>OZ244170.1:227500-5211746 GCA_965216565.1 Bythopirellula sp.
GTCCCTTAACGAGCGAAACCCTTGTCCCTAGTTGCCAGCGAGTCATGTCGGGGACTCTAGGGAGACTGCCGGTGTTAAACCGGAGGAAGGTGGGGATGACGTCAAGTCCTCATGGCCTTTATGGCTTGGGCTGCACACGTCCTACAATGGCATATACAAAGGGATGCTACCTCGCGAGAGCAAGCAAATCCCATAAAGTATGCCCCAGTTCGGATTGCAGGCTGCAACTCGCCTGCATGAAGCCGGAATCGCTAGTAATCGTGGATCAGCATGCCACGGTGAATATGTTCCTGAGCCTTGTACACACCGCCCGTCAAGCCACGAAAGTGGGGGGGGCTTAAAGTCGCTGAGCTATCTTCGGAGGCAGGCGCCTAGAGTCAACTCCGCGATTGGGACTAAGTCGTAACAAGGTAGCCGTAGGGGAACCTGCGGCTGGATCACCTCCTTTCTAAGGATTCTTAGAACGTCGAAGCCTTGTGCTTCGATGATATTACCCTTCTATCGGTGACGATAGTTAGGGACATGTGGGAACAGTCCTTGTGTTGGCAAAGAGGTCAGTTTGAATAGCCGGAAGCGTAAGCGACCGGATCTTTTGAACAGCTAACCAAATTGAATAGAGATACCCGGCCTGGAGCTAGCCGTTCCAGTGCCGGGTTTTTTATTGCGCCTATTCCTTGAACCGCGAATTGTTACGAATAGGTGCGACTCTTTACATGCATGCGATAAAATATAGATAGAAACGAGATTTGATAGATTCGTACTATTCGTGTTCAAGAATTTTTTTTAATCCATGATGAACACAAACAATATCGAAGTTCTTAGCGATCGGATGGCCGCAGTTTTGCGAGAAAAGTCTCCCGCAGAACGACTATCCATCGCGCATGGCATGTGGAAACATGCTCGACAGATGATTCTCAGTATCCTGCGGGCGGAGCATCCGGAGTGGTCTGAGGAAGAAATTAATCAGGAAACTGCCCGGAGACTCTCCCATGGAGCAGTCTGAGTTGCTCATTCGGTTGTGTACGCATCTCACTGAGATCGGCGTTCGCTACTTCATCACCGGCTCACAAGCAACGATTGCATTCGGCGAGCCACGATTCACCAATGATATTGATGTAGTTGTCGATTTAGATTTGGATAATTACGAAGTCTTCTGCGATGGGTTTCCAGATGGAGACTACTATTTGAATCGCGATACCGTTCTTGCAGAAATCGGGCGTGGGGGCATGTTCAACATCATTCACCCCGCGAGCGGCTTAAAGATCGACGTCGTCGTCCCGTCACAGGATGGAATCGACGAGCAACGATTTCAACGTTCGGTTTCTGTGCCTATTTCCGAAGAATGCACCGCTCAGTTTTCTTCACCAGAAGATATCATCGTGCAAAAGCTGAAGTGGCACCGCATGGGTGGAGGCGAGCGTCACCTGCAAGACATCGTTGGCATTCTCAAGATTCGAGGCGATGCGCTTGACACTGCCTATATCAAAGATTCGTGCCTGCAACTCAATGTTGCCGATCTTTGGCAGCAGGTATTGCAGCGGGTTGACGAAGGATGATCCTCTAGAGCCTTTAACATGCATGGTTTAGCCACAGAGAACACAGAGCAAGAGTAGAGCGTCAGCAATTCCTCTGTGCTCTCTGTGGCTAGACAAGAAATCAACCTAAGTAGTCGTGCTACCCCCTAGTGAGCATCGTTTGCAGTGTCCCTTCGTCTCGGCAGGCGACTGCGCGGCCAAGAATCGCTGCTCGACTTCTTCTCTCGATTTACGATAAGTGGTCAGCCCCCCGGAGTGTTGTGGATTCTGTATACTGGGCTACTCTGAGCGCGCAGAATCGAAGAGTATGGCACCAAAGTGTGCGACCCTCGGTGCAGCGTACAAAAGTCGAATGGCTGGAGAAACATGTGATGACAACGCGGCTACTTGTGCTATTTCTACTCGGCATTTGTCTTGCTGATTGGGCTGTCGGACAGAACGAGTCAGCCAATCCCTGGCCGGGATTCGAAGTCAGCCCCAGGTTTGAGGAGCAGGTTCGTGAGATTCGTTTGGCAAGTGGTGTGCGTGTTATTATTGTGGCACCTGCGACAAGTAGTTTTGCTAAGGATCGTCCGACGCAGCTTGTGATTTACGCGACGCCCAACGGCAACACAGCCGAGCAAACGTTGGGGTGTGGCAAGGCGGAGGGGCGGGACTGGCACTACTACATTCAGCATGTCGCTGCTCAAGTGCGGCAGTTTCGTTCGGAACACGAAGACCAGAACGTCGTGCTCGCGTGCCTGCAGCCCGACAATCGTAGTTGGCCCACTTGGCGGAAGCGGCGAGAGAATTCTGACGTTCAAATCAAGAGTATAGTCGAAGCTCTCGTGCTTAGACTGCCCTCGGATGACGTGCATGTGACGCTCACAGGCCATAGCGGCGGTGGGAGTTTCATGTTCGGCTTTATCAACGCAGTCGAAAAAATCCCCGCAATTGTCGAACGTATTGCCTTTCTCGATGCCAACTATGGCTATTCAAACGACCAACGTCACGGCGAAAAGTTTGTCGCCTGGTTGAAAGGTAATGCCGCTCGCCAACTAGTCATCGTGGCCTACGACGATCGCAACATAATGCTCAATGGCAAAAGGGTGGTGAGCGAAACTGGTGGAACTTTCCGGGCAAGCCATCGGTTCATCGACTGGCTTCGCAACCGGCAAGAAATGCAGTCCAGCAAACAAGGCGAATTCGACACTTATCAAACTATCACCGGCAAAACAAAAATTCTGATTCATCCAAACCCGGACAACAAGATTTTACACACTCGTCTTGTTGGCGATATGAACGGTCTGCATTATTCGATGTCTCTCGGAGTCGATTCTGAGGGGAAAACAGTTAGGTTGGGGCGCCCCGTGACGTATTCCGAGTGGATACAACCGCAACCTTTTCAACCCGCCCATTGGCAAACGACAGTGCCGGCAATCCGGCATCGATCGATTGAGGCTCTCTCGGGCAGTGAACTGGTTGAAAATCTTGCCGACACGACGGTAGAGCAGCGCGAACAGGCCATTGCCACAGAACTACTCCGCGGCAATGTGCCAGAGCATCTCCGCAAGTTCGTGCCAGTTACAATCCAGTCAGAAACACCTGACGGAGTGAAGCACGAATTAACTTTACTAGTCTTGCCAGACTACCTGGCAGTCGGTTCGTCCGCTGACCATTTGCGTGTGCCTCTTACTCCACAAACGGCGCAACGGATTGCAGATTTCTATGGCTGTACGTTACCCACGCGTAAGATGGTCGATGCCATACATCATGAAGCTCAGCAAAAGATTGAACCACGGCCACTGACTGAAGACCGAGAAACGCTGCGGACGTTCTTCCAGCATCATAGAATCGTCGAGAATCAATTGGAGGGATATACGCCTGGTGATTTAGTGTCGGGCATTAAGAAAGATGTTGTGCTGACCAACCGACTCAAGGCGAAACAGGGCAGGGTGGCTATCTACGGTTGGCACAAACTAGACGGCGAACCGATTCAGCCCTTGTCAACCGTGCATACGGAGACTTACGTCGACTACAGCCACGGCATCCGGTTAGTGTGCCAATGGGCCAACCTCGATGGCAAGCTGATTCTATTAAGAGATCTGCTTAAGGATGAGCACCTGTGTAGCCTGGTCAGTGACGAAGGTCCGATCGATGCAGAGATCTACGATCGACTGCAATCCGGCGCCGCACCTAAGTAGAATTCAATTCATGCAGCGAACAACAAATCAGACCAACATATTGAAAATCCTCTTCGCGATATTCGCGATTTGCATCTTCATGTGGCTTGGGTTGACATATCTAAATAATCGCAGGCCAACCATTGGTGGCACGGCTTTTGTTGAGGAAGATTCCACAGGCCTATTCTCTTGCCACTGCCTCGGCCGCTTGGGCAACCTCAACCACGGTGAAGCCGGGAAGGGCGTTCAGCGTTTTTCTTAAGTGGGAACCATCGTGGACCATCACTCCTTGCTCTCCGACGAATAGAGTGTGAAAGTCGTCTACGATTACGTCGTAGGAATCGATTGCATAAGCCTCATCGATTTTTTCAATCTTCGGTTCCAGGCTGATGCCATGCAGCAAGAATCCAGGCTCAAGTGTCGAGACTTTCTTCCAGCCAAACCCGGTGACCCAGACGATATGGTCGGGAGTAAGATGAGTCGTTGTTTCTCCCATCGTGATTCTGGAAACTTCCAGTTTCTGAGGTTGCTGGATCGCAAGCACCACTTTGTAGGCTAATTCTCCAGTTTCTACATTCTGTGACAGAAGGAAGTCGCCGGGAAGAATCGATTCCACGTGCTGCTTGCCCTGGCGAGTCCATACCCACGTCCCTCGCGGTAGCCCCCGAGGCTCTTGTTTGGCGAATCTAGAACTGAAATTGTGGCCGATGCCCAGGGCCGCGATATCTGGATGCTTCTCCAGGTATTTCTGCCACCAATTCCACCAGCTCTTTGGCTCAGTTCCGAAGGGTTCGTTAGTCACCTCTGTAAGCACTTCTGCAATCCGACCGTTGTTGTCGGCGATTTCAAGATTTTGCTGTTCGAGCTTAGCCAGCTTGTTGGTGGCGGCTCTTTCTGAAGTCAGCATGGCCTGTTGTTTTCTTCGTTGATAGCCCGGATGCTCGGAGTAGTTTGTGTATTGATAGCGGCTCTCTATTCGACTCGGCGTGTAGGACGGTGGTACCCATTTGCTTGGCACATGTCGCTCTGGAACCAAGTGCCCGCCACACATAAATGGCGGAATAGTGCGAGCTTTGGTGTAATAGCCAGCCCGTTTCAGCTTTCTAGGAACTCTCCTATTCTCGTAGATGTGGGCCGCCAAATATCTAGGGCCGACGATCGTGCGATAGTCGCGATAGATCTTCTCTTGTACATCACCATAGGCATCCTCTTGCCCGTAGGTATAGCTAGTGACGATCTTGTGCCCTTGCTGTTGAATGCTGACGGAGGATTCGATCGGCATTTCTAATTCACTCAGGAGCAATGGCACGAATTCTTCATAGCGTTTGTTGCGGAGTTCGTCGATCGCAGCGTACTGGATATTGGAAGAATCGGAATAGGTTGCGGCACGCACTAACGCAATTACAGCTTCGGGAGAGTCGATATTCCCCAAAGTCGCCATCAGATCTGTTTGCATCGCTTCGACTCGAGCAGGATCGCCCTTCGCATTGGCAAATTCCTCGATGAGTGCAGGAGCCGCTGCCACATCGTCGATGGCACGCATCTCCTGCTTGGCCGCACGGCGTCTTTCAGGTTCTTTACTTTGAATTGCCGTCCGAATTCGTTTCGCTTTCTTCAGCCAGACCTTCCGAGCCTTGGCATCTGCCTTTTCTTTTGCAATTGTGTGCTCTTGTTCCTCAAGTGTCAGCAAGACTCCTTTGTGCCAGGTTAATCCCAAGCTCTTAAGAGCTGTGGGGTCGTTTTGATTGAACCGTAGTACATGGAGCCAATGCATACGCTCCAGCTCTTTCAGCTCCAATTGGTGGCAAATGTTGGCGAGTCGCTGGTGGTCGGCCAGGGAATCGGTCGATTGATCGCGACGTGCATAATACTCGGCATAGTCTTCGTCCATCGCTGCACCAACGTGCGCACGATCGCGGCTCATCCATTGGTTGTCGATATTTACTTTCCCCGCGTACCACTGATCCAGATTGCAGTCTTCGTCATTGCCGCAGCTAAGTTCGAGGAGGCGTTCCCTCAGCGCTTTGGGGTCAGCATCTGAGAGTAGATTTTTGAACTTCTCTTGATGTGCATCTCCTGAGCCATCAGGATTGTTGGCGGCCATTTCAGGTTGCTCACAATAAGATGGAGCAACTGGGATCGAAAGCAGGGCCGAAAGAGTGACTAGGAAAACTAGAATTGCGAGCCCTGTATGAGAATCTGCATGCCTGAACATCGCTTCTCCTCTCATCAAGAAATCCATCCCCAACTATGCGTCTGTCTTCATGCAATCTAGTGCATCTAACGTCATCTGGGCAACATGCTTGGATTGCTCCTAGAGATCTGAATCAAATCGAATACAATTTTTCATGCCGGGTAAGAGCTGACTCGGATGAAGAGTCTCGATATTTGTGACACTGGTGAAAGCTTGTGAGCGAGCTGTTGTTCAAATTCGCTACAAGAGACGCTTTCGAGAATCTTTTTTGCGACAGTGACCACGCCAGGCCAAAATCGGACTCTCGTGATTCGATTTTGTGGCACTGAAGATTGCAATAGGTTATGGGGCTATTGATGGAACGCTACATCGGTTTACTGGGCCTGGTATTGATAGTTGGTCTGGCGTGGCTGATGAGTTCTCACAAGTCGCGTTTTCCCTGGCGAGTTGTCGTGGGAGGATTGGTTCTGCAATTTCTCTTTGCTGTGGTGATTCTACGATCAACCGCCGGGAAGTGGCTCTTTGGGTGGGCTAACGATGTGATGATGTCCGTCCTGGCTTGCGTCGATGCCGGTTCGTCTTTCGTTTTCGGCGAGGCATTCGCGGAGCATTTTTTCGCCTTCAAGGTATTGCCCACGATCATCTTCTTCTCGGCACTGATGTCGATGTTTTACTATCTGGGTGTAGTGCAGAAGATTGTGGGCCTATTTGCTCTCGTGATGCAAAAAACCTTGGGTACGTCGGGCGCTGAAACACTCTCGGCCACAGCAAACGTATTCGTGGGGCAGACCGAAGCGCCGCTCGTGGTTCGTCCTTACATCAGCGGTATGACAAACTCAGAGTTGAACTCGGTGATGGTGGGAGGCTTTGCCACGATGTCGGCAAGTGGAATCGGGGCGCTGGCGGAAATGGGGATCGACGCGGGGCATATGATTTCTGCTTCGGTGATCTCTGTGCCGGGTGCACTCTTACTCTCGAAAATCATGCAACCGGAAACCGATACGCCAGACACTGCTGGAAGAATTGACACGAACAACAAGCAATCGAGCACTGAACAGGAGCAAGCCAACGTCTTGGAAGCCATTGCGGTGGGAACGACGAGCGGAGCGCAGTTGGCTCTGAATATTGGTGCGATGCTCATTGTGTTTTTAGCGCTGATTACTTTGCTGAATCTGCTCCTGGGCTGGATCGGCGCTCAGCTGGGCTACGTCAGTGCAGATGGTAGCTATTTGGTTTCATTGGATGCGGCACTTGGCTATCTATTTTATCCGGTGGCGTGGCTGATCGGCATCGATCGAGCCGATTGCATGACGGCCGGCGAATTGATTGGATTGAAGATGGCCACCAATGAATTCGTCGCCTATGGACGACTGGCGAATTGGGGAAGTGAGGACAGCATCGTCCAAATAAGCGAGCGGTCGCGCATTATTCTGACGTATGCACTGTGCGGCTTCGCGAATTTCGGATCGATTGGTATCCAAATGGGAGGCATTGGTGGCATCGCCCCCAATCGTCAGAGCGATTTGGCACGTCTCGGCCTGAGGGCAATGATCGCGGGCACCATGGCCACCTTGATGTCAGCCTGTATTGCTGGGCTAGTGTTATAGAATGACCATCATCCGAGCAGAGCGACCGCTATCTCTGAAGCTAGTCGGGCGTTGTTCAACACCAGTGCTATATTCGTTTCGAGACTTCGGCCATCGGTGATTTCGGCTATCTTTGCAAGCAGAAACGGCGTCTCTTCTTTGCCTGTGATCTCGCGTGATCTCAATTCGGCAATCGCGGCGTCGATCGCGATATCGATCTTGTTGGCATCAAGGGCATCGCTTTCCGGTACAGGATTGGCTATCACTAGCCCTCCCGCAAGCTGGAGTTCCAACTTTGCCTTTACAATAGCGGCAGCCTCGCTGGGACTGTCAATCCGGTGATCGACTGCGAATCCACTGTCTCTGGTGTAAAACGCTGGGAGCGTGTCCGTCTGATATCCAACAACCGGTACTCCTTGAGTTTCGAGATATTCAAGCGTACGCCCGATATCAAGAACCGATTTGATACCAGCACATACAACAGCGACCGGGGTGACAGCCAATTCTTCCAGGTCGGCGGAGATATCGAGAGAGTCTTCGGCCCCCCGATGTACTCCACCAATCCCGCCGGTAGCGAAGACGTGAATCCCAGCCATGGCGGCAATATTCATCGTTGCGGCAACTGTTGTCGCCCCATCAACGCGGCGGGCCACAACTAGAGGGATGTCGCGACGACTGGCTTTCGTGACTCCGAGACCTTCCTTGCCAAGATAGTCGATCTCTTCCTGAGATAAGCCGACTTTGAGTCGACCTTGAAGAATTGCAATAGTCGCTGGGACAGCACCATGTTCTCGAACCGTCTGCTGAACACGTAACGCGGTCTCGACATTCTGTGGGTAAGGCATGCCATGGCAAATGATGGTCGATTCCAAAGCAACAACGGGGAGACCACTCTCCAATGCGGTTTGCACTTCTGGTGCGATGTCGAGATGAGGGTTTTCTGGATCAGTTTGCATTGCTACTTTCGTAAACACGTGTGACAAGCTCGAGCGACAATTCAGGATTATTCGTTCGCTGGTCCGCGATCGCGACACTCGACGCGGCCATCGCAAACCCCACCGTCTTGTTGATGTCCCAATCGTTTAACCACGAGTAGGCGAGGCCAGCCACGAATGCATCGCCAGCTCCTCCCGCGTTGACGGGAGCGGCTTGCTCTTCAGGGAGCTTGTAAATACTTTGTTTGTTGCCATCGCTGACATATACGCCATCCTTGCCCAAAGTTACGAAGAGTCTTGTCAGGCCTTGTTGGTGGAACCAATCGGCGATCTTCGGCAAGTCACCTTCTTCCTTCACCTCGAATCCGGCTAGCTCCTCAGCCTCCATGAGATTCGTCTTCAATGTGTGCACCGAGTTTAGATGTGGCCGGATCTTGACTGCTTTGGCGGTTGAGACTGAATCGACAAAGAGAGGCCGAGCCTCAGTACCGCCCGCCAGCCATGCCAATGCATCTTCGCTGAGATTCGTGTCCAGGACAACCAATGCTGCTTGGTTTAGCAGTTGTTTGTGAACTTGCAGCTGTTGTGGTCCTAGCCGATCGATAATAGTCATGTCCGAGATGGCCACGTGCATGTCGCCGGACCCATCGATGATCGAGAGATAAGTTGACGTATGTTCGGAATCGATTTGCGACACATGCTGCATGTCGATTCCAGCGGCTGTTCCCTGCTCCAGCAACTGGCGTCCATGCTGATCGCTACCTACGGCTGAGATCAGTCGACAGGCAGCACCCAATCGCGATATGTTTTCGGCGATATTTCGCGCTACTCCACCTGGCGAAGTCCGTACAGTTCCGGGGTTGGAGTCTTTCAGGAGCAGCCTGCTATTGGGAACTCCGTGGATGTCCATGTTCATCCCACCAATAACAACCACGTAAGGGCTATTTGGGGAGTTGACATTACCAGAAGCAGAGGTGTTTCCAGCCGGCGGATTCATGGATGATACTTCGACAATGAATAAGCTCTAGCTTGGACGGCTGGGGCAAGGTACTCCGAGTGGCTATTTTCCGAATCGCTTCTCGATTTGCTTATGCATTTCGTCGCGCACCGCTTCGTAGCTATCGGGGAGCTCGATCGGCGGGTTGGGAAACTCGGGTTTGAATCCCGCCAACTGTTGCTCGTGGTATTTGACTTTGAAATCGATGAACTTTAATCCGGCTGCAGTCGAGATTACGACTACGCGCTGTCCGCGCTGGATGTCGCCACGCTTGACCAATTTCTCGGTTGCTGCCAGGGCGACTCCGGTATGGGGGCAATTGAATAGGCCGGTCCGATCTGCCCGTGCTGAGGCTTCGGAAAGCTCGGCCTCCGAGGCTTGCTCGACAACGCCATCGTATTTCTTGAGCGCGGCGACTGCCTTGGCATAGGACACGGGATTGCCAATTTGAATCGCGGTAGCCATGGTCGACTGGGCTTGCTGCGGTTCCAAGTCATCGAAACCTCGTTGGTAGGCTTGATATAACGGGTTGGCGGCTTCGGCTTGGGCACAGCAAATTCGCGGCCGGCCTTTGGCCAAGCCCAACTCGCTGAGCATATCGAGACCCTTCGCGAGGGCGGAGACGTTGCCCAGGTTTCCGCCGGGGATGATGATCCAGTCGGGCATGTTCCAATCGAATTGCTCAACAATCTCAATGGCGACAGTTTTCTGCCCTTCGATCCGCAGACTGTTCATTGAGTTCGCCAGGTAGATGCCTTCTTCCGAGGCGATGCGTTTGACGATTTCCATGCATCCATCGAAATCGGTGTCGATGGCAAACACCATGGCACCGTTGGCTACTGGTTGAATAAGCTGAGCGATCGAAACCTTACCGTTGGGGATAAATACGATCGCCGGGATTCCCGCCGCGCCTGCATAGGCAGCTAGGGCGGCTGATGTATCACCCGTCGAGGCACATGCTACCGCCGGGATCGTTTGCCCTTGGTTGATCATTTGACGAACCATCGAAACCAGCACAGTCATGCCGAGGTCTTTGAACGAACCAGTGTGCGAGTTGCCGCACTGCTTGATCCACAGATCATCCAGTCCGATCTGTTCGCCGTAGCGTTCGGCCCAAAAGAGATTCGTATTCCCCTCGTACATCGAGACGACATTTTCATCGGCGACGCCGGGGAGCACCCACTCTTTTTTCCCCCACACGCCCGAGCCGTAGGGCCACTTGGTGCCGCGTCCTCTCTGGTAAAATATCTGCTTCCACTCGTCGGCCGACTTCTTGCGAAGCTCGTCCATATCGTGCACCACTTCCAGCAGACTGCCGTCAGAACCGGTGTAGACGACTTCGTTTAGCTCGAAACGTTCATCGGGATTGCTGATGCTTTGAAACCAAGCACGAGGTTGAAAATCTTGGTCGGTTGATGGTTGGGCAGAGAGAGTTGACATGGCAAGTCGTGCTAGTGAGTTGGGTGGCTAGGGCACTCCTGCGGAGGGCCCAATTGGAGACAGTTTTCGGAGGACTCATGCTCCTCGACGGTTGACTCCAGTGTACACAACAGGAGTGGAATCGCCGAGGCGGGCCGATGCAGCTGGGTAGTATTCCTAGGCGGATTTTGTTCCGGCAAACTTGATTTCCATGGCGAAGAAGGCCTAGGCCAAAATTGCGGATACCCCTTATTCGCGGGGAATTCCCTCAAGTTCGCAGGATTTCGGTGAGTCGACCGCTTGGCTATTGCTGCGTCGAGGGCAGCATCACTGAGCTAATAGAACAGGAGGGAAATCTACCTGGCAGCTAAAATTTCCCTAACCGGAACAGGGATGATTTTGCGGGCTATGGTTCTACTCGTCAGAACCGTCTGACGATGAATAATCTGTTCCACCCAACAATGGAACGCAAGCTTGGAGATAAGGAAATCTCTTCATACTCAGGGACGAAGGGCTGCACGGTGTTTGATCGATTCTGGAAATATGTTTTTTTTCTTTGCCTAGCCAGCACAATGTCCTTCTCGACTCAGAGCCAGGCCTTAAGCGATGACCATTGGCTTGAGACACTGGAAATCTTTGGCGGAATCGATGGTAGTAAGCAGCCCCAGGATTTTGGCGTCAATGCGAACTTGGGCGGACGTTTTCACGTGAATTGGGGCGGTCCCGTCCTCGCTGATTACGGACTGGGTATGCAGTTAGGCACTGCAATTGTTTCTTCGGACAATGCGGTGCGAGTTTACGAACTCGTCGGGGAAGCAGGGGGACGCCACCAGAGTTTCACTACTGCCGGAATGTTTCAGCGTCTTGAAAATGGTTTTAGCTGGGGAATAGTCTACGACTTCCTTTACGAAGAGTCGTTCGACGATTTCTTTCTTGGCCAGTGGCGAATTCGTACTGCTTACGATCTGACACGAGATTGGCAGGTCGGTATGACAGTGAACATTGCCGAGGAAGACGAAACGGGACAGTTCAATGCCACGACAGTGACACTGGCTCCGATTTCACAGGCCCATTGGTATGTGAGGCATCTGTGGCAGACCGGGACTCAAACAACATTTTGGGTAGGTATTGCAGAGGAGCATGGCGAAAACAATGCCGTGACCGGCCCTTCGCCAGGTAAGGACGAAGTCTTTCTGTTCGGTGCCGATTTCCTCGCCCCGCTGAACGATAGTCTGGCTCTCTACGGCGAGACGAATCTTATGATGCCAGCCGACACTGGGACCGTCGATGCATTCCTCGGCGTGCAATGGTTCCCCTGGGGCAATGCAAAACGGGCCCGGCGAACGGATTTCTCTCCACTGTTGCCCGTTGCCGGCAGCCCAACATTCTCAGTCGACCTCCGCCAGTAATCGGCGCAATCGCCACAGTTGTTTCAATTGCAAAACTCGGCGCACAAAATGTGACCAGAGGTAAGGGACTCCCCTAGGCAGGCAGAAAACTGCCATTCTGTGAGCAAGGCTTGTGGGTCTAACCCTACATCAGAAGCCTTTGAATTAAGGTGCGCCGTCGTTCTGTTGTCCCCCGTGATCAACCTCCACGTGGGTACGGCCCGATGTGCGTCTACCTAACAAATACATAAAATATGGCTCCAGAATTGACAACTAACGCCTCTACAGAGCTTGGCATTGAGCCCTCTTATCCAGCGGAACGCGCTGCGCCCAACGAAGTTGTGGATGCAACGTCGAGCCGTGCGTATCAAGTTCTCAATCAGATCAGCGCAGGCCAAGATGGTGTCGCCTACGAAGCCGTCAATAAGAACAACGACCAGCAAGTCGAGCTTTGGAAACTCGTCGGGACTCAACACGTGGTTGGGCGTGAGGAAGAAGTCCTCCAACGGCTGAGCCTGGTCCAATTGCTTCGCCATCCCGCAACGCGCCGGGTTCACACTGTTATCAAAGACGGTTCCCAACCAATTGTCATTCTTGAGACCTCACCACCAGCTACACTGAAAGATTGGCTCCGACTTGGCGGTCCAGATTTCAATCCGCTGACGATTCTTCGATCTGTTGTCGGGGCACTGGATGAAGCACATAAGCTGGGCCTCTCACACGAAGCAATTTACCCAGAGTCTATTCGATTGCAGAGCGATCTTACGCCGCAACTCGATTTCACGCGACTAAGTGTAACGTCGCCCCCAACAGGCGAGCCTGTCAGGTTCTCTCACGCAAACGAGTTACCCTTCGAGAATCGCGACATAGCCAACGACTCTTACTGCGTGGGCCAACTAATAGATTGGTTGCTTGAGGAGTATCCAGAATTTGAGCACTCGTGTCATGAAACTTCGAGCCGCCATACCGCTGAGCTCAGGCAGCTCGCCCAAAGTGCAATTCACGATTCATCATCGGATCGACCCTCGTTAGCGAGATTTGTCGAATGTTTCTCTGCATTTCTGGATGAGGATCAAGAAGACCAGTCTGCTACGGAATTTGATGCCGAGAAAACTGACAGCGTGGCCGAGGGCTACTCTGGAACTCTGTCGAACCAATTCGTCTCCAGTGATTCGACCGCAGAACTATCGGGTAACGTTGCACCGGCCGACTCTACGGCCGAGCTGAGCGCCATACCCCAGGTTGCTGATTCGACTGCCGAGATAGATTCCACTGCAGGTTCGGCTCCCGGCACCGCCGACTTGGGGCTCTTGGGCCCCGTTCCTACGCGGAAACAGAATGCCATTCGCATGCCTAATGCGGGTGAGCGGCTGGGGCGTTACCAGATTCTCAAGAAAATTGGCGAGGGCGGGATGGGGGCCGTCTATCAAGCTGAAGATATCAGCGATGGTTCGCTTGTTGCCATCAAAGTACTTAGCGAGTCGGCGAGTTTAAGGTCCAATTCTTTGCAGCGATTTCACAAGGAAGCGCGACTGCTCGCCGCGGTGAACAATCCTCACGTTGCCAATCTGATCGAAGTCAACGAGCAAGACGGATTGCACTACATCGTGCTGGAGTTTGTTGAAGGAGTCGATCTCAAGCATGTTTTAGCGCTCCGTTCGCCCCTGGCCGAGGAGCAAGCCCTGTCCATCGCCGCGGATATTGCTCGAGCGTTAGTCGATGCCCATCAAAGCGAAATTGTGCATCGGGATATCAAGCCCGAAAACGTGTTGCTCGATCTTTCGTCCGGTTTAAAGGTCGAGGATCTAACTGAAACAGATCAGATGCCAAGGGTCAAGTTGACCGACTTCGGCATTGCCCGACACGTGAACCAATCGGAATCGTTAGCGGTGACTCAGGCGGGGGGTATCCTTGGCACGCCGATGTATATGTCGCCTGAGCAGTGCAAAGGCAAGGGTGAGATCACGCCGCAATCGGATGTCTATGCCCTTGGCATCACACTATACGAAATGCTCGGCGGTAAAACGCCCTTTCAAGCTGACGATCCGATGAAGCTAGCCGGCATGCATTGTTTCGATGCCCCGCCAGCATTAAGAAAATTAAATCCACAGGTCAGCGAACTCGCTGCGGGAATTGTTGACAAAGCGATTGCTAAGAAGCCGATCGATCGCTACGCCGACGCCGCCCATATTCTTCGCGACCTCGACCAGCTCTTGCGAGGCGAACCCTCGGAAATAGCGGTGCACCCGTTATTGCCCGAGCACGATCCGTTGCAGGTAATTGGCAACGAAATGATGTGGGAACTTAAGTCGTCTCCCGAGCAGTTGTGGCCCATGGTGGCAAATACTGAGCGGCTGAATCGTGCGATAGGTTTGCCCCCAGTGAAATACAGCACGCGCGTCGACGAAAATAACAAGGTGCGTCGATTTGCCGAGATTTCGCTGGCCGGCTTCCAGATCTCTTGGGAAGAGCACCCATTTGAGTGGATTGAGGGCCGTCGAATGAGTGTCCTACGCGAATTCAAATCGGGCCCGTTCAAATGGTTCACCAGTACGGTTGAGCTAGAAAGAACATCCGAGGGTGGCACTAATCTGAAACACTGTGTAAAGATTCTGCCCCGAAACATGGTTGGCAAGTTGCTAGCGAAGATCGAGACAGGTAGCAAATGCCAGCGTTCTTTGGGCCGAGTCTACAGCCGCATGGATGAAACACTCTCAGGCAAACATGGAGAGTCGCCAGTCGTCGATCCGTTTGAACCCGCTGCTTCAATGGCTAAGCACCAGCGCGAGCGACTCGAGAACCGCATCGATCTGTTAATCAAACGCGGTGTAGACACAGAGCTTGCCCAGATGCTGGGTGACTATGTTGCTGCTGCTCCTGCTCAGGAGTTAGCAAAGATTCGTCCCTTGGAACTGGCCGAACGATTGCAGTTGGACAGTCAGGAACTAGTGGATGCCTGTCTCCTAGCGAGTGCGGAAGGATTGCTAATGTTGCAATGGGATATTCTGTGTCCCACCTGCCGCGTCGCTGCTGATACACAAACTACCCTAAAAGAACTCAAAGGCCATACGCATTGCGAAGCGTGCAATACAGACTTCGACTCAGACATTGCCAACTCTGTAGAGATGGTATTCCGAGTGAACTCTGATCTGCGAAAAACGGAGTTAGACAAGTTTTGCATTGGAGGACCAGGGCACTCACCGCATGTGGTTGCACAGGTTCGCATCGAGCCTACAGAGCGTATCGAGCTGGAATTGAACTTGCCAATCGGCGAATACCTCCTGCGGGGTCCGCAGCTTGCTAAGTCGGTAACGCTCAAAGTCCGCTCATGCGGTGCGCCCAGCCAACATGAGGTGGTGCTCAACGGTAGTCTAGACAATCGACAAACCCCACTGTTGCGTGCGGGAAAACAGTTACTGTGGATCTGCAATGAATTCGACACCCTACAAGTTGTTCGGCTCGAACGAACTATTCCACGCAATGATGTCGTCACTGCGGCCCAAGCCTCGGCATTGCCTCGTTTTCGAGAGCTATTCCCAGGCGAAGTGCTCGACTCGGGCCAGCTCATCTCTACCGAGCAGGTAACCATGGTGGTCACCACCGTCCCCGAAGTCGATGCCATTTATGCTGAGCTAGGAGATGCAGCGGCGTACGAACTGTTGCAACGAAACATCGCGCATCAACAAAAAACGATTCAAGAAAGCGGTGGTGCCGTAATCAAGACTGTCGGCGAGGGAGTCGTCGCCGCATTCGATCAGGTTGAAGCGGCTGTCGAGGCTGCATTTCAATTGGATGATACACGTACCTCGGAACCGGGTTTGGCCAAGCTTGAAAGTTCGGTCGGTATTCATCGCGGACCGGCCTTGGTAACTACCGTAAACGACCGCTTGGACTATTTCGGTGCCACTGCACGGATTGCGACTGCCCTGCCCCATGCCTCTCACGGAATCTCAATGACGGAACCGGTGTACTCCGATCCATTGGTTCACGAATACCTGCAGCAGAACAAGCTTGCAGGCAGCTTGCTAACCCTGGATTTGCCAGGAAAGCCAAATCAAATTGTGCAATGCTTTGCCAACGACGAGTAAGAACATCATGAATGCAACTGACAATCAATCGACTACTAAAAATCCTTGGACGCTTACCGAATGTCGCGATGACGGCTCGGCGGGGCAGACCATCAATATTTCGTCCGTGCAGTTTACTGTGGGGCGAATGGCGGGCACTTCGCTGACGGTGCCTTTCAACTCGGTATCGAAGAATCACGCGGTGATTGAAATCGAAGAAGGCCGCCCGGTCATACGCGACCTGGGGAGTACGAATGGTACTTTTGTGAACGGTCGGCCAATTACTTCCGCTCCGCTCACCAACGGCGACATCGTTCAGTTTGCAGACACCATGTACCGAGTGGGAGAGCCACAGGCTGAGGAATTTGGTGCCACCATCGCGGGCGATTCTCTTCCTTGGGCGACTGCACTCATTAAATTCGACGAGCTAATGGAGGGCGAGGGAGTTCATCCTCATTTTCAGCCGATTGTCGAATTGCCCAGTGGGAACACGGTGGCCTACGAACTTTTGGCACGTAGTATCCACGAAGGTCTTCAGAGTCCTTATCAAATGTTTACGACTGCTGCTCGGTTAGGACAAGAATGTGGGCTTAGCGAGCTCATGCGCCGCGAAGGCGTAAGAGACGCTTTGCAAATGACGGATTGCGGCAACCTGTTTTTGAATACCCACCCTAAAGAGATCATCAATCCAAGATTCTTGCAATCGCTGCACGAGCTTCGCGTGCTTACCCCCAACTTGCCGATCACGATCGAGTTGCATGAAGGTGCCATCACTCAGATGGACGACATGAAAAACTTCAAAGCGTTACTCGACGACCTGGATATGCTGTTGGCCTACGACGACTTTGGCGCGGGGCAAGCTCGACTCGACGAATTGACCGAGATTCCTCCGCACTACTTAAAGTTCGACATCAAGTTTATTAGAGAAATCGACAAAGCATCGGCTAGTCGTCAAGGCATGGTCGAGACACTAGTGCGCCTAGTGAAAGAACTGGGCGTCTACGCCTTGGCCGAGGGCGTTGAAAATGCTGACGAGGGGGAGACCTGCACACAACTCGGTTTCGATTTGGCACAGGGCTATCACTTCGGTCGACCGGCGCCGCGTGAGTCTTGGGAGAAATGATACCGCACCTAGCTTTACACATTGGTCGACGCGCAGGCCGGAGACTGTTGAATCTTGTGCTGCGCCGCCATAGGGCGACACTTCTTCTGTTTGCCACAATCACCGCGCTGGCCAGTTTCTACGCCTCGCAACTTCAATTCGAGGATTCGCTAGACTCCTGGTTTTTGCAAGATAGCGAAGAGCTGGCCACCTACGAACGATTCCGGGAGCAGTTTGGCACTGACGAATTCATTGTAGTTGGGCTCTACCCAGATGAACTGTTCACTGTAGAGTTCTTTTCTCAATTGAGAGCCTTCACCCGGGAGCTTGAATCCCAATCGTCAATTGGGCGAGTGGTGTCCCTTGCTAACGTGAAAGTTCTGGATCGAAGGCAGGGTCGCCTCAATCTAGTTCCCTTCGCGGAAGGACGAGAAGGTACTTGGCCAACATCGGCAGCGGCTATCGCTGACTTGCGTATGCGCCTCAATGCCGCACCGTCCACGGTCGGCCGATTGATGGATCAACAAGGCCTGGCTACGGCAGTAGTCGTGGAATTGTCGGAGCAAGCAAGTGAGATTGACAGCAAATCACGAGTTGTCGAGCAGATTCGCCAAAGCTGCCACAGTTGTTTTTCGCAAGCCGTCACATGTCGGCTTGCGGGAACACCGGTAATGGATGACGCGATATTTCAATATTCCAGGCACGACCTGATTTTTCTCGCACCTTTGGCAGTATGTGCTTGCACACTGATGTGCTTTGTACTTTACCGGAGTCTTATCGATGCCCTCGCGGCGATAATTGTTCCGCTAGTCGCAGCATTGTGGGTATTAGGGGTGATGGGGTTTTTTCAGATCCCTATTTCGTTTCTTACTTCAGTGCTGCTCATGGTAATTTTGGTTTCTGGAATGGCCGATGCCATTCATCTGCTTACAACCTACCATAACAAATACGCAGCCGAACGAGCTCAAACGAAAGCAATACGTAACACACTTGCTGAGTTGTGGAGGCCATGTGCGATTACAACGGCAACCACCGCTACGGGTTTTATTTCACTAGTTGCATGTGACATCGTGCCGGTAAGAACCTTCGGTTGGTTAGCGGCGTTCGGTGCGGTTGCGGCCTTGGTGACCAGTTTCTTGATGCTACCGTGCTTGCTGCTTTGCAAAACTAACAGGGACGTGCACGCTAAACCTCTTCCAGTAAACCAACTTTGTAGCTGGATTGTTCGCCTAACAAAGATGCAACGCAGGCAAAGGGGTATTGCTCTGGCAGTTGTGCTGATGGCCGCCGGGCCGTGCTTGGTGGCTGTTCCGGGACTGCAGATCGCTTCGAGTCCCTTGAGTTTGTTTCGTCCGAATAACACCATTCGGCAAGATGCCGAGCACATCGACAACAGCTTCGGAGGCTTCGCAACGATGGAGTTCGAATTCTCCTCAAAGAAGGACGTGCTGCATTGGGAGCACTTCACCAAAATCACAAGCTTTACCCGCTGGTTGAAGGACCAACAATTTACGAGTGGTACGCTCTCGTTCCTCGACCTGCTTTCTGAAACAAACCGGGTCCAGCCCTATAAACGCAATCAACTTGGACAACCCGTGGGGATGTGGAACACCTTGCGTGAAGCCAAGCAATTGGAGCCGGAGTTCTACAATCGATTGTTACAGAACGAGAACTCTGTTGCTCGCGTCTCCGCCCGAGTGCCACTCACGGGGGTACCTATAGACGCTAGACGCATTCATGCGATTGAGAAATATTTGTCGAGCAACTTCACCAACTCCGATCTCACGGTGAGTTCAACGGGATATGTAAAACACTTCAGCAGTCTGCGGAATAGCTTGATGCAGGGGCAAATCAGCAGCTTCGTCCTGGCAGCGATCTCGATGACTGTGGTACTCGGGATCGCTTTGCGATCGTGGAGCATGGCATTCCTGTCGCTGGCTCCTAACTTCCTCCCGATCATATGTGGATTTGGCGTAATGGCTGCGTGTGGCATTCCACTCGACCCTGGGACTATTATGATTGCCTCGGTTGCGCTGGGTTTGGTAGTCGACGACACATGCCATTTGCTCTGTGGCGTGCAACGACAACAAACTGCTGGAAACAATTTAGATAGGTCGATGAAGTTAACCGTGAGAGAAGTCGGTCCCGCGCTGTGCATGACCAGCCTTGTGTTGGCGGTTGGTTTTTCGACATTGATGCTTGGAAGTTTTGCACCCTCAGTCTACTTTGGATGTGTGATGGTGCTCGTGGTCTCCACAGCGCTGTTGGTAGACCTGGTATTGGTCCCCATCCTAGTCTTGGCAATCTGTCCGTTGATTGGTTACTTAGCAAAGAACAAACTTCCGAACCAAACGATTCGAACCAGCTCTCAGCGGTATCTAAGCACAAGCTAAGAGCGGCAGGATCCACAATGCGATCCTTGCTGACTTCTGCAAGATCAGAAAACCCACTAAGCACGCGGCTCCACGGAATTTAGGGAAGCGAAGCATCGCTCATCCGAGTAGCCGAGGCGGGCCTCGAACCCCCACGAAGGTTCCCCTTCACTGGATTTTAAGTCCACGAATTTGGCATTGCGCTTACGTGGAACACACAAGGCGTTTATGCATCAACTTCCTTTTTTTGATGGCTTTCAGCGTTTCAGCGTGGCAAATGGATTGCTCCTGCCATGAATATGTATTGCACACATTGTTCCAATTGTGTTCCAAGAGTCAATCTGTTCCACGGCCTACGGTAGCAAGATGGGTCAGACCTTTTGCATGTTTATCCTATCGAACGATGTATTTGACGCAAACTAGCTGCTTCGGCATAAACACTTTGGCAGGTGAACTGAACGCGTTAGTCAGAGTGCATTTCGCTGCTTGGATGGGCGTCACCCGAGCGAATTAGAGCTGCGAGAAAAAGGACTTCGAGCCCCCTAAGAAACAAGATTAGCAAAGTTTGCAAAATAGGCTTTCCAAGAGCACGGAGACCAATTCCACCGCTATTATTTAATGTAACGGGTTGAATTGCATGCCGCTTGTCGCAAGCATGGAATGAATGTGGTCCTCCCGTCTGTTTTGGAAACTGTTTCTCACCTATGCCGGGCTTGTTCTGATCGCTCTTAGTATCTGTGTCGCCATTGTGTCGGGGTGGCAGGAAGAGCAATTGGTTGAACAAGTCCGTCGACGGCTGCATGACTCTGCAGCCCTGTTGCGTGACGACTTAGGCAGTCGCTTGGTTGCAGGCCGCAGTGAAGCTCTGCAGCAGAAAGTACGAAATCTCGGTGAACAGACGCAAACTCGCTTTACTATGGTAACCAGGGAGGGACTTGTACTGGCCGACTCGGAGCAATTGGGACTAGCCGAAGTTGTCGAGATGGAGAATCATCGCAACCGAAAAGAATTCGTCTTGGCTTCCCGCTCAGGGGAAGGAGTCTCTCAGCGAAACAGCTCAACACTAGGTGTACCGTTCCTGTATTTCGCTCTGGCGGTTGAGCAAGACAATGAAATCATCGGCTACGTTCGGGCGGCACAATCGATGGCTTCGATTCAGGAAGAAGTCAGCTCAATCCGTCGGCTAATTTGGTCGGTTGGACTCCTGATTGGACTCTCGGGTCTTGCCACTACCTATTGGCTCACGCAACGGATCATAAGTCCTATTCAGGAGTTGACGGATGCAGCCGAGGACATTGCTACAGGAAATTACCCTGAGCGAATCGGAGTCCATTCCAGCGACGAGCTTGGTATCCTGGCACGTTCGTTTGAGAATATGAATAGTGAGTTGAAATCCAGAGAGAATCAGCTCAGGACCAGCTCCCACCGGCAGCAAGCAGTGCTAGGTGGAATGATCGAGGGGGTATTAGCTGTCGATAGCCGCCAAAAGGTTCTATTTGCTAATGCGGCAGCGGGAAAAGCACTTTCCTTTCAGCCCGATCAAATTGAAGGGCATGCTCTACTGGAAGTTGTTCGCAGCCATGAATTGCGAGAGA
The DNA here is from genome assembly GCA_965216565.1 of Bythopirellula sp. Classification (GTDB taxonomy): domain Bacteria; phylum Planctomycetota; class Planctomycetia; order Pirellulales; family Lacipirellulaceae; genus Bythopirellula. The sequence continues at coordinate 248,853 of OZ244170.1, forward strand.
TTGTAGAGCAGACTCTCAGCTCCCGTGAACTTTGTCAGGGCGAACTTGCCTGGCAAGCGGACTCGATACGTACGCTCAAGATTCACGCCACCCCGCTTCCTGGCGAACCTTGTCCGGGCGTTGTGCTGGTGTTGCATGATGTGACCGAGCTTAAACGCCTAGAATATCTTCGTCAGCAGTTTGTCGCGAATGTATCTCACGAACTCAAAACGCCGCTTAGCTCGATCAAAGCCTACACAGAAACACTGCTTAGCGGAGCACTTGAGGACAAGAGCAATGCACCCCGGTTCTTGCGCCAAATCGACGATCAGGCAGATCGGCTGCACGACCTCATCCTCGACATGCTGAGCCTTGCTCGGATCGAATCTGGAAATGCCACTCTAGAACTAATTAACGTACCTCTGCAGCGGGTCGTTACGACGAGTCTAGCGGACTATGAAGCACGAAGCAGATCGGCTCAGATTTCATTGAATCATCAGTCCGATTGCGATTCTCTCGAAGTACGTGTCGACGAAGAATCGTTACAACAGATTATGAGCAATTTGATCGACAATGCCATTAAATATACGCCCTCGGGGGGGACCATCTCAGTCTGGAGCCACCAGGAAGCAGGCATGGCAGTAATCGAAGTCTCGGACACGGGCATCGGGATTGCCCCGGAGCACCAGGAGAGGCTTTTCGAGAGATTCTACCGCGTCGATAAAGCCCGCTCTCGCGAGATGGGAGGCACAGGCTTGGGCCTGGCAATTGTCAAGCACCTGTGCCAGGCAATGGGGGGAAGCGTGTCAGTCGAGAGCCAGTTAGGCAGGGGAAGCACATTTCGAGTGCGAATTCCCCTCGCTTAAAACCCGATTGCACTTCTCATCCAATCTTCACACTCTCTTCATAGCCTCACGCTATAGTCTGAGTTGTGACCTGCCCAGACTATTCCGCCGTATATTTTTCAACCGGATACTAGTTGTGACACCCAGTCGACATACAGTTTTGTCCACCGTTATTCTGAGCATTTGCCTTGTTCTCCAAGCAGGCTGCAGCAGTTCGAATTCGACTCCTACTGGGGCTGGACTGACTGAGAGCGAGCTAGTTCTGTCCGGAGACGTTCGCATTCATGGATCGAGTACCGTTTTCCCAGTTTCGCAAGCGGTCGCCGAAGAATTCAAAGAGGTGGCACCAAGAGTTAAGGTTTCGGTTGGTTCCGCGGGTACGAGTGGCGGGATGAAAAAATTTGCGGCTGGTGAAATCGACATCTGCGATGCCTCACGAAGAATAAAAGACAGCGAAAAGGATAACTGTATTGCTTCTAATGTTGAGTTCATCGAGTTAACAGTCGCCGTGGATGGTCTCTCGGTTGTGGTAAATCCCAAAAACGATTGGGTAGACTGCCTAACCGTCGAGCAACTAAAGACTATTTGGCGGCCTGAAAGTGACGAAACAGTTGTGAACTGGAGCGATGTCGACCCTGAGTGGCCGGACGAACCTTTGAAACTGTACGGACCGGGCACCGATTCGGGAACCTTCGATTATTTCACCAAAGCCATTAATGGCGAAGAGCGGGCTAGTCGCGCAGACTATACCGCAAGCGAAAACGATAACCAGCTAGTTCGCGGAGTAATTTCCGATAAGGGTGCCCTTGGGTACTTTGGATATGCCTACTACGCTGAGAATAAAGATGCCTTGAAACTGTTGGCAGTCGACGGTGGAGAGGGTTGTGTTTCTCCTAATGACACGACTGTGCGTAGCGGCTCGTACAAGCCTCTTTCCAGATCACTATTTATCTATGTAAGCAAGTCATCCTTAGAGCGACCGGAAATGGTTGCATTCGTGAAGTTTTACCTGGAGAACGTAGGCCGCTTGGCTGGCGATGTAGGGTATGTGCCCGTTTCCGATGAAGTGGCCAAGCAAAACAAAGTGCTTTTGCAAAAGGTTATGCAATAGACACCAATTGGTGGTTTAGGTCTCTAATTTTGCAATAAGAACTAAGACTTCAAATGACATGTCTACAGCAGTTCCCACTCGAGACACACTAGCTGGCAAGTCAAAAGGCTTCGATTTTCGTAAAGTCTTTGAGATTGCGATTCGCGGCATCCTAATAGCTTGTACTGCGATTTCGATTGTCACGACCATCGGGATCGTAGTCGTTCTATTCTTCGAATCATTCCAGTTCTTTCGCGAGGTTTCGATCTGGGAGTTCCTCACTGGCACCCGCTGGTCGCCACTGCTTAAGCCACAACACTTTGGCATCTTGCCTCTGTTTTGTGGCACTTTGCTCGTAGCAGGTGGATCGGCGATTCTAGCCATCCCTTTGGGCTTGGCCACGGCTATTTATTTGAGTGAGTACGCTTCACCTCTTGTACGTGAAGTCTTGAAACCTTCGATCGAAGTATTGGCAGGCATACCCTCAGTGGTCTACGGCTACCTGGCAGTTGTCTTTGTTTCGCCATTAGTTCGTGATGCCATTCCCTCAGCTGATCTATTTAATGCCGCGAATGCCTGTATTGTTGTCGGCATTATGATTTTGCCGATGGTCATCTCGCTGAGCGAAGACATTCTAAGATCAGTGCCACGTTCATTGCGCGAGGGTGCCTATGCCCTGGGAGCAACCAAGCTCGACGTAATCCTGAAAGTTGTCTTGCCCACCGCCATGTCGGGTATTATGGCAGCTTGTTTGCTGGCAATTGCCAGGGCGGTCGGAGAAACGATGGCGGTGACACTCGCAGCAGGGGCGACTCCCAACCTAACACTCAACCCGTTTGAAGGCATTCAAACCATGACTGCCTACATCGTGCAAGTGAGTTTAGGCGACACACCTGCCGGAACACTTGAATACCGCACAATCTTTGCGGTTGGTTTGGCTCTATTCGTTTCGACTTTCATACTCAACGTATTAGCTCGCTTAATATTAATGCGAGTTGAGGAGAAATACGAATGAGTTTAGTGGAAAATAACAATGGTCGCCCTTATGCAAAACTAGTTTCCATTGTCTTTGCTTGGCTATGCGCCGGAGCAGCTTGGCTTTGCGTTTCAATTCTGGTGCTCTTACTGTGGAATGTAGTGAGCTACGGCTGGGACGCACTTAGTTGGGATTATGTTAACCGTTTTCCTTCAAGATTCGCTGAGAAGGCAGGTATTAAGCCTGCCCTGGTAGGCAGTATGTATTTAATTGGCTTGACGGCTTTGTTCGCGGTGCCAGTTGGTGTGGGGGCCGCCATATACCTTGAAGAATATACGCCCAAGAGCCGTTGGCGGACATTGGTGCAAATCAACATCGCTAACTTGGCCGGTGTGCCTTCGATTGTGTATGGGATCTTAGGACTTGGTATGTTCGTGCGGACCATGCAGCTCAACCGGAGCCTCATGGCCGGAGCCCTCACTTTGACGCTCGTTGTTCTGCCGATTGTCATCTTGGCGGCACAAGAATCGCTCCGAGCTGTGCCCAGTTCTATCCGCCAAGCATCCTATGCCCTTGGGGCAACGCGCTGGCAAACAGTTTGGCACCAGTTGCTTCCGGCTGCTTTGCCGGGCACGATGACAGGCGTAATTTTGGCGCTCTCTCGAGCCTTGGGCGAAGCTGCTCCCCTGGTCGCTATCGGCGCCGCAACTTATGTAACTTTCTTACCCGAAGATATCCTTAAAGATGAATTTACTGCGCTGCCTCTGCAAATATTCAGCTGGGCCAGCGAGCCACAACAGGGATTTCACAAGGTTGCTGCGGCGGGAATCGTTGTATTGCTTTTTGTACTGATTTGCATGAATGCAATAGCCGTTGCATTGCGCTATCGATTTAGCAAGGCCAAACGTCCATGACTTTCGACAATGCCTGTGCAGGCACTCCTTGAGCCCTAAATATTAAAGAACTAGTCCGTAGGTCAAATGTTATGTTGATTCCAGAAATCACGATTGGTAGCAAGCCCTCGAAAATATCTGATGCTAGCTCGGCTGAAGCGATTGTCAGGCTACCGACATCCACGCCCGATCCATCAAGCAAACCGTATTCGGCAGTCGAGATAGCTGGACAATTCAAAAAGGTTATTGCCCGCGATGTCGATTTTTTCTATGGGAATAATCAGGCTCTACATAAGATTTCGCTCGATATTCCCGAGCACTGTGTGACCGCTTTGATTGGCCCCTCAGGATGTGGTAAGTCGACATTCCTGCGATGTCTTAATCGCATGAACGACATGATCGACGATACCACTCTCCAGGGTGAGGTGTTGCTCGACGGGGCTAATATCTATCGTCGCGGGACCGATGTAGTTGAGCTTCGCAAACGAGTAGGCATGGTGTTTCAGAAGTCGAATCCCTTCCCAAAATCGATTTATGAAAACGTCGCTTATGGGCCGCGTGTCGCTGGAATACGTAAACGTAGTAAGCTCGATGAGATCGTTGAAAAGTGCTTGCGTCAGTCGGCTCTGTGGAATGAAGTCTCCAATCGGCTTCATGATTCGGCTTTACAGCTATCTGGCGGCCAGCAACAGCGGCTTTGTATCGCCAGAGCATTAGCTACGAATCCGGACGTGTTGTTGATGGACGAACCGGCCTCAGCACTTGACCCCAAATCAACAGCGGCGGTCGAGGAATTAATCTTCGAGCTAAAAGAGCGTTACACCATCGTTATCGTGACCCACAACATGCAGCAAGCAGCGCGCGTATCCGACCAAACTGCTTTCTTCTACGAAGGCCACCTCATAGAAGTCGAAACCACTAACGAACTCTTTACTAACCCAAAAGAAAAACAAACCGAAGACTACATCACAGGTCGATTCGGCTAACACGAACAATTCTTCCAAATAACCTACCAGCCTTCACATGTCCATACATCTTCATCGTGATCTCGAAGCCCTCGAGCAAGAATTGCTAGCGCAGTCGTCAATTGTTGAACAGATGGTCTATCGCTCGAGTCAGGCACTCGGAGAACTGCGCAGCGACCTCATCGAGCAACTTTATCGCGATGAAGATACGGTCAACTCGCGAGAAGTCACAATCGAAGAAGAGTGCTTAAAAATTCTAGCACTCCATCAGCCAGTAGCCGTCGATCTGCGACGTGTGGCAACAGTCATGAAAATTAATGGCGACCTGGAACGCATCGCCGACTTAGCAGTGAATATTGGCGAACGTGCTCAAGTGTTGGTGCTCCACCCACATTTTCAGTTTCCTTATAAAATAGACCAGATGGTGGAAGCTGCAACATCGATGGTCCGGGACGCCCTGGATTCATTTGTTCATTTAGATGTCGATGCCGCCCGGAATGTATGTCAGCGCGACGATGTTGTCGACGATCTTAACCGCCAAGTGATTGAAGACCTCAAAGAGTTTCTTCAAAAAAACATCAGCGAAATCGAACCAGCACTTCAATTCTTCTCCGCTTCAAGACATATTGAGCGTATTGGAGATCACGCAACAAACATTGCCGAAGATGTCGTCTATCTTGTCGATGGTGAAATAGCCCGACACTGGCAAAACGACACTTTCTACGGAGCGACAAACCGATAATTAATGTCAAAACAAGTCAATATTTTAATTGTAGAAGACGATGCCTCACTAGCCGAGGTGCTGGACTACAACCTCAGCCAGGAAGGATACAAGACGCATATTGCCCGCGATGGACATCAAGGACTTCGTGAGACCCGTCTACGCTGCCCCAATCTCGTCATACTCGATTTAATGCTGCCAATGATCGATGGTCTAGAAGTCTGCAGACGATTACGTGCAGATCCAGCGACTCAAGACTTACTTGTGATGATGCTGACTGCCCGTTCCGAAGAGACGGACCAAATCGTTGGCTTTTCAGTTGGAGCTGACGACTATGTAACGAAACCTTTCAGCGTAAAAGTGCTCCTGCAAAGAATTAACGCCCTCTTGCGTCGCAAGGAAAAAAGCAATTCAGATCGTGACGTTATCGTTAGCCAAGGTATTCTCATCGACCATCGGAACCATCGCGCGACTATAAGCGAAAAACCTGTAAATCTCACGCCGAGCGAGTTTGCGTTGTTGAGCACTCTTGTGCGCCAGCCAGGAAGGGTCTATTCTCGAAGCGAACTTATCGATGCTTCTCTCGGTGGCGATGCGATTGTGCTGGAACGCACCATCGATGTTCATATTCGTGCCCTACGCAAAAAAATGGGCGCCCACGCCGACTTACTTCAAACTGTACGCGGCATTGGCTACCGCCTGCGCGATCCGGCAGATGTAGGTGCGACGTAGCAAACATTTCGATCAACCTTGTTCCTCGCACCACACAATGGGTGACCAGTTGTCCACGCGGTAATCCTTCAGTGCACGCTTGCAAATGCTAACTTGAAAGACCTAGTTGTTTCTCAATCATCGATAGAATTGTCACTTCTTCAAGTGAGATGGAGACTTGCAGCGCACAGGGGTTACCCCCTTCCAAGCGTCCGAACGCGATTACCCAAGACACGTTGGCTTCATTGTCCCGGGCACCCTAAGAAACTCCGGGCTCACCATGATTTCCTCCAGCATCAAATCAAGCGATGCAGCTCAAGAGTCAACGCGGGTACCAGATGAGATTGATCTGTGTGTAATCAATCGATTGGAAGAGTAGGCTCAGAGTCATGCGGCTGAGCCTATAATACGAACGAGGCATTTGCGTTTGATCTGCATGGCACTCTGGATTGATACTCCAGTGCGATACAAAAATATGGACCGTCGTAAGTCCGCTGATTGCAAAACATTAAGTAGCCGAGGCGGGACTCGAACCCGCACGGGGGTTACCCCCCACTGGATTTTAAGTCCACGAATCTGGCATTTCACTTACGTGGAACGTACAAGGCGATTGTGCATTAACGTCTTCATTTCTAATGGATTCCGGCGTTTCTGCGTGGCAATTGGATTTCTTTTGCCATGAACTTGTATTGCCTACATTGTTCCAATTGTGTTCCAAGAGTCAATCTGTTCCACGGCCTACGGTAGCAAGATGGGTCAGACCTCTTGCATGCCTATTCTATCGAACGATTTAGTTGACGCAAACTAGCTGCTTCGGCATAAACGCTTTGGCAGTGGAACCGAACGCGTTAGTCAGAGTGCATTTCGCTGCTTGGAAGGGCGTCACCCACGCGAATGTGATGTGCGCACTTTTTGACTTCGGTGGGGGAAGGCCCAAGCGCCCAACGGAATATATTAAGACGCTTGGGTGTGGATCACTTTACCAAGACTCGGCTTGGCTTGCGTGCCGAATTTAATTCAACAGTCTTCTTGAGATTATAACTTGATTTACCGTCGGCCCAACTCACCACCTACAACTAGGAGCCCAATCAACAAGAGCAACCGGAAACCCTTTATTGGATAAAACATGGAATTGCCCTCCACTATCGGTAGGGCTGCGCTTACTCAATCTACAAATGATTCATAGTTCATTGGATTTCAGTTAAACTATCAGCGGGCTTCGATTGGCACGAGGCTTCTGCTCGGACCAGCCCAACAATTAAATTGCTAGAGTTTCAAAGGTTCCATAGAATCGCCACTATGGTAGCTGAATCGGCTCGAACCACAGCTTGCCTTGAAATTTCTCCTCATCCGATTCATGTGATACGGTAAATAATTGCTCTAGCTCATGTCTGCCTGAGTTTGGATGCCATAGTCCTTTGTTAGCTAGCCGAACTGCATACTCCACACGATTGTTAAGCTTCTCATCTGGGTCTGGCAAATGCAGGAATAGCCTATAGCCGCCGACTGGCATTGTCTTTGGAATGCCTAACGAGAAACTAATAACAATGGGCTGACCGGGCAGCCATTGCTTTGGGTTCACGTTAAGCTTGGTTCGGAATTCAGTGCCTTCTTCCGCGTTGACTGCAATCAGGAATACATCACGAGGATTAATTAATGCAGCCCAACCTGAATTGCGTAGCGTTATCGAAATCGATAAGCCTTGATTTGCTCTAGCATCAAGACTGCATCGGCTATGCAATAGCTCTAGACGATAGCCAAGCCGTCGATCGAGTTCATTGAAAAAACCATTTTTACGCCAACTAGATATGACATCGGGATGGTAGCCCAAATTCAGATAAGTCCAATGGAGCCTAGACAACTCTTTTCGCGCGACCTTTACCGAAGTGTATTCGCTAACTTTGCAGGTCTCACCTCCCATCGGTACAAATCGAGATTCCAGGGCAAGTAACTGTTTTTCCTTTTGAATGCGAGACTTCTCATAAGTTCCCATATCAGTTTCGTTGGCCAAGAAACAATCATTGTGGTAGCCAATTCTGGCTTGAGCCGTATTAGTGAATGGTTTCAGAGGTTGCTGAGAATCAACCACATAGCGTTTCTGCATAGGTGTGCGGACCTGAATGGAGCGGTTTGATGGTAGAGCTCCCAACAACCGAGTAGCTAGCTTTTTGATTGAATGAGCTTCAGCTAGGCCATTCGAAGAACTGTGGAGTTCTCCCCAAGCACCAATAAATCCCATTTGGAAGACGGAGATAACATCGGCGTTGGCTTGCAGCAGCGGTTCCAATTGGTCGACGTGCCGCATGATCGACTTCATGGGAGCATCAGGCTCACCAATTCTTGAGCTATAAGCAAATCGAAGAATGCACTTACATCCTGCCCGTCTGATGGTCGCTAAATCCTCGCTTATGAGATCTAGCTGGATGTTGCTAAGCTCCTTGTCTCGAAACTTTGTAAGGTAATAGAACCGGAGAACGAGTGTGATGTGGTCTTCCCGCAACTCACGGAGTTTCTCCAGCGAAAGTGGCTCTCCCTCTGAATGTGCTGTGAGTTGGACGTAGAACCCTCTATCAGGATTAGCAAGGACAGCAGTGCTCGGCTGATAGGTAACGTTAGAGACTGCTGCCCGGGACAATCTAGCCCCAATATTGGAATAGAACATCACGAGCAGGATGGCGATGCTCACGCAGACTTGTGTCCGAAATTTAGTCATAAAATCACGAGAGCGAGCCCTAGTTTCAAAATTCGGGTTGTTAAACACGGCTATCCAGCTAAATACGCAAGTAGATTTTACGTAGGTGCATCCAGTAAATGATTAACCATAAACACAATCCCACAGCTAAGTTATCGAGCAACATCTGATACGTGTTGCCTAGGAATTGGAAGGGCACCGTTCCTAGATGTCGATTGAGTGTGTCTAGCCACCAGGCTGCGGTCATGTAAATCATGCAGTACATGGCGATCGAGTTGCGACCCACGATTACCGCCGGCATCGCCCAGGATTGCCATTTCTTGATGTCGATCAAGGCATACAAAAAGGCCAAGACTAAGAGGCATAGACCTGTAGAGAGCAACCCGAAACTGGGTGTCCAGATTTTCTTGACAATAGGACAGATCCCCAAGAACTGAAGAAGCACTCCCAGCGTGGCTAGGACTAGGCCACCTAGGACAAGTCGTCTTACCTTTTGATTTGGATCTAATTGTCCTCGCAAGAGTTCCCCTGCCATCAAGCCAAATATCATCGTGGCCAGTGATGGAATGAAGTTCAGCGTGTTGTAGCCCTCTTCGTGAGCGACAAATAAATTCTCTCGAGGAAAAAGGTTGAGAAACCAGACATCAAAGAAGTGGGCCGGATGTATGTTCTTGTTCCAATGTGAAAAGAAACCATCGTAATAGTCAACGCTAGACGCGGTCCCATATTGAAATTCTTTCCCTGGCAGTGGCCAATAAGCAAATAGGCACCAATAGAAGAAGAGCAGGCCAAAGGCGCAGGCCATTTGCACCTTCCAGCTTCGTTCCCAAAGAACAAACAGGAATACATAGCCGAGACCAATTTGCGTAACAACATCTTCGAACGTCCAAAAAGTGCTACTCTTGCTTAGAGATCGCAAGAACACACCCAAGAGAATCAATACCACAGCACGAATCACTGCGTGGCTAAGCAATGCCACATAAGAGTGTCCTCTCCGCCGACGAGACACATAAGAATAAGCCATCGACATGCCAACCATGAACATGAATGACGGTTGAATCATGTCCCAGAGAACCAAGCCTTGCCATTCGACGTGTTCGAACTGTTTAAGCAATATCTTGAAAATCTGCGAATCCGAATTGGACTCCTCTATAGGAACCATCCAATTCCAATGGGCCGCAGTGAAAGCTAGAAGCAGCATCACAATTCCACGGTACGCATCCAAAGATAGCAATCGATCTGGCTTGCTTATTGCCGGAGCCATTCGATCTGAGTTGTGATCGGCCATCGTGTCCAACGGATATGCGACAAACTATCGTAGAAAAGTACTGGTGGACCGAGGCGATTCCCATCGCACCGCTATGGCGGTTAAGAAAGTCCTGTTGCACTTGATTTTGCCATGGCGAGGATTTCGTGCATAGCAATAATGCAGTGTGTCCTGCAAAGTTTCTCACAATGTCTTGCAGCCACTTACTTTCAATACTCGCCGACCCAATAGTCTCGCCTAAAGTCCTTCAGGTAACAATGTGCGTAAACGGCAAGGCATAGCGCAGGCTGTCGAGCATAGCGCGGACTCTTGTGAATCAGTTTTAGCTAGTACCCTAATCACACTGCACTCAGTATATGACAGACACTCAGATATATAGCTAGACTTACGACTATTGATACCAGAAGAGCTAAGCCAAGCGTGATAGTTCGCGGCCCAGTATGCTCTATGTGAAGACTAAGACCGTCACCTGACGGGCTTAATACTAAATGGCATTAACCAATCACCGAGTGTTGACGCCCTTCATTCTTCGTATTCTACTGTCGATGAGGTTTTGCTAGGTTCACGATTACTAATTCCTTTGGCCTATAGATCACAGACCATCTAAGGCTTCGCCAACCTGCTTCCTATAGTCGACAAATAGTGTGACTCATGACTGGCACTTGGACTTCCTACCGGAGCGGCGACGACTATGAAGATGCTGTTTGCTTTCCACGGGGTTGCCGAGAACAGTATTTGGTTCATCCAGACTTATCTCACTCCTATCTAGCGGATCGCGGAGTGATCCTGAGTGGGATCAGTCACCTGGTAAAACCCTACACGGTCCAACGGTCAAATCCGGGCTATCACGTCCTGCTATTCTCGGTTAGTGGAAAGGGAGATTTGCTTGCGGGAGGCGAACGTCGCACGATAGGGCCCGGCGAACTCTTGGTTGCCCCTAGCGTCAGCGAATATCGATATGAAGCTTCGAGAGAATGGAGTTGCGTTTGGTTTCACTTAGCAATGGATGCTCCTTGGTCTAAGGCATTCCCTGAGCAAGTTACGGTTGTTAATGCTAGGCATGTGAACTTTATCTCGTCGCTAACAGAGCAATACCTCGCCGAAAGACAGCACCGCATCGCAGATTCGAATTCTGTGGATCGAGCGCTTGCCAGCTTAATAATCATGTTTGTTGATCGTGAGCTTCGGCAGCTTGGTCAAAGCCGTAAAGATCACGACATTCGCACCCGAATAGAACATGTGTGGGAGAAAGTCGTCGCGAACCTAGCCTATCCGTGGACAACTCGTGCTTTGGCAAGCGAGGCAGATATGTCCGCTTCTCAGTTTTCGCGTCAGGTAAAGATCTTTTACAAAGCCACGCCAATGGCAGTTGTTTTAGATTATCGAATGCAGCGAGCGAGCGAGATGCTCGCCTTCACGGACTACACCCTTGAGTCCATCGCGGAGAATATCGGATACGAAACGGCCTTCTCCTTTTCTCGTGCATTCAAAAGGCAGGTTGGCAAAAGTCCGAGCGAGTTTCGAAAAGAGACGCAGCCCAAGTAAGTACTGGAAGCTCACAGCTACCGCTGCAGCATTCATAGGATTGACTCCTATCTCACCCACTTCACGAAGCAGCGAGATATCTACGAATGCTCCCTTTTCCGATCGTTGCTTAGCACCCCTTCGGCGCCATTGACACCTCCAGTAGTGGTGTTCCAGCTATGCTGGCCAATACGCTAGGCCCCTTAAATCCCGAGGATCAGCGAAATTTATCTTCCAAGCATGACTAAAAGTGGTATGGAAAGAAAAATCCAAGCCATTCTACTCTTAGCCAATTAACACCATAATTGGAGGCATACCTAACAATGGACAGAGCAAGGCTAGGATACGGATGCACGACCTTATCTCTTCACAAGCACAGTTACCTTCTCGCAGTCGAAGACAACCTGGTTCAAGGAACCGCCCCATGAGTTCGGATACCAAGCGAACGCCATACGGTTTTACTTTGGTAGAATTGCTAGTCGTAATCGCCATCATCGGCGTTTTGATTGCCCTCCTATTGCCGGCGGTGCAAGCTGCACGAGAATCAGCTCGCCGGACTCAATGCTCCAATCAACTACGTCAGCTAGCTCTCTCCTTTCAAAACCATCACGACACTTTCGGTCACTTACCTACTGGTGGTTGGAGTTGGCAATGCTTGGGCGATCCCGACAAAGGATTCGGCAAAGAGCAGCCAGGAGGCTGGATGTTCAATATCCTGCCTTTCATCGAGCAGTCCAATCTTCGCGAACTTGGTTCCGGCTCTACCGGGGCCGACAAGACCGCGGCCACAAGACAACGTGTCGAATCGCCATTCGAAGGGATGAATTGCCCGAGCCGACGCTCGACCAATGTATACGAGTTTGAAGGCAGCGGAAAAACCTTTTGGGACTCTGATCCTTTTACCGTTTGCAGCAAAACCGACTATGCTGTAAACGCGGGCGACATGCTTGCTACCGAGCTATTCGGATATCCGCTCAGCGAGTCGGACTACAATGACCCAGGCTACAATTGGCAAAATTATGGCACTAATCTGTATAGCCACTTTAACGTTGTTAACTTTGGCATAGAAGAACGCAACGTACCCACGGGAGTTGTTTTTGGCCGGTCAGAGATTAGTTTCCGACGCATTGAAGATGGAACGACAAACACCTATCTGGTGGGTGAGAAGTACATGTCGACGGATCATTATGAAGACGGGTTAGATTCTGGGGATAACGAACCAGCTTTTTCTGGAAATAATAACGACACGATGCGTACGACTTCAGCAATTCGAACACTTGGCAGGAAATACGAATTAACACCTGATCAACCTGGTGATTCATCCGTAGACGATCGCCAATTTCTTTTTGGTAGCACACACACGAGCGGCTTCAACATGGCGATGTGCGATGCCTCTGTTCAGTTCGTGAGTTTTGATGTCGATCCTGAAACCCACAGGGCCAGAGGGCATCGTTACGACGGAGTTGTTGTGAGTGAGTGACAAGGCCGTATTGAGTTTGTGGAATAGCATTCCGAAATATGAAGATCAGCAAGTTGTATTTGGAGTTCCAGTATTTCACGGAAATCGGGCCACTCGGATGGTTTGCCAAAAATAGCTTTAACTAAGATGCTAGGGGGGATTAGAATCATTAAGAGTTGTAATGCTTGAGGGTTGAAAGCAGTTCCTTAGGGAATCGCTTAATCGACTCACTCGTCTTTTCTGTATTTCTCAGTTCTTTGATCGACAATAAGGAGTTTCAGTCTAATGACAGCTAAAAGTTTTCTTAGAGTCGCTGGAAGCGTGGCCTTACTTGCCATGCTGAGCACCAGTGCCTGGGCGGGCACTTTTTCGACCATGACAATTGATGGTGCGTTCGCAGACTGGGCCGGTATTCCTGTCCTCGATTCGGATGCAGCCGACAACGCTGGTTCTGTTGACCTCGCCGATATCCAAATCGCAAACGACAACAGCAATCTCTATATTCGGGCGACGTACCATGGCGCTCTAGCTCAATCGACATTCATCGCAATGGACATTGATCAAGATCCGAACACCGGATTCGACACATTCTCTCTCGGTCTTAGCGGTTCGGAAGTAGCCTGGCAAAATGACTTCGCTTTCGAGCAATTCGCCGGGGGATTCAATGTAGGCGCATTGTCGGGCCCTAACTTTGGCGGGGGCCATGCACTGATGGCGCCCTTTGGGGATTCAAGCAGTCGCGAATGGTCCATTTCTCTCAGCGCTCTACATGGTGGTGGAGTCTACGGAAGCGGGACCATCTTTCCCGATGACAGTTTCGACATCCTGCTCTACTCTGATGCGGGTTCAGGTGATGTGTCGAGTAACATTTCCTACACGTTGGCCATTCCTGAGCCAGCGAGTTGTGTGCTAGGGCTACTCGGATGCTGCCTGCTTTTGGGCAAACGACGCAGCTAGAAGTCCAAGACTTGCAGAGATATGCCTCCTGGCGAAGCAGGAGTGTGAGATTACTCACACTCCTGCAGATAGCCAGTGTCTAGTACGTTAGATTTAGTTCAAGCAAACAATTGATGTAGTCCACACAGCTTAGGAGTTTTGCAATGAGATGTTCACGTGTTCAAACATGTTATCTGAGTGTGCTTGTGTGCCTCAGCGCAATGTGTTTGCTTGCCGATAGAGCGAGAGCCGTTGTAGCTCCCAGTACATGGACCACCGACATTAACGTCCAGGAAGACCCGAATCTTGTCGATCCTTTTGACGACTGGAACTCATCAGGTATTCCGTTTGTCGTTACCGATCCAGAAGACAATCCTGGGCTTTGGGACATTAACCAAATCCGAATTGCAAACGACGACGAATTTATCTACCTGCACGTCACCTACCACAACAACCTCTCAGTCGGAACCCTCCTGGGATTTGATCTCGACCAGGATCCGAATACTGGTTTTGACGTACAGGACCTCGGTTTGATTGGCTCGGAATTGGGTTACCTAAACGATTTTGCTTTCGAGCAAGAAGATGGAGTGTTCAATAACGAAGATCCCCTACTCGGCGGACCCATTGGAAATGGCGGTGCGCTGATTTGGCCATTTTTCAACATCAACGGGCCAGAAAAGGAATATGCCATACCTCTGGATGCCATGTTTACAAACGACATGACCGACCCCAACGGCCCTCCAGTGCAAACGCCCGCTTTTGCGAGCGATACCTTTGATCTGATGGTTTATCATGACTTGGGACTAGGAGATATTACTGAGGTCATCACTTACACGTTGGCGACCGATCCAAATCCGTGTGGCGATGGCGACTTCGATTGCAACGGATCTGTAGATGGGATCGATTTCTTGGAGTGGCAGCAAGGCAATTCGCCGAACAATGGCAGTTCGGGGGATCTCGCATTGTGGGAAACCAATTACAACACACCTCCATTAGTAGGTGCAGTAGGAGCCGTTCCTGAACCAACAAGCATCATGCTGGCAGTCTATAGTTTGACACTCCTAGGATGTCGACGTCGAACTGCCGGCTAGAAGCCAAGGATCGCTGTGCATCGGGGCAGCATGCACGGCTGGCAATGTGCTCTCGGGTATATTGCCAGCCATAGGAAATTGACTGATTTAGGCCGGATACTTCACGAGTACGTCTGCGGTGGCTTTTGGATACAGTAGAACATCGCACAGAAACGAATCGCAATGCCTTACCCAGAACAGAGCAGCTTTAGACGTTGGATTCTCAACCAGCAATTCTTTGCTTTGATGTTGCTGACGATATGGCTTGTGGCCCCTGTCGAAATGACCAAGGCATCTGAACCGCCATTGCAGACAATTACTTTTCAGCCCAGCACGGCAGACTTCCTCAATCCAGAGCGCGGATTCTTTCAATTTACTGATCTGACCAATCCGTGGAGCTACGGCTCAATTCGATCTCAGGGGCAAACGCTCGTATACGGTCGTATCTTGGCGGATAACTTTCGCACTGGCCCTTTCAGTCAATCTTTTCTCAACCAGATTCAGTCCGGCTTTGATGCCGCTCGAATTCATGGCATCAAAGTAAAGCCACGCGTGGCTTACAACGATGATGGCGGAGCAGATGCACCAAAGTCAGTCATCCTGAATCACATTCAGCAGCTCAAGCCGCTTTGGGAAGCCAATAAAGATGTGATCTATCACATGGATGCAGGTTTCATTGGTGGCTGGGGCGAGTGGCATAGCTCTTCCAATGGACTCGATAACAATGCTGATCGAACTGAAATCCTGAATGCCATTCTCGACGCCTTGCCATCAGACCGCATGGTGGGAATTCGTACGCCTCATTTCAAGCGGGAGATATTCAATGGGGCACCGGGAGACGATTCCCTGAAGATCACATCGGCTAATGCCTTCGACGAGTCTAACCTAACCCGCGTGGGACATCTAAACGATTGCTTCCTTGCATCCTCTAGTGACTTCGGGACATACGTTACCCCGGGGTGGTCACGGCAGGACGAGATCAACTATATCGGAGGTGAGAGCGAGTTTTCACCTCACGGGGGCGAGACGTGTAGCCCAAGTGCATTCTCGACTGGTACTAACGCAATCGCTGAAATGACTCAGTTGCACACGGACTATTTGAATATTAATTACCACCCCACCGTCATTCAAAGCTGGGAAAATGATGGAAATACATCGGGGGGTTTCGACGACAGCTTCGAAGAAATTAGCCGACGGTTAGGATATCGCTACGAATTGCAGACAGCAGGATTGCCGGATGCTGTGAAGCCAAGCGGACTTTTAGAAATAGAATTCACGATCGATAACGTAGGATTTGGAGAACTCTTCAATCCGCGGAGTATAGAGATTACTCTTGAAAACAATTCGACTGGCGAACTTTTCTCAGCGACTCTGCAGGCCGACCCTAGATTTTGGAGTGGTGGTTCTAGCAATCAGGTAGGGGCTTTTTTGAGTGTGCCTAAGGACATGGAAGAAGGGACATATACCGTCGGCATAAGAATGGCCGATAACGAAAGCTCGATTGAGGGGGATGTCCGATATTCCATCCGATTTGCGAATGACGGCGTTTGGGATAGTAGCGAAGGGATCAATGTTCTCAAGACCGACTTGCAGATCTCCCACAGTGCGTTAGGCACTAGCTATCAGTTGGGCGAGGAGTTTGAAGAAGTGAGTGATCCATCGGCACTTCTGTTGGCAGGTGATTTCGATGCTAATGGTACAGTGGACGGGGCTGATTTTCTGGAATGGCAAAACGGATATGGAGTTTCCTACAATTCTACTGACCTGGTTCACTGGCAAGCGAATTATGGCCAAAGTTCAGGCATCGTTGCTAGCGCTACTTTAGTACCCGAACCTGGCACTGTCTCATTATTCTGCTTAGCGTTCATGGCATCACTGATACCGAGGAACCAAAGGTTCACTGCTGAATTCAACGCTTAGTAGACTTTTCCTCGCCAGAGTTTCACATTCCAGATCGGGATGACGTAGTTAGCACAACTCACATGAAAAAACAGAGGCTATCTAGGTTCATGGGTCGCGAATGGAGCACATGCCTCGCATTTGCTCTTGCTGTATTATTTCTAGTAGATAATGCATCTGCTGATTTGGACGTCCTGGTACCTGCCTACTTCTATCCCGTCAACAACAGCCCCTGGGACGATCTGAACGACGCTGCATCCCAGGTTGAAATTACGGCGATCATGAACCCTGGAAGTGGCCCCGGGAATTCTCAGGATACTAACTACGTGAATGCAGTCGACAGCCTTCGCTCGGCTGGAGGGCTAGTAATTGGTTATGTTCACACGTCGTTTGGCACACGGGATCTGAATACGGTGCTTAGCGAAATCGATGACTACGACAATTGGTACAACATTGATGGGATCTTTGTCGACGAAATGGCAAATAGCGGTCCAGCCGAAAGACTGAATTACTATCGAGACATCTACAACCACGTCAAATCCATTGACCCCAATTGGACGGTCGTCGGTAACCCTGGCACAGACACTCTCGAGCAGTATCTTACTTGGCCCACGGCCGATCAATTTGTGATATTTGAAGACTTCGGCTCCGCTTACGCCGGTGATACTACTCCAAGTTGGGTGTCCGATTACGAGCGCACTCAATTTGCGCATCTCATCCACAGTGAGTCTTCTAATGTAACAATGCAAAGCAATTTAGAATTGGCCGTCACTCGCAACGCCGGTTCGGTCTACATTACCAACGATGTATTGAACAACCCTTGGGATACATTGCCTTCCTATTGGCAAGCACAAATCGATGCGATCGAGTTGTTCAACAACTCTATTCTAGATGCAGATTTCAATGAAAATGGTACTGTGGATAACTTAGATCTAGCCCTCTGGAGCAATGGATATGGGATTTCTAATGACGCAAGCAAATATCAGGGGGATGCGAACGGTGACGGCGTAGTCGATGGAAGAGACTTCTTGCAGTGGCAACAAGACTACGGAGAAACAGCTCTTTTTGCTGGACACTCAGCGAGTGTGGGAAACCAAGCCAGCGCACAAAGCCTGCCAGAACCAAATTGTGCGCAGTTACTAGCTCTCAGTGTGTTCATTTTTAGCATTGTTCTCAGGAGTACTCCTGCGAGTTCTAAACGTGAAGTAGATTTTCGCACCTCTAATGAGGGCAGACTTCACCAATGAATGCCATACGTGTTGTGTTCCCCCGTTTGTTGTTTCGAATACTAGCCTTGGTACGATCAATATTTGTTGCTGTTTGCATAGTTGTTGTTCTTTCAAAATCAGCAATTACAGCACAGAATTCTTTTCTAGACGTTGAAAGTTGGGGATATCAACTCACCGGTTATGACAAACAGAGTTTCGACCAGCTTGTTAGAGCTCCGTTGGATTTACTCGTAATTGACTTAGCCCGCGATGGAAATGAAGACTTTTTCTCGGCTGCCGACATTCGCTCGTTAAAGTCTCAAGGGAAATTTGTTCTTGCCTATTTTGAAATCGGTGCCATCGAACAATATCGCCCCGAGTGGCCGGCAGTGCCTGCTGAGCTGAAAGCAGGCCCGGTAGATGGCTGGCCTAAAGAGCAATATGTGAAGTACTGGGATCCGCGCTGGTGGCCCATCGTTCGCGGCAGAATAGATCGTTCGCTCGAAGCTAAATTCGACGGCGTATTCCTTGACCTAATCACCGCTTATGACGAGATCCCGTTGAGCGTTCCACCTAAGGAAGAACGGGCAACACGCATGGTTGATCTGCTAGTTCGTATTTCTCGGTATGCTCGTCAGAAAAACAGCGGATTCAAGATCGTTGCTCAAAACTGTCCGGAACTTGCAACCTGGTCATTTTGGACACCCCGTACAAATCACGACTATCTGAATGCTATTGATGGCATTGCACTGGAAAGTCCTTTCTACCTAGCTCATGACAAGCCTTGTGATGCATCTTGGTGCGAGGAGAATCGAAGAAATGCTAAAACTATCAAGGAACACGGCAAACTGCTCCTTGGCGTTGACTATGCAAAAAAGCAGTCCGCAATAGAGAATTCTTATTCCATTCAAATCCAAGAGGGATTCGTTCCATTTATTGGAGAACGAAACCTCGATGGTTTCTCTAATGGGTTTTTAGATATTGCACAGTCCCGATCAGTAACTACTCGCGCTGTTGGTGGTAAGTCTTCCAGTAGCTCCTTAGAAACCGCTAAATGAAAATAGAATAAGATGCTGGTAAGAAACAACTTCAATCGCAGATTGCAACGAGAGACTTCTTTCTTAGCTAACTATGAATAATACTAGTGTGTCCTAAGTACAATCAGTAGTTTGTCCATTTATTCAAATGAATGAGAGATTAGCCGAGGCGAAGATAAGCAACATGAGGAAGCATTCATATGGTTAAGGTAGGTATTGCTGGAATTGGTTTCATGGGAATGGTGCATTACCTGTCTTACCAAAAGTTGCGGGGCGTCCAGGTCGTTGCCATCTGTGAAAAGGACAAGGAACGATTAAGCGGTGACTGGCGGAGTATAAAGGGAAACTTTGGTCCAGCGGGAAGAAAAACAGATCTCTCTAATGTCAAACGATATTCGTCACTCAATGACCTTATAGCTGATCCAGATATCGATCTAATCGACATCACTCTGCCGCCTTCGCTACATGCAGATACTGCCGTAAATGCACTGCGATCTGGCAAGCATGTATTTTGCGAAAAGCCGATGGCACTCAACCCTCGTGACTGCAAACGCATGAGCACTGAGGCGAAAAAGGCTGGCAAGTTGCTCATGATTGGTCACGTCCTGCCTTTCTTTCCGGAATATGCCTGGGCACTCAATGAGCAGAAGCGCAATAGGTTTGGCCGTCTCTTGGGAGGAAGTTTCAAGAGAGTCATCTCCGATCCTACCTGGCTCAAACACTACTGGTCACCGAGTAAGGTCGGTGGCCCCATGCTCGACTTGCACATTCACGATGCACACTTTATCCGCCTATTCTTTGGCAACCCTCAGAAGGTGACAAGTCGAGGTCGGCTTCGGAGGGGCGTTGCTGAACACTGGCATTCTCAGTTCGACTATGGGGTTAAGGGGCCATTGGTTCAGGCCACAAGCGGTACGATTTCGCAACAAGGCCGAGGATTTGATCACGCGTTTGAAATTCACTTTGAAAAAGCAACCCTAATGTTTGAATTTGCAACAATCGGCAAAGAGGCCGGCTATCTTTGTCCACCAACGATACTAACAAGTGATGGCAAAGTGAAGCGACCGGCGTTGGGATCGGGTGACCCTATGTTAGTGTTCCAATCCGAACTTAAAGAAGTAGCTAAGTGTATTCGTAACAATACAGACTCTGACGTTCTTAACAGTGGGCTCGCAGCCGATGCGGTTCAGATTTGTCAGAAACAGACGGAGAGTTTGCTTAAGAGGCGTTTTATCACGATTTGAATGACATCGCGACAACCATGTGGACCAGATTACTTCTTGCAAATTCGAAGAAGAATTTCTATTTGCACCAAACACCTGAACCGTTGACAGCGACTTTGGGAACCAAGTTTTTGGCACATTTTTCGCAGAGATGAAAACTATGAATAATCATACTGGCAATGAAAACTCCGAATCCCTCGGCCGTCGCGAATTGCTTAAACTGCCTGCCCTCGGCGCTGGACTAGTGGCAGCAGGCGGTATTGCTGCTTTGGCCAAGGAGAATAATGGACGTGACTCCACCACGTTGCGACAACGAAAGATGCCCGCTCCACCTGCTCAACCTCTCTCATGCCCGCCGATCGATGAGATACGAATAGGGTTTGTGGGCGTCGGAGGCATGGGCACGAATCACGTACGTAATCTTGTTCAGGTACCTAATGCCGTCATCAAAGCAGTTTGTGATATCAGACCCGCTCATGCAGAACGGGCAAAACAGATTGTTACCGAGGCTGGGTTTCCTGAGCCGACTCTTTACACCAATGGTGAGCGCGACTACGAGAGAATGTGCGCCGAAGAGGATCTCGATCTAGTTTTTACCGCAACTCCTTGGCGCTGGCATGTCCCAGTGTGTGTTGCAGCTATGGTCAATGGCAAGCACGCAGCTACGGAAGTCACTGCATCACTATCGATAGAAGGTTGTTGGGAGTTAGTAGAGACGGCCGAAAAGCAAGAGAAGCACTGCGTAATGATGGAGAATTGCAACTACGGACAGTGGGAAATGATGCTTCTGAACATGAGTAGGCAAGGTGTCCTTGGTGATATTCTGCACGCAGAATGCGGCTACCTGCATGACTTGAGAGCAATCAAGTTTAGTGACGAGGGCGAAGGCTTATGGCGACGAGAATACTCTAAAACTCACAATTGCAATCTTTATCCCACCCATGGCCTCGGTCCGGTTGGGCAATGCATGGATATCAACCGAGGCGATCGCTTCGACTATGTGGTTTCAATGAGCAGTCCGTCGCGTGGATTACAGAATTGGGCAGAGGAACACTTCCCCGCAGGGCATAACGTTCGTTCAGAAGAATACGAGCTGGGGGATGTGAATGTTAGTTTGATCAAAACTGCCAAAGGCCGGACCATTTACTTGAACCACGACACGAATCTGCCACGGCCCTACAGTCGAATAAATATACTTCAAGGCACTAAGGGCATTTTCGAAGGATATCCAAACCGATGTCATGTAGAAGGGATTAGCGAGCCTCATGAGTGGGAATCTGGAGAAAAGTTCCTTGCGGAGTATGAGCATCCGCTTTGGCAGAAGTTCAAAGACAAGAGCACAGGCGCTGCACACGGGAACATGGACTATTTGGAATCCTATCGGCTCATTGAATGCTTGCACAATGGCTGGCCGACTGATATGAACGTCTATGATGCCGCTTCATTGAGTGCAGTTGTAGAGCTGACAAAACGATCGGTAGCCCAAGGAAGCAAGCCTATAGAATTCCCTGACTTCACCCGCGATCGATGGAAAACTTGGCAACCTGTAGAAATAGAAGCACCGACTTCTGCTTAAAAACACACTTCTTCGTCCTAAGAAACGATTCGAATTGAGATAAGATCGAGATCTATGCATGGATCATCTGATGCAGATAGGTTCCGTGTCTAGCATTATTAGAGACTTTGTTTTGGGGAATTGAAGCCATGATTAAATCGATTAGTTACTGGTCAATGAAAGATGGCCTTGCTGGGACTCATCCCATTAGCGATGCCTTGCAGCAGGCAAAGTCCTCGGGATTCGAGGGATTGGAACTTTGCATTGGGGTCGATGGGGTTCTCACCCCAGCTACAAGTCAAGAAGAATGCGAGGAGATCCGTGACCAGATTGAGCAAAGTGGATTGATCGTTGAAACTCTCGCTAGTGGCATGAGTTGGGCATTCAACCCCACTAGTGATGATCCCGATGTGCGACAGCAGGCAATTGCGATCCACCAAGCAGCGTTGCGGCGAGCAGCTTGGCTCGGTTGTCAAGCGATGTTGTTTGTGCCGGGTGTGGTTTGTAGTCCGATCGTCCCCGACGAGCGTATTAGATATGATGTCGCAGTTGATCGAGCCCGAGATGCTGTAAGCCAGCTATTGGAAGTCGCCGAAGAAGTCCAGGTAGATCTATGCGTTGAAAATGTATGGAACGGGTTGTTCTATTCTCCCCTGGAACTCTCAACATTTATTCGATCATTCAAGACTGATCGTCTGGGTGTGTATTTCGACGTTGGCAATGTCTTGGGGTATCACCAATACCCTCCACATTGGGTTGAATTACTAGGGACACTCATCAAACGGGTACATGTCAAAGATTTCCAAGACAAGTTTGATTGGATTGGCGAATACTCCTTCTGTGGGCTCGGGCAAGGCGATGTTCCTTGGGAGGCAACGATGCAAAGCCTGCAACAGATTGGATACGATAGCACGGTTGTTGCGGAAATGCTTCCCTACAGTGAAGGGCTGCTTGAAGAGACAAGCCAAGCATTGGATAAGATTCTAGGCATCGAGTCTGTCGCTTAGAGTTATTCGGCAATCAATAAGAAAAGGATGCGACGGCTTAAGCATGACTCTAACAGCAGTTGACTGGTGCATCCTGATTGGCTTTTTCGTCTTCGCCCTTGGGATTGGGATTGCCGTATCTAGGCAGGCGGGGAAAAGCTCGAGTGAGTTCTTTCTCTCGGGAAGGAACATGCCATGGTGGTTGCTCGGGTTCTCCATGGTGGCCACCACCTTTTCAACCGATACACCAAATCTGGTGACTGATCTCGTTAGGGAAAAAGGAGTAGCTGGAAATTGGGCTTGGTGGTCCTTCCTGATTACTGGAGTTGTTACTGTCTTTTTCTACGCTAAGCTTTGGCGTCGCTCGGGTGTATTGACAGATCTTGAACTCTACAAGATCCGCTACAGTGGCAGGGCGGCCTCCTTCCTGCGTGGATTTCGAGCACTCTATCTAGGTGTTTTCATCAACATCTTGGTCATGGCGACTGTCACCGTGGCAGCAATCAAGATTGGTGAGACGATGTTGGGCTGGAACCGATATCAGTCTGTCGTGACTGCTATGGCGGTAACAGTAGTATTCAGCTCGATGGGCGGATTCAAAGGAGTCATTCTGACTGACTTTGTGTTGTTCATACTTTCGATGGTTGGTTCTTTTGCTGCGGCATATTTTGCGTTGCAACATGAAAGTGTCGGTGGACTTCTTGGTTTATTGAATCATCCGAATGTGTCGGACAAGCTGGATCTGTTTCCTGATTTGACGCCGGATTCCTCCGCTGAATGGTCTATCTTGTTAAGCCTGCTATTGATACCTCTACTAGTTCAATGGTGGAGCGCCTGGTATCCAGGTTCCGAACCCGGTGGCGGTGGCTACCTCGCCCAACGGATGCTCGCTGCAAAAGATGAGCGACATTCGGTGCGGGCCATCTTCTTTTTCCAGGTGGCCCATTATGCGATCCGCCCTTGGCCTTGGATTCTAGTCGCTCTGTGCTCGCTTGCTGTGTTCCCTACGATCGACGACATTAAAGCGGCCTTTCCCAATGCAGAGAACGTAGCAAATGACAGCGGCTATTCAGCTATGCTAACTTTCCTGCCACCAGGGTGGTTTGGGCTAGTGCTTACGTCGCTGGTAGCTGCATACATGAGCACAATATCGACGCAACTCAACTGGGGGGCTTCCTATGTTGTCAATGATTTCTGGAAACAGTATGTGGAGCCAGAGGCCAGTGAAAGAAGATTAGTGTGGGTGGGTCGTCTTTCAACAGTGGTAATGATGGTTCTCGCTGCCGTCGTTGCATTCCAGATTGAGAAAGCAAGTGATGCCTTTAGTTTGCTAGTGGCATTGGGAGCAGGTACCGGGGGAGTATTGTTGGCAAGGTGGTTTTGGTGGCGAGTTAATGCCATGAGCGAGATTGTGGCAATTGTCGCTGCAGCCGTTGTTTCGTTGACATTCCAATTCACAGACTTCGGAACTGCTCTCACTGACAAGCTTGGTATTTGGTCGATTGCGGTCCAAGTCGCAATTGTTACATCCTTATGGCTAATAGCAACTTTTGCGACTAGCCCCACGGAATTCTCAGTCCTTAAGACCTTCATAGAGCAATGCAACCCGGGGGGACCTGGGTGGCGGTATGTGTTCGAAGAAGCAGCTCGCCGAGGTGAGTCGATATCGCCAAGTGCGCAAGGAATCAACTTTCCACTCAGCATTCTCGCTACTGTACTAGGCTGCATACTGGTTTACGGCACACTTTTCGCAACAGGGTATTTCCTGTACGGAAGAGAAAGCTTGGGGCTGTTGTGGCTCGGAATCACACTCGTTTCTGGAGTTGGACTCAAGCTTGTTTGGATCAGAATAGCCACGAGCGATTCGTTAAAAATGTAATCAGCGAATAAGTAGAGGATACTGTTTCTACTTGAAACTCTTTTAAACGTTTTATTACCAGGAGCTTTACACCAACGAGACTGAGTCTTCTGCCTTAAGATTTACTCCTTAGTCGCGAATACCATAGGTCACTGGTGTGGGTGACATCTCCAGGTCTATATGTGATCTAATCGCATGCCTTCACTAGAGGCAGGCGGAAGCTCAGGTTCTGTTAGACTAGCCCGGCATATAGTTGTCCGTGGAAGTTAGCGAAATCCTAACTTATATGTCACAAGGAATACTTGCTACAGCTGACATGCCTGAAAGTGAACCCCCGAGTGGTGCGACAACTTTCTATTCTTGGGCCACTGACGAGCATGCGTTAACTCACACCTCTGCGTCGAACAAAGAGGCTTTTGACGCACGGGTTGCCCCATTCCAAGCGTCCAAACGCGATTACCCAAGACACGTTGGCTTCATTGTCCCGGGCACCCTACGAAACTCCGGGCTCACCATGATTTCCTCCAGCATCAAATCAAGCGATGCAGCTCAAGAGTCAACGCGGGTACCAGATGAGATTGATCTGTGTGTAATCAATCGATTGGAAGAGTAGGCTCATGGTCATGCGGTTGAGCCTATAATACGAACGAGGCATTTGCGTTTGATCTGCATGGCACTCTGGATTGATACTCCAGTGCGATACAAAAATATGGACCGTCGTAAGTCCGCTGTTTGCAAAACATTAAGTAGCCGAGGCGGGACTCGAACCCGCACGGGGGTTACCCCCCACTGGATTTTAAGTCCAGAGCGTCTGCCAATTCCGCCACTCGGCCTGAGTGATTGCTCGATAGGTATTTCGTTGTGCTTCTTGCAAACGTATTTCGCCTTCTGCGTCGTTCCTTAGGTCTACAAGTTACTTGCTGATTGTGGTTTCGCCAACGACAGAAATCTTCCTTCAATATATTTTTCTTGCTGGCGGCCATGACCCCAGGGACTTTAGATCAGACTGATTCCCGTTTTTCTGGCATGGCCTGGCTAGAACCGATCTCAATGCGGTTGATGGCGTTTAGGAATGCGCGGGCACCTGCTTCTACCGTATCGGTCGATACGCCCCGCCCTCGATAAATTCGGCCGCCGTATTCGACTTCTACAATGGACTCGCCCTGGGCGTCTTTGCCGCGGGTGGCACTTTGCACTCGGAAGTCACGAACCACTACCGACTTGTTCGTGATCTCTTCGATTGCCATGAAGAGTGCGTCCAAGGGACCATCGCCGCATTCCAACGTGGCGGAATGGGATTCATCGGCACTGACAAGCGTGATCGTTGCCGAGGGGGAGCGGCCGCTCGTGGCTTGAATCTCGTAAGACTCGAATTGCCATTGATCGACATCCTGGGTATCAGTGCGTTCGATGAGCGCCGCGATGTCTCCATCGTAGATCTCTTTCTTTTTGTCAGCCAACTCCTTGAATTGCTCGAACAAGCTATCCAGTTGCTTTTCGTCAATATGGTAGCCCATTTCGCGCGCCTTATCGGCAAGCGCGGCTCTGCCGCTATGTTTGCCCAATACGAGGTCAGTTTGCGAAAAGCCGACGTCCTCGGGACGCATGATCTCGTAGGTAGTTCGCTCCTTGAGCATGCCGTCTTGATGAATTCCCGCCTCGTGGGCAAAAGCATTGCGACCGACGATTGCCTTGTTTCGCTGCACGAGCATGCCGGTGATGTTCGATACGAGACGACTGGTGGGCACAAGTCGGGGGGTGTTGATCCTCGTCTCTGCCTGGTAGTAGTCTCCGCGGGTGCGTAGCGCCATTGCCACTTCTTCAAGGGAACAATTCCCTGCCCTTTCACCGAGCCCGTTGATTGTGCACTCGATTTGGCCCGCCCCGTGCTCGACGGCAGAAAGGCTGTTAGCTACCGCCAAGCCAAGGTCGTCATGGCAATGGACACTGATGACTGCCTGGTCGATGTTGGGAACGCGATTCATTAAGTTTTCGATCACGTTGGCAAAATGCGCTGGTGTGGCATAGCCGACCGTGTCGGGAATATTGACGGTTGTCGCGCCGGCGGTAATAGCCGCTTCGACTACTTTGCATAAAAAATCGATTTCCGTACGTGCCGCATCTTCGGGAGAGAATTCGATGTTATCGCACAGTTTCTTGGCACGCGTCACTCCCGCCACGGCTCTGCGAATGATCTCTTCCTTATCCATGCGAAGCTTGAACTCCCGATGAATGGCGCTCGTCGCGAGAAACACATGAATGCGAACGTCGTCGCCACTCTTTAGTGCTTCCCATGCGCGATCGATATCCTGATCGCGACAGCGGGCCAATCCGCAAATCGTTGCGCCGTGGACCGTGTTGGCGATTTCTTGGACTGCGTCGAAGTCCCCAATGGAGGTGATTGGGAATCCGGCTTCGATGACGTCCACACCCAAATCGACCAGAGCCTGAGCGACTTCGATCTTCTCGCTGAGGTTCATGCTGCAGCCCGGCGACTGCTCGCCATCGCGCAAGGTCGTGTCGAAGATGGTTATGCGACGTGGTTTGGAGGAGGACATTCTTTTGGGTCCATAGTCTATTGTCCGTTTTGGGAGCGCTTAGATCGTTGCAACGGACAACCTGCAATGATCCAGTAAAACAAAAAAACCCCAAGGCCGGTTTGGGCCTTAGGGTTCTGAAATCGTTCTCGTTGTGTAACTGTACGAACCCTAAGTCCCGAGTCGGGATAGCTCTAGTAATAACAAGCTTAGTAGGGATTCGAGTGGCATTTTTCGCTTCTAAGTGAATGGGCCGCTGATATTCGTCTCACCGGCGACTTCATTAGATTAATGTACTGGACTCACCGAGGTGGGTCAAGGTTCGCTCGGGCAAGACTTCACGTCTCGATCTGGTCTCACGACCGTCATAATACTCCTCTTCGGCTCTCTGGGCATCGATCTCCTTGGTTCTCGGTGAATTGACAATGAGGCTGGTGGACAACGCCCAGCGAGTGTCCCATCTATTTCATTAGGGGCATTCCAAGCCCCGCTATTCTAAGCCCCGATATGCAGTCCGAACCAGACGTCAGGGATACCTATGGAAACTACATTCGACAGCACTTTGCAAGCTGCCCAGGCCGCTTTGGCGGTGGCACAAGGCGGAGAAACTCCGCCCTCAGCTAACAATACATCGCCGGTTCGATTTCTGCCTTTGGAACCCCAGGATTTCGAAGAGCTGGGAATTTCTCAAGACAAGCTGGAAGGACTTGTTCTGAAGTTGCTGCTCTATCGTGGCAATTTTACGGGACGAAACGTCGCCGATAGTTTGCAACTTCCTCGGCCTTTGGTTGTCGAGACACTGGAGACGCTACGGGCTGAACTGCTGATTGCAATCAAGGGTTCGGCAGGACTGGAAGACTATATATTCCACCTGACCGAAGCCGGACACGAACGCGCGGCTCGACTCGCCAAACGATGTAGCTATGCGGGAGTCGCCCCTGTGCCGTTTGAGAGCTACGTAAATTCGATTGAGAAGCAATCATTGCGACAAAGCAAGCTTAGCAGTACCGCCTTGAAGGAAGCTTTCCACGGTTTGCGGCTTAGCGAGACATTGCTTAGCCAAATGGGACAAGCTGTCAACGACGGTCGTGGCCTGTTCCTTTACGGACCTCCCGGCAACGGCAAGACTAGTATTTCGGAGTTGGTGGTAGGTTCGTTTGGCGAATTTGTTTGGATTCCTCATACCATCACCATCGACGGGGAAATGGTTCGGCTATACGATCCCCGCAGCCATCAGGCGGTGGTAAACTCTGACCTCGATCAAATGAGTTATGACCGACGTTGGATCTTGATTCATCGTCCCACGATCGTCGTCGGTGGCGAATTGACAATGGAACAGCTGGACTTGCAGTTCAATTCCCAGACCGGCATTTGCGAGGCACCTGTTCAACTCCGTGCGAATTGCGGTGCCCTTGTGATTGACGACTTCGGGCGTCAACGCATGCCAACTTCTGAGCTATTGAACCGGCTCATCATTCCAATGGAAAAACACCACGACTATATCAATCTGCCAAGTGGTCGACAGGTGGCGGTGCCATTCGATATGTTGACGGTGTTTTCAACCAATCTGAAACCGATGGACCTCGTCGACGAAGCATTTCTGCGTCGTATTCCCTACAAGATCGAAGTGCAAGGTCCCTCGGAAGCCGAATTCGTTGAGTTATTCCTCGATCTGGCTCAACAAAGTGGACTGACTTGCACTCGGGAAGCAGTGGAGTACTTGCTCAAGCAGCACTACCAACCAAAGGATCGTCCCTTGCGGTATTGCCACCCGCGCGATTTGATTCGCCAGATTCGCAACTATTGCGAGTTTGAAGGTCAGCCGTCGGAGGTGAATCGTCAGTCGCTAGACGTAGCTGTGAAAAACTATTTTGCTGAGCTATAGACGCAAGCCGCGGTTGAGTCTCAAAATTGCCATTCCCATCGATCAGTGCTAGCACTGCAATCGATATTGACCCATATCGCACATTGGGACAAATTTATGCTCTGCTCGGCACTTTTCTTTGCCGGCTTAACTGACCCAACCCTGTGCAAATGGAGGTGCACCGATGAAGCGCGACCTGGATCTGGCACGACAGCTCTTGCTGGATATTGAGAACCGAGGCGCCGACTGCTCATTGAGCGTCTTGCGATCTGGACCCGACCACGAATTTCAAGAGCGAATCCGCTATCATCTGCGACTATTAATTGATGCCAATCTCTTACAAGAAGTAGATCGTACCTCTTCCGGCGTACCTTGTGTGCGACTAACCCACGAAGGGCACGAGCTGATCGAACTCTCCCGCAGCGATTCGCGGTGGGGCGAAGCCAAGGCAATTTGCCAGGATCGTACCGGTGGACTGTCACTTTCGTTCATTAAAACAATTCTGCTTCGATTTGCTACCAGCCGCCCACGACTACGGCGACCTCACCTGTCTCGACGGCTTCGCTATGAGCCCGAGTCTTATCGCGATTCGCTTAGCTATCGGGAATTTGATCGTCTTGAGGACCGCAGCTATATGATGGACGACGACGTTCGCTACGTCCGCGTAAGGGGTGGTCTCAACGGATGGCGTGAAGGACTCGACTTAGATGGCGACGGGATTGCCGACGTAGAGTACGATACGCCGCTGCACTCAGACTTGATCTGAACTTAGCGGCTAAAAGATTAATCAGAGCCTGGGGGCAATAGTCTCCGGGCTCTTTTTTTTGTTGTGATCAACTAGTGGAATAGTCGCTTTGCCTCGGCCGTGCCGCGTGCTTCGATTGCACGGTCTATCGCAGCCCGTTGTGAATTATCTAACGTCCAGCCCATAGCTGCTGCGCTCTCTTCTATCTGCCAGCGTCGACGGGCACCGCACAATGCGACCGTGATACCGGGCTGATTGATTGTCCAATTCACTACCACTTCGGCAACAGATCGCTCACACTCCTGGGCAATTCCGCGAAGCGTGTCGACAAACTCCTGATTGCGATCCCATTCTTCTCCTTGGTACATCGGGTAATTGCGCCGCGAATCGTCTTTGTCGAGCTGTTCGAGTTTTTCTAGTTGGCCTGCAAGTAATCCCTTCATCAAAGCCCAATAGACGATTACCGAGACTTCCTGCTCTTGGCACCAGGGGACGGTCTGCTGTTCGATGTCGCGTTGCAACATGTTGTAAGGGAGTTGCACGGCCGTCAGGGGGCACGCTGCGTGAAACTCTTTGATTTGATCCAATTGGCAATTCGATGCTCCGGCGAATCGAACTTTGCCGGCAGCAATCAGCTCGGCAATCGCTCCTGCGGAATCGCTGACAGGAACTTGAGGATCTGGGGAGTGCAAATAGTAAAGTTCGACATGATCGGTCCCGAGCCTAAGTAGACTCTCGTCGCATTCGGCCTTGATGGTATCGGGACGGGCATCCTGAGTTTGCTTGCCATCGTCGCCGTAGTGTATGCCGCATTTCGTGGCTAGAACGTACTCGTGGCGCTGTTCCGAGAGAGCGCGTCGGACCAGGTTCTCGCTCTCACCATTCGGACCATAGCAATAGGCCGTATCGATAAAGTTGATGCCAATGTCTAAGCAAGCTTGAAGTGCGAGGATGCTGTCTTGGTCATTAACATCTGCCGTCGAGGCCCCTGCCATAGGCCAAGTGCCTAATGAGACAGGCGACACCGGCAAGCCACTCTTGCCCAGCGGGCGAAGTATTTCATCTTTCATGGGTACCTTGGCAACTGTTGCGAAACCTTTGTCCTTCGGGTGATCTGCTCAATATAGGCGAGCTGGACCCGTTCGACCACCGACGCAACACCTGTTCAACGATTGCCAGGCACTTCATCTTGCTCTGCAAACCCAAATTGCTAACATAACCTTATTCAACCGCACCCCCATCCGCGCGAGGCGGCAAGTCGCCGTTGTAAAGATGCCCGACGATCAATACGAAGCCAGTGACCGTTTTGAAATCGAAGAGCCAGAAGCTTATCGCGAAAAGAGCGGGATGTCTGGCTGTCTCAAGGGATGCTTGATCGCCAGTGCGATTATGCTGGTCTTGGTCATCGTCGTTGGGATTTGGGTAGCACGGAATGTGAAAGGTTGGACGGCCGATATTACTTCGCAGGTGGTCAATGTTGTCATCGACGAGTCTGATCTTCCCGATCAAGAGAAAGTGGAGATCAAAGATCAGGTTGCACGTCTGACCGACGCATTCCGTGAGGGCGACCTTTCATTTGAACAGGCCGGTAAAGTCGTCGAGGACATCATGAAATCGCCACTTATGCCTTCGATCGTCGTGGCAGGAATTGAACGCAAGTACTTTGAAGACTCTGGGCTTACCGAGGAAGAGAAGGAAGCGGGGCGTACCGCGCTCAACCGATTTGTGACCGGCATGATTGAGGAGAAGATCGGAGAACAGGAATTCGAAGCGGCCATGAGCAAAATTGCCGTGAAGCAGCCAGATGGTCAATGGCAGATGCGAGATTCCGTCAGCGACGAAGAACTTCGTGGACTGATTGATTTTCTAAAGGAAAAAGCAGACGCGGCTGAGATCCCCGCGGAAGTTCAGCAAGTCGATCCTTCCGACGAGATGAAAAGGATTATTGATGCTGCTTTGGATGATTCTCTCCCCGCGGAGGAAGACCCCTCTCAAGAGGAGGCAGTCGAACAGGAAATACAGCTTTAGTGGTTGAACCCACGTGCTCTTTTTCTCTAGGAGATGTGAAAAACCCTTATCTGCAGCGGGGTTATGCAGTTTTTTTCGCGCAAATTCATCGCTTTGACCGCAATTTTCTTGATCGTACTGTAGCTAGTAACTAATTGTGGATAGAGAGGCTTGTACGAACAGATTCTACAGGCACGGAACAACATCTTAAGTTGCGAAGTTGATGCTTCTGCCAGCTCGCTTTTTAAGATCGCTTGTCAAAAGAAGGTGGTTGTCTCTGCGCAAGGGCGTTGAGTCTTAGAGCAAGAGTGCTCAATCAAGGGCGAAAGCTCTTATTACACTTGCTATCTACAAATGGTTTGGGGGCGAAAGCTCATGAAGTCGACTTACAGTACCGGTACGCGCAGTGCCGGCAGAACCTACACCCTTGCTCTCGTCGCAGCTACTTGTCTGTGCATGCTTTCGATCCAGTCGACCTATGCGGGGTCGATTTTCTACGGCGACTATTCTGATATTCCTCCAGGCACAGTCATGTATCTGGATATCGAAGAATCCTCCGGCACCGATCCTGTGCCACCGGCCCTGTACGGCGCACCCACCATCAGTGGTGACCAGTTAGACTTCAATCCTCCGGGATTTGTGGCTACTTCCACAGGTGGCCCACTGGATGTTACCGATGGCCAGCTGAACTTTACTCTGATGGCTGCTCCCGGCGAGGGCTTTAGCTCTGTCGTGGTCAACGAAGGCGGCGACTACAGTTTTTCTGGAACTGGAGGAGCTGGAACAACAGTCAGTGCCAGTCTGAGTATCCGGGTTGAGATTCTAGAAATCGATAACACCCCACTCGCGAATTCTATTGTTCTGATTGGAACAGACTTTTTCGGCACCGACTATGCTTCCGCTGGTGGAACCGACACGGGGCTACTCAATTGGTCTCTCGACGCAGTCGCCGATTTAAGTCCCGCACTGGGTGGCTCGACCCTGGGTGTGACCAAAGCTGATGTGGTGATCAACAACCAGCTCATCAGCAACAGCGAGTCCGACTCCTTAGCATTCATTGCTAAAAAGGACTTCAAGGTTAATCCTGTAATTCCTGAGCCTACCGCTCTCGCGCTCTTTGGCTTGGGAAGTCTGCTGATTTGCTCGCGACGAAAGTAGACGCGCTTCGACTGAGCAAACCAGTTAGATTCACTACTTAGAGATTCGACAGTACGCCTGTCGAATCTCCAAAGCGTGGTAGAGAGTCGATACCCATTTTCTCTGCAAGGGCCAGATAGAGATTGCACATCGGCTTCGATTTATGGTCGACATAGCGGCCCGGGGCTAGAACACCGCCTCCGCCTCCAGCCAGTACGATTGGTAGGTTTCTATGCGTGTGACGATTGCCGTCGGAGTTGCCGCTTCCGTAGACGATCATTGAGTTATCGAGAAGCGAATTGCCATCGACGTCTTCTATCTCAGCAAGCCGCGAGAGAAAACTGCTCAACTGCGTGACGTACCAGCGGTCGATCTCGCTGATCTTCTGCATGGTCTCTTCCACATTGCGATGATGACTCAGATTGTGATGCCCTTCAGAAATGCCAATGTGCGAAAACGAGCGGTTGCTGCCATCGTGCGATAACATGAATGTGGCAATGCGAGTTGAATCTGTTTGAAACGCGAGCAGAAGCATTTCAAACATCAGCTCTAAGTACTCGGGGTAATCCTTCGGTATTCCCAGGGGAGCCTGTATCGCAGGAGCATGCTGAGATGTTATTTGCTCCGACTTCTCGATCCGAGATTCCAGTTCCCGCACACCAGTCAGATATTGGTCGAGCTTGACAAGATCGTGGGCCCCTAGAGTTTTCTTGACCCTGCGGGCATCGTCTCGCGCAAAGTCGAGAATCGAACGCTGTTGCTGACGTCGACGCTCTAAATTCGCTAGCCGCTCGTGGGGTTTGCCGGCACCAAACATTCGCTCGAAGAGCAATCGTGGATTCGATTCAGGCGTCTTGGGCGTCGAAGGGGAACTCCACGACATATTGTAGCTGTAGGCACACGAATATCCCGAGTCGCAGTTGCCCGTCGTTCGGACTGGCTCGCAGGAAAGTTCCAATGAACTGAACCGCGTAAGATGGCCAATCTCTTTTGCCATCGCTTGGTCGACTGAGATTCCCGAGCGAATATCGGTCGCGCTCTTGTTAATCCTGACGCCGGTGAGAAAGACTCCGCCTCCGCGGGCGTGATCTCCCCCTCCATCTTTGCCAGCCTCGGCATTTACTTGATCTAAGCCTCCCAAGACCTGGATCTGATCGCGTAACTTCGCAAGCGGTGCCAGTGATTGACTCAGTTCGAAGTTGGAGCCGGTCTGCTTGGGCCACCAAGTATCTTGAATCACGCCATTGGGAAAATACAGAAACGCAGTCCGTAGCGGGGCGCCTGTCGCCGTTTGAGCCAGTGCTTTCTTGGATTGCACATTTGCAATTGCACTGTTTGTACCCAGCGATGCGAAAGCCGGTAAAGCAATCGAAGCCCCAAGCCCACGCAGAAAATTCCGCCGCGAGGTTTCTTTAGTTGGTTGGTGCTGATGCATGCTTGTTCGATTGCTCGCGTCTGCTGCGTTGGAATGGGGCTGATAGCACAATGCCGCGGAGTAATACGCTGGACTTGCCGTCTTCAGCTTCGAGCTGCTCGACAATTCTGTCAACGCTCTGTACGTCATGGTACTCTAGCCCGCGACCAACCGCAAAGGTCAGCATTTTTTCGGTCAAACATCGATAGAAGTCACGCTCGTGTTGGCTGATCAAGATCTGCTTCAAATCTCTGACACCTGCGAAAGAGCTTCCCGAAATTAACTCGCCACTGGGATCAATGGTTTTGCCATGCTCGGCTTCTCGCCAGGCCCCTAGTGCGTTGAAGTTTTCGAATGCGAGGCCAATCGGGTCCATCCGGTTATGACAGGAACTGCAAACTGGATCTTCTCGATGCTTGGCGAGTGACTGTCGCAAACTGGGTACGTCGGCGTCTTTCGGAAACCGGACTTCTGGCAAGTCAGGGATATCTGGCGGGGGTGGAGCCGGAGGCACGCCCAAGATGTTTTCTAAGACGTACAGCCCTCGTTTGACGGGTGATGTTCGATTGGGATTAGAAGTTGTGACCAACATTGTCCCTTGCGTCAGGATACCGCCGCGGGGACTGTCGGCAGGGAGCGAAACCTTGCGAACCTTATCGCCCCACACACCTGCGATCCCATAATGCTTGGCAAGTTTGTCATTGAGAAATGCATAATCACAATCAATCAGTTCTAGCAGGGGGCGGTCCTCTTGAAACACATGCTGGAAGTGCATTTCTGTTTCTTCTTGCATGAGCGACTTGAGGGCATTGAAATCTCCTCGGTCAAATTCTTGATTTCTGGCCATTGCTTGGTCATATAGTTTCCGTGCTTTTCGCAACTCGTTCCTTTGTTCTTTCGTAAGCTCATCTGGTTGAATCGTGCGAAGCCGAACTTGTTCTCTGCGGAGCTTGGCCAGATTGGCATCGGGGGGGAGGTCGCGACGGATGATATCCGGGATCTCTAGGGTGACTTGTTTGATATCTCGACTTCCCAGCCATTGGCCAGCAAACTGTTTGACGAATTGATTCCCGCGTGAATCGGCAAGCATGCGATCGATCTGTTGGGAAAGGTTCTCCCGCAATTGGCTCACACCAGCGAGACGCATAAGTTGTTCGTCGGGCATCGTCGACCAGAGGAAGTAGGACAAGCGAGATGCTAGCGAGAACTCATCTATGTAGGGAAACGCCTCATCGTCATTGGTATCGAGTTGCTCGATCTTAAACAGAAAACGGGGCGACGACAGCACACCGGCAATTGATTGTTGAATCGCCGACTCGAAAGGTTCGTTGTCCTCGGTGTGAGTGAGCATCGTAAAATCGACGAGGCGCTGAAGAGTTTCTTCATCAACTGGTCGACGGTAGGCGCGAGTTGCGAACGAACGAAAAAACGTCTGCAGAAACTCAGGCTGTTGTTCGGATGAAGAAGGGAGCGTTGCGCCAAAAAAGTTGCGTTGCCCTTCCAGGTCCGATGACAGCGGCATGGCCTGTTCGGTAATTGTTTTGGCTGCTTGGACGTATTTTTCTAAATGTAAAGGAGACATGTTCAGCACTTCGCCTAGATTGTCGAAGCCATGCCCACTGTCGTCGGGTGGAAAGTTGGTTTCTGTGTCGTAGTCGACTCCCAATAGATCGCGAACTGTGTTGCGATACTCCACTCGATTTAGCCGACGCAGGGTGACGCGCCCCGGATTTGGCTGGCCAGGTACAAAGAGGAACACATCGCTTTTAATCCAGTCGACTAGCTGTTCTCTCTGCGTGGTATCCAAAGAGAAAGCATCAGGCGGCGGCATGAGCTCTGCTTGCAGCATCTTCAGCACGCGCCACCAAAATTCAGGGTCGCCCTTGGCTGCCGCAGAAGACTCAAACTGATCAAGGGCCACGCCGCCCTCGGCCATGCCATAGCCGTGACAGTCGTAACACGATTCGGCCAAGATCGGCTCGATCTCGCTGAGGAACTTGTCTTTCGACAAATCTTCCGCGTTGCTGGAAGCCAAGTTTAAAGCTAGAGCCAACGCGCAGCAGGATAGCGCGAAACTGCTATTCCAAGCAAATCGGAGAGGAAGCTGCGATCGATTTCGACCTGAGGCGAGCATGGGGGAGGCGACGCGGCGGGGGAGGGCGGGGCTCGAGGTGTCAGTCCGCAGTTTACCAGCTTCTGAGTCGCAACGGGTGCGATTTCGCTGAGTTGTTTATTTTCCGATTCGATAAAGATGCGTCGTGCTGCGCAAAATAAGGGAGTTTTCAACTAACGCTGGGGTCGCATAAAATCCATTGGGAAACGTATTTTTCGCTAGAACCTTAAACTCCGGGGCGGCTTTGATGACGAAGACCTCCCCCTCCTTATTCCCGCAATAGAGACGGCCGTCGGCAAGAATTGGCGACGACCAAAATTGACCGCTGAGCCGCTGCGACCAAAACTTCTGCCCACTTCTGGCGGCCAGGCATGTTGCAACCCCGTTGTCCCCAAACATGAACAGCCCGCCGTTGGTGACGATCACTGACCCACGCTGTGGGACTGCCTTGCGAGTGCTCCAGACTATTTGTGGTGATTCAGATACACTCTCAGGGGGCCGCACCGCAATCAAACTGTTGTCTCCGGTTCCGGCATTGATATAGACGAGCCCATATTCATGAATGGGGGCCGTCGAAGCATTCATTCCCCCATGCCGTACGCGCCACAATTCATCGCCATCGGCAGGATCGTAGACAATCGTTTCCACTGCGGCTGGACTAACCATCTGCCTTTGACCATTCAAATCAATCAACGTCGGCGTGCCGTAGGCCTTCTTGAAGTCTCCCACATCAGTGCCATAGTCGATGTCACGATCTCTCCGCCAGATCGTCTTTCCGGAGTACTTGTCGAGCGCAATAACGTACTGCTGATCGATGCCATCAAAGTGGATGAGTAGATTGTTGCCTTCGACAACGGGGGACGACGCTGGGCCCCGGAAATGGTCGCAAGGTAAGTCTTGTCGCTGCCACAGAACTTCACCCGTCTCGTTATCAATACACGCCGTGCCGCTCGAACCATAGTGAACGAACACGCGATCCGACTCAGCGTAGGGTGTGCAAGAGGCATAAGAGTTTGCCGGATGACAGAACGCTGGTTGCTCGATCTCAAAGACCAACAAGTCGTGAACAACTTCGCCGGTCTCTAGATCAATACACAGAGCGGACAGCTCTTTGCCGTCCTCAGTAGCCGTGGTGAGCCAAACTTGCTGATCCCAAACGACTGGCGACGACCAACCTTTGCCGTGGATTGGGGTCTTCCAACGGACGTTCTTCGTCTCTGAAAACTCGACGGGAGGCTTGCAGCCCTGCATCGTGCCGGTGCCATCGGGCCCCCGGTACCGGTTCCAGTAATTCTGTTCGGCTACCGATGCCACTGTCGACAACGTGACTAGCAGTCCTAGGGCAAGCCCGACAGAATTCCGCCAGGCAACGATTCGAGGGGCAATCATGACGGCTCTTCTCCAAAAACCTTTGCCTCTTTAGCATCAGATCCGTTTCGATGCCAACACGCTACTCTTCAGATATCTCCAACTTCTGAATTTTGTCGCCCTGTTCAATCGAGTCGACAACTTTCTGACCGTCTCCCAGCACTTTTCCAAACACAGAGTGTTTGCCATCGAGCCACGGGGTGGCTACGTGCGTGATGAAAAACTGCGAGCCATTTGTATTGGGGCCGGCATTGGCCATGGAGAGGATGCCCGGCTCGTCGTGCTTGAGTTCTGGATGGAACTCGTCTTCAAAAGTATAGCCCGGTCCGCCGGTGCCTGTTCCTTGCGGGCAGCCACCTTGAACCATGAAATCGTCGATCACTCGATGGAAAACCAGGCCGTCGTAAAAGCCATCGCCGGCAAGCTTTTCGAAGTTGGCCACAGTGTTGGGAGTTTTGTCAGCAAACAGCTCAAGGCGAATCTCGCCCTTGTCCGTAGTGAATGTGGCAACTTTCATCGTCGTCTTTCCGTTTGAACGTGAGAGAATGGGGAGAGTCAGCAGCGACCTTCAGAATGGCATTAGCAGCCACTTTTCGCAACCCCCGGCCCAGACACGGTGAAACACCCCAAACTAAGTCCGAAGCGTTTGGCTGATCCCGGCGGCGATGGGCAGAAATATAAGCACCGGCAGCCAGGCGGCGAGCGTCGGCCTGAGCAGGCTAACGCCGCCCAGCGATTGGCCGGCCAGTGTCACCACCGAAAACGCGACGGCTACCACGATGCACAGGCCGATGGAAAGAAACATATTGCGATTGCCGCGAGTGAACATCAGCGGTAGCCCCAGCATCAACAGTGTGCCGTCCATGATTGGCTTTAAGAATCGAGAGTGAACGGCCACCTGCACATCGGGTCCCAAGTCTGTGGTGGGATTGCTTAGTTCGCGAATGAGTTCACCCGTCGATGCATAGTTCCTCCAAGTCGAACCGCTAGCCAGCAATTCGAATCGAACCTGAGAAACAACAAATACTTGCTTGGCTTCGAGCCAAGGTGTATCGCTGGGCATCAACACAGTTGGAGTATCTTCGTACGATATCGAGCGGAGCTTCTTCAGCTTCCGCGGCAACGTGACCCCATCCAGTAGATAACCGCCTGGGTGTTGTTGAGTGGCTGGGTGGTAGTAGGCATTCTCTGCGCGTAGCTGCTTGCCGTAGACGGCCAGTTCGGCGGGCATTACGAACGTCGGTTTTACGATGCGTTCTTCCGCGGCGATCGTCTCTTGGCCGCCGATCAAGATATTCGATCGGCCATCGAAGCGGGCTTCCAATTCACGAGAGCGGCTGCCAGACAAATCTTTGATGTCGCGGGTCAGTTGATCCCGGATCTCGGGAATCAAAAACTCACGGTTGGCCATGCTGGCGAGACTGATTGCAATTGCCGCAATCACTAGTGGTTTGATAACCCTCGTTTTCGAAACTCCCGCGGCTAGCATCGCAGTTAGTTCATGGTGCCTTTGTAGCCAGGTCACCGTAAACATGGCTGCGAGCATCGCCAGAATGCCGCTGGTACGGTCGAAGAATCCCAGTGCCCGGTATCCGTAGTATTCGCCGAGGACGCCCAACAAACTGCCATGTTGCTCGGCATAGGCGGTGAAGTTATCCAGATGACTAAAGGCGTCGATCACCACATACAGACCCGTCAGGCTCAAGAAACAGATCACAAAGATCTGAATAAATTGCCGGAGGAGATAGCGATCGAGTATCATGCGAATTGAGCAGGGTCGAGTGTTATAAGCGCGAAGGGTAGTTCACGCCGATTGCTAGCGTCAATAGAAGTGTGCTCCCGCCTGTGCTGGCATCGAGCTATTTCAAATCCGCATTCCGCAATTTATCCGTCTCAGCCGGTGAAATGGGCTATGGCAGTAGTATCTCCAAAATGGCTGCGGCAACTTGGCCACCGAGCCCTGGATCTCGTTTTCCCGCCTAGTTGCGTTGCTTGCCACCAGGCAATGGACGAACTGCCCGCGGGCATCGGCCTCTGCCAGTCTTGCCAAGACCTGCTTAGCCGGACGCCCACAGCAACCTGCCGCCGTTGCGGCGCACGCGTTCCCGAGATTCCCGGCAATGCCGAATCCTGCCCAAATTGCGTTGAGCATCGCCTACGTTTCGATCGAACTCTGTCTTACGGAGTCTACGAAGGCCTCCTGCGAGAATTGGTGTTGCAAATGAAGAGCGATGCAACCCAGCAGATATCGACCGCACTCGGAAAAGTTCTGGCAGAACATTTTCGCGAGCAGTTAGCAGAGATACAGCCCGATGCAGTGGTCCCCATCCCAATGCACAATTGGCGGAAACTGACGCGTCCTTCGAACCCCGTTGCCCGTTTGGCAGAAACGGTTGCCAGCAGTCTCAGCCTGCCTTTACAGCCCAAGCTCTTGAAGTGGCAGAAAAGCACGTCTGCACAGTTGGGCCTGTCTCAGCCAGGGCGATTTCGCAATGTACAAGGAGCCCTGGCCGTAAGTCCTGGCTATAAGCTGGATGCGCCGACCCTAGTGATTGTCGACGATGTGCTGACAACCGGTGCCACCTGTAGCGAGGCTGCCCGCGTACTGAAACGTGCGGGAGCCGTTGAGGTGATCGTTTTGGTATTAGGGCGGACCCCAGTGGGTTGAGTGGGCTTTCGGAGGTCGATTTATCACAAATGTGCGGATCGTTCCGTCAAATCGGACAAATTGGCGTCTTGAGCTCACGATCATCGACTTAAGACCTTAAATCGCCTTCGCAGCGGGCTATCTTTTGTTGCCCTGCAGCATGGGCCGGGCAAGTCTCGCTTTGCTCGGCTTGTGCCGATGCCCTCAATTCGCAGAATAGTTCAGCATGGATATCCCCGATCTTCCCACCGATCCCAAGCGTCGCCCGCTCGACCCCTTTCGTCGTGCGGTGATTCGAGGGTTAGGTGTTCTGCTGCCGCCGCTGCTGACCATCGTGATTTTTGTGTGGGTCGGCAATACCGTGGCCAATTACATGCTCTCCCCAATGGAAGGCTTAGCCAGACGAGGGCTCACGACCTACTACCAGCAGAAGATTGTCCGAGCCGACGATATCCCCGCCAGCGAGGTGAACAACGATCTCGCGGAATACCAAGGGCAGCTCTACCACAAGACGGGTGACGGCCGGTTTATTCTGGAGAAGCATTTCGAGTATGCCGAAGAGCATCTCGACGGGCAGGATATGCCTGACGATGCGACCGATGTCTACGATCTGTACGTCGACCGTCAGTTTCTCCAGCCGCAAGTTGTGCTGCCGCTGTTCTTGTGTGCATTTCTATTGGTGCTGTACCTGTTGGGTCGTTTCTTGGCAGCCGGTGTCGGCCGATTCTTTTGGATGCAATTCGAACGGGTCATCAATCGGCTCCCGCTGATCCGTAACGTGTATTCCTCAGTCAAGCAGGTCACCGATTTTCTCTTTAGCGAACGAGAAATCGAATACACCCGCGTCGTAGCCGTGGAATACCCGCGCAAAGGCATCTGGACGTTGGCAATGGTCACGGGCGAAAGTCTACTTGATATTCGCTGTGCGGCTAACGAGCCGGTACTCTCAGTACTGGTGCCTACCTCGCCAATGCCGTTCACCGGCTTCACGGTAACGGTGAAGAAGAGCGAAACGATCGATCTGAATATCACCATCGATCAAGCGTTTCAGTTCATCGTCAGTTGTGGTGTCGTGGTGCCCCCTCAGCAGTTAGCGAAGGCGATTGCAGAGCAGGAAATCCGACAGTCCGACCCCGGTGTCTCTCCACCGAGTGCTGAGTAGCCAATTGCTGCGGGACGACGGAATGTCTAGGATGAGCGAATCAAACGCTCTATTGAAGATTCTCAACCGCTAGAAATTCCGTTGTCAAACCACCCTATCCGCATTGGTACACGAGCTAGCCAGCTTGCGTTGTGGCAAGCCAACTGGGTTGCCGAGCGCCTTAGTAGTCTCGGGGCGGCAGTTGAACTTGTGGAGATCGTCACCCAAGGCGATGTCCAGCAGTCTGGTCCCGTCCCAGGGCTCGGGATTCAAGGTGTGTTTACCAAAGAAGTTCAGTCTGCCGTTCTCGCAGAGGAAGCCGACCTGGCGGTCCACAGTTTGAAAGACTTGCCGACCGAAGCAACAGACGGGCTGGTGCTTGCCGCTATTCCTGAGCGCGCGAGTGTGGCAGACGCACTAATCTCAAATTCAGCTGGCACCTTGGCCGAACTGCCGGAGGGTGCGAAGGTTGGAACGGGTAGCCTGCGCAGGCAAGCACAGCTCAAACAACTTCGGACGGACCTAGAGGTCCTTGGCATTCGCGGCAACGTCGACACGAGGCTTCGCAAACTAGACGAGGGCCAGTACGACGCGATCATATTAGCCGAGGCTGGGCTGACAAGGTTGGGGCTGAACGAGCGGATCACCGAGCAATTGGGACCACCGCGCATGCTCCCAGCCCCGGGCCAAGGGGCTTTGGGGCTTGAATGCCGCGCGCAGGACAGCGTGTTGATTGAGCTGCTAGCCAATCTTGACGACCTCTCGTCGCGGGCCGCAGTTACGGCGGAAAGGTCGATGCTGGCACTCCTGCATGCGGGATGCTCTGCACCTGTGGGAGCCTGGGGTAGGATCGAAGACGGGCAACTCATGCTCAACGGGCTCGTGGCTAGCCTCGACGGAGAGCAGATACTCACTGCTTCCGGCGCGGCCGACGTTACCCAGGGAGAATCGTTGGGCCAGACGGTCGCTAAGAAATTGCTCGATCAAGGGGCGGCCCAGATCGTCGCCGCGGCAAAGAATGCCTAATCCACGGTGCTAGCGGCAATGTCTGCCGACCTCGTTCAATTGCACACGCAACCTCTGCCGATGTGCCGCATCTAGCTCCTGGATGCTGGCGGATTCACTTCAGTGAATCGAGACCTGTTTTTCAAGGGTCACAGGAAAAGAACTCAAACGGCAATCGTTTTGGCACAAGCCGTGCATAGTCCAAACGGCGATGGCAGGGGGGCAAACCTGCAATCACCTTATCGATAACATGTCTTACGGAATGTATCTGTCGGCTGAAGGCGCCAAAGTTCAAGCACAACGCTTGGAAATGATCGCCAATAATCTGGCCAACGTAAACACGCCCGGCTTCAAACGCGACATTCCCACGTTTCAGGCCCGCTTTGCCGAGGCAATTCAGCAAGGCCAGGCCACACCCGGTGTTGGTGGAACCAACGACGTTGGTGGTGGTGTGAAGATGATGGAAGTCGCCACTGACTTCTCTCATACAACGTTGCGGAGCACCAATGTACCTACCGACATGGCCATCAACGGCGAGGGCTTTTTCCAAGTCCGCAACCGAAATGGCGAAGACCTGCTGACTCGCGCTGGCAATTTTCTGCTCGATGTCAACGGTCGCTTAACTACGCAAACCGGCGATTTCGCGGTACTCAATGATGGCGGCGGCGAAATCAAGCTCGATCCCGAGCAACCGTGGGAGATGTTTCCCGGCGGTGTGATCAGTCAGTCCGGATCGCGGATCAACGTTGGACTCCAAAAGCCCGAGTCGCTTGGCGACCTGGTAAAAGTTGGCAACAACACGTTTCGTCCCCTGGGACCCATCACGCCAGTAGCAACTCCAGATCGAGACATTCGCCAAGGATATTTGGAGTTGTCGGGCGTAAGTTCCACTAACGAAATGATGACGATGATCGAAACGTCGCGTGCTTTTGAAGCCAACACCAAGTTGATTCAGCATCGCGATGGCATGATCAGTCAGCTCCTGGGACGGGTACTCTCCTCGGCTTAGTTCACCACATTCATCACGGCAGATAACGGATAACTGACGGGTTCATAAGGACAGTAAACCATGAGTGTTCAAACTCTCTACACAGCCGCCACCGGCATGGAAGCGTTGGAAACGAAGCTGGATGTGATTGCCAATAATATGGCGAATATCAACACCACGGGCTTCAAGAAAGATCGAGCCAACTTTGAAGACCTCATCTACCGTGTGAACCGTTTACCAGGTGCGACCGATGCCGACGGTAACCTGACATCCACAGGAATCGAAGTCGGCCTGGGTACGCGAGTTTCCAGCACACAAACCAATCATACCCAAGGCTCGATGCAAACCACCGGCAATCCGTTGGACTTTGCGATCGAAGGCGAAGGGTTCTTTCGCGTCATTGATCCGGGTGGAGACTTCTTGTACACACGAGCCGGCAACTTTGGCATCAATGCCAACGGCCAGTTGGTGCTCGGGTCAGCCAACACAGGTTGGATCGTCGATCCAGCCGTCAATATCCCTAATAACGCTGTCGACATTGTTGTAACCGGTGATGGCCAGGTGCAATTTCGAACGACCGATTCGCCCACATTGCAAACCGCTGGTCAGCTCAATATTTCAAACTTTATCAACCCCGATGGTTTGCTGAAGATGGGCGACAACTTGTTCAAAGAGACCGACGCCTCGAATACAGCCACTACCGCTCAACCCGGTACCCCTGGTTTTGGCGTAATCGCTCAGGGAGCGCTGGAGTCGTCGAACGTAGAACCGGTGGAAGAACTCATCGACTTGATTACCACCCAGCGGGCCTTTGAATTGAATTCTCAAGTTGTTCAGGCCGGCGACCAGATCATGCAGATCGCTGCCAATCTTCGTCGTGGTTAATCTTACCCCATGAATAAACTCATGATTCAAAATACTCTCCTAAGTTTGCTAGTGTGCTTCGCGACTGCGGCCTCAACGTTATCTGCGTTGGGAGCCAACGTTGTGTTGCGATCTCAAAGCATGCACACGGGGCCCATGGTTTACT
This sequence comes from Bythopirellula sp., assembly GCA_965216565.1. Taxonomy (GTDB): domain Bacteria; phylum Planctomycetota; class Planctomycetia; order Pirellulales; family Lacipirellulaceae; genus Bythopirellula. The sequence continues at coordinate 293,743 of OZ244170.1, forward strand.
TGGGTGACATCGCGGAAATCTCCGCGGCAACTCCTGGCGAACTGCAAGAGCTCAAGCACACTTCGATCACTCCAGCCCCTGCTCCAGGGACGCTGCAGTACCTGAGCCGGGCACAAGTTCGCGACATGTTGGTGGCCAGCGGCATTAGTCTGTTTAGTCTCGACATTGGTGGTGCGGAAGTTGTAGAACTAGGTCAGGCCAAAGCTCTGCCACAGGTTGATCAACAAACCACTATCCCTAGCCGTTCGCGTCAACAGATCGAACGTGCTTTGGAAGATTCTATCACTAATTACTTGATTGCTGAGACAGGTCACGACGGTTGGCGGATAGCCATTGAGTTCGACGCCAAGTCGCTTCTTCAAGCGGCCAGCCTTTCCGACGATTTGGAAGTATCTGGCGGACACCGTCCCTGGACGGGGCGGCAATACTTCAACGTATCGGACGCACGGCATGAAGAGTCCGTCCGCGTGACGACAAAGATTACCAGATTCCAAACAGTCGTTACGACGCTGCGGCCAATCGCCCGAGGCGATTTGATCCGCGCCTCGGATCTCCAGACCGAAGTCGTGGAAGGTAGCCTCCAGTCCACGACGATTACCGAGCCGAGCCAAATCATCGGCATGCAAGCGAAGCAATCGATCGGTAAGGGGAAAGTCATCTCGAGGAATCAAATTGCCGCCCCTCTGCAAGTGGAGCGTGGCGAAACTGTGACCGTGTTTGCCCGCACAGCTGGAATCGCAGTGCGAACCTATGCTGTCGCTCGGCAAGATGGAGCGTTGGGCGATTTGATTCAGGTAGAGACACTCGACAAGAAAGATCGCTATGCCGCACGGGTTTCTGGACTGCGGGAATTGGAAGTCTTGGCCGCAGGCGCATCGGTTCGAGACTATGCTTCGTTGCCACGTCATAACACAGTCTTACGTTAACGCTGCTGCAACTGCTTTGGGCCGCTCACTCAAACTGACAACAAGTTGGAATTTCGAGATGAAACAACAGTCCAGGAAATTCAGAAACCAGTGCTTTGCCGGCGCGTTTGTCGTGGGCTCCGCTTTCGCGGTTTGCCCAGCCGAGGCGCAGGACGGCAGCCTGTTTCAACAACCAGTGAACACTCCGCGTGGTCTAACGCTACAAACTAGCTCGTTCGTCTTCCGCGATTTGCCGCCTGAAGCCATGCCGCGTCAGTTGCAGGAGCAGGATATCATCACGGTGCTTGTCGACTTCAACTCTCGGTTCTTGAGTGAGGGTGATGCGGAAAACAGAAAAACGGCAAGCCTGGCCGCGGTATTGGCCGACTGGATTCAACTCGATAGCGGTTCGCTCAAGCCTGCCGCCCAAGCCGATGGCGACCCCACCATCACCGGGACGCTCAATAGCCAATACCGTGCTGAATCTGACGTCGAGCTGCGAGACTCGCTGACGTTCCGAATGGCAGCCAAGATCGTCGACATTCGCCCGAACGGAAACCTCGTGATCGAAGGACACCAAGAAATTCGCAACAACGAAGAACGTTGGCGGATATCGATCACTGGCGTTGTACGTCGCGAAGCGATTCAGGCCGACCGCACTGTCAGCAGCGATTCCATCGCCGAGCTGCGAATCGATAAAGAAGAAATGGGCCAGGTTCGCGACGGCTATGCTCGCGGCTGGTTCACACAGTGGTACGACAAATACAAACCTTTTTAAGTAAGTCTCCCTTAAACGTAGCTGGATTCGCAAGAATTCAGCCAAATCCGTTCTGAATTTTCGCAAATCCAGCTACATCCGAGATCACGCGAATTTAATTACCGCGGACAACAACTATGAAATCTTCAAGCAACACGACCAAGCTCACAACGATCGCGCTCACGTTGCTCGTGTTGGCAACCATTGGTCAGCAAGCCTCTGCACAAACATTCCTGCGAAACATCTGTCGGGTAAAAGGCCAGGAAGAAAACGTGCTACGTGGTCTCGGCATGGTGGTGGGACTGAATGGCACGGGCGAAGCCAATGATGCCCAAACCATGCGGGCCTTGTCGCGGGCGATGGAACTCATGGGCAGCCCCATCCCTCAACAAGGATTGCCAGGGCAGGGCAGCCTGGACGAGCTGAAGAAGATCAAGAACGTCGCTCTGGTAATGGTCACTGCCACGGTTCCCGACACGGGTGCTCGTAGCGGCGACAAGATCGACTGCAGCGTCAGTGCTATTAACGGAAAAAGCCTCGATGGTGGTCGACTCGCTTTCGCCGCCCTCAAAGGCCCGAACATTCAAGACGAACGCGTTTATGCACTCGCCGAGGGGTCGATTCATCTAGACGATCCCGATCAACCCCTGGTGGGCACGATTCACAACGGCTGTCAAATGGAAGAAGACGTGTTTACGCCTTTTATGGATGAGAACAACTACGTCACTTTGATTCTTGATCGCAACCATGCCAACTTTCAAACGGCCAGCGACATTGCTGAAATCATCACACAGACGCACTTTCAGCAGGAACCCGACGCAGTGAAAGCACTCAACGCCTCGAACATCCGCATGCGAGTCCCCAAAGCCTATGTGGAAGATCCAGTGGCCTTCATCTCGGGGTTGATGGAAACACAAACCTATTCGCCCGAGCCGGAAGCGCGCGTGGTGATCGATCAGAAGAAGGGCAGTATTGTGATTAGTGGCGACGTGCAAATTGGAGACGTCGTGGTTTCGCACAAGAATATTGTGGTCGATGCCACGGTGCAGGTGCCCCCCTTCGAGGCAATCGATCAACAGCAGGGTAGCGACTCGGCCAAACTAACGGCCCTTGTCGACGCACTCAACGCACTGAAGGTGCCAACCTCAGATGCAATTGACATCATCAAGACTATCGAAAGCAGCGGCAAATTGCATGGCCGGCTGATTGTGAAATAGCTGATTTTAGGATCGAGGAAGAGTAACTTCTCATAAGTCCCTCGCCCCATTGGGGAGAGGCACGGTGAGGGGGACAAAAATAAGGGAAGTTACTCTTCCTCGATGCCGCTGAGAGAAATTCAATGGAAATCAATCTGCAATCCAATTCGAGTATACGCCCTCTGAGGCCGACCAATGTCAGTGCCGCTGAGCAACTCGGGCAGGCCGAGGAAGTTCAAGAGAAGTTCCGTCAATTCGTCGGCGAGATGTTCTTTGGACAGTTGATGAAGGCGATGCGAAGCACCCAAGACAAACCCGCCTACTTCCACGGCGGTCGGGCCGAAGAGGTATTCCAGGGACAGATGGACCAACTGATGGCAGAGGAAATGACGGAAGCCAGTGCCGAGCAGATCGCCGACCCGATGTTTCGCCAACAATTTCCTCGTCAAGCAGCCATCATCGATGCAGCCCGAGAAGCGAATGACAGTTCGCTAGATGATTTGCGATTCCTCAGCAGACGTTAGATACCAAAGTAAGAAAACGGATCGCCTCTCTCGTCCCCCTCCCCCGTCTTCGGGGAAGGGACTAGGGGAGGGGGATTCGGAGAAGTAAGACCACAAGCCGGTAAGACGAGACACAAGAAATGGATATCAATTGGGAAAGTGAAATCGCCGACCTGCTCGGGCAACTGTCGGGCACACAGCAAGAGTTGCTCGATCTGTTAGATCGCAAACGGCAAGCGTTGGTCAATCGCGACCACGATGGGCTCACCAAACTTGCTACCGAGCAGCAGGAGCTGAGCGAAAACTTGCACGCCTGCCTCGTACGTCGCCAGGAGTTGCTAGCACATGCCGAGGCGGCGGGCTTGCCTGCTGATAGCATTGAATCGCTGGCAGAGGCGTTGCCCGAAAAACAGACTGTCGCACTCGAAGGAACTCTAGAACAGTCGAAAGAACGCTCCCGATTGTTGCGCCATCAGAGCATTTCGCAATGGGTGGCCACGCAACGCACGCTACTCCATCTGTCGCAAATGTTGGAGATAATCGCAACTGGCGGGCGTGGGCAGTCGACTTATGGAAAAGGAGACACCTCGGTCTCGAGCGGTAGGCTCATGGACCAAGCCGTTTAGAACATGCTTTAGAAGGCCCACAAAGAGGGCAGCGAAACTCTGATTGTTCGTGCTCTGCAACTCATCTCTTACAACTCGTCGCGATGTCGTTATTTAGTTCCATCCAGATGGCCGGCAATACGCTGCAAGCCATGCAAATTGGCTTGCATGTGGTGGGCAATAACATTGCCAATGCCAATACACCGGGATACGTCCGCGAACGGACTATCTACTCCCCGGCACCGGTGCAGAAAGTTGGCACACTGACGCTCGGTTTGGGCGTCGAGATCGCTGGCATTGTTCAGAATGTCGATAAATTCACCGAAGCCAGACTCCGCGATGCAGGAAGCGATCGGGCCAGTGCCGAGGTGCAGGAAGACATCTATCGCGATCTGGAGCTTGCCATCGGGGAACTGACCGACGTCGACATCAGTACGGCCCTGACCAAGTTTTTCGGCAGCATCGAACTGGTGGCCGACACACCCGAAGATATCGCTATTCGCAACTTGGCTATATCAGATGGCGCGACTCTGTCTCAACGTATCAATACACTCGATCGCCGCGCGCGGACTTTGTATGAAGATTTCACCCAACGGGTAGACGACATTACCACGGAAGTGAACACCCTCTCAGAGCAAATTCGGCAACTCAATTTGCAGATTACATCCGCCGAAGGTGGTGGCAGCACCGGTAGCGATGCGGGTGCGTTGCGGAGCCAGCGGAACCTCGCTCTGCAGCAGCTGGCGGAGATTACCAATATCAAGGTTACCGAACAAGAATCGGGAGCCGTCAACGTGTCTGTGAACGGGGACCTGCTGGTCTTCGAGGGGACTCGTCGAGCCGTGCAAACAGAGACGATTAACGAAAACGGTTTGACCAGGACGGTTGTCCAATACGCTGACAATGGCAGCGATCTGGTGACGACAGGTGGTGAGCTGCACGGCATTTACGAAGCTCGTGATACGGTGATCGGCGGCTTCCTAGGAAACCTGGATGAATTCGCCTCAACGCTTGTATTCGAGTTCAACAAGCTCTACTCGCAGGGAGAGGGAATTGCTGGATTTCAATCGTTGACGACCATCGAGCGAGTCGAAGACCCTACGGCGGCGTTGAACACGGCAGGACTCAACTTCACGCCCGAAAGTGGAGTACTTCAGTTCAATGTCCACAACAAAGAAATCGATAATCCTACTGCACGCACGGAGCAGCACGATATTTTTATCGATCTGAATGGAACCGATGGCGATACGTCGCTCAATTCCTTGGCTGCTAGTATCAATGCCATCGATGGCGTGTCGGCCAGCGTGAACTTCAACAACGAGCTGGTGATCAATTCCGACAGCGACGCCATTGAGTTTAGCTTCTCAGGAGATACCAGCGGCGCACTGGCGGCACTAGGGTTGAATACGTTCTTCACAGGCTCCAATGCCCGCGATATTGGCGTGAACCAAGTGTTGCAAGAAGATTCTGCTTCTGGGGCCAAGTTTGCTGCCAGCGGCGATGGATTGGGCACCGGCAATGGGATTGCGTTGGAGTTAATGACGCTTAATGACAAATCGCTTGGCAGTCTAGATGGCGGAAGTATTACAGGAGTTTACGATCAACTGATTAACGACAACACGCAAGGCGCGACCGTTAGTGCCGCGGTTGCCGATGGTCTGCGTGTATTCGAAGGAACACTCGCGGCCGAAGTTGCTGCCGTCAGCGGCGTCAATCTCGACGAAGAAGCGATCGACATGATTATGCTCCAGCAAACCTACCAAGCCTCGGCTCGATACATTTCCACTCTGTCAGAGATGTTAGACATTATCGTGGCACTCTAAGCGTTTTCCAAAACCAACCTCCGAATCCTCATTTTCGATTGCAATGTCTGGCTTGATACCGATACCAACTTCGCGCATCACAGGGCTGTTTTCCCGACAGCGCCTGACGCAGCAATTGCAGGCTGATCAGCTTGATCTGTTTCGGATCCAAGACCAAATCAGTACGGGCCAACGGATCATTCTTCCGAGTGACGATGCCCCGTCCGCATTGCGATCGATATCGTTACAAAGGTTGCTGGAGCGAAAAACACAGCTGAGTAAGAGTGTGAATACGGGGCTGGAATTCCTCGCTGCGACGGATACTACACTGGGGTCAGGTGCGGACTTATTGTTCGACGTCAAAGCGGCGACCCTAGAGGTTGTCGGCACTGTTACTACGGCAGAGCAGCGCGACTCTGCCATCGCCAAAATCAATTCGACGCTCGAACAGCTGCTGACTACGGCCAATACTAAGTATCGAGATCGATATCTGTTCTCGGGAACCCAAACCAATCAGGTTCCATACGAGCTAACCGATCGTGGCGTGGTTTACCACGGCGACGAAGGGTCGGTACAAACTTATTCCGATATCAATGTGCTGTTCGATACCAATGCGAACGGCCAAGAAGTATTCGGTGGATTGTCGGCTGCGGTCGAGGGATCGGTCGATCTCAATCCCCAGCTTAGCGAAGACACATTACTTTCCAGTCTCCGAGGGGGGGCAGGGATCGATTCGAATGGTGCTTTTACGATCTCCGATGGATTCGACATTCGCACGATCGATATTGGCGGAGCGGTGACTGTCGGCGATGTGAAGCGACTTATCGAACTGAATGTGCCCACGGGGAGAGAAATCACCGTCACCATTACCGGTTCTGGCATCGATCTGCAATTTGATCCCTCCAATTCGGATAACACTGATGCCAATCTCATTGTCGAGGAGGTTGGTACAGGACGAACTGCTCGGGGATTGGGGATCTTCACCGAGAACGGCGTCGGGACGGCACTTTCAGTCGGTGAAGATATTGATCCTGTCTTGCGGTCTACTACCCAGCTGGGAGATATTCTAGGTACTAAGGCCAGGGCCGTGGTCGTAGGTGACAACGGCAATAACGATATCCAGCTTGTCGCCAATGCGAACGGCACGGCACTCGACGGAGTCACCGTCCAGTTCGTCGATGACGATTTGCTGACGGCTACTCCTGGGCTGGTGGCTGGCAACGAAGTCGCAGAATACGATGCCAACGCCCGGGCCGCGTCGGCTTCGCTCTCCTTCGCGGGGACGGGCGACGATCTGATCGTCACGGCGAATACTTCCGGAACGGCGTTCAACAACGTCGCGATCAATGTGGTCTCGGGCGGAGACATCGGCGATGCGGCTTCTGCGGTGTACGACTCCGGCGCTGGCACGCTGACGATCACTGTCGACGACGATGGCGAAACAACCATTCAAACCGTGGTCGACGAAATTGCCAATACAGGCCAATTCACTGCCACGCACGATACGAGTGTCGAAGCTGCCTTCGATCCTGCCATCACCGTCACCGGCGGGGCGTCCGGCAATACGGGCAACAGTGGTGGCGAGGCAAAAACACTCTATGTGCGAATCGACCGCGGCGATACCACCGCCAACGAGGTCATTACTGCGATCAATGCTGAGGGTAGCTTCACCGCGTCACTCGATCCGAACGATTCCACAACTCTAAGCGATGCCGGAACGGGGGTCGTGAATCTTAGCGCGACTGCCACCACCGCCGGGGGTAGTGGGTCAACGCTGGACCTCGATTCTGGAATTCAAATTGTCAATGGCGGTGAGACTCACGAGATAACCTTCGAAGACGCCGAGACAATCAACGACTTGTTGAATATTCTTAACGGTTCTGCAGCCGGAGTCTTCGCAGACATCAACGCCAATGGCAACGGGATCGACATTCGCTCGCGCGTGAGCGGCACTGATTTTCAAATTGGAGAAAACGGCGGCTCGACTGCTTCGCAGTTGGGAGTCCGGAGCTATAACTCAGATACCAAGCTAAGCGACCTCAATTTCGGACGTGGGGTGTCTACATTTGGTGGTTTCGATCTTCCCACAACAACAGGAGACGATTTGGTCATTAGCACCATTGATGGCCAATCGTTCGGCATCGATCTCTCGGGGGCCGAATCCGTTACTGAAGTGGTAGATGCCATCAATGCGGTAACGGGCTTGAGTGTCACCGCTTCGGAAGTGACTACAGGAAACGTTTCTGTCTTACAGCTTGTGGATAACAGCGTAGCGGGTACGGATTCGTTCTCGGTGTCCCAATCCGATGGCAGCCTAGCCGCTCAGTACCTGGGGATCATTCCCGGCAATGAAGGAACCCAGATCACAACTGGAGGAACTACTCTACTGGGCGATGATGCGAACTACATCGATTTGCAGATCACTGCCACTGACGGCCAGACCTACAGTGTTGATCTCAGCAATGCAGAAAGCGTTGGCGACGCCATCGATGAATTTAATTCCGCGTTGGCGGGTGCGGGCGTGTTGGCACGGTTAGCCGTCAATGGGAATGGAATCGAACTAATCGATACCAACGCAGGCCCTGGCGATCTTACGCTCCAGGCGGCAGAGGGGAGCACCGCGGCAGAGGACCTAGGGTTGCCGACGGAATCCACGGGAGCCACTGCACTCGGTACATTGCTAACCAGTGAGGACCGCAATTTTTACGAGACAGACAGCGTGTTCACCTCTCTGATTCGTCTCCGCGATGCACTGGAAGAAAACAACGCGGAGGATATTTCTCGGGCCGCCGCTAAACTGGATGTAGATATCGACCGCTTAGTGTTCACCCGCTCAGCGGTGGGAGCCCAGGAACAAGCTCTGGAAATCTCGCAACAAAGCCTGCAAGGAGAAGATATCCAACTGCGCACGGCTTTGTCTGAGGAACTTGACGTAGATCTGGTCCAGGCCATCTCTGACCTCACAGCCCGGCAGATTTCTCTACAAGCCTCGCTTCAAGCAACGGCAAATCTGTTACAGCTATCTCTTCTCAACTTCATTTAGCCAAATTTTCTAACCCTCCCAGTCTTACTTGGCCGATAGTATTTTTTGGATACCTTGCTAGCGTGCGCTGGCAGAACCATTAATTCCGCCAAGCCACTGACTGCGCTAGTTTAGTGGAATTGGCGAAGTGTCACGGAAGACAGTGGGTAGAACAATGGAAGTTTTCACAACACGATTTGGGACTCTTTCGGTCCGTCCTCAGGACGAGTTGCTATTCGAGCAAGGACTGGTTGGCCTCGAAGATTGTCTGCGCTGGGTTGTTTTGAGCGACTCACAGAATCCGGCTCTCGGATGGCTGCAGAGCATCGAGCATGCCCACGTCGGTCTCGGCATCGTCAGCCCCCGTCGATTTGTGGCTGGGTACCAGCTTCGGGTCGACCGCGACGATTTGCACTCTCTCGACTTGGCCACGCTGCGAGATGCCGAAGTCGTAGTGATCGCAAGCCGCCAGGAAAGCGGGCTCACGCTAAACCTACGAGCTCCCCTGGTGATCAATGTCGAAACACGACGCGGCTGCCAAGTGATTGCCAAAGATTCTCTACCCGTCCGATTCCCACTGACTCAGACTCCCGTGGAGCTGCGACGTAGTGCCTAGTCACAAACCCGGTTCCCTACCATCCCTACAAATAAACCTACCTACGCCGCCCCGGCGTCTAATTGATCAGGAGCTACCCCATGTTGGTTCTATCGCGACAACGTGACGAGAGCATTATCATCGGCGACAATGTTGTGATTACCATCGTCGATGTACGTGGGGATAAGGTCAAACTAGGTATCGAAGCGCCGCGGGAAATCTCGGTCCACCGCCGAGAAGTCTACGAAGCCATTCAGCGCGAAAATCGCCAGGCAGCGATGCTGAAGCCCGAGGATGCTCAACTTCTACCTCCCAATGCTGGCGCCACAGACCAATAGATCATCGTGGGCGTCCCGGTATTCTGAATAAGCTTTGGCGGCTGCCAAGGATCTATCAGTCTTTGGATTTATACAAAAAGTCCTGATTCATGGTGGATTTTGACGGTTGTACCCATTAGTGCAACTCTGGCCAAAAAGTAAGGCAAAAACAGGCTGAAATTCTTCTTTAGACCCTAATGCCCCCATATTGTGGGGACGATATTCAGCCATAGACGGTCCACCAGACGGAACGACAGCTGCTTGCAGCGCGCATCGCACGGTTTGTGTCCTACAGTTGGAATGTCGGGATTCCCGGCACACAACCGATAGGGCAAACCAACTAAGGGAATGCCGAGGACTGTCGGCAGAAAACTTTACGGTGAAGAGAAATACGAGGCATGTGTCCTCGGCACCGTGTGATGAAAAAGAGATAGACCGGAGTCGCGAGACTCCCTAAGTCCGGTCTTCCGACGAACTGGTTTTTTTAGACAGGGGTTTTTAGATGACTCGTATTAACACTAACGTGAGCTCGCTCGTGGCCCAGAACACCTTGGGCCAGTCGAATGCGAGTTTGAACCAAGCCCTTACACGGTTGAGCACCGGTCTCCGGATCAACACTGGTAAGGATGACCCAGCTGGTTTGATCGCCAGCGAGAACTTGCGGAGCGATATTACCGCCATCCGCCGTGCCATTAGCAATACGGACCGAGCCAATCAGGTGATTGCCACGGCCGACAGTGCTTTGGGCCAGGTGAGCTCGCTCCTGAACGACATCCGTGGTTTGGTAACTGAGAGTGCCAACGCGGGAGCCCTTTCTGACGAGCAGCTTGCTGCTAATCAGTTGCAGCTCGACTCGTCGCTCGAAGCTTTGAACCGAATTGCTCAAACGACAACATTCCAAGGCCGTCGTCTGCTGGACGGAAGCCTCGACTTTATTACGACAGATGGTACTAACTTCAGCAACGTCTCTGACTTGCAGATCGACCAGGCTAACCTCGGTGCGACTGGTAGCATCTCGGTGGATGTCGATGTTACAACCGCAGCCACTCAGGCACAGGTCGACGTCGCCAGCATTCCTGCCGGAATCACGGCTGTACAGGCAAGTGATGGTGAACTCGATTTCCAGACAGCCGCTGTTGCGGAAGCACAAGCTTCTGGTACGGTCACCTTGGACTCTGGCGACATTTTGACCGTTACAGTTCTCGATGGCGGTCAAGTCGACGGTGCTTCCGGTAATGACATTGATGTCACCTTCGTCGAAAACGGCCTGGATGACAATGGAGTAGCAGTCACGTTCGATGGAAGCACAATCACTGTAACTGCTGACTTCTCGGCTGACTCCACTCTCCAGTCCGACGCGATTGCTACCGCCATCGCAGCAGTGAATGGTGGAACAGACCTCACCGCATCCTCCGATGGTACCGCCGCTGTTGCCAGTGAGACTATCGAAAACCATGCCGACGTCACCTCTGGTGGTGTCGATGCAGTTGCCGCTGTAGACGCGACAATTACGATCGCCCCTACAGACACAGGTGCATCGTTCGATCGTACGATCACTTTTGCTGACAATGGTGCCGCATCCAGCGGTATTGCAGTGACAGACGACGGCACGACCCTTGCTATCGTTGTCGAAGCAGGTACAGACATTGATCTGGCAACACTTGCTACCGACATCGAAACCGCTTTGGATGCCAACGACGATTTTACTGTGACCTTGGCTGACAATGCTGGTGACGGTCAGTTCAACTCGACAGTTGACACCGATCCAACAGCTACCAACGTAGGTGCCACAACCGCCGGTGTTGATGGTGGTGGTGGACTTGCCGGTGACTTGGTCATCGAGCTTGCTGGTACGGACGGTTCAGAAGTATTAAGCTTCGGGGCTGGTACCACAATTGCTCAGTTGGAAGCCGGTATCGACCAGTTGAGCGACGCGATTGGCGTCGAGGCAACTGTAAATGGCACAACGCTGGAACTTCGTTCGAGTGCCTACGGGGCCGACGCCTTTGTCGACCTTTCGGTAATCAGCGAATCGAGCGGAACAGTCTTCACCTCGGCTGAAGCCCGTGATACTGGTACTGATATTGCCGCTTCTGTAAACGGCGTATCGGCTACTGGAAATGGTAACGAGTTGTCGATTAATACCGCGACGCTGGACTTGACGGCCACTTTGACCGCCGGCTTCACAGGAACTGCCAGCTTCACCATCACCGGTGGTGGTGCATTGTTCCAACTGGGTCCAGACGTAGTATCTAACCAGCAAGCCCGTTTGGGAATCAATAGCGTGAACACGGCCCGCTTGGGTGGTGTAAGCGGTAAGTTGTTCTCGCTCGGTACTGGTGGCGACAACGAACTATCGGTGAGCGACAACCTAGACGTCGCAGCCGCAATCGTTGAAGAGGCGATCGACCAGGTCACCTCACTTCGTGGTCGACTGGGTGCGTTCCAAAGAACGACACTTGAGACCAATAAGAACGCCCTGAACGATACTTTGGTGAACTTGACCGACGCTGAAAGTTCGATCCGCGATGCGGACTTCGCTGCTGAGTCGGCCGCGTTGACCCGATCGCAGATTCTTGTGCAGTCGGGTACCACGGTTCTTCAGATTTCGAACTCGAACCCGCAGAACGTATTGGCCTTGTTGCGATAAGGTCCGCGAACGCGGTAGATATACAAAAGTGGCTCGGCCTCGGTGAGGTCGGGCCACTTTTCGTTTTGCCATCTGATAAGGGCTGTGTTCCTTGTACTCTCGAATACTAACGATTGGCGCCTGACGACTAATTGCTACTTCTGCTAGCACCCACTTCGGGTCAGACAAACTTTAGCGGCTGGGCAACCATACCCGATAACTTTAGAAGAGGTGCGCCTCTAGCAACGTATGCTTGAGACGACCGAACAATAGTCGTACCGAATTCAAACTAGCTGAAAGCTGACCGACATCAGCTCTCAATAAATATTTATGGGCAGAATTACTTCCAACGTGGGTTTGATCACTGGGATTCCGATTACGGATACCGTGAATCAATTGATCCAGGTTGCCGGTGCGCCGCGAGACCTGCTGCTCGCTCGGAACCAGGGCCTTCAATCCCAACAAGTGGCTGTCAACACCCTGGCTACGCGGCTCTTAAGTCTGAAATTCGATTTGGGCAAACTGGGTGTGTCCGACCCATTTCAAGCTAAGGCGGTGACCTCTCAGGATGAGTCGCTGGTAACCGCGTCACTCGCCACAGAAGGAAACCCGCCGGTAGGAAATTTTCCGATTCGGACAGTGCAAACGACATCTTCCCAGCAGCTCATTAGTCAGCGGTTCGAAGACCTGGACGATATCCAAAGCACCGGCTCACTGTCGTTTGGCTATGGTGGGTTCGTCGACAAAGGCATTTCGCTCGACGAATTGAACAACGGCGCAGGGGTTTCGCGAGGCCAGATTAAGCTCACCGACCTCGACGGCAACACCGCCACCATCGATCTTAGTGCCGTTCGCACTGTGGACGATGTGCTGGAAGCAATCAACAACGATACAACGACTAATGTCATCGCTTCGGTAGACGGCGATTCTCTGAAACTCACCGACAACGTCGGGGGCGGCGGTACACTTTCGGTCCAAGAAGTAGCCAGTGGGACGACGGCTGCCGATTTAGGTCTCGATGGAATCAGCACCTCGTCGTCTGAAGCCACTGGTGCGGACGTCTATGGACTGCATTCAGGCACAAAGCTTAATCGACTTAACGATGGCAATGGCGTGCGAATTACGGACGATCTAACGGATGTCGACGATTTGACATTCACGCTAACCGATGAAACCACGGCCGGTGTCGACCTGAGCGGAGCCAACACCTTAGCCGATGTGGTCGACGCGATTAATAACGACGCGGACCTCACCGGAAAAGTGACGGCCGCAATCTCGGCAGATGGCAACCGGCTTGAAATCACCGACTCAACCGCTGGCGCCGGGACTTTCGCTATTACTAATGGCGTGCTCGGTAGTGCTGCCGATGACCTGGGGCTTACCGAAGATTCGAGCGGGGGCGTAGTCACCGGAGGCCGCCTCGTTTCCGGGCTGCGGGACACACTACTTAGCAGCCTCAGCGGCGGCGAGGGCGTCGGCACTCTGGGCTCGATCGACATCACTAATAGAAGCGGCGTGCTTTCGACCGTCGATCTTTCCTCTGCGGAGACATTGGCAGAGGTAGTCTCAGGGATCAACACGCAAGCCACAGACGTCACCGCGTCAATTAATGACAGTCGAAACGGAATCACGCTTGTCGATACGACCGGAGCTACAGCGAGCAATTTGATTGTGGCTAATACCGGGGCAACCACGAGTGCCGATGCACTCTCGATTACCGCCGATGTAGCCGCCAATTCGGTTGGCAGCGGCACGCTCAACCGTCAGACAATTAGCGAAGCCACGTCGCTGGCCTCGCTGGGCATCACTGCCAGCGATATTTCGATTACCGATTCCAACGGGGAGTCTACCTCCATCGACTTGAATGCAAGTGGTGCTGAGGCAGAAACTGTGGGCGACGTAATTGATGCCATCAATGCTTCGACGGCCAGCGTTCAGGCTAGTATCAATGACACCGGCGACGGCATACTCATTACAGATGCTGCTGAGGGATCGCAGACCCTGGGAATTAGCGATCTCAATGGCACACTGGCCGCACAATTAAACCTGACGCGGGCCAGCACCACGGTTGACATTAATGGTACCGACACACAAGTAATCGATGGCACCAACAGTTACTCGATCGATCTTTCAGACATAGATGGTTCCCCAGAATCTGTGGCTCTCTCCTCAGTCAACAATGGCGCGGGAATCAATTACAGCGATATACGAATTACAGCCTCTACTGGTGAATTCACTGTTCTCGATTTGAATGGGGCCGATTCCGGAATCACCACCGTAGGTCAGATCGTCGATGCGATTAATGCCCGTTCAGAGGACGTCACTGCCAGTATCAACGAAACTGGCACAGGCATCTTGCTCACCGACGATGCTGGTGGCGACTTGGTCGTGGAAGACATCAACGGCACTGCCGCAGCCGATCTCAAGATACTTAGCACCGAAACCACAGGATCGACGATCAATGGCCTCGGATTGTTTTCCGCTCAAGACGCAAACCAAGGGGCGTTAGATTCGGTAGCCGATCGGATCAATGATCTCGATTCCGGAGTGACGGCCAGCACGTTCTTTGATGGCATCGGTTATCGTTTGTCACTTGTGGTCGACGAAACAGGATCGGCCAATGAAATTCTGGTCGACGCCGGTGCCTCTGGATTCAGTTTTGAAGAAACATCCACAGCCGAGGACGCGTTGATTGTCTTGGGCGAAGAGACGCTGCCTGGCTCGGGCGTGCTGATTAGTTCTTCCGACAACAACTTCGATGAAGTGATTGAAGGCGTCAATCTCTCGGTGCTCGCAGCAAGTAGCCAGTCGGTAACAGTCTCGGTGGATAACACCGATTCAGATTTGGTATCAGCCGTAGGCGACTTCGTTGATTCTTACAACTCGATTCGCAGCGAACTTGACCAGCTGACAGTTTTCGACGAAGTGGAGCTCACTACGGGTTTACTGTTTGGAACCAACGAGGCCCTTCGTGTCGATACCGAGCTCTCGCGGCTTGTTACTGACCGATACTTTGGTGTGGGCGGCTTTGAAAGCCTAGCTGAGGTCGGAATCTCGATTGACGATCAGGGACAGCTAAGCCTTGATGAGGCGCGACTGCAAGAGGCCTTTGCCGACGATCCCGGAAGTTTAGAGCGACTGTTTTCCGATGAGACGCGTGGCGTGGTTGCCCAGTTCAATACAGCAGTAGATCGGCTCGCTGGCTCGGAGAACGGCTTGCTGACGAATCGTGACGATGCCCTGCAGAACACAATCGATACGAACACCCAAAGAATCGACGATCTCAACGCGTCTCTCGAACGGCAGCGAGAACGTCTGTTGCTTGAGTTCACTCAACTAGAGACATTGGTGGCCGGGTTGCAGCAGAATCTCAGTGCCCTGGCTTCTTTACAGCCTATCGCCCCGCTATCTATCTAATGCAGTTGTTCGACGTAACCTTTTCTAAGTTTTTTAACTATCAAAGCAGGATGCTAAGATGTCTATCGCACCAAATTCGAAATACATGGAAAGTAAAGTTCTCACTGCATCGCAGCCTCAGTTGCATTTGATGCTGCTGGAAGGTGCCGTGCGATTTGGCCAGCGTGCATTTGACCTAGGATCCGACGATCAATACGCAGCCGAGAGCGATGCCCTGCTCGTTAGACTGCTGAATATTGTCGAAGAGCTAAGCCGGAGCACGAGTGGTCGCGACAGTGAAATAGCTATTCAGCTCGAAGACGAGTACGCGTTTCTTTATCGCGAGCTGACTGCGTCACGAATCAACCTTGATCTGGATAAACTTGAGAAGTGTCTGGAGATCCTCAACTACCAGCGAGATACCTGGAAGCAAGCGTGCGAGCAAATAGAGTTCGTGGCCGACACATCTGCCCCCAAGGCAGTTCTGCCACCCATCAGTCCCTCGACGATGCCCGAAGGCTCTTCGTCGTTCTCACTCGACGCCTAGGCAGCGGCGTTGGCAAGCCCAGGACGAGCCAACTGGTCTTCGTTCACGGTCTTTCCAACCTGTGAATCTCCTAGCTGCAATGCGGTTCTATTGGCAGAGCCGATGGTTGCACCTGCCTTGTGGCGATTGACGTCACGCTTGCGGCGGGCGTATGATCGTGCTTGGCCAACAGTACAATTGTGCAGATTTTGGGAGATTTCAGAGTGAGCAATACAGAAACCAAATTGCTGATCCGCGTAGGACATAGCCCCGACCCGGACGATGCATTCATGTTTCATGCCTTGGCAAACGATCATCTCGATACCGGCAACTATCAATTCACTCATGAGTTGGTCGATATCGAGACCCTCAATCAGCGCGCCTTCAATGCCGAGCTAGAATTAACGGCGGTTAGCATCCACGCTTATGCTTTCCTGCGCGATAACTACATGCTATGCACATGTGGAGCAAGTATGGGCGAGGGCTATGGTCCCATGGTTGTGGCTCGCGAGAAGATCGAGCAAAGCGAGCTCTCTAGCAAAACGATCGCTGTCCCTGGAAAGTTGACTAGCGCATTCCTGGGATTGCGGATGTGTCTCGGGGAGGAGTTCAACCATGTATTGGTGCCATTCGACGAGATCATTCCTGCTGTAGTTGCCGGCGAATACCAAGGTCAGCAAATCGACGCGGGGCTGATTATCCACGAAGGTCAGCTCACTTATTCTGACAACGACCTGCAGTTGATTGTCGATCTGGGCGTCTGGTGGCAGGAACTCACAGGACTGCCTTTGCCATTAGGCGCTAACGCAATCCGTAAGAATCTTGGCGCCGAGACCATCAATGAAGTGCAGCGGCTACTGCGTGCCAGCATTAAGTACGGGCTCGATCATCGCCAAGAAGCCCTCGAATATGCTTTGCAATACGGCCGCGATCTTGACCAAGGCAAGGCGGATAAATTCGTAGGCATGTACGTCAACGACTGGACACTCGACTTTGGCCCCAAGGGAAGAGAAGCCGTCAAACTTTTCTTGGCGATGGGCCACGAACAGGGTATCCTACCGGAGTTGGTTGTCCCTGAGTTCGTGGGCGACTGAAGGAGAGGTGAGTAGGTGAGTAAGTGAGTAGGTTTTGAAGCTGTGACTTACTCACCTACTCACACACATACCCGCATCCCTGCTCACCTCCGGCCTACCCCCCTCCAGCCTCCAGCCTGATAATGCCCGCTGATTGGAAAGCCAAGCTAGATCGCATTGTTTCCCAGCAGGCAAACGAGGTTGCCCAGCTGCGGCGGCATCTTCATGCCCATCCCGAGCCAAGTGGCGAAGAGCTGCAAACCAGCCTGCATTTGTACCAACTCTTGGGAAAGCTAGGCCTAGAGGTCTTAATGGGTCCCGAGGGTTGTGGAGTTGTAGTCGACAGTGGCACGCCTGCGTCTGACCAAGACCAACCCGCACCCCCGCGGGTTGCCCTCCGCGGCGATATCGATGCCCTCAGGATCCAAGATGAAAAGCAGGTTGGCTATTCCAGTAAAAACGAAGGCGTGATGCACGCCTGCGGCCACGATGCCCACACGGCCATTGTCTATGGTGTGATTCTCGCTTTATTGCAAATGGACGAATTGGGAGCACTCCCCTGGCCTGTTGCTTGGCGAGCCATTTTCCAGCCCGCTGAGGAAACAGCGACCGGCGCTGCGCAAATGATGAAGGCCGGGGTGATGGAAGGTGTATCGCAGATTCTGGCGCTTCACGTTGATCCAACTCGGCGTACAGGTGAAATCGGTATGCGTTCTGGTGCACTGACAGCGCATTGCGATTCGATTCAGTTCTCTGTGCGAGGGCAGGGGGGCCACGCCGCTCGTCCGCACGAATCACACGATCCGATAGCCGCTGCCGCACAGCTAATCAATGCACTCTACCAGTATGTCCCACGGACGACCGACTCGCACGATGCCGTGGTGCTAACCATCGGACATCTGCGTGGCGGCGAGAACCCTAACGTCATCCCCAGCATTGTCGAAATGTGGGGAACATTGCGAACGCTCGATTCGGTCGTCCGGTCGCGCATCATCGAAAAGATTCGTCAAGTTGCCACGGGAGTTGGAAACATCACGGGCACCGAGATCTCCATTAACTTAGATGTCAGTATTCCTTCGGTGAACAACGATCCCGAGCTAACTCGGCTCGTTTGGCACGAAGCGGAGTCGGTTGTTGGCAAGGAGCACGTGCAGTTGATCTCCCGTCCGAGTATGGGCAGCGAAGACTTTGCGTGTTTCCTGGAACAGGTTCCGGGAGTGATGTTCCGTTTGGGCTCCACCAGCGATCTGGCGGCCATCACCCCACTGCACACGCCATTGTTTGATATCGATGAGAAATCTCTCGAAATCGGGGTCCGCATTTTGGCCCGCTCGGCCATAATGATGCAGAGTCCCAACTAGGGACCTTTCGTAGGCAAGGAGTGCACGTCTTATGGCGACTATCGATTTCACCTCCAACCAGTCGCCCACGCTCGGCGTGGAAATTGAACTCGGGCTGGTCGACGAACACACGATGGCCCTGGCAAGTTCTTTTGCGGAGCTCAAAGACAGGCTTCCCGAGGATGGAAGCGATACCCTCAAGCCAGAGCTCATGCAGTGCGTGTTGGAAATCAACACGGATGTATGCAACACGGTGGTCGAAGCGGAAGAGGACCTGCGGAAAAAACTCCTGCAAGTGGAAGCGATCACCGACGAGCTCGATTTGCGACTGTGGTGGGGGGCCACGCATCCCTTTTCTAAATGGCAAGAACAACAAGTCACTCCCAACGATCGGTACCAGAAACTGGTTGATTTGCTGCAGGAGTTTGCCCGCCGATTGATTACCTTCGGCTTACATGTGCATGTCGGCGTCGACTCGGGCGATAAGGCAGTGATGATCTGCGATCGTATCCTACGCCATCTACCGACATTCTTGGCGATGTCGGTCAGTAGTCCATTTTGGGAGACGCGTAAAACGGGTCTACAGTCACACCGCTCAAAAGTGATGGAAGGCCTGCCGACGGCTGGCTTGCCGACTCTCATGCGAAACTGGAGCGAGTACGTATGGCTGGTGAATCACATGGTCGACACGGGATTCATCAATACGATTCGCGAAATCTGGTGGGATGTGCGTCCGCATCACAAATTCGGAACCGTGGAAGTACGCATCTGCGACATGCCCGGCAATTTGGAAGATACCATCGCCATTGCGGCGCTCATTCAATGTGTGGTCAAGGCGCTTTCCGATGAGATTGACCATGGCACGTATCAGCACGATTGCCATCCGATGATGGTCCAACAAAACAAATGGCGGGCAGCCCGGTTTGGTACGGCTGCCCAGTTGGTCGACTCGTACACCCACGAGGCGATGCCCGTCTCGCAGGCGGTGGAAAAGCTGACGAAACATCTCCTCCCCGTCGCCAAGCAGCTCGACTGCGAAAAACAGCTAGAGCATTGCCGCCACATCGCCTCGTCGCCGAGTTGGGCCGACCGTCAACTCTCCATCCTCGCCGAGACGGACAGCCCCGAAGAAATTGTGCGACGCCTCACAGCGGAGTCTCGCGTCAGCCCTGAGAGTTGAGAGCGTGGAGCAGAGAGCTTAGAGCATGGAGCATGGAGCATGGAGCATGGAGCATGGAGCATGGAGCATGGAGCATGGAGCATGGAGCATGGAGCATGGAGCATGGAGCATGGAGCATGGAGCCCGGAGCCCGGAGCCCGGAGCTAAGGGCATAGAGCTGGGAGTAGTTAGACCTCCACGCGCTGAACTCCTGGCTCTTAGCTCCATGCTCCCTGCTCCAAGCTCCCCGCTCACACTTCAATTACTGCTTTCTGGCAGCCGTCTCGACGCTCCGAGAATACGTCGTAAGCCTCTGCTCCCTGATCGATCTGAAAGCGATGGGTGATGAGTCTGGCGAGCCGCTCTTCTTCGCCGACGGCGAGTGACATGGCTTCGTCGATCATGCTCCGGACGGGGCAGCGTCCTGTGCGATAGGTGAGGTTTTTGTCGTAGGCGTCTGTTGGACTAAAGGCAAAGTGCGGTGCGCAGTGACAACCAATGGACGAGAGAATTCCGCCGGAACGCACCAACTCGTAGGCGAGCAATTGGGCCTCGGGAAGCCCTACCAGTTCCATCACGGCGTCGGCCCCTCGGCCGTCGGTTACCGAGAGAACTGCCTCGCGAAGGTTATCCGAATCGCTAAAGGCTTGCGTTCCCAGCGATTCGGCCAGCGTCGCCCGTTGAGGATTTAAGTCGAAGGCGAAGATTCGACTGGCCCCCAATTTCAAGGCAGCCACGATCGACAGCAGCCCAACCGTTCCACAACCTACCACCACGTAGCAGCCCTGAGGATTAATCTCCGCCATCTTGGCACAGTAGAGTCCCGTGGTGAAATTGTCGCCCAGCAGCAGGGCAATTTCGGGCGACACGTTATCGGGAAGCGGAATCAATGTGCCATCAGCAAGTGGCACTCTTACCGACTCCGCCTGGCAACCGTGGAGGCCGTCTCCGCCCGACCTCCAACCAAAAAGTTGCCCATGCCCGCAGCGGGAGGACAAACCTCGCTGACAATAGAAGCAACTACCGCAGCTTGTAGAGAACGGGGCGAATACTTCCTGACCGACAGAAAACGCGCGGACATCGTTCCCCGTTTCAACCACCCGCCCCACAAACTCGTGGCCCATGATGGTTCCAAGATCGAGGCCCACTTCGCGACCGTGAAACGGATGCAGATCGCTACCGCACAGCCCGGCAAGCCGTACCTCGACCAGGACGTCGGTGGATTGCTCGATCACAGGCTCTGCCACTTCGCGTGTTGCGACCTGTTCGACACCCTGAAAACAAACGGCTTGCATGGAGATCTTTATTGGTTTGACGATCTACGATGACGCTAACAGCACAAAGCATACTGTAGGGTGCGTGAAGCGCAGCGGAACGCACCGGAGCGAAATTCATCCGTAGTTCGGTGAGTTGTCACTTAAGCAGTTTACTCGCGAACGTTATCGATAATTTCAAATTTGCACCCTTTTGCCTTTAGATGATTCTTGATGATTTCGAATATTTCACGTTTTAGAACGTTGCTAATCCAGTAGCCGATAATGTCGCGTCGCCATCCGTTGAAGACAGACAGCGTCACGATTGACTCACGCTTACGACGACCGACAAGATGTCCAATTCCAACTGCCGTGATATCAGCTAAACGCCATTTCTTGCAGTATAATCTTGGATACCTCACATAAATATGTTGATACTCAGTGTCGGATATCACTACTCGCTCAATGCTTCTCCGACCCAACCAAGTGACGATCGACCCATAGGTGGCTACACCCAACACTACAAAAGTAAAAAAGATTGCAATGATTGTTTGTGAGTTAGACCAATCTAAGAAATGTCTGTAAATCGCATAAGTTATCACAACCATTGAGATCCATAAGACAGGAAATAGAATGGTTAAGAATTTGTTCCTGGCTAATAGTCTATTGTCCCACTCAAGAACCAGCGTGCCCGATTCATCAATGCTCCGTTTGATGGATGGAATCATGTGGAGCTATCCAATACTTGCCTCGCATCTGGGTCAACGTTACCCATGGTGCGTTCCGCAGCCATTTCACGCACCCTACGGAATAGTATCTCGGAGAAACGGCTACCCAAAGTAGTCCGGCTCGCCGCCGGGCTTCCATTTGATATTGCAACCGAGGCTGGGGGTTTGATCCTCGGGAGGAGCATTACCGGCGAGCACCGCGTCGAGTGCCGCACGCAAGTCTTCGCCCGTTACCGGGATGCCACTGTCGGGGCGGCTGGAATCCATTTGCCCGCGGTAGACGAGTTGTTTGTCGGCGTCGAACACGTAGAAATCGGGTGTGCAGGCGGCACGGTAGGCTTTCGCCACGTCCTGAGTTTCGTCGTAGAGATAGGGAAACGCATAGCCTCGCTGCTCGGCCTCGGCGACCATTTGTTCGGGTGAGTCTGCCGGGTAGTTGGCTACGTCGTTAGAGCTAATGCCCACGACCGCGACGCCCTTCTGCATGTACTCCTGCGTAAGCTGTGCCAACTGGTCGGCCACGTGAATAACAAACGGGCAGTGATTGCACATGAAAATCACGAGCAGTGCCGGGGCATCATCGAAATCGCTGAGCGAGACGGTTTGGCCATCGACGTTCATCAATGAAAAATCGGGGGCAGCGGTTCCCAACGGCAACATGGTGCTGGGGGTACGAACCATTGTGGTATCTCCTGGAAATCGAGTTGGGCGCGAATTTCCTTGAGTATCCCGCATCCGGTCGCCTCGTGCAATGGTCAGGCTTCTCGCAGAGCCGCAGAGGAAATGTTGTTAACCACGAAGGCACAAAGGACACGAAGAAGACTAAGAAGTGTCAGATTTCTACTCCTTTGCTTGGAGAAGTGACTTAGAGAATCTTCGTCCTTTTTCTTGTTTTTGTGACTTAAGAAGAGACCTCTCTGCGGCTCTGCGATTCTGCGAGAGAATTATTCACCGAGCGTTTCGAGCACTTCCGGCGGGATGGTAATTCCGAGCGATTGAGCTCTACGAATACGCTCGCCTGCGTCTTCTAACTCGCCGAGTTGAAAGTGCAAGAGTCCCAGATTGTAGTTGAGAGTTGGCGAGTCCGGGTGCGCGTCCAGGCCACGCAGATAGACCTCCCTGGCTTGGTCGAGTTTGCCCATTTGTGCAAGCACGCCGCCGAGGTTGCCGCAGAGTTCCGGATGGTTGGGCTCAAGCTCAGCTGCTTTTCTGAAAGCTTCGACAGCCTTGGCAGATTGATTCGAGAGATAGTAAGCATTGGCCAATTGGAGTTTTGCGCGGAAGCTCAAGGGATCGAGACGCGTTGCCTTGCCAAGAAAAACGAGCGCACTGCTGTAGTCACCACTCTGGGCCGAGGCGAGCCCCAATTGGTAGTAGATCTCTGGGGAGGTGCGGTTGGCCTTCAGCGCTCTCAAAAGTGGTCGCATCGCCTCTCGGTAGTCGCCAGCACTATTCAGGGCTGAGCCTAACGCCAGGTTGATCCGCCAATCGTCGCGACTGCCTGCCTGCAGCAAAGTCGCCAACTTGGTGGCCTCGGCATGCTTGCCCTCTTGAGAGAGCAGGAGGACCTGATTGATCTCGGCGAGTTGCGACAGAGGGAATCTGTCTGCAATGGCATCAAGCGCCTGCTGCGCTTCTTCCGTTCGACCTAAGCTCAGGTAAAATTCCACGAGGTGTTGTCTTGGAGTTTCGAGATGGGGTTGCACCTCCACGGCCTGCAGGTAACGTTGCTCTGCCGCCTGCGTCTCGCCCAGCTTGACGAGCACCTTCCCCAGGTCGGTGTGGTAGCTCCAGTTCCGCGGGGCAATCTTAATAGCTTGCTCGAATTCTTGTTGCGCCTCTTCCAGTCGGCCCGCCTTTAGCAAGGCAGCGCCCAACAGTCCGCGAATTGCATGGGAACGAGGTCGCAGTTGCAGCGCCTTTTGTGCGTGCTCGATCGCGGTTTGAGGATCTTCACCGACCAGCGCTTCTTGGGCGAGCAGACTTTGAGTTTCGGGTAGCGAAGGCGTCAACTCCGCCAACGCATGCACACGGCTTGCCTTCAGCGTTTGCCATTGGTCGCGACGTTGCCACTCGCTGTAGAACAGCCCGCCGACAACTGCCAGCAGAATAGCCCACTTGCCAAGATGGGATAGACCGGACACGTAGTGCATTAACGGCGTCCCCTCGGTGACGCTGTCGACCAAGTTCTCTTGCGTCTTGCGCTCGCTGACCTTCCAGATGAAGCCATCGAAATAAAAATGCAGGAACGAAGAAGTGACAAACAAAGCCATCAGCCATTGATGGGCATCTTCGCTCCCCGGCTGATAAACGTATTCGTTCGCGTCTGATGCCAGGAGCCGAATGGAGCTATACGCGGCGATGGCCGCCAGATACACGCACAGCATGGTTCTACTATTACGAAATAGGAAACCTAGCGGCCCGAAGCGATTGCCGGCACGCTCCATCAATCGGCGATTGTAGATCCACACAATGGCGTAGTACTGCACCGCGTGGTAGATCTCGAACATTGCCAGCCCGATCAGCAAATTGGTCGAAAGCCGACCTGTGTACCAGTAGAACCAACCAGTGATGCCCACCAACCACAGTTTGATCCAGCTGACGGGGTGCCCTGCCTTTTTGCGATTCAGCAGATTGATGGCATAGAGAATCACTGTACCGATACCTGCCGCGGCAACCAGCGACCGCACGACATACAGCACGTTCGGTCCAAACAAAGGCAACCCCGATTGCCACATGGCATTGGCAACGCCATAGACTCGTGCATCGCTGAAAACGACACCGGCAACAAATACTACCACACACAGCCAATGATCGAGCCGTGCGGACCAGGCGTCGTTCACGCCCAGTCGAACATCGTAGATGCGCATAAAGCCATAGGTTTGCATCAGCCCATGCCAGGTCCCCCAAATGAGCAAGATCAAGTCGAGCCCGTGCAAATGTTGCCAGGGAAGATGCAACGCGCCAGCCAACTGACTGGGAGGTGTAAATAGCAGTGCTAGTCCAAGAACTAATGGAGGAACCAGAAGGAATCGCCAACGGAATCTTAGAAAGAGTTCTCGATCGCCGTAAGCGCGCATAAAGCCGGGCAAGTGGTGCCCCAGCGACGCAAAGGCAATCACGCCCAGTGAGACTTCCTCTGGTGTAAGCCAGTGCCGTGCTAGAAGCAGCACAATCGGCACAATCGCTATCGGAGTCAGCACCACATACGCCATGTCCCACCAGGCAGAGACGATCCAGGGCCGCCGGGGGGCAGTTTCAGCGGCAGATGTGGCTATAGGCGAGGACACGGCAGACCATGAGTTATACTTGAGGGCACACTTCTAGCCCTTAATTATTGCACTTCAATTATTACACCCTGGTGCGGTTCGGGCAGAGGGCAATTGGATCCTTGGAAAATAACGCCTAGAGCCTGTTTTTCTTGGAATTCGATGCCGTACGGTTTATGCTGAATAGATAGGCGAACCCGACCCACTGGCGGCGAAGCCCCACTTTCAAGGTACCCTCGCATCCTTCCTGGCAAGGTAAACGAACAAGATGAGACTCTCAGAACAGATCAAGTGGCTGGCAATCCTCTCCATCGTGGCAATCAATTTGTCCGCGCTGGTATCAAAAAACGTCCACGCAAAAGAATCCGATCCTGCCCCGTCCAAGCCAGACGTAGCCCTGGCCGAGGATGCCGAGGAAGAATCTGACGCAATCGATATCTTTCAGGCGATCGACGATGGCCTGGTTGATGTCAAGTTTGTTGCCCGCAACGCCAAGGAAGGTCGCTTGGTAATGACCAATAAAACCGACGAACCCGTTGAGGTCCAAATTCCCGAAGCC
Source organism: Bythopirellula sp. (assembly GCA_965216565.1). Lineage (GTDB taxonomy): Bacteria > Planctomycetota > Planctomycetia > Pirellulales > Lacipirellulaceae > Bythopirellula. The sequence goes on from OZ244170.1 coordinate 319,377, forward strand.
TTTGCCGGTGTACCTGTGCTGCGACAGTTCGGCGGCGGCGGTGGTGGTGGCGGATTCGGTGGCGGCGGTGGTGGCGGTGGTGGTAACCAAAGCGTCGGCGGCGGTGGTGGCGGCGGTCGAGGTGGTGGTGGTGGTGGTCGAGGCGGTGGAGGTGGCCGATTCAACATTGCACCTGAGAAAATCCAGCGCGTCGATGTCCCCTTGGTTTGTTTAGATCACGGTTTGAAGGATCCTTCTTCCAGCAAGAAGTATGAAATCCGTCCTATCGAAGATGTCGTCGACAGCCCGGCACTAGTCGAAGTAGTCAAGGCCTATGCCAACGGCGAATTGCCCTACGGTGCTTCGCAGGCTGCTGTTTGGAATATGAACAGTGACGTTAGCTGGATCGAGCTTTCGAACAAGCTCACCGGTACTAAACGTAACGTGGTCCGCAACTACTACTTCTCTCGGACTGAAATCCGAGTTGCAATGGCGATTGCCCATCAGGCAGAGGCGATGACCGAAGGCGACACACTGGAACGTCGCAATTGGATACCACCTCGACTACGCAAGGATGATGCGAAGACCCCTGATGAGGAGCCCACTTCAGAATCGGAACTTATCGCTCCGGAAGACGAAGATAGCGCTGCTTAGGCCGCGGGACGCTGAATTTTTCGGGTCGCAGCCAGTAGCTGTTGGATTTCGCGCTGATACTCGTCCTTTTCAGACTGCCAGCGTAGTTCCTCGTCTGAAAACTGACGATGTTGCGTCTCGAGTTCCTTCTCTCGCGCCACCAGATGGGCAGCCCGTTGTTCCAAGTCGCGTTCCCGGCGGCCGAACCATTGTTCGAGCTCAGCACGACGCGACTCCAATTGCTGATGCTCCTCCGACAATTCGCTGCGTACCGACTCCAATTGCCGGCGACGGTTTTGAACCTCGTCCGAGGCGAGCTGAAAGTGCTCGGCTAGTTTTGTACGTTGCTGGGCAATAGACCGCGATAAGGTTGCTGGAGCGAGCGCACCCTGCAACTGAAGCCATACCTGCTCGGCCGAGAGACGCATTTCTAGCACTTCTCGCTGCGCGGCACGCAGTTCTTCCTGCAACTGTTCGAGGGCCGTCTGGCGTTGCTCGAGCTCAGCTTCCCGACTGTCGAGTTGCTTGCTGCTATGTTCAAAGCGAGATAGCTGTTGCTGCTTCTCTTCGGTAAGCTGTCGCCGTTCGCGAGTTACCTGATTCTCGAAGCAAAGTTGTTGATGCTCAAGCTCCCGTTGTGCGTCAGCCAATTGGACCTGTTGTTCAGCGAGAAGCGATTCGGCTTTCGTCAAATAGGCGTCGCGCTGCAGGTATTGGTGCTCTCTTTCCTGCAGCTCGACCATCTTCTGTTCCGTAACACCTAAGCGTTCAAAACGTTCGAGGGCGGTCTTGATTTCTTGTTCGCGGAATTCGACGCGACGCTCTTTCTCTTTCCGCTGAGCATCTTCGCACTCTTGTGCCTGGATCTTCCGATCAAGCTCGACACGTTGGAATTCCGCCTCATTAGCGCGAGAGTTGAGTCGCTCTTCCCACTCCTTCAAGTCTTGCTGCCGTTGGTCAAGTTCGTCCCCGGTTCCGGAGAGCGATTGCCTGTGTTCGACGAGTGCGACCAGATCGTTGGTTAGTTTCTCGGCTTCCTTATAAAGCTCGGCCTCGCGCTTGTCGAGTTCGCGCTGACGCTCTTCAAAGGAGTGGCGAACTTCTTCCAGCTCTTCCTGCTTAGTCTTGGCAATCGCTTGCTGAATGTCTAGCTCTTGCAGCTTCTCCCGCATTTGCGATTCGGCAAACTCTAGTTCGGTCTGCAGCGTTTCCAACTGCTGTTCTTTGCGGGCCAGCTCTTCGGTGAGCTCTTGAGAAGTTTCCTGCGACTGGCCAGTATTGCCTGAGTTGCTGTTTGCATCGAGCGATTCTGCCTGTTCGTTGAGTGCTTGTTCCCGCTGATCGAGTTCCGATTCGCGACTCTCCAACCAAACCTTCGCCTTCCGGAGTCGCGCCTCGAGTTCCGCTTCATGCGAATTGAGTTGCGCTTCGCGACGGTCAAGCTCTGAGAGTCGGCCTTGCAATCGATCGCCGAGTTGCTCCGCCTGTTTGGCTAAGGTCGCAGGCGAGGCATCTGCGTCTAGCAGTTGTCCGAATAGGAGTTCCACGACTTCTTGATCTGCAACTCGCTCGGAGGAAGCACTGCTTTGCTGCTCTGCAGAACCCACCAGCGACAAGGCCGGCTTCTGCTGGTCTGGCGAGGACGAATCACTCCGCTGTATATGGTGGGCGCCATCGATCCGTGTTTCACGCATCGGAGCGTCCTGGGAGGTCTCGGATTGTGGGTTTTGCTGTTCGTTATCCATGATCTTGCCGACCTAGGGATCGGAGCAGGTATCAAGGTTGCCGCAATCGGAAAAGTTTGCCTAAACGTCAAATCGGCAGTTGGGCTTGAGATATTCACCCTTCTCTCAGCAGAAGGGCGAAATGCTGGTGCCGCTAGCAGTGCTATTTGCGCCGGAGAAGCTTAACGGGCAGAGATTAATAGTTCAGCCGCGACTCGCAGTTTACCCGCCGTGGTGGGAGTCCTCGGGGCCCCGCAAATGACCTCGAAGCCCAAAAAAAGACCTCGGTACAAAAAGTACCGAGGCCTGAGGATTTGTGATCTGGAGCCCGCCGACGCTTACGCTTTGGCAGCGTCGATGGCTTCTTGCAGTCGGGCTTTGGGCTGAGGACCCACAAAGCGGTCGACGACTTCGCCGTCCTTGAAGACCATCAACGTCGGAATGCTGCTGACGCCATAGTTTTGAGCGGCGCCGGGGGCTTCGTCGACGTTGAGCTTAATCACTTTGGCTGAGCCATCGTTTTCGCCAGCCAACTCTTCTACGAGGGGAGCGATCTGCCGGCAGGGTCCGCACCAAGGAGCCCAGAAGTCGACGAGCACGGGCTCGCTGGACTGCAGGACCTCAGACTCAAAATTTGTGTCGTTAATTTCTTGAACACCCATGACATTGTCTCCGTGAATAGGGGGGAGGGCCGCCGGCTGCCCCATTAATTTGTGGTCGAAAGCTCGGCGGGGAGGGATAGTGAAGTTCTATACGCACGTTCACTATAGAAGGTTCGCCAGCCGATGTGGAGTGATTATTGAAAATCTGGAAGATTCTGTCAACGAAGACCGTATTCTTTAAGGCCTTAGTAGAATTGCACTTAGAGGCCATTCCTGAAGTGTGCTAGGGCTTAAGGGGAGCTGAATTGGACCATTCTGGAACAAACCGCCGATTGTGCGGACATTCTCCGCTCTCCTAGCGATTCGACCCAGCGAATCGACATTAGGCATTCTGGCAATGAATCTTCACTGGCTCGCACATTCTCGAGCAGACTTGCTACGATGCCGTTTCTACGTCAATCCAATAAGCAACTCTTACGGATTTCGCTTGCCATGTCCCGTGTTTTTACTCTGTTGCTGGTAGCGTTCTGTGCGACGCGACTCCATGCCGACGATAAGCCCAACATCATTGTTATTCTGACCGACGATCAGGGTTGGGGAGATATTGGGTACAACAATCCCAAGGTCTACTCCCCAAACATGAACAAGTTGGCAGCGGCTGGTGCGACGTTATCTCAGCACTATGTCATGCCGCAATGCACGCCAACGCGCTTAGCACTCTTTACCGGACGATACCCTGGGCGGTTTGGTATATCCGGATTGCAAGCCGCGAATCGTCCGCTGATACCTCACGGAACCTTAACGATGGCTTCATTTTTGAAAGCCAACGGGTACAAGACTTATCTCACCGGCAAATGGCACATGGGATCTTGGCCCGCACATGGGCCAAATCAACACGGCTTCGATTACTCGTACGGAGGATTCGCCGGCGCCGTTGGTGCCTATGTTCATCTATACCGAGCACCCATGGAGGAGCATGTCAATTCGATTACGTGGCATCGCAATCACAAAATCATTCCGGGCCACGAGAATGGTCGTCACGTCACCGATTTAGTGACCGAAGATGCGATCCGCGTAATCAAAGAAAATCGTGATAATCCGTTTTTTCTGTACCTGCCTTACTTTGCCCCTCATACTCCCCTTGACGAGCGCGGCAACAACGTGCGAGTTCCTACCCAACTCGATGCAGATAATCCCGGCCGCTGGTACCGCGAAGACAAGATCAAGTGGTTCAACGATCCTGAAGGAATCATCCAGCAGGAGGAAGACCCCGAGCGACGCCTGTTTTTGGCGGTCGTGCATCACCTTGACCACGCCATCGGACAGGTCGTCGATGCTCTTGAGGAGACAGGCCAGAGAGACAATACGGTCATCTTCTTTTCGTCGGATAACGGGCCCCAAGTCAACTGGAACGGCGGGGCATATCCCTCCGATCTTCGCCTGACAGACTTCAATCAGCCGATCCCTTTCCGCGGATCCAAGTCGCAAGTTTACGAAGGCGGCATCCGCGTTCCGGGGTTTGTGAATTGGCCAGGCAGAATTGTTCCGAAGAACATTGATTCGGTTTTGCACATCGTCGACTGGTTGCCCACCGTGGCTGGCATTCTCGAAGCAGACCTCACCGTGCCCAACGCGCAGCCCGTGGTTGATGGTTTAGACTTTTCGCCCCTGTTGCTGACGGATCAACAATCACTCGACGAGGATCGCGACATCTATTCAATCCACCGTCCGAAACCAGACAAATGGGCGATTCGTTGGGGAGACTGGAAAATTGTCTCCTATCAAGAGCAGGAGCCAATCGCCGAGTCGTGGCAGCTTTACAATCTGAAAAACGATCCCGCAGAGACCACAGATGTCGCCGCTGCGAACCGTGAGATTGTCGAGAAGTTGCACGAGCGGTTTCTGGTTCATCGAGCCAAAGATCACAAGCAACACAATTTCCCTGACTTTGTGGGGCCCGATTGAAATGGAGTCTTCGACGTGAGGCGAGTTTCAGCGATGCGAGCCCTAGTTATTCGCCCGACGTAAGCAGTTCCTGAAACTCCACTTCGCTTAACACTTCGACGCCCAGTTTCTGGGCCTTTTCCAGCTTGCTGCCCGCTTTTTCGCCGGCGACCAGATAGTCGGTTTTCTTCGAGACACTGCTCGAGGCCCTCCCGCCGTGTTGTTCGACTAGGGAGTGAATTTCGTCGCGCGTGTATTTCTCGAGTTTGCCAGTCACCACAAAAGTTTTGCCAGCGAATGTGTCGAGCGTCGTGGCTTCTGAATCGACTTGTTCAACTTCCATAGCAACTCCAACCTCCGCCAGGCGGTCGATCGCCTTGCTGCCAAAGTCGTTGTGCAAGAATTCATAAATGCTCTGCGCGATTATCTCTCCGACATCGTTGATGTCGCTAAGTTCTTCAACAGTGGCCGCCTGGAGCTTTTCTATCGTGCCAAACTCTTCCGCTAAGATGGCCGCTACGCGGCTACCAACGTGGCGGATTGATAATGCGTTGAGCAAGCGGGCGAGACCGCGTTGCTTACTCTCCTCAATGGCTGCGAGCAAATTGGTGGCAGACTTTTCTCCCATCCGCTCGAGTTCAAGCAGTTGTGGAGCCGTCAGTTCGTAGAGGTCGGCGAAGTCACGGACCAGATTCGCGGTGACGAGCTGGTCGACGAGCTTGTCTCCCAGGCCTTCGATGTCCATGGCCGAACGGCTGGCAAAATAGTGGAGTCGTCCTTTGACTTGCTCGGGGCACAGCAAATTGGGGCAACGAATGTAGACTCCGCCCTCATCCTTCTCCAGCTTCGTTCCGCACTCGGGGCATTGCGTGGGGAAATGGAAAGGCTTGCTATTTTTGGGCCGCTCGGTCAATTCCACCCGAACGATATGCGGGATGATCTTGCCCGCTTTCTCCACGACCACGGTATCGCCCTCTCGAACGTCCTTCCGCTCGATCTCATCTGCATTGTGCAAACTGGCCCGGCTTACCGTCGTGCCGGCAAGTTGCACTGGCTCCAGCATCGCGACCGGCGTGATTGCTCCCGTCTTTCCTACTCCGACGAGAATCTCGTTTAGGGTAGTCACCGCCTCGTATTTCTCAAATTTGTAGGCAATCAACCAACGAGGGCTCTTGCTGGTGGCGCCAAGCTTTTCGCGTTGATCGAACCGATTTACCTTGAGCACCAGCCCATCGACTTCAAAGTCCAACTCGTGCAGCTTTTCGACCAGCGTCTCCGCATGATCGACGGCCGCGGTGAACGACGCGAAGCACTCCACATGTGGAGTCGCCGGCAGGCCCCAATCGCTAAGTTGCTTTAAGAATTGCATGTGGTCAGTCGAATTAAGGCCCTCGGTGGCACCGATCCCATGGCAAAACATCCGCAGCCGACGCTCGGCGCAAATGCGTGGGTCCAGCAGGCGGATGCTGCCAGCCGTGACGTTCCGCGTGTTGGCATAGGGCTCCAGCCCTTCTTGCTGACGCTTCTGATTCAACCGAACCAGGTCGGCATTGGTCATATAGATTTCGCCGCGTACTTCCAACAGCTTCGGAACATTGTCTCCTTCCAATCGGAGCGGGACATCGTTGACCGTTCGCACATTGTGGATGATGTCGTCGCCGGTCGTGCCATCCCCGCGAGTCAAGGCACCTGTCAACACACCGTCTTCGTAAATTAGCGAGACAGCGACGCCATCGATCTTTAGCTCAACGACCCACTCGACATCTTCTTCAGGTAAAAGCCCGTTAATCCGTTCTCCATACTTCAAGAGTTCATCGCGGCCATAGGTGTTGTCGATCGACATCATCGGCAGGCGATGGGCGACAGAATTGAGATGCTCAACGGGGGCGTCACCGATACGTTGTGTCGGACTATCGATGGTCAGAAATTCGGGATGGGCCAATTCTAGCTGGCGGAGCTCATTCAATAACTGATCGTACTGGAGATCCGAGATCGAAGGCTGGGCATCGACATAGTAGCGTTGGTCGTGCTGCCGAATTTGCTGACGCAGATTTTCTATTTGCTGTTTTGCCTTGGAATCAGACATCGTCGTGCATATCACCTGCTTCTTCAGATTCGGAATCTGTTGACTCGTTCTTGCCGCGGTTGGAATCGTTCATCCACCAATCGTCGGTAGCAATGGCTCCAACGGTGAGTACCGCCAGTACGGCAAGTTCAGCGAGCATGGCCCTGTCGCCGTTTTTCCGAAGCCATTGAAAAAGTGGATGATCGGCATGGACAGCCGCCCCCTCGACGCCTGCGTTTACCGCCTGGAATGCCATAAATCCGTAGGCAAATCCGGTAATCACAAACAACAAGCCAACGGGAATCAGCAAGGTATAAAACGGATTTTTCCAATTCTTTCTAGCCACTAGATTGCCGTCCCTAAACCATGTTGGTAGCCGCACAGAGCAGATTATATCACGATGGCCCCGCTTGTCATTTGCACGGGTCTACGTTGATGACTCACTAGAAGAACTACCGGCCTATGGGGTAAAATATCGGGTTTGGCTATTGGCCGCGAGAATCAATAGAGAGCACATCCTTGGCGAACATGGCACCATCAAAAGAATCACCGGCTAACGGAGCTCCGGCTACCTCGATGATCCGCCTTCGCGGTGTTGCCGTGAACAATCTGCAGGAGGTGGACTTAGATCTACCTCACCGGCAGCTCATTGCCTTTTGCGGAGTTAGCGGCAGCGGCAAGAGTAGCCTGGCTTTAGACACGCTCTACGCCGAGGGACAGCGGCGATACATCGAGAGCTTTTCGACCTACACACGTCAGTTCTTAGAGCAGCTCGACAAGCCTGACGCCGACAGCATCGAAGGCATCCCCCCTTCCATTGCAGTGACACGGCAAAACGTAAGCCGTTCGAGTCGTGCGACCGTTGGCAGCGCAACGCAGATTAACGAGCACTTACAGCTTCTCTTCTCGCGTATCGGCGAAGTGGTATGTCATGGCTGCGGCGAGATTGTCAGTCGCGACTCGGCAGAGTCAGCCGCCGAAGCGTTAGCCACTTTGCCGGAAAAGACTCGCCTGATGATCGGTTTCCCCTCTCAGTTAGGAAGCGAACGTACCTCAGAGGTATGGCTTGCGGACTTGTTGGCACTTGGGTACCGGCGGTGCCGCATCGGCGACAAGACGCTGGAATTGAGCTCCGGAATTGCCGGGCAACTAAGCGGCATCGAGCAAATCGACGTCGTACTCGATCGGCTCACTGCCACCGACGAGACAAGAACTCGGCTCCGAGATTCACTCGAATCGGCACTCGAAGCAGGACGAGGCAGTTGCGTTGTCTGGACGCAGTTGTCCGAAGAATCGGGAAATCTAAGTGACGCAAGTACTGTTGAATTAGATGGGCGGCAGTGGCGCGAGCAGCGCTACAGCCAGTTCTTTCGCTGCGAAGCATGTGACATCGACTACCCCACACCTGAGCCACAGTTACTGAACTTCAATAATCCATTGGGCGCGTGTGCCGAATGCGAAGGCTTCGGCAACATCATCGACGTCGACATGGACCGCGTGGTGCCCGACCCCAGCAAGTCGCTCCGTGAAGGGGCCATTGCCCCGTGGAATTCTCCCGCCTATGCGCACGAACTCGAAGAGCTGTTGGCCCTGGCCGACGATTACAAATTGCCGGTGGACGTGCCTTATCGAGAGCTCACCGACAAGCAGCAGGCTATCGTTCGTGAAGGTGTCCCGGAACGAGATTTCGGCGGGCTTAATGGTTTTTTCAGCTGGTTAGAACGGCGGAAGTACAAGATGCATCTGCGTGTCTTCTTAAGCCGCTGGCGGAGTTACTATCCTTGCCCGAAGTGTGATGGCCAGCGTCTCAACGCCGACGCGTTGGCGGTTCGTGTGGCCGGCAAAAGCATGGGCAACCTGGCCTCGATGAAAATCCGCGAAGCGCTCGATTGGTTTGATTCGATCGAACTCTCTAACTGGCAGCGGCAGGTGGGGCGGCTGATGATGGAGCAGGTCGTCACGCGGCTCAGATATCTCGATCGAGTGGGCGTGGGGCACCTGACCGTCGAACGACCCTTACGAACACTCAGCGGCGGGGAGGCCCAGCGGGTTGCGCTGACTTCTGCATTAGGTTCGAACCTGGTGGGAATGCTCTACGTGCTCGACGAGCCATGTGCTGGATTACACCAGGCCGATGTGCCCCGGCTGGTCGATGCCATCAGCGAACTCCGTGATCGCGGGAACTCTGTGGCCGTGGTGGAACACGAACCGCAGCTGATTCGAGCTGCCGACCAGGTCGTGGAACTCGGGCCGGGCGCTGGCGAGTTCGGCGGTCGCGTCATTTACCAAGGCAGTCCGAAGGAAATGGAGAACTGCACCGAAAGCCGCACTGCCGATTGGCTTGCCGGACGCCGTCGGCCCGAGCCCCGCGAAGACCGACGCCCCACCGATCAGGGCTGGCTCCGCATCGTTGGTGCCCGAGGAAATAATCTGCAGAACCTCACCGCCGAACTTCCGCTTGGTGTGCTTTGCGTTGTGACGGGTGTTAGCGGTGCTGGTAAGTCAACCCTCGTTCAGGAAACGCTGTTTCCCGCCGTTGCCCAAGGGCTGAGAATAGAGGGTCACAAGCCATTGCCGCTCGATGAAATTCTCGGCGTGGGGCAATTAGAAGATGCGATTCTGGTCGATCAAAGTCCCATCGGTCGCACACCGCGCTCCAATCCGGTGACGTACATCAAAGCGTTCGATCCGATTCGAGCTCTGTTTGCTGAGACCAATGAGGCCCAATCTCGCGGCTTCAAGGCGAGCCACTTCAGCTTCAACGTTGATGGCGGTCGCTGCGAAGCATGCCAGGGTGAAGGCTATACCCAGGTCGATATGCGTCTGATGGCCGATGTCTACATGCGCTGCGCAGAATGCCAAGGCCAACGCTATCGTCGCGAAGTGCTCGATGTGAAATACCGCAATTGCAATATCGCTGAGGTGCTGGAACTCTCAGTTCGCGAAGCCTTTACATTCTTTCGCGGGCAGAAACGCATTCAATCCCGCCTCAAATGCCTGATGGATGTCGGGCTCGATTATCTGCGGCTGGGCCAGCCTGCCAACACGCTTTCGGGCGGCGAGGCACAACGGTTAAAGATGGCCACATTTATTGCCGCTCCGCGTAAAGGTCGAACGCTGTTTGTACTCGATGAACCCTGCACCGGGTTGCATTACTCGGACGTTTTGCAATTGCTCGATGCCTTCGATTTTCTGTTGGCTATGGGGCATTCCCTGATTGTGGTCGAACACAATCTGTTGATGATGCAGGCAGCCGACTACATTCTCGATCTCGGCCCGGGTGCGGCCGAGGAGGGTGGCAAAGTGGTTGCCCAGGGTACGCCTGAAGAAGTTGCCGCGTGTACTGATTCACTAACTGGCCAATATCTGGCTACGGAATTTCAGTCAGTTCCTCCATTAGAATAAGATCAAGACTTAAACAAGAATCGAGACCAATGGTTTGAATCATCAACTGGAGATCTTTGTGGATCGTGCCTCAGAGACGAGCGCCATTCTCACGGTCCGCAATCATTCACCGCGACAGATCACCCGGGTCTCTGGCATCTTAAACGGACCGCATTGCATTCGTGCACGAACACTGTCCGCAAATTTCACTATTGCCTCGCAGCTCTCTGATTCCGACGAGCAAGAATCTGTCAGCACACTCATCACCGATCCGTGCTTCTGGACGCCCGCCCTCCCGTATCTCTACAAGATAGACCTGCAAGTCAACTGGAGCGATGGAACCGTTTTCCGTTGGAAGCAATCGATCGGGCTGCGTCGCTGGGAAGTTCTGGGCAGCAGCTTTTTTCAAGAGCGCCGTCGCGTAGTTTTACGCGGAGCCTGTATCGATCAACCTACTTCGGAGCAATTGACGTCTGCCGCCCAAGCCGAGATAGCAATCATTTCGCACAATCTTTCGGATGTCATGCTAGCCTCTGCCAGCGAGGTGGGAGCGAACTTGTTTATTGACTTACGTCAAGAGGATGAACAGATTGACACAGAGCTACGACGTTTTAGTTGGTATCCCGCAGTCGCAGGAGTATTATTGACACCGAAATCGGTTGGCTATACGCGACTGCCCAACGGAACCAAGCTAGGATCGGTGGTTGGGCCCAACGATGTGGCGGAGAACCATTCTTCGGGTGACCTAATGGTCGTAGATTTGCAGCACGAAGAAACGCCACCCGTTTGGGCTTCGCAGAAGACAAAGCCGGCTATTGCCATCCGAAAACGGCAAGAACAGGTAGAGATAGCCGAAGTCAGAGCGCACTGCGACCAACTCCAGGCCGACCTCGCGCCGGACTTTGATTTGGCAGGGTACTTTGTTTAAGACGACCAGCGGAATCGATTCATGAGCGACCCCTCTAACAAACTCGATCGCTATCGGCGTCAAATGCGATTTGCGCCGTTGGGAGAAGAGGGGCAGCACGAACTCGCCGCCGCACGGGTTCTCATCTGTGGTAGTGGTGCCCTCGGTTGCAGCGTTGCCGATATGTTAGTCCGCGCGGGAGTGGGCTCTGTTCGACTAGTCGACCGGGACTTTGTGGATCTCGACAACTTGCATCGACAGATTCTGTTTGACGAGAGCGATGCCGAGCAGCACATGCCCAAGGCAGTAGCGGCGTCCAAACGACTGGCGGAAATCAATTCCCAGGTGCAAGTGGAACCAATTGTTGCCGACGTGAACGCAGCGAATATTCGCGATTTGGTCCAGGACGTCGCCGTAATCGTCGATGGCACGGATAATTTTGAAACACGGTATTTGCTCAATGACATCGCAGTGGAAGCCAAAATACCTTGGGTCTTTGCAGGTTGTGTCGGTGCGGAGGGGCAGACCTTTGCCATCGTACCGGGGCAGACGCCTTGTCTCACTTGCATCATGTCGGAACCTCCACCCGCAGAGGAAATGCCCACTTGCGAATCGGCTGGCGTTCTCTCGCCGATCGTCAACCTCATGGCATCGCTTCAAGCGACTGAGACACTCAAGCTGCTGAGCGGCAATGCCGAACGTCTCAACCCGATGATGACATTCGTCGATTTGTGGGACAACCGAATCCAAACGATTTCCATGGCCGGGAGCCGCAATTCGGAATGCTCCACTTGCGGCAAGCGAGAGTTTGTATGGCTCTCGGGCAACCGTGGCAGCAGTGCCACGCAACTCTGCGGTCGCAATTCGGTGCAGATCTCTCCGACTGCCGGTGGCGCGGTGGATTTGGAGTTGCTAGCAAGAAAACTGGATAGCGTTGGCACGATTTCGGCCAACCCCTATCTGCTGCGGGCCCAGGTGGAGGAGTACTTGCTGACGGTGTTTGCCGATGGGCGAACTATTGTGGGGGGAACCGATGACCCGGCGAAGGCTCGCACGGTGCATGCAAAATACGTCGGGAACTAACCGCAAATCTCGCCACGTTTCTCTAGCTTCCCACCCAGTCTGGGGAGTCTGTGGTTTTGGCTCGAAGTAGATAGAGTCTCCCGCCGTCGATGTCCGATGGACAACAGTAGCCCCCCGCTTCTCTTCCCGTAAGCGTGCTGGCAAACCCAACGACCCAGACCCTTTTCCGCATCTTTCGATATGGCCACTGTTGAACACTCGCGACCGGTACGCGCCAATTTCGCTCGCACCGATTCTCCTACACCTCAAATGGCCGTTGGCCGACTCGGGCCCTGGCAGCTTGTCCGATTGCTCTACGAGAGTGAACTGGCGCGAGTCTACTTATGCCGTCCTGCCGACTCCGCCGAGGATCAGCCCGCAAACTATGTAATCAAGGTATTGCGTAAGGAATGGTGGCGTGACCCGCAGGCAATAGAAATGCAACGTCGCGCTGCTTGGTTGGGTGGGACGATCTCGCATCCGCATTTGTTACCGGTCCTTTCTAGCAGTGTGAGTCAAGCGCCGTTTTTCTTCGTCTCTCCCAAGATCGAAGGCCGCACACTGGCCGAATTGCTCGCCAATGGCAGCCTGACGCTCCCGATAGTGTTATGGATTGGTCGCCAGGTCGCCGAAGCACTCTCAGCGCTACACGAGTCGACCGGCATGGTACATGCCGATGTAAAACCAGCAAACATCCTGGTCTCAGCGGAGGGCCATACCACGTTGATCGATCTTGGATTTGCCCACTCACCCGACGAACAGCGTCATTGGTCGTCGCGACCGGTGATGGGTACCTTGGCATACATTGCCCCAGAATCGATCACGTCGTCGCTGTCTTCGCAGCTCAGCAGCGATCTGTATAGCTTGGGGGTGACGCTTTACGAAATGATTTGCGGTCATTTACCCTTCCAAGCAGAATCGCCCGCTGACCTCATTCGCATGCACCGCGAGAGCAAACCCAACTGCATTCGCCTCGAAAAACCAGAGACGCCCAAGTCAGTGGCTTCGCTCGTTCATCGTTTGCTATCGAAAGAAGCAATGCGTCGGCCAACGTCAGCCGCTGCAGTCGCTGAGGAATTGATGCGCCTGGAAATCGAATGTTTTACTTGTCGGTGAATCAGGATGAACACCGGATTTCTGACGCAGCGATCGCCACGAACGAATAAGTTGCTGAGGTTGAAACGTAGCGTGAACAGCAGCGAAGTGGATTCGCTACCTCAGAGCAGTACATTCTTGGGTTTTGTTTTCGATCATCAACTGCCATAAATCCCCTCTATTCCTGTGCGGGAACTACTCATCGGATGTGCAGGAATCAGAATTCTTGTTGACGTTGTCTAGTGTCACTCGATAATTGAAATAGGACTATTTCGGCGGCTTCTGCAAAGGCACCGTTTGATTCCTTTCCCCCACTTTCCCTAGGCGGTGCGTAAGGCAATTTGTTCAATGCGCGATCAGGTACTTCTCTATCTTAATGGCCGTCGTCACATGGTTGATTCGGCCGATGCCGCGCTTTCGCTGTCGGATTATCTGCGTTACAGGCAAAGACTCACCGGCACCAAGATTGTCTGTAGCGAGGGCGACTGCGGTGCCTGTAGCGTCCTGGTAGGACGGCCTAAGAACGGTCGTCTGGAATATCAAAGTGTCGACTCTTGTATCTTGTTTGTCTTTCAACTCGAAGGGGCCCATGTGGTTTCGATCGAGGGGCTCCAGCAGGATGGTCAGTTAACGCCCGTACAACAAGCGATGGTCGACTGCCATGGTTCGCAATGCGGTTTCTGCACGCCCGGCTTCGTGACCACAATGACCGGCATGCTGGAAAATCGACCGCAACTCGACGATGCCGACATGCGCTGCGGACTCACTGGTAACCTCTGCCGTTGTACTGGCTACACATCGATCCTCGATGCGGGTCGGGCCGTGGCGCAGGACGAGCATAAACGGCTGGAAGAGCTTTATCCCTCCGCAGAAATGATTGCCGACTTTGAGCAACATGCCGACGACGAAATTGCCTTGAGTCATACTTCGCCTGAGACTGCGCACAAAATTAATCTGCCGCGAACGCTCTCCGAAGCTCTTAAGACGTTGGCAGATCACCCCAAGTCGACCATCATCGCAGGGGCGACGGATTTGGGTGTACGAATTAATAAAACACGCAATTTCCCCACTACGGTTCTGGACCTAAACCGAGTGAGCGAACTACAGCAAATCACCGTTGCAGACCATCAGTTAGAGCTTGGTGCTCGTGTCAGTTGGACTGCGATGGAAGAGATTTGTGCGGCGAACATTCCACAGTTCGAAGGAATCGTTTCAGTCTTTGGTTCGCCCCAGATTCGAAACATGGGCACCCTGGGTGGCAACATCATTAATGCCTCTCCCATTGCCGATTCACTACCTTTACTCCACGTGATGCATGCCGAGCTAGAGTTGGCGTCGGCCGACGGAACCCGGCGAGTCGATATCAACGATTTCTACCAGGATTACAAACAGTTTGATCTTCATCCAGGCGAGATGCTTACCAAAATCGTCTTGCCACTGCCTGACGAATCAGAACTACTCAGGCTCTACAAAATCTCCCGTCGGCGGGATTTGGATATCTCCAGCTTTACCGCCGCCATCCGGATGCAGGTCGAGGGCGGCACGATTTCGTCCGTTGCGATCGCCTACGGTGCGGTGGGGCCCATCATCCTCCGTTTATCACAGACTGAAGCCTTCCTCACCGGGCAATCCTTTTCTGAAGAGACTATGTATGCGGCGGGCGATATTGCGGTTTCAGAAATTACACCCATCAGTGATGTCCGCGGGTCGGCCGACTATCGCTATCAACTCGCACGCAATGTATTGCTAAAATTTTATCACGAACATCAGCCAGCCGTGTTGGTTGCCTAACCCCATTTAGATTGAAGAGCCAGAATTAATGCCCTCCGTCGGATCCCCATTGCCGCACGATGCTGCCCATGGCCATGTTACCGGGCAGGCGCCTTACTTGGACGATCTTCGTTGCCTTGAAGGTGAATTGCACGTGGGTTTTGTCGGGAGCCCTGTGGCCTGTGGCGATCTGCTGGGTATCGATCTCACCGAAGCCGCAGCAGTGCCCGGCGTGGTGGGGTGCTACACGGCCGAAGATGTCGAAGGTCACAACATTTTTGGTCTGGTCGTGGCAGACGAACCGTTCCTAGCCCAAGGCAATCTGCTGTATATGGGGCAGCCAGTGGCGATTATCGCTGCTGAAACGCGCGATGCTCTAGATCGTGCTCGCAAACTGGCGAAGGTTGACTATCGCGAGACGAAGCCGCTTCTCGACTTGGAAGAAGCAATCCGCAACGAACGGTTCCTAGGATCCGTGCTTCGCATTGCTCGGGGCGACGCCGACCAGGCCCTGGAAAATTCGGAGCACCGCATTTCCGGCACGTTCACCAGCGGCGGACAAGAACAGTTTTATCTGGAGTCGCAAGCCGCGATTGCCTATCCCGGCGAGCAAGGGCAGATGGTTGTTCACTCGTCCACTCAGAATCCCACCGAGATTCAAATTGTGGTGGCGGAGGTTTTGGGCCTGGGGCAACACGAAGTTGTTTGCATCTGCAAGCGAATGGGGGGGGCATTCGGCGGCAAGGAAACGCAGGCCGCCATTCCTGCCCTAATGGCCGCACTGGTGGCCCAAAAGACGGGCCGGCCCGCACGTGTAATTTACAACAAAGACGACGACATGTGCGTCACCGGCAAACGGCACCAATATCTGACCCGTTGGGAAGTAGGCTTCGATGGCGAGGGGCGGATTCAAGCGTTACGCTGCAATTACTTCTCCAACGGCGGAGCTTCCACGGACCTCTCGCCTCCGGTCATGGAGCGTACTTTGCTCCACGCCGATAATGCCTATTATTTTCCGAACGTCGAACTGAATGGTCGGATTTGCTTTACCAATATCCCCCCGAATACCGCGTTCCGCGGATTTGGTGGTCCTCAGTCGATGGCCGTTACGGAGAACGTCCTCGAATCGATCGCCCAACATTTGGGCCGCGACCCCTACGACATCCGACTGGCGAATCTCTACGGCGTCGGCGAACGCAACATCACACCTTATGGGCAGGTTTTTGAGAAAAACCATTTGCCGGAAATCTTCGCTACTCTCGCCGCCCAGTCGCACTACAAGCAACGGCGGAAAGAGATCGCAAACTTCAATGCAAACTCGCAGCTACAATTGCGGGGCTTAGCAATGACTGGGGTGAAATTTGGGATTTCGTTCACCACCAAATTTCTGAACCAAGGGAACGCCTTAGTCAATATTTACACCGACGGTACAATTCAAGTTTCCACTGGTGCCACGGAGATGGGGCAGGGCGTGAATGTCAAGATTCGCCAATTGGTGGCGGATGAGTTTGGCATCGATCCCCACTTTGTCGTGGTGATGCCCACGAGTACAGAGAAGAACAACAACACCTCGCCGACCGCCGCATCAGCCAGTACCGATCTCAACGGTGCCGCGGCAGTCAATGCATGTCAGCAAATCCGCAATCGTTTAGAAGAGTTCGCCGCCGAACGTCTGTCCGATATCGATGCCGGATTGCAGGCATCTCCCCGCCACATTGAGTTTGTCGGTGGTGAAGTTTACGACAGTCGCCGGCCCCAGGTGAAAGTACCATTCCCCCAGCTGTGTGCTGACGCTCGATGCGCACGCGTGGACTTAGGAGCCCGCGGATTCTTCGCCACACCAGGCGTCGATTTCAATCGAGAAACGGGACGTGGAACACCGTTCTTCTATTACACTCAGGGAGCAGCAGCCGCAGAGGTTGTGATTGATCGCTTTACCGGCGAATTGCAAGTCAAACGCGTTGATCTCTTGATCGACATTGGCGAGTCGATCAACCCGGGTGTCGATCGCGGACAGGTAATTGGTGGATTTGTCCAAGGCATGGGCTGGGTCACTACCGAAGCGCTTATTTACGGTGATGGCGGGGAACTGCTGTCCCACTCGCCAACGACCTACAAAATTCCTGCCATTACCGATGTGCCCACAGAATTCAATGTTGCCACGTTCGACAACCCAGATAACGTGCGGAACATCCGCCGCAGCAAGGCGGTGGGTGAACCACCACTGATGATGGGCATCTGCGTCTGGGCCGCCGTGAAAGATGCGCTCTGGCATCTTGGGGCAGAGAACATGGACGATCTGCAGCTTCCCGCCACAGGAGAAGAAATACTGCGCTGCCTCTCCTCGGCCACAAACACAACTGCCCCTTCGGAATCGAATATCGCGACTAAATAGGTTAGATTTCTGTCGCACCGTTTCCCCACTCTGTCCCTCGGACTCTCACGTATGCCAGCAGGTCATGGATTTGTCGAACGGCTTGCCGAACTCACTCGGACCGGCGTCCCCTGCGCCAGCGTCACTCTAGTTCAGGCAATTGGCAGCACACCCCAGGACGCAGGAAGCAAGATGCTGGTCACCGCCGCGGGGCTTTCCAGTGGTACCGTTGGTGGCGGCAAGGTCGAGTTCAAAGCCTTGGAGCATGCCCAGCAAATGCTCGCCCACACGGGTCCCGAAGCACTTGCCAACGAACTGGTCGAGTGGAACCTGCAAAACGATGTTGGCATGACTTGTGGTGGCGTCGTGAAACTTTACTTCGAGACTTACAATCTTTGCGATTGGCAGATCGTTGTGTTTGGTGCGGGCCACGTTGCGGCAGCGCTCATTCACTGTCTAGCACAGCTAGATTGCCGAGTGACCTGCATCGACCCCAGGCAAGAGTGGCTCGAAAAAATCCCCGAGCATCCCTCGCTCACCAAACTATGCGAACCCGATACGCGCTCGCGAGTCGCAGAGTTGCAGGACAGATCATTCGTCCTCTGCATGACGATGGGCCATGGCACCGACCGGCCCATTTTGGAAGAAATCTTTCAGCAAGAGCGAAAGTTCCCGTTCCTGGGAGTCATCGGCAGCAAGGCCAAACGCTCTGTCCTCAAGCGAGAATTGCTCGAGGCTAAGATTCCTGAACAGTCCATCGACACCATCCACTGCCCCATTGGTTTGCCGATTGGCACTAATCAGCCTGGGGAAATCGCGGTAAGTATTACCGCCCAACTAATCCAGCAACGCGACCAATGGCGCGCCACTGCCGATAAGGTGTAGCGGACAGGCAAGATTTGCCCGTCGATACCACAAACATCTTGTGCAGTTAGGTTCCGCAGGCGCTTCTCATTGCTAGCGAAGCCAGTTAGAATCGGTGATAGTCTCGCACACCGCTTTTTCACTCCCCAATCTGGCCCTCATTCCGGAGCATTCAGATGGCGACCCAAGCGCCCATGGCTTCACCGAAATCCGACTCTCAGGCGAAGGATAATTTTGTGTCTGGTGTAGTTCCCGTCGATCATCCGTTAGTCCAATACCACGTCACAAAGTTGCGCGATCAAGCGACAAAGCCGGCCGAATTTCGAAATTCGGTACGCTGCTTGGCTGAGTTGATGGCCTACGAAGCGACGAAAGATTTGCCAATCGTCACCAAGAAGGTGCAAACTCCGCTTGCCGAAACCGATGGTGCCAAGATCGACGGTCGTGTCGGCATCGTTCCTATTTTGCGAGCTGGACTTAGCATGGTCGATCCAGTGCTCGACCTTGTGCCTACCTCCGAAGTTTGGCATTTAGGTTTGTACCGCGACGAGGAAACTGCCCGCCCAGTTCGTTACTATGACAAACTGCCCGAGAAGCGCCCCGTAGATATCGCACTGATCGTCGATCCGATGCTAGCCACCGGTGGTTCAGTGACTGCGGCGTTGCAGTCGCTCCGCGAGTGGGGAGTGCCGCGTGTGAAGGTGCTCTCGCTAATTGCCTCGCAAGAAGGTGTCGACGTTGTCTCTTCTCAGTTCCCCGAGGCACAGATCTACGTCTGTCAGATCGATCCAGTCTTGAACGAGAACAAATTCATCGTGCCCGGTCTCGGCGATGCGGGTGACCGAATTTTCAACACGGTCGATCCGAGCTAGGCAACATGGAACTCAACTTTCCCATCTTGTTAGCCGCAGCAGACGATGTCGCGGCTACCACCGAATCGATCCCACTCTCCGAACGTCTTGTTAGCGTTCTGGGTTTAATTGTGATTATCGGCCTGGCTTGGCTGATGAGTTCCAATAAGAAGCGTTTTCCTATGCGGATTGTGCTCTCTGGGCTTGCTCTGCAATTCGCTTTTGCGGTGATCATCCTCCGCACGAAGCCAGGGAAATGGATTTTTCAAGGCGTAAATACCGTTTTCGTCAGCTTGCTCGATTGCGTGCAAGCCGGTTCTGAGTTTGTCTTCGGAGAGAACTTCTACGAGCACTTTTTCGCTTTCAAAGTTTTGCCGACGATTATCTTTTTCTCGGCGCTGATGTCTGTATTTTACTATTACGGCGTCATTCAGAAGGTGGTTGGGGTATTTGCCACGGTCATGCAGAAAACACTGGGCACTTCGGGGGCGGAGACGCTCTCTGCGGCGGCCAACGTGTTTGTAGGACAAACGGAGGCCCCGCTCGTAATTCGCCCGTATATCAGCTCGATGACCACGTCAGAGCTCAATGCCGTCATGGTCGGCGGATTTGCCACCATGGCCGGTGGCGTGCTGGGAGCGCTTTCTGAAATGGGCATTCCCGCGGGGCACTTGCTCTCGGCCTCGGTGATCTCTGCACCAGGAGCGTTACTACTCGCAAAAGTCATGCAGCCAGAAACAGAGACTCCCAAAACAATGGGCACCGTCTCTATCGATGTCGAAGAGAAAAGCACCAACGTGCTGGAAGCGATTGCCGTCGGCACCACCGGGGGAATGAAGCTGGCCCTCAACGTCGGTGCCATGCTCATAGTTTTCTTGGCGATGATTACGCTGGTGAATATGATCGTTGGCTGGGTGGGAGTTCAACTCAATCAAGTTGCCGATGATGGCACGAGCCTGTGGTCGTTGGAGGCCGCCTTGAGCTATCTGTTCTATCCCATGGCTTGGCTGATTGGCATTGAGTCGGGCGACTGCAAACGGGCCGGCGAATTGATGGGTCTCAAGATGGCCACCAACGAATTCGTCGCCTACGGACGTCTTGCCGAATGGGGAACCGAGGACAGCACCGTTCAAATTAGCCAACGCACTCGAGACATCATGACTTATGCCCTGTGCGGTTTCGCCAACTTCAGCTCGATCGGTATCCAACTGGGCGGCATCGGCGGCATCGCTCCCGATCGTCAGGGCGACCTCGCTCGGTTAGGACTGCGGGCAATGCTGGGGGGAACTATGGCCGCATTTATGACTGCCTGCATTGCGGGCTTATTACTATAATTCAATTGACTAAGCTCGATTGATTTGCATTCACATTCCTGGGAAAGGATCATATTCCAGATGAAAATCTTGCTAGACAAAGAGGCTCTCCACGATGGCGTTTCTCGCATGGCACAAAATATCGAAACCGACTACGAGGGTCGCCACCTGACCATCGTCGGCGTACTCACCGGTAGTGTCGTCTTGCTAGCCGACTTGATCCGCCTCATCGATCAGCCAATGCGAGTGGGAGTGATTCAGGCCAGCAGCTATCGGGGCGCAACTACCGAACGTGGCGAACTTATCATCAATTCCGAGCTGATGCTCGACATCAAGGGCCGCGATGTGCTACTGGTCGACGATATTTTCGATACCGGCCATACGCTTTCTCAGGTAGTAGAGAAGCTACAAGAGTTTGAGCCTTCGTCCGTTCGCTCGGCGGTTTTGCTTCGCAAAGAAGGTCGCCAGGAAGTCGAGTACGAACCCGACTTTGCGGCATTCCATATTCCAGATGAGTTTGTTGTCGGCTATGGCCTCGATTACGAAGACATGTACCGCAATCTGCCTTATCTGGGGTCGTTGGAAGACGAGGACCTCAAACGCCACGCCGCCGAGCACGCCACAGCCCAACAGTAGCTGAACGTGGGCTCTTGGCTTCCAGGGCAGAGGCTAGGAGTCTCCGCAGGCGGAACGCCGGGACTAAGGGGAAGTTGTTAGCCATTGAGTTAGGCTCTGAAACGAGGCCGTGTCAGTCCCGACATCGGGGTGCCATGAGGAACACAGCACCAACCTAATGGGGGCGGGATTGACCTCAGCCCCAATGGAGCCGGCATTCACCTCAGCTCTGATGAAGACGGCAATCACCTCAGCCCAGATAGGGGCGTCATTTACCCCATCTCTGATCGGAGCGGTATTCACCTCAGCCCCGATGGAGGTGACATTCACCTGAGCCCCGATAGGGGCGGCATTCAATAGCCCAGGGCGCAAGCCCTGGGTCTAGAATCTCGATAGTAAAAAAGCCCTGAAGGGGCGACACACTCTCCCTCTCCGATCACGCGCGGCGACGCCCCCAAACACACAAGCCCACAAGCATCAGCAACGCTGATGCGGGTTCGGGTACCGTGGCAACTGCGGCCACCAGCGGAGCACTCTGCCCTCGCTGCTCCTGCCACATAAGAAAATCCATGCCATCGGTAACTCCATCGCCATTGGCATCCGATTCATCGTTCAGGCCGTAGTCGCCTTCCCATTGGGCAAGGTCGAGGTGGTCAACGAACGTGTCTTCGTTAAAGTCAGCCTCCAAAAAGTTGGGAGCTTCCACGACTCCAAACAATTGTAGTGATAGGGCGACAATCGAATTCGCGCCGGAGAGGTCTTCGTCCGAGAATTGCAACACATAAGTGGCCGCGTAATTACCTGCAACTGAGGCATCGAACATGGCGTTGTAATCGTTGTTCAATCCAGGGGAAAGCGCAGATCCGCCGGTGAATGTGGTCAGGTCGGTGGTGAGAACGCCGCTATCGCCAAAGGGTATGATTGCATCGAGTTCTAAATCCGCAGTGAATCCCGCGGTCGATTCGAGGTTGAAAACATCGAAATCAATCGTAGGCACAGTACTGCCGAGAGTGACGGTGCCAAAATCGACCATTAGCGAAGCGCTGCTGGTCGTGCTGGTCCAGGAAGGGGTGGCGTGATCGAGCACTTCGAAATTGAGATTGATCGTGTCGTTGCCATCATTGGCCCCGCGGCCCGTGCCGCCGGATGTGGTCACGTCCAGGTTATCAATTACTACGCTCCCTGACTGCGCGCCTGCGGATGCCGTCGAAACGTTATCCAGCCCAACCGTGAGGCTACGGCTGTCTGTGCCGGAACCGTTGATAGCAAACGCGTTGTAGCGTCCTGTGACCGACGAAGTGGCGTCGCCCGAAGCGGTGATTTCGTAGTAAGTGCCATCGTTGCCATTCTTGTTGAGCGTTACATTCTGAGTGCCAGAAGGAGCGCTTCCTCCGACTATGACCGACCCAAAATCTAGGTCCAATGTCGAACTTCCATCGGACGCCGGCGAGCCACCCACATAGAGCTGGCTGTCATTTTGCTGATCTTTAAAAACAGACCAAACGAATTCGGGACGATCGACATAGGGAATGCGATTGCCTTGGTAGTTGTCGTAAATGATGTCATTGCGACGAAGTTCAAAATCGTCGGGCACAGCTTCGTAGTGCCATTCAACAAGTCGATCGAGATTGCCGAGAAAACGATCGTTGGTGGAAGGATTCCCGGAGACCAACTCCAAGTCTTCCGTGGAAGAGTCAGACCCATCGTAACGTGTGGCGACATAGAACTGTTGCCTCGCGATCATGCCCGCATCTGCGTCACCTGGGTACCAATAGTCGTTGCCGGATTCACTTATCTCTCCGAACGACTGGCCAAACGCACCACCAAAGTTGAGATTGCCCCGATTACTATTCACTTGGGGATCGGAGGGTCGCAGTTGATGCAGGTCGCTGTTGTCGTCACCTGAGGAACCGATACCTCGGCTCCTGGGCCAGGTGTGCTCGCGGTTCCAAGAGCTACCGCTATCCCAGCCAGGGATACTTCCACCCGGGTTGATGGCAGAGACATCCAAGGAAACTCGATCGTATACCAACAACATCCGATCGGAGTCGCTGGGATCTTCGTCTGTCACTTGCAGGATCGATCGAGCAGCATTGTACGAGAAAAACGTATGGTTATCGATGATGTTATGCAGTTGGCTCTTTAGCGTTGAGCCCGTCCCGGTCGCCGAATTGTAGTAGTTGGCGGGCGGGTCGTAGGGACCAGCTAGGGCATGGCTAGAAAGCAGCACTATGCTACTCAAGACCCCGAATCCTAAGGTTCGAATGCTAAGCGAGTGTCGCCTGTATTTTGTCATTTGTACCGATCCTACTTGAATGGGTGCTTACCGGAAGCGTAATGTGCGAGTACCTATCCATGGTAAGACACCCAGCACAAGAAGAATTGCATTTGGTTCTGGAACAGAGGCAACTGCCGACAATGGCGGTGGGAATTGGCCAAATTGTTCCTGCCAGACGAGAAAGTCGAGCCCGTTGGAAAGGCCGTCGCCATTGGCATCCGATTCGTCATTGATGCCGTAGTCGCCTTCCCACTGCGCCAGATCGAGGGCGTCGACGAACCCATCTTCGTTAAAATCTGCTTCGAGGAATGAACCGCCCGAGAAACCTTCGACGATGATATTATCAAAGGCATAGGACCTGGAGGTCGAACCACTGTCGTCGTCGGTGATCGCGTTAAACTCAAGAGTTAGCGTATTGCCAGTACCAACGAGGCTCGAAGTGAGGGTTTGGAATAGATTAGAAAGCTCAATCGTCTGGGCATCGGTGGTTGTCATTTCCAGAGGATCATCGAGCGTAAACTGGTCGCCATCCGCCAGGGTGTAAGTAGCGGAGCCGCTGCTATCTACCGAGGAAGTAAACAACGGCGATGAGGCCCCTCCATCGATGGAGTAGGTCCAGTCGAAGACGTCTGCCAGTGCATCGAAATCTCCCATGGCAGCCATGTCGATGGAGACTTCCAGACCGCTGGTGGCAGTAGAAATGTCAAATTCCCAAGTGGCGGTTCCGGTACCTGATGGATTTTGGGCATTGTTGATGTCGACCACACCAAACCAGGCGTCCGTCTTCACGTTGCTATCAACGAGCCCGTGGGTATCAGCCGGAAAAGCAACCGCGGAATCATCGAGGAGTGCGAATGGAATTGTGCTGCTTACCCCAACTTGAAAGGTTTCAAAGCCGTCAGCAGGACTCGAAAACGTTCCAGCTGTTGGTGTTTGACTAAAGCTATTGCGATTGAGCGTCGAGTCGAAATCATCCTTGGCAATCACACCAAACACCGGGCCTCCACCGCTGCCCACCGTGAAGTTCACGGGAAGATTGAACACGGTATTCATCGCACTTTGGCTAGAGGTCGTGACTGTGATAGTGCCCGATTGTGCTCCGAGCGTGGAAGTATCGAGTCCGATTTGGTGCGTGTTGCCACCACCGAGGGCATTGTCGAATGAACTCAATCCCCCCGATAACGCTCCAGATACGCTGATTGTGTAATCCAGCTCGTCCGCTCCGCTGGGGATTAGCGCGTTGGCAATGTTTTCCACCAACACATCGACATTGACCGAAGCCCCCATCGGCACGCTTGAAGGAATACTACCGAGCGAGGCCATCATAATCGCAGGGACCTGGTAATCGGCAACAACCGGGAGGTGATCGCTGGCGGTGGTCAATGCGTTTAGCACCGTGGGCGAGGCCCCATTGCCAGAAGTGATGGGGCTGCCGCAGCAGGAATGCGAACCGTTATTCCCAAACGCACGATATGAGTTGTTAATGTAGCTGAGGCCCTCGTTATCCAGCAGTTCTCCAGTGACTAGCTGGAAATCGAACCGATCGTCGACGCCACCAAGAACTTGTCCAGGAAATGCCGAAGATGTTGCTGGACTTTGGGTATGCGTAATGCGAAGGCTCGAGTTGTTATTCCAGGTGCCCGGTGTACTGATGGGATCAAATGCCTGACCGTTACCAGCGGCGAGAAGTGTTTGATAGCTGTTTTCAAAACTGGACTGGATGTTGTAGTCGCCCGCCAGGATTGCACTAGTTCCCTGCCCCAACCCATCTAAGTCGGCGCGGAGGACGGTCGCTTCGTGATCGCGACGATTCTTATCCGAGGTCGACGTGCCGGATTTGTAGTGGTTGGAATAGACATAAAAATCCGCGGACGAATCGTAGCCCACCGGACGCAGTTGATAACGCGACGTTTGCCGTGCTTGCTCCGTGCCGCTAACCGATCCGAAGGCCACACGCGAAATTAGCGACACCGTGTTCGTATTGTAAATCAACCCCGGACGGCCCGCACCCGCAGTGATTCCATTAAGAAGTGCGTAGTTGTAGGTGCCTGCGCCGTAGATGGCATTCAAATCACTCACGATATTAAATGTCGTAGTGGACCAGCTCTCCTGCTCTTGAAGAGCAAGTACATCAATCGGTTTAGAAAAACCGTTGACGATTTCGTCACCGATGGCTTCAAGAACTGTGTCGAGTCCGGTGCGCGGGGTCGATGTACTCCCCGTGGCGGTGTTGTAGGAGACAACCCGCAGCTGCGCATAAACTCGACTCGAACTCGTTGCTAGGGTGAATAGCAGCAAGCAAAGTGCGAACGTCTTGCCTAATTGTCTTAGTGCCATTATTTGTGTTCCGTAACGTTTACCTGGAGTAAGGCAAAAGCCCGCAATCCTTCATTAGACTTTGAAGCCGAAAGTCGCTCAACCAATTCGGAGGCTTCTGCGGCAATCCACTACAGGAGTAGGGGAGAAAACTCGTTTTCGTGAGAAATTTAAGCAGACGCCCAAGACGCCGATCAAAGTGAAAAGTGTTGGCTCTGGTACTGACGACAAGTTCGGAGCGGAAAGCGTTGTTCCGTAGGCAGCCTCCCACGCCGGCAGAGTGGTATTTCCATCCCCGATTTGCCAAGCAAGGAAGTCCAAACCATCCACAAGGCCATCGCCGTTAATGTCAGGTGTCATCGCGGGGATCGAGGCTACCGCAGGGTATTGCGACTCCCACACTGCCAAATCTGAGCTATTCACCGCGGCATCGCTATTCGTGTCCCCGGTGGCATTCGTCGAGCCAATTCCGAAGCCCTGCTGCCAGATGAGAAAATCGAGCCCTGTCACGAGTCCGTCGCCATCAAAGTCGGCATCGTTCGCAATAGAGCTAGGATCGATGATGCCCGGGCTTCCAACGTCGCCTCCAGCGTGGATCTCTACGCCTCCCGTTACGGCAGTGGCGGAAAAGGAATTTGGGTCGGTTGGCAGATTCGGATCACTCACTTCCCAATTGAACTCGTCGGTAGGATCTAGGCCAAGATTCGTCAGGTAGATCGACTCGCGACCAAACGGGGAAGTTGGCCATTGTGAATTGTATTGAAGGGTGAACTCCGTGTTGGCAAACACCCTGGCAGAGTTGGGATCGCTGTCTGTCGTGTAGTCGTTGAAATCGCTCCAAATCCCCAATCTCTCCGCGGATGGGTTGGGAATGTTATCCAGGCTTGGGAAATTCACTACGGGTATGAAATTGATCGCGTTCGGATCACCACCGCCCCAGGCGTTGATCATGTCTTGCTGGGTAATGGCGTCTGCATTGAATAATACAGCAACTTGGCCGGTTTTGAGCTCACCCGAAGTAATATTTGCCGCTGGTAGGTTGTCTCCTTCGCCGTCGTCGAAAACAAAGTTAGTGCTACTAAAATCAATGTCAGCGCCGCTGTTAAGAATTTCAACCCATTCCCAATCGGGCTCCGTCGAGGCAGGGTCGATCATCAATTCGGTAATGATCAAGTCGTCGATTGGCGACCCTTCCGGTAGTCGCCCGGGATTGGCAAAGTCATTTGGGTTATTCACTGATCCTGAACCAAATGATGCCGCGACGCTAGTTTGTGCCCCGAAGATGTCTGGGAGGCTTGCCGTCCAATTCACACCGTTGTGATAGGTACCGGTTCCATTCCAATAGATCGAGGAACCCACAGGCGTGGGGAAGTTGGAACGAAAATCAAGCCCTGCCAAACTGTTGTCAAAGCTGCCGACGACCGACTGCCCCGGACCCGACAGATCGGCTTCATAGTTGATAAAGTCAGACCAAATTCCTATCGATGATCCAGCATTCTCCAGAGTAGGAAAGTTGTTCACTGCGATTAGATTAAGACCGTTCGGGTCGCCCGCACCCCACGCATCGCGGAATACTTGATCGCCCGCCGCAAGATTCGGAATCCCTGGTGTCTGACCGTTGTACAAAATGGCCGTTCCACCTGCGGGTATTTTGGTATTGTTGGCTTGGCCCGCATCGATGTTCGGCGGCGTGCCGTTCAATAGTCGAAAGTCATCGAGACTATCCAAATAAGCCCCATCAAGATCGACCATGGCGTTGGGATCAAGATTTCGCACCTCGATCCATTCCCAGGCAGTCTCATCCAACGGATCAAACATCACCTCGGTGATTTGCAATTGGGCGAATGCCAATTGGTTGCCTGCGGATAAGATCAAGCAGGCAAGCATCAACGCCAAAGCTTTGCTGTAGCGCCACCCGGGCTCTCGGTCGCTGATCATCTAGATTAGACTCTCCCTCTCAGTCCGTCACATCAGCGGCCAGCCCCCTTATCGGTCGCTATCTATATTCTACTCAGTAGCTGCAAATGGGACAAACCAGCGCATAAAAAACGGTCGGTCACCAAATGGGCGACCGACCGTCTATAAAACGCTATATCTGAGGATCTACCTCAGTCTCACATCGTCTAGCTGCGACGTCGGCTAGCACCAATACCAGCCAACCCGAACAGCATCAGAGCCAAAGTCGCTGGCTCTGGAACGTGGGAGACAACCAAGTTGTCAACGAAAATCGTCTCGTCGGACGATGAATTCGATTGACGTAGGTTGAACGAGTCGAGAGTCTCGCCAAGTAGAACTGTTGTGCTTACGACCGTGTTACCACCAGCGGTAACAGATGCCAAGCCGGTGCTGAAGTCCCAAGAAAGCTCGACGGGAACAGTAGCTCCGAAAGCAAAGTCAACTGGCAAGGCAACCTCGTTGGTACTGCTTGAAGACGCCAAACCAAGAGTATAGTCACCACCTGCAGTTGGTGCGACTACATCGAGTCGTCCGCGGAAATTAAAGCTTGTGTCGTTCGAGAAATGAGCAAAGTACTCAAAGTCGGTTCCTGTGATACCTACGTTTGGATCATCAACCTCAACGCGGATATCAAAAGTGGCAGAATACACACCGGAACTGAATTCTGGACCAGCTACAAGTTCGGCGTCTTCCGAACCGGAATCTTGAGAAACTACCGCTTCTCCACTGGCAACCAGGAGTGTACCAGCGGTACCGCTTTGGTTTGCCCAACCACCATTGGGCACAAGGGCACCATCAGGATAACTGAAATCTTCGGAAGCCAAGACAGCGGCAGAAGCCGATGACCCAACCACCATCAACAAGCCGCATACTGCGGCCATCAGGCCAAACTTAACAGACATTAGCGTTTCCCCTTTCAAAAGGTGCAAAAACTCCTGAGCGATCCTCGTTGATACGCTCAATGAAATAAAAAAGTAAAACGAACGAAAAGCGTGGGTTCCTAATTCTTATTGCAAGTTAACTCTTGCGCCGCCGCTGAAGCCCCAACGGTGCGAGAGCAATCATGGTTAGTAGTACAGTGGAAGGCTCAGGAACAGCTGCCACGTTCGCGGTGACTGGCGAAGTGCCATATTGACCTTCGTAGATCGCCAGATCTGCGGCGTCAACCACACCATCACCATTGGCATCGCCATTGCTGTTATCCGTTTGGCCTGTAGCACCAAAGTTCTGTTGATAGATCAAGAAGTCCAAACCAGTCACCACGCCATCGCCATCGAAGTCGGCGTCGTCGTTAGCGATGACAAACGGAGTGAACGATCCTGGGCTTCCTTGGTCGCCACCTTCATGGTAGTTCGATCCATTGGGATCAAAGACCTCGGTAGCATTGTAAGACCCGCCGAAGTCCGACAGCACAGCGCCTACCCAGTTACCAGGAGTGTTCGGGTCGGTAAGATCACCTAGGTGGATGGACTGACCTTGTCCTTCAATTGGGAAACCTGTGGTTCCATAGTCTTGCTCTGCAGCAGCAAGATCAAAATTTGGAGCTCCAGCATTGGGGTCAAAGTAGGTGTTGAAGGTACTCCAAAGACCTACATGGTCGTTTCCGTTATTTAGTCCCATGTTCGCCCAACCAGTAACTTCCAGCAAGTTCAAGCCAGCACCATTCGGGTCCCAGGCTGCTAGGAAATTCGCGGCTGAAATGTCATCGATGTTGAATAGAATGCCAACTTCACCGGCACCCAGGGTACCCGTGATATTCGGAGCGGCTTGCGGCGTTCCGTTGCTGTCGTCAATTACCCAACCATTGTTGGGGTCGGCACCAAAATCGATGGCCGATCCGGTGTTGTTGAATACCTCTACCCATTCCCATTGCGGCTCGTTGCCAGCTGGATTGTAAAGAATTTCTGTGACGATTAGACCCGAAGCAGCAGGCCCAGCAGGGACATTACCTGGGTTTCCTAAATCGGCCGGATCGTTGAGAGAGGCTGTGCCCTCAGCGGCGACAGTAGAACTTGTAATTGCACCGCTGGCATCTCCGGCAGTGCTCACAGCCCAATTGGCACCGTCTGTGATAGAGCCGTTGCCACTATATGTAACCGACTGGCCTTGGCTTCCGCCAGGAAAGCCATTGAAGTCCACGCTAAACGCTGCGTTCGCAAACGAAGCAATTTCTGGATCATTTGGATCTCCATTGGAATCCAAAAGATAGGTAGGCCAACGATCTGCCACTCGAATTCCATCCAGCGTGCTATTGAAATTTGGGTCAGGAGCATAAAAGCCGATAGTTTGACCGTTGCCACCACCATTGCTCAACCCGGGCCAGAAGGTTGCAGGCATTACCGGTGCATTGGAGGGGAGACCCCAAGCTTGCAGAAACCCGTTCGGGTCAAAATTCTCTTCTGGGAACGTGAAATCGAAACCGTCGTAGATGACGCCCACACCACCGGCTGGGATTACCGTATTAATCGCGTGTCCGTTGCCGAAATCGTCAAACACGGTCGCATCGACGAAAGTCGCGTTGGGGTCGAATACGTTGTCACCTAAGTTGGCGCCCAGGTAACCCTTGAGGTCGATAGGAGAACCACTGGTGTTTCTTACTTCAATCCATTCCCAGATGTTGTCCCCAGGGCCACTGGGGTTGTTCATGTACTCTGTAATTTCAAGCTGAGCAAAAGCGTTTCCAATGGTCGCAAGAGAAAGAATTACGACTGCGAATGTCTGACAGACAACTCGTAAGTTCCGACTTCCAAGAAGGTTCATGTTCATTTGCCTTTTCGTTGTGTCTGTGAATGTGGTCAATTTCATGAGAACTAGAATGATTCGATAGACAGAAGGTTAGATGCAAAACTCAAGTTGATGAGATGAGTAGTGGAACGAATTCGATTGTGGTTGCGTTCCCCAAACAATTCTGGCGAGTTACCGCGTTCCAAAAACTTCCTCAGGCAAATCTCCAATCACCATGCTGGCAGATCTTCGGATTAACCCGTGAAGATATCATGCTTCTATTATTATGATTAAGAGAAGAATTCCAACTAAGTCGTGTATTCAGAGTGGGTTATTGCGGCAATCCCCTATTCTAAACTAAATTTCCATCATTAAAAGCACTTAAACTAAGCGAACCCGTTGCCCAGGCTTGATTTATGGGCCGGCAGCCGAGAAATTTCTAGCCGGTTGCCGGACCAGGTTAACTGCCCCCGCAGATTGAATCTCCCTTGAGCGTAACGACTTACAGTCTTCCATCACTCCTCATACGGCCAGACATCCACTTTTTAGAGCTACCGTCCTAGCCTTGCGAACATCCCGGGCTACCCGGATCGCCTCACACGCGTATCATTGCCTGCTATGAATACCCAACCGCAAGCATTATCAAACGTCGCACTCATATTCCTAGGCCTACTGGGTTCTTTTGGTTTTGAGGCGGCTCGTGCGGAGACCGAAAACGGGCAAACAGTCCGCTTTGCGACATTCAACGTCTCTTTCTATGGCAATCGGGCGGGCGAAGTGTCCGAGCGTCTTGCCGAGCCCAACGACCCCCAAGCGGCTGCTGTAGCAGAGATTGTCCAACGGGTACGTCCCGATGTACTTCTATTAAATGAAGTCGACTACGATATTGGCGTTGATCCCAATCATCAGCTTATCCATCGATTCCTTCAGAACTACTTGGCACACCCGCAGCACCTCTCGAAGAGCGAGAGCGGGCCGGCAGAGCCGATTTCTTACCCGTTTGTCTATTCCGCGCCTTCCAATACAGGTATTCATTCTGGGTTTGATCTCGACCGCAATGGCAAGATCGATCCAGCTCCTGGCAGCATCACCTACGGCGGCGATAGTTGGGGGTTTGGCCGTTATCCAGGACAGTATGGCATGGTAGTTCTTTCCCGCTATCCAATACGAGAATCGGAAATCAGAACCTTTAAAAACTTCAAGTGGCAAGATATGCCGGAGTCGCGACTGCCGAGCGATCCCAATACAGACGTCCCCGCAGACTGGTATTCCGACAAAATACTCGCCAAGTTTCCGCTTTCTTCGAAGAGTCATTGGGACGTACCCATCGATATCAACGGCCAAGTCGTCCATCTTCTCGCATCGCACCCCACGCCGCCGACCTACGACGGAGCAGAAGACCGCAATGGCCGCCGTAACCACGATGAGATTCGATTTTGGGTGGATTACATTGCTGGTGGGGACCAGGCCGAATACATCTACGACGATCGGGGCCAGCGGGGAGGGCTCGATAATCACGCTTTATTCGTCGTGGCGGGCGACCTCAATGGCGATCCAGAAGACGGCCAGGGCCGCGAAGGAATTGAGCGTTTGCTCGCCTCACCCCGCTTGGCAAAGACTCCGATTCCGGCAAGTCAAGGTGGGGAAGAGCAGTCGAGTTTGCAGGGCGGCGCCAATGCCACGCATCGAGGCAAGCCACGATACGACACTCTCGATGCCGCCGACAACGGGGGGCCCGGAAACCTGCGAGTCGACTATGTATTACCCGCAAGTGGTCTGAATTGTGTTGCGTCAGAAGTATTTTGGCCCAATAATGACAGCAAGTTATTCGCTCTCGTGGGCACCCACCCATTTCCCAGCAGCGATCATCGCCTAGTTTGGATTGATGTAGCGTTCGGAGATGCAGCGGGGATAGATGTCCAGCGGGAGAAATAGCACTTGCTAAGAAGGCAATTTCATTCCTCCTCGTACTACCCGGGGTTATGCGGGCGTATTTTGCAGAACGGAATCTTCACAATCGTTTTCTATGATAGCCCGCATCCGGTAAAATCTTGTATTGCCTTCCCAGCTAGTCCCGACCCAAATGCGTCGATGGAGTATTAATAAAATGAATCGTAAGTCCTCTGGATTCACACTTGTTGAACTCTTAGTGGTGATCGCCATTATCGGCGTACTTGTCGCCCTCCTGCTTCCCGCGGTCCAAGCCGCCCGTGAAGCGGCCCGCCGTACGCAGTGCGTGAACAACATCAAGCAAATGGGTTTAGGAGCAGTCAACTACGAGAGCGGCAATGGAGCCTTTCCGCCGGGACGACTCTACCCGGACTGGGCGAATTCCAATGGCGTACAAAAGACTGGCTACACCAATTACGAGGGGGGAATCAAGGCTAACGATAAGACAGGTTTCTATTCTGTTCACATTTGGCTATTGCCTTACATGGAAGCAGGCAATGTTTATGACTTGATCGATTTCAACAGGGCTCAAGTCAAGAAGATGCTCGATCCTCGCAATCCACATTTCGACGCCTACTCGACCGCTCAAGGTATCTTTCTGTGTCCCAGTGATGGCAATGTCGGAAACATTATTTCTGAGAACAACTACCGTTCCAACTTCGGTGGCGATACGCCTGGTGCAGGAGCTAGTAGTGCAGGAGCAAAACCGGGAGATGTTGGAAGGTTCGATGCCTGGGATGGGTCGGGGAATGGAGCTTTCAGCTATTCCATCAAACGTACAGGGCTTAAGGCTGGGGAATTTACCGATGGCCTTTCTAATACTGCTTTTTTCTCTGAGCGGGTTAAGGGGAGTGGCGACGAAAACGCAGACATTCCTGTTAGATCTTCGATAATAAGATGTCCCACCGGGCCCGCAGTTGGAGGCCTATTTGACGATCCTGATTCTACAAACGATGGGTACTCAAAGGCCCTAGCAGCAGGACAGAATCCCACAGGTACCAAAGGATATACGTTTAATGCGGCAGGTCGCTGGATAGGCGAATGGTCCAACGGGTGGCCGTTTGCCGGATACGACTCTACTCAATACAACCATGTCGCTCCTCCTAATTGGGAAGGGCAAGATTGTGGTACTAACTTCATTCCAGATACCCCGGGTGAACATGCCGTAATCGGTGCTCGTAGCGATCATCCGGGCGTCGTCGTCGTCTGCTTTGGTGATGGCCATACGTCCATCGTTTCCGATGACGTCGACATTTGGGTGTGGCGTGCTGCCGGTACACGGAATGGGCCCTCCTATAATGGCGTTGAGCCCACGGGCTTTGATTTCTAATCGACCGAATCACTCCTCTTGATTTTGGCACCCGGTGCGATAGGTTAGAGTATTCGATCAAATGGTTTTGGACTCCTTGGCAGGTCCAATTCCCTTCGGCTACCGTCTTCTAATCTTCAATTCCCAATAAGGGGTATTGCCGTGGTCAGTTCTCAGTCTGTGGTTCCCGTCACGCCAGCCTCTCGCAGAGGGTTAGTTCGTCCCCAGATGATGATGGCCCTGGTCCTCATTGGGCTATTGGCCGCGTTCCTGTGGATGCGTGCGAGCAATCTCGAAACGCAAGCCCGGCAGGACGACGTGCAGCGGACGATGAGCACGTTCATGAGCAATCTGGCTCCGATGAGCAAGCTCGACCCGCTCTACACCGATAGCGACGGCGACCTGCTAGCCGACCCACCAGAAAATGCAGACCTGGCCGTTGAACCCACCGAGCTAACCTTCGCATTCATCGCCTCGCGCGATTCCACAAACAACGAGGATGTGTGGAAGCCAGTTCTCGAATCGATTTCCGAAACGACCGGCGTGCCCTGCAAGTATCTCCGGCTCACAAGTACGAAAGACCAGCTTCAAGCTCTGCGCAGTGGGCGCCTCCATGTCACGGCCTTCAGTTCTGGTGAAGTACCCACGGCAGTGAATCTCTGCGGCTTCAACCCGGTTTGCACCATCGGCGATGACGATGGTAATTTCGGCTACAAGATGCAGTTTATTGCCAATTCGAAAAGCGAGTTGAAAGATTTGGCAGATCTTCGCGGTAAGAAAATTGTGTTCGTGCGCCCTCGATCGAACTCGGGTTACAAAGCGGCGCTCGTAGAACTAATGGGTGGGCAGAAAATGTGGCCGGAACGCGACTACCAATGGAGTTGGTCCTACGGTCACGTCGATTCGATCAATGCGATCGCCTCCGGTCAAGCCGATGCCGCCCCGGTTGCCAGTGACGTGTTCGCACGAGAAGTCGCCAAGGGCGAACTGAAGGCTGACGATTTCCGCGTGATTTATGAGTCGGAGCGTTTTCCACCCATGGCCTTCGGTTACACCTACAATCTGACCGAAGAGCTGCGAGAGAAAATTCAGACCGCGTTACTCGATCTTGAGTGGGATGGAACCCCACTCGAGAAAGAATTCGGCGGCGACGGTTCGAGCAAGTTTGTGGCCCTAACCTACAAAGACGACTGGGCGAATATCCGCCGTATCGATCGTGCTGCAATGGATGCGAAGCGAGAAATCCAAGGCAACTAATTCTCTGTCAAGGCGTCATTCTCAGCCAGCAGCGGTGTGTTCACGGCGTGAATCCGCGCAGAATTAGAAATTCCGGAAAGCAAAATACACAAGGCGTGGTATCGACCCATGTCGACCGACACAACATCTTCGATTTCACTTTTTAATTGTGGCTTCTGCTCGGCATCGAAGGCGAGTGTCAATTTTGGAGTTTCGTAGACGATTTGATCGCCGGATTGATTCAGGATCGAGATCTCGCCTTCGATTCTGGCTGTCAAAGTCAATGCATTCTGAGCTGCTTCGACGAGAAATCCGTCATGCGGCGTTCCCGCCTCAAAGGCTTCGCGGCTGCCAAAAAACGTAGGCTTCTTCAAGTAGGGGCCATCATACTCCGGGCAAAAAGTGTCGCAGTTCCCGCAATGGTTACAATAGTCGGCAAAATTAGCAATTTGCTCGCTCTGTTCCAGCTTGAATGTCTTCTCCTCGCCAATGGTTTGTATTCGACCATCGGGAGAGACTTCGAGATCCTGATAGAAGAATTCCACTTTGCCAGTATGGTAAGCAAAGTTCGCATCGTTAGGGCAAACGGGGATGCACTTATCGCAGGTGATGCAGTCGAACGTCGTAAGATGCGAATCGATCTTTTTGGGGACCGATCGATTCCGATCGGCGTAGTAGCGAGAATCAGCCTGTGTTTCTTCAACGATCAGGGGCGTGTTTAAAAACCCAGCAACAATAGGGTCACCGCCTGCGGCTTCGCGTTGTCCGCGACAGTCAAGAATGTAGTCCCCAATCGTCTTTGCCCCGACGGCATCCATGGCCTTGGTGAGCTCCTTGAAATACGGCGGCAAACGGCCATACCCGCCTGTTTTCAATAAGTCAGTACAGGTTGTGATCGGCACAAACCCACAGGCGACCATCGCTGCTACGTTCTTCCGATCGATACCAGCTGAAAATGAGATTGGAGTCTGCGAGCCCATCGACTGCCGGTATTCGTTTGCCAAAGTTAGCGTAATCACGTGGAGCGGAAGACCGGAGAGGTACATGACTTTCTCCTCGGGGGAGAAGAAATCCTTATGGTTCGAGACTTCCAGCGTATTGGAAAATTTTGCTCCATACCCCAGGCCATTCTCCTCAGCCAATGTGGCTAATCGCTGGCTCATGGCGATCGATTCGTCAAATTGCAATCCATTGGTATAGGCTTCAGCATGGACGGTGACTTCGTGATAGCCCATCACTTCGTAGAGTAAGTGCTCCAGTCGTTCTTTGCCAAGCATGGGGGGATTCATTTTCACGATGACATCTACGCCCATCTCCTGAAGAAGGAATTCACAGATGCGTTCGATTTCGTCCGCCGGGCAGCCGTGGAAAGTGGAAAGGGTAATGCTGCGACTGAGATTTGTCGGATAGTCGAGATCTTTCAGTCTAGAGAGACGAGCCGGAATCTGATCTCGCAATCTTTCGACAATCTTGCTCGCATCCATCATGCCACGGATGAACTGACAAACCTTTTCCGTTTGAATCCCTTCGAGGTCGTAACCGATTGACATGTCTAAAATGGTTTCAAAGGCGGCACTTTCCGGAGAGTAATTACCAAGTGGCTCCGCAAATTCCTCTGGAGCGTGACGCAGCATATGAATGAGCATTGCCCCTTGAACATATTGGTCGAGGGATTCTTCAACGAGCAGTTCCTGCGACCATTCGATGTTATAGCCCACATTTGTGGCGTCGATGCAAGGGCGTCCGATGTCGAGCCGATCATTCACCTGCACAGTTTTCAGTTCCATGATCCGAGAACCTGCCAACCACGAGAGAACCAGGTTCTGGGCCATTTGAGATTGGGGGCCAGAAGCCGGGCCAACAGGATTGCCTGCCCTTTGACCATGAAAGTCGACCGACAAGTCGTGTGTCGCACCTTCGTTGGAAGGCAGATACCACTTCCGCGCAGGCAAGTCGAAGATGGATTGCTGATTCGCATACTCTAGTCGCATGCGATCGATGAGTTCGACAAACGGTGTGCAGAAGAGGTCGACCATAATAAAGTATTGTCAATTTCAGGTGTCTGCGGAATAGAGAGTCCCCTACTTACCAGCTTGAGGACTGTCCGCAATTCTAACAACCACAACCGTTAGGCTCTAGCTAGGGTGAGTTGGTTGAGATAGATTTCAAGTAACAAAATAATGCCAAGTGTAGGGAGAATCCATATTTGAGTCGCTCGCTAGTGACCGAGCTGGAATGTGTTACGTGTGCTCGAATCGAACGTGCGGATGATGCGGCTGCGCCTGAGCAGGTCGCCATGACCTGCCCGTCCTGCGAAGGCTTCGAGGGCGTGCTCGATTTCCACTACGATTTGGACGCCGTTGCCGCCGCTTGGCAAGCGAATCCCTTATCCTCTCGGCCCACGAATCACTGGCGTTACGCCGAGCTATTGCCCCTGGCCCCGCAATCCATTCCTCAGCAGTGGCAAGTGGGTTGGACGCCTGTAATCGACGCGAAACGATTGGCCGATGAACTCGGATTAGGGCAGATACTGCTGAAAGACGAAGGCCGCAACCCGTCGGGTTCTTTCAAAGATCGCGCCAGTTCAGTGGGCGTCGCGCATGCCCTGCAAGTTGGTGCCACAACCATCGCCTGTTCTTCCACGGGCAATGCTGCTACTAGCTTGGCTTGTCATGCGGCATTAGCCGGATTGCCGGCGAGAATATTCGTGCCGCACACGGCACCCGAACCCAAGTTGGCTCAGTTGCTTCTTTACGGTGCGACGGTCTATTCGGTCCAGGGAACCTACGATCAAGCCTATCAGCTTTGCTCAGCCGCCTGTGAAGAGTTCGGCTGGTACAATCGGAATTGCGCGATCAATCCAGTGCTAGTGGAAGGCAAAAAGACGGCAGGCTTGGAAATCGCCGAACAATCGCTGTCGATGGGTGGAATCCCCGATTGGGTTGCGGTTAGTGTGGGAGACGGTTGCACTATCGCAGGCATTTGGAAGGGACTCATCGAAATGAAAGCGTTGGGCGTGATTGATCGAGTGCCCAAGCTGCTGGGAGTTCAAGCAGAAGAGGTCGCCCCGATTGGGCAGGCGCTGCAAACAGGCAAATTGCCTGCTCCGGGCGATGGCGAAACAATGGCCGACAGCATTGATGTGCAGGCCCCTCGCAATTGGCAGAAGGCAGTGCGTGCGCTCCGTCAGGCAGAGGGCCAGGTGATCCTCGTTTCCGATGAGCAAATTTACGAAGCGATGCGGTTAGGTGGACGGCACGGTGTATTCGCTGAACCCGCTGCGGCGGCAGCCCTGGCTGGCGTCGTGGCCGCGGTAGAATCCAAGGTGATTGGCCCCAAGGAGCGAGTGCTGGCAATGGTCACCGGCAGTGGGCTCAAAGACATTCGCAGTGCCATCCAAGCAGGCGGCAATCCATTCAAAATCGAGCCAAGCCTTTCGGCATTGGCCGACGCAGAAAAAGCAGTTAGTTGAGATAGTTGGAAAGGTGTAGTATGGCAGTTGAGCAGCAGGTAACCGATCAAACAATAGAGCGTTTTCGTGAGCGAAAAATTCTATTGCCCACGTTTGCGCAGATGCAGAATCCCGACCTAATTCCGGAGAAAATCAAATCGCGTCTAAAAGAAGTCGGTCTCTGGGACGTCGATCCGGTCAATCTCTTTCGGATTAGTTGGAAAAACGAGGCGGTGGAGAAGGGCGGACTATTTGGAGAAGGGAATTGGGTCGAGTTTCCTTCAGAATTCACCGGCGTCGACGCCCGGATTATTGGTTTGGTTGGCAAATATTTTCCCACCGGGGCCCATAAAGTGGGGGCTGCTTACGGCTGTCTGGTGCCGCGGCTCGTTAGTGGTGAGTTCGATCCTACTAAGCACAAAGCCGTTTGGCCGAGCACGGGCAATTACTGTCGGGGCGGAGCGTTCGATTCGGCACTTGTCGGTTGCACGGCAGTTGCGATTTTGCCGGAGGAAATGAGCCGCGAGCGTTTTGAATGGCTCAAAGACATCGGTGCCGAGGTGATTGCCACGCCCGGCTGCGAATCGAATGTGAAGGAAATCTACGACAAATGCTGGGATATCCGAGAAAACCGGCCTGAATGCGTGATCTTCAATCAGTTTGAAGAATTCGGCAATCCCACGTGGCACTATCATGTAACCGGCTCGATGATCGAAGATATCTTCGACAGCCTGCCCGAGGGACATCGTTTGGCAGGTTACATTTCGGCCACTGGAAGTGCCGGGACAATTGGTGCCGGAGATCGCCTCCGCGTTAATCATCCAGGTGTCCGAGTGGTTGCTACCGAGGCTCTGCAATGTCCGACCTTGTATCAACTTGGTTTCGGCGGTCATCGAATTGAGGGAATCGGCGATAAGCATGTTCCCTGGGTTCACAACGTTCGTAATACCGACGTGGTGGCGGCTATCGACGACGAACAATGTATGGCACTGTTCCGATTGTTCAACGAAGATGCCGGGAAAGAGTTTCTCGCGAAGTCGCTGTCCGAGGAATTTATCTCACAACTGCCGCAATTAGGCATCTCGGCAATTTGCAACATGATTGGCGCGATCAAGACGGCCAAACACTTTGAAATGGATAGCAAGGACGTCATTTTCACTTGCTTAACTGATGGGGCTGAACTGTACGCCAGCCGACTCGAGGAACTGAGCGCTGAGCACGGTAGTTTTTCTGCCGACGATGCCCTCTATACAAAAGCCCGATACTTGGATGGGACCGCGGTGGATCACTATCGTGAGTTGACTTATCACGATCGCAAAGCACTGCACAACTTCAAATACTTCACTTGGGTAGAACAGCAGGGCCGCACGGCAGACGAATTACGGGAGCTATGGCAACCGGAGTTCTGGCAGCAGACCTTTGCCCAGGCAGAGCAGTGGGACCAGGAGATTGAAGCCTTCAACAAACGTACTGGCGTGCTGGAACTGCTCTGATGCCCATCTGTTTCACTAATGCGAAGCTGGTACAACTCGAACCTCCGCTAGTTCTTGACGGTGGATTGCGAGTTGAAGAAGGTGCCATTGTTGAATTGGGGGAGTCGATTGCTCCGGCCGAGGGCGATGAGATCGTCGATTGCCAGGGAGCGGTTCTTATGCCGGGGTTGGTCAATGGGCACACGCACCTCTATTCGGCGTTGGCAGCGGGTATGCCGGCCCCGCCGCGTGAACCGAAGAATTTTCACGAGATCCTAGAATTGGTCTGGTGGCGGCTCGATCTGGCCCATTCGCTGGAAAGCGTGAAGGTCAGCGGCCAGATTGGGGCTCTGGCGGCACTCCGCTGCGGGACGACGACGCTCATCGACCACCATGCTTCTCCGTCAGTCATTGAAGGCTCATTGACGCACTTGCAGGATGGCATCGCGCAAGTTGGTTCTCGCGGCGTGTTGTGCTACGAGGTGACCGATCGCAACGCGCCGGACGAAGGGCAGCAGGGACTCATGGAGAATGTCCGCTATGCTGAGTCGTGTGTAGATAGCCAACAGTTTGCTGCGATGATTGGTGCCCATGCGAGTTTCACATTGGAGGAGACTTCGCTCGCTTCTTGTGTTGATGTGGCAAAACGCCTGAAGTTGGGCGTGCATATCCATGTGGCTGAGGACCCAGTCGACAAAAAGGTCACGCAAGAAAAGTTCGGAATGGGGCTGTTGGACCGCTTTGAAAAACATGGCTTGCTGGATGTGCCGAATACAATTTTCGCACACTGCACCCATCTGGATGAAGACCAAATGGCGCGTCTGAGCGAGCACAAGAATTCGATTCGACTCGCCCACAATCCCAATTCAAATATGAATAACGGGGTCGGCTACACGCCGGTCGCCAAGTGGCCGCAGACGCCGCTGCTGGGGACCGATGGCATCGGGGCCGACATGTGGCGGGAAGCACGGACCGCCCAGTTCAAGAGCCACGATGCCGGGTTGCCCGTGCCGTTTGGCCAGCCCCTGAAGATGATCGCCCAATCCGCCGAGTTTGCATCAAACGCCTTGGGCACACGAGTAGGTGTTCTTGAAAAGGGCGCCGCCGCAGATTTGGTGGTAACCAGCTACACCCCCGCCACACCGCTCGATGCCACCAACCTCGCCGGGCATTTTCTCTATGCCATGGGACCCGAATTCGTACGGCACGTAATGATCGACGGTCGTTGGTGCCTGAAAGAAGGCAAAGTCACCAGTTGCGACGAACAATCAATTCGCGCTCATTCGGTGGATGTCGCCCATGGGTTGCACGAGCGGATGTCGGCTTTGTAGGATGTCGTGAGGCCTACCCTACGGTGGCAATTGCATCAAAGCACGATCCGCGTACCGCTCGTGCCGGCCAGAATCTCTGTGAACTTATTCACGTGGCCAATCAAGACTTGGGAGTTCGGCTGTTTCGAATGTTGCAGAAACTCGATTGCGGCGCCGATTTTGGGGCCCATGGAGCCGGCACCGAATTCGCCTTGCTTCGCATATTCTTCAGCGTCGGCCAGTGAGAGTTCCTTGAGTTCTTTTTCAGCGGGTGTACCGAATCCCAGGCAGACGCGCTCGACGCCGGTGAGAATCACTACGGTGGAGATTCCCAGGCCACGAGCCAGCAGTGCGGTGGTGAGATCCTTGTCGATCACTGCCGCGGCGCCTTGGTAGAGTCCTTGTTCGTCTCGGTAGACGGGAATGCCACCGCCCCCGCAGCAGACGACGTGCCCGCCGGCGTCGACGAGGCCTGCGATAGTTTCCACCTCGAGAATTTCTTGAGGCAATGGCGAGGGCACGATGCGGCGATAGGCATCCTCGGCAACTTTTTGGATGTGCCAATCATCTTCGCGCTGGTGTGCCTCGGCGATGGAACGCAAGAGGCGGGGACCGATGGGCTTGGTGGGATTGTTGAACGCGGGATCGTCGCGGGCAACCAGAACCGAAGTAACAATGGTGGTTGCTTTGCCGGGTTGGCCCCGGCGATGCAGATCGTTGGTGAGACACTGGGCGATCATGTAGCCCATACCGGCTTGGGTGTCTGCGACGCAGACCTCAAGTGGAATCGGATAAAGCTCGGTGCGGGCGATCTCCACGCGTCGCAGCACGTTGCCTACTTGGGGGCCGTTGCCGTGGGTGATGATGAGCTGATGCCCATCGGCGATGGCAGCCCCCAACTGCTGGGCGGTTTCGTTTGTTTGGGCGAACTGTTCCTCAATGGTCCCCTGACTATCGGGGCTGCTGATCGCATTGCCGCCGAGGGCGACGACTAGTTTTTCTGTTGCCTTGGGCATAGAAGTCTTCAACTAGGGTTGAATCGAGAAAAAACAACTTCCGATTTTTTTAGTCCCCTCACCTAGCCTCTCCCCAAGGGGGCGAGGGAATTGGGGAGAAGTTGTTTTTTCTCGATTCATATGTTTTCCCTCGGTAGGGTAGGTGCGGTACCTATGTCCCTCTTGAGTTCATTCGTGCAGATTCGTGACATTCGTGGTCAACAACTCCTAGAACGGCCGCTCCCGCATCGTGCAGGACATGATGGCTTTGGCGGTATGCAACCGGTTTTCTGCTTCGGGGAATACCACCGATTGCGGGCCGTCGATCACTGCGTCGGTCACCTCCGAGCCACGGTCGGCAGGCAGGCAGTGCATGTAAACTGCCGACTTCTTGGCGAGTCCCATGCGCCGTTCGTCGCAGATCCAATCTTTGAACTGATCGTTCTTGTCGAGGCAGGCCCGTTGGTTGTCGTCGATTTCCTTTTGGCTCGTCGCATTCTGGCGTTCGAGCATCAGGTCGTACACGCCCCAACTCTTTGGATAGACAATGTCGGCGTCGGCAAAAGCGGCGTCCATGTCGTCGACAATCTCGAACTTCCCACCGGAAGCCTCGGCATTGG
Organism: Bythopirellula sp.; assembly: GCA_965216565.1. Taxonomy (GTDB): domain Bacteria; phylum Planctomycetota; class Planctomycetia; order Pirellulales; family Lacipirellulaceae; genus Bythopirellula. Next base: position 362,176 of record OZ244170.1, read on the forward strand.
CCTGGGCAGCTTCAACCGTCCGACCAATCAGGTTGTAACCGGGCGGGTGCGCGAGCGACACGTGCATTCCAAAGCGAGTCATCAAGGTGATGAGCCCCTGCGGAACGCTTAACGGTTTGGCGTACGAAGGAGCGTAGGCCCAACTAACAGCGATCTTAAGCTCCGAAAGATCTTTGCCAAACGTTTCGCGGATGGTTTGCAGGTCAGCCAGCGTTTGCGTGGGATGATCGACGTCGCATTGCATGTTGATAATCGGCACGTCGGTGGCCTCAGCCATCTCGCGCATGTAGCGATTGCCTTCGTTGAGTACCAAATCGTGGCGGATGCAAATCCCATGACCCATCGAGGCAAGAATCTTGCCGGTGTCGGCAGGTGTTTCGCCGTGGCTAATTTGGGTGACGTCGGCGTCCAGGAAATGGGCGTGCCCGCCGAGTTGTGTCATGCCTGCTTCGAAGGCATTCCGGGTGCGCGTAGATTTATCGAAGAACAGCAAGTAGGCAGTCTGATGGGGTAGTAGTTGAGTTGGTTCCCCACGATGGAACTTTTCTTTGAGTTCCGTCGTAGTATCAAGCAGCAATTCAAGCTCCTCGGAGCTCAAGTCTTGTGTTTCGATATAGTTCTTGCCCTTCAAATTAGCCATGCTTAGCCTTTCTTGCGTTTGAAATTCATCGGTGTTTTGTTCTCGCGACCCTCTGCCAGATCGCAGTAGGACTGGCCATAGCCAGCGTAGAATGCGGCACAATCGACTAGGTGCTTAATCGGCACAGAGTCGTTCACCGTGTGGGCGACGTTCTCCGCAGCTGGCCCAAAGCCGACGCAAGGAATACCAAACATGCCGGCGATTGAAACTGCGTTAGTGCTGAATGTCCAGCGATGGACCGTTGGAGCTTTGCCCAGTGTTTCGCGATGCGCCTTGATGGCCGCTTGTACTTGGAGATCGTCTTCTTCCTCGCACCACGTGGGGAAGTATTTTTCAGTTTCATAGGTGAGCCCCGTGTAGCTGGGGCGGGCGTAAACGGGCACGGCGACTTTAGCTTTGACCCCGGCACGCTTTACGGCATCTTTCACTTCGGCGACGGCCGAGCGTTTCGTATCGCCGATCGTGAGCCGTCGATCAAGATGCAAGTAGGCCTGCCCCGGTACGGCACAGAGACTGGGTGTCTTGCAGTCTACGTAGCTGACAGTGATGGTGCCTTTGCCGAGGAATTTATCTTCTTTCAATCGTTCGTTCAGTTTTTCAATTTCAACGGCAATCTTCGATGCCTTGTAAATCGCGTTGTCGCCCTTGTGCGGCATCGAACCGTGGCACGACTTGCCTTTGCAGGTGACGCCGATTTCCATCCGACCGCGATGGCCTCGCAGGATGGTGCAGTTGGTAGAGTCGGTCACCACGACAGCATCGGGGCGAATCTTGCCTTCGTTAACAATGTACTGCCAGCAGAGGCCGTCGCAATCTTCTTCCATCACGGTGAAAGTAAGCAATAGACAATATTCGGACGTATCGAGCCCAAGATCGCGAATGATTTTAGCGGCGTAAACCATCGCAGGTACGGCGCCTTCCTGATCGCCTGCCCCGCGGCCCCAGACTTTGCCATCGGCCACCTTGCCCTTGTAGGGATCGTGTTTCCATTCAGAGCGGTCTCCCACACCGACGGTATCGATGTGGGCATCGATGGCGATCAGCTTTTTACCTTTCCCGGGTTTTCCCACTTGTCCGAACAGGTTGCCCATTTTGTCTGTCCAGATCTTGTCGAACGCACCGGTCGATTTCATCTCGGCACGGATGCGCTCGATAACACCCTTTTCCTCGGCAGATTCCGAGGGAATTGCGATCAGGTCGCGCAGAAAGCGGACCATCTTTTTTTCGTATTTTTTGGCAGCTTGGTGAAGCGAAGTTTGTTTTTTCATGGAGAGTCTAATTTAACAAAGCCTATTGGGAGCCGAAATGGAAGCTTGCGCTTGCAAAGGCTCCGATGGTGTGTGAAAATCGAAGGCGGTGGAAGGATAGTCTGGCAGTTGCAAAATATACTGATGCCAGGCACGAGTTGGCCACCAAAATTTCTTAGCTCGTGACGTTGCGTCGGCGGCGTGGCGGTGCGAGATGTTTTGGAATCTTTTCCCACTGGAGGCCAACCGAAGTGTCGACTGTCACTGAGTCTTCTCATCTTCTGTCCTGTTTCGTCAATGGGGATGCCGTCGAATTGCGGATACCCGAAGCCGACGACCTCACTTTGCTCGACGTCCTGCGTGATTATTTGGGCATCACGTCACCCAAGAATGGGTGCCAGCCGCAAGCACAATGCGGGTGCTGCACGGTCTTGATCGACGGCAAGCCGGTGCTTTCCTGCGCGCTAAAACCGAAAAAAGTGGAAGGCAAATCCATCACCACGCTGGAGGGTCTGGACGAAGAACACCGGGCACAAATCTCAAATTCGTTTGTCCAATGCGGCGGTGTGCAGTGTGGATTCTGCATTCCTGGCATGGCGATGCGAGCGGTTGGATTGTGCGACAAAAAACCAGAGCCTACGCGGGAAGAAATCGCCACAAGTTTGAAACCACACCTGTGCCGCTGCACCGGTTACGCCCAAATTGTCGATAGCGTCGAAGAGTATGCCCGCGTTCGCCGCGGTGGTGAAGCACAGCCTGTTGAAGAAGCTGATTTGAGTGGCAAAGTCGGCACCAGTTTGCCTCGTTACACGGGGCACGACGCCGTGTTGGGTGACCGTAAGTTTGTCGATGACATGACCGTGCCAGAGATGCTCTATGGGGCGGTGAAATTGTCGGACCATCCGCGGGCGACCGTGAAATCGATCGATGGAACTGCGGCACTTGAATTGGCGGGCGTCCATCGCGTAGTGACTGCAGCCGACATCCCAGGGGATCCGTATGTTGGATTGATCGAAAACGATTGGCCGACGTTCATCGCCATCGGGGAAACCTCGCGCTGCACGGGCGACGTGATCGCCGCCGTGGTAGCCGACGACCAGCGACTGGCCCGTCGCGCGGCGGAGCTTATTCAGGTCGAATACGAAGTGCTTGAGCCGGTAACCGACCCGCGCAAGGCGTTGGAGCCAGACGCACCACTAGTGCATCCGCAACGCGATAGCAATCTGCTCAGCAAGTCGTCGCTCAAACGGGGCGACATCGAAGCCGGGTTTGCCAACTCCGCTCATATTTTGGAAGACACCTACCGCACGCAGCACATCGAGCATTTGTTCCTGGAGCCAGAAAGTTGTATCGCAGTTCCGTCAGACGAGAATGGCGAACGATCGTTGTATATCTACAGCCAAGGTCAGGGTGTATTTGACGATCAGCGTCAGATTTCGTCCGTGCTGGGCGTCGACAAAGATCGCGTGCAAGTTGAGCTAGTCTCTAACGGTGGGGCATTTGGCGGCAAAGAGGATATGTCGATTCAAGCTCAGACCGCACTCATGGCTTGGATTGTTGGCAAACCCGTCAAGCTTACATTGACGCGTCCCGAGAGTTTCCGAATTCACCCCAAGCGGCATCCTATTGAACTCAGCTACAAAATTGGCTGCGATGCCGAGGGGCACATCATGGCCGTCCAGGCTCGAATTATTGGCGACAAGGGTGCCTATGCCTCAGTGGGAGCGAAAGTGCTGGAACGTGCCGGTGGCCACGCAACAGGGCCGTATCGGGTGCCAGCCATCGACATGGAATCGCTCGCCGTCTACACCAACAATCCGCCCTGCGGAGCGATGCGAGGCTTTGGCGCGAATCAGGCCGCTTTTGCCATCGAGGGCTTGCTTGATCGTCTCGCCGAGAAGTGTGGCATCGATGGCTACGACATCCGCGAGCGAAACATCCTGGGGCCAAATGAACAATTCGCTACGGGGCAGGTCCTCGATAAACCTTTCGGTTTGCGGAAGACCTTAGAATCAGTCCGCGATCAATACAAGGCGGCGAAGTTCGCTGGAATCGCTTGTGGTATTAAGAACGTAGGCATTGGTAACGGGATGCCCGACATTGGCCGGGCAGCGCTCTCCGTGGAAGACGATGGCACCGTACACATCCGTACCGGCTTCACCGAAATGGGGCAGGGGCTGTTTACCATCTGCATTCAGTTTGCGGTGGAGGCCACAGGCCTGAAGCCGGAACAGTTCGAGTGCTCCACCGACACCAGCTTAATGCTCAACTGCGGTCAGACGACGGCCAGTCGTGCGACGGTGCTCGCCGGCAATGCGATTGCCGAGGCGGGCAAGGGGCTCAAGGCGGCGCTCGACTCGGGTAAGAGTTTGGCAGACCTTGCCGGCCAGGATTTTCACGGCGAATGGATCTGCGATTACACTAGCAAGCTCGGCAAGGATATCGATAAGCCGGGCGGTCCCAAGACGCATCTGACCTATGGCTTCGCGACTCAAGTGGCGATTCTCGACGACGATGGCCGTTTGGAAAAGATGATTGCCTCGCACGATGTGGGCCGCGTAATCAATCCGGTGCATCTCGACGGTCAGATGTACGGTTCGCTGCACATGGGTATCGGTTATGCACTAACCGAGGATTTTCCCGTCGAAGGGGGACAGATTCAGGCCAAGAAGATGAACGACTGCGGCGTGCTGCGTTCGCATCAAATGCCGGAGATGGAGCTGATTTACGTCGAAGAAGAAGATCCCGAGTGCCCATTTGGTGCCCGGGGTGTCGGCGAGATTGGTCTCGTTCCCACCGCTCCAGCGATTGCCGGGGCCCTGTATAAGTTCGACGGTGTGGTACGTCGGCAACTGCCAATGAGCGATTCGCCGGCTGCCTTGGCTATCACCAAGCCTAATGCGCGACGCAATGGCAAGTAGTGCCAAACAGATAATCGGCGTTCTCCTGGCTGCGGGGCGGGGACGGCGGATGAATGGCCGCAAGCAATTCCATCCTTGGCCAACGTCCCAGGGGGAGAAACCCCTAGTGGCCGCTGCGTACGATGCTGTTGTGGACGCGTGTACGGAAATGGTCGTCGTCCTCGGACATCGGGGCGACGAGGTGGCAGCCGCGCTGGAGCCCCGCCAGTTTCACCGTTGTCCCAGCGATCCCGACGCACCCATGTTTGCCTCGGTCCAGGCAGGGATTCGTGCGGCTCGGGAAATTGACGATCGGTTCTCTGTTCTGTTGCACCCCGCCGATCATCCAGAAGTGGCCCCGTTAACGCTAACTTTGCTCATGCAACAAGTGGAGGAGCATCCCGATCTGGTTGTTATTCCGGAATACGAATCGCGAGGCGGCCACCCAGTAGTGATTCCCGCGGCAATAGCCGAAAGCCTACTGTCAGCCGAATGTCCTCAAGGCTTGGGAGAATACTGGAACCAGCATCCCGAGCTTTGCCATCGTTTTGCGGTAGAAGACAAGAGCATCGTACGCGACATAGATCACGCTAAGGGCGAAAAGAGCTGAACTAGCCATTCTCAGCGCAATACAAAGCCCCGTTGTCTTCGGGGCTTTTGTCAATCGAGCGCATGAAGCGGAGAGGACAGGATTCGAACCTGCGGACCAGCGTTAACCAGTCACCGATTTAGCAAACCGGCGCTTTCGACCACTCAGCCACCTCTCCGGAGGGACTGCCGTTAGGCTTCCCAGTATTTTAGGGCAACATGTCTTTGCTGCAAGGCCGAGCTTTCTTAGGCTGCAGGCAGTTCAGGCTTAGGGCCGAGCGTTAGCCGAAGTGAATGGCATACAGCAGCGGGGCGATGATCATTGCTACCACGCTGATGAGCTTGATCAGGATATTCAGCGAGGGACCGGAGGTGTCCTTGAACGGGTCGCCCACGGTGTCGCCGGTGACCGAGGCCTTATGCATCTCTTCCAGCTCCTCGCCCCATTTATCGTGACCCTCATCCTTCACCTGTTTCTTGGCATTGTCCCAGGCTCCGCCGGCGTTGGATTGGAAAATCGCCAGGCACACGCCGGAGATGGTAACTCCCACCAACAAACCGCCTAGCATGTTGACGTCGATCAATCCCACGACCACGGGTACCACGACCGCCATAAGTCCGGGAGCAATCATTTTCTTGATGGCTGCGGCTGTGGCAATGCTTACACAGTGCGAGTAGTCGGCCTTGCCGTCAGCAGCTTGGATGATCTTCGCTTCCTCGTCGGTGGGGTCGCGTTCTTCACTTTCTGCTCTTTGAGCAGCAACTAGAGCAGGTCGAAGTTCGACGATTTCATTGAATTGTCGGCGAACCTCTTGGATCATATCTTGGGCCGCGTGTCCCACCGCAACCATAGCCATGGCCGAGAAGCGGAACGGCAGCATACAACCGATTAACAATCCAACGAGCACGTAGGGGTCTGCCGCGTCGATGTCGACTTCGCCACGCATCTTGGTGAGATAGGCAGCCGTGAGACTCAATGCGGTCAAAGCCGCTGATCCAATGGCAAAGCCTTTTCCGATGGCAGCGGTGGTGTTTCCTACGGCATCGAGTTTGTCGGTGCGTGCCCTCACGTCGCGACCAAGCTGGGCCATTTCGGCGACCCCGCCGGCGTTGTCGGCAATTGGTCCGTATGCATCGGTGGCAAGTTGGATAGCAATGGTGGAGAGCATTCCCAAAGCCGCCATGGCGATACCATAGAGGCCCGCAAAGTGATAAGCCACGAGGATCGCTCCACTAATCACCAAGATGGGCATCGTGGTGGAATTCATACCCACTGCAACGCCTTGGATGATTGTCGTTGCGTGTCCCGTACGAGAAGACTCGACAATGGTTTCCACAGGTTCTCGATTGCAGGCGGTGTACCATTCGGTGATCATGCCCACGGCGAGCCCAGCAATCAGTCCGGCCGCGACTGCCGCGGCAACACCCCACCACTGAAACACTTGTGGTGAATCGGCAATGATGTCCTGAGCACTGACTCCTGCGGCAGGAATCATGTAATAGATCGCAGCTATGGTGCCGGCAACCATCAAGACTCCCGATACGAAAGAGCCACGGTTAAGTCCCTTCTGGGGATCGCCTCCTTCGCTTGTATTGACGAAGAAGAAGCCGATGATCGAAGCGACAATGCCGACAATTGCCACGACCAGCGGCAAATAGATGGCGTTCATTCCCGCCCCAGCTTCGGCAGCTTCTAGGCCTTCGTACCACACCACACCGAGCACCATCGAGGAGATGATCGCCCCGACGTAAGATTCGAACAAGTCGGCACCCATGCCCGCGACATCGCCGACGTTGTCGCCCACGTTGTCGGCAATTGTGGCAGGGTTGAGCGGATGATCTTCGGGAATGCCAGCTTCCACTTTTCCGACCAAGTCAGCACCTACATCTGCCGCCTTCGTAAAGATACCGCCACCCACGCGCGCAAACAGCGCAATGGATGAAGCCCCTAGCGAGAAGCCGGAGAGAATATTCAGAACCAATAAGGTTGTATCGCCACCTTCGGTAGCAGCCGGATACATCCGCATATAGAGAATTAGTAGCGACCCCAGGCCAAGTAAAGCTAGTCCTGCCACGGACAAGCCCATGACCGATCCACCCGCAAAGGCTACTTGCAGTGCTTTGTTGAGACCGTCGCGAGCAGCCGATGCGGTGCGAGTGTTGGCCGCCGTGGCAGTCTTCATTCCAAAGAAGCCCGCTAGTGCAGAGCACAGGGCACCTAGAACGAATGACAAGGCAATCCAGGCATTGGTATTTTGACCAGAGCTGACTTGGTTATTGGCCACTCCCAATATGATGGCAACCAGTACGACAAAAAGGGTTAACATGCGATACTCGCGCGATAGAAACGCCATCGCCCCATCCGCAATCCAACCACCAATCATTTTCATGCGGTCGTTGCCTGCGTCTTGGGACTGAACCCATTTCGCTCTGACTAGTGCGTAAGCGAGCGCCAAGAGTGCGACGCCCGGGACCACGTAGATCACCTTACTTGTATCCACTTGTTTAGTTCCTAAGAGAATGAATCAGCTGGAAGTAACTCAGCCTATGATGCAAATGTAGGTTGCGGTTTGTAATGAGAGAGCCTCTGAAGGACCAGTGCCCGACTGGTCGCTAAAACCGCTACTTGTGTGCCAATTGGAGAACGTCCGATAACCACTCTAAAAAAATGTGAAACCTCTAATGCCGAGAGTCTATTACAGGGACCAGTTCTTGAAAACCGGAATTCTGACAGGTTCCGAAACCTAAGAACGGGCGACCTGGAGATCTGTCATGGCCCGGGAAAGGTCGTCGATCCAACATTCTACGAGAGTCGCCAGGTTGGCATTGCGGTCGATTTCGGTTTCAGCCTCTATGCAGCGGTCGAGGGCAGCAAGGGCAACGTCCTGGGCAGCAGGGCCGAGCTCCGCAAGCAAGCGTTGGGCGATAGAATCGCTGCCGGATAGCTCCTCTCTGGGAGCTTCGGACCCTGCGCTTTGGCAAGAGGCTCGTACGACTTTCGAATACAAATCGGCGATGAATTGAAAGATTGTCCGTAGGCTCTGGCGGCGAGTCGCGGCATCTTTGCCTGAGGCATTGACGAAATCTTGCACCTCCTTGGCGATTCTCGAGCCATTGAATTGGCTGGGCAATAGTTGAGGCAGCAGCGAGTTGCGTAGTTCCCACAGCTCAGCACCTCCCAAATCGCGGGCTCGTTGCAGGCTGCCCTGGGATATCAGGGCTAGCTGGCTTGCGTGTTGGCTGTCGCTCGCAAGGCCATGCTCCACGAGTAGCTGGGATAGGTGTTCGGGTGAAAGCTCAGAGAACCTCACGACCTGAGCACGAGACAGTATCGTCGGCAACAGGCGACTCCGGCTGGTCGCCAGCAAGATGAGCACTGCACCCGGTGGGGGTTCTTCGAGAGTCTTAAGCAAACAGTTGGAGCTTTCTATCGATAGATAGTCGGCATCGTCGATCACCGCGACCCGGCGACGACCGAGCATGGGTCGCATCGAAATCTCATGGCACAGGCCTTCTTGATTCCGATGATCTCGATCTCCCAGAAAGAGATCTACAGGCAGTTTGCTCTTGCCGGCGGGAAGGCTCACCAACGACAAATCAGGATGAGTTCCTGCTTCGGCCTGCCGACACGAATCACAATTGCCGCATGCTTCCAATTCGGTTGGCGCGCACATTTGGCAGAGCAGGGCCTTCGCCAACTTCACAGCCAACGTGCGTTTTCCCACTCCCGGAGGTCCCAGGAAGACGTAGCTTGAGGCAAGCCGACCTTCAGCAAGACTTTGCCGAAAGCGATTCACTACGTCGTCGTGACCGACAATTTCTTGCCACATATGCTAATCTGCTGATGTAAGTTTCGCCTAGAATTCTCTATCTCCCCCACCTCGTTACCAATCGTAGCAGGACTTCTTGCCGTGGTACAAGGTGACGGCTTAACCTGGCGAGATAGCTTTGCTCTAGGCTGCCCATGGTTCTAGAATGGAATTAGCCGCAACTTCACCCCTATCCTCCGGGGCTTTCATGCCAACGCCTTTGTCTCCTACCAAGCTCTTGAATTGTGGTGGTTGTGGAGCCGTTTTGCCGTTAGGCAACGCCAAGGCTGGGCAGAAGTGCCGTTGCGGTCGGTGCGGGAAGGTGATGGTCGTTCCTGGGGGGAAGGGAAAACGATCCAAGCCGAAGAATCAGGCTCAGCCCCTGGGGTTCAACTGCCTGCTATGCAGCACACGTTTGACTGTAACAACAGCCGACGTCGGACGAAAAGCCCGTTGCCCCGATTGTGGAAGGATCAATGTGGTCCCTCAACCTCCGCAGCCAAAGCCCAAACAAACTCCTGCCGCGATGCATGGAGAGCAATACGAGATGTGGGATGCCGGAGAAGCACCTGACAATGCTGAATTACTCGCCAAGCAACCAAAGTTCTTTCCCGTTTACTGCCAGGTGTGCAATACGTTGATGCATGCTCAGCCAAATCAAGTGGGCTCGCAACTGACGTGCCCAGACTGCGGCGGAAGCACTCGAGTTCGCCAGCCACCGGTTGAGAAAGAAAAGGGATCGGCGCTGGTGCAGGACGGTGAGGAGTATCAGCTCGACGAGTCTGAGCAACTTCCCGAACGACCCGACTATGTGCCGTACCAAATTCGGCAGATGGAAGAGCGAAATGAGTACGAGGCCAAGCTCGAAGAACGTCCCTACGAAGACAATGCCTTGCCTCCGAACCCATTAATCGAGGGTGTTTGGTCAATGCTGGGACGCACGCCTTTGCCTGCCTCGATCTTTGCGTTTTCGTTTGCATTGCTCCTGGAGGCTTGGTTTCTATCCAATGCCATGGCAAATGTCGACGGCATGGCGTTGATGATCGTACTAGTTGCCTACGGCACAACGGCGGTGTTCGGATTCTTGATTTTGCTGGGTGTCTCGGCGATGTGGCTGGCGGTACTGAAAGAAAGTTCCGAGGGTAACAACAAGCTCTATGATCCGCCCGGGATGATGTTTCTCGATTGGGTAGGCGAGAGTTTCTATGTGGTGTTTGCTACGGCAATCGCCATTGCACCGGGGATGCTCGTCTGGCGGTTCGTGCCGAACCTACCCGAATGGGCCGGTCCCGCGGCGGCCCTTGTAAGTTGGATGGCGTTGTTTCCGATATTTCTACTCTCTCAACTACAGAACGGGACGCCACTGGAGTTCTTCTCGCCGCGGTTGGGGAGTTCGATTGGGAAATGCCCCGGCCCCTGGCTGCTGTTCTACGCGGAGTCGGTCTTGGTGGTCGGCGGTTGCGTCGGTGCGGTGATCGGTTTGCAAATGACGTCTCCCTGGTTAGTCGTCGTTTCTGTGTTGCTTGTCTCTTTGGCCAGCTTTCTCTATTTCCGGCTCCTGGGCCGACTAGCTTGGTGGCTGGCGGAACGCACGCCCGCTGAGGATGAGTGAGATCTCCAGCGGCAAGGTGCTAGCGGTCTATTGGCCTAGCCGGAGGCACACCTGCCTCCGGCTACTGAGCGTGCTGCCAGCATGGGGAGAATTCAGGAAGAATCACTTCCGTTTTTTCTTATCTCCTCACCTAGCCTCTCCCCAAAGGGGCGAGGGACCGAGGAGAAGTGATTCCTCCTGAATTCGTTCGCAACCCGAAATGCACTAGGAACTCTGAGTAGATTTCGCTAAAAGAGCCGCCGTAACTTATGCCCGAAGCGCATCCATCGGAGGCCTCGACGTGTTCTTACGATTCAATTCCAAAGGAGCCAGGCGTGCCGACGACGGGAAGTTTCATCGCCGTGCAAAATTTGGGGCCGAGGCAAGCCCCGGCGGTAAGCATCGCGAATGGACCTACAATCTAATCAGCCATCAGATCGGCACGAGCGTCAGTCGCACGATCTATCACGCCGAGATAAGAGACCCCCACAACAATCAACTCGCATTCCTGCGGGATTTTTCTAGCTTGGATCAGGCTGCCAAAGCGGCCCGGGCGTGGATCGATGAGCGGCTCAATCTGGTCGCTAAGCTGCGTGCTGCAGGTTCAGTAGGCCAAGTTCCGCCGCCACCTTCTTAGCCGTAGTAGCCGGCATCAGGTAAAGTAACTCACCGCGTTGCGGAACATTTGCAGCCCGTCGGGCTCAGGCATTTCTTGCTGCCGAGTCCACTGCGGATGGTGCGTGGGATCGATGTAACGCTCAGGATGGGGCATCAGCCCCAACACATGGCCGGAGCTATCGCACATGCCTGCCACATCTGCGGCAGAGCCGTTGGGATTGTGAGGCTCACTCGAATTTGCGCCTGGAGCATATTGGAGCACCAGTTGCTTGTTTGATTGGAATCGATCGAGAACTGCGTCGTCGCGAAACACAATCCGCCCCTCAGCATGGGCGATCGGAAGGAACATCGATTCGATGCCTTGCAGAAAGGGGCACTTCGAACTCTGCACTTGCAAGTGAACCCAGCGATCGATGTAACAGCCCGACTCGTTCCAGCACAGCGAAACGGCGGGACCTGTTTCGTCATCGGAGTCCAAAAGGCCAGACTTCATCAGCACCTGAAACCCATTGCAGATTCCTAGGATCAGCTTGCCCGCAGCGCGGAACTCTTGGAGCACCTCTGCCAGATGGTGACGGATTTGATTGCCGAATACCCGCCCAGCTGAGATATCGTCGCCGTAGCTGAAACCACCAGGAATGCACAGAACTTGGAATTCGGCGGCTTGCTGCGGATTCTCAAGCAGACTGTTCAAGTGCAAGACTTCCGACTGCCCGCCTACTTTTTGGAAGGCAAAAGCCGTTTCAGCATCGCAATTGGTACCGGGCGCTCGGAGGATGAGAATACGGGGCTGGGCCATAGTGAATTTGGTCTTTGAGGCTTATTGGGTATTTTTGCCGAGGAGGGGGGTTACCAATCGAGAGGCTTTTGCCAGTGCTCTTTTAACTCGCGAAGCTCGCGTTCTACCAACGGCTTTTCATCGGATTGATTTCGAATAACCAGTTTGGAACTGCCAGTAGTTTGACCGATGCGATGGCAAGTGAGGTTGGCGAACTTCTCGGCAAATGATTCGCAATGTTCAGGAGGAACTTCGCAGAGAAACCTTGTATTGGATTCGCTGAACAATTTAGCGGTTACGGAGACCGATTCCATAACCGAAAGTTCCAGCTCGGCTCCGACATCCCCGGCGAAGGCCATTTCGGCGGCTGCGACGGCAAGCCCCCCCTCGCTAAGGTCATGGCAAGCACGGACCAGCCCACCAGAGATGGCTGCATGCATTGCCGCAAAGATTTGTTTGGCGGTTTGTCCGTCGACGGTAGGAACTTGCCCTCCCTGCAGATTATTGACGAGAGCAAAGTGTGACCCGCCAAGCTCGTCCTTGGTTTCCCCAATGAGGAATAGGACGTTACCTGGCGATTTAAGATCCATTGTCACACAGCGACTTACGTCTTCAACCTGGCCCATCGCACTAATCAGCAACGTGGCGGGGATGGCTATGGTTTGCTTTTGATCAGCCGAGTCGACATAGGTGAATTCGTTATTGAGGCTGTCTTTGCCACTGATGAACGGTGTTTCGAGCGTCAGCGAAAGATCGTGGCAAGCCAGGGCAGCCCGTACCAGCGATCCTAGAGTCTCGCTTTTCTCGCAGTCTCCCCAGCAGAAGTTGTCCAGGATCGCAATTCTCGCAGGGTCTCCGCCAACCGCCACACAGTTGCGGACCGCCTCATCGATGGCACTGGTAGCCATGTGGTACGTGTCGATGTCGCCGTAGTGCGGGTTCATGCCGCAAGAAATCACAACTCCCCGCCGCGAATCGAGCACAGGACGAATGACCGCCGCATCGCCTGGACCATCCATCAGAGCTCCCACCAGAGGCTTGATGACGCTTCCCCCCTGTACCTCGTGATCGTATTGCCGAACTATCCAATGCTTGCTCGCGACGTTGTAGGATCCAAGAATGCGGTTTAGATCGTCGCTATAATCGGAACGCTTTGGTTCTGGCTGAGTTGTATTGGGTTGGGGTTCGTAAATTGCCTCGCGGATCACCGGGGGTCGACCGTTGTGGAGCAAATCCATGGAGAGGTCCGCCACCGTCTCGCCATCGTACTTGAGCACAAGCCTGCCAGTGGGCTCGAATTTACCGATGACTGTGGCCTCTACACTTTCTTGTTGGCAAAGGGCAAAGACTTCCTCCCACGAATCGCTCGGAACACTTAGCACCATGCGCTCTTGGGCTTCGGATATCCAGATTTCCGTGTAAGTGAGTCCCTCGTACTTCACTGGAGCCCGTTCGAGCCAGACTTCCGCTCCGATCTTCTCACCCATTTCGCCGACGGCGCTGCTGAATCCGCCTGCTCCGCAATCGGTAATCGCTGTGTATAGTCCGCGATCGCGTATCTTAAGCAGAACGTCCAGGACCTTCTTCTCTTCGATGGCGTTGCCGATTTGAACGGCACCGCCAGAAAGCGATTCGCTCTCACTGGTAAGTTCCGCACTAGAGAATGTCGCCCCGTGGATTCCATCGCGACCGGTGCGGCCTCCCACGCTCACAATCAGATCGCCCGGTTGTGGCTCTTTGAAAGATTTGTCATGGGGAATCAGACCGACATTGCCGGCATAAACTAATGGATTCCCCAAGTAACGAGGATCGAAGTAGACCGCACCATTGACGGTAGGAATGCCCATGCGATTGCCATAATCGCGGACGCCGCTGACAACACCTCGCATCACTTGCTTGGGGGGCAGCACACCCTGAGGCAAGTTTTCGCTGGGTGTATCGGGTGGGGCAAAGCAAAACACGTCGGTGTTGCAAATCGGTTTGGCACCCATTCCGGTGCCAATAGTGTCGCGGATCACTCCACCGATGCCGGTGTTGGCACCGCCATAGGGTTCGAGGGCAGAGGGGTGATTGTGCGTTTCGACTTTGAACGCGAGGTTTTGGGTTTCGTCAAAACGAACGATGCCTGCGTTGTCTTGAAACACGCTCACGCACCAATCGTCTGCTCCCCACCTCTTACGCAGCTCAACTGTGGCGGCGAAGATTGTCTCTTTCAGCATGTTTTCGAATTGGCGCTCGCCTTGCTCGTCGCGATAGGCAATCCGACCGGCAAGAGTCTTGTGGCTGCAATGTTCGCTCCAAGTTTGTGCCAGTGTTTCCAATTCGATATCGGTAGGTTCGCGGCCAAGGTCGGCAAAGTACTGCTGGATTGTCTGCATTTCAGCCAATTGCAAATAAAGCTGGCCCTCGCGGCTCAGCTGCATCAGCCCTTTGTCATCGAGCCCTGCGATCGGCGTGTGACGCAAGTCGAACTGATATTCGCTACCAAGCTGCAAGCGATCGAAGGGCAGGGGGCCCAGGGCAATCTGCTCGATTGCATCATTAGCCAAGATGCGGCTGCAAACGGCTCGCAATTTTTTTTCGTCTGTAGTACCGATCCAATACTTACGCAGTGTTCGCACGGCATCCACTTCGAATCCGAAGTCTCGAACGGCGGCTTCGGCACTTTGGGCAACGGGGTCCATGACACCCGGTTTTAATAGGACATGCACTAATGCCCCGGCCGATCCGTTGGATGCAAACGGGGGAGAGTCCAATTTGGAGTCGCCCACCGGAGCGGTGACGGCCTGCTCCGCCAAGGTATCGGTAAAGAGTTCACTGGCGAGCCTCTCAAATTGCGGTGAGTCGAGGCTAGCTCCTTGCACAAGAAAGCCTCGCGCCGAGGCAACTTTCAAATCGTTGTCGATCCCCAAATCACGGGCATCAGCTGCTACCTGCAAGGCTTCGCGATCGGGCAGTCCGTTGCGGGGGTGAAGATCAATTTCCCAAAGCATCTCGAATCCGTTTCGCGTTGTGGAGTGTCGCTTGCAATTTATCCCAATCCTCTTCCTCTAAATTTGAGGTGAGCTTTTCCAGTTCGGCGGTTACCTGGCGGATGGCCTCGAGAACGGCGGACTTATTTTGGGCGAAAATCTGAGTCCATAATTCGGGGTCAGCGGCTGCTACCCGCGTCGTATCTTGCCAACCACCGGCAGTCAGGGGCAGCCACTCTTGGGGGGTAATGCTTGCCAAAGCCGAAGCCACCATATGAGGCAGATGGCTGGTTGTTGCCAGCGCTCGGTCGTGCTCTGCAGCTTTCATGTTGACGACCCGCGCCCCCAAATTTTGCCAGAAGGATTCCACTTTGGCGATGGCCTCTGGCGACGAACTCTCGAGGGGAGTCGTCACAACCGTCCGATCCTCAAAAAGATTCGCCAGGGCGAACTCTGGGCCCGTCCGATGGTCTCCCGCTAGGGGGTGGCTCCCGACGAACCGTGCAGAAGCGGAGTCGAGACTGTTGGAGAGGACACTAGATATTTCTGCCTTGGTGCTGCCCGCATCAGTCACAACAGCGGATTGGGGGGCTGCGGCAAGGGCCCTGCGAGCAAATTCTGCAATCGTCGAGACCGGCGAAGCGATGACCACCACCTCGGCAGATTCAACGCCCGCTTCAAGATCAATCGAATCCATATCAATGGCGCCAACAGCTAGCGCCTTGTCCAAGCTTTCCTGTCGTCGACCTATGCCGACAACCTGTCGCGCCAGTCCGCGCTCTTTTAAGGCTAGGCCGATCGAACCTCCGATCAACCCCACTCCAACTATCGCAACTTGCTCGTAGTGACTCATTGGGATGGGGCTCTAGATGGGGAGAAAGTGCGAGGATGGCCGGTTTCGAACCCGCATTCTAGCAAACGTGCTGCAAAAATCAGGGCCCTAGATCGATAGGGTGTGGATCGGGAATTTGGGCCTCGCAGATGCAAAATCGCTATAGCCGTCAAACTGCGCCGAGGTCGCGCAGCTTTGTCGAACGGAAATGGCCTTTCCAGATATCGGTCAAAAGAGTGAAAATGGGTATCTCGGCGATTGATCGATGAACAAACTACGCTCTATTGCAGTAGAATACCGCATACCACTTGCAGTTGTGTGCTAGATTGAAATCGAAGGCACACCGTGTTTTCAAAAAGCGAAGGGATTTGCGCAAACATGCCATTTTGTGATCGAGAGCTAACTCCCATGTTGCGCTTTACAGGATTCCTACTATTCTTTCTCAGCCTTGTGGCTTCTCCGGCAGCGGCTCAAGAGTGGGCCGAGCGAATGTTTAACAAAGTCGAACACGACTTTGGCACTGTGGCCCGTGGTGCAAACACCGTCTACAAGTTCGAAGTCACGAACATCTACAAACAGACGATGAAAATCACGGGAGTCACTTCCAGTTGTGGCTGCACGACTCCGACCATTGAGAATGCCACTATCGGTACGCACAAGAAGGCGTTTATCGTTGCCAAATTCAATACTCGTACTTTTGTCGGACGTCACGGGGCGACGCTGACGGTATCATTTGCACCGCCGTTCTCGGCTAAAGTTCAAGTTCGCGTTCACGGCAACATTCGCAGCGACGTTGTGTTTTCGCCTGGCTCAGTGAACTTTGGAACCGTTGATGAGGGGGTAGCGAAAGAGCAGAAAGTGCAGGTCACCTATGCGGGCCGCAGTAACTGGAGCATCACCGATGTCACGAACGATAATGACCATTTTGAAGTGGAACTGAACGAGCTGACTCGGCAGTCCGGAAAAGTAACTTACGATTTGCTAGTGCGGCTCAAGGACAATATTCCTGCTGGTTACATCAAAGACGAACTCACGGTAGTGACGAACGATCAAAGAGCCGAAAGTCAGCGGATCCCACTCTATGTCGAAGGACACATCATTCCAGAGATCTCCGTCACGCCTGAGACCTTGGTTCTTGGAGATGTGCTGACGGGTGAGACCGTCACTCGCAAAATTGTAGTGCGTGGGAAAAAGCCGTTCCGCATCCTCGATGTTTCTTGTGAGGACGATTGCTTTACCTTCAAGTCATCTGGGGAACAAAAGCAGATCCACTTGGTCGAACTCATTTATCTGCCGAAAGATTACTCGGGTGCGATCAAAGCACCGGTTACGATCACCACGGATGTGAGCAATCGCCCAGCGACTATCAACGTCTCTGCTAGCGTTACTGACATCCAGGCAGAGGCGTCTGGTGAGCCAGTCGAAGCAGCGAAGGAGAAGGACGATCAGTCGCGAGATACAGAGTCAGCAGACCAAGTAGTCGAATCTGCTAGCAGCTAAGACTCAGTGCATGCTTGAGGGTTGGCCTCTCTGTTGACAACATTCAGGGCTTTTTGCATACTTCCCGCCCAATTTCCGATCTGCAGCACCTCATTGTGAGCTGCTGGTCGACACTCTTCTACCAACTCCTTTTGCTGCGAAACCAACGGCATGGTCAGAGACCTACGTCTACCGTTCGGCCAAATCTGCGTTGCGCAGACGGTCCGCGTGTTCGCGTTGCTGCTTTGCTTTATTAGCGTTTCCCGAGTTCAGAGCGAACAGCTAGACTTCGCGAGCGAAGCCGACGCCGCCTTTGCCGAACTCCATTTGGGACAGGGTGATTGTGAGGCGTGCGGGCCCGATGCAGCGGACTTTGGCGAGTGGGAAACGATCGTCGAAAGATCACCATCGCACATGCATGTGCCTCAAGAGGAATTGCTCCCCTTCGATTGGTTTCGCCATTTTGGGTTTCGACATTCTTCCTCTCATGGACGCAACGTTGGCAAAGGCTTGCCGTTGGACAAAACGAGCTGGCTCAATCGACCTATCCACGCGGATTGGTTTATTGGCCCCTTGTTGGGGGACGACCTGATCACGGATCGTGTGACCCAAACCAATGTGTTGCTGGGAGGGTTCAGATTGGGATTCGATTTCGATCACTATTGGGGAGCGGAGTGGCGCTTCGGATGGGCCAACCCCAATGCCGACTTTGCGTCGCCCCTAGCCGAGGCCAACGATGTTAGCTACGTGGTGAGCGACGTCGATCTGATGTACTACCCCTGGGGCGACTCCAAGGTGCGTCCCTACGGGCTTATTGGTTTTGGCGTTACGCAGCTCGATTTCCAAGACGATGTCGGGCTTAACCTGCATACAACATTAGCCACCTTGCCTTTCGGCGCGGGAATAAAATTTCAGCACAATCCGTGGATGGCTTGGCGGCTGGAAGCGCTCAACAACCTCGCCTTTGGCGACGATCGCGTCTCGACGATGAACAACATTTCTTTGACGGCCGGAGTGGAAATGCGTTTTGGCGCGAAGCCTGCTACTTACTGGCCCTGGCGAACGAGCCGTAGGGTTTGGTAGCATAGGCTGAGTATTCGCCTCTCCCAACCAAAGCGCTCGGATTACTCTCTTGTCGCTGCCCCAGCCATCGAATCTTCGACTTGCCGTATTGGGGGGAGGTATCTCGGGACTTACCGCTGCCTATCGGCTTACAAAGCTTCTCCCCGCAGCGCGGATTGAGTTATTCGAAGCGTCTGATCGCCTGGGTGGGGTGCTGGAAACCCATCAGCCACCTGGGTTGCTGGTGGAACGCGGTGCAGACAGTTTCCAGAACAAGCTCTGCTGGGGTGTCGAACTCTGTGAAGAACTGGGGATCGCAGAAGAGTTGATTCACACCAATTCGGAAAATCGTCGGGCATTGATCCTGAAAGGCGACCAACTTCATCCAGTGCCAGAAGGCTTTGTGATTATCTGCCCGCACAGCATGTCTTCCATAATGAAAACCCCTTTGCTTTCCTGGCGGGGAAAATTGCGTGTGTTCGCCGAATCCTCAGTACCTGTGCATCCTGAAATTGATCGTCCAGATTTTGACGAGAGCGTAGCCTCGTTTGCCAAGCGTCGGCTGGGGGCAGAGTGCTTCGAACGTCTTGTGCAGCCCTTGCTCGCCGGAATTTATACTGCCGACCCAGAAAAACTAAGCATGGCCGCCACCATGCCCAATGCCATTGCTGACGAACGCGTTCATGGTAGCCTGTACCGAGGTGCCAAGAAAAGATCTGGTGAGGCGAGCCAAACGGCCAGTGGTGCCCGCTATGGCACTTTTCAAACTTTAAGGGGTGGGCTTAGTCGATTAGTGCAAGAGCTTGCGGAACAAATCGGCGTACAGAATATTCGAATGAATCAAGGCGTCAACAGTCTTCGAAGGCAAACCCTAGACCAATGGGTGCTGGAGACGGATGCTGAGGAAGTTGGTCCATTCGATGGTGTAGTCGTAGCACTGCCCACTCCGCGAGCAGCAAACATCTTGGAAACTACGGACGAGGCACTAGCAGGGGAGTTGGCACGAATTCCCTATGCGAGTAGTGCAATCGTGTCGCTTGCCTACCGAACGAACCAGATCTCGAAGCTACCCACTGGATTTGGAATCGTGGTACCATCAGTTGAAAATCGACCATTTATCGCAGCGAGTTTTTCTAGCGTCAAATTTCCAGGGCGTGCCCCTGACGATCAGCTTCTCGTGAGAGTCTTTCTAGGTGGAGCCACACTACCAGAGCAAATGAAGCTTTCGGATCTGGAGCTAGAGTCTATCGCCCTTGGTGAGATGAAAAAGCACCTTGGCACAGAAGCGTCACCGCTATGGTCGGATATCGTGCGCTGGAATGAAAAGATGCCTCAATACCATGTTGGGCATCTGCAATTGGTGGAAAGAATCGAACGTCGAGTTCGCGAGATATCAGGTTTGGAATTAGCAGGCAATGCTTACCGTGGCGTGGGGATTCCCCAGTGCATCCACAGTGGGGATGAAGCCGCGCATCGATTGGCTGAGACTATCGGAGTGGCTAAAGAGAGTTAGTGTGGGTTGGCTCGAATCGGATTTCCGTGGCGAACTCGGTGCGCAGTAGGCTTGCCTCGTCACTCCTATCCAAAAGGGAACCGAATTGAGTAATAGCTTGATACGGATCTCTTTCGTAGGCGTCAGCAAACTCGGTGCTCTTCTCTGCAGCGGCGACGAGCGACCGTAATGAAGACAAGCGTCTGAAGTCTGCAGCCAGCGTGGGGTCGGCGGAGAGTGCTTTTTCGATAGCGGCCCTTTCCGGCGAGTCGCTGAGAACCTCCAGAGAACCATCATGGCGAGAGATTCCAAGTTTGATCTCGCCAGATGGTTTGATTCCTGCCTGGCTCAGCGCGGCTTCCAATCGCCGTCCCAGTTCGTCCTGCAAATTCTCTGCATGATGTGAGATGTCCTCGATGCGGAGTGCTGTCTCATCGCCTACCAAGGGATGGCCAGTTAGGACTTCGCTCAGCAATCGGGTGTGGGGATTTTCGTGTGCAGCGACGGAGCTTCCTTCAATCTCTGCAAGCTCTTCCTCTTGAAACAAGGACTCAGCGGCATCCAACGCAGCAGAAAAAGGCTGTGTGATCTTCCGAGCAGCTTGGCTCAGATTCGAGATTAGGGAAGGCGCGGCAGCACCAAGCCAAAGAGGTTCCATTTGCAACAGCTCCGACTACGAAAAGCACAACGTCTTACGCTACGCTTCATCGTCGGACCATTGAGTGGAAGATTAGAGGAACCAGCGAAAGTTTACCGGGGCTAGCACCGCTAGCCCCGGACTTTGCTCGTATATCTTGATGTTATGCTACTTAGCGAGCTGGCTTACCAGTTTCTTGGAATTGCCTTGTTTCGCTAGCATCTCTTGCTGCGCCACGTCCTGCCCCCGAACAAACTGGACATCACTTTTGCTCAACCGACGCAGCGGCACACGCTTCATCGAGCCATTTGCCTTTTCAATCACGATGGCGTCTGTGTCAAGGCTGACCAAGCGTGCTTCGCAATGGTATCGGGCTGTGTTGTCTGTCCAGTGTCGCGTCTGCGTGCTGTGCAATCCGCCAGCAATGCGTAGTTTGGCAGGAATCGAATCGGAGCCAAACAAATCGTCGAAGTCATCTTCGCTGTCGTCGCTTTCGGCTGGCTCCTCCGCTTCTTCTGGCGCAGATTCTTCAGCAGGCTCCTCAGCCGACTCAGTGGAGCTGCTGTCTGGCTCTTCTGTCTCGGTAGGTTCGGCTGGTTCGTCGAACATGTCATCGAATAGATTTTCTTCAGGCTCCTCGGCAGTTTCGTTTTCTTCAACAATGGGTTCAGATTCCTCAGCAGAGGCAGCTTCTGGCTCATCGAAGATGGAACCGAACTCGTCGCCGCTATCCTCGGCCTCGGCGGGCTGGGGATCAGTGGCAGGCTCGATTTGGGCAGGTTCAGCTGCCGGAGTCGTTTCAGGTTCAACCAGGGTATTGTTTACGATGTCATCCTCGGCATCGTCATTGGCCACAGGTTCAGCAAATGTTTCCTGAGCTGGGATCGGTTTCGGATCGGCCAACTGCTCCTCTGGTTCCAAGGCTGGCTGAGGGGTGACGCTCTCGTAAATCTCAGGAACTTTTTCGACCGAGGGCTTGGCGACCTCAGTGTGCTGGTGCTCGTGGACCGTCACGCTTCCTGAGCTACTGCAACCGCAAGACTCGCTTTGTACTGCTGCGACCTCTGAGCCACCACAGTTGCTGCAGCCACAAGACTCACTATGTGCCATCGTGGCCTCAGAGCTGGAACAGCCGCACGATTGGTCACCGCAAGCCGATCCGCAATCTGCACAACCACAGGAAGAATCTGCACAGCTGGAGACTGTTCCGCAACCTGTAGCGTTATGGCAAGGTTGGTCGCAGCAGGATTCCACATAGCTAGAAGAACATCCCCAACAATCGGAACTCCAGCTTTCGTAGACAGGTTCGCTATAGACGACACCACATCCACAACCATCGGCCAATGCGGCCAGGGAGGGACCAAACGTCAAGGTAAGGGTCATCGAATAAACTAATGTCTTCTGGAAGGCACGATACATCTTCATTTCCTTTACTAATTTCTCTTAGGCAAATGCACTCGCCTACGTCCTAGCGGGCGTTGCGGTCTAGGCAGCAGCCCAGATCTCGCATGGCCAAATCGGGCCAGAGTAGCTAGCTTTCCATTTTCAATCAGCGAAATGCTCAGTTATCTATGGTAATCAACATCAGCCCAAAGGCAAAGTTAGCACTAGAGGCTAGCCTTAACTTGCAGGCGAAAATGCCCGTGGGTGATGTCTATTATGAAGCCAGACTAGTGAGCCGGATTGACGGAACCCACGTCTTTGTAGGTGTGCTGGAGATAGCTGGACATCGATTCATGCTTATCTCTCACAAGCTTTTCTTCCATTCGATGTTGGGTAGCTGCACTTTGCCAGCTTTGGGCAAAGGGACCGGTGAGCTGGTCGTTGTGCGAGTCCGTCAGCAGATTCACCGCTCGCCGATAGAGTTTCGCTCCGGCATGGTGCCAGGTGCGAACCTGCTTGGCATGCAAAAGGAGCTTCGAATCGACACCAAGCTCATCGAGTGAATCAATTTCCTCAACGGCAGTCTCGTGCCCCTCTGCGCGATGGCTGAGGTAATCGAACAGTTGCCAGCTATCGTGGTTGCCAGGTGTGGTGGTTCGTGCCTTAACTTCATCATTGATACATGTCACCAAGGCGAGCCAGTACTTTTTAGTCGCAACAAACTTCTCTTCCTCGGTTAGCTCAGGGTGATCGGCAGTATCTTCTATGAGCTGTTCATCCGAAGCTTCGTCTGCTTCAGTCGAGGGTACGCTTTCAATTGGATCGGATTCGTTAGAAGCACTGGGAGAATCGCTCGACTCGGCGATAGGCGTCGTAATGCCGATTTCCGAGGTACCAACACTTTCTAGCGAAACAGGTGATTCCTCTGCAGATTGTTCGACTGTGGTTTCAGTCTCACTTGCTACGGAATCTTTGTCCGAGAAGTAGCCTGGGTCGACGATCTCTGCCTGCTCCAGGACGGTCGTGCACATGGTCTTCATGTCGACGCCCAGGTAAAACGAACCAAGGGCAACACCGCCGCCGAGTGCACAGAGGCAACCAACGAATTCGACAAACGAAAGCCCTTTGCGAGAGTGACTAACACGAACGCCATCGTTCCCAAAAGAACCCATTTATCTTCTCCCCAGGTAAAAATATGTCGCCCTTACTTGGCGGTGGAAAAAGCCAACGCGAGATTTACCAGCGCGCCTACTTTTGAAACATAGCTTTCCTCAGGCAACTTCAACCAAATCAATAGGAATCGCAGCGCTGGCATATCCGAGCGAGCCCCAATTAGATCCGCTCGTGGCGATTAATCCGATTGTGGGGAGTAGCGATGTGAATATCGCCAGACAGAACTGAGGCCTGCGAACCGCTAGGCTCTAGCTCGTTGGTGGGGTATCTGCTGCTCGACGGGCGGCGCGACGTCGATCGGCTTCCTTGAGAAGGGTTTTTCGCAATCGAATAGTGCTTGGAGTGACCTCCACTAGCTCGTCGTCTTCGATGTATTCCAGACAAGCTTCTAGCGACATTTCCCGTACGGGTCGAACTTGGCTATTATCATCCTTACCCGCGGCCCGGACGTTGGTCAGCTTTTTGCCGCGGACCACGTTTACGACCAAATCGCCCATTCGGCAATTTTCACCGACTACCTGACCCTCATAGATTGGATCGCCAGGACGAATGAAGAATTCGCCCCGATCGAATAAGGCGTCGAGCGAGTAAGCAGTGGCATTTCCCGGCTCATTGGCAACTAATACTCCCGCCGAACGTTGTGGGGTATCGCCGCGTACGGGTTCGTAGTTAAGCAGTGTATGGTGCATCACTGCTTGGCCTTGCGTCGCATTGAGCATCCGACTCCTCAAGCCCATCAGTGAGCGGGCAGGAATCGTAAACTCCATGTGGACGTAGCCA
The DNA here is from genome assembly GCA_965216565.1 of Bythopirellula sp. GTDB lineage: Bacteria > Planctomycetota > Planctomycetia > Pirellulales > Lacipirellulaceae > Bythopirellula. Next base: position 386,157 of record OZ244170.1, read on the forward strand.
CCGGCCGTGCCGCGGTGACTAATTTTGGTGACAGTCGCCCTGCGATCGCCTACGAGTGACATGACAGCACTTTGGCATTCTTCCGGGCAGTCGACGACAAGCTGCTCGATCGGCTCGCATTTTTTCCCATCGATTTCTCGATAGATTACCTGAGGTTTGCCCACGCACAATTCGAACCCTTCACGGCGCATGTTTTCAATCAAGATACCGAGGTGCATGAGCCCCCTGCCAGAGACCCGGAACTGTTCTTGCGTTGCTCCTGGATTCACCCGCAACGCAACATTGGAACGCAATTCCCGATCGAGACGCTCTGATATCTGCCGACTGGTAAGGTATTTGCCGTCCTTGCCGGAAAAGGGGCCGTCGTTCACGCGGAAGGTCATGTGCAACGTCGGTTCGTCGATACTCACCAGTGGCAAGGGCTCGGCATAAGATGGATCGGCAATGGTGTCGCCGATTTCGATCGGTTCCAGGCCAACCAGTGCGCATAAGTCTCCAGCATCGACACGGTCGACTTCTTTGCGGTCGAGGCCGTCAAATGCTAGGACTTGCTGAATTTGACGATTGCTGGACTGCCCCTGGCGATCGATCACCGTTACTTGTGTTTTTTTCTGTGCCGCGCCGGACAGAACCCTTCCGATGGCAATTCGCCCCACGAACTCTGAGTAGTCCAATGTCGTGACTTGCATCCGGAAAGGTTTGTCGGTGGGACCTGTCTGGGGGGCAGGAACCCGCTCAACGATTGTTTCAAACAGTGGCCGCATGGTCTTCGAGGGATTGTCTAAATCGAGCGTGGCCCAACCTTCTTTGGCAGAAGCAAAAATTGTGGGGAACTCGAGTACATCATCGGGTGCTTCGAGATCGACAAGCAAATCGAAAACTTCGTCCACCACTTCATTAGGCCTGGCGTCGGGTCGATCGACCTTGTTGACCACGACAATTGGCTTCAGGCCATTCTGCAGAGACTTTTGCAACACAAATCGCGTCTGTGGCATCGGTCCTTCAAAGGCATCGACCAGCAACAGCGTCCCACTAGCCATGCCGAGTACGCGTTCCACCTCGCCACCAAAATCAGCGTGACCAGGGGTATCGATTAGATTGATTCGATAATCGTCCCCATCATCGGCTTGATAACGAACCGCGCAGTTCTTGCTGAGAATTGTAATGCCCCGTTCGCGCTCTAAATCGTTCGAATCGAAGATCAGTCCGTGTTGGCCTCCAGCCAACTTGGTCAGGTCTTCAGTTCGGAATTGGCCAGACTGGTACAGCAATTGATCGACCAGGGAGGTCTTGCCGTGGTCGACATGCGCAATAATGGCAACGTTTCGGAGCATGGATGAAGTATGTGCGGGTGGAGCAATAGACATAGATCGTTAACGGGCAAATTGAAAGTCTGGAGAGGGGGGAGGGGTGACTGCTGGCGGCCAAATTCAGAGAGAACTGGCAAACAACGCGTCAGGGGATCGTCTATTGTATTGATATTTCGCGGCAGGGGCAGTTCATTTTCACATCTTCTCGTCCCGGCACAGCGATCTTCTTGAGCCTTGTGAAACGTTTTTTCCCGCAAACTCTGTCTAAATGGATGTTCAGAGGGCTTTCTCAGTCTTTTATGCCAACCAATGCTCAGTAACTCAGGATGCATTGGTCGAACAAAAGAGTTGGGGGCAGTAGCTTAACTTGTTGAGCTTGCTCGTGGCTCGTATACTTTAAACGGACGGTGCATGAACCCGTGGGCACCGTTTGCCCTGAAGCAGCATGGACCGCAGCAACGTTGACTCGACACTTGGAAAACAGCGGTGTCAGAACCCTCCGTGTCGCAAACCGATCAAACCTCTTCCAGCGACGCCAAGTCTCTCCCGCCCAAGGTCTTATTTTTGGGAGGGAGCCACGACGCGATGGTCGATTTTCGTCGTCACTTTGGTGACGAGGTCGAAATCGTCGAAGTCTTCTCACCGGTGAAGGCTCTCACGCGCATGGCTCGAGAAGAATTCACGGCCATCTACTGCGATGCCGACCATGTGGCCGAAGTCGCCGACGTAGGACGTTTGATCCGCAATGATCGAATACTGCAAGGAATGCCCGATGGAGTTGTGCTACTGGACAACGAAAATACCATCCTCTGGGGCAACGGTCGGCTCAGCGAATGGAGTGGTCAGGATGACGTCATCGGTCAGAATTTTTACACCGTGCTAGGAAGCCCGGAAATCCTCGGCCCCGATTTCTGTCCGTTTCATACCGCGCTCAGTACAAAACATTCCAGCGTCTCTGTCGTACGTGTAGACGACAACCAGTACTACCGGATCCACTGCGCACCGATCATCGACTCGCCGAACGAAACGCCTCAGCATCTAGTCGTAACTGTTCACAACGTATCCGACGAGTTGCAGCAACAACAAAAACTGGCGGCAATTCATCAAGCGGGTGTCGAACTAGCAGATCTAACGACCGATGAAGTCGACAGCCTGCCTGTGGAGGAGCGTATTGAGCTTCTCAAATCGAATATTGTTCAGTGTACTCAAGACGTGCTGCTAATCGACGTGATCGAGATTCGCATGCTCGATCAGGAAACCAACGAATTGCAACCGCTGCTGGCGGTGGGAATGATCGAGTCGGCTGAAAATCGAGAGCTTTTCGCCAAGGCTGAAGACAATGGTGTCACGGGTTTCGTAGCTGCCACCGGCAAGAGTTACGTCTGCGAGAATTGTGCGGAAGACCCCCTTTATTTGGAGGGAGCTGCGGGTGCGAGAAGTTCCCTAACGGTGCCTTTGATATTTCACGAGCAAGTGATCGGCACGCTCAACGTCGAGAGCCCCGAAGCGAATGCCTTCTCCGAAAGTGATTTGCAGTTTCTTGAGATTTTCGCCAGAAACGTAGCTGTCGCTATTCACACGCTCGACTTGTTGGCCGCTGAAAAAGCGAGTACGGCGGCCGCAAGCGTCGATGCGATCCACAGCGCGGTAGCTTTGCCCATCGATGTTATCCTAAATGATGCGGTAAATGTGATGGAGCGCTATATTGGTCACGAAGCGGAAGTGGTAGAGCGTTTGCAATCCATTCTCCGTAATGCCCGCGACATTAAACGAGTGATCCAAAAAGTGGGTCAAACGATGGCTCCGGCACAAGCCTCGCCAAGCTCGTCTGTGCCGATGGCTCGGCCATCACTGACCGGCAAACGCATTCTAGTGGTCGACGACGACGAACAGGTACGTGCCGCGGCCCATGCGTTGCTGGAGCGCTATCGCTGTATAGTTGAGACGGCTCGAAGTGCAAAAGAAGCTGGCTTAATGGTTAGCAACCTCGGGCCTGGGAACAAGTACGACGCGATTCTGGCGGATATTCGGCTTCCCGACGCCAATGGCTACGAATTCCTGCTGAGCATGAAGAAGTTGCTCGATTATGTCCCACTGATCCTAATGACTGGCTTTGGCTACGATCCTGGTCACAGCATATTGAAGGCACGGCAAGAAGGCGTGGCAAGCGTGCTGTATAAGCCTTTCCGATTAGACCAACTCCTCAGTGCCATCGAGGACCTTGTCGATTCGCATCCCTCTGGTCAGGGTTGAACCCGCGACTCTTACGACAAGGTCTCTGACTACGCATGATGGCAATCTTGTTTCTTGGTGCAGCTTTCGTGGCCTTGGTCGGCCACGGTTATTTTTGGGTCGCGATTGTTAATCGACTCCATGGTTTAGCTGGTCGTCGAAAACTAATTGATCTGGCAACACTCGCATGCACAGTTTGCTTTTTAGCCTTCCCGGTGTATGTGCTCGCACATGGCAAGGCAGTCTTCGCTTATTGGAATTCATTCTCGGTTTCCGAATCGTTGTTGGCTGTGCGATATTTTCAGGCATGTTTGCTGATGAGCCTGGGTGAATTTCTTGTCAAATCGCTATGGCCATCCGAGCGCGATCAATCATCTACCTTGCTTGAAGCAAGCCGCGAGTCAGTAGACGTCGACAATTCCTCTAGCCTGGATTACTACCGAGGATCGTATGCTCGGTTCCTCGGTGCCATTCCTGGTAATCAATCGACACAGCTGAGCATCGACTGTAAACGCGTTATGGTGCCACAGCTTAATCACGCACTCGAGGGGATTCGGATTGTCCACCTGAGCGATTTTCATATGACGGGTCGCCTCGATGTCGAGTGGTACAAGATCGTTGTCGATCAGGTGACTCAGTTGGAGCCGGATGTTGTAATCATCACGGGGGACATTGTTGAAAATCCTGAGTGTTTTCCGTGGCTGGAGGAAACCATCGGCCAGCTTAGTGCGGAGTTTGGTGTGTATTTCATTCTCGGAAATCACGACAAATATGTGGATATCGCTCGCACAAAGATGATCCTGGCCAGTGCGGGCCATGTGTGTGTAAGTGGGCAGTGCTTAGAAACGGCGTGGAACGGTGTCCCTGTGTTTCTCGCAGGCAATGAACGCCCCTGGTTCGAAAACGTGGGGGCATGGCCTGAAGTTGGGAATCATGAAGCAAGAACAGCTCCCTTGCGCGTTGCCTTGCAGCACACACCCGACCAATGGGAATGGTCACGGAATAACGACGTCGACTTAGTCTTTGCGGGGCACACGCACGGAGGCCAGATTTGTTTGCCAATTCTAGGGGCTGTGGCGTGCCCTAGTCTTTACGGAACGCGATACGCTGCGGGAGTTTTTCGACGGGGAAACTGCGTGATGCACGTCACCCGAGGATTGTCGGGTCGCACGCCGTTGCGTTGGCTTTGCCCGCCCGAAATTGCACTGCTGGAGTTGGTTGGGCCGGCTTAGTGTGATTGCCCAGCTTAGTGTGATTGCTGAGTCGACTAGCCAGTTAGCACCATAGCACCCTGCGCAGGTGGTGTTGCGAAGGCGGTCGCCTCGATCCCCGTTTTTTCCTGGTACGCCTTGCTAATTGCCTCGGCGATCGCTTCGGCCTGTTCAGTTTTGACGAGTGAGACTGTGCAGCCGCCAAACCCGCCCCCCGTCATTCGCGAGCCAAAGACTCCCTTCTCCAGTCCAAGCTGCTCCGCCAGGGAAACAAGGACATCGAGTTCATCGCAACTTACCTCGTAATCGTCTCGCAGCGATGCATGGCTCTCGTACATCAGCTGGCCAACCTGCTCCCACTGCCCAGCTTCGCAGGCCGTAGCCGCCTCGGTGGTCCGCTGGATTTCGCCAATCACGTGCCGCGCTCGGCGGTAGTGCACGTCGTCGATTTTTGCTTTGTTCTCCTCGAGCAGCGACATGGTTGCGTCTCTCAGAGATTTGACTCCCAGGCTGGCTGCAGCTGCTTCACATTGCTCACGGCGTTCAGCGTACTCGCCACCTGTCAGCTCGTGCTTGACGTTACTATTGATGATTAAGATGCTAACGCTCGAGTCGGCTAGCGGGACCATCTGTGGTTCTTGGCTGCGGCAATCGAGTAGCATCAGGTGCCCCGACTGACATAACACAGAACTGAATTGATCCATAATGCCACACGGTACGCCAACCTGATGTTCAGCTTGTTGGCTCACCAGGGCCTTCTTAACCGGAGGCATTGACTTGCCGGTGAGTTGTTCCACAAGTGTCGCGGTGGCAACCTCGAGCGCAGCGCTACTAGAGAGGCCTCCCCCCAGCGGTACAGTTGATTCAATGACGGCATCAAAGGGCAGGGCAGCGAGACCCTCTGCCCGACAGCCATCGAGCACACAGGCCACATACTGGGCCCATACTGGCAGGCTCGACCGATCCTGACTTTCGAGAGTGATTTCCTGTTTAGCTTCCACCGTGGAACTGTAGACGCATGCTTCGCCTTCGGCAGCGGAAGTCGGGTCAGCCGCGATCACGGTATATCGATCGATGGCCATTGGCAGCACAAAGCCATCGTTGTAGTCAGTATGTTCGCCAATAAGGTTTACCCGCCCCGGCGCTGCGACGACGATTGTTGGCTCTCTTTGGAACTGGTTTCGGAAAGTAGCGGTCGCTCGCTCCGCCAAATCGGAAAGTGAAACAACTTTGTCCATCACAGGGCCCTGAATCGATCGATTTACGGTTTAAACAGTCCTCGAAATTTCAAGTTTGCAGCTTGGCAAGATCACGAAGCGATGTCAACGGCTCGCAAGTTCTTGACGAGTACTAAGGTCATCACTAGAAAACTCGCGATGGCACCGAAAAGCATGGACCATGCCGCTCCGGCGACGCCAAACTCGCTGATCAGGGGATAAACAGTAAGTGAGATGGCGATAAAGGTGGCTACTTCGCCCCAAAAATTTGCCTCGGGTAATTGCAGGGCATTCAAGCCATTGGAACTAGTTAGCGCCAGGCTTGTGACCAAGGTATTAACGCTCAGGATGACTAGGACGCTGTTAGCCCAACTAAATTCGGGGCCAAAGATTTTCTCCAACAACCAGCTCCCGCCGAGAACAAAGATTACGCAGACGGTACCTAGAACGACCGAATAGATGGCTGCTGAACGAAATAGTTCTACGTGTAAGCCTTTCTTCCCATACTTGTTAAAGGCCCGGATGGCCCGCGGCTGGAGCAGATTGTTAAGGCCCCGTACGAATACCCAAGAGAATCCTGCGAGAGTAACACATACTGCCAACACGCCAGCAGCAGAGCGGTCGATCAATCCGGCAACAATCCAGGGCATAGCCACCTGGCAACCATCTCCTAAGAGTCTGCCGTAGACTAACCATCGCGAGTATGTCCAATGTTGCTTCCAATGGGCTTGGATGGCGCGGCGATCGAACGTGAATTCAACCTTCGGCTTTCCGACAAACCAGCTCAAGGCGCCAAAAGCACAAGCAACACTAATAGCTAGAAAACTGTATGGAATCGTTAACTTTTCAAGCCAAGCCATTGCGAGTAGCAATCCAACTTGAAGCAAGAACACCAGACCATCAACCACTAGGGCAGTTCGAAGTCTAAAATGGGCAAAACAAACTGTGCGCAAGAATTCCCGAAGCATGTAAGGGACAATCGCAACGCACAGAGCTAGAACGCTGAATGCCATTGTGCTCGCCCCCTCCGTGGCAAACAGGTAGCCACTGTAGAGACATGCAGCGAGGACCGTCAGCAGGGCCAGGATCAATTGGTGAACCAAAGTGCTGCCGAGTAGGCTAGCCAGCGCGGCATCTTGACGTTGCGCGGAAAACACCATGTACGGTACCGAGAGGCCCCTTGCTTGAATCATCGACGCGAACAGCACGAGCGAAAGGCACAGAGAATAGATTCCAACCTCTTCCGGAGTGCATACCCGCGCTAGGATTAGCATCGTGAGGAAAGTTGTGGTGCTGGCGATGCCCTGGTCGAAAAGGGCCAGGACTCCCTGTCGGGCACCCTTGGAATCTACGACTTTTCTTACCTTTTGAACCATCGTGTTCTGTTCTCAGAGAGTTCGCTGGCTGGGGGGCGAATTCTCCGCGTGCTTCATGTCTGCACGTAGTGCTGCGCTATCTGCCCGGGAATAGCACCACTCGAGAGGGGATCGGCTGACCACGATCTTACAACCAATGGAAGGCAGTGAGTCGTCTGCGCCTGATTGGCAATTGGGATTGGATTTCGGTTGTCCTCGACACTGGTTCCGGTAATTGCCGCGAATCCCTTAATTCACAGTCTCAAAGTCGATTTTCCTTGACAATAAGAAAATGCCGGTTCATTATACACAAGTTAAGAGGATTGCACGGTTTATGCAGTCTGAAATGAATTGGACGATTCTGAGCCTTCCTGGCTCATAGTCAGCGTTTCAGTGAGTGTCCCCTACAGGACGGGGTGCTCTCATTCTCATGCCTTTCTTTTTTGGGGAGACTCCACGATGAAGATGATGATGATTTTGCCAGCTTTGGCAATGATGTGCCTCGTGAGCTCGGCTCAAGCCGACAACGGTGCGATCGACAGTGCTACGCTTAGCGCCATGGGCCTAAGCAACGTTCAAGTGATGTCCGATGTAGAAGCTCAAGACGTACGCGGCATGGGCTATGCCCCACCTCGTAGAAGCTTGGCACTCGCATTTGGCGTCTCGTTCGCCAGCATCAATGCAGGTCCTGCCAGTGCCGGTACTTTGGACGGTTTCTTGTCCTATGGCAACCACGTTGCTAAGGGTCAGCATGAATCCGTAGCCCAGATCTCGGAAACCAAGACCAAAACTAAGACGATTCTTGGCGTACCTGCGTACTCCATCACAAAGACTCGTACCTTGACAATTGGCGCTGGTGGTAGCTCCAGCTCGTTTGCTTTTTAAGCATGAAAGTGTGAGTTCCCAGGCATTTTCGATGCCTGACAATTTTAAGCGTCTCGACGTTTCCTGGTACGTCGAGACGCTTTTTTTGTCTGTCGATCTAATCTGCCTCTGCTAGTTTAAAGCGAATCCCTAGGGGCTCTGAAGTCTGCTTCTCCATCAGAAGGTTTCCTTTATCCAGGGGATATTCGTTTTCTTTAGGGGCTGTGGCCCCGATTGGTTGAGGATTCGCCTCAATCTCATAGCTCGCAAAGCGTCCATTGGCCGAAAAATATCCCCGCAAGATTGGTCTGGCGTGGCCAGTTTTGGTACTGCCTGTAACGGTTGTATGGGGAATGGTAACGATTGTACGGCCTCTGCGAATTGTTCTTCTCTCGGACCTTGGAACCTAGGCAAATTTCCGAACTCCATTGTTGATGCACTGGGGGTCCCGATTAGCGTGAGATAGAGAGGGCAGCGACGGGCAACTCAACTTTACCCGGGAAGTTGACCAACCCGTCAAAAACCTCCAACTACTTTTCGGACTACTTAAAAGTCCACCATCTCACCTCTGTATTCTTACCAGGAGTACCACACGATGACGAAGCTTTTTGTAACTTTGCCTGCTCTGGCTTTGGTTGTTGCCCTTTCCAGTAGCGCTGTTGCCGACAACGGCATTAACGATGCAACTCTTGCTGACATGGGCCTAGCCGGTGTTGAGCTGATGAACGATGCCGAAGCTATGGAAATCCGTGGCTTAGGCTACAACGGTGGCCATCAAATGCCACAACCCTCCGGACACGAGAAGCCATGGTCGCTGGCTTTCGGTGTTTCTTACGCTGGAGTTGAAGGTGGCGACAGCCACAGTGGCGCTGGTGCCGGAACGCTTGATGGCTTTATTGCCGAAGGCAAGTTCATGGCCTCTGGCGAGCACTACTCGGAAGCTGGCTTGACCAAGGTTGAGTCGCACGAGCTGCAAGTGAAGGGTCAACCTGCGACTTTGGAAATCAAGACCAAGTCGATCAAGGTCTTCGCTGGTGGTTTCGCAACCGCTTCGAGCCTCTAAGGAATAGATCACAGGCAAGTGCCTGATAAATGGTGATCAGGATGATCGCAAAAAAATAAAAGCGTCCTGTCGCAATGCGGCAGGACGCTTTTTTTCGTGGACCCCAGATAAAAAACCCACGGAAGGCCAGAGTTTGGCGGGGGAGGCCTCCCGTGGGTGCGCTAGGTTCACCAAGTGAAGCCCGTGGCAACAGACACACCATACAGGTCGACAATCAGTCCAGGGGCATCTGCCGTTGTACTCACAACGTAGTCGTTCGTATCTCCCCCATCTGTGGTTTGTACTCCGGCAAAAGAGCCAGAAGCTGCTCCGCCGCTCGAGGCATCCCAATACTGGTATTCGAAGGCAGTCCGGAAGAATGCCTTGGCTGGCAGACAGCGTAGAGCAAAGTCCCACTGAATACCCGCCTGGAATTCGCCAATAAACAGATCGTCATTGACGCTGGTTCGGGCACCATCGATCGAACCTGCCGATCCACCTGGAACTGATCCATCGGTAGGAATGACCGTTACCCCAGCACTTGTTTGGACTTCGCTGTGGTTACAGCCCCACAAAACAGACGAGCGGGCACTGTAGAACCAATGGGCACAAGAGCAAGGAAACAGTGGTTTGCGACCGTTCAGCCCGAACGTAAGTCCTGTACCATGGGCGCTACGATTTGCTCGGGTGGTTCCTTCGAGGATACCGTCCGTGGTATCGGTGCGGACGAACGAGCGACCGTAGATCGATTCGTGATGTTCAATCAAAGCATAACGTGCACCGAACGACAGTTGGTTTTTGCAGCCATGCAGGCAGAAGTTTCGGGTGACTTCCAGGTCAGCATAGTAGGCTTCAAATATGCTGTTTGCATTATAATCGTTGTCGGGATAGAGTTCCCATGGCTGGAGCGAATCGAAATCATTCTCTCCTGCTCGCAAGTGGAAATAGCGACCAACGATGCCCCATTTGCAACCTTGAACACCGAGCCAAATTCGTGGAGCGACATAAAAGTCGTTTAGGTCGGCGTGATCCCAATAGGGACCGAATTGCTGGAGTCCAGTCCGCGTGCCATTTACGAGTTGTTCGAATTCATACGTGACACGTCTGCCATTAATATCAGGCGACAAGAAGACTGCCTCAGTTCCTGCAACGATGGTGCAAGGCCGTTTGCAGCAGCGTTGACATGCACAGCCGCCTCCACAACAAGAGTCGCAAAAACCCTGCGCACAAGCATCGCAGCAACCGGTGGCTCCGCAGTAAAGCGGGTCCTGCCAGGTCGGTTCAGCTCCGCTATCATCCGGGGTTGGACCCACGCTAGAGATAGCAGGTTCTTCTGCAGGTAGATCGTAGATCTCCTCGTTGGCTTGGGCACGGATGACTCGCGACGTCCCGATGTTGCCCACCGCAGAAATATCATTTCGATAGGCGGATGCCGCTGGTCGGGGAGCGACCGGCGTAGAATGGGTCACACTTGTAACCAGAGGTCGCTGCTGTGGTTTTTCATCCGTCGCAACAAAGTTGCCTTTGTCGTCCTGCTCCGTGAGCCAACGGACTGTCGTTGTTTGGGTATCTCCGCTGTTGCGAGTCGACTTGGATTCGAGGGATGCTTGCATCCGTTCGAGCTGTGCCGCTTTTTCAGCTAGTTCTGCGGCCAGTTGCGATAGGTCGCCAGTCGATTGACCAGCTGCCCACAAGACGTTGCACCAAGAGGTGCCGACCATTGCCAAACAAATGGCAGTGATACTAAGTAGCTTCTTCATCTTAAGATTCCCCCCTGCCGCTGTACCGACAACGCTCGCGAATGCTAAGCGGTGTACCAACGACAAATTGCCAAAAAGTTCTTAACTGGGTCGAAAAGTTTGAGTCCCTGCTTCTTGCCCGAGATGCCTCAAAGAGATTCGCGAGCAAAAGGCAAACTTAGTACTCCGCATTCGTTGATCCATAAAAGGAATGCGACTGGCACTAGTCGGGTAACCGCCAATGGTGGACTAATGCAGAGAACAGGATCGACAGTCAAAACCGATTCGATCGAAGAATTTAGTACCCACTGATACAACCGGTAGAATCGTTAAACTCAACCATGTGTCTCAACGTGCGGAAATAGCGGTATTCGCGGGGTGGCAGCGCATTCGTGAGTCTTCAGGTGATAGCTCCGATAGCACTTTCTTAGACCGATCTTCCAGTATCCAGGCAGTGATTCTCAAGAGTATGCCTTAGTTAAGACGATGAATCGCTACAACCGGCATAACACGCAAAGTTTGCCAAATCGTGTCCCGCGGCGGTTGCTGGCCACATTTCGTACTGAATTATCAACTAGCGCTGTGCGAAGCACGTTCCAACATGGCCAATACAACAGAGACCAATCGAACGAGCATGAAATTGCAAGTGAGCTCAATAATGAAGCTCGCGTTGACACTTTCAATTACGCTCGTGAGTTTCCAAAAGACCGAAGCGGTCGAGAAAAACTCACAAAGCTGGTTTCGCCCATTTGCCTGGCAAGAAAGTCCTGAACCCGGTCAGGGGTCCGGTATCGAAGCACCTCCGGTAGCCAGGAATCTGAACATTTTTAAATGGTCGAACGATGTCCAGCCGCAAGCTCAGCAGCCATCATCGGATACAACGCGGACTCAAGGCACACGTCTGCCGACGGTGCAGCAGCCCAGCACAAAACTATTGGCCGGTCTTCCATCTGGTCCGAGCATCCCTGCTGATTTAGATGCTGAATCGCCAGTGATTGCCACAGATAGCCTGCAACAACCTGGCTCCGTAGCGGTTACTGCTTCGCAGCAGTTCGCCACCATTGCTGAGCCTCAAGGTTCAGCGTCGAGTGTGTCGGATAACGTGCGTCAAACGGCCGCTTATGGGCAGCAGCCGGTGAATTGGCCTGCAGAGAATGAGCAATCCAATCAGGCAGCAAATTCATCCGGAAACAACAATCCATTTTCATGGACAAACTCAGGACCTGCAGTGCCTCAAAGTGTGGCACCTCCACAAACGGCTCCCATCATGGAGCGTAGCCGCCAGCCTTGGGAGTGGTCCAACAATCCTACGGTGCGAGAGAAGCCACAAGAGATTATGCCACCCGATGAACCCTCATTGGGTTCAGCATTGCATAATGCCCTAAGCTGGTCTGACCAACCGAATCCAACACCACCAACGGCTGCCGAAAGTGGGCGGCCTCCGGAAGATGCAACCGACGCAGAATTGGTTGAATGGGAAAAGCAAAAATATCCTTGGATCCGCCCCTTTTACTGGGCAAATAGCAACCCAGAACTTGGGGTAGAAAACGAAATCGCACCGCGTGACCCCACTCAAGTAGAAGGTTATGTACCGCTCCTGGCAAAACCGTTCAATTGGGACAATCGCCAGGTGAGCCAGCAGCCTAGGCCGCTCGCAGAAACGCCAAATGGGTTAACCAGCTATCCTACAACACAGGCTGCCGCATACTTTCAAGACGAGGAATCGCTACCGAATCCACTTGAAGAGCTCAAAATCCCTAGAGACGACGAGGCAGATCGTAATCAGACAGCGGGCACTGCTAAGGACAATGAGCTCGATGGCGAAAAGAAGGGCACGCTGGCCGAAGCAGAATCGCTTGGTGAAGCACCAGAAGATAACAGCTTACAATTCCTCAGGGCCGATACGGTGCTGCTGAAGCCTGGAGACTTTCAGTTCGACTACGGCTTCGCCTATACCAAGTTTGATCGAACAACGCCTGTCATTGTGGCTACTGATGCGGGTAACGTGGTCGAACATGCAGAGTTGCGACTGCGTGAACTTCGGGTTCCATTCGAAATTCGCTATGGTCTAGCCAGACGCGTCCAACTATTCCTGAACGTGCCCTTTGGATGGGTCAATTCAGAATTCAGCTTCCCCGGGTTCGACGAGTTCGAGAACGATGGCGGCATCGGCGACATAGTCTTTGGTGGATCGTTTTTGCTAAGAGAAAACGATCCTTGCAACAAGCCTGACGCAATTCTTACGTTCGCTGCAGTGGCACCGACCGGGAATGATCCTTTTCCCGCCGTAGGCGCATCGACTGCTGCTCCTTCGCTAGGCAATGGTTTTTGGTCGCTTGCTTCCAATTTGTTGTTCATTAAGAACTACGATCCGGTCGTGCTGTTCTACGGAGCGGGTACTCGCCAGAACTTCGATACAGAGTTCAACGGACAAGAGTTCCGTGCGGGTGGAGAATACAACTATCAATTTGGCGTTGGCTTCGGCGTTAACAGCAAAGTCACGTTTAGCACGCGCTTCAACGGTGCCTATGTAACGGAGTCGAGACTCGACGGTCAACGGATCCAAGGTTCAATACAGGAGCCGATGACCCTGGGTCTTGCCATGACCATTGCTAAGAACAAGAAGCTTATCGAGCCGTTCGTCGATTTTGGGCTCACCGACGATGCATCTGACGCAAGATTTGGCATTACCTGGACGCGATAGGCTTTCCGAGGCTCCGCTGCTTTGCGGAGGGTGAAACATGAACGTCAAAATATCTAGTTGCTGTTTACTCGTGGTCATAGCATTGGGTGCGGCTGCGCCCTGTCACACCTATGCGGAGGGCGATCGTCAGGAGCCCCCTAAAAAGAGCCAGCAAAAGAAACGCGAGCGTCCGGGCCCACCAGTTCGAGACCGCGAGCATACTTTTGCTAAACGTGTGCGAAACTACCGGGAGCTCAAACGCCAGAACATTGTTATGCAGCAGCGAGATTACTCTTGCGGTGCGGCAGCATTGGCCACGATTGCCCACTACTATTGGCGGGACAACGTCGATGAGGAGTTCTTTCTGTCTATACTAGATCACATTCTAACCCTAGAAGAAGCTAAAGAGCGGGTCGAAAATGGCTTGGCGATGAGCGACCTGCGCCGTGCTGCCGTCGAGGCAGGCTACAAGGCTATTGTGGGTAAGGTTTCTTTTCAAAAACTCACCGAGTCGAAAGTGCCATTAATCGTGGGCATCACTGTCGACGACTACGATCACTTTGTCGTGTATCGCGGTACTGACGGCATCTATGTTTATTTGGCTGATCCAATTCGCGGGAATCTTCGCGTTCGCAGCCATGTGTTCATCAAACAGTGGCAAAAGAATGCAATCTTGGCGATTGCTAAGCCGGGTGCCAAAGTGAAGGAATATTCCCGTCTGAGCATCACAGGCGACGAGCTATTCCTGGGTCGGCTCAATGATCAGGTTGTGCGGACGGCAGGCGAACGACCGATCACGCGTCCCATCTATCGCCCCATCGTACGCTGATCGGCGTGGCGTTAGGGCTATTCTGATTCGTCTGAGAGTGCTTCCTGGATGATCGACGCGATGTCGAACTTGCCACTATTGATAGAATCGAAGACCGATTCGTGCATCGTCTGCGCGTCGTAGTCTTCCAGCTTTGCCAAGATCTTTCTGATCGCTACTGGGGAGTGGCCTTGCTCGCGCAACCATTCCATCAGTTCTTCATGATTCGGGTCTGGAGTAGACATGGGCATTCATCCGTCAGAGTAAAGTTTGGATTAGGCAATCGCATCTGCTTTTTCTTCAGCTGCACTTTTGCGAAAGTAATTGGGCACGAGTTGCATGGGATCGATACCGCCTTGGCTGAGGAAAATCTTTGCTCCAAGTTTACCGATCGCTCTGGCAGTGGGCGACCATAGTTCGGACTCGGCAATTGTGACGCCACTGGGAATACGATCGGCAAGAGTATTCAGCGGCGGCCCTGTGACTAGGTCACCGGGTTGAAGCAAGTCGAGCCACTCGTCGATTTTCAACAAAAGCGTATCTGGCGGAGTGACCATCTCAGACTCGCTTAGGAAAGTATAACTGGCAGCAAACAGCTCTTGCCGTTGTGCGTCTAGTATTGCCCACACGCGTTGACTCTTTTTGTGCTCACCCGAGTCCGCAATCTTCATTGCGAGTGCGGAGAGGCTATGTACACCTACCAATTTCGCAGCGCTGGAATAGGCCAGAGTTTTTGCGGTGATGACACCAATCCTCAATCCAGTGAATGAACCTGGACCCGTGGCAACGCAGAGAAGATCTACGTTTTCGATGTCCCAGCTGCATTTCTTCAGTAGCGAGGAAATCTGCGGGACGAGGGAACACGCAGTTCGTTCATTTTTCGGTAACGAGACTTCTTGAACAAGCTCGCAGCAATCTTGCCGGACTGTCAGCGTAGCCAGGCTTCCCCGACGGTCGATGGATTCAATAGCAAGTATCCGCATGGCAACTTTTTAGTAGATCTGGATCAGCATAGACCAAGTAATTGGGGACGCTTCGTCCGAGTTGAGTCCTGAGTTGCGGGTTTAGCCCGATCGTCCTGCCGGGCCTCCATTCTCGCTCGTAGAGATGGAATCCGCCACCATTCTCGAACACATTCTTGGCTTGGGCGATCGTAGCAGGAGCAGGGAGGTGCATTCTAACGAATCGCTGGGCGGATAGAGCGTCCTTGACCGGTCTCTTTTCGGGATTTAGACTAGCCAGTTGGATCGTACAGTCGAGGCCTCTTATTGCTTTTAGGGGTAATCGAATTGAGCCCCGTCTCTAAGTCACGATCGCATAACTACAGCCCTTTCAGCGACTGGTTTTTGTTGCAGTGCGTCGAGCGATAATTAGTGACATTCACGGTAATCATGTAGCCCTCGAGAGCGTGCTTGCGCACATTGCGGACCAAAAGGTCGATGAAGTCTACTGCTTGGGTGACATCATCGGCTATGGACCCAGTCCGTGCGAATGTCTCGATGCGGTGATCGACAACGCCAAAGTGTGCCTACTGGGCAATCATGACCAGGGTGCAATGTTCGATCCCGAAGGATTCAATAGTGGTGCTGAACGCGCCATTTTTTGGACTCGCGAACAACTGGAAAACAGTGGTGGTAGCCCAGATAAAATTGATCGCCGCTGGGATTTTCTGGGAACCTTGCCGCGTGTTCATCGAGAAGACCCTTGGCTGTATGTTCATGGATCACCGCGTAACCCGGTCAACGAGTATGTCTTTCCGGAAGACATTTACAATCAAAAGAAAATGGAAAAGCTTTTTGGGTTGATTACCAAGGGCTGTTTCCAAGGGCACACTCATGTGCCGGGCGTGTTTCTTGAGAGCTTGGAATTTATCACACCCGAGCAGACTCAAAATGTTTTTGAGATCAAAGACGAGCGGTTCATGGTGAATGTGGGTTCCGTAGGCCAGCCTCGGGATGGAGATCCTCGTTCTTGCTATGTCGTGCAGGAAGACGACAAGATTACGTTCCATCGCGTGGAGTACGATGTGGATGTAACGGCAAATAAAATCTACCAGACTCCCGATCTGGATAATTTCTTAGGAGACCGTATCAAGGAAGGACGCTAGCCGATAGCGTGAGTCGCCTCCTGTGATGCAGTTGGCGGCTGGGGTCTCAGACAATCTGCCAATTCTACTGGTAGCCTCAACCCACCCCCCTCCCAGATTGTTGCTCTACCAGTGTAAAATATTTCTTTCTTTCCTCAGTCTTTTTTGCGAGAGCGTCCCACGTGGAACAACGACGAGTCATCCTATTTTTAATGCTCTCGTTCACGGTATTGGTGCTCAATGGCCTGCTGTTCCCGCCTGAAGAAGTTGCGGACAACAAACTCCCTCCTAAGGGAAAGCAAGAAGCAGCGGCAGTCGCTGAGGGCGGTGCGGAAGCGGACGCCAGCGGCGAACATTTCGACCAAGGGGCCGATGCTCCAGGTGCTCTGGATGGCCAGGATCCCAACGAGCAGCCCGTTGAGCCAGTTGCTGAGGTCCCGCTCGAATTTGCGACCCTAGGATCTATCGCCGAAGACTCGTCTTATCGGATGCTGGTAACACTGACCAACAAAGGGGCGGGTGTCCAACGTGTGGAACTTGCCAACCGTCGGTACCGAGATCTGCAGGATCGAGGGGGTTACCTGGGGCACTTGCAACTAGTAAAGGCCGCGGAGGGCGGACTCCTAGTTCAGGTGGTCGGCGAGGGAACTCCCGCTGCGAATGCAGGAATCAAAAAGGGCGACCGACTGCTCTCTGCCAAAGCGGGCAAGACTTCAGCTGAGCTCAACTCGCCCAAGGATTTCACGAATCTTTTGGAAGAGCTCGAACCGGGGCGAGAGATCATCCTCAGAGTTGCTCGAGAAGATGGTCAAGATGAAGAAATCGAATTGGAATTGGTGCGTCGTCCGCTGGAAGTCATTCGTCCCGAGGCTGAGAACTTCCTGATGCGTACCGGGTCGATTCCTGCTGATTTGGAATCGCCTCCCTCTCTACTTTTTTCCCTCGAGCAACTGGGATCGCAGAAACTCACTGCCGAGATCGAAAAGGCGAAAGGTCGTGCCCAACAAGCGATTGAAGAACAAACGGGCGAACAAGTTTCCGTTCCCAAAGAACTTGCAGGGGTCGCGCTGAGCGAGTCAAACTGGGAAATCGTTGAGCAGGACGAAACAAGTGTCACTTTCCGCCAACGAGTGCCGCAGCATAACCTTGAAGTCATCAAGCGCTATCGGATTGCCACGATTGCGAACGAAGAACAGAGCGAAGCAGATTTTCCTGCCTACCATCTCACACTTGACATCGAAATCCGTAACGGTGGCGACAAGCCAATCAACAATCTTGCCTACCGTCTTGATGGCCCGAACGGACTTCCTCTGGAAGGTTGGTGGTATGCTCATAAAGTGGGACGTGAATGGACGGTAGGTCTCCGCGACATCTTTGCCCGACATGTAGGTGAGGATGACCCCGTTCAGTTTGGGCCTCAGGCAGTGATCGATGGCGACTTCGAGCCCATGATGGGTACTCCTCTCGCATACATCGGCATCGATGCACAGTACTTCTCGGCAATGCTAATTCCCGAGAAACCATCGCTCGACACAACCTGGATTGATCAGGCACTAGCCACACTCTTGAGCCCTCAACCCAAAGCTCGCGGTACTGAAGGTCGCTACGCGAATGTTTCGTTCCGTTTGATAAGCAAAGAATTGACTCTCGAGCCGGGCGAGACACTCAAGCATTCCTATAAGCTCTTTGCCGGTCCCAAACGTCCTGAGCTACTTAAGAAGTATCAGGTTGTCGACGATCCTGCCTATTCGCTTGGCGACTTGGAGTATTACGGATGGTTCTCCAGCGTTTCTACAGGCATGCTCGCTATCCTGCATTTCTTCTATGGGATTGTTGGCAACTATGGCATAGCCATTATCATGCTCACGGTGCTGGTGCGTCTCTGCCTTTTTCCCATCAGCCGCAAGCAAGCCAAGAGCATGGCTGCGATGCAAGCGCTGCGTCCTGAAATGGACAAGTTGAAGGAAAAGTACAAGAACGACATGCAGAAGCAGTCGTCTGAAATGCAGGCGCTGTACCGCAAGCACAACATCAATCCGCTGGGCGGCTGCCTGCCGATGTTTATCCAACTGCCCATAATGCTGGGGCTTTATAGGGCACTCGCGGTAGATCTGGAATTGCGACAAGCTCCGTTGATTAGCGAAAGCGTGCGATGGTGCTCCAATTTGGGTGCTCCCGATATGCTATTCGACTGGTCCGGGTTCATGCCCGAATTTATTACTAGTGGCCAAGGGTTTTTAGGATTAGGCCCTTACTTCAATATTCTGCCGATCGTCACCATCTTCCTGTTTATTTTGCAGCAAAAGCTCTTTATGCCTGAAGCAGCCAACGAGCAGGCTGCTTTGCAACAAAAGATCATGCAATACATGATGATTTTCATGGGCCTGATGTTCTTCAAGGTGGCATCGGGGTTGTGCATTTACTTTATTGCTTCCAGTATTTGGGGCATTGCAGAAAGAAAGCTCATTCCGCCACCAAAGGTGGCTGAAGGCAGTGGAAGCTCGAACGACAATGGCAATGGATTCAAGTCGAGTTCAGCTCGGTCATCCTCCGACAAGAAATCGAACTCCAAGAACAAAGGCAAGCGGAAGCCAAAGAAGAAGCGTTAACCTTGGTGATCGGCTTGACTCCGAGATCGCTCCGCGATGGTGCTGGACCCTCACGATACAATCGTTGCCATTGGCACGCCGCCACGACCTGCCGGTCGTGGAATCGTGCGCCTGAGTGGCCCTCGTGTGGTCGATTGTCTTTCTCGCAGCTTCGTTCCTGATGATTTCGATTGCGATTGGCAGTCGCTGCAGAGTGCCCGATGTCTGTCCGGTAAGATACTCTTGCAACAAGACATTCCCTGTAACCTACTTCTTTGGCCCACTGCCAAAAGTTACACGCGGCAACCAACAGCCGAGATCAACACATTCGGGGCGATGCCGATTCTGGAAAAGATAGTCAAGCATCTGTGCGAGCAGGGGGCGCGACTAGCTGAGCCAGGCGAATTCACTCTCCGCGCGTTTCTGGCCGGACGACTCGATTTGACCCAAGCCGAGGGAGTGCTAGGAGTGATCGATGCCCGCGCACCTGCGGAGCTTAACGCATCGCTCGAACAGCTTGCCGGAGGGCTTTCGCATCCGCTCCAAGTCACACGGCAGCAGCTGATCGAACTGCTTGCCGAACTGGAAGCTGGGCTCGATTTTGTGGAAGAAGATATCGAGTTCATATCCGTGGAGCAATTGTGCTCAAACTTGAAAGCTGCGCAAATATCGGTTCAGGAGACTCGCGTACAACTTTCCTCTCGGGCAACCTCAATGGAGCTGCCGTGTGTTGCGGTCGTTGGACCTCCCAACGCTGGTAAGAGTAGTTTGTTCAATGAACTTCGCAGGAAATGGGGGGCAGATGTCGGCCAAGCCGAGGCGATTGTATCTCAGCAGGCTGGTACCACTCGTGATTATGTTACCGCTGAGCTAGAAATAAATGGAATTGGTTGCCTGTTGGTCGATACCGCTGGAGAGGACACTACAACCCAAGAAGCTTCGATTGATCGGATTGCCCAGGCGATGACAGGACGTCAGAAAGAAACAGCCTCTTTGCTTGTTTACTGTCGAGAGCTAACTAGTGCAGCCGATCACGAATGCCTTGATATCAAGACTGAGGCTTTGCCTGTCTGGACTAAAAGCGATCAGGTAGACGCTTCCGGAATCGACGAGCTCACTTGTAGTGCTGTGACAGGTGAAGGTCTCGATCGATTGGCTACCGAGATCCAAACGCGGTTGGAGAGTTTGCTCGAAGAACGTGGGAGCATTATCGGCTCGACGACCTTGCGATGCGGCGACAGTCTCGAAAATGCCGACAAAGCGTTATCAGAAGCGCTATTGCAGGCCGAACAGGCGGGCGGAGAAGAATTGGTGGCCGCCGAGGTTCGTCTGGCACTGACAGAGATTGGCCGCGTAGTTGGTACGGTCTATACCGACGATATTCTGGATCAAATCTTTGGCCAATTCTGCATTGGCAAGTAGCTGATCATCAAATTGCTTCGCAGGCTCTTACCTCCACAGATTGTCCAGCTACGAGGCTATTGGAGTGGCTTGAGTCTTTTTGAAACTATCCTCCGATAACGGTCGCCCGTATTGCCCCACTTTAGACTTCTCTGAGACGCGTCGATTCCGCAAGATTTCGTCAAAACGCTCTTCCTAGTCGGGTATGTTTTTTAGTCGCCGTTCTTCGCTGCTTCCGTCTACATCTAAGAGTTGCCTGCTCGATTGAGGATTTCGTTGAACAAGTTACCGAGAATGATGTCGTTGCCCTCACTGTTCATTGGGGCATTCCTATTCGGGGTGGCACTTCCCTCCGATTGTTCACTAGCTGAAAACCTCTGGCTCGATAGTGCGAGGGCTTCGATCACGACTGATGAGCTCCATGCGCATGCCGGCTTTATGGCCGACGATATGCTCGAAGGGAGGGAAGCAGGTTCGCGCGGTGGTTTGGCCGCCGCTAGATACATTGTCAGCAGGCTCGAAGAATGCGGCTTGAAGCCGGGGGGACCCAGCGGAACCTTTACACAAACGTTTCCCGGCAACTCACAGAATATACTCGGCGTATTAGAGGGAACCGATCCCGACCTGAAGCACGAGTTCATTGTGGTCGGCGCTCACTACGATCACGTTGGCTACGGCACCCGTCGTAATAGCTATGGACCGATTGGTTTTATCCATAATGGTGCCGACGACAATGCCAGTGGCGTGGCCACGCTGTTGGAGGTCATCGACGCTCTGGCCCAGACCTCGCATCGACCCCGTCGATCGATATTGTTCGCATTCTGGGATGGCGAAGAGAAAGGCCTGCTTGGTTCGAAGCACTGGATGAGCAGTCCCACCGTGCCAATATCAGACGTACGTCTGGCCTGGAATATTGATATGGTGGGTAGGCTCGAAGGGGGCCGGATCGAGGTTATGGGAGCCCGCACGGGGGCAGGAATGAGGCAACTCTTGAGCTCATCCTCACTCGATGACGGGATTTGGGTCGATTTCACTTGGGAATACAAAGACAACAGCGATCACTGGACGTTCTACCAAGCAGGCATCCCGGCACTCTGTCTGCATACTGGCTTACACGACGACTACCATCGACCCTCTGACGACGTTGAGAAACTCAACATCGAGGGTATGCGGTTTGTCTCGCGCTACTTCGTCGAGCAGATCACTAAGCAGGCCGATGCCGACGTGTTACCAGCGTTTCGTGCCCAATCGCGGCATGAGAATAAGTTCACTCAAAAACGACAGCAACGAGCTCTACCAGATTTCGCACCTCGATTTGATTTTGCGTGGGAGTTCCAGCCAGGCACTGAACCAAGACTCTTAGTCACTAATGTCCCGCGGCGTTCGATGGCCGAGCAAGCAGGTCTGCAGGGTGGCGATCGAATTGTGAGTGTCAACTCGTTGCCGATCAAGAGTAAGGCTTTACTACCTGCAGCCGCCTTGCAGGCGGAGACAGAGCTTTTGTTGATCGTAGAGCGGGATGAGCCGCAAGGGTTGGTGGAGATCGAGTTGCCGCTTGCCGGAGGGCCGGTACGACTTGGCCTGTCGTGGCGCGACGATCCAGCAGAACCCAATTCTGCCTATGTAACCCGCGTAGTGCCCTATTCGCCCGCACACCAGGCGGGCATTAAACTTTTTGATCGAGTTCATGCTCTCAATGGGGAACCGATTGCCGGTCAGGCCGATTTTCTGACCAAAGTGCGTGAGCTGTTAGCAACCGACGCTCAAGAACTGCGGCTTGAAATAGAATCGAATGGCCTTGTGACTGAGCGAGAAGTCTCTTTCCTTTTGCCCACCGAGAGTGAGCAGGACGCCACATTGTAGGTTGGACCGTTTGTAAGCGACAGCTCATCACAAGGTTCAGTGGCTTGCGCCGATTGCTCGTAGTTTGTCCCAAGTGTATAGCCCCGAATTGTGGCCGTCGGACCAGTGGACTCGAATCGCATAGCCACCCACGGGTTCCATTTTTTCGATTTTAATGTCGCTGGGAACAGAATCAGGGTCTAAGATTCGTTCACCCGTCCATTCGTTCACGCAGTGTGCACATTGGCAGAGGCCTCGTAGCTTGAAGAAGGAAATCTCGTCTTGACGATCGTCCCACTGGACGGACAAAACACCTTTATCTCGCTGGGCACTAATATCGTTGGGAACTTTGCTCATAGTGTTTCCAAGATAGTCCGAACCGAGCTGCCTCGCTATGTCTCCGATAGATGGCAGCTCCGAACCAGAGCATGGCAATAGGAAAGCCCAGCAGAGCCCAGAATCAAGACCTAGTCGATGCCACTAGCACCGGCTATACTTCTCTGCCAGGCCAAGCTGGAGGTCTCAGGCAGTCAGGAAGGCTGGCATGAACAATTAGGGGACGTGGCGGAATTGGCAGACGCGCTGGATTTAGGTTCCAGTTCCTTAACCGGAGTGCAGGTTCAACTCCTGTCGTCCCTACTTATGTGGCTGGAGACTTACACCTCCTGCCTCTCCGAGCCCGTAGCTCAGTTGGTAGAGCAACGGACTTTTAATCCGTGGGTCGCAGGTTCAAGTCCTGCCGGGCTCACTAGATAACCCTAGTTTTATAGGGTTATCTTTTTTTATGCTTTGTAGTGCACGGTCGACTAATCGACCTAAGTAGTGCAGAATCGACCCGTTTTGTAGTGAAAGAAGTAGTGAAAGTTTTTTTATCTATTGAAGACACCATTCAAACTTGAGGCCGAGAAAGCATTACGCGGTTCTAAGATATGGGGCTGCTGAGATTGTTCTTGGAGCAAATTGATAGCCCATCCAAGCTAGTCTTGGTTGTATGAACGAGGTCGATCTCGGAGGCCTTGAAATAGGTTTTTGTCAATAGTGCACTACTCAACATCAACACCTAGGATGCGTGCTATGAAATGAGAAAATGGTTCGCCCGTTAGCATATTGGCTTCACCCATGTTCCGAGCGTAGCTCATTATCCATTCTCTTGGATCAGAGACAACGATACCTTCTTTGTCAGCCAGTTCCTGCTTAAGAGTGTCTAACACGAGAGGTAAAGCACCCTGGCGTTTCGCGTCAGATAGTATGACGAAAAGGTGCGTATCTATTTTATTTTTCTCATCTAGCTGTTCGCTTCTAGGCGATTCTTGCCGCAATAAAAGGTTACGCAATCGACTGGAATGAAGTGGTGCCTGGTGCACGGGATTCTGGTAGATATAGGCGAGAATTGAGGAATAGGCATCTACATTTATGTCGTGTTTAGTTGCTAAAGCCTCTTGTCTTTCTACTTCCCTAAACATCCAGCTTGCAGGGTCTTCAGTTAGAATCCCTTCATGCTCAAGAAGGTCTTTTTGAAGTTGGTCGAGGACCGCATTTTCTATTCCAGCTTCTCGCACACTATATAGCTCAGCAAATACGGCCATGGGCAGTCGAGGTCCGCGGGCATTCATTTCAACACCGTTTTGAACGTAAGTTTTCCTTAGCAGCAAGTTTCTAAGATTGCTGGCATGATGTGCAATTTTTTCTCCAAGTTGTTGCTCTTGCGATATGGCTGGGTGAGTTTCGGGCGTCTCACTTGAAGTATTGAAGACAGCATCAAATCCAGGTGCGGGGGATGAGTTCTCGTGAGCAATGATCTCCTGCCTTCGTCCTTCACCCTCTGGTGCTACCTCTTTAAGGTCGATGGTTGAGGTCAGGTCAGTACCACTTGTTGATTGCGATTGGCCTGGTAATGAAATAATCGGGGTCATTTGATTGCTCTCCAAAACCTTACAGATAATTACTTTCGCTGTTCTTCTCTACGAAAGTTATTGGAGGGTTGTCAGGTGGAGTAGCATAGATACTTAAGTTAGGTGGCATGCTTGGAGCAATCGAACGTAGCCTCATCTGGCTTAATCAATATGATTTAGATGGCTTTTCTTAGGGATGAACTCTGGTACATTAGGGTGTTAGGAAAATCCCTCGTTCTTGAGCCAGTCGTGATAGATTAGCCTGAGATTAAAGGCGTTATAAGTAATGTCGCAGGACACCCTCAATCTCGGTGATTTCGACTCTTCTCTATGTCGACCTCTTGGTTGTACCTTCTATTTCATCACCTCAATAGTAATGGTCTTTGGGTACAAGGTTGATATTCTGTTCCCAATTGGTGGTGAGGACTGGTTTTGGGGAGTCCTGGTAACGGCAGGCGGTGCCGTTCTCTTCATGTGGCCTATTGGTTTAGTTTTTCTGCTGCTCTCTATTCCGTTCATCAAATTACTCGGTAAAGGTCTAGGCTTTCTAGCTATCTTGCTATGTATGGTTCTATTTTACCCCGCACTGAACGTAGCAATTGGAGTAAGCCAAGGACACTTTGAAGATAAGGCCAAGATTCTTCTTCGTATGGATAGAGAACGTGGAGTCCGTGAAGAGCTCCCCGAGGAGTTATCCCACAAGCGGGTGGAGTACTTTGTTTTTTTGACGGAGAGCGTAAACAGTTCGTTTCTAGATGCAAAGACAGCCTTTGAAAAACTGATTGATATCAACTTCATCAAGTCCCTACAGCCCAATATTGAGAAGCAAATGCAAATAGGGGAAATCGTCGATGAAAGCATTAAAGAGTTATCGAGAATGCAAGGCAGTATGCCCGCAAGAGAGGTACATGTGGACAATTGGAAATACTTTAACGGAGCATTCCTCGAGGCTTCACTGGAGATAAAACGACTAAGTGAAATACGCAGCATTCACTTTGAGGAGGGGGAATTATTAAGCGTTAATAGAGAGGCCCCAAAGACTCATAGCCCGCTAATGACTTTTCTTGCTTTTTGGTTTTTTGTTGGCATCGGCATGATCGTGATTAAAGGAATCATGAAGGGCAATTGACTTGCTCAGCTACGAGTTCAGAAAGTGATGGCTCAGTCGTCACGAAAACTCTTTATGTCATCAGGTCCGAAGTCATCTTCTTCGTGTTCATCGTTAGCTCCGAGTGCATTCTCTATTTTTGTTGAATCCCATTCGGGTGCTTCCCAATCGTCCTCGAAGAACTGGGTTGGTAACCACTTCTTTCTCCCATCTGGTAACTTTTCAGGTTCCCAATAGGGTTGGAAGAACTTCTCTCTGATATTGAAGGGCTCAGCATGTTGATCGATGATATCTCGGGTAAATCCAGAAATTCGTCCATCGGACTTAATATTCCTGATGTCTTTTTCCGAGATGATAGTGTCCAGAACCCTCGCCCCACCAACCTTTTTAGTTTGGCGTTCCTTATTCCATGGCTCATCTGCCGCTACGTTCTTTTCAGTCGAAGCCTCTTTCGGACCTAATAATTCGGCGGCCCATTTGGTATCTTTGGGGTCCTCAACTGCAAGAATCATTTTATTGCCAAGCTGACTAGTAAGCGTCTCTACGTTAGCTTCTGTTTTGAATGCCGAAACAAGAGAATGTCTTGTTTGGAAAGCCAATAGAGCAAAAATACCGAGCCAGCGACCTTCCAATAGAGTTGTTGATAGAGCTTCATGGTTTGAGAATTTAGCAAACTCATCAATTATTATTGCAGTATTGAACGGCGAATCGTCACCTTCTTTAGGTGGATTCAAGTCCCGATTTAAGAGGATTGCTTGAAGACGTGTCATCACAGTGCGATTAAGCTCATTGAGCATAGAGCTAGGCTCTGTGTCAGCACCAAGCACTAGAATACCTTCTGTCTTGACCCAATTCTTCAAGCTAACTGATTTGCCGTCCATCACGTGTTGATGCATGTAATCTGAGAGCCGTCTTAATCCTTCAAATCGTCCCCTCACATCGGCTTGAATATTATCAGCTGTTCGATCAGAACCAAGATCGGCGAGAAGTTCGCGACCGTGCTGTCGGGTTGCAATAACCTTCCGCCTAAGATCAGGATTTAGCATGACGTAGACAAAATCCGTGAATGTCCAGTCTTGCTTTAGTATGCTTTTTAGACCGAGAAGCGTATGGGTTATTAGTCCACGACTCATCTTATTAAAAAACATCGCGGCGTCATCGGTCCCAGTTGGCTCGGGGACTAAAGTGGCGGCAATTCCCATCGCATCATTCTCGTGAGCAACATCAGCGGCGATGTCCCAGGCATAAGCTCTTTTGTCATGCGGGTGCATAAGAATTAGATCTACGCCGCTGTCTTTTATTGCATAGATGTTGGAAGCGAACTCCGGCTTTGGGTCATAAATGATGAGACGTTGATTACTCCCTGGGAGTATGTAGGGAACGATATCATGTAGGATCGTATGTATGACTGTGCTTTTTCCACTCCCTGTCGCACCCATAATCATGAAATGACGTTCACGCACTTTCCTGAGAGGAAGTTTCTTACGGAAGTCACCCCAGAAAATCTTTCTTTCCGTTGGTTTTGGTCGAAACCAATTTCGTATTGCTGCAAAAAGTCCGGTTTTTTTTGTGGCCATAGTGATTATCTCCAAAAAAAGATGATTCTAAAGATGACCCTAAAGGCGGGGTCAGCCCACCCAGGCTCGCCTCTCCCACGATCATCTGCTTTCGACTCTGGAGGAACACAAAGGAACAGGTAGACTACTGCTGAAAAGAGAGCGGGAATCGTGCAGAGCCAGAAAGGAACTGCACTTAGGCTTTCTTTAGAGTGCAAGTACCCAGGTATCCCCCAGACGAAAAACATTGATAGCATCGAGAGAATAGCAAGGGCGTTTTTCTCCAAGAGGGAGAGGTTAAGAGCTTTATGATAGAAAGAGACCGCGAAGTATGAGAAGGGGAGGAGGTAAGCATATACGAGAGTTGGGGAAGGGTTCTCAGGGAGAAAGGTATATTGAAATTCTTTGTCCTGTGCGATCAGGTAGTAGACGATTGCAGCCAGTGATGCAGCAAGTGCACAAGTAAGAGCAAGATGGAATATAGGTTTCAACATGATGATGCCAGAGTTGGACAGACCGCTGTCTATTTGTCGTACGAGGTGTCGTGTGTAGGGGGCAGAACTTTTGGAGGAGCATTTTGTTCAGCGATTGAGGCAGCCAACTCATGGGCCATCTCTTGTCGCCGTGATCTTTCAAGTTGAGACTTAAGCGGGCCATCAAGAGGCTGCTGAACAGGCTTATTCTCGTAGTCATATTTTGGTGGAGCTAGGGTTCCTCGTGCTAACTGGGTAAGAACTTCGCCAGCACTGTGTTCCGTCGTGTATAGGTTAAGGGTCTTTTTGTGGCGACTCCCTTGAACATAGCTCATTTCTTTATCTGTCATTGAGTCCCCAAGTGCCACATACATGTTATCGATTGTTGCCCCTTGAAGTTTATGCACTGTATCTGCGTAGCTAAGGCGAAAAGCGGGGCGTTGATCGTGCTTATCCGGTTTGGCAAACTTGGTTCGACCGATGATTGTTTCTAAAGGGATGAGGCGAATATCATCATCGTTGGGCCTGTATTTGAATGTAGGTTTTTCAGGGGCTTGCCTTAAAAGCTGGATTGCTGAGTGCTTGAGTAGCTCTGTCGCCTTTGTCTTTAGGGATTTTTTCGGCACGTCAATTTTCACCGCGATCGCTTTAGTCCAGCCCCAATCTCGAATCCCAAGGATAATGCCCTCATCGCCGTTAAAGACTCGAAGCTTTCGTGAGTTCTTCTGGAACTTGATTTTATCGCCCACATAGAAAGTAGTGTCATCGAACATTAACCGCTTCTTAGACTCTAGTTGACCTGCTTTGAGCCTGACTTGCTGTGCCGCAAGGTTTAAGGCATCAACTTGTTTGTTGGTTGAGGCAGCAATGACATGGCTGTCTGGATCTTCCGCACCACCTGCCTTCTCCCAATCTTTGATAATCTTCTCTTCTAGTTCGTGTGAGGTCTCAGAGACATTAAGAAACCCTTTTTCAGCATATGCTCTAAGGAAATCCTCAACTCTTGCCTCAGAGATGTCTATTGTGGCTTTTTTAGCCCAGTCTTTTTCTTGACGTTCAACTTTGACCAGCTTACTGCTTCCAAACATGTTGATGATTTGAGTAAACGCAGCACCGGGACCAACAGGAGGGAGTTGCTTATCGTCACCAACAACGATGAGGCGGGCACCTTGTTCCTCAACAGCTTTAACTAGTAGCTGCATGTCGCCTGTTGTAACCATGCTTGCTTCATCAAGCACTAACACCTTCTTTTGGGATAGTTTTAGTTTCTCACGTTTGTAGGTCCACTTCTTTCGTGCAGCACGAGTCAGTTGTCGTAAGTGATGCTTTACTAGGTATTTCTTCTCTGGGTAGATCTGCAAAAGTCGCATTTTGAGCGTATCGGTTGGTATGCCAGCTCCAGCTTGTAGCTCCTGACGTGCTCTATGAGTAGGAGTGAGGCCGATTACCTCATAGCCTTGAGCCTCATAAGCTTGTCGTGTTGCCGCAAGCATGGTGGTCTTACCAGTACCAGCTAAACCCGTCACAACACGCACGGTAGCGTCACCTAATACGAGATGCTGTACAGCCTCTGCCTGTTCAGAATTAAGTTCGAGAGAGAAATCACTACCTTTTTTATCAACAAGTTGAATTGGCTTACTAAGAAGCTTCTCAACCTTCTTCTTGGATAGCTGTACTAGCTTCCTATCTTTCAAGGTATTTAGAGATTCAGTTAGCAACCGCTCAGATTCAAGGGTTGAGCTAGTAGTGAAGTATTGCTCGAAACTTCTGGTTCCCAGGTTATGCAATCTGCTTGAGTCAGCAACTTCCTTGTCAAACTGAGAAAGGAAGTAATCTGGCGTAACGCCAGAAGCTTGTAGCTGATGAGCAACTTCAAGCATAAGGTCTTTACGCGAGAAGTAGCTCTTGATGCTTTCTAGTGACTCAACTCCTTCAGAAAGTGACCGCCGTAGCACTGAGTACCTATCTGTCTTAGCTCGCCCTTTGCCTAACAACTCGCGTGCTTTGGAAAGGGTGAAGCCTACTTCGCTAGACTCATGCCGCCAGCGATCAAACAGTTCGCTTCTTGCAGGAACTACGTCCTTCACTGCCCGAGTGGCTAGATTTGCTAAGGCAGCAGCTGAAGCGGTCTCAACACCTTTCTTCCCAAGTTCTTTCTCAATTTGCTTACGTCTTTTAGAGAATGCATCCCTAACATCTTTGGATATTCCGGCAACTTCAAAAGAAGTATCATTCTGCTCAATTGCTAATCCAAGTTCTTGCTCAAGTATGTGGGCGAACTCCAGCCTATAGATTGCACCAGCAAGCATCTTATGCTGGTAAAAGGGTTTGCTTAGAAGAGCGCGAACATTTGAATCGGGGCAGAATCCAAGATTGAGAAGTAGGCAGTGAGTATGAAGCTGTGGGTCGAGTGCTCGACTAGTACTATGCTCAAAAGCTGCTACTACTAGCTTTGCAGGAACCAGTTCAGAGCCACCTTTGCCAATACGTGCATACGCAACATTATCTTCTATATATTTTACCGCACGTCTTACGGCAGCTAAGTGAGCTTTCTGTAGTTTAGTTCGGGCATCCGGCTCCAGCTGTGCCCAAAGGACACTCACAGACTTAGGAGCGGAGAAGGTGAGATCCCAGCCTGGTTTTCGCTCTAGTTTGCCACTAGTTTTACCAGCGTTTTGAACCAACGCTTTACCCTCTGGGGAAAAGCCTCGCATTAGCTGCTTTAGCTGCTCAGGCTCAACTGTGCCACCTAGCTTCAGATGTCTACACCCTTCCCCTAGCCAACGGCCTTCAGGTTCACCACCTTCAAGGTAGTAATCCTCGACCGCTAGCGAGAGATAATACTTTTCTCCGCCTAGCGACATGTGAGAAATCGAAAGCATCTCTTCTAACTACTTTTCTGGTGGTGCCGACCTCCTGGTCTTCTTAGGTACAGCGGCATCTGCCATTGATGCTGCCATCGCTATCCATTCTTGCTGTGGTTTCTTCTCGTACGCTGCTGGTCGCAGGTGTTTTAACAGGGTAAATAATGCTCTTCCTAAGTCCCCCCTAGAAATTAGATTTTCAGCATCAGGAGTCTGAGACTGATTCCGAGGTTCAGCATCCTGAAGCTTCACTAAACCAGTTATTACAGCCTCAGCGTGGGACTTCTGAACTTTGCGAAGGGACTCCTGCTCTCGTCGGATTTGAACAACATCATCAAACAATTGTTCAAACTGGTCTCTGACGGCCTTAACTTCATGGAAGAGCTGGCTATCTTGCTCATCTTCTAGAAGATGGCTACTCATGATCTGCTCTGTGTATTTAGTCTTTGACAGGCCTGCAGCAGCAGCCCGTTTTAGGAGGATATTGTGAGCATCTTCTGGGAGTCGATATGAGGTTGAGTGGGATGCCATGCTGCACACCCTGTATACGCCTAGAAAATAGGGATATTCTTAGTGAAGAGGACTATTCTGTGTGCAAGTTGCACCCAGCCTAAACCTAACCAATAGCGAAGCATGCGACAAGAATGTAAACAAAAAGCGGTACCGTAGGTGCATTCAGGTGTGGAGTATTCTGTGAGTGAAACGAGCAGAATACTCAGTTAGGCAATTGGCAGTGGAGGTGCCAATTGCAGTGCCGAGCAAGGATTGTGAGGCACGTAAGCTAAGGCTGATATGGAGGCCAGAGGAGGGGAGTTCCAGGCCTTCAGAGTGGGGCTCTGAAGGCCTGATTAACTGTGGGCCAATGAAGACAAAGACATGAGTATAGGGTGCGTAAGGGGGCAAGCTAGAGCTAGCAACGGAGTGCCTATGGGCTAGCTATCTGGGGCGAGCTGGAGCAGTTGAGTCGGCAAGTTCAGCTAAGCTATAGGAGCCGCCGTCATTGGCAAATTCTGGCTCAGAGAGTGCCTCAGTAAACCTTAGTGAGAGCCCCATTTTGGATTTGCCCTGGCTAGTGATGATTTCTTCTACCTTGGGCTTTAGCTCATCTTCTGTGAAGTTTTCACCATTAGCAAGCAAGGCCGAGATAGCTTCTACGACATCCTTCCTAGTAGGAGACGGCTTACCAGGGGAACGCTTCTTCCTACTCCCCGCCGTTTTCTTAATCGGCTTAGAGCTTAAAGCTGCAACACCTTCCTCAATTTGTGTTAGCTCCACTAGAAGCTCACCCTCACGGGCTTTAACTTCCGTAAGCTCCGACAGTAGTCGCTCTCGTTCCTTCTCAAGCATAGACACTGCATCATCAATTACCTTAGTAGCCATGAGATTAGGCTCCTCAGAAATAGGAGTAGGTGGCTTTGGTTTGGGAACAATTTCAGTGTAGTTAGGGGGATTGGTAATGAGAAGTAGCAAGAGTGCTATTAAAGGAAAATAATCGAAAGGGGAGGGAAGCCTCGCGGCCTCCCTCGGAACTAACTGATTTAAGCAAGCAAGCCCATATTGCGAAGCATTCGCCGTACGCTGAGTGGATTTAGTCCAAAGAACTCACACACCACCTCAAAGGCAAGTGGTTCATTACTATTTGATTGAAACCAATCAACAGCCGACTGAAAGGCCTTTCCATGTTTAAAAGCTAGGTCACGCACAGCCCTATCAGTCACCCGAACCAGCAATTTATGTTCTGGTAGGCTGGGGCCTTTAAAGTGAATTGCCTCTAAGATGGTTAATGTACTTTCATGAAGGTCTAGTTTTTCTTGGGCTCCTACCATTTCAACATACCTCCCAATAGAGCTAGGTTGCGAAGGCGAGAACCAACAGTGTGCAACTTCTCGGCTACGCCCTTACAAAGAGCCTGGAAGTACAAAGAACGGACAAGCTTACAAACGGCACCTATAGAGCAATAAAGAGAATCATATAGCTCCGTAAGTTGGCTATTGAACTCATGGCAGACCTGAGCATTCAGGTCACCTATATAGCGATGAAAATCAATCTCTGTCTCATAGGCTAGTTGTATTTCAGCTAGTTGCCGCTGAAGTTCTTCTTGTAGTACTGCGAGATGTTCTCCTGAATATTGATGCATAGTAGATACTCCTAAAAAAAGTGGCTGGGTAAATCCCAGCCAGATATTGCTTAGCCTCTTAGAACTAACCTGCTAACCAAGTGCTTTCGTAAGTCAATCATGGCCTCAGTTACCACACGCAACACAAACCTGCGTGAAATAACAAGGGCCTTAGACTTTATCTCCTTGCTTGATTTCTGCAGAAGGTTGTGGACACCAAAGAGTTCTTTTTTTAGCCTTCTGCAAGTAAAGGCATCTAGTGAGCCTTGAACCCTATGGCGTTCTATCTCACCCTCTACCGAATGAAGAATGCCTAAAAGCTCGTGCTCAACTGAAGCTATCTGGCGACGTAAATGGATTATGTTTTCTCTGTTCATCGAATACTCCTTAAGAAAGTAAAGAAGGCTGGGCCGAAACCCAGCCAGGTATTGCTTAGGCGGTTACATCTGAAGGTGCTACGTAGGCCGAACCAGCAAGAGAAGTATCCACTGATGGAGGTAGCTGTTGTGGACTAAGCTTATTCTTTAGCTCTCTAATCTTTTCCTTGGCTTTGTAAGCAGCCTCAATCACCTCATCTAGCTCATCCTCAGAGACAGAACAGGGCTTGAACTGCCCTGTGTTCTCATCCTTGTACCAACGAACAATAGGTGAGGCCTTGTAGTAGACAGAGCCATCTTGCTTGTTGATGTTCTCAAAGATTCTCACCTTAAAGCGGCCTACTTTGACAAAAGGCGTTTCCCCTGTCGCTTGTCCCGCTTCGCCTCTTCCATTATCAGCTAGACCGTTGTTTGAGTTTTTCTCTGCTGGGTTCTTCTGCGTATTTGTCATGGTGAATTCTCCAATAAAATAAATAAAAGGTTTCATCTTCATGCGAGTTGAAAAGCGGGCCTGTTCTGGCTGTCAACAATTTTCGGCGGAGCGTAGCGAGCACTAAAAATGTTGAAGGCAACGATTAGAAGTAGCTGCCGCCAGCCAAAGAACAGGTCTGCTCAACTTGAGCAGTGAAAGGGAAACTTTTCTTTATGGAGAAGGAGGAAGTGGCAAATACCTAGAGAAGCCAGGTGAACAGGAAAAACTCAAACAATGGGCACTCCAACCGCTTTTGTCTCCTCGTACGGTGATCTATCGAGTGGCTAGCAAGAAGATGCACCGATTAGAACTGCCTGGTGGATTGGTAGGTTCAAATTATGCGATGCATATTTTGAAGAGGTATGCATCTCACTCGCTGGGTTACCACCAAGAGTCATAGTAAACCACGAGCCCATTTGAGATTGCTTTCCGAGCTTTAGCAATGAAATGTAAGTCATCCTCAATTTCAGTGCCGTCAGATATGCCAAAGAAGAACCCTGATGTCCATGGAAGTCGTGATGATTTAATGTCCGACTCTAATCTTCCAAGGTCTTTAATCGTTAAGGCGACTTTTGCACAGTTAAACTGCTTAATGCCGCCTTTCTCATAGTAAAGTTCCTCCATCCATCCGTGGAGGTCAGGGTGCTTTCGCCACTCGTGAAGACAGCGGTGCGGCTCAACATCAAAGTCCACTTCGTCAGTAATAACATCGGATGTTGTCCATGCGTACATATCAAGTCCCATTTATTTCCTCCAAAAAAGTTTTGTCCTTACACCCACCGGGTGAGGACAAAACTAGAATCGAGGACGCGAGCTTAGCGTGAGCTATTTGGAAATGGCGAGGTAGGGGAGAGAGCCATCGCATAGTCAATGAGAAGGGTTAGCACTAAAAACGAACTATGCCAGAACCGTTTAGGCTACAAGACAGAGAAAGCAACACGGAGTGAGCATCGAGCCGTGGCGGTTGCTATTGCAATGAAGCTGCCTTTTCGCAGTTAGGCGACCCATTTTCATCGATAATGGTTTGAGCGAACCGTTATAGGTCCCCCCAGAAATGTCGTGCTCTGAAATCGCGAAGTATTAAACGAGCCTGGAACCATGTCAGTAGTGCTAAATAGCTGCACATGATCTGAACCAAAGCGACCATAGAGGATAGCTCCACAAATAAGAAGGACGAGATAGGCCCTAAGTTCCCGCTCAGCATTTGCTATTGCCTGAGTATTCACCTCCATTCGTATTCAATTCAACGTGAATTCCTACTTTTTTAGTCTCTCCCCTATTAACTTGCATCATTAACAAGAGCTTTCTTTTCGTCTAGGAATTCTTGGGCAAGGGTTTCGAGTGCCATCCAGCAGTCGCAGTCTGAATACTCCTTCTCAATACACCGAGCGATTCGCTGCATGTCATCGTCAGTAAATGTTCGAGCGTCGTCTTTCGATAATACGCACAGCAGATCATTCCGGCAGAGGGACGAAATCTCAAATGGCTTGCTCCAAAAATGCACTTCATCTGATACCGGCGAGGGTTTGCGGGTGGCAGCATCAGTGATTGCATCGATAGTTGCTTCTTCACTTTGGCTATTTTCCGTTAGTTTTTTAGTGGCCATTTAATACTCCTCAATTGGATATCAATGTTTGCCCTTCTAGGTGATGTAGTTTTCATTTTGCAGTTCCTAAATAAGAATAGTCCTTTCGCCTCTTGGGGAAGGACTATTCTGCCTAATAAGTCGGATACGATGCTGGAGAGCATTTCATTATTATGGTGAGAATCAAGGAACGACGTTGCATAGCAATGCACGTTAAAGAACAGAGAAAGCAACACGGAGTGAGGCATCGAGCCGTGGCGGTTGCTATTTCGATTAAGCTGCCTCTTTGAAGTTAGGCGACTTTTTTTCATCGAGTATGGTTTGTGCGAACCGTTCTAGGTCGTTCCAGAAATGCCGTGCTCTGTAGGCATCGTGCATTAAACGAGCCAAGCGAAGCATATCGGGATAGGTAAACAGCTGCACATCAACCGAATCAAAGCGACCATAAAGATCAGCTCTGCAAATCGAAATCACCGGATAGGCTTTAAGCTCAATTTCAACGTCTGTTGCTGCCTGAGTATCTTTCTTCATCGTTCACTCCCAAATTACAGTCGCTCCGCGTCGCTATTTCTTTCTTTTCCGAAGCACAAGGCATACATCATGAACTCTCGGTATGAATGAGAAATGATACGTGCGGTTAGTGGAAGTAGCTCCGTGACTAAGCCGAATAATCTCTGGACACGCCAGCTCAAGCCCTACTTGTGTTGCTACACACCACGTGCGAAATGGAAGGGCATCGTAAGAGCCTCGGCAGGTTCTATCACCAATTAGAATTGCAATATGGCCGTATGGAGAAAGCGTGTCTGCACAATTTTGTAAGACTGCTTTTAGTTTTACTAGAAACGAGTTCACGTCTTTGCAGCGAGACAAACATCTTGGGTCATCTTGGTACTTGATCAAAGTGTGATAGGGAGGGTGAAGCCACACCATATCAAACTCTAGTAAGCCACTAAAGCTACTTGGCTCAGCTGCATCAAAGTCATCTTTTAAGTCAAATCCTTGATAGCGAATATCGAGAGACTCTGCGACATCCCGTGCAGTGCCTCCCCCTTGCATTGGGTCAAGTAGGTTTCGAGGTTTGAAGTAGTTGAGTAGGTCTCTAATCAGGAGCCCCGAACAATTACCGCGATAACTTGGGTCGCCAAAATCACCTCTACCTTCTTCAGCATGGATACTGCATAGCGTTGGAACAGGGCTTGTAGTATTCGGAATTTCAAGAGGGACTGTTAGTGTCGTCATAGGGTATATCTCCAAAAAAATGTTTGTCCTTTTGCCCTTTTGCAAAGGACAAACATTTACCGCTACCCGTAACAACTATGAGAAAAGCGAAATGGGCGTGTTATGCAACACGTGTGTACTAGCCAGCATAATGCTGATGTAGGGCCAGCTTGAAATGACGAAGCTGAGCAAGGCGTTATGGAGGATGCTATGCAGGTCTTAAAAGGCACAAAAGGAAGTGAGTCTCGGCGGGACGATTCAACGCGAGCCGTAGAGCCTAAGGGGACTGCCGTTGAAGGGGCACTGTTTGAGCGGCTAACTGAAAGTAAAATTGGAGACCTTATGTGCGAGGGACGATGCCTAAGGGACTACATATCTCATCAAACAAGTGATGGAATCTCAGTTGTGACTGATAGTGATTTGATGATTTTCTTACACGGGGAGCAGAATTGGTTCCGTGTCGATTTCGATGAAACAGCGGCTGACATCAATGATTGGGTAAAGAAAAACGACGGGTTCTACTACGAGTATTCAGCACCGAGTTACCAGGGGCAGGGGCATCGTGACACAGCGATTGCAGAGGCCCGCGAACAAGGTAGAAAAGTTGTCGTGATTTGCAATTTAGGCTAATCGCCGGAGAGTCGCGTTGCTTATTTACTAAGCTGAAAAGCACCTGGCACTTCTTTTCCAGCTCGCTCAGCATCCGAGACGTGATGAAAGGTTAGATAAGCCTTCTTATCTTTTCGATTGATTTTGAGCAACGTTCCATACTCACGATATTGGTCAAAGATAGTTCCGAGAGTAGGATTCGAGTTGCCAAGTGGCACACCTACGCAATGGGGCCTTGGTAGTTTCTGGTGATAACCGAGCACGTGCGGTTTGATATTTTTATTTGAGCCCATAGTCATACCGTAGGTGACGATGGCTGCTTTTTCTGCGTCACGGGAACGTTGGAAAGTAACGTATGAAGAGGCGAGATCTGGTGAGTCTCTATCCTTTACTAAGTTTATCTCATCAATCACGCCGAATCGGCCAAGCTCATCTCGTAGTAGATCTTCAGTGACATCGGGAGGAAGTTTATGAATACAAATGCAACTGCGAGTGGAATGAATAACAGAGAGACGATGTTGGGCACGTGAGGCAGCAAGATACCAATAGGTTTTGGGACTTCCTTTGAGTCTCGAAGGATGTTGGTAGTCAATAACGATGATGCAATCAGCTTCTAAACCTTTGACCTGCCCGCCAACTAAATACCGCACTTGGGTATTGTTGCGGGGACGAGAAGCTTCTACTAGTTGTGGATTCTTGAGTGTGCTAAGCGATGTATCTTTAAGGGGTCTTCGTCCGACTACTAGTATTTGCGATGAGAGAAATCCTTGCTCTTGATAATGTTTTAGGTGTGCAGCTAATGCATGTCGTTGGTCGCACGGGTCAACTTCGTCTTCAAGAGGGGGCTCACCAGCAGGGGCGTCATCGTTGGGTCGCGACTCAACATTGACGGCCTCATAAATGTAGCGAGCAATGGCCTTTGTATTGCGGTAGTTCTTATCCCATTTCATTCGAAACATGTCGGGAGGTAAACTAAGTCTATCTCGATAAGATTGTTTGCCCTGAAAAAAGAACTGGCGAAAGTTCTGGTCAGGGTCGTAAAATATACACAGACGACCATTTTTACCGTGTTTTAGTAGCAATGGGTCTTCAATTAGTGTCCACCAATCGTTCTCAAAATCCTGCCCTTCGTCGATTATGATCTGATCGTATGTTGTGTAAGGAGTGCCTTCTCGCTGCAATGAGTCGAGACATTCGTAACAGAGCATAAGCGCCTGAGTGGAGTAAAACTCTCTAAGTTCACCTGGGTCATCAGGTTCAATCCATTCGCTTGCTCTTCCAGCGGCGGTGATGACTGCTTTACAGAAAGTATGGAATGAAAATACGTCAACATACTTACAGCCAGAAAGTTGTGAGGCAATCCACTCTGCAAG
Organism: Bythopirellula sp.; assembly: GCA_965216565.1. Classification (GTDB taxonomy): domain Bacteria; phylum Planctomycetota; class Planctomycetia; order Pirellulales; family Lacipirellulaceae; genus Bythopirellula. The sequence goes on from OZ244170.1 coordinate 424,178, forward strand.
ATTCTGGTTGAAGGTAAGGAATAGAACTCGCTCAGCTTTTTTATTTAGCTCATGTGCATAAGAGAGGGCAGCGACTGTTTTACCTGACCCCGCAACTCCCTGTATCAATCGACGAGGTTCATCAATGGCGTATAGAAAGTCCTCCACCCTTTGTTTGAGTGAGCCGAATCGTTCTTTTTCAACTGATACGGGGTCGGGAGCAGTCTCTAAGGTCCAATCACCTAGTAGAGCGGTCTTAACGAGATTGAATTCATCTCGGGTAAGCGGTTGTGGCATCGGTTTGTTGAAGTAGCGATAAGCACCACGTATCCAGCCCTCAAAGCTTTCTTGGCTATTTGCATCTTCGTGCAGCATCGTTATGGCAAGGTCACCTGCTGAGCCCACTGATTGGTACTTTATGGCAATCTCTGATTGAACGGCGGGGTCGGTGAATGACTTTTGGCTCTCTAAGGCAAATTCCCGAGACCGAGTTTGCCTCACATTGGGCAGTGCAATAGCGAAACCGTGTGGGACACCGCGTGTTCTAAACCACGCCCGTCCCTTACCAAGTGTTGCCATGTATTGGTTGATCTTGGTAATAAACCCAAACTTCGTTGTGGCTGCTTGTTTGAATGGGTCTTTTTCTAAGGGATGCTCATTCTGATACCAACTACCATCTTTACACCTTACAAAGCCTGTTTTTGCCTCAACTAAAAGAAGTCCCAATTGCCGGTGCAGGAGTAAGAAGTCTGCTTCTCCGTCTCGTAGGCGGTCACTATGGTCTGGAAACAAGACCTGCTGGCTATGGAGCACAAGAAACTCATCGCTAAGAGCGTTCTCAAATACAGGAAATAGGAGCCTCTCAGCATGGCTGCCTGAGGAGTGTATGTACTCCTTTGGAATCATACGAGCCATCGGATTTCACCGCGACTAGAGGAAGATTTGATGGGATATGTGAGAGTAGGGACCGGGATGTTAGCCTAGTCCAATTTAAGCTAAGCCGTTTTAGATAACCAGTAATGTCTGGTTTGAAATCATATGGAATTGGGCGATTTACGGAGTCAATGTAGGCAGTGAATTAGCTTCGTTTTGTTAGGGGGCTCAGCCATTTGATATACTGGTCCTTTCTCAGTTCGTCTGTAATCAACCATGTTGTATCGCAACATACTGCCTAGTAAATGGTACCAAGTGATTTCCTGCTGCAATTAGTTTAGTTCCTTCCCGAACGGCTCAAAAATCACCGACATTATCCACTTTGGTGTGATCTGTATTTACTTAGGAGTGTGCGAAGGAATAGTTGTAATATTGCTCGAAAGCGAGAGAATAGGGGATGCGAGCCGTGGCTGCTGTGGATGATTATTCCACCTGACGAAATACTTGATTGAGGCAAAGCATGATGGGCGACGAATACGACGTATTGGTCTTATTGGAACACGCGAAACGTGATGCACTGTTTGGGGTATAGCCTTCGGGGTTCGCACCAATGGAAATAATCGACAACTATAAATACGAGTGTGGAGCAATTGGCGAGAAGGAGTCTGGTACGGTTGTCATTAGTGATGTGAATCTGGACTCTCGGGGTCTTCGAGCCGTAGAACACCAACGGTCTGATCAGACATTCTTCTGGGATGTGCCAATAGAACGAAAAGATATAGTAAGCTCGTTTGACGGCTTACATCCCGACGCATATGGGTTTCGAGACTCGGGAGACGGCGAATACTCTGAGAACGTGCGGGCACTTTACGAAGAGTGGGAGCTTGAAGACAGAGTGGAATACACATGGCTGCAAGCAGCGATTAGGTATGAAGTTTTCTCGCACCTTTTGGAAGTTCGGGCACCATGTGTTGCAAGAACACTTGGTATGATCGCGGAACGACAACGGCATCAGGCTCTTGATATTACTGAAGCCGATTTCTCTGGTGATACGGTACCGCTAGCCGTCGATAGAGTGAGAATAGATAAGGCTTTGGCACATCTGCTAAGAATATTTGGTCAAGAGGGTTGTGAAAGGGACCTAATGCGGGTCTCAGATAAGCAATATCGACAAGCTATGGCCCAATCAATTGAAGAAGTCGCAGACTCGCTTAGTCCAGAGGCTGCACAAGAGTATGTGGATGCTCTAGCATCCCTGACCGAGGGAATCTTTCATGGAGAGAAAGAGCCTGATAACTATACTCCAGAATTGCTCTTCCCTCTGATGGAATGTTTGAAAGATCAAGATAAAGTTGTCGATATGACAGAAATCGTAAAACACTTGAGCTTAGATTCTTTCACACTGGAATCTCGCAAGAAACGCGATTAAAGAAAGTAGAATCAATGGTGAATTACCACGAACTGCTGGGACTAAATAAAAACGCTTCACTAGAAGAGGTGAAAGCGAACTATCGGAAGTTGTGCCTTGAGAATCATCCAGATCGTGAGGCAGGGAATGAAGAGCGGTTCAGAGAAGTACAAGCAGCTTTTGAAGTTCTCATAGAAGAAGTGAGTGGAAATGTTGCTGAGGAACCTGAGGAAGAAGAACCGAAGCCTGTGCCACTTGAGGACAACGACAAACTCGTGTGGCCGAGAAGGCCTAAACACGGCCCTTTCAAAAAGATTCGCTTTGAATCATTTTTTGACTGGAATACCTGGTACGGAGACGAAAAGGCCTATGGTCCTAGTATGAAGCTTCCCTCGAACTGCTCAATTGGCTCTCTGTGGTTAATTGAAGATGGAAACGTGTGCGAGCAGTGGGATAGGTTCTACAACTTTAGTGCAATGAAATCTTTTACCCCCCTGGGTGAACAGACGCCAATTGTAGATGGGGAATGGTCAGTCTTTGAGTCGAGCCATAATGGAACTTTCTTTATTGGAACAGGTAGTGGTGAAACTCCTAGAGTGCGAGTGCTGGCGAGGGGACATAAAGATGAGAATTCAGCATGGGTGGTGAATCAGTCTTATCTATATCGCTACATGAACAGTGCATGGTGGGAGCAGAGAGTGCAATTGGATGAAGCTGAGCGTACGTTTTACAAGGAACTAGGAATGGATATGTGAGAGTCGTGGTAGATGGGAAAATCTGATGGAAGATCTTAGATGCGGGCCAATTCTGTTTGTGAGAGAGGATGGGGAGATTAAGTTCTTCTTAGTCCGAGATGAGCATGTTGGTCTATTACTTCCATGCACCCTCCAAGAAAAGAACGAGACTGAGGTAGAGACTGCCCGTCGTCTACTATTAGAGCTAACTGGCAAAGAGGCACTTAAGAGTTACGAGACTCAGCCAATTAGAAACGAATACGTTTCAAATATTGGAGGAGAAAAGTTGCTTAGGAAAATGGAATTCTACGTCTATGAATTTAGTGATGTAGAGCTTTATCTACAACGTGATTGTCTTGTCGAATATAGTTGGATAAGTCATCAGAGTGTTCGGGATTCGTTAGGAGAGAGCCGGGTAGTTGAGATTCTTGACGATGCTTTGCGTGTTCTTGGGCAGGAGCCATCGGTCTAGTAAAACTCTTTAATTGAACAGAGTGAGAGTAGGTGAGGAATCTGATGGACTCTGACAAACAAAATTTAGAGAGCTACAAAGAGCTTCTAGGTTTACTCGAAAAACTTACTGAGATCCGAGCGAGTATGGATGCTGAAAAAGCATCTTGCTTGCCTGATGAGTATCGGAGAAGAGGAGTATCAGACGACAGATTCTGTGAATGGCACGAAGAACATCTCGAGTACGGCAAAAAAACAGACACTGAACTTGAGAGTTCCTATCTTTTCTTTGAGCTTCGCGATGCAGCACAGCCTCTCCTTAAGGCCATAAGAGAACACCCGGCATGGGTGAATTTTTATGAAATGAAAGGGATGTTTGATGAGTTCCAGCAGTTAAGTACTCCAAAGAAAAGTGCTGATGTTGTGGAGCCGGACAATGAGTGTCCGTTTTAGCAGACGTATAGGGACTGCTTGAAACGGGCTCAATCATACCGTAGAACGAACATTGGGAGAGCCCTTAGCTGTGTTCGTTTTTTCTTTTCGTCTCTCAGGGTGCCATAGGGGATTGCTCGGCTAATAACTCAGACTTCGTGACTATCTCACAATGTTCTGTTGCTGAGACACATTGCCTAAAGAGTTTCCACTGATGGCGGATAGTCGCGTTCCGTTAGGGGCTCTCTCGTTAATTTATTGTAGCTCCATTCCGAATCGTGTTACCTTAAATGGATGCAAGAGAAACTTACGGTTTTTCTCTTTTGATAGCCACACCTATTCGTCAAGTACTTATAGGCTACTACTTAGTAGCTGTGCCAAAAAGAACAGCCGATGCCACGCCACTCCCTCGACGACGAAGAAGTATACGCTTTCTGATGAGCCATGACTCTTGCTCTATAGCCTCCATGCAAACAGGGTTAAATGCGATCAATTGAATTTCTCTGGGATTGGCTTCAATCGAATCTCTAATGTTATTTAACACACCATGCAACGTTGGTCCTCCGAAAGGATTAAAGAAGAAAAAGATTGTTCCCTCCCGTATTTCAAAAGTCGCTGCATCACCATGATGTATTTCAATCTCAGTCCGTCGCACCCTAAGTCGCCGAGAGTTCTCCTTGGCCTTTTGTGCCCATAATGAATTGTATTCCACACCGTATACTTTTGACAGCTTGTATCTTGCGGCGAAACAAACAACACGACCAGTGCCACAACCAAAGTCGATCACTACATCGTTATTGCGGAGTAGAAGTCTGGAAAAGAGCTTGAAGAGGATCCAATAAGGAGTAGCAAGACATTCGAAGCTGTCTGGATGCGATCCCGGCTCTGAATCAATGTCTCTAGTAGATATAGCGTAAAAAGAATCAAGAACAAAGTCGTGTAGACCCACGACTAACCTCGCAACGCTACTTATCACCATTTTTCTCCTAAGAACTCTACTTTGCGTTTTTATACATGACTGCCGACACTTCGCCATTTCTTCGTTTTAAGAGCACTTGTTTTTTATCTAACCAATCTTGCTCCTCAAACTGCGAGAAACAGGCAGGGTTTAGCGCGACAATACGAATAGATCGGGGCCTCTCGTGAATCGACAGCCTTATATTCTCTATTACTCTCTTTAGGGTTCCGCCGCCAAAGGGATTAAAAAAGTAAAAAATCGTGCCGTCGATGCAGTCGAATTCGACGGCATCCTGCTCAGCAACGACAACTTCTGAACGCCGCTTCTTGAGACGAGTCGCGTTACTTCGTGCTTGAGCTGCCCATCTTGGGTTAAGCTCTACGCCATAAACTCTACTAAAGTGCATTCGAGCCGCGAGGCAAATCACTCTCCCTGTCCCCGCCCCAAAATCAACAAAAACATCATTCGGACCCATCACTATTCTGCTTAGAATTCGTTGGGCTACCCAGTAAGGAGTCGGAAGACATTCAAAGTGTTCCGCAGATTTCGTATTACTACTTTGTAACTCCTCTTCTAGGGTATACACACCTAGTCGATAATCCATATAGCGATTGTGGTAGCTAACAACCTTTGGATATAGTAAATTTGCTGCCATTAAAAACCTCTCTCCTGTAAGCCTCGAATCATAATAGCTCCTTTGTGGTCAGCCGTTTTGCTCCATAAATTCGATCTCCTCTTGGGTAATGTCTGGTAAGCGCCGAATGAAATTTACAAGCTTCCAAGCCGTTAGCTGCGTGGCACACAGCACAATGAGGGGTACTGCCAACATGTTGCACAGCATTACATGGGATGGAGAAGGTGAGCAAACCATGGCTAAAGACCCATCATGTTTTACTTCCAAAAGGGATAGTTTTACTTCCTGAGAATTCTGAAACTCGTGAAGTATCCCTTTGATTTTACTCGTTTTTCTTCACGAGAATTATTGACAGCCAGGGCTTTGTATAGCTTAGTAGTCTCACGACTGACGCTTTGGTGTACTAATCCAACTGATAGTTAATTCGCTAGTTCGCCACCATCGCGAGTCGACATAGCACGCCAGACCGCGAGGTCAATTTCGTCCGGGATAGACTGTACAGAACCATCAAGAAGGCCTACTTGTACCTGCCCCGGGTGGAAGCTTCGTGACGTAATCATCGCGAAGGTTGGATCACCAGCACTGCCATTCTTGCCCTCTTGCCATGAGTTGTAATCCGCATCCACTTCTTCTCCGTCCATCATGTGCGGCACGAAAGTATTAGGTGTCATCGTTGCTGTGAACCCCGTGTGATGGACTCGACCATCTGGCCATTCGGTGTGACCAGTACCTTTCTCTTGAGCACCAGACTCAACCGCAGCGACCGCTTCAGCGATGGTGTTGGGAATATCAGTTGTCGCAGGGCCACCATTACGTGTATAGGGAGTCCAGGCTTTGACTTCTGCACAAAGTAGTGTGTTGCTAGTTCCATCGGTGACGCGAGCGAGTGGCAAGTTGCTGTTTGGATAAAAGGTTCCATTCCCCCCTTCTTGAGTCGTAGGATCAAAGACGAACCAAGTACCAAGATTGAACCCATAGTTCGTAGGCCACAGTGTCGGACGGTTATCCGAAAAAGTACGGGACTCTTCGCTCTTGAAATCACTTGGACACTGAAACACTGGGATGCGTACATCGCTAATTGCTTGTTGATCATCCCAGGCGGCTTCGATGTTCACTAAATCTCTCAAGTTGTCTTGTTCCAAATAATTGAGGATGCGACCGTGAACTCCCCAAGAACCATTGTTGCCGGTACTGGTAACACTTAGATTAACCAAAGCACTAGGAGGTAAATGTCTTCTCGCACTTTCATAGTTAAGAATTCCAATTCCCAGTTGACGTAGATTGTTCTTGCATTGACTTCGTCTAGCGGCCTCCCTAGCAGCTTGGACGGCAGGTAGCAGCAAAGCTACCAAGACACCAATAATCGCAATTACGACCAACAGTTCCACGAGTGTAAAACCAAGGCTATAACGCGTCTTGCTGTTGTACTTCATCTGTTCCTCTGACTGTTCTCAGGAGTTGGGGCATATTCGAGTTCCAATAGTAGATTTCTCTCCGTAGCAATCATCGTTCCATAAGGCAATTTCACGTGCTGTTCGTTTGTAGTAGCAGTATTTATAATGAGACTTTTTAATCTGTACGATATCCATAGTTAATCGTGACGGTTGATTCGACACCTCGTGTCGAATGAATCGACACTCCCTTATTTACGGTAGAGGACAAAAGTGATGCGTATGCCGATTCGCTATCAATTCATGCTACCGCTCTTGGGAGTTGCTATCGCAAGTTTAGTGGCTATCGGCAGCATCAATGCCCGCTGGGCCACTCAGCAAACGAGAAGTCGCATTGAGGAGCAGCTACGTGGAGTGGTCTCGGTACTCACCAACAGCAGCTATCCACTGACCAATTCCGTCTTAAAACAAATGGGAGGATTGGCTAACGCGGAATTCGTGTTGACGGACTCAAGTGGAAGAATGCAAGAGTCTAGCAGTTCGTTGAGCGTCGAAAGACTAGAACCAAATAGTTTGACGAGTAAAAACGCCGAAGACGTAACTTTAGGTCCGCTGCTGATTTTAGATTCCAACCCATACCTGCACTCGTCGATTTGGGTGCAAAGACGAACACGACTAACTGAGCCGAACGTGCTGCATATCTTGTTTGCTCAGGAAGAATTTGATGCAGCTTGGCGAGCAGCATTTTTTCCACCGTTTTTCGTTGGCATGGGTACTCTCTTGGCGGTTACCGTCGTGATTCATATTGTGGCAGGTAGAGTAAGTAGAATTCTGGCACGGCTAGGTAGAGAAGTGCAGCGATTGTCGCAAGGAGATTATTCTGTAATTGAGCAACCTGCCTGGAATGACGAGACCAGAGATTTGGCAACATCGATTAATCAAGCAGCCGGTCAGTTGTCAGAATACGAAACAGAATTACGACGCACGGAACGGCTGCAAACCGTTGCCATGTTGGGAGCGGGTTTAGCCCACGAAATGCGAAACGCAGCAACGGGATGTCGCTTAGCACTCGACTTGCACACCGAAGGTTGTCATGAACAACAGGATGACGACAGCCTAGAAGTTGCTAGGCGTCAGTTAGTATTGATGGAGAATCGTTTGCAACAACTGTTGCAAATCGGACATCAGTCAGTAGGGATGACTGAAAGTTCCATTGATCTTTCGGCTCTTGTGTCCGAGTCCATCAGTCTTATTCAGCCCGCAGCACGTCATGCTGGAATCCAACTTAATTGGGACGCACCCAATGAAGACGTAACCGTTAAAGCAGATGCAGAACTGTTGAGTCAAGCAATTATGAACCTCTTGCTCAACGCTCTCGATGCTGCCGCTAAAAACCAGACTAAGTGCGAACAAGCAGGCTTAGTTCAGGTTGAAGTGAACCGCTTAGCAGGGCAGTCGGAATTGATCGTCTCTGATTCTGGAAACGGCCCTGCTAATAATAGCCCAGGTGATGTCTTCGAGCCTTTCGTAACCAGTAAACCGGAAGGTGTTGGCCTTGGACTAGCAGTTGCCAAACGAGTAGTCGAAACTTGTGGCGGTCAAATTGGCTGGACTCGCGTCGCTGGCCTGACAAAATTTCGCATACGGTTGCCGTTGGCAACAGCAGGAGTAAGCAATGTCTAAGATATTGGTCGTCGATGATGAGCAGGCGATTTGCTGGGGCTTCGTCAAACTTGGCGAAAGCATGGGGCACCAAGTACTAACAGCAGCTTCTGCTGAGGAAGGGCTTCGGGTGGCAGCCCAATCGTCTCCCGACTTACTCGTACTCGATGTTCGTTTGCCCGGCATTGATGGACTAACAGCCTTGGAAAAATTCAAGGCAATTATCGGGAATGCTCCGGTCATTATTATTACTGCCTTTGGAGCCCTAGATATTGCTGTGAAAGCGGTTCGCGGTGGTGCTTTTGAGTATCTCATCAAGCCTTTTGATTTAACGGAAGTGCGGGCGGCAATAGAACGTGCACTTCGTAGTGTTGATGAGATTGCTATCGCTCCCTCACATAATGACTCTCATGATGAGATGGTTGGAGCAACTCCGATTATGCAGGCCCTATTCAAGCGGATCGCGTTGGCTGCCCAGTCAGAAGCCAATATCCTAGTTAATGGCGAAAGCGGAGTCGGCAAGGAATTGGCGGCACGTGCTATTCACTGTTATAGCCCACGAGCAGACGCTCCCTTCGTCGCGGTCAATGTTGCTGCCTTGAATTCTAACCTTGCCGAATCAGAATTGTTTGGCCACGTCGATGGTGCCTTTACAGGAGCTAAAAGCAGTAGAGAGGGACTTCTGCAACAAGCCGATGGCGGTACGCTATTTCTGGATGAAGTTGCGGATATTCCGATGGCACTACAAGTAAAACTTTTGCGTGCAATTGAGCAGCAAGAGGTCTTGCCAGTGGGAGCTGACGAGCCAATCAAGACTTCCTTCCGCGTGATTTCAGCAACACACCAGAATCTAAAAAGTCAGGTGAAAGCAAGTGCATTCCGGCACGATCTTTTTTATCGAATTTCTGCTTTTGAAATCGTTATCCCTGCACTCCGCCAGCGAATCGAGGACATTCCGCTGTTGGCATCGTTTTTTGCAGTACAAGTGGGTGATGGGTCTCTCTCGTTAGCTCAAAGCACCCTTACTGACATGAAACAACGCAACTGGTCTGGCAATGTTCGGGAACTTCGCAACGCTATAGAACATGCCAGTGTTGTTGCTCGTACAGGGATTATTCTGCCTGAACACTTACCCGCTGAACAAGCGAGCTGTGAACCTGAGCCACCTACTTTACCAACTAGCAATCCAAGTTTAGCTGCCGCCTTAAATCATCGTGCCAACGAGTTGCTCGATGATCCCACAGCGGTAGGGATAGTCTACGAGACACTATTGAAAGAGGCGGAAGCACCTTTACTTAGCAATGCTATGGAACGGTTCGACAACGAATGTGCTCCAGCCGCTCGCGCACTGGGTTTGCATCGCACTACATTGAAAAAGAAGCTCAAACAGCACAACATTGTTGGCGATTAAGTGAAGTTCGAAGCTTCTTACCTCGGCAGTTTGAACTGTCCGAAAAATCGCAGCTGAAATACAAACCGATACGAATTTCGTATTACGCTATGTCGCCTTAGGTGGGATCTGCCGAATGTATTTCATGCAATCTTTTGTTGACCTCGGTCGCCCACACCGAACGTAGATGTGGTTAGTAAGCTGATGGAGGTTGAATCTTTTGCAGCGAGATTATCGAGTTGCACATTCTTAGATTTTCGATGGCTAAACCATGCCTACGTAGGAAGGGAGGGGCAGAGAAGATTCTTTGAGAGGATTCCTACTTCTTTTGACAGCCTTACTTCACGAGAATTAGAAAACTAAGGATCTATTGATCTCTGCGCATCCAAAGTGCCTTTCATAATTTCAACTGGGCGGATTTGAAGAAGGATTGTTTTAAGGAATGACTGATTTGTTGGCCTTTCAGTGTCGATCGAGCTTTGCGTTTGAGGTGCGACACGTCGTCGGGGACGAAGTTCGCCAGCTTTCCGTACTTCGCATGGCTCCATCTCGGCTCGACCGGATTGAGTTCGGGGGAGTATGCCGGCAGCCACTCGAATTCAACGCTTTCGACTCGCGATGCCTCGATACGCTTGCTAACCGCGCGATGGACGCTCCAACGATCCCAAACGACGATCATCGGACGTTGCAGCTTTCGGCGCATCTCGGTGAGAAACGCGACAACTTCGTTGGTGCGGATGTTGTCGTCATGAATTTGAAACGGCGTACTGATAGTTCGTCGCGTCGGAGAAAGCGCCACGGCACCAATGACGCTCAAGCGATCGTAACGATCCCAAGCCCGTTGCACCGGTGTCTCACCTGTTTTCGCCCACGTTCGACGGTTCACCGGCTGCAGACGGAAGCCCGTTTCATCGATAAATACAATGCTGGCGCCACGCCGACGGGCTTTTTTTTGATCCGCGGCCAATCTTTCTTGCGCCATCGCTCGACCGCTTCGGCGTCTTGTTCGCGGGCGACTTGTCGAGGTTTCTGCGGGCTGAAGCCCAAGTCGTGCATGATGCGACCGAGGTGGTCGGGATGGTACGTGACGCGAAAACGCTTGCGCACCAACTCGGCGACGCGAGCGCAAGTCCATAGATCGGTCGAAAAACCCGCTGCGATCGGCCCGGCAACTAGCAGTTCGACTAATTCCTCGCGTTGCTTCTCGGACAACTTGGCTTCCCGTGGCGGATGTGGTTTGGCGGCCAAAGCATCCACGCCACCCGACTTCCAAGCCGACTTCCAACGCTTCACGCTGGTCAGGCTCACGCCAAAAAGGCGGGAAATGGTGCGCAGAGATTCCCCTGTATGGAAATGCTCTGCAGCGCGACGACGACGAGCCTCCAGCTCTGTCGCACTGCCTGGTGTTCTCATGGAACATAGTACGGTGCTAGCTCCAGGCAAGGTTCATTTCACGCGCAGAGATCAATAGAATTATTCAGAATTTTGGTAATCATTAGGTAAGGCAACTCAGTTCTCATTGAGCTGAAATATAGGGATGGGTGTATATGGCTAATCGACCAATTCCAACGCAGTGCCTCGACTGCAAGAAACCTTTTCTTCATGGGGAGGAGATAAGGAATATTCTTATGGGAATAGAGAGGATTGATGATGGCGGCGGAATTATCACTGACGGTGATATTCTATACCACGTTGCGTTTTGCCTAGACTGCTGGGGTAGCGTAGGTCAGGAAGCAATAATTGTTCCCGGTCTGTCATTAGAAGCTCCAAAGTTTGAACAGTCAGATTACATCTGCTTCGCAAGTCATAGCTCAATCAATAACGGAGATAAAATGGTATCGGCATGTACCAATGCAGAATATCACAGTGGGAAATACCCGCTACAAATAGTTGGTGGAGACTGGATTTGGATGCTTTGTATGAACTGTGCCTCGGATGTTGATTTCACTGAAGTACAGATACAGCAAAGGTAATGAGACAGCAGCTCATTTTAGAAGGGGGATTCTGACACTGCTATTTTTTTTGGTTCAGGTTACTTAGGGTCAACGTATTTGACCGGCACTAGATTATGTGTGGCCATATCAACTGCTAGTTGAGCTTGTTCCATAGGAATGTAACCGAGTAAGGGTTCGTAGCCGCCTCCTTCTGGCTGCATATCGACGAACAAGATTTCCGTGCGTACCGCACGACAGCCGTCTATCTGAAGTTTTACAGATCCCCATACTTCAGCGGTGGTAGTGCTTTGGTTACCTAGTTCAACCTTGACCTTACCTAAATGTTCAAGCTGACCTAGACAGTCTTTCCAAGCCGAAGGTAATGCTAAGAAGACAGTACCAGTATCGACTAATGCATTGCACTCAAAGGTGGTGTTTGGCTCGCTGAGATTCGAGATTGTGAGTTTAGTAGTAATCCGCCCCATGAGCGAAGCTTAACACATCAGGAACTGTCATGAATACTATTGATAGAAGAGATTTTTGGCAGCGAGCTAATAGCGTGGTTCGCGAGCGAGGGATGAGGTGACCCCAAGGCTTTAGCAGATTCTATTGGTCGACAAGACAATTCGTGATGGGGATGCTCACTAATTTGAGCAAGTCATGATGACTTTACTCGTTGGCGATGAATGCCCTTATAGCCCCGATTGTCCCCTCCTCAGGCTCTTTCAATCTAAGCCACTCGCGTCGCGCTTGACGTACCCATTCCTTCAGCTGATCGTCGTCCGACAGTTCAGGAGGAGGAAAACGCGTAGCGAGAAGCCGCGATGGTCGCCTTAGCCGAACTCCAAATCGGAACCATGCTAGAGTTCCCGGCGAATCGCATCCGTATTTAATGCACATCGGCAAACTAGCGAGTGCGAGTGGTACGTCTCCGTCTAGAATCTGCTCCGCTATGGCTAAGAAACCACCTGCGATCAGCGACAGTGACGACCAGGCGTCATGGGAAACAGAAAGTGCTTTAGGGATTGGCTTACCCGCAATTCGATCACTGTCGATCTCGTCGACATCTTTTTCAGTAATAATACTTGCGATTTCAAGGAAGCTCTTACCCGCCATCCAAGCATCGAGGGGTTTCTCAGCAGAGTTCCATGCTTCTTCCCAGAATTCTGGCGGCTTCCAATTCAAATCGCGATCGTGGAACAGGTCGGTGTGGTCTCTCACGATGGCTTTGAATTCTGCGGACACATGTTTCAGTTTGGGCGCAGGAATTTGTTTTGCCAATAAACCCGGTGGAATGTGTTTCACGAGCCGCAAGAATTCCTCACGCCAATCGATGACGTTCCAGTCCCGATAATCCGGCGGCAGCTCAGTTCGTACAGTATTCCAGGCCTGACTAATCGCAAGCGTTAGAAAGAAGTCTAATCCGGCACGCTGTGCAGCGATGGTTAACCATTCGGGCGCATCTGTCGACTCAATGAATTCGGTGCCGATTGCAAGCAAAGCATCCGCATTTGCTTCTGTGACTTCCGGTTCACCACTCTTTCGTCGAAGGTATGCGGCGTATGTTCGACGCAGGACTGGCTTCGGATCGATCTGATGCTCATCACCGCCGGCAAGCAGAGACACTACCTGCAACTCTGTGTCGTTAGCTTGATCGGAGCGAAGCGTGTCTGCACAAAGTGAGTCTAGGAAATCTGATAAGCCACTTTGAACGCGTACAGAATCATCGCTTTTCTGTAGGTAGTCGACTTGGCTTCTCGCACGCTTGACCGAATCGAAGTCATCGAACGCCACCGGTTTGTCTGGCACTGCCACAACAAGCCCTTGGTTGGCAAAACCTGCTCGTCCAGCACGGCCAGCAGCATTGAGTAACTGCGAAAACTTTCTACGTTGAACATTCTCTTGTTCTTCTCCCCGTGGGTCGCCAATACGAGAACCGGCAATGATGACGGCGATCGCCGGAAGATTGAGTCCTTGGGCGAGCGTTCCTGTTGCAAACATGACCGGAGCGCTACGAGACCGGAACATTGATTCAGCACCGATCTTCTCCGTTTCCAACATCAATGACGTGTGAACAGCAACTCCCTTGTCAAGAAGCGAAAACACTTGTGACTCGGTCCCTAGTTCGTACTCGGCCAACGTGCGGCAGATATCGACGAGTGGGGCATGAGCTGGGAGTGCGTCGAGAATGGATTCAGCCAACTTGACTTTTTTCCCGTTTGAGAAAGGGTAATGCTTGCTGGCGGGAGTGAAGATCAACGTCTGAATACCGGATTGTGCAAGCTTACTCCCCAGACTAATGGCGCACTTGTTGACCCAACTGTCACCTTCCCAATGGTATTCCCATTTCTTGAGACGCTTTTCTCGTACCAGTTTCAGCGGAGCTTCACAGTCGACTCGTGTTACGGCATAGTCGTCCTGTTCTTCCGATTGCCACGCGCCTTGCAGGTTTACGGCGAGAGCGCATTCCGACTTGAAGGATATCTTCTTCGTTCTGATTGGTCGAGTTTTCAAATCTTCGATAGAGTCACCCGCTCGACTCTGTACGGAGTCGTTATCGACGCCCAAAACCGCTCGCAACGTCCGCGTGGGACGCCAGCGAATCGTTACAGCTCCACTCGTTCCCTCTGTCGCCTCGGCTAGCCATTCGGAAAGTTCCTCTGGGTTCTGGACGATTGCCGACATCAGCAGAAAACGACATCCTGGTGCTCTGATCATTAGCTGAGTCAGGACGAGTTCCGCCACCGGCCCGCGAGTAGAACCAGTGTCTCCTAGAAGATGACATTCGTCGAAGACAACCAACTGGCAGTCGTGAAATGCTCCAGGTGACAGCCGTAGTGCCAGAGCACACTTTTCGGGCGTCATCACTGCGACCGAATTAGCTGGCATTTGATCGACGCGTTCAGCCGTAAATATTGAGTATTCTTGGTCCCCAATAAACGCGAAAATCTCTGTATCCAAGTCCCTTAGCCCTTCGCGAAGGTCGCCACGGATTTGCTCCGTAAGTGCGTTGGTTGGAGCCAAGTAGAGCACCCAGCCATTTTGAACGGCTTGTGAAATTGCCAATTCGGCGACAAAAGACTTCCCACTGCCAGTGGGCATCGCTGCTACGCAGTGTTTGGTGTCGCCAAGCAAACAAGCCCGCACGTATTCGAACGCTGATGGCCATAACACCGGCCGACTCATTGAGCGAGCATTTCCTACCGATCTCGCCTTCAAGTAACTACGATATGCCTCAGCATTCCCGCCTGCTGGATCGGGCACGACGTGAATAAGGGCTCGCTCTCCAAGGGCAGGTATGCAAAGCCTAAGGAGTACGCTCAGATGAAATATCCGGCTGTATTCATAGCCAAAAAGGGGAAGATTGGCTTCAGCTGACTCCATTGAGAGAGCGTTGATGATGCTATCAAGCCGTTGTGTCGAGGAAGATAGAGCATCCTCTACACCTGCGAGCCACGAAGAGAACTCGCCTGCAGCAGCCCCTAGTTCTATGTAAAGCCGGGCAACGGTGTCCTGCTCAAGTGCTTCGGGCTCTAGGTCATCAGCGTTTCCAAAGTCTTCTGAGAATTCCGTACCCAAGGTCGGAGACAGATTCAAACGACACAATGTTTCAAGTCGCTGGAAACACCACACTGCTGCCACATCAGCGATCGAGTTACTTCTCTGGGCCGCTGACTCGCTTGCTCTCAAAACACTAGCAGCACATGCATCGTATCTGGCAAACAGGTACAGCAGCGATGATTCGACTCTGGCAAACCGCTCGGCTGATCGAACTTCCTCGACTCGTTCTTCTTCACTAGCTTCCACCGCAACGGCAAGGTAATCAGCCATGAGCGCAATCGCCTCGGCAGCCACAAAACCTGCCGCTTGACGTTCGGAAGTCTCACGGGCTTCGTCAAGAACGACGTGGAAGATCAAGGTGTTCGCCAAACGCCGCAGGAATGGCTGAACGTCACCTAGTTGCTCAGCAGCATCCTCGGAGCCGTTGACGCGATATTGAACTACTGCGAGGTAAGCCTGTGACAGTGCACGAGTCGCGTTCTCTTGAATGAGCCCGTCAAACTCTGAGAAGTCCGCGAACAGGGATCGTGCATAGTCGTCAAACATGCCAATTTACCCTTCCCACGCAGCGTATGTACGCATAATGACACAAATGTTATCAAACGCTTCACGAGCGTCGGCTAACGCCAAAGGAATTAGGATTTTTCGGGAAACAGGAATCGCCAGTTTGCTTAAGGACTGACGCCTTCGATTCCAGTCGCTGGAATGGGCATCATCACAGCAGATGAATGGCAAATAACTCCGTTCTTCTTTCCAGAAGCTACTAGCCAGTTTACTGTTCACATCTGCTGGCAAAGCGCACCTAAGTTGATTTACAGCTGCACGGATCTCTATATCTCGTTTGTTAGAATCAACTTCCCCAAGCTTATTTGATGCGTCAGTGATGCCGCGTCCAGGGTCCTCGAAATAGGCCTTACACTCCCCGGCAGACACTCCCAACGCATCCGATTGATAGACGGCAATCATATCAAGCCCGTGATCGTGAACGTCATACTTGATGCTTGTTTTGGCGAGCACATGTCCGCTCGGATGAAAAGCCTCATCCTTTCGCGATAGATGCATCAGCATGTGGCTGATCCCTTCCCACATCCAAGGGTTACGCACCATGGTTTTAAACTCCTCATCGACGTCCTCTTCACCAACTACGGCAACCACGTCTGCGAGAAGCTCCCGATTGAAATTCTGCTCAGCGAAAAGCGCGCGGCGTATTTGAAGGTTTGCGTCAATGCTCTGAGCAATTGCTGAGACAAGGTAGACGGCTGTGGCATCCAGGCATTGCTGCAGATCGAAGTTGCTCAACAGTGACACGGAATGTGTTTTGCACTCTGTCTGTTGGAGGCCAAGGCTATCTGAGAGTTCCTCTAACGCCGTCTCAACATCATCGCTGAGTCGATTCACGCCAAAGTAGAGTCCGCTGGTGGTAATACAATCTGACATCGCTCTTTGATTTGTCTCGACAATAGGACTGAAACCTATTGAGTTAAGTCCTCCGTGGCAGAAACGTACTAAGGCTCTCCACCCGTCCTAACTGCTGTTGCTGCTTAGGCCGGATTGTTGAGTATGGAACATATAGTGACTTATCAGCATATTAGAGACTTTTTTCGACATCTGTCCATGTGACTCATCCTCATTGACAATAGTTTTCACGAAACGTTGCCTACTTGCGCAGATATATGCTGCTTAAAATCATAGGCCTGGGCACGAAGCCAACAGACGTCCGTTCCTTCAACTAAGGCTCGGCGACAGCAATCGGTCACAGTGATAAGACTAAGCAGCAGTCGAACGGAAAATGCGACCGTCTCGACAGAGCCTGAAACCGCAGTCCCCGTTTGGGCTTTGCGTCAGGCAACGCCAAAGTTGTACGTCGAAGAATCTGCCTAGAAAAATAAGTTGTTAAACTTCACTCAGCATCAATAATGACTTCACAACCGACTGCCTGATGGATTTGAGTAAGGGCCTCCGCCAAGGTCACAGTATTTCTTGCAACTTGGAGTTCGAACATCAAAACCTCGGTAAACCCATTGGCAACTTATCCGAAATCAACGAGTCGTCCACGGTAATCGGCAGAGACAAGCTGCAGCGCTCGCCTGGCTCGGGGTAGAATGGGATCGTTATAGAGACGCAACTGTTCATCTGCGGCATTCGCCTGTTCAGTGAGGCGACGAATCTGACGGTACGTGTCATCACGAGCGTCTGTAAACTCTCGCGAGGAGGCAGCTACATTGGCAGAGGCCTCTCTGATACCCGCGCTAATGCGCTCCCGCCAAATTGGGAGCATCAAACCAACCATGAAATTAACGTTGTCGTGACCGTTGGCCGATCCTGCGACAGCGAGTTGATCTCCATGAGATGGACATACGTTCCGTCGATGAAATCAAGCCCTACTCGGTTTTAAGGCGAACTGTAAGTTAATTCCCTAAAAATCGGACTGGCCTCTTGACGCAAGTTTAGCCTTGGCTAAACTATCGCAAAGTTTAGCCTGCGCTTAACTTGGTTCGGCATTGCCGTTTGGTTCTCTCAAAGAGTCCGTACGGTTGTACGGAGAAGTTGCGCGCATCCTCAATCCCTTCACGCAATTCCGGGAGGTAGGTATGAGTCGGTATCTTGATCGTTGCACGAGGTCGTCAAGATTCGCAGGTTTTACTCTGGTCGAGTTGTTGGTTGTGATCGCAATTATTGGGGTTCTAATTGCGATGTTGCTGCCGGCAGTTCAGGCAGCTCGCGAAGCCGCAAGGCGGGCTTCTTGCCAGAATAATTTGAAGCAGCTGGGTCTAGCGATTCAGAATCATCTTGCCGCCCAGGGTAGCTTCCCGGCAGGTGTAATCCGCAAGAAGTGGGATCAGCAACCAACGTGGTCGGAGGGACATTGGGCTTGGGGTGTGTTCGCAAATGTCTTGCCGTACATCGAACAAGGCAATCTTCACGGGGCGCTCCGTCTCGACATGCCCCTACTGGGTGCCCCACCGATGTTTCCCATTCTTCCAGACCATCAAGAATTGGTTAACAAGCACGTAGAAATATACCTTTGCCCCAGCGATAGCGAAGTGGTGCTTGATGAGCGATATCGGCCACTGAATTACGTGGCATGTCTGGGAAGCGGGGTTCAGACAGAGACGCAAACTGCTGGATCAGATCGTGAAGTGGACGGCTTATTTTATGTTAACTCGTACATTAAGCCTCGTCAGATCACGGACGGACTGTCCAATACGATCGCGATCTCGGAGACTATCCTCGGCCCAGGAGGTCCAGGCCCCGATGGCTATGTCGTTTCCACCCCGCCCTCTGCACTGTCCGACGTCTGGGCTGCTCTGATGTCCCCAGATTTGAGCGAGAGCAATTGCGACTCGGCCGGTTCCTTCGGAGTGACGCGTGGAAACACCTGGGCGGCAGCCAGTCATCTAAGTGGCTTCTTCAATGCCTATCTGCCGCCCAACACTTCGCGTCCAGATTGTATCGCCCATTTTACCTTCTCACCTGGATGGGTCGCCGCGCGCAGTCGACACCCAGGAGGTGTCAACACCCTGTTTGCCGATGGAAGCGTGCGACTGGCGCAAGATGCAGTCGATATTATGTTGTGGAGATCGCTTGCTACGCGAAACGGTAGTGAAACAGCACAAACGCTGGAGTAATTGGACGGTGCACTGAAATTCTTATAGACCTAAGGGTAGCTGATTTCAGTTTGGCAGGGAGTCAATTGCTCTGGCCGTTTACGCACGTTCGAAGGGTCTGCTGTAGAGGTAATGAGGATATTCCGATGAATGTTAGACCTGCGGCTACATTGAGTGATTCAGGTTATTTTCCTGCTGAGGAAGGCATACACAAGGGATCGGAACCGTCCGATCAGCAGGCGCTATCCGAAACAAGTACGTTCAATTTTGGACGGAGAATACGCATTGCAATGCTGTTCTGGATTTTGGGCCTGTCACTGACAGCTGCCGGTCATTGGGTCTACGTTTCTCTAAGATCTCTCGATCGTGATTTCTCTGCTTCCACGTATAGACAGGCTGGTGCTCCAGTCGCGTGGGTGGGCCATGGCACTCTTGAAGAAGCTAAGCATCAGGCATGGACACGTCATGGATCGCCAATGAAACTGCCTGTTGCCGAGAAGCCGAACCAGCCTGTTGTTCATACACTGCCAATGTCGCGATTTTGGACAGCAATAAGTTTGTCATTAGTTGGTGGCACGTTTCTTTTAATCTGGCTGGGACAGTTCCTGAAGGACAACGGGCTCCAGTCGTTCCTCGGTGCCTTAGCGGGTCACGCCCTATGGCTCGGCGGGATAGAGATTGGACTGGATCTTGCGTCTCGACGACTTGGTCTAGCGGGTAGCCTTGAAGTTCATGAGGGCAAACTTATTGGCGTACATGGAACGGGAATTCTGATCCAGATGTCAGCTGTCTTTCTCATCCCTATGTTGATCGGGCTAACCTTTCATGAATCGAACCGTTGTGCCGTTTTTCGCTGGGTGCGAAAGCGCTTGCCGCTAACCCGCCGGCAACTAGTCAGCGGCCACGTGGACAACTACGCTGCGCGGACGGCACTTCAATACTTCATGACAGTCTGGTTCTGTTATGTAACTGTTCTCTGGCTGGCCGATCCGGCGGCCTCCATGGTTGGACATATTTTGCTATTCGCTGCTCTCGTGGCGATTGCAGTTTTCACGCCATACATGATCTGGCGTGCTGCATCTCAGCCCACGTCGGCCCAGGCACTCCGCTACAGCGTTAGTGGTGCCGTCGTTACGTGGACAGGTATTGAAATTGCGGCCGCGATGAGATTATTCGAAGAACCCTGGCCGAATGAGAGTTTGGCAATAGGCGCCGTTCTGGTGGGCCTATGTATAGCAGTTTCCCTAATGTCAGTGCGAGTCTTGGTCAACACACATAGCAGCAAACTGACCTCGGCAACATGAATTCCCTACCGATGGCTAATTGGGCCAATCCATCGAGTAGGTGCCCGACTCGCTAATCTATTTGAGACCCCATTTGACTTCTAAAATTGCGCTTACCATTCTTGATGCGAGCTGCTCACGATACTGAGGTCCGCTCTGCTGACTTCGGATCTTTCGAGATGAACCCGGCGGGATTGACTGCTAAAGCCAGGTCAGACAATATGGAACCTTTACTTACACAGCTCATCATCCATTGGCCTAGTAGGGCCCCTGGTCCAGATTCGAGGGGTGCCACGCCGTGCCACGCAGTCGTTCAGCATCAAACCCACACGCCCGGACTCGCAGTGACCACACGACAGAAACAGCTGAAGACTATGTCGAGGCAATTGCTTCGATTATAGACGATCGTGGTAGTTGTCGTGGTGTTGACTTGGCAAAACGATTCGCCGTGAGTCACGCTACAGTAAACCGCAGTGTTACGAGGTTGCAGAAGCAAGGCTTGATTTCGACCAGGCCATATCGCCCAATCGTGTTGACATCCAAGGGCAAGAAACTTGCTTCCATATCAAAAGAGCGACATCAAACAGTACATGATTTCTTGATCGCGATTGGGGTCGATGAAGCAACGGCCGCAGTAGACGCCGAAGGGATCGAGCATCATGTTAGCAAGAAGACTTTGGATTGCCTCAAACAAGTCACGCGACGGCTGCACAGGTCAAGATTGAGCAAATAATGCTCCTTCAGAATTACCGACCATACGAATCGTACGAGGAGGGAGGGTCCAGAAGTGGTGTCATTACAAGAATCCATGTTAGTCGTATTGTGCCATGTATTGAGTAGATCGAAAGCAATAGTGGCGTACAGTGCGCCTGACTCACGAGTGTCGATGTCGGTGCTATAAGTCTGGTTGACGCAACCGAGTTCTCCTCACTTGAGGTCGACGATATCGACGTTGCTAGTTTCAGTATCTAGTAGTGCGACTGTCGGGCGACCGAACGACCAGCCGCCGGTTTCGCCGGGGTTAATGAGCAGCTGGCCAGCTTCGCCACGTCGAACGCGAGGTTTGTGGGTATGACCGAACACAGCGACATCGTAGTACTGGTCAACATTTCGCAATTGTCGCTCCATGTGGGTTATCACGAACTTCGTGCCGTCATCCCCGTTGTAGAACACCGGCGGTTCTCCAAAGGCGCTGGTGACGATGCTCAGTCCTGACAGAAGTCCAACTTTATTGCCTTCGTTGTCACCAAAGCAGCCGACCAATGGACATCGCAACGCGCGCAGTGGCGGAACGGCAATCGTGGAAACCAGATCGCCTGCAAATATCACCAATTCACAAGACGCGTCGTTGAAGCGCTGGACGGCTAAGCGAAGATGGTCTAGGTGATCGTGTGAATCTGCAAACAGTCCTACTTGCATGGCATGCGGGCCGGCGGACCGAACAAAGCTAAGAGCAGGGGCACTTAGCTTTGCTCGATCTAGACCTACTCGGTCGGTTGTGGTGGTTTCTGGCCGGTCTTGGCCTCGTAGCGTGCGGCAAATTTGTCGAAACGTGCAGGGCTGCAAAGGAAACACTGGGACTCGGGTCGATTGTGTTCGTCGCACCAGTCACCCTCTTCTTTGAACTTGGCAACCAGCGACTTGTCACACAAGGCGCACTCTCCCTCCGGAACGCCATGTTCAACGCACCACCAACCACCGTGACTGTGGTCGACGGCAGTCGCGGCGGGTGATTCGGCAGCTCCCTCGGAAGCGGTGTCGCTATTGCTGCATCCAGCCAACATGATCGCTGCTGTCGCCAGCACACCAAGTGACATCTTCCGTACGCTCAAAATCCACTGCATCAAGAATCTCCTTTCGGCTTAGCCGAATCTAGGTTAGACCGACACCTCTTCCGGCAATTGCGCGGTTTCGCGCTTTGCTCCAGGTCCTGGGTCGGTCGGTTCAATGGGTTCGAAACGATGACCGTCATCGTCTCCTCCATCTTCATCAACACTCTCCGTCGGCAAATTGAAGACAACGTAGAGCACTCGTAAAACAAGCAAACTCATGATCATGGCGCTACAGACGCCACCGATGACGACCGTCGCCAACGGCCGCTGGACTTCCGCGCCCATGCCAGTGCTAAAGGCCATCGGCACGAAACCAAGGCTGGCGACGAGCGTCGTCATCAGAATTGGTCGCAATCGCGTCATTGCAGCCTCTTCGACCGCTTCGTCTAGCGAGCGGCCACGCCGGCGGAGCTGACGAATCGTCGAGACCAGCAGCATGTCATCCAAGACAGCAACGCCAGATAGCGCAATAAACCCGACCGCTGCCGAAATTGAAAACGGCATGTCTCGGATCCACAAGGCCAGAACGCCACCGATCCAAGCAAACGGCACTCCAGTGAATACTCGCAACGAGTCGATCCAATTGCGATACGTCATGTAAAGCAATGCCAGAATCATCAGCAATGCAATTGGGACAACAATCATCAGCCGCGTTTGAGCACGCTGAAGATTTTCGAACTGTCCCCCCCATTCAATGCGGTAGCGGCCAGCAGGGAGTTGCACGTTTTCAGCAACGACTCGCTGCGCCTCGGCAACAAAGCTGCCAAGGTCTCGGCCGCGCACGTTGGATTCAATCGTTATGCGGCGCTGGTACCAATCGCGTTTGATCGTGTTAAAGCCCTCAACGCGTTCAATGGAGGCGAGTCGCGAAAGAGGAATCCGCTGTCCCGATGGTGTGGCGACCAAGATCTTGCCAATCGCTTCGGGGTCGGCTCGGGCCGCCTCCGGTAAACGGATGACCAACGGAAACCGCAGTTGCCCTTCATGCACCTCTCCGACGTGGTTGCTGCCTAGCGAACGGACCAGGTTCATCACCGAGCGCGCGGGAATCCCATAGCGAGCGATTTCGTCTTGCTTGACACGAATCTCCAGGACCGGCTGGCCGGTAATTTGCTCGATCTTGACGTCTTCAGCGCCCCGAATTGAATTGAGCAATCGTTCAATTTCTACGGCCTTTGCGTTCATCAGGTCGAGATCGTCGCCATACAGAATGGCTGCAACATCCGAACGAACGCCCGATATCATTTCGTTCATGCGCATTTCAATTGGCTGGGACAACGCTAAGCGTGGTCCTGGCAAATCGCGAAGTTCGTGGTGCACAAGCGTCGTCAGTTCCTCCTGCGTAGTGGCTCGCGTCCAGTGCTGGCGCGGGTGGAGCGTGATAAACAGGTCGGTCAACTCAGTACCCATCGGGTCGGTCGCAACTTCGGCAGTCCCGATCCGGCTCCACACCTGGTTGACCTCGTCGGGAAACTTCTCCAACAAAACCTGCTCCATACGAGTGTTGTAGCGCATTGATTCTTCCAGAGGCGTCCCCGCAAGTCTCACGACGTTAAGCGTGATGGCACCTTCGGAAAGCCGAGGTACGAATTCGCTGCCAAGATTGGGAGCCACGAGACTGAACACACTGACAAGCAGCAGCAGTGCCGAGCCGATGACGAACGCCTTGTGGTGCATGGTGAACCGCAGAACTGGCGCGTAAAGCCATTTGAGAAACCGGATCAATAGCGGTTCTTTTTCTTTGACATTTTTGGGCAGGAACAGGCTGGCAAGCACCGGCATCAAGGTCAGTGACAACACCATCGAACCGGCGAGCGCCATGATGACCGTTAGCGCCATCGGTCGAAATAGCTTGCCCTCGATTCCCTCCAGCGTGAGGATCGGCAGGTAGACGATCATGATAATCAGCTCGCCGAACATGGTCGGCTTACGAACCTCGACTGCCGCCTCACGGATGATTTCTAATCGGCTACGCCCGTTCTGCCCATGAGCCAGGTGCCGTACGCAGTTTTCGATCATGACGACCGAGCTGTCGACAACCAGTCCGAAATCAATGGCGCCCAGGCTGAGCAGGCTGGCGGCAATGCCGAATTTGAGCATCCCAGAGAACGCACACAGCATCGACAAGGGAATTGCCAAGGCAACGATCAATCCCGCGCGGAGATTACCGAGAAAGATGAACAGCACCGCAATGACAAGCAACCCGCCCTCGAAGAGGTTCTTCTGGACGGTGTGAATAACGTGGTCAATGAGTTCGGTGCGGTCGTAGACCGTTTCAATGGTGACCCCCGCTGGTAGTGTTTCCTTAATGTGTTCCAGTTTTTCTTTGAGTGCCCAGGTGACCTGATCGCTGTTCTCACCCATCAACATGAAGCCAAGACCGAGCACCGCCTCGCCACGGCCGTTTGCTGTGACTGCCCCGCGACGGACTTCATGTCCGATCTGCACCTCGGCAACGTCTCGCACGCGAACAGGCACACCGTCCTTTGCCGTCACGATGACTTCCTCGATCTGCTCGATGCTCACCGTGCGTCCGACTCCGTGAACGAGCAACATTTCGCTACCATCGGTGACCGTCCCGCCCCCCACGTTTTCGTTGTTTACCTTGATCGCCTCGGAGACCTGCTCGAATGTCAGGCCATACTTGATCAGCAGCTCGGGATCGAGCCGGACCTGGTACTGCTTCTCGTAACCACCCCAACTATTGACCTCAGCAACACCACGTACGGACCGTAGTTGAGGTTTGACTGTCCAATCATGAATCGTTCGCAGCTCAGTCAACCGGCGGACACGCTCTTCTTGTGGGACCGTCGAAAGATCAACGCCTTCGTAGACCAGAACATAGTGAAAGACTTCGCCCAAGCCAGTTGAGACGGGGCCCATCTGTGGTCGCTGAATGCCTGCAGGCAGTTCGACCGTCGAAAGTCGTTCGTTGACCAGTTGACGTGCAAAATAGATTTCGATGTCGTCGTCAAAGATGACCACAATCTGCGACAATCCGAATTTGGATATCGAGCGAAGTTCCCTCAAGCCTGGCAAGCCGCTAATCGCCTGCTCGACCGGGAAGGTGATCTGTCGCTCAATCTCCTCAGAAGCGAGTGACGGGGCAACGGTGTTGATCTGAATCTGGACTGGCGTCGTGTCCGGAAACGCGTCGATATCAAGCTGCCGTAGCGAAAATGCGCCAACGACAGCGAACAAACCGGCGACTAGAATCACTAGCGCGCGATGTCGCAACGAAAAGTCTATTAACCAATTAAGCATCCTTGCTCTCCCTATTCAGCGACGCAGTCGCAACCAGCACCGAGGTTGTTTTTCAGTAGCTGTGCACGAAGCACGTCGCTTCCCGCTACAGCGATGACTTCCCGGGGAAGCACTCCGGAGATGACTTCGGTGTATTTGTCGTTGGATGCACCCAAACGCACGGATCGAACGTGGAATACTTTGGGGCTGCCCGAGCTAGTGAAGTAGTTCTTGTCACGGACGAAGACGACTTGGCAGCATCCTTCCCAGTGTGATGATCCGTTGGGAATCACAATCGCCTCGGGTTCTTCACGGAGAATAATGTCACCGGTGCCGAAGGTTTCGTTGAGCAGCAGACCGTCAGAATTGGGGAGCACCGCCCGGACTTGAAACATTCGAGTCTGCTGATCGGCGGTCGTACTAATCCAATCGAGTTTGCCTTCGACTACGTCCTTACTGCCGTCGGGTTGGAATTGTACGGTTTGACCGACAGCAAGTTGGCCGCGATGTTCCAGCGGGAGATTCAGCAGCAGCCACATTTGGTTGAGGTTGGCGACTTGAAATAGGGTGCGCGTCGAATCGACAACTTCACCAGGTGTGACCGACCGATCGACTATGAGTCCGGTCATGGGCGAGAGGATGGGAAGCAGGTTCGCCGTTGATGTCTGATCACTAAGCGCTGAGCGTAGCGATTCGGGAATCCCCAGCAAACGCAATTGTTCCATGACCGCGGCGACCGACAGTCCGCGCAACAGATTGACGTCGACTGGCAACCCGAGGTTTCGTAGCGATTGTTCGGCGCTGAGCACATCAGCCTGAGCTTTCGCCAGGGCGGCCTGAGCGTCTAGGATTCGGGCTCCAGCGACAGCACCTTTCGCCTGATTGAGCCTGGAAACGTTCTGTCTTTGCAGGCGTTCCTCCGCGAGTGCTCGAAGCAGGTCGGTCTTCAGTTCTCCGACCTCGGCGGCATCGACCAAGGCGAGTACCTCGCCACGTTCGACCTGGTCGCCAACATTCTTCTGAACCATCCAGACGCTACCGGGCACTCGCGACGCAAGGCTCGCCAGACGTGTAGGGTCGTAAACAATTTCACCGCTACCGCCGATCGACTCGACTAATGGCTGTCGCTCGACCAACTCAACGTCCACGCCCGCCTGCCGCACCGATTCGACCGACTCAAACTGAATTCGCGTCTTGTAGATCTTACAGGCGCTGTTGTTTTCCTTTCGCGGCGCAACTGCGAGGGCACGAGCGGCCCGCTCCAAATCGCTCGCCAACACAGTTGGCGTCTCCTTCAACTGGGCAACGTCTGGATGTTCCAACGTGCAATTGTGGACTCCGTGCTCTGGGCACCAACCATAGTCGGGACCACGGGGCATCAGCGTTGAGTCACACTCAACGCATATCGATTCAGGTACAGCGTGTTCTTCACACCAGTCGGACACCAGCGGCTCGGCGGAACCGGTCAACACAGAAAACTTGGGGATTTTCCAATCGTTGTGGTGTCCGTAGTAGAACACAGCGACGAAACCGGCCAGAACCAAGGTTGGCCCAATGGCGCTGGTGACGACTTGGAACGGTCGCCGAATGGCATCGCGTGGTTTAGAAGGAGCCAGTACGGTCTCTGCGCTTTCGTCAGCTTGGCTGATGACAGATTGCTGAGTTGGACCGCTGGGCGGTTTATGTTGAGTAGGATTAGTGACTGCATGGCTCATAGGAGGGCTCCTGCTTGTAACGTGGGAATGGTCGTCGCAATGCGTCGAAGGTTGCCCAAGCGGACGCGAAAGGACGAGGGGGCACTGACAACGATAACTATTGGCTCAGAATCGACGTGCGTCGGCACCGTCGGTTCCAAGTGTCAGCGCAGTGGCCAGATAGGCCTAGAGCAGCAGCGAGGCAATCACTAGTCGGATCGCTATCCCACTAGAAAGGTCCGGACGGCTTTCGGTGCGGGATTCGAGATGATTGGGCGAAGCGAACGAACGGCAGACCTCGTCAATCGACGCCGCATCAAACTGTTCGCTGAGCGACCAACCAAAACTTAGTTGGCGGATCTTGTTGGGAGCATCTGAGAGCGCGTGGCACATGCACGATTCGTCGCAAGGGCACTGCGAGGGAGTGGGGCAACGCTCTTCATGGCCGTAGCCGGAAGACGCCGGTGACAAATCCTGGGAGGTTGAGCACTCGCAACGAAAGACACTCTCACATCGATCCGGTGTAACTGAGGCCTGGGCGACGTTCGCTGTACCCATGCATAGCATGGGGCAGAACAGTACCCGCAGCACGATCAGAGAAACGACGATGTGGTGGAACATGGAAAATTACCGGTGAAAACTGCCTTTACCCATTCCATTATACTATACCTATCTTGCCGAGGGGACAAGACTGGCCCCAGCAGCCGCTCCCTAGCTAAAAATCGGGAAGAATGCCTGCTTTCGCGGATCCGGAGACGGTCGCCAAGGAGCGTTGCATGCAGTGATCTCCATTGAATGACCAGCTGGTAATGCCGTCTTGCAGCGTACCTACATTTGGCTTGGCGAATGCAATAGACAGACCTTGGTCTTCATAGTTCAATGACGATTTTGTCGAGTTTTGGAACGAGTGCCACGCCGAATGGGAAGTAGGTTTGAGTTAGCGAAGCAATCGCAAGCCATTGAAGACGACCACGAGCGAAGCGCCCATGTCAGCGGCAATCGCAGCCCACAGCGAAGAATAGCCCCCAAAAGTTAGCAGCACGAACAATGCTTTTACGCAGAGAGAAAAGGTGATGTTTTGCCGAATGATTGCCAAAGTACGACGCGAATGGTGAATCAACCAAGGGAGTTTGGCGAGGTCATCTGACATCAAAGCAATATCAGCCGTTTCGATCGCAGCATCAGTACCTACAGCACCCATGGCAATTCCCAGTGAGGCACGGGCTAAGGCGGGAGCGTCATTGACACCATCGCCAATCATACCAACGTGCTCGAATCTCTCGACAAGGTTTTCTACGGCGTCAACTTTGTTCTCGGGTAGTAATTCTGCATGTACCTCATCGATACCCGCTTCGGAAGCAATCTTGTCTGCTGTGCCTTGGTTGTCACCGGTCAGCATGACGATGCTTTCAACGCCAGCTTCATGGAGTTCCGACAAGGTTTGCCTGACCGTAGGTCGTAGTGCATCCGCAAGTGAAATGAAGCCACAAACATGATCGTCGTTACCTACAACTACTATGGAACGCCCTGCTTCTTGCAACGTTTGGAGTTGATGGTGAATATCAGGAGTCTCTTGGCCGCGCTGTTCCAGATATCGATGCGATCCGAGCCAAAACAGCTTACCACCAACGAGCCCTTGAGCTCCCTTGCCCTGGATGATTTCAAAGTTGCCAGCGGGCGGGATGGAAAGGTATCGTTCATTTGCTTCGGCAACAATTGCACGTGCCAGTGGATGGTTGGAGTGCGATTCTAGTGCCGCCGCTCTCTCCAATAATTCAGTTTCGTTATGTCCGCTAAGCGGTCGGATATCAACGACTTTCGGATTACCATGTGTCAATGTACCAGTCTTGTCCATAGCAATCGCTCGCAGCTTTGCTGGTGCCTCCACGAAGACGCCACCTTTGATGAGCACGCCGTTCTTGGCTGCTGCCGCCAGTGCGGAAACGATTGAGACGGGCGTCGAAATCACCAAGGCACACGGGCATGCGATCACTAAGAGCACCAGTGACCGGTAGAGCCACACCGACCACTCGCCGGAAAACAGTAGAGGTGGAACCAGTAATACCAAAGCAGCTAAGGCCATGACGCAAGGCGTATAATACCGGGCGAATTTTTCGACCCATTGCTCAGACGGGGAGCGTTTTGACTGGGCTTCGCCAACCATTTTAATGATGCGGGCTAGCGTGGTGTCCTCGGCCTGCCTAGTGGAGTTGATTTCTAGCACGCCATCCCCGTTGATCGTTCCAGCAAATACTTCCGCATCTTTTTCCTTTTGAGCAGGTACGCTTTCTCCTGTGATGGGTGCCTGATTAACCGCACTAGAACCCTTCAGAACAAGGCCATCCAACGGAATCTTCTCGCCTGGACGAACAGTAAACGTTGTGCCCACATGCACTTCGGCCACTGCAACTTCTTTTTCGTTTCCGTGTTCGTCACGTACGCGAGCCATTTGTGGAGCCAGATCCATCAGGGCAGCAATCGCTCGACGCGCGCGGCCAACACTCCATGACTCAAGAAGTAGCGAGACTGAAAACAGGAACGCAACCGTAGCGGCTTCTAGCCATTCACCTATAGCAGCTGCACCAATTACTGCTACGGTCATCAATAGATTCATGTCTGGTCGTAAAGTCTTTGCTGCCCGCCATGCCTTGGGAAGCACGTACCATACGCCCGACAAGATGCCGATGAGATAAGCCGCGACCGACACGACCGGTACGGAGTGTGCGATTCCCATTCCTTCAGAACCCAAGCCTGATTGCAGACTTCCACCAATCCAGACAGCAAGTACGAAACCCAGCAGGCCGAACAAACCGCTAGCTGATGTCAGGCATATGCGTCCGTAATTTTGCCAGAATCCGTGGTCGAGAGAATCGTTAGCACGATCACTCCACATTTCTGCATGCATACCAGTGCGTGAGACATAATCGATTACGTCTGTAGCAGAGACCGCAACACCTTCAGTATCAACACTCAGCTTGGCATTCAGTAGATCAAAGGATAGACGTTCAACTTCTCCAACGAGCGGTCCCAGCTTATCTCTAAGTAAAGATATCTCTTCGGCGCAATGCATGCCGTCAATTCGAAATTCAAGTCTGTTCGCCATCTTATAATCCATGAATGATTTGTGAGTGTTGTCAAAGTAACGACCGTAAGTGCATATAGTAAAGTCGTAACCTAAAAAGCCATATTAAGAAGATGAGGTCGTCATTTCGATGTTGCCGTGAGTAAGTATCCATCACTTAACATACGTGGTGTAGATGTTGATATATATCCTTTCTGCTATGAGTCTCTCATCGCAATACTGTCCATTTTCTGTAGAACAGTGATTTGTACCGTCCTACACAGATACTCACGCCGGCAAGGATTGCACTCATTAGTCGTGGCCAAGGCGACGGCCTTAGGATATCTATGAAAAGGCAATAACGTTTACCTTCCGACTCGTTGCACGATCTGTGTAGAAGAGTATCGTCCAAGATAAACAAGGGGTTGTCACGCCAATGATTTACGCAATCTCCTACCTCGATAAATGCCTTACCCTCTGAGGTCGGACCGAAATTATACAGCACTCTGAGTGTTATTCGAAGCGAGCCAAAATGTTCTGAGGTCGACTGGTGTTTATTGAAGGCGGATACTCCGATAGTGCGGATATATTTGTGGGACTGATGGAATTCCGGTACATGGTCAAAGTTCGTATTGTTTGCCCCGTACCATTTGAAGAACTGCATGAGCCGCCCCGTCCCTTCCATAGCGACATTCAATGTTTTGGGGAAATCGGTTTGGTCTACTACTCGAAGTATATCTGTAATCTCTTGCTGATGGCCATCTGGCAAATCTGCGAGTGTGTATATGCCTTTGTTCTTGTATGGCAGTGATAAAGCATCCATTGTCACATTGAAGGGTGATAACAGCCATGTCGTCACGCCATTTCCGGTGAAGTAACGCCAGAATAATTTGGCATTGCGCTTCTTATTACGTAAGACGTCGATGGTGCCACACACGACAAAAAGTAGTGTTAAGCGAGGGATGAAGTAGACCACCACGCCAAGGAAGACGACCCGTTTCGTCGTTTTTAGGAATATCCTTGGCATCGTGGTGCGTCCCGTGCGAGATGTTTGTGGTGTAGAGTTATTTGCCATATGGCACTTGTTTCTCTTAACACTTCTATAGCACAACTCCGCCATCCCATACCAATGGGTCCGGTATTCCTTCGTCATCAATGAGCTGACGAATATCGATCTCGATGCTTCGGCTTAGGTCTGTAATCGGGACGTCGTTAGGGCCACCCTCAAACGGATTCTCTGAATGCTCGCCGACGATTTCCAACGCATAAAACACCCAAGAAACGATGGCGCTGAAAGGAATCGAAAACCAGACGAAATGTTTGCCAATAAAGACCCATAAAGCGTGAAGCCCAGCTCTCGCAGATTCATGCGCAGGATGATCTGAAATAATGTGATCACCAATCTTCTCAAATTCCTCCATCACGCCATACGGTACCAGAAAGATAAACAACCATACGAACATGTAGTTCAACGTTGCAAACTGACGCGGATAAGGAAAGTTCTTGATGCGTTCCGATTTGCCCTGCAATGCATACAATTCCGATAGCGTTTTTTCGATCGCAACGTGCTCATAGGCTCCGACAAGATCGCGTTGTCGAAGCTCCTTGATCCGAGCGGACTGTATGCCCAACAGCTGAGATGCTTGATTCTCTTTCTCAAACACATCCACTAATTCGGTCTTCGTAATATATCGTGCAATCGCCTCCCGACATGGGACATCTGATTCCATTACATTGACGACAACACCGCGAAACCGTTTGTTTTCGGGAGATGCACGTTTGTTTTCCCACTGACGCACTGTCCTCAGCTGATACCTTAGTGCAGTCAACCAGGCGACATGTCGATGCACCATTTCACGGTGAATCGACTTGAGTTGGTCCGCGGGCAATTGGTCATCTTGAACGAAGTCCCTCACCATTATCGTGAAAGATCGCGATGCATTAACGATTCCGCCCCAAATCTTCCGAGCCTCCCACAAGCGATCGTAAGAAGCATTGTTCTTGAAGCCGACAATGAAAGCAACAGCCGTACCAACCACGCTGAGCGGAAGCCACGGCACGTGCAACCACGTCAGTCCAAGGATGTCGTACAGAAATACCGGAACAAACGCCAGTAACAGGAAGCCAATAATATGCCCCCGCGTCCAGCGAAGCATCTTCTTGATTGGCACCGTTTTTCTAATGTACATAAGTGAATCCGTGATTGCTTGAATGAACCCAACTCACTAGCCGGATAAAAAGTCGATTAGAGTGACGTGCGCTAGGTGAGATAAAGAGCATGTTTAGGCGGCGGAAAGCCTGTCAAGTTCATACGTAACACCTTCGACAAGCTGTATCCCCCGCTTCGCGAATGCGGCGGTGCTTGCGTCCTGGGTGGCAATTATGATCGTTTGTCCGTTCCTGTGAAAATCGCTGAGATAATTCATCACCTGCTGGCCCGTTCCCGAATCGAGGTTCCCCGTCGGTTCGTCCGCAAGGATTACCTGCGGGTCGTTTGCCAATGTGCGGGCCAGAGCGACCCGCTGTTGTTGGCCTGGGCTCAGTTCCGATGGCAGGTGGTCAGCTCGACCTGATAGCCCTACTCGTTCGAGAAGTTGGAGACCACGTTCTCGTTGCTCTTCCTCTGGCTTGCCAGAGAGCATTAGCGGAATCTGGACGTTCTCACAGGCCGACAGCCATGCCACAAGATTGACTGACTGAAAGATGAATCCTATCTTATCGCTTCGCAATTTAGTTCGTTCGTGAATCGACATTCCGTACAACGAGCGGTCCTCAAGAAAGACGTTGCCCGATGACGGAGCCAGCAACCCACCCAGGATCGACAGCAATGTCGTCTTGCCACTACCGCTGGGTCCGACTATAGCGATGTAGTCATTGTCGGATACTTCAAGATTGCAGTTTTCGAGTGCGGTCGCGACGTTGTGGCGACGCTTGTAGGTTTGAGTAATTGATTGAAGTTTGTACATGGGGAGACACTTTCGCTATTGCGTTGTCTAGGATTTCAGCCGCGCTAGTGGCTGTGGCCTGCCTCATTAAGAAGCAGGCAAGGATCAATGACAGCTCCAAATGTAGCGGGCAGGAAGCTGGCGGCGATAGTAACTGTGATTGCATAGACGATGCCAACGACTAAAAGATGCGGCATTGGCTGAACAGAAACGCCTAGCAGTTGTTGTCCTACGACCGCGGCGACGGCGGTGCCCACAACGAACCCTCCTAGTCCTCCGGCCAAACCAAGCAGCGTTGCCTTGCCGAGGAACATTCGAGTCACGAAACTGCGGCTGGCACCAAGGACCTTCAGCGTGGCGATTTCCTTACGACGTTCGGTCACGTTGTAATACATACTGCGGGCGAGACTCATTCCACCGATAACCAGCAGAATCGAGAGAAATACCCTTAACACGTCTGCCAGCCGACCGTTGACAGCGGCTAGTGCCTGCACTACTTGAGCGATGGTGATGATGCGATAGTCTGGAAGTTCGACGGAAAGATTTGTCATCAAACTCTCAGCAGCGTCTTCGCAGCACGCCATGATCTCGATGGCGTTCACAACCGGCCCAGTACCGGACAGGTCCTGAACACTATGCAGGTGGGCGTATAAGCGGCTGTCGTCGATTGTACCGGTAGATGGGAGCACGGAGAGAACAGCAAAGGTTTCGCCGAGTACCGTTAGATCATCACCGACATTGGCTCCCAATTGGGTAGCCAGATATTGCCCAAGAACCACTTCGCGCTCACCAAGTTCATTGAGGTTCCTACTCATGGCCAAGGATTTCGGATTACTGGTTCCTGCAACGGCTTCGGCCTTTGCCCCACAACAGCCATGGGCAGAGCCGACGGAGTTGATTGCTCCAAGGTCTAGGCGATCTGACTTCGCATGCAGCTCGGATCGAGGAAGAATTCCTGTGACTAGGACGGGCACTGAATCGACATCCGATTCCACGCTGAGCTTTGGGGCAACGCTCTCTACCCCCGGCATTTTCGCCAGAGCTAGTCGCAAAGCATATTCCTCCGGCATTGTGTAGCTATGCACATCGGCGGCGTAATAGTCCTGCAGGGTGACTGCTGGTGGCAACACCAACACGTTCGCTCGGAGCGATTCCATGTCCTCAGTGTTCTTCTTGTCGGAGGATATCGCAATATTTTGACTCGCCACCATGGCCGATACGCCTAGAGTGATCGCCAATAGACTGGTCAGCATTGACGATGGCCGCTTCCAAAGTTCTTTCCAAATCATTGATCGTAGTTTCATAGTATCCATCCCTTAGGGGATTGTTGATTTGAGGTTGGAGATTGCTAAATCGGTGCCGGGAGAGTGCGGACTTTTTTCTCAAACCTCAACTCTTGACTAGGGGCTACTCGCGATTAATCGGCTTGAGGGTGGTTGTCATCAGCCTGATGGTGCTTGGAGTTATCGTCTTCGCAGGAATTTCCAGCCGTTTTTTAGTTCTATGCTTTACGAATGCTCATCTGTGGTCATCCATACTTTGAATCGACGGTAAAACAGGTGGCGTCAGCCCCGAAGCGACCGGGGCACATGTGCCCCGGTTACTCGGACCGTTTGTCCTCCTTCCCTTTCATGTCTATTGCTGTTACGGCCCGCAGCTGGGGCAACCTCCGGAGCCACTATGCTTGCCTGTTGTTCGACAGCCTATCGCTGAAAGACA
This sequence comes from Bythopirellula sp., assembly GCA_965216565.1. Lineage (GTDB taxonomy): Bacteria > Planctomycetota > Planctomycetia > Pirellulales > Lacipirellulaceae > Bythopirellula. The sequence goes on from OZ244170.1 coordinate 458,969, forward strand.
TACCAGGGCTGCTACGAGCAACGAGAGAATAGGTATCTTTGACATCTTCTTAATCCTCCTTGAAATGAGTCGCCTGAAATGAGCTGTTTCAGTACGGCTGAAACACTGCAGACGCAATCAACTGCAACCTTGTCATACGCTTTACGCTACTGACCGTTGCTGGCCTCCCTCGGGAATCCGATCCACAGGTTTTCCGGCCTGAGACAACCGACATTGCAAGAGGTCAAGCAATCTGTGGAGCACTCCCCCGTAGACAATCACGTCTCTAGAAGTTGCCATACTTAGCCACTGGTCGATGGCACTCGGCGGTTCTGGTGAATAGATCCACACTGAGCGATTGGCATCGATAAGTCGCAACTTGGCTGAGGTAAGCCAGGCACTTTCGTCGTGTTGATTGTCACTTAGAAGTACTAACTCGGGACTGTGGCGAAGCATTTTGCCTGCCAACTCAGTCGCACTCTCAGCCCTGAAGACGGCAACACCGAGAAGTTCCAGTAAATGGGCAATGGGAGCGTACGCTTCGTCACGGAACTCCACGATCACTACGGAACTAAATCTGTTGACTAACTGGGCCGATTGTTGACGCGGTGCTCTGTGTATTCGACTCGAACGTGTGTAACAAAGGCTTCGAATATGTGCTTCGTATCCTCGTAAAGCGCAGGGATTTGCACGCATGACGGACTCCTGTTGAATTAATTGAATAGCGAGGGCCGATACCCGTTCGGGGTAATCGGTCGCTAAAGGACCGCTTTGGTCACCGCGCAAGACAAAGCAGCGGAGGCGGCACATCAAAGGCGAGAAGGCTTGCGAACTTGAGCGCTTTCGGGCAACTCAGTCGAAACCAAGCAGCAGCCGCTCAGAGCAAGAAACGGCAGAAGAGGATACAGGGTTGCTGCACGCTGCTGGAGTTGTTTTGCGTGTCAGTGAATGTGAACTGACGTAACAATTCGAGATGGTTCGATGCGGTACTTGAGACGGAACAGACATCGACATGCAATAGTTCTGAGAGGGAACGTGTCTGCTGCTGCGAGAACGGTAATCCGCTCAGCGGTAGCTTATGACATTTGCAGGTGCAGGGCTGCCCTTGTGAGTCTGTGCAATTACAAGAGCAGCAAATAGAATCGGCATATTTTGATGTTTTGGAGTGGGATTCACATTGGCAATGTGATGTGTCGCTAGATTGACAGGGACAATCTAGCGTACAGATACAGATTGAAGCGAACACGACATGGCAAGGCATGCAAAGTGCGAGGCATACAGCCACGATAGTACGGATTGAGGCACGCTTTTTAAACATGTTATCGTTCACAAATAATAAACCAGCTTCTACCTATTAGCTCTTTTCGTTTATCGACAATTGCCGATCTATTCGTAACGTGTATTTACTAAATATCAACGGTTTCCGCTATTTCGTGATAGCATCACTTGCTTAGTTGCAACTCATCTTCAGCCGTACAGCAAAATCATAACTGCTGCGGCTACGGCAATTACAGTGCCTAAGATTACTTGGAACGTATTGGTCGGGTTTGGGTACCTTACAAAGTCGATAATTTGCGGAAGGCATTGGAGTTCAACCAACAACGCAGCCACTGGTGCCAAACAGAAGCGCCAACGCTTCGGTAATCTTTTTTTATCTGGTCGATCAAGTCTCTTTTTGTACTTCGTTCTTTTGCTCATCGATTCCTCTCACCCCACTCGCGGAATGGCATCATCTGCAACATCGAAAACTCTGTCGGTGGTTGGTTCCAGTAGCCCAAAAATCCCGCCGGGGAAGCGAGTGCGGCCGCGGGGCACTGTGCGCACCACAGGCTCGCCTCCCCGACGCGGAGCGATGGAATGAGTTGAATCCAGATTATTTTCTCACTGCAAGTGTATGCTTCACGAACACCTACCTGTTGAGTACAACAAGATGCCTTCCTTTGTTTGATTGAAGTAGCACAAGGAGTGCCTTGTTCTTGGGACAATGGCTGATTGCATCCTTGTAGTCATCAAGGCTACTAATCGCATGGCTATTTACGCGTAACACGACCATGCCAGCAGCCACGCCTTCCTTGTAGGCTGGGCTTCCGCTAGCCACGTCTGTGATAAGAACTCCACGCAGTCTCTTAGGGAAGTGAAGCTGCTTAGCCATTTCAACTGTTAGCGCATCAAGACCGAGACCGAGCATATCATCGACGTACTCAGAAACGTAACTAGCGTGTTCCGCGTAATCGAGCGATTGAGTTTCTTCCCTGCTTGGTCGCCTTCCCATCTCCACGTCAACAGTGACAGACGTTCCATTACGAAAATATGTGGTAGGGTAGCTCTTACCAGGGACAGGGTCGTCGAAGAGCTTTGAGGGCGGGAACGTGTCATCAATTGGTTGGCCGTCAAAATGAGTGATTACATCCCCGCGTCTAATTCCACCACTTGCCGCCGGGGACTTCTCTTCGACGTCTTTGACATAGAGTCCCCCTTCTACAGGCAATTCCAGCAGTTGGGCAATCTGGAGAGTTAACTTTTGGGTTTCGCAACCCAAATATCCTCGCTGAGATACCTTCGGATCGATCAGCTCGTCGACAACTTGTCGGGCAGTATTGATAGGAATGGCTAGACCAATTCCTTGAAATTCTCTTGCTGCACTAAAGCCCCCAGTGATCATTCCCACAACCTCTCCTCGAAGGTTGAGCAAGGCACCTCCTGAGCTGCCAGGATTCGTTGCCGCATCGTTTTGAACAAACGGATGAGGTATTCCAGGTATCCAACGCTCAGTAGCACTAACGATGCCCGCGCTGACTGAGTCTTTTAAGTCATACGGGTTTGCTAGTGATACGACCCAGTCGCCCACTTGCAGGCCATCAGAGTTGCCCATCGTCACTTCATCGAGGTCACTGGCACCTTCGATGCGAAGAACAGCTACGTCTGCAACAGGGTCTCCACGAATGTCAACTACTTCGTATTTGCTGCCATCAGGTAATACGACAAACACCACCTCAGCGGACGCAACAACGTGATTACAAGTGAGAACCAGCCCCTCGCTATCGATAAGAATTCCTGAGCCTTGTTCGTCACGCAATTCTTCTGATGGAATCATTGCTCGATGGCCTCTCTGAGGTGCAATGCGTCTCCGCCACATCTCCGTCATTCGAGGGCCCCTCAAGGTATAGATTGTCACTAGCCCCTTAGATGCACTGTCAGCAGCAGTGCGAAACGCAGCCGATAATTCTGTTGGTGGGTGGGAGTTTTTAGTTTCTTCCTGCCGAATTTCTCCCTCAGCAGCTAAGGGTTGCTCGGCCAGAAGGCAAGCTGCAAATAAAACAGCTCCCACGAAAGGCGTCCACTGCAGAATTGTTTTATGCACAGCTGTATTCCTTCCGTAAGCGTGCTTGCTCTATCGATGGCAACACCGAAGCCGGGCTGAAAACGTAGAGTCGGGAGCAGCACGTCCGTGGCTTGCCAAAAACGGCACTATAGGACTCGCTTGGATTCATCAATACTCAATTCCTTGCAGTGACTACAACTTGTAATTTGCCACTTTTGAAGAGGACGTTTTGTTGGCTGAGAAGTCGCTTTATCTCAGCTAGTTCGCGAACTATATCCGATCTCTGAGCGGCCGGATTAACCTGCGGTGCAGGTTTGCGACGCAGCTCCGCCTGACTGTTTGATGCGAACGAAAAAGTAAACCATGCAATTGCATTGCAGAGTATCAACAACGCCCATCGCGAAGTCAGAAAACTTTTCATTGTTCTCTCCTTAGACTGATTTCTCTTTGCTAGTCAGCGCATCCATCTCTCGCCTTCAGGGAACGCGAGCGTAGCTACTAATGGGAGTGTTAGAGCCACAGCTCGCGTTCCCCAAGCGGAACTACCAACGAAAGTCCGCTCTCACGTTCCCTTCCCGAGAGACGGTTCTATCGCTTAGTGGCCATGTCCTTCGTGTCCATGCCCTTCGTGGTCATGGTCGTGATGAATCTCTCCCCGGTATTGCTTACCGCCTATCGAAACCACTAACTGTGCTTCCACACCTTCGTGGTCAAGTTCTTCAGCTAGCTCTGCATCAGAGGAATTAAATCTCGACGCTTTGCCGGAAGGATCGCTCACTTGTGGATGCGCAGCCAAGCTGAATTGCTCGGCTTGCCCATCATGGGTCAAATTGACCAGTAGTGTGGCAGCCTCAATTGGCACTGCATTTTTTGCGGAGGAGTCGAGCAGATAGAACGTGACAGTGCCGGCATCCTCGTCATGCACAAGTTCCGCGTGGTATTCCTCATTGCCTAGTTCAATGAGGCTTCCATGGTGAGGTCCTTCCGTTGGATGGTTATGAACATCGACTGTAGCCGGTGGAGGGGCACTAACGGGTTTGCTCTCTTGCTCTCCTTGACTACAGCCTGAAACCAGCAGTAGACCGAGGCTAAGCCCCATTGCAATTTGCTTTCGAATCTCTATAAGTGACAACTTCATGGCATACTCCCTAGTGACATGGTGATAACGCCTTGTGGCGTTCGGTTCTAATGGTCGTGATCTGGGTCCTCATGACGAACATCGAAGCCTGCTGAGGCGAGCCATTTCTCCCACTTCTCGGCAGTCTTGTGGTCGACAAATTCGACTGCAGTCCATTTTGGACAGCGAAACTGTATATCTGTGTGTCCTTCATGCGTCACGGGCTTTACTTCACAGCGTAGTGCTTGAGCGATGGTGATGAACTGAGATGCTGCAACTTTATCAGTAAAATGTTGAGTGGCCCAAGTTGGAGTTTTGTAGAGCACAACCTCGCCATGCTCTTCATCGTGGTCGTGACCATCCTTCTCACCTTCGTGGCCATGCTTCTCGTCGTGGGCGTGTTCTTCATGATCAGGGCTATGTCCGTGGAGCGTCTCAAAGCCGGCCGCCTTCAACCAATCCTCCCACTGGTGAGCCAGTTCATCAGATTCAATGCGAAGTGGCTTCCAATTTGCTGACCGATAAATGACGTCCACGTGAGTCTCATGACTATCGACTCGAACCTCTGCACCGAGTTGCTTCACGGCAGCGGCATGTTGCTGGGCTTTTGCGGCGTCTTCGAAGTGCCTCGTGTGCCATTCCTTTAGCCGATGCGCAAGGACAAAATCCTCCTTGTCGTGATTCGGTAGTTGTGCAATCACTATGTTCTCCATCAAGGCGAACACCACCGTCATTAACAATGTGTAATACTTCATTTCTCTTTCCTCCTTGGTAAAACATCCAATTCCGTAAAACGACTTGCCTGAATCAGACATGCATGTGTCAGACGGTTTCTCCCTCCTCGACCAACTCAACATGCTGTTGTCCAGCTTTAATCACTCGGTGCGCTGCTCCCAGTCCGAATGTCCAGAACAGCGCCGGGCGGACGAAGAATTCAAGTACCGTGCTACTGATTAGTCCGCCCAGGATTACAGTAGCTATCGGATACAAGATTTCTTTCCCTGGTTCACCGGCCGACATTGCTAGCGGGACGAGCCCGATACCCGATGTCAACGCAGTCATGAGCACGGGGGCTAGGCGCTCTTTACCGGCTCGAATAATCATCTCTTTTGACCAGGTTTCTCCTTCATGGCGAACGAGATGCAAGTAATGGTTGAGCAGCAAAATGCCATTACGTGAGGCAATACCGCCTAGCGAAATAAAACCAACCATCGCTGCCACTGTTAGTGTCTGGCCTGTAATCACAAGCGCTGTTACCGACCCAATGAACGCCATTGGCAATGCCACCATCACCTGCAACGCAAAATTCACCGAACGGAACATCGTATAGAGCACCATCAGAACCCCGAACATGGATACGCTAAACAGCACACCGATAACTCGACTAGCATTCTTTTCACTTTCGAATTGCCCACCGTATTCAACGAAATATCCTGCTGGAAGAGATTCAATTACCGAACGCTGGGCAGCTTGCATCTCGGTCACCACATCTACCAGGCCTCGACCGGAGACGTTGCACTGAATAACGATACGGCGTCGCACTAGCTCGCGGTTGATAGTGTTCGGTCCACTAGATTTATAGATCTTCGCAACCGATGACAGTGGTGCGGTTCCGCCTCCTGGCAGATCAATCGAAAGTCGCCCCAGGGCTTGCAAGTTCTCCCGGTATTTTTCATCCATTCGGACTAACAGATCAAAGGTACGCTGACCTAGTAGCACCTGACTAACGACTTCACCGTTCATGGCGGTCGAAATGTATTCATTCACAAAGACCGGGGTCAGGCCGTACTGCTCAAGTTTGTCGCGGTTCAGTTCTATGCGAAGCTGGGGAATCTCAACTTGCGGCTCTACGAGCAAGTCGGTGACGCCATCGATACCGCGCATCTTTGCCGCCATTTCCTGGGCGCTGCGACGAAGAATGCTCAAATCGTCGCCGTAAATCTTAATACCCACCTGGGCCTTCACACCGGAGATCATGTGCGAAATCAAGTGAGCTAGTGGCTGTTCAACTGTCGTAACGATGCCAGGAATGTCTTCCATCGCGTATCGAATATTGTCCAGTACTTCTTCGCGGCTGACATCAGATTCAGGGTCAAAGCTAATGAACAACTCGGTGATGTTAACGCCTTCGGCGTGCTCATCGAGTTCTGCCCGACCGGTCCGTCTTGCAAAGGCCTCGACTCCCTCAATTTGCATCAATCGCTCAATCACAGTTTGGGCGATAGTGTTCGACTTCTTCAGTGATGTACCCGGCGGCAAAACGACGTTGAGTTGAGCCACTCCCTCGTTAAACGGCGGCAAGAAATCACGCTCAAGGCTAGCAAGATAGGCGAAGGCTATCGCGACTCCACAGGCAGCTGCAAGCAACATAGCTTTTGGAATGCGAAGACTCAGCTGCATAGCGCCCCCAGCGACCCACTTGAGAAAACGGAGCAGGGGTCCATCCTTTTCGCTTTCCATCAATTTCGCACGAGACAAAAGCCAATAGGACAAAACCGGCGTCAATGTCAGCGAGACAAGCAAAGAGGACAGAATCGAGACGATGTACGCGACCCCCAGTGGCGCGAACAGCCGTCCTTCCATTCCAGACAGAGCAAACAGTGGAATAAACACGATGACTACGATCATCGTGCCAAAAACAATCGAGTTTCGAATCTCGACGCTGGCTTGGAACACCACCAGCAGCGGGTGTTTGGGAGATTTAGCGTGGCGATTCTCACGGAGTCGACGGAAAATATTCTCAACATCGACAATCGCATCATCGACCAATTCTCCAATGGCAACTGCCAAGCCCCCAAGCGTCATCGTATTGATTGATAGCCCAAAGGCTGTAAACACAAGAGCAGTGATGGCGATGGAGAGTGGAATCGCGGTTAGGGTAATAAAAGTTGTCCGGAAGTTCATCAGGAAGAGAAAGAGGATGATGACAACGAGAATACCTCCGTCACGAAGAGCTTCCACGACATTGTCTATTGCACGCTCAATGAACGCCTTTTGCGAGTACAGTTCAGGTTGAATGCGGATGTCGTCCGGCAATGATGGCTTCAGATCTTCCAGTGCCTGCATGATCTGATCGGTGACTTCACGCGTATCTGCTTTCGGCTGCTTGTTCACGGTGAGAATAACAGCCGGGCCACCCGAAAACTCTCCATTTTCGTCCCGAACGTATGCCGAGCTGTCACCACGTTTGACTTGGGGGCCTTCAATGACGGTCGCAATCTGCGAAAGTAACACCGGGCGGCCTTCTCGCATCTTTACTACAACTCGTTTCAAGTCATTGAGAGTTTGCACGCGGCCTAGAGCACGTACAAGAAACTCATTTGGCCCTTGTTCGTCCAAATAACCTCCGGTGGCATTTTCGTTGCTTTCTTGGCAAGCGCGCTTCACATCGTGCAGTGTTATGCCGTATTCGAGCAGCTTGTCAGGGTCGACGAGCACTTGAAATTGCATGCGACCACCGCCCATGGTGAACACTTGAGATACACCGGGGATGGTGAGCAGTCGCTGTCGAACCACCCAATCGGCAAGCGTCCGCACTTCCAGCGGCGAGGTTTTTCCCTCTTCGCTCCACATGCCGATCATAATGATCTGTCCCATGATGGAGGAGATTGGTGCGAGCTGTGGTTTGACACCCTCCGGCATTCGGTCTTGGACCAACTGCAATCGCTCCATAACGATCTGCCGGTCGTTATAAATATCAGTCCCCCAATCAAATTCGACGTAGATGACAGAGATGCCAACGCCTGCGGAACTGCGAACGGCTTCAACACCATTAGCACCATTGATCGCGGTTTCGAGCGGGAATGTGATCAAGGCTTCAACTTCTTCTGGCGCCATTCCTGGTGCCTCAGTCATTACCACCACGCGAGGTCGGTTTAAGTTTGGAAAGACGTCGATGTCCATCTGGATTGCTTTCCAGCCCCCAAATCCCATCAGGAAAAGGGAGAGGACAACGACAAGCAAACGCTGCCCCAGTGCAAATCGAATAATGGCGTTGAGCACGGTGGAATCTCCTAGTGATTGTGTCCTGCATGCGGATCAACTCCGCCACCGGCTTTATTCTTAAGGGCGACTTGCATCTGATGGGCACCTGTCAGAGCGACGGTGTCTCCAGGAAACAAGGACCCATCATTAGCAACTACGACCCACAATTGGTCCCGATACTCGACATGCACTGCCCGTCGGTCGAAATGGTCGCCGTTTTGCAGAAACACGAAGGTCTCTGCTCCTTCCTGGGCAACAGCGTCGACTGGCAAGACAATTCGATCTTTCCACTGCTCGACAGGAACACGAAGCTGCATCCGTTGTCCCGGCTTGAACCGCCACGTCACAAAACGGTGGCCATCCGGTGTGGTCGTGTCTTGAAGTACCTGATTTGGAATATCTACGTAGAACCGCTGTGCCCGAGAGTCGGTTTCTACTTCGTTGTCTACAAAGACTATCTTTAGGCCTTCAACAGTTTGTGTGCCGGGCCCATTGTTTTCGAGAACTGCTGTAATGTCCCAGCCAGGTTCGCCCGCAGCCTGCATGCGCGCCGCGAGGGCGATCTCTTCAGCATCTTGCTCGAAGGCTTGTCCCTCCACAAACAATTCATCGAGGTCTGCCAGGACAGCCAACGGGTAACCAACTTCCATTGATGATCCCACATGTACGTTTACTGCTTGCACGGTATACATATGGTCTGACTTAAGGCTGTTATCTGACGGGGCTGTTGAAGTGACTGGCCTTAGGGTCGTATCGTATTGATGCAATCTCTCGCCATGAACTGGTAGGGCCGGTGCTCGAACTTCGAGTTGGCGCAACAAGCGTCGACCGCTGGCGATATTGTCAATTTGCTTAGTTGACAACCCGTGCAGCAGCAATGCTTCACGGTGAGCGTTTAAGAATGCCTCTAGTTTTTGCTTGGAATACTTACGCTCAAGGAGTCTCTTGCCAGCGATAACACCGCTAACATCGAGGCCGGACAGACGCTCGATTTCACGCTCTTCAACGTCGAGCTCGCCCAATGTTTTTAAGAACACAGTCTGGGCTTGAACGAGATCTTCGTGCGTTAGCTTGACGGTAAACATTAAGTCCCCCGGTTCGATGGCCTCTCCTTGCACGGTATGTACTGCCTCAATAACTCCGTTCATTGGGGCAGCAATTTGGACTTTTGTATGTCCTGGACGTTCGACAATACGAGCTGGGACATTGAGTGTGCGAATAAAAGCCCTCAGCTGGATCGGTTGCAGCTTCTCAGCAGTCAATCCGATATTGCGTTGAGCCTGCGGCGAGAGCTCCAGAGAGGTGGCTTCTGTATGACCCGCATGTGCGGCATGGTCGTGACCTTCGTGGCTATCCGGTTCACTAGCGACACCTTCCTCTTGCTTCCCAAGGTTTCCGCGCTGCACGAGCGGCAACCAATAGGCTCTCGTAGCGATAGTCGCAGTTACCAAGACGAGCACACCAATAAGGAGAATGGAGCCGCGTATAACCAGCGCCTTAGTTGAATTAGTTGCCATGATGGAACACTCCCATTCGTGTCTAGCGCAGGTAAACGCCTTAAGACTCGAACGATGTAGGTGGTAACGCTGACGAAAAATAGTCAGGTGCAGGAAATAACCACAGTAAAGACGGGACCTGGAAAGACCTCGCGTAATAACGCAAGGTTACTTGTCCCGCGAGCGGTTCAAATCAAGAAGACGCAATTAGCGAGGTGCGAGCGCACCGGTAGCGCATGTGGAGAATGAGCTACGGAGAAGGTGAGAGTCGATTCGCCGACAGGGAACAATGAAACGAATGTGGCGTCGAGAACAGGTGTCAGGGCGAACAGAAAGTCCAACTGAATCAGATCACTGCCGTCCCGCATTTCGGGTGCAGGCCACATGCACTGAGCATGGGTGCATGTATGTGGAGCGGGATGGGTCGGATCTGTGGGATGGTGAGCATGTTCCCCACATGAGTGGTTTGTTTCCAAGTGCAGTGGGACTTGCTCATTTTCTTCTTCATGACAATCTTGACCACCAACTTCATGGTGGTGATGACCGCAGACGGCATCAATAAGACTGTGTCCCTCATGCGCGCAACATCCCAGTGTCGCATGGACCAGGATTGCAGCAGCTGTGATTAGGTGGACGTACGTACGCATGTCATGAAAAAAACAGGATTATTCTGTGTTGGCAGCCCTAATTAAACAAGATTGCCTTTGTCAAGTCTAGGTCAGAAAAAGGCTAGCTTCTGGCCTCAGCTCAAGTAGCAATCGGGATTCAGCGAAAAACAGGAGGGCTGCGACTATTATAACCTAAGATCTCAGATCGTAGGACCTAGCGAAACCAGGCTCGATAGCAATGATTCTTCTAACAGGCGAAAGTGCCAGCTAATTATCGCTAACTTTGTTATTCGACAGGAAGTCTTCTACGGACCTGGTTGGCAATGGTTCGTCGATTATTGTAGTGCCCAGGCACACATATAGGAAAACTACTGCAATCGAATCGAGAGCCCCGTGCCAGCAAAATAGTCGTCCGCAGCGTCGTTGAGCCCCACACCAGCGCGAATGTCCCACTGGACATTATTATTTATTAGAACCGTGAATCCACCATTAAAGAAGTGCTCCGGCAAAGCGGAATCGGCACTATGTGGGATGAGTGCGAACCATTCTGTGTAAGCACCCAGTCGTTCCCCTAAAGAGTAGCCGATTGTCCAAGATTGCGCCCACTCGGTATACGCGTCGGTGGTTGTCTCGTCGATGGCCCGATTGAACTGGGTACTGCCAGCCGTTGAAATGAAATCGTTGACTTCCCAGCCATAGATCCAGTTCAGTCCTGGCAATACCTCATCGGCAGTAAATGGATCAGCGCCTACTGGAACGAGCATTTGTGGAATTAGTGCCATCTCGGGCAAGATGCCTTCCTGCGGTGTCAATCCAATTTTGAAACCAAGGTAGAGATCTTCTGAGCCAGATGTGCGAACGCCGTTAACGGCTTCCGTCGCGTAATTCCAACCGACTCGGAGTTCTAACCAGTCGGCAAGTATTCCCGCTCGCAGTAGAGGTTCTGGGTAGGAGTGACCGATTGTTTGATCTGTTCCATCGTTGTCGAATGAATAAGTGTAGCCAAGCTCGATTTGTGCTACACCCAGTCCTACTGTGGAACTAGCTTCAGTGAAGTCAGGGCGATCCGTAACTAGTGGCGCGTCGAGGTCGGGTCCGCCAGAAAAACTTGTACCGTAGCTCCACTGGAAGAGGGTTCCACGCGGCTGGCATTCACAGGGGCCATAGGTACAGTCTTCGCCAGCGCAATTAGCTGCAGTAGCAAAAAGTAGTACTAGTGCAGTTGGTATGGTATATAGATACCTTTGCTTCGAAATTGGTAAATGCATAAGCTTGAATCCGTTCTTAGAAAGGACGGCAATGTGCTTAAGCACTTGTGCCGCATTCGTCCTCGTCTGCTAGTGTTCAGATGCTGGGACTACTTGGTTCTAAATTCTCACAGTGTGAGACCCATTTATGCGTAGTGACTCTCACGCGAGGGTTGCTCGTGCTAGAGCCTGGGCCGGTAATGGTTCTCCGCGTATGGCTAAAAATCGGTCGTTGCTTGCAATGGGCTTAACTTAAAATGTAGCAATCGCTACACTTTGAGGCCCGCTGGGCCGAAGTAATGGTACTAGGTGCCATTCCCTACCCTTAAAGCCTAATTTCACCAAGATCGAGAACAGCTGTGACACTAACTAGCACCGGAAATAATCCACACCTACGCACGCGCTGCGACCATGCCAACGAGACGGCGGAAGACTATGTCGAAGCGATCGCCGACATTATCGATGAGTCTGGGAGTTGTCGTTGTGTCGACTTGGCAAAGTGCTTTGCCGTAAGTCATGTTACCGTAAATCGAATTGTCACACGGCTTGAAAAGCAAGAGCTGGTTTCAACCGAGCCCTACCGCCCCATCCAGTTGACGGCAAAGGGAAAACGTTTGGCCGCCAAATGTCGCGAACGGCACGACATCGTGTATCGCTTCCTCGTTGCCATTGGGATTGATGAACAGACCGCGGCAATCGATGCAGAAGGTATCGAACACCACGTAAGTCGTAAGACGCTACAGCGTTTCTCAGAGTTAGCCGATGGGAGTGGCATCAACGTTACCCAGGGGTCTCCAGCTCTGTAGCCGACGGATGCTTATTGAACGCCGGGAACCTAGTCGAGAACCTGTTGCACATGGCCGGATCATGCTGGACATGTCATCTCAGCCACATTGACAGAGCAGGAAACTCTCTTTTGGTCGATGCGACTTGCTTCTTGTCCCGACGCGGTCAACGAGAGCAAAAACATTGCCGCAATACCAACACCCATCTGACATAATCCGCTCTTCAACATATAACTTTCCCCTAAACGCTTGAGATAGTATCTTTAAGGGTTGCGATGCCAGGTGACACCAGCAATTTGGCAGACTGGGATTATCTTGCCGGTCACTGTTGCGTATTACGATCGCCACACGCGAAAGAGGTGTTTGAATAGAATCGCACGGAGAAAATTACGCTAGTCTGGCCGTAGGCAGCATCCATTATGGTCAAGCACACCCTCATTCGGTAGGACGCCTTCGAGACGTTTAATGTAGAAGCCGGAGTTCTTCTTAAATAGTTCTTGGCAATGCGGACAACGGCAAAAGTACACGTCTTGCTCGCCAATCCTCAGTTTGGCGGCCCATCTCATTGGTTTTTCAGCCAAGCAGACAGGGCAAACAATCAGGTCACTCGTCTCCAGAAGGTATTTCTCGGGGTGAGTGATGAACAGGTCGACACACCCCTGGCAACAGAACTGGTAGTCTTCGCGGTGATGGCTATGAAAAGTCGACAGCTCCGTGCTTATTCCCAGCCTTACAAGAGAGCAACCACACGTAGGACAAATGGGCGTCTTCATTTCTTGTCCTCTGTTGCAAAGGGAGTTTCCTTACCTGCTTCCGCCGGAATAAGCGTGCCGCGATATCCGGCACTTTCGATTGCTGCAAGAAGTTTTTCATTGGGGACAGTGCAACATGCTTCCGTGCCGACCACAGCTTGCCCATCGGCGTAGCTCACTTCCACGGCAAGTACTCCAGGTACGCCGTGAATTGCATTGGCCGCGATGGCTGAACAGCCCTCGCAGGTCATCCCTTCAATGGCAAACACCGAGCGGTTCATGCTCGCAGTCACTTTGCTGCCATCGCCGCCAAGAAAAGCTCCTACGTAACTGGGGAAGAGCAGAAAAGCTACGGCTACTACCGTAACTCCCCAAAGCATGACCTTGTTCATCGTCATCATGTTGAAACGCCCCTTGCCTGGTGAGCAACAATCTTCGACCTCTTCGAATTCTCCACCGGCACAGCAATCGTGCCCACCACCGGCTACCGATTTCTTCGGGCGGTACGTGTAGTAGAACGCCGCCGCCAGGAAACTTAACGTAACGACCATGAATAGCGGTCGGTAAGCTTCCATTGTCGAGGCGATACCCGCTCCCGACACGCCGACGGCTAACAGCACCAACGGCAACCAGCAGCAACTGGAGGCTATGATGGCCGAAATGACTGTGCCAACCTTAGCAATGGTTTCACCACGGTTCGAAGCTGATTGCTTAGTTCCACCTGTCGGAACAACGACTGTATCACTCATTTCAAGCTCCTCCTGAGCGGATTTGATTCCCTTTGTAACGCTACCCAGACAGCACGACCCAGACGGGTTTTCGGTCTCGCACCGACAACCGGGGTCCTTCATCTTTTGGCGAATGTCTTCCAGTGCATCCGAACTCCCTTTTGAGCGAAGTTCGTTTTTGACGCTGGCCACTGAATGGCCAAAGCAGTAACAGAGTGGTCGGTCTCCGGCTGTTTCCTTTACACCAACCGCCACTCTTAGTTGTGATTTCGTGAACGCGGTTTCGCTTTCTTCGGAAAAATACACCACGTCGCAACCCGTCGAATCACAAAACCGCCAACCGGTTTCTCCCTTGACAGGCGTGCAACCCTCGCCGTTTGAGTCACAACAGGAGTGGTCGTCCATCTTGAACTGCTCGGCGAACTCATCGCTGAGCAACGCTCCGAGAGTAACCGTGCTAACTCGCTTTGCCTTTTTATTACAAGACGGGCAGGTGACCCGCTTGACGGTCGTCGTTTCATTAGGCATGGGTTTGCTCCCTCATCGGTGGTCGTAATTCGCTTCGAGTTGCCGAAGACTCTCTATTCATGTATTATCGACCTTGCACCTTAGTGCAAGGTCAAGGGGAAGTTGGCCTGCATCTAGGAAATCTGCTTGCTGGGGGGTTCGGGTGTGAGAGGGCTCACGTAATGGAGGTTGCGGCATGTCAAATCAGTACACAATTAGCCGATTAGCTAAGGCTGCTGGCATTCCTACCACAACCGTTCGATACTACGAACGCATTGGATTGGTCCAACCCGAAGACCGCAGCCACGGGAACTACCGGCTGTATAGCAACGAATCGCTCGATAAACTTAAGTTCATTCGTGCTGCTCAGGCGACCGGCTTTACGCTCGATGACGTCAGAGCCTTGCTTTGCGATGAGGCTGGTGACACTCCCACCTGCGGAAGTGTGCAGGGATTGATTGAGGAGCGGCTTGGCGACATCGAGCAACGGCTCAAAGACCTACGACAGGTTCGGAAGGTCTTGAAAAGTGCTCTGGAAAAATGTCGGAAGCAAAAGAAATCTGCAAGCTGTCAGGTTGTGACGGAGTTGAAGAGCAGATAGTTGCAACGCTCCTAGGACGGATCGGCCATCTACTTGGGTTCAGGTTCCCTAGAAGCGTACATCATGGCAGAAACCTGCTCATCATCCTAATTGACATGCATACGATTTGTGTACTGGCCCGCGATGTTTTGGTATCGATCTACGATCGTATTTTATAGCTCTAAAGAGGTAGGGCACTCCGTGCTGTATGAGTCAACAATAGTCCCTGCGATGGAGCTGACGTATAATGGCAAGGGCAATTATCGATATGAGAGACGTCCCAGTTGACGTATCCGATACAAACGCTTGAACTCCATTCGAGGTTTTTCTAGGGCACAGTGTTGTGCTGGTTGGTCTCCTTGTTGCCGACCGATACTATCTATGAGGAGATTACAATGAAAAAGTATCTAACTTTCTTTGCTGCGTGCTTAGCAACCGTCACGTTGCTGTGGCAGCCGTCGTCCGTGAGTGCCCAGCACCACCGTGGGGGACATCATGGGCATGGTGGCCACGGACACTTTAGTCACGGGCACAGCGGTCATGGGCATTTTAGTCATGGCCATAGTGGGCGCGGCCATTATGGAGGATATGGACATTTCGGTGGTCATGCTCATGGTCTTGGTGTGAGTATCGGCCATCACAGAGTTCACGTCGGACGTCATTTTGTAGTACCCCACTACGATCATCACTATCACGGCAGCTACTGGGTCGACTCTGGCCGGTACTACTACCAGCCGCGCACCTATGTAGTGAGCCCGCAGGTACATGTTGCGGCCAAGCCAATTGTCGTAGAGTTCGGCACCTTTTCACAAGTTGACGACTTATCAGGTCGTCTGGAGAGGCTTGCAAACGAACTCTGCCTAGACATGCATTACAACTATTCACATAACTCCGGTTTTGCCGAAACTTATCGAGAAGCGTATCAGATTCTCGGTGCCACTAAATCCATCCATGCCACAGAGATGCAAAATGACCGAGCCGAAATCGCCCGACGAGTCCAGGAATTAGATTCCTTATTCCATCACGTGCAAAGTGAAATCAAAAAGTGGAATCGACAACATCATCGGCAGATTGGACAGGCCGGTATCTTAACGAAAACAGACGCCATGGAAGCATTGTTACATCATTTGATGAACGATGTCGGCATCAAGCCCCATAGTTCAGAATCAATGGAAGTAGCGCCTGCTCCAGCGACTGACGAAGTCGCACCTCCTCCCGCACCAGCCACAATCACTTCCCCCCCACCTCCGACCATACCGTAATTGAAGCTTCGACCGCTTGGTTTACGGCTGGTTCCATGTAAGCGGGGCACTTTTTTAATGGGAACAACACCCCGATGTGCATCCCGAAGAACTAGATCCAGCCCGAGATCTATAGCTACCGCTTGAGGAGCTACCAAAGAAATCTGTCTGTGGGCGATCTTCGTCAAGCGAATCTAGTCCTTCATCCTCTTTCGGCAGGTAAGGGATTAGCTCCGGGTCAATGGAACGACCAGTTCTAGTCGCATCAATATCTTGAGTGGAGGCGAGAGAAATCGAGGGTTGCTTCGCCATCAAGGATGGCGATCCAGCTGGCGTTACTGAACCCACAGAGGGAGTTGACGAATAAGCCGGCGGCGTTACGTAGGAAGGCTCCTTCGCAACTCGACAACCGACGAAGCCAATCACACTCGTCCCAACGAATGCACATTTGAAAATTGATGATGCGTTAAGCATGTTAATATATCTCCAGAACGGAAGCACGAGATTTGGAGTAGCAGCGTTGGTAGTTTTCAATGTGTTTTTATGGACTGGAATCCTCTAAAACTAATTTGCTGGAGATGACAGGCTATTGTTGAGCAACAATCCTTCGATCTGTACATAGCTTTGCCAAAGCGACCCAAGTGCATCGAGATACACTAGATTAGTTTGTGAATAGGTTTGCTGAGCAGCCAACACGTCGAGGTAGCCTACTTCTCCCTGTTTGTAACCTCTCTGTACGAGTTCAAACGTGCGTTGCGCGCGGGGGAGAATGTCGCTCGCGTAGCTCGTTGCTGTTACGTGGGCATCGGTATACTGCCGGAAGGCATCGGCAAGCCGACGATTGAGACTCAACTCAACACGATCAACGTTTCGGACTGCTTCACTAACTTCGGCCTGTGCTTGACGAATGCCCCCTTGGTTGCGGTTCCAAAGCGGTAAGGGTATTCCTACTTGAACGCCAGCAATCGTGTCACTAGTGGCGTCGTCATACTGCACACTTAACTGAGTACTGATGTCAGGCACTGCCTCAACACAAGCACGATTCAAGGCTCTGCGAGTTCGTTCAACTTCGGCCATTGCCGCTGCAATCTCAGGACTCTCGGTTTGCAGTCGAGCTAACTGCTGCTCCCAATCAAGTGCTTCTGGAAGCTGACTCACGTCACCCTCAAGATACTGAATGGGCAATCCTGGGCTGACGACCACCGTTGATAGCCGTCGCCAAGCTTGAGCTTGACCATTCTGGGCGGTACGTAAAAGGACCTGAGCATTTTGCTGCTGCACTTCGGTCTGTAACATCCCAGCCACTGTACTCTCTTCCGCCTCAACAAGAGCTTTCGAAGCCTCAGCTGCCTCAGTGGTCAGCCGAACCAACTCGGCAGCTAACTCAACTCGGCGTTGGGCTAGCAAGGCCTCGTAGTAACCCTGTCTGACATCGGTAAATACTCTTCTTTGAACGGCTGCCAGTTCTTGTTCGGCACGACTGATTTCTGCGGAAACTACAGCCCGATTACGCTGAAGCTTCTTTGCCGTAATAAAATTTTGCCCAACAAAACCGCCTTGTTGCCCGGCTGCACCGTCGTTGCCAATTTCACCAGCGACGTACCCTACTGTTGGATTTGGTGCCAGGCCAACCTGTACCCATTTGCCACGTAGCGCACGCACACGGGCTGCGGACTGTGAGATGGCAGGGCTATTAGCAAGCGCCATCTGCTCAAGTGCATCTAGATTTAGTCCGCCCGCAGGTGGAAGAGGTTGGGGTGAATCGGACCCTACCGTGCCTTCAAGTGATTCAGCGACAGACGGAGGTTGGACAAGCTCAGGTAAAACTGACTCTTCAAAGTCCACTTGGGTAATCGTGGATTTTTCATCAGCAGCATTTGCAGCTGAAGATGCTTCTGCCGGTGAATTTTTTGAAAGCGGGCTAGACGCACAGCCTCCCACAAGCACAAGTACAACAACGAAGCATATTGTTTGTTTGGCCATCCTTGGCCTCCTTACTTATTCTACTGACTGCTACATACCTACCCATTTTATCGGTTGTTATGTATAGCATGCGTTAGTGAGTGACTTTGATATTTAAGCATGCCGTAGTGCTGGGACGATCTCTGTACGCGACGCGTGCCAGCCCGGTGCCAGCCCTGCTAGGATGCCAACTGCAATCGCCACTACTACTCCCTGAATGGCTAACACAAGTGACGGTTCAAACGCGATGGTCACTCCCTCGGCCGCAACCGACATACCTGATGACGACAATAGCAGTGCACTTCCGACGACACCCAGAATTCCACCCAAAGTGCTAAGCAATAAACTCTCAGTAAGCACTAAGCCAAATACTCGCATGGGGCGTAGTCCGAGAGTTTGTAAGACGGCATGCTCTTTGATGCGATCTTGTACCGACATCACCGTGGTCGTAGCGACCAGTGACAGCACTAATCCCACGCAAGCGTAACCGAGCCAGTGCACGAAACCAATCAACTCTGCCAAGTCTGCAAGTGTATCGGCCTGAAACATTCCCTTGGTTCGAGTGGTGGTTCCGACTGGGCCGGAGCGAAACTCTTGGTCGATCTGCTTTGCCAATGCATCAGGGTCGGCTGTGTCATTGAGGTGCACTTCGAGTTGAGTGACCGTACCAACGTCGTTTGCGCCGCGTGCCCGCTGCAGGAAATCAAGTTGAGTGAAGATGAGATTGTTTTCAGCAGCCGTCGCGGATTGAAATACGCCCCGTACAACGACGGAAACATCACCGATAGTGAATTTGTCACCTACACTCAGTTGGCGCCTCGTGGCCACATCAACGCCGACCAGGGCAGCATCGTCTTGGCTGGCGAAAGAGGAGAAGTCGCCAGACTGAAGGTCAATGTCACGCCAAGCTTTCAGCTTTTCTGGAGGCATGCCTTGGAAAACAATGGCATCCAGGCTAGCTCGACAATTGTTGGTAAATACCTTGATGGGAACCACGTCCTTTACGCCGGACATTTTTTCGATAGTTCGCGAGTAGTCTTGTGGCATCCGACTGCTTTGTGGGCAAAAGCGGTTTTCTTGAAAGACGATCAGCGTTCGCCCTGCATCCTCTCCCGCCGTTAGAGCCAGCAATCCTTGTTGCACAGCACCGATAAAGCAGAACACTAGCAGCGCTACCGCTGTGCCGCTCACAGTTAGTAGCGTGCGTGCTCGATGCCGCCAGAGACTTTTGAAGACGTAGGGAATGAACTTAAACATAGTTAGGCAGTCCTGACAATTTGTGCGGTGTGAAGTTCTTCGCCATTTTCCATGAGCCGACCACGCTCCAAACGAATTTGCCGCTTGGCTCGCGCTCCGGCTTCGACGTCGTGTGTGACCATCAACAGGGTCATCCCCAGCTCGTTGTTTACACGACTCAATAGGGTGAGAATCTGCTCGGTGGTCTCATCGTCGAGACTACCAGTGGGTTCATCAGCAACGACAACGGTTGGGTTGGTAACAATCGCGCGTGCGATGCCGACTCGCTGCTCCTGACCACCTGACATTTGGCGCGGATAATGAGTTGCCCTAGAAGTCAGGTCGACCGCCTCCATTGCGATCTCAACTCGCTTACGTCTCTCAGCAGCCGACATAGACAGCAGCAATAGGGGTAATTCAACGTTTTCGTAAGCTGTTAATACAGGAATGAGGTTGTGTGTCTGAAACACATATCCGATGTGGCGGGCTCGCCAGTCGGCTAGTTTGCCGCGAGAAAGCTGCGTGATGTCGGTGCCAGCCACGACAATCTCGCCGGAAGTGACAACGTCGATTCCAGCAATGAGATTTAGCAACGTACTCTTGCCCGATCCACTGGCCCCCATCAACGAGGCATAGTCACCCTCATCTACTGTGAGACTCACTCCATCCAGAGGACGAATAGTTTCCTCGCCATTGGCGTATTCTTTTGTGACATTCATGACTTCGACTAAGGGCATGATAGTGTTCCTCTTCGTGTTAGCTGTCTGAGCCGCCCGCTTGAGCGGTGCGGGCAGCGGGTTGGCCGCCCTGAGAGTTCCAGTTGCCACCGGAAAGGGTACGGTCCTCGCCAGTCACCCGCACACGGGTGCCTTCAGTAATTGATTCTCGACCGGCAACAATTAACTTATCAGTTGGTTGAAGTCCGCTAGTAATTTCCACGAGGCCATCGTCAGTTGCACCTCGGCCAACTGCTACCGTCTTTCGTTTCGCAAGGCTCGCTGTAAGATCCGCTACCCAAACCACGGCCCCTCCCTCGGAGTTTGATACAAGAGACTGTGGTACGAATAGTCGCAAGGGCGAATCACCTTCATCTTCTTGGACCACAGGTGAGGGTGGCGCAAGAAAGGTTACCTTCCCCAGCATTTCTGGTTTGATCACCTCGGGCGGTTCGTTAACTGCAACTTTCACTTGCAATGTATTCTTCTGAATGTCTGCGAAAGTCGTAACTGAAATTACCTCGCCTGCAATGGGAGCTGGCAGAGCGGCGGTCTCGATGAGTGCTGGTTGCCCAAGTTGCACTTGCGGCACGTCTTCCAAACGGACATCGACCCGAACCTGTAGACTTTGCGGGTCGTAAAGTCCTACAACTGCACTTGAGCCTTGCGATGAGTGTGGGTTAATACCTGAAAGTCGTTGGCCTGGTCGAGCTTCTAGGCTGAGTACTCGTCCAGCAATCGGTGATCGCACCGTCATCCGCTCAAGCTGTAGCTCAGCAGCTTCAACAGCCAGACGTGTTTGTTCGGCTCTTGACTCGGCAACGGCTAGATTCGCCTCAGCTTCGCCGACAGCACGTGTCTCATCAGTTAAAAGTTTGAGTTTTTCAGCCAAAGCGTCCCGCTTTTGTTCCAGCGAGGTGAGTTGCATCTTAAGGCTTGGCTCACGAGCGATAAGCTCTTTGACGGCATTTATCGCATTTGCCAACTCTCCGCGGGCCTCACGAAGTACTCTTCCTATGACCGCATCCCCAGCAAGCTCTTTACGACGAACATTCTCTTCCGCTAACGATTGTTTTGTTTTCGCCGCTTCTAGGGCGAAGGGAAGGTTGCCAAGTGTCAGCTTCGTTTCGGCAAGCAGTGCTCCGGCATCGGCAAGTGCAGCTTGCAGGCTGACCGGCTTGGCTAGATTAACTTTTGCGGCTGCAAATGCAGCTTCGGCCCGTCTTACCTCAGCTTGCTGCAACTTGTGTTTTGCCTTAGCCTCTGCCAGTACTAACTTCGCATCAGTTTCGATCAACAATGCAACCGGTTCGCCCTTTTCGACCTTTTGACCTTCGATGACTAGCATCTCACGGATGACGCCAGGTGCTAGTGCTGAGGCCACTACCGGAGTTGGTCTGGGCTCTACCCATCCTGCCGCTTGAAACAGTGGCGTACCTTCCTGCTTAATTTCAGCACGACTTACGACAACGGGAGTGATCGTAATCGATTGTGCCGGCAAGAAACTATCGCGAGCGGCCCAGGCAAACAAACTTAGGAAACCGGCGAAAATTCCGAAGGGCAAGACATATCTGGTGAGCCAAGATCGCTTGACCTTCACGGCCTGCTTCTCCGGTTGGCTTCGATCGACCGCCAACTGACTAAGATCAAGTTGTGAAGAATTATCTGACATGTTTAACTAAAGCCTTTCCCAGCGTTCGCTTATATCGCCTTAATTGCTTCTACAACAGGAAGTCGCATCGCTTTGAGAGCAGGCGGCAGCGCGCCGACAACGCCTAATAAAGCTGCCACACCACACGCAACTGCAATGCCAACACTGTCGACTGTGAGCATAAACGCCCCCATGGTGAAGCGAACTGCGGCACCATCAATTAGCCAAAGCCCCACTACGCACGCGGCTAATGCTCCTGCACACGCCAACAGCGTCGCCTCTTGGACAAGTGTGAGCAAGATGGCACGGCGTCGAAAGCCGAGTGCCTGGAGTGTTGCCAATTCTCGTACGCGGCCTACAACTGCGCCATACATTGTGTTGAGCCCCGCAAATATCCCAGAGCCAGCAACCAGCGCCACTACCACCCAGCCCAACATACGAACGGGCTTGTAGTGTTTTTGCAGAGATGCGTAGTAGACACTTTCTGACACTGCTTTTAATTCCAAGTCGACCCGCTCGCGGCAAAACAAATCGACGTCCGCAACGCGTTCGGGCGAATCCATACTGACTGCCACTAGGCTTAAATCTTGTCGTTTCAGCGTCGTTTGCAGCTCTGCCAGCGGAGCCCAGATCTCAGACTCAAATGCTGAACCAGCTGCCGTGAAGAGGCCACTAATCGTCCAAGTTCGTCCGTCAAAGGTTACCTGCTGACCGACTGCAAGATCTTCTTTGCTGGCCCCTAGCTTTGAATGTGCCAAGCGACCAACAATCACCTCGCCAGCTTGTGGCCAAGCACCCTCAGAGAGTTGCACTTGACCTCGCACTAGCGGTGCAGTGGTTGTGACGCCACGCACCAAGCCCATTCCGGGTTCTGTCATGTTTGAAGTCGTAATTCGAGTACCTAAGTAAAGCTCAGGTGACACGTATTCGACGCCATGCTGACGACGCACTCCATCAACGCTCGCCGAAACCAAAGCCGGTGTTCGCCCAGGGATAGACGAGTTTTCGATATCAGCCCCAGAGGAAAGCGCATAAATCAAGACGACATTCGGATTACCCGTGGCAGCCAACGACTTTTCGAGTCCGCGGATAAATCCCACGACCACTAACACCAGCAGCACCACGATGGTTAGTCCACCGAGAGTGAGCACACTACGTGACGGTCGACGAAATAAATTTCGTACGCCGTAGTCCCAAGGTAATAGTCGTTGGCCGAGCATTGATTTATCTCCAAAGTTGATCGCCAATAGCGACAACTCTAATTGCGGATGAAGACGCCCTTGGCGAGCATCACGAAGTTACCACTTTTGTCTTTCTTCGCTGTCCCTTTGACAACGACCATGTCCGATTCTTTTAGTCCGAATAATTTGCGGGAGTCGACCGGCACGAGCTGCCCTTGAGCGTCAACTACTTTCACCAGCGTCGTACATTCGAGACGCTCCGTAGCGCAGCAGTCGCCCATGCACAATTCACCTTCTTCGCCAGAATCCTCGCCTTCTGCGACAACCGACATGGAAGCATCAAGTAGCGTAAAGGCTGCACGACCATTGATCCATGGATTTGCCGCCCCACCTATACGTCCTACTAAAACTAACGGCTCTCCGTCTTCACTCGATTCACGGGCCGCGATCACGCCAACAGCACCATCTGGTTCGTCGGATAGTGTGTATTGTGTAGCGTCAATGTTTGTTGTCGGGACCGGCACATTCGAGGCAGTTCCTGACGCAGACCCACAACCAGTGCTGACCGCAATTGCAGAGAGCGACAATAATAAAGCTATAACATCGATCTTCATCTTTGGATTCCTCCTGTATTTACTTGCTGTGCTTGTTGATGGTTCTTAGGAGCAAGTTTGGTGGCCCACTTAATGGCTAATTTGCCGTGAGGGCCAGTGACCGCTATTGGGCGCTCCTTAGCTTTCGCAACTGCGTTAACCACGAGCCAAGGCGAGACAACTACGTCTGGCCGCGTCTCGACGAACAGAGTTTCACTCTTCATGTCGACCCTCACTTTCGTAACACCTTTAAGTGCATAGAGCTGAGCGGCAATCTTCTTCGCACATCCCTTGCAATGCAGATTGTCGATAACGATCGACAGAGGTGCTTTGATTTGCTGGGCCTGCTGACCTGCATTAGGGTCAACTTGAGGGCGAATTAATGTGTACGTTGCCTCGGATGTAACCAGCTTAGTGGGACCACCATCGCCCTGCTCAACTGCGTGCCATAGCTGTCCTAGCATTGCGGCGTTGGGCTGCGGCAGTGAAACGGTAACTGTGTGCGTACTAATGTCGATGCCTACCTCTTTCACACCCCGGGCGGCATACAACTGGCCAGAGACCTTCCGGGCACACCCCTTACAGCACATTCCTTCAGCAAGAATCTGTATTTGATGGTTGCCCGCCTGGGGTGTTGCTGCTTTCACTAAGGACTGACTTGTATGACTAATGGCCAAGGCCACGAAGAGCGTAGCAATGATTGTGCACTTCCTTCGCATGGTTTTCTCCTCTTCTCAATTTATGGGTTGGCGAAGCACTGACTGCCTCCACGGAGTGAGTCAGTCAGCAAGTTTGGAAATGATCAACAGGAACTCCAGAAGTGACTCGCTATAGCAAGCCGAACTTAAGGAAGTCATGAGACGCGAGCAGAAGGCTCGCAAGAAGAGAAGTCAGATTAAGAAGCGGCAGAGCTCAGCGCAGCGCTGCACGGCAGATTCAGTCCATACATCAGCGGTGGACGCATAGTCGCATGACGCTGTCCGATCCGCACCAATTGCTGCAACAACAATCGAAGCATCGCTTTGCGTAAGGTTCCGGAGCAACAACTCAATAGGCTCCGATGGGCCCTTCGGCAACTGCAGAGGTTGCGCGGGCTGGTGACACCAGCAATCTGGCGGACAGGGGCACGACTTGTCCTGGTCGTCTATGCAGTCCCGTTCTGGAGAGCGAACACTAGCCTCTCGTGCTGATGTACATGCATGAGAGTGAGAGCATGATTTTGCCTCTGAGTGGGAATGCTCGCTACACGCTGTCTCTGCAGAACAAGTGGCAGCACATCCACCAAGATGACACAGAAGATGCAAATCCTGAACGCTAGGCAATAACGCAAGCACGACCCCCAGAAGGGCTGTAATTCGCTTCGAGTTATTGTAACGGCTCAGCACGAGCTGTGACTCCATAATGTGACAGTATATTTCCGATTAGCATCGTAATCGGCAGAAAGCGACCGGCGAGTTTAGCAGATTCAGAGGTATCGTGCAAAATCAACATGCGACTCCAGAAAAATGCGTCTAGCACCATGAAATTGAGAAGTGCTATCAGAGCTGAGCTTAACGGTGTCACCCGTTCGTCGATCTATGCCTGGCGTCCGGTGAATACAGACATGTATTTGTCAGCATCATTGACTTACGATGCGAGAGCCTCTGTTGAGATATACCGAGTGAGTAGAAAGCTGAGCGGCAAGAATTACTAGCAAGTTCTCAGTTTGGCCCTGGAAATCTTAGTGAATTTTAATAGCGTCGACCGAACATCAGCTGTTGACTTGGCTATTTGTTTGCAGGGCGTACATAGCTGCTGGGGTTTTCAACAAATCGGTCCAGGCATCGCTTGGCACAAAAGTAGTATGTCTGCTCTTCATGTACATGAGCCAATCCTTTTGGCTTCGTCACTCTCATTCCACACACAGGGTCAAGTGCGGTATTGTCACGCTGGTACTGCTCGTGAGTTTCAATCTGCAAGTAAGAGTCAAGAAAACCGAGTAGTTTCTGCTCTGCCCACTTGCGCACGGCGTCTAAATCAACATTGCTTATGTCTAGATCGAGTACGTCACCGCGGGCGAAACGAATGAAGATGGGAAGGATCTGGGCTTCGTATTGGATAGTAAGGCTTTCGATGGTCTCATTGTGAATTATGCGAAAACCGACGCTCGCCCTGGCCGGAAACCGGATTGAATGTTGGAGTTGACAGCGAACGCAGTACCCGATCAGTGCATCTTCCAGCTTGGCATTGTCAAGATGTTCTGCAAACGCTGCAAGCGTTGGATGGAGTACTTCGCTAACAATATGGTCGGCGAGCTCATGGAACACTACTTCTCGCTCCTCTAGCTCGCGCATAGTATGCTCCATGGAATCACGATGTTTAGCTACTTCTGCTTTGCTCGCTTCAAGACGGTTGTTAATCTGTTTTTTGAATTCGGATGAGACTGATGAAGTAGCCATTGCGTTGTCCTCTGTAATATAAGTGCGATATTAATCTGAAAATATTCGCTCAACGGATTGTGAGTGTAACACCAGCGTTAAAGGCACGACGACGACTGGCAATAGGACACCTGCCAGAAACCAGCGTAGGGCGTGCTTCTTTTCTTTTTGCTGAGCAAAACGGGCGCAAATCGCTCCACTCGCCATAGCAGCAGTCAAATACGCAGCAACTGCAATCCAGAACACTGTGTCGACTCCCCGATCCACATCCAAAATACGAACATGTAGCTTGTTAATCCGCTGCTCAGGAGAAAGATCGTGCCCCCACGCAGGGGTCACTACTAACGCACTACTAATTAAGAGACTCACGAAACAAGGTCTCATCAGAAATCACCTTTCCATTGAAGCATGCTTCTTGAACTTAGGGTCGTCGATGCCCAATTTGAGCTTCCATTCCATGGTCCAGCAATAAAGCACTGGAACGACAAGCATCGTCACGATCTCGATGGTCATTCCACCAAAACTGGGGATTGCCATCGGCACCATGATGTCACTGCCACGACCAGTAGATGTAAGGACCGGAATCAAGGCTAGTAACGTTGTGGCAGTAGTCATCAGACATGGTCGGACTCGACGCATTCCAGCAGTAACGGTGGCTTCACGCGCGTGATTCGCATCCGTAATACGGTCTTTCCGAAAGCTTTCGTCAAGATACGATGCAATCACGACACCGTCGTCACTGGCAATGCCGAACAAAGCGAGAAAGCCAACCCAGACGGCAACACTAAGGTTAATCGTGTGAACTTGGAATAACGTTCGCATGTTGGTTCCAAAGACATCAAAGTCCAAGAACCAATCCGTGCCGTATAGCCACAACATGATGAAACCGCCAGCCCAAGCGATCATGATTCCACTAAATACCAGCGACGTCGTGATGACCGATTTGAACTGAAAATAGAGGATCAAGAAGATGACTCCGAGCGCCAATGGCAGCACAACCATCAACGTTTTCTGAGAGCGAATCTGATTCTCATAGTTCCCTGCAAACGTGTAGCTTACTCCTGCTGGCAAAACGAGTTCACCACTCTCGATTTTCGCTTGCAGGAACGCTTGAGCATCCTCGACAACGTCCACTTCCGCATTTCCGGCTTTCATGTCAAACAAGACGTAACCGAGTAAAAAAGTGTCTTCACTCTTGATGACTTGCGGGCCGCGTACGTACTTGATTTTGGCCAGTTGCTCCAGTGGAATCTGCTGTCCCATCCCCGTGGGCACGAGAATACGCCCCAGCGACTCTGCTTCGTCCCTTAGTTCACGTGCATAACGCACTCGCACTGGGTAGCGTTCACGCCCCTCGACTGTCGTCGTGATTCGGCGACCACCAATCGCTACTTCAATCACGTCTTGAACTGTGCGGATATGCAACCCGTATCGCTTAATCGCATCGCGGTCGATGTCGATTTCCAAATAAGGTTTGCCGACAATTCGGTCGGCGATGACGGCTGACGCTTGGACGGTAGGCACTTGCTTAAGTAGATTCTCTATTTGTAAGGCAACTCGCTCGATCGTCTCTAGATCCGGGCCTTTAACTTTCATGCCCATCGGTGCTCGCATCCCGCTTTGTAGCATCACGATACGTGCAGCGATCGGCTGTAGCTTAGGAGCAGAGGTGGTTCCCGGAATGTCTGCCGCTTCGGTGATCTTTTCCCAGATATCATCGGGAGTCTTGATTTCGTCTCGCCACTGTCGAAAAGGTCTCCCGCCATATTCCTCGATCAATTCACCTTGCTCATCGCGGGCAAAGTCAGCAGCTTCTTCATCGTAGCGAAACTTCAGCCGATTGCCGTTCTCATCTGTCTTGTATTCTGATTTGTAGGCGATGAACGTCTCAATCATTGAAATGGGTGCCGGGTCGAGCGGGCTTTCTGCACGTCCAATTTTTCCCACCACCGATTCTACTTCCGGAATTGAAATGAGAAACTTATTCTGCAGCTTCAGCACGTCCATTGCTTCACCAATCGAGGCATGGGGCATCGTAGTCGGCATGTAAAGGAACGAACCCTCGTCCAACGGTGGCATAAACTCTTTGCCGAGTCCGGGCAAAGTGGAACTTGCGGCAATCCATGGCCGCGATTCTCGTACTGTCGAGTCCGAAATGCCGGCTAGTGACGCCGTCTTGGGTATGAATGAAAAGATTCGATCGAATCCCAGCCACGCACATCCACCAAATAAAAGAATGGCAGTGGGCATCGTTAAGAAAAGAAGTTTATGGGCAAGGCACCAGCGAAGGATTGGTTCGTAGAGATACCGCTGAAACAGAGTGAAGAATCCTAGCAGGCCCCCAATCAGTATTCCAACGAACAAAAAATTCCGCAGCAGTCCTTTATCGGGACCAAGTGGCAACCAGTGGTTTGTCAGAAAGAGACCGACGACCAGCACTGCCACGGCACTTGCTGCATAGGGTCCATATTTTTGGTACTGGACGGGGATGCGTTCTTCCAGGAGCTTGTACAAACCCAATCCGGCAATGATCGCTCCAACCCACCATGAAATCAAAAAGGTTGAAAAGAAACCAGCAACTACCAATGTAATCATCAAATAACGACGGAGAGCGTTCGATTTGATCCGACCCCCCATCAAAATGTGAGCAGCCGGAGGAATGATTGTTAGTGCCACTATCACTGAAGCTGAAAGAGCAAACGTCTTGGTAAACGCCAATGGGCGGAACAGTTTGCCTTCGGCTGCGACCATCGTAAACACTGGGAGGAAGCTCACAACCGTAGTTGAAACGGCTGTCAATACAGCGCTGGCTACTTCGTTAGAGGCTCGAAAGATAACATGCGCACGATCTTCCGCTGGGTCCGCTTCCTCCAAATGCTTGAGAATGTTCTCGCAAAGAATAATTCCCATATCGACCATCGTGCCGATAGCAATGGCTATTCCCGAAAGAGCAACGATGTTCGCATCGACTCCGAAGGTCTTCATCGCAATGAAGCACATCAAGACAGCCAATGGCAAGAGAGCACTGATCAAAATGGAGCTGCGCATGTGCAACACCATCACTAAGATCACAATAATGGTGACAAGGATTTCTTCAGAGAGAGCAGTATTCAGAGTTCCAAGTGTCTCATAAATCACGCCGGTACGATCGTAGTAAGGCACTACGCGAATCTGGCTGGTTGTAATCCAATTGGGCCACTGTTCACGCGGTGTGCTCCGTAGATGTTTAACCCATGAATCATGATCTGGATTCGCACCGCTGATCGGCTTTAGGTCATTGGCAACCGCGTATGCGTCGACCTGATCTATCGTCGTCCTCGTGTAGTCAACGACGACTTTCGTCGGTAGTCCCGGCGAGATTTCTTCGATTGTTTTCTTGACGTTCTTGATGGCTTGGAGCGGATTGAAACCATAGCGAACAACTACGATACCGCCCACGGCCTCGGAACCTGCCTTGTCCAACACACCACGCCTGAGTGCTGGGCCTAGTGAAACGTTCGCGACATCCTTAATCGTGATCGGCACATTGTCCGTCACTTTGACGACCGTCTTTTCGATGTCCTGGACTTCTTCGATAAAACCCAAGCCGCGAATCACGTACTCCGCTTTATTTAGCTCAATGGTTCTTGCGCCCACATCGACGTTGGTCATCTTTATAGATTGAAAAACGTCCCCCAAAGAAATTTTGGCAGCCCGCATTGCATCAGGATCTACGTCGATCTGGTATTCTCGTACAAAACCGCCAATCGACGCGACTTCACTGATTCCCTCGGATGCAGTCAAGGCATAGCGCACGTACCAATCTTGAGTAGTTCTCAATTCATCCAAGTCCCAGCCACCGGTCGGATTCCCGTCAGGGTCTTGGCCTTCAAGCGTGTAAAGAAAGATCTGTCCCAGTGCGGTAGCGTCAGGCCCAAGTGCTGGCTGCACACCTTCAGGGAGCGTGCCTGAGGGTAGACTGTTTAGCTTTTCTAAGACTCGAGACCGCGACCAGTAAAACTCGGCATTTTCATTGAAGATGATGAAGATCGTCGAGAAACCGAACAGCGAGTAACTGCGGATCGTCTTGACCTCTGGGAGACCAAGCAGAGCAACTGTCAAAGGGTAGCCAATTTGGTCCTCCACGTCTTGGGGCGAGCGACCCATCCACTGCGTGAAAACGATTTGTTGATTCTCGCCGATATCAGGAATTGCATCGACGGGCACCGGATCACGCGGAAGCCCACCGACTTGCCAATCAAACGGCGCGACCATCACTCCCCAGGTGATGATGGCAAGTACAAGCAGGGCGACAACTAGTTTATTGTGAAGACAAAACCAAATGATGCCACCTAGCAGGGAGCGTCTGCCAAGTTCTACATCTGAAGCAATTATGTTGTCAGAAGATTCAGCCATCATAACCAATGAGTTTTTGGGTTAGAAAGATGCGTAAGTTGCCAGTTTGCACTACTATCTGAGAACAAAGTGCCTGGAGCACTCTTCTTGTCGAGATCGTACTAACCATTGCTGTGATCCGCATGTTCGTCAGCATTCTTATCGTCTTTCGTAGAGAGCGGTTCAACCTTATCCGCGCACTTCAACATTGCGGCGCCGTAATAAGGATTGCGAACAGCTCTTTCACTCTGAATCCAACTAGCACCGCGACCATCGAATGCCATCGGACAATGCAATTCAAACAACTGGTTACCTGTCGAAAAACCAAAAATACGATGCAAGGCCAGCAACTCTTCAGACAGTAGAGCGAATGCGGATCGCATCTCCGACAGGTCGCTTGCTTGTGACATGCGTGCAGCTATCGTTGACAGGCTTTTTTGTTCGACAGTCCATCGTTCAGCTGCGTTTCCACTGAGCGATTGCGGATTGATAGTGCCGATGAATTGATGCAGTTTTGCGATTCCTTGTGTTGTGGCCCCTATGTCGTCTGTCGCCAAGGCTTCCCCGATTGTCAGATAGACGGGAATGATTGGACTTAACTGATTGCGGAACTCTATCGGAACGTCGAGAGATTGGTTTGCAGTCTGATGCGATGCGTGAGACAATCCAAACATTTCTTGCAGTCGCTGAGCATGACGCTTTGTGACAAGAAAGATTCGATCTGCGTTCTGTAATGACGAGATTTCACTGCCTTCCACGGAGTCATTATTGAGTAGCATCATAAACTCCTGCAGTTGGGCCTGCATGTCGCCTGACAACAAACCTACATTGATCGAAGCGACTTGCTGGCCAAGTTGGATATAGGCATCGCGAATTGTGTTTAGCTCAGCTGACTCAGTCGCCTCGCCGATTGCATTCACAGACTTAATCGTCTGGTGCAATTGCATTTCTAACTGAGGAGGAAGTGACATTCCTGATGCCCCAGTCATCTGCATCGGCTTACCATCTTCGGCCGCCTTGGAACCGCCACCGTGATCGTGACCTCCCGCGCCACCACCACCTTCAGGAGTCATCATTGAGGGCTTAGCAGAAATTTGTAGAGCACTATCAAGTTTGAAGTTCCCGTTGGTGACAACCAAGTCGCCTTCTTGAAGTCCGGCCTTGACTAGATAGTAGTCTCCTGCACGTGGGCCAAGCACGATTTCGCGTCCCTCGTAAGTCGGTTCTTCCGCATTTGGGACTTGGACATAAACAACTGCACGCGTTCCTGTTAGCAAAGCGGCGGAGACGGGTATTACTAATGGTTTGGCAGTCTCACTCGGTTCTGCCGTGACATATCCCAGCGTTTCTGCTCGCACCAGGGGCATTCCGCAAACATCGCAGTTCCCCGGTTCATCTTTGATGATTTCCGGGTGCATTGGGCTAATCCATTTTCCTGCAAGTGAATCATCGAGGACACGTCCGCCAGCGGCAATCTTTGAACGAACCACGGCGCTAGCAAACATTTCCGGCTTTAATCGACCATCATCATTCGTGACGTTGACACGAACCTTCACTGTCCGCGTCATTTCGTTTAGAACTGGATCAATAAAGGAGACTTTGCCCTTAAAAGCCTCACCGGGGTAGGCTTCCGTTGAGAACTCGACTTCTTGCCCATAGCGGAGCCACGCTAGGTCCGATTCGTAGGCATCCATTTTCATCCATAAATGGGTCAGGTCAGCTACGGTATATATTCGTTCGCCTATGCGAACTCGATCGCCTTCCTGTTTGAGTTTCTCAATCACGATGCCACCCGTTGGCGAGTAGATCGTGATGTGGTCGGTCGGCTTGTCTCGCTGTTCGATCTCTTGAATCTGCTTCCCAGTAATGCCGAGAAGGCGTAGCTTTTCACGGGCCGATTCGACGAGATCAAGTTGAGTCGAAAATCGAGTTGTGTTTTGGCGCTCGGATCGATACTTAATCGCTTGGATCAGTTCTTCTTGAGCTGAGTACAGTTGCTCACTGTAAATGGACACCATGTGATCGCCCTTTTTGACTTCTACGCCTGTGAAATCGACGAACAGGCGATCTAATCGCCCCGATACCCATGCGGTGATATAAGCCAAACGAGTTTCGTCGTATTCAATCTTGCCTACCATCCGTACGTCAGCCGTTACATACCGATGTGCTACTGGGACTGTCTGAATATTCATCAGCTTCTTGACACCGGGGCTGATCGAAATAGTACGAATTCCACTTGCAGATTTCTTGACGGGCACCAAGTCCATGCCACAAATCGGACAACTTCCGGGTCCATCACGTCGGATCTGTGGGTGCATAGAGCACGTCCATATGGCCGGCTTCACCTGGTCGTGTCCAGCGTGTGACGATTCGACACTAGCTGACAGGCTTGTTGGTGAGTTGTCGCCCCGTCGCAACATCAAGCCCAGCAATATGCCAACTAGAAGAACTAATATCACTGCGGAAAAAGGACGATTCGCGATGTGCGATCGTGGATCTAACAAGGTGTTATCGAACTTCATCATCCTGTAAACTCCCTGAAGTTACTTCCGCTGGAAGAATGCTCTACTATTGCAAGGCGCGTCGTATCATCAATTATAGACCACTCATACGCACCACAAGCAAGAGAGTTCTCTATTCTAATCGCCAGCACTGATCACATTCCATTAGGCCGCTTTTTCGGCTCACTGCTTAAACCAGTAGCACAAATTACATCCACTTCATTGACAAGTCGCTGAACATGCATGACATCTCTTAATACGGTTTGTAGCATCTGTTTTAGGTGGAACGTAGATACACATCCTCGAAGAGTGAGAGTGCCGTTAGAGTAGCGCCACGTGACCTTGTGAAAGTGGAATGCATAGGAACAGCTATCGATACGCTCTTGGATGCGTATGTGGACCTCTTGACTCACGATACTTTCGTCCATCGCCATGGCCATAGTCTTTAACACTCACCAATCGGTTTCATGATACCTCTTGCAGCCGAACGCCATACTCGTCCTGGCATTGAATAATCGAGCCACTTAGGCTGAAGTTGCGCTGTACAGTCGACAGAATGGATGCTCAGCGAACGAAACTTTCTCGTGAGAATAAATCTAGTCTGCTCAACAGTATTGGATGCGGCAGCTTGCTCGTTTCTTCACCCGCAGAAGAGAAGATTGTGGCGGGTTCTAAGAGTTTTGTACGATCTGTCGTGGAGTTAGTCATTGAACCAACGTGTTCGCGCTCAAATGGGCGACAAAATCGGTTACCTCGTCAAGATCCTTCGCTCCAATAACGGTAACGTATCGCTGGCCCTCTTTCCAAGAAGCGGCAAGCCTATCCCCTACTTGCACGACATTAGTAGGAATTTCGTGACATAGGCACTCCACACTGGGATTGTCGCCGAACCAGACAGGCTGATCGATGTCGTGTTCAAAGATAGCAATGGACTGGCCAGCTTCATTCTTGCACACGACTTGAGCACAAGTGCAGCATGGCATGTTGAGCAAGTAGGCTTTATCCAAAGAACAACCGGGCGGCAAACCCTTAGCTGCCAGTGGCTCATATCCGAGGACATTGGTGGCTTCTTCGAGCGTGATGGGCTGCCCGTTGTATTTGGCCAAGAGAATTTGCTGAGCGTTGTCTGGGCTTTCGTCAAATTCTTCCAGATAGTGGGCAAAGTTCATAGCAAGATGATCGTGCTCTGAATGCGAATGGAGGAACGTGAAAACGCCTATTCCTACGACAACTAACATGCTTGCAGCAAGTGCGAATCGTCTAGTAAGTACAAAAGCAGGAAAAATCTGCGGAATGACCGTCTTGGGTTCGTTCGAGGTGTCCAGCTTGGAGCGCAATTCATCCCACATCTCTGTTGGGACCGGCGGATCAGTCAATCGTCTCGACAAGCCAGATAGCTGTTCGAATGATGCAATTTCTTCCGCACAAGACGGACAATCAGCTAGATGGGCTGCAAATTGCGCAGCCTCGTTAGGCGGTAATTCACTGTCGTGAAACTCAGAAAGACGTTCTTGGATCTCAGAGCAATTCACATTAAGGCTCCCAACCAAGTTCTACAAGCTGTTGCTTCAATTCTCGACGAGCCCGATTCAATCGAGAGCCGACTGTTCCCTCAGGAATTTCTAGTGCGTGTGCAATTTCATTGTATGACAAACCTTCTACCTCTCGGAGCAAGAACGCAGATCTTAGATCTGGGTCTAATTGGCCAAGCGCTTGTTCTAATAAATCCTTATCATCAAAACTTTCGTGGCTAGCTGGAGAACGATCCATCGGTTCCTGTTGAAGTAGCTGTACTCTTGACCGTTTCGATCTACGAAGGTGTTGTAGGGCTTCATTTACTGCAACTCGATATATCCAAGTGCCGAATTGAGATCTTCCCGAAAACTGGCTGATCTTTCTAAACGCCTGCAGGAATACTTGCTGGGTGACATCCGATGCGTCCTGAATGCCAACCATGCGGACCATGAGGCGATACACATTCTGATGCGACACTTCGTATAGCCGACGTTGTGCAACCGGATCGCCCTCCTGGCAAGCCTTAACGACCTCTACGGCCTCCTCCATGTCAGCCCATGCCAAGGTCCCTTCACCACTATTAGATGCGGGGAGAGGCTTGCTTCTTCGTGTAGATGCAGATTTCATGCAGATTGCCTCCCGAAAAACGGGAAGTCGGAGGATCTTACGCGTGCACAACCGGTGGCGTATCAATTATTCACCCACCAGTCGGTTCCTCCAGTTTACCTTATGCAGCGATAGAGGGTAGCCGGATTCGGTATCTAGCGACCTAGTAGTCGCTCTTGTTTTCCTTATCTGGTATCACAGCGTTTCTTCTCATCTAGAACGTGGAAGTGGGCAATTGTGACCGTTTTGACAGGGTCGTGAAGAAACCGTCCTAAGGTTGCATCTAAGAGTGCGTATTAGAGTGGATTTGTAGTCTGTGATGGGATTACCCATGAAACCGTCTGATTGAGAGTAGGCGTCACGTATTGGTCTATGACATCCAAAGACTTTTACTGTTGAAGACGTCTGATAGAGCGTGGTCATTCTTGCTGCAGTGATATCAGGCTCCACCTGGACAGGGCCACAGCCGAACACTTCGTCCTCATGCGCCTGCTAGAAATCGGGGCTGGAACGACTATTGGAGAGGCAACCACGGCTCACGAACACGATTGAGCCTTGACTACTAATCGAGAGTGTCGCTAGTCGACGCACTTGGTTGATTGCGTGTGCGTGCGGGCGACTGGAAAAGTAGTGCCCCCAACTACGTCGCCCGTACGCTATGCAAAGAAAGTTTCCTTAACTGCGTATAGCGAAGATCAAAATCTTACGTTTTTCAAACCAAACGAGGACCAAATATGACACACAAACTTCTTTTTCCTGGCATATTTGTCCTCCTACTGGCTCAGATTGGTTGCGGTGAACCATCAGCTACCGGGCCACCTCCACGAGAAGTTGCACCCAATGCAAATGAGGGACATGGTCGGCATGGGCATGATAGTCACGATGGACATGCTCACGGCGGCGAAGATGAACTATCAGACATGGAGAAAATGAATATGGAGCTGGCAAAACTCTCTCCTGCAGATGCCGCTTCGGCTGAAAAACAGCATATTTGTCCGGTAACCGAAGAGATGTTGGGCACGATGGGTGCGCCTATCAAGGTTGATGTCAATGGACAGGATGTATGGATCTGCTGTGAAGGATGTAGAGATGCTCTCTTGGAAAATCCCTCCAAATTCCTTGCCAAGCTGAAAAGAGAATAGTCCCAACAGCGATTTGAAGAACACTCATTGGAGGCATGAACATGATGGCGTTAGATACTTCGAGTTCGCAGTCCATACCGAATGGTTTAGATACATCCATTCAACAGGCTTCGCGTGAAGATATCCCCTACTTGGCAGGCATTTTGGCGCGAGCACTTGACGACGACCCAGTATCACGTTGGATGTTTCCAGATGATGAGCGAAGACCAAGGAGTCAAGAAATAGACTTTGGCCGGCTATTAAAAAGTCATTTAAGGACTCGCAATGTTTGGACTATCGACCGCAAATGCGTCGCGATTTGGACTCCCCCAAATCCTCCTCAGCAAACGCGATTTCAGCGGTATCGAGAATCGCTTTATATGAGATGGATGCATGGGCGTCGCGTTCACAAAGTCAGGGATTGTCTCCAGCGTATGGCGGAACGACATCCAAGTACGCCTTACTGGTATCTATTAGCCCTCGCAACCGACGTACATTTGCAAGGTCAAGGGTTGGCAAGCCGCCTACTTAACGAAAAGTTGGCTCAGTGTGATAAGAATGGGGAGCAGATTGCGCTTGAAACGTCGAAAGAATCGAATTTGTCGTTTTACGAGAAGTTCGGCTTTGTCGTAGTAGACACGCTCATGGTTGATGAAGGTGTAACTTCCTGGTTAATGTGCAGATAAGCAGTCCAAAAAGTAGGATAAAGAGTGGATTTCAATGTGTGGTCTAATTGAATTTACGAGTCGAATAAAAGAAAAAATGGAGAGCGCCAATCGCGAGCCACACTGGGGACCGGGCGAAGCCCAACGCTACATGAACGAGGTAGCTGTGCGTCGCGATCGTTTTGAGAAAATTGCTTTCCAATACAACGAGAACTTGATTCAGTCTCGTATTGAAACACTCGCCAATTACTTTATCAATGCTAACGTTACAAAGACCGAGCCGCCTGGGCATAGTGAGTGCTGGTTCGGATATTGCGAACGATTTCCGTCAAACACGAGACTCGCCTTTTCTATTGAGCACGACGTACGTTTCGAGAATGTGGCCATCTGCTACGACGTATCCATGACGCCCTTGTTCATTCGCTTCAACGAGCATGACAGGCTGACAGTGGCACTTACTGAAGTCAACGAAGATCTAGTTTGTAAATGGGTCGAAGAGCGAATTATGGAGTTTCTCGACGCCTACCTACGCATTGACCGTGGCGCCGAAGATTTCGAGGATGAGCCAGTCATCGATCCCGTCTGTGGAATGCGCATTAGTAGGTCTTCCGCCGCAAATACTGATTCATACTGTGGGCATCCCTACTTCTTTTGCTCTGAGCAATGTCGCAAAAAGTTCGAGGAGGATCCTACACATTACGCAACAATTAGAACGTTGTAGAGAGAGATGAAGCGATAACTGGGTTGAGAAACGGTTGCGGCTACGTTTGAGCAGGCGGCTAACTCCAGAAGGAAGCCGCCCTGTGAATAAAGTAGAAAGTGATTGTTCTGGTTACGCCTAAAATGGAGGAGGCTTGCATGAGTCATAAGATCCAAACAGCCATTCTATCGGCTTTCGTGATGATCTTGTTCGTGCTACTTGTCTTTTCTAAGGTAGCTGGCCAAAGCCCAGACTCAGGAAACGACAATTCCGAGGGTATTCGGATACGTTATGCACGGGCATCTTGGCAACTAGCTCAACTGGAATTGGAAATCGTTCTAAACGCAAACAAGGAGATACCGAACTTACATACGCCTCGGACTATTCGGCGTTTGCGAAACAATATTGACTATGCAAAGGAGATGTTGCGATACGAGACGGAGCGTGGAGAAAATGGCCTCCATAAACTGCATTTGCGTGAGCTAGAAGTCGAACTGGAAGTAGCGAGGTTAGAATTGAACGCCGCTCGAAAACTCAATGAGCAATTACCTGGTGCAGTTGGTGATCTAGAATTTGGGAAGTTACGTGTTGCTACAGACGTAGCTCGATTGGCGCTGGATAAGGCTCGCGAGCCAGCCGTGGTGCAATCTCGTGAGGATCATTTGCAGTGGCAGATAGATCGGATGCGCACTGAATTGACTCGCCTTTACATACTTATGGACAAAGCCCTGTCTCGTAACTGACCACTGATAATTATCGGAGAATAACAGTCATGACTATTACGCATAAAAGAGGCTCTGGCCACTCGTTAGCTAACTTGGCATGTAGCTTCCTCCTAGTCAGTGGACTCACCACAACCGTTAGTGCTCAGCAATCAGTGACGGAACACCAGTCGCATACTGCAAATCCGTCGACGTCGTCCAAGGTAGAGACTCCACTGGCCGAGCAACTACAACAGCTTCACAACAAAGTCGCTCAGTTGGAGGCAGTCCTACAGCAGAACCATCAAGCAGCAGCAACGACTGGCCAAACCAAGATGAAGATGGGGGGCATGCAAGGTGGTTCGACGTCCGGAATGGGCATGATGTCGAGCATGGGCTCACAGCAACCAGACAAGACCAGTGGCAGCATGAGTATGGGGGGCATGAAGAACATGCCGATGATGGGGGGTATGTCCGGCATGGATATGATGGGCGGCAAAGGCATGATGATGATGGGGAAGATGCAGGGCATGGGCCAACAGGCCATGCCTTCAGCCCTGCCTGGCTTCCCAGGGGCTTCGCATATCTACCACATTGGCTCGACAAACTTCTTCCTCGATCATCCACAGCACATCACGCTCACACAAGAACAGCAATTAAGGCTCAACCAAATCAAGCAAAAAGCGATCTTGGGTCAGACCACGTTCGAGCGATGGGATAGTGCGGCGGAGCAGGAACTTTGGCTGCTCACCAGTGCCGATTCTCCCGACGTGTCAAAGATAGAGGAAAAGGTTCGTGAGACCGAGAAATTGCGAGCAGACAAACGTATCGCTTTCATCCGCGCCGTAGGAGAGGCAGCCAGTGTGCTAACCGAAGAACAACGACAGACGTTAGTCGGAACATTACCGCTGGACCACACCTCGCAGGGCCAAAGTCATTAAGAGCTTCATCTGAATCGCAAATCACGAAAATGAGTCCTATACGAATTAAATAGTCCCCTAAGTAGTACTCGACGGCTAGAGTCCGCTTAGCAGTCACATAAAGAGACAAGCGCGTGTCACAAAACTATGCCTGGGAGATTGTTTCCTCTGGGAGTGGTAAGGTAGAACAGCGATCATCACTGGTAAAACTCTCTTCGCTTGGGTAGTCCAACTAGTTTGCTTGCTAGTAGTGAGTGGAGTACCCATTGCCTTCGCACAGTACAAGAGTGGGGATTAGTATCCCTATCAACGCCAGCCTGCGATGATCGCAGGCTGTCTAT
The DNA here is from genome assembly GCA_965216565.1 of Bythopirellula sp. Lineage (GTDB taxonomy): Bacteria > Planctomycetota > Planctomycetia > Pirellulales > Lacipirellulaceae > Bythopirellula. The sequence goes on from OZ244170.1 coordinate 498,515, forward strand.
CGGCGCAACAAAGGGATGCAAATTTCTTCTTGCAAAACTCTCAATCGTCGCCAATTCGTTTCTCCATACCGTGCGAAGCATGAGGTGGACCCCCAAAACTGGACAACCCTATAAGGTGTAGAATACTCCCTTTGGGAGTCCACCAGGAGGTCCGGTTTATGGCACGGAAGCGAAGAGTGTTTAGTGGTGTTTTCAAGGCGAAGGTGGCCTTGGCAGCGGCCCGTGGCGACAAGACGACAGCAGAGCTGGCTGCGAAGTTTGCGGTTCATGCTAGCCAGGTGACGGCCTGGAAGAAGCAACTGCTCTCGGGAGCAGCAGAGCTGTTTTCTGACGGTCGTAACCGTCAGGAAGAAAACTCTGCGGCCGAGCAAGAACTTTACGAACAGATTGGCCGCTTGAAGATGGAAGTCGAGTGGTTGAAAAAAAAATCTACCCAGCTCAGCTAAGGAACTCAGACGATGGATCGATCCAGCCCATGTGCAACTGAGCGTAGCTCGCCAATGCGAGTTGCTCGGTCTACCTCGCTCGACGTGGTACTACGAACCTCTGGGCGAAACGACCGAAAACCTGAAACTGATGCGCGCCATCGACGAGCAGTATCTCAAGACACCGTTTTACGGCAGCCGAAAGATGTCAGAAGTGTTTGGCGTCAATCGCAAGCGAATTCAGCGTCTGATGAGACTGATGGGAATCGAAGCGATTTATCCAAAGCATCGCACCACTTGTCCAGGTGCTGGACACAAGATTTACCCGTATTTACTGCGAAATGTGGCAATTATTCGTCCCAATCAGGTTTGGAGTACCGATATCACCTACCTGCCGATGCAACAAGGTTTTTTGTATCTGGTCGCGGTGATGGATTGGTACAGCCGGTTCGTGCTGAGCTGGCGGCTTTCCAACACGCTCACAATCGATTTTTGTTTAGAGGCGCTCGACGAGGCGTTGTCTACCAAGCAACCCGAGATATTTAACAGCGACCAAGGCAGTCAATTCACCGCGACAGAGTTTACCAATCGACTCTCTACACGCGGTGTATCGATTAGCATGGACGGACGTGGCAGGGCACTAGACAACGTGTTTGTCGAACGTCTGTGGCGTACGGTGAAGTACGAGGAGGTATATCTGAAAGACTATGGTGATGGCTGGGAAGCGAAAGCAAGCCTCACGGCCTACTTCGAATTCTATTGCCACGAACGCATTCACCAGGCGCTGGGATATCGCACGCCTGCAGATGTTTATGGCAAGCGAAACTGAAGCCACAGCCACCGAAATGACGACCCATCTAATACGAAAAATTTTGCGAGAAGGCGGACATCAAACGGTACACAAGCAACCAATTGACGAAAGCCGGCCGCGCCAGCCCTGTGAGGGGGCTGGCGGGCCTACCGAAAGCAACTCTTATACAACCCTGTTTACTGTCCAACTAATGGGGTCCACCTCCGCACTCGACTTGACCCGTGCCATCATGACCTCGCTATATCAAGTCACTCCTGGCCATCATCTCTTGTGAATTGAGATGTCGAATCGTGCCGATCGTTGCAATTGTCTATCAGACTAACGATCAATGCAGACAGCGAGAGCAAATCGCCCCGGTATTCTAGCAATGCCTCAAGATCCAAGAAGCTAGCGAGCCCACGATCATAGCTAGAGGATCGAGATTGATAGAGCCAAACGCGAATATTACGATCGACCAGCCGCAGCTTGTCAGCCATGAGCCAACCGCTGTAATCGAGCAATTGGACATTGGCCACGAGTAGTACCGGTCCCTTCTTAACGCACAAGTTTAACGCCTCGGTCGCCGACTTGGCACGAATAACACGCACGCCTCCGTTGGCAATGTCAGTTGCTATGCGTGCGAACACCTCGTCGCGATGCTCAACTAGCAGGACAGTAGGCAACGACACTGATTGGTAAGCATTTTCTTCAAGTGTGGAAGCGTAAGACCCATCCAATCGAGCAGCGTCATTCGGTGCATCAGCTAGTGAATGCAGACGCTGACAATGACAATCCGACATGTGTGCCGCACCATTGCCCGTTGTGCGTAGCAACTGCTCCGCTCTGGTCAACAGATCGGTACCGGCGCGATTTTTGGCAGCTAACGAGCCATCAACGTTTTCATACACCCTGAAACTACTGCGACAGTGGCCACACACTAACTCGTCGTTGATATATTGTGACCGCATCGTTATAGGGCGACCGCAAACCGGGCAATCGACCATTACATATGCACTTTGCAGAATCATCCTTCTTTCCTCCATGCCAGCCGCTCACGCGGCGGAGGCAAGATGCCATAGGCATCTAGCACGGTAAAAAGTGACGCAGAACCTTGAATATTCAACGCGTCCTAAGAGCACCAATAGCCCGTGGATTGACAATCACAAGCAGGATGACAGGAGAGATTAGAGCTGAAAGCGACAAAGTTGGACGCAGCGTTCAGAACCGCCCGTCGTGAAGTTAGCTACTAACTTTTCAAGAGAATGTTGCGGCGCATTTACGCAATTAGTCGTTGAATCGCTGTGTAACTCAACGACTAGCAGATCGTTCTCCATGGACGGACCGGTCAACGCTGGGTCGACAGCATCAGGTGCCGGCATTTTGCAGCATCCGCAGGGACATTGGCACGGTCTTGAATTCGAATCTGACGAATTCGAATTACAGCACGACGGCGTTTGGCTGTTTCCGCTGCTGCACGGACTCCACTCCCGTTGCGAGTGGGAATCCTGCCACAAACCGGCTGCCGCTAGATTTGCACGCGTTTCAGTTACACGGCAGCAGCAGGATGCCACCACCGACTGCTGTACTGGCAACAGTAAGATTGCCAGTAGTGCTAGAGTGTTCGAAGTGTGTGAGGTGAACAGGTTCATGATTGTACAGCCAATTAGCTGGTGAATTCAATGTTGAGCTACATAAATTAGTTGTCGACTCTTCTACCAGCGAGAATCAAATCATTGTTAGCTTCCAATCAACTACGTGTAACGGCGATGTCCGGTTCATGTCAAGCACGATTGAGGTAAAAAGAAGTGATTCACCTATGCTTGAATCTTTTTTCAAAAATGAAGTGCGATTCCGCACACTTCATGAAGAAATGCGAGCCAGATGACATCTAAACCCGTGTACGGATCAACTTACACATCTGTGAATGAGAGGTTTCCCAATGTCGACAGCGCAAGACGACATTTTTTCAGATGCTATCCGACGACTTGATCGTGCCGCAGAGTTCGCTGAAATTGATGGCGAGGCTTTGGAGAAATTGAGGAATCCCAAGTCCATCTTACAGGTCTCCATTCCTGTGCGCATGGACGATGGTCGTCTACAAGTGTTCCAAGGCTACCGCGTCATGCACGATGATACGCGTGGGCCGACCAAGGGAGGTATCCGGTTCCATCCGAACGTTGACCTTAGCGAAGTCAAGGCACTGGCGTTCTGGATGACCTGTAAGTGCGCAGTGGTCGGTATTCCTTTTGGTGGCGGCAAGGGGGGCGTTATCGTAGATCCGAAACAACTCTCTCGGATGGAGTTGGAACGGCTCAGCCGCAGCTTTATCCAACAGATTGCCGATTTCATTGGTCCTGAAACTGATATCCCCGCCCCCGACGTTTACACGAATCCCATGGTCATGGGGTGGATGATGGATGAGTATTCGAAACTTCGTCGCCAGCACACACCTGCAGTGATTACGGGAAAACCAATTCCGCTGGGCGGTAGTTTAGGCCGTGATGACGCCACGGGGCGTGGAGCGTACTACTGCATAAAAGAATTGGAGAAACTGAAAGGCTGGGAGCCACGGGAAGTGCGCGTGGCGGTGCAGGGATTCGGCAACGCTGGCCAACACGTCGCCCGGTTGCTGTATCACGATGGATATCGAATCGTTGCAATTAGTGATTCGCGTGGCGGCATCTTTCGTGGAGAAGGCTTAGATGTACCACGGGCCATTGAATTAAAGAACCAGGGTCTATCCGTAGGGCATGTTTATAGCACGCGATCGGTTTGTGAATGCCCTGTCTGTGGAGATGATAATTGCAATTGCTCCCAAAATGACAAAGGCACCGGTGATGCCATCAGTAACGACGCGCTCCTAGAGCTGGATGTCGAGCTACTTATTCCAGCAGCACTAGAAAACCAAATTACCGCTGAGAATGTGGGACGAATCAACGCTACGGCTATCGTCGAAGTCGCCAATGGCCCTACAACGAGCGAAGCAGACCGTACGCTCGCCGGTAAGGGCACACTCGTGGTTCCGGACATTCTCGCTAACGCTGGTGGAGTAACCGTGAGTTACTTCGAGTGGGTGCAAAACCGATGCGGGTTTTACTGGACTGAAAAGGACGTCCATGCCAGGTTGCAATCGATCGTGGCCAGAGAGTTCAACGCGGTCTACGGTCTGACAGCTGAAAAGCAAATCGACATGCGAGCTGCCGCTTACGTGCACGCACTTAATCGTCTCAGCGAAGCTATCGAAGCTCAAGGTACGAGTCAATTCTTCTCCAATGACGTCGGAAGAGGTATGGCTCAGCGAACGGCAGCATCATGATGGTGATTTCTTGTTTTCAACGAACCAAGATCTTGTTGCCACTGGTGACTTTGTCATGGTGCTTCGTCGTTGTGCTCCCCTCCTCAACAACTGCTCAAGTCTCTACCGAAGATCATGCGAAACATCATCCTGGCCAGGATGCGGGTTCGGCAGCGGCTGATGGCAGTGGAACCAAAGGTGACAATGGTGGAGGCATGATGGGTGGAGCAATGGGTGGCATGATGGACACCATGATGGAGAAGATGGGGGCGCCTAAGCCCAAAGAGATGTATCCACAGTTGATGGATTTGCCGGACTTGCCGCTTGAAGAGCGTTTTACGATCAAACAAGAAGCACATCAGCGAATGCTGGCTGGCACGAGTCTCTTGTCTGTCGGGCTCGATCGGTTATCAGCGGGTGCGGCTACAGATGATTTTCAGATGATGCAGGATGCAACGGCCAGGATGCGCGAAGGGCTATCGCAATTTGAGAGTGGACTGGCCGCGCAGCGAGCAATTGCGGAGGGGAAAGCCCCGCGAAACGTGGCCATGCAATGGTTCAAACGCGAAATGAACCTTCTGGCTAGTCCCAGCGAGGATTCCGGATTTCGGATTCTTGGGATGACCGTTTTTCATACCAGCATCATGGTGGTTTTGGTTACTTTTGCCGCTGTCATGATTTGGATGTACTTTTTTAAGATGCAGCGTGCCGCGGCTCTCATCGAAAAACTTTCCACCGTAAGTTCACCCTCCGAGTCACAATCACCAGTAACGCCAACTGTGGTTGAAGAAACCCTTGCACCTGCGGTCCCCTCGGCTCAGAACGCTGATGCAAAGACTGCAGCGATTGACAGTGACTGCTGTGATGAATCTGGAGTAGCGTGTGCCACCGAAGACGCGATCGGTGATCGCTCTGATATTTCGTCAGGAATATTGCCGGTTGCCAAACGAAAACTCTGCCGACTACGCGTAGCTCGAATCTATCAAGAGACGCACGACGTAAAAACTTTTCGGCTTGTGGCCTGCCATGGAGGGGCACTTCCTTTTAACTACTTGCCAGGTCAGTTTCTCACTTTAACATTGCCAACGAGCGAAAAATCTATTCGTCGCAGCTATACCATCTCATCTTCACCGACCCAGGGCTACTACTGCGAGATCACCGTTAAGCGTGAAGACCAAGGTGCCGGGTCACGATATCTTCATGATTGTGTCAAGGAAACTGATACGCTGGAAGTTCAAGCTCCTAGTGGAAAATTCACGTTCACTGGCCAGGATTCGGAAAGTGTCGTGCTGATTGGGGGCGGTGTCGGGATAACACCCATGATGAGCATTACCCGCGCTCTCACCGACATGGCATATCCGGGGCAAATCCATGTTGTCGTCGCCTGCCGTGATCCTAATCACTTCATTTTCAGTTCCGAATTCAGGAGGCTCCAAGAAGGTAATCCAAATTTGCATGTAGATGTAGCGATGAGCCGCATTCAGCAGCCCATTGATGGCTGTCATGCCGGCCGCCTTTCAAAAGAATTGCTTTTGGAGTGGATTCCAGACATCTCGTCCAAATTGATTTTTCTCTGTGGATCTCCTCCGATGATGGACAGTACGAAACAGTTGCTGGGTGAACTTGGTGTGCCAGCAGACAGGATTAACACAGAGAACTTTGGGTCGCTGCAAAAACCTCAGTCTATGACAGCGAGGCACAAGAGAGTAACTGAGCCGGCACTGAAAGCGACCGCAGCCACAGTGAACTTTGCGACCTCAGGAAAGTCAACGCAATTACTACCAGACGAGACTCTCCTAGAAGCAGCCGAACGAGTCGAAGTCGATATTGATTACTCATGCCGCACGGGTATGTGCGGTGTCTGCGCAGTCAAGCTGCTTTCAGGAGTAGCGACGATGGATGTCGAGGACGGATTAGAGCCAGGCGACAAAGCAAGTGGAATGGTTCTCGCATGTCAGGCCAAGTCAACAAACGACGTCACTGTGGAGGCCTGACGTGAAAGAGAAAGAACGTCTTCTCGTCACCGGCCTAGTCGTGTTGATGCTCGTACTTTGGCTAGGCTTTCCCTTCCACCAGTCGCCACGTTTTGCGGGTAGCCTCTGGGGTGGTGTACTCGGCATAGCGGGTGCGGTGCTGATGCTCGTGCCGCTTGCATACATGGTTGTCAAACGCAGTAAGCAGCTAAAGAAAACAGTAACGCGATGGGTCTCCATGCGCACATTGCTCGCTTGGCACATATACGCAGGAGTGCTAGGTCCGATTCTGGTAATAGCCCACACCGGGCACAAGTACGAGAGTCCATTAGGTGTCGCACTGACATCCATGACGCTATTGGTCGTGGTGAGTGGATTTGTGGGCCGTTACTTGATGAATCAATTCGCCCAAGAAATCCGCGAGAAAAGGGCGATGTTGACAACCTTTAAGGCAACCTATCAGCAGGCCGCCAATGAACTGGCAGTTGCACCGGAGCGCGCCAAAATGTTGCAGCCATTTTCTGGCTTCTTCAGCCGCCTGCTTGCCGGCTTGTTTCTCCGTGGCCGTGCAATGTTTCCGGCCAGCTCCCACTCTGGTGCACCGAGCCCCACAACATTGCTTCGCGTGTCTGAATCCATCGCCGACGTTGAATATGCCATAAAGACGCACGAGACATTTAAAGTGTGGTTTGGTAAGTGGCTGAAGTTCCACATCGTGATTTCAATTGTATTGTACATCCTAATGACGCTACACATCTGGGCGGCAGTTCACTTCGGATTGAGGTGGTTTGATTCATGGAACACGAGTACATCTTATTTTAGTCGCTCGACGATCCAGATTAGAGAATCGAAAACTAGTCTCACCCCACCCGCTTCGCTGTCGGATGCGAGAAAGTCTGCCGAAGCAGTCGAGAAGTTTTCCCGTCATTTCAACCAACTCTTCAGGCAACATTGGCATGCCCTGGTAGTCATTCATGGCATAAAAACGACGGCTTTTGACTTTGCCGGCATTGCCAGTGAGGTTGGCCTGCCGGAGTCGGACTTCTCCCAGGCACTTTTCGCGCTTGAACAAGTTGCCCCAGATCTTCTCGGTGGAGGCAATCGTGAAAAGGCCTTCTGGATAAACGTCTATAATTTTGGCGCAATGAAACTGGCGGCTGAAAACTATCCGGTGCAGTCGATCACGGATTCCAAAATCAGTAACGGTGATCCATGGAGAATTCAAAGCATTCTCGTCGGTAGGAAGCGATATTCGTTACATCAGATTGAGAACGAGATCCTCCTTGGAAAATTCGGTGACCCTCGTATTGTGTTTGCCGTAAGCTGCGCGGCGGTGAGCTGCCCGGATCGAATGGATAGTATCTTTTTCGCCGAGCAACTCGACGAGCAACTCGACAACATCATAAGGAGGTTTCTTGCTAATCCGACGAAAGGGTTGACCATACATCGTCAACGGAAAGTCTTGGAGCTTTCGTGGATCTTAGATGCCGACCGGCGACTATTTGGCGATGGCAGCGATGACAGTTTATTGGATTTCGTGCAGCGATACACGTCATCTGAAAATCGCAACTGGATTGATGTAAAACGTAGCGAAATCAAAATCGAGTTCTCTGAACATGACTGGGGTTTGAATGACGTCGCACTAGCTGACCACGACGACTAATGAAGTGTAAGCCAATGGCAGTAAGCACCGAAAGAAAGCGGAGATTTCACTCCCAGATCCTATTGGGTGTATGTCCATTGGTTCTTGCAGGGTTGTGGATATTGACACCTGTTGAATCTGCCTTTAAACGACCGGTCACATGGCAAAGGATGGCAGAGCCTGGAGCTTTGTCAGCGGCTCACGCACACTTAGAGAATAACTGCGCCGCATGCCATACATCCATCAAGGGCATTGAGACGTTTAAGTGCGTCGTGTGCCATGCGAATAATGAGTCCATTTTGCAACGGCAACCGACTTCGTTTCATGCCAACATCAGCAGCTGCAAGGAGTGCCATTTGGAACATCAGGGTTTTGATGCACATCCGACGAATATGGATCATTCTGCATTAGCAAATATTGGTTTACGCCAACTCGACACTAAGGATGTCGATAGTGAGAACCGTATCTTACGCAGAGAGCTCATCGCGTCGATGAAACGACAGGCTGTGCCCCACTCTAGCATTTCAGCCACTGAAGCAACTCTCAACTGTGCCACGTGCCACGCTAACGATGATCGACATTTTCAATTATTCGGTCTGGATTGTGCTCAATGTCATGCTACGGATCGATGGAACATCCCCGAGTATCGTCACCCGTCCTCGAATTCGATGGACTGTGCCCAATGTCATCAAGCACCGCCCAGTCACTACATGATGCATTTTAAGATGATTTCCGCACGCGTAGCTGGCAAGCCGCACGCGCGTGTTGACCAATGCTTCCTTTGCCATCAGACAACATCCTGGAACGATATTATCGATGCCGGTTGGTACAAGCATCACTAGGTGGCAAAGATTGAGCGAGCAAACACGCTGGTTCCCAACGCAGTTAATTGAGTCTGAAACTTTGAGAAAACTTATATTAGACATTGGAGGTGAAGGTCGCCACCAAGGAGTGTGGAATCTTAACCCGAGCCGCGTAAAGACGTTAGGATCGGGGCGAGGAAGGCCGATACCACTGCTCATCATAGGCCGTTCTGAAGCTATCCCCCTGTTGGATGACAGCGTTGATCTTGTGATTGTCGAGCGAACGCCTCTGAGAAGACTCACACTGGAGGAGATAAGGCGAGTAATAGGCCATCTGGGGACGGTTATTCTACGTCATGCAGTGTCACCTCGCATTGATCCCCATCGTTTGGCGTCGCAGATATTGTCAGGACGAATGCAACAAGTGACGGTCCAAGTGGGTAATCAGTGGGTTCAGGAAACAGTTTTTTTTTTTGCGCGATGCAGCTGTATAGGAGCATGCTATTGTGCTGAACAATTCCGGCTGGATTTAAGGGTAAGACTAGTTTGCACCACAGCTTTTCCAATATTTTGCTCTTGCTGACACTGATAATTGTGGCAGCTATGTTTGCACGCCGCGTTTCGGATCGTTATGGACAGCCGGCTGTATTGGGTGAATTGCTGCTGGGAATAGTGTTGGGTAACGTGGGCTATTGGCTTGGCCATCCACTATTTGTACTAGTCATGCACGCGGGGAGTGTCGAGACGCTGTACCAGCAGGTTTGGGGGAAATCCAGAGCCATAAACTCTGCAGGTGATGAGTCAATCGGTTATGCAATACAAGAGTTTCCTGAAGAATTAGCAGAAGTCATATCCAGTCCTCTAGCACCAGACTACGTGACAGCAGTACTTTCTCTCGCAGTCATTGCGCATCTCGGCGTGTTAGTACTACTTTTTGTGGCCGGTTTGGAATCTGAAGTTCGTAGAATGTTCCGAGTTTGGCGCTCAGCGTCCTTAGTCGCTCTGGTTGGGATGGCAGCACCTTTCGCTTTGGGATTTTCGATCTGCTATCTGTTGCACCCAAGCATGACTATGACAGGACATCTATTCTTAGCCGCAACTCTTGCGGCCACGAGTGTAGGTATAACGGCACGAGTGTTCGCAGATCTAAAGCAACTGCATACTTCGGAGGCAGATGTCATTCTCGGAGCAGCGGTAATTGATGATATCCTGGGATTGGTGTTACTAGCGGTTGTCGTTGGAATTGCATCGACCGGTTCAATAGACCCACTAGCTATCGGCAAGACGGTTCTTATCGCGGGAATGTTCCTTGGCCTCATTTTGACTCTTGGAGAATATGCGACAACGTGGGGCGCTAAAGTTGCTATAAGGCTTGACTACCAACACAGCACGCTATTTTTTCCATTAGGGATGATGTTTTCAACTGCATGGTTCGCTGATGCTATCCAGTTGGCTCCGATAGTGGGCGCTTTCGCGGCTGGGCTTATCATCAAGGAGAGTCAATTTCCTTCTGATTCGAAGGTGCCAACGATCGCCCATCAATTCGCCCCTATTGAACAATTTCTCGCTCCTGTGTTTTTCCTGTTCGTTGGAATGCAAGTCAATATCGGTTATTTCTTCAATTGGTCAACGCTATTACTTGCGCTGACATTCACTATTTCCGCAATCATCGGCAAGTTGGTCGCTGGCTTGGTAGCCAACCATGAACTGGACCGTTTGACGATAGGACTAGGTATGGTTCCGCGTGGCGAAGTCGGTCTGATATTCATCAGCGTCGGTCGCGGTTTGGGTATAGTTAGCGACTCTTTGTTTTCGGCACTAGTTGTGGTGGTCATAGTTACAACCCTAATAACTCCTCCGGCATTAAAATGGTCGTTGTCGAGAAATTCCTGAAATTCGAGTGCAGAGCCAACATGATAGGGTGGGCTGGAGATATGCTCCTATGAGAAGCAGTGAGAACAAAAAAACAAAACGACAGCATTTGACCGTACGAACTCAACTATTGTTGGCAGTTAATTTGCCACTAACGTTGCTCTTAGCTGTTTTTCTTGTTTACGACTACCGCCGCGAGATTTATGAGCGTTTGGAATACAAAAGCATTGCACTAGAGGAAGAAGCAAAGACATTGCTTCCCGCTGTTCGCCAGTTCCATCGTGGCGACGTCTCTGGAATCCAGCGTTTTATCGACAATGTCTGCGGACAAATGAAGACCACGGATTCACCCGGACACCATATCGCAGTTCAACTTCCAAGCAGAATAATACAGGCAACTTCCCATGGACTAGCATCGCCAGAGATGTTTGCTGCAATTCGAAACGCTGCAGAATCACCTCATGACCGCAATCCGCATGAAAATGCGGCTTTAATCGTTGGTATGGCTAAAAGCAAGGGAATAAATGTGTACGTGGCTGAGTCATTACTTGATGTGCAGGAATCCATTCGCGCTGCATCATTAAGGCGATTGACAGGACTTGTCATTGCGTTTCTCGCGGCAGCCATTCTCGTCAACTTCGTGCTAGTGCGCACTGTGACGAATCCCATCAATCAACTGGTGACAACAGTCCAACGAATCGGCAAAGGTCAGCTTGGGGTCCTGTCAGAATCGTTCGGGAGTTCTGAATTAGACTATCTCTCAAGTGAGATCGATGCCATGAGCTTATCGCTGGCAGCAGCTGAGCGAGATCGCAAAACACAAATGGCTAAGGCACGTGAAATTCAATACTCTTTACTCCCAGGAGAGTTGCAGATTCCAGGACTTCATGTTTCTCGTCTCTTTGAGCCCGCTGAAGATGTTGGTGGAGATTTCTACGATATATTGCCTATGCAAGACGACTCGTGGCTTATCTGCATTGCCGATGTTACAGGTCATGGAATTCCCGCCGCTATGAGTGCGGCAATGTTAAAGACGTTATTGTTGCAAGCAGTGGAGACTCACGTCACACCAGCGGAATTGCTCGATGTCATCAATCGGCGCTTTGTTGCGGTTAGCCTTGATGGCGACTTTGTGTCAATGATCCTTCTGCGGATCAAGCCACAGTCAGACCATCTTCAATACGCCAGTGCAGGACACGAGCCTGGGTGGATCATTTCCACCAATGGAAAATTGCGAGAGCTATCATCAACAGGCCTACTGCTAGGGATCGACGAAGAAGCTGCCTGGGAGCAGGTGGTCGTCGAGACAGCCTTAGGCGACCGGCTTGCAATAATGACTGACGGACTAAGCGAGACCCTTAGTCCCGAAGATGAAATGTTTGGTCGAAAGCGACTTATCGGACTATTTGAGCAAACCCGAGAGTCATCGCTAGAACAATCTGTATCAGTGCTCAGAGAAGCTCTTCGAGATTTTCGCGGTGACACACCACAGCTTGACGACATAACTGCTGTACTACTTGAATTCAAAGAAAGTTGATCAAAAATTATATGGCATCGAGGATTGAGGGTGGATAACTTTATCAGAAAGCACCATCTAGTACGTTGCCATAGGCTCGAGTTGGAGCTGATGGCCCAAATTTGCTGCCACAGCAAATATTGTTGACGTGTATTCCACGATGAATCAAAATAGTGGGTTGCTGTGCGACATCTGTGTCCAATCGCCATCAAGCAGGAAGATCGCATGAACAATTGTTACTGCAATATTGTCCTGTTGCTTGTCTTTGCCGTGGCGCCCGCGCCCGTAGCACTCGCGTTTAATGTCTTTCCCTACCTCTCTGGCGAGGGAGAGACCATCTATCAGAAATGGGGCGACCCCAATGCAAGTACTCCAGGTGGGGTGATTGAGTGGAGCATTATTCCGGATGGAACGGGTGTCCTGCCGACTTACCCAGATGCGAACTTAACCGGGACAAGTCAAATGGAATCGATCATGAATGGATTGGGGTATAACGAAGCGTTCGCGGCCATCGAACGCGCGCTCGATCAGTGGTCTTCAGTAGCAAACATCGATTTTGTGCATGTCACTGATTCGGGGTTACCTCTCGACGATCCAGCGGCGAACCCTCCAGCCTCGGGAAGAATACGTATTGGGGCTTATCCAATTGATGCTGGCATCGGTGCTGAAGCCTGGGCGCCCTGGCCGTTCGCTGGAACGTACGAAGGAGATGTTCTTTTCAACGCCAATAATACGTTCTACTTTTCGCCGGGCAATGAAGGAGATCTGATTCCCATTTTCAATGACTTTGAAAGCCTCATGCTACATGAGTTGGGGCACGCAATTGGATTGGCCCATTCCGATGTTTGCTCTGTGATGTCAGTCGATTTTGAGTGCTTTAAGTTCATCAATCGTCAACTCGACCCAGACGACATTGCAGGCGCACAATTCCTCTACGGTCCGGCAATCCAAGCAGCCGACTTCGACGAGGATGGTGACGTGGACGGCAGTGACCTTGCGAAGTGGGAAACGGGATACGGCATGGCCAGTGGTGCAGCACATATGGACGGCGACGCCGATGAAGACCTTGATGTCGACGGCTTAGATTTTCTCATATGGCAACGGCAGTTCACCGGTGATCTTTCACTACCAGCCTCGACCGCTGTCCCTGAGCCGTCAAGCGCAATATTGCTGATGGGACTAGCAGCCATGCGTGTTCTATTTGGCAGCCGACTAGCGTAGATATATACCCTTTGGGTTACTCGTCGGACATTTCCGTTGCTGCATCACTGTTTACTCTGAGCGTTTCAGGTTCAAAGCGTGTCGGCCTTGCTACCATGTACTTTGACGCAGCGCAAGAATGGCACATACAGTCTTTATATTGACAATGAGGCAGCGGACACGGTGGGCAATATCTGCAATTGACGCGGCAGCCTGAGTAGCAGTGGTACGCCGGTGCGCAGCCACCTAGAAGTAACAAGACTATCAATCCAAGTGAGCGCAATTGCGCTCTTGGGCTTTTCATGGTGAACCCCCTGGGTCGCGGGATCTATTGGGTGGTGGGTTTTCTTAGGCGGGAAGGTATTAATTAGTTGTCGTTAGTATCTTGTGGTGGAAGCGACTCTGGCTCCACAACGGGTGTAGGAATCAGTTCGGGCACCACTGCTACCGTGAAGCCGCCGACTACGCGTTCCAACTCAGCCAATGTCTGCCGCAAGGAGGCTTCCAGCCGATGGTAGTTAATTTCATATCTCAGCAGTTGTCGCCAGTTATCGATGAGTTGCAAGAAATCGATTTCTCCAACGTTGTAGGCTTGATTCGAGACTTCCAATGTTTGGCGTGCTTTAGGCAGAATATCTTCACGGAATAGAACCAATAGATCTTCCTGGCTGCGTGCTTGGGCGAATAAGTCCGTCACTTCTTCAAGTGTTCCGTCACGCAATACATCGTATTCACGGGTTGTCGAAACAACCTTCGCCTCGGCGGAACGAATGGAGGAGTCTAGTCGCTTACGGTAAACTGGTAGGTTGACGCCAGCACTTAAAAGAAATGAATCACGACCGTTTGTGACCGCACTGATACCGGTGTCCGCTACGTCAATCCAAGACAGTCCCAGTGTTACATCCGGTTTGTAGTCGAGTCGCGCTAAGTTAACTGCGCTGCGATCTCGTCGTACCGCTGCCAATTGAGCATGGAGTTCTGGCCGGGCAGCCACAGCCTGTTGCTGTAACAATTCTAAATCGCGAGGTGCCTGTTCTATAGGCAGATTAGCTAGAGCAGCAACCTGGGTCTGAGGAGCAATGTGGAGCAGACGAGCCAGTCGAGCTTGGCCACTCGCAAGTTGCTGTCGTAATTGAATCAATTCGTTTTCGACATTGGAAACCTCCAGATCGGCTCGTAGCACGTCTTGCTGGCTCGTCCTTCCAGCTTTATATCGCGTATTGGCAACTTCGCGGATCTCAACGAGCAATCGCTGATCGGCCTCGGTGACGGAGATCGCTTGCTGAATAAAATAGAGCTCGTAGTACGCTCGTTTTACCTGGGCTACCGTCGCTAATTCAACTGCTGCTAACTGGGCTCGCCCTACATTAGTCTGCGCCTCCGCTACACTGGCACGTGTGTCAAGTTTGCCAAACAGAAGAAACTTTTGGTTAGCGGCCACAATCACTTCCTGCTGTCCTGCTGCGGTTTGAACCTGCTCTGGCTGAGCGGTCACGTTGAGCATCGGATCGGGTAAACTCGCAGCCACCGGAACTTGGTGCGCAAAGGCTTCCATCTTCTTACGAGCTGCTTGAATTGCCGGGTTTTGCGACAAGGCCACCTGGATGTACTGGTCGACCGGATGGGGACCGGCCAGATCAGGGAATACGGGAGCAGTCGACACAACCGTGGACTGCGGGCCGCACCAAGCTGCTTGCACAGCTTGAGATACCTGAGCATATTCAGGGTCACGAATTTGTCGCGAAGTGCGACAGCCGCTAATGAATGCTGCGGCTACTACAAGAGTTATTAGTATTGGTCGATTGGCCATCCGTGGCCTCCCCCGACTGAGTATATGTATAGAACATCGCCTATTTTATCGGCACAATCCCATGCAGTAGAACACTCCGCACGGCCGGAACTCTCGCTAAAAACGACATTATGGGTAGTGCCTGTGACAGTTGTTCCAATTAGGTAATCTTCGCATTCGCCAATCGTGAAGGCAACTCACAACGCAATACGCTAGTCGGTTGAAACTTGCGAATCAGTGAGAGCAGCATCCCGACGTGCATCCAGAAGATGAATCGCTAGATGTTGGTGAATAATCCAGCGGTTTATAAGAAGTTGAATCAGCAGATGAAGGATACGAAACAGCAGCAGTGGTTTGTGCAACTTGATCCGACAGAACGGGGCCTGTACTCGAATGCTGCTCTCCGGACGCAACGGTTGTTGCAGACGGTCCGGGCGAAACATTGGAGAAAGCAAACTTATTGCTACGACATCCGGGCATCAACGCTACCGAAAGGGCAAACAACAGAAAAAAGCGAAATCCTATTCGTGACATTTTCTTTCGTCCTTGAAAGTGTTTTAGCCCACAGCATGCTCACACAATGAGAGTATTGACGTTAGGCCCTGATTGGTTGTGGTTACTTTTTACGTTGAGACAATGAAGCAAGCTAACTCTCCAATAAACGAGCTATTTGGATAAAGTTTTTCGAGTCTGTTTTCGAAGCGGTCTGGGCAACTCGATACCACCAGGTACGTCGAGTTGCCCAGGCCCCAAGTGACTTCGTTGGATCACACGCCTTTGCTCAACGAATCTTCTTGTTCTTCTTCTTGGCATCCAGTGAAGCTGCAAAAAGCTGGTCGACTTCACGCAAGTACGTTACCGGGTCAGCGTTAATCTTTTTCGTGCACGGTGGACAGCAAACGTAGACAATTTGGCCTTCAACAATCGTCCATTTGGGCTTCTTGGGTAGCTTGTGCTTCATCACAGGGCAAATACCCTGAGCCCTGGCAAAATTAGCATGAATCGTTCCCCAGTGCTCTGGTTTGATCTTCTGCTTCAGACAACCTTTGCAACACATAAAGATATTCTCTTCGCCTACCTTCACTTTTATGGGGGCACCCATGGAACCCAGCTTCCCACCCGACACAGGACAAATCTCCTGGACGGCGGCTCGCAATTGGTCGCGTTTTTGTTGTTCTTTCGCGCGCTCTTCAGGCGTCTGTTGAGCTGCTGAAGGCACTTGACTCTGTTGTTGTGATTGCCCTCCTTCCACAAGTGCTTGGCCAGTTGCCAATTGGGCAGTACTTAACATCACAGCAATCGCAACAATCGTTTTCGTGAACTTCATTTCATTTCCCTTTCAAATCGAAGTGAGCTGGCAATTCCGTTGCCACGCAATCCCAATAGTGACAACCACGCGGTTGCCCAATTCATGTCTTCCATTTAAGCCGCGGGCGTTACGGCTGATTCTTTAGTCCTCTCCGTCGGTACGTGTTCACCTCCTTCCGCCCAGTATTCATCTTGCAATCCAGCACGCATCTTGAACTCCACGTAAGCTGAGTACAGCGTCGGTACGATAAAAGTTGTAAAAGGCTCAATAAGCATCCCACCAAAGATCGGCAGCGCCATGGCCCGCGCGACATCGGCTCCCCGACCAGTTGAAATCAGTACCGGTACGAGTGCCACGATGGTGGTAATCGTAGTCATCATGCAGGGCCGAATACGTTTCAGGCCCGCTTCATAGATCGCGTCACGTACATCTTCGACGTTACGAATCGTCCGGCGATTGAGTGTCTCCCGCATGTAGGTTGCCATGACGATGCCATCATCAGCCGCCAATCCAAACAGTGCAATAAAACCGACCCACATCGCCGTGTTCATTTCCACACCCATCACGGCCACCGCAATCATGCCTCCCGCAGCAGCCACGGGAATGCCGGAAAAGACCACAAGCGAAATCGGGAAGTTTCGGAAATGAAGATAGTGCAATAACAAGTTGATCAAAATGACCATCGGCACGATCCACATCAGACGTTGGTTTGCTTCGATCTGATTCTGGAACGACCCAACGGCTTGCAGTTCAAAGTTTCCTTCAGGAAACTTCAGCTCACCGCTCTCTCGTGCAGCACGTAGTGAAGCCATCACGGCTTCTACTGTTTCCAAATCCCCTACGCCTCCAGCAGGAGAGAACGACACATGAGCTACCAGTCGAGCATCTTCACTGTTGATTGCACCTGGCCCCCAAGTCATTTTAACACTAGCCAAGCGTTCCAGCGGCACCACTTCACCTGTGGGGGCGACGACTGAAACTTTATGCAACTCGTCAACCTCTTCACGGACATTCCGTTGATAGCGAATCTGAATGGGATATCGCTCACGCCCTTCCACAGTCGAGGTGACGTCAACACCACCTAAGCCAGCGGAGACCAGTTGGTTGACCATCATGGTAGTCATCCCATACCGGGCCGATTCTTCGCGATCGACCTCAAACTCGTAGTAAGGCTTCCCCATCACGATATCTGGATTCACGGTACCCGAGTTCACGTAGTGATGCTTTTTCAGTTGTTCTGCAACTGCGAGTGCCGCTTCACCAAGACCTTCAAGGCTGTCTCCATAGATCCTGACAGCCATGGATGCTTTAATTCCGCTCTGCAACATAACCACGCGACCTTCAATCGGCTGAAGGGCCGAAGCGGGTGTAATCCCCGGCAATGTGGCGACGGCGTTAATCTCGTCCCAGATGTCACGCTCGGAAACTCCCTCACGCCACTGATCTCTCGGTTTGAGCATCACATAGGTTTCGATCATGGCAGCAGGAGCAGGATCAAGCGCCGACTCTACCCGCCCGATTTTTCCCAGCACCTCCGATACCTCCGGAATTTCCTTGATCATTACGTCCTGAGTTTGCAGCACTTCCATGGCCTGTGAGAAACTGGCCGCCGGAAATAGGCTCGGCATGTAGAACCAGCTCCCTTCGTCGAGTGCGATCCAGTCGTCCGACTTCAAGCCAGTAAAGACGTGCTTGGCGTCGACATAACCCGGCACATTGTTCAGGTCAGCCCCCAGCATAGAGAACACCTTCTCGACCGGTTGCAGCACCGTGGGAAGGCCAATCCAAGCGCCTAGCCCAAGGATGAAAATCATTGCAGGGAAGGAGAGCATCAGGGCTTTTCGCCTCAAGGCTAAGCGAAGCCTTCCCGCATACAGCCACAATACAAAACGGCTTACCGGATTCTCTTCCATGGGGCGAATCTTCTCTCGTGTCATCCACCAACCGACGAATAACCCGATGGCTCCGGCCAGGAACGTAGCGAAATGCGGGTTCAGTGAAGTGAGTCGCTCAATCTCAACTCCCCAGACAAAATAACACAACCCGGCACCTAGACTGGCCAACGCGACTCCCGCGATGAGACTCGTCCATTTTTTTGGAAGTGAAGTTCGCAGAAAAATACGGCACAGCACGGGAACAATAGTCACGGCCACGATCAAGCTGGCGGCTAGAGCGAACGTCTTTGTCCAAGCCAGTGGCGTAAACAGTCGATGGTCGCGGCCGGTCAAAAAGAACACGGGTAAAAAGCTGACAATGGTTGTGGTTACGGCCGTAATTACCGCTGGCACGACCTCGCTTGCCGAGTTGCTAATGACCTGTAGCCGCTTAGTCTCACCGCCAGGCGATCCCTTAGCCTCCCAGCTGGCAAGTCCACCGTAGATGTTTTCCAGCACAATGATTCCCATATCGACCATGGTGCCGATGGCAATCGCAATCCCAGCCAGTGACATGATGTTAGCATCCACGCCGAACATTTTCATGGCGATGAATGACATGAGCACGGCCATAGGTAGCGTGATGGCGATAACAATGCTCGCGCGAACATGTAGCAGGAAAAGAACCATCACAACGATGGTGATCGCGATTTCGTGCTGCAGTGCGTGCGTCAGTGTGGCAACTGTTTCGTCGATTAGCTCCGTACGGTCGTAAACACCGTGAATTTTGATGCCGTCCAGTTCAGACTCTAGGGCAGTGACCTTCTCTTTGATGCGTTCGGCCACGTCGCGGGGATTTTCCCCGTAGCGCATTACCACCACACCACCCACTGCCTCTTGGCCGTTGTAGTCCAATGCACCCCGGCGAAATGCTGGTCCGGTTTGCACTTGGGCGACGTCGCGCACTCGAACCGGCACTCCCTCACGCGTTAGCACGACCGTGTTCTCTATTTGCTGGATCGTTTCGGCTTCGGTTTTTCCCGACCCGATAAATCCCATACCGCGAACGATGAACTCCATACCGC
Organism: Bythopirellula sp.; assembly: GCA_965216565.1. Lineage (GTDB taxonomy): Bacteria > Planctomycetota > Planctomycetia > Pirellulales > Lacipirellulaceae > Bythopirellula. The sequence continues at coordinate 518,088 of OZ244170.1, forward strand.
TCGTTTCAACGGTCTTAGCACCGACGTCGATATTCGACTCTTTAACAGCTTTGATCACCTTACTGAGCGGAATGTTGTGGTAGCGCAGGGCATCGGGGTCGACTTCAATTTGATATTGCCGCACGTAGCCGCCAATCGACGCTACTTCGGCCACGCCATCGACTGATTGGAGCGAATATTTGATGAAGAAGTCCTGCTTAGAACGCAGCTCAGCCAAGTCCATTCCTGGCGGCGGTTGGAGCACATAGTAGTAAATCTGCCCCAGGGCCGTCGCATCAGGTGCAAGTCTTGGCGTCACACCCTCGGGCAGCGTCCCCGCAACGGTCGTTAATTGTTCGGCTACTCGTGAACGAGCCCAATAGAAGTCGACGCCGTCGTCAAAAGTGACTTGCACAAAGCTGAAGCCAAACATGCTTTTGCCGCGCACGCTCTCTGCTCCAGGGACGGCCTGTAAGGCCACCGACAAGGGGTACGTGATTTGATCTTCCATGTCCTTGGGAGATCGTCCGATCCACTCGGTGAGCACGATTACTTGGTTCTCACCCACGTTTGGAATGGCATCGAGCGGCACTTTCTTGGTGGCGTACCAACCGTAAGCCACGATCACGACGGCGGCAATGAGCACTACCAATCGTTCACGAAGACAGAAGTCCAACAGTCCTTTGATCATCTCACGGCCTCCACTTTAATCTTCGCTAAATACTTTGCCGGCTCGGCAAGCAGTCTCTTACGACAGCCCTCACAGCAGATAAAAACTGGATGGTCCTCGACCATGACTTTGATTGGTGCTCCCATCGACCCCAGCGGCATGTCTGTAACGGGACATACTTTTTGCCGCTCAGCGAGCATTCGATCCTCGGCAGACAACTTCGCCATGGCGACGGCTTGTTCTTCAGAGGGAGCATCTTCGACTTGCTCAAAAGGTGATTGAGAAACTACTAGTGGTTGTTCAACCACTTCTTCTAAGACTATTTGTGCTGTGCCGATCGGTGGCAGGTCGTCTTCGTCAAATTCTATTTCTACTTTAGGTTGTGCCTTGGTTGGGTCGATCAACGACGGGTTGCCAGCCAGCTGCATCTGTGAATCAATCAGGAAGTTCCCGGAAACAGCAACCTCCTCTCCTTCCTTGAGACCTTCTAGCACAACGATCTGATCGCCACTACGACCACCTAGCACGACATTGCGAATCTCAAACCGGCCGGGCTCAGTCTCCACGTAGACCACACTATCCCGACCTGCCATTAACACGGCACTACGAGGTATAACAAGCGCTTCCACATTCGTACTCGCTTCGCTTGTGAAGCCATACTGCGAGGAGGGAACTAGCTCGATCCCGCAGACGCGACACTGTCCGGGCGATGATTCCACAACGTGCGGATGTCGAGGACTGATCCACTTGTTTGCCAGTTCCGAGTCGTAGATATTTCCCTGCAAGCCGCCATCGGCAAGCGGCACTTCAATCGTTGCTCTTGCATAGTCACCGACCCGAAGTAAGCCGTTCTCATTGGGTATTACGACTCGCACTCCGACAGTTCGCTTGACAGGATCTACAGTGGGATCAACGAAGGCTACACGGCCAGTAAAGGCCCTTCCGGGGAGCGATTGCACTTCCGCTTCCACTTTTTGTCCGTAACGGATAGTGGCGGCATCCTCCGGAAACAATTCCAGCATTAGCCATACCGTGGACAAATCCGCCAGCTCGTAGATTGCCTGGCCTTCTTTGACGTATTGGCCTTCCGTAGCGTACTTCTTAATCACTGTGCCGCTGATCGGTGCGCACAGATGCATGCGGCTATTCGCCTCGCCAGCAAGTTCCAGCTGACCGATTTGCTCTTCGGTCATACCGAGTTCGATTAGTCTCTGCTTCGTGCTTTTATACATGTCGCGATTCGACTGCACGACTCTTTGCAGGCTTGTCGACTGGCTCCCATCACGTGCCTTTTTGGCCAGGAGCAACTCGACCTGACCGGAATAGAGTCGCGGGGAATAGACCAGAGCTAGATGATCCCCTTTTGCTACGACCACGCCGGTAAAATCGGCATACAAGCGGTCGAGTCGTCCATCGACATAGGCAGAAATCGTTTTGAGTGAACCTTCATCGTAGTTGAGTTCACCGATGGCCCGTATGGTACGCGTAAGCGGAGTCAACATCACAGCAGCGGTGTGAATGTTGGCGACACGCCGTGCTGCTGGATCTACTTGCACCGACTTCGAGTCTGATGAACCACCCCCCGATGCTGCTGGTACGAGTTCCATCTCACAAACAGGACACCGACCAGGTCCGATTTGTGGCGGGGTGCAAAGCATAGGGCAGATGTAGGTTCTGGTATCGCCACTGCTAGACGCAGCCTGATCACCACCCCCACCACCTCCAGCGGAAACCCAACCCATTTTCTGAGCCACTCCGAGACCCACAATCAACGCGGCGCCTGCTGCTAACAAAAGCAATGGCTGCACCACAAGCTTGATCCACCATCGACGTGACTCTTGGCGGTCAATGGCCGAACTGGCTGCCTCTCGCTGAGCGCATTTAGCTGCTTCTTCCGGTTTAGCCCCAGAGTCAGCGTTCGTTGTTGTATCTTTCATGATTATCTCGCTGCACCCGTTTAGATGCGTGTATTTCGAAGCGAGCAGGTGCAGCGCCAACCGTTCCCTCGGGCCGCCGCACACCGCTCACTACGGTTGATTCCTACATTAGCCACAACTTGGACATGACCCTGCGGAAGATGACCCGGTCCTAGCCGGCCTCGATCCAGCGCTACGACAACCAGCGGCTGTGAGCGTCACGACAATAAGCAGGGCAGCAATCCATCGAAATCCGTTCCGGTACATAGTGGTCCTCATTAACTTATTAGGTGTTGATAGGCTTTCGCGCATTTCCACGTGACGCGAAACAAACATGTTGAATGAGAGAGCAATCGTGTGAATGACAATGTCCGCCACAATTGTGACCGCTCACGTGTGATCAGAAGCACCAGCGTAGAAAGCAAATCGCGCAGCTAGCATCCGTGGCTAAGCGCGCAGTGGTGCTGTAGAAGTTGGTTCAGATTGTGAACCGGCAGAGAGTGACGCAGCGATCAAGAGCAGACAAAGCAGCATCTGCCCAGGCACACAAATTCGTGTGCTGCCGCGTCGCAGAAGGTAGATAAACGGTGTCGGAGAAAGTCCCGGCAGCTGAGCCGACTAGATTTCTTTCGGGGGAGCTATTTTCGACAGGAGGAGCCGCTGGCTTAGGCGGGGTATTGCTCTTACCGCACTGGCAGTTGTCGCCACAAGAACAACCGGTTTTAGATTCGCCACGCGAACAACAGCTGTTACTTGCTTTGTTCCCTGAACAGCAGGTACTACTCTGTTGATGGCAAGGACTTGCATCGCCACAGCGACAGACCTTAGATCCCGTGCAGCGGCATGGACCAACAGCTTGCTGGCTACAACAACTGGCTGGAGTTATACCAGCCACAGAGCAACTGTCAGCACAACAGCAACCCTTCGACTGCTGAACTTCGACAGCGGACGTTATGCCGCTCGTGCAGCCGCACGCGACTGACGGCAAACCCTGCACGGGAATCGTCATAGCGGCGAGCCAGACAAAAGTGCGGGCGGCAATGTGTTCAGTAATCCACATAATGAAAGTTCTCTTTGCATGCCACCTTTGGAGGCGGACAAATTCTTCTTCGTTTATCGGCTCGCCAGGAAACACACCTAAAGGAGAAGCAGTAAAGAAATCTCCTACGAGGTCAAAGTACTAGACTCTAGGGAAAATCCAAAAAACTTGGCGGAAGGTCAAGGGCAACTAATGCCAGCTATATGCAATGATGGCATCCTTAGCCCTTGTGTCAACATATTTCCGTTGTCCCCTGACTACAGCCATCCCCCCCAAGTTACGGTGAATACACAAACACCTCTGGCGGCAAAAAAGTCGCCAGAGGTGCGATTTTCATTCGTTTGACACTGTAAGCAGGGCCATCGGTCCTATGCGACAATTCTAGCCGAAGAAGTCCCACAGCAAGGGCGTTTGATTTTGCAGCAATAGGCACGTTTTGCACAGCAAGTTGGCCTGACGGCTTGATCGCTGCTCGCCAAAGATGCTGTCATCGACTCCGTTCGAACTACTTTGGCCCTAGCCGACTTTCCACAGCACGGCCTCTTGATAGTGCAGCAGTAAGCTCGCTTTACGCAGCAAGACTGTTTGCTGGTAATCTCTTTACTAGGTTCGGCCATGACACCCGACAATTCAGCGTCCGTTGAAGAATTGCTGCAGCATCGCGCTTTGATTGAGCAGCAGTAGGCCTTCTTGGCGCAACAGGATTGTTGGGTCAATGACGAATCGTCGGCAGCGAAGGTTAGGCCGAATGCAACGGCAGCTAACGTAGCAAGTTTAATAATCATCGTATTTTTCCTTTGCGTGAACAGTAGATCTATAAAGTTTCCTAGAGATGTACTTTAGAAGAATGACAGCCATTCTGGTTGCCAGTACGTCGCAAGAGCAGATTAACATCGCCACACACAAAAGAGTTGCTGGATCGAACGTCCCCCTGTGAAGCAGTCCGTTTGAGGCACTGTTCGCCATTGCGTTAACTGGGGTGCTTCGATGGTATGCCACACCGGTAGCAAGGGTGAGGGCGACGCGTGGCGAGGCCCCTCAGGAACCAAAGCTGCGATCCCTCGGCTTTGGCAGCAACAACTAGCAATTGGATTGAATGGAGGCGAGTTTTGAGTGTCAATCTTGTGCTCGTGACAACAAGTCGCAGGGCCGCTACTGCCTTCGTCCGCAACCGCTCGTTGGCCACAGACCACGCTTGGCGTGATAGCAACACTCCCTATCAGGGAGAAGACGACCAACTTTTTCATGAAATCGTTCACGGCAGCACCAAGCTCGTGCAGAAACAATCTGATCCCTTATACCTACTAAGTTAGATGCTCTTGGTACTACCATTCTTCACGAGACCACTCTGAGACTGCCTGAGGCCTCGCTAGGTCTTGAAAATCAGCATTTAGACCTAGTGAACCAGGCTTTTTGACCGGCCGCTTTGGGTATGAAAGAGAGCTACAATGTTCTGCTGATGGCAGAAAGGCTTTGAGCAGTCGGTGACTCAAGAAATCGGTTGATTAAGCCGATTTTAAATGTGGAGTTGACAAACCACTCAACGTTGAGCATAATATCAACATGAGCACGACATTTGGTGATATTCTTCGAGCAAGACGCCGTACAGCGGGCATCAGTCAACGAAAGCTGGCAGAGCTTGCCGAGGTGGATTTTTCCTACATCAGCAAGATCGAGAACGGGCGGTTACCTGCACCGGCGGCCGAAACGTTGATGCGCATGGCAGAGTCTCTTGGCTGTCCGCCAGAGGACTTGCTTGCGGCGGCTAAGAAGCTGCCTAATACTGTCGGGTCGAACGTATCAAGTAGCCCAGCCGCCGTTCGTTTTCTGCAAGATGCATCACAACTGCAACTGACGCCTGAGGAATGGGAGACGATGCGAGGGTCGTTGCATGGGCTCCGCGAAGGACACCGTAAACGGCGGAGGAAGCCGTGAGAAAAGTCTACTCACACAGTCGACGGTCCACGTTGGTGAAATGCGCTCGGCAGTATTTCTACGAATGTTATGCAGCAGGAGTTGCACCACCTGCCTACGACCCACAAATGGGACTGTTTTCGGAGCCAGAGCCAGACCATGCGGTAATTGACACAGACGCCGTCAAAGAAGTAAGTGCGCTGAAAGAGTTGTCTAATAGCTACCAAGCTGCCGGGCTTATTTTGCATGAACTCATTGGACTGCACTGGAAGCATGTTGATTGGAGCCCTGAGTGGTTCATTGAACAAGCCGAAAAGCGATTTGACGCTTGGGTCATTCGGTCTCAAAACGCAGAAGATAATAGCACGCGTCTACTTGAGCACTATTACAGCTTGAATGACGCTGGCGAAACCATCACAGAAGCACGTCGCCGTTTGCAACATGCGATGTCGACTTATATGACTGACGAGACAATAAGCGATTTTGTCGCCTTACTACGAGCGGGCGACGAAATCCTTACTGAACAGCCTATTGGGGGGCTGCCGAAGATTCGCGGATTTACGATTATGGGAAGAATCGATGTCGCCTGCCGATTTGGTTCTGAGGTTCGTGTTGTTGATTGGAAAATGGGTGCTTCGGTCGGTGATGAGGACAGTTTGCAGCTTACGTTGTACGGATGGTGGGCAACTGAGAAATTCAATGTTTCACCTGAGAATGTCATTATTCAGCGAGTATTCCTCGGTGATGGCACCGTTGAGGGTGAGATTCGATTAAGTGCTCGGATGCTCGAGCGTGGTCGCGCCCGACTGCTTCAAGATGTGGAGCGGATGAGAGATCTTCAGGAGTACGGTGAGAAAGGCATATTCGAAGCCTTTCCCCCTTGTGAAAAGGAAAAGATATGTCATCAGTGCAAGTATCAGGGCATTTGCCCCGCCATCGCGTGCGAGACGGCGTAGAGACGAATCTTCGTGTTGTAGAGGCATTAAACGGACACTTGGAATGTGACCCGGTGCGTTTTGAGTCTGCCGATTGCGGTAGCGATATCCGAGAGAAGATTTGCAGCCGCTTGCGTCGACTAGGCCGCGTAGCAGTGCCCTCACCAATAGATGCCCATGAATTGTTACTGGTTCCGGGGCAATCCTCGCTCCCAGACGAGGTTGAAGGAGATGGTTGGCACGCCAAGCTTTTCCGTAAGGTTGGTGTCGTTGAACTTAACCTTGCCAATCGCAAACAGAGCCGGGCTGCTGAAGCAATAATTCAGAAATCGTTAGTCGTCGAATTTGAAAAATCGACGTCGCATTGGTGTTTGTCGGAGTCAACACGATATTGGTACACCGACGAACCTGTTGCGGTGGAGGATGGAGTTGTATTGCTGCCGCGACTTTCGTTTGCGACACACGGTCTTGGGGACAGCAAGATCGGCATCTCGTTTGACTGCGGTCACATGATTCGCAGTGAACAGTGTGTAGCAGATTACTTGGCGAGCCCAACGGAGCGAGAGGTATTCGAGCGGTTTCGTTGCCGTGACAAAGGGCGTAAGGGTACCTTGATCTACAACACAGGTGGATCGCGTCGTTCCAAGTGTTACTTCCACAGCTACGCTGATGGGCTTACGTGTGAAACCACCGGTGTGCTCAAATTCGGCAACGAACGGCATGAATCACTGTTTGAGTATTACCGGCAACGTTACCCGAAACTTGCCGTATCGGGCGATGACCCGGTCGTCTACGTGTCGTTTGATTGGGGTGATCGTCCGGTACTAGTAAATGCTAAGCTACTACATCTTAGGCTGAGGCTCGACGCAGAGCAGATGCCAGCCAAGTTACGTCGACTGTCCATGTCACCTTCTCGCCGTCGAGAACAGGTAATGCAACAGTGGACTCCAACGAACGAGGCCGCCGTAGAGCAATGCGGTGTAAAGTTCTGTGGTGAATTGTGGCAACCTGACGTAGCTGACACCGAGCAGTTGCCAGCCCCGGATTTATTGTTTGGGCAAGGAGAACGGCTTCGTGGGCCGCAAGCCGAGTCTCTGGAAGACCACCAGAAGTACTTCCGCAAACGGCAGCGACTGCTGCGAGAACATGGGGCGTATCGTGTCGAGGCGACGGTAGCGAAAGATATTTGGATCGTTACACCACCAATGCGAGGACATTGGTCGCAATCGCTGCAGGATGCTTTTGTCAATCAAGTACGTCAGAACTTGGACCAATTGACACGGCAAACATTTAGACTTCGCGTGACGACCGCCACGTCAGCTAGAGACGCTGCAGAGCGATTGCAGAAGGAGCCAACATCGACAAGTCTGATTGTTTTCGATGAGCAAGACATGGACGGTGCGGCGTATTATCTGCTGGCCGAGGAGTTGCCACGGTGGCGGTTAAAGCGAGTGACACGAAGCACCTTGGAGGGGGCGTGGCGGCGGTGGCAGCGAGCCTCGAACGGAAAGGAAAAAGCGAAGGCCGAGCGAGCTTGGAACGATGTGATTTTCCACACTGTCCTGGACTTACTTGATCAGATGGAAGTAGTGCCGTGGCGAATCGCATCCTGGGAGTACGATGCCTGTCTGGCAATTGACGTCGCCCAAGAGCGACGATTCTGTGCGGTTACATTGCTGCTCTGCCGTGATCCTGAGCAATATGCTGGTTGCAACGGATTCTGGCGATATATCGAAACCTGGGCCAAAACTGACACTCGACGCGAGACAATTAACCCAGTTCGGTTGGAAGACAAGATTGCTGGCATCGTAGAGCAGTTTTCAGGCTCGCACCTTTCGCAAATTCGTTCGGTTCTCGTGCTGCGGGATGGACGTGAGTGCGGTGATGAGCCGCAGGCCATTGATCGCGGTCTTAATCGCTGGAAACAACGTGGTGTGCTAGCCCAAAGTGCCGCGATCGATGTCGTTGACTATCACAAGCACACTGTGAAGGACCTCCGGATGTGGAATTGTTCTAACGGAGATGTTACGAACGTGCTTGGAGGACGCGCCATCTATCTCCAGAACGCTGCATTAGTATGTCTGACGGGTGCGGCTACGGTATCGAAATACGCAACATCTGATCCTTGTCTGCTTGTCGGACGAGAGAATGCCGATGTGCGTCGAGCAGCCCGTGCGGTGTTTGCCCTCGCTCAACATAACTATCTCAGTCCCAACACCGCGTACCGAGATGCTCAGCCGATGCGCGACGCTGATCACGCCTTGATGCGAAGGTCGGCAATAGAGGTACGAGGATTGCGATAGTTCACAAAACGGGAGATGAAATCATGAAACAACATTGGCTTGATATACAAAGTTTTCTAGCCGACCAGAAAATACTCTCAGCGATCGATGACCTGGCCATTGCGACGAAGTTCGAACTGTCAGGAATTGATGACCCTGAGCGGCAGCAGTTGGCTGAGAGCGCGCGGAAAAACCTCTCGCAGTTTCTCACGCGGCTCGCTGAGTTGGGGCACGTAGCGGATGAAGGACTTGTGAAGGGCATTGACCCTCGACTAAAAGAACTGCTGGATGCCTATCGAACGGCTCGCCAGGATTCCGGAAATTACCAATCTGTCTTGATGCGCGCCGGTGCAGATGCAGCCGTTCGACTACTCAATGAAAACGATAAGCGAAGCCAGCGCGAGTTGATTGAAAGCCTGAATGAACTCAGGAGGGTCGTGGAACGTCATCAGCAAACAGATATTTCTGCGATCCTGGAAGAGATTTGATGCAGACGAACCTGGTACAGTCGAATGAGGATCTTGCACATCAAATCAAGACGCTGCAAGAGTTGTTGGGACAAGCTCAGATTCTGGGTGCTCTTTCAGGTTATCGAAGTGAGATCGAAGCAGTTTGCGAGAGATTGCGACGGCAGGTCAAGCGTAACTTAAAGGATTTGTCTTACGACCACCCAGACATTCTAGAAAACGTTCTTCGTCAAACTCAGCGAGTGATGAATGAATTGGAAATCCTCAACGTCCTCTACGTTGGGCCGCTGTTGCGATGCAGGGAAGAGGATCATCTGGCCCTCGGTGTACTTCGGTGGTTGCATGAAGAACACCCAAAGACCCTAACGAGGTCATTTGCGCTCTCAGACGGTCAGTTTGCAATTTACCCGCACCCAGATTTGCCGTCGGTGTACTACCTGCCATGCTCAAGGCAGCGAACACTCCTCTATCTCCCGCTGCTGTTTCACGAGTTTGGGCATTTACTTTATGCCATTCATAAGCCAGAGATGGACGAGCTGGTAGAGGAGTTTCAGCGAGACGTCTACAACGTGCTCGCCCCCATGACAGTGCGGCGAGGGCCTGCCGCTGAACAACAGGACGTGTTTCGTGAGCAGGTGGTGCTTGCGTATTATGAATGGCTACAAGAGTTCTACTGTGATGCAGTAGGTTTGCAAATCGGTGGACCATGTTATCTTGAAGCCTTCACCAATTACTTTCGACTTCAGGGAAGTCGGGAGTTCTACGTAGCGCGAGATGATCAGATTGAGCGTAGTCATCCTGTTGGCTGGTTGCGCGTAAGATCGCTCATCTACCGAAGCAGGAAATTGGGTCTGGGTGAAGTAGTTGACAAGGTAGAACGTGCATGGCTGCAGACGGCGGCATTGATGAATATGAAAGAGGACTATGAAGGAACGTGGTCTGAGGATTTATTTGCGTCGTTGCAGCGAACATTAGACGACATGCTCGTGGAAACGTCCCCACGCGAGTTTCTTGCTTCTGAGACACAAGATGATAGTGAACTTGATAACTCGGTAACTCCTGTTGCACTGCTGAATCGTGCTTGGTCTAAGTTTAAGAAAGAACCAGACGAGTACGCTGTCTTTGAGCAGAGTCTTATTGCAAAGTATCGACGCGGGGCGGATTGGTCGCGGTAGAATAGATATGACGTCGAGGCACCCTGAGGAGCTGGGTCAACTGGGTGCGAATTTGTTGCAACTCTATGGCTTGTTGTGATCTAGAGCACCGGGGCTCATGTGGGGGATTCGACGAGCGCAATACAGGCTTTTTCTTCCGCACTTTAACCGTTCACTCAGGAGGCTGGCCTGCGTTTATTGCAGCTATCGATTCGCTCGCAGCGTCTTCCAAGCGGGCCATCAACATATCGCCAGATGTTGGGTCACTGATCCGAAACAACTCTTGTCCATCGGCAAAGGCGACGTATGTGGGACAGACTGTGATGCCCAACTGATTCACGAGCTGCCGCTCATAGTTAAGATTAAGCCGGCACACTTCAGCCCTGCCGTTCAAGTCTGTCACCAAAGACTCAATCTGAGGTCGCATTTTGTCGCAACGGGCACAACCAATTGGCACGCTGAACTCAGCAAGGACAGGCCGAGAGGAGTTGTTAAGTAACTTAGTAAACTCTTGCGATGTGACGTAAGGTACTAAGTCTGTTTCGAGAGCGGCTTGCGTGGAAACAGAATTAGTGCAGCCTGTTAGTGCAATCACACAGCACGAAACGACTAACGGAACAATGGCGCTTGCAACTGTAAGTATCTTGACGTTCATGAGTGTCCTCATTGCTTTGTATAGAGCCTCAACATACAAGTTGCATCACTTCTTTGGCGACGATCGTAACCAAGGTTCTCTGGTTATAATGTGCCGGTGTGATATCGCCGCTCACGACCTCCATTCTATACGTTTGCAGGGCCTGAGCACCTTGAAATTCTTAAGCAGATAGCATTCAAGACACATTCCTTAGTCGGACGGGCTGGCGAATTCTCATCTCCCCTGTCACATTCGGCTCCCGCCAATGCTGAAAGTGGCTGACTCTCCACAGAGATATCCGTGATAACTCATCTTTAGCTCACGATTCACGGGTGACTCAACTCGTCCGTGAGTATTCAGACCACAGAAGGGGATTCACTTAGAGAATTTCTGTTTTGAAACTGCTATTTCATTATACCCCAAAGGGGTATATGATGGTAGTGAAAGTTAATCTATTCGAGGGTCAAGAGATCATGAACCAGGTAATAGACCCAATCTGCGGCATGGAAGTTGATACGAAGACGGCAATCTCATTCAAAACGGAGTCGGCAACTCACTATTTTTGCAGCGCTAACTGCCGCGATCGCTTTGCTCACCAGATGGAAAATCCTGGTAGCGAGCCGCTGCCTGTTGGAACTGATGCCGCAAGACAAACGCACGACTGCTGCCATAATGAGCCACGCCGTGACGGATCGATAATCGGTAAGTCGGGCGATGGTCGTATCTACATGTGCCCAATGCACCCTGAGGTGGAGCAAGTCGGTCCAGGGATCTGTCCTAAGTGCGGGATGGATCTAGAACCGAAGACAATCGCGTTAGACGAGGATGATGACGGTTCCGAATCAGACATGGCTCGACGATTCTGGGTCGGCGTTGCACTTAGTTTGCCACTGCTGTTGCTAACGATGGGCCCTATGGTAGGTCTTTCAAGTCGCGATTGGTTTTCACCTGCTGTCGAAGGTTGGCTGCAACTGTTGTTAGCAACGCCGGTCGTATTTTGGAGCGGTTGGCCTCTGTTGGTTCGTGGTTGGCAGTCGGTAGGTCATCGCAGCCCGAATATGTTCACGCTAATTGCGATCGGAACACTGACCGCGTACGCATTCAGCGTATTCGCGGTTGTATTGCCGTCCTTAATCCCAGAAGCGTTTTACGAAGACGGCCGTGCGCCACTCTATTTCGAAGCTGCTGCCGTCATAATCACGCTTGTGTTGCTGGGACAAGTGCTCGAACTGAGGGCGCGTAAGCGAACAAGTGGTGCGATTCGCGAACTTCTGGAACTAGCACCGGAGATAGCCCATCGTGTCACTGACGGTAGCGAGGAAGATATTTCACTGGACCTTGTGCATGCTGGTGACCTCCTTAGGGTTCGGCCCGGTGAAAAGACGCCCGTTGACGGAGTTGTGCGCGAAGGGAACAGTTCAGTTGACGAATCGATGTTGACAGGGGAACCCATTCCCGTCGAGAAACAACCAGGTGACAACGTGGTCGCCGGGACGCTAAATCAGACCGGAACACTACTGATTGAGGCCGAGCAGGTTGGGTCAGAGACAGTGCTTAGCCGTATCGTCGATTTGGTAGCGACAGCCCAGCGGAGTCGTGCACCGATCCAAAGACTTGTCGACGTTGTAGCTGCTTGGTTCGTGCCGGCCGTGGTCATTATAGCTTTGGCTGCCTTTTTTGCATGGGCAACGATCGGTCCCGAACCGCGTTTAGCACACGCTTTGCTCGCAGCCGTATCGGTACTCATCATTGCCTGTCCATGTGCTTTAGGGCTTGCAACACCAATGTCGATTATGGTCGGCGTCGGACGCGGTGCCCGTGAGGGTGTATTGATCAAAGATGCACAGGTGCTAGAGACACTGGAGAAGGTCGACACAATCGTAGTCGACAAGACTGGGACACTGACCGAGGGCCGTCCGAAAGTGGCGAGAGTTGTTCCGTCACAAGACGGTGGCGAGGAAATTCTACTTGGATTGGCGGCAGCGGTTGAGCGCTACAGCGAACATCCCTTAGCCAGGGCAATCATTGAGGATGCTCGTGAACATGGCATTGAAATAGCTGAGGCGACGAACTTTCGTAGCACAACTGGCGGAGGCGTTGTGGCGAAAGTGGACGGGCAGCGAATCAGAATAGGAAAACGTGACCATGTCACAGAAATAGGATCGAACCCGATTGCGGGATTGGACAAGATAAGTGAGTCGCTACAGTCAGAAGGGCGAACAGTCGTCTTCGTTGGTTCCGACGAAACGGTGCTAGGAATAATCGCTATCTCAGACCCTATTAAAAAGACCACTCCTGATGCAATTGCCCGACTGCACGACATGGGGATGACGCTGGTGATGCTGACAGGTGACGCTGAGGCGACTGCGTCTTCAGTCGCTTGCGAACTCGGCATCGACGAATTCTCTGCCGGCGTCTCACCAGAGGACAAACACGACTATGTTCGTAGGCTTCGCGATCAGGGTCGTGTCGTCGCAATGGCTGGTGATGGCATCAATGACGCCCCAGCATTGGCGGCAGCCGACGTTGGCGTGGCCATGGGGACTGGAAGCGACGTAGCCATTGAATCCGCTGGTGTGACGTTGGTGGGGGGGGACTTAAGGGGTGTTGTCAAAGCCGCAGAGTTAAGCCGAACTACAATGAGAAACATCCGACAGAACCTCGTGTTCGCGTTCGGATATAACGCGCTCGGAGTTCCCATTGCGGCCGGTGTGCTGTACCCAGTTTTAGGTTGGTTGCTCAGTCCGATGATTGCAGCTGCAGCCATGAGTGCGAGTAGCATTTCAGTCATCGGGAACGCTTTAAGATTGCGGTCTATCAGGTTTTGATTATGTGTAACTTGATTCTGGGTATGACAGTCCAGTGCCGATTTACAATGCTAGGGACATATAAACTTTGCTGATGAATTAGGGTGAATAGGAACCCACTAACAAGGCAGCGAAATTACTCGCTGACAGTCGATGCTTACAGATGATCAAAAAACGAAGCTCGCTAATCGGTTAAGCCGGATCGCAGGCCAAGTCTCCGCCGTTCAACGGATGATTGAGGAAGACGAATACTGCATTGACATCTTGATGCAAATAGCTGCTGCAAATGGAGCATTAGGTAAAGTTGGGCAGATCATCTTAGAAAGCCACCTCCAATCGTGCGTTACTAATGCTATGAGAAGTGGCAACGCTAAAGAGCGACAAGAAAAACTTAATGAGTTAATCAAGGTTTTCAATAAGTATGCACGGATAGCGAATTAAGCTACAACTCCTTCAAACAATGACAATTCAACGACTTAGCATGGCCCTGCTGCGGGTAGACTTGCGCGCGTTGCCATGTTGTTTCTAAGATGCACACGAGTTAGTTTCTTGAGCTGAGAGTGAGCTGAGAAAAGGAGTTTTTATTTGGAGAAGTGTAAAAAGAGAGTAGCCGTCCGGTTGTTTACTGCAACTGTGGGCATCACATTCTTGGTCAGCTGTCGATTGACGCCCGCCCCATCTTTCAGCGCTGCAGCCCATCCAAGTTTCGATCGTTTGACATGGAAAAGCGGCACCGTTGAAATATCTGAGTTCGACAGGTCCAACGGTAACGAGCGTACTGGCAACGATCAGTTTCCTGTCGTGTCCAACTCCTCTAAACAGCTACCTCCCCAGCCAGTAGAGCACTTCATCGAAGTTGCCAAGACCGGGCATCCTCGCATACTCTCCGCTCGTGCACGGGTTTCAGCAGCGGCTAGCCGTGTCCCTCAGGTGCGCGCACTGGACGACCCCATGTTATCGAACAACTTTTACCCGATCTCGAATCAGGCGTTGCAAACGGCGTCGGGCCGTGCGGGTAACACGTTGTCGATTTCCCAGAAGTTCCCATGGCCTGAGAAACGCTGGACGAAAGCAGCAATTGCTGGACGTGAGATTCAGATTGCTAGGGCGAAACTAGCTCAAGTCGAACTGGAGATAGAAGAGCTTGTTCGTTTGGCTTACTACGAGCTCTGGTTCGCAGATAGAGCAATCGAAATCATGGAACACAATCGGTATATTGCCTTGGAACTTGTCGCACTCGCAGGAGCTCGCAACGCTGCTGGTGGAAGCCAACAGGATGTGCTGCGTGCCGAACTGCAGCTCGGATCATTGGACGATAGGCTAATAAAACTGCGTCTTCAAAAAGCAGTTGCACAGGCCGATTTAGCTGCTCTGACTCAACGACCGGGACTGACTGGCATTGAGCCGACTTCTGACATCAACGCGAACCAAATTACAGAGCGTCAAGATAAGCTCTTCGCGTTGGCAGAAGAGTGCAATCCGCGTCTCCGCGAACGGCAATGGGCAGTTTCACGCGACCACCAGAAACGTCGTCTGGCTAATCTAGGCAGCTATCCAGACTTCATATTAGGCACTGGCTGGCAGACTGTAACTGAGAGCGACGCGGTGTCGCCGGTTGCTGACGGTCACGACAACGTCAGTTTTATGGTCGGCATTACACTGCCCCTGTGGAACAGTCGGACCGATGCTGCGATTCGAGAAGCCACTGCCCAGACCTCCGCATCATCTCGAGAGATGAATGACGCTCAAGATGATACCTTTCGGCAGATACGCCGCCTGAGAGAACGAGCTCGCGCATTCAATGAGCAACTACAAATCTATGACAATCGCATATTGCCCCATGCTAAACGAGCACTGAAGCTTGCTTCGGCCGATTACCAGGGGCAACTCGTTGATTTTGGTGAAGTGGCTGACGGGTTTACAGATGTGCTAATGTTCGAGCTACAAGTGGCGAGAACCAAAGCCACGTTGGCGGGTACAATGGCCCAGTTATACCGAGCTGTGGGCTGTGAGGTTGGCACCGCTAGTTAGTAAAGTGGTTGGTAACGCAATGGTCGGTAAGCCGGTAATCATTTTGTTGAGTAGCAGTGCTATTAGTGAATGATTCCCCCTGAATCCCACAGAGCCAGGAGGGTTCTCTGGTAGGATGGTTTACCGGGCCTGGCCTTTGCAAGAGTAAAGTTGCAGCGACATAGCTTACTTGTGATTAACTTCCATGCCACATGTGCGGTTAACCTTCCCATGCCGTATTTGAAAAGTAGCAACGAGATCCTCTTGTCCATTGGTGGTGAGTCCATTTCAAACAAGTCCTGTTGATGACCATGCAACAAGCAAAGTAAAAAGCATGATAAGTATGACAATGAATCGAGGCCTAACTCTTGTAGTTCTTAGGCGGCAGTGTCGCTGCTTAACTAACAACCTACATGCGTTTGCGAAATTTCGTTTTCTCATTTCTTACCCCTCTCTTATTTTCACTGAAGTAGAACTCCAAACCTTCGTTCAAGTGCAGCGAGACGACGATGCTCTTCGTACTCTAGTTCGATTGACCTAACGCGGTTACTCTCAATAGTTAGACGTGTGGCTAGTTGGGTCACCTTTATTTGAGAGCGTATCAGTATTGCGAGGACGCACGTTATGACACAACCCGCAAGAATCGATGCTGTTGCAATAGAGTAAGCTGTGGCCACGCGATAGAGCACACTTCCAAGTAGAGTTGCTCCAATAGGCGACCCAAAGAATTGTATCAGCTTACTTTTTTTCTTCACCCTATGCCGCATCCCTGACTATGAGTTCTGTAG
Organism: Bythopirellula sp.; assembly: GCA_965216565.1. GTDB lineage: Bacteria > Planctomycetota > Planctomycetia > Pirellulales > Lacipirellulaceae > Bythopirellula. The sequence continues at coordinate 534,683 of OZ244170.1, forward strand.
GTTTGACTGCATCTTTATTACCAACAGCATTTGCAGAGTGCTTGGTATGCTCCTTTTGGACCTCTTGGATAGCTAATTCAGGATGTGCCTGATGTCGTTCTATGAAATCACACGCTTCATCTATCGCTTTGTGGAGACTTCCTCGATTACGAGCTAAGAAGCGTTGTGGCAACCTAATTTTACCTTTGTGCTTTGATTGATGAACTCTATGCAAGGTGAAGTCGAGATACGTGAAGCCTCCATTAGTCTCTTTTAGAGAAACAAGTGCAAGAACGTCTTTGCAGTCCATAGGCATTTCATTATTGCTGCTATTGTTAGTCTTTACTTTCCTTACTTTCGATGACATTGCACCTTCCTCCTGTAAAAAGTTTCGCATGTTGTGGTGGAGGTGGATGGTGATGTTGCATAGCAGGTGAGTAAATCGAAAGTTTGCCTGTGGATCGCAACACCTACTTAGGATGATGCGGCGAGTTCTAATACTGCACATGAATGAGCATTCGGAAGGTGGCACGCTAGTGCGTGCCGCAACAACCATAAATTGGGCAACACCCAATAAAGGAATCTACAAGCGACGCCGCTTTCGCGGTTGTTGCGGCACGTCGCCTTAAGCGACACAAAGCCAAGGATGCACATAACATGGGCTCATTGGCTTTCTGCTGAATGAGTTGTTTGAAGGAAGTGAATTGAGCTGTATAATCGATTGCTCGATTTTGTAACTCCTCACATGTCCTGGGTGGGTGCCATGCCCGACCATCCAACAAACTACTCTGACGCAGAGCTAATACAGACGTTTCCACTAGGTTCTGAGAACAAGTGTTTCTTGTGGAAACGATCTGAAGTAGCTGATTCAAGGAGCGGTATCACATTCGCCGAATCGTGGTACGAGCTAACCTTCGGTGACTCGATTCCGAGCCGCTCCTCTTACCTTGAGGACCTAGAACTAACGGACCTTGACTCCGAAGAGGCAAACTTAGGGAGCCAGGCGTTGCACCAGGTAGATGCAAAGCTTGGTGTCATATCAGCCTTTGAATGGATTGCGAATCACCCTCTAAATTTTCTTCACCCACCAATTGGTGATAGTCGAAAGGCAGAGTTACGCCCTCAAGATTTGGGTGTACTAAGCCTTGAGGAGCAAGCCAGAGTAAACTTACCTGCTGAGCAGTTAGAGGTCGTACATGAAGGTGAGCCAATAGAAATGCCTTGGCAACGTCCCGACTCAGAGCTTGCCCACGAGGTCACATTTACAGAAGGCCGCAATTGTTATGTCTGGAAGTGTTGGGAGCATAAGACGCTAAATGAACACGGAGAACTGGGGGCTTATTGCTGGTACGAGCTAACCTATGGCTATAAGCCCTTTGAGTCGATTTACTCTGAGTTCGCAAGCGAACTATCTGAGAGATTTAGTGACAAAATTCTAGAGCTGGGTGCAACCGAATCGAACAGGTGGATTAGACGTCATTCAACACCTGCCCTATATCCAATTCAGCAACACCAGAACCGAGAGCATGCAACACTAAATCGTGCAGAAGACATTTCTCATATCCGAAAAGATCCTGAGTACGTCATTAAACATATGACGATTGACGGTAAGTGGGTAGATGTTGCTGGTGATGTAAATCGAAACGAAGCTATTAGAAAATCCATCGAATATGTGCTGGCTCAAACCATAGCTACTGGTGAAGTCCCTTTGATGCATGTTGCTTATGGAGGTGGGACTCCAGAAGAAATGGTGGAAGGAAAAGAGCTACTAAAACATATTGAGCTTGATGCTCTTGGCCCTAAAGAGAGAGCGGCATTTAGCATTCTTGAGACACATCGAGGAGAGATAGAACAAGGGGATGGACCCACATCAGAGAAGACGTTTTTCCTTAACCTTGCTCTCGACTCAGACAATCACATATCAATTCTAAGCTATGAGACTGAGCAGCGTTGCCTCTCATATGGGGCCCAACTCTACGCTGCACATACACTAGAGTTTGACCGGGAGCCTGCTCTTTATCTCTCCGAAGAGCCGGAAGGTCGCGGGGTTCTTATTCCAAGAGATATTCTATTAGAGAATTTAAGACATTTACCACTTTCCGAGGATATGGAACGTCTTCTCTCAGTAACCCTTGCTGACCGTTCTGAAGAGCATAAGTTCCACGCAACAACGCTTGATAGTGCGATAGAAGACTCTAGGCTTAGTCCGACAGATGAGAATTATGACGTTGGAGCACAGCATACGATTGAAGTTAACAGGGACTTGCTTTGTTTGATTGATCGCCATGATGTACCTGAGGTGAAACCTGCCTATGTGGTCTCTTTCTTTAATCCAAGAGAAGGCTACCCAGAGGCAGTGAATGGTGGGCATCCAGACGTAAAGAAAGCTATTGAGCTTGCTGAGCGATGGATAGGTAGTGACGCGGCACAGGAGGTTCTGGCAGGACCACCTGACGCCACTTATGAGACAACTAGAGAGCATGTTGACGATTCACGAACTCACGACGCACAAGTTCCACCGGAATCAACTCACTCCCCCACCCTCTGGCCAATCTTAAGACCAGAACAAGATGCTGAACCAAGCCTTTCAAACCCACTCGTTGGGTACATTTCAAGTGACAAATTAGAAGAAGCACAGCAGATTCTTCCAGAAGCTCTTGGCTACGAAGAGCACGCTCAAGCGTTCCCTGAGCCTGAGCACTACCAAGCAATTACAGATAGAGTTCAGCCGTACGTTCTTTGGACAGTGAATGAGCAAGGCTTAGCAACCAGTTATACGAGTGCGGAAGATTTACTCTCAGTTACCGATGTACACGAACGGTACCTTGATAACTGGTCAAAGGTAGAGCATGAGGAGGGTGTTAGTTGTCCAGCCCTAGTGATTACTCAATGGGACTTTGCCCGGGGTCGGCCAACTGAGATTCAACTAGAAGAGGTCCAAGACCAGCACGAGCACAAAGAGTTTGATGAATCAGTGCTTGGACGGCACGTTCCTGAGTCTGAGATTGAGGCAGCAAGAGAACGTACGAGGCCCCTTGAGGAGAGACTTGGGAGCTTTCAGCAGACCCAGGAGCCGGGCCAAGTAACTTATCGGTTTGCGGTGTGGGAGCAAAATGAGAATGGCACAGTTACCTGTCGCAGCCATTCTGCTGACTACGACGATATAAAGTCTCAAGCCGTTGACTACGCACTTGAAGAGCGAAGAGTGGGACGCCCTCTGCCGTCACTGCTACTAACAGAACTACGTACAGATAAAGAGCCGCCATCTCAAGAAATCACGATGGAGAATCTTTCTGAGATTAGTCGTCCGCTTAATTTCGATCTCGATCAAGAGATTGAAGCCCAACATCCTGTAGCTGAATTTTCTCGACCGGAACCAAGAGACGCCCCACCCTATCGCTACGTTCGCCTTCAAGCTGACCGCGAAGTTAAGCCAGGAGATTATCTGGCCGTAGAGCGTGTTGGAAGTGAGCGAGAAGAAGTTGGTTTTTTTCGAGTTGATGGAGTAAGTGATCGAGAGCTACTACGGATTGAGTCTAAATGGGCTTTACTTAACGCTGAGACGAATCAGGTTCACTCAGTACACGATGAATTTGACGTTGCCAAAGTTACTCTAGACTCCCTAAATGATGCGTATCATCAAGAGATAAATGAACTAAGAAACCAAGAATTACCGGGAATTCCACATAGGGAGCAAGAGTTACCACGTGACTATGAGCCGATTGATCAAGTGCGAATGTTCCCGCTAAAGAGCATAGAGGAAATAAAGCCTGGTGACTACTTAGTTACGTCACGAACTGGTCCTGGAGGCATCGAAGTAGCCCATGAACGTAGTGGCCCAACTTTGGCAGGCAAGCTCTTAAATACTCGATTTGTTCTTCTTACTCCTACCAATCAAGTCGTAGCACGTGGATTTGACGTTGAAGAACTAGAACGAATCAAAGAGGCGTGCAATCGAGAAGAACTCTCGCCAGACTCAGTGATGTATCCAGAGCGAACTGTTGACCCCGCTGATTACACCTACGACCAGCTCCATGGTGAAGTGAAGACTGCAACTGTATATCGAGAAGTGGAGGATGGTAAATGGCAAGAGATTTCCACACTTGAAGTAACTGGATTTGAAGAGGTGCTAGATTTAGCTGTTATTGAGAACCCAGCTATTGATCATCGTGTCCTTAACTGTTCGGAACAGACTCTATTAGATCAGGGTGATGTAATTGTGATTGATGAAGAGTCGTGGCAATTAGGTGAAAACGTAAGTCTTGAGCCAACACCAGCAGGTTTCTTAGAGTGGCAAAAACAACGAGAGCATGATTATGACCACGAAATATAGGCTGATTTTGTTGCGATACTTCCTAAGTTCGGGCACCATATAAGAGCAGGTAATTGTTTTTATTTGGAGGTGCTAATGGTTGGGCTCAAGGATGAGTGTTCTTTTCAAAAAGCGATTAAAGCTGGAATGCTAGTTGATGTCACAGAGGTTCGAAAAAGAATTTACCCTCCTGATTGGAAACACTCTCCGTACAAAGGCCCGAAGAGATTTATTGCCTTTAGTCGTTCACTTTGGGATTTGCACGTCGCAACAGAGACTCCACGTAATCCAGAGACTGAAGATGTAAGATTACGGCAAATCATGGCCGGGATTGCAGTTGATCTTCGACGTGGGCGATATGTCAATAAACCGGGCCGAAAATCGTTTTTTGAATATCGCCCAGGCGGACCCACGGTGATTAATGATAACCCATGTGAGTATTACGTTGACCCCAATGTGGAAAAGCACCTCCTGTGTGTCCGCATTGTAAAAGGTGGCTCGGTCTATATGCTTGCAGATGAGGAACTAGACTGGGATGCACCGCGTGTACCGGGTGGGAATTTCTTCACAATGTAATAAAGAATTTTTAGCTAACAATGCCCATTCTGCTCCGGCTAGCTGATTCCAGCGTCGACGAGTCCCACCGCTTGTGGAATCTGCCTGAATCTGAGCCTGGGATAAAGAGCGAATCGAAACAGATTCTACATAGCTCGAACGTGCCTCAGCGTTTCACTGTGCAGGTTAGAAGCTGCCCTCCAATGGGACAAAATAAACCAACTGCTGCCGACGAGCAACACATGCCCGCTCTTCAATATCCCCCGATGAATTTGAACGTCATCTGGCAAAACCCAACGAGTTCACTTTCGCTAATCTCCGCTGAATCAGCCGTAGTGGGCGATGTATCGTGATGGTATTTCTTCGAGTAATCGTTAATGCTCGTTAGCTCATCGAGCTGTACTCCTTGCATCGTTGCAAGCGGCTCGCCAGGGGTAGCTTCACGAATCTGTTTAATAAAGTCTCCAAGCCATTTGCCTTCACCAAATTCAGTAGGGAATCGCATTCTAAGAAAGCCCTCAAGAACTGGGCGTATCTTGCGTACGATACTACGAGGTTCACCGAGGTTGCGTTCAACGAATGCGTGCAAATCGAAGTAGTCTTGAGCGTATCCAGATCGAGTTGCTTCTTCAATATCCCATTGGGCAATCGTGGCATCATCTCGGCCTTCTCTTGCTACCTGCAGTGTCTTTACACTTGCATGCTCGTGATTGTCATAGACGAGCTTCAAGAACAGCGGGTCATGCGACAGAACAACAACTTGCTTGCACTGGTTGTGAGTGTTGGAGATAAGCTGCTGCGTTCGCGTTCTCCTAAACCGGTCTTGGCTCGTAAACGGGTCGTCAAAAACGACGACCATATCTTTGTAGCTTGGCTCCTGCTCAAGCTGGGCCAAAAAGAAAGCAAGGGCAAGCGTGCTTCTGTCCCCAGCACTCAGTGTGCAGCCGAAGCGAGGCTTCCCACGGGGCTCAGTTGGGTCACCAACAGCAACTCTCTCGTTTCGGATGAGAATCTCGAAAGTGGAGCTTGGCTGTCCGCCAGGGTATTGTGACCGCAGATCCGCAAGACGAAATGAGGCTCGGAACTCATCAAGTAAATCATTGATTCTATCGCAGTAGGTGTTGAATACAGTTGCAGAATACTCATCAAGGGCCTTGCTTCCTAAATCCAGAGTGACATTGGCATGCCGAGGGTGACGAACCAGTTGAGTAGTTTTGCGCGGATTGCAACTTCGGTTTTTTGATTCGGTGGTTCGCGGTTTTTCAGGCGGTCTCCAAAAGCGCTTTTGAAGCGACTGACGGCGGTTTCCGCCAGGCTGCGGCGGTGATAGCCGACCGCTTCATTCCACGCCTCGCGACCGTTCCGTTGGATTTCTTGAATCGACGCGTCGCGTTCCCAGGACCGATTGCCCGGATCGGCTTTGGCGTTCTTGCGCGGCGGGATGATCGCCCAGGCGGAACGTTTTTCCAGAGCATCGTAGACTTTCTGTTGATCGTAGGCACCATCGCCGTAAAACGTATCCAGCAGTGCGTCGACTTGATCCAGCAGTGGCAACGCCGCCGTGCCGTCATGCGTGCGCGAGTCGGTTAGCAACTGGGCAAGGATCGCATGCGAGTCGGGGTCGACCGCCAGGTGGACTTTTCGCCAAACGCGACGTTTTCCGTAGCCGTGCTGACGCACCTTCCATTCGCCTTCGCCGTAGATTTTTAACCCCGTGCTGTCGACCACCACATCCACCGGCCCCTGGACCTTCGCCAGTGAGATTGAGATGTTCAGCTTGCCGGCTCGTTTCACCAGGCTAGTGTGGTGGGGGATCGGAATCTCGACACGCATCAGCTTCGCCAATGCTCGGCCCAAACCTTCCGTTTGGCGATAGGGCAAGCGAAACAACTCGCGGAGCGTCAGCAAGGTTTCGATCGCTAGGTCACTGTAAGTGAACGGTCGGCCACGACGCACTTCGGAGTTGTCGTGTTCCCATTGGTCGATCACGTCATCGGAAAACCAATAGGTGATATCGCCGCGGCGCACGAGGGACTCGTTATACTCGCTCCAGTTAGCGACACGATACGACTTCTTCTCGCTGCTAGCCGTCATAATACGCTCCGTCTCAAAGAAAAGGGATCCATCCAGATCCTAAATACGGGCGATTGAGCGGATTTGTTCAGCAAGGCCCTCATCAAGTTCGGCCTTAGCTTCGTTCTTCTCCGTTTCTATCTCGCTCTTACGTGCAGTGAGTGCCGCGTACTCATCGCACTTTGCGGCTACAGTATCCTCGTATCGTACTTTCGCCGCTGCTACAATCGACGCTTCCTTTGCTTTTGCGGCTAGGTCGCCTCCACTTGTCGCTTGCTTTCGCTCTTCGATTGCCGCGTTAACATGTCGCACGATCTCATTGTAAGCATCGGCATTCTTCCGAACCTGTTCAACGAGAGCTACCGCCTCATCGTAATCCGTTCCAGGTATCACCATTTCCAGCGGAGTCTCCGCTTTCTGCGTGGCGTACTTACCTGCAGCTTCACGAAAAGCCAAAAGGGCTTTACGCCAATCATAGTCTTCAGGAAGTTCCGGTTCGGAATCCAGCTCAACGAACTCTTTCCAGAATGTTGCCCCTTGATGATTACTTTCCACCGTCGTACCGATGCGTTCAATGACCATATCGGTAAACGCTTTGGCAACATCACCTTTCATGGCTGATGCGTTGTCCTTTAACGTCGTATAGGCCTCACTGAAATACTCTCGGTACGCCTGAATCACTTGATTCGCTGTCAGGCCCTCGCCGCAGAATGGGCAAGTCTCGTCTTTGATGTATTTCAGCCCTTGTTCAGCCCACCCGTGAGAAGCGTTTGCCGCAGAGTGTGCTAGATGTTCTCGCACCTTTGCTTCTGCATCCGCCGATACGTCCGGCAGTTGTTGCTTGAGCAACTCTTCATAACCGGATGGGAGCGACGGTACGATAATCTCCTTGAGAGATGCAGCCTCAGCAATGTCCTTTGCTCGTTTCAATGCGACTATCTCTGCCTCTAACGAAACGAGCTGTTCGTCAGCTTGCGGGTTCTCAGCAAGAGGTAAGAATTCTTCGAGAGTGACTCCTTTGGGTATAGCAGCTTTCAATTCTGCCGTGACGCCTCTCAGGTCTTTGGCTACCTGACGGCTTTCGCTATCGAGGTCTGCAATTTTCTGGTTGAGGTCAACACCTTGCTTGCCAACAATAACACGGTGAAGATTCTTCTTATGCTCGTGGGCAACGAAGTCCCCAGCGTAAACATTTTCGTGTACGTAGCAAGAATCAAAGACCGTGAGTTCAGGAAAATTCGTATCCCAAGAACCGTCTTCGAATGCTGGCGTTCCGGAATCTGTCAGAAACTTGATTTCTGGAGCTTCACTCGTACCGAGTCGTTGTCTTTCGCTGATGTAGCTCGCGTCGCCAGTCGCAAGCGAACGTAGCACTCCACAAAGAGTGGTCTTACCGCGACCATTCTCGCCGAAAATAAGCGTTAGGCCACGGAACTCCACATCACCCGCTGCCTTGCAGTCAGCAAACTTGCCAACGTTCTTTATCCCGATAACTTTCTTGAGCACAGCTAGAACCTTCCCAATTGGGTCCGAAGAGCTTTACTGCATATCGCCCAGAGTAAGCGAGTGCTGCCAGTATTATCCAGACCACCTAGTGTCAACGCGGGAGCTTAGAAGCGGACGCGACCTCCACCCCCTAACACACGCAAACGATAACAGACGACTGATGATACCGGATTTACTACGTGTCCTCAAATCGGCACGTCGAGGCTCGCTGATTCTTCCCTCTCCTTTGATTTCCCTTCTACTACTTCCCCTTACCCTGCCTACAACGTTCGTGTTGCCAGCGGACCACTTTCAATTCCCCCTGCGGCCAAACCTTGCCTCTATTGGCTCGGCAAAAGACAAGGTTGTTCCACAGCTGATAGTGAAATGCTTCACAGTTAATCTCTGGAACGGTATGTGAGGGATAAGAGGGGTGTAGTGTAATGAATATCAAGATAGAAAAGTATGTTGCACACGATCTAACTAGCGAAACGTTACGAATAAGCCAAGGGGAGCAGAGCATTGGCCGTCTACGTGACAGACCTGGACTAATCAATGTTACGGGGTGGAGTACGCCTGAAATGGGCTTCTCCCGTGACAAGCGACGTAGAACACGAGTAATGATAACTCCACAAGTGATGCGGGCCCTAGAAGACATCCCTCAATCGATGATCTTCTTACAAACCCTTCGCGGACGCGGAGGCCAGCTTGTAATTCTTGCAGCTAGAGCGTTAATCAGAGCTAGGCGGTTTAAGAACGCTGAAGATGCAACCTTTATCTATCCACTCCCAGTGGATGATGAGGAGTATGAGGACGCAAGACTTTTTAGAGTCGAGTATGTTGAGAACACTTACGGTAGACCGAGTGCTGTAATTGGGTTCTCAGCTGAGCATCAGGCACTCTAACTTTACCCCCTCGTACGCGGCACTTGAAGGTGTCGCGTACATTTCTAGTGAAGTACAGCATGCTCTAAAGCCAGAACGAGCCTATTAAGAGAAGTTGATAGCCTCTTTTGATTAAGTGGCTTTAGGAGCACATCGTCACACCCTGCTGCAATTAGCCTGTGTGTCCAATCAGATTTGTTGGTTATTGCAAGAATGTACTGGAATGAGTCCTGAAGCCTTATTCTGATTGCGTCAAATAGCTCAGCCTCTGAGACACTTAGTAGTGGCACATCAAGTATGAGACAGCTACTTTGCCAGCTAGACTCAGAGGCTATGAGATCAGAGTGCCGTACTTCTAGTAGCTTTGCGTTTAGTCTTTCAGTCTGTTTCTTTAGCAGCAACCGCATAGCACGGTGCTCAGGCTCTGTATGGTCATAATGACCAACTACCAAAATGCTTGGATAGGTGTGGGCCATAAGTAGTTAAGAACGTTAGAAGTAAGCCTCATCACATTGACCGAATCAAGGCTCTCATTTCGTTTCGATGCTTAGAATATGAAATTGTGTGCAGAACCCTGGCAAATTATTGCCATGGCAGCATTTTGTCAGATGGCAATTGCTTACCACGACATCTATCTTTTTAGGCATGGATATTGAGGAGCTGGTTAGAGAAGAGTTCAAGCGCGGCAAGTATTCGTATCGGGATGCTGCAAATGAGACTGGCCTTACGAGAGCAACGATTAGAAGTTTCATCCAAGATGAGAGAGATGTGAGGTACTCAACCCTTAAGAGGATAGCCACCTATGTTGGAGTTGAGATTGTGGGCCGCAAGAGACGCCATAGAGGCGTAAATACATAATCAGAATTACTGAAGCATAAATTCGATCCCTGCAGATACGCTTGAATTCGTAGTCGCTTAGTTAAAGCAAGCGACTAGTTCACAGTGTGGGTATACATCTTTGAGGGCTGTCCTTGTGCGGGGCAGCCCATTTTGCATCTGACCTTGTCTGATAGCCCTAAGACTCGCTTCTCTTCCTAAGTTAAGGGGCTGTCTCAATCTGTTCGTTAGGGTCTTTCTCGGAGGTAATCTCCCGAAAATTCCAAGTTTTTTTGCTTACGTACTCATGTTGCAGGACAATAGTAAGCATAAACCAGCCGACTGATTTGGGTCGGAACAAAAGGAACAACAGATATGACAGCAGTAGCAGACGCACTTCGAACAGCCGAGTCCCAGAGAATACCTTCAATGCAGGAGCTAGAGGCAGGGCTGCAGATGACAGCCTCAGAGATAAAAAAACAGATAATTGCCGAACTTGATGCAGCTGGAGCAGAATGGTACCCGGAGGTGGACCCCATTAGTTGGACAGTAAACAGGGTTGTATAAGAGTTGCTTTCGGTAGGCCCGCCAGCCCCCTCACAGGGCTGGCGCGGCCGGCTTTCGTCAATTGGTTGCTTGTGTACCGTTTGATGTCCGCCTTCTCGCAAAATTTTTCGTATTAGATGGGTCGTCATTTCGGTGGCTGTGGCTTCAGTTTCGCTTGCCATAAACATCTGCAGGCGTGCGATATCCCAGCGCCTGGTGAATGCGTTCGTGGCAATAGAATTCGAAGTAGGCCGTGAGGCTTGCTTTCGCTTCCCAGCCATCACCATAGTCTTTCAGATATACCTCCTCGTACTTCACCGTACGCCACAGACGTTCGACAAACACGTTGTCTAGTGCCCTGCCACGTCCGTCCATGCTAATCGATACACCGCGTGTAGAGAGTCGATTGGTAAACTCTGTCGCGGTGAATTGACTGCCTTGGTCGCTGTTAAATATCTCGGGTTGCTTGGTAGACAACGCCTCGTCGAGCGCCTCTAAACAAAAATCGATTGTGAGCGTGTTGGAAAGCCGCCAGCTCAGCACGAACCGGCTGTACCAATCCATCACCGCGACCAGATACAAAAAACCTTGTTGCATCGGCAGGTAGGTGATATCGGTACTCCAAACCTGATTGGGACGAATAATTGCCACATTTCGCAGTAAATACGGGTAAATCTTGTGTCCAGCACCTGGACAAGTGGTGCGATGCTTTGGATAAATCGCTTCGATTCCCATCAGTCTCATCAGACGCTGAATTCGCTTGCGATTGACGCCAAACACTTCTGACATCTTTCGGCTGCCGTAAAACGGTGTCTTGAGATACTGCTCGTCGATGGCGCGCATCAGTTTCAGGTTTTCGGTCGTTTCGCCCAGAGGTTCGTAGTACCACGTCGAGCGAGGTAGACCGAGCAACTCGCATTGGCGAGCTACGCTCAGTTGCACATGGGCTGGATCGATCCATCGTCTGAGTTCCTTAGCTGAGCTGGGTAGATTTTTTTTTCAACCACTCGACTTCCATCTTCAAGCGGCCAATCTGTTCGTAAAGTTCTTGCTCGGCCGCAGAGTTTTCTTCCTGACGGTTACGACCGTCAGAAAACAGCTCTGCTGCTCCCGAGAGCAGTTGCTTCTTCCAGGCCGTCACCTGGCTAGCATGAACCGCAAACTTCGCAGCCAGCTCTGCTGTCGTCTTGTCGCCACGGGCCGCTGCCAAGGCCACCTTCGCCTTGAAAACACCACTAAACACTCTTCGCTTCCGTGCCATAAACCGGACCTCCTGGTGGACTCCCAAAGGGAGTATTCTACACCTTATAGGGTTGTCCAGTTTTGGGGGTCCACCTCACCCCGACAAAAGATCTATTCCTCGTCAAAGAACTGCAACGGTCGAAATCGACGGTGAAATGACTGAATATGGGGTCTATGTAGTTAGTAAAGAAGATTTCGAACAACAGCGATATACAAATGATAAAGGTGTTGGACTGGTGTTTTTCGACGACCAATTAATTGTACTCAACCAAGACGGCAAAACAATTTATGATAAAGAGCGGATAGCAGGGTATGGCGGTCGCCTCATGCTAGAGAATGCTCTGTCCGTTCTTCGGCCTGAGGATTCAGCTTCTTCTGGAGATAACTGGATGGAAGATATTCAGGTAGCCCAACATGGGGCTACCCAGCAAACAGATTTGGGGAGTGTTGATTTATTTTCAGAACAAGGCTAGTTTTTCACCCAGCTACTTGTTCTTCTAGTCGGGCGACCTGCTCTTTAATTGTGTACTACTCCTGCTGGAGCGATTCTATCTGACTTGATACACCATCAAAATTGGTCTGTGTATCGTTTCTGAATTCGTCGAGCTTTGCTTCAAAAGATTCAAGTTGAGTGACAACCTCTTCATGAAGCAGTGTCTGGAGAGCTTCTATGTCATCTGCTGATAAGGCCATACTTTCAAATGTAGTCTTGAGCCACAACCCAGCTACCCAAAGACTGACTTCTCAAGATTTTCTACACGCTGTTCGAGCTTCACGTAGTCGTCCTTATGAACAGAATCTCCGCGAATAGCCTCCTCCAAGAGACCAAACCCTCGTTGAATTTGGTCTACAACTTTGTTTAGCTTAGTATCAAAACTCTCTTGTAATTTCTCAAGTTTTGTTTCTATCTTTTTTTCAAGTGAGTCGACATGTAGAACAAGCTCTGCTTGCACGGTGTCTATCTTTTTGTCAAGCTTTGCTTCCACAGTGTCAATCTTCTTATCGAGCTGTTTAACTTCAGTAGAGAGGTCTTTAACTTCAGTAGAAAGAATTCTCAGCTCACTCTTAGTTGCTGGTTCATTGGAATCATCTGCCATAGTCAAATCGTGTCATAGTTCGGAGTGCCAAGTCAAATTAGCAAAGGCTCCTAAGCACATGGAACAAAGTATGCGGTACTAGGAGCGACGTTTCCGAGGAAACTCAAACTCAACACCGCCCTTGGTTAGAACGAGCCGTGCTTCAAAAGGCTTGCCTGCTTTTGAGGTAAATCCCTTGAGGACAGAAGATTTACCTTTATTAAGCAAGTGCACAGCTGTTGAGCGGGCAACTTTCTTGCCAGCAACAGTTTTCCATATTGTGAATTTGCACCCATCTTTCCACCGTGAGCAGGAATAGGATTTAGTTTGTTCAGTAACAGAAGCTCCACAGACGGGGCACTGCCCTAATGTCTTAGCTTGTGGTCGTAGAGCTTCAGGCTTAGGGAGTTGTTTCTTTGAAGCCGTCTCATTAGATCCAATAATTTGTCTAGCATACTCAGCAATGTTGTCCATGAACTGAGCTGCACTACCGTCACCGCGAGCAATCTTTGTTAGCCTTGCCTCCCAGTCACCGGTTAGCTCAGCAGATTTTAGGCTCTCATCTTGTATGTACTGTAATAAGTAGCGCCCCTGTTTGGTTGCAGTGATTTTTGATTTAGAGCGTTTGATGTACTCACGTTTTAGCAGCGTTTCAATGACAGCGGCACGTGTTGCGGGGGTTCCGAGCCCTCGTTTCTTAAGTGCTTCACGAAGCTCTTGCTCCTCTACTTCTTTACCGGCAGTCTCCATAGCTCCAAGCAGTGAGCTTTCAGTAAAATGCTTTGGAGGAGCCGTTTTACCTTCACGAATCGATGGCTCGTGGGGGCCAGCCTCACCCACACGAAATTCTGGCAATAGTTGGTCATCGCCTTCTCTCTCAGTACCATCAGAACTGCTATAGAGAACGGTCCAGCCAGCAGACACAACGCGAGTGCCCTTGGCTAAGAATGGAAGGTCTCTTGAGTGAGCACTAATAGAAGTTACTTGCTTAAGGCATGGTGGGTAGAAGGCAGCGATGAAGCGAGTAAGGATTTGGTCATATACTTGCTGTTGACCCTTATTTAATAAAGTTGGAATTTTCCCAGTCGGAATAATTGCGTGATGGTCAGTTACCTTTTTGTCATTAGTGATTCGAGCCGAAAAGGTGAGTGAATCAAGGTTTAAGCCACCAATTTCTTTTTGACGAAGTTTTGAGAGCTCCCTAAAGATCCCAGGGATAGTAGGCTCCATATCTTTGGTTAAATACCTAGAATCAGTTCGTGGATAAGTAACGAGTTTTTGCTCGTAGAGTGATTGTACGGCTTTTAGAGTGTCAGCCGCAGATACACCAAAACGTCTATTTATTTCTCGTTGTAGCTCAGTAAGGTCAAAGAGCTGAGGGGCTGCTGACCGCTGTTCTTTAGTCTCAACGGAGTCGATTACTAAGTCCCAACGCTTGATTCGTTTTAGCTGCTTTGTGGCAACTCTCTCCTTATCGAATCTGCCTTTTGTATAGCGAAATAGAGTTTCACGATATGCTGTCTGAAGCTCCCAGAAGGGCGTTGATTGAAAGTCCTCAATTTCAATATCGCGATTTGCAATTAGGGCAAGCACGGGTGTTTGTACTCGGCCAACGCTCCAAAGGGTTTTGTCTTGGGGGTTCTTTGCGGTGAAGTATCGAGTCCCGTTAAGCCCAACTATCCAATCCGCTTCACTCCTAGAGCGTGCAGCCGCGTAGAGGTTATCGTAGTCTGAGAGTGGACGTAAGTTTTTGAAGGCACCTCTAATCGCTTCAGGAGTAAGTGAGCTAAGCCAGAGACGTTTGGCTGGCTTTGTCGTACACCCAGTAAGGCTTAGGATGTAACGAAAGATAAGCTCCCCTTCTCTTCCAGCATCTGTTGCACAAATGATTGTGCTTGAAGCCCGAAAGAGCTTCTTAATGACAGCTAACTGTGCTCTCGCCTGTTTATCACCAGTAGCTTTTAGCTCAAAGCGAGGTGGAATAAAGGGTAGCCCTTCAATGCTCCATTTCTTAAGAGCTGGATCGTAGTCATCAGGTTGTTTAAGCGTTACGAGATGGCCAAAAGCCCACGTAACTTGATACCCGTTTCCTTCAAGGTATCCGTCCTGGCGTTTAGAGCAACCAAGATGAGCCGCAATATCTCTAGCCACAGATGGCTTTTCAGCGAGAACTACTTTCATTTGAAGTGAGCCCTTCACGAAAGATGGGTAAGTGTTGTTGCCGGATTGATTGTAATGGTCTTTAGGAGCAAGTTGAATCCCCGCGTCTCAAGGCAAAGAATGCCTAAAACGCGGGGCGACAATGCTAGTAGAAACTAGGCTGCCTCTTTACTTTCTGTGGTGGACTTAGGTTTCCAATTCTTTGCACATTTTCTAAGAGATGATGTAGGGCATCCTTTAACTGAATACGGTCAAGAAAAGTGACTGACTCCAGATTGCTTCCCTGCTTAAGTAGTCTAACTACGAGAGCTAGCCGGTTCTCGAATTGCTCACTTAGGTATTCGAGACGAAGGTCGCCACTAGCTGATTGGTTGTCTAGAAATCGGCCTAAGGTATCACTAGCGTGTTGAAATAGGTCAATGTGATCCCAAACGCCACTTAGAGCATCTTCCTTATTCGGCCCTCCAAGCTCAGAGACGAGTATTGTAAGTGTTCTTTTAAGACGGTGCGTTAACCCAGCCAATCCGTCTTGATGTGTGTTGTCAAACAGGCAGGTTCCTAGAGTCCCAGGACCAGAAAAACTACCAAGTGATGAGTTTTTCGTATGTACTTGTTGCATTTCTATCTCTCCATTTAGTCACACTGTGTATTGATGGAGTCGCTATGCTGCTTCTAGTACGTCCTCCTTATCAGTGGACGGCGAAGCGATGTCGTTGCTTGCGTCTAGTTCACGTGTAGTAGGTATGGAAACTGGAAATGGTGTTGGGGTTTGATACACTTTGATTGGCCGAAGACGAGTTGGTATGGCTTCATCTGGAACACGGCCCGAGATTCCGGCAACTCGTCTTGCTTCATTCACAGCACGCTTTATCGCGTGTAGCTGAACCTGAACACCACCATACGGTTCAAAAATAGTCAGGTAGAATTCTCTTACGAACCAATGGATAGGCTTCTTGGTGGCTTGGCTAACGTAGTATTTCTTAAGCCTAAGGTATGATCTCTTCTCTATTCGCGTTCTGACTTTGCCTCTTGAGAGACCAATTGCGTAAGCAAAGAGCTTACCTCTCCATGCAAACGGAATAGTAAGGGGTGCCATCATGACATTTCTGTAGAAGCCTACTCTCTCACCAGTCTCAGGGTTTGTAGATGACGCATAGTCAAAGAATCGTGGATTGCCTGGGTTCGTAGTGAGAATAATGCGTGTGTTTTCATGGCGAATGTAGTGAATTGGAGCTTCTCCCGCTGCCTTTCTCCTAGAGCGAGTGAATCGACTGATGTTAAGACCTAGCTTGTCAATGATTCGTGCATCCTGTTCATCGGGTCTTAAAAATTCTGACGGACTAAGTTTCGCCCAAAAACGACACTCAGCACGCCCGAAATAGGTACAAATTACTTGCTTAATGAGTCCATTAACAGAACTTGCAATACATCGGTATTTGCACTCGCCTCTACTGGGCATGAATTCCCCTCCCCCAAAGAATTTCGATGTTATGGTGTACCTATTACTGGATGTTGCAAAAAAAGTTCCAAGTCCATGGATTGAATTGATTTCTTTTGTCACTGGTATAGGAACTTGTACCTACATCTAAGCTTTTGTCTGAGGTGCATCGCTTTCATTGCTCAATGCAAATAGTTGCGTTTGGCCTTGTTATTGCTCAAGAAGTTGGTGAAATCCACTACCGTACCCTCATAGTATCTCTCACAGTAGATGGACCAAACGGCTCGCTTATAAGATCTGCCTTTGTAGAGAGTTGCTTTCAAATCATCGACCTTCACCTCAACTCACCAATTTTGGCCAGCAAACTTTATCAACCACCCGGTGTAGGTGATGTCATTTATTGTAACGAAACTAGGAAGTCCAAGCTTTGCAACAAGTCGAACCAAATACTCCCTATAGATACACACTCTTGAAAGTCTCATGTGATTTACTCCATCAATAAGTAAATAGAAGAGTTTTTCGGTTATTGAGAGTGCATCATGAGATGTTACATAGAGATTGATTAGAAAGGTGGAAGCGGACGGTTTGGTTTGCAACCATAGGCTGCTGGCCCAAACTGTCCGAAAAGCCATGAAACCTTTGCGGGCACTGTGGAGCGACCGCAAGACCTCTTGTTGCCATGCAATGCTCCACCCAAATGTGCTGTCTGGCACACTTCGATGGAGCTACTCATTGCATCTTTCACGAACGAAAGCTGAAGCTACCCTGTAAGGGCACTCCAGGGCGTACACTTGGACGGGAAATCCCGTCGAGGCTTTCGTAGTTGTCTGTGCCAAATTGCTTTGGTACAGCATCGGTTACCAGCCGAAGCGACAAACGAGCCAGCACTGCCTTGCACTGTAGGTTATGTTACCAACCTATGTGAGCCTTCGCTCACAGCATCGCTGATGGTCTTTACAGAACATCACTTCTACCGGAGTTACGACGGATCGCAACTCTCTTGCCTCACACTCCCCTTCTACAGCTTTTCGACATAAACATGTCTACTTCCACCTCAATGACTAACTGAGGCACCGGAGGCTTAATTCCGGAGGCTATAGAAGTTCCCTGATTAGTCTCGAACATCAACATCTAGCTCACGTCGGTAAGCGGCATTGCCGCGATCCTTTCACCATGCGTTGCGTGCTGTCTGGCACGCTGCACTTTCCACCACGCACAGGGCGTGTCCACACTTCTCAGTGCAGTGAAGATTTCCCCTATCGAATCCACAAGCGTCGGGTATCGAAGGTGAAAGGGTTGTCCCAGTTCGGCTACTCGTCTTCTAGATGTCTCACGTGCAAGCGATTACTCGCCTTTCATGATTGAGCTTTTTGTCGCCCTGTTTCCAGGGTCGCCGCAGTTAGTCAAAACTGCGATACAATACATCACTGTACTGTAACTCCTCACGCACGCTGCGTTGCACCGTCCTTCAAGAGAAGGATTCAGGCCCCACAGACGGGATTTGAGAATGAATTCTTTCACCCGCTTTGTTCGCGACGGCCTCACACAACTAATACAAAAGTTGTATAAGGTTTTTCTCAGTCGCCCTGATTCGTACAATTAGAAATGGGATAGAACGCTGGGATTACTCTTTTTGAGATTTACTTCAATACAAATAAAGTAGAACAAAAAGGATTACTCCAGAACTGCAATGGGCAGCATTTTTCGAGCCTCCCTCGAACCGGATAAGCCAATCTCTTGGCCTTAATTGAGAACGAATTCTCAACGTTCGTCCGGCTCTACGGGCAACAGTGACGTGAATGGAAGCTACTCCATTCCCCTTAGCGTGGCTGGTAAGGGACACGTTTACCGGAAATCACTGCCCGTCCAAGTTACGCCTCTACAATGGCTGCATAGGCTATCTTCGCACATGCGAAGATTGAGGTGTTATGTAGGGAGTAAGCAGAAAGGTTGCACTATTTCATGGGGACTGCTGGCCTACGTGTAAGGCGTTGCGTCCTTGGATCTACCATGATGCCAACTGATTCAAGAGCTGTACAACCAAGTATTGGCTCACAGTCATCGGGTCCGAATACCACAGTTGACCCGACTACTTCTCCCATGAACTCGATTCGAGCAGGTGCAGCATCGTAGGTCACTTGAGTTTCGTCTGCCAGTTCATAGGTACGTTGAGTTTGAGCTGTGAATCCAATTTCACGAAGCTTGTTGCCTGGTATCAGTGAATCAACAGAGCCAGTATCAACTAAAAATAGTTCTTCATAGAAACGATCTGGTTCAGCAGGATTTCTAACAAGTGCGGTTACATGTGTAAGTCCCATACAGCAATAGTGTCACAAAGATTTGAAAAAGTCACGCACATAGAGCACACGCCTCATGTGTAATGACATAACGGGCGAAATGTTGTCGGTGCGAAAGCGACATCCTTTTAGTTCAACGTTCATCGGAGCACGGCGATTGTGAGTGCTGGGGGTAATTCGCTCCAATCGCGGTGTTCCTCTTTTTACTTGGAGGGGGGGTATGTCTACATCTGTTAAGAAAGAGGAAGCAATAGCCACACTAAAATCGGGGCCAGTCTCAATCAACGTGTTCAAAAAGAGTGGTGACTATGGTCACTATTTAGACAGTGGGCAATTATCATATCTCTACAAAGATTCAGCTGGTGAGACTCGGTACTCTGAATACCTAAGGTCTCAACATTGGCTACACGGTGCCTTCTGTCTGCTTCAAGCCCACATTCTTCAGGTTACTTGGCAGGCATGTAGTAGTTCAAAAACAAATATGATCTCAACCATTCTCGATTGGGCGAAGCATTCACCAGCTGAGGAAGCCTCTGATTTCGAGATGAATACAGTAAAATTGCCGCCCCCTTACTAGAAGCGAGCAATTTCCGGTCTTAAGAAGAGAACACTCGGAGTGTTTTCTCCTGAGGAACGGTGTGCTTCCTTTGCTTTAAGGGTTGCGTCTCATCTGACTGATGGCAGACCACAGCGTTAAGCAGCTTTCCAACCGCAAGCTTAATCTGTAGGTGCTTCAGTATCACTTGGTGAACCACGTCAAAGGTTTGGTTCCAAGTGTGACCATAGTGTGCGTGCTTGTGACCCGTTTTTTGGGCCCTCTAGCGTTTCATGCTCATGGAAGCATACCGACCTCTACTATTTTTTGACTCACGAGCTGCTGCTCGTCGTTCTTTTTCATTGTTGGTTACGTGTAGATGTAACGCACGCGGTCCTTTGTGGAGTTGCTATTTCTACGGCTCCACTGAGGACCGGTAGTGCCCAAACCTCAACTGAAGGTTATTTCTTTCCATTAGTCATAGTGCTTCTAAGAAAGGAGTTTCTCATGAATCTTGTGAAAGCAAGCCATGAGTTGTTTCGGCGAAAGCCGGATGAGCGATTCGAGTCACTCGACTCCCTAATTAGTCACTGCGAAAGCAGACGAGAAGGGGCAAGAGAACTGTGGCAACCAAACAACACTGTTTCGGTTGTTACAAATGAAGGATCTCAATCGCTTCAGCTTCAAGTAGAGAGTGAACAGTTTCAGTTAAACGACTGGAGCTTCTCTCAGCTTTGTAAGCTACATGGTGTCGACAAAGACACGGTAAATCGCGTTTCTAAGAACACGGCGGCAAGTATCTTCCGAGATACGGCACCGTCGATGCGCAAGCCACTTCAAGTCTATACGGCTGGAAGTGTTGTGCATGCAGTTCATGGAACGGGATATAGCCGGTTATTCGACGCCGAGTTGTTAAATGTCGTCCGCGAAAGTGCTCCCAAGTTCCATCGCCCGCCTAAGGGATTTAATGGAGCGACAGGGTTGTACGCGGGCGAGCAGGATTGCTTTGCTTTTTTGATCGACCCCGATGGATGGGTCAATATCAACAATGAAGTGTTCGCCCCGGGATTCTTTGTATGGAATTCTGAGGTTGGACGCCGCAGCGTTGGCATTCAGACTTTTTGGTATCAACGTATATGTGCAAATCACATTGTTTGGGATGCCGTGGAAGTGTTTGAATTGAAGCGAAAGCATGCTGGAAACGTCCAGTTAATTCTGGACGAGATTCGTGGTGCAATTGATTCTCTCGTAAAAAGATCCGATGAACGTCGCGATTCTTTTGCAAAGAGTATTCAAACCGCCATGCAGGTATCACTCGGCAAGGATGCTGAGGAAGTGTCAAAAGTTCTAAGAAGGCACGGCATTAGTCATAAACTGGTGGAACAAGCCCTTAAGCTTATTCCAGAAGAGAATGACTACTCTGTGTTTTCAGCTGTTGATGCACTAACGCGAATCGCTGGGCGTTATGAAAACGCTGGCGATCGCTCTGTTTTGGACCAAAAAGCAGCAAGTCTTCTGACTCTGGCTGTCTAGGTCCACTTTCATCTCTTTACTCTAGCACCAAGAAAGGTAGGTGCAGTGATGGCTACTAGTACAAAACCTAGCCATGAAGTACGTCTCGGTCGTGTTAAGGCCGTAGCGTTCCCTAACGAAACTGAGAACGGTATCCGACACGGGATTTCATTCTCAAAGCTCTATAAGAAGGACGACAAATGGGAAAGTTCTTCTAGCTTTAGCCGACAAGATTTGCCGTTATTGGCAAAAGTCGCTGACGAATTGCACACGCAATTGTATCGCGACAACGGTGAAGCTGAATGAGGTTCTTAGTTGAACCAAGGTTGGTTGAGGTAACAAAACGGGCACTACCGTCCTCAACCTTTTTCGCTTTTGGAGTGAGTTCTATGGGACAATACAATTTCTATAAGACTGGAGAGATTACAGACATTGCTGGTGAAATCATAGGAAACGTAACAGCTGGTGGAGACTTGAGTCTGAAAGATGAATCGATACGAAGCGATGTGCTACGAGACTTGCAATTCCAGGTAACAAATGACAACTCTTTTGAATGGACTGATGATTTGTTGTTTGCAGCAAACATGCCGGTTAAGGAGCGGTCGGGTGAGATACGTCTGGCTTGTATCCATTGTGACACGGATGAGGCGGATTGGATAAATGAGTTCCCTGAAGGCTGGGAAATCCTTGATGGTGTGCAGAGCTTGGAGGAATCGATGACGGTCTCACATCCAGATTCGTCCCAGTCACCGTGGGACTGGTATACGCATCTAGGCGTCTGCCCTTGCTGTAAGAAGAGAGAGCAATCCTAGACGAGGGCTCCTCTTATCCGAGCCCAAGAAACTCCGGGAAATCTTCCGTAAAAACTCGTGCTTGATTGCTGGAACTGGTTGATAAATGCGGCTAGAATAAAAGGCGACAATTCGATTTGATGCGTATCCACGCATAGCTCCCACCGAAATTGCGACCCGTGCTGTAGCACGGTTTTTCAGTGAGCAACTGTGTTGGTGACGCTCCCGTTCTGGGAGTGTGGCCTCTGCATTGCTCTCTGGCTGTCGCAAGCCTCGGTGGGATGTATGCCCACTCCCTCTTGATTGCGAGGAGCGTCCTAATGAGAGCTACTTTTTCTGCCGTTGGATTTTGTCTGGCCAGCCTGGCCTTCTTAAGCTGTCCGTCATCAGCTCACGCCACACTAGTTCTTGGCGGCGACCCAATTGGGCCAGATAACACGCTGACAAACAATCGAGGTGCGATAACTTCTACACAAGAAGGTGCGTTGAACACTGGGCACGTTGGTGTGGTTCTAGAGTTGGCACAAGCAACGCAACTTGATTCTATTCGAGCGATTGTGTCTGCAATTCCCGAGACAAATTCTCCGTTATTCGATGATATTCGGTTCGACGTATACGATTGGCGAGTGTCGATCTGGACAAAGTCAAACTTTTTTGCAGGTAGTGGACCTGAGTTCGTGGTTCCAATTGGTCAACCGCCAGGAATCACGTTTGCTCCCCCACTCCCAAATGGCGACGTTTTCCCAATTACTGTGTTCGGCAACTCTGGACCCGGTGGAAACAATGCAGACACCTTCGACTATCAGTGGGACGTGAGTTCAATCCCGCAGTTACAACTTGCAGCTGGTGATTGGGTTCTTGGGTTACAAAAGAGAGATTCAGGAATTGTTGAAGGAATCGCGAATATCTCGCGCTCTCTCGGTTCAGGATTACCAGCAGTATGGAGTTCTGATCCAACCGCGTTTAACTTCCCTCAAGGGTATGCGTTTGGAACGCCACCCAATGATACTGAACGCTGGGCGATTACTTTAACGGGTACAGCAGTACCTGAGCCATCGAGTTTTCTATTGTTTTCAGTTCTATCCTTCGGTCTTGCGACTAAGAGAATTAGAGAATGTCGTGGATGCTCAGACAAAGTCTGAGCAGCAGTTCATTAGGCTGGAATGCTTAGGCTAGGGCAGATACAAGCCGATAGAGTTGGTGAACCAAGAGCTGATATCCTTTAAGGAGGCATATGACGAGGGTTAGAGAAATCGAAGATGAACAAGGTTCCACAATGGTTGAAGTGGCACTTGTGGTGGCACTGATCGCTCTTCTCGCATTGCCAAGCTTGTCGAACCTGGGAAACAAAGTAGCAGATACAATGTGCAGTGCTACAGGTGAAGGGATTATTCAGCAGAGTGGATACGCCTGGAACGGCTCAGAGTGCAAGAAATCGGGCCTGGGGCTTTGACCTTCCCTAGTATCGCCAATTGCAGTAGGCCTCCGGATGCTACAGTGCATTAGCTCATTCCGTAGCTGACACAACGCACTTGCCCTGCCCTCAAAGTACATTAAAATCTGGTCTGACCAAGAACATTGCGTCTTGCTTTTCCAAAGCCCATCTGATTCAGAGGGTCTCCATGCTCCGCAGCTCGTTATTTCATTCGTTAGTGCTGGTTTCGGTCTCTTCTCTTATCAGCAGCTGTTGCCACGGACAAACCTCTAAACCTCCAAGGTCTGGCGAAGGCGGCCCTGGTCCTCACGGTCATGTGAAGTGGCAATCGACCGCGACCCCAAATCCGAATGAGCCAACTGGCTGGATATTTGGTCGCAGTGTTGCGAACCTCGTCACCGATAGAAACTGTTGGGTGAATTGGAAAGTTGGACAAATAAAAGGTCCCGTAAAGCCAACAGAGTCAGCTTCTTCAAAAGCTAATGGGTATGGCCCCAGAGAAAGGGAAGGAATACTGCTTTTTGATGGTGGCCCTACTCCAGGTGACGGTGATACGAAAACAGACATCTGGGTGCCAAAGGGAGATTGCAAAACCGTATCCTGTTCGGCTGTAACCCATGTTGAAAATTCACTGACGGGAACTATTGAAACAATTCGTATTCAAGCTTCTTCTGTTGCCGAAAAAACAGAACGAGGACATCAGATCACCTATGAACTCGAGTTTGACATTCCCTTGGCAGAGAAATTCGACGCTGACAAACTAGCCATTAGGTGGGACTCAATCTTATCCCCCGAATATACTCGTTCACTAAAGGCTGATCTTCGAGCACAAGCCGTATACCTTCCTACTGCTGCACTGCAAAACAAGACATGGTCTACTAGGTTCAGCACGACAGAACCGCTTGAGTATCGCAACGAGTCTATTCACATCCAATATGCGGGAGGACGACAATCTCGATGCTGGCTACCTGCAATTGCCCCTAAGAGAAAACTAAGAATACATTCCCTGAAACTACTCAACGGAGAAACTGCCGAAATAGTAATAGCAAATCTTTCTGACCGACCAATACGCCTTGAAAACTTTGCTCTCGTTAACGGAGGAAAAGAACACGCTCTTTCAGATTCAGGGGAAGTAATTCAAGGGGAAACTAAGAGAATCAGAATAAATAACTTTCCATTTATTGGTTCTCCAATTTTCGGAGGACTACCTAATCGCCAGGAGAACCTCACGCAACTACTGCTTTATAACCACATGGACGGCCTCCTGCATCAAGTTCAATATGAAGTAGATGGGGCGAAGCCTAGAGCCGAATTCATTTTTGACTCTGGAGGCAATGTCCAATGACATGGATAAAGAAAGCAGCTGAGAACTTAGAAAAGGTCACGCCTTTTGTATCTTGTGCAATGGTTTACTTTGGCAATTGGCCTCAATTAGCGAAGGATCTAAAACTACCAGCGACGTTCTTCACACTGGTCCTTTCGACCCTAATATCCATTATTGTTTTCTTCTCTTTGAAGGGACTTAGGAAAGGGCCTAAGCATAGAAAAAAAGCGGTACTGTTTTGCATCCTGCTCGCGTTGTTGATTGGCTTAAGCTTGTATTCGTATTATTATGTTGATGATGCTTGGAAAAGAGCTACCAATGACGACACCATACACTCACTTCGAGAATACGCACTTCCATTTACCTATGGTGCATTTTGGGCCTGTACATTTGGGTTTTTTGGTACAGGAGTTTTGGCTCTTGGCAAAGAGTGTGATTGGTTTTCACAATGAGGCCGATGCAATTGATTAACCTGAATGGCAATCCATTTAACTGATGCCTCATGTTACTCCTCAGCATCGTCATCATCTTTTGGAGGATAAACAAGCCAAAAAATGCCAACCCCCAAAGTAAACAAGGACAGAAAAAACAGCGGATTGTACCATGGGGGAAGCATTGTGCTCATCCAGTAAATTCCAGTTCCCATTAGCATCCAGTGCCAACCGTAGTGCTTCCCAAGAAGTGCGTTGCAAAACTCATTCTTATTCATAAAAACCTCCTTTCTACATCGACCTCTTGGAAGTCGCCCGCAAAGGGCTGGAGCTCCAACAAACGATGCATTGTGGCCCATTTTGGCTCACAGGAGGAATAACCTTTGTCTCATTCTGGCTAGTTTGTCATAACAACGGCGAAGAACCAAATCTCTTTCAGTTGTTCTTCTATAGCCCCCTAGTAACCCAGCTGAAAGAACAATCATTCGCAGAGATTTCCTCTGCCTTCGTCGGCCATGTCGTCGTCGGGGTTCGCCCAGGCGGGCCGGAGGCCTTATAGCCCCGACGACGATGTGGTCGTAAGAAGGCGACTAAAACTCCCCTACTCCCATACCCTGCCTTTGTTGGTCACGAGTCCGAGGGGTTCTGAGAGTCTCCACAATGGTACTCAAGCAGCATTAACCAAGTAGAGAGAATCAAGATATGCCTGTATAGCAACATCGCTCAGCTCAAGGGATTCTAGGTAGGCTTCAATGACTCTATGCTTTATCGTCGAGGCAAAGAACCCTTTCTCTATACTTTGGCGGTATGATTCTTTCAGTGTCGATGGTGCCACATCCAATGCTTTTCTAAGCAGTGCTTCTTTCTCGCGTTCCGGTAGATTAGCGATCATCATACGAATTTCACTCCCCTCTGCATTGTCATCCTGAGGAATAACTTCAGATGCAAGCGGCAACCGAGGTCGCTTTGTAACAGTAGACGTTCTGTTCTTTGTTTTTAGCCGAGGTGCACAATAGGTTCTCTTATGGGTGAACTTCACTTGATGCACCTGCGTCGGCTTGAGTGAAGGGTTTGCTAGTGAGTTCCTCGACAGAAAACCTACACCTACTAATTCCTCCATTGCTTCAGCTAAGAGGTGGTACCTTCTACCCGGCCTCGTTGCTGGACTTACACCTAATTTATTTACACATAAGTGAGAAATGGAAACTGGCCCATAAGAGCCTTTCTTATGAAAACGTTTAGACAGAAAACAATAAAGGGCTTTAGAGAGTGACCTCTTTAAGAGCCTATAGGTTGCCCAGTCAAAAGTTTGCACCCAACCTCCATTAACATTTTCACAGATCACATCAGCCCATGAGAATTCATACTCGCCAAGGCAACGCGGGTCTGTCCCGGGTTCAAGTGGGCGAAACGAACGCAGTGGACAAAAAGCGGTGCTAACCCAAGAATTTTGACAACGCCAGTGAGAGAAATAGAGGGATGTACGAGACCATCGTCGTAACGATTCAACTACCCTCCTCCTATACGGTGCATCGTTTCTCGAACCTAAGAGCCTGAGTAGCTTTTGTGGTTTAACCGAAACTGTATTGTCTGCAAAAGCCTTATTCATAAAGGTATGCTTCATAGCAGCTAAGAGCAAAGATTGGTCGAAAGAGTTTGGAATACTTCTCCCACTAGACGTTGCGTACGGGATGAGTGCAAAGGTCCTTTTATGACGCACCTGGTGTTTTCTATCAGGGATAGAGTCATGAAAAACCAAGGGCTTCGGAGAGGGGCCTCTGGCACCGATTCGTGATAGGGGCATTTCAAGTAGATTGCTCTCGATGATGCCTGGGTTTGAGTATCGGTCTCGTGCGTTGTTGCTCAACTTCATTAAAGGGACTCCGTTAATGTAAATACATGTACAAACCAAGAAAAACTTCCTTACTTTTAACTTAATTTGTTTCTAATTTGTGATTTCCGATTCAGCCTTTCTCAGCAAGACCTTAACTATCTTTTCGGTGGCACTAAATGTAGTTCGATGTGCACACGATGAAGCGCGATGTGCACGCGATGTAAATAGATGGGCATCAGATGTAAATGTGCGGCTCAGACATTTGACTCGCGTGAATCAGATAAAAGCTTAGAGCATTAAGACTTGGTGTAACCGCACTTCAGTGGAATTCCGATCACGAAATGTAAGTGAGTTAGCGAATGTTCAAGCTGCTTGTTCAGATAATTCCATCAACTCGCGTCTAGCTCTTAGCTTAATCCGCTCAAAATCAGCTTTCCGTTGCCACTTACTTACTCGCAAATCCCTTACTTCTTCAAAAACCGACCTGATTTTAGTTTTGGGATACATATTCTTTGTTAGCGTTGTCGTTTCGTGAGAGGGGGCGTTGTTGTTTCGTTGAATTGAGGCTTCAGTCAGCCCTGTTTTTTCCACAGGCCGATGTGCCCCTGTTAGCGAGATCAGGGCCCCATCTACAAAGAGTTGTCCGTAGGCATTCTCATTCTGTTTATGCACTGGCACCGTGTTAAGCCAGCCTCGTTGCTTAAGACGGCTTACAGCCCTGCTGACATTTGCATTAGGGATACCGGAGATGGCTTTCAGCTGAGAGTAAGTAAAGCGAGCGTATCGCTCATCCTTATTGAGCTTCTCAAAGCTTCGTGTCTGCTTCATTCTGCGAAGCATATAAAAGAGAAGGACAATTGCTTCGTTTGCAGTGCATCTTCCTTGGGCAATATGGCGAAGGACACGTCTAGAAAGTGCAACAGTGCAAGACGGACCCTCCTGCTTAACCAACAGTATTGAATCAAGCTTCTGGTCGGCTCTAGCAATTTCAGTTGGACTAAGTCTTCTGATACCCCGAGTCTTACTCCGGCAATTGAGAATCCTATCGAGGTCAACTTTTGATTTCTTATGTAGAGCTTGATGCTCAAGCTTAGCAGCAAAGAGCCTTAGTTCGTTCCTTTTCGCCTTTTTTACGCGATAGCCCTCAAGTACAGCTAAGACATCGGCTTGAGTCGATACGGCATAACCATCTCGATATTCAAAGTATTCAACACCAGAGTTTTTACGCACCATCCCTGTTCCCTCTCAAATGAGGGCGAACTTGAGGCATAAATCACACCCCTACCGCCTAAGCGGTTTGTTGTTGACGAAACTATTAGGGATGGGCTACTTTCAGACTGTCATCGTGGGTAGTCCGGACCCTACATTATCAATCAACCAACAATTGGTTTCTCCTAAGAACGTTGCAGCGTTCTTAGGAGTGATTTCTCACCACTCTGTTCACCTACTCGATAAGCACTCCTTTGCTAAGCCACAGAGAGCGTATCTCTCTAGTGGCGGATTGTATCTTCGGGCTCTACCCCAAACTTCTTGCATAAACTTGCTCCAAAACACGCCATCCCCTATCCCATTGGTTGAAAAGAAAGCCGTAGATAGAAAAATTCACGAGACTCAAAAAAGCCGGTTGACGGAATGAACTAAGAAGTGGGAATGTGGAGATGTTGGTACTTCGTTAGTTCGTTTCAGAATTAACTATCTCACTCAAAATTGAGAGCTGTTTAGTGGACCCCCATCCGCTAAACTGTGTCCACAATGTGAGCGTCAAAACTACGTTCTATTACATAATTTGCGTGCTCCTTCCTTAGCATTTTCATCTAGTTATCCAGTTACACTTCAACGAGGTTAAAATACTGCGGGAATTGTTGATCTGTCGATAGACTAATTTGCGAACGGTGTTCGATGATGAGAATGCTGTTCAGAAGATCTGTACCTTATTAGCGAGTCGGAGAGTGACCTCGGCTAGCACATTTTCAATAGCTTGCTTCACATGGTCATATGAGATCTGTTCATCTGAAGCAGCACCTTTTCGACGTACAACAATCTCAAAATCATCGCCACCGTCAAATGAGAGACGTAGTCCTGGTTGAAGCGACCGCTTGACTTTTTTTGACGGTTTAGATGGACGAGCAAGGTTGTTCGTAGCAGCTTTGGCAAGTTGAGTTCTTGAGAGTTGTCCTGTCTGAGCTTGCTTTAGATAGGCACGCATTTCATCTTCATCGGGGAAACGCACAAGTTCGCGTGCGATGCTCTTTGTGATGTTCCCTTTTGATATTTCACGCTGGACATCTTTGGGTAGCGTAAGAAGACGGAGAGCACGGGTGATGGTAGACTCGTTCTTCCCTACTCGTCTACCAACTTCTTTTGGCGAGCACCCAATCACGGTTATCAGCGACTGATAGGCATTTGCTTCCTCAATAGCATTTAAGTTTTCACGCTGAAGGTTCTCGACAACTTGAATCTCGATCTCTTCTTGAGCCGATATGTCGTGTGGCTTTACGATTACTGGGATCGATTGTAGGCCAGCAAGTTTTGCAGCACGGTACCGCCTCTCACCAGCAATTACCTTGTATCCTTTATGCTGGTCATCCCACCTTGCGATGATGGGCTGTATAATGCCTCGCAATTTGATGTCAGAAGCAAGTTCGTCTAACGCTTCTTTATCAAAAGCCTTGCGAACTTGGGCTTCTGCATAGAGCTTGGTTATTTCGATTTGTCGAAGATCTGGCCCAGGCTCCCGCCCTACTGCCTTGGCGACTTCAGAGCCCAGAGATTCGAGGAATGAGTTTGCTTTTGGATTAGCCACATGCCTCCATCGCGTTTTGAGTTTCTTGTGAATATTCAATATCAGTTTTAATACGACCGAATAATTCTCGAAACAAATTCTCGACCATATCAAATTCTTGTCTTTTCCGTGGCCGAATATGTGTGACAGGCAGAAGCTGAGTTACAGCCTTGGCAAACGGTTGTCTGAGATAGATTACGGATTGGAAAACTTGTGCACCATAGGCTTGCCGCAGGGTTTGGGCATAGGCATAGTGGTCGGCACGTCTGGTGTTAAATTTGGTTAGAAAGTAACCCAATTCAGTAAGGTCTGGATTTCCGTTTTCCCTAGCGGCAGTAAGTCGTGCTTTTACTTTTAGCACTCCTTCAACAGAATTTTTTTCTGGTTCCACGGGAGTCACGACGTAGTTCGCGGCCATTAATGCACTCCAAGTAGGAAGATTGTAAATACTTGGTGGAGTATCAATAAGCACGATATCGTACTCGTAAGGTGAGGGGAGGGCGTCGAGGAAGTCTCTAAGTAAGAATGACTTGTTCTTGAGTTTATGAGGTTCGGCTGAGTCAAAAGGAAGAAAATGCTCACTACAAGGTATCAGGTGAATGTTATCTATCTGTGTTTGGTGGATCACCTGAGAGGCTTCTGCTTTTTTTGCAAAGATTGCAGCGATTGACTGATGGACATTCAATGAATCCGGCCAATCAGTGCCGAAGCAGTTTTTTGAGAGGTGGCATTGAGGGTCGGTGTCTACAAGAAGTACCCTCGCACCGTTTTCAGCACACGCACCAGCCAGATTGTGAGTGCTGCACGTCCTGCCAACTCCGCCCTTATTGGCGATGACAGCGGCAGTAATATGGCTCGGTTCTTCATTTGCCAAAGTCGTTCCCTCGGCCTTAAAAAATGCACATGCCCAGGGCATGTGTAAAAACATCGTTTGTTTCCCTTCACCATCAAGAGAACAGTGAATGAATACTCTGACTATGCGAGATGTTTTGGCTTTCTGGCAATAGGGTAATTTTGGAGCGTTAAGATCAAACACCGTTCGATGACATGCCCTGGGCATGTGGTCGACAAATCGTGCTGAGATAGGGGGGTTCGAGAGGGTGTTGTAGACAGGGAGACGACGAGTAAAATTAGGTACTGGACGTGCACTGAACGTGTCAGAGAGCCATTCTGAGCAATTCGGGGTCGTAGCCGAATTACTTACCCAGCCAGTCCCTGCCGTAGGTTTGCCTACGTCAGAGACTGACACTTCCTGTGGCAAAGGAGGTATGTGCTGGGTAAGTTTAATGCAAAGGAGAACGACGCTATAAGCCCGCGTTGGATGACGGTCGAACAGATCCGAATTCAACAACGGATGAGACGGCAAACAGTCGTTCAGGCCATGTTGTCAGGTGCGTTGCCGTACGAGCAACGGGGTCGCATTCGTTACGCTCGCGTCTCGGATGTTGAAGCCTGGGAGCAAGCACGTCTGGCTGGACAGTGCCAGCCTACGAAGTTAAGAGTCCATAGGGCTCTCGGGGACTTCGTATGATATTTGGGCCCGATGCACAGGCCCCTACGTGCAGAAGGCCCCCCGGAAATAATCACAGTCGTGATTCGTTTTGAATCTTAAGATCGACTTTGCCGGTACTTAAGCATTCTCGAACCCATTTGATTGTGTTTCGATTCTCAGGTGAAACTGGTTTCATATAGACATCGGCTATCTGTGAACTCGCTGAGTGCCCAAGCCAGCGTTTCATGGAGCTAATTGAACAACCTGGACGAGAGCCAAATTCTGTGGCACCTAAATGTCTTAGAATATAGAACCCATCTAAGTCCTTACATTGGTCGCCTAGCCGTTGACGGAGTTTAGTCCACCACTGAACGATTGAGTCAGCTTTGTTATGAACCACTGGAAGACCTTTGCGAGTTACAAACAGTAGGTCTTCTGATTGCCGCTTAGTGGTCTTGAGATAGGCCTGCATGGAATCCCAAACTAGTTTTGGGGTCTGACCATATCGGTCAATTCCGGTTTTGCCGCGTCTTAGGTCATAGCTTTCACTGTCAAAGTGGTTGACTTTAATTGCAGCAATATCACGTTGGCCAAATCCGCATCCGATAGCAAGCCAGACGATGGCGGTTTGGCGTTCATTACACGCAGAGAGCACTAACTTAATCTGATTGAGGGTAGGGAGCTTCCTAGACACGGGAGCTTTACCATGAAGAATATCAAGAGCAGACCAATTCCAAGTAAGTGCTTGGCTTCCGTATTCTGGGCGTCCAGCACGACTCACGATATTTTTCACAAATCGGAGTCTTTTGGTTACTTGAGAGGCGGAATACCCTGATGAGACAAGCATTCGGTTGTATGCTTCTACATCGTGCAAAGTCAGGTCAGTTATCGTTAGAGACTTGACTGCTCCCTTACCGTGGCGGGTATTTATGAAACCCAGGAATTCTCTCGTATAGGCTTGACGGTCATTGAAAAGGTCACGTGTGATTGTGCCTGAACGTCGGGCTTCGCCAGGAGGTCTCACTCGGGATTCTTCGTATTCGAGCAATCCAGAAGTGACATCTAATAAGCTTCCAGGTGCGTATTCAGCTTCTATAGTCTTAGGGTTGGATTCTGAGTGAGGGGTTTCTTCCGTGGCCTTCCGCCTGGGTTGCTGCTCCGGTAGAATGCCATGCAGGTAAGAGGCCACCCACTCGTGGTAGGCTCTCTCAGCCTCAGCCTGGGTATCCGCTTGAAAGCGATGCTTTCTAGGATTCCCTGTCTGCGGATCGCGAAATGATACGTGCCATCCGATTCCACGAAGCTCCGTATAATTGAGTTTCGGGATACGTTTTTTACGAGAATTAGAAGCCATTAGATTGCACTACAGGCAAGATAGGAAGGGAATTGCCTTAACAGAATTGTAGTGCAACGGGGCCTGAAAAAGTAGTGCAAGCCCCATTAGAGCTCGTAGCTCAGTTGGTAGAGCAACGGACTTTTAATCCGTGGGTCGCGCGTTCGAGTCGCGCCGGGCTCATTCATCAAACCCTTGCTGAGCGAGGGTTTTTTGATGCGCGATAGAATTCATCTAGCAGCCCACTTAGGATTTAAGCATTTGCCGTGGTTGGTTCCCACCAGTTAGACGCGAATGCTTTGACCCGTAGTAGCTGAGAGATCACACTGCTCGGCGAATAGTGAGTGTGTTGCCAAACGGGCTCTAAACGAGTGCGGAGTTGGCGTTTGCTTTCTAAAGCGTCGGGGCCGAGTTCGTAAATTGTATCGCCACGTTCAAAACTATCTTCGATGGCCATGGTTTCGACCATGTTACCGGGGCTCAGCTTCGCGGAGTCTGGATCGAATCCGAGACGCAAGGCAAACACATGACCTTGGAAGCAATAGTTGTACGCAAAGGAGATAGGGCGCTCGTCGACGTACAGCAAGTTCATGTCGACGCAGCCCAGTTTGCATGCTGACTCATGGACGGTGTGCAGAAAGTCGCGGACTTCGGGGTGATTCAGGGTATTTCCAGTTTTTGAAGAACCCTGCCAACTGACTTCTGCCAGGGCAACGCAGGTATCGAACAGGTCCCAGCGGGGATCGACTTCTCCGTGCTGCTCGCCTCGTGGGCGGTATCTTTCAAATCGCGCCTTACCCGCAGCGGCCAATTTCTTGCGTTGACGTCGAAAGTGGCTGCGCCAACTCTTAGAGCGACTCGCTACATAGTCCTCCCAGTTGCCCTCCAGGTCGATCATGGACGTCTGATGACGAATCCGTGTTTGGACACTGAGCCCTTTCTCAGCAAGCAACTTGAGTGTGGTTGCGGAATCAAGAGATTCAGGTGGCGTCCACCGAAAGTCGAGAATTTCCCAGTCGCGTTTGGTCTGGAGCAAATGATCAAGGGCTGCCTGGGTGGTCTCATTCGGTTTGGGGCCAATTGGACCAAAGTACGAACCCCAGTCATCTAGGGGGTAGGAAAGTACACGCGCGGTGCCTAGCTTGCGTTCTTCTCTACGGATCACAAATGGCGTGATCCCAATGGGATTTCTAACATCTCCAAGAATCAAGACTCGCAGCTTCAGATCAGTACGAGAGTGTTTGCAGATAGCCTCCAACCACTCAAGCGATCGAAAGAAAGAGCCGCCTGGAGTTCTATGTAGCAGATTGGTCCACGCACCTCGCAGCGGTGCAAGGTCTTCGATCCGATCTATTTCCGTAATTTTCACAGACCTTGCCCGAGGAAAATGATTTCGCTGCCACTAGCGAAGTGCAGGTAGCTGGGAAAGCCTATCTCGGGCTCGATTGTCAGTCAAAAACGGAAATGGGAAAGCGCGGCAAGCGGTACCGCGATCGTAAGGAAAATACCGATCGTGAGGTCTCTGCAGGCGGGAACGCGATACCGCTGGTGTCGTAGTCGCTGCTTCTGCGTAGAGCGTGCTGGTGACACAAGCCGCCAAATTGACCGGTCTTGCTTACCAGCTCCAGCGGTGGTTACGTCGATGGGTGATGCCCACAACGGTGCTATCCGCCCCGCGACTTCCACTGTGTCGTCGCTTCTTGCTTTTTAGCTGAGAGCGGCGATTGCGAGCCACAAGCGTAGAGTGGTTCTTCCTTGCTCTTCTTGAGTCAGAAGAATCGTACTGATCAGAGTCATATTCGCCGTAATGTGCGGATTGAAGTGGACCGTCCATTTTCGATCTGCCTCCAGGTTCTTGCTATTCGATGCAGCTATTCTGTGAGCCGCGTGAGATTCATGCGTGCGAGACCGCTTGGGGCCTCGATCTTCACCGCAAGTAATTGCAACCAGCGTGCCGAATCAAGGAGGTGAGAGTTTCTCGGGATCAGATGCTAGGCATAGGAATAGGCCAAACAGCATTAACCCTTGCCATGAGGGTTGTTACAGAATTAACGATTGGCAGGCCGGGATTTTTGAGAGGCCGACTTTTACTTCGCCAACGCAAAACTGAAGGCGGACAGAGCACCCTGGATCACAATTCTGGTGATCAAGGAGTAGAATTCCTGTAAGTGCTTATTAGAGCAATGCTTAGCCAGAATTGGCAGAGAATTGGGACTTCCGGATCATGATGATTACGTCAAATGATGACGACGCAACTCTATTCTCAATAGCGGTTTACGAACGCGCATCACAAGACGAGGGATACCGTTTCACCAAAATGGTGAAAGTCGGGACCCCTGGCGTTCTCGCAGGATTCTCGATTCGGAGCAGTCCTACCGTTGAATCAGGGCGCAAGCGGGGCTACTGGCCGGCGTGAGGCTGCCCTTCTTTTCGAACAGACCACGCGCCCTGTCACTGAGGGATCTGCGCATCCACCTGGGCTCGGCTAGTTCGACCGCCATTTGCACTGCGTCCTCCTGAGGGCAGAGAGCGCTAGCGCGAGGACAGTACGGCTCCTCCTTGGACTACCCATTCGGCAATTCAGGAACGAGCGCAACAGCCTAATAAAGCAGCAAAAAGGCAGCTTATTGCAGGTGCAATTGAATTGTCACGCGAATGCGAGGATCACATTGGACTAACCTCCAAGAATGAGCAAAACGGTCGACAGAACCCGTGTGTCGCTACGGACTCGTAGCGCGGGCAATGTATGCGGGGAGATATGGGTAAACTTCTTTAGAGAAGTGAGTGACAAGCGGAATGCTGGAGATCACTAGCGGGGAGGAGTTGGATCAAGGTGCATTATCAATGGGTGTGCCGCTACATCTTGCAGGCGGGGACCTTACAAATCTGCAAGTGTCATGCCAACTATTGCCGTTGGGTGCTCTTAACGGTCCGAATCAGCCTGCGCTTAGGTAAAAGTCTGCCAAAATGGCACTCTGAGCCGGAGGCGCCTACTTCCGATCTCAAGACCTATTTCTGCGTTTAATGCTTGTATAACGGGGTATTGTGGGATTCTCTCGCTTCTTGCTGGCGTTGGCACGCCCGTTGCGTTTGATAGTCCAAACATCGATTTCTAACTGCCAAAATCGCCAGAGCTGAGCGGCTGTGCTCGGCTAGAAGGCGTTATTTACCTTCCAATCCTAGAACGAAACAATTCGACAAAGGAGTTGAACGTGCCCAAGCAAATGGTTTTTGAGGACGATGCCCGCAAACCGCTGGCCGCCGGAGTTGAAAAACTCGCCCGTGCGGTTAGAAGCACCCTAGGACCACGTGGTCGTAATGCGGTCTTAGACAAAGGCTGGGGATCGCCCAAGGTCACAAAAGATGGTGTCACAGTGGCTGAGGACATTGAATTAGACGATCCCTATGAAAACCTGGGTGCTCAGCTGGTAAAAGAAGCCGCCAGCAAAACGAATGATGTTGCCGGAGACGGCACAACGACCGCAACCGTGTTGGCTGAGGGCATCTTTCGCGAAGGTCTGAAGATGATTGCCGCCGGTGCCGACCCTATGGCCCTGGGTCGGGGGATTTCAAAGGCGGCCGAAGCCATGACCACGGCGATTGGCAAGTTGGCCGAGCCTGTGGAAGTGAAGAATAAGAAGAGTCTCCAACAAATCGCCACGATTGCCGGCAACAACGATCCCACTATCGGTAGCGTTCTGGCTGACGCCTTCGGCAAGGTTGGCAAAGATGGTGTCATCACCATCGAAGAGGGACGCGGCAACGAAACTACCGTTGAGGTAGTCGAAGGTATGCAATTCGACCGCGGCTATCTCTCTCCGCATTTCGTAAACAACGAAGACAGCCAGTCCGTGGAATTTGAGAGCTGCCTAGTCTTGGTTTATGAAGAAAAAATATCCAGTGCGAAGGCCTTGGTGCCATTACTGGAAGCAGTTTCGAAGAGCGGCAAGCCATTGCTAATTCTTGCTGAGGATATCGAGGGTGAGGCCCTCGCCACGCTCGTAGTTAACAAGCTACGCGGCATCGTCAACGTAGCCGCAGTGAAAGCTCCCGGCTATGGTGATCGTCGTAAGGCAATGCTAGGCGATATTGCAACGCTTACCGGTGCCACTGCCGTCTTTAAAGATCTGGGCATCAAGCTCGATGCCATTCAGCTTTCCGATCTTGGCAAGTGCCGCAAGATTACGATCACCAGCGATAACACCACAATGGTAGGTGGTGGCGGTAAGAAGGACGACATCCTCGGCCGTGCCGACCAAATTCGTCGCGAGATCGAATCTACGGATAGCGACTACGATCGCGAGAAGCTACAAGAACGGCTCGCCAAGCTGGCAGGTGGCGTCGCACAGATCAATTGTGGAGCCGCCACTGAGACTGAGATGAAGGAGCGCAAGGCTCTACTCGACGATGCCCGTGCTGCTACTCACGCGGCTTTGGCCGAGGGCGTCGTTCCTGGTGGTGGTGTTGCATTGCTTCGCAGCGAAAAGGCACTCAACAAGTTGAAGCTTGAGGGTGACGAAGGTTTGGGCGTGGAGATTATCCGCAGGGTGCTTGACTATCCGTTGCGATACATTGCCCAGAATTCGGGCGTAGACGGAGCTGTCGTAGTGAACCGAGTTCGCC
This sequence comes from Bythopirellula sp., assembly GCA_965216565.1. Taxonomy (GTDB): domain Bacteria; phylum Planctomycetota; class Planctomycetia; order Pirellulales; family Lacipirellulaceae; genus Bythopirellula. The sequence continues at coordinate 571,638 of OZ244170.1, forward strand.
AATTGAAGGGTAAGAATGAAGGTTACAACGCAGATAAGGATACCTACTGCGATTTGATCGAAGCCGGAGTGATTGACCCCGCGAAGGTGGTTCGAACTTCACTCCAGAATGCAGCCAGCGTTGCAGCACTATTGCTGACAACCGATTCGCTAGTGACCGAAATTCCTAAGGAGGAAGAAGAGGCTGGCGGAGACCATCATGACCACGGCATGGGCGGCATGGACCCGATGGGTGGCATGGGCGGTATGGGTGGCATGGGCGGTGGTATGCCTGGCATGGGTGGAATGGGCGGCATGCCTGGGATGATGTAAGAGGCTGTAGTCCCCCCCTTAACAAAACACAACTCCGCATTGCTTCGAGTTTAGCTGCGGATCCATAACAAATAGCAAAGGAATTTTATCATGGCAAAAATCAATCTACGTCCCCTAGATGATCGTGTCGTTGTCGAACCCTCCGAAGCTGAGGAAGTTACCTCTGGCGGTATCGTGCTTCCTGATGCAGCCCAGGAAAAGCCACAGCGCGGCAAGGTCGTAGCCGTCGGCGCTGGCAAGCTACTCGATAGTGGCAATCGTGGTGAACTGTCCGTCGACATCGGTGACGTAGTGATCTACGGCAAGTACGGCGGGTCGGATGTTGAAGTCAACGGCAGCGAGTACAAGATTCTTCGCGAGAGCGATATCTTAGCCAAAGTTGTCTAAGACCGAATATCAAACAATCAATACTCGGGTGCATGCCCTTATTCCCAGACAAGGAAAATAAATCGTGGCAAAACAACTTATGTTCGACGATACCGCACGCAGTAAGCTGCTACGCGGCGTAGACAAACTGGCTGATGCGGTCGCAGTGACAATGGGCCCTACCGGGCGTAACGTTATCATCAACAAGTCGTTTGGTGGACCCACAGTTACCAAAGACGGCGTAACTGTAAGCAAGGAAGTCGAATTGGAAGATCCCTTCGAGAACATGGGCGCAAAGCTCGTTCACGAAGTTGCTGATAAGACTTCCACGCTCGCGGGCGATGGCACCACAACCGCTACTGTCCTGGCTCGGGCAATTCTGAAGGAAGGCACTCGTAATGTCGTTGCCGGTAGTAATCCGATGGCCGTGCAGCGTGGTATCCGCCGTGCCGTTGAGGCTGCTGTCGAGAAACTCGACGACATGTCGAAAAAGGTTTCCAGTAAGGAGCAAATCGCTCAAGTTGGTGCCATAAGTGCCAACAATGATCGTGTCATCGGCGATTTGCTGGCTGACGCTATGGAGAAAGTTGGTAAAGACGGTGTCATCACCGTGGAAGAAGGTCGCTCGACTGAGACCACTCTCGACATGGTCGAAGGCATGCAGTTCGACAAGGGTTTTCTCTCGCCCTATTTCATCAACCAAACCGCAGATATGGAATGCGTGTTGGAAGATGCCTACATGCTAATTCACGAAAAGAAGATTAGCAATTTACGCGAACTGCTTCCAATCTTGGAACTGGTAAGCCAAAAGGGCAAGCCATTGCTGATTATCGCTGAGGACGTCGAGGGTGAAGCTCTGGCGGCGTTGGTGGTAAACAAGCTTCGCGGCATCCTAAACGTATGTGCTGTCAAAGCCCCCGGTTTTGGCGATCGCCGTAAAGCGATGCTCGGTGACATTGCCACGCTTACAGGCGGAACGCTCATCAGCGAAGATCTAGGCCAGAAGCTTGAGAGCATTACGCTAGAAGAGTTGGGACGCGCTAAGAAGATTACGGTCAGCAAAGAAGCGACCACGATCGTACAAGGTGCGGGTGACACCAAGGACGTGCAGAAGCGAATTGGACAAATTCGCAAATCGATCGAGGGCACCACGAGCGACTACGATCGCGAAAAGCTGCAAGAGCGGCTCGCCAAGCTTACCGGCGGAGTGGCCATAGTTTCGGTAGGTGCCAGTAGCGAAGCCGACATGAAGCAAAAGAAGGCCCGCGTAGAAGATGCCCTGCACGCAACACGAGCAGCTGTTGAAGAAGGAATTCTTCCCGGTGGCGGCGTTGCACTGCTTCGTTGTAAAGAAGCTGTTGAGGGAGCTCGTAATGGTGCCAAGGGCGACGAGAAGATTGGCGTCGACATTATCGCCGGCGTGCTCGATGCCCCGCTCCGTCAGATTGCTGACAACTGCGGGCTAGATGGTAGCGTGGTTGCCGATGAAGTTAGCCAAAAGGGACAAGCCACTGGCTACGACGCCAATAATGGCCAATATATCGACATGTTCAAGGCCGGTATTATCGATCCAACGAAGGTTGTGAAAACAGCCCTCACCAATGCATCAAGCATTGCCGGGTTGATGCTTACGACCGAGGCGCTCGTGACGAACTACGATGCCAAGGAACAAGACAAGCGAGCTGTTGTCGGCAGCATTCGCTAGTAGCCATTCAGATCGGCATTTTTCACAGCGGGCCACTCGGCTATCCTAAGCCAGTGGCCCGGCTGTGTGTTCAGAGATCCCCGTTTTTGCAGTGACTCGCTCCAACTGATCCGTCATGCCTACCAAACGCGATTATTATGAAATTCTGAGCGTCACGCGTGAAGCGTCTGAAGGGGAGATTTCGACGAGCTATCGAAAGCTGGCCGTTAAATATCATCCAGATAAGAACCCCGGTGACCAAGAGGCACTGGATTGTTTCAAAGAGGCTTCCGAAGCTTTTGAAGTCTTGCATGATCCCGAAAAGCGAGCACTCTACGACCGCTACGGCCATGCTGGAGTTAGCAATGGTGCCGGGGGAGGAGCCCAGTTCTCCGATGTAGAAGATATTTTCAGTGCCTTTGGAGATATCTTTGGCGACATTTTTGGTGGCGGTGGCGGCGGACGAGGCCGGCGTCGAGTGCGCAAGGGCCGCGATGTCCGTTGTGATGTTGAGTTGACCTTGGAAGAAGCAGCCGCTGGCGTTCGCAAAACAGTCCAGTTCCAGCGCCATGAGAAATGCGAGACCTGCGATGGGTCGGGCGCCGCCGAGGGGGCGACGCGTGAAACTTGTTCCTACTGCGGTGGACGTGGTCAGGTTGTGCAAGCGGCGGGCATCGTTCGTGTACAAACCGCGTGTCCTGCTTGCCATGGCGAGGGTTCCTCTGTGAGCTCTCCGTGCAAGGATTGTCGTGGCACGGGTCACGAGAAGAAAAAAGTAGAAGTCGAAGTCGAGATCCCCGCGGGTGTTGACGACGGGATGCAAGTCCGTATCACCGGGCAAGGAGAGCCCAGTCCTCAGGGCGGGCCCCCTGGCGATTGTTACTGTTTTGTCTCAGTTAAGAGTCACAACTTATTTGAGCGCGACGGTCAGCATTTGATCTGTCGAGTTCCCATCACCTACTCGCAGGCGGCTCTGGGTTGCGAGTTGGAAGTGCCGACCCTCAATGGTCGGGCCGATGTGACCGTGCCCCCAGGAACCCAGTCTGGCAAGGTGTTTCGCCTTCGTGGTCAAGGACTGGAAGACCCACGGATGGTGGGGGTTGGAGATATGCTGGTGCAGGTAAATATCGAAGTACCTAAGAAGCTTGATGAAGAAGAAGAGAAACTCTTGCGGCAACTTGCCGAGGTGGAGCACAAGAACGTCGCTCCCGAGAGAAAAGGCTTCTTTGAGTCAGTCAAAGAGTATTTTTCTGAGCTTGTTGAATAGAATCAGACAACATTCAAAGAGTCGTTGCCCTAAGGGAGCCAATTAGAGATGGCAAAACAGACCCCCGAAGATGAAGCATTGGAGCAGGCCAGCACTGAGGAAGGTGCGTCGATTGCTGGGCAGATTGATGCTGCGTGTGCGGAAGACGAGGCTTCAGGCCTGCAGAACGAGTTGGCGGCAGAGAAGGATCGCTATCTTCGCTTGCAAGCCGAGATGCAAAACCTACGAACTCGCACGTCCAGAGAAATTGCAGACGAACGTCGCTACGGAGCGATGCCTGTACTGAGAGAGATTCTCCCGGTTGTTGACAATATCGACCGGGCTATTGAAGCGGCTGAGCAGCAGAACGATAGCGCTAGCTTACTGGAAGGCTTTAAGCTCGTGCGGCAGCAGCTGGTCGCGGCCCTGGAAAAACACAATTGCCTGCCGATCGATGCCTTGGGCCAGCCCTTCGACCCTCAAATTCATGAAGCCATCCTCAAGCAACCCTCGGACGAATATCCTGCTGACCATGTTACGATGGTGACCCAACAAGGGTACCAGTTGCACGAGCGTGTAGTGCGCCCGGCACAAGTGATCGTTTCTGCCGGCAGCGAGGGAGCCGACGCCAGTTAACTTTCGGAACTGAACAATGCCAACATACGATTACGAATGCGATAACTGCGGGCACGAGTTTGAGCTGTTTCAGACGATTTCCGAAGCAGTGAAACGTAAATGCCCTGAGTGCGGAAAGCAAAAGCTACGACGTCTGTTTGGTACAGGAGCAGCCGTTGTCTTCAAAGGGTCGGGCTTCTACCAGACCGACTATCGCAGCGAGTCGTACAATAAAGGTGCCGAAAAAGATAAGAAAAAGACGGCAAAGAAGTCGACGGAAAAATCAGAGAAGAAATCGACACCCAAGAAAGACTCGGACTAGCCCTGTTGATGGTTTAGCCAGAGACAATGATTTTCTAGTACACAGTTGCAGCACGCTATGGAATGCCCAATCTGTAAAGGCGATTTTGAACCTGAGATCTCGGTGGCGATGCCATTTTGCAGCGAGCGTTGTCGCTCAATTGATCTTGGACGCTGGTTAGGAGAGGAGTATAGCCTACCGCATGTGCCCGATCCGGAAGACGACGAAACTCCAGATGAGGACTTTGCTTCAGGAATTGGCAGTGAATTCCCAGCCGAGCCTGGCGAATAATCAGCCGTGGGAATCAGCTAGGCTTCGCACTACGAGCCCTCTATAATGCCGCTCGGTAAACTCGTCGTGAGCCCTCTTGAAGATAACCAGCCGTCCCGCTTGCAAAGATTATGTCCCGAACATCAAGCTCTCCAGCTGGCGCATTGTACGAAATCCGCTACAGCGAAATCTGTCCCTGGCTAATCCTAGTCCGATCGCTCCGCGTTTCGTTACTCTTGCGAGTCCTAATGCTGGCCTTGCTGGGAGTATTTCTTACTCAATTAGGTTGGGTTTTGCTGGACCAAGTTTTTCCAGCGAGCGCCGCAGGTCTCGAGCCCATCACGAATCCGTCTGCAAGGGAAGTGTCCGGGGGACCATTGTTGGTCTCTCCCGACGCGCCAGCGGGAATTGCTGAACTGCCTAAGCTTAGAGTTCGCGAAGCCATTCCGAAACGGCTGGCATTTGGTCCCTTAGTTCGAGCTTGGGGATGGTTGACCAGTCCTTTTGTGCAGTCAACCTCTCAAGGGATTACCTGGGGAGAGTGTCTTGTACTGGTACTCAGTGGCTTGTGGGCAATCGCAGTCTGGGCAGTTTTTGGTGGAGCTATTTCGCGGATTGCGGCGCTCTATCTTACTCGCGGAGAAATGTTGGGGCCGGTGAAAGCCCTAGGGGCCGCAATTTCGAAGTGGCCTGGGACCGCCGGAGGACCAGTGATTTCACTCATCGTCGCGGCAGTGCTGGCTTTGCCTTTGGTGCTCACCGGTTTGTTGTTGCGGCTCGATTTGCTGGCACTGGTTGTAGGATTGCTGTGGTTTGTTGCACTCTGTTGGGGACTAATGCTTGCCGTCGTACTGCTTGGTCTTCTCCTCGGCTGGCCGTTGATGTGGGCCACCATTGGCGTCGAAAGAAGTGATGCATTCGATTCCGTCAGCCGTTGCTACGCCTATATCTACCAACGTCCCCTGCACTTGGTCTTCTATTTGGTTGTTGCTTCTCTGCTCGGTTTGCTGGGCGAATTGGCGGTGGAGTACTTCGTGGTTGCAGGGTCGACGCTCACAGATTGGACGACAAGCTGGGGGGCCGGAAACGAACGGCTAGCCCAACTCTCACTTGGCGAAGCAACGGACGGACCCCCTCTTAGTGGTACTGCCAGTACGGCTGCTATGTCGATCCGCTTTTGGAAAGGAATGTTGCTTGCGATCGCTGCCTCCTATCCCTTGGCTTATCTTTGGAGCGCCACGGTTGGGATTTATCTCTTGCTGCGTCGGCACGTCGACTCTACGGAAATGGACGAAGTCTGCCTAAGTGAACCTGAACCAGCGGTGGGACTGCCGCCACTCACGGCCCAAGATGGCGGAGTAGCTCAGGTAGATTCAACAGTAGAAGGCGACGCAGTAAATGAGACGCAGAGCGACGAGAACTAAGCCTAGGCTCTCCTAGCCTAGTCTCCCAGGAGCTGCGATATCAGGGCGGCCCCCTCGCGGTCCAATTGCCCACGGCTTACCACTAGATCGCATCCCGCGGCTTCTGCAGCTGCCAACAGCTTGGTGTGTACGTGTGGCCCACTAGCGACGATGCGAACGGCATCGTGTGCCTGGATGAGTTGTGCCCGCAAATCGTCAATGGCCAAGCTGGGCAACTTCAAGTCGACGATGGCTACTAATGTATCTTCGTTGCACTTTGCAGCCGCTGACGAGGGACTACTGGCTTGCGTGGCTTCCAGGTCGAGCGCACTTGCTATTCCCTGCAAACGAGAAACTAGCATTAAATCAGCGCTAATGATCAAGAGTTGCGGCAAAGGATTGTCCTTGTTGAAATCAAACGGCGCCCGGTCCGCGCTGCCCGTCGCTTAGCTGGACCGTCTCCATGACCGGCAGCACAAAGATTTTTCCATCGCCGATCGTGCCTTCATTGCCGGTGCGACTTGCTTTTTGAAGGCAATCGATTGTTCGTTCTAAAAAGTCCTCGTTCACAGCAATTTCAAGTTGCACTTTTCTGAGCAGATTCGTTTCGTATTCCGACCCGCGAAATGTTTCCTGCTGACCTCGCTGGCGTGCGAAACCGGTGGCATCGCAGATACTCAACCGCGACACGCCGATTTGCTGCAGCGCCTGCCGAACCGATTCTAGTTTGGCGGGTTGTATTGTAGCGAGGATGAGTTTCATGAGTATGCCCGAACGCGTCTAACGATGTCACTCGATTCAGGATAACTCTTTCGTAGCTAAATTGAAAATAGCTAATCAGCAGGCACCGCCCTGGCTATAGAACTACGTTCGGCCGAGGCCTAACACAAGAGCTCGAGAGGAGCCTAGAGCGTAGTTTTTAACTGTTGCTCCACCCGTCTAACGATTTCGGCAAGATGCGCCCGGCTGTATGTGTCGAGGTGAGCACCGCTGTAGAGAAATTCGCTGCTCCGCTCCGATATATGCTTGAGCTGTAGCACTGCGATCGCTCGGCAGTCAGAAGGTACCTCAACATCAGGGAGCAGTAAGGCTTCTAGGCGTTTAATCAATGCCATTTGAAGATTCCGCCGTAGGCTACTGATGGCCGGTTGGCGATTGGAGTATGCGGTGGTATCGCTTGATTGCAATTCAGCAAAGATGTCGTCTACCAACGTCTGCATCAATTCGGCCACCGTATAGGCATCTGCCTCGGCAGGAACCAATAGCTCCGAGTCGTGGAGCCTGGTGAGCGTCAATGGCGAGAGTAGTTTCTCAAGAATCCGATCTTGCCAATTGAGAACCGACTGATGGACGGGAAAGTCTGTTCGTTCGGCTATCTCATTCCCCCAATGGTTCCAATGCGTGGCCGCGAAATGATTGCAAAGTTGCAATGGCTTCTCATAGGGCTGATCGCTGAACATGTGACGAGAGAGCAGAGCCAAAGCGCGGCGCTGGACTTTGGCATCAACCACTTTGAACGGAGCTTCCGCTCCTGGATCGCCACGGTGAGAGTGTGTGGTGTGGATACCGCCGATATACTTGGAGGCATTAAACATGGCACGCCCATGGGTGGCCATCATTACGCCGAATGCTTGACGGGCATGTTGATATCCATCGCCCTCAGAAGTGACGCGCTCGGTCAAACCATCCCAACTGTCGGCTACCAGCGCTGCTTGGTTCTCTGCAAAAGCGATCATATCGTCGCCAAAGTCATAGACCCCACTGTGCGGATCGGCATCGATACCACGGGTTTCTTCGTCCGTGGCATAGGCATGTCCGGGCTCGGCGCTTCTGGATGCAATGGCTTGGAGATAGGGACGCTCGCTATAAGTACTTGAGGCATCAAACTGACGATACCCATATTCGATGGCCCAGTAGTCATAGGGTCCGATCGTGGGGGAGTAGTAACTATTCTGCTCGGGATTGTCTTTGACAAATAGCGCTGGCAGGTAATCCATTACGGAGCCTGCCAAGGGTAACGCCTGTTCGCTTGTGGAACGTGCGTGAGCATCTTTCAGCGAATAGAGGGTGCTGCCCTTGAAATTATGGCGAAGACCTAGGGTATGGCCCACTTCGTGCATGACAGTTTTCTTGATACCTTGAATAGTTAGTCGCTCAATCTCACGTTTCGATCGAGAACTGTGCGCGAGCACGGTGGAACTCATTGCTAGCTGGTGGGAAAAGCTGTGCTGACACCGGCACAAGGGACTATGCGAACGCGAACCACCACGGGCAGATAGTTCGTGCTGGCGCCGCGAACTTGCCAAATCGACTGAGCCCCCGGTCATCAACGATACCCCTTCTGGCGAGAGGTATTCATACTTGCGTTTCCAGGTTTGCAAATAATCGGCATCGAAGACGATGTCGGCATCCAGGATCTGACCGGTCCGAGGGTTCACCCTGGTCGGTCCCATCGCGACAGAGAGCCCCGAGGTAATCCACCGAAATGTGTTGTAACGAATATCACCCGGATGCCAAGAAGCATCATCGGCCTGCTGACGGACAACGATCGCGTTGCGAATGCCGATGCGTTCAAACGCCTTGTTCCACTCCAAGATGCCGGCGCGAATCGTTTCTCGGTATTTGTGTGGAACCGTCTTCTCGAGCCAGAATACAATCGGTTCTTTCGGCTCGGAAAGTTCCTGACGGGGATTCTTCTTCTCCAAGTGCCAGCGATTGATGTACCGCTCGAATCGATCTTCCTGGGAGGGGCTGGAGAAGTTTTTGGAAACCGATAGAAAATACCCAATTCGATCGTCTGCTAGACGAGGTTGGTAGTTGGACTGCGAGAGTCGGCTGATTGAGTAGTGCACGCGAATGGTCAGCGACCGCGAGTCTGGTACTGCTTCCAAATCCGTGGTTCCGTCCGACGTATACGTGGCATCGACTTGTAGCTCAATATTCTTGGCAAAGCCCTGGACATTCGCCCACGAAGATTTCTCCGCACAAAACTCAAATCCCGGCAGCATTTTCTGGATGTTGGGTAGGTCGCTCAGATAGGCGTTTGAGAGGTCTACCAACAACGAACCGTCACTCTTCTCGGCAACAATCGGCAGGGCAGTTAAAATACTATCGGAGTATGCCTCCTCAACAGCCATGGCCGCGGGACTGCCGGGGTCGGCCCGGTAACGGACATTGCGACGGACAAAGTGAACTTTGTCACCGACTCGCCGGAACTGACAAACCCAATCGTTACCAAATTCCCAGGTGGCACCCGAGAACAAGGGACGCTGGGCGATTCCGCGGGCAATACTAATTAGGACAAGGAGGTCCTGGTCGAGGTCGTGTGGGCTGAGGATAGCGTAAAGATGGCTATCTTTGCGGTACAATGCGATGAATCCATCGTGCCGAGTGGAACCGGCAAGAATTGTGGCGAAATTGTGCGGGGTGATGCTTTGTTTGCCGGACTTGGACGAGCCAACAACTACGGAAGTAAACGATCGGACAGAATTTCCGTTGGCGGCTTCCGCCGATGGGCACTGTGGAAAACCGGAGGGGAGTAAGATTCCGAATACCAGTAGGCGGAATAGGCTTTGTCGGTTTCTTCCAAAGTGCATTGCTGCTTCCTAGGTTGAACCGCCGTGGCTATACGGGATGTCGCATGCCGGTGGTTAGAATTGCACCGATTGTGCTGCCCCTCTAAAACGAAGAGCAGCAATCGTGGCTTACTTCGAGGTACTAACTATTATTTCGACCCATTTGAGTCGGCGTTGTAACTGAGGTCCGGTAAAAGCAATTGTGCAGAGTTCGTATCCCGACGGATTGTTAGAATCGATACTGAGCGAGTGGTTCGACCATCTCGGCGAGGTGGAGATTCGTTCTCACAACGATTCCCTGGCACTAAGCAATGCGCACGTTTGGCAGATTTGTTACCAAGAAACAACATATTGTCTCAAGTGCTGGCCCTGCGGTCTGTATTCCGAGCAACAGTTAGAAGTGTGGCACGACTTGCTGAGGCACATTAACGCCAATGGTTTTCAAAAAGTTGCTCTGCCAACCATGGCCCGCTCGGGCTTGTCGGTCGTTTGCAAAAACAATGAACTTTGGGATCTAACTACTTGGTTGCCCGGGACTGCCTGCCCGCCTGAGGAGTGCGACGACCAGAAGCTGGATGAAATGCTGTGCTCTCTGGCGGAGTTCCATCAGGCAGCTTCTACTTTCCAGAAACCAATCATCGATGTATCCCCCGGTTTGCAGAAACGTCGCGAGATTCTGAGACATTTCTCCGCGGGCGGAAGCAGACAGTTGGAACTGGCACTTTCACAGTCGACCCCTCCGTGGCACGACTTGCTGCAAAAACTCTTTGCCGAGCTGTTGCGGGTAACACCAGGCATACTTAGCGAACTGAGTAGTATGGCTGACCGGGAACTCATCCAGCAGTGGTGTCTGCGAGATGTGAAGTGCGATCACATGCTACTGGAAGGCGGACGCGTTAGTGGCATCGTGGACTACGGCGCGGCGAACGTGGATTCGGTGGCGTGCGATCTTGCACGTCTGGCGGGGAGTGTTCGTGGCGACCAGAAGTGCGATTGGCAGTCGATCTTGGCCAGCTACGAATCGCACCGAACGCTCACGCCCGACGAGCGGGAACTAATCCCACTATTCCATGCGGGGGGGATAACTTCCGCATCCGCCAACTGGCTTGGCTGGCTACTTCTAGAAAAACGGAACTTTCACCGGGCCAAGAATGTCCAACTTCGACTGAAATGGCTGCTTGCTTGCTTGAGAAATCTCCCGTAGCAAACTGCTAGCGAATTCCGGGCGAAACTGCGTCCTGGTCTCAATTGCCTAGCAAATGTGCTAGTTCTTACACACCTTTCACGCTTGCGGGCAGATAATATAAGGGTTTAACTTCGTACTGGTGGAACTTATCCCTCGATTGGTGTGCGGACCAGGGCGACGTTGACCCGATTTTTAAGGAACGGCTACAATCCAATCTTCCACTGCTAGCGACAGGAAGTCGCTAGACTCGCCTGAATAGCGCAAAGGGTTCCGGGATGATCGCTCACGCTTCGTCATATCGACGAATGTTCTCCGTTTTGCTTAGCCTGCTCGCCTGTTTCGCAGCGCAGATCGCCGTTGCGCAGTTTGATGCGTTCGAAGGCCTTTCTGGATTAGGAGGCGACGACGGCTCGACCGAGGTGAGTATCTCAGCGGAGTTGATTCCTTCCAAAGATGATTCACCGGCACAACTAGCAATTACGGCTGATATCCCTGAAGGCTTTCACGTCTTTGCAATCGATCAGGGTGCTTTGCCCAATAATGGCGGTGGCCCGATGGCAACGGAGATCACTATCAACCCGGAGTCACCGGTCAAACTGCTTGGTAATTGGCAACCCTCCGAGCCACCACACGTGCACATCGACCAAGAAGCTTGGGTTGGGTTGGAACTTCGCGAGCACGAGCAGCAGATTACCTGGACCGTTCCAGTTGAAGTAACTGGCGGAGGTGCAATCACCGGGTTGGTCCGTGGTCAATCGTGCAATCCCAACACCTGCATTCCTTTTAGACAGGAAATCAACATCACTGCCAGCTTGGGCACCGCAGCGTCTGGAAGCACGACGGCCAATGTGTCCTTGCAGAGCCCCAGCCATTCCATTGAAATTGGATCGCAATCGGCTACGAACGTGTCCGGCTACGACATCTCCAAGATTGAACTGAATGACTCGACCGAGCAATCAATCTGGTACTACCTAGTCTCGGCTTTCTTCGGAGGCATCATTCTCAACATTATGCCCTGCGTGTTACCTGTGATTGGGCTCAAGGTGATGAGCTTCGTGCAGCAAGCGGGGCAAAGCCGCGCCCAAGCATGGGTGCTCAACTGTTGGTATTCCGCGGGGATCATTATTGTTTTCTTAATTCTGGCCAGCTTGGCTGTTAGCCTTCAACTCGGTTGGGGAGGCCAGTTTGGCAACGCCGGATTTAATCTCACATTGATTGCAATCGTATTTGCCATGGCCCTCAGCTTACTGGGTGTTTGGGACATTCCGATTCCTGGGTTTGTTGGAGGCAGCAAGGCGACGATGGCCGCAGAACGCGAAGGCCCAGCTGCGGCGTTCCTGAAGGGGGTGTTGACAACGATCCTAGCCACACCCTGTACAGGACCCTTGATGGCAGCAGCGTTGGCTTGGGCCGTGAAACAGCCTGCTTGGGTCACGTTCTCGGTATTCGGTACACTCGGACTCGGGATGGCTAGCCCCTATCTGTTGATCGGTGCGTTTCCCAGCCTGGTGAATTTTCTTCCCAAGCCCGGCCCCTGGATGGAAACTTTCAAGAAAGTCACAGGCTTCATACTGCTAGCTACGGTTGTTTGGCTGATGTCCTTCATCGACTCGGCTCTGCTTGTTCCCACGGCGTTGATGCTGTTAGGGATTTCGATCGCCTGCTGGTGGGTTTCAAAGACTCCAATCACCGCCAGCCGATTGCAAAAGACTTATGCCTGGGCAACTGCTGGATTGCTAACGGTTGTTTCGGCACTGCTATCCTATGGGATCTTGCAGCCCATTATGGAGGAGCGATTCGAAGAGGAAGTAGCCGCTCACAGTGCGACACAAATTGAGCTGAAGAGCCAAGAGATTGCTCAACAGTTAGCGAATGTCGATTCGCTTGATCAATTGCAGGGAATCATCTCTGAATTCGCAAAGGCTTCGACCAAGGACACCGGTAAACCTTGGCAACCCTTTACTAACGACAAGCTTTCCCGGATTGCTCTTAGTGAAGGTCGGACCGTCATGGTCGACTTCACTGCTGATTGGTGTGTGAGTTGCAAAGCACTCGAAAAGTATGTGCTGAAAACCGAACCCGTAGAGCAAGCTATCGATGCTGCCGACGTGGTAACGATGGAAGCCGACTATACGGACGAACCTCCTGAGATGAAGGAAATGATCAAAGCCCTGGGTGGCATTGGCGTGCCACTCGTCGCTATCTTTCCTGCCTCGAATCCCTACCAGCCGATCGTGTTCTCCAACGGCCAGTACACGCAGCAAGATTTGATCGACGGGATCACTCAAGCAACGGGGCAAAGAATAGCTCCAGTAGCGGACGGCAATGCTACCCAGACCTCACTTTCCCAAGTGGCCGACCCGGAACCGCGGCTCTAGTTTGCGGTTCCAGGTGTCGTCCTTTGAGATAACTGTCTAGGCTACGTAACACATCAGCGTGTGATGGTTAAGTCGCAGCTTACCCGTCGATGGCAGTTTCGGCCCGTCTACCTTGGGATGGACATCATGCGGCGCCTGGGCGGAGGTATCCACAAATTGGTTCCAGTCCAGCTTGCGAAGAGTCGGTGGGACAACGAACTCCTGCGATGCGGGGCCTGAATGCAGCAAGATCATAACAGGCCGAGCAGCAGGATCTTGTATCCCCTGAGTGCCCAATACGCAGACCATGCTCTTTGTTTCCTGTGTCCAGTCCATTAACTTGCCAGAGGCGGCATACCAGGCCACGTCGGGGAGCTCGCCATCTTCTCCTGCCCCGCCTGTCAGAAACGTCGGACGACGGACATTCGGCTGCTCCTTGCGGAAAGCGATCAACGCCTCACAGAACCGCAGCATCTCGGCATTCTTGTCTAATAAACGCCAATCGAACCAACTAATGGCGTTGTCCTGGCAGTAGGCGTTATTGTTGCCGCGCTGAGTACGCAGCACTTCGTCCCCAGCGGAGATCATCGGCGTGCCCTGGCTGAGCAACATCGTAGCCATCATATTCTTGGCTTGGCGTCGGCGAAGTTCCATTATGTGCTTGCGACGCGTTGGGCCTTCCACTCCATAGTTGGCGCTGTAGTTATTGTTGTCGCCATCGCGGTTGTCTTCGCCATTGGCCTGGTTGTGCTTTTGCTCGTAGCTCACCAGGTCATTGAGCGGGTAGCCATCGTGCGAAGTCACGAAGTTGATGCTATGGTAAGGCCGACGATTGCTATGTTGATAAAGATCACTGGAACCAGAGATCCGCGTCGCAATTTGCCCGGTGAGGCCGTGATCGCCCCGCCAATAGCGGCGCACATCGTCGCGGAAGTGGCCATTCCACTCCGCCCAGCGATGGTCGGCAAAAGAGCCCACTTGGAACGCGCCCGCCGCATCCCATGCTTCGGCAATAATCTTGGTATCGGCCAGCATTGGATCTTCGGCGATTACCTCCACCAACGGCGGATTGGGGACCAATTCACCGGTCCTATCGCGGCTGAGGATCGAAGCCAGATCGAAGCGGAATCCGTCGATGTGGTAGTTGTATACCCAGTGACGCAGACAGTGGAATATCATCTCTCGACAAATGGGGTGATTGCCGTTGACTGTATTCCCACAGCCCGAGTAGTTCTTATAGGTGCCGTCCTCATTCAGCATGTAGTAGACGTCGTTCTGCAGTCCCTTGAAGCTCAGCGTGGGGCCAAGATGATTGCCTTCTGCCGTGTGATTGAACACCACGTCGAGAATGACTTCGATCCCCGCCTCATGCAATGCCCGCACCATTTGTTTGAATTGCACAACCTGATCGCCAGGTTTATTGCCATCCATGTAGCCTCGATGTGGAGCAAAAAAGGCCAGGGAATCGTAACCCCAAAAGTTGCGACGCTCCGGCGTATTGCCTAGCGCATCATTAATGGGAAATTCGTGAATCGGCATTAATTCAACGGCCGTCACACCCAGCGACTTGAGGTAGGGAATTTTTTCGATCACTCCCAGATACGTGCCGGGATGATCTGTCTCGCTCGTATTGCTTCGTGTGAAGCCACGAACGTGCATCTCATAAATCACAGTTTCCGATAGCGGCCGACGCAAATGGCGATCGCCCTGCCAATCGAAGTTGTCCTCCACAGCTACACATTTCGGCGGACGCACAATGCCGTCCTTCGAAGATTGAAACCGACCAGCGAGGGCTCGCGAATAAGGGTCGATCAGCCGAGCTTGGTTGTTGAACCGATGACCTGCTTCGGGGTTGTAAGGCCCATCCGCTTGGAAGTGATAAAGTTGTCCCGGTTTCAACCCAGGTACAAATACACTCCACAAATCACCCCAACGATCGGTTGACGGATCAAATTCGATCTTGCGATACGGATCGCGATCGTTGACGCGGCGATACAGGAGGACACTCATGGCTACAGCGCTTTTGCTATAGACGACGAACTGAACCCCGTCTTCCTGGACGACTGCACCGTAGGGTAGGGGATAGTGGAATTGTAAACCGCGTTTGGAGTTTGGCATTACAAATCGGGTTTGTCCCGTATTCGAAACAAACGGCGACCATTGGGTGATCATGGGTGAAGACTCTCGGTGATTTGGGGGAAGTGTTTCAGGCTAATCGCTCACTGGAAGCAGACGCTCTGCGCCAGGCTTTGCTAAGCTCGAACGATCGTGTCCTTTACACTTCGACCGGGAGTCTTCCTTTGCGTGAAATTTTGTTAGGTGGGCGGCAGAGATTCGGTGGACGATATCTCTGGAGTGACCGCTGTGGCCGGTGCTACAGGGCCGAGTGGCGTGATCCCGCTGTTCGGTGTGCGAGACGAATCTTCGCTACCCAACCCAATCGGAACCTCTGTTGGGTGCTAATCGTAAAGACTAGCACGAACTGCCCGACATAGCCGGACACCTCGGAAAGCTTTGCGCCGACCGCAGGCACCTTAAGAGTGTACCTGCTATGCCGGGGCCGGTCGAATCGACATGGCCCCTACAAACGGGCCTCGTTGACACTACCAGATAAAACGCTCAAAATTGCGGTCTCCGGTCCGCCACGCAATGTGAATCTAAATGGAAAAAATCACCTACCGAGACGCCGGAGTCGACCTGGCAACCTATCAGGAATCGATGGCGCGGCTGCCTTCGCTGCTCAAGCGTACTCACTGTTCTCGCGTTATGCCTTGGTCAGGCGGCTATGCGGGGCTGTTCCAGCTCGATTTCTCCGAGGGGCTGTTTTCTCGGAATTATCAGCAGCCGGTCCTAGTTTCCTGCACAGACGGTGTGGGGACCAAGCTCAAAGTCGCTCAGATGACGGGGCAGCATCGGTCGATCGGCATCGATTTGGTGGCCATGTGCGTGAACGACGCCATCTGCTGCGGGGCTGAACCTCTGTTCTTTCTCGACTATGTCGCCATGGCCGAGGACGATCCTGGGCTCTTGGAGCAAATCGTCGAAGGCATTAGCAACGGCTGCGTTGAGAGCGATGCGGCTCTCGTAGGCGGAGAGACGGCCATCATGCCTGATCTCTATCAAGCGGGTGACTACGATCTGGCAGGGTTCTGTGTGGGCATCGTCGAGCGATCTCGCATGCTCGATGGTAGTGCAATAGCCGCCGGCGATGTGGTGCTGGGCGTCGCCTCTAGCGGTATCCATTCCAACGGCTATAGCCTGGTGAGAAAGATTGTGTTCGAGCACTCAGGCCTATCGGTCGACGATCACGTCGAAGAACTAGACCAAACCGTAGGCGAGGTGTTGCTGAAACCCACACAACTGTACGTCCGACCGGTGCGCGAGGTTTTGAACCACTACAAAGTGAAGTCCGTGGTGCACGGCATCGCTCACATCACCGGCGGCGGCTTGCATGAAAATCTAGGAAGAATCCTTCCTGACGGTATCGACGCAGTAATCACCCGCGACAGCTGGACAGTCCCCCTCGAGTTTCCCTGGCTACAAAAGTTAGGTAACGTCGACGACGAAGAAATGGAGCGCGTGTTCAATATGGGCGTGGGGCTGGCGCTTGTGGTCAGCGACTATTATGCGGAAAGCATCCAACAACAGCTAAACGGACTGGGCTTCGAGGCCTCGGTCATCGGACAAACCGTGGCTGGCAATGGCGAAAGCCGTTGGGGTTAGTACTCCGCAAGCCTCGAACGTAAGTGACGGGACCGTAGACGGGTCCATAGGCCGAGCGGACTTCAGTCCGCCGGAGCACCAGGAAAAGCCGAATCTGCACTAAACGGTTACAGGTTCGCGTTTCAACGGCTCGATGCAGTTGGTATAGAACTGCTCAATATCCGCCTCGGGCCCCATCAGGATGGCGACGTCACCGACTTCGATGATTACTTCATCCTTAGGATTAAACAGGTTTTCGCCGTCTTTGCGTTTGAGGGCGACGATCATGACTCCCTCCGTGCTAGGCAGATCTTCCGCTTCGCGAACCGTGCGGCCCACGAACGGGCTCTTAGCGGTGAACTCAAACTCTTCCAGCTCCGCGTTGACGCCTGACTCGTGACCGACGCAACGCAACAGGTTCGATGCCTCGGGTCGGATGATGATGTCCGCCATCCGCTCAGCACCGATTACCGCGGGTAGCACCACTTGGGTGGCACCGGCTTGAAGCAACTTTTTCTCAGTGCGAGGATGTTCGCCGCGGGCGATAATTTCGATGTTTGGGTTTAGATTGTGGGCCGTCAGGGTGAGGAACACATTGTCGGCATCGCTGGAGAGTGCAATGACAATCGATTTGGCACGTTCGATACCTACGAAGTTAAGAACTTCTTCGTCGGTGGCATCGCCATCGACATACAAATACTTGTGAGATTTCAATTCTAAGACCGACTCGGCACTGGGATCGATGACCACAAATGGCACCCGATGGCGAGATAGTCGGTGCGCCAGGTTCTGCCCGATGCGACCGAATCCACAGATGATTACGTGGTTCTCTAGCTTGTTAATTTCCTTCGACATACGTCTCTCTCCCATTGCCCGATCAAATTGTCCTTCGACAATTGCTTGAATCATCATGCCTAGCGTGTATGCCACGGCACACATGCCGACGAGAATAACAGTGACGGTAAGCCACTGGTCGCTGACAGTAAGTGAAGGCTCGACGATTTCCGAGTAACCGACCCCAAAGATGGTAATGACGGTCCAATAGAGCGAGTCGAGCAGCGTTTCGTCGTTCAGATGGTTATGCCCTAGGATAGAAAAGACGAACAAGGCGCCCAAAGCCAAGGCACCGCGTCGAGCTCGTATCAGGGCAGGATTCATCAGGTATGGTAGTCGGCATTAAGTCGGACATATTCTGCCGTTAGGTCAGTTGTCCAAAATCGTGCGGACGCTTCTCCATCGTCAAGGAGCAAAACGATGCCTGTGTCTCGATTAGCCTTCATTTCAGTCGAGACGGCATCGGCGTCGAACTCTACCGGGGCTCCGTTTTCATAGAGCAGTGTGCCATTCACCAAGAGGCTCACTCTAGCCGGGTCGAACGCTACACCAGCGTAGCCCGCGGCTGAGACGATGCGGCCCCAATTTGGATCATTCCCAGCCACTGCGGTCTTCACCAATGGACTGTCCGCGACGGTCTTAGCGATTTTGACGGCATCAGCCCGGCTTTTACTGCCGTGAACTTCAATGGTGATCAGGTGCGTCGCCCCTTCGCCATCGGCGGGGATCGATTGAGCGAGATGCTCGCAGACCTCGACCAACGTAGCTTGGAATTTGGCCAGATCGTTGCCCGCCAACTTCGGGCCCCCAGCCGCGCCATTGGCCAGCAGAACAACGCAGTCGCTCGTGCTCATATGGCCATCGACACTAATGCAGTTAAACGATTCATCGACGGCGTCCTTTAGACCAGCCTGGGCATCGTCCATGGATATGGCGGCATCGGTCACGACGACTGCCAACATTGTCGCCATGTTGGGGCCAATCATCGCGGCTCCCTTGGCCATGCCTGAGATCCGAATCGGTGGGTCGAGTTCAATATCTCTGCAGCAGATTTTCACTCGCGTATCGGTCGTCATCATGCCTCGAGCCGCATTAATCAAAGATGAGCCGTCGTTCTTAAGCTCACTAGCAGCCATGCTGATGCCACGAGCGATTTTATCCATAGGCAAGAAATCGCCAATCAAGCCCGTCGAGAGCACCAACGCTTGTTCGCCAGAGAAGCCGCAAGCCTCGCCGGTGAGTTCGGCCATTTTCTCGGCATCCCGATCGCCACGCTCGCCGGTACATGCATTCGAAATGCCCGAGTTGATGACGACGCCTCGAATTGCCTCGCTGGGCGTGCGGCTTCGGTTTAGCTTTACGGGGGCTCCGTGAACCAGATTTTGCGTATACACTCCCGCGGCAACGGCAGGACGATCGGAAACTACCAGAGAGAGATCCAGCTTCTCTGTGTTTCTTTTGACGCCCGAGTAGACTCCTGCCGCTTGGTATCCTTGTGGGAGCTGATCTGCCATACGCCGCCAAGTGCTTTCTCTAGAGTAGTGCCGTAGTTTCGGGGAAGTCGTAGATCAAATTGAAGTTTTGCACGGCCGCGCCGGAGGCTCCCTTCAGTAGATTGTCAATCACGCTTACGGTGACCACTTTGCCGCGGACAACTCGTGTGGCGATGTCGCAGAAGTTGGTACCAACAACTTGTTTCGTCGTGGGCAAATCGTCAACCACTCGTACGAAGGGTTCGTCCTTGTAAAAGTCCTTCAGAACTTGCTGCACCGCATCGGCATCGCACGCCTTAGTCGGTTCGCTGTAAGTAGTGGAGAGAATGCCTCGGTCCATGGGAACCAAGTGTGGTGTGAACACCACGTTTGTGGTCGCATTTGCCGTCTTGGAGAGAATGAGGTCGATCTCAGGGGTATGCCGATGTTCTCCCACGCCGTAGGCAGCGAAGCTCTCGTTCGATTCTGGAAAGTGTAGATTGGGCTTGGGATTGCGTCCTGCTCCACTGACTCCGCTCTTGCTATCGACGACAATTCCTTGAGGCGAAATGACCCCTGCCTTCAGCAAAGGAGCCAACGCCAAAATTGCGGATGTTGGATAGCAACCGGGATTAGCAACCAAGTCCGCGCCACGAATATCGTCGCGGAACAACTCAGGCAGACCATACACGGTTTCCGGCAGTCGTTTGGGATCGGGGTGCTCTACGCCGTACCACTCGGTGTAGGTTTGCGGGTCGTCGAGGCGATAGTCGGCAGAGAAATCGACTACTCTACAGCCGGCCGCTAGCAGTTGGCTCACAGCTTCGGCGCTTGCCGCATGGGGTAAACAGCCGAACACGCAGTCCGCTCGCTCAGCAACCTCGGCGGTGGTCAGATTTTCGAGTTCTAGATCCAAGCGATCTCGAATCGCAGGATGAACCGTCGAAACATGGGGCCGATGCTCTTGCCGCGTGGTTAGAACGGATACCTCTACCTCCGGATGCCTCAGCAGCAGCGGTAGCAATTCCCGAGCCGTATAGCCCGTGGCACCGAGAATTGCCGTACGAATCATAGTTCAACCAGGGGAGAGGGGTAATTCGTTTGATCTACGCGAAATTGCTAGACTCGTAAGTATACAGCCGGGGTATGGCCCTCGCTACAGGTCGAAAGACGCAGCACAACTCTGTCGCTACAGACGCTGGAGGGGCAGGCTAGGGCAGGGACACTTAGCGATTCTTCCCGGTTCGTAATAACCAGCACAGAATGACCCCATCTCTTGCGAACTTGGGAAGAACCAGTAGCTAGCGTTCAACCTGGGCTGGACTTGCAGCCGAGACAAAGTGGGGGTTAAATAAACAGCGGGATTAGAGCAAATACACGATTGAGCCTTCAGGGATTCCAAAAGGCCAAGAGGAGAATAATAACTATGTCGCCGACAGATCAAAAAAAGAACTTAGGCATTTCTGACGAAGCGGTTTCCAAGCGTGCCTATCAGATATGGGAAGAGCGTGGTTGCCCCAATGACGACGGCTCTGATAATTGGCAATTGGCCCAAAAGCAGCTACTTGCGGAAGCCCGCCGACGCCAGCCACCCATTTTGCGGCTTCTCAATCGACTGCGTCTTCGAGCGGCCATGTAGTCGAGTTCCGAGCATCTTTCCACTGCTAACGATTCAAATTGCGTCAATCAAATGACGCTGAATTACGGCTAGGATCTCGCGGCCGACCTCAGGCTTTGGCCCCGAAAACTGGTGGAGCACTTCCCCTTGCGGGTCGATGATCTCGACATTGTTTTCGGCAGCGTGCATTGCCTCGACGCCGTTGGAAACCATCAGGTCGCAGCTCTTTCGTTGCAACTTGGCTAACGCGCGGAATCGGTGGTCCTCTGTTTCTAAAGCGAAACCGACAACCCACCGTTGACCTTTGGTGGAGGCTAGCGTGGCAACGACATCCGCAGTTTCGATCAGTTCCAAGACGAGCGGAGCGCCGGTCTTGGCAATCTTGCTAGCTTCGATTTGTCGCGGGCGGTAGTCGGAAGGGGCCGCTGCGCCGATCATTCCATCGCAGCTTTCAAACTCGCGCTCTGCTGCCTCGAGCATTTCTTCCGTAGAGGTAACCGGCACAACTTGGGCGGTAGCCGGATATTTGATTTCTACAGGACCACTGACGACCACCACTTCGTGCCCGAGTCGCAAGGCAGCCTCAGTAAGTGCCAGACCCATGCGTCCGCTGGATGCATTCGTTAGATAGCGAACCGGATCGATGTATTGCCGCGTGGGGCCCGAGGTGACGAGGATTCTAGCCATGCGGCTCTACCCAGTTATTTGGCTAGAAGAGACGTGATGGCGGCTTTGATGTCGCCAGGCTCAGCCATGCGACCCACTCCCTTATCGCGGCAGCTCAGCCAGCCTTCTTGAGGGTCGGCGAATTGAACGCCGTCATCTTGCAATTGCTGAAAATTCCGCTGCACTGCAGGTTTCTCCCACATCTCTCCGTTCATGGCGGGGGCCATCAGGACAGGTCCGCGGAATGAAAGCAGTAGCGTGCTGAGCAGATCGTCGGCCATCCCAAGTGCGGCTTTGGCCATGAAATCGGCCGACGTGGGGGCGATGCAAAGCAACTCCGCCTTTCGGGCGAGTTCGATGTGCGCGCCAAGAGGGTAACGGCGGTCGAAGATATCGGTGCAAACACCGCGGCCGGTCAGCGCCCGAAATGTTGCCGCGCCAATGAATTCTTGTGCGGAATGCGTCAGAACGACTGTTACACCAAAGTCGCTTTGCACCAAATCACTGACCAGGGAAGCCACCTTGTAGGCCGCGATTCCACCGGTAACACCAACAACAATTTCCTGAGGCATGCGAGTCTTGGTTGTCTCAGGGTTTAAAGATCAGACAAGTTCAATTCCGGTGGACCACCGCCTGCTTCGGGAGTCTCGCTGGCAATCTGAACTTCGTTCGAGCTATCCAGGTAGATCTTGTCTTGCAGAATCTCTTGAACAACTACTTCCATTTTGTCTTCTGAATTGAAATCTACGAGGGCACGGGCACCAGCGTTGATGGCTGCTAGGCGTTTCTGGATCAGGGTAGAAAGCTTAAAGCGTCCGCCTACTTTTCGTACGATCTCTTCTTCTTTCAAGGCATCAATCATTACTTAAACCTTTGTCGATTAGAATCTGACTTATTTCTTCGACCGCCTCGCGGACCGAATCGTTGATTACTTGGTGTTCGTAGCCTTCAGCCAAGTCGAGTTCGCGTTGCGCCGCACTCAAACGCCGCTGGATTGCTTCTTCGTTTTCGGTGCCCCGGCTGCGGAGACGCCGTTCCAGTTCTGCCAAGGTTTCGGGACGGATAAAGATGGTCAGTGCTTGACCGAACCTCTCAAGCACCTCCTCCGCTCCTTCAACATCAATCTCCAAGATAACCCATTGTCCCGCTTCCAGGCTAGGGCTGACTTCGCTGACCAAGGTGCCATACCAGTGTCCGTGGCCAAAAACCTCGACACATTCCAGGAATTCGCCGGATTCCCGCCGACGAGCAAATTCTTCCTGCGACAGGTAATGGTAGTCGACACCGTCCTGCTCGCCAGGTCGGGGAGGACGAGTCGTGGCCGACACGCTCATGCGAAGGCTGCGTGGGAACCGTGCCAAGACTTCCTTCACAACCGTAGATTTGCCCACTCCCGAAGGTCCAGAAATTACAACCAGATTGCCCGGGACAACGCTATCCATACTCATTCGTTACTGCACGTTCTGAATCTGTTCTCGGATGCGTTCCAAGGCTGTCTTGATTTCTACCACCTGAGAAGAGATTTCCGCGTCGTTTGCCTTAGAGCCAATGGTGTTGGTCTCTCGGCCCATTTCTTGGCAGATAAACTCCAGCTTACGTCCTGCACTTTCCTCAAGCTCCAAGGCCTCGTGGAATTGCTGCAGGTGGCTCTTCAAGCGGACCACTTCTTCGGAGATGTCCGAGCGATCGGCAAACATTGCCACTTCTCGAATTAAATCTGGTGGCTCAACGGTGACTTTTAGTTCTCCAAGGACCTCAGCTACCCGATCCTCGATCCGTTTTCGATAATGCTCGACGACGCGGGGCGCAAGCTCTTCGATGGCCTCCAAACTCTGTTTCACGGCTAAGCATTGCTGACGCAAGTCTTCACCGAGTGCGGCTCCCTCAGCAGCGCGCATTTCGGTGAGATTCTCAAGCGCTCTGCGCAGCAATGGTTCGAGCAACGGCCAAATTGCGGTGGGATCTTCTGCATCCTCGGAAAGCTCTTCGACCACACCAGGTAAACCAGTTAGTGACTCGAGTCGGACTCGCTCGTCCAAATTACGCTTGGCCGCGATCTCTTGCAATTGATCGACGTAGAGGTTCACCAATTGCTTGTTGATGCGATAATCGTCGGCAACGCCGATATGACGAATTCGCAAATTGCATTGTACGGTGCCGCGCTTAACGAATTCGCGGATAACCTTCTCCGCAGAAGATTCCAGTGCTCCATAGCCTTCCGTCATGCGCAGGCTTAATTTGAAGTGGCGGCTGTTTACGGTGCGCAGCTCGACAGAAAACGCGTAGTCGTCGCGTTTTTCGCGGACTTCACCAAAACCAGTCATGCTCAGCAAAGACACGCTGAATCCTTATGCGACATGCGATGGAATCAAACCAGCATAGACAGGGAGCAAGACGATGCGATTACTCTTGCTCTTCGGAGGTTTCGGATGTGTTATCGGAATTCGCCTCAGAAGCCGATTCCGCGTCAGCACCTCCGTTGGCAGTCTCGTCGGAGAAGACCTCGTCGATTGGGCCCCCATCGCTATTTTCCCCGTCACCACCTTCTTCGGCAGGGGCAGTCAAACCAGGGCCCGTGCTAGCGGGCGGTGCGACAGCACCACGTCCACCTGTGTCGAGCCTGCTTTCGCTACTCGGCCCGAGATTAACCGCTGCGATACAGAGTACAATCCACACAAACGCTGCCACGATGGTCACGCGGGTAAATACGTCGCCGGCCTTGGCACCAAAAGCGCTGGACCCCCCCATGCCACCGAGGGCACCTGCCAATCCGCCACCCCGCCCTCGTTGCACAAGGACTAACAGGATCAGGAAGATTGCCACGACAATTAGCAAGAGTTTGACAATCGCTTGTCCAAGGGCTGCCAACAGAAGGAAATTCACCACATTGCTCCGCTTGTTAGGTGATTAGTTGTTTGGTAACTGGCTAGGAGGAAAAAAACTGACTACGCTTGGTTTACTAACCGAGGAGTCAAGCCTGCGCCGCCGCCGTCCCCGCCAAGGCAATGGCAAGGAAATCGTCGGCCTTGAGACTTGCTCCGCCGATGAGTGCCCCATCGACGTTTGGCAACGCCAGCAGATCTCCAGCGTTGTCGGGCTTCACACTGCCACCGTACAAGATTCGCACCTTGTCGGCGACTTGGTCATTGTAACGTGTGGCCAGCAATTTGCGTAGGTCGGCATGGACCTCTTCGGCCTGTTCTGGTGTAGCCACTTTCCCGGTTCCAATGGCCCAGACTGGCTCGTAGGCGATTACGATCGAAGCCATGGCTTCTTCCGAGACATCAGCCAGAGAGCCTTCAAATTGAGAGCGGATCACTTCGGCCGTATTTCCAGCTTCGCGCTCTTCCAGCAATTCGCCCACGCAAACGATCGGCTTGAGTCCTGCAGCTAGGGCTGCCACAGTTTTCTTGTTAATGTCCTCGTCCGTCTCGCCCATCACATGCCGTCGCTCGCTATGGCCGAGGATCACGTACGTGGTGCCGATGTCTCGAAGCATTGCTGCGCTCGTCTCACCGGTGAACGCTCCCTTCGCTTCGTGATACATATTCTGGGCCCCGAGCCCAACGCGGGCATTTCCAAGGGCATCACGAACGGCAGTCAAATAAATCGTCGGGGGACAAACTAACAATTCCACGTCTGCAGCCTCGACGGCACGCGTGGCAATCGCCGAAGCTAGCTCAGTAGCCGTTTCGGTTTCAGTGTTCATCTTCCAATTGCCGGCAATTAACGGCGTTCGCATTTCATTTCTCCAAGAACAACATGTATCGGATGGGGCGGCTCTATGTACCCGCCGGGGTGCTCGACTTAGCCCCTCAGTTTAGCCAATAACCTCAGCCTGCGCATAGGAGCCAAGTATGGTTAGCCGCACAGCCTTTTTCTCCAGAGAGGCCAGAGCCCGACGGGCCCGCAACTCACTGGCATGGCCTTGAAACTCCACAAAGAAAAAGTAGCGGCCTCGCTGGCCGGGAACGGGAAACGATTCGATCCACGTCATATTTAATCGCTGTCGTTTGAAAATGCCCATCGCATCCGCCAAGGCACCCGGTTTGTGATCGAGTTCGAAAACGATCGAGGTCTTGTCATTCCCCGTTTTCGTCCCGCTATGGTTGGCGATGACAGCGAACCGGGTGACATTGTCGGGATTGTCTTCGATGTTGCGGGCTAGAACTTGCAGGCCGTGATTCACTCCTGCCTGCTGACTGGCAATGGCTGCCGACTTGGGTTCGTCAGCAGCACGGCGGGCGGCTTCGCCAGTGCTAGAAACCTCGCGAAGTTCGACGCCGCCCATACGTTTGCTCAGCCAATTGCGGCACTGGGAGAGTGGCTGTGTCTTGCTATAGATGCGTTCGACCTGTTCGCGAGAACCAGTCCCGAGTAGGCAGTGATGTATGGCCAACGGTATCTCACCGCAAATTTTCAAAGGTGAGCGCGCTAAACAATCTAACGCATCCGTCACGCGTCCATCGGTGGAGTTTTCGATGGGAACAATTCCATATTCCACGTGGCCACTTTCAACCTCGTCGAACACCGCGGCTATGGAAACCACCGGGACGAAAGTCACGCTTTGGCCAAATTGCTCAACTGCGGCCAGGTGACTGTAAGTGAACTCAGGGCCCAAGAATGCCACATGAGTGGGTCGCGCCGTTGCGCTGCAGGCGCTGACTATTTCGCGAAAAATTGCTTGCACAGAGTCGGTGGTCAACGGGCCATCATTCTGATTAACGATTCTCTGTAGTGCATCTGGATTGATCCCCGACCACGAAGACTCACCTGCCTCGCGTTGAGCAGTGAGAGTCGCGCGGTGATTCGCGAGTGCCAGGATCTCTTTGTCAATTTTGTCGATCTGCCGCGTCGACGGTTTTCGCATCGGCGCTGTGGACGACTTCTTTTTGTTGGTGCGTTTTTTTGCCATAGCTGAGTAGTATGTGGGCCCGGCGCTCTACCGCCAAGACAACTTGTCGGAGGTGTTGAGAATGAATTTGGGACCAGGCTGAAGCGAGAGATGCAAGTCAACAGTCTGCCAAACTGGCAACGGGCATCTTAGAGACACCGTGGGCATGTGTGCAGTGCGCTGCCAAAGTGGCAGATTTGGACCCAAAACTGCCATAATATGAAAGTGCCAAAATAGTCGTAAGTCTTGTTTTGATAGTGACTTACATAGAATTTGTGAGTTCGATTCGGGTGGCACACCCTTTGCTTCAATCTGTGTTCGACCGTCGAGGTTCCATTTCCGGGGCTTCTGCGAGTCCAACTAATTGCAAACCTACATACCCGGCAGCGAGAACTGCCGTTCCAAGGCAGAACAGATAGTCTGCCACCAAATAACTGCACTCAAGAGGAGATCACGCAATGGCTGCGGGAGAAAAAATTATTGGCATCGATCTGGGCACTACCAACTCGGTAGTGGCTGTGATGGAAGGTAAAGAAGCGAAGGTCATTCCGAACCCGGAAGGAAACCGCCTCACGCCTAGTGTCGTTGCTTTTACAGATAAAGAAGAAGTCTTAGTTGGCGAACCAGCTCGTCGCCAGGCTGTGACTAATCCTTCGCGAACGGTTTATTCCATCAAGCGATTCATGGGACGACGTCACAACGAGGTCGCTTCGGAAGAGAAGATGGTTCCCTACGAGGTTGTAGGCGGCCCCGAAGATTACGTGAAGGTGAAAGTCAATGATCAGGAATTCACCCCGCCAGAAATTTCTGCGAAGACCTTGCGTAAGCTTAAGGAATCGGCGGAAGCCTATTTGGGGCACACAGTCAACAAGGCCGTAATCACCGTTCCGGCGTATTTCAATGACGCCCAACGTCAAGCAACCAAAGATGCTGGGCAGATTGCTGGGCTTGAAGTCGCGCGCATTATCAACGAACCGACCGCTGCGTCTCTCGCTTATGGTTTGGATCGCAAAGCACAAGAAACGATTTGTGTGTTTGACCTTGGTGGCGGTACGTTCGACGTCTCCATTTTGGAAGTTGCTGATGGTGTATTCCGCGTGATCTCCACCAATGGTGATACTCACTTGGGTGGTGACGACTTTGATGAAGAACTGATTAACTACGTCGCCGACGAGTTTAAAAAAGAGCAAGGCATCGACTTGCGTGGCGATCAAATGGCTCTACAGCGTTTGCAGGAAGCTTGCGAGAAGGCCAAGAAAGAGTTGAGCTCGGCCCAAGCGACCGACATCAACTTGCCGTTCATCACGGCCGACGCTAGTGGTCCAAAGCATTTGCAGATGAACATCACTCGCGCCCAGTTCGAAAAACTCGTCGACGGTTTAGTCGAACGCGTGAAGGGACCGCTGAAAAAGGCTCTGGAAGATGCCAAGTTGAGCCCTAGCGATATCGACGAAATCGTTCTGGTTGGCGGCTCAACGCGAATTCCTAAGGTGCAAGAAGCCGTAAAGGAAATCTTCGGCAAAGATCCCCACAAGGGGGTGAATCCTGATGAAGTGGTGGCTATTGGGGCCGCGATTCAGGGTGGTGTGCTCTCTGGTGAAGTGC
This sequence comes from Bythopirellula sp., assembly GCA_965216565.1. Taxonomy (GTDB): domain Bacteria; phylum Planctomycetota; class Planctomycetia; order Pirellulales; family Lacipirellulaceae; genus Bythopirellula. Next base: position 599,743 of record OZ244170.1, read on the forward strand.
AGGACATCCTATTGTTGGACGTCACACCATTATCACTGGGCATCGAAACCCTTGGGGGTGTAATGACCAAACTTGTGGAGCGAAACACCACGGTTCCTACGGAGCGCAAGCAGGTGTTTAGCACTGCTGACGACAATCAAACAGCAGTGACCGTCCGCGTGTTCCAAGGCGAACGCGAAATGTGCGCCGACAACCGCTTGCTCGGTCAGTTCAATCTGGAAGGCATCCCGCCCGCGCCGCGTGGTGTACCACAGATCGAGGTGAAATTCGACATTGATGCGAATGGTATTCTCAACGTTTCAGCAAAGGACCTCGGCACGGGCACAGAACAATCTGTGCAAATCGAGCAGTCCAGCGGACTGAGCGAAGAGGAAATCGATCGCATGCAAAAAGATGCCTCGGAACATGCCGAGGAGGACAAAAAGAAACGTACCCTGATTGAAGCCCGCAACGAAGCGGAGTCGCGCAGCTATCAACTAGAGAAGTTGATCAAGGAGCAAGGCGACAGTTTGGGCGAGGAGGATAAGTCGTCACTAGAAGCCGCCATCGCGAAAGTACGCGAAGCGGCCAAGGGCGAAGATGCCGACGCCATCAAGAGTGCCATCGGCGAATTGGAAACTGCATCGCACGCGATGAGCGAAGCACTCTACAAAAATGCGGGTGCCGCAGGGGGCGAGGAGACCGCAGCGTCCGGTGCCGCGGGCGATACGTCGTCCGACGAATCCTCCGATGACGACGCAATCGACGCCGAGTTCGAGGTGAAAAGTTAAACCAATGCTCTCAGCATTCAGCCATCAGCAGTCAGCTCCTGGCTGAACGCTGTGAGCTGACCGCTAGGAGCTAACATGGCATTTGGATTCGACAAACTGACGATCAAGGCCCAAGAGGCCGTGCAGCGGGGGCAAGAACTTGCCGCCGACGCGGGGAATCCCCAGTTCGAGCCGCTGCATCTGCTCTCGGCCTTGCTCTCTGAGCCTGAGGGGGTTGTTCGTCCGCTGTTGGATCGGATGGGCGTCAATCAAGCACGGCTTAATGAAATTGTCGAAGCCGAACTGGGCCACTTCCCAAAGACCAGCGGTGGTGCGCCGCCGCAACCCAGTCAAGAACTGGGCAAAGTATTCGAGGCGGCGCAAGCTCAAGCCGAAACGATGCAGGACGAGTTTGTCTCAACCGAGCATCTCCTCCTGGCACTCGCCAAAGTTAAGGGTAAGGCGCAAGATACGCTCCAGCTTAATGCCATTGGCGAGCAGAATATTCTCGACGCCCTGAAAGACGTCCGTGGCAGCGCTCGTGTAACGGATCAAACGCCGGAAGACAAATTTCAGGCCCTGGAAAAGTACGGCATTGATTTGGTAGCCCGTGCCGAGGCGGACAAGCTCGATCCGGTAATTGGCCGCGATCAGGAAATTCGCCGAGTGATTCAGGTGCTGTCGCGTCGCACGAAGAACAATCCGGTGCTCATCGGCGAGCCTGGCGTTGGCAAAACGGCAATCGCTGAAGGCCTCGCACTCCGCATAGTGCAGAGCGACGTTCCGCAAAGTTTGAAGAATAAACGTGTAGTCGCCCTCGATATGGGGGCGTTGATCGCCGGTACAAAATTCCGTGGCGAATTCGAGGAACGACTTAAGGCTGTGCTCCGCGAGGTAGAAGATGCCGGCGGCGGCGTGATCCTATTCATCGATGAATTGCATACCGTTGTTGGAGCCGGTGCAGCCGAAGGTGGTAGCGATGCGGCTAATCTGCTGAAGCCGGCATTGGCTCGCGGCGAACTCCGTTGTATCGGTGCGACCACCCTCGACGAATACCGCAAATACATTGAGAAAGATGCGGCCCTGGAACGCCGTTTCCAACCGGTGTTCGTGGGCGAGCCGAACGTGGAAGACACGATCGCCATTCTACGTGGCCTCAAGTCTCGCTACGAAGCACACCATAAGGGCGTAAAGATCAAAGATTCTGCGCTCGTTGCCGCGGCAGAACTTTCGCAACGCTACATCACCGATCGGTTTCTGCCCGATAAGGCGATTGATCTGATGGACGAAGCCACCAGCAGATTAGCCATGGAATTGGAAAGTGTTCCTGAGGAAATCGACAAAGTTCAGCGCCGATTGATGCAACTTGAGCTAGCCGCACGACAATTGACGGACGAAACCGAAGAGCACGCACAACAGCGGTTAGCGGATATTAATGAGGAAATGCAGGAACTGAAACGTGAGCTAGCCGACCTCCGCGAACAGTGGGAGAGTGAAAAGTTGGGAGTGGGCGATGTAGCGCAAGTGCGGCAGCAGCTCCAAGAGGCAAATCATCACTACGAGCAAATCACCGCCACGGTCAAAGACAAGCAATCCGCAGGTCAGCAAGTGAGCGAGGAACTGTATCAATCTCTCTATGAATGGGATGTCAAACGCAATCAGCTGAACAAACAACTAGAAGAGCTGGAGACGCGGCAAGTCGAAACGCAGGATCAGGACGAATCGAAACGTCGTTTACTTCGCCAGGAAGTTGGTCCCGATGAAATCGCCGAGGTCGTCAGTGCTTGGACGGGCGTGCCCATTTCGCGCATGCTCGAAACCGAGCGAGCCAAGTTGCTTGTTTTGGAAGAACGTTTACACCAACGGGTCATCGGCCAAGACGAAGCGGTCACGGCAGTGGCAAACGCGGTTCGCCGTAGCCGCAGTGGGTTGCAAGACCCCAATCGGCCCATTGGTTCGTTTCTCTTCTGTGGTCCTACCGGTGTAGGCAAGACTGAGCTATGCAAAGCCCTTGCAGAGACATTGTTCGATGACGAGCATGCCATGATTCGGCTCGACATGAGCGAGTTCATGGAGAAACATACCGTAAGTCGGCTCATCGGAGCGCCCCCCGGTTACGTTGGTTATGAAGAAGGCGGAAAGCTGACGGAAGCCGTGCGCCGACGACCCTATTCAGTCGTCCTGCTTGATGAAATTGAAAAGGCACATCGCGATGTGTTCAATATTCTGCTTCAAGTTTTAGATGATGGCCGGCTAACGGACAATCATGGTCATACGGTCGACTTTACCAATACGATTGTAGTAATGACCTCCAATGTCGGAAGCCAAATGATCCAGCAATTGGCTTCGGAAGGCGGCAGCGAAGAAGAGATTCGTAGCTCGCTAAACGAATCGCTTCGTGCACAATTCTTGCCGGAGTTTCTCAACCGTATTGACGAAACTATTGTTTTCCATCCGCTCGATCGAGATCAGGTGGCGAAGATCGTCGACCTACAGATCGGGCAGCTTGAGAAAACTTTGGCACGCCGAGAACTTGGATTGGTCGTCACCCAAGATGCACGCAAGGCAATCGCCGCGGAGGGGTACGATCCGATTTACGGGGCGCGTCCTGTGAAACGCGTGATTCAACAGTCTCTGCAAAATCCGTTGGCCACGGAACTCCTCAAGGGCGAATACCCAGAGGGTGCCATGGTAGAAATCGATTACGAAGGCGGTGAGTTCACGTTCCAACGCGTTGAGCAAAGCGAACCGGTCTCAGCTTCGGTTTAGATTGATTGAAGGAACCTTCAAGGCCATTCCTTCAAGGGCAATTGGCTACGTTTAAACATAGTAGCTAAGAGCTACCTGTCCGACTCGACCAGTTCCCACCGCTTGATGAGTTCTTCGGCACCCGGAGTCATCTCGCGCAACTTTCGTGCGATTTCGATTTTCTCGCTAGGCGTGGCTTTCGCTAGACGCTTGCGAAAATGCTCTAGCTTCTCTCGACGCTTGCGACGGCGTCCCAACTCTTTCTGACGTTCACTTTTTCCCACGGGTTCTCCCTAAGTCATCAATGAAGTTTGCGATCGCAAACTGCGGTCCGGATAAATAGTTTCAAGTCTTGTTTTGTAGCGTAATAACTGGGGATCGTCAACGCGGTGAGTTTCTCGCAACGGGGCTTTAGCCGGTGACACCGAGCAGCGATATAGGCTACAATTTCCGACTGAATCGAATCGAGGTCGCGAGTCACAAAAACCGCAAAAGGTTTAGTTTCGCAAGTAATCGATGAGCATCGGTCGGGTGGCAGAGTGGTCGAATGCACCGGTCTTGAAAACCGGCGATGGGCAACCATCCGGGGGTTCGAATCCCTCCCCGACCGCTCATTGGCCGCTGGCGACTAACGTAGTGCTAATTTCTTCTAGCTCCGATTCGTTGATAACAGTATCGTCGCATTGCACTCGGCCGAACTGCACTCGATAGCGGTGGCTGCTCGAATGTTCCGCTATAAAACTCAAACTCTCAAGAACGAAACGGACAAGCTTACAGTTGGTAGAGGTCTTGTAGCTTGGGAAATCCACAGCGTCCAGAACTACGCCTTATCGATAGAAGTTCGCCAATGGTGCGGCTACCTAAGAGCTCTTCGATTTTGGCCATAGCGGCGTCGAGTTCAGAATGGAACGGACACAGTTTAGTATGCCCGGCCAAGCCCAGTGGGCAACTGCGAATACGTTGGATGGGATCGACAGCGTTCAGCACATCAAGAATAGTCAGGTTGTTTGGATCTACCGTGAGAAATACTCCGCCGCCAGTGCCACGTTGTGAACCAACTAGCTCATTATCGCGGAGCTTATCAATCACCTTTCGTAGATAGGGTGCGTTGACTCGGATCTCTCGCGACATTTCCGGGATCGTGCTCATGCTCTCCGGACAATTTGCCAGATGGGCGACAGCACGCAACGCATACTCGGCAGTTTGTGAAAACAGTGGACACCTCTAATCTAAGTTAGAACACAGCATCTCTAATGACTATAGCCAAGACACCAGCGATATTAGCCATAGGGGCAAACAATGTTGATTGTAGGCCATAGCTCAACTGTGGTCCACAAAGCTCGTAGCCGCTGGCATGAGGTCTACATGAGAAAGATCCCTTCAAAGATTGTTTGCCGACTGCAAATTGCTCAATTACATGATGCGTTACTATCCCTTGTTTAGAAATTTAATTCCCACTGGGTATAGAAAAAGTCTGCATCAGTCGGTGCAAGAATTTTGTTTCCTCGCCAGAAGTGTGACCAGCCAAATAGTACGTTGGATCGTGGGCCTATCTGATACTTGGCTATGATATCCAACTCGTCACCTAAATCCTTGCTTGTGATACTCTGTACCGGGGTGCCACCAATGGCAGGCACTACGTCTGAATCTTGATTGGCCATTAGGTGCCAATACCAAAACAACAAATTTAGTTTCTCGGTAGGTTTCATGGTTAGTAGCACATTAGGTGATTCAACATTCGAGCGTTGTACTGCGTCGATAAAACCAAAGTACTTGTGAGCGAGTGGGAAGAGTTGATTGAAACGATTGAAATCGCCACCGATGTTGTTTCCTGAGGCATAGTCATAGTAGAACCACACCGTAGGCGACCAGGGGAGCATTGCGCTCATCTGCCGGCCAAGACCACACGTGCAGAAGGCCGCTTCGTGGTCGAGACCCAATCCGCTCTGTCGACCAAACTGAGGTCCACCTTCGAATTCGAATAGCCAATCGTCTAGGCCGCCGTTGATTCGCAGGCCCACCGTATGAAGAGAAAAGTCACCTGATCCTGGTACGGCTCCGGTAGGATTTTCGTTGTCGTAGCCGATATAGTACGTTTCAATCGAGAAATTCTCGAAGCCATTGTAAGTTGCATAACACCCATAAAAAGGTTGATCGTAGTCAGCTTCATCTAGATCATTAGGAACGACGGGAACCAGGTGCGTATAGAAGGCGTCAAGAGTCCAGTCTCCAAAGTTCGTCATTACCTTCACACCTTCAAAAGTCCGACGGACGTTGGCCCAGTCGAGAGGTGAGATAAGACGTTGATTTCCGTAAAGTAATTCTTGGCGTCCGATACGTGCCGACAGAGAATCAGTCAGCTTTAGTTCGGCAAACAGATTTAGGAAATCGCCGTAGTTGCGGTCAATTGCTCGCGGGGTATAGTTTCCACCATCATCTGATGCTTCAGCCAATATCGCTTCGGTATAGAACCGCAAACGTTCATTCACTTTCCAATTGCTATACAATCTCAGTCGCGTCAGGACGAAGTCTGTCTCGGTAGGCTGAAAACGTCCGAGTCCTTGCGATTGTCCCATCCCGCGTTCGTGATGATAGCGCGTGCGGAGCTGACCGCCCAGGTCAAGCGTTCCGTATTCGCCACCTGCCACTGGCATCAGCTTAAGGCAATCACCAAGGCAACTATCTTGATGAGAGTTGCTCTCGACATAACTGAAGTCATTGTTGAAATACAGTCCCTTGTGTGATGCCGCGCAAGGATTCGGCTGTGATGAGAACGCTATGTTGGATTCGTTCCAAGTGAATATGATTCCCACCATCAATGCTACGTAAAAAAGTCTTGACATCGCCGACTCCGCTGAAACAGAACCTCAAGGTACGCTTGGCTAGAATTAGAATCGGGCGTTGCGTCAATTGAAAACAGTTCATCTGTTGCCACCCTAATAGATTGCCTAATAGAACCTCTGCAAGCGATTCTCGATGCAACTGGCATGGTTGCTCCTGAGGAGGTGTAGCATGCACGACCCAGAAAGAGTACCTTGACATCCTGTTGAGGTGATCCGTACACTATTTGAATGTAAGTTCAGTCTCCAGAAATAGTTAAGTTGTTTCTATGCATGGTGGCCCTAGTTTCATCGCAATACTATCAATAACGACACTGTGGGCTAGATATTTCAGCTACGAACAAGCCGAGGATTAGCATCCAATGATTCGCGGGGCTGCAAATGTGCATGGGCTCTATCTGGCGATTGGCATGCTAGCGGTTTGTTCAGGTGCCAGCTGGGTCTTCTACTCCATTTTCGCAGCCAATTCAGAGAATGAGATGCCGACTGGCTATCGGCCAAATGATTCCGCAGTGCTGACGGAGCAGGTCGAAGCCCCGAGCAAGCAATCCAAATTCCAAATCATAATTCGCAAGCCAGATGGACCACCTCGAATTGATTTAGGGATGATCGATTCAAATGGTGAGCCCGTGACGGGTGCCTGCTCCACTTGCCATACAACTCGACCTGCGGATCAGGCGAACCGTTCGGTTGCCGATCTCACTGAGTTTCACCAAGAACTTACCTTTACTCATGGCAACGTAAGTTGCCTCTCTTGTCACAATCCAGAAAACTACGATACGCTGCGGCTAGCAGACGGTAGCGCGGTCGAGTATGCCGAAGTCATGACGCTTTGCGCCCAGTGCCATGGTCCCCAAACTCGCGACTATCATCATGGTGCCCATGGTGGGATGAACGGCTATTGGGATCTCTCTCTAGGTCCACGCACTCGCAACAATTGTGTAGATTGCCACGCCCCTCATGCTCCAAGTTTTCCAGCAATGCAGCCAACTTTCAAACCACGCGATCGCTTTCTCACGGCTGACGATGAGATCGGAACTAAGAGCCATGAGTGAAAAACAGCCCAATGATGCTCAGAATGCAGCACCGGTCCAGAGTGATGTTCCATTGCTGCCAATTATAAACAACGGCTCCTCGACCCGGCGGAATGTCATGAAAGGTGTGGGGCTAACGCTTGGGCTGGCAGCCTTTGGCAAAGCCATCTCGCCATTGGCAACGATTCCTGAAAATGTTTCGGTCGACGAGTTTCTCCAGCAGCACTACAAAGAACTGACAGAAGAGGAAAAGCAAGAAGTTCTGGCTCGACTAGAATCTGAGACAAAAGAGAACTACGACGCAGATGTTACCATCACCGATCATCGACCAATTCCCGGTGTGAAGTTCGGCTATGCCATCAATCTCAGCAAATGCAATGGCAACGGCAAATGTGTTGAGGCCTGTCATCAGGAAAACAACCATGATCGCTCGACAGACGAATCGTACATTCGAGTCCTTGAAATGGATAAAGGTTCGATGGATATGGAAACGGGCAATACGACGTACGATCACACCGTGCCACAGGACGACAAGTTCTATATGCCGGTGCAGTGCCAACAGTGCGACAATCCTCCTTGTGTGACGGTCTGCCCTGTCGAAGCGACTTGGAAAGAAGAAGATGGCATCGTGGTCGTCGACTACAACTGGTGCATTGGGTGTCGTTACTGTGAGGCTGCCTGCCCCTACCATGCACGTCGGTTCAACTGGGAACAACCGACAATCCCCGCGGAAGAGGTCAATCAGGACCAAAGTTACCTCTCCAACCGCATTCGGCCCCAAGGAGTGATGGAGAAGTGCCATTTCTGTTTGCACAGAACCCGCGAAGGTCGGCTACCCGCTTGCTTAGAGGCTTGCCCTACTGGGGCTCGTGTTTTTGGAGATTTGAATGACCCTGAGTCGGACATCGTCTGGATTCTAAAGAATAAACGCGTGTTCTTACTCAAAGAGGAATTGGGCACTCAACCGAGCTTCTTTTACTTTTTTGATAGCTAAGTAACCCCCATCAACATGGCTTTGCCTCACATTACTCATGCCAGTTCGCCACAGTCTGCTCAGCAGCATGATCTGCAAATGCGCAACTATCCGCGATTCTTGTTGCGGTTGCTGGGTGTGGCCACCGATGGGAGTATTTGGTTTTATGCTTGGATGTTCGCGCTCACAGCCATCTTCTTGGTTGGTGCCAACGCCTGGGCCGTCCAAGTCGCGGATGGCATGATCGTCACTCACATGACGGATCACGTGAGCTGGGGGCTATACATTGCCAACTTTACATTCGCCGTAGGTGTTGCTGCCGGGGGAGTGATGATGGTCATCCCTGCCTATCTCTATCACAACAAGAAAATGCACGATGTGGTTATCGTTGGCGAGTTGCTCGCGATTGCCGCGATTGTCATGTGCCTGATGTTCGTAACCGCGGACTTAGGACGTCCAGAGCGGTTCTGGCATATGATACCCGGCATAGGGCGATTCAATTTCCCCTTCTCCATGCTTACTTGGGATGTATTAGTTCTTAACGGTTATCTGCTGCTTAATCTACACATCTGCGGCTATCTGTTGTACATGCGGTATTTAGGGCGACGCCCAAATCCTCGTTGGTATGTGCCATTCGTAATGCTCTCGATCTTCTGGGCCATATCTATTCATACCGTGACTGCATTTCTCTATTGCGGATTGGGGGGCAGGCCATTTTGGAATAGCGCATTGCTCGCGCCAAGGTTCTTAGCGAGCGCCTTCGTTTCCGGACCAGCATTTATCATTGTTACGCTATTGATCCTCAGACGCATTTTGGGGAAACGTATTTCTAACGAACCGATCCGAGTTCTCGTCAACATTGTCCGCGTGACGATAGTGGTCAACCTGATCATGGTTGTGTCAGAAGTCTTTACGGAATTCTATTCTGGTGGGAGCCATACCGCTTCAGCCCGGTATTTGTTTTTAGGGCTTCATGGACATGACGCTTTAGTACCATGGATGTGGACTGCCATTGTTGGCAACATTCTTGCTGCCGGTTTGTTTCTCTCGCCGTTGGTTCTTCGTCGAGCCACCATCTTAGTTGTTGCCTGCGGCCTTGCTTTTGTCGCTGCTTGGATTGAAAAGGGCATGGGATTGATCGTGCCTGGGTTCGTCCCTAGCACCTTGCACGAAATTGTCGAGTATCAACCAAGCTTGATGGAATGGAAGGTTACTGCAGGCGTTTGGGCGTTTGGGCTGATGATTTACACAATCGGGCTAAAGGCCGCGGTGAATGTGTTTGTGGTAAGCCCAGAACAGGCGCTGGAGAATTTTTCAAATGATTAGCGGACTAGTAGTGACCCTGAGTTCAGAAGCTGAACTATCAGAATCAGCAATACGCTCAATTCAGCAGCAGCCAGCTCTCGAAGTCGGTCCTCAAGATCAACGACGTCTACCTCTGGTGCTGGAAACGAACAGTCACACGGAGTCTCAGGAAATCACCGACTGGCTCACTAGTCTGCCGGGAATCGAGTTTGTCGACGTAGCATTTGTTCATTTGGATGATGTCCAGGATGACGTACTGATAGACGCACCGCCTCAAACAGTAATAAATCGCAGTTGAGAATCTGATCATGCAACAGAACCGCCGCAGTTTTATACGCTCTACGGCTATGAGTGCCGCCACAGCGATTGCCTCTGGCACGGGAACCTTTTCGTTACCCATCCTCAATGCTTCTGAGGCTTCTTCGATCGAGTGGAACAAAGCGCCCTGCCGATTCTGCGGCACAGGTTGCCACGTTCAGGTAGGAGTCCAGCAAGGGCGTGTTGTTGCAGTTGCGGGCGATCAAGATGCTGAGGTGAATCAAGGCCTGCTGTGCGTCAAAGGTTACCATGTTGGCTCGGCCCTCTATGGTGAAGATCGATTGACGCAGCCTCTACTCCGACGTGGAGACAAATACGAAGCTATCTCATGGGATCAAGCTCTAGAGGTGATAGCGGATAGAATCGAAGGAGCACCGGAGCGTTTTGCCTTTTATGGATCGGGGCAGTGGACCATTCCCGAAGGCTACATTGCGCAAAAGTTCATGAAGGGAGGATTGGCCAACAACCATATCGACCCCAATGCGCGACTCTGTATGGCGTCGGCAGTTACCGGATTCTTGGCTACATACGGCGTTGATGAACCAGCCGGGTGTTACGACGATCTCGATAAGTGCGACGTATTGATTATGTGGGGCAACAACCCGGCCGAAATGCACCCGGTGCTATTCTCTCGGGTAGTTGATCGTCGCTCACGTGGCGAACAGGTCGAGTTGATCGATATTGGTACTCGTCGAACACGCACCACAGAACAATGCCAGCACTATCTGGAAATGAAGGGTCACGGCGACGTTGCCATTGCCCTGGGGATTGCCCATCTACTGATCAAGGAGAACACCTACGACCATAGATTTGTCGAGTCTTTTTGCAACTTTAAGGCACCTGATCCTGATAACCCCAATTTGCATGGTAAGTCGATTACATTCGACGAGTACAGACAAAGTTTGGAATCTTACACTCCGGAACATGTCGAAAAACTGTCCGGGGTGCCTGCCGACAAGATTCGCATGCTGGCCAAGTTATTTGGGAATCCTGACCTCAGAATTACTTCGCTGTGGTGCATGGGCATGAACCAACACACGATGGGCACTGCGGTCAACTCCTTGGTCCATGGTGTCCATTTACTTAGCGGGCACTTTGGAAGGGCGGGCGATGCACCAACTAGCTTGACAGGGCAGCCATCGGCCTGCGGTACGGTGCGAGAGGTCGGCACGCTAGCTCATGCGTTACCTGGTGGGCGATTGGTTGCCAAGCCAGAACATCGACAGCAGTGTGAAGCTTATTGGAATCTTCCCGCGGGTAAGATCAATCCTCGCCCAGGCTATCACACCGTGAAGATGTGGGAACAGTTCTGCACGTCAAGCTCCGAGGGTGGCGATATTGACACGATCTGGGTGCAAGTCACGAACCCCGGTCAGACTTTGCCGAATCTCCACAAACTATTTAACGCCAAAGAGGGGCTCGAAAATAAGTTCTTGATCGTCTCCGATGTCTATCCAACTGCCACGACAAGATTGGCTGATTTAATATTGCCTTCCGCTATGTGGGTAGAAAAAAACGGGATGGTAGGAAACTCAGAACGCCGTACACAGCAATGGTTCAAAATGGTGGAGCCACCCGGGGATGCACGCGACGACGTATGGCAAACCTTGGCTGTGGCTCGCCGACTATTCGAGCGTGGTTTTGCTGGAATGCAAGACAAAGAGGGTAGTTTTCTCTTTGAAGTCTTTGACGAATTCGGATCTGTGGTGCCCGCCTGGCGGTGGGAGAATTTCTATGATGTAAATGTCGACAAGCATCTGTTCGAAGAGTATCGGCAATTCACGCGTCTGAAACATAAAGACTTAGCTCCGTACGAAGAGTACGTCAAAGCGCGAGGGATGCGTTGGCCAGTCGTTGAACAACCCAACGGCACTTGGGAGGAGACCCGATTCCGATTTGTTGAAGGCGAAGATCCCTATGTCGAGACTGGGGCTGACATTCAATTCTACCATTCTTCGACCAACGACAATCGCGCACAGCTATGGTTTCATCCTTACGAGCCTCCTGCTGAGTTGCCGGACGAGACTTATCCGTTGATGATGACCACCGGTAGGGTGTTGGAACATTGGCACTCAGGCTCAATGACTCGTAGGATACCAGAGTTAAGCGGGGCGATGCCTGCCGCTTATGTTGAAATGAATCCAGAAGATGCCAGGCAACGCAATGTCAACAACGGCGATCTCGTCACTATTCGGTCTCGTCGTGGCGAAATGCAAATAACGGCTTGGATCAACGGACGTGGTCGTCCACCCCGTGGCACCGTCTTTGTGCCGTTCTTTGATGAGACGCTCCTGATTAACGAATTGACTCTGGATGCACTTGATCCATTTTCTAAACAGCCCGATTACAAGAAGACTGCCGTTGAGATTGTGAGGGTCTAGTCCGCTGATTTTCTGTAGAAGTCCAAGATGCCCGTAGATTTGAAAGAAGCTCCAGCCCAACATCACACCGCTCGGCAATCTCCCGAGTCGATGGGGTTTGTGCGGCGATACACCGCCCTCATCGCGTCTGTGCTGTTTGGTGCTGCCACCACTGGTTATTTTTTAGGGCTGACGTCTCCTATGACTGCCAACAAGGAGCGTGTAGCTCCCGTGAGCTCTGCCACACGCACAGAGGTGGAAGTCTATGCTGATCGTAAAGTGATTCCGGCTACCGCGTATGCAGACATGGCGAAATATGTTCGAGGGTCAACTCAGAGGGAATCAATGCAACTCGCCAACTTGCGTCAGGAGCCATACGACTTGTTTGCAAACAGGACCATTGATGAAGCAGAGAAGTCTAAATCATTGGCTCAACGCGAAACACGCCGCGCCTACGATGGAGCTCCTCCGACCGTTCCTCATCCTGCAGACCAGCTCAGCTCAGCTGCTTGCATGGCTTGCCACGGTGAGGGCCTGAAGAGTAAGAGTCTTCGAGCAGGAAAGATGCCACATCCCTATTATGCTAATTGTATGCAGTGTCACGTCGAGCAGGACGGAGACTTTACCATTGCGTCGGCAGACTTTGAAAACACTTTTGTTGGCGTCACAGCTCCGACTAGCGGCAGTCGTGCCTATCCGGGAGCTCCGCCAGTCATTCCACACAGCACTTGGATGCGAAGCGACTGCTTGAGCTGTCATGGTCGCACTTCAGCTCCTGGTATGGAGTCAACACATCCCTGGCGCACCAATTGTTTGCAATGTCATGTGGAGTCTTCCATGCTGAACCAAAATCCGCAGACAAATCCCCCTTTGTTTCTGCCTGCCCCGGAGATCGTGAGATAGCTATGAGCAACGAGAAACCACAACTCTCACGTCGTGATTGGTTCCGGCTGGGTAAGTCTGCCTCTCGACGACCCAACCAGAAGAGATTGGGTAGCAAGCAGCCTGCGGGAATGCATTCAGTCGCTGAACCCGTGAATCATGGTGGAGTCGATCTCTCGACGTTACCTCCAATGCACGAAGCAATACTTGACTCGCAGGATGTTACATCATTATTTGCCGACATCGAGCAGCATGGCTCCGACATAACATTGATTTTCCGTCGGGCAGCCGGGAATGCACCCGATCAAACTGATAAGCTCAAGATAGCACTAAACCAAATTCTCAATGGAAACGTCCGTAAATTGCAAATTCGCTACCATTGGGAAAATGCAAATTGGATCGACACACTAGAAACCCAGTCTAACGGATTCCGTCTGGTTCGAATCCAGCATGGTTAGAAATAGAACACTCATCTATCTAGATTGCCGCAGTTTTTAGTCCCACATGCCCACCTCTCTCTGTTTGCTACAGAATTTGTACGACTAACTCGCCGCACTCAGGCTGAAGAGTGTTTGGCAGATAAATGACGGAAGCAAACCTTTTTTTACACTTGGAAGAATTCGAGCATTCAAACAGTACCTTGACATACTGTTATATTACTCCTACAAATAGAATAAGAATTAAGGCCGGTTGTTTTGCCCCCATCTCTCGCCTTTTAGAACTGTCAATAACACATAGGTAATTGACTGTGTTGCCTCCAGACCTAGATTCAGTCACTCATAGCTATCATCGTTGCCTTAGTAGCGAAAGATTTCTCGATACCTTCTACGAGAAGTTTTTAGGCAAGTCAGATGAAATTGCTTCGAAGTTTCGCCTGACCGATTTTGATCGGCAGAAACGCATGTTGCGAGAATCGTTGCTAATGATGGTCATGTTCAATCGTGACCCCGAAATGCTCGAAGAGGATATGACTGCACTTGCTACGCGTCATGGTCGCCAAGGAGTTGATATTCCTGCCAGGCTCTACGCGCACTGGCTTGACGCATTGTGTGAGGCCGTAAAAGAGCACGATCCACAATATTCGGCCGATATCGGCATGAAGTGGCGGAAAGCCATGGAGCAGGGGATTAAGTTCATAATCTCGAGATATTAATGTGGGGTGCACTATGAAGAAAGATGCTCATTTCCATTCTGTTACTGCAACTCAAGTCGATCAGGAACACGAAGAACTCCGCGAACTACTCGGAGCAATCCACAAGAGCCTGACGACCGACAATCCCTCACCCGCTCAGGTTAGAGAACAGCTTGTAGTGTTGTGTAACAATTTGGAATCGCATTTTCAAACGGAAGAGAATGCCGGCTTTTTTACTGAGATTACCGAGAAGGCTCCTCGCCTCTGTAATCAAGCAGACAAGTTGACTCATGAGCATGAGTCAATGTTGGAAGAGGCCCGAGCACTCACAAACTTAGCGCTTCGATGTACTGAACCAGAAAGCCTCAGCAACGAAGTGCTGCCCATGTTTCATGAGTTTAGCAAGCACCTGATGCACCATGAGAGTGAAGAAAATGAAATGATGCAGAAGGCGTACTGGGACGACATAGGATCTGGAGACTAAGGGGATAGTCATGGCTTGTATCCATTTGCAGCAACTCTATCAGCTATGCCAAAAGCACGACTTGCATTTCAGTAGTTCTGATCTCGTTCGTATCATTTGCAAGGAATGCGACTCTGAAGAAACGTGTCCTACACTATTAACTGAAATTTCAATTTCCAGGAATGAAAGCGATCAATCGGAACCTCCCCACAAGGTTGAGTCACCCTAAAACCGAACTTTCAAGGAGCGGAAGCGGAAGAGTTTTAGCGTCGCGGGAGAATGGAGGTAATCCGTCCTTAACGATGTCGGAAAAAGAATGTGCCGCCCTGAACTACCGCAACGAACTAATTCTTAATGTGGGTGCGTCTAACCTCGACGTTCTTGCCAATGGCAAGATCGCCGCATTCGAATGTCCCAGTTGGTCGACCAGCAACATCGCTTTAATGTGGCCCATTGTGGATCCCCTCTCGCCATGTTGCTGAGCTAGTAAGCTAGTTCATTCTTGCTCAGGATTAGAGCGGATGCTGGTGTGATAGGCGCTTGGAAAGTCATCAGGAATTGGTTGTGTGACTTTGCCTGTGGCTGCCCATTCTGTCCCGCGTTGAAGAGTGGCGATAAATCCCACGTTTTGAACTGCTGGAGCATTGGCGTCTTGTTCTGCACCGACATGCCCTAACGTTGTATGGAATACGCGGCCTTTACCATAAGAGACTGTAAAAAGCATCGGCTCATTGTGCGGTGATGCTCCTCGCAATCTTTGATCTGCGAAGCCCGTCGCCAAAATGGTTACATTCCTCGCCGGCCCACGAAGATTCGAGTACACCTCATCTTTCCCATGCAACCACATCTCAGGCAATCCTTGAGTAATAGGATGATTAGGATCTCTAACAGTGATCAGGAAATCATGTCTCGGAGGATGTCCCGCTCCTCCCTTGGAATTGTCGCGAACGAGTTTTCCCTTCTGCCAATAGATGCGCGGTCCCCAAGTCTCATTGCGGCTTGAGGATTGGCTCGAAATACCTGGGTAAAGCGGAGGATCATAGAGTGACGGGCCTCCCCAGCCTCCGACGCCCGTCATCTCGAGAAATTCCGGCCAATAGGCGAAGGAATTGTTGGTCGCGTGAACGCAAACCAATCCTCCTCCGTCGCGCATATAATCGACGAAAGTTGCTTTGGTTGCCTCAGCCCATTCCTCACCATCGTAGTCTAAGACGACGACATCATAGGCGCTCCAAGTAGGAGCAAAACCTCCGAGGTCTTCCCCAGGTGCGGGAGCAATCACTTTTTCGACCTTAAAGATACCAGCGTCTTGTAGATGCTGCTCAATTGCAGCACTCGTTCCCCTCCAATTATGGTACTTATTGGATCGACCAGTGAGCAGCAACACTTCGATGTCTTCGCTCGCCACACTCACCGACGCAAGTGTGGTGAGAAAGAAGACTAAGATAAAAATTCTCATTGTTGTGATGAATCAACTTTCTGTAGGCAGAATCAAATTGAGAACTGAATAGCACGGCCAGGACATTCCAGATATCGAATTGTAGAGAATCCAATCGGTTAACAGCAACTAGTATTCTATATAGCTAGCCACAAGCTAAGGACGAATTGCACCAAAAATTTAGTGAGGGAACCTTAACGCGAATTCGAGACGCCGAGACCAGATTCCCTGCGATGGGTCTTAATGGACTTTTAGGTCTAACCCTAAATCACTAGGAAGAGGCACTGCCGAAAGCTAGTAGTATGTGACGCCATAGAATGACGCCATAGAAACTGATGGCAATAGTCAGCAATCGCAGAAACACCAAGCTGCCGAAGCATGTATCACTAAGGGTAGATCGGGGGGCAAAGCTCCTTGAAGCCCAATCTAAGTTCCTCGGGTTGTTGTTTTCGGAAGCGTAGTCGCTTATTCAGATGCCTTGAGGCTTAACGTCTAGCACTGGGTCAACGACCAAAATCTCGTTCACTTTGTCTGTGAAAAGACTCTCATAGGGGATCAAGGCAGAAGGTGTGCGGCTATTTTCGTCAAGTTCGCTCAACACGCAGGCTTCGCCGTTGAGTCGGATCTCTCGCTCCGCTACGTCTTCAAAAGACTGAGCAATACGAACCTGTTTGCCGTGAGCGATTCCCGAAAATTCGAGTGATTGGAAAGGATGCCACTGGGCAGGAGAGATGCATAAGGAATCTAGACCGGGCTGGAACCCAAAAACATATCGAACTAACAATTTGAGAAGCACATTAGAACAGCCCGTCTGCCAGTCATTCATGCTTTGACCTTTGAGGTCGAGTTGAGGGTTGTCCACGTAGGAGTTCGGCATCACGAACGTAGAATGGCTTGGCGACTTGTGGTGCGAAGAAAACGGGAGGATCTTTTCAATCTGTTTCCAAGCCTGATGTGCTTCACCAAGTTTGAATAGTGCAGCAATAGCAAATGTAGTTGCGTGCACATACACAGCCCCATTCTCGGCCGTACCGCGGGGAAGCTTGGATATGCGGCCAACACCTGGCGCGTCCGAGGCAAAGCCTGGGGCAAAAGTCCTTAGTCCAAACTTGGAATCCAGTGATTCGAAAGCCCGTAGAATATCCGCCCTTAACGTGGGGTCTTGATCAAGCATTCCTGATAAAATCCAAAAAGCATTGGAGGTGAGTCCATCACGCGAAAGTCCATCACTGTCGCAGAAACTACCTACTAGATAGGAACGCTTGTCCCCCCAGCCATGCAAGACTTTTCTTTGCTTGTCCTTCTCGACAATCGCATAGTCCAGCAATCCTTGGAGTAATTGTTTTTGGAGCTTTTTATACCGTAGTAAATCGTCGGCGTATGATTCGGAATATGTATGCTGAAGTATATCTATGATCTCCGAGCAGCAGTTGTAAAGCTGCAAGCTAGTCATAACGCTGACGCCAGTACCAAATGCCTTGGCGGGATCGCTTGAGATCCCCAAGCCATCGAGTGCATCGTTCCAATCGCCATACAAAGCAAATACCAGTCCGGTTTCAGGATCGCAGTTGGCAGCCAGATAGTCCATGATTCGAATCAGATGGTCCAGCACGGAATCGATCTCCGCGGACTGAACGATCGTAGCCCCGTCCGTAGGGGATGGGTGGTGGTATCCAACGCGTTGTTTTAGTAATGCCAAGTCTCCAGTCACAGACAGGTAACTATGCACCGTCGAGATCGCCCAAACTCCTTGGTCAATAAATTCCCGTAAATCAGCCTGGCCGGGATTTCCATTGACCGGTAGTGAATATTGACGGGGACATCGGCCATCGACCAGAACATGAGCTAAGACTTCGAGTAGCTTCTCTCTGGACTCGTCTGGCTGATCAAGGAGATGTCCTTCGATGGCCTGTAGAACATCTCGGAAGCCGATTAACGAATTGGCCGAGGGGTGCATGTAGCCCTTTAGCAGTGCGCACACGGCAACCTGCTTCTTGAGGAAGGGCAGGAATTTGTTGAAAGTCTTGGCATTTATGTCCAATTGGCTCTTACCTTGAACTTTGAGTTCAAGTTGCCCAGATTGGTGAGCAGTCGATTTGGCAGACGCAAACGCTAAATCGACATCGCAGGAAGAGAGCGGTCGATCTAGTTCAATTTCCAACACTTCCAAGCTATCTGGAGTAGAGAAAATATGGTCTCCCCGGAAATAGCAGTTAGCTGGCAAAGTCATTCGAGCAATGTTTGCCACGACGGCGTTCTCTTTGAAGACCGTCATCGGAACTTCCTGAGCAACTCTACCTGTTTCTAGAAACTCCGCTGTATTAAGACTGCGTCTAGTCGATCCAATGAGTGCCAAGCGAGAAGTGCATACTTGCGAGTGAATTTCTGTGGCTGCATTTGAAGGGTTTTGTGGACTGCCATTCTGAGCCTTAATCGATAAAGGTAGGAAAGCTCCAGTAGTTGCATCCCGTATACTCACTGCGCGCCTCAGGAGTGCATAGTTGCTAATCGACTGGAAACGATCGACGTCTTCGGTAGTCGTAATGACAAATGGTGGCAACACAGCGCCGGCGTCAGGATCACTGACTGCTGTCGCACCGGTTCGGAGTGAAGAGGTGTCGACATGGATTTTCTTGAACCAGCAGTCTTCATTAGTTTCTACGAATCGATGACGACAGAATGGGTTCATGTATGCTGCTGCAAAGGTTTCTAGAGGCCCATTGGTCTTGTTTTCAATAAGAACGGAGAATTTGATATGGACATGGTTTGGACGGGATTGATCAACAAAGACACGCACCGCACTCAGTATCTCCGGAGTCTCAGAAATGAAATAAGTAGCGTCGTGACCGATCACCGTGTAGCGGTCGACTACCTTAGATTCACCACTTTCCACGAAGGGCGTCGGCAATAAAGCATGGGATGTGAAGGATGCCTGCCCAACAGGACGTACTCCAGCAAAAAAAGAGATAGGGGGATCTTGACCTTCTTGGGTAGGAAGAAACAAGAAGTAGAGGCCCTGGTTGCCGTGCATGGCTCCTGAGGCATTTATCCAGAAATTGAAACCTTCCGATCCGTAGGGATAACGGCTATCACCTTGTGTTCGTTCCCTGCACAGAACTCGACCGTCCTCTAGAAAGGCCACATTACCCGGCAAACGAGGCGATTGGCCTTCCCTAATGGCAGATTCGCACAAATCTACTTGTTCACGAAGTAGACGTACTTGTCCCCGAAACTGCAGTTCTTCAGGAATTGACGTCGAATCGCCTGGCTGGTCGGGCGTGCTTGGTCGTCGGAGGGCATCGAGGTGAGGCATGCTGTCGATCTTGGTACCAGTTGGATTCAATGTATACTGCTATGCAGTTGGCCAGGATCGATGTAAATCCTTACTGCATAATGCATGAGGGCCACATCTGGCCTGGACTTGCAGTGTTGCAATCTTGCGTTACTTCGCATACTTAATTAAGATACATTCTATGTCAAATTCCCTAACAGGCAAGCCGCAGCTTAGTCGTTTTGTCAATCGACGCCTGATTTTGGACAAAATTCGCCGTGATGGGCAAATATCGCGTGCCGAATTGGCAAAGCAAACCTCAATTCGCCCCCCCACGGTCTCCGCGATTGTTAAGCAGCTAATCGTCGAAGGGCTGGTCGAGGAAATTGGAGCAGGTGAAACTAGTGGCGGCCGTGCCCCGCGCATGATTGCTCTCTCGAGGAATCAGCCGCAAGCGCTCGGTTTCGAGATGAGCGAAACTTCGATTCTGGCGGGACTCTACGACCTGGGAGGACGCCTCTGTGCGCACCATCAAGAGCCATTCTCTCCAGAACCTCCTGAGCAATCCGTAGACCGTCTTTACGAGATCGGAACTCGTTTGCTGAAGGATGTAGATCTCGAATGGCAGAACCTTCAGGGGGTAGGAGTTGCGATTCCCGGTCATCTAAATATTGCCGAGGGTATAGTTCGCTGGAGTAGTCCCTTTAACTGGCGGGACACACCGTTCAAAGAGCTTTGCGAGCAGCGGTGGAATGTAACAACCGATGTCGTGAATGATTCACTGGCTGGAGGCATGGCTGCGCATCTCTTTGATACGGCACAAACGGTTAACAACTTGGTGTTTTTGTATTTGCGATTCCAGGATGAATCACACGGAGTCATCGGACTAGGTACGGGCATTATCACCAACGGCGAGCCCTATCACGGAGAGTTTGGTGCTGCGGGAGAAATCACGACACCCGTAAAGCACCCACTTCTTCACGCGCGGATACAAGATTCCAGCAGATACGAAACGGTCGAATCTTTCACGCAAGCTGTACAGAGAGGCGATCAACCGGCGGTTCACGCGATGAAGTGTGTTGCAGATGAGCTTGCCCCGTTAGTCGTGCATATTGTCAATCTGCTTGAACCTGGCGTACTGATGATAGGTTCTGATGCCCCTGTGTTACGAGACACGCTTCTCAATCATTGGCAAGATACGGTTGAAGAAAGAAGCCTGCCTTATGAAGCCGGGAAAACTCAACTGATTCCTTCAACCCTAGGGGAATTCGGAGTTGTCCAAGGAGCAATCGTGCCAACCCTGCAGCGAGTATTTCGTATTCCCCAATGGTCTTAGAATTGTGGGGCCTTGAGGTTGTGGGTCCAGTGCCTCCAGCGAACCATCTTTGCTCTCGCGGAGATTCTACCAAATGTCGTTTCATCCATTACCAGTCGCAGGAGTGCTTTGTTGCATTTTCAGCAGTGTGGCTGCTTCTTCAGACGGCAGATATGAAATGCCGATCGCAAACTTCGGCTTTGACCTAAGAACTAGCCAGGGAGGCTTCTATCGAGCGATTGGGGGACGGCCCACAGAAGTTTCGGATAGATTTGTTGCAATAGGTAAGTCACAACGTCCAGCTTGGCGAGTTGATCTAGCCAACGAGGCCCCTAGGCAACAGGCTGGGGCGATCGTTCCTCTTTTTGACAATGCTTTGAAGAAGCCGTCTCTTGTCAATCTTCAAACAGGCGATCAACTGGTTGGCCAATTTGCCGGGGATTTGGGCAAGCGAAAGCTTCAAGTCGAGTTCTTGTTTTCGACTGACCCCGAAACCCGGGGAATACCCATCGGCACGATTCCCGCTAGACAGCTTCACGCTACCAAGTGGAAGACTATCAAGCTTCCCATCTCTGTTGAAGCAAGAAAGCAACGGGCAACGTTTCTGCGTTTCACAGCCGAAGGTCCAGGGGAGTGTTGGTTTGCGATCAACACGCTGAAACTAGTATCTCGCGGTTCAGCAACCGAGGGCCTCAAGGCAGCGAGGAGCAAGCCACAAGAAAAGACACTTCGTAAAGCACTGTGGCACTGGCATACTATGGAAACTCTACCAGATAAAGAGCAGTCAATTGCTTTGCTAGAACTGTGCCAGGCTCAGCGAATTACCGATCTCTACTGTCAGGTGCCATACTCTTACGAAGATGAAAAAGTTGAGCTTCATCTGGTCGAACAGCAGCGCGAGTTCAATTCGGCAGCGTTAGAGCGTGGCATTGCGGTACACGTTCTTGATGGCGACCCCAGCTTCATCTTTCAACGCAATCATTCTCGAGTAATTCGATTGGTCGAAGCCATCGAGGATTTCAACAGACACTCAGTGCCCCGTGAACGCTACCGAGGTATTCATTTAGACAACGAGCCCCATGTGCTGAAAGAATGGCAGGACGACCAACAGCGTAGTGATCTCATTTACCAGTATATTCAATTGAACCGACAGCTTAGCCATATGACTAAGAGTTTGGATATGGACTACGGGGTCGACATTCCGTTCTGGTGGGATGCCCATGATTCGGAAGGACGAGCTCGGTTTACTTATGATTCAGACTCCAGGAAGCAGCCTATTCTGGAAGTGCTGTTTCCTTTGTTAGATAACGTGGGTGTCATGTCTTATCGAGATCGAGTAACGGGCCCCAATGGTGTAGTCGCCCATTGTCTCGGAGAATTTGAATTAGGAGAGCGGCTTGGCACTGCGGTCTTTGCATCTGTCGAGTTGGGAGTGGGGCCTGATGTTGAGCCCGGCACGACGTTTGGCGTTCACCCTTGGCGGTACTTCCGAGGACAGCTGGATTCTCTAGAGCGGATATTGGCTCATTCACCCGGCTGTGCCGGTTTGGCAATTCACCACGCCCAGCCATTCGCTGAGGCAATGAAGTAGGGCGTCCTTCAGCTCTCGGCCTCGGTATCAATGCTTGTCCAGTCCATCGAGCCAATCAGGCGGAAGAGAATGGCGGTCGCTACGACACCGTATGCGGCAAAGCCTGCCGCCGGAATATATTGGCCAAAGCACAAGTGACCAAGGGAAAAGATCATTGAAAATAGACCGGTGACGCCAAGGCACCACGCGCACCACTCTCTCCAGCCCACAACCAGACAATCTGGATGACCAGCCAACGCAGGGATAGGCCCCCAGGCACCTGCTGGTCGGACACGCTTGTAGAATTTTACCAGATGGTCCGTCTGCTCGGGGCCGGTAAGAAATGTAACGCATAGCCACACGACTGAGGTAACAACCAAGTTTACCGTAAAGCGAACCGCATACTCGTCTAACCAATACTCAGGCATTCCCAAATAGCCAAGCAGAGAATGAAAGATCGAAGTCGTACGCAGCAATGTGAATACCGTCAGAGACGACAGCATGGCAGAGATCTCTGTCCAGGCATTGATTCGCCACCAGTACCAACGCAGTGGGATGACAATTCCCGCTCCAGACATCAATTCAAAATAGATGATCCACTGATCGCCAATCGAGCTGGCATAGAATGCCGAGATACCAGCAATCAGTGCTAAGCCACACGAAGCCAGCTGAGAGACTCTCACTAAGGTCTTGTCGCTACTATTCGGATGGATGAATCGCTTGTAGAGATCGTTGACCACATACGAGGCACCGAAGTTTACATGCGTGGAAATTGTCGACATGTAAGCCGCCATCAACGCTGCAACCATCAGCCCTTTGAGTCCCACCGGCAAGTACTTCATAAGCATGATCACGTAGGCATGTTCTTGGTCAAAGTGAGGCGAGTATGCAGTTACATTGGGAACCAAAAAAAGTGACGCAATTCCTACCACGATCCAGGGCCAGGGCCGGAGAACGAACATGGCGAAGTTGTACCACAGCATGGCCAGCACTGAATGCCATTCGTTCTTGCATGAGAAAATGCGCTGAGCGAGAAACCCGTCGCCCGCACCACCTGCCCACCACTGCAAACTGATAAAGACGATAAAGGCCCAGACGGCAAGGAAACCAGCTTCTAAATCGAACGGGGGCAGGAAGCTTGTGATCTTCTTGGCCGAAAGCACCTGATCGTTCCGCCAAACAGCCATAATCTCTCCAGCATCTTTCACGCCTGCGGTGCGTACACGCTCAAGCAGTTGGCTATCCGTCAATGCTAGTGTGGCAAAACGATAACGGCTGGTCGAAGTTTCTGCCTCTGATACCTGGTCCTCAAACAGAATTCTTGCCCGGAGTAATTCCTGGCGAATTTGCTCGTCTGTGAGTCGAGACTTGCTGAAAGTGTAAGCCTGCTTCCAGATTTCAAGAACTGCAGCGTGCTGCGAGGGAGAAAGAGCTAATTGATCAAGTCGGTCAGAAACTTCGTCACCCGTCAGCCCATCGACGTTCCAAATGAGCGAATTGTCCGTCGGGACAGAATTGGTGGGTATGAATAGGTCACTCGCGACCAATTGTTCCACAACCTCACTGGCAGAGTGCTCCTCCAAAGGCTGATCTTGCCCCTCATTTTGTCGCTGCCTTATCGCTAATGCTGCGACAAGTCCAGCTTGGGATACGACATCCCGTTTCACTGCTGTTCGATTCTTGACAACGCCACTTTCGACAGCTTCGGTAGCCTCCTGAACCATGTTGGCAGGTCCGCCAGCTACTCTTAAGACAACCCCCATGAGAATCACAGTAGCCGCCATGGCAAAAAAGAACTGAAAGAAATCAGTCGCCATAACCCCCCACAGACCAGCGATTGTGGTGTAGGCGGCGGCCACACCGAAACAGATCAATATCCCAGTTGCCTTGGCTGAAATAATCGCAGTCCCGAGAACCGGCCAGACAGCAATGGAATCTATAGGGATCACTGAAGTAACGGTAACGCCTTTTGCAACAATTTCCGGAAGCCATTGGTTCTTTAGGAAAACAAGAGTGGGAATATCGAGTGTCACGTCAAGGATCTTCGTCATCGCTAGCGTGACCCAGCCCATTGTTAGCGTGTTGCGAATGAGCGAGATGAAGCTGGCTTGAAATATCCTCAGCCCTGCTGCCGGCTTACCAGCATAGCGCAGCTCGTTGAATTCCTGATCGGTGAGCACACGGGCACGACGCCACAGCCTGGCAAAAAAGAAGGTGCAGAGCATGAAGCCCATGATTCCTCCCCACCAAAACCAGTTTTGCTGCAGGCCGATAGTTCGGGACCAGCCTGAGATAACAAGCGGAGTATCCGCGGCAAAGCTAGTGGCTACCATCGAAGTGCCGGCGACCCACCAAGTCATCTTTCTGCCGGCTACAAAGTAATCAGAGACGCTACTGACGGCACGTCGAGAAAAGAAGAAACCGATCATCAAGGTGATCAGAAAAAAGACGCCAATAACGATCCAATCCCACGTAGCAAGAGGATCGAGTATGTGCATTGCCGAGCCATCCAAGAAAGGTAGTTCGCTAGAAGGCGTGAGTTAAATTGCTACCTAGACTATAGACTTGCAACACAAGATTCGTAAGTGAGTGGTCCAGGGTGGAATTTATCCATTGCGTGATACTATTGTCTCGAACCGAGGGCGACGTGCCGTGCGGCCTAGTTTTACTAGTTTTTCACAAAAAGCTCGGCTGCCTCTTCAGCGCTCATCTCGTGAATGCCGCCACGAACCCGCACTGCGTAGATTCTCCCATCGACTCCCTGTTGTTCGAACGCCGCGTACGGAGAGCCTGATGCGTCATCTGCAGAAACAACCTCTCCGCTCACAATGACGAGAGGACGGTTATCTCGATACGAATCGTAGAGTTGGTCGGGATTTTCCACATTGTACAGTCTTAGCTCATCGGCTCGTGATTCTAGAAAACGATAAAAGTCTTGATTGTCCTTGGGCGGCCTGCCTTTATGTGTATTTAAGTAAGCACCATAAAACTCGCCGACGATACCTAAGATAGCTCGCGTCATTCGGTCGTTATCATTGGGCTCTGGTTTGCTAGTGCCACAGCCTACAGCGAACAAGACGAGTAGCGAGGTGAGCAATCTAGTAGAACGCCAAGTGCCGGTCTCAAGAATTGAGCTTTTGAAATCTGACATTATTAATATGGTCACTAGTTTGTGGAGTGTTTTGGATAGATCAATCGTTGGCAAGCAATTCCCCGCCGTTCCGAGTGCCCATGCCATTGAAGATAAGCACATCAACGTCGAAAGAAATCACTCTTACCGATCCGTCGGCGAACACGGCATTGATCCCACTAGGATGCGATGAGCCAAAGAAATACACATCCCCAGATGCACCAGTGCAGTACTTGTTATCTGGACCCGTCAGACTCTCGTCGAGGCAGATTCCGGTGTCGCCATCGCTGATTGGCTGATACCCGGTAAAGCGAACTGTGTCTGGGTCCCAGCCATCGGTCCAGCCACGATCATCTGAGTAGCTTGTTGTCCCGTCGGGAGCCACCGTATCGGTCATGTCGAAACGTACATATTTCTCGCTGATGAGCAGGGTATTACTCAGGCCATCGGTCACGTTGGCAGGTTTTGTGGGCGAGGGGCCTTCGAAATTAACTTGATCTAACTCGGCGGGACTAGTATTCGAAGCTGCAAACTTGACGCGGTAGGAAGTACGGACGATTACACCATCGTATACATAGACAAAAGTTTCGAAGGGCAACAAATCTGGTGTCGGCTTGGTACACCAGTACGCCTTTTCAGCTTCTGCATGAGAATTAGCGGTATAAGGGTGAGTTACGTTAAGATCGTACCGCGAGACACCATCGTAGTCTTGTCCACACTGCAAGCTGAGGGGATGCGCTGAAGCATAGTCGCAGAGCGCTGCAACTGGACCTCCAACGACAGGGGTGTCAGCCACAGTGGGTGCGCGACGCGATGGACAGAAATAGAGAGGGATTACAGTTCGCTGAATATCTGCTTGGGTGAGGATTCCTTTCACGGCTCCCTGCTCCAAGTACGGCAATATCTGGTAGGCCCATCCTAGTCCTTGTCTCTTCGGCCCGTTGGGCGTTCCTGGATTGTCTTTGCCGCCTGATACGTAGTTGCTCAGCAAAGGGTTGTAAGTGCTACCGCCAGTAGGAAATACGTCCAAGGCATCGACATGATTCTGAATCGCTAAGCCGATTTGCTTGACTTTGTTCATGCAACTCACACGCCGAGCCGCCTCACGCGCCGACTGCACAGCCGGAAGAAGTAAGGCAACCAAAACACCAATGATTGCGATCACAACTAGCAATTCGACAAGCGTGAACGCGTTAGTCTTTTTCCTATGATGCATAAGGGCAAGTCGAATTCGCCGGGAGCTGCTCATGCTTCGTTCGTGCGCTGCGTTTTCAAAGGCGAGTATTCGGTGCCTGTTGAAGTGGCAGGAACAGAGAAGATTTGTCATAGCCGTATTCATGTGTCACTCGCGAATGAAGGCAGTCGTGTTTTCAATAAAACTCTGGCCGAGAAAGTGATTTGGCTTTGTCAATTGACTCAATGTCCCTACAGGTAGGATCGAGTTGCGACGGTGCCGGGCTGCCCCATACGGCACTGTTGTTTCCAAGAGTTTCTTAACAAACACGACGTAACGGACTGTTGACTATTACAAATAAGCAGATCCCCAACAAACATGTAGAAGGTTCAGGAACACTCGTAGAGCCAGCCACGCTTGCGGGTAGAATTCCGATAATGTTGTCGAATTCAAGACGACCGAGGCCATTACTCCAGTCTGCGATGGGGGCGTCGGTGGCATACTGACTCTCCCAGACACTCAAATCACCAGAACCAACGATCCCATCCAGATTGGCGTTGCCGCTGGCAAAAGGAATTGCAAAGCCACCGTCAAATGTGCCGTGATTCTGCTGCCATGTCAGGAAATCCAATCCGTCGACACTGGAACTGGCATCGAAGTCACCGCTATGAAACTTAACCGGAGGTGCTGAGTCGGGATCGACGTCCCCCGTCAACATAAGCATCTTGATTTGGGCCGCGTTGCGCGGGTTGCCTTCTAAGAAGTCATCGAACATGACTGTGTAGGTTTGGAATTCCTCGGTTAGCATTACAGGCTCATCATAAAGATCACTGCAAGCGTTCATCGATGTCCCGCAGGCGTCATTAGTATCCCACTGCAACCCGAACTTAATTGGTGACAAACCCGTAAAGACCTCATTGTTAGGATCGTCCGGGTCGATGTCTCGGATAAACCTGGCATCAATCGAGTATCCGACGTAGGGCGTCAGATCGATGGTGGTGGGGAAGAAGAAGGACCAACTTCGCCAATACCAAAGTCGTTAGGGCTGGTCGAATTCTCGGTGAAGTTTCCCGTATGTGAAGCACAGACGTTTCCGAGTGTGTCGCAATCAGGGATCAGGCCGCTGTCTGTCGTGATGTTCCCAAAATGTAAGAAGTCGTCGATGGCAGACTGGAAATCGAACAGTACGGTTTGCCCCTGGACCAGCGATCCTGTAACAACGGTCAGTACAACTGCGCCAAACAGTCTTGAACATGAATGCATTGAGCTGCTCCTGGTCAGGAAGAAATTATGAGGCAGAGACTAACGACAACTTCGGTGTCTTTCTCAATTAGCATTCAACGCTCGATCGCGAAGAAGGCGTCCTCAAAAAAAGTACACGTGGTGCAGTTACCTGGGGCCAATACGCTGCAAATGCAAGGAAAAAGGGCCTTCAGTAAGTTACTTAGGCATCTTAATTAAGTAGGATGAGGAATGCAATACTATTGCTCTCGCTTTTTGAGAATTCTCATTTCCACGCTGAAATACATGATCTTGTCTTCTCGAGTCTTGGTAGTTCGAGTACGAAGGGCTAGTCGCTGCGCCCGTTCTAAGCCCATGTAGCCCCAGCGAGTCTGGCGTGCTCATTGGCTCGGGCAGGGTCCGAGCATCGGTACAGAGAAGCCAGTTGCTCATGAGATGCGGCCGGCTCGTGCCCCATCGATAGGCTATTCTCAAAGGCAGCGATTGCCTCTTGCTCACGCTCTAGCCCACGGAGGGCGACCCCTAAGTGGAAGTGGGCGTCAGGAAAATAGTGCTGAAGTCCAACAGCCTCTAAGGCTAGTTCGGCGGCTTCCTGGAATTGGTATCGCTCGTTTAGAATTTGCGCTAGTCCAGCCATCGCCCATGGGTTTTCTTCGTAGAGTTCCATGGACCGCTGGAAAACGATCTCTGCCTGATCCCAGCATTCAAGCTCAGTCAGTAGTCGACCTAGCCGATTGATCATTCCTAAATCTGCTAATCCCGAACTAAGAATTGCTGATGCCGTTTGCAAGGCTGCCTCGCTATCTCCGCGAGCGTGGGCAATCCGAGCCAGTAAGTACTGGACATCGACCGTGCCGAGGAGTTCTTCTGGCAGCATCGCGATCGTCTGCTCACACTCGTCAAACTGACCCTTGCTGCAATAGAGAGAAGCCAAACGACATTTGTACGATTGCTCCTGCGGATTCTCCTCGATCAATGTTTGCAACAGCGGGATCGCTTTTTCTGCCCGGTGGCTCGTTGAGAGGGCTCTTACCAAGTTATGTCGTTGATCAAGTAGGCACTTTCGAACGGCTTCTTCGGCATCTTCCCCAGGTGCCTCGATATATCCTAAATCGACGAGATGTTTAATGGCTTCGGCAGACTCAGCTGGATCTTCACGTACCTCCACGGGGTGCATGCCAGAGTCTCCGTCCTGCTCATCCCATGACGGGATAATTTCAACAGTCTGCGGCACATCAAAGATCTCGACCCAGGGTCGTCCATCCATGTCTTTTCCTACTGGAAGACCGAGGAGTGTCAGAATGGTCGGAGTTACATCTAATACCGTTGCCCCGTACAGAGGCTCGCCACTCTTGATGCCAGGACCGGCCAGACAAGCGATTCCATGATGACGATGCCATCCTGTGGGGTTGTCCATACCGTCCGCACTTGGACGTAAGTCATCATTCTTGAATCCGTGGTCACTGATTAAGATCACGGTTGTGTCAGGGCCCGCCAGTTGAAGTTGGGTACCGAGCATCATGTCGTGAAATCGGTAGCAATTCTCCATGACCTCGCCGAAGATGGCTACGTCTTGCTTTGAAACGCCTTCCAACTGAGGAGGACGGTAAGGCATGAAAGTATGCCCAAACTCGTCGATGCCAATGAAGTAAACGGCAGTCAAATCCCAATCGTCGTTTTTGTGAAGCAGATGAGTCGCTGCGGCCTGAACTGTTGCTGTGCGGGCTATCAGACCTGCAAGCTTTCTAAGTCGATCATCGTCTTGCTGTGGCACCTCACCAGCTTTAGGGACAAATGGTAGGATGGCATCGGCTTCAATTTGGCCAATGCCGACGATCAACCGAGACATCTCTTCTGCCAAAGACTCCGGGTGAAAAGTTCCGGTCGGACAATCGTAGATGTTCTCGCCAGCAACGGTTTGGGCGACAAAGCGATCGGTGACGATCGATCCCTTGATTGGTTCGGCTGGATGGCTAGCAAACCAGGAAACCACTTGCGAAGTCAAATCAGACTGCGTCAATATGTTCCACAGTGCTTTACACTTCCTTGAGGTACTAGTCACGGGACGAACACCCGTTCGATCTGGTTTCGGTTCTATGAAACCGTAGATCCCATGTTTGTCGGCACGTTTCCCAGTGGCAATCGAATTCCACAGCATGGGAGATAATATCGGTTGAATCGTCGCAAGATTCCCAGATACACCCCGATCCATCAGTCCCTGAAGATTCGGAAGCTTCCCCTGTGCCAGTAGTGGGCGAATCATCTGCCAGTCGGCCCCATCCCAGCCGATCAACAAGATCTTTTTTGCTAACCGATGACCCATAGCCTGTGTCTCGAAGTGAAGAAAGAGGAGCGTTCCCCTTGGAACGCTCCTCCCCGAATATCGTCTTAATAAAATCTAACCATTCTTGGCTTAAATCGACGTTCGCCGACGACGCGCGAGGCCCAGTCCTCCACATCCTGCAGCTAACAGAGCCAAACTACTTGGTTCCGGTACACCTGCTGGAATCGGCGTATTGGGTATCATCTCGAACGCGAATTCCGTTAGAGTTGCACTCCAGAATCCCGGTGGGTTCGGAGCAGTGCTGGGTGGGTTCACATCGATTTGCGCCCAGCCATACTTCACGTCGCCTGTGCCATCGAAATCCCATTGGAGTCCAACGAACATGCTCGTATTTATCTTGTTGTATGCGGTATAGGCACCACGGGCACCTACATCTGCATAAAACGTGGGCGACATCGTCGCACGGCTAATCAAGAAGTTTGAAGGTACCGACTCGACGTAGTAGCCAGGATTAGGATCAGCAGGAGCAACTGAACCTGGATTACCAAAGAGGGACAACACCTGATTGCCTTCACCTGCACCCGGGACAGAGGGAGCGGCAATGGGGGCGCCTACCAAACCAACGTGTGCTCCTCGTTCGTCGCCGACGATTCCCGCGAGCGGTCGAGGCGAAACGCGAATCTGGTTTTGTGCTCCGGGAGCAATGATCGTAAATTCCGGCGCGCCACCGTCTGGATTGATGTCGATGAACTGCGAAGTGCCGCTGAGATTGTTCGTGATGGTCACATCCGGTACGTCATAGACTCGAATGGCACCATGAGCTGCCGTCGTACACGCGAATGCACCCAGACCAGCAGCTGATGAGTAGTATTGAAGTTTTCGGAGAAACTTTTGTCTGCGTTCGTTGGCGCTCTCACTGCGCGTGTTGTTTCTGGCACGTTTCATTAGTCACTCGCTCCCATAGGTTGTTTGGCTTCGGAAAGATTCTGCAAAACCACAATAGGCATCAACTCTTGTCGATTAACCTTCGATTGGCCTACTTCTGTCCGCGATTGGGCGAGAGAGCTCATCCATATTCACTATAAATAAAGCCCCTCTTGACTTATGTAAGTATCTTAATAAAGTATCATTATGTAAGCAAGCTATTTCTTTCTATTTTTTAAATGTCTTTTTGATGCGGCTTACGGGCTCGCGAATTTAGCCTGGAATAATCGTGGTATATCGATCCGATCGGTATCAATTGGACGATTGTGTAGGGCCGCAATTCCACGACAGATGAGCAGGCTCGTGGCCGTCGACAAAGACTCGGGATGTAGATGCCAGGTACTAAGAACACCATGAGATGCACCGTGGAGAATTATCGAAACGCTCCTCTTCCGATCTGTCTTTTCGTTCCCGCTACGGCTCTCCTGGTACTCTGCGCCTTTTTCGACGGGACTAATCTATCTGCCGCGAGCTTAGATTTCGCCGGCAGGACTTGGAACATCAAGCAATCGAATACGCCCGTAGGCCCGGGGCCGAACCATTTTTCCGATAGCCCTAACGATGTGTGGTCCGATCAGGAAGGCCTTCACCTAACGATTCAACAAACGGGTGGCATATGGAATAGTACTGAGGTGATACTCGATGAAAGTCTTGGTTATGGGACTTATATGTTCCAGACGAAAACCCGACAGGACATATTGGACGCCAATGCAGTATTTGGTGCGTTTACCTGGGATTCCTTCGGTGGCAGTCCAATACCAAATAGTCCTAACCGAGAAATTGATTTTGAAGACTCTCGATTCGGAAATCCCCTTGCGACGACGAACTCTCAATTCGTTGTGCAACCCTTCGACGTTGCCGGAAATCTGCAAAAGGTGACACTGCCAGACCTGAGCCAAGACTCTAACTTAACGCGTTTCTTTACTTGGTCTCCTGGTGAGGTAGAGTTCACAGCATTGAAGGGCCATTACTTGCCAGGCAGCTATCCCCAGAGCGCCGTCATTCAGCAGTTTACTTATCTAGACGACGGCGGTAACCATCGCGTACCGATCCCAGATCGAGAGAACTTCCGTTTCAACTTGTGGCTTTTCGAGAGTAGCTCCCCAGCTAGTGCTGCGCCTGTAGAAGTGATAGTAAATGATTTTCAGTTCTTTCCCTTACCACCATCGAATGACGAACTGCTATTTGATTTTGAAACTGGTAGCCAAGGTTGGGGGTCGTTTGGTGCCATAACGCTAGCCAGTGGTGAACTCCCCACAGGCGGATCGGAGGGGCAGGGCAGGTTTCATTCCGGCGACTTCAGCCAGC
This sequence comes from Bythopirellula sp., assembly GCA_965216565.1. Taxonomy (GTDB): domain Bacteria; phylum Planctomycetota; class Planctomycetia; order Pirellulales; family Lacipirellulaceae; genus Bythopirellula. Next base: position 632,263 of record OZ244170.1, read on the forward strand.
CCGACGCAGGCAATTTTGGCATCGTCGACGTTTCTCCTGCTGGTCTAGATCTATCTAGCTACGTTGGATTATCCGTAGATGCTCTATTCAGAGACGTTCCTGGACAACCACCTTTCGTGGGGATAAAGGAGCTAGACATTATCATCGAAACCTCATCGGCAGAGGAATTCTTTGCCCCGAAAGTCACGATGACCGACGACTTCGGTACCTTTGCAGTGGCCTTCGAAGATTTTCAGAGTGGGGCAACTTCACTTCCTCCAACACCGACCGATTTGAGCGACGCGTCAATCAAGCTTGTCGTGTTGAATGAGAATGGCACGGGGACTGCTGAACTAATCTACGACGAAATCTATGGGTTGCACTCCATAAACAATGCTGACTTCGATGCCAATGCTATTGTAGACGGGCTTGATTTCCTTGCCTGGCAAACGGGATTTGGCAAAGGCAACACGCATAGCCAGGGCGATGCAAATAGCAGCAGGACCGTTGATAGCGCGGATCGATTGCTCTGGGAGAGTCAATACGGCACACCGGGCGGCAATTTGTTGAGCAGTGTAACAACAGTCCCTGAGCCATCCAGTCTGGTCATTGCCTGTACGGTGCTACTGAGTGTGATTGGTCCGGGCGCTTGCCGACAAATCTTCTAGTAGAACACAAAGTCAACTTGGAAGATCAGGTCGGACTGGGCCACTGCGGGAGTCAGCTCAAGTTATTGTCCGTGACTAAACTCAAAGGGTTCCGCTAGCGGCAGAATCTTGCCGGCTTCAAGCTCGCAACAATCTTCGAGAACTACTCGCAAGCCCTATTGCAATAGACAGAAGCAACAATGCGTTCGGTTCCGGTACCGAAGCGGCAGCGGCAGACTGCGAATTCGTACCGTAATTTGCTTCCCAGTCGCTTAGGGAGCCCACGCTTGGATCGGACTGCCAGAATAGAAAATCCAGTCCGTCTACAAAACCATCATCATTGAAGTCACCGGCAAGGGGTAAGCCGGCCAAGATCGTGTCGAGTTGCTGCGCAGACAAGCCACCGTTCTGATGGAAGATGATCGCATCGATTTCGCTATCCCCTTCCCGACGACCCAAACGAAACTCTAATGGCATTCCGACGTGAGACGCGCTGATACTGAATTCGTCACCATTCTCCCAGCGGAAGATACCATTGCTGGAGATGTTTTCCGTACTATCTGGATCCACTCCAAAGTCGTCAGGTGTATAAAAGCTATCGGAGGAACCATCAAATCCACGGGCGAGGTAGTAGGCGGTGTAGTCGCCTTCTTCACTAAACGCAATGTCGTAAAGAGCCAAGGTTTCGTGGGGATCTCCTGGCAAGTCCGTCCGACTGCCTTCCGGCGCCTTGATGACTTCGCCACCAGATGCCTCGTTGACGCTGGCGACGGTCCAGATATCGCCGTCATTGTCGGGGTCCGTGATCGCGGTGAAGTCTTCAGCCTCGATAACAAGAAAATTTCCCGGCGGGAGCTGTACCGGCGGCGGCCATACATCAGGCTCTTCGTAGAGAAACCAGGACGCTCCCACGTCGGAAGTGGTCAAAGGCTTGCGAACAATCTGGGCTGCGGAACTCTCGTCGGCTCCGATGTCGAACAAACCGATGCGTGGCTGCCCGTCGAAATCGTCGGTGACATAATTGGCTGTAACGGCATCGATCGCTGGGCTTCCAGCCGAAGGACGCCACAGGCCATCGGGGGCCAGGGCCAACTGGGGATCAACGACATCGATCCCTGGACGAGGGGCAATGCCTAGCGAGGCTCCAAACGCGATGTTGTCTTCCCAAATGTATCCGGTGCCTTCCGACCCTTCAAAAAGTGGTGCAGCGGTACTGGAGATTAGGTTGCGGGCGACGGTAACATTTTTCGGGAGCACCGAGCGACCGCTTGAACCATGCCCCCAGTCCATCGTGAGGCCTGCCCCACCGACGTTCACGACGGTGTTATGAGCAATCAGGACGCCGTCTACAGGTTGGTAACCGCTTGGATTTGAACCGGTCGTTCCAGAAGCAAGCGAGATTGCCCCGTCCGCCGCGTCGTCGACATCGGCGATATAGTTATTGACAATCACATGGTCTTCGCCGACCACTCGAATACCACCCGAGTCGGTAGTTCCCTCGCCCAGGAAGAAGTTTCCTTCTACAAGTGCGCGATGGCCATGGCGTAACGTCAGCGTTCCCTTGGATTCTCGAAACGTGTTGTAACGGAAGATATTGTCATTCGCCTTGCTGGAAATGATCTCAATTTCCCCATCGACTCTCTCGAAGAGATTGTTTTCAACCAGGATATGAGTATCGTAGTGGCTGAACTCACTTTCGCCCAAGCGGATCGCTTCGAATCCATTGGCCCAACCCTGGGGGCGATCGCCAAAATGGTTGGAGTCGATCTGGTGACGCGCCTCAGAATTCGGATCGGTCTCATCTAGCCAGGCGACTATTTGAGGTCCAATGTTTTGTTGGTCGAGAAACCGGTTATTATCAACCCGATTTTGTTCGCCATAAAGAGAGATATAGTGCCATTTGTCGTTGAGATCGTTCGGATTGTAGTAGGATTCGATGACGGAATTCGTGAAACGTGAGTTTGTCGCCTCACCCAGAGATCCGCGAAACTGCACTACATGATCGGAGTTTTCGAGTATCCCACCTTTGAAGTGCAGACCATCAACGACCAAGTGCGAGCCGGATATCTTGAGTTGCGAAGAACCGTTGAGAATCACACTGCCGGGAGTTTCGGCTCGAAGTGTGATCGGCATCGCAGCCGTTCCAATGCCGGCAAAGTTGATATCCTCGTCCGTCCAGGTGCCGTTGGCCATGATCAACGTATCGCCCGGCCCTGCCGTATCTAATGCGGTTTCGATGTCGTCCGCATCGGAAACATTGAAGATCGTTGCCAAGGAGGGGTTAGTGGCCGCAAAGAGAAAACTCGTCGCGATGAAAAGAGTACGTAGATTCGGGATACTATTCTTCAACAGTGCTCTCCCTTCGATGAGTCTTGATCAGGGATTCAGAGTTTTCCCTCTACCCTCTATTGAGCCAGAGAATCGCGAATCGCTCAATCCGATTAGTAAGAGCAAGATTCCTGTTTTGGTACAACTATGAGAAGGTGAATTCCAGTCACCTATCGGCGGAGTGATAAATGTCATTATTGCCGCTTGGATATCAGCTACGCACAGACGGCGGGAGTACCACATGGACTGCCCGTATATATTAAGGCAGTCAATGACGTGAGAATTATTTCCATTGCCTGAATTTCTCTCGATATCTGCTATACTGCTTCTGCAAGTTATCAACAATGAGTTGATCTAGATTGGGGAGTCGCTCATGAAATACCAAAGCGTTTGGTCGTTCCACCTTAGGGAGCGGCATTCTATTGTTCTCATCGCTTTGCTGAGCCTTATTTCTTGTTCTGTTCTGAGCGAAAGTGCGCTTGCCCGGTTCCTAGAGAATATCGAAAACGATATTCGCCCTGTGGTCTTCGTCACATTTCCTGAAAAGACAGATTCCCCGGTCGCCCTTGGTGTGTTTGACACAGGAAACAACAATATCACGATCGCCCCTTCGGCGAACGACTTGATTGGAATTGCGGTCGACAGAGCGGGCGACGAGTGGGTCAATGATAGTGTGGTTGGTGTGGCCACCGATATTCGAGCTGGGGGTTTTCTCGGAGCAGCACTGGACGGGCCGGAGAAAAAGAACGCTGCAGGCGAGAAAGCACATATTCTTACTTCTGCATCTCGGTTGCCCAATGCAGCTCCTGTTACTAGAAACGATTTGAAGCCCTCATTAACTTATTTTGAAGCGGTCAGGTCTAGGTTCTCGATCGTCAACTTGGGTACTGCTTATGTTAGTGGAGGTGGGGGCGACACAAGTCCACTGGTGGCCATGGTCGATCCGATCAACGCACAGGTAATGCCTTTCCCGTTTACGAGTGCTGATCCAGCCACGGCGAACCCTGCAGACCCTAATCAGCATTTGATAGCTCCGCGATTACCGCTGGATCATTACGCCTCCAGTGTTTCATTCTTCGATCCCGATGACGCCCAGGTGCCTACCATCAAGCACAATTTTAACCCCAAGTACATGACTTGGGTGCAAATGGTAAATCCAGCCACGGGTGGTGCCGCTGATTTTACTCGGGCGGAACCGGACGTCACTTTGGGTCCCGGGCCGCGCGCACCGACTGAGTTCCGGGTTGTGTTGCCAGAAGATAACGTTTTCAGGCTCGATGCGGGTACGTACTTGCCCGATACGGCAGCCGTGAACAATGCAGGCATCCTGATTGGTACCGATGCTCTCAATGAGTTTACTCAGTATTGGGACTTCAGTTCGAATCCCAACAACGATCCGGACGGCGCCGGCGATGCGACGACTGCTCCAACTATCCTGCTATTTGGGCCAAGGAAGAGAGAAGAACTTATCCTAGCTGGGCCGGGCGTACTGATCGGTGTCGATCGGCACGCGAAAGGACTGGCACGCACAGGAGTGAATCAGCTAGCGGTACACGGACTGCCGCCTGAAATGCGAGAGAACGAAGCTGCACTCGTAGAAGTCTCAGAATCGCCCGAGCAGGCGGCGGCATTTTTTCGGACGCATCTTTCACACAGCAACGCCGCTTACATCAGTGGTGTAGACGCTCTAGGCCTCAGTGGTTTGGGGCTGGATCATATCAATGGATCGTCCATGGGAGGTGATTTTATTCGGTTTCGTGAACGTGCAGATATCTATTTCTCTGTCGATCATGCTAGTGTTGGCATCACCGGTGCTGGTTTCGGGTTTGGCGGCGGTGTCGATGGACAAGCAGCACTAGGCCAGCACGCCGGCGACGTATTTCGCAGCGCTGCAGGAGCCCCCCTCTTCTTTCCCGGCAGAAACATCTTGATGATCAATCAGGATGTTATGGGTCTAGGTTCAAACGTGGGGCCCTTACACGACGCCGAGGGACGAGGCCATGCCGACAATCTAAGCCTACTCGATCTCAAGACACGTGATTCTTACAAAGTAGATTTTACTTTCACCTCAGTAGGAATCATGAGCAACTTAGACCCAGTCATCAAATCGCCGGGCGACGAGCGCGACCCAGCCTCAGATGTAGCACGCGCCACCAAGAGTCCCCGCCGCGACATCTATGGTTCAACGTTCGATACCTACTTCACCCTCGATGCCGCGAGTATTAGCCTGGCACCAAACTCGGCAGCCGATGTCCTTGTCAATAACGCACCTGGCGACGGTCCCGGGTTTCATCTGTTTGCCCTCGCCGAGCAATCAGGGCTACTAGTAGCGGACGACATCGATGCCATTTCAATAGAGCGTTTTGTGCTCGCTCCACAAGTCGATGTTTTGGCTGGTACGGAGCTTGTCTCTGACCCTAACGATATTATTGACGACCGCTATATTCCCGGCGGAGGGTTATTTACGATTGATTCTTTTGCCGGGCTACCTTCCGATACCATGATGTTTTCGCTATCGCGTGGCTCGCCGACTCTCGATATTTTTGATCCTTTCCTAGGTCGAAAGTTGTCGGCAGCCGATGTGTTTGTCACAGACTTTGATGGCACGTTTGCTATGTTCTCTTCAGCAGAAAGTCTCGGCCTCAATCCATTGATGGACAACATCGATGCCCTGGATGGCGCGAAGCACATTCCCGAACCGAATTCTGTGGCACTACTCGCATTGGCCGGGTTTCTGTGTGGACGATGGAGACGAACCTAGGCAATGACTAGCCATAGTTGTGTGGTGCGGCGTTCTCGCAAATGGCCGCTGCTGACTGCGACCGCACGTTTCAAGGCGCTTACTGCGAGTATTCTGTTAGCGTCTCTGTGCTGCGTTGCAAGTGAAGCGGAGGAGATCGAGTGGCAGGAGATGATTGACGTGCGACTTGCGCGCGGCGTGCGGTTATACCAGGGCTCGCGGAGTTTTCCAAAGCTGAACGCTTATTACATAGATGTTGATCTCAACCACAAAGTTCTCTCTCTAAAACCGCTTCTTTTTGACGATAAAAGAACGGTGGCAGAGCATTTGGCAGGTACCGACATAGTGGCTGCGATTAACGGCGGCTACTTCGGCGGCAATGCCAGTTATTCCACGGTTATTTCCAGTGGCAAGGTACGCGCTATCAATGTTAAATCCGTTACACGCAATGGAGCGGCTCTTCCCGTCCTGCGTAGTGCGCTTTGTCTCTATAGAGATCGAAAACCTAGAATTCAGTGGGTGTACCACTTTAACCAAGGTTCCAATGGCTTGTTCACGTTCGATAGTCCACTCACCTACCGAAGGAACAGCAAGTCGCCACAGCCGACGCCTTTAATGGAGAAGGGCGAGCGTACCACCAAGCTTTGGGGAGCGATTGGTGGGGGGCCGAGATTGGTGCGGAGTGATAAAATCGAAATCTCCTACGACGAAGAAGTGTTTTGGGATTCTGGTGTGACTTTCGATAAGCCTGATCCCCGTACCGCGGTAGGTATCACAGCAGACAACCACGCCATTCTGTTAGTCGTAGATGGTCGGCAGCCACACTTAAGCAGCGGACTTTCTCTGCCCGAATTAGCTTCCACGATGCGAATTCTAGGCTGTCGAGATGCCATGAACCTGGACGGTGGCGGCTCTTCACAATTGGCAACGCCGGATGGGTTCGTCAATTCCCCCAGCGAGCTTCGAGCGGTCCCAGCAATTCTCGCGGTAACCAGCCAAGAATCTCACAATCACTGATAGAGTGGCTGCAACAAGGATAGTGCACGCAAGTTGCCAATGGCTATATCAATGGTATTCTGCGTGCCGTCTTCTGGTACTGCCGATCATACCCCATGCGAGAAGATTCGTTGCTATCAGAATAGATCCAGGTTCAGGGATGACGGCCGCGATTGGACCACTTGGCAAAGTCCCTAGTCCAAACTGCAACTGCCACTGCAGGAAATCGAGCCCATCACTGACTCCATCATCGTTGGCGTCAGCCAATGGATCGAGGTTGTAAGACGATTCCCACTCTGCCAAATCCGACCCGTCGACTTTGCCATCAAAATCGAAGTCGGCCGAAAAAGTAACCACATCGAATGCGTGCTCAGCCAGGAACGAATGAGCCGCTGTCGTTGGATGGATTTCGTCCCAGAATAGGTACTTATCTGGCTCGTCAACAATCAGATTGGAATCGTAATCGTTGGTGTCAAATTCTAGCCCTGGTGCAGCAGAGTCTGTCGCATTAATCAGGCCAAAAGCTGCCGGGTTGTTCACTGCATTGTTTATCAGACCGGCTACGTCGAGTCGAAATAGATCAACGTGTGGGGAATTCGTTTCTATCGTGTCGAGAGCTAACGAAAGTGCACCGTTGAAACTTGACGTGACGGCGTTAATCGCGGCCGACTGATTTGGATCGCTATTAAACCTTGGCGTGAGGCCCAGCAGGGGGAGGTTGGCTACTAAGACGTTCTCAGCGCCGGCATTGATTAAGCGGTTAATGTCGTTGACCAGACTCCCAACGGGAGCGTTAACGTTTGTTTCTCCATCCAGCAGGTCGTTGTTACCTGCAAAAATCAGGAAGAGAGAATCAGAGGCAATGGTGGGACTGGAATCCAAATAGTCGTCGACTTGATCGTCGACATCATCAATGACAATCGATTGAAGAATCCCGGTTCCTGTGGTCTTCGCATTTGCATAGGCATAGTTGGTCCCGCCAGAGAGACTGTGAGTCAGCGGATCCAAACCCAACAGGCTTGCGAACTGCTCGGAATAAACGGGGCCATTTGAAAAACGCCCTTGAAAATAGGCGTCCGTTTGATCAGCAGGGAGTTGTGGAGTAAAGAGAAAGTCGTCAGTGGCTTGGCTTAAATTGCCTACGTCCGACAAGCTGTCGCCGAAGACAATCAACTCGCTATATGGCAAGCCGAGAGCGTCGACACACAACAGAATCGTGGCAGTTAGAGCGACCAAAGAGATGCGAAGTATATACACGTTGCCTCACGAAAAAAGCTGGGAGAGCGGAATGCTGACTCTCCCAGCTTAAAGCATCGTTTCGCAAATCGGAAGCGAAATTGGGTGGGGCACTCCGCTATCCGCGGTTTCCACTCGGTGCTTCGCAGTTTTGATCGGTAAAAGTTGGCTCGCAGCCGTCTAAGAACCCTGTCAAGTTCCTGGCTCGATAGGGTGATTGCAGTTTGCGGACTGCCTTCGATTCTATCTGCCGAACTCGTTCGCGAGTTACAGAGAATATCTTACCGACTTCTTCGAGTGTGTAGGTATAGCCATCGGCCAAGCCGTAACGGAGTCGAAGGATTTCCCGCTCGCGATGAGAAAGCTCTGTCATCACATCTTCGAGACGCTTCTTAAGTGCCTCAAGGTTGGTATCATACAGCGGGTCTTCTTCACAATTCTCCTCGAGGAACTCGCCGAAGTAGTTATCTTCGTGGTCACCCACTGGTTGGTCTAACGACAAGGGTTGGCGGGTCATCTTATGCACGCAACGTGCATCTTCCACAGACATGCCAGCGATTTCTGCGATTTCTTCCGGGTTTGGCTCACGACCAAATTCTTGGATGAAGTCAGCAGTAACGCTCCGAATCTTGCTCATCGTATCGATCATGTGCACGGGCAGACGAATTGTTCGGCTCTGGTCCGCAATGGCACGTGTGATGGCTTGACGGATCCACCAGGTCGCATAGGTTGAGAACTTATAGCCTCTCTCGTGTTCGAACTTATCCACGGCCCGCATCAAGCCGGTATTGCCTTCTTGGATAAGATCCAAGAAGCTCATGCCACGATTGCGGTAGCGTTTGGCAATGGATACAACCAGTCGAAGGTTGGCAGCCGATAGGTTCCGCTTCGCTGCATCGTATGCGGCTTTGCGATCGTTAGTGTTTTTAACTAGTCGCGAGATTGTATGGGGAGTCTCGAGCGTGATACGCATCAAGTATCGCAGCTCTTCGGTTAGCTCGATTTGTTGAGCTGCGTGTAACAACTGTTCCGGATGGTTGAGTTGCTGCTTGACGGCTTTCATCCGCGCGGCGATCTCTTGCATTTCGTCCATCAGCGGTAGAAGCCGTTGCAAACGAAGATTCAGCTCCTCGACCAAACGGACCACCTTGTTCCTACGAACTACAAGTCGTCGCCAAGCCGCTTTCTTTTCGGCTTCGGTTGCTTTTCGATCGACAGCATTGCGGAAATCGTTTTGATTCTGGGATAGCAATTCCCGAATGGTGATGAGATTAGGCTGGATCTTCTTGAGAATTCGTTTCTTTTCAGCCGTGTTGGTGACTGAAATTTCTATAGTACGGTCCAACCGCAGATTGCCGTCAGCAACTTTTTGCAGTAATTCAGCAGCTCCATGAAGGATAAAGTCGTTTGCCAACATCGTCCGACGGAATCGAGTGCGTGTGAATTCGATACGCTTGGCGGAGGAGACTTCCATCTCGCGGCTCAGCATGGGAATTTCACCCATTTGCATTAGGTACATGCGAACGGGGTCGTCGATTGCAGCTGTGCCTTTGTCTTCTTTCTCTTCAGCTTCCTCTTCAGAGTTCGAATTGGAAACACGAGGATCGTTTTTCTGCTTCCCGTTTTTCTTGCCGTTAGGGGCTGGAGCATTGCCGTTTCGCTTGATTTGGCTAGCCTTTCCGTTGCTGAGCTTGCCATTGGCTGTAGAAGTCTTGGAATGTTTTCTTGGCACGGCTTGGTCCTCATGATCCCAGTTAGAATGTCCGATTCGTAATGGGGTCTATTGCAGGGCTTATGCCGAGAGCCTTGCAAAGTGGGGTTTTTAAGCGGTAAGTTGATTGTTCGCATGGAGTTACACTCTCTTGGTCTTCCAGTTCTAAGAGTAGCAAGACGAGACGATGATGAGCTATCGCCACATTGGTGGTGTTCGCGCGTCGTTTTCCTGCAACCAGAAATTCGAAGAATAGAGCCCTCAATCCTCAGCATCTGCAACCCATGAACGAAGCCACAACCCCTACAATCGGTAGAAAGATTCCATGAAGCTGTTCCGCATCAATCGCGAATCGATGTGTTCAACAGACTTGGCTGTAGAGCAACTGGCGACTGGCGCTTGTGAGATCTTGCAGCTGGATTGGTGCCAGGATTCGAATTGTAAAGATGTATCTGGATTTCTCTCTCAATGGCAGAGGATCCATAAGTTCTTCTATCTGGATCAGCGGCTGAAACTTATCACGAACGCCGGTGCTGGTGGTGTGGTGCGCTGTGCTGAAGCCATGGGAGAGTATCTTCGTGAGCATGGCGATTCTCAGGTTCCATTAACGGCTATCCGTGGAGACAACCTTCTGCCCCGCCTTCCAGAACTGTTTGAAAATGATGCTGAGTTCATTGATGAGCTATCCGGTGAGCAGATACCAATCACTTCTGCTGCTCTCGTATCTGCTCATGTTGAACTTGGAGCAGGTCCAATTGCCACAGCTTTCGCTGAAGAAAGTCGAATAGTAATACTAGGCTCATACGATCCCGCGGCACCGTTCGTGGCGGCAGGTGTTTCTGCTTTCAAATTCAATTGGGACGACTATGAGTCTCTGGGTACTCTGGCCATCGCATCTGTCCTTTCGGAGCGGTTTGCGGTGACCGCAGAACTATCTGACACTGGGCGAGTGCATCTGAAGTCTAGCGACTCCAGTAAGCATATCGAGCAGTTCATCGAAGAATGGCTCCACGAAAATCTACAGAATGAAATGCGGTGGGCTGATGTGAGTTGTAGTATCGATCAGCTAAGAATTGAACAACCCAGACAAGAGGGTTTCCTCCTACAAGGCCTCACTGCTTCGCCCCCAAACAATTCTTGGCTAGTGAAGTTAGTTTTTCGCGATTCAGATGAGAAACAGCGGGTAGGTTGGTCTCGAGTGCCCCGCGATATGATTAATGTTTCGGTAGATACCCGCCCTGCATCGGAGTGGCTCTAGAATTCCCTTTCCTGCTTAACAGGACGTGACTGGTTAACCCATGTATCGAGAAAACGAACAAATAGAAGTCCACTTAACCGGCTGTGTTGGGACGATTAAGCTCAACCGTCCCGATCGAGAAAACGCAATCACGCAATTCATGATCGGCCAACTAATTGAAGCATTGGACGATCTCTATCGAGAGCGGAAGGTCCGAGCAATCGTGTTAACTGGAGCGGGAGAAGTGTTTTCTGCAGGTATGGAAGTCGAAGAGATGGTTGGTGAAGCTCCTGTCGTTGATTCGCCACCGATGCCCACCGAGTGGGGAGATGAAGCAGCAAATTACCGCGATCTCGTACTACGTATGTTAGAAATCACAAAGCCGATTATCGCGGCAATTAATGGGCCGGCCCTTGCGGGAGGGGCAGGTTTGGTGGTGGCTAGCGACATTGTTGTCGCGTCATCCGAAGCCACTTTTGGACTTACAGATCCACGACGAGGTTTAGTTGCAGGTGTCGTGGCTCCACTTTTATGTTTCCGGATCGGGGCTTCTCAAGCGACAAAACTATTGCTGACGTCAGAGACCATCGATGCAACCCAAGCCAGGCAATGCGGCATCTTTCATGAACTCGTGTCCCCCGATCTTGTCTGGGCTCGTGCAGCGGAAATCGCCAACGAGTGTGCCATGGGTTCGCCGGAAGCAATTCAACTCACAAAACGAGTGATTTTAGAGACTGCCGGAGAGCACTTAGCAACACAACTCTCAGCCGGCGCCGCGATGAGTGCCACGATTCGCACAACTGAGAACGCTCGCGAAGGCATGGCTGCCTACCTCGCCGGCAGGCCGCCCAAGTGGAAATAGGTCGTCCGTACGCTTATATCTCAGCGAACACATCGATCTAACTAGTTTATACCTTCGCTTAAATCGGGAGTGGTCGACGATCCACCAAACGCAAGTCGGAATATAGTCTGGTTTCGTAGACCGAGGGATACCCAGACGACGATACCTATGACGACTGGTACCAGAAACGAATCGCCCAGCCGAACGTGGGTCGCCACCGCCCCACCAAGATAGCCGGTTAGCAAGATAGCGCCCAGAAAAGCAGTGCGAGGAATCAGGAAAAGTATCGCGCAAACTACTTCGACCACTCCAATGCGAAATAGCACATCGTTTGACATGCCGAGATGTTCAAGCATCTCGGCTTTGCCTTCCCAGTCTGTAAACTTTCCCGAGGCGCTGCCGAAGATAAAAAACGCAGCCAATATCGCGCTCAGTACCCAGCCAGCAATCTTAGATTTTGACATGCTGTTGTTCCGTGAAGAAAAAATGTGGCGAGTAAAAAACTGTGGCCAGTTAGCGACTAATCCTTGAGCACAAACGTCACTTTCATCATGACTCGATAGGCCACGATTTTTTCGTCTTCAACGTCCACTTTCATGTCTTGGACCCAGGCTCCACTGACATTGTCGAGAGTCTTGGAGGCACGCTTGATGCCTTTTTCGATGGCGTCTTCAAAGCTCTTTTTGGACGAAGAAGAAATCTCGGTAATTTTGGCAACGGACATGTTGTTCCTTTCCAGCTTTTTTGAAATGTTCTTGAAGCAATGTTGTCGACCTCTCCGTTAAGAGTTGGTCTCCCCATAACCTAGCGGTTTTTTAGCAAGCCGCTCAAGCCCCGGAATCTGCACATTCTATGCACAGAGCAGGCGAGTGGGACTCAAAAGGGGAGTGAGGGTTGCAGTCCAACTGTCAGCGGGCACTCATCAGTCCAGAATATGCAGTGATTATCAAGCTGTAATTGCAACTGGTACCTTTTGCTTCCAGACGTCTAATTGTTTAGGCAGTCTATTAAACGGGTAGGAATCGGCGAGAAGCAATATCCTACACGCAACAAAATCGGCATATTGTCATTTTCCCCTAGAATTGAATCAGCCTTACTCATTTGCCTCCACAGTTGCTGCATTTAGCTCAGGTTAGAGTGTCATTCGGGCCATATAGTTTAGGGGCATAATTGGAGTCTATTAGTCTAGGAAAACATATCTTCAGCTGCGTCATGGATATTACGACCAAACACAGTGTGCCATTGTTTATCAGCTTGGTCCTGCTAGCCACGTTGGTATTCGCTTTCGACTCGTGGGTAGAACTTGGAGTTGCCGGCGGAGTGCCTTACGTGGTCGTTGTCTGTTTGTCATACCTAGCAGCACGGCGGAGTTGGATATTTGTCACCGCTGTCTGTTGCTGTCTTCTGACACTCTTGGGATATATGCTTTCTCCCCCTGGGGGCGAAGAATGGAAGGTGCTGTACAACCGCGGATTAGCACTACTGGCGATCACCGTGACTGCTGTGTTTGCTGACATGGCCAAGAGAGCGGCACAACGGCTAACTGATAATGAGAGAAACCTGGAGCGGCTTGTCGACCAACGCACCCGAGAGTTGAAGCTGACCAATGCCGAGCTCGAGGCTAGCAATGAGGAACTGAAGAACTTTGCGTACATAGCATCGCATGATTTGCAAACACCACTTAGGTCGATCCACGGATTCGCCGAAATTCTACGTGAAGACGCTGCGGAGCAACTAGATAACAGTGCATCCGAGAATATTGATCGCATCATTGCAGCAAGCGAACGCATGAAGACTCTCATCAGCGACTTGCTCTCTTACTCTCACCTAGAGGGTGATTCTTCTCGATATTCGACTGTGAGCCTTAATGAGGTGTTCGACGAAGTCTTAGCACTGCTTTCCGCCGAAATTATAGACTCAGGAGCCGAAATAACTCGAGACAACCTTCCGGAACTGTTTTGCGATCGCGGACAGATGATACAGCTTCTTCAAAATCTCATCGGAAACGGAATAAAGTACTGCGATCGACCTATTCCCCAAGTACACGTTTCGGCACACTGTGAAAACAACGATTGGGTCGTATCAGTCCAAGACAATGGAATAGGAATTGAGCCTGAATATCATGGACGCGTATTCGACATTTTTCGCCGACTCCACGACTCAAAGAGTTACCCCGGCACGGGGATCGGACTGGCTGTGTGTCGCCGCGTCGTTGAGCATCACCAAGGCCGTATCTGGATCGATTCGGAAGCTAAGTGTGGAACAAGAGTGTTGTTTTCGCTCCCCCAACCCGTTGCGAAAACTCAGGAAGATTCCAGGTGTTTGGTTGCTGATAACCTGAAGGTAGAAGTATGACACAATTAATGCGTGGTGGACGGCCAGCAGAAATACTTCTCGTCGAAGATAACGAGGATGACGTTCTCATTACTCAAAGGGGATTTAAGAAGAGCCGTTTTGCTGTGAATCTCCATCATGTAGCCAACGGCAAAGAATGCATGGCTTTCTTACTGAAGGAAGGAAAGTACGCCGATGCCGTCAAGCCAGACTTGATTCTTCTCGATCTCAACATGCCTTTGATGGATGGAAGAGAAGTACTCAGCGAGATGGTTAAGCATGATGAGCTAAGAAAGCTGCCTGTGGTTGTGCTTACAACCTCTGATGATGCACGAGACATCCTGAGTATGTACGATTTGCGCTGCAGCTCCTATATCGTGAAACCTATCTCGTTTGAGCAATTTCAAAGAGTCATCGACGATCTGGGCCAGTACTGGTTTTCGCTGGTCGTGCTTCCAGCAGATATCTGACAGAGCGGTGAGCAGGAAACCCTGGTTTGAGTATTGCCATCCAGCCGCGCACTCGCCTTACGGTGCAAGCTCGACGATCTCGTCGCCATAAATCGGCAGATATCTGTAGTAGACCTCGAGCGTTAGGATCGACAGCGCCGTGGTATAGAGCCGCCCTCCTCGATCGCTCCAGGCTTCCTTAAAAAACCAACTGCCCCGTTCGTGGCCTTCCTTGGATTGCGTATCGATCAAGTGATCCCGCATACGTCGGTTCCATCGCTTCCAGCTACTGCCACCAATGTGATGCAGAACCTGGGTAGCGTAATAATTGGTGTACATGTTGTGGTTGAGAGGGTTCTCTTCGCCGAGCCGAGCCGTGCCGCGAAGTAGGGGGGGGTGGTCCTTGGGCCAACCCAACATCATGCGGCAGAGGAGTCCCACGGCTGATGTCGACGTGCGGTTCTTGCGGGGCTCTTCGGAGCCTTTGTAGTTGTAGGTCGCCCCCCGGTCGTCCTGAACGCTGTCGTAAAAATCAGATGCGCGGTACCAGACCTCGCGTGGTATGTGCAATTTGCCTAGGAGCCCGCTTTTGAGGGCCGTAACTTGCCAGCCAGAAACCGTTGAATCGCCGGGATCCTTGGGTTCATAACGCCAGCCGCCAGCTTCGTGCTGGGCGAAGACGATAAAATCGATTGCCTTTTGGGCATGTAGTTGTAGATTCTGATCGCGCGTCAGCGCGTACGC
The DNA here is from genome assembly GCA_965216565.1 of Bythopirellula sp. Taxonomy (GTDB): domain Bacteria; phylum Planctomycetota; class Planctomycetia; order Pirellulales; family Lacipirellulaceae; genus Bythopirellula. The sequence continues at coordinate 647,505 of OZ244170.1, forward strand.
TTCGCACAACGCAAGCGTTGCAATACCGTGGGAATACATGTCTCCGCTCTTGCGGATGATCGGACTTCCTTCACCGAGCTGATCTAGTAAGGTCATGCCCCGTAGATCGCCACCAGCAGAATTTACAACCATGGCCTCAATGAGATAGTACAGCCCCCGGTCGACAACGTCCTGATACGGGCCTTCGTCTTGTGTATAGCCAGCACCGAGAAAGCAGAGCAGGGCGAGGCCCGTGGAGCCTGTGCTTGACTGCACAAAGCCGGAGTTGCGACAGGCGCCTTCGCACCCAGGGAGCTTATTCAGATCGAACTGCCAGGACCCATCGGGAGCTTGATGTGCCGCCAACCACTCGAGCCCCAACTCAACAGCCGCTTCGCTGTGGGCATTGCCGCCGCCGCCAAGAGCGAGCTGACGTCGATTTGCCGCATTGCGTCCACTTAGACCACCTCCACGCGAGGCAAGCAAGTTTCTGGCTGAATCAAAAGCAAGTGGCGAGGGGATCGTACTATCAGTGGCTGTGGTCTCGGGGTCGATTGTGGGCATCGGTAAATCGATCGAAACGTCTACGCCAGGGTTGGTCAGTACAGGATTGCTATCCCGCGGCAAGGAAAAGTCGCCGCCTACCGCGCCCAATGCCGAATCGTCGAGATCAATCACATCGGCAACTTCAGTTTCGAACGCCGCCTCCAACCACCGATCGGGTCCGCTACCCGCATCGGCAAAGATCAGAAGCGAGAGAAAAACAATAATCGCCGCATGGACCAACGCGCTGGTAAGCCAGGAAAGCGAATACATTTCTTCGATCAGAAGGACAACCCACCCTGCGGGGCCATTCTTCTCGTCATGTGGTGGATCTTTTACCGCTGAAGAATTTTGAGCCTTGGCAGAGTCGGTTGGCGGCAGAGAATTTGCCGCGCCTACCGACGTCGGAACTACGACGGGAGGGTCGACACTAAGCGACGCATTTTCCGAGTGCGATGATTTCAACGCCGGGCCTGCCAGTGGGGTGGGCGGTGCGAACCGACCCAAATTGCTCTGTTCCTGGGAATATTCGACCCGCATGGGGTCACTTCCAAGTATAACGCCTCCTGGAGAAACGGCAGATTTTTCATCGCCCGAATGCCCAGTACCACTAGAAATTTGGCCGAAAAGACCGTAAGATTCGGGACTTCGTACCTCTTTGGCGGTTAGCCCTCACTGAGACAGATCGCCGAACATCGAGTTTCCAGATTATAGAGTCCAGTTAGTAGAGTTAAGGCAGGTAATCCATGGCCAAGAAAAGTGGCGGTAAAAGGAAGAAAAAGGTAGAAGTTGTGTTTCTCGTCTGCGAGGAAACCGGCGATTACAATTACACCCTACGCCGTAAGGTTGGTGGCGAAAAGCTGAAGCTGAAGAAGTATTGCCCGAGACTTCGCAAACATACTTCGCATGTTGAGAAGAAAAAGTAAAGCGTACGAACCCCAGATCTAGCCGCGCACCTATAGCTCGTCGAAGTCTCGGCTGGCTGAGCCGATTATAGTTCTCTTTCTAACACGGATGACATGCCCAAGCGCTGGCGCTTAGCTTCCTGCGATCCTGCCAGTGTTGCCGCCCTGGAGCGAGCAGCCGGCATCCCTGCAGTGGTGGCCCAACTCCTATGGTCTCGTGGCATCCGCGAGCCCCACCTTGCCCAGCAGTTTCTCCAGCCCAAACTCAATGGGCTTCGCGAGCCATCCGAATTGCCGGGGGCTGCGAGTGCAGCGGAATTGATCTTCCAAGCGGTTCAAGCCAAGCGGCGGATCACCATCTACGGCGACTACGATGCTGATGGCATGACGGCCACCGCGGTATTGCTGAGGTGCCTGAGAATTCTTCATGCCGAAGTTGACTACTATATTCCCCATCGCATCGACGAAGGTTATGGACTGAACGAAGAAGCTCTACGCAAGCTTGCAGAAGACGGTGCCGATGTAGTGGTAACGGTCGATTGCGGCATCGCTAGCGTCGATGAAGCAGACCTCGCCGCCGAGTTGGGGCTGACTCTGGTGATTACCGACCACCATCAAATGGCCGACACGCTTCCCCAGGCAGCAGTGCTCGTCCATCCTGGACTGCCAGAGGAGGATTATCCGTTCGCAGGGCTGTGCGGATCGGCGGTAGCATTCAAGCTGGCTTGGGCCCTTTGCCAATTGGCGAGCGAGGGCGATAAAGTTAGCCCGCGGATGCGTAAGTTTCTGCTTCAAGCGGTCGGCCTTGCTGCGATTGGCACTGTTTGCGACGTCGTCCCTTTAGTGGACGAGAACCGAATCCTAACGCGAATCGGACTCAACACCCTGAAGGCCGATCCTGTTGTTGGATTGGCGGCCTTGATGCGTCGCACCAAGCTCGACGAAAAACCTTCCCTCGAAGGCGAGGATATTGGTTTCGTCATCGGACCGCGTCTCAATGCAGCGGGGCGACTTGGCCAAACGGAAATAGCGATCGAGTTGCTCACAACCAACGATGAGGAACGTGCCGAGAAGATTGCACTCTATCTGGACGAGTTGAATACGCAACGTCAATCGCTCGAGCGGAGCATGTCGCGCGCTGCGACCAAGCAATTAAAAGAAAACTTCGATCTAGATGCGTGTGCCGCATTGGTTCTGTGCGATCACGAGTGGCATCCAGGAGTGATTGGCATCGTCGCGGGCCGTTTAGCGGAGAAGTACAACCGTCCCGTGATCATGATTGCTGCTGATTCGTTAGGTGTGAAACCAGGGGTCGGTTCGGCACGGAGCGTTCCCGGCTTCGATTTGCACTCAGCTTTAGCCGAGTGCACAGAGTACCTAGTCGCCCATGGTGGACACGCAGCGGCGGCGGGTTTGAAGATCATGCCCGAACAACTCGGGGCGTTTCGCGAAGCTTTCAACCAAATAGCCAAGGAGCGAATCGGGAGCAAACCGCAGATGCCGGAATTGCAGGTTGATGCCGAGGCCACCCTCCAAATGCTCACTCACCAGACAGTCTCCCAGATTGAGAGCCTCGCACCGTTTGGACACGGTAATTCGCGACCGGTTCTCTGCGCCTCAGACGTGCGGCTAGCAGGCCCTCCCAAGCGGATGGGGGCCACTGGGCGGCATCTATCGATGATGATCGACCAACACGGCGTGAAAATTCGGGCGGTGGCCTTCGGCGGGGGAGATTGGGAAGACGAACTCAATCGCATCGACGGGCCCCTCTCGATTGCCTTTCGACCGGTGATCAATAGCTTCCGCGGGCGGGTCTCAGTGGAGATTCACCTCGACGATTGGCAAGTCGAAGGCGATTGCTAGCACTCTGCTAGCATCGCAACCGCCGTTTACATGCCTGCCCCGGGTCCGTATCTTTCGCACCTGCAAATTTGCCTCTGTCGCAAATTTGAGTTCCTAAGCGAAAGATAAAGGAATCCCAAGCCATGCCCCGCTCTCTAATCTCGGTTGCTTTCTACGCCAGTTCGCTGGCAATCATGCTCCTCATGGCGACGTCTGCCGTGGCACAGGAACTGCGAATTGAGACAAGCGTGTATGTCGAGGACGATTCGGAACCAGTTAGCGATGCGCAAACCCTGTTCGACGGGGAGATGGTCTACCATTTCGTGGAGCAGCCCGCGCAGGTGACGGTTTATCGAGCGCCAGGGCCGAATCGGGATGGACAGTTCATTATCCTCGATCTCGATCGCGAGCAACGGACCGATATTTCCACAAAGCGGATTGGCAGCTTGATGAAAAAGTTAACCAAATGGGCCGGCGAGCAGGAAGATCCCTTGCTGAAGTTCTCCGCTCAGCCAGTTTTTGAGAAGACATTTGACGAGGATTCGGGCGTACTCACGCTGGAAAATCCAGCCTGGACCTACACGGTAGCAACGGTTCCCGCCGAGGATACCAATTCAATGGCCCGCTATCGGGAATTTACCGATTGGTACAGTCGACTAAACACAATGCTGCACAGCTCTCCGCCGCCAGGAGCTCGGTTGGAGCTGAACAAGGTGATGTCTAGCCACAAGGTGGTTCCAGTTGAAATTCGCCGCACCGTCGAATCGCAGGACGACAGCCTGCGGGCAACACATCTGTTCACCTGGCGATTGTCTCGCGAAGACCGCCAGCGGATCGACGCCACGCGGGGCCAATTAGCTAGCTTTCAAAAGGTAGAGAACGCCGAGTTCATCGCCCGCGGCAAAGAGGAAGCCGTGGTGCGTGGGCAGTCGAAGTAAGCGGCCAGAATGAACGATTTCTTCACCGAGATACCCGACTAGTCGGGATTCTTAGCTACGCGTCAACTCGTGAAAGCGCTTTGTCAGATCTTGCGTGATTGGCCCCGGCTTTCCAGTGCCGATGGGGCGGCTATCGACCTTCACTACAGGGATCACCTCAGCGGCTGTGCCGGTGAGGAACACTTCGTCGGCGATGTAGACATCATGCTTCGTGAGAGTCACCCGCTGCACATTGATGTTGGCCTCAACTGCGAGCTCGATCACAGCCTGGCGTGTCACGCCTCCTAGTATGCCGGCATCCATGGGCGGTGTGAGCAGCACGCCATCGCGAACAAGAAAGATGTTGTCGCCAGTACACTCTGCCACCTCTCCGTTGTGGTTCAGCATGAGTGCTTCGATACAGCCCGCCTGCAGGCCTTCGATTTTCGCGAGGATGTTGTTTAAATAGTTCAGGGATTTGATGCGAGGGCTCAACGCCGCGGGATGGTTGCGGATGACGCTGGTGGTTATGATCTCTAGACCCTGCTCGTAGAGTTCTTGGGGATAGAGCGCGATCGCATCGGCAATGATGATAATCTGCGGGTTGGAACACTTGTTGGGGTCCAATCCCAGTGTTCCTTCACCGCGGGTGACGATCGCGCGAATATAGCCATCTTCGAGTTTGTTAGCAGTAAACGTGTCGTTGACCGCTTTGCAGAAATCTTCTTGGGTGAGCGGAATATTCAGGCAAATTGCACGGGCCGATTCGTAGAGCCGTCGCACGTGTTCTTCCAGGCGAAAGACCTTACCACTGTAGATTCGCAGACCTTCAAACACTCCGTCGCCATAGAGTAAGCCATGATCGAACACGCTTACCTTGGCTTCAGCCTGAGGGACCAATTCGCCGTTGATATAGACTTGTCGAGACATTGCGCTCTAGGGGTGCAGAATAGACGTGTAATTTGTCAGTAAGACGTCGCAACCCAGGGAAAGGTTCGGCGCGACATCACGCCTTCTTAGCGTTCTGCGCCGGTGGTGTCTTCTGGATTCGGCCTTCGACTAGGCGTACGACTCGGTCGGCTTGTTCGGCAATCCAGGGGTCGTGCGTCACCATGACTATAGTGAGCTTTTGCTCCTGATTCAACTGCCGCAGAATTGTCATGATTTGCTCGCCTGTAGCACGATCAAGGTTTCCCGTGGGTTCGTCGGCCAATAGCACACGTGGTTCGGTGAGCAGTGCCCGCGCGATGGCGGCACGCTGCATTTCGCCGCCAGACATTTCGCGAGGCTTGTGCTTGGCTCGATCCGCAATGCCCACCATTTCCAAAAGATCCATGGCACGACGACGATAATGTCCCCGACGGGTCCAATAGCTGAATATCCCTTCAGCAATCAGGGCAGGGGCGAGGACATTTTCTAGTGCCGTGAGTTCGGGCAAAAGATGATAGAATTGAAAGATCATACCGAAATGCCGATTGCGGAGCAGGTCCCGCCCGGCGCTGGCCAGATTATCGATGCGGTGTCCATCGAAATGGATTTCGCCGGCGTCAGGTCGATCGAGTGTTCCCAAAAGATGCAGCAGCGTGCTCTTGCCGCAACCGCTTTGACCGACGATGGCCAGGAACTCGCCTTCACGCACCTGCATGTCGATGCCTTGAAGCACGGGCAGTCCTAGTTCACCCTTGCGGTAACTCTTGAATAAGTCGCGCGTAGAGAGCACTACATTAGCGCTGAGCGTCTCTGGCTGCTGGGACTTTGAATTCCAGGAGCCACTGTGTAGCACTTCAATTGGTACATCATTCATAACGCAGGGCCCTAACCGGGTGGAGGCTTGCCGCTCGACAGGCGGGAACGATACTCGAGAGGACAGCGATCGTCGCGGCTCCCAAGCAAATCAAAGTAACCGTTAGCGGATTGATGACAGTTGGGATCTTGTAGAAGTAGTAGACAGATGGATCGAAAACCGGCTGCCCAGTGATTTTTCCCAAGAGATCAGCAATCTCATTGATGTTGATCACAAACGTTATGCCCAGGATGGCACCCACTCCTGAGCCAACAATTCCCAGAGCCAGTCCATAAACTAAAAAGATGCCCATCACACCTAGACTGGAGGCACCGAGCGACTTCAAGATGCCAATGTCGCGAGTTTTCTCTACGACGATCATCATAAAGATGGCCAGGATACCGAATCCGGCAACAGCGATAATCATGAACAATAGCACGTTGAGCACGGCCGTCTCCATCTGCACGGCAGCCAATAACGGGCCCTGTTTGTCTCGCCAGGTGTTCACCAGATAGAGTTGAGCCGGAAAGTCGCCACTATTTCGCAAACGATCGCGGATTGCCTCGGCGTCGGCGCCCTCGCGGAGTTTGATTTGAATCGAAGTGAATTTGCCGATGCCTGTCTCAGGGTCGATCATCCCGCGGCTTTGCTGCAATTGTCGCAAAGGGACGAACATGAAGCTTGAGTCGTATTCGCTCATCTTGCTCTCATAGAAATCAACGATCGTGTAAAACTCACTGATCGCTTCAGGGGGCAGCGAGGCTTTAGGGAAGCTCACCCGTACGTCGTCGCCAGGTAAAGCCACGAAGCGGTCGGTGCCATCGGCAGCTCGATAACTGCACGTGCCAATGCCAAGAACAATTCCGGAGTGGGTTTCGATGGCGGGATCGAAATCGCGTCCCTGCTCCTCATCATTCTCCTTGGCTTGCTTTGCAAAGGGATCTTGGACTCCAGTGGCCGCTTGATGTTGTTGGATTTGTTTCTCTATCGCTTGTTGCTGCTTTTTTAGGCTGGCTTTGTGCCGTCGATAGGCCCAACCGGCACTCTTCATCTGTTCGCGGGGCTTCACCAAATCGGAGTCCGGGGCCTGATGGTCGATCGTGTCGTAGCCGCTATTGCGAAGGGCGAATGAGAGTTGCTCCCGATTATCGGGATGCTGTAGATAGCTACCGAACGCGCTGACTGTGGAATAGGTGAGCTCATCGATTCCCACCATTGTTGCCTGATGGGTAATCAGCTGACCATTGAGCTCAATATACATTAAGGCAGGCACGTGAACGGTGGGCGACATGCCTAAGATGTCGTCACCAGCTTGAGCACGAATCTTGGCCATGTGGGCATCGGCATCAAGCACACCATCCATCGAACGGCTTTCGACAATGATGTCGCCCAGCATGCCATTCATGCGGGCTTGCATCTCGTCCGTGAAGCCTGCCATCACGCTGTTGACGACAATCATAGTCGCTACGCCAAGCATGACGCTAACGATACAAACTAGGGCGATATATCGCGTACGCAGGTAACGCCAGCAGAGAAGAAGCTTGTACATGGGTCACCATCCGTGGTGAGTGAAGTTTGAATTAGTAAGTTTGAATGCTGAAATAGCCCCCGGCTCCGCCGGGGGATCGTGTGCGTCACTGTGGCTTGAGTAAGGGGAATAGGATGACGTCGCGGATAGACTGGGCGTTGGTTAGCAGCATCACCAGGCGGTCGATGCCGATGCCGAGTCCGCCAGCAGGCGGCATGCCGTGGCGGAGGGCACGGACAAAGTCGTGGTCCATCTTGGCCATCGAGTCTTCTTCGTCGAGTCCATCGAGTTGAGTGCGGAAAAGTTCTTCCTGCAGATCGGGGTCGTTTAGTTCGGTGTAGGCATTGGCTACTTCCATGCCTTGGATGAAGAGCTCAAAACGCTCGGCAATAGCGGGGTTGTCGGCCTTGCGTTTCGTGAGCGGGCAGATGCTGGCCGGGTAGTCCATCACAAAGATGGGGCCAACCAGTGCGCCTTCGACTTTCTCCTCGAACACGTCATTCTTGATCACATCAGGATGCCGGCCTTCGGTTTCGATATGCAATGACTTAGCTAGATCGGCAACCGCAGACTCATCCGCCGGATCGACGCCTGCGTGCCGCTCGAACAACTCCGCGTAGGTTTTGCGGTCGAACGGTGGTGTGAAATCGATTTCCGCCTCTCCCCAACTCAGCTTGTTTTCCTGCCCTGTGGCTTGGATGGCGTCGCATATGCACTGCTCCGTAAGGTCCATCATCGAACGATAATCGCCGAAGGCTTGGTAGACCTCGAGCATGGTGAATTCAGGATTGTGCTTCTGACTGATGCCTTCGTTGCGGTAAACACGACCGAGTTCGTACACGCGTTCAATGCCGCCAACCATTAATCGCTTGAGGTGCAGCTCTAAAGCGATGCGTAATGTTAGTGGGATGTCGAGGGCATTGTGGTGCGTTTCGAATGGGCGAGCCGCGGCTCCACCGGCGATAGTGTGCAGTGTGGGCCCCTCGACTTCCACAAAGCCTTGCTTTCCGAGCGTTTCGCGAATCGAGCGGACAATCTGCGTTCGCTGCAAGAAGCGTTCCAGTACGCCCTCGGTATGGATCAGGTCGAGATAGCGCTGTCGTTGGCGAAGTTCGACGTCCTGTAGTCCGCCGTGCTTGTCGGGAGGTGTCTCAATACTTTTGGTGAGGAAGTGGACGCGTTTCGCGAAGATAGAAAGTTCGCCCGTATTGCTCCATCCAAGCATCCCATCCACACCGATGATATCACCCAGGTCGACGCACTCGAGCACTTGCCAATCGTCGCCGACTTGCTTTTGACCGATCATCAATTGAATTTTGCCGGTCCAGTCGCGGATGTCGACGAAATGAAGCTTGCCCTTATCGCGGTGCAGGACGATCCGTCCGGCAGCTCGAACCTCGGGCCCCACCAACTCCCCTTTCCCCTGGTCGGCTTTCCATTGGCGAAGGTTAAAGTCCTCACCCTGGACACTGGGATCAGGTACAGGGATCTCCTGGCCATCCTCGGTGCGATAGACAATCTGGTCGGCCAGGCTGCGGACGTCGCGAACCAGCGTGCGATCGTCGAACCGCTGGCCCCAAGGGTCGACGCCCAAGTCTTCGAGCTTGGCCATTTTCTCCCGACGGGCTGCTTCTAAGGCGGAGTACTCGGGCGGATCGGAGCTGTCGGGGTTGTCGGTCATCACGGTCGCCATCGGAGGCTCTGCGCGCAGGAGGGGCGGGTAGTAAGGTTAAGAGAGGTAAGATTTTAGTGGATCGGGGGACGTGGTCAACGGCAGGTTCCGCTGCCCTGCAGATTCGGGCTCTGCTAGCACTACTATCGTGGTACCTCAAGTCGCCAAGAATTCGACTCACGCTTGAGAATTGCCTGTCCGCAGAGCTTTCCCGCTTTTAGATCAACAGCATATTGAGAGGCAGTGCAATCCATCCAATTCAGATCCCCTCGATCGATTCTTTGTACGGTGCCCCGGTTGTCGGAGATTTCCCCTTCGTAGTTTAGGTACTCAAGCCGATGATCTGCCAAGCGAATGGCTGGAACGCCCACGACAGATCCCAACCGATTGCCATTGGGTTCGAGGTCGAGAGCCCGCAACCAGGAGTCCGGCAGTTGTCGTAGCTCCCAGGTAAGCAGGGCACCGTCGGATTCCAGCATGAGATCCCAGTGATTGGGCTTACCGCCGTCGGGGCATTCGTGGCGGAGGAGAACATAGCGATCGGTCATAACCCCATTGTGGCAGGCAATGCTGAGAATCGCGAGGCCTGCAATCGCCAACAGCGATTAGCGATTGAGGATTTCCAATCGTTTGACCTTCACTACCGGCTGAGCGACCGCTCGGCTGGTGAGTTGGGCCCCCACGTTGACCACCCCTGACTGGTTGACGTTCGCAGGGACTAGGAATTCGAGACGTTCGGTGGGGCGTAGTTGTGCGATGGGATTGAACCGTAGTTCGTTGCCTACCATGGCACCGCGCACATTTGCGGTGTTGGTCATCGTGTTGATATCGGGCGTCAGTTCGGGAGGGAACACAATGCTCAGCACCACTTGCTCTTCAGGAGTATTTGCCTGGTTTTCGATCAGGAATCGGAGCGTTGTCCGCTGACCGGCACGAAGCGTATCTGAAAACGGTTCGATGGCTAGTCGCAGAGTACCGCCTGCGGGAGCAGGCCCACCGGGGGTTACGCCCCCCGTATCGCGTCCTGGCAGGATCTCTACATAATGGTCATCCACACGCATCAATCCACTATCGTCAGTGACCTTCACCAACCCGCCAGCACGATTCGCTGGCCTAAGGCTTGAGCATTGCACTTCGAATTTCTTGCTCTGTCCCACATCGAGTCGATCAATGCGCCATTGGATATTTCCGTTTACCACTTCATAGCCTTGCTGGCGAGGTTGCGGGCTGAAAGCTCGATCGTACTCGTCGACAACGACCAAATTTGTAAGCGGTACATCGCCCGTGTTGCGAATCACAATCGAAAACAGCGCGATGTCGCCCACGCTTACCTGCCGTGGTCCGTCTTTGTCCAGTTTCAGGTCGGGCTGCCCCTGCGGTTCGGCTTGCACGGCGTTGACGCACCCTCGCGTGGAGGCTTCGGCCCCTTCGTTGGATCGGACTGTCACATTGTGACAAAGTCGCCCGCTACTAACGACTTCAAATTCAAGGGATAGCGAACGAGATTCGCCGGGGCGAAGGTTGCCCACGCGATCATTTTTTAGTTGCATCGACTGCGTGACATCCGAGCTATGCCGCAGACCTTGCTCGTAGCGATCCGTGAGTACGATGCCAGTTGCATCAGCATCCCCTTGATTGCGGATAACAACCTCGAACCGAGTACGGGCACCAACTTGAGTTTGATCTTCGCCGTAGACTTGCACGTCGAGCGCAGGTCGCCCCGACGATTGTGGCAAGGGAGGCTGCGACTGGATGGGCTGTGAGGCAGGCGGAGTATTCTGTAAAGGAGGCTGAAACGAGGGTTGGCCACCGACCGGTTCGTCGAGATCGGGCAGATAGGGTGTCGATTGCCCGGTCCAATTGATAGTGGTTGCTCCATTGGCAATGACCAAGCGAGGATACTCGGCATTGCCATAGCCGGCTGGTCGCACTAGCTGAGTATTGATCTGAGTTGCTGAGCCTTCACTGGCGGTGGGAGTGACGTCGATGCTTGCCTTGCCGTCGGCGCCGGTTACAACCTCAACGACTTGTCCAGACTGATTGCCAGAAAGATTGCCGCCTCCGCCCGCGACTTCGTACCGTACGGTCCAGCCTTCTAGGGGCGTGCCGTCACTTTGTCTAAGGACGGTAGTCGTAAGTACCTGGCTACCACCAGCAGAAATCGTAGGTGCGGGGAAGGTCCATTGCGCGTCGATCCAGTAGATGGTCGCTGTGGCTCGGCGAGCGGACCAATTCACCACCGTGGGTGTCACTGCGGTAACAGTGCTGATGCCTTCCACTGGAGAAGTGATGCTTGCCCAGGCGTGGCCAGGTTCGATCTGTACGTCGTCTGCTGGATTCGCGGTGCCGCGAGTTATTAGTAGTGGCCATCTGGCCGTATAGCCAATGCCATATTGATTGTCGATCTTCTTCGGTTTGTTCCAAGGCAAGAGAGCATTTTGCAAACAGCCCTTGCCCCCAAGGTCCACGAGTTCTCCAGCGCCTTCTCGCGCTAGGAGCCACTCGACTTTCTGATCGGTTAATAGGAAACCCTCTTTCGCACAGATTCCAGCTCGCAGGATGACTTCCGTTCCGACCGGCGCAAGGATTCGATCGGGAGTGATCGAGAGCCGATCTTCAGCCACCGCGATGCCGGGACCAACAACTGGCGGTCCACCGGCAACCGGAACAGAGGCTGGAACCCCCGGCGGCAAGGCTGGTGCGGGAAACACTGGATCGGTCAGTACGGGTGGTGCCTGGACGGACCCGACACCGGGGACAATGGCCGTGGGCTGGTTTTGTGGCCAGATGAAGACTCGTTCGCCTGTGGGGTCGATCCTGGGAAGTCCTGCACAGCCCACAATTAGCACAGCGCACAGCGGTAGCGTCAACTGAAGCCAATGGCAGGAGTACTTCTGCAGGAGGGACATTTTCGCCGCTGATTTGAGGTTGGAAATTCCAATAATTATGGCGCGCAACATCCTTGCTGTGAAAATGTAACGCCTAGGAAGGCTGATGGTGCTTTTTTTCAACCTTCCTGGTGTGATTAGGCAACGGTGGCAGTCGGGTGGTGCTCCTGGCAACGATCGTTGGGATTGTAGGGCCGCGAATGGCCGTCGGAAGGAGGCGATCAATGGCCCAGGAAGGGCGGGCCTTGGAATACAGCCTGAGAGGCGAGCTGCGCGAGGTTCTGATTATCAGCCCGAAACCACTAGCTTTCCCTTGGAAAAGTGCTGTTTTTCTTGCTTCACCAGCGGAGGGGAATTAAGATCAAAGATAGCCGGGCTCACCGTCTTTAGGTGATTTTAGCACCACGGCATCTCAGAGCAGAGCATCACCGATTTAGAGGTTACTATGTTTAAGAGTTTCGTCGCAACTCGGCTTCGTTCGATATGTGTGGCATGCCTTCCGCTATTCTTGGTAGCGTTGTTTCACGCCGCACACATTGATTCTGCTCAGGGCCAAGATCCGAATGATCCTCTCAACCAGGCTGGCGCTGGTCTGACTTCTGGAGTGGCCGTTGATGCCAGTGGAGTGTTGCGGAGATTGTCGAGCACAGAATTCCGTGGCGATCTGATGCGCCAACGCATAGAACAGGCGCGGGCAAACCTGCAGGGCGATGTGGCCCAGCGCAGCAAGCTTCGCAAAGTTTCGCTCACCCGACTAGCCAGGCTCATTAAGAAAGCCATCGATGAAGGCCACGGCCCCGACGAAGCGATGAAACACTTGGCCGGGCTCACTCGCATTCAGTATGTATTCTATTACCCCGAGACTCAGGACATTGTAATTGCCGGTCCTGCCGAGGCGTGGATCGAAGACAACGCCGGCCGCGTGATCGGTATCGAGACCGGTCAACCCGTGCTGGAATTGCAAGACCTGGTGGTTGCACTGCGTACATTCCCACCCGCGAAGAAGAGCAACCCGATGGTGTATTGCTCGATCGATGCCACGGAAGAAGGTCTGTCGCGGATGCAGCAGTTCCTCGATCGCATTGGCCGCACGTTCTCTGCAGGTAACATCAACGAACAGTTTATTGTCGAAGGCTTGAGGGAAAGTCTTGGCATGCAGGTCATCACCCTTGGCGGGATTCCTGCCAACACGCATTTTGCCCAGGTGATGGTTGAAGCAGACTATCGTATGAAGCTTATTGGTATTGGTTTAGAAGAGCCGCCGGCACGATTTAAGAGTTACGTTGAGCTGGCCAATTTTGCTTCGATCGCCTCCAATGCGATGTGCCGCTGGTGGTTTGTGCCAGATTATCAGCGAGTGAAGATCTCTGAAGATGGATACGCCGCCGAGCTAGTCGGTAATGGCGTGAAACTCGTGGGTGAGGACGAAGTGGTATCCGGCGATGGCAGCCGCCAGCAAACAGGCGGGCAAAATCGTGCTAGCCGCAAGTTCACCCAAGGTTTTACCAAGAAGTACGCAGAGATCGCTCGCAACGCCCCTGTTTATGGTCAATTGCGAAACTGTGTCGACCTTCTTGTCGCGGCCGCATTCATCCAAGACAACGACCTGTACGGCAAAGCGAACTGGAAGTTGGACGTGTTGGGTGACGAAGGCGTCTATCCCGTTGAGAGCTTCAATGCTCCACAGCACGTGGCAACAGCTGTGAACAGCGTGTGGAAGGGCCGCCACCTGGCTACTCCCGTCGGCGGCGGCGTGCAAATTCATGCCAAGCAAGCGCTCACATCGGAAAATCTATTGGCCGATAAAGACGGTGCCGTCAGCAAGGCCCGCGACTCGATCGAGCTTGGCGATCTGCCCACCGACCAGTGGTGGTGGGACTGATTCCATATCGCTCAAGGCAGCTGGATGTAAATCTGTGATCCGCGTCTTGGGATGATTGCTAAATTCTCTGGTGGTATCGTACTCTCCATCTTTCGCGCTATTGCCCTGCAGCTAGTTTCGCTAACTGGCAGAATTTCTTGCGGCTTGTGGGCCATGATCTTAGAATCAATGCCTGATTCGCCCAACACTCTGTTTGCCAGGGGAGAGAGCCAATGGAATCGTTGCAGATCAAGATCACCACTGTTTCAGTTCTATTGGTGGGTGGCTTAGCTCTTGGAGCGAACGTGGCCAACGGACAAGCAATTTTCGTTTCGAGCCGAATCGACCTGACGTATGAAATTCAGGCCGGTGGCTTATCCCCATTAACGGATGATTTCGTTCCGGTTGTCGATGAACTGAATTTCAGCGATAGCATTTTCAATTCTCAGACAGCATCATCAGGTGATGCTGCGGCACATGCCGAGGGAAATTTCAGTTTTGCAAGCAATTTAATCGAAGCCAATGGCACTACCACCGCAGAAGCCTCGAACATGGCACAGGCCGGTGCTTCTTTGGATTGGGAACTCACCTTCGAAATAAGTTCAGGGATTGTCTTCTATTCAGCAGACACGCTTCTCTTTGGAACGACCACTTCCCTCGGGGCTGGGATACCACGAACCTCGCTGCGTCTGTTAGATTCGAGTGGAACTGAGTTATTTGCCATCGACGAGAACACATTCTTGCCCGGAAGCGAATTTAGCGCACACGGCGTGCTTGGCCCCGATACCTATATGCTTGAGGGAAAATTACAAACCTCCGTGGCGACAGGCGACGAAGGGTCTTCCGAGGCCCTCTCCTCAGATTTCGATCTTTCGCTGGCCTTGCAACGACCAGAACTGCCGCTTGTTTTCTCCTGTCCGGCCACTGATATTTCTCCGATTGGAATCTGTGTCGAGGCAATTCAGCCAAAGGGGCCGATTTACGTGTTATCGGGCTTCGCGCTGACGCATGGCTCTGCCGAGCCGATTCCGTATTCGCTGGAAGAAGTAGAAATAGACATCCAAATCGATCAGCAACTAGAATTGGGGAACGGTCCCATAAATGCTGATCTTGCGGTCGTAAATTCGGTGTTCGATGAGGAGGGTGATCACTTTCCCGAAGAACTCTTCGAACTCGGTTCGCGAATTCGTACAACGCTTGCTTTTGAGCTAGGCAGCCTCAATGGCGACGAACAGCCTGAAGACTTGCCGGTCGAGTTACTGCTGGGTGGATTCGTCGAGCTTCTCGACCCCGAAGGCAGCGTGGTGGCCACCAATCAACTTCAGCTTGTGCCCGAGCCGAGTGGGATGGCTATTTTAGCAGGTGTGTTTGCTGTCTTCTCCTGTGGGCTTTCGCGCTCGAGATGGTTGGATAGAGTAACGCAGTGTTCCCCGATGCGACCCTCTGATTGTAAATCAGCGGCAATCCGTTGTCAGAATTGGTAACTTGCAGGAATCCTTGGCATCGATAAGTAAAGTTTCCAGCGATACATCACTTACCAACGCAAACTACGCGCAGGTCACAAACATTAGTGCCGGTAGGGCCTGTCTTGAAGAGCCCGCCACACTGCTGGAAGAGTTGATAGGCATCGTTGCGCTTGAGAAAGTCTGCGATATTTAGTCCTGTACAGTGCGCCGTCTTAGCGATCTCCTCATCAATGACAGCCCCTGCTGCGTCGGTGGGACCGTCTTCGCCGTCGGTACCTGCCGAGACAAGTGCCAGGCTCCTCCAATCGTCCAACTCATGCAGCGCTGCCAGGGCGACTTGCTGGTTGCGGCCTCCTTTGCCGCGATTAGACTCTGGCGCGAGCTCCACGGTCGATTCGCCGCCGGAGATTAAGCAGTCAGGCCCCTCATTTTCACGCATCGACTTTGCCGTTTCTGCTAAATGCCGCCCAGTAGCGTCGGCAGAGTTTTCCTCTGGGTTGCCGCTGATCATGGCGTGGCTGTAACCGAGCCGTTCGGCCAAGATACCGGCGCTGTCTACGGCGGTGGAGTTGTTGCCGATAACTACATTGAGCAACGATCGCACCGGGTGGGAATTCTGAATGGCATGGCGGGGATTGCGAAGAACCTCTTCGATCGTGCGACCGACATCGCTCTTTAGCAATCCCCATTCACTTAGCACATCTAGAGCCAGCTCGGGCGTTGGTTCCCGCGGCACAGTCGGCCCGGAGGCAATCACCTCCAAATCGTCGCCCATGACATCGGATAAAGTGAGCGTGACAATTTGCCCCGCGTGACATCGCTGGGCCAGGCCGCCACCTTTGACGACGCTGATTTCCCGTCGCACCGCGTTAAGTTCAGTGATGTCTGCACCGCGCTCGGCTAATTGCCTAGTGACGGCAATCTTGTCTGCTAGAGTGACTCCTTCGATCGGCATGGGCAAAAGTGCGGAACCTCCCCCAGAGATCAAGAAGAGGCAGAGATCACGCGGGCCAAGTCTCTCGACCAGCCTAAGTATTTGGCGGGTCCCCTCAACTCCCTCCGCTGTCGGTTCGTTGACGCCAGCGGGGCGGGCCGCATGAAGATGGATTGTCTGAGTCGGCTCTATGCAATCCGCCGGGACGTTGACCCAGCCTTGTACTTGCTTTTCAGTGAGAAGTTTTGTGCCAAGCACCCTTTCAACTGCAACTGCCATGGCACCACTTGCTTTGCCGGCACCTACGATTGTGAGAGAATCGAATTGTTCTAGAGCAATTACATGATCTGCGATCCACAGTGCACCGTCATCCACCGTCATGGAGTCGGGAATGAGTCGCTCAGGCTGAACGGCTTGGACTCCAGCCCACCAAATTTTCTTGGCGTCATCTCGCAATTGGTCGGCAGAACGTCTCATGAGAAGAGTAGTTTTACATATTTCCCATTCGCCTGTCACTGAATTCCTATGAATCCGATTGCGACTGGTCTAACGAGGCGTCGTGGGTGGATTGGAGGGAGCGCTCGTCAGTCGATTTGCCGAAGTAGAAGAGATCACCCGCA
Organism: Bythopirellula sp.; assembly: GCA_965216565.1. Taxonomy (GTDB): domain Bacteria; phylum Planctomycetota; class Planctomycetia; order Pirellulales; family Lacipirellulaceae; genus Bythopirellula. The sequence goes on from OZ244170.1 coordinate 664,443, forward strand.
TCTGTAGATCGTCGACTTGGGCGACGCCCAGACCGGAGAGTGCGATCGTAACCTGAACATCGGCATTCGCAGCAGAGGCCCTTCTCATCAAGAATGGTTGCCAGGAGGGGGATATTTTGATTCTGGTTGCAAGATCCGCTCCGCCGAGTGTATCGAATATTTGCAATCCGTCTACGGTTCCCAGGAGTTCCTCGGGCACGCGTGCCACGCCGCTAATTTCGAGAACCTGCCCAGCCGCAATACGTACGGGTTTGGAGCGAACCCATACCGGCGACGTGGGGATTACCGGCACGGGCCCCAACTTGTCGTCGGGCGAGGCTTCTAACTCCAGGCAGTATTGTCCACTTCTTGGTGCTAAAGTAGAAAGACGCACTGCCGTGATCACCCCATTAATTTCCAGGGTCTTATGTTTCCAGCCGGCATTGAGAAGGTTCTCAAGGCTCTCGAATCCACCTTCTGGGAGAAGATTCTGCCCAGCCTGATTGGAGCTGATCGCGGCGCTCCATTGCAGAAGCCTTGGTAGCGTCTCCAGGCTGAGTATCAGCGGATGCTGGGCCGCAACTCCAGAGCCGATAGCCTTGCTCCAAAGCAGAGACTCGGTTGCGTCGAGAACATGTTCTGCTTTAGCGGCAAGTTTGTAGGCTTGATCGAAGTTTCGCCCTTGGGCAGCCTCTTCACTTCCGCGAATTGCATTTTGCGCTGCTCCGAGTGATGCTTGTAATTCCTCTTGGGTAACGCTTCCACCAGCTAGGCTAGGATAAGCGCGCTCTGCTACTCTTAAACGCGAATTGATCAGGTTTTGCCGAAGTTTTGTGGAACGCTGAGCGTTCGTTCGGAGATGACGGGCAACCTGCGAGAATGCACCGGGATCGTCGGTGAGAAGTATCAGCCCATCGGCAGGCAGCTGATCTAAGGCTATCCGAACTCCACCCGTCACGCGCTGATGACGAAGTCGCTGCGGGCCGCCTAGTGTTATGAGCCAGGCTTCTGAAGATTCTGCTACGCCCGGGACGATGAACCACGTTGGTTTATCGAGCGAAGCCGAGTTTTGTGCATCCAATGAATGCGACCACCAAATCGGAACCAAGAGGTGCGAACGCTCTGCCCGCAGGACCAGTGCTGTAAGGAGCGGATCGTTGGAACGCGCGCTAGCCAGCATTTTGCCTGCTGCCAGCCAAGGTTCCATCAACCCCAAGCGTATATTCGTGAGTTCCAAAGCCTGGGCTCGATACGTACTTGCAGCGTCCTTAGCTTCTAGCGAAGATCTCGAATCGAAGTAGAAGCCGTCCGTCTGTACTCCGATAGCCGCAGATAGAATTGAGTTCAATTGCGAATACGAAGTGACGGAGCCTAGTCCGCTCTCGACGCCGAATGCCTGCGCTTGGGTTTCGTGCTCGGGGCTGATTTGCGTTGATATTCGCGTCCAGGTAGGGGTACCCGGCCGTGCTAGCCGTGTTCGATGCGACAGCCAAGTTGCATAATCGCGAAGCGTGAGTCCGGTCCCCATTATTGCCCGATCTAGGACTACCACATCGGCAATCCGGCTAGCTTCGCGGGTTAGTAGCTGGGGCGTCAGTAGCGTTTCGCGCCGAGTATTCTTATCGTATCGCTTGATGAGTTCCTGCCAACGAATCGTTTGCCCCAAGTCGTTTTGCGAAAGCTGCTCGCCCAGGTCCCAACTAAGTACCTGACGATATTCTTCCGAGATCCCCCCCTTTGTTATTATCTGTGGTTCGGGGGGCGGACAGATAATCCACAGACCCAATCGATCGGCCTCACCAAGCTCTTGGTCAGTAGGCAAACGTTGCATGCCAATCGCTTGGAAACCGAGCTTAGCAAGATACTCGAAGGATTCTCCCTGCCAGCGGATGATTCGAGGTACTCTTGGCCTGGGTAGCGGTGGTCCGGGTTTGGTTTGCTTCTTCGAATTTCCAACAGGGCCTGAAAGCGCGGGGCCTTCTTGCTGAGGGACACTTTGATCGACCACGCCAAAAAGTTTGAGCTGATCGACTAAAAGATCTGTATTGCCAGGACCGCCAGGGACGAGCAATACCAACTCTGATACGTAGGCTTCGCGTGAGTCAATGGCCGATTCCAATTGCATGCGTGCGACGCGTGCGGTGTTTTCCAATGCCGCGGGAAGATTGCCGAGGGTAAGTTTCTCCCACTGGTTACCCACTCCAATATTCGATCCACGAAGGATCAATTCAGTCGGTCGACCAGTCGAGGGGTTGATGCTTCTCGGCAACACAACCTTGGCAGCTACTTGGACTCCCGGTCTGTTGCACTTGACCCAAAACTCGGCACGGAACTCCTGAATGACTGGTGCTCGCGGTATCGGCAGTGCCAGTGGTGCCGAATGTCCGGCCGCGCAGCGCAACACTATCCTTTCGGCCGCAGTACCATGCTGTGAATCACGTTTTTGAAGTTGGTGGAGCAGCACTTGTGTTGGGGCGGTTCCTTGGCGTAGCTGAAGGCGGAGCTCAGCGCCGTCGAGATTATCGTGCCAACTAGCCTGGCCATAGGCTGGGACCGCTACTAAGGCATTCGGATAGAAGTAGCAGAGCATCACTACCGTAAGGGCAGCCCGCCACCTACCGCTCGCAGGGCGACGTGATTTCGAGATTTGACGCGTGAAAGGCAAAGTCGACACGTTTTCTGGACCTATTTGGCCGTTTTCCACAACTTCGTGGGCCCTGTCCACTAGATTGCTGCGAGGATTTCTTCGCGGTGGGCGCAAAACGATTGTAAGGGCAGTACCTATGAAATATGTTGAATGTGGGCAACCTAGCCCAAGACTGTTGGGGGCGATGTAAGTGGTGCTTATATCAGCATTTCCGTTGAGTACCTACCTCAATGGGTGTGAATACGCATCATGGCGGGCTAGGGCTCTAAACTGAGATTCAGGGCGTTGATTCGCCGGAAGTTGTTAATTTACAATCAGTTGTGTTCGATAGCTTGGTCCGAAGCACGGTTTGGCACGGCCTCTGCTGTAGGCTAGTCAGACCCTTTTCGATCCAAGGAGATGCACCGATGCCGAACATCCCGGAACAGACCAAAACGCAAGCAGAACAGATCCCAGCGGACCTCCAGAAGTTGACGGTGGCCCTCAATGCTCTACCAGAGAAGTATGCAGTCGAAATCGCACCGCTCGTCGATGCGGTGGTCGAAAGCACGAAACGCCGCCGCCGAATCCTGTCGCTAGTACAAGATGCTTTGAGCCAGTTGCGACTGGACATGAAGTACTTGATGTTCGATCTAGAAGCCACTAGACGCGAAAGAGACGAGTATCGTTGCAAACTCGACGAGCAAGAAAGCTAATTCGCACGTGACATTCAGTGGTATTTCTGCGATGATAATAGCTTGCGGGCTACGCGTGAGAAAATAAGTAACTAAGATTCCAATTCCGGAAAATCGAAATGAGAATCCGGAAATCTAGCTTATTAACGTCGAGATCGGTAGACGCCGCGGGAGACTGATGGCTGCGTGAAGATAGAATCTTCCGAGCTTGTGTTTTCAGCAAGGCGTGAGAGATCTCGAAGCGTTTGCTCAATGAACCTCAGGGGCTAATACTGGTAGGACGTGGACACTGTGCGTTATGGCCACCGAATTAACCGCAGAAAAGTTGGCTCAAAGCGCATTAGACGTCAACATCGTTTCCGAAGCCGACTTACGTTCGGTTTGGAGTGAGTTGGGTACGCGCACAGTTGAAGGTAGCCAACTTGCCCAGATTCTTCTTCGCCGCGGTCTCATAACCAACTACCAACTCGACCGCGTCAACCAAGGCTTCCGCCATGGTTTTTTCTACGGGGAATACAAGGTGCTCTACCTTGTAGGTGCAGGTACTTTTGCCAGGGTCTATCGAGCCACGCACAAAGATACAAAAGAACTGTTTGCGATAAAGGTGCTTCGCAAACGGATGAGCGAAAAACCTAAAGAAGCGGAGTTGTTTCGTCGTGAGGGCGAGCTAGGCATGAAGCTCGTCCATCCCAATATCGTGGCGATTCATGATGTAGTCAGCAAAGGTCTCCTGAATTACATCGTTATGGACTTTGTAGAAGGGCACAACTTGCGCGACTTTTACAAGGTGCGTGGTAAGTTTGAGCCAATTCCTGCGGCAAAAATTGTGGCTGGAATGCTGGCTGGGCTCAACTACGCGTTCCAGGAAGGAGTTTCGCACCGAGATCTCAAGATGTCCAACGTCATGGTCTCGAGTGAAGGTCAAGCCAAGCTGGTGGACTTTGGACTAGCAGGGTTGGGGGTATCTGAATCCGATGCCGGCGATGGTGCAAACCAGCGAACCATCGATTACGCAGGCCTAGAGCGGGCCACGAATGTCCGCAAAGACGATACCAGGAGCGATATCTTCTTTGTCGGCTCGATATTTTACCAAATGCTCTGTGGAAGCCCGGCGTTGGCCGAAACCCGTGACCGCGTGCAGAGGCTGAGCAAAGGACGGTATCAAGACATCAAGTCAATCGCCGAAATCGCTCCCGAGATCCCCATGGCAATGGTTCGCGTGGTGAATAAGGCGCTTGAATTCGATCCAGACAAGCGATTTCAAACCCCGGGCGAAATGCTGTCCGACTTGCAATTAGCCATCAAGCGTGTTAGCGACCAGGCAAAAGGTATCCAACAAACGCCAACCGACGAGAAGCCACTGGAGGGCCACGACGAACAAGGCGAACCACGGAGACTAATGGTTGTCGAGTCCGACACGAAGATGCAAGATCTGTTCCGCGAGATGTTCAAGAAGCGTGGCTACCGAGTTCTCGTCACCAGTGATCCAGAGCGGTTGTTTCAGCGTTTCTATGAGAATGCCAACACGGCTGATGTTGTGTTGATCAGTTCCGGGCACTTGGGTGGAGAAGCGGTTGACGCATTTAATCGGATGGGGCAAGAGGGTGCAACCAAGAATGTTCCCTCAGTACTGCTCTTGGGAGATCAGCAAGGAGCATGGGCAAAAGACATTGAGGCGAACGATCACCGGAACTTGCTGCAGATGCCTGTGAAATCACGGGAGCTCAGGACTGCAATTCTCAAATCGCTAAAAGCTTCGGAATCAACTGCCTAACTACCAGCGATTCTGCTTTGAGCCAAGTTACTTCTGCTCGCACTTGGCTTTTTCTATCTCTGCGATTTTTTCTACACGACGCATGTGCCGCCCGCCCTCGAACTCGGTATCGATCCAGAGTTGTACCATCCGCTCGATGGTGCGTGGACTGATCATGTCCGCCGGCAGGCAGAGAATGTTCAGGTCATTGTGCCGACGACTAATCTCAACAGTCACTTCATCTGTACAAGGAGCGGCTCGCACTCCAGGAAACTTGTTCGCCGTGATGGCCATGCCAATTCCGGTGCCACAGATGAGAATCCCGCGATCGACTTCGCCTTCGCTGACTCTCTCAGCGACCAGGGCAGCAAAGTCGGGGTAATCGACCGACTCAGAGACGTCAGTACCCCGGTCATCAACTTCATGCCCTTTTGTACGCAGCATGCCAGCTATCTTTTCTTTGAGATGATAACCCCGGTGATCACTGCCAATCGCAATCTTCATAGCGCCCAATTTCTCCTGAGTTGCCCGGCCTAGACCGACTTTGTGAAGCCCCCCTCTATCTTGCAAAAACCAACCTCATTTGGCAAGCGCCGCGACTATTGTCCGAAGTCGATTTCATCGATTCGCTGTTTCAAAGCTGTTTCGACTTGTTCAGCACATTGGCGATAGATGCCCACTGAGCCACCGATGGGATCGTCGATGTCGCCGCCGTCAGCCCGCAGAGGCATAGTTCGCGAAGCCGTTTCTGGCCATCGGCCAATAACGGCACGCCGATGGTTTTCAGTCATCGTCAGGATGACGTCGGCATGGCGAGCTAGCTTGTCAGTGAGTGGCTGCGACTCGTGCCTGGAAATATCGAGGCCATGCTGTTTCATCACCTCAACGGCCTCACTCGAAGGTGCGCAACCGGGAACTGCTGCAATCCCGGCGGAAGCAACAATGATATTTCGCTCTGCGAGTTCTGCCTCGCTGCAACCAAGTTTCTCGGCCACAAGTTTCCGCGCAATCGCTTCGCCCATTGGGCTACGGCAAGTATTCCCAGTACATACCAGTAGTACAATCATGCTAGCTAGACGCGCAAGCGCGCTCTCGTTCAATACACCTTCTCGTAAACATTCGTAGCTATTGCTATTCGCTTTGACAACGGTGGAGGATTGGCCGAATCGGCTCGGTCCATCGTCGAGCACCAAGCCAACATGATCTCCCAAACTCGCTATGGCTTGCTCGGCATTCACCGCGTCAGGTTCGCCTGATAGGTTTGCACTTGTTAGAGCCACTGGGCCAGCCAGCATCCTCAGTACGTCGAGGACAGTCTGATGCGCAGGAACTCGTAAGCCAAGCGTTTCTTTGGGTGCCACCGCGTCGAGGACTTTGGATGGTAATCGAGACAACAAGCCTTCGCGATTTTGGTGCTCGACAACTAAGGTCACCGGCCCTGGCCAGCAGCGACGGGCTAGCCTTTGAGCCATTACGCTCATGTTGGGCACATAATCTAGGGCCTCTTCGATACTCTTAATGGCTAAGGCAAACGGTACATTCGACGCGCGTCCCTTCGCTTCGAATAATTTATCTACGCCTTCTTCATTGCGGGCGCTAGCTCCCACTCCATAGACCGTCTCGGTGGGAAAAACTACTAGCTTTCCCTCGGCCAACGTTTGTACAGCGCGATGCACTACATCCCTAGTGTCGTCCGCTTTCCGGAGATCGATAACAATAGGTGGCATAAGCTGGCCAACGGATACCTGCGCACATGTCCAGTTAGGACGGAACCAGTAGGAAGGAAAATTGCCTGGCACCGTCTACAGAAAACTACCAACGGCGCCTTCCGAAGAGATGCACGAGAAGAACCACGAGCGATATGATAGTTTGTTAGGGAAATTGCGGTGCGACATCACATAAGTGCAACACGAGTCTTCAAAACAAATATACTTATATCGTTCCCTGATGGTCAACCGCAGGCACCTTTCAGCACAAGCTGTGAGCGGTACGGCAAAGCATACGCATCTCTAGGAAATTGGAATCCCGTGGAATCGCGTCAATCAACACAATTGTTCGTTCGATGCGATGCGCCGAGACGCTGGTCACGATTTTGGACCCTAGGAGGGCTGGTGGTGGCTCAACTGCTGCTTGGCTGCGTGCCGTCTAAGACCCCGGAGGGTAGCGCCGATTTGCTGTGGGGGCAGCTAGGAATTACGGAAGGGCGATTTCAGAAGCCGCGTGCCATTGCCATTGACGAAAAAGATCGGCTCTACATCATCGACATGACCGCCCGAGTTCAGGCGTTTGACGCGGACGGGAACTATCTCACCAGTTGGCGTACACCGAAAAGCAAAAACGGCAGACCGTCGGGGCTGACCATTGCCAATGACGGAAAGGTCTTAGTGGCCGACACGCACTACTACCGCATGTTGGTTTACGATACCGAGGGCAAGCCAATTGAAAATCGGACTATCGGTGGTGTGCAAGGCAACAAACCGGGCGAGTTCGGCTTTGTGACAGACGTCGTCCAAGACTCGGAAGGCAACTATTACATCGGTGAGTATGGCGATTTCGACCGCATTCAGAAGTTCTCAAACGAGGGCGAATATCTCTTGCAGTGGGGCTCGCACGGGACTGAGCCGGGGCAATTTCGTAGACCGCAGAATATGGTAATCGACGATTTGGATCAGATTTGGGTGGCGGACGCCTGCAATCATCGTATCCAGGTGTTCGATACCGAAGGAAATCTCATCAAGCTGTGGGGGGCAGAGGGCAGCGAGCTTGGTATGTTGTATTATCCCTACGACTTGGCACTCGATGGCAAAGGCCATCTTTACGTCAGTGAATTTGGAAATCATCGCGTGCAAAAATTTACACTGGATGGCGAATCTGTGGATAGCTGGGGATCGCACGGCAAAGAGCCTGGTCATCTCTACAATCCCTGGGCATTGGCAATTGATAGTCGAGGTCGAGTTCACGTCCTAGATTCCAGGAACCATCGCGTGCAGCGTGTCGTGTTTTAGAAGTAGTTTTCCACCCCTCTCACCATACATCCACATCGCATGCTTCCTTACAGCTTTGCCTTCGACAGCCCGAGCTACCTGATTCTGCTCGGGTTGCTGCCGCTGATGTGGTGGCTTAGCTACGGCAGCCTGGCAGGATTGGGCCGCTGGCGACGCTTGATTGTGATGGGCCTGAGATCGCTAGTCTATACAATTATCGTACTCGCTTTGGCCGATATGCAGTACCAGAAGCGCAGCGATCAGTTGACGGTTATCTACCTGCTCGATCAGTCACTAAGCATCCCCACTGACCAACGCCAGGCGATGGTCGACTACGTAAATGATTCGCTCGAAGAGCATTTCGAGAGCGACAATGACGATCGCTATGCGGTAATCGTCTTCGGTCGTGATGCATCGGTCGAGATGCCGTTGGTGAACGCGAAGATTCCACTGTCCTCAAGCGTCGAAACATTACTCGACCCCGAGTACACAGACATCGCCACGGCTCTGCAGCGGGCCAAGGCCATGTTCCCTTACGACAGTGCCAAGCGAGTGGTACTGGTGACAGATGGAAATCAGAATCTAGCCAATGCCCAGCGAGAGGCTCGATCAGCAACGGCCTCGGGGGTAAGCATCGATGTGATCCCGGTGATTCTTTCGGCTCGCAGCGAGGTCGCCGTCGAAAAGGTCGACCTTCCGGCCAGCGCTCGGAAGGGGCAACCGTTTGAGATGCGGGTGGTGCTTCGCAACGAAGCAGCAGAGCGGTCGGGAAAACCAATCCCAGGCAAGTTGCGGATTATTCGCCAAGCAGGTGACAATGAGGAGATCATTGTCGAACAAAGCGTCGAAGTCCCCCCGGGCAAACGCGTCTTTACGATCCCCGAGGAGATCTACCAGCCCGACTTTTACACTTACGAGGCACGTTTTTCGCCGGACGATCCCAAAGCAGATGGTATGACGCAAAACAACGAGGCCTCAGCTTTCACGCATGTGCGCGGCAAAGGCAACGTGCTTCTGATCGAAAATTGGGACAACCCAGGCCAGTTTGATTTTCTGGTCGATCGACTTCGAAACGAGGAGATATCGGTCACGGTTGCACCCAGTGATCGGCTCTTCACATCGTTGGCGGAACTGCAACGGTACGATTCGGTGGTTCTCGCCAATGTGTCGCGTAGTACCGGCACCAGCGGTGACGATGTGAGCAGCTTTAGCGACGAGCAGATAAGAATGCTGGTCAGGAATACTCGCGAGCTTGGTTGCGGGCTAGTGATGATAGGCGGACCAGATACCTATGGGGCAGGGGGGTGGACCAACACCGAGCTTGAAAAGGCGATGCCCGTGGATTTTGAGATCAAGAGTGCCAAGGTTTCGCCCGTGGGTGCTCTGGTATTAATGATGCACGCTGGCGAAATGCCTAAGGCCAACTATTGGCAGAAACGCATTGCTAGTGAATCGATCAAGATGCTAGGCACGCGAGATTATTGTGGCATGGTCTTTGAATGGGGGGGCACCGATCAGTGGCTGTGGGGGCAAAGGCAGGGAGGTATCGTCCGCGTGGGGCCGAATCGTAAAATGATGCGGGCGCGGGTCAGCCAAATGACGATTGGCGATATGCCTGCCTTTGATCCCGGGTTGAAAATGGCAGCTGCTTCGTTCGCTAAGCTCAAAGACGCGGCCGTCAAGCATATGATCATCATCAGCGATGGCGACCCAACGCCCGCTAGCGCGAACACCTTGAAACAGCTTTCGCAGCAGGGCGTCGTAGTAAGTACGGTGGGTGTTGGTTCGCACGGAGTGATTGGCAGCGACGAGATGCGCCGAATTGCTAAAGCCACCGGCGGAAAATACTACCAAGTAAAAAGCGCAAATGCATTGCCCAAGGTTTATCAGAAAGAGACGCGACGGATCGCCCGCCCGCTAATCTTCGAGCCGAAGCCTCCTGTGCAGCCTTCTATTGTCGCGCAACATGAAATCGTGGAAGGTTTGAATGGAACACTTCCGCCAGTGAGCGGTTTTGTGCTAACGACTGTCAAAGAAAACCCGCTCGTAGAGGTCATTGCACGTTCGCCCCAACCGGCCGACGAACGGAATTCTACGATACTCGCCGCTTGGACCTACGGAGCAGGAAAGTCAGTAGCGCTCACAACCGACGCCGGGGGTCGCTGGGCCAATGCTTGGACCGAGTGGGAAAATTACGACAAGTTTTTCAGCCAGATGATACGCTGGTCAATGCGGCCCACCGACGACCTGGGCAATTTCTCTGTCGCTACGAGTGTCCGCGACGGAAAGACTCAGGTCATTGTTACGGCACTTGATCAAGAAGAGCAATTTCTCAACGATCTCTCGATGAGCGGAACCGTCGTTTCGCCAGAAATGGCTTCGATTCCATTGCGGATGGAACAAACTGCACCTGGCCGGTACGTCGGCGAGTTTCCTTCGGAGGATTCAGGCAGCTACTTAATTGTAGTGAATCCTGGTGGCGAACGTGCCCCAATCCGAACCGGTGTAAATATTGGTTACTCGGCAGAGTATCGAGACATCGAGACCAATATGGCACTGCTAGAAACGCTTGCCAAACTTCCTGCCAAGAATGGTCCTGCTGGAAACTTGGTGGAGGTTGGTCTCAATACGCCCGACCGCGAACAGCTATTGGCCAGCAATCCGTTTCGCCGCGATTTGGCACCAGCCATCGCAAATCAACCAATCTGGCCCTGGCTTATGCTCATCGGCAGCTGTGTATTTTTTGCCGATGTGTTTGTGCGACGTGTGCAAATTCAATTTGATTGGGTGAAACCAATGCTCGCCCGAGCAAAAGACATAGTCCTTCGTCGCGAGCAGGCAGCACCCGCACCAGAGACAATGAGTAGGCTACGAAGTAGAAAGAAAGAAATCGGTGAAAAAATCGATCGAGGACGATCCGCAGCACGATTTGAATCGCAAGATTCGCCTGCAGATGCTTCCCCGGCTACCCCAACCGCGACCACGCCAGCTGCCCGATCCAAGTCGACCGAGCCGCAGGCTGAGCAACCTGAAGAACAGTCGTCGCAAGAGTCTTATACTGAACGGTTGTTAAAAGCGAAACGCAAGGTATGGGACGATCGTGATAAAGACTCAAAATAGAACTACCCAGAACCAAATCAATACGAAAGAGAACCGACAATGAGCAACGGGGAATCGATCGAAAAGCAAGCGGAAGAGTTTGCAACCCGCTACAAGGAAGTGCGTCAGCAGATTGGCCGAGTGATCGTCGGTCACAGTGATATCGTGCATGGAGTACTAACCTGCCTATTTGTGGGAGGGCATTGTTTGCTGGAAGGCGTTCCTGGACTGGGGAAGACCTTGTTAGTGCGGACACTCGCGCAGACTTTAGATCTAGACTTTTCCCGCATCCAATTCACCCCCGACCTTATGCCGGCAGATATCTTGGGCACCAATATGGTGGTGGAAACACCCGAGGGGAAACGGATGTTCGAGTTTCAGAAAGGGCCGATCTTCACACAGATTTGTCTGGCTGACGAAATAAATCGGGCTACGCCGAAAACCCAGTCTGCCATGTTGGAGACGATGCAGGAAAAGAAGGTGAGCATCGCCGGCAAGGTGTTTCCGATGAATCCACCTTTCTTTGTAATGGCGACTCAAAACCCGCTCGAGCAGGAAGGAACCTATCCACTGCCCGAAGCACAGCTCGATCGGTTCTTCTTTAAGCTGGTCGTCGGATACTCGTCGCGTGAGGAACTTGCCGAGGTAATCGACCGCACAACGCGTGGAGTCGTCATCGAGCCGGAAAAGGTAATGGATGGTGCGGAAATTGTGAAATGGCAGCAGCTAGTTCGGGAAGTAATCGTTGCCCCCCATGTACAGGATTACATTGTGCGACTTACGCTCGCCACGCACCCAGAGGGGCCTTATGCCCAGGAGAGTACTAACCAGTACTTACGATGGGGTAGCAGTCCCCGTGGCGCGCAAACGGTTACGCTCGCCGCCAAAGTACGGGCCCTTTTAGCAGGTCGCTTTAATGTGAGTTTCGACGATGTCCGCCGCGTGTTCTTGCCAGCCATGCGACATCGGGTGATCCTCAACTTCGAAGCCCAGGCTGAAGGCATCGATCCCGATCAAGTATTGGTAGACATCGTCCAGAAGGTGCCTGAAAAGGCGGAATCGGCTAAATCGGCCTAGGGAAATCGAAATGCTTCTCGCGGAGGCGCTAAGGCGAAGAAAGTCCTGATGAACAGAACAAAAGACAAGCTTAGAGAGAAAGTACCTTGGGCAGGGAGGCCTAGCGCAAGATCGAAAATGTTCGAATTGTTTGTAGCAGGCATGCCTGTACTCGTGATTGCGGGAAGTGCTGTGTTCGTGTTCGTCGTTTCGATCCTTCGTGGCTGTATTGGTAACACATGAAAAAAACTAGCCAATCTAACCTGCTCTCCCCCGAGTTGCTGGCCCAGCTAGAAAGGCTGGAGCTCGTCACACGGAAGATATTTCGTGGGCAAATGAAAGGTGAGCGACGCAGTCGACGCAAGGGGCAAAGTGTTGAGTTTGCTGACTTCCGAAACTATGTGGCTGGCGACGACTTGCGGTTGCTCGACTGGAATCTGTATGCACGGCTCGACAAGCTGATTATTAAATTGTTTTTGGAAGAAGAAGATTTGCATTTCTATTCGTTGATCGATTCCAGCTTGTCGATGGACTACGGCACGCCGACCAAGTTAGAGTTTGCCAAGCAATTGGCGGCGTCCCTAGCGTTTATCGGTTTGATTCGGGCAGATCGGGTGCGGGTTGAAACGTTGGCACAAGGGGCCGGGGACCGCGGTCCTGCTTGGCGCGGCCGTGCAAGTAGTTGGCGGATGCTTGAGCACGTAGAATCGATCCAGCCCAGCAATCAAACGTCGCTCACCACGGGCGTAAAGAACTTTTGCCTGCGAAATCCTGGTAAGGGAATCGTGGTTTTTATCACCGACCTGATGGACAAGACCGGCTACGAAGAAGCTCTGAAGTACTTTGTCTCGCATGAGGTCGACTGTTATTTGATTCATGTGTTGTCGCAGGAGGAACTGGAGCCCGATGTGAAGGGTGATCTCAGGCTTGTGGATTGCGAGGATCAGGACGAAGCAGAGATAACAGTTAGCGCGCCGCTGTTGAATCGATACAAGCAAACGCTGAATTCGTTTGTCGAGGGCGCTCAACAATTCTGTGCTCGTCGGGGAATTCATTATCTGCTGGCGAATAATCAGACGCCGATTGAAACTCTAGTCGCATCGCACCTTCGCAAACGGGGGCTGGTTCGCTAGGTAGGCATGGATTCTTTCTTTCGCAGCACTTTAGGCCCGTCAGGTTGGGTGATTGTCGGATTGATTCCGCCAGCCATCTTTGCGCTGTATTTCTTAAAGCTCAAGCGGCAACCCTTGGAAGTACCAAGCACCTATTTATGGCACCGAGTGATTGAAGATTTACATGTGAACAGCCTATGGCAAAAACTTCGCAAAAGCTTGTTGTTGTTTCTCCAGCTGCTGATCATGCTGCTGGCAATATTGGCGTTGCTTAGGCCAGGGTGGCAAGGGCAGTCGCTTAGTGGTCAGCGATTCATGTTTCTCATCGACAATTCAGCCAGCATGTCTGCCACCGATGGGCCAGATGGCATCTCACGACTCCAGCAAGCTAAGAATCGCGTCAGTGCTCTGGTAGAGCAACTAGAATCAGACATGTCGGCGATGATTATCACCTTTGCCGAACAGCCCGACGTCGTGCAGGAGTTTACTAACAATCGTCGACTGCTGCGTGAAGCGCTAGATCGTATCGAGCCGACTGCGGGAAAAACCGACCTGACGGGCGCGTTGCAACTTGCCGATGGATTTGCCAATCCAGGTAAAATATACGACGAGGCAAGTGACAGTGAAATGGCGGTCACTGAGCAACAAGACGTCGAGCTTTATATCTTTAGTGACGGTCGCTTTCGAGGCGTGGAAGACTTTTCGTTAGGTAACCTGCAGCCTTTCTTTCTGCCGATTGGGACATTTGAAGCAGAAAATCTCGCCATTACCGCTCTGAATACTCGTAGGGTGGAAGATCGACCTGAACAGCAGCAGGCGTTTGTACAGGTTGCCAATCTTAGCAATGAAGATGTCAAAGCGGGTGTCGATCTATACCTCAACGACGCGTTGACCGATGCTGCGGAGTTTGAAGTGCCGGCTGGCGGCGTAGCATCCGCCACTTTTTTGCTGAGCGAACAAGCTGCCGGCAAGCTGCGCGCCCAACTTGACCTACCGGACGGCTTTCGAGATCAATTAGCTTCCGACAACACGGCCTATACTACGGTCGAAAATCGACGTGACGGACGCGTACTCTTAGTTACGCCTCGCAATAAAGCTTTGGAAGCAGCACTCTCCACTGAGCGTGCCAACCGCTTTGCTGAGGTTGAAAAGCTCTCGCCAGAGTTTTTGAGCAAACCCGAGTTTAAGCGGCAATCGCAAACCGAGAACTACGATTTGGTAATTTTCGACCAATGCGTTCCAGAAACGATGCCGCAGGCGAATACCATGTTTGTAGGGCGCGTGCCTCCTCTGGAGTCGTGGCTCGATCTTGCCTCTGCCACACCAAAGTTAGGGCCACAAATCATAGATTGGGATCGTAGCCATCCTTTGTTGAACTTGATCGAGTTGGGGAACGTACTGATCTACAACTCGTATGTTGTTAAACCACCTTCTGGGGGACGGGTGCTTATTGATTCTACAGATGGCCCGCTGATGGCGATCGCTCCACGGGATCGGTTTGAAGATGTGGTGTTGGGCTTAGAAATTGTTGGTCTCAATGAGAGCGGAGAATTTTCGTTTAATACGAACTGGTCCCGAAAACTCAGTTTTCCAAGCTTTTGGCTGAACGTCTTAGAGTATTTTACACAGGCCGAAGACGCCACTCAGTCTGTTAGCCCGGATAGTGTGGTAGAATTGCGTATCGACTCTCTTGTCGATCAGGTGGAGATTGTCCTTCCAGATGGTACATCCCGCAAGGTTTCCACCGAACAGCCAGGTCGGCTCGTCTTCCACGAGACAGACCAGCTTGGCATATATGAAGTGCTGGACGGTGACAACGTTGTGAAGCGATTTGCCATTAACCTGTTCGACCGCGAGGAAAGCGACATAGCCTTGGAAGTGCGACAGAATGGCGAGGATGGCGTCAAGGTGGTCGATTCGATCGAAATTGGCTTTGTCGATGTCACCGCCCAATCGCCGAAAACGCCAGTTCGTAAGGAATTGTGGAAACCCCTCTTACTGCTGGCACTAGTGGTTTTGGTACTGGAATGGTATATCTATAATCGTCGAGTTTACGTGTAATCACCGGGCAGAAAGTCTTCATCTCGATGCCAAAGTTAAAGAGCCGACCGCCTCGCAAGCGATCCAATAAACTGAAGCGCCGCAAGTCAATTCAGCGTCTCATTGAGAATGATCTCATAGAGCGCGTGAGTTCCGATGAGTATCGCCATAAAGTGAAGCGGGTCTACTCCGGGCCGAAGGGAGCACTGCTATCCACTTGCAGCACGCTCACTCTCCATGTGCCTCTTGGTGAGAGAATCTTCCGCAAACGGAAGTTTGATTTGCGGGGACTAAAATCGATTCTCGACGTAGGCAGCGGTGCCGGACAAATTGCCCAGCATCTGATCAAGTATTCAGATCCCGGCACTGAGGTCACCTGCACAGACCTTTCACATCGCATGCTGAGACGGGCTCGTCACCGGCTACAGGGCCCGGAGCCTCGTTTTGTAACCGCCGACTTGAGCCAACTTCCTTTTGACGATGGCTCGTTCGACTGCGTGACCTGTGGCTATGTGTTGGAGCATTTGCCGGACCCGAAACCGGGCTTAGCCGAAATGGCGCGGGTGCTTTCCCCAGGCGGACGAATGTTCCTGCTCACGACAGAGGATACCTTTACTGGAGCATGGACGAGCCGTGTCTGGTACTGTCGCACATACAACCGTAAGGAACTGCTGAGTTTGTGCGAGCAAGTCGGTTTGCGCTGCAAACAAGAAATCTGGTTCACCAAAATGCACAAGGCCATCCGTGCTGGTGGCATTTGTGTTGAGATCGTTAAAGATTAACACCGACATTCATTAAGGGTCGAGCGAACTTTAACGTTCGCAATCTTAGCTTACTTCGGTTTCATTCTAGATTCCGTGCCTTCAATATTCTTCGTGCCCCAGCTGACGATCGCATTAATCACGGGTCGAAGTGCCTTGCCCTTCTTCGTCAAGCGGTAGGCGTCGCGTCCGCGTTGGACTGGCGAAGGGAATCGTTCAGCGAGCTTGCTTTCTACTAGCCGATTCAACCGATCGGTAAGAATATTGGTGGCAATCTTCTCCGGCGCAGCAGCAAATTCTCGGAAATGCATCCGGCCGAGCAGCATGTCTCGAACAACGAGCAGAGTCCATTTATCGCCGATTAGGTCGAGCGTACACGCAATCGGGCAACAAGAACGGTTTTTAGACATAGTCGCCGCCTTTCAGAGATTCTTAATGTGCTCACTTGACTTTATCCCATTCGCTTGCAAAATGCAAGTATAAGTCACTTGCAAAGTGCAAGCATTTTAAGCTCCTGGCAGGAGGTTCCCGGAAATGGCGAAAATAGACCAACATCCCACCGTTCTTAAGGTTCGTAATCAAACTGCAAATTCCACGCAGGCAGAGAAAGTTACCGCAGCCCATCTCAGAAAGATTTGCCTGGAGTGCGGTGCCGACGATGCTGGCGTCGTCTCCATCGATCGGCCAGAGCTAGACGATCAGCGGGAAGATATTCTTAGCTATGCTCCTTGGACTCGCTCGCTGCTGGCGTTCGTTTGCAAGATGAATCGCGAGCCAATCCGCAGTGCGGCCCGTTCGATGGCCAACTTGGAATTTCATCGTACAGGTGAATCGGTGAACGATATCGCGCACGATGTTGTTGCCAGGCTGCAAGGGCAATCAATTCGTGCTACCAATCCAGCCATGGGCTTTCCTATGGAGATGGACAACTTTCCCGGCAAGAGTTGGTGCGTATCACATAAGCCCGTTGCAGTGGCAGCCGGTTTGGGGCACATGGGTATTCATCGCAATGTGATCCACCCACAGTTTGGTAATTTTATTCTCTTAGGTACGATTCTGCTCGACGCTGATTGTGCGTCGCAGTCTGAACCGATCGAATACAACCCGTGCCTCGAATGTAAGCTGTGTGTCGCCGCGTGTCCCGTTGGAGCAATTTCACCCGATGGGGATTTCAATTTCAACGCCTGCTATACCCACAACTACCGGGAGTTTATGGGCGGCTTTACCGATTGGACTGAGCAACTGGTGGAGAGCCAAAGTCGCAACGAATACCGCAGTCGCGTCGACGATGCTGAATCTGCCTCAATGTGGCAAAGTCTCTCCTTTGGTGCCAATTACAAAGCGGCCTACTGCTTGTCGGTGTGCCCCGCGGGGGAAGAGGTGATTCAACCATGGCTTGACGATCGCAAATCGTTTCTAAGCGAGAACGTTCGCCCTTTGCAAGAAAAGCTGGAGAACGTCTACGTGATCCCAGGTTCGGATGCTGAGGAGCATGTCGCTCGTCGCTTTCCGCACAAAAAGGCACGACACGTGAGAGGAAGTTTGCATCCCAAAGATATTGATAGTTTCTTGAAATATATGTCGCTTCAATTTCAGCCGGGGCAATCGAAAGGGCTATCTGCAACCTACCATTTTACCTTCACAGGGTCGGAGCAGAGAGCTGCGACGATCCGGATTGATAAGCAAAAGCTCGAAGTCCAGGCTGGCCTTCAAGGCGAAGCGAATCTACACGTCAAGGCCGACAGCAAGACTTGGCTGGGGTTTTTAGGTCGCGAGAAAAACCTGGCCTGGGCGCTGCTCACGCTGAGGATTCGCCTTTGGGGCTCGCCATTGTGGCTGGTAAAGTTTGGGAAGTGTTTTCCGTCTTAGGCTGTTAAAGTGTTTTAGAGGATTAGTACATGCACAAAGACTACCCGCTATTGCAACTTTCCGGAAAATCGGATGTGGAAGTAACATTGGGCGATTGAATTTGTTTGGGCCACACACCATATTAAACCTTCGAATTGAACCGTTGTTTGTCCCAATACTCTCAGGAACCAATAGTTATGCCACTCGGATTCGCCATCGTCGGTACTGGAATGATCAGCCGTTTTCATGCGCGGGCGATCGAGGACGTACGCGGAGCCAAGCTGGTTGCCTGCTGTGATACGGCCGCTGAGCGTGCCCAAAAGTTTGCCGATGAAGTCGGCTGTCAGCCTTATGACGACCTGAAGAAGATGCTTGCCGATCCAACAATTGACGTGGTGACGATTGCCACGCCTAGCGGTGCCCATATGGAACCGGCGGTCGCCGCTGCCAAAGCCGGCAAGCACGTAATCGTTGAAAAACCACTCGAGATCACACTCAAGCGATGCGATCGAATTATCAACGAATGCGAGAAGCAAGGGGTCAAGCTTAGTACCATTTTCCCGTCACGGTTTCACGATTCGTCAGTTCTAATGCGTAAAGCCATCGACCAGGGTCGCTTCGGTCGGCTCACATTAGGCGACGCCTATGTAAAGTGGTACCGCACTCAAGAGTATTACGATAGCGGTGCTTGGCGGGGAACCTGGAAGTTTGATGGTGGTGGGGCATTGATGAATCAGGCCGTTCACACGGTCGACTTGCTGAGCTGGCTGATGGGACCCATTGAAGAAATCCAAGCTCAAACGGCCACGCTCGCTCACAAGCGGATCGAAGTGGAAGATGTTGCTACTGCCACGCTACGCTTCAAAAGTGGTGCCCTCGGAGTGATTGAAGCAACTACAGCCGCCTACCCTGGTTATCTCAAGCGAATCGAGCTGCATGGCAGTCACGGCACTGCTGTTCTTGAGGAAGAAGATATCAAGGCCTGGGACTTTGCCAAGAAGATGCGAGGCGACGCGGCAATTGAAAAGGCAATGAAGAAGAGCAAAAGCACGGGCGGTGGTGCTGCCGACCCGTCGGCCATCGGACATAACGGACACACTATGCAGTTTCGCGATTTCGTCAAAGCTATTAAGAACGACGGCACGCCTGCCGTCGACGGCCATGAGGGCCGCAAGCCAGTGGAGATCATCCTGGCGATCTACAAATCGGCACAAACCGGGAAACTCGTCAAGCTGCCGTTGAAGAGTGACCCCAAGCTCGGTACCTAAATAACTTCAAACACTCTCGATTAGCCAAGGCACTTCTTCAGTAACATTTCGAGCTCTTGATCTTCCTTTGAGTCGATGCCTAGCAAATCGATGTATAGGTTGCCTTGCTTAATATGCCCGACCACTGCTGGGGTTGCCTGGCGAAGTTGCTTGGACAGCTCTTCAGTTTGCATCGAACTTGATAATGGTTTGATTTCCATCGCCCAACTATCAATTCTGTTTCCCGGGAGGGCACCCCCGCCGGCGTAGCCTTCGCTCTTGCAAGGCGAAATATTCCATTGCGTGGTGACGGTTGATAGCCGAGTTGCCAGGATCGTCGCACGTTCTTCGAGCTTTGTGATTGGTGTTCGAATCAACTTTAGAAACGGAATCTCGTCATATGCCTCGGGAGCCGATAGGCCGCGCCGATAAATTGCCAGCGTTGCCTGGAGGGCGGCGAGTGTCATCTTGTCGACCCTCAGAGCCCGACTCATAGGATGCCGAGCTAACTGCTCAATGCAATGACGCTTGCCGACAATTATGCCGGCCTGCGGACCACCAAGCAATTTGTCGCCACTGAACAATACTAGATCTGCACCTTGCTTGACGCTTTCCGTTACCAAAGGTTCTTTAGAACCAGAGAGGGTGGAGAAGTCGGCGAGCGCGCCGGAGCCTATGTCATGAATCACTGGGAAGTCACGATCTTTGGCGAGGGGGACGAGCTCGTCGAGTGCCACTTGCTCGGTAAAACCGACCACTTGGTAATTGCTAGTGTGGATCAACATCAGCGCACCGGTGTGCTCGTTGATAGCAGCTTCGAAGTCTTCCTTACGCGTTCGGTTTGTAGTACCAACGGCACGAAGTTTCGCACCATAGGCGCGAAATACGTCTGGGAGACGAAAGCCGCCGCCGATTTCTATCAACTGGCCGTGGGATACGACTAGTTCTCTCCCAGTAGCAAATGCTGCCAATACCAGTCCAGTTGCACCGGCATTGTTGTTGACCACCATTGCGGCTTCAGCGCCCGTTAGTGCGCAAAGATCTTCTTCCAGTAACTCGTGGCGTCGGGTTCGATTGCCTGTGGATAAATCCAACTCTACATTGCAATAGCCTGCCGCCTGAAGCACAGCGTCGATGGCCTGCTGTGGCAAAGGAGCCCGGCCCAGGCCAGTGTGAAGTAGAATTCCTGTTCCATTGATAACGCGACGAATGACCGATTGTTCGTGCAGTTCTAAAATAGAGAGCACTTCGCCAACCAGTTCCTCAAACACTGGCAACTGGGCAGACTGCTTGTGCACCAACCGAGTTCGCCAATTGTGGAGGCAGCTTCGCGCCGCCTCCAGCACAAAATTCCTCCCATACCGCTCGGCTGCCTCGCACAATTTGGCAGCTAAGAGCAAATCGTGGACGCTTGGAAGTTGCCTCCGGAGATCAGACTCACTAGCAGTATCAGACTTAGCCGACGTAGGTCGTGTCATTGGATCCTTCTGGAAGTGGATTCGGTTGAATTAGGACTCTCACGTCTCCGATTCGTTTCGAAATTCCATTTTGGTCCAGATAGCCACACAATGGAATCGCGTACTTTCGGGAAACTTCAAATGCCTCGCAGAATTGGCTAAGCGTCCACTGAGCATGCTTCTCCAGTCGCGGACCTAACTGCTCGAGGAGAAACTGTTTAGCTGTCTTGTGCAGATGCAGCCGGGCCCGTCGTGCGGCTTTTGCGCCACGAGAATCTTTATCTGGCAGTCGGACGAGTTCCCCCTGAATGACGGCAAGCTCTAGGAGGAGTTCTACGTCCTCCAGTTCGAGAGACAATTTGTCGGCCAATTCAGAAGCAGTTGGCGGAGTGAGTGCTGCCTCGTTACAGGTATCCAGAATTGTAGAAAGGTTCTCCTTTTGATGCTCAGAGAGCACCGGCTGCCAATCGGGTAGGGCCACCTGTGAGAAGTCAAACTCTAGCTGCCCCAACTCTCTGAGAAGATTCGCCAGTTGATCTATCAATTCTGGAGGATCGATCATTTTGAAATAAGAACGAATCTTGCTGAATGGAATGGTAGATCGCGCCGGATTCTTGTCATGTTCTTTTTTTACAGATTCTAGCAGCCTTTTTTGCAACTGGTTGACTGTGTCGCGATGCAACCATCGACTATTGCTCTTTAGCTCGAAGCGGTAAAGCACGCCTTGGAGTTCCAGGTCTTTCAGTTCCGATTTGCAATCTGCCGCTCCAGAGCGGAGGGATAGTTCCTCTTTCGTCCAGGGAAGAGTTCCCGAAAGCGCAGACAGAGCAGCAATTCGCTCGGTGTCCGAACCATCTTGCAACATAGTGAGATGGGCCTGCTTCTCTTTGTCGCGAAAGTTAATGCGTGGGGCAGCTGGATCAATAATTCTACCGCCGCCGATCACATGGTTTTCCGTCAAGCTGCGTATGACAAATGCTTCACCCCAGGTAGTACTGACAGTTTCCTTCAAAAGCAATTGACCAACTTGGGATTCGCCCGAGGAGGTTAGGAGTTCGCTAGGGAGTCTTAGCAAGCCTACTGTTTCCGAGGTGCCGCTGTAGAAGCGAACCTTGGTGCGAGGCTTGAGAATACGGCTAGATACTGGGCTCGCCTGGAAATCAATAGATAGAATTTTGCTCGAGGCGATGCTCCCTGGCGTAGCAAGAATGTTCCCACGCTGCAACTCCGTGTAATGGACTCCTGCCAGATTTAGCGCGGCCCGCTGCCCTCTGCCGGCCCTGGGCAAACTTTGGCCATGGCCTTCAATACTTCGGACCGTCACGACCTTGCTGTCCGGAAAGACATGCAGCTTTTCACCACATGCTACTTCTCCGCTCGCCACGCTACCCGTAACAATCGTGCCGTGTCCTGGTGCAGTGAAGCATCGATCTATGGGCATTTTGAACTGGCCTTGTAACTTGCGAACCGGCAAGTCCTTGGCAACGTTCGCAAGCGTACAACGCAAATTATCTATGCCTGAACCGGTTTTGGAACTAACTTCTAAGATGTGGGCATCTTGGAGAAAAGTGCCTGCGACCAAACTAGTCACATCTTCACGAACTAGCGAGATCATGTCCTGGTCCACCAGATCAGACTTCGTGATCGCAATCGCCCCAGCTTGTACCTGCAAATGCCGGAGCACTTCAAAATGCTCGGTTGTCTGCAGCATCACGCCTTCGTCGGCGGCAACCACCAGCAGCGCCAGATCAATACCTGTCGCTCCGGCGAGCATGTTCTTCACGAACCGCTCGTGACCAGGTACGTCGACTACCCCCAGCAGCAAATCTTCGTACTCAATGGCCGCGAACCCCAAATCAACGGTCAGTCCCCGTCGTTTCTCCTCAGGTAGCCGATCAGTGTCGGTGCCGGTTAGCACTTTGATCAGCGAGGTCTTGCCGTGGTCAACATGACCTGCCGTGCCGAGTAAGAAATGTCGAACCATAGGAATTTAATACTAATTCTGCAGCCCTGATTGATCAAAGCGGCCAGTAGGAAACACGCACCTGTCTAGGTTATCATACAACCTGAAGCCAACAAGGAACACTGAACGCTGGCATTCGCAGGCCGAGCAAAAAAATTCTTGAACACAACACTTCCAACTCACGAAATCGTGCTCCTTGGTGCAGGGCATACAAACTGCCATATCATTCGCAAGTGGCGAATGAACCCGATTCCCGGTGCACGACTCACATGTGTTTCTGATCAACCGATTGCTGCTTATTCTGGAATGCTGGCAGGCACGCTTGCAGGGCAGTACGAGCAGCAAGAAATGCAAATCGATTTAGTGCGATTCTGTGCTGCCTGTGGTGTACGCCTCGTAGTCGCAGCGGCTACTGGACTAGAACATGAGAACAAGCGGGTACTGCTAGAGGATCGGCCGGCTCTCGATTACGATCTGTTGTCCATTGGTGTGGGGTCGCGTCCCCTTATTCCACTTGACGACAATATCGGTCTCTCGATCAAGCCGATGCAAACCTTCATGAAGCGTCTGACGGATCGAATTGGCTCGGTCGCTGCTCAAAAACCCCAAGATCCAATCGATATAGTCATAGTCGGGGGAGGTGCTGCAGGAATCGAAATTGCGTTCTGCTTAGAGACCTTTCTGCGTAACCCAGGCGCAGGGAACTCACACTTTACCATTACATTGGTTGAAGCCGCGAATAGTCTCTTCAGCGAGAGCACGCAGCGGGCGCAACTGCTTGCTCAAAAAGAGTTAACGCAGCGCGGGATTCGAGTATTACTTGATTCGAGAGTTGTAGCTCACGAAGGAAGATCAGCACTGCAGCTCGAAGGCGGCGAACATCAGCCTTTCGATATCCTGATTTGGGCAACACCGGCTACCCCGCCACGGTTGTTCGAATCGTTAGGATTGCCAAAAGACGATCGTGGTTTTCTGCTAACCAAGAATACTCTGCAAAGTACGGGAGCAGATGATGTGTTTGTGGTCGGGGATTCGGGTTCTGTGCTTGGTGAGCAATACGCCAAGGCAGGAGTGTACGCCGTTCGCCAAGGCCCCTTCCTCTGGGAGAATCTCCGCCGCAAAGTACAGGGCGAATCTTTGAAAGCTTGGCGTCCGCAATCCCAATTCCTTTCCTTGATCAATACGGGCGACGGCAGTGCCGTCCTTTCTTATCGGTCTCTTGCAGTGCATTCCCCTCTTGCTTGGAAGCTTAAGGACTGGATCGATAGAAGGTTCATGGCAAAGTACCAGGACTACAGCCCACCGCAGATGATGGCTACGTCAGAGAACTCTGCGGCTGAGATCAAGCAACAAATGCAGTGCGGCGGATGTGGAAGCAAGGCTTCTCCGCAAGTTCTACAGACGGCGTTGCCAATGCTGAATCAGGCCCAGCACGATCATGTTTTGATGGGGCTCAGCAATCTAGACGACATTGCCCTGATCGCCCAACGCGAGGGGAGAGCGATTGCTGCTTCGACGGACTTCTTCAGTTCGTTTGTCGACGACCCTTTCCTGTTGGGGCGTATTGCAGCACAGAACGCGTTGAGTGATTTGTATGTCAAGGGAAGCAGCCCTAGGGCGGCTCTTTCGATGGCAGTCCTTCCTCACGGTTCGCCGCAGAAGCAAGCGGCTTTGCTCGATGAACTCTTGGCAGGTGCCGGACGTGAATTCCAGGCGGCGGGCGTTCCCATCGTTGGTGGCCACTCGATTGTAGGGCCTAAGCTTACCTTTGGATTCACGATGTTAGGAGACGCTGAGCCTGAAGGTGTTCTCCGCAAGTCTACCCTTCGAGATGGAGACTGCCTGGTGCTTACTAAGGCACTGGGTACCGGTGTTTTGCTTGCCGCTCACATGCGTGCAGCTTGCCGAGCTGAGTGGTGGGGACCGCTCGTCGATTCCATGCTCACTAGCAATGAACAAGTTTCCCAGCTCGCTGCACAATTGCCGGTGTCTGCTGCCACAGATGTCACCGGGTTTGGCCTTGCCGGGCATCTACTGGAAATGCTAGCCCCGGCGGACTTATCGGCAGAGATCTCATTGAGCTCGTTGCCGCTGTTACCCGGAGCGGGTGAGTTGTTCCAACGCAACTTCGAGAGCAGCCTTGCCCCTAGCATCAGGGATAGCTGCACAAGGCTAGAGACTTCCGAGGACCTTCGCGACTCGTCACTGCTGGGGATTCTTTTCGATCCACAAACCTCTGGTGGTGTTTTAATGGCCATACCGGAGGTCCATTGCGAAACGCTGCTGTCGGAGTGTGAAGGTGCTGCTACGCGGATTGGACGGGTCGTACAAAGAGGCCCTGGAGGATCGACTCTCGAAGTAACGCCGTAGCCGCCCGCAGTGAAAAGCGTATATTGAATTGGTTGGCCATCTTTTGTGGCCAGAAGCGATGACTCGGCATCAGCCAAAGTAGCAGTGATCGTCCGGAAGTGCGAGCCGACCTGGTGGCGGCCACGGTCTTCAAAACCGTTGTGCGGAATGACAAAAGTTTCGCAGGTGGGTTCGATTCCCATGCACTTCCGCTTTGCCCGCCAGAAGCTCGTGAGTTAACTGGATATCTCACAGGGGCATAGGCGTCACGGAACAAAAGTAGTAGGTGATGAACGACTCGAACAATCTGCTAACACTCCAGGAATTACAGAATTACCCAAGAGCTGCGCTGCAGTGGGTCTGCTAGACGAGACTTTTCGCGGCAGATTGACGAAAGAGGATGTATCCAACCTCTTGTATCTTTCCGGAATCAAATCTATTCCATCTCAATCCGCTCTAGACTGCCTACCAAAAAGACGTAGCTCAGTGCCGCCGTTAGAGTGAGCGAGCTGATAAAGATGAGAGCGGGGGCGAAACTGCCGTCTTTGACAAGGTGTCCGATCGCTGCAGGTACGATCATTGCAGAAAGTCCTCCGATAAAGTTGAACGCCCCACCCGTGAGTCCAACCAGTTTCTTGGGTGCCAGTAGCGACACAAAAACCCAGGTAATGGATGCCAGCCCATTACCAAAGAAGGCCAGTGATAGAAAAAACGTCACCCAGAATGGGTCAGTCACAAAATTGGCCCCGATCATACTTGTCGAGAGCAACAAGCCTGTAACGACCGGTACTTTGCGCGCTACATTGGGATTCACATTTCTCCGCACGAGAAAGTCCGATAGCAACCCAGAGAGCAAGATTCCCACAAAGGCACATAAGAAAGGAACGGAAACGGCTACGCCCGACTCCAAAAAATCCATGTCTTTGTAATCTTTTAGATACTTAGGGAACCAAGTCAGGAAAAAGATGAGTGTGGCCCCTAATCCAAACTGGCCGATGTAGATGCCCCAGAGCTTTCTTTGGCTGAGTACGAACCATAGATGGCTCCATTGGAACGGTTCGCTTATTTCGTTGTCGTCCTGCCCCGAACCAATTAGACCTCCCCCAGCTTCGATGAGGGCGATCTCTGCAGCGTTCACTCGCGAGTGTTGTCGTGGGTCGCGGTAGAAAAAGTACCAAAATATGCCCCATGCTATCCCAATGCCACCGGTGACGTAGAAGAGCGCCCGCCATCCCAGATAGTGTTCCATCGCCAGTAAGGCTGGGGTCATGAAAGCCAATCCAATGAATTGCCCCGAAGTGTAAGTTGCAATAGCTCCCGCTCTTTCGTTGTCGGGGAACCAATTTGTGACAATTCGGTTGTTTAGAGGATATGAAGGTGCCTCGAAGATGCCAACGCACACACGAAGCACAAAGAGCAGAATGAAACCTGTGGCAAATCCTTGAAAGAAGGTTGCCAGTGACCAGAGGATTAAGCAGACACTGTAGAATCCTCGATTTCCGAACCGGTCGGCCAATATCCCTCCAGGGATTTGACAAAACGCATACGTCAGCCCAAAAGCAGAAAACAAATAGCCCATTTGCACAGAATCTAGGGCCAGGTCTTTGCTGAGGAATGATGCCGCCACAGAAATGTTACTGCGGTCCATGTAGTTAATCACTACATTAACAAAAATAGCAACAAGAACCGCGTATCTTGCTTTCGTCGGCTTCTCGGCCCGAACCGGGCTGCCGCTTTGCTCTGTTACCATTCGGCCACACTTCCGTCGTCATGCCGCCATAGCGGATTACGCCAATTGTGTCCCTGAGCAGCTTTTTCGCGGACAGTCTCTTCATTCACTTCTATGCCCAGTCCCGGTCCGGTTGGGATTGATACGGAGCCGTCGACATAATTGAATACAGTCTTGTCAGTCAGGTAGTCCAATAAATCGTTATCTTGGTTGTAGTGAATGCCCAGACTCTGCTCTTGAATAAATGCGTTGTAGCAGGTTGCATCGATTTGCAAGCAAGCCGCCAAAGCAATCGGACCCAACGGACAGTGCGGTGCGGCCGCCACGTCATACGCCTCTGCCATGGAAATGATCTTCTTGCACTCTGTTATCCCACCCGCATGCGAAACATCGGGTTGAATGATGTCTACGGCCCCGCCGGCCAGTAGTTCCTTAAAATGCCAGCGGCTGAACATTCGTTCGCCGGTGGCGATAGGGATCGAGGTGAGGTTAGCAATTTCTCGCAAGGCCTCATTATTCTCAGGTAGCACTGGCTCTTCGATGAACATTGGATGAAACACTTCCAGTTCCTTGGCCAGCACTTTAGCCATAGGCTTATGGAGCCTGCCATGGAAATCGATTCCTATGTCGACCGCGAATCCTACTGCATCGCGAATGGCACCGACACGCTGGAGAACCCAATCAATTTTTCGATGGGTATCGACGATTTGCATTTCGTTGGTGCCGTTCATCTTCACTGCAGTAAACCCAATCTCCTGGGCCTCATGCACTGCTTTCGCGAGATCTGCCGAGGTATCGCCATTGACCCAAGAATAGACTTGAATTTTCTCGCGGGTTTTACCCCCCATGAGTTCGTAGATAGGTACGCCAAATTTCTTCCCTTTAATGTCCCACAGCGCTTGATCAATGCCAGACAACGCACTCATGAACACGGGGCCACCGCGATAGAATCCACCTCGATAAAGAGTATTCCAATGGCCTTCAATATCCGTAGGGTCCTGGCCGACGAGCGACTCCATCAATTCGTCGACCGCTGTTTTGACTGTATCCGCTTTGCCCTCAACAATCGGTTCTCCCCAGCCAGTGATGCCTTCGTCGGTCTCGACTTTGAGGAATAACCACCGAGGAGCGACCTTGAAGAGTTCGTAAGCTACGATTTTCATGGAAAACTTCCTGCCGCTAGAGATCTAGCCTTTCGACATCTACAAATAAAGGGCCCGTAGCTAGTCGTTCAATCTTCAAATATGCATGGAAATTGCCTACGCCTTCAGGAAGCTCAACTTGCTGAAAGACTACTTTGGGTTGTCCCTTTTTTACTGGTGCTCTTAGGTGGACGTCTTTGAATTTGAGATGGGCAACTCCATCTGATTCGAGTGGAGGTAAATCGAGAGACACTTTGTATGACCCTCCCTCAACTCTCACACGCCAATGCCCGAGTTCATTTTCGGAGAGGACACGAGGTCCTCCCCAATCAAAACGGGAGAGGTTGACTCTAGGTTGGTCTTTGCTGCCTAAGTAGATTCGCTGAATACCTTTGGCATCACGCTCTTCGGTTACCTCGTCAAACCAACTTTCGTATCTGGCGAGCAGATTGTCGACCATCTCAGGATGCTCCTGGGCCACGTTGATTCGCTCGCTCGGGTCGTTCTCAACATCGTAGAGTTCCAAGGCAGCCAGAGTCCTCTTTAGCTCCTCATCGTCCGGCTGAAAGAGGATGTGATGAGGATCGTCGTGTGGGCTGACTAACTTAAACTTCTGAGTCCGCACAGCGAAGTGCATGTACTTAAAAGGGGTTGGGCCGTAGTGCATCTGGATATGGAATGCTCGTCCTTTATAGGGCTCGGATTCACCATTCCACATAGGCAGTAGCGACATGCCATCCAATTTGGTGTTCTGCGGCGGTTTTATCCCGCACGCTTGGAGTATTGTGGGAAGCACATCGATTACCGTTCCCATCGTGCTATTCTTGACACCACTTGGCAACTTCTTCGGCCATCGCACGAAAAAGGGAACGCGAATTCCACACTCATAAACGCTTGTTTTTGTGCCTCGCAAATTGGCGACCCACCGTCCAGGATATACATCGTTCTTCGTGCGCCGATGCCGAGGTCCATTGTCGGAGAGGAATATAACAAGCGTATCGTCTTCCAGACCCAATTCTTTGAGCTTGTCGAGCACGCGACCAACGTTGTAGTCGATGCTATCGATCATGCCATAGGTCCGTGCATTATCCTCATGGAGACCCAATTGGCGATAAGGCTCTGCAAGTCGATCAGGCACTTCAAGGGGAAAGTGAGGTAGGTTTGTAGCTACGTAGGCCAAGAATGGTTTGTCGTCATTCTTGTTTTTGGTGATAAACTCCATCGCGGCGTCGGTAAAGATATCGTCGCAGTAGCCTTTAAACTTCTTGGGCTGATTGTTGTGCTCTAATATGGGATCAAAGTATGTATTCCCAGCGGGGCCTGCATCTTGTCCAATCCCGCCCCCCTTATGAACAAGTGCCTCTTGAAAACCTTGGTCGGTTGGCCGCATCGGACAATTATCCCCCAAGTGCCACTTGCCAAAAATTCCTGTTCTGTAACCGTGGCTTGATAAGATCTCTGCGATGGTAATTTCCGAAGCATTCATAAAGTGATCGACTTGTGTGACGGCCGTCACTCCCGTGCGATAAGGATATCTCCCTGTTAGGAGCGCGGCGCGAGTAGCTGAGCAATTGGGGTAGGCAAAGAAATGCGTCATTTCGAGCCCCTGTTCGCCAATCGATTCGATGCGTGGAGTCTTTAGATGGGGGTTGCCATGAGCCCCAAGGTCTCCGTAGCCCTGATCGTCTGACATCATGATCACGATATTGGGCTTGGTTTGTGCCCACAGAACTTGGCCGACGCATGCCGTCGCTAGTGCCGCACAAATAGTCAGAGTTCGCATAATGTATTTGTGACTAGTTGTCATGTTGCTGAGTGCGATGAAGAAACAACCTTAAAGAACAGAGTGCAACTCAAAAGACTTATTTCGAAGGCAAAACTATTACAAACGTGCTGTGTACTACTGAGCCGGCTTATCTGTTTCAAACCTTGAATTCACCTTGCTAATTGAAGAATTGAGGATCTTCCCGTTAGTCCAATTAACGCGAACTTCAACGGGCCCCTCGTCTTCTCCTATTCCAAAATGAATGGAAGGGTTGAGGCTCCGGGAGTATGCGGCGCCGGACGATCCTACACGGCAAACCTTCTTCCTATCGCCATATTTGATAGATGCGGTAGCCCCCAAGGCCGATGCGGCTCCAGTTGGCGATTCGGCCACATCAATTTGAACGTAATTATTGCCGGTCGAACTTTGATTGCGATACAGATGCCATTTGCCGCGCTCATCACCAGTGAGAATATCAACTCGACCATCGCGGTTGTAATCGAGAGTCTCTACTCCCAAGCCGATGGCACCGAGTTCTGAGGATGCAATCTGATGACGTGCGAGGGGAGTGAACTCAGTTCCACCCTGGTTGAGGCAAACGATCGCTGAATTTGTGTGGACGAGGTCGCCGCGACGAATGATTACAAGGTCTGAATAGCCATCGTTGTCGAAATCGGCGACCGCTGCCCCGGTGGTGTGCTGATTAGAGTGAAGATTGAGACGTTTACTCACATCTACGTAGGCTCCCTCTCTATTTTCCAACAGGATGTCCCCAGGGCCCGGTGGATGGTCATATTTTTCATAGAACTTCACACCGCGCACAATCCCTGAGCTCGGGGCCCACATGTCACCTGCGAGACGCCATTTGTTGTTGCCTACGTAACCAAGGTAAGTCCCTTTCTTGTCAATACTATCCGGCCAGCCCAAGGCATCGCTGTTAACCATTCTGACATCTCGACCAGAGTGAGTTTCGCCGGGAAACTCATATTCGTATGCGGATTCTCCGAGGTACAATTGCTTATGTGGCCATTGCGATTGGAGATTCTCGATGTTCAGCACATCACCAACCGCTAGATCTTCGAATCGGAAAGGTCCGCGTTTTGTAAAGAACCCCCATGTGTGCGTTGCTTCGTCGTAGAACGTTTCGCCGGCCTCAAATTCTTGCCCGCGAGTGAGGAATAGATCGAAATCTCCATCGTTGTCGTAGTCGATTTCAACGATGCAGGTCACGTGCTTGATAACAGGTATCACAGCGTCGGTGACTTCCTCAAAAGACAAATCTCCCCGGCCTTGGAAGGCTCGTACTCGGTCGTTGCCATAGAGAAGAAGGTCGACCACACCGTCCCCATTAATATCAGTTAACAAGGTTTTTTGACCGTCTTGTTTTACCGGAGGTAGGGTATCGGTGAGTTCGAAGTGCCCGCTGCCATCGTTTCTGTAGACGTAGTTTTCACTTGTGCCTTTGTTCTCACGAGACGGGAAAGCAAAGTTCAATAGGTCGAGATCGCCATCCTTGTCACCATCAAAGAGTTTTACGGTCCGGCCTCGCATTCGTTGCAAAGGGAGAGCGAGCTCTGGCACCTCAGTAAATTCTCTTTGATGTGTCACTCGAAAAATCTTGGCATTGCGGGCATTCTCGCCGGCTCCCCCACCGCGGGAGATCACAATCTCGTGATTCCCATCCCGATCGATGTCGCCGATAGAAATTCCATGCAAATCGCCCATGATCAGATCGTAGGGCTTTGCAAATTTCCCTTTGTTGTTCCAACAAATTCGTACCCCAAAACCGTGGTCATTTAGCAGGAGATCAACGAATCCATCCTGGTCCAGATCTGCCACGACGGGTGCATCCCATTTTCGCAAGTTTTTCTCTTCCCTAGGGAAGTCATCAAGTGCTTCTTCAAAATGGACCGCTTCATTGCTTACTACAGAGTCGTCACTAACAGTATTCGAGCTCAGACAGAGCGGTAGAAACGATGCCGATAAGATTGTTATCAAGAGTTGTGTGTGTTTTCGAAGCACTATTGGGTGTCCTGACTCACTGGAGTAACCTCTGCTCGGCCCACGCCTCTTTCCATGAGAGACTGGAGCTGATCAAGATATAGACTGTAAACATCTCGCGGTGTGCAGCTATGTTTTTTGCAGATAGAGGCTGCCATTCCGACCACTTCACCCATCATTCCGCAAGTTCGCATCACTCGCACTGCACCAAGTCCGCTTTGAGTGACGCTGATGTCTCGTCCTGCCATGAACAAATTGTCGATGTTTCGACTGTAGAGACATCGGTAAGGCGCCCAATAAGGACCCTCGTAACGATACTCCTTGCCACGAGTGAAGGTAGAGAAAAAAGCGTCTTTGTCGTCTTGCTCGAAATAGTCTGGATGCGGAGCATGAATATCGATATGCCAAGTGCATGGGAACGCAGCATCTTCAAACACGGTCCCATTGCGAAAGTCATCTGCGGTTAGCACCACATCGCCCATCAAACGACGCGATTCTCGCTTGCCCGCAATAAAGGCTGCCCACTTCAGGCGGTGATTGGGAAACCGGCCGTCGACGTTCTTGAGTGTGTCCCACGCGCCATACATTGCTCGCAGGTTGAGGTCTCTAATTCTCTCTCCGTCAATAAACGGATCATCATTGAATCCCGACTCCCAAAACCAGGTCCCCAACTGTTTGTTTCCAGTTAGATTGAAAGTCTTCTGCCGGTGTCGTCCCGGGAAATCGACGTCGCTCAAGTCGACTGCCCACGGGCAACGAGGAAAAGGTTGAGGCTTGGCGGCAGGAGTGAAGTTGAGCGATAAGGTATCCTCAAAGTCTTCGCACAGACATTTTAGCTCGTGCTCTGTCTCTTCGGTTTCACCGAAGTCCCAAAGATTGGTGCTGCCCATGCGGCCCTTTTCAGCCAGTTCAAAGTCTGCACCAACAAGAGCGCCAAGTACGCCATCACCAGTAGAATCGAGAAACCAACGTCCCCGGATGCGTGTCCTGCGACCCGTGCGAATGTGTTGGGCCACTACCGAGATTATCTTTCCATCGGATTGCTCGGCTTGATTAACGCGCTGCTCTAACAGCAGCGTTAGATTCGGCTCTGCTTGAGCCAGCTCAAGCTTGCGAAGATCGTCAAATGTCTTGTGTCCCTTCGGGTCCGGATGGTCTTTCAATTTGCTGTAAGGAGCGATTTCGTTGACGACATCTCCCACCCGCGGATAGGGTTCATGGTTGGTAAAACCCTCGGGCCAGACTCTCACTTCGCTGCTGCCGTTGCCTCCCAGGACTGGGCGGTCTTGGATTAGCGCCACGTTCAAGCCTAATCGGGCTGCGGTAATGGCGGCACTCGTTCCTGCGATGCCTCCGCCCACTACGACTAGGTCGTACTTGCCGCCGTCACGTGACTCACTGTCCCAACCAAGGAATTTGCTCCGCAATGCCTTTAGTTCTTCGTCACTTTCAGGGGGGAGAAAGTCTTTCGCTTTGGAAAATAGAATGGCGTCGCAACGACCTTCAAATCCGGTGAGATCGTGAATTGCTAGTGTGGCTTTCTCACCAAGCTGCACCACACCTCCTTCCTGCCAGTGCCACTTAGCGCCTTCGGTGCCGAATATCTGTTCCAAAGGAACATCGTCAATAAGAAGTTGAAATCGCCCAGGTGCTCCAGATGCATCCCATGGTGCCACCCAATCTCGCGTCCGTACCCATACTCGGTATTCTCCAGGCGAGGGCACAGAGACTACAGTCCTGCCATCGGGCACAGGAACCCCCAGGCCGTGAGCAAGAACGAAAGGAGAGCCCATCTGATCCATGAACTGTTGATCGACGACCCAGCCTCCTAGGTCAGCAAATGATTCTGCTTCGACCAATATATGTTCGAGGGTCTCGTCAGCGTACGCACCTGCCGCACTTAGAAGGGCAATGCCAACAGATAGTTTCTTCAAAATGCTAGTAGCTACTGTGTACATAGATCGAAGGTGGGCTATTCGAATTGCCCCGCGCTAAAACTCTTGTTGATGGTGTTTATTTGAAGACTCTCTGTCTCTCCATTCGTCCATCTTACAATCGCGCTATCGATGGTCTCACAATTACCGAGGCCCACATGGAGGTGGTTGTTTGCGCTATGGGAGTACGCTGCTGAGCTGGCTCCCACGGTACGTCGATAGATTTTGCCGTCGGCTTCGAGTGTTAACATAGCTCCCTGCATCGGAGCCTCATTGGACGGTGATTTGCCAACTCTTATGACAACGTAGTTGGAACCCTCTGAGAAAGAACTCTGGTTCGTGAATAGATGCCAACGTCCTCGTTCGTTGCAGTAAATTAGGTCTAGATCTCCGTCACCATCGTAATCGAATGCCTCTGCACCTCCTCCAGTTGAACCAAGTTCTTGTGAGACGATGCCATGCTGCTGAGTACGTTGAAAGTACTTGCCATTCTGGTTGAGATACAGGATTTGTTGGTTCTGCGATGCGGGATTTCCTTGACGTACAACAAATAAGTCCGACCAACCATTGTTATCGAAGTCTCCTGCAACGGCGCTAGTGGTTTGCTCTGCTATGGAAATACCCAATCGGGATGTAACGTCGACAAAAAATCCATCACGATTTTCCCACAACTGGGCAGGCAACTGCTTGGGTTGGGTCACTTGTGGATGGGACTTCACGTTGTGGATGACGCCCGCGGTGGGAGACTTTGTATCGACCTTGATTCGCCAGAGGTCATTTCCTAGGTATCCGATGTAGAGCCCTTTGTCGCTCAGATCAGATGGCCAACCTTCTGACTCCTCGGGCTTAAGGGTGAAATCCTTGTGTCCATGACGGTCGACGGCGAATTCTAGTTTTCTTTTGTTAGCCCCGACAAATACATCGAAGTGGGGAAAGGCCATTTGAAGGTTCTCGAATATGAAGTCGCCCTCAATTTCCAAATCTTCGAAGAGAAACTCTTTGAACCGCATAAAAAAGGCAAACCGCGAATGTTCTTTGTCGTAGTGGGTCTTTCTTTCAAACGGATGATCTGCGCGAGTTAGAAACAGATCGTAATCACCATCGTTGTCGTAGTCGATTTCCGCAATGCTACTAACAAAGCTGGTATTTTCGAGATTCGGTAACACCTCGGCAGTGGCGTCAGAGTAGGCGAGCCCCGTCTCTCCTCGGACGGCGACCATGTTGTCTCCACCGTAGAAGATCAGATCAGAATCGTCGTCATTATTGAAATCTGTAACCAGCGTCCTAAAGCCCATCCACTTCGCCACAGGAAGCTTGGTAACAAACTCGAATTCTCCCGGTCCGGTGTTCTTGAATAGGTCGTTCGCTCCTTGAGTTTGTGTCTTGAGCGGAAAAGCGGAGAGGACAAGATCGAGAGTGCCATTGTTATCGCCGTCAATAAACTTAACTGCCCTGCCGCGCGAACGCTCGAAATGGGCGAACTCTTCGCCCCCCTCGATCGTACGATCACGGTTAACTTGAAATGTTACAGGATTGCGGGGGTTCTTGCCGTCACCGCCACCACGAGAAACGATCAGATCGATGCGGCCATCCTGGTCGTAGTCGCCTGCAGCTACTCCGTGCGTATCGCCCTGAACGACATCTACCGGCTGGGAGAATGTGCCGTTGTCGTTCCAATACAAACGAGCGCGATAGGAGTGATCTGTAAGTAGAAGGTCTAAGAGTCCGTCTTGATCCAGATCGGCAACTAGCGGATGATCCCACTTACGCCTTGAGCGATCTTCCAGCGGTATGACTCCCTCCACTTCGCGAAAAGTGACCGAGGAATCAATCAATGACGAATCAGCACTATCAACCGCCGCTAGGGGTCCAGCAGATAGAATTACGATGGTGCCAAAGGCAATCGCAGATACAATTCGTCCGCTGGCGAACTTATTAAAGTGACATTTTCCAGCCATCATCGAACTCTTTTCTTAGATTGTTCACAACTTCCGGATTCTGGCGGGCGACATTTTTGGTTTCTTGTGGATCGGTTTGGTGATCGTAGAGTTCCACATACACCGGTTCTGCCTGAGGATTGCGGTGATCACGCCATAGAACGAGGCGATATCTGTCGGTACGCATCGTATAACCCATCAAATGTTGCTCAAATAGTTCCCGGTCCCATTCTTCGCCTTGCTGCGTAATGATCTGCTCTTCGACATCTTCGATAAGCGGTCCAAAGAACGTCTCTCGCATCCCTTGAGACAAAGGATTGGCGGCCCACTCACGAAGTGCCGGAGTGGGAAATTGACTGAACGCGGCTTTCTTCCAAGGCCTAGAAGAATCGTCTAGAAGAGGCGCAAAGCTGTGTCCTTCGACGTGTTCTGGTATCGGCAATCCAGATAATTCACAGAGTGTGGGATACATGTCGACCAGTTCGACGAGGGCCTCTGTTGATTTGCCTCGTTCTTTCATATCCGGAGACCAAATCATGAGAGGGACACGCGTGGCGATTTCGTAATTCGTCGCTTTGCCCCAGATTCCCATATCTCCGAGATGCCAGCCGTGATCGCCCCAGACGATGATGATTGTATTTTCCCGTAGTCCGGCTTCCTCAAGCGCCTCGATCATGCGACCTACTTGGGCGTCGATATAGCTGACGCACGCCAAATACGCATGCCGCAAAGTTCTGGCAAGTTCATCATCGATGGGCCCGTACTTGGGGATGCCGTGTCTTACCCGGAGTTCAAACGAAGGATGTAATCCCATAGCAGCACCATCCAAGGGTGCGTCCGTCTGAGTAGCCAGCGGAATCTCGGCTGGATCGTACAGATCCCAATAGCGTTTAGGAGCAACAAAGTTGAGGTGCGGCTTATAGAAACCTAGGCCCAAGAAAAAGGGCTTGTCTCCATTTTCGGCCAGCTCCTTTATCGTTGCTATCGCCAGGTCGGTATTGTAGCCATCGCGATAGGCCTGGTCGGGCACATCGGCGCTCTCGTAAGCGGGGCCTTGCACCAATCCTGTCTTTGCAATGCCTTTGCCGTACTTCGCTTCGAGAATCTCTTTGTTCTTATTCAAAATGGCCTGATTCTCAGGCAGTGCGAAAGACAGGCTCGGCTTAGGGAGATCTAATCGATTGAATGCGGGCCCGCGACTCCAAGAGCGTTCGGGGTCGGCAAACGCGGGCTTATGGAAGATCTTGCCGCAGTGAACCGCTTCGTAGCCGTGAGCGATAAAATGCTGTGTGAGTGTGACAATATCAGGGTTTGCATCGCGGAAGTAGGTGGAGTTTTCAATGACTCCAATCGTGTCCGGACGGGCTCCTGTCATCAGGCTCGCTCGCGAGGGACTGCAAATCGCTTCTTGGCAGTAAGCGCGATTAAAAAGCAGACCGTCAGCCGCCAGTTTGTCCAAGTTTGGTGAAATCGCGATTTCAGATCCGTAACAACCTAGCTCGGGACGCAGATCGTCGATGGCAATGAAGAGGATATTCGGTTGCTCTGCTGCGGAGACAAACTGACTGATCGAAATGGTTACCAATAGGCAAACAGAGTATTTTATCTGAAACATAATCTCATCAGCTTCATTGTTCAGTTGTGAAAATTCTTACCACACGATGGGGACAAACACTGTCATCTCGGCGAGTCCCCGATTACTCCATGCAAAGTAAGGGACCAGTTCTGTTTTGTATTTTTCCCACTCCGGCTTACTTACGGTGTGGTACATCCCCTTCGCCTGATCTCGACGCAGCAATAATTCTCCACGAATCGTGGAGACGCCTCCTAGGAAATCGGGGCGATGATTCACTTCCAACTCTGCATCTCCAGATAAATAGACATCCAAGATCGAAGTGTCTTCAGGCAAATCGGGCGATTCCACACAATAGACAATTGGCCCGCGCTTGATAGCGACCTGATTGCGCACCTCTTCGATACGGGGATGGCCTTCGACGAGGTGGATACTCATTGGCATTACGATAGTGATCTCATCGCCCGGTTGCCAAGTTCGCTCTAACCTTGCAAAAGTTCCCGGAACAACCTCTGTAATAAGATCCTGGCCGTTGACCTGAATTCGAGTTTCCTCAGCCCAAGCGGGAATACGCAGTAAGATTTCGAAGGGTGAGTCTTTGCATTCGTCAATTGTAAGTTTGACCTCGCCATCCCAAGGATAGTCGGTCTCTTGTTTCAATTTGAGTGCGGAGCCATCCAAAAGAGTCGTGTCTAGTTGATTTCCACCATACAAGTTCACCGCTACGCCGTTGTCCGTGAGGCTGTATGCCCAGCCAGAGACCTTGGCGATGGTTCTAGCCAGATTGGGAGGACAGCAAAAACATTCGATATAAGGTTCTCGGTCAGCCGACTCGGTGCAGTCGCAATGGTCGCTGTATTCTCGCTGCCCGTAATTCATGCGTAGCGGGTTGGCATAGAAGTATTTTTTGCCGTCCACGCTAATGCCTACCAAGGCACTGTTGTAGAGCACAAGTTCCATCATGTCGGCATACTTGGCATCGCCCTTGATACTTAGCATTCGCCAATTGAACATCGCACCGGCAATGTTGGCGCACGTTTCGTTGTACGAAGTTGAGTTGGGCATCAGGTAATCATCAACAAAACCTTCGTGCACCATATTTTGATCGTCGTAGGCTCCGTGATGCAGCTGCCCGAAGGCCCCGGTTAGATACATCTTTTTTTCGAAAGCGCTAGCCCAAATTCTGTCCAGCGATTCAGCCAATGCCTGCTCGCCCGTTTCGGCATAGACGTCAGCCGCCCCGCAATACAGATAGAAACCCGTCACTGCATGACCAACAGCCTCGGTCTCTTCGCGCAATGGAGTTTTATTCTGGCACTGCGCCCCAGTGAACCAATAAGGAACACTCGGGTGCAATTCGACCGGTGCTGAACCTCGCATGTCGACAAATACCTCGGCAAGCTCTAAGTATTTCTCGTCTTTCGTCGTTCGGTACAACTCCACTAACGACATAATCTGCGACGGATTGAAGCCAAAACGTGCCAGCTCTTCAGGCTTTGGTTGAAAAACTGAGTACAGATAGTCGGCATGCTTGATGGCGATATCCAGCCAATTAGTTTTGCCCGTGATGCGATGATGAATACATCCGCCAGTAATCAAGTGGCCACTATTATAGAGTTCGTGATTTGTGACCTGCGACCAGCGCTCAAGTCCGTTGATTTGAGCATGCGTATGCAGGTAGCCATCGTCTTGCTGGGCCTGTGCGATGACCTTGAGAATCTCGTCCAATTCGGCGACGATCTTTTGATCGTTGTTCAAGGCGTAGACGTATAGGTAGGCTTCCATCCATTTGTAGAAGTCCCCATCGTGCCAGAGCATTCCCTTGGCTTCGCCTTCCTGGAGACCAGCTGCAATCTTAAAATTGTTGTAAGCGTGTCCTACATCGCCTTTGAGAAGAGTCCCCATATGGGGCACGATCACTTCCTCGGAGAGCCTCTGTTTGTCGGCCCAAAAGCCATCGGTCCAATTGCAATCACCAAAATTGATGCTTCGGAGGCGAACATGCGGACTCTCTGAGTTGCGCGTGATTGCACGATCATGAACAACTTGTGTTTCAGTCATGAGCCAGTTGCTCCTCGATTGCAATGTGAATTGGTAAAGACATCTTATCAGTCTCGAGCTGATGATAGTGCGATCTGAATTTCTTCAATACTCATGTTCTTTGTCTCGACCAAAGTTAGCGCTAGGATGATCAGCCCTACAGCAACTGTCCCTGCGTAAAACAGGAAAATTGAAGTCATGCCCATGTTCTCCAATTGCCAGGGGAAAAAGAACTGTACTAACCAACTCGTTAAGCTCGTGACGATTGCAAAAAAAGGAATTGCCGTCCCACGCACTGAGACTGGGAAAAGTTCTGAAAATAAGACCCACATCACGGGGCCGACCGAGAAATGAAAAGCTGCGATGAAGCTAAGAATGCCTAGCAGTACAAGTTTGGCGTTGATGTTGATCGCTGCCTCTAAGAGCTTACTGAAATGCTTCGAGGTGTTTTCTTCACCAATTTCTTTGCGAAGTGCTTCTTTGAAATCAATGTCGGTTAGAAATTCTTTGCCAACGAGTGAGCTTAGCGAAGCGAATTCCGGATCATCCGCCATTTCAGCGACTTCAGATTCAGTGAGGGTATAGCGGGCACCATGAAAAGCGTACGCACAAAGGCTAAGGCTAGCGATAATCCAGAGCATGCCCCAAAGTATGAGAGGCCGACGTCCTAGTTTGTCGACTAGCATCAAGCCAAGCACGGTGAATATGACGCTCGTCAATCCAATCCAAATTGCCTGGACAAATGCCGCGTTTTCTCCGATTCCTAATTGTTTGAAAATAGTTTGGGCATAGAAGAGAACGGCGTTGATTCCAGAAGATTGCTGAGCGATGGCGATGGTCATCGCGATCACAAACGTCAAACGCATTGGCCTGCTAAATATTCCTGCCAGCTGAGAGAGAGTCGAGTGATCCTGCGAACTCTGCTGCATACTCTCTTGGATCTCTTCCACGTGTGCGGAGATTTGACCCTCGGGCATGATCTTCTGAAGTCGCAATTTTGCTTCGTCGACTCGTCCCCGATAAATCAGCCAATAGGGACTCTCAGGGATGATGAGAACCAAGCCCATCCAAATTAGACAGACGGGAATTTCAGCGCCCAACATCCATCGCCAGCAATTGTCTGGAGTCACTCCGAGCGACTCCACCCAGGGGATCCCAGCTCCCGCCAGATAATGGATGAGATAGGAAATGAAATAGGCCCCGGACAACCCAAAGACGATGTTGATCTGAGTCATTGAAACTAGCTTACCTCGCCACCTAGGCGGAGCGATCTCTCCGATATACATGGATGCCAGGGTGATTGAACTCCACCCCACGCCACCAAGAAACCGTGCTGCTACTAACGTCCAATAGTCTGGAGCCCAGGCTGAGCCGATCGCAGAGGCTAGGTAGAGTAGGGCAATCACAATAATCGCCTTCTTTCTACCAAACCGGTTGCATACGTAACTGGCGAATGGCAATGCCAACAGCACTCCCAAAGCGGGAGAAGCCACCGCAGTTCCCAACTGCTCGGCCGTCAGTTGGAACTCTGCTTTGATCATGTCGACTCCGCCAGAGATCAGGGCGGCATCGAGTCCAAACACAAAGCCACCCATTGATACAATGGTGGCATAGATAAACGCGTTTCTAGTTTGCGACTCCATACTCTAGGTCTCAATTCTGGCGAGAGGACAGTCTTCTAAAGTTTTTCAATTTTCACTTGGTCGATAAACAGTGTTCCGCCGTTCCCTGAAACATCTTCCGGCTTGACGATTATGCGTGGACGGTCCTTGGGGCCCGAAGCATCGCGTCGACGAAAAGTACGTTCGAGAGTAACCCATTTGCCGGGCTCTACTTTAGCAAGTTCAAACGGCTTAAGCTCTACCCAAGGGTCCTCCAATAGTACCTGCAGTTTTCTGACATTGCAGTTTGGCTCCAGCCATACTTTCATTGAGAACGTGTACTCTCCGGGCTCGATTTTTGTAGAACCATAGGGAGCAAACGCAACAGCCCGGTTTGGTATTTCCGCGGCGCACTCAAGTTTAAGAGCCTTGTTGCCACTGGAAGCCCTTTCGCCGACGATCGAAAACATCGAACGAGAATCTTCTGGAATCCACCATTGCACAGACTTGCCGTCGACTGCAATCGGTTCTTCAAAGCTGAAGAATCGATCGCGCTCCGATAGGTCTGGTGCATTGTTAGCCCCTTCATTCTGCCAAACGCGTACATAGTCGATTTCAAAATCGACCACCCCGTCATCCTTCTCACCAGCCGGACTATTTTGCTCCAGATCCGCTTTGCTATCCGGCATGCCATGCCACGAAAAGGTTTCCATATCTAGCCAGATATGGATCGGTTTGGTAGCGACCCAGCCGTCGAAGGATCCCTCAACTTCTCGGTTTTCCCTGGTCCAGGCTCTTACTTCATCGGCAGAAACACTGGAGAACAATTTCCCATCGACGTAATACTTAACGCCTTTCTCGTCCCACTCCACTCCATACACATGGAATGCATCGGCGACCCGGAACCCTAAGTCTTTTCGTTCCGTATATGCTGGTTTGCCCTTGAGCGTTTTCCAATCTCGGATTGACCACCAAAGCTGGCTGTCCAGGTGGTCTTTCCCCTTGTTCCTACCATCGCCGAACTGTTCGAAGAAATCGAATTCTAAATTATCTCCGGTCGACCAGAAGGCACTGGAGATTTCCGCGTCAGCTGCTTTGCTTCTGGTTTCGATATAGCCGTACTTAAAAGATCTTCGCCCTATGAAACATGGCGTGGTGATATTTTCGTAGGGTAAAGCCTCACCAAATGTCGGCACTTTGATTTCGTCGCTGAAAGGAAAGTCTGGTTCCCAGCGGACTTCTAATTTGAGCACTCCGTCCTCTAAGCGGTAATTCCGACCAGAGAATTGTGAGGGGGCTCTGCCCTTCCAGACATTTTTTTGAGGGAGATCAGGATGTTTGTAGACAGGCTTACCATCTTCAAATTTACCAACGATGTACCAGCGCTCTTCGTCGACAGCGTCATCTTCAAATTCGTCGCTAACGTCTTCGTTGTAGATCCACTCACCTACATTCTGAGCATCGGACATCGGGTGAACGTCGGTTAGATCCGCGGCGATACCGATCTGTACTGCATGAAGCGACAGCAGGGCCAAGGCTAGCAACGCTTGGGTTATATTGATAATGGTCACTGTGTGTCCTTAGTGTGTTCAATCGAGATGTCATCGATGTAGAGAGCACCGGCGCCCTCAGGGATGTCTTTCTTCAAGAAACGTAGACGTAGACGATCCTTATCTCCTGAGGCAGAGTTGCGACTGAAATTCTGCTTGAGAGTAATCCACGTGCCTTTCTCCACTTTGGATAGGTCGAAAGGCTCGAGCGTCACCTCAGGATCTGCCAAGCTTACGTTAAGTGACTTCACATCGCAGTCCTCGGTAAGCAATACTTTTAAGGAGATCTGGTACTCCCCGGCGGGGATTTCTACCGCTTGGGTTGGCGTTACGATCGACACATTGCCCAGGATGTCCTTGGGGGCGAACTTTAAACTCTTGATTCCTTGGATAGCTTGTTCTTTGGTGTAAGAGAAGTACGGCAAAGCATGTTCGCCGATTTCCCAGAACTTCTGGTACTCGTTGACCTCA
The DNA here is from genome assembly GCA_965216565.1 of Bythopirellula sp. Classification (GTDB taxonomy): domain Bacteria; phylum Planctomycetota; class Planctomycetia; order Pirellulales; family Lacipirellulaceae; genus Bythopirellula. Next base: position 707,155 of record OZ244170.1, read on the forward strand.
CTGCTTTCAGGAACCAGGTCCAAGGGAATCGGCTGGTCGGTAAATAGAATGGGACCTTCGAATCCGAAAAACTGCCGGGCAAGAAGATTCGGCTGCGGCTTTTGCCAGACGCGGATATAGTCGATTTCATAGTAAGAGGGGAGTTCCTCCTGATGCGGCAAGCCTAGCCAGACAAAGATTTCGCTGTCGAAGTAGATCTCTAGCGGATTGTTCAGTACCCAATCTTTTCCTTCTGCCTTTTGGGTCGTCTCGTAGTAAAGCTCGCCATCGACAAACAGTTTCAAATAGTCTTCGCCCCATTCGCAACCATAAACATGGAAATCGTCTGCCACGCGGAACGGCAACTTCTTGTTAAAGCCAAACCGACGAGTCGGGCGCTTAGCCGGCGGAGACCAGTTGTGGACCGACGCTTTCCAATTGTCAGTTTGAATATTTCCCTCAATCTTTGGCTCCCCGATTTGCTCGTAGATATCGAGCTCCGATTCGTAGCCGAGGGCCCAGAAAGCACTAGTCATGTTGGAGTCTGAGGCCTTAGTACGTGCTTCCATATATCCGTACAGAAAGCGGTGCTTGCTAATGATCCCGCCGGTGGTGATAGGCATCGGCTTGCCCTCCCACTCGCCATACTTGTCGTTGCGGGTGCCGTCGGCGTAGTTGCCCTCGTAGAATTCAAATTCGGGTTCCCATTGGGAGCGAATCTTTAGAACGCCGTCCTCTTGGTACACATTGTGAGCCGCATACTGCGAAGGGGGGCGGCCCTTCCAAATGTAATACTGATTATTCTCGCCCTGCACGAACCACTTATCTTGATCCAATTTTTCGTTGTCAAACTCGTCACTGACTCTTGGGTTGAGCGACCAGCCTCCCTCGTTCTCGGGATCGGAAAGAGGGAAGGCCTCTGAATCGTCAGCAGAGTTTGCGGCATCGACGCAAACAAAGCCTAGAAGTAACGGTATGAAGCACAGGAAGAATATGTTAGTCCGCAGCATTCTTGATCTCCAAACTTGCAATACTCAGTCGAGTGAAAAAGTTTCATCAAAATGGGGCATAGCTGCCTCGTTCCATTTGTCACGAGTCGTCAGGTCATGGAACCATTTTGGCTGAGTATGGCTGCGGCTTTTCTGCTCCGCCTTCTCGACCAACTTTGCAAGAATCTCTGGATGAGAATCACTTAAGTCCGTTGTCTCGCTAATATCCTTGTCGATGTTGAAGAGTTTCCACCCCTGTTGGTAGACTCGGCAGATCTTCCATTGGTCCTGGCGGGCCCCCACGTCGGTATAGCCATCGCGGTGTCTTACGGCGTAAATCATTTCCCCGGGACGGGAATCGCGTCCCTCCTGAAAATGAGGCCAGATATCCTTCCCGTCCAGGTGTTTCTCAGCGGGGATGACTGCGTCTGCCAGTCCCGCGAACGTAGGATAAAAGTCCAGTGCAGAAACTGGATAATCGTAGCGTGTGCCAGCCTGGATACTACCCGGCCAGTGAAACAACATCGGCACACGATAGCCGCCTTCGTGCGCACTGCCTTTGCCTTCCTTGAGGGGTGTATTTCTACCGCCCTGATCTGTTCTGCCACCGTTGTCGCTTAGAAAAATGACAAGTGTGTCCTTCAACTCTCCTGATTCTTTGAGGGCATTAGTAAGATTCCCTACTCCGCGATCAATGGCGTGCACCATCGCTGCATATATACGTCGTTTTTCATCACGGATGTGTGAGTATTCCGCGATATCGCTTTCTTTCGCTTCGAGTGGTGTGTGGGGAGCATTGTATGCGACATAGAGAAAAAACGGTTGATCTCGTTTAGCGGCATCCTTTACAAACCGTACTGCTTCGCGCGACAGAGCGTCGGTAATGTATTCAGTTTCGTCCACCTCGGTGCCATTGTGCTCCAGTGGTGTGATGTAGTCCCAGATCTCCTTAGCACCCGATTCAAGTTGTTTCTCGTAAGCTGCCTTGTATTGTTCTGGAAAATAACGATGACCCCCGCCAAGAAAACCGTAGTAATCATCGAAGCCTCGATTATTCGGGTGATATTGCGGTTCGGTACCCATGTGCCACTTACCAATGGCCCCGGTATAGTATCCGGCAGACTGTAGAACCGTGCTGATCAACGTTTCATTGACGTCGATGCCTTGTCGGTAATACTCCTCGTTTCCATTTCCAGTTCCTGGAAGATTAAACGGTGCCCCAAATTCATGCGGGTAGCGGCCTGTCATCATGCCCATACGGCTGGGACCGCAGAATGGATGAGCCACGTACGCCGACGTGAAGGTCGCGCCGTTCTTGGCTAGCTGATCTAACTGGGGAGTCTTAATGTCGGTAGACCCATTAAATCCAACGTCGGCATAGCCAAGGTCATCGGCCATGATCAGCACGATGTTTGGCCGGTCCGCTTGGGCGGTGGCAGCTACAAGAGTTAAAAGGAGTACTAACGTCGATTTCATCAGGCGCTCATTAATAAGTTGGGGAGGGTGGCTTTTGGAATTCGTCTGCTCGTCTGGCGGACCATCCTTCTTCTGCACGTCGCAACATGAAAAGGGGTCGCTCGAGCGTCAATTCCCAGGTGAACAGTTTTCTAAAGAGGGCAGCCACTCGATCCGGATACTCGGCAGCTAAGTTGTTCTGTTCGCTGGGATCTTTGCCGATGTCGTAGAGTTGAGGAGGCCGATCGGGAAAGCGAAGCAGTTTCCAATCCCCGTCCCGGATTGCTCCCCGTGATTCCATTTTCCAATAGAGAGTTTCGTGCGGTCGCTCCTGCTTGTTACCTTGCAAATAGGGTATGAGATCTACGCCATCGATACCTTCGATAGATTCAGGATCACCTCCAGCTGCTTTTACAAAAGTGGGAAGTAGATCGAGCGCAGTCAAAGGCTTATCGTATCTCGAATCTGGGGCTAACTTGCCGGGCCACGAAACAATGCCTGGTACACGAATGCCACCTTCTAATTGTGTCCCTTTCACTCCACTTAGTGGGTAGTTGCTGGATCCGTTTCGATCCATGGGGCCACCGTTGTCGTTCGTAAATACGATCAGCGTATTCTCTTTCAGGCCAAGCTGATCGAGTTTTTCTATAATCTGGCCGCAGGCGCGATCCAGGGAAAGCATCATCTGAGCCGCAACTTGCCGATCACCTTCGAGCTGTGAGAACTTGCCTTTGTCTTGGGGGTTGGCCTGCATGGGAGTGTGGACCGCGTTGAACGAAACAAATGCAAAGAAGGGTTCATCCTGGTTTCTTTCGATGAATTCGCAAGAAGCATCTGCCAGGGCATTGGTCAAATAGCCCTCGTGTTCCTTGTAATTCTCAAAATCTCGTTCAATCAAATTCTCGTGCGGCTCGGAGCTAGGATTGGAAAAGGGAAAGAAGCTTCTGGCACCTCCACGAAAGCCATAAAACTCGTCGAATCCTCGCTTCAAGGGGTGATATCGATTCGCTACGCCTTGGTGCCACTTGCCAAACACGCCGGTACGATAACCGAGTGTCTGCAGGTGATCGCCGATAGTTTTCTGATCTATCGGTAACCCCATCTCATCGCCCAGCAGCTTACTACTAGAGCTCATGACACCAGGCACGTTTATTTCTTCGTAGCCAAATCGTTGTTGATACTTCCCGGTGAGCATACCCGCTCGGGATGGTCCACAACTTGCTCCTGTCATATAGAACTGCGAAAGCAGAACTCCAGATTTCGCAAGTTCATCGAGATGGGGCGTTTCAAAATGATGGCTGTCGTGAAAACCGAAATCCCCGTACCCAGCATCGTCGGCAAACAGCAGGACGATGTTTGGTTTCTGTGCAGCTATGGATTTCGTAGTCAGTACGCTAATCAGCGCGACGAAACAGAAAAAAATTCGATTCATATCCCTTGGACCGATAATAAAGTGGGGAGTATTGGGCTTATCAAAAAAGATCAGGAGCCTTGAGAATAAAAAAATTGCCTCTGTTAACGCACCACGCGCCCAGAGGCACTGCCACCCATGAGCGCCTCGACTTCAGCCCTTGTGGAGTAATTGAAATCACCTTTGATCGAATGCTTCAAACAAGAGGCGGCTACCGCGTACCTGACGGCTGTGGAGGGCTCGCTCAGCTCCGACGTTGTTAATGCAAAAATCAGCCCACCGGCAAACGAATCTCCCCCTCCCACGCGATCGACAATGTTTTTTATTTCATGGGGCGAGTACTCGCCGTCCGCGTCTAGAGGTGCGTAATGGGCTTGTTGGTTCTGGGCATCGTAGAGCATCGCTCCCCAATTGTTGTGGGTTGCGGAAACACTCTCGCGAAGTGTAATCGCTACTCGAGAGACGTTAGGAAACTGTTGCACAACTTGCCGCGCGACGTCAGGATAGCGAGATGTATCGAGCTTTCCTTGATGAACATCTGTGTTGGCGGCCTGGATTCCCAAGACGTCGTGGCAATCTTCTTCGTTGGCAATCACTAAATCGATGTGTGGTAGTAGCTTTCGCATTGTCTCTTGAGCCAGTTCTCGCGGAGTATTTCCCTCGCTCCACTTCCACAGCTTGCCGCGAAAGTTCAGGTCGATAGAGACAGGTATGCCTGCAGTCTTGGCTTTTTGAGCAGCCAGCAAAGTGGCCTCAGAGGCATTCTTCGAAATTGCTGGAGTGATCCCGCTGAGATGCAACCATCCGGCATCATCAAAGATGGAGTCCCAGTCGTATTGATCGGGCGGAGTAAGCGCAACTGCGGAATCTGCCCGATCGTAGAGCACGTTGCTGGGGCGTTGATTGGCACCGGTTTCTAAAAAGTAAAGTCCCAGACGCCCGCTTTCAGTACGCAAGATGAATTGTGTATCAACTCCCAATGCCCGAACCGAATCTACGGTAGCATCTGCCAAGGCGTGCTTAGGCAAAGCGGTGACATAGCGGGCCGTTCCACCAAAGTTGCAGATCGATACTGCAACACTGGCTTCGGAACCAGCGTAGGTCATCTCGAAGTCACGAGCCTGACGCAATCGCAGGTTCTGAGGAGTCGCTAGCCGACCCATGATCTCACCGAATGTAACTACCGGTTTCATTCACACGCTCCAAATACTTAAATGCACAACCATGATCGTTAGATAGTTTCAATGACTGAACTAGGATTCCCATCAAAACTAGACGAAACCGGTGCGTGTTTGCGGTTCAGCACGTTTCGCACATCAGTAGCCTGGGCAATGATCTTTACCCAATCTTCGTTGATAACAGACTCGGATTGAACAATCCAAGAACCTCCGACGGCTGGTATGTTCGGCTCACTTAGGTAGTCGAGAATATTCGTAGAGTTCACCCCTCCGAGTGGGAAGTATTCGATACCAAGGTGGCTATAGGGAGCCGCCATGCTGCGGAGATAGCGCACCCCGCCTAATTGCTCAGCAGGAAAAAACTTTACGAATCGGCACCCTAGATCGACTGCGGATTCCAATTCTGAAGGAGTTGCAATTCCCGGAGCGAAGGGCAGTCCCGCCTGCTTGGCTGCTTTTACGACACGTGGATTTAAGCCTGGAGCAACTCCAAAATCTGCACCTAATTCTTTGACTTCAGTTGCTGCTTCGGGAGTGAGGATTGTGCCAACTCCAACGAGCATATCCGGCACTTCTTGGCAGACTGCTTTCACAGCCTGCAGTGCAATTGGTGTTCTTAGCGTGAGTTCGATGGCAGTCACACCGCCGGCCAGCAATGCCTCGGCAATCGGTACAGCGTGCTCGATCTTTTCGACAGAAAAGCCAGCTACAACGCCCGCGGCTCTTAATCGATCGAGGACTTCTTGAGGGAAAATATCTGACATTATGTTCATTTCGTTAGAGGATCAATCGTCAATTAGTACCGACACACGTTTGAGAGTGAGGTACTCCTCTAAGCTGTACCGGGAACAGTCCTTGCCAATACCGCTTTGCTTGAGACCACCGTGAGGAAGTTGCACAGAATAGTGAGGTTCGTTGACGCAAACACTTCCTGCCTGAATTTCTCGTGCTGCGTGTAATCCAGTGGAGAGTTTGCTCGTGTAGACATAGGCAGCCAGGCCGTACTGTGTATCGTTAGCCAGCGCGATTTCGTTGTCATCATCGGTGTACTTAATCACTGGTAGCACAGGGCCAAATATCTCGTCCCGAGCAACCTTCATCCCCGTGGCAACGTCTCTCAAGATAGTCGGCTGGATGAAATAACCATCGCCCTCAACCGCCTCGCCGCCACAAACGACCTTTGCACCTTCTGCGACTGCCGACTCGATCAGTCCCAGCGTATATTGTCGGGCTTCGTCGGTAATCATAGGCCCCATTTTTACATCTAGGGCACGTTCTTCGGCGTGTCGGATGAATTCGTCGTAGACAGATTCGTGGACAAAACATCGGTTGGGCGATACGCACACCTGGCCACAATTTGCAAACTTCAAATCAACAGTCTTGTTGGCTGCAGCTTGGATGTCTGCATCGGGATAGACGATTACAGGAGCATTGCCACCAAGCTCAACTGAAAAATGCTTGATGCTGGTGCAGGAAGAATTCATGACTTCCAGTCCGCCCCGAGTTGATCCGATCATCGTGACCATAGCGGGGATTTCGCTCGTGAGCAGGCCTTTCGTCACGCTATGGTCGCTACACGTAATCATGTTGATCACGCCGTCAGGAATACCCGCTTCTTGAGCCAAGTAGACAGCCTCAAGCGATGCCAGTGGAGTCAGTGTTGAAGGTTTAATGATGGCACTGCAGCCAGAAGCAAGTACCGGACCTAGCTTGTAGCCAACATTCAGAAGCGGAAAATTCCATGCCAACATTCCCACAGCAACCCCCAAGGGTTGACGTAGGGTGTAGTGCAAGAATCGCCCTTCTGGGTCGTGCAGCACCGGTTGATCGAGTCTTTCAAACTCTTCCACAAAGAAACGTAAGCACGTGACGAGCATGCCAAAATCGTACTCCGCATTGTCCTGCGGCTTTCCAGTTTCGGCCATCAGCAGCGCAATAATACGCTCGCTATTCTGCTCCAAAACATCGGCGTAATTGAGAATTACCTTCTTACGATCGGCGGGAGTGGTGGACGACCATAACTTGAAGCCTTGCTGAGCAGACTCCAAGGACTTTTCGATTGAATCCGCATCCGCTTCCGGCACCTGGCCAATGACCCAACCCGTGGATGGGTCGGTCACGTCAATCGCTTTCTTCGTCGATACTTGCTTCCCACCAATGAGAATGGGATAAAGATTATCGGCCATTGATAAGCTCCGATTTTCCTACGCAGTGTTTTTCAATAGCATCCAAATCGGGAGCAACTCCTAGTCCTGAAGTAGTTGGAACTTGAAGTACTCCCCCAGTAATTTCTAGACCGTCTTGAAATAATTCATCTCGAAGTGGATTAGGTGTTCGGTCCACTTCCAACATCGGCTCGGTGATCTCAGCACGACCGGGTTCTACATAAGCGGTCGCGAGAAAGTGTGCTGCGCATGCCAGGTTTATCTGTGTTCCCCAGCAATGTGGGATGACATTCACACCATGGGAAGAGGCGATTGCCCGAATCTTGAGTGCCTCGGTTGGACCGCCGCAGTACGCCATATCGGGTTGCACGATGTGAACGCCACCACTTGCGAGCAGTTGTTGGAAACCCCATCGTGTCTGCTCACATTCACCCGTCGCAATCGGAACATCCAACTTGTCGGCTAACGTTCGAAATAGCCCAGTGTTCTCAGGCGAAAGTGGCTCTTCGAACCAGGAGAATCGCTGCTCTTCGAGCACTCTGCCAATCTCTATTGCTTCGGGTAGATCGAAGGCATGGTTAGAGTCGGCCATCAGCCTTGTATTCGGAAATTTAGCTCGCATTTCACGGATCTGAAGCTTATCGAACTCCAGGTTCTTCCCGACCTTGATTTTGAGAGCCTTGAAGCCTTGTTCGACATACTCAGCCGCTTCGGTGAGAATAGTATTCAGCAGCTGAGGCTCAGGTTCTTTCCGAAAGTACATGCCGGTGGCGTAACAATGCACTTGGTCCCGCACCCGTCCTCCCAGGAGCTCAGATGCAGATATATTGAGTAGCTTTCCCTTGAGATCGAGCAGGGCCATGTCGATTCCCGAAATCGCGCCCATCATGATCCCTTTGCGGGCAAAATCGAGAGATGCCCGCCAGCAGTGTTGCCAGATAGACTCGTTTTTTAACGGGTCACGACCGACTACCAGGGGGGCATAGAAGGAATCGATGGCCGATTGGGTTACTGCAGAAGGGCCATAGCATTCTCCCCATCCTGATTTTCCGGTTTCGTCTTGCACCTCAACTAGCAATGCATTTCGCTTGCTATAATGCCACTGAGAAAAGCCAAAGGACTCTTCCAGCTGGTGTTGAAGCCAATAGGTACGGATAGCACGTATCATGCAATTCAATCACTTACTTAAACGCAGGAAAAACCTGAGTAGTATTCGCATCGAGCTGCACAGCGAATGCTGTAGGGCTCGATTCGGGACATTGCGTCTCCCCGCTTTCATTCAAGCGAAAGCGCCCATTTGCGTGGGGGATAATTTAAGCCAAGTTGTCATACCTGGACCCCGTGTTCCACACCACGGTCCACCAGTATACCAGTTGCGATTAGCTTTCGCTAGTACTTGGGGGGAGGCTAAAAAAAGGTTCCCCCGGAAGCAGTTGGCTGTAAGTGTCTGCATTATATAGAGTTGCGCTTCCAGCTGGGTTGAAAATAGGAGCGTGAGATTATTGTTGATGGCCAAAGTGTTGACTAGGTGACTTAGTTCCGGTATACCGGTATGTAGGACTAGAGAGCGGTTCGCAGCTACATTTTCAGATCTGGTGTTACCGTTAACCTCAGAGTCCGTGATAACGCAGCCAAAGGTGCTAAGCCGTTTGGCCTTATCTGTAGAGGATCGAATATGGCTACTGATGGAAAAGCATCGTTTCTTCGCCACGAAGCTTACGTCTATATCCAGGAGCAGTTGATCGCTGGTCGTTGGGGTCTGAATGATCGCATTTCGGAGAAGGCAGTTGCCGATGAACTGGGCATCAGTCGTACTCCTGTTCGCGAGGCAATTCGAAAATTGACCACCGAGGGGCTCCTCTATCAGGTCCCTTCCAGCGGAACGTTCGTCACTAAGCCCGATCGGCAGAGCATTGTCGAAATGTTCGAGGTCCGGTTGGCGCTAGAAGGACTTGCAGCTGAAAAGGCTGCTTTGATTATTCGTGCTCCGGAAGTGCGGGAGCTACAACGTCAGTTCATTGTGATGCGAAATGCTAGTCGTGCTTTTCGCGATTCTGGCGAGGATTTTATGAGTGGAGAGATCTTGGATAGATTTCTCGTGGCCGATCGTTCGATGCACAAGACACTTCTGAGTGTTGCAGATAACAGAATGGCCTGGAATATCGTACATAATAGCCGAATTCAAACGTTGATTTTTGGTCTTCACTCTTACGAGCGAGATCTTCACCACATCTCAATTTCTCTGCGTGCACATGGCCGAATTCTATTAGCGGTAAAGCAGCGAGATGGCATCGCGGCAAAGCACTGGATGGAAAGCCACGTGCGGAACAGTATGGGCGATGCACTTCGCGCTTATGATCATCAAAACAGTGCAAAGAATGTCGGTTCACGAAGGGAATCGCCTAATCCCGAAGTGCTGTAGCAGCAGAGCATAAATAAGAATTTGAAATAACCTTTGATCCCAGTTCAAGATTATTTGCATTTCATTTTTTGATTTTTCATAACTTACACAGGAACCTATGAGATGGACGGTTGTGCAATCAGCAACAAAAACGTTGGTGTCTCTTTCCTGAGGCCCAACCAGTCGAATGCATCGCGCTTTAGATCGATAGACGCGCGTTTAGCTATTCAACATCCTAGAAAGCAGGCTTTTACGCTAGTTGAATTGCTAGTGGTGATCGCGATTATTGGCGTGCTGGTCGCATTGCTGCTTCCTGCAGTGCAGTCGGCGCGTGAAGCGGCGAGACGGGCTCAGTGCCTGAATAAGATTAAGCAAGCTGGTTTGGCCATGCTGAATTTTGAATCCGCATTCGGCCATTTTCCAGAGGGTACCCGCGGAACGGGGCTCGATACGACTTGCGAGCCTTGGCCTAGTCTGGCCTTTGGCACTCGTACGCCAAACAATCCCTGTCAAAACGGACCAGGATGGACGATCTTGGTCTTGCCATACTTGGAGCAGCAGGCCCTCTTCGACCAATTCGACCAGGCCGGCCCGTTTTCGTATATCTATGGACAATGTACGAATAGCGTAAACAATCCGATCCAGCAAACTCCGCTGGGGTTGTGGCAGTGTACTAGTCATCCTTATGCCCAACCTGACACTCTCCATAGTACCTACTCTGCCTGCACCGGCGGCGGCGATTACGCAGAGCCCGACACAAGTCTCAGCAGCCCAAGGCTAGGCTGGGAATGCATCACGTTTCGTCCCAGAAGGCCTATCTTTACGAATGGAATTACCGGCTACGATTCCAGAACTACATTCGGTCAGATAGAAGACGGCTCTTCCAATACATTTCTGATCGGCGAAACGCATCTCGTCTATCATCCCGATACGCATCCCAACGGGCCTAACTGGTACTCAGGTTGGTCTTCGTCTTTCGATACCAATAAGAACTTTGGCATCACGATCAATGCGGCTGCAGCTAGCCGTCCAATCAACTTTAGTCCCTTCAACATTGACGAAACTATCTGGAATCCTCCCGGAGATAGGGCTACCGAATTCGGCAGCTACCATCCTGGCGGAGCGCATTTTGTGTTTGCTGACGGTTCGGCCACATTTATTTCAGAAGATGTTGACGAGTTAGCCTACTGGGCATTGGGCAGCAAGGATGACGGTGTACCTACAGGAGTTATACAGTGACTTATCAACGAGCATTTTTGCTAATTGCGATGGTGATTTCTATCTCGGCAATAGGGTGCAGCGATGGCGGTGTACCAAGAAATAACCTAGCTGGAACTGTCACCTACGAAGGCAAGCCGGTCCCTGCTGGCAGAATCATGTTCCGCCCAGACCGCTCTAAGGGAGGAAAGGGGCCAGCCGGATTCGCTCAAATTGTAGATGGTAAATACGATACAAGTAGTTCAGGAAAAGGCGCTATCACTGGGCCTGTTGAAGTCTCTATTGAAGGCTTTGTTAGTAACCAGCCCTTGGCTCCGGCAATGTTTGTCCCTTACAAGACCACGACGGATGTTTCGGGGGACGCCGAAGAGGTCGACTTTGTGGTTCCCGAAGGAACAGCTCCTCCAAAAAGCTGGCGAGTGCCTGCGAAGAGGGACGACGGTTAGTTTTTTAGAGAGTGAATTACCGAATTACAACTTGAAGGCAGCAGCTTAGCTTGCATGGATATTGCCTCTTATTTCAACCAATTGGATTTAACAACTCGCATCGGCAACAGAAATAGTCAATTACCATGAATTTTCGAAATACCATATTTGCAGTAGCCACGTTCTCGCTAGCCGTGACTGTCACAACTCATTCGAGTCGAGCCCAAGCCACGCCCAATGTCGTGATGATCATCGCAGACGACGCGGGTTATGCGGACTGGGGGTTCATGAACGGGGTCAACGGTAGTAATCCTACACCGACTGATATTCCCACGCCGAACCTCGATGCACTGGCAAATCGTGGCGTTAAGTTCTCCAGAGCTTATGTGCATTCCAATTGCCAGCCAACGCGTGCCGGTTTGGTTACGGGCGGATATCCCTATCGCATCGGCAACGAAGTCGTTGGCAATAACTACTACTTGCCATCACAAGGTTTTGCACCTGATGGAGTTCCCGAGGGAGTTCCAGCGGCTACCGAGACCATCTGGGAACGCATGAAGTCGCAGGGCTATTCCACAGGTGCGATTGGCAAATGGCATTTGGGGCAAACTGAGGGAATCAATCGACCGCAACATCAGGGAGTCGACGAATTCTACGGAATCTGGCACGGATCAAGAACCTATAGCGTCGGCAATGCTGGCCTGCCCGCAACGCAGCTATTGCGTGCAACAACTGTTGATCCTAATGGCTTGGTGAATGATACGGTTGTCGAGACCGATCCGAACAATAACGGCGAATACATCACCAACACTTTTGGTGACTACGCCGTGCAGTTCATCAACGAACATCACGACGACGCCGATCCTTTCTTCCTGTATCAGTCATTTACCGCCCCGCACACTCCAGTTGGAAATTCGCCTGACATTAACGACCCAAGTATTGCTGGACTCACGGGCCAGAGAAAACAGTATGCATCGATGATGCTCACCATGGACAAGGAGATCGGCCGAATCATCGACCGCCTCGAAGATCCTGACGGAGACGGAAACACAAGTGACAGTATCACCGACGACACCATGATTGTGTTCATCAACGATAATGGTGGTGCCGATGCACTCTCTTCTTCTCCTAACGGGGCCGATAATGGTGTTCTTCGCCGCGGCAAAGGTACCCCTTGGGAAGGCGGTATTCGTGTACCCATGATTATTGCTGGGGCCGGGGTCAATCAAGCTGTCGAGGGAACGACTTACAACAAGCCAGTCCACGGCATCGACATCCTGCCAACCGTGTTTAACGCAGGAGGAGGAACTTTCGGACCTGGCGACACAGGCATAGACGGGGTCGATCTGCTCCCGTTCATCAATGGCACAGACACCAACAACCCGCACGAAACCGTGCTGTATCGGCAACGCTCCCAGTTTGCCTTGATCAAAGACGATTGGAAACTCGTATGGTCGGGTGGATCCCCTTCGCCGAATCACCACCTTTACAATTTGGGGACGGACATTAGCGAAACCAACAACGTGGCCGGAGCGAATCCAGCATTAGTGGCTGAATTGCAACGCGACTTGACTGATCACGAAGTCGAGTTCGACAAGCAACGTTACGAAATCCTGGGCCAAACCTCTGAAACCACGATTAATATTTTCGATCACTTTACTCTCAATCCCACTGATCCTGGGGGCGGAGTCACCGATATCATCGAAGGCTCAACAGGCAATGGCGACTTCGAAGATAGCGAAGATCCCGGCAACCCAGCCACAGTGACTGGCGCCATTGACTTTGCAAACACAGCGAACTGGTTCCACGCGAACAATACGGGTCCCAACGAGGGCATCAACTTTACGAACGACAGCCAGACGAACGGCAGCTCGCAAGGTGGTTCGCGGGCTGGCATGCCATTCCAGAACAGATTTCAGATCAACGATTCTGGGTTCACCGTTACCGCAGCTGGCGAAACATTCGATCTAAGCTACGACTTTGGTGCCGGCGGAAACGATCTGAATTGGGATGGCGACGAGTTCTTGCGAGCGTTCCTTTTCACATCTACGACAGGTGTTGATGGCGATACGGTCGTCGGGGATATGACGGAAGTGGCCGTCGATATCTACAACGTTCCCGATCCAACTTCGAATCCCCAGTGGACGACCCACTCCTCCACAGCCTTCTACACAACAACCGCGGGCGATATCGGGAAGACGTTCTACTTTGGCATGGAGTTCAAGGATCCGGCGGTGACGAGCCTGTTGTTCCCACGCATCGATGTCATCGATCTTAGTGTCACTTCACCTGGTGGTGGGGGGGCCTCGGTGTCCGATTGGTCGGACAATAACGCCTGGTTTGAAGGAGGCACGAGCAACTCCGAAACTCTGCTAAACGCCGATGCATTTGCTGGGGCCATTCTGGAATTTCCCACAACCGAGACCTTCAGCTACGTGTCCAATAACGACATGATCCGCAACACAGGTCTGGAATTTATGCTGAATAAGATCATTCTCAGCGGCAATTTCACTGGTGGGTCTGATCAAAACGCTACCATCCAGGGTAACGACTTGCTGTTTACGGATGACTTGAGTGGCGTTGGTCCTCAAATCGCAGTGGACGCCACGAATGGTGGCGGGAACGGTTTTAGCTACGACATTGATCTCAACTTGGTGATGTACGACGACCTCACGCTCACCGGCAATGGCGACGTGACTGTGACAATCAATGGTGTTGTCAGCAGCTATTTCGATCCGAGTGGTTTAATCAAAGACGGGACTAGCACGGTGGTGCTAACTGCAGCCAATACTTACGCCGGCGATACCTCGGTGCTGGACGGAACACTCTCGCTCCAGAACGACTTCCTGGCCGACTTGGCTGATGTGTTGCTCACTACAGGCGGCATCTTAGACTTAGATTTTATTGGAACCGATACGATCGATTCACTGTTTATCGATGGCAACTCGCAAGCTGTGGGTACTTGGGGAGGAATCGGTTCGGGAGCGGATAATGAAACGAGCCTGATCACCGGGAGTGGTTTGTTGATGGTCTCTACGCTAGCTGGTCTGGCGGGCGACTTCGACAACAGTGGCCGAGTCGATGGACTCGACTTTCTCCTGTGGCAGCAAAACCCAAGTGTCGGCAGCCTTTCCGACTGGGAAGCCAACTATGGAATGACAGCCCCCATAGCTGCAAATGCCTCTGCGGTTCCAGAGCCTTCGTCAGCTGTTTTGCTCCTAGCGGGACTGGGGCTCGCCATTTCGCGCCGACGCAGATAGGTCAATCAAGCTTGGAACGGAAATTATCGAGTTGAAATCCACATCGGACTTCCGTTTATGGTATTTCACCAATGCTGGAGGACGTTTCGAAGAATTCAGCCGTAAATGCTCATTTTTTGCGAGATAGGCAGGATATAACGAACAAATAATTGACACCAATTTTACCAACCGGTATACTGGTCTTCGTAATTGGTATCCGTCGAATCTGGAGCAGTCTATGCCTGCGATCAGTTCACGCTCGGAGCATCATACGTCTCATCTTTTTTCTGTTCACGAACTTAATCTGAGGGCTTCTCACTAAGCAGTTATTCAAAGCTCGATTTCATTGTCCTGCTGATGGATGACGCCCGCACTATTTCATAAACAACACTGTTTTTCTCGATGCATCGAATGCATTGGATAACTTATCGTTACACACGGTCGAGGGAAGGAAGATCTAATGAGCAACCTGATAAGACTGGCTCTCCTAGTCGTATTCATAACTGCCAGTAGCCAAGTTCAGGCGGTTGAGACCATCATCATAAATGGCACGGTTGGTGACGGCGACTTTGAGTTTCCAGAAGATCCTAATAACCCTGGTTTAGTGACCGGAGCTGTCCCATTCACGGGGCATCCCAATTGGTTTCACGCCAACAATACCGGGCCAAATGAAACGATTCCTTTCTCA
Organism: Bythopirellula sp.; assembly: GCA_965216565.1. Classification (GTDB taxonomy): domain Bacteria; phylum Planctomycetota; class Planctomycetia; order Pirellulales; family Lacipirellulaceae; genus Bythopirellula. The sequence continues at coordinate 722,303 of OZ244170.1, forward strand.
CAAGATTCGCAAACTAACGGCAGTTCTCAGCCTGGTTCACGAGCCGGAATGCCGTTTCAAAATCGGGTTCAAATCAATAACACTGCCTATACCATCACCGAGGCAGGAGTGCCATTCAACATCAGCTATGACTTTGGAGCGGGCGGTAACGCTGCCAATTGGACCGGCGACGAAGTAATGCGAACATTCTTGTTCGAGTCGTCAACGCCAGTCGATCCGAACACGATTGTTGGCGACATCACCGAACTCGGTGCCGATCTTTACAATATCGATCGAGCCAACGATCCCCAGTGGACAACTAGATCGACAGATGCCTTCTATACGTCCACCGTTGGCGACATTGGCAAGACCGTGTATTTCGGAATGGAATTTCAAGACCCTGCGGGGCCCCTCCTTTTCCCCCGTATCGATGTCGTCCGCTTCACTGCGGGGACACCTGAAATCTACGATTTGGAATTCAATGCAGCCCTTAACCCTGCCGATGGCACGACCGCCTGGCAGCCCAATGTCGATCAAGGTCCGCAACCGGGTGGGCAGCCCACCGAATTCTTCACCTTCGCTGCTGCAGAATCCTTCGCTACGGTCAACGATCCTAGCGTTCCCGGAATTACGGGTAGCTACAGTGCCGGTGGAGTAGGGCGTCTGCCTGCCCCTTCGGAAGGTGCGGCCGGCCAGGTCGATAGTTCTTTTGAAGTTTGGTTCAAACCCAATAGTCTATTGGATGGCGAGCAAGTGATCGCTGATTTTGGCGGACTTTCAAATGGTTCGTACATTAGCCTCGATGACAATATCCTCAGTTTCTACACTACCTCGGGAGGTGCTTCCGGGACGGTATCGACTACGCTAAGCAGCGACGATTGGACACAAGTCGTTGCCAATTGGACCCCCACCGGTGACCTCGAACTGTTTGTGAATGGGCAGTCTGTTGACACTGCTTCGGGAACAGCGTTCAACAGATTTGGTGGCGGCAATCAGTGGGGACTTGGACAGGTGGGTGGCGACCCCAATGATGGACTTGCTATCGGAGGCCCGGTCACAACCGATCCCAACAATATCAGCGACGTCGATTTCGCTGGTGAAATTGGCCTATTCCGATACTATCCGATTGCCCTTTCGGGTTCTCAAGTTCTAGATTCCTACGATGCCATTGCTGCTGCGGGAATCGCGGGCGATTTCGACGGTAGCGGTGTTGTAGACGGCCTCGATTTCCTGCTCTGGCAGACCGACCCCAATGTGGGTGATCTGGCTGACTGGGAGAATAACTACGGCACAGGCGGTTTGTCTGCGAATGTCTCTGCTGTTCCTGAGCCTGGTAGTTTGATGCTGTTTGCTTGTACGGCCATTTCTGTCGCGTTGCGGCGGAAGAGAGGTCTTACTTACTGCTTAAAGTAATTTGATTTCGGCCCTGCTCCGGGGCAGGGGTAGGGCTGAGAAAAAGTTTTTGTGTTTAGTGTTTTGAGTAGAATTGACTGGGGGCTTTTGCCTTTTCAACTATTTTTTGTTTCTTTTTGAGGGAGACGAGTCTAATGAATTACATGACAAAATTCTTAGCGGCATTGGCTATCTTGGCCATGGCCACCAACGCCCAAGCGGTCAGTATCATTGGTGGATCGCTGGGCAACGGTGATTTCAACGCTGGTGGTGGTGGTACTGCAGGTGGAGCTCAAACCTACAACCAAACAGTAAATTGGTTCAACGCGCAGGGCACGGCTGCTGACGATGACATCAACTTTACTAACTCATCGCAAATGGGTGGCAGCACCGATCCCGATAACGGGACGACTACACGAGGTGGAATGCCTTTCCAAAATCGAGTCCAAATCAATGACACTGGCTACACGATCGGAGCCGCGGGTGAGGTATTTAGCTTGAGTTATGATTTCGGAGCTGGTGGTGGTCCCGCTTCTTGGAACGGTGGTGGTGACGAAACGATGCGGACTTTCTTGTTCACTTCGACCACCCCGATCGACCCTAACACGGTCGAAGCCGATATGACTGAACTCGGTGGCGACGACTACGACATCGATCGAGCCAACGATGGTCAATGGACGACTCGTTCCGTACCAGTCTTCTACACCTCGACACTCGCCGATGTTGGTAGCACTGTGTACTTCGGAATGGAGTTCCTAAACGATTCCGGGAACCTGCTTTTCCCACGCATCGACGTTGTCCAACTAGATGTAACACCAATTCCCGAGCCATCCAGTCTGGCTTTGCTGGGAACGATAGTTGCCGCGGGACTATCCGTGAGACGTCGACGCTAGCCTGAAGAGATTCTCTCTCTGTTTTTGTTGATCTACATTGGATCGCCCCGCGATTGAGCGGGGCGGTCCTTGTTGATCTAAAACGGCACAGTGCCGGCATGCCTTAGCGGTTTGCCAGTTGTTGCTTGTTGTGGAATCTTTGCGCAATCACTGTCTGTGAACTTTGTTACGTGCAATCTTGTTAAGTTGCATTCGCTGCGCTCATCGAGCGCGTTAGAAACATCTGGTAAGGAGTTTTGTGACTCATTAAGTCAAATTTAGGGATCAATTTTGAACTAAGCCAAACACTAGCCTGAGAGCAAATCGGAACTTGTCGTTTGGTTGCAAACATTCAAGCAGGAGTCATACCGATGAAACGTTGCAAGTGGTCAGCTCTATTAGCGATCCTTCTCATGTTGTCGACCAGTCGTGTGCAGGCAATAGAGACCTTTATTCTTGGAGACGGTTTCGGTGTGAATGGAATCGCATCGTCTGGGAATGGGAACTTCGAGGCAAACTCGGGAACGCTTTCGTTCGCTGATGTCACAAATTGGCACAATATCAGTGGCGACGACTCGGCCGTGAATTTTGGCACCAGCTCAGGCATGGTCGGTAGCCCGGAGCCTTCTTCCCAGGGCGCATTCCTTACGGATGCCAAAGCTGGAAACGACTTTGGTTACACTATTCTTGCAGGTGATGTGGGTGTTCCGTTCAACGCTCGCCTGGCTTTGCATCGATTTGGCGGAGGATATAGCGGCAGTGAATTTGTGGAAGTGTCTCTTTTTACGTCTACCACCGGTGTCGACCCGAATACTGTGGCCGGTGATCTTACCACACTTGGTTCAGTGAACATCCCGATTACTGGCAGTTGGGTTCGAGAAGAGAGACTCAACTTTTACTCACCATCGCTCGCTGACGTGGGAAAAACGGTCTATCTAGGAATAGACTTGGAAGATCCAAACGGAGTCGGATCAATTTTTCCACGTATTGATGTTGTTCGACTCTCGAAGGGCGCCGCTGATTCATTCGGCTTGCAATTCAACGCGGCTCTAAATCCGGTGAATGGTACTGGACTGTGGGAGCCCAATATTGACACCGCCGCCGGAGGCGCATTTTTCCCAACCGAGTTCTTTACCTTTGGCTCCACCACAAGCTCTGTCGCTGTAAACGATCCTAGCGTTCCGGGTATCACAGCAAGTTACGATGTTGGTGCTCAAGGTCGACAATTCTTCGATCCGAACACAGGTTCCAACGCCAATGCCCCAGGCTACCAGGGTGGGTTCGATGCCTCGTTCGAAGTCTGGTTTAAACCGGATGATCTCGCTGGTGGCGATCAAATCATTCTCGAAATGGGTGGTAGTGGAAACGGTTCGTACTTTAGTCTGGAAGATGACGTCCTTTCGTTCTATTCGCGAAGTGGTGGCGTCAATGGTCCGACGCTGCAAACGACGCTCACGACGGCAGAGTGGACTCAAGTGGTTGGCACCTGGGAAGGTTCCACCGAGACGCTTCAACTTTTCGTCAATGGTCAGTTTGTTACCAGTGCCGTTGCAGCCGGAGACCTAGTCGAATGGGCTGGTGGCAACGCCTGGGGCGTAGGCCAGATTGGCTCATCCGATAATCTGACTGGGCTAGACGACATTGCCACCGGTGGGCCCTTGGGTTCCGAAACGTCTGCCAACGACTTTGTGTTCGATGGTGAGATTGCCATCATCGAGTTGTATGACAAAGTTTTAAGCGCCTCGGAAGTGACCGACGCTTACAACGCGGTTACCGGAATTGCCGGTGACTTCGACAACAGCGGCGTTGTCGATGGCCTCGACTTCCTCCTGTGGCAGACAGACACCAGCATTGGCGATTTGGCCGATTGGGAAGCCAACTATGGTACCGGCGGACTATCGGCGGCGGGCACGGCAGTACCTGAGCCTAGTGCACTCGCTTTGTTGATCCCACTGCTATGTGGTGCTGCCCTCCGACGAACTCGCGTCAGCGCATAGCACTTTTTGCCACTTGGCATCATTGTTGATAGGTTATTCGGGGCCACTCCGTGTATTCACGGGGTGGCCCCCCTATTTGAGTGTAGGGACTGTACTTGAACAGAGACGAAACTGTCATGCAACTTCAATTCAAGGCTGCTCTGTGCACCGTATTTGTTCTGGCCACCTTTGCTACGAGTTTACAGGACATCGCACACTCTTCTCCGAACGTTATCGTCATCATCACCGACGACGCAGGTTATGCCGACTTCGGATTCATGAACGGCCTCAGCGGCGAGACTTCTGAGATTCCGACGCCAAACCTCGATGCCCTGGCAGCCAGAGGCGTAAAATTCTCCCGGGCCTATGTTGCCGCTAATTGCCAACCCACCCGAGCAGCGATCGTCACCGGTGGCTATCAACAACGTATCGGCAACGAGAGCGTGGGAAACAATCTCACTTATGCGGTGGATGACGCCCAGATTGCGACTCGCGGTTTCGAAGGTGTTCCCGTCGAGACCGACACGATTTGGGACCGCATGAAGGGACTTGGATATTCAACAGGAGCCATTGGAAAGTGGCACCTTGGTCAGCACGCGGATTCAGCCAATGGCCAGGTGCTGGGTAATCGTCCCCAGAATCAAGGCGTGGACGAGTTCTACGGTTTTTGGCACGGAGACCGAAACTACAAATTGGGCACCTACGGGGCTAGCCAGGTAACTCGTTCGCTTCGTGAAACAATAGTCGATCCGAATGGCAACGTCACAGATACGGTTGTCGAGCACGCCCCGAAGCATACCCAGCCAAGCGATGCATACTTGACCGAGGCTCTGGGAGATTACGCAGTCGACTTTATCGATGACCATCACGATGACGCGAACCCATTCTTCCTCTACCAATCATTCGGTGCTCCTCACAAGGTTTGGACTGAATCGCCGGATTACAATGACCCGGCAATCACTCACTTATCCGATCCACGCCGGAAAGTCGCATCGATGATGATCACGATGGACAAGCAAGTAGGCAGAATCCTCGACAAGTTAGACGACCCCGACGGCGATCCAAACACCAGCGACGGCATTGCCGACGACACCTTGGTAGTCTTTATCAATGACAACGGCGGGGTTAACAATAACCCACCGGGGACGGATAACGGAGTCTTGAATCGTTGGAAAGGATCTCCGCTGGAGGGTGGAATTCGAGTCCCGATGATTGTGGCCGGCGCAGGCGTCAACGCGGGAGTCGAAGGGACTACCTACACTAAGCCTGTTCACGGCATCGACATTCTACCGACGGCATTTGCCGCGGCCGGGGGAACTTTTGGTCCCGCAGAAGACAAAATCGATGGCGTAGACATATTGCCTTTTATCAATGGCACTGACACTTCCAGTCCCCACGATGTTCTAGTCCATCGCTGGCGAGGAAATTTTGCGGTAGTGAAGGGCGACTGGAAACTCGTCAATAGAAAGAACCATAAGTCGAATCCGAATCAATATGAACTCTACAACGTTACCAATGATATTGGAGAAACGAATGACGTCATCGGGAATGCAACTCATTCAGCATTGGTTGCTGAGTTGAAGCGTGATTTGACCAACCACGAGGCGTTTTTTGACAAGCCTCGTTATGCAATCCTCAATCGGACTCCAGAGACAGAACCGCTGAACTTGTTCGACCATTTCGTCTTTCGTCCTGGCGTCCATACGGATTGGTCTGGCGGTGCTGAGGATGGTGATCTCGAAACCGATCCGGGAGTTTCAACCAATTGGTTTGAAGCGGGCACTACGAATCAGAATTTACTTTTTCGTTCAGACTCCTTCGCTGGCGCAGTGCTGGAATTCCCCACACATAGCAGCAACTACACAGCAAATAACGACATGGTGCGGAAGACTGGCCTAGAATTCATGCTGAACAAAATCATTCTCAGCGGCACGTTCAACAGTGGGTCGAATCGTTCGGCTACGATCCAGGGCAACAATCTCTTGTTCACCAACGATCTGAGTGGCGTTGGCCCTCAATTCGCAGTAGATGCCACCGACACTGGTGGCGGTACCTTTACCTACGATATTGACCTGAACCTGATCATGTACGACGACCTCACATTCACCGGTGATGGCGACGTAACGGTCAATGTCAACGGCGTGGTCAGCAGTTACTTTGATCCCAGCGGACTCATCAAAGACGGCACCAGCACTGTTGCTCTAACCGCCAACAACACCTACACCGGCGATACCACGGTGCTGGACGGCACGCTTTCTCTCCAGAACGACTTCCTAGCAGACTTGGCCGATGTGTTTCTCACCACAGGCGGATTTTTGAACTTGGACTTTATTGGGACCGACACTATCGATTCGCTATTTATCGATGGCTCCACCCAAGCGGTGGGAACCTGGGGAGCCATTGGCTCGGGAGCGGATAACGAGACGAGTCTTATCACCGGTTCGGGGCTCTTGATGGTTTCGACCCTGGCTGGATTGGCAGGTGATTTTGACGGCAACGGACGCGTCGACGGTTTGGACTTCCTCAAATGGCAGACTGATGGCCTGTCGGCCAGTGATCTGGCCGATTGGGAAGCTAACTACGGGATGGTTGCACCTAACACTGCCAACGTGACCACCGTGCCTGAACCAGCGAGCTGGGCGATTCTAGCTATTGCCGCCTGCCTCTTGGGATATGTTCGGTCTAGGCCTCTCGAATGCAAACTTAGGCCATTTTCCGTATCGACGCATTCACAATCATACCCAGGAAAGCTCACGTCTAGATTGCAAGAGCCTCCTCAAGTGTAAATAAGGACTGATCAATGGAACGGCCCCGGATGGCTTTGCCAATTTGTCTTGCTTCGCATGCAATCTTGACGTGCGCAATATCCGCGAATGCTCAGGACTGGTCTAGTTATTCTGTTCCAGCAAGCGCGGGAACGGGTCAGCATTGGGTACTAGATCCGAATCTGTCTGACGAATTCAACTACGACAGTGCAACTCCCGCAGGCCAATCTGAATTCTTCGCTAACTGGCAGGACTGGAAGCCGAACTTCTTTCTCGGTCCCGGAGCGACATACTTTTCGCAGGAGAATTGGTTTGTGGATAGTGGTGCTATGACCATTTTTGGTTCTCGAGTTCCTCTGGAAGATCAGATCGTCAATACCTCCGATCCCAATTTCACTCGCACCACCTATACCAGCTTTATCACCTCCAAAGCCAAGCTCCAACCTGGAAGTTACACCGAGGCCATGATCAAGGGAGGTGGCACTGCCTTGTCGACAAATTTTTGGTTGATCGACGACGGGGATGTTACTGAAATTGATGTTCTTGAGATCTACGGAGATACCGATTGGTTTCGTAAGCGGCCAAGAACGAATGCGATCTTTCAGATACGTGATCAGAACGGAAATCTGATCCAGAAAATTGGGAGTCAGATGACTCATCCCAACAATGATATCAACTACTCACAAACCTGGCACCGCTATGGGGTTTACTGGGCCAGTACGACAGATCTTGAGTTTTATATCGATGGCAATCTAGTTCGAACCATCAATCTTCCGAGCGAAGTTGTCGACCCTACCGGGAACTACATGAACAGAGATCTGCGTCTTATCTTCGATATGGAAGCTCATGCTTGGCGCGGAGCAGCGGGAATTCCTTCTGACGCGGAATTGAATGACTGGAGTATCAACAATATGCAAATCGATTGGGTCCGCACTTATCGTGCTGCAGAACTAAGCGGCGATTTCGACTCTGACGGACGAGTCGATGGCTTGGATTTTCTCAAGTGGCAGACTGATGGCCTGTCGGCCAGTGATCTGGCCGATTGGGAAGCTAACTACGGTATGGTTGCACCTAGCACTGCCAACGTGACCACCGTGCCTGAACCGTCCACATTGGTACTAATCACTCTTTCACTTGGCCTGATTCGGCGACAATCCAATAGAAACAGAAACGTGTAAGCGACGTAATCCAAAGCATTTGGTAAATTAGAAGATGAGATCGACCTATGAATAAGACTAGCTCCAACACGCTCTCGATCATCTGCAATGGTCGCCTTTTGCGGAAGGCTTTCACGCTTGTAGAACTCCTGGTTGTGATTGCAATTATTGGAGTTCTAATTGCTCTGCTACTTCCCGCTATTCAGTCAGCCCGCGAGTCGGCCCGGCGGATGCAGTGCATCAACAACCTTAAGCAGGTACTTTTAGCGACCCTTAACTATGAATCGGCCCGTGAAGAACTCCCGAGAGGCTCCCTCCTCATTGAAGAAAACAGTACCGGCGGCTTCGATCGAGTTGAGCAGCCAGGTGTTTTGGCTACCATACTCCCTTACGCTGAAAACTCGGCGTTGCACGGCCTTGTCGACTTCAACAAGAGCACCAACCAGTTGATACCTGGAACCACTCAAAATGTTGGCTCGATTGAGGTGGGAATGTACACCTGTCCCAGTGACCCAACAGAGCGAGTTGCGGAAAACCCAAACGCTACCGGCAGTGCCGTGGGGCTATTGTGGGCTATGACGAGTTACGCCGCGTCCAACGGTTCAGGAAGACTAGCCGACAACTCCGGTTGTTCATGTAACAAGCAACTCGAGTGGAATGCATTCGCAGAATATCCCAAAAACCCAAACTTGAACGTAGTCAACGATTTCAAAAAACTCGATGAATACAGCGGACCATTTTCCAGGTTTGCCTTCCCGACCAAGCTGCGTCAGATAACCGATGGGACCTCGAATACAATATTCTTCGGAGAAGTCCGTCCCGACTGCTCCAATCATGTCCGCCGTGGATGGTTTCACACAAATAACGGCAGCGGTTTGGTAAGTACCATCGTTCCAATCAATTGGGATAGTTGCCAACTAGAAAGCAGTAGCGCTGATGGCTGTAACAAGCCGTGCAACTTCAATTCTGAATTAGGCTTTAAATCGCTTCATCCTGGTGGTGCAAACTTCGGATTGGGGGATGGAAGTGCACATTTCATCTCCGAGAGCATTGATACTTGGGCCTTTCAGTATTTAGGTGGTAAAGCGGATGGCCAAATTATTGTTGGCCATGAGTTTTAAATAGCGCGTGATTCTCGGCTGATTCTAAAAACTCCTGAGCTGGTTGAGTTTTTGGAAGACGTACGCACCTTGGCTCAGGCCGTTTCACAATCTACGGCCACCCCGTCAGTCTGAGTTAACCGAAACGTTTCCAGCACATGTTCTCTGTGCCTGGATCGGGAACTCCTGAACAGTGGCCGAGTAGCACTACCTGCAAGTTACGATGATCATTTCACGCAGACAATCGGTGTCAGGTGCGATGCATATTCCTTGCATCAGTCAGAAGTATCACTGAGTAGGGAGCCACGAACAGAGAACAGGCGAGATGATGCGCCATCGTAAGAAATAGAAGTAACCTGCTTCACCTCAGGAGTATGCGACTCCCTGCGAAGAATCGCCAACTGAAGACAAAAAATCTCCAACGGGCAGAAGTGGGCGATGAGGGACTCGAACCCCCGACATCTTCGGTGTAAACGAAGCGCTCTAGCCAACTGAGCTAATCGCCCAAACTCTGATAGAATAAGAATGTTAGCCCTGAACTAGGGCCATTGTCAATGCGGGAGTGGGCCCAAAAAGCGAGGAGCTGTCGAGAACTTGGAACTGGCTATCAATAGTATTGTCTCGGCGATCCACCTCATGGCCATGGGCGTTGCGTCCGCAGGGCCATTAATATGTCTCCTTCTCAGCTGGCGTTCAGGCGAGGCCGATTTGGTCTCCCCCCGCGTGGGCCACCGGCTGGCATGGATTTCTGTGATAGGCCTCGCACTCGGCGTTGGCACCGGCGCGATTTCTCTGTTTTTGGTCCCTGAGAGATACTGGGACGTGTTGCGACAGATTCCCGAGCGGGCACTCTGGTTCGCGCTCGCAGAACTATTATTCTCGCTAGTTTGTTTGCTCGTCTATGCCTGTTGTTGGGCCTGCTGTTGGAAAAAAAAGTGGCAAGCTCCTTGGTTCGGAAACCTCATCGCATTCGCTTCCGCGACAAACCTGCTCTATCATTTCCCGCCACTGATGATCGTCCTAGGTCAACTCGCCTCGGGTTCGGCTCGAACAGATTCCGAGACACTCGACCGCGCTGCATTATTGGAACTGTTCTATCGTCCCGAAGTGATTGCCCCCTGGCTACACTTTAGCCTGGCGGCGATTGCATTCTCGGGGGGAGTGGCTTTATGGTTGTTCGAGGGAGCAATGAGTGATACGCAACCAGAGCCGTCCGCCACGAAACACACCCGCTCGGTGGCAGGCATTGTGTTCTTGGTGAGCCTGTTGCAACTACCAACGGGGCTGTGGTTGCTAACAACCATTCCCAATCATTCGCGTTCGGCGATTATGGGTAGCGCCCCTCTGGCCGGCCTGGTGTTTCTAGGCGCCATGATGGTTATGTTTATGCTATTGGGGCGTCTGTTGAAAATTGCGTTAGGTGAATTCGAAAAAGGAGATCTGAAAATGGCCTTCGTGATGATCTGTCTTATCGTCTTTTTGATGACAACCTCAACGCGAATCTCGCGAGATCACTCTTCTATTTCGCTCGATTCCTTCGAAGAACCACCGCTCTCCTCTTCTTTGTCTTCACCCTCTTTTTTGGGCTCTTTCTTTACCTCTTCTAAAGGCCCGCCGGGAAGCTTGTTCGCTTTGATCAAGTCGCCGTAGGTGGGGCTCTTCTTGTCTTTTGGGTCAGTGTGGATTTTCTCCACCTTCTTTAGTGCAGCAATGATCTTCTCTTTGTCTTTCTTGTCTTTCTTCTTGTCGAGCAGCTTCTCTAGTTCTTTTCCATAAGGGTTTTGGTTTTTTCGCTTCTTGCCTTGATGACAGACGTAGCAGCCTGTCTTATTGCTCTTGATTAGCTTGGCGAACTCTTTGTCCGTCTCGTCGTTTATGTAGAGCTTCTCGAATTCCTTCTTGAATCCGATAATCGCCTGGGCCTCCTGAGGAATACTGCAGAGTGCCCAACTTCCGCATAGGCAGGTAATAATCAGTCGTCGCATCATCAAAGTCTCTCCTCATTATTTCTTCAATAGACTCGGCATTAATACTAAACCTAAGGAACCGGATATCTACATGTGTTTTACAATGGCCTGACCAAACTCGCTGCACTTTAGCAGTGTGGCTCCGTCCATCAATCGCTCAAAGTCGTAAGTAACGGTCTTCGCAGAAATGGCCCCGTTGATACCTTTGATAATCAGGTCTGCCGCCTCAGTCCAACCAAGATGCCTCAACATCATTTCTCCTGAGAGTATCACTGAACCGGGATTCACCTTGTCTTGATCGGCATACTTGGGTGCCGTACCGTGCGTGGCCTCAAAAATCGCGTGCCCCGTGTGGTAGTTGATGTTTCCACCCGGCGCGATCCCAATACCACCTACGCAGGCGGCCAATGCATCGCTGATGTAATCGCCATTGAGATTCAGCGTGGCGATGACGTCGTACTCTGCCGGTCGCGTGAGGATTTGTTGCAGCATCGCGTCGGCAATCACATCCTTGATAATAATGCCGGCACCCGGTTTGCCCTCGGGTATTTGACACCAGGGGCCACCGTCGAGTTCCGCTGCACCGAATTTTTCTTTGGCACAGTCATAACCCCAATCGCGGAAGCCACCCTCGGTGAACTTCATGATGTTGCCCTTATGCACAAGCGTCACGCTCTCGCGCTTGTTGTCGATGGCATACTGAATAGCAGCTTCGACCAGTCTTGAGGTGCCCTCTTGGCTAACTGGCTTGATGCCAATGCCGACCGAGTCGGGGAATCGCACTTTCTTCCACATCTCGGGAAACGTCTTACTGAATCCCTCTTTGAATTTGTTGCAATCCTCAGAACCTGCTTCAAATTCGATTCCCGCATAGATGTCCTCGGAGTTCTCTCGGAAGATCACCATATCGGTGAGTTCTGGTTGCCTGACGGGCGAAGGGACTCCCTCGAAGTATTGAACAGGCCTCAGGCAAACATAGAGGTCCAGGATCTGACGCAAAGCGACATTCAAAGAGCGGATGCCACCTCCTACGGGAGTAGTCAATGGGCCTTTGATTCCGACCAGATAGGTCCGGAAGGCATCGAGAGTTTCATCCGGCAACCAACTGCCCACGGAATCGAAAGACTTTTGGCCAGCCAAGACTTCCTGCCAGGCGATGCTCCGCTCTCCTCCGTATGCCTTCTCGACCGCTGCGTCGAACACCAATTGGCTGGCCTTCCAAATGTCGGGGCCCGTTCCGTCGCCCTCAATGAAGGGGATAATAGGATGGTTCGGTACTTGCAGGCTGTCTCCAGAAAGCGTGATCGGCTGGCCGGCGGTTGTCTCTGTGGTCATCTATTTGCTCCCAAGGTCTCTAGTTCTGAACTGAGTCAGTTAAGTTGTGTGGAATAGTGCAACGGAAATTGCCCCCCAATTTTCGACGTTCGCTTGCCCGATGGTCAATGGTCCAGGAGTGGTTGTTACCAGATTCGAGCACATTTATACTCATAATCGAAAGCCACAGAGCATTTTGAACCTCAATTCCTACGATCAGCAGGGGCCCAAGCATGTCGATATCCATTTCCCGCCGCGAAGTTCTCAACAATCTGGCCGCAGCTGGAGCTAGTATCGCTTGCGGCGGGCCACTCGTATCCAAGGTGGTAGCTGAAGTGTCTAAATCCAAATCTGAACTGTTTAAGATCTCTGTCGCCGAATATTCCCTGCACCGCATGATCGCCGCCGGAGAATTGGATCCTCTCGATTACGGGCCATTCTGCAAGGAAAAGTTTGGCGTTGACGCGGTGGAGTATTGGATGGGGCCCTTCAAGGACAAGGCCGAAGACCGCGAGTATATGGACCTGATGCACCAGAAGAGCGTCGACGCGGGAGTCGAGGAGCTGCTAATCATGGTCGATATCCCCGACAATAAAGGAAATCTAGGGAATCCAGACGAAAAGCAGCGCCGCGAAGCGGTCGAGGTCCATTTTCCCTGGGTCGAAGCGGCCAAGCGAATGGGTTGCCATTCGATTCGGGTCAATGCACGGTCGGAAGGTTCTCGGGAAGAACAAGCGAAGCTGGCTGCGGACGGTTTAAGGTCGCTCAGCGAATTCGCCGCCGATCGGGATATCAACATCATTGTGGAAAACCACGGCGGGTTGTCCTCGGACGGATCATGGCTGGCGGGCGTGATGAAGCGGGTCGATTTGCCAAATTGCGGGACTTTGCCCGATTTCGGTAATTTCCGAGTCGAAGGCGACAACTGGTACGACCGCTACCAGGGCGTCAAGGAGCTGATGCCCTATGCCAAGGCCGTGAGCGCCAAGAGCCACAAATTCGATAAGGAAGGCAACGAGGTGGATACGGACTACCAAAAGATGATGAAAATCGTCCTCGATGCTGGCTATCACGGCTACGTAGGCATCGAATGGGAAGGCCCCGAGCCGAAGTCGGAAATCGAGGGCGTGCTCTTGACCAAGCAACTCTTGGAACGGGTCCGCGACCAGCTGGCAAACAGCTAGCCCAAATTCACTTTTAATTCTCTCCGAGCAAACGGCCCGGACTGTCCATCCGACAGTCACGGGCCTTTTTTACGGCTCGTTTTTCTCTAAGAGCCTGTATATGAAGTCTTTGCCGTAGTTTTCAAACCGCTCAGCTGGAAGTGGACACTATCGATTATGGGAGTCATGCGACTGCCTAAAAAGTGTGCAGGCGGCCGAGAGGTGGGCTAGGCAGCGTTTGCCCGATTATAGGCACGCCCCGGCAATCGACGTAAGTGCAAGCAATGCAAGGACCTATGTGATGCACTTGCCCGCTAGCGAAAACTTCCCCAAACACGGAGGCCATTGCGGTCTATCGGACACGACCACTCAAGCTGAATTGGAAGGAGACATCAGCCGTGCTGACTCAATCAACGGAGACCTACAGGGAAGTATTACAAGTCGCCGAGAACCTCTATCGTCAGACACCCGACTGGGTGACGTTTTTCCGGGAAGTCCTGGGAATCGACGGGGCTGTTCGCAAGCGATTCCCCACTTTCGAAGAGTTGTCTGCTTTTGAGAAAAGCGACGAATTCGACCAAATCCAGAAAATGCTAGTTAAGCTTCGCGAGAAGCGGACCACGGGTGATAGCGATGCGGAGCCAACCCGGGTCATCACCGTGCGACTCCCCAAGAGCATGCACGAGTACCTTCGGACCGAAGCCCACGACATGCGTACTAGCATGAACAAGCTCTGCATCTCGAAGTTGCTGCAAGTGATCGGCGAGGAGATGATCCCCAACGAGCGAACAGGCGGTTCGAGTGGCGGTGGATCGAATGCCGGTGGTGGCAATACCGGCCAGGCGCCAGCCAGCGGGCTCCCTCAGCAATCGACACCTCAGCCACAGCAGAACAGTGGCATTGGGCTGCATCAGCCGCCACGTCAGCAACCACCACTGCAGCAACCTCCGTTGCCGCAGACCCCGCTGACGCAATCGCCCCCGGCAGGCACCCCCTCGCCATTCAAGCCGACCAATAATCAACCACGATTCTGATCTTCCTTGAGAGTTCAGCATGGTCAGCACGGACGCGAACAGCCGCCCCTGGTTTCAGGGGCGGTTTTTTTTGTACCAGTCTGAAGTAGGCGTCGACAGAGGGCCGCAAAGAGAAGTTCCTCAATAACCGTCAGACTACGTCTCACCGGGGCCCGAGAGAAAGTGATCCAAGGGAATAGGATAGGTGCGGCACCTACCCAACATGACTGACGCAGAGGAACAATCCGAGAGCGTCGAGAAAACAATCTCCCTTTGGTAAGATGAAACCTCGACTACTTCGCCCGAAGAGAGCCCGAAGAGAAACGACGAGAAGGAGAGCAATTCCATGAGACAGTTCAAAAATATTCTGGTGGGAGTCGACTTGTCTTGGGGAGATCGGTATGTTTCCGAAAAACTTTCCGAACCCAATGCCGAAGCAGTTCGCCAGGCACTGTGGCTAGCCAAGCTGAATTCCGCTTCCGTCCACTTTCTCTTCTCTCTAGATCTGTCGGTAAAGGTTCAACAACTAATCGCAGAAAGCAATACCGACGAACCCACGGTTCTGAGCGAAGCGGCACAACAGCTCGAGGTACTAAAGAGTGAAGCACGACAGCAGGGAATCGAAGCCCAGAGCCATGTTGTAGTGGGCGAGAGTTCGATCAATATCATTCGTCAGGTTCTTCGCCAGAAACACGACTTAGTGATCGTAGGCACCCGGCACCTGGGAGCGATCCAGGGCTTGCTGCTCGGTAGTACGGGGATGACCTTGTTACGAAAGTGCCCTTGCGCGGTGTGGGTCACGCAATCACCGTTTGGAAAACTATTCGATCATATCCTTGTTGCTCACGACCTACGACCAGTCGGCGATCTGGCAATGGAACTCGGCTGCGCCATGGCCGAGCTGCAAGAGGCTAAACTTCATGTGGTTCATGCTGCCGAATATCCCGATGACCCTAACGCGCCTGCGAGTGACGAGGCAGAAGTCAAGAAATTGTATCGCGACAAGGCACGAGCGCAGATTGATGCTCAACTCGCTACAGCCAACTTGTCTCAAGCTGCCCAAGTGAATCTCTCGGAGGAAGCTCCTGACGTTGCCATCTTGAATAGCATCGAGCAGCACGCTGTGGACCTGGTGGTGATGGGCACCGTAGGACGCACAGGAATCCCGGGGCTCATTACAGGCAACACGGCCGAACGCCTGCTGCCGCAAGTCGACTGCTCCCTGTTAGCCGTGAAGCCAGAGGATTTCGAGTCACCCGTGCAGCTTGATGAAGATTAAAAAGACCTGCAACGAATCGCCATCGAAGCGGGTACTCGCTTTATAGATAGCAGCCAATAGCCGCGAATCGCCGATTCGCCGGTTAAGTTGGGTAGAGAAAGAAATTAGAAGCAGTTACAAAAATAGAAATCACGACTTTTGAGCCGACGGCGCTAGCCGCGGGCAGCAGGAGCGTTGATGTTAATTCGAGTTCAGCCCGCGGCTAGCGCCGTCGGCTCACTATTTCTGAAACTGCTTCTAGAAATATCCTCGACAGATCCATAGCTCGATCTAACTTGACCATTATATCAAACTATTCCTCGGTACTACCATCTGCAGAAAACTCAAGGACATTCTCCGGCTCTCTATCACGGCCAAGTCTTAGCTTCGACAAATTTGAGAACGTATTCTGTTGCCCCATGTAAAAACTGTATTCCGAAAAAATCATATCGTTTATTAAGCCACTACCTTGAAAATTGCCTACTTCTTTGCTGATGCGGTCGTTGATCTGCGTTCTTAGAGAGGCCAAGTGAGGATCGCAATTCTCTTCGTACGGAATTTCCTAGATTGTTGAGATAATGTGATGTCGGATTGCCTGCTGTCTGGCCCGTGTTCTTTCTTTAAGAATGTCGTAGTAGTTAGTTGAAGCATACAATTTGAATTTACAATGATGCGTAATGTCACCTTCTCTCGTTGGGATGTGATAGCTACCAAGGTGAAGCTCACGAGGTAAAGAATGATAGTAGAGATATCGGTTAAAAAAGAACGCTACTATTCCTGCAATTGTCATCAGGACCAAAAGCGACTTTAAGCTGTAACGGAGGCGCGAGCTTGATTTGATCATTGAAAAGTCTCTCGGAGAATTGAATCGTCTAGTAATCCGACAAGATTCAGTCAAGAGAGCAATATTGACTAAGGTATTCTGGGTGTTCTCCCCGAATCCCGCACGCCCGCGACGTCAACTCCCAATTCTTAAGCCACTTCGAACTAAGCCGGCACACAACTTGTAGTGGAACAGCAAAAAGCTTTCACACAAAATTGCGTCGGCCGAACCTCTTCCCGCTTGTGCGTCTGCCCCCCTCGCACCACAAGATATGCCTCCCCACTTTCGGAGGCATTTGCAAGATACACGGGAAATTCGATCCCCAGTCAAAAAACAAACGAAGAAGCCGCCGCTCGGAGCTGGTCTAGCTTTCAACTTGCTTCTATCTATCACAAGGCCTGACCAAATCTGAGACTCTGTCTTTGGTCATTACCTACACAGCCCGGCGACGCGTAGCGTTGCGATCATCCCCTCGATCCCCAATCCTCGCTCCTCACCCCTCAAAAAAAAACCCCAGAGAGGACCGATAAGCCGGGTCTTGTTGCAACGCTCGCGCGTCGCCGGCGATCATTCATCTAGGACACCGATTGCTCGGCATCTCAAGCGTCCTACCCGAGAGTCGTAACGAGCCGGACCGGCTCTGCTCTCTGCTTGGACTTGCACCGGGTGGGGTTTACCGAGCCAACCGAGTCACCTCGATTGCTGGTGCGCTCTTACCGCACCTTTTCACCCTTACCTGTGAAGCTGTCAGCTTTCGGCGTTCAGCTTTCAGCTTCATGTCGGGGAAGTTCCCGGTGACTGAGAGCTGACCGCTGAACGCTGAGAGCTGACAGCTCCCATCGGCGGTTTGTTTTCTGCGGCACTATCCCTGACCTTGCGGTCGGTGGACGTTATCCACCACCCTGTCCTGCGGTGCCCGGACTTTCCTCCCGTTCGCCGAGGCGAACCGGCGATCACCTGGTCCTCTCTGGGGACTCTATTAATGGTACGTTTCGCGAGGTGTTTCCGCAAATTGGATTCTAATCGGTAGGACGCGGTTACTTCTCCGTTTGCTCGCGCTTGCCTAGAATTTCTGCAGGCTGTCACTCATCTCCCCTCTTCTCAAAATGGAACAGCAGCCATGGAAATGACTTCTCCTGCGCAAGAACCGCGTATGCCAATTCAATTTGGCTTGAAGACCCTTCTGGCAATCACCGCGGTAAGTTGTCTCATTCTTGTGCCCTACCAATGGTTCGGGGTGCTTTACCTCATCTCGGCGGGCGTATCTACCCTACTGATCTATGTATGTGTGAGAAGCTACTGGCAGAAAAAGTCTGCCCAAACCATCTGTACCGCGATCGTCGGGACTCTGCTGGGCGTGATGTGTGGCATTGGGTCGATCACTTTCTTCTTCCACGGTGTGGCAAATTTCTTTGCGGTGCTATTAGGAATCGGAGTCGGAGTCCGCCCGCGGACTATGGCGGTGATGCTACTCACAACTGTGCTTGGTGTTTACGGATTTGCCTTCCTCAGTGCTTACAACGAATATCTGAATATTGAGCAAATGCGGCGGGACTATCCGATTGTGTCGCTTGCCGATCGATTAGAATTCGACCCGCCGGATAGAGTGTTGCATGATGCTGAGGCCACCAAGGAATTGTTCTATTCTCTGCCGGTAATGCAGACACTAAAGGATCGCGAACAAGTGGCTTCCAGGTACGGCTATCGTGACTCGATGTTGGAGAGGCTCCATCACGATGTCTCGTTGCAATTCACCGTGGCTGCGGGGTTCGGCTTTGCTCGCATGGCCTTTGTGAGACCCGGATACATTGATATCGAGACGCCGCCCGCCATTTCGCTATCTCAACCCATGGAATTAACTAACCAACATATCGACTCAGGAACGAGAGCAGTCGGCGACAAATTGCACAATATAGTTGTCAATGACTTTCTCGATTCAGAGATGATGGGCTATGTGTCGTCGCACCGAATGGCAGCCGGCTTCGAGCCGCACGGATTCCGTTCCTTGGAAAGCGACATTGAGCCATGCGGCACAGCCACGAGGGAGTGGCGTTTGGTACGACTGGAACTCGTCAGTCTCTTGCGGCACGACTCACCGCGGGTTTACGTCTCCGATACTCTGCCCACGATGGACGAGCTGGAAGAGATTCCGCACCGCGATCTGGGCGACTTCGAGGTGACTGCTCTCGCTCAGCTACGCTTTCAAAAAGATCTAGTTGCGGAGGAGCAAGAGGATCGGATTGTGATGTTGGGAGCCCTGCGTGCAAACTCCGACTGCCTGCAGTGCCACTCGGGCGAGCGGGGACGACTCCTTGGTGCTTTCTCCTACGAACTGATCAAGTTGAACGAGAATTCCAAGGAGAAGGCAGCGACAAAGGACTCTTCGTCCTTATCGGTGGCGCTATAGATTACTCCGCCCGATATTGCACCAGCACATTCCATACTTTGTGTCGGAGATCAAAGACCGGTTTGGCGCGACCAAGATAGCCATTCGCTAAGAGCGAAAAGGCAAGCTGTCGATCATCGAGCGTTTCTATATAGCCAGAAATGGTCGACACGCCACTCATCCCCCCTGGCTTCGCGTGGACGCGGATTGCATCGAATTCTTCTGCGGGTTGATCAGGCCAATGGATCTTCTTGAGTTTCAATTCATATTCAGGCAGGGCTTTGAAGAACGTCTCGTAATGTTCGTGCTCACGCATATGAGCGAGCAACTTCACCGAGGAGTCGGCTGAAATGAGGCTATAGCGAGACAGTCCCGAGCCATCGACCAGTCGGAAGGAACCAGGTTCGAGCCCGGCGTGCTTTGTCAACCAACTGGTGATTGCCTTCGCGCCGTCCGACCACTTCGGTTGGTCCGTACCGTGGGCGATGGCGATCTCGTGTAGCAGCACTTCACCGATGGCGTTTTCACTCTTATGGTTAAAATGACGGAGGGTCTTGGAGAGTGATTGGCCTTGAAAAGTGATCTCGTCAATAACTTTCTTCCCTTTTGTCCCTCTTCCTACCAGTTCTCCTCTCTTGTTTCTCCTCGCAAACAAATCATCAGTAACTTCCACGGATCGCTGTTCAAGTAAATCTTGAAAGACACTGGCGATCCAGCGTCCAGGATCATGAGGGGTGAGCCTGGGCGTCTCATCTTTCTCCAGTGAATCGAGGTATTCCTTCACATCCCCACTCTTAGCGAGCAGAATTGGATCAGTTCCCGGTTCCCGCCAAAAAAGTCTGTCTCCGGGGAGAGATCCTGGATTAACAGACTCAATGTACGGGTACGCAGCGGCTAGGGTTTTGCGTGCCGAAAGTTGACCCTCGAGCTCCTGCGACAGTTTTAACTCGAGGACATTGAAGTCCAGCATCAAAGGCGTCACTGGCATGTTGTAGTAGTCTGGGTCATCGTCCCACATCCAACCTGGACCTTTTTGAGGTGGGGCATAGCGAGAATTATCGACGCGCACTCCGTGAGTGATCTGCTTGAGTTGCCACTTCTCTACCGCTTGATCCGCCAGAGTGTTAAGGTCCTCGGCCGAGAACATGGCATCACCGCCACCCACCAACACGAGCTCGCCCTTGAGCACACCTTGGTCGAGAGTTCCGACGGCCTGCAACGTCGTGGTAAATCGATGATTGGGACCGAATGTATCGAGCGCGCAGGCCGAGGTGTAGATCTTAAGATTCGAAGCAGGCGTCATTAACCGATCCCCACCGCGATCATAGAGAACATCTCCCGACTTGAAATCGACAACCTTGAGAGCGACCGTTGTCCTTCGCGCCGTCGAGTGCTGGTCGATGGTAGCATCGAGCGTGGCTTGAAGAGCATCACGGTCTAGCGGTTCCGCACAGAGAGAGCAAGCTAACGCGCAGTAAATCAAAGTGACGGAAAGATATCTCATACTTGGAACTCTTTCCCTTGCCAAGTGTCTCGGCGCTCAAACTCCGCCTCAATCGCAGCCTTGACGGCTGGTTTGTCGAGGCACCATTCAGGACCCACGAAATAGTCGGGTGGGGCATCTCCGCTGATTCGCTCTACCACCATCGAGGGCGGCAGGAGTTCTAGAAAATCGACAACTGCGGCGACGTAATCGTCACGTTCCATCAATTTGACTTCGCCGGCTGCCACTTGTTCTGCGAGTGCCGTGTTCTTTACGCAGTAGAGATTGTGGATCTTAACCGCGTCGATGTTCACTCGCGCCAACTCCCGGGCTGTGGCCATCATGTCGGCGTGGGATTCACCAGGCAAACCTAGGATCGCGTGGGCACAGATCTCAAAGCCCCGTCCGCGACTTCGCTCGACCGCATCAAGAAACGAATCGTGATGGTGGCCTCGATTCATCCAGTCCAGCGAACGATCGTGGATCGTTTGCATGCCGTATTCGACGGAAAGATAAGTGTTCTGGGCGAGTTCTTCCAACAGGTCGAGTACCTCGTCGGGGACGCAGTCACTTCGCGTGCCAATCGCCAAACCAACGACTTGCGGGTGCGCCAGTGCCTGCTCGTAAAGGGGGCGAAGCTTCTCAACAGGTGCGTAGGTATTGGTGGCAGGTTGGAAGTACGCTAGGAATTTTCGACAATTCTTGTAACGCTTTCGCATTCGCGCGATGCTTTGATCGATCTGTCCAAAGATGTCGGCCCGTGGCAGGCGACGACTCGGACTAAAGCTACGGTTGTCGCAAAACGTACATCCTCCTTTGGCGACTGTGCCGTCGACGTTTGGGCAAGTGAACCCGGCATCGAGACTTACCTTCTGGACACGGCAGCCAAAACGTTCGCGGAGTACCAGGCTGTAGGCCTGATATCTATGGCCCATTTCGCGCCATTTGTGCCTTTTACTGCAGGAATTAGGTGTGTTGGTTGACGACACGAAATGGATTGCCTAGAGTGAAATGTAGGATTTGGGTGACAGGAGCCGGCCAGCGAGTCGCTCGGAGTCCGCAGACAGTCCTTATCGTTCCCGTTTTTATTCTGGGGCACAGTTTATCCAATTTAAGAGTATCTAGCTATGTATGGTGAATTGATTCCGCTTGGAGGCGGCGATCCGATCCCATTGATCAAGAAACAACTTCTTATCGGTCGTCGCGAAAGCTGCGATATTGTCCTGAGATTTGCCAACGTCTCAGCCCACCATTGTCAGCTGTTCGTTAACGGTGGCTATTGGTATGTCCGCGATATGCAGAGCCGAAACGGCGTAAAAGTCAACGGCGTCCGCGTGCAGGAAAAGCGGATTGATCCGGGTGACTCCGTATTTGTGGCGAAGCATAAGTACGAGTTGGACTATTCGCCCGCCGATTTGGGCGCGGTGGGTCCACCACCGGCAGACGATCTTCCTGCTGAGATTATGACCGAATCGTTGCTCGCCCGAGCAGGACTACGGTCGAGTGGGCCCGACAGTAAAGACAAGCCTGCCGGCCGCACAGATAAGTACAACACAAAGCGGTACGATGTCATGGACAACAGCGCGGGGCAGATTAAGCTTCCCGACGATCCAGTTTAAGCGTTCGTTCCCTAATCACTGGAAGCCGCGGGCAGAGGAAGACTGGTTCTCCGCTTATTTATGGCGAAGAAAAAAAAGAACAGACTTCGAGCCGAGTTCCGAAAGAATCGGAACGTTCGTACCCGGGTTAACGATCTCACGAAGAAGTTCGACCAAAATCAAGAATCGGTCGAGGATCTGCGCTCCCATCAAAGTGTCAGTGGCAAAGGGGAGCTTACCCGCAAACGCACTCTAGCAGGCGCGGAGGTCGCGGAAGATGCGTCTGGGGCCATTGTGTTGCCGGAGATCGACGAGCAGCTCTGCGAACGCGGTCGAGTTCTTCGTGTCCAGGGATTGGTGAGCACTGTCCTATGCGAAGATGGAATCACGCGGCAGTGTGCCACACGCCGATTGCTGAAGACACTTCAGACGGATCAACGGCACGTTGTGGCCGCGGGAGATATCGTGTGGGTTCGCCCCGAGGGCGACTCTGAGGGCATTATCGAACGTGTTGAGCCACGCCAGGGAGTGTTAGCCCGGAGCAGTCGTGGTCGACAACAATTGTTAGTGGCCAATGTCGATCAATTCTTGATCGTTACTAGCGCTGCTCAGCCACGACTCAAGCCAGGATTGTTGGATCGATACTTGGTCACTGCAGAGCGGGCAGATATCGAGCCCATCTTGTGTATTAACAAGGTCGATCTCGTCGAGCGTGGCGACTTGCAACCCTTGGTGGGCGTTTATAGCCAACTCGGCTATCGGGTAGTATTGCTCTCGGCCACGAAAGGCTGGGGAATTGACCAATTACGTTGGCTTCTCAAGGGGCGACAATCTGTGCTGACGGGGCAAAGTGGCGTTGGCAAATCTAGCCTACTTAACACGGTCGACCCCGCACTAGAACTTCGAGTGCAGACAGTGAGCAACGAAACTGAGAAGGGACGTCACACAACAACCACGGCAGAACTAATCCCGCTATCGTACGGCGGCTTTGTGGTGGACACCCCCGGTATCCGCCAACTACAGCTTTGGGATGTGATTCCCGAGGAAGTGGCTGGCTTCTTCCGCGATTTGCGGCCCTATGTCAGCGATTGCCGTTATCCCGATTGTACGCACACTCACGAGGAACCGTGTGCCGTGAAGGACGCAGTTGCTGATGGGTATATCGATGTGCGCCGCTATGAGAGTTATCTCAAAATTCACGCCGGCGACGAAGCCTAGGCAGCGTACCCCAGAAAATGCAGCTTATGCTGCTTGAGATTTCTCGGGCAAGCCGACTTCAGATTGAGATTCTTCATTGGGCATAACCCGCACTTCCAATGGCTTGAGTGTATCGAGATGAACGTCCCGCTGCGGGAAGGCGATGCATATTTCAGCGTCGCGGAAATACTGGTCGATCATAAATCGCATATCACTTTCAATACGGCGACGTTCGGAGAGCGACCGAATAGTGATGAAGAAATAGAGTTCGAAGTTGAGCGAGTTATCCCCGAAACCGGCAAACCAAACGAACGGCTCTGGCTTGTTGAGCACCAACCCATGTTCGTCTGCAGCCCGTTTGAGTTGCTTGGCGACTTCTCGGCAGGGTGAGCCGTAGGCTACGCCAATTTGAACAGTACAGCGAACTGTAGAGTCCGCGAGGGTCCAATTGACGACATTGTTCTCCAGGAACGTACTGTTAGGAACAATGATTTCATAGTTGCTCCCAGTCCGAATTCTTGTACTTCGCATGCCAATCGAATCAATGGTGCCTACGACATCATCTAGCTCAATCAAGTCGCCAACACGAACTGGCTGCTCGGTTAGCATGATCAATCCACTAATAAAATTATTCAGTACATTTTGACTTCCAAAACCAATACCGATAGCAGCCGCACCCCCTAGGAAGGTAAACATCGTAAGGGGGACGTTCACCACCTTTAGAGCCATCAGGGTCGACATGAATAAGAAAGCATAGAACGAAAGAGACTGTAGTGCCGATATGCCTCCATCATTGATTCCAAATCGCGACAGAACCCTCTTGCCAAGCACTCCACTTAGGAGACGGGACACACGGTACCCCAAGACTAGCAATAAAATGCCACATAGGACTGAACTGACTCTTAATGGAGGCTGGTCCTCTGCAGGCGTGGTGAGCTCATAATCCCAAACATAGGCGGCCTTTTCCCAAGCCACTCCAAACCATTCAGATAGTGAAAAATGACTAGTACGCGCTTTGATTTCCGCAGCAAGCTTTTCTGCAAGGCGAGCCGTGGACTCTGAGCGAGCCATGTGTTTATTGACAAATTCAATCTGGTCTCGAATGACTTGCTGCTGATGTTTCGTCCAACGGTCCGCGGCAGTTGGCTTTTTCTGTGCTTCTACCAAGTCGTTATCGGCCAGAACTTTTCTGAGCTCATCCAAGGTCGATTCGTTCAAGGAACGCTCTGTTGCGAGATCTTGCAATAAGGCCTCGGTTTCATCAAGCCATTTGTAGAGATCCGCAGTTTGATAGTCGGCAGTGGCAACACGGTAACGCCAAATCCACAAGTCACGCATTCTCTGGACCCAAGCACTTTGCTTGGTGAAATAGTCACTTCGAACAGTACGTAAGCTATGCGCCTGCTTCTTCGCTGCAACTTCTGCCCGTAGGGCTTTACTGGCAGTGGCGGGGTCCTCTCTATCGAGCCGCTCACGAGCCTTGCTCCATTCTGAGAATAGAATGCTGACTTCTGTCTCATTTTCTTTTTGGCGACGCTCACCCTCGATCTCTTTTTGCGTTAGCTCGTGGAATTTCGAGTCTAAATCGTCCTGTGAAAATGTCACCTCGCTATCAATAAGCTGCAGTTTTTCTGTCAGGTAGTCTAATCTAGTTTGAAGAATCTCCTTTTCGAGCCGGACATTGGCGCGTTCTGTCTTGCGAATTTCCACTTTTGCTGCGGCAATGTCGCACTCGCGTTTGGTGAGATTGGCTTTCTGCTTGGTTGCAAGTTTTTCTGGAGGATCCTCGGCACTTTCTGCTTTTTCTTCCAGTAAGCGTTGCTGTTTGCATTTAGCTTCGTAAGCATCCTTGGCACGACTGAGTGAATCTTCAACGGATTCAGTTGCCTTTGTGAGTGAGCGGAGTCTTTCGCCTTCTAGGGTGAGCGTGTCCTGGATCTCTTCACGGAGGAAAAAGGAATATGGTTTAGGCTCTTCTGGTCCAGAGTTTTTAAGTTGTATTAGCGCTTCCTTCTCTGTGGAAAGCTCGTCTTCAAGTTCTTTCGTCCGGCTGGAAAGAGACTCTTGCTGTTCATATACCAAACTCAATTGCTTCAGCAGGCTAATCTTCTCTGCATCCTGGGAAGACGCGTCCGAAGCGTCGGACTTAGTTTCGGGAGAGTTTTGCCGAGCAATTCTTAGCTGCTCTAATACCTCCGCCCGCTTTTCAGGGAGTGCCAATTCTTTTGAGTCCTCCGCGACTGGATCTTTGGGGGTCGTCGGAGATTCTGATTTGGTGCTATCGTCTAAGACATTGCCCAAGCCAGGAATTGCAGCAAATGCGGGAGTACTGCTCAGTACTAAGAGGCAGATTAGGAGAATAGGAAATTGACGCAAGCAAGCGGACATGGAAAGTGCTCATGGTTCGAATCTGGTACTAGAGTCATACCCACTTTGACAGCGGGAAGGTGAAAAAGTAGGTAAACGGGCGCGATCCGTCAACAGACACGCCCCACCTGCTAGCTGGGCGATTATTTAGTTTCGCAGATAGCAGCTACGGCTCTACCGCGGCGTGAAATCGTCGGCAGCTTGAATGCCACTGGCGAAGGTTGCCAATAGATTGGCAGTGGCGTCGATGTCCTCTAGCGAGATCATTTCTACGGCGCTATGCATGTAGCGATTGGGAACGCTGACGAGTCCGGCGGCCACGCCCGCACGTGAAAGCTGCATAGCATTTGCGTCAGTGCCCGTGCCGCGCCCTATGGCTCCCCACTGACAGCGAACATCGGCGTCATCCGCTGCCTGATGAAGATGTTCGACCACGACAGGATTCATGTTGGGTCCACGATAGATTACGGGGCCGCCACCGAGCTTGATATCGGATTCTTGGTTCTTATCAATCGTCGGACAATCAGTGGCGTGAGTGACGTCGACCGCAATTCCGACGTGAGGATTCACACCGTAAGCACTAGTTGTTGCACCCCGCAATCCAATCTCTTCTTGGACCGTTGCCACAGCATATAGCGAAACATTCAAGCCTTTGGACTTCGCGCGTCGCAACGCTTCCATGCAGACCCATAGCCCAGTTTTGTCGTCCATGCCTGGGGAATTAGCAAATCCATTGCGCATTTCTTGGTAGCCCAATTCAAGCGTTACTGGGTCGCCGATGCGGACAACCTCCGCAGCCTCTTCCTTGCTCTTAGCCCCAATATCGAGCCACATCTCCTTATGCTTCACAACTTGCTTGCGTTCATCTTGATCGAGCAAGTGAATAGGCTTGCGCGAAATTACCGCTGGTATGGGACCGCTTGTTGCGTAGATCGTCATCCTCTGCCCAATAAGCTGCTGAGGATCCCAGCCACCAATCGTGTTTGTATAGATAAATCCCGATTCATCAATGTGCGTAATAAGTAAACCAATTTGGTCCGCGTGCCCAGCAAACATCACTCGCAACTCCGCCCCAGGATTGCAACAGGCAATCACATTGCCGTGAAGATCCGTGGTAACCTCATCGGCAAACTGTCCGGCGTATTCGCGGACTATGGCTTGCACAGGCTGTTCATAGCCTGAGGGGCTGGGAGTTTCCAAGATTTCTTGAAAAAACGACTTGGCCGATTCTTCCATTGTTGAACTCCAAATAGATGTCGCACGCAGCAATCGTCACCGGATTATTAACTTAACCAGTGATTGTAAGTGAAAAGAATCAAAGTTATCAGGGGGTTAAGTATCTCCTTGGTCTTTGGCCGTTGAGGAACTCTCCTCGGCCTCCCTTTCATGCTGGCAAACCATGTCATGAATATCGGGCCATGAGCCGAGTTCGATGAGGTTACCATCGGGATCGCGAAAGAAGATTTGTCGATAGCCGTAGTCTGGCAAGGAGCGTTCCACAAATTCGATTCCTCTCAGCGTTAGCTCATCAACGACCGCATCGGTGTCCTCGCATTGGATGGCAAAATGAGATCCAAGAGTTCGTATGGGACCTCTCGGAACCTGGTGAGTTGGTACATGAATCAAGTGGATCATCGGCCCAACCCGCTCTCGGTAGAGCCAGCGACCATCAAAGGAAAAAGAGGGCCGAGGGACGACCCGGAACCCAAGCAATTCGACGTAGAACTTTTCTGCCAAAGAGGGGTCGAGCGTGGGCAACGCGATATGGTTTAACTGCCCTGGGCTTAGAGGTTTGCGGGTCATGCAATTGGCTCATGGGTGAAGTAGACCATGCCAGAACTGCTAGCGAAGTGGTGATAATCTTTGCCGATTCTATCGATTTTCTGGCCTCTCGCGAACCACTGAGCCGATAAATCTCCACGAACGTCTCCGTCAGTAACTGTTCAGGCGGGGGGGCTACGTTTTTCAGATTTCTTGTCGGAGTATCAAGTCATGTCCACGCGACAACTCTTTTCTCTTGTCAGTGCTCTTGTTTGCCTTTCCAGTGTGGGCTGTTGCATGATGCCCTATGGTGGTTGCGGAATGGGAGCTTGCGGCCCAAGTTGCGGCATTGCCGAGCCAGGTTGTTGTTGTCCAGAACCAGCCTGCGGCTGCTGCGATACCTGTTGCGAGCCAGCATGTGGATGTTGCGACAGTTGTTGCGAACCGGCTTGCGGCTGTTGCGATAGTTGCTGTGAGCCTGCTTGTGGTTGCTACGATTCCTGTTGCGAACCTGCCTGTGGATGCGGAGATGTTGGCTGTGGATCAGGAGTTGGAAACTGTCCGATTCTAGGAAACTGTTGGTTCATGCAACGTTTGCGCAGGGCGTTCAGCGGCTACGGCTACTATAGCGGCTGCAACAGTGGTTGTTGCGGCGGATGCTCCAGTTGCTCTGGCTGCTCCGACGAAACCTACTACAACGAATGGCACAACGATCCGCCTTGCAATTGCCACTCGGCAGCGAAGACGGGCGGACACTACGGTGGCGCCTATGGACGACGTGCGTTCTTGGCCAAACAGCACCAGAATCTTACCGAAGACCTGCGCACTGCAAATCAAAGCTCAGGGCCAATCTTGAGATAGTACCATCAGGCCCACTGCGTCTACCTGGGCCGAGGCTAATCGTCCGAAATGCCGAACACTTTCATGGCATTGGCAGTGGTTTGCTCGGCTAGTTGTTCGAGGGTAGTTCCCCTTGCGGCCGCGACGCATTCAGCTGTGTGGAGCAGATGAGCTGGTTCGTTGGGCTTCTTGCCCCGTACCGGTTCTGGTGAAAGGTAAGGGCTATCGGTCTCCAGCAGAATCCGATCGTCTGGAATGCTGGCAGCACAATCACGTAGAGCCTGAGACTTCTTAAAGGTAACCATTCCGGCAAAACTAATATGCATGCCAAGCTGGACACATTCATCGGCCATTACTAGATCGCCGGTGAACGAATGCATAATTCCATGCAGTAGACCACGTTGACGAGCTTCTCTTAGCATCACCATGATGTCTGAGTCACAATCGCGCATGTGAACTACAAAGGGTAGGCTACGGCGTTGTGCCAATCGAATATGGCGGTCGAAGTAGTCTTGCTGCAATTCGAAGGGTGTAAAATCCCAATACCGATCGAGCCCAGTCTCGCCGACAGCAACAACTCGCTTGGAATCGACCATCTCGACGACTTTGTCCCAGTCGCCCTCCTGAGCCTCTGCTACATAGTTAGGCTGAATGCCTACGGCTGCGTAGACGGATTCGTATTGGCCCGCGATCTCAACACATTTACGACTCGCAGCTGCAGTGGTACCAATACAAACCGAGCGGGTGATCCCCGCCGTTGCGGCTCGTTGCAGGACGTCGTCCAGTATCTCGTCAAATTCTTCCTGATCGAGATGGGCGTGGGTGTCAAACAGCATTGGAAATCTGTCGAGAGAAACCTGCGATTTCGAAAAGAGTTTTTCTAGTTCTTGCTCGGCTCGACCTGAACTAGCTCTCGTAGCGATTCTAGGTGTCCCTTGGCCATGCCGAGAGCCTCTTCGGCGAGCGCCTTGGCGGCAGGGAATGCTTGAAGATTTTCAACAATCTCGGAGACTGTTTCCACATCTTGTTGCTGATAGGCGACGGCTGCTCCAACCAAAAAGTCGATGCCCAAGTCGTGCATGTCGGTAAATTCCATTGGGAAATCACCGGTTCGAATCGAAGCGTCGGCATCGATTTGCATTTGAGTGATGCGGTCACCTAAAACCACCTGGTCTTCAGCAATTGCGTCCAGCGTCTCAATAATTTCGTTCCTGCCGGGAGGAACATAAGGACGCGAATACTGCAGATACTGAGGGAACGAATGCCCCACCAGCGCTAGCAAGCGATTCAGTTCCGAAGCGGGCGTGGTTTGTTTCATGGCCAATTCTTTAACTCAGGATGTTGGAGACCGCTTCACTTGCCCATTGGGCGAGTGGATCGGGCCAAATGCCCAATAGAATTACTGGTACGCAAACCACCAACGCATAGGCTACAGGGAGAAAGCCGATTGAAACAGGCCCGCGTGTGTCGGGCTCGTCGTCAATACACATCGTTTTTACGACGCGAAGATAATACACCAGTGAGATTGCCGTATTCAAAGCGGCGGCCACTAGCACGGAATACATTAAGGTTCCACCGGCCATATAGAGGGCTTGCAAGACTCGCAGCTTAGGCCAGAATCCTGCCAGAGGTGGTAGGCCAATCAGACTTACTAAAACTGCAACCATCAATACAGTAACTAGCGGGTTGCTGCGAATAAGGCCTGCGTAGTCGGCGATGTCTTCGCTGCCCATAGAATTTCGCAGGAACGCAACAATTGCAAACGCGCCCAGATTCATGAATAGATAGAAGGCGATGTAGAGCATGACTGCGGACAGCGCTTCTTTGGCGAGTTCCTGATCGGTGCCCTGCAAAGAGACTGCCGCTGCGACCGCCATCATCATGAATCCAGCATGGGCAATCGTCGAGTAGGCAAACATGCGTTTGATGTTCGATTGCCCATAGGCAGCCAAATTACCAAAGGTGCATGTGACGATCGCTACGATAGCCGTGAGGATTACGATGAACCGTCGCACCGGAGACAACGGAGCAGGCTCTGCTGAAGATTCTTCTTGCACTGTTTGCAGGGGAGAATTGGAAACCAAACTCACCGCGGCGGGCGGACTAGCGGCAATTTGATCTACTGCTGCTGCGTCGTGATAACCTAGCCCGATTCCCACGCGGATCAATAATACCAACGCTGCCGCCTTAGAAGCGACCGAAAGGAAGGCATCCACCTCTGCAGAGGCACCTTCGAACACGTCCGGGCACCAAAAGTGAAATGGCACGGCTGAAAGCTTAAAGGCCAAGCCAACACCCAGCATCAAGCCACCTAGGGCCAGCCCCATCAGAGGTAAATCTTCTCCCCCAGATGCTAAGGCGGTGGGAATGTCCATTTCCCACAACCGGCTGGCCATGGTTGGCAGGTGGGCGGAGCCTAGGATGCCGCACAGCAGGCTAATGCCGTAGAGCATGACGCCGGCGGTTCCCGCACCATAAATCGCGTATTTCAGAGCGGCCTCGCTACTGCGACGACGTCCTTTCACCATTCCTGCGAGAACATAAGAGGGCACACTCGCCATTTCGATTCCCAAAAAAATCGCCAGCATATGATTGGCCGAGGCCATGACACACATGCCAAGGGTGGAACCCAAAACCAATGTATAGAAGTCTTGGCCATCGCTACGATCGGCGAGTCCAGTTAATCTTGCTAGAAGAATAAATAGCACGGCAAACGCGAGTAGAAAGACTCGCATTGAGGCCGTCAGAGAATCGAAGACCAGCATGCCCGTGAAAATTTCCTGGGCAGGTGGGCTTTCCATCGAAGTTTTCACTGCCGACCACAAAGCGAAACTACTACCGGCCAGGGCCAGGAAAAACGAGGGAACGTATTGGCCACCCTTAAACACACGCACCAGCAGCATCACGATGATCGTGCTGCAAATGGCAAGCTCAGGCTTAAACAGCGGCAAGCTGCCATCAAGCGTGTCTTTTAAAAGCTCGTCGATGAGTGTCGTAAAGTTCACGGAAGCTGTTGGGGTGTTGAGTGTTTCGTTTTATTTATTCGGCTTCTAATTCTTATTCAACAGGGCTGCCATTTGGCCCTCGCTCAGTGGGTTAGCGGCCGTTTCGCGTTGATCGTGTTCTTTGGTCCATGCAGCTAACTGTTCAACCTGTAGATCGACCGACGGCTGCATGTATCGCAGGACGCTAGTGGGATAGACCCCAAAAACAATGGCCAGTGTCAGCAGAGGCGTAGCAATCAGCAATTCACGCATGGTGATTGGTGTCAGCGCCTCGCCATGCGGGCCTCGATACTCGGCACCCAAGTAGACGCGCTGAATCGCCCATAAGATATAGCCGGCAGTTAGAATCACGACGGCCGCCGAAATGATCGCCAGCACGTAGCTGTACTTCCACACCGAAAGCACCACCAATACTTCGCCGATGAAGCCGCACAACCCAGGTAACCCCAGGCCGGCAAAGAATATGCCGACGGCCAAGCCACTGTAAACCGGCATCTTGGAGAACAATCCTCCAAACTCGTCCAGGTTTCGATGATGCACTCGGTCGTACACCACGCCTACCATAAAGAACATGCCGGCGGAGCTGATGCCGTGGCCGATCATTTGGAACATGGCCCCGTTGACGCCCATCTGCCAATAGTAGGGATTGTAGTTGGTGTCGGCCATCGCACTCCACACACCAAAGCCAAGCACGACATAGCCCATATGGCTTACCGAGCTATAGGCAACCATGCGTTTAAAGTCTTTCTGTGCCAAGGCAGCGAAGGCTCCGTAAACCATGCTCAATACGCCGATAAAGCAAACGACGTACGCCAGGTCGTAACCTGCCTGCGGGCAGATGGGATAGCAAATGCGAATAATGCCGTAGCCACCCATTTTCAGAAGGATGCCGGCCAGGATCATGGAGATCGGTGTCGGAGCTTCGACATGGGCATCGGGAAGCCAGGTATGCAGCGGCACACTAGGTACCTTGATAATAAAGCCAATTCCTAGCAGCACGAACGCCCACCACTGCACGCTCTGGCCAAACAGCACTTCTCCATCGAACAGATCTGTGTGTTGCCCCATCTGCTGGAGTGCCAGAATATTAAATGTATGAAGCGGTTTGCGTTTGGTCGGATCGGGTTCGTCGCCGTTAGCCGCAAATTGTTGAGCTAGGGCATCGTCGGTCTCCAGCCAATCGTCGAGTGCTTGTTCAGCAGTCGTATCCTCAGCCGTGCTAATGATGCCCGCCATGGCAAGTTGCCCGGCATTGAGTTGGGTCAGATCGCTATTGAAGTACAGCATCAATATCGCGATTAGCATCAACACACTACCGACTAGCGTGTAGAGGAAGAACTTGATCGCGGCGTATTCCTTACGCGGTCCACCCCAGACGCCAATCAGGAAGTACATCGGCAACAACATCACTTCCCACAGGACGTAGAATAGGAAGAAGTCGAGCGCCATAAACACGCCCAGCATGCCTGTTTCCAGGAGCAGGAACAGAATGCAGTAGGCTTTCACATGCTTGCTAATCGGCCAACTCGCAGCCATTGCCAGCACACATAAGAAGGCGGTCAAGGCTACAAGCGGAAAGCTGATGCCATCGAGACCCATGAAGTACTGGATGCCGAAAGAGGGGATCCACGATACGTGGAACATGTTCTGCATCTCGGCAACGCCGGCGTGGAAGTCAATGCCTACACCGATGCGCATGAGTCCTAACGAAAGCAGAAAAACCATGATCGTCACAGCTAGTGAGATCAGCTTGATCGCTTCGTCGGAAACTTTGGGGAGAAACGCCAGCACCAACGCGGCTATTGCCGGTAGGAAAACTAGCAGACTCAAATAAACCACCGGTTCGCTGAGAGTCATAATTACGCCGTTATCTTTCTAGTTGAATAATTTGCACGTTGATCCCCTGCCGGAGGGAAAGGCCATTTTTCGCTAACCCGCCGGGAGGTATCCCTTCAATACGCCGACAGCAACGAACAACACGACTGTGCCTACCACGATAAACATCACGTATTGTCGTAAACTTCCTGTCTGAATCTTGCGGAGCCACAGCCCCAAGTCCCAAGTGCCACGGGCAAATCCGTTGACAGAACCGTCAACCACCGTGCGGTCCAAAAGCACGTCGACAACCTGGGAAACACCCCGACAAGTGGCAGCCGAGCCGTGCAATATCGAATCGATTACCCCGCGATCGAACTTAGAAATCAAGTTTGATACGAGCATCGTGGGTTTCACAAAGATGATTTCATAGAGTTCATCAAACCACCATTTGTTCCAGAGCGCGCTGTGCACTGGCTTGAAGCTCTGCTTCAGCTCTTGCGCGTTTAACAATTTCCACAAGTAAATAATCGCCGCGAGTAGCACACCCGAAAGTGCCGTGCCGAAAGCAAATAGCCCGGCGGGAACCCTGAATTCGGGATTGTGGCTATCAGGCTCACTGGGAATCGTCAGGTCCGTGAGTATGACGCCTTCCGTCGTGGCCAGGGTGCCGACAGGCCGAGCCTGACTTAGCAAGTTGATGACGTCGAGGTTCGTGCCAGGCAGAGTCCAGCCGACGCCGATCGCAAACACGGCGAGCAACAGCAGCGGGCCGGTCATGATACTAGGCGATTCGTGGGCATGATCGAAGCGGTGCTTATCGCGGGGCTCGCCGGCAAAGGTCATGAACCACAATCGGAACATATAGAACGCCGTGATAAAAGCACCCGCCACGGGAGCCCATTGCAAAATGATGTGCTTCGGATTGGAGCTACCAAAGCTAAACGCTTGTTCGATAATTGCGTCCTTCGAGTAATAACCGCTGAAACCGATCGTGGTCAGAGGGATCCCTGCACCAATAATGGCAAGACAGCCTACAAGCATCGTGTAAGCAGTGATGGGCATCTTCTTCCGCAATCCGCCCATCTCAGTCATCTCGTTTGTGTGCACCGCATGGATTACGGAGCCACTGCAGAGGAATAATAAGCTCTTGAAAAAAGCGTGAGTAATCAAATGGAACATACCAGCTACCCAGCCACCCAGGCCGAGCGACAGCATCATGTAGCCTAACTGGCTAACCGTCGAATAAGCCAACACACGCTTAATGTCGGTGGCCGTGATGGCAATGGTCGCTGCGATCAGCAGCGTAATACAGCCAATGTAGGCGATTACCAGCAGGGCCTCGGGCGAAAAGGCCGGGTAGAATCGTCCCACGAGATAGACGCCTGCCGCCACCATCGTTGCCGAGTGGACCAAAGCGGAAACGGGCGTGGGCCCTTCCATCGCGTCCGGCAACCACACATGTAGCGGAAATTGGGCACTCTTGCCGACGCAGCCGCAAAAGATACCGACGCCAGCGATCAGCAGGAGCCATTGGCCGGCAGTGTTTTTCTCATTGGCATCGTCCGCAGGAGCAACCTCACCGAGTTCCTCATCAGTGGCGAGTTCTGGACCGGTGGCCATTCGAGCTTCTTCTTCGACCATGCTTTGCGTAGGCTCGAGATGGTATTCGTTCTCTTCGGTTCGCAGCTGGCTAAAGATGCCGGGTGATGTGTTGCCCTCGGCATCGACTGAATCTCCAAAGGAGAAAGTTCCCAGGCTCGACCATAAGGCCATCATGCCAATGAGCATGCCAAAGTCGCCAACGCGGTTGACGATAAACGCTTTGTTGGCTGCGGTCGAAGCAGAATGCCGCTCAATGTAAAAGCCAATTAGGAAGTATGAGCAGATGCCTACCAGTTCCCAGAACACGAAGACCATTGCTACGTTGCCGGCAATCACAATGCCAAACATGCTGAAGCAGAACAGCGAAAGGTACTGGAAGAACCGATGGTAACGACCAGCTCGATGCAGTTTCTCGCCGTTGGAAAGCGTGACTTCCGAATCGGTGAAGTCGTGCAGCTCGTCGTGCATGTAGCCCATCGCATAGAAATGCACGCACGATGCAATTAGCGAAACCATGCAGAACATGCCGACCGTCAGTGCATCAATGTAGTAGCTCAGCGTTAGCTTTAGATCGCCAAATTCCGCCAGGGTATACATCTCGCCGGAAACGGCTGCGGGCGGCGGATTATTGGCGTGGTGCTCGTCGCCTTCGTGTTCACCCCCGTGTCCCGAATCCTCGGCAATAAGGGTCGTGCTTGCAGCCAACTTAAATGGGGACTTGGCTACGACAGCTTGGTTCTCACCTTCGTGCTCCACAGACTCTTCATGGCCATCTCCATGGTGCGAGGCATCTGCGAGTGGATGGGCTGGCAACCAAACTGCGAATAGGGCAAAGAAACTCAGTGCCACCGAGGTCACGATCGCACCAGTGGCCACGTAAGCACCTAAAGTGCTTGTCGTATACGACGCGCGCTTGCCTGCCATCTGTGGCAAGCTATAGCCCACCCAGATAATGCAGAACGACGCCAACGGCACAAGCCAGGCGGCACCCAAGAGCAACGGCAAATAGAATTCGGGATCCATCTTCGTGGAAGCTTATCCTTGCAATTGATCGGCGCGGTCGACGTCGATCGAGTCGTAGTTGTTATAAAAATTCAATGCGATTGCCAAAGCGACTGCAGCCTCCGCTGCGGCAAGCACAATCACAAACAACGCAATCAGTTGGCCATCGAGACCCAGCGAGTAAGCATCATTCCGCAACCAGGGACTGCCAAAGGCAATGAAATTCAAATTGGCCCCGTTCAGAACTAGCTCGATGCCCATCAGGATGCCGAGTGCGTTTCGCTTAGTGGCCATGCATAGCACACCACAAACGAACATGATGGCACCAACAGCCATATAGTGGGCGACGCCCACGGGTTCGGTTAGCAAATTGGCAAGTGGAAGTAGGTGCATGAATACTAAGTCGATGATGTCGGAGGATTGATTTGTTTTGTTTTACGCTTTGCTCGAGCCAAGTAAGCAGCGCCTACGAGCACCACCAGTAGGTGGACCGAGACGATTTCGAACGGCAGCAGGTAGCCTGAAAGCCCGTCTTGCACGGCATCTTCGCCCAATTTGTCCACACGAGCACCTACTAAGGCCATGCCCAAAGGTGTTGCGGTCTGGGGCGACGCGATGGCTTCTGCCTCAGCACGTTCGATTCCACGCCATTCGGGCACGCTGAACGCGGTATAGATCAATATCACTAGCAATGCCCCGCCAGCCATAAAAGCCCATACCCAATCACCAGCCCAGGTTTTCATTTCCACGAAACGTTCTTGGGAAGTGAGCATCACACCAAAAATCAGCAGAACTAGTGTTCCGCCGACGTAGATCATTAACTGCATGGCTCCAACAAAATCCGCGCCGGCTAAGAAAAACAGCGCCGATGTCGATGCCAAGGACATCACCAGATAGAAGGCCATGCGAACGATGTTCTGCGATACCAACACGGCCACAGCAAACACGCAGGCCAGTCCGCTAAAGAACAGGAAAAAGAACGATGGCCAATAGATCCCAGATTCCATGACTAAATAGCCTCCTGGGATAAAGTTCGGACGGCGAGCGTTCCATCATCGACGGCGGGAGCCAAATCTTCGTCAGAACTCCAGCCTTCGCGCAGTTCATGGACTGCTTCGGGGACGGGGGTGAATCCGAAGAAATTTCTATCTGGCAGTTGAAAGTGCCAGTAGGTAGCGCCGAGGAACATTGCCGCGGCGATTGGTGTGCAGTATTTCAAACAAGTAGCCATCACCTGGTCAATTCGTAACCGGGGCAGCGTCCAACGAATCCAGATCATCACGCATACGCCGACCACGCCCTTGAATAGCACGTTGCAGACGCCTAGCAATTGACCTAAATACCAAGCCAAGTCGCCATTTTCAGCCGTCAGCCCCAACATAGTTGCCACCGGAATCGGTCCGTGCCAGCCACCCAGGAAGAGAATGGATGCCAAGATACTTACTAAGAGCATCGAACCATACTCGGCCATGAAGAAAAAGCTCCATCGCAAACCAGAGTATTCTGTATGGAAACCAGCAACCAATTCGCTTTCGGCCTCGGCCAGATCGAAAGGAGCACGATTCACACTGGCTGTCGCACAGGTGAAGTACACCCAAAAGGTGATGAAGGTGAAAGGATCGTGGAACACCAGCCAATTCGTGAACCACCCAGCTTGGCGATCGCCAATGACCACCATGTCCATCGATCCAGCGATCAGCACCGGAACAACAACGCACATCCCTAGGGGCACTTCGTAGCTAACCACTTGGGCCGCTTCTCGCATTGCTCCGAACAGCGACCATTTGGACGCTGAAGAATAGCCAGCGAGTATCACGCCAAACACTTCCAGGCCCAAGACAGCGAGTACAAAGAAAACACCGGCGTTGACGTGCAGTGCAATAAATGGGTACTCACCGCCAGCAAACGGAATAGCAATGAACGCCGAAATGGAGGCGGCAAAACTCACGTAGGGTGCAATCTTAAAGAGAAAACCATCGGCCCCCTCGGGCATCAAGTCTTCTTTGGTCAGTAGTTTTAAGCCGTCCGCCAAGGTTTGCAGCCAGCCGAACTTGCCGCCTACACGGGTTGGACCCAAGCGATCCTGAATTCGGCCAGAGATTTTGCGTTCCAGCCAGATGAAGACCAGAGCACTAACGGCTACTAGATTGAGGATCAATCCAATGTGAATGAGTGGAGCAATGAGATAGCCTGCCCACGCATCGTGCGCAACAGAAGAGCCCACCCAAGAGAGCAGCCAATTTAAGACATCATTAATAAGGCCAGCCACGAAGTTACTTCCCTGATTTTCTCTTCAAGCGTTCGAGCAAGTTATCTGCGGAAATGATAGCTGTCACTACAAAACCTTTGCCTAACACCATTTACACTTAACGTGTGCGACAGACCAAAAGATTGTGAAATATGGCACAATCACCTGCGAAGCGACAAGCCCCTGCAGCGGAAATAGGGAGAAATAAGCATGACTTACCGGTCGATCTCACCCATCACAATGTCGAGCGAGCCCACAACGGCCGGAACGTCAGCGATCAGGCAATCTCGGCATAAGTCGGAGACTACGCAAAGATTGCTGAAGCAACTGCTACGAGCCCGGGCTCGCCAGGGAATCGCGCTGCCATCGCTCACCAGGTAAAAGCCCATTTGGCCGCGCGGAGCTTCGGTCTCTAGGTAAACCTCTCCAGCAGGCAACTTCGCATTGAGCTTCACGGGTTCCCCGTAGCCATCCGTCGCCGTGCTGTAGCGATCCATGGCCTGACGAACCAGATCGATGGATTGCATCACTTCCAGCATTCGCACATAGAACCGATGCCAACAGTCGCCTAGCACCGCTTCGTGGGGGACCGCAGGGTAGTTGTGATCGTCGGGATAATGGCCGTTGCGTTCGGTAATGACTTCGAAGGCATAACCATCGTACATGGCCGTGTAAATCTCTTCGCCGTCGCGACGCAAATCGTGGTCGACGCCACTTCCGCGAAGGACTGGCCCGCTGGTGCCAAAATCGATTGCCATTTCCGGTGACATGATGCCAATGGATGCCGTACGTTTTACGAAAATGGAGTTCGTGGTCAACAACGTGTGATATTCGGTGATAATCGGCAGCAACTCATCGAGAAACTTCTCGCATTTAGCAAGCCACCCTGGAGGCAGATCGGCAGTGGCTCCTCCGACGGTTAGGTAACTGTAAGTCAACCGAGCGCCACAAGCTTCCTCGAACAGGTCAAGAATTTTCTCACGTTCGCGAAAGGCATACAGGAAGGGGCTGAACGAGCCAAGATCGAGGCCGTAAGTACCCATGCCAACTAAGTGGCTGGCAATACGTCCCATCTCTGAAATAATAACTCGCAGGTGACGCCCCTTCTCAGGCGGCTCGTATTTCATGAGCTTTTCGACGCACAGAGCCCAGCCCAAATTCATATTCATTGCCGCCAGATAATCCATCCGGTCGGTGTATGGAATCCATTGCCGAGGAGTGAGATTCTCACCAATTTTCTCAGCACATCGGTGCAGATAACCAATGTGAGGCGTAACTTCAGAAACAACTTCGCCATCGGTCCGCAACACCAACCGCAGCACACCGTGCGTACTGGGATGCTGTGGGCCCATGTTTACCAACATTTCGTCGGTGCGAACGTCAAACTCGATTTCGCGAGGATCATCAACTGTCATCGACATCGCTATCTTCCCCTAATTCCGTGATAATCCAACGGCATCTCGTAATCTCTGCGGAGCGGATAGCCAACCCAATCTTCCGGGCAAAGGATGCGTCGTAGGTTTGGATGATCGGTGAAGGCCACCCCAAACAAGTCATATACCTCCCGCTCGTGCCAATCGGCAGTACGCCAAACTGAGGCTACTGACGGTACTTCGGGAAGTGAATTCACCTCATCGTCTTTCCACCTTGGCAGCAACACTTTAAGCACCAAGCTGTGCTTATGCTGCATACTGAACATGTGGTAGACGATCTCTAGGT
Organism: Bythopirellula sp.; assembly: GCA_965216565.1. Classification (GTDB taxonomy): domain Bacteria; phylum Planctomycetota; class Planctomycetia; order Pirellulales; family Lacipirellulaceae; genus Bythopirellula. Next base: position 762,108 of record OZ244170.1, read on the forward strand.
GGGGCTCCCAGTCGACCTTGGCAGCTTTTTTTTCGTCCGTGTGAAGATAATCAACACCCGAAATCGAATTGAGATAATCAAAAGCCAAGCTCGGTTCATCCTTCAGGTGCGTACACACCTCAATCAAACCATCCGGAGCCACTTCGATCCAAGGATCGATGTTCTCCAGATTCGAACTGGTGATCTTGTCGCCGAACTTCTGTTTCAGCTGGTCGACAAAAGACTGTCCACTCATAGAGGAATCAAGGGTAGGGGGGTGAAGTATTGGTAAATGTTAAGCCGACAAAATGGAGCCCGCTGCTCGTGGTCGATCAATGACTGTAGTGGGTGGTGCGCGTTCAACCACGCCACCTTGCTGACTATTAATCGCCCGAACCCAATCAAGATCGCCTCGCCGCCAGACATAGGCGAAGCCAACCATCAGCACGGCAAAAAATACGGCGATATCTGCAAACGAAGTCAGGGCCACCTTGCGCGATGTGTCTCTTAATGCCGCTTCAGCAGCAGCCACCGAACCGGCCGCTACACCTAGCTCTTCCAGCTTTTCCGCAGAGAGCGAAGGAGCCGTGCCATCCCTCACGCCTAGCTCAAGCAAACGCTCTTTGGCTAGCGGTGAGTAAGCGGGTTGGCCATCTTCCAGCTCGGCGGAAACGACAGGCAGGTTGTCTGAGGTTAAAGCAACCGACTTGCCAAAAACCGTGGCCCAGGGAAAGAAGAATGCTACCTCGACGTCAAAAATGATGAAGAGCAGAGCCACCACATAAAAACGCAAGTCGAATTGCACAAAGCTCGAGCCGATTACTGGCTCGCCGCATTCGTACACTTCAAGCTTCTCTTTGTTTGGCAGCTTCGGCCTGACAAACTTACCCACTAGCAAGTTGACGAACAGAAAAGCGATCGCCACGCCCGCAAACAGAGCCAAATAAGCGACAATTGCAGTTGGTGTTGCCATGTTTTCGATACTTTAGATAGTTTCAGCGGGCCGACGGGTCGCCGTTGTTGGCTATTGGTAGTTGGCTATTGATTGGGTCCGCCATGGACCGGTTCTGTAATGACTTTTGATTGAGCGACCGCCGTCGGATTGAGTGAGGCACGGCCCCACGCCACGTCGAGGGGAAGTCGAGAGAAATCGACGATCGAGCCATCGCGGCTGTAACAACTCAAATCGTGCGTGGCGCCCATGAAAATGCAATCTACGGGGCAGGGCTCGACACAAAGGGCGCAGAACATGCACTTCGTATAGTCGATCGTGTAGCCCGTGATCTTGAAACCTTTGCTACCCTCAACCCGTTCTTTGCCAATGTAAATACAATCTACGGGGCAAGCTTTTGCGCACTGATCGCAAGAGATACAAGTGGTTAAGTCAAAGCGATGGAAGCCACGGTAGCGAGCAGCCACGGGTACCGGCAACTCTGGATACTCGAAGTGTTCGGTAAACGTCTTGCGTTCCGGTTGATACGTTTTCATCCAGGTTCGCAGCGTAATCCACATACCGTTTGTCACGGTGTAGATGGCATCAAAAATGTTGCCTAACCATGGGAAGACTCTCTTGAGCCAAGCAATCATTGGTATCGAAATCCTTATCCTTCGAAGAATGATCGAAGGGACTCTGCGGCGGAATTATTGTAATCGGGTTTTCAAGCTGCAACTCTGGCGAGTGGGCCCACGCTTTTAGCTGCGGAGACTCTACTGAATTGCCAGCAACGCTTTCTGCTCTTCACAATCCAGTGGATTATATGTTGCCCGCTTTTGCTCGCAACCACTGTTGTGGATTTAACTCAAAGTGGGGAGAGAACTTCCAAGCATTCTACGAACCGTGAGCTGGGCGATTCAGCAATCCTTGGTCGGTGCAATCGGAGAGAGGAGATATACCCCCCCCGATCCTTCTGATTGGGGGACCTCCGTCTCGCAACTCAAGTGACTCGCGAAGCCGCCTAGTTTTGCGGTTGCCATGAAGTTCTGTACCACCCTGCTTAGGGGGTCGCCAGATTCTCTTGTTGAGGCTGAAATTGAACCAGCTCTAGGTATTAGTGTCTAGGCTGTAAGTTGTTGATGCATCATGTGTTAGATGGCAATTCATGAGCGAGGGTATCGGCGTTTAGAAGAACTTGGTGGAACAGGCAAAATGGGTCCGAAAAGACTAATATCGCGTCAAAACGGGCCTAGTCGCCTAAAAAAGGCCCATCTCCCTAGCATCTTTGCTTGACTATAGTCAATCACCACGTAGAGTGGATTGAAGGGACACATCGTGTGCGCCCTGGCCTACCTATCTTTCTTGCTGAAAACGGCTTACGAAGAGAAGGACGGGCGAGCCTGGATTGGACGCCGACGCGGCCAGTGAAGTGCTGCCGGCTAATGCTGACGAAGGAATCGATTTCATGTTGGTACTCTCGCGGAAGAAGAACGAGAGCATCGTTATCAACGACGACATCACAATTGTCGTGGTTGAGATTCGAGGCGACAAGGTACGCTTGGGCGTGGAAGCCCCCAAGGAAGTGCCCGTTCACCGGAACGAAGTTTACGAAGCGATTCGCCGCAATCAACAGGTTGCTGGGGAAGCTGACGCGGGAACCCCCGCCGAATAGTCTTTCTCGTCACTCGTTTCGCTGAATTTCTCTCTAGCTGTCTATCGCTCCGGCAGTGTTTCTAGCGGTATTTTCACGACTACGGTCGCATTCAACCGCCAAACTTGCATTCGTTCCCTTAGGAACTGAGTGAGTTCAAACCCAGCCTGCTTCTTCTCGGGGGAAATAATAGGGTGGCAAAGTGCGAATCTGCCGTTGCCCTTGACCTTGTCCAACGGTTGCCTTACTCCTATAGTCTTCTCATCCACACGAGCTTAGCTGCCGTGGGATGCATTCAAGAAGAGTTGGCCCCTTCGTCTAGCGGTCTAGGACTCCGGCCTTTCACGCCGGCAACACGGGTTCGAGTCCCGTAGGGGTCACTTTTTCTTTTCTCTGCCTTATCGGAATCCTCTTCTTCGAGTCCGAACGAAAGGCCATTCACCCAAGAAGGATGGCCAAATTGTGCCAGAAAATAGGTGAGGCTGGGCCAAAACTATATCTTGTGTTCATCAATTTTTGCCATACAGCGGATGGTGTTTTTGCGAATTCTATTTTTCGAAAAAATAGCTTCGAGCCGAAAAAACCAGCCCGACCATCAACAGGTTGACTAGCACGGCGACGATGTTGATGCCCAAAAAACCGATCACGTGGTAACCGGCGATGATTAGAAACAGGAAATAAACCCACCGCCAGCCCTTGAGTAATCCCGTGATGAATAGGACTTTCGCCAGGAGCCAATACAGGGCAATCGGCTGATCCAGCACGGAGAGCAGATTTCCTAAGCCCTCCAAGCCGAGGAGTACCACGACCACCCAAATTTGCCAGGGAACAGAACTCGGCGAGTTTACCGAGGATTGTTCGCTATCCAAATTTTCGGCTGTGCTGGGAACTTGATTTTCTACGTTCATCGCCGCGCTTCCTCATTGTCGACTGGCGAACCCGTCGACTGGCATAACCTGAAACAACCGGTTGATGGCATTGGCATCCTCGGTGCCGCATTTATTCTATCAATTTTTAGATGCCAAAATGAGAGGCCCCCCTGGTCCGTCGAAAAAAAAAGGACTGGCACGGTGACACAATGTGCGCGAAGGACTGAAACCGAATTCGGGCATCGAGCCAGTCCCTATTTGTGTGACTCATGTCTGTAGCCACCGTCGCCAAACGGTGGATTCGCAGTACCGTATCAAATGACGGGTTGTCATCGGTTCAAACCGGTCAACAATGACGATGTATCAAACCTCTTTAAAGTGAGCAAAAAGTGACCTCATACGATGCCATTCTGTTGGTTTCATTCGGAGGGCCCGAGGGTCCCGACGAGGTGATGCCATTTCTGGAAAACGTTCTCCGTGGCAAGAACGTACCGCGCCAGCGGATGTTGGAAGTTGCCGAGCACTATCAACATTTTGGCGGCGTGAGTCCCATCAACGAGCAGAACCGTCAGTTGATAGCCGCCTTAGAAAAAGAACTAAAAGAGCACGGCCCCCGATTGCCCGTGTACTGGGGAAATCGCAATTGGCATCCCCTGTTGCCAGATACGCTGCAAAAGATGGCCGACGATGGCGTTCAGCGGGCGATTGCTTTTTTCACCAGCGGTTTCAGTTGCTATTCGGGTTGTCGGCAGTATCGCGAAGATATTGCCCGCGCTCGAGAAGTGGTTGGCGACCAGGCTCCGGAGATCGACAAGCTGCGCGTTTTCTTTAATCACCCCGGCTTTATCGAACCTCAGGTGAAATCGATTCAGAATTGCTTGGAGGAAATTCCGCAGGAGCGGCGCGAACAGACGCAGATTCTGTTCACCGCTCACAGTATTCCGATGTCGATGGCCGACAACTGCCGCTATGTCGCGCAACTGGAAGAGGCGTGTCGGTTGGTTGCCGAGGGGGCAGGGCACGAGCGATACGAACTGGTGTACCAAAGCCGAAGCGGTCCGCCTCAACAGCCTTGGCTGGAGCCGGACGTTTGCGATCGCATTCGAGAGCTGCATGCGGACGACGGACTACAGGACCTGGTCGTTCTGCCGATTGGATTTGTTTCCGACCACATGGAGGTACTCTTCGACATCGACACCGAAGCGAAAGAACTCTGCGACGAACTGGGCGTGCATCTCTATCGCGCAGCCACGGTGGGCACCCATCCGCGTTTCGTACAAATGGTCCGCGAACTCGTCGAAGAACGCATGGCCGACAGCCCGGTCCGCCTCGCGTTAGGCGAGATGGGCCCCAGCCACGACGTCTGCCCCACAGACTGCTGCCTCTACACCCCAACGCGACCGCCGATGGCTGGTAAACCTAGTTAGTGCACAACAAAACCGGCCCGGAAAGTTGAGACTCTCGCCGAGCCGATGTGAATTGTATGCTCAAGCCAGACGAAACCCTCAACCGTTGAAGTTGAGCCGACGGCGCTAGCCGCGGGTTGAGTGAGACTGAGTGTCGATCTGTCGCTCCCCGATGTACGCCAGTACGGATTCGTACCTAGAGCGAGCCTTTTGTCGTCGTAGCGGGATTCACAAGAATTCCGCGGCGTTGCTGACTGAATTCTTGCGAATTCAGCTACCTCTTCATCTACAGGACCTAGGGTGGGTGGAGCACGTGCAGTTGTTTGGGTTTTGTTAACTAGTCGATTCAAAGAGCCAGCGCATAAAAAAACCGGCCCGGAATGGTTTGCTTTCCGGGCCGGTGCAATGATCGCTAGAGTCGTCTGCGGCTGGCCACGGCGAGCAAGCCCACCGCCACGATGAGCAGGGTGCTTGGCTCGGGGATGGTTGCGTGCTGACGCAGTGTGAAGACAGCCATCGTCGGGTCGTTGTTGACCTCGGGGCTGCCAAAGAAATCGGCCGGCACGTTGACTCCTAACCAGAAGAAAGGTGTTTGGCCAGGAGCCACACCTGGAGCTACCGCATTGGGGTCTGGGTTGCCAGGATCGGCAAACCAATTGACTCGATCTGGAGCAGGAAGCTCGTCAAAAGTGGGGGAATCCTTGAAAAACCCAGTGTGTTCTGACGGGGCAGGATTCTCTTTGAAGAACAAACCGTCAGATTCTGTCGATTCCTCGAATCCACCAATGCCTTCGCCAATTCCGCGTCCCAGCGCCATATGGAAGTCGGTCCATAGATAGGGCGTTTGGTTCAGCACATCCTTGTCGATGGAGATCATCGCATCTTGGCCAATCATATTGCTACTGACGGTGACCTTCACTTCGAGATCCCACCAAAGTTGATTGGGATCGGTTGCCCCGACAGCTTCGTCGACTTGAAGCGTTGCTAAGAAGAAATGGGCTTCTGGGTCGTTAGGATCTAGGAAAATACTATCAGCTTCGATACGTCCCGCCGTTCTAACTACTTCAATGTTTGTGACAGCGGCGTTTAGGCTATTGGCAACCGATCCTAGCAGCAGAAATTGCAGGAGGAGGAATACTCTAGATCTATTTCTCAACATTGGGTCTAAGCTCCGGTGATTGATTCTTTTGTCATCTCGTAAGTAATTCTGCTATGAGCAAAAAGCTCATAGACTCTTTGCAACCGGGTTTAGCTTCACTAGTCGTTCCTGCCACGTGTTTTGGGGTTTGTCATCAATATTTGTTGGTAGGTCGATATGTTCGTAGGGACACCATTCCAAGCGAGAACCATCGGTAGTCGCTATCTCGTTGCTGATGGAGCTACTGCCAACCGAGTGTTGGCTTTTAGCCGGAACTAATCGAGCAAAGAGCAAAGGCCTTAAACACGGCTGTACGAAAAAACGTACGGATGTGTCTAAGGCCTATGGAGAGTGTCGCAGTAGCGGACTCGCTCGAATTGTCTAAAGAATTTGCAGAAGTTCGTTCCGGGGCAGAAATGCCAGTTGCGCCGTATTCTAAAGTCCTAAGCACACATTGCAAGTTGTATCCCCGTGAAGATCGGGTTTTTATGCCGAGATTGCTAGCCAAGAATCAAACCTGAGATTCTCTGTTAGTCGTGGTGTAGCAACGTCTTAGGGGTATTCTAAGCTGGTTCTAGGGCAGGGCCACTGTACTAGCATGGCGGCTGGATATCGCCGCGTGAAGAGACTCTTATTGCTGAGTATTCAGGCTAACAATAGCCGGACCGCCACGCGGTCCGTAGTGCTTCGGAGGCAGGTGTGCCTCCGGCTAAGCCGTCATGTGTCTTACTTAGCTGACCAAGATGGCTTCGATCTCGGCCAGCTCTTCCGAAGAGAATGTTGGATTATCTAGGCAGCCCATGTTTTGCTCTAGCTGCTCGACACTGCTTGCCCCTAACAGGACGGTCGTAATCCTGGAGTCTTTGCGAATCCATGCCAAAGCGAGTTGGGCCAAGGATTGGCCGCGACGGGAAGCGATGCCGTTCAACTGCCGGACCTTGCCGATGGTTTCTTCGTTGACTCGGTCTTCTTTTAGAAAGCCGTGAGACTTCGCGGCGCGCGAATCCTCGGGAATGCCATCGAGATAGCGATCGGTAAGCAGCCCCTGCGCTAAGGGCGAAAACGGTATGCAGCCAACGCCCTCTGCTTCGAGGGTATCCAACAGTCCATCTTCAACCCAGCGCTCGAACATGGAATAGCAAGGTTGTTGGATCAGGCAACGGGTGCCCAGCTCCCGAAGGATGCGGCAAGCTTCTTGCGTTTGCTCGACGCCGTAGTTTGATATTCCGACGTAGAGGGCCTTGCCTTGTTGGACGGCACTGGCCAGCGCTCCCATCGTTTCTTCCAAGGGAGTCTCGGGATCGGGGCGATGAGAGTAGAAGATATCGACATAATCGAGCCCCAACCGTTGGAGGCTTTGGTCCAGGCTGGAAAGCAAGTACTTCCGCGAACCCCAGTCGCCATAGGGTCCCGGCCACATCAGGTAGCCGGCTTTGGAGGAGATGATTAGCTCGTCGCGATAGTTGCCCAGGTCTTCGCGGAGCATCTTGCCGAAACTTTTCTCTGCGGAGCCAGGCGGCGGCCCGTAGTTGTTCGCCAGGTCGAAATGGGTGATCCCCAGATCGAATGCTCGCAGTGCGATCTCGCGTCCGTTGGCATAATTGTCGACTTCGCCAAAGTTATGCCACAATCCCAGCGAGATAGCGGGCAATTGGAGTCCGCTCTTTCCACAGCGATGGTAGCTTATCGATTCGTAACGATTGTCGTTAGCTTGATACATTGCATTTCTCAAAAGTTATCTTGAACGTTTGGGGATATTTGTTCTCTGTCTACGTGGCCGCGTCAGTAGCTGCCATGCCGGGGTCTGCTGAGGCATGTGGCTAGATTTCTCGGCGGACCTCGAAATGACAATACGCTTCGCGTTTGTGTTTGCTGATTCACCCGGAGGTTACCAAGGGTCCGTCGAAAATAGGGACAGGCACAACGACACAGCTTGCGATTGGGTTCAAACGGTGCTCGAGCGTCGAGCCAGTCCCTATTTTCGACTCCCAACTGTGAGTTGTAGTCTTAGCGTGCTTCAAAAAAGACGTCTTCTAGTTTTTCTTCTTAACAATCTCCTGCACTTTCTTTCGCAAGTCGTCGCTGTTCCAGCCTTGACGTTCTGCTTCGGCCAGAACGCGTCGCTGTTGGTCGTGGGGTAATCTGGCTACCGCGGCGTGTGCCGACCAGGATAAATTTGGTCGACGGTTCTTTGCTGGGACACGCCGAGCGACCGAGGCATAACGGCTGACCATTTCTGTGGAGAGCGTTCCCCCACAAACCTCGGCGAACTCTTCGCCATGCAAATCTTCCCCCGCGTTGATCATGTCGCCAATCCACCAGGGGCTTGCTCGTTGGCACCAGAGAGCAAACTGCAGCGGGCCAGCCCATTCGCTGAGCGAAGGTCTTCCCTGTACTTTGACATGGGCTGGTTGGAATTGAAATGGTCCCAGCCCCATTTTAGGTTCGTTGGTTGCCATGCTGTTTCGTAGGAATAGGTGCTAAAGGATCGTAGCTGCCCGTAGATTTTACGTGAGTTATCTCCGATAATGGAAGCTTGAAATATGGTCCATACGTTCCCGAGTCGAATTGCCAAGAATGAGTGACACGCCAGCGGAAAATTCTCGAGCCAGTTACCCAGGCACACGCCTGCGGCGTCCTCGCCGCGAAGACTGGTCGCGACGTCTGGTGCGAGAGTCGGTTTTGACGGTCGACGACCTAATCTGGCCGCTTTTCGTTTGCGAGGGCTCGCAGCAGCGGGAGCCGATCCCCTCCATGCCCGGCGTGGAGCGACTCAGCATCGATTTGTTGGTCGAGGCAGTGGGGGAGGCGGTTTCGCTGGGAATCCCCGCCGTCGCGCTATTCCCTGCCACCGACCCGAAACTAAAGACGCCCGAGTGCGAAGAGGCGGTGAATGCCGATAACCTTGTCTGCCGCGCTGTGCGGGCAGCGAAGGAAGCTCATGCTGGGAGCATTGGAATCATCTGCGATGTGGCTCTCGATCCTTACTCGAGTCATGGTCAAGACGGCCTTGTGCGGGACGGTTATGTGGTGAATGACGAAACTGTTGATATGCTCTGCCAGCAGGCGCTAGTTCAGGCCAAGGCAGGATGCGATGTCATTGCTCCTTCGGACATGATGGACGGTCGAGTGGGAGCCATTCGCAAGGCGCTCGACGAGGCGAATTTTGAAGATGTGCAAATCATGGCCTACGCGGCAAAGTATGCCTCCGCGTTCTATGGGCCGTTTCGCGATGCGGTTGGTTCCTCGGCTAATCTGGGAAGTGGCGATAAGCGAACGTACCAAATGGATCCTGCGAATAGTGACGAAGCGATACGCGAGGTGGCGCTCGACATCAGCGAGGGTGCCGACATGGTGATGGTCAAGCCAGGCATGCCGTACTTGGATATCGTCCGCCGCGTGAAAGACGCCTTTCAGGTGCCGACCTTTGCCTACCAGGTCAGCGGCGAGTATGCCATGCTCGCTGCCGCAGCCGATAAGGGTTGGCTCGATCGCGATCAAACGATGCTGGAGAGCCTACTTGCTTTTAAGCGGGCAGGGGCTGACGGTATTCTCACCTACTTTGCACGCGATGCGGCCAAATTGCTGAGCTGAGAAGTCTAGCGCGGTTGACGCTAATCAATTCATCATGAAGTAGGGCAAGCCAAACCATCCCAATGCAGTGATTGCCAAGAGGGCTGTGAACTTTGGGAGCGACAAGTTTCGATCGATCCGCAGTAGAGAGATTGTCATCAGAAAACTGGCCAAGAGACAATGCCAGCCATAGATGCCAATCGTAGGCCAATAGGGATTCCAAACCAGATCTGCCGCTCCTCGTTTTTCCGAGAAGGGGCCACCGGGTAGATTGCTGCCCGCGGTAAATAACTCCCAATAGGCTAAGAGGAAGAAAATGGCGCCCAAAATTGCTTCCACAATGGCATAGCGAGACGAGATCGGCTGTCCGCAATCGCGGCATTTGCCGCGCAGCATCAGCCAACCCAGGACTGGCACGTTGTCACGGGCTCGAATTGGGTGTTTGCAGTTCGGGCAATGAGAAGAACGCCACACGACCGACATGCCCAGCGGCAGTCGATAAGCAACCACATTCAAAAAGCTGCCCACGCAAGCGCCCACAAAACCAAGCCAGAGGGCGGTGATCAAATCGATGGATGCATGTGGCGTCAACTATTCGTTCCTTTGCAATGGCCCCTGGATACTGCCTGCAGTGAAGCTTGCCACTTGGCAGGCGGAAGTTCTGCTTTAGAATCAATTCCACTTGTTACCAATTTATCGGACATCTCGCCGTTGAGGATAGAACAATATGCTTGAGTATCGCTTTAGAATGTCGCGTCTAGCCGTATTCGTAACGGCTTTGTTGGTTAGTTCTCCAACATTCGGAGAATCGGCGGCACTTGTCGAGTCGGAACCTCAACAGGAAACATCCTGGGTGGATCTGCTTGGTGACAACTACAAGCAACTGTGGCGGGGATATAAAGAGAAGAGCTGGCCTCAGGGTTGGAAGGTGGAGGACGGTGTGCTCTCGCGATTCGATGGCGGCGGCGACATCATAACCACGAAGAAATATGCGAGTTTCGAATTGCAGTTGGAATGGAAGATTTCTAAGGACGGCAACAGCGGCATTATGTACCGCGTGCGGACCGGAGACGATGCCCCCTATTTCTCGGGCCCCGAGTACCAAATTTTAGACAACAAGGGCCATCAGGATGGTGCTAACTTGTCGACATCTTCCGGGGCTCTTTACGCGCTGTACGCTCCAGAAAAAGATTGGACAAAGCCTGTTGGAAAATGGAATACGACTCGCATCGTTGTTCGTGACCAACATGTTCAGCATTGGCTCAATGGACACAAGACGGTGGACTGCACGATAGGCAGCGATGATTGGAACGAGCGATACGAGAAAAGCAAATTCAAGGAGTGGGAACAGTTTGCCAAGAGTGCTGAGGGCCACATCGCGCTCCAAGATCATGGCAATTTGGTTTGGTATCGCAACGTGCGGATAAGAAGTTTGCCAAACAAGAAGCCGTGATTGATCTTGCCGGTAGGAAAACTGATTAACGCGGTGGGGCAGGTCCATCCTGTCCCACGGGCATCTACTGGAGCAGTCTGCTCTGTTTTCCTGCCAAGTGCCGTTGGTTAAAGCAGCTTCTACTAGTTAAAGTGGATAGTTCCCGCGGTCCCCTCACTCCTTCCTCAGTCTCGACCAGTATGGCAAGCGATCCACGGCTATCCGACCAGCAGCTTGCCGATATCAACAAAGCGGGTGCCCGACGCCTACTTTCAGGCAGCTTTCTCGGGCTACTGCTAACCCAGTTTCTGGGTGCGGCGAATGATAACATTTTACGCTGGCTGGTCATCGGTTTGGGAAAAGACTTTGTCACCGAAGATCGTGTTGGCTGGATTCTCGCCATGGGCAGCGCGTCGTTTGTGTTGCCATACGTGCTGCTCGCCGCGCCGGCCGGCTATTTAGCCGATCGATTTAGCAAGCAAAAAGTCATCGTCCTCTGTAAGACGGCCGAGATCTTTATCATGATCTTTGCTGTTATCGCGATCAGTTTTGGTAGCGTGCCGATGATGCTTGCCATCGTGGCAGCCATGGGAGCTCAGAGTGCCCTGTTCGGTCCGTCCAAGCTGGGCAGCATTCCCGAGATGCTGCACGAATCGAAGATCTCCTCGGCAAATGGCGTGCTGGAACTGGTAACGGTAGTTGCCGTGACTGTGGGGATGATCCTTGGCAACGTATTGACCGACGTCGTTGGTTATCGAGGCGAAGAGCGACTATGGATTGCGGGAGTGGCCTTGGTCGGTTTTGCCCTCTTGGGGCTCGCGGCTAGTCTGTTAATCGCCAGGCTTCCGATCGCCAATGCCAGCCGACATTTCCCCTGGGACGCCATCCGGCAAACCTATCGCGACGTGAGCAAGCTCACGAGCGATCGGGCGATGCTCCGAATTGCATTGGGAATTATGTTTTTCTGGTCGCTGGCGATGCTTGCGCAATTAAATATCGATCGATTTGCGTTTGAAGGAGGTGCTACGAAACAGACCCAGGTCGCTCCGTTACTATTGGCATTGGTCGGTGGTGTTGGCCTGGGCAGTGTCTTGGCGGGGATTTGGTCGAGTGGCCGTGTGGAACTTGGTATTTTGCCGTTGGGCGCTGGCGGTTTGGCATTCAGTGCCCTCATGCTGTTCACGGTCGAAGGCGAACTTTACGATCCCAGTAAGCACTGGACAATTAGCTATGTCGGAGCGTCCTTGTTGCTTTTTTCCTTGGGAATGTTCGCAGGGCTTTTCAATGTGCCTTTGGCTGCCTACATGCAGCGTTACAGCAAACCCAAAGATCGCGGGACGATCCTGGCGGCGAGCAACTTTCTGACGTTTGCCGGCATGCTGGTGACTTCGCTGCTGTTTTGGTTGCTAACGACAAAACTGAACTTCTCACCGCGCCAAGTGTTCTTGCTGTGCGGAATTGTCACGTTGCCGGTTTTGATTTATATCGTCTGCATCATTCCGCAGGCATCGATACGCTTCTTCGCCTGGATGGTGACTCACACGATGTACAAAATTCGTGTCTTGGGTCGCGAGAATCTACCGGAAAAAGGGGCGGCGTTGCTGGCCCCCAATCATATTTCGTGGCTGGATGGGTTGTTCTTGGTTGCCATTTCACCGCGGCCTATTCGGCTGGTCATCGCAGACGATTTGGTGCAAAAGTGGTGGGCGCGAGGGCTGGCCAAAGTGATGGGGGCCATTCCAATTCGCCGCCGTGCCCCCCGGGCCACACTCAATGCCATTGAAACTGCTCGCGAGGCGTTAAAAAATGGCGAATTGGTGTGCGTTTTCCCCGAAGGCAAGGTGACGCGCTCCGGGCAGCTTCAGGAATTTCGCGCAAGCACACTCGATCTTATTCGGGGAACCTCCGCCTCGGTGATTCCTGTCTACCTGGATGAGCTGTGGGGCAGTATCTTTAGTTTTCGCGGCGGCCGCTTTTTTTGGAAATGGCCAAGTTTACGAGCACGGCCTGTTTCGATTTGGTTTGGCAGCCCGATCGCCAGCCCCGAAAGTATTCATACAGTTCGCCAAGCCGTGCAGGACCTCGGTGCCGAGGCCGTGGCAGGAAGGAAAGGACGCATGATGGTTCTACCCCGATTGATGTTGCGAAAGTGTCGCAAGGCGATGTTCAGCATGAAGATTGCAGATTCGACCGGTTCGCAAGTGACCGGCGGAATGTTGCTGATGCGTTCGCTAATTCTCCGCCGTTTGCTGAAGAAGCATACATTGACCTCGGACGAGAAGTATGTCGGCATCCTGCTTCCGCCATCGGTTGGTGGTGTGATTACCAATGCCGCGGTAACCCTGGCCGGTAAGGTGACCGCGAATCTGAACTACACCGTTACCAGTGAAGTGCTGAATGCCTGCATCCGTAAGGGAAATATCAAGCATGTGCTGACGAGCCGTAAGGTGATCGACAAACTCGACTTGGATATCGATGCCGAAGTCGTTGCGTTAGAAGATTTCGCCGACAAGGTGACTTTGTTCGACAAGTTGGTAGGGGGGCTGTTGGCGTTCGCCACTCCCTTGCCATTGCTCGAGCGTATTCTTGGCACGAACAAACTTACCGGCGATGACGAACTCACGGTGATCTTTACCTCTGGATCAACCGGCATTCCTAAGGGCGTCGTACTGACCAACCACAATATTGGCTCCAACGTAGAGGCCATTGACCACGTGGTGCACCTTCGCGCCGATGACACGCTGCTAGGGATCTTGCCGTTTTTTCACTCTTTTGGTTTCACTGTCACACTATGGACCATGTTGGGCTTGGATGTTCGGTGCGTTTATCACTTCACCCCTCTCGATGCCAAGGCGGTTAGCAAATTGGCAGGTAGATGGGGAGCAACCGTGCTGCTGGCCACGCCGACTTTCTTGAGATCTTATATGCGACGCTGTTCGGTCGAAGATTTCTCGAAGTTAGAAATTGTGGTCGCCGGTGCTGAAAAGTTGCCTATTGAGCTGTGCGACAAGTTTGAAGAAAAGTTTGGCGTGCGACCCGTCGAAGGTTACGGAGCAACGGAGCTTTCGCCGCTGGTGTCAGTCAACGTTCCGCCGCAACGATCGCAAACCGAGGAAACAGACTTGAAGGAGGGCACCGTTGGCAGACCTGTCCCTGGAGTGACGGCAAAGACGGTCGATCCAGACACCCTGTCCGACCTGCCCTTGGGCACTCCAGGCATGTTGCTCGTGAAGGGCCCGAATGTCATGCGTGGCTACTTAGGTGACGACGACAAAACAGCAGAAGTTGTTCGCGACGGTTGGTACGTCACCGGCGACATGGCCGAAATCGATAAGCAAGGGTTCATTCGCATAACGGGACGTCTCAGCCGGTTCTCCAAGATCGGCGGCGAAATGGTTCCGCACGAAAATATCGAGGAAGCCATTCGGACGTACGTCCAAGGCGACGACGAAGAGGGTGTGCTAGTTGCTGTAACAGCAGTGCCTGACCTGAAGAAGGGCGAACGGCTAATCGTCTTGCACCGTGAATTGAGATTCACCTCAGAACAAATTCGGGCGCATCTCACTCAGCAAGGATTGCCGAATCTATGGATTCCTTCCCAGGACAGCTTTCTGCAAGTCGATGAAATACCGGTGCTGGGAACCGGGAAGCTCGATCTCAAAGGACTGGCAGAATACGCGAAGAATCACTTCGGCACGGAGAACTGACCTTATCTCGAGTCAGTCGACTTTACTTGCCAGGCGTGCCTTAGCCGGTTCGAGCGTAGATTGAGCATTGCAATCGTAGGCAATCTTCACGAGTTCGCTTTTGCTAGCCTCTGATACGTGCGGCAAGCTGTTGGTGAGTCTGGCGATTGTTGCGGGGCGGAGTTCCGCGGCTTGCGACATGCTGCTGATGAACTGCATTGTGTCGGAAAAGTTTCGATCTGCAGACTTTCCTACGAGGGGGTGAATGGCGCGGGCAAATAGCTCCAAGCTGGCACGATCGATTTTCACAAAAGTGTCGAACCTGGCTGCCACGTAGTTTCTACCGTTGGTTTCTTTCATGGAACCACTGCGTAGTACCATCACGCACTGGGCGCGGACTGGTTTTTTGAATGGTTTTCCTTCGTACTGCCCCTCAGCGTACATCACTACGCGGTTTTGGGCATGGGAGTCGCACTTTTGCTCGACGATGACCAGCTTTCCCTCGGTGCCAACATTATCGGCCAAGCGGAAATTGTTCTCGCTGGTTTTCACTAGCTCGACATTGCTGATACCGAGCTGTCGCCAGATTTGCACCAGCGCATCTGGGTTTTGGACCAAGTAGGTAAACATTGGCGGATGACAATCGACGGTCATCGTTGGCAAGCGTCGATAGAGGCTCGCGTTATTCACCACGTGCATAACTTTCCGGCGATACTCCGGCGCAATCCTCTTTAAGGGAATGGCGCGCACGGCCTCACGACGAGCCGCTTTCGAGGTCGTGGACGACGAGTTCTCCGCAGCGGAGAGTGTTGGGCTACTCCCAATGATGGCCGCAATGCAAAGCGGCACCATGAGCGCACGAATAGTCCGAGTTGGCATGCAGTTCCCCCCTGATGCGCACCCGCTGTTGGAAAGATTTGCGGGTCGTAGAACTATTTCGGCCAGTTCGACCCCGACACCGCACTATTTTTGGGAGTGCTGCGTCAGCATTGCTAGCACACAGGCGGCCTTGTGCCTGTGCTCGCAATGCTCGACAATCCGCGCCGTCACTCCACCGACGTTTGGAATCGACCGACATGAGCACTGAAAAAATCAGCGAATCCCTGGCGCAATTGGCAACCTTGTTTGTCTTTTGCGTGGCGTGTTTGCTAGTAGCTTGGGAGTGTTGGCCTCGCGTAGGCCAATGGCATAAGCGACATTTGGCCGGTCAGCTAGCGTCGCAAATTGAACAGGCGCCGGAAGAAGAAGCAGAGCTCCTAGTCCACGAGCTAGCAGGATTGGGAACTGCCGCGGTCGATGAACTCGTTGCGGGCACGCTCTCTCAGCGGACGCTCGTCGCCGAAGCCGCCAGGTCGGAAATCGACGATGCTTTTGCAAATCATAGAATCCTGCTTGGACGCGGCAATCCAGAAGCCAGCATCCAATTACTCGTCGATTTGTCCAAGGCTTTGGCAGAAAATTCGCCGCAATTCGGACCTCGCGGCAGGCGTTGGGCCGAATCGCTGATGTTGAAATTGGTAGATTTGACGGAACAGATTCCACCCGCCCCGGCTGCGATCATCCTAGAGCACAGTTCCCAGCTTTTGGCCGAGATCCCGCCGAACGGGCCTCGACAACAATCGTTGATCACAAATGTGTCGCCACAGTCAGAGACGCAAGATGTCGTCACGCTGGGGCCCCCCAGCGTCGATCTGCAGACGCTTGCTGTTCCGACAGAGCAAACACTAGCTCGGGCACAACCGCCCGCCAGCCAGCCCACCACGCAGTCACTTGCCCGACCCGTCACACCCATCGCGCCACAAGAGCCAACCGATCCGGAACCGGCCCAGGTCGATACCAAGGTTACTACCCTGCCTTGGGTCAGCTCGGGGAAATCTTCCTTGTCGGTCGAAGTCGACGAACCATCGCCTCCACGCCACCGCAGTGGGCTTGTCGATGTGCCCTCGCCAGGGCAAACCCAGCGCAGGGTCGCCCAACTGCGAACTCTGTCGACTCGGGTGCTACTGGAGAAACTGCCTCACGCCGAACAATTCTTGGCTGGACCTATTCGCTACGTGCTTGAGCGCCGGGGCATTAGTGAGGCAGAAATCGAAATGACGTCTTCAGTCTTTGCCGGCGATGTGGCACAGCGATTGGCGCTGGTTGAGCAAACTGCCAAGTTGCCAGCCACCTCGGCACGCCGCCTGCTTCGCTTGATGCTAGAAGACTCTCACGCGGATGTTCGTCTCAGGGCTCTAACAACCTTGGCCACGATGAACGATCCTCAGCTCGCCAGTCTCGCCAAAGAGATCACCATTCGCGACAAGGATCCCCGCGTCGCCGATCTCGCAGCGGAACTGATGCGGAAGTAGGAACTTCTAGATGGACGATCACTCATCGGAATCGGAGAAACTGTCAAACAAGTCGAAATTTCGACTGCGGATCTTGCCAGTCGGCTTTCTGTTGGCAATGGGCAGTATCGTTTTTGTAATCAGCATGTTTGGCATTTTCCAGATGGCCTTCACGACTTGGACCGGAATGCCACTTTACGTTGGAGGGCCAGTAGGCTTTCAGAAGTATCAAACTCTGGCGTCTGTTTGGTTCATCAATACAGGCGGCCTACTCGTTATTGCGGGACTGCTCTTAGAAAAAGGAAATTGGAAGAGTGCCCTAGTAATAGTTGCTCTGGTATTGCTGGCCGGAGTTATTCTGGAGAATACGGTGTTTGATCTGGGCAGATAGTTCAGGCGTCATCTTCTCCGATCGCGCTGCGGAACTGATGCGGAAGTAGGAACTTCTTCTCTCTTGAGTCTTTGAAAGCGATAGACAGCCAACGTATAGAGTTGATCGCCTAGCCGGAGGCACACCTGCCTCCGGAGTGCTTTCTGAGTGCCTTGGTTCGCGTGCTTAGTGCCTTGGATCGCGTGGCGATCCGGCTAGGTTGTTGGTTCACTTTCCGAAAGCGCTACCGTCGTACGGTGGCCTCGACCTGTGTGATGCGTCCCGCTGTGACGTGGGAGCGACGGTACTGGGTCATATAGCCACGCGAACCATTGATGCCCACGCGACGTCCCACATAGGGTTTGAGATTTAGGTCTGGCGTGGGAGTGACGAACGACACAACATCGCCTCGGTCGTCGACGAGCGCGTATTGCGGGGCCCCTTCGCGGCGCGAGACAACGGGTTTCAACCGGCCCACGGCATCGTACTTCGATTCGTCCACTTCTTTGGCATTGCGCGAAATGGCATCGCCGGTTCCAGTCTCCAGATCGGAGCGAACTCGATCTCTGACTCCCGCCACTAGCTCCGCCATGGGCTCGACAGGAGCTCCCAAAGTTGGCACGGGATAGTCTTCCTCAGCTTCCGCAGAGTCAGACAAGGTCGAGGGTTGCTGAGCCAATTGCGAACTGCCTCCGGCTGAGTACCCAGCTCGAATGCGGCGAAAACGAACAATGCGTTCGATCACGTCGCGGATTTCGGCTCGTGCGTCTGACGACTGGACTTCTTTGAGCAAGGTTTCAGCCTCTGAACTGATCTGGTCGAATTGCCATGTTGTCGGAGGCTGACTCACGATTTGTGAGAGGCGTAATTGAAGTTCAACGATGCGCTCCTGATCGTCGACGCTCATCGATTTGGCAGTTTGTGGGGCGGAAGCCGTGGTTTGGGAATCGCCAAATTGTACTCGGGGAATCCCGGAAGTTGCTGCGTGCGTTTCGCTTGAGCCTACCGTCGAAGATGGCGACTGCAAGCCGGGCGTGGGTGTGGTGTACGGCTGTTGCAGCAATCCAGGAGCTTGGACGGCATGCGCTTGACGTTGAAATTGGGCCAGTTGCAATTCCGCAGGCGAACCGGCAACGATTTCAACATGACCGCCTCCACCTGTAGTTAATGGTGTTGCCTGAAATACCGCGTTGTTGCTCATGGCTTGATTGGCACCACGCAGGTGGTCGAAGGCATTGCCGGAGGAAGTGGACGTAGTTACTGGCGGGGGCGTGCTCGATTCCATTTGTTCACCAGGAAACCGTGCGCGAGACCATTTGCCCTTAGAGGTGCTTGTCAATGCCGGCGCAGTCACTTCCATCGGTGCCTGGCGTCCTAAGTCGTTGGCAGCGATCCAGCGGAACTCTCCCGCTGGAGGCACAACCCGTAACCAGTTCGGATCGTCTGAGGGCTGGCCAGGTACCACGCTTACGCGCTCTCCCTTGCGTAACATGACTTGCACGGCACTTCGCGTTGGCGAAAGTGTACTGCCCACGCGAGTGACTGTTTTGTCGGCAATCACTTCCGCTGTGTTGTTGCTCAGCAATCGAACTTCGTACGCGGCTACCCAACTGAAGCTGCCTTCCGGAGGACGAATTGCGCACCAACCTTGTGAGTCGTGCCGATAGATTTCCAGAGCGAAACCTTGGGGTAGCTGCTGGGTGGGATAGTACCTTTGACCCGGTCCACTGCGGATATACGAATCTTGATGCACCACATAGGCGACGTAGGGAAATGTCTGTTGCGCCGTTAGATCCTGGGTGAAGAGAACCAAGGCGAGCAGGATTGTAGCAATTCGTAAAACGAAGCATCGGAGGTCGGACCGGACCATGCGAAGTTTCCTTAATCAGCAGACCGTTGCCGGGCGAAAATGCATCCCGCCGGGCAGAGAAAAGTAGAGATAGGCGAGGACTTATAGGGAATTCGACCGGTCGGCTCAAGATAAGCACCGCTGCTAGCTCGCAGAACGCTGTCCTGATACGATAAAAGTATGGTTTGAATTCTGCATAAAGCCTGTCCAGGGGCACCTGGCCCTGCTAGCAGTATTCAGCACACTGGACGACAGAACGCTTTTTCCTCGGAATGGCCCTAACATCGGTCTGTCTTTTTTCGGAATAGCGGAGGCAACGCATGCAACTCGATCGGCTCGGGCCGTACAAGATCATCAAGCAGATCGGCAAGGGCGGGATGGGGGCCGTTTACGAAGCCGTCAACGACCGTCCCGGTCCCCAGGAGGGCCGTCGTGTTGCTATCAAAGCCTTGAGCCCGCAAATGGCGGCTGCGGAGGGCTTTCGTGAACGGTTCGAGTCCGAAATTGTCTCGATGATGCAGTTGAGCCACGAGGGGATCGTCCAAATCTATGGCAAGGGCGAGCAGGATGGCATTTTGTTCTACTCCATGGAACTTGTGGATGGCACAAGCTTGGAGGAGGAAATCGCTGCAGGTCGTCGGTTCAACTGGCGCGAAACCTTGCGGGTGGGGATTCAGATTTGCCGTGCTTTGAAGCATGCCCACGATGTGGGTGTGGTACACCGCGACATCAAACCCGCCAACTTGTTACTCACGTCGGATGGGAGAGTGAAGATCGCGGATTTTGGCATCGCGAGATTTTTTCACAATACGCAACTAACGACGGCCGGCGGTGTACTGGGGACGGCTGACTACATGTCTCCCGAGCAGGCAGACGGCAGGCAGGTCACGGAAAAGTGCGATCAGTATAGCTTGGGTGGCGTGATGTATGCCCTGTTAGCTGGCCGACCACCGTTCCAAGCCAAAACGATGCCGGAGATGTTGCAACTGCAACGTTTTGCCGAGCCAGAACCGGTCCGTCGCTACGCTAGTGACACTCCCGATCAACTCAACAAACTTATCGCACAGCTCTTGGCCAAAGAGCCGGAGGACCGATTTCCAAATGTGATGGTTCTCGGTCGCCACATGGAAGCCATGGAGAAGGCCCTTTCCAGAGATACGAAAGGCAAATCGGCAGAGCCTCAGAGCCCCGACCATCCTCAGAAGCCAACTGCGGAGTTTAGCGGCCAGAAGACACGTGCCGTCGACAACCCGGCTATCGATATGGACGAGACAAAGTCGGAGCCCATTTCGACGGACATTTATGATGCTGCGACGCTCGATGTTCCGGCTGACGGCGATGATCCCTACGCAACGATTTCCGATGTGCCTTTGACTCACGAGCCGTTGCGCTCGACGTTTACAACGATCGCAGAAGAAAAGCGGCGTCAGCAAAATGAGGGGGCCAACGTTAACTGGGGGCTCTATGCACAGTTTCTCTTGCTAGTGTTGCTATTAACAACCATGGTTTGGGGCGGATGGCAGCTCATGAAGCCGCACTCTGCGGATGATCTTTTTGCGATTATCACCCAGGCCGTTGAGGAGGAAGGCAACGATGGCCTACGAGATGTGTCACGCGAACTCGAAGATTTTCAAGATCGTTTTTCGGAGGACCCCCGTAATCAGGAACTGGATGTCTATCGCAAGCGACTGGAATTCTTGCGATTCGAACGGCAGGCTCGCGCCAAATCAAGAGTCGGTGGCAGCGATGCCGCAAGTCCTGTTGGACGTGTGTATCTCGATGCGATGCAACTGGCCGAGGGTTCACCAACCGAAGCATTGCAGACGCTTGAGGCAGTGGTTCAGCTATTCGATCCATTGAATCAAGTTCGTCAGGGAGATCCAACTTCGAATACCTCCAACACGGAATTGAGCAAGACAGACCGACGTTGGTTACTCCTGGCTCGCCAGAGAATTGTTGAGCTTCGAAATCAGCTCAGCGACGATGCCAAGCAGCAACTGCCTGCTGTGAGAGAACGACTCGCCGCAGCTGCTACGATGAGTGAATCGGATCCAGCCGAGGCGCAAGAAATGTATCAAGCCATCATTCAGATTTACGGCAATGAACCTTGGGCCAGCGAGATTGTCTCGCAAGCGCGAGCAGCCATCGGCAAGCCGGACGAAGAAGCGTCTCCTTAATCACGAAATAGACTGAACTCGATTGGAAATATCCATGACCGCCACTGAAAAAGGCCTCACTAGCCGTCGACTTAGCGAAACTGCATTCGAAAGGGCACAGCATCTGATGCCGGGTGGAGTGAACAGCCCGGCTCGCGCATTCGGAGCCGTTGGTGGTACGCCGTTGTTCTTTGATCGAGCTGATGGCGCTTACTTGTTCGACCTCGATGGCAATCGGTATATCGACTACATCGGCTCCTGGGGGCCAATGATCTTGGGCCATCGTCACCCGGCGGTGATCGCAGCGCTAGAGGAAGCCCTCACGCGGGGAACCAGTTTCGGCGCCCCAACGGAAGCGGAGAGTGAACTTGCCGAGCGAATTATCGACGCCGTTGAATCCGTGGACAAAGTGCGGCTAGTCAATTCCGGAACTGAAGCCACGATGAGTGCGATTCGCTTGGCGCGGGGATTTACCGGTCGCGATGTGATTGTGAAGTTTGCGGGGAATTATCATGGGCATGTGGATAGCTTGCTCGTAGCGGCGGGTAGCTCTGCAGCCACGCTGGGCACGCCCAGTTCGCCGGGCGTCACCGCCGGCACTGCTCAAGATACTTTGGTCCTGGAATACAACGATGTCGCTGGGCTCGAAGAGGCATTCGCAAAACGGGGAGACGAAATCGCGGGCGTTATTCTTGAGCCCGTCGTCGGTAACATGGGCGTCGTTCGACCGAGCGAGGAATTCTGCACGGCGCTAAATACACTCACCAAGCAGCACGGTGCGCTGCTGATTTGCGACGAGGTGATGAGCGGTTTTCGGGTTGCCTTGGGCGGAGCTCAGCAACTTCTTGGGTTACGCCCCGACCTGACGACACTGGGAAAGATCGTCGGGGGCGGTTTGCCAGTGGGGGCTTACGGTGGCAGGCGTGACGTGATGGATCATGTGTTGCCCGCCGGGAAGGTCTTTCAGGCCGGCACGCTCAGTGGCAATCCCCTCGCCACGGCTGCGGGCTGTGCGACGTTACAGATGTTGCAGGACGATCCACCGTACGAACGTCTGGAGGCATTGACGGCACGGCTTGAGTCTGGACTGTCCAAAGCCGCTACCGAAGCAGGACTTCCACACGGAATATCACGTGTCGGCAGTATGATGACGTTGTTCTTCAACGGCGAAAATGTTAGCGATTGGCCCGCAGCCAGTCGCTGCAACACAGACGCGTTTGCTAAGTATTTCTGGGGGCTTATCGAGAAGGGCTCCTACATGCCTTGCAGCCAGTACGAAGCGCTATTCGTCTCCGCGGCCCACACCGAGGAGGATATCGACACGACGATCGCCGCTGCGAAAGAAGTGTTGGCTACGTTGTAGCCTTTGGCTACCGACGGGCATCGAATGGGTCGCGGTACTTTTCTGGTGTGCGATGCATTTCGGTCATGCGATCGAACGCCTCCGCGCTCATCTCGTTACTCTCGCGGAACTCTTTAGCTGCTGGTTCCTCGACAAAGTCGACGGTGCCATGGTGGGCCACGACTAACTGCCAGATTGTTTTGATCGTCGTTTTAAAGAAGCTCTTGCCATGATTGAATCGGTTCAGTCGCGATTCGTGTAACTGCTCGCGAATCTTGGTTGCCAATTCTTCTGCATTGGCAGAAGGTACGATCATGTGAATATCGTAGGGAAATGGCACGCAGATGCCGCTGAGTTCTTCGATATGTTCTCGTGGATCACCCAGCCGTGTTGAGCCGATGAGAAACACGCCTTCGCCGAAAGAACCAATGTTGGATAGCACGTAAAAGTAGCCAGCAGTCGGTTGATGCATGGGGGCAGAGGCTTCGCTCATTTTCTGCTCGGCAATCCGCAGCTTTTCCCGCATCTCTACGATCTTAGACTCAGAAGTATTCTCTGAGTCTTTCAAAATCGCGGACAAGGAACTGGCAATCGACGATCGCTCCGATTCTGCCTGGCGCATCTCTTGCTCAATTCGCTCAATCACGCGCTGCTCCTCGCGCATCTTGGCTTCTACCTGCAACCGCTCGTTCTTATATTTGGCTTCCATCATGAACGCCTGGTGGTCCATTTCCAGTTGATGGAGCAACTCGTTTTCGCGATGATTCTTGATTGTGCAACCACTTTGTCGGCAGAATTCAATGACTTGTTTCAGCTGGCGACGACTGTCAGGTAAATTGCTGGTGGTGAGATCTTTAGAGATCCGAAACAGCGCTTCATCCAACAGCCGGTTTCCGACCGCATCGATGGTTGGCAGTGTTTTTTCAGTTTCCTCCACCCGCTTTTCGACTTTTTGATGGAGCTCTTTTGCTTGTTCCACATGCGTTGAGAGAGATTGCTGAATACGACGCTTTTCTTCAGCAACCAGGGCATCGAAGTTCTTTTTGAACCCTTGATTGATCTCCCCTGCCGCCTTGATTTTTGAATTGCTGACGAGCAGGGCCCGTTCCGCCTTCTTTTTGTCTAGCTCGGCTCGCGCAAGATTTCGTTTTAGCAGTGCCACAAAGCCCGTGCAGGCCAAGCCGGCCAGCAGACAAACCACTCCGCCCACAAGTGTGATGGTGGCTAAGTCATTGAAGAACGCCCAAAGCGTTACCAGGCAGCTCAGGATCGCTACCGCTAGAATTGTCCAGAGAGCCCAATCGATCCAGCCAGGTTGATTTCGTTTCGAAGTCTTTACCGGCGTAGCTGTTGGTTCGTTCGGATAATCGTAGAACTGCGAACGCTCCTTGCAGGAGGGGCATGCGCAGGGGCTTGCGAAAACGCTTTCGGGCGCCTTCACCTGAGCCCCACAATTTGGGCAGTAGCGAACGACCGTCGCTTCCATTTGCTCCCCTAGCAATCAGATAAGTTCTACAGTGCAGTGCCTGATACTCTCGATGCAGAAGCAATATCAGGGCAAAACATGGCTCGAAGCCACAACTCACGCGTCACCCTATTGTTACATCGATATTCCTGCGTCGCAACTCGACCTGAAGGGATAGGACATAGGTTAGCCGGAGGCACACTTGCCTCCGGGAGTCGGCGCACCGCCCACCACGGCGGGTAGACAGCGGCGGTCCGGCTAGAAAAAAAGCCCAGGAACCGTTGTTCCTGAGCTTTCGCATTCATCCTTTACTGTAGTGAGGTGCTAGCCATTAAATGTCTTCAGCCGTTTGTTGTTCTGCTCATTCTGTTCCGGTAAGGCATTGCTGGGGTCGACAATCGCTTCGAATTGCATTCCGACATCCATCCGCTCGACATTAAATCGAGTGTAGATTCTTTGCCCCGTGTTGATCTGTCTGACACGGCGAACATGGCTTTCCAATCGGTTTCCTGGACCAAAATAAGATCGAAGTCTCACCGTGACGGATCTATTGAGGGGGACGGGACCAACATTTTGCACAGCGACCCAGACCTCTTTCTTCGTGCTATCGAAACGTATGTTAGAGATTTTCAGGTCAACGGCGCGTTCGGTCTGGTTACCGATTTGCAGCGTGCCGACATTGTTGCGCTCGTTGGGCTCGATAACCTTGTATTCCGAGTCGATCGTTGCATAGACATTCACCTCATTCAGCGTACCGGTTCGCATCAGCATGTTAACGGATTGTTGGGGCATTAGGCTTCGTACCGGTAGGGCGCGATCGAGGACGACTCGTCCCGAGTTGTAGTCGCGGACTTGCACTCGTAACTTCGTGGCTGGGGCGGCAGTGCGTCCCATGTTGACTACACGGATTCGTAGCGAATTGTGATTTTGGCGGACGGAGGTGACTGCCAGGTCGATATGGGGAATCGACTTGTTATTGCTTCGTTCCAGGGTTTCGGCAGACGTCGTCTGTTGTGAACTGACCTGCTTCGTGGAGATTTTCTTCTTGCTGCCCGCGCTCTGGCTGAGCCCTTTGCGGGTGCGGTTCAATCTTTCGAAGCGGTCGATATTCCCCGACTGGGCCTGGGCCAGATTGACCAGTGACAGTGCACTCACGAGTACCAACATTGCTTTCGAGGAAGTGTTCATTTCAGTTTCTCCTGGCCGCCTGGGACGGCGATTATGGGTTGGGATGCCCAGTTGTGGGGCAATCTTGAGTGGCGGGCTTTAACGCTCGTTGGAGTATTGAGCGAAAGCCGCCGCGGAGTGTTACAGAAAAACTCAACTAGCTAAGGAGGTTCAGGGGTTCAGCCTTTGTTTTCAGCACCATCAGCCGTTGTCATCCCGAGGTCTGCCGAGGGATCTAGCCAGATTCCTCGGCAGACCTCGGAATGACAATCCGCTTTGCACAAGTGCATTTCATTCGAGCTCCCAGACATACTGAGTGCCCTGTGTTATGATTCGAAAGACAAAACCTTCTCCGTAATTTTGAGAATGTTGAAATGCCCTCGTACGCTGTTATCCTGCCCGCTGCTGGAAAGAGCAGTCGGTTTCGCGACAAGAATTACAAGAAGCCCTTCGCCCCCTTGGGTGGTAAGGCGGTGTGGCTGCACGGTGCGGAAAAGTTTCTCAATCGCAGCGACGTCAAACAGTTAATCGTGGCGATCAGTGACGACGATCGCGAAGACTTTAATCGTAAGTTTGGGGCGAACCTTGCGGTGCTGGGAGTGGATGTTTGTAGCGGGGGTGCAGAGAGGTCCGATTCCATTCGCAACGCGCTGGCAAAAGTGCAGGAGGGCATCGACATGATTGCGGTTCACGATGCCGCCCGGCCCTGCATTGCCGACAAGTGGATCGACGCCGTGTTTGCGGCGGCGGAAAAGCACGGGGCGGCAATCCTCGGCGTACCGGTAGCGGCGACGCTCAAACAAGTTGGAGCCGGAAAGCAGATCGAGCGAACGGTCGATCGCCGCGGTCTGTGGGAAGCGCAGACGCCCCAGGTCTTTCGCCGTGAACTTTTGGAGAAGGCCTACGCCACCGGCGACATCCAGTCTGCGACCGACGATGCCAGCCTCGTCGAACAGTTGGGGCAGCAGGTCGTTGTCGTCGAGGGCTCGCCACTCAACTTGAAAATCACAAGTCGCGACGATCTCAAGCTGGCCGAGCAAGTGCTGCGTGTCTTACCGAAGCCGAAGCTCGAAGGTGGGGGGAACCCGTTTGCTGGGGATGATCTTTGGCGGTAGGAGCGGAGAGCAGAGAGCGGAGAGCTGAGAGCTGAGAGCTGAAAGCTGACCGCTACGAGTAGGCAATTTCGGATATCGGATATCGGATTTGCTAAGTAGAATGCCCTTCCCTATTTGGTAAATCCGCAATCTGAAATCCGCATTCCAAAATCCTATGTCCCTCCTTTCCGACCTTCGCTGGCGTGGCTTGATTCACCAAACGACTGATGACGGGCTCGATGCCTGGCTGGAGGAAAAACCGCGCACTCTGTACGTCGGTTTCGACCCCACGGCCGATAGCCTGCACGTGGGGAGCCTGTTGGGATTGTTGGTGATGCGACGCTTCCAGAAAGCGGGGCATAAGCCGATTGCGGTGGTCGGCGGGGCCACGGGCATGATTGGTGATCCCAGCGGCAAGAGCGAGGAGCGCAACCAGCTCTCCAAAGAGGTGCTTGAGGAAAACGTGGCGGGGATGGCCAGCCAAATGCGGCGGTTTCTCGATTTCGACTCCGGCAGTTCCTCGGCGGAATTGGTGAATAATTTCGACTGGACCGGCCCGTGGAGCTATCTGGAATTTCTCCGCGATGTCGGCAAGAACTTTCCCGTTAACGTCATGTTGGCCAAGGATTCAGTAAAGAGTCGCCTGGGTCGTGGGGACGACGATTCGCAAAGTGGCGGTATGAGCTACACTGAGTTCAGCTACATGCTGCTGCAAGCCTACGACTTTGTTCATCTCCACGAGCAGCATGGCTGCGAACTGCAGGCCGGTGGCAGCGACCAATGGGGAAACATCACCGCCGGGATTGATTTGGCCCGCCGCATGCAGGGGGCCCAACTCTACGGTCTTACTTGGCCGCTGTTGACCAAGAGCGACGGCACGAAGATGGGCAAAACCGAGAGCGGTGCAGTTTGGCTCTCGGCAGAGCGGACCAGCCCGTATCAGTTTTATCAGTATTGGGTTAACGTCGACGATGCTGATGTTGGAAATTTCTTGAAACAGCTCACTGAACTATCTCCAAACAGAATAATGCATTTAAGTATACGAGCGAGAAATCATCCAGAGAAACGCGAGAGTCAAAAGCAATTGGCGGAGGAACTCACGAAGCTTGTCCACGGGGAGGAAGGTCTGATCGCCGCCATGCGTGCAACCGACATTTTTTTTGGGGCTGAGATCAGAAATTTGAACGACGCCCAATTGTCCGAGATCTTTGCTGATGTCCCCAGCAAGGAGCTTCCTGCAACGCAACTAGCCGAAGGATTGCCGGTACTCGATGCTTTAGTGGCCGCCGGCCTATCCAAGACCAAAAGCGAAGCCCGCCGCACGGTAAAGCAGGGTGGGGCGTATGTGAACAATCGCCGTGTGGAAGAAATCGAAACTACGCTCGGCAAAGACCACCTAGCGAGCGAAACGGTGATCGTCCTGCGGAGCGGGAAAAAGAAATACGCCCTGCTGCGGTTCGTGTGAAGCTTAGGCCGAGCTAACAGACCGGTAGAAAACCTAGTTTATGGGAATCTCTAGGCACTGTCGTTCAACCTCAGCCAGGGCAAGAGTTGTCATTTCGAGGTCCGCCGAGAAATCTAGCCCGCATAAATTACTCTGTTAGAACTGAGTAGATGTCGCGGCTGACTCAGACGCGACGTAGATTCCTCGGCAGACCTCGGAATGACAATTGAAGCTTCGCACCAATTCGCAGGCGTCTCTTACTCGTTACGTACTTCGCCGCCGTTGCGGGTGGCCATGGCTCGCCAGACGAGCAGGTCGATATCGCTGGTGATGCTACCGATGGAACCATCCATCTTGGCCACATTCACCACGTCGCCGCTGTGGTAGCTTCGCGAAATGACCGCAGCATAGGTACTAGCATCGGGATCGAAGCTGCTGTCGCCCGGCTGACGCATTCGCCAACTGGTGTAGTCGACGTCGTATTGCTGGCCGTCATGGGTATGAATGACTGGAGTGTTGGGAGTGAAGGTCGCAGTAAAGCCGGATTGATGGATGCGACCATCAATCCATTCTGTGTGACCGGTCTCATTCTTGAAGCTTCCACCATGTGGAATTTCGGAAGTAAGGTTTGGAATTGAAGTGGGAGCATTTTGGCCATCGCGCATGTAGGGTTGCCAACCCTTCACCTCGGCAAGCATCAGTGTATTGGACATGCCATCTGTAAACGTTTTCCCGGCATTTCCCTTGTTGCCGCCAAAAGCTCCCTGAGAATCGTCAGGGTTGCGGGGGTCGTGGACGAGCCACACACCGCCGTTCACGCCATAGTTGGTGATGTAGTCGCGTGCATTACCGGTGCCGCTGTCGATGCGCACTTCGTCGCGGGCTTCGCTGGGACAAATGAGCGTTTCGACACGGGTCGCCTTGAGCAAAGGTTCGCCGCTGGAGAGGGCCGCACTCTTGCTGCCGTAGTTCATACCGCTTTGGCCATAGAAGTGGTAGTCGACGTTAAAGTCGATGCGATCCGCCAAGTTGGAGGCCTCAACGTAGGGCAGGATGCGGGATAAAGCACTCCAGCGATACTGGGTGCTGGTGTTATCGATGAGAATCGCAGGAGGGAATCGCCGGTGGGCACCTTCGTAATTGTGCATGGCCAGGGCCAGTTGCTTCATGTTGTTGGCACAGCTCATCCGCCGTGCCGCCTCGCGAGCCGCCTGCACAGCAGGCAGCAGGAGGGCGATAAGCACCCCAATAATGGCGATAACAACCAGGAGTTCAACCAAGGTAAAAGCCTGTTTGGACTGGCTTTTCGGGGCTTGCTTTTCCGTTCTCATCGCCGTTTTCCTGCAATTCCGGGTGGATTTTGGCCTCTGGAGCAATCGAGAATCAATCTCAATTAATGATTGACGCAATTTTCTCTGTTATTAATCACCTGTCAAGGCGTGGCCTCAAATCTTCTCGTGAAAATGCAAAAAGCCTCGACCACGAGAATTGTGGCCGAGGCTCTTAATCTAGGTAAGCAAGGAGGGCTGGTTCTATTTGGTCTTCCACACGGGATCTGCGTGCGACTGGTCCGCAGAGCGGAACCAGCGCGTGAGCGTCATTTTCTGACGTGTGTAGAAGTGGACGCTCTCGGTGCCCTGAATATGGAGATCGCCGAAAAACGACTGATTCCACCCTGTGAACGGGAACCAGGCCATCGGAGCGGGAACACCGACATTGATGCCGATCATACCGGCGTTGAAGTGTTGCTTGAACTGACGAGCGGCGTAGCCATCTTTGGTAAAGATCGAGGCACCGTTTCCATACGAGCAATTGCGGCCAATTTCCAGGGCCATTTCCAGATCCTTCGCTCGGACGACCGACAGCACGGGGCCGAAAATTTCCTCAGTCGCCAGTCGCATACCGGGCTCGACCTGGTCAACCACGCTCGGGCCAAGCAAGAAACCCTCGCCCTCGGCGTTTTCGCGGCCATCGAGTTGTACTTTGGCGCCTTCGCCCGAAGCAATGTCGAGGTACGAAGCCACGCGGTCCACATGCTCCTGCCGAATGAGCGGGCCCATGTCGACATCGTCATTACCATCGCTGGGTCCCACCCGGAACGAACCGGCGTAGTCGCACAGCTCGGAAACGAGCGGGTCGGCCATTTCACCCACCGCGACGGCCACACTGCCAGCCATGCAGCGTTGTCCTGCACAGCCGTACGCACTGGCGGCGAGGGCCTTCACGGATTGCTCCAAGTCGGCATCGGGCATGATAATCAGGTGATTCTTTGCCCCACCCGCAGCTTGCACGCGTTTGCCGTGCTTGGTGCCTTCCTCGTAGATGTATTTAGCGATGGACGTCGAACCAACAAACGAAACGGCGGCCACGGCAGGATGCTTGAGCAGCGTATCAACGCAGCGCTTGTCGCCATGGGCAATGTTGAACACGCCAGGGGGCAAGCCGGCTTCGATCAAGAGCTCGCCCAGCCGAACGGACGAAAGGGGTACTTTCTCGGAGGGCTTCAAGATGAATGAGTTGCCGCATGCGATCGACACCGGGAACATCCACAGTGGAACCATAAATGGAAAATTATAAGGAGTGATTCCCACGCAGACGCCGACCGGGTGACGGTTGGTTTCAGCATCGACATCCGTGGCAATGTTCGGCAAGGTGTCGCCCATGAGCATCGTTGGGACGCTACTGGCAAATTCCACCATTTCGAGTCCGCGCTGGACTTCGGCCCGTGCCTCGGGAAGCGTCTTGCCATGTTCGGTCGTTACCAGTCTTGCCAAATCGTCAAAGTTTTGCTCGATCAGATCGCGAAACTTAAACATCACCCGGGCACGTTCAACAGCGGGAGTCGCCGACCAGTCCGGCAAAGCGGCCTCTGCTGCTTCGATGATGCTGACGACTTCGTCTTCATCGCAGAGCGGTACCTGACCGATGACTTTGCCGGTGGAGGGATTGAAGACCTCCGTAGTTTCTTTGGTCGGACTGGTTTTCCAAGTTCCGCCTACGAGCGTAGGCACAGGGTTGGTTGCTGTTGTTGTAGCCATGGCATGGTTCCACTAAGGAAAAGGTCACTTCTGAGTGCTTGTCCTAGGACGATCAAGGAGCATTGTCAAAAGCACGACTGCTTATGTCATTTTCCAGGGATCGTACCAACAAAGCACTAGGTAGTTGCCACTACACTGGTAGTAGCGAGCAAGGTATCTGTTATCATAACAGGCTCGTCGTGGTCGTCGACCAGGGGTAATCTTTCGATTCTGAGGAATCCTATTATGTCTCGACTCGTTCGTGGCGCGCTTGTTCAGGCAACTCTTTCTGAGCCCACCACCTCGCCAGTGGAAAAAATCAAACAGTCAATGATCGACAAGCATGTGCACATGCTGCAGGAAGCTGCTGATAACGGTGCCCAAGTGGCATGTTTTCAGGAATTGTTTTACGGCCCCTACTTTTGTGCTGAGCAGGATGCCAAGTGGTACGACCTAACCGAACCAGTTCCCGATGGTCCGACGATCAAACTCTTCCAGGAGCTAGCCAAAAAGCACGAGATGGTGCTGGTGCTCTCGGTGTACGAAGAGGACTTAGCCGGTGTGTACTACAACACCGCAGCCGTGGTGGATGCCGATGGCAGCTATCTAGGTAAATTCCGCAAAATGCACATCCCCCAATGTGCCCCCGGTTTTTGGGAGAAGTTTTACTTCCGTCCCGGCAACCTCGGCTATCCGGTATTCGACACCCGCGTTGGCAAAGTGGGCGTTTACATTTGTTACGATCGCCACTTCCCCGAGGGAGCTCGCTGCCTGGGACTCAACGGCGCGGAGATTATTTTCAATCCGTCCGCAACCGTCGCGGGACTCAGCGAGTATCTGTGGAAGATCGAGCAGCCCGCGCACGCCGTGGCCAACCAATACTTTGTCGGAGCCATCAATCGACCCGGCTTTGAAGAGCCCTGGCGCATCGGCGAGTTCTATGGTCAAAGTTACTTCTGCGATCCGCGTGGCCAGTTCATCGCCGAGGCCTCGCGCGACAAAGACGAAATAATCTATGCCGACATGGACTTCGACATGATCCGCGAAGTGCGCAACACCTGGCAGTTTTTCCGCGATCGACGACCGGAAAGCTACAGCGAAATGGTGGAGCTGTGATTGAAGTAGGAATTGCAAATTGACCATTGGCCAATGCAAATTTCAAATTTGCAATTGAATATGGCCAATTTGCAATCGCATGAATGCCGACTAATCTGGTCCGTTACAAAGTTTTCTGAATGTCGAACACCCCAGCATCGTCGGCACGCGTGATTTATGGTCTCGACGATCGGCCTCCGTTTCCGAAGGCGGTCGTGCTGGCGATTCAGCATGTGTTGACCATGTTTGGGTCGACCGTCTCGATTCCACTGCTGTTTGGCCCGGCGATGGGGATGACGATTGACCAGATTGCCCTGCTGATTTCCTCGGTCATGATTTGCAGTGGCGTGGGGACTTTTCTGCAAGCGACCTACGGCTCGCGATTGCCGATTATCCAG
Source organism: Bythopirellula sp. (assembly GCA_965216565.1). Taxonomy (GTDB): domain Bacteria; phylum Planctomycetota; class Planctomycetia; order Pirellulales; family Lacipirellulaceae; genus Bythopirellula. Next base: position 794,503 of record OZ244170.1, read on the forward strand.
GGCGTTTCGTTTTCGTTCATCGCTGGTTTCTTTGCGATCATCGGTAGCGTGAGTGAACGTGGTGGCGACGCCGCGGAGATGATGCAGTACATCGCCGGTGCGGTGATTGGTGGGGCGGTGTTTGAAATGGTGATCGGCTTCTCGGGGCTCATGGGGCAGGTGCGCAAGTTTCTTTCACCGGTGGTTGTGGGTCCTGTGATCATGTTGATCGGGCTGGCGCTTTTCAATCACGGCGCACCCAAGGCGGGCACGGATTGGGCCATCTCTGGGCTGACCATGTTTTTGATCATCCTGTTCTCGCTGGTGCTCTCACACAAGATTAAGTTCTTTCAACTATTCCCAATCTTGGCTGCATTAGTCATCGTTGTCTCGCTGTGTTGGGGCCTTACCCTCGCTGGGGTTTATGAAAAGGGCGATGCTTCATTCGTCGACACCTCCGCTGCCGCCAGTAGCGAGTGGGTCCGCATGGATCTGGGGGAAGTGATTTTCCCCTGGGGCTATCCAAAATGGAATTTGGGTTTCTTCGTCGCAGCGCTGGCCGGCTATCTGGCTTCGATGATCGAATCGTTCGGCGACTACCATGCCTGCAGCCATATGGCCGGCGGTGGCGACCCCACCCCGAAACAGATCTCCCGGGGCATTGGCTTTGAAGGGGTTAGTTGCGCGCTCACGGGGATATTGGGCGGCTTCAGTTCCACCAGTTATTCAGAGAACATTGGCCTCATCGGCCTGACGAAGGTGGGGAGTCGGTATGTTGTACAGATTGGTTCGATCCTCCTCATTGCCCTGGGATTCTTTGGCAAATTTGGCGCGCTGGCCGCGGCTATCCCTGAACCTGTGGTCGGGGGGGTTTACTGTGCAATGTTCGGTTTGATTAGTGCTGTGGGTGTGCAGCAATTGGCCAAGTGCGATTTGCACAGCGATCGAAACTTGTTCATCGCCGGATTTTCGCTGTTTATGGGACTCAGTGTCCCAGCCTATTTTCAGTCCGTCGCCAGTGTCGAAGGCATGCAACCCGGTGATATTTTGGCAACCTACCCACCGACGGCTGAAACCTGGTTGGACGAGTTGCCACAAGGAGTTCGCGGTGTAGTAAACTCAATAGGCACAACCGGAATGGCGGTAGCCGCGATACTAGGACTATTGCTCGATAACTTAATCCCCGGCACCGCGGCCCAGCGAGGGCTCGATGATCCGGGTGTGTTGGTGCCCGAGGCGGGCGATATAGGTGTTGAACCAGAGGAGTAACTGACGATGTCGCAAACCACCAAGTCTCTACAGCTTCCCATTGTCGATCACAAGCCGACGCCTTACGACGGCCCGTCGCGGGACGAAGTGATCGCACTACGGCATCAGTACGTTTCTCCAGGCGTGCTCACCTACTACCGCGAGCCGTTGATGGTTGTCGAAGGCCATATGCAATACGTGTGGGACGAAAAGGGACGGCAGTATCTGGATGCGTTTGCGGGAATCGTGACCGTGAGCGTGGGGCATTGTCATCCCGACGTCATGGAGAAGGTCAACGCGCAAAACGGAAAGCTACAGCACACCACGACCATCTATCTGCACCCGGCTATTGCCCAGTTTGCAGAAAAGCTGGCGAGCAAGATGCCTGAGGGGTTATCGCGTAGTTACTTCACCAACAGCGGCAGCGAAGCCAACGAAATTGCGATTCTCTCTGCCCGAGAGTACACGGGCAATCTAGATGTCGTGGCCTTGCGCAACGGTTACCACGGCGGCACGACGACTCCCATGAGCCTCACAGCCCATGGCACCTGGAAGTTTCCTTCCAATACGCGTAGCCACGTGCTGCACACGCACCCGGGCTATTGCTACCGGTGCCCCTACGGCCTGGAATACCCATCCTGCGACTTGAAGTGTGCCCACGACATCAAGAATGTGATCGAGTATCAGACGCCCGGAGAGATTGCCTGCTTCATCGGCGAGCCCATCCAGGGCGTGGGCGGCACGATTGTGCCTCCGCAAGAGTACTTTCAAATTGTCTACGACATCGTCCGTCAACATGGCGGTATCTGCATAGCAGACGAAGTGCAGGGTGGTTTTGGTCGCACCGGCGAGCATTTCTGGGCTCATCAGAATTTCGACGTCGTGCCTGACATGGTCACCATGGCCAAGGGTATTGGGAATGGAGCGCCTCTCGGTGGAATGACGACCACCGAGCCGATTTCTGAAATGATGGCCAAACGGATCCACTTCAACACCTACGGCGGCAATCCGGTGAGCATGACGCAGGGCCTGGCGACGCTGGAAGTGATAGAAGAGCAGGGCATCCAGCAGAATGCAAAAGAAGTGGGGGCCCATCTAAAGAACCGTTTCCACGAACTCGAGGACAAGCATCCAATGATCGGCGATGTGCGCGGATTAGGACTAATGTTGGGAATCGAACTAGTAAAAGACCGCACCACCAAAGAGCCCGCCTCCCAGGCGGCCGCCGACGTGATGGAAAAGTGCAAAGAGCACGGACTAATCATCGGCAAAGGTGGCCTCTACGGCAACACACTCCGCATCAAGCCCCCCATGTGCATCACCAAAGACGACGCCGATTTCCTGGCAGATTGTTTGGATTTGGTGCTGGGTGAGGTGTCCTAGCGGAGAACTGAGCGAGACTTGGGAATCGAGAAAAGTAGTTTTCTCTTAGTCCCTCGCCCCTGTGGGGAGAGGCAAGGTGAGGGGAGCAATAAATGCCGAAGTTATTTTTTCTCGATTCCTTACCTGTCCCCATCTCAAGCGGTACTGCAGTGGTCCGTCGAAAAAGGGGACAGGCACGACGACGCAATGTGTGCGCGTGGGTACATGCCGTCATAGGGCATCGAGCCAGTCCCCTTTTTTGACTACCGGGCACGGGAGTATTAGACTAGCGGAGTAATCCATGAGTCATCAGTTCAGCGTAATTGTTGATCTAAATGTTAGTTCCGAGGAGCAAATGTTAGAGATCGCCGATGTCCTCGGAAATGCGGGCTGTCTCGATTCATCGGTCGGAGGTCATCCAGAGGGAGTGGAGCTGAGCTTCGACCGAGAAGCAGAATCTCTCGACTCCGCCTTGAGATCGGCTATCGCAGAAGTCGAGTCTGCAGGATATCGAGTGAAACGTGTTGAGATGGCACGCGAAGCGATCAGTTAGCTGTTACAGAATAGAGAGTCGGAACGAATGTTTTTGCTCGCAACTAAGTTCTCAGTATTCTGCTTGAGTTTCTTTATCGTTCTGTTTCTGGTGAGCCTATTTTTAGAAATGCCTGACATAGCCATAGATGGTAAGAGCATGGATCACAAGACATCTATTCCATTAGGCCATTTTCGATGTCTTGCTTTTGGAGGGAGTCTTTGGTTCTATACCGGTGCCTACCCTTATTGTGGCAGCATCATCGGAATCCAAGGTGTATGGGACGGAGTGCCAGCTGAAAAGCATGAGGATTGGGCATGGGTCTATCAGCAGTATGGCTTGGTGCAACAGTCGTACATTGACATGTCGGGCAATTCCGTTGGAAAAGTAAGATTTGGGGATTTCCCAGGTATCTACTATCGGCACTTTGAAACCAAGAGTGGCTCTATTCCTTGGTGGACACTCGCCACAAGTATCTTCTATCCCATTGCATTGTCTGCGGTGTTGCCTTGTGCATGGAGCATCAAGAGATTAAGAACGCAGTAAATGAAGTAATTGCATCAATCCTCCGATTTTCGTGGTCCAGCCCACTCAGCACGTCTTCGGATTTTTGATCATCGATTTGGCTGAGGCGTGGATGACCTTCTCTAGCACGTCCACATCGACATCAGCTAGTCGTTTGATGTAAAGGCAGCAGACACTAGTTTTGTGTTTGCCAAGTTTTTTGAGCAGTTTCTGGTGTGCGTCGAAACCGTCCATAATGTACAGCGAGATCTCCCGCTTGCGGGGGGAGAAGCCAATCAGGAACCAATCGCCTTCTCGGCCGCTTTTGTATTTGTAGTGGTAGCTGCCGTAGCCGACGATGCTGTCGCCCCACATTTTGGGACGTTTGCCGGTGGCGGCTTTCATCATTTTCATCAGCAGTTTGCAATCTTTGCGTTTCTGATCGTCCTCGATCGCATTGACGAATTTGCTGGGGCTCGCGTCGTTGGGTTTGGTTTTGACATCCGCCATCGCTTACGCCTGCTTTTCTGCAAAGTCTTTGAATTGCCGCATAAACTGCCAGGAACGTTTCTTGAAAGAGCCCGGCATGAACATGGCCATGATTTTGATGACCCCGGTACAGCGAAATTCAGTATCGAACTTCCAACGTGTGTGCTGAGGCCCTAAATCCAGGAAGTGATTGGAAACGCTATTCCAAACGCCCTCTGTTTCATAAGTTCCAGAAAACTCGTCCGGCAGATTGCGTTCAGTGATCGTCTCGATCATCTTCACTTCGCGTCGCCCCATTTGATAGACGAGCTCAGACTGAGCACCGACGGTTCCCGGCTCACCCTTGATATGCTCGAAACTAACCAAGTCCGGTTGCCACGCATGCATTTGCTTCGGATCGTCGAACAATGCCACGACGGTTTCCCGGGGCCGATTGATATCGATCTCTAGCTTGTACTTCATGGAGGAACCACGGCGCGATGGCAATCGGGCAATTGAGGATAATTTGGCTAATTTTAACTGCGGAAGGTACCTAGTGGAAGCTATACGTGCGTTGCCTAGGTGCTCCCGGAGCGTTATGTTGAAGTAATCAAATGAACCTCTTTTCTTGCTGGGGAGGCTAGTCATGCCTACTTTGGAAACGACCGTCAATGGGCTTAAGATGCCTAACCCTTTTGTCATTGGCTCTGGCCCTCCGGGCACCAATGGCAATGTTATCGGCAAGGCTTTCGACGAAGGCTGGGGAGCCGTCATCTGCAAGACCATTAGCCTCGACGCCTCGAAAGTGGTGAACGTACAGCCCCGCTATGGGCGGTTCCGTGGCAGGGAATCCAAAGAGATCATCGGCTGGGAGAATATCGAGCTGATCAGCGATCGCAGCTTTGATATTTGGGTGGAAGAACTCAAAGCAGTGAAGGACAAGTATCCAGATCGAATTCTAATCGCCTCGGTGATGGAAGAATTCCGCAAGGATGCTTGGGTTGAGATTATCGAGCGTTGCGAAGCGCTTGGCGTCGATGCCTTTGAACTGAACTTCTCCTGCCCGCACGGCTTGCCCGAACGCAAGATGGGCTCGGCGATGGGGGAGAACCCCGACATCCTGGAAGAAGTCTGCGGCTGGGTAAACGCCGTAGCCACCGTCCCGGTCTGGGCCAAGATGACTCCCAATGTGACCCACATCGAAGATCCCACGCGGGCCTCCCTTAAGGCGGGTTGCGAGGGCATCGCTGCGATCAACACCATCCGCAGTGTCGTGGGTGTCGACCTGGACACGCTGAAGCCAGAACCCTCGGTCGAAGGGTACACGACCCCCGGTGGTTATTCTTGTCGAGCGGTGATGCCAATCGCTCTACGAATGGTCATGGAAATCGCCCAGGTTATTAAAAAGGAGTATCCGGACCGCACACTTAGCGGCATCGGCGGTGTGGAAACCGGTAACGACGCGGCTCAGTTTATTCTGTTGGGCGCAGATACCGTACAAGTCTGCACGGGCGTGATGAAGTTTGGCTATCGTATGGTGCAAGATATGTGCGAAGAGCTATTGGAGTTCATGGAAAAGCACAAGTTCGAGACGCTCGACGACTTCAAAGGCCATAGCGTGCAGTATTTCACCACGCACTTCGATCTGGTCAAACGCCAGGCTGAAGCACGTGCAGCGAAGAAAGCCGAGCACGACAAGAAGATGATCCAAGCCGACGACCAATGGAGCGGCGACGACTTCGTCGAACAAAGCGACGCATTGGCTCGGGGTTAGGTCTTAGTTGAACCACGGAGATAAAAAGACAGGATGACGGGATTAGCTGGATTTACAGGATGAAGCAGTAGACCTGGATCTTTATCTCGTTAATCCTGTCATCCCGTCTAAAATAGCCTTCGTGCCTTTGTGGTTCATCTAGAACAACTAAAAGTGCGTCGGTTCGCGGGTTAGGAGTTCGCCGCGACCGAGCGTGCCGACGAATTTTCCGTCGCGTGACTGCACTTCGCCGCGGACGGTCACCACGCTGGGGCGGCCTTTGAGCTCCCAGCCCTCGAACGCGCTGTAGTCGACGTTCATCTGCTGTGTCTCGACAGAAATCTTGCCCCGATAGTCGGGATCGTAAACAACCAAATCGGCGTCACTGCCGACTTTCACGGCTCCCTTGCGAGGGTAGAGCCCAAACAGCTTGGCCGCCTGAGTGCTGGCACAATCGACGAAGGTATTGAGGTCGATGTGCCCCTCGCACACGCCATGGGTGTAGAGCAAATTCACGCGATCTTCGACCGAGGGGATGCCATTGGGTATCTTGGTAAAATCATCGCGACCCATCTCTTTTTGATCTTTATAGTCGAAGGGTGCATGATCGGTGCCCACGGTGCTAATGAGCCGCGATCGGAGTCCCGCCCACAGAAAGGGCTTGTGTGAGGGCTCGCGAAGCGGCGGGGACATCACGTATTTGGCACCCTCGAAATTAGGCAATTCTGAGTAGCTGCGATCGAGTGTTAGGTAGGGAATCACCGTCTCGATCCAAGCCTGCACGCCACGCAAGCGGGCGGATTGAACGGCTTCGAGTGCTCCTCGGCAGGAGGTGTGCACGCAGTACACATGGGCGCCGGTCATTTCCGCGAATGTCATCAGGTGACTTACGCCTTCGGTTTCGACCTGGGGAGGCCGGGATCGCTCGTGCCATTCGGTTCCCGTCTTGCCTTCGGATATCAGCTTGTTTTGCAAAGCGGTGACTAAGGTTTCGTTCTCGCAATGAGCGGTAACGATGACTCCCAATTTCTTGGCGAGTGACAACGTATCGAAGAGTTCTTGATCGGTGACTCCGAAGGCACCCTTGTATGCCAGGAAAATTTTGAAGGAAGCGATGCCTTGGTTGACGATTTCGCGCAGTTGCGATTCGGCCTGTTCATCGTAGCGTGACACGCCCATGTGGAAAGTGAAATCGCAGGCTGACTGCTCTGTCTTGGATTTCCACAATTCGAAGGTTTCCAGCGGCTGTTCTTCGCGGCTGGGGCAGCACATTTCGATCAGAGTTGTCGTCCCACCAACGAGGGCCGCTCGGCTTGCCGTTTCGTAATTGTCCTTGGCATAGGTCCCCATAAAGGGCAGATAGATATGCACGTGGGGGTCGATGAAGCCAGGGAACACATATTTCCCTGCAGCGTCGATAACCTCTGCATCGGCTGGAGCATCGATATGGGGAGCGATGGCCTTGATGGTTTCGCCTTCGCAAAGGACATCAGCCACAAAATCATCGGCGTCGGTAATGACTCTTCCGCCCTTGATCAACAATGCCATCGAATCACTCCAGAAATCGAGTCGGATAGGAACTACAGGCCAGCGGAGAGGGCGGGGGAACGATTTCAACCGCCCTGTTTTCCAGGCACATTTCGATTGTGCCAACGGCAGGGTTCCGGTCAAGTCGGTTATACCGAAATTGAGGCGATTCGTCTCGCAGTCTGAATCGTGCTCTTGCTGTGCGTGCTACCTAGTGCAGGCTTGAAAGCTAAGCTTTGAAGTCGAATGTCTACTTGATTCAGATAGTATTTGCGTAATGGGCGGACCCCGATGGGCCCGAATTCTTTATGAAGGTCTGCATGAAAACTCGTAACCGCTCGTTTCTGATCGCCTTGCTGGTCATCTGCCAAACCGCCTGTCTGGGTTTTGGTGTGATTTGGGCCACGGGATGGCTGTGGAATAAGTTCGAAGACGTGGTCTACGACTATGTCGTCGCCGAAGGCCGAGCGGTTGCTCATGGGATCGCGCTCAAGACTTCTACTTTAAAACTAGAAGATGTTGCCCCTGGAACTAGTGAATGGGAGCAACTGCAAGAAATGTGCGAAACAGAAGCGATCCCGCACAATGGCTTTCTGTGTTTTATGCGTCAGGACAATGGGGCCATGTTGTGCCATCCCAAGCTTTGGCAAGATCCGGGCCTGCTGCGTCTGTTTCCAGGACGTGGATTGTTAATAAACGACGCCGGGGCCACGCCGATTGTGGAGGTCACCCGTGCGGACGATGAATTGCAGAGTGCGGTTACTGGTAAAGTCGATCTGGACGGCGATGTCTACGTGTTTACCGGATTTGCGTTCCCTGATTCGAATATCACTCTTGGCGTCTATCAATCAGACATGGCCATTGACTTGTTCATTGCATCGACCATACGACCCGTCATGCAAGTTGGCTATGTGCTGGTAGCATTTGTTGTCGGGGGGACGTCGATTGTCACGATGTTCCTCATCAATCGTTATGAGAATGGCCTTAAGGAGGTCAACTCCCACCTGGAAACACAAGTACAGGACAGGACCAGAGCGCTGCTGAAAACACGCAATGCCGTGACCGTGGGATTGGCTAGGCTCGCTGAGTCGCGCGACAAAGACACAGGGGAACATCTCGAGCGACTTCGGTCGTATGTAACCGTGCTTGCCTCGGAATTGGCAAAGACTAATCCGGAGATCGACCACCATTTTGTTGCTGATTTGTCGGTTGCCGCGACTTTGCACGACATTGGCAAAGTTGGCATCCCGGACGAAGTCCTGCTGAAGGAAGGTAAGCTAACTCCCACAGAACGACAGGCCATGGAAATGCACACCACTTTGGGAAGCGAGTGCCTGTCTGTCGTGCGACGCCAATTGGGCGATGATGATTTCTTGGAAATGTCTCAGCAAATTGCTGCGTCACACCACGAACGTTGGGATGGTTGCGGCTATCCGGAAGGCCTGCGTGGAAAAGAGATCCCCCTTCCGGCACGCCTCGTATCCCTTGCGGACGTTTACGACGCCCTCACTTCAGAGCGACCGTACAAAGAGGCTGTTAGTCACGAAGAAGCGAGGGATTGGATTGTGACGCGATACGGAGAGCACTTCGATCCTGCTATCGTAGAAGCCTTCGTCGCTCGCGAAGCCGACTTCCGTCGGATCTTTGAAGAGAATCAGAAGAAGCTTGCGGCAACGCAAGAAGCCACACAGCCGATGAAAGTAGCCCCTCTAGGGCCAATTGAAGAACGAGCGATCTGTGATGCCCCGCAAGTGTGAGGATCTTTTGCTCTTCACGATTGAGGCTATTCCAATTCGTCTGCTAACTCTTCGGCTTCATGCAGCATAGAATCGATTTTCTTGCGAGCTGAAACATAGTAGCAGGCACCCACGGCAGCAAACGCATACATCATGGCACGAAATGCGAGCGCGACGATTGTGCCGTCGCCCTGCGGAGCGCCGATCTTGGTGTAGAAAAACTCTACGGTAGCCTCCAGCGTGCCGATGCCACCCGGCGTAAGTGGTAGAGTTCCCGCCAGCAAACTAGGGGGCACTATCGAGGCGCACTGAGTGAGCGTGGGTTTGAAGACGGGCAGTCCCTGACTAATCAGCCAAAACGAGAGAATCAGTAAAGAATGGGTTGCCATTCCCAGTAGCAATCCCGCAAACACGTATTTGCGACGTTTGTGGTAGGTGGCCGCAGCATCGATTAGACGCGTCAGTGTGTGGCCTACCAGGGGAATGCCATCGGCAATGTCTCTGACACGTTTGCCGGTGGCCAGTGGACTCATCGACCAGGCGAACCCAGCCGTCCCCACAGCTAAGGCCGACCAAACTACGAAGCGCAACTGTTCGATCAAACCTTTGTCGCTGATCTGCTCATCGACGAACAGCAGTCCTAGCGCTCCGACAATCAGCATGGCGTACAGGCCCACAGCACGGTCAATGAGGACTGTCGCGATAGCCTCTGTGCGATTGCCTTCTTGTTCGCGTGCGATGAAAACGGCCTTGAGCAAATCGCCGCCAATACTCCCGGGGGAGATCTGATTAAACATGAACCCCAAGGTGCCCAGCCGAAAGGCGTCGCGGAGGTGGAACTTCAAGCCCAAGGCCCAAACAAATAGATACCACCGCACAAAGCTCAACGAGAAACCAGTCAGAACCATTCCCCAGCCGAGCAAGAGAAATAGCCAATTCTTGGGTTCACTAGCGAGGCGAGAGAACCCATCGCTCGATTGGATGCGTCCTAGCAGAAAGTAAAGGATGAGCCCGGCTACTGCTATTTTAATGACGGCTATCAGCAGCTTTCGGCGATGCGACTGGTGGGACATAAGGTAGGCGGGCGGCGTTGACAATTGGGGCAGAGGGTGATAGTTTGCCAGTTTAACCAGCCGCCGACCACCTCAATAGGCGGCGTGTGGTTAAGACAGATCTATCACGGGGGATTAGCTCAGTTGGGAGAGCGTTTGGCTGGCAGCCAAAAGGTCAGCGGTTCGAGCCCGCTATCCTCCACTTGCCGATTTAGATCACGATAAAGCCCTTGGTTGCCTAGCTGGCTCCCGAGGGCTTTTTCATTTTCTCTGCTTCTGCTTCTTTCGGAAAAATTGCGAATGAGAGCTCAGCCTGGGGCACTGGATTGGGGAGACTAGAACAAAAAAAGGCCGCCCCACAGGGACGGCCTTTGTGATGTCTTTTTGAACGCTGAAAACTACTTAGCTTCGTCGTCGGCTTGCAACGCCTGCCAGCAGGCCCGAGAGCAACAACAGTGCTGTCGTCGGCTCAGGGATGTTTGTGGTGATGGTCACGCCATCGGCATCCTTCTTCTGAATAAAGGAACTGTTGCCGTTCTCGCTGGTAGCAACCAGAGTGTTATCGATGGCAACATTAACCTTGGTCGCACCAAAGGTGTAAGGAATACCCAAGAGATCAAGCTCAGCATTGATGTCGATCATGCCTTCGCCAGACCAGGCCGTATTGAATACAGGTCCGCCACCGCCATCGGTGAGGAGACCGTAGTCACCGTCGGACGGGGTGAAAACCATTGAGGTCGTGAGATTGATAGCTCCAGGTGCGGGTGCACCGTCAATTTCAATGACGTCAACAAAGATGTTGGCAAAGACAGCCGTGGAGGTAAAGTCGGTTCCAATGCCGGCCAATGTCGTATCGCCACGCTCCAGGAACTTGATGTTTTCAATCACGCTCAGTTCTTTGGCTTGCACCATGAAGTTCAGCTGACCATCGGTGATGTCAGCAGCATGGCCTGTCGTAGCATCGGACTTCGCTTGGAAGCCCATAGGATCGAAATCGATGCTGTCACCGGTTACCGCGGTAGGTGCACCAAACAGCATAGCGGCGCCACCATTGGGATCTTCTGTATTGGATTCAGAAACGGCAGTGTACCAGACGGTGTCACCCATCCAGCCGTTCATGCCATTCGGATCGGTATCTGGGCCAACGTAGTTGATCGTACCAGCCAAAGAAGTGGCAGCCGGTAGCAGCAGAGAAATCACCAACGCAGCGCACATGAATAAAGAGAAGGCGCGCGTATGAAAAGCGAATGTCCGTGTTGTCGAAATCATTAGTCCGTTTCCTTGCCAGTGATGTCCTGGTCGATCTTGCTTCCTGAATAAATCCGATACGGTATGAATCAGTTAATTAGAGCGTCCACGCACCGCCCCGGTAGCGCAGATTTACCTTGCTCTGGCGTTATGATAAGGGGGTTTCCCACACATTGCAATCAAATGGTTGCAAGAAAAGCGGCTATTCTCGGCTAGGCCTAACACGAGAGCGATATTGTCTATTTTTCGTATTCTACGGCACCGTTAAACACTTGGTTTGAATAGGTTTACGCAATGGCAAGACACTCGGGAACCTCTCCCCCACTTTCTATCGGACATGCGCATTCAAATTCACGGTATTGCGCATCGTAGGCAGTTTCCCCCATTCGCTTAGAAAGCGAGCTGAATCCAGATGCTATTGAGACCTGACGAGATTGAGTAAAACGAACCTGGAAATTGATAATGCACAGGCGAGATGGTATTTTCTGGCACTTGCGAATCACTTGCTCTTCACTCCTGATTGTTGGTGGAGATAACCATGGCTAAAGAAAAATTCGAGCGTACTAAGCCACATGTCAACGTCGGCACGAATTCCGCAACGTTGGAAGATACCTCGGGTTCACTAGTTGTTACCGACTCTGCGATACCTACTGGGAACGACTCAGGATCCACGGATGTTGGCGCGTCTGGTCTTTCTCTAGACGGACCGGCGTCTCCCTCGCCAACTGTTGAATACACGGCTTCAGTAGCCTTTCCAATTGACACCGATTTTGTATTCGATCCAAACAGCAGTGGCGCCGCTGAATCGATCGACTTTCAGTTTGAAGTGATGTCACTTGGTATTGCTGGGGCAGACGATGTCGAAATTTCTCTGGCTATCTTGCAGGGCGAAGCGTTTGTCTTCTCGCGAACAGGTGTCTCGCTAGTTATCGATAGTGCGGATACAAAATGGACTCCGTTTCAAGTGACAGACGCACAGGCCACAGAATTCAACGCAGTTGATGGAGGGAGTGAGCGCCCCGACTTTAGTCGGCCCTTCCAATTCGGCTACTCGTTGACTAGCGAATACACCAACACCGCATTGGATGTCGACTTGGCACTGGACAACATGGTTGTGGAGATTACCACCATTCCCGAGCCAACATCTCTGGCGCTCGTGGCAGCAATGGGTGTGTCGCTGCTTTGGGACCGTCTGTGGCGAGACGATAAGGGGCCTACATAGAACGTCGAAGAAAAGTCTTAGCGGCCAGATAGCTTCGTCGGCACAACGGGGTCTTTGCTCGCCACTTGTGCCGTCCGCTTATTTAGCAGCGGGTAAACACGTTTGGCAAACGCCCTCGGCTCGACATAGCCTTCCATAAAATCGAGGACCTTACCATCGGGTCCAATCAGAATCGACGACGGATAGCCTCGAATGCCAAGTTTCTTGACGAGAGCCTGATACTCGTTGGCATGAGCCAAGACGCTCTCGGTATTGCCAACCAGCATCTTTTCAATTGCCGGATGGCGGTAAGTCTCCTTAATCATCTTCTTGCAATAAACGCAGTTGTCGGAAGTGAACATTACCAGGAGAGGTTTTTTCCGAGCAACAGCCAGATTCCAGCCCTGTTCTACATTCTTATGGGCAAATAGTGCTTGAGTCTTGGCCGGAGCTTTGCTGGCAGTTTGGGCATGCGAGCTGCCTGCTCCTATAGCAATCGTGAGGACCAGTGCCATGCTGGCTAGAAAGACGCGGTACATGCAATGGCCTCGAAAATGGGCGGTGTCAGGCTGATGAAGGATGTTGACGTAGACGGTCTGTCGCCGTCAGTACCCATTATCGTCGGGAGCGGCAAACAAGTAGTGTGAATCAGTCCACAAACTCCGAATTTCGTCGACTAAGCGATAGAAGTGCAGTTCACATTATCGCGTTTGTGACGAAGTTTTCGAAGAGGCAAGGCTTGTTTGCAGACGTCGCTCCAGAGTTTTTCTGTCAACATAGCCTTCGATCACATCCATGATTTTGTTGTTCGGGCCCACAAGCACGGTGGTGGGATACCACTTTACCTTGAGTTTTGCGACCAGTTTGGGATGCTTGTTGCGTGTGACATAAAGCGTCTCGAAGGATTTCACAAGCATCTGTTCCATGGCAGGCTGTCGGTAAGATTCTGCCATCATCTTGTCGCAGTGGTGGCAGCCGGACATCGAGACGTAGAGCAGAATGGGGCGATTCGATTCCTGCGATGCGGTCCAAGCTTCGGGATACGTCGAATAGCCGAACAAGGATCGTGGCTTGTCGACCACGGTTTTGCAGGACGTCAGCATCGTGGGGGACTTCGTATGCGCAACTAATTTGCAAGATTTTGCTGCTCCTGCCAGGTGGCGAGTGGAGGTCTTGTCTGCTTCGCATTCTCCTCGGGCAGAAGTCTGAATGTAAAGTAAAGTCATCAGTGTTACGGTACCGATGACTACTCTTCTTGAACTCGATATAGCCATACTCAGTTCGCCTTTCCTACCAGAGCCGTGCGGTTGCGGTCCCCGCCTCCTGGTAGATATCGGCATCTGCTAGCGTAATTGTTCCCCGGAAGGTCGGTGGGGCTCACGCTTCCCGAAAAGACCGCAAGCGTGACGATCGGCATCGAGAGCCTTGCCGTCACAATCGGCATAAATGATTAGACGCAGTGCGAAAGAAGACGCACCAACTTCAGAATAGCCGGAGGCACACTTGCCTCCGGGATTCGGCGGAAAGAGTGGCGGTTCAACCGTTAGCGAACTGGAATTGGAGTGCTACTCTACATCGCTAATCTACATCGCTAAGAGCGTTTTCAGCGTTGGCGTTCCGCTGTAATGTGGTCATTTCGCTGTGTCTTGGCAGACACCGCCAACTAAGAGGCGGACCGAGAAAGTTAAATGCGCTTTAGTGAACTGAATACCTGCGGAAGCAGTTTCTCATCCAGCCACTGACCGTCATGAGGGTAGCCTTCCCGCTGGCTCGCAACCGTGGCAAGTTCCCTGTCCACGGTCGGTTCGACCAAGAGGTTAGTAGACTCGAATACCTTGTCGCGTGTGGTTTCATGTAACTGGGGAGTTTCGTCGATCAATGTGGTTGGCTGCTCTTCGGGGCTGTGGAACAACTCCCATGCGATCGCTGCGTCGATCAAGTCATCTGTTGATGCATTCGCAGCCGGCGATTCGAGTGCGAGGGATTGGACAGGTGCACTATCTAAACTGGCTGCCAAAGGTGCGGGCTGACCATACTGCAATTCCCACACGCCAAGATCGTCGCCGTCGGCATCCAGGTCGTTATCGGCATCGCCGTCGGGTCCGTAGGCAGTCGCGAGGCCGACTCCCTGTTGCCAGGCCAGAAAATCGAGTCCGGTGACCAAGCCATCCTGATCGAAATCGGCCGTGACGACCTGCACTTCGAAGGCGCCGATATCTTGCACACCGTTGGAGATGCGTGCGAATCCCTCGCCCCGTTGATCGAACGTCGGGAGCAAACATCCAGAGTGCTCTCCCGTATCGACGGCGGCACCGTCGGCAAGTAGGGCCACTGTCTGCGTCGGACCGCCGTTATCGGCGAGCACGCCGGTCGGCAGAAGTGCGGAGAGGCCAGAGCTGGTAATCACTTCGGCTGTCGCTGCAAAAATGTCGGCAGGCGTTAAGCCTGTCTCTACGATCGTAGTGCTATCGAAGCGTGTGTCACCGACAATGCCATGAGCCTGAAGGAGTGCTACAACATTGATGTCGTCAGAGGATTCTTCAAGGAGGATGGTGTCAAACGCGACGTTGCTAGTGACCATGCTGTTGGAGAGCGTGAGGGTCGATAATGTGGAAACTCCGCCGCCCGCAAGATCATCGCCCCCCTCAACGGTATTGCCGGCGACCGTGCTGCCCACCAGGATCACGTTTGTGCCAGAGATTCCTCCTCCTGCCGAATCATCGGAGCCAAACGCCCAATTTCCACTGACCGTGCTGTCTTCTAATGTGACGTCAAGTATGGCGGCGATACCCCCACCACGGGCGAATAGTCCACTGGCCAAATTTCCGCTCACCGTGCTGCGTAGTAGCGTGAAGTTTTTCGCCCCGTAGATTCCCCCGCCTCGAATTTTGGCCGCGTTGCCAGAGATCGTGCTGTTCTTCAAATTAAAGAGTCCATCGCTACTGATCGCCCCGCCCACTCCGTCGACGTCGCCGCCGGTTAGTGTGAGTCCAGAAATCTCCACACCGACACCTGGAACAACTACATTAGCGATTTGAAAATGGCGGTAGCCGTCGAAGGTACCAAACATGTTGTCGGTGCCATCGCCTGCGTCAATCGTCAAGAGATCGGCCCCGGGGCCGTTGATGGTGAGTTCGTCGAGGATGAGAGGAAGTTGCGAACCGATCTGGATCACCTGCTGGGTACTAAACAATGGATCGGCGAAAGTAATGACGTTAGCGCCCGCCACTTCGTTGGAAAGGATGATCGCCTCGCGGAGGGAGAGTTGGCCGGGAAAGAAAACTCCATCGACAACGTCCGACACTGTCGAGACGATCAGCCCTTGGGATGGAAGCACCGCGGGAGTTTCGACGGCTCCAATATCGACCCGTCCCGCTAAGACTCGAGGAAACCCAACGCCTCGCTGGTCGTGGAAGACTAAACTGTCGTCGAAATTGGGGTCGCCCGCGTTGACTACGGCACTAATCGATAGAGGAAGCTGCGTGCGGGTAGGTCCACCGTTATCGGCTAACAGACCAATCAGCGGCTGGTTGTCGATATTGACAATATTGTTGCCTCCCAGCGGCGGCACATCTGGACCAAAGTAATTGAATTGGCCCGCAAGGTTTCCGGTGCCTTCCAGGTTGTTTGCAGCTCCACCCGCCAGCTCGTTCCCCGACAGGATCGTGTTGTTCAGTGTGAGCCCGCCCGGCGCGCTCCGCTTTTCGATACCACCGCCAAAGTTTTGGGCTGTGTTCCCTGTGATTGTCGAGTTGGCAATATCGATGTCGCCAAAGCCGCCGAACTTGGAAAGGCCACCGGCCCGGTCGGCCGTGTTGCCCGTGATCGTGGCCTGGGTGATGTTGGCAGAGGCTTCGCGGGTGAAAATGGCTCCGCCTTCTAGCGCCGAGTTTCCTGCGAAAGTGCTACGGGTGATGGTTAGCCGCAGCAGCGAAGTGCTGGCAGGCCCACCGGTATAGATGGCCCCGCCGCGACCTTGCCCGCCCAGGGCCCGGCTGTCGGTAATCTCGACCTGGTCGAGCGAGAGCACTCCCCGATTGTGGATGGCTCCCCCGCCACTGCCGCCGAGGGCATCTCCTCGGGTGAGAGTCAGCCCGGAGAGGGTCGCGTCGGTTCCCAATACTATGCTGAACAACCGCGACTGATGATTGGCGTCGATCGTCAGCAGGTCGGCGCCCAGTCCCGTGATAACCACGTCTTCTGTTAGTTCCAGTTCGCCATCACTGAGTGTGATCGTCTGCGAAGCGAGCGCCGCGTCGAAAGTTATGGTATCGGTTCCCGACTGGAAATTGGCGATGGCGACGGCTTCTCGCAGACTAAGTTGGCCCGCAGAGTAGTCCCCATCCACCACATCTGTGGCCGTGGATACCTGGAGGCTGCCGGGCAGGTCTGCCGGTTGGAGTTCGAATGCTCCGATGTCGGTCTGAATCGAGGGTCCAGAAATATTGGGAAAATCGTGAATCGCCTGACCACGCTGATCGAGAAATCCGAAAGGACTGTCTCCCTGGTCGATAGCGGCACTACCGGGAATCAAGGCATGCGTGGGAATAGCGCCACCATTAGACAGCAAAGCTCCCAGCTTGGGATCGCCACCGATGAGGTTAAAGGAGTCGACATTAAGAGTGCCGAAGACGTTTTCGAATGAGGAAGCCGAATTGCCAGCGATGATGGTGCTTACCACATCAAGATTGCCGCCACCGCTCTTAGCAATTCCGCCCCCCAGATTTCCGGCGGAGTTGTTGAAGATGGTGCCATTGTTGAGGACCGTCGCGCCGAATGCTCCGATGCCTCCCGCGTTGACCTCCGCCGTGTTGAGTGAGACGGTACTGGTTTGCAGATTGAGCGTTGCTCCTGAGCGAGCCAAAATCCCCCCGCCATCGCCACCAGGTTGACTGACGGGCAAATTCTCGTCGGTTCGCACATGATTGTCGGCGATTGTACTTGAATTGATCGACAACGCACCCGACTGCTGCAATACTCCGCCACCGTAAAAGGCGTAATTCTCGGTGATGAAAACTTGATCAAGCGCCAGGTCGGCATCAGCAAAAATAGCCCCGCCGTCCAAGTCCAATGTATCGACGTCGCCACCAGTCAGTTTTAGTCCACTAATCGTGGTAGCCGCTTCGACGCGGAACACTCGGAAACCGTCCCCGGTGCCCGCGATGTTATCGCCGCCGTTTCCCGCGTGGAGGGTGACCTTGTCTGCGCCTGTGCCGTTGATCGTGACGTTGTCGGTGATCGTCGGCAACTGCGAGCCTAGATTGATTGTGCCCACCACTCCGGAATCGAACTGGATGGTGTCTGCTCCGGGGCTGGCATTGGCGTCGATGATTGCCTGACGCAGACTCCCCAGCCCCGAGTCGGCCGTGTTCAGCACGTTAATCGTCGCCAACATGCGGCGATCTTCGAGCGCTTCTATCTGCAAGCGGCGAGCATACGAAGATTTTGCAAAAATATGTGAACTAAGGTTGGACAGTCGGGAACGAGCAGCAAGAGGTCGTCTCATTGGGAGCCAATCTGAGCAAAAGACGGAAAGTGACGGAGTAGCGAAAAGTCGAAAAAGACATTCCGGCACCGAACTTATCGTGGAAAGCAGTATACCCGAAGATTCGCAGCAGAGTTGTTGATTGTGATCTGAGGTTGATCTGCGAATTCCAACTCCGTTGCTCAATGCAACTTCCATCCTGCGAGTCTTCGAGGCTGGTTTGCTAATGGCAGACGACTAAACGAGTTGCGTCGCTTTAGCGCGGAGCTGAAGCAGATAGAGGGAAGACCAGACAGACCGTAGTCTTTAATCCGATGAAGAATTCAGGCGCAGGGCGAGTTAAACGGCAGCGCCCATCTCACGTGCCTTCTGCACGCCTACAAAACCATCGCGAGCTTTGAGGCAGGTGTGGCGAAACGCCTCGGGGTGTGGCACGCCGAACAGTCGGAAAGTTTCAACGTCGCCATTTCGGAAAACCAGATCCCCGGCTGGATACCATCCCTGGCCTGGTTGAACATCGATTTCGACGGTGTCGAACCGATCGAGCGAAACGCTCTGTTGTTCTCCGCCACCAAAGGCTTGTTCGACTAAGACACGGCGATTCGTCAGCCGGTAGCGGCGACAAAAAGGATTTTGGACGCCGAACACCACGAACGGGACTCTTGGAAGAACCATCAGAAAATAGATTGGCAAGATGATCGGCACCGAAAGGAGAGCCAGGATTGGCACGCCAAAAACGCTGATGCCGCTGGTGGCTTCGAACATTCGGCCCCACCAACGTCCAAACCCATTAGCCGCGAGCGATGGCCAGACGGTCATCACCGTGACTTCTTTATCAAGATCGGACACTACACCCGCGATGGCTTGGGCCATTTCTTCCTACCCATATTCCTAAGTTCGCACGGAAACCAATTTCCTACACCCTGTGTAGGGACGTAAATTACCACACAGATAATATGTCGGCTAGGGGAGGGGGGGCTAGGTTCTAGAGCGAGACAGAAGCCCACCGACGAGGGCCCAGCTCAACAGGCTCACTATGCCCGGTTCGGGCACCGACGCGACCGCTGCCAAAGGTGCAGTCGTAGCCCCGGCAAACGTTGAAATACTCGAACCTGCTTGAATTTGCCACTCCAGAAAATCAAGTCCATCCACGCGTGTGTCAAAATATGCGTCTCCGGCGATTTGCAGGGCAGCGTTCCCCGTTGTTCCGTAGCCGATATTCCATGCGGTCAGGTCGTCGGAATCGACGTCTAGATCGCCATCGAAATCGGCACTGTAATCGGGTGCCAAGTCATCCAGTCGATCATCCACCCAATCTTGGGCTGCGTTGCGGGCAGCAGTAGCAGAACCTAACGTGCCGAAAACTACATAAAATGGCTTGGAGCGGTCGAGGGAGTTCATGCGAGTACGCAGGGCAACCAGGTAAATCCCATCCACTGGGTTGGTACCGGAGACGCCGTCGTCCATTTCCCAGTCGCGATGTCGGTGTATTGCGCCAAGTTGATCGGTGTTTTCGAAGATTGCCCCAGTTTTTAGAGTCGGTGAACCGTCAATGATAACGAGCCCACTGGCTAATGTTTCGAGCGCGAATAGATAATTCGCGGTCGGAGTCGCACCAAAATCGACACTCCCCACGCCATCCCAATACATAAAGTTGGAAGTGTAACCGTCAATCTTCATCGGTAAAAAGTCGAACTCCAGGCCTGTGTTGGCCGGTAGGGCTTCAGCATCGGCAGGCATGTCTGGGTTGCCAACTCCCAATGAATTCCAGCCGGGATCGTTGATCGAAAAATTGCTATCGAAATCTAGGGCATAGGTGCGTTCTCCCAGGGTCCACTGATTGGAACTAAAATCTGCACTTCCGTTTGTCAATCGACCGGAGAAGTCTTGCACCAAGATGTCCGAATGCTGGGCCAGCGCGAGCATGGGCAAACCAGCTAGCGTAATGAAAGTGAGAATGGCATATCTGACTGAATACATGATGATCTGTTCCTGTTATTGAATTCTAAAAACAAGGCGGCCCAGTCCCTACGAGTTGGCCAGGACCGCCTTGTGCTAAAGACTAGGATTTCGTTGTCCTATAACGCGAAACAGCAGTAAGTCCCAGTGCCATAAATGCAATTAAGCCGGTTGTCGGCTCGGGAACGACAATGTTGTCTTCCACGTATTCAACGGCTTCTTCATAAAAGGCAAAGTCTTTGCCCAAAGCCACTGCATCCGTGGTGTTTCCTTCTTCCAGTGCTTCTAGAGCCTCTTCCACTTCGTGGGCGTCTGCCCCATTGGTGATCAGTTCGTCGACCAGCAACACGACATAGAAATTGTCGGAGGTTGTCAATGTGTCGACATCGACCACGGGTGAAATTAGATAGACACCGTCAGCAGGAATCGCATTGGGATCTGAGTTTTCGAGAATAAACTCCGGATGACCATCCAAAAAACCGTTCGAGTTTGTCGTTGCAAAGCCTGAGGAAGGCTCGAACTCGAACGTTGTATTCACCGGTGCGGGACTGAAATCTACAGCACCGATTCCATCCCAATAGAATAGGTCGGAAGATGCGCCATCCACCGTGAAAGTGGTGGCAGTGGCACTGACGTCGGCCAAGCCAGGCAATGCGCTTGCGCCTAGTGCAGCCAGCTCGGCGGGATCGCTATAAAATCCTGGTTCATCAGACTCGTAATCGGGAGGATCAACGAGTCCAGTTCCCGGAATCATGATCGATTCGAAAGCGCTGACTCCCAGGCTGAACAATTCGTTATTCGGATCGCCGATGTCTTCGGCAGAACCAACCGCTACTTGTCCACCTACGTCAGCCAGCAACACGTCGCTGTGCTGAGCGTAGACGGCCGAGGAGGGGGCCATCACAAGAGTAATCGCTAGGATTAGTTTTGGGTCTTTAATAGTTGAAAACATTATTCTGTATAACCTTAGTTGAATAATCAGGATGAACTTAAAAATATCTGCTGCGCAGTGATGCACAGGACAGTAACTCTTTCGAAGTACTGAGCACGCCGGCGCGCACTCGTAACACTGCAACCAGAGAGTGGTTGCAAAATTGAAAATCGCGTTGCGAATAACCTGATGTCTAGCGAACTACAGCCTGCGCGAAATTGGAATTCTGGTCTCCCTCATCGCACCAAGCGGCAATATCATCCGCCGGAATCGATTTGACATGGCCATCCGCGTAAAGATAGTTAGCTACGTCGCCCTGATGACGGGTGACTGCTAACTGGCTCTGCACGGCTTTCCAAACGAGACCTTCGTTATCCTTGTCGTAGACATTCGTTTCGCTAAACCAAGTATCTGACTCCACATGATCGAACCTGGTTCCGAGGCCGAATTGATTTGCCTCGAACATCAGGATCGTATTGTGAGTTTGCGCCAGATGATTGAAGTTGTCAGCGAAGCCTGGGGGGCTGTCGACAAAATCTCCACCCAATGTCGTCTTGGGCGGCGGAGGTTCAACGAGATAACCGTTCATCGCATAGCTGGTCCCCGGAAAGTCCGGGGTTTTCGCCTTCTCGATGAGTTCGATGTCTTCCGGGCAGAACCGCATCTTGTCTACGTTCTCCAGCCAAGGAGAAAGCTCATAGATCCAAGAACGGTCCTTCGCATGATTATGGCTTGTTAGCGGGAACATCCCGTCGTGCGTATCCACATGTTGGTGAATCGCCAATCCGATTTGGCGCATATTGTTCGCACATTCCATTCGTCGGGCAGCCCCACGGGCAGCCTGAACGGCAGGAAGCAACAAAGCAATTAGCACACCAATAATGGCGACGACAACGAGTAATTCGACTAACGTAAACCCATGACGCATGCGCATGGTAGACCTCGAATAATTCGATTCTCTGAATCTCCTTGCATGATTGCCCTCGGTTCTATTTTTCGAAGGCAACAGCAATAGACAGTCGAGCGCAGGCCCGACCGACAACTTCGCAACGCGAGTTATGCGAGAGGAGGACCGCGAGCGAGATGGCTCTCGGGAACAAAAAGAGGCGAAATCTGCTCAGAGGCGGGGATTTCTGTACCTAGCTCGGTGACAACTTCGTCTAGGGTGAAGTCAAAGACGGGCGTCTGCGCCTGCGTCAAGAATTCGCAAATCGTGCAATCGTTTTCGATTGAACTGAATTTGGCCTGCTTGTGGCTAGCGAGGTGCGATCCACAGCATGCAGTGACGACAACACGCGAGCAGCTTTGCCCATGACCAGCGTCTTCACAGGCAAGCTGAGTGCCGTGGTCGTGGTGAACGTGCCAGAGATCGTGCAGCCCGTAACCCAGCACGCCCGCGGAGCCATAAATCAGCAACAATACAGCGGCAATAAAGCGTTGCGGGCGTGATCGTTGGCAGGAGAACATGGGCCGGACTATATGCTAAGTGTACAAAAAGCAGTGCTCGAGTCTGCTGATTGTAGGGTCTTCGTGTGCAGAGGTCAATAAAAGTCCAGCCTAGTCGAAATCAGGCCAATGGGGCGTCGTTTTGCTCGACCAAGGCACTCAGATAAAGCAGGCTGGAGCCTTCGGCCCGGTTTTTTCTGCTGGTCAGCATACTATGGGCAGCTTTCAGCACGTCGCGACGACTTACCTGTCCCATGAGCACACCATCTTCCAAGACCGGCAGTCGTCGGTATGGCGTGAGCAAGAATAATTGCGCGATGGAAAGCAAATGGGTATCGGGCTCGATCGTCTGGGCCTCGGTATCCATGAATAGGCGAACTTCGCTAGAGGGCAGTTGCTCGTAAGCGGCGTCCATTATGACCTGCATCGAACATTTCTCGGAGAAGACGCCCAGGTATCTGCCGTTAGAATCGACAACCGGGGCACCGGAGATGCGATTTCTCAGCAACATGCTGACTGCTTCCATGACATCCATTTCAGGACGCAAAGTGACGAGCTTCTTAACCATGCAATCGCGAGCCGAAATTTGAGTCATTGCATTCTTCCTAACCAAGAAAAGTAAATAGTCTCGTGAGCAACCAGCAACCGAGAATGGCATTTGCTGAGAAAAGTAATTCCAGCTGCTCAGTCCCCAGCATAACATTCCTGGTAGAGGCACCGCCAGTAATGTTTGGCAAAAATGTCTCGTGAAAACTTTCACGAACCAGACATCGTGAAAACTTTCACGGGCGCGATCAAACTTGGCTAAGCAAACCTAGCCAAGCAATTGAGTAAGAATCGCTTCCACGCGTTCCTCGCCCCTTCGGGGAGAGTGTGGTACTTACTCGCAAGGTGAGTACGAAATGGGGACTGGCTCGACGCTCGAACTCGGTTGGCCCCCTCGATGTACGCAGTGTCGTCTTGTCAGTCCCTTTTTTTCGAGAGAAGTACGTGAACCAAGTAAGCAAAGTGGTACTCCTGTTCTCCACCCCACGTCTGAAATGGCTGGAAGGAGAACAACAATGGACCACAAGATCGATCCCAACCACATTCCGCATTGCGACGACCTTTCGCATTGGGCGCTCTTGGAGGGCAGAAGCGATGCAACCTCCCAAGACTTGCGGCAACGCCACCGCCACGGCTCGCAATCCACCGCAGAAATGATTCAGACCGCGATGGGGGTGGTGGTTGTCATTGCTGTATGTTGCTTCTCCGCCTGGTCGGCTCTTCGCGGTGCAGATGACCGCACGGAGGAATCCCGCTTAGACGACGCATCGCTGGCGCAGCAAGAGTTCCACTTTCGGCCGTAAATTCCGTAACCCGATCGATCCGTTTTACTTGCGGTCAGTTCAAGTTTGCAGGAACATAGAGGAGTAACTAAACCGTACCTCTTGCAGACTGAAATTTGATGGAACTGGGTTCAATTCTCGACGCAATGGTAGGGGCACTCGTAGGAGTGCTTGGCGTTTGGTTGGCGTTGGGGCGGGGGCATTGGTTCCTGCGGTTCCTTGCTGTGGCCCCGCTCTTGCTTGGACCTGTTTTGATTCCTGCCTATGAAATGGTCTATCACCATTCGATTGGCGTCGCCTTGATCGTATTGGCAATCGCACTTTACCGGCAATGGCGACCGTGGCGATGGCGTTACTCTTCGCGGACTATTCTGCTGGCGATGGTAGTGCTTGCCATCTGCGCAGCTGTGTTTGCCAACTCGCCCGAGTTTCACATTAGTCAGTGGCTAAGTTTTCTGGGTATTGGTATCGCAATTGCGTTTGGCACGTTGTTGTGTCTTTGGACGGTACGGGCAACTGGAAGCCGCTTGCGGAGGATAACCATCTTCTTCACCGCTCTTCTCATGATCATCGTTTGTGGATACGCAATTTACGTTCTCCATTATCATCTCTTCTTGAGTCGGAACAGAACCGGTGAAACTCTCCAGAGCTTGTGGGATGGTAGGTTCTTCCAGTGGTACTATACTCCTGAGTGGCTGTCGTGGTGGTTTAATTACAATGCGATAACTGCAATTCTCGCGGCGTTTCTGGTGCTAGTCTTACTCCTTCTAGCTCGAGGCAGCGGTTGGATTTCTCTGCTGGGCGAGTCTGGTAAAGTATTACCCACAAACCGATTCAATTTGTTGTATCGTCTTGGCTTCGTGACTCTTTTGTTTTCTTTGGCGATTCTTCCTACCTATGTGTTCTATCGCTTAATGACGCCGGAGCCCTATCCGATTGCTGACGAAGGCAGTCGAGGAGAATTCGATGAGTTTGTTGCCATTGGTCGGGAACTCAACTCGAAATACGAGGGGCAATTTAGAACATTGCTGACAGCTAGCCCTGCAGAGGTCACTTTATTACTTGAAGAAATGAGCCCACTTCTGGATCGAGCAGCTCGATTCTCGGAAAAACCTGAGTTAAATTTTGCCCAGTATTCTTCTCCTCAAAACGAAAGTGGCGAAGACGACCTGACATACAATGTTCTCTGGTGGTTCCTCTATGAACATCTCTGTGCTGAGAGATTCGGCACGATCGAAGAGAGGATTGAAACGTTAGGCCCGTGTTTAAGATTTGCGCGTCTGCTCAACGAACAAGAGGGAGCTCGACTTGGCTACTACAATACATCGGAAACAATCGCGGCTCGAAGCATCAATGACATGATGAGTATTCTAGATGAGAGCCAGTGCAGAGTACTTTCGGAGAAGTTGCTCGCCTTCGATCGTCAGCGGTTACCTTTGGCAGACCGGATACGTTACCAACGGTTGTGGGACTCAAACGCAGGCTGGCAATTTCACTTAAAATTGCTGCTTGCAGATCTACCTGGCGTGGAGCCGTACGAAGCAGAGATTGCGAACTATTATTCTACGGTTCGCCAACTTAGAACAGTGATTCTACAACTCGTTTTGCAGCGTTATTATTTGGAGCACAATGCTATCCCGGGAACATTGGCAGAACTAGTCCCCGAGTACCTCTCCACCATACCGGAAGATCCCTTCTGCGAAAAACCACTGCAATATAGACGCCTCTGGAGTGGTTTCGTGCTCAGCAGTTGTTGTGAAGTTGAGCCCAAAAAGGTGATCTTGGCCACAGGTCCTGCAGGGCCGTATATGTGGGAGCAAATCAAGAAGTATTCCGGACACGCATGGATTTGGTTGAGGGCTGCTATTCCAGCCCCGCGTTAAGCGGCTTTAAGCTGTCGGGCACGAAATGGCCGTCTTTGCGGATGAGTTCGTCGTCGAACCAGATCTCGCCGCCGCCGTAGTCTTCTCGCTGAATGAGTACGAGATCCCAGTGGATGCAGCTGCGATTGCCGTTGTCGGCCACTTCGTAGGCTTGACCGGGAGTGAGATGAAAGCTGCCGCCGATTTTCTCATCGAACAAGGTATCGAGCATCGGATGCTTGACATGGTTGTTCGTGCCCAGCGACCATTCGCCGACATAGCGGGCGCCCTCATCGGAGTCGAGCAGCGCACTTAGTTTTTCGGTCTCGTTGGAAGTCGCATTCACGATCTTTCCATCTTTGAATGTGAACTCGATATTTTCGTACACGGTTCCTTGGTACCGGCTCTTGGTGTTGTAGCGAATCGTGCCGTTGATGCTGTCGCGAACCGGGGCGGTGAAGACTTCGCCATCGGGGATGTTCCGATCGCCAAAGCAGGAGATTACAGGGATGTCTTTGATCGAAAACTCCAACTCTGTGCCAGGAGCGACGATCTTCACGCGATCGGCTGCTTCCATCCGTTCGACCAGTGGCTCCTGGGCGATCTTCATCGCCGCATAATCGGCCGTGCAGACTTTGAAAAAGAAATCCTCAAAGGCTTCGGTGCTCATCTCCGCGGCTTGGGCGAAGGAATCGTTGGGATACCGAAGCACCACCCATTTGGTCTTGGGCACCCGGTGTTCGTTCACAACACGTAGCCAGTGCTTTTGGTACAGATCCATGTTGTCTTGCGGTACGTCTGCAAGCTGGCTGGAATTGGCCGCGCCCCGGATTCCAATGTAGGCTTGCATTTGCTCCATACGGCTGAGCTCGATATTGCCGCACAGCTTCATGCTCTCCTCCGTGGCCGAGCGGAACAGGGCACGCTGGACCTTGACGGATTTTACTTCTGCCACCGGGATGGCACCCCGTTTGGCGGCCCCTTCGACGAGAGCGCACACAAGGTTCTGTTCGGGAAGATCGAAGGATTCGATCAGCACCTTTTCCCCTGGTTGGATGCTACAGCTATGGTCGAGCAATACGTCGGCCAGTTGGTTGATGCGAGGATCGTGCATGATTGTCGGTCGGCTCTGCAAGTGAACGAAAATAGCCGCGATCTGACAGATCGCCGGTTTATCAAGAATCTTTCGAGAAATGATAAAGCGACTCTAGGTACCACACAACGTGAGAAATCCTAGGATGGGGTATAATTGATCTGGTAACTGAACCATCAATCGCAGAAAACCGACACCAGGAACCAATCACAATTACAAGCCGCAAAAGGCAATGCCAATATGTCCGATCGAACAACTGACGAATTGAATTCCCCCGAGTCCGCAGAGCAGGAAGCATCCTTTGCCGAAACCGCGATGAAGCTAGGCGGAAAAAGCGAAGAAGAAGCCCGTCGCACCGGGGCCATCGATAAGGCTGACGACCAGGTCGAGGCGCTCTTTGCCCCCCAATACCAAACCGTCAGCAGCCCGGCCCATCGTGCCGTGTGGGATCGCGGTGTGCCGGTAGATCTATTTCAAAGCGAGCCAGTCACCCCTGCACCTGAAATCCAGCAGGTGATGGACGCCTCCGTTGAAATCGTCAATCGGCATCGGCAGGCGGGCTCGCTGCTAAACGACGACGGAAAGCTTACCGAGGAAGTTCTGCAGGACTTGGCGGGTGCGGGTTATTGGGGGCTACTGGTAGACAAGGAGTATGGTGGATCGGGAACACCGTTCGCCGTGTTTGCAGAGTTCCTCACTCGCATGGCCACTGCCGACCCCACGGTCGCGGGCCTGGCCTCGGTACACGGGTGTATCGGTGCGGTCGACCCCGTACGAACTTTCGGCAATGCAGAGCAAAAGCAAAGGTTCCTGCCAGGCCTTGCCGACGGCACTCGACTGAGCGCATTCGCACTTACCGAACCCTGCGCGGGTAGCGACCTCACCGCGATGCGTACCACCGCCCGGCTCGAGGGCGATAGCTATATCGTAAATGGCGAGAAGCTATTCATCACCAACGTTGTCCCAGGACGAACGATCGGCTTGGTTTGTATCATCGACGACAAGCCGGCTGTGCTCGTGGTGGAATTGCCTGACGAGGAGAACGACAATTTTCAATTGCGGAAGTACGGGCTTTGGGCTTTGAAGCATACTTACAACCGGGGGATTATCTTCAAGGACTTCCGCGTCCCGGCAAGTAACTTGTTGGTGCCCACCAAGGGCGATGGGCTGACGATTGCCTATCACGGATTGAACTTGGGACGCGTATCGCTGTGTGCCAATGCGGCAGGCACCATGCGAGCAATGATGGCGAGCATGATCCCCTGGGCAAAATTCCGTGTGACATACAGTGAGGCGATTGCCAATCGCGAGTTAGTTCAACGTCGTTTGGGCGAAATGGCTGGGCTGATCACTGCCTGCGATGCACTCGTCGCTTGGTGTGGAGGACTTATCGACCGTGGTTACCGCGGCGAAATGGAGTGCATCATTGCCAAAATCTTTGGCAGCGAAGCCCAGAAACACGCTGCGATCGAGCTATTCATGAAAACCCACGGCGGGCGCTCCTTCCTGCACGGACATTTGCTCGGCGACAACGTGCACGAGTATCTCGCGCCGTGCATTTACGAAGGGGAGGGCGAGATGCTGGGCATGGCGTTCTTCAAGTCGCTGGTGAAAGATCATGGCAAGGCCTACTTCGAGCCAGTGGGCAAAGCCCTGGCTGCCGCGGGGATCA
Source organism: Bythopirellula sp. (assembly GCA_965216565.1). Classification (GTDB taxonomy): domain Bacteria; phylum Planctomycetota; class Planctomycetia; order Pirellulales; family Lacipirellulaceae; genus Bythopirellula. The sequence goes on from OZ244170.1 coordinate 822,889, forward strand.
AAAAGCCGAACCCACTCAACCCAGCCCATGCCTGGGCTCTGAGGGAAGCCGCGCTACCGTACATCAAATGGCGTGCGGCTCGAACGCTGATGCCTACGGCTTCGAGTGAACTCCCGAAAATGCCCAAAGCACTGGCCCGTCATGCAGAATTCGCTTGCACCAAACTGCAAGAGATGGCACTAGAGATCAGCGGCACCATGTCGAAGTTTCAGTTGTCGCTTGTCGACCGGCAATGCCGCATGGCCGAGCTTTCGGGTCGTTGCCAAGATTTGATCATCGTGCTGTGCACCAGTTTGTACGGGGCCCGACAGGATGACGAGATTGTCCGCGAATCGGCCGACGTTCTTTGCCAGCAGCTAATACAGAAGTATAAAGGCAAACGACCTTCGAACCGTTTCTATCGTCAAATCACCACACTCGGTGAGGCGATTGCCGATGGGAAGTTCAAGAGCATCGAAGGCTTAAATCCCGATGAGATTATGATGAAGTATGAGAAGGCGTAGTTAGCGGGGGAAATGCGATGAAAGACTCATTCTGGTCTGGTGGTGCTGAAGCTCACGACAAAGCAATTCGTGAGTACTACCAGGAGCAGATCAAAGAGGTTGAGTTGCGAATTATTTACTGCGCAGACGAACAAGAGCGTGCGCTACTGCGAGTGAGGCTGGAGAGCATCGAAAAGAAATATCGGGAGAAGCGCCGCGCTAGTGGGCGGTTTATCTTTTAGCAAGATGTCATGGCGATCCGTCGGAACGCGGCTATGTCTTGACGCGCACTTACGTTTTTGCGGGCCAGATGTTGAGCCAACTGCGTGTTTTCGAGCCGTTGGCTCCCTCCTCGCCCTCTTCGCGGACCTTGCCGCAAATAGCGTCGGAGAGTTGGCAGATAGAATTCGTGATGCCCGCCTTGGGAGCATGCTGCAACAGTGGCACACCATTGTTGCGGACTTCGACCATCACTCGATAGTCATTGGGAATCTGCCAGTAGATGTCGCGGCCGATCGTTTCCTGGGCTTTTTTCAAGCTAATTTGACCGGCGTCCTGGCCGGCACGGTTCACGACAATCTTTACTTTGTTGCGGAGCGATTGATCGTCGTCGAAGCTCATCATCAATCGCACCACATTTCGCAAGCAGGGCAGATCGAGCTGGGTGATCATTAGCACATCGTCCGCCAGCCGAAACGATTCCATGTCCAATGGCCCGAAGGCCTTGGAGGTATCCATCACGATATGCGTGAAAGATGTCTTCAAAAGACCCACCACACGGCTCAGGTTTTCTGGGGAAATGAGCTGGGCATCTTCCAATTGCACCGGTCGTGGCAAGAGGTGGATGCCGGAGGAGTGTTTGGTGAGCGACTTTTTAAGCAGAGTGAGATCGAGCCTCGCAACGTTCTGCGCGACGTCGGCCAATGTGTATTCGGGAATCGTGTCTAAAAATACATCGGCGTCGCCCAAAGCTACGTCGAGATCGATCAAAGCAACCGACTGGCCCTCTTCGGCGGCCAGTGCACAAGCCATATTCACCGCTACGCTGGAGGTTCCCACGCCTCCCGTGGCACCTGCCAGGGAGATGACTTTACAGCCTTGGTTGGAATTGCCGGAGGCCGCTCCTTGCTGCTGCTTAACGCGTTGCAGAGCGGTGGCTAGGTCTTCTGGTTTGAGCGGCTCGGTGAGAAACTCCTTCGCACCTGCCCGCATCGATTCCAAGATCAATCGGCCGTCGGTGGAACTGCTCGTCACCAAGATGGTGCACTTGGGCGCTTGGGCAGCCACTTCGGTGATGAGTCGGGTAGCTTGCTCTGGATCGGAATCCATCGCAATCAGGCCGATATCGGGCTGCGTTTGCTCGATGACGTCGTTGAAGAACTCGTAGCGCGAGCACTCGGCTTCTAGCCATACCATGTCCAACCCCACGAGCACCGATTTCAGGTTTTCGCGTGAGGCTTCGTTGGGATCAACGACGGCGATTCGCAATACGTTAGGCATTGAAACAATTCTCGAAAATGGGGCGCGAGGCACACATGGTCGGCTTTTATCTAGTAGTTGTGTGAGACTCTAGACCTGCCATTGCTGCCTCGGGAGAGAGTTCGCCTCCCTGTGCTAACGTACCTTATTTATTCCGTGTCGTAGCCAACAGGACCGATTAGTCCGGGTGTCGTGGTTGTAGGACGCGGTTGTTGGTAAGTGGGCCGAAACTGTTGTGCCTGCCGAGCATAGGCCGCTGGCATTTGGTAGCGAGGCTGATACAAGGGGCCTTTGGCAGCCGGGTCGCCAATGGCACCTGAGTTGATAGCCGGGCCACCGTTTTGCTGTAGCAAGCCTTGGTAGGCTGGCACAGGCGTTACTTCTTCGCCGGGGTAGTTGTTTATGGCTGGTGCAGACATCGGTGCTGCCTGCGGAGTCATAGGCTGTCCCTCGTACACCTCGGGGCTGTACGAAGAGGAGCATCCCGAACCATAGCTGGAGTTGCCGCTGGAGCAACTGCCATCGTAGCAACCACCGCGATTGCAGACACGAGTTTTGCCACAGAAGTTGGCAGGTCCGCAAGGTCCGCAGGATGGGACTTCCAGGTGGCCACCACCATAGAGCTGGCAGTTGGTCGGAGAAACCGTCTCCATGCCGGGTCCACAAGGTGGGACTTCGTGGGGTTCCATGCCGTCGGCAAATTCAGGTGTGACGAGAATCAAGAGTTCGATCTCATTGACTTCCTCTTCCACGCTGCGGAACGCTGCACCGACGTAGGGCAAATCGCCGAAGAAGGGGAGGCCCCGTTCTTGGGCTTCGATACGAGTTTGAATCAAACCGGCGAGTGCCAGTGTCTGGCCCGCTTTGAGTTCTACACCTGTATCGACTTCGCGAACTGTTAGAGCAGGCACGGTGAACTCTTGAAGCTGGATACTTCGCGAGTCATCGATCTCGCTCACGCGTGGTCGAACTTCCAATCGAATGTTGCCGTTGCCGAGCACGATGGGTACGAAGTCGATCTGTGTACCAAACTTCTTGTACTCGACGGTTGTCTGACCGAGACCCGATGGAATGATGATTGGCAATTCACCACCAACATTAAAATGTGCCGGGCGGCCACTGACGGCGGTTAGAGTTGGATCAGCTAGGATCTTGGCTACATTGTTTTGCTGTAGGGCGTTGATGAATCCGAAGAAGGAGTCGCCGCCGTCTACCACTGCGAATCGTGCGGTATCGCCACTAACACTCGCGGTGACGCCAGATGTGTTGCTGGAAATGGACGACAACAATCCTGAGACACTAGATACAAAGTGACTTCCGTTCCCGGCTTGCTGGATGAAGTCGAAGCCAAGGCGACGCAATTTCGTCCGCGAGACTTCCATCACCTTTACCTTCAGAATCACCTGCTGGACACCGCCCACGGTGATGTTGTCGACAATCTTCGGAGCATAGTCCTCTGCGAGACGGACAATGGGGCTAACGTCTTCGGGACGCTCAACGAATCCTTCCAGAACCAGGCTATTGGTCAGTCGTACGACCTTGACCGATGCTCCAGGGAAGAGCCGCTGCAGGGCATGCTCTAGTTCTTTTACATCGCCATAGATGGTGACGTCTACCGAGTAGACTTCGCCTTCCTCGTCCCACAGATTCACTTGCGTGACACCCGGTTTGCGAGCGGCGATCTGCACCTGGTTGGCGCTCAGGGCGTTGACAGACAACAACTCGGGGTTGTTGACCACCATCCGCGGGATGCGCTTTTCCAGTGTCAGGATACGGCTGGAGTTGACCGTCAGCTCCAACCGCTCGTTAGATTGGGTGATGTTGCGTATCACGTTGGACTCAGCCGACGCGACGCCACCAAGATTGGCAGGCAACAAGAGAATCCCCAACGCCCAGATTGCTGGGACACGGGAAAAAACGGAAAATCGATTCGCGGGATTTATGGCGTACATCCTTGTACTTCCTTCGCGTGGTTGTCTAGCAAGTCGCATTCATCGTGCTGCGGGGCACCATGATCGACTAGCCTCTTTGGTTCGAGACTTCCGTGTCGCGAACCCCCCTAGTTAGTAAACAAACTCTTTCTATTTCGTCCTGAGATCGATGGGGAAGTCTGCCCCATCGGCACCCAGATCTAATTCCTCACTCAAGTCTTGGGGCGAAGCAACGTTGTCCGAGTTCCCTGAACCCGGTTGCGATGCGTTCACATACTCTTCCAAAGGCTCGCCGGTTCTTTCGTCGAAGCGTACTTCGGCAACTTCACCGGGATAAATGATCTTCATCGAGAACGCGGGCAACTCGTTCGTGCGATTGTAGTCGTCGCGAACGGCACCACTGATGCCGCCTTCTTCGCCGAGTGCACTGGTCTCACGCTCTTTTTCACGGCTGTTCGACTCGCTGGAAGCGAAGATGTCTGCCGTGTCGGTTTCGGTATCGTCGACGATGCTGTCGTCGTCTGGATGCCGAGGAATCAGGCTGATTTCGCCAACATTCTCGGCAGTGGTGATTCGATTGGCTTGCTCGGGGGTGACCACGAGCGAAACTGTCTTGGCAACGGTTCGAGCTTCATTGCCTTCGGCATCGCGTTGAACTGCCTGGTCGACAGCATAGACGCGGATGTTTTGCAAGAAGATCTTCGTGAAAGCATGCGGGATGTTTTCACGTTCGTTGCGACGGACATAAATCTGCACGTCGACACGATCGCCGGGGCTCAACAAACCGGCGGCACTCTTGCGAGCATCAACCGACACGGTTTTTAAACGCATCTTAGGTGGAATGCCGGAGATGGGGTCGTGGCGTTGGCCCTTGCCCATCATTTTGCCATCCATGATCGGCTCGCCGGCGAAAATGACTGTTCGCGGACGACGGTCTTCCAAGTCTTCCCAGGAGGTGATTGCTCCTACTGGTACCTTGCTCTTAGGCCATTCCTGCAGCGAGACCATGCTATCGTCGATCGGGTCGTTGAGATTGATATTCTCAAGGGCCACGTAAATCGGCGTAGTTTCTACGACAGCTTGTTTGACGTTCTTGCTGTCTAGAACCTGGCTAATACCAATAGACGCGACCAGGCCGCAACCTAAGGCTAGTGCCAATAGAATTAATGATTTGGGACGCATCATACCCCCCTAGGCATGAGGTCAGTAGTAAACTGATTAAAGGCGCTTGCTTGCGGCATCGTGCCGAAGCGCCACGCAAGACCTGACAATTTGTCGAGTCTCTTTGTGCCTCCTGTGCATCCGGGGTAAGTTTGGTTTGACCTTCGAGAACCAGACTTTCCGGCGGTTTGTTTCGTTATTGATCCCCGCAGGGATCGCTTATTCGCTGCCGTACATTACTTAGCTTGTCAGTGTTATTCGGCACGAGTGTGTCAGGCGGTCCAGATTATTCGTTCGGAATGATCGGATCGTACCTCAATGGGACTACTCTGCTAGCAACCTCAGGCTGCCGTGCGGCGCGTGGCGTCGCGGCTAAACACCCTAACTCTCATCTCTTGTCTCTCGACTCTTTTCTACAACTGCATTCCGTGCCAAGCGAAGTAGGCAATCGAGCCGATAGCAATGGGGATACCGTAAGGCAGCAGGAACATTCTGGATTTTCTTTCGGCGGCGATCTCAGCTAGCTTCTCTGGATCTTTCACCGTGGTAATTTCGTTGAGGATGAACCAGAACTGGTTCTTGTGTTTGTCCCAGGTCTTGGTCCACAGCACCATGCCGAGGGCAATCACTCCACCGACAACAGCCGAGACAGCGAAGGCAAAGAATGTGACGGTGGGCCACATCCAGGCTCCGACGCCTGCCAGCAACTTCACGTCGCCAGCACCCATGCCGCCGATGGCGTAAGCAGGGAGTAGCAAAGCCAGGCCAACAACAGTTCCCATCAGGGTGTAGCCGAGGCCTTCCCAACCGGCGTAAGGTGAAAACGCGGCACTGTAGACCCAACCACTGAGGATCATCGGATACGTGATCCAATTGGGTACCTTCAGTTGCAAGCCATCAATGACCGCTGCCACGATGAGCGTGATTGTCACGAACCAAACGTGCCAGGTCTCGGCAAACCAACTCCACATATCGCTGTTTTCAACCATCGTGCCTATTTCCGTGTTTAGTGTGTTGTTGAGGGACTTGTCAGGCAGCGGCTGGTCTCAGTTGCAGGTAACGCTTATCCACGGGGCATTAGCAAACAAGTTGCCAGTGCCGCCAGCGTGGCAAAGCCCACCATGGCCAATTCAAAGGCTGCAATGAGGAGCGGCTCTGGAATTGGCAGAAACATAACTGATTACCTATCGCTGTTGTGTGCGCCGAGGCCGTAAGGGCTTTCGGCTATCGAACCATAGCTTAGAAAACAGGCGTGCAAGTGTCGGAAAACAGTTTTTCTGATTTAGCGATCCGAAGATCACTAGCCCCCGGCTCTGCCGGGGGATGAAATATCCTCATACTCAGTACGAATCCCCCGGCAGAGCCGGGGACTACTCAGTACGAATCCCCCGGCAGAGCCGGGGGCTACGAAAAAAAACCTCTCGGGACACAAGTGTCCCGAGAGGCGTTGTCAACTAACAAATCCCGTATAGGGTGTTAACTGATGGCTTAACTGCCGCCCAACTGGCCAGCAACACTTGTGAATGTCGCGTTGGCGTTCGTACCTACGGAACGAATGGCGGTCAGACATACGATCACAATCAACGCCAACATAACAGCGTATTCGACCGCAGTAGGCCCATCTTCCGAGACGAGGAAACGTTGTACCTTCTGTGCAAACTTCTTCATAGCATTCCTCCGATTCTCGGATGTCCACCTCTATGGAGGCGACACCCTATAAGGTTGTCGGGAGATTCACTGAATAGGAATGTCTCCCGGTTTTCGGCATAGTCACTACACCCTTACCTTACGGGGGGCAGAACCTGCAAATTGCAGCGTCTATACCTAAAAAATTAAACAAGTGATGCGAATCATCTCTTGAGGGTTGCGTCCGCATCATGCGGAGCGTGTATCCTTTCGGTAGCCTGGCGAACGAGTTGCTCGTCCCATGGCTTTGCGCCCTAGCCTTACGACTAGTTTGCCCTTTCGAGGATGATTACGCAGCAGGCTCTTCTTGCATGACTGCTCTCACCTAAGACGTCCGTGAGTACCAGAAACTGGTAAGGAGAAGAGAAGTCTTGCTGGCGACCGCCTGCGGCGCTCACCGGTGTGGCCTTTCGCGACTGCCTGTCGTTTCCGGCTACACTTGAAACCTATGTCAGATCCGACTGATGTCAAACTTCTCTGGACCACTCTCGCCACTTTTTCTTCCGGGCGCGTTAGAACCGTTTCAATCTGATTGAATGCCTCGCGAGATAACCCATCTTGGGTCGGAATTGTGGTGTTTTTGCAACCTACAGTTGTGGAGGTGCAACCCTTATTGACTCAGTTCCACGTCTATCGTTAGGCCACTATGCAACTCCTGCTCGAAAAGCTTGTTCGCTTGGCACAAGAATCTGCCTGGAATTACCACGCGGGCGGTGCGGTTGCCACAGAACCGGCTGCTTGGGCGTGTCTTGCACTAGCGGAACACGGTGAGCATGAGTCAGCAAAGCTGGCAGCAGAGTGGTTGCAGCAAGTCCAAGACAAGAAAGGTTCGGTAGGCGTGACCCCTACGCAGTCCTTACCTGCTTGGACGACGAGTTTGGCAATCTTGGCTTGGAGCAGTTGTGACAGCTTGACGGGCGAAGGCCGCTACGAAGCATCTCTCGCACGTGCGTTGGAATGGACATTGAACGCACGCGGCAAAACGGCCGAACGTCAGAGCGAAATCGGGCACGACCCAACCCTGGTCGGTTGGTCCTGGGCCGAGGGCACCCATTCCTGGCTCGAGCCAACAACCCTGTTCGTCATGGCGCTAAAGGCCGCAGGCTATGCCAATCATCCCCGCACCCGCGAGGCAGTGCGGCTAATCGTCGATCGGTTGCTACCCGATGGCGGCTGCAACTACGGCAACACAATGGTTCTTGGTCAAACTCTCTTGCCTCACGTCCAACCGACGGGGTTCGCCATGTTGGCATTGGCCGGCGAAAGGAGCAACGATCCCAGGGTCGCTAAATCGCTCGACTTTCTAGAAGATTCGCTGCAATCCGATTCATCGACGGCCTCCCAATGTTATGCCGTATTGGGCTTGAATGCACACGGCCGCGACACTTCCCAGACAGAGGAATGGCTCGCAGCGGCCGCCCAGCGAGAAACGAGTTGCTATCGCTTAGCGCTCATTGCCTTGGCTCGGAAGAACTCTCAGAGATGGCTATCTCCGAAGCGAGCTGTGGAGGTTGCCGGCTTATGAGTTGTCCGAAAAAACAATCGGGTTGGAAACCTTCGCGCCGAACTGTATTGGCTGCTGGGGGAGCAACTGTCGCGGGTCTCGCCGGCACTAAGTTAGCCACTTGGGCAGCTGACCGTCGACGGGCGAACGTTTTTATTGCGAAGAACCAGAAATACGACGGAGCGCTGATCGCAACGATTCGCGATGGCTTACTGGCATGCGATCTCAAGCCGGAGCACTTTCGCGGCAAGCGTGTCTTGCTGAAGCCAAATCTCGTTGAGCCAACTCGTGAAATTCCACATATGACGACTCACCCATTGGTGATTAGTGCTGCCGGCGAAGTGTTTCAACAATGGGGCGCTACGGTTCGAGTTGGCGAGGCCCCGGGGCATGTTCGCGATACCGAAATGGCGCTCATTGAATCGGGTGTTGGCGAAGCACTCAGGGACGCGGATCTTTCTTTCGCCGACTTGAATTACGAGGAAGTCGCCTGGCATCGAAATCGTGGCCGTGTTAGCCCACTAAAAGGGATTTACTTCCCACGATCCGTGGTGGAAGCCGACTGGGTGGTTTCGTTGCCCAAGATGAAGACCCATCACTGGGTGGGACTAACCTGCAGTATGAAGAATTTCTACGGCGTATTGCCGGGAATCAAATACGGTTGGCCCAAGAACGTGCTCCATCACAATGGAATCCCGCAAACGGTTGTCGATATCAATGCCACTTTGCCCAGCACTCTGGCGATTGTCGACGGTATCGATTGTATGGAGGGCGACGGTCCCATCCTGGGAAGTCTCAAGCAGATGGGCCTCATCGCAGTAGGGCGAAGCTTACCCGCAGTGGACGCCACGATTGCACGGATCATGGCGCTCGAACCGAGTCGGGTGAGTTACCTCGCACTCGCGGCAGGCAAGCTTGGTCCCATCGACGAGCATCTGATCGACCAACGCGGCGAACCCTGGCAACCGCTGACCTCGGCATTCAAAATCCTCGACAAACCCCACCTTCGGCAATTGAGAGCAACCCCCGATGGGCCGCTGGTGACATAACGATTCTCTTTAGTGACAATTGGCTTGGCTGTTAGTTTCTTTTTTTGAACAGGAGGGAACTGAGGGAACGGAGCGAAGGCCCAAGATTAATCCTACTTGCACGGACTACTCCAAATTTGCTCCCGGTAACATCAAACGTGATACACCCTCAGTCAACTTTGGAACATTGAAGTTGATGATCAAGCCAAGTGGAATATCAAGTAATTTCATATAGCTGAGCAATTGAGCCTTATGAATTGGATGAACAGCTTCTACCGCTTTGGCCTCCACAAGTAAGCATTGGTCAACCAAAAGATCGAATTTTAGCGGGGCTTCTCGCTGGAACTGCTTATATCGAATTGTCACGCAGTCTTGTCTTTCAACTGCGTGATCTCGTAGTTCTAACTCCATAGTTAAGCACCACTCATAAATCGACTCGAGTAAGCCCGGTCCTTTATCCCTGTGCACCTCGATCGCTGCACCAATAACGTCGTGGGTTTTTTCTGATGCTTGTTGAAATAAAGGGGTGCATTCAAGAGACCTCTTATGGCTAGGAGAACAGGGAAACCCGAGTTAACCAGGAAATCCTATCCTCTGTTTTCTCCGTTCCCTCCTGTTCAATCAACCCTTCGCCAATCAACGAATAAATGTGAGGCCTTAGTTTGAGACAAATTCTACTCCTGGAGGTACATCAAAGCACTGTTCTTCGCAAAGTACTTCTCAACCCAGTACGATCGTCACAAGCCGCACATTGCAATCGAACTCGTGGCTTCTAAGAGAGTAGTCGGCGAACTTGCGGCGTCTTTGCAACATGTGAGCTATGTTTACATGACGCAACGGCGAACGAATAGAGAAAGTCTGCGAGCACTAATTGCTCCATTCCCCCCAGGCACTATGTAGGAATCACGGCGATGACCAAACTAGACGCATCCTTGCCGAACGAAAACAAAGAAGCTGAGTTCGAGAAACTCAAGCAAAGCATCCATTCCAAGTTGGTCGATAAGCTCGACCTTTCGCATGTCGGCGAATTGGAAGGTGACGTTTTGCGACGCGAAATCCGCCTGGTCGTCGAGCATTTGTGCGATACCGAGAATACATTTCTCAATCGCAATGAGCGAGATCGCCTCATCGACGAAGTTCTCGATGAAACGTTCGGTCTAGGCCCACTCGAAATGCTGCTGAAAGACCCGCAGATCAGCGAAATCATGATCAACGGTCCCAAGAATGTTTTCGTTGAAAACAGTGGCCAGCTGGAGAAAACCGGCGTCAAGTTTCGCGACGATAAGCATCTGATGCAAATTATCGACCGCATCGTTTCCAAGGTTGGACGTCGTGTCGATGAAGTGTGCCCGATGGTTGATGCCCGTCTTCAAGACGGTTCTCGTGTGAATGCAATCATCCCGCCTTTGGCACTCGACGGCCCGAGCGTGACGATTCGTCGCTTCGGTTCGAATCCGCTCAAGCTGGAAGACTTGCTGAATTACAAGAGTATGACGCCCGAGATGGTCATGCTGCTCGAAGGAGCCATGAAATCTAGGTTGAACATTATTATTTCTGGCGGTACTGGTTCTGGTAAAACCACGCTGCTCAATACGCTGTCCAGCTTCATCGACAACGAAGATCGTATTGTGACGATCGAAGACGCGGCTGAGCTCCAATTGCAGCAAAGCCACATCGTTCGCCTGGAAACCCGACCACCGAATATCGAAGGCAAGGGTAAGATTTCAGCGACCGACCTGGTTCGCAACTGTTTGCGTATGCGTCCCGACCGGATCATCATCGGCGAATGTCGTGGTCCTGAAACATTGGACATGCTGCAAGCTATGAACACGGGTCATGACGGATCATTGACCACTTGCCACGCAAATACGCCTCGCGATGCAATCGCACGACTCGAAACCATGATTATGATGTCTGGTTTTGAGATGCCAGTCCGGGCGATGCGAACACAAATCGCCAGTGCCGTCGATCTGATCGTCCAGGTCAACCGACTTTCGGGTGGACCACGTAAAGTCACAGCCATTACCGAAATCATGGGTATGGAGCAAGACACCATCGTCATGCAAGACATCTTCACCTTCCAGCAAGAAGGTGTTGGCGAAGATGGCCGAGCTACTGGTTACTTCCACGCGAGTGGAATTCGACCGAGCTTCATTCCGCGACTGGAAGCCCACGGCGTCCGTTTGCCGGCAAGTGCCTTCCGCGAGCGGATCATGCTTCGCGATTGATCGAAGAGTTTAGAAACGATAGCCGGTCGGGGAATCAGAGGGGGCCCCGGCTGGTTCTATACATAAGAGGATTGTGAATAGGTGAGTAAGTGAGCACAAGCACCGCTTGATCGGGACACCTGCTCACTTACGAACCTACTCACACCTGAGATTGCAAACGCAATAGCCATTTTGGCTAAGGAATCGAGGAAAAATCACTTTCCCTAAGTCCCTCGCCCCCTTAGGGGAGAGGTTAGGTGAGGGGAACAATAAATACCGAAGTGAGTTTTCCTCGATTCCCAACTTAGAACCCACCAGCATACTTACTAACGAGAGTTGATCATGCTACCTAGCGTATTGATCATTGGAGCGGTTTTCTTTGGCGTTGTCGCGCTGATTGTCGGCGTCGCGATGCTATTTCGAGATCAATCGCTCAATCAAATGGAAGACCGGCTCAATGCCATCACAGGCAAGGGCAAGAACGATCCGGGCAACCTATCGGAAGTCACGCAGCTTTTCTCTTCGCAGGTTGAAGGGAAGAACGCGTTCGAACGCGCGATGGCCAATTGGTTCAATCTGACCCTGCTGTTTGAGCAAGCCGAAGTCTCGATGTCGATTGCGTCGTTTCTTGGAACCTGCTTGGGTTTCGGGCTGTTGTCGACTTTCGTCTGTACTTATTTGGGACTCAGCCTGGTAATCTCACCGATCGTCGGCGTGTGTTTCGGAGCCCTGCCATTCTTTTGGGTCTTGTTCCGCCGCCGCAGTCGATTCAAGAAATTTGCCTCACAACTTCCCGAAGCACTCGAGCTTGTCGCCCGCGCTTTGCGTGCGGGGCACAGTCTGGCAGCTGGATTTCATTTAGTTGCCCAAGAGTCTTCCGATCCTATCGCTACAGAATTTGGCCGTGTGTTTGAAGAACAGAATCTGGGTGTTTCCATGGAAGAAGCACTTTTGAGTCTGACCGAGCGAATTCCCAACCTCGATCTTAAGTTCTTTGCCACTGCCGTCATCCTCCAACGCCAAACGGGTGGTGATCTTGCCGAAATCCTCGATAAGATTGGACATCTGATTCGCGAACGATTCAAGATTTGGGGCCAGGTCCAAGCACTCACCGGCGAAGGCCGACTATCGGGTATCGTGCTTTTGGCTCTGCCTCCCGTGCTGTTTGTTACCGTCTATCGAATGAACCCCGATTACTTGATGCTGCTGTTCACAGACGACCTTGGCAAGAAGATGCTCATCGGGGGCGTGATCTCGCAGTTGGTCGGTGCACTAGTAATTCGCAAGATCATCAACATACGAGTCTGACATGTATATTCTCCTAGCTGATTTGATGACCAACCCGCTGATGATGAAGGTTGCCATTTTTGGCGCGGCTGCCGCCGCTGCCTGGTGGTTACTCGACTTCTTTGCAGGTCAAAAAACCCGTGCTGAAGAGCGCTTGGACGAAGTGCGCGAACCCAACTCGCGCAAGTTGGACCTAATTCGTGACGGCAAGAGCAAACCAAATGCCATGGCATCGGCCTTGGCCAAGGCCTCACCGGCATTGTCCAAACCGCTCCAGCCAAAGACAAGCGAAGAGGTCAGCAAGACCCGTGCTTCGCTCAATATGGCCGGCTTTCGCAGCGACAAGGCTCCCGAAATCTTCTGGTCGACCAAAATGATCGGCTTGGTTGTTGGTTTTGTTATCGGCGGTGGAGCATTGGTGCTTACCAAAGGTATTACGATCGACTCGCTGACCTACTCGGCGATCATCGGCGGCGTCATGTTCTTCCTCCCAGAAATTGTGGTTCGGCTCATCACCAAGAGCCGCCAAGACAATATGTTCTATGGTCTGCCGGATGCATTGGACCTGATGGTTGTTTGCGTCGAAGCTGGACTTGGTCTCGATCAAGCGATGCGTAAGGTGGCCGAAGAAATGAAGAAAAGCTACCGCGTTGTGGCTGAGGAATTCGGACTTTGCAACTTGCAAATCCAGATGGGCCGAGCTCGGAATGATGTGCTTCACGATCTGGGTGCCCGTACGGGTGTCGACGACGTGAAAGCCTTAGCCGCGATCCTGATTCAAGCCGACAAGTTCGGTTCTAGCGTTGCCCAGGCACTTCGCGTACAGAGCGACTCCATGCGGACGCGTCGCCGCCAGTTGGCGGAGGAAAAGGCGGCAAAGACTGCCGTGAAACTTATTTTCCCGCTGGTACTGTTCATCTTTCCTGCAATTTTCGTTGTCCTGGTCGGCCCTGCTGCCATCACGATGATCAACGAACTGTTCCCATCCATGAATGGCGACCTGTAGGGTAGATTTGACGTTCTTTGCAATCATTGGCTTCTAGAAGAGCTGCGCCCAAGGAATGCATCGTCTGATGAGATGCCCGTCAACTCGGTCAAGATGCCCTTCGGATTTTGAGCAATCGAACTGAATTGGGCAGGAAATTCCACAGACTTTTTGACGTTTCCCCGATGCGATGGCTGCTTAATCGCCCTATCTCGTCTACCATGCTCCTGATAAGACCTTTCAGTACGGAGCATACACGTGAATTTCACAAATGACTTACTCTTCGCAGTCGCGGTGAGCCCATCCACCGAGCTGGAGCCGGGCAGCTACGGCCTGCTGATTTTTTATGCCCTGGTGGCCCTTGGGTTCTCGTTCCTCTGTTCGATTGCCGAGGCGGTGCTGCTGAGTGTGACTCCCTCTTATATCGCCACGCTCGGCGATGGAGCGGAACTGTCAGCGGCACGGCTGAAACGAATGAAAGAGAATGTCGACCGTCCGCTGGCGGCAATTCTGAGCCTGAACACCATTGCCCACACCGTGGGAGCCGCAGGTGTCGGAGCGGAAGCGGCCGGCATTTGGGGAAACACAGCGGTCGGTTATGCCTCGGCTGTGATGACTCTGTTTATCTTGGTGCTCTCAGAGATCATCCCCAAGACCATCGGTGCCGTTTACTGGCGTGCACTGGGCCCAACGGTCGCCCGCGTGTTGGAGATCTTGATCTGGGTTCTGTATCCTCTGGTCTGGTTATCCGAGTTGCTGACGAAAATTATTGCTGGTGACGCGAAGCAAGAGATTGTCACGCGCGAGGAAGTGGCTGCAACTGCGGCGATGAGCACCCAAACGGGTGAGTTAGCGGAGAAAGAGCATCACATCCTTAACAATCTTCTCCGACTGCACTCGTTAACCGTGGAAGACGTCATGACTCCACGGACGGTCATCCTCAGTGCGCCCGAAACACAAACGGTGGGAGAATTTCTCCACGACAATCCGAAGCTCCCTGTCACTCGTATCCCTGTCTATGACAATTCGATCGACGAAGTAACCGGCTTTATCCTCAGGCCCGAACTGCTCCTCGCTCAGGCTAAAAACGAATCCGACCGGCAGTTGAAATCTCTCCGCCGCCCGATCAAGTCCATCTCTCCCGGGGCATCACTTTCCGATGCGCTCGAACTTCTGCTGAACGAGCGTGAACACATCGCGCTGGTAGTGGATAGTTACGGGGGCACGGACGGCCTGGTGACGCTGGAAGATATTATCGAAACCCTGCTCGGCATGGAAATCGTGGACGAGGCAGACGAGGCGGTCGACATGCAACGGCTCGCCCGCCGGCAATGGAAGCAGCGAATGGAGTCGATCGGCCTCGATGCGAGCGAGGAAGTCGAATAACCTGCCTCGGTGACACCCGGCTAAAGCTCGCACACAGACGTGATTGGGTAGCCTAGGTTGGCGGCAACGCCGCAAGAGATTCGCTACGTGATATGCGAGAAGCCTCTAGTGACTTTGTCACACCGGTAGACCTATCGGTCAACCGGTGGCACCCGTCTGGTGCCATGCCCAAGCTTGGTAAGCCCTCGCAAGACCATAGCACCTTGAGAGGCATGGCCACGCGGCTTGTCACCTACATGGGGTATGGGCATGTTGGAGAATTGGCAAGTCCGCTGAAGCTACCAATTGCTTCTGCGTGGCCATGACACCCTCACCTTGAAGAGTGGCCATCGCACCAAGGTAAAGTGGGAGGTATGGGTTGTCTGTGTGGGTTTCTCCAAAAGTAGCGCAGATCGGGGATCGGGTTGGTCGATAAACCCGTCGGACGTGAATTTTTCGCACTCTGTGCGCCTGGTAGTCCCGCGCTACCCTGGGCCGGAGGCAATGGAAAGCCGCGTTCTCACGAATCCCCGCGACCTACTTTTTAGGACCCCGAATCATGAAGAGTCTCAGCCTTAGCGCTCTGGTAATGGCCCTGTGCCTGCTCTGCTTTCAATCTGCCGATGCCCAATGCGATTCATGTGCGGGCACGCAATACAATACAAATGTGGGCGGATGTCAGTCTTGTGGCTGCCAGCCGGGTTGTGGGTCCTACTCGGCCTGCGACTACTTCAAGGCGGGCTATACTGCCAACGTGGCCTGGCCAAGCCATTTCATTCCACCAGCACGCCGCGGTGTTTGCGATGCTTTTGCTGTGATGGCCAATAATGGTTGGCGACGTCAGAATCTACTGGGCGATTACCATTTCGAACCAGAGTCGAACAAATTGACTCGTGCGGGCGAAATGAAAGTCAATTGGATCCTCACCCAAGCTCCGGTTCAAAGACGCACCGTTTACGTTCAACGTGGAGCGGAAGAGTCTCAAACCTCGGCTCGCCTTGCTTCTGTAGAAAACTACGGTGGCACGATGAGCCCAGCCATTGCGAGTGTCGACGTCATGGACACCCACATTGTGGCTGAGGGCCATCGAGCTAGTTCAGTCGATAATATTTTCGTGGGCTACCAAGAGAATCGTCCACCACCTGTTCTCCCTGCAGCTAACAGCAGTGCCGGTAATTCCACTGCAGCCAATTAGTAGAGCCTGTCCCAAGTTGGACAGGTTATCGAATCACCAAGGAGGGTGAGATCGTGCGAAACCAATGCCTAGCAACATGGATGTTGATAGCCGCTTCGGCCGGTTGTGCCATGCCAAATTTTCCTGGCATGTCGCCCCGCATGGCACAACAAGCCCCGCCCCAGCAACAATTGGCTGCGCGACCTGCACCTCAGGGTCCTAGCTTCACACAAAAAATCACCGGCATGATTCCGGGAATGCCGAGCCCTGGGGCGAAGCCTTCGTACGATGAGAAGGTGAACTCCAAGACCGATCCCATCGCTTTGGGCTATCCGCAAAGTCCTCCGACGGCAGAGCTTTATTTGTCGATGGCAGAGTTGAGCGATCAACGGGGCAACACCGATCACGCTCGCACCATGTACCAGCGTGCTCTCTCCATGCAGCCAAACAATCTCGATGCTCTGTTGGGGTTGGCCCGGATGGAAGACCGTGACGATCGTTTCGAGGTTGCAGTAAACGTCTATCAACAGGCGATGAGAATGCACCCACAGAACGCCAAGGTCCTCAACGATTTGGCCCTGTGCCATGCTCGCAAGGGCCAGATGGAGCCTGCCTTTCAATTGCTCGATCGGGCGACTCGATTGGAACCCGGCAAAGCACGTTACCGCAACAACATTGCCAAAGTGCTGATTGAGATGAACCGTGTGGACGAAGCCGTCTCGCATCTTGCCGCCGCCCATCCTCCGGCAATTGCCCAGTACAATATGGGCGTGCTGCTGGCAGAGCGGGGACGCAAAGACGAAGCGATTGGTTTTCTGACCGCTGCCACGCATATCGACTCGCAATTGCAACCAGCTAGCGCAATGCTTGCTCAGTTGCAAGGCTCCGCAACGCAAGTTGCCAAGGACGATGGGATTCTACCAACTCCGATGGCAGCCCCGGTTGCCGCCATGGGAGGCGGAGGCTATCCCTCGACGGGCATGACTTCGCAACGGCCTCTGCCGATGAGTTTCCCAGCAGAAACGGCTCAGGTGCCGGTGGGTAATTCGCCGTTGACATTGCCACCTGTACGCTAGTGCGGTTGCGATCGTGTTGGCGTTCCAGGCAAGCTAAGCCTGTTTGCGCTGGGCAACCCGAAGCTTGGCGCTTCGCGCTCTAGGATTGGCAGCGCACTCATCATCACTGGGTCGCAGCGGTTTTCTGGTAAGCACTTCCAGTCGCTCGTCCTCTTTGAAGGCGTGTTTAACGAGGCGGTCTTCTAACGAATGAAAGCTGATAATAGCCAGCCGACCGCCGTCGGCGAGGAAGTCAGGGAATCCCGCCAGTGCTTTTTCCAGCGATTCTAGTTCACGGTTCACAGCAATCCGCAGGGCCTGGAACGTTCGCGTTGCCGGGTCGATCCGGTGGCCTCGACTTCTGGGGACGCAGGAGCGAACGATCGCGGCCAATTGATCGGCTGTTCGGATGGGCGCTTGCTTTCGCGCTTCGATGATCCGCCGAGCAATACGTCGGCTATGCCGTTCTTCGCCGTAGTTGTAGATGAGATCGGCCAAATGCCGTTCGTTGATATAGCTCAAGACTTCCCAAGCCGGTTCCCCTTCGGTGGGATCAAATCGTAGATCCAACTCTCCCTCGGTCTGGAATCCAAAGCCACGCTCATCGTCTGCTAGTTGATCGCTGGAGAGACCCAGATCGAGCAAAATGCCATTGACCTTAGGGATTTCAACCTCGGCAAGTAGGGCAGGGAGGTCTGCGAAATTGGCTTGAGCCAGCGTAATCGGCAACTCACCGACGAGTGGCTGGACGCGATCGAGAGCCGCGGAGTCGAGATCCATCGAGAGGATGCGTCCGTCAGGCACAACCTCCTTGGCCAAGGCAAGCGTGTGCCCACCCCCGCCCATTGTGCCATCGACGATGGTATCGCCCGGCGTAGGTTGTAGGCAATCTATGACTTCCTCGAGCATGACAGGCACGTGGCAGGTGGGGTTTGGCATTCTTTCGATTGTCTACTACCGCTTGGCATTTTCAAATAGCCGATAGCCAATTCGGACGTTCATTGGTACGGTTGTTCCCATGGAAGCCTGGATCGATTACGAACTGCCCGCCGAACTCGTTGCTCAAGAACCGCTGCAGAATCGTGCAGATGCGCGTTTGATGCTGATTGATCGTGAGCAAAACGCGATCGATCACTACCACATCCGCGACTTGCCCCGCTTGTTGAAGCCCAGTGATCGCCTGGTCCTCAACGACACCAAAGTGATCCCCGCGCAATTGCGAGGATTGCGTATGGCCACTGGGGGACGCTGGCAGGGGTTGTATCTGGGAATGCTTGACGGAGGCGATTGGCGGATCGTCTGCAAAACCCGGGGCAAGCTCCAGCCGATGGACAAGATCCAGCTTCTCGATCGCGAAGGGAAGCCGAACATGGTTCTGTGGCTGCTAGAGAAGCTGCCCGAGGGTCAGTGGCGGGCTCATCCAGAGAGCGAGGAAGACGCCCTGGCTATCTTGCAGCAACTTGGGCGAGTGCCGCTGCCGCCCTATATCCGCGGGGGGAATATGGTCGACTCCGATTCGGTCGACTATCAAACCGTCTTCGCACGCCATCCGGGGGCCGTGGCGGCCCCGACTGCCGGTTTACACTTCACCGAGCGGTTGCTGGAGGCGATTAGTCAGGGGGGTGTGGAATTCAGCTCGGTGACGTTGCACGTAGGCATGGGGACGTTTCGTCCGATTTCAGCGGACAATCCAGAAGATCATCCGATGCACAGCGAATGGGCAGATCTTACCCAGGTGGCTGTGGATGAAATCTTGGCAACCCGCAACGGGGGAGGGCGGAACATTGCCGTGGGGACAACGGTGACTCGTGTGCTGGAGTCCGTCGCAGCCCACCAAGCTGCGGAAGGAGGTGCTCCGCTGGCAACCTGGCAGGGCGAGACAAATCTGTTCATTCGCCCCCCCTACGAATTCAGAGCGATCGACGGACTCCTCACAAACTTTCACTTCCCACGGACGACCTTGTTGCTGCTGGTTCAGGCCTTTGGTGGTACAGAACTCATTCGCAAGGCATACGAGACGGCAATCGAGGAGCAATATCGATTCTACAGCTATGGCGATGCAATGCTGATCGTCTGAGAAATCGAGCCTTAGGAGCCGAGAACACCGTTTAGTTGTGCTGCCGAGTTGTCGAAGCTGGCACCGGTTTGGGTCGACAGCAGTGCGACGCCGCCTAAACAGATCACGGTAATCATCGCGAGCATCACGGCATACTCAACGGCAGTGGGACCATCTTCCTCGATTGCTAAACGTCGTACAAAATCCATCATGATTGCACCAGCAGAAAAGTTATAAGCCCTGTGTCCTTGGGCGAAATTTGGGTAGGCACTAAAGCCTAGCTTTTCTACGGCAAAAAGCCGACTGCGCAGGCCAAACCGCGTAATGTTTCTGCACATTTGTGCCGCTAGTCTTCGCCCCGTGGCGATCGTAACGGTTAGAGGGGCACCCGCGGTAGAGGCTGGGCTAGGCTTGGAACGAGCTACCGCAACCGCAGCTCTTCACTGCATTGGGATTGTCGAAAGTGAAGCCGCGCTTTTCGATGCCGTCGAAGAAATCGACAGTCGTCCCATCCAGATAGAGGGCACTTTTCTTGTCGACCACGACGGGAATTCCGTGGAATTCGAACTTCGCATCGACTTTGTCGTCGAATTTCTTGTCGAAACCTAGAGCATAGCTAAAACCACTGCAGCCACCGCCGGTCACGCCCACGCGAAGCACCGTGCCCTCTTCGAGCTTCTGGTCTTCGATAATTCGCTTGACTTCTTTCGCGGCATTCTCTGTAAGTACGATGCTCATGTCTGGTTCCTAAACCCTTTTTGCAATGTTCGAACTATGTGGCGGGGCAGTCTTGTGGCGGATGCACAAGGTCGCTGCCCGTCTACTGTAAATTATAGCAAATTCTGGACGAGGGAAAGTGGAACTTGAAGTGCTATTTTCCGCTGAATTCCCGCAAAGTGGACACGGCCTGGACCACCATTTGGGTGGCGGACGTCGTTTCCTCGGCTGTATTGAACCTCCCCAGCCCGAATCGCAGGCTGCTACGGGCGAGGTCTTCGCTCATTCCCAGGGCTAGCAATACGTGGCTTGGACCCGGGTCACTTGAGGCGCAAGTGGCCCCCGTGCTAATCGCCAGACTATCCATAGACATCAGCAATGCTTCGCCATCGACATCGCCAAACGCAAGATTTAGGTTGCCGGGCAGACGCAGTGGATTGCCACCTGCTTTGCTTGCCTCGTCGGTTGCATCCAGCGCTGGTCCGCATATTTGCAGCCCTTCGATTTGTTCGTTGAGCCGCTGCCAGAGGTCGTCGCGTAAGTGTGCGAGCCGACGCGATTCGTCTTCCAGTTCCTCGGCGCACAGCTCGAGAGCTTTGGCAAATCCTACGATGCCGGGGACATTGAGTGTGCCGCTGCGGCGACCCTCTTGCTGTCCGCCACCAGTGATCTGTGCCTGCAATCGAACGATTGGGTCGCGTCGCCGCACATACAGGGCACCGACACCTTTGGGCCCATAGATTTTGTGGGAAGTAAAACTCATCAGGTCGACACCCAGGTCGCCCACGTCGACGGGCAACTTGCCAACCGCCTGAGTCGCATCGCAGTGCAGGAGCACCCCACACTCGTGGCACAAATTGGCTATTTCCTGCAGCGGCTGAACCACACCGATCTCGTTGTTGGCCAGCATCACGCTCACCAGCGAAGTGTTGTCGCGCAAGTTGTCAGCCACCTGCTGCGGATCGAGCCAACCTGCGCGGGGACTTTCGTATTGCTCAACTTCCAGCAGCGAAATGTCGTTGCCCGCCTTGGCTAGGCGTTGGAAAGGATCGAGCACCGCGGCATGCTCGGTCCGCACGGTGACGAAGTGCTGCGTGGCTCCTTTGTTTCTTTTCGCCTTTTGCTCGGCAACGCCATGGATCGCCAGATTGTTGCTCTCTGTGGCTCCACTGGTGAACACAATCTCGCGCGCGTCAGCACCAACATTGGCCGCTATGCTGGTGCGCGACTCTTCCACCGCTTCCTCTGCCTGTTGGCCCAGGCTATGGACACTACCCGCATTGCCGAACTCTTCGGAGAAGTATGGCAACATCGCAGCTACCACCCGCGGATCGACCCGCGTGGTGGAGTGGTTATCCATGTAGATCATACGGAGGAGCTAGGGGCTAGGAGTTGGTGGCTAGGGGCATATGACTCCAGCCTACTGCCTCCCGCCTACCGTCTCAAGCGAACAGCGCTGGCACCACGATTTGCGACCACGACTCGTAGCGGTCGATTTCAGCGAGGATGTCTGTGATGGGCATGAACCCGGCGTCGAGAATGTCTTCTTCCCGGGGTTTGACCTGCTCGGTTTCTAAATCGAATAGATGCACGACACCCAGGTGGACTTTTCCGACAGGTGTTTCGTCGTCGTTAATCAGACCAACACACTTTTCTGTAAACGGCGAGTCGAGCTGGACTTCCTCGCCCAGTTCCCGTTGCATGCCGACGCGATAGATGTCGTGTACGGTGCCCGCGGTCGAGTCTTCCGTCGAAATATGCCCACCGATGCCGACGCTTTTTTTGGCGTGTAGCCGTTGCTCGCCCATGCCACCTCCGCGTGTGTACTGAAACAGTCGCTCGACGCCATTGGCATCGATATGGCGGAAGAGCATGTAGGGGATCAATTGCTTGAAGCTCGGATCCTCCTCCATTTCGCTCCGCGGCCGATAGCTGAGGTTCTCACTCTCTAGCAGCGCCGGCAGATAGGTATCCAACTCCGCAGAGAATCCTTGAAAGTGGCCCAGCGCATGAAACTCACTGGTGGGCAAAACTAATACGCGTTCCTCGGCTACAGTAGACATCGTGTCTGGGGGGCTAGGGGCTAGGAGTTAGAGACTAGGGATCAGGCACAGCCGCGTTGCCACGCAACGCAAGGCATAGCTTAACAAACGCTACCGACGTGCGGCAGGGGGCAACGAAATTAGCCTACTCCACAATCTCCACCTTCAGCCCATCTGAGTTCGCACGTAGTTCGGGGGCATACATCGCCGAGGCGCGGGTGGGTAGGGCGCTGAAGCGGCCGGGGATTTCGGCGCGAAGCCGGTAGCTGACGCTGTGCTTGCCGCGGGCCAGGCGGGCCACGAGCAGGCTCACCCGATCGTCGCGCAATTCCATGTAGGCACCCAGTTCGTTTCCGTTGTAACCGCTGCGGATGGCGACCGGTTCGAAGCCGGCGGCCTTCATGTCTTCCAGCAGTATGTACTCGTAGTCGTTCTTGCTATCGACTTCTAATTCCACTTCGACCATGTCGCCACTTTCGACGTCGGCATGGTTGACGATTTCGGTGCGCGAGAATTTTTCGACCTTTTGGCTGACCACCTGGCCGTGGCCACCGGCGATCTCAGTTTCGGCATCAACCGGCGTGAGCTTATAGTATTTGCGAGCGACTTTCAGCTCCAAGCCGGCGGCGGTAATATCGTCTTCGAGTGTGAAGTTGGTGAGGTAGCCGTTGTAGTAGATCGGTGACGCGCCTGTCTTGCGAATCTCGACGGTATGGCGTCCGGAAGCAAGTTCATCGCCGGAGAGCACAAGTTTATTGTCGAACGTGAATAGGTTCTCCTTGGTGATTTCAACTTGTTTGCGTTGCTGACCATCGATCCACACTTCCAGCTTGACGTTCGGATCGTCCTCGCCGGTAGCTTGCAAGTAGTCAGCAAAGGCTTCGATTACCAGGGCCGTATCGCGCGTGCTTTGCCAGTAGGTGCCATGCTTGCGATTGTTCAGCAGATACTTCACCAGTCGAGGGGCGAGTTCGCTATCGGGATCGGTGGCGACGAGCAATTTGAGATAATAAGACATTGCTTCGTTGTCGCTGCCGTACCAATACCACCAATAACCACCGGGTAGTTCGAGCCAGGCGGTTTGGTTTTCGTCGTCTTCCTTCACGTATTGACGCAAATTGCGGAGGACCATTTGTAGCTTGTCTGTTTCCTGCTGCAGATGCAGTGCCATGCCGTAGGTGGCCAGACTGTAGACGGCCAGCTTCGTACGCGAGCGATAGAGGTGTTCGGTCATCTGTTGGTGGGCTTCGGTCGCATTGGGCGTCGATTCAATTTGCGACGCTTCGCTGACGACCATATGTACCAAGGCATCGAGATTATCCGCATGCTGTTTGGCATCTTCGCGCTCGCCCTGTTGCCAGCGATCGAGGCGTCGTACTTGGTCGGCTTGATAGCGCTCCAGCCATTGGACGCCACGCTCGAGTACGCCGGGAACCAAGGCGACTTCATTTTCCTTGGCTTTAATGAGTCCGTGAACGACGACGGCCGTGGTGTGGGGGTAACTCCGTTCGCCCCAACCGCTGAACCAGCCCCAACCTCCGTCGGAAAGCTGCATGGAGGTAAGCTTCGTGACGCCTTTGGCTACCATGGCTTCCATTTCCGCATCGTCGAAGACGGGGTTGCGGTCGAAACGCTTCCAGCCTTGGGCCCGCTGGATGTCGTCGCCAATTTCTTGGGCGTTGAGGTTGGTTCGTTTCTGCGAGATCGCGGCCAGATCGAGATCCATCCGTCGCAGTGTCTGTTGCGTAATAACCGCGGGCAAAAATCGATTTAGCGTTTGCTCAGTACATCCGTAGGGATAATCGAGTAGGTAGGGCAGGGCGTCGACCATCGCGCCAGCAAGCGTTGGTGTATAGCGAACTTCCAACCGCGTTTGTTCGGCGCGTCGCTCAGCAGGCACCGAGATGGTGAATTGGCCGTTCTCTTGTGTGGGACGAATGACGCCCGTGTACGATTCGGTTTTCAGCATGCCGTGGACGTGGACGGGAAACTCCATCGCCATGGCGTCGGATTCTTCGTCGGTGAGCGCGCTCATGGTAATTTTGGCGGTGCCCTCTCCTGTGGCACGTACGCGCCAGTCGATACGAGCTTCCCCATCGGCATCGATCGTGACTGTCTGCTCGAGTGCGCCGTTGCCATCCGCGTCTATCAACTCCAAGCAATCACCATCCAGCGCAAGGATGACACGAACCTGTTTTTTCTCAGACAAATAGTTGTGGACGTTTGCGGAAAGGACGACCTCGTCGCGCTCCACAAAGAATCGCGGTGCTTGGAGACGAATAATGAGATTCTTGCGAGTGACGATCTCTGCCGAGCCTTCGCCCACGCGCGTGCCATGGCCAACGCCCCAGGCGCGGACTTTCCAAGTGGTGAGATTCTGCGGCATGTCGAGTTCGACCTCGGCCAAGCCTTCCTCATTGGTTTTTAAGCTTCCAACCCAGAGGGCGGTATCGGCGAAGTTTTCGCGTACGGTCGGTTCAAGGAGTTCTGTGGCAGGCTCATTGGCGTCACGTTCTTCCTCACTAGAGCCATCGGCGAAGCCTTCTTTCATTTCTTGTCCACGGACTTGATCGGCTGCCATAGGGGCAGCGAGTGACTTTGCTACTCCTCCACCAAGACCTCCTCGACCGCGATCCATTCTGAATCGTTGCCCGCTGGAGGAAGACTCTCGATTAGCGACAAGGTCGAGCTCGTCCGCGACCGTTTCACCAAAGACTCCGAGGTTTTGCATGTAAGGCGCGTTCGGTTTCACTAGAAGTCCAGAGTGTCGTTCCAGGTTGTTCTCTCCTTGAGGGCGATGGTCGCGTCGCCACTTCCAGAAGAACTCGCGAATATCCGCCACATTGGTGCCACCCGATATGTACTCGAGGGCTTTGTCGTAGATGGACACCGCTAGTGATCCGATAAAGGGCAGGCCTTGCTGGTCGGTAACCTTCAGTGTCAGCTTCGCCTGTTGATCGGGAAGGTAGGAATCCGCCGACGGGACTACCTCTAGATTTAAGATGCGCTCAACGGGCGGAACAAAGATCTCCCTGGCGACCGTGTGAACACTACCACTGTGGACGGTGATCGCTTCGACAAAGAAATTGGGGGTATCCTTTTGCGTAACGTCGACCTCGATTTCGGTGCTTTTTCCGTCGAGCTGAACGAGTTGCGGTTTAAGGTAGACGCCGTTGGACGGACGCAGAAATAACAAAACTGCTGCACCAGTGCGGTTGGTATTGATGCGTAACGCGACCTTGTCGCCCGGCTTGTAATCGCGGCGATCGGGGATGATTTCTAAATCGTTGAAGCGAAATTCAGAACCGTCAAAGCCTTCGCCGGCGATGGTCACGACTTGGGCGCCTTCCACTTCGTTGCCAGCTTCGTCGGTAAGCTGGTAAACGAGCCGATACTGGCCCGCTTCGGAGGCTTTGATCTGGAGCGATGCTTGCCCAGTTTGTCCAAGGGCGAGTTCCCAGCTTCCTGTTTCTGTTTCGACGGGTGTTCCGTCTTCGTAGCGAATTTTCAGCAGCCGCATTGTGCCATTGCCGGTGACGGGTTTGCCATCGAGAGTGCGTGCGGCGGCGCCGATTTCCATGGTATCGCCCACTCGATAGTGTCCCCGATGCGGCCAAACGAAGACTTTGAACGGCTGGCGGGACACCAGCACGCGTCCGCTGCCAACAATCGTGCGGCGCGAAGCATCGACCACTTCCGCCTGAATCTGATAACTGTGATCTTGGTTGGGATGAAGCTCTGCCGCGAGTGAGGTATCGATTTCTACTTCCACGGTGCCATCCGCGCCGATGGGTACCTCCTGTTCGGCAATCACTTCAGGAGGGGTGGGGGATCTCCAGAACCAGGGTGGACTTGGAGCGAAACATCCCCACCGGGTCCAGCCGGGATACCAAGGGTAGTCGTAACTGAACCACCAGTAGCCCGGGCCATAGAGCCAGTCCCAGGGCATCGGTGGATACCAATTGTCTGTATAAGCGGTGCGGAGGACTTTGTATTTGACGGTCGCTTCGGTCACCGGCGAACCGAAGTAATAGCGGGCATTGATCTTGGCGGTGATTGTGTCGCCCAGGGTCAAGGGCTCTTCGGGAGCATCGATCGTTACTTCGAATTCAGGCTTCTTGTATTCTTCAACGCGGAACGACCCGCCGCCGTGATTCACGACATGAATACGGTATTGCCCTAACGTAGCACCGGCGGGAACCTGCCAACTTCCTTCCAAACCGCCGTAGGCATCGGACGTGAGTTGTGTGCTATATACCTTTTCGTTCTTCGGGTCGCGGATTTCGACCTGAAACGTTTGAGCCGCAAAACGTGATTCATCTTTGAGATCGTATTGGGCATGCCGGACCCAGAACTTGAACTGCATTTTTTGTTCGGGCCGATATACGGGGCGGTCGGTGACCGTGAAGACCTTGACCTGTTGGTACTGTTGGTCGTAGTAATCGTTGTCCCAGACGCTACGAAATCCCAAATAGGAAAAGCGTCCTGCGGGAGTCGTCGCCACGGCGACCCAAGAGTAGCGCTGATTGTCGTCCGGAGGCAACTCGACAAGTCCCGCAGAGTCGGTGAACTTGGCAAAGTCCTTGGTATGCATTTTGAATTGGTTATCGCCTAGGTGCTCATTGGAGTAGCCAAAAAACTCGACGTTGCACTTCGAGATTGGCTTGCCTGTGACGGCGTCGGCGACATAGTACAGCGACTTGCCGACCAAGGGTTTCCTGACAATTGCCGTATCGCTGATCCAAATGACAATGCTGGTGCTATTTCCATCGGCCATTTTGGAAGTTAGGAGATAGGCCCCAGGCTCTTGCAAAGGCGTGGTCACTGTCGTGCGGCGATCGAAGTGCCCTTCGCGGGGCTGCAGATCGAGATTCCATTTGGCGACTTGCTTGCCGACGTACTTGTCTTCGCCCTGAGTGACAAGCCGATGCCCCAGCTGTTCGATCTGAAGTTTCTCCCAGCCAATTCGCTTCCCATCGAAGTCTTTTAGAAGTTGTTTGACGTCGGTCAATAGATCGCGCACCTTCACGCGATGGGCCGTGAAGGTAACTCGCTTGCCGTTGCGATAGCGGAAGTCGACCGTCGCACCTTTGCCAGCAGGCTGGGTCATGACGGATTCAAAACGTCCCCAGTTTTTCACGATCTGGTCACGTTGGAGTTTTGCATGAGGCGCGTTTAAGTTCTTGTCGATGGCTTGCTGCCAATACTCGGCGGCACGCGGGAATTGCCGGCGATCGGTAAACAATCCCGCCAAGCTGTGTACTGCTGGACTCAAATAAGGAGTAGATGAATCTGCATCGGCTGTGGCGATTTGTTGAAGGAGCTTGATGTGGTTGTGGCTATCAGGCAGTTCAAATCGCTTGATACCTGTGGCCAATCGCGCAATAGTTTCGTTTTCCGAAAGCGTGTGCAAGGCAAACGTGCCAGTCTCTGCGTTGCCATCGTTAGGTGTAGGTTGGCCAAACCACCTGCCGTAACGTGCCAGGGTGCCCACTCCAAATTGTGATTTGAGAAACTGGGCACGCAGCGTCAGTACTTCGTTCTTGCGCTGTGGTTGCCACCCGACGAGTTTGGCTAGCAGCCAACGCCAGCGCTCGCCATCATTGGTCGCTTCTTGCCAGGAGTTGGGTTCATCGTAGAAGACAGGTTGGCCGTCCGCATTGACCGGAGCACCTTGGGTGCCGCCGTGAAACATGTTCCAACCATCGTCGTAGTCGGGCAATTCTTCGAGATCTGTAAGCGACTGCAATCTCCACGATTGGGTATGGTTATGGTGGTAGTTCATTGTGCGGGCGAACCCACGGAGCATGTCGGCCGCTGCTGATTGCGATTGTTCTTCAGTTAATTTATCTAATAGCTGCAGTGCCCGGCTGAATAACTGCAATGACCTGACACGGTCCCGGGCTTCGGCATTTATCACTTTCCCCCCGCCGCGGTGATTGCCACGATGGAATTCGCCAGCCACCCGGTAGCCCCAGTGTTGCCGCGTGGAATAGCTCTCCGCGATGGCTGAGAGCATTCGCCAATCGTCTGCAAAATCTTTGGTCAGTGGCTCGCGGAACTCGTCGATTTCATGGAGCCGATTGAGCTGCTGATAGCAATCGAGGCTTCCATGGAATGCCTGAGCTAATTGCTCCGAGGGCAAAGACTTGCTTGACAATAGGTTTGCATAAGACTGGAGTGCCTCGGCATAGTTACCGTCCGATTGCAGCTTCTTTGCCGCAGCCAGTTCGGAACTCTGCGCCGCATCGCACTGTGTGTGAAAAGAGCAGGTACAGATTGCGAGTGTTATGAGTCCACTGAACCACAATTTGGGCCTAACCATCGAATCGCCTTTTTTTCGCTGTTCCGGTTGCGGGGCATCGCGGGGGCAGTTGCCAGTGCTGCCTGTTCTACGTCAATAGTGCCGGGAGCGTCCACCCAGGTCTCAACTTCCTCGGAAATCACAGTGAGTTTCCAGGCTAAGACGTATCGACAGCGACAGAAGTTCCCACCTGGTAACAAGTTGCGTTTCGGCAACGTTCCCCGTCGGTCGTTGTTTTTTTGAAACCCCCAGCGGTCGCTCTGGCTCTGGAGAACCCTTCGATTGGTCAGAAAAAGACGGGCGTAGGGCGGTTGTCTGAAGTACGTTTTCCTTGGCATGCAGTATGCAGCAAAGTACGCAGGTGAGTGCCCCCAGCCAACCCTCCCCCGTCGCCTGCAGCCAGTCGCCTATTCTCCAGAGGTAATTTTAGTGGTAGCACCAACCGACTTTCGGGTTCGCACACATCGTTCACTGGTGGACGTCGCCTATCGGCTCATTGATGCAGCGTCCATCTTGGCGGCAGCCCTCGTGGCGACTCGTTACACCGATAACGAGCATCTAGAGAATCTGGCATTTGTCGGTGCCACTACGCTCGTCGTTCATGCGTTAATGATCGAAATCAGTGGCTTGTACCGTAGCTGGCGTGGCTCGCGGTTGGGAACGGAACTGTGGTGCGTATTGATCAACTGGCTCTACACGGCTCCGGCTGTGTTGGGCATCGGTCTGCTCACCCAAGTCAATGCGGGGTTCAGTTACCGAACAAAGGTAGTCTGGCTCATCGTCACGCCGCTCGCCATGATGAGCGGTCGCGTCCTACTCCGCGGGTTGTTGCGCAGTCTCAGACGTCGGGGACTCAACACACGTTCGTTTGCCATTTGCGGTTCGAACAAGCTCGGCCAGCAGTTGGCGCAAAACGTGAAGAACTCACCGGAACTCGGTTTAGAATTTGCCGGCTTTTACGACGACCGTCTCGAAGGCCGCACACCAGAAGATGTCCGCCAGCAAAGCCCTAGTGCCGGAAATCTTGATGAACTGGTCGAAATGGCGCGGACCGGCGCTGTCGACATGGTGTTCATCACTTTTCCGATGAGAGCCGAAGAGCGAATCCAAAAAGTGCTGGATCGGCTGGGCGATTCCACCGCGTCGGTCTACATAGTGCCCGACTTCTTTGTGTTTCAGATGTTGCATGCCCGTTGGAATCAAATCGACGGCCTGCCTGTTGTCAGCGTATTTGAAACTCCGATTGCCGGAATCGATGGTGCTCTTAAGCGAGGGTTCGATGTGGTCGTGTCTTCGCTGTTGCTACTGATACTTGCGCTGCCGATGGCCCTGCTTGCCTTGCTGGTTAAGCTAACTTCGCCGGGGCCAGTTTTGTTTCGTCAGAAACGCTATGGGCTGTCGGGTGAAGAAATTGGCGTCTGGAAGTTTCGTTCGATGCGCTGCTGTGACAACGGGAGCCAAGTTCGCCAAGCGACCAAGAACGACAGCCGCATCACGCCGCTGGGTGGAATATTGCGAAAGACTTCGCTCGACGAATTGCCTCAGTTATTCAATGTGCTTGCCGGCGATATGTCGCTCGTTGGACCGCGACCTCACGCCTCGGCCCACAACGAAGAATATCGTCAATTGATCGATGGCTACATGCTCCGCCACAAGGTGAAACCAGGCATCACGGGACTTGCCCAGGTGAACGGTTGGCGGGGCGAGACCGAGACGCTCGAAAAAATGCAACGTCGCGTCGAGTACGATCACCGCTACATTCGCGAATGGTCGCTATGGATGGACGTGAAGATATTGCTAAAGACGGCAACCGTAGTGTTCCAACAGGAGAATGCCTACTAGGCACAGGAGCACAGAGGTCGTGGCGAGCCGAGTCGTCCCCGACCACGGCTCTCTTGCAGTTCTTATCTTAATCTCTCAGCAAGCAAATTCAAACTGTTGCGTCCGGCAGGGTCGTAACAGGGAGAGGCACCGGAGGTTCCGGCAGGGGAACCTCCGGTTTTTTTGTGCGCAGTCTGGAGAGTATCGGAGTCGCCAAGATATTCCGGTACATGCTACTAATGAGAATCGGTACAATTCCCTAGCTTAAGTTGGCACTTTAGATAAGACCCAAAGGCAGGAGACTCGATGACTCCGACGAAAACTATTGCCACCAGCAATACGATTATGCCACGCCACCTGGCAGCAATCTTCGACAACATGCTTGCCGCCATAGTAGGTCTACTTGCCGCGCAATATCTCATTGACAAGGATCACTACCAAATTCAACTGGTTTTTTTCGTTGTTGCTTATTTGGCTTACTTTTTCCTATTCGAGTTGTCTATTTCGCGAACGCCGGGAAAAATGCTGACAGGTCTGGTTATCGTGCGCAAGGATGGCAGTCGGATTTCGACCTTTGATGTGGTGTTGCGAACAGTACTTCGGCTAATTGAAGTAAATCCAGCTTTCTTGGGTTATGCGCCTGCTGCACTCAGCATCATTTTTTCTAAGCACCACCAGCGCTTCGGCGATCGACTTGCGGGCACGATCGTGGTTCCCCCGAACCGAATCGCGTAAGCAGCGAAGGGCTTCTGTTTTTTGCGTTAGCAGAGTAGCATGGCATTCATGCCCACGTTCAATCCCACCGACTACGGCCCCGCGTTCGAGCAGATTTTGGACGGCGATCGGCTGCGCTCATTGGGCGAAGGCAGCCCGGATGACGACAGGGGGGAGATTCTCGCCACGCTTTCTCTCGACGTGGCCTTTGGTCATGCCAAGGTGTCGGACGAATCGCACGCCGAATGTTGTCTGGCTGGGGCGTGGCTGCTGGGCGACTTTCTCGACAAGTCCCACGACATTAGCCAGGGCATCCACAACCCGTCGGGCAGCTTCTGGCATGGCATTATGCATCGCCGCGAGGGTGATTTCTCGAATGCCAAATATTGGTTCCGCAAGGTGGGCGACCATCCGATCTTCGATCAACTCGGCCTCGAAGCGGGGCAAAACGAGTGGGATCCGTTCGAATTCGTCGACAACTGCAAACATGCTGAGCGCAATGGCGGAGCCGAGCAGAGGCGCTATATGGAACTGCAGCAACTGGAATGGGAACTGTTGTTCGACTATTGCTATGCCCAGGCCATCGGACGCGATGCGTGACCACTTGAAAGTGCCATGCAAAAGCCGATACTAGGAGCTTACCTGCTGCTTAACCCTCCTCCGAATGCACGAGCGTTCGGTATTTCGAATTCGGATTCAGGATTCCCGAAGAGTGGAATCCCTAGGTTTTGATCCGCAAGTCGAGTCCCACATTCTCAATGTTATTGAAAGGATACCCCCCCATGTCCCGTTCCGGAGCCGTTACTTTTAAGGGCAACCCTATGGACCTCGCTGGCGAGGCAGTGACTGTCGGCCAGGATGCTCCTGACTTCAAGCTGAACTACTTTAAGGATGGCATGCAGGAACTGACGCTTGCCGATCTCAAGGGTAAGCCCACCATCTTGAGCGTGGTTCCCTCGCTCGATACGCCCGTTTGTGCGACACAGACGAAAAAGTTCAATGAAAGTCTGGCCGAGCATGGCGAGAAAATTAATGCCGTCACCGTGAGCCTTGATTTGCCATTTGCGATGAACCGCTTTTGCGGGGCTGAGAATATCACCAACATTCAACCAGCCAGCGATTATCAAGATCGTCAATTTGGCGAGAGCTACGGCACGCTGCTGGAAGGTTTGAAGATTCATGCTCGCGCGATCTTCGTACTCGATTCGGCCGGCAAAGTGACTTACGTCGAGTACGTGCCCGAGGTGACGGATGAGCCCAATTACGATGCAGCTCTAGATGCACTGAAGTCTCAGCTTTAGTCCGAGTGGGACATACCCCGATTAGGCCTCGCCCCCATGGGGCGAGTCACTAGTTGCTACGTCTATATTGAAAGGTTTTTGATGAAAGTTTCTCAGTGCCTATTGGCGGAGGCGATTGGTACTTTCTTCCTTTGCTTCGCTGGTATTGCATCGATCCTCAGTATGCAGGCCCCCATTAACAATGGGGCGGGCATCGTGGGTGTTGCGTTGGCCCACGGGCTAGCGCTGGCGGTTGGGGTCAATGCTTTCGGCGGAATTAGCGGTGCGCATTTCAATCCAGCCGTGACGCTGGGCATGTTGGTCACCAACAGGATCAAACCCGATCTTGCAGTGCAATACATCCTGACGCAATTACTTAGTGCGAGTGTGGCCGCCTACGCGTGTGCCCAGTTTTTTCCACCTGAAGCTGTAGAGGCTGCTAAACTTGGCATCCCGTTGCCGAGTACCATCAATATGCCAGGTACAGAAGGTGCCTGGCTGACGACGCCCGTCCTGTTGGCCGTGGAGTTTGTGCTGTCGTTTATGCTGATGATTGCAATCTATGGCACTGCGATTGATCCGAGAGGCGCGGGCGTAAAGATCGGTGGATTTGGGATCGGTTTTGCGGTTAGTTTCGACATCTTGGCCGGTGGAGCCATCACAGGAGCTTCGATGAATCCGGCCCGCTCGTTTGGTCCGGCTTTGGTGTATCAGTTCACCGGTGGCGAAGGCGCCTTCGATTTGCACTGGTGCTATTGGGTGGCACCCATTGCCGGGGTCATTACTGCGGCACTAGTTTATGAACACTTGATTCTTGAGAGTAATGAAAATGGGTAGGTTGATTGTTATTGTGATTGTTTTGGTTGGCATTGCGCTATTCATTAACAATATGAAGCCACGCGAAGGTGGCCCTGCTGCCGAGGAAGAACCGAAGCAGGCCGAATCTGCTGAGCAGGCCGACGATAGTTCCAAGGAAGCAGCTCCCACTAAAGAAGAGGCGGAGACGCCGACTTCGGAGGATACGACAACCGAGAAGCCCCTTGCTGAGGAACCCATTGCTGAGGAACCCGCTGAGGAGCCCGCTGAGGAAGTTGTGAACCTTGGCGAGGTCGACTTGATAACGGGGATTTCTGGCACAGGGGATCTATCTGGCGATGAGATCGACAAGTGGCTCGACAATAAGCAGAACCACGCGGTTCTGAAACCTGAATTGCCGCTAGGCCTCGCTGCCGGGGCGGCGATGATTACCGGGATCGAAGCCAATCCAATGACCCGGGCAAAGATTGAATTGGGGCGTCAGCTGTATTTTGATAAACGTCTCTCGCACGACGAAACCATCAGTTGCGCCACTTGCCATGATCCCGAGGCAGGTTATGCCAAGGAAACCCAGTTCGGTGAGGGCATCGGAGGTCAGAAGGGCAATCGGAATTCGCCGGTGGCCTATAACCGAATTCTAAGTGACGCCCAGTTTTGGGATGGCCGGGCAAAGACGCTTGAAGAGCAAGCGGTGGGCCCCATCGCCAATCCCATCGAAATGGGCAATACCCACGAGGCATGTGTGGCATCGATCAAGGACATCGATGGCTACGTCAAGCAATTTGACAGAATCTTCAACGACGGCGTGACGATTGACAACATCGGCAAAGCCTTGGCCACCTTTGAACGGACCTTGGTAACTGGTCCTGCACCATGGGACTATTTCGAGCAGCTCGATCGGTTTGAAAAGGCCTACGCTGACGATATTGAAGATCTAGACTACCTCAAGGAAGATGATCCCGAACTGTACGATGAATACATGGCTCTTAAGGAAGCAAGTGAAGCCCATCCGATTAGCGAGAGTGCCATTCGCGGCGGTAAGCTGTTTTTCAGCGACAAATCGGGCTGCACCGCTTGCCATCTGGGCGCCAACTTTACGGATGAAAAGTATCACAACTTGGGCGTGGGCATGGAAGTTGACGAACCAGACCTGGGGCGCTATGTCGTGACGGAAGTCGATGCCGACCGTGGAGCGTTTAAGACGCCGACCGTCAGGAATGTTTCCCTCACCGCACCCTACATGCACGACGGTTCGCAGAAATCGTTGCTGGAGGTCGTCGAGTGGTATGTCAAAGGGGGCCATCCCAACGAGCACCTCGACAAGAACGTAAAGAAACTGGATCTGACCGATCAAGAGAAGGAAGATCTAGTAGCGTTCATGGCGGAGGGTCTGCTGAGTGAGTTTCCCGAAGTGGAAACAGGTCGGCTCCCGAAGTAGCTCCAGAGATCTCGCGGAAGCGCACCGGGTCTGACTGGCGTCCTTTGTTGGTTGCCTGGCGTCTCTTATTCGCTATCGACCACGTGGGCGTCGATTACCTTGGCATCGATAACCTTCGCATCAATGATCGTCGATTTGCCCGGGGGTGGGGCGTCTGATTGCGTGGTGTGCGTTCGCACGACAAATTTCTTGGCGAGCCAATACTTCAAGGCTTTCGTCACGATCATGCGAATTGGCGGGATCAGCAACGACAAACCCACAATATCGGTCAACACACCGGGGGTGATCAGCAGCATTCCCGCGGCAAAGATGAGAAAGCCATCGCCAATGGCACCGGCGGGAATCATTCCCTGCCGCATCTCGCGTTGCACGCGCTGTATCGCCTGAAAGCCCTGCCAGCGTGCAAGGGCCGCTCCGACAATGCCCGTGCCTAGCACGAGTACGATGGTGTTCATGATCCCCAACTTCCCACTGAGCTGCGCCAGCAGCCAGATTTCCACAACGGGAATCACAGTGAATAGGAATAAGAGCTGGAACATGAATGAACTCTATCGGGAATTCTAATAAACGTTCCCAAACGCGGAGCGTAATGACGGCTACTACTGTAGCTGAGCAAGTTCACTGCATTTCCCGTTGAAGTCACCTAGGACATGTGCCCCGGAAAACGCAATGACCCGAAAAACGCAATGAAATGTTGCTTCAATCCTAGAGGCAGAGTGCCAGAAAACAATAGCGATTCGACTTGTTGAGAAATGTGTACAGATGTATAGTATTTCCATGGAGTCTTCAAATCACCACCCCAGGACGGCCAAAGGTCGTGGTGCGAACGGCCAACCAGCGAATCGTTTTCTCGCTGTTCGCCAGGAACTTGATCTGGAACAAGTTGCCGACGACGAAGAATTCCTGGCCCACTTAGGCAAACCGGCGACTACTTATCTCCCTGACGAGTCGCAAACGATAGTTACCACAAACAACAGTCCTGACATCACGTTCCGCTATAGCATCAATCCCTACCGTGGCTGTGCCCATGGATGCAGTTATTGCTACGCGAGGCCGACCCACGAATACTTGGGATTGAGTGCGGGCCTCGATTTTGAAACTAAGGTAATGGTCAAGTACCGTGCCGCTGAGCTATTTGCCGATTGGCTTGCCCGACCGGCTTGGAAGCCTGAGCAGATTGTATTTTCGGGCGTGACCGACTGTTATCAGCCGGTGGAGCGAGAGTTAAAACTCACGCGAGGTTGTTTGCAGATTGCCGCGGAGTGCCGCCAGCCCGTTGGGATGATAACCAAGAATGCTCTGGTAACACGCGACCTCGATTTGCTTTCCGACCTGGCCAGAAACAATTGCGTACGAGTCGCTATGAGCATTACCTCGCTCGACGCAAGTTTAGCCCGCGTGCTAGAACCGCAAACGAGTTCCCCCCGGGCCAGATTGCGAGCATTGGAAGAGTTGAACGCTGCCGGGGTACCCACGCTAGTCATGGTCGCCCCCGTGATCCCGGGACTCAACGATAGCGAGATCCCCGCGATTCTCGAAGCGGTGGCTGAGGCCGGCGCAGGTGGAGCTGCATTTACGTTGTTGCGATTGCCCTGGTCCGTCCGTGAGGTGTTCTTTCATTGGCTAGAACGATGGGTGCCTGACAAGGCCGACAAAGTGAAGACGCTAATTCGTTCGACACGCAATGGCCGCGACAACGACCCCGAGTTTGGCAACCGCATGCGAGGCCAGGGGCCGTTTGCGGAGCAATTGGCAGCGACATTCAAGGTCTTCTCCCGAAAGTACGGGCTCGACAAGCAGCAATCCCCGCTCGACGGCTCACAATTCCGCCCGCCCCGACGATCGGGTCAGCAGCTAGACTTGTTCTGAACTCAGGAATGTCTAGCCGATGAAAGCAACAAAAAAAGCCCGAGGCACGAAGCCTCGGGCTTTGATGTTTGCTAGTGCGAACGACCAATCCTAGTTCTTGAAATACTTAGGATTGTTTTGATCGAAGTCCTCGTTGGTGAAGCCGTTGTTCACCTTGATATTCAAGTAGGTGTAGGCTTCTTCCAGCGGTGGTGCTTCACCCGCTTTTTCTGGCCACAGGTAGGCGGCGTAGCGGATGGGCAGCTTCAACTCGTTGTCGATGAACACTTCGGCCTTGTGAAAGCGGAAGTTTTGCCGGGGCACAGGATGTACAACTTCGATCAACGTGACATCGCGGCCATTGATCTTGCTCGGAGAAGTTCGCACTTCGCATTCTCCGTACTGTGCGTCGTTGGTAGCGACATCGACCAACTCGGCAGTCAGGTTGCGAACGCCCAACTTCATGATGGGATACTTCTGATCCTTCATGGCTAGGCGACCTTCGGGATCGAGTTCGAACTTACCAAAGCGTCGCTTGAACCCGCAGTCCATGGCGACCAACTTGCCATTGGTGCCGTCCATGGGATCGTTATACAGACATTCGCGGCCCTTGTTGGGCGACAAGAAAAACATGTAAACCGCAAACGGCTTATGGCGTACTTTGATATAGGCAACTTCCTGCCCCTTCAGCGAACCGTCGATGCGTTCTTGCTTGTAGAGCATCGCGCTGTAGTCTTGGATATTCGAGTCGATGCTTCTCAGACCTTCCTGAGCAACACGCAAGGCGGGCATCAAGGGATGTTCGCCGGGGCGTTGGGCCAAGTCAAAAGGCGCTTGTGCCGCTGGGGGCGTGATGCGGGATGCCATTTGAGGAGCCTTCTCGACGGGTTCCTCATGAGCGACTCGATAGATGGGCTGTTGAAATTGGCTCTGCTGTTGCGCTCGCGCGGAGGAACAGGCAGCGGCAATGCACGTAGCTCCGACCAGCAACAACGTTGCGGGGACTCGACTGGTTGGGAGACTATAGGGCATGGAAAATTCTCCTGCGGACTGGCCTGAATTACGTATTGTTGTTGCGGGGCAAATGAGCCCCAATTCTTCTAACTAATGTGCTTAGTTCAATTTCACTGCGGCGAACTTGGCACCCTTGGGTCGACGTCTATCCTCAAACGTCTTGCGTCCGGCAGCAAGTTTGCTAGCTGCGGGATAGGACATGCCTCACAAATCTAGGTGTGCAAAATGCATTCCGTCTTAGCCAGGTAAGGCAATCGGGAGAGAAACCTGTTGCGGGGCAGTGTCCAGGCGTAGTTAGAGAGATCTAGGGGGATCGGACTATTAGTAACTATCGCCTGTCGTGGGCGAAACAATTACAATCGTTCCTACAGGATGCTTGCACGACCCAACCCTTTTATCTTCCAACTAGTCGCAAGTCTGTTGGGGGCGGAATGCTACAAGTAACACTACCTAAGGGGAAGAGGAAATTACGCAGATGGATCAAACTCGCCCAAATGTGCTATCAGTACTATCGTTGCCTTTCGAAGAAAACTCATACATTGCCCACCTTGAAGGGAGCAATCAAGCGATTGTTGTCGATCCCGGGCTGGAACCCGACAAGATCCTCGCCGAACTGGACTCTAGAGATTTGGAACTCGCCGCGATTCTTTGTACCCACGGCCATTCCGATCACATCGCTGGCAATGCTGCCATGAAAGAAAGGCAGCCCGACTGCCCGCTGGTGATCGGTGCCGGGGATGCATACAAGCTGACGGATCCGGTGGCAAATCTGTCGGCCGGGTTTGGGGTCGATCTTATTAGCCCCGAGGCAGACAGGACCGTCGAAGAGGGGGAAGTCCTCAATTATGCGGGCATCGAACTGGAAGTGCTCAACACACCGGGCCATTCCGCGGGGCATGTGGTTTTTGTGGCACGCGTTTGGCAGCCGATCCAAGTGTTTGGCGGCGACGTGCTTTTTTCAGGAAGCATCGGCCGCACGGACTTTCCCGATGGCAGTTTTGCCGACCTTAAGAAATCGATTCACGAGAAACTGTTCCCCCTACCCGACGATACGATCGTGTTGCCCGGGCACGGACCGCCCACCACCGTGGGCGCGGAAAAAAGCAGCAATCCCTACGTGGGATTGAATGCGAATTTCAACGGGTAGGGGAACGAAGCAGCATACTCTTGGCGCTCG
Organism: Bythopirellula sp.; assembly: GCA_965216565.1. Classification (GTDB taxonomy): domain Bacteria; phylum Planctomycetota; class Planctomycetia; order Pirellulales; family Lacipirellulaceae; genus Bythopirellula. The sequence goes on from OZ244170.1 coordinate 861,460, forward strand.
TTAAGACCCAACCTGCCTCGGCGTGCTACGCTTCGGAATTCCCCGAAGGGGATAGAAACCTTAGCCCAGGGTTGATCGCGTAGCGATCTACCCTGGGTACAAGGATATGATCAGATCTACCCTGAAGGGGTTGAACGATGTGTACAACCCTTTCAGGGTAGGAATGGTATCGAGTTTACCCAGGGTAGATCGTTTCACGATCAACCCTGGGCTAAGGAGTTCAACGCCTTCGGCGTAACGTTAGATTGAACGTTGGTTTGGCGCGTTTAGCGTAGTACGTAGGGTGTGCCATAGCAACGCGGCGGCACACCGAGGGGGATGATGTCAAAATCTCACTCTCGGTGGGCCTGACGGCACCACCCTACTTCAGGTAATCTGACTTTGCCTCAGCTCCAACTTCCAAGGCAGCTTGCCGTGCCTCGGATGAACCAATGGCTGCTAATTCTCTACTTCCACATTCGCATCTTCTGAAGGTGGCTCCACCACCGGCGAGTCTACCGAGGAGGGAGGCACTTCTGGTTCGTCACCAGGCGAGGCAGGGCTGCCGGGGAGTTCCAACGTGAAACAACTGCCCTGGCCGGGCTCGCTATCGACGGCGATGTGACCGCCATGTTCTTCCATGATTTTTTTGCTGACGGGTAGTCCCAGGCCCGTTCCCCGTCCGCCCTTGCGGGAGACAAAGATATTGAAAATCGCCTCTTTATCGTCCGGAGTAATTCCGGGACCGTTATCTGCAATAGAGAGCCGAGCAACCTGGTCCATGGAATCGTAGGTGGTCGAAATCGTTACCGTTCCTTCTTCCGTTTCGTCACAAGCATCAATCGCATTGGTCATAATGTTGAGCACAGCACGGTGGAGCGCTTCGGGGTCGAACATCATTTCCGGCATGTCGTCGGTTGGTTCGTAGACCAGGCTTACTTCCATCTCTTCGGCGCGAACTTGCATCAGTTCCACGACCTCTGCTGCGACATCATTGAGGTTGGCGCATTTCGGCTCTGGCTGGCGTTCCTTGCTGAAGGTCAGCATGTCGAGCACGAGCGAGGAGATTCGCTCTTGATTTCGTTCGACAATGCCCCAGCCTTTGCGGATCGTGTCGACGGCTTTTTCCGCCTTTTCCTCATCTGTTTCACCAGTATGGGTTGCTTTGTCGTGATCGCCCAGTCCCAGCTCAATCAGGTAGCTACCCCCACGAACACCTTGCAGAATGTTTTTGATGTGATGAGAAAGCGAAGCAATCGTCTGCCCTACCGCAGCGAGTCGTTCTGCTTGTACTAAAGCTTTGTAGTAGGAGGTGTCTTCCACAGCCAGGGCCGCTTGATGGGCGATGGCAATCATTAGCCGCAGATGTTCTTCCGTAAACTGGTCGGTTTTTCCTTTGTTCATTAACATGCGTTGCGGGGTGATTGCCGTATCGATGTAAATCACACCCACTACGTCGTAGCGACCCTGCATAGGTACACAGATTGCTTCGTTGACGCCGAGCTTTACGATGCTGGCGGTCGGTTCCCAGCGTTCGTCATCGCCGGCATTTGAGGTAAGTACCCCTTCGTTGTGTTCGACGACGTAGTCGAGAATCGTCTTGCTAATCGAAATCTTTTCGTCGGTGCGGACCCCACGACGATGTCGGCGGACTTTGGGAACAAGCTTTTCACTCTCGATGTCCTTGAGCATGATACAGCCACGGTCGGCATCGACCCATTCAAAGATCATGTCCATGATTCTGGCCAGCAATTGATCGATGTCCATCGTGTGGCTAATCGCCAGCGCCGTGCGGTACATGATCTGCAGATTGCTGCGGGCTCGCGCTAACCAGGGGTTGGACGAACTGTTGACATCTGCCAAAGCCCAATCGCTGTTGTCGCTGTGACTGAGCGAGGCAACGATCCGCGAACCATCCTTAGAATTGGATCGCTGTACGATATCGACCTGGTCGGCGATGTCTTCGTAGGCACTTTCTAAAAAGCCTGTGTAGAGCAACAACGATTTGCCAAATTGCAATTGGTCGCCGCTCACGAGTTCCTGCTCAGTCGCAGGGCGGCCATTCACAAAAGTGCCATTACTACTGCCCAAGTCGCGCAGCAAGTACGTATCGCCGCGACGCACAAGCTCAGCGTGCTCTCGCGAGACCTCCGTATCGAGAAGACGCACCGAATTGTTTTGGGTGCGGCCAACCGAGTGCGAAGACTCTTCTAGCTGATATCGCGTACCTTGATCGCGACCTTGGATGACGAACAACGATGCCAAAGTAGAACAACCCCGTAGAAAAGTCGAAGGAACAACGATCCGCCTATCGTTGCCTTCCAGTGCGCTGTATTCGAACCCGGAGACCGAAGTCAGACTTCCAGCCGACGATCCAACAATTCACTAATTCTACGAATCAGGTCCACGTAATGGTAGGGTTTGGAGACGAAAAGTCCTGTCTCCAAAGGGGTTAGGTGCTTCTTTTTAGTGCCGAGTACAACGATTGGGATGGAACTACGGGTTGCGGCCTGCCCCAGATCCTCGACCTCGGCTGGACTCGGCGACCGATCGGATTCGGCATCGAGCACGATCAAATCAGGATTTTCCTGTTCCGAAATCTGATCCGTAAGCAGCGGCGCAGTACTGGGGCGGGGAGATGTAAGCACCTCGGCACCTTGGCGGCGGAGTAGAGTGCTAAGTAGCTCTCTGTTCTCGCTGGAGGCATCAATGACCAAGACTCGGGCGTTATTTTTCAAGCGAAAGGCTCCGCTAGTGATGGGTAGGTTTTGTTGGTGGGCGACTCGGGGGGGCGCGAACCATAGAAACTCGATGGGCCCGTGTCAAAGTCAAAGCCTTCGACAAAGTTGAAAGTTAAAGGTGTAAGTCAGGGTGCTCGGGAATTCGAAAAACACTCTCAGCTACCTCAGTAACTGTCATTCCGAGGTCTGCCGAGGAATCTGGCTGGACCCCTCGGCAGACCTCGGCGTGACAGAACGCTTTGAGTTTGGGATGTACTATCCGAATTCCCGCGCACCCTCTAGTAGATGTCAGCCAGTGTGTTGGAAGTGACAAGAGAGAACTCGTCTTAAAGGCTTCAGAGTTGAATCTCTGGGCGAGATTGGTCCGCTAGCATTCGCGGCTCTCATTTCAAAACACCCTAGAATCAACGATGTTTTCTGATGGAAAAGAGAATCGAGAAATGCTCTTTACGCCGCAGGGTGTTCTCGACACAATACGCCCCGCAATTTACCAGCCACCCCCCGGGCGAAATCGTCTGGAGTGTTTCCGCAACTTGGGTGGTACCTACTTAAGATTGGTCAAGGAAGACCCTATCCAGCAAGGAGTGCTGACGTGAGATCTCTGCTGCTCTCAGCCATCGTTTCCGGATGTATCCTAGGTTCTGTCAGTGAGGCATTTGCCCAAGGCGCCTCGCCCAGTGCCAACGCAACTCGCTATGGCACGGCCGTTGTCGACGTGAGTTACATCTTCAAAAACTATTCGCAATTCACCACTGCCATGAAGGGCCTCAAGGCCGAGATGGAACAAATCGATGGGGAACTTAAAAGCGAACGACAAGCCATAGCTTCGAAAGAAGAACAACGCAAAACTCTCAATCCAAACACTCCTGATTTCAACAAGCTTGATGAAGAGATCGCGCGGGCAACTGCCGATTTTCAAATCAAGGCAGGACGAATTCGTAAGCAGTTTTTGGAGAAAGAAGCCAAGGTGTACTACCAAACTTACCTGCAGGTAAGTAACGCAGTGCAACACTATGCCCAAAGCCACAATATTGGTTTGGTGCTTCGCTTCAATGGTGACCAAATTGATCCCAACGCTCGGGAGAAAATTCTGCATGCCATTAACAAGCCTGTGGTTTACCAGAACAACATCGATATTACCCCCGATGTTCTGGCACTGCTGAACCGAGGTGGGGCTCCAGGTGGATTGTCTCCAACCGCAACTCAGCCTCAGAACACTACTCGGCGTTAGCGTAGGCGGGAGGGAGTGTTGTCCCAACGAAACTCTGTTTCTTGCCAGGCAATGCTCTTTCGATGCCGCTTTCATGGGGGCCCATACCATGTTGCCAAATAGATCGCCACAAACCATCAGCCGCCCGGTCTCCGTCCACGGCAGAGGTTACTGGAGTGGAGAAAAAGTTCGGGTGGAATTCCGCCCGGCTCCGGTCGGCAGTGGCATCCACTTTGTGCGAGACGATTTGGGCCCAAACGCTCGGATACCAGCCCTGGCGACACATCGAATTGATGTGCCGCGGCGGACGAATCTGGCGAACCACTCGGTTAGAGTCGACATGGTCGAGCACATCTTGGCTGCATTGGCCGGTTTGGGTATCGACAATTGCGATGTCGGCGTAAATCAGCAAGAAATGCCGGGTGGCGATGGATCGTCGAAGGCCTATGTTGAAGCCTTGGACTCCGTTGGCATCGAGCAGCAGAACGGCGAGCTTTCTTGCTTCGAGATAAGCGAAGTGGTCCGTCAAGAGTGTGGTGAGTCTTGGATTGAGGCACGCCCCGCTACGAATGGCCAGTATTCGGTTCGCTTCGAACTAGATTATTCGCATGAGCCGGTTGTTGGCCAACAAGTCGCAGAGTCAGTTGTTACACCGGAGCTCTTCCGACGCGAGATTGCCCCCTGCCGAACGTTTGTGCTGGAACGCGAAGCGCAGGAACTGCGTCGCCGAGGACTTGGCGAAGGTGTCACGAATCAAGATTTGCTAGTCTTTGGCGAATCGGGACCGATCGACAATACCCTACTGTTCGACAATGAATGTGCACGGCACAAACTGCTCGATGTTATCGGAGATTTGGCACTGACGGGTCATTCCCTTGTGGGGCAAATCATCGCTCACCGAAGCGGCCATCGGCTCAATTCGGCGCTGGCCGAAGAACTTATTGCCAAGTTTGCTGATCAACAACCCATCCGAGCCAGTGCCTGAGGACTCCCCCGAGACCAATTGTTATGTCTATTAGCATCGCAACCACAGCCTGGATCGATCCCCGAGCGGAAATCGGCGCTGAAGTCGAAATCGGTCCGTTTTGCTCCATAGGTGCAGGCGCAAAGATCGGGCGTGGTACGCGACTGATGAACAACGTGACCTTGATGGGCAACGTTACCTTGGGTTCAGAGAACGTCCTCTATCCGAATGTCGTTGTCGGAGCCGAGCCTCAGGACATTAGCTACGCTGGTGAAGAGACTGCCGTTGTGATTGGCGATCGGAATACCCTGAGAGAAGGTGTTACGATCAATCGCGGTAGCGAAAAAGAGGATGGTTTGACCCGCTTGGGGAATGACAATTTTTTGATGGCTAATAGCCATGTGGCGCATGATTGTAAGCTGGGCAGTCACATTGTGATTGCCAATGGCTCGCTCTTGGCAGGGCACGTTCATGTAAACGACCATGCTTCGATCTCGGGTGGATGCGCAGTGCATCACTTCGTGACTGTTGGGAGCTACAGTTTCTTGGCAGGACTGAGCCGAGCATTGCACGATGTGCCTCCCTATATGCTGGTCGAGGGTATCGCGGCCAAACCACGGTGTATCAACATTGTGGCACTAAAACGAAGTGGATTTTCCAACGCCGCCATCGATAGCCTGGCAGCCGTGCATCGTTTGCTCTATCGATCGAAGGTCGGTATTGCCCATGCCCAGGAGATTTTGCAATCGAAGGATCAGCTCACTCCAGAAGTTGAGAAACTGTTTGCCTTCATCAGCCAACAACAAGAAGGTCGGCATGGGCGCGGTCGCGAAGTAACTCGGAGGGCCGCATGAGCCGACTAAGACTTGCCGTTGTTGGTGCCGGGCACCTGGGACGAATTCACGCTCGATTGGCGTCGGAAGCAGAGAACATTCAACTGCAGGCGGTGGTAGACCCCGTCGCCGAAGCACGCGAACAACTTGCCGAACAACTCCGAACCCAAGCTGTAGGCGATTATCGCGAACTCTTTGGGCAAATCGATGCGGCAATTGTCGCCAGTCCCACTTCGACGCATTGTGAAGTCGTCAGCGAATTGCTTCGCGGCGGTGTTCATGTGCTCGTTGAGAAACCGATTACCACCACCGTAGAAGAAGCCGATCAGCTGGTGGCGCTAGCTCGTCAGCAGCAACTAATCTTGCAAGTTGGGCATGTCGAGCGATTCAATCCCGCACTGACCAGTGTGCAGGGCAAGCTTAACGATCCAAAGTTTATCGAGGCCCGCCGACTCAGCGGCTACACCTTCCGCTCGACGGATGTAGGTGTGGTGCTCGACTTGATGATTCACGATATTGACGCCGTGCTGAGCCTTGTGCAGTCGCCTGTGGAAGAGGTGGAGGCACTGGGAGTTTCGGTCATGGGCGATCACGAAGATATGGCCAATGCACGAATTCGGTTTGCCTCGGGTTGCATTGCCAATCTCACCGCATCACGCGTGAGCTACGAAAACCAAAGGCAAATGCAGGTGTTCACACCGAGTTCCTTCGCGGCTATTGATTTTGGGAATCGCAATGCGACATTCGTTGATCCTGCAGAATCTATTCTGGAGCGATCGTTCGCAGGCGAATCGCTCTCTGGTCCAGAGCGGGAGCACATCAAGAACAATCTATTTGAATCGCTCCTCTGTAAGCAAACGAATCCTCCACAAGAAGTCAACGCAATTGTTGAAGAGCAGCAAGACTTTGCACTAGCGATTGCGAGCGACAGCCAACCACAGGTACCCGGCACCGCGGGACGAGACGCGCTGGCCGTGGCCCACCAAATTCTTGATCAGGTGGCCCAGCACCAATGGGATGGCAAGCAAGGACTCCGGCAGGGCCCCTTAGCTCTTCCGGAAACACCTCACGTGCTTTCGGTCGCCGATCACTGGTCCGTCGACGACACAGTGATTCTCCGCCGCAAGGCTGGCTAGCTATTTAGTTGCGACTACTACGCCAAGTCGCGATCTTCGAAGAAGAATAGCGCTAGCAACATTGCAGCTGTGCAGTACAGGGCACTGTATAGCAACGTCATCAGCAAATACTCCGGCGGCACGGGCGAGGAGCCCGCGATGGCACCCTCGATTTCATAGTGGTCGAGCACCGGCACCAGCGCAGCAATGAACTGGCCGATGAATTTCACGAAGACGAGCCGCCCCTCCAAGGCGGCTGATTTCACAATCAAGGGGCCGAGGTGGCCGAGGACGTAAATCGATCCGCAGATTACCAGGTTGGGCAGCATCGACATGCGAGTGGAGATGGCGACGCTAATTGCGGCAATGACCACGGCTTCGAAAAACGCCAAAACCAGTCCTGGGACAATCCGCACGACCTCGGCGTAGCACTCTTGCCATTCGGGGGTCAATTTAGACGATTCGCGGGCGTCGTACACCACCTTGATCGAGACGCAGAACAGAAAAATCAGTCCTAGGATGATGAACATCAGCAGGATGGGCCAGATGATTCCCAGGAACTTACCCAGGATAAACTGCCGGCGTCCTACGGGCTTTGAGAGGACGGTGAGTGCCGTTCGGCCTTCGATTTCATCAGAGACCGAGACGCTCGCGGTCCACAGGGCCACGATGATCGCCAAGATCTTGATTGTGACCATGCCAGAGGTCATCAGCATCTTTACATCTTCGCCGAAGGTGTTGTATGGAATCACGACAAAGGCGAACAGAGCCACCGCGCCGACTGCCAGCAGCAGCAAGTACAACGGTTGGGTAACGGCTTCCTTCGCCGTGGCCGTGGCAATGACAGACACTCTAGGCGCCAGCCAATGCACCAGGAAGTAGATCGCAAAGAGTGAGACAACGCTCGTGGCGGTGATCACCAAATCATGCACCTCGGGCATTTCGACGTCAGTAGTAAATGTACCCGTCACGGTCGTTGGCAGGCCACTTTCGTTGGTGAGATACAGCGTTTGGAAGTCGTCCTCAAACCCTCGTTGCAAATTACTGCCTGGCGACCATTGGTACAGGTCACCACTGCTTCCCTCGACAATTAGCAACGGTTCGGAAAACCCTTTCTCCGGCTCCGTGTGGATTGCAATGTCTTCGCCACTCTCGAACGAATAGCTTTGGATTTCGTCTACGCGGACCGGGAGGTCCACCTCGAAGTCGGATGTCTCAGCCGGGACATCGACCGTGAACACTTTCTCGCCCACGTCAGTCATGCGGCCTAACGAAGCCCACATGCGCTCCAGGGGCATCAGCGGACTGGCCATCACAGCCAATATGGCCAAGGCAATCAGCGCGTACGAGATGGGCAGCAGGATGCTCTCTTGGACGGTCGTCAGCATCGATCGACCCCAGCGTCGGTTTATTGCTGTCGCAATTCCCCAGACGACTAGCAGAATGAGAGAGCCGATGGTGGCCCCGCAAGCGATCAGCCACACGGGCGTTAACCAAACAGAAAGATTCGACATAAGGGTACAGACTGTCCGTAGAATTCAGGTAAGAGAATTGGAACGACACGAGTTTCGACAACGAGACTGTGAGACATCGTTAGCGGTCTGGGCTCGACGCGGAAATACGTTGGCCGCACACGAACAATCTTAATAGCGGATGTCGAAGTTGGCAAACTCGTCCGTGGCGGTTCGCCGATCGTGCGAAACGTGTTCCACGTGCCCAGACATGCGATTTGCTAGTTCCTCGTGGAATTTGTCCAGTTGCTCTCCGGAGCCCTCGGCTAACACTTCAACCGAGCCATTGGGCAAATTGCGGACATAACCCACCACGTCGAACGAGCGGGAGACGGCCCGCGTGGTATAGCGAAAACCAACGCCCTGAACCTGACCTTCATACAGAGAATGCCGGCGCTCCAATACGGTCGTGGTCGCACTCATCTTGTCTTGTCTCCTGTCATCAAAAAAAAGAACCGAGAGAAATCGTTCAAATTTCTGGATTCCGTTCCTGCGATATCCACCCTCGACTCTGCTCATAGATTCCAGACTGGCTAGTATATCGAGTGGCGATTCGTCCTACTAGAACCCGCGACGATTTCGGGCGATTTGAGGCCTTCAATCTTTGGTCCAGCCGGCGGCACGCTCGTCTCCGGGATCTGACGGTTCGCGTGGCGATCTCGCTAATTGGTGGCTGTTGGCAAGCCTATTGATGAAGGCCCGATTCGTCTTGACCGTTCGGTCTGGTTTACCTACTCTCCCCCGATCATGGTCCGCCTGTTCCGTACATCCTGCGCCCTTTTTGCACTTTGTTGCCTGGCTCCTTCCCCCTCTTGGGGTGAGTTTGCTGTAGATTCCAATTCCGAGCAGCAAGAAGATGGTGCCTCGGAAGGGACCGATGGACTCCTCGTCCTGCGAAATGGCAACTTGCTATCGGGAAAGATACTGCGTCAGCAAGACCGATACCGAGTGGCCACTGCCACGAGCGAATTATTCGTGCGGGCTGACAAGGTAGAAATGTTCTGCCGTTCGATCGATGAGGTCTACCAACGTCGCCGTTTGCAACGCACAGGTTTGACGGCCGACTCGCACATCGAATTGGCTCGCTGGTGTATGCGGAATGGACTGCTGGAGTACGCAGCGCGTGAATTGCTTGATGCGCGGACCATTGATCCCGATCACCGTCGGCTACTCATGGTCCAACGGCAACTCCAACTAGCGTTGGAAAATCAGCAGAGCACGCCCCAACAGACTACACAGTCTGACGAGCCGCCCGCGAAGATCGAGCAGCAAGACCTGGAAGATGTTCCTTTATGGGCCAGAAAACTATTTGTGCGTCAGATTCAACCGCTCTTGGTCGATTGTTGTGCCACTTCGGGCTGTCACCAGGTCGGCTCCACCGAATTGCTGCAGATCAATCGCCTGGCTGTGGAGGGTCCCGGACATCCGGGCACCACATTGCGAAACCTGTCGGCAATTATGAAGCAGGTGAATTTGAGCGAGCCAGAGGAGAGCCCGCTCCTGGTTCATGCCAAGCTCGCTCATGGAAAACAAGGTACTCGACCGCCACGCGCGTTGGAGCGTCATCAGTATCAGATGCTGCAAACTTGGATCCAACAAATGGCGGTGGCTCGCAGCAACGCCCCGGTCAACGAAGTCCGGCTCGCAGAATATCAAGAAGCCAGTCCCGACGATGCATTGCCGCTGATTCGCCAGGCGCTCCAAGAAGAAGCGCAGGCACAGAATGAAGACGCGGCATCGAGCGATCCGTTCGATCCAGCTCGCTTCAACCAACAGCATCACAGCGGCGACGAGTAGCGAAGACCAATCGTGGCGACCATGATCAGACTCGCAACAGTCTGATTTGGTGACAAGTCGGCTTGGTGACTTTCAGTTTGCCTCTGCCACTTCTACCGCTGGATCAGGCAGTGAACCTTCGTACTGGCCCGAATTGCTCGCGTAATTGCCAAACGCACTGCCTGCCCGGCCCTCGCAATTGCAATAGGGACCATCGGCAACCGGGGGCAGGTAGTCGTAGCGACAACTGCCGCACATGCTGCATCCTGTGGAAACTAACAATAACGTCGCTACGGCCACGAGCTTGCTGCGCATGGTGGGTCTTCTTTCAAACGCGGGAACTCAAGTTAGAAACGCGAAAGTGCGGGAACACTCGCGTACTAATCCCATCGACACTTGCGGAAGTGGCGCTGAAATAAATCAGCGATGACAGCAGTGCTGGCTGACTCAATCCGCGGGCTTCGAGATTTTTAGTGCTTGGTAGATCCGCCCGTCGCGCAGGGTATTGGCCAAGAACTGGACGCCGTCGAAATCGTGTACGTGACTACGTCCAGCCGGCACGGCCACTGTGTAGGCACCGGAAGCCACGCCAGCTTGGCACCCGATTTGGCTATCTTCAAGAATCATCATCTCTGCCGGTTCGATGCCGTGCTGTCTGGCCGCTTTCTGATAGACATCCGGGGCTGGCTTGCCTCGTTCGATGTCCTCGCAAGTGAGCACAAAGGAAAATCTGCCGCGGAGGTCAAACTTGTCGAGGGCAGTGTGCGCGAACTGTCGATGACTGCTGGTTGCGATACCCTTAGGAATATCGGCCGTCTCTAAGCTATCCAATAGAGTCAGCAAACCTGGCATGGTCTCGAGTTTGTCCTGCATCAGCCGAAACATAATCTCACGCGACTCCTGAAACAACTCGTCCACGGTCTCGGTGAGCCCATGCCAGTCGATCATTAGTTGCAAGGCAACGTCAGCCTTGCGACCCATCATCTGGTCGAGCAGATCCTGCGAAGATATCTTGCCGCGGCGTTCGAGAAGGACGTGATCGACTTCCTGGTAGAGATGTTCTGTGTTGAACATCAATCCATCTAGATCGAACGTGACGGCGCGAATAGAACTTGGTGGACTTGGGAAGTCAGTCATGGCTTCGGTGGGGCTTCTTTGGGTGAGTCATCTGAGGCTGGTGAGACGTCATAAATTGAATACCAAGCATTTCCATAAACTTGCGGAAAGTCCAGAGGAGGATATTCGCGAGCAATCACATAATCGATCTTATACTTATTGGCGAGTTCTCGAATTCGCTCGGTTCCCAGTAGGGCCAGGGTGCCGACGGGTACCATCTGCCCGAATTCATCTTCGACTAAGAACACATCGCTGTAACGGTTGAACCAGTCGATGAGGGAGGCGGCATCCTGGGGGACATCTTTCCAAGTGACCAGGCTTTTACGCCCCGCATGCCAGGAGAGGGACTGCGAGGTACGCGGGACCAGGAACAAATCGTCAGGCGTGGAATTTTGCTTGGCCCAATCGCAGGCTTCGTGCCAGGCGACTACACCGGCAAGTTTGGCGTCCGCGGGGGCAGCGGGGAATCGCCAGCGGCTGATGCTGGCGTCGGCTAAATGCCAGGCAGGCAGCAGTAGAGCGATTCCAAGAGCCGCGGGGGCCAACTTGTTTCGCTGGCGGAATAGCCTGGCAATCCAAAAGCAGACCAGCAAACTTGCGGCGAGCGCTACGCCCGCATCGGCTAGGCGGAACCAATAGTATTTGAGAAGCGGAGCAACACTTTGTTCATCGTTGTATCTAGCCAATTCCACTAGGAGCCCAATGACACCAATCAAAAATGTAGCCGCCGAGAACCGGCAAATTCGATCCAGAGCCAAACCTTGACGCTCGCTGACGATGGTCGAGTTCCTGACTTTCGTGCGGAGCAACCCCCAAAGATACAAAAAGCCCAGCAGTGGTACGGCAAATCGCCGAGCGAGCATGACAATCCGTTCGGGCGTCTGATGCAGAAGTGCCAAGTGGTGCCTGAGACGCTCGAAGACATAGATGCGAGCCGCTTCGCGGCTTTCCTCCGCAGAAACTTGGGCGGTTAGTGCCAGCGCCGGCAAGATGCCCGGCAATGCCAATAAGAGACCGAGAATGAGAGAGGGCCCCATGCTGAGGAGAGAAGGACGCGTCTGGCGAGATTCAAGTAACCAAACCAGGCCAGCCGCGATTGCCGCCCAGCCACCGACCAGCACGTGGAACGCCCCCCCCAAACCAAACCAAGGCCAAGCACGATTCCAACGCCCCTGAGACAGATTAGCAAGCCCAAGGAACACGCACGGATAGGCAAAAGTTTTTCCTTCGACACCACCCACAACCCATTCGCCAGCAAAGTTCATGTTGCTGGTAAGCCAAACGAACAAGGCCGCGGACAGCACCGAGGCAAATCTGGCATCGGTCACGCAGCGACTCAAACGCTGCCAACTCCAGGCGAAGGCCAGCCACGCCGCTAGTCGGCCAATCCAGGCCACAGTTGCCAGCGAGAAGAATTGAGTCAGCCAGCCAACCGTCCAGTAAAAGGTGAGATGTGCGTCAGCCGACTCCAAAAAAGGATCGCCTGCACACCAGTCGGGCTGCCAGTAATGTTTAGCCTTGGGGAGATAGTGCGATTCGTTCACCTGTGGCGGAGGCGCTCCGCCGTGAACAAAGCAGACGACCAAGATCAGCGCAATTTCCAAGTAGCGTTGCCAATTGCTTTGCTCGCGGGGAACATCATGTTCTGAAACTGCGGTCGCCATGCACTTAGCGTAGGACAATTCCCAAATTGGTGTAGCTGAATTCGCAAGAATTCAGAATTCGGATTGGCTGCGTTCTTGCGAATTCAGCTTCCTGCGACCGTCAGTCCGCCAGCTTGGGGAACTCGTCCTTGAGTGCGGCGTATAGATCTTGGTAGGTAGGGAACGCCGCGTCGTAGGCTTTTCGGTTCTTGGCGATCGGTTTGGTGCTAGACGCCGTCTTGACGGTAGCCGTGCAGGCTTCGCTAATATTCTTAAACCAACCCGCACCCACGGCAGCAAGCAGGGCCACCCCATAGCCTGGCCCCTCATCGGCTTCCATGGCGGTCACCGTTTTGCCGAAGACGTCGGCCTGCATCTGTCGCCAGAAAGGACTCTTCGATCCTCCGCCCGACGCGCGAATCTGCCGTACCGGGACGTCGAGTTCCTGCATGATGGCGAGCGAATCGCGAAGCGAGTACGTGACACCTTCTAGAATCGAGCGGGAAATGTGTCCCCGCGTGTGTTTGAGAGTGAATCCAATCAGGGCTCCTCTGGCAAGAGGATCAAGGTGGGGAGTACGCTCTCCAGATAGGTAGGGCAAGAAATACAGCCCCTCGGAACCGGGCGGGACACCGTTGGCTTCGCTAGTGATTTGGTCGAATTTGGTTCCCGGACAGAACGCGTCGCGGTACCAACCCAGTGAGCCACCCGCATTCAGCGTGACACCCATCATGTGCCATTTGCCTTTCACTGCATGGCAGAAGGTGTGGAGGCGTCCCTGGGGATCGAATTGGGGTTTGTCGCTATGGGCGAACACCACGCCTGAGGTGCCAATCGAGGTGGCTAGCATGCCCGATTTCACAATGCCATTGCCCACGGCACCAGCGGCACAGTCGCCCGCCCCGCCAACCACCAAGCAATCGGTCGTGAGCCCCAGCTTTTCGGCGGCCTGTTTGGTAAGAGAGCCGGTGACTTCCTCCGACTCGAAACAGGAGGGCAGCAGGTCAGCATCCAAGTCGAGCTTTTTCAGCAGTCGGCTCGACCACTTCCGTTTCACGACATCGAACAGCAACGTCCCGCTGGCGTCGCTTACATCGGTGGCATACTCCCCCGTCAAGCGGCGGCGGATTTCGTCTTTTGGGAGCAGCACTTTCTTTAGCTTTTTGAAGTTGCGAGGCTCGTTATTTCTGAGCCAAAGGATTTTTGGTGCCGTGAAGCCCGTGAGCGCGGGATTGGCAACCATTTTGATCAATTGCTTACGACCCCCGGCCGCTGCTTCAATCTCTTCGCATTCGGCGGTGGTGCGTTGATCGTTCCAAAGCAGGGCAGGGCGGATCACCTTGTCTTTGCTGTCCAGAAACACCGAGCCATGCATCTGCCCGGAGAGCCCAATTGCCTTCACGTCAGAGGGTTTGAGTTTCGCCTTCTTGACGACCGAATGGACAACTTTCACTGTGGCCTTCCACCAATCTTCGGGATCTTGCTCGCTCCATAATGGTTTGGGGTGGGCACAGGGATAGCCTGTTGCTGCTTGGGCGACGATCTTGCCTTTGGCATCGATGGCCAGTGCTTTGGTGCCTGAGGTTCCGACGTCAATTCCGATACAAACATTCATACGTTGCCATTCCTTAGATTCGCGAGAGCCACTTGGGCCTTCGAGCGACTATTGCGATCGAAACATAAACCACGGATAAATTTCTCGCACCGTCTGTAGTCTTTTATGGTGCCGAGCGGGCCGCTGCAGATGGCAGCTTCAAGCGTTACAATTAATTGTTTCGCTCGCCCCGAGTTTTCACTGTTGTAGCAAGACCATAGGTTACACATGATTGGCCGTCTATTGCTAGCCGCAATAATTTTGAACCTGACAAGTTTGGTCGGCTGCGATCAGGAGTCGCAAAAAACAGCATCCGTTTCTCCAACGGCTCAGACTCGTCGCGCTGCTGTCTCCCTGAAATTATTGGTCGTTGGCGATCCCCAGCTAGCGGAGGCCGTGCGATTGCAGCGGGGTGAATGGGCCGAGCGAAGCGGCGGAGAACTGATCGTTCAAGAGGTCAGCCGAGAAGAGTTCCAAACCGCCGAATTGCCCAACGCCGATGTGATTATCTACCCCACACAGTATCTAGCCGAGTTGGTCGTCGGAAAACAACTGCGAACCATTCGGCAATCTGTGCTCGACGATTCTCGGTTTGTGTTTGACGATCTCCTGCCAGTCGTACGCAACGAAGTGATGCGCTACGGTGGTGAATTCTTCGCGATTTCTTTGGGTGAGGCTCCCTTGATGCTTGCTCGCGTTGCCGGCTCGGATGACGAAACTGAAGCCGAAGCTGCACCAAATCGGGCGCCGACTTGGACTGAACTCGCGAAGCTCCATCTAGAAGGGCGGCCAGCGGAGGAACTTATCGCTCGAGCGGCAAGTTTTGTCGATCCTCAATTACGCAGCGAGCTGCTCTTCGACCCCAAAGACATGAACCCACGCCTGACGGCCCCTCATTTTCGCAGAGCACTGGAGCAAATGGCTTTAGGTGGTGGAAATAGACCAGAGGCAGGCGGCTATAAAGTAGCATGCCCTACTGCTAGTGCATTGGGGGATAGTCAAAGGTGGCGACTTTCGAGACTGCCTCAAGCCGAAGAGACGTATAACTCGATTCGCGAACGCTGGGAACCACAAACGCTAACTCCCACCTTGGCGGTGATTGGATTTGCTGGTCGAGCCGCGAGCGTGACATCCTCCACTCGAAACGCGACGTCGGCATTCAAATTGCTCGGCTGGTTAGGCAGCGGTACGCCAGCTATTCGCATTAGCAGCAGTAGCGAGGAGACAACCTTCTTCCGCAATTCGCAGCGCCGCCAATCGGAGAAGTGGCTGGGCCGTTCGAATGAGGGGGCTGCAGCACCCATTGCGGCTTTGCTCTCAACCGACGAGCCTTTCTTGATGCCTCGTATTCCAGAAATAGACCGATATCTCGACGTGCTAGACGAAACCTTGAAACAAGATCGGGCCCTTAAGCAGGAAGATAGAGGCCAGGATATCGCCGAGTTGCTCGAATCTGTATCAAAGAGATGGCAAGAGCTCACGGAGAAGTTGGGCCGAGAGCGTCAGTTGCATTGTTACCGGCTCCATTTAGGCCTGGAAAGCTGGTCCGATTGACTCAGGCCGAAGAGCTTGCATTGCGCGGCCGTAGCTGGATTCGCAAGAATTTCGAAGCCGGAGTAGCTGAATTCTTGCGAATCCAGCTACTTCGAATTTGAGCGGAACGAGCCGAGGCGCCCCGCCCCAGGCCAACCGACGAGGGGGCAATTCGGCCCGCTGGTATTTGTGTCCGTTTGACGACTAGTTTGACGACTAGGAAGACATTTAGTCGTTCCAGAAACGGTGCCTTTACAACCGTCCTACACCTGCTCTACGGGTTGTCAAAGCGGAGGGGAAGCGTTAGCCTCAAGGGTTCCTATTTGTTCTATCCAGCCCGTCATACGGGACTGTTTTTGCTCCGTCCCAAACTTAGACCCCCGATCTTAGACATCGCTCCCCATGATTCGTAGCGCTCAGGACGACCACCGTATCGTGATCACTGGAGTGGGGCTCACTGCGCCTAATGGAAACAACTTGGCCGACTACCGGGCGGCCCTGTTGGCGGGCAAGAGCGGCGTTGATCGCTACCACATCCGCTACGTGGGCGATACGCTCGCTGGCCAGTGCGACTTCGACGAACTGAAACATCAAAAGCGCAAGGAATTGCGACGCGGAACCCGAGCCGGCAGCGTCGGCATCTATTGTGCCAACGAGGCGATCGCCGATTCGGGCATCGAATGGTCGGAACTCGATCGCAACCGAGTGGGCGTTTACGTTGGCGTGACCGAGCACGGCAATGTTGAGACCGAAAACGAGATTAACGAGATCAAGGCGTTTGATTACGACACCAAGGTTTGGTCGCATCATCACAACCCACGTACCGTGGCGAACAACCCCGCAGGCGAAATTACGCTGAATCTTGGCATCACGGGACCTCACTACACGATTGGTGCCGCCTGTGCCGCAGGTAATGCCGGTTTGATCCAAGGCGCTCAGATGCTGCAACTGGGCGAGTGCGACCTGGCCATTGCCGGTGGACTTTCCGAAAGCATTCACACTTTTGGCATCTTCGCCGGATTTGCGAGCCAAGGGGCACTTGCTGCCAATGTCGATCCGGCCAGTGCCAGTCGTCCCTTCGATCGCGATCGCAATGGCATCGTGGTTTCGGAAGGGGGGTGCCTGTTCGTATTAGAGCGTTACAGCAGCGCTGCACTACGCGGCGCAAAAATCTATGGCGAACTGGTTGGCCACGCGATGACCAGCGATGCCAGCGACTTTGTGCTTCCCAATCCAGAGCAGCAAGCTCGTTGTATGAATTTGGCGCTCGATCGGGCTGAGCTTAATGCCGAGGATATCGACATTGTAAGCACTCATGCCACTGCCACGGAAAGTGGCGATATCCAGGAATGTGCCGCATTGCGACGTGTTTTCGGCGATTCACCAGAGGTGTTGATCAACAATACGAAGAGTTTCATCGGTCACGCAATGGGAGCGGCTGGATCGTTGGAGTTGGTAGGCAATTTGCCGGCTTTCACAGATAATATTTGCCATCATACGATCAACGTCGACCATCTCGATCCGCAATGCGAGTTGCCGGGATTGGTGCTCCAAGAGCCAAGAACAAAGAAGAATGTCGAGTATATTCTCAACAATTCCTTTGGAATGTTGGGGATCAATTCGGTGGTGATCATCAAACGAGTGTAGTCCCCGGCTTTGCCGCGGGATTGTGAGAACCCTAAACTTAGCCAATCAGATCCTCCGGCAGAGCCGGGGGCTAGCAAAGAATTATCACAAAGAGAAATAACATGACTAACGAAGAGATCCGAGAAGAAGTCCTCGACATCCTTGAAGTAATTGCTCCCGATGAAGACTTGAGCAATCTGGACGATGGGGTGAATTTCCGCGACCAGCTTGAACTCGATAGCATGGACTTCTTGGATATCGTCATGGAACTACGCAAGCGTCACCGCGTTCAGATCCCCGAAGACGACTATGTCAATCTGGCCAGCATGGACTCGACGGTCACGTATCTCGAACCGATGATGAAAGACATTCAAAAGGTTTGAGTGGAGGCAGGAGTTAGTGACTAAGAGCTAGAGACTAGGGAACTCTAGAAATCCGATCCTTGGTAACTTGGGCCTTGCTCTTTTCTCTCAACTAGCCCCTAGTCCCCAAATCCTAGCCCCTCCCATGTATGACACGATTATTATCGGCGCTGGAATGTCGGGGCTGGCGGCCGGGATTCGTCTGGCGTATTACGATCAGAAGGTCTGCATTCTCGAACGGCATTATACGATCGGCGGGCTCAATTCTTTCTACCGCATGCGAGGGCGCGACTACGACGTCGGCCTACACGCGCTCACCAATATCACTCCTAAAGGCACCAAGAAGGGCCCGTTGGCGCGACTGTTAAGACAGCTGCGCATGTCTTGGGACGAGCTGGAAATCGCCCCCCAGGTGGGCTCGGCAATCGTTTTTCCGGGCACGAGTTTAAAATTCACCAACGAGCTCGACCTGTTGCGCGCAGAAGTCGCCCGCGAATTCCCTAACCAGATCGATAACTTCGAAAAGCTGATCGCATCGGTTGTGGAGTACGACGATCTCGACGAGTCGCACCAGCATATCTCCGCACGCGAGCATCTGGGAACGATTATCACTGAGCCGTTGCTGATCGAGATGTTATTTTGCCCACTAATGTTTTATGGTTCGGCTCGCGAGTACGACATGGATTGGGGACAGTTCTCGATCATGTTCCGCAGCATTTTTATGGAAGGCCTGGGGAGGCCGTTTGCCGGAGTGCGGTTGATCCTCAAGCAGTTGGTGCGGAAGTTTCGAGGGCAGGGCGGCGAGCTAAAGCTCCGTGCGGGCGTCAAACGGCTGATTGTGGAAGACAGCCAGGTGCGCGGCGTCGAGCTAGAAAGCGGCGAAGTGATCGAGGGTCGCCGTGTGCTTTCCTCTGCTGGTTGGTGCGAGACGATGCGGATGTGTGACGATGGAGAGCCCGTGGCCAGTCGGGCACCAGGGAAGCTGAGTTTTTGTGAAACCATCGCCACGCTCGATATCCAACCTCAGCAGCTCGGTTACGACCGTACCATCACGTTCTTCAACGATTCGGACAAGTTCGACTGGTCAGCCTCCAACTCGCCCTGTGATGTGCGGAGCGGGGTGATCTGTTCTCCGAATAATTTCGAATACGGTCAGTTGCTTGACGAAGGCACGATGCGTATCACCGTGCTGGCCGATTTCGACTATTGGAAAAACTTGGACGAACAAACGTATGCCCTCGAAAAGCTCCGGTGGTACGACGCGATCACCGAGTCGGCCGTGCGATTTGTTCCCGACTACCGCAATCGGGTGATTGATACCGACATGTTTACGCCCACCACCATCGTGCGATTCACGGGGCACGACAATGGGGCCATCTACGGAGCCCCAGAGAAACAAATCGATGGCCGTACGCACCTCAAGAACCTGTTCGTCTGTGGCACCGACCAAGGCTTCGTCGGTATCATCGGCAGCGTCACCAGCGGCATCGGCATGGCTAACCAGCATTGTTTGCGGGATTGAGGTGATTGAACGTGAGAGTATCTTCACACAGCGTATCCTCTCAAAAGCGAAGTAACTAACTCATTGATAAATCACTCCAACTGGAGCTGCCCTGAAAGGGCAAGGTACGACAGCCCAGGGCGCTAGCCCTGGGTGCGGAGAGAACCCAGTATTTAGCCCTGACGGGGCGTCATAATGGTTTGAAAAACGAGTTATTATGGCTCAATCATTGTCCAACGTTCTCTTGCATCTGGTATTCAGCACGAAAAATCGGCGTCCCTGGATTGATGCACAAATCGAGTCTGAAATGCACGCCTATTTGGCTTCTGTATGCAAGTCGCTGGGATGTCCCGCGCAAAAAGTCGGAGGTGTTGAAGATCACGTGCACGTTTTGTGCTTACTCTCTCGGACGATTGAGATCAGTGATTTATTGGGAAAAATCAAGGCAAACTCGTCACGTTGGATTAAAACCAAAGGGCCAGGATACAGCGAGTTTTCATGGCAAAACGGATATGGTGCGTTCTCAATTGGGCAGTCCCAGTTGGAAGCTGCCAAAGAGTACATCGCAAATCAAAGGGAGCATCATCGAGGCCGATCTTTCCAAGAGGAGTATCGAGCATTGCTGGAAAAGTACCGCGTCGAGTATGATGAGCGTTACGTTTGGGATTGAGTTTTAGGCCGCTCCGTTGGAGGTCTGGGTTGTAAATCGATCCCAAACCCAGGGCTGACGCCCTGGGCTATCGTAGGTCGGCCTTTCAGGCCTGAATTCTAAAAACTTGTCCTCGCCCAAGAACCACACCGCTGACCGATGCCGAAAGATTTTCTGAAAGATGCTCGGGACGAGTACGATGTGGTTGTCATCGGCAGTGGCCTGGGGGGGCTGACTGCGGCCAATATGTTGGCTCGTAACGGATACAGCGTTCTATTGCTTGAGCAGCATTACAAGCTGGGTGGCATGGCCACGTGGTTCAAACGGCCCGGCGGGCACATTTTTGACATCTCGTTGCATGGCTTTCCCTACGGCATGGTGAAAAGCTGTCGGCGGTATTGGAACCAAGAAATAGCCGACTCGATTGTGCAGCTCAATCACATTCGGTTCGACAATCCGATGTTCTCGCTAACTACGACGTTCAATCGCAAGGATTTCACGAAGTTATTGATCGAAGAATTTAAAGTCGACTCGGAGGCGGTGAACGGGTTCTTCGACGCCGCACGACAGATGGACTTCCAAGACGATCAGCATTTGACGACACGCGAGCTATTCGATCGCTTTTTCCCTGGACGCGAAGATGTGATTCGCCTGTTGATGGAGCCGATCACTTACGCCAATGGAAGTACGCTCGAAGATCCCGCGATCAGCTACGGGATCGTGTTTTCAAACTTTATGAGCAAGGGCGTGTTTACGTTTCAAGGCGGCACCGACCGACTCATTAAGTTGATGGAACAGGAGATGATCGACAGCGGCGTCGACATCCGCATTAAGTGCGATGTGGAAAAGATTAACTGCGAAGGGGGGCGGGTCCGCTCGGTTGTGGTGAATGGACGTACGATCAAAACGAAGGCCGTCGTTTCCAATGCAAATCTCAAGCAGACGATTTTCCGCTTGGTGGGAGAAGATAAATTCGATTCCAAGTTTGTGGAAGATGCTCGGGCGGTACGGTTGAATAATTCGAGTACACAGGTCTACATGGCACTGAAGGAAGACGACGAGATCGACGAGTCGACCGGGGACTTGCTATTTAGCTCCACCGCCCCGCTGTTCCGCACCGATCTGCTCCTCAGCCGCGATATTACCAGTCGTACGTATTCGTTCTACTATCCCCGCACACGTCCCCAGGGGAAACCACGGTGTCTGATCGTTTCCAGCACGAATGCCCGTTACGAAGATTGGGCGGACCTCTCGGAAGAAGAGTACGAGGCGAGCAAGCAGGACCTCGTGGAAACCACGCTCGACGCTTTGGATAAATACGTGCCCAACGTTCGCGAGCGGATCGACCATGCCGAGGCTTCCACGCCGCTCACGTTCAAGCATTACACGCAGCACATTGCGGGCGCGAGTTTCGGGACCAAGTTCGAGGGCTTACGAGTGAGCTTCGATGTGCCTAAGCAAATCGAGGGGCTCTATCACGCTGGTAGCGTCGGCATTATCATGTCCGGCTGGCTAGGGGCGATGAACTATGGGCGAATGGTTTCCAGCGACGTAGATAACTACCTGGCCACCAACTCGTCCCGTCCCGCGGCTGAGGTTGGTTCTTAAGTTTTTGTCCCTCGCATAGGCGCTAAGGCTCACAGACTAGGATCATGCTCAGGTACGCAAAGCCTTAGTAGACAGGATGACTGGATTGGCCGGATTAACAAGATAGGATTTCATCGTTGCAAGCTATTTCAAATTCCATAGCGCGTTTAGTCTCCGGACAATGATTTTTTGTTGAACCGGTCACACTTTTATCAAGTCAAATCGCTCACTTTGCGGCTTAGCGCCTTTGCGAGAGACAATTCAAAATATGACCCTCGAAACCATCAAAGCGGCTATTCCGCATCGGGAACCATTTCTTCTTGTTGACGAGATTGTGGAACAGACCGCAGAGCGTATTGTTTGCCGCAAGCAGTTCAGTGGCGACGAATTCTGGTACCAGGGGCATTATCCGGACTATCCACTGACGCCTGGAGTCCTGCTTTGCGAAGCGGCCATGCAAGCGGGAGCGGTATTGCTTTCGGAGATCACGAAGCAAGCGCAGGAGAACGAAATCCCTGGCGGTGTGCCGGTGGCGACGCGGCTGAATAACGTGCAGTTTCGCAACATGGTCCATCCCGGACAGAGTATTCAGATCGAAGTCGATCTCATAGAGCGTCTCTCGAATGCCTATTTCATGAAGGCCAAGGTTACGAACGAATCCACGGGCAAACTGGCCGCGCGGCTGGAGTTTGCCTGCACGGTCGCACCGCCGGAGGCCAACGCTCCGTAGGGAGCGGTAAACGTTCATGCCTGCCGATTTTCTCCAACTCGCTGGGAAGCGCATCGTGGTATTCGGCGTGGCCAATCGCAAGAGCGTGGCCTACCACGTGGCTCAGGTTCTCCAAGAAGCCGATGCCGAGGTAATTTACGTCGTCAGGAGCGAGGACCGCCGGCAATCGGTTGGCAAGCTTATCGGGGATCGACCTCTTTACGTTTGCGATGTGGAGCATCAGGACCAAATCGATCATCTGGCCGACGAACTCAAGCAGAGCTACGACGAACTTCATGGCATCGTGCATTCCATCGCCTTTGGCGACTACTCAGAGGGGCCCAAGCCCTTCCACGAAACAAGCAAGGATCAAATGCTAAGGGCCTTTGATATCTCTTGTTTTTCACTGGTGGCTATATCCAATGCTCTGAAGAATTCGCTCGTTAAGGATGCCTCTGTGGTAACGATCTCGATATCTACCACGCGGATGGCTAGTGAAAACTATGGCTTTATGGCCCCGGTGAAAGCAGCCCTCGATTCCAGCCTGGCATTTTTGGCGAAATCGTTCAGCCGATTTTCGGAAGTTCGTTTCAATGCCGTTTCGCCTGGCTTGCTGAAAACTTCCGCTTCGGCGGGTATTCCCGGCTATGTGGATAGCTATCTCTATGCCGAGCGAGCGACGCTTCGGCACCGCGCCGTGGAGACTGGCGAGGTGGCCAATGCGGTGGCGTTTTTGCTCAGCCCCCGATCGAGTGGGATGACCACGCAGCGGCTGGTGATCGATGCTGGGATGGAGGTCAACTACTTCGACGAGGGGCTTATTCAAGCTCAAAGTCCCGAAAAACCGTAAGTTATTCTGATATCAATAAATCAAATGTCCTAACGGGGTCTTTCGCTCAGAGCTGTTTTTTTACTGGAATCGCGTTATAAAACCTCCTAGAGAGGTAACAGTTCTGGCAGTATCTAAGCCTGAATGATATCCTTGAAGTAGAGGCGAAGACCAGAACCAAGGGGCGGTTGGTGCACATTTTGGTGCTGACTATTCCGAAAAGGCCTGACTGGCTTCCTATGCAACAGAGAAAACTTATCTTTACGGACGGTCGTCCCGATGGTGGTGGCGCATGACGCGTTACAATCATGTAGAATCTACGTGATGATTTAGCCCTGACTCGTTCTGGGTGCAATCGGCTGTTGGACCGGCTTGGCAACCAAATGTCAAAAGCAGTGGCACAAAGCTTCCTGGATCTTGTGAAACGGAGTCAACTGGTTGAAAAAGACCAGCTGTCGAAGTTTCTCGACAAGTACCGCAAGGAGCACGACGGAAAGCTCCCCGAGCGCCAAGAGGCGCTAGCTGAGGCAATGGTCGACGCCGATCTCATAACAGATTGGCAATCGGAAAAACTTCTGGCCGGAAAGCACAAGGGCTTCATTCTCGGCAAATACAAATTGCTCCGCCACTTGGGCAAAGGGGGCATGAGCCAGGTCTACTTGGCCGAGCACATCATGATGCGTGTGCGGCGGGCCATCAAAGTCTTGCCTCCCAATCGGGTTGAGGATTCGACTTACCTGGAGCGATTTCGCATTGAAGCCCGAGCCGCGGCTAAGCTCGATGATCCAAATATTGTCCGGGCTTACGACATCGATCAGGATGGCCGAACTCATTATTTGGTCATGGAGTATGTCGAAGGTAAGGACCTCCATGTATTAGTCAAAGAGAAGGGCCCGCTCAAGTTTGAAGTGGCCGCCGACTACATTGCCCAAGTCGCACGCGGACTGTCGCACGCCCATGCGATGGGGCTCGTGCACCGCGACATCAAACCGGCGAATTGCCTGGTTGATAACAATCAGGTCGTCAAACTGTTGGACATGGGACTGGCCCGGCTTATCGATGACGAAGAGTCTCTCACTCTCGACAACAACGAAAACGTCCTGGGCACAGCAGACTATCTGGCTCCCGAGCAGGCAATCAACAGCCATAAAGCCGACAAGCGGGCAGATATCTATAGCCTGGGCTGCACGTTGTACTTCCTGCTGACGGGGCATCCCCCATTTCCCGAAGGTTCAATCTCCGAACGCCTATTAAAACATCAAACCGACAGCCCGCCGAGCATTCTCAAAGATCGGCCGGATGCTCCACCGATGCTTTTGAATATTTGCGAACGGATGATGCTGAAAAACCCTGACGAGCGTTATCAGTCTGCGATGGACGTAGCCGATCGGCTTTCCGAGTGGCTGGAAGATCGAGGCCATGTAGTTGGCGATCTGAAAAAGAAATCGGAGTCGGATTCCGGCTTCGGCAGCGATTCTTTCCGTCGTTTTGCCAATTTATCGAATCCAAGTTCGGCGGATTCGGGCAGCAGGATTCGCGGCAAAAGCTCCACCAAAATCCCCAAAGTTACCCGACCTGCGGTTGCTCAGGAGCCAGAAGAAGAAATTGGTCTGGCGCCGTTAGAGGAAGAGAAGCCCCAAGAAGACGAGAGCGTCGACGATTTGGCAGCAGCTACCGATGACCTAACCAGTGCCAAGTTCGAAACGGTTGCCACCGAGCCACGTAAATCGCTGATCGAAGAAACCTTCGAAGCGGAAGCAGCTCAGGAAGACAAAGCCAAGGAGCGTTTCCAAAAACGCCAGGGAGAGTTCGACCCACTGCGACCTCCTGGCTATAGCGGTCCCAGCTATGGAACGCCAGGTTGGGTTTACGCCCTCATCGGCGTGGGAGTCTTGGGATTGATCGGATTGGTGAGCTTCTTCGCGTTTACTTAAGGAACCGAGGAAGAATAACTTTTTCCGAAGAGGCTAGGTCGTTTTCACCGTTTGGGTTCCGCCGCACCCTGTACTTATCGCGGTGTCTTGGCAGACACCGCTAACTCAGGCGAAAGTGCCAACCGGCCTCGCTACTGGGAACTCTTATTCCCGGCGACCAAACTCTTTTGCCACTCCAGGCCGATCATTTGGCAGTTGATCCCCGAGCCAATTCCGAGCAGAGCGACGCGATCGTTCTCTGCGATGTGCCCCGACTCTGCTGCTAAGGCTAACGTCAAAGGCAAAGCGGCTGCGCCTGTGTTGCCGAGCCATTCCAGGGTGGCATAGTCGAGTGTAGGCGTGAGATTGAGAGCTTCGAACAATAGTTTGCGATGTGCCACACCGACTTGATGGCAAATCGTTTTGTCGATATCGCTCCGCTGCCAAGTGGTATCGGCGAGAAATTGCTTGAAAGTATGCTTGCCCGCCGCCACACCATGGGCCATTAACTGTTCGCTGTCAGTCTGCATAAAAGTTTCCAGGCCTTCACTCTTACAAAGCAGGTGATGGTTGGTTTCGGCTCGAACGGTCGACGTGCGAAACCGATTACCAGACCGCGAGAGCGACTCGTCGCACAGCAGCATCGCGACGCTTCCCGAGCCGATGGTCAAGGACGCAACCAGCAACTTAATATCCTGACGCGAGAGCGACAGGTCGGTATTCAGCCGCTCGACGGTATTTTCCACGAGCGTCCGCCCACACTCGGTGCCAACCACCAGCCCTGCACGAATCTGCCCGAGCTCGATCATATTGGCCAACTGGACGGCACCGCTGAGAATACCCAGGCAGGCGTTCGAAACATCGTAGATTAAGCACTCGCTGGGCAGTCCCAAGGCATGATGCACCGAACAGGCAGTGGCTGGTTCGAGATGATCGCGGCAGACTGAACCGTGGATAAGAGCACCGACATCTATCGGGTCGATATCGGCTGCTTCCAATGCCCGCCGACCGCTGTCGATACTCACACTTCCCGGCGTCGTGCCAGGAGGGAAAAATCGTCGCTCCTGAATGCCCGTCATCAATTCCAGCCGACCTTCCGGCAACCGCAGTCGTTCGTAGGCGGGCGCGAGTCGCGATTCGAGTTCCGCAGAACTAACCGCTTCCTCGGGCAACGTATAGCCGAGCGATTCTAAGCAGACGCGCTGATAGTTCATGGTGGCTCGGTATCAGAGTGGTTGGGGGAGGTCGCTGTTGGAGATTTGCCGACAATCCACCACAATAGTGTTGAAATCTAAGGACGTAAACGGCCTCAGGGAAAACACAAATGACAGAATCGCCAGCGAACGAGTCGAATCGAGGTCAGTGGGCGGCTATCGTGTTTGCTCTCGCGCTCCCCAGTTTAGTGACATTGGCGTATTTCGTATGGGCCGAACAATTTGCCGGCATGGTGCAGCAGGTGGTTTATTCGCTCGCCAAGGTGGTCCAGTTCGGTTTTCCGGTTGTTTGGGTCTGTTGGGTTCTTAAGGAACGCCCTCGGTGGCAACAGCCAATCACGCGAGGACTATTTGTCGGTGTGTTGTTTGGATTGGTGGTTGCTGGGGCGATGATGGCTCTTTATTTCGCCTGGCTCCAGTCGGCCGACTTTTTTCAGCAGGCGGCTACCGAGATACGTGGCAAGATCAATGATCTGCAGGTGGATGCACGGTGGAAATTTGCCCTGCTGGGAGTGTTTTACAGTTTGATTCACTCTCTCTTGGAAGAGTATTACTGGCGGTGGTTCGTGTTTGGCCAGCTCAAGAAAGTGGTTCCACTGGGCTCTGCCGTTGTGATTTCGTCACTGGGATTCATGGCTCACCACGTGATTGTATTGGCAGATTTCTTTGGTAGTACCTCGCCTGTGACGTGGCTATTCTCGCTGTCCATCGCGGTGGGCGGTGCTTTTTGGGCATGGCTCTACCATCGCAGCGGGTCGCTTTTAGGACCGTGGATGGGCCATTTGTTGGTGGATGCAGCGATTTTCGCCATTGGATATCAAATTGCATTCTAGGTCTCAAAAAACCACTAATACACTGCGAATATCGGTGTTTAGGCAATCCACAGCATCTTGTGCCAGCAAAAAAACTTTGGCCCAATATGGGCTAACTACTTGCAACCCGTTCGCAGTGCGTTAAATTCTTGCCCTAATGACTTGCATCTCCTAACGACCGAGTGACACGGTCAACAAAACTTACGAGGAGTTTTTCAGAGCTGCGATAGGGACATCGATTAGGGCATTCCAAATTCCATTTAGGTGTTGTTTGGAAGAGTCGTCTCGTAGCGGGTTACATTCTAGAACCAACGAATCTTGCAGGTGCCAAGGAAGGTTGCCATGAGAGCTAAGATTGTACGAAGCCATATTATGCTTCAAGTACGTGATGCACTCGTAGAGCACGATTTTTCGATCTAGAGATTTAGACTGCGCGAGAAGCTAACAGGTTCGATTATTGTACCTATCGCATTGAATTACCCTTGCCAAGTCACGCAGGTGCGGCTTGCCGTATCAGAAAGGGAGTGCGAAGCGATGACCAAGCCATTGATTGGAGTCAATGCCGATTTTCGCCCAGGGAAACAGGATGGACCCGACTACAGCTACGTAGCCTCAGGCTACTACGACGCGATTCTACAAGTGGGAGGAGTGCCAGTTCTGCTGCCTCCCTATCAATCTTACGAAGACATCGACGAGGTGCTAAACCGACTCGATGGAGTGATGCTCGTTGGCGGAGCCGATCTCGATCCGCGTCGCGATGGTTGGATGCTTCATCCTACCGTCCGTCTGCAGGATCCTCGCCGCGAGTCGTTCGATCGCGCTTTAATCCACAAAGTCGCGGATCGCCGGATGCCTGTGCTAGGCGTTGGAGCTGGTATGCAACTGCTGAATGTGTCGCAGGGCGGCAATTTGATGTTGCACATCCCCGAGGATATGCCGACCGCTCTGCCGCATCTCGATCCTTTGGACTCGGCTCATCGCCACACGCTGGAGATTGCTCAGGGTTCGATCATGGATCGCGTTTACGGCGACGGCGAGTTGCGTGTGAATAGCATGCATCACATGGCTGTCGACGAAGTGGCGCCCGGCTTCGCCATCACGGCCCGCTGCCCAGACGGCATCACCGAGGCCATCGAAAGTCAGATGCCAGATTGGTTTGCGTTGGGAACTCAGTTCCACCCCGAAGCGTCTACTGCTTCGGCACTAGACATTCGCATCTTCGAGGAATTCCTGGCAGGCGTCACGGAGTACCACGGCGCGATGCGACTGGTTGCTTAGATAGTGCGTATCCGGCCCCTTCAAGTTTTACCCGTCTGGGGCCGAAAAAAATGCTCGCAGGAAGCGAGCACGTGACCCAGGGCCTGACGTTGACATGGGATGTCAACGCCAGGCCTTATTTTTTGATAGCTGTTTAAACTTAGCTCGAGTACTTCAGTAGCAGGTGAAGCTAGTTCTTCTTAATCATCCGATAACCGGCTAGAAGAATAATCGCACCAACAACCGCGATAAAGAAGCTGCGAATATCAAAGCCGGAAACGGTTCCCAATCCCATCAAAGTGCCAACGTAACCGCCGACGAAGGCCCCCACGATTCCGATGATGATGGTGACAATGCATCCACCCGGATCGTCGCCCGGCATAATCCACTTTGCCAATGCTCTCCTGCAATCAAGCCAAACAAAATCCAAGACAAGATTCCCATCGATTATTCTCCAGTTTCGTAAACATAAACGATCTCGGTCCGCGGCCTTCATCGTAACCCACGGAAATGGCGCTGACTATCCTAGCAAACGGACAAACTGTCGCATCCAGGCCGGGTTTGCAGGCCAAGCAGGTGCCGTAACTAGGTGCCCGTCCACGCACACACTGTCGAGACCTTCGCTCGGCGTATCCCAGATGGCACCCGCCCGTTCCAATTCTGGTTGCAAACTTGGATAAGCTTGGCAACGTTTACCGTCCACGATCCCTGCGGCTGTCAAGATATACGGTCCATGGCAAGTGGCGGCGATCGGTTTCTTGGCCGCGTCGAATTGCTGAACAAGTGAGAGCACTTCTTGGTTCAATTGCAAATACTCGGGCGACCTTCCCCCGGGAATAACTATCGCATCGTAATCGTCGGCCGAGACACTGGCCCAATCGATGTTGATGGCAAAGTTGTGCCCTCGTTTTTCGGTGTAGGTTTGGTGCCCTTCAAAATCGTGGATGGCGGTTGCCACGGTATCGCCTGCCTGTTTGTCGGGACAGGCTACATCGACCTGGTGTTCCAACATCAGCAGAATTTGCAGGGGGACCATCGCTTCGTAGTCTTCGACAAAGTCGCCAACCAGCATCAGAATCCGTTTTGCGCTCATCGCCTTACTCCGGAAGTTTCAAGTCAAAGATGAATTCGGGAATCCGTTGGATCTCACCCGCCGAGTTGACACAAGCGATTGTGCTCTTGCCTTCTACCAGCAATTCTTCTTGGCAAAAGATCTGATACGAATGGTCGATTCGGGCCGCTGTGACTCGTTCCACTGTGGTCACCACACGCACAGTATCCCCGAATTTAGCAGGTTGAATATACCGGCACGAGACACTGTGGACGACCAGGTAGGCACCTTGCCGTTCGAGCTCCGCATACTCGAAGCCCATGGCGGCGAGAAAGCGAACTCGGGCTAATTCGAAATAGGTGAAGTAATTGGCATGGTGGACGACACCCTGGGCGTCTGTCTCGGCGTAGCGGACTTCGATTTCAATTTCGTGTTGCATGGCAGGCGCTTGGTTTTAAGTGATGCGTAGCGAAGCATCGTAGTGGGCCAGCGCCCCAGGAGTCTAGTACCCGCAGGGCCCTCGGCTGGAGTTTAGAGACCGGTCAGACTGCGTATTCGGAATTTATCAGCGTCGCTATGGATGAAAGCGGGTCTGACGAGCCCGAATGCTTAGTGAATAGCCTCCCAGTAAGTTGCAATTCGATGCACGGAACTCTATATTGTGCCTAGGTTTGAGTGTATAAACGACGGCTCATAACCAGCGCAGCAAACCACGCGTTGGATTTGTCGATGGTTTTGACGCCGTTGATTTTGACATAGTCTCGAAGGGAGGAAGCCATGAGCAGCGGTGAAGGTGCCGGCATCGATTTCGCAACCATGCGGGGCCGAGACTATCCCTCAATTCGCCAATTTACCGTGTTCCTCGAAAACCGAGTGGGACAGCTCTCCGAAGTAGTGCGACGATTCGAAGGAAGTAGCGTTAGAATCGTTGCCCTTTCCGTCTCCGATTCGACCGATTGCGCAGTCGTCCGGTTCTTACTCAGCGATCCCGAGCAAGGGCGCGAGGTGTTGGAGCGTGCCGGGCTGGCCATGGTGGAAACCGACCTGATCGGCATTGAATTACCCGACTCCCCTCAGCCGATGTTGCAGGTTTGCACCGCCTTGCTGCAATCGGAGGTGAATATCTCTCAGGTTTATCCCCTGCTCGTTCGACCCCGTGGCCGTCCTGCGGTGGCGTTGATGGTCGACAATATCGACATCGCAATCGAGACACTCGCCGACAAAGGATTCGTGGCGATCAACGAAGACGATCTGAAATCGGAAGACTGAGGACGGTTTTGAAATTGCCGTCTGGTGGATAGATTTCCAATCGACGACAAACGGTCTTTAGTTACAAGTAGCACTTATCTGGAATAGAGCGGCGATGGCAATTCAAGTAACTTGTCCCGGGTGCCATACCCGGTTCAGCGTAGGGGACCAACACGCCGGCAAGTCTGGTGCTTGCCCCAAGTGTAAGGGAGAAATTCAGATTCCCGAAAAGGGGGACGAAGTCGTTATCCATGCCCCCGAGTTGGAAGCGGGAGCGAAAGACGCCAAGGGCCGTTCGGTCCTCAAGCCAATTAAACGCAAGGAAGCCAAGTTTAGCGTGAGCATCACCGCCATTGTCGCGGGGCTTGTATTGCTTAGCGTAGCGATTGCCTGGCTGATCAAACAGAATGATCTAGGCGACAGCCTGCTTTTTGTGTTGGGCGCTGGGGCTGTCATTCTCGGTCCACCTCTTGCGTATGCCGCCTATACGTTTCTCCGTGACGATGAAATGGGCTACTACCAAGGCGTTCCGGTGATGGTGCGGTCGCTTGTGTGTGGGCTAGTTTATGCATTGCTTTGGGGAGTGTATATTTTTGTTGGCAATCAGGTTTTTGGTAATGATGCCTTCGAAGAAGGGCTGAACATAGTCCAAATTCTTGGCCTTACCGTACCCATCATGGTTGTCGGTGCAGGAACGGCGTTCGTGAGCTTCGATCTGGAAATACTGACGGGCTTTTTTCATTACGCCTTGTACTTTGTTGTAACGGTATTCTTACGTTGGGTGATGGGATTGGCACTGTTGCCAGGGCTCGTGCTGGGAGGCTCCTAGAGCTCAAGCCTTAACGCCAACTTCTTGCAAACGTTACCGGCACTCACCTAAATTCGTGCCACTGAAATGCCGATGACAAACTCGCTGCGAGATATTCCTGAGTTGGCAGCCTTAGGGAACGGTCGACGCCTAGTAAGGATTCCGCCAGAAATCGACGTCCCGCTGACGCCACGCGTCCAGCAACTGATCGATTCGCCCGAGTTCCGGCGCCTACGGGAGATCAGCCAGCTTGGGCTCGTTAGCTTGGTCTACCCGGCCGCGCACCACACTCGGTTCGAGCATTCGCTGGGCGTCTATCGCATGGCATTGTTGTTTCTGGACCATCTGGCCGAGGACAGTCGATTTCAATCGGCGGTTGAACCCCGTGACGCTGAGCGGTTTATCGTCGCCTCGCTCTTACACGATTTGGGGCACTGGCCGTTTTGTCACCCGATCGAGGATATCAGTCTACCGAAGATTCCTAACCACGAATTATTTGCCAACAGTTATTTGCTCGAGGGTGAAATTGCAGACGCGCTCCGCGATCAGTGGGACATGGCTCCCCGCGAAGTGATGGCGATGCTCTCCGGAAAGCCGTCTGATCGCAGCACCCGGATTTGCAAGAGCCTGCTCTCAGGTCCCATCGACGTAGACAAAATGGACTATCTGATGCGGGACAGTCTGCACGCGGGAGTGCCTTACGGACGGAATTTCGATCAGTCGCGGCTGATTAGCAGCTTATGTCTTAACGAAAATGGCGATGGGTTGGGTATTACCGAAAAAGGCAAGACCGCGGCAGAGATGATGGTGTTTGCCAGGTACGTGATGTTCAGCGAAGTCTATTGGCATCATACAGTTCGCGG
Organism: Bythopirellula sp.; assembly: GCA_965216565.1. Taxonomy (GTDB): domain Bacteria; phylum Planctomycetota; class Planctomycetia; order Pirellulales; family Lacipirellulaceae; genus Bythopirellula. The sequence goes on from OZ244170.1 coordinate 893,904, forward strand.
AGCCACCGCTATGCTGCAGCGAGCTTTTATCATGCTGCACGAAACTCTCGACCTCGACGCCCTATTCCGCATGTCGGAGCGGCAAATGATCGAGACGATGACAGCGGCCGCAGGGGATGGCCCGGCCGCGGATCTTTTAGATGGATTATTCGGCCCGTCACGACGGATCTACAAACGAGTCGCCCAGTACAGTTTGTTCCAGGCTCCTGAGATCTATCAGCTACTAGCCCGTAAACCATACTCTTGGTTGATTCGCTGTGCCGATAATTTTGCTACGGTGGCGAGTACTGCGCTGTCGCGGGTTGTAGCACCGCATGAAGTGCTGTTCGACGCACCACCGGTCGAACTGGAAGTAGAATTCGAGATGGATGTCTTCTTTGCCAAGGAGAATTGTTACCGCAGCTTGGGTTCGATCTCGCCGGTGGTGAAGACATTAGCTCGTGAGCAATTTGACGATTATGTCAAGCGCGTGCGAATATTTGCCCATCCGCGTTTGGCAGAGGATCTTCGCAATTGCATGGGCCTTCCCGACATGTTGGCAGAAGCGGTAAGCCAGACGGGTTAGTTAATTTCACACGATGGGTATCTCAAAAAATAACCCGGTATACTGCTTTTTTCATTTGTCTTTAGATCCGCGTATTTTCCTTCGCGGCCTAGAAACCAACGTATACCACAGGAGAATTGCTATTGAAATTCGGTTCGGATTCTGAGAACTTTTTTTAGCCTCCTGCGTCCTTAGGGATAGATGGACGCATACTCCTCAAGGAATCAACCGATGAAGTCAACTGAAAAGCTTATGCCGGGGACTTCGAATTCTGAAAGTGTTGAGAACGAAATATCGCGTCTTTCCTGGGCAGTTGTCGATGGCCGGGCCACCGCTGAGCAACGCGAGCGCCTGGCTGAATTGGTGAGTGCCCAACACAGCCGGCGTCATCCACCCACCTCTGGGAATTCCATTCACTAGTCGGTGCAAAAAACCCTCCGTGATAAACTGGAGAGTCTGCGTCTGACTTGACGATAGGGTATTTTAGGCAGAGCTGATGCTCTGTTCTGGCCCGCAATGGACGCGTGTCGCCCGCCGCTCCCCGCCCTCCTAGACAAAGCGGTCACAAGTTCCTCCGACCGTCACGCCGTCCATGATGCCTCAAAGTCCGCACTTCTTGCTTTTTTCCGAAGCAAGCCAGGATGAGTCTGCCACGTTGAAGTGGCGATTCGTACTCCAAAACGTCCGCACTAAGCAGCGGCTCACTGCGACCGATTCGGAGCCGCTTGAGAGCTGCAGCGAGCGATTAGAGCTGCTTGCCGTCGTCCGAGGCCTAGAGGCGCTCGAATGCCCAGCGCAAGTCACACTGGTCACCAAGAGCCGCTATGTTAGCCGCGGCATTAAGAAGGGTCTGGCCGAGTGGCGCGAGAACGATTGGAGCTGGGAACGCTTCGGACGAATGGTCGCCGTACGCGATCATGACTTGTGGAAACGTATCGATCGTGCCCTCAGTTTCCATGAGGTCGACTGTCAGGCGTGGCTGTTCGAAATGCCGGAGCGACATTCCGTGCAGCCCGCCGCCTGTGGGGCTTCGACGGAGACCTCATCTACAGAATCTGCCGGGGAGCCCAATTCTCCACGTTCGCATCAGCGTAGCCGCCTGCGGTCGCCTCGCAAGATTAGAAACCGGAAGGCAACGTCCTGGTCGGGCCGTTGGACAGAGGCGGTCGATGCTCTTTCGCGTCCGATGGGGTTATCGCTGGGGTCCGGATCGGCCGGATAACCTTCCTATCTCAGCTAGATTTTCATTGTTTTCAGTGCCATTGACGCCTCATTTGAATTAAAACAGTAGAAGAAGGATCGAATCGTGCGTTCCCAAGTTGATGTAAAGCAAATAGCACCAGTAGTTTATGGTTACCACGAGAATCCGTTTAACGTCTTAGGACCCCATCGGATCGAGGATAATGGCCGCCAGGCGTTGGCGGTGAGGGCATATTTACCAGAATCTCAGCAAGTGTGGCTCGTCGATCCCCTGAAAGGATCGTCCCAGCCCATGCGACAGATTCACCCGGCTGGGCTGTTCGAAGCAGTCACCAGTCCGGAGATTTTCGATAAAAAAATGGGCCGAAACTACCAGTTCCGATCCATCAATCAGTCCGGCGAACAAACCACAATGCACGATCCCTACTCATTTGATCCGTTGATTTCAGACTTCGACCTCCATTTGCTCGGCGAAGGTCGTCACTGGGATTGCTACCGCAAACTAGGTGCCCATCGGCGGGAAGTGAATGGCATCGAAGGCGTGAACTTCGCCGTGTGGGCTCCAAATGCTGAGAGCGTCAGTGTTGTGGGCGACTTCAACAAATGGGATCGCCGCACCCATGCCATGCGTAAGCACGGGCCAGGAGGAATTTGGGAAATCTTCGTTCCCGATTTGAAACTAGGGACCCTCTACAAGTTTTCCGTCAAGCAGCAGGGCGGGCATGTGATCGACAAGATCGATCCCTATGGTTTCGCCGCAGAGGTGCCACCGCTGACTGCGAACATCGTTTCGGATCTTGATGCCTATCAGTGGAAAGACGACGAGTGGATGAACAGTCGTGAAATCCACAACGGTCTCGACGCGCCGATGTCTGTGTACGAGGTTCATTTGGGGAGCTGGCGACGCAACCACAATGGTGAAGGGCAGTGGCAGAACTATCGTGACCTGGCTCACCAACTGGTCGACTACTGCAAAGAGATGAACTACACCCATCTCGAGTTGATGCCAGTGAGCGAACATCCCTTCACGGGTAGCTGGGGATATCAAACCGTCGGTTACTTTGCCGCGACCAGCCGCTACGGTTCACCAGAAGACTTCCAGTACTTTGTCGATCATTGCCATCAGAACGGAATTGGCGTGTTGATCGATTGGGTGCCGGCCCATTTCCCCAAAGATGGCCATGGCCTTGATACCTACGACGGTTCCGCACTCTACGAACACTCCGATCCTCGGCAGGGCGAGCACCCTGACTGGGGAACCAAAATCTTCAACTACGGCCGCAACGAGGTTAGCAACTTTCTGATCTCAAACGCATTGTTCTGGCTGGACAAATACCACATTGATGGCTTGCGAGTCGATGCAGTCGCCTCGATGCTTTATCTCGATTACAGTCGGGAAGATGGTGACTGGATTCCCAACGAATTCGGCGGACGCGAGAATCTGCAAGCGATTGATTTCATTAAGGAATTCAATGAGCAAGTTCACCTCCAATACCCTGGCGTATTAACAATTGCTGAAGAGTCAACTGCCTTTGGCGGTGTGTCGCGGCCAACGTATCTGGGTGGACTCGGTTTTAGCCTGAAGTGGAACATGGGCTGGATGAACGACACGCTCAGCTACATGCGGCACGAACCGATTCATCGTCAGTACCACCACGATGAACTAACATTCTCACTCATTTACGCCTTCAGCGAAAACTTCGCTTTGCCGTTTTCGCACGACGAAGTGGTGCATGGCAAAGGGTCGCTACTCGACCAAATGCCCGGCGACCTGTGGCAGCGATTTGCCAACCTGCGGTTGCTCTACGGTTATCAGTGGACTCATCCCGGCAAGAAATTGCAGTTTATGGGCTGCGAGATTGCCCAGTGGCAGGAGTGGGATTGCGAGAGCGAATTGCAGTGGGACTTGCTGCAATGGGATCTGCACAAAGGCATGCAAAAAATGGTCTCTGACCTAAATGATGTGTACCGTCGCGAGCCGGCACTTCATCAGGTCGATTTCGACTGGACCGGTTTCGAATGGATTGATAGTCACAATTACACCGACAGCGTGATGGTCTATATTCGCAAGGCGGAAGATCCGGACGACTTTATTTTCGTCGCGTGCAACTTTACGCCCGTCGTCAGGCACAACTATCGTTTGGGCGTGCCGGCTGAGGGTTGGTATGACGAGATATTCAATACCGACTCGCAGTTCTATGGCGGGAGCAACGTCGGCAACTACCCGGGTGTGGAAGCTCAGCCAACGGAAAGCCATAGCAGGCCGTACTCCATCGAGCTAACCCTGCCCCCGCTTAGCGTTGTGATGCTCAAGCCGCGCCGACAATAGCAGGCGACTTTACTCGCCCGTACCTCGCAAGAACTGCTGCAAACGCTGGCCATCTAAGCCGGCTCGCTGGAATATTTGACCAATCAAGGCCCGCTGCATGCGTTGCGAGCGGAAGGCTTGCATGATTTGCATCGCCTGCGAGGAATTTACCTCTGCCAGGAACGCTTGGTGAAGCTCGTCTTCGGTGCGTTCCTTTTGATCGACCCGCACGACATAGACGTCTGAACCGTCGAAATTGGGTAGTGCCACTACCTCGTTATCTTCCAAGGTAAAGACACGCTTGAGAAACTCGTCGCCAATGTGCTCCAGCGGAGGTACTTCGCTGAGTCGGGGCCCACGTCGCATCTCGGCCGCTGTGCTACCAAAGCTAAACCGGCTGAAAAAGTCGGTGACCACAACTTCATACTTCTCTTGATCGACGGCCGCCATCAGGGAAGAGCCTTCCTCCTCGGCTTTCTTGGCGATTTCCTGGCCTTTCTCTAGCGCCAATCGTTTGGCTTCGGCCATCTTCCAAGCTTCAGCAACCTCTTCGCGGGCTTCTTCGAATGGTGGAGTCTGGGGAGCAATATCCTCGACTTTCAACACCAAGTAACGATAGCCATCGATGTCTACTGCAAGGGCAGGTTGGTAGGGCTTGAGCGTTTGGAAGGCCATCTGCACGACCGGCATAGTGGCCGTTTGCGAATCAATCGCCTTGCCAACAGCTGTCTTGCTTAGCTCCGAGGCCGTCAGGGGAACTGTCTCTTCCAGAAACAGGCCCTTCTCCTCGGCTAAGCCCGACAGGTCGGCCAATTCTTCCGGTACCTCAGGTGGATCGGTTTTGTCCGCCTCAGCAGCAACAACCTTCACTCCGTAGCGATTGTAGACGCTCGTGAGTGTGCTGTAGGCGCTATCCATTGCGCGAGACATCTCTTCAACCGCCTTATCGGTGGCAAGTTGACGCCGAATTTGGTCGCGGACTTTGTCCAAGGGTTCGTAACGCGATTCGTCGTCATCTTCGTCTGCACCATCTTCTTCTGCAACGGTATCGGCTTGCTCCGATTCCTCAGAGTCGTCTGTATCGTTGGACTCGACATCGGTTTCGTTGCCAGACTCCTCTAGATCATCCTGGAAGGCAGCGAGGCGGAAGGGGCTTGGTTGGGAAACATTACCAGAGTCTTCGCCGGCAGGCTTTGCATCGGCGTCGTCTGATTCTTCCGAGTCAGATTCCGCTTCTTCCGAGTTTGAATTCTCCTCCGTCGAGTCTGCGTCGTCTTCTGATGCATTTTCGAAAATCTCGTCGAGCATGCCCGAGTTGTCGTCATCGAAGACCGAATCGAATTTAACAAATTGAGTTCGTTTGTTGCGTTCGTAGTAGTCGGCGATTTCCTCGTCGGTCACCTTGTCGAGCATTTTTTCAGTCCAGGCCGTTACGTCGCCCAGCAGGAATTTCAGCTTCACCTTTCGGGGTTGTCTAAAACCGGCAGTCGGCGCTGGAAATTCCTTTCCGCCACGTCGGACGACACCGCCGTCGAACTGATTCTTGTGGCTTTCGTAGAAGTCCACGAGCTGCACCTCGGAAGGTTCTTCCACCTGGGAGAGGAAATCTTCGGCAGGAAGTATGGCTGCTTGGAGTTTGATGCGATTGTTGAGCGTCAGCCATTCGTTCCAAATCAGCGAAGGATCAGCACCTTCCAACGAAGTGGAAAGGCTCTGCATATAGTTGTTGCCGAGCAACAGTTCGCGAAGGCCTTCGAATAAAACTTGTTCGCTCGTGGCGGGATTTTTGTATCGACCGACCCGCTGCAACACCTGGCTGATTTCGCCATCTTCTACCCGCCCCAAACCAATCTCGCCCAGGTAGTGGTTGATGATTTCATCGGAGACGACCATCCCAGAATCCTTGGCCAAGTCTGCCAAGACCCGATCGAATACGACTTGTTCCGCAACTGTCTCTGGCTTGGCATCTCGATTGATGAAAAAGGGAGTCACAGACGGTTCAATATTGGTACCACCTTCTGCTTCGACGCGGGAACGACCGCCCGCATAAATATTTTGTAGCACTTCGCTAATGAAGTAGCGTCTTTGCTGCAGATTTCGGATTTCTCCAACGGTTATTTCGCCGCCCGACCAGCTCGTGACAACTGTATCTTCGCGTCCATTCTGGTCGGAAGACATCATGCTGGTAAACATGTCTGCAAACACAAAGACAACCATTGCCAGCACTGCGGCAACAGCTAGAAAAACCTTCTGGTGCTTGCGGAATAGGGAAAACGGGCTCGCCATAGATGTGTCCGGGAAGATCGAAGACCGATTTGCAGCCACTTGACAGCTTGACCGGTGCAGCAGTAATGATTGTGGTAATGTACCACCGATTAGATGGCCCGTGATTCTATTGCAGATTGACGTAAATGCAATCCCAATCGGTAGTGTCGGCGAGAGCCAGCGTCAGGGGACGGAACCCGTCGGGTTGAGTGGAGACCAAATTGGAATCTCTCAAACTGCCCAAGTTAACGGATAAATGCCGCCCAAACGGGGGGTTTTTGTCGTTTGGTTCAGACCAATGGCAGAGGTACGAAGGGTTGTTTGTCCGGTTGAGGCTGGTAAGGATTGGTCCGATCAACAGGCGGAACGAGACTTTACTCACGCCAGACCCATATATATGCGGATAAACAACCACATTAGCCCATCCGGAACGAGAATCAGACTTTATCAACCATGGCGAAGAAAAAGACATCCTCCGCAGCCAGTGGCAAAGGCCAGGCCCTGGTAATCGTAGAATCGCCGGCCAAGGCGAAAACCATTGGCAAATATCTTGGCAAAGGTTTTCGTGTTGAGGCCAGCATCGGCCATATTCGCGACCTGCCCCAAGGTGCCAAGCAGATCCCTGCCAAATATAAGGGAGAGAGCTGGTCGAATCTCGGCGTCAACGTCGAGGACGAGTTCAAGCCAATCTACGTCATCCCTCCCGGCAAGTCGAAGCAGATCAAGCTGCTGAAGGATCAACTCAAAGAATCGAACGCTCTGTATCTGGCGACGGACGAAGACCGCGAAGGAGAGGCCATCAGTTGGCACCTGATGGAAGTCCTCAAACCGAAAGTGCCGGTGCATCGGTTGGTTTTTCACGAAATCACCAAAGATGCCATCCAGGAGGCATTGGCCGGTCCTCGCGAAGTGGACGAAGGGATGGTGCGTGCTCAGGAAACTCGCCGTATTCTCGATCGCCTCTTTGGCTACGAAGTTTCGCCTTTGCTGTGGCGGAAGGTTCGGCCAAAGCTCTCGGCTGGACGCGTGCAAAGCGTAGCCGTGCGTTTGATTGTCGAACGTGAACGCGAGCGGATGGCTTTTGTTTCGGGAACTTGGTGGGACTTGCTTGGCATGTTTGCTAAAGACGATGGTCAGTCCCTTGAAGCACCCCTGATGACCGTCTCCGGCAAAAAGATCCCCTCGGGAAAAGACTTCGATTCAACGAACGGCAAGTTGAAGAGCGACGACTTTATGTTGCTCGACGAACAAGCGGCTCGTGATCTGATTGCCAAAATCCAGCAGGGCGAATTTAAGGTTACCTCGGTAGAAGAGAAACCGTACTCCTCGAAGCCTTCGCCACCGTTTACTACGAGTACGCTGCAGCAGGAATGCAATCGCAAGCTCGGCTTCACAGCCCGTCGCGCGATGCAGGTGGCCCAGAGCCTGTATGAAAATGGCCACATCACTTACATGCGAACCGACTCGACGAATCTAGCCAAGGTGGCGATCGAGGACGCCCGCGACCTCGTCGAGCGTAATTACGGGGCCGACCATCTTCCCGACAAGCCGCGGGAATATAAGTCGAAAGTTAAGAACGCCCAGGAAGCTCACGAAGCGATCCGCCCTGCAGGCCATCCGTTCGAATTGCCCGAGGCAATGAAGACGCAGCTTAACAACGACGAATTTCGATTGTTCGATTTGATTTGGAAGCGGACGATTGCCAGCCAGATGGCTGATGCCCGTGGCCGCCGGATTGTGGTGGTCATCGAAGGCGAAGATTGCCGGTTCCAAGTCAGCGGTAAAACGATCGACTTCCCCGGCTACTTGCGGGCTTACGTCGAAGGCTCTGACGATCCCAACGCCGAATTGGCCGATCAGGAAAAGGCGCTGCCCAATGTCGAGGTCGGCGAAGTGCTCAAGTGTACGTCGCTTGATGCCAAGGAGCACTGGACGCAACCACCCGGACGGTTCAGCGAAGCCTCGCTCACGAAGGCTTTGGAAGAACGCGGTATCGGCCGACCGAGTACTTATGCGTCGATTATCGATACAATTCTGGCGCGTAACTACGTGTTCAAAAAGGCTAGCGCGTTGGTGCCCACCTGGGTGGCGTTCTCGGTGGTGACTCTACTCGAAGAGAATCTCGAAAACTTAGTCGACTATCGCTTTACCGCACAGATGGAAGATGATCTCGATTCGATCAGCCGCGGCGAGCAGGGGCATATTGACTACCTGGAGAAATTCTACTTCGGCAACGGCAGCCCTGGGCTCAAGAAGCAGTTAGAAAACAAGATCGATGAGATCGACCCGGCCAAGATCAGCCGTATCTACATCGGCCAGCCCGAAGGTGGCGAGCCTGTTTATGTGCGTGTCGGACGTTACTCTCCCTACGTGGAGCAGGGAGAACGCACCGCGTCGCTCAAGGATGAAACTCCACCCGACGAGGTCACCCTGGAATCGGCTCTCAAACTTCTCGAGCAGGCCGAGATCGCTGAGGAGCCTTTAGGCACCTGCCCCACGACCAACAAGCCAGTGTACCTGAAGGTCGGACGCTTCGGTCCCTATGTGCAGCGCGGCCATCCCGATGACGAAGAGAAGCCCCAGAATGCGGGTCTGCTGAAAGGCATGGAGCCGGAACAGGTCGATTTCGAAACGGCACTGAAGCTGCTTTCGCTGCCGCGTGAGTTGGGCGTTCATCCCGCCACGGAAGATTCGCGTAGCGAAAAGCCGGTGATGGCCTTCAATGGTCGTTACGGACCGTACGTGAAGTGTGGCGACGAAACTCGATCGTTGCCGGCAGAAGTTTCGCCGCTGGATGTCACGATGCAGCAGGCGGTGGAACTGTTGGCCCAACCGAAAACTCGTGGACGGGGTGCCGCGGCAAAGAAAGAGCCGCTCAAGACGTTCGACCCTTCGCCCGTCACCGAAAAGCCAGTCCAGATTCTTGATGGTCGCTATGGGCCATACATCACCGATGGCGAAACCAACGTTTCGCTCCGCAAGGGGATGGTGACCGAAGAGATTACTTTTGACGAGGCGGTATCGATGCTTGCGGAAAAGGCCGCCCAAGGCCCGCCGAAGAAAAAGAAGAAGAAAGCCAAAAAGAAGGCCGCCAAGAAAAAGTCGACAACCAAGAAGAAATCTACAACGAAAAAGAAGGCGGCGAAGAAGAAATCCACGACTAAGAAGTCGACAGCGAAGAAAGCAACTAAGAAAAAGGCTTAGTTTGATGACGCTGCGGAGTATTATCACAGATTCAGTCGTCCTCCCAGCCCCTGCCTATGAACTGTTCGAGATGTATCTCGACTCCCGACAGCATGAGGCCATTACGGGGCATCCGACGACGGTCGATTCGAAAACTGGTTCACCATTTAAGGCCTTCGATGGTATGCTCACCGGCACGATGTTGCGTGCAGTTCGGCCGCAACTCATCGTGCAATCTTGGCGATCGGCCCACTTTCACGACGACGATGTCGATTCCACGCTGATACTTATGTTCACACCAGCCGGCGACCAAGAAGGCCGCATTGATCTGGTGCATTTAGACGTCCCGTCACACGATTACCAGCAGGTGGTCGAGGGATGGAAGACGCACTATTGGGAGCCATGGCGGAAGTATCTTGGCTCTCATTGACGAGAGACGTTAGCCGGTCGGTTCGGGGGCCAATCCCTCGGCCACGGCATATGCCGTGGCGTGACTGCGGCAGTGCGAGATGCTGATGTGCATTTTGCGGATGCCGGACTGCTCGAACACTTCCTTGGCTCCACCGCAGAGGGCGATGGTCGGTGCTCCGCCTTGCTTGTTCCGTACTTCGACATCACGCCACGAGATGCCGCGTCGCCAGCCGGTACCCAATGCCTTCAGCACGGCCTCCTTGGCAGCCCAGCGACCAGCGTAATGCTGGGTGGCGGCCTTCTTGGTCGAGCAATAACCGATCTCATGCTCGGTATAGACGCGGCGGATAAACAGGTCGCCGTGGCGTTCGATCATCTGCGCGATTCGCAGACACTCAATGATGTCGGTGCCAATGCCAAATATTTGCGTGGACACGATGGACTGCTTTCCGCTTTTATCAGATTGATTAAACTAGGAGCCACGGAGATCACAGAGGACACGGAGAAACGTGGACATGCTGTGTTTATCTCAAGGATTTCTTTCTCTCTTATCTCTGTGAACTCTGTGGCATTTGATTTTAGTAATAGACAGTCTAGTAGCCCTTCAAACCACAGGCGTTCTGGGCGCGTTCCAGTACCTCTCCTGCTTTGCGGCGAGCCAGCGAGGCACCGGTTGCCAGGATATCGCGTACGTCATCGGGTCGAGAGGACCAATCGTCGCGTTGCGCGCGCGCTTCGGAAAAGAAGGCTTCCGCAGCCTCAGCCAGCGACTTCTTTACGTCGCCATAGCCAAAACCTCCGCGACGGTACATGGCCGCCATCTCCTCGCATTGTTGCTCGGAAGCCACTAGCGAGTAGAGCTGATACAACACATCGTTCTCTGGTTCCTTAGGCTCTTCCATTGGACGCGAGTCAGTGGCGATCCGCATAATCTGTTTCCGCTGTGGTTTGACTTCGTCGAACACGGCTAGAAAGTTGTTGTAGCTCTTCGACATCTTTTCGCCGTCGGTACCAGGGACTCGGGCTGAGCTATCGAGAACTTTGGCTTTCGGCAAGACGAAGACTTCACCAAACTCGTGATTAAAACTGCCGGCGATGTCGCGGGTAACCTCGATGTGCTGCACTTGGTCTTCACCCACGGGGACAATGTCGCTGTCGTAACCTAGGATGTCGGCTGCCTGGAGCACAGGGTAGGCAAACAAACCCACGTCAGCGGAAAGTCCTTTGGCCTTTTTATCTTTGTAAGCATGGCACCGTTCGAGGAGGCCCATCGGTGTGCCTGTCATCAGCAACCAGCAAAGTTCGCTAATCTCGGGAACATCCGACTGCACAAAGAGCACCGCCTGCTCGGGATCCAGCCCGAGGGCGAGCAAGTCCATTGCCGCGTCGAGCGTGTACTGTGCCAATTGCTCTTGATCGCGGACGGTGGTCAGGGCGTGCAAATTGGCGATGAAGTAAAACGCCTGCTCGTTGTTTTGCAGATCGATGTACTGTGTGATCGCTCCGAAGTAGTTGCCCCAATGAGGCCGCCCGGTTGGTTGGATACCGCTGAGTACACGCATGTGGAAATGTAAGATGTTAGATGTGTGATTTATGATGTAGATGGAAGTTGGACGATTGCTCAGAGAATAACATCAACAATCACACATCTCACATCATACATGTAAGGTTCCTACGACTTCCGCCACACTTGAGGCACCGAGCTCGGCGAGGGCACCGGGTAGTGCGTCGAGAATCGTCATCGAGGCAGTTGGATTGTAGAAGTTCACTGTCCCCAGTTGAACCGCCGTTGCCCCGGCGACCAGGAATTCCATCACGTCGTCGATCGTGGCGATGCCGCCAATCCCAATGATTGGCGTGTCGGTTGCTTGAGCCGCTTGGTAGACGGCTCGGAGCGCGATCGGTTTGATAGCCGGGCCGCTCAGTCCGCCCATCACGTTGCCCAGCAGCGGCTTACGAGCCCGCCAATCGATGGCCATGCTAAGGCAGGTGTTGACCAGAGAAAGGGCGTCAGCGCCTCCCTGAGCTGCTGCGGTGGCCATCTCGGGCACGCTGGTGACGTTGGGTGTAAGTTTGGCAATCAGGGGGTGCCGGCAGGCCGCCCGGCACTCGGCGACGAGTTTCTCGCACATCGCCGGATCGGTGCCAAAGTCGACGCCACCGCTGACGTTGGGGCAAGAAACATTCAGCTCGACCGCTCCCACGCCCTCGTGCTCTGCAAGCTGCGCTGCCATGGCCACGAATTCATCGTGAGTGCGTCCCGCGATGCTCACCACGAGTGTGGGCTCCAGGCTCGCCAAGTAGGGTAGGTGGTGAGCGACGAAGGCGTCGATGCCGTCATTGTCGAGCCCGATCGAATTCAACATCCCCGAGGCCGTTTCGACGGTTCGCCAGGGTGCATTTCCTTGCCGGGGCTCTTTGGTGATCGTCTTCGGGAGAATTCCACCTAGTCGAGACAAATCGACCAATTTCGCCATTTCGCGTGCGTATCCAAAAGTTCCAGAGGCGACTAGAACGGGATTGGCCAATTCCAATCGGCCTAGGGTCACACTTAGTTCGACTTTTGAGGACAACTTCGGTTCTGATGCGATTTGGGGAAGGCCGATTGTTAGCGGCTGGTTGGAAGGGGGGATTTGTTCCCCTAGGGATCACCAGCAGCAATCTACCGTAGAATCCAGAGTACGGGGAGGCGGGCGCGCAAAGATAGCGCTGGCCTAGATTTCAGGCTTTGACGAGATAAGCTTGGTTAGCCTAGGGAAACCCTAAATGATGCCGCCGTGAATGCTGTGTGGCTGCAGATGGGAGGGTTGGTCAAGAAACCAAATCCGTTCCCATTCATCCAATGCCTGACGCAGGTTTTCGGATGTGAAAATCAGCTGCTGGGCACGTCGGGCCGGATCGGCCGAGTATCCTGGCAGCAAACAGCCTGTACACGACAGGGTGCAAGCGGCAATCAGCGCAAAAAGCCAAATTCGCATTTGGTTGCTCCTCCATGAGCATGCGAAACAGACCGTCGTCCAGGGGGGAAGACGCCTATTTCTGTGCGACGAGCCAATTGATCTAGCTTCCCAGACCTTCTGACACGTCAGTCCCACAATAGTGATAAGTAGTTTGGGCCGCCTTGCTTCCGTCAAATCTTGACGGTAGTCGGGCGAGCCCTGGTAGAAAAGTCGGCGGAGACTAGCGAAATCGCCCAACTGCGCCGAGAGCAATATCGGACCCCACGCGTGTTGGGCTTCACCAAACCTGCAGGCTGTTAAGATAGGCAGAGACAGAACTGCTCGCTAGCAGCACAGCTACCATCACCTTGGCCTCAGACGCGGAAGGGCTTTAGCCCCCGGAGTTCGACTCGTAACTCGTTGCAGGCGAGAAACTTTGGTCGGGCGAAGGTGGCGCGGGTGCCGTTTGGTTAGCAGGGGGGGAGTTGGCATTCGCCTGTTCAGCGGCTGCTTGCTCAGCAGCTCGACGTTCCAACTCACGGACCCGCTCTTCCATCTCTTTGCCCGGCTTGAACGTCACCACAAACTTTTCTGGGACAAAGACTTTCTCGCCGGTGCGGGGATTGCGAGCCTTACGGGCGGCACGCTGCTTGACCTCAAAGACGCCGAAATTACGGAGCTCGATGCGCCGATCCTCGACCAAGGTATCAACGATGGCATCAAAGGTTTTCTGGACGATTTCCTTAGTCTTTAATTGGGTGAGACCAATCTCCTCCGAAATGGTCTTTACGATCTCTTTTTTCGTCACGACGAGGTCCCCTTGATTGAAAAGGATCGCTGCTAGGATGGGCGAGGAAACGACCCTATTTCAATGCAGCTTATCGCTCCAAGTGTAATTGTCATAAGCATTAGTGTCAACAATACGGACGCTGGCAGGGGTTTGTTCGCCCCGCCGATTATCGCTGACTAACTCACTGAAATCGACTCCAGCCGTCTTCCGAAGCCGCAATTGCCCTGTGATTCAAGCGTCCTTGGGCCGAACGGCTACAAATCGCCGTAAGGCCAACACTGGCTGAGACTTGGCGAAAAAAGATTCGACAATCTTGTCTGTCGGCCCCGGTTTTTGAGTTCAGGTAATCTGAGGGGAATCGGGGGAATGCCAGGAGAGCTGGCCTTACACTCGAATGACGTCTGATTGCTGCTCGATGATCTCGAGTTGGTAGAGCTTTCCTTGATCGCATCCCGGGCAATCTTTGCCAGCTTCCTGCCAGGCTTGAGGGCTGCTCAGGTTGCTCTTCCAAAAGGGCCAAGTCCGACATTGGCGGGGGCGGTGCTCATAGACTTGGCACTTTCGCGTATCTGGATCGAGAAACACACAGTCGTAGTTTCTCTTAGGCAGTTCCTTCAAACTCCGCCGGATGCCCACCCCTCGGACGAATCGACGCTCGAACTCAGCGGAGGAAATATCGAAATGGCCGGCTAGCGCGTCGATCTCTGCCTGATTGACCCAGATATAACCAGGTGCCCCGCTGCAACAATTCCCGCAGCCTGTGCACTCGAACCGCAGGCCCTTGTCATACCAGGGAGATTCGTCAGTGGTTTTCGATTCGGAAGATTGTTTGGCCATCGTTTAACACGGCTTAGGGTAGGAAAGCTAAGTCTTCATCCCCACCCCCGTTTTCGGGGGAGGGGTTAGGGGAGAAGGAATTGATCTCAGGGTTAGTGATTTACCGAGGCCAACTCGGAAAGCAACTCGAGCGTCTGGTCAATCTCGGTGGAGGTGGTGGACCAACCGGGGCTCAGACGTACTGTGCCTCCGGATTCGAGTGTGCCGAGTGCCTGATGCATTCGTGGAGCGCAGTGTAAACCGGCTCGCGTCTGAACGCCACCGGTGACATCGAGCGCGGCAGCCAATTCCTGGGGGTCATATCCTTCGAGAGTGAAACTCACGACGCTGGTTCGGTTTTCAGTTGTCTTCGGCCCATAGAGTTTCAGCCCTGAGATCGTCTGCAGTCCATTGAGAAGTTGATTGACGAGTTGCTTTTGATCGGCCTCGATTTCGGCTACGCCCCGGCTCTCGACAAATTCCACAGCGGCTGCCAATCCGGCCAATCCCGGCAAATTGTGATTCCCCGCCTCGTACTTGTCGGGCATCGTATTGGGTTGTTGATCCGATTCGCTTGCCGATCCGGTCCCGCCATAGCGCAAAGGACGAATCTGTTGCTCGACGCCGGGGCGGATGTACAACAGACCAGTCCCCAAGGGGCCTAATAAACCCTTATGCCCGGAGGCGGCGAGCAGGTCGATTCGATCAGCCTCGACATCGAGAGGCACGTGCCCCAGTGTCTGCGCTGCATCGACCAGCAGCAGGCACTCTGCCTCGCGGGTGATTTCGGCGATTCTACGAATCGGTTGCAGCGAGCCGGTAACATTCGATCCATGCAACACTGCCACTAGTTTGGTTGAGGGCTTTATGGCCTGCTGAACCTCGTCGGGCGAGACGAACCCTTGGCTATCGCATTGGATGTAGCTGACCGAGATTTGTCCGTCGTCGGTGAGTGCCCTCAAGGGCCGCAGAACTGAGTTGTGCTCGCAAACGGTGGTCACAACGTGATCGCCCTCGCTCAAGCAACCAAGGATCGCCAGATTGAGCGAATCGGTGCAGTTGCCGGTGAAGACCACCTGCCTGGGCTGCGAAGTGCCGATTATTCGAGCGGCGCCTTGCCGAGCCTGCTGAAGAATTCGATTCGACTCCACCGCATGAGAATAGCCCGCGCGGCTTCCGGGAGCGCCGATCTCGCGCAGGTAGCGATCCACGGCCTCGTAAACGCATTCAGGCTTGGGCCAACTTGTGGCGGCGTTATCGAGATAGATACGGCTCTGCACGCTCACCCGCCGATCTGGTACATAGCACGGGCAGGCCGCTCGAACTCTTCCGTTCCTATGCCGTGAGCCGCAGCTTTGGCCCCGACGCAGTCCCGGACCAACTCTCGAAGCTCAGCGTCCGTGCCCCCCGTCCTGAGTAAATGGCGGGCATCCCATTCCGTGGTGGAGAATAAGCAGTTGCGTACTTGCCCTTCGGCGGTGATGCGCAGCCGATTGCAGGTATCGCAGAAGGGTTGGCTTACCGGGTTGATAAATCCGATTCTGCCGCGACCGTCCGTGAATTGATAGTCGGTGGCTGGCTGACTGGGATCGCTGCGATCTATTGGTTTAAGGGCACAAAAAGCTTCCTCCAGCCTGGAGCGAATTGTCTGCCCCGTGAGAACTTCCTCGTCTTGCCAATTGCCATCCGCATCGAGTGGCATGAACTCAATAAACCGCAATTCGAAATCGTGCTGACGGGAAAACTCGGCCAGCGGAACCAGTTCTTCATCCGTGAGACCGCGAATAGCGATTGCATTGAGGCGAATTCTCTCAAAGCCAACATCCCGCGCCGCAAAGATCCCGTCGAGAACCTTCTGCAGGCCCTTACGTCGGGAGATGCGTTCGAAGGTGGCTTCGTTGAGTGTGTCGAGACTCACGTTCAATCGATCGAGCCCCGCCGCTTTGAGTGGCGCAGCTTGTTCGGCTAACAAGATGCCGTTGGTTGTGAGTGCCAAGTCCTCAATGCCCGGCACAGCCCTAAGCATGCGAATGAGCTCGGGTAATCCACTGCGGACCAAAGGTTCACCGCCTGTCAGGCGAATCTTGTTCACTCCAAGGCTGGCTGCAACGCGAACGAATTGTTCGATTTCTTCGAAGGCTAATAGTTCCTCACGGGGTCGAAATACGACCTCTTCCGGCATGCAGTAGAAGCAACGGATGTTGCACCGATCGGTAACACTCACGCGGAGATTGCTGTGAACGCGGCCGAAGCGATCGACAAGAAGGCTCTGGTCGTTCGTGTTGGCAGGGGAGATTGGCATCGGATCTACGGAGTGTGGGGCTCAGGCGTTTCGAGCACGGTTTGTTCGCCGCTGGGGTGAACCCATTCGCTAGTGCCATCGGCCCAATGTTCCTGTTTCCAAATGGGTACGCGATCTTTGAGTGTATCGATAAGCCATTGCCCGGCGTCGAAGCTTTCGCCCCGGTGGGGCGTTGCCACCCCGACAGCCACGCTGGCTTCGCCCAAAGGCACCAGGCCCAAACGGTGGACCAGAATGCACTCTGCCAGCGGCCAGCGCTCGCGAGCCTCCTCTTCGAGCTTTTCCATTTCCTTAAGGGCCATTTCGATATAGGCGTCGTAGGTCAATTCCACCGTCTCTCGGCCATCGGTCATTCGACGAGCGACGCCCAAGAACATGACCACCGCACCCGCCTCGGGAGACTGCAGTTTTTGGAGCAGTGAATTGCCATCAATTGGTGCGTGTGTGATTTCTATCATGATACTCCGAGACTCTTTCCGGCAAACGATCATCCACCACTGACTGGCGGGATGCAGGCAATATCTGAGTTTTCTGTGATTGGTGTTTCGTCCGACGCGTACTCGGCATCAATGGCAAACAGTGCCCCTGCGAGAAGCGACTGCAAGGAAGGAACGCTTTCGCTAACTTTTTTTCGTAGGTCCGCGACATTAGCGCCAACTGGGAGTTCTACCTCCAGGCTCTCTGTGGCGGCTAATTGCCGTGCGGCTGCAAATAGTTGCACGGTTACCCTCATGTTACCACCAGTTCGCCACTCGTGCTATTGAGTGCATTGCGTAGTTCGGGCATTAAACCGTAGGCATGGGCAACAATTTTTACGGGGTGAATCGTGGGCTTGGTGGTTCCCTGCTCCATTTGAATTTTGCAGGTGCTGCATTCCGTGGTAGCAACGGCAAATTCACCTGTGCGGACGGCATTCAACAGCGGCAAACCGGCTCGTAAGCTATTGCGATAATTCTGGTGCTGAATGCCGTACATTCCTGCAATACCACTGCAGCCCTTTTCCAGATGTTTCACTTTCAAACCGGGAATCAACTCCAATAAGTTGGACGCGGGAGTACCCGAACCAAGTGCCTTTACATGACACGGCACATGATACCCAATCGTGGTGGGTAGCGGACTGAAGTCGAGCTCCAGTTTTCCGCGTTGATGACAATGCCACAAATAGTGGCACGCCTCCATGGTATTGTCAGCCACCAGTTGAGCGTCGGTGTCCTCGGGTAGCAACGTGGAGTATTCGTGCGTTAACGCGAGGACGGCCGAGGGCTCGGTTGCCACAATCGTGTAACCCAGCCGCACCGCCTCAGCCAGAAGCGCGACGTTCGCTTCCGCCGCTTTGCGAGCCGGATCCAAGACACCCCGTGAGATCATCGGCATCGCCGCATGAACTTGCCGATCGGGAACGTAGACCGAGATGCCGTTATGCTCTAACACCGCCACCAAGGATTCGGCTAGCTGGGTGTCGCAGTAGTTGGCATAAGTATCGACGAAATAAAGGACCTTCTCGCCTTCGGTTCTTTGAGCTCGATTGATACGGCGCTGCACCGAACGAGTGAGAAATGGGCGATTGCTAAAGCGAGGCAGTTTTCGACCCTGAGCGATGCCGAGCGACTTCTCCATCACCCAACGCGCGATCCGATTGGCAATAGCCCAGTTCGCCAGTCTCGAGAAACGTGAACCAATCGCACAGAGGTCGTCGACGCGCGTCAGTAGCCAATCGAATAAGTGCTGGCTATTGGTTGCTACGTAAGAGGCCTTGGCTTCGATCATCAGTTTGGGGATATCGACTTCCGCCGGACATTCCAACCGACACATATGGCAATGCACACAAAGATCGGCGACTTTTTTGAAATCGTCTTCCAGAATGGCACTGGCGGGCAGCGTGCCGGTGAGCAGCCCCCGCATAAGATTGGCCTTGGCCCGGGGCGAGGCCTCTTCACGCGGTGCGAAGCGAAAGATCGGGCACATGCGCGTCAATTCGGCGCGAGTCCGGCAGGTACCGCAACCGTTGCACACGCGAGCCGCATGGGCCATTTCTTCCGGTTGCCAATCGAGTTGCAATTGGGTTATTGCGGTTGTTGCCTGGCCATTGGTATCACCCGCAGCTGGACTTTCGGCGAGATCTTCCGCATAAGTTACCCGGCGCAGATTCTGAAGCGGTTTTTTATCCTGGGGAGGGACAATCTTCCCCGGGTTGAGCAACTCATTGGGGTCGAACAGTTCCTTGATTTCCGAGAATGCCTCGGTCAGCGGACCATACTGCTTTTTCAAATAAGGAGTGCGGCTAAGCCCGTCGCCATGCTCGCCACTAATCGTGCCTCCTGCATTCCACACTTCTCTATATATCTGATCGGCCAGTGTGCCAAGTTTAGCGACATCTGCGGGGTCCGCTACATCCAGGAACGGACGAATATGCAATTGGCCATGCCCCACGTGTCCGAACAGCGAGGCGGTCACTTGCTGCTGCTTAAGAATTTGTTGCAAATGCTGGAGAAATTCAGGCAGGTGGTCCGGCGGCACGGCCACGTCTTCCACATAGGGAACGGGACGCGTCGATCCTTTGAGACGATAGAGGGTCGGAACAAAACGCCGCGCTAATTGCCACAGCATTTCATGATCGATTTGGTCGAGTGCCAGATGCGACCCTGAGAGCAGTTTGGCACGCTCTAGTTTGTTGATGGTTTCATTGAGTAGATCACGAATCTCGTCGATTGATTCGCCAGAAAACTCAACCAGCAGTACGGCCTCAGCCACTTGGGGAATTAAGAATTCGTATCGCGGGTCGCTTTCGCGGGCCAAGCTCAGGTGGCGACGATCCATCATGTCGCAGGCTGAAGGCTCTAACTTGCGGATTTCTTGTACGGCACGAGCCGCATTGTCGATCGATTCGAAAAACAGCAAGACCGAGTTGCTATGGGTGGGAAGCGGAGAGGTTGAAACCGTTGCTGCGGTGATCAACCCCAGCGTGCCTTCGCTACCCGTCAGAAGTCTCGCAAGATGAAGTTTGCCATTCTCGCGGATGTCGTCTAATCGGTAGCCAGCACAATTCACCAGGCTATGCGGCATGCGCTGTTCAATTTGCGCGTCGTGCTGGGACAGGATTTCGTCGACGCCGGTAACGAGTTTACCGACGAGCGATGTATCGCCTTCCTGAGGTAGTTCGTGCGAAGCCAATTCCACAACATCGCCCGTGGCCATTACCACCTGCAGAGTGTGAACATGATTTCGGACCGACCCATAGCGGGCCCAACGACTGCCGCTGGCATCGAGGGCGACCATGCTTCCTATCGTGGTCACTTCGTTATTTGCTGGGTCGGGGCCAAACACGCGGCCCTGCTCGACAAGTCGGCTATTCAAGCGATTCAGCACCACGCCGGCTTGCACGGTCACCAACCCATCGCCTTGGTAAGTGACGCGACGCATGTAACGCGAGAAGTCGACGATCAATCCCTTCCCCAAGCATCCACCAGCCAACCCCGAGCCCCCGCCGCGCGGGTGCAGCGCTAACTCGTTCTCTGCCGCATATTTGACGGTGGCCACGACATCGTCGAGAGTACGTGGGCGGACGACACCCAGTGGTGTCATTTCAAAGAGGCTGCCATCACTAGCATAGAGCGAGACGAACAACTCGTCGCACCGCACCGCGCCAGAGATCTGACCACGCAAGTCTTCTTCGATGCGCTGTCGTTCGGCGTCCATAAGTGCTCGGGTTATTGCCTAGAGTCTCGGGCTTACTATCTCCCCTCTCCCGTCTGCGGGAAGGGGGCATTGGCTGTTGTAGACGCTTCGTTATTTGGTCAGCCAGTTTAGCCCCCGGCTCTGCCGGGGGAACAATTTCATGTGAAAATCAGCTGGCAATTTGATCCCCCGGCAGAGCCGGGGGCTAAAATTAATTACATGTCCTATGCCGGTGTGCGCGGCGAGTTTTCGTTCATCCGGGCGGCCAATTGTCTAAACTTCTCGTGCGTTTCCAAATCGAAACTGCCGTGGCTGTCCATATCTTCCACACCACGATACAACGCATTGCAGCGGTAACACATCAGGGCATCGCCCACGAACACATACAGCAACACGTCAATGAGTGCCGTGGCAAACAGAATTCCAAAGGTCCACAGCAAGTTTGTGTGATACCAGGCGATGGAACTACCAATGATTCCGACCGCTACCAGTGCCACGCCGATTCGCTGAGGGAAATCCTTGCGGACGTATAGATCGGTACTAGGGCAAACCAAACAACGGCTCACCCGCTGACCCTGAATCGCGTCTTGCGGCACGGCGAGTTGCTTGTCGCAGTGCAGGCAATCGAGGTGCCGCGTTTGCTCGTCAAACTCGGTGCGACTGGTGGCATCGCAATGCGGACAGGCGAAGGTTACGTTCACGGGGATAAATGTTGCGATTTGGGTGAGTATGTGAGTAGGTGAGTAGGTAAGGGGGAAAGCGAGAGTAAGAGGCCACGATCAAATAGCAACCTACTCACTTACTCACCTACTCACGGCGTGAGCCCACATTATAGCGGAAACAGGCTCTCGGCAGACAGTAGCAAGGCCATTGTTTCGCCGACAAAAGTACCGATCACCGCGACGTAGAGAATGCCAGTGGCGCTCTGGGTATTGGGGATCTTCAGCGTTTGCCATGCCATCCATGTGAGCGCAGCCACGCCCACCAAACCGAACACCCAGCGCAGCAGAACGAATAGAATCCACTGGGTGGTGATTGTGTTGAGATTTGACAGTTCCCCCCATAGTCCTAGCGCCGAAACCAAGGTTTGCAGCGCCACCGCCCCCGCCATCGCCGCCAGCAGGCGATACAGCGGCTTGAGTTCCATCGTGGGCGTGTTGAGATACCAATGCCCCAGGAGCATCGCAGCCATCGTGATGCCTAAGAGGAGGCCGGAAGTGATGGTGGAGATTGCTCTTAGCAACTTTGGATTGAAACCTGCAATCTTGCGATGCTCAGTGTTCGCGCTATTCTCCCCTGAGATTCTCGATTCATCGACTTCTTGAACCGCATCGTATTTGTATTGGAAGTTTGAAGTTACAGATTCTGAATCTACAACCACTTGGACAAAAGACCCGGCCAGTGCGTTAATAGCCACCATAATAAGCATAAACTTTCCCGCGCGCGGTTTTTCGTACAACCAGCACACGGCCCCAACATAACTTGCAATCGCTGCAATTACACAATTGGTGAAAGTGTTTTCAGCAACCGAATAGGTCAGCAGTGCGGCCAGCGCACTCAACCCCAGCGTCACATACAGATGATTACGGTAATAGCCACTCGTCACGAGCTTCGGCGAAGTGATCGCCATGCCCGTCGCCAAGCCAAACGTCAACCGCAATAAGAACTGGACTAGAAGGGCCATGTTTAGTGTGAGATTTGTGATTGACGATGTATTAATTCGGTGGTCGTAGCGTTTCTGACATCATCAATCATAAATCAAACATCTCACATTCACTTCCGTCCGTAGATGAGCGTCATCACTTCCGAGCGGCTGGAGAGATTCGAGCGAAACAGCCCTTTCATCGCCGATGTCACACATAAGCTACCCGGCTTGCGGACGCCGCGGATGGCCATGCAGGAGTGGGACGCTTCGATCACGACCGCCACGCCCTTCACATCGAGTTCCTCGATTAGCAAGTTAGCAATCTGCTCGGTCATCCGCTCTTGCACCTGAGGACGATGCGAGACTTCCTCTACGACGCGGGCTAACTTGCTGAGGCCCACGACCTTGCCGTTGGGAACATAACCGATGTGGGCGGTGCCGATGAAGGGCAGCATGTGGTGTTCGCACATACTGTTGAAAGCGATATCGCGGACCAGCACCATTTCGTCGTATTCTTCGGTGAAGAATTTCTGCAAGTGCTTCCGCGGGTCGGTGTGCAGTCCGCTAAACAGCTCAGCATACATCCGAGCCACACGAGCGGGCGTCTCCAAGAGCCCCTCGCGTTCTGGATCTTCACCGACGGCCGCCAAAATCTCGCGTACGGCATTTTCGATACGCGGCAAATCGACTTGCGGTGCAGCGGCTTGACCGTTGGACTCGGAAAGTTCGCCGGACAGGGAACCCAGGTCGGCGGCAGATTGATCGGGCTGTGCGGAAGACGATGACATGGAGATATTCGGTTAGCGTAGAAGGAACGGGTATCTTGGGAATCGGGCAGGTATAACTTCCGACTTCTCCTGTTCCCCTCACCTCGCCTTGGCGAGTCGCCGAAGGAGACCTACCCTCTCCCCACGGGGGCGAGGGGGGAATGAGAAGTTATTCCTGCCCGATTCCTTGTTCAACTGATCCTACGCTGCGCACGTAGCGAGCGTCAACCGATTGCGGAGGGCGGAGCTCACAATTCAGCCCGAAAGGGCAAGTCAATTCGTGCTAAACGGCGGCAGATAACTGGCCCGCGGTGCGGGGGGCTCGTCGCCGATCGTGAAGTCGAGCGATTCGATAGCCTCGAGCAGTAAGGTAGCGCGACGATCGACGTTGCATTCTCCCAGCAGTCGACACTTTTCCTTGAAGTCGAGCGGTGCGGCAAAGCTTACCAAATCGGTCAGCACGCTGAGCGGTACCTCCGAGGAGAGCAACTCGCGTAGAGCTGGGTTCGTTGGTTGGTCACCGGGCAACGATTCCTCGAACTGCTTCGTGAGCATCGTTTGCAGGGTCAATCGCTTCTCGTCGTTCTCCGTTGGCAGGTAGTCATCGACCAAGCTCACTTCGGCTTCGCGAAATGCGCGGACGGGTGGCAGTTCGTTCTCGATCTTGATTCGCTTTAGACCCAGCAGTAACACATTGTAATTGCCTTCGTCTGTGCGATGGTGCGTCACAATGCGTCCCAAGCAGGCGTGGGGTAATAGCGACGGGCGGCTTTCGTATTCTGGTTCCCAACCGGGCTGCAACATCGACATCGCAATCAAGCCATCGCTATCGAGCGCCTCGTTCAACATCTCTTTGTATCGCGATTCGAAAATATGCAGTGGCTGCATCACGTGTGGAAACATCACCAGATTCGGAACCGGAAACAACCGCACTTTGCCATTGAATCGGTCGGCATCGAAAGTCAAATCTTCAACATTCCACGGGAGCATATTTGTATTGCCTTGTTGAGGGTTTGTGTTTGTTGCAGAGCCAAGAAGTACGATTGTCGATCTACTTCAAATGTATCTCAGGGATAGAATCGGCGACAATCTCGATTTCTGGAAACTCTTCTTCGCTAGCAAGGATTTCAGAAAAACACTCTTGGTATTGCCCCAGAAAACTATCCAGATCGAGCCCTTCGTACTCTGGACGGTATTCTTCGAGATAGTTGCGACTTGTCAAATAAACTTTTTTGGCACCGCGAATATTGCCATTGCCAAAATGGTGGAGCGCCACCGCCACTTGGATCAAACCCTGATAAAACTTGCGGCCCGGTCCGCGATACTCAGTCCACAGTTCTTCCCAGGTTTCGTGTGCTTCGAAAAAGTCGCAGACGTTGAAATACTGGATGCCGGCAAGATAGAGCGGATCGTATTGCGGGCTCTCATCGGACATTGCGAATTATTTTCTCGGCGGGAATCAAAGTGGGTGGGTGGCAAAGTCGGGTGGGGGGGCAGTTGACCCTTCCGCAAATTATAGGCAAAAGCGCGAGATCGGACCACACTTGAAAAACTCCTAGACTGTATGGTCTGTGAGACATCCGCCAACGGTTTTCTTCCGCTTAGCTAGGACTATTCTTTATCTCTAGTACCACAGAGCAAAGTGAAACTGAAATGGGGACTGGCTCGTGATTGCGAAGTCTTACAATGAAATCGCTTACGCATAGACGCAATCGCGTGCCTGTCCCCATTTCGAGCGGGATCTACAGATGTTCCGTCGAAAAAAGGGACAGGCACGACGCCACTGCGAGAGCATTGGCTTCGATCCATTATCGCTCATCGAGCCAGTCCCTATTTTTCGACTCCTGGCACAGCGCTGCAGTACTAGAGTGCGTATGGATAAACACTCCGAGGTACCTTGACACTTCGCACTTCGGCAGCAAAATGACGCACTGACACACCAACACGCGTGGACAACAAGGGAGTAGACTTCTGAGCATGGCCGCTTCACGCACAAAATCGAGCGCCGAAGTTTCTCCTGAACTCAAAAAAGTCGCCCGCAAAGTCGTTACACGGCTCAAGGCCGACTACCCCGATGCGGAATGTGCGCTGAATCATCGCTCCGCTTTTCAATTGCTAATTGCCACGATCCTTTCCGCTCAATGCACCGACGAACGGGTCAATCTGGTCACTAAGGACCTGTTCCAAAAGTATCCGAAGCCGGCTGATTTTGCGGCTGCTCCCGTCAAGGACATCGAGAAGGCGGTGAAAAGTACTGGCTTTTTCCGCAACAAGGCCAAGAACATCAAGGCCTGCAGTACCGAGCTCATGGAGAAACACAACGGTCGTGTGCCCAAGGATCTCGACGCCCTGGTGCAACTGGCCGGGGTCGGTCGGAAGACGGCCAATGTGGTACTGGGAACGGCTTTTGGGATTCCGACTGGTGTGGTCGTCGATACCCATGTGGGACGGATCAGTCGCCGGCTTGGGCTTACAGAGCAAAAAGATGCCGTGAAGGTAGAAAAGGATTTGATGGCACTCTTGCCTCAGAAGGAATGGATCGACTATTCGCACCGAATGATCCATCACGGACGGCAAGTCTGTGCGTCGCGCAAGCCACTGTGCGATGAGTGTTCCATGAAAAAATTCTGCCCTCAGGTTGGGGTTTGAGGTGGAGAGGAATAGTCAGGATGACTGGATTTGCTGGATGGCCCAGATGAGGGAAAAAAGAGTTGAAAACTCCGTAACTATTTCATCGTTTCCAAGTCAAATTTGCAGCGTGCTTTTGCGTCTATACGGAAATTGAATCCTGTTAATCCTGCCAATCCCGTAATCCTGTCTAGTTTCAAACGAGCGCCGCGATCCATTAAGTATTTGGGAGCCACAGTACTATGATTCTTTCCGGCCGCGAAATCTTGCACCGCATGGGCGAGGACATTGAGATCGATCCGTTTCATGAATCGCATCTCAATCCTAATAGCTACAACCTGACACTGCACAACGAGTTGATGGTGTACGAAGAAGTGGTGCTCGACATGGCTAAGGCCAATCGGGTGCGACGGATTGAGATTCCCGAAGACGGCCTCGTCTTGAGCCCCAATCAACTCTATCTAGGTCGCACGGCGGAGCGGACAGTGACTCACAATCTGGTGCCGCAGATAGAGGGACGCTCGTCTGTAGGACGGCTGGGTCTGTTCGTTCATGTGACGGCGGGCTTTGGCGACGTCGGCTTTGCCGGCTTCTGGACGCTCGAGATTTTCGCAGTCCAGCCGGTGCGCATCTATCCCGGCACGTCGATCTGCCAGATTTTTTATCACGAAATCACCGGTGCCGTGGAAGAATACTCGTCGAAGTATCAGCACAACCACGACATCCAACCGAGCTTGCTCTTCGAAGAGCTCGACCCCGAACACGAAAACGATCCGCAGCTCCCCCTAGACTTCGGCCTGGAACGCTCGCATAGCTAGTGGATTTCGAATTGCGGATGTCAAATTCCGGGTGACTATACCTAGCCGCGATGCCACGGTTTACTCGCCGCGGCGAGCATCGCACGGTCTCCAGTGAGCCTCGGTGCCCAGAGCAAACATTGCGAATAACTCTCGAAAGAGATTATGATGGCACTAAGAGGCAATACTCTAAGTGGCATCGCGATGAATTCTCTCACACTAGAACGTGGCTACGCTGCCAAGTCTCTTGATTGGCTTTGGACCGGAGGAAGAGCGAATAGCTATGCTGCCCGAAGGTTTCTTGAAGCCCTGAAAAGCCTACCTGCCGAAGCTTCGCCGAAGAACCGACTCTTGCACTATCGCCACGACTTTCGGCGGTTGTTGGAAGACCGACCGATAGAAGTCTTTCGAGAGCACCTGTTCGCTGCCGACCCGCTTACGCGATCGGTCGCCGTCTGGCTGTTGAGCCGGTGCATAACGCGCTTTGCCTTGTGCGACATCGATCGCTGCTGTGACGACCCATCGCCGTCAGTCCGCAAACATGTCGCCAAAGCTTTGTATCGCCTGGAAGCATGCCAGCTACTGCGGGACATGGCGGACCGTTATCCTCAAGATGGTGCATTGCAATGGTTTGCCCAGGCGAAACCCAATGATATCGATTTTCGCGATCGCCTCGAAAGGTTTTCGAAGCACTCCAGTCAATCACAAATCAAGATGGCCACGGACGTAGAACCGATGACGCTGTGGTCACGCGTTGAAGACTGGTTCTTGTCGCCCCCGAAAAGTCGCAGCTACATGAGAAGAGTGCTCAATCGCATCCGCCGAGCTGTTCGCGGAACTTATTAGATCGAATGTAATCTTGTCGTGAATCTGTGAGCCGTAGGCGCAAGCCTCGGGCGTCTCACGGTAAGCTTGAAATGGGGACTGGCTCGCGATTGCCGAGTCAGGTCTTGGAATCGATCGAACTCAGCGGTAATCGCGTGCCTGTCCCCATTTCTGAGCGAGAGGCACCGTTGGCCCGTCAAAAAACAGGGACAGGCACAACGACACTGCGTGGCAGGGGGCTCGATCCGTGTTAGAGCGTCGAGCCAGTCCCTGTTTTTCGACTCACGACACTTCACTTTTGAGCTCTAGGAGGATTCACAATCAGGGTGTGAATGGAATGAGCCGTGGACGCCTCGATTTTCGGTTAGAGAATAACCCTGCTCGACCCTAGCGAGTTCGGCTCATTTGCTTCGCAGCCACTCTCCCGCCTACATCACCGCGAAGTAGTTCTCCGCAGCGTAGTCAAAGTACTCATTGCACATCTGCGGAGGCACGTCGAGGTAATGGCAGTAATTGCGAATTTGCAGCAGCAAGTCACGCGGCTGGCAACAACGGTACGGACGATCTACTGCCTTATAGTGCTTGTCGATGAGGTGCTCGACGGCATCGCTTACATGCTCCATGCCGACGATCTTCGCCATGATCTCAAACAATTTGCGAAATTCTTCTTCCGAGGGATCGACAACTTCAATCTTGTAAGGAATACGCCGTAGGAACGCGTCGTCGACCAGGTCTTTTGGTTCCAGGTTGGTTGAGAAGATGATCAACTGATCGAATGGCACTTGGATTTTCTTGCCGTTCACGAGTCTCAGGAAGTCGTATCGCTTTTCTAAGGGAACAATCCAACGGTTCAGCAATTCGTCGGTCGTCATCCGTTGACGGCCAAAGTCGTCGATCACGAGCGTGCCGCAATTACTTTTCAGTTGCAGCGGGGCCTCGCTGACGTTGACGCCCGTTGAGGCAGTCACTTCCAAGGCGTCCATGGTCAATTCACCACCGACCACAATCGTCGGACGCTTGACTCGCACCCAACGCTTGTCAATCGACTCTTCGTGCAGCGCCCCGTGCGACGATTCCAAGGGCACTTCTTCGTGAAGGCCCGGATCGAATACCCGCATGATTTCGCCATCGATGGCGATCGTTCGGGGGATCCATACGTTATCGCCGAATGCTTTCGTCACCCGCTCGGCGATACTCGTCTTCCCGTTACCAGGGGCACCAAACAGAAACAAACCTCGACCGGAGTTCATTGCCGGTCCGAGTCGTCGCAGCATGCGTTTGTTAATCAGCAAATCAGAGAAGGCCCGATTCAGGTCTTCTTCGGTCGGGTGGACCTTAGTAAGCGTTTGCTCGGCAACGCTGGTTACATAAGCGTCCAAAGGCACAGGGGCGGCGCCGAAATAGCTGCAGTACTCGGTGAGCTTCTTGGCAGACTCGCGCCCCTTGTCGGTGAGTTGGTAAACGTAGTCATTCATTGGGGCCGAGCCACGATAAGCGACTAACTGAGTTTGCTTCAGCCCTGCCAAAACCGGTTCTACCAATCGGAACGGCATCGAGTGTTGTGTGGCAAGGTCGCGTCCACTTAGATCGCCGATTGCTCCCAAGAACTTGAGAATTAGGTGTTCGAGCTGTCCTTCGGATACGCCAGCTTCTTTCAGGGACTCTGGTTCTTTCGGAATCCAGGGAGCGTCTTCAGCCTCGGCATTGCGATGCACCTTGGATCGGGCATGCAAAGCGGATACCACCGAGGCATCGGTCGAGACCACGCTTGGCTTGTGTTCGGCAACTTGCGGAGGGGCAGGGGGGCTGACTTCAGCAGGTGCAACGGGCTCCTCAATCGCGGGACTGGAGGATTGTTCCAGCGTTGCTGTTGCGGAATGCGAGTCGGCGTTTTGCTCGTTGTTGGCGAGGCGATTAATTCGGTTGAGTAGCGCCTCGAGTTCGCCGCTATTTTGCTCTGACGTGCCGTTGGATTCTGCCATGATAGGATCTTGTTCGTGTTGGGGATATGACCGGAGCAAGTGTAGCCACGCGACACACGCGGATAGTGCGAGAGTTCTGCTTTGCAAACCTAGTTTCCGGATAGGGAAGCAGCAAATTTTTTCAGGACGGTCGTATGGATCGTGCGGGCTGTACTTGTGAAATAGCCGGAAAGGTAGCTATTTCAGTATTCTCAGGTGTCCCAATCGGTGGGCCAGGTCGTCCCCGACCCCGGACTCCCACGTAATGACGAGTCAACAATACACAAGAGTAATAGCCAAATTTGACAGATCTTGGCGAGGCTCGTCTCAGACTGGTACTGACATCGGTTGACTCCTAGATTAGTCTGTTTGAGTTGCGGCATTTGTGACCAATTCGCGTCCCCATCCTCCGACAGCCCAGGCAATCGAGAGTTTAGACATCATGCAGTTTGTCATCACCGCCGTGGGTCCCGATAATCGTGGACTTGCGGATCCAATCGTCCATTGTGTTACTGAGATGGGGGCGAACATCGCCGAGATTCAGATGTTCGACCACGATCAGCAATCGGTCTTTTCGATGCTCACGCGAGTCTCCATGGAAGCAGCCGCTGAAGACGAGCTCAAACGCTCAATGAAAAAAGTTAGTGCGGAGACGGGGCTTTCAATTCGCACTTGGACTCCCAACATCGAAGGCCGACGCCCGCGGCTGGCTATTTGTGTGACCTATCGCAAGGAAACTCCCCGCGCCGTGTTGGAAGCTATCAGTTCTGGGACAATCAATGCTGAAGCCTCGTTGATGATCAGCAATCGCGAATCGTGCCGAGGACTTGCTGAGGAATTCGATCTGCCTTGGTTTAACATTGGCGATAGCAAAGGCAATGCGAACGACGAGCGAATGGTTGAGCTGTGCGACGAGCATGAAGTCGACTACATCATTCTCGCCCGCTATATGCGGATTTTGCCCCCGACGAGTGTCTGGGAATATGCCGGCGGGAGAATTATTAACCTGCACCACGGCTTGTTGCCAAGTTTTCCGGGAATGCGTCCCTACCACGACGCGCATCAAGTAAGGATGCTAACCTACGGCGCAACATGCCACTTTATCGTGCCCGAACTTGATGCCGGCAATCAGATTATCAATCAAGAAACTTTTAGCGTTCCTCCCGGGACTGGCATCGAAGAGATAGTCCGCCGCGGTCAAGCCGAGAACGAACCGCGCTGCCTCACCGAAGGCGTGCGGCGGGTCGTAGCCGGCGAAGTGCAACTCCACTTCAACAAAGTGGTTGCCATTTAGCCACATCGAGTAATGGCGAGGTGTCGGTCACGCGGGTTATTGGTTCGCGATGTATCGATTCTGCATCCTGTGAGGCGGTTCGTGGCGTTTGGCTACGTTTTTCTTGACCTTTCTCAGGGTCGCGAATAACCTGGATTTATCGGAACATCTTTATTCCGCCAGTGATAGGCGGCGAGTCTTCTTGGGACTTTTCTTTCGAGGCGAGTGATTTCATGGCTATTCGTGTTGCCTTAACTTTGGCGTTGGGTTTGGTATTGGTTCCTTGCAGTTGGGCACAGACGGTGCGATTCGACACGAATGTCGGCAACATCGATCTAATTCTCAATCCCACGGCGAATCCAAATCTCAAGATCCACGTGGAAAACATACTCAACTACGTTGAGTCGGGCCGCTACGAGCAAGTGGTCATCAACCGGGCCGATAATGGAATCAATCCTAACGATCCCAGCGACGACTTTGTCATGCAGTTTGGTGGGTTTACCACAGATTCCCCGCTGTACACATCATTCAACGACTTCAATACAGTGCCATCTTTTGACCCAGTGATTGTAGATGTCGATGGAGATGGGCAGGTTGACTTCAATACAGAGAACCTAAGTAACTTACGCGGAACGGTATCGCTAGCGCTAAGTAACAATCCGAACACGGGTACAACCAGCTTCTTTGCCAATCTTGGTGACAACGAATTCCTCAACGGAAGCGGTTTCGTCCCGTTCGCCCGCATTGCAGATATGTCGACCGTGGACTACATCCTGAGTCTCAATCAGCAATCGGAGCAGGCGGCAGGGCTTGCTAGCTCGAATATTCCTGTCATGGGCGCCAACGACGACATGCTAGTTTACGTCCAGCGCGCATTTGTGCTCGATCCCAATCCGTTTGTCCCGGAACCAGAACCTTCCATGATGGAGCTAGCGACGCTACTGGCTGGCGACGATGACAATGGTGGTAGCGACCTGGGTGGTGGAATCTCAGAAGGCGGCATTGGTAGCGGTGGGGGGGGAGCGGCGACGATCGTTAGCATTCCCGAACCGCCAGCATTGGTGCTGGTCGTGGGTGCTTTCATGTTCTACGCCGTCCTAAAGGGGCCGCGGCGGAACTGGTAGCCCCCTCTAATAGCGTGGGGGAGACTGCAAGCTTACTTGTCATTTCGGGGTCTGCCGAGAAATCTAGTTTGCCCTGGAAATTCGCCCCGCGCAAGAGAAGTGCGATTGCTTCCTCTGGCGTAACGTAGATTCCTCGGCAGACTTCGGAATACCTGCTATTGGCATTCCGAAAACCACGGGTCGAATTCTTAAGTCGAAAGATTCTCGAAATTTCTTATCTAAAATCAGGATTGCTCTTGTCCTGCTGCGGATGGGTTTCTAACATCCGCCCCGCCTCGCACTAGCGCGGCTACTCTTCTACCACCTTTTCAACTTATTTCGTCTCGATGATTCCAGTGTCGAAAGGTCCGGCAACGGGCTGCCGCATGGCGTTTGTCACTCGGATTGCGTTCTTCGGAACGTGTCCAGAGGGAGTGCGCGCACCGTTTGCGCTCGGAATCCGACGAAACGATTGGTTGCAACACGGATTTAGTTCCTTTTGAGGCAACGGGAGACTCTCGGCATGGACAAGCCGACATTTAGCTTCACGAATTCACTACTTCTAGTCGCCGCGCTGACGTTGGCATTGGGCCAGTCAGCCGATTGCTACGCGCAGTTAGGTGAGGGGAGCGTCATCGACGCGAATATCCCCACCAACTACTCTGGAGGTGGGAGCTTCTTCAATCGACAGCTGGGAACCGCCTTTCGGTTTGGTTACCAGACCGAAGGTTACGGTACCCAGGAAGGGATCGTAACGCTCGGCTCAATGAAGGTAGTCAACATGGAAGGTGCCACGTTCACCTTCGATGGGCAGGCCACGCTCAGCGACGAGTTTGGTGGGGGATACAATGCGGGCGTGTTCTATCGTTCGCTAACAGATATTGGCTTTGGCAACGATTCGACCCGCATCAATGGCGTCGGCTTCTGGAGCGATGGCCAAAGCACGAGTGCTGACAACTTTTTCAGTCAGCTGGGCGTCACGCTCGAATCGTTAGGCGATTCGTACGATCTGCGGTTCCAAGGTAATTTTCCTTTGGACCGAATTAAAGATAGCGATACGCGACTGGTGGCGAATGCCGAGCCCCAGTTCCGCGATAACTTTTTGATGAGCGAGATTCTGCGATTCGAGCGAGATACCGCACTGACGGTACTCGATTTCGAGGGAGCAAAGCGCGTGATGGACCTAGAGGCTTGGGCCTTTCTGGGTGGTTACCATCTCACGGGAAGCGGCTACGATGCCACCGGTTATCGGGCCGGTGTGCGCGGATATGCCGTGCCCGACCTGGCGGTCTCCCTGCAAGTTACTGACGACGATATCTACCACACCAACGTGATGTTTGGCATCACTTGGTTTGTGGGACGAACCAATACTACAAACGGACCTTGTGGGACGCTTCTCGATCGATTCCGCGAGCCTGTCCAGCGCAACGCCTATATTGCGACCGTGCAGCAGACGATCGACGACGCCATCACTCCCTTCACGGATGTTGCCGACAACGAAGAGTTCTTCTTTGTGCATGTTGATAGCGACGCCGCAGACGGCGGAGACGGCACTTTCGAAAATCCCTTCAACGATCCGAACGACGTGAACAATGGTAGTTCCGAGGGCGATATCGTGCTGGTACATGCCGGTTCAGTCCTCGATGGCCGATTCGTTGCTCAAAACGAGCAGCGTTTCTTGGGCGAAGGATTGGACCCCAACGGCATCCTGGTCGAACACCAGATCAACACCAACGAACGTGGACTTGTCACGTTGCCGGAAACCGAACCTGGGGCATTCACCTTGGATGCACCGATGATTACCGGGGTTCCCAGCGGCGGAGATCCGAACGATCCGAATGCGGCACTGGCTGTGTTTGAATTGGCTGACAACAACGAAGTGAACAACTTTACGATCAACGGCAATGCCGGTACTTCCGACGCGGCAGTCTACGCCAATGGCGTGCAATCGCCGCAATTGGCGAACCTCGATATCAATGGGCCGTTCTTTAACGGTGTGGTCTTTACCGATGTCGCGGGCAATCCGTTGATCGAAAACTCAGTAACGATTGATGGCACGACGGATCGTGGTATCTGGGTCAACGGTGGTGGCGGAATTGTGGGTGCCAATGCCATGGTCACCAACACCGAAGGCAGATCGGTCGTGGTTGAGAATCGCGATGCGGGTAGCGTGACCTTCGGCATTATCAACGATACGGGCGAGGGTATTCTGGCGCGTAACAATAGCGGTGGGACGATCACCTTCTCGAGTCGAGCCGAGGTGGACGTCGACGGAACCGATCAAGCGGTGACGTTGAGCAACAACAACGGCGCTTCGATTACCTTCCAAGAGCTGCAAGCCATGAGTACCGACGGCACGACGTTCGCCGTCAACGGTGGTGGCACCATCAGCGTCAACAACTCGCAGGGCGACGACGGCAGCGACATCATCAACACGGGTACGGGCGATGCGCTTACCGTATTGGGTAACGACGTCGACCCCAACGCCAATCGCGGCAATCCCAACATCACTATCTTGGGTGATGTCACGAACAGCGGTGGCGGATTCGTCACGGATATTCAACAAATGGCGGGTGGATCGGTTGTGATCACTGGCGACGTGACTGACGACGATACCGCCGGCATGGGCATTCGCATTCGGGAAAACTCCGGCGGAGCGTTCTCCTTTGGCGGGGTGACCGACCTCGACACGGGCGATCAGCGCGCGGTCGAACTGGTCGACAATCAAGGTGCGTCCGTCACCTTTAGCAATCTGATGGCTACTTCAGATTCGACGACCGAAACTTTCCTCGTCGAAGGTGGCGGCACGATTACCGTGAACGACGATCCGAACAACGAAGGATTCATTAACAATACCGACACCGGCGATGCGGTGGTCATTTCTGGTGACAACGGCGCCGGCACGGGGAATCCTAATGTGACTATCGACGCAAATATCAATAACTCTGGCGGTGGTTTGGCGGTCAATGTGCAGGACATGACCGGCGGCTCGGTCGACATCAATGGTGATGTCAGCGATCCAAACGCCGATGGCATGGGTATTCTGGTCCAGGACAATGCGGACACGACCGTTTCGTTTGATGGTCTCACTAATCTCGATACCGGCACAAGTAATGCGGTTACGCTGCGAGATAACGATAATACGTCGATCACCTTCAACAATCTCAAGGCCACTTCCGAATCTGGAGACGAGACCTTCCTGGTTGAGGGCGCTGGCAACATCACGGTCAGCAACGATCCGAACGATGAAGGCTTCATAAACAACACGGGCACCGGCTCGGCGGTTATCATCTCTGGAGATGGCGGCGCAGGAACCGGCAATCCCAATGTGCAGATTGATGTGGATATCAACAATTCCGGCGGCGGTCTAGCGGTCGACATTCAAGATATGACGGGCGGTTCCGTAGACATCAATGGCGACGTAACCGACAACGATACCAACGGCATGGGCATCCTGGTCGAAGACAATGCGGACACCACGATCACCTTTGACGGGGAAACGAATCTCGACACTGGAACTAACAATGCGGTGACGCTAAGAAACAACGACACATCGACTATTAGCTTCAACAATCTGATGGCCACGTCGTCCTCGGCAAGCGAGACTTTCCTGGTCGAGGGTGGCGGCACTATTAGCGTCCTCGATCCAAACGATACAGCGCTCATCGAGAACACGGGCGCGGGATCGGCGTTTGTTGCACGGGGAGATAGCGACGCCGGTTCAACTGGAGATCCAGATATCACCGTCCTAGCAGACATTACGAACTCTGGTGGCGGACAAGTTGTCGATATCCAAGACTTCACCGGCGGTTCGGTTGTCATCACGGGTGATGTGACCGACAACGATACCAACGGTATGGGCATCCTCTTGCAAGAGAATTCTGGTGGAACCTTCTCCTTTGCAGGCGAAACCACCCTGGATACCGCAGGCAACAATGCCGTGACACTCAACAGCAACGATGGTGCCACGATTTCATTTAGTACACTCAATGCAACCGCAGAAGATGGCGATACATTTGCCGTTCGAGGTGGCGGAACCATTTCGGTGACTGATCCTAATAGCGTCATCGAAAATACTGGTACCGGCATCGCTTTGTTCGTTGATCCTAATTCAAACGGCGATCCGAACATGACCATCAACGCTGATATTGTGAATACTGGCGGCGGCATGTCGGTGGTGATTCAAGATCTCAATGGAGAGGGCGTGGCCATCAACGGCGAGGTCAACGATACCGACGGCGGTGTGCTGGTTCAGAACAACAACGGTGGTGCCGTAATTGAGTTCAATGATACCGTTACTGTCGATGCTGGTGGAGGCGTTCTAGTCCAGAACAATGGCGGCGGCGCCATGATTCAGTTCAACGACACCGTCACTGTCGATACTGATAGTAACAATGCGGTCGAAGTCTCCGGTAATGCGAACGCGATTATTGACTTCAACGGCCTAGACCTGGAAACGAATAGTGGAAACACCGGTTTCTCGGCGACTGGCGGCGGAACGCTCACGGTCAGCAACACCAATCCCACTTCTGTGCAACAAGAGGGAGCGGGTTCTGCCATTGAAATAACGAATATGACAATCGGTGCCGGTGGCGTCGCTTTCGATACCGTCAACGTCACCGGTGGAACCTCGGACTCAGTAATCCTCGAGGATTTGAATGGTACGGGTCTGGTTACGATCGGTTCTGCCACCGATCCGAATATTGCTGGCGAAATTACGACAGCGGGTACGGGGATCGCTGTAGACAACGTTGCCAATCTCGCCGTGAACAACATCACGATCGATCAATCTTCGACAGCAGGCGATGGCATCGAGATTACCAATCAATCTGGAACTTCCACCGCCTCGTTTAACGACGTAACCGTCAACAACTCACTTGGAGACGGCATACTCGTCAATAACAACAACGCCGGCAGCACTATTGCCTTCAACACCACGACCGTCACCTCAACCTTCACCGGAGATTCGGTTGTCAATACAGACAATACCGATGCCTCGATCACCTATACTGAACTCACCGCTTCGGCTGTGGGCGGCGATACATTCACTGTCCAAGGCGGGGGTGAAATTAGCGTTCTTAATGGGTCAGGCGGGAGCACGATCGATAACATCGGCACGGGTTCGGCGTTGGTGGTCCAAGGCGATGACGACGACGGTGGATCAAACTTCGTCGGCGATCCCAACCTGGCAGTCGAAGCGGATATCACCAACTCGGGTGGTGGATTTGCGGCCAGTATTCGCAGGCTCGCCGGTGGTGACGTGAATATCGCAGGCAATGTTAGTGATTCGGATCCCAATGCCATTGGTATGGGCATTCTGATCGAAGACAACAGTGGTGGCACTATTACTTTCCGTGGCGATGTCACTCTAAACACTGGAGACAACGACGCCCTAACGATTCAAGACAACGCTACGGCCAACACGGTGACTTTCAACGGTGCCAGTCAGCTTGATATTGATACCGCCGACGGTCGCGGCATCGTGATCGCTGATACCGGGACAGTGAATATTCTCGGTACCGGCAATACGGTCGACACGGGCGATAGCGTAGGTATTGATATTGATGACGTTCGCAATCTAACGGTGAACAACACCACGGTCAGTAACGACCCGAACGGGACGAATTCGGCTATAAATCTTGTCCATACAAGCACTGCCAATTCCATCATCAGGTTCAACAGTACAACAATCAATTCATCCGGAGACACGGCTGTCAACCTACTAGCCAACGGCAGCGGTTTGTTCGACATCGAGATGGACGATGCAGATATCAACATTGGCGATGTTAAGGGCATCTTACTCGATACTGGGGCTGCAGCCGACCGTGTCAACTTTACTCTAACCAATAGTGAAATTACTGTTGGGGACGAAAACGCAATCCAGGCAGTGCTTGACGACACGAATACAGCTGACGTTCGGTTCTTGCTGCTCGATAACGATCCGATTGCTAACAACAGTGCTACCGCAGCGACTGTTGATCTGCGAGTCCTAAGTGGTCTATCGTTCAACGCTACCGTAGGCAATGGGCCGAATGATAATTCGCTACCAGCGGCTCCTCTTGGCGATGAAAATCGCTTTGTGAATGCTTCCTCCGGTGACGCATTCTTTGCCGAGTTGAATGATCCCAATGCGGGGGGAACGTTCAATCTCGACTTGCGAGACAATACAGCTCAGAGTGGTGGTCCTGACGACTTCGAGCTCGAAAATAACGGCGGTACGTTCAATCTGGTCGACAGAGATGATACGATCAATGATGTCAACAACGTCGGAAACGTAGACGTGAACGACCCGAATGCGTTTGGTGATATCGCCGCACCGTTAGCTCAGCCCTAAGCCTTTTACTCTTGCTGCCGTCCATGCTTGCCGCAACTCTGTGCTGTGAAGAATGTGGTTGGCAAACGGTTTGTGGGCAGCGCGAGTTGGAACAGCGCTTGCGCAAGCTGGGTCTGCTCAGACGAGCCTCGCATCCGCCCGAAGAGATGGTGAGCGAATTGCTCACCATGCACTTGTGCCGGCTTGCTTGCGACAGTTGCCAAGCTGTAGGGCTCTTGATTGTCCCCGACGAGGGGACTGGTCGCGACGATGATTGGCAGCAGGCCGTGGTCTGTGAGGTTTGCCATGAGCCGATCGATCCCGAGCGGCTGGAGATCTTCCCCAGCGCCACACATTGCGTCGGTTGCCAAACCGCCGAGGACAAAGGGGAGCAAAAGGAAGAATTCGATTTCTGCTCCAAATGTGGGGCCCTCTTGGAACTTCGCGTCAGCCGTGCCGGCGGGATCACCCGCTACAAGCAGTTCTGCACGGGCAATCCGCCCTGTCGCCTCTAGCGGATGTCGATATCGTAAGCCATGATGGGGTCCCGGCGATCCATCGGATCGCGGCTTTTTTTGATTCCCTCCAGCCTCCGGCCTACTGCCTCCTTAAATGCACCAACTTGTTGCTACCAGCGCCTTCGGGCTCGAAGCCGTCGTGGTGCGTGAACTTCAAGACTTGGGATACGAGTCCAAGATCACCCGCCCGGGACGCATCGAATTCGCTGGTAACGACTCTGCCATTTGTCGGGCCAATCTGTGGTTGCGAAGTGCCGACCGCGTGCTGGTGCAATTGGCAAAATTCCCAGCGGCCGACTTCGACGCACTCTTCGACACCACCAAGGAATT
Organism: Bythopirellula sp.; assembly: GCA_965216565.1. GTDB lineage: Bacteria > Planctomycetota > Planctomycetia > Pirellulales > Lacipirellulaceae > Bythopirellula. Next base: position 932,497 of record OZ244170.1, read on the forward strand.
GCCGTGGGAGCAATGGATCTCGAGTGAAGCGGCGATTCCTGTCCGCGGCCGTTCGCGCAAGTCGCAGCTAACTAGTGTCCCTGCTTGTCAGCGTTCGGTTAAGAAGGCGATCGTCGAGAGGCTCGGTGATAAGTACTCGTGTACAGAATTGCCTGAAACCGGTCCGCCAGTACCGGTGGAAGTCGCGCTGTTGGAAGACGAAGCCACGCTTTCGATCGATACCACTGGCGACGGACTGCACAAGCGCGGCTATCGGAAACTCGCTGGCCCGGCACAACTCCGCGAGACGTTGGCGGCGGCGCTGGTTCAACTTAGCTTTTGGAGATCAGGCCGCCCACTAATCGATCCCTTTTGCGGGACTGGCACAGTATTGATCGAAGCGGTGATGGTCGCGCGCCGCATGGCACCCGGTCGAGCTCGGGAGTTTGCCGCGGAGGCGTGGGAGGCGATTCCCGCCAACACTTGGAAGCAAGCGCGCGAAGAAGCTGAAGATCTGATCCTGCCAAAACTGGAAGAGCGGCCGCTGGGCACCGACATCGATCCCGAAGCGTTGAAACTCGCCCGCTATCACGCGGCTCAAGCCGGGGTGGAAGACGACATCCACTTTCAGCAGGGAGCGTTTGCCGATCTGCGTTCGTCGCGCGAGTATGGCTGCACCATCATGAACCCGCCTTACGGTGTACGGATGGGCCGCGACGACGAGATCGAGCAACTGTACCGCACGTTGCCAGAGGTCCTCAGGCGTTTGAAAACCTGGTCGCACTTTATCTTTTCGGCTCGGGGAGATTTGGAAAAGCTAGTTGGCCAAACGGCTGACCGGCGTCGCAAATTGTACAACGCACAGATTGCCTGCACGTACTATCAGTTTTTTGGACCCAAGGAGCCGAAATCTGGTCGGGGGAGTGAGGCCGCGCCGGCGAAACCGCAAGCGGTGGGTGACGAAGCTTCGCCAGCTTTTGGTGGATTGCGGACCGAGGCTTTGCGCCAGGCTGAGGAGTTTTCCAATCGGTTGCGTAAACGGGCCCGTCACTTAAGACGCTGGCCAACCAAACGGGGCATTACATGTTATCGACTTTATGAACGCGATATCCCCGAAGTGCCGCTGGTGGTCGATCGCTACGAAGACGCGTTACACCTGGCCGAGTTCGAACGCCCCCACCAACGGACTGCCGCCGAGCATGCCGACTGGCTCGATCTGATGGTCGCTACCGCTGCCGAGACGTTGGAGGTAGAGCGCGATCACGTTTTCCTCAAGCATCGCACCCCCCAGCGTGGCACGCAGCAGTACACGCGAGAATCGGAGGCGGGGAAGAAAAAAATCGTGCAGGAGGGGGGGCTGCAGTTTGTGGTGAACTTATCCGACTACCTCGATACCGGCTTGTTCCTCGACCACCGCAACACACGGGCGATGGTTCGCGATGCAGGAGAGGGAAAACGCTTTTTGAATCTATTCGCCTACACGGGCACGTTCTCGGTGTATGCCGCCGCGGGCGGGGCGGCGGAAACCACCACCGTCGATCTTTCGGCCAACTACCTGAGTTGGGCGGAGGAGAATCTACGCCTGAACGGATTCACCGGCCACAGCCATCAGCTTGTAAGGAGCGACGCCGGCGAGTTCCTCGCAAACTTGCCGGCAGATGCCCAGTTTGATTTGGTCGTCGTCGATCCGCCCACATTTTCCAACAGCAAAGGGCTCGAGCACGATTGGGATGTACAGCGCGACCATGCCAGGCTGTTCCAGCGGTTGCAGAAGCACGTCCCCACCGACGGTATCGTGTACTTTTCCACCAACTCCCGCCGCTTCAAGCTCGACGAGTCGGCTCTCACGGACTGGGATATCCGCGAAATCAGCCAAAAGACTGTCCCCGAAGACTTCCGCAACAAACGCATCCACCGCTGCTGGCGACTAACGCGGAAGTGAGAAATTTGAAGTTTGACTGTTGAAGTGGGACCCGCATGATACATCGCTTGCGGTTTAGCGCAACCCCCGCACATGCTCCCGCAACTCCTCCAGCTCGCGCTCGAACCCACCCGAGAGAATCGGGAACCGGCACCAGGTTTTGGGGTCCAGGTTTTCATCATCCAAGTGGAACGAGGGGGCGTAGCGTTCGCGTTTCCACTGGTTGCGGCACCAAAGCCGGAAGAAGCGCTCGACCCACTCGCCAAGTTGCGCGGTGGAGTGTTCGTCGTATTCGTTGCGTAAGGCTGCAAAAACTTCCACCGGCGTCTGTTTATCTCGAATGGCAAATCGCTCGATCGCGTCGAGCACCGCATACGGCATCAAGTCGCCCTCGTCCGTTTGGCTCTGCTGGGGAGGACGCAATTCGGCGGTTGGCTGTTGGCTGGTGATCACGGATAACGTTGACAGAGGTCCCACTCCTTGCGGTCCCGTCGCTTCCATCCAGGCAAGCCACTCGAGCAGGAATGCTTTGTCGATTCCCGTGATGGGCGCGAGTCCCCCGCAGGTATCGCCGTCCATGGTGGCATAGCCCACCGCCGCTTCGCTGCGATTGCTAGTCGAAAGTAACAGGGCCCCGGTGAGATTCGCCAACAGCCACACCCCGGGGCCACGAGCGCGGGCTTGAATGTTCTGTAGCGCCACGTCGTCGGTTTCCCAGGCAAGCTCGCGACCGATGGCCGCAGACACCGTCTCCACGTAGTCTTCCACCAGTCCATCCACATCCCAGCGAAGAAACTGCGACCCCAGGGCCTCGGCCAACGTCTCGGCGGCATGGGAAGTCGTCTCGCCACTGTTGCGGGTGGATTGATAGACGCAGGTGAGCAACCGACGGACAATCGCTTGTTCGTCTTTCTTATCAAGAGCGGGCTGAAGGTAGCTAAGCTTCTTCGCAAATCCTGCCAACCCCAAGTCTTCGACGCCCAACTTTGCCATCAACCAAATCAACGTCGCCACCGTCGCGGAATCGGCCCCGCCGCTGAGCGACACGATGAAACCCTGAGCGCGGCTTTTCCGCAGATAGTCGAACAACGCCAATGGCACAGCGCGGGCGAACTCCTCCTCCTTGGCAGGTGGCGACGTATCCCAAGCGGGCGGCTGCGTCGGTGATTGCGGAGTAGTTGGCGTCGGCGGTAAGAAAGAGGATTGAATGACGTTTCCAGCGAAACCCTCCCCACCGTCGACCATTGGCTTCGCCTCTTCGCGTGCCCGACGGTTTGCCTCAATGTCGATGTCAGCCAACGTCAGCACAACGTTGCGGTACGAAAATCGGGGACCCACGGCCACCATCTCATCGCCCGTTGCAATCAGCGAACCGCCGTCATAGATGGCCCGCCCCGACTCGTTGCCCAAGAGATTGGCGTATGCATAGCCCAGGTGATGTTCCCTGGCCGCATCGAGAACGATCCGTCGCCGCGTTTCCTGCTTAAAGAAAGCAAAGTGACTGGCACTGGGGTTCAAAATGAGATCAACGTCCGCTGCCGCAAGCCGCGGGGCAGGGCGGTTGGGAACCCAGGCATCGCGGCAAATCTCCAGCCCGACCTTGATCCCTCCACATTCGAATAGCAGATCGCCAAACGGATAATTCTTCCCGGCGACGGAAAGCTCCGTCACCTTGCCCGCGGGCCAGGGGTCGAACCAGCGCGGTTCGTAATGAATGCCATCGCCGGCCAGATACTGCTTGGCAACAAAGCCCAGCAGTTCCCCGTCTGCCACCACCGCACATGCGTTGTACAGTTTGTGCTCCACGGGAACGGCGAGTCCCAGGCAAGTGACCAACCCCGCTGTATGGGGCAGAATTTCGTGCAGCAGTTCGAGCGAAGTCTGGTGCAGGCCGGCAGAAAAGTATTGGTCCTCGCAACCGTAACCGCTGATGCACAACTCCGGCAAACAGAGCACGCCGACTTCGTTCTCCTGTGCCTCGCCCAGTGCAGCGACAATGTGATCGCGGTTCTCGTCCCACGCCAGTGGCGTTTGGTTCAGGGCGGCAGCGGCGAGACGAATTTGAGTCATACGGGATCTTTAAGTAGGTGAAGCCGCAGAGCGTTGAGCGCTTGCTTGGCGGACCGCGCCAGCTTGATGGCTGGGTGCGACGCACACCCAAAACGCAGTTGATGCGTTTGCTCGGCCGTTGCTACAGAGACATGCAAATGCGAGTCGGGGTTCTCGGTATAGACTGGATACGCCGCCACCCCCAGGCCAAAATCGGATCCGTACTCCTCGCGTACCGCCTCGGCCAACATCTTCGCTGTTGCGGCGCTGTCGGGTTCAAAGTCTGCGGGCAAAGCGTTCATTCCTGCCAATTGCTGCACGTCCTGCTTGCTGCCGATGGCTCGGGAACCCAGGTAGGTTTGATTGCCTTCGGAGGCTTCCTCCAGCCAGCGTTCGATCAACCCTTCAGTCGCCCATTCGGCAATTGCCAACGTTTGATTTCGCTCTTCCAACAGTCTTATTACGACGTGTTCCAAGCCTTCCGTGTCTTCGCCGTAGATCAGTTGCCCGAGTTTTTCATAGATGATCGCGGCGGTTGGTTCCATGGCGAGCAAACACTCTTGCTCGTCGCGACCGCTGGCAGTGATTCGCAGGGTGATGGTCGCATCGCTGGCGGTAATGCCGACTCGGGGAATCCGGCCCCGGGCCACGAGGTCGGGGAGCATCGCTTCAAGCTGACTTTCGCCAATGCCAAAACAACGGATCGACCGATGACGAGTTACCCGCGGTTCGGGCTGAAGTTTGGCAATCACCGGGGCCACCGTCGCCTGCCACATCTCGTGCATCTCAGCAGGTACGCCGGGGAGTGCAAACACGGCACACTTTCCCGATCCGCCTTCCACGTGCATCTCAATCCCAGGAGCGGTTCCGTGGGGATTGGGAATTTGAATCGAGCCGACTGGAAAATCGGCTTGCACCGCGTTTCGCTCTGGCATCGTTCGACCACGGCTTTCGAACAATTGCCGAATGTGCTGAACGACCGCTTCGTCTCGCTCGAGTTCCACGCCAACCGTTTTTGCCAGGGCGTCTCTGGTGAGATCGTCCGCCGTGGGCCCCAAGCCTCCGGTGATGGTCACAATCTCAGCCCGGACAATCGCGGCTCGCAGCACCGCCAGATTGTCGTCGAGGTCGTCGCCAACAGTTGTGTGAAATGCGACGTCGATGCCCATGTCGCCCAGTTGCTGGCTGATCCATTGGCTATTGGTATCCAGCCGTTGGCCGCTGGTGAGTTCGTCTCCGATGGCAATCACTTCTGCACGCATAGATGCAAGTGTGATCGCATCGCAGCCACTTGGGAAGGGGCGAGAACGATTTCGGATTCACCAATCGACATCGCTTGCGGTTCCACAACGGCGAGCCGAGGCGTCCCCGCCCCCGGCTAAGCCGCAAGCGATTCTTGCTCAGGTCTCTGGACCAGGTCTCTGGACTCTCAACTCTAGTCTCTCACCTCAACTCACTTCACAATCGAAAACCCAAAGCTCGTCCGCGGGCGTCGACGGGCGTGGTGATAGTAACCGAAGTGCGGGCTGCAGTGCAGCGGACCACAAGGGGGCGGGCCGTAGTAGTGCTCTTCGACCACCACGGGCGGCGGAACCGAGGCGACGGCCGTGCGGGCCGGTGGGTTTTGCATGACGGTAATCACGTCGGTCGAGACGCCATTGTTATGCAGAAAGATTACGTCGTCGGCAGAGAGGGGCCGCTGGACGCCCGACGTGCGGACGTAATTCTTGATTAACTGCGGATCGACGCCCGTGCGCGTCATCGCTACCACTTCGTCCATGGTGGCTGCGCCCGACTGGACTTGTCGTCCGAGTTGGGCGGCAATCTCGGCCCGGTTACGCGCCTGCAATTCGTCCATCGACTCGCCAACAGCGGCGCCAGTTAGGGCACCGAGTCCGGCACCGATGAGCGCGCCTGTACCCGCACTGCCGCCGGTGGCGTCGCCAATAATTGCTCCCGCCCCGGCTCCCGCCAGGGCCCCTACTCCGGCACCGCGGTCGGCATAATAGGGCGAACGGCAACCAACACTCACAAGTGTCAAAGCAACAACCAGGTGCGCGAACGCATTGTTGCGACAGCGGGACTTGAGCCAAGACATAGCAATACCACAGCAGGAGTCGACGGGTGAAGAAATTACGGGGCGGGAATGGTCCCAGTCCGCAGGGCAAGGGTCAATAGCGACCTGGTGCATTCGCTGGTTTGCCACAGAGATCACAGAGGGCACAGAGTCGGGGGGGATGTTGTGCTAGCCTTGCTGGTAGAACGGGTTAGTAGGCAGTCTGCTACCAGAAGAATTGCCAATATCGGAGTCTGTTTAGGGATTTAAATCGCGACTCACAAACTCAAAGCGAATTGTCACGCCGAGGTCTGCCGAGGGGTCTAGCCAGATTCCTCGGCAGACCTCGGAATGACAGCAACTGTCGTTGCTGAGTCCCGATTTAAGTTCCTGGACACACTCAAGAAACTAGCCAGAAAGCAGCCCCGTTTTAATCTCTTTCATCTCTGTGAACTCGGTGGCTAATCTGCGAACTCGGTGGCGAATCGTTCATTCTATTCGTAAAGTGCAAGCCATTTGCCCAGAGTTTCGCAGCCATAGTCGGGTTGTGCTTGCATATCCAGCCGCCCCGGCGTACAATTTAGAGCAACTCGGGATTTGTGGCCGCTTGCAGCCGACACTGCTAAAGAGCCAACGCCAAACACTGAAAAGTCAGTGCGAGGCAACAATTCAGCTAGCTGGTTTATCAAGAGCCGCATTTGCCGAGAGTGAATGCGGTTTTTTTATTGCGCTATATTTCCGACCACTCCCCCCTGACCCCCTCGCCTCTCACTATGAGCCAGCTCGAAATGAAAAACCCACCCGGCGATACCCAACCCGATGGTGATTCTTCGACCAAGCTAGACCACGATAAATTCCCCGAGGATTTTTCGACGCTCTCGGTCCACGCCGGCGAAGCACGGCAGAAGCCGGGCAACTCGATCACCGATCCGATTTTCTGCGCGTCGACCTATTCTTTCGAAAGCACGCAGGCGGTGATCGACTTCATCGAGCAAAAGCAAACCCGGGAGGAGTACGGTCGCTACGGCAATCCGGGGGAACGGATTGTCGAGCGCAAGCTGGCTGCACTCGAAGGTGGCGAAGATGCGGTGCTTTATTCCAGCGGCATGGCGGCGATCGTCGGGCTGCTGATGTCGAAGCTAAGCAGTTGCGACGAGGTGATATTCTTCGACGAATGTTATCACCGCAGCCGCGAGTTTTGCACCAAACACCTGTCACGCTTCGGCGTGGTCACTCGGCAGGTGCGTGCCTGCGACTACGAGGCGATGGAAGCGGCCATCACGCCGCACACCAAAATGCTCATCAGCGAGTCGCCCACCAATCCGCACCTTAGTTGCGTCGACCTCGGTCGCTTTGCCGACATCGGTAAGCGGCATGGCGTGGAAACGCTGATCGATGCCACGCTGGCGACGCCTTACAACCTGCGACCCATCGATGCGGGGATCGACTACGTTTTGCACTCGGCCACCAAGTATCTTGGCGGACACAACGATCTACTGGCCGGCGTGGTGGTCGGTACGACCGAGCAGCTCGAACCAGTTCGCAATCTGCGCGGCATCATGGGTGCGGTCAACGGGCCGCAGAATGTGTATCTGCTCGCTCGGGGGCTAAAGACATTCGAACTTCGCATGCAACGGCATAACGAAAACGGACAAAAGATAGCCGAGTTCCTGGAGAGTCATCCTCGCGTCGAGCGGGTTTATTACCCGGGGCTCGAGTCGCATCCGTATCACGAAGTGGCCAAGCAAACAATGCGTGGCTACGGCGGGCTAGTCACGTTTCTGGTGAAAGACGCCGACTGGCGGCAAACAGCCAACATCGTCGACGCCGCGAAAATCCCCCGCATCGCCCCCAGCTTGGGCGGCGTGGAATCGCTGATCGAACAACCGCTCGTAATGAGCTATTACCAGTGCACACCCGAAGAACGCAAACAGTTCGGCATCCCAGACAACATGATCCGCTTGTCAGCTGGGGTGGAGAACTCAGCCGATCTAGTTGCGGATTTAGAACAAGCACTGAGTTAGTTTCTAACCACAGAGGACACAGAGGACACGGAGATTGTCTTAAACAGGTTGCGATAGCGACACACTAAGCTGAAGGACACCTGATCGATCTATTTCTCTACTTCTTGAATTCAATCCTGTCGATCGGTCGAATCCCGTAATCCTGTCTTAACTATTCTCCATGCCCTCCGTGTCCTCTGTGGTAATTTGAACAAGAATAACCATGAGCAATCAACGTTTCCGAACACGCGCTATCCACGTTGGCAACGAAAAGTGTGCTGAGACCGGCGCCGTTGTGCCGCCGTTGCATTTGGCGTCGACGTTCGTGCAACCGGGGGCCGGGGATTGGGGGGAATTCGATTACTCTCGCAGCGGCAACCCGACGCGGAAGAATTTGGAAACCACGCTCACTTCGCTCGAAAACGGGGTCGGCGCGCTCGCCTTTGCCAGCGGGATGGCGGCGACCCATTGCGTGGCAAGCATGCTTAGCGCCGGCGACCATATCGTTGCCGGCAGCGATATCTACGGCGGCACTTATCGTCTTCTGCACAAAGTTACCAACCGCGCGGGCATCGAAGTCTCGCTTGTCGACGCCACCCAGCCCGAGCGATTAAGGGAAACGCTCACCCCGGCGACCAAACTAGTTTGGATCGAAAGCCCAGGAAATCCGTTGCTCTCCATCACCGATATCGCGAAATGTGCAGAGATTGCGCATCAGCACGGGGCCTTGCTTGGCGTCGATAGCACCTTCGCTACGCCCGTTTTAACGCGTCCCCTGGAGTTGGGAGCCGATATCGTGATGCATTCGGCCACAAAATATCTGGGTGGCCATAGCGATTTGGTCGGCGGCGCGTTGGTGGTGAAAGATCAGCAGCTTTACGACGAATTATATTTCGTTCAAAACTCCACCGGCGCGATTATGGGTCCGCTGGAAGCATTTCTCTGTTCCCGCGGCATCAAAACTTTGGAACTGCGCGTCCGCGAACAATGCCGCACCACTACCCAATTGGCTGAGTGGTTGAACCAGCACCCGCGAGTCGAACGTGTTCTTTATCCGGGCATCGCCACGCACCCAGGACACGAACTCGCCAGCCGACAGATGGACGGGGCCTTTGGAGCGATGCTTGCCTTTGAAATCCAAGGCGACTATTCGGCAGCAAAGAGATTTGCGGAGTCGACCGAGTTATTCCAATTGGCAGTAAGTCTCGGGGCGGTAGAATCCCTCATCGAACAACCCGCCTCGATGTCGCACGCCAGCTACGACGCCGCGGACCGTGCGAAACATGGTATCTCCGATGGACTCATTCGCTTGTCGGTTGGTTTGGAAGCGGTGGAAGACTTACGGGCCGACCTGGAATTGGCTTTTAGTAAAATGGATTAAATTGATTTTTCACCGCTAAACCGCAAGCGATGAATTGAGCGATTAGCAACTAACGACTAACAACAAACAAAATCCTATGCAACTAGGCTTCGTCAGCGCGATTTTCGGTGATCTTACCTTCGAGGAAGTGCTGCGTCATGCCGCGGAGATTGGCTACGACTGCGTCGAGGTGATGTGCTGGCCGCCGGGCGGACCCGACCGCAAGTATGGCGGCGTCATGCATTTGGACGTCACCAACTTCACGCCCAGCAAGGCCGACGACACCCGGGCGCTCTGCGAAGAGCACGGTGTTTCGATCTCCGCTCTCGGTTATTATTCGGTGCTGTTGTCCGCCGAGGCGGATCAAGCCCAAGCCGCACGGGAACATCTGCCTAAGGTCGTCGATGCCGCCGCCATGTTGGGGCTATCGACAGTCAATACGTTTGCCGGTGCCAACTATCAGCTTGGGCTGGAAGAAAATCTCAAGCTGTTTGCCGAGGTCTGGCCCGACCAGATTCGTCACGCGGAAGACAAGGGCATTCGCATCGCGATTGAAAATTGCCCAATGCTTTTTGAAAACACCTGGCCGTTCGGACTCAACCTGGCCCACTCCCCGGCGGTATGGCGACGGATGTTCAATCTGATACCCTCGGAAAGCTTTGGGCTGAACTACGATCCGTCTCATCTTAAAATGCAATTGATGGACCCCATCGCGCCGATCCGCGAATTTGGCCCGCGTATTTTTCACACGCACGCCAAAGACATGCTGGTCGATCCGCTTCGCCTGAACGACGTGGGATCACTCGCCCTGCCGATGGACCGCAGCATCGCGAGAATCCCCGGCGCAGGCGACATCGATTGGCAAGCCTGGCTCGCGGCACTCACCGAAGTGGGCTACGATGGACCGGTGTGCGTAGAAGTGGAAGACGAAGAGTTCGAAGGCTCTCTCGACCTCCGACGCAAATCGCTAGAACTAAGCCACGCCGCTCTCCGGCCGTTGCTCACCTAGCGAGCCGAGGCGTCCCCACCCCTGGCAGATTTGCAATTGATTGGTTCCCATCACCTAAAGCTCACCGGCAACCCAAGCGCCGCTTCCAACCGCTCCAGGTAATCGTCTCTAGAAATCTCCAGCACCCCTAGCCGCCCTGTGTGCGGGGTCCATTGTTGCACGTCCAGAAGTTGATAGCCGCGCTGGTTGAGATGCTCCACCAATGTCGCCAGCGCGACTTTCGAGGCGTCGCGCGAGCGGTAGAACATGCTCTCGGCGGCAAAGAATCCGCCGATGCCGACGCCATAAGTTCCGCCTACCAGTTTGCCATCCTTCCATGCTTCCACACTGTGGGCATGGCCGTGGGTGTGCAGATCGGTGTATGCGTCGATCATTTCGGCCGTCAGCCAGGTGCCCCCCTGTCGGCCCGGTCCCTTAGCACAGGCGCGAATCACTTTGCCGAAGGCTTCATTGAATGTCACGCGGAACTCGCCATTACGCATCCGGCGCTGGACCCGTCGAGAGACATACATTCCGTCCAAGGGGAGAATCGCCCGGGGATCGGGCGACCACCATAGCATGGGATCTTCCTCATACACGGGCCAGGGAAAGATTCCGTGACGATAAGCGTCCAGTAATCGATCAATTGTCAAATCTCCACCGATCGCAACCAGTCCATCCGGCGTAGAACTCTCCGGAGGCGGGAAAAACCGCGAAGGGGTGGCAGAGGAAGGGTCCAAGAGTTTGTATCTTAGGTTACTTGGCTAGTTGACTTTTGGGCAGAAAACCGGGGAACATAGTATAATCGAAACTGGCGACGGGCCCTGACGGCGGGCCCTGTTCCGTGGACTCTGGGTTGAGACGAGTGTAGAGACGAGTGGGGATTTGCCCCTATTCGTCAGTAGGACTAGGAATTTCAAATGCTCGATAATGATCAAGCTCCTTTGTTTCCGAACAAAACGGTCTCCACCCCTATTGTGGACCAGCAGCCAAAAACCGTCCAGCAAATTCAAGATCCGCTGCAGTCATCCCGTTTGGCCCGCTTGCTGCTGATTTTTGCCCTGTTGTTCATTGTGCTAGTAACGCCCTCGGTTGTCGAACGCGTTCAATATTCGATCACCGCGGCCAAGGAACGCGCCAAATACGACGTGGCCAAGGAATATCAGGAGGATCTGAACCTCAATCAAGTCTCCAATGCGTCGCGGTTGCTGGCGAATTTTGTTGGCCCCAGTGTGGTTAACGTGCGAACCAGCATGAGGACAGGCCATGGACAAGGTTCCGGCGTGATTGTCGATGATAGTGGTTACATCATTACCAACAACCACGTTGTTCGCGGAGTGAATTCGGTTGAAATCCAGCTCAGCGACGGTCGCCGTGGTTCGGCAACTGTGGTCGGACGCGACACCCTGTTGGACGTGGCCGTGCTGAAAACCGAGTTGGAAAACTTAGTTGCCGCCGAATGGGGCGATAGCGATCAACTTGATGTAGGCGACATCGTGTGGGCTCTCGGGAGTCCGTTTGGTTTGCAGAAAAGCATCACCTTTGGCATTCTCAGCGCTAAGGAACGTCGGGGGATCAATCCTGGAAGGGATTCGATTTACCAGGAGTACCTACAAACCGATGCGGCTGTGAACCCTGGCAATAGCGGCGGTCCTTTGGTCAACACCGAAGGGCAAATTGTCGGCATCAACACGGCCATCATCGGCGATTCGTACCAGGGAATAAGTTTTTCCATTCCTAGCACGGTCGCGAAAGAAGCTTACGAAAAGCTTCGTACCGTTGGCTATGTGGAACGGGGTTACCTGGGCGTGGAGCCCCATCGAGTTTCCGACCGCATGGCACGTCGATTGGGCATCAAACGAGACGAGGGCGTTCTGATTACTAAGGTGGAGCCAAACACACCGGCGCATGAGGCAGGCCTACAAATTGGCGACGTCTTGATTTCTTGGGATGGGGTCGCCTACTCCGATCCCACGGTGCTCAGCCAGGCGATTGCCGGCACACCAATCGGCACCCGCGTACCCGTGGAAGTGCTAAGGTATGACCAAAAAGAGGCTCAGGAGCTCGACTTAGAAGTGGTGGTTGCCCTGAGACCTAATCGCTCGCAATAATCTCAGAGATAAGAGATGAGTGTCCAGAGTCCAGAGAGACCTACGTAGGGTGTGCCAAAGCAAAGCGGCGGCACACCGTTTTGGTTGATTTGGTGCCCGACCAATCGGTGGGCCTGACGGCACCACCCCACAGGTTGAATTTCAACGTAGCCTAGAGACGAGAAAAACAGTCGATTGCGTTTCAAAAACTAGATGTTTTTCGTCTCTCGACTAAAAAATCCAAAGGATTCCCTCCAACGTGGCTTCCGATTTGCAGGATGTGAAGGAGCAAGTGCGACAGGCCACAGATATTGTGGAACTGGTCGGCAGCTACTCCACGCTGCGCCGCCAAGGAAGAAATTACGTAGCGCTGTGCCCCTGGCACGACGACTCGCGACCTAGTCTGCAGGTGAATCCCGATCGACAGTCATTCAAGTGTTGGGTGTGCGACATCGGTGGCGATGTGTTCAGCTTTCTCATGCGAATGGAAAGCCTAGAGTTTCGCGAAGCACTCGAGATGCTCGCTGATCGGGCGAGCATCGAGCTCAAGCCCACTCGCGGTTCGGGCGGCGAGTCGAGCGAGTTCGATCGCCGCAATCTGCTAGCGGCAATGGCTTGGGCTGAACGTCAGTTTTGTGAGTGCCTCGCCCACTCACCCGAAGCCCAGCCTGCCCGCGATTATCTTCGTGAGCGCGATGTCAGTAGCGAGAGTATTGCCAAGTTTCATATGGGCTTTGCCCCCGACCGGTGGGATTGGCTACTCGGCAAGGCACAACGCGAAGGCTATTCGCCGGCCGTGCTCGAACGAGTAGGTTTGGTCTCTCCACGCCAATCGGGCGAAGGTTTTTACGATCGCTTCCGTGGACGACTCATGTTTTCGATTCGCGATGTCCGTTCGCGTCCGATTGCCTGTGGAGGTCGTGTCTTGCCCGGCGTGGGGAAAAGCGATCCCGATCGCACTGAGGCAAAATACACTGAGGCCAAATACATCAACAGCCCAGAGACGCCCCTGTTTAGCAAGAGTGCCGAGCTCTACGCCTTAGATGTGGCACGTGCTGGCATCACGCAAGAAAACGGGTTGGTCGTGATGGAGGGCTATACTGACGTCATCGCGGCACACCAGCATGGCATCGACAACGCGGTGGCAGTTTTGGGCACCGCGTTGGGTGAACGTCATGTGGGTTTGATGCGTCGTTATACAGATCGCGTGACGTTGGTGCTTGATGGCGACGAAGCAGGTCAACGCCGCACCATGCAGATCCTGGACGAACTGCTAGCACTCTTCGTAGAAAATGAAATAGATTTACGGATTCTGACCTTGCAATCGGGGTGCGATCCATGTGATGTTATTCAGACGCAAGGAAGCGACGCGTTTCGACAATTACTATCCACTTCGGTGGATGCCCTCGAACACAAGATAAACGCTGTGACCAACGGATTGGCATCGGCCCCAGGCACTCATCGTTCCGCACAAGCGGTAGAGCAATTGCTCACGGCGCTGGCTCGTGCATTGCCCCAGCAACTGCTCAGCTCATCAGCCGCTTATTTGCGTGAGCAACAAATCATGTCGCGGCTCTCGCGAGAATTCGGCTTGAGCGAAGAGGTGCTTCGCACTCGGCTCGCCGCCCACCGCCAAGAGTTGGCCACCAGCAACCGCCGCTCGCTCATCAGAGACACGCAGAGCGAAGAAAATACAGCACACCCCACGGCCCGCATTGAACTAAGTCCTTGGGAACGCGAGCTACTAGAGTTGCTCATCCATCAGCCCGATTTCTTGCCTCGCCTGGCCCAGGACGTGGCCCCCGAAGACATTCCCAACGCGTCGTGCCGCATGTTTTACGCACGCGCATTGGAACTGATGCACGATGGGCAAATTCCAACCTACGACGAATTGTCTCTCGTCACCGATAACCCAGCCGAGCAGAACTTGCTTGTGGATTGCGACGAAAGTGGCCGCGCCAAGCAAGACAGCGACGCCGATCGTCGCGTCGAAGATTTCTTGGCTTGGTTTGCAAACTCAAAAGAACAAACTCGCCAACAATCGCAGTTGGCAGAATTGAAACAACAGCGCTTGGATCCCGAGCACGAACAGGAGGTACTCGCAGAACTTTTTCACGACCTAAAGCGTCGTCAATCAGGTTCCACACCCACGGATGGGTGAGGTGATTGTCGACGAGAGAACACAAGAGTTACTGCTTCGCTAAAAACCCGCACGTAGCCACACCCCAGAAAGTGGCTCAATGACCCGCAGCGAACAGTCTCTTGAGTTCCAATCCGATTTACTTTCTCGAGCACATGAGGTGCCAGAGAGGTTCCCGATGAACGCAGAAAAGATTTCTTACACGCAGCTTGTCGAACTAGCCAAGACCCAGGGCTTTCTTACTTACGAACAAGCCAACGATTTTCTTCCCGACGAAGCAGAAGACTCCCGCCAGGTAGGAGTGATCCTCGATCTCGTCGACCGACTTGGAATCGAATTCCACGATACGAAGCGATATTCCCAACCCGTGGAACTCGACTCCCCGCAAGAGAACGACGGCGAGCGTCTATTTGCCGAAGAGCTTCCCAAGCTCACAGACGATCCGATTCGAATGTACCTCTCGCAAATGTGTCAGATTCCACTGTTGTCGCGAGAAGAGGAAATCACACTGGCCAAGAAGATTGAGCTGAGCCGCAAGCTGTTCCGTCGCGATTTGCTCCGCTCGTTCTTTGCTCTCGCATCGACGGTCGAAACCCTACAGCGAGTTCACGATGGCGAGTTGCCCTTTGACCGAACGATTAAGGTTTCGCTCACCGAGCGATTGACCAAAGAGCAGATTTCGGCACGTATGCCACAAAATCTCTCGACGCTTAATCATCTGATGCAGCAGCAGCGTCAATATTTTGCTGTACTCACGAGTCGCTCGGCTTCCGCTGAAGCCAAGCAAGAAGCCCGCCAGAACTATCTCCGCGGCCGCAACAAGATGCTGGAGCTAGCCGAAGAGTTGAGCCTGCGAACGCGTCGCGTACTCCCACTCATGGCTCAGCTGGAAGTGCTTTCTGAAAGAATGGACCGACTGCAGAAGCTGTTGGCCCAACTTCGAGAAGAAGGTGCCAGTGCATCGCGCATCGAGCCAGTGCGTCAAGAACTGCGAGATTTGATGATGCAGACGCTCGAGACCCCATCAAGCCTCCGCAACCGCTGCAAGCGTCTCCGCAAGGCCCTGATCGAGTTTGAGCGTGTGAAGCGCGAGCTTTCCAGTGGAAATCTGCGCTTGGTTGTTTCCATCGCCAAGAAATACCGCAACCGTGGCATGAGCTTTTTGGATTTGATCCAAGAGGGCAACACAGGCCTGATGCGAGCGGTAGATAAATACGAGTATCGCCGTGGCTTCAAGTTTTCCACTTACGCTACCTGGTGGATCCGCCAGGCAATTACTCGTGCAATTGCCGATCAAGCCCGGACGATTCGTATCCCAGTGCATATGATCGACGTGCTCAGTAAGTTGCAACAAACCGCCAAGCGATTGCAGCACGAACTGGGTCGACTGCCGACCAACGAAGAAACGGCAAAGGCCGCGGGCATCGATCTGGAAGAGAGCCTGCACGTAATGGACATTGGTCGCACACCCGTTAGCCTTGATCGTCCCATTGGCGAAGGCGAAGACTGCAGCTTCGGCGAATTCGTCGAAGACTCCCACACCGAGAATCCTTTGAAGCTGGCCAATAACGGTTTGCTCCGCGAGAAAATTGAAGAACTGCTCAAGACGCTTACCTTCCGCGAGCGAGAAATCGTCCGGCTACGGTACGGCTTGACCGACGGCTACTGCTACACGCTGGAAGAGGTGGGCCGTATTTTCAAGGTGACCCGCGAGCGTGTTCGTCAAATCGAAGCCAAGGCGGTTGCCAAACTGCAGCACCCGGTTAGAAGTTCTGAACTCTCCGAGTACGTGGTGGATAGCCCTGTGATCTCCGAAGAAGAGGTTTGGGAAGAAGTCCCGGCAGAGCCGATCGCTGCCGCGGCTTAACGCAGTTTGGTTCCGTTCTTCGATTTTCCGTTCTTCAACTTCATAGCTAAGCACTAGCAACGTAGCCCCTCGAGTCTGTCGGGGGGCTACGTTTTTTTATGCGGCAAATCTAGCGTTGCAGCAGGGAACTAGAACGCAGGGAACTAAAACTCCAACAAAAGCCGGAGACACACCTACACTAGCCGGAGGCACACATGCCTCCGGAGTCAACCAGCCCACGTCGCAATCCGTCGAATGCCACCCAAAGAGTGAAGAATGGTACTAGTCTCAATCAAGCGGGATTTGATGGGGCCTATTTCAAAACGAATTGGTCGCTACAATGAACGATTCACGCCCCAATCGAAAGCGGCGGCCAAGGGTGAGCCCAGCAAGGGTATGCCCAGACCTGGACCGCATCGAATATTCGGAGAATGGTAATGACTGTTTCTGCTGCAGTGCTTCGCGAATTGCACCGCATTCATCGTCAGCTTGCGGATTTGCGCGAGCGGCTCGACCGTGGTCCTCGGCAAATCAAAGCGCGAGAGGCCAATGTTCTCCAATGCGAGGCAAACCTGGAATCTGCCGAGGAGAACGTCAAGCAAACCAAGTTGGCTTCGGATCAGAAACAGCTCGACCTGAAGTCGGGCGAACAGAAAATCGAAGACCTCAAGGCGAAACTCAATACCTCAAGTAGCAACACCGAGTATCAATCCTTCCTCGAACAAATTGCTGCCGCTGAAATGGCGAACAGTGTTCTGGCCGACGAAATCATCGAAGCGCTTGAGAAGACCGACGAGTTAGAAGGAATCGTCGATGAAAGAAAGAAGCAAGTGGAATCCGCCAAGACCGAGCTGAGCAAATGCCGGGACTCGGTCACCAGCGAGTCGGAACTCATTCGCGCCGATATCGCACGACTAGAAGGCGAGCTAATCGAGATCGAAAAAGAGATTCCCGGCGAAGCCAAGGAAGACTACCGCCGTGTAATCCGCAGCAAAGGGGCCGATGGGATGGCCGAGGCTCAGGATTGCGTATGCCTAGGTTGCGGCAACAAAATTACGCTCAACATGCAAAATGAATTAATGCTTTCCAAACCGGTATTCTGCAAGTCTTGCGGCTGCCTGCTCTACACGGGTGAAGAGTAGGTTTCGAGAGAGGAAAGCGGACCAGCCCGCGACTGCCGCCCTAGGCCCCAAAAAATTGGCTTTACACCGGTTCTCGCAAGCGGCACAATAGTAACTTCAAATGGTGCGATTTAGATTAGGTCTTCCGCAAGGGAGGCCTGTTTTATTTGATACTAGCAAGAGGTTTTTTATGTCCGATAGCATGCCCATGACCCGCACTGGTTACGACAAACTGAGGGCGGAACTTAATGATATGGAAAACGAACAAATGCCGCTGATCGAAAAGCGGATTGCTGCGGCACGTGCCGAGGGCGACCTCAGCGAGAACGCAGAGTACCACGGCGCTCGCGAAAGCCAAGGCATGCTGCAAGCTAAGATCAACCTTCTGAAAGACAAGCTGAATCGAGCCGAAATCGTCGACATGTCTACACTTCCAAAAGATCAGGTCGTGTTTGGCGTAACCGTCAAAGTGAAAGACTTGGAATTTGGTGACGACGAAGAGTTCACCCTCGTCGGTGCGGGCGAGGAGGACTACGACAACGGCAAGATCCTGATCACCAGCCCCTTAGGCCAAGGTCTGATAGGTAAGAAAGTCGGCGATGTTGCCGAAATCGAAGTCCCGGCTGGCACCAACCGCTTCGAGATCCTCGAATTGCGGTTTGACGAGTAAGTCGGAGCCTCGGGCTTTGCGCTACGACTCATCGCGAATTCAATTCTTAGCGTAAGAACACTCGCGATCCGACGGATCCCCGGGCTGTCGTTTCATCTCCCGACATAAAAAAACGGTTGGCTGCTTCATGCAACCAACCGCAGGGGAAAAAAGAGTTTTTGCACTCTCAATGGGCTACTTAACAGCGACGTCGGGTCACTGGGACTGCCATTAGGCCAGCAAAAAGTAAAGCGATGCTGGCAGGTTCAGGAACAAATAGCTGGCCAACGTTCGGGGCACCTGGAGTTTGAAGTAGGTCTTCTACCCAGAAGAAATCGGCAGCTGCTTGACCAGGGCCACCTGTAAGACCAAGTGACAATCCGGCTACCGTACTAGTAGTTTCTTCGACACCAATGTCGGTCGAGGTTTCACCAGCAGCAATGCCACCGCTGTTAGGATCTGCAGTGAAGGCACCTTCGTACGACAAGAATTGAACAACACTGTTGTTCACAACGTCTACCAGGGCAATGCCATCGGGACTACCATTCTGAATACCAGAAACCAATTCGGTGTAAAACGTGAACGTGTTGGCTCCCACAGTAAGAGGATTGATCACACTGAAAGTGTCAAGCGTGCCTGTAGTGTTATAGAGGCTGCCGTTAGATCCGTTATAGAATTCCAAAGCATAGCTAGAAGCGGTCTCGCCACTACCATTTGGCGTTCGAATCACGACTTCAACTTGCTCGTTGACATCTGCTCCGGCGTTATCGTAGTGAATTTCGTTGATCCAGATGTGGTCAGCTAAAGCTGTACCGGCGATGAGTGGCAGGCACAGAAGTGCTGCGACTATAGGTTTCACAGAATTTCCAAATCGCATGTTTGGCTCCCTCATTAACAGGTTCCTAAAAAGGCAAACTGACAAAGTAGAGATTAGATCAATCTCAGTAGAAAACTTCGTCTTATTAGGAAGTACGCAACTGCTTCGCAAACAGATGCAACTAATTGCCACATATATTCGGAAAGATAAATACTACTTGCAGAAAGAGTGTGTAAGCGCAGGCGACAATTTGTCGTGATAGATCCTGACAAACGTTTGTCTCAAACCGCTCCGCAAACTTAGACGTCGCGAACACAAATAGCACTACAACACTATTGTTTGTTCGTATGGTGCACTAATCACTTCGTATTCAGATCCTATGCGCGAGATATAGCTTGCACATTTAGAGACGGCCCAGGATGATAACTTCTGGCGAACCGTTATTCCACCGAAAACCCATACACGCATACGTGCCGATATGTTTCCCCTGGCCGTAGCACGGTCGACGGGAAGTCTGGCTTGTTGGGCGAATCAGGAAAGTGTTGTGTCTCTAGACAGAACGCCGAGTGACCGGGATAAGTTTTTCCCGCCTTAGCAGTCTGACCCGCCAGGAAGTTCCCCGTGTAAAACTGCACACCAGGTTGGTCAGTTTCGACGGTGAGCACGCGGCCTGACTTCGGCGCGCAGACCTCGGCAATCTTCCGAACGGTCCCGACTTTGCCGTTGAGAACGTAGTTGTGGTCGTAACCGCCCGCAGGTGTTTCGACAAGTTCGCCGATGCGAGCACCGATTTTCAAGGGAGTACGGAAGTCAAACGGGGTGCCGTCAACTTTTGCTATCTCGCCGGTTGGAATTGAAGTGTCGTCAGTCGGTGTATAACGATCCGCGTCGATCCAAACCACGTGGTCCAGGATATCGCCTTCGCCGTGGCCAGCCAGATTGAAGTAACTGTGATTAGTTAAATTCACGATCGTCGGTTTGTCGGTAGTTGCGGTGTACTCGATCTGTACTGCATTTTCGTCGGTGAGCGTATAGGTCACTTCCACATTGAGCGTACCCGGGAACGATTCCTGGCCGTCGGGGCTCGTGTAGTTGAACTTCACGCCGTTGCCATCTGCGAGAGGCTCGCCTTGCCACTCGACCTTGTCGAGCGCCTCGTTCGGTCCGCCGTGTAGGTGGTTGGGTCCATTGTTAATGGCTAGCTGATACTCCGTGCCGTCCAACTCAAATTTTCCGTTAGCAATGCGGTTGGCATAGCGACCGGTGGTGGCGCCGAAGTGCTGGTTCGCTTTGGTGGAGTAGCCCGATGCATCGTCGAAACCCAATACGACGTCCGCGAGGTTGCCATCACGGTCTGGCACATGCAGTTCGGTAAGCGTCGCTCCGCGACTGATCCATTTGGCCTTGGTTCCGTGTGAGTTGGTAGCCGTGAATTCCATAGTCAACCTGAGGTGATTCGATTAGTGCTGAAGTTGGTTTCAATAGTCCCTCTCCTCATGGGGAGAGGTTAGAAGAGGAATGCGAAGCATAAAAAGCTCTACACTCCCCTAAAACCTCCCTGGAAGGGAAGGGGATTTGACTAGTCGGATTATCACGCAAGTGAGGTTGTGTACGCAACTGCCAAAAAAAAGAGCCGTGGCAGATGTGCCACGGCTCTCTCAAGATCGCTATCCTAGACTAGCAACTACTAGACGAACACGTCGAACGGATCGACATCGAAGCCATCCAGGTTGTCGACCAACAAGAAGTCGACTTCGCCGTCAGCGGCATCGAGCTTGTCTTCGCCCGCGTCGCCGGCCATGTAGTCGGTGCCCGACCCGCCGTGCAACGCATCGCTACCGCGACCGCCACTCAGGCTGTCGTTCCCCGAGCCACCTCGGAGTACGTCGCCGTGCAAGCCACCTTCGACGATGTCGTTGCCACGTCCGCCGAAGAGGCGATCGTTGCCACGCATGCCGCGAATGGTATCGTTGCCAGCCGCACCGACCATCAGGTCGTTGCCAACGCCGCCATCCATCACGTCGTTTCCAGCACCGCCGTGCATGGCGTCATCGCCACCGTCGCCAAACATCGTATCATCTCCCCACATGCCGAGGAGAATGTCGTTGCCGCGACCGCCGTAGATGACATCATTGCCGAGAATCTGCTCCGTCACCGAACTTGCCAATACCGAGGACATCTCGGCATCGATCGCTCGGAACACCTCATCGGCTTCTGGGAGGCCTTCGCGAACGATCTCAGCCTCGACTGCAGGCTCTTCGATCGGGTCGCCGGGCGAGTCGTCTAAGGCATGGAACGGATCGCCCACGATCACATCGTGACCCAGTCCGCCGCTGAGCTTATCACTGCCAAACCCACCGAGAATAAAGTCGCCGTGTCCGCCGCCACGAACACCATCGTCGCCCATGCCACCGACAATAATGTCGGCACCATTCCCACCGTAGGCAAGATCATCGCCATTGCCAGTGAGGATAATGTCGTGTCCGTCGCCGCCCATCACCAAGTCTTCGCCGGTATTCGTGTTGGTGTAATTGAGCGCGTAATGAACGAGACCCTGGTAATCGTCCGGCACATCGTTCGTAGCATCGCCGAACAGCCAGTCGTTGCCAATGCCTCCATTGACATTGTCGTTACCGGCACCGCCAGCAATGGCATCGTCTCCCTGGCCTCCACGCAGGTTGTCGTCGCCCATACCACCCGCGATAGCATCGTTGCCGAGCCCGCCATTGATGTTGTCGTTGCCAGCACCGCCAATGATCAGATCGTTTCCGGCACCTCCACCAATGCGGTCGTTATCTGCACCTCCACGGATGTAGTCGTGTCCAGAGCCGCCGACGATGGTGTCCTCACCCTCGCCACCGAAGATTTGAGTCCATTGGAAGACGCTTTCATCGATGCCAACATGGTCGTTGCCACCCTTGGCGAGGACATAGATTCCGTCGATGTCGTCGCTGTTGAAAGTGCTTGCCTCGCCGTTGACGACTACGTGCAGGACATTTTCATCGTCGACAAACGCGCGAATGACGTCGTCTCCCTCGGTACCCTCGGCAATCACCACCCCGATGGGTGGGTCTTCGAGATCGACTTCGATAAATTGTTCCGCATCGGTAACTGCCAGATCGGCAGCGAGTAAAGCGCGAGTTTCAAGAGATTCGAATCGTGCCTTTCGGTTAGCGAAAGAAGAGAAAGATTTTCGCGATGAGAAATTGGACTTAGACATTTGGGTAGTTCTCCGTTCAAAGTTAACCCCAGATAGTTTGCCCCAGATTTCCGTTGCCATTGGCTCTGCGCGTACCGGTAGCGCAAAACAATTCGCAATTTTTTCGTCGCAGCTGAGTAGCGCTAGCTTCACGTATAGAAACTAAGCGCAGTTACCCGTTCCGTAATGCTGCTACTTGATGAAACACGCATTGAGCGAAGAAGTTGCGAACCTTGCAAAAAAAAGCCAATCGCCCCGACTGACCTATCTCTCTCGGCAGACCGCTGAGCCCCCGTCCATGCTGTCTGCAGTGCACTAGAACGTGCTTATTGGTTCAGATCCGCGCCCCCGTTGCGCGACCTGAAGTGAAAAGTGCCAGCACCGAAGTGCCGTACTATTTTGATAGTATTTTCTGCCACTTCCTAAGTCAAGAGAAATGATGGAAGTTTATAGAACCAGTTTCAGAATTCAAAATAGCCCTATGTGAGCCGACGGCGCTAGCCGCAGGTAGCCTAGGTCTAAGTGTTATTCTGGTGCTACCCGACGCTAGCGCGTTCGGCTCATTGATTTGGAACTGCTTCTAGAGAAAAATAAGTATAGCCATCAGCCAGATCGCAGGGTTCCAACCTAGACCTAGGGCGGCGTTACACTTGCCCCAGGCTACGGTGAGAGAAGCCGTCGGCCAAAAACACATTCCATCGAATTTGAATTTTGAACCCACTTCAACCTTCAAAATTCGAACTTCTCACTTCGTCATCGCAGCTTGGGAGATCTTGTCGCCGATCATCGCAATCTTCTGGTCCCGCAGTCGCTTTTCGTTGAGCCAGTAAGGACTAGTGATTTCTTTGAAGGCATAGATTGCGGCCTGAATACCCTCGGCCCAGGCGACGGTCACTAGCTTGATATCGCCATGCACATCTCCGACCGCAAAGATGCCTCGCCGGCTCGTTTCGAAGTAGGGATCGACAGCAATGCTGCCGTCCTCGTTCAGCCGTAAGTCGAGACGCTGAAAGGTTTCTTTGGCTGAAAGAAACCCGATTTGCACAATGATGTAATCAGCTTCGAGTTGCTGATCGTCTGACGTGGCAAGCGCAATTTCGCCGGCTTCGTACCACGCCTTCGAAACCTCGCAGTTCAGATGAACTTTTCCGCCCGAACTTTGCACCCGGGCGACCGAATCGGACTTGGCTAGCGGAACATCCTCACGGACAAGCACATTGACCTTGGCATTTCGCTCCAGTGCCATCACGGCTGCGTCGAAGGCCGAGTCGCCGCCACCTACGACGACAACCTGCTTCTCGCTATAGTCACCAATCTTGGGCACCTTGTAATAGACGCTCTTCGATTGAAGCTCGTCCAGCACTGGCAACTTCCGCGGATAGTGCAGCAAGCCGCAAGCGATGATCACCTTGCGGCACAGGTACTCACCGTTCTTCGTGATGACGCGTTTGAGCAACTCGTCTTTTTCCGTTTGATCCGTCTCTTCAATGGCCACCAACTCGTCGTTGAAGCGAAATTGCACCATGGCATCGACGGCCTGCCGATAGGTCCGATCGCTTAGTTCTTCGCCGCTAATGCCGTCGGGAAATCCGGGGATGTCGACAATCTTTTTGTCGGCATACAAAAACTGTGGCTGACCTCCCGGCTTGTCCTTCGCCTCGATCACCAGCGTGGTGAGGGCCCGATGGGCTGTCGTCAGGCTCGCCGCCAGGCCTGCTGGACCGGCGCCGATAATCACCACATCCCAATAGGCAAGTTTGTCGAAGTCTAACTCGTGATCTAACTCAGTGACCTTAAAGTCGGCCATAGTTCAGTTCCTTGTCTTATCATGGTGACACCCGCTAGCCGCATTGGTTCGCAGTAGAATTTGCCATCGCCACGCCGCCGCAGTCCAACCGCCCCTGAAGACGCCGCAAGGCTCAGAATCCGTTTCGCCCGAACCTCGATTTAACGTATAATGACAGAGGTCAAGCGGCTTGCAAATAGGCCGCGGATTATCCGAGGCACTGGAGCAGTCCGCTGGAGAGAATTGTGGTAGCAACGAATCGAATCGCAGTCCTGCTGACCGTGATGACCATACTGTTCGCGGTACAGCAATCTCTCGCGCAGGGTCAATTCCAAGCGAACAATCGCTTTCAAACAGGTATCCCAGGCGCCGCTGGAGTGGGTGCGGACAATAATCAATTTGGCAATTCCCAAAACGGTTTCGGCCGCCAAGGCGGATTTGGCCAGAATCAGTTTGGCCAGCAGGGTCAACCGGGAGCCTTCGGCCAAGGTGGGCTACAACAGGCTGCTCCTGGATCCGCTGAGGCCATGCGAAACGCATTTCAAAACATGTCTGGGCGTCAGCGACGACGAGCGACGTTCGATTTCGTCGTCGAGAGCCTCAACGAAATGCGCGATCAACGCCGTGAACGTAGGGAACGTCGCCGCAGGCCCGACGCCATTCGCATTCGAATTCGCCCGGCATTCACAGTCGCGCCGGTCGATGCGACACAGTTGGGTGCCGATTTGAAAGACAATCTGGACAAGTCGATTGAACTCCAAGGCTCATCGGCAGTGGCAGACGTCACGCTGGAAGGCGGCCGGGCCACGCTTACTGGCACCGTGGCCGACGATCACGAGGGAGCTGTCCTGGCAAGAATGCTCTCGATGCAACCGGGAGTTTCCGACGTCGACAACCAACTGGTAGTTCAATCGCTGCAGACCGAAGCCCCGAGTTCGCCCGAACCAGTGTTGCCTGGCGCTGCTGAGCGATAACAGTAGGTGAGCTGTCTCATTCTAGAGTGACCGGTCCATCGAGGCCCAAGGCAGCCCCGTAGTCCGCTCTGGCAATGTGATACTCCAAGAGGGCTGCAACTTTCTCAGATGCCGCCTCCGCCGCTTGCTTCTCTCGGATGTTGAGATTGAATAGCGTGCTTTGCCCTAATTCAAATCGCTGCTGCTCTGCCTCCTGCATTTGCTGGGCAAGCTCGTAGCTTTCCGTCGCTCGGATCACGCGTTGATGGGCTGCTTCTATCGCCGCACGTGCAATTTGAACTTCGGCTGAGATTTTGTCAGCGGTAAACCGGTTCTTGGCTCGAACCTGTGCGAGCTTGCCCTGCAGGCTGCGGATCTTTCCATACGCTTTGCGGCGTTCAATAGGGACTGAGACCGTCATCAACGCTTCTAACTCAAACTCCGACTTATCGCGTTTGGCACTGGTTGGTTCCCCTACGTCTTGTTTGACGAACACCCCGGCATCGACATCGGGTAGCGTCTCATTATTGGCTTGGCGAAGTGCAACGCGAAGTTGCTGACTCACGATTTGCAGCTCCGTGAGCTCAGGGCGCCTAGCAAGGGCCAGATTGATATCGTCAGGATCAAGAATCAGGTTCGCTACATCGTTGCTTTGGAGCGTCTGGGAGTAGAACCCATTGCGGAACGAGTTGGGATCGACGAGCACTGGGTCGCCACCGTAGGTCCGGTAGAACAAGGATAGCTTTACGGTAGCCTGTTGCAACTTGCGCTGAGCGTCAATGAGCTTTGCCTCGCGAGAGACAATGATCCGTCGGTTATCGACAAGATCGATTGGGGCTTTCTCTTGAGCTTCGACTTGAGCTTCCAGTGCTTCGGTGCGCTCTTCAGCCAGCTCGAGCAAATCGATGGCAATCTGCTCGTTCGCCCCAGCGCCTACCCATTGCCAATAGGCCACGCTGCCATCGCGAACATATCGGATAACTTGGGCCAGAATCTCAGGCTCGACCCGACTGCGTTCCAGTTGAGCCTGCCACAGTTCTGATCGATTGGAGTCTATGTCCCGATCACGAATCACCGGTGCCAAGAAGCCCGCCTTGAACTCGCCCCCTTTATTTGTTTCACGTTCCAGGTACCAGGGCTCGAACACTCCCCGTCCGATCCGATAGCCAGCAAAGGTCTGTCCGCCCCAAGTTGTATCTCGCTTGACTCCGATGCTGTGGCGGTAGTTCTCATAAAAATCGAGTGGCTGCGATTCCGTAAAGGCTTCCAGCTTATGATCAAATGCACCCGAAGCAGACAGAGCCTGGCCCGAAGCGATCCGGCGTTCGGCGATCGCTTGCATGATCAGCGGGAAATGATTGCGGACCGATTCGGTGACCGATTGAAGTGAGATGTCTGTTGGGATCGGAGTAGCAACTACTTCCGGCAACGGTTCTAAATCAGCTGGTAACAGAGAGTCTGCATCGTCCGGCTCTCTGAACTCCGGCATCCCTGAATCTTCAGACTGAAATGCGACCGGCAAGATGGTTGGCGACTGCACGCTTGAAGTCGGAACGTCCGTTCCCACTGTCTGGGCGGTAGTCGTACTGCTGGGGAAATCAGCTTGCCGCTTCGCGCCTGATCTGCAGCCCACCGCGCATAACGCGAGCGCAATGGTAATACAGGTCCTAGCACTTATCGATAGCACGAATCCAACCTCTTGATAGCATTCCGGGTCCGCCAACCCAGACGAAAAGACGCAATCGTATTTGGTAATTATCGGCCTCAGGCCGCGGAAATTAGCGGTGGAAACTCATTTTTAAACGTTCCCAGCCAAGAGAATTGGCCCCAAGTGATAGCTAGAGCTTCACTTTGGGTGGCTTAGACGCTTTTTGGTCGTTTTTCGATTTCAGCGACTGTGGGAATCCGTTCATCCGGCGCCACAACTCGTAGCCCAGCGGAACTTGGTCCAACAGTACCCAGCCATGGACCCGCACCCCTTGGCGTAGATAAGGATACTCGGGCCAAGGGTTGTCATCTTCGTCGGGGACGACCACCACGCGAAACTTACCAGCTCCGTCGTCCGTCGGATCGACCAATGCAACTGTTCCGCCAAATGTGCCAATCGCCACACTAGGCCAGCCAGAGAATTGGGCTGCAGGCCAACCTTCAAACTGCAACCGTACGGGACGACCTGGATCGATCAACGGGGCATCGTTGCCGTTCACCCAAATCTGAACAGCAGGTTTGTCTGTCTCTGGAACGATCGTGAACAAGGGATCGCCTTGTTTAACAATTGCCGATTTGTCGTAGGCGACAAGACGCATGATATAACCGTCACGGGGAGCAACAACTTCTTGAGTCTCCTGGCGAGCTAGCTGTGTTTCGAGCTTCGCAAGCGAATTCTTCGTTTTGCTGATCTCTTCACGTGTCTTGGTGATCTCGATCTCTGCCTTGGAGACATCGCTCTTCGACTTCTCAAGCTCGGACAAGACTTTGTTAATTTTCCCTTCCCATTCTTGACGCTTAGCTTCACGGTCCTTTTGCTTCGCCGAGACTTCATTTTCCGCGGCATTCACATATTGCTGGGCCATTGCCTGCTTGGCTTTTGCTTGGCGAAGTTTTAGATCCGCTTCTTGAAATTTAAGCCCCGTCTCTAGACCTTTCTCGCTCAATTGCTTCTTGCGCTGAAAGTCCAGGTCGGCCTGCCAAACCGCGTCCGTTGCGGCTTGTAGCCCTTCGCGTTCAGCGGCGAGTTTATTCGTTGCCATCTCCACATAGGCTGCGGCAGCCGAAAGTGATTCTATCTGGCCCGCTCGGACAGACGAAATCTCTTCTTCCTTGGCGGCAACCACTCGCGTGTTTGCCGATAGCTGCTCGGTAGTTCGCTCTAACCTCTGCTTAGCTGCATCCAGCTGATCTTGCGTATTGGTAACTTGCTCGCGGAGCCGCGACAGGTATTGGGGATCTTGGTCGGCGATTCGATAAATCAATTGCCCTTTCGTTACCCGTGCGTTCTCGGCAACTCCTTCGCCAATTTCAGCGATCACTCCTTTGACAGGAGCTTGCACAGCTTGCGGTCGATTGACGGGATCGAAGGCCACTACCGACCCGTCTCCTTTGATGTTCTGCTGCCAGGGTGCAAACACCATCGCAACGAGAGCAATCACCATGAATAGAACCAGCCACTTCGCAACGCGACGAGCGAGCCGCACGGAGCGCGCCAACCGCAACGCCGGAAATTCGTGCTCGCTATAGGCGACCTCCGCCAAAGCCTCGCTGGCTTGTTGTTGTTCGGCTGCAGTGCTCATGCCACAACTCCTGAATCCGAACTTGGTTTGCTCTTTGCTGAATCGGCCGGCGAATCGATCAAAATAACCTTGGCGAACTGCTCCGCCACAGCACGTCGATTTGTCGCGACAAGCAGGGTAAATTGCTGTGCTTCATCTTGGAGCATTTCGCACACTCCCTGAAGCTGAACATCTGCCAGAACGTCCAACGCACCATCAATGAGTAACAATCGTGGCCGACCAGCGATTGCCCGCGCCAGCATCAGCAATTGCCGATGAGTTGCCAGTAGCTTTAAACCAGCGGGCTTCAGTTGAGTATCGAGCCCATCGGGAAGTCGCAACACATCGTCCAACAAGCCGACAGCATACAAAGCACTTCGCACGTCGGTCATGCTGATGGCCGCACGTCCTAGTTGGATGTTCTCTGCAATAGTGCCTTCAAAAATCTCGATGCCTCGTACCAACGTGACTGCCTTGCGGAGAACATCGGGGCGTAAGTCGCGCGGATCGGCATTTTCGATGACCACATGTCCCGTATCTGCGGCTCGCAACCCGTAGAGAATATCGAAAAGGTCATTGGACCCTGCATTTTCCGAACTCAGCAAAGCAACATGATCGCCCGCCTCCATTTCCAGAGATAGCCCTTTCGCTAACCAGGCACCGGCATCATTGTCGCTTACATCCGTAATCCTCAAACGCACTCCTTCATCGGTGCGAAAGGCTAGCAAGCCATCTTGGGGCTCAATTCTCAAGTCGAATAGATAGCCAAGTTTGTCGACCGATGCGACCACATCGTAGAAGCCCTCGATGTGTTTTCCCATCTTTGTCAAAGAGTTGAGAATCGTTGCAACAATCAGTTCTGCCGCGACTAGCTGCCCGATAGTTAGTTGTCCTTGAATTACGAGCCAGCCACCAAACCCAAGCAAGATTGTGCCGGCGAACGCTTGCAATCCTAAAAGGAATAGGAGCTGACGAAATAGCACCTTGAAATGACTTCGGCGCGTATCGAGGTAGGCGGAGGTGACCAGATTGGCCCGATCCAAGGCAAACTCCGCAGCTCCGGAAGACTTAAAGGTGATGGAGCAACGCATCAAGTCTTCCAGCCAACTGGCCAGACGATATTTCTCCTTCGATTCGTCGATCCCCGTGCTAATGGCACCCCGGCCTAGAGCCACCAAGCCACCTGAAACAATCAGCAAAAGGAGCACATCAAAACCAAGTAACCAAGGATGATAAAATGCCAGCACCGCCATACCAACAATCGTTGCCAAAACAATGGTTATGCCGTCCAGCAACAACTGAGCGACAACCTTCTGGAGGGTAACAATATCGAAAAAGCGATTCGCCAACTCTGGCCCATACTTCCCATCTAGGGAAGATTGGCTGACGCGAGGAAATCGATAGGCCAAGTCTGCCGCAACCCGCGCAAACAGCCTGCGCTGGATGATTTCGACGAGAAATGTTTGCACCGCTTTCATCAAGCCGGCGAATGTAAGAAACCCGAATAGCATGAGCGACAAGATCACCAGAGGCTGAATCAGCCGGCCAAAGGTCACCATGTTCACCAGCGATTCCACGGCAATTGGAGTGGCCAAGCTGAGCACGCTGGCGAAGAAGGCGAAAACGCCGATCACCCACATGTCAGACCATTCTGGCTTGAGGAGAGCGGCGAAACGAGCGATCGGTCGGTGATGGAACGAGGCAGTTGGCTCGTGGCTTACTTCCAAGTCTTCAACAATCAGCCAGCGAAATGTCGTTTCTGAAGAATCTGCGGAAACGAGTGCGGCAAACTCTCCATTTGCTCGCACGACTTTCTTTTCCTTATCTGCGCAAGCAACCCGTACTTTTTTCCCATCGGAATCGAGCACAATGATGGCCGCTTGTTGGTCGTGCGAGTACCCTACAACCAGGGCCCCGTCTTCCACCAAACTCAATGCGTCCTCAAGAGATAGCTCTGCAAGTTTCGATCTGAGCTCCAAGCACCGCAGACCTTCCGCTAGCCACTTCGGCCACAGCTTGCTGGGTTCACCGGGCCACGCCTCTTGCGCCTCGGCAATTAGCTGCTCCGCGCGAAGACGCTCAATACCGATGCCCCGCTCTCTGGTAATCCGAACCAAAGTGGCTGCTAGATTAGAACCGGTTTGGCTAGCATCTGATGACATTCGTGTGAAACTTCTACTGATTTGAGCTGTACACTTCGATGATCAAGGTAAGTGCACAGAGTTTGGGGTGGGATCTTGGCGAGGCAAGTTGGTTAGCGATGCGAATTCTCGTCAATGATCTAAGTTTAGTCTTTCCAAGGGGTGGCATAAACACTGAATCGACTGGCTAGACACTCAGGTTGACACACCCGAGCGAATCTTGGTCTTCTTTTTGAACTTATCTAGCAGGCAAATAGAGGCAGCTTCAATAGATCCTTGGACCTTTCATAAGTGCTGAACGTTTCCTGGACACTACCTGGCACAAGCTTTGTAATCCTCGTGCGGAATATTGGTTAATCAAAGTCGTCAGCCTGAAATCGTTCACATGTGTGTTCGACTTGCCAGTTATTTTCCCTGCCGCAGCCTCTCGGCAAGCGATGCGGCAGGACTATCTTTACCTAGCCGTTTTGGCAGGCGGATGCTGGTCGTTTGTAGTTCTCGCTTTTGCCCTTGCGGAATCGTCTGCAGCGACTTGCGGAGTTCTTCGATCGAAGCGGTCGACTCTTGGAAGTTGGTGAGTTGGACGCCGTCGTCAGAGAGCGTTGTGGGGGCCTTGCTTTCGGCGAGCTGATGCCCGGGCAGGAGGTGGCTGGTTTGATCGCCGACTATCAGCGGCCCGCCGCGGGGTTCGAATCGTGCGATCAGGCTCACGTTTTTCATGCTGCCCCCTACTTCGTCCCAGGGCAGCCAGACGCTGTAGGATGGCCCCAGCGAACTTTCGCTTTGATGTTTCACGAATTGAGCGGCCGGAAAGATATACCGTCGGGTCGGTTCAGCGGTGCTCGGGTTGCCATCCGACTCGTCGTAGGCGTAGACGACCAACTGGCCATCGACGGGCACAGGCTCTTTCCCCTCGCGGGTGAAGAACATGATGCGACCACCAAATCCTCTCTTAGATTGCTGGCCCGGGACGTTTAGAATGGTGTCGGTCCAAGTGCTGACCAAGCGTGCCGGAACCTGCGGATCGGCCTTGTCGGCCTTCCACCACATAACCTTGCTGACGCTCATACTCGGGGCCTTGAGCGAACTACATCCGCTTGTGATAGCAAAGAGCAGCAGCAGGCGGGTCGAAAAACGGAAATATCGTTTCATGATTTACACTACGGGTTGTGTGCCTCGTTTTCGGGGACACTAAATGTAGGCATCATCTCTTCAGTCGGTACTGCATCGGGGTAGATCGTTTCCGCCTGGGCGGCACCAGCCCGATCGCTCCGACTCCGCAATCCTGCCGGCCCATGCAGATCGACCACATCGCTAAGGCACCAGCTCATCCGGGCCGATTCCACCTGATTGAGCATTTCATTCTCGAATCGGCTCCGCACGACATGGGGGGTGAGGACGATCAAGAGCTCCCGACGATCGGTCGATACCGAATCGAACCGGAAGAGATCGCCCAGCAGGGGAATATCGGCCAAAATCGGCACCCGGCGATGCAGGGCGTTGTCTTCCTTGGTAATCAATCCGCTCAGCACCACGGTCTGTCCACTCACGGCGCTGACAGTGGTTTCCGCAGCGATACTATCCACGATCGGGGACAAAATCGGATCGCCATTCGGGGCGATTGCCACGGGAACACCTTGATTCAACGGCAAGAGCCGATCGTTGGTGGCTAACACTCGCATCACCACGAGGTTATCGGGGCTAATGCGGGGCGTGACATTTAGGTTCAAACCCACCTGTTGCCGATCGATAGTGTTTTGCGGCGTCCCTGCCAGGCTAATTTCGCTGCCTGTGATAAAGGGAACAATCTGTCCGACGAACGCTGATCCGGTTTGATTATCCAACGCCATAATTTGCGGGCGGCTCAATACTTCCATCCGCCGCGATTCTTGCAGGGCACGCAGCAACATATTCACGCTATTGCTACTGGCCGAGAGCACCAAGCCGCCAAACCCGCCTTCGCTGCTCACGCGATTGACGCCGAAACTGGAAAGTCCCTGCGCTCCCACAGATCCAGCAGTGGCCAGCGAGGTATTGCTTCCTGAGTTCCCCAGAGCTGTGCCGGGATCGCCAAAGTTAAATCCTGGAGTCAATGTAGCCGCTTGAATTATGTCTTGGGTGACGGTATTCAAGTTTCCGCCATCTTGGATAGAGGTTGTGTTGGTCGTGGTGACCAATTCCCCCAATAAGCTGCGGTCGAATAACACCGAGTCCTGCAAACCAAGTTCGACGCCAAATTCGTCGAGATCGCCGAGCGATATCTCAGCGATGAGAACCTGGATCATGACCATCGCATCTTGCTTGTCGATTTCAGCAATCAGCCGGGCGACCTCTTCGTAGTATCTTGGCGTCGCCGAAACAATCAAGCTATTGCTGGAAGGCTCGGCGACGATCACGACTTCTCGCTCTATTTGCTGGAATGGACTGGCGAGGCCCGGGGCGGTGCCTTGCACCTGAGATTCGGCACGCAACCAGGCGTTGAGAGCTACCGCCACCTCATCAGCAAACTTGTTCTTCAGTCGATAGACCCGATTCTGCCGTTGTCGAGTATCTGCCGAATCGAGTGTTCGGAGGATTGCCTCCACCGTGATTAGGTCCTCATTGCTTCCAGCGGCAATGATACTATTGGTACGTTCGTCGACTTCCACGCGCAGTGCGTTCAGATCTTGCTCGTCGTTATTTCCGCCACCTTCTTCGCCAGAGCCGAAGATCCCCATCAACATTTCCGATAGCGAAACCGCGTCGCCATTGACCACCGTGAAGACCCGCAGTTCTATTCCCACCTCTGGAACTTGATCGAGTTGAGTGATCAACGATTCGAGCAAATCCATGGTTTTGGGGGGTGCCGAGACGATCAAAGCGTTGGCACCACTATTGGCGGTCACCCGAGAACCAGCCAACACGCCAGACTTGAGTTGCTCGCGGCCTGCGGCGTCGATGGTAGTAAATTGCAATAGCTGCGAGAGGTTTGCCCCGTCCGTGTCGTCGTCACGTTCAAAGGCGTCTTGCAATACGTCCTCAAGTTCTTCAGCCAGCACATTCTTCAATCTGAATACGCGAAGTTCATTGACGGTATCGCTACCTTCGCGATCAAGATCTTTTATTAACGCCCGGATTTCGTGCATGTCGCGAGGACTCGCACGTACGATCAACGAATTGGTCCGGCTATCGGCAATGACCAACGCCTTGGGCCCTAAGGTTGTGGTGCCTTCGCTGGGCTGGCTGGCGAACAAGTCGGCCAATACTTCTTGTGCATCGCTGGCCTGGGCGAACTCCAAGCGAAAAAGCTCGTACTGGGTTAGTTCTTTGCCCGGCTTATCGAGTTGTTTCAAGATCTCTAGCGCCTTATCTACCGTCGTGGGCGAGCCAACCAGCAGCACCGCATTCGGATTCACCAGCGGTACGACGACCAGGTTTCCGTAGCCGTACCGTCTTGTGAGGGATTCATCGAAGACATTTTGGAGCAGCGCGGCCAGGGCTTGCGATTCGACAAACTGAAGCTCGACAACATCCACTCTCGGCTCGCTTACGGCCGATAAGCGTTCGATGTCCCGAATCACATTCATCACGCGCTCGGTGTCAGCCGCATTGCCGCGGATTACGAGAATATCGGTACCATCAACGGTCTCAACTTGTACAGGACCGAGGAGACTATCTGTTTGCTGGGTATTGCTACCTTCAGTTTGTGCTTGAACGGTTTGAGCAATCGGCCGTTGTCGGAGGACATCGATCGCTTGTTTTGTCTTGCCCGCCTTATCTTTGGAGGTGGCAATAAGCTCTGTCTTTGTTCCCGGTTTGCTGGGGGTGTCGAGAACCGTTAGGACTCGCTTCCAAGAGGCGACACGTTCCGCCGAGCCATGAATCTGTACTTCGCCCGTCTGTTTACTCGCCCATAGATAGACCGACTCTTGCTGTTCCAGTCCGACGTAGAAACCAAGCCATTGTTTCGTCGGATCGGATTTGACAGAAATCGGCTTACCGGTGACTCTTTCCAACCGACTATGGAGTTCCACGGCACCGAGGGTCTCTAGCTTGATAGTCTCAGACACAGTTTGTGGCTTTTCATTAGCCACATCGAATCGGCTGACGATTGTGGCAATCTTTTCATGAATCCGCGCAGGGGCTGCGATGATCAAACGATTCGCAGCTTCGTCGGCGAGTAGCTGTGCTAGGGATGCATCGTCGGCCAGAGCCTCCGTGATATGTTTCTGGGCTTCTACTGGTTTCAAATGGCTGAGGGCGTAGACGCGTGTTTCCGTCGGAGGAGGTGGCGCAGGCAGTAGGGCTGGCTGTGCGTAGGTCTGCAGCACCATTTGAGCCAGGCCAGCAAATACCAGCGCAGCTACAAAGATGCGTTTAGAACTAAGTCGGGACGAACAAATTGTGCCTGGTAACGGCAACATACCAAGTTCCTGCGTCTGAGGTACTGCAGAGCCGTCGCGCACTGCGCCTACCGGTCGCTACAAACGGTATATTCGTCAAGGTTTACCAACCGACGCCAGCATATTCGCGGGAGGAGGAAGGTTTTAAGCGGAAGCAAACCTTGCCGAATGCAATGAATGCACCGTAACGACGCTGACGCTCGAGAAAGGAGCTCGAATCGAACGTGGATGCTAGCTGTCGTGGTCTGCAGGCAGTTGTCGGGCCTGGCTGAGATTCTGGCCCAGCACTAGTTCGTGCCGCCCCTGATCGTTTGAGATTATGACTCTTCGACCGTCTAGTTCTGCAATCTCGCCTGAGAAGCGGCCGATCTCGATGCGATCACCGCGGCGGAAGTAACGCAGTTTGCCCGACTCGCTCAAACGAATCGACATTTGCCACCCACCGGCACCATACGTCATGCCCGTGATAAAGGCACCCTCAGCCTCAGCATCAGGAGCCTCCTCGTCTGGTTTAGAAGCTTCAGCGAGAACCTCCGGTTGTTCAGGTTCTGGAGGGCGGTAAGCCACGAAAATGTTGCGGCCCACAAGTTCATCCTTTACTTCTTCCAATGAGTCAGAGATCGTCTCGCTAGAGCCTTCTGCCAGTTGATCGGTGCGATTCGACTCGGGAAGCGAAATGGCATCCACCGTCAAACTGATATTCAACGACTGGCGATCGGAAGTGGGGACGAGCGTTGCTGCCGATATTCGGTGCAGGTGATTCGATTGGTAAAACTCATAGAGGAAAGCGGTTAACTGTTCCATGTTTCCTTTAGCGGTGACGATGAATGTCGCCTGACGGTACACACTGCGGGAAACTCGAGGCGACTGTTCTCGGATGTCTTGCACTTCGAGTTTTGCCTCGGTGAGCTCCTGGCGTAACCAATCTTGATAGAGAGACTTTGCGATATCCAAATTCGTAGGCAAAGCCTGACGTTGCCAATTGCGGAGTTTTCGCTGAGCGTTGCGGCCACGCAGTGCCGCAGTTTTCACGCGACTGAGATCTCCTTGAGTGCTCAGGGCTAGGTTCTCGTTGCGATCACGTGCTTCGCGATAGCGCTTTAGTCCGACAGTACTTCCCCACAGCAGGACTGCCAATGCGACTAAACCAGTGAGTAATTTCTCGCGCTGACTCATAGCTCACCACCCTCGACTTGGGTGCCGTCGGTTACGTCGACAATTGCAGTGAACTTCACGGGGTAACCGTTTACTTCCTCGGCACGTGAAGTTTCACCACGTCGCACGC
Source organism: Bythopirellula sp. (assembly GCA_965216565.1). Taxonomy (GTDB): domain Bacteria; phylum Planctomycetota; class Planctomycetia; order Pirellulales; family Lacipirellulaceae; genus Bythopirellula. The sequence continues at coordinate 968,531 of OZ244170.1, forward strand.
GGTGTTTCCCATCTCGAAGACGGTATTCCACAGGCTGTAGATCGGAAGTGTCCTTAGCATAGGCTTCGATTGTGAATTGCCGGTTCCGCATTTCGATCTTGCCCACGACAATGTCGTCTTCTACGTCAAAGGACTCGGAGTCGAGAGGTTCACTGCGGACGTGTTTGGCAATCAATCGCATTTCACTGAGCAAATTGACAGAGCTATCAAGCCAGGCACGAATCGAGGCCACTTCGCCCTCGGCTTGGCGCAGCTCGTCAGCCGATTCTTCGTAGAGATCGATTTCCGCTTGCATCTCTGCCGCGCGTTCTAGTGGCTCCTGCACGTTGCGGTAAGCTTGCCAGCCCACGAGTGCAAACAGTGCTAGGGCTGCCGCTGCGGCGAGGTAGTATGTCTGCAGACGAGTTGCAGGGGCGGGAGGAGCGTGGGGATTGATCAGATCGACCAACGGCGACTCACCGGCCAGCGCGGCGGAGGCTAAAGCGAGAATGGGCTCTTCCACTGCCGGGGAAGACGCGGCCTGGACCACCTCAAACGGACTTGCCGGGATTTCGATGTGACTATTCAGCTGTGCAGACAACTTAGTACCGAGTGCGGTAAGTTGCTGCGAGGCACTACCGATGAGATAAGTTGTCGTGTTATCGATCTTGGGAAACCGCTGGCTCAAGGCAATCTCGGTTCGCTTGAGCTGAGTGGCTACAGCTGCCGAAAAATCTGGCGAATCGCTAGCGGGAAGTTGCAATTGCCTGAACAGAACTACTTGATTGTCAACTTGATACCAAATTGCGGGCTCGTTTCCTAAAGGTCCCACACAAAGTTGGGCGCTCTCCGGTATGGCTTGCCCATCTGCATAAACTGGCCAGCCCAACACTGCGGGGATGACATGATCTGCTGAAAGGTCGGCAGCAGAAAGCACTTGCTTGACTTTGGTAAGTTGGCTGGGGGCGAGCGCAATGCTCCAAACTTGGCGCGGCTCTTCCGACCCGCCTTCGAGAGTTAGAAAGTCGAGGCCGCTTGCGTCTCCAACTCCGTTGGAAGTGTAGTCGGATTGCAGGCGAACAAGTTGTGGCAACTCTTCGTCAGGGCAGGGGGGCAATTGCAGGTGTTGCCAATCTAAGGAATCTCGACCGACGGCGACGATCACCTTGGCCCGTTGAGGAGAATAACCTGCCACCGCTGATCCAAGCTGTTGCCCCAATTCGGCAGAAGAGGCAGACGGGTCCAATTGGGTAACCGACTCGACCTCAAGTTTGGAGCTCGAACCGCGCAGGACAATGGCGCGACAATCAGCAGGTTTCCAGTGGAGGATGATCACTCGGTTCATCGAAGTGGGCGGCAAGTTAATAGTGTCGCGAGTTAGCGGAAGCTTGGGTCCAGTTAGTCGTCTTGGACGCTTCTATTGTACACACCCTGTACGGGTGAGGGTGGCCTGGAAAATTGGATGGAGTCTACAAGCTCGAAGCGTTTGGTCATTGAGACGGTGTTGACGCCACGCCAAGGAGCGCCTGCTTGGCAAACCCAGGTCCAAGTTCGCTCAAGTCGTGCCAGCCGACGAGTTTTGTCGTTTCGGACGTCCGCTCGAGAACAATTTCCAACCGAGACTGCCCCGGTGCCGATTCGAAGAAACCAATCACCTGCCCACTGTAGACATTGCCGCCGGCGTTGAGATAGGGATCGAGGGCTTTCATTTCCTCCAGCTCGACAATGCCTTCGGCCAACAGCCACACGGCATGGCGATGCGTATGAGTAGTCGAATCGGTAATCGGCAGGCGACGACTAATGATCTGATCTGCAATCAAGGTGGTCATCCCTGGCACCGTTCTGAGCACGGCTCTGGAAGCAGCGTTTACGTTCACTCGTCCGACGATTGGGCCGGTTGACTGGACGGTGGTGCGGTCCAGAAGTTCGAGCAAATCCTGGCTGCCTCCTGCGTTAACTTCTTGCCAAGGCGACTCGATTAATTCTGCAGGACTCTGTTCATCTTTCTTGTAAGACACTTTGGCACCAACAAGATCCAGTAGCGAGCCAATGCTGCTCTTGGCGTCTTTATCGAAATCTATTTTTAATGCCCCAGCTTTCACTGTTTTTCCCGTCTCGTTTTCTCCAGCAGCACCAAACTGACGGTACGCAATGATAAATTTGGCCTCGGCGGCGCCAATCGCAGTGGTTAATTTGCTACTGAGTTGTTTTAGATTGTTGGAGTTGACGTCGATTTTATCTTCGCCATCGGGAGCCTGGTTTTGCTCCGCAGAGCTAAGCGTAAGATACGCCGACCATCCTCGGTCGAGTTGCCCATTGTAATTCTCGATTAATGTCAGAGCCCCCCGCGGTGTTTCGTGGGTCTCGAGCACAAAATTGCGATTCGAGTCTTGGCCGTAAAGCAGTTCCGGCGTTACTCCGCGTACCTGCAAGAGTTCGTCGAGAGAACTAATCGGGCCGTTACGCGGTTCGTAGGCCGGGTTCAAGCTCTGGTAGTAAGAGGCTTCAGCTCCAAGTGGGCGCGCTGTATCGTCGTCGTCAATCCAATCGAGAATTGCGTCGGCGATGTCTTCGGTCATGCCGGGAAGAGATAGAAGGCGTTTTCTAGGATTGTCTTTTGGTTGCGAAGAGCCAGCACCACTCGTGCCTGTACTACTCGATCCAGATGCACCACCTGAACCAGACCCTCCGGGAGCACCGGGGATTCCTGCAGGACCAGCGCCGGCTGAACCATTTCTCGATGAACCGCGCTTGTCTTGCAGAATAGCGTTGAGATTGAGCTTGGCTGACTCGTCTTCTAGTCCAAACTGAAAGCCCGAGTAGTAACCCAGCGACATATCTGGGGCGACAACGGTGAAGCGACCGCGAAAATCTTCAATCACATCGTCAGAGACGAGGATCGCTTGCATCGAATTGGTGTTTTCTTGAATACCACCTTGCACGGCGATGTTTTCATCCGTCTGCGCTAGAAACACCTTGAGATACTCGACGCCCGATTCCGCCAGCATTCGAGTTTGCACATAATTGCCAGAATACCGAGTGGCAGTATGTTCGTTATGCATGGAGACCAAGTAAGTGCCGGTCGTGAGCGACATGATGGCCACCACGACCAACACCAGAAGCAAGACACTTGCTTGGCGATTTTGTGGGAGTCCACTCTTAGTCCTGAGACTAGTTGTCACTGCCAGAGCCTCCTGTGGGAGCTTGGCTTCCACCATTGCCACCTGACCCCTGCGAGGGACTGCTTGAACTGGATTGGGTTGGCTGGCGACGCTCGGGAACTCGTACAAACAACGTATACTTCACTTCGTTTTCGCTCTTGCTCAGTTCAACGTCGCGTTCCTGCTCGCTGGCGGCAAGTGCCAGATCGAAGGGCTCCTTGAGAAACGTGAGCCGAATCTCAATTGCCACGGGCAAGCCTTTCTGAGCGGCTGAGTCCCAAGAGTCCAACAGTTGCTGTCCATCGTAGTAGGCAAACTCCAGTGCGAGCACCTCGGGAGCCAGGAGCTGAGGCTCCGAAGCAGTATTGCTTGTGAGATTGATCCCTCTTGAGTTGTTCTGGTAGAGCCACGCTGGCGTGGGCGACTGCTGGCGATACAGTCCCGCGTATCCCGGCAATGCCGAGTCCGTGAGGACACCCATGGCCGCCAATTGGTCTGCCAACAGAGTGTTGCCATCGTTGAATACATAGGCCACGGTCGTCGGCATCTCTTCTGCCGATGTGGGTTGGACGGGATCGATTTGTCGAGAGGTGCGGGCCCAATTCCAACGGGCACCACGATCGATTCTCAACTCGGTTTCTGTCCCAAAGATGCCATGCACCTGATTTGCCGATTCGCTACTACCCTGAGAGCTGCTAGAGCCAGAGGCGTTAGCACCTGTCCGCGCTGACGAAGAATTCTCAGGAGCATAGTACCGAGCAGAGCGGATGTCGTCGGCGATTTGGCCGAGCAACGTCCGCGCAAGTTGTGCCGCTTCGACTTTGCTACGATTCGCATCCACGCGCACCAAATACAAATCAATCGCAGTAGCAAGTAGGGCGAGCAAAGTCCCGGTGAGCCCGATAGCTAGTACGACTTCTAGCAACGTGAATCCACGATTGCGTCTCTTACCCCACGAGGTGCTAGGCATCGCTTCCCCCCGTGCTAGAGCTGCTCGAATCGCTATCTTGCTCGCTGCTAGAGTCCTCCGCAGATTCATCGGCTGGACCAACCCAACGCACGAGGCGGAACTTCACCGGATCGAACTTCTGTTCCAGGTCTTGCTCAACGAGCAGTTCGATGGAAGAAATCCCTTGGATTGTGGTGGGGCTGATGGTCACGGAATAAACCCAAGGCACCGAGTCCTCCACTTCCATTGGCGCTCGGGCCTGGTCGGTGGACTCGATCGCTCCACAGAGGATCTTGTCCATCAAAGAAGAAGCCAGCTGCTGCGCACGTGTTTCAGCTTGGGCGTCGGAGGCACTGCGGTCTGCCGAGCTCATAATCTCGCCAAGAATGGCCAGTGCGCCGGCCAAGATTGCTAACGCCAGAACCACTTCAATCAGCGTGAAGGCATCGCGGCAGCGAGAGTCTGGAATCGAGCGTAGTTTGCAAGACTGACCAGGGTGGCAACAGCCTGCATTACGAAAATCTTTTCCCTCCCCTCGATGGGGAGGGTTAGGGAGGGGTGCCACCGAACCACGAACAGTCGCCCCCCTCCCCAGCCCTCCCCACAAGGGGGAAGGAGCCATGGAGCTCAATTCTCTAGAATCAGTTTCAATAATCAGAAAAGTCCCATGTGAGCCGACGGCGCTAGCCGCGGGTAGCGTTTGGCTAGGTGTTGTTCTGATACTACCCGACGCTAGCGCGTTCGGCTCATTGATTTTAAAACTGCTTCTAGGCGCCTTCGTTATCGAATTCGACATCGCATCGCCCTATCGCCCAGTCTTGAGTTTAGATTCTTCGAGCGTTATCACCTCGCTTGCTCGGCCGATGCCCGTCAAGCCGCGCAGCGTAACTCGCTGCACAAGGCCACGCTCGTTCCGGAGTAGTAGACTCGCTTCGGTCGAAGAGCCATCGGGGAAGAAGACGATCGGCTCTGCCCAATTCGAGTTGGCGGCATCGCTCAGCGTTCGAACGGTTGGCTGCTCGCCGGATTCATACAAAAGTGATTCGCCTTCGGCAAATTCGATGTCGGCGGGCAATTCGCCCTCGTAGGGTTGCCACTCTCCGTAATCGACCGTTCCCTCGGCGCCGGGTTCTTCGATCAGCGAACTATCCGTCTGCTCAATCTGCAAACCTTGCCAGGGCTTGAGGCTGTATGCGCCCGACTCAGATTGGAAGAGGAATTGATGCGGCTCGCCCGATTGAATCGCTTGGATGCGTAGCTCGCTCCAGGCGGTGAGGACGCGGTCGGAGCCACGTTTAAGACGCAAGGTTGAAAACGCGCCGTCGAAAATAGGCTTAGCCATGCTGCTAATCACGACGAGTAGCACCAAGACTAGCAAGAGTTCAAAGAGCGTCATTCCCGCGGGTTGTTTTTTTGCAATAGCCTTCACTCAGATTCCCCTCGACTCCTTCCGCCTAGGAAGAAGATTCCCAATTTCCAATATCGTCGTCAGTGCCGCTCTTGCCGTCGGGGCCGTTCGACCAGAAGTCGAATTTGTCAGGGTTGTTCTTGCCTTCGGGAGAATACTGATAAGCGTTGCCCCAGGGGTCGTTTTTCAGTTTCTCGGTGTAAGGCCCGGACCACTTTTTAGCCATCTCCGCGTCACTGGGTTTTTCCCACAGATCTTCCAACTTGGGCGGATACTTGTTCAAGTCGAGACGGTATCGACTGATCGGTTCTCCCAGCAATCCAACCTGCGCCTTCGCCGCATTCATGTTGGCCTTGTCCTGCGTCCCCGTAAATACATTCACCGCAAGCGATCCTAAGATGACAAGGATGATGAGAACCAGCAGTACCTCGATAAGAGTAAATCCTTTACGGTTGGTAGAGCGAGTGCATTTGTGCGATCGCTGAAACATGGGGAGTCTCCTTTTTCTCTGTTACTTTTTTGTGTTTAAAGTGTTTCGTTTACAAAGCCGTTGCCGACTTGAGCATGGGTAATAGTAGGGCGACGACGATTACCAGTACCGCCGAGGCCATTACCAGCAACATCACGGGTTCCACAAGCCGCACCAGTAGGTCTAGACGCCGCCATGTTTGTCGCTCGAGCGTCTCGGCGATATTTGTTAATACGGTTTCCAGAGTATTCGATTGTTCAGCCACGCCCACCATTTCGACGACGTCCGGCGGAAAATGGCCGCTAGCTTTGAGGGGTGTCGCCAAGGATTCGCCAGCGGTGATATTGTCTGCCGCTTTGTTTACCGCTTCGGCTAGGACTCGGTTACCCGTGGAATCGGAGCTAATCTTTAATGCCCTGACGATGGGCACTCCGCCGCTGAGCAAAGTTCCCAGCACCCGGCAAAAGCGTGATACGGCCAAGTTGCGATAAATTTGCCCGGCCTGGGGAGCTCGTAAACGCCAGCGATCGAGAAGCCAACGTCCCGACTCCGTGGCGAGTTTCGCCCGAGCAATCATCACCACAGCTGCCAAAGCGAGAAAGATCAGTAAGCCGTAATTCGCCACGGTGTCGCTCACCCACAGCAGCCAATCAGTAAGAAATGGCAATTCCCCCCGAGCGCGAAGACGACCAAACAAGGCCTCAAACTTTGGCACGAAGAAAATTACTAGGACACAAACAATGCCTACGCTAAACACGGCCAGAAAAATGGGATAGGCCAAAGCCCCCATCACACGACTTTTCAATTCGGCTTGTTGGTCGGTAAATTTTGCGACGCGTTCCAGAGCTTCTTCCAAGAATCCACCTTCACTGCCGGCACGGACAATGCTCGTGGCGAGTTCGCTAAAAGCTTTGGGATGGCGCTGCATGGCTTCGGATAGCGATTGGCCGTCAGTCACCCGGGAGTAGAGATCATTCACTGCATGTTTCAGCGCCGGATTGGTGGATTGGTCGCCGATCACTTCTAAGGATCGGAGTAGTGGTACGCCACTTCGTAGCAACGCAGCCAACTGCAGGTAAAACTGGGCCATCGCTTGCGGACGGACGCGTTTGCCCGCGGAATTCTGCACGGCACCTGTGGCTGGCTTCACCTCCGTAGGAAAGAGTTGCCGAGTGGCTAGTGACGCAATCGCCTCGCGCTCCGATCCAGCCGAAAGTACACCTTCCTCGACAGTTCCACCTGCATTTCGGGCGATGTAGGCAAAGTCGGGCATCTGAACCGAAGGGGAAGTGGGGAAGGCTAAATAATCAAGAATCCAAGATAATCAAGAATTCAAGTGCGGATAAAACTTGTAGGCGTCTATCTGAATTTTCACTCGCCCAAGTGAGGCGAGCGACTATAGGAGGGGGCTGATGCGATTTGGAAGGACTTCTAAGTTATTGATGCACTGGGGTAACCGAATTGTTCCTATTTTACGTCGTTTCGGACGAAAAAAACACGCCTGCTTTTCGTTTAAACTCAATCCAATTTGCGCATTAACCCAATTTGCGCATTAACTAGGAACGATCGCCCTTGGTTACCCGCAATACCTCGTCCACCGTGGTTGTCCCGGCTAGTACTTTCAACCAAGCATCCTGACGCAATGTACGCATTCCCCCGGCCAAAGCGGCCTGGCGGATCTCCCAGCTACTGGCCCGATCATGGGCCAACTGGCGGACGTCGTCGGTTGTGGCACAAAGCTCGAAAATGCCTTGCCGACCCGCAAAACCGAGCTGGCGGCATTCCTTGCAGCCTACGGGCTGGTACAGGGGCTCGCCGCGTTGCTGGTAATCTTCCCAGGGGAAATCCTTGGGCAGGTCGTCCTGTTTCGGACTGTAGGCCTGTCGGCACTTCTTGCATAGCGAGCGCACCAATCGCTGGGCCATCACCGCTTCGATGGTGCTAGCCACCAAAAAGGGTTCGATGCCCATGTCGACCAGCCGCGTGTAGGCACTGGGGGCGTCGTTGGTGTGCAGAGTGCTAAACACGAGGTGACCGGTGAGCGAAGCTTGAATGGCATTTTCGGCCGTTTCATGGTCGCGTATTTCACCCACCAAGACCACGTCCGGATCGTGCCGCAGGATGGAACGCAGCGAATGGGCAAAGGTGAGTCCGATTTTTGAATGGACTTGGATTTGGTTGATTCCTTCCAGTTGGTACTCCACCGGATCTTCGGTCGTGATGATCTTCGTGTCTTCACTCTTGATTTCTAGTAGCGCGCTGTAAAGCGAGGTAGTTTTTCCTGAGCCCGTAGGACCGGTGACTAGCACAATTCCGTGCGGCATGCGGATCAGATCGTCGAACCGGCCTTTGAGATCAGGCTCCATGCCTAGCTTTCGAAGTGAAAACTCCATTGCCCCCTTGTCCAATAGCCGCATCACGATTCCTTCGCCATGCAACATTGGAATCACCGAAACCCGCACGTCGACCTCGCGGCCATGTACCTTCAATTTGATGCGGCCATCCTGGGGCAGCCGCTTTTCAGCGATGTTCAGTCGAGCCATGATTTTCAAGCGGCTGATGATCGCCGCCTGAAACTGATGAATCTCTGGGGGGACGGGCTGGGCGTGCAGGATGCCATCGATTCGATAGCGAATGCGAATACCTGATGGCTGCGACTCGATGTGTACGTCGCTCGCTCGCGAGTCGACTGCTTCAATGAGAATCTCATTGACGAGACGAACCACGGAAGCCTCTTGGGCCTCGGCAGAAATTTCGTCATCGTCTACGTCTATCTCATCAAGCAATTCGATATCTTCTTCACGTTGTGCGAGCAAACCTTCGATGGTTTCGCTACCCACGCCCAAGTGAGACTTAATGCGTTTGGCAATCGACCCACTGGTGGCCAATACCGGATCGACCGTCGCTCCCAACGCTGCCGCCGCTTCGTCGAGCGAATACAAGTCGAGCGGATCCGAAGTGGCGATGACCACGGAGCCATTGTCTCGACTGATGGGAAAGAAGCCGTGGCGATGAATTAGCTTCTGAGGCAATTCCGAAAGTAGGGAGAGGTCGACCTCGGCGGTATCTAGGTCGATCATGGGAATGCCGAGTTCCTCGCCAAGTGCTCCCAAGGCCTGCTCTTCCGAAATCAATCCCAGCGCAACGGCCGATTGATCGATGCGGTTGCCATTGGCTTGTGCAGCAGTGGCACGGCTAATGCCCTCGGCATCGAGCAATCCATGATTCACAAGTATTTGACCGGGGTCCATGAGATGGCAAATCGCAAGAGTTGCAGGGCAGGTTTATTGGGTAGGGCGTCTTGTTCGATTATGTCTGCCTGAGGGTCGCGAGGCAAATCGGCTGGGGCGCTCCGCTAGTTCGTTTGTCCTTCGGATAGTACCCACAAAGGCCTTCCTGGCGAGTTTCGCGCTAGCGGGCTATTACTAGCTTTTGTTATCTTAAGAGCAACGAGTTTTTCACAACTCTCTACAACAACAGACAATTTCAATAAGCAATCACGGTGAGCCGTCATAGATGATTGAACCAGAAGAGTTAATGAAGCTGGCCATCGAGGCTTGCCAACGCGGGATCGACGCCGGCCAAAGCCCATTTGGTTGTGCTATTGCCTTGGGCGACAAAGTGATTGCCCAATCTCACAATACGGTTGTACTGACGACCGACATCACGGCCCATGCCGAAGTGAACGCCTTGCGTGAAGGTTGCCGCGAAGTGGGCGACATTTTTCTAACCGATGCCGTTGTGGCAACCACTTGCGAACCCTGCCCCATGTGTATGGCCGCCTTGCATTGGGCACGAGTCGACACGGTTTATTACGGTGCGACGATCGCCGATGCCGATGGCTCTGGGTTCAACGAGCTATCGCTCCCTGCGGCTGAACTTCTCAGAATTGGGGGCAGCGAAGTCAAGTTGCAGGAAGGCCTCATGGTCGAAGAGTGCCGCGAACTGTTCGCCAACTGGCTGAACAACCCAGCTCGCAAGGCATACTAAGTCCGTTGTCGAAAGTAATTGATTTATGGTAACGAAACTTGATCTCGCAAAAGACTGGCTGCCACGTTATACGGGCATGGAGTTGAAGCAGTTTGGTCGCTACGTTCTGCTCACCAATTTTTTCGGTTATGTGCAGCGTTTTGCTGAGAAATTTGATTGCGAAACCTTTGGTCTCGATCGGCCCATGCAGGCGGCGACGAACGATCAAGGCCTAACCATTGTCAACTTTGGCATGGGCTCGCCCAACGCGGCGACAATTATGGACTTGCTCACTGCCTACCATCCGGAGGCGGTGCTATTTCTCGGTAAGTGTGGGGGCTTGAAGCGATCGACAGAGATCGGAAATTTCATTCTGCCCATCGGTGCCATCCGTGGTGAGGGAACTTCCGACGATTATTTGCCTCATCTAGTGCCGGCTTTGCCGTCGTTTAAGATTCACAAGTTCGTTTCCGAAAAACTCGTCGATCGCCAACTCGAGTATCGTACGGGCGTGGTCTACACCACGAACCGACGCGTCTGGGAGCACGACGAAGAGTTTAAATTGCGGCTGAAGGAATACACGCCAATTGCCATCGATATGGAATCGGCAACGATCTTTGTGGTGGGTCATCGCAACGAAATAGCCCGCGGCGCCCTGTTATTGGTCTCAGATCTTCCGATGACGCACGAAGGCATCAAAACCCAGGCCAGCGACGCCAAGGTAACTAGCCGTTGGACAGAATTGCATCTGGAAATTGGAATCGAATCCCTCACCGAGATCGGCGAAAAGGGCGAGAAGATCAAGCACTTCCAGTACTAGGGGATTCCCGAACTCTACGCTTTTCGCTGGTTCAATCCTCTCTGGCTACTTCGCGGCTCGGCGGCCATCGGCTAGACTGATCTCTTTCCCATTTCTAATCGTTTAGTTCACGAAACTGTCTAATATCATGTCCATCGAAAACATTGCCAGCTATATCGATCACACGGTGCTCAAACCCGATGCCACCAAGGAGCAAATCTTGAAGCTCTGCGGTGAGGCAGCCGAATATGGCTTTGCCTCGGTCTGTGTGAACCCCTGTTACGTAGAGACTTGTGCCGAGCAACTTGCGGATGTCAGTGCCAAGGTATGCACCGTGGTTGGATTTCCGCTGGGTGCAAATGCCACGGATACTAAGGCGGAAGAAGCTGCCCGAGCGATCCGCGCTGGTGCCCAGGAAATCGACATGGTGCTTAATGTATCAGCGCTCAAGAACGGCGACGACCAATATGTTACCGATGACATTGCCGCTGTGGCGAAGGCCAGCCACGATGGAGGTGCTATTTGCAAAGTCATTTTGGAAACTTGTTTGCTAAACGACGACGAGAAGGTCCGCGCCTGTAAAGCGGCCGTCGCAGCCGGCGCCGATTTTGTGAAGACCTCCACCGGCTTCAGTTCAGGCGGAGCTACCGTAGAAGACATCCGTCTGATGAGCAAGACCGTGGCCGAAGCCAAGCTCGGAGTGAAAGCGTCTGGCGGGATCCGCAGTTTCGCCGATGCTCAGCAGATGATCGAAGCGGGGGCCACGCGAATCGGAGCGAGTGCCGGCGTGCAAATCGTCCAAGAGTCCCAAGGAGCAGCTACAGCTAAGAGTAACCAGGGAGACTACTAAGTTAGGCGCGAACTACGCTCATCACTAAGATCTTTTTTCCACGATTGTTGCGAATCATCACGAATGTAAATAAGAGTTGCCTCTCGGTCCAAAGGTGCCCCATGACTTGTAAGCAACACACTTCCTAACTCTGGTTCGTTTGATTCGATCTATTCGTTGTTAATTAACTGAAATATAAGCACTAAGCAATGTTGAGAGTAAACGGATGCTAGAACTCTACGACCAAATTCAGGAAGTAACCGAAGTTATTCGTAAGCAGTGGGACTTAAAGCCAAGGGCTGGCATCGTGCTGGGGACTGGCTTGGGGGCTTTGGCCAGCCAGATCACGGATGCCGTCAAAATCGACTACTCCGATCTGCCGCACTTTCCAAGTTCAACCGCAGTGAGCCATAAAGGCCAATTGGTGTGTGGACTGCTGAACGGCGTGCCTATCGTTGCGATGGAAGGCCGTGTGCACCAGTACGAAGGCTATCCTCTCAAACAAATCACTCTGCCAGTTAGGGTGATGAAAGCCTTGGGTGCCGAAACTCTGATCGTAACTCACGCAGTGGGGGGCATGAATCCCAGTTACAAGCCAGGCGATGTGATGATTATCGACGATCAGATCAACCTGATGGGCGATAATCCCTTAGTGGGCATCAACGACGATCGACTAGGTCCGCGTTTTCCTGATATGTCGGCGCCCTATACGCCCGAGTTGTGCGATGTGGGGCAGGCGATCGCACGTAAGGAAGATTTTGTCGCCCATCGCGGCGTGATGGTGGCAGTGACGGGCCCGAATTTGGAGACTCGTGCTGAGTACCGTTTTCTGCGGATGATCGGTGCCGATGTGGTCGGCATGTCGACCGTTCCTGAAGTGATCGTTGCTGTCCACAGCGGCATGCGGGTATTCGGGTTATCAGTAATCACCGACATGTGCCTACCCGATTCGCTGAAGCCGGCTGTGGTTGAAGAAATCGTCGCCACCGCAAATTCAGCCGAGCCAAAGCTCACGGCATTGGTGCTTGGCGTATTGGCCCACGAAGCGAAGCGAGGTTAGCACGATGCTGGAGCTTGCTGGACAAATTGAAGAGGCCATGGCTGCCGTAAGCCAGCGCTGGTCGCACACACCCGTTGCTGGAATCGTTCTTGGCTCGGGGCTCGGCGACTTAGCGAACCAAATAGATGCGGAAGAGACGATCGATTACGGCGAGATTCCGCATTTCCCCAAGGTTACCGCGATGGGCCACCGTGGGCAGTTAGTTTGCGGCAAACTCGAAGGAAAACCAGTCATCGCTTATCAGGGTCGGTTTCACATTTACGAAGGGTACACCGCTCAACAAGCGGCTTTGCCTGCCAGACTGTTGAAGGGTTTGGGCGGGAACACATTGATCGTTTCGAACGCTGCAGGCGGTGTGAACCCCCATTACCAAGTGGGCGATGTCATGCTGATCGACGATCAGATCAATTTGCTTTTCCGTAATCCGCTGATTGGCATCAACGACGACAACCTGGGTCCCCGCTTTCCAGATATGTCGGCACCCTACGACAAGCAGTTGGGAGACATTGCTGTTGAAGTGGCACGTCGCGAAGGTTTTACACTGCACAGGGGAGTGTATATGTCTTGTCTCGGCCCGACCTACGAAACCCGCGCCGAATACCGCATGGTACGTCAGTTGGGTGCCGATGCCGTGGGAATGTCAACAGCTCCGGAGGTGATCGCCGCGCGGCATGCCGACATGCGGGTGTTAGGGCTTTCGACAATTACCAACGTCGGTTCGCCCGATGCGCCAAGTGAAACATCGGGGCACGATGTGCTGAACGCGGCTGCCAGCGCGTCAGAAAAGTTAGTTGCTATCGTCCGTGGTGTGGTGAACGGGTTGTAGCCAGCGAAGAAATTCGGGGAGTGAAATATGAATCCTGTTTGGACGATTGCCAAAAAGCGAGATGGCGAAGAACTGACGCCCGAGGAAATTGGCCATTTCATTAGTGGCTATGCCAAGGATGAAATCCCCGACTATCAAATGTCGGCCATGGCGATGGCCATCTATCTGCAGGGAATGAGCACAGCTGAGATTGCCGCACTGACGGATCACATGCTTGCCTCCGGGGCTACCTTTCAGTGGCCTGGCAGTACGACTCCCAAAGTGGATAAGCACTCCACCGGCGGCATCGGTGATAAAGTGTCTTTACCCTTGGCACCGATGCTTGCCTGCTGCGATCTTCATGTGCCGATGATTTCTGGCCGCGGATTGGGCGCTACCGGTGGCACGCTGGATAAGCTTGATTCGATTCCAGGGTATCGCACCGATCTTTCGATGGAAGAAATGCAAGCGGTCACCAAATCGGTTGGTTGCGTGATCAGTGGTGCCACGACCGATTTAGTGCCTGCCGACCGCAAGCTCTATGCTTTGCGCGACGTGACTGCCACCGTGCCATCCATCCCGCTAATTACCGGCAGCATCATGAGCAAGAAGCTGGCCGAGGGGCTCGATGCTCTGGTGCTCGACGTGAAGTTCGGCACCGGCGCTTTCATGAAAACTGAGGCCCTAGCAAGAGAGCTTGCCGAGTCGATGGTCAACACCGGCAAACGCATCGGCGTGAAGACCACCGCACTACTTACAGACATGAACCAGCCCCTGGGTCGCATGGTGGGCAACGCTGTGGAAGTCGACGAGTCGGTTGCCGCCCTGGAAGGGAACGGGCCGGAGGATTTGATGGAAGTAACGCTCGCCCTGGGTGCTGAACTCTTGGTTTCGACCGACCGAGCTGATTCGTTGGAGGCGGCTCGTGCTCGATTGCAAAAAACAATTGACGATGGTTCCGCAAGAGCCAAGCTGGCTGAGATGGTTGCCGCACAGGGTGGAGATTTGGAAGCTGCCCGCAAAGTGGCACCCGCTAGCGATGTTCCCGCTCCACAAGCCGGCTTTGTGACAGCGATCGATGCCGAGATGCTCGGCCAGGCGGTCATAGCGATGAAAGGCGGTCGTCAGCAACTGGGCGACAAGCTGGATCTCTCGACCGGATTCGAAATGCTCGTTCGTCTGGGAGATCGAATCGAAGCTGGCCAACCATTGGCGAAGCTTTTTGCACCGCAGGACGTGGCCGAAGCTGGCGGCAAAAAGTTGAGCGATGCGATTCGGATCGCAGACGAGTCACCCACCGTCGGCCCATTGATCCTGCAGCGGATCGATTAGGCTAGGGCCCCCGATGGGGGGCAAAGAGGGTCTTTCTTGTAGCCTGCAGTGGGGGTTTGGGTCCGCGGAACGAGTTTTTTTGCAACGATTCGCTTGTATCGAAGCAATCTGCTGGAGAAAGGTGGACATTCAGGGTATTTTAATCGTTCACGGTCAATGGAGGCTATCTAGCTTAACCAATAGTTTTTTGCGAAGCGTGACGGGTTCTTGCGGATGACATTTGCAAGAATCTCCACGGACACCAATAGGGAGCACGCTAATGATTCGACATAAATTGATCTTCACAATTGTGATCTCCGCACTGACGATTGTGGGAAGCAATGCGCTTGCTGGCCCCATTGTAACTTATGACTTTGATACCGAGGACGACCTTGTTACCCCACTGGCCCATGGCCAGATCGTTGATCCAGCATTTGACGCACCTGGGTTTAGTGAGTTTGGTAACATCTTCAATGTTAGCTCGACCCAAGATGGTTCTGACGGACATTTGGGCGTGACTGTCTTCGATTCCGATCTTGCCGGTACTCTGGATCCTGACTTGGAAGTTGGTCGGGGAAACATTCTCATCTTGCAAAACGATAGCCATAGCTCTCGCACTGGCGACTTCTACGACAATCCCAACGACGAGGCAAGCCTCGATGACAACGGTAGCATCGTCTTCGACTTTAACTTTCCCGTAGGACCTAAGTCCATTGATATCGTCGATGGCAATGGTGGTTTCGGAGCGACGCTGACGCTTACCGACAGTAACAACCTCACTCGAACGTATACTATTCCTGAGAAGTGGACGACGGATGTCACACAGGCTTTGAATGGTTTTCAGGCGCTCGATCTAACGACGCTCCTACCTCAGGCTTCCGAACCGAATGCAGTAGGAGGCGACGCGACTGCGGTAGAGGATGCTGGATTTGACGAAACTATGGTTCTCCAGCTTCGCATGGCATTCACAGGTTCAGGTGGTTCGGGGGCAACAACCTCGGGTGGTATCGACAACCTGGTTATCGAAATCCCAGAACCAGCAACGAGTCTACTGCTCGTTTCAATGCTTCTCGGTTTGGGATGTTCCCGCCGCCGATAAAGCACTAGACGATTCGGATTAGCTCTATATAACGCCTAGGTAATGTCCGTTGCCTGGGCGTTTTTATGCGCTATTCGTCTAGATACTTGAAATCAGCCCAAAGTGGACTCTCGGCTGATGGCGAGCTATTCTTTCTAAGACTTGCTGCTGTTATTACGAGGACGAGGTATTTTCACTTCGTAGGAATTGTCCATGGCTCACCATTACAAAAAGGCATTCACTCTGGTGGAACTGCTGGTGGTCATCGCCATCTTGGCGTTGCTCGTGGGGCTATTGCTGCCGGCCGTCCAGGCGGCGCGGGAAGCGGCTCGCCGTGCCCAATGCCAGAACAACCTCAAACAAATTGGCATTGCGCTGCTAAGCTACGAAGCGGGAAACAAACAGTTCCCACCGGCGGGGACTGATTACGGTTGGTGCCAATACCCAGAAAACGGGGGAGCCACCACTGTCCGCAACGGTAACGGACTGATGATGCTATTGCCCTATCTGGAGCAATCGGGGCTCTATGATCGGTTCGATCTAAATGCCGCCTTTTTCAATCGCATGAAGGGCAACGAACATTGTTGCTCTCCGACCTCGAGCTTGGGCCAACTCTTGGGCGACGCCGAGTCCAGCGGTAACCTGGCCTTGGCGACTACTCAGCTACCAGTGTTTGTCTGTCCCTCGGATATCGGCGAACTATTCCTCGAGACGGGTGCGGCCAAGACGAACTACGACTTCAGTTCGTCCGAACGGTTTCAATGTGCCGAGTGGGAACACGCCGACGCAGACACACGTCGTATGTTTGGCGAAAATAGCACCACTAGTGCTGCCGACGTGAGCGACGGCCTTTCACACACCGTGGCCCTTGCCGAGACCTTGCGTGATATCTACAGCGGCAGGGCAACTGCCTGGGCCTATCGCGATTGGGTGATGGTAGGCATCGATGTCGGCAGAAACAACATCAACAGCTGGCAATGGCCCGGCACTATTCAATCCCCTCGCCGTTCGCAGTTGCGCGAGTTTGCCCATGCCGGTAGCCTGCACGGTGACGGAGCACTGATGCTCATGGCAGACGGATCAATCCATTTCATGTCGGACACTACCGACCAAGTAGTGCGCGAGAGACTAGCCGTAATGGCCGATGCTCAATTGGTGGATTGGCCGTAGTGAGATTTCCAAGTCACCCTCCCGATTTTCGGGGAGGGGGTATCTTCGCATAAGATGAATAAATCCTCCCGGGTTTTCAGGCCTAGCTCCTCAGCTACTTAAGTATCTGTCATCCCGAGGTCTGCCGAGGGATCTAGCCAGGTTCCTCGGCAGACCTCGGAATGACACAACCCTTCGCGTCTGCGTACTCCTCTCTGTATACCAGGAAGCATTCAGATAGATTCTTAACGCACCACAGTTTTCTCAGCTCCGACTCAAGAAGGAACACGCACCAGCACAGGCTTCGAGCGGCGATGGCCGCGGCCGGCGAGGCGGTCGAACCGTTGTCGGCAATGCCAGGCGATTCCTAGGGTTGCAGCGATGCAGAGCACTGCTTCGTAGAAGTGATACCCCGTTTCAAAGGAGACGGGTTGCCGAAAGTTGACCGCTGATCCTCCGCCGCCGATTTGCTGTAACATCGAACTTGCGATTAGCAAAAGCAGCATCGATGCCAATACTAGCAATACTGCGACAATGGAGACCGCGATTTTTACTCCCATCCAGCCGAGTAGCGTGAGTGTGATTGCTCTGCCGGAAGACTTGGTTGTGAGCGAACTCCACACGCCAATGGCAGACATCACACAGATATACATGGCCGAACTCAGGACCATCATGAAAAATGCATAGAAGGTGATCGACTCCATCATAACGCCCAACAGCCAAACTAGTAGAGTTGCGATCAGGAACCAACGAAGTGAATAGAAACTCACAATCATCTTCGCCTTGACGATTTCGCCACCCTCTAGCGGTGTCATCATCAGCGCATCCCAAGTACCTTGTTCCTTTTCCATTGAGATTCCCGCTGCGGCTCGAATGCCAACTGCCCACTGAATAAGCCAACCCAGGGGCACTGCTAGGATTCCTATCCATTGCGAAGCGATCGCCAATGTGTTTTGAACGAACAACGGTGGCTGTGGGTTGATCATGGTCCAGAGAAAGAGACTCATCAGCAGGATGCTACCTCCCAGCATCATTACGAGGGTTAGAAAAATTACCGCACTGAGCAACCGGCCAAATTCGCGTGTCGATTCGATATAAAGCTCTTTCCATTGAATGGGGTTACTCCCCATCGGAGGGATTTCCCGCTGGCGATTGGAACTCCGGAAGTCACCACCTGCGCGTCGCAAATAGGTTGGCCACAATAGCCGCAGGGTCAACGTCAGGCTGATGATTGCCATAACAGACCAAACGGCAATCGTGCGAGAGGCGGGAATAATGTCTCCGGAGTAGATCAACCCGGTAACACAAGTATAAGGGTTTAGAGCAATAAGCCATGAGGCCCAGCTGAGATTCAGGCGACCGCCAATCAATATTGGGAGAATCAATAAGAGCAGTCCCACGACGTACGTCGCAATCAACGCATCGCGGGCACGGGTGAATAGTACGAAGAACAGCAGTGCTAGCCCCGCCACTCCGCTGGCCGTTGCGAACATCAACACCAACAGGACAAGTAGCGACTCGGTCGTCATTCCGCAAAAGATGCCAAGAAACACAATCGCCGGCAGCCCCGCCAACGAAACAGTCGCCACTTGAACGAGCCGACTTATGAACCTCGAGTACACGATCTCGCCTGCTGAGAGCCTGGTGCTTAGCAACATGCCCAGGGCCATCCGCTCGGGATCGTCAGAAAATCCGCCCGCCAGTACTGCGGGTGATATCAGCAACACGAGGCTGAGGTTCAGGAGGACGAGCGCCGTGACCGATACTGAGAGAATCAGGCTGGGCACGGTTCCTTCATCGACCACCTGCATTAGCCAACAGCACCAGGCAGCAAATATTAAAATTCCGAAGCACAAGACGGCAGCCACCGTCCGCATGATAAACACCCACTTTCGTGAGATGGCCCATCGGCATTCGGGTCCAGCCAATGGGGAGAATGCGAACATGGCAATTCCAGCTACTCGGAGGCGATTTCTTGGAAGTCGTCACGGAAGACAACTTTGACGCGCGGCCGAGTGAGAAACCACAAGCACAGCGCTGGGTAAATACATCCTACGAGTAGTGTTATGATTGCCCCGGCAGAGATCATCACTCCTTGCATCGCAGCTATATCGATAGGCGGAGCCCCGCCTCCCCCAGCATTCATTTGATCAAACATCGCCTGCGCTTGTTTGATTTGTATGGGGACGATCACCGCCAGATTCACAGTTTGCAAAATACACAGACGAAGAATTTTCAATCCGGCCGTCCAAACCGCCAGTTTGCGAGCCCATTCCCGCTGCATAAGTAGCCCGACCCCCGAGGCAAACATCATCAAGTTCAAAACCAACCCCGTCGAACCATCGGCAATCCCGTAGGCGATGATTTTTTTGTCTCTCATCGCCGTGAAGGGATCAAACTGGGGGGTGTTGAATCTGGCGACTGCGGCCTGCCGCTCGGCCTGGATACTCTGCTTCTCATCCTCCGTTTCGGCCTCGGCTTCCCGTTGATCGAATTCGGCAAGTTCTGCCTCGTGCTCTTCTTCAATCGCCTGCTGCATCGATTCAAACGTCTCGGCAAAGTATGGCATGAGCAACGCTACGCCCAGTGCATAAGCCGCAAACATTCCCGCCATCAGCGAAAAGATGATATTCAGAATGCCAAACACTTTGGGAGTGGTGGCGTCTGGCTCGATGGCCATAGGAACAGGCTCGGTCGCCGAGAATCGATCTTCCACGATGAACACCGTATCAAAGGTTGCTGGAAAAGTGCTTTATATCACATCGTATCTAAAGCAAGGCCACGCACGGCTGCGTTCTAGAGTACCACAACAGCGCTTAAAATTCCATTTGAGGCCTGGGGTTATTCGTACAGTATCCAGCAGGTACCATGGACAATCGTCAAACACATCAACTCTCAGGAGCAAATAGATGAGTGACTCTTCGCAAGACAAATTGGTGCAAGCCGCCCTTGATGTTCGCAGCAATGCTTACGCACCCTATTCGAAGTTTCTCGTGGGTGCCGCTTTGGTGACTGAAGATGGCACCATTTACACCGGCACAAACGTCGAGAATGCTTCGTACGGGTTAACGATTTGTGCCGAGCGTGTGGCGGCGTGTACCGCAGCCGCGGCGGGGCATCGCAGGATCTTGGCCGTGGCGGTGGCGACCACCGGCGCCGCCTCACCCTGCGGCGCGTGTCGACAGTTCCTCTCAGAATTCAACGGCAGCATGCCCGTCTACATGGTCGACGCCGACAAACCTGAGGAAGTGAAAGAGATGTCCTTAGCAGACCTGCTACCAGAGCAGTTTCAGTTGGAGGAATAGAATTTTTTAGAAGTTAAGAGGGACAGGATGACTGGATTGGCGGGATTTACCAGATTTTCTAAGTAAATTTCCATCCAGTAAATCCCGATCATCCAGTTATCCTGTCCTTAATCTCGCGTCTAGACCCGGCAGTGCTCAAGCATCTTTTCCGCCGAGCAGACGTAGCTGATTAGGAACGGCCCAAACTCGGCGTAGCGGGCCGAGGCTTCGTCGAACCGCATACGGTAGACGATGTCTTTGAGATACTCAGGGTTGGCGCCCCAGAGGGTGACGCCCCATTCCCAATCGTCCATGCCCAGCCCCACGGTGATCAGCTGGCTTACCTTGCCTGCGAACGCCATACCGCTGCGGGCATGTTCGCTCATCAGGGCATTGCGCTGTTCCTTCGTGAGCATGAACCAGTTCTCGCCCACTTTGCGTTTCTTATTCATGGGATAGAAACAGGTGCTAGGATATTCGGGAAACTTGGGTGTCAGGCGCTGATGGTTCATTCCGACCAAACGGTCGGCATAGCCCTTCACCTTGGCTTGGTAGGTGTCCGAGCCTTCCGTCTCGCCCTCGGCAACCAGTCTCTCTCCGTACTGCTCCACTGTGGGGACGTACTCGCTAATCTCGGTGACTGAGACGAACGAGTAACCCGGCGTGAGGGCAACGCCCAGGGGCCCTGCCATCAGCCGCTGATGCACGGCATCGACTTTGAGCGGATCGGGATCCATCAGCATCAAGCTGAAGTCGGCCTTGTGACCGCTCACAACAGAAGTTTGCAGCCTGATCGGGGCGTCACTGCCCGCAGGATCGAGCGTTTGTATCACGGCGTCGCGACCAGAGGTGATTTGGTCCGCCGGCATCGCCGCGAGCGCGGGCCGATCCCACGTGTAATACAGATGGCTGCAATGCCAACCGCCGCCGGCCGGTTCGAGGGAAATTTCGGGAGGTGCTTGAGTGTGGGGAGGACGACTCATAATTGCTGCTGAGGTGGCGAAGGAATTCTATAAAGCGAGCAAAATCGTTCCGCATCGTAGCACATCTCCCAAGGGGTGAAATAGGGGGGTAATTGGCTAGTGTTCGTCCTGATTTGCCTTTTGGGCATCCTTCCACTTCAACAAATAAGATTCTCGTACCGTCGGATCGAGTCTTTCTGAAAAGTCTTCCGTTAGGCCGAGAGTCTGAATCAGCTTTTGCACATCGTCTAGATCGCCAACTCGATGCGATTCTTGACCAGATGCGAGCTTCAGTTGAATAATCTCTTCTATGTTCAGGAACTGGCAGCCATCGATTTCAACGGATGAATTGCCAGGAACGGGGAATTCAATCGGCCCTGGTTTGCCATCGCCCGGGTATTGCCCGCTAACAAGAAAGTCGATCTTAACGCCCGTCTCAGCATCACGCAGGTTCCTACTGTTCTCAAAAGGTTTGACATACCCACGCCCTTCGAGGTTCGCGTGAATCGCCTCCAACCCTTCCGGCGTGACCAACACATCGACATCTTCAGTAAAACGTCGATACCCGTGAAAGAAGAGGGCCATGCCGCCCGCGATGGCGTAGTCGACATCGAGCTCATCGAGTCGTTGAGAGAGTCTCTTCAGAGTTTTATGAACGGCGCTCGCGCCCTCGAAATGCATACTTCCCTCGCGGAGGGCCCAATCGAAATCGCGATCGAGTAGCTGTTCGTAAGTGACCATGTACCTTCTATTATCGACAGGATTCCGGACTCTGTCGAGCATTAAGATTTGGGGAGAGTCCAGAGCTTAGAGTCGAGAGTCCAGAGATCACGGGAGACATGTTCTCAAGCAGTCTCTGGTCTCTAGTCTCAAGACTCTGGACTCTCCCCTAGGGCTTCATGATTTCCTCAACCGTGGCATCAAAATCTTCAACCAGGCGGCCTAATACTTCGTGGGTGAGAGTGGCCGCGACTCGTGTCCTGGGGGCGGATGTTGTTTTTTCGTATCGGCACAGCTCCACCGAGCCACCTCGGCGTAGCAATAGCTCGTAATAGTAACGTCCACTCTCGCCCACCTGTGGGGGACTGCTCCGCATTTGTACCATGCAACCATCGGCGTCGGTTTCGATTGGCGAGATGGGTTCGAGCAGATAATTTACCCGCTGGCAAAGCGACTTGCTGGCGGACTCCAATGTCGCCAGGTCAATCCCGGCCAGCTCAGGCGTCTCCAGCAAAAACTGAGACACTCCCACGGCCAGTGCTTCACACTGCTCGACTGCTACGCGTACAGTGCGCGGGCCCTCGCTCACATCGAGCTGTTGTTGCTGTTGGCCAATGATTTGCTTGAGTTCGTCTAATAGTTGATCGCGGAGGTTCATGCCACGGCCTCTTCTTCGTCGATTTCGACTAGCTCGCCTTGATCCAACTCATGTTCCGAGCCATTGAACGAAAGGACAACTTTGGAATCCTCTAGAACTGTTTCCAAATGGACAGGTCGGTTCCAGATGCGTTGCAGGTTTTCTAGCGTGTCGCGAGCATAATCAAGCTGCAACTCCACACCAGAGAAATCGTGCTCCAAATAGAGTTCGCCACGATTCTTGTAGTTGCCGTCCACCACCGCAATCATCGGACGGCCCCGGTTGGTCAGGCTTTGCAGTAGTTGCTGCTTGACCTTGGGGAACTCGCGGCTTTCGATTTCATAAGCTTCAGAGTTTTCGTTGTACCCGAAGCGGAAAAATTTGTGTTCTCGCACAAAGTCGAGCGTGAAGAACGTATCGATGAATGTCAGATCGTTGTGGATCCGCCGGACTTCAAAAATCTTCTCACGGCCCAACCCAGCATTTGTATTCCAATGTTTCCGCTCTTGGTAGTCATCGCAATCGTCGAACTCCGAGCCAAACGCACCGCGATTCCAACGGTCTTCGATATTGCGGAATAGCTCAATGCCAACCTTGTAAGGGTTGAGCTGCGTGGGTGAGCTGGCCATGGTGCCACTATGATGATCGCAGTAATTCACGATGTCGGCCCCGGTGAGGCCCTGGCGAATCATGATGGTCGAATGCCAATAGCTGGCCCAACCTTCGTTCATAATCTTGGTCTGAGCCTGCGGGGCAAAGTAATATGCCTCGTCACGAATGATCGCCAGCACGTCCCGTTGCCAACCTTTGAGCGGAGCGTGTTCTAGCAGGAACAGCATGACATCGCGTTCAGGACGAACGGGATACTTACTGGCGGGCTGTTCTTCCACCGCTTCCCCATTGCCATTGCTCTCTTTTCGTGGATTAATGAAAGCATCCATGTAGCTCTTCGCCTTGAACCTTGGCGATTGCGAATCGGATCCCTTATTCTCGTCGAAGTCGTACCGGCTCTTCTCGTCGCGACGCTGGATAAAGGGGGAATGGATGTCGATCAGGTCTTCGATACTCAAGCAGGCATCGATGAAATCTTCCACCGGCTCGACACCGACTTCGTCCATGTGACGACGAATCCGCGTGCCGTGGTTGGCCATGTCGTCCATCATTTTGCGGTTCGTCTGAGAGAACCACTGGTTGCACTTGAAAAAGTCGCAGTGCCCGTAAACGTGGGCCATCACCATCTTCTGGTCGATCATCCCATTGCAGCGCATTAGATACGCATAGCAAGGATCGTTGTTGATGACCATCTCGTAGATTTTTTGCAGCCCGTAATGGTAACCTTTGGAAAGCTGTTCGTACTCCATCCCAAATCGCCAGTGGGGATAACGCGTGGGGAACCCGCCCCGTGCGGCAATGGCGTTCAGTTGGTCGGCATCAATCAGTTCGAAGATGGTCGGGAAGAAGTCTAAGCCATAACTGCGGGCATACTCTTCCACCTCGACCTGAATGGCGGCCAATTCTGGAGTCAGGTTGCCAAATTCTTGAGCCATATCTGTGCTCCTCGGTCCTTGCTTAGGCGGCTTGTAGCACCTTGAATCGATCCTTCGTCAGTGTGAATATCACATCGTAGAGCCGTGGTAATTCGAGCGCTAACTGACGTCGGGCCAATGCAATGGCGTCTTCGGGCGACGCTGCCTGGACCATCACTACAGAATGGCCCAACGAAACATGGAAGTTCTTCAAGTTGTTCAACTGGTCTCGCATTTGTCTGTCCCCTTCTGGAAAAGTTGTGTCCCTCCACCCGCGGGGTGAAGTTAGCAGAGGGCTGAAACGTGTCGATCAAATCTCCCCTAACCCCTCCTTTTCAAAGGAGGGGGACTAATGAATGACTTACTTCCCTTTGCCTAAAAACGTTTTGATGGATTGATAGATTCCGTCTTTGTCCGGAATCTCCGATAGTATCAGTGAGTCGTCGTCGCTGTACTGTTTGCGTAGTGCGTCGATAAAGTCGCCACTGCCATACGGGCTTTCTACCTGGCCGTAGCAAAAGATATTGCTGGCGGGCAGCAGGCAATCTGAAAGCAAGTCGAAGGCCTGACGGTTGTCGTCGCCCCAGTTGTCTCCGTCGGAGAATTGAAAGCAGTAAATGTTCCAGTCGTCCACAGGGAACGAGTGATTGATCAACTCCGCACACACCTTGTAGGCGGAACTAATCCGAGTGCCGCCGCTCTCGCGGGTGTGATAAAACGTATGTTCGTCGACTTCCTTAGCCACTGCGTCGTGGATGATGTACCGGGTTTCAATGCCCTGGTACTGGCTGCCGAGCCAAGTGTCGATCCAAAATGCCTCGGTTCGGACGATTTCTTTTTGCTCGTCGGTCATCGACCCCGAAACGTCCATCAAGTAAATGACCGCCGCATTCACTTGCGGTTGGGGCACGTCGTTCCACGAGCGATATTGCTTGTCGCTTTTGATAGGAACCACACGAGGGTCCGCCGGTTCGTAGCTGCCTGTGGAAATCTGACGGCGGAGGGCGTTGAGGTAAGTCCGCTTAAAATGCCTCAGCGACTCGGGGCCATTTTGGCGGATGCTGTTGTACTTAGACTTTTCCGAAACAATGTTTGCAGTCCCTTTGGGCTGAATGCGGGGCAGCTCCAGTTCATCGCCCAACATGGCAGCCAACTCGTCGAGGTCCACTTCGACTTCCAGATAGTGCTCGCCACCCGGATCACTTCCTGCACCGCCAGAACCCGCTGGGCCTTCGCCCGGCTTTCCAACGGGGTCGCCCACTTCACCTTCACCTTGGCCCACGCCGCCGGAACCATTTTTGCCGAATTTGAATCGAGGCACGTCGAGCTGCGGAACGGGGATGCTAACAACATCTTTTCCCTTCCGGCCGATCATCTCGCCGTGAGTGATGTATTTTCGGAGATTGTCGCGAATGCGACCGCGGACAATCTGTTTGAAGCGACGTTGGTCGCGTTCGATATCCATCACCATGGGTGATAGTTCTCCAATCTTTCAGTGCTTGGGCTTAACTACTCTCTTTCGTATCGCCGCGTGCGAAAATACTGGCAACATAATTCAACACGTCCGTGGCACTTTCGTCATCGTAGCCGTAATCGCGGATCAAGCGGCCTTTCACTACGTCGATCTTCTGCTGCGTCTCGGCATCAATAACATTCGAGACCAGGCTCGTGAGCTTGATCGAATCTTTTTGGTCCTCGAACAACTTGAGTTCCAGGGCCTTGTTCAAGCGCTCGTTCGTCTTGTAATCAAACTTCTTGCCATCGATCGAGAGGGCCCCGATGTAATTCATGATTTCGCGGCGGAAATCGTCCTTGCGGCTCTCGGGAATGTCGATCTTGTCTTCGATCGACCGCATCAGGCGCTCGTCCGGCTCTTCGTATTGGCCGGTAAACGGATTCTTGACCTTTTCCTTCTGTGTGTAGGCTTTCACGTTGTCGATATAGTTTCCACACAATCGGGCCAGTGCCGCCTCGTCGGCCGCGATGGCACGTTGCACTTCTAGCTTGACGATATTTTCGTACTCCTCTTTGACGACGCCCAAGAGCTCGCGGTAATTCTGCTTTTGGTCTTCGTCATTAATTAGGCTGTGATGCTTTAACCCGCCTTCGAGTTCGTTGAGCACCATAAAGGGGTTGATCGAATTCGAGTCAGGGTGCGCCACCAGCGCGTTCGAGATCTTGTCCTGCACGTAGCGAGGCGAGATGCCGATGAGGCCTTCATTGACGGCCTGATCGCGCAGCTCGGTTATGTTCTCCTCGGTGAACCCCGGTAGGGTTTTGCCGTTGTAGAGTTTGAGCTTTTGCAGACGACTCAACCCGGCATGCTTGGGCTCTTCCAAACGAGTGAGAATCGCCCACATTGCCGCCATTTCGATCGTATGCGGAGCGATGTGTTTGCCGGTGACGGTTTTATTGTTGTAGTCCTTCTCGTAGATGCGAATTTCGTGCTCCAACGTGGTGACGTAAGGAATGTCGATTTTCACCGTCCGATCACGCAGGGCCTCCATGAATTCGTTGTTCTGGAGACGACGGTACTCCGGCTCGTTGGTGTGGCCGATGATGACCTCGTCGATGTCGGTCTGGGCAAACTTCTTCGGCTTGATGCGATGTTCTTGGCTGGCGCCGAGTAGGTCGTACAAGAATGCCACGTCGAGCTTCAGCACTTCGACGAACTCGATGACGCCACGATTGGCAATGTTGAACTCCCCATCGAAGTTAAACGCCCGCGGATCGCTATCGCTGCCGTACTCAGCAATTTTGCGATAGTTGATATCGCCGGTGAGTTCCGTGGCATCTTGGTTCTTCTCGTCTTTCGGCTGGAAGGTACCGATGCCGACGCGATCTTTTTCGCTGAGGATGACGCGACGTACACGAATATCTTGCACAACGCGGGTCCAGTCGCCGTCGTATTTCTTGAGGCGCTGTTGGTACATGAACCGGCAGAAGGGGTCTAACTCGCCCCGGATACGTACTTTGAAATCACCTTCCTCTTTGCCGGCATTGAGGCGTTCCGCTACTTCTTCGCGGAATCGCTCTGGAATCAAGTGCAATGGCTCTTCGTTCATAGGGCACCAGTGCACTTCGCTGGGATCCTCTTCGTCTACCCAACCCATGGTGTACAAAGCACCCTCGTCGGTTCCTGAATAACGCTCAAGACCTTGTTTCAAGAGACGAGCAATTGTGCTTTTGCTGCTTCCAACCGGGCCATGCAAAAGTAGTACCCGCTTCTCGATGCCATACTCATGGGCAGCACTCTTCAAGGCATTCACAAGCTTATGGAGTGCGCTCCGCAATCCGAAAACGGCATCTTTGCCGTTGTTGTGAGGATCGTCGAAGAAATGGTAGTGATGTTCTTTTTCCCGACCCTTGTGGATTACCTCGACTCCCTCGGCCAGGATCATGTCGTAGATCCGTTGATAAGCGGTCCGAGTGACCAACGGTGTTTGGCGGACGATGTCCAGATATTCTTCGAACGTTCCAACCCAATTCTTCCGACGAAACTGATCGCGATCCTGACGGTCGGATACGATAGAAATGATTTCGCTGCCGTTAGTCATGGTCCTGCTCCTAAGGTAGGCGGCTTCGCCGCTCGGGTCTCTGAATGAGTTGCTACTTATGAATCTATGGATTTCGCCTTATCTACATCGCCACACAGGTTCAAGCCTCGCGCAGCGGCGGACTCAAAAGTGCTGTGATTTCTCGTTATGTTAATGCCAACGGTTGGCAGCGCTTCCATGCGCATTCGATTAGGTGCGTGGTTCCGACAATTTTCGAGCAGGTCTAGGCAGACCGGGCTCTGTGCGATCGATGGGGAAAAGGTTGATTGGCAGAAACCAATCAATTCCTCGGAGGGAGACGAAACTTCCCGACTAGGAGCCGTCTGAGTGAGGAAAAGAACGCACACGCGGAAAAAGGGCGATACAAACTGCCCCTCTTTGCATGTCTTGATGCACGCGCCTAATAGAAGGTTGGCAAAGAGCGCTGAGGTTCATTCACCGATTGGCTTGCCAGATTGGCGTTTCTACAAGCCAGTCTAGTGGTGCTGCGGGCGACAAATCCTGACAGCACGTTTCTACTTCTAGTATCGACACAAATTCCAACTAGGGCAACATCGAGTTTTGTCCTACAACGTTGCGGGAATATCTCCCGAGTGGTCAAGCATCGCAATTTCTGGCAAAAACAACGTGATTCATTGATTCATTTAGAAATATAAGCTCACCTCTCCCTCTACAGAAATAATAGCTGCGCCAGAATCCCCCCGGTGGAGCGGATTGGACAATTGTGGGCGATAATGGCTCTCCAGGGCTGGTCGAATTACTGGCATTGATAGCCCTTTTCAGATCCAGGGCGATTTCAGACGCCTTTTCTAGGGCTTTCAGGGTTTAGCCCAGGCTCTCAGCCAGTGCTGTGCGTCAACTTAGGGGCTTTCAATGGAATCTTCGGATTCTTGCGACTTTGACGAAAGTAGCGATTGTCCGTGAGCCGATACCAGCAGTACGTGCAAGTTCCCGGGGGGGCTACCGAGACGCGCATGCTGCGGACAATAGGTCCCAAATTGTGTGTCGAAGACCAGCCAGACAGCCAATTTGCTCGCAAGGCCATACGATCTTGTGAGATTCGCTGTCGAAGGTCGATCCATGATACTCACCCGGAAATATCTACAACGGACATTACTTGTTGGCGGTCTCACTGCTACGTGGGCGCTTGCGGGAATGTTTTCCCCAGCCTCTGCGCAATCGCTTCGATTTCAGCGTCCTGCAGAATCGCGGCAGTTGGCGAAAGAAAGGCAGGTGAACGAAGGTTTTCGCTCGCCCAATTCGACAACCCAAGCGACCCAACCCAAGGCCTCTGCGCGCACAGTCCCTTCCAAACGGGCAAACCAAAAGACAGCTAACACACGCTCCACGTCCTCCACAGCGCCACGCGTTGCGGAGGTGCAAGTAACGCGTCCTCAAACGTCCACGGTCAAGTTGCCGTTGGAAGTCGCCCAGAGTATTTACGAACTACGCAACGGCGCCCAAGCGAGTCGCGAGAAGGTGCGTCAGACCCAGCATGTGCCTCAATTGGCTCAGGCAGAGGGCTCCGAAGAAATTCCAGCACCGGTCTCAGGATCGGGAGAGACAGAATACATCCTCGAAGGTGAAGAATTTGGAGGATACGAATATGGAGCGCCCTGTGCCTCTTGCCAAGGAGGCGGCGGCGGTTGCAACTGTGGCTATGGAGTGGAACCAGGCTGCGGATGCGCTGGGCAGGGATGCGGCGGCGGGGTCGGCTGTGGGAGCTGTGTTGGTGCTCCCGGGCCCGACTACTGGTGTTTCCCCGTTTGCCTACCACGATTCAAGGATCTAACGATCTGGGGTGGTGTCCATGGATTCCGTGGCCCTCGAGATTTCTATGCACCGGGAGTGTCTGTGCCCGGTTCGAGAAGCGATTCCAATTTCGGATTCCAAACCGGTTTTAACCTCAGCGGGCGAGCTCCGTTGGTCGGCTTGGTGTTTCCGGAGCTGAGCTACCAACTCGGTTACCAGGCCGTGGGTAGTCGGCTGTCGGGTACTGTTAACGACACTAGCGACCGAAGCCAGCAGTTTGTCACCGCCGGCTTCTTTCGGCAGGTGCAAAGTGGCTTTCAGTATGGACTTGTCTGGGACATGGTAAATGATGATCTCCACATGGAGCACGACATCCACCAAATACGGTATGAACTGAGCCTAAAGAGTCCTCAAGGTCGAGAGATTGGTTTCTGGGCTACGAACTCGACTAATACCGTAGATATCCTGGGTGTCGGATACGCTGCCGTAGATCAATACGCTGCCTTTTATCGCTGGGACTTTGGCAAGAGCTCAAGTGGTCGATTCTGGGGCGGTTTTACCGAAGACAGTGAAGGCCTATTCGGTGGGCAATTCATTACGCCCATCAACGATCGTTGGTCGGTGGAATCGGTATTCAACTATCTGATCCCCGACGAAGACGCAGGCCTGGCCGGCGTCAGTCAGGAATCTTGGAACGTCGGGATCAACTTCGTTTGGCATCTCGGACGCACAGCACGCAAGTGTGCACGCAGCCCCTATCGGCCTTTATTCTCGGTCGCTGACAACGGCTGGTTGTTCGTCGATCGAGCCAATGCCGCAGGAAATGGCGACAACGATATCAATTAACACATGCCCCCCCTGGGGACTGGTATCCTGTCGAAGTGTCCGCTCGAGTTTGCCCGAATCTGTGGTGCAAGTGTTGCAAGCAGGCCACCAATTTCTGCGAAAATGGCTAATTTACGCCGTTCAACGCGATTTTGGCGCTGCCGTATGCCGAATCGGTGAGTACACTTATAAGCTTTCACTGAGCCGGTTATTGCCCAGTAATGGCCCCGGCACCAAGAGATTAGAACTTTTTTTGGGAGTATCGAATCATGCAAACGGTTCAAGCGAATTGGGAGGACGATGAAAACAATCGCCAGGTAGAGTTTTCCGTGGCTTACACACGCCAGGAAGACAATCTGGAGATCAAATCGATTACTCCCAGCAAAGTGACTTTTTTCTGCCCCGAAACGAAGAACCCTGTCCGCACGATCAACGTTTGGACCGACAAGGGACGCGAGTTGCTCAAAGGGCAGTTGCACACCAGTGGCAACTTAGACAAGATCGAAGAGCAGGTTGAAGCTTCGCTAGCCGTCTAGGCTTTGAAGAAATACGAAGAACCAATAGCCCGTTGGTATCTGCCAACGGGCTTTTTTATTGTGCCAGGAGATGGCATCAACGGCGATCGAGATTGATTCGCAAGGGGGTCAGAACGCGACTCGGGTCTTGGCCGCGTTCGACGGACGGCTGGCCAAGGGCTGTTGTGTCGGCCCCCCATTGATCGAATGTCACTTTCAGTTCCATCTCTTTCAACTTAGGACCCCGTCCAAGTTGCCGTTTCACTTTCAACACGACGCTATCATTGGCCCGATGTCTGGCGATCCGCTGAGTTAGTTCTCGAAAGTTCTTAACCGCCTTGCCATCGATATGCGTGATGTGGTCTCCCTTTTTCAGACCTGCGTTTTCAGCAGCCGTGCCAGGAACCACCTCCATGACGATTGCCTTGGGATGTTCGTTTCCTCGTATTCCCAGTTTTGCGCCTCCGCGAACCTCCAGAGTGGTACGCTGCGGAAGTCTCGCTTCCAATTGTTCCACAACCTCGTCCGAAATATTCATTCCGTAGAGTTCAATCCGACGAAGTTGCGGTAAGTCGAGCAGGATGGTTGCGACTTCGTCTCCTAACTTTGCCGAGTGAAAGCTAAGCGTAATCACCCTACGGAGGTCGCGTAACGGGCTAAGCCCAGCGACTCCTCCCGTCCAATCCTTGTCGATAGTTATCTGAAGCGGACGCACATTGCCGCCGGGAAGTTGCAAGACAGGAATCCTATTCTGTGTGTCAATCGTGCAATGCGCACCAAGCTCAAGAATCTTGGTCAGTGCCGCCAGTTCCTTGGCATTGGCGAGCAGTTCGCCAGCTAGGAGCGATTCCTGGGGGTGATCTTCCAACCCGATGATTTTCTTGAGGGCCGCGATCCTCAACTTGTGCCGCTTCGTTTGTTCCGACCAAGCCAGCAGAATATTGAGCGCACGCGTCGAACTTTCCAGACTGCCTGAACTTGCCTCTTTGGCAATTTTGTCCAATGCCGCCATTCCCGCTTCTGAAAGATTCTCCTGAGCGTTTTCGCGATTGTCGAAGAGATTGTCGTCGAGCTCTGAAATCCAGCGATCAATCTGTTCGGCAGTAGGCGGCTCACTCTTGGCTGCTTCTTCATCTGCTGGTTGAGAAGTGGTCTGGGGAGCTGGCTCAGTTGGTTGAGATGACTCGGCGGCCTGAGAGATGGCGTAACGGCTGAGACCAACCACGACGGTCGCAACAACCAGCCCACTAATCATCGCGCGAACGAATTTCATTTTTCTTAGATAGGAGTGCATGGCGGCTGTGTGGAAAGCGAACCGTATTGCGGTGAATATCGACTGAGTGCCTCCTCTCATTGTAGCATTCTTGGCGAATTGGGGCGCAAGTTGGATGTTTTCCGACTCGTCGAGATTTGCCCGGAGTTGTGGCCGGAGAAGCTGTTTATTAGGCTCGTAGTCATGGAACTGGCATTACTTGGCTCCGATTACGACACTGTTTCCCTGACAACCGCAGCCCACAATTTGGGCCACGCGATCGTGTGGACTGGCGACACCGACTGGGCTCGCCAAGAGTTTCAGCTGCCGTGGCTCACCGAGCAAGATCAGCACGACAATTGGGAATCGCTATTAGACAGTGGGTTTTGCGATGCAGTCTTGGTAGGTCGGGGCAGTATGCCAATAGCCCTGCGGCAAGAGCAGCTTAGCCAGTTGATGAAAAACGGCATCGCTGTGCTGACTTCGTTTCCGATTTTCGACTCGGTCCTTGCCTACTATGAAATCGACATGGTCCGCAACGAGACAGGCGCCCTGTTGCGGCATTACAATCCGCTGGCAAATTACGGCGATCAATCTAACTCTTGGCTCATGCGAGGTAGAGAAGAGGTAGGTCGTATCGAACAGGTTCGCTGGGAACGTCCGCTGGAAGACCGGAGCCGTGAGAATGTCGTTCGCCACTTTGCCCGTGACGTGGCGGTATTGGAGAGTGTCGCTGGTCGGCTGAATCGGCTGGGCGCACACGGTTCGGGCGACGAGGCCGCTACCTATTCCGGATTGAGTGTGCAGCTCATTGGAAAATCCGAAATCCCAGTCCAATGGTCCGTTCGACCCGCCAAGTCGCAAGTCACATCGCAGTTAACTGTGCTGGCTGAACACGGCGAGATCAATGCATCATTCTCACGAAGTGGCCAGCTAGTGAGCATGGGTGCCGATTACGACGACGGCAATGCAGACGCCGATTCGATCCAACCGGCGGACCCTTGTGAGCGTGAAATCGAACAACTCGAAAAGGCCCTGACTCAGGGTGGCCCGTCTTCCACCTGGCCCGAGGCATTGCACGGCATGGAATTGGCCGACACGATCGAAATCAGCTTGCGACGTGGGCGGATGATCGACATCCACCCGCAACAGCTAACTGAGGACCTGGCCTTCAAGGGCACGATGTCTGCCGCGGGTTGTGGCGTGCTGATGATCTTGCCCCCACTATTGCTGTTCTTAGGTTGGATAGCCGGTCTGGTCGGCCTGCCTGTCGCCGACTATTGGGAGCATGCGTTGCTGGCGCTGCTGTCTTTGTTTCTGGCGATCCAATTTCTGCCGAAATTGCTTGCGGATCCAAAATCTGAAACGGATGCAGCCGATTCAGATCTCGCCGAGTAATGAATAAGCTCGCCCTCGACGCATATCCGCCGTTCATTGACCAGCCGGAGGCTCACCTGCCTCCGAAGTGCGTCGGACCGCCCATCACGGCGTGTAGATAGTGGCGGTCTGCTCAAAAGCAGCCCAGCACCTGACTACAGCAACTCACTAGCACCTGCGTGCCCTGTAAAACTTTGCTGGTTGGGCAAAAGTTGCCGTTCTCTGGTTGCCGATTCTTTCAGTGGAGGGAATGGTTCTGCTGAACTTGCCGCGACGTTGCACGTTGCTGGGCGAGAAAAAGCATATGTTGGGGGAGATCTGGGTGGTTTCGCGATTGTATATCTGGGGCGTGCTATGGCTGAGTGCTTCAGCGTGCACTGGCTGCTATAGCGCGATGAGCCCGTTGGGCTGCCACCCTCATCACGGATGCCCCGGAAACGGCGGCTGTGCCTTGAGAGAGCATGATTTGGGCGAGGCGCTCGATCGGTTCTGCACCGGAAAGTGCTTCTCTGCGAAGCAGTGCGTCAGTGATTGCGGTTGTGGAGTTGGCAATTGCGGATGCGAAGTCGAAGAATTGTGCGAACCACAGGTATCGGACAATTGCCAAGGAATGTGCGTCACACAGTGCGAGGCGTGCGGACCAGGAGGCTGTCTGGGAGAGCATTGCCCGCTGCGAAGCTGCAATTTGCGGCTGGCCTGCAAGGTTGAGCCTGGACCACCGCCAGTAACTTGCCAGCCGCCCATGCCACCAACCTTCTTACCGGTGCCTACGCGGCCAGTCTTTTCTGCCGTGCCTCCGTATGGCTCGGGCGCATCGATCCCTTCGGTCGAATCTCACTGGGGACCTCAGCTATCAAGTCCAGGTCGAAACTAGCGCTGTCTATGCTATCACGCATGACAACCTAGGCGGACTGTGAGGGCGACAGGTCGTAACGCTGGAGCGGATGGTAGCGGCAGGCCGATTCCGATTCTGAACCCACCCGGCTGATCCCCCGCCTTTGCACATCGTCTATCGATGCGCAGGACTAGATACGGACGACCCTTGATGCTCGACCCGCGCCTCCGCCTTGCCGCCCGTCTGTTTCGAAGTTTCCGCACCCTCACGATGGGGCTCACGCTTCTGAGCTTATGTGTCGGCCAGACATTTGCTTCGGAGCGTTTCACACCCATCGTTCGAGCAGTGCAAGACTGCTCGCCTGCGGTCGTAAACATTCAAGGACAAAAGTCAGTTGCTGATCCAGCGGTTGCTGCTGGTCAACGGCAGGTCAACGGGATGGGGACCGGCGTGGTGATCGATTCTCGCGGCTACATCTTAACCAATCACCATGTTGTGGATGGCGTGCGGCAAATCAATGTCACACTCGATGGCGGTCGGACGTACATCGCACGCATCGTGGCACGGGACCCCGAAACCGATTTGGCAATCATCCACATCAAATCCCCTGGTTCGCTACCCGTGGTCCAGTTTGGAACTTCCGACGACTTGATGCCAGGCGAAACCGTAATCGCCGTCGGCAATGCCTTCGGCTACGAGCATACAGTGACCCGTGGGATTATCAGTGCTTTGCACCGCAACGTGCAAGTGAACGAAACGCAACAGTACCTGGATCTCATCCAAACCGATGCGAGTATCAATCCAGGCAACAGCGGTGGGCCGCTATTGAATATTGAAGGCAAGATGATTGGCGTCAACGTCGCGGTGCGAGCCGGTGCTCAGGGTATTGGGTTTGCCATTCCCATCGACAAGGCGCTCGATGTGGCAGCGCGAATTCTCAATATCGAAGAAGTTGACAATCACTGGCACGGAATGACAGCGCTATCGGCTGACGGGCCACGAGGGCCAGTTTCTGTGGCTCGGGTGAAAAAGAATAGCCCGGCACTTTCTGGCGGAATCCAGCGAGGCGATTTGCTGCAACGCATTGGCACTGTCGATATTCAGCGCCCCATGGATGTCGAGCGGGCTTTCTTAGGTCGGCGAGCTGGTGAGAAAATTGCTGTCGTCGTTCGCCGCAACAAAGAGACGGTCCACTTGAATCTGACACTGGCGAACTACCCAGGCGGTCGCAAAGTGGCCAAATCTTCGTCCTCGCCAGTGACCAGTACCTTGGGCGACGCCACTTGGGACGCGCTGGGAATGGCGTTGGAGCAGGCACCCCGCAGCGAGCTGAGGAAGTCGGGCGTCGCCTATCAGGGAGGCATGAAAGTGGTTGCCGTGCGACCGGGGAGCTCAGCAGCCCAACAAGGGGTTCGAGAAGGAGACATCCTTGTCCGCATGCACCGCTGGAAAGTCGACTCGCTGAGAGATGTGCGCTACATTGTCGAACGAGCCGATACGCTGTCTCGCACAGGCGAAGTAAAATTCTACATCGTACGCGGCAACGATACCTTCTATGGCCATATGGAAGTTGCAAGCGCCAAGACATCTAAACGTCGCTAAGTAGGTGCGCGAACTCATCAGTTCGACGTAACCCATCACTACCAGCCGAGTGTAGTCTGGTCCTCCCTCACTAGGGTTATCCTCGCAAGAATTTTCTCACATCAAACTCGGAAAAACGGTTGACCGAATCGGGAACCCGCTTAAGTTGAAGGTAGAACGCTGTAAGCTTCTGCTTTCTTGGGGGGACGAAGCTAGTGAATCTCACATTTCTCAAAGATGGGGCGTAAATTCTTCGCGCCTCGCGGAAATAGTTGCGGTCAGATTCTCAGATCGCGGTAGTCCGATCACTGCATAGACGCAGATTTCCTACGATTAGCTGGTCATGTTTTCGCTGCGCTAGTGGTGCACGCTGACGAGCTATCGATTCCCTTACTTGCGCAAAAAGCGCTGGAGGTCAGTTCATCATGAATTTGAGCCTAAGTCGTCGTCCATTCCTGGTTACCACTGTAGTAGTTTCTCTTCTCACCCTCGTAAACAGTCAAAGCCAAGCAACTATTGTGGGGGCACAATCGTTCGGCGATGAATTGGATGGGGCACGAATTATCGTGACATTTGCTCAGCAAGGTGCTCAGGCGACGACCATCAATGCGAATGGTCCAGGTACTGGCACAGCGAATTTGCCAAACTTGTTCACCTTCGAGGTATCGGGTGACACCTTCCTGAACACATGGAAACTATCTAACGACACGACATTCGACTCGATCCGACTTGTTGAATTCGACCTGTCCACTACGTCTGCCACAGACCCCAATGGGGTGATTCACTCACCGGGCGTACTATTTGACGATGGAACGTCGCCGAGCACACCTGACGGATTTGCCGGCCGAGCAGGGGCTCAGTATGTGTCTGGGCCACTGATACTCAACAGCTTTGAGTCTGGCTTGTGGGGCGATGCGATGAATACAGGTGACGAATACGTCAAAGAGACAATTGAATACAGCAGTTTTGGACCGTTGGAAACTTCTGTCTGGCGCGACGACACCGATATCGTCGGAACCAACACTGGTCCGGAATTGCCCGAGCCGGGTTCCGCCATGTTGTGGATGCTGGCTACTGCATGCGTGGGGCTAGGTCGCAGTCGAAAATAATGCAGAGTTTTAGAACCGCTAGATCCAAGTATCAATTGCTGGATGGTCTTGCGGGGCCATCCAGTAGTTTTCCTTGCTGGGTAATCCGAGAAGGTTCCAAATTCACTTTCGGCCGCCGCAGAGGATCACTCTATTCGTTTCCGCAGAGATTCTTCCACGTCTTTTGGTAAACCACGATTTAAGGACTCGAACCGTTTTTGGTTTAGGCCACCACCTTCGCGGACAGACTGGTCCTCTGGGAAGCGGATATGGATGATGATGGCGGGCGTACCGATGCCAAACGACTTGAATCTGCCGATGAACTTCACTTGCTCTCCCTTCTTGAAAGGTTGAACGCTATCCTCGAAGTCCTTATCAAGTGTAAAAACAATGTCGAAGGGATCAGGCGGATAAAGGTATTTGAAATAGATCGCGTTTCCCGCCTTTTGGGGCAGATCTTCGTCGAGCATGCCAGTCCACATCACTTCGCCGATCCTTTGCACTGCCACATTCGATTTTGCTTGAATCTCCTGCGACTGCTCGCGGGTCACTTGTCCATTTCTAGACTGGACCTCAAGTGACAGTAATTCCCACTGCCATCGAAGGTCCTGTAGATTCCCCCATTCAATCTTCCAGTTTGACATGTCATCTACGTCACCTTCAGGATTGATTGGTATGGAGGAGAAGTTCTTAATGAATGCGTCGTAGCTCGTCCTCCACGCCGCATTATCTGGCAGCACTGGTGTGTTGAGATCCGGCTTTTGTAAATCATTCGTTGCGATTGGACGAATCGAAAAACTATCCAAGCCAGGTCTCTTTCGTTGCTCCGAGGGCTGGGGACTGTCTTGAGTGCGCTCCGCTCTTGCGTATTCCTGGCTTGCCGAGCGTGGTTCGCCGGTAGAATTCGATTCGTCTTCCGTTGCTGCAGACTCACCCACCAGCTCTTCAACTGCTTCGCGAGCCTTAGCGATACGCTTTAGAAGAGTCTGAGCACTCTTGTCGAGTTTCTCGATCGGGACATCAACCAGTTTCTCCGTCCGCTCTTCGCCATTTGGCACTAATACCAAAAGCTGGATAGAACTCAGGTCGGGTGCATGCCCGACGTACTTGCCATAGGTGGAATGCTTGCCAGAAGCCGAATTCCATTGGCGGAGTCGAATCAAGCCTTCCCATCTCTTCGCCAGTGATCGTGCTTTGGTTGTTTCCAGCTTTTCCAGGTTTTCTAGCAGAACTTCAGCGTCATTAAGTTCTGCGGCAAACGCAGGTGCCATGAGTAGCATGGCGAGCGAAGCCAGCGCAAGTGATCTGAAGAATGGTCCCATGGCAGTCTCCCGCTGTGTGCGCACAACGGTCGGTACGCATTGGTGTTGCTCGATTTTCCGACAAACCGGTGACGCTACCGAAGTGAAACCGTGACCGTCTTGTTTTCGGTATAAGCTTCGAGTCCAGCTTCGCCAAGCTCGCGACCTAAGCCGCTTTCTTTGAAGCCACCAAACGGTGCTGCGGCGTCGAATACGTCATAACAGTTGACCCACACGGTACCGGCACGAACCTTTTCGGCAAAGCGATGGGCTTTGCCGATGTCGCGTGTCCAAACAGCAGCCGCCAGGCCAAAGTTGGAGTTGTTCGCCCGTGCTGCAACTTCTTCGACGTCGCTGAACTTCAGCACACTTAAGAAAGGCCCGAAAATTTCCTCACGGGCAATTCGCATTTCGTCGGTAACGTTCGTAAACAAGGTCGGCTCGACGTAGTAACCTTGGTCGCCATGTCGCTTACCACCTGTCACGCAAGTGGCACCGTCTTCTTTGCCGTAATCAACGTATTGAAGAATCTTGTCGAATTGGGCCTGATCCACCTGCGGGCCTTGCTCGGTATCCAGGTCGAACGGGTCGCCCAGCTTGCGGGAATCGTTCATGTCCTTCAGTCGATCGATGACCTCGTCGTGGACCTTGTCTTCGACGAACAACCGACTGCCTGCACAGCAACACTGGCCCTGGTTGAAATAGATTGCCATGTGGGCACCCTTGGCAGCAGCATCCAAATCCGAGTCGGCAAAGATCACATTCGGACTCTTGCCACCCAATTCAAAGGTCAGCCGCTTC
The DNA here is from genome assembly GCA_965216565.1 of Bythopirellula sp. Taxonomy (GTDB): domain Bacteria; phylum Planctomycetota; class Planctomycetia; order Pirellulales; family Lacipirellulaceae; genus Bythopirellula. The sequence continues at coordinate 1,007,510 of OZ244170.1, forward strand.
ATTGTCTCTGTGGCTTCACGCTGAATAATTTTGGCAGTCGAGAGCTCGCCTGTAAAAGCAACCTTGTCGATGCCTGGATGCTTGACGATCGATCCGCCAGCGGTGGGGCCAAACCCGGGCACCACGTTGATCACACCGTCTGGAATCCCCGCCTTCTGAGCGAGACGAGCCATTCTCAAACAGGTCAGCGGAGTTTGCTCGGCAGGTTTCATCACGATGGTGCAACCCGCGGCAAGTGCCGGTCCCCACTTCCAGGCTGCCATCAGTGCTGGAAAGTTCCAAGGAATAATCTGGCCCACGACGCCGACCGGTTCCCGCTTGGTGTAGCACAAGAAGTCTCCGCGAATTGGGATCGTACTTCCTTGAATCTTGTCTGCCCAACCGGCGTAATAACGGATGCAATCGATCACCAATGCGATATCGGCATTTCGAGCGTCGCTGACTGGCTTGCCGTTGTCCAGGGTTTCGAGCGCAGCCAATTCGTCGGCTTCTGCCTCGAGTTCGTCAGCCAGTTTATGCATGAGGTGGCCACGATCTCGCGCATCCATCTTCGACCATTCACCACCATCGAATTGGGCCCGCGCGGCATCAACAGCTAGATCGACGTCTTCCTTATCGCCTTCAGCCACCTGCGCGATGACTTCTTCTGTGGCCGGATGAATTGTGTCGAACGTCTTGCCACTAGCCGCAGGAAGCCATTTACCACCGATGAAGCACTGCGTTTGCTTGATCTCGGGGCGAGCTATTTTCTGGGATTCTGATTGTTGGGCGGTCGAGGCCATGGAAAGTTTCCTCCACGAATAAATAGAAAAAGCTTGGCTGATTACTTCTGACTAGACCCCTGATTGTATGCTATTCGGGGGGGCGGTGGCTAGATGGCGCCATCCTAGGTAGGGCCGCAAAGACCACGCAATCGCGCTACAACACCATCTTTTGCTGCTAAACGGTTGCGGTTTCTACTGATTAGCTGTGCGCTTCGGCAACCTGAGACGCGGCTGCGCTGCCGTTGAACGAAGTCGAGTTCTTTCGATAGATCACACCATGATCGACTTCAGAAAAACCAAGAGCGGCATAGAATTCCTTGGCTGATTCGTTGGTGTCCATCGTTTGTGCTTCGACAGTCGAAACTCCGCGACGCCTGAGGATTCGGAAAGCTTCGTTCATCAACAGGCTTGCACAGCCTTGGCGTCGGTAGTCGGGATCGATTTGCAGGTCGCAGAGACCGGCTGTGCAGATTCCCCAACTCATCGAGAGTGGTTGGACATCCCAGAACGAGGCATGGCCAATCAATTCCCCGTCTTTTTTGTCGACTAATTCAAATCGGTCTCGCTCATGCGATCCCCACACGCAAGCTTCCCACCAATCTTTGGAACAGGGGTCGGTTTGCTCCCGGACCACCGTCTTGAACCGCCACTGTCGAACTTTCCGGGTAACCAGCGGACGAAAGTGTACGAGATCGCAATGCTGAATGTTGACTCGTGCCGACTCGACATAGCCATTTCTTATGCAGGCATTGTGCAGCAAGCTGTTGGAGCAGAGTACGCCGGGAATTTCGCTGCCGCCATAGAGGCCCAGGTAGAACGAATTCATTGGCTTGATGCCGCCGGCATAGAAAACATTTGCCCCGCGGTTACGCAAATAGTTTTCGCTGGCGGCAAGTAAATCGTCGACTAAGGCATCGTCTTCTTCGCCACTGCGAATCATGAGCATCAGCGTCGTGCCCATGCTGGTGTCGATGCCACTGCCATCCTCGCTCGGCCCAAAGCCCGCATGAACAAAACCAACCGGTTCGTCGTTCTTGGTAGCAACGATCAACCCTTGCCGATCGAAGTGCATTTTTGAGAAGACAGAATATTCCAAGAGGGGTGCCGTGATCGGCTGCAGCAGGCCTCGCTGTGGCGGCTGGCTACGCCAGATGGCCGCAATGTGCGGCGGGTCGGTATTTCTAAAAGGCCTTAGCTGATACACGACTGATGCAAACGGGGGGAAGGTGGGGCAGGACAGCATTCATTGAGGAAGGCTCCTCGATAAGCCTCCGGCTGAAGTAATTATCGCAAGACTGGCGCTTGTCGCAAGTCAAAAGCGAAATTGCCCCCCCGAACGCACGGCTCAAAGCAGCCTATGCCGCTCGTCTCGCCCGCTTTGCCTGGCGAATCGCTCTTCTGTCTCGAGGCTGACTCTTCCACCGACGATGCACCCACCAATATTGGTCTGGAGCCTGTCGAATGAGTCCCTCTAAGCGGTTGGTGTACCACTTTGTTAGCTCGGGCAGGCTACCGTAGGCGAAGTCATCTTCCTCCGGATCCACCACTTCGGAAACACGCAAATCGAACTTAAGCGGTTCCTTTCTCAAGCAAGCACACAAGGCGGTCGGTACGTTGCCACTAAGCGTAAAGAGCCCTACCGCTTTGTGGGTAGAAGCAGGTTTCCCAAAAAAGTCGACCCAGCAGCCCCGGGGCCCGGCATCTTGGTCGCCCAAGAGTCCGAGTGCTCCCCCCCGATTGAGAAGGTCTTCAATCTCTTGGCTACTGCCGCGCTTTGAAAGCATGTATTGGCCGGTTGACTCTCGGAAATCCTGGAAGAATTTGTCGAGATAGCGATTGTCCAATGGCCGAGCGATTGTGTGCGTTGGAAATCCATGCATGGCGATCAGATAGCCACCCATTTCAAAATTGCCCAGATGTCCGCAAATAATCACCGTCGGCCGTTCGTCCAGCATCCGCCGGAGCAGTGCGTTCATGCGGGGACTATCGGTATGATCGCGGAGGTTCGTCCGATGGACCTTTCTTGGTGTGTGGGCGATTTCCATAATCATCAGGAACAGGTGTTGCCACATGCCGATAGCAATGCGATCTCTCTGTTCGTCGGAAAGCTGAGGGAAAGCAGTACGCAGATTTTCCTCAACCACGTGGCGCCGGAGACGAAGTACCTTCCAACAGAAGTGGCCCAGGTGGTTGGAAATGCTCTGGCACGCGGCGACAGGTAATGCCTGGACAACGCACAAGAAGGCCCGCACCACGAGATAGGCCGAATAGTCGATTATAGATTTAGCGCGCATGAAGCCTCCTTGCCACTGCTGAGAGGATTGTGCAAGAAAATCCTGGTTTTTGGAAAGAGCGATTCTTGCCATTCATTGCCGTCACCTGCTAGCGTTTGCCTTGAACCGGCGGATAACTTCTGCTCGATTAGACATCTGCAGTCTGCCCTGGCTGTCCGAGAAACACCCGAAACCCTTTGCAAATTGAGTGAAGCTTGAGCTATCAGCCGCAACTACACATTGTCCTCTACCAGCCCGAGATTCCGTACAATACGGGAAGCGTTGGCCGCACGTGTGTGGCTGTCGCGGCAAAGCTGTGGCTCGTTCGGCCACTCGGCTTTCGGGTAGACGACTACTACCTGCGTCGCGCGGGGCTCGACTACTGGCAGCATCTAGAGTGGCAAGTGGCCGACGACTGGGCCGATTTGCAGAAGCAGCTTGCCGGCCACGATTTTTGGTATTTCACAAAAAAAGCGACGCGGCACTACACGGACGCCGAATTTCAAGCTCAGGCCGTCATCGTCTTTGGCAGCGAGTCCAAGGGCCTGCCCGACGAGGTTTTGGAGGCGAATCCGGAAAAGAATCTTAGAATTCCTACCCGACCAGAGGTTCGCAGCCTAAATCTTTCCAATTCGGTGGCGGTAGCCACTTACGAGGCAATTCGACAGGGCCATCTCGGCGATACGGGTGCGTCTTGAAAGAAATTTCCCCAGATCCGACGTTTTCGGCAGATTTTTGTCTAACATGGCCCGATGTTTGGCGCTTTAGAGGATGAGGTTGACTGCCACTGGCTCTATAGTCGATGTCGAAATTGGGTGTATCCCAGCCGCGACACGGCTCATCCGAAGCAACATCGGACAACGTGCCGAATTGACGAACTGCACTGAACCCGTCACCATAAGGTTCTGTAGGAAATGGGTATTTTAGAATTATGACACTGGTAAGTGGCTTCGAGAAAATTGTCAGGCTCAATGAGCCGCTCGCTAACCGCACCTGGCTGAAGCTAGGTGGGCAGGCGGAGTTCTTTGCCGAACCGAAATCGGTCGACGAGCTGGCAGCCTTGGTTAGGCGTTGTTACGAGGAAAACGTCCCCATTCGAATTCTCGGTGGCGGGTCCAACGTGTTGATCCGCGACGATGGCCTCTCTGGCATGGTGGTGAATCTATCGCACCCCTATTTCTCAGAGATTCAAGTCGGTCTGGGTAACCTGGTTGCCGGAGGCGGAGCGACACTGGCACACGCTATTAGCGAAACGGTCCGTGCAGGTCTATCGGGTCTCGAGCCGCTCGTTGGCATTCCCGGTACCATTGGCGGGGCGTTGCATGGCAACTCCGGCACGCGGGGCGGCGACATCGGCCAATGGGCCTGTCGCGCGACTGTCATGACTCGCAGTGGCGAGATTGTGCAGCGTGATCGCGAAGACTTGGTATTCGCCTATCGCCAAAGCAGCTTGGACGAATTGGTCATCCTGAGTGCCGAATTCCAGTTGGACGAAGACGATCCTGCTCAGCTCACCAAACGCATGCAGAAACAATGGATTGTGAAGAAGGCCGGACAGCCTTTGTCGCACCAAAACGTGGCTCCCGTATTCAAGAATCCTCGCGGCATGAGCGCCGGAATGTTGATTGATCAAGCGGGACTCAAAGGCACAAAATTGGGCGGCCTGGAAGTGAGTCAGCGTCACGCTAATTTCATCATCGCCGGCGAAGGAGCATCGAGCCAAGATGCCCTCAGGCTGATTGACATGATTCGAAGCCGAGTTGCCGAGCGACTGGGCGTTGAGTTGGAGACGGAACTAGAAATCTGGTAACCGCTACTTAAGCAGCGCACGGAGGTGTTGCCATGGCCAGCGAAAAGCGCAAGAAGAAAACGGCTCACCATCCGCAAGACGCGGATCGCTCCCCGTCCTTTCGGATCTCGCGGGGCCGCGTCCTCGTAGCACTAGGCGTGATTGCTCTGCTGGGTTGGTTGTCCCACGCCGTTTGGCAACAGGTGGGTCCGAGAGTCATCCAGCAGCAAGAGTATCTGCTCGCTGCCGACCGTATTTCTACGACTCCGATCCCCGAGTGGATCGAAGGCAACTTTGTCGGCGATGTCGTCCGCGATGCGGGCCTCGATGGCCGGCTTTCGCTTCTGGATGATGCCTTTGCCGAAGTGGTCGAAAATGCGTTTGTGCTGCATCCTTGGGTAGAGAGTGTGGCAAGGATCGAGAAACGCCACCCTCGCGGCGTGTATGTAGAGCTCGTGTTTCGAGAACCAGTGGCGGTGGTGGAAATGCCGGCTAGCGAGGGCGTCGTATTTGTGCCGGTCGACAGTGCAGGGGTGCATCTCCCGACCAAAGACGTTGCCGACATGAAGAAACGCTACCTCCCACGGATCGGTGGAATTGTCGGACGACCGCCGGTCGGTCAGCAATGGCCCGACGCGCGAGTCATTGGTGCCGCACTCTTAGCCGAACAGTTGCAGGACGTTTGGGAAGATCTGCATCTGGTGGACATCCTCCCTTCAGCCCGACCCGAAATTCGCGGCGATCATCGTTACTTTGTGTACGAGCTGGTCACTCGTGGTGGGACGCGAGTTGTTTGGGGCGCGGCGCCCGATGCCTCTCCGCCAGGCGAACATGAATTTGCCGCGAAGCTTTCGCGACTCAAGCAATGCGTTGCCGAGCATGGACCATTAAACTCAGTAAGAAGTCCGGCCGTGGTAGACGTCCGACAAAAGCTGGCCATTACGCCGAGGACAGTGAAGAAACCGGCCTCGCCCGAGGAAGATTCCTCGATGGTTAAGCGGCCCAGCAAAACCGAGCGGCGCTAGACCCGAAGGGCAGAGTTGGTAGTCGAGAAATGGGGACTGGCTCGCCGCACAATGGTAAACGGTGCTCTGAGCACCTGTCGCGTCGTCGTGCCTGTCCCCATTTTTCGACGGTTAAGAAAGGGGACAGGCACGCGATCGCCGTAGCGAGTAATCGGTGGCCAAGCGACGACTTGCGATCGCGAGCCAGTCCCCTTTTCAGGCTCATCCTGCGCTGCAGTGCTAGTTGGAACGAGATTGCTCGTCGAGTTGAGCCTGACGGGCGACTTCGATCGATAGAATTTCCTGTTCGCGCAATTGCTCGGCCAATTCCTCACGGACCACGGCCATTTCGCGGGGTGCTTCGATGCCGATCCGAACGCCGCCATTGCCCACCTTCACAACGGTCACGACGACATTGTCCCCTATCAGGATTCTTTCACCGACTTTTCGAGATACGACCAACATGCTGTGAACTCCTTTTCGCCCCGTACGGCTTGTAGTCCGCTCTGCGGCCAAGCCTCTTGAGACCCCAACGCCTACCCACAAGCCGGAATCGCCGCACGGCGCTGCTAGCGGGTACACTCTTGTAACGGTATCAAGGCACGTCGCGATTGCAACGGCCTCGGAGAGCAATCGACGATTTACTGCGATTTAGGTAGGTTGAGAGCAGAATAGCTTATAAGCTTGGTTGATTAGGTTGTTTGCGGGCTCTGTGGAGCTCGCTCAAACAAACGGGTAAAGGTAAATATCTCGGACGTATGCCGTGCGTGTTTCTGAATCAAGAATTCGACAGGGTGAGGAGAGCCTGACAGGTGTCGCTGGAAAGTGAATTAGTGAAGTGGCTAAAGGAGAACCTACCCGAGACTCCACGGTTGAGGATTGGGCTGGGGGACGATGCGGCGGAGCTGGGAGGATTCGATTCCTCGCGTGTCGTAGTCACCACCGATACGGTCACCGACCAGGTTGATTTCATCCTCAAAGATATCGATCCCCGACAGGCGGGGCACAAAGCCTTGGGCGTAAATCTTAGTGACCTAGCGGCGATGGCAACACGGCCAGTGGCGGTTGTTGTCTCTCTAGTGTTACCGCAGGAAAATTCTCTGCAGTTGGCCTACGCACTCTACGAAGGGATGTTGCCACTGGCGGAGAAGTTTGACGTGGTGATTGCCGGTGGAGATACCAACACCTGGAATGGCCCGCTGGCGATTAGTATCACCGCGATAGGCGAGCCCACAGAGTACGGGTTGCTCACCCGGAGCGGGGCCCAAGCAGGCGATGATCTCTTGGTGACAGGCAGCCTGGGCGGCAGCATTCTTGGTAGGCACCTGGCCGTTGAGCCACGTGTGGATGAGGCTTTGTTGTTGAACGAGCGATACGAGCTGCACGCGGGAATGGACATCAGCGATGGGCTCGCGCTCGATGCTTCGCGATTGGCCACCGAGAGCGAGGTTGGAATTCTGCTTGATCTCGACGCAGTCCCCGTTTCACCGGCCGCCCAGGAATTGTCCCAGCGCGATGGCGAATCGCCCGTTCAGCATGCATTAGCCGATGGAGAAGACTTCGAACTCTTGCTTGCAGTTTCGCCAGCCGAGGCAAACAAGATCCTCAAGGACCAACCCCTTGAGGTGCCCGTCACCCACATCGGTGCTGTCATCGCAGAACCCGGCCTTTGGCAATCGGACGGCAAAGATTCCAAACAACCGCTCACCCCCCAGGGATTTCAGCACGGAGCCGGCGCATGAACGAGTGGACTTTCACCGCCACGTCGGAAGACGACACCGACCGCCTGGGTGCCAAGCTGGCTGAGGTCCTGCCTCCCGGCACGGTGATTGCGCTGATCGGTACTTTGGGAGCTGGTAAAACCAGGCTGGTTCAGGCGGTGGCCCAGGCGCTCGGTGTTTCTGCCGAGGAGGTGACGAGTCCCACCTTTGTTCTTGTCAACGAATACACCACGGGCCGCCTGCCCGTTTACCACTTCGACGCATATCGACTACGCGACGAAGACGAGTTCCTGGAATTGGGCCCCGAAGAATACTTCGACGCCGACGGGCTAACGTTTGTCGAATGGGCCGACCGCGTCCAGCGCTGCCTGCCGCCAGAGTATCTTCAAATCGAAGTCGAAGTCGTCGGCGACACTCTGCGAGAGTTCAAGGTCAGCTCACCAAGTGTATCTCTTGCCAGTCGACTCCAGCAATTGGGCTAGTCCCTAGCTCCAAGCCCATAGCCCCTTACAATATAAACTTGCTCAGGTCCTCGTCCTTCGACACCTCTTCCAACTTCTCCTGCACGTAGGCGGCGTTGACTTCTACACGGCCCATCTTCATGTCGGGGGCTTCGAAGCTGAGATCCTCGAGCAATCGCTCCATGATCGTGTGTAGCCGCCGGGCACCGATGTTTTGCGTCGATTGATTCACGTGGTGGGCGTAGCTGGCCAGGGCGTCGATGGCGTCGTCTTGAAAATCGAGCTTCACGCCTTCGGTATCCATCAAGGCGGCGTATTGCTTTGTCAGGGCATTCCGTGGCTCGGACAGAATCCGTTTGAAGTCATCCTTGGAGAGGTCATTCAGTTCCACGCGAATCGGAAAGCGTCCCTGCAACTCCGGCATCAAATCGCTGGGGCTACAACGATGAAACGCCCCAGCCGCGACAAACAGAATATGGTCGGTCTGCACATAGCCATAGCGGGTTTGCACTGTGGTACCTTCGACAATCGGGAGTAAGTCGCGCTGCACGCCTTGGCGAGAGACGTCCGCCCCGCGGCCACCTTCGCTTGCGACGACCTTATCCATTTCATCGAGAAAGATGATCCCGGTGTTCTCAGCCAGCTCGACGGCCAGGGTGTTAACCTTCTCTTGATTGATAAGGGCCTCGCACTCCTGGTCGAACAGCACCTTGCGGGCCTCGGCCACGGTCATTTCGCGGCGGCTGACATTCTTCGGCAAAATCTTCTCGAGCATGCCCTGCATGTCGAAATCCATCTGATCGCCGCCCGGGCCCATGCCGGGAATCATCATCGCTTGGGCCTTTTGCTCGATGGAGATTTCCACCTTGCGGCCTTCGAGTTCGCCTCCAACCAGCATGGCCCGCATTTTCTCGCGGGTGCGCTCGTAGCGTTCCGGCGAGTCGGAACTGTCGACCCCCACTTCAAACGAAGCGGGCGCGGGAGCCAGCAAATCCACGAGCCGATCGTCGACCCGTTTCTTGGCTTCCTCCTCGACGTTGGCCAACTCTTGGGCGCGGACCAGATTGATGGCGTTTTCCACGAGCTCGCGGATCATGCTTTCCACATCGCGGCCATAGTAGCCCACTTCCGTGTATTTGGACGCTTCCACTTTGATAAACGGCGCGCCGGTGAGCTTCGCCAGTCGACGGGCAATCTCCGTTTTACCCACGCCGGTTGGACCGATCATCAAGATGTTCTTGGGATTGATCTCTTTGCGGAGATCGCCTTCCAGTTGCTGACGGCGCCAACGATTGCGGATGGCAATCGCCACCGATCGCTTGGCGTTGTCTTGGCCGACGATATGTCGATCGAGGTGTTCTACGATTTCTCGGGGAGTCAGATTCTTCACTTCAGCTCTTCGATGGTCAGATTTCCATTGGAATAAACGCAAATGTCGCCGGCGATTTCGAGAGACTGACGAACGATCTCCGCAGCACTCAGCGAACTATGTTTCACCAGGGCCCGCGCGGCGGACAGGGCATAATTGCCGCCGGAGCCGATACCCAGGATGCCGTCATTTGGCTGAATCACATCGCCCGTGCCGGAGACCAATAGCGTGTGCTCGGCATTCACGACGGCCAGCAGCGCCTCGAGCCTACGCAAGGCCCGGTCGGTCCGCCACTCTTTGGCAAGTTCGGTCGCCGCGCGGGGCAGGTTGGCAGGGTGGTCTTTCAGCTTGCCCTCGAACCGTTCCAACAGCGCAAACGCATCCGCTGCCGAGCCGGCAAAACCGACGATCACACGATCGTCCAACAGGCGACGAATCTTCATCGCGTCGGACTTCATGACCGTATCGCCCATCGTCACTTGGCCGTCGCCGCCCAGGGCAACCTCACCATTGTGGCGAACTGTCAGAATCGTCGTGGAGCGGATCTTCATGGGAGTGTACTAGGGGAGGTAAAACAAAAGAGAGGCGAGCACAGCATTGTCGCTAAGATTCGCCTCGCAGGCTAGAGGGCGTATGGAACAGAATCAAAGGCCATTCTCGCTCTTAGGACAAACAATAGCCGCAACTCGACGAGTCGCCGGGGCCCCTAGTCATCCCGCTCTAATTTCTTCCCCTTACACAGCCACTTCTTCTTGCTGGCCGCCCGACCGCACTTCGTGCACACATACTTGGGGTCCGCCACAATTTCCTGCAGCTTGTCGAAGTATTTACGAAAATCGTCCTTCGACCAGTCGCAAAGTTCCTTGTTAAAAATCTTGGGCTGCGTCATACGATGTCGATACTCGGAACTTGAATTGCTATACCGTCGAAGCTATATCACACTGAATAGCCGCGATCTGATAGATCGCCGGGGCTAGGCCCTATTCTAGGCACGCCGTATCATGGTGGGGAGTGTCGCCTTCCGTGGATTCGAGCCAATTGATTAGCCATGTCTGAAAACGCCCCCTCACCTGCCGTGCCGCGTAGCCCCGAATTGATGCGGCCTGCCGATACCGCGCTGCTGGTGGTTGACATGCAAGCGCGGTTGATGCCGAGCATCTCCGATGCCGAGCGGATCACCTGGAATGCCCGTCGGCTGATCGACGGTGCCAAACTCCTGGGTGTCGAGACGTTCGCCACCGAGCAGTATCCCGAAAAACTCGGCGGCACCCTCGACGAACTGGCCGAACGGATCGACACCGAGATCCCCGCCAAGCTCACCTTCAGTTGCAGCAGTTGCGACCAGATTTTTCGCCATCTACTCGACACCGGCAAACACCGCGTGCTTATTTGCGGGATCGAAACGCATGTGTGCGTGCAGCAAACCGTGCTCGATTTGCTGGCCGCCGGTTTTCAAGTGATCCTTGCCGCCGACGCGATCAGTTCCCGCTTCGCCCTCGACCGCGACTTTGCCTTCCGACGCATGGAAGCCTCCGGCGCAGTGCTCACCACCACCGAGGCGGCGCTGTTCGAACTCTGCGAAGTGGCGGGGACCGATGAATTCCGCGCGATCAGCAAACTGGTGAAAGAGGTGTTTGCTGGGGAGGGTTAAACGCAGAGCTCGCAGAGAAGCAGAGGGCCGCGGAGAGGTTTAGCTTTACTGAGAGTGAGTGAACTACGAATGGCGAAGACAGATAACTCAACTGGCTGGAATGATCATCATGTTGAGTGGGTCATCTGTCTTGCAGTTGGTTCGGTCGGTATGGTTTTCATTTTCGGTGTAATTGCCTATTCGCTGCACCGTGCGTCGATTAGAAGCCATCAAGAAAAGGTTGCGAGGCTTCAATCAGAATTTGACATGATAAAGCATGGCCACAGCCAAACACTTCTTACTACCGATACCGAATTGCTTCCACGGTTAATAGAAGATGAAGACTGTGTGAAAAACTTGACAAGATTAGATTTCCTTATGGTCACGTTTACTGAGCAGGACGCCAGGGATATTTCAAAATTGTCTAACGTGACTGAAATTAATTTCTCCTACACCTATGAAACAGGGTCGGTTTTGCGAGAAGCGTCGGTATTGCCCATCGCGAAACTAAATTTCGAACAGGCAGATCTGGATATGGAATCACTAAGGCAATTAGCCGAATTCGAATATCTTAGAGAAGTGAGTTTTGGCAACTGGCTGAGCCAAGAGGAGATCGATGCGCTCGATTCACTTCCCAAACATGTTACCGTGAAGAGACCTGTAGAGATCAGACCAACCCAATAGTCATCAGGTTTGGACAAGGTCACATTCTGACCTCCGCGGCCCTCTGCTCCTCCGCGAACTCTGCGTTTAACCCGCCCACCCCGCCGCTTCTTCTCCGTCAAGGCGCAGGGTGAGGCATTTCGCACTGCCGCCGGCTTTGACGAATTCGTCCAGGCACGTGCCCTGGGGTTGGTAGCCGTGCTCTGTTAGCGATTGGTGCAAGCCTTCGCAGCCGGTGTTGGTGACGACGTGCTTGCCTACCACCACGGCATTGCACGCAAAGCGGCGGGCCTCGGGCTCGGCCACTTCAATCAGTTTCGGCACCTGTTCGGTGAGCACTTTTTGTCCGTATTCGTCGAAGGCCCCAGGGAACCAGATCGCCACACCCGGCTCGAGCGGACAGAAGCAGGTGTCGAGGTGGTAGTAGTACGGATCGACCAATTCCAACGGCAACACGTGCACGTCGAGCATTTCGCCAATCTGCTGATGCCCGGTGGCGTCGCTCCGCATGCGGTAGCCAGCAAACAGCGTCTCGCCGCAAAACAGCGCATCGCCGGCGCCCTCGAACGAAAAATCCGCGGGCGGATCGAGCACGTTCCAGCCGTTCGACTCCAACCACGCGCGAAAGTGCGGCTCCTCGCCCTGGCGTTGCTCATGTTTGAAGCGAGCCAACACGGCACGCTCTTGGTAAACGATCGCCGCGTTGGCGGTGAACACCAGGTCGGGTAATCCCTCGACCGGCGGCACCTCGGAAATCTTGGCCCCGACGTCCACCAGAATTTGCCGCAGTGCCTGCCATTGCTCAACCGCCAGACCGTGGTCCGCCTGCCGCTCGGTGCTCATCCACGGATTGATCTCGTAGTGGATACCATAATGATCCGGCGGACACATCAGGATGTGGGGTTGTTGGCTCATTGTTGTTGAATCCAACTTCTAAGTGGTGAGTGGTGAGTGGTGAGTGGTGAGTGGTGAGTGGTGAGTGGTGAGTGGTGAGTGGTGAGTGGTGAGTGGTGAGTGGTGAGTGGTGAGTGGTGAGTGGTGAGTGGTGAGTGGTGAGTGGTGAGTGGTGAGTGGTGAGTATTCCGAAATCCGGGATCAACTATCTCAGCCAGAATTAGAACGCTCCCTCCCCCTGGTGGGGAGGGCTGGGGAGGGGGGCCTTGCGTCGAGCAAGATTTCGCCTCTTTCTAACCTTCCGTATCCATGAGAGGGAATTTTATGTCCCCGGCGATCCGTAGGATTGCGGCTAGTCTCCGATTTATCCTTCCTCCAGCCTGCGCACTTCGGCGACCAGCGAGCGCAGGAACGGCTCGACGTCGGTCACTAAGCCGATCGTCTGGAAGCTGCCGCGATCGTTGAGCTTGATGACCGTCGAAGGATTGATGTCGACGCAAACAACGTTCACACTCGCAGGCAACAGGTTGCCCACAGCAATCGAGTGCAGCGTGGTGGCAACCATCAAGCAAAACGTCACGTCCTGGATGCTCGCTCGCATGAGGCGTTGATTCTCAATGGCATCAGTCACTACGTCAGGCAGAGGGCCGTCGTCGCGGATACTGCCAGCAAGTAGGAACTCGACGTCGTTCTTCACACATTCATACATAATGCCCGATTTCAACGTGCCGTCCTCCACGGCCTTGGCAATCGAACCGGCACGGCGAATCCGATTGATGGCCCGCAGATGATGCTCGTGTCCGGCGTCGGCAAGACTGCCTTCCTCCACGTTCACGCCTAGGCTGGTGCCGAACAGCGACTGCTCGATGTCGTGCGTGGCCAGGGCATTGCCGGCAAAAAGTTTGTGCAGGTAACCGTCTCGCAGTAGTTCGCACACTAGCGAGCCACTCCCGGTATGCACAATCGCCGGACCGCCCACGAGCAACGATTTGCCGGCACCGTTTTTGTTTTCGAAGAGCTGCTTGGCGATACGCCGAATCACGACGCCCTTAGGCTTCTCGGTCGAAACTGCGCTGTTCATAAACGCGAAGGCATGATCTTGCTCCACACGCTCCAGTGGAAAGACCCGCACGCCCATGTGCCCCACCACAATCGACATTCCCTTGGCCACGTCCGACATGGGAATGCAGCGAACAGCATTGGTTTCTGGATCGACCGTCAGCCCGCAATCCATTTCTTGGAACGACACCGGATGCCACTGCCCGTCGATGCGGACTTCGGTCCGTTGATTGGTCGTGCTATAGAACCCTTCGGGAAAGGCCCCTGCGATGTCGGCTTCCACCAGACGACAATCTCCCCCGGCGGTGCTCAACGCGCCATGGTCGGCTATCTGCGAGAGAATCTGCTCGAGCGCCGCATTGTCGACCGCGCGGACTTCAATGGCCGCGTAACTGGGGTCTTTGCGGTCGTGCCCGATGGTGATGTTCTTGATCCGAAAACTCCCCCTGGCCGAGGTAATGGTATCCAGCACCTTGGGTAAGATTAAGCTATCGATGATATGGCCGCGCACTTCCACATCTTCGACGGCAGGGTGGTCGACGGCGGGCGTTTTTTCGTCACTCATGGCACCTGTTCCTGGGCTGGTAGGACTTCGACAGGGGATTCTATCCGCAAAGCACTCGTTTCAAGCAGTCCGGTTGCCAACTTTCCCGGCTTTCAGTCGAGCGATTTTAGCTCTATATTAGCGGTTTATCCACAATCGCACTCTCGCTGACAAGTCGAGTAGCAAAGTCGAGTAGAAAAGCCATCCTTATGGAAAACGACAAACAGGAATCTCTCTGGGACAGTTTGGCCGATGAGTTGGGTGTCGACGCTGACCCCGATGCCAACGAGCGCAAACAGCCCGAGTCCACCGAATTGCCCTCGGCCTCTAAGCCAGACCGCTCCCCCGAGCCGCCCAAGGCCAAGCAGGGAGACTGGAATTCTCTGGCCGACGTCCTCGGTCTTGAGATTCCCGCCGACGAAGAGCCGACTGCGCAGAAGTCGGAACCCGAGAAATCTGAAGAAGAAGTGATCGGGAAATCGACCGACTCCTTCGGACAATCGCCAGAAGAGATCACGTTCGACGAACTGCCGGAGCTTTCGAGCAGTGCAGATCAGGAGATCGAAGACTTTTCGTTCGACGAAAGCGGTCTGGACGATCTGACGGCAGCAACCTCGGCCCAGACAGAGATTGATTCAGATTTGGAAGAGGCAAACTCGGGAACAGACTCCGAGGTCGAGGAAGATGAATTGGAGTCGAGCGGTATCTCTGGCGAAGCGGCCCGCGACGCCTTCGATGCCTTGTTCGCCGAAGCCACGACCGATTGGGAATTGCCTGCGAACAACGAAAGCATGTTCGATACGCCTCTGGAATTCAGTCGGCTCGCTGACGAGGAAGACTCTGAAACCGATTCTTCAGACATTGAATCAGAAGTCGAGGAAGCAAAAGAGGAATCTGCCGAAGAAGAGCCCTCCGAAAAGCCGAAACGTCGCCGCCGTCGCCGTCGGCGTGGTCGCCGCGGACGCGGGGACAAAGCCGAGCAAGAGGACAAATCCGGGCAATCCGAATCGGAAGGCTTGGAGGACGCCGTTGAGGGAGACGCCGGCGAAGGCAAGGACGGCGAAGAAGCGGATTCCGAAGATGGCGAGAAGCAGCAGCGCCCAAAACGACGCCGCCGACGTCGAGGACGACGAGGCGGAGGCGAAGGCCGCAAACCGCGTGAGTCGGCTGAAGGTGATGATGATGCTCTTGAGAATGACGACGACGAGTTTGGCGCACTTGGCGACGATGGCGACTCAGAAGACGCAGAGGGTAACGGTTCGGCATCTCCGCGGCAGCGGGCCAGCCATCGCAATTTGCCCACCTGGTCGGAAGCAATCGGCTGCATCGTCGACTCGAACCTCGAACAGCGCAGCAAAGCTCCCGCCAAGCAGTCTTCCTCCCGCGGCCGGGGACGTGGTCGTGGACGCCGGAAGAACTCGAACCGCGACTAATGCTGGTCGGGGTTCGCAACGTACTTCAAGCCGCTCAAGGTTGCAGTAGGGAATGCCACTGGCTGTGCCAGTGCACACGCATCTACGGTAGGCGCTTCGATTTTCACATTGGTGGCCACCGCACTCCGATTAAGGGAATGTCATGTCTTCAGCTAGTTTCAGCATTCGAGGAAATGTGGTCGACATCGTCGGCAAACAAACGTACGCCGCGGAAGTGCAAGTTGCTGAGGGGCGGATTTCCTCGATCGAGCCGATAGACGAGTCGCCTTCGAATTTTCTCTTACCCGGCTTTATCGATTCTCATGTGCATGTGGAAAGTTCGATGCTAGTTCCCAGTGAATTTGCTCGAGCCGCAGTGCTGCACGGGACGGTGGCCACGGTGAGCGATCCTCACGAAATCGGAAACGTGCTGGGCGTCGCCGGCGTTCACTACATGCTGGAAAACGGAGCGCAGACTCCTTTTAAGTTTTACTTCGGGGCTCCTTCGTGTGTGCCGGCCACTACATTCGAGACGGCCGGCGCGACCATCACCGTCGACGAAGTCCGCGAATTGCTCGACGACGACCGAATCGTTTACTTAAGCGAGATGATGAACTTTCCAGGCGTGTTGGGTGGAGACCCCGAGTGCCTGGCAAAGATTGCCGCCGCCCAAGAGCGCGGCAAGCCGGTTGACGGGCATGCCCCTGGATTGCGGGGAGAACAGGCGGCTGCCTATGTGGCCGCGGGGATGTCGACCGACCATGAGTGCTTCACCAAGGAGGAGGCACTCGATAAGCTCGCGGCCGGGTGCAAGATTTCGATTCGCGAAGGCTCCGCCGCGCGTAATTTCGATGCCTTGTACACACTCATCGGCGAATACCCCCAACAAACTATGCTCTGCAGCGACGACAAGCATCCCGACGAACTGCTTGTCGGACATATCAATCTCTTGGTGAAACGGGCCGTTGAGCGCGGCATCGATCTTTACAATGCCCTGCAGGCTGCCTGCATCAATCCCATCGAACACTACCAACTCGAAGTGGGCCAGCTACGCGTGGGCGACCCGGCCGATTTCATTGAAGTCGATTCGCTCGAGTCCTTCAGCGTCACTCGAACTTGGATCGATGGAGAATTAATGGCAGAGAATGGTAAGACAACGATTGCCCGCGTCGAGCCACCCGTTGCCAACCAGTTTGTCGCTCAAACCGTGACTCCCGAAATGCTTGCCGTGGCTGAAGAAGCTGGGCAGCTGCAGGTTATCGAAGCGCTTGATGGACAACTGATTACAAACCGATTAGCTGTGCAGCCCGCGATCGCAGACGCTCAAGTTGTCTGCGATGTTGAAAGCGACGTGCTCAAGATGGTCGTTGTGAATCGATACCAAGAAGCCCCGCCCGCAGTCGCTTTTGTAAAGAACTTTGGCCTCAAACGGGGAGCGATGGCTTCGAGCGTGGCGCACGATTCGCACAATGTGATTGCCGTGGGTGCGAATGACAAAGACTTGGCTGCGGCAATCAACGCCGTGATGGAAGCCGGCGGGGGTTTAAGTGCCGTGTGTGAGGCAGAGGAAGTAAATCACGTGCTCCCGCTACCTGTGGCAGGCCTCATGGCTACCGGCACGTGCGAGGAAGTTGGTGCTGCCTACGAACAACTCGACCAGGCAGTGAAAGACTGGGGCTCGCAGCTTCGTGCCCCTTATATGACCCTTTCCTTCATGGCGCTGCTCGTGATTCCAGAACTCAAGCTCAGCGACCTTGGTTTGTTTGACGGCGGGAAGTTTGAGTTCACACCACTCTTGGGCTAGCCGAAGCTACCGACGCTTGCGAGGTATTCGATGGATGAATTTCTAGCTGCCGCTATAGATGAAGCGAAACAGGGACTAGCCGAGGGAGGCATTCCCATTGGCTCCGTGCTGGTGATCGATAATCAAATCGTGGGAAGGGGGCACAATCGTCGGGTTCAAAAGGGAAGTGCCATTCTGCACGCCGAGATGGACTGCCTGGAAAACGCGGGTCGGCTGACCGCGGCCGACTATCGCCGCTCGGTGCTGTACTCCACACTGTCGCCCTGCGACATGTGCAGCGGTACCGTGCTGCTTTATGAAATTCCCCGAATAGTGATCGGCGAGAATCAAACGTTCCAAGGGCCAGAAGACTATGTCCGCTCGCGAGGTGTCGAGCTGGAGATCGTCGACAACGAAGAGTGCGTCAACCTCATGAAAGCTTTCATCGCCGACCATCCCCAGTTGTGGAACGAAGACATTGGCGTCTAAACGACATTGCAAATTTGCCATCGGAACTATTCAATTTACAATTTGCATTATCCAATAACCTATTTGCAATCCAATGTTTTTCACGCCTAGAATTCGCCTCAAGCCCCTAGCCCAGCTCTGCCATCGCTTGGCGATTGCAACCAATGCGGGACTAGAAGATCGTAAGATCTGGCGAGACGAAGCCGAGCGAGGTTCTCGCGCCCAGCAGCAGGCGGCCGAGATCATTCGCGATGAAATAGCCGCCGGTAATTCGCTCACCGAAGCGATCAGCAAGACGGGCAAGTTTTATCCACCGCTGTTCCGCAGCATGATTGGAGTAGGCGAGAATAGTGGTCAGCTGGGACGCACCTACAAACGCGTTGCCCAACATTACGATAAGACACTCGCTGCCCGTCGTGCCTTTATGGGCCGACTCTCTTGGCCCTTGTTGCAGCTTTGCCTCGCGCTCTTCGTGATTGGTCTGCTGATCTGGATTATGGGACTACTACCCGCCAACACGGGGCCCAACGGTCCGCAGGCGGATATTCTTGGACTTGGTTTGATCGGCACTCCCGGGCTCGTGGTCTATCTCAATGTCGTGATCCTGATTGCGATTGGGTTGATTCTGGTGATCGAAGCCGTCCGGCGCGGTGCGCTTTGGACCCGTTCGTTCCAGCGGATGATCGTGAACGTACCCATGATTGGCGGAGCGATTAAAACATTGGCCCTGGCTCGTTTCACCTGGGCTTTGCAACTGGTGCTCGACACTTCTATGGACTTGCGCCGCGCTTTGCCGTTGGCGCTCGATGCCAGTGGCAATGAATATTTTGCGCAACACGGTCCAGCGGTAGCCCGTCGCATTCAACAAGGCAGCGACCTGCATTCCGCACTCGTGCTAACCGAGGCTTTCCCGGTGGAGTTGCTCGACCAGATTGCCGTGGGTGAAGAAAGCGGCCGACTCGTAGAAACCATGAAGCATCAGGCCGAGGAATATCAAGAACGAGCTGGGCTAGCGATCTCCATTCTGGCTCAATTCGCCGGCTACGCCGTCTGGGCCATGGTCGCGGCGTTTATCATTGTGATCATCTTTCGGCTGTTCTCATTCTACGTCGAACAAATCAACAGCTTGCTCTAGCAACTAGAATTTGAACCAGTGTTCAAAGAATGAGCCGAACGCGCTAGCGTCGGGTAGCACCGGAACAACACTATGATCCACAGAGCCCGCGGCTAGCGCCGTCGGCTCACACACATCTGAAACAGCTCGTTTTACGCTTAGTAAGGTCGTGGTTTATTCCTCTGCGGCTCCGCGCCTCTGCGAGAAACAAACCCTACGGCAAACTCTCCAGATGTTCCAGCAAAGCCAACTCCGGTTTCGCCATACGATTGCCCAGTTGCGTGCCCAAGAGTGCGCCCGCTCCACCCTGACGCAGATCGGCCAGGTAGTCGATCAAGACATTGGATAACTCGTGCTCTGACTCCAGCAGCATGTGAACCCAGGCCCAAGCTTCCGCATAGTCCTCCTGAGTCATTCCCGCTGCCGCATCGATTTGCTCGAGACGCGCCAAGCTGGGCGACCACTCCTCAGTAATCTGCTTTTGGCTAAGCAGGCGGACGTGAGCCCGATTCATGCCACCGCGAGCTTTGCCAACTTCAAAATACTCAGCCAATCCCTCATCTAACCAGAGCGGTAAATTGGGGATCGCAGCGTGCAGGTAACCGTGCGAAACTTCATGTCGCAAGTCGTCGGCTACGTGTTCGCCCCAGTGGGCATATACGGAAAGCTGATCGCCGTGAACAACAAATATGGCCCGACGATTTGCAAACTCAGGAAACTTGCGTTCCATCTCCGCGTAGTAAGCCGCATCGTCGGCAAACAGATACACATGAATCGGTACCTCAGTGGCCGAGAGCCGCAGCGTATTGGTGAGCCATTCGCGCTGAGCGGTTAGCTCCTCAATCAAACGGTGCTCTTCGTCCAACGAAAAATCGCTGTGCAAAACAAGTTGGTCACGCGCAATGCGATGCTCAAACGGAGTAACCGGCGCAGGCAGCCGCAGACTGTGACAACCGATTGTCACCGCCGCTAGAGCCAAGCCAATGATTCGTACGCTGCGTTGCAACATTTGCTTTTCGCATCGGTGCGTGACAGTCGAGGGTTGAAGGAGCCCCGAGAACGTTGGAGAATTGTAACGAGCTGTCAAATAGGCATGAAGGTCAGTTAAACAGCCCAATTCTCGGCTAGAAAAACTCTCCCCGGGGTGTGGCTGGGGATGGTACGATATCTAGGGCAGATTCCTGCCGGTGGCAGCACTTGGGACGCGCAAACTCGTCCTGCCAATCCAGCACCAGAGAAGAGACAACTATGATTAAACTGTTTGGAACGAGCAGAGTCTTCAACGCGACTTTGCTGTTGGCTCTCACGGGGCTGGTTGGCCAAAGTGTCGCTGAGGAAGCAGGGTTTCCCGGCTGGCAAGGGCTACGGGTGATCGAGCAAAAGGGCCGCCCCTATCGAATTTGCCAGGGAAATATCGATGGTCATCCGGGCGACGAGCTGATTGTCGTCAATTATCGGTCCTCGCGGCTGGACATCTATAGTTGGCTACCACCGCAGGAACGCGAGAAGTCGAGCGAAGCCGGGAGTTCCGCAGAAACTCAGCCCAACGAATTGCCGATGGCTCGGGAAATTCGTCAGCGGGAACTTCAGCTGGAACGCGTGCCTCGCGATGTGCTGCTCCACGATTTGGACGATGATGGCACGGCAGAGCTGATCATCCTGGTTTCGCCTCCCAATCAGCTTTTGGTCTATCGCCATAATGCTGACGGCGAATGGGTTGAGAGGAGCAAATACGACTTGCTCGATGCCGATGTCTCCTCAAAGCGAAAGGCACTACTGGCTCGGGAATTAGAATCGGGGCATCTCGAAGTGCTTGTTAGTTGCGATGAGGGCATCCAAACGATTGAGATCCAGCCAGGCGCTCGCGCCGAGTGGCTTACACCCCGTGAGAAGCAGTCTCGCAAGAATTGGTGGATGGCCGACTTGGATGGCGATGGTCACGAAGACTTAGTCGAACACACTAGCGATTCCGATGCACCGCTACGCTGGTTTCGAGGCGGCGATGGAGATCGACTCGCCCCGGCCGCGACACTTATTGACCGCTCGGTCAGCGATGCCGAAGTATTCAGCACAGCTGACGATGCAGAAATCGCATTGCTAGACGGTTCGGTGCGACAACTTATGCGTCGCTATCGGCTGGAACATGGGGATCCTAGCGATTTCGGTTTGCAACGCCCCTTAGCGATGGACGATGCCAGTAAGACAGCTTGGTGTGGCATGTGGCAAGGCGATCAACGGGCTTTGGTAGTTGCCGATCGGAAACGCCCACAGTTGCTGTGCTACTCGCTTGACGAAAATGGTTGGTCGGAGCAGAAGTCTTACCCGGCTGTCTCGGGAATTCAAAAACTGGCATCGCCTGCCGCCCAGGCTGGGACGCTACTTATCTGGGCCAAAGAGGCTTCGGATCTATTGGTGAGTGAGTGGAAAGAGGGTCGTCTCACGTATCCGCTGCCTGACGTGCGTTCTGGAGAATCGGAAGACCGAAAGATCCTCGCGCTCGAAACGGTCGGTACCACCACTTGGTGGGCACAAAAGTGGGTAAGCATTTAGACTTTTATCACTGGCCGAAAGAGGCCGCGGAACCTGAAGTGAAACGATTCGAGAATGTTGGTTCTAAATCAAACGAAGTGCTCTGGATTGGTGGCGAGCGTTTGTTGGTGAAGGACACGCATTCTCGCGGCCTGAAACTGGTCTCGCTCGAAGAGGGAAAGACCAAGATTAGTACACCCACGCATCTCAAAAAAGCCAATCTGAGTGAGTATGACTTGGTTGAAGTGGGCGACGAGATGCGGCTTGCCCGATTGGTGAATGGCGTCTTGCAATGGATCGGTGACGATTTGCTCTCGCACGATCAGGTGATGTTGCCGCAAGGGCAGGAATTGGCCGACTACGTTGCCGACGGTACTGATGGCGGGTGGGCGCTGGAGCTTGAAAATCCCTATGTCCACCGAATCAAGATCGAGCCTTCCGGCCTCAGCGTGGCAGAAGAACGGTTGAAGGTTGCGAATGGAAAGCGGTTGATCCGCGATGATGTGTTGGGTTTGCTTCTCGTCGGACACGATCGGCTGACGCAGCTTAGTGCTGGGCGACCCTTGGAATTGAAATTGATCGAAGCAATTGACCAACGAGTTGCGCAAACGGGTGGCGTAAAGAAAACTCGCTTTCATCGGCTCGGAGCTACCGATCTCGATGGCGACGGATACGAAGAGCTCATGCTATTCGACGATCTCGAGCATCGTATCACCGCACTCTCAGAGAAAAATGAGCTCCTGAAGCCGGTCATCTCGTGGCCGGTGTTCGACGACAAGGTCTATCCCTATGGGGATGAGTACGAGAGCTTGGTGCAGGAACCGCGGGCTGCTATTTCGCTCGATATAGACGGCGACGGGCATCGCGATTTGGCGATGCTCTCACAAGATCGACTGATTATTTACCTGGCAAGAGACGAACCATGATTCAATCAACACAACGAAAGCCAGTTTCAAATGTCCCTCTCCCCTGCAGGGGTACTCCAGAAGTCCCCCTCCCTCACAGGGAGCGGCTAGGGGAGGGTTATATTGCTCGCAAGCAAGGCACTTCGATTGCCCTTCCCGCAAAGCCAAGTACCGGCAGGCAAATACTGCTTGTAGCGGCTGCGTTGATTCTCTCACTCGGAATCCACAAGCAAGCTCATGCCGACGATAAGGTGGTCACTGTAAAACTTGCCGGTGGTGCGCAACTCACGGCTACGCTTCTACAGAAGACCGACGAACGTGTCGTGCTCGATTTGGGGCATGAGATAGTAACGGTCGACGCCAAACGCGTGCTTTCCATCGAGGGGCCCGGGAACGAGCCAGAGATCCAAACACGCAGAAGCGATTTCTACACCTTGGGCCGACTAGAGGAAGCTCCTGTGCCAGCCTTAGTCAAGCGTTTTGGCGACGCGGTGGTGACCGTTAATACACCGTTAGGACTGGGGAGTGGCTTCGTCATTAGCAAACGAGGTCATGTCATCACCAATTATCACGTTGTCGAGGACAGCCTGAAAGTGAAAGTTACTGTTTTCAGGCGTGGCGAAAACGCGTATGAAAAACGTCAACTCAAAAAAGTTAAGATCTTGGCCCTCAATCCGCTTCGCGATCTGGCATTGCTAAAACTCGACGAAGAAGAAATGGCCGAGCAAGAGATCAAGCCGGTTGTGATCGCCGAGAAACCGAGCGTGCGTGTGGGCGATTTGGTGTTTGCCATTGGCAATCCCCTGGGGCTGGAGCGTTCGGTCACGCAGGGGATTGTGAGCTCCACGACCCGCACGATGGGACATCTGCGGTTCATCCAGACCGATGCCTCCATTAACCCCGGCAATAGCGGCGGTCCGCTGTTTAATTCCCGCGGTGAGGTCGTCGGAGTCGTCTGTGCCGGTTATAGTTTCTTCGATGGGTTGGCGTTTGGGATCCCGGCTTCAGACCTGGTGCAGTTTCTCAAGCATCGGGATGCCTATTTGTTTGATCCCACCCAACCCCAAAATGGCGTTAAGTATTTCGAGCCGCCCTTTCGCAAGGACGACGATTCCCAAAACCAATCTGAACAGGCAGTGGCCGTGAAGCCAGCGGTTAAGGAGTAACCATGAGAGCGATCTTGGATCGTGTTCGTCAATTTTTCTTCTTGAATTCGTTCATTCTTTTGCACTGTGTACTGGCAGCCTCCTGCTTCGGCCAAAGCGTTGGGGCACTGCTAGGTGGCGAAGCTGTTCGCAACGAAATGGCTTCCGGTGTGGACACCTGGGATTGCCTGCCCGAGGAAACGGCGTTTGCTATGCGCATTCCGAATGGCAAGGCGTTCGCCAGGCAATTTATCGAAAACACAAAGCTCGGCAGCGTGATACTCAGCGAGAAGCGGAAGGAACTCATTTCGCAGGGACTTGCCAAGCATGGATCGGAAAATATAGACAGCTTTGAATTGGATTTAAAGAAATTTGGTCTGACATGGGACGATTTGTTGCAACTGTTCGCTGGCGAAACCGGTTATGCAGTAGTTGTGGTCGAAGGCGATCGCGGGCAGTCGGTACCCCTGGGCTTGGCGTGGATGGAGCCTGGCCAGGAACTAGCCGACAAGAGTCTCGAAGCACTCGCCCAAGCCATTGATTCCGAAGACGACTCAGAGCATCCGCCCACCCGAATCGATGTAGAGCTTGCCGGTACGGAAGTCATGCAGCTGACACTTCCGGATATTTCAGTCGAGTATTCCGACGAGTTCGAGTACCCGGAAAACTACGAAGACTTGCCCCAGGATGAAAAGGAGCAGGCTTGGGAAGAGGCCTACGAGAAATGGGAAAACAGCGCCACCGAAAAAGTGAACTACGGCACAGCACTAATCGCAACCTATCAAGGCCGGTTACTCATTGGCCATAGTTTTGCTCAGTCGGAGAGCGAAGACACGCATCCAGATGGCGAGCGTTTGGCGGGGCTCTTTACCCGGTTGTTGGAATCGCACGAGGAGAACTCCTCGGCTGGAGGTTTTGTTGAGAAGTATGCCGATAGCGAAGAGGTAGCCCGAGTCATGGGCATCGAGGGCACTGCATGTCTCGAATTGGTTGGCGAGGCGCAGGCACTTATGCAATTGGCCAAACAGAGTGCCGCTGATGAAGGATTTGCCGCTCGAATTGACCGTGTGTTTGGGTTCGAATCGCTGGGGCAATTTGCCATCAAGAGTGCATTGGATGGCAATCTATGGGAAACGCAGGCGACCATCTCTATCTCCGAGCCCCGCGAAGGTGTGATGCAATTGGTCGACCAAGAGGCAGTTGATTTGGATCCACCCGCTTGGGTGCCTGCCAGTGCGGTCAGCTACAGCCAGATTAGTTTCGATCTGGGAGCCGCTTACGCCTTGGTAAAAGATGTAGTTACCGCAGAATTCCCTCAGCAATCGCAATACTTCGGGTTGGTTGAGATGCAGTTGTTTGGTTTTGCCCAAGCAAGCTTAGAAGACGTGCTCAGCTCGCTTGGCACACGGCACGCATTGGCGACGTTTGCCGTGCAAGTCGAAGAATCAGACGACGCGATGCCACAGAAACCCGAGGTCATTGCTCTCGTATGGCAATTGGCCGACGAGCAGATATGGAAGAATATCTTCAAAGCCGCTTCGCCCTGGGTCAAGAATCTGCCGGGCGGTGAGGTAAGCGACGAACAAGGCTACAACGGTTTTCGCTTTTCGAACAACAACTCCAAAGCTGGAGTGTTCCTGGGAAATGGTACTTTAGTGCTGGTCGTGGGTCCCGGCATGATCGAGGCGGTTCTTTCGGCTGTGAACGATCCGCCGGAAGGATCCGATGCGTATCGTGAAAGCGAAGTCTTCCAAAAGGGCGCCGGACTGTTACCGTCCGAATCAGGAATCGGGTTCTCGATTACCGATGGCAACGAGTATGCCGTGGTGCTACGCGACTGGATGGCGAGCATGATCGAGAATATAGAAACCATGCGCGAAGCCATGTATGCCGCCGACGAACCGGAGGAAGACGAAGAACTCTGGGCGCTGGACCTCATGAAAAAGCTGATGCCCAATGATGACGAAATCGAAAACATCATGGGCGTCTCAGCCACTAGCTACGAAGTCAACGACGCGGGCATGCAGTTGTTCTCAATCCAAGAATTGCCCCCGCCTGGGGAGTGAGCATTAACGTAGGGTGCGATGAAGCGAAGCGCAATCGCACCGATACTCTTACCGGAATAGCCACAAGAAACACGAAGAGGATAAGCGAGGATAGTCATGTTTGTAGCCATCGTCGCCAGACGGTGGATTCGCATGCAATTTCCACGCTCTGGTGAGCGTGGCTACGGGCACAGATTCTAGTTGGACCGTATGATGGTGCGATTGCGCGGGTGGCACTGACACTTGTCCGGCGTGAGGCAAGCCACCTCATGGACTTATTCGGACACGTGTCAGTGAGCGTAGCTCAAGAGGTCATGAAGCCCGCGGTGTTTGCCTCTTGTGTTTCACACACCGACAATCGTTCGAATTAGCGAACGAGATTGCCAACGTTGCTCCGAACGACTGTCGCTGCCACCCGAAAATCAGAACGCTACCCGGAAATAGTGCGATTGCGCTTCGCTCCATCGCACCCTACCGTCTTTTGTGCCCCTTTGTGCTTTTTGTGGCCATTAATATCCACTACGCAGGCTCACCCTTGCCCGCAATCACATCATCCAACTCTGCCCTCAGTCGTGGCAAAATTTCTTCATAGCCGAACTGCCCGAGAGCGGTGCTGCCGCGTTTGAGATTCACATAAGTGGGGCCGCACCAGAGACCAAGGTCTGCGTCGTCCGTTTCGCCGGGGCCATTTACTCGACAGCCCATCACGGCAATCGTGACCGCGTGGTCGGCGGCGTAGCGGGTCATTTCTTTCACCTGCTCGGCAAGCTCGATGAAAGCCTCGTTCTCCACCCGCGAACAACTGGGGCAACTGATGATGTTGAGCGTATCGAGACCGAAATCGACCACCGAGCGGACACGACCATGGCGGATGTCGTCGAGAATCTGTCGGCCCGCTTCGATCTCCTCCGGCTTGCGAGGATTGGAGACGGTCAGCGAGACGCGAATCGTATCGCCGATGCCGCGGCTGATGAGTTGCTCAAACGCAATGCGCGTTTTGATAATGCCGTCCGGCGGCAAGCCTGCTTCGGTCACGCCCAGGTGAAGTGGCACGTCGGAACGCTGCTCGGCAAATCGCTGATTCACCTCAATCACCTTCTGCGGGTCGGAATCCTTGAGCGAGACGCAATACCGCGTGAACCCTAGCCCATCGAGCACCTCGCAATGCTCCCAAGCGCTGGCCAACATGGGGCCAATGGAATCGTCTTCGGCAAACTGCGCTTTCTTGTCGGGATCGACGCTACCGCAATTGACCCCGACTCGCATCGCACAATCATGCTCAGCAGCGATGCCCGCCAGATACTGTACCTTTTCCTGCCAGGGCTTTTCGCGTTCGTGATGGTAGAGATGTCCAGGGTTGTAACGGAGCTTGTCGACAAACGGGGCGACGACTTCTGCCAGACGATAGTTTTCCTGCAGATCGACGGCCAGATTGGCTAAGGTTTGCTCTCGGATGAATCGCAGGGCTTCGGCATCTTTGGTGCTATCGACAGCCACGCGGACCACATCAGCCCCAGCATCGTGCAAAGCCTGGATTTGCTCGACGGTGGCTTCGACATCCTGCGTCGACGTGGCAGTCATGCTCTGGATAGCAATCGGATGATCCTGGCCGATCGTCACCGAACCTATCTTCACCGATCGTGTGGGATTGCGAATAATTTCCATCTGTTCTGTTTCTAATGCCATCTCACTAAGTGTAACCGAACTTTTGACGTTCAATCCACGTATTGGGTTTCAAAAAAAGGCGACTCGGCCTAAGTGCTCAGCCAAAGCAGGAGCATCGAGTAAGAATTGAACACCATGTGGGCGGCAATGCAAGGCACGATTCGATGCGTCCGCTGATAGAGGTAGCCCAGCACAATTCCCAAGAGGATCAGCGGGATAGGCGCTACCCCGTGGCCGAAGTGGGCAAAACCGAAAAATATGGAACTGATTAAAATTGGCAGCCAACCGTGAGGCAGGACGTGCCACCAGCCTCGCGAGGGCCTCTCGGGGGAATCGAGAACTGCGACCGCATATTCGGGCTCTACCAACGAAGGATCTTCAACTTGATCGCCGGCCCATTCGTGAATCTCGACTTCAACTTCGGCTGGTCGTTCTGTGGCTTGGAAATTTAGGCTTTGATCTTCAAGTTTTTCGAGCCACCCTTGGAGTAGAACGCGAAATGCGAACTCCTCGAAAATCGGAGCGGAGATGATGGCCGCGAAGGCCCCGGCGAAAAACATCATCGGCGTGCCTCCATTCTGGAATTGCTCGATCATCGGGTGCTGCTTCTCGGTTTGGACCAAGTGAAAGAGCACGATGTTCAAAAGCAGCACGGGCAACAGGGCTGCGAAACAGGCCGTCACCCCACGCACCACATCGAGCGCAAACTGCTCCATTGACTCGGGCCAACCAAAATCACAGGGGTCGATGTCCGGGTCCCAGAACATCCACATCAATGCCATTGCAACGAAGGTCAGCTGCAGCGCGGAAAAAATCAAGGCGCCGAGGACGAATTGCTCCGCGGAGATGACGTCTGCCGCTGGCTCTTCGTCTAAAAGCTCTTCGTCTTCGGAATCTGATTGTTCAACAGTCTCTTTGGTTTCGGTACCGGTTCCTTGTTCTACGAAAGCCTGGGTCAAACCAGATAGGACAAACAAGAGTGGAATGCACAACACCAACGGCCCCCAAGGCGCTCGGCGTCGAGGCTCGTAGACCAACAGAGGCGCGCCGCCAACATGACGTTGGAAAAGGAAGAATCCCGCCAGCAGACTCAACCCCGCAGCCGCGCTCATGACAAACACGACAGGCCCGCTCAGAGCCAAGCCTTCTGCCGCAAGTTGTTGTTGCTCATTCAAAACGTAGAAACACTCACTCTGGCTTACTCAGTTCCTGAAGTGCTGCCTGCACGTAGCCAATCGCAGAATAGAGAGTGAGCAACACCGAGCCCCAGACGACTACGCTGAGTCCCCATGTCATCCAATTCGGCGGCACCTGCTCCCAGGTGTGCGTCTGCTGATTGACATAGGTCAGGTGAACAATGCTCCAACCGGCTGCTACGCACTGCAGCACCATCTTCCACTTGCCAATCCACTTGGCAGAGAAATCGCCACCCCCTTGTTCCACAAAGGTCCGCAGCGCGGTCACTAACAATTCGCGACCCACTACCACCACCGCCATCCAAGCCGCAATGCCCGAAGGCGATCCACCCGACTCCAGCGCTGGGACTGCGGCCAGCAAAATATAAACGCCGCAGATAAACAGCTTATCGGCAAACGGATCGAGCACCCGACCCAGCTTGGTGACTTGCCCATACTTGCGAGCCCAGTAGCCGTCCATCCAATCGGTAGCAGCGGTGATGACGAACAGGACGAAACTAGTTTTATAAAAGCCCAAAATCAGACAAGCAAACAGCACCAAAGAAAGAAAAATCCGCGACAACGTGAGCTTATTCGGCACGTTGAGCAATGTGGAACTAGCGGCGGTAGGGGGGGAAGTTTCTGGCATTGAGTAGATTGGAATCGAAGTCCTCTCCTAGCAATTCTCAATTCTACTACTCTCTCCCCCTGGTGGGGAGGGAACTTGTTTTCACAGATACTGGATGGCCAAAAAAACCTTGCGATTGGTCAGGCTAGAGCGCAGCTAACGCGCCACGCCACACGCAGCCCCGATCAGATCGTATCCTTGACTCCCCACAATTTCACAGGGTACCAACTCGCCCACGGCGAGTCCTTCCCCGGTTACATAGACTACGCCATCCACATCTGGGGCATCGGCAAAGCTGCGGCCGATCCAAGCCTGGTCTTCGCCGGGCACGGGGGCATCGATCAGCACGTCGAGCTGGCGGCCCACTTGCGCGTCGTTCCAGGCAAACGCGATCGATTGCTGCTCGGCCATCAGTCGCTCGCGGCGCGATTCCATCACCTCGTCGCTAACCGCCCCTGGCAATCGTGCCGCTGGGGTATCGGGTTCGTGAGAATAAGTGAACACACCGAGCCGTTCGAACTCGTGTTGGCGGACGAAGTCGACCATCTCGTCAAATTGCTCGTCGGTCTCACCTGGAAATCCGGTGATCATTGTCGTACGCATTACCAAGTTCGGAATGTTCTGGCGAAGCTTGGCCAAGAGCTCCTCGGTGTCGTGCCGATTGACTCGTCGTTGCATTCGTTTGAGCATCGTATCGTTGGCATGCTGTAGCGGCATATCGAGATACGGCAGGATCTTGTCGCTGCTGGCAATCGCTTCGATCAAACGATCGTCGATATACATCGGATAGAAATACATCAAGCGAATCCAGTCCAGACCGTCCACTTTATTGAGCTCGGTGAGTAGTTCCGTCAGCCGCGGCTCGCCATACAAGTCCATGCCGTAGTAGGTGGTGTCTTGAGCAACGATTACCAATTCACGTACGCCGTCCGCGGCAAGTTCCTGCGCCTCGGCAATCACTTCTTCAATTGGCTTCGTGGCGTGCTTGCCGCGCATCTTGGGGATGGCGCAAAATGTGCAGAGGCGATCGCATCCCTCAGAGATTTTCAAAAAAGCAAAATGCTTCGGCGTAATTCGCAATCGGGCGGTGTCGGGTAAAGGATGCGTCGGGGCCGGTTGGAACACGGTCCGCTGTTCGTCGAGCCCACCGACGAGCCGGTCGGCAACCTTCGTCACTTCTTCCCGGCCAAACACGCCCACGAGGTGGTCGATCTCCGGCCGCTCGACGAGCAGATCTTCTTTCTGTCGCTCCGCCAAACAGCCACTAACGATCACCCCTCGCAAATCACCGCGCTTCTTGAGATCGATCATCTCGTCAATCACGGAAAAAGATTCCTGCCGGGCTTGCTCGATAAAGCCGCAAGTATTGACCACGGCAAAGTCGGCGCCTTGAGGATCGTCGACCAGTTCGTAACCGTCGAGCTGCAACATGCCAAGCATCCGCTCGCTGTCGACCAAATTCTTGGGACAGCCCAAACTAACAAAGGCATAGCGGCCTTTTACGTCGGTGGAATCTTTGGCAGGGGTGTAGGAGCCGGGCACAGGGTGTTCCTAAAGGGGCAGGTGGCGGAAGGTTAGCCCTGCAGTATAGCGGAATTGGAGAGGGTGAGATACGGGCGAGATCTGTGAACGCAGACGGCGTGGGGGAAGTTCGCCAGAAACGGCTAACTCGAATCACCGCCTCCAACTATGGCAAACGCTGCAGAACGATCTGGCGATAAAAGGCTTGCAATCCCACCACAATCAAATAATATACGTATGTACACTATATACCAGAGGGTGGAGCGATGCTCACCGAAATTCCAGCCGAACAATTCGCCGCTGCTACTGAGACATGTGCCGCGCAAGCGCTTGCGGAAGTTGGTTGGTCGTTTCCGCCGGTCGATGCGCTGCAGCTTGCCGAGCGACTCCACTTGCAGCTAGCCACCGATACCACAATGGACGTGCGGGCACGATTTGTGCGTCTGCCAACGGCGGGGCAGGGGACCATCTTTCTGGCTCAGGACAAGCGGCCCGAGCGGGTGCAGTGGGCGGTGGCTCACGAGGTCGGCGAGTTCCTGGCTCACCGCGTCGTGGAATTGCTGGGAGTTGATCTAGCAGAAATGCCAACCGCCGCTCGCGAACACATCGCCAATCGTTTGGCCAACTCGCTGCTGCTGCCACATCAGTGGTTTGCAAAGGATGGCCCGGCGACCGAGTGGGATCTATTTGAGCTAAAGACTCTCTACCGCACGGCCAGCCACGAACTCATCGCGCGACGGATGCTGGAAATGTCTCCAGCGATTGTGATCTCCCTCTTCGATCAAGGTAAACTCGTGTGGCGCAAAAGCAATGTGATCAATAATCCGCCGTCACTTACCTCCGCCGAACGCGACACTTGGCAAGCAGCTTACGACTGCAATCACGCTTCGCGATTCGAGCAAGCGATCCTACCAGCCGGCATCCAAGACATCCGCTGCTGGCCCGTTCACGAGCCAGATTGGCGAAGGGAGATTCTCAGGACAGAACTAGCCGATTGGTAAAGCAAGAAGCAAGCCAAGAATCGCGATGTCGAGCATAGCCGCGATCCTACGGATCGCCGGTTTAATTTAACCTGTCGGCGTAGGCAATGTGAAAACAGGTGTTTTCGGAGGCAAGTTTCATTGAAACAGTCGATTTTGCCAAGACTGTGTCAATCGTCAAGGTTATCACGTTTCTCAGGCTCGGCTGGCCCGGCATCTTCTTTTTCCTTGTCACTCTCAGTTTCGCCAATAGAACATCCACTGGCTCCGCCAAGAAAATCTATGTTGCGCATACAGCGTTTCGCATCTTCATCGTGTAGATGATAGTAGTGGCGAATCATCTCACTTTTTGAGTGCCCTAGCCATTTCATCACC
Source organism: Bythopirellula sp. (assembly GCA_965216565.1). Classification (GTDB taxonomy): domain Bacteria; phylum Planctomycetota; class Planctomycetia; order Pirellulales; family Lacipirellulaceae; genus Bythopirellula. The sequence goes on from OZ244170.1 coordinate 1,039,426, forward strand.
ATACGTTCTGGAACGGCCTTCATTAGCACAGGTCGAACAAAATAGTGCCTGAAGCTATGGAATCTGGCATCCGCAAAGGTTTTGAGTCCCTGTACTTTTGGGAATTGTGGTGCCAGAGGAGCGATCACATCGCTGACGAAGATTCCTCGAGCAGTCTTGTCATGAAGTTTTCCACCCCTAGGACCTCGAAACACCGGACCTTTTTCCGTCCCCATATGTCGGAGCACTTGTAGAAGGTCTGGGTGGATAGGGAAAGATCGACTGCGGCCATTCTTGGTTTGCCGATTTTGGACCGAATCTGTTTCGATCTGCCCAGATTGATAGGTGAGCATCAGTTGTTCATCATCAAGGTCGAGATCTGACCAGGTGATTGTTGCCAACTCTGATATCCGCAATCCGGTGCAGGCTAGGGCTACGATAATATTTGCCAGCCAGCCGAGCTGTTCTTGTGCCTGGCAGAATACAACCATGGCTCGAATCTGGCACGATGTGTAGCAATAAGCCGACTGGCTTTCGACCTTACGCAGCTTTAAATGGACGGGCTCAACGCCCGACAAGTGATTCGCCTCCAAGAGCCACTTTTGCACACCAGCAATGGTGATGACGTCCTGTCGGATAGTGCTTCCGGCATTTTCCCCTTCAAAATGTTTTACGTAGTCCGTGAGAAACTTGTCGTTGACTCCATTCCAGGTTTCGACACCTCGCTGCTTGGCGAACGGCGAGAGCTTGTTCAAAACGGAACGATATCGCCGCTACGATGTTTTCTTAAGCCCCCCTGCTAACTGAGGCCGGGCAACGTGCTCACTAAATAACCTACCACCTTCCTCTAAGGTAACCAAGACAAGCTTCTCGGACTTATGAAGACTCTTGGCCACGAGTCCTAGATCTTCGGCACAAACTCGATCAAGGTCTGGCAATTGCCTAAGGGCTTCGTCCCGGTCTCTTGTTCCGAGGGAATGGCGTCCGGCGCTAAGAGGGTTACTCCTACCGTCGTCGTACCAAACGCCCTTAGTTGGAGACTCGACTATAACCATCGCCGACCCCACAGTTCGTTGGATTACCAGACCCCGGCAGCATTCGCAGCCCGCTGTTGTTCTGGAGTGAGGCCGTAGGCCGAACGGAAGAACAACAGCGGAAACCACCGCAACGCGCTCACTTAGGCTGGTACGAAACTTGGGAGGTTGTCAGGCATGTCGGATAGATAATCAAGACGGGCTCTCGGCAATTGCAAAACACTTCCCAAGCATATGTTACAATTTGCAGCGAGATTTAGTATTCCGATTTCGATGCGTATGCGGGCAGTTGCTGGTTCTTATCACGTGTCGCTTTAGGATGTGAAAACGCTACTAAGGTTTTAGTCACGCTCTCGGAAGAGGACGCACGACAATCCTTAATGGCGGTTTCTGCTGTTGTTCTCGGGAAATAGAGCGGTTTCTGTGAGTCTCATCCCGGTGGATTCACAGATGCGGGGCTGAGCAGGCCTTCTCTCGATTATCTTGAGGATCATTCTCGGGATGACTAATATCGACATTCCCTGAGCCTGCCTCTTGAGTGCAGGGATCTATATATCAAAGCCATTACTCGGCATAGGACAGATAAACAGGCGATGCGACCTCGGGTCTGTGAAACCCTTCGTGACCTCATCTACAACTAGCTCCTCGACGTAGGTCGATCAACATTCTATTGTTGTCCAACAGTTCCAGACGATTTTGGTTTCATCGTATTCACGATAAGCCTTCTCACTTTCTCAAACAAGTATACGTCATCGAAATGATATCATTTGTTAGCCCCCGGCCGGCAATCCACCAGCTTAAGACGACAATAGGTGGAGGGAAGCTTGTTCAGTTTCCACCCGAGGTAAAATTCACCGCATATAGTTTATGCAGCCTCCGGCATGCGGCAGTTGGATCTATCAACAGATTGGGTTGAAAGAAGAGAATTAGTTTGACAGAAATCACCGAAGCAACTTACGACGATTCGATCTTTGCCGAGAACTTTGACATTTCCCTAGAAGCTGATGTAGATTCATCCGGTCGACTATCGCACAAGTATCGATCGGGGACATAGAAATACTCGATCCACTCAAGCTCAGCATCACTCCAGAATTCCTCGTCTAGGCCGACAGGGCATCCGGCAGCCTCCCATTTTAGGTAGGCGATCTCTTGGACTTGGCTACGCGCAATCTCAAGTTCTTCAGGAGTTAGAATCAAGTCTTCGAGCGATACGATGTCCACGTCTGTTCCTCACAATCTCGAAACCTTACGCCTTATTGAGCTAGAAAAAGAGGTCTATCTGCGTGCTGCACGGTATGCAGCATTGTTTCCCCAAATATTCTTCGCAAGATTAGGTTCCTATTACTGTTTCCCATCACTATTAGGTCAGCGTTCCAGTCGTTGGCATACGGCAGCAAGCTTCGCTTTGCAGATGAAGGTTCGTAGTCGGAATCAACACTGAAGCCGTGGGACCGGAGATAATTCACTGCATCGCCGAGGAGTGATCTGGCAGTCGCCTGGGAGTGCTCGAAGGTTACCACTCGCAAATTCGCATCTGGCCAGAGCCGTAACTGAGCAAAACGCTTCATCGCTTTTGCAGATTCCATCGATCCGCTGTAGGCAATTAGTACATTGTTAATTCTCCTATGCTTCGGCGAGACAGTTATCAATGGACGCACACCTGCCTGGACTAGCCGAATTAGTTCGGCTGGGGGTTCATCGACGACACCATGTTCAAACAGATGCCCAAGTCCGCAAACAATAAGATCATGATAACGAGCTGCATCAGACATGCATTGGTAAGGATCACCTTCTGGGTTATTGATCGAGTGTTCGATCGCTGCCCGGGTAGCGGAATTACCAAATTCCTTAGTGACTTCTACGATAATCTTCTTGGCTTTAGCAATTCGGTGGGCCCTCAGGTCAGCAGCTGCCGAGCCACCACCTACCGGCACAGGTCCCGTGGCACCAATCCTTTCTCGATCGAGTATGCATAGACCTGTTAGCGATGAACGCTGCGCTCGAGCAATGTCAATCGCCATTAGGGTGGCGGCTGAGGCGTATGTTTGATCACCAAGACCTACAAGTATGCGACGAATCATTCTTGTTCTCCTTTCGATCTTGCCAGCATGTTCCGCGATATTCTTTGAGCACGAGGACCGGACAATGGGCTAGACGAACAACTTTCTCGGTAACCGAGCCTAACAGAAGACGCCTCATACCTGTCCGCCCATGGGAGGGGATTACGATGGCATCAGCCCCGATTTGTTTGGCAAATTCAGCGATTTCATTTCCTGGGTCTCCAAATTCCACATGGAATGATACTTCCCGAAACCTATCGGACCCCAGAGACTTCTGGTAGTACGCTTCTACATTCTTCCGTCTTTCATCTATTGGCTTCGCATCCCACATGGCAGCTGGAGAAGTGACTGCTAAATCCTGGTCAATGTGGACGACATGAACATCATGTGGTGTAGATGCCAACTTGAGGGCCGTCTTAATCGCACCCGCCGAGGCCTTGCCAAAGTCGATCGGTACGAGCAGTTTCTTATCGGTAAACCAACTCATTGTGGCGCACCTTTCAAAATAGAAGTGTGATGATCTGCGTCAACAATCGTCTGCAAAATATCCAGAGCGCTTACCACGCCTATTGGGCATGCACGTTCGTCCACAACGATTAGGCGATGAATGTTTTCTCCGCTGATGTATCTTGCAGCGTCGATCACTGATTGTTCGACCCCGATGGTTTGGACTGCAGAGCTCATGTGCCTTTCGACCCGGTCCTCTGGGACTACTTCAATCTGAAGCGATCCATAGGCACCTTCATGTGAGACTTCAACTTCATTGGCAACTGACGAATAGCCATCTCCCTGCGAGTTCCGATAGCATCTCCTTATGATATCTGAGTTGCTCACGACACCCACGCATTTCCCCATCTCATCGATCACCGGGAGTCCGCTGATGTCGTGCTCTACCAGTAGTTTTTCGGCCTCTACGATCGTCGCATTCTTGGAAACCGACCAGATCTGCAGTGACATGATGTCTTTTACCTTGTACTCATGTAGTTTCTCGAAAGTGTCGTTCATCTTTCGGCCACACTTTCTGGTTGAGTACCTTCTGCCAGCAAGGGACTGGAGTTGGCCCGAACAGTAAGCACTGGGCAAGATGCTGTCCTGACAATCTCTTCGGCAACGCTTCCCAATAGAAGTTTACTAATGCCAGAGACTCCATGAGTGCCAATCACAATCAAATCAGCGTGTTTCCTCTGAGAAAACTTGACGATTTCGTCCGCCGCTTCACCTCTAAGAAAGTGGTGCTCGAAGTTAACTCTTGCAGACTGAGGCTTGACTCTCTCCAGCTTTTCCAGTTGCTCCTGGGCAATTCGATCTATCTGTGGGAGGTAGCCATACCCCACATCTCCTAACACCAGCCCCGGAGTCTCATCATCCACATGCACGATCAGCAATCGGGCCTTCTCCACAGCAGCAAATGCCGTCGCGTATTGCAGAGCGGCTACACTGCACTGTGAGAAGTCTGTGGCATAGATGATCGTATCGATATTCATTGATCCGATTGGCTAGAGATACCGTTCCTGCTAATGTTGACTGAACCTCGACATGGCTGGACTGATGGGGGTTTGATTCGACTTTTTCGATGTTTCTTTGCTGTCTCCATGCTTTATCGGCGACTTAACTGTGAGGACGGGGCATGAAGCCTTCCGCAAGACGCCTTCGGCGATACTACCCATCAGCATTCGCGATAGCCCTGTGCGACCATGAGTTCCCATAACGATTAAATCAACTTTTTCTCGTTCTGCAAACTCGACGATTTGAGATACAGCCGCTCCGGTTAGGTAGTGCCTTTGCACTCGAACACCCTCTCGTGTTGGTTTTATGTTTTCAAGCTGCTTTCGCATCACTTGCTCGAGTGAATCTGGAACATCTTCTGCGTAAGCAAAGCTACCATAGCCCCCAAGATAGGACTGTGTGTCTTCGGCAGCATGTACGATAAATAAAGTTGCACCTGTTTCGGCCGCAAGAGCTGATGCATAGCCCAGAGCCGCGTTACTCGAGTGTGAAAAATCTGTTGGGCATAGAATTGATTTAATTCTCATCATAAGCTCCTTTTGATCTCATCAGAAAGCCTCGCTGCCGCGCTTTACCGTTGAACACGAGTGCAGCAACTAAAACATCCGCAACTCGTGTGCCATAGTGAAAGACGAACAAGACGAGTCTAGTTGCCGTGAGCATATTCCCTGGCAATAGGAACTGTGCCAGATGGGAGTGCCCACTGAGCCCTAACGCACACACCTGGAGAGGTAGTCACCAGCGACATGCTCCGGTTTTCCGAGAAGCTTCACTTGCTGAGTAGCTTGGCACGGATCGTGCTGCCATGTGCGGCAGGTGTTTGTACAGCAAGTTTCAAACCGGAAAGGAGAATCGACATGGCTACCGTAGATTCTGGGCAACATTGCCGCATCGTCGGTAAATCGCCGGGCAAGTCGGCAGAGAATGGGCCTATCAGACAACGAAACTTCTTGATTGATGAGGACCTGCACGCCGGTTACCTAATTCCGGCGATTCTAACTGGAATCATACTGTTTGGATTGCTGTCGATGGTATTTAGCGTTTTGGCAATTCTGTTAACGGGGTCTCAGTAGGTCTACGTTGCGAAGCAACCTGCCAAAGGCATCACCTTCAGTTCACGTACATCACGCTTAGCGCTATGATCGCAGTCTCGGAAAACCTATCTAGCGCAGGCGAATCTACTTTACCAGCAAGATAGGGCATTGGCTCATGATAGAAACTTGGTAGCTAAGAGTGGCCCAGCCGTGAGGTTGTTCATCAAGATTTACCCTATGAGAGCTAAGCACGATAAGATCAAACTCTTTTTGCAATGCGTAACTAACGATAGCATGGGCCCGCTTGCCCATCACAATCTTCTCATCAACGCGAACACCCGCCTGTTCAAAACCTTCCGCCCGACTGGCCAGGTTGGTACGTGCTTGCTGTTTCAATTTGTCGTAGAAAAGCAGTATCTCCGTATCATCGTCAGCGTACTCAATGGCCTCAATCACATGCAATAGTGTTACACAGGAATGATTCTGCTTAGCGACTTTCAGGGCACATCTCAAAGCAGCCTGATTCTTTGCAGTAAAATCAAGAGGCAATAGAATCTTTTGGAACATGAGATTCATCCTCGCATGTTTCGCGGTTCTTTAATGTCAGCCACCTCAATCTTAAATGCGGCAAACAATGTGCCGATTGTCTTGGCCTTCTGCATTCGGCTCCCAGTCCTGGCTAGCTCTATGAGTGTGCGAGTTCGCTCAGTCTGTGCGGACAACGTGAAGGCTAGACAAACAATGTTGTGAATTCACGTAGCAAAGTGCGCGGAACAAATGCTGGTATTCTCTGCGAAGGCATTGGCATGCATCTTGCAAGAAGCTTCTGAAGTGGCGGGCGGAGCGTTGATCAGGGCAGCCACCGTTTCTTTTCTATCTAAGTGAGGAGTGTACGACATGACAACTTACGCGAATTCTCGTGGCGCGGCACTAGAGCGTGCCTATCAACACTGGCGAGAACGAGGGGCCCTATTGAAGCTGCCAGTTCACAAGGACACTAGACCTCCGTTGACAATAGCCATCAGTAGAGAGCTAGGCGCTGGCGGCAGTGCGATAGCCCATGCAATTGCTGAGAAAAAGGGTTGGCCTCTTTACGACCGTGAATTGGTAGAACAGATTTCAGAGGATACGGGCATTCGATCCCAGCTATTGGAAAAACTCGATGAGAAGAGCCCTAGCTGGTTGGCGGAGTGTCTCGAAGGGTTCTCCGATGAACGAAATATTAGCGGTGCTGGATACGCAATCCGACTCCGTGATATTCTGCTAGCCCTATACTATCACGGCAACTGCGTAATTCTTGGTCGCGGCGCAGCTCAGCTGCTTCCGCCAGAGAAAACCCTTCGCATCCGTTTGGTAGCTCCAAAGAGCTTGAGAATCGAACGGATGTCCAAGATTCTTGGCTCCCAGGATGATGCAGTTCGAATCGTGACAGAATCGGACCGAGATCGCGAGTCGTTTGTAAGAAGATACTTTTTCAAGGATCCTGCATCTCTGGAGAGCTACGACTTGACGCTAGACACCTCGAGATTCTCACGAAATGGCTGCGTGAATACCTTATTGAGTGCTATTGAGGGGCACAAAGCCTGATATGTGAAATAGTCGAACAAGAGAATTGTGATTCTTCCCTGCCTTGCATGAAGCGAATGTTCGTCCAAGAATGGAAGTTGCGTTGCAGCTGCTTTCTATGTAACGAATAGTTGCTGCTCGTAGAAATTCGGCATGCGATGGAAATTTAGTGCGCAAGCGCTCTGGAGGAATCATGGAAAGCCCCAAGTGGGAACGTACTGAATCTCTGGAGCGAGAGTTTGGACGCATTCTTGAGGATTCGTTAAACGAGATCTTTATCTTCGATGCCGATTCGCTCAAGTTTATTCTTGTAAACCGAGGAGCCAGAGAGAATCTCGGCTTCACGATCGAGGAACTTCAGAACCTCACACCGGTTGACATCAAGCCGGAGTTCTCGCGAGTGGCATTCGAAGAGTTGATATCGCCGCTCCGCGAAGGTCGCGAAGAGTCAATATGTTTCAACACTGTGCACAGCCGTAAAAGTGGCTCTCAATACAATGTAGAGGTGCATTTGCAGCTTGCCACATTTCACGACACCCCTGTATTCATAGCGATTATTCTCGATACGACAGATCGCTTGCGAGCTGAAGGTGAGCTACGAGTTCGCAATCGTGCCATCGAATCGGTTGGAGTGGGAATCGTTATTACCGATGCAACTCTGTCTGAGATGCCTATTGTCTATTGCAATTTGGCATTTGAGCAGATTACTGGTTATTCCAAACATGAGATCGTCGGACATAATTGCCGATTTCTACAGCAAGACGACCGTAACCAAGAGGCGCGTCATGCCATTCGAGAAGCTGTGATAGAAGGCCGCGGTTGCCAAACCTTGATTCGCAACTATCGTAAAAATGGCGAAATGTTTTGGAACAACCTCAGGATTTCACCTGTGAGAAATCCTGATGGAGCCGTGACGCACTTCGTAGGTCTCACTGATGATGTAACGCATCGAATTCTGGCGGAAGATGATAAAAAGGATCGGGAAGCTCGACTTGCGGCGATACTAGACACGGCAGTCGAGGCGATCATCACTATTGACGATAAAGGCATTTGCGAGTCGATCAACACAGCTGGAGAACGGATGTTCGGCTACTCCGCGGCCGAGATTATTGGCAACAACGTGTCGATGCTTATGCCGTCGCCTTATCGTGAAGAGCATGGGCGATATCTTTCCGACTACTTAGAGACTGGTGAGAAGAAAATCATTGGCGTAGGTCGGGAAGTTGTCGGAAAGCGAAAAGATGGTAGTGAATTTCCAATTCACCTCTCGGTGAGTGAAGTTCATCTCAAGGAACGCAGGATCTTTACTGGTATTATTCAGGACATTAGCCAGCGCAAAGCGGCCCAGGTGCGATTGGTTCAGGCGGAAAGGCTTGCGGTGCTGGGCGAGGCGATGGCGCGTTTGGCGCATGAAGGTCGAAATTCATTACAACGAATCCAGATTGCCGTGGAAACGGCACGAATGTGTGAGCCCTCCTCGGAGATTTTAGCAGCTCAATTCGACTCGATTGAGAAAGCTAGTGATGGCTTAGATTCATTACTGGAGGAACTCCGCAATTATGCTGCGCCACTGACCCTTGAGAAAACAGAATGTCCGATCCCAAACGTGTGGCGTTCCGCCTGGCAATCTATCGACTCGCTGCGAGAGGGACGCGACGCTATGCTGGTTGAAGATATTCCAGACGAACAAATACTGCTTCCTGTCGATAAGTTTCGCTTAGGGCAATTGTTTCGAAACATCTTTGAGAACGCTCTGGCCGCATGCTCTGACCCAGTGGTAATCGTGATTTCAGCTTCTCATAGCCGCGATCAATGGATGATAAACATCAGAGACAATGGTCCAGGCCTGACAACTGAACAGAGCGAGCGCGTTTTTGAACCTTTTTTCACAACCAAAACCAAGGGAACTGGTCTCGGCATGGCCATAGCCCGCCGCATCGTGGAAGCCCATGGCGGCTCCATTGCCGTGGCGCGCTCTACGCAACAGGGTGCCGAATTTGAAATCGCCCTGCCTCTCTAGCGTAGATTTAACACACTTCCTGTAAGTGCATCACCAGCTGACAAGTGTGCTGATACGCGCGCTCTATTAGTCATGGCTGCACACAAGCCGAGGGCAGTCTAGCTGCTTTAGCTACGTTGCGGTCTATCTATTTAATAAAAACCCTCGATTGAATCGCATTGCACTGTGGCCCCATCGTTCCTGGAACTGGCATGAGTATTGCAGTTCAGAAGTTGCAGAGGAAAAGTGCGCTTCAATAGTCTGCGTACTCTGTCCGATCGTTTAGTCCAGATATACGAGTCGAGTAGATGGCTATTCAACCAATCAATCAACGTGCTGCAAGAACAAGAGAACCAGGCAAAAAATACGTTATACAGAATGATATAGACTGCCCCGTTGCCGATGCCCTTCGCAGGAATGCCCGTGGCGGAATGTGGTGTGTGCAGTGCGAGTTTAGGGAGGGGCTGGCAATACTATACGGCAAGGTTGCCAGCTACTACCTGAAGCAAATCGCGCAGGAGACGGCAAAAAGCGTTGAAGGCGTCGAACTGGTTATCAATAGGGTAAACGTGTCGGTGTGACGATGTACGTAGGCCCTGTCGCCAATCTATGCAATATTCGAGCCAGTATGTTTCCAAGGAAGGATTGGTCAATGAGTTAATGAATTGGAAACTACATTGTCAGGGGGAAATAGATGCCAAAGCACCTCTCAATTCTTATTGTTGAATACGATAACAGAGCAAGAGATGGACTGACGAAAAAGTTCTTGTCTCTGGGAAACCTAGTAGTGGCAGTTTGCCATCCAAGACTAGCCCTGGAGGCCGCGACGATACACGACTTCGACGCGGCCGTCATTGATCAGTCCCTTCCAGAAATGCAGGGGATAGCGCTGATACCAAGGCTAAGAGGTTTGGTCGGAGACTTAAAAGTCGTGCTCCTCTCGGGGGATCCCGATGACTTGACCTCCGAAGAAGCTGTCGTGCAAGGAGCCGATGCGTTTCTGCACAAACCTTGTTTTGTAGATGATGTCGAATCGAGCGTGAGAAAAGTACTGGCAAAGAGGAATCCAGTGGATAGACCACGCTTGCCACAGTTCAACGTCCGATTGCTTGCACCGAATGGTCTCACTGATGTAAGAGCAAACTAGAAAAGACAATTGTTTTCCCGATTCCAAAGACCAATTTCGGCCGTTGGTACATGAGTTGCTATTCTAGGAATAGAGGGAAGTGACAAATACTCGTGAACTTGCAAGGCCCTGAATCATTGCAGATGCGAATCGCAATGATGAAGTAGCTTATGATTTTCGAAAGGAGGATAAGATGTCTGGGACATTAACCACTCACAGTAGGACACCGCACTCTATAAGGAACGAGCCACGGAATAACTTCTTGGACGAAATGGAGAATATGGTCGCAAGACTATGGCACAATGGCGAAGATGGCTGGTTTGGTTCGCATAGCATGCCTTTGGTCGATATTGCCGAATCCGATTCTGCTCTAGAAATGAAGCTCGACTTACCGGGGGTCGCTCCCAAGGAGATTGACATTCAACTCAACGGCAGCGTGTTAACCATCAGTGGTGAGAGAAAAGAAGAAAAGGAAGGCAAAAGCAAGGCTTACCACCGAATGGAACGGCGAATTGGAAGTTTTTCTCGTACGTTTACACTCCCATGCCCCGTTGAGGAAGACGAAGTGGTAGCTGCCTATAAGAGTGGTGTTTTAACAATTACGCTGCCCAAGACCGAGGAGGCGAAGACGCGTAAGATTACAATCAAGTCGTAACAATGCCTATCGAAAACTCAGATTTACCGCACAGGGTGACAACGGAATGTTAGTCCCGGAGGGGTTTACCCTCCGGGACTTTTCTTTGTAGTGGAATTTGTGTTACTCCCACGCAGAATGCCATCTTCTTTCTTTTCAGCTTTGTTCTCGTGGCAGAGGGAGCGGCGTAGCCCAGTGATTCTTGGTTCGAGTATAAGCACACCAGGTATTCACGATCTTGAACTGAGCTGCTTTTAACTTAAAGTAGTCTGTAAATCCGAATCGACACCGCCGACGAGCAAGACGGCCAGCGTTCCTGAATCACACGTCGTTACCTATGTCTGAAATTGCAACTCGTACCACTGCTCGTCGGCTGTTGGGAACGCTAACCCCCTCTGGCAGGCGGTCGCTCATTCTGGTTTTGGCATGCCTGTTGCTGGCATTTGCGGTTGCCTACGTACCCGAATATGAAGGTCTCTCCAAACAGGGAATCACTGCGTTATTCATACTCGTGCTATGCGCGGGACTCTGGATGACCGAGGCCATGCCTGCCTTTGCAGTTAGCCTATTGGCGATTGGCTTGGGAATCGCGCTATTGGGCAACGCCAACGGCACAGAACCAGATTGGGAAAAGTACGTAGCCACCTGGGGTAGTCCACTCATTTGGTTGTTCTTCGGCGGGTTCATTTTAGCCGCAGCAGCCCAAAAGACAGGCCTGGACCATTGGATGGCCTCCCAAGTTCTCCAACGGCTTGGTACCCGGCCTGCGGTTGTCCTGCTCGGCATTATGGCAGCAACTGCTGTGCTCTCTATGTTTCTTTCCAATACGGCTACTGCCGCTTTGATGGTTGCGGTCCTTGGTCCGATTCTTGCTTCTAAACGTGATGACGAATGGACGGCCCGAGGCATGTTGTTAGGGGTCGCAGTCGCGGCCAACCTCGGAGGCATGGGCACAATCATCGGAACGCCTCCCAATGCGATTGCAGTGGGGACCCTGTCCGGCGTTGCAGAAATCAATTTCATCCGATGGATGATCTATGGGGTTCCCCCAGCCATTCTGCTTCTAGCCATTCTTTGGTGCGTTTTGGTCGCACGCTACCTGGGCCGAGAGGCATTTAAGTCATCAGATCGAATTGAAATCACGATCACAAAAGAAGAGCATTCATCGAGAATTCAGTTGGGCCTAGTTGTTGTTACCTTCTTTGGTACTGTGATCATGTGGATGGCCAGCCCACTGCATGGCATCCCAACCCCGGTTGTATCATTCATCCCGATTTGTATTTTAACTGCAACCGGCGTCCTAGATGCACATGATGTGCGTGGAATCTCGTGGGATGTATTACTGCTAATTGCCGGGGGTTTGTCTCTGGGGATCGCAATCGCTGATAGTGGATTGGCAGAGTGGTTCGTTTCTCAGTTCCCATTCGATAGCTTCGGCCCAGAGATGATTGCATTGGTTGTTGGCTATGTGGCAATCCTTCTTTCGAACCTAATGAGCAATACGGCCGCGGCAAACATTATCTTGCCAATCATGGTGGCACTTTTGAGTCGTGAGAACGCCCATCTAGTTATACCAATCGCGCTCTCGGCATCGGCAGCAATGTGTCTGCCAATTTCTACTCCACCCAATGCGATAGTTTATGGAACGGAGAAGATCCGCTCTTCCGATTTGCTTGTCACAGGCCTATTTACTGGCGTGCTTACACCCCCTGTGGTAGTCGGGTGGACGATGATTGTCGAAGCTACTGGCCTATTCGCTACAAGTAGCTAATGCACGATTCCCGCCAGCGCCAATCCAGCAGCATAGGCAAGTGCTGCGGCACCACCACCGACTAGTAGTGTTTCGGTGCCGGCCCGATACCAAGACTCGTCCACAAACCAAGACTTTCCTGCTCCGACTAAGAAGAAAGCCGCAGCAGTCAGAAATGTACTCACCACATACGGGCTAGCTATGGAGACTGGCGAGACCATATCGAGGATGAAAGCCAGTAGTGGAATGAGGCCCACAAGTACGAAAGCGACAAGAGTAGTAAGAGCAGCGCGAATAGCGGAAGGCCCCCGCAACGATAGGCCAAGTTCCTCAACCAACATCGTGTCGACCCAGCGTTTACGGTCCGAAGTAATAACGTCTACTACGTGTTCTAAAGGTTCGCCATCGAAACCTTTTTGGGCAAAGATTTGGCGAATCTCTTCTCTCTCGCCTTCCGGGAATTCGGCAATGTGCAGTTCCTCGGTTCTGCGGGCCCGTTCTCGCAACTCTTCCTCGGTCTTTGTTCCGAGGTAGTTACTTGCGGCCATGCTAAAACCATCTCCCAAGAGATTTGCCACGCCGAGGATGATAATCACACCTGTGGACAAACCTGCTCCTGCAACTCCAGACACAACCGCAAAGGTGGTGACGGTTCCGTCGATGGCGCCATACACAAAGTCTCGCAAGTAACTGTGCTTTGTCGGAGCTTCGAGTCGACTACGGATCTGCTCGGGGGTGTGTGATTCTAGAAATTGCCTGCGCTGCGGAGTCGTCGTCGTTTCCATTATTGCAATCCGTTGATCTCGCTCTTTGAAATACTGTACTTTTCTAGCAAACGGTATAGACTTCTTCTACTCACTCCCAGCGCCTTGGCTGAGCGCATCTTGTTACCGTTTTCTTGCTGCATTGCCTGAACTACTCTGGCACGTGTTAATGTTGCTAAGTCAACTTCGGAATCGAGCACCGCATGATTGGGCGATGTGGTAGAGCCAAGCACTTCAGGTGGCAGATTCTCTTTTCTTAGCACTTCGTCCTCGGCTAACATCTTGGCCCGTTCGATAGCGTTAATGAGCTGCCTCACGTTTCCAGGCCACGCATACTGGGCAATAGTTTCCCGACAATCGGGTTCATATTCCCAGCCTGCCCCGGCAAAGTGGTCCGCCAACAGAAGGCGATCGTCGCCTCGCTCTCGCAAGGGAGGTAGCACGATCGTCATAATATTGATTCTGTAGAACAGATCTTCACGGAATCGCTTGGCTTCGACTTCTCTTGCTAGATCGCGATTGCTCGCAGCAATGATACGCACGTCGACGCGACGTTCCTTGAGAGAGCCAACACGCCGCAGTGAACCATCTTCGAGGACTCTTAGCAGTTTCGGCTGAAGCGTCGGTGACAGCTCTCCGATTTCGTCAACAAAGAGAGTGCCTCCGTCGGCCACTTCAAAGAGACCAGGCTTGGCAGTAGTGGCTCCGGTGAATGCGCCTTTCTCGTGCCCAAACAATTCACTTTCTAGTAGCTGTTCTGGCAATGCCGCACAGTTAACAACAACGAGCGGTTTGTCTGCTCGTGTGCTGGACTCATGAATCGCACGGGCCACCAGCTCTTTACCGGTCCCACTTTCACCCTGAATCAGAATTGGCTTGTTGCTAGGTGCGGAGCGATCGATGAGCCTAAACACTTCTTGCATCGCACGTGAATCACCAACCATGTGGTGAGTGGGGGACGTGTGTTTTACGAGTGCCCGCAACTGGCGGTTTTCCTTACGGATTTTTCCCGATTCAGCCGCCCTCTGCACGACCGCGTCTAGTTGCTTCATGCGAACAGGCTTTGCTAGGAAATCAAACGCCCCAAGTTTCATAGCTTCGACAGCCTTCTCGATCGTGCCCTCCCCAGTCAGCAAGACAACTTCCATCTCAGGACTAGCGCTTTTGATTTGCTCCAGAAGTTCAATTCCAGACATGCCGGGCATCACCATATCGAGAATCGCAACCGTAAACTCACGGCTTTGCATTTGTTCAATTGCGGACTCTGCAGAATCTGCATTGTAGACAGAATGCCCAAGCTGCTTGAAGTAATTGACTAGTCCATCGCGAAGTTCATCGTCGTCATCGACGATCAATAATTCCAATTGTGAGTCTGGCATGACGTTACCTAGAAAGTATCAGTCTTTGAATAGTTCAGCTTTGCACAGGTCCGAAGTCTATGTAGGAAGCGATTGTCGATGCATAGTTGGCTCGCTCAAAACTCTTTGGTGAGCCGCATGAATTCCGGCTTAGTTGCCCTCGCAGCTGAGTTAGGGAGCAGTATTCATTGTAGCTCATCCATTCCAGTAGTTCCGCCCTCACAGTTTCCAAGTATTCCGCGCCATGCTTTAAGAGGGCGGAGGTCAGCATGACCACATCTGCTCCTACCGAGACGGCTTTAATCGCATCGATTCCGCTATGGATTCCAGACGAAGCGGCAAGCGAGCAGTGAGGAAGCTGGTCTCGCAAGATACCAATCCAGCGCAGCGGCAAACGATTGTCGCCAGGGCGACTCAATTCGAGATGAGAGTCGATGCTATGCTCTTTCAGGTTTACTTCAGGCTCAAGAAATCGATTGAACAGGACCAAGCCGTCCGCCCCCGCCTCAACGACTTGCCGTGCAAAGTAGGGCAAAGAAGAAAAATGGGGACCGATTTTCACCGAAATGGGGATCTGCAGTCGCTTTCGGACAGCCGCAATCACATCAAGATACTGGGCTTCAACTTGTTGTCCTGAGGTCCCAGGATCAATCGGCACGAAGTGAATATTAAGTTCCAATGCAGAAGCCCCGGCGTCGGCGATTTGTTGGGCATACTCAGTCCATCCATCAGAGTTCTTTCCATTGATGCTCGCAATGATGGGCATGGAGACGGCCTGACGAGCATGTTCAATGAGCTTGGGATAACAGTCGGCACCCCTATTGTAGGGCCTTAGATACGGAAAGCCTGCCAAGTCTTTGGGCGTAGGCGTCTCAGTACTTTCCCGTAAGATCTGCTCCTCGAAAAGGGAAGGTAAGACGGCCGCCCCTGCTCCCGAAGCTTCCAATCGCCGAAGCACATCCGGTTGTCCGGTGCAAGGAGATGCAGATGCAATAAGTGGACTCGTGAGGCGTAGACCCAGGTAATCCGCACTTAGATTGACTTTCTTCATCGTGATCTCACGGAGATTCAGTTTCCACGCCCTTGGTCAACTGCAATTCGAATGCCAAGCACATCAGGCAACGCACTTGACTGTTTTGGTACTGCACGTCCCACAACAACGAGTCCGGTAAAAATGGTCGCTGTCACGTGCAGACTCACGAAGTGCGTTTTCGCACACCCGCACACATCCAGGGAATCTCGACGCCGGGCAGAATCTGTTTCATCCGTAGGGTAGGACTTTGGCACAACCCTTGCGGGTTTTCTCGCGCTGTTAGCCAGATTGCTCGTATTTCGGGAGTAATGATTCCATGTCCAAAACCAATAGAGACTCTTCGCTTGCAGAACTCATGAAATCCGAGCACGAGGAAATTGCTCGTGAAGTACAAGCGACCCGAGAAGAACTTGAATCAGCCAGCTGCCAGAGAAACTGTATTAATGACCAGCTGATTCAACTGTCCGAGCTGATCGAGTCCCACTTCAGGCACGAAGAGCAAGGAGGCTACATGGCCGAGGCACTGGTACGGGCACCTCAACTGCGTCCCCGGGCAGAGGCCCTTCAAAAACAGCATGAGCAGCTTCAAGAAGCAATCGACAAATTGCAACTCTTAGTGAATTCCGGAGTTGAATCAGCTTCTTGGTGGGACCAAATCCGCAACGATTTTCAACATTTTGCATCACAGTTGACAGAACACGAACACTGCGAAACAAAGCTCGTGCAAGAGGCTTACAACTTGGACATAGGGGGTGGAGACTAGCATGACAACTATGTGCCTTTGCCAGCTCTATTTAGCCTGGAGCAGAATCGGAACAAGGAATAGGGGACAATGAGCCGTCTTACCTCTGTTGCCCAGTCCAAGCAAACACAACCGAGTTGCTTGCCGATGCTCTGCGCTCTGTCCCACACCTCCGTACTTGTATCTCTAAAGAGGTCTCTAATACTTTGACAAAAGGAGGATGAATCCCATGATCGACTACTCAACCATTCGCGTCTCAAAACTTCAGCAACTCTGCAAGGCTGGGGCAATCAACTTGATCGACGTCCGGACACCAGTAGAGTTCCGAGAGATTCATACTGATTGCGCGCGCAATGTTCCCTTGGACAAACTATCAAGAGAATTATCTAGCAGTCTATGGAACGGCACGCACGCCCAGCCGCTTTATGTCATGTGCAACAGCGGAAATCGCTCGGCGAAGGCCTGCCAAGAACTTGCTAGTGCCGGTCGTGAGGACGTCTTCGACGTAGAAGGTGGCTTACAGGCGTGGATTGATACTGGACTTCCAGTGATTCGTGGCAAGAAGGCAGTCTCGCTGGAGAGACAAGTTCGAATTGTTGCCGGAGCCATTGTGCTGGTGGGAGCAATTCTGGCGATGGCCGTTCATCCCTACTTCGCCGGCATATCGGCTTTTGTAGGTGCTGGCCTCATGTTCGCCGGGATTACCGACACCTGTGGCATGGCAATGATGCTGGCCAAAATGCCCTGGAATCAAGTGACAGATGAGACACCCACATGCTCTGTTGATTGATGGGATGAGACAATGCCGCTAGTCATATTCGGAGCCCTAATCGTTGGCCTAACCCTCGGTATGCTTGGCTCAGGAGGATCAGCCATTACTGTTCCCGTGTTGATTTACATTGTTGGGCATGGAACAAAGGAAGCCATTACTGAATCGATGGCCATTGTGGGCCTGATATCGCTTGCTGCAGCGTTGCCCTATGCCCGTTCGCATCAGGTCGACTGGAGGACAGCCTTGTTCTTTGGACTACCCGGCGTGTTGGGGACTTTACTTGGAGCTTGGCTGGGAGGTCTTTCGCCAGACGCGTTGCAACTGGTCGTCTTCGGAATTGTGCTACTGCTGGCAGCTGGAGTCATGTTCATTCAGCCGCACAGTGCGAAATCGCACACTCACGTGGCAAGTAGCGAGCAGAAGGGCACAGCTGTACTGAAAATTGGTATTGAGGGAACGACCGTAGGCATTGTTACCGGTTTCGTTGGTGTTGGTGGCGGATTCTTGATTGTTCCTGCACTGGTCCTATTAGGCAAATTACCAATGCGTCGGGCAATTGGTACCAGTCTGGTGATTATTGCAGCCAAAGCCGCCTTGGGCTTTGCCAAGTATGAGCTACATCTTCTCGACAACAATCTTACAGCCGACTTTGGCACAGTTTTAGCTTTTGTAGTACTAGGAATCTTCGGAAGTGTGATCGGCCGTTCGATCAACGTAAGAATGAATCAACAAACACTGCATAGAGCGTTTGCATCCTTTTTAATTCTCCTAGGTGGTTTTGTGATTGTAAATGAAGGCAGCAAACTGATTGCGACTTACCCAACTGATCAACCAGTACGACAAAGCCAATCAACAAAACAAACTATGGATATCACAGCACATGTAGCGGAGAAGAATGATGTTTCTCAAATACTTCTATGACGACGCCCTGGCCCACGCTTCCTATATGGTTGGCTGCCAGCAAAGCCAGGTAGCCATCGTCGTCGATCCAGGACGAGACATCGAGCAATACCTCGCCATGGCCAACCGCGAGCAAGTAACACTTGTGGCGGTTGCTGAAACACATATCCACGCCGACTTTGTCTCAGGCGCACTTGAGCTAGCCGATCGGGTCGGAGCGAAGCTTTACCTGTCCGATGCAGGACCGTCTGAATGGAAATACCAATTTGCTGATGACTACGAACATCAGTTGATCGTAGATGGAGATTCATTCGCCGTCGGCAAAATCAAGTTCGATGTCATGCACACACCTGGGCATACTCCTGAGAGTCTTTCATTCTTGCTCACAGATTTGGGAGGTGGTGCCGACGTGCCGATGGGAATTTTCACCGGGGACTTTGTTTTCGTCGGTTCCATTGGCCGACCCGACCTACTAGAAGAGGCAGCCGGCATCGAAAACACTGCTGAACCAGGTGCTAGAGACCTGTTCCATTCGTTGCATCGTTTTAAGCAATTGCCAGACTTCCTGCAGATATGGCCCGCCCACGGCGCCGGCAGTGCTTGCGGTAAAGGCCTGGGAGCTATCCCATCGTCGACAGTGGGCTACGAAAAGTTGTTCAACCCCGCCTTTCAATTCGAGGACGAAGACCAGTTTGTTCAATACATTCTCGACGATCAGCCAGAAGCCCCCAAGTACTTTGCCCTGATGAAGCAAGTGAATAAGGAAGGACCACAAATCCTCGGAGTGATCGGCCTACCGGAGAGGTTGGACTCTGGCACGCTTCATTCGCTTCCAACAGGGGTAACCCTTCTCGATCTATCGCCCTCAGGTCAGTTTGCCAAAGGCCATGTACCAGGCTCCATCAACATTCCCTTGTCGATGCTAGCCGCCTGGGCTGGTTGGATTGTGAATTACGAGAAGCCAGTTTACCTCATCTCTTCCTGCAACCAGTTATCAGATGCAATGCGCATCCTCTGGAAGATCGGCTTGGAAAGTGTGGCGGGCGTGTTCGATATAGAGGTTCTGAGAAGATGCGGACTGACGACTCAATGCTATGAATCAGCCCTGCCGGAACAATTGGCACCACGTATCAGATCGGGAGACCTAGTATTGCTAGATGTTCGTTCCGATGCTGAATGGCAGAGCAGTCAGATTCCCTGTGCCGAGCATCACTTTCTTGGTCGACTGCCTGAGCGTGTAGGTGTGCTGAGAAAAGACAAAGCCTATGTCACCCAATGCCAAAGCTCTGCACGATCGGCAATTGCAGCGAGCATACTCCAAGCCGAAGATTTCCGAGTCATCGACATGAGTGGAGGCTTGGCGGAGTGGCATGTAGCCGGTTTGCCAATTAGCACGGAAGAAAACGTAATACCATGTGGCACATGATTCTCCACTTACCTGGATAGTTTGTAAGAGTTTTCAGCACCCAACTACTTTGTAAGGAAAAAGCGATGGCCAGCAGAATTGACCTCACCCAGTATGGCATCCACGTTGAAAATATTCGCCGCAACCTTGCACCTGCAGTTCTCAACGAGCACGGTGTCCTCTTCGATCAATCGCAACTAACCGATTGCGGTGCGATTGCCACCGACTCAGGAGACAAGAAAGGTCGGAGCCCTAAAGACAAGAGGATTGTCGAAGAATTAAGCAACAAGGACGACATCTGGTGGGGGGATGTTAACATTCCACTGTCCGAAGAATCTTTTGCCAAGAATCGAGATATTGCGATCAGGTATCTCAACTCCTGCGACCGTCTCTATGTGATGGACGGATTTGCCGGTTGGGACAGCAAACATCAAATCAAAGTGCGGATTATCTGTTCGAGACCATATCACGCACTATTCATGAACAACATGTTGATTCGGCCAAACCGCCACGAGTTGGAGAGTTTTGGAGAACCTGATTTCGTAGTCTTCAACGCTGGAAAAGCAGAGGCAGATTCGAAGGTGAATGGGGTCGAAACCAAAACCAGTGTTGCTCTCAACTTTGGTAGCGGAGAGTTTGTAATATTGGGATCACAGTATGCAGGTGAAATGAAAAAGGGTGTATTCACCATCATGAATTACCTGATGCCCAAACGAGATGTGCTATCGATGCATTGTTCGGCGAATCAAGGCCCGCATGGCGACGTGACGCTCTTCTTCGGTTTGTCAGGAACTGGCAAGACGACTCTCTCGGCCGACCCAGACCGCGATTTGATCGGCGACGATGAACACTGCTGGACCGAGGATGGTATCTTCAACATTGAAGGTGGGTGTTATGCCAAGTGCATCGACCTCAATGCCCGCGACGAGCCGGAAATTTACTCAGCCATCCGCTATGGAGCTGTATTAGAAAATGTGGTGCTTAATGCACAGACTCGGAAAGTCGATTACCAAGATGCGTCGAAGACACAAAACACGCGTGCAAGCTACCCAATCGAGTTCATCCCGCACGCCAAGATCCCCTGCATGGGAGGGCATCCTCAGAACATCGTTTTCCTAACTTGCGATGCGTTCGGAGTTCTTCCGCCCGTCTCGCGATTAACGCCGGAGCAGGCGATGTATCACTTCATCAGTGGCTATACTGCTAAAGTTGCTGGCACGGAAGTGGGCGTGACAGAACCCGAAGCAACTTTCTCCGCGTGTTTCGGGGCACCTTTTCTGGTTTGGCATCCTGCCAAGTATGCCGAATTGCTTGCGGCCAAGATGCGTGCTCATCACGCGGACGCCTGGTTGGTCAATACCGGATGGACCGGCGGTGCCTACGGCAATGGGCATCGGATAAGCATTAAGCACACCCGGTCGATCATTCGCGCAATTCATAGTGGCCATCTTCGGGAAAGTGATTTTGCAACCGATCCCGTTTTCGGCCTCCAGATTCCTACGCTAGTACCACATGTGCCCAGGGAAATCCTAATTCCCAGAACCACGTGGTCTAGTCCCGATGCATTTGACGAAACCTCAGCAAGACTATCCAGATTATTCTGTGAAAACTTTGAAATGTTCGCGGATGGTGCCGACGAATCGGTTCGCGATGCGGGGCCAGTGATGGCAGTCGCAAGTAGCTAGAGTGATCTGAACCTATTAGAGGCAAGGAGAGTATCCTTTAGTATTCAATCAGATAATCAGGTTAGAAGCTTTCCGATGCCAAGAAAGAAATCCTCTCGCAAGAAGACCTCGCCAAAAGTGAGCTGCAAGTACACTGTTCACCTGATAGCAGCGGCAGCAGGGGAACTTCTGCACGGGTTGGCAAACGTTGCAATCACTCAGTTCCCTGATATTCAATTTCAAGTTGTCTTACACTCATTGCAAGACACCATCGAAAAGCTCGAGTCAACGCTAGCAAAGATCGCGGGAGACGAGTCGATTGTTTTACATGCCCTGGCCGATGAATCAGCAAAACATGCCGTCCGCGAGAAATGCGTGGCCCGACGCATTCCGCAATTTGATGCAACCGGTGAGCTGATGAGATTCTTTTCGAGATGTGTGGGTGCACTCCCTCGAAACGATGTTTCACGCTTGCACAGAATCGACTCGCATTACACCAAGCGCATCGCTGCGATGGAATTCACAATGGAGCATGACGACAGCCTAGGGCTAAAGTCACTCAAGGAGGCAGATGTCGTTATTTTAGGTGTTAGTCGTGTGAGCAAAACTCCAGTTGCACTCTACCTTGGCTCAAGGGGATACAAAGTTGCCAACGTATCGCTGACTCCCGAATGTGGCATCCCCAAGGAACTTGCAAGGCTTTCTAAGAAGAGGGTCGTGGCATTTACTATGCAACCCAAAAGGTTACAACAGATTCGCAATGAACGAGCCAACAGTATTGGTCTTAAAAACACTGCCTATAATGATTTGCGGAGCATCACTCATGAGTTAATGGACGTAGAAACGGAGTACAAAAGTCGTGGTTTCGAGGTTATCGACGTGACGAATCTTACAATAGAACAAACGGCCGCAAAGATCATAAACTTAATTGATTCCAAACACAGATGAATTCATGAGCTTACAGCATTGTGACCTGCCCCGAATAGTGACTCCAGTGTTCAAGTTGCGTTATGGATTGTTAGCCGCCTAGTACTGTGAAACTGTGAATAGTTCAGTAAGCAGGCTCCTCAGTTAGATACGTGTCCGATTGCGAATTAGAGAGAAGATGACCGAAACGATTACTCCCAACGACATGACCTTAGGCTCAGGAATAGGAGTAACGAAAGTTCTGAATCCTCTGTCCTGGTGCTCACGAGGGTTTAAGCCTGTGTCGAACTGATGATGGAAATAAAAAGCTTGGCCGCCTTCGTAGCTAGAATTCGTCGTAGACCAAAAGTATCGCGCTCCGTATCGAGTTGTCTTTGCTGAAAGAACTATTGCAAGCTGCTGCCCCAGACTTACTTCAAAACTTTGGTCCCCAAGCTCGACCCCCGTGAATAGTGTAGTTAGAGGAGAATACGGAACTTCAAATGGTAAGAGTTCGACTTTAGCCAAAATATCTTCTGACTTGGTGATCGGATGCCCGAACTGGTCTGTTGCTACGATTTCGATTTCCAATGGCACGCTCGGTGCGAGAGAGTCTGTTCGAGATAACTGCAATTCAATGCGGTTTAGCGTTCCCGATGCGTCGGATGTGAAAGTTTGCCCGAGCGTAACGATTCTGGATACTGGAGAACCGCCTATTACCGGGATTGCCATGAAATCGTTGTCCACGACACGAGTGTCGGATGCTACTACGTTCGCGCAAGTGAGAAGCACTCCCGATGTCAAGCAGGCTCGTATAGCTATCGCAAGTGTTTGAGCCCTACTCAAGAGTCGTTGTTCCTATGCCAAGAGTTCTGGTTCACAACTAAATTGTGTTGCTACGATTATATAGCTACGAAGCAAACTCTACAAAGCCCGCCAATCCCCACTCGGCCTCTCTCTTAGTAAAACTAACCCTCAGGGGCGTTTGTTAGTATGCTTAGAACGATGAAGCCGATGCGTGTTAGGCATTGCCCAAAAACTGCTTTGGCGTGCTCAGCCGGAACAGGTTCGGAAATTGCCGTTTCTCGCTTCGGTCGAAATCACCGAGGCAAGTTACGATGAGTTGACATTGGGTAGAACAAGTTGGTGCCATCAGGCTTTCCCGAGCCGACTTGTCCTTTTTCAACCACTTTGCATGCCATCGAATTGACAGCAAGATTGTCCCTCGATTGGTAGTCCTTTGTCTCCAAAGCGACGTTAAGGGCAAGACTCTATGAATCGCATACCAGCTTAGAAGAAATTCACCGCTGCGAGTTAGCGTGTTTCAGCAAAACGCGTCGGGTTATTCCACTTCGATCAATTCGGCATAATTCTAATCCAATAGTTCTGGAGGATTAGTTGCCGCGTTTTCGAAGCTGATCCTCCATCTTTACTATGCTGCTCACATGATCATCTGCTAGAGACTGAAGGCGGGCAATTATCTCGGGATGTCTATCTGACAGGTTGTGACGCTCTTCTGGATCGGAATCCAAGTGGTACAGTTTGGGAGTATTGGGCTTTCGCTTGTTTTCACCAATTCCATAGCAACCTTCGGTGATGAAATGGGCCTTCCAGGGACCTGAGCGAACTGCATAGAGTTCTTCCTCACGCCAGTAGAACATCTCCAGACGCGGGCTGGCTGAATTGGCATCTGTCAGAATGCCTGAGAGATCGTAGCCATCAAGGGTTCGGTCGTCGGGAAGTTCGACCCCCGCCGACGCGCAAAACGTTGGAAGCAGATCCAGCGTGGATCCCATTTGCGACTGGACGGCCGGCTTGAGGTTGTCCGGCCACCAGAAAATGGCTGGCACTCGCATGCCACCTTCGAAGGTAGTTCCTTTGCCCTGCCGCAGATGTCCAGCAGAACCTCCATGGGGACCCATCGACAGCCAAGGGCCGTTGTCGGACGTGAACACAACAAGCGTATTCTCAGCAATCCCAAGGTCTTGCAACTTCTGTAAAATCTCTCCGACGCCTGCGTCGATTTCGGAAACCACGTCGCCGTACAATCCCCTGCGACTAGAGCCGAGAAACTCCTCGCCGGCAAAGAGAGGGACATGAGGTAAATTGTGCGCGAGGTAGACGAAAAAATGTTCGTCTTGGTTTTTTACGATAAAGTCAATCGTGGCCTGGGTATACCTTTTGGTGATGGTACGCTGGTCGGCTGGGCTCTCGATCATCTCCTTGTCGTGAAGTATGGGGACCTGATACTGCTCGATCGTAGCCTGAAAGTTGGCATTGCCGTGGGCCTGTTTCTTGTAGGATAGGTAGCCCTCTTGCTTGTCCATGTCATTGGAGTAGGGGATGCCCCAGTATGTATCGAAGCCATGTTCGGTCGGGAGAAACTCCGGCAAATGTCCCAAGTGCCATTTCCCGATGGCTGCAGTGGCATAACCTGCAGTCTGAAGTAGCTCGGCGAGAGTCACTTCGCTGGCGGGCAGTCCTCCCAGAGAATCGGGGAAGAAAACTCGCTTGGTGACAGACATCAGTCCATTGCGAATCGGGTACCTTCCGGTCAGTAGCGCGGCTCGGCTAGGCGTGCATACACTTGCTCCCACATAGAAGTTCGTCCACTTCTGTCCCTCTGCCGCCATGCGATCGAGGTGGGGCGTCTCGATTGTAGGGTGTCCGAAACAGCCGAGATCGCCATAGCCCAGATCGTCGCAAAAGATGACCACAAAATTTGGCTTCTCCGCAGCCATGCCAGGTTTGCAATAGGCCAGACAGACAAGTGCGAGAATCAGTTGCGAGAGATGTGTTACCAGCCAGGTGATTTGGGTCGTGTTCAAATGGGTGCCCTCTTCAAGGGAAGAAATACCAAGACCAGTAGCAAGAGAATTGCTGCTCGCGGCTCCGGGACAGCCGCGACCGTAACCTGGACCGTTGAATTCGTGTAGTTCGCTTCCCACTCCGCGAGATCGAACGCGCTGAATGGCGTCGAAGATTCGCCGCGCTGCCAACTTAGAAAGTCTATCCCATCGACCCGCCCGTTGATGTCGAAGTCGCCCGCCATTGGCAACTGCGCCCCCTGGATAAACACGATGTCGTCGAAGTAAGCGGCCCCGCTATTCACACTGGTTGGCCCCACGTTGTTCACCCACAACGTTGCTCGAACTTCATCAATGTTCGCATTGTTGGGTATCAACACATTCTCCAGACTGACAAAAGACCACTCGTCGGTAGGACTATTGGAGTCCAAGGCAACAACTCTTTGGTCGCCCAACAAATTGTCGTTCACGTCAAACCATTGGATCCTTAGCGAAGCTTCGCGCGTGCCAGTTAAAGGGTCGTCCGAAGGGTGAAAGACCCAGGCCCCCAGGGAATAGACCTCGTTGATGTCAATGTCCGCACCCACCTGAAACTCCTGACGAATGATCCCGGGCTTTGCTTGGCCGCTCGCTTGGCCAGGGGCCAAGCTTAATGACTGCCGACCTGTGTGGGCATAGTAGGCATTGGTGTTGGCATTGTGGATGGTCGTCCACTCGTCGGAACCGGATGTCTCGTACGTTGGTGCCGAGAGGTAGGGCGCTTCGGAGTTCGGATTCAGAAGCATTCCACCCCCGGGAATCACCTCCTCTTCGCCCACATAAAGTCGGCCCAGCCTGGTTAGCTCGCAATTGTTTTCGAACAGCGCAGATGAGGTAAGAAACGGATTGTCGCGGCTTCCTGGAAACCATGCATACCGCTCCACATAGCTGCGACTTTCAAGTTCCGGCAGCACTTCAGCCATGAAGTTGTAGACTTGTTGATCGGTAAAGCTGTTGTCTTCGGGAGTGGTGGCCTCCCCGTCGCGGACGGCGAATTCAGTGATCCATATCGGCAAATTGTACGTGTTGTGGATGCTGTCGATGTGGTTGAGAAAGACCTGTGGATCGGATCCTCCGTAGCGGTGGACAGCTAGAAAGTCGACCTGCAAGTTCGGATCCGCTGCCACACCGGCCATGAATTGCGACAGCCAACCGTTACTGGTGTTGGCCACCGCAGGGCTACCAAGACGAAGTCCCGTGGCTTGCAGAGTTGGCCACAGGTTCAATGCCTCTTGGACTGTCATGTTTGCTTGCGAGGCAAGATCGGGTTCGTTGAAGCCAAGCAGCGTGTCGTAGAGTCCTGACTGCTGGCCTGCGGTCCAAGTTGTCTGATAGTTCCCCGGTGCGTTTCTTCCCCAAGACATGGGGACAAAGCTCGTTCTTTCTGGTAGCGACTCAAACCCCGAAAGCGGTTCAGCCCCCCAACTATAAAACCAGGGTACGTTTAGGGAGTCCAGCTTTTGCAAATTGGAAGCCTGATGCGGCTGAGCGAGCGACATGCCGGCACCGCGCTTGGCGGAGTTGGCCCAAGGCTGGACCGCTAGGCATACCGATTGCATCAAGCAAACAAAAGCAATGCAGTGGATCCAGATATGACGAGAAACCATAAAAAACAGTCTGTGAAAAGTAGAATCACTCACTCTGCAGTTCAAAGTCAATCACGTTGCTTCCTGGCTCCACTTTCGCGGTTAGCTCAGTCTTGCGATTATACTTGACCGGTAACTGCTTTTGAGTTTTTTCGCCCTCTTTGGTAACGGGGTCGATACGCACGCTATGCGTCCCTACGGCGGCTCCCATCGTGCCTCGGAGGTACTTCAATTCATAGTATCCGTTCTGATCGGTAAATCCACCGGAAGATCGGAATCCTGGTTGTGAGAATAAAACTCTCAGGCCTGCCTTTGGCTGCCCATCCAGAGTGACCGTGCCAGAAACGGTTCCTAGCGGAGGTTGATCGCCCTTGCTGCACCCGTAGCAGAGCGATAAAGCAAACGCCAAAGCAATTGCGGAGGGACGATAGCTAGTGAAACTATGGGCCATCTTTTTGTAATTGATGAGGATTCCTAGATTGCCTGAGATGCTACTAATATAACTTGAGTATGACATCAATTCCGTTCAGGCAAAACCTCTTCACCTGCTCGCGTGCCCAACGCGAAATAGACGACCGGGTCCATGTTTTCGCTAAGAAAGATTGCTGACCCATCGGCAAAAGCGAACTGCGCTCCACCGGGATGCTGACTTCCTGCCGACTCAGGTGAATCGGAATTGATCCCCAGCGCCAGACACGTTTCGCCAAGGCCCGTGTTATGTCGATCGACGATATAAATCGTTTCGCCGACGTCGGTAAAAGTGCTAAACGCATTGGAGAGTCCGCCTCGAAACCAACCGTCCCAGCTACGGGTTGCCAAACCTCCGCAAAACCCACCGCTCGTATCGTCGCCCCAGTTGCGCTGCAGTTCCCCGAGTAGGATCGTAGAACTCAAGCCATCAGTAATCTGACCGGTCCGTGCACCCCGTTTCGGCTGCATCACCCCGATGACAGAATTGTCGGGGCCCGCACATGCCCAGCCCTTGTACAATTCTTTGGTCGAGTTGTTAAAGCAATTTCCTGAGCCATAGCACGCTCCATAGTCGGTCCCGCCGACACTAACCCCCAATGAGCCAGCCCAGGGCTCTACGGGTTCGGCTCCAGGATTTTTCTGCAGCATCTGAGGGTTGTCGCCTACACTTTGCCGTCGTGAGGGGCAGTAAAGAAAGGGGATATCAACTACCCGATAATTCAGGACCTCAATATTGTGGGCCACACCATACTCGAAGTCCCATTGATCGTGCAAAGCAGATAGCTCGATCTGTGGCAGGATCTCCACGATCCAACTTTGTCCCTGATATCCATTCACATTGGCAACTTGGATCTCTTCCAAGTGCTTAGGGTTGTTTGCTGTTGAGGGAGGATTCCATTTGAGTCCACTGATGGCAAGCGAACCAGCCGGGAACTTTCCCTTCATCGCCACGCCAGGAGGAAACTCTTTTCTCGCACTCTCATAGTTCAAGCAACCGAGCGACAACTGCCGAATCTGGCTGAGGCATTGTGCACGCCGCGCCGCTCCCCGAGCCGACTGCACGGCAGGCAATAGAAGGCCAACCAACGTGCCGATGATGGCAATCACCACCAGCAATTCAACTAGCGTAAAGGCACAGTGGTGGTCGTGCTTGGGAGCAAGATCTTGGAGACACTTCCGGTTAGGTATCATTCAAATCCTCTGATACTCTATTCCTACCTGGCCTCCGCAGTGCGATGCCGCAAGTCGCTGCGGCCAACAACACAACTGTCGCAGGTTCAGGAACCGAGGACACCGCCGCCGCGAGCGACGTTTGCCCATAATTGTTCTCCCAATCCATGAGATCGCTGGCACTGAGATTGTCTACTTGCCACTTGAGGAAGTCGAGACCATCAACCACACCGCTGCCATCGAAATCGCCAGCCAAGCCAGTGACAGCCGCGGGGTCGAGAGTGACGAACGTACTATTGGGGTCGAGAAAACCAAACGTGCCTGAGACGGCCAGATTATCGATCTGCGCTTCGGCAAAGTCTGTGAGTGAGCCCGACCAACGGAACCGGAACGAGGCCGAGTCACCAGGAAACAACCGAACCGCTGTTGGTGTGGGGAACGATGCTGCGACACTGGCCGAGATATTGTGGACGTTTACATTCGATTCGCTTGAAGGGAAGTCGATTACCGAATCATTAGGGTCGGCCGGATCGATGGTGATGGGATGGAAATCCGGAACTTCGGTCCCCGTGCTAGCCCGAATCAAGTTTGCATCGAACGCCCCATTCGGATCACCTGCCAGATAAATCAAATCAAGCTGCTTGGGTGCATTGGCATTTTGCGAGCGAGCATCGAAATGGATTCTCTCCAGTCGGAAGATATAGTCGCTTTCGTTGGTAATCGAAAAATCGCCAAGTTCCTGGTTGCCATTGGCTCGGAACTTCCACGAGCTCCCGCTAGAACCTTGCATGTTAACGCGAGCACCAGCTGAACCATCTGCCAACGGGACATCTTCGATTTCGATTCCAAAAGGTGCCGATCCGACAGTTTTGCTGCCAAAGGTTGAGCCTTGCAGGAAGCTATTGTTCGTCGATTGGCCATAGCCGTCCCAACCGAGGATAGAAGAACCGGCGCCGATTCTGCCTGTTAGATAGACTCCGCCACCGGGTACAGCGGCATGCGATCCCACAGGCGTGGGATCGAAAGTGGAGTTGCTATCCGGGGTGTTGTCTGAGATTCCCGTGTTGTTTGGCTGGACAGCATTGGGGTCGGCGTTGTCGAATGTTTGCCAACCGATAGCGTGTAGCACGGGGTTGCCTCCGTTGCTATTGGAATCGACAACCGCTGTCGCACTTTGGCCTAGCATAACTACGCCCAAGAACCCAATTGTTGGCAGTACCTTGGAAATCATGCGCGATGTCATCTCTCGTGTTCCTAGATGTCTATTATACAAATACGCAATTTAAGCTGCGGGTCACCGAAGTGCCCGCAGCTTGTTGCAGTTTTTCCAATTCAATTAGTTTCTTCGCAACTGTTAAGCCGTTTTGCGACGACGCGTAGCCACCAGCATCGAGCCGAATGCCAATAAACCCAAGGCCGTAGGCTCTGGAACCGATGTGGGATTCAGTTCGATGAAGTTGTTCCCCCCATTCAAAATGCCAAATGTACCGGAGATCGCCAAATTATCGATCTGCGACTGGGCAAACGCGCCTCCGGAGTTTGTCCACCGGAATCGGAACGAAGCCGAGTCGCCTGGGAACAAACGAACCGCGGTTGGCTGAGCAAACGAGCTGGCCACGCTGGCCGAAATATTCTGAACACTCGGTGCCGAGGCAAAGTTTGACGCATTAATCACATGCAAATCGGGGACTTCCGTACCAGTGCTAGCGCGAATGAGGTTGCTACTTCCACTTGCAAGATAAATGACATCTAAGTCCTGTGGGGAATTTGCAGCGCCTCGTCTCGCGTCGTAATGGATTCTCTCTAAGCGGA
Organism: Bythopirellula sp.; assembly: GCA_965216565.1. Lineage (GTDB taxonomy): Bacteria > Planctomycetota > Planctomycetia > Pirellulales > Lacipirellulaceae > Bythopirellula. The sequence goes on from OZ244170.1 coordinate 1,069,543, forward strand.
AAATATAGTCGCTCTCGTTGGTGATGGAAAAGTCGCCGAACTCCTGATTGCCGTTTGTTTGGAACTTCCAGGAACTCCCATTCACACCATTTTGGTTTTGCTGGGTACCAGGTGTGGTTTCTGTGCCAGCGTCGGGCACATCCACAATGTTTATCCCAAAGGGTGCCGAGCCCACAGTGCTGCTACCGAAGGTTGGTCCCTGCAGAAAGTTGTTGGCCGTATTCTGGCCGAAGCCTGCTCGACCAAGCACCGAAGCACCGGCGCCAATAATGCCGGTCAAATAATGACCACCATTATTAGATCCGAAAGGTGTGGAATCGAAGGTCGAATTGCTATCCGGTGTATTGTCGGAGATGCCCGAGTTGTTGTTCGCACCGGCATTATCAAAAGTCTGCCAACCAAGGGCGTGCAAGTTCGAATTTCCGCCATTGCTAGGGGCAATGACCGCTGCCCTAGCCACGTCGGAAGTGACGAACAGTGCCAATAACACCACTCCCACTAAGCAAGTAAACGTCTTTGTTGGATTCATTAGTCAACTCCCAATCGAATAGAAAAGAAAAGGTCTTATGTAAAAGGCTTCTTGCACAAGTGCTCACGATCATAACTCGTGTGGTTGAGACGCAATGTCGTACTTTTTCATCAGTGCTTTGGAAAGCTTAGTAGCCTCGCTCTCGGTGAGGCCTGTGTCATAAATCATCAGTTCACCTAGGTCGCCGAGAAAATTGGTGTTCAGCAAAAACATGTGAGAACCAATATAACGGGGCGTCTCGGTGGGCTCCAACTTCGGAGCCTTCGCCTTAGCTACAATTTCACCGTTGATGCTCAGTCTTGAGGTATCGGTCGTAGGATCATAAACGCTGATTGCCACAACGGGGCTGTCATCTATTATTTGTTTGCTCTTCATTCTACCAACGGACACATATTTTCGCTCACCTTCGTCATTGGTTAGATAGCCGGTGTAAATTCGACTGACTAGCTGCTTTTGATCGTTGATACGAAGCACTACGTGGGGAGGACCATTCAAGTTAACGATTTGACGTCCATTTTCATTGATGCCCCATTTGTCAACGAGCTCAGTATCCATTTGGAAAACCACGGCAACCGACTGGGCTACCCCGAGCTTCAATGGCTCGGTGACCAGAAACTTCCCGCGATCGAAGCGGATGGCTGGCCGCTCGCCGAGTGCCCGTTCCACTCGCAGAGGCCGTTTGGCTTTGTCTACTTGCCAGGCGTTTTCCGTCGCCTGATTCGATTTCGTGCGCAAGTCTCCCCAGGCAGAAATCCTGCCAGCTTCGTCCGTTTGGTAGCGACGTTCCGCCGAAAGCCACAGAGACAGCTTGCGGTCAACGATCGGGGGCGACGGTAACTCCTCTTCCTTGAATTCGATACGAGTAAAACGTTTGGGCACGGCAGCGATGCGGTTAGATTCCAATTGATCGCGGCTTACCCGCACCGCCATGTCGTCCGTCAAATGCAATTCGTCGTTTCTGCTTTGAGTGGCATCTGATCGCACTACAACTTCGCCTTCGAAGACATGGGTTTCCGTGACCCCATCTTGACCAACGAACAGCCCGAAACTCGTTCCCAGGTCAATGGCATCGCCGCTAGGAGTGCTGACGGTAAAACCATGCGCCGACTCTGGGATCTCGGCCGTCAATTTGCCATGGGCAAGAATGCCCCGCATCGAAGACTTGACCGTAAAGGTAACAGGCGCTTCCAGAGTTACTTTTGCGCCACTCTTAAACTCAAGCTCCATCAAGCCGCGGGCCATTTTCAGAGTTTGGCCAGGGCCTAGCTGCGATGTAGAAACCACCGACCAGCGGTCCCCTTCCCAATCGCAATCAACTTTTCGGACGATGCGAGCAACACTATTGTTCAAGAATTGCGATCCACGCTTAGCTTCGCCGGCAATCTCACCCTGCGATGGATCTGTCACGGTCGAGAGGTTGGTGCCCAACGAAAACCAACTAAATAGTGCGACAGTCGCCAGTGAGGCTGCCAGGATTAAAAGCGGGACCTTCCAAGAGCTAGAAGCATTCGGAAGACTCACAGCCTTGGAAGCACCAGCCCTTTCGGCCCGCTCTTTCGATGGAGTTCCGATGCGCTGATCGTGCATCCATGCCAGAACTCCATGCAAGCTGGCATGTTGACAGAAGATGTCTCGCGCTTCTTCGTTTTGCCCCATAAGTTCAAAGAATTGCTGGAGCTGCTGCTCCGAGGCGGTCTCCTCTAGGTAGCCCGCAATCAATTCATCGAAGTTTTCAGAAAGCTTGGTCATTCAGCTCTTCCTTCAGACTGAAGCTTAATTTCGATACAGTCCATCAATAGCCGACGTATGCGATGCAACGTCATACCCAAAGCGGCAGGAGTTTTACCCATCGACTTTGCCAGTTCTTTCACCGAAAGTTGTTTGCCATAACGATCGGAAAGCAGATCGCGATGGCTATCTGAAAGTTTCTCAATGCAAGTAGTAAGAAATCTCATTCGTTGATCTGTATTCTTAGTGGCCTGTTCTGCGGCTTCGGCAACCTGGCTGATTAAACGCTCATCAAACTGGTGCCGGTCTCGTCCACGGTCACGTCGGTACGCCAACACTTGGAAGTAAGCCACCTTGGTCGACCAAGCATCGAAGGAGACAATTTCTGGATACTCATCCAGTTTTTTCCACAAAACCAAATTGGTTTCCTGCAACACGTCCCTGGCTTCGTCGGGGTTGCGAAGCAGCGACATAACGTAAGCAAAAAGCCGAGGTTGGCTGTTTGTCAAATCGCTAACAAACTGTTCCGTCAGTGGTCCTTGATTATCCATGTATCCTCAGACCGTTGAGATCGATTTTCCCCGGGAAATGATACCGAATGTCCTATCATAGGTACCAATAGGGGCTCACAGATAACGCCCGGACTCTCAAGTTGTCAATTTTTTCTGATTATTTTGAGGGCTATCAAAGATATTCGCCAGAACTTTGTTATTCTCGGGCAAAACTGCGGTACATGACGGAGAAGCAATCTACACCTACACTGCCGCCAGATTCTGATATTTGGCCTGGATTAGTCGAATCACTGGAACTCACGAACGTCAATTCTCGATGCATAAATTTCTGTTGTTCATCTTCTTGTGCCTCGGGCTATTTCAACAGAACTTTGCAGGTGCTGCCGATAGAGCAAAGAGTCCAAATGTACTCTTTATTGCAGTTGACGATCTTAAGCCAGAGCTTGGCTGCTATGGTGCGACACACATTCATTCGCCTCATATCGACAGACTAGCGGCGAGGGGCACCGTATTCATGAACGCCCACTGCCAGCAAGCGGTATGCAGTCCTTCCAGAACAAGCTTGCTAACAGGATTGCGACCCGATACCACGCAGGTTTGGGATTTGAAGACCAAGTTTCGAGACAAGCTGCCCAATGTGGTCACCATCCCCGAGTATTTTCGCAAGAACGGCTACGAGACCGTCGGATTGGGAAAAGTGTTCGACCCACGGAGTGTGGACGGACAAGGCAAGATGGATGCACGCTCGTGGAGTCGTCCTTATCTGCACCCCTGGGCACCTGCAGATTCTACCTTCGGATATCGTGATCCAGCGCAGGTGAAACGAATCCGCCAAGGCCGACCTAGGGCAAGAGCCGCCGGCATCACTGGGCGCAAGAATGTAATGAAATATCTCAAGGTGCGTCTAACCACCGACCTGGCCGATGTCCCGGACGAAGCGTATTCCGATGGCACCCATGCCGCTAAGGCAGTGGAATTAATTGGCGAATTGTCTCGAGACGACAAGCCGTTTTTCTTGGCCGTTGGATTCAAAAAGCCGCATCTTCCTTTCTGTGCACCAAAAAAGTATTGGGATCTGTACAATCGCAAGGAGATCCAGACATCAGCTAATCAAGAGATGCCCACTGGTGCGCCGTCCTACCATTTTCAGGATTCTTGGGAATTGCAGAACTACGATGGCTTCCGCAAATCCTCGCCTCTGTCGGAAGCGGATCAACTGCGTATGATTCACGGCTACTATGCCTGCGTGTCATATATAGATGCTCAAGTCGGTAAGTTATTTGCGGCGTTGGAACAGGCTGGCATCGCTCAAGACACAATTATCGTTTTATGGGGAGACCATGGCTGGCATCTGGGCGACCATGGGATGTGGTGCAAGCACACCAATTACGAACAGGCGACTCGTTCGCCATTAATTATCTCTGCGCCTGGTCAATTTCGACCGGGTGGCAAAAGCTCCGCACCGGCCGAATTGCTCGACGTATTTCCGACACTCTGCGATTTGGCAGGCTTGCCCCTACTTACAAACTTGCACGGAACGAGCCTGGAACCGGTGCTGGAAAACCCCGACGAAGAGGTCAAAGAGGTTGCCATCTCTCAATACCCTCGATATCCGAATAAAAATGCAACCATGGGATACGCATTTCGAACGAAGCGTTTCCGCTACATTGAGTGGGTTCAAAAAAAGTTCAAACAAGGAGCCGCCACCGGGCCAGTCGTCGCTCGTGAACTTTACGATTATGAGACTGACCCGCTAGAAACGCACAATCTGATTAACGAACCTCAGTACAAGGAAGAACAAACCAGATTGCAGGCACTTGCCGAAAGATTCCGTTCCGATACCACAACCCCTGTTGAAAAGCTGAACTAGATGCATTTTTCTCCAAACGAAATAGTGGCTGTTTTACTAGCCTCAATCTCGGTATTTCAATCGGGGGTTTTAACCAGAGCTGCAGAGGCTGAGCACCAAGCTTCGCCAAAGCAGCCCAACATCCTTCTCATATTCACCGACGATCACGCCTATCAGGCCATCAGTGCCTATGGCTCGCGCATCAACCAGACACCCAACATCGATCGCCTTGCCGAGCAGGGAATGCGATTCGACCGCTGCTATGTGACAAATTCCATCTGTGGACCCTGTCGGGCAACAATTCTCACAGGGAAGTACAGCCATCAGAATGGCTTCTACGTGAATGGAAACATGAAATTCGATGGCTCCCAGCAAACATTTCCAAAACTGTTGCAACAAGCCGGCTACGAGACTGCCATCATCGGAAAATGGCACTTGGGTTCCGACCCCACAGGCTTTGACCATTGGGACGTCTTGATTGGACAAGGGCCATACTACAATCCTCCCATGATCCGCAACGGTGAGAAGCTCGAGCGTACCGGCTACACGACGAAGATTATTACCGACCTGACCATGGATTGGCTTGCAAAAGGTCGCGACAGCGAGAAACCCTTCCTACTCATGTACCAACATAAGGCCCCCCATCGACCTTGGGATCCCGGGCCAGAGCAAATGCACCTATACGACAAGGTCGACATCCCCGAGCCACCCACATTGTTCGAAGACTATTCAATCCGTGGCCTTGCTGCCCGTCAACAGGATATGACGATCGCCGAGACGATGAGCGATCGCGACCTAAAACTAACGCCACCGGGAAACCTTACTCCCAAGCAACAAGCCGAATGGGACGCCACCTACGGCCCCAAAAATCAAGCCTTTCGCGAGGCAAATCTCACTGGCGATGATCTGACCCGCTGGCGGTACCAGCGTTACGTGAAAGACTACCTACGTTGTGTTGCTGCGGTCGACGATCAGATTGGCCGTGTGCTTGATTACCTGGATGAATCGGGGCTCGCCGAGAACACGATGGTTATTTACTGTTCCGACCAAGGATTCTATCTGGGAGAGCATGGCTGGTTCGACAAGCGCTGGATGTACGAAGAGTCGCTGCGCACACCTTGCCTCGTTCGTTGGCCGGGAGTCATCGAGCCGGGGACCTACAACGAGGATATCGTCTCGCCACTCGATTTCGCTTCGACCTTCCTGGAAGCAGCTGGTGCCAAGGTGCCAGATGACCTGCATGGTCGATCCCTCACTCCCCTGATGCGAGGGGTGACTCCCGAGGGTTGGCGCACCAGTTTTTATTATCACTATTACGAGTATCCCGGCTGGCACTATGTACGCCGCCATTACGGAGTGACGGACGGACGGTTCAAGCTGATGCATTTCTACGAGGACGATGTCGACGAGTGGGAGCTCTACGACCTGCATAACGACAGGGCCGAATTGAACAATGTGATTGACGTTGGGGCCTACAAGAATACGCGCCATCGGTTGAGCAAAGAATTGCAACGCCTAAGGGAAGAATTGCAGGTCCCCGAGCAGGATCCCGAATCCACCAGAATCAAGCATTTACCTCCCCGCGTCCGCCGACCGCAACCGTAAACCTCGTTCTTGCCAGTGCAGAATTTCTGGTTGCACTCGGAATAGAATGCTGCTGAAACAGTTGTTCGTTCCTAGATAAGAAGGCTGATCCGTGACATATACAAGTTCTAAGTGGGGTTTGGCCGCATTGCTAGTGAACCTCAGTTTCTTAATAGCTCCTTCCTCAGGGGAACAACCCAACCTACTCGTGATCCTTGCCGATGACTGCACCTATCGCGACATCGGTTGCTATGGCGGTCAAGCCGCTACTCCCAACATCGACCAGTTGGCCGATGAGGGGATGAAGTTTGAGCGATGTTTTCAAGCGGCGCCCATGTGCTCGCCCACTAGACACAATCTCTATACAGGTCTGTATCCTGTAAAAAGTGGAGCGTATCCAAATCACACCATGGTCTACCCCGATGTGAAGACCGTTGCCCACTATCTCAAGCCACTTGGGTATCGGGTCGTACAAACAGGAAAGTTGCATGTGAATCCAAGGGAGAATTTCCCTTGGGAACGCATCGGCAAAGGCTGGAGTGATCCCACCAGGCAAGAGCTAGAACAGTTTTTTGTCCAGGAGGCCAACAGCACGCAACCATTTTGCTTGTTCGTCTGCTTCAATAGCCCCCATGGCCCCTGGAACAAGGGCGACGCTTCGGCGTATCCGCCCGCAGGGATTCGTCTTCCTCCCTATATAGTTGATACGCCTGAGGTACGCGAGAACTTCGCTCGGTATCTTGCCGAAGTCACTTACTTCGATCATCAGGTGGGAGATATTCTTGAATCGCTTGATCGCAATGGCCTCGACGAGTCTACCGTCGTTGTGGTTCTTTCTGAACAAGGCAATTCGTTTCCGTTTGCCAAGTGGACGTGCTACGACCATGGTTTGCAGTCGGCCATGATCGTGCGCTGGCCCGAGCAAGTAGAATCTGGAACCCGATCGGACGCGATGGTCGAATACGTCGACATTACCCCTACCTTGATCGACTTAGCTGGGGGGGAACCCATCGTAGGACTAGACGGTAAGAGTTTCGCACCGGTGCTACGTCAAGAAAGCGATCACCATAAAGACCACGTCTTTGGGATCATGACCACACGCGGTATCAACAATGGATCTGAGGCTTATGCGATTCGCTCGATACGGAGTGAACGCTACAAGCTAATCTTGAATCTTAACCACGAGTCGAAGTTCAAGAGCGTTACTATGCAAGCCGATTTCTATCGATCGATGATCCAAAAAGCGAATTCCGGTGATCAGAATGCAAAACGACTTGTGGATGCCTACGCGCGTAGACCTCCTATCGAGTTTTACGATATGCAATCGGATCAACTGGAATCTGAGAACCTGGCCAACGTCCCAGCCCACGCTCAGAGGATTGCTGACCTTAAGGCGCAGTTGGAAGCCTGGATGGCCAGTCAAGGCGATCTAGGTTTGCCAATTGAGAGATCCGCCGAGTTGCGTCAGCCAAAGCACACGCCTAAGAATCGGCGGTATAGCAAATCCGAAATCGAGCAATGGATCACCCGTAGTAGAGACAACTAGCGCAGAGTTTGCACCAGTCTTTAAGTGATGCACAGTTCATTGAGACGCAAGCTCAAAGTCGATTCTGTTATGACCGCCTTCTACTTCTCGGGTAAGCTCCGATTTATTGTTGTACCTGGCTGGGACTGTCTTGTTGACTGTGCTTGTCTATTCCACGTAATACTTCAGCTTGACTTTGTGGCCACCGACGACCGCACCCATCACACCCCGGCAGTACTTTAGATCGTATTCGCCTTTTTCGTTTGCAATACTCCTCGACGCTCGAAACCTTCAACGGCAAGCTACGAGATGAACTCTTCAACGGCGAACTGTTCTTGAGCATGGAAGAGGCCCGCTCCGCCATCGACCGTTGGCGGCAAGACTACAACCACCACAGACCCCATAGTTCGTTAGATACTGACCTTCCCCCGAATTTAGTACCAGCCTAAGTGAGAGAATCGGGGGAAGGTCAAAAATAGGGATCACTTAGATACCGTTCGAGCGACTCCCACTCCTCTGCTGCACAACCGGGCAACGTGTGTCCATAGAAGACTTTGGAGTTCACGATTCCCCCGAGGACAAGTTTGCACTTATTGCGCTACGCCATAATTCCCCAGATCATACTCTGCCCACACCTTCAGCAGCCAGTAGTGAATCTACTTGATACATAAACTCAGGCTGCCAAGAGACCCACAATGTTGTCGCAGGAGCAGTACCGCAGTAATAACGTCTGACTGACGCGGCGACAAATTCAAGGAGCACCTGATGGAGAGACCTTAGCGCCTAGTCTGAGGAATTGTGTCCACAGAGACTTACCCACGAGAGCTGCTAGGGATCGCTGAGCTAGCTGTATTAGTAAGACTGAAAACGGCATCAAGGTTTTAGCCACGCTCTCGGATGAGAGTGTTTCATGGCTGACATACCTCCATAAAAACCCCGTGTGGCATCGCCAACACGGGTAAGTAAAGAAAATATATAGAGTACTGCTACAATCAAGTCTTGCGGCTAGGCCACTCCCCTGGAAAACCTACCAACGGTTCAAACTGGTACTGCTTGTGTTTGTGGCGCCGCAAGCGACTCCGCCCTGCTGGCACTTCCTTGACGGGAACATACCCGTCAGTCAGGCCTGCTTTGATCATGCGGCGGTGTAGTTTCTTGGCCCGTTGGACCACCGGCTGGGTAACACCAACCTGCGTGGCGATTTCACGCTCTTTTAGGTAATTCTCGCCTTGCGATAGCTCCCAGATCAGCTGGCGATATCGTTCCGGTTGCGGTGGATCGAAGAGATCTACGACGAACTCAGCCGAATAGTTTGATCGGACCGGCTTGCAATCGGCGAGCTTCTCTCGCAATACGGCGCTTCCACCGCTCTGAGCGAGAGCTTCGGTAAGATTATCTAGCTGACGCTTGGCATCAGTAATCTCCCCACCTAACTGCCGGTGCCGTTGGTTGCGAGTCGATAGAACCTGCTCAGTTTGGCTCTCGACAGCAGCCGCCAACGCTGCGTCGTAGCCAGGCAACTGACCGATCGCTGCTGCAATCGCCCCCACCAATTTCTCACCAGCAATGTTGAGATTCAAGCTGACAGAGTTCCAGCATCGGTAGCTAGCCGCACCGCTACACACTAGCGTACGTCGATCTTTTTTGCCCTGACAAGTCATGATCCGGCCGCAGACGCCACAGCAGACCTGCTGGGCCGGCCACTGGGTCCGCTTTTTGGGAACGCCTTTGCGTGGATCAGAAATCCCTTCTTTAGCGCGACGATGGTTTTCATTGCGCACTTTGAGCAGCTCGTTCACTTCGTCAAACAGATCAGGCTCTAGGAATGCCAAATGCGGGCACTCACGAGTCCGGAGCATTTCAGGCGGTGCTGCCACGGCTCGATACTTGCCCGACTTGTTGACGCGCCTGCTCATCTTGCGATTGCGCTCGCGGAGACCCTTTAGGAGTGGATTCCGTGTGACCCGGCCTACCATCGTGCCATCCCATTTAGAACCCCTGCATAGTGGACCGACGGGCACTCCCTGCTCATTAAGCCAGTCGGCGACTTCCGCAAAGGAAGCACCTCCCTTGAGTTTGTCGAACCACTCGCGATAGATCGGCTCGGCCCCAGGGTCCTTACTCATCGCATCGTCAGTCTTACTACCAGGTTCTTTACGGTACCCGTAGATGAGGTGCTGGCACATGCCGCCCTGATCGAACAGGTTTTGGTGGCTCCGCTGGATACGCTTTGAAGTATCAGCGTTGTACAGCTCATGACGCATAAAACTAAATCCTGCCGACATTTGCCAATTGGCTCTTCCGGTATCGACGTCTCCATGGACGGCAATCACTCGAGTATCATGGTCCCGGCTAGCTCACAGAAACTTTGGGCATGGTAACGCCGGGAGATACGGCTGAGATCTTCACAGAGGACGAGATCGATGTCGCCGTTTTCGACTGCCAGTTCGGCTTCGTGCAATTCCTGCCGCTCAACGTCCTCTCCGCTGCCCGTGCCGGCGATCACCTGCACTTCGACAGGACCCGACCAAATCTGCTGTAGATAGGCTCGCAAGCGAGCTTCTTGGTCAGCGTTCGAATCTTCTCGTTGTTTACCCTCGCCAGGACTACTGACGCGGCAAATCATTAGTACGTTGAGAATGTTGCCATTCTTCGGCGAAAGAGGGGGATCGATAAAAGACATACTGCATCTCCTTTTGCGGAGATGCCGAGCCAAAACCTGATTGGCACAGTGTGCCAATCAGGGTGATAGTTCCTGAGACCTCGTGATAACTGTTGAATACAGCTGATACACCGCAACTTATTACAGTTAAATGACTTTGCAACGCAAAGTGCCATCTTGCAATGCGTTACGATGAGCCGCGCCGCGATCCCGCGGATCGCCGGGGCGACATCGAGAAGACCCCATCTCCTAACCCCTTTCCCGAAGACGGGGAGGGAGACATGGTATTCTTCACACCAACGACGCCAACACTTCCTCCACCACATAGGGTTTGCCAAATACAGCAGAGGCTCCAGCGGCGTGAGCCTGATCAACATGCTCCTGGCGAGGAAAGTCGAGCAACAGGGTCACTTTACCCTCGACCTGCGTGCAGAATACATTCAACTCTTCGAGTTGCCTCGCGTCGAGTTGGGCTCCGTCGAAGATCCCCGCTCTAGCCCGGGCACTTTCGGTGCGGTTCGCCCAAATCGGCAACGCACCGGCGAGTTGTAAACTCTCGGCTAAGGTCTCAAACACAGAATAGTCCTCGGCGTGGATCGCCACCGTTTGAGTGAGCTCCGTCGATACTGAGTCAGAACAAAAACGCCCCGCCTGCAAGTGATCGAGAGGTAATGACCAACTAGGAAATTTTCCAGCGGAGAGACGATCCTGCGCAGCGTGCCACCAGCTAGCCAATTCGTACCAATAGAGACGCAACACACCGGTCGGTGGTGAGTCTGTCCTCAGCCCACCCTCGCACCAGGACCCGACCACTACCAAGATGCGTGCTAGCGGGGCTAACTGCTGTAGCTGGTCGACATCGTTTTGTCGTACTAGCCCCGGCAAGGGTTGCGCGATGAGTATCAGCTCCGGTGCTACGTCAGATTGCGCCAGGGCACGGCATGCCTCGGGCACGGACTCAACGTGTGGAAAGTCGTGCCACGGTTCAATCGATCTGACGGCCAACTGGAACTCGCTCTGACGCCATGGGCCGACGATCAGAGCGTCAATCAATCGATCGTCGATTTCTAGAGAAGAATCGGTGGTGGTCGCCAGCTTGGTCATAGAAATAAGGGTCAATTCTTAAAGCGGTGGTGCTATCAGTTGGAATGTGTCCGGGCGTTCAGAATGGATTTCTCACACGCGAAGCGTAGTGTCATTCCGAGGTCCGCCGAGGAACCTGGCTAGATCCCTCGGCGGACCTCGGGATGACAGTTCCTGCCGTAGCTGAACTACTGGCCCGAATACCGGGGCGCCTATCAAACTCCAAATAGAATTGTCGCTTAACGAAGCCAAAACTGTCTAGACAAATCCTAGATTAAGTGAGCCGCACGCGCTAGCGTCGGGTAGCACGTGAGCAAGCCCAGAGATCGTGACACCCGAGGCTAGCGGCTACGGTTCAATGTTTTGGCTGCTATAGGTTCTGACTGCATAGGTCGAAGTTGCTATTGAATAATCTCAAACATTGAGTGCCAGCATTCACCTCAAGAATCTCTCGACAATTCGCCTTGACAGTATTTGGCCCAACCCGCACAATCCGCGTCGCTCAAGAGGAACCTACCCAGAGGCTCCTTAGAAACCGAGCAGAAGTGCCAAGCGGATAAGGATATCCGTGGCAGAATGATCGGGACGACCTTCACCCCCAAGGGAAACGGTTGGCTCGAAAACCCCGGGCAAGGAGGCCTGGTATGTCATTCTCAACAGACACTCAGCGCGCAGGCGTTGAGCTCGACGAACTTTTCAATGAAGCCACGCGAACCGGCGCCGGCGGTATATTCGCCACGTCCTGCGTGAGCGATTGGCGACAAGTCCAGCCGGGCGATGTATACGTTGCCCTTCCCGAAGGCTGTGGACTTGACGATGCCGAAGACGGACATCAGCACGCGGTGCGTGCGGTTTCCTGCGGTGCGATTGCCGTCGTATGCGAGCAACCAGTCGCTGTGTTCGATGTGCCCACCTATCTGGTTTCCGATAGCCGAATTGCACTTGGTCAACTTTGTCAGGCACTCGTCGAATACCCCACAAAGACACTACCAACTATCGGTGTGACAGGAACTCACGGCAAATCGACCATCATTGCTTTGGTCGATGCCATTTTCTCTGCGGCCGGTCACGAGTGCGGAGTGCTGAGTAGCCTCACCGGTTACGATGGCATGTCGCATTGCCCCGGGATCAGTGATATTCCCTCGGCCCCCACTTGGGCTTCTCGTTTGGCCAACATGGCATCTGCCCCTTGCAGTCATGCCGTGGTCGAACTTTCGAGTCGCTCGCTTAGCCAACACACGGTTGCCGGCATCGAGCTCGATGCTGTTTGCGTTAGCAACGTCACCGCAGCTCATCTCGATCGACACAACTCCGTCCAAAGCTACCGAGAGATTAAAAAGAGGGTCCTCGATCTCCTCTCGCCAACCGGCGTTGCGATTTTGAATGCGGACGATTCCGTTTGCATGCAATGGATCTATCAGGTGCCAGGTCCCGTCTTGACCTACGGACTGGGCGATCAAGCGGAGGTTCGCGGCCGAATCCTCGAAACCTTCTCGAATGAACAAACTTTCATGCTCTCTGCAGGCAGCGAATCGGTTGCCGTTTGCACTTCGATCGTTGGCGAGCACCACGTCTCCAATTGTCTGGCAGCGGCGACGGTGGCACTCAGCTATGGCATAGATCTGCAGACGATTGCTAAGGGATTGGAAGCCGTTACAGAGCTACCGGGGCGTATGCAACGCGTCGATTGTGGCCAGGGCTTTCCCGTCTACGTTGATGCAGCCGAGTCTCCCGAGGCGCTTAGCACCGCGTTGCGAACTGCTCGCAAGGTCACCAATGATCGTGTGATCTGTGTGTTTGGCGATTGCCGCAATGATTCGGCCAGTCAGCAATACACGATGAACCAAATAGTGCAGCGGATGGCTGATCTGGTGATCGCCACCAATCCACTCGAAGAATCAATCGGCGAAGACGGAGCCATCGTCGAAGTGGCTCCCGATCGGAGTGCCGCGATTGCTTGGGCCGTAGCCATGGCGGAACCAGGCGATGTCGTGGTAATCGTCGGATCGCAAACGAGCCCCAGCCGCACTTTCGGCCAGGCGAATACTCCTGGCGACGTTGAAATTACCCGCGAATTGTTACACCAGCGAAACCGCCAGACGTTTGGCGTGGTTGCTTAATTGTGAATGAGGTCAAGATGGACTGGTCCGATACCGTGTTGTTCGAACCCAAGCTCTACGTAGGCGAAAACACTTCGCAAGATGAGGTTCGAGAGTTTCATGTGCGGGGTGTGACTCTGCTGCAGGGAAACTTAGGAACTTACGACGATACCGACTTCGCAATCAACACCATGCGAGGGCATCACGCCAGTGGACGTCGAATAGTGCTGTGCAATACATCGGGAATTGTTGAAGACTACAGTAGCGTCGAGCGTCAGCTCGGGCACGCCCTCGTCCAGGAGGGAGCCGCTGAGTTGCTGATTAGCTGTGGTAAGAATGGTCGCGAAGTTGCCATCGGGGCTCGCGACCAAGGTTTACATTTAGCCAACGTGATTGTGTGCTCCGATATGCCTTCGGGTTGCGAAGTACTGACCAATCAGTTGCAAATGGGAGATACTGTTTTACTGCTAGGCGTCGACGATGCGGTCCGCGCTCGGTTGGTACTCTCGTTGGAAAAGCGCCTGGCGATTCAAGCCCGGGCAGCTGCCTAAAGCATGTTTCAATTGATGGACCATTAACAATAAAGAGAAAGCTTTGTCGTAGGTCGTGTTGGATTGCGGGGTCTGACTGACCGCCCTCCCTGGGGTAGGAGCACAATAGCTCGTCAGGGGCAGTTTCTGGGTCAACTGCTCGGACGAGTGCTTCACGATGAAGCTTATGTCTGGGCGCCGAGGCGGCGTTTACCGTCGCCTCGGCTGCTCAGCGGATACAACGCAACCAACCGAGTTGCAACACATTCCCGACGAGAACGATCCCGATGTCTGGTGCTCCCCATGTACTCTTCGCCGGTGGTGGAGACCCAAGCCACGTCAATCCGGGGCTCTCCGTTGCCAGGCAGCTTAGTCGACGCTTGCCCGAAGCGGCAATTACCTTCTCAGGCCCGAACGCTTCGCCACATCGGCATCGAATCCGTACTGCCGGTTTCCAGTATCTAGGAATTCCCTCGCGTCCTGCCCCCAATAACCCAGCGCAGGCGCTGCGATATGTTACAGACAATTTTGCCGGTTATTGTGCGGCAAAGTGGAAGTTGCGCGAGGAAAATGTCTCGCTCGTTGTTGGGCTCGGTGGCTACGACAGCAGTCCCATGGTTAAAGCGGCAATCTGCCGGGGGACGCCAGTTATTCTGCTAGAACAGAACCTGATGCCGGGCAAGATCTCGCAATCGCACAGCCACAAAGCGGCATTGATTTGTACCGCGTTCGAACAAACCAAACCCCATCTGAGTGTTCTCTCCCGACCGCTCTGCTCGGGATATCCAATCAGCCCTCATTTCGAAGAGCTATATCGCGTCAGACAAAGTTACGAGCGTTCGACTGTCTCGAAGCCGACTGTCTCGAAGAACGTCGACGACCGACCCAAGAAAAAGCAATTAGTTGTTCTGGGCGGTGTGGGCGGATCGAAGGCGTTAAACAAAGTTGTACCCGGCGCATTGCGACAACTGGGTTCAGTGGTCGACGAATGGCAAATCATTCATCAGACGGGTGATAGACAACTCCAGGAGACAGAACGAAAATACCAAAAGGCCAAACTCGACGTCCTGGCTGTCACCACAATCGATGAATTGGCATCGATCGTTTTTGATAGCGATTTGGTTATCTGCCGAGCGGGGGGGAATACTCTCGCAGAGTTGGCATTGGCAGAAGTTCCAGCGTTACTCGTGCCCCTTGCGGAGGGCGATAACGGTGTGCAAATGGCAAACGCCAAGTCGTTCCGCGCGGCAGGCGCCTGCCGGCTTGTTGAGGAAGTTAGCCAAATCTCAGCACTGCAGTCAGCCATGACCCGAGAACTCAGGCAACTGATGACCGACGTCACGTTGCGAAGCGAAATGCGGCGAAAAATTGCCACCTTCTCTCGGCCCCGTGCCTCTTCTGATATTGCCGAAGCGATCTGTGATACGCTCTATGGCAAAACTGCACCTACGCGGATCGCTGCTTAGCAATACCACTGTATTGAGTGAAATGGGGACTGGCTCGCGATTGCGATTTCTCGCATTGAAATTGCTAACGTGTAGCCGCAATCGTGTGCCTGTACCCATTTCAAGCGGGGTCTACAAATGGGCCGTCGAAAAAAAGGGACAGGCACGTCGACGCCACGGGCGAAGAGGGTTCAAACGGGCAATTTGCATCGAGCCAGTCCCTGTTTTTCGACTTGCGAAATAGCGCTGCAGTACTAATACGCGTCGACTTTCGCTTTCCCGCGAAACGTCCAGTAGACGATTCCTGTGTAAGTCGCCACCAGCGGCATGCCGATCAGAGCGAAGATGAACATGATGCCAAGTGTGGTATCGCTCGAGGATCCGTTGTAAATCGTGATGCTGTCCACGCCGTCCGTAGCGGCGTTGCTCGCAGTTACCAGGTTGGGAAAAATCGCAAACCCCACCAGCATTACCTGGCAGGCGATGGTCAGACAGCTAGAGAGAAACGCCCAACCAAACTTCTTATAGAACACACACCGGGGGATGTTGGCGATCGCCAGGACATTGACGATCACAAATCCCGCGATCCACGGTGCGTGTTCCAAGTTGGGCCGTGCTTGGGGCACCATCACCAGCGTCGCCGTGGTCGTGAGATTGAAGAAAACCAGGAATGCTCCCCAAGTGTGCCAAATCCAGCGACCAATGCGGGCTTGCAATACTCCCTCGGTCTTCAGATGGAGATAGAGTGCGCCGTGCATGGCGAACATCACGACTGTCATCACGCCGACGAGTATGGGATAGGGTTTGAGTAGTTCTGTGAATCGACCCGCGAACTCGCCTCGCTCGTTGAGCTCGATCCCCGCCAGTCCGTTGCCCACTAGCAAACCAAATAGGAACGACGCCACCAGGCTCGATCCGAAAAACGCATAGTCCCAACAGGTTCGCCACACGACCGAGGGATTCTTACTGCGGAACTCCAAGCTTACGCCGCGAAAGATGAGGCAGAACAACAGCAACATAAAGGCATTGTAGAAGCCCTCGAAAATTGTTGCGTAGGCTTCGGGAAATCCCGCCAGCAACGCCCCGCCGAACGTGACAAGCCATACTTCGTTCCCGTCCCAAATGGGGCCGATGGAACTGATGGCCAAACGCCGCTCGGTATCAGTTCGGGCCAGGGGGTGCAGAATTCCCACGCCCAGGTCGAAACCATCCAAAATGGCATAGCCAGCCAGCAGCACTCCCAATAGAACAAACCAAACGAGATTTAAATCCATAACCGCAGTTCTCTCTCAGTTCGGTTTGTCTCGGGGATCAGTCAATGAATCGCGATGGCCTGTCCAGGTGGATGCGGCTTCCATCACTCCTCCCGGCGTTGTCTCATGGTCTCTGCCAATGGGCTCCGGTCCATGGGATATCTTCTGATGCAAGACGAACACCCAGACAAAAAATAGCAAAATATAGATCGCACCGAACATGATAATCGAACCGACTACCTGTTCGCCGCTGATAACCGCCGACACGCCATCGGTGGTCCGCAAACCTTCAGTTTCCTGGTAACGGAAATGGCCCGCAGCATCGACAATTGGCTCGCCCTGTTCGTCCGTTTCCAGAGGGGCGTAGACGATCCACGGCTGGCGCCCGACTTCTGCGGATACCCACCCCGCTTCGTTCGCAACAAATGCTGGGATCACCGAACCGACAAACACCCACATCAACCAACGTTTTTCAAACAAAGCTCCTCGCCAGCGTAAGAATGAGCCAATGACAGTCAATGCAGCAAAGAACACACCAATGCCAATCATTAAGTGATAGCTGAAGAACGAAATCGCGATCGGCGGACGGTCTTCTTCGCGAAACTTATCAAGACCAATCACAGGCTCGTCAGCATCGCCAAAGAGCAGCAGGCTTAGTCCACCGGGGATCGAAACATTCCCACGAATCGTCTCGGCTTCTTCGTCTGGGAATCCGAGAATGCTCAAGTCGCCCGGTCCCGTGTGGAAATGCCCTTCGAATGCGGCCATCTTTACTGGCTGTGTTTCGTAAACATTCTGGGCCTGCATGTGTCCACTGACAAACATCGCCAAGCTGGAGACCGTCGCCAGAATCAAGGCGCCCGTAAACGAGCGGCGAGCAAAGTCTTCGTGCCTTTTATGCAGGATGTACCAGGCCGAGATGCTCATGATGAACGCAGCGCCGAGGATAAAGCAGCCGATCCAGACATGTACTAATCGGTGTATCGAGGAGGGGTTGAACACCATTGCCCAAAAGTCGGTGATCTCTGCCCGACGGATGACCTCGCCGGCGACAACCCACGGCTCGCCGTCCCGGGTCATCTCCACAATATGATGCCCTGTGGGAGTTTGCTGCCAACTATTGGCAATCGTGATCCACACCGAGCTAAAGATCGAACCAAGGGATACCATGAGCGTGGCAAAGAAGTGGAACTTCGGCCCGACGCGATCCCAGCCAAACACAAGGACAGAAAGAAAACCGGACTCGAGGAAGAATGCAAAAATCCCCTCGGCGGCCAGTGCAGAACCGAATACATCGCCGACAAACCGAGAGTAGGCAGCCCAATTGGTTCCAAATTCGAACTCCATCACGATGCCAGTCGCCACGCCAAGGGCAAAATTCACCGCGAAGATCTTGGTCCAAAAACGGGCCGCTTGCTCGTAGACCGGTTCCTTGGTCTTGAGATACATCCCTTCCAGATAAACGAGCACCACTCCCATACCAATCGTGAGCGGCGGGAACAGGTAGTGAAACATGATGGTCAGCGCAAACTGAATGCGAGACAGCATCACGACGTCGAGTTCAGCAAAGAGATACATGAAGTCGCCCGGGTTTTGTCTCCGTGGTAAAACCAACGCACTATTCTAAATCTAACCGAGGAATTCTCGCCGATGTAACCCCTAGCTATCCAAAGGCACCGCTCCGAGCTTGTCGACTGTGCCGGGGAGGATCGGTTCGCCGGAATGCGAGCTGGCAACAGCGGCAAAACAGAGCTCCAAACTCCGCAGATTATTGCGTGCACTGTGCGAAGGCTGCCTATTTTCTGCGATGGCCAGCAGAAGCTCTGCCATCGTGCCGTGAAATCCGCCGGGAAACCAACTTCCAGATAACTTGGGCGAGAAGCTTCCCTCTTCGTTCTCCACATAGACAGTCTGGGTCTTGTTATCCGTTCCCGAGCAGCGGATGATGCCCCGACTGCCGGTGACGACCGTCGTTTCCCACCCGCCTTGCGGCACGTGCGCATCGAAAGCCAGCGACACCTGCGCGTTCGGGTATTCCACCACCACCTGAGCCAACAGAGGTGGTTCGATCTTTTGCGAAGGGGATTTGGCGACGCTGGCGTACACGCTCTGCGGTTGCTGATCGCCCATCACGGTCGTCACAAAGTCAAACCAGTGGATGGCAAAGTCGTACAGAATAAGATCTTCGATTTTCGCAAACTCAGTCCCCTCTACCCAACTATGATCCCAATGAACGCCGCAGTGGAGGCCGAGTACATCGCCAATCAGGCCCGCCCGGACTGCTTCGCGTGTGTAACTGAAATGTGGTGCCCAGCGGGCGTTCTGATTCACCGCCAGCAGTACGCCCTGCTCGTCCGCCAAATCGGCAAGGCGTCTCCCAGTCTCCAGGTCGAGCACATACGGTTTTTGGCTGAGAACATGCTTGTCGGCATGAAGAGCGTCTTCGATGAGGGCGGCGCGAACCTCTGGGTGCGTGGCAATGTCGACAACTTCTAGAGATTCGATCTTTAGCAGGGCCCGGTGATCGTCGAAGACTTCGGCACTGGGATAGTATTCGTCGCGGCGTTGTTTTGCCGAGTCCAGGTCAACATCGCATAGGGCCACGATTTCGTAGCCGGCGTCGCGGTAAGCCTGGAGGTGGTAATCCGTAATTCCGCCGCAGCCGATTAGCCCGATCGGAGGCCGATACGATTCCGGGTCTTTCGGCTGATATTGGATTTGAGGGAGGATCGATGAGATCTCATCTCGGCTGCTGGCCATGGGGAAGATATCGAATCGTTGTGGGCATGTCGATTGTCAAAAGGAAGGTCGTCAGCAGCATACCAGCATCCGAACCAGATTTCTACGATTGGTCGAGCGGCCGATACGTGGGGTATATCCACCCCTTTTGAATTTGAAACTGACTCCTCCGACTCATATACAATGTCGACATCAAAGAACGGTTCATGGCTGTCAGGAAGTGGCGGTTGAAAAATATGGCTAATGCGTTACCGTGGAGGTCTGTAAATCCTGCATTTCACCAGCCTCTAGGCTTGGAAACTCTATAAGAATCAAATATCTCCATGGCAAAAAAGTCTGAGAGTAAGAATAAACGCATTCTGCTAGTCGACGATGATGCCGAAATCATCGAATCTTTGCGACTTGCGCTCGAAGCCCACGACTATGAAGTCCTGATCGCCCGCGACGGCAATCAGGGGCTCGCACTCATCGAGCGAGAGACGCCCGACCTCGTAATTCTGGACATGATGATGCCCAAGCGGAGCGGCTTTCTTGTGCTGGAACGCCTTAAGAGAATGGGCGAGAAAAAGCACCGCATCATCATGATCACCGCCAACGAAGGTGCCCGGCACAAAGCCTACGCCGAAATGCTCGGCGTCGACGACTACGTCCGCAAACCCTTCCCGATGGATCGACTGATTCAAAGCGTACAGCGGTTGTTAGGGTGAGGCTTTGAGGCTGGAAACTTCGAGGCGGTAGGTCAAGGCCATAGACCTCGAGTCGCGATTTGTGAGTGTTTAGATCATGCGAGATCATCGCAAGCTACGTGCATTTCAGCTGGCTGACGAACTCGTAATAGAAGTCTACAAAGCCACTAAATTGTTACCTCGCGAAGAACAATTTGGGCTCACAAGCCAGATGCGGCGATGCTCAGTCTCTATCCCATCGAATATTGTCGAAGGTTATGCTAAAGAATCCCTAGGGGACTATGTGCGATTTTTGAACATAGCCTATGGTTCGTCTCGGGAGCTTGAATACCAAATCTCGATTTGTTCTAGATTGGGATACCTCGACAGTGAAAAGACACTTTCTCTCAATAGGCTAGTCATCGAGACATGTAAGGTCCTAGCGGGACTGATCAAATCGTTGAGAAAAAACTAGGCCCAAATTGGAGGCTTCAGCTAACCCTCCTCCAGCCTCGAAGTCTACCGCCTCCAGCCTCCTCAACCCATCGCAATCGTCCGTGCCAGTGGTTGCAGGATTGAGTCGATCACGTAGTCATCGAGCACTTCGTGGCACAGTTCGTTGAGCCTTTCGATCGTGCCGAGGTAGCTTTGGTCAGCGGCCAGGCTGCCGTATTGGCGGGCGGTGACGTAGACGCTGATCTGCTCTTCCTGATACTCGCCGGTGCGAATCTGATAGGCGTTCGAGCGAGATTCTAGACTGATGCGACATTGCAGTCGGCAATTCTCGTCGAGTGAGAAAGTGAAGTTCGGCTCGTAATTAATTGCCGTGGCTCCAGGCATGTGCATGAACTTTTCGAATGCAGGGCACAATCCTAGTGCTTCGGCGATCAGCTGGTTGTGATTGCCGCGATACGAGAAATCGAAGCCAATCAGTAGATCCAAGGCTTCGCAATCCATAGGGCTTATCGACAGGGCATACGGTGCGACTTCCAATGCATGTCGATGCTGATCGAGCACGCTTTCCATCGATTCTGGATTCACCTGGCCAGAACAAACGCGGCGTGCTTCGACCGTGCACCAGCGATAGTTTCCCTTGTCTTTATCTTCTTCGAGAATAAAGTCGTGTTTGTCACGAGAGTAAAAGTTTCGCATCTCCGGATACTTTTTCTGCATCTGTTCGAAGTAGTGCAGAACAGTCTCGCGATTGCTGGGAAGCTCCATCTCCGTGCTGAGATTCATGTTGACGTAAAAGTCGTCGGATAGCGAACTATAGGGATTCATCGAATAAATAATTCCTCAAGCGGGCGAATAATAAACGGCCAATGCCCAGACGGTATTATGTTCCCAGTGCGTGTGAAAAGTACAGGACCCTAGCATGAGGGGCCTAGTCGACGGCTGCTTGCAGTAGCTTGCCAGAGGCTGGGAACTGGCCTCTACCTATGGTATGGTCAGCAGCATGGAATCTGTCAACATTTCGGGAGGCAATTTGTCTTCCAAATGCATCCCCATGTTCAGGCATTGGCAGTAAGGATAAACAGCGTTAAGGAGCGATGATATGCAAACTATTACGTTTCAAACCGACTTGGGAGCGACTGCGATCGCGTGTTCGGGTCAAAAGGTTGTAGCACTAACTTTTGGCCATTCTACCGAGTCGGCCGCATTGAGAGCCCTTCAGCGCCGCGTTAATGATAGCGCTTCGAATTCCTCAGTGCCCGTTGAACAAGAACTTGAGCTAGAGGATTTGATCGATCGTTTGCAGGCGTTCGCTCAGGGAGAACCTGACGCCTTTTCCGATATCGAGGTGGACGACAGTTATGGAACAAATTTTCAATGCCGCGTGCTGAAAGCATGCCGAGCTATTCCCTATGGGGAAACCCGAACTTACGGACAGCTAGCGAAAGCTGCCGGTCGTCCCGGAGCGGCGCGGGCCGTGGGATCTGTGATGTCCGGAAATCGCGTACCGCTGATTGTGCCCTGTCACCGTGTTGTGCCTTCATCCGGAGGCTTGGGTGGATTCTCTGCGCCACAGGGAGTAAAGATGAAACGCCGCTTGCTCGACCTGGAGCAGTCGCCCGTTGCCGTGTGACGAGTGCAAGCCGAACGCGCTAGTTGCACCCGTAGCTGGATTCGCAAACATTCAGCAGGGCGAACTTCTGAATTCTTGCGAATCCAGCTACGGGTGATTTGGATTTAGCGCTAAGCCGCTTCCAGCGAACGACAGTGCTGAGCCAATTCAATCCAACGGCTAATGCGTTTGGCCGAAGGTGCTTCTGCGGAGCGTAGGATACGTTGTCCCTGCTTCGTCTCGCAAAACTCTTGCACGCGTGAAATCAGTTCCGTCGGATCAAACGATGAGATCTCATTTGGCTTGGTCAACCCGCAGGCCACCAAGAGCATTGCACCATACCCGTGCAGTTCAGGAATTTGGCACACAAGCCGTGCTTGATTTTGCCATTCGAGAATTGTCTTGCTGCGGATGTGTCGGGTATCGAGCAATTCTGCTGTGGACTCTGGATCGGCTTCCAGCAGGTCGTTAACGGTGTGGATGCCCACCTTGGCCAGTCGCTCTGCAGTCTTGGGTCCGATAGAAGGTGCCGCTTCAACATCACTCGAAAGTTCGAGATGGAATCGCCATTCATGACTTTGCCGGTCTGATCCATTGCTGCTCGTGCGACGAGCATCGCCATTTCTTCGCGAGCGCGATCCGTTGCTGCGCGAGCGATTACCTCGTGATGCATTGCGTCGCGAAGAATTGCTGGACGAACTAGCGCCCCGACGAGAGCTTCTTTCGCGGGCTCCACCAGCCGCATAAATCCAGTCGTCGGTGCGGCTACGTGAATAGCGACTTCGATTTGTCTCAAAACGACCGTTGCGTTCAGACTCCAGGAAACTTGAAATCAAAGTCCACAGGTCTCCCGTATGGGCGTGCCGCAAGTCGTGCGGCGACATGATTCCCACCGCGGTTAGCAATTGGGCATCGTTCAGCGTTAGCTCAGGCACTTCGCACAACAGCCGCATGTGCGATTGCCACAGCGAGACGGTTGCTTCGGAAATGTCATCACGATCAAGCCGTCTGGCGATCGTCTTAGCATCGGCGTCGAGCAGATCGCCCACCGTATGGATTTCCAGTCGCGAGAAAACCGTGGCGGTGTCTTTTCCTAACACGGGGAACTCATTCAGCGAGCTGTGTGTCGATAGATAAAATACAGCTTCAATGTTGCCTGCTCCGTGTCCCGAAGCGAGTCTCAAGCCGGGACTTTGCTCCCCATCGAACGTCTCACGAACAAGACGAGAGGACTTCTTTTTCACGGAGGTTGTTCGCGGCACGGGTGCTAGAGCTTCCCTGCCGAGTTCAACAATGTGTGTGCTCAGAGATTCAAACGAATCGAGAGCCCGGGAATGGTCGGTAAGGAGCAAAACTTGATGTCCGGCTCTGCCGAAGCGATCAAGAACTCCCGCCATCACTGCCGCGTCAGCTGGGTCTTGCCGCAAGAAGGGCTCATCGAGCACCAGCGGTAGAGTCACGCCCTGCGTCGCAAAGGAACTGACAAGGCTCAATGTGAGTGCCAGGTAGAGTTGATCTCGCTCAGCCGGCTTGAGCGAGCCGGCATGGTGCGCTTGCCGTTGTTTGTCGACCACTCGAATCGTTTGCTGATCTCGACTCAGACGCACCTGGGCAAACTTACCATTGGTGAGTTGCGCGAAGATATCTGAAACAGTCCAATGGTCAGCAAAACCTTGGGCCGGATCAAGAACCTGCACATCCAGAGCCTGCTTGAGCAGGGATTCCAGTCGATCGATTTCCGCCCTGTCGGCTTCAATGGAAGAGCCTTCCACCAAACCAGCGCGCTCTTCTTGTAGTCGTTTCCAAGTAGTTTCGAGCTGCACAACCTCACGACCCAAGGCGGAAAGCTGGTTCAAAAGTTGGTAGCGATCTCGTTCGAGTAGGCCCCGCATTTCTGCAGCGTCAGACTCGTTGGCCCAGTTGGCATCGCGGTGGCTTGCGGAAACATGGTGCCCATGTTGTTCGCAGTCGCAGTAATCCACAACGGGCGACGTAGGAGTGACGGGACCCGCATAGTGAGGCGTGCGGGCAGACTCCAAGAGTGCTTCCCTATTGGTCAGCAGTTGCTCCAAACGGTCGGCCAACTCGATCTGCACTCGATTCAGTTGGTGCAGTTCGTTCTGCACTGCTTGACGTTTTGCATTTCGCTGCTGTTCGGAAATCTGTCCGCACAGGCTGTAAACTTGTTTGCGGAGTAGTTCAGCAATGGGCGAAAAACGTGCGTGGGCATCTTCCTCAATCGAATGTTGCGACTGGGTTGTGCGGGCCAATTGGGCGACTTCGCTATCGAGGTCGTCAATCAATCGCTCCAGAACTCCAACAGTCCGCCGACTCTCAGCAAGAGCCGTAACGCGCGGGGCAGAGCCATCTGCCGTTAACTTGGCGAGTTCCGTATGCAGGTTGGCAGAGCGTGCCTGAGTATCGGTTAGGGTTTGACGACAGCGGAGGATTTCTTCGTCGAGTTCCCGGAGCTGGCGTTCATGCTCGTCTGTGCAGTGGTGCGAGGGGCGAGTTGAATGTTGATCGAGTGAATGGTAACGCAACGTGGTATCGAGGCGTGAAAGCTTCGATTCAACGTCTTGCAGCTGCGATTGAAGCTCGTCGATCTGTTGGCGGCGGTTCTTGAGTGCTGCATCGACTTGGGCGGCTTCCTGCTCCAAGAGGTGACTATCGCGTCGGCCTGCGTGCATGCGCTCTTCTAGCTGTTGGGCGATCGCATTGCGACGTCGTACGAGTTCTTCTACCCGCTGTTTATCGATTGGCTTATGGGCTACCGCGTTTCGATTCTCGTGCGGAAGCTGTGCGCCTAGGTATTGGGCAAACGGCGAGTCCAGCAGCAGCAAAGGATCTGGGGCAGATTGAAAATCGACGGCCAACAGGTTGGCGGCGCTCTTCAAGGGCAAGTCGCCTAACGCCGAGTGCAGCCAACGTGTGTCGGTGTGCTGGCCATCGGTGCCGGAGACAAACAGTTGGCTGCCTCCCTGACCGTGGTTCTTTCGTTCGAGCACATAGTCATTCGCATCTTTGCATACAAGGAGCGTTCCGCTCGCTACGGCGTCCTCGGGACGTACTCGAAATCGATGCGCCGACTCGGTTTTGCCATAGAGAAGGTGGGCGATGAGCCCTGCCAGGGCACTTTTGCCGCCACGATTGCCAGAGTGAATTACGTTTAGGCCTGGTACGAGTCCGTCGAGGGAAACCTGGGGACAAGCGCCATTGCCGGTGAGATTGATTCCTGTAATTTTCATCCGTGTGCATCCTTGCGGGAGAAATTGGTGTTTTCGAAACAGTCGTCTGGGATTAATAACTGTTTGAGCAGAAAAAATAGCCCAAAAACGATATTTCGACAACATGAATCTAGCATTGCTAGCTGAGCTGATGTCTGATCGAATGCTGCGATATGCAGCGATTGTCGTAACATCGCGAGCCGTGGCGTCTTCGCCCACGGCAGGCCATTCACTCAACCGATACATCAGAAAGCCGTGGACAAAAGCAACCACTTCGATTCGATCGTGATTGGTGTGGGTGGCGTGGGTAGCGCAGCCCTGTGGCAACTTGCGAGCCGCGGCGAACGCGTGCTGGGCCTCGATCAGTTTCAGCCGCCGCACAAGCAGGGGAGTTCGCACGGGCAGACGCGCATCATCCGTCAGGCCTACTTCGAGCACCCCAATTACACGCCATTGCTCTTAGATGTCTACAACCAGTGGCAGGAACTTAGCGAGCAAACGAGTCGCCAACTCTATCACGAAGTGGGCGTTTTGCAGATCGGGCCTTCCGAGGGCGAGGTCATCCAGGGAGTGACGCTCTCTTCGCAGACGCACCAGCTCCACATCGAAGAGCTCTCCGCCGCCGACATCTCCCAACGCTGGCCAGTGCTGCGTGTGCCCGAGGAATTGGTCGGCGTGTACGAACCGCGCGCCGGCTACCTGCATGTCGAACAGTGTGTGCAGGCGCAGTTAGATGCGGCTGCGAGCGCTGGCGCCGAGCTGCGAACCGACGTCGAAGTGCAAGCCTGGCAACCTGGGCCGCCGGTTCGCATAGCGACCACTGCCGGTGATTTCCAATCAGATCGCCTCGTTATTGCTGCCGGAGCCTGGGCAGCCAGCCTGTTACACGATCTCGGATTGCAACTTGAAGTCCGTCGTAAAAGCATGTTCTGGTACGAGCCCGCCAATGAGGCTAGGTCCGACTATCAGGACGTTCCCTGCTTCCTCTACGAGCTGCCGGCAGGGGTCTACTACGGACTTCCCAGGCATGACCGGCGCGGCGTCAAACTCGCAGAGCATTCTGGCGGAAACGTTGTGAAAGATCTCGCGACTGTGCCTAGAGAAGTGGACCCCACCGACGTCGAGCGCTTGCGCTCTTTCTCGCAGCAATATCTGCATGGACTTCCGCCGACGCATCGAGATCACGAAGTGTGCATGTACACGATGAGCCGCGACGGGCACTTCATCGTCGATCGGCATCCACAGCACCCGCATGTGGCACTGGCAGCGGGGCTATCGGGTCACGGGTTCAAGTTCACCCCGATCCTCGGCAAAGCCCTGGCCGACTTGGTGCTGGAAGGCCGCACCGCTATGCCGATCGACTTCTTGAGGTTGCGTTGATTAGGCAGCGCCTTGCCGCGAGTCGAAAAACAGGGACTGGCTCGACGCTGAATAGAAGACAGAAGTAGGGTGGGCCACAGCGCAGCGACGGCCCACCGTCCCGGCAAGTTTTAAGCGAGTGAAATCGGTGGGCTGCCGCTCCGCTTTAGCCCACCCTACGCATGATAGTGGCAACAAACTTGCCATTGCGTCAGTGCTCGTGGGTTTTCAACACATAGTTTCGCAATCACGAGCCATTCCCCATTCCAAGTTCACAGAACGCCGTAGTATCAGCCAGCCCCGGCTTTTCGCGGATCGGTACGGGAGATGATTTCGTTCACGCCGGTCTTGTTGAACCCTTTAAAGCCATCGTTGCGTTCTAAGATCTCCAAGTGAGACCCGATCGCACCTTGATTACGAAAATGTTCGGCTTCGTTGGGAGAAATCGCCCCTTTGGCTAGGGTTGCCTCGAGACGATCTTCATCAACCTCCCAGTTCTCGCCAATCGTGAACGCTTGACGCAGGAAGGTAGAATCGGTGAAGGGGGCCATGGATTCGACGCCGGCCTCCGCCAGTTGCACGCGGGCCGCATCAAAGTCGAATTGACATTCCAAGTGATGCATCCCGGCTTGCAACAGCGACTCACCATGCAGGGAACACCACAGGCCCACAGTGCCCAGATTGTCCAGCGGCGGTAGACCTTGATGTGCAAAGTCGCCGCTGACTTCCTCTGGCGAGAGGTCCACATCGGCGAACACTACGATCCCGGCCCGCGGCTGCTCCATCACCTGGGCGCCCCAGCCAGCTTCGTCGCCGGCATAGGTGCGTTCGCGGCATACCAAGCCAAGTTTTTCAAGTACCGCCACCAATGGGGCAAAGCCTGCGCGGCTCGAACGGTAGGTGTGGTGATCGTGATTCGCCCAGCCAAGCCCTAGCTTTTGCTGCCTCTCGTACTGCACACGAGCGGCATGGTTGCGGCTCTGCCAATATCTGCGTTCGCCTGCGAAGAACAAATCGCACGCCCAATCCACTCCAAGATCGGCCACCGCCGCGTCGATCAGTTGGCCACACAATTCGAATGCTTCGTCCTCACTGGCGGCATCGTTTTGAAAAACGCGAGTGCGCTGCGCAAAGGCGCGAAGATGCTTGGAAGCTTGAGCGATCTGTTTATTGCTACAGGTCGGCCAGCTAAAATCGGGATGGCCGTGACGCTCGATGCCGGCAAGGCATGGTCCTTTTGTTCTGTCGAGTAGCGCGAGCCGCAGCGTGCTCCCAGGTTTGCCCAGGTGCGTGGTTTTGTTGCTCCCATACGCAAGAGAGAATTGCTCAACGCATTCGACCTTGATGCCCAGCACGTTTTGGCCATCGTTGTGGTCAATGTTTTGTTCGTCGAATAAGGAAGTAGAAAACACCACTGTCGGAAAGATACCGCCCGGGTGACGCCATACGGTGTCGGAGCTGTCGTCCGCAGTAAATCCCACGTTTTGCAGAGTTTCCGGTGTGCAGAGATCATGGTCCTGGAGAAAGAAGGAATCAACCCAATCCAGCAATCGAGTTCCCGTCTGCTCCAGCAGTCGAGTTCCCAATTGATCGATATCGGGGCTCTCGTTACGGAACGAATTCAGAAGGCGATCAATTACTTCGGCGGCAGCCGGTTGTGGCTTCCACCCAAAGTGATGCAAGCCGTCGCTAGGCATGCCAAGTTCCCCTTTGTGGATTGGAGTTGTCGCTGGCGAGGCTCATGCCATAGGATGAGCCCAGCTAAATTGTATTCACTAAAAACATCCTGGTTATCTTTTGTATAGTCTGCTGGGGCATCGCGGAACAGAGCCCGACGACAGTATTCGCGTTCCACAAACTGAAGAATTAGGTTCGATATGCATCGTGTGTTACTAATGGGTGCCGGCAAAATTGGCCGGATGATTACTCGACTCTTAATCGACTCGGGAGACTACCAAGTCACGGTTGCCGATGCCGATATGGATTCGCTCGCACGACTGTCGAAGCAGGCGGGAATCGACACATTACAAGTCGACGCGGCAAATCGCGAACAGCTAGTGGCGGCAATGAAAGATTGTCAGGCCGTGATCTCAGCGCTCAGCTTTCGATTCAATCCCCTCATTGCCGATGTGGCGCTCGAAACGGGTTGCAGCTATTTCGATTTGACCGAGGACGTAGAGACCACGCGAGCTGTCCGCAACGTTGGGGAAAAAGCGGCCGAAGGCCAGATCTTCATGCCCCAGTGCGGGTTGGCTCCTGGTTTTATTTCGATCGTCGCCAAGCACCTGGCCGACACGTTCGACGAGCTCGATACTGTCCACATGCGCGTGGGGGCTCTGCCCCAGTTCCCCACGGGTGCCCTCAAATACAACCTCACTTGGAGCACCGATGGGCTAATCAACGAGTATTGCAATCCTTGCGAAGCAATCCACGAACATCGCAAGGTGGATCTGCTCGCCTTGGAAGGATTCGAGCACTTCTCGCTCGATGGCGTTCGCTACGAAGCGTTCAACACTAGTGGCGGACTTGGTACCCTGTGCGAAACGCTCGAAGGCAACGTGCGCGAGCTAAATTACAAAACCGTCCGCTATCAAGGTCACCGCGATCAGGTGTTGCTGTTAGTGAATGAGTTGCGCCTCAGCGAACGGCGTGATTTGTTGAAAGATATCCTTGAGAACGCTGTGCCGGTTACTTTTCAAGATGTGGTCGTGACTTTCTGCACCGTCACCGGCAAACGCGATGGCCAGTTTGTGCAATTGAGTGACGCTCGAAAAATCTACAATGTCTCGATTAATGACGAGAACTGGAGTGCGATTCAGATAACCACAGCTGCGGGAATATGCACGGTTCTCGATATGCATTTCACCAACCAACTTCCCAGCAGTGGTTTTGTACGGCAAGAGCAGGTCGATTTCACCAAGTTCCTCGCAAATCGCTTTGGCAAGTATTACGATTCCCAGGTCTCCAGCAAGTTTGCAGGCGGAGCACCATCTAACAACGACGATTGAGTCCTATGAATACAGCAGTAGAAGCAGCGACAAAAGCACTAGGCATCCACCTCCCCGCCCAGGCGGTAGCCGTCGGTGGCCAGTGGCAGGAGGGCACCGGAGAGAAACACGTCGTGCGATCGCCAATTGATGGCAGCACGTTGATTGAGTTTCCATTGGCCAGTGCCGACCAAGTCGACGAGGTCACCGCTCAGGCTGCCGAGGCGTTTACGGCTTGGCGAGTTTTACCAGCACCAGTGCGGGGCGAATTTGTTCGCCGCTTTGGGCAGTGCCTGCGAGAAAACCTCAACGATCTCGCCACCCTTGTCAGTTGGGAAGCCGGCAAGATCACCGCCGAAGCCGCTGGCGAAGTGCAGGAGATGATCGACATCTGCGATTTTGCCGTCGGACTGAGCCGCCAACTTTACGGCAAGTCGATCGCCAGCGAACGTCCCGGGCATCGTCTCACCGAACAGTGGCTGCCGCTGGGACCGGTGGGTGTGATCTCCGCGTTCAATTTTCCCGTCGCCGTATGGGCTTGGAATGCAGCGATAGCCTGGGTCTGCGGCGACCCTGTGGTTTGGAAGCCTTCCGAGAAAACACCACTAACGGCAATCGCCTGCCAGGCTCTCGCTGCTAAGACAATTCAAGAGATGTCCGAGGTCCCGCCAGCAATTTCTTCACTAGTGATTGGCAAAGCCGACGTCGGTCAGCGACTCGCCGAGTCTCCACACTTGCCGCTAGTCTCCGCCACCGGTTCAGTGCCGATGGGACGAGCCGTCGCCCAAACCGTAGCCGCCAGATTGGGCAAATCGCTTTTGGAACTAGGCGGAAACAACGGCATGATCGTCGCTCCGTCGGCAGATATGGAACTTGCTGTACGCTCGATCACTTTCTCCGCCGTTGGCACTTGCGGCCAACGTTGCACCACGTTGCGGCGTTTGATCGTCCATAACTCGGTGGCCGACGGGCTCCGCGATCGATTGCTAGAAGTCTTCACACAACTGCCGATTGGCAATCCAACGGCAGAGAGCACGCTCATCGGTCCGTTGATCGACGAACAGGCAGCCGATGCCATGGATCAGGCGCTAACCACCGCGGCAGAGCAGGGCGGTACCGTTCACGGTGGGGGACGCGTGACAGACAACGTCCCCGAGGGCGGAGTCTATGTGCGACCGGCATTGGTGGAAATCGATGCCAATGCCGAGATTCTGCAGCAGGAAACGTTTGCCCCGATCCTGTACTTCATGCGTTACGACAATCTGCAGGAGGCGATCGCCCTTCACAACAATGTGCCGCAGGGACTCGCCTCGGCAATTCTCACGACCGACGTCCGCGAGGCCGAATTGTTTTGCTCGGCTGCTGGTTCCGATTGCGGGATCGTTAACGTCAACATTGGCACGAGCGGTGCGGAAATCGGCGGTGCCTTCGGCGGCGAGAAAGAGACGGGTGGTGGGCGAGAATCTGGCAGCGATGCCTGGAAACTCTACATGCGTCGTGCCACCAATACGGTAAACTATTCGGAAGAATTGCCGCTGGCCCAAGGCATTAAATTCGACGTGTAACGAAAGCTGCACTCTACATGGACCTTTGGCTGCGATCCCCGTTGCTTCACTCGCAAATAAGGTCATCTCGATGAATCGTCGCAATTTTGTCGCGCTAGGCAGCGTGGCAGGTGCTGCCGCACTCACAGCCGCCACTTCCCTGGCAGAGGAAAACCAGGTGGATGCTGAACTCAAGTTCCAACTCAAATATGCTCCCCACTTTGGAATGTTCAAGCACTCCGCAGGCGACGACCCCATCGCCCAGCTACGCTTCGCCGCCGACCAGGGTTTCACGGCCTGGGAAGACAACAACATGGGCAAACGCTCCGCTGAAGAGCAGAAGAAGATTGCCCAAACCATGGAAGAATTGGGCCTCGAAATGGGGGTCTTCGTGGGCAGTAGCATCAACTGGAAGAAGCCTACTTTAACAACCGGCAAGAAAGAGCATCGCGATAAGTTTCTGGAAGAAATCCGGGCCTCGATCGATGTAGCCAAGCGTGTCCGGGCAAAGTGGATGACAGTCGTGCCGGGACACGTCGATCTCCGCCAAGAGCTGGACTACCAAACAGCGCACGTGGTGGACAGTTTGCGCCGGGCGGCTGAACTCTTGGAGCCACACAACTTGACGATGGTCTTAGAGCCACTCAACTGGTGGACCAACCACGCAGGACTATTCTTGGATCGCATTCCCCAGGCATTTCAAATCTGTCGGGCCGTCGACAGTCCCGCTTGCAAGATCCTGTTCGATATTTATCACCAGCAAATTGCCGAGGGCAATCTGATTCCCAACATCGACAAAGCCTGGGACGAAATCGGGTACTTCCAAATCGGCGACAACCCCGGCCGCAAGGAACCCGGCACCGGCGAAATCAACTACCGAAACGTATTCCGGCACATCCATGCCAAGGGTTTCGACGGCATCCTCGGCATGGAGCACGGCAACAGCCAAGCAGGCAAAGCCGGCGAGCAAGCGGTGATCGACGCCTACGTAGCCGCGGATCGCTTTAGCGAATAGCCCCGACAGCGGCGGCAGATCATAGCCAGGGTCGTAAGACCCTAATTCAAGTCCCCCGCCCACGTCTGCGGGGGAGGCCAGTTTTCAAAGCAACATAGTGGGGAGGGGGTTTTGGGAGAACGCGATGAATCGACTTAACTCAAACATCTTATTGAAGTGGGTGCAATGAAACTAAATAAACCCACCTCACGAACTCCAATACAAAAACCCAATAAACAAAAGCAAAGCGAAGCAAAACGACATGAGGTACCAGAAACACCCAGAGGGTGAATCGGGGCCTTTCACGCCGGTGCCCCACAAGTGGAAGTCGTCTAGCACGTCAGCTACCCTACTTTCTTATCTCTCGCCTGTCAGGAATTCGGCAAACTTCCACTACTACAACAATTAGCTGGGAGTCTAGTGTAGACGCATGAAGTTGTAGACGCATCAACTTGCCAGAACCCTAAAAAGTTTTTGTGTCCGTTGTGTGTCGTGGTCTAAAGAACTCTATCAACCTTACACATCGATCCCCGCCAACTCGGCAGCCGACTGTAAATCACCCGCGGCGGTGGTGGCTCCCAGCCCCGTCACGCAGCGGGCACCTGTAGCCGCAGCGAGTTTGCCTGCCTTCTCGACGGGCCAACCTTTCAGGATTCCCGTCAACAGCCCGCCGAAAAAACTGTCGCCCGCGCCGGTCGTGTCGATCACTTCTCCTGGAGGAGTGATGGCGGGCAGTTCGACATACTGACCAGTGCTGGGGCTGAGCAGGGCACCTTCCGAGCCCAGCTTGATGCCGAGTATTCCTTGCGATCCTGCGGTGCGATAAGCGTCGATCATCTTTTGGGGATCTTCTTCGCCCGTCTGATGTTTGGCCTCGTCAAAGCTGGGTACATAAATGTCCAAGTGAGGCAGACATTCCGCCAGAGGATCCATGCTGCCACCGTCGCCGGAGGCATCGAGTGCGGTCACACAACCGGTCCCGCGGATGGCCGCCAACACCTCAGCCAGATCCTGCTGCAAACTTGGCAAGAGCGAATAATAGCCGAGCAACATCGATTTGCTGCGAGCGAAGAGTTCCAGATTGTCCAAAAAGATTCTCTTATCAAGTTGTTTGGGCGCGCCGACCGCGTGCATGAAACTTCGCTCGGCATCGCTGTCGATCAGCACGGCCGTGGTACTCGATGAAGCCGTAGGGTGCGTCATCAAATAGTCGGTATCGATACCGTCGGCCGCATACCGGCTGCGAATAATCTCGGCCCAACTGTCGTTGCCAATATAGGTGAACGCCGCCACCTGCATCCCCAACCGGGCCATCGTGATTCCCGAGTTAGACACGATTCCCCCAGTGGTGAGCTCCAGGGGTTCGGTACGAACGAGTTTGCCGGCACCAATCGGTTCGCTCAGCGGCACAGGACGCACCAGCACATCAACCACACACGAACCACAAACCACACAATCGAATTCCGGTTGTTTAGCATTCATAATTCCCAGAATACCGTTGCCAGAGCGTGGAAGACAGTCCCCAAGGTGCCATTCGCGTCGGTGGGATGCGCAGGAATATGGCTACTGGTCGGCACACCAATAAGGCGGTGGTAACTTAGAGGACAGAGCGATCTGCCAAGGTCCATGTACGCGAGGTGTTTGACGCTATAAACCGCAAGTCAAAAAAAAGCGAAGCGCTATCTGCCCCCTCTCCCCGGATATCTGGGCGACTGTAGGTTTATTGAACGCGTAATTTACCGATCGACAGGGGAGAGGGTTGGGGTGAGGGAATCTCGACTAGAATCGCATTTCTTCTTCCACACCAACAAATCGTGCGATCGCAAGCGCGACTGATTCTACATCACTAAGGACGTCATCGTTGCAGAACCGCAAGACGCGCCATCCTGCCGCTTCCAAACGCTGTTGCCGAGCCTGATCACGCTCTAGTGTGTAGTCATGATAATCGCCGTCAAGTTCCACGACCAAACGATGCTCGATGCAAGCGAAATCCGCGATTGCACTCTCAATCGGAAACTGTCGGCGAAACTTAATCCCACATAAGCGTCGACCTCGCAATACTTGCCAGAGAAGTGCTTCCGCTTTCGTCTGTCGCACGCGAAGTTGTCGGGCTCGCTCGGTCGTGATTGGATCTTGTTTAGATGGCATTGTCTCGAGTGGTCCCCTCACCCCAGCCCTCTCCCCGGTTACAGAGAAGTTGAACTCGACTGTCTAAGTTTACATCAAACCACGCTTCAGGGGAGAGGGGGCATGTGACGCTGCGCGTCGGTGGGACCTTTAAACGACGAGATTGAACCGACCTTCCGTGTGTCGCTTTATCGTCCTGTGCATACTCATGAATGTGCAACGTCCGGCTCTTCGCGGAAGCGTTGCACACACGATGCCTAACAAAAAAACCTCCACCATCGTGAAATGGCAGAGGCTTGTTCAGCTCGTAGAAATGTCGTCGCTATTAGCGACCTGCAGGTACGGCGTACCAGCCATCGGCATCCGTTGCGGGAGCATGACTCACCGTGTGCGTCTTCGCAGGCTGCGAGTAGACGGCCTGACGGACCGGGACGGTGGGACCGCGCGAGGCAGTTAGATCACGAGGATCAAACAGCCGTGGTGCTTCGAAGTAGGTACTGGCATCTTCCTCGGCCACTGGCTTCGGATCGTTCGTAGAATCGGTGGTCACCGGACGCTGCGCGTCGTAGTTCGTCGAGCCAGGAACAGGTTCGTTGGGTGCCAAAGTAGGTTGCGGAGTTTGCGGTCCTGCACTCGGTTGTGACGAGTACGATGGAGTTCCGGCGTTACCCGCACAGTTGGCACATCCCGTGCTGGGCTGCGAATAAATCGCTTGGCCCACGCCGCCCGAACAACTGGAGCAAGACGAGGTGGCACATGTCGAGCAAGTGTCGCAGGAACCATAGCCGCAACCGCAAGGGTTGCAGGAACATGGACTGCATCCACAAGCATTACAGCTGGATACGACGGGGCTCATTACCACCTGACGGGCAACCGCGTAATTGGTCGTATACGACAGTGGTGCATAGGACGTCACATAGGGACGATAGGAAGCCGAGTAAGCGTAGGCTGCCGTGTAGGGAGTGTACGACGTTGTGTACGTCGGGGCGTAAGCCGCGGTGTAGGGGGCATAGCCTGCGGTGTATGTTGCCGCCGGAGCATAGCTTCGTGATCTCCAACGATCGAGAAGTTTACCCGGGTACCAACCTGTGTAAACCGGTTGCGTCACAACTGGCGAATAGGCCACGGTGGGGACAGCGCACGTTGAACACTGAGCGACGGAAGTCGACGCAGTCATCAACAGCAAGGAAGCTGCTACCAAACAAGCCAGGGCAATACGCATGGAACGAAAGTTCATAGTTTTCATCTCGTAAGACTCGAAGTGTGAACGAGGGACAGTTATCCCCCAACTATTAGGTTTAATCTGCCGACCCATTGGTTGGCAACCATTTTCTGGCCGCACGACCAATTTGGTCAGGATTTCATGTTGGGGAGAGTTTGCGTTTTAGGGAAAAGACGGCGAGAGAAGCGTCCTCTTTCGACAAGTTTGCTGGCACTCTTATGAACCAACAAACAGGTCGCGGCAGCCATGCCCCGCATTTTGACGACAGGATCTTCCTGCGGCCAAAATACGTATAGATAAGTGTAGCCTACGATATCGAGGTGATCGCGAATTCATGCAGATACCAAGACCGTAGGGACTGCCATGTCGCAAAAATGCATCATGCGAAGGTGGGAATAGTGTCCCACTGCTGATACGTTGCTGCGCATCCTTTCGTTCGGAAAAAAGTGTGGCGTGAATGCAACGCTATCGAGGTTTCGTGTGCGCTGGTAAGGATTACGCGGCACTTGACAAGATTGTCACTTGCACGGATGGCAAAATATAGAACTCGGGCGGACGATTACTTTAACGCATCCAAGTAGCGATGAACGCAGGCAACGGCCAGCGACCCATCGCCCACGGCAAATCCGCAACGCTTGGTGGTACCCGCCCGCACGTCACCCGCCACCATGATCCCCGGCACCGAGGTTTCCACTTCGCAGGGCGCGCGATCAAGGGGCCATTGGTCTTCACCACCGATTGCAGCACCGGCAAGGACGAACCCTTTTTCGTCCAGCGCAATGGAGTCAGGGAGCCAGTCGGTGTGCGGTTTTGCTCCGATAAACAGAAACAGCGCGGCGCAATCGATCGTCGCTTCGTCCCCGGACTTGTTGTTTTTCACTCGAATCGAATCGAGTGAGTCATCACCGGTAATCTCCGCAACTTCGGTATTCTTCATCACTTCAATCTTGGGATGTTTGTCTACCCTTTCGCACAAATAGGCCGACATGCTTTTCGAGAGGTCGTCGCCGCGGATGAGTATCTTCACCTGATTCGCCGAGTCGGCTAAATACATGGCTGCTTGTCCTGCTGAGTTCCCTCCGCCAACCACAACCGCCGTGGCCTCTTGGCACACTCGCGCTTCCACCGACGTGGCAGCATAATACACCCCGGCACCCTCTAAGGCCCGACACCCGGGAAGGTCGAGTTGCCGATAGTGAACTCCACTCGCCACCAGCACGCTTCTTGCGCGAGCCACCTGCCCGGTACAAAGATGCAAATGGTGCTCGCCTGAATCGACCGTTTCCACCGACTTGACCGTGATCGGGGCGATGAATTGAGCCCCAAATTTCAATGCCTGCAGATAGCCCCGATTGGCCAACTCGCTACCGCTGAGTCCGGAGGGAAATCCGATGAAGTTTTCGATTCTCGAGCTGCTGCCGGCTTGGCCTCCGGGTCCAACGCTGTCGACAACAAGCGTGTTGATCCCTTCTGAAGAGGCATAAACGGCCGCAGCCAATCCCGCCGGCCCGCAACCCACAATGACCAGGTCGAACAGTTTCTGATCGACATTCCGCGAGATTCCAATGCACTCCGCCAACTTTGGCAGCGAAGGATTGCCGACCGTATGACCGTTGCAATGCACAACTGGCATCGGCATGTCGCTGGCCTCCAGGCAATTGATTTGTTGCTGGCCCTCCTCCGAAGTCGCTTCGTAAAACCTGTGCGGCACGTGATTCTTGTAGAAAAACTCGCGGATGCGAGAGGTCTCGCGCATCGCGGGCTCGCCAATTAAACGAACTCCCACAAAATCGGATTCCTCCAGCATCTTCCGCCGCATTTGCACAGCTTCCAGCAGCATCTCGCTCACCCGTGGACATTGTCCTAAGAGCTTTCGCAATCGTCCGGCACATAAGCGGTAGGTGCTCACCGGCCCGCAAGCAATGGCGGTCACCACCGCGCTCCGCCCGGTCAAAAGATCTACGTCGCCCACAAAGTTGCCGGAACCATGTTTGATGATCAGACGTTCCTGATCTTTACATTTTTCAACAATCCGCACCTCACCGCTTTCGATGACATGAAACGGATAGTCTTTCTGGCCCTGCGAAATGAGTTCCTCTTCCGCTGAGTACGAAACCGCATCGGCAATTTCGGCCACATGGCCCATGATCTCTGTATCGAAAACCGGAAAGGCCGTCTGTTCAATCGACGATACACTCATGAAATGCTTGCCTCATATCTGCTTAGTAAATAGGACAGCAATCATTTTAGACGATAGCCGGCAGTCGCCAACAGTGCCGCGGACCCGTTGTGGCGGACTCCCGTAATTTCGTGGTTAGAAGAATCGCACCTGCAGTGTACAATCTGCAATCGCAATTGCGCAAATGTCTCAGATTCTTCTGGAGAAACGTTCAATATGTATACGCGACGGAATATCCGTTGGAGCGTTGTGTTTCGGTTTGCCTGGAGGCAGATTCTGGTGTTCGCAGCTTGGAGTGCGTTTGCGGTCTGGCTATTTCAATATTTGCAAGCCCGAGGAATCGATGGCAGTTTGCCCATGGCATTGCTCGGCACCATCGGTGTGGCGGTCGCGTTTTACATTGGATTCAAAAACAATCAGTCCTACGATCGCAATTGGGAAGCCCGCAAAATCTGGGGCGGGATTGTCAACGCCAGCCGAAGTTGGGCCAACCTCGTCCTTAGTTTCATCTCCTCGGCCCACGCTCAGGAAAACGTGGAAGCGAGCGAGGTGGAAGCCATTCAGCGCAAGATGATTTATCGCCACTTGGCTTGGATGCACGCATTGCGGTTCCAACTGCGCAGAAAAACCTCCTTCGGTTTCCAGCCGAAAGGAGCGCAGCGGCGATTCATGCAGCCGACCGAAATCGACGCCATGCGGAACGAGTTGAGGGAGCTTCTCTCCGAAAAAGAACTCAACGTTGCCTGCACGCGCGTCAACTCCGCAACGCAACTTTTGAGATTGCAAAGCGAACACTTGCGCCAGGTGGTGGAACAGCATCATCTGACCGAGGAGTTTCGATTGATTGCCATGATGGAAATCGTGACGGAACTCTATGCTCTGCAAGGAAAATGCGAACGTATCAAGAATACGCCCTTCCCACGTCAATACGCTTACTTCAGCAATGTCTTCACCTGGATCTTCATTACGCTGCTGCCATTCGGTATTGTGGGAGAATTGGCGGCTCGAGATGGCGGATGGATTTGGGCCACGGTTCCGCTCGCGACGGTTGTGTCTTGGATGTTCTACACAATGGAGGCAGTTGGAGATTCGAGCGAAGACCCGTTCGAAAACTTCATCAACGATGTCCCCATGACAGCCCTGTGTCGCACCATCGAAATCGATCTCCGCCAGATGATGAGCGAAAAAGACGTGCCGCCCCCGCTCAAGCCGATCGACGACATCTTGATGTAATTCTTGATAGGAACCATTCCGGAACAGTCTTCACAGCGACATTCTGTCGTCAATCTTTGGTCTGAGGATTTCTACGCTTGTCCCTTGGCTCCGCTGGCCAATACTCTTTAGCAGACAGAAGACAGAGAGTGTGGGAAACGGAGCGCAAAACTCACCAAGCCGATGCCAAACAACGCGATGAGCACACAGCAATCATCTACTAGCGAGCGTAACCAACGACGGGCCAAAAAGGCCCAGTTGCATTACGTCAACAGCTTCGATGAGGGGATCACGCGGAGGCGTTGCGGTAAGGGTTTTACTTACGTTTCCGCGAACGGAAAAACCGTGCGGGCCAAGCAAACTCGCAAGCGGATCGATAACCTGGTCATTCCTCCCGCCTGGGAAGATGTATGGATTTGCCCGAAGTCCAACGGGCATATCCAGGTTCGTGGTCGCGACGAGGCAGGACGGATCCAGTACATCTATCACGAACGCTGGCAGGCGGTCAGCGCTGCCCGAAAATTTGATCGACTACATCTCATGGCCGAGTTGCTGCCGCGCATCCGCCGCCGGGTTCGCAAGGATTTAGGGGTGAAGAAACTCTCAAAAAAACGAGTCCTCGCCGCGGTCGTCCGGCTACTAGATAAAGCCAAAATGCGGATCGGTAACGAGCAGTATGCAGAAACCAGCGGTGCCCGGGGGGCCACGACGATCGCACCAGAGCATGTCGAGATCGAAAATTTCTCGGTGACGCTCGACTATCCTTCCAAGAGCGGCAAGCATCGCGAGATCGAGTTTTCCAACAGAAAAGTCGCCAAGGTGCTCAGCGAATGCGAGGAGCTCGACGGTCAGTATCTTTTTTGTTACCACGCCAAGGACGATCGTCTGTGCCGAGTCGACTCGACGGACGTCAATGAGTACCTGAGCGAGATTACGTCGAAGGGGGTCTCCGCAAAAGACTTTCGCACCTGGTGGGGCAGTGTGCAAACTCTTTCTGCCCTCGCCGATATCGATCCAGATTTAACCGCCCGGAAACGGAAGTCGCAAATAAATAGGGCCATCGAATCAGCCGCTTCGCTGTTGGGGAACACCAAGGCCGTTTGCCGCAAGAGCTACGTCCACCCCGGCATCATCGCCGCGGCGGAGTCGGGAGAACTGCCCAAGCTGCTCGCAGATTTGTCGATCGCGTCGGTCGAAAATCAAGAACTCTCGCAGGATGAACAGCAGTTTGCCGCGCTGCTCCCGCATCTCGAATTTTCATGATCGCGGGCGAAGGGTTAATCGTCGACTTCCAAGCCACGCTCCCACTCAGCGTAGGGTGTGTTCTTCGCCATGTGACGGTTGTAGTCGGGCGCCCCGTCGTCCCACCAAACCTCACCCCGTTCGCCCAGGGCTACCTTGGCTGCATGCACTTGCGTGCGCGCGGCAGAGAGCTCCGCCTCGTCTTGTGCATGCTTCACCGCCCGACGCGCATCCATTAGTTCCGCGACGAAGCGCTGACGTTCCTCTTCCGGCAAACTTGGATCCGTACAACGCCACAACCGCCCCTTCACAAGGAAGTAGCGACCATCCGGCGTCACAGGATACTTCATACCCCAAAGCCCACCAAAAAAATTCCGGCGCTAACCGTGATGCCGCAGTTCACTCGCCGCGACGAGCAACACAAGGCAGCAAAAGCTACTTAGGAACCTGCGGCCGACTAAAGCCAATGTTATCCAGTGCCTTGTATACTTCCTCCAGCGTCTTCTCGCCAAAATTAGAAATACTCAGCAAGTCGGCACGGGTACAATGCAACAGATCGTTGACCGTAAAGATGCCCTTTTCTTCCAGGCAATTGGTCGTGCGAACCGCCAGGCCAATTTCGGCCGTGCTCATCTCGAGTCGATCTTTAAGACCCTGGTTGGCGAGTTCAGTTTGATTGAGAGGTATGCGCGTCATCGCACGGGCTCCTTCCCTTAAAATGGATTCAACTGTCCCTATGATCCATGGTCGTCGTCGACCATCCAAGTTGGGCGGAAGTATACCAGTTTTTCTCGGTTGAAATCAAGAAAATCGCCCGCGAACGCCGTTTTTTTCGTATCGGCAATATCGTGCTGTCATTGGCGCAATTCACCACGGCACTCTACGATGAAGACAGCAAGTAAGCCCACCAGCTCCAAGAAGCAGCAACTCAAGAATTACTTTGTCATGGAGTCCCTCGCCCCCTTGGGGAAAGGCTAGGTGAGGGGATCTCAAAAAACAGCCGAAGTAATTCTTGAGTTGCTGCTGAGAATAGCCAGAATAAGCAAAACTAAATATGCCAGCCGATCCTCTCTTCCAATCCCTCAATGAGCCGCAGTGCGAGGCCGTCCGCCACATGGAGGGCCCCATGCTGGTGCTGGCCGGTCCCGGTAGTGGCAAGACACGAGTCGTTACGCACCGTATCGCCCATCTGCTTCGCGAAGGCGTGCCGGCGTCGCAAATTCTCGCACTCACCTTCACGAATAAAGCCGCTGAAGAAATGGCTGCCCGTGTCGAGCAACTTGCCCCAGGGCAGGAAGTTTGGGTCAGCACGTTCCATCGCTTCGGAGCACGCATGCTCCGCAACTACGCCCAGTACCTGGGCCTGCAGCCGAACTACACCATCTACGACACCAGCGATTCCAAACAAACGCTCGCCCGCGTCATCGAAGCGGGCAATTTCAAAACCATGCACTACACCCCCGACCGCATTGCCGCGGCCATCAGTGCAGCCAAGAACAAACTTATTACCCCCGATCGCTACGAAGCCCGTGCAGGCAGTCCCCTCAGTCACATTGTGGCCGAGGTCTATCCCGCTTACCAAGCACGTCTGCTCGCTTCTTCGGCTGTCGACTTCGACGATCTCTTGTTGCACGTCGCCAACTTGCTTTATCAAAATGAAGAAATCCGCGCCAGCCTCGACGACCGCTATCGCTACATCATGGTCGACGAGTATCAAGATACGAATCATGCCCAGTACGTGATGTTACGCGCGCTCTCGGTCGATCATCCCAATCTGGCAGTCACTGGTGATCCCGACCAATCGATCTACGGTTGGCGTGGGGCCGATATCAATAACATTCTGCAGTTCGAATCCGACTACCCCGAGGTGCGCGTCGTCCGATTGGAACGCAACTACCGTAGCACAAAGCGAGTGCTGCAGGTGGCCGACCAACTCATTGGCTACAACAAACGTCGCAAGCAGAAGGCACTGTTCACTGAAAACGACGAAGGCGCGCAGGTCCGCCTGGTGGAATATGCTACCCAGGACGAGGAGTCGCAGGGAATCGCACAACGCATTGCCGAGGAGGTTACCTCCGGCGCACGCCGACCCAGTGACTTTGCCATCTTCTATCGGGTGAATGCCCTTTCGCGATCGCTGGAGCGGGCGCTCCGCGAAGCCGGGGTCCCCTATCAAATGATTCGCGGCCAGGAGTTTTATCAGCGCAAGGAAATCAAAGACGTGCTGGCCTACTGCCAATTGATGAACAACCCCCGCGACGATCAAGCCGTGTTGCGGACGATCAATACGCCAGCGCGAGGCATTGGCCGCAAGACGGTCGACCGGCTTTCCGAGTACGCCTACACCTATGGCGTGTCGTTGATGGAGGCGGCACGCGAAGCGGCCCAGGTCGAAGCCTTGGCCGCCCGTTCGGTGAAGAGTGTGCTGAAGTTTGTGGCACTGATGGATAAGCTAGGTGAACTGATCAACGGCGACATGGAAGAAATTCTCGGGACGATCATCAACGAATCCGGTTATCGCGGGCACCTGAGCGAGAGCGAATCGGAAGAGGACCTCAACCGCCTGGCCAACATCGAAGAACTACTCACTGACGCCCGTCAGTTCGACGAGCAAAACCCGGGCGGTGGCTACCTGGAAACTTATCTGGAGAACGCCTGGCTGGTGAACGAAACCGATTCTTGGCAGAGCGACAACGATAAAGTGACAATGATGACGCTGCACGCCGCCAAAGGATTGGAGTTTCCCGTGGTTTTTCTCGTCGCGGTCGAGCATGGCCTGTTACCGCACGAACGGAGTACAAACGACGAATCTCAATTAGAAGAGGAACGCCGCCTCGCCTTTGTCGGCATCACCCGAGCCGAGGAAGAACTGCAACTCAGCTACGCCATCCAACGCGACTTCCGCGGCCAGCGCCGCCGCACGGTCCCCAGTTCATTCCTGATGGAAATGCCCCGTGAAGAAATGCAACTCACCCAAGTCGCCAGCCATCAAGATCACTGGAGCGAAATGGACTGGCTGGAGGGGGATGCCGGCGGGCAAGCTGGTGAGGAAGATTTCCTCGCCGATGATCTTTCGTTCGATGTGGCAGAGATGGAATCGGAATCGAAATCGAAGCCCGTTAGCGACAAATGGCAAGTTGCCGCCGCCCAAGTCACCACCGCCGCACAACTAGCAGGCGACGAATCCAAATCAGCGCCCCGCGCCGAGCCCGACAGTTTCGCGCAAGGCATGACCGTCGTCCACCCCGAGCACGGCCTGGGGAAAATCGTCGCCCTCTCCGGCGCCGGCAAAAACCGCCGCGCCACCGTCCGCTTCGCTACGGCGGGAGAAAAACGCTTCGTCCTAGCCCACAGCCCGCTACGACCAGCGGGCAAGTAAAGAAGTGGCACCCAGCGAGGCATTAATAGAGCTAATGTCGTATAAGCAGAGATTCGAATACAGCGAACAAAGCTCCAAATCCTGTACCAACTAGAAATCCGACTGCTGCAGATTGATCAAGACTTGGCCCAGGTTTACCACGATTTAGAATACGCAAGGCAACTGCTATTAAGCATCCACAAATTCCGTATGTAAACGTCTTGATAACTATGGTAACGAGAACAGGATCAAACATTTGCCAAACCATGGATAGGGAGACTAAAACCACAACACATATGCATTTCTCGATTCCACTGACTTGTGGCTACTTCCCTCATGACCAGAACCAATTTGGCTATCGATAATTCTGCAAGTGCGGCTACAGTGCCCAGATGTAATGTAGGTGACCATCTTCGCTCAACCACGCGGCTCCTAGTTCCCAATAGTAGCTGCTAAGTGAGAAGGATGATTAGCATTTCATTCATCACCGCCTGGGAATACCTTCCGCCAATCGTTTTTCATGTCTACGACCGTCCAGTTATTTCGTTGGGCCTCTACAAGAGCTTTATCTAGTCGGCCGACGTGAGATTCTCGATCGTACGCCCACTCCCGCTTCGCGTCGGTGTGATGGACGATGAGGCAAAACCGCGGACCGTCACCGGCTGAAGTCCATTGCAGCATT
This sequence comes from Bythopirellula sp., assembly GCA_965216565.1. Lineage (GTDB taxonomy): Bacteria > Planctomycetota > Planctomycetia > Pirellulales > Lacipirellulaceae > Bythopirellula. The sequence continues at coordinate 1,113,944 of OZ244170.1, forward strand.
TCCAAGTCTCCGTCCGAGTTCCCAAATGCTGCAACCGGACGTCTCCCGATGTGATGATTGATCCCCACAGGCTTGCCTGCCTTGTCGTCGATGAAATTCAGTTCTGGCAGACGTACCAAAACTGGTTTTTCTCCGCGAAACTTAAACTTTGTACGGATGCTGCTGCCAACAACTTGTTCGGGCGGGATCCCATAGATGTTTTCCGTCCATGGTCGCATGAACTCGATTCCGCCACCAGACACAATGAACGTCTTGAACTCATTGTCGCGTAAGTATGCCAGCAATTCGAGCATCGGCTGGTAGACCATCTCGGAGTAGAGTCTGCCCGTTTGGGGATGCTTTGCAGTAGCAAGCCATTCGGTCACGATCTCGCTGAACTCTTCAGTTGTCATATCCGCATGGGTGGCCATGATCAACTCGAGCAGGGCTTTTTCACCACCTGCCGAAGCCGATTTCAAATCTCCGTTCAGTATCGAAGCGTAAGGTTCTTGTGTCTCCCATTTAGGATGTTCTGGCGACAGAGCCTTCACACGATCGATTGCAAACAGTGCTTGGAAGTACACCGGTTGCTCAGCCCACAGGCAGCCATCGTTGTCGAACGTAGCGATTCTCTCGCTGGGTGTGATAAATTGTGGCGAGTTCTCATCGACCACGTTCCCGACGAATTCCATGATCGATCGCTTAGTAGTCCCTTCGTTCCACGACGGCAAGGGATCAGCAGCGAAACCATAAGCAGCCCAAAACAACGTAACAATAGTTACGAGTCCCATCTGCATCGCAACAGATTCAAACGATTTATTTAAGAAACGCACTTAACTACCTTTGTTAGCCGACTTGATTTGCTCGATCACTTTTTCCAGATTGAACGAACCGGGAGTCTGGCTCGGCGGATAATCAACCATTGTCTTCAAAAAGCGTCCGGCAAGATCTTGCATGGGTACGAGCACGTAGACACGGTCAATGTACCAATCCCAATAGGTGTTTGAATTCTCAAACGCCTTTTCAAACGGATCACGACGCAGATTGAATAGATAAGGAATTCGCAGTTCGATGAAAGGCTCCTGCCAAACTCCGAGTTGTCGACCGCGATTCGCGAGGAAAACGGCTTTCCATGGTTGATAGCGGATTGCAACGATTTGACCATCATCGTTGACATACCAGAATTCTTTGCGGGCAGACTCTTCGGTTTCGCCCTTTAGATATTCCAACTGGTTGTAACCATCAAGATGTTGACGGTAGTTGCGACCGATGGCTTCATAGCCGTCGAGCAAATCTTCCTTGATATCATCCTTGCCAGAGGCAGCAGCGAACGTGGGTAGCCAATCTTCGTGCGACACAATTCCGTTGAGAGTCACGCCAGCGGGAAACTCGCCCGGCCAACGCACAAAGGCAGGTACTCTGTAGGCACCTTCCCAATTCGAGTTCTTTTCCCCATGAAATGGAGTCGTCCCCGCGTCCGGCCAAGTATTGTAGTGAGGACCATTGTCAGTCGAATACTGAACAATAGTGTTATCCGCGATACCAAGCTCATCGAGCAAGTCGAGCAACTCGCCAACATGCATGTCGTGCTCAACCATGCCATCTCCATACTCATCCTGGCCAGATTTGCCTCGCTGAGCCTCTTTCACATGAGTGCGGAAGTGCATGCGAGTTCCATTCCACCAGCAGAAGAAGGGTTCATCTGCCTTCACTTTTCGTTTGATAAAGTCTTTCGCTGCCGCAACGGTCTCGTCATCGATAGTTTGCATCCGTTTGCGATTCAGTGGTCCGGTATCTTCAATCTTTTGTGAACCATCTTTCTGTGCGAAAGATTTGATTACACCTCGAGGACCAAATTGTTCACGAAACGTTTTGCCGTTAGGCAAAGTTAAATTAGTTGGATAATCTTCGTGCTCCGGTTCTTCTTCCGCATTGAGGTGGTAAAGATTGCCAAAGAACTCATCAAAGCCATGGTTTGTCGGTAGGTGGGTATCTAAATCACCTTGGTGGTTCTTGCCAAACTGGCCAGTTGAATACCCAAGTGACTTCATCACCGCAGCCATCGTCACATCGGTCTCTTGCCAACCTTCCTTAGCCCCGGGCATACCGACTTTGGTCATGCCGGTGCGAACCGGAACCGTACCTCCAATGAACGCGGCGCGTCCCGCAGTGCACGACTGCTGCGCGTAATAGTCCGTGAATGCCAAACCTTCACGAGCGATGCGATCGATGTTGGGCGTCTTGTAGCCCATCATGCCTCGACTATTGTGACTAATATTCCACGTACCAATGTCATCGCCCCAGATGACTAGAATGTTAGGCTTGTCGGCTCCAATGACCGGGTTGCCGAGCGTCGCTGCGACCACCGTGATAACTGCGTAGAAAATTGCAATACGCATTACGTTTGCTCCTGCTATGGGAAGCGAAGTGAACAGAACAAAAAGTGAGGCCTTAATGTATCAGTTCAAATCGATCGGTACAAATTACTGAACCGTTGGTACCGGAATAACTTATAGGATCTTGGAACAGTAATACAACTTGTACTGATGGTTCAGTCTCTCAGTTTCCGAAAAAACAATGGAGAATCACCCCCAGGCGGATTAGATCTACACTTCAATTGCCTTATGAAACGACTCAATCAAATACTTATTTGCCTAGTCGTTTCGGTCAGTATTGTTTCCACTGGTTATGCAAAAGGGCCACTCACAGGTGACTGGCATGGTAATCGAGATTGGTTGGCCTCGCAGGGAATTACATTTGACCTGGATGTTGCAAGCTTCTATCAGGGAATCGCAACTGGGGGCCTCGAACAGCACTTTCAATATGGAGGGCACGGCGACTACGTCACAAACGTAGACTTTGGCAAGCTTGGGCTCCAACGGGGATTGTTTCTGAAAGTGCGAGCGGAGCACCGGTTTGGCAGGAACATCAATACCGATACGGGCGCATTTCTACCAGCAGCAGTCTTGGCGGATCTTCCTGTTGTCGACAGTGAGGAACTTTTTCTGACCAATGTGCTGCTTACGCAGGCATTTTCTGAGCGCTTCGCTGTGTTCTTTGGAAAGCTCGACACTCTAGATGGCGACGTAAACGCGTTCGCGCACGGTCGCGGGAAAACTCAGTTCTCCAACATCGGTTTTGTTTCAAATCCGATTGCTCTGCGGTCAATTCCTTACTCCACACTGGGCTGTGGATTCTCAGTTCTCGATGAGGGTGGAGAGCCGGTCTTTACTTACATGCTTCTGAATGCGATTGACACTGTGGAGACCGACGGATTTAGTGAATTGTTCGCAGAAGGTGTCGCCATGGCGGCAGAATTAAGATTAGCAACTGAGTTCGGGGGCCTTCCGGGTCACCAACTGTTCGCTGGAACTTGGAATAGTCGCGACTATGTCGAATTAGGCCAGGACCCCAGACTTGTGTTGCCGAATGTCCCTATCAATGAAGTAGTTGGATCTTGGTCGCTTTATTGGAATTTCGATCAATATCTGCATGTCGATCCAGCGGAGTCGTCACGCGGGTGGGGAATGTTCGGCAGAGCCGGAATCGGAGACGACGATACGAATCCTCTTGCATGGTTCCTGAGCTTTGGAGTCGGGGGTCATAATCCGTTGTCTGGCCGAGGCGCCGACACATTTGGAGTTGGCTGGTTTGTTGCTGCCACCAGCGACCAAATAGGCCCAATTCTTGAGATTCCCTTTGGAGCGATCAGCGATGGGCATGGTGTCGAACTATTCTACAATTGGCAAGCCACACCCTGGTTGAATATGACCCCCGATTTGCAGGTAATCGTGCCAGCACGCGAAAACGTAGACACTGCGCTTGCTTTGGGTGTTCGAGCTGTAATGAAGCTGTAGCTTCTTCCACGTCGATATGGTCTACCGCTTCGTTCGTTCGGGCGGCAGAGTTTGTCCAAGCAGCAGTCTTTTGGGACCATATTCCGACGCTCACCGCAAAGAATTGCTCAAAGTCTGCTGTTGCGGGTGATAACTCAATTGGCCATCTAATAAGGCTTTCTTAGTTCACATTCACGCATTTATTGGTAGGCTTGAGTGAACGCCCCATCCACCATTCGTAGTCATCGTCGGCAAGGATTCGATGCTGAATCGACCCCGTTAGAGAATACTTGGCTCAGTGAGCAAGTTGGCTAAACAAAAAAGGGACTAGAGACCATGAAAGTCTTCATTAGATTTGCTGTTCTGCTGACTGTGGTGCTTCATCATCAAATTTTGCAAGCCCAGGTAGACAAGACTGACGCAGACGACATAGCAGCAATTCGTGCCGCAGGTGAAGCGTATGCAGAAGCTTTTCAGGCCAAAGACGCTCAAGCTGTCGCCGCATTGTGGTCTCCAGACGCAGTCTACTTAAATCGCTTAACGGGTGAGCAAGTAGTAGGGCGATCTTCAATTGCTGAGGAATTTGAAAAACTTTTTGACTCTGCAGAAAAGCTAAGACTTAGCTTGGAAGTGATTTCAATTGACTTTGTATCGCCCAACGTGGCACTGGAAGAGGGCATAGCCACCTACTCATCTGCAGACGCAGTCTCAACTGAAGAGTCGACTACCGAAGTGATCAGTTATTCGGCAGTCTATGTTCGTCATGACGGGAAGTGGCTTCTAGATCGCGTTACCGACAAACCAATACCACCCACAAGATCTAACTACGAACACCTGAAACCATTGGAATGGATGATCGGTAGTTGGGTTGATGACGACGAAACCGCCCAGGTGGTAACAGATTGTAAATGGACGAAGAATCGAAATTTTATATCTCGATCTTTCGCAGTTTCCTACGGCGATCAAATCAGCTTATCTGGTATGCAGTTCATGGGATGGGATCCCGCTGTCAAACAGATTCGCTCCTGGACTTTCGACTCGGATGGCGGTTTCTCCGAGGGCACGTGGACTCGTGACCAAAACAAATGGATTGTGAACAAACAAGGAATTGTGCACACCGGGGAGCGGGCGCTGGCGACGAATGTCATCAAAGAAATTGATGAGAACTCATTCAGTTTCCAGTCGATCCACCGGACTGTGGATGGTCAGTTGCTGCCCAATATTACAGAATTCCGAGTGATCCGCATTCGCTAGACCAATCGCGCGAGCAACGCTCACCAATAATACAAGTGAGGGACGATAAATATGAGACGAACTATTGTTGGTATCGCCGCGATTGCAATGCTCACCTGGCTGGTAAGTGAAGACCTAGTGGCGCGAGGTCCACGGGGTGGAGGCGGCGGCCGCGGTGGTGGCATGCGTGGTGGAAGTATGCGGGGTGGAGGTGGACGCAGTCCTTCGATGGGTGGTGGTAGATCTTCGCGAAACTACCCCAGCCGACAGATTAATCGCGGGCAACCAGGCGGTAGCTCGCGACCAAGCAATCTGGCGCGACCTGGTGCAAATTCCCGACCCGCTGGCGGTCAGCTGGGCGGAGGAGTCAGGCCCAGTGCTGGAAGCAGGTCGGGCGGTGGACAACTCGCCGGAAAGGCACGACAGGGAGCCGGCACTAGGCCCACTCAAGGGCAGCTCAATCAGTTTCTCGATATCAAGAGCCCAGGCAATCGACCATCTCCTCGGCTCGATGGAAGTCAGTTTGGACCAGCCGTTGCGGGTGGATTGGCCGGAGGGGCTGCTGCCGATTTTCTCCACGACAATGGCGCTTCGGGACAACGACTTGCCGAAAGGCCAGGAACAGGGCAAAGACCAGATTTTGCCAATAGGCCTAGCGTCGGAGGAAGGCCCGATCTGGGTGAAGGACCGCTTGCTGGTTCGCGTCCAGGAACAGGTACTCGCCCGAGTTCAAACTTGCGTCCAGGAGATCGAGAACGCCCCGGAGTGAGCACCCGCTTGGCGAACCATCAACCCGGACGGATCGACAACCGCCAACAGTGGAACAACAACCGCCTGCAAAGAAGGACGCAGGTTCGAAGCCAAATTGCGCGGCATCCACCGCGACGCGATTTCTGGCTGAGTCATCCGAATTGGGGGCGTTGGAGATGGAATCGACCCTATCGATGGGCCACTTGGGCTGCAGTCGCCGCGTGGTTCCCCGCTTGGGGCTGGTCGGAACCCGCCATCTATAGCTACGGCGACAACGTCTACTACGAAGGCGATAATGTTTACTACGGAGATCAAGCCGTCGCTACAACCGAAGAGTACGCTCAACAAGCTCAAGGCATCGTCGAGTCAACCACAGAGGTTCCCGACGATTCAGAATGGTTGTCTCTCAGCGTGTTCGCTTTGACCCAGGACGGCGAATCCTCCGGACCGACGCCCACACTCTTCTTGCAACTGATGGTCAGTAAAGATGGTGTCCTCTCTGGGACCTTTTACAACAACGACACCGACGAGTCTCAGGAAATTGAGGGTGCGGTGGACCAAAAATCGCAGCGAGCTGCCTGGGTGGTGAAAGACCAGCAGTGGCCGATCATGGAGACAGGACTGGACAACCTCACCAAAGACGAAGCCCCTGCACTACTACACTTTGGCGACGGCCAGACGCAACAATGGTTGATAGTGAGAATGGAAGACCCGGATAAAAGCGATCAATAATTCTTAGTCTTATGAAATGAAGTGCTTGCCACAGTACGTAGGGTGTGCCAATGCAACGCGGCGGCACACCGTGAACGTTGATTTCGAGCTCACACTAACGGTGGGCCTGACGGCGCCACCCTACGAGCAAGCTGCCGCAGAACAAACTATCCCCGGCATTTTCGGCATGCCCCTATGCGGTACTGCTTAATCGCACCGCATTGCGGAAGATGGTGCGTTTTGCTTTGCTGCACGCACCCTACACCACTTTTCTCTGCGCCTCCGCGACTCTGCGAGAAACCCAAGCCAACACGACTTTGCCGATCATGCCGCTGAAACCGGCAAGCTTCCGCCTCCTCGTCCTTCAATCGCCCAGCGACCAATGTCCGTCTCTGACCTCCGCCCCTGAATCCTGATACAATATGGGAATGGAAAACGATTGGTCCCCGCAGTTTGTGTTTGTCGTCTGTCAGCCCGGCGCGGAGCGTGCGCTGAAAAATCAGCTGGCCGAGCAGATGCCGAATTTGCGGCCTGCCTTTTCGCGGCCTGGGTTTGTCACCTTCAAACTAGACCAGCCCTGCACCGAGCCGAGTAAGTTTCAGTTGAACTCGCCGTTTGCTCGCACATTTGGGTTTTGCTTGGGGAAAGTGACGGGCGATGATTCCAGCAGGATGGCGCGCGACGTTTGGTCGTTGCCGGAAGTCGAAGAGTATTTGGGCGCCCATGCCAACGATGATCTGCATGTCTTTTCTAGGGAGAAATCACCGCCAGGAGACAGTAGCTCCGAACCGGGACCAACCTTGGAAACGCTTGCCATCGAAGGTGCGTTGCGTCGCGAAAGCCCGCTTGAAAAGCTGGAACCGGAAGTGAAGGATCCTCGCGATCCCAGCCGACGCAATCGATGGGTGATGGACGTGATTATCGTCGAGTCGGGCGAGTGGTGGGTCGGTTGCCATCGCACCAACCGACGCAGCGACTGCTGGCCCGGTGGGGTCACGCAAATTGAACTTCCAGAGCACGCGGTCAGTCGTGCTTATTTGAAAATGCAGGAAGCGCTCGAGTGGTCGGCGCTTCCCATGTCTACCGGCGATGTCTGCTTGGAACTCGGTTGTGCGCCCGGCGGCGCTTCGCAAACGTTGCTCGATGCGGGTTTGACGGTGATTGGTGTCGACCCGGCGGAAGTGAATCCGTTGCTGCTGGAACATCCGGACTTCACGCATGTGCAGCGGCGGGCAGTGGAAGTGCCGCGTAAAATGTTGCAAGGCGTCGCATGGCTGGCGGCGGACATCAACGCAGCACCGGCTTACACCTTGGATGCCGTGGAGGCGATGGTGACCCATAGCGAGGCGTCGATTCGCGGGATGATCGTCACGCTGAAACTGTCTGATTGGAATTTGGCGGCAGAGATCCCCAAATATCTCGAACGGATTCGTAGTTGGGGCTACCGAGATATTCGGGTACGTCAATTGGCTTTTAATGGCCAGGAGATTTGTGTGGTAGCACTCCGCAGCCGGGGCCAGCGACGCATGCTCCGCAAGCAACGCCGCAGACGCCGTTTCGATCGTGCCGAGTCGGGTGGTCCCAAGCGGCCGCATTCCTCGCATTCGTAGTAAAAACCGGTTTCCGCAAGATCTGATTTATACAAGATGTTGTGTGAATGTGTTTTTGTCATACAGCCGGTAGTTTTAGCTGTCGCCGATAGCAGGTCGATCGAGCTTGACGCCAGGGGGCCAGAAAAGTACTTATCTGCTCCCGTTCTCGCCCGGAACAGAACGGTCCGCGAACCGCATTGAGCAAGGCCTCCCGTGACTCGCTTCTTTTCTATTCTGTTTTTGCTGTTTGCCTGGTTGGGTGCGGAACTGGTGTGCGCCCAACGCGTGCAGTTTCCGTCCGCAGCGCCGAATATCACTCCGCCCACCTACAACCCCACGCCGCAACCGGTTCTGCCGAGTTTCGATCCGTATGGCAATCCGCTGTTGGGGACGCCACCACCGGATGTGCCGTACAACGTTTCCCCCCAGTTTGCTCCGCAAATCTTACCTCCGGTAGCCGGCCCCAGCACCGCGCCGGGCAGCTTTGTCGCCCCGCCACCGGTCGCCCAACCCGGTATTCCCCAGCAAGGTGGCTCGATTTACCCCAATGGCTTGCCGTTTCAATGGGAATCGGGAGCGTATCAACATCAAAACTCCGACGGAACCGTAGCCCGCCTGCAACGACTCCTGCAACAAATCAGCGCCGAGCATACCTGGATCTACGGAAACGATACCGTGGATGCCTTGGAGATCAATCGAACCGAAATCGCCGCGACCTTTGGCGTTCCCATTTTCTACAACCCCGATACACCGCTGCTGATTACGCCAGGATTTGCTTTCAACTGGCTAGATGGTCCGATCTTTGTGGATCCCAACGATCCGAATACCCCGGGTGCCGGGGCGGATTTGCCGCCGCGGGTCTATGACGCTTATCTCGATTTCGCCTGGCATCCGCAACTTACCGACTGGTTGTCGGCCGATTTGGGCGTACGAACAGGTGTGTGGACTGACTTTGAAGAAGTGAACTCCGATTCCATTCGAATTCTGGGCCGTGGACTGGGTGTGGTTTCTCTGACGCCTCAGTTCGATTTTCTAGTAGGAGTTTGGTATCTAGATCGCAATCGGGTAACGTTGCTGCCTGCCGGCGGCGTTCACTGGCGGCCAAGTCCAGAGCTGGATGCCTATCTCGTATTTCCAAATCCCAAGATCCGCAAACGCTGGATCAACTTTGGGCCCAGCCAGTGGTGGCTCTATGCATCAGGCGAATACGGCGGTGGGCGCTGGACCATCGAACGCATGGACGGACGAGGTGACGATTTCGATTACAACGACGTGCGGGTTATCCTAGGTGCCGAGTGGGAAACGCAAACTCAAATGCACGGCTTCATCGAAGTTGGCTACGTCTTTGCTCGGGAGCTTATTTACGATGGCACGAAGGACCCCTTCGATTTCAATCTCGACTCGAGCATCATGGTCCGGACAGGCTTCGATCTGTGATGAATGATTGCGGCTCAGCCCAGCGAATAATCTGTGCCAGTAGGGTTGCGTGGGTTCGAAGCCTGGTCGTTACTCTAGTTGTCTGCTGCCCGTTTAAGACAGCTTGTTCTCAGCCGCCTCCGCTCGTGTCGAGCGAATCGAACTGGGGAGGGACGCTGGTGCCCTCTGCAGTACCGCACCAGCCCAGCTCGCTCTTGGTTCAGCCCTCTGCGGTTGGCCAACCGTTGATCCTCGACGACTGCGCGGTGTGCGACCCCGCACTTCAACCCACGCAATTGTCAACGGAATTGGTCCCCGCCGTGCCTGCCCAGCCGCAATTGCCGCCCGGCACACGAGCGGGCGTATTCCAAAAACTCTTCATCTCAGGAACCTGGCTTCCGCAATTAAGCGACGACAGCCTGGGTGTCAGCAACTTGCGAGGCGGGGTGGTGCTGGGCTTCCCCTTCTTGCGGCGTGATACTCCGCTGTTGGTGACACCAAGATTCGGTGTGAATTACCTCGACGGGACCGTTACCCCCGACTTGCCGCCGCGGCTTTACGATGCGGAAGTGGAATTCCGTCACCTCCGAAAATTCGGCCAAGGCCCCTGGGCAATGGATGCAGCCGTGACGGTCGGGTACTACAGCGACTTCGAGCGTAGCAGTTCCGACGCCGTACGGGTCAGCGGTCGTGGCATTGGCGTTTACGAACCGAATCCGGGAACAAAGTGGCTTTTAGGTGTTGCTTATGTGAATCGCTCAGGCTTGCGAGTATTTCCCGTGGTGGGAGTGATTCACGAAGATCCCGACAGCGCCATGCGCTGGGACCTGATCTTCCCTCGCCCCAGAGTTTCGTGGCGACTGCCCGGTGGCATTCCTGGTAGCGGCGACGAGCGTTGGTTCTACGTGGGCGGGGAGTTTGGTGGGGGAATTTGGACCATCGAACGTCCTGTTGCGCTTATCGAAGATGAACTTACCTATAGCGACGTGCGTGTGCTTGTGGGATACGAACGAAAGATAATTGGCGGACTGAGTCGACGATTGGAAGCCGGCTATGTATTTGCTCGCGACCTGGAATTCGCCAGTGCGACTCCGGACGTATCGCTTGATGACACCTTATTCGTCCGCATGGGGCTAAGCTACTAAGAGTCATTTACATCAAACGTGTGCCAAATTGATTTTGAGACTGTTTCCAACTACCTCGAAGGGTGAGCTTGAAATGGGGACTGGCTCCTGATGGCGACAGGATGTGTCGTGATCATCAATGCGTAGCCGCCATCATGTGCCCGTTCCTATTTCAAGCGGGGGTACCATTGGGCCGCCGAAAAAAGGGACAGGCACGACGACGCTGAGTGAGCTACGGGCTTGAACCGTTCTAGTGCATCGAGCCAGTCCCTTTTTTCGACTCCTTACACTACTTCTTGCAGCTGGCTGCGCCTTGGCGAGAAATTTCGCCGAACTTGTCGACTAGGCAGCGCCTGCCTTACAAAGCTAGAATCGTCCGCATGGCGGAGAATTCTTCTACAAGCTTCCCGAAACCCGAGCGTCTGATCAGTCTCGATGCGCTGCGGGGATTCGACATGTTTTGGATCATCGGCGGCGAATCGATTGCCCATGCCGCGGCTAAGCTGACTGGTTGGGCGGGACTCGTGTGGTTGAGTGACCAATTGGTTCATCCCGAGTGGCACGGCTTTACGTTTTACGATCTGATCTTTCCGCTCTTCTTATTTCTCGCTGGCGTTTCGATGCCGTACTCGTTTGAGAAACGCCTAGCGCGTGGCGACTCGCAAGGTGAAATGTATCGACATATTGTCACACGGGGAGTTGTCCTTGTGCTTCTAGGCTGGGTCTACAGCGGCATCCTGAAGTTTGACTTCGAGAATATGCGCTATCCCAGCGTGCTGGGGCGGATTGGTTTGGCATGGATGTTCGCGGCGCTCATATTCATGAATACCGAGCTGCGTGGGCGTATCGTCTGGATCGTCGGCTTGCTGATCGGATATTGGGCGGCGCTGAAGTTTATCCCGGTGCCTGGATTTGGTGCCGGTGATCTGGAACCCGGGCATACGCTTACCGACTATGTTGACCGGACTTTGATTCCAGGACGACTCTACAAGGGCGACCGCGATCCCGAGGGAATCTTAGGGATCGTGCCAGCTGTCGCAACGGCACTGGCCGGAGCGCTGACAGGGCTGTGGCTGAAGAGCGAAAAGAGTGGCTACTACAAAACCGTAGCAATGGCCTTGGCGGGCGTGTTGTGTCTGGGGCTGGCGTGGTTGTGGAATTTCGATTTCCCGATCAACAAAAACCTCTGGTCCAGCTCGTTCGTCCTACACTGCGCTGGTTGGAGCTTGTTGCTGCTAGCCGCGTTTTATCTGGTGATTGACGTTTGGAAATGGCAGCGGTGGTCGTTTTTCTTTGTCGTGATCGGTGCCAATTCAATCCTGATCTACATGGCCCAGCGGTTAATCGACTTTCGATATACCACGAAGTTTCTGTTTAGCGGATTGCTGGAACTCAGCGGCGACTATAGCACGTTGCTTTTTGCCGTGGCACTTGTGGCGGTGAAGTGGTTATTTCTGTATGTGATGTACCGGAAGAAGATTTTCTTGCGGGTTTGACCATTTTGCGTCACGCTATTGCTTTCTCATTGCTTCATCTTGTCAGTCAGCTTCAGGCTCTTCCACAGTTGATCGATCAGGTGCTTTTCTTTTTCGTAGTTGTCCTTTTCGACGAAAGTGACAACTAGCAAACCCTTGTCCTTCTTGCCGTACGCCAGCACGCTGCGGGTCCATTCTTCGCCGGTATAAGTGGTGATGGCTTTCTTACCCTTGAATTCCACGTCGCCCACCTTCTTAGAGATTAGTACTTCTTTGAGCTTATAGCCATACTCGACTTCTTCTTTGGTGAGTTCCTTCACCATCATGTCGATTAGGCTGGAGGGATCCATTTGGTGGTATTCCTGGACCAGGATGCCCGTACCCATTGGAGTCATGATGGCGGTTTGCAGGAGGCCTTCGCCCAAGTCGGTGCGGTTGGGGCGAAATTGGTTTTTGTGTTCAAAGGTGAACAAGTCTGCTTGGAACTCAAGATATTCCTTTTGCTTCAAGTTCAGCTTCAGTTCCGTTCCGTCAGCCAGCTTTACTGTAGATTCCTTGTCGAGGCTCAGCTCATGATCTTTGCCATTGATTGAAAGCACGTAGTCACCGGCAATAGCCGAAGTCGAACAGAGAAGTAGCAAAGCAACGAACGCCAGTCGAACGGAAGGCATGTTTAACTCCTGATATTTGGCTGAGATCGGGGAGGGAGAGGACTGCCTAATTCTATCCCATGCTTTCGATAGTGGGGAGAGAAATTGACGGCGAGTGCAAAGCGATTCGAGTTTTTTGACGCGAATAATTGCCCTGGGCAATCAATCTGATGCCACCAGCCAGGCGACCTCTACCGTAGCCACGAGATTCATAACGCCGTGAATAACGATGCAAGGAACGATCGTACCGGTGGAATGCCGGATAACAGTTAGGAGGATCCCACCTACGAAAATGATCGTGATGAAGTACAAATCGTATTGCACATGAAGTGCCGCCCACATCAAGGAAGTCACAATCGCTGTACCAGGGAGTCCCAGTTTCGAGTTGATCAGGCCTTGGTGCAGGAAGCCGCGAAAGATAATTTCTTCGATTAGTGGCGCTGCAACCACCAGGGCCAACCAGAAAAGTGGTAAGATCCCGGCGCTTGAATAGACCTCGATCATAAACTCTGGCACGACATCGCGTCCCAAAACCCAGGTTAGGCCATCCATTCCGGCGATGAATATGAGTGTCCCAAGAATAGACGCGGCGATTGTCTTTGCCGTTGGCATACGAAACCCCAGATAATCGAGTGGATCCTTGGAGTCGAATAGGAACGTCATCGCCACGACTACAGGGATGATCACCGTGGCAGTCGTCAGCGTGCAGGTCGCGAAGAACAGCCCGTTCATTTCAATATCCTGACCCCAACGATCGATATCAAAATCTCTGTTCGTGGCAAATTCGTAGGCCATAAAGGCCATCGTGGTGATGACCGAAACGATCAGGTAAACAACGCACAGCACTAAGAACAGTGCTAGAGATAGCCAAGGGCGACTAACCGGCTTTTGCGAAACGTGGAGTTCATCTGGATCGTCGATGATCTCCAGCAAAACTTCTTCATCGAGGCTCATAACGCTCTGCCGTCGGGTAAGGGGATGTGATAGGACTATGTTACACTCTACTTGCAAAAATCTTACCGAACTCTAATGCTACAGAGCAGGGTTGTGAGTTGAAAAAAAGGGACTGGCTCGACGCTCGAATACGATTTGAGCCCTCAGCACACCCAGTGTGGTCGTGCCTGTCCCTTTTTTTCGACGGTCCATTTCAAGCTCATCCTGCACTGTAGCACTAGCCAGTGCATCAAAAGGAGATTAACTATGCCAATGCACATCGACTCACCGAGCAAGATCGTTGCGGCAGGCAACAAGCCCAAGCAGATCGAAGAGTTTGTCGGTCGGGTAAATTCGAAGAATGACAACGTGAGCATTGCCCGCATGGTCTCGCCGGCAGGGTGGGTCGAGCCCGCGCAGCGACCGGAATTCGAGGAATACACAGTTGTCTTAAAAGGAATGCTGCGCGTGGAATCGGCGGAGGGTACACTCGACGTCCATGCCGGCCAGGCGGTGATTACATCGCCGGGTGAGGAAGTCCGCTATAGCACGCCGGGGTCGGAAGGTGCCGAGTACATCGCGGTGTGTCTGCCCGCGTTTAGTCCAGAGACAGTGCATCGCTTTGAGGAATAGGAGCGGTCTTAGCTTAAAAGCCAAGTTGTTTGAGCCGTAGGCGCTAGCCTCGGGTGCTAAGGCGGCTGGCTTCCTTAGTTATTTCGCCATCGCCCGTTGTAATGCGGTGCCCATATCGGCGGGGCTTTGGGCGACTTCAATTCCAGCGTCTTCTAGGGCGGCGATTTTTTCTTCAGCGGTGCCTTTGCCACCGGAGATGATCGCACCCGCGTGGCCCATCCGTTTGCCGGGAGGAGCCGTGCGACCGGCGATGAATGCGGCCACCGGCTTGGTGACATTCTCTTTCACAAACGCGGCGGCTTCTTCTTCGGCAGTGCCGCCGATCTCGCCGATCATGATAATGGCCTCGGTTTCGCTGTCTTCCTGGAACATCGTCAAAAGATCGATAAACGATGTGCCAACGATAGGGTCGCCCCCCAAGCCCACGCAAGTTGTTTGGCCCAGACCCACATTAGAAAGCTGCCACACGGCCTCGTAGGTGAGCGTACCGCTACGGCTCATCACGCCGACGGTCCCCTTTTTGTGGATGTAGCCGGGCATGATGCCCATCTTGCACTCGTCAGCAGTGATGACACCCGGGCAGTTGGGTCCAACCAAATGCACGTCGTCGCGGTCGCGAATCACATCGTACACGCGGACCATGTCCATGACGGGGACACCTTCGGTAATGGCGACAATCGTCTTAATGCCGGCATCGACCGCCTCCAAGATGGCATCTGCAGTAAACGCGGGGGGGACGAAAATCATACTGGCGTCGACGCCTTGCTTCTCTACGGCTTCCACCACCGTATCGTAAACCGGTACGCCCAACGTTTCCTGGCCACCTTTACCTGGAGTGACCCCAGCGACGAGCTTCGTTCCGTATTCGATACAGTTCTTGCTGTGGAATTCACCTGCACGTCCAGTGATTCCCTGGCAAACGACTTTGGTATTCTTGTCAATGAGAATGCTCATACTAGATTAACCACGACGACACTAACGGCACTAAGCCTGTGTTCGTCGTGTTTCCTTTGTGTTCTTTGTGTCTTTGTGGTTCAACTATCAGCTCTAGTTCAATATGGGAACTACCCCGCCGCGGCGACGACTTTGTTCGCAGCGTCGGTCAAATCCGTGGCCGCGATGATGTCGACATCGCTTTCGGCCAGGATCTTGCGTCCCTCTTCTACTTCGGTGCCTTCGAGTCGCACTACCAGAGGCACATTGAAGCCGACCTCCTTGTAGGCAGTGACTACCGCATTGGCGATGGTTGTACACTGCATGATGCCTCCAAAGATGTTCACGAGTACGGCCTTCACATTCTTGTCGGCCAGCAGAATGCGGAATGCTTCTGTTACTTGCTCCACCTTGGCCCCGCCGCCAACGTCGAGAAAGTTGGCCGGCTCGCCACCGTGCAGCTTGATGAGATCCATCGTGCTCATGGCGAGACCTGCCCCGTTGACGAGGCAACCGATGTTGCCTTCCAGCTGTACATAGCTCAGATCTGCCTCGCCGGCACGAACTTCAGCTGGGTCTTCTTCGGAGAGATCGCGAAGCTCGCCGAGCTGCGGGTGACGAAACAGGGCGTTGTCGTCGAAGCTGATTTTTGCGTCCAAGGCAATCATCTCGCCCGATTTAGTTAGGACTAGCGGGTTGATCTCCGCCAGACTGCAATCGAGTTCGATGAACTGACGGCAAAGTGCCCGCATGAATTTTTCCGCCGAGCGGACGCTCTTGCCGGTGATGTCGAGTCGGTGGCAGAGCTTGCGAACCTGGTACGACTGTAATCCCGTGTCGGGGTGAAATGGCTCTTTGAATATGAGCTCAGGTGTGTTGGCCGCGACTTCCTCGATATTCATGCCGCCTTCGCTGGAAACCATTAACACAGGCAGCGACTGGGCGCGATCGATGACGATGCCGAGATACAGCTCGCGGTCGATGTCGCAACCGGCTTCGACCAAGACTTGCTGAACCGTCTTGCCTTCGGGGCCAGTCTGTATGGTTACAAGTTCTTTGCCAAGTAGATTGCCAGCGACCTTGGCGGCATCAGCGGCACTCTTAACGAGTTCGACACCGTGTTGATCGGGATTAGACTTAATGGTCCCTTTGCCACGTCCGCCCGCGTGAATTTGTGCTTTGACCACGGCAAGGCTACCGCCGAGTTTGTCGAATGCTGCGGAAGCTTCCTCGGGAGTTCTGGCAACGATGCTTTCTGGCACGGCCACATTAGCTTGGCGGAGCAAATCTTTCGCTTGGTATTCGTGAATTTTCATATCGCTGTGAAGTTTGTTTCATAGGTTATTGGATAGCCGCGATCTGACAGACCGACGGAGGTCAGAGCTATTGGCGTGGAGTATAGCGCTGGCGGAGTGGAAGGGTCAACGGGATAGCGAACCAACAGGCGAGACAGATGTCTTATAAGTGATAGAAGAAGATCCGAGCGGGAGAGAATCGATAAGTGACGACTCACCGAGTAAGCCAAATTGGCGTAATTTACGGATCGCTGCCTAAAATGCCTCCCACAGCGGCTGGCATCGTGAAACTAGTGAGTTTTCTGTTCTGAAACGAGACAAGTAGAATATCTGACTTGTCGTAACCCTATGATGTCAGTACGTTATTGACTTACGCCAACGATTGTGAAAAAATTCACAAGCTAGGTTTATTGCCTTCCCCCCTCAAAATTCCCACGAGAGAAACCATTCGTCGATGACAACCGTCAACCGCGTCAGCAAAGGTCTCGATCTACCGATTGAAGGAGAGCCAACTCAGGTGATCTCCGACGGTCCGGAAGTGCGCCATGTGGCTCTTCTGGGCGACGACTACGTTGGCATGAAACCGACCATGGAAGTTGCCGAGGGGGATCGCGTTAAGTTGGGGCAGGTTGTATTTTCCGACAAGAAAAACCCGGGTGTTCAATACACGTCCCCCGGGGCAGGCACAGTCACAGCCATCAATCGTGGGGCTAAACGCAAATTCGAGTCGTTGGTGATTGAGCTGGAAGGTGACGATCAGGTTACGTTTCAGTCTTATCACGATCACAACTTGGCCCAGTTAGACCGCCGCGAGGTATGCGAGCAATTGATCGCCTCGGGACTCTGGACTGCTTTGCGGACGCGACCTTATAGCCAAGTACCTGCAATTGATTCCGTACCAAGCGCTATCTTTGTGACGGTGATCGATACGAATCCCCTGGCAGCCGATCCAGCGGTCGTGCTTGCAGATCGACAGGGAGAGTTTGTTTCGGGGTTAGAGGTGCTGAGTACTTTGACCGAAGGCACCGTCTATGTTTGCCGACGTGCTGGCTCCGCGATTCCCGGCGAAGGAAAGACGCCTACGGAATTTCACGCATTCGAAGGCCCCCATCCAGCAGGTTTGGCGGGAACGCATATCCACATGCTCAAGCCCGTAAGTGCCGCGAGATCGGTCTGGTATGTTGGCTACCAGGATGTGGTTGCCATCGGGCATTTGTTCAATACCGGTCAAATTCTGACGGATAAGGTAATCTCCCTGGGCGGGCCAGTGGTTCGTGATCCCCGGCTCATTCGCACCCGCATTGGAGCATCCCTAGCTGAACTCACCGAGGGACAATTCGAACGACCGATGGGCACGGAGGTTCGCATTATCTCCGGTTCAGTCTTGTCTGGTCGTCGTTCGCGCGTGCCGGTCGACTTTTTGGGACGCTACCATAACCAAGTGACGATCGTGGCCGAGGGCGGCCAGCGAGAATTCCTCGGTTGGATGGTGCCCGGGACGGACAAGTTTTCCGTCCGCAATGTCTTTGCGTCGGCCTGGACGGCCGGTCCCGATAAACGGTTCGCGCTCGACACCAGCACCGAGGGCAGCCCGCGCGCGATAGTGCCCATTGGCATGTACGAACAAGTGATGCCACTAGATATTATCGCCACGCCGCTGCTAAAGGCACTGATCACCGATGACACCGAATACGCCCAGGAACTGGGTGTGCTGGAACTCGACGAAGAAGATTTGGCCCTGTGCACCTATGTATGTCCGGGAAAGACCGAGTATGGGCCACTACTGCGTAAAAGTCTCACGCGAATAGAACACGAAGGTTAAAGGAAAGCAGGTATTCAAGTGCTGCGGAAAATGTTGGATCGTGTTCATCCCCTATTCGCCAAGGGTGGCAAGCTGGAAAGGCTATATCCCTTGTACGAGGCGATGGACACGTTTCTGTACACACCTAGCGATACAACATCCGGTGCCGCACATGTGCGAGATTCGATGAATCTCAAGCGCATGATGAGCCTGGTGGTGGTGGCTTTGTTGCCGTGCTTTTATATGGCGTTGAGCAACACAGGCTACCAAGCGAACCTTGCTTTGCAGGAAGAAGGTGCCCAGGTTGTCGACGATTGGCACGAATCGCTGTACCTCTCCTTAGGTGGAGGGCACGACCCTTCGAGCTGGGTCGACAATATGTTGCTCGGTGCAGTGTTCTTTTTGCCAGTCTACTTTGTGACGATCGCGGTGGGCGGACTCTGGGAAGGTTTGTTCGCCATGGTCCGCAAGCATGAAATCAACGAAGGGTTTCTCGTCACGAGTGCTCTCTTCCCGTTAACACTACCGCCCACCATTCCGCTATGGCAGGTGGCGATTGGGATCTCGTTCGGCGTAGTAATTGGTAAGGAAATTTTCGGTGGCATTGGCAAAAACTTCCTCAATCCGGCACTGACCGCCAGAACCTTTTTATACTTTGCCTATGCTCAAGACATGAGCGGTGCAGCGGTGTGGACGGCAGTGGATGGATTGACGAAAGCCACTCCGTTGGGAGCGATGGCATCGGCCACGTCTAGCGACCCGGTCTACCAAATCATCGATTATAGATGGTGGGAGTGCTTCTTTGGTTATATCCAAGGATCTATGGGTGAAACTTCGACCTTCGCGGCGTTGTTGGGCGCGGTACTGCTTATTGCCACGGGCGTCGGCTCGTGGCGAATTATGCTCGGTGTGCTCGTGGGAATGGTCGGTTGCTCGGGTCTGTTTTGGATTTTCAGCGGCGAATCATCGGCTCCTTTGACGGCACTTCCGCCATGGTGGCACCTGGTGATGGGCGGATTCGCGTTTGGCACCGTCTTTATGGCTACCGACCCCGTCTCCGCGGCAATGACTGAAGTCGGTCGCTGGTGGTATGGAATATTGATTGGCGTGGTGACCGTCCTGATCCGAGTCATCAACCCCGCATTCCCCGAAGGAATTATGTTGGCAATCCTGTTCGGCAATACCATGGCACCGCTGATCGATTACTGCGTCATTCAGGCGAACATCAAACGGAGGATGGCACGCTATGCAACGTGATACTTTCACAAAAACGCTGATTGTGGCGGCTGTGCTTTGTGTTGTCTGTTCCGTGGTTGTTTCCGGCGCAGCGGTTGGTCTTCGCGAGACTCAAGAAGCCAACAAACTGAAAGACCAGAAGAAAAACGTCCTAATGGCAGCCGGGTTGTTTGATTCCAAGGACAACGAGCTTGGCGATGTTAATTCCATCTACGACGAGTGGATTGAACGTGAGCTGATTGATTTGGATTCGGGTGAACCGGCTCCTGAGGATGTCGTCGACACTGAGACTTACGATCAGCGCAAAGCAGCCAAGGAAATCGACCTGAGCCAGGCGGTTGATCCTCCCGCCGCATTGGGAGGCATCAAGAGACGAGAGAAGTATTCCTTTGTCTACAAGGTGAAGGGAGAATCTGGAGACATCGAGCAGGTGGTACTCCCCGTCTACGGGAAGGGATTGTGGTCGACGTTATACGGATTTATCGCCGTGGCGAGCGACGGCAAGACGGTCAAAGGAATCACGTTCTACGAACATGCCGAAACGCCTGGTTTGGGGGGCGAAGTAGATAATCCGAGCTGGAAACAACTGTGGCCGGGTAAGGAACTGTTCGACGAGGACGGAAGTGTGGCCATTGAGGTGATTAAGGGACGCGTCACAGAATCAACTGAGGACTCGGAGCACAAAATCGACGGGCTCAGCGGCGCGACCATCACCAGCGATGGCGTGGAAGAACTCGTGCAATACTGGGTTGGCCCCGATGCATTTGGTCCCTATCTGAATCAATTTCAGAATAGTCCCGAAGGAGAACAGGGTGGCTGATACCGAATACAAAGAAGCGCTCACCGAGCCGATCTTCGATAAGAATCCTATTGCTCTCCAGGTGCTTGGAATCTGTAGTGCCTTGGCGGTGACGACCAAGCTAGAAACCTCGGTCGTCATGTCGCTGGCTGTTTTGTTCGTGTTGGGACTGTCCAACTCCGCGGTGAGTCTGATTCGCAAGCAGATTCCGAGCAGCATCCGCATTATCGTGCAGATGACGATTATTTCTTCGCTGGTGATTCTCGTCGATCAGATTCTCAAAGCCTATTCCTACCCTCTCAGCAAGCAGTTATCGGTGTTTGTGGGGCTGATTATCACCAATTGCATCGTCATGGGCCGGGCCGAAGCCTTTGCCATGAAGAATCCGCCTCGCCTCAGCTTTGTCGACGGCATTGGCAATGCATTGGGCTACAGCTTTGTATTGATCGTCGTTGGATTCTTCCGCGAGCTTTTCGGCTCGGGAAAACTGTGGGGCATCGAAGTCCTTCCGCTGGCGAGCGAGGGAGGTTGGTATGTGCCCAACGGGCTCATGCTGCTTTCGCCGAGTGCATTCTTCCTCATTGGATTACTCATTTGGGCCATCCGCACTTGGAAACCCGAACAGGTAGAACACGAAGGCTAAAACCATGGAACACTATCTCAGTATGTTTCTGAAAGCGGTCTTTGCCGAGAACCTGGCGTTGACCTTCTTTTTAGGGATGTGCACCTTTTTGGCTGTGTCGAAAACGGTGAAAACCGCGTTCGGATTGGGAATTGCTGTGATCGTTATCCAGACGATTACGGTTCCAGTAAACAACCTGATCCTGCAGTACTTGTTGGAAGAAGGAGCACTCACCTGGATTAGCACCGACCTTGCTGGGGTCGATCTGCGATTTCTGTCGTTGATTAGCTTCATCGGCACGATCGCGGCCATGGTGCAGATCTTGGAAATGACTCTCGATCGATATTTCCCCTACCTTTACAACCAGCTTGGCATTTTCTTGCCGTTGATCACGGTGAACTGTGCCATTCTGGGTGGTTCGCTCTTTATGCAGCAACGGGAATACAATTTTACAGAAAGCTGCGTCTACGGATTTGGTTCTGGTTTTGGGTGGGCGTTGGCGATTGTGGCGTTGGCGGGAATTCGCGAGAAAATGAAATACAGCGATGTGCCGGACGGGCTGAAGGGCCTGGGCATCACGTTTATGACGGTCGGTTTAATGGCCTTGGCGTTTATGTCCTTCAACGGAATGTAAGCACACATCGAATCAGCCGCGTTGCCACGCAACGCAAGGCCTTGTGCCGCGTGGCGGTACGGCTAGGTAGGACGTTTCACTAGACTTGAGCGAATCAAAATGCTTGAAGTATTTCTTGGCGTAGCAATGTTCACGGCCATCGTATTGGTCCTGGTGCTGGTGATCCTGGCTGCCAAAGCGAAGTTAGTGCCCAGTGGCAACGTGAAGATTGTGGTGAACGAACAGAAAACGCTGGAAGTGCCCGCAGGGGGCAAGCTGCTGGGGGCTCTCTCCGACGCTGGAATCTTCGTTTCCTCTGCCTGCGGTGGAGGTGGGACGTGCGCCCAATGCGAGGTAAAGGTCCTGGATGGCGGCGGCGAAATTCTACCCACCGAACGCACCCACATCACCCGCCGCGAAGCCCAGGAGGGTTGCCGGCTTTCCTGCCAAGTTGCGGTGAAGCAAGATATGCAGGTGGAAGTCCCCGCCGAGGCGTTCGACACAAAGAAGTGGCTCTGCAAGGTGAAGTCGAATCATAATGTTGCCACGTTTATCAAGGAGTTTGTCCTGGAACTTCCCGAGGGCGAGGAAGTCGGTTTCAAAGCGGGCGGTTATATCCAAATTGAATGTCCGCCGCACGAAATCGCCTACAAAGATTTTGAGATCGAGGAAGAGTACCGGGCCGACTGGGACAAGTACGATGTATGGCGTTACGTATCCAAGGTCGATGAGGATGTGACGCGGGCCTATTCCATGGCGAACTATCCGGGCGAGAAGGGCATCATCATGCTGAACGTCCGCGTGGCAAGCCCTCCTCCGCGACTGCCCGACGTACCTCCAGGCAAGATGTCGTCGTACATATTTAGTCTGAAGCCGGGCGACGATGTAACAATCTCTGGCCCCTACGGTGAGTTCTTTATCAAAGATACCGACGCGGAAATGGTGTACATCGGCGGCGGTGCAGGAATGGCTCCGCTCCGTAGTCACATTTTCGAACTGTTCAAGAATCGAAAAACCAACCGCAAGGTGTCCTACTGGTATGGTGGTCGGAGCTTGCGGGAACTGTTCTATATCGACCATTTCCGCGAGATTGAGAAAGAGTTTCCCAACTTTCAGTTCAATATCGCCCTCTCCGAGCCTCAGCCAGAAGACAATTGGGATGGCTATACCGGGTTCATCCATCAAGTTCTGCTCGACAATTACCTGAAAGAGCATCCCGCTCCCGAAGATATCGAGTACTACATCTGCGGCCCGCCGATGATGAACCAGGCGGTTTTCAAGATGCTCGATGATTTGGGTGTCGAGAAAGAGAACATCGCGTATGACGACTTCGGCGGATAAAGCTGATCTGGCTTTGACCACGAATCATACGAATAGGGATGTCAGTCGTAGGATGCGATCGAGCAGCGCGCTATCGCACCGAGATGAGCTTTGTGGTGCGATTTCACTTCGTTTCATTGCACCCTATGTGCTGTTGGCGTTACTGAGTCAATTGGCATCTTGCTCGAGCGAGCCAGCCCCAGATGTGGCCTCCATCACTGGGCGGACAATGGGCACCCAATACACGGTGCGTATCGCCAGGGGAGGGCACTTTCGGGATTGGCCACCGGACGTTGAGGCAGTGCAGAAACGCATCGATCAGCGGCTCGCAGAAATCAATAGCCAGATGTCGACCTACGACGTAAATTCGGAGCTGTCCCGCTTCAATCGGCTTAACAATACCGATTGGTATTCGGTATCGCCTGCAACCGCTGAAGTGGTGGCGGCAGCACTTGAGATTGCTGAGACGACCGGCGGCAAATTCGATCCGACCGTGGGTCCCTTAGTTAATCTGTGGGGGTTTGGGCCGAACGCAGAGCGTGGTAATCCACCCACGGAAGACAAAATAGCGGCAGCGCTCGCCAGCACCGGGTACCGACTAGTGAAGGTGCGGCAAGACCCGCCTGCCATTCGCAAGGAGCAGGCCGAAATCTATGTCGACCTATCCGGCATTGCCAAGGGTTATGCGTCGGACCAGGTAAGCGAGTTGCTGGCGGAGATCGGCTATCAAAACTCAATGGTCGAGATCGGCGGAGAAGTTCGCACTCGTGGCAACAAGACCGACGGTTCGTCGTGGCGGATTGGCATCGAGAAACCTGACGAAATGGGTCGGCCAATCCAGCTGGCGGTGGCGTTGGACAGTTCTGGCATGGCCACCTCGGGCGACTACCGAAATTTCTTTGAGCACGACGGAAATCGATATTCGCATACGATTGATCCAACGTCGGGACGACCCGTGAAACATCGGTTGGCAGCGGTTTCGATCATTGCGACAAGCTGCATGGAGGCCGATGCTCTGGCAACGGCCATCATGGTCATGGGTGACGAGCGAGGATATGATTGGTGTGAGCAGCAACAAATTGCGGCTCTGTTTTTGGTGCGCGAGAAGGATCGGCTCGTAGAATTAAGAACTCCGGAGTTCGCGGAGCGATATCCAGAATAACCAGCGAGAGAATTCTTCCATGTACTTGACCGTGGTTCTTATTACGATCGTTGTCTTCGCCCTAGCCATCTGTGGACTGGCGATTGGCGTCATCATCAGCAATCGCCGACTCAAAGGAAGCTGCGGCGGACTGGCAAACCTGACCGATAGCTCCGGCAAAACCCTGTGCGACGCCTGCACCAACCCCTCGCCGGAGTGCCAGGGCGAGCCGATTGAAGAGGCTGAAGTTACCCAGTCCTAGTCGCCAAAGGCATAGGATGGGCCACAGCGCAGCGACGGCCCATCATTTCGAGTGATTCTAGCCCGGTTGAATCGATGGGCTGCCGATTTGCTCTAGCCCATCCTACAGACCAATCTGCTCCTTTAGCCACGTTCGCCAGAGCGTGAGATGATCCGGAATCATCCGAAAAACGTTTGACCTGCCCAAATAATATGATAGTGTACATATGTATGCTATCTGTCGATTGGCTATTTCTGGACATGAACGCCTACTTTGCCTCGGTCGAGCAGCAATTGCAGCCGGAGTTGCGCGGCGTGCCAGTGGCGGTGGTGCCCGTCATGACCGATCGTACCTGTTGCATCGCGGCCAGCTACGAGGCCCGGCCCTACGGCATTCGTACGGGCACCAATGTGGGCGAAGCGCGACGGTGCTGTCCTCAGTTGCGGCTCGTCGAGGCTCGGCACGAACAGTATATCCAAACGCATCACAAAATCGTGGAAGCTGTCGAGACGGTGTTGCCCGTGGAGAAAGTTTGCTCGATTGACGAAATGGTCTGCAAGCTGTCACTTCATCAGCGAGAAGTGGGCGATGCCGTCTCGGTGGGCAAGGCGGTGAAGACCGCGATTGCAGAGCAGGTAGGCCCCCACCTGCGGTGCTCAGTGGGCCTCGCTATCAATGCCTTTCTCGCGAAGGTGGCCACCAATCTGCAGAAACCCGATGGGCTGGTGACCATCACTTCGGCCGACTTACCGCAGAAACTCTACCGCCTGGGCCTCTCCGACTTTCCGGGCATTGGCCGAGGCATGTTGGCTCGACTCAACAGAAAAGGCATCACCACGGTTCGTCAATTGTGTGCCCTGTCGCGACAGGAGATGAACGATTCCTGGGAAAGCATTTTGGGAGATCAGTGGTGGCATTGGCTCCGCGGGCGAGAGTATCGGCGAACAGAAACGCAGCGGAGGTCGGTGAGTCATTCGCACGTGCTCGCACCTAAGTTTCGCACCGGCGAAGGGGCGCGTTCGGTGTTGGTCCGACTGATTCACAAAGCTGGTGCTCGATTGCGTCGACTTGGGTATTGGGCTCGCCGCATGAAGGTACGCTTGAAGTACACCGGCGGTTGGCCGGCCTGGGAAGCACCGGTCTATCTGGGCCAGTGCCAGGATACGCAGAGTATGCTGCGTGCGTTCGAAGATGCATGGGCGGAACGCGCCGCAGGGGGAACGCCTTTGCAGGTGAGCGTGTGGCTGTGGGACTTGGTCGACCAATCCAACGCCAC
The DNA here is from genome assembly GCA_965216565.1 of Bythopirellula sp. Classification (GTDB taxonomy): domain Bacteria; phylum Planctomycetota; class Planctomycetia; order Pirellulales; family Lacipirellulaceae; genus Bythopirellula. Next base: position 1,139,553 of record OZ244170.1, read on the forward strand.
CTTGCCGCTATTTCCCGAAGATCGCCGCAATGTACGGGCAGCCCGCGCGATGGACAACATTAACGAGTGCCTCGGGCCTAATTCCATTTACTTTGCCTCCATGCACGACGCGCGGCAGGAAGCACCCATGCGGATCGCCTTCTCTCATATTCCCGACGTCGTGGCGGAAGGCGAATCGCGTTAGGGTGGAATTCGCCCAACGCTGATTTCCATCATGCACAGTTCATGAATCAGCTCGGCCTGGAATCGGTCTCGAACTTCGTTTCGAGTTTCGAGCCTACTGTCGTCGTAGGGGAGCCACTCCGACAGAATCCAAAGTCGGGAGCCGGGGGAATGCGAGTCGACAAATTCTTCCAGCGAGCGTTTGCGCCCTTCTTTGTATTCGACGAAGATGGAGAAGCTCGATATTTCCCACTCGTCGTCCAAGTAGTAGTCCAGCGCCGTGGCGATGTAAGGGTTTGCGACCAGCACCGGCATATTGCCGTACTCGTGGTCCTCAAGATATTGTGCCACTGCCCGAAAATCTTCTTTGGCATATCGAGGGTCGTTGTGCCGGTTGTAGACGGCAATACCGTTGAGCACCAACAGCAGACATACGGCCGGGAGCACTAGTTTGCGATGCGATAATTGGGCGGCGCCAGCTCCCAGCCAAAGCACATAGGGAAGTGCAATCCAAATGACATAGCGGTAAGTACATCCAACGCCAAACAGATTGCCTGCGTAGCCGACCAGGGGAACCATTGCCACCAGAAATACGGCCAACATTCCCAACCATTTTGAATCCTTTAGGGTCAGATAAGCAAAGTAAGAGAGCGTGGCGAGCGCAACTCCGGTGGCAGCAACCCATGGCAAGAACATTCGGATACCCTCTGCCGCTGAGATACTCCTCAGTTCGCGCATGGAGGGGCCAAAGGTAAAGCCGGAGACCTGAATTAGAAAGGTATAAGCCCAAGCCTCGATATCAAACCAGGCGACGAGACTGCCAGCGGGCATGTTTTCCGTGGCATCCAACAAGATGAGCGCCACTGGGATTGAAAACAGGGCACAGCCAGCCAGTACGATCCACGCATACCGCCATGTGCCGTGGGTCCGGGTCACCCACAGCGCCGACAGCCAGAGCACTGCCAGAAATGGGACCGCGTAGTAGTGACAATACAGTGCCAATAAACTCGCAAACCCGAGACACAACCAATCTTTGAATTTAGAAGTGCGGCTCAATCGAACCGCGGCCCACATGGCGATGCAGCAAAAAAGAAAATAGAAGCCGTAAGCACGTCCCTCGCGACTGAAGTGGATGTGGAACGGAGAAACTGCCAGGAGGAAAGCGGACCATAGCCCCACTCTCGTGCCCGCGATCTCTTTCCCAATCATCCAGACAACAACTACTGCCAAAACTCCACAGACGACACTAACCCAGCGCAATGTCAGGTCGGTGCCCGTCGCTTTGACGCAGGACGACAGCACAAAGCGATAAAACGGAGGGAACCGGTCATCGTCTTCGTCCATGATGATGCTCTGAAGCGAAGCGTGCGCTGAGTTGATCTCCGACACTTCATCAGATGTAAAACCTGTGCCATTGAGATCCCAAGCGCGAATCAGTAAGGCAAATACGACGATAACGGCTAGCCAGTAAGCTATAGAGTTCACTTCATTTGATTGGTGGAGATCAGTATTGGACTGTGAGGTTGTCATTATCGGTGTGCAATATCAGCAGGGTGTTACTATTCGCGGTATGGATGCAGAAAGCACTTAGTTGTTTGATAATTCTTCAAGCCGATGATCGATTTCTTGGAGCAGAGCAGGATCCAGTCGGTCCTCGTTTCTATTGTAAATTGCGCTGAGTTCCAGGTCTTTAATCTTCGGCTCTGAAAGTCCGAGAATCTTGCAGCCCACGTGGTTCAAGAGAACTTCCGGCTTGCTACACAATTCTTCATAGGATGTGACGAAAAATCGTTCCGAGCCGAGTCGTTCGGCCTGGGTGTTTGCGAGGTTCTGGTGGTACAGAATCTGTTTGCAGATAGAGCTAATTGGATCGTCTAGATCAGAAGTTTCCGGCGACACTAGCCCATACGGTTTTGCAATGGTTCCGTTAATAAGTAGCCGTGCTTGGTAAAGCGATTGTGCCATGTACCGTGGCTCGCGAGTGATGCAAATGAAATAGCTGTTTTCCAAAATGTCAGCAATCAAGTGTGCGATGGAATTCAAGCTATTGCACTTAGCCAGCAGTGCTCGTGGAAACGCTGCTTCCCAGGCGGCGAAAAACTGTTGCATCTCTTCGGCAGTCTCGGCATTGATTTCGAAATGTGGGTGTTGGCGATCTTCGCCCAGCCACCGATCCCACACATACAAGGCATCGTTCATGCCTGAAAAGCCAGTGGTTCTTCCGTAGAAATTATGGGCCGGTTGTCGATTCAGCTTCATAACGCCCGGCACTAGCTTCTGCGCAGTGATTGGCGAACGTGGGAAGAGGGACGAAAGATTCGTAAAGTAGGAAAATGGAAAGTGCTGAGCGAGAAATTGAACCGCGCAGGTTGTCCCGGTACGAGGTCCTCCACAAACGAAGATCTGCGGCAGGGAAGAGGGCGGAGCCGAATCGTACTTGCGACGTTCGAGCGGGGAAAGAAGTAGATCGAAAGGAGTGGCGGCCATACCCAGTAAAGCGGCGGTAATGGCAAAGAGCGCAGCGGGATCGCGAGTTGCGATCAGCCTTTTAGTAAGTCCTATCGGATCTCGAAAGTGTGCCGGTACAAATCTGTGTACCAGACGTCGCGCATAGCTCGGCTCAGAATTGAGTCTGCTCATGCCTCTGCTTTCATGCCAGGCATAGACTGAGAAATGCTCTCCGCTTTTAGTTGGGCCTGCACTGCCTGGCAATGTTCTGCCAGGGTGACCACCTGATGGGATTCGGCCAGCAGATCTACGACATTTCCAACCAGGGCCAGCTTGTCGCGCGACTTGCCTTTCATCGCCGGAAAGAAAGACAAGTCTTGTTCGTCCTCTGAACCAAGAAAGTCGAGTGGATGTAGCAGAAGCGAAGGTTCTACCCGAAACAAACGACACATCCCTAAAGCAAAGCGGAAATAGGTCAGCGCCAGGAAGCGTGAATACTCCGCCAGATACAGCAAATAACTGACATGGATTGGCAGCTTAAAGAGGGGCATGGTCGTGACGGGGATTTCCACCAGATCGCCAGGCAAATCTTGCCACACGTAAGGACGCAAGGGTCGGAATCCTTCGCTGAATGTTCCGAACAGTTTTTTCCGCTCTGCTCGTTGGCTGCGGTCCAGGTTCGAGCGGAAGAAATAGTACATGCGTGCCAGCGGACCGAGAAACATGGGAAATGTCGAGCAGTCGTATTGGTATCCACGTCTAGCTAACTCGCTTAGCAGTTGTCGGGAAAAGCTGAATCCAGGCCCTCGGAAACCAAGGGGACGTTGGCCGGTGGATTGTTCGATGGCCTCTTCGGCTTGCTGCAACTCGGCGGCAATTTGCTCGGAAGAGTAGAGATGCAACCAGGGCTCGTGATGAAAAGAATGGTTGCCGATCTCGTGGCCGGCGTCCGCAATCGATTTTAAGGCCGCTTTGTTTTTCTCCAGGGCAGCGTCTTGGCCGACAACAAAGAATGTAATCGTGAGCTGTCGGGCCGACAGGAAATCCAGCACTCTAGGGACAACAAGATCCAAGTAGCTCGGGAAATCTTCCCAGCCTTTGTCGCCATGGGTCTTCAAATAAGACCATTTGTTATCAAGATCGAGCGACAAGCTCGCAATTGGCCTTGACATGATTCGTGTTGTGTTGAATAGGGTTACTTGAGAGAGTTGTCGAATTGCAAGCGGGCAAAAGGTGCTCAGCAAAAGCGTCATCTGCTACGCCAATCACTTCGTTGACATTGAGCGTTCCCTTAACAATTTGGGCAGAATTTACAACAAACAATCCTGGCAAGGACGTCGCCACCGAGGGTAGGTGCTCAGAGTAGTTGAGCGTTGGTAATGCCATGACGTTCTTCACGCGGGAGACGCGAAACGCCTCCACCTCCATCCGGTCGAACTTGGGATACATGGATTCTAATGCAGAGAAGAACTTCTCTTGCAGTTCCTCGTCGGTCCAGTTCCAAGAAGGGTCGTCTGCGGAAACGTAACGCGGCAGATAAACGAGGTGCCGATCTGCCATCTCTGTGGGATCGACCAAGGTTGTCATTTCAATGACTGCCGTGAAGGGAACCCAGGAGTCTGTGATATTTGTCACATAGTACTTGGCCAAGTTTCGCTTCATCAGCACAGAAGCACAAAGAATGCCAAGATATTCGATTTTGGTATGAGCTGTTCTTTCGCTCTCGGTTAATTGGGGGCACAAGTGAGGGACCACCGAGGAAGGGGCAGTTACTACCACGCGATCGAATTGCTGGGGTTCATGAAGATCCGACTCCACTAGAAACGAGTCATCTGGCTGCTGGGTAACTCTGTTGATCGGGAACGAGGTCTTTAGCTCAACGCCCAAATCTTTCAAATGGTGAGAGAACGTCTCGAGTACCCGTGCGTATCCGCCAGGCACATAGCCGAACATTTCCTTCTTCAGGCCGCTATGGCGGGCTTGATACATGCGTGCAATCGTGGCCCAAATGAATGCAGCGGAAACACGTTGATAAGTCTTGCCGAGTTTTGCTTGTAATAGAGGCAGCCAAATCTTCTTGAAGGTCCCCGCCCCCGACCATTTCGTCAGCCAATCAGCTACCAGCTGCTTCTCGAGCGGTTGCCAATTGCGAATCTTCGATGCCCAAAGAATTGTCATTGCAAGCCGACATTTTTCGACCAGGCCAAGGGGAGGGAAACGAAGGAACTCCCAACTGCTGGACATCGAGTGCAACGTGCCCTCGGTGTAGAAGCCGGTCTTCGTTTCTACCCACTTCATGTCAGATTCAAGATCGAGTTCCGCAAGCAGATTGCGTAATCGCAAATCGGAAAGCAGTGTCACGTGATAGTGCCGATCCCACGTCACGTCGCCAAGTTGCCAGGCACTTGCCAAACCACCTAGTTCAGGTCCCGCCTCTATTAGCGTGACGTTCTGTCCTGCCTTTGCTAGTCGATGGGCAAGCGTCATCCCCAGCATCCCGCCGCCAACGATAGCCCAACGGCAAGACGGTTCAGATTGGGCTTCGGCAATCTTGCTCATTTCTGACAACCTGCCTGTGAGTTACTCTCCATCGTCAGATCGCTCACCACACCGTGGTCTACTCTATATCCTGCCGAGCACTTGGTACACGTAACAGTTTGGACATCGAGAGGTTCACCAGCCGTCCATTTACAAAGTGGTTTGCCACATCGGCAGACGCAGCCAACTGAGCGGGCTGGATTGCCCAGGACTAGATGAAATTCGGGCACATCGCGCGTGACGACACTCCCCATACCGATCATTGCGAATTGGCCAATGGTAAGTCCGCTGCCTACCACGCAGCCGGCACCGATTGTTGCACCGCGACATACTGTGGTTTGTAACGTTTCTGCATTGGGGTCAGAACTCAGGGGTGATTTCAAATCGGGCGAAGTCGCTCGGGGGAATTGATCGTTTGTAAAAACTGTCCCGGCACTTACCATCACTCCATCTTCGATAGTCACGCCATAGCACACATAGACCATGGCATTAATTTTCACCCGGTGCCCAATCTGCACATCGTAAGCAATATACGACTTCTCGCCGACAATGCACTGTTCGCCCAAAGACGCGCCGTGCCGGATATGGACACTGTCCCAAATCGCGGTGCCCGCACCCAATTGAACATTGTCTTCGACAATCGCGGTTGGGTGAATTCGGACTTCGCTGGACATAGTTCAAGAACTCATGGCAGATTGAGGGCTGTCGCTAGGCAAGATCGGTTCCCAATCACCTTGACGCATTCCACGGTAGGCGGCTTCGATGACCTCGACAGAGGCCAAGGCGTCTTCTGGAGTTACGACTAGCGATTGACGCCCCTGGATGGCCGCGGCAAAGTTTTCGAGCTGCCTCTGGAAAGCGTCTACTTTATTGTATCCGCCTCCGAATACGTTCCAGTGTTCTTCGCCCGAGCGGCGATACTTGGATTCCTGCCAGCCGATGAGCAGAGTCCCGGCACTACCATAGATGGAGATGAAATAGGGCTGCTCCTTATTCACACTCCAGGAAAGATCAATACTCGCTAGGACGCCCGATTCGCTGCGGACGAAAAAACGGACTGTGTCTTCAACCGGAAGATCCTGGATGCGATTGCCTTCCATCGCTTGCACTTCGGATAGTCGGCCGAGAAAAAAACGGGTGATGTCCACTGAATGGGTGCCGTTGTCAATTAGCACGCCTCCTCCAGAGATAGCTGGATCGGAGTTCCACCTCTTCGACATGTCGACGCGACCTGTGAACACATTTTCGAAAAGGACAATTTCTCCGATCAAACCCGACTCGACAATCGCCTTGGCCACACTTACGTCGGCTACATAGCGAAACTTCGACGCCATAGTGAACACCATGCCATTGAAGTCTGCGCAGTCAAGAATCTGTTTTGCGGATGTTGAATCGATAGACAGTGGCTTCTCGCACAATACATGAAGTTTGCGAGAGAGTAGATCGCAGCAGACGTCTTTATGAGTGACTGGTGGCGTGCAAACGACAACCGCATCCAGATCCATTTCCTCGGTCATTTGGTCCAGATTGTGGAAAGCCAGGCAGTTGTTTGCTTCGGCAAAAGCCTCGGCAGCTTCTGGTCGGCAGTCAGCTGCTGCACTCAATTCAATGTGCTCGGAAGTGGCAAACGCTTGGGCGTACGCTTGGGCAATGGCTCCAGTACCAACGATGCCAAATATTACGGGTGTGGTCTTCTTCATCTAGGAGCTTTCTATGCCTAGGAGTGCGTGAGCTCGGTGTACGCGTCGCGGATGCTAGTGATGACGTACTCGACATGTTCTGAGGTGTAACGTTCGTTGAGTGGCAAGACTAGGACGTTCGCGAGTGCCTTGTAGGTACCTGGGAATTGTTCGGGAGAGTAGTCGAGAGCCTCACAACGAGCTTCAGTGAACGGGAAACGACTGTTGCCGAATGTTCGTTGTTCGCGGAAGATTTCGCATTCGAACGCAGGTTTTTGGATATAGCGAGGAGCGCAGAAGATGCTGCGGTTTCGTAGATTTTGAGCCAAGCCATCGATTCCCCCCGTCAAGGCTTCGGAGTCGACCTGCAAGCAGTACTTCCAATAGGTATGAACAGCTTGCGGCTCGACCTGAGGAGTTGAAATGCCGGGAAGTCCAGCCAGCCCCTCATCAAACGCGGTGGCTATATTGCGCCTTCGTTCGACGAAGTCGCCGAGTTTATCCATTTGGGCTACCGCCACGGCACCCGAGAGTTCGTTCATTCTGTAATTCAAAGCAAGAAAATAGTGGTCAGGATTCTTGTCCCCGTAGCCCCAGGCTTTGTTAATAAACAGGAACATTCTGCGGGCCAGGTCTTCGTTGTCGGTCGTAACCAGGCCGCCCTCGCCGGTGGTAATGTGTTTGCCTTGTTGCAGGCTGAAACAACCGATGTCGCCCAAAGTTCCGACCGGTTTCCCATCGTACAAAGCCCCGAAGGCCTGGGCACAATCCTCGATCACCGGAATGTTTCGTCCACGAGCCAGCTCCATGATTTCGTTCATGTTGGCCGGATTGCCAAATAGGTGTGTTACCATGATGGCCTTGGTGCGCTCGCTAAGGACCTTTTCGATCGAATCGGCCGTCAAGTTGTAGGTCAGCGGATCTACGTCGGCAAACATCGGGATAGCCGATTGATAGAGGATCGGAGTGAGCGCTCCCATATCGGTGATGGAAGTCGTCACCACCTCGTCGCCCGGTTCGGGATCAATTGCTGCCAAGGCTGTATGAAGGGCGGCAGTTCCGGAAGAACAGGCGTAAGCGTTCCCGACTCCAATTAGCTCCGCAAAACGCTTCTCAAACTGCTTTACCCACTGGCCTTTCGTGCTGGTGAGCGTGCCGCTTTCGATAACTGCCGCAAGTTGCGATATTTCTTCATCGCCCATTTCACGGCCCGATGCATCTTGGTCGGATGGCAATTGCATGAGCTGTTCGTTTTGTTGGGTGTCTGTCGCCACCGAGTTCTCACTTTCTCTTTTTTTAATCTAGAGTCCTATTCTAACTGCTCACCGCACCGATGCGAATTACTGAGTATCACTCGAACTTGCTACGCAGGATCAAGCTCATCAATTTCAGGTGTTTGAGCCCTTCGCGAATGACTTTCATTTTCGATTGGCCCGCGATTCGTTTTCTCAAGGTAGCCGGATGTTCGATGATGGTTCCTCCCGCACGATCCAACCTCCAGAGAAGCTCGACCACGCCGACGTAGCCGCGATTGATGGGCTGGAGATCAACGACCCGACTCCGACGGTAAACTCGGAAGCAACCGGTGTAGCAGTGGAGTTTGGTGCGGAGCAGTAACCAGTAGATATTCGATACGCGTCGCGAGAGCCAAAGCCGCCACAAAGGGATGTTGTCTACTTTGCCCTCAGGGTGATACGGGGAGGCTGCCACTAAATCGACGTCATCGGTCATCAGTGGCACCATCTCGCGGATGAGTTTGATGTCGTACGAGTTATCGGCATCCATAGAAACGACTAACTCGCTTTGGGCATGTGCGATGCCAGTATGAATGGCAGCAGCAATGCCGCGATTCTCCGCGTGAGCCACGACTCGGAAATGATCTTGGAATTCGACGGCTTGCTTCAGCAGCTCCGCTGTGCCGTCGTTACTGCCATCGTCTACCAAGATGAAATTGAAGTCAAAGATATCGCCTTGCTCGACTTCCAATTCTTGTAACACCTCTATTAGACCATCAATACATTCCCGTTCGTTATAAATCGGGACCACGACACTCACTTGCTGCAGATCGGTGGCAGGCTCTCCAGAGCGCGCAGTGCGAGCCAACCCTTGGGTGGCGATCGTAGCTGAGGGAGTGTGGTTGGTCATGAGGTACTTGGAAGTTTTCTTAGGCGATAGTGCTTGCCTTTTCGGCAATAGTGTTTCCCGAAGGAAGGCTCTCACGGACTGAGCGATCTTGTCGTTTCGAGGCCAAGGATCGGGCTTGCTCGTAGATTTCAAGTAATCGTTGGATATTCTGCTCGGCGGTGAAACTTGTTTCGAATCGATGTCGGGCAGCTTCACGCATTTCTAAATGCGTTTTCGACGGTAGGGAGACGAACTCATTGAGGCTATCACACAGGTCTTTTGCGTCGCCGGGTGTGAAGAGAATGCCAGTCCTGCCTGGTTCAACAAGCTCCTGCATGGCACCCAGATTCGAGGCGATGACGGGCGTTCCCGATGCGAACGCTTCGACCGTTGTTCTGCCAAAGGTCTCGTACCAAATCGATGGCATGATTAAGGCCTGCGCGGAACCCACAATGGGGTGCAGTGCTGACAAATCGAGATGCCCGAGCCACTCAATTCGAGAATCTTTACTACTGGCCGCTTGGACCTGTTTTGCGGAGGGGCCATTTCCAATGATCTTGAGAGTTGGCAACTGCGGGTCGAGTTCCCAGGCATCCAATAGAGTGGCGATACCCTTCTCTGGAGAGAGCCTGCCGACGAAGACAAAATAATCACCTTCCCCGTTTCCTGCTGGCGGAACGGGATTCACCATATTGTGCTTCACTGTGATTTGGGAGGGATGAAAACCAGCTTCCAAGAATCTCTGGCGAGCAAATTCTGTTGGTGTAAAAAACAAATCGACATGTTTCCGCCATGTCCCCAATGCCCGATGCAAAGTAACCATTGATGTTACAGCAGTGCTGGCGGCAAAGCTGTCGCGGTAACATCGGTGACGAATTGCCGGCCAAGGCACTGATCTGCCGAAACAATCGTGGCAGGGTTGATTATCCCTCATGAGATAAGAACCTGGGCAGATTAGTCGGTAGTTCTGCAACGCTTGAACAACGGCGATCCCCTGGCTTGAAGCCTCGCGTAATACCGAGGGGGAAATCAGCGGAAACGAGTTTGTTACGTGAAAGACTTCGGGCCGATATTTGGCGACTAACTCTCGCACGTCGCGGGCTGCTTGACGGTTCCAATGGAGTTTTTGTGCAATTGCAAGGCTAGACTTAGTGACAAGCTCCTTGTTCTCGCGTCGGTACTCAAAGACTTCGTGACCTGCTTCTCTGAGCAGATCACGCTCTTCCTCGTAGACGCAATCCTCACCGCCCCGTTGCTGGTAATAGCTATGGCACAACAGAACTCGCATTAATCAAGCTCCTTATCAACGATCCGGATAAAGAACCTTGGCGAATTAAATTGTCTCAGGCCAGCGAATTGTTCTATTTGGCAAAGCATTGTCGAGCAAGGAAGACTCTAGGTGACTTTCATGGGGGTTTTCACATCGCGCCGGAGCCTTATGCGTCCGCCTAGCAGTGACTCCAGGAAAAAAAGAACATAAGGGACGCACCAAAACAATACTTTCGGACGAGGCGCGTGAGACCGTACAAAGGCCCACCATTGTCGGGGAGGTCGATAGCCTTTAGGTCCGAGGAGTTTTTTCCAGCGTTGTGCCGTCGTAAGTTTGGTGTCAAATGAAGAGCCGGAGATCGGATTCAACTTGCACTTGCCCAAATAGCCAGGTGCCAAGAGTAGCGGGATCCCCGCGCGGGCGGCGCGAAGACCGTAATCTCCATCCGCAAAAAAGTGGGTATAGCTTTCGTCCAGCATCCCGACTTGCTCGTGGGCTGCTCTCGGTATCAGAACTATATTGCCATTAAAGGTATGGCAAGGAATAGGCTGATCTTGAGGGTTCATCACTCGCACATTGAACCAGTGTTCCCGATACATGCCGCCGGTGCAGGTCTCGCCGCAATCGGGATCACATGTGGCACCGACCACGATTGTCGACGGATCTTCTGCATTGGCTCGTACATCGAGTAACGTTTGAATAGTGCCCGGTTCAAGCTCTACATCGTCATTGAGCCAGAAATAGAAATCGGCATCACCCGCGGCACGCCAGGCCATTTGGGTACCACCGGCCCAATAGAGGTTGCCGTCGCCTTTCAAAACGCGAACTTCTGGGAACTCACGACGAACTGCTTCTCCTGTGCCATCTGTGCAGCCATCATCGGTGAGATAGACGCCCAGCGTGTAGCCTTCCGGAATCGCTTGAGCAAATAGACTCTTCAAACACTGAAGAGTAGTCGCGCGACGATTGAAGCACGTCATCAAAACTGCAATCGTCATTTTCTGTGATTCACTATTCATGCCACTACATCTGACTTCTTCAATATCTTTACAGAGCTCGATGGATCACCTAGCGCATTCCTCGGTTCCTTACGATGGATGGAATAGTTAAGAGCAATAGCTTGCAATCGGCCCATAGACCCTGTCGTTCGATATAATCAAGGTCCATTCTCATCCACTGCTCGAATTCAACCTCGCTGCGGCCCTCGACCTGCCAAATGCAGGTCATTCCTGGTTTTACGTCGAGACGCCTGCGCTGCCAATTGGTGCAGGCCAGTGACTCTTCGGTTGGTAGAGGTCGGGGGCCAACCAGTGACATGTCCCCTCGCAGAACGTTCCAAAACTGCGGCAACTCGTCGATGCTACTAGCGCGGAGAAATCGGCCAATCCACGTGGTACGAGGATCACGCTTCATTTTGAATGCGGGTCCGTCTTGATGGCTTTCTGTTCGCAATTCACCTTGAAGATGTTCAGCATTTTCAATCATCGTGCGCATCTTATAGATGGTGAACTCCTTCCCCCCATGACCCTCGCGTTGTTGAGAGAAGAAGACAGGCCCTTGAGAAGTTGCCCTCACAGCGATCGCGGCCAAAGCCACAATTGGGGCTGAAACCGTCAGTCCGACCAAACTGCCAACAACATCGAGGGCCCTTTTCCACAGGGGTTGTGGACTTACGAAGAAGCTACTGCCATTGGCCTCATGGGGAGGAGCTTGCTGAGTCTTTTTGGCTGAAGCGGATTCGCCGACAAACTTGTCTTCCCATGAATGAAGGCTACTGGGATAGACCAGCACTTCGCATTCGGGACGCTCTGGACCCGGAGGAAACACATCGCTGATATCGGCCGCAACCTTCCAAGCACCTTCGCTGGGAGTATCTGGCAGCAGGACACCAACCCGCCCGTCGTCGAGCAAGCCCGAAGTATCTGTCATCCGCAGGCGCCCTTCTAAGACTCGTGCGAGAAAGGCTATGTCCTTCTCAGAACCTAGCTCGCTCGACAGGCGGATGAGAATCATGGAAAGAACTGAGCCATTTCGATCGACTCGCATTCTTTCGCAAGCGGCAGCAGATCGAAACTCAGTGTCGTTCAAAAAATATTCGGAAAGCTCGTCCGCTAACTTCAGGCGAACAAGTTTGGTCTGCAGTCGATTCGACTTCGTATTCTGGGGAGGCATTTCAAATGTGGCTAAATCAATGGTGGTAGTCGGTACGCGTAAACAACTTCAACAATTCACTGGATCACTGGCTGGGATCCATCAGACACAGGCTTCCAATAGCTAATAGAGCAATCAGACTTTTTAATGATTCGCAGCAGTGTATTATGCTCGAAATCTCAACTTCTGAATGCCATTTAGCATTTCTCAAAGCTGAGAAATGCAAGGCTTTGGGGCAGGGGACAACTAGGCCTCGTCGAATCGGGCAGCCAAAGTTGCCTCGATGCCGCTCGTCACGTTGTCTAGAACAATCCTGGTGATGGGTCCTTAACTTTGCGATTACTAGAAATGCCGATTATAATTCCATACGAAAGCCCGGGTTCGACTATTCCGGCCCATTTTTTCCAAATTCCCTGATTGCTGGCTTTTCGTTCTTCTCTTCGTGGATGCATGAAAGTATGTAGATTTGTGAACCAGATTTTATCTAGGAAACGAAAGCGGTCGTAAAGGTATGAGAAAGCAAGACTTGCGTGCACCATCCGATAAATCTGTTCGGGAGGATCCAGGGCTACATTTCCCCTTTCGACTGCTTGCCAGCAGAGGATGAGAAACCATGTTCTCTTTCTCTGAGCGGGCGAACCCTGGTACGGGAATAGAGCTAGGCTGCTGTTTAATTGACCGTGAAACGGGGAAAATCAAATTTTCAGATCGCAGATTCGACGAATGGACCAAATCAGTCTTAGGGCTAAGTACCCTGACCGAGATTGCCAGCTTCTTGCCGGAGTTCCAAACGTCTGAGTTCTTTGGCAAAGGGCAACACTGCTTCAAGGAAGTAGTTGTTGCAGGCCCTCTCATCACAAAGCTCTCGGTGCAATTGGAAGCCGTTGAACTAGAGGGCGATGGGAATAGGGTTACCTTGCTAAGGTTCTATTCCGAGCACCCGCGGAAGGACATTGGGAATCACGATTCTCTGACGGGCTTGCCGGACCGTAGCGCCCTCACTGAATACGTCGAGCATCTAACGTCACGCATTCCATTTGTCCCATACGTTTTGCTATTCTTGGACTTGGATCAGTTCAAGCAGATTAACGATGAGCATGGCCATAGAGCGGGAGACTTAGTGCTCATTGAAGTAGTGCGACGTTGGAAAGAGGCACTCCGTTCTGAGGATTTTGCCTGCCGCTATGGTGGCGACGAATTCGTGATTGTTCTATCGGGGATCAATCAGAGAGAGAATGTTTCTCAGATCGTAGACCGCCTGAAAGCCTCGACTGCCGAGCCAGTAGTTCTTCAGAAACAACAGGTTTCAACTACGGTTTCCATCGGGACTGTTCTGGCGGACAAGCCGTCGGTAAGCCTCAATGAGCTGATTGATACTGCGGATAGAGCGATGTATGAGCGAAAGCGTTCGTCGCCCTAACATCGAGTTGTGGCCCGAGGGAAAATTTCAGCCCCTAAAAACCACAATCGGGGGGGAAGCACGAACCTGGTTTATACGCAAAAGTGTCAAATCGCTGTTGATAGCATGATTGCTAAGTGCATAATCAGCGGCATGCAGAAAGTCACTAGTTTTATCCGGCAAAATTATTGACAGGCTATGGAAATAGCATTACATTGCTCGGAAAGCAGCAGTTTTTGTCCTTTCACAATTTCGGTATTGATCTAATTATCTAGAATTCAGTACAAGTCCTCCCTAGGGTAGGTACCGCTAATAAAGAAGCGATTTTCAGGTTCTTATTCTTCGCCGCATTGGCAAATGCGCGAAATAAGGCCCTGGAAATCGCTTTTTTCGTTGATGTATCGAATCTTAAGGAGCAGAAACGCAGAGTGAAATTGCCTAGAGCGTTAGGCAGTTTGTGTGCGTTTGAGGTAAAGCTAATTAAGTAAACCGGCGCTTCTATAAGTCCCTATTCAGACTGCCAGGTCAGTCTGTCGTCGTGGATTTATGGCAAGCGTTTTCTTTTTTGTATTTAGCTCCAATCAAGAGCCAAGGAAGGATTGCTGGTTGGATTTCATTTGGTGCAACGCTCACTAGTTTCAAGGCACCGGTACAGAGACGCGTTGCAGGGGTTTGAGCAGGCTAGTTTTGCTCGCTTGCAGTTTTCTAATATTCTGGAGAGACCTAATGTTTTACAGCTATTGTTACAAGTTCTCCTTGTTTCTAGTGCTAACTTTCGCAATTGTTTCGTCAGCGTCCGCTGACCTGATTCATCCCGACGTGATGGGGGATACGGTTTGGTACACATCAATTTCAGAAGGCTCGCCAACAGGTGATCCGCTGCCTCTCTATGGTGCACCCTCGGTTGCAGGGAACGTACTCACCTTTCCTACCACGGGAAGTTTCTCTGCCACATCAGCGGCAGGTAGTGGCCCTGACCAGACAGATGGCAAGTTAACTTTCATGGTCGAAGCCAAGCCAGGCCAAGAGCTGGCAGGCATCGGCTTCAATGAAGTTGGTCTAACTCGTCTCGCGGCACCGTTTGGTGGAGACGCTTTCTCAAACGTCGAAGCATTTGCTGTCATTGAAATCAACAAGATTGACGGCAATATCGTCAACGAGCCTTCTATCACTGAGTTCTTCGATTTCACCCCGAACGACGTGTTTCAGCACTCAGTCGATGCCACTGGGCCCGTTTTCTCCAGTGCATGGCGTGGAACTGCTGGAGTTCGGTTTCGCCGACCGGTGACCAAAGTTACCGTCACATTGAATAATATCCTGCTTGCCGCCACGACGGACGACGTAGGCACAGCAGCTTTGATCGATAAGAAGCAATTCCGCGTGCGAGTCCCAACACGTGAGATTATTCCCGAGCCCACAACTGTTGTATTGGGCTGCGTCTTCGGACTGATGGCGATTGTATTGCCAGCCTCCAGAAGACTCTAAGCTGAGGAACTAGCGACTCGTCGCTGATAACGATATACAAATAGCGGGCGATCTATTCTTTAGGTCGTCCGCTATTTTGCTGCGCCAAATAGCCTACGATCGTGGGGGTCTACGACCGTGGCCAAGAATCACATTAGACCGTCGTGGATGAATTGAGTTGATATGACGAATCGAGACATCGCAGCTGTATTTGAGCAGCTTGCCGACTTGCTGGAATTTCAGGGCGCCAACGCATTCCGAATCCGTGCCTATCGCGGCGGTGCCCGACGTATCGCGGATCTGAGCGAGCCCATTTCTGCCATTGCCGAGGACGACTCGCGAAATCTCACTGATTTGGAAGGCATTGGTAAAGACCTGGCTGAAAAGATCAAAACACTGTTGGCTACGGGCAAACTTCCGCAATTAGAGGAACTATTATCCGAGATCCCTGAGTCAGTGCTGGCGATACTCCGGGTGCCTGGGCTAGGGCCCAAGAAAGCCGCAGCGCTGTACCGCGAGCTTGATGTGACAACGCTGGACGACTTGAAGCAGGCTTGCGAAGCACACCAAGTCCGCGAGCTCAAGGGGTTCGGCCCCAAAACCGAAGAGACGATTTTGAAGGGCCTAGATATCGCCGCCCAGGCCGAAAAGCGAACGCGTTGGGCGGATGCGGATGTCATTGTTCAAGAGCTATTAGCCCATTTGCGTGCGGTCGATGGAATAGAGCAAATGGAAATGGCTGGTAGTTACCGCCGCGGCTGCGAAACGATTGGCGACCTCGACGTGCTCGTCGAAGCCAACGACAGTACCGAAGTGATGGATCGCCTGGAAGAATTTCCTGGCATCTCAGAAGTCATCGTGCGTGGCGAAACCAAGATGTCGATCCGCCTTGCTAGTGGAATCCAGATCGATTTGCGGGTGGTCCCGGGAGAATCTTTTGGAGCCGCGTTACAGTATTTCACCGGTTCGAAAGACCATAACGTAGAAGTTCGCGGCCGGGCCAAGCAGCAGGGACTGAAGGTAAACGAGTGGGGCGTGTTTCGTGTTTCCAGTGAGGATGATGAGCAGTATGTCGCTGGACGAACTGAATCTGAAGTCTACGAGGCCTTAGGATTACCTTTATTCAGCCCTCAGATTCGCGAAGCTCGCGACGAGTTCGCTCTAGCCGAAGCAGGGGAGTTGCCCACGCTTGTCGAGCTGGCTGACATCTGCGGAGATCTCCACATGCACACGACTGCCAGTGATGGTAAGGCGACACTGGACGAGATGGTGGCAGCCGCACAGCAGCGAGGTTTGCAGTACATCGCGATCACCGATCATTCGCAGCGAGTGTCGATGGCAGGTGGTCTTGATCCAGGTCGACTGCGTCAGCAATGGGAGGAAATCGATGAGCTCAAAGATCGCATAGACGGGATAGAAGTCCTTAAAGGAATCGAATGTGATATCCTAGAGAAAGGTGGTATGGATCTGCCTGATGACGTACTAGCTGAGGCCGATTGGGTGATCGCTAGTGTTCACTATGGCCAGAATCAATCTGAGAAACAGATCACGGAACGCATCTTGGGTGCCCTCGAGAACCCGCACGTTGATATCTTAGCCCATCCCACAGGCCGACTCATAAACCGACGCGAGCCCTACGAAGTAGACATGGAGCAAGTGTTTACGGCTGCCGCGAAGTACGGCAAGTGTCTTGAACTCAACGCCAACCCGGCCCGACTCGATTTGCACGATATCCACTGTGCTGCCGCCAAACGTCATGGAGTCCCGATCGTCATTAGCACGGACGCCCACCATACCGGTGGACTGGACGTAATGCGGTACGGCATCCTCCAAGCTCGCCGCGGTGGATTAACTGCCGCAGATGTGGCCAATACCCGAAGCTGGGAAGATTTTGCGGAGTTGTTAAAGGACTAGGTTCGAATCATGCCGTCGATCGTACGTAACTCAGAAAAAGAGTTCACAAAATAGCCGGAGGCACACTTGCCTCCGGCTACAGAATACTGAGACTCGGTAGTAGGCCAGTCGCGGTGCCTGACCTGCGGCTAGTGGCTCTTGCTAGGCAAGAGTTTGCCTCTGGAGAGTAACCCTCGTGTCGTGCGATAGGCACCAACCATTGCAGGCTGCACGCTGTATGCCAGAGAGTAACAGACTGGGATCACCACGAGTGTGAGGACCGAAGCGAAAGCGAGTCCAAAGACCACAGCTGCCGTGAGAGGTTGCCAGAACTCGGCACCCCCCGAGATGTTTAGTAGCAATGGCAAGAGCCCGCCGATCGTGGAGACGGTCGTCAACATGACCGGCCGTAATCGGTTGACTCCGGCTTCAACAACGGCTTCCCGAAGGGGCATGCCTCGCTTGCGGGCTTGATTCGTAAAGTCAACCAGCACGATCGCGTCGTTCACCACGATGCCGGTTAGACTCACTAAGCCAATGAACGAAGCGAGGCTAAACGGAAAGCCACAGAACCACATGCCGACGACCACACCGATAAAGCTCAGCGGGACAGTAATCATCACAATGCCGCACTGACGAAAACTGTTGAACTGGGTGACGAGAATGCAGAAGATAAGGATCACTCCCAACGCCATGCTATAAAGCAGGTAGCGGAAGTTCTTGTCGCGCTCTTCGTTTTCGCCTGCAAACTGGGCTTTGATTCCTTCCGAGGGTGTAGTGGGCGTGCCGACGAACACCATCGAATTGCCTTTTACCGGCTGAAAACCTAAGTTCGGTAGCACATCGTTGCGGAGAACTTCGAATACGTCGTCCGGAAGAGTTGGTTTTACAACGTCGCATTGAGCAAGCACGGCTCGGTCTCGCTCGTATCGATTGATGCTGTAGAGACCCACATCGTTGCGAATGTCGGCGAGCTGAGAGATTGGAGCCTTGCGGCCGTCGGGGGCCGTGATCATCAATCGCTTCAGGCTACTGGGATAACGCTGATACTCTGGCGCTAATTGGAGTCGCAGCGTGACATCTTCGTCATCGAGTGTAAGCTGAATTTGCGAGTCCCCGGCAATCGCTACTTGGACAGCTTGAGCGATCTGAGCCTCAGTCATTCCGTAGAGCCCTACAACATCCGGCTTCGGTTCGATTATCAACTCGGGATTATCAGGACGGAAATCTGTCGAGGCATCGACGGTACCATCGATCATCTTCAGTTTCTTTTCGATGAATTCGCCAAGTTCCCCCAAACGGTCGAGGTCATCCCCGGTCAGCCGAACGGCTACATCGGAACCTGCAGGAGGGCCGTCTTCGACTTGCTTAATCGAAAACTTCATGCCGGGCAAAGGCTGAATATCGCGGCGGAGGGAATCGATGATTTCCATTTCGTGGATTGAGCGATCTAGCGGCGAGAGCAACTCCACCATCACTTCGCCAAATTCAGGCCCAGTAGCCGTGTCATTTTCGATACGAGTCGCCAATCCCCCGGCAGAGCCTACCGCTGTTACGTAGTGTTGTAGCACCCCGCGCTCTTCCCATTTCCGCAGCGGCTCGACAATGGATTGCGAGGCAGCAAGCGTTTCTTCGATGCTGTAGCCCAGCGGGAGTTCGTACTTGATGCTGAACTGACCGCGATCGCTAGGAGGAAAGAACTCGAAACCTAGTTCACCAAATAGGGTTCCCGCTCCTACCAGTGCCAGTGCGCAAAGGACCAACACGGCGTAGCGATTGGAAAGTGCGAAGTTCAAAACCTTGGCATAAATCCGCGTGCCTAATCCAAGGTTGGGACGGATATGCGTAGCCACGTCTGCTGTCTGGGCAGACGATCCGTTCGATACAACCGCCAGCACAGCCGTTTGGTCTTGCTTCGGCTCTTGCTTGCTGTACCACCTTGCTGCGAGGGTCGGAATCACAAAGTGATCGACTAGCACGGAGCCGAGCAGGGCAACGCTCACGACTTTGGGCATCACGCCCATAAAGTCTCCCATAATACCCGGGACCAATGTCATCGGCAAAAAGGCCGCGATCGTCGTGAGGTCTGCCGCAATCACGGGAAGTCCTACTTCTTCGATGCCTACTTTCGCAGCGGTTGTAGGATCTTCACCTCGTTCAATATGTCGGTGAATATTCTCCGCCACGATAATGGCACCGTCGACGACCATTCCCAGCACTAGTATGAAGCTGAAGACAACCATGTTTGAGATCGGAATCTCGGCGAAATATAGAAACACTAGTCCCACTGCCGAACTGAACGGTATCGCGATCAGCACGAGAATCGAAATCCGCAGGCCCATCGTCCATGCCAGAATTACAAGCACCAGCATGGCACCGAACAAGGCACTGGAGCCCAGTACGCGGAACATGATCCAAATCTCCTGCGAAGTATCGCGTGTCGGAGAAAAAGCAATGTCTGGATACTGCTGCCGAAGGTCTTCCAGTAACGCATTCACATCCTGAGCCGCCCCAAGCGTGTTGATGTCGGCTTCTTTGCGGACAACAATCGTGGCACAGTCCTTGCCATCGAATTGTGCCATGTTTTGCAGGCGTCGATACGTATCTATCACTTCGGCGACGTCGCGAACCCGGATGACGCGCCCGTCGATACTGCTGACAACCGCTTCTCGGATGTCGTCCACTCCCCGAAACTTCGCTTCGTTGCGGATGGTGCGGTCGATGGTATCTGTATCGAAGGCACCGGCAGGGATCTTGGCATTGAAGTCGGCCAACGCCTGGCGGATTTGACGCAGCGTTAGACCGTACTGGGTCATTAGATCGGGATTCACGTTTACATGAATCTCGCGTTCCTTACCGCCGAATAGTTGGGTATTGGCGATTCCATCGACTTCTGAAATTTGCTCCTCGACGTCCTCGGCAATTTGCTTGAGCGCCCGCTCGTCGAACCCTGGTGGACCCGCCAAGGTGACCAGCATTAAGGGGGCTCCCTCGAAATCGATCTTGATCACTTGTGGCTGAATTTCTCGACCGAGCGGAAGCTCGTTCCGGATGCGGTCCACTAGGTCTTTTACTTCTCGTTTCGCTTCGTCGGGATCAACCCCATCGAGAAACACCACCTGCGTAATGGAAGCACCGCGCAAGCTTGTCGAAGCCATAAAGTCGACGCTTTGTAGCTCTGTCAACGCTTCTTCCACCTTGCGGGCAATTTCGTTCTCCGCTTCGGTAGGTTGCGCATCGGGATACGGTATCGCTACCAAGACCACGGCTTTCGTGATCGCCGGGGTTCGCTGCACCGGAGTAAACGACATGGCATAGAGAGCCAGAAACAATACGAAGAGCGTCGCTACAAGGACGAAGCGTGGATGATCAATTGCTTGAGAGCTTAGCTTCATTTTGCGGGCCGCCCGAATGAGACTTCGATTGGCTGTTTGGGATCGTCCACTCGGAGCTCCCCAGGGGACGGCTCGGGCAGATTGCTAACCCGTACTGCTTGTTTATCCGCAAGTCGCAGGTGTCCCCGAACCACCACGGCATCGAGTTGGACGTCACTGGCAGGGAGTATGACATATGGCCCCTGGTCGACCCATTTGTCGAGATTCACCTGATGGGCACGTTGTAACTGGGTCGTGCCTAGATCCCAATAAAGCAATTCCAGTTCCGTGGGTTCAGCTCGCACCGTGAACAAGTGGGCACGGCGGCCTCGATAAATAACAGCTTCGGCCGGAACGCGATAACCAGGAATTCTTTCTGTCACCAGATCTGCGGTGGCCACCATGCCGGGGCGTAAAAGCCGTTCGGCATTAGGCAGCCGAACCTCGACTTCGAACAGCCCAGTGCGAGCATCAGCAACTTCGGCAATATGAAAGACTTCTCCCAATAGTGGTGGCCAAGGGTTCCCAAAGCGATCGCGCCCCTCCAATCGAACATGGGCTCGGAATTTTTCGTCTTGCGATTTTGCGGCGTCGGTCGATCCAGATTGATTCTCGATTTGGCGCTGACGTGCCTCAAGTTCACGTATCCGAGATTCTGGCACATCGACTACAAGTAGCACGTCACCGTTTTCAACCAGTTCGAAGACCTGTTGATGAGCGGTCACGGATTCACCCTGTTTGACCATGCGTTTTGAGATTGTCGCATCCACTGGCGACCGAAGTGTGGCATCTTCCAGGTTTTTCACCGTCACTTCATACTGTGCCTCGGCTAAGGCTTGGGTTGTGACAAGGCTTTGAATCTCTGCCTCGGTGATCGCAGCCGGGTTTGACTGACGCACTCGCTCAGCCCGTTGTACATCGGACTGGGCTTGCGCAACTCGGGCTGCTGCTTCTCGCTCCTGGGCTTGGTAGACACGTTGATCCAAGGTTGCCAAGACTTGGCCTTTCGCAACTCTATCGCCTTCATCGAGTTCGTTGCCTTGATCGTTCTGGCCGAGTGATGCGACGCGGCCTGGCACTTCGAAGCCTATTTGGTACGTTTCCCAAGCACGAATCTTTCCTGAGAAGGTGGAGTAGATCTCGCACATCTGAACTTGCAGTGGCTCGATTTCCACAAGCGCTTTGCTTGCAACCACCGCTGGGAGTTTGCGCTGCAAGAGTTCGTCTTGAGATGCGTTGACGTCCGCTTTGGAGCTCAGCTTCCACATGACCCACACGGCAGCAATCGTCACAGCGATCAATACAACGTAGTGAAGTATCTTTTCCGTCAGGGCTTTCATCTGAGGTAATGCAATAAGAGGAAGGCGGCGGGAGAGAGGTTCCACAGGAAGGCGGGAGATGTGTTCCTTAAATTATGATAGGTAGCCAGCACGAGAGCGGCAATGGGAAAAGGGATCTCGCACGGAAATCCACAAGCTCGCTATGCTGTTTGAATGACGGATTACGGAGAATTCAAACAGAATGCGTTTTGACCTCGATCAATTCCTCAATCCCTCGAACAGTAGCGATCCGACCCGCACCATGGTGGCCCCTTCGCGGATGGCGACCTCAAAGTCGTGACTCATACCCATGGAAAGATGGGAGAGATCAAATGACCCTGCAAATTGCTTGCTCAGACGATCGCGTAGCTCTCGTAGCGATTCAAAATTGCTGGCAGCTACAGACTCCCCACCTTCTCTGGCAGCCATCGTCATTAGCCCGCAAACTTCGAGATGCTCTAAGGGTTCTAACTGTGGTAATAACTGTCCCACTTCGCCAGACGTCAGGCCATCCTTAGATTCGTCGCCGGAGCAGTTGACTTCCAACAAAATCTTGGCTCGGCGTCTTATTGCTTTGGCTTCTTTGTCAATCGACTGGGCAAGACGGAAACTATCGACGCTGTGGATCAAATCGACCAGAGGCAATGTTCGGCGAACTTTATTGCGTTGGAGGTGTCCGATCATATGCCAACGCGCAGAACCTAGAAGCTCGTGATCTGCCTTGTCCCAAAGTTGCTGAGGCCGACTCTCGCCCAGGCAGTCGCAGCCAGCGTTTATTAGTGCAGCGGCCTCCTCAGCCTCGACGTATTTACTGACGCCTACCAGTAGAATGTCGTCACTATTTCGACCCGCTTGAGTCGCGGCGTTGGCGATGCGGTCGCGGACGCGGGCCAAGTTGTCGGCAATGATTCCAGAGGCATCAGACATGTTTTCATCAGCCAGTCACACGGGTGCGACGATTTAGCCTTCGATTTCCACCAACTCTTCGATCTCGCCGGACGCGGCGAGGAACCGGGCTACCACGCACTCGCAAGACAAGTTTTGCCCAAGCAGCGAGCGATTGGCCGTATCTGTGAGTGAACGGTAGAAGAGCCACTGATCCTTGCCGCATTGAGCTCGAAAACCAGACGCCACGTCGTGCGGCTGGATTTCCAGATTTTGGGCGATCGTGAGCTGACGCCAGGTGCACTGCTTTTTCGATCGGCCAGCATCCAAATCAATTAATAACGGACAGGCCAAATTGCGGCCAACACGTTGCTGCGCTAATCGCATACTGCCGTCGACTTCGGCTAGCTCGCCAAACCGAGGGTCAGTGCGCCACTCGGCTAGTGCCAGAGGCAAAATTCGCCCCAATGGTTTCGACGTCTTTGCTAAACGCCCTTCACGGGTTTCTCGCTCAGCGATAAACGACACATCGCGGTTGAGCGGGATCTGCATGCGGTGGGAGATTTCGCCTTCACGGTTTGTCAAAACGTAATCTGAAAGCATTAGAAAGTTTTCGTCGCGAGCGAGGAGGACTTGCCGATCGAGTTGTCCACCGTCTGCGAGCTCCATGGTTAGCTCGAGAAAATCGACGTCCTCGTCGCTAAACCAACAGATCTCTTCCCAGCTACCCACAGGCTCCAACAAATGGCCATCAACAGAAGTCTCCCAATCCCAGGTGCCACTGAACAATTGGTGAGAACCGCTTGTAACGCCAATCCTAAGATCAGGGCTCGAATAATCGATTGTTACGGCTGGAACGCCTTTTTCCCATTCAGTACGCATGGAAGCAACGCCTGCCCATTCACAATTATCAGATGTTTCTGGGAAACGATTGTCCGGTTTTTGAATGATCGACTTCGTGAGCTTTTTGCTGAGTGTGTCCTCAGCCGCAGATACATCGCTTCGATCGCCAGCGAACTGTAGAACTCCGGCGAGAAAGTCGGGAGTAAGCGATCCTGAGTGTGGCGTGGACAGTATGGGTTCGCCGTTCTGAGAACTTAGCCGCAATGCTTGGGTGGCAGCCCACTGCAATTGCTCTTTAGCTTTTTTCTTAAATGAAGATTTCTTTGATTGCTGTGAGAGTGAATGACAACGGGTCCAGCTTGCGAGAAGAATGGCATACCAATCGAGGTAAGGGCCGCGCACCATTCCCTGGCCATTAGTCAGTTCGGCGATGTTCTCCGAAACTGTTGTACCCGATTGTTCGCGCAGCTTGTGGCAACACTTTATCTCTGGAAAGAGGTGTGCCAATGTCATTGGCAATTCGCCAGCCAGTAATTGTTGCACCAGGCTCTGCTCCGGCGGCAATTCGCAATCGATTGGCCACTCTTCGGCAGCTTTCGCAATTCCTAAAAGTTCGTCCAAAGCCAGCCACCAATCGGATTCCCCAAGAGCACTTGCAGCCCAGGGCAACAGGTGGGCAATTGCGAGGCACTCAACGGCAGAACCAACCGTGGCAGGATTCTCCGAGGCATCTCTATGCCAAGACGAGACGATATCTGCAGCCGCCGATAAGGCGGATGAGCTTACGCCTTTGGAATTAGTCGCGATCTTTTCCAGGCACGTGATGACTTCTGCCAACGGTCCTTGTAACTCGTCGTCTGGCAGTCCCCAGCGTAAAGGGCTAATTCTCGAGTTGAGCAAGTTGTTGATCGTTCTTGCAGAACGTTGTTTAGTGAGATGCGACGTCCAAATTTTCCATTGCTGAGCGCCGCCAATCTCTGGAGGCGCGCAACTTCGCCAGAATTTTGATTGCTGTGCTCGATCTTGAATATTCGAAATAGTCGAAGCAGAGGATGCCGGCTCAAGAATGGTAGCCATTTTGCTCCTTCAATATGGTCGCTAGGCGGGATGCATAAGGTGTAAGGCTATGATTTCAGTCTTGCCGTATTCTAGAAAATACTCAGATGATATTCATGGGGGTACGCGAAAATTATCGAAGAATGGCCTACCAGACGACTCGCGGGACAATTGGTAGAATTCCAATACTGCAGGTCCTACGTAAATTCAAAGATTACCTTGGAGCAACAAAGATCCCATGGCAACTGCATTCAGAGCCTTCCTTCTGACTCTCCTTGCTCTGCAGGCTTTGACCTGCCGGGCCGAGGTGGAACTTGGCGACCAAGCGACGGACATTCAGCGCGACGAAAAGCAGATTCCGCAAGAGGATACCGAACTCCTAGATCACTTTGGTGGCCTGCCGAAGCCCCCCAAGCTTCCTCCGCCGAAGGGGCTGAAGCAGATGGCCAAGCCGAATCGGACTTGGATTGACCTGAAAAAGCGGGAAGTTGTGATTGATGGCTATATCTCGCTTCGCGAAGGCATGCTGGAAATGTTTGCTTGTCCCGTAGGAACCAAAGAGCATGAGTCGGTCATCGCAGTCTACAGTTGGGCCCAAGTCGCTCATGCGGCCCTCTTGGCCGTTGGTGCCGAAAAAGGCACACCAGTGAGCTTCAGACCCAAGTTTCAACCACCTACGGGCATGGAGATTGAAATAGAAATCCGCTGGCTCGACGAGAAAAAGAAATGGCGCTCGGCCCGGGCCCAAGATTGGATAAGAAATGCCCGCACCGGCAAGCCAATGTCGCATCCTTGGGTTTTTGCAGGTAGCGGCTTTTGGAAGGATGAAGATTCTGGCAGAGAGTACTACATGGGCGATTCGGGCGACTTTATCTGTGTGTCGAATTTCTCGACAGCAACGCTTGATATTCCTGTGGAAAGCTCCCAAATGGCCGGTGGCTTAGTCTACGAGCCACTAACAGAGAATATCCCCCCCCTGGGCACGCCAGTTCGACTTGTCTTAAAGCCTCAATTCGAAAAAGGAGAAAGGGCGCAGACGTCGGAAAAGAGAGCGGAACATAAAGGCGGGTCAGGCACTAAGAAAGAAGAGAAACCAAAATCTTCCCAGGCCGAACAAGCCCAAGATTAATTCTCGCTTTCTAAGCTGGCGACGCGTTTGTTAGAAATGTCGTAGCAATAGACTAAGTCTTGATCACGCAAGAAGAGCCGTCCATTGCAGATGACCGGGTGGACCCAAATGCGGCCCTTGTCTTTGCGGATCGTGGTTTGAGGGTCTAGTTTGAACCGGCCATGCTCCTGCCAGCCATCTGTCGTGGCATCGATCAGGACTACTTCGCCTTCATCTTCACTAAGGCAGTAGAAATGGTCTTCCGCGTAAGCGATGGCCCCCTTGCCGAGAACTCCCTTTTCTCGCCATGCCTTGTCGCCAGTTTCAAACTCTTGGCAAACCCATCCTTTGCCATCCGAAAATCCGTAGAGGTGGTCGTTTAGCAAGATGACACCACCGTGATGGTTTGCCATGAGTTTGTCGTCGTAGATTTTCTCTGCCGTTAGGTCGTCGGCAACTCGCATCAGCATACAACCTGCGCCATATCCAGAGCTGACATACACTTCGTTGCCGCGGACAATTGGCGTGGGGATTACTGCGACGCGACCTGGCCAAGACTCCGACCATAGGATTGTGCCATCGGAGAGGTCGAATCCTACGAGTTGCTTTTCGAGCAATTGGATGCCAATCGTTTGATTGGCGACTTCCATGGTTACAATCGAGGAGTAGTGGGCCATGTCAGTTATGTCGCTAGATCGCCACAGCACTTCGCCAGTCTCTTTTGCCAGTGCGGCAATCGTTCCGGGTTCTCCACCCGGGGTACAAAGAACCATGTTTTTGTAGACAAGCGGCGACTCCGCGTATCCCCAAACGGGAATCTTGCCGCCAAGTTCTGTCATCGAAGCGGACCACACCTGGCTACCATCCGATTTGTTTGAGCAAGTTAGCGTGCCATTCGCGGTCATGGTAAAGATCAGATCACCGTCCACAGTCGGAGTCGATCGCGGTCCATCGCCCCAGCTATTCTCGTAGATATCCGACAGATCGCTTTGCCAAATTTCTTTGCCTGTTGCGGCATCAAGGCAAAGTAGTTGGGATTGGCCTTCCCGCCCTCCCATGATGTAGAGTTTGCCTTCTACAATTGCTGGTCCTGCATATCCAACGCCACAGTCTTCAAACATCCACGAACGCGTAGGGCCGCCCTCAGGCCAACTGGTAAGGAGTCCGCGCTCCGTGGAAAGATCGTCACGATTTGGCCCCCGCCATTGCGGCCATTTGTTCTCTGCCAGGCAGGGTAGTAGGGTGAGCGCGCCTAACAAAATACTTGTTGCGCATCTAAGCAGCGAGACCATATTCGAACTCCGTTCCAAGTTTCGGGTGCCGATAAGTAGGGCGGCAGCAAATTCTCGTTTCTAGCCGTTATCTTAAAGTACCGCCAAACGCCTGAGAAGGCTGAGGATCGGTAGTGGCCGGGTTTTGGGCCTGTAAAGGGCTTCCAGAGCCGGTGTTTACACGCGGCAACACCTGTTGCCAATCCGAACAAGCCTTAGCCCGTAAAGGGTCTGATCGTAGCGATTGTGCTCTGTATTGGGCTCAGATCGGCGCTTTGAAAAATTGGCACCCGCTTTGCCAGTATTTGCTGGCGTCTCGGACACGCACCGCTGACCTCGCGCTGAAATCGAAGACCTCACCGCACATATGGAGCACAATATGACTCAGTCATTGCTAGAAAACTGGAGCCAAGAAGATTTTCACACCGTCGAAGAAGGTGTGCTCGTGGGGCGACATCGATTGGCCGAAACTGGTTTGTTTACTGATGAATCACTTGCTGAGATCATCGACAACCACCCCTCGGAAGACTTGAGCGTCAATACGATGGGCTCAGAGCCCGGAATTTTCGATTGGCGCGAGGGGGACCGCAACGGCGTCGACGGTGCGACATTGGTCCAGTTGGTTCGCACCGGTCAATTGTGGGTGAATTGCCGCAAGATGATTCAACATCAGCCCAGGATCGCGAAATTGGTAAATGCGATTTATGACGAAATCGAACAGAATAAGCCAGGGTTCAAAGCCGAAGACCGAACCGCCAATCTGCTGATCTCTTCGCCTGGTGCGTGGGTGCCCTACCATGTCGATATGCCGGTAAACATGCTGTGGCACATTCGCGGCAAGAAGCGCGCTTGGGTTTATCCTCATTTCGACAATCGCTTTGCCTCGCCGTTTGTGCTGGGCAAGGTTTGCTCGGGAGAGTGGTCGGAGGAGATTCCTTACGATGAGTCGTTCGACCGCTATGCTCTAACGTTTGATGCCGAGCCAGGGCAACTGATTACCTGGCCGCAATTGGCTCCGCATCGGGTAGAAAACCTTGATGGTCTGAATGTCTCGCTTTCGACCGAGCACAAGAATGCCCGCGCTCGCAGAAGGATCAACGTCCACACGGCCAATGGTTTACTCAGAGATAGATTTGGTATCGGCACCAACGACATAGCCGTGGATGGCGTGCAGGCCCATGTCAAGCAGTTTGCTTCGCGTGTTTCGAACCTTGCCAATAGGTTCTTTGGCAATGAAAAAGAGCAGTACACCTATCCCGTGAGCTTTGTCGTGGATCCCTCTGCGGAGAATGGCTACCGACTGATTGAGGGGGAGGACACTCCCGTGGTGGCCCCGCATCTGGAGGTTGGTGCCTCAGCGGTCTAGGGCCACGGTATTCTTCCCGTTCCACTTGATTGGTTATGCAAACAGGTGATGCACCGCAGGCAAGATCGGCAGAGCATAGCCACGGAAGGCCTGTTGCTGCATAATGGTCAGTTTCAACAGAGTCGTCTGCTACCGAACAGGGTAGGGACGGCAGGAATTCCCGCGTTTCGATCAGTTCGAGACTTCAACAGAAACAACGATGGCTATGAGTGAAATCGCAGATAGTTGGAGCCCCGCATCATGGGTGTCTAAGCAAGTTCTCCAGCAACCCACGTACGAAGATAGTACAGCACTTGAGAAGGCTCTCGAGCGTCTAAGCAAATTGCCACCGTTGGTGACTAGCTGGGAAATCCACTCATTAAAAGAGAAGTTGGCCAAAGCCAGTCGGGGTGAAGCGTTCGTTCTGCAGGGCGGTGATTGTAGTGAGGATCTGGACGAGTGTTCGTCGGATGCCATCGTTCGCAATTTCAAAGTTCTGCTGCAGATGAGCTTCGTCCTAGCCTATGGCACCAAACAGCAAATCGTGCGTATCGGAAGAGTTGCCGGACAGTATGCTAAGCCGAGATCCAGCGATAGCGAAACCCGCGATGGTGTCACGCTGCCTTCCTATCGGGGCGATATAGTCAACCGTAGCGGTTTTTCTGTCGAAGATCGACGTCCTGATCCTGAGCTTCTGTTGAGAGGCTACGAGCGTTCAGCACTGACTCTTAATTTTATTCGAGCACTTTCCGTTGGTGGTTTTGCCGACTTGCATCATCCTGAGAATTGGGAACTCGAGTTTGGCGGAGATTCACCAAGGAGCAAACGGTATCACGCCCTGTTGGAATCGATCACTCAAACCTTGTCCTTTATGGAAAAGCTTACGGGCAGCTCTTCTGTTGGCACGAAAGGTGTTGAGTTCTTCACATCCCACGAAGGGCTGCATCTCAAGTACGAACAGTCGCAAACTCGCGAAGTTCCTGGCCGAACGGGGTGGTACAACCTGAGCACCCATTTCCCCTGGATCGGCAACCGCACTCGACAGCTAGACGGAGCCCACGTCGAGTATTTCCGCGGCATCATCAATCCCATTGGCATCAAGATCGACGATGTGATTGATACGGATGAATTGCTAAAACTCACCGAATTGCTCAATCCAGAAAATGAAGCGGGACGAATTACGTTAATCCATCGAATCGGAGCGAAAAAGATACAGGATGCTCTGCCGAGAATTGTAGAAAGTGTGCAGAAGAGTGGCCAGAATGTACTGTGGATTGCCGACCCCATGCACGGGAATACCTTCTCAGCCGAGGGCGGACGCAAAACGCGCGACTTTGACGCGATCCTCTCCGAGCTTCGGCATTCTTTCGCCATTCACAAATCTTGCGGTTCAAAGCTGGGTGGAGTCCATCTGGAATTAACTGGGGACAATGTCACGGAGTGCGTTGGCGGTCCTGCCAATCTGAAGGAATCCGATCTGGGCAGAGCCTATAAGACTGCCGTCGATCCCCGGCTGAATTACGATCAGGCGATGGAAATTGCTTTTCTAATTGTCGACGAACTAAAACAATCTAGCTGAGCCTCTCATGGAAGAGTTTCAAATCTCCAGCACGGTCGGTGTGTTGGCTACACTCAGCGGGATTTGTGCGTTCTTCTTTTGGCTCGAAAAGAAGACGGCCTGGCGGCTGTTTCAGTTTCTGCCACCGTTGATCTTCATTTATCTCGTGCCGGTTCTGCTCTCGGGAGGAGGGCTGCTGGTTTCCGATTCCCCAGTTTATAGTGTTATCCGTAGTGTCGCGCTGCCAATGATGCTCGTGCTATTGCTGCTGAAAGTTGACGTCGGTGGGGCTGTACGAGTGCTGGGTCGAGGAGTGGGAGTCATGCTCTTCGGCACGCTAGGTGTAATGATCGGAGCACCGATCGGATTTCTTGCCGTCAAATCCTGGCTTGGCCCTGAAAGCTGGAAAGCCTTTGGGGTGTTGGCAGGCAGTTGGATTGGCGGCACGGGAAACATGGCTGCGGTAAGCGAGATGATTGGTGCCAGCGGCACGGATGTAGGGCTTGCCGTGGTAGGTGATTCAGCGATCTATCTGTTTTGGTTGCCCATCTTACTGGGCTCTAAATTACTAGCCGATAAGTTTGCTCGCTTCTCTGGCGTCGACAAAGATCGGGTGGCCAAGATGGAGGCCGCCGCCGCGGAGGAGCATAACGAACGCGTTGCTCCTACAACGCCAGACATCCTCGCGCTGTTGGCGATCGCTCTGATTGCGACTTGGATCGCCGAGATCATCGCCTTGCAATTGCCGGTGGCCGAGCCTTACCTGAGCGTATCGACATGGAGAATCTTACTAATCACGTGTATTGGAATCAGCCTCTCGTTCACGCCCCTCAGTAAAATCGCTGGCAGTCACGAATTTGGCATGGCACTAGTCTATCTTTTTGTGGCCCGCATGGGTGCGAGTACCGATTTGCAAAGTGCGGCAGATCAGATTATTCCATTTCTCGTGGGAGCGACCATCTGGATTTTCATCCACGGCTTTTTCTGCCTATTGGGTGCAAAGATTTTGAAGGTCGACGTCCACACAGCGGCGATTGCGAGTGCCGCCAACATCGGTGGGGCCGCTTCGGCGCCGATCGTCGCCGCCCATCATCGCAGTAGCCTGGTGCCGGCCAGCATCTTGATGGCACTCATCGGTTACGCAGTCGGCAACTTTGCTGCCTATTTCACGGCGTTACTCTGTTCCTGGGTCGCCTGAGCGAAGAAAGCGAATCCGCAACGGGCGTCACCACAGCCGTTTCGCAAAGACGAACGAAGCGTCACGCTTTTCGTCGTAGTTGTCGTGATCTGGGTTGAAGCTCGCAATCGTTACCTTGGGCAGTTCCGCATGGAGAAACTGATCGTCGCCCAAATAGAGTGCTGTGTGCCGAATCTTCCCATGCGACCCGACGAAGTAAAGCGTATCGCCCCGCTTCATCCGCGACCGGTGCCAGCGTGTGCCGGTAAGCTGGCCAACGAGAAACTGTTGATTGGAGTCGCGGGGCAGATGCAGGCCAATCGAGGCGTATGAGATTTGCACCAACCCAGAGCAATCAATGCCGCTTGCAGTTTTACCACCCCAATGGTACGGCGTACCCAGCAGTTCTCTGCCACAATTGATCGCACGATCGATCTCTGCTGCGTTGATCTCAACCGGCGTGCAGATCTTCTCGGGAATATCTACCACCTCGCCACTGGGTAGGGCACAGCGTACGCTTCCCTTCTCCCCCGGGATCTGCTTGAGGATTGCCCCCGCAGGCAGTACAAGTCCTGACGCGAGTTTATATTGCGACGTAACCCGAACGCTGGAATCGGTAGGATATCGATCAAACGCCGACGCCGAACAGCGATGCACGTCGGCAGCGGCCACATAACCCAGATACCCTTCGCGGCTATGTACCAGCAGGTGATCGCCTTCTTCCTTGAGCAGGTAGAGTGGCTCGCCGAGCAGGCAGTCGGTGACGACTTCGCGAGGCTCTTGAGGCCGATTGTAGCTCAGCGAGTGCGTTGTTTTTATCAATCCAAATGGCTTCTCTCCCAAGTCTTGCGACGGCAGGACCTCAAGATCGTTCTGTAGATTTTCAAACCCTAGGGCGTTCAAAAAGCCCATGATTCCTCGGATTGTTTCAGGGAATTCGACGTGGCCACTCAGAACTATCTCACCATCCTCAGCGGGAGTCGCATGAACTTTAAAAGCAAACAGCCGAGTGTCGTTGGCCAGATTGGTGCGAAAGTATTCTACATACTGCGGCAAGCGCTCTGCAGAACCCTGAAGAGATGGCTCGATGCCTCGCGCTAGTCGGGTGATTCTGCCATCTTGGCTTGGTGGTGCAAGCGTTGTCGGCTGGCCACTTGCGCTCGTTGCCACAGAAAGGATCAGGAGGAAATAAACTGGTCGAAGAAACATCATGCTGAAACTTTCACTGAGTAATGCTACTCAACAGGGAAATTGAAGTAAGTATTGGGATACGGTTCGGACTTCAAAGTGAAGTGCCACCATTCTTTCTTGTATGGGCGAAATCCGTGCTTTTCCATGAGCGCGCGGAGCAGCAAACGGTTGGCACGCTGCTCGGTGCTGAGTGGCTTATGTTCTGTCCACGATTGCTTGCCGAAAAAATCGAACGGCGTGCCCATGTCTAATTCAGCCACTTCCTCGGGTTTAGTGAGATCAACGAGGGTCAAATCCACGGTGCTGCCGCGACTGTGGCTCGACTTGGCGGCAATGTATCCTTGCTCGAACAGCAGGCGTTTATCCACGTCGGGGTAGAAATCTCGTTTGGTGCTCGTATCCTTCCTATCTTTGGCCCAGCGAACAAAGTGGTCGACCGCCTGCTGAGGTCTGTAGGCGTCGAAAACTTTCAGCCCCAAGCCAAAACTGGCAAGTTCGTTTTGGACCTCCTTCAGTGCCGCTGCCGCTTCTTTGGTAAGCAGGCATCGAGGGCTTTTGTAACCCTCGACGCGAGTTCCTACAAAATTCTCCGTCTTGTAGTAACGCAAGTCGACGACGAGATTCGGTACCACCTGAGACGCATCGACAAACCCTTCCGGCAAAGGTTGAGCAGAGGAACTCATCGACGTATGGAAGAAAAATCCGGCTACGAACAGTGCAAAGGAACCACTAAGAAGGTTACGACTCATATCGGGCAATCGGCTAAATAACAGACGGATGGCACGTTTAGCCAATTATGCCGGGATCCGTGGGCGTGGACAACTGACGTAGAAGCGCAGCAAGTTGTCGCTTTTTCGCATTTCGCGGAGCAGATCCGTGTGCGTCCGACTCGACCGATGCTCTGGTATGGCAATCTCAATAGGTGCTAGAGACTCCAAGCGGGTTTTGCAAGAATGAGCTCAACGTAGCGAGTTGTGCGAGAAGGGTTTTACGTTCAAAAAGGCTCCATTATTGCGTGGCGGGAATGGCAGAGGAATTTCAAGGCAATCCGTTTGTTTCTTTTAGCAATCAAGCGCGTCGACGTTTGGCAAATGAGTTCCCTGAGCTCACGGTTGATTGGCAGGAGGAGGTCGAATCGACCAATGATCGAGCCCTGTGGCTTGCTGAGCATCGCGAAATGTTAAAGCTGCCGATGCTGGTGCTAGCCGATCGTCAGGTGGCCGGTCGTGGACGTAAGACGAATACCTGGTGGTCGTCGCCGGGGGCTTTGACGTTTTCTCTCCTCATGGATGCCGACTCGTTGGGGCTCACGCCGGACCTGTGGCCTCAGGCATCGTTGACAACTGGACTTGCAGTTTGTGTTGCCCTGGAAGAATTGTTGGTAGATGCCCGCGTCCAATTGAAGTGGCCCAACGATGTTTATGTGAATGGCAAGAAAAACTGCGGCATTCTCTTGGAGCCAGTGAATCTGCAAGCAGGGCTACTCGTGATCGGCGTGGGCGTGAACGTAAACAATTCATTGGTGCAGGCCCCGCCCGAAATTGAATCTATGGCAACCGCCCTGTGTGACGTGGGCAATCAGCAATATCCACTACAGGACGTGCTTTCCAGCGTGTTGGAACGACTGCTCAAATACCTAAGTCTGGTTGGTAAGCGCGACGCTCAACTACACGATCAATGGCGTGGCCGTTGCCTGCTAACCGGTCGCAAGATAGCGGTTGAGGCAGCTACGGAAAGTCACGCAGGCATCTGCCAGGGAATCGGTGAAGACGGTGGGCTTCTGTTGGAAACTGAAAATGGAACGAAGCGCTGTCTGGCTGGAACCGTTCGACTACTCGATTCGTAACTGTCCCCGGCACAAAGCCTGTTTGCCAGCAACTACTGGTTGCCACCAAGATTTTATCGTCAGGTAGTTTCGAGTGTCGCAATCTTAGCCTCTAGGGTAAGATGCAAGGAAAGCCGAAAGTGAGCGTAGGTCCCCGGTAGAAACGCAGTAATTAGTCTTATGGCTCGTGTAAAATCCCTCAATCATATTGGCATTGCTGTCGACTCGATCGAGTCGCAACGCTCCTACTATGAAGAAACTTTAGGAGCGGAGTTCGAGGGATTCGAGGAGGTGACCAGCCAACATGTTCGCGTTGGCTTTTTCCGAGTGGGAGATTTCAGGCTCGAACTGATGGAGCCAACGAACTCCACGGGGCCGATTGCCAAATTCCTGGAGCAACGTGGCCCCGGTTTGCATCACATTGCTTACACCGTCGAAAACCTACAGGATCGGATCGAAGAACTTCAGCAATCCGGAATCACGATGATCGACGAAACTCCACGCCCCGGCTCGCATCACACGCAAATTGCCTTCCTGCATCCTAAAAGCACCTACGGGGTTCTAACGGAATTCTGCGAACCCTTGAAAGAGCGAGAGTCTCAGCAAGGCGACTCCTAGTACCCTCTACCAGCAATGCTTCGATATGGTTGATCCTGAATTCTCAATCGAGGGAGATTTCCCGGCTGCCAGTTACAGTCAATGGCAAGAGCTGGTGGAAGCATCTCTACGCGGGAGTTCTTTCGAGGAACAACTGGTCACCCAGTCGCTGGAAGGCATCCAACTACTCCCTCTCTACTCGGAAGAAAACACTTCCGCAGTAGACTCTGGACTGACTCGCACGGATCCAGCCGATTGGGATTTGCAACAAGTGTACTGCGAGCCAGAGCCGGACGTTCTTAACCGCATCCTTCGGCAAGAAGTCGAGGGGGGAGTTTCGTCATTGGAGATTTCGCTGGATCAGGCTGGGCATAGGGGTCTAGATCCTGACAATGCCGAGTCCGTAAAGCTTGTCGGGCTCCGTGGAACGATGGTCTATTCGGCAGCGGATCTGTCGGCAGTGCTTGATGGAGTGGATTTAAAGACGATTGCCATCACGTTGCGGGCGGGTGCCAGCTTTCTTCCAGCAGCGGCAATGTTGGTTGCTGCCTGTCAAGCCAAAGATTGCGGGATCGGCGAAGTCCGGTTCGGGTTTGGGGGCGACCCCTTGGGAGTGCTGGCCCGAGAAGGTCGGCTTCCTATGTCACTGGAAAATGCATTTTCCCAGTTGGCAAACCTTGCCCATTGGACGGCAGAGCATTCGTCGGATAGCGCAGCAATAGGCGTGGATCTATTGCCCTATCACGATACAGGGGCAACGGCAGTTCAGGAACTGGCCTTTGCCACCGCAACGGCGGTGCAGTATCTCCGCGTGCTGACTGCCAGTGGGATGGCACTTGAGTCGGCTGCCAGGCAAGTAGAGTTTAGCTTCGGACTTGGAACCCATCACTTTACGGAAATAGCCAAGCTACGTGCCGCACGGATGCTGTGGGCACGGATCATCGAAGCATTCGGTGGCAATCCCGAGGGTAACCTGATGAAAATTCAGGCCCGACTCGGTCGTAGAGCTCTCACCGTACGTGACGCCGAGATGAATATACTGCGAAATACAACTGCCGTATTCGCCGCCGGCATAGGCGGAGCCGATGCCGTGACATCGGTGCCCTTCGATTCTGGTCTCGAAGGCGGCAGCGAGTTCAGCCGCAGACTCGCCAGAAATACTGCGATTATCTTACAGCGCGAAGCACACCTGCATCGAGTTGACGACCCTGCCCGGGGAAGCTGGTTCCTGGAATCGATCACCAACGACCTCGCGAGTAAAGCCTGGCAAGAGTTCCAAGCGATTGAAGGGCAGGGCGGTATGGCGGAGTGTCTGCTGACGGGGCGAATCGCAGAACTAGTCAACTCGGCTTCCCAAGAGCGTGCACAGTCGGTCAGCAGCGCTGCGCAGGCCATTGTGGGAGTGAGCGTTTTTCCCAATCCCGAGGGACAGTCGGCAGAGGTGCCGCGCCGAGATCTGCAGAAACTGAGGGAAACCGCGGTGCAGCGCATGTCTTCGCTTAGCACCAACGCAGTAGAGATGGAGCCTACCCGTAGAAAAACAGATGCGATGGAGGCAGTCTTGGACGCGGCAGCAAACGGGGCCGCTCTGGGACAAATGGCAACGATGTTAGGCTTTCATCAGCAAGAGGTGACTGCACCTAAGTTGCAGCCGCGGAGACTTGAGGAATTATACGACGCAACTCTTGGTGAGAGGGACCAATCACGATGAGTGTCGATGTCGATTTCACAAAGATCCCCTGGCAAGAACGTGCTGAGGGTGCGGAACGAGACAGCCCAGCTAATTCGACTTCAAGCGAAGGTGAGAATGCGAAGGTTTGGCAGTCCCCTGAAGGAATCGCAATCCAGCCTGGTTATTCGCAGCGTGATCTGGCAGAGGTCGGGCATCTTAATTCAATGCCGGGAACGCCCCCCTATGTCCGGGGCCCCTACGCCACGATGTACGTCCAGCGTCCATGGACGGTACGGCAATACGCCGGCTTTTCGACGGCTGAGGAGTCGAACGCATTCTATCGCCGCAATCTGGCCGCGGGACAGAAGGGGCTCAGCATTGCTTTCGATCTAGCGACGCATCGCGGCTACGATTCCGATCATCCGCGAGTAACTGGCGACGTGGGAATGGCCGGCGTGGCCATCGATAGCATTTACGACATGCGAACCTTGTTCGAGGGGATTCCGCTCGACGAGATGACGGTTTCGATGACCATCAACGGGGCCGTACTGCCGATCATGGCGCTCTACATTGTCGCGGCAGAGGAACAGGGAGTTGATAAGGAAAAGTTGGCGGGGACGGTGCAGAACGACATTCTCAAGGAATTCATGGTTCGCAACACCTACATCTATCCGCCGGAACCGAGCATGCGGATCATTGCGGATATCTTTGCCTATACCAGCCGCCACATGCCCAAGTACAACAGCATCAGCATCAGCGGCTATCACATGCACGAAGCGGGAGCCACAGCCGATTTGGAGTTGGCCTACACGCTCGCCAATGGGCTCGAATACGTGCGCACCGGCGTGGAGAGTGGTTTGGAGGTAGATCAGTTTTGCCCCCGGCTCTCCTTTTTCTGGGCCACTGGCATGAACTACTTTATGGAAGTCGCCAAGCTTCGCGCTGCACGCATGATCTGGGCCAAGTTAATCCACTCGTTCTCTCCCCAAAACCCAAAGAGCCTCGCGTTGCGAGCGCATTGCCAAACCAGCGGTTGGTCTCTCACCGCCCAAGACGTCTACAACAATGTAGTCCGTACGTGTATCGAAGCGATGGCGGCTGTGCATGGGCACACGCAGTCGTTGCACACCAACGCTCTGGACGAAGCACTGGCCCTACCCACCGACCACACCGCCCGAATTGCCCGTAATACGCAGCTCTTTCTGCAGCACGAAACCGACACTTGTGCGGTGGTCGATCCCTGGGGAGGCAGTTACTACTTGGAACGACTGACCCACGATCTGGCCAAGCGGGCGTGGAAACACATCGTAGAAGTCGAAGAATTAGGTGGCATGACGCGGGCCATCCAGCAGGGCATCCCCAAACTCCGCATCGAAGAGGCAGCCACCCGCACGCAAGCACGCATCGATTCGGGTTCACAAACGATTGTAGGTGTGAATAAATATCTGAGTCCATCCGAAGAGACGCTCGAACTGCGGAATGTCGATAACACCAAGGTTCGGGAAGCACAGATTGCCAGCCTCAAGCAATTGCGGGCAGATCGAGAATCCGAGCAGGTCGAGGCAGCACTGCACGCTTTGCGGGAATGTGCCCGCACAAAGATTGGGAATCTGCTTGAATTGGCCGTCATTGCGGCCCGGGTGAAGTGTACAGTAGGAGAGATAAGCCTTGCCCTGGAAGAACACTTCGGACGATACGAGGCGCCGATCGATTCTGTCCGCGGGATTTACGCAGCCGAACTGAAGAGCGATAGCAGAGTGAAAGAAGTACGCGAACTGGTAACGAGCTTCGAGCGATGCGACGGACGGAGGCCGCGGATTCTGCTTGCGAAGATGGGGCAAGATGGGCACGATCGCGGGCAGAAAGTGGTGGCCTCTGCCTTTGCGGATTTTGGATTCGATGTCGATATCGGTCCTTTGTTTCGCACCCCTGGGGAAACCGCCCGGCACGCGGTGGAGAACGACGTGCATTTGATCGGCGTCAGCACGCTCGCAGCTAGTCATTTGACGTTGGTTCCGGCGCTGCAGCGTGAACTCGCCGAACTCGGCCGGCAAGACATCATGATTATCGTAGGTGGTGTGATTCCGCCGGAGGACTGCGAGAAGTTGGCGGAACTGGGCGTGGCAGCGACCTTCGGCCCGGGCACAAAAGTCGGGCTGGCCGCGGTGGAGTTGCTGCGCAAGCTCGCGGCGCACTTGGGTCATTCACTGGATCAATCCTCGTCCAAGTAGATTGGATCAACACAGGCAACCGCGGCTATGGCCCCAGCAGAATCGCACGAACAAACGACGGGAAGGCTGACGCTTGAGGAGTACAGCGAGGGGATCGAGCGGGGCACGGTTGCTACGTTGGCCCGTGCTTTGACTCTGATCGAATCGACGAAAAACGACGATCGGGCCCTTGCCGAGCAGCTCCTGACGCGGCTCATGCCCAAGACAGGGCAGGCCAGGCGGGTGGGCATTTCGGGCGTTCCTGGGGTGGGAAAAAGTACCTTCATCGAGGCGCTGGGGTTGCATCTCACGCAACAAGGCATGCGGGTCGCGGTGCTCACCATCGATCCGTCGAGCGGAGTCAGTGGCGGGAGCATTTTGGGCGACAAGACGCGGATGCCCAGGCTTTCCGCCGAACCGAACGCCTTTATTCGGCCCGCACCTTCCTCAGGTAGTTTGGGCGGTGTTGCCCATCGGACTCGCGAATGCATGCTTATTTGCGAAGCCGCGGGGTACGACGTGGTGCTGATCGAAACGGTCGGCGTGGGACAGTCGGAGACAATGGTTGCCGATTTGGTGGATTGCTTTGTGGCTTTGATGTTGCCGGGGGCGGGTGACGAGTTGCAGGCCGTCAAACGAGGTCTGCTGGAATTGGTGGACGTGATCGTGGTGAACAAAGCGGATGGAGAAACCCAAACCGCTGCCAAGTTGGCTGCCGAGCAGTACGAGTCGACGTTGCGTGCCATTGCCGGAGAGCAGGGTGAGGCGGGTCCCCCCGAAGTGCTTACCTGCAGTGCTTTGCAGCAGGAAGGAATCGCACCGGTGTGGCACGCGATTGCAGACAAGATCCAGCAGTTTAAGAACTCTGGTGCGCTGGCAGAGAAGCGAGGACAACAGAACCTGCGCTGGATGTGGGAAATCGTGGACCACAAACTTCGCGTTCTCACCAAGCACCATACAAGCGTTGAGAATCTGCGAAGCGAACTTGAAGCAGAAATTGTCGCTGGGCAGATTGCGCCTGCCGATGCGGCAGAGAAAATTATCGACGCCTTGGGGATCCGCGCTTCGGAATAAAGCGCGTTCGACAAGTCCTTCGCTATGGGACGGCCAAGAATAGAGGCTGAGATTTTGTATGGCTCTGTGATAGAGTGATGCAAGATTCAAATCAGCCCCCCGAAATTTGAGGTGTTTCCAGTTTTTTTGATGCCGGCAGGGTTTTTCTCGGTAAAAGCCGATCCTAAGATTGGGGCTGAAATCAATATCTTGTGTGATGGGTCCATGCGTCACACAAGTGAGCCGGTGTCATTTTCAATAAAATTGTGTCAGCCCATTCTAGATTCCACTAGATGTTGTATGGCTTCCAGCCAGGCGGTGGCACAAAAATCGGGGCTTGCAGAGTTGCGATGTTGAAACCTGGTTTTTTGGCTTGGTGTCTGGGAAAAGCAGCGCTCTGCTCTCGCAACCTATTCGCCGCATGAGTGTTGCAAGAAGCGGTTCGTCGGAGCGATGGAGGATTCTGCCGTTAGGCCCATCTCTGGAGTTGACTCAACCGTAACGGTGGGCCGTCGCTTCGCTTTGGCCCACCCTACGAACTTCGGACTACCTATTTCCAAGTTGCTTCAGGTGCTTGTCTACTGCTCTCTTGAGGAACTTGGATATGAGCCACAGTATGGGAATGGTAACTGCATTGCGAGCATGCATTAGAAATCGACGCTTCACATGTGTTCCGTTCTCGAGGGAATCGAATCCCCATGTCTCATCAATGTGCGTAGCCAGCTTGGATAGCGGTGGCGAGAATTCTTGCATTCGTAGAGCAAGATTACTCTCAGGATTCCACTCGACAATCTCTTCGATATGTTGCGAGCCATCCGTGTTGTGAACGCGAATGCGCGTGCCAACTATTTCTGGCGTCTGCACCTCGAACTGCGCTGAAGCTATTCCTGGCATTGGTCCGTAGCCTTTGAAATCTGCCCAGTTAGAAAGATCAAGGATTTCCTTGGCTATCTCGTGCGGACTCTGGGGTAGGGTCGCTTTGCACTGGAACTGAATGTACTTCATTGATGTTCACTTAAGGATAAGGTTGGAGTGTCACTCAAAGCGAATCCAACCCCAGATTGGTACCAGGGTAATAAAAAATCCGATTGCAGTGCCTACTAAAGACCCATGAACAATCTTTCTGTGGCCACGAGCTAAATATTGGAATGCAGCTCCAAGAAACCCACCGAGGAAGGCACCTATAACCGGTAGATAGAAGAACAACTCATCGCTTCTCCAGGTAGAAATCAGTACTGTAAGTGAAAGCGAAAAGGTTGTGATCCAAAGAAACAAACCCTTCACGCTAAAGTGTAGATTGTTTGTCATTCTAATTACGTTGTTAAAACAACGCCTAATGTTTTGGGGTGCCATGCCCACGGCGGTCTGCCGCTGTGGGCATGCGAGCCAACGTCGCCCTTCAATCTATTCGCCGCATGAGTGTTGCATGAAGCGGTTCGTCGGAGCGATGGAGGATAGTGCCGTTAGGCCCATCTCTGGAATTGACTCAACCGCAACGGTGGGCCGTCGCTTCGCTTTGGCCCACCCTACG
This sequence comes from Bythopirellula sp., assembly GCA_965216565.1. Taxonomy (GTDB): domain Bacteria; phylum Planctomycetota; class Planctomycetia; order Pirellulales; family Lacipirellulaceae; genus Bythopirellula. The sequence goes on from OZ244170.1 coordinate 1,180,696, forward strand.
AACTAATCTCGCAACCTGTTCTAGCCCTCCCCCGCAGACGGGGGTGGGGGATTTGGTTTGGTAGACCTTTATTCGCTGGTGAATTCCAAGATTGGTTGGTCCACCTCTAGCGTGTCGCCAACCTTGGCCAAGACCTTGGCGACTGTGGCGTCGCGCTGGGCGCGGAGGACGTTTTCCATTTTCATCGCCTCGACAATTGCTAAAGGCTGATCGGCTTTTGTGCTTTGGCCTGCTTCGACCAGGAGTTGCGAAAGTAAGCCGGGCATCGGCGAGAGCAAAAAGCGGGACGTATCGGCCGCTTGTTTCACTGGCATGATGTCGAGTAATGAGGCAGCCGTAGGCGTGAGGATCGAAATGGTACATTCGCTTCCGTTATGCCAGAGTCGATAGCCGAGATTGTTACGTTCCAGCAGTAGATTGATCTCCTCGCCGTCAACCGTGCCGTGAAATACCGGTTGGCCAAACTGCCACGTTGTCTCAACGCATACCGTCTTGCCATCGATTGAGACCTCGAAGTCGGTGACGTCCGAATAGGTGTAGACGTTAACGACTTGCGAGTTGTCGCTCAGAACAGCCACCCAGTTGTGTTCGCAACGTTGTGAAGCTTCGGAGGGGGGGCTAGAAAGACTGGCCATTCGATTTTGGTACCGGCTATGAATACCGGCGGCAATGGCCACCATGGTATTTGGATTTGCCGGAGACTTGTCCGAAGGGTTGAAACCTTCCGGGAAATGGTCCTGGATGAAATTCGTCGACAGATCGCCTGCTAAGAATTCTGGGTGGTCGACAATCGCCGCCAGGAAATTCACATTATGATTGACGCCGTCGATGTGGAACCGATTGAGCGCCGTTTTCATTTCGGCGATCGACTGCGCGCGAGTCTCGCCAAACGTAATCAGCTTGGCAATCATCGGGTCGTAGTGAATGGAGATCTCGTCTCCCTCGCTGATGCCTGTGTCGACCCTTACCGTTTCTGATTCTTGCGGAGGCTGGTAGGTGTTGATTCTGCCAATGGATGGAAGGAAGTTTCGCCTCGGATCCTCAGCATAGATGCGCGCCTCCACCGCCCAACCATTGATTTGTAAGTCCGATTGTTGGAACGAGAGTTTTTCACCCGCGGCGATGCGGATCATCCACTCGACCAGGTCGAGTCCCGAGACGTACTCGGTGACCGGGTGCTCGACTTGCAGTCGCGTGTTCATTTCCAGGAAGTAGAACTTGTTCGACTGATCGACGACAAATTCAACAGTGCCTGCGGACTGATAGTCGACTGCTTGAGCGAGCGCAATGGCCTGTTCTCCCATCGCTTGACGTAGGGCATCATCCAGCAGTGGCGAGGGCGATTCTTCAATGATTTTTTGATGACGGCGTTGAAGGGAACATTCGCGCTCGAACAGATGCACGCAGTTGCCAAGCGTGTCAGCAAGGACTTGAATTTCGATATGCCTGGGGTTCTCGATGTAGCGTTCCAGGAAGACGCGATCGTCGCCGAAGGACGAACCGGCTTCGCTGGTGGCGCGCTCAAAGCCATCGCGGCACTCGGCATCGTTGTGCGCGATTCGCATTCCCTTACCACCGCCGCCGGCGGAGGCCTTGATCATCACGGGGTAGCCAATGTCCTTGGCAATGGCGACGGCCTCTTGGGCGTCGGCAACAACTTCCGTGTGGCCGGGAATGGTGGAGACCCCCGCTTCTTTTGCCAGGCGTTTGGAGGTGATCTTGTCCCCCATGCTGCGAATTGCTGAGGCCGTGGGGCCAATGAAGGCGATGTTGGTGGCGGCGAGCTTTTCGACGAATTCAGAATTCTCCGAGAGAAAACCATAGCCAGGGTGAATCGCCTCGGCTCCTGACGATTGGCAAGCTGCGATGATGTTGTCCTGCGCAAGATAACTCTTGCTGGAGGGAGCGGGCCCCACGCAAATAGCTTCGTCGGCCGAGGCGACATGCAGGGCTTGGCGATCTGCTTCGGAGAATATCGCGACCGATTTGATGCCCAACTTGCGGGTCGCTTTGATAATTCGGCAGGCGATTTCGCCTCGATTGGCAATGAGAAGTTTTTTGAACATTAACAGCGAAGGTTGAGCGGACTAAGGAAAAGGGGATGGGGGGATAGTGGAGATGCTGGGGATAGTTTGCTGAAGGAGTAAAGCAGTATCGGTAGTTCGTAGATTAAGGCAAAGGAATTAATAAGAGGCGAATCACAAGTTCCGCGAATAAACTTGTTCCAGAGTAATGACGTTGCCCCTAGGTTGGCCATCCCCTGTATCTCCATCATCCCCCTCTCTCCTTCCAACCCATCGGGCTCTTAGAGCGGGATATTGCCGTGCTTTCGCCACGGGTTTTCCAGTTTTTTATTTCGCAGCATCGCGAGCGACTTGCAGATGCGTCGGCGTGTTTCGCGGGGCATGATGACATCATCAATGTAACCACGTTTGCTGGCAATGAACGGATTGGCGAATTTTTCTCGATATTCTTCGGTGAGCTCTTCGGCGCGAGCTTCGTCCTGAGCTTCTTGTCGAAAAATGATTTCGACCGCCCCTTTCGGGCCCATGACGGCGATTTCAGCACTCGGCCAGGCCAAGTTGACGTCGCCACGCAAGTGCTTGGAAGCCATCACGTCGTAGGCTCCGCCATAGGCTTTGCGGGTGATAACCGTGATTTTGGGCACGGTGGCTTCTGCGTAGGCATACAGCAGTTTGGCTCCGTGCTTGATGATGCCGCCGTACTCCTGGGCGGTGCCGGGCATGAAACCTGGGACGTCGACATAGGTGATGAGCGGGATGCTAAAGCAGTCGCAAAACCGAACGAATCGGGCCGCCTTGATGGCGGACTTTATATCGAGGCAGCCGGCCAAGACCAGAGGCTGATTGGCAACGATACCGACGGGATGGCCTTCCATCCGCGCGAAACCGACCACAATATTCTTGGCGTGTTCCGGTTGGATTTCGAAGAACTCCGATTCGTCGACCGACTTGTGAATGAGCTCTTTGATGTCGTAAGGCTGCGAAGGATTGTCCGGCACAAGTTTGTCTAGGGAGAGTTCTTCGCGCTCGGGCGAGTCGTCTGTTTGCCAGTGGGGTGGTGCGGTGCGATTGTTGACGGGAAGGTAATCGAACAGACGGCGCGTCATTTCGAGCGCTTGCATATCGTTTTCGAAAGCCAGGTCGGCGACGCCAGAGTTTGTGGAATGGGTGATGGCACCGCCGAGCTCTTCGGCACTCACTTCTTCGTGGGTCACTGTTTTCACCACATTCGGACCGGTGACAAACATGTATGAAGTATCTTTCACCATGAAAATGAAGTCGGTCATGGCGGGGGAGTAGACCGCTCCGCCGGCACAGGGACCCATCACCAGGGAAATCTGGGGAATGACTCCGGAAGCGAGCACGTTCCGCTGAAACACCTCGGCATATCCGCCGAGCGAAGCGACGCCTTCTTGGATGCGTGCCCCGCCCGAGTCGTTGATGCCGATGATGGGCGCGCCGACCTTCATGGCCTGATCCATCACCTTACAGATTTTTTCAGCGTGCGCTTCGGAGAGTGAACCACCGTAAACAGTGAAATCTTGGCTAATGACGAAGGTCAATCGTCCATTGATCGTGCCATAACCGGTGACGACGCCGTCGCCGGGAATGCGTTTTTGATCCATGCCGAAGTCCGTACAGCGGTGTTCGACGAACATGTCCCACTCTTCGAACGAACCAGGATCTAAGAGGACATCAATCCGCTCACGCGCTGTGAGTTTACCCTTGGCATGTTGGGCGTCGATGCGATCTTGGCCACCCCCCAACTCGGCTGCAGCCCGCTTTTCCGCGAGCTTGCTGACAATATCTTGCATGTGTGGATCGCAATGGTTAGGAGGGGGCAGTTGAATGGTAGCTAGGGCCTTAATTCTGCGTGTTTTTAGGCCCTTTATCAAGCCCCGCGAGACTCGGCATTTCCTGGTTGAAGTCCAGGCACGAAGCTTTCCAATGCGCAAATTGAAGCGGAGAGGTGAATTAGTAAGTGACTTATAAGGATCCATGGATTGAGTGTGGTCTGGAGCCTCTTGCCAAGCAGATTTTTGAACAGGAGTAACGGAGAGAACGGAGAATCGGTACTTAGTTTGTCGATCTTTTTGTTGGTTACCACTTTGGTTTCAACGCAATCAACCTTTGGACCACACCACCAGAAAAGAATGGGCTTACAGAACTCCGTTGGCTTTGTTTCCTTCTGTTCAACAAAAGAGATATTCATCGCCGAGACTCTAAACCGGTACGGGCGACGATATGCAGTCCGCGCTTTGATATGGCGAGAACTACGGAGGGGGGGCTAACGCTGGTAATCGTGCGATATGTGGAAATCTCAAAAAACTCTGAGTTGTTTTACTCCGCTTGAGAGCAACCTCTAACCTCAGCATCTACTACAGCTTGCGCCGCTTTCTCAGTTGCTAGCTCCAGCCGAAATTGCATGGTGAGGGCAGAAAAAATGTTGACACCTTAAGGAAGTGGGGTATCACTGTCCTTCGAGAGGCACCGCCCAACTTTCTCACAGTTGTACGGAACAAGAAGGAGCAGGGAAATGTTTTTAGATTTGATGAAATTGCGCAAGGGGTGCGCGCAGACGGTTTGTCGTTTCTTTACTGGTCTTAGTAAGAAATCATCTGCCTACCTATCGGCTCAAGGTTTTTCTGGCCGGGGTTTTTCTGGAAGAATTGAAACGCTAGAGCAGCGTCAAGTTCTTAACGCCGGACCCATCGATGTATCGTCACTGGATAGCGATACTGTGTATGTGTCGACAGACACATTGTCTTTCTCAGGCGAGAAGGCCGACGCATTCGAGGTCGCCCATAATAGCGATCTAGCGCTCTCAGAGGGAACGGTCTCGCTGGAGTTTAGTGTGGACGCAACGGATGGTCGTCAGACCTTGTTCAGTAAGGACCACAGTGGTTACCAGCAGGGAGGACACATCACCGCTTGGGTGGTAGACGACCATGTGGAGGTACGTCTGCAGAGTGACAGCGAAAGTGTGAAGCTGCACTCAGCGGTTGGCTCGATCACCGCGGGTGAAACGCATCAGGTGGCAGTGAGCTTCGGCGCCGAGGGGGCGCGGCTCTACGTGGATGGGTTGATTGCCGATGCGGAGGTGGACTTCCAGCAGGGGATTGCCCCGAACGACAATTCGCTAGTATTGGGCGCTAGCACGGTGAGCCGCGATGGCGATCGGCAGAACTTCCGCGATCCACTCGCTGGCGAGATTAGTAGCTTTGTGATCTATGCCGATCAGTACGGCTTGGCCGAGATGGCAGCGCTGGCTGGAGTCGATCAGTCGCCGCTGGAGACACCGACCGAGATTGATGGAGTGATGACAGGTACCGAGTACCGCGATACGCTGCGTGACTCGTTGGTTGACGGTAGTTACGGCAACGACCTAGTGTTCGGTACGAGAGGCAATGATATCCTCAACGGTGGCGCAGGCTTGGATCGACTGAAAGGTGAAGCCGGCGACGATCTGTTGATTAGCCGTAGTGACGGCTGGGAACCAGTCATTGCCCAGGACTACGATGCGGGAGACGACCCGTATGGGGAAGTCGATCCCGACTCGCGAACTCTCTATCCAGGTCAGCCGATTGCCTCGGACGATCTGCTGATCGGTGGCAAAGGGGCCGATACGTTCCGGTTCGAGATCTTAATCAATGCCAAAGAGCGGATTCTATTTAAGCATGTGAACGACGATGGCACGATCGACTGGAAGGGTGTGACAGGCGAGAACCGATTGGTCCACGACCACTGGGTCGATCGGATCGGCGACGAAGTGATTCTCGACTTCAATCGCGCCGAGGGCGACAAGATCGAGATCGTTGGCCATACGACGGACGTTTATAAGGTGACGCATCTGGATACCGATGGCGATGGGGTGTTGGACGCTTCGCGGCTCTACATTCAGTCGAACCAAGGGAATGCCGGCGCCCATAACAAGGATAAGCTCGGTACGGTCACGGTTTATGGCGACTTGGTGCGTGACGAAGACTATACGGTTGACGCCCATGCCAATTTAGGGATTGTCGAAACGATCGGTGAACTGGCCGAAGCGCTAGCGCCCAAGTATCGGGGACGACCGGTCACGACCGATGGCGAGTCGCACTGGCTCTTGTCAGAGGTAGAGGAAGCGGCACTGCCGGAGAACGCGGTCTTCTCGGTGGGACAATCGTTGTCGTTTAATGGCGAGAAGGCCGACGCATTCGAGGTCGCCCATCATAGCGATCTAGCGCTCTCAGAGGGAACAGTCTCGCTGGAGTTTAGTGTGGACGCAACGGATGGTCGCCAGACCTTGTTTAGTAAGGACCACAGCGGTTACCAGCAGGGAGGACACATCACCGCTTGGGTGGTAGACGATCATGTGGAGGTACGTCTGCAGAGTGATAGCGAGAGCGTGAAGCTGCACTCAGCAGTCGGCTCGATCACCGCGGGTGAAACGCACCAGGTGGCAGTGAGCTTCGGCGCCGAGGGGGCGCGGCTCTACGTGGATGGGTTGATTGCCGATGCGGAGGTGGACTTCCAGCAGGGGATTGCCCCGAACGACAATTCGCTAGTATTGGGCGCTAGCACGGTAAGCCGCGATGGCGATCGGCAGAACTTCCGCGATCCACTCGCTGGCGAGATTAGTAGCTTTGTGATCTATGCCGATCAGTACGGCTTGGCCGAGATGGCAGCGCTGGCTGGAGTCGATCAGTCGCCGCTGGAGACACCGACCGAGATTGATGGAGTGATGACAGGTACCGAGTACCGCGATACGCTGCGTGACTCGTTGGTTGACGGTAGTTACGGCAACGACCTAGTGTTCGGTACGAGAGGCAATGATATCCTCAACGGTGGCGCAGGCTTGGATCGACTGAAAGGTGAAGCCGGCGACGATCTGTTGATTAGCCGTAGTGACGGCTGGGAACCAGTCATTGCCCAGGACTACGATGCGGGAGACGACCCGTATGGGGAAGTCGATCCCGACTCGCGAACTCTCTATCCAGGTCAGCCGATTGCCTCGGACGATCTGCTGATCGGTGGCAAAGGGGCCGATACGTTCCGGTTCGAGATCTTAATCAATGCCAAAGAGCGGATTCTATTTAAGCATGTGAACGACGATGGCACGATCGACTGGAAGGGTGTGACAGGCGAGAACCGATTGGTCCACGACCACTGGGTCGATCGGATCGGCGACGAAGTGATTCTCGACTTCAATCGCGCCGAGGGCGACAAGATCGAGATCGTTGGCCATACGACGGACGTTTATAAGGTGACGCATCTGGATACCGATGGCGATGGGGTGTTGGACGCTTCGCGGCTCTACATTCAGTCGAACCAAGGGAATGCCGGCGCCCATAACAAGGATAAGCTCGGTACGGTCACGGTTTATGGCGACTTGGTGCGTGACGAAGACTATACGGTTGACGCCCATGCCAATTTAGGGATTGTCGAAACGATCGGTGAACTGGCCGAAGCGCTAGCGCCCAAGTATCGGGGACGACCGGTCACGACCGATGGCGAGTCGCACTGGCTCTTGTCAGAGGTAGAGGAAGCGGCACTGCCGGAGAACGCGGTCTTCTCGGTGGGACAATCGTTGTCGTTTAATGGCGAGAAGGCCGACGCATTCGAGGTCGCCCATCATAGCGATCTAGCGCTCTCAGAGGGAACAGTCTCGCTGGAGTTTAGTGTGGACGCAACGGATGGTCGCCAGACCTTGTTTAGTAAGGACCACAGCGGTTACCAGCAGGGAGGACACATCACCGCTTGGGTGGTAGACGATCATGTGGAGGTACGTCTGCAGAGTGATAGCGAGAGCGTGAAGCTGCACTCAGCAGTCGGCTCGATCACCGCGGGTGAAACGCACCAGGTGGCAGTGAGCTTCGGCGCCGAGGGGGCGCGGCTCTACGTGGATGGGTTGATTGCCGATGCGGAGGTGGACTTCCAGCAGGGGATTGCCCCGAACGACAATTCGCTAGTATTGGGCGCTAGCACGGTAAGCCGCGATGGCGATCGGCAGAACTTCCGCGATCCACTCGCTGGCGAGATTAGTAGCTTTGTGATCTATGCCGAGCAACTTAGCGAAGCGGAAATTCCCCTATCAAGCGAAGCGATGAGCAACGCTGCTGTGGATTTGGCAGTGGCTGAGCTTTAATAGTTAAATTGCTTTGCTTCTTCATAGCAATGGCCTAGTAGTGCCGGGAGCTAATCCCGCGATGCTGCTTGGCCATTCTTCTTAGAATGAAGTGACGATGTACGCGACTTTAAGTCGCGTTGCTCTGTAGACGGCGATTCGACTGCATACATTGGGAAAACCACACTTCTCTGGGTGTATGATGCGAATTGAGGGTGTCTTTGGGTTGGTTTGCGCAATAATATTCAGGCTTTGGAGTGATCAACTTGGTGTTGTGTGGACGGTGAATGTGGGGCGATTGTTAACGACGTTGTTTTTGCAACGTTTCCTGTTGGTAGTGTCGTTGCCGACACCGCTAACGCGGGTGGTTGGTCAATGGTGTGGCTGGTTTCGATTTGGAATATTTGAAGAGTGCCTGAATCTACCCAAACTATCGATAGTCTAAGCGGCTTCCACGAATGCACGCGAACGTGGTTTGCCGAAGCGTTTGCTGCGCCGACCAAGGCTCAGGACCTGTCCTGGCCACCCATTCAGTCGGGTCAAAGCACGCTGCTCCTGGCTCCCACTGGTAGCGGGAAAACGCTTGCTGCTTTTTTGGCGGCGCTGGATCGGGTGATGTTTGGGGGCTTGGGTGAGAGGAATATCGACTCTGCTTTGGAGGCCCCCTCCCCTAGCCCCTCCCCCGCAGACGAGGGAGGAGGGGGATTGCGTGGAGCCGCGCGAGAACGCTCGGTTGAGGCCGCGCGAGATGCGTCGGGTAAGGCTGCGGGTAGTAAGTCGGCTCGGGCAGGGGTGCGGGTTCTTTATATCTCTCCGCTGAAGGCCCTGGGCGTAGACATCGATCGCAATCTTAAGGCACCGATCGCCGGCATTCGGGCTGTAGCGCAGCGTTCTGAGACCTCCTACACTGAACCCTCGGTGGCCGTTCGATCGGGGGATACTCCACAACGCGAGCGTCAAGCCATTCTGCGAATTCCGCCCGACGTATTAATCACAACGCCAGAGTCGCTGTACCTGATGCTGACCAGCAATGCGGAGTCGATACTCGCTTCGGTCGAGACGGTCATCATTGATGAAATTCACGTCATGGTTCCGACCAAGCGTGGAGTGCATTTGTTTCTTTCGCTCGAACGTTTAGAACGACTGCGAAAGAAGGCGAATGAAAACTGCCGACCACTACAACGGATAGGCCTTTCGGCGACACAGCGGCCCTTGGAAGAAGTTGCCAAACTCCTGGGGGGCGGTGTTGCGACGGCTGATCCTGATTTGGCCGTTACGCCACGTCCTGTGCAGATTGTCGACGCCAGCGAGCCGAAGAGGTTGGAACTCACGGTCGAAGTTCCGGTGGAAGATATGGCCAGGTTGGGGGACAACGCTTTCCGAGACGGGAGTAACTCGGAGAGTGGCAACGCCGCGCTGGGTGAGCCGAGCGATGCCTCGATGTTCACGTCGCCGACGCCGCCAAGTATCTGGCCTGCGATCCATCCTCGGTTGCTCGAATTAATTAACAAGCACCGTTCGACGATGATTTTCGTGAATAGTCGGCGGCTTGCAGAACGGTTGTCACTTGCGATTAACGAATTGGCCGCCGAGGAGAATCCGGATGTAGGCGAGGTGGCGCTAGCCCACCATGGGTCGGTTGCCAAAGAAAAGCGTGCGGCGATTGAGGATCGGCTCAAGCGGGGGCAGCTTCCAGCCATCATCGCCACCAGTTCGTTAGAATTGGGTATCGATATGGGAGCCGTCGATTTGGTCATCCAGATTGAGGCACCCCCTTCGATCGCATCGGGGATGCAGCGAATTGGTAGGGCAGGGCATCAGGTCGGTGAGTCGTCACGTGGTGTGATCTTCCCCAAATATCGTGGCGACCTACTAGCCTGTTCAGCCGCGACCGGGCGAATGCTGGAGGGGACGGTCGAGGAGACTTATTATCCTCGCAACCCACTCGACCTCATCGGACAGCAAATCGTGGCGATCGTTGCGCGGGAGTCGATCTCTGTTGACGATTTATATGCGCTGCTGCGAGGTGCCGCTCCCTATGCCGACCTCCCCCGAGGATCATTCGAAGGCATCCTCGATATGTTAGCAGGGAGATATCCTTCCGATGAGTTTTCGGAACTCCGGCCTCGCATCAATTGGGATCGTTTGACTGGCGTCTTGTCGTCGCGACGGGGAACACAACGCCTGGCTATCCTCAACGGCGGCACGATTCCAGACCGAGGCCTGTACGGTGTGTTTCTCGCAGGCGATGGTCCCGACGGAACCGGTGGCAGTCGAGTGGGCGAACTCGACGAAGAGATGGTTTTTGAAACTCAGCCAGGAGATGTGTTCTTGCTGGGCGCCTCGACTTGGCGAGTTTTAGAAATCACCCGCGATCGAGTGATCGTGGTTCCGGCTCCTGGCGAGCCTGGCCGGATGCCGTTCTGGCGCGGCGATGCACCAGGGCGTCCGATGGAATTTGGCCGAGCGATTGGCCAACTCGCCCGTGAACTCACTTTCCAGGATGAACAAGACGCTTTGGAGAGGCTGGATCAGCAGCATGCGCTTGATGGCCGGGCAGCAAAGAATCTGCTGCGGTATTTGCACGATCAACAAGAGGCAACAGGAGAAACACCTAGCGATCGGGCGATCGTGGTGGAATCGTTCCTCGACGAAATAGGTGACTGGCGGGTTTGTATACTTTCGCCGTTTGGCGCGCGGGTGCATACTCCTTGGGCCATCGCGGTGGCAGCCCAATTGCGTGAATCGGGTGTTGGCGAAGTCGACATGAGCTGGAGCGACGACGGGTTGATGTTTCGGCTCTTGGAATCGGAGAATCCCCCCGCGGTCGATCAATTCCTACCGCAGGCGTCGGACGTCGAGGAACTGATTACTCGCCAGTTGGGTTCAACGGCCCTGTTTGCTGCACGGTTCCGAGAGAATGCTGCCCGGGCTTTGCTATTGCCGAAACGTCGTCCGCAGGGGAGGACTCCTTTGTGGATGCAGCGTCGCAAGAGTGCTGACTTGCTTCAGGTGGCAGCTCGCTATCCAAGCTTTCCGATCTTGATGGAAACCTATCGCGAGTGCCTCCGCGACGTCTTTGATTTGCCCGGGTTGATTTCATTGTTGCGGGATGTCGAGCAGCGACGTGTGCGAATTGTGACGGCAGATACTACGGTCCCATCCCCGTTTGCCGCCTCGCTGATGTTCAACTACACAGCCAATTTCTTATACGAGGGTGATGCGCCCCTTGCCGAGAGAAGGGCGGCGGCCCTGGCACTCGATCACACACAACTGCGGGAGCTGTTGGGCGATACGGACTTGAGCGAGTTGCTCGATGAAGAAGTGATTGATCAGATCGGACTGGAAGTCGGGCGGCTCGATCGGCCGATGGTCCGTGATGCAGACGATCTGCATGAGCTGCTGCTGATGCTTGGAGATCTTTCGAGAGACGAAATCGCCGTTCGCTGCGACAAAGAGATTATGACTGGCGAAATGCTGGAAGCTTCTCTCGACAAGTTGTTGTCCGAGCGACGAATCATGGCAGTGCGGATCGGGGGTGACGATCGTTTTGCGGCTGCGGAAGACGCGGCACGACTTCGTGACGCGCTAGGAGTGAACCCAACTCCCGGTCTGCCGGCGGCCTTCTTGCAGAGTGTCACGGATCCGTTGGGCGACATGATCTCGCGTTATGCGCGAACGCACGCCCCGTTCACGGCAGGCGATGTCGCACAGCGTTTGGGTTTGGGCGAAGCACCTGTTCTCTCAGGATTGCGGCAACTTGCTGAATCGGGGCGAATCGTAGAGGGTGTGTTCGTCACTGGACTTAGTGGACGCCAGTGGTGCGATGCTTCGGTGCTGCGAAAAATTAAACGTCGCTCTCTGGCCAAGTTGCGGCAACAGGTCGAGGCAACGCCGGCAGTGGCCCTCGCAAGGTTCTTGCCGGCCTGGCATGGCGTAACTCAGCCCGCACGTGGGATGGATGGGCTGCTTGATGTTGTGGAACAACTTCAGGGTGCCCCGCTGCTTGCGAGCGCACTCGAATCAGAAATTCTTCCTGCTCGAATCGTGGATTACCAATCGTCGGACCTGGATGAGTTGTTCTTGGCAGGTGAAGTTACTTGGCGGGGTATCGAAGGTGTCGGGGCATCTGATGGACGGGTGGCGCTGTATCTGACCGATCAGGAACCGTTGTTGTCACCCTGGTTACAGAAAGACGATTCGCAGTCGGACGAGCCAGATCCACTGGAGGATGCAATTCGAGAATTGCTAAGCCAGCGGGGTGCGTTGCGATTCGAAGAAATCGTGGATGCGACGGATGCCTTCTCGAAAGATGTGCTGGACGCCCTCTGGCGACTCGTATGGCAGGGAGAATTAACGAACGATACCTTGGCCCCGCTGCGTTCGATGCTCAAACAGACCCATGCGATCGGCACGCCCCGATCCAAACGAACTCGAAGAGGGCAATCGCGGAAACCCCGCTTTCGGTCGCGTCGCCGCTCCGTGTTGGCGGGTTCTGAAGGGCGCTGGTCGCTGGCCGCGCGAAATGAACAGCCATCGACGACCGAACGTCAGGCAGCCGTGGTCATGCAACTCCTTCAACGCCATGGCGTATTCACACGTGGGGCTGCGTCACGGGAATGGGCTCCCGGTGGGTTTGCGGCCTTGTATCCAGTTCTGAAAGCCATGGAAGAAGCGGGCAAGGTGCGTCGCGGATATTTTGTGGAAGGCCTCGGTGGAGCACAGTTTGCTGTCACCGGTGCAGACGAATTGTTGCGGGCGGAATCAGATCCGGTGGATCCACAGGCTTCGAATGCGGTCATTCTGGCAGCCACCGATCCTGCCAATGCCTACGGGGCAGCGCTGCCTTGGCCCAAGCCGGAGGATTCGGCGCCGAACAATGAAGAAACAGAGAAGAGTCGCCTGCAGCGAACGGCTGGAGCACTCGTAATTTTGTGCGAGGGAAATCTGGTCGGTTACATCGGTCGCAGCGGTAAGAATCTCACTACGTTTATTTCGTCGGAGGAGCCCGACCGCTCGCGACAAATAAAGCAGCTCGCCACGGCGTTAGCTCGTCGAGCTACCGATCGAGGTTCGGTGCTGCTCGAGAAAATCGACGGCGAGCGACCAGCCAACTCGCCACTAGCCGAAGCGTTGCTAGAAAGCGGATTTTTCGCCATCAACCGTGGATTTGTCCATCGTGGCGAAAGTTAAGGAATAGGGACGACACGGAGGTTTATCATGCCAGAGGGCGACACACTTTACCGCATCGCGAATAAGCTGCGACCTGTGCTGGTCGATCAAGTGATCACTGACGCCAAAGCGTGGGAGGTGCGTCGGGGGCCATCTATCGATGCCGAGTCGCTGGTGGGAAAACGTGTGACGGCTGTCGAGGCGATCGGCAAACACTTGCTTGTGACTTTCGAAGATCGGCGTGTCATCCACTCGCACCTAGGCATGACCGGTTCGTGGCACGTCTATGCACACGATGAACCCTGGCGCAAGCCGGCTCAGCGGGCGGCGCTGAGGCTGGGGACGGAATCGCATGTCGTGGTAAATTTCAGCCCCAAACTCATAGAAATTGCCAGCCGATCCAGAGTGCTGGGCGACTCGTATTTACAGCGATTGGGTCCCGACATGATGAAAAGGGAGCTGGACTACCAGTTCGCACTAGCGCGGCTGAGAGTTCATAACCGCACCCCCATTGGAGAAGCGGTGATGAACCAAACGATCGTCGCAGGGATCGGGAATGTGTATAAGTCGGAGTCGCTGTTTCTCTGCCGATTCGATCCTTGGCGGCAGGTGGGGAAAATCGGGGACGCTTCACTCTTAGACTATCTGCAGCAGACGCATCAGTTGATGCGGAAGAATCGCCGCGGCGGTATGCGGATGACCCGCTTTGCTGTCGATGGGGTGCATAAATGGGTCTATGGAAGAGAAGGCGAACCCTGTTTGGTTTGCGGTACGCAAATTCGAATGCGCAGGCAGGGCGATCAAGCTCGTAGTACTTATTGGTGCCCTCGGTGTCAGAAGCAGTCGTCTCAAGTTGCTTCTACATGAGTTGAGCATTCGAGTTTGAGCAATTGAGTGGTTTGGCCAAGATGCCCGCTGTTGGCGGGACAAGAGTGTTTGCTGAAGAATCGAAGGCGCTCAGTAGATTTGATTGCGGACTCTCGATTTTCATCTAAAGCGTTCCCTCAAGCTGCGACGTCTGGGGCCTCTTCGTTCGGGGGCCGGAGCACCAAGTAAAATCAGGGTTAAAGCATAGAACCGATGCGGCTTGTAAGGCTCGAGGAATCGAACCATGTCTTCGTCGTCGCCCTCGGCTTTGCCAGTGAAAAACTGAGCCACGTGCCGGGGGTGGCTGTAGTCGCCGAGCATGAGGGCGTCATCGTTTCCCATGCCTGCTCCCTGCAAGTATCCGATCGTCCAAGGCCCAATGCCTGGCAGCTTCGCTAGCAATTGCGTCGTTTCTTGCACGGCACTGGATTGCAGTCCCGCGCCCCACGTCGATTCGATCCGCTTAGACCTGCGCATGGTTTCTACAATCCTGCGTCCGTGCTGCGGGAGTACGCCACACTCGATGAATTGATGAGAGACAAGTTTCGCTAGTTCTTGCGAAGTCGGCGAATACCATAGGTCGGGTTGATCGGGGACTTGTGTGCCATACGTCGTGACCAGCTTCCGCCAGCCATAGCAAGCGTCTCGAAAAGTGACGAGTTGCTGCAGAATAATTTGCACGAGTCGTTGGGAGAGATAGGGGTACCTTTGGATTCTCATGCCGCGATACTTATTTGCAATAGTAACCAGGGCCCGTGGGGCACGGATCTCTGGTGGCTGGTACTCAAGCCCAAACAATACGGGAAGATGTTCTACGAGCCAGTGACTCTCAGTATCTAAAAACTCGACGTGTAGTTGGTCATCCTCGTGTTTGACAGAAATAGCAGCCCGGCCCGCTGCCGTGGTGAGAGCCATTCGGAATTGATGAGGCCCATCGAATTTCAGGCATGGGTCTCCCGATCCCATGGAGAATAGAAAAAACGTGGAGGCCAGGTCGTATGGGCCTTCTAAATCGAACGAGTGCACCCTGCTAGTTCCTCACCGGTCAGGGTACCGCCCACATTCGTGTAATTTTGCACGTTAAGCATTCCGGATGAGGCTACGGTCGAGTCGGTATTCGCCGTAAAGCACCACATTTTCCCACTCGATGGGACTGACGTGCTGCAAGCAGTCTAGGTCAACGCCTGATTCCACCGCTGATGGGCTGCCCAAGCAATCCGAGATTTCGCGTGCCTGCCAGTAGATGATGCAGGCAAGAATCAGCGTCAAGCAGCTACAACTGTTAAGTTGTCCGTGGATTTCACGGGCATTGACCTTTCCACGCTTGCCGTAGAACACGTCGCGTGCCAAGGCGTGCAGTTCTTCGACCTTGAGTAGCCCCCGCCGAATCCGGCTGCGAAGCTGCGGCTGCGAGAGATACTGCAAGATGAACTCGGTTTTGAAAATTCGGCCTAGGTCCCGGTTGGCTCGAAAAAAGCGGTTCTTCGCCGAGTAGCGAACTAGCCTCCGCAGAGCCACACTCGCCGTAGTGTGCCCACGCTCTAGCGATGCGTAAAAGTGGCCCATGCGGTCCCATTGGGCGGTAATCGCTTCGGTCTTCACCGTTCGGTCAGCTCGGGAGACTAGGTTTTCGAGGGCTCCATAATCGCGATACGGGTCGACGCGGTAGATGCGTTGCTGCTGGACACCTCGAATTCTTGGGCAGAACCGGCGACCGAGCATCGAGAAGGCGGCGAAGTTGATTTCGGTGTAGCCGTGGGTATCTGTGTAGTGCTCTTCCAGGTCGAGGTCGTTCTCGTTGTAGAGCAAGCCGTCGAGCACGTTAGCCGCATCCCGGTCGGTGCATTCTATCGGAGTGCTGTAGAAAGGGGCGTAGTTGTCCGAGACGAACGAATAGAACTCTAAGGCGAAGTCACTGAATCGGGGGCTGTAGGTTTGCTGCAACACTTTCCTGGGAAACAAGAACCTCTGCCCATCGCTGGCCGAAGTCTTGCCCTGCCCCCAGGTCATCATCGTATCGAGTCCAGCAATTGCGGCGACCAGCTCGGCCAAAGCCCCACGCTGAGCTTCCTCGGTCAGCTGCCAGTCGCTAACCCGCTTGAGTTGTTTGTAGCTGATGCCGGGCGTCAGCTGAGCCATCGTATAGGACCCGATATTGCAGCCGTGAGCCATCACGGCCGCCAAAGCCGTACAGACTTCTTCGGCGGTTCGGTTTTGGTTTTGAGCGGGCGTCATGAAGTGCCGCGTGAAGCCGATGGCGTTATCCACTTCGATGAGCAGCTCGGGAAGCCTAATTCGACGCATGCTCCTGCCGAGCCAGGCCTTGAACTGGCTGATGCGTTGCTGGGTTTCGTCGTCGGGTTGCCCACCCTGGTCGACCGACAGATGCCAACCGTCTTCGTCCGCTTTGGCGTAGCTATTGGAGGGGGCTGTTTCGAGAAACGTGTCGTAAGCCAAGTTCAAGCGATTGGTGAGATATTCGCTTACCGCTGATGGGTTTGTTGGCAGCCCAGACTTCTGAAAAAAGTCTTCTCGATGCGTTTGCCATTCTTCTTCGGGAATGAAGAAGTCATCGAAGCGGCCGTACCGTTTACTGTGGCGAATCGACAGGTTGCCGCAGCGGACCTCGTCGCGGATGGCGTACAGCAGCGAGCACTCCCAAGGCCTACGTTCGGGGATGGAATCGGCAGCGACGAACGACCTGAACCGGGCAGGCACAAATTCAATTGGAGCGTCTTCAGAGAGCTTCCGCTTGTTCGCCTCATTGAGCTGTTTCAGCAACATAAGGGCTTCTAGGCAGGGCGAAGCGTCCGCAGGTGATTCCGTTTCGAAAGCGAGCGATTTGAAGAACGACGGAGAGAATTTTCGCAGGTAGGAAAACCGCTTTAAGATGCCGTGGACCTTGCTGCTTGACTTGCCTTGGGTCCACTCCGTGATGCTGGCAAGCTGAGCCTTCAGCCGCTCTTTTGGAACCCGTCCATAAACCTTAGAACGAACATTGTCGTCCGGTATGTCTTCATCGAGTAACGTCGATGCCAAGACTTCCAGAACCGACAAGGATTCAAGGATGCCCCGGCGTTTATCTTTGAGACGTTCGTCGAGCTCGTTCTGGGCGTGGCTCTCGATACGAGTGAGCAGCTTATCGAACAGATTGAACGCCTGGTCGACCGCATCCCGGTAGGCCTGCCAAAGGAAGCAGGTCATCGCCGCGTCACGCCTCGGCTTGGTCAATTTCTGCAGGCGGTCGACCGAGCAGTTCCGGACGTGGTGAAACAGCGACCTCTGGTAGTTGCCATTCAGCCAGTCGAGTTCGACGCCGATAACACCCGACTCTTCGATGGCTGTCATCTTCATCAGCAGGGCAAGAATCGCCTCGGGCGATGACTTGTCCGGATTCGCCTTGATAGCCTGAAGGCCTGAGACGCGGGTGCTGTCATCGACAGAGAGCAATTCCTCAAAAGCGGTTTCCGCTTGCGGAGGCAACTGGTGAGCAATCCGGTCATGGATGCGTTCCCTGGCCCGTGTTCGCTGCTCACTGATGAGTCGGTGAATTGACGATTCAGCCGGGGTCAGCACCCCACGAGCCGCCAGGAAATCGTTGGCTCTAGCGACTAGCGAAGCTGTCCGTTCCAAGCGGAAACATTCCTCAAACAAGAACGCTTCCAGCTGGTTGACCACTTCTCCCTCGAAGCGTTGCAGTCCTAAGTATTCGCGAATACGAACCTGATGTTCCGAGACGGTTTGTCGCCTGCTGAGATAATCCTCGATTCCTTCCGGGTCGACCCGGAGCTGTACCCCGGTGTAGACCAACAGCTCGTCGATGATTTCGACCGACTCGGCAATCGGAAAGCGATTCATCAACCGCACAAAGCCAACCTGGTACGCAAATCCGAGGCGGCTATAGTCGCGGCGGCATTGGTTGATTTGGTCGTAGTCTTCAACGGTTAGCGAAGCCCGCTCTGCTAGCTGTTTCCGCGTGTAGGTCTTGGCCCTGGTCATGAGGGGCTTCCTTGCATGTAACGGTAGTCCCAAAAACGCTCGTTTTTGGGACACCTTGGATGAGTGCTGAAAAGTGCCTCCTTGCAACGGTAAATGTGTCCCACAACTTGTCTCTTTATCAAAGTCCCAATACTTAGTATAGGATTAGCTTATGGAACACACTGATTTCAACAAGGATGAGTTTTTATGCTGATTGGTTACGCACGAGTTTCAACTCAAGACCAGAAGCTCTCGTCACAGCAAGATGCCCTCAAACAGGCTGGCTGCGAACGCATCTACACCGACAAAATCAGTGGAGCCACCGAGCAGCGTAGTGGACTGGATAAGGCGTTGGACCAGCTCCGGCCTGATGACACGCTCGTCGTCTGGAAACTCGACCGGCTGGGCCGGTCTTTGACTCATCTAGTTGAGCTAGTCAACGACCTCAAGGACCGTGAGATTGGCTTTCGCAGCTTGCAAGAAAACATCGACACTACATCGGGTGTCGGGAAGCTGGTGTTCCACATCTTCGCTTCGCTTGCGGAGTTTGAGCGTGACTTGATTCGTGAACGGACAATGGCTGGCCTCAATTCGGCACGGTCTCGCGGCAGGCTTGGAGGTCGCCCCAAGGTGATGGATAACAAAAAAGCGGCGATGGCACGCTCGATGCACCAAGGTGATGACCTTTCGGTGAAGGAAATATGTACCACGCTTGGTATCAGCAGAACAACTTTTTACCGGTATC
Source organism: Bythopirellula sp. (assembly GCA_965216565.1). Classification (GTDB taxonomy): domain Bacteria; phylum Planctomycetota; class Planctomycetia; order Pirellulales; family Lacipirellulaceae; genus Bythopirellula. The sequence goes on from OZ244170.1 coordinate 1,199,588, forward strand.
TACGAGCCGAAGATGCAGCATAGGAAGTTTGCGTCGAGCAGCAAAATGTCTCGCCTCATCTCACCTCTATCCACTTGATGATGCGAACTCCGCTTGGTCTAGCTCCTTTGTAAAGCTCGTAAATCTGGTCTGGACATAGAGCACGACTGTAGACCCGTACTTCGTCTACTCTCCCGTCAAAATATCCCGAACTGCTTTCCATCACACCTTCACCGACCTTGAAGACCTCGGAGTTGTTTCCGTACTCAGAAGCTCCCGTGCCGCCGCTTGCGACCTCATGCCCATTGACGTAGAGCGTCAGTGACGTGCGGGTGCCAACAGCAGCAACATGCTGCCACTTCCCTAGGACCATGACGTTAGGTGCCGTGAGCGACCCACCCGCGTCGGTCCACAGCTCTAGTTGCCTAGCCGACATATCGATGCCCACCTCGACCAATTCATACTGGCCGAAAAACGATTTCACGGGAGCTAGGTCGGAAGACTTGAACCATCCGGCTAATGTGAATTCCTCTACGTCGTTCAACAGGCCTTGGTTAGCTGTTACGTATTCGCTGAACCCATCTAACTGTACTGACTTATCTGTTTTTGGCGGAAATGCTCCAGCAGCCCCTAGCGTGGGTGAAGCGATGTATTCTGCGTCATTTCCGCGACCGCTACTGTCAGCCGCATCAGTCCCAGTCGACTCATCAAACGCCCAGTGAGCAATGATGCCGTACAGTTCTGCAATTTCCGCCGGAGAGAGCTTTGTTGAATACACCCGAAAATCTCGCAACGCCCCTTCCCAGTTTTCTGAACTACCCGTTCGCGTACCAAACGAAAGTAGGCCGGGGGATTGCGACGTCATATCCGAGCTATTCGTACCACTGTTATCGAGTTTTCCATCTACCCATACTTCGTAGGTGTCATCATTGGCATCAAACACTGCCACGACGTGATACCAGCGGTCCTCCTTCTCGAGCGATGCGTTGGTCACAAACTCTGGAGGACCTTCTGCACCTAGGTCGAAGGACAATGTGCCATCTGGCTCCTGCCGTGTTTCCCAATCTCCGCCCAAACCGAAAATTCGTTCGCGTGAGGTTGGATTTCCGGAACTTCGCATCCAGAATGCGATAGTTCCAGTAGACGGCGGTGAAAATGGTGAACCCGTTACTGCATCACCACTGAAGCCATCAAACTCAATGATGTTACGATTGAGACAATCGGTTGCCCAACTAGCCCCACTCTGAAGCGTCACATCATTGCCAGTCGAAGTGCTGTCAGCGGCCGTTGTGCCAAAGCCCTCGTCAAACTTCCAATGGCCCACCAGGCCTGCGGATTGATTACCTTCCTGGAAATGGAGTAGTACTTGAGCTGCCGAGAGAGCCGTGTTGTAAAGGGCTACTTCATCTATCTGGCCATCGAAATCACGATTCGTAGTCGAAGTGTTATTGTCATGGAAACGGGTGCCAGCAACGGCATCCCCAATCACAGCAGGATTGTGGTTCCAAAGTCGTCCGACGCCCACTTGCTGTCCTATGCTGACGCCGTTCAGATAGCCCGTGATGGCTCCCGAGGTACCCGACGCATCGCCGTCCATCACTAGGACGACATGGTAAGTCGTATTCGTGGCGACCGCTCCCAGCAGAGAGACGAATATTGGCGTTGGCGTTCCCCACGGTGCGGCTCCGCCACCCCCATCGTCATTTGCCCGGTTCCAACCCGCTAGGTACAGGTCTCCGCCATCTAGGTAAATGTTCAGCCCGCGAGTGCCGCCTCCCTGCTCATAGAGAACCTGCCTACCACTAAGGGAGTGGGGACGAAACCACAACTCAATCGTTTTTTGCGTGAACGGGCCTGCTCGATTGATGTCGTTGATATTGCCAAAGGAGACAGAACCTCCAGAAAACAGAACGGATGTTCCCGGTCCGGCAACCAAAGAAGTTGCCTCCTTTGTGTGAGCAGAAACAAAAGACCCATTCGCGGCAGAACCAAGGGAGCCGTCGTTTACAGCCGTGCTGCCCGAGGTTTCGTCAAGCTTCCAATAGGCAATCGGATTGTCTGCCAATACTACGTCTGAATAGGCTGCCTCGCACCGATAGCAGGCGGAACCTAACACCAGTCCCAAAGCAAGCACGATGGCAGGTGTCAGTTTAGTAATGCAGAGCTTCATCTCGAAGTGGCCTTCCTCAATGGCTAACTTACTTTCTCGCCAAAAGATGCCAGCAAGTCGCTTGCGGAAATTAGGATTTGCGTATCATGATTCGCACAGTCCTCGCTGGAACAAAACCAGTTTTGTCCGCCATCAGGCGAATGCACAGCTTGGACTTTACTCTCCGTTTTGCCAAGAAGCCGTATGTAGAATATCTCCCCTGGCTCAATCTTCATTGCATTTTTCTTCATATCGAGAGGACTTTCCTGCAAGCTAGTAAGGACTCGCTGCAACAGCAGGTGTTTTCAACGCATTAATCGCGTTTCACAACACTCCTTGCTGTCTCTACGCTGCTGAGAATGTCTTGGAGTTCTTCCTCGGAGATTATGATGGCGGTTTCACTTATCTGACGGTCAGTGCGAATACAGAGCCACCCTCCGCCTACCGCGGAAAGAACTTGCATCGGAGCTTCCTCACCGTTAATGGTCTGACTGAAACAGTCGCCTGAGCAGATTTCCATGATTCAAAATCTCAAAATTTGTGACCTAAAACGTAATTATTCCTTACGATTTGAAAATAGGATATTGTAAGTGAAAGTCAAGAAACCGCTTGGCTTGTAGGGAACGCAAGCGAATTTCGCTGGGTGTCCACTGCTCATCCAATTCGCCATCGAATGCGTCGTGCAACTGCTTTCCGGCTAATACTTCGCGTCAGCCTTGTATCTGGCCAGCAACTTAGTGCATCCAATGGATTGAGAAAGGAAAAGTCGTACAACCCCGAATATCAGAATGAACAGAACTCTTGTCCTTTGCCCCAACAAGTCGAATAAGTGGAATCAATGTTAGTGCCATCTTTTTCTTTTCATCTCGATGTGATGAGCAACCTATTCTTTTGAAGCTGTCAATTCCTCCGAGTATTAGGGACGATTGAATCCACCCAGTAGGTGTGCTGACATGAATGGCGTTTGCAAAGAGCATTTAGAGTCGAACGCTGCGGCTCCCTTTGACACTCTGACTGGTCTCCCCGATAGGTCAGCATTCCTAAGTGAACTTGAGGATGCTATAGAACAAGTGCGTTCATGTGACGGTTCATTTATTGTATTGTTCATTAACCTAGACGGTTTCAGACCCGTCAACGAAAGCCTTGGCTATAAACTCGGTGACGAGCTGCTGCTTGAAGTAAGCCGTCGGCTCCGCTCCGCCGTGCGGCCACACGACGTAGTCGCTCACTTCGGGGCAGATGAGTTTATTATCCTTGCGAGAGACGTTGCTAGCCTGCCGCATGTCGACTCAGTCATCCAAAGGATTCAACAAACTATAGGTCGCCAGTACGACGTAGGTGGAAAACTACTCGCTTTTTCCGCCAGCATTGGCGTTGTGATTAGTTCGGAGAATTACAACACTCCAGACGAAATACTACGCGATGCTAGTATTGCAGTACACCGGGCGAAGTCACTGGGAAAAGCTAGACACCAAATCTTCGACGTTTCCATGCACCAGCACGCATTGCTGCGACTTGGACTTGAGGGCGACATCCGACGAGCTATTGATCAGGATGAGTTTGAGCTGTTCTATCAGCCGTTTATATCAATGGCAACAGAAGAAGTAATTGGTTTCGAGGCCCTCATTCGCTGGGACAGACCAGGAGTTGGTTTCGTTTCGCCCCAGAACTTTATTCCAGTCGCCGAAAAGAATGGTCTTATCGTACCTATTGGAAGCTGGGTGTTACGCCAGGGATGTAAGCAGCTCTGTCATTGGAAGAAGCAATTCCCCGACCTGGACCTCAGCATAGCGATTAACGTAGCCAGCTCACAGTTTTCGCAAGGGAATCTTGTTGGCGAAGTGTCCGACTTGCTGCAAGAATATCAGCTAGACGCCAGCAGCCTCAAATTAGAAATCACAGAAAGTGGGATTGTCGAAAACCCAATTGCAGCAGCAGATGTAATGCAAGCACTCAATCTTATGGGCATTCAACTCAGTATCGACGACTTCGGGACTGGGTACTCATCATTGAGCCAGCTCTATCGTTTTCCGTTCGACATCCTGAAAATCGACCGGCTGTTTATCAACCAACTGTGTGACCGGGATGACGATTCTACCGTCTTCGTCGAAGCAATCATTCTATTGGCAAAGAATTTGGGTATGCGAGTGGTCGCTGAAGGAATCGAGACGGATGAGCAGCTTCGCAAACTACAGCACATGGATTGCGATATCGGGCAAGGCTTCCTCTTCTCTAAGCCACTTTCGTGCGACAACGCGACGATATTGCTAGAGCGTAGTTGCACCGCCATGACCTGACGCATTAGACATTTTGTTGCTCCTTATCGCCAAATGGAGGCTGCTAAGCACCGGCACGAGGCCCAATTCTCCAAGAATTTACATACCCACTTGGTCCAGATTACAATTGAACTTAGTGTCGGGCTATTTGCGGGTGCCCCTGCTAGCTCGGCTGTCCGGGGGAGGTTTGTGCCGCCCCCGGACACTTTTTTCATTCGCGAATTGATTTTGAAAATATGGCTAGTCCGCACTGATTCAGAAGGGAAATAGTGTCCTGCGGACTCCCATTTGACCGGTCTGCTTAACGTGCAAAATTACACGAATGTGGGCGGTACCCTCGGTCGAGCGAAAAGTCATGAAATCCCGCAACTTCCCCTCAACCGCAAACGAGGTAAGGAAATATGGATTGGCTCTCAGAGAATAGTAGAGCCGATTCTCTAGTGGCCAAGCCTTTCAAATGACGCAAAGCCAAAGCCTACCTGACAGATAGGTGAAAATGTTGTCTCGGTGCTGATAGCTAGGAGGTCGAATCACTCAGCGCTTGTTGGAGGTTATCGTAGCTTGTTCTGGCGATGGATTCTCCACTGGGCTCGTACTTGAAAACTTCGACCGACACCCAGCCCTTGTAACGAATATCCTCCAGTGCATCCATTGTTGGTTGCAGTTCCACCTCGCCCATGCCAGGGCCCAAAAGGTTTGGGTCGTTCGCGTGGAAGTGACAGACAGTCTCGGCATTGGCTCGGATGATCTCGGGAATGGGTGTGCTCTCGCTTGCCATGGCTTTCACGTCCAAGTGAAGTTGGCAGGCGGGAGAATCTACACGCATAATCAAGTCAACCGCCGAGGCTGCGGTGTTCAGGAAATTACCCTCAGCCGGGCCGAGTGGTTCGAGCGCCAGACGAATGTTGTGATCTTCCAGCCAAGGGGTGACTGAACGAATGACTTCAGCCGCGTGCTCTGCGCCTTGTTCGTGCGTCATGCCGGTGGGCAGGTTTCGTTGTTGGGGAGAACCTAGTACGAGAATCGACCCTCCCAATTCGCCGCAAAGCTTTCCCAGGGCCAGCAGATACTCGCCGGTACTTTTTCTGATCGCAGAATCGGGACTGGTAAGGTGAAACCCTTCGGTCTTGGCAAATAGCCAATGCAAGCCAACAACTTCCAGGCCAGCCGCGTCCACCTGCGCCTTGATCGAGTTTCTTCTCTCGGTGGAAAGTTCCCTGACGTCGGCCAGGGGGTTCTCTCCGCACAAGCCGTCTCCCAACGTGAAGGGGGCCAATTCGATACCCGTATAGCCGATATTGGCTGCCAAGTGGAAGCCGTCTTCGAGAGACAACTCGCCAAAAGTTTCATTGCAAATTGCTAGACGCATCTCAGCTCCTCAAACCTATGGTGTGTGTCACTACACTCTCGCCGAATTGGCCTTGTTGGTCTAGCGGGAGATCTCACAAAAATTACGAAGGCAGGTCGTGCGGGAACTCGGCAGCTTGTTGTACAATAACTCTTCTACCACGAGAGCCGCATTAGCCGCAGAACACTTATGCCAGTCTCTGAGGAATTGGTAGTTCACGTTTGCGAGAAATGGGAAGTAAGAACATGAAGCTAGGTCTTTTTTCCGTAAGTTACGCCGGCTATTGGGGGCAGCAGAAGCTCGAATTGCCGGATTTCATTAGCACCGCTGCTGAGCAAGGTTACGACTGTGTGATGCTGGCCGGCAAGCGACCACATCTTTCGCCTTTGGACGCTGACGAAGAAAAACTCGCCTCGGTCAAGCAGGCACTCTCTGAGCACGACATCTCCTGCGGCGTCATTGCTGGGTATACCGATCTGTCGCCGACCGCGGCGGTCGAGGTGCCGTACTTGGAAATGCAGATCGCCTATGTCGAATCGCTTGCGCGGATCGCCGCGGAACTGGGTGCCGGAGTGGTGCGTGTCTTCACAGCGTACGAAGCGGAGGGCCATTCACCCCAGGCGGTCTGGAATGGGGTGATCTCGTCACTTCGCGAAATGAGCGATCGGGCCGCCGATCACGGCGTGACCCTGGCGGTGCAAAATCACCACGATGTGGGCGTTCACACCGATGTTCTCATGGAATTGCTCCACGACATCGACCGATCCAATTGCAAGCTGGGATTCGATGCCTGGTCTCCGGCTTTGCGTGGTGAAGACCTGTACGAATGTGCCAAGAAGATGGCACCGCATACGATCATCACCACAAGTGCAGACTACATCCGTATGCCGCGCTTCCAATATCGGCCCGAGCTCATCAATTACGAACGGGCGCTACCCGATTCGGTGCGGGCCGTGAAATTTGGCGAGGGATTTATCGATTACGCAGCTTTCTTCCAAGGATTGAAAGAGGGCGGCTTCGACGGCATCGCCAATTATGAAATGTGTTCACCCATTCGGGGTGGCGGGGCGATTGAAAATCTTAAAGCTTACTCTAAGCACTATGTCGACTGGATGCAGTCGAATGCCTAGAAGCAGCTTCAAATTAATGAGCCGAACGCGCTAGCGTCGGATAGCGCTAGAGTAAGACTTCGACTTACGCTACCCGCGGCTAGCGCCGTCGGCTCACATGGGTCAGTTTTCGGTTTTTGAAACTGGCTTTAAGCGAATGCCTCGCGAATCTGAGCGAGATATTTGGGGCATTCCACCCGGGGGTCTTTCGATTCTTCGTACTCCAGCACGATATAGCCCCGGTATCCTGAGTCGCGAAGAATTTCCGCCAACCGCGGGAAGTCGCTGGGGTGTTTATTCTCTTGCGGGTCGGTTGTGACAACTTTCACCTGGACGTTCAATGCGTAGGGGGCAATCTTCGCCAGGTCGCCGTAGGGGTCGTCGGACGGGAAGTTGCCGCTATCTAAATTGACTCCGAACCAGGGGCTCTGCACGTCGCGTACGAAGGCCAGCAAACCGTCTGCCGTTGATGTCGGCCCGCCGTGGTTTTCCAGAGCCAGATGGACGCCATGTTGGCCAGCGTAGTCGCAAACTTCCTCGAACCCTTCGACCATGAGTTTATGCGTTTGCTCCGCAGAGATGCCTTCCTGCTGATACCCGGCAAAAATGCGGATCACCGGGGCGCCGAGGATTTCTGCGTTCTCGATCCATTTTTTCACCCAGTCAATTTCCTTTTGTCTCTTCTCGCCAGCCGGGTAGCCAAACTCATTGCGGATCGCTGTGCCGGAAACGTCTAGCCCCAACGTGAAGCATTGCTGCTTGAGTTTTCGCAGATATTCCTCTGTGGTTGGCTGCGGGAAGTAGTAGGAAGTAGGTTCGGTACCCTCAAGCCCCATCTCGGCGCAGTCGTCGACGAAGTCCGCCATTGTGAGTTCCGGAGGATCGCCCGTGAGCAAGTCACGATAGCTATACGCCGCAAGGCTGAACTTAAACTTCGGCGTCCCATTGCGTTTAATCGGCTCAATCGCCGAGGCCATGCTTGGAAAATTGCTCAGGGCAGCGGCGGCCAGGGTGGCTTGCGTGCCTGTCTGGAGGAATCGGCGGCGGTCGATGGAGTGGGGCATGTTGTCATTCCTTGGAATGTGCTGACGGCGATTAGTTGTCGACTTTCGTTCGCTGGTCATTTTGGCTGAGCCGCGAGTAGTATGCAACCATTGGGAACAGTCATTGAATGAGCAGCGGACTCGCCAGTGACCGGGCCACGGTTACGCACCGATGCTGGTCACCAACATCGCCAGACCGATAATGCCAAAGCAGGCAGCGACACTAATCACAAAGCCTACAACGTCAGCGCGACTTGGCTTTTGGACTTCTAGGCTAGAGTTCGGCCACAGTTTACGGTCGTTATAGCGGTCGGGCTGTTCGTAGGATCGCTCAAGCTCCGCAGCGTCCTGCTCGGCGTCGCCATGCACTGGTGTTTTCATCTTCGCGTAGTAACGGTCCAGCGCCGCCTTGCTGTTCCGCGGAGTGAACCAACTGACGACGATCATCACCAGAAAAGGCACGATGATCTTAGGTGGCAAATCGAGTGTCCGCAGCGTCGAATCGGAATACTCACTGAGATCAATGCCTAGCAGCTTGTAGAGCAAGAAATCAAACTTAAACTGTCCCGTACCTTGTAGGCGCTGAGCAGGTTCGTAGCGTTTGATTACTTGTGTTGTGTTTTCGTCGAGTTGGCTAGGGGTACCTACCGGCTGTGGGGCGACGTCCGGGAGCACATTGCCTTGATCGTCGATGGGCACTGCCGGACCGGTCCAAAAGATTGATTGGCCGCCGGTCCGCTTCGTTTCGGAGAGTGAATCACCGATTGCTATAGGTTGAGGACGCGGGCCGAGCTGCTGGTTGGTCTCTTCGTCTTGTTCCAGTGCCGCCTGGGCTTCATCCCACACAGTGATGGCTGCGTTCCTGCGGGCAACATCTGCCGGCGCTGCCAGGTGTGTAGTTGTCGTTTCCACAACTGGGGTGACTTGGGTAAGCGTCTGATTTGTGTCGAGTTCGTCAATGACAATTGGTGCAATGAGCGGTATGAGAAAGAACGCCAGAGCACAGAATAGGATTGTTGTCCACGCACCCGCAGTGGTTGCGCGACGCCAATACATCCCAATCCAAAACGGGGCGGCGATTGGCGCGAGCACAATCCACGTGAGCTGAAGCTGCGCGAATACGTCCATGATCGAAAGCGATATAAGAACGGAACCGCCCACAATCAGGATGCCCGTTAGTCGCGCAACCAGTAAGCACTGCCTCTCGGTTGCGTCGGGGCGGAAGAACGCCACGTAGATGTTGCGCACGACCAAGGCCGAGCCCACAATCATGTAGACATCAATCGAACTCATCAGGGCTGCCAGCAAGCAAGCCAGCATCAGTCCACTGAGCCCTGGGCCAAGTAGCTCTCGCGAGGCGATTCCCCACGTTCTGTCGGGATCTTCGGCCAATTCTGGGCTGTCTGCGTACAGGGCTAAGACAATCAGTGCAGTGAGTACCCAGCCGATAGTGCAAAACCGTTTCAAAAAGTTCCCGACGACCAAACCATAGCGGGCACTATTTTCGTCCTTGGCCGAACCCCCACCGGTTAGAATAAAATGGGGCTGCACAACGATTGTGATCAAGTTTATAAGGACAACGGCCACGATAAAGTGCAGTGGGAATTCGCTGGTGCTCGTGGATCCGACGACGGAGAAATACTCGGGAGGGACCTGTTCGTGCATGATGCGAAAACCGTCGAGCATGCCCATTGTCGCTGGGTCACCAAACTTCTCGACCAATGCCGATAACCCAAACGGAATCAAAAGGAGCGAAAGCAGGATGATGCATAGCCCTTGAATAAGATCGGTCCAATAAGCGGCTCGCAGTCCACCCGCAGTACCATAGATAAGAACAATGATGCCAATAATGGGAACGAGCAGGTATTCGATACCGATAGTTTGCGCACCCAGCTCGAAGGTGCCGGTGCCTACTAGTGGTGCGGCGACTTTGCCGATGGCAGAGAACATCATCGACCCGTAGACGGTCATGAAGAAGATCCCGAACAGGGCGTAAACAGCTCCGAGCTTTCGTGATTCGTAGCGTTCGGCAAACCAATCGCCGAGAGTGGTGAGACGCATGCGTCGGTACCAAACAGCAGTGATCCAGTAAAATGGCGTGACGAAGAGCCAATACATGACACTCCACATGCCGCTCATGCCGCTGGTGAAAGTCGTGCGTCCTGTGTTTACCGGGTCGCTGGAACCGGTGCCCGCCCCGAATGCGGCAAACGTCTGAAGCAATTTGCCGAATCCACGGCTGCCTAAGAAGTACTCGTCCTGTCCTTTCACTCCGCGCATGCAGACGAAGCCGATGGACGCCATCAGCAGGAAGTAAACCGCGAGTACGATGTAATCCAATAAGACCATACTGTTCACTTGATTCCTAGGATTGAACTCGGACCAATGGCCGTGAGCTGATGCACGTCTTCATCAGGCAGGTTGAGATGTCGGGAGAGGTTCTCTGCCATTTGCGGCAATGAGGTAGCTGAACCGACGAAGTGCGACCCTTTGGTCGAGCGTGGGACACGATCCTCGCCAACAATTGCTTCTTGTCCCGCCACCTTGTAACGACCAGGCCCCAATCCCGCTGCGGAGATTGCATCGCTCACCACGACGCAGCGATCCATGCCCGCGGCACGAAGGTAGTTTCGCAATGCGGGATAGGGTACGTGTGCGCCGTCGGCGATAAAACTAATCCAGAGGTTGTCGGAGAGGCTCAAGACCCGTTCGATAATGTTGTCGTGCCTAGTGATTTGATGGGGGCAGCCATTCCCCAGATGTGTGAACATCGTTAGCCCGGCATCGACTGCCGCGTTCAGTTCATTAAGACTAGGATTGCAATGGCCGGCAGAAACGGTAATTCCCTGATCGGCCAGAAATCGCGTGACGCGCAACTCTACGTCGAGTTCCGGAGCAAGCGTGACAATTCGCGTCAGCCCGTCGGCTGCTTCCAGCAATCGCTCAGCAGCTGAGACATTCGGCGGCGTAACGCAATCTGCGGGATGGGCCCCGACATAGCCGGGCTCCGCACTGATAAATGGTCCTTCGATGTGGATGCCGAGAATCATTTCCTGCAACAGCGGATCGGACTTTCGTACCTCTACCAAGCGAGACAACCGACTAGCCATGACTTCCAGCTCGTCGGTGATCACAGTCGGCAGGAAACCGGCAACACCTTCCTCCCGCAGACGCTGGCACACGCCGAGCATGTCTTCGGTCGTTAGTTCGTTGCCGTTGAAGTCTATGCCGGCGTAGCCGTTGAGTTGAAGATCGACAAAACCGTTGCCCGTTGGTGATGGCCGATCATTAGGCATGCGAGAACTATTCCTAACTTTGCTGTTCGCTTTGCAGCAGAGAGGCGGACTGCTTGTCGAGAACCAACGTGGTGCGCGGATGTTCCTGCAGAATCGAGGCAGGAACTTTCGGCGTTACGGGACCTTCAATTGCAGCTTGCACAGCCTCGGCCTTGCGGCGATCGGGTACTGTGCAAACGATCTCCGCTGATTTCATAATCTGCCGAACCGACATGCTGATGGCACGCGTTGGAACATCGTCGAACGATGCGAACCAACCTTCGCCAAACTGTTGCTGACGACAGGCGTCGTCCAGCTCAACGATTAGATAGGGATCTTCGGTCTCGAAATCTGCCGGTGGATCGTTGAACGCAATATGACCATTCTCTCCGATGCCGATGCAGGCGACAGCAATGGGATGCTCAGCGATAAGCTTACCGAGTCGATCGCATTCGGCAGCGGGATCGGCACTATCACCCTGCACCCAATGAAACGTCTTGAGGCCGTCGACTTGATCGCAGAACCGTTCTTTCAGGTAGCGTCGGAAACTCGCAGGATGGGTATCGGAGAGGCCCAGGTATTCGTCTAGATGGAAACAGGTGACGCGGCCCCAATCGACGTCAATTTGAACTAGTTCATTCAGCATCTCGAACTGGCTTGCCCCGGTGGCGAGGATGATTTTCGCCTCGCGGCCATCAGAGAGTGCTTTGTCCAAGGCGTCGGCCGCACAGGCGGCGGCCTTGCGGCCTAACTGTTCTTTGTCGTTTTCAACACAGATTTCCATGATTGGATTCTACGGAGTTTGGGTGGGGATGAGGCCTTAATTCGGCAAACAAACTTTGACTGAGGTTGTCGGGGAGTTTTTAAACGGTGACCACAGACGCGAAGCTTGCTGTCAAGCTGAGGTCCCCCGAAGGCCTAGCCAGAATCCTCGGCGGACCTCGGAATGACAGCTACTGACTTAGCAGTGGCAATCTGCTGTGACAATCTATCGAAGTTTCCGGACGCGTTCAATTTACTTCATGGAAATCTTAGCGGAGATGTGATCTATCTCCAAGTACGCGAAGCTTCTAAATCAGGCAGGTAGCGGAACCGAGGTCTTGGGCGAAGTGCGATAGTAGATTGATGTGGCTAATCCCTCTCAAGGTTGTATGTCAACACGCAGCTACGTAGAATTGGATAGAGTATCCCCAGTTCGCCGAAGCAAGTGCATTCGATGCTTTTGCAGATTTCGAACTAGTCGACTGTGTCAGCGGAATAGAGTTGCCGCTACCATACTTTTCGAGCTGAGCCATGGTCCATGCAAGACTCGTGTTGCTAGTTACTGGGATATTGCTCAGTATTCCAAATCTTGCGAGCTCTGAGTCTAAGCCAGCTGGGACGAGCGTCGACTACACGCGCGATATCCGTCCTATCCTCTCCGATTCGTGTTACGCTTGCCATGGACCTGACGAAGAAAGCCGCGAGGCGGAGCTGCGGCTTGATCTACAGGAGAGTGCGTTAGGGGAGGGCAGCTCTGGGGATTTCATCTTGCTCCCTGGTAATCCAGCGGAGAGTGAGCTCTACAAACGAATCTCCAGCGTCGACGAAGAAGAAGTGATGCCACCGATTGATTCGGGTAAATCGCTTACTCCCAGCCAAATTGCGCTAGTTCGTACTTGGATCGAGCAAGGCGCACCGTGGAAAGAGCATTGGGCGTTTGTCGCTCCGGAAAAGTCTGAGCTTCCCTCCGTGAAGAATCCCGACTGGCCCAACAACTCGATTGATTATTTCATTCAGGAAAAGGTCGAACAGCAAGGTTGGCAGCCTGCACCGGAAGCGGAACGAGAAATTCTCCTGCGGCGTGTGACGTTTGATCTGACTGGTTTACCGCCAACATTGGCTGAGATTGAAGACTTCCTGGCCGATCAGACATCGGGCGCCTATGAGCGGGTTGTCGATCGTCTTTTGCAGTCGCCCCATTATGGCGAGCACATGGCGCGATACTGGCTCGACGGGGCCCGTTATGGGGACACGCACGGCTTGCATTTCGATAACTATCGGGAGATGTGGCTCTACCGCGACTGGGTCGTCAAGGCTTTCAATGAGAATAAGCCCTACGATGAATTTGTGATTGAACAATTGGCGGGTGATTTGTTACCCAACCCCACGGTTGATCAGCAGGTGGCAACCGGGTTTTGCCGTTGTCATGTTACGACCAACGAGGGTGGTTCCATCGAGGAAGAAGTCTACGTTCGCAACGTGGTTGATCGCGTGAGTACCACGGGAACGGTCTTTATGGGTTTGACGCTGGGATGTGCGGTTTGCCATGACCATAAGTTCGATCCCATTTCTCAAAAGGAGTTTTACCAATTCTTCGCATTCTTCAATAGCTTGGATGGCCCGTCGCTGGATGGAAACGTGAAAGACCCAGCCCCGATTGTCAGCGTGCCCGATGAAGAACAGTTGGCTTCGCTTGAGGCACTACGCGAGACTATCGCCGCAACGCGGGCGAAGCGCGAGGAGAGACTGCAGTCGGAGTTGCCCGAATTTGCCAGCTGGCTCGCCCAACGGCGGCAAGACTTTCAGCAAAGCGGTACCAATCCGCCATTGGAAGTTTCAGAAGGTCTAGTGCTGCATGTCAATTTTGAAGACGGGGTAGGGGGGCAAGTTGAGAATAAAGCAAACCCGGAGCAGGTGGCTGTCGTCCATGGAAGTCCGCGCTGGGTGGACGGCTTGGCCGGACAGGGATTGGATTTTACCACGCACAGCTACCTCGATTTTGGCAATGCTGCCGATTTCCAGGACGACCAGCAGTTTAGCTACGGGGCCTGGGTCCGCGTGAAGCCGCAGCTCAATGGTGCGATCATTGCCAAGGTAGATATCGCGGGAATGTTCAAGGGCTACGATCTTTCTGTGAACAACGGCGTGGTGAGTGCGCGAATCACACGCCGCAGGCCGGGATACTCTATCAAAGTCTCCACGAAGAAGAGCGTTCTGCAGCCCGACCGATGGCATCACGTGCTGGTGACTTACGACGGTTCGAAACTTGCTGGCGGTGTGGTGATCTACATTGACGGCGAGCGGCAACCCATCGATGTGCTTGCCGACTCGCTCAAACACAAGGGGGGGATCCGGCACTCAAAGCCATTGCTAATTGGCCGACGCGATACCGAAGCTGAGTTTGCCGGCGGTCAGATGGACGATGTGCGAATCTACAATCGGCGGCTTTCCGACGCAGATGTTTTGGCCATTTATCTTGGTAGCCAGTTGGCTCCGGTATTCAGTACGTCTCACGAAAACATCACCGAAGAACAGCTTCGAATGTTGCGGCAACTGTATTTGGTTCGAAACGACCCGGCATATATTCAGTACACAGACAGCTTAGACACACTCGCTAGCGAGCATCGCCAGGAATTATCGCAGGTGCCGACGACGCTTATCTTCCGGGAGCGGAAGAATATACGCGATGCTTTTGTGTTATTGCGTGGCGAGTACGATCAGCATGGAGAGAAGGTCTCGCGACAAACTCTCGACTGCCTCCCGCCGATGGAGGGAGAAATGTCTAAAGATCGTTTGGGCCTTGCGCAATGGATTGTGGCTGATGAGCACCCGCTGACAAGTCGCGTCGCGGTGAATCGATTTTGGCAGCAATTGTTTGGGATCGGACTAGTTGAAACTAGCGAAGACTTTGGCAGCCAAGGGTCGCCGCCATCCCATCCAGAGTTGTTAGATTGGTTGGCGGTAGAGTTTCGCGATCGCGGTTGGGACGTTAAGGCCTTAATGAAACAGCTCGTGATGTCTGCCACTTATTGTCAAAGTTCCCATGCGAATTCAGAACTTACTCAGCGCGACCCTCAGAATCGGCTTTTGGCCCGTGGTCCCCGTTTCCGGCTCGACGCCGAAATGCTGCGCGATCAGGCACTGGCGGTGAGCGGTCTGTTGGTGGACGACATCGGCGGTCCGGGCGTCAAACCCCCGCAGCCGAAGGGACTTTGGCATGCCGTTGGATTCACCAACTCGAATACAGCAAACTTCGTTGCAGATACGAAGCCAGCCGAGATTCACCGCCGCAGCCTTTATACATTCCATAAGCGAACCGCTCCTCCTCCGGAAATGAGTACGTTCGACGCACCTTCCCGGGAATCGACTTGCGTCCGACGCGAACGGACCAACACACCGCTGCAAGCGTTGCTCTTGCTGAACGATCCGCAATATTTCGAGGCAGCCCGGGCGCTGGCTGAACGAGCCTTGAAAGAGTCCGGCAATACCGCAGCTGTGCGTGCCGCCTATATGGTGCGATTAAGCACGGGACGCCATGCCAGCGAAGATACTGTTGCCGAGCTAGTCGAGCTTTACGAAGATCAGCTTCGCATTTACCAGCAAAACGAAAGCGAAGCCCAGGCCCTGCTTGAATCAGTGGGTGAACAGCCAGGACCGGATCTGGACAGCAACGAACTTGCCGCCTGGACGATTGTGGCAAATCTCATTCTGAACTTGGATGAGGTGGTGAACAAGAACTGAGGCTCTCCTCTTGATTGAGGGATTTAGATATGGATCCTATTCAGCAACATTTTCAGAACCTGACGCGCCGCCATTTCTTTCAGCGTGGCACGTTGGGGCTTGGCACGGCAGCGTTGTCGTCGATGCTTCCCGGAAGCGTTTGCACCGCGACGGCAAATATGGGTTCTTCTAATGGACTGCCGGGCCTTCCTCATTTTGCTCCGCGTGCGAAACGGGCGATCTACTTGTTCATGGCGGGCGCGCCATCGCAGATGGACATGTTCGATTACAAACCGAAGATGGCCGACTGGTACAACAAGGATCTTCCCGAGTCGGTCCGCATGGGGCAACGATTGACCACAATGACCAGCGGGCAGGAACGGTTTCCGCTGGCGCCCTCGAAGTTCTCTTTTCAGCAATACGGCAAGAACGGCACCTGGATTAGCGAGTTGTTGCCTTACCACGGTCGGATGGTCGACGATATTGCAATCGTCAAATCACTGTACACCGAAGCGATCAACCACGACCCGGCTATCACTTACATTTGCACCGGCAATCAGTTGCCTGGTCGTCCGAGTCTGGGAGCTTGGCTCAGTTATGGGTTGGGAACAGAGAACAACAATCTACCTTCGTTTGTCGTCATGACCGCCACCTGGTCGGGATTGCCCGAGGCACAGGCGCTTTACAATCGTTTGTGGGGGTCCGGATTTCTAGCCAGCAAACATCAAGGTGTCGCGCTGCGGAGCCAGGGCGATCCGGTGCTATTTCTTTCGAACCCCGAGGGCGTCGACCGGAAGACGCGCCGCCGTATGCTCGATTCGCTGGCTCGCATCAATCAACAGACGCTCGAGAAATTTGGCGATCCCGAGACGCAGGCGAGAATCACCCAATATGAAATGGCTTTCCGTATGCAGAGCTCCGTGCCGGAGTTGACGGACTTGTCCGACGAGCCGAAGCACGTGCTCGATATGTATGGCCCAGACGTCCATAAGCCGGGCACGTTTGCTGCCAGTTGTTTACTGGCGCGGAGAATGGCGGAGCGTGATGTGCGGTTCGTGCAGATTTTTCACCGCGGCTGGGACCAGCATAAAAACGTAGGCGGCGACTTGCCCGACCAATGCCGCGACGTCGATCAACCTAGCTGGGCACTGATTCAAGATCTGAAACAACGCGGATTATTGGATGACACCCTGGTGATTTGGGGCGGCGAATTCGGCCGTACGATTTACTGCCAGGGCGAACTAACTCCCGAGAATTATGGCCGCGACCATCATCCGAAATGTTTCACGGGTTGGCTTGCCGGGGGAGGCATCCAACCGGGAATTGTTTATGGAGAGACGGACGACTTCAGTTACAACATCACTAAGAACCCGGTGCATATCCACGATTTGAATGCCACGATCCTGCACTGCCTGGGCATCGACCATAATCGCTTGTCCTACAACTTCCAGGGACTGGATATGCGGCTCACGGGTGTCGAGCAACAACAGCCGGTGTTCGATATCCTCAGCTAGGGTCACCACTGGCTTGGATCACTGGAAACTGCGAAAGGATTTTTCCGCATGACAATTTCTCGTCGACGATTTCTCAAGAATTCCGCGTTAGCCACCACGTCGCTTGCCTTGCCGGTGGGATCGGTTCGAGGGGTTGTTGGCGCTAACGAGCGTATTCGCGTTGCCGTGGTGGGCGTCGGAGGACGTGGAAAACAACATATTGATGGATTCAAAGAACTTGTCGTGGCACTGTGCGATGCGGACCAACATTTTCTTGACCTCAGGGCCGATGAATACAAGCAGGAATATGGAACAGCCGTCGAGAAGTACACCGATTATCGCAAATTGCTCGAAGATCCCCATATTGATGCGATATCGATCGCTACGCCCAACCACACGCACGCGCTCATTGCCATTGCAGCCTTGGAGGCGGGCAAAGACGTTTATGTGGAGAAGCCAGTCTCGCACAATATTTGGGAAGGGCGGCAGCTAGTTCAGGCGGCTGAAAAGTACGACCGCATCGTGCAGAGCGGAACACAAATGCGTTCTAGCCCGTGCGTGGCAGAGGCGGTTTCGTTTGTGCAGTCGGGCAAACTTGGCAAGATTCTGTACGCCCTTGGGACTTGCTACAAACCTCGCAAGAGTATCGGCCAGAGTGAATCGCCGCTGCGGTTTCCTGCTTCCTTAGGTCGCGACCTATGGCTGGGGCCAGCGGCCGATGTGGCGATCTATCGTCCCGAAAACAACTCCCGCCGCGGATACAATCCGCATTACGATTGGCACTGGGACTACAACACAGGCAATGGCGACGTGGGCAATCAAGGCATTCACGAGATGGACGTGGCCCGTTGGTTCCTGGGAGAGAGTTTGCTGCCACGTCGGGCGATGAGTATCGGTGGACGTTTCGGATACAAAGATGCGGGCAACACGCCTAACACCCAAGTTGCCTATTTCGATTACAGCAATGCTCCTCTAATCTTTGAAGTGCGTGGCCTACCGAAATCGAAGGCGGGTCAGCAGGATTGGAGCCATTCGATGGACAACTATCGTGGCTCGCAGATCGGGGTGATTGTGCAGTGCGAACATGGCCACGTGTTAGTGGCGGCCCACGACCAAGCCACGGCAATCGACAACGATGGTGAGATCATCCAGAAATGGGAGGGCGTAGGAGATCATTATCAAAATTTCCTGCAGGCGGTTCGTTCCAGGAAGAAATCGGATCTAAACGCCAGCATCCTCGAGGGACACCTGTCGAGCGCGCTTTGCCACGTAGGCAATATCTCGCACCGACTTGGAACCCAAGTTTCTTCCCAGGAGATTCAAGGCGAAATCGAACAGCATGAGCTTATTGCTGATTCGTTTCAGCGCATGGTGCATCATTTGAAAGCCAACGAAGTCGATCTCGCGGGTGACGATATCACCCTCGGCCCGTGGTTGGAAATGGAGCCTGAGTCGGAGCGATTTTCGAACAACGCAGGTGCGAATGATTTGTTGACGCGGGAGTATCGTACTCCATTTGAGATACCGAAGATTTCGATGTGAAACACTATGGTGATTGTTGCATTTTCCAAAGAGTGGTCGCGAAGTCACCAGAGAAGGCAGTGACTAAGAAACTCTCGTTATGATTGAAACGCTCTACGCTGATGTGTGCTATCGCACACAGGGTCGCGGGATGGGTAGCGAAGCGCTGCGGAGGACTCTCGGTAGCTTCTTAAATTTTGCTAATTGCATAAGTAATTGGCTTAAAAAGATACATATGTACTATTGGAAAACCGTGAAAAGGTTTGCATCGCTCCTGAAAGTCGTTTATCATGCGAAGTGTGTAGGCTGCGCGAAAAAGAGGAAATCGCACCGCAAAGCCGATACATGAACCGCTTGGTTTCGTGTTAGGATACACGGAAGTTAGCTCGTCTAATCCCGTCAACTGTTTAGTTCTAATCGAACCACGTGTCCTGCAACTGGGTGTCGTGCAAGTTTGACATCTTTTCAAGAGGGGAAAAGCTCATGATTAAGAGTCTCGTAAGTTGTGCTTCCATCGCACTGGTATTCTGCCTATCTGCTACGCTCAGCCAGGGGCAAGAAGTTTATGACTTTGACGGAGGCGGCGACGGCACCTCCTACAGTGATCCGAACAACTGGGTCGTAGTCACCGACCCCAATGGAAATCCAGGTAGCGGTAATCCCGCCACTGCGCCGCAATCGACAACTTTTGCAAACATTGGATTGCCTGGTGTGGTGGTCGATGTGACCGATCCAAACGCGTCAACGCTGGTCGTCAACATTCGCGGAACGGGTTCGGCGTCGTTAGGTGCAGGTTTCTTTTTAAGTACGGGTGGCGATCTCGCAATAGGTACCGATCCTAATGGTGCAGCAACAAATGCACTTTTCACAATGACTGGCGGTACACAGGAGACAACAGGTTCCGGTTCAGATATCGAAGTCGGTCTTTCTTCTCCCGGAACTATGAATATGAGCGGGGGTACGGCAAGTGCACGCGATGATGTTGTTGTTCGCACGGATAGTGCTCTTAACGTAACGGGCGGAACACTAAACGTCGGTGACCGTTTAATCACCGAAGACAATGCCATCGTGACGAACGATGGTGGCTCGATTATCGCCAGTGACGATTTCTTCTTCTTCGGCAATTCGCAAATTACGCAAGAAAACGGCCTGATGGAAGTCAAAGACAAAATGCGCTTCACAGGCGATCCGAATGATGGTGTTTCCAAGTTAACGATCAACGGTGGTACTGTTCGTACTGAAGAATTCCATTTCAACATCACCACAATTGATGATTTCCGTGGCATTACTGAAATTAACGACGATGGCGTGCTTCAGGTCATTCAAGGTGACGGTAGCACTCAGAGTGAATTGACAATTCGAATGGCGCGGGACTTGATTGCCGAAGGCGTTCACCTGACAACTGCTGGAGCAAAGCCGCTGGGAGCGTTTTCGGTCGTTGTTCCAAGCTCCATTCATGGAACGAATTTGACCTACACGCAGATTTCGGTAGTTCCAGAACCTGCCTCGGCATTGATGCTCAGCCTGGGTAGTTTGGGTCTTCTGATGCGACGGAGAAAGTAAATCCTGACCATTTCGTTCAAGGTTTACTTGTTCGAAAATTAGGAGAGAAGTTTTGCAAGGGCGTCGGGGTTGTCCTGGCGCCCTTGTTCTATTTATGTCATTCAGAATGAATGTGTGCTAGATAACATCGGAATAAAGCCAAACAGTGATCAACTGGAAAAGGGAGTGGCTGTAATGTTTAGAATACTTGCCGGTTTTGCCTCGATGGCAGTTCTAGTAGTCTTGATGTCTCCTCTGGCTATTGGTCAGCAAGACGAGATCTATGATTTCGATGGCTCGCCAAGCGATCCCAACTATGCCAACGATCCTAACAACCAACCCTATGATCCAACCGACTGGATGACCTCGGTCAATTGGAGTGACGGTGGTTCCGATCCGTTTGGAGGCATATTCGGACCACTACTACCAGACTTCGGAACGCGTGTTGAACTGGAAGAAGATAAGTATGGCGCCAATGCTCCTGTTGTCGGTCCTGGCGACGTAGCTGAGGCGTTCGGCATACGGATCGGTCGCGCGGGCGGCGGCAATTTGCTCGGGGAAGGTCTACTGACAGTCACCGGTGGATCACTGACAGTCAGGGATGGCGGGATGAATTGCGCATTGCTGGGTGGCGATAGTTGTTCTCGACTGCGTGTCGGGAATGCTCAGGTGGCAGTCGACGCCGAGCGTTTTCCGGGAACGTTCGACGTTCAAGGAGGTACTACAACGACCGACACCCTATGGATCGGCAGTGGCTCGCGCGGCACGGTGAACATGAGCGGTGGTGTGGTCAATACGCGCAATCACCTCTACTTTGATTGGACCTTCGATCCCACTAGCGCCGCGGGCCCAGATCCGAATAGCAGTGTCTTGAATATGACCGGCGGTACGATCAATGTTGCCACTCAATTTGTCATGCATCGCACGTCAAGAATGAACTTGGATGGCGGGGAAATCCTCGTTACCGGGCAAGCTCGGTTTGGGAGCACCTTAGACAACCCGGGCGCTTCACAGGGTGGTCAGCAAGACCCGAATGTTGACGTCTCGATTACCGATGGCCTATTTGAAGCCGGTGGTAGACTGCAAATTGGTGGTTCGGTGGTTGTTGATGGTGGAATTCTTCGGGCGCGAAGGTTCGAGGAATCCCTTAGTGCCGGCACGATCGAAGTGAACAGTGGCGGCCTGCTGCAGTTCGATAATTCCCAAGAGAGCGTTTCGGCAGTGCAGACACTGATCACTAGTGGTTTCATCACCACAAGTGAGAGCTCGCCCCTTACCGTCTCGATCGTTGATGTGGGCGGTACCGATTTCACCCAGGTCTCGATCGATTCGGGCATCCTCGGCGATTTCAACATGGACGGAAACGTCGATGGCCTTGATTTTCTATTTTGGCAGGAAGATCCCAATGTTGGCCCTCTTAGTGATTGGGAGGGGAACTACGGTTTTACCTCGATCAGCGCCGCAGTGACGAGTGTGCCCGAGCCATCGTCGATTGCGTTTGCCATGCTTGTATGTTCAAGTTTAGGGATCCGATTTAGAGGCTTCGAACGTCAATAGTCGGCCTCACGGGGATCGACGTTAAGTGGAATTGATGGGAGACACGAATTGAAGACACGGATGAATGGGGAAGGTGTCGTTCGCAGTGCCCTGCGAACGCCGACAAATCGCGACCCTCTGGCAAGTTCCAGAGGTGTTCTCTCCTGGTTGTTGACTTGCTTGGTGCTAGGTGCAGCAGGATGCAGCGATGGTCGGCCTCCACGTGTGACGGTATCTGGACAAGTGCTGATTGATGGGCAGCCGCTGCAACAAGGCTCGGTGCAGTTTATTCCGAAAGGAGGCCGTCCTGCGGTAGGGAAAATTGACGAGAATGGCCGCTTTACCCTGTCAACCTACGATACCGATGATGGCGTCGTGCTGGGAGTCCATCAGGTGGCTGTTAACGCCTCAGAATATTTGAGCGCTAAAAAAAAGAAATGGCACGCCCCCAAGAAGTACGCCACATTTAGAACTACGCCCCTCACCCAGGAAATTACAGGCTCGGTCGATTCGTTAGAGATCAATCTTACGTGGGATGGTGGCAAGCCATTCGTGGAAAGGGTGAAGTAGCTATGAGATCTTTCACCAACAAAATGTCTCATCTAGGCCTGACAACTTTGAGTTGTGCGGTCCTATCACTTGCCGCGATCGGTTGCGATCGAGGCCCGCAAACGGTTCCCGTAAAAGGCAAAGTATTGCTCGACGGCGAACCGCTCACTGTGGGTTCAATACGTTTTGTTTCCGACACTGGTCGTCCTGCGGGAAGCATTGTCGGGGAAGATGGCTCTTTCAGTGTTGTATCTATTTCGGGAAATGATCGAAAGCAGATCCACGGCTTGGTTCCAGGCCGCTATCGCATGTCGATCAAGGCCACCGAGATGCTCGGCGAAGAAGAAGATGCTGAGGTGCGTTGGCTGGTGCCTCGTCGTTATGCAGATACTCGTACGTCCGGACTGTTGGCTGATATCGAGGAGCCGACTGAGAATCTGATCGTGAAACTTAGTTCGGATGATTCAATGGAAGAAAACTCGGAGAACGACGATCGCTAATTTCTCGGGTGGTCCTTGGAAGTGAACGCTAGTCCAATGGTAAAAAGGGAAATAATCATGAACCGCAGTTTAAGAGCTAAACATCCTGATGCATTTCGCAATCTAGGTTTTACACTAGTAGAACTGTTGGTGGTGATTGCCATTATTGGCGTGCTCGTGGCCCTATTGCTGCCCGCCGTCCAGGCCGCTCGTGAAGCGGCACGACGAGCACAGTGTGTGAATAACGAGAAGCAATTGGGACTGGCATTCTTGAACTATGAAGGAGCTCGAAAGAATTTTCCCGCGGGCCGGCACGGCTGTGATGGAGCCGTGAATCTCAATGTAGAAGGATGCGAACCCACGCCTGAAATCAAGCGTTCGGCAATGAGCGCGTTTGTTAAGATTCTTCCCTACCTCGAACAGCAAGCACTCTACGACATATTTACCTCGGAACCTGGAGACGGATATCTCAAAGGGAGCGCCGAGATTATCTGGCCAATCAATAGCGGTAGCGGCAATACGAATTCGTTATCAAATTGGGCGACCACAGAATTGCAGCAGGCGTTGAGCAATCGACCTGACGCATTTGTTTGTCCTAGCGCCGGTTCCATGCCCCTATCTGAATCCCTTCGTTACGAGAGTGATGAATTTCAACCAGCAACTGGCGACTATGTCTTAAACATGGGTCATCGTGGTCACCCTACCTTCGACAGAGATTTCTTGGCTGTAAAAGTCGATAACTCGGGAATATTCTTTTATATTCGAGAGATCAAGCTCGCAGAGATCGAAGATGGTACGAGCAATACATTCTTCGGTGGCGAAACAAGCTTCAGCCACACGATTGACAGCAGCAACATCTGGACCCGCTCCGAACGTTTTCTTGATGGTATGCGTAATACGGATAACGCAATTAATTTTCCCTCGGGTCCCGACTATGCCGCTACTTTCTCTCCTGAGTTTCTCCATCGGAAATCAGAAGCACCCGACCGACCCTATTTCGCCGCCGGCGCTTTTGGCAGTGAGCATCCCGGAGGGGCCAACTTCTTTTACGCCGATGGACACGTCGAATTTCTGGCCGATGAGATTGATCTGTTGACGTACCAAGCGACCAGCACCCGCGCTCAACAGGAAGTCAACGACGTCTACCTGCGATAAGTACGAACGCTGTTGTGCTGATAAGATTACGTAGAAGCACTGTAACTATGCGACCTAGCGATCGCGTTCAACACTTACGTCTACTAATCGTCGACTCGGAAGTTCGAATGTCACTTGCTGACCGCGTTCCTCGATCGTGATGAGTTTGTCGCTTGATTCCAGCTCCTGGGGATCAATACGTAACCGGTATGTTCCCGGCGTCAATTGCCAGGGCCGCATGGTAATCTGTTCGCTTTGGTCTGAGTGGGAATATAACTTCACTTGCAGGGTGTCGCGGCCGGTCTCGGTGACTAGCGCGGTGAAGTCCGTGCCAGTTTGCTCCCACGTGACCGCGAAATAGGGGGATAGGTCTTCTTGGACGCCGTCGCCGGTGAGCATCGCTTTCAAATGGTCCGAGCCCGGAGCGTAAACCCGATCGGTGTGAACCGCTTCGGAGGTTTTTAGGGGCGTATTGTAGCGCACGTTTTCTAGGAGGCGCTCTAACCCTGTGACGAGATGACGCTCGTCGCCACTTAGCCGATACCCTCCATAGTGCGTGCCGTAGCGAAGTATGAGATCGTCCCACCGTGGATCGCCAGTAGAAAATCGCCATTGCTCGACGACATTCCAGAACGGCTGCTGCTCAGCAAGTGTAAACGCTGCCCACGTGGGTGATCCCTTTTTCAGCTGCCTTTCCCCATCGTTAGGGAATTGTGATTCCTCGGCTTGAATTAATTCCAGCGCAAGAAACATCGGTTCGAGAAGCTGCTTGTCCTTAGTGAGTAGATAGGTGAACAGCAATTGATCGAGCATCATACTGCCAGCATAGTGCTTCCACTCGTAGTAATTCCAAAACATGTTGGCTTGGTACCAGGTTTGTTCGTCGCCATTCAGTGCCTCGTCGGTGAACCTGATCGAGGCCGGCACGATCCCGCGGGGCTTTCCCTTATCTGTACGCAATGCCGCATGGACCCAGGCGAGCGACCACTCGTGGAGCAGCCGGATAGTAGTGGGATCAGGTTTTCTATGCACCAAATATCGCATCGCCTTCACTGCCCGACTGTTGTATTCGAGATCTCGGCCCTTCGGTTCATTCGTATCGACTTGAGTTGCGCTGAACCATGCGCTACGAAAGTGCCGATGTCCGCCAGTAGTGAGCCCAGTCCAGACCTGGTCGAAATGCTTAGCGGAATGGGATAGCCGGTCGAGATACTGAGGATCGTCATTAAACAGTGTTAGCACGCACATGGTGTCTGCCACGAATTCGGAAGCGTGCTCCACATCCGAAACTTTCCTGGCATACCCATGTCGGATGTGGTCGCTGCGCCAAACACAGTCCGCCAACTGCTCCCAGCCTCTTTGAGCGGTGGTGTCCCCCGAGAGAACCAGCGGCGTCCACCATCGAAGTAACTCCACGTCGTCGCCGAGCTTTCCACCAAATTCTCCGTTGGGCGCCTGTTGTTGTTCGACCCACCAATGCGAAATCTCCCGCAGCCGACAGAGTGCCTCCCGTTGGGCGACGGACCAAGTCGGGGCATTTGCCGCGGAAGCCAGGCAATCGCAAGGATCGGGTAAGTCGATTTGTTGTTCGACATACATGGCTAGCAACGCATTGTCTGGGTGAAGTGCGTAGAGCTGTTGCAAATCTCTCCGTCCCGAAAATGCCAATTCATCGCCACCCGCCTGTTTGTTCAACCAATACAGGATTCTCCCTCGGACGAATAACGCCCGCTCCGAGAGCGGAGCTTGGATGTCTGGGTCGGCGCTCAACAATCCATCAAGCAACATAACCGCTTGGTAAAACCGATCGAACATGCCCAGGCCCGTCTTCGTTTTGGCCCATTCCCAGCCCCGCATGGCAAAATAGTCTTCTGCCAGCGTCAATTGCTCCAACTGCTGGAGCCAAAAGGCAGAGCAGGCATCGTCAGGGTTGCGATTCAACGCGTCTTTGATCTGTTTGGTCAATTCAGAGAGTGAGTCCTTGCTCTCGAATGCTCCTGCCAAGCTAAGTCTCTTAAAGAGCTGGCGATGAGCCGCAGTGGTAGGTGCGGCACGTCGGATAAGCGATAATCCCAGCAGTCGAACCTTTTCGTCTCCGCCTAGCTGAATTGACAGGCCTTCCGAGCCTACCTTTGCCAGTCCTTGGAACACTCGATAAGTTTTCGGCTGATCTCGCTGGGGCTCTGCCCGAGCCACGAATTTCTGCCAACGTAGCGATTGGCTCTGACCTTGAATCTGGAGGTCTAAAGAATTGGGATCTTCTAACCCAGATTCGAGCCAAATGGTGACCCACCAGTCTCCGGGGACAAGATCAGCTCGAAACCCCAATCGTGGACCCGCGACGCCGTCGATAGTTTTAGAATCGCGAGATTTCTCCAATAGTCCACGAGTGAATTCCTCCGGGGGGGCATCCGTCCAGCCAAAGCCTTTTTTCGGCGTGTAAAGATTCTTCGCACTTAGCAGCTCGGATCCTGGCTCAACGGGCGAGTCAGCTGGACCGGCGTCAAAATGCAAGACACTTCGATTGTTGGCCTGCTGTTCGGCCATTCCGCTGGAGCAAGGGATACTGACTAAGAGACATCCCAGCCTAACGGTAAGCTGAACATAACCGACGCCGGTCGATTGAAGACATTTCGCGATAAAATTGTCGAATCGAAACACTTCAATCCATCCCTACAGAGGCAAGTGGTGAGGTACAGTTGTTCCCATGTCTGAACACTAAGTGAGGAGTAGCCCCAAAATTCCTGCCACAAGAACGTAGTAGAAAAATACAAGGGCCGTCTTGCGGATCACGTCTCCCTCTCGTCCCGTCATCCCCACGACAGCGGACGCTGCGACCACATTGTGTACGCAAATGACATTTCCAGCGGCTCCGCCCACTGCTTGAAGCGCGACGACCCAGGTGGGATCGGTACCAATCCGCTCGCCGACTTCGAATTGGAACAGAGAGAACATCATGTTGCTAATCGTATTGCTGCCGGCGACAAACGCCCCAATTCCGCCAATCAACGGGGAGAAAAACGGCCACGCGTTTCCAGTCACGGCGGCGACTCCCTCAGCCAGTTCTACTGGCATTGATCGAAAACCGGCCGCTCCAGCCGACGAGTTGAGAAACACTTGCACCATAGGCACGGCAAAAACTAGCGCAGCAGACGCACTGACGATCGTCTTGGCCGATTGGCTCACGGCTCGACCCGTCGCTGCCCAGCTCATCCGATGAACAAAAACTGTCAGGAGGCACACGATGATGAACGCCGTGCCAGGAAGATAGAGTGGTTCGACACTCACGTTGACCGAGGAACCGAACAAGCCCTGGAAACTGAGCGACACCCGCTTCAAAGCGGCCCCGATTCCCAACTGCGGCAAACGGGAGGCCACCAGCAAAGCTGCCAACACCAGGTAAGGCAGCCAAGCTTTCCACAGCGAGATGCCGCTGGTCACTTCTGGAACTTGGACTTCGGTATCGCTGCTCCAAGCACTATCCCAGCGTTCGCGACTCTCAAAGTCCCAGGGCTCCTCGTCTTTTGGAAGGAGCCAGCGATTCTTGGCCGCGGGTACCACGATAGCCAAACCGATCAGCGAACCCAGCAACGTGGGAAACTCCGGCCCCAGCCAATGTGCGAGGATCACATAGGGAACGGTCATCGCGAAAGCCGCCAGCAAGGCGAACCGCCAAATCCGCAGTCCATCCAGAAAGCTTCGATTCGCCCCGTAGAATCGAGTCATGAAAGACACGACGAGCAGCGGAATGAGCGTTCCGGCTATCGCGTGCAAGACTGCCACATGGGCACCGATCACGGGGAGTAGTTCTTGCCAATGCCGCAGCCCCGCGTCCTCAGCGAATGCAACAACTTGAGGTGCGCCGTCGAGACCTTTGTTGACCCCCACCAAGATCGGCGTTCCTAACGCCCCGAACGATACTGGAGTGCTTTGAATCATCATTCCCGCCAGAATGGCCGCCATAGCGGGAAATCCCAACCCAACCAGCAACGGAACCGCCACGGCGGCAGGTGTGCCAAACCCAGCCGAACCTTCGATAAACGAACCAAACAGCCAGGCGATGATAATCACTTGGACCCGTCTATCGGGAGTGATATCTGAAAAGCCCCGGCGAATCGTGGCCAAGCCACCACTCTCGCGGAGCGTATTTAAGAGCAGAACAGCGCCGAAGATGATGTACAAAAGAGAGGCTGTAACAACCAAACCCTTCACCGAAGCCGCCAACACCTGCAGCGGGGCAACCTGCCAAAAATACAGTGCGACGATTACGGCCGTCACATAGGAAAGCGGCATCGCTTTACTCGCTGGCCATCGCATTCCGACCAGAAAGATTCCCACAACTAGAATTGGTAGCAACGAAACGAACGGCGCAAGAGAATCGATCATGCAGTTTCGCGTATCGTTTAATTGCGGGGGCTTGATGCCAGATAAGTGAAGTCGAAATCCGTGGGCTCGATTATAGCCTAGGATTTCGTATGGTGTGAGTAGAAAAGTAGGGTGCGATTGCTCGCGAATTGGCAACTCAACCAGGCTGAACTAAGCTAAGGTCACTGCTTCGTGCGGAACATTGGGGCTATAGGAAACTGCGAGGCAACTGCTTGGTTGCAAATGCCTCGAGCGACCCTCATCCAAGGTCCAATTCGTGTTCTCGGCTTATCAGAAAATGCCCAGTGAAAGCCGGGCTCGGAACTATAGTCCGGCTGGATTTATTGTAATTCTTACTGTAGCTATGGTTTCAACCTTAGTGGGGCTTTAGAGGACCCATCGTATTCTAGGTCGGGCTGAGAGGATTTGAATCCCCGACCTCAGCGTCCCGCAACTACTCTCGTCGGAATCAAGAAACGCCTGACTTGCGTTATGCACCAACGTGTCAGAAGTTTGCAGCATTGCAAGAGTTGTGAAGCAATTGCAACACTTAGCGGTATTATCGCTCAACTGGGTCGAGAACGAGTAGATTTGAGTCCAGGGCAGCAGTAATCGTCCCTCAAACAAAGGGCATGGCAATGGTCCCCAATTTGCTACTCTATTGAGCGGAGGTAATAAGATCTCCATTGAATGCCACAATCAGATCCGGCTTTAGCATCCGAGATGTTTGTCGGACCAAAACTGACACCATTTGCTCCTATGACCATCGATTGGCGAATACTACCAGCCTCGAAGGTGATTGCTTAAACGTGCAATAGGCGTAACTTGCCTTAACAGCTGGGCTGAAATTATGAATGCACTTGCAACCCAGAAAGGAGTGTCTCCAGTCTGGTTGCCGACCAAGTTGCAAACATTGGGTGTCAGCAAAACAATAAGAATTGACACTGCCGTTTGGTGGAGTGGACAGGTTATGATGGGTTCTTTGTGAAGGGGGAGTATCAGATACTAAATCTATCGTTGCCTTCCTAGCTCGTTTATTCGATGCCTGAACACACTCTTGAAGCTGCTACACAGCCTTACATTGCTATAACTCAAAGCTCCATGATTCACTATGAGGCTGGATGGGCAGATTTGGTACAGATGAACTTCACTACTATTAGAACACACCTTCTGGTCTTCGTGTCCAAGTGGACACACATTCTCGGAGATTTGCAATCAAGCTGATACTCAATAATAAGGAGCGGTTTTGGCTTTCAACCTGTGAAATGGAGTCTCCCTTCGTTGGAGTAGAAATATTAATGCACCTGTAGAAACACCACAAAAACCTAAATCGAGGTATTAGCTAAACGTTCTGTAATCTTGTATATATTGGGCTATGTTCCAGAAGGCACTAACTAAGAATGAAGTGGCATCATCCCCCCGGAGGTAAGTGTCCTACCCTCAGAGGACAGGTGATTACAGATAAAGGTCGGGAATAATGAACTTGGTGAAACCTATATTGCTATCGGTGCTTTTCCTCAGTTCGGCAGGTAATGCTGCGGCTGCGATGGAGTTTCGAATCAATGGAAATGTCATCGGTTTGGTAAAAGAGGGCGAAGCAGTACTTACAACATCAAGTGAAGTCTTAGGTGACAAAATCGAGGTTGCTCGTGCCAAGATCGGTGATGGTCTGTTTTCCCTCAGGGGAAAGTTTGACGAGATCGAACGTGCCAATGTGGCAATCTTAAACTCCGAGGGCCAAGGTCGAGGGTCGGTAGATGTCGTTCTAGAACCCGCCTCAATCGAAGTCAGTTATCATGGGAAATATGCCGGTTTGCGGGCTGTTGGCGAAGGAAAATACGCCAAGTTGTTGATGTCGCAATGGCAACAGAGTGAGGAGTATAAAAAGGCTCTTGAAGAATTTGTGAGGACTGCTACCAAGCGTGACGAATCAGAGAATGGTGCCGAAAAAGAGGTGCTGAACAAAAAGTATTGGGAACTTTACTATGTGATGCCCAAGCTTCAATCAAAGATACTCGATGCAATAGCCGTTTCGAGCGAAGATCCGCTAGCAAGTTCCCTGGCAATTCAACTCGGTGGACTTCGCACAAGTGAAAAAGCTGTTGCCAAGTTGGATGAGTTGGAAAAAGTACTCGGCCCGCAAAAGGGCTTAGTGAATCGACGCAAGGCAATTAAGGGAAGTATCCTTCGTCGCCAGAACTCCCGGCTTATGAAGAAGGACATTCAAAATCTTGCTGTCTCCGCCAAGAGTATTGATGGAAAGACATTTGATTTGAAGTTCGTACTCAAGAAAAATAAATATGTCCTGCTGGAATTTTGGGCGTCTTGGTGTGGCCCCTGCCTAAAAGAAGTGCCGCACATGAAGAAGGCCTACCAGGAGTTCAATGCGAAGGGCTTCGAGATCTTTTCATTCTCTTTGGATGACGATCGCCAATTGTGGGTTAGCGCATCGGAATCCATCGCACCGCCGTGGATAAATGTGTGTGACCTCAAAGCCTACGAAAGCCCAGCGGCCCTGAAGTTTGGCGTGCAAATAATTCCTCGCAACTTCCTCCTAGATAAAGATGGAAAAATCATTGCCAGCGATCTACGAGGCGAAGCCCTCTCGGCCAAACTGGAAGAATTATTGAAAGACTAACTCGATAGATCACGTCCGCCCCGGTTGAATTGCAAACTTCTCACCCGTTACTAAATGGAGTAGTCATCTTGGATCGAGGGTGGATCAACAAGGCGACGTAAGATGTCGGTCACCTCTTTGCGTCGACTTCGGCTTACGGGCACTGTGTGTCCATCGGCCAGGAACAGTTGGGCGGAGCCCGATTTTCCGTAGCGCATTTTACGTACCCAGTGAACGTTCACTACGTACGATCGATGCACTCGAACAAAGTCGGGTGATTCCAGATTGCGGTAGAAGTTTTCCAGTGATTCCCGGACAAGATAAGATTCGTCACGAATTCTAACATTAACGTAGTTCCCAGCGCTTTCCACGAGTTGAATTTCGGATTCCTGATAGACCAGGTCCTCGCGCACAGCACTTAGGATTTTCTTGTCGGCAGCTTCTTCCTTCGCGTCCGGTAGTTCCTCTGTCGAGGCGGAAGCTGTCGCTGTACCGGACGGAATGGGAATGCTCTCGCTAAGTCGGGAGTCGATACGATCGAGAACCCGAGAGAAGCGAGAGGGATCGATCGGCTTTTTCACATAGTCGAAAGCTTCGTACTCAAAGGCCTTCAGTGCATAGTCCCCGTAGGCTGTAACAAAAACTACCAAGGGTCGCGTTGTTTGGAGCGACTCGAGGACTTCGAAGCCATTCATCCCAGGCATTTGAATATCGATAAACGCAGCGTTTGGCTGAACGCGATGCGCTTCGGCAACTGTTGATTCGCCGCTGTCGCAAACAGAAACGATTCGAAAGCGGGGATCCTGTTCGATCAGCTCACAGACGTACTGGCGGCTCGGTAGCTCATCATCGGCAACAAGAACACTGTAGAGAGAGTCAGTGCTCATGTTGGCTCGTCTTCTGCTTGCAGAGGGACCCTTACCGAAACCATCAGGCCTGTCGGCTCGTTTGGCACAAAGGTGATCGCCGCGTTCCCGTCGTACTGCAGAGACAGGCGTTGACGTGTTAGACCAATGCCATATCGTTCCTCAAGAGTTTGGTCGGGCTCTATTTTCGCGCCGTTATCTACGACTTCTAAAATGCAACAATCGTCTAAGCGTTTTGCCGTGACGTCGACTCTCGCAATGCTGTTGTGCTCGCGAAAACCGTGCTTAAAGGAATTCTCCACCAAGGGTTGTAGCACGAAAGCAGGAACCATCGCCGATTCCAATCCTTCTTCGACTCGAATCGAATAGTCGAGCTTTGGTCCGAACCTCATTTTCTGGATGTTGAGATATGTCTGTAGGATCTCCACTTCCTTGTCGAGACGGATTTCTTGTTCAGGGAGCGACTCGATGGACTCACGCAGAAGATCCCCCAGCTGACTTATGCAATCGCGAGCCGCTTTGGCATCGGTTGAAATCAAAGCACTAATCGTGTTGAGCGTATTGAACAAAAAGTGAGGAGTAAGTCGGTTGCAGAGGGTCTCGTGCTGAAGCTGAGTGAGTGTGCTACGAAGTTGCGCGGCCTGTCGGGTGCGATACTCGGTCAACCGGAAGTAAAGCATCGCATAGCCGGCAGCGGACATCATCAAATAGGAGGTGAGAATCACCATCAGTTCGCCAAGCCAATAGATGGCTCCGTAGGACTTGTGAAACATGACGTCCGTGTAATCCTTGGTTGCAGTCGCTTTGGAGTCGGCGGATGCGTCGGTAATGTCATCCCCCGTTTTGTCGACAGAATCAAGTTTTTCGACCGAGTCACTCTGCAGGGAAGTACTGGCGGACTTCACTAAAGTGTTCTTCTGATCCGCTTGAATATGTGCCAGTCGGTGGAGGTAGTTGCCAGAGACCACCAGTGCAACGGCCACTAAGCCTAAGTGAAACAGCGCTAGCTTCCAAACGGCGAACCGCCTCTCGACGATTACAGCGGCAATCAAAGGAACAAGTACCAGCCAGGCACAGG
Source organism: Bythopirellula sp. (assembly GCA_965216565.1). GTDB lineage: Bacteria > Planctomycetota > Planctomycetia > Pirellulales > Lacipirellulaceae > Bythopirellula. The sequence continues at coordinate 1,232,429 of OZ244170.1, forward strand.
CACGAAGATCAAGAACCGTCCACCAGTACTCGCTCGGTAAGCCAGACTCCAACTTGTCGCTGAAGTAGGTAAACGTGCGAACGATGTGACTGATAATTAAGAAGATTTGCAACAGAAAAATCGTGCCGAACACCCACAGATAGGTCTTCGCTCCAGTGTATGGAGCAGGCCGTTCTGCGGGACTTACGGTCTCTCTTGCGAAGCTGATCATGACCAGTTGACAATTTAATGTGTCGGCTGCTGTGCACGAACACGGCAACAGCGATGTGTTCTTTTTGCTAAGAATCACACAAAGCTATATCGGTATTCAAGTTAGAAGTGTAGCCCCTTCATTTTATCAGATGCCAGCATGAACGCACAATCAACCCCTGCATTCTTAGTGTTCTTGTAGGCACTTTGCGGAGCACCAGCATGCAGATTAGGCAAAGTAAACGCGTTGCCTTAAATGACTGCTGGACGGGTTAGATGTCATTGCTCCCAGGGAAGTGTATTTGGCCCCACTGCACTCGGTTGCGACTGCAAATATAGAGGTAGCAGGTTACCTTGAAGGCTTACGAGACCTTGGTCACAGCAAAGCAGCGGACGCGCACTTTGTGTGGAATTGAGATGACAGAATAGAATGCTGATTCTTTTTTTCAGCTCGCTACTGGTCGGCTTGGCTCTGGGTCTACTAGGTGCCGGCGGTTCCGTTGTAACCGTCCCAGTGTTGGTCTATTTGTTGGGACATAGCCTCCGCGAATCGATCGCCGAGTCGATGGCAATTGTGGGACTGATTTCGCTGGTTACCGCGATACCCTACGCAAGAGCCAAGAGTATTGATTGGAAAAGTGTCTGGTGGTTTGGGTTGCCGGGAGTCGTTGGAACGCTGATTGGAGCTTGGTACGGCGTGATAGCTTCGGAGACTCTGCAATTCCTGGTTTTGGGCGGTGTGTTTTTTCTGGCGGCGGTTGTGATGATGCGTACTCCTCGTGAATCAATGAATCCAAAGGACGAACCCCCTCAGTATCGTTCTCCACTATGGAGAATTGTATTGGACGGAACGTTGGTGGGAATCGTCACTGGTTTTGTCGGAGTTGGAGGCGGGTTTTTGATCGTGCCAGCACTTGTTGTGCTGGGAAAACTTCCGATGCGACTTGCCATTGGCACCAGCCTGGCAATTATCGCCATCAAGGCGGCAATCGGTTTTGCGAAGTACGAACATTACCTGTTGAGCCACGACCTTTCGGCCAACAGCGAAACCATTATGGTCTTTGCGCTGATTGGGATCGTCGGCAGCTATTTGGGCAGATTGATCAATGCACAGCTCGATCAACATCGTTTGCGGCAAGTATTTGCGGCGTTTCTCATTTTGCTAGGGAGCTTTGTGTTGTTCAGCGAGATGCGCGGTTTGTTCGATGTTTCATCAACTAGCGTCACTTAAAAGCCTCTAGCGGCCAGCGAAGTAGCTGCCCTCAACCACAATCACAATCATTTGATTCGTCTCACAATCTCCAACTATCTGAAATCCGAGCGACTTCGAGTTTTTCATGGCCATTGCAATATCTACTGATATCTATTTGGACGCCAACGCCACAACACGCGTACTGCCTGCTGCTGCCGATGAAGCAAAGGCGGCGATGGAGGAGTTGTTCGGAAATCCTAGTAGCTCGCACGTCACAGGCATTCGAGCTCGACACATTTTGGAGCAGACCCGCGGATTGGTTCGTTCGCTCTTGGGAGCGGAGGATGGACAAATCATCTTTACTAGTGGCGCAACTGAAGCCATCCAGATGGCAATCTTTTCTGCGCTGGTCAATCTAAACAAGGATAGTGATTCGCAGGATGCGCTGGGTAGATTTCTCCTTTACGGGGCTACTGAACACAAAGCGGTCCCACAGGCACTCGGGCACTGGAAGCGAGTGCTGGGGCTCCGCAGTGAACTTCTGGCTATCCCAGTCGACAGCACAGGCAAGCTGGATCTGGAATTCTTGGAAAATCATGCCGACAGAGCAGACATCGTTTGCACAATGGCGGTGAACAACGAAACCGGAGTAATCCACGATCTAGATGCCATCGAAACCACACTCAGGAGATGCAACGAAAGTGTTCCTTGGCTCGTCGATTGTGTTCAGGCACTTGGTAAATTGCCGTTGAATCTATCGTCCACCACCGTCGACTTTGCTTCGATCAGTGGCCACAAGCTTCACGCTCCGAAAGGGATTGGTGTGCTATATGTACGCGACCAAACCCCTCTAACACCTCTCTTTGCTGGAGGTGGACAAGAAAATGGAGCACGATCGGGCACCGAAAATCTCCCCGGAGTGGCAGCGCTATCCGAGGTGTTACGTCATCTAAGTGACGAGCATGACTCGACCTTCAAGGATTTGGAGACACTCGACGGATATCGCGAACGTCTGGTGCAGAGCCTCAAGACAGCATTGCCGACGATTGTTTTCAATACCGACTTTCAAAATGCGGTTCCCACGACGATCAACTTTTCGGTCGAAGGATTTTCTAGCAAAGAGATCATGGACTTATTCGATGCCGCTGGGATCCGCGTTAGTTCGGGATCGGCGTGTGGTTCGTCATTGCGTGGCTCTTATGTTCTAGATGCGATGGGGCTGCCGAAATGGCGTAGTGAAGGAGCGATACGCATCTCGTTCGGACTGACGTCGCAAGAAGTCGAGATCGAGAGCGCATGCAAACAGATTGAAGCTGCCGGCAGGGCACTGCGAGAATCGTGTGTATTGCACGCTGGCAAGTCAGTGGCAAATCCTTTGTCTACCGACGAAAGATTGATCCAACTGAAAAGCGGCTCGATGTGCACCTGGATTCTTATCGACTCGAACGTGCGTCGTTGTGTGATCATCGATCCAGTCGATGAGCTCTCGGGACGAATCGAAAACTATGTGCGTTGCCAGGGGCTGCAGGTTTTTGCCATTCTGGATACTCATCTGCATGTAGATCACCAATCCAACCGCGAGGCACTGCTTCACTTACTGAAAGATCGACTCGTATTCCCCGATCAGTCTACAGACCCGATGGGATGGCCTGAGAATGCCGACGGGGTCGCGATCCTTGGCGATGGCTCGGAAGCCGAGTACCTCAACTTCTCCGAAGAGCAGATGCTGGTGCGAACCGGGCTCGCCGGTCATACAATCGACAGCCATGCGTTGCTGTTCGGTTGCCTTTCATCAGGAGGCAAACTTGCTCCCAGCGATATTGACTTCGCGTTTACTGGAGACACCGTCCAGATTGGTGGCATAGGCCGGACCGACTTCTCGTCGAGCTCCATTGATGCCATGTACGGCTCTTTGCGACGATTGCCACACATCCTGAGCCACAATACACCAATTTGCCCGACGCACGACTATAGGAATGGTTTTGCAACGACCCTGGAAACAGAACTTCGGGACAACGATTTTCTAGCACACACAGTCGACCCCTTGGCGCCGATTTCGCTTGAACAGTTTAAGGCCACTAAACAAACACTCGATGCAAAGATTGATGACGAGAGTAACGAGGAGCTAGTGTGCGGTCTCATCCTTAGCGATAAGGGCCGCCAGACTTCCATCGACATTGCCCCGGCAGAGAGAGAACATTTTTTCGCCAAGCACAAACAGTCGCGAATCATCGATGTTCGGGAACGTCAAGAGTTTCAGTTTTCGCAAGATTGGAGCTCCGTGGGGTTGGCTGAGCCTCCGGAGAATGTGCCGCTTACGCGATTAACGGGACTGCTTCAGGAGTTACTTGTAGAGCCTCGACAGCCAACTAGCGGAGATTTGATTTTTGTTTGCCGTAGTGGAAACCGAAGTGGCATCGCAGCGGACATGTTTCGGAGGATGGGTTTTAAGAATGCCTACCATATTGCGGGAGGACTTGCCCTTGGCATCCGCCCCAACGGAATTTCGGCGGATAGCGTGGACCATGATTTCATGATTTGAAGCTTGAAGCGATTGGCCAGATTACAGCAGCGCGACGCGCACTTGTTACATCAAGCGAGTTTTTACGACTAGAGCAGAAGAGGAATGAACCTGAAAATGGACGAAACATTGACACCCGTGACCGAGGCAGGTAGGTTCAGTTATTCGCGTATCGCACCTTTTTCTCGCGCCGTTCCGGAATCTTCTCTCATCGTTGCTGACTCCTCGCAATGGATAGCAAAGTACGCGAGTCGGTTTCAAGCTGCCATTAAGCCAATGATGATTATCTCCGCTAAAAACACCGTTGCTCCCGCGAAAGAATGTGGGCATTTTCTCAGACGTTGCCGACTGATGACGAACTCTGGCCGAGGTTTTACGCTAGTAGAATTGCTGGTTGTGATTGCGATTATTGGGGTACTTGTGAGTCTGTTGCTGCCAGCAGTCCAAGCGGCACGCGAGGCCTCCCGACGAACCAAATGCCTGAATCATATGCGTCAACTAGAATTGGCAGTGATGAATTTTTCGTCCGCGATGGGAGAGGATCTTCCGGACGCTTTGCATAACTACCCCCCCACGCCACCTGGGAAGACGAAAGCGGAGACCAGCCCGCTTTCGATGCATATTGCGACGATGCCTTACACGGAAAACAAGGCTTTGCGTGAAAAGTACACGGCTGTTGCTTCCACATTAGACTTTTTTGAAGTGGCAATTTACAACTGTCCCAGTGATCCTTCGAAGGCGCTAGTTGAGAACCGACCTACAACAACTTCTTACCTGTCGAATGGAACATTGTTTTCTGACGAGCCAAATTTCCGCAAAGTAACCGATGGTACTTCAAACACTATTGCATTTGCTGAGAGTTACGCTCGCACTGAGCTTTCTGGCAACGCAACAGTCACCGTCTACTCAACCCGTTCTGGCAAGGGTGCTGCAACCTTTGCCCATGTATGCAATGGAGAAACGGAGTTCTGCTTCGACGTCAGAATTGGCCCCCCCGGCGGCGGCTCAGCTGCAACATTTGGTCGTTCTAACCGTCCCGAAATGTCCACGCCAGGCAATTGGCAACCAGACTTCAACGCGGCAGCAAACAACGCCCTTGACGATGTGATCGATCCCCCCATCGAATCTAGTCCAGATCCTGAGCAATCAGACATTCGACTTCTCCAAAGCATTCACCCGGGCGTCATCAATATGGTGATGCTCGATAATAGCGTTCGTTCTGTATCCGATAGCATCGATCCGATCGTTTTTTGGTCATACGTCACCCCAGCCGGTGGCGAATCGGTTCGGTTTCTTGAATAACATTTGTGAATTTCGAGGATCTCATGCGTAGTACATTGTGTCTTTGTGTCTCCACTTGCCTGCTGAATCTGCTTCTCCTTTCCGGATGCAGTGCTGAAGATGCGGGAGTTGGCCAACAAGCGAAGCCGGTTGCCAAGCTTTCTTCCGCTACAGTCGAAGCCGAGAAGCCCGAGGCTTCCTCCGCGGCAAAGCTCGACGCGCCGAAGAAGGCGACCTTCGCGCCACTCGGCAGTCCAGACAAGGCCAAGTCGGTCAAAGCTGATACTGAAAAGAAGCCGGTTGTCGCAAAACTGGGTAGCCCAGGAAAGCCGAAGTTCGCACTCAAACGAACTGGTTTTGGCCCCGGCGCTGGAGCGAATGCTCCCGATCGTGCTGCCGAAGTGAAGCGATTGATTGCGGCATACGAAAATATAGCCATTCGCTATGCCGACATGATGGTCCTCGCCACGACGCCCGAGCAAGAGGAAGCCGCTGCCAAGCATTGTCCTTCTGCCAAGGCACTGCGGTCAATCGCCACGTTGTTGGCGCATATAGTGGCAGTCGACGCAACCGACGAACCCGCGATGGAGGCGCTTTCTTTCTTGGTCAAGTATGTTGGCGTACCAGAAATCGATGCCGTATTTGCCGGAGAATTCAGCGATGGCACTCAAGTCGATCCGATGGCAATGTTGCTCGAGCACCACGCCAACAATCCCAATATGGTTGGCACACTGCGAAGATTACCACGGAGCAGCAGCGCCGATGCCTTTCTCATTGCTCTCTTTCAGAAGACATTGAACCCGGATGTCCGCTGGTTGTCGGGAGCCCAACTCATCGCCAGTTTGCGGCGAAACGGTCGGCCCGAGGAGGAGATGGAAAAGGTTGTCGTCGCGATGTCCGAAGACAGATACCTGGAGGGTGTCAAAGTCGGTCGGTCAAATGCGCGTGACTGGGCGGTGAACAAACTTCGCGAAATACGAACTCTTGGCATCGGCAATGTGCTTCCTGAAGTTAGCGGCGAGAAGCTGGAAGGCGGCATCGGCAATGTCTCCGACTACCGCGGCAAGGTTTTGCTGCTGGATGTCTGGACCACCTGGTGCGGACCATGTCGGGCGATGACTCCCCACCATATAGAACTGGTGGAACGTCTCAAGGACAAGCCGTTTGCGATGCTAAGTGTGAGTTGCGATCGAGACAAGGCGACGCTCGAAGAATTCCTCGCTAACAATTCCATGCCTTGGGATCACTGGTGGGTAGAGGCGGAAAGCGAGTTCAAGAAAACCTTGAATATTGCTTCTTTCCCGACTATCTACGTCCTGGATGCCGAAGGAGTCATTCGGTACAAGAACATCAAGGACGAAGAACTGGATCAGGCGATCGATACGTTGCTGAGCGAATCTGAGAGTTCGGCTGCTTTGTCAAAGAATTAGCCAGCCCTTGGTTTCATCCTTCGCATCATAGTACACTATTGTGCCATGTCACCCAGGTCGTGCAGATCGATTGCCAGTTTCATAGTTCCGGCAATGATTGTGCTGGCTAGCATCAAGAGCCCCAGCTTAGCGAAGGAATTGCCCAAGTTGGGGAGTTCGATGACAGACGAGCAAGCTACCTCGTTCGCCAATCTGGCAATCGAGAACATCGAGACCGAGTTTCCCAACAAACTCTCACACGTTTGGACCGGTAACGAGGAAGCGCACAATCCGCGCGATCTGCATCCCGTTTTCTATGGCAGCTTCGATTGGCATTCCTCGGTTCATGGTCATTGGATGCTGGTCCGACTATTGAAGCTCCACCCTCAAGCGGAATTCGCCCCCAAGACGCGCAAACTCTTGGACCGGCAGCTAACTGCCGAAAAGCTCCGCGCTGAAGCTGAGTATTTTCAGCTCAAGAGCAATCGCACCTACGAACGGATGTACGGCTGGGCCTGGGCACTTCGCATGGCCCAAGAACTGCGTACTTGGGATGACCCGCAGGCACGCCAATGGGCTGAGAACTTTGCTGTGTTGGAGAAGCAAATTGTCTCGGCAGTCCACGACTATTTACCACGGCTGACGTATCCGATTCGCACGGGCGTCCATCGAGACACTGCATTTGCACTCTATCTCATCCTGGACTACGCCAGAGCTGTCGACGATCAACAATTAGTCGACTTGATTTCTAACTACTCAATCGAAAAGTACGCAGGAGACAAAGACTATCCCGCCAACTACGAACCCTCGGGGCAAGACTTTTTCTCTTCGGGACTGAATCAAGCAGATCTCATGCGTCGAGTCATGCACCCGGCAGAGTTCTCGGAGTGGTTCGATCGATTTCTGCCGAAGATCGATAAGCCAGGGTCCACGGCAGCTAAACTATTGCAGCCCGCCACGGTCTCTGACTTATCGGACCCGCAGATCGTTCATCTGGTTGGGCTCAATTTGTCGAGGGCCTGGAACCAGCGTGGCATTGCCTCCGCGCTGCCGAAGGATGATCAGCGACGTCAGGCTCTCGAAGAGTCGGCCGCACGGCACTGCGAAGAGGGACTCAAGTACGTCTTTAGCGGACACTACGAAGGAGAGCACTGGCTCGCGACGTTCGCTGTCTATCTGCTAACCGACGCCGGAATCTCGGGTCCATGAGTAAGCCGCCGACAAACCGACCCTGGTGGAAGGTGTGCGGACCTGGGTTGTTGGTCACCGCTGCATTTATTGGCCCTGGCACTGTGGTCACCGCCAGTCGAGCGGGCGCGGAGTTTGGCTACTCCTTGCTCTGGACGCTCCTGTTCGCAACAACGGCTACTGTAATCCTACAAGAGATGGCAGCCCGATTGGGGCTAGTTAGCAGGCAGAGCCTGGCTGGTGCCATTCGACAAGCCATATCTCCGGCTCCGCTCCGATGGTGTGCATTGATGTTAGTCCTTGTTGCCATCGCGCTGGGCAACGCCGCCTATCAAACAGGCAATCTCACCGGTGGCGCGCTTGGACTTTCGATCATGACCGGTTGGTCGCAAACAACATGCGTTTTGGCCATTGGCAGTAGCGTCGTGGTGCTACTGGTCATGGGTAGGACTCAAGGACGTCTCAAAGCTCTGCTAATTGGACTGGTGTTGCTAATGAGCGTCGCCTTTCTGGTAACAGCCACGGTGGTGCAGCCGCAGCTTGCATCTATCCTCAGCGGGACAGTCGGTTTTCGCATTCCCGAGGGTGCCCACCTTACTGCGGTGGCACTCATTGGGACTACTATCGTGCCTTATAACCTCTTTTTGCATGCCACGACCGTTCAACACACCTGGGCGAAAGATACAGATCGTAAGCAGGCTCTGCGGGAAGCGCGTCTCGATACGTTACTATCAATCTCGCTCGGCGGGATCGTCACCATGTCTATCATCGTAACCTCCGCGGCTGTCTATTTTCAGCGCCAGCAAATCGACTCAGCTGCCGATTTGGCTCTTCAACTGGAACCGTTGCTGGGCCCCGCTGCCAAACATCTTTTTGCCGCTGGAATTCTAGCTGCCGGGATCACAAGTGCCATCACCGCACCGTTAGCTGCTGGATATGCCGTGGCTGGGAGTTTCGATTGGAAACGGTACACGCAAGCTCAGGTCACGACCTTCGTAGCGCTGGTAGTTGCCCTGGTGGGAATGTTTTTCGCGATTTGCTTTGGAGGCAGTCCACAAGCAACAATCATGGTCGCCCAGGCCGCAAATGCCCTTTTGCTTCCGTTGATAGCCATCTTCTTGCTGGTGGTGATGAATCAATCGTCACTACTTGGCGAACATAGAAATGGAAGAGCTGCCAACTCGCTAGGAGCAATCGTAGTGATTGTTACGCTAGGACTAGGGCTACTTGCCATGAGGAAGTTGCTCTAGGGGGCGCGTTGCATCGGGTTCTACTATTCCCGATAAGGCTTTCCGGATTGATACAGGACTAATCGTCCCTGGATTTCACTTGCGTACTGGTGATGGCCGGCTTCTGTGGCAAATGTGAATGCCCGCTTAGCAGTGGCGACAGCTTTCTCAAACTGTTTATCCTCGGCATACGCTGCGGCAAGTGTGTCGAGCAGTCCGAAGGCACTTTCTGGTCGCGTTTTTACAGCCATCGAAATAAGTCGAATCGCTTCCTTGCCGTTGCGGAATTGCTTGTTGGGATGGGTAGAGAGAACCCACGCAAGATTGTTTTGGGCGTCGACGTAATTCTCCTTGAGTTTCATTGCATCGCGATAGTACGAGATGGCTTTTTCCACATCGCCTCGCTTGAGAAGATGATTTCCGACCCTCAGGTACAATCTATGGATATGAGCTGAATTGCGAAGCTGTGCACGATTTCGAGTGATGTACTCTGCACTATCGTTGACATAACCTTGATCGACAAGCCTCCAGGCGATGTCGAGCGGAGTAAGAGGCTTGCGATGAATACGCCAGCGTCCCTCGAACGGCAACGCCGTTGGTGAATCGGCAATATTGGGAAGTTGTGCAGCGTCAGCCAGCACTTGGTCGACTGTCACTGGGCCGCGGTAGAAAACGGCGAGCCTGCCGGAAGAGTCAATCAGTAGACTTGTGGGAACCGAGAGTGGTTGATGGAAGTCGAATAGGTGCTGATCGACGAGCAACAATTTGTCGGCCAAGCCTTCAGTCGCCCAGCCTGAATTCCCTCTGTAGCCAAAAGAGGACAAGAGTTCGGAGGTCGAATTCGGCCCATCAGTCTTAGAAGATTCGAGACGATCGACGGACAAGGCAAAGACTGTGATTCCTGCTTCGCGGATCTCGGACTCCCGTTCAGCGATCTCGCGAATTTCCTTTAAACAGGGACGGCACCAACTGGCCCAAAGATTGAGCAAGACGGGCCCACCCTGTGATGCCTCATCGATCCAGCGGGTTTGCCCCTCGTCGGACTCATAGTCCAACCGAGGCAGCGGGAGTGGGACCGCGGACACTATCCGCGCTTGCTCGGTTGATTTCTGGTAGGGAGAATTCGATGGTGTGAGCGAACCCGTGCTCTTTGGCGGAGTCCATTCTTGGGCATTACCACTGTTTTCAATGAGATGGTAGTGGCGATCGGTTTGCAGGCCTTTGAAGGTTTCCCTCTCTCCTCCTGGCCAGCGAACGGTCACCTGCTTAATTTCTTCAGCAGCTCCTAATCCGAAGTGCATTCTCTTGCTCGATTGGGCCATGAAGCCTTCGCCAGCCCTCAGCGTTTTAACGAGAGTCGAATCCTCTCCCTCAGCTTCGGGCGATTGAAGAGTCACTTCCACCCGGGCACCAATTGCATCGCGATTACAGGTTTTCCCCTCCAATCGAATCGTTACGAAGTGATTCGAGGTTTCTAAGTCATTGCGAAGAAACCGGACTTGGGGCCCGGTGCGGTTGGCAGTCCACAGGTCGAGGTCACCATCGAAGTCCCAATCGCATAACGCCACGGAGCGTCCATCATCGGGGAAATCAAATCCGCTGACAGAAGAGACGTTAGCAAACTTGCCCTGGCCGAGATTCAGAAAACAACAATGCCGTTCCCGGCCACTCCAAGATCGTCCTTTGCGTACCATTTGAAACAGCGCAGAAGAGACCGGAATGCCATGATCTCCTTCATCAGCAACACTCGTCGAAACAGTCCTCGACGGGGCACCACCAAGCGACACGACCTGCCGCCAAAACAGGGATCACAAGTCACCAGTGTCTTCGGTCGAGATATAACCATTGGCAACCACCAGATCGTCCCAAGCATCGTTGTTTAAATCTGCGAACAGACTGCTCCAGGCCCAACGGCCCATTTCGACCCCTGCCTCTTTGCTAACGTCGAGAAACTTACCCTGTCCATCGTTTTGCAGCAGAGTGTTTCCTTTGGCAAATTTAGTGACCAGGTTCTTCGTCTCACTATCGGCGGATGGCATAAACTGTTTTTGCTGGGTAATCCGGCTGCCTGCCGAAGAGAACATATTGGCCACATAAATGTCCATCCAACCGTCCCGGTTGAAGTCGCCCCAACTGACCGACATACCGGTGTTCGAGTCGACCACTCCGGCCTGAGCTGCGATGTTAGTGAACTGTCCCCCGTCATTTCTGTAGAGACAATTCTGGCCAAAGTCGTTGGCAACGTAGAGATCCTGGTCGCCATCATTGTCGTAGTCTTCCCAAGCGCAGGATAAGCTGTGACGTCGGTTGTCGGCATCCAGTCCGACTTCTTTCGTGACGTTGGTAAACTGCCACTGCCCATCGGCTCCCATGTCGTTGCGAAAAAGCAGATTCGGTGCCCCGTCATTCGCATTGGTGAATACAAACTCTTCTCTGTTTGCTGAACTCAGGGCGACGAACTCGATGCAAATATATAAGTCCAGATCACCATCTTGATCGTAGTCGACGGCAGTAAACGACTGCATATCGGTGTTACCGGTGGCCAACGTATTGCGAAGCTGGTAGTTGGCACTTCCATCGTTTTCCATGACTAACAATCCAGCACTTGTGGCAGCAATTAGGTCTTGATCACCGTCATTGTCCAAATCCACGATTAGTGCGCTGCTGGTATGGTCGAGCCAATCAACTCCTGATTCGTGAGAGCGATCCACTGCTGTGCCGTCTGCCTGCTGAATGAAGAGCCGGTTGGGCAATCCTCCCTGTTGGCAGACGTAAATGTCGTCTCGGCCATCTCCATTCACGTCCCCCATCGCCATTCCAATGCGCATAAACACGTTGTTCCCATACGCACGACTTAAGCGAGTGAGCCAATGGTGGTGTCCGTAGACTAATTGTTCATTGAAGGAGTGATTCTCCTGGAGAACGGCCCTGGTGCAGTCGACGAGCCACGGTCCTGCCACATGAACTTCTTCGAAGTCGGTGGCTCGGATAGAAGTGAGTTGAATAGATTTCTCCCCGTTGCGGACCCAAGTGCAATGCCAGGTGGCTCGCTGCTGGACAGAACCCGTCTCGCTGCGCCCGCCTGCTTCAAAGTAGGCGACAGTTTTAACGGATGAGGCACCGGTGTGGACCTGCACAATCTTCACATGGACATGCACGTCGCTAGCGTCAGCAAAAGGTATGGCCAAATTGCGGAGCGACTCCTCAAGACTTTCGCGGCCTTGAAGTTCGGGCGATTCAGGTTTGGTATTAGCCGCGCGATGGACAGTTATCTCTTTGCCATCGCTGCCCTTGCTCTTTACTGGAGCCAAATCAGCGGGGCGTAGCTGTCCGCAGGTGATTTCCGAAGACACATATTTCTCTGGTACTTCGATCGACTCGCGGTTCGCCAAGTCGCCGCACAGCTTAAGAAGGATCTTCTTGGCTTGCTCAGCCACGACTTCTGTCTCCCAGCCATCTTTACTGGGGTCGAGCCGAGTGTTAGACAACTGCTGATCGGCCTTGATCGACGCGGTTGCAATCTGCACAGGCGATTCGGCAGTGATCGTTGTAGAGACTTCGGTCACCTTGCCACTGGACGGACCCATCGCTGAGAGTTTGCGATTGTGTGAACGGTCCGAAGAATTGCTAAACCAAACGAAACAAACACCAATAGTGCCAATAGCAAGAATAACGAACAGGCACAGTTTTCGAGTTGTAACAGGTGCATTGCTAGACGGATAAGTATCCTTGGAAACTCGTGATGACTTGCGATCTCTTTTCGAGTCTGAGCGTTTCGATTTGCGTTTGCGACCGGGCATTTCTCTATACTGTCACATAGGTGGCTGGGCTTAAAGACCTGACCAAGAGTTGCCGTTTAAAACCAGCATAGGGATTAACGGCACCATATTGGGACTAACGGCGAATGCGCGAGGTCGATTCGAACTTTTTGAGCCTGAAAACAGGCATTATTTTGCTGTATCGGCAGGTGTTAGTTATACTCCAACGCTGGAGTCTTATCGATGTTCTAGTGCCTGATTGGAGACCTTATCAGGTTCTATTTTCTACTTTTACTGAGGGAGACAGTTCTAATGAGAGTACTGAGTTACCTGACCGCGATTGCGGTGACAATGATTCTAGTTTCGGGGGCATCCGCAGCGTTGGTGAATGAGTGGGATTATAATGCCGGACCTCCGTTTTCAACGGACGCATCGACTGGTAGTGGAGAGTCCAGCGGATTTGCGATCCCAATTTTCGGTTTCCCGCTTAACGATGGATCGTCCGATGATCCAGCAAGTGTTTCTCCCTGGGACGGAACCAGTCAGAATGGTGCCGCAACGAGGTCAGCTCCCTCGTCCAACAATGGTGATCCGAATGGCCCTGCGAGTGGACTTGCGATAGCGCAGTGGAATACAAGCACACCGCAGTCGGATATCGTCTTCACTTGGGACATGGTATCTGGTTACCGATCGAGTCGCTTTTACCAGATCTCCGTCACCACAGATGGTGTCAATTACAACCCAGTTTCCGGTGGTGTAGGTACTGGCTCGACTGTTGCTGGTGTCGGTAGTGCGACGGTGGACTCTGATGGTTTGATCACAGTGCTCTTTGATGACGGTTTTGTACCGGGTAATGGTAAGCCTGTGGGAGCCCCTGCGGTCGATTACCTGACTGACCTGTCTTACGCTTTTCCTACTGGTTCTGCGGTCGAATCAAACCCTGACTTTGGTATCCAGATTGCGGCTATCCACGATCCTAACGGAAGCGACTACGTCTCTTCCTTCGCGGGTACTACCGAAATGGGTGATCCGAATAGTGGCTTTATCAGAAGTTCCGGATCAGGTGGTGGATCGACGCGATACGACATGGTGAGCATCTCGGGCATCCCCGAGCCTGCGACCCTAGCATTGGCTGCTTGTGGCGCTGCATTCGCCTGTACAAGACGCCGACGTAGATAGTCTCCACCCATCAACGGTGAGTCTTGCAATTGAGAATTCGCCGTCTGGAACGCTGTTCAAGGCGTTCCAGGCGGCGTTCATACATGGACGGAGAGGACCGAGTGATGTTTCTTCAAGCTTTTCGTACGGCAACCATTCTAGCCGTGGCTGTCATCGCCACGATCCTTGCCAGTTCTGCAGTTCAGGCGGCTGTCACGTTTGATTGGGCTACCATTGGGGACCCCAACAACGCTGCCGATACGCTAGTGATGAACAAAGGTCCTTGCACCAATGGCGCTTCGATAAGCTGCACGGGTGATGGCTCGACTGGATATGGCTCGGTCGGATATACGTACCGGATTGCCAAGCATCACGTGACCATGTCTCAATACACGGAGTTTCTGAACACGGTGGACCCAACCGGGTCGAATTCTCTGGAACTCTACGACGATCGAATGGAACAAAGGGTGCATCCCGTCTCTTTCTTGCCAATTCCGGCGGAGACTGGTGGTATCGATTTCGATCCGAATGCTTCTCAGGGTGCTAAATATACAACGAAGAGTGGCCAGGAAAACTATCCTGCGACCTGGGTCAGTTGGGTTAGTGCGGCTCGGTTTGTCAACTGGCTGAGCAATGGCCAAGGCGCTGGCGATACCGAAAGCGGAGTCTACAATAGCCTGCCAACAACAGCGTCTGACCCTGTCCCAAGTAGAGACCCTGGGGCGCAGTTCTTTTTGCCGAGCGATGATGAGTTCTACAAAGCTGCCTATTACAATCCAACGCTGAACGGCGGCACGGGTGGGTACACAGAATACGGTACCGGCAATAGTCCCCCGACGATTGGCGACCCTAATTCAACGCCAGGTGGTGCCAACTATGCCCAAACTGATGGGGTGGATGGCCACAGTGGCGATACCTATTGGCAGAATAACTTTAGTAGCTACAACAGCAATCTAGACCACCTTACGGAAGTGGGGGCGTATTCCAACGCGACCAGTCACTATGGGTTATTCGACGTAGATGGGACGGCTTACCAATGGATGGAGACCACCCGTCAGAATCAGTTTGGTTCTCAAGATTTACCGATCTACCGCGGCGGCTCCTGGTGGCATGCGTCCGACGGCAATGGTGCAGCCTTCCGCAATACTCAATTCTTTGCGACTGGATCTTCAAGCCTGTCCAGCAATTACCATAGTTTTAGAATTGCCTCCTTAGTCCCAGCACTGGCAGGGGACTTCGATATGGATGGCGATGTCGATGGCCTGGATTTCCTTGATTGGCAGATAAACAATCGGACGCAGTCTGAACTCATGGATTGGGAAGCGAATTACGGCATGACCCTCCAGACTGCTGCGGTAAGTGCTGTTCCTGAGCCCACCGGTCTTGTCCTGCTAGCCACCAGCTTCGCCATGCTTTGTCTTTCCCGACGGCAAAGATGTGCATGAAATCGCTGATCGGTCCACGTCACCCTTCACATACCTGGGTCTGGCCGTGGGCGTATTCTCGGTGTCTACCGGCGCGATCTTCATCCGGTTCGCTCAGGAAGAAGCCCCCTCGCTGACAATCGCAGCGTACCGGCTAGGCATAGCCTCCTTCGTGTTCGCGGTGCCGACGCTGTTGTTCTTGCGAAGTGAGCTGTTGAGGCTCACGGCTCGCGACTGGTGGCTTGCAGGGATGTCTGGGTTGTTCTTGGCCATGCACTTTGCCACCTGGATCTACTCTTTGAGTTTTACCTCGGTTGCCATCAGCGTGGTGATGGTGAACACCGCTCCGCTGTGGGTGGCTCTCTTCACTCCTATGGTAACCTCGGATCGAATCTCCGGGCCCATGGCAGTGGCTGTGGGGTGTTCGGTTCTGGGGGCGGCCGTGATTGGTTTTGGCCTCCTCGATCAATCCAGCACCTCCAACAATCTGCTGGGAATTGTATTGGCGACGATGGGTGGAATCGGATTGGCCGGCTACCTGCTTTTTGGGAGAGAACTGCGTAGCAGACACTCGCTGTGTGTGTACGTAACGGTCTGCTACGGAACGGCCGCTGTCCTGACGTGGGCACTCGTCCTTCTGACGGGGCAAAAGGTTACGGGCTTTACCGCAGGGACGTGGAGTGCATTGCTAGGAGTGGCACTCATCAGCCAAGTCTTAGGACACTCATTGAACAATTGGGCTCTTCGGTTTCTTAGCAGTTCCGTCGTTGCGGTGGCCCTATTGGGCGAACCGGTGCTCTCTTCAATATTTGCCTTCTTTCTATTTGATGAGGCGATCTCCTTCGTTCAAGTATTTGGAGCAGCGTTGGTACTGATCGGGATCTATCTCGCCACACGGACAAGATCTTGGGCACCCGAGAACCGGCTCTAAGTGATTCTTTTTCAGCTGATGACTCAGAGTCTCTAGAAGCCGACGGAGCCGTAGAGGTTCCTCTAGTTTGTCCTCTTAAGAGCCATCACTGTCTCTCAATACCTATCAGGAGCTATTTGTCCCAACTAGTTGCTCAAAGGAGTTGGTGTGATACAGTTGGCATCAATCTTACAGCTAGGGGGTGTCTTCACACATGCAACTGTATAGGATTCTCTTGGTTGCAAGTCTACAAACTGTTTGATGAATATCTCTCTTAAGCTGTAAGGTGCTTGTTTAGTTTTGTTAGCCTAATGGTTGCTAACCCAAAGTGTGGTCATCGCCTTGGCGAATCGGAAGCGTTTGCAACTGCTTTCCGTCAGCTTTAAAGGTGGCGGTGTGCGAAAGCATGGGGAGATTGTGTTTGAGCTTTGGGACAACTTCCGAGAAATCATTATAAATCGCGTGACGACGATCAATGTTTCTCACCGCGTCGAGTGTAAAGTGAGGGTGGCGTTGGCTAACCTCGCTATGTTCCCCTAAGGCCGCTATTTCCAAATCGATTGTAGACCATGCATTCTTTTCTCGTGTTCGATGAGATCTTCATCGGGGACGACTCTTTTTTCTCGAAGAGGCTAGTTTTGAGCACAATCTGGAGCCTTAAGTGGACGGAAGGAGAACGATGCTTGCAATATTTTTATATATCATTTAATATATGGGCTCGTGCTGTGATTATCAGACTATTTTCGTTGCACTATGCATTTATTCCACGCTGCAGACAAAAAGATCACATTCCGGATGGCTGGCCTTAGGGAATTGATTTCATGAAAAGAGTAAGGTGGGCCGTATTGGGAGCGGGGGGTATCGCACGTCGAAGAACCATTCCCGAGGGTATTCTCCCAGCCAGAAACGCTGAGTTGGTTGCTGTTTATTCGCCGCGGAGTGGTGAGGAAGTAGGAGGGCAGTTCGAAGTTCCCGCCGCATCATCGGAAGAACATCTTTTCGAGTTCAACTTCGACGCAGTCTATGTGGCGAGTCCAGTTGACTGTCACCTTGGCCAAGTTGTGATGGCTTCAAGCGCGCGTAGGCACGTTCTATGCGAAAAGCCACTAGCGTTGTCCGTAGACGAGTCGCAGCTTATGGAGGATTCATGCGTGAGCAATGGCGTCATCTTGGGAGTAGGGTTTATGATGCGATATCATCCGCTGCACTGCGAGGCCGCTCGGATAATCCAACGTGGAGAGATTGGTCGCATCATAAGTGCTCGAGCTCAGTTCTCATGCTGGTATCCTCCAAACAGGCTTGCATGGCGTCAAGTTAAGAGTCGAAGCGGAGGCGGCCCCCTTCCTGACATTGCGACCCATTGTTTTGATCTATTAGAAATGATTCTAGGCCAGCAAATCGTAGAAGTGTTTTGTGTGGCACGCAACCAGTGCTTTCGCTATGAAGTTGAGGACACCGCAATCGTTACTCTCAGCTTGGATGGAGGAGCAGTTGCTACCGTTGATTGTTCTTTCGCCCGACCTGACAACGCATCGCAGAATCGTCTGGAGGTCTATGGTTCCCAGGGTGCGGTCATCTTGGAGGATACCTTAGGTCAAGAATCGATTGGATCGCTCCGCTGGCTACCATCCCCGACGGACGAAAACCCTCTTAGTGGTGCTAGAGAATATGAGAAACTGTCGTCTACAGCTGCACAGAGAGAGGTCGTCAACATGTATCAAGCGGAAATCGAAGCATTCGGCGATGCAATACTCCACGGTAGTGATATATCAATTACCGGACGGCAGGGTGTTCACATTCAACAAGTCCTTGCCGCGTGCTATCAATCCGCACGTGAGAGTTGTATGGTTGCGACAAGCTCTTGTAGCACCGGATCAGCTTCGAATTCCGTTTACTAGTTCACCTGTTTTGTCTTTAGAAAGGTTAGCCTTTGTCCTTCGTACAGCTGAACCAATTGCTGGTGGGTAATGCCGTTCAGTTGCAGGCAGTCGACTGGACGATAATCGCGATTTTCTTCCTAATCGTGATCTCGATTGGCTTTGTCGCCTCTAAGACGGCGAGCACAAGTTCCTCTGAGTTTTTCTTGGGGGGGCGGGGGATGCCCTGGTGGTTGTTGGGCATCTCGATGGTGGCGTGTACATTTGCCGCTGATACGCCAAATCTCGTTACCGAAATGGTCCGCAAAGATGGCGTCTCCAAGAATTGGGCCTGGTGGGCATTCTTGATTACCGGCATGGTGACGGTATTTATCTATGCAAAGCTCTGGCGGCGCAGTGAAGTGACGACAGATTTGGAGTTTTACGAACTTCGCTACAGTGGGAAACCGGCTTCGTTCTTACGCGGATTTCGATCTATCTATCTTGGAGTGTTTTTCAATGTGCTGATCATGGCAACCGTCACATTGGCAATCATCAAGTATGGCTCATTGTTGTTTGGCGCCGAGAAGTGGGAGTGTGTCCTCTATGGCTCGCTCGGGGTAGTCATCTACGCCACCCTGGGCGGACTGAAAGCGTGCATTTGGGCTGACTTTTTTCAGTATAGTGTAGCGATGTTTGGTGCGGTGTATGCCGCGATCTTTGCTGTCACAGAGGCAGGCAGATCAGCCGCTTCCAAGGCAATCGAATTGGGCACGCTAACGTCAGATCAGGCCGCTGATTTTGTGCGTGACTACTCGATGAGTGACCTGCTGCAGGAAGCAGATGTTGCCTCGAAAATCAGTATTTTTCCAGACTTTTCTGATCCCAGCCAGTGGGTTCCCCTCCTGTTGATACCGATCGCGGTGCAATGGTGGTCTGTGTGGTATCCCGGTGCTGAGCCTGGAGGTGGTGGATACATCGCTCAAAGAATGCTCGCTGCAAAAGATGAACAGAACGCTATCGGTGCAACTCTCCTTTTCAATTTTGCCCACTACGCTCTGCGGCCTTGGCCTTGGATTGTTGTGGCATTGGCTTCTCTGGTTTGTTTCCCAGAGGTCGCGGACATGAAAGCAGCATTCCCACACCTTAGCGAGAGCGTGCTCGCCCACGACATCGCTTATCCGGCCATGATCTCGAAACTGGGACCCGGATTTCTTGGCGTCGTCATGGCATCGATCATTGCGGCCTATATGTCAACAATCGGTACGCACCTCAACTGGGGGTCTTCCTACGTGGTGAACGATTTCTATAAGCGTTTTGTTCGGCCCGAAGCATCTGAAAGAGATTTAGTCAGAATGGGTCGCATCTGTACTATTGTTCTCATGCTGTTCGCGGGAGGGCTTTCACTAGTCTTAACAAGCGCGAAGCAAGCGTTCGACATTTTATTGTTGTCGGGGGCTGGGTCTGGGGCGATCTATTTGTTGCGGTGGTTTTGGTGGCGGATCAATGCGTGGTCAGAGATTCTCGCGATGGCTATCTCAGCAGCGCTTGCTTTTACACTCGTGTTGTATGTAAGCGACGAATCTATGGCGCGGGGACCTGTCGACGGTTTTACGATGAAGCTGATGGTCTCTGTTGCAATCACATCGGTGGTTTGGTTAGCCGGCACTTTTCTCACTCAGCCTGAAGATACAGAAACGCTGCGTCGCTTCTTTCGCAAGTGTCGTCCTGGTGGGCCTGGCTGGGCGAAAGTCGTTGCGACTGCTCGAGCAGAGGGAGACTACATCGATGACACAATCCACGGCCAAGCCTGGGAAATGCCAGTGCAGTTGCTTTGTGTGTTCCTCGGTTGCATCGCAATTTACAGTGCCCTCTTCACGATAGGTGGCATTCTCTATGGCCATTGGGTTCAGGTTTCCATCTTGGGGATTATTGCGTTGGTGAGTACTGGTTTTTTGTTCAAACTGTTTGGTCGGCTTAGAGTGGATCGAACTTCAAACGAGTAGGGACTATCAGTCATGCGGACTTTCCTGAGCATCTTCACCTTGGCACTTGCGCTCCATTTCACACTTGTTAGCGGCAATGCGGCAACTGGGTCCGATTCAAATAACAAAGTGTTCATTGGCTATGTTTCGGGCATGGCAAAAGATATTAATTACAAATTGTATACGCATCTCTGCCATGCCTTTGTTGTGGCTGAGAAGGATGGGACGCTTCTGCCACGAGAAAACGTTCCCAACCATGTGCTCTTACGCGACGCCCACAAAGCAGGTGTGAAAGTTTTGCTTTCTCTTGGCGGTTGGGGATGGGACGAGAATTTTTCCGCCATGTCACTCGACTTGGCAGCAGAAGATCGATACGTGGCCTCGGTAATGGCTATTATTGAAGAATACGACTATGACGGAATCGATTTGGATTGGGAGTATCCCGATACCAACATTGAAATTGTGGGCTTTGAACGCTTATCTAAGAAGTTTCGTAATTTGCTTGACGCCTTAGGTCGGAAAAAGAAGCGTCCCATGTTGCTTACTATGGCAACCGCCGCGCACCCGACGACTCTGGATTGGCTGAGTAACGAGTTCTTGTTGGAGAACATGGATTGGATCAATGTCATGACCTACGATTATTGTGGCAGTTGGTCGACTTTCGCCGGGCACCATTCGCCGCTGTTTGCGTCTACAAAGCTCACTGAGAAAGAAGTGCTTTCGACAAAATTGACGATCGACTATCTCATTAAGAATCGCGAGTTTCCAGCAGATCGCATCGCACTTGGGCTGCCTCTTTATGGTCGGGGTTTTGCTGTTTCTGAGCCCTACGTCGCCACAACTGGAGCTCCGAAACCATCCAACGATTCGGCCAATTACAAGCAGATCCCGGATCTAATTCGCAAAGAGAAATGGGTTCGTCACTGGGACGACGAAACCAAGACCCCTTGGCTCGTTTCACCGGATAGCGGAGACATTATCGGCTACGATGATGCCAAATCGATTTCCATTAAGACCCAATGGGCCATAGACCGAGATTTGCGTGGAGTATTTTTTTGGCAAATCGATGGCGACCGTTTGAGAGATGGCAGCAATCCGCTCCAAGAAGCGGCACATAAAACTATTTATGAGAAACGTCCAGGTTCATGAACACATCAACTGTTGATCACCAAACAAATGTGGCCGACCCGTCACTAGGCACGAACCGCATCGAGCGCATCTTGATTACCGAGGTTATTGTGCCGGCCCGAAGTGGAGCGGTGAATAGCAATGGAATCAACGAGCCGCTTCATAAACTGCCTGTTGCTGGCGAACCCGCGTGGAATAAACAGTTCGACGAATTGCCGAAAGCAATTATAGAGGTATTCTGTGAGGATGGGACGGTTGGGCTTGGTGAATTCTACCGGGACCACGATTGGCGGATTCTAGACAACGTAGCGGAAACACTGGTTGGGCAGTCCCTTGCCGATCTTCCCAGGGCTGGTTTGCCCATTGCCCATTGTCGTGAGTACGACGGATTTGAATGTGCCATCTGGGATGCATTTGCTAAGGTTCACCACTTAAAACTGGTAGACCTTCTTGGAGGAAAGGTTCGCGACCAAGTTGTGGTTAGCGCCTGGTCAGGCCATCGTACGGTAGACGACATTCAGCCTGTCGTCGAACAGTTTGATTCACAAGGATACAACTGTGTAAAGTTCAAGTGTTCTTTGGAGGACGATGTCGTCGGGTGGTGCCGAAGTATTGCGGATCATGCCCCCGGTATGCAGGTGATTCTGGATCCCAATGAACGTTGGGAGCGTCCTACCGAGGTAAGAAAAAGAATCGATCAGTTGAGCGAGGTCGGCAATCTGCTCTGCTTGGAAGACCCTCTTCCACGTTGGATGCTTCACGCGTACTCACAGTTGAAGAATTACTCGAGCGTATCGATAGTGTTGCACGTCTCGCTGCCTTACATTCATCACGGACAGCGCATTCACGATGCAATTGCAGCGCTTCAGCTTTCGGCTGTAGACGGTTTTAATTTCAATGGAGGACTGGCCGCGTTTCAGAAACTCGATCATGTGGCCGCGGCTGCCAATCTCCCCTGCTGGCATGGGTCGGAAATTGATTTAGGCATCCTGGAGGCTATGTATTTGCATCAGTGTGCCGCAGCAGAGAGTTGCCTCTGGCCTTCGGATATCTTCGGCCGATTGATACGCGAGCACGACTTGCTGACAAAGCCGCTCGACATCCAGCCTCCATACGCCCAATTGCCAAAGGGCCACGGCTTGGGTGTCGAAATCTGCCGCGAGGCTCTGCAACACTATCAAACCCAAGTGCGTGAGTATCGAATCAGCAAATAGTCTGCCAGCCAACTATTGATAAGAAAAACATGTCGAATTCTTTCAAGCAAGTTCCAGAAGGTGCAGCTCAACATCGAAATGCGGGACCGTATTCGCCCGTGTTAGAGGTTCGAGCAGAGAATCTGGTCGTGATTTCCGGACAGGTGGCAGTAAACCCAGATGGGGAGGTTGTCTCCGATTTGCTTGAAGAGCAAGCAAGATATACCTTGGAAAACTGCCAACGACAGTTGAAAACGGCAGGATGCTCGTTTGCCGATGTATTCAAAGTAAATGCGTATCTGGTGGACTTGGAACACTGGCCTCGTTTTAATGCAGTCTATGAATCGTACTTTCCAGAACCTCGTCCTGTTCGCACTGCTATTGGAGCTGCGCTCTTGCCAGGTTTTCTCGTAGAACTAGAAATGTGGGCAACGAAACCGGCATGATTTGGCAGGAACTTAATAGTACCGACTTTGCTCGCATAGATAGTCGCACGCCGGTTATTCTGCCAATCACTGCCGTCGAGCAACATGGCCCTCATCTGCCAGTAGCAACAGATCGCTTGATTGCAGAGCATTTTTCAATGCTGTTACACGAGAAAAATGAAAATGGTGTTTTAATTTTGCCGACGGTTAGCGTTGGTTACTCCGAGCATCACATGGACTTTGCGGGCAGCATGACGCTGCGACACGAAACGCTCATCGATGTTGCTGAGCAGTATTTGGAATCCGTCGTCCGTCACGGATTTCGGAACTTTATCGTGCTCAATTCGCATGGTGGGAATCAAGGAGCCTGTCAGGTTTTGCTCGAACGATTTGGCGCTGCGCGTCCTAATTGCCGGGTAGTTGTCGCAACATGGTGGAATGTGGTGGCTGATCGACTTCTGGGGCTCAATGAAAGCGGACCAGGAGGCATCGGTCATGCCGGTGAGTTTGAGACCTCACTCATGCTAAACATAGCACCGCACCTTGTGAGAATGGAGGCAGCCCAGCCACGGGCAAACGTGCCAACTTACCCTTGGGCAGAGGGAGACTTAATTCGTGCTCCACGAGCAAAGCTTTATCAAACGATGAAAGAAATGACACCCAATGGAGCATTCGGCGATGTTTCCAATGCTTCTGCCGAGAAGGGGAAGCAAATTGCAGCCATCGTTACCGAAGCACTGAGTAAGATTGTGATTGACCTCGCATCGAAAGCATAAGAGGTGTGTCGATGAACGTGGACTTTCTTGCAGGCATTTTGGAAGTCTTAGGATTCTGCAAATCAAATTGAGGAATTGAGTTTCCGAATGGCACTTTCCCAACGAAGCACTAATGGGGAATCGCTCGATTCCACTCCACCGCCCGATATTGTGTGGATACACAGTCGTCGTGAGGCGTTGATGATTCTTGTGGCAGTCGCGGTTTTTCTATCGTGGACAGTTGGCACATCGTATTACCAGGGCTACGGGGAAAACGCCGCTACTGATCTTGTCTTGGGAATTCCCGCATGGGTGTTCTGGGGAATCGCGGTTCCTTGGGCAACGGCCGTCGTTGTCTCAATTGTATTTGCGGTGTGGTTGATCGCAGATGATCCACTAGAAATGGAGAACCCTAAAAACATCGACGAGGACTCCATCGATGTCTGAGCAGTTGGTGGCTGCGGTATCGATGTCATCCTCAGGGGCGATATTTGCATTTGTTGGTTACACCGTAGTGGTTCTCGCGCTGGCCTGGCTTTCTCACCGTGTTCGTTCAGGCCGAGCATTTCTCAACGAATATTATTTGGGTAGTCGAGGACTCACGGTTCTCGCCTTTACGTTCACATTTGGTGCTACCAGTGCCTCAGCCGGTTCGTTTGCAGGGGTTCCTTCTTTGATCTATGCACACGGATGGAGTGTTGCGCTATGGATATCGAGTTACATGGTGGTGCCGCTGTGTGCCTTGGGGCTGTTGGGTAAAAGGTTAAATCAAATCTCTCGGAAAACGGGTGCGATTACATTGCCAGACATTCTTCGCGAGAGGTTTAAAAGTCCGCGTATTGCAATCCTCTCGTCTCTTCTTCTCGTGTTTCTTTTGTCTCTCTATCTAATTCCACAATTCAAGCTGGCAAGCTTAATACTCAATCAATTGCTCTCTGGTTCCGGCATACTAAATGTCCTCAGCGGATGGCTTAAGTCGCTTCAAACAGAGATTGGATTCGGAGAGAACTTGAATACCGAGTATCTCGTTTGTCTCGTATTTTTCTCTGCGCTCGTGGTCATTTATACTACCTTCGGCGGATTCCGAGCGGTTGTTTGGACAGACGTGCTTCAAGGATTCATCATGCTTGCGGGCATTATCGTCCTTCTTTTTTTGACATTACAACAATCAGGAGGCTTAGCGGCAGCTACTACACTGGTTGGCCAGCAGGTGCCCCCGCGACTTGGATACGTACAGTTTGTGACGGATCAGGTCAGGACCGACGCAGTGGTGATCCCTTCGGAATCGTGGTTTGAACTCTCTAGCCAAGATGGCCAAATCAAATATTACTGTACGAATGAAACAGCAATCATCACCCCTAGGAAACCTGAATCGACACGCATCAAAGCTGTAGAGTTTTCAAGCGCCGAATGGCTTAAAGATTACTTGTCCGATTCCGTTGTTCCGTTACCAGAACACGTATCCCCCGTTCTTGGGGAGTTTGAAGCCTATGCTTTTGGTGCGAATGAACAGGAGAGCTATCTGCGTTGTCCGGGGCCGAGTCCCGTTAACCCTGTAGGCTTTCTCTCGTTGGGACTGGCAATCTCAATCTTTGTCTATTGGCCTATTTCCGGGACGGGACAGCCTGGCAACATGGTGCGACTAATGGCATTCCGATCGTCGCTCACGCTCAAGCGATCGATCATTCTTCTGAGTTTCTATTTCGGCTTTATATACTTCGCACTGATCATCGTCTTTTGCAGTGCACGAGCTATTGTGCCGGGGTTAGACCATACGCCAGATCGCATCATGCCGGTCCTATCGTTTCATCTATCAGAGGTAGCTCGAATGCCCTGGTTGGCGGGGCTATTGGTGGCCGCTCCTTTCGCTGCCGCGATGTCTACGGTCGATAGCTTTATGCTAATGATCTCTTCGTCAGTGGTACGTGACATTTATCAGCGCAACTACAATCCCGCCATATCGGAAAAGCAAATCAAACGACTCAGCTATCTATGTATGATTCTGATCGGTATTGTGGTGACAGCCGGGGCGGCCAACCCACCACGGTTCATGCAATATCTGATCGTATTTACGGGTGGGGGCCTGTCGGTATCATTCTTGATTCCTATGGCAATGGCGCTCTATTGGCCTAGATCAACTGCCAAGGGCGCAACCGCTGCGATGATCTCAGGATTTCTCGTTTACTTAAGCCTGTACGTTGCCGGATACATTATCAATCACTCTCCACAACCGCTGAATCTCTTGCAGCTCGATCCACTCATATGGGGATTTGTTGCATCAATTGTGGCTGGGATCCTAGGTAGTTGGGTCGATGGTCCTCCATCGGAAGAATTAGTCGCCAAGTTCTTTCACGCCTAGCCACGCGCTATTTGGGCGAGTATCTGTATCTCGAGGAAAAAGTGTCCGCCACCAGGGAATGCTGCTTTCCCCTCTTATGGAGTTCGTCTACCAGAGAATGAAATGGATCTTGAACTGAATAGTTTTTCGAAATCTCGATGAATCGGTTGGAATCTGACAGCACAATATGAGCGAGTTCGACTGGAGACAAGTCTAAGGCTGTCTTGGTAGACTCTCTTGTTTGAAGCGAGAAGTTGTCCCAATCGTCGACGTTAGCTAAGTGATCGTAGTCTGAGGCGACAGACGGTATAGCTAGCCCAAGATCTGCCAAGCATTCTTCTAGGAGAACCTCAAAGTCGTAGACGATAATCAGACCATTCGGATTGCATGCCCTACTTAATTGATCTTCTAGCGACATACTTTTTGCGTAGTACAATGATCCGGCGAACGTGACTATGTCAACAGACTGCTCAATAGCGCATTTGCTAAGGCTCTCTGCATTGCCGCAAATATAAGATACCTTTGGATGCTCAACCGCATCGGCGAGCATAGCCGAGCTTGGGTCTAGGCCAATTACCTGGTCGCAATAGTTTGCCAAAGCGATGGCGGAGTATCCCGTGCCGCACCCGATGTCTATGCCGAGAGGGAACTTCTCGCTTTCGTCTAGTACCGTCGCGAGTGTAGGTGCGTGCAAGGGAGGACGAAATTCAGAATAGTGATGTGCCACCAACTCGTTGTAATGTTCATCCATGCTTTGCCCGCTAAGCTTCTGCGTGAGCTATCTAGCTTCCAGGATCTCGCTTGCGAATGATCCTACTACGGGAAAAAGCCAGCCCGCTCAGCAGGATGAAGAGAGAATGTGGCTCGGGAACGGAAGCTAAAGTTTCCAAACTACTGGTTGATGTGAAATTCTGTTGCCATATCAAAAAGTCTAGGCCGTCTGATCGTCCGTCTTCGTTTGCGTCTGAGTTGGCGTTGATCCCATAGTCACCAGCCCATTGCAGCAAGTCAGCACCATCTACAACTAGATCGCCATTGAAATCGCCCAAGATAGGATCGACGACTTCGGTAGCATCATGAATAGCCTGAGTTAAGGCTAGGTAGTGAGATCGTCCCAGGCTATCTAGCTGTGTATCGAATGTATCCTGTCCCAGTTCCCAGCCGAAAAGGGTGTGCAAGTTTTCTTGACGGATAAAGTCGGCTTTTCCCTGGACGCTTCCCGGACCATCAAAACCCCAGCCTTGATAAGTTATTGCAGAGTCGGCCAGCCATTGCCCAGTGTTATTTCTATGAACAGCATCTCGAACTGCATAGGTATCGCTGTTCGAAAACGGATTCACCAAGGGCCTGGCAAAATACCCAACGCCGATTCCCAGTTTCGATTTATCGAAACCCTGATTGACCCATCCGTTAACGATATTCTGAGCGGCAACTAACGAAGTGTGATTCCCGGAAGGGTCTGCGTGGGGGGCGTCATACGTGCCAAGGCGCAATGCATCGATATTGTTGATAATCGCGTTGCCCGAGGTGTAGCGAAAGTCTTGAATGAATGCCGACTGCGTCTCTTGACCTTGCAAGATGTTTCGAATGGCAGCGGTCAGATTCGCGTAAGACCCTGCATTGTTCTGCATGTTCGGACAATTGGCTATACTGCAACCGTCTTCCCAATCTAGATCGATACCAGTTAGCTTTCCGCCAGACAGGTCTAAGATTCTACGAACCTGATCAGCAGCGAACGCGGCCTTTGAACCCGGGCCAGTGCCATCGGTAAAGACGTGAAAGTTGGTGCTGTTTTCCCAGCCACCGATCGTAAACGTCGTGGTTGTCGATGGGGAAACACTTGCAACCTTGTTGTAGGTATCTACCATCCGACTGACTCGGCTATCGCTCAAGTTGATCGACCAGGTAGAAGAATCGCTCGGATTGGGCATGTTAAGTACAGCCGAACCCCCGGTCCCGCCCGGGCCATTGTTTCCGACCGCGATGGTTCCGTCGGGGCGGAAACGAAACTCTCCAAAGTAGGTAATTTCGTCCAGCAGTTGAACTTGGTCCGAAAACGGGCCATTCAGAAAAGCACTACTCGCTCGCCACTGCGGCAAATAGCCTGCCGTATGTATCTGCTGAGCAAATGAGAGAGAGGCAAAGGAAAACAGAATAATTACGACGCAGACGAATCGGGAACAAGCGTGAGACATGGACAACCAGATTTCTCAGACCAGAGTCTATTCGATTTGTAAACTACAATAGAAGAGTTGTAAATCAACACGAGGTGAGGCGTTGGCGACTGGCTATCAGCAATGTACCAGCAAGTGCCAGTAGAGCAGAAGTAGGTTCTGGAACCGAGGCTGAAGCCGCGGCCAGTGATCCTCCGCTGGCATTAGCATTTTGCTGCCATATTAGAAAATCAAGACCATCGGAGTCGCCATCCGTGTCGGCATCGCTGCCCCCATTGATGCCGTAGTCGCCCTCCCATTGCGAGAGATCATCTCCATCTACAGAGCCATCGTTGTTGAAGTCGCCGGGAGTTGGAGCAAGACTCGTAAGCTTGTCCGCTGCGACTCTTAGCATGGAATTTGCATTATTGGAGTCTAGGTCTTGTCCCATTTCCCAAATAAAAACGTGCTGTAGCCCTTCATCGTGGGCTAGCTGAATCCGATCTTCGATCGTGGTTTGATCGGGAATCCAAACTGTCTGTCCAGATATAGAGTAGTAGCCATTTCCCAGTGGAGTCCCGTTGTTTGCAAGGTCCGCGAAGGTGTAGGCATCGTTGCCAAAAACGTTGCGGCCGTAGAAGGGTAGTCCAACGCCAAGGCTATTGGCCGCAACATCGTTGCCCCAAGAACTGTTAGTCCACACCCATGGTCGCTGCGAGTTGGCGCTGATAGGATCCGTCCAAGCGTCGACAGCATCTTCTACGTACTCATGTAAAGAATGCTCGCCATCGTTGGGGTTGCCAGGGTCGTTCCCCCACCAGCCCATGTCGTAGGTCATCAACGAGATTCCATCTATTGCATCTGGTCCCGATAGTACACTATTAGAGATCACCACCGAGGGGGCTACCGTGGCATAGACGCGTTTGTCGGCTCCGACCTCTTGCTTAATCCGTTTGAGTAGTGCCGGATAAGTTGTTGTTCGTTCTGTGCCTGCGTCGGGATGTTCCCAATCGATATCGACTGCAGTCGCACCCGTTTCGTCGAGTAGATCATCAATATTTTGTGCAAGTGTAGCTCTCAGTGTCGAACTTGCCGCAATACTTGAAAAGACCGAGTCCACGCTGGCACCCCCCAGCGTGATGTCGAGCCGAGGACGTTCGTGCTCTGGCAAGCTATCGATGATACCCTTGATCGTAGCGATGTTGTTTTTCTGTGATGCCACACTTCCCGAGAGAGAGGCAATCTCCCCGCCACTTGTTACACTCAAGCCAAAGTATCGAACCTCATCCAGTATCGAAAGCTGGTCCGGGAGGATGTTATTCACGTAGTTGCTGTTAAGCCGATAGTGCGGTACATATCCGACAAGTTCTACCCCTTGCGAACGACTCGGCAGTATAAGCAAAGCCGTGAGTAGTAACAGGGCTGAAAGCAGTCTCGCGATATTGCTTGAGATCATCTCTAATCTTTCGCTTTTGTAGGCTCTTAGTTCACCTGAAAGTTTTTTTCGCGCACAGTGCATGGCCGACCAGAGCGGCCATTGCTTGTGAATACACTTATCGTAGCTGTCGAACCTACTTCAACTGGTTCGGTATAGATTTTGGAGTCTGTTTGAGGCTCACTCCCATCGGTGGTGTAGCGGAGCGTGAGGCCGGGAAAAGCAACATTTGCTTTTAATACTCCATCCTTAATCAATGCACCTGGGTCTGGGATTCGATATTCAAAGCCGCCCAGGATGTGGTCTAGCCTGGGAAGTTCAATTGTTCCCAACTGGCGAGCAAAGCGGCTCCAAGATTTGTGAAAAGCCAATTGCCAGTCCCTGTCCAGGTCTTCGCTGGCCCAGACTGGCTTTTGCGACCATGCCCTTTCTGCCAAGGCAATAAGTCTGGGAAAAGCCATGTATTCCAATCTCTCTTGGCCTTTCAGGTTCTCTCCCCACAACTGTCCTTGAATTCCCAGGACATGCTTCTTGCCTTTTTCAGTTAGTCGCGTTCGCCGGTCAATGTTCTCCGTCGAGATGTCATGGCCAAAAATGTCTTGAGGCGTTCTTGCCAGAAAATTAAGCGGTGCAAATGAGTAGGCTGTTTTTGTGTCTACAAATCCCGCCCAATAATATCCAGGCTCTTTGGGGTCCTTATTGTAAGCCAAATCAAAATACAAATGGGTAGCGTTGCACAGCACGACGTTCACGCCCGAATTGGCTAGACGGTAGGCCATATCCTCCTGCCCCCAACCCCAAACATTGTTCCATACATAACAATGGAAGCGGTCGCTCAAGAACCGTTGATATGCCGATCCTTGAGCCACTTGGGCTCTTTTCATGTCGTTGAGAAAGACCTCTTCCCAAGCTCCAGCAACAATCTTCTCCTCCGCTGGCAAAAACTCCGTAACTCTGGAGAAGAAGTCTGCCATTGCGTCCTTGCCCCTGAACGTTCGATTCTCGTCGCTCGGATAGTGCTGCTTACATTCAGGGGATTCATCCCATACGCCTTCGGGCACTTCGTCTCCACCAAGATGAACGGTAGTGAGTCTTGCTCCTGCTTCTGCGTAAATGGTTCGGATATCTGCCAGAACATGCTGAACGAAGGAATAAGTTGAATCTTGGCAGACGTTCACCACATTATCGTTCCACATCTGAACCGACTCATAAGCCGAGTTGTCCTGGGGATCATGAAGAAGGAATTCCTTGGCCTCTTTCTCCCGACCTTCAGCATGCAATCGTTCGTGACGAACTGCCATTGCCTGGATTGCCGCTCTCGCATGCCCGGGTAAATCTATTTCTGGGATCACGTCAATGTGACGTTCTGCAGCAAATTGAAGAATCTCAATGAACTCTTCGCGTGAGTAATAGCCACTGCCATGACTATCGGTGGCATCGGGTCCCGAACCGAAGGAAGGTGGCAAGGCCGTCTTACCATCCTCCGAGAATGCCCTTGTAGATCCGATTTCGGTCAACTCCGGCAACTCAGCGATTTCCAGCCGCCATCCCTCATCGTCGGTGAGGTGAAAATGAAACTTGTTCAATTTGTAGAACGACATCATCTCCAAGAGACGTTTTACTGCGTCTGGTTCCTGGAAGTTGCGCGCTACATCTAGGTGCAAGCCACGATAACCAAATCGTGGGGCATCGACGATTGCAACCGCCTCCACGGTTAGTTCGTCCTGAGATTGCTTGTAGGCATCGACTGCCAGCCAGGCACGGAGAGTTTGAATGCCATAGAATACACCGGTGGGATCGGTGCCCGTTATGGAGATACCAGATTCTTGATCAATGATCAGTTGATAGGCATGACTTCCCGACGTTTTGGCATTTCCATCTACACTCAAATCCTGCAACGACAAAACAATGGTGCTTCTGGTCGGTTTCAGAGTGTCTTGGTTCGTCTGCAATCGGTCTCCCATTAAGGGCTGCAGAGCAGCGGCGAGATAGGCAGCTTCTTGCTCGAGTTGCGGACCTGCCACAATCGCCGTTTGGCTAGTGATTGAGAAAGTTCCGGGTCGACGCTCGCAGGAAACGGGCGTCGGCAAAATTCTGTCGCTTTTCTTAACCGGAACTTGAGACAAGCTTTCATTCTCTCGAAAGCGAGAATGAGCAGTTGGCACTACTATTTGATCATCGCGAGTCCGCATCGTCTGATGTTTACTAGTAATTGGTCCAACAACTGCATCGCCCAGCGATTCGACAATTTGTTGACGTCGCACATTGTCGGCACTTACCAAATAGAAACCGCTCGGTGCATCGCTTTCTTTGATAACTGAATAATTGGTGTGAAAACGGATTGCTCGTTGTGTTCCCGGGCGAAACGGTAGAAAACTTTCTTCTGGCTCAAGACAAAACAAATCGCCGTTGATATGCTTCAGCCGAACCCCTTCTGTGATGCCATGAGGAAGAATCTTTCGACAGAAATTGAAATAGATCTGCCAGCCATTATTCCCAAACGTTTGACTGCTATTGTTCTTCAGAACAAGTTCGGAAGTGGAAGGCCCCGCAGAAGTGCTGGAGCCGTTCTCAATGATTTTCCATGCGATAGAAATCGCTCGTGCTTCAGCGTGAGACGAGCCCGGATTGGCAAACACGCTATAGGCAGCGAACAATGCGCACGCCACGATAAAGAAACTCATCATGAGGTTCTTGGTCCAATGGTTCGGCTTTGTTGTCAAAAAGAGTACTGCCTTCTTATGCAGAGTGGTCATTATAGCACACCGGCAGCGCCTGGTTGCATTGCTGTTAGGACCCGTTTTTGTGCGGCCTGGTCGTGACATGAGAATTGTGGGGATGGCAATTATTCAGCCAACTATTGTGGCCAACAACAAAGAGTCACGAGCTGGATAAGCAAATGCGTGACAATCTGGCTTTCGTAGGGCAAGGCACAATCAAGTGGCTTAACCTTTGACAAATGTATTACTGCTGGAGCCGTTGCCTGCCCCAGAGAATCTTACATATCCATCAAGGTCGGGCACTAACGAGTCGGTAAGGCAGTTGATCACGCTGGCGATTGTGCCATCTAGAATTCCACCACTGGCATGCTCAAACTTGCAACTATTGAAAGATGGCTTGAGTGCGTAATGCTCTGCCTTTTCTACAAGCAAGTCGAGCAGTTGAGGGTGTTCCTTAAAAAGACGACCGTAGACATAAAACTTACCTGGATTGACTATGTTGATCACATAGGCAACGCCCAGCGCCAGATTCTCGCACATTTTTTCAAGTTCGATCTCTACTTGTGTATCACCTGTTCGGTACATCTCGAGGATTTCACTAATCTTGACGGATCTACGCAAGAGAAGAGACATTCTCGCCTCCAGGGCCCACTCACTAGCCACCGTTTCCAGGCACCCTTTCTTGCCACACGGACAAAGCTCGCCATTGGGAGTGATCGTGATATGGCCGAGTTCTCCCGCAAAGCCGTTATCGCCAGTTAGGAATTGGCCATCGATCATCAACCCCAAACCAACTCCGCCACACAGATCTAGCATCGCAAAGCTTGAATCATTGCCACCGTTCCCATGAAGCCGTTCGGACAATGATAGCGCATGCGAATCGCGAACCACCAAACATTCGAGCCCCAGCAGACTTTGGAGATCTTTGCCTACTGTCTTGCCGTTGATTAATGGGAGGTTCGCGGATAACACGACCCGCTGATCCTGATAGTCAATAATCGCTGGAACGCTGAGCCCTACTCCTAGAGTCACTTTGCCATTGGTAGGCATAAGCTTCTTGATATTACTCGTGATGTGAATGAGAAGCGAGTCGTAGGTGGTAGGAGTCGGAAAGCTCAGAGAGCAGCCTTCGTTGAACTCACCGTTAAGGCTTGCCGAAGCGACTTTGCATTCAGTACCGTCAATTGCAACGCCTATGATCTGAGAGTTTTCGCTGGCAAGGCGTAGTCGCTTGGCAGGCCGACCCCGCCCTATGGAGGCTTCCTCATACTCTTCCAGCAGCTTGGATTCAAGAAGAGACGAAACAGCCTTGGCAACTGTCGGAAAGGTGATACCGATCGACTTGGACATTTCGGCACGTGTCGACGGACCTCTCTCTTGGATCATTCTCAGCACAAGACGTTCGTTGATCTTGCTTAGAAGTCTAGGCTGAATAGGAGATGACTCATTCATAAGTTTGTCTCATTCTTCCTTGTGTGGTGCTTTCCACGTAACTACTCTTTGGCGTTAAGCGCTAGGCAAAATCCTCTTGATTCGAGGTACGCCTACTGCAAAGCTCCCTCAATTACTTCTTCTCCCGCGATGCTGCTACTAGCTCGCCAGGCAACGATGTCGATCGAATCTAAGGCAAATCTGACTGATCCATCGCACATGGCTACGTTGACTCCTGCAGGGTGACGACTGCGTGAAGCAGCCCTTGTCAAACTTGCTGGCGATGTCGGTTCGTTGCATGGAGGATTTGGGAGCTCCGGATTGCACTCCCCCCTTCCATAAAAAACGTCTGGTTCAAAGGAATTTGGGACAGTAAAAGTTTCGAACCCCGTAGCCCATCCCCACCAAGTCAGTCCGCGATGATCGCGGTTTTGCCCCTGTACTGTTTCCGAAGCCAGCATCGTATTGCTTAGGCCATCCGTTATCTCGCGGTACGAAATAACTTTTGTGTCAACGATCTTTCCGACGGTAGCAGAGCCAGTGATAAAGTCGAAGCCAGCGAAGGGGCCACGCAAGTGTTTTACAAACTCAGGGCTCGCAGGACCGTGGTGATCCAGCCCAAAGTGATTAGTGTTGCCATAATTGGCTACATAATTGTGATAAGTGATTCCTTGATCAAAGATTTGAGGCGAGTCGCTAGGGCAAGTCAGAGAGGAAAGTCTTGCCTGAGAAACGATGATGTTGTTGATTGTCAGCGAAGTATCAAGCGGAGCGCTAGGCGATTTATTCTCAGAATCGTATTTATAGGCACTATCAAAGAACTGAGAGTTCTTCGGCAAAAAAGCGTACAAGTCTCCAAGCTGCGCTTGTTCCATGAAGGGAAGTATCGCCATCTGCCAAGTTCCCCAACAACAGCTGATGTTTCCAATAGGAAGTTCCCGGTTGGTGTCATGGTAGTTCTGCAATGCCAAGCCAACCTGTTTAAGATTGTTCACACACTGCGCACGACGAGCAGCTTCCCGCGCCGCTTGCACAGCAGGCAAAAGCAAGGCTACCAGCGTGCCGATGATGGCAATTACTACCAATAGCTCCACGAGTGTGAATCCAGTCTGCGACTTTCTCATTCTCATTTTTGCGAACTCCTAATTAGTTTCGACCAAGCATCTATTTAGACTATTTAGACTCTCCGCCAATCTATTCGCTGCTAATTTCAAATACGAAGTGGTTGTCACCTTCAGGAGTCAGCTCCACAGTTTCTTCGCTCTTGACATTGTATTTGGCTGGGATCAACTCTTTTGCAACCGAACCAGCCGGCTTGCCCGATGCGTCTTTTAGAATTATGCGAGGTGCATCATCATCGACGGCAGTGATACTTATGTGGTAAGTCCCTGGCAAAAGGCCCTTTTCTCTTGGAATGGCATACTTGCCGTCCTTGATCATTGCCCCAGTGGCGGACTGTTTTACACCTTCGGTGGATGAGAGGCGAATTGTCCCGCGCTCAATGGGCACACCATCCAAAGAGACTTCGCCACTTATTCCCAGCAGTCCAGTGTCGGGACCGCAACCAGTTAGCAAGATTGCAGCGATAGTGATCCAGAGCCATCTTGTCGAAGCATGCGGAGAAGACCGGCCATCATTCGCACTGACGAATCTCTTATCCAGCTTTTGATGGTGCATTTCTTGGTTTCTCAGTTCTAAATGGGATGGCTGCCGGAGGTTGCCGCCGGAAGTTTTAAGTATCCCTATGGAAGTCTATGCTTAGGCAGCACCTCAGTCCTGCGAGCACTTATCTTAAACGATATTTATTATTCATGTCAACACTTTGTGGATTATCGGAGGAAGGTAGCCTTTTTATTCAAATTTGTGCCCTTATGGAGGGGTTGCCATCGATCTCAGTAAGTTTTTTGGATATTTTATTGCAATTATTTTACGTCGTGATATAAATAGTTTCAGTGGTCGTTTGGAGAGCTTGTTGCGCCTGCCATTCCTCTTAAACGACTCTACTTGCGTAATTAAGCTGATTAGCAGATTTTCAAGCCCCTTTCAACAGTATAAGGCGTCAGTCGTGTTGTCGCTGCATTGCGGCATCGACAGCAAGTCTTTCAAGCTAGTCTCAGATTCAAGAAAGGAATTAGACCTGATGAAATTACGTCTCGGTATTAGATCTCAAGACGTCTCGAAGAGATTTACGCGTTTTGCGTGCTTTGCTGTTGTTCTATTGCCCACGTCGTTTGTTCAAGCCCAGGGGACGCTCGCCTACTCGTTCGAGGCAGACCTTCAAGGCTTTGCCCCTAATGGCGGGGGTGTAACCGTTACGCAGGATACCATTGGGGCGACTGACGGAACTCAGTCGTTGAAAATGGATATCGTTCAAGGGGCAACATTTGTGGGAGCACTAACCGACGATCTGGATCCTAATATCTTTGGTGATCCTCCTG
This sequence comes from Bythopirellula sp., assembly GCA_965216565.1. GTDB lineage: Bacteria > Planctomycetota > Planctomycetia > Pirellulales > Lacipirellulaceae > Bythopirellula. The sequence continues at coordinate 1,268,545 of OZ244170.1, forward strand.
GGGTCGACTTGGTATTCTTGGATCTCACGATACAGCAGGCTTTCCCCAATGAGCCCGGAGACTTTGTCGATGCTGGAATTACAGTCTTTGGCATGAATCAAGATGGATCGCTAGAAGGTCTACAGGCACAGTTTCAAAACAATCAAGTCTCCCTTGGTGATCTAGAGGTGGGAACTCACCAGATTGTGTTTGAGCTAAGCTCCGCGGTTCATCCTCTCACGTTTGCTTCAGACCAGTCGTTCAACGACATTTTCGGAGTTCTTGGAAGCGGGGCTAACGATGTGATCCCAACTGGATTTCAGTTTTACATCAATAAGTCGAGCACCGCTCCGTGGACAGGGTACATCGACAATATCCGCTTTGGCCAAGCTATTCCCGGTGATTTTGACAACAACGGCAGTGTCGACGGCCTTGATTTTCTGTTTTGGCAGAGTGGTGGGACCGATCCACCTCTGGATCCGAACGACTTGGCTTTGTGGGAAGCAAATTACGCAGGCGGAGGTAGTTTGTCTGGAGCAATTGCTGCAGTCCCCGAGCCAGGGCATGCAATGTTGATCATGGCAGGATTGGGAAGCGCTCTGGCGGTACGTCGGAGAGCTTTACTTAAATAATCCCACTTTCAATGAAATCGTATTCGACTTGTACTTCGCATTCCACTTTTGTTTCTTTTCTGTTTTCGTTGCTTTTGCAATAGAGGAGTTCTAATGATGAGAGTTCTTAGTAGATGCCTTCTTGGCGCTGCAGCTGTGGCTGTAGTCTTGTTTAGTTGTGGTGAAGTTGAAGCCGCGCTTGCATACTCCTTCGAACCCGACCTGGAAGGGTTCGGACCAAATGGTGGCGGAATTTCTGTCACTCAAGACACAATTGGAGCGACGGACGGCTCCAATTCGATGAAGGTCGATATCGTAACTGGTCCGACCTTTGTTGGTGCTCTAACAGGAAATGTTTCCCCTGTGATTGGCGATCCTCCTGGAATCGGAAGACTTCTCTTCGATATGACGATCGACGCAGGTGACGAGCACACAGGGGCTTTCGCTGTTGTCGGTGTCACCATTTTCGGCGCATCCCAACCCGATCCAAATGGAGTGTCAACCTTCGGTTTGCAAGCTCAGTTCGCTGACTTTGAGAATATCGGTGGCAAGGCTGCAGGAACTTACACGGTTGCTATTGACCTCGACTCGGCTACGCATCCCACCACGTTCGCAACGGGCCAGTCGTTCAATGACATTTTTGGCACCCTTGGAAGCGGTCCGGATGACGTGATCCCGACTGGCGTACAACTGTTCTTTAATCAGTCGGCAGATGCTCCTGTTACGGTATATATCGACAATATCCGTGCAGTGATTCCTGAACCGGCTACTGCTCTGTTGTTCGGATTTGGAGTAGTCGCAGCCGGCGTGGTGCGCCGCCGTACTCCTGCTTGTCAGTAAACTGTAGAGAGTTGGGGCAGTTGGTAGTGTTGCGGCATTTGCACACGTGCACCTTGCCGCACGCTACCTTTTTTTATGTCCCCTGCGATTGGGCCGTGTGCCAAGATCTATCGCTTTCTTCCGCACCATCTGCGAACCGGGTCGAGTGAAAATATGCCACGATTTCAAGGGTATGCAGCCATAGTGACCGGGGCAACGAGCGGTATGGGGCGAGCAATTGCAGAGCAACTTGCCGAAGAACAGGCCATGCTAGTTCTGAGTGGCCGTAACGAGCACCGCGGACGAGAACTCCAAGAGAAGCTTCGCGAGTCCAACCCTAAAGTCGTGTTTCATGCGGGAGATGTCGCTGAAGAGGAGACCAACAGCCAGTTGGTTCATATTGCGATACAAGAATTCGGACGACTCGACCTATTGAGTACAAATGCTGGCACCCTTGGCCTAGGGTCTGTAACCGAAGTGACTCCCATGGTCTGGAGCGAGACGTTCTCTACCAACTTGTTTTCGGTGTTTTATCTCTGCCGTCTAGCGATCCCAGAGATGCTGAAGACTGGCGGAGGCAACATCGTAGTGAACGCATCCATCGCAGCTCAGATGAGTTTTCCGAACCACGCCGCGTATTGCAGCTCGAAGGCCGCATTAGTTGCCTTGGCCAAGCAAATGGCTGCTGAATACGGCCCTGAAATCCGCGTAAATGCAATCTGTCCTGGTCCGGTTGATACCCCCATGATTTGGAATTCGGCACAGGCATTTGATGATCCCGATTCGGCCGTTGCATCCGCAGCCGATGCAACGGCCCTGAAAAGATTGGGAACAGTAAACGATATAGCAAGCCTGACTCTGTTCCTTGCTTCGCAGGAAAGCTCTTGGATCACTGGGGCGAGTATGACTATCGATGGCGGACTTACAATTTACTGAACGACAGTTTGCATTCTTATGACTCTCCATTTTCGCCCTTGGCGATCACTACTGAAAACAACAGATACTAAACCTGGCAAGGGTTCTCGCGTAGCTAGCCTTCTTCAAAGGCAATCAAAATCTAGTGCTGGACCTCTTGCTGCCTATGTTGGCACATTTGGTTCCGGTCCTCTCGCTGAGCAGGCAACACAATCGAACCTTCCTTGCGGCATACAAGTGTTTCATGCAGATCGCACCAGCGGCGAGTTATCGTCAGCTGGTGTGTTTGAAATGAGTACAAGTCCAAGCTTTCTGGTCACCAATAAGCATGGGACGCGTCTGTATTCTGCCAACGAGACGGATAGTCTTGGAAGTAGCGGAACAGGATCCGTTAGTGCATTCGCAATTGGGCGAGCTTACGGTGAACTTTCCTTACTCAATACGGTGTCATCAGGAGGAACTGGGCCAACGCATGTAAGCATACATCCGACAGGTCGGTTTTTGTTTGTTGCAAATTATTCTAATGGCTCTGTGGCTGTGATCAATATTATGCCGGATGGTTCGCTAGGAGAGATTTTGGATCTCAAGTACAACGAAGTAACGAGAGTGAATGGTGACAGCAACACAATTGCATCTGCAGACTTCGAAAGTAACGAGACTTGTCGATCGCACGCGCATATGATTCAAGCAGACTCCACAGGCCGAGTTGTAATCCATGTTGACCTGGGGTCGGATAAATTGTTTACATGGAAATTCGATGAACAAACCGGATTGTTGACACCAAACGATCCTCCCTTTGTGTCTCTGCCGTCTGGAGTTTCACCAAGACATTTCTGCTTTCATCCGAATGGACATTGGCTCTATTCAATTCAGGAGGAAGCTTCTTCGGTGACTTTGTTCGAATACTGCACTCAAACAGGTGCGTTAGCAATTCGCCAAACGAACTCTACTCTGCCTTCGGAGTACGTGGGTAGCAACTACTGCTCCTCAATTCTTGTTTCGGCTGACGGTAGATTTCTCTACGCGGGAAACAGGCTGTACGATTCGATTGCCATTTTCGCAATCGGACAGAGAGGCGAACTCACACGAATTGGTGAAGAATGGGCGAGGGGGAACTATCCGCGTAGCTTCAATTTCGATCCTACAGGCAAGTTTCTCTACTGTTGTAATCAGCGTAGCAACAATATTTCTCTGTTCTACGTAGATCGGAACTCTGGGAACCTGAGCTTCAGTGGCCATTACACCGCAGTAGAGAATCCGGCCGCTATCGAGTTTCTTGACTTATGTGAAGATTGAGGACCACCGCTTTACGTTGACGGTTCTGGATTTATCGAGGTTTGCAACGATTGGAATCCTCCAGACTTCTGTTCTGCTGTCTTGTTACACGTGTGGTTATCCTTTCTGTTTGCGCTCGCTTCGTGCTGCCTGCATATGTATAGACTTAGCCCACTAGTAATTCAATTTCGCAATTGCAAGAATGCATGACGGATCTGGCACCACGTCGAATGGAACCCAGTATGAAACCCGAACCCCCTCAAAACCCAATCGGACCTTTCACTCCTGCTGTAGATTTCGGACCAGAATACCGAAGTCGATGTATCAACGACCTATCTGCCCTTCCAGGGCAACTGCGCGAAGCGGTAAGTGAGCTTTCGGGGCAGGAGCTCAACACGAAGTATCGCAATTGGACAATTCGACAAATAGTACACCACATTGCTGATAGTCACGTGAATAGTTATGTGCGGTTCAAATGGGCACTTACCGAAGACTCACCCATTATCAAAGCCTATGATGAAGGCCTTTGGTCTCAGCTGACTGAGTCGGCAACGGGAGACATTGTTCCATCGCTGCAACTACTCGACGGACTCCACGCACGTTGGGTTCAGTTGCTCAACAGCATGAGCGACACAGATTTCGGCCGCACGTTCCTTCATTCCGAATCTGGTGAGACCATAGCACTTAATTCTGCACTAGACTACTATCCATGGCACGGCAAGCACCACACAGGACAGATACTGTGGCTGCGTGAGGCTTACGGTCTCTAACTAGTATCGGGTTGATACTGCGAACAGCTTGCTGAATGGTCGGTAGATCGAGTGGACTCTGCGACTGTATTCTTCTGGTCTTCGAAAAGAGAGGTCATCTCTCGGACTGGGCCAGCAAGGCAGAAGTGGCTACCTCAAGGAGAAATTCCTCTGCGTGTTTAGCCCGCTTGTCGATCGGATGCTAGAGGCTGCAAACCTAGAAGTGTTAGCCGTCACCGGTGCACAGGCTCCCGACTTTGCACCAGGGGTTATACTGAAAAGACTTGGCACTCGACACGACGAATGGTTGATGCCCGAGCAAATGGATGCTTCCGGTGAGATCCTCTTTTCGGGTGTTGGGAGAGGACAGGGCGTTGAAGCCCATCGTCATGGAAAGACAGTATGGACGGCTGACGCGATGGGGGTCTTACGTGTCATTGCGAATAGGCTACCTGTTCCCTCATTTCGAAAGACTTGGATCAGTAGCATCGGTGGTGTACAGCGATTAGGCCCCAAACTGTATTTATGCGTTGCGGCGATGGACGGTCGCGATGTCCTTTTCGACGATCGCGTGGGGCTTTTCTTGGTACGCGACGGTCATCTCAACCTGATTATGCAAAATGCGAAGAGGGCACCTGCAGGGTCAAGTTCCAAGAATCTGATCAAGTCGATTGAGGGTATTATGACGTATCAGGGAGGGGCAGTCGTCTACACAGAAACCATCGACGCGGGGCAAATCGGTGGGGCGGTGTGGCGACTTACCGGCCAAGATTGGTCCATCCTAACGCACGACACGGCTACAGTAACCGGCTTGTCTAAGTTCCCTTCTTTTTCAAAGTGTGATATTCAGAGCACCAACTCCAAAGGGGACATTGTCCTCCGAGTACTAGGTCGAGAATCAGCCGAATCGAACCAGCTGCCAGTAGGAGTTGTGACCTCCTCGGTCAAAGGAGTACTGAATACTATTGCCGCTACGGGTGACAATGCCGAGATTCCAGATGATCAAGACGCGGTATTTGATGGGAACTTGAATCAGTACGATGCCGGCATCAATGATGCTGGCAACGTAGCGTTCTCAGGGTCTGCCGCAGATAAGGCAGGCATTCGGAAGCATACGAGTGAAAGCTTGCAGTTCCTCGGAGCAATCGAATCGCCGATCGATGTGTTCATTGACTGAATTCCGGAGAACGGCAGTACGCGCCGGCAATTCAGCCGGAGCACACACAAACCGCCGGATGCATTTCGCCCCTTATCTGTGGCTACTAGGCATTGAAGCTATTGCTCAGGTTGGATTTGTTCGGCCTTGGCCAGGGAAAACGCCTCACAGGCAAGCACTTCGACAAAGCCCTGACTGCTTTGTGGATTGAGACCATCGCTGGCTTCCATCGATGCATCTGCCGGGTTGTAGAGTGAGGCTGGGCAATCGGTCAGCGATTGGAAGTAAATGTTGCCGCGATACAGACCTGCTTTCACGGTGCCGGTGGCGTGTTTCGCTAAAAGGTCGATTCCGGCAAGCGCGGCCTGGGCTCCTGGATCATAAAGTCTTGCATCGTAGATCTGCTCCGCGACGAGTCGCGACATCTGATGAAACAGTCCGGTCGCGCGTCGATCCATGGTTGCTTGATAAACAAACTGTAGGCACATACCCAATAACTCGAGCCCAGGGGCTTCATAGACACCGCGACTTTTGGTGCCAATGATGCGGTTCTCAAGCGCGTTACTCAGTCCGATACCGTTTCTACCGGCGATTTCGTTGGCCTGCATCATGGCTTCCAGTGGTGCGACGTCGATCCCATTGATCGAACTGCAGCGTCCTTGCTCGAATCGGATGGTCACGTCCTCGATGGAATCGGGAGCGTCGTGCGGCCAAACGCACATGGTGGGTTCAACAATTAAACAGGAAGTTTCTAGACTCTCCAAATCCTCGGCTTCGTGACTTAGCCCAGCGAGATTGGCATCCGTCGAGTAGCGTTTTTGCACTACCTCTGCTTCGATTCCCATATCGCGCAGGTAAGCCGCCATTTGTTTGCGTCCTGGGAATTCTTCCAGCAGAGTTGGATCTCGCCAGGGAGCATAAACTTTCATGTCCGGTGCCAGCACATTGCTGTAGCGCTCAAATCGAATCTGATCGTTACCGCGACCTGTCGCTCCATGGACGAGCACCGTGCAACCATGCTTGCGCATACTTTCGATCAAGCCCTTCACCGTAATCGCTCGCGCGATGCCGGTGGTATTCCAATAGCCACCGTCGTACTTCGCCTGCGAACGTAGCATCATGAAACAGGCTTCGGCCATTTCGGCTTTGAGGTCGACGATGATCGTCTCAGCGCCCGTTGGCTGCATCTTCTTTCGGACGTCTTCAATATCTTCTTCGTCAGGTTGTCCGAGATCTGCCGTAAAGCAGGTGACATCACAACCGGCTTCCATAAGCCGCTTAGTCACCGCCTTGCTATCGAGTCCCCCTGAAACACAAATCCCGAGTTTGTGCCCTGTTAATTCACCTAGTCTCATGGCTGCTTTCTAAGAATCAAAGAATACACGTTTTAAAAGATACTACGGCCAGCGCTCAGAGCGATTCAACGAACTCCGAATCGTGTGCCACATCCGCACTATTGTAGCGTGTAGTGAGGCTTCGCATAACTCCATCAAAAACTGCCAAGCCCGTCGAAAGGACATCGTCGGGAAAGCTGTATTCAGGGTGATGCAGCCCCATGGCCGTTTCACCAATCCCCAAGCCGAAATGGAGCGTCGGGCAGACTCGCGAGAAATGCGAAAAATCTTCGGACCAACGAAAAGCAGATTGTAGTTCCTGATACTGGATGTGCAGTTCACCGCAACAGTGTTCGAGCAATTCCACTAGTGAAGGATCGTTTTGGCTGGCAGGAAACCACTCTGCTTTGGCAATTTCGAGGTCGAGTCCATCGCTTACCGCCGCGTTTCGCACTAACGTTTCGAGTTGCTCGAACAGCATATTGAGAGTCGCTGTGGAAGCCGAACGAAGTGTTGCCAACAAGGTGGCATTGCCGGGAGTCAATCCGAACGATTCGCCACCCATTTGCACATGAGTCACGGATGCCAGGCGATAGGGATCAGCCTCGACATCACTTAAACCAGGAATCGCGGTAAGCAGTTGTGCCAGAACATTTCGGGGAGACCTTGCTTCCTCCGGTTCTGCAGCATGAGAATCAATGCCGCGCAGTAAAATGCGCACTCCACCAGAAGCGCTGGCAAAGGTGCCCGGCCTGCAAACAATGGTATTGAGAGCGAAGCCAGGAAGGTTATGCAACGCTATCGCGTAGTCGGGCTGTATGGATGGGAACTGGGGATCGTCGAGGATCCGCAATGCTCCCTCCCCAGTCTCCTCGGCGGGTTGAAAAAGTAATACCACTCGGCCTGAGGCTGGTCGCTTGCAATGGAGCAAAGGGGCTAACCCCGCCAAGATGGCCATGTGGCCATCGTGTCCGCAGCGATGAGAAGCTTGCTCCGCAAAAGTGGCGGTGCCTTCGGCGTTTGTTATTGACAGCGCATCCAACTCACTCCGGAACAACAGCGTGGGTCCCTCTTCGTTGCCTTCGAAAACCGCTGCAACCCCATGCCCGCCAAGATTGGTAAGCAGCGAGTCGGGAGCGTAAGCAAGCAGAAAGTTTGCAATAATCCGCGCGGTAACCACTTCTTGGCCGGCTGGCTCAGCGCACACATGCAAAGTACTGCGGAGCGTTCTAAGAATCTCGAGAAGAATAGAATCATTAAGGACGGGCGTCATACCTTAATTATAGTTCTCTCTGGGGAAATTTCCGAGAATATACCCCTGCAAGTTTAGATTTCTTGGGAGGCCCCGGTTGCAGGAGCTGGACTCTTGCCTTGTAACAGTGCTCCTACCTCTCCTGCCAAGAGAAGCAAGGCAACCAAATTGGGAATGACGACGAAAGCGTTCAGCAAATCTGCCAAGGCCCAAGTGGCTCGCACCCCGGCCAGAGCTCCACCCGTGATTGCGATGCAGTAAAGTATCCGATAGGGCACCTTAGCTCGCGGTCCAAATAGATAGGCAGCACAAGTCTCGCCGTAGAACGCCCATGCAATCAACGTCGACAAGCCGAATAGAACCGATGCGATCATCACAGTTGGCGCACCAAGGGGACCAAGTGCTTGTCCCATCGCGTGTGCGGTCAACGCCGCTGAATCGAGTCCAGACTGCCAGGCGCCAGTTAGTAGTAGTACGAATCCGGTAGCTGTAGCCACAACTAGCGTGTCAATGAACACGCCCAACATCGCGATCTTGCCTTGCGAGATCGGATCGCTCGTTTGAGCTGAGGCGTGCGCAATCGGCACCGAGCCCGTTCCAGCTTCGTTGGAGTAGACGCCGCGCGCTAAACCGAATCGCATTGCTTGCTGAACGGTCGCACCCAAGAAACCCCCAGCCCCGGCTGCTGGAGTAAAGGCATGTTCGAACACCAGGCCAAACACTTCGGGAATCCTTGCAGCATAAAGGGCAATGGCAGAACCCGCAGCAATTAAGTAGATCGCCCCCATCAATGGAGTTAGGATTTCCGAAACTCGCCCAATCGAGTGAACACCTCCCAATATCACGAACGCCGCCACCAGGGCGACTAACGAGCAAGTGACAATAGGAGCCCAGCCCAGTTCAGATTGAACCACGGATGCAATCGAGTTGCTCTGCACCGTGGTAGTTGCGACAAGGGTTTTTACTGCCATAACAAACGCAAAAAAACCAGCTACCTTTGGCCAGCCAAGTCGAGTCTCGAGATAGTACATCGGTCCCCCGGCGTAGAATCCATCCTCTGCTCTACGCCGATACCGAACCCCCAGGACCGATTCTGCAAACATGGTTGCCATCCCGACAACGCCAGAAACCCACATCCAGAATAAGGCCCCCGGTCCACCCGCCATGATCGCCGTCGCGACACCCGCAATATTCCCATTTCCGACGACTCCCCCGACCGCCGTCATCAGTGCTGCAAAGGAGGAAACGTCTCCTTCCCCCGTTGAGGCCCGACTTTTCATCACGGCTCGGCAAGCTGGAACAAAGCCCCATACTTGGACAAAGCGATTCTTGAACCCCACGTAGAGACCGACGCCCAGCACCAAGCTAAGCATCGGCACACCCCAGAGCCATCCACTGGCCGCATCAATCCATGATGTCATTGTGAGACTCGATATGGGCGTCGTCTTGCGTTCGATAATCAGCTTTGTCGAGCTTATGCGATTTCATTTTTCTCAACAGAGTCCGCCGACTGATACCAGCAATTTTTGCAGCCTCTGCCATGAGTCCTTGCGTTTCTTCAAGACACCTTTCCAGGTACGCTTGTTCCACGGCCGCCAAGTTTTCTTGAAGCGACTTGGTGGTCTTTACGATTTCATCCAAACCGTTTTGTGGGCTTGGGTGGCGGACTCGAACGGCGGGTTTCGGCACATCTCCCCGAAGATTCTGATCTGGAACTAGTTCTTCAAAATCGCTCTTGTTAACACGTTCGCCGCAGTGAGTAAGCACCAGTCGCTCAGAAAAGTTTTGCAATTGGCGCACGTTGCCCGGCCAGTGGTAAGCGACCAGAGCATCGAGGAAATCCTCAGTCAAATCGGGACGAGTGACGTTGTAGTCCTCAGCCAGCTTACGTGAAAAATGAGCGAAAAGAAACACGATGTCTTCCGGTCGATCCCGCAGCGGAGGTAACTCGAGTCGCATGACATCGAGCCTGTAGAATAAATCCTCTCGGAATTTGCCGCTTTGCACATGGCTTTCCAAAGCATCGCTAGTTGCTGCTATTACCCGTACATCGACCTTAATCTCTTCGTGCCCACCAACAGGCCTGACGGCTTCTTCTTGCAAAGCACGCAGCAAATGGTACTGCACGGCGAGCGGTATATTTCCGATCTCATCAAGGAATAAAGTCCCTCCGTCGGCGTGGCGAAATAGTCCTAGCTTGTCCTTAGTCGCGCCTGTAAATGTACCTTCGACATGGCCGAAAAGTTCAGAGTTGATAAGTGATTCGTCGATCGCGCCACAGTTTAGCGGGACGAAACGTCCACTCCGTCCCGAGTGTTTGTGTATGGCACGAGCAAGTAGCTCTTTACCGGTACCCGTTTCGCCCAAGATGAGGACAGTTGCTTCGGAGGTAGAGACTCGCGTTGCGGTGTCGAATAGATCCCACATTGTTTGACTGCGCGAGTACATTCCCTCGAATTCATTGCGGTCGCTTGTTTGCTCGCCCAATAAGGCAGCCCGTGGCAGGAGTTGCTGAGCATGGACCAACTTGACAACTTCTCTAGCACACGTGGCCACAGAATTGGTCAACAAGACATCCTTTGCCCCAGCATTAAGCAGATCCCGCACCAGGGGACCGCTCGCTTTCGGCAGCCAGACCACCACGTCGACCATCGGCCAGCGATCGCGCAATTGCGGGATGACTTCGGTGGCGGGCAGTCCTTTCGTCTCATTGGGGCCTATCAAGATTGCCCTGGCCTGCAGGTCCTCCTTGGGACGCAAGATCTGGCCCAACCGCCGCACGGTCGACGTTGCCATTCCATGTTCACGGAGCGGACGGCTAAGCTCGGAGCAGCCATATAAGATTAAGAGCGGTTTTTCGATGGGTGGCGTCATAGCGGTCAATTCTGACCCATTTTGCATTGCGGGTCAATAATGTCTCACGCAATGAGACACTTGTGTCACCTTCCTTCGTGGAGTTCATTTGAAATCCGCAGTTTCTCTAAACGGCATAGGCTTTGCATTATGGCACCGGCAATAGGAGTCTAGCAATCCATTCTTGGCCTACGTCGGAAAGGAATCCCCAATGAAAGACATCTTAAACATAAAACAAGATTAACAATGTTTACTGTCTGAGAGATTACCCAAGGCCGACAAGCAGAGGCACTCCGGTCGCCTACTCGCTCAGCCTTTTATTGTAATTGTCATCACTACAACCGTACTATCACTGAATCGAAACAAGAGATTACACATGAACACACAACAGATCCAACTGTTAAAGGTTGGTGGCGCACTGCTCAATGATACTGATTACTTGGAGCGTCTTGGCAGGCACATACAAACGTTAGTGGATGCCAGCAAACGAGTAGTCCTAGTACACGGTGGAGGCAAGGAAATTGCTTCCCTTCACGATCGACTTAAGGTCCCCCATCGAAAGGAATTGGGACTGCGCGTTACCTCAGACGCCAGTATGGATCTGGTAACGAAAGTGCTTTGTGGGCTGGTTAACAAACGCCTAGTAGCTCACTTCAATCGAGCCGGCGTACGATCATTGGGAATTTGTGGCGCCGATCAAGGAGTGATGCATGCAGAATTCCTCAACCAGGCTCAGCTAGGCCGGGTTGGTGGGCCACCTACTGTTGAGGTAGATGAGATACAATCGCTACTCTTGACGACTCAGGTTTTAGTGGTCTCTCCCGTGTGCCTCGGGCCAGATGGTGCGTTGCTGAATGTCAATGCCGATCTGGTGGCTCAATCGATGGCAGTCGCTCTCAATACCGAATGCCTCGATTTTGTTACCGACGTCGATGGTGTGCAAACGGCGGAAGGCACAGCGCGATCGTTAGTTCCCGATCAAATCGAGGAGATGATTCAAAACTCGATTGTTGAAGGCGGGATGATTCCCAAGCTACAAGCAAGTATTGCCGCACTCGGTGGCGGTGTATCCAAGGTCCGAGTAGGAAACTTGGAGAGCCTAAGCCAAGGGTTGGCAACGGAGGTGGCGGCTTGAAAACTGTAGATTCCAACATCTGCTCTAAGATGATATCGCACAACAGCAGGGTCTTTGAAAATCAAGTAGCTAGTAGCAGTTCCGATGAAACTGCAGCAGTTGACTATGAACTTCAAGCCGCCGAGTTTCAGGATATTCAGTCGCTAATCCAATTATCGAGCGTCAATGTTCCTCACTTGGCATTAACCACCGTCTGGGGAATTCCTTGGACTTGGAAACATTACACCGTCGCCAAGGACCAATCAGGCAGGCTGCTGGGGGCTGGATCTCTCCTGCCGCTCGATAATTGTTTGGCTGAGATTCGCGGCTTGGTGGTCGAAAAGTGTCACCGTGATGCCGGGATAGCCTCCAAAATAGTTGAACACATGCTGAGACGAGCCCGCGTGCTGGAAATGAACGCAGTATGCGTGACACGCAAGCCGAGCTTCTTCCGTAAGTTTGGCTTTCAAGAAACGAATCCCGCTTGGCTCGAAATTCAACAGCACCCCAAGCTGAGACGTGGCATTCTCGAAGATTCAGTTTCCCAACCTTTGGCACCACGCATTGCGATGGCCCTAGCCGGGTAGCTGAAAGGCTTACTATTGCAAAGCCAATCATGAAGTCATCACCAGCTAAACAGCCGATTAACAATAAGAACCATTCTTATGGGAGAGAAGGAATAAATATGAGTACAGCCACGATGACAACCACTCGCCGACGGAAGCGTCGAACGAAAGAACAGTTTAAAGTCGTCCCAGCTCGCTGGGAGGATATGAAAAAAGTGGCCAACTTCCTGCGGTCGACTGCGCACTGGTATCAACCTATCGTCGAGCAGAAAGATATGTCGGAGCACGCAGTCGACAACCAATGGGCTGCAAAAAACTTCCAGCGGAGAGATTTTTATCTGGGTGTTGTAGAAGGTGAAGCAATCGGGACTATTTCACTGCAATACTTTAACAAGATGGCTTACGTTGGATATATCTATCTTGATGCAGAACATGTCGGAAATGGTTATGGTCAGAAACTCATGAAATTCGCTGAGTCTAAAGCACAAAGCAAAGGCATGAAGGGACTCGCACTCTTGGCACATCCCGAGGCCACTTGGGCCAAACGTGCTTACTTAAAGTATGGTTTCGAGATCGTGGCTTCCGACAAGGCAGACGTGCTAGCCTGGCAAAACGGCGTCCTGAAACCTTACTACGAAGAGGACTTCGAACTCTACCACTTCGATTTCCCCACTGGCCAACGATAGCCGAACGGCTTCTACGTTGATCCTCTAGACTGCGGGAATGCAGTTGTACTAACTCACCTCGGCTCGACGGGTCCGATTCTTTAATGGCCACCGTCGGGTTGTGTCATCCAATAACCACACGAGGCAATCCTGATGTCGAATAACAAACAAAATTTGAAAGGAAAAGTTGCTTTACTTGGCTATTGCGTACCAGCCATGGAAGCTTTGGATAAACTTGGACGCCCCTTCGTTTCGGTCGTGCCCCCCGACTTCGAGTCTACGATGGAAGAGGCCGATCTCCCTTACGTCTTATGGGAATTCGGCACTGTCAACGAAAAGTCGATGAGCTTAGCGAAAACGCTAGGCGATATGGGCGTGACGGTCGCGGTCCCACTCTTCGAAGAAACCGTAGAATGGGCCGGAGCACTGAATGGGCACTTCCGCGAAGATCGTCGACTCTTCACCAAGTATCTTTTGTTCCGCGACAAAGCGATGATGAAACGCAGGGCTCAAATGAGTGGTATCCGCGTTGGAGTTTTCGAAGAGGCAGAAAGCAAGGAAGACGTACACAGATTCTTCAAACGCGTGAACAAGGCACTCGCCAAAATCGACGGAGATGTTGAAGACCCTGTACATCTCAAACCGTTAGCTGCTGCTGGATGTGTGGGGCACTGCTTCATACGCTCCGTGGAGGACATCGAAAAACTCACGCACGAAAATTTTCCATGTCTACTTGAAACACATTTGGATGGCCAGGAGTTCTCCTGCGAGGTCTTCATCCATAACAGGAAAATCCGGTTTCTAAACATCAACGAGTATGTACACTTGGGGCATTCCAACTTTAGTCCTGCCTCGCCAAAACTCGACGCGTCTCGTGAACTAATCGAAAAAGCAGTTTATGAATTAATCGAGGCCTTCGACATCCAGTACGGAATGATTCATCCAGAGTTTTTCATCACGCCCGACGGCAAGATCAACTTTGGCGAGGTCGCAGCACGCGTGCCGGGTGGTCACATTTTTGAGTTAATACACAAAGCCTATGGATTCGATCCTTTTGCAGGATTCGTCTTGTGTGCAGATCCAGAAACATCGGAAGAAGAACTCAACGACTTCTTCCCAGACCCCGCTGACCATCAAGGCTACTCAGGTTGTTTGATGGTTTATCCCAAGCAGAAGGTCGTCACACGGGTCGCCCTGCCTGAGAAGCTACTGGCTGAGCCTTACTACGAGAAACACAATCTGTTCCAGCCTGTGAATGCAAAAGTTGCTGAACGGGCCGGGTTCGGCGATCACTACGGGACGGTCTACTTCCAAGGCGATGACGCCGAAGAAATGACCCGCCTGCTGCTCGACTACGAACAAGCAGAATTCTACACCAATGACGAAGCTCGCGTTCCCGTGGAACAGGCGTAATCGAGGAGAATCCATGCCAACGACAGAACTAGCAGGAGCCAAAATCGACGTCGTCCAACGGCTTGCCGCAAAGCTCGATACTGCCCTGGAAGAACTTACCGCTGCCAAGCCGTACGCAAAGAGTACGTATCAAACCAATGTGTTTCAAATTGCAGAGACGCTGATGGGTTCCGACGAAGGGCACAAAGCGCTACTCGCACGAGCACATCAGTTCGACCAAGCTGGAGTTTTCGAGGGTGGCCCCTGGGAAGACCCTACCAAGCTACAACCACCACTGGTTGCTGGTAGTTTGAAAGCCGCTGGAGTCTATCCTGTGGTCGAAACGCTCAGTGAACTGCGGATGCTTGCTATTGCTCGAGGTAACGGAAACGAACAGTCGAAAGTCTCTCAGCAAGAGGCAACTGACTTTCTCAACGAAGTGATGGCTCTGAATCTGGAATTCATTTTTCCGGCGGATACAGAAGAGGAGCGGATCATGGGGGGGCCTCATCGCGACTCGAATCTTCGTCTCTTTGCGCTCATCGCGGAAGAATTGGGCATGGGCTCGCTGTTGGGCGATGTGGTCACGGAAATCGAACAGATCTGTGCTCAGCGTCCCATCATGACACGACGCGTGCGACGAATGATCGAAATGGCGTCTCGTATTCCCGACGAGCAATCGAGCCCCGAGATTTCCCAACGTCTGCAAGGATTTACTAAGGCGGTCAATCATCCCAGCCCCCTCAGTCGCGAGCATCCTGAACTCACCGCTTACAGAAAAGTTGTGCAAGAGTGTGATTACGCCACACTCGAGTCCGAAGCACGTGCGTTTGCGGTGACGTTGACACTCACGGGTCTCACCTCGCCACACCATGCAGTCCTGCTGCGATGCCTTCGAGCAAAAGAACCCGACTTGATTGGAACAGCGCTCGCGCTGAATGACTTGGGCGAAGCGGAGCTAGGACAGAATCTGGAATTCGTCCAGCAGTTGATTCGCATTTGCATTCTGCCCGCGACGGCACAGAGCATCTACGGCTTCGCCAGAATCCTGGAACTGGGGTTATTATCGCGACAGGAAGTGTCGGCAGGCTTGCGACGCCTTATCGACCTGGATCTTCAATCGGATGTTCGGCGAAATCTGTTGGCTCAGCGACAGGTGCGTGACGGGGTAACGGCCAATGTTCTTTTGCTAGCCGGAGTCATTAGTGTTTTGGGACAGCCGTTAGGAGTGGGACAAGGAAAAAACCCCACCTGCCAATCAGCCCGTGCAATAAGCCTCTGGGCGCAACATGCGCACGGTTATCTTTTGGAGCTACTTGTATCAGCCGCTCGCGACGGCGTCATCGAAGTGGATTTCGAAGGAGAAGCTCTCCGCACCGATAATCTAAGCGGAGGCGTGGCAACCCAAATAGACTTCGATCTCGATCCGGTATCGATCGTGCTCGTGCCCCATCTCGATGTTCTTTACTCGGCAATGATGAAACGCGTTTCGCTTCGTCAAGAAGACGGGCATAAGTGGGTCAATCCCGCGTTCTACGGACGCTGGGTGTCCAGCGGTTTCGCAACGGTGTTTTCAGCCCTAAATCAAAAAGTCATCTCAGATTACGATGATTTTATTCGGAGATTCTATGCGACACACCATCCCGCGTACAACGAGGGGCATGCCATGATGTACCCCAGTCCGGTGGGCATATTGGTAACGAATGGTCACGGTGAGTATCTGGGGCCACATGCAATTTCTCTGCAACGCGTCTCGCAAGACAACGATGGCAAACTTCGTGCCTACTTTTACAATCCTAATAACGAGGGACGTCAGAATTGGGGGCGAGGGGTCGAACCAACCATCAACAGCCATGGTGAGCTAGAGGGTGAATCCTCACTGCCATTCCATGAATTCGCTACAAGGCTTTACGCGTTTCACTACAACCCGTACGAGGAGGGAGACGCGTACGCAGTACCAGCAGAAGAGATCCAAGAAATTGAGGAAGCCGCGAAAGCGACCTGGGGCAAAGCTTTCACGTGGTTGAGTTAATTCAATCGTATTCAGAGCTTGTCCCACAACCGAAAACCCCCTCCCCTAACCCCTCCCCCGCAGACGGAGGAGAGGGATTTGGGATAGACACCGGTACACACGACTATCATGAGTTTTGCTTTACCAACTCGACTGAAGGCAATCGAACCTTCGCAGATTCGTGAAAACATGCGAATCGCCCAAGAGGTTGGGGCGATCAACCTTGCGCAAGGAAGACCCGACTTTAGCACCGCTACGGAAATCACGCAGGCCGCGATCGCAGCAATTAAGGCGGGGCACAATCAATACTCAGTGACGTGGGGAATTGAGGAACTTCGGCAAGCGGTTGTCGCTATGTTGACTCGTCGATTTGCCCTACAGTTCGATCCCGACACAGAATTGACCATCACTTGCGGAGTCACCGAAGCGATCGTAGCTGCCATGCAGGCTCTCGTTGAACCAGGCGACGAGGTTATCGTCCTGGAGCCTGCCCACGAGAATTACGTCCCTGCGATTCGGTTCGCCGGGGGTGTCCCGAAGTTCGTCACATTGCGACCTCCACAATTTGATCTCGATTTGGAGGAACTAAAACAGACGATCAGCTCCAAGACCCGCGCACTAATTCTTAACACTCCGCACAACCCAAGCGGACGAGTCTTTACGGAAGAAGAGCTAACCGCGATTCTCAGCTTAACAACGGAGCACGGCATCTACGTCGTCACCGATGAGATTTACGATCAGGTGCTCTATCCACCGCATAAACATGTTGCCGTAGCAACCGCTGCGCCTGAGCCGAAGATGATAATCACGACAGGTGGCATCTCCAAAACGTATGCCACGACTGGGTGGCGGCTAGGCTACGTTGCCGCAGAGCCAGAGGTTTCCAGCGCGATTCGAACCGTGCATGACTACTTAACCATTTGTGCACCGACACCTTTCCAATATGCGGCTTTGGCCGCATATCAGCTACCAGAAAGCTACTATGTGCAGCTTCGCGAAGATTTTTTAGCCCGCCGTAATTGTATGATGGAAGTTTTAGAGCAGAGCGGCTTCAAACCCTATCAACCGCAGGGTGCCTACTATCTGATGGCCAGCTTCGACGCGTGGAAGTTCAGCGGCACGTCGCAAGAATTCTCCCGGCAACTGATCACCGAGGCAGGCGTTGCGGTCGTGCCGGGTACGGCTTTTTACTACCAAGACAAAGAACTTGGCAACAAGCTCGTTCGTTTTGCATTCGCGAAAAAT
The DNA here is from genome assembly GCA_965216565.1 of Bythopirellula sp. Taxonomy (GTDB): domain Bacteria; phylum Planctomycetota; class Planctomycetia; order Pirellulales; family Lacipirellulaceae; genus Bythopirellula. Next base: position 1,286,481 of record OZ244170.1, read on the forward strand.
CTCTCTGTACTCGAGCAAGCAGGGCAACAACTGGCCCTTCGCCAAAAAGAACTTGGATGTTGAAACTATCGACTTCTCGAGTTTTGGTTAACAACACTCGCAGGCATTCTATCAAGGAAGCCTTGCTCTGCTGGTAAAGAGCATGGTTAGAAATCGGGCCGAGGTATCGAAGCAAGCCCAGAAAGTGTTTGAACTTTCACAACCACAACGTAATAAGTGGTCTAACGCAAGCTGCTCGATATCGTCTGTCTGAGTTTCTTGTTAGACGACGGAGACCTAGTGCCCACAATAAGAGAGCCCTTCGATATTCTCGCCGAAGGGCCTTCTGTCCCGTCAAGTCGGGCCGACAGGATTTGAACCTGCGACCTTTTGACCCCCAGTCAAACGCGCTACCAGACTGCGCCACGGCCCGTACAAGATGCTGTAGTATATTGAGTTTCAGGGAGGGTTCCAAGCCCCTAATGTGCGGCGTAGAGAGGCTCTCAATAGTGTCACCCTTCATGCTGCATGGATGAGAGATGATCTTGCGGCTCGCACACACTGTGAGAATGATATTTCTAACTGTCTCTTGTCTGGTATGCGGATCGATGGGCGGAGGGGGGCATCTTCTTAATCGTTCGAAATGTGCGATTGAAGTGCGGGAGGTTGCTAAAGCCATTCGAAAACGCGATGTCCGTGATCTTGTCGTCGATGTCAGTAAGTTGACGACGGGCCGCGGCGAATCGGATAGAGCTGGCAGTGATTCATCTGCCAGCTTCTTATCCACCCGACGGCATCGAAAAACTAAGGCATGTCGAGGAGAACATATTCACTCATATCCGCGATGACGATGAGTCTGGTGCAGAAATTGTTTTTGAAAAAATGATGCTGGTGAAGTCGTCCGTATGAAAGAGCATAGCAATTACTGGCCAAAGATTGATTAAACTCTTCTTTGTGCTCTCTGCAGAGTAGTCGCCTCTCGATTTAATAATTAGTTGGAACATACAGCAGCAACCCAGTTGAAGTATCCGCAGGGAAATGTGGTTAGGGCTGCAGCTCTGATTCTTGCTCTGGGGTTTTGAGGGAGGCCTCTGCCTGTTTTAGTAATTCACTCAACTCGCTGGCGTTATCTTGCTGAGGGTCGAGCTCAAGTGTTCGTCTCAAATGATAAATGGCACGCTTAGGTCTGTGGTATTCCGGCATGGCATAGATCGAAGCAACATAGCGATGCACTTTCGCGTAGTCGGGGTCGACTCGAAGTGCCCGTAGATAGAGGGCTAGTGCTTTGGGAATCTCCTTCCTGTTAAAGTGATGCACGCCCAGATTCGCAAGGGCAATGGCATTCGGATAAAACGGCTTCGCAGCAACTGCCGCACGGAAATGCTCGATCGCTTCTTGCTCTTTGCCCTGCAGACGGTAGAGCTGAGCCAAATTGACGTGGGCAGCATCCTGCCGCGAATCGTACTCGATAGCCAACTTGTAGTGTGTCTCAGCAAGATCTAACTGTTCTCTTCTTCGATATATTAATCCTAGATTGTTATGTAGGATGCTAAACTTGGGAGAGACTTTCAGAGCACGCTCTGCAATTTCAAGTGCTTCATCGTGTTCCCCTTTTTGGCTCATTAGGGCAGCCAGAGTTGCCAGGGCGCGAACTTGGCTGGGGTCGAATTTCAATGCGATTTGCAATTCTCGCATCGCTTGTTCAGTCCTGCCTTGATGGATGAGGATATTGGCCAGTCCATCATGAGCAATTCCGTTGAGGCTATCCAACCGGATGGCGTTTTCGAAGGCATCGCGAGCTTCGTCAAACCGACCAAATACCAAGTGCAACATTCCGATCGCATTATTTGCACTAGGCCCTGTCGTGCCAGGATCCATTTCGAGTGCTTTGCGATAAAGGCTCAATCCTTCATTCGGATCGCCTCCTTGCACTGCGAGCTGGCCTTGAATCAGATAAGCCTGAGCCGATTCCGGCTCGATTGCAAGAGCCTTTTCCAGTGCCGATTGCGCCTCCTTGAAATCTCTTTGTCTGAGGTGGAGGCCCGCGATGCTTAGCCACAATCCTTCATTGTTGGGTTCTGTTTCGACCGCAAACTGCAAGTGTGTCATGGCTCGCTCGAGCTCACCCATTTGCTGGTAAGCATGTGCGAGGATCGATCGAGCGTAAACGTCCCCAGGACTTTCTGCCAAGGCCTGTTCCAAAATTGGGATAGCGCCGAGCGGATCTCCTTCGGCCTTCAAGTGCATTGCCTTCTGAACCATCTCCCATTGCAGCACTTGGTCTTTTGGGTCGAGTAGATATGCTTCCTCGATCTCGTCGTCGGAAGAAGTTTTGATATAGCCAAGAGCCGCGAGGCGACGCATCGCTTCGTCGTCGACTTCCATATTCCCCAGGTCGATGCCCCCCTTTTTCGCCAAGTAGGGATCGTCCCCAAGCCAATTGGCTAGTTGGTTTCCGAATTCTTTTACAAGGTTAGGACTGTCATCGTGGAGATTGTTTATTTCACCTGGATCTTCTACCAGGTCGTAAAGTTCAGGAGTAGGAGCCAAGATATATTTGTAGTCATCCCTGCGCACACCGATAAGTGGTGCCCAACCATGCATCGTCATGGTAGCGATTGTTTCGATCAGTACCGATCGTTCATCCTCAGCGGATTGCTTACATAAGTTGATGCCATCCAACTCTGCTGGGACATCCATACCTAACAAGTGGAGGATTGTGGGTGCGACATCAATGAGGCATGTCTGACGCTCAAGGATTTTGCCTGCGGGTAGTCCTCCGGGGGCATGCCAGATCATTGGGACATGCAGAGTAGAATCATAGACAAGAAGCGAGTGTGTTTGCTCGCCATGCTCACCCAATCCTTCGCCGTGGTCCGAGGTGTAGATCACTAATGTCTTATCACGGACACCCAGATCTTCTAACTGCGACAACAAAACTCCTATTTGAGAGTCGACATAGGCGATTTCGCCATCGTAGGGATCGTGCTTGTATTGACTGCGAAATGGTTCGGGTGGCAAATAGACGGCGTGGGGATCGAAGTAGTGGACCCACATGAAAAAGGGTTTGTCGTCCCCAGCATTTTCACGCAACCACTTGGTGGCAGGCTCATTCGTTAGCTCGGCAGCTCGTTCGCGAAACATGTTGGCCGAGTACTTCATCCCTTTGGTCAAATCGTCGTGATACAGGTCGAAACCCTGATCTAGCCCGTAGCGGGAATCAAGGACAAAGGCTGATACGAATGCGCCCGTTTGATAGCCTTCCGCTTTTAGTCGTTCAGCGAGGGTTGTCACATCGTCTTGTAAACGAAAGGTACCATTGGCACGTGCCCCATGATTGTAAGGATACAATCCGGTCAATAAGGAGCTATGAGCTGGCAAGGTCGAAGGCGAAGGCGTGGTGGCGTGCGCACAAAGTATGCCATCGGCAGCGAGCCGATCGAGCACAGGGGTTTTCACTCCGCGATTGCCGTAACAACCGATGTGGTCGGCGCGGGTGGTGTCGGTTGTGATTACCAGAATGTTGTAGTCGCTGAGAGCTCCTAGCTGAGTATCAATGTGGTCTACTTCTTCGGAGTCTAAAGTAATTTCTCCAGTGATCGCTTCGCGTTCAAGCAATTGCTCGTAACGTCGTGCCAGTAGAGCCCAGAGGGAGGCGAAAAGAAGAACTCCGGCCAGGGCGATCCAGAAACGCTCGGGCCACTTTGACTGCTTACCAGAATTGCTGGCCGGTTGGGCTGATTCGGACATCAAATAAGTTCCCGATCCGTATGATTATTGGAGAGGCGATCTTTGCGAGTCCTTGGTGATGTTCCATTGTAGACTCACCACAGAGCACCGTCGCCCCGCTTTTGAGTTCACAAAAAAATGAGCCGCAAACTCATTGAGTTGCGGCTCATGGGATCGTCTGGAATTCTCAGTGACTTAGGCTAGAAGTCGCCGTTGCCGTCTTGCTCGGAAACCTAATCCCAAGGAAGCAAGGCCACACAACAGCAAAATGGGAGCGGCTGGTTCAGGAACATGCTCGATGCCAATGCTGGCTGTGGCGAGGAAAGGTACGGCGATTATTTGGCTTCCAGGAATAAAAGCCGTAAAAGTGCTCGCCCAAGTACTGCTCTTTAAGATAACCGTGCTTCCAAGTCGTCCGACATTGTGGACTAGAGTACTGCTTGCCACTCTATGAACAACGCCTGCCGGAAAGTGAATAAAGTGCCCAGTTGCGGGGTCCACGTTACGAGGAATAACGTATGCACTTTGGAAATCGTTTTGGCTGGGATTGGCGTTTGGAAATGGGTTATTGCTATTCGCTTGATGTCCGCCTGCAGTGAGATGCAATCCCTCTAGATCGTTAATCGACGAAGGCACTAACACACGGTGGCTGTTTGCCCATTGCCACGTAGTTGATCCCGGCGTAGGGACGGGTATCGACGTGCTGCCAGGGCTGGAGGCAAGGTGAATGGTCGTCGTAGCCGTATTGATTCGTGTATAGACAAACGTTGAATTTGGTTGGTGGTAGATGTCGGCGAACTTCAAATTGATATCGATGTCGCTGTTGTTGATGGGATTGGTATTCTTAGCGACCAAATCGAGCGTAATTGCGGGAAACGCGCTACTGGGATTCAGGGTGATACCTGAACCAAAAGCCGCCGGATGAAACACAGGGAAGATCTCAGCGGTGCTACCTGGTGCAGGGCCACCACCTGGGGTTGCTCCCGATAGGGGGAAGGAATGTGGCTGAGGAACGCCGCCTACTTTGACTGCAACGATATCGACTTCCGAGGGATCAGCGAGATGAACTTCTACTAAGACGCCAGCCCAATTGGGTAGCGCAAAACCAGAAGAATTATGCACGTCGATCGGAATCGAAATCGACTGGCCAGCGGACATCTGGGGAGTCTTAATGTCGGTGATCAAACCGCCATTGGGGTCGGGAAGGCCGCCAGAAGTTGCGCCGAGTGGAGTTGGGGGCGCTCCGCCTGGACCCGTCAAGAATTGGCCAAGAGCGGATTCTAAATCCAATCCACTGAAAGCTAGGAAACAGATTGCGGTCAGAGAAACGAAAACGAATCTATGGTACCCGGACTTCATGAGAGCTATCCTCCAACAAGAGCCGAACATATACGCAGAACGCAACGCAAAGAATCTCCCCAGCTCTGTTCCCCTAGAAGTGTGCTAGGTAATACCAAAGCACATCTCTAGAATATCCGAAATCTTGTACCTGATGAAGCTAAAATCAAAAGAAATTGTCACTATTCCAGACGTCTGATCCTCAAATAGCCAAATGACCTAATCTAGCTAGTAGGATTGATACTCTGGATAAAACAATTGAGATGAAGTCCAACTGACTATCCGGGTCAACCTCTTGGCTCGGTCGTGCCCGTAACCTATTGGGCGTTAATACCTTGCGGAACCTATTGATCTATCTAATGTTCTTCATAAGCGGGGCCACTGGTCTTGTTTACGAAGTAATATGGATGCGGGAGCTGCGTCTCGTACTTGGTAGCTCTGTAGAGGCAGCCTCGACGGTTCTGGCTACCTTCTTAGGGGGGCTCGCCGTTGGCAGTTTTCTAGGTGCGCGGCTTTCTGTGAAGACGAATCCCCTCCGACGCTATGCGTGGGCAGAGTTGATTGTCGCCATTTCAGCATTAGGTGTGCTGCTTTGGATAGCCGTTTATCAATCTGTGTATCCAACACTCTATGCGTGGTGCGATGGAAACCCGGCAGCATTAAGGTTGGTCCAAGTGATGTTGTCGCTGATGGCCATGGGACCGCCAACGATTGCCATGGGGACGACCCTGCCTTTGATCTCTCGCGAGATTGTAAAGAGCATGAATCGTTTCGCCTGGCATACGGGATTGCTATACGCAGTCAACACGTTGGGCGCAATGTCAGGTGCTTTTCTTGCAGGTTTCTATTTGCCCATCTGGCTGGGGATGCAGGGCAGTATCTTCGTAGCGGCCACAATTAATGTCTTGGTGGGAATCGCTGCTTGGGTGCTTTCAAATCAAAGTTCCGCTGTTGAGACAAGGCCAGAGGCTCGGGAGAGCAGAGATTCTTCTTCGACAGTAGCAAGAACAAGTGTAGCATTCCCTTTATTGCTGTTAGCGGGGCTGTCCGGCTTTGGAAGTTTGTCGCTGGAAGTCGTCTACTTTCGTATGTTGAGCTATCACACAGAAGGTTCGGTCTACAGCTTTTCTTTGATGCTTGTTTTTGTGCTCGGCTTTCTCGCCTTGGCGGCTTTATGGGTGGCCCGCACTCTCGACGAACAAGACGCATGGCGGTTCCTGGCGTGGACTCAATGGGCCGTTGTCATGGTGCTGATGATTACGCCACTGGTGTTTGGCGGCTTACCCTATTTTGCGGGTTACGAGGCTGAAGACACATTTGGCGAGCGGATGATTCGATATGCAGTTACTAGCGCTGCAATTCTCGGGCCATCCATGTTACTGATCGGAGTTGTCTTGCCATGCACGTGGAAAATTGCGGCCAAGGAACTTGCGGAGAGTGGGAAGGTGGTTGGCCTACTCACAGGAGTGAACACCTTGGCGGCTGTTGCTGGTTCCTTGGTAACAGGATTTCTGATCTTGCCCTTTAGCGGTCTGGGAATAACAACATTTGCGGTGACCTGTATCTATGGATGCATCGCAATACTGTCGATGCTTTACGGCTTTCGAGGATTTCGGCGGTGGTTGGGCAGTGGAGTCTGTTTGGCAATGATCGTGGTCTGGTTTCTGATAGGTGGCTGGCGCGTTCAACTACTAAGACTTGAGCAAGGACAGAAACTTATTAGTTTCAACGATGGGGCCGATGCTACTGTCGCGGTGATTGAGCGAGCCGATGGACATCGCGTGCTTAAAGTGAACCACGACTATACCCTCGGCTCCAGTGCCGGTGCAGACCGTGAGGTTCGGCAGGGCCGACTCCCTTTGGTAATGCATCCTGACCCTAAGCGTATTGCATTTGTGGGAGTTGCTACCGGGATGACCGTAAGTGCGGCATTGGACTTTCCGGTGGATCGCGTTGCTGCTGTGGAACTGCTGCAAGGAGTCGCCGACGCTTTGCCATCGTTTTCTGAATGGAACGGGAACATAGCGAACCACCCCGATATTGAGATAGTCGTAGAGGATGGCCGTAACTTTCTGGCAGGAACCAGTGAGCCGTTCGATGTTATCATCAGCGACCTATTTGTTCCCTGGCACGCGGGGACCGGAGATCTCTATAGCGTAGAGAACTATCAGGCGGCTCGAAATCGATTGGCACCCGGTGGAATATTCGCGCAATCTCTGCCCGGCTATCAGCTCTCGGTCGAAGAGTTACGCAGTATTACGGCTAGCATGCTCCAAGTGTTCCCGAACATCGTGCTGTGGCGAAATGACTACGACCTCGAGTATCCGATCCTTTGTCTTACAGGTTTTCGCGATGAGCTGTCGCTAGAGCCTGAGGCAGTCGCGCAACATGCAAAAAGGTTTAGAGCTACTACGCTAACGCCTGCCAAGTTTTTAGCCGACCCCTCTGGTTTGCCTCTGCTGTTTGTCTGTGGCCCCAAGGAATTGGAAAAGTGGTGCGAAGGGGCTGCTTTGAACACAGACAACTACCCACTAATAGAATTCAGCTCTCCCAAGAGTCTATTTGAGCATAGGCAACACGAGATGGAGCCCATTCACGATCTATTGGCTGAACTACGTTCCCATCATTGGCCTTTTGCGCAAGAACTGGGAGATAAGCCGGTGCAAGAATTGTTTCGAATCACAGATCTAGTAGTCGCAGCACAGCAAGCCTTTCGGGAACATAATTTTGAGCGAGAATTTCGTAAGGTTCGAGAGCTCGCACAACTCGCGAGTGACTCACCCTCTGTGACAGGCTATGTGATGTTTGTGGCGAAGCGTTATCAGAAAAGAAAAATGAATGAGCGTGGCGTTGAGTTGTTGGAACTACTCACCGAATCGGAAAATCCTCCAATCGCTGTCCAACTCTCGCTTGCTACCGAGCATATATCTATGGGCAATAATGCGAAAGCGATACAACAACTTAAGAAAGCTGCTGAAAAGGCTCCTGATTCTTACCGAGTGCATAAGAGCCTTGTGGAACTATTGGATCGGGAGAAGGATCATGTAGGAGCGGAGCAGTATCTTCGCAAACTCATAGAATTGAAACCTGAGGATCAGTTCTTGAGGATCGATCTCGCTAAGAATCTCCACCAGCAAGGAGATTTTGAAAAAGCACAATCAGAAGTTGGGAAACTTATTGAAGAGTGGCGCGGTTCCAACAGTAAGGACGTTTGGAAATATCTGCGAACTTCAGGCCTGGGGCGATACATCGATCGATCAGATCGAGCCAGTTCTGAGGACGAACTGGCACCAGCAGAGACAACGACGACGAACCCGGCAGAAAAGAATTGACAAGGCATGCGAGTTTATCTCTTTGCCATCATGAATTGCTTTTAGAATCTGAAGATAACAATTATGGCTGCTAAAGATTCCTCATTCGTCACGATTATTTCGGGCCTACCTCGTTCCGGTACGTCCATGATGATGCAGATGGTCGCCGCCGGGGGCATGAAGGTGTTGACTGATCAGGTTCGAGAGGCAGACGATGACAATCTAAAGGGATATTTTGAGTTTGAGCCTGTCAAAGCCACTAAACAGGACAACTCTTGGGTTAAGCAGGCAGTGGGCAAGGCGGTGAAAGCTATTTACGCTTTCTTGATCGACTTGCCACCTGAATACGAATATCGAGTAATCTTTATGAGACGTCCGTTGCAGGAGGCCTTGCGTTCTCAGCAGAAGATGCTTCAAAGACTGGGGCAAAAGGGGGCTACCGCAGACCCGGAGCAATTGACTTCAATCTTTGAGCGCCAGCTTGCGAAAACTGAAAGATGGCTGGCCGAACAACAAAACTTTCGGTGCCTGGATATGCACTATAGTCACGTTATTCAGGACCCCCTTGCTGCGGCGAATGCGATTTGTGAGTTCCTCGATACTCCACTCGATACACAAGCCATGTCAGCGGCGGTGGATCCTTCACTCTATCGTCAACGTAGGCTTGAAACGGAGAAGGAGTGAGGCTACGAATTTGACAGTAGGTATATAGACGATGACAATAGCAAGTGCGTTTTAAGTGGAGACGCTTAAGACTGAGTTGTGGCCATTGGTCGGTTACGCCATCGCGCAAATACAAGTGTTACGCCACATGGTTCTTCATCTACTCGCAAGATACCTGCCGTTGCTATTGATTGCTTGTGCCGTGGTGGGCCCATTGGTTTTCTCTCACGTCGCTGCAGCGCAGACACAAGACGGTAACATCGGCCTCGCTTACATTGGTCCAGGTGCCGGTATTGCACTGTTCGGGTCGTTCTTGGCGGTGCTGATTGCCATGCTTTCCGCCTTTCTGGCAATTGTCACTTGGCCGGCACGTTGGGCGTGGCGATTTGTCCGAGGTTATAAATCAAGAATGAAAGCCAAAGTTCGTAGGGTCGTGATTTTGGGTCTCGACGGGCTCGATCCGGATCTTGTCGATGAATATCTCGAAGAGGGGTTGCTCCCCAATCTTGCTCAATTGAAAGCGGAGGGAACCTACGCCAGATTGGGCACTACGTGGCCGCCGCTTTCACCCGTTGCCTGGTCGTCGTTCAGCACGGGCTCCAATCCAGGGAAACACAATATCTTCGATTTTGTATCGATCAATAACTCGACTTATCGTCCGCTAATGTCATCGGTTCGCATTCAACCGCCCCAACGACATCTAGGCATAGGCAAGTATCGTATGCCTTTATCAAGACCTCGCATCGATGGGCTCCGGAAGAGCAAGCCATTTTGGAATGTACTGGGAGAGGCAGGAGTTTTCAGCGCGATCCTGCGAGTGCCGATCACTTTTCCGCCTGACAAATTCTATGGACTTCAATTGTCGGCCATGTGCGTTCCCGACTTGCACGGAACACAAGGCATGTTTGCCTATTTCTCTGAAGAAGGCAAAGAGGAAACGAACAAGAATGGAGATGCGGAGAGGACAGACCTTTCGGTTCAAAGAGACACTTCTGGCGTAACCGGCTACCTGCCCGGCCCCGAGAATCCGCTCCGCAAAGATGGCCAGCAAGTGTCCTTACGTTTTGATGTTAAAAGGAATGCAAAGGGAAAGATCCTACTATCAATTGCAGGCCAGTCCATTGAGCTCACTCCCCATGAACACAGCGAATGGGTACAGCTCCGTTTTCCTCTAGCTCCGGGAGTGAAGATCCGAGGGGTGTGCCGTTTCGTGCTCAAGCGTTTCGAGCCGCCCTTTGAGATGTATTGCACGCCGGTGAATATCGATCCCGACAAGCCAGTCTTGCCAATCTCGCACCCGAAAGTGTACGCCACCTATCTGGCTAAGCAACAAGGACCCTATGCGACGCTCGGACTGGCGGAAGACACGTCTTCGTTGTCGGAAGAGAAGATCACAGAGGATGATTTTTTGGAACAAGCCTACGACATTCACTTAGAACGACAGAAGATGTTCTTTGACTCGCTGCAAAAGGTCCGCCGTGGGTTGATAACATGTGTATTCGACGGTCCGGACCGCATTCAACACATGTTCTGGAGGTTCATGGATGAGCGCCACCCGGCACGAGGCAGCGATCAAAAGCATCTCGAAAAGCATCGCGGTACCATCCAGGAGATGTACTCAAGAATGGATGATTTGGTAGGTCGAACGAGGGAAGCTATCGACGAGAAGACGGCACTCGTGGTGATGTCTGACCATGGTTTTAAGCCGTTCCGACGTGGAGTTGATTTAAACGCCTGGCTGCTAGAAAACGGCTATCTGAAACTAAAGCAGAATGCAACGAATTCAGCAAACGAGTACCTGGAAGATGTGGATTGGTCGGAGACGCAAGCCTATGCAATTGGCTTGGCGGGGATATTTATTAATCAACGTGGCAGAGAAGCTGAAGGAATCGTCAAGCCAGGTACGGAGACGGAGGAGCTTGTCAAACAACTGTGCGAACAGTTAACTGGCTTAGCCGACCCTATGTGCGAAGAAGTAGCCATTCAACAGGCAGTCGCGCGAGAGGATGTCTACAGCGGCCCCTATGTGGACGCAGCGCCGGACCTGATCGTTGGCTACAACGTAGGCTATCGGGTGAGTTGGGATGCAGCCAATGGCAAGTGCGGGTCAGCAATATTCTCCGATAATAAGAAGGCCTGGAGCGGCGATCATTGTATCCATCCTGAACTCGTGCCGGGAGTTTTATTCAGCAATATAGATCTTCGAAACGAGAAGCCGAACATTGTCGATCTCGCACCGACTGTTCTTGATCTTTTTGGCGTTAGCAAACCCGCTTACATGGATGGAGATTCGTTAGTCGCCGCGACCTAGTGGCTCCGGCGAGAACTTACTTCTTCAAGGTAATAATCTATGCAGCGTCGCCAGTTTGTCAAAGTCTGTGCAACATCGGCTAGCGCTGCAATGCTTTCGTCGTGTAGTACCAACAGTCAGCAACGTTCAGAACGAAAGAAGCGAGTTCTGGTGCTGGCCTTCGACGGGTTGGATCCCCGCATTGTGGAGCAACTGATCGAATCTAAGCGACTGCCAAATTTCGATAGGCTTGCCCAGCAGGGTTCGATGGTGCGAATTGCCACGACCACCCCGCCGCATACTCCGGTAGCATTCTCCAGCATTATTACTGGCACAGATCCTGGCTCGCACCAGATATTCGATTTTATTCATCGCGATCCGAATCCTGTAAACGGTTTGCCGTTGCGTCCTTACTTATCTACGGCAGAGACTTCGGAGACCAACTATACACCTTCGGTTGGTGGATGGCGTTTGCCGTATTCTGGCGGCGAGACGCGGTTGATGCGAAAGGGCAAGCCCTATTGGGATCATCTGGTAGCAGCGGGTATCGATGCCGATGTGTATTATTTACCCGCAAATTTCCCCACCCAACCGCCGAGTGGGCCGGGACGCTTTCGCTCGATCAGCGGAATGGGAACTCCCGACCTGCTGGGCAGCTATGGCGAGTTTACCGTATTCACTCCAAATGTTTCGCGGAGGGGACGTACCGTTGGTGGTGGTAGATTTGTTCGCTTGGCGCTACGTAATCATCGAGGATCTGCTGAGTTAACAGGACCGCCCAACCCACTATTGAAACCAAATGCCGCTGGAGTTTCGGAGCCGCTGAAAGTTGCATTGAATGTAGTGCGTGATCCAGAACACCCGGTTGCCAGAGTGAAGCTGGGCGGCAGCGTACAGTTGATCGCAGAAAATGAATGGAGCGATTGGCTGCCGGTTGATTTTCCTACGGATCTGCCGGGCACAACGGTTCTCTCAAGCCTCGGTGCGCAACCGTCTGTTCGCGGCATGGTGAGAATTTTTGCCAAGCAAATTCATCCTCGACTGGAACTCTATGTGTCGCCGATCAATATCGATCCACTGCACCCTGTCGTACCAATTACCGTACCCGCAGCTTTTTCTCAAGAATTGGTTCGTCAGCATGGTCGCTTTCATACGCTTGGCATTCCCGAAGATACCAAAGCACTCAGCAGAGGTGCATTGTCAGAGGAACAATTTTTGACGCAGGCGAAAACTGTGATGGCTGAACGAGTGGGCCAGTTTAGACATGCGTTATCCTCGTTCCAAAGTGGCTGTTTGTTTTTCTACTTTGGAGAGACAGATCTGGTGCAGCACATGTTTTGGCGTGACCGAGATCCAGAACACCCCGCCTTCGACAAAGAAGAATCTCAGCAGTTTGGTAAAGTTGTAGAAGACGTCTATTTGGGAGCCGATCGACTCGTTGGTGAGGCACTCGCCAAGCTAGGGCCGGACGATACCCTGATGGTTCTCTCCGATCATGGCTTCACTTCGTTCCGCCGCGGATTCAATCTCAATACTTGGTTACTGGAAAACGGCTATATTGATTTAATTGATCCGAAGCGTCAGGGAGAACAAGAACTGTTTCAGAATGTCGCCTGGGACAATACCAAGGCCTATGGTTTGGGGATGAATGGAGTTTATATCAATGCGATCGGTCGAGAAAAAGCGGGGGCCGTTTCAGAGAAAGAGTCTCAACGGTTGTTGAATGAAATTAGCGAACGTCTATTGGAGGTACGCGACCACAACGGCAGCCACGTCATAGAGTCGGTCCATAAGGTGGAAGACTTGTATCCGGAAGCTGATAGGAGCATCGCGCCAGATATGATAGTTGGTTACAATGATTCTTACCGGGCTAGTTGGGAAACCGTCCTAGGTAAAATGCCCTCTCAGCTATTAGTTGATAACACGGATCGATGGAGTGGGACCCACCTGATTTCGGCAGATTTGATTCCTGGAGTGTTTCTCAGTAACAGAAAAGTCGAGAAGGACCATTCCTCCATCTGTGATATCGCTCCTACCATCCTCGCTGAGTTCGGTATCGAGACTCCTACGGAGATGAATGGCGGACCTCTATTTTCAAAGGCATCAGATGTTTAACTCCAAGAAAATCAGCATCGGCAAAGGGCTCTACGAAAAGCTCGCCAGTGGAGCCGAACAATCAGGATACTCCTCCACGGATGAGTACATTAGACACCTGCTGGAGAAGGAAGTGGCAAAGCTAGGCGACGATCAAGACCAGAAACTGGCCGAGGACCAACTCCGGGGCTTAGGGTATCTGGAATAGCCAAACAACCATGGTGCGCTTCTTCCACGTATGGATTCATTCAACACACTTCTCTGTAATATTACGAGCGCCGTTCTGTCGCCGCTTTCAAGCAGGTCGCCACTGTTGGCTTTGGTTCTTGTTTCAGCGTTCTTCGGTGTCGCGGTTGCCCTAGTATTTAAGTGGACGTCGAATCAAACAAAACTTCGTCACACAGTGGACCTATGCCGTGCACAAATATTGGCAATTAAGCTCTTTAAGGATGAGCCTAAAACGATTGTTGTTTCTCTAGGGAGACTAATGCTCTATACGCTTCAACGAATTTGGTATTTAGTTCCTTCGGTAATAGCGATACTCGTTCCCACTATTGTGTTACTGATTCAGTTGGCTACCTGGTACGAGTACCGGCCTTTGGTTGAAGGTGAATCGGCAGTTGTGGAAATTCAGTTGACCGGTGATGCTTGGAATCATTATTCGGATATCCAACCTAAGACTCCCAGTCAGCTTGAGAACGAAACTCCGTCACTGCGAGATCGTGAACAGAAATCGGTTTCTTGGCGGATTCGCGCTGTAGAATCCGCACCTGCTGTGCTCGTGTGGCAACTTGGGGCCGAGACTATTGAGAAGGAAGTTGCGATCACTGATCGACCTGAGATGCTATCGCCGGTAAGTGTACGTCGCCCTTCATCCGGCTGGTTCGATCGTCTGTTGAATCCTGTGGAACGACCACTAGCTAAGCAATGCCCCGCGGTTGGGATCGCGGTTCATCATCCTAAGCGGTCGACGCTAGTTTTCGGCTGGGACATTCCTTGGTGGCTGACAATGCTGGTCGTTTCGATGGTTGCAGCAATTCTGGTGAGGCCAGTCTTCAAAGTTCAGTTCTGAGTATTCGCATACGTTACGGCGCTCAGTTATCAACGAAAAACAGGATTGGCATGCATTTAAACAGCGAATTCTAGCAGCCCAGTAAATCTAGTTCCGTGTTTGGTTTGCAGGGTGGTTATCCGTCTCAACAGTTGAAGTGCTTCTTGTAGACGTTCCAGGTCGTTTCGATAATTGTCTTCAAATCGCTATGCTGCGCCTTCCAATCTAAGGTCGATTCGATCTTTTTCGACTCTGCGTAGAGCTGAGAGGGATCGCCAGGCCGTCGATCGGTAAACTCCGCTGGAATTTCTTTGCCGGTTATTTCCCGAGTAAGTTCGAGAACTTCCAAAACACTGGTGCCCTGGGCAGTTCCCAGATTAAAGATATTACTCTGGTCATGTGTTACAAGATGATTCATCGCGCTGACATGAGCCGTTGCCAAGTCGCTGACGTGAATGAAGTCTCTGATACACGATCCGTCCTTCGTGTCGTAGTCTGTCCCGAAAATCTGCACCTGTGGTCGTTTGCCAACAGCAACTTCCATTAGCACTGGGATAAGATTGGTGGTTATTTGCTCGATGCCGGTTACTCTTCCCTGGACGTCGTAGCCCGATGCATTGAAGTAGCGCAGAGCAGAGTAGCGAATGCCCTTCAGCTTGTCGTACCAATCCATCAAGCGTTCCATTTCCAGCTTGGTATAGCCATAGAAGCTTTCAGGGTTTGTCGAGTGCTGCTCGTCCAGGGGTAAGTACGTTGGCTCGCCAAAAACGCCGGCACTGGAGGAAAATACAATATTGCGAACACCATGTTCAATCATGGCGTTGAGAACATGGATCGTACCAGAGATATTGTTGACCGCGAACGAACCGGGCTCTTCCATTGAGAGTCCGACATGTTTGAAGGCGGCTAGGTGGACGATACCTTCAATTCCTTCGGACATCGCGGAACTAATCTCGTCCGCTTTGCGAATGTCACCTTTGACAAATACTTCCTCTGGAAAAATGTTCTCTTCCACTCCAGAGGACATATCATCGAACACGGTCACTTGATGGCCCTGATCGAGAAATTCACGGGCCACATGCGAGCCTATATATCCAGCACCGCCGATGACTAAGATATTCATTCAATCCTGCATTTCGTTTTAGTAGCTACGGACTGTTGTTCGTTGATATTCAGTTCGCTTCTAGGACGTTCTGCGGCTTGCGGGGAGTTCTTATTGCTTACTGCCACGCACCGTCGAGAAGCCCGTCGCCGAACTGGAATAGACCAGCGATTCATAGAATTATAAAGACCCAACCAATAGATGGGGAGGCCCTCAACCTGAACGCTAAATGTTCTGTGAGCGTCGGGGCAGGGCAGGGGAGAGCGAGATTCTGATGGTTCAGTATTCAAGTTTCCATAGCATCCCTCGTACTTTTCGATCTGCTGTAAGAAGGCTTCAGCAGGCAAGTAACAAGAACGCGATTCCATGAGTCGGTCTTCTTCAGACTAAGCCTACGACGTCAGTCATAATCAAGATTAGGGAGAATGAAGCCGTCTGAATCCAAGTGGCAAGAAGCAGCGTTCGTCGGCGTTTAGAATTAGAACCGCAAATGGCCATGCTGGTCGTCATCGATGAGTTTACACGCGAGAACTTGGCCATCTGTGCGGGTCAGCTGATGATGATGATGTGGCAGTGACCTTGGAATCGAATGCGAACTGACGGAAGACACCGCTATCAATTCGGGTCCCGTCATCGTGACGTCGAATTACGTCAAGCTGGCGTCTATCACCAAGCCAACCTTCTTTGCAGTTCTCAAATAGTCGCAATACAGACGCGGCCATCTTGCTACCGCGTTATTGGTGAACTGTGGCATACGCTTTGCACCTGCAAGTTCCTAGGCCTCATCGATGGGATAGAGGCAATAATTTCTTCAAGCACCCCAAAGAAAGGGAACTACCTATGAAGATTCAAAAGTTTCATGTTTTGTCAGCTTGCATTGCAGCAACAGCGTTGATCTGTTTTGCAGCATCGGTCGATGCGGAGCACCATGCAACCAAGGATAAGGACCACAACTCGACACAGCACAGTCAGGATGGGAGCCATACCCGCTCCGGACGGCTAGGGAATTTAGATAGCACGGTTTCTGGTTCAAATATTCGTGTGAGTGAACTCATCGGCATGAACATCCAAAACCAGCAGGGCGAAAGTGTTGGCGAAATCAATGACTTGGTTCTCAATGGGAACTCGGGAAAAATCCGCTATGCTGCCGTCACTTATGGTGGTTTCCTGGGAATGGGAGACAAAATGTTTGCTGTGCCGTTTGAGTCGTTTCGAGTGCAGACTCAAGAGGACGACCATGA
Source organism: Bythopirellula sp. (assembly GCA_965216565.1). Taxonomy (GTDB): domain Bacteria; phylum Planctomycetota; class Planctomycetia; order Pirellulales; family Lacipirellulaceae; genus Bythopirellula. The sequence continues at coordinate 1,303,279 of OZ244170.1, forward strand.
CGATCACGTTCTGGTCCTGAATGTGAACGAAAAGCAGCTCGAGGGAGCCCAGGGTTTCGACCAAGACAACTGGCCAGACTTTGCTAACAAGGATTTCACAAGCGATGTTGATCGTCGATTTGGAGTTGACCGTAATCGCAAGAAGGATGACCATCGGTCTTCGAACCGCTAACGTGGGCTACACCTGTTAAGTTTGGCAATGTGTGGCATCGCGCCCTATCGCTATCAATTGCGGGTGTGGTAACCAAGGTCTTTATTGAGCCGTCGCAGGTTGAACAACTTGCGGCGGCTCATCGTATGTTGCCAGGTTTCAATTTTGTCCTAGCCTAGACTTCAACACATGTACACAGTCAGAAATCGAAGTAACTCGGTTCACCTAGATGCCTGACCAAGTGTATCCGGCGGCTGAGATCATGGTATTGCCTTAGTCCGAATCCTCGGATTGTCATCTCACCCGCCGTATCCAGGTAAAAGCAATCAAGAGTTTGCTGCTGAGGACCTGCACTTCAGAAATATCTGGAATTGGTGGGTGCACCGACTTCTAACCTACTCCTCAATATGAGAAAATCCCTGGCTACTATGAAGAAGATCTTACTAATAGTCATCGATGCTCTTGCTTCCAGAATTATCAATCCGGCGATTGAACGAGGGAGCTTGCCCACCTTCCACGCCTTAATTCAGAAAGGCGTCTTTCGCCCTGAGTGCACTTCCATTTTCCCATCGATCACTCCTGCCGCGACTGCCTCGATTGCAACAGGAATGTACCCCACGGATCATCACATCGCGGGTGCATTCTGGTTTAACCGCGAAGAAGAGTGCGTCGCCTACTACGGAGATGACTTCTGGGTGATGCTCGAGGAGGGAATGCAGGAATTCTTCGATGAATTCCTGAACCATCTGAATCATAAACGACTTCACGCTGATACCGTCTACCAGCGAATTGAGCGTCACGGAATGACCTCCGCGGTTCTAAATTTCATCTGGTTCCGGGGCGAAACGCGTCACGATGTTAATGTTCCCCTGCTGTTGAAATTGTTTCCCGGTGACGAGTTTTCGCCCCAAATATACGGGCCTAGAGTTCTGGGCTTGGCCGACTTTGCGAGTTCAGCCATTCCCGGCCGCGAAGAGAAGTTGCAGGCGACAGGTGGTATAACTCGGCGATTCGGTTTCCATGACGAAACAACAGCAGAGTACTTACTTCATTTGAGCACAGCCGAACCGTTTCCTGACTTCACGCTTGCCTATTTTCCGAACAACGACTATGCCAGCCACCAAGAGGGCCCTGCCGAGGCTCTGAAAGAGGTGCAAAAGGTTGACGACCACCTTGCCGAGTTCATTGAAAGCCGTGGCGGAATAGATTCTTTCTTGAATGAATTTACCATCATCATATTGGGAGATCATTCCCAGTGCGACTTGAAAAAAGACGCCAGCGCTCGTGGAATCGATTTGAACGAAATGTTCAAGGACTATCAGATTGCCAAACCTGGTTCGCCTTGGAACGAAGAAGACGACCTGATGGTTTGCCCCAACATGCGTGCTTGTCATATTTACTTGCAAGACCGGTCCTCGTCTGCGAGAGACAGAGTCGTATCCCGCTTGCTTCAAAATTCTCGCGTCGATCAGGTTTTGTGGCGAGAGAGCGCTTGGGATCATGGTCAGGTAGAAAAAATAACCGATCTTACGACGGACAGATTCCATGTCCAAACTGAAGAGGACGATCTGAAATTCTGGTTCGCGGAGTCCGAGGATGCGATTTCCGGACGAGATATTTATGGAAATTCGTGGAGTTGGGAAGGCAGTCTGGCAGGTATCGACGCGAGCGTGAATGCTCAAGGCGTAATCGAATATGAGGGGTATCCCAATGCACTGGAGCGTATCGCAACGAGCTTTAGTCAATTGGCAAGTGATTTATGGGTTACGGCAAAGATCGGTTGCGAGTTTGAACTCAAGGAGACATCGATCCACGAGAGCGGATCACATGGTGCTTTGAATAGAGACGATTCTACAGCTCCTCTAATCATTGCAGGCCTGCCTGATGCGATTGATATACCAGAATGTCCGCGGGCCATCGATATTGCACCACTCTGCCTGCAAGCACTTGGCCTCCAAGACGAGGCAGCGCAACTTATCGAACAACGAGTCGCAGGCAAACCACGTTAGTGGATGAACCCACGATGATTGCCGCATCACGCATTCGAGCCTTCTAGCGCCTATCCGAGTAGTGCGGCATCGAATCTCTTGTCGAATTCCGTGAACAATTCGAGGATATCGGGCCGATCCAACGCTTGCTGCACTTCATCAGCACTTGATTCCACTTTTGCCGAGGTTTTCAATTCACTTGGGGGTAGCTCAGACTTCGCCGTACTTTTCACATCCGACTGAGCTGCCTTCTTCCAGTGATCGATATGCGACAGAGCATCTCTTACTGCCGCGGTCACCGCCCGGAAGTCCATGCGGCGGAATGAACTATCAAATGCGTCTTTCATCTGTTTCGCTCGTCGAGAGTCGATCTCATCTCCACGGGCCAAGCAACGGTCAAGTGTCCGACCAAGTAGAACTGTCTTGGTGATTTCCTTAGGGATACTCCGAACAACAGTAAGAACGGAAATTATCTTGCGGAAAGGAAAGAGCAATAGTTTTATCGGTGCTTTCACGATGGCCGTCAAGCAACCACTGAGCCATCCGGTGCTGTCGGTATAGTAAGGCTCATACTGGTCCAATTGGCTATCGATGCCATGGGCCGCTAAGGTCTTGGAAACAACGAACTTCCTACACCGTTCAATCATTAAATCGTCAAGAAACGGAACGGGGACGTATCGCGAGCTTGCTGCAAGAATCCCTGCTGCAATCCATTGATGCATCAGCCATCCTTTTAAATTCTGCTCAGATTGGGGCATGATGCTAGGATGGGTGGCTTTGCTAGTGTCTTTGGGATGCGGTGCGGCTCTCGACTTTTCTTGTTTGCCGTCAGTCTTCCAAGAAGTCCTTTACATAAGCCTCTTCGACCCCCACCTTGGTGGCGGCCAAGAGTGGCGAAGCAACTGCCGCACCTAGAAACCCGAAAACCACCCCCATGATTGCTTGGAACGAAATCAACAAAGCCGGCGGCAGCGACACTTGTCTTTGCTGGATAAGAGGGGTGACAACATAACTTTCAATAATTTGCAATCCGAGATATCCAATAACCACCAGAAACACGACTGTGCCCCCTTTGGGCAGCGCGAACAGCACGGCCAATACTAGTGCGATCACTCCGCCAATATTTGGAATGAAAGTGAGCAGCGCGGTGACTATTCCTAGTGTAATCGCCATAGGTACTTGCAGCAGTAGTAACAACAGGCCAGCACCAGAACCTGTAATCATCATGGTTGCAAATCGGCCCACTAGCCAATTCCATAGTGCCTCGCCCATGAGATCCAGAATCTCGCGAGTTCGCTCTCGACGGTCGACAGGAAACAGCTTTACCAAGCCATCTCGATATGTGTGTGGAGAGGTCGCCAGGAACAGACCGACGAAGAAAATTAGTGCACTATTCACTAACAGTCCGAACGTGGTCTTAAACACGCCGGCCAAAGCAGACGCTCCTTTTTGGACGGTATTTCGCAGTGCAGACTGCTGGGCAGCTTTTGCACGATCCTGAGACGAATTGCTGCTCTGTTCGTCACTGTTTGCATTCTCGCTGTCTTCATTAGATGTGGGTTCATTCTTCGTCTCAGAATCTTTTCCCTCGTTGCTTTTCTGACTAGACGATTGTTCCTCGGGATCGGTGCCTGAAACTATTTCTCGTATAAAAGGAGTGGATCGCAGTACGGTGTTTAGAGAAGGATATCTATTAGCAAGTTCTCGAATGCGCTGAACTCCGTCGTCGGCCTGTTGGCTGGCTTGTTCAAACTGGTTATCTACTTGAACACCGAACATGCCGACTAGCGAAACCGTGGCCAGTAATAAAGTAGCCGTGACGATTCCCAAGTTCCAAGCATAGTCCAGTGAAGTCAGCCTACCGAGCATTTGGCTGGTTCCTGACAGAAAAACTCCAAACAAGACACTCAAGAACAGTATGAGGAAGAGTTCAGTGGCAATACTCATCGCAGCCCCGAACACCGTCAGGCAGGTGAGTAGGCCGACAGCGAGGAATATTAGCCTGGTAGGTGTCGAGGAAGTGCTCATAGGTTGCGATGGATAGGTTTAGAAGGTTGTCCAATTGGTGTAGAGTGAAAAGAATATCCCTTAATCGTACCTGCTGAGCATACTGGACGATATAGTTAGCAAACGGGGCGACAAAATGTCATTCTGGCAACAAGAAATTGCGAAACATTGCTTAGAAGTTCCGTTGAACAATCTTAGAACGCGCCTAGAATCCCAGGACCGCGCTACTTTATATTTGTGGTTCTTCTGATATTCCTCTCATTTGCAATGGAGCAACATGCAATGGCCAATTCACAGGGTGATCCCAAATCGATTCGAATCGGGGTTTTTGACACTGTAGAGAATGCGGACCGCGCTCTTAGTTCGCTGCAGCAAGCGGGCTTCGGCGAGAATGAACTCTCGGTGCTCTGCAGTAATGAGACTCAAGCAAAACATTTCCCTCCTTCTCTGGTCGACGGAGAAGACGGCGACACAGCTAAAGCTTCTGCTGCGGGCAGTGTGATTGGTGCTCTTATTGCTGGGGCCGGCGTCGGTGCAGCGGGCTTAGCTACAACGGCTGGACTGCCGGTCATTGCCATTGGCGCTATGGGTGCGGCAATGGCTGGGGGTGTTGCCGGCGGATTGACGGGGGCCATGGCCGAAAGAGGTTTTGAACCCCAATCAGCAGATTATTTCGACCAAGCTGTAACTGAGGGCAAGATTCTGATTTCCGTTGAATCTGAGAATTCAGACCCGGCCCGCTTAAAGTTGGCAAGCGAGATTCTCAGAGATGCAGGTGCTGAACCAATCTCCCTGCTTGAAACGTAGCAATTGGCTATGAACTCTGAAGATCAATCTTGGAAGGTTGAATTGAAGGACTTGCTCGCCAAAGGTGCGTCGTCAGTTGACGATTTTATCGATATTCGCTGGCGAAAATTGCGAAGTCGATTCGGCTTGCAGGGCGTCCCTCAGATTCAGCCCTATATCGGGTATGCGAACAGGGATCATGTGTGGTTACATGGGCGAGTGCTTGAGAATCCTCCAGAGGAGATGCCGGCGGACGATGCCAACTGGTGGGATAATGTGGGAGATATGTATCGGCGCTTTGCCAGCAAAGAGGTCCCTGATGCGGCTATTTGCATTTCGATAGGGGCCGAAACATTTACGACAAAGTCTGACAAAGAAGGTTACTTTCACCTTCAGGCGAACTACGCCCGATCGTCCGGAAGCGAGCTTTGGTCCACGGCCAGTTACCAGATTATTGACGGCTCAAATCAAGCAGCGGAGCATTCCTCGGTTCTAGGCCGGTTTCTAACGGTTCCCAACTCGGCACGATTCGGCATTATCAGTGATGTCGACGACACGATCATGCATACGAGTGCCACGCAGTTGTTGACCGTGCTTAAGCTTACCTTCATGAGCAATGCTAAGACGCGCAAGCCACTAGATGGTGTCGCGGGACTCTACCAAGCTCTGCAAAATGGATCCAGCGAGGTCTCGGAACAGAACCCAATATTCTACGTCTCTAGCTCCCCCTGGAATCTTTTTGATGTATTGGAAGATTTCATCGATCTCAACGCAATTCCACTGGGGCCCTTATTATTGAGGGATCTCGGATTCGACGAAGACAAGCTTCTGGCAGAAGGTCACGGTCATAAGCTGGAAAAGACACGTCGTATCTTGAGGGCATATCCCGAGCTCCCGTTCCTCTTAGTGGGAGACGCCGGTCAAGACGATGCTGAGATATACGCCACGGCGGCGGCTGAGTTCGGCGACCAAGTGTGTGGTATCGTCATTCGGGACATCGACCCTGGTGCTTCGAGTAACTACGACCAGGCAGTCGGCCAATGGATTGAGCGGGCTCGAGCCAATGGCACGTCAATGCGACTTGTGGAAGATAGCACTGAGGCTGCAGACTTAGCCATTGAGTTGGGATTAATAGGTCGCGATAGTCTTGAATCGATTTCCCGGGCAACACGCGCCGATCGGGAAAGGTCGGTCTTAATTTAAAACAGATTCGCATTCCGTCCCGCAATTTGAAGAGCGGTACGCTTAGGACTTGTTCCCGGCGGCTAAGAAGTTTCCCAACGGTGTGAGGGTTTGTGAGTGTTCTAACGTGATTTTCAGAATCACGAGCAAGGGAACTGCTAGAAGCACGCCTCCGATTCCCCAAATCCATCCCCAGAAGAAGACGGACAAAATAATCATGACCGGATTGAGACTCACCGACTTGCTTAGCAATGCCGGAGTGATGAAGTTGGCTTCTAAAATGTTCAGACTGACATAAATCAATGGTGCCAGAGCAGCCTGCTCTAGGGAACTGAAATCGGCAAGTCCCACGACAAAGACTAACACGGCTCCGGTGGCAAGACCGGCAAAGGGGATGAAATTCAGCAATCCGGCAGCAACTCCCCACAGAGCCGGATTGCTAAGACCGATCAACCACATTCCAATTCCGATTGCGAGCCCCAACAGCACATTGATAGCCGTAATCGTGAATAGATAAGACGAGATTCGATTTTGGATTTCTCTGGAAAGATCTACGACACGACGCTTTTCTCCCCAAGTCGGCATCAGTTCGACCAGCTTCAAAAGAAACTGATCGCCTGCTGCGAGAAGGAAGAATAGCAAGATCAACATGATCGCCAAGCCGCCGAACACACCCCAAGTTGAGTTTACTAATGAGCCAAGTCTAGGTTGATCGATCTGTACTTCAATTGGCTCTTCGCCCGCCCTACTAGCAGTAAGGCTTTCGATTTTTTCGCTCGCCCTTTCAAGCTCTTCGAGGGGCTTTTGCACTGGTTTGAGTTTCTCGCCGATGCTTTCGAAATACCCCGGTTCGGTGATAGTCGCAAACCAATGATTCGCAGGTTCCCAGAGTGCATCAATTCCTACTAAGGCAATTCCTCCAAAAGAACAGAATACCAGCGTGGCACTAATAGAGTGCGGAATTCGCAATTTTTCCAGCCACAGAACAATGGGCTTGAAGACGAGATTCAAGATCAAAGCCAAAGTGACAGGAAGCAGCAGCGAGCGAGTAAAATAGATCGTGTAAAAAGTCGCCAGCATGAGTAGGCAGGAGAGCAAGACATCCCTTCGCTCCCAGCCACCGGCTTCTTCAGCCAGGGCACACGGTTCCGCGAGTGACTCAGCTTTGTCTGCGGTTGCAGTCGTGTCCGCTGGTGGGTTGCTTTTCACAGACTCTTCCAGTTTTTTGGGGGGCTGTGTTCAAATATTTCTTGCGGATTGGTCAAAGAATCTACCGCCAATCTATGCAGGTGCGACAATCCGACCGTTGTTTCCAGCTAAAACGTCAAATTGTCACCACCTATTTTTCGGTTGATTTCCAACATAAAATCAATCCAAGACTTATACTTGGAAAAACCCTGGAGTAACGCGACTTTCCCAATCGGCACGCGGGTTGCTCTCATTCATAGGTGAGTTGAAGTTGAACCGCAAGTTAATGAGCAATTTGCGTACCGGGTCGAAAGACTATTCCTAAGATCTGAGTAGAACCGATGGCGCACTTTAGCGGTGAAGAGTGCTTTTTTGAAACATCTTCAAAACACTCATTAGTAGCGCCTGATCAATTAAGGAGATTGAGATGATTACTGAAGAACAAATGACCGGGAATTGGAATCAACTAAAAGGTTTGATTCGAGAGAAGTGGGGTCAAATCACCGACGACGAACTCCAAGAAGTGCAGGGAGAATTTGGTCAATTGGTCGGTATGATTCAGCAGAAAACCGGTGAGGCTCGTCACGAGATCGAAAGAACCTTAGACCGACTTAGTCAAGAGTCGGGAAGCCTAATCGACTCAGCTCATGATTACTTCAATCAAGCGAGTGAATCAGTCCGAGCGGCTGCTGGTGAAGTTGGCGACCGCGTCAGGTCTGGTTATTCCAATGCAGAACAGATGGTTAAGCAACGACCAGCCGAGTCGGTGGCAGTGGCTTTTGGCACAGGGTTGATTGCAGGAGTGATTGTTGGGTTGGTACTGCGTTCGAAATAGCCACGAGCATTTCAAGGTTTGCAGTAAACGCAATAATTCATCCCCTGCAGATGCGGTTCTAATGGCGAAGTACATTAGTAATCGTAATGCATCCGCCTAAAAGGAATATCGAGCAATGGCTACACAAAGTTACCCAGAGAAAAAGTCGTTTGACGACCAATTCTATAACAGCACTTCCGGTGAATACGACTACGAACAGTATATGGAACGTGGCAAAGACCAACTGCGAGAAATCATGCAGGACAATGCGGGGCGAACTGTTCTCATTTCCTTAGCAGCAGGCTTTGGACTTGGATTGGTCATTGGTCAAGCGCTCGGTGGCTCCCCCAGGTCGTCCTCAAAGTGGAGCGATCGGATCGCAGCTGAAGGGTTGGGGCGAAAGCTCATGGAAGGTGTCGAGGGGATCTTGCCCGATGCTGTTAGCAAGCACCTTAACAGTTAGTTGCGTTGGGAGCTAAACTCGCTTATGTCAAAGAACCCCAAGAATGCTGATGAACTGCGGCGCCGGATGGATACCGTACGTTGTCATCTGAACGAAGATGTCGAACAGGTGGCTTCAAGCGTGCGTGTTAAGACCGACTGGCGATACTATTTACGTCGTCATCCAGTGGCGGTTATTGCAGCTGCGACTGCCGTCGGCTACGCGGTTGTTCCTCGTCGAATAGAGAAGATCACTCCCGACCCAGCTACATTGCGTAAGATGGCGAAGGAGGAAGATCTGGTTGTCGCACCTCGTGCGAAGGCGAGTCAGAGCAATGGAATGGCCGCAAAGCTGTTGACGCTCGCGCTGACAGCTGCGAGCCGATCGGCGTTGGGATTCATCAGTGGAAAACTTGGAGAAGTCGCTGGCTTTAAGGCCGCTGAAAATTCGGGTTCTGGGGCTACGGACTCAGTGGAGTCTGATTTTGACCAGCACAGTTCAGCTCGGCCGAGATGATCCTAGCACCATTAGGGAGTGGAAATTGTGGCGATAGAATCATCCTATACGGGACGAACGTCCGATCCCATTGAGAATCGAAACAGCACTGTGATGCCAATGCAGCAGGCTCCTGCTAATTCACACTGGACACATAAGATTGAGAATTTCCTGGGCAAACACCCAGAGGCAACTCTGGCATTTGCTGTAGGTATTGGATTAGCTTTTGGTTGGTGGACTAAAAGAAAATGAACACAGCAAACGGTTCAGCAGCATCGTCAGATGCGAATGTACGGAAGAGCATGCAGGCGCTTGCACGCGATGCAATTGAGCTCGGCGAACTCCAAGTTCAATTGCTCAAGTTAGACGCATCGGAGTCTGCAAGGGGACTACGCGGCGGTATCGTACTGTTGGCGATCGCAGTTGTAGCCCTGTTTGCAGCGTTACCGATTGTCCTGTTAGCTGTAACTGAAGCGTTGGTCGTCCACCTGGAGCTATCTCGTATTCTCGCCCTATCCATTTCTGGGGGGGGAGCACTTCTACTAGGCGGTCTACTGCTTTTAGCTGCATGGGGATACTTTCGCCATGCACTCACTACGTGGGGACGTTCCACTGAAGAGCTCAACCGCAATATGGACTGGCTAAAGTCGGCACTACAAGCCGATAGCTCGTCACAATCTGCTGTCAGAAAACCAACTGAAAAAACTCACAACCCATCTAGGAGTCCTCAATATGGCTGATTCAACAGTCGAGCAACAAGCTGATTCTTATCGTACGACACAAGGCCAGTATGCGGCGAGAGGGACTAATTTAGATCCCAAGGGCGACTTGGTCGATTACGTCAAGGAATATGCCCGAGAAAAACCTGAGGTCGCAGCACTTTGGTGCTTGGGGATCGGTTTTGTATTGGGTTGGAAGCTAAAGCCCTGGTAGTATCGCACTAAGATCATTCGCGATCTTAGGGAGCGACGTGTGGATCTGAAGATGGTAGAGGACTTTCAGGATTTTCTTGCCGGGCTCGAAGCGCTTGAACAAATTCTGCGCCAAAAAAGAGTACGCTTACTGCATAGTAGGCCCAGAGCATGACAGCCATGAAAGTGCCGAGTACTCCGTAAGCGCCTCCATATCGTTGCCCGATCACAAATTGTGCGAGTAGCTGTCTACCAATTTCCCATGCGATGGCCGCAAAAAGACCTCCAGCGATCGCATGGAGCCAAGATACGTCAACCTTAGGTATCCAGCGATAGATCAGAGAGAACGCAATGACGTTGAGGACCAGGGTTACTCCAAAATCAAGTAACCAACCTAGCTCTTCACTCCATGGTAAGATCTGATTCGATGCTTCTTGGATGGAAGTCAAAATAACCCCTGCTAGGAAAACACCCATAATCAACCCACCCAGTGCTAAAAGCATCACTAGGGCTTTGAGGCGTTTTTGCAGGACGTTCAGCACAGAGTGCCAAAGGCCTCGGTTACTCTTAGGCTCGATATTCCATATCCAATCGAAGGCGTGGTCGAATTGGGAAAACATCGCCAGGGCAGCTATTAGGAGAGTGATTACTCCTGTCGGTCCACCCACATGGGCTTTCCCGCGGATTTGCTCGAAGACTTCCCCTAGTTGACGTCCGAGTTCAGGGGAAAGCTGCTCCGAAACTGCGTTCATGAGCTGCTGCTCTGCTTCCCTGCCTGAATCCGTACCGCTAAAAAAGAATCCAAGCCCAGAGATCAAAATGAGCAGCATCGGAAAGAGAGAAAGTGCAATATAGTAAGCAACTCCTGCAGCGAGGAGAGGACCACCATCCTGCGACCAACGTCGATATGCATCAGTAAGTAGGTTCAATGCCGATTTCACTGATCACCTTGGCTCTCCATCTCTTGAATATACTCGCTGGCGAACGACTTTTTTTCGCCCTCGTCTAGAACCTTCCCTGCGAGTTGAAAAATCTCCTGCTCTTCTTCATCGAGATGATGGATCAATTTCTCCTCCAGTTTCTTGGCGGTAGTCAGCCATCCTGATGAACTACGGTCAGTCTTGTCAAGCTCTGCGATAAGCTCATCAAGCTCGTGGTGCTCGGCTACACCATGGCGTGCTTTCTCCTGAGTTAAATCCTTTTCCATTAAAGGCACATAGAAGTGGCGTTCTTCCGCTACAGCGTGCTTCTCCAACTCAGCTTTCAGTTTCGAATAGAGTTCTTCTCTGCCGTCGCTATCGCCATGCGTTTTGGCCAGCAGCTTGACAAGCGTACGTTGCTTTTCATGGTCTTTACGTATTGCATCAAAAATGTTCATTGCAGTGTTCTTCCGGCTTAGGGGTTCACAACGCCAAGCCAATAACAGCGGCCGAGTAATGGCAAACAGATTAGCAGCTTTGGAGTGCGGCTATTCGACTTCTACTTCAACGCTATTGCGTTCCAGGTCATTGCCAATTTCATCCACGGTATCCTCAACATCTTCGGCGGCTTCTTCGATTGGCCCATCAGCATCTAGGTTGTCACCTTCCAAAGCTTCTCCTGTGTCATCGATTGTTTCGTCAATTCCCTCAGCAGCTTCCTCGACTGGACCCTCGTTGACGTCCACTTCGCAGCCGGTAAGGCCGAGGCAAAAAAAGGCAGCAAAGATCCCAGTAAGATAAAACGGGCGGATAAATTTCGGCATGACTCTTCTCCAATTTATGAGGATGTGTGAAAAAACTTTGTGATTGTAAAACTGTGATCATTCGCCATTGCTGAACTCACGATAGGCATCACGATGCTTGGCTGGCTTCGGTGGGTTTTCACCTGCGGGCCAACCTTCGCGTTGCTTAGTGCGGTCGCCATCTGTGGCCTCTGTTTGATCGTGAAACAGTTGAACAGTAGTCGGATAAGGCATGTCGATGTGTGCTTCGTCGAGTGCTTCCTTAATGTTAGAGATAACTTCGTGCGAAGTTTTTACGACACTAGCACGGTCCGATTTGCTCCACCACCGAGCTCTTAAATTCACACTGGACCCTGCCAACTCTACGGCCAGAATCTCAGGAGCTGGTTCGCTTAATACCCCATCGGAATTCTCAATTGCCTTCAGCATGACCTTGGCTGCTTCACGTAGATCATCGCCGTAACCGATTCCTACGTCGTATTGCGAGCGATGAGTGTCGTGGGCAGTCTTTACAACAACCGGGTTGGTGTAAATCTGACTATTTGGGATTACCACTCTTTGACCATCATACGTTTTAATTATCGTCGCACGAGTTTCAATCGATTCTACGGTTCCTTCGTGATCTCCTGAAACGATCTGATCCCCCACGGAAAATGGCTCGCGAAGTAGAATTAATATCCCTGCCATAAAGTTCTGCAGGATGTCCTTAAATGCAAATCCAATAGCAACACCACCAACTCCCAGTGTTGTTAGCAATTTTGCAGGTGTAACCGACGGTGCGATGACGGCGACTGCCACCATGAGACCCACAAAAATAAGTACCCATTGCGCGAGACGGCCCAGTACCTTGCCGACATTTGCTGTTTCGCGTTCAGCGGTTGTGCTGCGTATAAAACTGCGGACGACTTTTGCAAGGATGAAAAATACTGCAAATACAAGTATCGCAATAGCAAGGTGAGGTAAACGAGACAACGTGGAGTCGATCATGTTGTCGAGCGTCTCCCACACGCTCTTGACACTCATATCGATTGTTCCTGCCTTATCTTCAGTAGCATCACTGTTTTCGCCAGTTCCTTGTGCCTGGGCAAGCAACCACAATATTTGCATCCGCATTCTCCACATCTAATGAGATTTAAGAGTTACTGTTTCAAATTCTGTTCTGCGTAAATTAATCAGAGAGCATGCGCAGGTCTTAGAGTCGTCCGGTTAGCAGCATGATGATCAAGATCAATAGGATCAATCCTCCTAAGCCGCCAACATAGATGTTTTGAATGAGAGCAGCGACGATGAGAATGATGAGTACCGTACCGAGTAAACCGTAGCGCAAGATTCTCTCCAATAGCTAGTAGTTAATGCTTAGGCCACGCCGCAAAATTGTGAAATGATCCGGGGGCAAGTCGATGTTTCTATTACTTGACCAACAGATTACTGATTGCCGATCAAGTGAATCACTTCGTAACAATAATCCACACTGCATGAATGATGCCGGGGATATAGCCAAGTAAAGTCAGCAATAGGTTTAGCCAAAAGTGCTTTCCTAACCCCACTTCCAAAAACACGCCAAGAGGCGGTAGGAAGATTGCCAATAATAGTTTGATGATGTCAGAGCCTTCTAAACCGCTCATGGAAACACTTCCTCCAGTGATAATCCAAATCAATTTGTTACTTGTTATTTCAACTGGGACTCTAGTCCTAGAGGTCGTTATCACAAGCCTGAAAAACTTGGTTGCAAACGGCATACCAAACTCAAAACGGCGCAGTAGTTGCTCTTGAGACTGAGGTTGGCGGCTAGTCACTGGCCAAGGTTGGCTGGGATAGCAGACTGTGGAAGGCACAATTCATCGTTGATGAAAGAGTGAATGTAGAAAAACTAAACGTAAAAATCGCACCATAGAGCATTTCAGTCGCTCGTCAGGCTTTTGAATCGGACCTGTGTCCGTAGAGAGATTTAGGATGGATGAGAAGAGCAAGCCACTGCAATTGATGATTGCCGATGACGATCCACTTTTTCGTCGTGGTGTACGCCAGCTTGTCGGTCATCTGGACAATCTGTCGCTTTCCGCGGAGGCCGAAGATGGGGTCGAGGCTGTTGAAAAAGCCATCAAACACTCGCCCGACGTGGTGCTTATCGACTACCAAATGCCCAGGATGGATGGTGCAGCGGCTGCTCAAGAAATCCTTAAGGCTCGCCCAGAAACAAGGCTAATTGCAATTTCTGCATATTTGGATAAGCAATCTGCGGCGGCAATGATCGATGCGGGCGTGATGGCCCTTTTCGCAAAGAATGAGGGGCCATCGAAGTTGCTGGAACTATTGAAGACTCTCTGAACCGTTTTGCGAAGCTTGACTCTGATTCTTAGCTCGTTCAGCAGCTCTTGTCTTCGCTGTCTTGCACCCAGAGGGCTGCGAGGCGAATCAACTCGTTTAGATTGGATATGGCCAATTTCTTTTTAATTCGGTCTCGATGAGTCTCGATGGTCTTGCTACTCAAATGCAGATCTTCGGCAATCTGATTCGTGGTACGACCCAACCCAATCGCTTCAAAGACTTGAAGTTCTCGATTGCTAAGCAACTCTACGGAGACAACATCTGCATTTTCACCGTTACCGGAGTGTGTTCCCGAATGAAGTAAAGACTCGCGCCCCAGCTTCTGCTTGAGAAGAAGCTGATTCATTTCTGGGCTAAGAAAAACATCACCGGCAAGGACAGACCTGACGGCCGTGATTGTCATCTGGGGGTCTTCATCTTTGCTGACGAAACCAGAAGCGCCCGCATTAATTGCTCGTTCTGCATAAACACGTTCGTCACGGCTGCTAAGTACAAGGATTCTCTGATCGGGATAGGCAGCGGCAAATTCATCGATAAGCTCGAGCCCCGATCCTTGCTGGAGGGATAAATCAACAATGATCAAATCCACCGGTTCTTTTTGGAGCGATTGTCTCGCCGCATCCACAGATGCGGCGACTCCGACAACACGCAGATCCCCTTCTCGTTCGAGCAGCTCGGTCAATCCTCGCTGAAACAAAGGGTGATCTTCGACTAGAAAGACATTGATCATGCTTTAAAAATATGAACGTTTTGGCACTTGGCAGAGTGGTGAGATGTCTATAGTTGCTGTAGAGATTAGGGAATTTTCCTACATCATTTTCAGACATCGCCCGACTACATTCAAGCCGCCAGGCGGGTAATAATTTGCAGTAAATATTCGGAAACACTCTCGTGGATAGCTAAAGGGGACATAAAGTGCATAGTGGGGATACAAGTATAACGGCAGTAGTACCCCTGCAATTTCAGGGACAGATTGAACCGATAACTTCTAATACAGAGAGATTTCCCTGGCTAATCGGCAAGTCGAGCAGCTTTACACAAGTGGTGCAACAAGCAAAGCGGGCAGCCGAATCTGATTGCCATGTGCTTATCACGGGCGAGACCGGGACGGGAAAAGAACTCATCGCCCGAGCCATCCATGAGACAAGCCAGCGATCGGGTGAACTTGTGGCCGTGAACGTGGCCGCCGTTCCCGAAGGGTTGGTCGAAAGCGAGTTGTTCGGACACGCTCGTGGGGCATTTACTGGTGCCTCCACTGCCCGCGATGGTTGCTTTATATCCGCTGAGGCGGGCACGCTGCTGCTAGACGAGGTGGGAGACCTCGATTTGCCCTCTCAGACAAAACTGCTCCGTGTGCTCGAGGAACAGCGAGTTCGACCTGTGGGCAAAGACGAGTTGACTCGAACCAACGCTCGCGTTCTCGCGGCAACTAGTCGCAACCTGGAAAAACTTGTTCAGGAAGGCAAGTTCCGACAGGATCTATTCTATCGCCTCAATGTATTGAGGATTCATGTGCCTGCCTTGCGAGAACGTCCCGACGACATTCCTCTGCTGGTGGACTTCTTCGTCAAAGATGCCGCAAACCGACACTGCAAAGGAAAACTGAGAGTCGAAGCGTCTTTGATGGAATGGCTGAAAGTTCATCAGTGGCCTGGTAACGTCAGGCAACTGCGGAATATCGTGGAGAGTCTTGTTGTTCTGTGCGATAGCGATCTGCTAAAAATCCAGGATCTTCCTGAGGTCCCTGAACAAGACCAATCAGCAGATGAAGTTGCCTGGGAGGAAGGGACCTTGCGAGAAATCGAAAACCGATTAATCCGCCAAAGATTAAAACGCTTCGATGGAAATAAGCGACTTGCAGCTCAATCTCTAGATATTTCAGTAAGAACTATCCAACGCCGTATCGCAGATGTAAATCTAATCGGGTAAACTTAGCGGATATTGAACACCCACGATTCTGCACTTCCAGGTGCTCACACTCCCGGAGCACACTCTATGACCACTTTCAAAGTCGATCCCTGGTTCTCTCATCTTGCCGGCTTAGGGTCTACAGGAGTCATGATGTTTGACCCAGATGGGGTCATTCAGTTTGTTAGTGGCCCTGCTCGAAAGATCTTGCACGTAGATGTCGAAGATCATGTCGAGGACTGTATTGAACCTCTTGCAGATGAATTAGAAGAAATTGTTACGCAATGTGGTTGCTGCGAAGAGGGGGATGGCCTTGATGAATTATCCAGAATCGTGGAGATCTCCGCACCCGTCGATCCAAAGCAGGTACGCATCAATGCCACGAAGATCGAGCTAGAAGACTGTCAGGGCACTCTGATATTGATTCAGGACCTGAGTATCGAAAGTCAAATGCAGCGTGATTTGCTTTTGGCTTCTCGATTTCGGAATGTTGGGCAACTATACCAATCCATGGCCCACGACCTTCGGAATCCCGTTGGCCTCATTCGCATTTACGCCGACTTGCTGCAGGGGACTTTCGACCTGTTACCAAATTCAGAGTCGACCACGGTCTCGAAGCAGCGCGAGCATCTGGATGTTATCGTCGACGCGATCAAGACAATGGACCAGTCTTTAGACCTCTTGTTCGATGAGTTAGTCGTCTCTGAAAACGATTCTGGCGTCATCGACGTACGATCCGCTGTGGCCGCAGTCATTCGACTAGCCGAAGCTCAGGCAAAGCGTCAGAAAGTAACAGTCGTTGCTAGTCTGCCTGGTGATACAGTTCACTTGCATGGAAACGAATCACAGTTCCGCCTGGCCTTACTCAATATTGCCAATAATGCACTTCAAGCTATGCCTGATGGTGGCGAACTGAGAATTACCTTAGAACTGCTACCTGACAAGACCGAGATTAGCTTTGCTGACAACGGTAAAGGGATTTGCAAAGATCTGCTGAATCGGGTTTTTGATAAGTACTACAGCACCAAGCGGTCCGGCACCGGGATTGGGCTTCACATTGCCCGGGAAACGATTGAAGAGCTAGGGGGTGCAATTGGAGTGGAGAGTCTAGCCGGTGAAGGATCTAATTTTAGTATCACCCTACCAAGGTATGATCGTGAGTAGTTTCTCAGTTCTCATTTCATGCCTCAACCTACCACATTAGCCGCTAGTCTATTGGTGAGATAGAAAGCGCCTCAGACAATATCTATGAACGACTCTGTTGGCACGATTGCCAGATCACTAGTGACCGCCGTCCTGTCGGTTTTTCTGCTGTCCGCTGTATCTTATGGCCAACCGTCCGATGAACCTGAGGGAGCGACTGAAGAAACAGTACCCGAAGTAACTCAAAACGTCGAGGTAGAGCCACTGGCGGAAGACTCGGATATTGCTACACGCCTTACTCGAATCCTTGAAGCAACCGAGTGGTTCGTTGCACCGGAAGTGGAAGTTGATGAGGGCGTCGTTTTTCTAAGAGGAAAGGTAGATAGCGAACCTCACCGGGAGTGGGCTGGCAACTTGGCCGGTAAGACGCAAGACGTGGTCGCCGTTGTCAATCGCATCGAAATCATCGAGAAATCGATATGGGATATGTCGCCGGCGTGGAACGAAATCAAAGAACTTGGAAAACAATCCGTACGCAATGCACCTCTATTTGCAGTTGGCATCTTGCTCATGGCAGCAACCTGGATGGCAACTCGCTGGGCAGTGAAGGCCGCTCGTTCTATTTTCAGCAGCCAATTCAAGAGCCAGCTTCTGCGAGATGTCGCTGCCCGTGCAATCGCCATACCAGTCTTCTTAATGGGCCTCTACTTGATACTGAAGGTATCCGGGCTAACTCAACTAGCAATGACCGTGATCGGGGGCACGGGATTGATTGGTCTGGTGATTGGTTTTGCATTTCGCGACATCGCAGAGAACTTTCTTGCCAGCATCTTGATAAGTATTCAGCATCCGTTTGCTCGTGGAGACAGGATTAGAGTCGCAGAATACGAAGGCTTTGTCCAAAGCGTCAATACACGGTCTACCCTGCTGATGACTCTGGAGGGGAATCACGTCCAGATCCCAAATTCCAAGATCTACAAAGAAACCATCACCAATTATACAGCGAATCCAAATGCGAGACTCGGCTTTACAATTGGAATCGGATACGAGGACTCTATAGCACAAGCCCAGAGCATCGCGCTGGAAGTGCTGCGAGAGCATCCTGCCGTTGTCGATGATCCTGAGTCCTTAGTCTTGGTCGATGCATTGGGCGCCGCCACTGTGAATTTGCGCGTCTATTTTTGGGCAAACACTACCGAATTCAGCGACATTAAAGTCCGCTCAGCTGTGATTCGCCAGATCAAGAGCGCTTTTGAAGAACAAGGGATCTCTATGCCAGACGAAGCGCGGGAAGTGGTGTTCCCTTCCGGCGTACCTGTGCGAATGCTTTCAGATGAATCGGAGCAGCAGGCAGTTGCCAAGCAATCACGATCGGATTCTAGTCGGTCCGAAACGACAGTTCATAGCGCCGAAGGCGACCTGAAGAGCGAGTCGCATGAAATTAGCAAACAAGCCCAAAAAGCCCGCTCTCCTGAGGCCGGCGAAGATCTTCTTAAGGGTTAACTTGCAAGCACAGTTGTGACCATTGAAGGGTAGACGAATCTGGTCCACGGCTGCGACATTCAGTATGACCCCGAAATTGATAATGTATTCGAAAAAGCGGGTGTCGCGATCGAATGAACTGCGCCACGCACTCCGAACCCGAATGCATTTATCGAGTAAAGGATAAGTTCACTGAAGCGAGTGTGCCTCAACCGGTCTATTTGTTTCGGTGGTGAGCATATTGACCACATCGCTTCCGAGTATGGTGACTTTACAATGGGAGTGAGGCCCCGTCAGCGCATGAATAATCGGCCACTACGAGTGAGCAGCAGTATAGGTCGACTGCGCGGCTGGCGACGCAAATCGTCGGCTGATCTTCTTGATTGCGCAGACAGCGTTGCACTCAGAGATGAGATTCTCCTAAGCGGGTTGTGAGATCTATAACTGGATGGCGAATTGTCAACTCTAGATGTAGGTTATTCAATCTTGTCGCTTAAGACTGCTCACAAGAGCCTTTTAGCGAGCTGCTATTTAGTCTATTGAAGAATACCTGTTTGTAGTGAAAATGAGATGGCTGATTCACATGCCATTGAAACTTTAATATGTCTCATGGTATTGAAGATGTGGCAGCCGTATATGATGACTACAATTGCGATCCTGGACACTGGGAATAGATTACACATAAGGTATCACTCTTTCACAGTGAACGGCAAAACTCTTTTCTCGCGAGACCCACAGTGAATCTAAAATGGTTTCTCACAACAACTATTCTTGTGATGGTTGTCATAGGTTGTGAAGGAAATGCTCTCCAGGACGATGTGGAGGTTGCGGGAGAGATGGCCGTCCCTTCTGCGATCGATGCCGACGTTATTCCACTTCATAACCGCGTGATTGGACAGATGGGACAGTTCAATTACGATGCCGCCGTGGCGGGCTATCGGCGGCTCGTCGATGCGTTTCCGCAAGCTGATCAATTCAAAGTCGACTTGGCAATTGCCCTGCTCAACCGTCGACAGGAAAAGGACCTTTCAGAATCTGGGGAGCTACTCGCCAGCATCTTTGACTCCTCGCCTGAAGTCTTGCGTGCCAAGTATTGTCAGGCGTTGCTGCTTTTTCACGAAGGAAAAACTAAGGAGGCGAACCAGCTCTTTCGCAGCGTAGCGGAGGCTGATGAGGAAGATAGTTATGCTGTGTTCTACGTCGGGCAGACTGAGTTCTTATTAGCGAACTTTGAAACGGCCCTCGCGCAATTCGAGGAAGCGGCTCAGATTGATCCATACTTGCGGAGTGCCTATTACGGCGCATTTCAGGCTGCCCAGCGATTGAAGCAACGGGATAAAGCGCGGGAGTACTTGAAGCTCTTTCAAAAGCTCGATACGAACCCGCGGGCTCGCCTCGCGGAACTCAAATACACTCGGATGGGCCCCAAGGCAGAGGTCAGTCGACCCCGATCGGAAACGCCCCCTCCTGGGAGACCGAAAGGTTCCATATTCGCTGCCCCTGCGCCCCTGGAGATTGAGAATTTCAGCGCGACTGACTGGGCCGGCAATGATGCATCGATACCGAGCATCACGATTGCGGATTTGAACAGTGATGGGCACAGTGACCTTTTTATTCCCAGAATAGCCGCTACTGAAGAACAGGCATCCACCAATCTAGTATTGCTGGGCTCTGAGGATGGGTTTCGCCGAGACGTAGATTCACCGCTTGCGAATGTTGGACAGGTGAATACAGCACTTTGGGGAGACTACGATGACGATGGCCTGACTGACGCTTACCTCTGTCGGAATGGACCGAACCAATTGTGGCGTCAGGATCCCGCGGGGGAATGGCAAAATCTCACCGAAGTGACAAGGATATCGGCCGGTGATAACAAAACAATTGATGGAGCCTGTTACGATGCCGATCACGATGGCGATCTAGATTACCTTCTGGTCAACTCCGACGCACCTTTTGAGCTATTGAATAACAACCGAGACGGCACATTCCGCGCTGTGGCAGATGAGATGGGGATTGAGGGCGACCGTCAGGGGACTCGTTTGATCGTGGCTGATGTGGACAGAGATGACGATGCGGACCTGATCCTCGTTAACGAGAAACCCCCTCACCAAGTGTATCTGAATGATCGCCTCTGGAGGTATCACCCCGCCTCCGGCTTCGAACAACTGAAAGGGACGCCAATTGAGGCGGCCTTGGCTGTTGATGCCGATGTGGATGGGCAGGTGGAAATTTACTCATTCGGGGAAAAAGGTCTGCAACGTTGGCAGCCCGATGAAGAAGATCAGTGGCAGGCTGAGCAACTAGGGACACAAAAGGGCGAGAAGAATGCTGGCTCAGCCACATTACTAATGCAAGACTTCGACGGCGATACAGAGCTGGAAATCGCTTTGCAAGTCGGCTCTGGGATTCAGTTGCTTGACCTGGAGGGAAAAGAACTTGAGAGTCTACAGCACAAAAATCTCGTGGGCCCGGTTGCGGCTCGCGCACAATTGAATGGCCCGGATTTGATTGCATTCAGTTCTCAGGGGCCTCCCTTGCATTGGGCGGCGGGTGAGGGTCGTTTCGATTTTGCATTGCTCAGTCTGTCTGGGAAAACCGATAAAGCAGCCGAGATGCGCTCCAACGCGTCAGGAATTGGAGTGCGAGGTGCTGCGCGGATTGGCTCGCGCTGGTCGCCGGTCTCTCCTTGGCGGCTCCATTCTGGGCCCGGCCAAAGCCTGCAGCCCCTCGCTATCGGATTGGCTGGTGCAGATGAGATCGATTATCTCCAACTTGTCTGGCCAGATAGTGTTTCTCAAACCGAAACCAATCTCGCTGCGGGACAGATGCATCGGATCGCAGAAACGCAACGTCAGGCAGGTAGTTGCCCTTTAGTTTTTGTTTGGGATGGCGAGCAATTCCGGTTCGTAGCCGATATCCTTGGAGCGGGTGGGATTGGATTCAATCTTGGTCGAGGTGAATACTACCCTCCGCGACCAACGGAGTCACTCATGTTGTCTGCCGACAGTATTCACCCAAGAGATGGCAGGATCGTCATCAAGCTCGGCGAACCGATGGAGGAGATTTGCTACTTCGATGGAGTTGGCTTGTCAGCGGTCGATTTGCCTGAGGAATACCAAATAGTCCTCGACGAAAGATTTGGGGGGACTGATCCTCAACCCACGGGTGCGTCGGTAATCTACCGCTCCGAGTTCCTGCCCATCCACGCAACCAATAATCGCGGCGAAGACATCACCACCACATTGGCCAGTGTAGATCGCGTGGCTGCTCCGCTGAGACGAACCGATCGGCGTTTTATTGGGCTGACGGATCCCCATGCGATCACCCTAACATTCGCCCAACCGCTCAGCGAGTTGGAAAACCCGGTACTTATTTTCGATGGCTGGGTGGAATATGCGTATTCGCAAACTGCCTTTGCTGCTTGGCAAGCAGGGTTGGAATACCTGGAGCCAACGATTGAAGCCAGGGATGAAAATGGCCAATGGCAAATGGTACTGGAAAGGTTTGGCTATATGGCGGGAACCCCTCGACGTTCCAGTGTGCCGATTCCCAAACACAAACTACCCAAGGGTGCCACAGAGCTTCGCATAAGCAGCAATATGCAGATTTATTGGGATCGCATTTCCGTTGTCGAGTCAATTCACGACTACCAAGTCAACCTCCGAGAACTTCAATTGGAAACGGCAGTAGTTCAGGATGTGGGATTCTCGCAAAGAACACTCTTTGATCAGCGGTATTCCGTCTACAGCTATCAAGATCGGCCTCCTTTCGGAGACGCTCGCCATCCACGCGGATTCTACACCTCGTTGGGCGAAGCAAGAGAGCTGGTAAGATCGACAGACGATGCGGTTGCAATTATCGGCCCAGGGGAGGAGGTGCACTTGGAGTTTGCTCAGGCGAGCAAGAACGTGCCAGACGGTCATCGTCGCTTCTACATTTTGCAGGTCGATGGTTGGTGTAAAGATTCTGATTCGTTCACCAAAGACTCTCGCAGCGTTGAGCCTCTGCCTACACGCGGTATTCCCCTCTCTGAGGAAGAGCAGGCCCATCGCAATAAGCTACATTCTGAGTATAATACGAGATATCGTTCCGGCTGGTAAACGAGTCTCATTGCATCGTCTTCTACTGTTATGGCTTCTGCTCAAACGTCTGCCAGGCGCAAGCCATATGTTCCTGCAGTAACCCCACGGTTGCGGGTTTTTCTGACGATCGTTTTTGTATTGGTCGCATTGCTGGGCGCCAATTCGATCTATCTCGTGACCGTGACGATCCTCGAGGCGATTAGCACGAAGACCTACCAGAACTACTTCTACCAATTCATGTTCCTGGGGCACCTCGTACTGGGGATTCTACTGATCGTCCCATTCTTGGTCTTCGCTATTCCCCACATGCGAAATACCTGGCAGCGGAAGAATCGCCGTGCCGTGTGGATGGGCTATGCCCTGTTTGGGACCTCTCTCCTACTTCTGGTTTCCGGGCTGTTGCTCACGCGCGTTGGACCTCTAGAGATCAAAGGGCCCACTAAGCGAGCTGTCATTTACTGGTTGCACGTCATTGCCCCTTTGGTTGTCGTCTGGCTCTATTGGCTACACCGGCTAGCGGGGCCGCGTATCAAGTGGAAGTTGGGGCTCGGGTATCTGTTGTTTGTTGGATTCCTGGGGGCCACGATGATTGGGTTTCAGAATTCTGACCCGCGAAACTGGTACCAAATCGGATCTCCCGAGGGTACCAAGTACTTTGAGCCTTCCCTTGCCAGAACAGCCAATGGAAAATTTATTTCAGGGGAAGCGTTGGACAATAACGCCTACTGCCAGGAATGTCATGCCGACGTCCATCAAGGTTGGGCTGAGAGTGCCCACCGATTTAGCTCGTTCAACAACCCCGCCTACCTGGCAAGTGTGCGCGAGACTCGGCAGTTTTCGCTGACCCGGGATGGGGACGTGCGTCGGTCGAGATTTTGCGCTGGCTGCCACGATCCCGTTCCCTTCTTCTCCGGTCAGTTTGATGACCCCAACTTCGACGATGTTCGCAATCCAACCGCCCATGCCGGGATCACCTGCACCGTGTGTCATGCCATTACCAACATCAATAGCCCGCGCGGCAATGCCGATTACACCATCGAAGAGCCGCTCCACTACCCGTTCGCATATAGCGAAAACGAATTGCTGCAGTGGCTAAACCGGCAACTGATTAAAGCGAAACCTTCTTTTCACAAAAAGACTTTCCTGAAGCCGTTTCACGAGTCGGCTGAGTTCTGTAGCACTTGTCACAAAGTACATCTTCCGCAAGAACTCAACGATTACAAATTCTTGCGTGGCCAGAACCACTACGATTCTTTTTTGCTCAGCGGAGTCTCAGGGCATGGTTCGCGAAGTTTCTACTATCCAAAGCAAGCGGAAGAGAACTGCAACGATTGCCATATGCCTTTAACCGAGTCGGATGACTTTGGGGCACGCATTTACCCAGGAAGCGACTCGTTGAGTGTCCACGATCATTTGTTCCCTGGCGGTAACACGGCGCTGCCTCATTGGCGCAAGAATGAGGAAATCGTGAACCGGCAACAGGATATCTTGGAAGGATCCGTGCGTGTCGACATCTTTGGAGTTCGGGAAGAAGGCAGAATCGACGGCGAGCTGACAGCGCCACTTCGGCCAGAATCAAAGGTATTGGCACCTGGCTCGACTTACCTGTTCGAAGTCGTGGTCCGAACTTTGAAACTAGGGCATTTATTCACACAGGGAACGGCTGATTCCAACGAAGTCTGGCTGGAAGTTACCCTCAAGAGCGGGGATCAGGTCATTGGCCAAAGCGGTAAGATCGACGATTCCTCTCGTGTCGATCCTTGGTCTCATTTCATCAATGTCTTCATGCTCGATCGTGAAGGGAATCGGATCGCCCAGCGGAATGCAGAAGACATCTTCGTTCCTCTCTACAATCATCAAATTCCGCCCGGAGCGGGGCAGACAGTTCACTATCAGGCAACTATCCCTGCAGAGGCTACTGAACCAATCGTCCTAGAGGTGAAACTCAAGTATCGAAAGTTTGATCGAGACTTTGTTGCTTTCATGGCTAAGACACTAGCTCCTGAGGAACTTCCGCGAGGCATCAAGGAAGCCGAAGGCAGGATTGTGAATTCGTTGCCCGTCACCACTTTGGCCAATGATCGTATTGAGTTTTCTATCGAAGGGCAGGATGAACTGGCCGCAAATCCCGCCCGAAATATTCCTGACTGGCAACGATGGAATGATTACGGCATCGGTTTGTTGCTGAAGGGTCGGGGGCAGCTTCGCCAGGCGGAGGATGCTTTCACAGAAGTCGAAACGCTAGGTCGGTACGATGGACCGTTGAATCTTGCTCGAGTCTATTTCTCAGAGGGCCGACTCGACGAAGCGGTCGCTGCCATTGAACGAGCAGTCGAGCACAAGAGTCCCGCTGCACCCCCGTGGACCATGGCCTGGCTAAGCGGAATCGTCAATCGGCAACAGGGACATCTTGAGAGTGCAATTAAGAACTTTCAAGCTGTGCTCTCCAAGCCAAACCAGGCGATGCGTTCTCGCAACTTCGACTTCCGATTAGACTATGAGGTGATCAATCTGCTTGGTCAAACTCTTTTTGAACGTGCTCGGCAACTACGCGGCAAGCAAAACAGTACTCTTCGGCAAGCACTCTTCGAGCAGGCAGAAGAACAGTTCCTGACCACTTTGGTGATCGATCCGGAGAATGTCGACGCGCACTACGGCTTGAACCGACTTTATACGGCAATGGGCAAGAGTGAGCTTTCACTGAAACACCAGCAGCTTCACGAGAAGTATCGTCCTGACGATAATGCGCGCGACCAGGCTGTAAGAGCCGCCCGGCAGAAGTACCCCGCTGCAAACCATGCGGCTGAAGCGGTAGTGATTTACGATCTGCAAAGGCCGAGTGAGCAGCTTGAGAGAGAGGCTGGCGTTGGTAATTCCGCCAGCAAATAACATCTATTAATAACTGAGGGCAATGCGTTGATTCCCCCACAAGAACCCGACGATACGACCCAAGACGATGCCATCATCGGCCAGGCTTTCAAGTGGTCGCTGATTGTTTTCGTATCGGTAGCTGCTGTGGTAGGAGCAATCGTTTGGTTTTATCGCGCGGGAAGTGAACCTGTTGAGGAAAGTCAACCGGAGGTCTCGTTACCGGAAGTACGAAGCCAGGCGATTGAGACTGTCCCCGATTTGCCATTCACAAATGTTACTGACGCAGCGGGCATCACTTTTGTTCACGAAAACGGTGCTGTGGGTGAAAAGCTCCTTCCAGAAACCATGGGGGGAGGAGTGGCTTTCTTGGACTACGACAGTGACGGCGATCAAGACCTTCTCTTGGTGAACTCTTCGGTGTGGGATGACGTCTCGCCTGACAACCGGCCAACAACTGCCCTGTTCGAAAACGATGGTCTCGGACAATTCACCGATGTTAGCGTTCAGGCTGGGATTGATGTGAATTGCTATGGCATGGGGGTCGCTGTTGGCGACTACGATAATGACGGCGATCCAGACGTATTTATCTCTGCCGTGGGATATAACATTCTGCTGCGAAACGATAACGCTGTTTTTGTTGATGTCTCAAAGGAAGCTAGAGTGCAAGGCGAGGAAGATCGCTGGAGCACCAGTAGTGGCTGGCTAGACTACGATAACGATGGCGATTTGGACTTGCTGGTGGGCAACTATGTGCAATGGTCCGCCGAAATTGATCGTGCGCAAGATTTTCGCTTGACCGGCATCGGTAGAGCCTATGGCCCCCCTTTTTCCTTTCAGGGCACATTTCCCTACCTCTATCGCAACGAAGGCGATGGCACTTTCACTGATGTATCTACACCCAGCGGCATCCAGGTTAAAAACGAGGCCACGGGCGTACCGCTCGCAAAGACCTTGGGGGTCGCGATTGTCGATGTGAACCACGATGGCTGGGTCGACATCGTACTTGCCAACGATACCGTCCAGAATCAATTGCTGGTCAATCAGCAAGATGGAACTTTCGTTGACGATGGTATCGCCTCTGGAATTGCTTTCGATGCCAGCGGTAAGGCACGCGGTGCAATGGGAATCGACGTCGGTTGCTTCCGAAACGACGATTGTCTGGCGATCGCCATTGGTAACTTTGCAAACGAGATGAGCGCACTTTATGTCTCAGACGGAACGGACGTCGTGTTTACTGATGACGCCATTCCGAGTGGACTTGGCCCTCAAACTCGTAGCGACCTCTGCTTCGGACTATTCTTCTTTGACGTCGATTTGGATGGACGGCTAGATCTATTCGCGGCCAATGGGCATCTAGAGGACGACATCAATCTGGTGCAAAAAAGTCAGTACTACCAGCAGCCTCCCAAGTTGTTCTGGAACGCCGGATTCAGCGGCGATACTGAGTTTGTAGCCGTATCCAAATCAAACATGGCAGACCTGGCCAGTGCCTTGGTGGGCAGAGGCGCGGCCTATGCCGACATCGATGCCGACGGAGATCTAGATATCGTCATTACACAAGTCGATGGTCCTCCCGCTGTGTTGAGAAACGATCAACAAACGAACCATCATTTTTTGCGACTAAAGCTAGTCGGTGAAACTTGCAATCGCGATGCAGTCGGCGCCTGGGTCGAAGTGCGGCAAGGAGAACAGACTCTAAAGCGTCGAGTGATGCCCACGCGCAGCTACTTGTCACAGGTGGAATTGCCGGTGACAATTGGGCTGGGCAATGATCCAAGCGTTGATGAAGTACGCGTGCATTGGCCTGGCGGAAACATGCAGACCGTAGAGGATATTGTCTTGGACGGCTTAACAATCGTGAGACAGCAGACCGATGAATAAGCTCATTGAAGATCGTTTTGCAGAGAAGACGACCGCTCACATTCGAGAATTGGCGAAGTCGAGCCCGGCCATGCGGGCTATGTATCTATTCGATGAGGAGCACGAAAATCACCCTGCAAACCGCGATGTCGATTTGTTTCTCGAAAAGCAACTTACGCAGACCAAAGGGGTCGTCTACAAATATCCTGGGCGAGTGATCATTCTGCTCAGCTATACCTGCGCTGCGAATTGTCGATACTGCGAGCGGCAAGATCGCGTTGGAGTGGGTCTAGACGCACAAGGTCGGCTCACAGAAGCAGAAATCGAACGGGCGGCTACATTTGTTGCCGAACACGAAGAGATTTCCGAAGTTATCTTTAGCGGGGGCGATCCACTAACTCACCCGACGGGCCTGGCCCTGGCGGCGAAGCTTATCGCAGACATTCCTCACGTTCGCATTCTACGCGTCCACACGCGTTATCCGTTGCAGTTGCCCGAGAGGGTCGATTTCGAATTGATTGAGCAGCTCGAGGCATTGCCACCGACCTTTTATCTTAGCCTCCACATCGATCACCCTGACGAACTCACCCCAGAGACGGAGCTTGTGATCGAGAGACTGCGGAGAACGGGTGCAATCTTGATCTGTCAGTCCGTATTTCTGAAGGGTGTTAACGACAACGTAGAAACACTAGCCAGGCTGTTTACTCGCCTCGCGGAATTGGGCGTGCGGCCGTATTACATCTATCATTGTCATCCAATCGCCACGACGATGCGTTTTGTGATGCCACTTGCCGATGAGATTGCCATCATGAGCCGGCTTCGCGAGCGGATTAGTGGCATCGCTTGCCCTCAGCACATATTTGAAATGAGGCATACGACAGGCAAGTTGGTTGTACCCACAGATCATTGGGACGTAAACTTGGCGGAAGTAAGAGATTTTCAAGCGAACACGATCGATGTTGATAAAAGTGCCTTAGAGGTCTAGCCCATTGATCCAGCCTGATAACGGACTCATCGATTCTTGCTCACACCAAGAGTGTGGGTACGCGTGTTGTGACTTTGGCGCCAATAATTATATCGCACTTTATCCAGGCGAAATCGCAGAGGCGATTGATCGTGGCCAGTCACTGAGCCATCTCGATTACGTTGCCGATGGACGTGGGGGCCACCGAGCCGTTTGTCGCGCCAAGGACCGAAGTGATTGCGACGGCGGCTATAAGCCCCTCGATTGTTCCTCGTACCCTCTTTTCCCGGTAGTGGGAGAAACCGGAATTCTGGAACTTGGGCTCAAGGGGGAGAAGTGTCCGTTACAGCACTTTCATCTCCGCGATCACGGTGCCTGGGTCCTTCGGAAATGGCGAGAATTATTGGAGACCGTCCCCATGCTCGGAGAGTGGATCCGGCGTACAGATTTAGTGGGATACATCACCTGGAGCGAATCCCCTGAGGTGGCCAGCGCCCATGCCTTAAGCAAAGATCCAGACGATGCGCTTGTGAAAGAGTGCTCGTCGGAGTCAAGTTGACTATCCTCTTCTTTTCCAACATAGACGCTCCAAAAGCTTCGGGTTAAAGTGAGGGGAGCGCTACTTAGCCACTTCTTCGAGCCTTATTTTAACTGTCGATCCACCCTCACTGGTTCATGGAAACTTCAATGCATTGTTGCCAACGACTTGTTTTGCTGCTTACGCTCTCAGCCGCGATAGTGGGGTGCCAGCAAAACGAAGGCCGCAAGCCTGAACTTGACTTGCCTATCGAAAAGACAGCCAGCAAGGATCAGCAATCAGAGCAAGAAACAACAACGGAGACGCCTCCCGCCCAATCGGAAGGCAGCAAACCAGTTGATTCGAAGGATGAAGCACTGCTGATTGAAGTCACCGAACAACTTGGCCTCGATAGCAATATAGAACGCTGGCCGGACGGTGCTCACCTCACTCCTGAAATCACACCCGGTGGCGTCGCCCTCTTGGATTTCGATCAAGATGGCGATCTTGACATCTACCAGATTCGGCATGGCAAACCTGCCGAGATGCCGGGTGCCTTCCAGGATCCAGCGCCCAACCGTCTCTTTCGCCAGGAACCGGACGGCACCTTTAGCGAAGTCCCAGAGGCAGCCGGTTTAGCAGATCCCGGCTATGGGCATGGCTGCGCCGTTGGCGATATCGACAACGACGGAGACGTAGATGTGTTTGTAACAAATTATGGAGCCAATCGACTTTATCAGAATGAGGGAGGGACGTTCCGCGACATCACTGAGCAAGCCGGCATCGAGGGCGAACATTGGAGTTCGGCCTCCGCGTTTTTTGATTACGACCGCGACGGGCTACTCGATCTGTTTGTTGTGCACTTCGGAGTGTTCGACCCCACTCGCCGTTGCGATGCAGCGGGAAAACCGGGAACCGCGGATTATTGCGGACCCCACTTATTCCAAGGCGTGACCGACCAACTTTACCGCAACAATGGTGACGGCACATTCACCGACATTACCGCGGCGGTTGGTATTACAACGGCAGCACGCGGCTGGGGAGTAATTTGTGCTGATTTGAACGCCGATGGTTGGGCCGACATTTACGTGTGCAACGACGAAGAGCCGAATCAGTTGTGGATCAATGACAAAGAGGGAGGATTCTACGATGAAGCCATGCTCTCCGGAGTGGCAGTCAATGGATTTGGACGCGTGGAAGCAAGTATGGGGGTCACAGTAGGTGACGTGAATGCAGATGGGAAATTTGATCTATTTATGACACACGTTGCCAGCGAGACAAACACGCTCTATACGCTAACTGGCGAAGACTTGTACGACGATGAGACCTCTATGGCAGGAATGGGGTCAGTCGACTTGCCCTACACCGGATGGGGTTGTGGTCTGTTAGACATTGATCACGACGCAGACCTCGACCTGGCAATCGGAAATGGTCGCGTCGCTATCGGGCCTGTTCTGAAGGGAGCCGATTTGGGCCCCTTCTGGAATCGCTATGCGGAGCCGAACTTGCTTTTTCTTAATGATGGATCGGGAAGCTTCTCCAACGTCAGCAATCAGTCCGGTTCGTTTGCTGGCGTTCCCAGGATGACGCGTGGTCTTGCCTTTGGCGATTTAGATAATGACGGCGATATCGATTTGGTCACCAATAGCATCGATAACCACCTAAACGTATTTCGGAACGAAGCCCCTCAGCCTGGCACTCACTGGCTTCAACTCAGGCTTATGACAGGCAAACGCGACGCCATTGGTGCCCGAGTGCGACTGACTACCGACTCGGGTGAACAAGTACGCTTCATGTTGCGAGCTTACAGTTATCTTGCCAGCAACGATCCCCGTGTCCACTTCGGATTAGGGCAGAACCAGAAAATTAAGTCGCTGGAGATTCTTTGGCCCGACGGTGAACAAGAGCGATTTTCGCCGACCGAGATCGATCAAGTGGTGACTCTTAACCAAGGTCTAGGTGAGCCAATTCCTTAGAGCGTTTAGCATGTGTTCTTGGGATCGTCAGCGGAAAGACAGCGACTATAATGGAGGAAGCGTGGTTCTTTCCTACTTTTCTTGAGCTCAGAGGCGATTCACGACTTCTATGCTATTGCGATCAATCCAGCTAATACTGCTTTCTGTTTCTTTTTTGTTGGTAGCCTTTCAAGCTCCTTTGTCGATCTCGGCGCCTCTCGAAACGACGCCGAACCAGTCGGACTCAAAGAGCGAACCGAGGGCAATAACGGAATTGCACCAACAGGCAATTGCTCTCTACCGCGAGGGAGAAATTGCAAAGGCCGAAACACTGTTTCGCAAGATTCTGAAGAAGGATCCCAGATTTGTCCCGGCCCGATCCGATCTTGGAGCCCTGCTCGTCGGCCAGGGGCGTATGCAGGAAGGCATGGCTCATTACCAACTTGTTGCCCTCAAGTTGCTCCCAGACAATCCGACTGCTCGTTACAAATATGCACTAGTACTCTTGAAAATGCGTCGCGACGCCGAAGCAGTCAAAGAGCTGAAGAACACTCTTCAACTAGATCCGGAGTATGAGGTCGCACGACGAAATCTACTCAAGGTCCTGCTCCAGAATAATGAGTTCATGCAGGCCTCTCAGATTTCAGCTGCGGGAGTCGAGCTTCATCCGGAAGATGGATCGTTTCACAATGACCATGGTGTCGTACTTATGAAGCTAGGGAAGTTTCCTGAAGCAGCAAGAAGCTTTCGCAAGGCCGTTGAGCTGAATGCAGAGCATCCCGATGCCCACTACAATCTGGGACTTTCGCTGAACGAGCAGTGGAAGTTGGAGGAATCAGCCGAGCAACTGCGTGCAGCCCTCAAGTTACAACCCGACTATATTGATGCCCTCTACAATCTGGGGCTCGTGTACGCTCGTATGGGAGACGTCGAGAATGCACGTGATTCATTGGGGAAAGCGATCGAACTAAAGCCTAATTACTATTTGGCTCACCATGAGCTAGGTATGTTGGCTATGCGAGAGGAGGATTATCGCACCGCTGTGAGACATTTTACCGAGGCACTGCGCCATCAGCCTGGATCTCGGAAAAGCCAGTATCAATTAGGACTCGTGATGATGAAAATGGGCAAACCGAAGTTGGCCATACCACAGTTCCAGGGGGTATTGAATCGCTCCGGAAGCAATGCCGACGCACGTTTCCAAATGGGACTCGCTTTGGACCAGGTTGGACGCCCACAGGATGCTCTGGCTCAATTCCGCGAGGCGCTCTGGCTACGACCAGACTGGAAAGAGGTGGAGGAAAGAATCTCGCAGATTGAGAACGGGACTGAAGATCAATAACGGGATCGCTATTTAGCATCCGATTGCAAATTGATATCGATCACGTTGCTTCCCTCCTCAATGGTATACTCCAGACCGGAAGTTTCTGTGTTCCCGTATTGCCTTGGTACCAAATACTCTCCTGGCATAGGCAGTCCTCCACCCTCTGGCTTGACAACCTCTCGTGCAGAAATGGCTACCTTGTAGTGGCCAGTATCGAGGCCAGTTTCTCTATTGGTTCTCACTTCGTAGCTACCATCGCTCTCAATCAGAGCAGTAGCTCTCATGCCTTGCCCGGAGGGCACAAATGCGATCGTCCCTGTGTCTAACGGCACTCCGTCGACTGAAACCGTTCCAGAAACCTGGGCTGGTTTGCCACCGCACCCAGAGAAGGGAACAAGCAACAACACTAGAGCAACTGGCAGACACGATGCTGTGAGTGGATGAGGAAACTGCATTAGAAACCAACCGTAGAGACGCTATCTTGATTCTCAGGGCCCGGATGTGAACCTACACCCGTTGAATGCCTGCTAGATTATCGCCTTTTTCACGCCTCTAGGGAAGCTGCGCGACTTCATTTCCCGCCTTGGTAGACAGACTTCGATAGAGCTGATGGTCGATTCCTTCTTGGAGAAATCGCACAGACGCGTCAGCCATGGCAAAATTTCCGCCTCCCGGATGAAGGCTTCGAAAACCTCTCACGTTCACCCATTCCAGCCCCGATGAGATTTCCTCGAGCGAAAGGGGAGAGAAGTAATTGAACTGCATATTGCAACTCGCCCAATCGCCTTCAGAGAGATAGGCCGTCGAATGAGGATCCTGTTCGACTACCGATTCGCCTACCATAAATGTGCTGCTTAAACCGTCGGTGATACGCTTAAACGGAATTGGGTCGTAATAGCTGAATTTCCAGAATAGTCCGTTGCAGCCCAGGCTCTCAAAGCAGCCAGGACTGGTGCCCGAAGATGAGTCATTCCAGAGCCCATCTGGGAATGGAAAAATATGTTCGAGAATCGTAGTATCACCTGCGACGCCTTTATAATTGGTTACTGCTGAGACAACATTGCGCGTGGCAGATTTGTCTAACCAGGGATACATACCCACCCTGGGGAAAGCCGAGGCGTCTGACGGACAGGTGAGCACCGGAAGCTGCCTGGTCAATTCCTCGCGAACTTCTGGCCGTCCCATGCCTCGGCCGTTCCTACTGGTGGCCAAGAAGTTCATGTTTGAAGAACTGGGATCATCGAATCCAGGCTTCATGGCTTCGTAGAACGCACTTTGTTCCAGTTGAGGCAAAATCGCCACGATCCAGCCGCGACCATTGAGATTGTTCTCTCGCTTATACTCTGACGGATCAGGATTCGATCCCAGAGCCGGATCAGCATAGAACTCACCACCGAACCTACCAGTGGTGCTGTCTGCCGCTGTAACGCCATAAGGGAGATGGCCGTTGCTGTTATGGTAGTTGTGGATGGCCAGAGCGACGTTCTTGACGTTGTTTGCGCACGACATCCGGCGTGCGGCTTCTCGCGCGGCCTGCACCGCAGGCAGGAGAAGCGCCACCAGCACACCAATAATGGCGATAACCACTAACAACTCAACTAGTGTAAAACCCTTCCGCGAGCTGCCCCATCGTGGAAGGTGTAGATTTCTTTTCACAGTAAATGCACTCTCCAACCAGCTCATAACTGGTAATCTCTTGCGTGGTTTGGTTTTTCCAACCTGAATTACTAGCCCCAGTTTTTGGCAGAAATAGATGCGGCGGCTATTGAAAAAAACAATAGAAGGAGCCAATCTGCGTTTAGGTGCGGTACCTTCTACCCATTGTGCACATCACCATACCGAAGGCTATAACAATGCATGAGGGTTCCGGAACAGCATTGAGCAACGGTACCGGAATAAGCGCTATATCGTTTCCGCCTGCTCCATACACGTAAGTAATTGCCCGCCCGCCACTATTCGGAACGAAAGCACCTTCCGGCAGTCCCTCGAATGAGCCGTTGATTGCGGTAAGACTTTGATTGTCCACCAGCAGGATATCTCCGAGAGGCGGAGCGTTTGTAGTCAGATCAACAACTAGGCTCGCAGAACCTTCAGACAATCCGTAGTTGGCTTCATAGTCAGATAGGTCACCCACGTTAGGGTCGGTTTGCCACAACAGGAAATCAAGGCCAGTGACTGTGCCGTCGAGGTCAAAGTCGCCGGCAATGCCTAGATCATTCAGCCAAACACTGTCAGTTACCTCGATGGGGGTGACTCCACCTGAGTCAGAGGTGAAGCTAAGAGTTCCTTTAGCAATCGTTTCATTACCAGCTCCTGCGCTGTTGTAGCCCATTTGCAAAGAGGTGGCAATTATTGATGCAGTGCTGCCAGTGATGCTCACCACGCCGGTCGCGTCATCTCGGCCTACACGGAAGTTTTCGATATCTAGCTGAGCGGTGCCACTTATGTTAAGAGCCCCTTTGGCGCCCCCATTCTGCCCGACATTAAGTTCTGAAAAGACGTTTAAGCTGCCTCCAGAAATATTGTATTCTCCCTCGGCATCATTTTCGCCGATGTTGAACCAATTAGCGACTTCTACTGTTCCACCGGTCTGATCGAGCTGGCCGTAACCACCATTGTTGTGGCCCAAGTTCACGGCACCGACTTCCATTAGAGCGTTACCGCTCACCGTTATGTATCCTTCATTGCGGTTGTTCGGGTCGGGGTGAGGTCCACCTTCAGTACCCACAAGCAACGCAGGAGTGTTATTGAATATTGCACTTCCGGACAAGTTATATCGACCGATTGACGGATTCGATGCCGAACCATTCGCTCCAATAAATGCCCAGTTGCCACTGGTATTGAGAGTACCGGCCGAGTGATTTAGTGTGCCGTCTCCGCCGTCTCCATTTCCAATACGTAAGTCGCGAAATGTATTTGCAACTGCAACAGGGCCATTTAAGTCTACAACCGCAGGATTTTGGTAGGCTTGGCCATCTCCGCCGTTATTGGGATCAGAAGTTCCGACTTGGCCAATGACCGCATCATCGACTTCCGTTGCGCTGCCTGGGAGCGGATTGGTTCCAGGTATCGTGTTATTCTCCCAGTTATTGGGATCATTGAAGTCGGTAGTACCTGCTCCGCCGTTGAAGACTATCGCCTCTGTTGTGGTTGGAAACAAAAGCAGCAAAGTACAACCAAAGCATGCAGACAAAAAGCACTGCTTTACTGAATATTTGAAAACACGCAGATTCATTTGATTCACCCTTTATTCCGAGTTACCCGATGAAGGTACTTTTCACAATAAGCATTTGACGAATGCAGGAGTTCCACCCAGAAGAATCCTACATTGCCTGTAACTGATTCAGCGATTGCTAGTCTGTTCAAGAAACAAATACACTGAAATCCACAAAAGTGGACAAGAAAATCGCAGGGATCTCGATTTCTATCAGACTCTTGGAACCTCTCCGTTCAGCAATGGACAATGGGCTACCTGAATTCTCATGAGTTCAGGTAGCCCACTGAATACCGATATTCACTTCGGATGTGGGCAACCACCTGCATGCTTTTGCAAGAATGCAGCCCTGCCATCATCTCGAGAGCAAAATCTCTAACAAATTGTCAGCTCAATGAATAAGCAGAGGTCTGCATTACTCAGAAGCTGCTGTTGCGGCGTCTTGTCCACAAACTTGCTCCCACGCCAACTACAAGCAACATGCATGTCATGGGCTCGGGAACGAGAGCAATATTGTTGCCATCGCCAAACGTGTAGGTGATGGTTCGTCCGTTACTACCAGGTACTGCAGCACCTTCTGGCAGACCTGTGAACTCGCCGGTGAGCGATCCGCCGACGTCGACCAAAAGGATCGCGCCACCTGGATCTCCGCCGCTGAGGTCAACACTCAGGTTAGCGATGCCATTGGTTCCCCCTTGAGCATTGTTGAGCGTAACGTTGCCCACTACGTCGAGCACACTCACGCCACCGCCGTCGGAGAAGAAGTTCACGGTACCTGAACTATTGTTGCTAAACCCACCGTCGTTACCGGCAAGTGATAGTTGAGCTACATCGAAGTTCACGCCACTACCATTGACATTGAGGACGCCGGTGCCATCGTCACGGCCAAGGCGGGCATTGCCACCGCTGATGGCGGAGGAACCACTAACATTCAAGGTTCCACTAGCACCGCTATTCTGTCCGACAGACAGTTCGCCAAAGCTCAAGCTGCCGCCGGTCATGTTGTATTCACCTGTGGCTCCACCGGTGTCGCCGATGTTCATCCAATTGCTTACTGCGACAGAACCACCGGATTGGTTCACAATACCGATGTTGTTGTCGTTGTTACCAACGCCAAGAGCGTCGGCGTTTAATTGTGCTGTGTCTGCAACAGAAATTGTGCCGACGTTCTCAAGACCAGCCGCATGTGGCGTGCCACCGGTGCCAGTCAGGATCGGACCACCAAGGTTATTCCAGACTGCGTCGTTTGAGAGATTGTAAGTACCAGTCGACGGGTTGTTCGGGTCACCATCCACACCGATGAAGGCCCAACCACCAGAATTAAGTGTGCCACCGCTCTGGTTGACGACACCGACGGCATTATTCAAACGACCAACTCGCAATTCACCGATGGTGTCGGTGGTAAGCGGGCCAGAGATATTGGCCGTGGCGTTTAGAAGAGCTCCTGCCACAGCGCCAGGATCAACACCAACATCGATCAGGCCATCTGCTGCGGAGGGAAGAGTGTTTCCGGTCCAGTTATTGGGATCGTCCCAGTCGCCGGGATTTGCAGTATCGCCGTCGAAGCCGCGCTGAGCTACTGCTGTTCCGGCGATTAGGCATGTACACATTAGCACAGCCAGCAGTGATGAAAGATTATTGAACAGTCTTCGCTTCATTAGGGTCACCCTCCAATCGTTTGAAATAGGCTATCAGCCATGAAAATCAAAACTAAAGATACGAAACTATTAATTGCCTCGGAAACCGTGAAGGCTCCAAGCATGTCTGCCATCGATTCTTATGGTGAACAAAACCAGACAAGTTTGCCCTGAAATCTAACTTCAAGACACATTTGCGAGAGGCACACGACTCGTAAAGTTAAGAAGAGACGACTCTAGCACTTCACTTATGTACCTATCTATGCATCTTATACTGAGAAAGCCCCAAATCTTCCCAGGAAAAACTCAAAAAAGTCGCCCAATCCCTGAAACAAATTTTCACAGAGGATGTTAGTGCCACATAAACACTATAGATTCGCAAATTTTGTATGGCATCCGGAGATTGCCGTGCAAACAAAGAAATACGGCCCAGATTCAGAATCAACAGAAATCAATCTGAAGTGAATTTTCTAGTCCACTTTTCCACAGTGGAGCGTATTTGATTCTGAGGAGAAAGAACGATCTGATGGGGGGTGTCCCCAGAGTCGAGGATTGTTGCTTGGCTAGATGAAGTTTCAGGAAGTGCATGGAAAGATTTAATCCATCATCGAAATCAGGGGACTCTGAGCGAATAGCCGAGTTTGTGGAACTGTATTCGCAGCACTACCAACGTTTGCAGTATTACGTGATGGCTTTGCTGCCAACCCCGACCGATGCAGCCGACGTGCTACAGGAAACAAGTTTGGTCTTGTGGAAAAAGTTTGAAACGTTTGAATCCGGGACCAACTTCTTCGCCTGGGCGTGCACGATTGCTCGATTGCAAACAAAGAAGCACTACCAGTCGACGAATCGCAGTGCCGTGCTGCTAGCCGAATCCACGCTTGAGCTAGTTGCGACTGAAGCGATGGAAGCTGTCAATAATCCAACACTAGCGATGGACGCGCTGGAGTCGTGCCTTGATAAGCTCGATGAATCAGACCGAAAGTTGATCTGTCGCCGATACGAGGCCGGTGTCTCTGTGAAGGCGATTGCGGCTGAGATTGGTGTCACCCCAAATTTCCTATCCAAGACCTTTAGTAGAATTCGACGTAACCTGCTGACTTGCATTCAAGCAACTCTAGCAAGAGAAGCATAAGAACCGATTCATTCCGTACACAAATATGTCCGACAACTCCCATAGCTCTCGATCGACAGCAGACGTTGACCAGCTCGATTCGGCCAAGCGTCGCGAATTGCACAGGTTGTGCGGCCGCGCCTACGACGAAGTCTTGACCGAGGAGGATAAAGCTCTGCTCGACACTCTTCTCTCTGAAAGTCGAGCTGCCAGAGCCTTGTACTTTCAATACGTTGAACTTCACACACTAATGCTCGCCAAAGTGGGCATCGGTGAGCAGCGCGAAGCCGAGGCGCTAAGGGAACGTGTCAGTGCTGAATGTGGCGATGAGGAAGTTGACGCTACAGATTCATTGAAGAGAGTCGCGAACCACACTTTACAGAACGCCAACCTTAAGAGCCGTGCGAATCTCTTACTTAGCCTGGCCGCGTTACTGTTGCTTGCTGTCACCGTTGGCGTTGCAGTGTTTTCCAATCAAGCTGCAAACAGTCCGCAAAGTTCAACGGTCGCTGAATCGCAATCAGTTTTAGACAAAAGCGTTGTTGGCGCTGAAGAACCCGTAAATCAAATTCAGTTAAGCTACATGTCACCGGCAACGCAATGGCTGGGGGATGCATCGTTCGGGCCATCGAACGAGATTCCATCTGGTCAGCGACTGCAAATTGGCACCGGTGAAATTGAACTTACCTACGCTTCCGGGACCAAGCTGCTTCTCGTCGGCCCGGCTGAATTCTTGGTCGAACCCATTGGGGGGCAACTTTACAGAGGAGGTTTGGTTGCCTCAGTTTCGGAAGAGGGCCATGGGTTCACCATCACCACGCCTAGCGGCAAAGTTGTCGACCTTGGTACAGAGTTTGGCGTAGCCGTCGACGACTTTGGTCTGTCCGAAGTAAGTGTCTTCCAAGGTAAAGTAGAAGCCTTTTACAACCTCCCAGACGGCCGCAAGAAGAAGCACGAATTAACCAAAGGACGCGGGTTGCAGTGGAACGAGAAAGATCACCAACTCTTGGACGCTGATTTGCGTCGCTTCGCCGCCTCGGTTCTAGATCAGATGCCGAGGGGTGAACACACAGATTCAGAAGGCCGTGTCACGCTAGTGGACAAGTTTCGGCAGGCGTCCTTAGATCATCGCAAGTGGAAAGTCCTAGGGGATGTGAATACCACAGTCGACGGGTTGCGACTCAATGGGGACGGTACTGCAGAGAATCTCCCCTATGTGATTTCGAGTAGGGAGTACGATCCCTCGCAAGGACCGATCTCTGTGACCTGCGATTTTCGATTTGTCGAAGGTAGCATTTTGGGCCCAGCTTCCTTATCGGTACTGACACGTTCAGTGGATCAGCGGGGAGTCGCACTTGGTCCCTCGGCGGGCGTTCTTGCTTCCTGTGCTCGCTGCAGTCTCGAAATTAATGCGAATGACCCGCTAGACGGTGTACTCTTGACGGGAATCAAGATGGAAAGCGACCGAGAAGTTTCCCACCTC
The DNA here is from genome assembly GCA_965216565.1 of Bythopirellula sp. Taxonomy (GTDB): domain Bacteria; phylum Planctomycetota; class Planctomycetia; order Pirellulales; family Lacipirellulaceae; genus Bythopirellula. The sequence continues at coordinate 1,342,848 of OZ244170.1, forward strand.
TCTGGGAGTCGTTTCCACCAGCCCTTGCCAAATGCGACCTATCGGCTCGTTGTTCAGGATGACGGTGTCAATGTGACCCTTACCGTATCTCTGCGAGATAATCCTTCCATCAGTAAGACGGTGACATGTCGTTCGCTATTTCGGGGCGGTGCAAATCACATTGCAATTGAAGGGGCGCTTGCGGGGTCGGTGATAGTCGACGAAGTAAGGATCACTCAGGATCTAGCCGGCGAGGCTCTTTCTAGCTATGCCGATTTCACTTCCATGCTCCATCGGCAGCGACTGCAAACTAGCATTGAACAAGAGATATTCAAAACATTCGTCCCAACCAATGGGAAACTTGTTTTAGAAGACGATTTTGAGGACGAGCAGCTCAACCAGCAGCTCTGGAACACGCTGGGAGAAACTCGCATTCTTGACGGGGCAGTTCAGCTAGGTCTTCCGAATGATGAAGGACGCATCAATACGTGGAAGGCTCGTCCCTACCTAATTACCCAAGACGAATACGACCCAGGCGTAGCATCTCTTACAATACTGGGAAAAATTACCTTTGCCGATAACTTTCTAAACGGGTACGGAGCTTCGTTCGCAGTCATGACTCGCGCTGACAGGGAGCTGGGGCAGGGACCTGGTTGGGAATACTCGATCCTCCGCCAGGGTATGCGCGCTAACTTCTGGCCCGCTGCGTGGAATTCGGAACACAGCTTGGAAATCCACGAAAAACCTTCGTCCAACACAATCACACTACTGGCCACCCAAGGCGCGGAAGTCGACCCCAAGAAAAAATCCTATCTGTTCCAAGTAATCGACGACGGTAGCAATGTTGCTCTTACGATCGTAGACCCTCTACAGCCGAAGTTTCCCATTAAGATCTCTTCACCAACCAACACTACGCTCCGAACTGGTCACATTGGCTTCGAAAGTTGCTGGGGTTCTCCTATCTTGCTCGATAACATTCGGATCTATCAAAACTTCGAGAGATCCGAATAGCGAGAACTTACATAGATGAAACCTGCCTTCTCGAACGTCACCGTACCCAGTCTTGGCGCTCATTCTTCATTGGTTACGCAGTGCGTCGCATTTCTTTTGGCAGTAGCTTCGTTTCTAATCTTTGCTGTACCTCTGGAAGCAGAGAGCCTACCAGCGATCGAACCTAAAACGATTTACCTCAGTGGTTACACCGCTGAGATTTCCGGGCCACCCCTGCAGCAACGCGATGGCACATTGCGGTACTGGCACGATGCAGCGACGACCGCAAGCTGGAAAGTATACGTCTCGGAAAGCTGCAATGTGGAAGTCAAAGTACTGGTAGCAGTAGATAAAGACTTTGCTGGCAGCCAATTCGAAGTTCATCTAGGCGATCAGGTGCTTGCCGGGCAGATGGCCGACACAGGCGGCTGGGAAAACTATCAAGAAGTCTCGCTAGGTAGCGTCGAGGTCGAACGGGGCGAGCATCTCGTGAGTATCAATCCCAAGGTGCTTCCCAAAGGCGTATTTGGAAATCTGAGAGCGGTCCGACTCGTGGGTACCCACTTGGTTCACGAAGACGACAGGCAGGCACCCGACTTAAATGGGCCCGTAAAGGTTTACCTCACGGCAAAGCATCGCGGTAGCCGACTGACCCAAAGCAGTAGTCTCAAGCCAAGCAAGAACATTTCCAACGATGGCATCAAAGTGGTCATCGATCCCCTCCAACGATTTCAAACAATCGAGGGTTTCGGAGGAGCATTTACCGAGTCGGCTGGAATAGTCTTCAGTCAGCTCAGTGTGCCCAAACAAGAGGAGGTGATACGAGCCTATTTCGATAAAGACACTGGGCACGGATATCGACTCTGCCGCACGCACATCAACAGTTGCGATTTCTCTAGGGGGAACTATGCCTACACGGAGGTTGATGGTGATACGGAGCTTGAGCACTTCTCGATTGAGAAAGATCGAGAATACCTAATCCCACTCATTAAAAGAGCACAAGAAGCCATCGGCGGAGAGCGCATCAAGTTGCTCGCGTCCCCCTGGAGCCCTCCGGCATGGATGAAAACCACCGGAGAAATGACACAAGGTGGCAAGCTGAAACCAGAGTTTCGCGATGTTTGGGCACGGTACTACTGTCGCTACATCGAGGAGTACTCCAAAGAGGGAATACCCATATGGGGTCTCACGGTCCAGAACGAGCCCGACGCGGTGCAGCGTTGGGAATCGTGCATTTACTCTGCCGAAGAGGAACGCGACTTCGTCCGAGACTTTTTGGGGCCAACCCTACACGAACATGATCTAGGACAAATAAAACTAATTGTGTGGGACCACAATCGCGATCAGCTATTTGAGCGCGCGCAGACCATCTTCGATGACCCGGCAGCTTCCAGATACGTCTGGGGAGCAGGGTTCCATTGGTATGTCTCCGACGACTATCACCACGCTGGAATGGTTACCGACTTCTACCCGGATAAAAAACTGCTGTTCACCGAAGGGTGTCTCGAGGGTGGTCCGCAACTGAACGATTGGACCGCGGGCGAAAGATATGCGCGTTCTATTCTTAACGACCTCAATCAGGGAGTTGTTGGTTGGATCGATTGGAATCTGATGCTCAATATGCAAGGAGGACCCAACCATGTTGGCAACTATTGCAGCGCTCCAATTATTGTCGATACTGAAAATGATCGCTTGAATTACCTGAGCTCTTATTACTACTTAGGACACTTCTCACGTTTCGTACGTCCAGGGGCCCAACGTATTTTGTGCCGCAATACGGGCAAAGAGTTGCTGTCGTCTGCATTCGTCAATCAGGATGGCAGCATAGCGATCGTCCTCCTGAATGAGCAAGAGTACCCGTTACGCTATTCTCTGAAGATGGCTGGCTTGCAAACCGAGTCTGTCATCCCTGAACGCTCAATCAACACCTTGGTGATCGACGCAGGTCTGCACACGGCCAGTGCCGAGCGGAATTGATTCGATTTAATGCAACGCCATAGGATAAGGAAACGGATCCAGGTGTTTCTCTACAGTATCGCCAGAAAAAGCATTCTGATTGTGGCAGGGCTGTTGGTGGCCTGCGCCAGTGCAGAAATTGCCGGAGCTGCTCGGGGACGGCCGCACATCGATACCAGCTTGGGCTACAACATGCTCTTGTCCGACAACAATTCCCTTCTCAGGGGTGTCAGCTTGTCGTTTGACGGCGGCGACCCGTACGGCAGTTTGACTAAAACGATGCCCACGCAAGAGCAACTGAACTCGCTCGCGCGCGACTATGGATTGAACACCGTGCACCTCTACTTAGAGGGCAACTCGTCGATGAATCCAAATTCAGTGGGCTACAACGCGGCCGATGCCGACCTGCTTGTCCAAAGAACTGCCGCCGCAGACCTCTATCTCATCATCACCATTGGCAACAATGGAGAAAATGGCAGTATTCACAGCATGGATTTTGCGCAAGACTTCTGGGAATTCTATGGGCCACGATACAAAGACGAAACTCACGTGATTTACGAAGCCCATAACGAACCTGCACTATTCACGCCTAATCAATGGACCGATACAGATTGGGATAGGCAAATCACGCTTTACAATACCATTCGTTCAGAAGCACCTGATACGTTTGCACTGCTAGGCTCGTTCATGGGTTTTGCGGGCGATCCCAGGTATGGGGCAAATTACTTGGCTGCAGGGGGCGTTGACTGGAGTAATGCAGGCTTTGCGCACCATGGCTACGAGAGCAAAGCGGGCATCGAAAATGCGATTTCGCTAATGCAAGCCAACACCTCCTATCCAGCGACACTCTCGACAGAGTTTTGGCCTGGCGACACGCCTAGTCCAACGTCGGGCGGACAAGAATACAACAGCATGTACGAGAGCTACCACAATGGTTGGATGCAGTTCCAATGGCTTGGTGCTGATGATGAGGATCTTCACGATTTCCGGTCTAAGATAACATCAGCCGGTACGACTTGGACCCCAGACCATCCCGCAGCAACCTGGCCGGCACTTGGCACTCCCGACATACCTGCATTGGGAACAACTGTTGGTATCTATAGCAGAGACAACCAAAGTTTCTTGAGTGCTAATCCCTCAGCAGGGAGCGTGCTCAAAGCTGACGTTACCAATTACACAGGCACACAGAACGATGCCTTTACCATTGAGCCGATTGACGATCGATTCCTTCGCCTCAAAGCTGCCAACGGACTCTATGTGAGCACATCCAGTGAAGGTGATGCGCTTGCTGCCCAAACATCTAATCCCGGAGCCGCGGAAAAGTTCGAGTGGCTGCGTCACCCCAATGGCGATATTTCCTTACGTGCTTTTGGTGGTGGCGGACATCTCGTGGAATACGATTCGTCTTCCGGGTCTTTCTTTCCCTCAGGCGACAATGGCCGCGATTCTGCCACAAACTTCGCCATCGTCACTACACTCGGTACGACACCATTACCTTTGATTGGCGATCCTTTTTACGGGACGCCGCTAACCGTGCCGGGAAAAATAGAGGCCGAAGACTTCGACTTGGGCGGATCGGGGCAGAGCTACCTCGACAGCGACTCAAATAACATCGGCGGCAAGTATCGGCCATTAGAAGAAGTCGACATCGAAGCGACGAGCGATGTGGGTGGCGGCTACAACGTCGGCTGGCTCGGGTCGGGTGAATGGCTGGAATACACAATCGACGTCACTGCCGCTGTAGCTGCTGAGTATTTGCTGACTGCAAGAGTTGCGACCCCGAACGCGAGCGGGGCGTTTTATGTTGAGTTCGCAGGTGTCAACGAGACGGGGACCTTGTCCGTTCCCAATACCGGGGACTGGCAGAGTTGGTCTGATGTATCGGCCACCGTCACACTCGAGCCTGGCATCCAAACGATGCGATTTTACCGTGCCGGCAGCGATGAATTTAACCTCAACAACTTCACATTCACCAGAGTGGGTGATTTTGATTTCGACGGCGATGTCGACGGATTAGATTTTCTAGCCTGGCAACAAAACGGCGCCACTCCCGCCGGCTTGCTTGAATGGGAGAACAACTATGGAGGATCCGGTGCAATTGCGAGCGCGACTCTCGTTCCCGAACCGACATCTCTTGCATTGACGCTGATGTTGCCGTTATTCCTTTCTCGCAGAAGGATCGCACCCCGACACCGCCGAACTTAAAAGGCACGAGCCGTGGAGACCACTACTTGTTTTAGAGCTGCAAAGGCTTTCTATTCCTAGTTCGAACCTATTACAAACGTAGGCAAGAGTTGTTGCTCTTCATCAAGTGTTATCAAAACGTGGTCGCAAATACTGGGAAGCGATATTACGCGTGATGCTCTGATGAGCTACGAACGCTGAGGCCAATTGCTGTGGCAGCAAGGTTGTTACCGTGTTGGTGGCTGCATTTAGCGTAACTGGCATTTCGGGCAGGCAAATACTTTTCGTGCGCCTAACAGCCAACTCTCAATTTCCGTATCGCAACGACTACAGATCGGCTGCTTGTAGACCAGCAATCTCTCGTCACGATTCATCCGGCTACGCGGCTTACCAATTTCTTTCGGCTCAGCAATAATGATGCGGTTATACTTCACGCCGATTTCCAACAGCGATTTTAGCTTGGACCAGAGTAGTGTCACTTGCTCGCGAGTAAGTGCTCGGCCAGGAGTCTCTGGATGGATACCGAGCAGAAACAGTACTTCACTGCGGTAGATGTTACCCACGCCGGCAATCACAGACTGATTCAGAAGTACTGTGCCGATAGCAGCACGACTACCGCTGATCCGATTCCAGATTTGCGCGAAATCACTGTCCTCACGCAACGGATCTGCGCCTAGACGAGCTTGAACATCCGCCCATTCCTCTTGAGTAATTACTCGACAAGTGTTGGGGCCGTTGAGATCGAAACCCCTTTGCTTGCCGACTACACGCAACCGTACTTGACCACGTGGTTCCGGAAGGGGAGGGCGATGGTGACGAAATTTTCCGTAGAGGCCAAGGTGGATATGCAGAAGTCTACCACCAGACCAATGGTAGCAGAGATGTTTGCCGTGAGCTTCAACCGAATGGAGTGTCTTGCCGCTGATCAGCTTTGCGCCGTCAGCGAAGCGTCCTTGAGGCGAGGATACTTTTAGTCTGTGGCCGGCGAAATCGCGTTGATGATCTCTAGCAAGCCGATGGATCGTATGGCCTTCAGGCATCGGAAGAGCGTATTCCTATTCGATGATTGTTTTATCTGCCGCACCCTGTAAAAACCGTAGTGGCGCCAGCAGATTGTCTTTCCAGGAAACCTGAGTCTTCGTCCCCTGGCAAAGTAATATCGTGGCATCATCGATCATTAGGTTCTGTGAATGTTCTTCCTTAATCCCTTCAATAAGAGTAGCAATTAGCTTCTCCGGTTGCGTTGGATTGAGCTCGCAAACACGTTCAACTACTCCGTCCATGCCGATAAATCTCCCCTCCAAATCACGGCACTCGGTAATGGCGTTGCTAAAACAGAGAACCAAATCGCCCACGTTGAGTTTTATATCGAATTCCTGGTATTCTTGCGGGTCGCTCACACCGTGGGATTCTGGTGAGAATGCCAAGTTGTTTGAAACTTGTTTCAGCACGGACCATGTTTTCTGCTGGCTGTTGTACAGGAGTGGCGGTGGATTGCCTGTGTTGCAGATAGAGAGGGTACGTGTTGGCGAAAAGAACGTGCTAATCATGGTTGTTGCGAAGCAGCCGTGCTCCGAGCATTCGGCGAACCGACGACCGATCTCCCTAACAAAAAGAGCCTGCCGAATGGTGTTGATGTTCTTTTTCATCAGCTCGCGTAATTCTTCCGAAAGCTTAGTGTACTGAGGCAATTGTCCGCACACTTCTGCTACCATCATGCGTGTAATTCGGCCAGAGGAACACGAAGAGAGTAAGTATAGGTCAGAGCCACCCGAGAGATTGCGATCCACGGCCTGACTCGAAATCCAAATGTCGACTCCAGGCCGAACTAAGTGTTTTTCTCGACTTCCATTCCCTCCCCAAACCTCCATGCAATTGAGGCCGGGGTCATTCAGGCTGGGCGGGATTGTAGTAGACATAATGAAAGTGCCTCGTAGGTCTTAAATCGAAGTGGTGGCTACGAGACTGACTTCGCGGATACTGCGTCGCTATTAGCAAAGTACCGACTGTCGTTGACCCAATCTTCCCGCGTATAGCTAATCACTGAAGTATCCGTTTCTCTTACTTCTAGCAAGCTTAAACGAAATCCCATTTCCGTGATCTCAGTGAAGAGCAGGTGGGCCAAGTTTTCGACGGTGGTGGGCTGCGAAAATCGTTTTAGTTTCAATTCTTCGCCTGTACGCTGCATGTGCTGAGTTAATGTGTCGTAGAGTGGATCTTTGACATGAATTAGCATGCCATGATCGTATTTAGCCTTCAGGAAGGGCTCGATTTTGCTGTCGAAATCACCGAAAAGCGTCGACAATGCGCCGGTCCGTTCGACTTCAAAATGACAGGTGATTCCATATCGATGCCCGTGTAAGTTTCGGCACTTGTCTTGCAACTCTTCATTTCGATGAGCTGCGTAGAACTTATACTGTTTCTGGACTATCATGCTGCTGTTCTCTTTGAGGCAAATTAGTGACCCTGGTTTAGCTAACCTAGTGAACTGGAGTTTACAAATGACAAGAACTCACTTCGGCTCGACAGATTTGTTTTCAACGTCCCGCGTAGCGCGCTCGTAATCGTTGAACTGCCATGCTTTTTGATGCCGCGGATCGACATGCACGAGTGCTCTGCTTGCACGACAACTCCCACTCCAGAGGTTTTTAGTTCAGTTTCTATCATCTCAGCGATCGTGTGCGTCATCCGTTCTTGCACTTGCGGACGACGAGCGACTTCCTCAACAACACGAGCTAGCTTGCTGAGTCCGGTCACATGACCCTGTGGGATGTAACCGACGTGAGCCACTCCCGTAAATGGCAGGAGATGATGTTCACACATGCTGGTAAACGGAATATCTCGTACGAGCACGAGTTCATCGTAATCTTCAGTAAATGTGACCTGCAGGTGACGCGCGGGATCGAGATGCAAGCCTTGAAACATTTCAGCGTACATCTTCGCAACCCGTCGAGGTGTCTCTTCCAAGCCGGGGCGATCTGGATCCTCCCCAACGGCTTTCAAAATTGTGCGGACAGCAGATTTGATCGCTGTCAAGTCGACTTCATCAGATGGTTGATTACTGCAGTGAGTCTGATTTGGCAATTCCGAGGGTAGCTCGCAACTTTGTGAGGTTAGATCTGACGTCGGTGGGAGGTTCAAAACCGAGTGCATGGTGCTTAAATCCGTCAAATAGGTGGAGTTATACTACGTCGACTCCGAGACTATAGGCAGCTTGCCGATGATGGCAACGTGAAATGCTTTGATTTTCGGTTAGAAAGTGGTGATTTTGCAATGGCTGCTCAAGTTAAGAGCCATGACAACACCTGCAGCCGAACTGTGTTTTGGCTATCATCAGGGTCGAGACAAAACACCAAAAGCTGGCATCCGATCAAAACATGACCGGAAACCAGCTTTGGCATTTGAAGGTAGAATGTGTTTAACGGGCCGTTACTTGCATGCTCTTGTAAGTCGAATCCAATGCATGCCTGAGTGTCCACGCTTGCGTGTTGCTACAACTGCATTGCTCCGCCTTATTCAAAGCTGTTTGCAATGTGTGGGAGACCATGGGGCTTATCCGATGGTCGTCCATTGCCAGCAAGTTCTCAGCAGTAGTCATGTACACCTTAGCACATTCGCTTGGGTGTCCCGCATTAAAGAGCGGTGCTCCTTCCTGGATCGCCATTTCAATCATTTTGTGGGGTGTCATCGCAGCCTGCTTGTTTGCTGGGGGCATGATAACGGTATCAATCACGTGGATTACACCATTGCTTGCGTCCAAATCAGTGGAAACCAACTTGGCATTGTTCACCATGGCTACCCCATCTCGGACCACTATCTGCACGGATTGACCTTCCAGCGTCTTAGCTTTCCCTGCTTTCAGTGCGTCTGAAGAATAGACTCGGCCTTGCACAACATGATATTTCAAAATCGAAACCAGTTTGTCCTTATTCTCCGGTTTGAGTAGGGTCTCCACCGTACCAGCGGGTAACTTTGCAAAAGCTTCGTCGGTGGGTGCGAATACGGTAAAGGGACCTTTCCCTGCCAGTGCATCGACAAGTCCGGCGGCTTGGGCTGCAGCAACTAGAGTTTTGAAGGAACCAGCCTTTTGGGCCGTTGCTGGAATGTCCTCAGTAGCGGGCATAAGCACTTTATCAATGACGTGAATAACCCCGTTAGAACATTCGATGTCTGTCTTCACGACCGTTGCCTTATCTGTCTTGACTTTGCCATCCTTTACTTGAATATCAATCTGTTGCCCGTTGAGCGTCTTAGCTCCGCTGAGTTTGACAACTTCGCTAGAACCAACCTTACCTTTCACAACATGGTAAGTTAGCACGTCGACAAGCTGCTGCTTGTTTTCTGGTTTGAGTAAACTTTCAACCGTCTTCTTTGGCAGTTTGGCGAAAGCCTCGTCGGTGGGAGCAAACACCGTGAACGGTCCCTTATCCTTGAGGGCTTCAACTAAGTCTGCTGCTTGTAGTGCAGCTGCCAACGTCTTAAAAGATCCAGCTGCAACGGCTGTGTCAACAATATCTTTCTGTTGTGTCTCAACAGTAGCTGCTTGCATCGTGGTAGATGCTAGTGTGCTTATGAAGCCGATGCACAGCATTTTTGTGAAAGTGTGTTTGTGCATTTTCTGAGTTCCTATTCAAGGGCGGGTAACTGATTGACAGTAAACTAACTAGATTGTGATTTTCATTGCTCGGCCAAGACTAATTCGAACCACATAGGCATTAAAGAGAAGGCGTGATTATTGCCAAGCCCTAGGGCTGATGTTTTCTCGAAATCTACTTACAGAGTTTCTCGTTTCAGCTTGATAGAAGTGAATAGTGGCTTACGTCTGAACGGTGGACTGATTGCCACTAGCGCACTGCTGTTTAACAATCCACACAATCTTTACTCGTGTTGTTATCAATCTGAAACTTTGCCTATCTTACTGGCCAACATGGGAAATCGTTCAGCGAGTAACAGACACTTTGTAAACGTTAGTTACTGAGTGTAGTTTTAGGTCGCCGCTCTTATTGCTAGGTAGTTGGTAAATATTATTCACTATTAGCTACGCATTTCTTGGCAGCCGGAAGGGCTGATAATGGAGTTGGCACGGCGCATGATTTAGTCAGTAGTTAGGAGAAATACGTGAAATCTCATGTGTTCGGCACCGAAGAATCCTATCTGCCAAACGCGGTGTCAAGATTTTCTGTGGCAAAGCCTGCTCGTTTACGGTTTCCGACTAGGTGTAAACAAGAGTGACTGAGAATTTCACTAGGAGTGATGAGAGATGTTTGGCTTATTTGGTGATAAAAAGAAGAAACTGCAAAAGAAGTATGCCTGTTTGCTGGAGGAGTCACATCGACTCAGCCATAGCAATCGTAAGGCAAGCGATCTGAAAATGGCTGAGGCAGACCGTGTCTTGCAGCAGATCAAAGCCTTGGAAGAGGGCTCTACGGTGAAGCCGGGCTAACCGCTTGCAGCAGAGCCTCGACGGTTGCGAAATTGATGTCGACGATATCCTGCACATCTTGGGAGTAGCCGCCTCCCATAACCACAGCAATCGGTCGCGATACTTGACGACACGCCTGAAATACCAACCGATCTCGCTGCTTAAGTCCGCTTTTAGTCAGATTAAGTCTGCCATAACGGTCGTTTTTGTAGCAGTCTGCACCGGCTATATAAAATATGAGATTGGCAGACTCGAGCTGCAGCTTTGCAGTTAGCGCGTTCTCAAGCACACGAAGATATCCGTCATCTGAGGTCCCATCCGGTAGTTGCACATCCAAGTCACTGCCGATCTTGTGCTGCGGGTAATTCCTCTCACCATGCATCGAGAAAGTGATAACGGAAGGATCATTGGCGAATATTGCTGCGGTGCCATTCCCTTGATGCACGTCGAGGTCAATGATCACGACGCGATGGAGAACTCCCTCGGCCTGCAACACACGGGTCGCGACGGCCACATCGTTGAATACACAGAAACCCTCGCCTCGCTCTGCAAAAGCATGATGGGTACCCCCTGCCAAGTGCACTGCTACTCCATCAACGAGCGCTGCCCGTGACGCAGAGATTGTGGCGCCTGTTGAGCGGCGATGTCTTTCAACCATTCTTGCTGACCAGGGAAACCCGATTCGCCGCTGTTCGATGCGTGTGAGATTTCCGGACTTGATTTTGTCTAGATAGTCCCGCGTGTGAACAAGTAATAACTGCTCATCGGTAGCGGCTGGAGGAAGACGGAATTGGAGTTGGTTTGAGAAATGACAATTTTGCAGACTTTCTCTAACGCGCCGATACTTCTCCATCGGAAAGTGATGATCATCGGGAAGGGGGAGCTCATAAGTGTCACTGTAATAGACTTGCATCGCTTCCACATTTGAGAGATTCAGTCGGTGGGCAACATGATCCAAAGCTCTGGGCGGCCGACGTTACAGTGCACAGCCCGCGACAAAAAACCAAGGCACGACCAGGAGAGAAAAAGGACCGTGCGTGCGGCGTGCCAGGCTCCAATGCCGTCCGTGGATCGTTGTTCACGACGGTTAGCTACGCTTGGAACAGGATGAAAAATAGTCTCCACTAGCGTCGATCGTTCGGGTTCATCGTCTTGCACTTGATCGAGTGCAGAGAGTGTGTTGTCTAAGAGTTGCCGTGGCACACCACATTGAATCAATCTGCTATCGACGGAGTAACTTGCTCGTCTACTGACAGATGGTAGCACAAGCAAACCAAAGAACGACCACAGTGTAAATCCAGCACAAGTGGTGATCAACTGAGCAACACTTTTGACACCGGCGCCTGGCAGTAACGCCGATAACGCGAAGCCAGTTAGCACCCAAATTAGTGCCAAGATCAGGCCCTTCGAGCGACTACTCGACTCAAGAGCCACCAAGCGGCGAGCTACGGCCGCAGCAAGCTGTTCGGAAGTTAGATGATTGAACCAGCTGCGAGGAATAATCACTGTCTCATTTCCCGGTAATCCCACAATTCCCCCTGTGAAACCGGGGTCGCTATGACTAAGCACTTCCAACGGACTGCTTCTGAAACCCCACTGCTCTAAATTCTGGCGTAGCTTGGCCAAGTGCCGAGCCGGTTGCGATGGAGCACCATCAATCGTCAAGCGAACTAAAAGACCTTGCATTGCAATATACACCACACTAATCACTGCCAGTAGCAATAGTACGCCGCCAAGGCCGAGCAGACGACCAACCGTCAAGATCGAAAGTCCCGTCGCCAGGAAAAGGAACGATTGCAGCTCCACCCCAATCAGCCATGATCCAAAAAACTGTGCAAACGTCGCCGACTGTCGTCGATATCGGTTGGGTAACACAAACCCGCCGAGAACGTCTAGTGGCAACATGATCAGCATGAAGGCAGCGATCAATGCGCCTAGGCTCCAAACTTGATTTGTTTGCCACTCCAGCGCCGTCGAAAATATTGCTTCGTGCCCACGTGTAATCAGAAGTGACACTGCGATGACGACTATCGTGCCAACACCTGTAATTCCTAGCCAAAGCCTCGAGCGAGCGTAAGTCATGGTTCTATCTCCATGCAATGATGGATTAACTTCGGGAACGTTTTTACAGCGAGGTTGGACGAAGTTAGTGTTCCGTGCTAATCTCGTAGTTCCTTAACCGAGGTTTGTAGATGCATTTCACCAAGCAGCAATTAGAACAGGCCACGCGTCTCAAAGAGCTCGGATTGGCTTGGAAACCAGCTGCAGGACACTATATCTACGATGTGACGCACGCGCTCAAGCCGTCGTCTCCCTTCCAGGATCGCGTTTACTTCTTGCTCGATCTTGATTGTTTTCTAAGGGCTGTCGGCGGGCCGAAGTCTTTTGAGCGGTTGATGGTTTGGCTACCAAGTTGGGAACAGGCACGATCGGCCCTGCGGTCAGTTGGAGTGGCTGATGACGAGGTGTCGACAGATCTTGCTCGCAGTCTGGACGAGCAGAGCGAACTTAACCATTTGTACGACCTTCTTGAGCGAACATTGCGTTAGTTGCTGCCATTCTTGGATTGCGGCTAGCCATCGTTCATAAGTGTTCCCAGTAAATGGGCAGTGTCAGTTCGATCGACTTCATCGGCAGGCAATTCCATGTCAGATCGGTGCGAAACCGACTGCCTGAACTCCAGGCCGAGTTGGGTCTCCAAAGTTCTTTGCTGTAGTGTTCGCCTCTTTCATAGAAAAAGGTATGGAAAGTACGACGACCGACCTCAGCGCCGTCCGATCTTCCACTCTTGTGTCTCATTTAAGTTAGACGAATTGCTTGGCAGGCTCGATGTTTCCAGTTCACCTTGGCACGCTGTGCTCAGCTAAAGTTGTTTCAATGAGCTGGTAGAGAATGAATCGCTCCGTTCCTTGTTCGATAGCACAGCTGTTTTCAAGTCGATCAGCAATACGAGCATCGCTCACTTCGAGCGACTTTAACAGCTGACGAGCATCGTGCCAGGTTGGCAGCCAAAACATGATTTGTTTGAAGCGTTCAACTCCACCGACTGCTTTCATGAAGTAGTCGTAGTTGAGAATGAAGTAGACTTGACTTTGAAATGGTGATGCCTGCTTGCAAAACCCGGTCTCGTCGTAGACGTAGTGTCCAGCCTGGGGCTCCCAGGAGATTCCTGTTTGATGGAGTTTTCGTGCTAAGGCGATTTCTTCGTCGCTAAATTGCATGGGGATTTTCTCCTATCGATCTTTACACCTATGAGTTGCTCGTCAGAAGAGTTGCTGTTGAGACGCCGTTTGATCTTTGACATCGTTCGCATTCTTTGAGAGGAGGCCCAGATATCGACCGGCTACAGCCGCGCCGCTCAAGAAAGCTCCTTCCACGCGTGGCCCCCCACACCAATCGCCGCAAGCACCAACACCGACTTCGGAGTCAAACAGACAGCGTTCTTCCAGCGGTTCTGTCGGTAAGGCGAACCGCCAGCGATGGGCAATGCGCTTGAGAATAGGCCTGGGACGAGACCCTGAAGCCCTCCAAAACTCGTCGGATAGCTCTTCTGCCACAGCAGTCGCTTCTCGCTCCAAGTTGGCTTCCGACCACTCAGGGGATGCGTGGAGGATCCAAGTTTCTGGTTGGGAAGAACGACCGGGTTTGTTACTGTTTCGTGCAATCCACGAAAGTGGAGAATCTTGAACAAAAGCGCCGCTGAAAGGCAAATCTAAGCCTTCTTCCATCGCTACCATTATCGCCCAGCATCCGCTCATGCGTATTCGTTGTGCTTGCTCAGCGAGTGCTGATACACTCGAGAGCAATTCGGCTGTTTGCGGCGCAGGTGCTGAAACGATGACTGCGTCAAAGCTACCGAGGTCGCTTTGATGATCGTCTACAAGTTTCCACTGTTCGTCACACCGCTTCAGCGACGACACCTTTGATTCGTAATGGACGGTCATGTCGCCAGTTAGGTGACGGCAGATAGCGTTCATGACTGGCATGGCAATATAACGCTGCGTCCCTGCTTTTTCCTCAACTACTTCGCCCTCCTTGATCGAAACGATTCGGCCTTGCCACTGCGAAACGATGCCTTCTTGCTGCCAAGAGTTGACAAGACGTTTGAACCGTGGGTCGCGAGCCGTGAAATACTGGGCACCGTGGTCAAATCGCAAATCGTCCTCGGTGCGCCTTGTCGACATTCGCCCACCAGCGCCGCGACTCTTTTCAAAGACCGTTACTGCAATACCATGATCCGAAAGCGTTCGAGCACAAATCAGGCCGGAAATCCCCGCTCCAATCACCGCAACTGAAGGAGACGATTCATACAGCGGGCGAGTCGTCCGACGCGTATATGCAAGCGGATCGAGACGCTCCGCATGCTGAGCAGTTGAGCGATGACGAACGGAGCCAAAAATTTGTCGTCCAGGAGGAAACGGACGATCAAACTGGCCGAGGCACCAAAGGAGACCACCGTAGGAGGCCGGATCGCGCCCGTCGAGTGCGTAGCGGTGGTTGAGATCGATTAACATCGCCAAAGCTTGCTTGGCATTCGTCGTCCAGTTTAACAGCGCCTTGCCCCAGGTCATTCGGACGTTGTTATGCAATTCGCCTTGGATGAGCAAAGACTTCTGAGCAGCATCCCACAAGGCATCTTCTGTAGTACCGCGAGCTAGCGTTTCCCAAGAAAGCAGTGCTGGCCGTGGATCGTGCTCATGCTCAGCAAGTGTCTCGATTGCCCATTTCGGCAACGCGGAGATCCTGTCATGATCGGGTCGATAGAAGCAAAACACGTAGGCTAATTCTCGCCAAATCAGCAACTCATCAAGAAACTTCTCTGCACCTTCATTGTCGAGTTCGGCGGCTTCACGGGCCACCCGTTGTGGCGAAACCATACCGTAGTGCAGATAGGCCGAGAGCCGACTTACTCCGTCAGCGAGCGGATTGTTTCTAGTCTTAGAGTAACGGGAAAGTTTTGTTTCTTTAAAAAGATTCCAACGATTGTACCCGGCAACGGACCCACCCATGGTGTGCGGCACCGGACCGATTGTGTGATCAATCTCGCATTGAGCAACTAAATTATCGAGTTCAGCCGATTGCAAATCGATCGGCTCGAAAGGGAGGTCTGCGGGCAAATCTCCGGGGAAATCAGAGACTACAGTCACATATCCGCGAGTAAGACGGTCTTCGTAGAGAGTTTTTGTCGCCTTGCGATAGGCGAAAGCTCGATCGTATGACTGACCTACTAGTTGCATGGGCACGATGCATGCTGTGTCGACCGCCATGACGGGTGCCGTGACACTACGAGCAAGTACATTGGTCCAACTGCGAAGTGGCTCTGCGGGCATGTCTTCCGTAACAACTAGCGCGGCTCGCTCAGCTAGTGTTTTCAGATGGGGACCGCGATGCCCTCGTCGCTCGAGATGGAAGACATACGGTATGTCCCGTTCTCCGAGAGAAACCTGAGCATCTCTGGCACCCTGTAAGATAAAAGTGTGATGCCGATCTGAAGCGTAGGGGTAACGTTCAGATAATGCATGGTACACAAGCACCGGGAGTTGTAATGCATTCGCCACTGTGATCGCGGCGTCCAAAGCCGGGTTTTCCTCCGCACGCACCGCAGTACGCATCCAGTAGAGAACAAACTCGCCACCATCCCGCGAAGATACGCCTGAGAGCAGCCGCGAACGCTCACGCAGCGTGTCCGACAAAAACTCCATCAGCGGTTGGGCGGCGTGCTTCATGCGAAACGATTTCTTAATTGATCTTGGTAAGCGGTAGTTAGTTCGACTCAAATTCTTCAAGAAACCGCGGAATAGGAGGAAGTGTTTCTTCCCATCCGCAAGCAGCATGATGCACCCATGGCGTGAAATAGTCTTCACCATCAGCGGCGCGAATGACTTCCGTCCCCAGGCACCAGCCCGTCAAGCTGTTTGATCCATTGCCCCATCTGTTGTGCACGTATGAATTTTTCGGTTATGGCCTCGGCGAGGGATTTATTCGTTTTTCTCCGCCCGTTCCCCATCCAAGCTAAAGCTATTGGCGAGATAATTGAGTATTCTTTCAATCTCCATAATATAAGTTGTTGAAAGTAGCTCGATGACCAGTTCTCTAGTCGCTGCCACGGTTGGAGCTTTCGTGGAAAACTGCGTTGTATTCCGTAGGACTATAGTATGAAGCGGCTGAATGACAACCAAAATAAAATGATCCGGCAAATTTGTACCAATGGGGTGATCGTTTGGGGCGGCCGACTCAACGTCGATACGTCCGTATTCGACCACTTCGACTGGCAAAGACGTCTGCCCGTTTAACGCACTGTATTGGGTTTTTTGGTGCCGCACATAGGGCAATTACTAAGCAACACTCGGATGTCGATGCAGCTGCGAAACCTTGACCTGATAAACTCTACTGAACTCAATGCCATCCCAGAACAAGCCAGGCAACTCCGTCCTTCGCTGGCAGTAGTTTGAATGCAAATCTACGGCATCGATTTTACTTCCGCCCCTAGTACCGCCAAGCCGCTCACTTGCGCCGTTGGTGAACTTGAGGGCGACAGGCTGACGATCGAAAGAATCGATTCATGGGATTCGTTCGCACCCTTCGAAGCATACTTAACGCAAGCTGGACCTTGGAGGGCCGCCGTTGATTTCCCGATCGGCCAGCCTCGCCGTTTAGTCAGGGCACTCGGTTGGCCGGAAAGTTGGGATGAGTATGCTCAATTGGTCGGTCAGATGTCGAAAACAGAGTTTATTGAATTGATTGACGAGTACCGGAGCAAGCAACCGCCAGGCGACAAACATCACATGCGCGTGACAGACAAGTTGGCTGGGAGTTGCAGCCCGATGATGCTTTACGGGGTACCCGTTGGAAAGATGTTCTTCGAGGGCGCTCCACGCCTACAGCGTGCTGGCGTTTCTGTACTGCCTTGTCGCCCCAACAAATCCGAGCGAGTGGTTATCGAAGGTTATCCTGCACTCGTCGTGCGGCAGCTAATCGGCAAACGCTCCTACAAGAGCGAAAAGGCCAAACTGCCTACTCACGTGGCGTCTCGTCGTGAGATAGTAGAACGCTGTGAAGCAGATACACTGAAGAGCGCCTACGGCGTATCGGTTCGACTCGCGAAAAAAATAGCCGATCAGATAATTGATGACCCTAAAGGCGATGGACTCGATAGTGTTTTATGCGCTCTCCAAGCGGCTTCATTCGAGTTGAAAAATCAGACAGCTCAGCCGATCCCACGGCAGGCAGACCCGCTTGAAGGATGGATCGTCGACTTAAGCTATTCCATTTAGATCGCGATGCTTATCGATCCTGAAGCGGATCGCATCTCTGCAACTTACCTCTGTTAGTCCGGTGCAGTGCACGGATCACGGCGTGTAATGATCGCGTCACCTTTGCCAATCACCTAATAAGTCGGGGTTTCCAAGGATTGTCGCTGGCTACGGCTCTTCGCTGAAAACCATGATGAATGCCAGTGGTCTTTTGGCTGCCGTCGCCTTGAGTGCTGTCGGTGGTAGAAAAGGAGATCATGCAATGCAGATCAAAATCTAAACTCATGCGTTATCCATACCTCTTTCTTGTGCAACGATCAAACGTAGCTGGACCATAGAACAGCTCGGCGAAGAATGGCTCAGGCCAAACTCCAGGAGCTGCTTTCGGCTACTGTCGGCACAAGGCGGTCACCTAACGTGGAACAATAGTAATTTTGCCGAACGTTGTTTCAAAAGGAATCGTTGAAATCCTCTATAACAGCTTCAGCAGCACGGCGGCCAGAGCCCATGGCGCCGTTGATTGATGCAGTGTCGCAATAGTCGCCACAGCGGTAGATGCCAACTATGATACGTGGACTCTTACTCACGACTGAAAGTGCTGGTGGAACTTGACGGGGCAGGGCGTACTCAATCGGGTATGTACGCAAATGCTGCCACGTGTCGACTGTCGAGCCAAACCACTCGCGTAGTTGCTTCACAACATCGCTAACCATTGATTCCACATTTGTCCACTGGAGAGCTGTGACGGAGATCAGTGCTTGGTGTGGTGGGGCGTAGGTTGGTGCTACCTGACTTGGCACGCAGACGTTGTTCACCGGCCCGCGGCCGTCTCCGTTGAGCATAAGGATCGGTTCCTCGATCGGAGGCTTGTCCGCCGCGAAGTAAATGCATGCCACACGATTCGCTTTACTGGTTGGCTGCTCGCCAGTGAGCTTAGCTGCGGCTGGCTCCTCGGTCGCAACAACGATCCGTCTAGCGCTAAGCTGTTTTCCCGAGGCTAGTTCGACATGCCGCTGGTTGACTGCCTTCACCGGCGTGTCCAGCCGCAAAACACCATCGGGCAGTCGATCCGCCAATTGTTGCGGAATCGCTTTCATGCCGTCCGCTGGGATCGCGACATCGCCACTGGAAAACATTCGAAATACAAATTCACACAGTCGACTTGATGTCCTTAAATCGCGATCCAAGAACACACCGCCGAGAAATGGACGAAAAAACCGTTCGATGATGGTGGGCGAGAAGCCTCGCTGCCGCAGCATCTCGATGGTCGTTTGCTCTGGCCGCTCGTAGAGCTGCTCAAGATCACCTGCTGAGACGTCGCGTCGGAACTTCGCAATTCGCAATTTATCAAGAAAGGTCGCCGACGGTGAAAAGGCTGTTGCAAATAGGTGACGCGGCCGCCGCCATGGATCTGACAAACGGTGGAATGCTCCGTCGTGCCAGATGAGAGACCCCGGTTCGAAGTGGTGCAGTTGAAGATTGTCGTAGTCCAGCGTCTGCTTGGCCTCAGGATATGCGGTTAATAAGACTTGAAAGCCTCGATCGAGCAAAAACCCGTGGTGATGATCGGTCGCAATCCTGCCACCTGGAGTCCCGCTGGACTCGAGGACGAGCACATTGAAATCGTTCGAACAGAGCTTCTCCGCGCAGGTCAGCCCGGCGATGCCAGCGCCAACGATGATCACATCCCATTCCGCCATACTGATTCTCACCACCCGGAAGTTCCCGACTCGCCTTTGAAAGGCCCAACTAGCTCTGGAGTGATCCAGCCCCCATAAAAACCGCCAGGTTGTGGTTTCACTGCATGCCCGCCGACGTAGCAATCAACACGTCCTGGGTAAAAAGAAAAGTGACCTCGAATCGCCTCATACTCGGGGAACAGCTGCTCGTAGGACCAGCCGATGGCACCCTGTGGTGCAGGTTCACCAGTGGTTAGAGACCAGTAGATTGCTTGTCCTTTCCACTCGCAAAACGAATGGCCTTCCGAGCGACTCAATAACTCTACGCATACATCTCCTGCCGGTAGGTAGAAGGTAGGCGGGCTTGCCGTCTCGCAAATTCGCAGAGCCGCCTTAGTATTTGCTAGCTCAATCCCCCGATAGCTGACAATTACTTCCCGTTCGTCCGGCACAATAGACGGGGGCCGAGGATAATCCCAAACCGACTCCTGGTCGTCGCCGGGAGGTATGGCAAAATGCGGACGCTCTCTTCCATTGTACGTCCACATGCTCCGGGCTTGTTTCACTCTATCGGGAATTGCCATCATTCGCTCTGCAAAATACAAGCTCGAGGGATAAGCCACCGAGAAAGGTAAAAATGGTAAGGTTCTTTGATTGTGCCCCTACAAAGACCGCCAAACAAACGAACTTCTCGTACGATAGTGGAATCCAGTTGGGAGCTATTCGATTGCATCCGCCATAGTGTTCTACGGAAGAAATTACTCGTAGGCTAGTGACTATAGACATTAGTAGGGATTCGACAACTGGCGTAATCTAAACCGCGACTGTTTCTTTTGCGAGGATCACAAGCGGCGAGATACAAAAAGTCCTACAATCCGCCACTTTCTGAGTGAGGGGGGAAGATGAAATCGAAAGCACGCGATCACGAAACTTACATGCGGGAAGCAATAGCCGCCGCACGCGGGAACCCGAGCGCGCCATTTGGAGCTGTGCTCGTTGATCGCAATCTCAACTCGATTGTGGGTCGGGGATGCAATCAATCAAAAACGAATCCAACCTGGCACGGAGAGATCGCAGCGATCAACGACTATGTGAGACAAGGTGGCAAGAGTTGGAGCCAATTGACACTCTACACAACCGCCGAACCGTGTTGCATGTGCCAAGGGGCAATCCTATGGTCAGGAATCACCGAGGTGGTCTTCGGCACCTCGATTGCCGAACTGCAGCGGCAAGGTTGGCAGCAGATCGATATCCCATCCCAAGAAGTCGTCTCACGGAGTTGGCAGCCAAACCTATTAATCACTGCGAATGTGCTTGCGAGAGAATGCAAAGAACTGTTTCGCAGTGCAATCGAGGAACAATGAGAATCAGGAGAGTACTGATAAGGATCGAAGATTACGGGGCTTGAGAAATTACGCCTCGCTTTTCGAAGATTCCGCGAAATCTACAATCCGGCTGAGCATGCCTTGGAAAATAATGACGTGCAGCGGGTAGAGTGCATACCAGTAAATGATTCCCCACAAGCCCACCGGATCGAATATCGCCGTCTGGCGAATGGATGAACCATCTTCTTCTGGCTCTACTTCAAACTCGAGCCATGCGCGACCGGGCACTTTCATTTCTGCCAGCAACCGCAATTTACGATCAGGCACGTATTCCTCCACTCGCCACCAATCCAGCACGTCGCCCACGCAGAGATGATCCGGGTCGCGCCGACCACGTCGAATTCCCACACCACCACAAATGAGGTCGATCCAGCCGCGTAGCGTCCAGAGGAAGTCCGTAAAGTACCATCCATTTTTGCCGCCGATGCGTCGAATGGGTGTGAAAGCTTCGGCCGGCCAGGCATCAGCGTGCATCGCGCGGGTATCGATGATTCGGTTGCCAAAACGCACGCCTCCCCAATTGCGGACTCCTCGGGCTGAAGAGAGCGCATCGGACCACCTTGTTTGCGTGAGCTCGTGGTCTTCGTTGATGATCGCGCGCTGGATTGCTTCGCTGAAACCACGCGGTTTCACTGGGAATTCGTCGAGGGCGGAGTGATCCTTGATGATCGTGGGATTGCGTAGACTATCGACGAGTTTTCGTCCCACGCGGGCGTACACCGGAGTGACAAGACCCAACCATAGGCTAGAGAGTCTCGGTGTCAGTACTGGCACAGAAATCAGCCATCGCCGGAGACCTCGCTGACGTGCCCACTCCTGCATGATGTCGCCATAGCTGACTTGGTCGGGACCACCGATTTCAAAAACCCGACTTTCCGAGCCTTTCCAGTCGAGGGCAGCCAGCAAATAAGCCAGCAAGTCTTCGATCGCGATCGGCTGCGTTTGTACGCTGACCCATTTCGGGCAAATCATCACGGGCAGCCTTTGAACCAAAGCCCGCACTAATTCGAAAGAGAGGCTTCCCGAGCCAATCACAATCGACGCTCGAAATTCAATAACTGTGCATCCCGATTCTTTGAGAATCTCGCCGACTTCATGTCGACTACGAAGATGAGGAGAAAGTTGTTCATCATCATCGCCTAGGCCACCAAGATAGACAATTCGCTTCAGACCCGCTTTACGAGCAGCCTCTGCAAAGTTCCGAGCAGCAATTCGGTCTCTCTCTTCAAAAGAACCGCTTGCGCCCATGGAATGCACCAAATAGTACGCGGTCTCGATCCCATCGAAAGCACCCACTAGTGAATCGGCGTCAAGTACGTCACCTTGAACTATCTCAGCTGCTAGGTTCGTGCAGTCTCCTAGATTCTTCGGCTGCCGAACCAGGCAACGTACTTGTTGGCCTTGAGACTCGAGCAATGGCAACAACCTACCGCCAACGTAGCCGGTGGCTCCGGTGAGTAAAATTGTCGCGGTCGTGTCGCTCATGACAAAGTGTTTACTGACTGTGTGATTGCTGAATTGGCTACTGCAGTGCTGATGACTTGACCAACCATCCAAATGACCAAGAGTCCACGCACTGACCAAGCAGCCGTACGAAACCAATTCCCGCGAACCAAGCGTTGCTGGACTTGCTCGTCATACGATAAGGCGAGGGTCGCATGTTGAGGCACTTGGACGCCGTAGGTGGTTAACCAGATGGAAACCAATAGCACCATGCCGATCCACAGCGTGATCGGCTCCAGTCCGACGGGACGACACCAGATCAGGATGATAGCAGTTGCCAGCTCCGTCAGCATCCCCGGCCCAACAATCCAAGCGACGAGCCGCTGATGGTCCATCTCGTAACGCCGAAAACTACTGCGTCCCACTCTAGAAAACAGAGGGTAATGAACGATCTGGACAAACCAGATGAGGCCGACCATCGCAAGAGTCGCGGCAACATGCAACAGTAAAATCCATTTTTCCAATTCCGTCATTCTAGGTCCTTAGAGCCACTGGTTATGTTCGTCTACGTAAGTTTCGCACGCACGTGCTCGCGGTTCAGTTTTGCTATCCAGTCCAAGCTGATTTCCTTGGGGCACGCAGCGGAGCACGCGCCTGTGTTGGTGCACGCGCCGAATTTCTCCTTATCCATCTGCACGATCATCCGCCCCGCTCGCTCAGCACGTTCAACTTCTCCTTGTGGAAGTGTTGCCAGATGTGAGACTTTTGCAGCCGTGAAGAGCATGGCGGAAGCATTCTTGCATGCAGCAACACAGGCACCACAGCCAATACAGGCTGCCGCGTCCATCGCATCTTCGGCCGTTTGCTGCGGAATTGGCAGAGCATTTCCGTCAGGGGCACCGCCGGTGTTCGCCGATACATATCCCCCTGCCTGGATGATCCGATCGAAAGCGCTTCGATCAACCATTAGGTCCTTAATAATTGGGAAGGCCGCCGCTCTGAAGGGTTCCAAATAAAGGTTGTCGCCGTCTCGAAAATTTCGCAGAAAGGTCTGACAGGACGTCGATGCTTTTTGTGGTCCGTGCGGAACGCCGTTGATAACCATGGAGCAACTGCCACAAATGCCCTCGCGGCAATCGTGATCATAGACGACAGGTTCGTTACCCGTCGCAATCAATTCTTCGTTGATCTTGTCCAGCAACTCCAGGACCGACATATCTGGAGAGAGATTGTGTGCAGGATAAGCCAACATCTCTCCTTGATTGTCGGAGCGATCTTGCCGCCATACGTGTACGGTGAGATTCATTACTTATAGTTCCTCACAGCCAGTTCAACGGTCTCCAACTCAAGCGGTTCTTCATGCAAGATAGGAGCTGAATCGACGCCCCTAAACTGCCAAGCCGAAACGTTGCAGTACTCTTCGTCATTGCGTTTCGCTTCACCTTGCTCCGTTTGATGTTCCTCGCGGAAGTGAGCCCCGCAAGATTCGTCACGGGCTAAGGCGTCGTGGCACATGACCTCGGCGAACTCAAGAAAGTCGGCCACGCGTCCTGTGTGTTCCAACGCGCTGTTCATATCCTCGTGAGCACCTGGTGCGGCGACGTCAGCGTAGAACTCTTCACGCAGCCTGGGTATGCGAGACAATGCGTCTCGGAGCCCCTGTTCATGACGCGACATGCCGCATGCTTCAATCATCAGTTCTCCGAGTTGACGGTGAAAACTTGTGGCGGTACGTTTTCCACTACCAGACTGCAATCGCGCGATCCTGGCTCGTGTTTCCGCTTCTGTCGTTTTGAATTCGACTTGATCGGGCTTCAGGCTACCTTGTGGCGATTGGGCAATGTAATCACTGATGGTGTATGGCAGTATGAAATAGCCATCGGCTAAACCCTGCATCAACGCACTGGCTCCCAATCGGTTGGCTCCGTGGTCCGAGAAATTCGCCTCGCCAATAACAAACAATCCCGGCAGATTGCTCATTAAGTTGTAATCAACCCAAAGGCCGCCCATTGAATAATGAGGTGCCGGATAGATCCTCATTGGTGTAAGGTAAGGATCCTCATCGGTAATGTGGCGATACATATCGAATAGATTGCCGTAGCGCTTTTGTATCGTTTCAACGCCAAAGTGTTCGATGGCGTCGGCAAAATCGAGATAGACTCCGCGACGGGTTGGTCCAACACCACGACCTTCGTCACAAACCTCCTTCGCCGATCGCGAGCTGATATCGCGAGGCGCGAGATTTCCGAAACTAGGATATTTTCGCTCCAGATAGTAGTCACGCTCGTCCTCGGGTATTTCGCGTGCCCGACGATCGTCTCCCTGTTGCTTAGGGACCCAGATTCGTCCGTCATTTCTGAGCGATTCCGACATGAGCGTCAACTTAGACTGATAGTCTCCGCTCGCTGGGATGCAGGTAGGATGAATTTGAGTGAAGCACGGATTCGCCATCGCCGCTCCACGCTTGTATGCACGAAAAGCGGCCGTCACGTTGGAGGCTTTAGCATTGGTCGAGAGGTAGTAGACGTTGCTGTAGCCGCCCGTCGCCAAGACAATCGCATCTGCGGCAAAAGATTTGATCTCACCGGTTACCAAATTCCGCGTAACAATGCCCCGCGCGTGACCGTCGACAACCACTAGGTCTAGCATTTCCATTCGTGTGTGCTGAATTACTTGACCAGAGGCAATCTGTCGGCTCAGGGCTGAGTAAGCTCCCAGCAACAATTGCTGCCCGGTCTGCCCACGACAATAGAAGGTGCGGGAGACCTGCGCCCCACCAAATGAACGGTTTGCAAGTTGTCCTCCGTATTCGCGGGCGAAAGGAACACCTTGGGCAACGCATTGATCGATAATACTTGTACTGACTTGAGCAAGCCGGTAGACGTTTGCTTCGCGTGAACGGAAGTCGCCGCCTTTGATCGTGTCGTGGAACAATCGCCAGACGCTATCGCCATCGTTCTGGTAGTTTTTTGCCGCGTTGATCCCTCCTTGCGCGGCAATGCTGTGGGCTCGACGAGGACTGTCGTGAAACGTGAACGCCTCGACTTGATAACCTTGCTCGGCGAGCGACGCCGCAGCTGATGCCCCTGCAAGGCCGGTCCCAACAACGATGATTCGACGTTTACGCTTGTTTTTGGGGCTAACGAGTTTCATGTCCGCACGGTAACGCTCCCATTTCTGTTCCAGCGGGCCGTCGGGAATTTTAGCATCTAGCTGCCAATTATCAGTGATCATTGTGTGGCACCCTCTGTTGGCAGGCCAATTAAACCAAGGAGTACGGCAAGCGGGATTGAAATATTGCCTAGCATCAAGATTGCCGCGACGCCCACGCCGACACGGTGAATGAGCCGACGGGAAGAGGCACTTACTAGACCGAACGTCTGCAGCATGCTCGAGGTTGCGTGACTCAAATGCAATCCAAGAAAAAGCATGGCAAAGATGTAAGCGCCGGACACGTACATGTTGCTGAAGCTCAACACCACCATCGAGTAAACGTCGTGGCGACCTGCAGAGTCTATCAGCTGATGACTCTCCGGATTGGTTACTCCGAGCGTAAAATGCAGTAAATGGTAGATCAGGAAAGCGAAAATCACCAATCCACTCGATAACATTGTGCGGGACGCGAAGGAGGCACCAACTGGGTCTCTCACAACATACTGCTGAGGCCGGGCGGACTTATTCTGTTTTTTCAAATAGATGGCCAGCCCGAGGTGCAGAGTAAATATCGCTATTAATCCGATCCGCGCAGACCAGAGTGATGCTGGCATGCTTTTTAAAAATTTTGCGTAGGCATTTAAGGCTTCTTGGCCTAGATAGATTTGAAGGTTTCCCAGCATGTGAGTGGCTACGAAACCGATCAAACCCGCACCGGTGATTGCCATCAAAAACTTCGCCGATACATAAGTGAGCGGAGCGTTTGTAGCCTGAGCCTGCGTGCTGCCGTGCACGGCTGTCACATCAGCAGTTATCGGTGGTGTTTTGTCGATTGTTGTGGTTACCATTGCTCTTGTTCCTTGTAGCCAAGCGGATAGACAGCATTGACTAGAAAGCAAACCGCCTACAACACAGGGGGATTAACTCCTGAAAATGCTGTGCGGCAGTGCGTTGAGACAATCAGCATACTACTGATCGCGAACATCGACGCGTCCTGCTTTCGCATTGCTGCACCGTTTACTACAGAAGCGGACCTCGCTCCAGCATCGGGACCATTTCTTCCGCCACGCAAAGGGCCGGCCACAGGCAACACAGATCTTCGTGGGGAGAGGCTTACGCATAGTAGAATATTTCATTGCAACTGGATCTACACGCGGCAAGCAATTCAACCTAACCCCGCAGCTGTCGCTGATTTCACGCAAAGCTATTTTTCGCTAAGGCGGCAGCGGCAGTGCGAGCTCTCAGGCTCAGAGCTGGTAAACCGAACAGGATCCACACCTTGGAACCACGCTTGTACCCCATTGAAAACACAGGTTTGCTGGCGATCTGTATTTCCACCGCTGCACGGAGCTGATCAAGTGCAAACTTGATCTGGTGTAATCGTCTAAGCCGCTTGCCCCGTGGCAAGCCGAGCCGAAGCATTTTCAGCCCGGTTGCCACATCGGGGACTTCTACGACGATTGTGCGATCTACGCTGCGAATCGTCAGAGGGCAGGAATCGATTTCGCACTGCAGATCAGCGCTAAACTCCAACGCTTTCAGATCGTAGGCCATGATTAGGCCTCAGCATGTTGGCCGTTGCGCGTCGTGATACGCAAAGTTCCATTCATTTTCCACCTTGCGTGTTCAGCATCGGATGCTGTCGAACTCGGGATATGTAGTTCGAAATTGTCAAAATCGTAAGCGATTTCGGCATCGCGACCTGTCAGGCGGTCATAGAGTCCAATTGCTAGGTCTGGCCATGTTTTGGTGTCTTTAGTATCCGGCATGGTAGAAGTCTCCGAAATGGGGGTGAGTTGAGCCGGATTCGCTTCCGGCTTGCATCGGCACTTTAGATCGCGGAAACAGAAAGGCAAGTGCAGTATTTCAAGGAGATAGGCAGCTTGCGGGAGGTTAATCAGCTGCTAATTTTACGGATGGTGCAATACGCACAAATAAACGTGACTGAGCGAGCACTTGAAAATAGTCGTTTCACGGTCAGCAGCGAAGGAGTTCGATATGAGCGAATCAACTGACAATTCTCAGATTTACTTAATCATGGGAGCTTCTGGAGGGATAGGTACCGCTTTGTCTCGGAGACTGCACGAGGCAGGACACAAAGTTCTTCTGGTTGCACGCGGCAGCGACAGGCTCGATGCTATGGCAAGTGAGTTGGAGACCAAGAAATGGGACATTGATGCTACGAACATCAAATCTGTGGAGAATTGTGTCGCGGAAGCTTCGCGTGAATTTGGCCGGATTGACGGAATTGTCAATTGCGTTGGGTCACTACTTTTGAAACCTGCGCATCTAACCAGTGAGCAGGAGTGGCACGAGACATTAGCGACAAACCTTACGTCCGCATTCGCAACCGTGCGAACCGCAGGGAAGATCATGGCAAAGCGCGGCGGATCGGTCGTGCTCATGTCCTCCGCCGCGGCCCGAATCGGACTTCCAAGTCACGAAGCGATTGCGGCAGCGAAAAGTGGGATTATTGGACTCGCTCAATCGGCAGCTGCTTCTTATGCAAGTCGTAATCTTCGTTTCAACGTTGTAGCTCCTGGACTCATCAAAACCAAGCTAACCAAAAAGATCTGGGAAAGTGACAAAGCCGCAGCAAATTCGACGGCATTGCATGCATTAGGACGCCTTGGGCAGCCTGAAGACGTGGCTTCATTAATTGCTTGGTTACTCGACCCTGCCAATGCATGGGTAACTGGCGAAGTTTTTGGTGTTGATGGCGGTTTGGGTAACGTCCGGTCCTACCCAAAGGCAGCTGCAGAGAATCAATAGCCCTACGGGAGCTGTCTCTCGAGCCTCTGTACGACCCTTCCGGAGCCCACTAACCATCGCTAGAGCCTGAGGAACACCAGCAGGAATCAGCTCCTCAGCGGCGCACCATATGAATATCCGCTGGACTCGCTGGATGTTCTTATTGATGAACTTCCGTGAATGGCCTTTGGCGATCATTTCCTGCCGAACGGTCTTTAATCGTTGTGGCCCAAACTCAGCTGCCGGGGTCTCACCGTATAGCTGCTTCATGATCCGGCAGATGTCCCGGATCATCTCATATTCGCGTGTGGGCTTACCATGCTTGCGATAATACTGCTTGGCGTGACTCAAATAGACAGCCATTACCTCAATGACACTGGTCTCTTGCTGACGACTACTTATGCCTAGGCCACCACTCTGGAGATACTCCGCTATTAAACGGCGATATTCACTCTTGCTAAACGCAGAGCCGTATTTGCCAAGATAAATGACCCGGTTGTTGAGACGCACGTAGGCAAGGTTCTTGCCCTTATGGCGGCAGTACTTGGGTACCCTCGAAGAAGAAGAGTTCGACATCATGCAACCTCCGAAATGCTAGAATTCTGTACCGTACAGAATTTCCTAGCAGTTTCAGGCCGCACTGCCGAACATCGACAGGTAGACTAACGTGAAGTCTCGGCAAGACTTAGTAAAAGTGGCGGGGGCCGGATTCGAACCGACAACCTCGAGGTTATGAGCTTCGCGGGTTCCAATTGATAAAACATACTGCGCCTGAAGCACTTACATGAATCTACTCCGGGTTTGTGAGTGTTGCAAATGTTTGCAAACAGTCTCGAATAATAGCAAATAGTCTCAATAATACTGACCTAAACCCAGCAACAGCTTTTCTACCAGCTTGAAAGGTTTAGGTTGAGATTAATGGCATAGTTTTCTGGCCAAGTGTTAGGTCTGGGTAAATGATTTCTCTATTCAATGCGAGTCAGTCACGAGTGATATCAAGAGTCCAAGGAACCGGTTGGTGCGGAGGTCCTGGTGATACCCTGCTTTTTACAACACTGAGTGTTTGCGCCGCGTAGATCTAGCTTTCGCGTGCTGGTAAGTCCGACCTGTTTGACCAATCTCAACTCGTTACGTGCCAATGTTAGGGCAATCACGTAGATTGGATGCCATCGCCTTGATGGCGCTTGGAGCGAATATTTATAGGGCTTCGAATCGAACACATTTTGCATCGAGGAGTACGTCTTGTGCGCAAGAATCGACCTTTCGGTTTCGAGCGAATTCCATGCGAGGTGGTGATCACCTAGTATGAAATTGAGAGAGGGGAAGCCGACAATTTCGGACACAATATCTGGCAGTGGTCATGGTTACCTCCGCACTGTCGCAAATCAACGCTTCGGCGTGCTCAACCGAAGCGGTTATTTCAAGTAAAGTTTATTGCTTCGGTCAAAAGGACCTAAGCGTCTGCGATAACTACTATGTTTGCACGGTCGATGCAGGCGGCTCTTAGATGCATAGAGCGAAAGTAACAGCGGATGTGCTCACCTCCAGCATGAGGTGCACCGCATTAGTAGTCGAATCCGCGATATTCTAAGGGGATTCTGAAGAAGTCATATCAACCAGGACTTCGCATCCCACAACACGCTCGACCTGGGCAACGGTGCCTGCGAGCGTCGCTTCTGCTCTTGCCACTTGTAGTTCAAACATCAACAGCTCTGTAAAGCCGTCTGCAACTTCTCCGAAATCGACTTGTCGCCCGCGATAGTCAGCAGAGGCAAGCTGTAGAGTTTTCTTTGCACGTGGCAGGATGCGGTCGCTGTAAAGTCGCAATTGCTCATCGGCGGCATAAGCTTGTTCGGTAAGGCGACGAATCTGCCGAAACGTATCATCGCGGGCGGCACTAAATTCACGCGATGAGGCGGCGACTTCTGAGGAGGCTTCGCGAATCGAGGCGTTAATGCGATTCTTCCAAATGGGCAATGTTAATCCAACCATGAAATTGATATTGTCGTGACCGTTAGCCACAGCCGAGACGGCGTCTGTCTCGGTGATTGTCTGCCAACCAGCACCAAATACAAAGTCGGGGTATTTATTCAGACAGGCGAGTTGCTGCTTTTGTCGATCGCGCGATATCATCCAGCGTTGCTCCTGTAGCCGGGGGCTGCACTGCTCGGCAGCGGCAAACAACGCATCTAAGTGAGCGGACACTCCCGACACATTGATCTGGTCGACCGGTTCGATGCCCACCAACGTCGGTTGCTGAATGAGAGCTGCAAGATCGGCCTGAGCAACGGCTTTTTGGCGACGCAGTCCGATGAGACGCTCATCGAGAGAGTCAACTTGCAACTGAGCCCGGAGCACGTCTTGTCCGCTGCCACCTGCGGCGTTCCGCGCTTCGGCGATCTTGATGAGTTCGACGGCAATCTCTCGGTTTTGTTGCGTGATCTCAATAGCGCGATCGGCGAACCAAAGTTCATAGTAGGCCAAGCGGACCATCTCTTCGATCTGAAGTTCCAGTTGTGCAAGTTTTGCTGCCGCAATCTGAACTTCCCGGCAGGCAATTGCTTCCTTCGTCCAGCGCTTTTCGGGCCAGGGATATTTTTGTGCTAGGGAGAGTGTGTTACCGGCGCGTCCCGCTGCCGTTTGCAGCGCCTGATCTGAGATTGGGTAGAAGCTATTGGAAAGCAGAGGGTCTTCAAGTGAACGTGCCTGCGGAACACGATTGGAAGCGGCCGCCACTCTTGCTCTGGCTGCGCGAATGCGGGGGTGGTTTGAAATGGCAACGTCAATGAAATACTCCTCCGAAAGCTGACCAACCGGCGGCAACGTTTCTGGGAGCGGCGCGGCTACGGACTCCGACAGTTCCAGAGTGTGGTGATCCACATTCTGCTTCGGCCCAGACTCATGTTGAACCAGTTCGATCGGCTCGCTGGCGCATGATGTTCGATCGGCCTTTGCATCCGTAGCTGGGGGGCTAGCAGCCACTTGCCCATTCGGCATCGTCCGGCATCCGGGACAGCTAAGCAAAACCACCAGTAGAAGAGTCGAGATATATGTAATTTGACGCTGCAAGACTCAAAGCCCCTCTAATAAGACGGCATTTCTCGATGAAACTACCGTTGTTCTCAACTTGCACTGGATCAGGCTCCCGCGTTTAATGGGGGGAGAGAACGACCCGT
The DNA here is from genome assembly GCA_965216565.1 of Bythopirellula sp. Classification (GTDB taxonomy): domain Bacteria; phylum Planctomycetota; class Planctomycetia; order Pirellulales; family Lacipirellulaceae; genus Bythopirellula. The sequence goes on from OZ244170.1 coordinate 1,374,219, forward strand.
ATTCCTTCATCGACTACTATGTTGAGCAAGTCCCGTTCAGTCCGAATAGCCGTCAATGTTTGCGTGATCGGTGCGCTTTTGGTGCCAAATCCGGCACTTGGAACTGCCTTTGCAGGCGATTGCGATTCAACCATTGCTAGCACGCACAAGTGCGAGGGGTGTGGACGCTGCTCGGTGGCCGACACGGGAGACCGCTGCGTTTGCTGTCGGAAGAACCCTGTTCGTAGCGTTGAACCTGCCAAGACTTGCTGCACAAAAAAGAAATGCTGTCGCAGCACAGCGGCAGCTTTGTCACCTAATAAGAATTCGACTGAGGCGGAGGTAAGTAGCTGCCAATGTGGAAGAAGTCCGCAGCCTACCACTCCGCCACCGCCGACCCGTAGCGCGGCTGAAAAACTCACCGAGTTAATCTCGGCTTCGGCGGTGCTCTATGTCAGCCACATCTGTGGCGAGTCACATTTCTCCTCTCATGAGTTGGAATTCGTTCCTCTTACATTGCTGTCGCGAGACACCCAGCGGCACCTCTGCGTCTGGCGCATTTGATTCTCTGCGCCCCAGGTACGCGCTCATTTCCTGCAGATAGCAGGTAATACTGCGCGATGCTTCTATTCTGACGCCCCTTCAGCCTCCGATTCTGCGTTGATTGAAATGACTACTCCTATTGAAAATGCGCCCGCGCCCAAACCAGACGTAAAGTCCAAACAAAGAATTCTATCTGGCGAAAGCCGTCAATGGCTGTTGCGAGTGGGGCTGAAATGCGTCGCACTTCTGGCAACGTTGATCTTAGGCATTGTGTTGGTCGGTATAGCCCAACGCATCGGTTGGCTGAGCGCATCGAGCGGTTCCAAAGACGAATCATCAGTCAAGGCAACTGTGGCGACGGAATACACCTGCCCCATGCACCCAGAGATTCGACAAGACACGCCCGGCAAATGCCCCATCTGCGGTATGGAACTCGTTGCAGCGGAAGGTTCTCAAGCTGCAACGTCGGCAGCAGACGATTCGGCTGCGCCAACAGAGGAGCGATACATCTGCCCAATGATGTGTACCGAACCCTCTAGCGAGCCAGGCAAGTGTCCCGTCTGCGCGATGGACCTAGTAGAAGCTACGAGCGGTCCCGGAGGCGGGGAGCGGTCGGTTTCCATCGATTCACACGCCCGGAGAATCTTGGGTATTCGCACTGCCCAAGCCAAATCGGGAGAGGTCTATCGCACAATCCGGACAGTCGGGCAGATTGACTACGACGAGGAACAGGTCGCAACGATTGCCGCCTACGTCGATGGTCGCCTGGAAGAATTATTTGCTGAGTACGTGGGTGTGAAAGTCGACAAGGGCGACGACTTGGCGGTGCTTTACAGCCCGCAACTCTACTCGGCACAAGCTGAGTTTCTATCAAGCCGCGATACTCCTGCTTTGGATGCCTTAGGCGATGGAGCGACAAGACTCAGTGAGGTTGCGCTCGACAATCTGAAAGAGCTTGGCATGAGCGAGGCACAGATCGCTGAGTTGCGGCGCAGCGGGGAGGCTCAAAAGCGTTTGCGAATTGCCTCGCCGATCGGGGGCACTGTTATCGCCAAGCACAAAGTTGAGGGTGACTACGTCAAAACCGGAGAGCCAATTTATCGTGTCGTCGATTTATCTATCGTCTGGCTAATGCTGGAACTCTACCCCAGCGATGCAGCGGCGGTGCGGTTTGGTCAGCAAGTGGAGGCTGAGGTTCAGTCGCTGCCCGGCGAAGTTTACACGGGCCGAGTCGCATTCATCGATCCGATGGTCGATGAGAAAACGCGTACGGTTGCTGTCCGAGTAGAAATGACTAACTTCGACGGACGCCTCAAGCCGGGCGACTACGCAACTGCCACGATTCGTGTCCCAGCCGTGCCTAGAGAAGAGGTTTACGATCCGGCGCTAGCGGGAAAATGGATTAGCCCCATGCATCCGCAGATCATTCGCAGCGGTCCGGGAGAATGCCCTATCTGCGGTATGGATCTGATTCCCACTAGTGACTTGGGCTATGTGGAAAAGCCTGTAGCCGAACAGCAACTGACAAGCGTCCCCAGAAGCGCGGTACTGATGGCTGGCGATAATTCGGTGGTCTACGTGGAAGTAGAACCAGGAGTGTTCGAGATTCGCGAAGTGACCGTGGGCGCTATGACCGACAACTCGGCCGTCATTCTCGACGGCATCCAAGCTGGAGAGACTGTGGCGACGGACGGGAACTTTTTGATCGACTCTCAGATGCAGCTGGGCGGCAAACCTTCGCTGATGGATCCTTCACGCGGCGAAGAAAGTGACGAAGACAGTGCGGCTATGCCGCAGGGGGCCGGGCATGCTCACTAGTCTCGTCAGATTTTGTGTCAAAGAAGCACCGCTGGTCGTGCTGCTGACCATAGGGTTAGTCGTTTATGGTTGGTACAGCTACCAGACCGTGCCGATCGATGCGATTCCCAATGTCGGCGAGAACCAGGTGATCGTACTGACGCCTTGGCCGGGGCGTTCGCCGAAAGACATCGAAGATCAAGTCACCTATCCGCTCAGCGTGTCTCTACTTGCCGTGCCGGGAGCGGAAAGCGTGCGGGGCAAAAGCATGTTCGGATATTCGTTCGTGCAAGTGACCTTCAAAGATAGCATCGATTTTTACTGGGCCCGCAGCCGTGTCTCCGAACAGCTCGGATCGGCCGCTGCGCAACTACCAGATGGCGTGACCCCACAGCTAGGTCCCGACGCGACCGGCTTGGGACAAATCCTCTACTACATTCTCATCCCGCCTAAAGAAGGCAGAAGCCTGGCCGAACTGCGGTCTCTGCAAGACTTCGTCGTAAAGTTTGAACTGCAAGCGGTCGAAGGCGTCAGCGAGGTGGCCTCGATTGGCGGCTACGTCCGGCAATATCAGATAGAAGTTGATCCGGACAAATTGAGGTTTCACAACCTGCCCCTCGATCAACTCGTGATGGCAGTGAGGGGTTCTAATCTGGATGTGGGCGCTAAGACCATTGAATCGTCCGGGATGGAGTTCATCGTTCGCGGCAAGGGATTCTTAGGCACCGGTGGCGATGTTGCCAAGGCGATTCGCGATATTGAGGAAACCGTCATCGAGCAGCGCGACGGCGTACCGCTGCGAATTCAGGACGTCGCCCGGGTGCAACTGGGTCCCGACTTTCGGCGTGGTGCGCTCGACTACAACGGCGGCGAAGCGGTAGGTGGTGTCGTGGTGATGCGCTACGGCGAAAATCCACGCGCGGTGATCGATCGCGTTAAAACTCGCATTGAGCAAATCACACCATCTTTGGGCGGCGTAACCATCAAGGCGATCTATGACCGTACTGGGCTGATTGACGAAACGGTGGGCACACTCACAACCGCGCTACGTGAAGAAATCATCATCACCGCGATAGTGATCTTACTATTCTTGCTGCATATCCGCAGCAGTCTGATCGTCGCCGCGACATTGCCCGTGGCAGTGCTTCTTTCCTTCGTAGCAATGAAAACCTTTGGCGTCGATGCAAACATTATGTCTCTCGCCGGGATTGCTATTGCCATCGGGACGATGGTCGATATGGGAATCATCGTATCTGAAAACATCTATCAGCATTTGGCGGAATGGGAAAGGGAGGGTTCATCCGGCGGCCGCGAGCGGCGGGCAAAGGTGATTGCAGACGCGGCAACCGAAGTCGCTCCAGCAGTCGTCACGGCAGTGACAACAACCATCGTCAGTTTTCTGCCAGTGTTTTTCCTGACCGGACGTGATTATAAGCTGTTTAGTCCCCTGGCATGGACCAAGACTTTCGCGATTGCATCCGCATTGCTCGTAGCGATCACTCTTGTGCCAGCTCTTTGCAGGTTGCTGCTCCGAAGTGCTCGCTGGCCAAAGGGTGTCAGCATCGCCTCGGCAATCACAGGATCGCTGCTTGCTGGAATGATAGTCTACCTTCTTTGGGCGGATGCCATTGAGCAAGCTTACTCGGTACCGCCGATCGCTTCGACTGCGATTGCACTCGTGCTGGGAGGAGGGGCTGGTTGGCTGATGACTCGCGAGCGAGTGAAGCCCATCGAGGAAGGTTTTGTCAGCCGCTGGATTGTTCGCGCGTACGTACCAACCCTGCGTCTATTCCTCGCTTATAAGGCTGCATTCTTAACGCTTCCGTTGTTGATTATTGTCGTCGGCCTGGGAGGATGGATTGGCCTGCCGACGGTGCTTGCTCCGGCAGAAAAAGTCGTCAGTTGGTTAGGAGTCAGGCCGAACGAATTACCCGGCTACGTTGGCCTCAAACACAGCTTCACGGGTCTGGAGAGCGACGATTGGATCGCGCTGGACGAAGGAAGCTGGTTCTACATGCCAACGCTCTACCCCGCGGCCAGTTTCACCCAAGCAATGCAAGTGTTGCAGTCGCAGGATGTGCTCATCAAGCAGATTCCCGAGGTAGATGATGTGCTCGGCAAGATCGGTCGCGTGGAATCGGCACTCGACCCGGCGCCTGCTGCGATGGTGGAGACGTACGTGATGCTCAAACCGCGCGATCAATGGCGCGAAGGAGTTTCGTCGCGTGACGTGTGGGACGAGATCAATGCAGCGGCCACACTGCCGGGAGTAACGCCCGCGAGTCCTCTGCAACCGATCGAAGGCCGTGTGGTGATGCTGCAAAGCGGTATTAAGGCACCGATGGCAATCCGAATTTACGGTGATACGCTCAGCGATTTGGCCGACGCCGCTCTCTCCGTCGCCGCCCATCTGAAAGAATCGCCCTACGTCAATGCAGGCACGGTCAATCCTGACATCGTGCTTGGCAAGCCTTACGTTGAGTTTACTGTCGATCGCGAAGCCGCAGCCCGTTACGGCATGACCGTTAAAATGGTCAATCAAGTCGTTGAGACCGCACTCGGTGGCATGAACCTCATCAAGACTGTAGAAGGTCGCGAACGCTATCCCGTGCGACTACGCTATCGTCGCGATCTGAGAGAACGAATTGATCAACTTGCTACACTTCCGGTGGTGACGCACTCAGGCGCCGTCGTGCCGCTCGAAGAATTAGCCACGCTGGAAACGACCTGGGGGCCAGGTGCCATCAACAGTGAAAATGCTCGGCTGGTTGCCCATGTGGCGTTTGCCAGTAGTGGTCGTGTGGGAGACTTGGAATCGGTCGCTGCAATCGAGAAATCGCTTCGCGAAGCACAGGCATTGCCGGAAAGCGATCCACAGCGATTGAGTTTGCCAGCAGGCTACTCGCTTGAAGCGGTTGGAAGCTTCACCAATCAAATCGAAGCCAACCGTCGGCTGCTATGGCTGGTTCCGTTGGTCGTAGTAATCAACTTATTGATTATCTATCTTCAATTTCGGCATTGGCCAATCACCTTGGCAGTATTCGCGGGCATCCCCGTGGCGTTTGCCGGAGGGATGATCATGCTTGCCCTCTACGGCACGCAAATGAATACCGCCGTATGGGTCGGCTTTATCGCCCTGTTCGGCATTGCCGTCGACGATGGCGTAGTCATTGCCACATACCTAGATCAAGTTTTCACGCGGCTCAAGCTCAAAACCGTTGAGGACATCCGGTTCGCCACGATTGAGGCTGGCATGCGTCGCATCAGGCCTTGCTTGATGACCACGGCGACGACGGTCTTGGCCTTGGTGCCTGTGCTGTTGTCGACAGGCCGTGGAGCTGATGTGGCAAGAGCTATGGCCCTACCAGTGTTTGGAGGAATGATCGTTGAGTTGGTAACGCTGTTTGTCGTGCCGGTCGTGTTTTGCGGCTACAAAGAATTCAAGATGCGAATGGGGCTTGCTGATCGCCATTGGGAAGGTGTGGAGTCAGCAGGCCAGGCAACTGATTTTGTGCCGGCGGTGTAGGGATAGATTGCTGGCTTATTTAGATTCTGTTTAGAAAGGATTGGAAAAATGAGAAAACTGATTTCGATTGTTATTGTCAGCACATTGTTGCTAAGTGCGTCGTTAGCGTGGGCGCAATCTCGACAAGAGTCCCGCAATCAAGGCGAAAGCGATCATCACGCTCATGATCACACAGATAGCCAGCAGGACGAAACTTCCAAGACATTGCCTGAGGAGAAACCACGTAAGGATAACACTGGTCCTCATGGAGGCACTGTTCAGCAAGTAGGCGTTTTGCAGGTAGAGACTCTAATTGAACCGGGAGGACTGCGTCTGTTTATCACCGATCACAGCGGAAAGGCTCTCGACTTGAGTGGTGCTCGTGGTCTCGCCACCCTTCACGTTGCAGGAGACGCAAAACGTTACCGCTACGACCTATTTCCCGACACAGGAGAAAATAAGCAAGCAGGATCGATGGCGGTAGCAGTCGACTTTTCCCGTATTGCAGGCCGCGATGTGGAGGTTGCCTATCAACTGGTGGGCGTTCAAGGAGAACGACGACCATTGCATTTCTCTGTCGCTGCCTCGGTACCGATGACCGAAGCACAAAAAATGGCCGCCGCGATCGAGGCTCAGAAAGTGTGCCCTGTCAGCGGCCAACCGTTGGGTGCGATGGGCAAACCAATCGCCGTTGCTGCCGGCGATCGGACAATCTACGTGTGCTGTGAAGGGTGTATCGAGAGTGTACAAGAGGAGCCTGAGAAGTATTTGGAGATTGTGTTCGGGGCATCCGGCACCGTCCCCCCCGGAAGCGAAGAGGTCCGCCCAGGTGTGTTCGAGGTAGTTGCCGCCGACCAACCCTTTATCTCTGCGCAACAAAAATGCCCAGTCATGGATGAAGCACTCGACGGCATGGGGGGCCCTTACAAAGTGCACGCTAATGGCAAGGCGATTTATATTTGCTGCCCAGGTTGCGCAAAGAAGATCATTGCCGAGCCAACCAAGTATTTGGAAGTGTTATCAGAACAGGGCATTCATCCACCCGAATTAAAAGAGGCGACTCATGCTGCTGTTACCTCGCAAGGTGAAGAAGTCCGACCTGGCATCTTCAAAGTGACAGCTGCCGACAAACCCTTTGTCCAAGCGCAGAAGTTGTGCCCAGTTATGGACGAACCCTTGGACGGGATGGGTGGGCCTTACCGTACCGATGTGGCAGGCCGTGTCGTCTACCTTTGCTGCCCCGGATGCGCAAAGAAGTTGCGTGCGAGTCCAGATAAGTTTCTCGAGAAACTGGCGAATCAAGGAGTAACGCCACCCGTAGCCCAGTAACGTGAATGAAGAGTTACGCGGGGGCGGCGACGCGTGGATGGTAGGTTCTGCCTATCGGAAGGGCCCCGTCGCCTCCGCCTTTCCTCTGAAGCTAATCGACAACACTCGCGTACTTGCGAAAAAGCTCGATTAATTCATCCAGTTTTTCATTCCTCGCCTTCGCACTGCCACTTCTTGCAGCGTCGGCTACACAAGTACGTATATGACTCTCAATGATGAGTTGCCCGACTTTCCCTAGAGCGCCGCTAGCCGCCGCAATTTGAGTAAGAATTTCTACACAGTACACGTCCTCGTCCATCATGCGCTGAACCGCAGCCACTTGGCCTGAAATACGACGGAGCCGATTCGACAGTTTAGATTTTTCGTGTTCAGTGAGCATCGCCACCAGACGCCATTTGCCATTGGGGAAGGAAAAACGAGATCACCCATATTAACGGCAAATGACGTCCGGGCCTAGCGGAAGCAGCGAACTGAATGGCATTCAACCAAGCTGGCTAGCTGGCGACCGAGCGACAAGCTTCAGCGCATTTACGGCAACTATCAGCGCAGTTTTGGCAGTGGTCGTGGTCGTGGGCATCGCACTGCTCTGCGCACCAATCACAGATCTTTGCGCAAAGTTGGCAAAATTCGCCTACATACCGTCCGTTTATCGCCATGGCTTCGACACAGGCCCGGCAAATCGCCGCACATTCAAGGCAACATTTTGGGCAGTCATTGGAACTATCCTTGCCCAGCATTCCTTCGACGCAGGCCAAGCAGTCGGCCAGACAGGCATTGCATGCCTCGATGCAAGTTTCGTATTTTTTCGTTGTGGTAGACATCCGGTTTTCTCCTATTCTGGTGGTGAAGGCGAGGTTCTCGCCGAATAACTGACTGAATTAGGAGCAAATCGCATACCACCCTGGGGTATTGTGCCATGCCGAGGGGAAAATCTAACTGTGTTTCATCTGTGGAGCGGCCTGATAGTCGCCCGGTGTGCCAAACCGTCGCACGATCTCGGCAAAAACGGCGCCCTTTTCGACAGGTTCGTCGCTTTCCATAACGATGCGATAGAGGTCGTCAGGTAGAACTCGCATCACCGTCATCAGCCCTTTGACAGCCATTAGATAGTTGGCTCGCATCCCTTGTACTTCACGCCTATTCCACAGCGTTTTCATGGTCGACTTGTTCATCGACATACCTTGCATCTTCTGGGGGTAGCCTGGCGTGGAAAAACTCTGGCCATGATTAGCATCGACTGACGGTCGGCTATCCAAATTGGCAAGATAACGATCGACGGAACTGTTGCTGCGAATGCGCGGTCCTACCTGTCTTGTCATGTGGTTCATCATGTGATGAACCATATGGCAGTGGAAAATCCAATCGCCAGGATTATTAGCAACGAATTCGAATGTAGAGGCTTGGGCGACCCCTACGAGTTCATTGTTTCGCGGAATCCAGGCACTCTTGGGGGCGCGTGCACCTTCGTGTCCTGTCACCCAAAATGTGTGACCATGGAGGTGGATTGGGTGATGCTGCATAGGGGCGAAATTCATCAGTCGCACTCGTACTCGTTCGCCATGCTTGCAAACGAGCGGCGTGGTGTATGGGCCGCTACGACCGTTGATCGTATGCCAATTCCAATCCATCGACCAACTGTCGGAAATGGTTTGAGTGGGCTCAATAAAAAAGTTTTGAAATATTAGACCAAAATCACGGTCTACGGGAGGGTCGAACACTTTCTTGGGATGTACGATAAACCACCCAACCTGGCCAAAGGCTTCCTGCATTGCGACATGCGAATGGTAGAAAAAGGTACCTTCCTCATGAACGTTGAATTCATAGACGAAGGTCTCGCCTGGTTTGATAGGATTTTGAGTGAGAGTTGCCGCACCATCGTATTGCACGGGCATCTCAAATCCATGCCAATGAACAAACGTATCTTCAGGCAGCTCGTTGGTGACAACAAGGCGGACCCGATCACCTTGGTTCACTTCGATTGTTGGTCCTGGCATGCTACCGTTGTAGCCATAGACGTTCATTTTGTAGCCCGGTAAGAATTCTCGTTCGACTGCCATGGGAACCAGATGAAACTCTTTGGCACCGTTGACCATTTTCCAGGGTAGTTTTTGGAGATCCGGTGCGACGAAAGGTGCTGGGCCAGCGGCGGCACTTCGAAACCCTGGAACCAATTTGCCGAGATAGTAATCAGAGTCTGGATCGTTGCCTCGGCTAGGTTGGTAGCGCGAAAAGCCGTCGAACTCCTCGGCATCGCCGACAGGCCGATTGGCCGAAGCATTGCCAATCGGCGCAGGCATTCGGTGCCCACTTCCATGATTATCGTGCTGATTACTCGCACTGTGTATTAGAGGGCCTGACTGGATAGACTGGGCGTTTGCCTGGTTGGCAAGAACGCCGCCTGCAAATGCTCCGCCTGCGGCGATGGCAGACTTTTTGAGAAAGTCACGACGAAGAGTATCATCCGGCTGTTTGGTCATGACAGAAACTCACTTAACTAGGGCAGGAGGTAAAACTCGTAAATGTGGTAGGATGAGGTTTTAAAGGAACCTACCTTGGCTTGGGCACTGCATTGATGTGGCCAGGAGGTGCAATACCGGGTGCCGCCATCAAGCCATCGTGGAGTAAATATCCGTAGATCAGAACTTCATGCTCGCGTGCTGCCAAAAGATTATCGACCTGCATCAATTGAGCGTCAAAATAATCGTGTTGCACCATGAGTACGTCTGGCCAATCAACCCGATTTTCCTGATAACTCTCCAAAATCTCGGCGTATGCGGCCTTCGATTCTGGCAATATCACTCGCTCAAACTCGCCAACATGCTGCAGGGCCGTGACATAACGTTGGTAAGACGAGGCTAGCCGATCGCGGAGTTGGAGTTCCATACGATTGATCTCTTCCCGCTGACGTGCGTAATCAGCTTGGGCCTGGCGAATGGTACCCTGATTCCTGTCGTAAAGGGGTACTTCGAGAGCAACGCCAGCCACTGCCGTAGTTTCTCTAGCATCGAAGTTGTAACCAGCACCACCCCGCACCACCACGTCGGGCACCCATTCGACGCTTTCACGACGAATGGTAGTCTGGTCAACAGAGAGTTTGGCCCGGGCTGCTGCCAACTCAGGACTTTCAGCGAGTAACCGACTATAAGCATAATCGAAGCTGATGACGTCACATTGTGGCATGAGGTCGCCAGCGACCAGCCCCTCATGCAGCGGCACACCCACAAGTGCCACTAAGCTACGAAACTGCTCTTGGTAAGCGTTCTTTGCCTTGAGAATTGCAAGTCGTGCTTTCTGCAATGCTATGTTCGCTCGCCTGACTTCAGTTCGACGGGCTTGGCCCAGGTTGTATAGTTCCTGTGCGGTGACAGCCGCGTCCTCGGCTGTCTTTAGTAACTCTCCCTTTATGGACAAGATCTCACTGGCAGCAAGTGACCGATAGAAGTGAATGCGTACGTCATTGCAAACACGAAACCTTTGTGCCATGACCAAATGCTCAGCGACCTGGGCCCGGCGCATGAATTTTTCGCGGCTGAGTCGAAGTTTGCCCGCTGTGACAAACCGTTGTTGGAGCACACCTCCTTGAAATTCGCCTGGAGAATCAACGTCCCCTGGGACATCGATAAAGATTTGCTCTGCCTCGTAAGAAAGTATTGGGTTGGGATAGAGACCAGCCTGCAACGCCTTGCCCATTTCAGCGGAGACGCGCAATCTCGACTGCTGGAGCGTGGGATTGTTGTCAGCCGCTAAAGCTAGCATCTCTTCGAGTCCGTAGACTTTTGAGGTGTCCGCTAACTCATGCTGCGTGGGTAGTAGTTCAGTGACAAGCCCGGGAATAGGCGGAGGGTCGGTATAAGCTTCTCCCACTTTGCTAGGAATAGGGGCAGCCTGTGGAGTAACTAAATCCTGTGCTAAACACAGGGAAGTGGCGCACACAAAAACCACTACCCAAGCCATCAAACGCAGAAATAATTGCATCGGAAATCACCCAAAAAAGCTATCGAATCCAAGCTGCTTCTTAAACAGGTATCGGCCAGGTACCCCTGGGGGGTACATTTGATTAATCTAACTGCAGATCTTCTTTTTGCTAGCAAACAGAAACTCTGCATAGCCTTAACAACAATAATCAAGACATCGGTGCGGCTTCGATCTTGCCCCTTTCAGGCTGGGACCACGCTCATCGAGGCATGTACGTTTTCTATTGGTCGCTGGCTGAACCCTTTCGAACGAGAAACCAGCGCTCAGCGGCAAAGATTAAGATCATGGAAGGCAATGCAACCCAAAGCACGGCGACATCGCTGGTGGCCTTCATCCACAGGAAGGAACCGAGAATCGCCAAATCGAGCAAGATAGCCGCAATAGGGATCCAGACTTTCGCGTTCACTTCCTCACGTACATAGCGAATTACTCCCCAGTGCACAGCGATATCCATCACGATGTAGAATATGGCCCCAAGAGAGGCGATCCGTGAAAGGTCGAAAAGCATTGTCAGCGTAATCGCAAACACTACAGTGTAAACAAGCGTGTGTTTCTGCATGTCGCCCGGCATCCCAAAGTGCCTGTGCGGGACTAATTCCATTTCACTCAACATCGCCAACATTCGAGAAACAGCGAATGTGCTTGCGATGAGTCCTGAGATCGTAGCGATAATTGCGAGCCCCACCGTGATATAGGTTCCCCAATCTCCGAAAGCAGGGCGGGCCGCTTCTGCAAGTGCATAGTCTCGATGTTCGATAATCTCTGAGACAGAAAGATTTGCTGCGACTGAGAATCCCACGAATAAATAGACGACTAAGCAAATTGAAAGAGAGATAAGGATCGACCGTCCGATATTTTTTCTCGGTTCTTTAATCTCCGATCCACTATTAGTGATTGTTGTAAAACCTTTGTAGGCTAAAAGAGCAAGTGCTGTCGCGGAAAGAAAGCTCTCCGCTGAGGTCCGCTCGGTCACGCCTACGCTTTCGAAACTAAGCCCAGACACCCAGAGGCCAGCCGAGGCAAAAATAACGATTCCGAGAATCTTTATAACTGCCGTCACGGTCGAAAGTGTATCGATGAATCGGTTGCCTAGTATGTTGACTATGAACGCAACCACCAGCAAACCAACGCCCAAGATAGGAACAAGCGTTTGTTTGTCCTTAACGTCAAACAATTGGAGTGTGTAGGTTCCAACGGTTCTAGCCACCAGACTTTCGTTAATCACCATCGAAAAATACATTAGCAGCGCCATTCCAGCAGTGATGGTTCCCTTCCCATACGCCTTCATCAAAAACGTGGCGATACCGCCTGCTGACGGATAGTGTTCTGCCATTTTCACATAGCTGTATGCGCTGAAGCCTGCCACGATAGCGGCGGCGAAGAACGCCAGGGGGAAAAGTCCTCCGGCTTGTTCGGCAACCTGGCCGGTTAAGGCAAATATTCCCGCACCGATCATGACCCCGGTACCCATCGCAATGGAACCTACCAACGTGAGGCTGCCTTCTTCATACTTTTGTTGAGAATCTGACTTGTTCATAGCGAGAGAGCTTTCATCCGTTGGTTGAGTTAATGATGTAATCGTGCGATACGAATTGAGGTGCTACGGTGACGCGAGTCTCAGGAAGTGCACAAGCTACTTGTTCTCGGCAACACCTGAACTTGACCAGTGCCGACAAATCGCTACCTGTCTGCGGGGAGAGTGTCTTCTTCCCTGAGAGCTGTGTAGTTCTCATAGTGGTGGCCTCAGAAACCAGCCGAATACCGTCATAGACAAATACCCATGTGGGGTATATTCTAACGTGAGTGGAAGGGGCCACCAGTCGTCAAGCCCGACCTGTTCGGAGGCCAGGAACAATTCGTCCATGGCGTCCGACATGCCATAGGAAATATGTGTTGGAGTTGGTGGATCGGGCTTCTCTGGCCCGACGACCTCGAGGTTATGAGGAACCCCGCGAAAAATCGTTGAAACTACTGCATTTACTGCGTTAAACTCATCCTAGTACCCTCTTTGCGAGCTTGCAACCATTAGCAAGTTTTAGCATCGCTTAGCATCGATTAGCAGATTTCAGACTGCCAAACAGGGTACCAAATCACCTGCACCAATCAGTCGACCAGAACAGTCGCGAAAGCAGGTGTTCAGAAAGAATGTCACCTTGAGTTTCCCGGTACTTTTGCACACGAGACCCTGGTATGAGCGGATGGTTTTCCCCACTCTTATTCATCTTAGCTAGCTCTAAAGAAACCGATTTGCGACGCCATATCGAGTTTCTACAAGCTGAGAACGAAATGCTACGCAAACGAGTGCCCAAACAGAAAATCTTTCTCGACGATGACGAACGAGAACGACTGGTGAAATTGGGTGTAGCCATTGGTCCGGGCATTCTCAAGCTAATAAGTATCGTGCATCCACGAACATACCAACGGTGGATAGCCAAGAAAAGCCAAGGCAAGAAGCTCACAAAGAAAATGGGCCGTACCAAGACTATCGAATCCGTACGTGACCTAGTCATCAGAATTGCCAAGGAGACGGGTTGGGGATATGGCCGAATTGTCGGTGAATTGCACAAATTGCGAATTCGTTCGGTAGGCCGAACAACCGTGCGAACAATCCTCAAGGAAGAAGGCGTCAAACCGAGCCCGAAGCGTGGAAAAGGTACTTGGGACGAGTTTGTCAAAATTCACGCCGATACGCTTTGGCAGGTCGACTTCTTTTGCAAGAAAGTCGTAACCAGGCGAGGAATAAGACAAGCGTTCGCTTTAGCCTTTTTGCACGTGGACTCGCGGAGAGTAATTTGTTCTCCAGCGACCTATAAGCCAAATACTCCATGGATGGTCAAACAAGCCAAAGCGATGCTGAAGCAGGCCGATGAGGCAGACTTACGAATTCGCTACTTGGTGCGAGACCGCGATAATTGCTACACCAGCAAGTTTGATGAGGTCTTCGAAAAAGCAGACGTTCTGATAGAACCTACCGCACCTAGGGCTCCCAACCAAAATGCATTCATAGAGCGTTGGATAGGTTCACTCAAATATGAGTGTTTGAATCGATTCATAGCATTTGGGTTGGAGCACCTCAATTACATCGTTTCGGAGTACGCATCGTTTTACAACGAAGTGCGACCTCATCAAAGAAAAGAGAATCGTCCGCTTACGGGAGAATGGCCGGTGCTCGACATTCCTCCTGAAAGTGAAGAAGATGTCGTTTGCAAAGAACGACTCGGGGGCGTCCTTCGTCACTATGAACGAATTGCGGCGTAAGACGGGTTTGAGCCGTATTCGGACAAAAAGTGCGTTCAGCCGATGAAGCTGACGCGTTGAAGCAAATCGCCAAAACCGCATCGGCCTAGTGCGGCTGAGCATTTTAGTGCCCATCGGTTCTACGGTACGTTGATGCAACCACTTTGAGTTTAGTGAACAGCGAAATGCAATCCACGGCGGCTAACGCACGCAGGAGCTGAACGCCTGAGATTCATTCAGTCCTCTATTTCCCTGCAACCGGCGAATAAATCGGTTTTTCGGCGGATAGTCCAACGCCGTGCAATTTGTTAATTATCGTTGGTGACGGAGGTATTTCCCGACTCCGGCAATAATTAATGACGCCAAAACGCAAGTATTCCCCAGGCATTGACTGCCAGCGTTCACCTCTAACGGGGTATACCCGATTGGGGCTTCATCGCCCCGAACTCTGTTGCTAGTATAATAGCATTGTTACGCAGACAGGGTGCCATGGCGAATATTTGCTGGTCATCCTATTTTTGTGGTTTCGAAGACTAATCTTTGCCGATTACAAGAGTGAGTACTTTTAGTTTTACTTCAGACTGAATTGTCATGTTCTATCGCCACCACAATCTGAGACGAGCCCTCGGGCTCTTGGGTGTGGTACTTGCGTTGGCTTCGACTGCTCAGCAAACACAGGTGTTTTGCGTGATAGCTGGATGCAGTCCAGCTACTGCTAGCGAGGGAGAAGTGCATCATGGCACATGTCCTCACAGCTGCCATCAGAACGAAACGGCGAACACTTCGCTGCCGCATGAGGGCTGCCACGATGAGCCACAAAACTCATGCCCAGCACCGTGTCCCTGTCCTGACACTTGCTGGTGTCATCAATCACCAGAGCCCTTCGAATTACCCAAGGCACCATCGCAGCCAAGTGAGCTGCTGCTAACTGGCCTTGTTTATCACGACGCGACGATTGCCAGCGTATCTCACGCCGAACAGTCGCTTCGAACGATGTGGTTAACGGCGTTAGACTCGTCTACGACAACTTCCGCACAACTCTGCTCAGAGTTGTGCCGTTTTCTGATTTGATTTTCTTCGCACAAGCTCTCAGCTTGTGTTCGTCGTTCCCTTTCGTTTTGGCCTAGTGCCAAATCCTCTGATGGGAACGGGCATTCATTCGTTGAACTGCATCCCTGCAGGTTGTTGCTGCGTGATAAGCGTAGCCAGACCGATAGCAGGGCCGAATCGCCAATTGATAATGGAGAAACTCATGCACAAGAGGTGCTATAGCTACGCCACGTTATTTGTCAGCTTCGCAACCATCAGTGCAACAACTACCGTGCAAGCTGGACCAAAACAGGCTCCTACTGAGCAGGTTCAAATTGTTGCCGAGAAAATGTGTTGCGAAGGCTGTGCCCGAAAGACTTCGGGTCAACTGTACGCTGCTCGCGGTGTCAGAGACGTTAGTGTCGACTTGAAGTCGCATACGCTCACGGTTGCATTACCGAAACCGAATGCTGCCATGCTGGGGCAGCTTTGGCACGCAGTTGAACAGGGCGACGGCGGGCCAACAAAACTGGTCACCACCGCAGCCACCTATACTTTGGTTCGCCCAAAGGTTGAAGCAAACCAATCGCAACGGCAACGGGCAAAACTACCGGTGTCGATTGCCGTAGAGAATCTGCACTGCCAAGGTTGTGCGAAGAAAATCGCTGCCCAACTTTATGCAGTAAAAGGTGTCACCAAGGTGAGTGTTGATATGGAGCGAGAGACACTGTTTGTGGAAGCACGACCTGAGACTCAACTCTCACCGTGGCGACTCATTGACGCCGTTACTCAAGCAAAAGAGCGACCGATTGCCGTTAACGGGCCTTATGGCACATTAGCAATTAAGTGGGCCACCGAGCGTGCCCCTAAGAATCATGAACAAGCACAGCAATCAATTTCAGGAGGACTCCAAAGATGAATACTAACAGCCTAGGCATACTCCTAATACTTTCTGGACTCGTCATCAGCACTGGTTGTGGAACCAGTTCTGATTCACTTTCTGAGCAATCTGTCACACCAGTCAGTGTTGATGCCAGCCTCTACAAACTTTCAGAAGAACCAGAGGGAGCTATGGGAGTCATCGCAGCCCACGAATCGGCCGAGGACGGGGCACCCTTGGTGCTTGTCGGTCGAATCGGTGGCTGTGCAAAACCGTGGGTAGAGGGTCGTGCAGCATTTACACTGCTCGATGCTTCAATGAGCGTTGTTGCAGAAGGTGAAGGTTCTGCCGACGGTGAAATATGCACGGGCGACTGTTGTGCGACTGAACGTCTAGGATGCACAACGCTCGTTAAGGTGGTGGATGAGGATGGGCAACTCGTTGCGGTAGACTCACGAGACCTGTTTGGCCTCAAAGAATCTGACATGGTTGTCGTACAAGGTAACGCAAAGAAGGATGAAAGTGGCAACTTCGTGATGCTCGCCAAGGGCATCTTCATCCGCAACTAACGACGGCAGGCAACTGCCTGCCATTGGAGATACGACATGTTTGGTCAACGACTACTACCGTGGGACTACGGTGTTCGAAATCTCTTTCGAAGACCGTCACGCAGTATGCTCACCTTAGGTGGGCTTACCATTGTGGTGCTATTGGTGTTAGTCGTTGTGGGCTTTATCCGTGGACTAGAGAAGTCACTGGCGGCAACAGGAAATCCAAACGTGGTCTTAGTCTATTCGCTCTCGTCTGCGGCTGACATTGAGAATTCGTCCATTCCAGGACGTACACCAGCGTTGCTCGCTGCGAGTGTGGACGGAGTCCACCAACAGCATGGAGTCGAGTATGTCTCTCCTGAGTTGTATCTTGCAACTCGGATTACAACTGCCAACTTACAAGAACCAGGCATGGGCCTAGTGCGTGGTGTTACTACTACGGCCCCACTTGTGCGAGGCCAAGTGCAAATCGCCGAGGGGGCTTGGCCGCAAGGCAATGAAGTGATAGTTGGACGCTTAGCTCACTCCAAGCTTGGGGCAAGCGAAGAGGACCTCGCTATCGGACAGCAGGTAGTGTTTGATGGACAGACTTGGACCATTAGCGGCTACTTTACGGCGGCTGGTTCGGCCTTTGAATCCGAGATATGGGCACCTCTAACGGATTTGCAGACCACGCTCAAGCGACAAGATTTGAGTTTGGTAGCAGTCAGTATGGACTCACCCGACCGAGTCGCAGACGTGGACTTGTTTTGCCGTGAACGTGTGGACTTAGAACTCAAAGCGGTGTCCGAAAGCTCCTACTACGCTTCCCTCCAAAAATACTATAAGCCGGTTCGCATGTTGGGCTGGGTCGTGGTGGCATTGGTTGCTGGTTCCGGAATCTTCGCGGGATTAAACACGATGTATGGAGCGGTTGTCGGTCGCGTGAGAGAGTTGGCGACGCTACAAGCCCTTGGGTTTCGCCGACGTGCCATTCTCTTAACGCTAGTCCAGGAAGCAACGCTCCTGGCGTGTGCAGGAGCGTTAACCGCTAGTGTCTTAGGTCTCTTGCTGGTGGATGGCTTGGCAGTGCGATTTACGATGGGGGCATTCATGCTTCGAGTCGACAGCGTAGGGATTGCAGTAGCTTGTGGGGTAGCTGCATTGTTGGGCGTCGTCGGGGCACTACCTCCAGCTCTTAAGGCGATGCGACTTCCGGTTGTAGAAGCCATCAAAGCGATTTAGATAGAGATTTTATTTCATGTCAGAAACTTCCTCTCAACTTGACCTGAGTCAGTTGGCTGTTGACCGCAGCGAACCTGAGCAGACGACCATGAAGAAGAAACGGTCGTGGCTTACCAAGTACGTGCTACCAATAGGTATTCTCACAGGCTTTTTGAGCCTCTTTGGCTGGGCCGCCCGAGATAGTTTTCTTCCTGCTCAAGCGATAACGATTACTCCTGTCGTGGTAAGTCGAGCTGAAATCAAGCAAGAAGGCACTCCCTTATTTCAGGCAGCAGGCTGGGTTGAACCGAGACCAACGCCCGTGGTGGCTTCATCGCTCGCACCAGGCGTTATCAAGGAGTTGCTTGTAGTCGAGGGCCAGCATGTTGAAAAAGGGGAGCCGTTAGCCAAACTCATTGAAATCGACTCCAAGTTAGCATTAGCTGAGGCGAAAGCTAAGCGCCAGCTACAAGCTGCAGAAGTCCACCGAGCCGAGGCTACGTTGGCGGCTGCGAAGGCGAACTTTGCAAAGCCCCTGAGTTTGCAGGCTGCTCTTGCCGATGCCGAGACACTGCTTTCAAGAAACGAACTTGAGTTACGAAGCCTACCCTTTGCTATAGAGGCTGCGAAGACACAGCAGGAGCTGGCTGCTGATAGTGTTCGCCGAAAAGAGCTTGCTGGTGATGCTATTACAGGCAGGGTTCTTCGCGAAGCCCGTGCTGAGCTAGCTACAGCAATAAACAAAGTCAAGGAACTGGAGGCCCGCGAGCCGACACTCAACGCTCAGCAAAAATCTCTGGGAGAAAAACGAGCTGCTTTGGCTGAGAAGCTCAAGCTGTTGACGGACGAAACGCGAGCTTTGGCTGAGGCGGAAGCCAACTTGATGGTTGCCAAAGCGAGAGCAGAGCAAACACAACTTGCAGTAGAAGGCTCAGAGCTTCGTTTGGAGCGGATGATAGTCCGTTCCCCCATTAAAGGCCGTGTATTAAGTGTTGAGTCTCGTCCAGGGCAACGACTCTCGGGAATCAATCCTCACTCAGCCCAAGGCTCCAGTGCCGTAGTCAGTCTCTACGACCCTGCCAGCTTGCAAGTACGTGTCGACGTGCGATTGGAAGATGTGCCCCAGGTGCAATTGGGGCAACAAGCTTCCATTGAATCCGCTGCATTAGCGGAGGCACTTGCGGGGGAAGTCGTATCGGTTACCACCCTAGCGGATATTCAAAAGAACACTCTTCAAATAAAGGTGGCCATCACGAATCCCCCGAACGTCATCAAGCCAGAAATGCTGTGCAAGGTCACGTTCCTAGCCCCGCCTTCACCAGTAGCAAAGGATAGGGAAGGTGAGTCTCCTCTGCGTTTGTTCATGCCGCAATCGCTGGTTTCAACAGGTGAGGGAGGAGCCAGTGTATGGGTAGCAGACCTCACGCAGGGCATTGCTCTTAGAAAGTCTGTGGAAATTGGTAGTGGTGCTACGGAACAAGGTCTTGTTGAAGTCATCAGTGGCCTACTACCTACTGACAAACTGATAGTCAGTGGCCGAGAAGCACTTACTGACGGAACTCGCGTTCGCGTCACTGGCGAAGACCGCTCGATGTCCAGCGGCAAAATTGCCCCTAGAAGCAGCCGGACCGCATTGGCCGCCGACTCGAATATGTAACTGGAAAGGTTGTGTAATATGCCACTTGTTGAAGTACAGAATGTCATCAAAGAGTACGCCAACGGTGAAGAGACGATTCGACCTCTTGATGGAGTGAGTCTCTCGATTGAAGAAGGCGATTACGTTTCGCTTATGGGTGCTAGTGGCTCAGGCAAGAGTACACTGTTGAACCTAATTGCTGGCATTGACCACGTGGACTCGGGTGAGATTCTTGTTTCAGGAACCGACATTACCAAGCTCTCACGCGGAAAACTCGCCGACTGGCGAGCAGCTCATATTGGTTACATCTTTCAAACCCACAATCTTATTCCCGTGCTGACCGCCTACGAGAATGTAGAGCTTCCGCTTCTGCTGCTTCCGATGTCGACTGCGGAGCGTCGCAAGCGTGTCGAGATAGCTCTGGAAGCCGTTGATTTGACTTCACGGGCTAGCCACTATCCACGCCAAATGTCTGGTGGTCAGGAGCAACGTGTTGGTATTGCACGAGCAATCGTCACCAATCCCACTGTGGTTGTTGCCGACGAACCTACAGGCAGTCTAGATGACGAAACGACTGAACAGATTCTGCAACTTCTAAGCCGTGTGAACGCGGAACTTGGAATGACTTTGCTAATGGTGACGCATGACGCCGACGCTGGAGCAAGAGCTAAGCGGCAGATTCGCCTGGAACGTGGACGACTGATGGAGAATGGTCAAGAAACTCAACTCACAGAGCTAAGGACCGCTTAGGATGCTCAAGTTTATACCGTACGTACTGAAAAGCCTCTGGCGACACCGTACTCGCACTCTGCTCACCGTCAGTGGAACCGCAGTGGCACTGCTGGTGTTTTGTTTCATCGGTGCCGTTCAACAGGGGCTGTTGGCACTTACCGCAGGCGAGGATGCTGGGCGGACTCTGGTAGTTTTTCAAGAAAACCGCTTCTGTCCACAAAGTAGTCGGTTACCGCAAGACTACGAAAGCACAATAGCGAAATTATCAGGCGTGCAAGCTGTGGTGCCAATCAAGGTGTTTACCAATAACTGCCGAGCCAGCCTCGATGCGATTGTGTTTCAGGGTCTCCTCCCCACACAACTTAAAGCAAGACGAGAACTCAATCTTACGAAGGGTGACTGGTCTACCTTTGAGCAGCAAGATGACGCGGCGTTTGTTGGTTTAGATGTCGCTACTAGGCGTCGTTTGAATGTTGGTGACAAGTTCACTATCGGTGACATATCAGTTGTGGTTCGCGGGATTTTTGAGTCTCCAGTTGCCGCCGAGAATAATTTGATTTTTACTCATCTTGAATTCCTGCAGCGGGCACGTGGTGCCAACGATGTTGGCACGGTCACTCAACTCGAAGTGCATCTAAGCGACACTGCCGACCCCGATGCCTTAGCAAAACAGATAGACCAAGAGTTTCGCGGAGGTCCGGTAGCGACTACGACTCGAACCAAGGGCATGTTTCAAGCAGACACACTTGCCGACCTTGCAGAACTCATTGGATTCGTCCATTGGCTCGGCTATGCGTGCGTTGGTTTAGTGCTGTCGCTGGTAGCCACTACCACAGTGATGTCGGTGCAAGACCGCATCAAAGAGCATGCCGTCCTGCAAACGCTGGGCTTGCGTCCACTGCGAGTATTTCGCTTGGTATTGGTCGAAAGTTTACTGCTCAGCACCCTGGGCGGAATCTTGGGCGTTGCTGGAAGTGCGTTACTACTGTCGTCGTCAGGAATGTCTGTAGCGGCTGAGGGAGTCACAATCTCTTTTGAACCATCGTTCACGCTGGCAATCCAAGGTATCCTTGTGGCGATTCTGGTAGGACTCCTAGCAGGGCTTGCTCCCGGATGGCACGCCTCACGAACTGAAATAGTACCCGCATTACGTCATGCTTAGATGCACTGCCCAGGGGCGTGCAATCTTGGCAAAAACTTAATTGTGATTTGAAGAGGAG
This sequence comes from Bythopirellula sp., assembly GCA_965216565.1. Taxonomy (GTDB): domain Bacteria; phylum Planctomycetota; class Planctomycetia; order Pirellulales; family Lacipirellulaceae; genus Bythopirellula. Next base: position 1,395,835 of record OZ244170.1, read on the forward strand.
GTCAGGGATGACCCGACTGAATATATGCATGGCGTTTGGAGTGCTAATAGCAACAATCGGTTGTGCTTCTTCGCCTCAGCCAACTGAGAAGCTGCTAGATTCCTCCGCAAATCCGAAAAGTGATAGTGGCCCTATTGTCTCTCAGGTCGACTACGAAGAGCCACTTGCGGCTGAATTGCTCCAACCGCCAAAGGTTGTCGAACCGTTGGAAAGCAATCCGCGAGTCGATGCCTTGCCACAGGTTCCGCAGGCAGAAACTCTCACGCTAGAGGCATTGGAGCAACTCGCACTTGCAAATAGCCCGGCGATTGCTCAGCAGAACGCCCGTGTTAGTGCGTTACGTGGCAAGTGGGTGCAAGTTGGTTTGGCCCCAAATCCAACCGTGGGATACGTCGCAGGTGAGGTCGGTAACGATGGGGCTGCTGGACAACAGGGCGGCTTTGTTGGACAAAACTTCATCACAGGCAAGAAACTTCAGCGTAATCGAGCAATCGTCGCGGCAGAAATTGCCCAAGCTGAGCAGGAGCTTGCCGCTGTTCAAAGAAGAGTCACGTCCGATGTGCGACATGGATACTATGGTGCTTTGCTGGCTCAACGCAGAGTGAATTTGGCTGATGAATTGGTGCACGTAACGAGCGAAGCAGTTGAGGCCTCCAAGGCGTTGTATGAGGCAGAGGAAGTTCCGTTGGCAGGTCTGTTGCAGACGGAGGTGCAGCAGCAAAAGGCTCAGTTGCTACTCAGGACTGCTCAAAACGGCTTCGACCAAGCTTGGAGAATGCTGTCTACAATTACCGGTAGCTCAGAATTGCAGGCACAACCGCTCGTCGGAGATATTGACGAAATTCCAGAATCAATCGAATGGGAGCATCAACTTGCTCGACTGAAAACTGAAAGTCCCGAAGTTGCCATTGCAATGGCTAACGTAGACCGGGCTCGTCATGCATTGAATCGTGCGTGCGTTGATGCGGTTCCTGACATTAGCACGCAGCTCAGCGTGCAGTACGATGATTCCACAAACGATACAATTGCAGGCGTACAGATTGGTTTGCCCATTCCGCTCTGGAATCGCAACCAAGGTGGAATCCGTCAAGCTCAGGCTGAGGTCAGCGAAGCAATACGCAACGTTGACCGAGTGGAGTTGGACCTGCAACGAAGGCTAGCCGACGCTTTCCAACAATACGCTGATGCCTACGTGACCACTGACAGCTACGCACGCAACATTTTACCTCGTGCGTTGCGGACCTTTGAGTTGGTCCAGCAAGGCTATCGCCAGGGGGAAGTAGGTTATTTAGATGTACTGGCGGCTCAGCAAACCTTTGCACAGACCAACCTTGCATATCTTGATGCACTTAGTTCGCTTTGGAGAACCTACGTTCTAATCGATGGCCTGCTGCTCGACGGGGGTCTTACTGCACTATCACAGTAATGTTATATGACTCCCCCCATCACTTGCTGCAACTCCCGAATCGAACCAAATCCTGCACCCCTCACGGAGCATCGTCTAGTACCTGCAAATGCTTGGATTGAGCAAGCCGTGGCGATTCGTGCAGTTCGATTAGGGCTGCAGGTTGGACAAACTGACCTCAAAATACAGACTCGCTAATTTGCACAAGTAGAGGAGACCGACGTACTTTAGGAATTTTGCTTCCTGCGTTCGAAGCGAAACGCTAAAACACTTTTCCCTATTCTCTAAACCTAGAGCAATGCTGCGTTCTAGTAATGTTCGAATGCAGGCAGATTCAAGCTGCGATTTGGAGTTGTCCCATGCTTTTTGGGCAAGGTTCTGTACTGTTCAATCTTAGCCCTCAACTAGTGTGTTTGCTTAACTGACAGGTAAGGTCACGACTGCCTAGCAAGCCAGTCTAGCACCGCCTGCTCAATTATCTCCTGCTGTGACCACGGGGATTTTCCGGCAAGCTTACGTTCCAGCGAAGTTCGCCTTAGTCTGTCAGCTGTTGTCGGCTGAAATCTAGTAGTGATAGCGACCAGTGGCTGCGAAAGTGCATTTTCTGTTTGGCTAGCGGGACTTTTCTTTTTGGATGCTTTACCTAGCTGTGGAGTTTTTGGCTTTGCAGGCAGTTTCTCTACGCTGGCAACTGCGGGGGCACTTTCAGCGACTGGCTTCAATGCGGTGATTGATGGTGCCCCAGACTCTTCAGACAATTTGTGCCTTTGAGAATTCTTGCTAGGACGAACGAACTCTTCCACTTCTTCGGTGAAGACCAGTGCGGACGATAAACCTCTTCTTGATTTATCCATTGGCAACTCTCTTTCTGGTGGTCGGTGCGACTACTGGTAGCAGGGCGAGAATTTCCTCAAACAGAGCTTGGGCGTCCTTGCCTGCTTCGGTTCCAACCATGCGAGTCACCACGGTGGCTTGCTGAGCCGAATCTCGAAACGCTTCTAACTCCCTCACCTTTGCCTTGGCAACAGCAATGCCAAGTTGCTGGGCTACGGCGGGCAATTCACCACTGATTCTGCTGCGTCTTCTAATCTTGTTGCAGACGACAAGCCCTGCTGGTCTCCCGGCATTGATTCTCTGAGCTGTCTTGAGTGTCTTGGTGGCATCGACTAGAGAACGTAGGTCGAGTATGGACGGACCAACCGGAAACACTGCCAGGTCAGCCAGCAGCATGAGCGTCCGCGAGGTCTCGTTAATATCTCCAGGTGAATCACAAATGACAAAGTCAGAGACCCGTTTGAGAGCAAGCAGTCTTTCGGCAGCCACGTCGGGGTCCGTTTCCTTTACGACTTGAATGCTTGGTTCCGTTTCTGAAACCCATACCGAGGAGGAGGCTTGGTTATCAGAATCGAGTAACGCCACCTTCCGGCCAAGGTCATGCAGGTAAATCGTCAGATGCGCCGACAGTGTCGATTTCCCAACTCCCCCTTTTGTGTTCGCAAACAGAATTATCATAGGGCGACGATATCGTGAATTCTCCGAAGCTGGCAAGTAGGTTTCTTTGCCTGTTTGCAACGTTGCAAGATTGCTTACAAGCAAGCTTGTAAGCATTTGAAGGTAGACACTCCTCGGCCTTCGCCTCGGTCAGCACTTCCTGCGGGCTGACTACCGTCAAATCACGACGAGGTTTACCGACACGAGCAAATTGTGCCACGAGATACCCAGAGGGTAGGTCCATGCCTTCCGACACTCAGAAGCGAAATACGACGGCCTTGATTTCGGCAGGAGTTGGGCCTGGTTTGCCATATCCACTACCAACTTTGCGAGCCGGGGTCACTTGGCGAGCAACCCCACAGGCATCATTTCAAAAAAAATTCCTGCTCGACTGAAGTGAGGCTTGAGGTTCCGTGTTTTGGCCAAGGCTCCCCGATAAGCCGTTTAGAATTGTTTAGAGAATAGTTTAAGAGAGTTTACGGCTGGCAACTCGCTGAAGTGGCTGGGGAATCGGCGAGTTGGGTACCCTTATCCCACGTGACAGGGTACCGTATCCCCACGAACCGCGAGTACCTTGATACCCCGTGCGGTGGGTACCGTAATCCCACGCGGCAAAACTTTGTGCCTGTGGATAACTTTTTGGTGTTAGCGAGCGGCGATAGGGTTACTCGCAGCGTGTTTTTTACAGAAGCCGATAAAGGCCGCCTCGGGAGACTCGAGTTTTGTTTGCCGCTTGGCATTGAACTCTTTCCACATCTCATGAAGAACATAGACATCGTAGCCCCCAGAGACTTTCCTTGCCTTCTCAAAGGCATCTGTGGACAGACTCAGGAATTGCATTGCTTGCTGAGTCGGTGGAGCTGATGCGGCAGCCGTACTCAGCAGTTTCCCAACCTTCACCGCATGGATGTACTGCTGACGATTGGAAGTTTCCAAGGTGAGCTTGTAATCCAGCAAGATGCCTTGCTTAACAATTTTTCGTATGTCTTCCGCAAATCTCTTGTAAGGCCTCAACGTACCCGAACGTTCATGCAGGGTGCGAAGGTTCCATCGCCAGCCCTTGGCGTTTGCACCTGCACTTTTTCTGAGGAGCCGATAGAGCCAGCGTGCGTAGCCACTTTGGAGGAGAAAGTAATCGGGATGCAGCGTCAGCACCATCTTTCGGTCACAAACGGCATCATAGAGCCATTCCGGCAGCACGACCGTAGCGGCAATAAAGTTTGCTTTCTCGTCCCGCTCGACGTTGGCGTACTCGAACCAATTGAACATCGTCATTGGACGACTAGTCGCTCTCAAGTTCGTGGTAATCGTCGTATTCTTGAGCCGAGCAATCGTTTTGACCAAGCGTTTGTACTCGTCTCCTCCAGTATGCCTGCGGACCGCCTTAAGATACCCGTAGCGAGTGAAGCGGATTTTTCGGGAGACTTCTTGTCCCTTGTTGATTGCTTGACGCAGCTGAGACAATAGCCAGATTACCAAGTCATAGTCCCAGATATTGGCAATGCCGAAGGGCTCGCCTCCCGACACAATCACTTCCACGCCGTTAGGACTCGTGTACTCAATAGGTCTGAAACGTGGCTTCTTCGAGAGGCTCAAGAAAGGAAACTCCATCGTTTCGCGTGCATCTCGGGAAGCAATATCTGTGAAGATTGCGGAAAAGAGTTCTAGTTGAGCATCCTGAGGAGGTGGTTTACGAAGCGTCATATCTCCGTGCATAGCACGTCTTGATATTCCGCGTCCACTATTTTCTACGGTCCTGAATAACCACAACTCTGCGAATGCTCGAGTCTTCCTTCGTCGGCCTGTCATCGTCGGGGCTGCACCCACGGTCTGAGCCTCGACGATGATGGGACGTAAGAAGGAAGACGCTACCGTCCGAACTCAACGCAGTCTCTGTGTTCTGGTTAGAACTTCCTTTGTTGGTCAGATTCAGAAGGGGTTTGTAAAAAAAAACTTGGAGCAGCAAGCTGCATCCAACTCAAGAAACGGGTTCCTCTTCTCTGTGTGTGCAAAAAAATGCGGGGCGATTTCTCGCCCCGCTGGGGTGGAGTACCCCGTTAGCCTTAGCTCTTCTTATCAGTTGCTGTTTGCTCGAACATCCAGGTTTGGGCAAGGTCAGCTACTTTGCCAAGGAGCAGCAAGTCGTCTCTTCCAAACGAATCACTTTCTCTCCAACCCTTGTCCTCTTTGGTACGCTTATCCTCCGCTAAGCGGTAAATGCGTGTGAGCACAGCGTTGTAGCGTTGTCCGTTCTGCGTGTCGTTGGCCCAGATGGTCGCCTTGATGGAGCCAAGTCGGATTTCGTGGGCTGGTTTTTTCTTGTCGTTCATTTTGTTTTCTCCTTTGAGGTTTGGCGAAATTGCCTTTCACAGAAACCAAGGCAATTGGCAGCAGAAACTCAAATGCAGGAGAAAGCGACCGAGTGAACGCCAACTGAAAAATCGCCTCGAAACTGACGTGCAACTCTTCAAGACATCTGGGCAAAGTGACATACGCCAGGGCCACGCACACTGTTTAACGCATTGGCTAGCCGGGGATGCTACTCAAGAGAATTAGGTCGGGAGAGAAATGCCAGAGTTGGAGACGTCTTCATGCCTCCTGCAAGTAGCCGTAATGGCTCCCTGAAATTGGATTTCAAACAGTGTTTGCTTAGAAAGCTTCGAACGGGGTAATATCTGAGCCCTGCGGATGAAATAGACTGCCGCAATTGTTGGTATTCACTAAAACGTGAAACCACCTTTTGACGACGAACAGAGACGCGGTAAAGCTGGCTATCAACCAGCCTAAGCGTATTTGGGGTTCATCTCCCAAGGATTTTCTGTCGTTGGTAGAGCTGAGTGCATCGAAAGGTGCTCGCTCATGCTCGACGGTGGCTTGTTGAACTAATACCACTGCCTTTGTATGGCAGAGGAGTAATCTCAACATTCTAACCGATACGGCCATGCTCAGCATGGGCGAACAATAATGCGGGCGACACTGAAAGACTCTTGTTTGTTTTGTATTCAAATGAGAGCCGTCGTTCGAGAATTGGTGAGGCTTGGCGAGAGCCGAGCGCAATCCATCTGAGGGGAATGATGGGGTCACTGACCTCCTTTAACCTCAGCCGTCGCAGGGAGCTGCTCACTAGTGATAGTGAGTATCGGGGCAAGATTAGCCTCGGCGTTCTGGAGAAATGCCAGACGGTGAATAGCTCAACTGTAATAGGCTCGCAAGGGCTTGATGGTAAGTATAGAAAAAGTGCTTAGCCAAGAATGCTTGCTGCAGGCCGATAGGCTGTCAGCAAGTGGCGAACAACCAAGTAAACGCAGTAAGTTCTCTTTGTGTGTTTTCGGAACTGAAAGCGAGCTGGTGTTATGAACCAGTTTGGTGAGTGGCATGGTGGGGACACCATGTACAGTTTACTTCTGGGGTTGCGACCCCATACGGTCTGCGTAAGCTAGCCAGCAGATTTTCTATGCAACTCGTTCGACTAAAGTGGGAAGCTCTCTTGCTGCCGCTAGTGATGTAGCGGTGCGTTGTCTAGTCAACAACGTGTCAGAAACCGTCTCTCTTTGGAGTGCGGGCAAAGCAGGAGAGTGGGAGTGGGCTGCAAGTAGAAGAGCAATCAACACGGAGGAAACTCGGTGCGTGAGAGCTGCGGTGTTTTGGCTGGCAGTCAAGACCCGTTTCGGTTCTGGGGTGATGCCCAGAGCGGTAACGAACGACGAAAGCAGCGACCGACCAGTGGGGCTTGCCCCGAGGTCGTCAAAAGGTGATGGGCTAGGGTTTGGTTCACACCAGACCCTAGCCGCTGTGGTGGCGTGTTAGGCGGATAAAAAAGACGAGCTAGGGATAGCTTGTGTTTTTTGTCAGTGAAGAAACAAGGGAGAGGAGAGGTTCGCTTTGCGAACAAATCTTTTCCCTAATAAAATGAAATGCGTTCAGTGCAATAGAATTGCACTGAAACCAGTTGGAAATACACACGTTTGGCACGAGGCCAAACGGTGATTTCTAAAGATGGAGGTTTCCGAAACACGGTTCCGGATGCACCGTGGTGAGGTTCGTTGCAGGATGCAACCAAAGGATTTATCGATTGACTTGAGCTTGTCACTAAACAGCTCTTCTTCACTTAAGCGGCAGCTCTTGGGTATTGGCTGACGCTCAATTGAGGAAAGCAAGGCAATGAAAATCAATCCACACTACAAGTACGTGGCAACAACACGTACGGGCTTCGTGCAGCAGGTCGTTTGCAACTACGTTTGCAACGGCTATCGATTCCACGTCTCTGGAAAAGTCCCAGCAGGAAAGAATCCAACAGACGTCGATGAGAAGCTGCTCGACCGCTACTCGATACGCAAAACGGACGCTCAGCGTTACCGAGCCAAGCTCCGAGGGGAGGCTAACATTCAGTACATACGCTTTGAGCGTGATTGGCTGATGCTTGCTACCGAAGGGGAGCATCTATGGAAAAAACTCGAAGGAAAAAAAGACAGCAAGGGTAAGAGCAACATCAAGAATTGCTCACGTGGGGAGCCCATCGAGTTTCAGGGCTATTCGATTTATCTCAAAAACGGTCTCTACAAACCGGTTCGCTGCAGGCGAGATAGAGCAGTGCATGAGCTGGACAATAAGAAGCGGGTGAGGGTGGTCATCGGTCGCGATGCCTTCAAAGACTTGAAGGCAGAGTTTATGAGCCTGGCCAAGAAACGAAGTGCCAATTGGATAGCTGCCAAGTTCTGGCACGTGCCGTACGAGCCCTACGCTCCCATACGACAACAACTCTTGAAGATTCTCTTCTGCGTGAACCAAACACGGAAGAGTCACGGGATGCAAACGATTAGCACGAAAGTGATTCGATTCAAGCGAACAATTGTGAAACCGTTTGAGGAATTGCCTGCTGAAAGTGAGGAAGCTGCTTAGAGTGCAGCATCGCTGCTACACTCTCAAGACTTGTTAAGCAGCGGGTTGGTTTGCTGGGAACTCAATTTCTTCGGCAGTGTCGGATTGCTGGTCAAGCTCGGCTACACGAGTAGCAGCTTTGGCTACGCACTGCTCAAGTTGCTTGAGGTGCTTGGCGTAGAGCCTGGTTGAGTAGTTGAACTCAGGCTTGTCTCTGTCTGTGCCTGGCCGTGGGTAAGCTCGCTTCACCTCGGCATAGTGCGAAGAGCCTGAAGCGTTGTTAGTCACGTAAATGTTGATGCCCGTTGCTCCTTCGCGGACGGTCTCAACGTACTTACTGTTCGTTTGTTTCTCAGTTTTTGCAGTGCTCTTAGAGCTGTTCGATGTGTCTTCCATGATATATACCTCCGTCATGATGTGCTGCGGAGTATACGACGAAGCGGAGTCTTACTCAAAAATTTCTCGAGCAGCCGCTTGCAGCGATTTAGGGACTGAGTAGAGGAGAGGCCAAGGCGGCGTGCAGCAAAAGCCAAAAACCTCTCACTAGGCGACCGGCACCTGGCCTGCCACCTTCACCTCTGCCAGCTCCGTCAATAACGACGCAGCCGTTTTCTGGATACGCTCCAGCGAGTCTTGCAGCTTCTCCCGGTCTCCCGAGTAAAGCTGAATATAGTCCGCAGAATGCTTGAGGGCATTCGCGAGCCCATGAGCCTTCGCAACGACATAGGATACTGCTTCGGCCTCTAGCTCCCTGACGACCTTGGAAGTCCGCTTACGGTCCTCGCCTTTGTGCAGTCCTTCATGGGCAACTTCGTGAGCTAGCACCGCAAACTCTTCCGCAGCTGCCATGCCCTTCAGAAGACAAATGGTGCCTCCTTGGGACAGACCTCTTGCACCATCAAGCTCTTCCTCATAGAGCAGCTCAATGCCACGCTTGCTTACAACTTCACGAAGCTGAGCAAGTGCTTCGCCGGGGTCACCACTAATGTGGTTGATTTCGGGTAGCTCGTCGCCTTCGGTCTGACTTACGTCAAAGACGTGAACTGCTCGGTAACCGAATAGTTCACGTTCATCGGAGTCGCCAGACTTCTCCGTTTGCTCATCCTGCTTCTTGCGGACCAGCGGAGCCAGAATGCAAATCCCTTTCTGGCCCTTCTTGACGGCTCGTCCACGCTTGAGCCAAGCTCGAAATCCAGCCACTAGCGTGGCTTCGGGAAACTGTCGTGCGATAAGCATGCAGTTTCCAAACGAGTAGCTGTAAAAGCTACTCATCACATCCAGGTAGCTGGCGAGTTCGTCGCTCTTGCCTGCGGCCAGAGCTTCACCAAGTTCAGCGATTGCCGTCTCCGACAATGCTAGTGCGTCTTCTTTCTTCATCACAAACCCCTTTCTCCTTCGTGAGAAGGAAACGTAGTTAGACAACCCTCGAAATGCTGCACGCCGCTTGCCTCGTGCAGAAGTTCAATAACTTCTCCACGAGGGAGCGACGAGGGGTGTCCAAACCCACGAATGGGTGGAGCTTGTGTGCGGCGAGAATACCACGAGTGATAGGCCTAAGATAATTTTCTGCGAAGTCTGCAACTGGGGTTCAGAACAGATAGTTCCGCGTAGTCACTCTGAGAGATTCTCTCTCAGCGGGCAGCATCAATGAGCTCGGCTACTTGGAACCACAGTGGAGACGAAGCGTTAAGGAGCGAGGGTCTTGAGGCAGAGCCAAAATATTCCAAGAGGAAGCAAGACCCGAACCAAAACTGCAAACACTACCGAGCGAGAGTGTCGCTTATGAAGCCGCTGAGCGGCTTGCTCAATTGGGCTTGCTTGGTGGCTGTTGCTGTGTTGCATTCGGCCAGTTTGCCACGATTTGAGGTGCTACTCAAATCGTGGAATGGCAAGACCTAGAACCGGAGTTTTACTTGCACTTCGGCTAATTGGAGATACTTGGCGTTATGCAACGTCTTCGTCACGAATCTGTCCGTATACTCGCTCTCGTAGATGCTGCTTAACCAGCTCCTGGAAAGCTGGGTCATTCATATACTTAGCAAACAGCTCTTCGTTCTGCTCCATCCGGTCAATGAAGAAGTTCTCCAACGCTTTATCGAACACATATCGGAAGTTGTCGAGTGTGTTGGCCTTGGCAGCTTCGCGGATTTCCTCGTCGTTGACCGCTTCTTCCTGAATCTGATTGAAAAATAACTCGTCGGCTTTGGTGAAGTCGGTTCCAAAGCGTTCGTTTACCAATCCGATGAGTGTCGAAAGTTCCACTTTTGGGCTTTCAGACAGACTCGTGCCAACGGCGGTAGGGCCGCCAATTTCACCGCCTTTACCCTTGTCGAGTTCGATGCTTCCGTCACTGATTTTCTGAAGGCGGTAGAACTTCAGAGTGACTTCGTCGTCGAACTGATAGCGTGGTCCCGCCTCACGTCGCGGCAACTTTGAGAGCAGAAAGCGTGCGTAAGCGTAAAGCTTCTCTAGGTCAGAATCCTGAAAAGGGATGACTTGTGACAGAAACGCATACAGATTGCGAAACGCCCCGAGCAAGCCCCGAAATTCTTCTTGATGCTCCTCGTCAAGTGCTTTGAAGCGTGTCACGGCGGGGTCGAGCGTCGCTTGCAGCTTGGCATGGTCTGCCTTGCTCTGTACTGCCTTAGCCTGGAAGAATACTTTGCAAAACGCCTCAACGTCACTCTCATGGATAACGTGTTGCTCTTCTATCTTCGCTTGCAGCTCGTAAAGTTGATGCGGGTCGGCTTCCTCGCCAATGTCGGTCCGCTCATAATAAGGCTGAAACGCCTCGAAGATTTCTTCACGTGAATTGACGAAGTCAAGAACGAACGTGTCTTCCTTGCCACTACAAGTCCGATTGAGCCGCGAGAGTGTCTGAACGGCTTGAATTCCGGCTAGCCGCTTATCGACGTACATCGAGTGCAAGAGCGGCTGGTCAAAGCCCGTTTGATACTTCTCAGCAACGATGAGCAGTTGAAACTCTGGTGTAGCAAACTTCTCCGGGAGTTGCTTTTCCTTGATTGGCTTTCCCGTTTCGGGGTCGGGGTTCATCTCGGGTTCGGTATATGTCTTGCCTGAAATATCGGGGTCTTCGACGGTCCCAGAAAACGCCACCAAGGTGCGAATGTCACCGTAGCCCTTCTCGGCTATTTGCTTGTCGAATTCTTGCTTGTAGCGAACTGCGTGTAAGCGTGAACTAGTCACAACCATCGCTTTGGCACGGCCACCAATCTTGTGTCGCGTGTGGGCTCGAAAGTGCTCTAGCATCACTTCGGTCTTCTGAGCGATGTTGTGTGGATGCAGGCTCATAAAACGGGCTAACGCCTGAGCCGCTTTCCGTTTGTCAACTTCGGGGTCCTCCTCGATGCTCTTCAGCAGTCGATAATAAGTTTTGTAAGCAGTGTAGTTTGCCAGGACGTCGTGGATAAATCCTTCTTCAATCGCCTGCCGCATGCTGTAGAGGTGGAATGGCTTAGGCTTGCCGTTCCCATCTCGACCGCCGAAGACTTCAAGGGTCTTGTACTTCGGCGTCGCTGTGAATGCGAAGAAGCTGATATTTGGCTGTTGACCACGCTTGGCCATCGTGCGGAGTATCTCTTCTTCGTAATCGTTGAGTCCTTTTTCTTCCGCCTCGACCCGAGCCTTCTCGCGAATCTGCTCTGCCGCGAGCACCGCTTTTAGCTCCGTCGCCGTTTCACCTGACGCCGAGCTATGTGCTTCGTCAATGATGACGGCGTATTTGCGGTCCTTCTGCGAAGACAGCTTTTCGGTGACAAACGGGAAAGTCTGTATCGTGACGATGATGATAGGCGTGCCTGCTTCTAGTGCAGTAGCGAGCTGAGCCGATTTGTGGCTCTCGTCGATTTTCTGAACGACGCCTTGCTTGTGCTCTAGCTGATAAATGGTGTCCTGCAGCTGACGGTCGAGCACCACCCGGTCGGTTACCACAATAACCGAGTCGTAAACCTTGGTGTCCTTTGCGTCGTGCAGACTAGCGAGCCGATGAGCTAGCCAGCCGATGCTGTTGCTTTTGCCACTACCAGCGGAATGCTGCACGAGATAGTTGTTGCCCGGACCTCTTTCTTTGGCGTCCGCTTCAAGCTTCGTCACCGCGTCCAACTGGTGGTAACGCGGGAATATCATCGTTTCCTTGCGGACCTTCTTACCACCGACTTTCGTCTCTTTGACTTCGAGAAAGACGAAACGGGCGAATATGTCGAGCCAAGCATCGCGTTGCCAGACTCCTCGCCATAGGTACTCCGTTTTGTAGCCTTCTGGATTGTCTGGATTGCCCGCACCTAATCCGTCGCCACGATTGAGTGGCAGGAAGAATGTCCTCTTGCCGTCGAGCTTCGTCGTCATCGCTACCTGGTCGGTGTCGACTGCAAAATGGACGACGGAACGCTGCTTGAAAGCAAAAATCTTCTCTTTCGGGTCACGGTCTTCTCGATACTGCCGCTTCGCGTGCTCGATGTTCTGCCCAGAGTTCTGGTTCTTTAGTTCCGCAGTCGCTATTGGCAGGCCGTTAAGCACAATTGCCAAGTCGAGCGACTTGCCCGGTTCGGCGTCACTAAAATGCAACTGTCGAACAGCGGATAGCTGATTCGCTTCGTATAGCCTCTGCGTCTCGGGATTCATCGCATGGGCAGGGGCAAAGAAAGCCATGTGCAGACGTTTGCCGTAGCACTTGAAGCCATGGCGAAGTACGGCGAGCAATCCTTGCGAATCGAGCGAACGACACAAGTCGTCAAGCACGATACGTTCAACTTCTTCGCCATGAAGGTTTTCTAGCCCACTCCATACCTCTGGCTGTGTCGCACGCAGAAAGTCGGTGACCACCTTCGGCCAAATTGCTCGCTTGGCGTCAAACCCTTCGGGGTGCTCTTCGTCAAGCTGATGTCCATCGCCGGATGAATAGCCATTGTCGAGCAGGTGCTGCTCGATGGCGTCTTCAAATCGGATTTCGCGATGGTCGATTGGCATGGCTGGAAGGAATAGCTATTTCTTTTGACGGTTTCCAAGACGAAGGCGTACTTCGAGTTCTCGAAGCATTTCAAACGGCGTAACGCATTTAACATCAAACTCATCCGCGATGTCCGGTAACTTGATAGTCGCGACGGATTGCGGTGCAGAGACTTCGTGCGTTGCAATCCTAAACCCATACACGCTGGCATACGCAACAAGCCACGGGTCCGCTCCGCTGGCGAACCGCTGTTTCGCTCCGACGTTGTACTGTCCATTCTGTTGAACATACTCGATGACTTCGGCGTAGGCTTCGGTTACATCTTCTTCCTCGACACTCTCAAAGAATTCATCTGGAGCGTCGTCAGCAACCCAATCTGCCAAGTCGTCTTTACCTCTCTCCAGCTCCGTCTTTACGGGCTCGATGCTGCAAAGACTTTCTTCCCGGTATGAACGCAGCAACGCATCCCAATAGCCGGGGCAAAAATCAAACGCGTAGTGCTCACGTTTCGAACGGATGAAGGAATCCGCATCCAGGACATAGAAGGGAGTGTTGCTCATCGCCTACCTCTCTTCAGTCGGCGGGCGTACTTGTCAAACGTCTCCCCATAGAGTCGCGTCAGGTCGTAAGCGTCAGAGTACGAGAGGCGTCCCTCTCGGGCTGCTGCAATAACAGCTTGGCCGAACCGAGTGCCTAGACGGGTGTTCTGCGTGTTCCAGAAGTTGCCGCCAGTGCTCTGGCTTTCAGCCCGTTTCTTTTCACGTGCCATGTACCGCTTATAGAACCCAAAGAACTCCTCGCGAGAAATTAGCTTTCGGTCCTTCGCTCTGCGAGCAACGACCACCGGGCTAACTTTGAACTTGCGAGCGATGGCAGCGAACGCTTTGTCTCCCTCGGGTGCACGATTCCAAGCTTCTTCCAACTTCGCGGCAGGGACGAGAAACTCCGCCGCAACACGGTTGCAGTATTTTTCAACGTCTACATTCACTGGCTGCGTTGCAGTCAACGTAAACAGAGCACTTTGCCCGGTCCACACGTGTGCTAACTCGTGAGCAATCGTGAACATCTGTGCGACTTTGTAATCAGCTCCGTTCACAAAGATGAGAGGAGCGATTTCATCTATCAGCACAAATCCCTGAAACTCATCAGGGTCGAGCTTTCGTCGCGTACTATTACCAACGATTCCATTGATGAAAATCAGAATGCCAGCATCTTCCACATGCTCACGCAAGAAGCGGAGAGTGTCTTCATAGCTCGATTGTTGCTCTGCCCAGTTGTCGGCTAGGTCAAGCTCCTTCCGCATTCGCCTGGCGAGCGGAACTACTTTGTCACCGACATTCGCCGAACCAACAAACGGCAATGGCTCTTGACCTTCTTCTACGAGGTACTCTCGCATCCAGTCTTGACGCCGCTGCATCTCAAAGATGGTTTCAATGAGATTTGGAGTCGGCTGTCTTACCGCGTCGTCAGTCCGCGTCCGGTAATCGGGAACTGGGAGTTCCTCGGTGGGCGGCTCTTCTAGAAAGAGATAGCCGAAGGGCACCATCGCCCGTCGAGCAAACGCTTCTAGCTGCCGGTAGGTGGGTTTCGCGTCACCGGCCAGCCATTTGGTCACTGCCTCCTTATACTCCTCCTCAGGCTTACCAGAACGGTCTACCGCCCAGCGAAGGAGTTCAGGTTTGACATCGACGTAATTTGGCATTTGACGTGGGGAACGGAGGTAGATTCCATTCTAGCAGCTGAACAGGATTCGGCAGACGCCATCTTTTACAGTCTGAGACCTCTAGCTTCAGGCAGACGCCTCAGATATGAGGTCGGGATTTAACGCTATGCCAGCCTCTCCTAGTCTCTTGCAGAGCTTCGGCACTATCTCGCGAATATGCTCGTTGTAGTGAAATCGGATTATCCCATCGATATCCGACGGAATTTCGACGTGTCCTTTTACAATCAGAGCCATGCGTTCTCGCGTAAGCGATGAAAGTAACATCCCGATTTCCAGAATCACGTTCTGCCGTGCTCTCGGTTCGATTTTTTCTTCGCCATGTGCAATGGCATACCCCATATCATCGGGTGTCATCAGCACTATGCCGAAGGCCGAAGAATAATCACGTCCGATTTGGCCCTCCAAAGCTTCAATGATGGTCTTTCCACCTCCAGTAGTATTCATGAGTATGAATGGCTCTAGATTCAATCTGCGGAGAACTAGTTCGAGTTGGTCTCGGGCATCTGAGTCATGACCGTGTACCACGAAGATACCTTGTGTGGCATCGGCCTTCGCTGGAGTTTGGTAGAACTCCTGGGTATTGTTATCCGGGTTGTTGAGCTGCTCAACAACTTTCGCTTCGAGGTCGTCCTTAGCAGTGGATTTCCCCTGAAATTGAAGCGTGCCTTTGGAAGACCACCAGTTCATCACGCCGCCGGTCTGAGTTTTGAAGCTGTGCTTCCCGCCGTCCGCGTCTTCGGACCACTCGCCACGCAAACCAGTCGCCTGGACGGCAGCTTTCAATTCGTCTATTTCGCCATGAAATGCATTTTTGGCCATTAGGTATTCCTCACATCAATTTTGCCCGTCACCGCTGCTGAGATTAGGGCGGAACGGTATTCGTTAAGTCTAGACATTGCCAATTCGACCGCTCTGTTGGCCTCGTCGAGTATTCTGCAGCGAGCATCCACGTCCTTCACGATTGACGACTGCTCATCAATTGGCGGGGCCATCATCATCCAGCTTTTAATGTGAGACTGCGATACTTTGACCATGGAATTACTTGTGCCTCGAGCGTCGGCTTCGATTTGCCTTCTTCCAAAACGGCTAATCAGGCACAAACAGGCGTAGGTTCGTTGCAGTCGCACCTCATCCAAATGAACGCGGTCGACGACCTCGAGGTTATGAGGCTAGCACCCTGAGATCCATAACTGCTTAATCTGCCAGGACTTGCGAAGTGTACTTCCCCCTTTAGAGTCGTGCAAGTCTTAGCATTGTTTGTCAAGTTTTGGCATTTCTTGCAAAGCCAAAGGGGGAACTCTTCTGCTGCTTGAATGAACCAGCAGATCCGAGAGAATGAGGACCAACTCTAGGGGTTCGGGAAGGTTGTCACCCCTGATTCTCCGCGTCTTACTATCGGAAGGCCTCGTGATGTCGAGCTGGTTTTCTCCTCTACTATTTCTGCTCGCCGGCTCCAACGAGCAACAGCTTCGCCGGCAAATCGAGTTTCTCAAAGCAGAGAATGAGATACTCCGTAAGCACGTCCCAAAGCAACGAATCTTCCTCACTATAGAAGAGCGAGAACGGCTGCTGAAATTAGGGGATGCGGTCGGCAAAGGTGTGCTCCAGCTCATTAGTATCGTCAGCCCTCGAACTTACCAGAGGTGGCAACGACGGGTAAGCCAAGGTCAGAGACCGGCAAAGAAGATGGGCCGCAAAGGAACGCCGGAGTCGATACGCGAAATCGTCGTCCGCTTGGCCAGAGAGACTGGATGGGGTTACGGACGGATAGTCGGGGAGCTGAAAAAGCTGCGTATTCAATGTGTTGGACGCACGACGGTACGAACCATACTGAAAGAAGAAGGTATCCACCCTGGCCCAAAACGAGGCAAAGGGACTTGGGATGAGTTCTTAAAGATCCATGCTGAGACGCTCTGGCAGGTCGATTTCTTCAGCAAGCCCGTGATTACGACGAGCGGTATCAAGCAAGCGTTTGTGATGGCGTTTCTGCACATCAACTCCCGTCGAGTCATCTGCTCGCCAGCCACGTTCAAGGCAGATGATGATTGGGTCGTTGCACAAGCGAAGTCGTTTTTGCATGAAGCGAAGAAACTCGACTTGCCAATTCATCATTTAGTTCGCGACAAAGACTTCAAATACAGCAACCGCTTTGATGAAGCGTTTGAGTCTGCGGATGTCGCCGTGCAGCCAACCGTCCCTCGTGCTCCTAATCAGAATGCATTCATTGAACGCTGGATTGGCTCAATCAAGGGCGAATGCCTGAATCGCTTCTTCGCTATTGGGCTAAATCACCTTGACTATCTCGTCTCCGAGTACACGCGATACTATAACGAACTGAGACCCCATCAGCGGAAAGAAAACAAGCCCTTGCTAGGCTTATGGAAAGACAATAATGATCCACCTGATGAACCCAATCAAGTCGCCTGCCTTGAGCGACTTGGGGGTGTTCTCAAATGCTATGAACGAGTCGCCTAAAGCTGTTTCAAAATCAACCCAAGGGTCGGGAAGTACTGGGCGACTATACCACCGGCTCATCTAAGGGGTTTGAACTTTGGACAATGGCATCCACAGCGGGAGGCGTTCCCATCATCATTTCATAGTGGCCCAGGTGGTTGGTGCGTTTAAATATCAGCTTGAATACACGTTCGTAATTTTCGATCGTTTCTTGGTCAAGGGCCATATAGAGGTCGTCGCAGGCATGATGTGAACCGTCATTCACCCACGACAAGAGTGAACGGCACACGAGCTGGTCGGCGCCGTCAAATTCTTCACAAATATCGAGCGGGTTCTTGCCACCAAGCACCTTGAAATAGTGCTCCAGAATACGCCTCATTGCGTTTTGAATCGCTACCGTGCTGCGAGACTCTTCACGTAGTTCTGCCCACAGCAGATCGTATCCCGTCTTAACTGGGTTGTTGGCATACTGGGCTAATGCTGACTGTCCATTGCACTTGCGCACTATCCAGTAAGTCTTGCGGCTCGGGTCGATCCCCTGCCGCTGGCTATCAAAAGTCACTTCTTTGTGGAAGTAAACATTGTGCGTTAGTACAAAGAGTTGACGGATGGGGCTCTTCTCGTCGAGTACGTCTTGTTGCAGGCGTTTGATGAGTGTACTGACGATAAACAGTACGTCGCTGTCAAGACTCGACACCGGATCATCAAATACCACAATCCGGTCATCCGTCGCTCCCGACTCATCATGGCTACCTTGAAGCAAATTGTAGAAATACAGGAAAGTAATAAAAGAGCGTTCCCCTTCACTGAGCGTGTCTCGGGCGTCAGTACCATCTGCGCGCACCAGCTTGTAGCAATGTGGCGTCTCTGCAGCAGCTAACTTGAATCCGTCGAAGCCAAAGGAACGGAGCACTTCGTTGATCGAAATGATAGTCGGCTCAATGCTTGTAGTTTGACGCTGCAAATCCGCAAGTGCCCGAGTCGCCTTAGAAAGCTCTGTTCCCTTTGCGGTAAGCTTCGTTTCGATACCATCTATGGCCTTGTCCACGGCTGCTTTCTTGTTTGTATACGTTTTCAACTCGACGGCCAGCTCGCCCTTGATGAGGTAAGTCCAACAAGCATCAACCAGCTTCCTCTTCTCGTCTGCGAAATTGCTTACTAGTTTATTGTGCGCCGTGATTGCCTCAGACGCCATTTTTATCAAGCTGGCAATCTCGTCGACGAGTGCTTCTGTTGCTTCGAGCACAATTACTGCGCTAGGTTCTTTTTGCTTTTTCGTAATCTGGGACCGATTCGACGTAAATCTTGCTGCGAGAATGTCCCGTTTATCTTTGATGGTAGTAGAATCGAGTTGCTCAGCAGGATTAATGAGCAAGCCATCAATGGCTGCCAACAAATCATCCGTTGCAACTTCGTAGTCGCTCTTCAGAGTTTCAATCTCTGCTAGGTCGTTGCTGTAAGATTCGTCGAAGTACTCATTGAGAGATTGTTCTAGCGACGCGGGAGCCTGTTGTTGGCAAAAGGGACATAACTTATCAGACGCAGCTAGGTACCCTTGCCCTTGCTTGACCCAATCGCTGTTGCCAAGTTTCTTTATCAAGGCGTCGATGTCGACATCTTCCTTACCTACGATGGGTTTCTTCAGCACAGCTGGCTCTCCAAAGGCCGAGAGAGGCGTGCCATCTAGTTCGCTTATAGAAGATACTCGCTGAGGTGGATCGCCAAAGATTGTTTCTGCTCTCTCCGTAAGCTGCTCTTTGGTTTGCAGGTCAACGCCCTTCTGGTTCTGCCTCCGGAGCACTTCGTCTACAAACTTCCTCTTGTCACTTAAATATCCTCGAAAAGCTTCACGGCACGCGTCACCCAGGTTCGCTCGCTTCTCCCAACATGCGTCCCGCAACGCTTCTTTGGCGACGATTAATTCGCCACGCTTGCCAGTCTTGCCTTCTTCGCCGTCCAGAGTGATTTTCAATCGATCCCGTGCTTCAGTCAGGCTCTCTACTTTCTCTTTGGCTGCTTCGATATCAGCTAAGATTTTCGCACTGTCTTCTCCAAGTGAAAAAATACCTGCTAGGTTTTCCGCCTCATTGAAGATTTTGGCTACAAAGTCACGATTGTAGACAAGCGTTTCCATCGCCCGGCCATTCTTCCACGTTAGTGAACAAGCAGGGTAGGTGTCCGTATCCGCGATTATGCGTGATATAGTCGTCTTACCGGAGCCGTTCGTTCCGTAGAAGAAATTGAACTCCGCGAGCCCTTGAGCTTCTGCGCGTGTCCCCTTGTAGCTAGCTTCGTCTTCAATACAGAATGCGTCAATCATGGCGTTGCAACTCCGATAGCAGATTCTAATTCCAGCTGCCTTTGGGTTAGCTAATTTATCTATTTCACCATCCACACGATGCGTTGTCCTCGACAGCAACATAGCTTCGAGTGCAACGACACTGAGTATTGAGCAAGTGTTCGCTGCCGATGAAATCCTAAGTCAATTGAACGTTTCTGGACAAAAGTCGTCTAAACCCGAGCGAGCACCTAAGGTTGACCCCACCGAGCTGTTTGGGCTAGCCGGCTGCAACCGTGGCGATATGTATCTGTTTGCCTTGCTCGCTAACACCTATACTCTTAGCGACCTCAACCAAGTGTTGGTGATGCGTAAAAAACAAGACCTGGTTGCGATCGGATATCTGCGACAAGACCTCTAGGGCAGCTTTTGCGCGGGCATCATCGGAGGTGAGCAGCACGTCATCTACGATGAAAGGAATGGGCTCGTGCTTCTCCGACCAGTAATCGAGCGTTCCTAGCCTGAGAGCCAAGTAGAGTTGATCTCGTGTTCCTTCGCTCATCGCATCGACCAATAGCGTTCCGCCCCCCGGTCTAGCACCAACTAATACCTCTTGGCCAGATTCGTCATAGTCGGCGCGTAGTCCATCAAAAGCGCCACAAGTAAGCTTGTTGAAATATTCCGAAGCACCTGCTAATACAGGTCCCTGCGCCTTCTCCTTGTACTGTTCTATCGCATGCCACAAAAGGTGGCTTGCAGTTCTCGTGACCACATACTGTCGCAGGTCATCTTCCAACCGTGCCAATAGCGCCTGACGCTCCTCTGCCTTTTCGGCAGCTTCTGCTGCCCCTACGCAGCGCTCCAGAATGCCAGCCTCTCGCTCCCTGGAGGCGATCGTTTCCTCCAGATTGTCTCGCAGGCATTGGGCCTGATCACATAAGTCTTCAATTTGAATCGGCAGGCGGTCCGCATCCTCCTGCAATGCATCTGCTACGAACTTTTCGAATGACTGGCCGGCACAGAATGGTGCAAGCTGTGACTCTAGCTGAGTCAGTTCGCCTTCTAGTGTTCGCTTTTTCCGAGAACCTGCGATGGCCTCGGGCAAGTCAGAAACGCTTTTGCAAACAGCCTCAGTGGCGAGTGCATCGAGCGCTGCGGCGCTATTCGATAATTGTCGTTCAGCTTCAGTAATTGCATGCTTCTCCGCCTCCAAACGCTTTGTGAGCGTTGCAAGCTCTTGCTCAGCCTGCTTCGCTGTATTGAGTCGCTGGTTGAGCGACGAAGCGACTTCTTCAACTGGCCGGCCTACCAGATCAAGGGCAATGACTTTTGCCAAGTCTTGCGCCGATTGAGCAAACTCCTTGGCGGTCTGTTCGATTCCCCAGATGCGGGATCTAAAACCTTCAGCCTCGTCCAGGTTACGAAACAACTCGTCGAGATTGGCAAGCACTGCCTCGGCTTGTTCAGGTAGTGCATCAGCATCCAGCTCCAGCAACTGCAAAGCCTCGGTCCACTGCTCTCGCCAGTCTATTAGATCTTGCTTAGCAGCCGCCAATTCTTGCTCGGCTCGCTCGGCTTCATCCTGAACGCGATCGAGCTCGGATTCTAAGCTCTCAAGCTCGCGGCGAGCATCGTCGGCCTCGGCCAGCCTCTCCCGGGCAGTCTGCAAAGCTGACTGAATGCTTGTCGAGACCGGAGCCTCAATTTCATAATCAGCAAGCTCTTCAAGCAGTTGCTGTCGCGATTTCGCGACGCGGTCTTCGTCCTTCGCCACTTGCGCAGACACTGATGCGAGATTGGTTGATAGATCGATCAGTTGAGCGTGCTTTCGTAACCAGCCTCTCATTTCGGCCGGTGATCCTGGTTCAACACCAGTTGGCTGCCAATGCTTCTGCCAAGTGACCATCAACTTCTCTTGTTCCTGCCGAGCTTCCAAGAGCTTCGATTCAAACCCCTTACGCTTTGCATCAAGTGATCGAAACTTCGCGATTAGCTGAGACTTGCTAGCAACCCGACTCGCTTCACGACGCAAGCGGTCGGCTATCTCGTCAGCGCGGTGTACGCTAGGGAGAATAGCTTCCGAAAGGCCGAGGCCTTCGCCTACATCGTCGAGGAATGCTTTGACTGCATCTTGGTCTACCTCTCCGCCTTCGAGACGGCTTACTGCGAGTAGCACGCCTTGGTCTCGTATTCTGCGGTGTTCAGCTAGTTCCTCCTCAGTTGGGACCGACTCTTCCAGCTCCAATGCTTCAAGATCGACTTCGACCTGCTCTTGCTCTGACTTGTTCGCTTCTAATAGTTCAGAAATCTGCCTGATTTCATTGGCAAGCTCGCGAGTTGATTGGTCAAATTGATCGACCGTCTCGTCGGCAGGCACTGCCAGACGACAGACTGCTTCGATCGTGCCATCGAACCGCGGGAGACGAGCTAGCGATTCGCTTGCTTCGCGCTCCAATCGCAATAACTCTTCCCCTTGCGCGTCCAAGCCCTCTTCCAGAGACAGCACAGGGACAGCCGTCTGGATAGACTCTCTCAAGGATTTAAGATCTTCTGCTTTATCCAGGTCAGCAAGTTGTTTCTCAATCTCTGCTAGCCGCTTACGAAAACGAGCGAGCGTCCGCTCAAGCCTCATTTTTGCTGCCGTCACTTCAGCGTGCCGGCTAGCCAATGTACGAATCCGCGTTTTTTGTTCGTCGGGCAAGCGACGCTTCCCAACTTCTTCGACGGACAAGTCCCATCCAAGTTTCTCAATGGTGCGTTTCGCCGCGTTGCGAGCAGTGCGTTGTTGCCCAGCCAGCACCCCGCTGTCTTTGGTCGCCTTCTCGTGGCTGCCTAGACTGCGATAGAGTTCGTCGACACGAGCCTCTTCACTCACTAATGCGGTTGGTACGTTGGTATCTGTGAGTTGTGATTGCAGCTGCTGTGCTCGCTCCTCTGCGCGAGCCTTGGCCGCTTCAGCAAGCGTCCGATTCTCGTTGGCCTCGCGAAAACGCTGCTCAGCGTCATCCGGCAAAGCAACAACCTCAGTGAGCGACGATAGCTCTGCTCGCTTGTCCTTCCACGCACCGGCAAGTCCAAGTGACTTGTGAAACCGATCCAGACGAGATTTTGATGACTCAACGTGTTCTAGGTCCTGCTTGATCTTGCTTTGCAGCTCGATGAGTCGGCGGTGTTCTGCGTCGTGTCGGGCCCACTCTTCAGGCGACTGCTGCAGCTTTCGGATCTGGTCGCTGAGGTCCCTTAGCTCAGTAAGGGTCGAATTGATTCGCGGCTTTCTGCCGCTCGGTTTAAACAGCTCAGAGGCCTCGCCTTCAAGTATCTGCTGCTTCTCCCTGAGGTGGGCGACGCCTCCAGCCGCAAAGAGCAGTTCGCCGACTCGTCCCTGACCACGAATCACCTCGTCCCCACCGTCTCGCAGGCGCTCGTGATCGATGCCGAAGACTGAAGTAAAGAATTCCTCATTGATCCCCCCGAGCAAAGCTCGTAGTTGCTCTTCGTCGATGGGCTGTTTGTCATCGCCATCTCGCAAGGTCGACTGACGACCTTTCCTGCGAACACATTCCAAGCGATCGCCTTGGGAGTCTACCAGCAGACCTCCAACGCGAAGCTGTTGATAACTGTGCAGAAAATTATCGTCCGTCCTCGCGTCCATGCCAAAGAACAATGCGTGGACTGCACGCAAGGCCGAGCTCTTGCCCGCCTCATTCGGACCGTACAACACATTCATCCCGGGCTGCAGAGCAAGGGTGCAGTCGGTGAATGGGCCATAGGCAATTAGTCGAAGCGATTCCAGTTTCATGGACTGCCCCTAAGGCCGGTGAGCAACTTGGCCTTCGCTTCGTGCAGAACACCTTGCCACCAATCAGCGTCGCTGCTACTGACTAATCCTTCTAGCTCAGGGGGAAGCTTTCGCTGGAGGTCGTGGAAGTCGAGTCCCAGACTCTCAGCCATTGACGGATTGCTCGACATCTGCGCGACAATTAACGCGACCTCGGCAGCGGGCATGTCATCTGCTTCGTCATTTGTCGTGCCACCAAGGTTCTCCGCCTCGCTTTTTACCTTCTCCACCCAGATTCGTCCGCCACCAATATCAAGAGCGCGGGCGCGAATGCTGGCCGCCCATTGCCTAGGTGAGGCAGCAATCTCCGTTGCCATTTGCGTCACCCCCGTGAGCATAACTCTCGCAGCAACGAGGCGACCTTCGGCCGCTTCAACAACATCCCGAAGGCTGTCATCGACGAGGTTCAATACCTCCGTCTCGTTCTGCACGTCACTGATGTCGACCTGAACTACCGCCCAACGCATGACATCCAATGGTTGAAAGTCGGTTGTTACTTCCAAATGGTCATCGACGTGGACTACGAGGCAGCCCTTTGCTCCCACTTCACGAATGTGACGGCCCTGAATGTTACCCGGATAGGCAATCGTTGGCGTGTCCCCAGGAATAATCTCCCGCTGGTGAATGTGGCCCAACGCCCAGTAGTTGTATCCTGTCCCTCTCAGGCAGGCTTCCGAGCAGGGGGCATAGTGATCGTGGCCCTCTCGCCCATTCATGCTCGTATGCAATACACCCAGATTGAAGAGGTGAGGGACTGCCGCTGGGTAGTCTTTTGCTAGATCATCGGTGGTACATTGGCTGGCAAAGCTCTGCCCGTGAATGGCAACTTCGAGACCATCCACCAGCTTGGTTTCAGGTGCGGCGGTCGAGAAGAAGTGCACATTATCTGGTAAAGGCAGACGACGGGTTATCTTACTTGCAGCGTCGTGGTTGCCGAGGACACCAAAGACTGGGATTCCCGCTTCACGTAACCGACGCATTTGACCAACGAAGAAAAGGCCTGTGTCGAAGTCGGGCCAGTCTCCGTCGTAGAGGTCGCCTGCGATGACAACAAAGTCGACCGCTTCTCGAATTGCTAGCTCGACAAGATTCTCCAGTGCCTTGCGGGTGGCGAGGCGAATCTCATCAACGGGAGCACCTTCGTAACGATCAAGTCCACGCAGCGGACTATCTAGGTGGATGTCGGCGGCATGTAAGAAAGTAAACACTCGATTATCTGTTCTAGGTAATGGTTGTGCAGGAAGTGCTACGCTATGGGCTCACGGTTAGACGCGATGTCGATTGCTTCTTCCAAGCGTTCGCGAGCCGATTTTGCTAACCTTGCCAAGCCGACTTCCCGAGCAAATGCTAGGGCCGGGTCTTCAGTTGTCGCAAGTTCTGGTCGACTGAGGATCAACCCGACCATCTCCTGCAGTGAAATCTCATCCAAGCTCCGCCGTTCCTCGTCGTCTTTGGCGTATCGAAACGAAACTGTCGCAAGAGGCTTCTCATCCATCCAGAGGAAACGGCCAACGTCTTCTTCCGTCGCAGTCAATTCTGGAATCAGTGAAAGCACTCGGTCTTTGATTCGAGCGCCCGTTCTGGCGAACCCGTGGGCTCGGGCAATTCTTTTCGCCACGAGGTCGTCCCTTACGGGGCTTTCGGCTTCAACGATGGCCAACGCCATACGGCGTAGGTCCTTTGAATAGTCGTCTTCATAGAAGCGGTCTTGGTGTTCTGATGCGTCTTCGAGTTGAGCTTGCTGATAGAACTCGCAATGTTTTTCGTTGGCTGTATTCCTAGCAACCAGCTGAGGACTCGAATGCCCGTCACTCTCACTCTTATCAATCGCCACCGCAAAATCCGTAGGAGGTTCCAGGTCGTCGAGCCGGGGGTCTTGCTCATGCTGCGGCTCCGTTTCTTGCTCCGATTCTCGGGGAGCTGCAGCATTGGTGATCTCGTCTGCGTCTGCCCTAGCGGCAGCTTGCTCACGTGACTCTGCGAGCAAGTCGTTGAGCCTCGTATGCACTGCGTCGATGGCGGATTGAGAGTCGTACCACCAGTCGGGAGACCAAACGCGAACAATGCTCCAGCCCAGGTTCTCCAGCACCAATTGACGCGTCTTGTCGCGGTCGCGGGCTACCGCCGAGCGGTGGTAAGTCGCCCCGTCGCACTCGACTCCTGCCAGATAGGCGCCAGGTAAGTCGGGGTGAATGATACCCAGGTCGACCCGGAAGCCTGAGACTCCAACCTGTGGATCGACTTGCCACCCAAGTCCGCCGAGGGCCGCGGCCACTGCCTCCTCGAACGGCGAGTCGTAATCGCCAACCGAACCTTCGGCCCGGCCCGCAATCGCGACCGGTCCTTTCAATGCGTAATCAAGGAATGCCTTTAAATCATGCACGCCACGAGCTGAAGAGCGCTCGGCTCGCAGTTCATCGGGCAAGAACGAGGCATACACGAGCAACGCTTGTCGTGCCCGCGTTACAGCCACATTCAGACGACGTTCGCCGCCGTCCCGATTGATCGCTCCGAAATCGACAGGGAACTTCCCCGCTGCATCCTTTCCAAACGTAATCGAGAAATACATGATGTCCCGCTCGTCACCTTGGACGTTCTCCAAGTTTTTCACAGCGGTTGGCTCGATGCGTTCGTCGGCAAAAAACCACTCCAGTAGAGGCGACTTCCGCAATGCTTCATCGAGCAGGTCCTGGATCAACGATTGTTGCTGACTGTTGAAAGTTACGACGCCGTAGGTCAGTCGCTCTTCTTCTGGTTTAACGAAGCAACGCTTCATCCGGGCCACAACATCAGCGACAATAGCTTCGGCTTCCGCACGGTTCGTGCGGCTCTTGCCACGGTCGTAGATGCCCTCTTCGACGTGTGATAACGAAACACCTCGATCTTCTGACTCGGCAGCCGGGAACGTCACCAGTTCGTTGCCGTAATAATTGTAGTTGGAGAAAGCGATTAGCGACTCATGCCGACTGCGGTAGTGCCAGTTGAGTTGCAGGGTTGGTAAACCCGAAGCTTGCGCTTCATCGAGGATGCTCTCCAGGTCTTTTTCAAAATCATCGAGTTCCTCGTTCTCTTCGTCGTTGTCGGCCTTCCCAAAGAAGTTGGTTGGTGGTAGCTGCTTCGGGTCGCCGACAATGATCGTCTGCTTGCCACGGGCGATGGCGCCAATAGCGTCCCAAGTGGCGATTTGTGATGCCTCATCAAACACGACGACATCGAATTGCGCCTGGTCGGCTGGCAAGTACTGTGCGATCGACAGCGGCGACATCATCAGGCACGGGGCAAGTTTGACAAACGACTCCGGCATCCCGGAAACCACCTCTCGAATCGACTTGCTAGGTCGTTTCAGTCCCATTTGATGACGGAGCAATCCCAGCTCTGATTTGCGCGGAACTGAATCGCTCGGTGGTAAGTCGTGATAGATTGCTTTCATAGCACGTGGTGCAGCTGCTTGGCGTGCCAGCTCGTCTAGCTCACGAAAATCGTTAATCGCGTCTTCGTGCTGAAAACGCTGGAAGGAGCGGAGTGTGTCCGAAGCATCCACAGCAATCGGTAGCCACCAGCGCGCATAGGACAACTCGAAGCACTTAATGGCGTCTTGCGGTGCGGTCTTCGCCGTCCTCAGCGATTCGATAAGTGGATCCAATCGGTGTGTAGCTGCCTGCTTCCGCGCAGAGACCACCGCAGTCCAATTCTTTAACAGCGTGCGTCCTGACAAGACTCGCTGAGACTGCTCAGCGGCGTCGCTAGCGACCCTCGTTGAGCCCGCTGCAACGGGGGTTGTCTCGGCAAGCTTGGTATATTCGAGCCAAGCTCCTTGGAAAGACTTGGCGGCCCGGCAATAGTCAGCGGCAGTCTGGCGTCCTACCTCGTCGATTGCCCCCAGTAGCTTACCGACAACCTCCCCAGAAAAACTAAGTGACGAAGCCGCGGCTCGCAGTCGGCCTGCCGGCTCAAGCTGCTGATCTAAAGCTGAGGCGTCGTTTTCGACCGTTGCTTTGAGTTCGGGGCCTAGTCCAAGCGACTCCAAATTCTCTGCAAGATTTACACGCAGTTGTTCAACCTCTCGTCCCGGTGGATAGAGCCCGCGTGCCGTTGACGTTAGCGGCTCCAGTGCGCCGCCCGCTGCTCTACCAACGGCTACCGGATCGAGGCCTGTCGAGGATATCGACTCGCGTAGACGCTTGGCACTTTCTAGCCCTGGCTGGATACCAGTAGGTTTGTCCTCCGCTACCGCCTCCAAATCTTTCGGCAGCAGCAAGGAAGCCAAGTTGTCATCCAGGGCATCAGCAGCATCGAGGTGATCGCGGAGAAGCGGGAGATCGACTTCCGGGTCGGGTATGCCACCAGGACCGAGGAAAGAGGCGAGCTTCTTCTTGACGCTCCCTTTCTTGAAAATCGACAACGGCCAAAACGTCCCACACGCCTTGGACCAATCCGTTTCGACCTCGTCGAGTTTGATGCGTCTCACAAGAGAAGACTTGAACCCGCGTGCTTCAACCCCTTCCCATGCCTCTTTGCGTTTCTCCAACAACTCACCGCGGGAAGCAAGGCGACCTTCCAGTTGGTCGAACTGCTCGTGGAACACCAGCGCCGCTGGTGGCAGTTCTGGACGCATCAACTCGTTAGCCAAGCGGTAGAACGCTGACTTCTCGGCATTCGTCTGACTGTCATCAGACGGCGCACCAAGCGCTTTAGTGAACGCAGTTAGTGCTGCGTTTAACTCGAGGTTTGCTCGATCGCGGCTTTCCAGCAGCTCGCGCCGGCCAGCGAGCCCCGCCTTCAGGTCGTCAAATTGCTCATGAAGAACCAGCTGCTTATCCGGCAGCGTCGGTCGGGTCATTTCGTGGGCAAGTCGGTACAGCGAAGACAGCTCGCTGGACGAGATGTCGTCGGAAAGCGGAAGCTTGAGATTCGTCGACAATCGTTCGATGGCGTCCTGGAGCGCCCCCGACGCTTCCTTCAACCGCCCACAGGTCGCCAACAAGTCCGTCTCCCAGGCCATCGACCATTCTGCCGCTTCAAGCTGACCAAGGTTGGCTTCGTCCGGCAAAGCTCCATAAGCAAGCGCAAGCTCTTCCACACAATTCTTCAATGCGTTGTAAGCGTCTCGGTCATGTTTCAAAGTTCGAGGCCAGCCCAACTCGACTGTCGTTGAATCTCGGCCAAGAACACTTAGGCCCATTGCCTTGTAGGCGGTCCAGCCATTGGCATGTTTGGCGTGAATCGCAGCGACGTACTGGTTTAGCTCGTCTCGACGCACTCGCAGCCGCTCGCTCACATCGACCCACTCGCTGTTGCCGGGCCTCGCCCGGCGCTTCCAAGACGCTTCAAGCTGGTCGAGCAGCCGTCGCCGTTCGGCTTTGTTGGAGTGCAACTCGACGCAGCAATCTCCTAATCCATGTTCCTTGAGCCTGCGATGCACAACATCAAGTGCTGCGGTCTTCTCCGCCACAAACAATACGGTTTTGCCCACCGCCAAGCACTGCGCAATCAAGTTGGCGATCGTTTGGCTCTTGCCGGTTCCCGGGGGACCAACGATTACCAGATCGTGTCCTTCGGAAGCGGCCATTACCGCCGTTAGTTGAGACGAGTCAGCAGGAAGCGGGTGAACTATTTCCACTGGCTCGTAGCGTGTGTCCATCTCGTGCGGACGCGGCATCGGGCCAACACTGTCCACAACGAACGCCTTGTCTGGCTCGTTCACAAGGTGCCGCACGACCCGGTTCTGTTCTAGCTGATCAACTCGCTCGACCAGGTCCTTCCACATCAGGTACTTGGAGAATGAAAAGGGGCCGATGGCGACATCTTCGACTACTTCAAACCCGGGGATATCCCTGACGGATCGACGCATGCGCTCCAGCACCTTGGGGACGTCCACACCGCTGTCGTCCGTAGGAAGGTCCGACTCCATCGAGGTCAGGTCGCAATCGAAGTCCTTCTTCAGAAGCTGCAACAGCGTCGCGTTAAAACGGACTTCATCCTCATGATGCGTTAAATAGTATGGCGACGAGGCGCTGCGGCGGGTCAACTTGACTGGCACGAGCAGTAGCGGAGCGCGATATGTTCGCTCGTCGGTGGGCAGCTGCTTCCATCGCAGAAAACCGACTGCGAGGTAGAGCGTGTTTGAGCCTCCCTCGGCCAAGTCGTTCTTCGCCTTGCGGTAGAGATTAGTGAGCCGCAAACCGAGGTCACGAGCGTCGACGGGGCAGGCAACTTCCTTCCGCTCAAGTGCTTCTCGCGCAAACTCCAGGTCCAGGTCTTTCTGCGTTCGTTGCTGATGCAGCTCATGGTCGCGTTCACCAACACGGTTCTCGTCTCGCAACGATACCAGCCGCATCCTTATACCGTCAGCCAGCAGATCCTCCAGACGCGACACGTTTGGGCAGACGATAGGAACCGTCTGTTTGGTCGGACGGAAGTTCAGCAGTCGATTGCGCAGCGAGAGATCGAGCAGCTTTCTTTGCCAACGTTCGATACGACCTGCAGGCGTCTGCGGGCGAGGTTCTTCCTCCGTGACCGCTGGTCGATCGTATCCCGGAGCTGCCGGCAACGCAGGAAGTCCCGTTTCAACTGCCGATTCTTCGGCGGTTGGCCGCTTTGCGTGCGATGCGAGCGGTCGTATCTGGGACATTCGGCCCCGCGAAACATCGACCGCCGCCACAAACTCTTGCTCGCGTGACTCAGCCAACGCTGCTTCAGCCGCTAGCATCGCCTCGGGGAATCCCGCCGCTGGTCGGTGCGTCACCAGTGTCGTTTCAAAAACGATCAACTCCTTGGCGGCAATCGCCTTACGCAACTCGCTGGGGTCGGGCTCATTGAGTTTCTGAAGTGTCTTCTCAATCAGCCACACGCCGATAAAGCAATGCCCCTCAGTCATCACCAAGACCGGATTGAGACCTACAGCTTCCAGCCCCGCCGCAAACAGCAAGGTGGTGTCAAGGCAGGTTGCCAAGCCATCGGTAAGCACGGTTGCCACACGACGAGTCTTTTGGCCGACCCGCTCGAAACTGCTAGGCGGGTTTGCGTAGGTTAGCGATTTCGCCGCGATGGATGACCAAAGTGCAGCGGCAAGCATGTACGAGCGATTGGGGTCGCCTGACTGGTATCCATCCAAGGCTGTATGGTGGCCATGACGTTCCAGAGATTCTGATGCAGCTTTTAACAGTGGCGAAAGCGCTGGATCATTTGGCGTCACAAATGCTGGCAAGAGCTCGCTCATCGAACCCATGCCGCCCCACTCATCCCGGGCCAGTATACGCAGCTCATGGCTCGTTTCTGCGAGCATCGTCTCGCTTGTAACTAACCGGAAGCACAACTTGCCACGAACCGCTTCGTCAAGACGGTCAAGATATTCGGCATTAATATCCAGATCGATATCACGTAACTCAACTGATTGCCCTGCTCCTACTCGATCGACGGCCCATTTTTTAGGGTGCGCAAATTCAGGGCTAAACGATAATTCAACGGTAACTGAAGAAAGCTCTTCTTCACTAGGGTTTTCAACAGTGACGTTCTTTAGTAGTGGGACTGAGTTCTGCCAGGCTGCGTAGTTGAAACAATCTTCCGCATCGATATTCAAAGTTACTTGTGCATTCGGGACAATCGGAGGCTCAGAATTAGCAGAATCTTGCATAGCGTAACTAACGTGCACTTAATGACAGTGAAGCCCAGTGCGAGCATCGATTGATGAAATCGCCGAACGAGATCAGATGCCCACCTACATCAGGTCTATAGTTTAGCAATACATCTTGCCTGTGATAATCACGCTAATTTATTATTGTTCGGCCATAAATAGGGCAAGTACACTAATTTTCCGCCCGCAAACCGCTCCTGACTGACAAGTGGGTGGCATACCTGGAACGCGAAAAGTCGCCCTCTGGTTTCAGAATTACGATCATGAGAGTAGGTGAGCTCGTCACCCAGACTGGTTTCGAAGCAGTCATTACCTGCCCGACCGAACTTACCATTGACTCAAGAATATGTGAAATTTTGAATCAGCATGTTTTCAGCGAATCCCACCGTAGTCCATCTCGATGATTCTATGCTCGATCAATGACTTAGCCTTCCACAAGTCGTACGGACATTTCCCATCTCGCGAATACGCGCAGAGAGGGACCGCCGGAATCTGCTAAAGAAAGCTGGCAGCAGGGTAGGGCGCCAAAGTGCGGGCGACAGGTGGGGCGTGGTCGCTTCCTCCCCTCCCTCCGCATGGCCCCAGTCGGCATGGCGAGGGCCATACGGATGAAGGGAAGGAAGCTGGCAGCAATTTTTGTCTAGGCAGGTTTTGAACCAGATACCCAGAATGAGTAGAATAAAACTGCTACCTTTCGCAACCGACGTTCCTCGCTTCAGATACTTACCTATGCGACGATTATTCTCAGGTTTCTTTCTCTCTATATTTGTGCTCGCTGTGGCTTCGACGGCTAGCGCCGAGTTCTATACCATCCGAGTGCTCAACCGATCCGGACGACCCTATTCATCGAATAGACTGGAGTTCACTCCCGACGGAGAAAAATTGCTGCTCTCCTCCGGAAAAGGGACCATGCTACTTGCCGTCGATGGATGCCAAGTTCTTCATGAAAAAAAGATTGCTCCCTTCACCATCGCCTTCTCGCGGGATAGTAGCCAAGTCCTTATGGCTTCTACTCGTTACACGCAAGCAATGAACCTCGCGACGGGAGCCATTGCCAATATCCGCTGGCAGCTTCCGCCAGGTAAGCTCGGCATTGTGCTGGAAGAGCAAGCCGGCAAACTGCTCATCAAGTCAATAACTCCAGGTAGTCCTGCTGAAGGGGCTGGAATTACGCTGGGGAGTGAGCTTCTGGTCGTGCATGAATTTGGCTCTCGACAATCGGTGCTAGGGCGTGGTGTTGAGAAAACAATAAAATTACTCCAAGGGCCAGCAGGCACAAGTATTGGCCTAACGGTGATACCGCGTGGCAAACGCCGCGAAAAACGCTTTAACCTGGTCCGTCGTCGAGGTGAGACTAACGGTTCCACTGTCCGGTTTTTTCCCGAGCGACCGCATCGAGCTGGGGCTCCTTCGACAATCTTCAGTAAGAACAACTACCTTGTTTTTCTCGACGCGGCGAACGGCGAATTGAATTCAATCATCGCTACCGAAGAAATCAAAGCCGATGGACTCAAGGCAATCTCTCCAGACGGCAAATACTTTGGCGCAGTTGGCCGTAGACGTGAGAAAGGAGAAACACAATTCTTAGTCGAAGTGTTCGACCTAGCTACACGCAAACGACTCTTCGCCACGCCCTACGACGACAGCTATCGCGAAGTCATGTTCTCCAGCGACAGCAAAGACTTCTTGATTGGTAGTCACGATTCAGTCTACGTGCTTGATCTGGCTGAGACTGAGTTTTCCAAACAGCTGAATCTCGGCTGGAAACCTACTTTACGTACTGATGTTGACGATGGCAGTGACACCACCGAGCAAGGCCCAACTGGTTGGTGGCTCAAACAAACTAGCGGTCGGTCTCCTAATCCACTTCTAACGTCCTTTGATCTCGGCGCAGAAGGTGTACTGGCAGTGGGTGCGCCAACTGGCGAAGTCACACTTTGGTCTGCGGCAACTGGCGAAAAGATCCGGCAAGTTGCACCGCCCGTAGGTCACAAAGCTGAAAAGGTTCGCATTAGCCCTGACGGCAAGTGGATTGCTTATTACGTCAACGGTGTGCTGACGCTCGAAACGATTGAGCCTGATTCTGAGGATTCCGAAAATCAATAGGTGAAACGGAAAACAGATAAGTAATCAGTCAACTTTTACTTGCATGAAAAATATATAGCATGATCCTCCTCGTAATAATCGGCCTTGTATTGATCGGTCGGGGGATCCAGTGCTGGGTTGAGGATAGCCCTCCTAGCCAAGTGCGGTCGCGCATTTTCTACTTCTACAAGTTTGCTGTCCTACTCGCCTTGATTTATTGGATGGAAGCGATCGCGTATGCACTGACGTCAGTGACAAGAAGTCTGTATTCCGAACTGGGATTTTCGGGATACTAACGGTGCTTATATCCGGGAGAAGATGAAGATAGAGCGTGGTTGCATAGTAGTGGCCGGCCGTGGTACGGCTAGAGGATGATCGACGCCTATCTTGCTATCGTCTCAGCCAACGGGCTTGAGCTACTCACACCAGAAACTGAGCACGCGCGGCAATTTTTGTTTCGCCGCTGTTTCGGCGTACGACGTGGTCGCGAAGCGTGTTTTTGGGCCTATCTTCCATCTGGAAATATTGAGCTAATTCAATGGCTTATTGTTTGCGGGCAGTCACGCCCAGCGCTGTGGCTGCTCAACGAATCGGCGATTGATTCGGGGCTTGTTGCCCCAATCGATGACGAAGAATCCTTGCCAGAATACCATTTAGTCTCTCAATAACCGCACGCCTGCGTGACATTCCTACATAAGAGTGGTAAGGTTCTCGCCTGTTGGTTCAGAAGCAACGCTCCTGAGCTATTGCTCTTTCCTATCTCGGTATCTAGTAGAAGCGATTCCAGTCGTCTTTCTAGGGCAGTTTAAGTATCCAACCAAAACTGTGCCAGGAGGAGGCGACGGCGTATTTGATTCAGGTTTTCAAAGGCAGCTTCAATCGCCTGTGAATCACTGCGTTGGTTGCTCTCTCTCTCTTTATTTATCGCGCACTCATTGTATGTATGGCACGGGGCCGAGTCGAAGGCTGCAACCAGCTTTTGGCTCGACCTCATGCAGTGCTGATTTTCTTTAACCCCGAGGAGTGTGATGATGACGACTTTAACACGTGCTTCCCAACAACTATTCAAGCGGTCCCCCGACGAGCGATTTGGCTCACTGGACGAGTTGCATGGACACTGCTTGCGGGAAAAGCAATTCTCGACCGAGCATTGGCAAGCCCCGCAGTTGCTCCAGCCTCAGGCGGCTGGGGGCGAGGTAACCATCGCTCTCGAAGGCGAAGACACCCATCGCCTGAGCGATTGGTCGTTCTCGCAGCTTTGCCGCTTGTCGAGTGTTAACAAAGACACTGTCAACCGGCTTACTTCGGAGACGGCCAGTCAAGCTTTGCGAGAAACGCTACCGTCCAGCGAAAAACCGTTGCAACTGTTAGTGACTGGCAAATCGATTCGTTCGCTCCACGGAGTGAGCTACACCCGACTTTGGAACGCTGACCTGTTGTCGGTCGTTCGTGAGTTTGCATCCGACTTCCAACCGCCACAGGTGGGAATGAATGGTGCTACCGGGCTGTACTGCGGGGAGCAAGACCTGTTTGCCTTTCTCATCGACCCGACTGGGTGGACAGAGATCGAGGGCGAAGCGTTTGCTCCCGGATTCTTTGTTTGGAACTCGGAAGTCGGCAGACGCAGCTTAGGTATCCAGACGTTTTGGTTCCAGGCAGTTTGCCAAAACCACATCGTTTGGGATGCAACGGAAGTCATTGACTTTAGCCGCAAACATACCGCCAGTGTTCGAGATGGTTTGGGAGAAATCCGCAGACTGATCGAGCGGCTTGTGGAACGTCGTGATGAGCGACGCGATGGATTTGTTCGTGTAATGACGCGTGCGATGCGTGAGCAGTTTGGATCTGATGCAGACGAGGTCATTAAACGACTCGCCAGCAAAGGAATTCCACGCGGCTTAGCAGCGAAAGCGGCTGAACTGGCCCAAACGGCGGGCCGCTTCACGATATTTTCGCTCGTCGATGCTCTTACCAAGCTCGCTCAGGAAGTTCGCTATGCGGGCGACCGAGCAGAGATCGACATTAAAGCCGCTTCACTGCTGGCGCTTGCCGCTTGAGGCACCGATGTAACTGTTGTTGTCTGGTGATCTGTTTCACCAGCAGTACCCTTTGTCCTGTTTTTGAGGAGAAATGAAGATGAGTAAGCAAGCGGAGAAAAAAGGTCCGGTCCATGAAGTGCGTATCGGACGAGTGCGTGCAGCAATCTGGGAAAATGAAACCCAGAATGGTAAACGGCACAACGTTACCATTAGCCGGCTCTACAAGGATGGCGAAGAGTGGAAGGACTCGGCCAGTTTTGGACGCGACGACCTGCCGCTGATAGCCAAGGTGGTCGATCTGGCACACAGCTGGATATTTGGTATCTCGCCAGAACAAGTGGCCAGTGCGGCTACTGAGTTCTAATGTTTGTTCGATTCGCAGACTTGTCCCGCTGGGATGAGGGAGAGGTTTTGCTAAAGGTTCAACCTTGCGCCGTCGCGGGCCTCTCTCTATAAAAATGACCTGAGAGCCACAAATCCGTTATTCAAAATTCTAATTGTAGCTACCTGCCTCTCGTGCTAGGTAATCAGCTGATATTGAACGCAGAAAAACGCACCATCAAAATAGGCATTCCATTATGAATCAAATGACAATTCTTTCAATTTCATCCAAGCTCACTGCGTCGCTCGTGCGATCGTACAACTTGGTGGTGCGAACCGACTCGTGGGCAGCGATGCGTTGGGCGTGTTCTAGTGACCCACCATTCTCTAAATAGGCGGTAATTCCTGTCGCCCGAAAAGTATGGCAGCAAACGGCGGTCGCTAATCCAGCCTGACGAGCGCGACGCTTAATCATGCGGAGCACGTCCACACGGTGCATCCGAATGAACGTTAGCTCTCGACGACGCGATACCGTCCTGAATAGCGGCCCTTTGCACTGCTCACGTATGCCGGCAGCAGACAAATAGTCGTCGAGATACTCTTCGGCATTATGATGGGCCGGTACGTCGTGGCGCTTGCCTCCCTTTTCATGGAGTCGCAGCCACATTCGCCGCCCCTGGGGGTAAAAGTCTTGGACATTCATGCCAATTGTTGCCGAAACGCGGGCGAAACTATACACCATCGTGCCAATGAGTGCTCTGTCGCGTAAGCCGATGATTGAGCTGACATCTATGGAATCGAGCAACTGCCGAGCCTCGTCGGCACACAGCACGGGCGTACTCCCTTTCTTCACGACATGACGTGGACCACGCACCGAAGCGGCCGGGTTCACCGGTAGGACTTGGCCTACCACCAAATAGTCAAACAGCATCCGCACCGCGGCCAGACGAAGCTTTACAGTTGGTGGGCTGTAGATTTGCATCAGCTGCTCGATGTAAGCAGCGACTATAACTGGCGTTATCTGCAGTAATGAGGCGCCGTACCGATCGCACCAGTCAAAAAAGTCCGCAACAGCTCGTGCATACGCCAACCGCGTGCCCCGGTTACGTATCTGTGCAGTAAAGAACTCAAGAAACCGCCGCTCGGCACGTCCTCCCTCGCGCACAATCACTAATGGCAACTCGACACTCCTCGCCAACGCAGCCGGCTCATCAATTATCGGTGGAATTTGTTTGGAATCCATCGACCAACCATGCCACAAATAAAGCGTTTCAAAAAGGACGTTTTGCAACGTCTACTGACAGTCGATACTTTCCTTGGATTCGCGAATCGATGAACTTTCCCCTGCGCAAATGATCCGCAGTTGCCAACTGCGCCAATTAGCTAGCGCCTATGGCGAGCTATGGTTTTGTCAAGCAGTATCTTGCCTTTGTGGTGAATTCGTGACATGGTGATTCGAACAGATCCTTGCCACCACAAACTGGGGTGGTGTTCCTGTCGCTTAGCAGTGCATCCCATGGCAATGCTACTGTAGGGAGAATCATCAGCGGGCGTTCTTTCACTTCTTCAAGCTGAGCAGTTCATTCCGCAAATCGATTTTCTGGAGGCAATCGTCTCCAGGAATGTCCGGTTTGCGCGTAACACCGGTTCTGTGTTCGGTTTTTCTCAGCAGTGAAAGGATGTCGACCGATGAACCCTCAAGTCATCCACGGCTCGTGTTATGAGGTTCTCCCCACTTTACCCCATGGCTGTGCGAAAGCTGTTTTTATCGACCCTCCGTATAATCTCGCATTTGACTATGGCAGCGGCAAGCAGGCCGATTCACTGCCTGAAAAGGAGTATCTCCGCTCTATGAAAGAACTTATTGTCCAATCGGTTCGCTGCTTGAACGATACGGGTAGCATCTGGGTGTTGTGTCCGGAACGTTGGGCCGATCCTTTCGGAATCATCCTCTCTGAATTACTTCCCAGACGGAATCGCATCATTTGGCGAGAGACTTTTGGGCAGTATCATGAGCATCGTTTTCCGAGTGGCCATCGGCATCTGTTCTGGCATGTGAAAGACCCCAAGCGTTCGCTGTTTTACACCGATGAAATTCGAATTGCCTCGCAACGCATGCTCAGCGGTGACAAGCGGGCAGCTGGTCCCCGAGTCCCCGATGATGTTTGGGAGTTACCCCGGCTGGTTGGAAATGCCAACGAACGACTCGGAATCCATCCCTGCCAACTTCCGGAGGAGCTATTGCGAAGGATCGTGCTTTGCTCCACAGAAAAGAACGACTTAATCCTGGACCCAATGAGTGGGACAGGGACGACGGCTAGAGTCGCTCAAAAGGAAGGGCGCCGATACATCGCAATCGAAGAGCAAGAGAGTTTTGTTTTGGCCATTCGAGAGCGGCTCTCTCGCCCCCATCAAACCAAGCTCTTTGGTTGAGTCAGGTTACCCACAGCTGGGATAGGAATGCCCGGCTGTACCTACGCGCGCCGGGCTTTTCTTCTCTCCTGAAGTCGCGTTGAATTGGGCATCATCCTGCAGGCAAGTGATTTTTGAAGAAGTTTTTCGCCACCAGAGTAGATTTCACCAGAACAGCAAATGGATAGTGGTTGTCATCAAAGCGAACTGCATACATCTGCTTGACCACCTCGCACGGGGTGGTGAAGGAGAGGTGCGAAACATTTTTCTGAGTGCAGGAGGGATGCGATCAGTACCACTGAGGTCGACTTCACAAGGCTTGTGTGAAAGATAAACGAGGTCCGTTCGACGACGTAATCAGATCAGGTAGTAGACTCAGGAAAGTCACGCCGACTCACTTTGATGTCACGTTTTGAGTATCTCTCGGATGTACGACGATTCCACATGATGAGGGGATCGATGCGCGCAAAGCTCAGCTCACTTGGGTTTCGCCTCTCGACCTTTCGTCGAACCTCCAAAGAAATTGAGCTGCTGCTATTCCAAATGTATCGCTGTAGGATTCGGGCTACAGAGCATTCGCAATCAACTCTACAGCAGACTGAGAAAGTTGGCCTAAGCTGAAATGGTGGAAGCTAAAAAGCACGACTCACACCTTCGCAACTCTTAGAAGACTTATCGATGCGTTTCTCAGCCAGAGATATTAGCGGATTTGCGGCATTTCTAGCCTCAATATTGACAGGGTTTGCGACGATATCTTGATTCTGTCGCCCTAATTGGTGTGGACATTTGGCTTAATGCTGAGACAAGATAGTTGAAGCTATCTGCCACATACTTTCTGCCGCAAGACTCGACGGAACGAGGCGGTACGTCAGTGGTTTTTCTTCCCTGTAACTAAAGCCAGTGTTGATCTGTGACGCCATCTGAACAATTTCTTCGCGGATCAGTAGTACGCAGGTTTTTACTTGCTGAGTTTGTTGTCGGCACTCTTCTGCTGGGGTTAGTGCTGGCAATCTACCGACAGGACGTAGTCAATCAACGCGTTATACTCTCTCAAGAAGCTGAGCATGTCTTGGACTTGCAACACGAGCTCCTCTTGTCAGAGCTGCGCGGCGTTCAATCAGATCTTCTCTATCTGGCAAATCAAGAGCTTTTGCAGCAGTTCTTGTCGGACCAAGGCTCAAAACGCCCAAACTTGGAGCAAGAGTACATCAATTTCGCGCAACGGCAGAATCTCTACGATCAAATCCGGTTCCTTGATACTTCAGGCCAGGAACTCGTACGGATCAACTACGACTCAAGTGAAGCTGCGACAGTACCGCATGATGAACTCCAATCGAAGGAGTCTCGATACTACTTTCAGCAGTCGCTATCGCTAAAGAAGAACGAAATTTTCGTGTCTCCATTCGACTTGAACGTTGAGCATGGCGAAATCGAGCAACCGATTCAGCCGGTCATACGATTCGTAACGCCAGTGTATGGAACAACAGGAACGAAGCAGGGGCTGTTGGTGCTTAACTATCTCGGCACTCCAATGCTCAAGAAACTTCGTGAAGTAGCGTCGAGCTTCCGCGGAGAAACGATGCTCTTAAACCCCGCAGGACAGTATCTGCAGTCACCAGATCCGACACATGAATGGGGTTGGTTACTTGGGCATTCCTACAGCTTTCGCCAAGAGTTTTCGAAAGCTTGGCTCAATGGGAAGGACCATAGCTCGACACAAATTCGAGTCGAAGACGATTTATTCACATTTCGAATGCTCTCCCCAGGCATTCGCTTGGAGGACAGCTCACAAGTGTCAACCGTTAAGGGGAATGTTCAAGACCCAAGTGGGCTAGTGCTGGTCTCCCGTGTCTCATCTTCGATAGCCAACGCACACTCCAACGAGCTGCTTCATCGGCTAATTCTGATGCTTGCGGTCGTGATGGGGGTCATGTCGCTGTTGACATATTATTGGGCTCATTCTGCAGAGATTCGGCATCACCACGAGAGTCTGATCGCCGAGTCTGAAGCTCGCCTTCGGCAGCTTTCGACATCCTTACTTGAGACCCAAGAAGCGGAACGACGTACGCTCTCTCGCACACTTCACGACGAGCTTGGTCAACTTGTCACTGCAATGCGACTGGACTTGGGTATGCTCAAGAGGAAACAGGTGAATTCAGAGTCTCGCGAGCTACTACAACGAATCATAGGCCAGGCGGATTCATTGCTTAGAAGTTTGCACGAAATCGCTTCAAACGCTCGCCCCAGTGTGCTTGATGACTTAGGCTTGCATGATGCTATTGAAAGCTTCATTTCCGAATACCAAGAGCGAAGGAGCGTTACAGTTAATTCGCAGCTCGTATTTAACCAAGACGAAATTCCGACTAAAATTGGAGAAAATGCCTATCGAATTGTTGTCGAGGCACTATCGAATGTGGCGAGACACGCCGAGGTGGATTCAGTTCAGCTAACGATTAAGCAACTTGGGAACGAGTTACGTGTTTCGGTACGAGACGGTGGAGTTGGGTTCGATGCGGAGAGTTTGGGAACGTCGACGAGACTTGGCATTTTGGGCATGAGGGAACGAGCAGAGTTGCTCAACGGCAGTTTTCGCCTGATCAGTAACCCAGGGCAGGGTGCTCACCTAGTAGTTGTTCTTCCTTTGGCCAGCGATGGCAAGGCAGAAATTTAATTGAGATATTACTAAGCTAATCGGATGTCACATTTAGATTCACCACTGAACGTAGTCCTTGCTGATGACCATGAGATGGTCCGAGAAGCGCTTGCGCGTGTCTTGGAAGCTAGTGGGCAGATCACCATTGTTGCCCAGGCCAGCACCGGTGAAGAAGCGCTTGATTTGGCTCGTTCAACTCAGCCAGATGTGATCGTTCTCGACTACACCATGCCGAAACACGATACGACGCAAGTGATCGAAGAGCTCTTGCGAGTGGTGCCACATATCAAGGTCCTAGTGCTGACCGTTCATGAGAACATTCATTATGCAGTACGCGTCTTAGAGTGTGGCGCACATGGCTACTTGATCAAATCGGCAGCTGTGGATGAACTGTTGGAAGCAATTAGCTGTGTCCGTCAGGGTCGCATTTACTTATCGCAAAAGATCTCTGACGAAGTGCTGCAGCACTTGCGTCGCCCCAAGCGAGATCGAGTCGGGCTCGAAGCACTGTCACAGCGCGAGTTCGATTTTCTGCGCCTGCTAGGCTCGGGAGAGAGCCTTCAGGAATGTGCCAAGTTGATGGATGTCTCGACAAGCACAGCTTCCACCTACCGTAGTCGGATCATGGAAAAGCTCAATCTCACCAGCACAGCGAGCGTCATTCGCTTTGCCATCGAGCACGACCTGGTGAAATAGCCGAAGGCCGCTGGGCTCACAAATAGCTTTTGTAGGAAATCAGCTACAAAGATGCGGCAGTCTGGCTGACAGACAGGGGCTCTGCACAAAGTATATTGGATTTAAGGATCCTAATTCTTATCCGCGGATCCACTTGCTCTGCTTTTCACCCCGCGAGCCTCCCGATGCCTATCCAATCGCGTCCCAACGGTCGTTCGCCATTGTTCCTAAGATTGGCCTTAGGTTATGTCTACCTCCATTTCGGTCTGCTGAAGTTCTTTCCTGATTTAAGCCCGGCCGAGTTGATTGCCACGCAAACGGTCATGGCGTTCTCGATGAATTTGCTCGACGCCACGACCGCCCAGTTCTACTTGGCCATTCTTGAGACCGTGATTGGTTTGGGGCTTGTGTTCAACGTTTTCCCACGCTTCATTTTTGGGCTGTTCGCCTTCCATATGTTTGGGACGTTTCTCCCGGTGTTCTTGCTGCCTGAGTTTGCGTTCAAGATTGCCCCGTTTGCACCGAACCTGGAAGGCCAGTACATCTTCAAAAACGTTGTTTACGTTGCTGCCGGTTGGACTGTCTTGATGCCCGAAATATTCGCGCGTAAACCGACAGACAATACGGCAAGTCAGCAGCCCACCAACAATTCCAATGTCAATGCTTCAACAACCCGTGATCGAGTGGCATATGAGCAAGTTCTTACCTAATACTATTTTTACCGTTGCCGTATTGGCACTGCTCGCAGGAATTGTATGGACCTACGAGAAGTATCGAGGGACAGACCTCAGCAGGCTTCCGCAACAATCTACCCGTCTTACAAGAATCACTGAGCAAGAAGTCACTGGCTCCGGACATACAACACCGGTGGCGTTGGCATCCTCTAATGCAGCGTCGAGACCAATCAATCGCGAAGCCTATCGTAAGAATTCAATTGTCCCACCCTATGAGCAGGAAGGTTTGACACTCTACCCGACCATTGAAAAGGGAATGCGGACGCCTTTCGATTTATGGCGTTACTACGGACGAGGCGTAACGTCTTTTGGTTCACCGGTGTTACCAATGCGGTTTGACCAATGGTTAGATTTTCACCGGAAGCAGAAGCCAAAGCTAATGGAGGATGTGCGCGAGTATATGGAGAGTCGCTTCGATTTCTCGGAAACGCCAATTGCCAATACGTTCATGTCTGGCGGCAAACCGATTATGAAAGGCCCGGTCGCACGACTCGAAGGAGGCGTAGAAACGTACGAGGAACTCGCAGCGATGTCGGTCGCTGAAATTCGACGACGGGATGTTTTTCCCTACAAACCGCTGGCGCACCCACTGCAATCGACCGCTCACATGGTGTTTCCTCGGGAATGGGTCAAAGTCCACCCTGAGCATGAGCGGATCGACGTCGATATGGACTTCCCAGAAGCCTATCTGCCTGAGTTCCCGCCGCCGCTGTTCTTAACTACTCACAAAGAGCTCGGCGATGTAACCAATGGCCGCGAGGTGACCATCGACAATTTTTTCGAAATCTTCGATGGTTTGCTGACACCGGAGCAGATGGAGGGCTTGAAAGAATTATTGCGTCCCACACCGACTACTTGGTTCAACCACACAACCCATCGAATTACAGAACACCCGTCGAAGGGGGTTGCCTGCTTCGATTGCCACGTCAATGGTCATACCAATGGTGCATTCGAATTAGGCCCGGATGCACGTCCCAACATGGCCAGGCTGCGCGTAGATACGCCCACAATGCGTGGCAACTACAACCTTATGCAGCTCTCCTCCAAGCGATCGATTAGAAGCATGGACCATTTCGCGGAGGTCGAAGAGTATTTTGATGGCGATCCGGGCATGCAACAATCTCTAGGTCCGCGTGCGGCAAAGCGTGAGGTGACCAATCGAATGGCCGACTTCAACGCAATCATCGACTATCCACCCGCTCCGAAGTTGAATCCGTTGATGCGGCTCATTCCAGAACTGGCGACCGAACAGGAACTGAGAGGAGAAGAGCTGTTCCACGGTAAGGCGCAGTGTGCGAAGTGTCACTATGGTCCTGCCTTCGTCGATGACTACATGCACGATTTGAAGCTGGAGCGATTCTTTGTTTGCCGACCGGAAGGACCCATCAAGACTTTCCCTCTACGTGGCATAAAAGATACACCACCTTACTTGCATGACGGCCGTTGCCCAACGCTTCACGACGTAGTGGAGTTCTTCAATCTGGTGCTTGAGTTACATCTAACGAAGCAAGAAAAAGAAGATCTTGTTGCATATATGCTCTGCCTTTAGGCTCCTCAATTAGATCGCTGCGAACAGAGAAGCTTCCGGAGGTTTGTCTTCGCAAGCCGTGGCACTTGGCCAGTATCGCAATACTGCCATTCAAAAGAGTAGACAAAGAATCTAGCGTAGTGTATTTTCGCAATCTGTCGAAAGGCGCGCGGATTT
The DNA here is from genome assembly GCA_965216565.1 of Bythopirellula sp. Taxonomy (GTDB): domain Bacteria; phylum Planctomycetota; class Planctomycetia; order Pirellulales; family Lacipirellulaceae; genus Bythopirellula. The sequence continues at coordinate 1,439,125 of OZ244170.1, forward strand.
GAGGGCGAAGCAAGTTGATCTCACGTCGAGTAGTACTATCTTTGCAGTTGTTCTTGACCACGCGACACGTCACGAAACTGTTGGTGGCACGATTTGCAGTTGGCCCCGATACGAGCGAAGTGTCTTGAGAATGAGTCAGCTCGGTGAGGGGCTGTCCCAACGGATTCCCGCTCGTGGAGTTCTTTTTCGAGACGTTGGGCAGCTTGTGCCGATTCTTGCAAAAGTTGTTTGAATTCTTTGTTCCGTAGCCACTCAGAATCCAAACGTAACAGTTCGCTGAAGTGTTCTCTTAACAACAATGCCTCATGAACTGGGTCAAGGTCGGGGTGGTCCGTCGGCGCCTTCCACCTGGCAGCTTCGACAGCTTTCAATCGGTCGTGCGTCTGCTCAATTGCCACCATCGCTTCAGCCATCGGTGGAACATCAACAGTTTCGTGAAACTCAATAGAGAATTCTAGTAGTTCTGTTTCATCTATTGGCTCGACGTGCCTGACCGCCTTGAACAAATCACGATACTCTGGGCTCGTACCCGCAAGTTCCAATACCTTCAAGCCGTCTGCTGGTGCCAACTCTCCAGCTGCAATGCAGGCAACTGCTGCCGCTGCGGGACTGCGATGTTTGCCGTGATGGCAATGAATATAGATAGAGCCATCCAAGCTTCTTGTCCCTTTGGCCAGTTCCTTCACTCGTAGCTGTGGAATGCCATCGTAGCCATGAGGCAGGTGTACGTAGCGGAGACCGTATTTTTTTGCTGATTCAACTTCTGGCTTCTTCCCATCTACGCTAACGATGGTTCTAACACCCATAGAGTGAAGTTCTTTGAAACCTGCGTCTCCTTCTGGCGTACCCCCAGAAATTACCTTGCTGTGAACACGCACTGCGTTTGGGAGATGTTGAGTGTCCATTCTTTGAGGTAGGTTTCTTTCATCTCTTGTCTGCTTTGTCGTTTCTGCATTCGAACGGTGTGCAGCTGGCCAGATGTATATTTGCCAACAGACAAATAAGAGCAGCATGCAAACAATCTGTGAGAGCCTTAACATGGCTTTGACCTAGAAGAATGGATTCCCTACGCAAGCAACAACATTCTACCGGCGAGAGTATTCGTCGTCGACTAACCACGAGTCGGGTCGCTGCCGTCCGTCAAGGGCTGCCGTGCGATAGAGTCTGAAAGCTTGACGAACAGCAAACTTGTCATCAATCCAATTACAGAGAACACCGCGACCACGAAGAAAACATGACGATGACCAACAGCTCCCGGTGAGCTGTCTAGCAAATGGCCAATCAACGGTCCCATGAATATGTCCGGGGTATAGCCTATGACAGAAACAAGACCGACGGCACTGCCTGTGTAGGCCAGTGGCACTTGCCCCTCTTCCATGATGGCGTAGTAGAGCCCTCGCAGAGCAAAAATTCCTAAGCTGGCACAGACGATGGTAAGAATGTAGGGGACATACATCGAGGCAGACAGGACACTTGTTGCCAGGACCGAACTTCCCGCAATAAGCAGAGCAAAACTGACTGCGGTCATTTTCCCAGCACCGAATCGGTCGGCCAGAAAACCGGCAGCGATTGCCGCTAGAGGACGCATCCACAGAGAATACGTGCCGACTCTTGCAGCTTCAACTTCATTGACCAGCAAGACCTCTTTAGCATAGAGCGAGAAATCATCGGTCGCTTTGAAGCCAACATAGGCACAAATAATGATGATTGCCTGCAGCCAGACGGTCGGCATCGTCAGAATCTTCCATGAGCCAACGAATGTCCAGCCAGGAATGTTGGATGATTCTCTGGTAGTTTGTTTCGGTAGAAGTAGCCAGATGGATATTGCTGCGAGGAAAGTTATGCTTGCAAGAATAAAAACCACTTGTTGCAAAGCTTGCGTTCTAACTTCCAAAGAGGCTGATTCAACGTTATCAGGCAACAAACTTGCATAGAGGGCTACCATGAGAGAGCCAGTAACCGCTGTGAGCAAGCCCCGACCGCCATCAAGTAGGCCGAATGCGGAACCCTGAGCTAGTTTGCCACCCCACTGTCTAGTTGCTCGAATCAAAGCCGCCCAAAAAAGAGCAATGGTCGTGAATCCCCAGTAGGCATAGAGCATCTTGAGTTCGGTATGTGAGGGACTCTTACAAAGTACTATTCCTCCAAGCGATGTAGTGACCAAGGCTGTCGAAAGTAGCTTACGCGGACAGAAGTAATCGGCCAGAGGTCCTCCCAAAGCGTAAGCCACCATCGCAACGACACCATACCATGCAAATGCGGTCCCAATTTCGTAGTTGGTGAGCCCGAAAACTTCTAAAATGGTCGGGCGGAATACACGAGGCAGGACGAACGGCAGGAAGAATATCGATTCACCAGCGACAATCAACGCGAACAACGCCAAGGCACGACGGGATTGAGACAGCTGTGCGAATTCGTTCTGGCTGTCTGCAGCACTCAATCGACTACCCCGATTGACTCCAGGAAGTCGAGAGGAATCGAAGCCGTCAATCTTCCTACCAACGCGAAATACTTAAGTGGGACCCCCTCCATGGAGAGACGATGGGTGTAACGTTCCAATTGGTAAACGTCTAAGTATTCTGAAAAAATCAGCTCACGAACAAAGCGAGAGAAACCCGTATCGTCGGAATGGTCCAGGAACGTTTCCTTGATATTGAAGGCTACCCAGCCGTCTGTGCGAAGAAACTTCAGAGCCGTAAAGAAAGCTCTTGGCGGAATATCGCCGAATCCGAGTGCAGCTACTGAAGTGAGGCAATCGAAACGCCATTCCTCTAATTCTTCACGACGCTCATTACTCAAGTTTGTAAAGTCGGCAACGACATAGTCATCGTAAGCCGTAGGGCGGTCGCGATGCGCAGCGTCTCGGGCTTCCGAGAGAATGTCGGCTCCGATAATCCTGGCGACCCCCATACTGCGGAGACGGTCGGCCATCATGCCGTTCCCGGCTCCGAGGTCGAGCACTCGCAACTCGGTGCAATTGACCCATTCAGAAGTCAGGCTGTCCTGCAACAACTCCGAAACTTTTTTTGGAGAGGTACATTTGAGCCGTTCGTAGAAAAGCTGTTCGTAGAGACCAGGCTTAGAAAAGATGCGGTCATAATCATGAAAGAGGATTTTTCGTGCTGAGCCGTCCTCAATCAAAATAAAGTAGGCCTCATCCTGCTCAAGGTCATGTTCTTGCTCAGGTGGAAATTGAATTCGGTATCTGGAAGGCATGGGTTCCTATAACGACGTGGGAGGAGTTGCTGAAATCTCCACGACGCGGCAGGCGAATCCTTTGCTGAACAAAATCGCTTGGCCACTCGCGGTGAAAACCATCATTATGCAAATAATCGTCGTGTTTTGTAGTGCTGCTAGATACTCGAATAACGTAGGGTAAGTTGAATGTGAAGCAAGCATCGAAAAAATAAGACCTCAGCAACTCGAAGAAAGAACTGCGGACGATGAGACGAAGAACGGTTGCAGACACTGACAGTGTTTCGCCTTGTTGCTTGCCGGTGTCTATTGCGTCGTAATCAGCTGAAAGGACATCATTGGAGCTCGCACCGGTTGTTCCGGCCCGAGGCTAGAAACGGCGAAGTGCTTCGTGCAGCCGGCTGAGCATATCGACGCGAGATCAGGTGCCGTTTCCAGTTGTCGGCTGATAAATCGCTGTTGATTCAAGAGTACAGAATCCAGCGTCGGTGGGTTTCACGAATGGCACTAACTTAAGCAGCTCGATTTTCGGAGGCCAGTTCTGTGGGGTTGTTCATTGGATGACAGCATCTATCAGTTTGCTGCTGAATGACTCGTGTGGCGTACTTTTCAGCCACTCCGTACGTTGACAAGTAGAAGACCTGGGCTGATCTCGCAATTATGCGCGCACCGATGTCGTGAATTACGACTAAGATTTGCCGTTTGACACCAATGCTTTAGAACCAGCGTGAGCGGTTCTTCTTCATCTTGGCGATATTTCGAGGTTGCATCAGCATGGCCGATTTTCTAGCGTTCCGTTTGCGGGCGCGCGGTTCCCAGCGCCCGGGACGGTTGCCGACACGATGGTAGGCGATAGTCGTAAGCATCGCATCAAGGAGCGATACTCGCTGCTCTGGTCTGGCAGCCTCTAGCTTGGGCGCGAAGGCCGTCACTGCTTGCTTCGTTCCCTTGAAACTCAGCTGACGCGGCTCGATGTCGCTTTGCTCGGCAGCAACAGCCATCACCGTGCGAAGCAGATTGTACGCCAACAAGTGTGCCCACAGTTCTTTGCGAATCATGTCGGGTGTCTTGCAGCGCAGGATGTCCATCTGCATCGAGATTTTAATCGAGCGCAGATCGACTTCTCCTGCCCACCTCCGATCATAGAGATCACCGATTTGTTTACCATCGATCGATTTGGCGAGAATCGTAGTCACAACTTTAAATGACTCCGAGCGACTATTCTCCGATGGGTCCACCGTCACTTGCCGCATGACGATTGTTTTTGGGTAGTGGCGATACTCTTCTTTCGTCATGTCGTGAGGCCTAGTGGGCCGAGGCCAAACGATGAGATCACCATCCGGCGTGCTCTCTAAAGTTTGTATGCCCACGCGCTCGTATTGGGCATGGGCTACGAGGTCGATGCCACCTTGGCACAGATCCCACGCGAGATAATAGTCGTCGAACAAGGCATCAGCGAGCAGCACATCCCCCGGTTGGAGCTTGTCGAACATCTTGCGGAGTAGGCTTTTTTCGCCCGTCCCTTTACCGCGGTAAGCGGCGACTCCCAAATCGTGACACGCACCGGTTGCCAGTGACAACAAGACCGTGATGCGAGCCAGTGGAAACCCGAGTCCCGGTTTCTGAGTACGCGGCTGCGGATATTCCGCTTGGTTCTCGGCAGTGTCCGGCATTGAAACGTGAGAACCGTCGACAATGTACACCGAGCGGCCATTCCACTTCCACGGATCGGGCACCGACTGCTGCAGCTCCTCGGCGGTTCGCTTCGCCAAAATAGAGAGAACCTCACCAGGAAGGCGACTTCTGGCTTTGCAATAACTGGCCGTGTTGGGTGAACAAACGGTTTCACCACAAGCTGCACGGTGTGCAATGACTTGCGACACGGCATCGCGACAACTGTGGTCTTCGCTGAGCACTTGGCTCAAGAATCCCCAGATCGTTGTCACCGGATTGAACATGCGGTCTCGATATTCGACCCCTTGTTGCTGAAGCACTTCTCGGATGTTCGCCTCAGTCAGAGTATCGGTGAACGGAAGACCCTCGTTGCATGCAAAGCGCGCACGTACCTCTTCTAAGCTCGGCATGGGAATCGCCTGTGTTGGAAAAACGGCTCCAGCCGCCTCAATGCAGGCGGTTCCCATGCGCTAGGCGAAGCATTGTCATGTGGTTGGTTACTGCAACCAAACCTTACTGTCACTCGTTACGTAGACTAATTGTGAAATGGTTCGTTGAACTTCAAGGCACGGAGGAAATCATGCCAGCAGAAAATGTGATGAACAACATTCGCAGCGCCTTTGAACACTCAGGATTAACGCTCACCCAGCTGGGCCAGGGCTTGGGCTACGAAGGCCCAACCGCAAAGAAAAGAGCGTGGAATCTGCTCTATCGCACAGCGAATCCCAGGATCTCAACCGTGATCACTGTCGCCGATACGCTGGGAGTCAAAATAAGTAAGCTAACCAAGCAGTGATGCACAGGAATGCTTAAGTTAGTGCCATTCGTGGGTTTCACCGACGCTGGAAAGTGGTCCGTTAGTTTACCCCCCAATTCAACCTGCAACGCCAATTAACAGGCATTCCTGCGCTAGTTCATGGTGTCAATTCGATGGCAGGGTCCCACCTCCAAAATCGAACACGAAAGCAGCCTGCGAATCTGACGACATCATCAATAATCGAACGATCGTGACACAACGGTCATCAAAATCCGATGCATCAGCAGACAAGCCAGTCCCTCGACTACCACAGCTTTCTCATCCTAATCACCACCATCAAGCTGACCAACCACGCCGTCTCAGCAGGATAAGCTGCAGCCACGGCACCAGCTAGCAAGAAGTAGAACAGGAACATTGGTACGTACATCAGGCGGCCTCCTTGCTATTTGATCCGATAGCCGGCTCTCCAAATGGCTTTACGATCTTTCGCCGCAGCCGCAAAGCAGAATGGGGCACTGGCTCATACCCGATCCGAGTCCGAGCATCGTTTACGACGCGGAGCAGCTTCAGCAGTTGCCTCCGCACCGGAGCATATCGAGAATATGGCACACGGGCAAAGTCGATCGCTAAATTTTCAACACTACGATGGCAAGCGCGTTCTAGGAAAAACGCTTTGAGGTCGCGGTAGGTTTCAACATCGATTCTGACACTGGCATGCCACTTAGGTGGCCCACCCCCCGTTGGCATCACTCCGCTACGCCGGTAGCTGATCGAGTAACCTTCAAATCGAATCGGCACGCGGCGGCAATCGCGAATCTGATTCCGCTCTTGTTGCTTGAACCGATGATGCCCCTCGGTCGCCATGATGACAAACCAGTTTTCATAGCGGATATATTGTAGGTTTGCGATACCTCGCCGCTTGCGGCGTGACCGCTCGCGATCACTGATCGCAATGCCATACTTCTCGATGAGCTTCGAATCAATCGCCTGAGGATTCTTACCAGGCTTGATCCGGCCCGAAACATAAAACCAGTACCCGTGACGCAAGTAACTGACGGCCACTTGCTGCACGAGTCCTTCAGGGGATGTTGCGATGCACCGATACTGCATGGGCCTCCGCTTCGTTTATTCGCTTACAAAATGGTGTGGGGTTAGGTTTCGGCCAACCCCACAAAAGCCGTTCCTCGCGGAAAATCCTTGCTGGCAAGAAGCAAGCTCTCAGAGCCGGCACGCAGCAACCAGACAAAGGTCGCCTACGTGCAAGCATGCTGAGCATCGCTTCTGTTGGCGGGCACTAAAGCGTGTATGCGTCACTAGTTTCCTCAGTGACCACGCCCAATACATAGTGCCCGCACGATAAAACCTTCGCCGGACGCGTCACCGTGCAGAAAACGCACGGGTAGCGTCCGTCGTCAGTCTGCCGCCAGAAGTGGCTGCTCTTCCAAGAAGCCACCTCTAGCCGCATGCTGCCAGCCAGGTTGACCGAAACGCACAAAAACGTCTCGGCCGCACATCTCTTGACGGGGCCTTCGATTGCAAATCGCAATCTGGCTACCCCTCAGTCCTTTCGTTCCAGCTCGCTGAAGCATCACCTTCAGGTCAACACTGACGGGCCGCGACTGCCTTGCCGCGCACGGTGAGAACACCATGTCTGAACCTTCGCCCAGATCACCGCGAGAGCTTCCGCTCTCGTATCTAATCAGACCACTCTCCCCCACAACGGCGTTTGGCGGCGTCGCCGCTACTTCTACCTTGTTGACCAAACAAGGCGCCGGGTCGCCAAACCCGGAGGCCGCTGTGGTTCCTGCGTTAGCATCGGTCTTCAACTCTGAGGTCACGTCGCTAGGGCGGGTTAGCGCCCGATCCATGTGGGTAGGTGCGGCCTTCCGGCACGTCCTACTTTCCCGACCAACTTGGTCGGATTTCCCCCTACGAAACTAGAAGCTCGGGGTAACGCTCCCACACAGACGTTCGCGGTTCGGCTACGTCTCCTCAGAATCTTACTGGCAAGCCCTCTCTTACCTTTTCGATTGGGCCTTTCATGGTTGAGCTTTTCACGGTCGGGCATTTAACCCGATCCCCGGAGTAGTCAACTCCGGTTTGGCCTGTCGCCAGGCTCAAAACTCCCCACGCCAGCCGCGTTGAACGAACTCGCTTGCGCAAGCCCGGACCCCACGGGCGGGATTTTCACCCACTTTGGTTGCCGATCGTTCGGCAACGAGGCGGTCGATTGCTCGACTCACCTCACCGACACGGCCTTGTTCGTTCGATTTTAGAGAACGAAGGCAAGGTTTTTCCGCATCGCCCAACTTCGTTGTCTGTCGCCTCGCGTGGAGGCCAGACCCTGCATTTCCATTCCCGCGATACTGCGTGCGGGTAGGTCAGCATCTATTGGATAGAACGTCGGGATTGTTCCTTGACCGCATCACTTCTCTCTTACAACGAGAGCTTGCGACGCGCGGGTTTTACTCCGACGAGCCTCCATTGAACTGAGCGAGCCACTCTCATGGCACTCAGCTCGAAGGGTCAGCATGAGCGTTTGGCAACGCCAGGGAGTTGGCAACTCCCGGCCCTTATCCTCGATTGATGAGATCGAGATTCCTGGGCCTGCTGTCCCCATCAAGAGACATCAGCTCGCCCTCGTTATTCACAGCTTTATGATTGACCGCGTCTTTCGAGGGCTGCGTTGTGCATGAGCTAACGACCGCCGGTCAAACTGCGACCGACGAGTCAGCTATAGCGTACAACATCCATCAAGATCAATCAGTGATTCGCTCAGAAATCGCTCAGCATCTCTGCCTGGATATCCGCCTCCTCCTAACCCTCCTATGCGGACTAAAGGACCACTCTCTCGACACACCCTGATGGTGTCACGCGGTTCAAGGGCCGGCCGTCGTGTCCCCTGCTGGGGACGGCCTGCTGCTTTGCCTACGGCAAAGACTTCCCCTTGACCTCGCGTGCCTGGTGACCATCGGGGTCGAGACAGCGGCTCCACTTCTTATCAAAGTCATATCGGGAGAAAACCACGATGACAAATACCATCAAACAACTATCGAACCATGATTTAGCTCAGTTTCACGGCGATCAACTGAGGTATCGTCATACTTTGAATCGGCGTGTGATCTACACGCCGGGCGTACAATATCTAGCAGAAGCTGGAAGCGCCTACTGGTTGATCGACGCCATTGCTTCCTACCTAACTCCCGGGGGCCTGTGCGACGCTATTCGTCACGACGAACGTATTGCTGACTTGCACTTCTGGAGCCTAACGGTGCGTGAGGATCGCAGTGCGCTGCTCGAAGCAAAGGCGGATAGCCCCTGCAAAGCGTTTATCACGCAAGTGATTCCGTACACCGACTTCCCACTCGATTCCGTAAACGTTTGGGCTGGTTACGATGGACGGATTTGGACTCTCTATTTGCCAAGTGAGCACTGAGGCTCATCAGTCGCCGCCTGCGGGTGGCGACTTTCCCGCAAGCCATTTGCGGTTTCTCGATGGATGTGATAATCCACTCCTCAACAAGCTAATTGATTAAAGTGATGGAGGAATCAGCCATGAGCCAAACCAAGAAAGAGACCGAGCAATCGACCGACAAGAAGAACCCAACAAACAAGAGTCCGATCAAAGTAATTCGTTGCGGAGCTATCGCAGCGAGTATCTGGAAGCGGCAAACCTCAACTGGATTTGAGTACCTCGACTACTCAATTAGTCGAAGCTGGAAGCTCAAGAGCGGAGAACGCGAAGGCTATTCGCAAAACTTCTTTGAGGGCAACGAAGAAGCCCTATTTGAGGTTGTGAATCTTGCCAGCCGGTACATACGCGAGCAACAGATGAGCAATGAACAGCAATCAACTCCAACCGCAGACGACTCCGAAAGGCTAGCTGCGTAGGTGGACCTCGCGACCATGATTTCGACTGCCAGGGGTGGACCTCGCGGGATATCCGCCATCACCCGAGGTGGACCTCGCGACCATCCCTTGGCAGTCACTTTTGAAAGAGTTTATTCCAACTGGCTAGAAAGCTTGATGATTTTCAGCGGGTAGAAGAGCTGATCGACATTCCTTCAAAGGATCCGTTTCAAAAGTACCGTAAAAGCAAATAGGGTTCGCCTAAGATGGGTTGTTTTTTGGTCAGGGTTCGCAGCTACCTCCCCCCGCCTTTATCGACGGGCCACAACCGGCCTCTGGTCGTCTTCACTTGCAAGAAGCGCGCCAGGCTCCCTGCCACCGCCTCCGCACACCCGCCTGTCACGTTTCGTGCAGCGCTACGTCTCCCGGCGGCCGGCTGAGTCCCGGCACTTTGTCTTCGTCACTGGGAAGGCCTCCAAAATTTGTGAGAGGCCTCCCCAGCGACGAAGACGTGCTGTGGTGGTCAGAGAAAAACAATCGCTGGCGGAAGGTGCCGCCACAACGGAGTACTCAGATATGACTAAAGAACGTCCCATACAAATCGAAGCGGCAAAAGACGCAATCAAAGCCTACAAGCAATCGATTGGACAGCATGACGGTGGACTCGAACTGGCCATCGACTTGTTAGCCGACCTGCGTCACTTGCTGGAGCGAGAAGGTGCCGATGTTGATCAACTTTTTGCGACCGCAGAGTCGCATCATCAAGAGGAACGGGAGTGCAACTACAGTGGATGGACCAATCAAGAAACTTTTACGGTAAGCCTCTGGTTTAATAACGCGGAGAACTCTTATCGGTACTGGAAGGAGCAGGCCGCCAAACAGCGTTTAGCAGCACCGCAGCGCAAGCAGGTCATAGAAGGGATTTGGTCTGAGCCCAGCGCAGCAAAGCTCTACCTGGCCGATCAAATGCAAGAAGACGTTTCAGAGGCAAATCCCCTAGAAACGGGGTCAGTTTATTCGGAGCTGCTAGTAAATGCCCTTCGTGCAGTCGAATGGACTGAAATCGCTCAAGACTTTATCGAGCTTCTGGAAGAATAATGGTTGTTGCTGGGTAAGCTCATTCGGCTTGCCCAGCAAACGCTAGCGGATGGACTGATCGCGACGGGCCGACGAGCGTTTCGCTAGGGCGAATCGCTCGGCATTTCGCTTTGCCGTACCTACTGACTGACCGATAGCGACGAACTGAGCTGTCATTTCCTTTACGAGATCCCTGGCATTCAAGTCGGGCATCAAAGCTCGCTCTGGCTGGGCAGAGAATTTGGGATCACGAGGCTTGGCGAGTTCTGCCAAGTGTCGCTGCTCCTGCTTCTGTACTGCCAGAAACCAATCAGGAGGAGTCCGCTGTCCACGGCTGGCTGCTTTGAGATTATCAATCAAGAACGCTGCAGCACTACGCTTGAAGAATCCTTTTTTCTTCTGCTCTATCGCTGCCAAAGCGACGTCGCACCAAACGCGAACTAGCTTCTGGTCAAACGTCTTGAGCACCCAGCGGATACTCTGCTCGTCTAGTCCTAATCGTGTCAGTGGTTCTGTGAGGGGTGAACGCACCCGCCCGACTCCCCGGATCGCTTGGTTAAACCGGGAGCCGCGATCGAATTGAAAATAGCCGCCGTCTCTTCGTTTACCAAACCTAGGCATTCCGTTGAGATACCCTTGCTTCATCAATACCGAACTACAGCGTTCGATCTTTGCTTTCAATTTGCTCGTCGGCTGCTCAGCTGAGAATCCCAAGGTAGCGACTGCCAGCTGACGGATGCCAAACCGAGGCGATTGTTTGCGACGGTAGAACACCTTCTGAAGCAATAGGAAGAGTCGCCGGGTTGCCGGATCCAGGCTGCGATACAGCCCAAGGTCGAAACGCAGCGCACCTCCCGTAGCTTGGCAGAACTCGAACAGCTGAGCGTCCCATACAATCCGCCACTCACGATTAGATCCCTCGTCGAGTGGCAAGCTGTAACCAAGCAGCCCAAATCGAACCTGGCGATGTTCCTGGCGTATTGGGTCGTAAAACAGATCATTTTCGTAATGAATACCTGCAAGACGTCTGAGGGCTTCGCGAAAGAGTCGATAGGACTTTCCGCCCTTCGATTGAGGAGCAACGATTCCCAGCTGGCTCAAACAGTAATGAGGAGTGGCGTAAAACTCGGATGATGGCTCTGGCTGAGCAAACGTCAGGGCGAGTAAGCCCCAAAGGTAGAATTCGTCGCAGGCTGAGAGGCCATCTGGGCAAGTCACTCGCACTCGGGCCGTCTGCCGTTCGCCATTCTTTCCTGTGCAACGATAGGATGTTTCGTGGCAAAAGCCTGCTCGTAGGGAGGATTTTGAATCCAGTGGACACAAGGCGTGCTCAACTAGCGTGAGCTGGGTTAAACCAAGGGTCGGTGAGATTTTTCTTTGCTGGTGCGGTTTCATAACTGGCAACATCAGCCGTACCACGTCCGACGGATTTACGAAACAAACAACTGCCGCAGCGACGAAAAAGATTGTCAGAATCTCTGCAAATGTGGCAACGTATCGGTAAGCGTTTCGAGAACTTGGCGCTGAATTGCCACTGGCAATTTGGCGATCGCGTACCACCAGGAGGCAGATGACTTCGACGCTATGCTTGATTAACCAGAAGGGAGGCTGTGGGAAAAGCTCGACTTGTTTTCACTTGGGTGGTCAACTCGCAGCTGACGGGGACCGTGTGCTGCTGGTGGACGCTGACCCACAAGGATCGCTGAGCCAAGCATTCTTTGGTTCCGAGCGTATCGAGAGGCTCTCCTCCAGTGAAACGACCGCCGCTCTATTTCGGACTCCAGGCACGATCGACGCCCGTGCCTTAATTGCGGTTGCCCCGTTTGAAGACCTTGACATCGTTCGGGCCAACCAACTTCTTGCTCCTCACAATTCGCCCGAGCCAGAGACACTCGGACTTGGCCAGTACGCATTCGCATCGTTTATCGAACAAATCACTGGCTATGACTGGATCCTGTTCGATTGCCCACCCAACCTGTACGGTTGCACTTGGAACGCCCTGTTGGCGTCTGACTACGTGCTAATCCCGGTGCCACCTGAAGATTTTGGTACACAGGGCCTGAGAGCAGTCCACCAGGCGGTTGAGTCTGCTCGGCAGCTCAATTCGAGGTTACGCCAACTTGGACACGTGATCACCAGACGTGATAGCAGGCTGTTAGTGCATCGAGCTTACGAAGAGAAGTTGCGTTCGGTTCACGCAGATGTCTTGAGAACCACAGTCCCCGAAGCTGCAGCCTTCAAAGTAGCCCTGACTTGTCGCCAACCAGTTGTCGTTGCGAATCCTCTCTCGAAAGCAGCTCAGAGCATCGTCTCTCTAGCAGCAGAGATTCGTAGTAGCATCGAGTACCACCAGCAAGCCCAAGGTGTTGCCTAATGAAGACGACCCAGCAAATGCTCGCAACCGCCGATGATCACTTGGCAGAGTCGATAGGGAAGCGGAACGCACAAACAGAGATACAACTTGCCCCGAAGCCCGTTGAGGCTGACATCGGACGGCTACCTGCTCCAGAGTTTGGTCGAATCGAGGTGAGTCGATTACAGCCAGATCCTAGCCAGCCACGTCTTCACTTCGATGCAGAGGCTATCGAGCGTCTAGCGGCAAGCCTCAAGAGCGCTGGCCAACTCGCCCCGATCCGTGCTCGCTGGTCAAATTCGCATAAAAAATGGCTGATCGTTGCCGGGGAACGTCGCTGGCGGGCAGCTCAACACGCCGGTCTTGATACCGTCGATTGCTTTTTCTACCAAGCACCTCTCGACGAGGGTGAAATCCTTCGCCTTCAACTTGTCGAGAACCTTCTTCGCGAGAACCTCAAGCCAATTGAAGAGGCTCGCGGCTTCCGCAGGCTCATGCAGCAGCAAGGATATACCGGCAAACAAGTGGCTGAAGAGCTTTCAGTTCCAGAATCAAAGGTCAGCCGTTCACTGGCTTTGCTAAGACTGCCTGAGGACATTCAGCAGCAGGTTGACGAAGGCAAGCTGGCTCCGCGTGTTGCCTACGAACTCACCAAGGTGGCGTCCCAGGGTAACCAGCAAAAGTTGGCAGCACTTGCAGTGTCTGGAAAAATCGGAATTAAGGACATCTGTGGATCCACACTCTCCAAGAAGAAACGCAGCTTGAGTCGCAAACGTGGGGTTCGGCTGATTTTCCCGCTCGATGATGGTTGGAATGTCACCGTATCGCGGCGGCGAAAGGGCAACTACCACGAAGTCGAGCAAGCACTAGTCGACGCCCTCGAAGACGTCCGCACACGCATTCGAGGCGGCGTGCAACTCTTCTGAGCAATTTGCGCAGTCACTCATTACAGTTCACGAACAGTCGCGCCGAATCGTTTAGCCGCGCCGAGCGAGATTATCGCTCGGGTTCCTGTGAGTGACCTGAATCTCTTTCGACTCGATCGTCATCAGAATATCTGACGCTACCTAGACTGAGTTCGCTTGGGTGACGAATAACTATGATCAAAAACTGGTTAAAACAATCCTCGTTCTCGAAGGGCAAGACACTTAGCATCCTGCTGGTTCCCTGCGGAATCTGGCTGTTACTAGTGGGGTCCATCTCAGCTGCCATTTTATACATCGCGGTCGTGATAACCATCATGGCTCTGTCGCAATTGCGGATCTGGACTCGTCTCGAAACATTTTTGCAAGCAGATGAATTACCAAGCGTTGTGCTTGCTGTTGCAGCCGATGCGACTGCGTATGGGCTCTTTCAGTCGATCGGCCAATCACTTCGCGAAATGTCCGCCAACCAAGATCCGATTTACCGCGAGCTGGCTCTCGGTCGATTACGACAAATCAGCGAAGAAGCGTCGGCGGTTGCGACGGGGCGAATCGAGTTCCATGGTACCGAAGCATGGCGACGGGCCTATGAGCAACTACTACGCAGCCGCGGACTCTACAGCTATCGGTCCGTCGCTTATGCCTGCACGCCGAATTACTGGCAAGACGAACCGGGGCGCCAGAGCATGCAAGTGAACCTTGAGCTAGCGAGCAGTGGCCTTGCCATCCAGCGCATTGTCATTGTTCCCGAAGCCTACTGGCCACAAGGTGAGCGGTTTCCAGTCGAGCCCCTTGGTAAATGGCTCGATCAACAAGTTCGGGGTGGAATTGAAATCTCGATTGTGGCCGGATCATTGCTTTCTGGAGACCTAGACCTCATGGCCGACTTTGGGCTCTACGGCAATCGAGCGGTCGGCTTTCAGCGTCTCGACGAGCAGGGCAGGACCCTGCATTTCTCCCTATCTTTCGACTTCGCAGAGCTACTTGCTACCGAACGTCGCTGGGACCGCCTCACACTCCACGCCACCCCTTACGAAGCATTGCTGCAAAAAACTTAGGAAATCGACTGGATCGATCAGCATAGTGTACGTAAGATCAGTACACCACGGCCCCGGAGACAGCGTTGAGCGAAACGCTTTACCTAGACACTGCCCGGCTGGGCCTGATTTCCCCCAGTGCCCAGCGAATTCAAATCCAGTTCGCCCGTCTCGCGAGCGATCCTCAGGGGCTGCTGTACTTCGGAGAGTTTCTTTCATCAGGCCTACTCGGTGGAAGCCTATCTTCTTGGCAAGCGGTTGATCCTCATCAGCACTGGAATGGTGTTCAAGGACTTCAGAAATCCCTGCGCTATCTAGTAAACGCTCCAGGCGAGGCTGAGGTATTGTTGGCAAGTCGTTCCGCTACGGTGATGCATATAGCAGCTCAACAGCTCGCCAAACATTGCGACCGAGTTCTGACAGCTGATTTGCTGTGGCCACCCTATCGACGAATTCTTGTTGACGCATTCCGTCGAACAAGTAAGTCGATTCGCATCTGTTCTTTACGCCATGCAGTGATCCAACTGGAGGCAAGCCGATCGATTCTCACAGCCACGATCTGCCAAGCGTTCGACAAACACCAGTGCGACGGCTTACTGCTGCCTCTGATTGACCACCACGGCGTGACGCTTCCAATTGCGGACGTTGTCAGCACGTTACGCGTCCGAGGACATTCACTCAGGCAAGTCGTAATCGACGCTTCGCAATCGCTGGGGCATATCCCCGTCGATATCCCTTCGATCGGCTGCGATCTGCTGATTGGAGGAACACATAAATGGCTCGGAGGTTATCAGCCTCTTGGCATTGGAATCAGTCTTGGACACACAGGCCTAAACTATTCTCACTTGGCATCGCTGGATCCGCTGCTGCGTCTGACGCAGGAACAGATTGGGGGCTGCCGATCGCGGCATGGCGAAACGTCGGCAGTCTTGCCACTTCTCACAGCGGCTGGAGCTTTAGCTGATTCGCCACCTGACATCATCAAGCGGCGACTTGAGATACGCAGGGCAAACCGACGGGAGTTCACCAAGCTCCTAACTCAATCTGCCTGGCGAACCGTGAGAGTGGCTCAGGAAGACCACGGCATCGTATTAAGCAGGCCGCCACGATGCTTGAGATCTCATGACGAGCAATCGCTACGGAATGCTCTTGCGATGCGAGGTATTGCAGCCACGGTTTACCCCAACGGGTTGGTTCGATTCTCGATGCCACACCCCTATTTCTCGGAGAAAGATCTAGCTGTACTGCGAACCACACTGAAAGGCGATTCGCTATACCCTTGTAATCACCCATCCCATACGAAAGGAAAACCATCATGCCCAACGGTGGAACCGACAATTGTTCAATCTGTTGCTGCAACGAAGCAAACCAAGGGCAAATCGGCAATCACAATGCCGATGGCGTCCAACGCTGTCTGATACAAGGGCTGCCTATTAGCCTATCGCGGAGGAAATTGGACCGGTTGCATTCTGCAACCGGTCCAATCCTACCAAGGTCATCAGTGAGAGATGAAAGGGCAAGGAGTTCAGCAGGCTGATCCAACATGGCAATCCTAACGAGAGAGCGATTGCCATCCTGCATGCCATTTTGAATGGCAAAACCATCGACAAATGCAGCACTTCCGACCAAAGTCATGTTGAAAGGTAGGAACCACACGAAAGAGAGACCAAGTGTGTACACCTGCGCTGAACAGTTTTCCGCCTCGCACGCAACGTCGATAAGATGGCTGCGATAAAGTGCAGCTTTCGTTCACGGACTCAGCAGTCCTTTTTCTACCATCAGTTCTCCGAAGGTGTTCAGCAGACGTTGCGTTTTGCGAGCTAGCGGCATGTTGTTGTCGTGAATGTGGCCGCCAATGTAGTTTGGGAAGGGCCCGTTAGGACGGTCGTTCTTCCGGCCACCACCTACGAAGAACAGTCGCTGAAAACTCATGCTATCGTCGTCGAGTACCGCTATAGACCTGAGGCCGCTGAGAGACAGGGGCTGCTTTTCTTCCAGGTAGGTCCATTTTCCGTTCACAAGTTGCTTATGCCCATCAGAAATAAAAGGTACAAGCACGCTACGGATCTCTGGCAAGGCAGCTTGAAATGCAAGTTCTAGTTTAGCCTTCTCTCTGGCTGCGGCAATCTGATCGGCCAAAGCAATCTGTTCGGCTTTAAGGCCTGCCAGTTCTGCCTTCTTTCGCTCAGCCTCGACCTTGTCACGCTCAAGACGCTTCTGGGTTTCGAGTTCTTGCAATTCAATCTGCGACGCCGCTTCCTGTTCGGCGAGCGCCGCCTCGCTGGCCTTGACCTCAGCTGCGATCTGCTCGGCTCTTTGGCGTAGCTGCAAAGCCCTTAGTCTCTCGATTGCCTCCCTTAGCGAGCTTTCTGCCGGAGCACGCGACTTTGCTTCTTCAGCAAGCAGCCGAACCAGTGCATTGTCTTCCTTCCACTGTCGCAGCCCTAATTCCAATTGCGAGCGGATACCGTTGAGCTGCTTCGTGAACCCGCTGTCGATTTCAAGTGTCGCCAATTCATCGGCGGCAGCTTGTTCGACCGGTTTGGCGATTGTCAGCAGGGACTGTCGTAAGCTAGCCGTCTTCGCAGGAGAGAGGCGGTCCCGATCGATAGCTGCTGCGAACAACTCCACTGCTTTCTCATCGGCCGCTATGCGGTGGCCAACTTCCCCTGTCTCCACAGAGGTCACAAACTCGTCCCACCGCTTTTGCTCTTTGGTAAGGCGACCAAGCAAGTCTTGGGATGTTCGGATATCGGACTGGGCTTCGAGTACCGATGCGCGCCGAACCGCGTCGCTGGTGGAAATGACATTGGTCGGCCGAGTTCGAGCAGCTGACTTGGGCTCGCCAACGTTGCGGGCGGCTTGTTCGGCAGGAGAATCTTTGCTTGCCTCTGATATCAAATCATTCTGCAGGGCTTGTGTGGTCAGCTGCTTTACACCCAGGGCGATCAAAACGACGCCACCCATGATTATGCCAATCACCCGCAGTGTTCTCATCCATGAAGGAGCAGCTCTGCCTGTGGCAGCGTTCTCAGTAGACGCAGCGTCCCATGGATCTTTGTCGGATTCGTCCGCTGAGGTGCTTTCAGAGCCAGTTTCATTCATGTGGTAGTCGCTTGTTCGTTTCGCTTAATTCTTCGAAAGGCTAAACAGGGGACCAGGCAGCCACGAATCAGCGAACCGCAGCAGTGGCCGACAGAGGCAGGAGGCACCAAGCCCAATCCAGAGTGCCAAAGTCGCCCCACCAGCGAACGCCGTCGCTGCAAGGGCCCATCCGCACCAGAGAAACACCATCGCTGCGAGGCCAGCTGCCAAGTAAGTTGGCGTAGCTCTCACACGGTAGAAGCTAGCGGCACTGCGTAGTGCCGATTGGGTGTACCACAGCGAAAACGCAATACAGATGCAACCCAATAGGGTAAACGCCCAGCTGCCAAATGCCCCTAAGCCGATCGCTACAACTCCGCCGCCACCAAGCCGACCTGCCAAGTTCATGGCCGTGCGGTGCGACTTGGAAAACCGACTAATTTCTTGCTGACGTGTCTCCTGGGTTTGGACGTCGCTCCGCCGGGCTTCTTCTTGACGCGTCTCTTCTTCGCCCCAACCGGTGAGCACAAACTTATCAATTACGATTGCCGGGTCGTAAACTGTTCGTATTAGACGCTCCTTGACGAATTCCTTGAGCCAGACACGGTCTTTGAATTTCTGCTCAATCACATCTTCACGAAACTGCTCGCCGGTTACGACGTACGCCTCATCCGCCAGCCAAGCAGGAATCTTCTCGATAATGGGCTGTACGTCTTTGGGAACCGCTACGCTGTCAGCCGGAAGGATGACTTTCTCTGCTTTCATCAAGTGGTGCTCGTGTCGCCAGCGTGACTTGACCTCTTTCTCTTCAATTTCGCTGGTACGCACTTCTTCGACTTCCCAGATGTCTTGCACTGCATCAACATTTTGCCAGTTACTCTGAACTGATGAAGATGGATTAGACTTGCGATGATAAACAGAGTTCTCTTTGAAGAAATGGAATTTACATACGCTTTCCGACGTCCATTCGATCAATCCAAAGATGGACCGATCAACAAGGCGGTCCAATGCCTCGAACGTCGATTGAATGACTCGGTGCGTAGTCTGACGAATCGACCTGTCTAGGCTCTGATAGACCTCGCCAATCGGCTTTGCGATCAATTCGGCCGACAAGACACTGTCCGGCTTGAAGCCGTTGAACGCGGCCTGCTCGAATCGTGATTTGACTAGCATCGATTCGATTTGCTTACGACGAGGATCGTCTTGGCCGAAACCCTTGAGGGTTACCGATAGCGTCTGCTGGCAAACTTCCCAGAGCAAGTCGGAGACTTCCTGGTGACGTAACTCCAGAAGCCGCAAATTGTCTTCATAACCGTAGACGAGGTCTTCAATGACTTCAAAGTTACTTAGCTTACGCTTGGTCCAAGGCAGTGTTTCCAAAAGCCGCTCGACAATCTTGCTGTTTCGTGATTTTTCAATCTCAAGCAGAGGGTTTTCACTCTGCGGTCGGATACGTCTGGGAAACGTCCTACCGCTAATACGTATGCTGTATGAGGGGACGCCGCTTGACGAATGCACGGGGGCCGGATTCTTACTCGCTGGAGCTACCATATTTTCCCTCTATAACCGACCGATCTAACCTGAACACAACACCTCAACGGCCTTGTTTTGCTAGGATAGCTATTGTAGTAAAAATGCGACGATCCTGCATGCACCCCATCCACCAAAGAAAGCCTTCTCCTTGAGTCGAGACGACGAGAAGACAATTCGCTACCGAGGCCGCACGCTGCAAGTCCAGCAAACACTGCGAATAGCTGGTCGAAAGTACATGGTGATCGCTCGCTTGGCGGGCAATCGAAGCACTCAGACAGCTCTGCCGACACGCAGCCGCCTCCAGGTTTTTGATCCTCCCGCGCAGGCGCTCCGTGTTGTCCACGAACTTCCCGATGGCCCAAACGCTCGACAGGCGATTGCAAGCCTACGTCGACTCGACCGGCAAGGCACCTGTGCACCGACCTTGATTGATTGTCAGCTCAGTCAGGGCCAATGGAAACTGCTGACCACATGGGTCGAAGGGGAGACTCTTGCTGTCTACCTAAATGCAGCCCGTGATGGAAAGAAGCCTTGGCCTTCCGTTTATGAAACCGTCAGGATGTACCGTCAGTTTGTGCATAGCCTGTGTCAGTTCCACCAGTTTACTGGCCGCCTACATGGGGATATTTCGCCAGCCAATCTCATCGTCCAGGCTCAGCCGCATGCACTTAGGCTGATCGACTTTGGCAGCGCTTGGCCGATGTCAGATTCTGAGGCAAAGCATCAGGGGGAAGGAGCAACTCCAGGCTACTCCGCGCCCGAAAGACTTACTCCTGCCATAGCTAACCACTTGGCCGACCAGTTCTCTGCAAGCATTGTTCTCTACGAGATGCTAACAGGCCAGCTTCCCTACGAAGGAATGGGAGGTAGGGCAGGCGAACCAGAGTATCGCGACACGTTTGCGGATGCTTATAAGCCCCCGAGCCACTTGGCTGCCAAACTCGGGGACTGCCCTCAGCAAGCATGGGCCTTGATTGACGCTCTCGCTCGCGAAGGGCTTCGACTGCTATCTGAAGAGCGATACCAGAACAGCGGTCAGTGGCGCCAGGCAGCCGATGCTGCGTGGGAGCAGGTCAGACTGCCCAGCAGTCTCAGCGTAACCGGCCGGATCGGCGAAGCCGTGGCGAACTGGATAGAACGAATGACAAAGGGCAAAGAGAGCTGACTGGAATGATTAGGCCGAAGGGTAGTGTGATCACTTGATTCCAAGAGCGATGGCTGATCTATGTGGCGGCGTGGCTCGGAACCGGTCGCCACAAACACAGTGATAGTGCTTCCCTCTCGACTTTTCTAGGAACGGAGGCTGATCTTCGCTTCGCTGTGGAATCTCTTGATAGACCTGCATAGCTCCGTTGGGACAGCCGCGGCAGATGCTCTCGTCCGCAGGCGGCTCCGGTTGCAGCCCGCCTTTCAAGTTCGGTAAGAGCCGCCGCATCCCAGCAGCACCATCAGCTAGCGCACGATGTGCAGCGCCAGAGTTTGGAATTGCAACGGCATCTTGCGTTTTGGCATAGAGAATGACTCCGAAAGGACTCTCACCCCCAGCCTGCCTTTGCAGTAACTGGCAATACGCAGCCATGCGTGCGAAGTGCTGCTTGTGAAGCTTGCGATTGTCGCTGTTTCTAAGAAAGACTGGTACGTAGGTTTCTCCGCGCACCAACACGCGCCACGGTCGCCCAGCCAATTTCCATTCGGAATCTTCCAGTGGGTCAGGCCAAATGCGCAACTCAAAGCCGGCCGCAATAAGTCCCCACCAATCAGCAGCTGTGGGGTTGTCACCATCAAATTTGGGCTCTTTGGGTTTTGCACCGGCTGCTCGCGAGTGCCGGTGCGTCAACACAACCAACGCCCAGCAACCTGTGGCGACGCCAACAACCAGTACGAGCAACAGCAGCCAGCACCCAATCAGAAACGTCGGTGAGACCGTAAGCGTCAATATGCCGCATAAACCAATCGATAGTAAGCCGCCAACAACGCCACCAATCAGATACATCGTGATGCGTCCAATCGCCTCAGCAATCCTTGCTTGGTCGTAGCGAGGCAAATAGCCAAGCCGGATAGGTCGCGTGTCTTGCCCGCGATCACTTTCTTCCGACTCGTGCGCTATCACCCCGGCCCGCGGGCAGAACAAGAACTCGGTGATGACGTGGACGCCTAGCGGATCGTCATGTCCGCTGGCAACCAGCCTCCGGTCCTCGTTGCCAGCTCGATTCGAAGCCTCACTATCCATCGTTGCCCTCCATTCCCAATGAATGCTGCCACTGGTTAAGGACAGGCAACACTTCACCAAAGGTTGAAGGCCTCTGACTCTGGCGAAGGGCAGTGCTAGTAATAATTAACTCGCGAACAGCCTTTGGTAACTGTACACCCATTGCATCACCCTCTTTCCCTCTCTCTGGTAGCTTTCCGACCACTAGCTGTGAAATGATACGTCCCCAGCTGTAGACGTCTGCAGCAGCAGTCGGCTCACCTGCCCCAATCTCGGGTGCCCGATATGGATCGTCAGGCCAGTGGGATGAAACGGTAGGCAAATTTCCCGACAGTTTCGCTAGCTCAAAGTCGGTCAGCATAAGCAGATCGTCTGAGGCTCGTACTAGAAGGTTTCTTGGGCTTAGTTCGCGGCGGATCACGCTCGCTTCGTGAATGGCTGACAAAGCTTTGGCCAACTGCATAGCCCAGCAGGCCGTAGTGTGTAATGGAACGGGACCTTCGATTTCCAAGAGCCACTCGGCCAAAGAGCTTCCATCCACCCATTCATCGACAACCCACCAAGCATCTCCAGACGATTCAGGAAAAGTCGCATAGCAAATCGGAAAATGCTCGTGACGGATGAGCAAGTCGCAGATCTCGATATGTCGCACAAGCCGACTCTTAAGCTGGTGTTGGGCTTCGTCCGATAAGTGAGCAAACTCGTAACGTTTACCTCGTCCAAATCGGGATGGCTGATGCCGATGCTTCATTCGGAAGACTCGGTACTGCAACCCATTAGAAGTGTTTTGCACGTTTGTTAATGGGCGACCGGCTATCCATTCGCTCGATGAAGGCTCCGTTTCGGAATCATCGCAGTCCGAAACCTTGTTAGCTTCTGTGTCTTCGTACTCGACTGGATCCACCAAGTCGATCATCGCGACTCCTAGTTCGTGGGCGATGGGTCGCAGCGTAGAGACACGCGAGGGACCACCACTCAAGAGCCGTCTCGCAGTTGCTTTGGTGATGTCGGTCTGACGGCAGAAATCTTCGACGGTCCATTCCTTTGCGAGCAGGCATTTCTTAAGCGTCGGCACGCAGATGAGCAGCTTGCCTTTCTCAAATTGTGACTTCTTGGACTCGTCCATTGCTAGCTCCTCGGCCGCGAGCGCTACCTGCTCTTAGTGATCTGAAATGATACCCAAACAGCTCCCCTAACAAATCCTGGATTCGTCGAAACTGGGCTTTGTCACTGCCGGACTCTGTCGAGCCAAGTGGCACCACACTGTTTGCCGCGTTCTGCATTGTAATCCGCGACATTCGATCCGTCAGTTCCACCAATGTTTGATGAGGAGCCACCTCATGCTTACGTCATTACTTCAGTCTTTCGTATCAGCCGTCATCGAGCGTTTAGCCGCCTCTACCATTGGTGGAGTCGCCGCTCAATCAGCTGCCGAAGCGGCGATCCAAGAGGCCGACTGCCTGGATCGCCTCGAAGAAGCGGCACGAAGCTACGAAGCAGCCGGTAAGCCTCAACTTGCCGCCAGGCTCCGTGAGCGAGCCGCATCAGTCACCTTCGACACGTCGACCGCGATCCCTTCCTTGGAGCATCAAACCAAGCAGACCGCGTTAATCGACGCGAAAGCGAAGCCAGACGAAGAGAGCCGCTCCTCGGCATCACCGAAACGACGGCGTCGCCGATCGGCCGCTTCGAAGGGAGCCGAGCAATGACCGGAAGGCGCTTTCTGCAAGAACTCGTTCTGCAGTGGCTGGCTTACCAGCTCCGGGTGGCAACGATGTCCCAACTGGCCGCTGCCTTGACGATCGAGCTGGGCATGACCGCTGCGGCGGTCAAACGCAATCTGTTGTACCTGGCGCGGTGTGGCTTGCTAGGGAAACAAGTTCTCCCTGTGGCTGTTCCCGAGTTGACGGAGCCGCTATTGGCTTGGTCACCAGGGCAGACGGTACCCGATTTCGAAGCCGTCGCCTGGGCGGCACGTAAACGGATTGCTCTCGCAGTCCAGCGGCGTGAGACCATTCTTTGGGCAAGCGACCTCGCTACTCGTCGAGTGGGTGGAATGGGTGGGCAACTCCGCAAGCCTCTACAAGTCGAGCACGACTTGGGAGTCGCAGCAATCTACTTTGCTCGCTACCAAAAAACTGTCGGCACGACTGAGAGTTGGATTGGCGAAGACGCGTACGCCCGACTGCGGCGACCGGGGCGAGGACAGAAGCGACCTGATGCCGCGATTGTCGATAGGGAGGGCCATATCGCCAAGGTACTCGACTACCTGTCGCTCTATCCGCCCGCTCACTTACGCGGATTCCATCACTATTGGGCCGCCCGAAATACTCGCTACGAATGGTGGTAAACCAATGTCGAAAAGACCTAAAAAACCGCGGCTTACCCGGCGCGACCTGGACGTGTTGCGAGACGCGGCAACCTTTGGACTCATCGTTCCAGAGTTGATTGCGCCGTATCGGTTTGCTGGCAAAGCGCCGGCGGCTGTGACCTCGACGCTTCGGCGACTTTATGGCCGACCCCCCAGCTATCTCTACCTCCGTCCTGAGCCGCTTGACGATCGCCGTGTGTATTACCGACTCACCCCCCGGGGTGCTCGCGTTGCGGAGGCTTCGCGGTCGGCCACATTGCGACTTGGTAAGCAGTCACTGCTCAGACGCTACGCCTTGGCTTGGCTGATCTGTGTGCATGAGCCCCATAGGCGTGTGCTACTTGATCGCGATGACGCCATGCAGCTTCTTGCGAATGCCAGCAACCTGCCGAAACACGGATTCTACCTGCGTAAGCAGGAGCAAACCGGACCTCGACTTGGCTTAGCAATTGTCGATCACGGCGCCCATCCGTCTAGGATCGTTCGCAAGGTTATCCGTACTGCTGAGCGCCTGCTCAGCAATGCATCCTCTAGAGACTTGATTGCAGCAGATCGCATGACCATCACGCTACTCACCTTTAACGAGCTGAAGCGTGAAGAGCTACACAAGTCGATTCGACGCCGGATGTCGCGACAGTTGCCCGCCCTGTTGTGTCAGTACGGACTTTCCCCGAATGTCACGAACCGTCTACAGCTGGAGGCACATGTTGTCCCTGGCCTGCTGAATTTGATTCCCCATGACCGACCAGGAGGCACGCAATGACACAAGCAACAACCGCTGCACCGCAACCTCATGCCGTAAAAGACAAATACGATGTGCTGGAGTGGGATGATTTGCCCGCAGACGAGTGCGATATGAACTACCGCTTGCTGAATATGGAGAAACCAGCCTACGGGATGAGAGTTGTTGAGCTGATACTGAGCAGCGTCTTGGCCGCGATCGCCTACTTGCTACTGGCTTGGTTTTTCGAAAGCTTCCCCGGTTTACTGGCAGGTGGAATACCAAGAGTTTTCCTAATTGCAATTGCGCTGGGCGCGTTTTCAGTTCTGCGAGACAACTCGCCAGCTGGGAAGCGGAGGGCTATTCGCTTATCAGGAGGCGTCTTAGGCGGTGGTGTCCTGCTAGGGCTTGCTGCCGGAGGATTGACACTGCCCCAGTACTTGATGCTGCTGATATTGGGCATCATCGTCTGTCTTGCCTCGGTTGCCGATGCAATTGCGACATCGAACGCTTGGTGGTGCTCTGCCCACCCACTCGTAACTCAATCGGCAATGAACGCCTATCGAGAGGCATGGGTAGGACGGTGGAGCGGAAAACCACTCCGCATCGATGACACAGCGTCAGCAGAGACACGGCGAAACGTTGCCCGAGCCCGGGTCGTTCACCTGCTGACGCACTACCGAACCGGCATGCTCTGGTTAGTAGGGAGTGTCATCGGTGGAGGGTTTGTTGGGCTCTTAACCTCGGACTGGGAGCCTGGCCCGCTCGTGGTAGCGCCCGTGCTCCTGCAAGTAACGTTCGTCCTTGCTGTTGTCGCAATCCATCGCTTGATCGCGGCATGCGAACAGCTACAAACAGCGCATCCGAAAGAGAATATAACGCTTTACCAGATTTTTAGATTTGCATTTCTTAGTGTGCTAAGAGCGATCCATTGCCATGCAACCTATGGAAACGTACTTCGCCAACCACTCTGGGTGCTTAAACTACGCGGCGCGGCTTGGGTGCGTTACTTGCATGTGCCGCTAGCGTGCTGTCTGCTCGCCTACCTCTCAGCCGCCTGTGCAATCCGAGAGGCGTGGCCAGATGGGGCAAATCCTGCCGTGGTCTTAGCTCTTCAGCTTGCCATGGCATTGCTACCGGTAACTTGGATTGCATCGGGCATCGTGATCGTTGCTGGCCCAACAATACTCGCCCATCGGCTAGCTCTCGAGATCCCTGATGCCTTCGAGCACCAATACGACTACTCCGACTGGGACGGGTACGTCGCCCGCTTGCACGACAGTCGCAACCCGCTGGAGCGTCAATCTGTTTGGGTTGGCTGCCATCTCCAGCATGGCTATCCGATTCTGGTCGATCGCTCTCTCTATTTCGAGCACGCGCACGTTGTTGGCAGTGCAGGCAGTGGCAAGACTGCACTCAGCTTGACGTCTGACATTACACAACTTATCCGTAGCAGTCGGAGCGAAGACCCGGCAGGCGGAATCGTCATTCTAGACTGCAAAGGAGACCCAGCACTTCTGCATACGGCTCGCGAAGAAGCTCTTGCAGCTGGTAGAAAGTTCAGGCTGTTCACGAATCAGCCGGGAAGACCATCGCATGGCTTCAATCCACTCCTCAATTGTGGAGCTACCAAGCTCTCGCTTTCAGAAATAGTCGGTGTTATCGCCCAGGCACTCAATTTGTATCACGGCGAAGGCTATGGACGAGGATTCTTCGGCGCAGCCTCCAAAGCGTTGCTGCAAGCGGCCTACAAAACGTCTTTCACGTTCGGAGATTCTGGAATGCTGAGGCCTCCGATCGAGTCTTTTCAGCAGCTTGAAGAAGCGTTACGTGAAACGGCTAGCGACCCAAAAGTGTTTCAAGCTGCTCAGCAGTTGCTCTACGTCGTAGCTGCGCTGACCGAGTTCGACCAAATCAATCTTACTCCTGACCGTGAACTAGCCCCCGAAGTCTTGGAAGAATCAATCCATATGCCTCGTCTAGTCCGCGACGGGGAAGTGGCTTACTTCTATCTAGTAGGCATGGTCGACCGCTCGTCAGTCGGCCACATTGCTCGGCTGGTGCTCTATTCAACACTAGCCGCAGCGGTGGAACATCGCAATAAGACGGGGAACGGAGCAGGAGTCTTCTTTTTTGCAGACGAAGCTCAGTGCCTAATCTCCAACAATGTTGCACCGCTATTAGAGCAAGCTCGCTCATACGGTGTGGGATGTGTTCTCGCCCATCAGAACATGAGCCAACTGGAACAAGCCGATGGCAAGGGTCTGCTGGAGCTTGTACTCGCCAATACGGTGTTCAAACGTTACCACGCTCTTCGTGACCCAGAGTCGCAGAAGTACGTTGCCGCAGCCTCTGGCAAATCAAACTACTTTGACCTGAGCTGGGACCAACTGAAAAGGCGGGCGATTGGACGCGGCCAGGTCGATCCGCGTTTCGCATGCACTGGGCCCGACAGTGTAATGCGGGTAGGTGTGACACAACGAGTCGGCGAGCGCATCGAAATAGAAGAGCTGGCCGATATGAGCCGTCGCCTCAACCAGAGTGTCGTTTTGGTAGAGCGTAACCAGGGGCTGACGCAACTCAACGGCGGTGTGTTAATGCATTCCGACTGGCCCATATCACAGAATACTTACAAGCGACGCGAAACGACACCGTGGCCAACCGACATGCCCGGGGCCATCGTATGCGAGCGCGGCGTACCACGCGAATTGCCAGCAGCGTCGCCACCGGTCAACAGTGACGACTTAGATGATCGCCTGCGAGAAATCGAAGAAAAAAAGACTCGCAACGACAAGAAGCCTCCTCGACGAGACCAAGAAAACAACACCGAAAGTGACCCCAAATAGCACTCCTAACGGCTTGCCACTTTGTCGTTCAATACAAGAAGCAACAACAACTGCAAATCAATGCAACTAGAAAGGCTTGCAACTGATGATTTTCGTATTCCTGGCCATGATCCTAATTTACAGATGGCTCGATACATGGGCCCGCAACAACCCAGCCAGCGGGCTACGTAGCGGAGCGTTGGCATTCTACGTCGAGGCAGTGAAAGTGGCCTTTGTATTTTGGATGTTTCTAATGGCGCCGATCGTGACTCAACGGATTCAATCGATCGCACGCGTGCATCGCGAGATGCAAGCGGAACGATCCCAAGAGATTTCTTTTTCCTCCCCCCCAACCAGGAGTGACAAACAATGGCTGGGTCTGGATCGTGAATCCAGGTTTTCGCGGTGACATGTTCATTGCGGTTTTTTATCTACCTGCGCTGCGGAATAGCTATGGCTATTCGCTCGGAAGACCGTGGTCTTCTTGGCGCGCTGGTGGAACAAGAGACCCCTTGGGGTCTCTTGTTTTGAAAAGTACGTGGCTCGCCTGGAGCCGTGGCGACTTGCACTGCGAGTCGTGACGGCTTTAGCAACGCCCGTTGTGCGGACCGACTGGGGTCGGACGCGCACGGTCAACTAGGAGAGCCACGTTATGGCATTAAAGCACGGAAGCAACCACTACACCAAATGGATGCACATGGAAAACGGACAGGTGATGGTTCGCCGGATCCACCGCATGGAAATCCAAGACGCCCAAGGACGTCTGCACGTTATCCAGAAGGATGACTTGCCAGAAGCCGTCCTTACCTCGACGGGGGAGTCACAGAAAGGCAAGCCTATTGCTCGCATTCTGTTACGTCCCAAGTCGAAGGGCTTTGTCGAGTGGCAATCACTTGATGGCCCAACTGGTGTGCTGGTGTGGAATGCCTTTGTGTTTGGACTCGGATTTTTTTCAGCTTTGTCGCTGCGTTACCTCGCACGACTGCTGATTGATTTCTAGGTTCTTTCACATTGTTTTTTGGTCGTCGGAGAAGCTTTTCGCTTCTCCGGCGGCCCCTTTTGCACTACCTGGAAAGGGTCATCGATGCCAAGTGAACCTCAAGAATTGGTTGTTCTGTCCGAAGCATCGCGTGCGATTGCTAGCGTTCGCACCATCGATGAAGCGAAAGACCTCCGAGACAAGGCGGAAGCCGTCAAAGCTTACGCACGCAAGGCGAGACTAGGCCGCGAGATCCTTGTTGAGGCTTCCGTTGTCAGGGCACGTGCCGAGCGACGACTGGGTGAGATGCTTCAAGAGACACCTCTGGCGTCTGCTGCACCCGGCAATCAATACACGGGGCCGAAGGAGCCCTCTAACGAGTCAGCCTATACGCTTGAAAGCTTGGGGCTCTCGAAGAACGACTCCTCACGTCTGCAACGGATCGCAGAAATGCCAAAGGATGTATTCGAGCAACACGTTTCCCAGTCGGCTGAGCAAGAGCGAGAGATCACAATGGCCAGCCTGCTTCGATTGGCCAAACAGCATGAACCCATCGGGTCAACCGTAGTTGCCAACGGCGGCAGTCCAGCAAGATCTTGTGGCTCGCTGACGCAACTCGTCGAACTTGGTGAGTCTTTTTCGACCATCTACGCCGATCCGCCATGGCCTTACAACAACCAGGCTACTCGGGGAGCAACATCAAACCACTATCCGTCGATGTCGATTGACGACATCTGCGCCGAGCCCGTCCAGCAATTGGCCGCTGCTGACGCTCACCTACATCTATGGACAACCAACGCGTTTTTGCTCGAAGCGTTCGATGTCTTGGAAGCGTGGGGCTTCGAGTACAAGTCATGCTTCATTTGGATCAAACCACAGATGGGGCTAGGTAATTATTGGCGATTGTCGCACGAGTTTTTGCTTTTTGGAATTCGAGGAAGCCTCAAATTTGCCAACAAGGGCCAGAAAAGCTGGTTGAGCGCCAAGCGAGCACAGCACAGTCGCAAGCCTGAGGCGGTTAGGCAGCTGGTTGAGTTGGTTAGCCCACCGAGCTACCTCGAAATGTACGGGAGGCAGCTTCCTTTGAATCCAGATTGGACGGTCTATGGCAACCAACTCCCCTAGTAACTCAACCGTGTATCAGGCCTGTGGCACCTGTTCGGCAAAGTGGTTTGCCAAACAGCTCATGCAACACTGCCCACGTTGTGGCGGCACCAACTTGCTCAAATCTTCAGCACACCCACCTTGGAGTAATCCTGAAAAGAAGCTCAAGCCAAAAGATGAATCACAATGAACCAATGCAACCATACAACACAGGCGGTCGATTCTGACGGCCGCACCACAGGTAGTTGGGTAATGGAAAAGGAGCAAATTGTTTGTAGTGCCTGTGGCAAGATCTGCAGGCCCGTTTCTAAGAGTGAGGCAAGCATGCAGAGGGCCTATATCAATCAACAACAGCGAGGTGCCTGTCCAGGCTGCGGTGAAGAGCCTTTCCTCGGTTAATCCAATCTTTACTACATGGAGAATCTCATGGCGAAACAACCAACTCATGAAGTCCGCTTTGGATTGATCAAAGCAACCGTTTGGCAAAACCACACGAAAGTTGGTGACCGCTTCAACGTCACCATCTCCAGGCTTTATAGAAACGGCGACCGCTGGGTCGAGTCGCAGAATTTTGGGCGTGATGACCTGCCACTGGTGGCCAAGGCGGTTGACCAAGCCCATACCTGGATCTTCGCACAGAACGGCGAAAGGAGTGAGCGATGAGCAGCGAAGCGATAGAGATCGGCAATGAAGGCCGATTACGCCGGAGTTCTTCGGTTGACTACATCGCCGCCCGCTGGTGCACGCTCCCGCCGCATGTCCGCGAGACCATCATCACACTGGTCGATGCCAGTTTACTCGCAAGCCAACATCAGCACACTTCGGCGGTGAGCGAGGAAGACAATCCATGAATCGACAACAACTATCACGCGAGACACCGCTTGTCTTCTCGGAGGTTCCCAATCGGCTGCCTAAACGACACGGCAAGAAGATTCACTATTCTACCGTGTACCGCTGGGCCACTAAAGGTGTCCGTGGTCGCGTGCTAGAGACTGTGCGAGTCGGTGGAGTCCGCTACACTACAGTTGAAGCATTAGAGCGTTTTCTCTCTGCTCCTACGCTAGTCAATCTTGAAGCACCCAAGTCAGCAACGCTCGATGACGAGCTGACAGCGATCCAACGCCAGTTGGACGATGCCGGTGTGTAGGTCTGGTGATCCTCGCAGCTGTCAGTGAAGATTCCACTAATACTTAATTCCAATTCGAACATACTGAAGTCGATGCAACCGCGAAATTCAGTGACCTCAGGAGGCAATCGGTCTGGTGCACCTCTTTCAGATTGCGATTGGATTTCGTGCAGGCGGTATTGCATCCTCTGCCAGGAACAAACTTGCGGAACACGCAGCGGTCTCTAACTTGGACTGCGTGAGCGAGGAAGCTCGAATCTGTTCGATTGGTGCATGACGATCGTTGGAAATTCCAGCATTGTCAAAAATCGGGAGGTACTTTCGTGCTCGATTCCGGAAGCAGGAGAATGTCATCGAATTGATGTCGAATGTACCCCCTCTGATGGCAGCACATCGTCTCTTGGACATCGCTGAGAGGAAATTTTACGGTTCACTTACCAGCGTCGGAGAAACAGTCCTCTTGTGGATAGAGCGACCAGAAAGGCACCGAAACTTGTTCAAATTTCAAAACTAGGACAACCTGACGATAGATGACAGATGGTTTTGGGTCCACACAACGAGAAAGAGATAGCGGCGTCCAAAGCTCATGCCTCAAACGCCGCCTATAAATATCAGTTAATGGTAGAGCAAAGAGCCGTCCGCAACATGAGCGGCTAAATTCGGAGAATCGCTCGCGAACATGATATGTGTTAGTCAATAGACTCGATTCGCTATTTCCAGATCCCATGACACTTCTTGCATTATGCGGCTGCTGATTCTGGTTCGATATGTTGTTGTAACGACTGATCGCGTTCAGCTTGGTGTGGCAAAGATTTGACGTGCAAATCGCATTGAGGGAAGGCGATTTCAATGTTGTGCTGTCTGAACAGATCATCGATGTCCAAATGCAGATCATGCCTTAAACGTCTGTACATGATGAGGTCATCGACAAACAGCCTGAGCTCAAAGTTTAAGCTGCTGTCGCCAAACTCGTTGAAGATGACGATCGGCTCGGGGTTATCAAGTACATTGCAGTTTTCTGCTGCGACTTGGTAGAGGAGCTTTGTAGCCAGTCGAGTATCACTGCCGTAAGCGATACCTACGCGGACAATAAGACGCAAGTGAGGATTGGAGAGCGTCCAGTTCACCAAGTTCCCAGTGACGAAATCTTTGTTGGGAACAATTAGTTCCTTGTTATCCCAGTCCAAAACGGTTGTCGCTCGAATGCGAATCTTCGTTACGGTACCTGTTATCTCACCAACGGTGACAGTGTCTCCCACCCTCGCTGGGCGTTCGAATAGCAGAATGATACCTGACACAAAATTCGCAAAAATCTCCTGGAGACCGAAGCCGAGGCCGACTGTCATTGCAGCCACGAGCCACTGAACACTATTCCAGCCGATTCCAAGCTGACGCATTCCCAATGCCAGGCCGACCACTGTAATCGTGTAACGCGTGATTGAACTTGCTGCGTAACGCGCCCCCGCATCGAGAGGCAACTTTTGAAGGACTGTGATCTCCAAGAGCCCAGGTAAATTCCGTCCAGCGAACCAAGTGATTGACAAAATCAGTGCTGACGCGACTAGATCACCGAGTGTTACAAAAGTCGGTGCGGCGTCTGGATTTATTGGAGTGAGACTACTTGCCCAAAGCTCCACTCGATTAAAGACTCCCAAAGCGGGCAATACATCACCCCAGACAAACCACATGGACAGCACGAAGGCCGCGCCGACCCCCATGCCAACCAACTTGCGAGCTTGTTGATTAATATCAGCAAGGTTGAACTGTGGTTCAATTTCCACCGGAGCTGTTTCGGCTGACGTATTTTCCTGTGCTTCCAGCATGGCTTGTCGTTTTTCACGAGCGTGCTGCATCGCGACGCGTCGGTAGGCGACCATCAGCCATCGCATAAGCAGCGAACGCAGTGCGAAGCAAGCAAACACGAACAAGCAGGAAACAAAGATCCGGCGAGTTAGCTGCATCGCAGTGTAATGGTAGCCAGCAATTGAGGCAGTGATCAAAATAAATACACCCAGGGTCGTGAGTGGGCCGAGTAGTTTTACTAGTCTAGCAAACCAATACCCTTTAGCACTGGCGGCAATTGCTTTGTTAAGTGCTCCGTTCGATCGAAATAGTCGAAAGCAGACGGTTCCAATTACGAAAAGTGAGCTTATCAGGGATAACCTTCCGAGCGAGTTGATACTTATCTCGTCGTTGCCAATCTCAACACCGACGGCAATCGCCAGTAGCGGTAGCGCCAATAGTTCTAAGGTACGTGCAGCTCGACGAATGGCGGCCAAACCTTTAATGTCCCAGCCAAAGTGGTTTGCACCCAAACCGCCTTGGCGAGAGGCGTGCCTGGCCAGATTCAGCATGGCGTAGGCGGCAGCAAAGAGCATGAGCGCCCAACCAGTGGAAAATGCGAGCGCGCTAGTGCCGCGACTCAATCGCCAGCCCACAAACCCAAAGCAGGTTGGTATAGGTAGAGCCATAAACATGGTGGCGAGTGATGCCAACACGGTTGGCCGGAACTTGGTAGCAGTTGGCTTCGCGGCTGCTTCTCCTGTTTCTCGCAGAAGCGTGCGGGCACGTGAACGCCCCACCACAAGCGTAGTGGCTAACAGCAGGCCAAATCCCCACCAATGGGCACGTCGTTGAATGTCTCGTGATAGTATCATCCCCAGACTCTTAACTTGTGCTAGGCGGTTAGGAGCGTTACTCCAGAAGTCTTTCGTATGTTGCAGTTCTGGTAGACCAATCGTCGGTGCGCTACGAACCCAGAGTATTTGTTCGGCTATGAAATCAGAGAGTTCTTCAGTTGTTGAAACGACTTCACTCTCGGCGGCATCAAGTTCTTCAATACGGCTCAGGCTGTCACTAGCATTGGCGATCAATTCAGCAAGGATTTCCGTGCGTGCTTCGAAAATCCGACGTAATTCCTTAGCTGCAGCGTCGGACAACTCGATCGACTCATCTGCGAGCTGCTGTTTTGCTTGCTCTACCTGCTCATCACAGTGTAGGCACTCTCGGCGAAGTGATTCCCATTCGTAAACGTCCAATCCTAGTTGCGAAGCTTCGACAGGCCGATGACCAAGGCGATCTCGAATTGGTGCGAGAGCCGGAAGCTGATCTTGTTGAGTGCGTAACATCGCCCCAATTGCCGTAGAGTGTTGCCCCGCATCCGCACGTTTGGTGACATCGGTCAGACGATTCTTCATCGTTTGTCCTAACTCCTTCGCCTCCGTCAGCCGCGCGGTAAGTTGTTGCAATCGTAACACAATTTTCTCGTTTCGATCGGCTAATTGTGCATTAAGAGCTGCAGCAGACTGCACTGCCGGGTGAGCGTTAATTGCAGTCATGCGAGCTGACTGCGCTTGCTTCTCCGCCTCCTGGCGTTTCGCCTCTGCCACCTGCTCTTTGACCGCTTGATGCTGTGAGACAACAGCTTGCAATTCTCTTTCGGCAGCATCTCTGCGTGCCAACCAGAGTCGAGAATTGGATTCGTACGTTAGGACTTCTTGTTCAAGCCATTGGTATTCGACCGACAAGTAATCACGGCGAGCCAAGTGATAAAGCTGCTTTGCTTCCGTTAGTATTGACACGCTCTTTTCGAGAGGTTGTCCGAGTGTGTTTGCCAAGGAATCATACTGCTCTCGATTTTTGGTCAACAGCTCTGGAAGGACCTTGCGACGTTCGGCCCGACGTTCAATTTCTGCCGTTACTTTCACCACTTTTTCTTTCGCAAGCGAAAGTTGCTGACCTAACGTTGTCAGGTAGTTGCGAAGTTGGTCGACTGAGGGTACTGCGGGCAGTTGCTGAATATCAACTGCAAGGCCGACGGGCTGCTGCAGCTTCTCAATTTCTGAACTAGAAAGCTCTAGTTCTTTCTTGAGAGCCTCAGTAGTTGCAGCTAACTTCTCTGCGTCGGCAAGCTTCGTTGCAGTTTTGTCACAAAATTCATTGGCTTCTGCGCGAGTCTCCTCGGTGCCTTCCTCGGCAATGTCGCAACGCTTCCGTAAGCGCGCTATCGCCTCAGATGAAACTTGATGCAACTCAACTCCAACGACTTCCCCCGAGGTAGATTCCGCGGCTAGTGCGGTTTGCGCTGCTACGGAATCCGCTGCTTGCACCTCTGCAATTGCTAGCTGACTACTGAGCGATAAAAGCGAGCAAAGGCTGCATAATGCCAGTAGGTATCGATTACTTGTCACCAAAAACACCTTCCTTGGGCCGAGTCGCTGAGGAGACCTCGTAACTCTCATCAAATGCTGCAGTACGCTAGCAGCCAATCACCCTGGTTCCATCCAGGGCAACATGGGAAGATACGGTGAACAGGCCAGGAGGGCTAGAGCAGCTTTGTTCCAGCAGGCTAGCTTTAGTTGCCACCTTCTCCGCCGATATCTTGGGAGAACGCGTCCTGGATAAGCTGACTCTCTTTGTGTAGGTGCGTATCTAGCGACTTCAAAAATGCTGCAAGCTCGGCACAGAGTTGTTCAAATTCTGCAAGTTTGTCAGGAAGCGTTCTTTCCAACTGGGTAACGATTTGGTGTAGCTTTTCGCGTAGCGTAGCGTGCTCCTTCTGCAATGCCTCAATCTTACTTGCCAAATGGGGAGCCACTTCTACGGCCATGTCCATATAGCCATCGTGTTCCTCAATCGCGAACATGCGGTCAATTTGCTGCTGGAACCAACTCGTCAAGAACCGCAGTCCTGAGAGCTTGCGAGTGAACAGCGTTCCTTCAATCGGCCAATCAATCATCGACAATAGTGCTTTACGCGTGTGTTCTAACGCCTTGTTTTCAATGCGGCACTGCTTCAAAATTCCTTTGTCGTCAACCATTAGTAAAACTCCTAATCAAAAATTCTCGTGTGATATTAGATTTCGCTTCTGTATGAAAAAGCAAGCACCTCCAGATTCTGTTAAATCACGCTGCCGGTGGCGTGGCGAGTGGAGCAAGAGCTTTGCGACCGACGATTTCGCCTCGACATACAATTGCCCCGCAGCAACACATAAACGAACGAAACAACACATCTTCTGTCTGTTCGTAGTCCATTGTCAGCAAACTACCAGCGGCGATATTTCGCTCCGCGATAAACAGCCACGAACTGGTATCAAACCAAGAATTAGGATCACAACTATGTAGCACTTTGCCAGCAAAGTAAGGGTCGTCCAAGTGTGTGTCGGGTCCAATTTGCAACGTGGATTGGGTAATCTCATTAGTAATGACTCCATTCATGCGGAAGAGAATCTCGCCGCGATGAAAGGGGCGTAGAACGCGAACGCCTTGTCCACGCTGAGGGTCTACGTCGATCACTTCAAAATCTTCGATTTGCGGTTCCAATGGAACCGGCTTGAGATGCGAAGGGTAAATTCTCATTTCCTATAAATCACCTCCAATTCTATGACTTTGGGTCCGAAGAAAAGCTTCGTCACCCGTTCGACGGTTTCAGTATTAAACGGCTTGCAGCTAAAGACATCCAAATACATGTCGCGATGCGCGTCGTTTGTATGCAGCATGATGGCACTTGTTTGGATGAGCTGAACGCCAGAGATACCTGTTTCGATGCCTTCGCCAAAACGAGCCACAAACGGCAACCCAAAGCTAACCATGTCGATTTCATCCACCATCTTCTGTAAGAAATCAAATAGGACCTCTATCGAAAGCAGTTGATCGTTGCAGCTACGGGCAGTGACCAGAGCATGTTGCCCATAGTGAGGTTGTCCGTTGTGCTGGATGCGTCGATATTCGGGTAGCGCAGAGGGCATAACATTCTCCAAGCGAGAAAAACGATTCGAGGAAGAATCGAGAGAGAACCTGAGAGCAGTAACTGCAAGGAAGCAGCCCAGATTGTCAGAGAGAGACCGAACGTTCCGATCAGCAATCGGAGGCGGTCTTTGTCAGTTCAACTATGATTATATTATGTCGTAACGCAAAGTATTCAAGATGCTTTTTACAGAGATTATCCTTAAGGTAGCTGCATGCTATCATGAAATTAGAATGGTTGTAGCAGGACGACACGCTAACCAATAAATTGTCCCTAATTACAAAATTGTTATTTATTCAGGTCGTATCGTTACATCATTTTGCAGAGAGTCCGTGATTTGATGTCTAGACGCATTGCTCTGGGAACTGCTCGCTACATCACCATTCGCTGCGGGGCCCGATAGCCATCCACGTCGCCAGAAGAAACCAATCAAACCCGTAGCCACCGCAACCATCAACGTAAGCGCTAACGGGTAACCAAGCGCCCAGTCCAATTCCGGCATCATTTTGAAGTTCATTCCGTAGACGCCGGCAATAAAGCTGAGTGGAATGAATATGGTGGCGATAATAGTCAACACTTTCATGACTTCATTCATGCGATTGCTAACCGCTGAAAGGTAAAACTCGCGTAGGTTGCCGCACATCTCGCGGTAGGTGTCGAGCGAGTCTAATATTTGCACGACGTGGTCGTAGCAATCTCGAAAATAAAGTTGTGTCTCTTCAGAAACTAGTGAGTGCGAATCACGCATCAGCATCACAAGTTCGTCCCGCAGTGGCCGTATCGCCCGTCGTAACATCATCAGGTCACCACGGATTTCGTGAATGTGCTCCATCAGTTGAGGATTGCACTCCGACAAGATGGTTGCATCGAGGTGTTCGAGGCGTTCACCATACTCGTCTACAATTGGAAAATAGAAATCAACAACGGCGTCGAGTAGGGCGTATACAAGGTAGTCGGAGCCTGAGGTTCGAATGCGACCACGCCCCTTGCGTAGACGCTCTCGCACGGGATCAAGGCAGTCTCCTTGTCGCTCCTGAAAGGTCAGTACGAAGTTCTTGCCGACGAACATGCTAATTTGCTCCGTCTCCATGATGTCGTTCCACGACATCATTCGGGCGACGATGAAAAGATGGTCGCCATACTCCTCGACCTTCGCACGTTGATGAACGTTCACTACATCCTCCAAGGCCAGAGTGTGTAGGTCGAATATCTCACCGAGCTTCTCAACTTTTCTTGCATCGCCTAATCCAACTACGTCAACCCAAGTGACACCTGAAGAGGCAACGTAATGCCGTAGCTGCTCGAGTTCGTGGACTTCCTCTTCCTTGATTATGGCCCGATCGTAGTGCATGATGCGCACCACGGGCTGCGGAGCACCGGGGTGGACTACCACTGAACCTGGAGAACTTCCTGGAGTCGTCATTCGCTGAACACGGACACTTCGCCGATGTCTGCGTTTACGTTTTTTTACCATGTGTTAAGTCCATGTGCGACGCGGGAATGTCAGTTCGTTTCGGATTGTCGGCTGCCAGCGGT
The DNA here is from genome assembly GCA_965216565.1 of Bythopirellula sp. GTDB lineage: Bacteria > Planctomycetota > Planctomycetia > Pirellulales > Lacipirellulaceae > Bythopirellula. Next base: position 1,477,223 of record OZ244170.1, read on the forward strand.
ATACTAGTCCAGTAAGTACTAATTCTAGTGACTGACCGTCGGATATCCGCGTTTGTTACATTCTAGTTTCTTGACTTAGTAATTACACCCAAGGGCAAGTTCGCTGCAGCTTCTGCCAGTTAGATGGTGACCGTAGCGTTATAGCTGGGCGTAATCCTAACCAATTACCTTGAATAGATTCACGATGCTGAGATCATTCGACTCTGCTATTCCGTTATTACAGCGTACACATGTCGACGTTATCGAAGTTACGCCCATAGTAGTGCATGTATTCGACCTTCTTTTCTATAGCTTCGATCACCAGGGTCGAAAAGTTGACCTTCTCGAACTGCTGGGCGCTACCTAACCCACCAGGGCTAAATACGTTGATTTCCATTAACTTGTTGCCGACGATGTCGAGACCAACTAGGAACATGCCATCTTGTACGAGCTTGGGGCGGACAATCTCTGCAATTTGCAGGTGTGTTGCGGTGATTTCCGCAGCCGCTTTCGAGCCCCCTGCATGAACGTTGCTACGCATGTCGCCGCCACTCCGCACGCGACGGAAGGCGGCATATTTTTTGCCGATTCGTAGGGGGCGGCCGTTCATGACAAACAGTCGCATGTCGCCTTCTTCGGCTGCAGGTAAATACTCTTGAGCAATTACGAACCCATCCCGGCTGACCGCGTCGATCATCTGATTCAAGTTGGGAATATCTGCCTGGCGAATCAGAAACACGCTAGCACCTCCAGAGCCTTGAAGCGGTTTGACCACGATGGTTCCTAGCTCTTGTGCAAAATGTTTGATTTCATCACGATCGCGAGTGATTAATGTTTGAGGACGCACGGTTTCTGGAAACAATTGAAAGTACATCTTGCTAGATGCTTTAGCTAAGCCGTTTGGGTCACTGAGGATGATCACGCCATGCCGCATGGCGACACGGGCGAATTCTGTTGCGGCAGTGCTGGCCCAGGGACGACTGAGATAGTCATCGGAGGGCACGTTACGTAGAACTAGGACGTCCAATTCATCCGCCGTGATTCGGCGTTTGACTGCCTTTTTGCTTTGCAAATCTGCAGTAAAACTGTCGGAGCTACCGTACTTTTCTTTGGGAACTGATGTTGCTCGCGCGCGAACCATGTCGTCGGGATCGTAAGCCAAGTCTCCAACACCCATCACCCAAACTTCATGGCCGCGATTCACTGCCGCCTGCCCGAGACGCATCGTCGTGAATTTCTTTTCCTCGGTTTGAACGTCGTTGACGATGAATCCTATTCGCATGATGTTTTCCTTTATCTCTAATACCATTTAATCAAGTGATGCGTGCGATAATGGCTACAGAGTACACATGTCGACGTTGTCAAAGTTGCGGCCATAGAACTCCATGTAGCCAGCCTTCCGTTCCAGAGCACCGATCACATATTTGTTGAAGTTGATTTTGGTGAATTTTTGAGCGCTCCCGAGCCCACCAGGACTGAAGACGTTGATCTCCATGAGCTTGTCTCCCACGATATCCAGACCGACGAGAAACATGCCGTCCTGCACCAATTTCGGCCGTACTATTTCGGCGATTCTGAGATCTTTTTCGGTCACTTCAGCCGCAGCAAGTTTGCCGCCCGCATGAATGTTGCTACGCATGTCCCCCCCCATGCGAACTCTACGGAATGCGGCATACTTTCCTTTTACTTGGAGAGGGCGGCCGTTCATGACAAACAACCGCATGTCACCCTCTTCAGCGGCGGGTAGGTATTCCTGGCAGATCACATAGCCATCGCGACTCACAGCGTCGATCATCTGGTTCAGGTTGGGTATGTCCGACTCTTGTATCAGAAAAACCCCCGTCCCCCCCGAACCTTGGAGAGGTTTCAGGACGCAGCGTCCCTCCGACTTAGCAAAATCTCGAATCTCTTCACGATCGCGAGTAATCAACGTTCTCGGACGCACTTCTTCAGGAAACAATTGGAAGTACATCTTCGTCGAGGCTTTTGCCAGACCGTTGGGGTCATTAACTACGATCACGCCATTGCGCATCGCCACTCGTCCAAATTCAGCGGCTGCAGTTGCAGCCCATGGCCGTTTGAGATAATCGTCTGATGGCACGTTGCGGAGCATCAAAACATCGAGTTCGTCGACCGTGACTCGCTTTTTTACACTCTTGGGGCCTTGCAGGTCTCGAAGAAAAGTCTCTTGCGACTTGTATTTTGTCTGCGAGACAGTACGTGCTCTCGCTCGTACGAGTTCGTCCGGATCGTAGGCGATGTCACCTACGCCAAAGACGTAGGCCTCGTGCCCTTGGTTGACCGCTTCGCAGGCGAGCCGCGTCGTGGTGAATCCAGCTTCTTCAGTGGCAATATCGTTGACGATAAATCCTATTTTCATCCAAGCGTTCCTTTGACTGAGTTTTTCGTATGAGTGATTCTGCGTTAGTTCGATGGAGCTGTAGTTTCTCGTCCGTCGGCATTTGTCTGCTGAGGCTGGAACCAAAACTCACGTGAGGCACTATTTGCGGCATGAATATGCAAATCCCGTTGTGGGAAAGCGATGGTAATGCCCGCGGCAGCAAACTCGCGTGCAATTGCCGCATTGAGTTCGTGCAGCCCCTTGAGTCGATCTCCGATGCGTGCGTGATAGACACGCAGAGAAAAAATCAGCGAGCTGTCGCCAAATTGCTGCAAGAGGGCAACTGGCTTGGGTGAATTAAGAACTCGCGGATTTTCACTCGCAACTTTAAGTAGCAAGTCACGAACCTGATCAGGGTCGGAGCCATACGCGACTCCAACCTCAATCACACGCCGGTTGGTCTTGTTCTGCAGAGTCCAGTTCAGCAAGCGACCTGTGGCGAATTCCTTGTTCGGCACCACCAGATCCTTGCGATCCCAGTCGGTAATTGTCGTCGCCCGCATGCGAATCGATTGCACAACGCCAGTCGTATCACCAATCGTAATCACATCTCCGACGCGCATTGGACGCTCAAAGAGAATGATCAAGCCAGAAATGAAATTGGCAAAAATTTCCTGCAAGCCGAAACCTAAACCGAGCGACAGAGCGGCGGCCATCCATTGCACTTTGCCCCAACCGATTCCTAAGCACCCGGCTGCGAAGATGGCAGCAGCAATCCAGAGCGTATAGCGAGCAATGGTCGTGATCGAATTCCGTAGCGAACTATCGAGAGCTAATTGGTCGAGCACCGGCAGCTCGAACAATCCATCCAGATAACGCGAAGCCATTACAGTGCTGATCACCACAAACATCGCCAGCAACAGGTCACCCAATGTCACAGGTACTAAGGTGGGAACTCTCACATCAGGCGCGGGCGATTCAGTTCCAAGCGGTGCAGAGGGTTGGCTAGTTATAACTTCTGTTTCCCACAGTGTCGTATTGCTGACGGCATGGAGCGCAGGAAAGACGTCGCTCCAAATCCACCAGCCTCCCAGCAGCAGCACTAGCACCAGTAGCGAGGTCACTAGAGACTGTATCTTGTCCTCTGGTTTATCCAACTGAACAAACCAACCATCTCCCGTGTCAGGTAGCGGAAAAGTTCCCTCGCTGCTCTCCTTTTCACGATTCGACAACGCAGTGGCAGCTCGTTGACGAGCAACAGTTTGAATAGCTCGTCGGCGAGCGATCAAACGACTACCATGTAGCAACAACGACCCGACGACGAACAGGCAGGCCATCAGCAGAAATGTTGAGCGTACTTCCTGCCCCAAACGTTCCGCCGAGTAGGTGTACCCCACGATCGCAAGAACGCCGAGCGTTAGGTGTGCCCCCACTCCGACGAGGTAGAGAGGCCAACGCAATCGATGTAGCAGCGTCTTTTCGCTTGGCTTGGCCGCACGATAGAGTATGCCCGAGTTCGGCCTCAACAATTGCTCGCTAAAGAGTGCGACTACCAAGACATTCACGACGTAACAAAGTCTGCCCAGTGAGTCCTGCAACCGCACATCGTCCTGGGCATTCAGTGTCGTCATGATAAGAATAAGTGGAAGAACGACGACCGCTAACGGAAACAGCGCTCTCCGCATAGCTGCGATACCCGGGGCAGACCAGCCAAGATGTCGGCGGGCAAAGCCTTTACGTCTGCAGAGCCGAATGAGCACTGCCAGAGGTAATAAGCATATCGCGACGTTGATCAGACCAATCCCGACTGCTCGTTCATATCCCTCAGAATTTCCAGCGTTGACTAATCGCTGACCTGCGAAGGCTAAAAACAGCGGCAATGGCACGGCACACAGAGCGACTCGCAGTAGATCACGTAGAATTCGCCAATATCTCGATGGCCTCTGTGCAGACGATTGAGGCAAACTATGACGAATCGTCATTTGCCAGCCTAGTGTGCGTGCAGAAAGCAACGATATAGCAACCAAACCAAAAGGCAAGGGGTGCTTCGCATAGTCAGCAGAGATCGTATTCCAAGTTTGTCGGAGAAATCCACCTTGAAAGAAATCTCGTATTCCGTCAAAGGAGGCAGCAACAGAGCTTGACGACATGCTTTCGGTGCTGCGTACCCAAAGAACGTTTTCGTCAATGAAGTTGGTCAGGCTGCTGATGTCCTGAGCAAGTTGGCGTTGGGCTTCATCAAGGGCTAGTAATTGCTCAAGATAGACTTTGTAATCCTCTAGGAGCAAATCAACGTAACGTCGCTCCGCGTTTAACAAACGCTCCCAAGTTTTACGAGGATTCTCGCTCGCCTGCTTTTCGTCTGGCAACTTTCCCTGCGTAATTAGCCGGTTCATCTCATTCTCGACATTGGCTAGGTCAGAGCGTCGATCCTGGAGTTCGAGCAGGGCCAGTTGCGCCGTTTTCAGTGTTTGCTGACGGAGGTCAATTTCACGCTCATGCTGGTCGATGCGTGGAAGCTCAGACTTTTGCTTACGCATAAGCAAGCCGATGGTCCCTGTAAGTCCAACTGCCTCGACTTTGCGGCGAATCCTACCTTGTTGTTGATTGAGCTGGGTCGCTGTTGAATTGATCGCTGCCAGTGCATCGTTCGTAGTGTCAATCTGCTGACGTAATTCTTGGCGACGCTCCACCAATGCCAGATTAGTGCTCGCAAGGTCTGCAAACTGTGGTAAACCGGTGTTTCTATTAGTTTCTTCTTTGGCCTCAATCAGATGCAGGGCAACTTCGGTTGTTCGTTTGCGATTCAACTCACCCTGTAGCGTCTTGGCGATTTTGTGCAATCGGGCAACGCGGTTTGCCGCTACGTCTCGCTGCAATGGCAACAAGTCGATCGTTGCCTGATAGGCCTTTAGTTCGATGGCACCCACATCAATTGCCGACTGAGTGGCTCGAATGCTAGCCTCCAATTGAACTCGTTTTGCAGCCGCCAATTCAGGTGGATCGTTGGTCTTGTCTATTAGCTTGAGGGTTTGTTCGTCCTGCTGTAGCTTCTCACGCAAACTAATGCGTTGCTGAGGAATCTCCTTGCGCCTAGTCGCGCGGTATTTTGGTTCTTTATCAAGGCGTCGCAGGACTTTCTTTGCTTCCGAGAGTTCGGCTTCCGCTTCAATCAGCTTTTCTTGCAGAATAGAGATAGACACTTCAGAGCCAACTACAGGTAGAGCCGCTTGTGCCAGCTGGCTGAGTTCGTACCTAGTGCGCCCGACATCTTCTGGGGCAGTTCGCTGCGATGATGCATACTGCTCTGACAAAACAGCTAGCTTGTCTGCCTGCCGCAGATCAGCAATTGCCAATTCGTAAAGCGTCAGAATCTGCTTTTTTGTCTCTTCAGGTAGAGCTGAGGTAGCTTTTGTAGCTTCTATCTGCGACTGAAGTTTCTCAACAGAGATCGTGTCTGCCAGCAGAGTTTGCGATGAGCAAAGGCCAATTGCCAAAAACACGGAAGTGGCAAAGCTCAATAATGAGAAGATTGTAGAATACTGGAACGATCTGTTTTGAAAGATGCTCTTCATCGGATTACCTCACTTCCTTGCGAGATGCCAATTCGGCCAACGAACAAGAGCTTTCCCGCAACACATTGAGGCGTTTCACGGAGTCACTGGTGAGTAAATGCCTAGGCACAAGCGGTGGAGCATGCAGCACCTTGCGATATTGCAGTTCTCTGACGATTGGCAAATGCTCGTGGGCAATCTTGCCCACAAACAGCACATTGATGTCTCCATTCTGCTGAAGGTGCTGCAAGACGGTTTGCAAACCTCGCAAATAGACGGCGTCCTTGGTTAGGCCTCCTCCACGGTAGACGCGCATCACGATGTTGTAAGCTCTGCGTTTCGTGAAGCCGAATTTATTGACGAGTGCACGAAAGGCTTCTACAAAAGTCGCGTGTTCAGTCCTTAGTCGTACCGCGACAACGCGGCCAGCGAGTTGACGTAAACGAGCATCGCTCAGTCCGCCCACCAAGTACTCGGACAGTACAGCAATGCCTTCCTGAAGTTCTTCGTAACCCGATAAACCAGCATGCAGTAGCTGAAACGGCTGTGCCTGAGCGTTATAGTACGTCAGTACATGCGTACCCACTTCGTGGGCTAAGAGGGCTTGGACGCGTGACTGAGATATATCAAGATCCGAGTTGATCAGTAGCGTCCCCCGAGAGACCATCACGCCACTAACTTCTTCGGTCACTTCAGCCCGGCCTGCAAACTCGGGCCAAGTATTGTGATAGTGACGGAATTCATCGCGTGCCAGTGCTGCAAACTCTTCTGCAGTTACTGAGCCTTTTTTTCTTTCAGAGGCATCCCTAGCCACTAAGGAAAGAAGACTCAGTGCCTCACCGTAGAGGTCGTCCTTGACGCCGCCAAATAGCTGCAAGCTCTGGTACAAGAACCTCGGTGTGTCGCGGTCTTGTAGCATTGTCAGCTGTAGTTCTAGCTCGGCTTGTTTTTCATAAAAGAGTCGCTGTAGTGCAGGATCCTCTACACGCTCGATTGGAATCTTGAACAGCTCGCGTTTGAGAGCAATGGGGTCCACCGTTTGTGGTCGATAGTGAAATTCGGGGGCTTGCTCAAACTTACTCCGGTGGAATTCATGCCAAGCCTGCACCGTGTTGACCGGAGTCAGCTGCAGTAGGTAATCGAATTGGTCACTAATTCCCGCCAGACGACGATCAGCGTTCCAGACGGATTTGACAACTGCTTTGCGACCAAGTGCGTGGAAGTGGGGTGGGCGGTGTGATGTACAGGTACGGGCAAATTCATAAAAAGCTTGGCGCAAGGCCAAACTCACGCTCCGTCTTAAGGAACGAGCCAATAGGGGATAGTCTTCTTCAGAGCCCGCTGCACGATATACGGGAGGTACTGTCAGCCCCAGGAAGGAGCAATGGAGTTCGCTTGCCCTTTTTATCGACAACAGCGGCGCAAATTGCGTTGGCCAGGTCTTGCCGTCACGTTGTACCTCGACCTTTACCCCTTGTTTCAGCACCTTGATACGGCGCAAACGCTTGGCGAGTGCTTCCACTGCTCGGCTGATGGATGCTTGTGAGGATGCATGAATGGCGAATTTCGGTAACACGTCGGGTACTGCCGGATCATTCGCATCCCCTCCCTCGGGAGCCGCCCATACTTCGACGATTAGCAGTGCACCGAACTCTCTCGCAAGCGCTTCTGTAACACAGTCAACAACAAGAGATATTTCCTTTGGCGACGCTTCTGCCTCTGTGACGATAAGGTAGGATGCTTCGGCTTTGACGAGGTGCTCAGTCCCCGAATCGGAAGCATCGAGCGGCTGACGATAGATGCACAGAAATGGTAACTGCCGATCAATGTGCAGGCGCCCAATTCCGGGCAGCGTACGTCTTACTCGTTGATTCTGCGCAAGGCGTTGAGAGACCACATCGAGGATGGATCTAAGGAGTTTTGATCTCTTGATGGGTTCCTTGCTGATGGGCAAAACGATTCCTTTTGTAATGTAGTAAATCAGCAGCCTCTCTCATCGCATTTTCACGCCCCTAGTGAGCAATGAGTTGAAGCTTGTTTACCTCTTCTAAAATCCCAGGTACCGTCGACGCTAAAGCCTTCTGTACTGCTTTCAATAAATGTCGTTCGGGTTTGCCGCTCCATTCGCACATAAAGAACTTTTTGAATTCAATTGAAATCACACACGCTGCCTCTGGAAAACACTGGTGTGTCCATTCGGCATGGTGACCACCCATGAATTTTACATTTTCGCGCACATCAAGTCGCCCAGTTGGGAAATCATAGTTGGATAGTTCATACATGAAGCGATAGAGTAATGGACGAAACCGTGGCTCTGATCGCATCGTGCCCGTACCAATGTTGACTTGTGGGTTCTCAGCCGGATCTGCGAGTGGCCCATTGGGACCGTTCCGACGATGGTTGTACGTATGCAGGTCGAAGACAACAAAGGTTCCATGCTCCTCGGCTAACTCCTGGTAGAGCATACCGAGCGCCTCGTAAAACCGATCGTACTGCTTAAGGGAACGCTGCGCGATTTCTTCTGGAAGCTCTTCTTTCCAAATTTGTAATCCCCACGCATCTTCTGGTTTTCGATAGACGGCTCGTTCACGAGGACGATTGAGATCGACCTCAAACCGAGAGCGCAAGCCAACCACACGTGTTGGCGCGACTTCCGTCCAATCGCCCGTGTAGGGATCTTCTTCACGCCGTCGATCCTCTTTGCTGATCGCCATCTGCTCATGCACTTCGCTACGTACCTCGTGGCCATGGTGAATAGCGGTCGCAACGATTGGCCCTGCTCCACGATGAAGCTCCCAAATTTGATCGGTCACCTGCGTTCTCTGCGTATGCAATGCCTGTTGAAACGAGCACTAGGTTCCTGGCCGCTCAGTGCCAAGTGGCTCTACAACGTTGTTCTAAGGCAAAGGGTGTGCCGGTGACTTTTGATGAGGATCACGGCTCTTATGGTGCAAGCACACTGGGCCGCTCTGACGCTATGCGTTAAGGCGATATCGATTGGAAACAGCTAGATTGTGAAGGCCAGACACATGATGTCGCCACAAGTGCCTTGGTTAATAAGTGCCCACGGTGTCCAATAGCTACCCAGGAAGAATCGAGTTTTGGAGCTGCCCAGGCAAGGTCCGGTTAAGCGTCTACGCTTTTTTCGTATTTCTAAAAGTGTTTTTTTGTTGTCGCTTGGCACATTGTTTGCCTTTGTTACGTTAGGCAGTGATTAGGGCACTGTCTGTCCGTCACGGTCGCGCGGGTTTCTTCTAGGGTGGGACGCACAATCGAGGAGAACACCTGAGCCTATTGGTGGCTTGGCTTGCGCGACCGTGACGAATCGTTGTTCGCCCACTTTCACTGAAGGAGAGCTATAAGCAAGAAAGAAATATGTCGACCTACCTACAAATCACGGCCAGCAACATCACTCAAAAAGCAAAGTTCGAAGACGGCACCCGGCTGCCAATCGAACTGTGGGCAATCTGTGATGAGGGCGAAGAGACTTCATGTTTGGCTGGACTGGTGCTCCACCCCAAGACAAAAAAGTTGGTGCGAGCCGATCATTTGCCCGGTTTTCTGTCGTATCACAGTGATCGGCTTGGGTCGGGATTTCATCGGTTCAGTCGACTGCCCAGTCGGCGAAACGTGGAAAGGCAGCAACCAAAGAACTCCGGTGCTAAATCTGGCAAGGCCGAACGACCACAGGTTAGACAGATTGGTCAGAAATTAGCCAAGAAAACGTTCCTCTCGCAGTCGGCCTAGCTTGCGAAAGTAATTGAGAAGCTTACAAAGTGCGACTTCTCATTCCGGCACACAAACTGCTCATCATTGATTGCCGTGAGGGTAAAAGTTGCCATGCAGGCTTGGTCTGGGCACTAGGGGTTGGTTGACATTCACGGGATGTTGGCTGACCAGCCCTCGCGGTACTTTTTGGCATCACGCCGCTTACCCACTTGGAGAGGAGACATGCTATGCTAGCACTTGCGCGGAGGCCTGGAGAATCCATCCACATCGGTGACAACATTACCGTGCAAATCGTATCCGTTCGAGGCCAGCGGGTGAAGTTAGCGATTGATGCCCCGCGTGAAATAAGCATCGACCGACACGAAATCTGGCTCCGAAAATTCGCCGGAACGGTGGTGCTGCCGATAGAGTCAACGAGCGTCGCACCGACGCACTTGAAGCCCCGATGAGTCGCAACGAAATTGCGATAGTTGTGATGGATAATTCAAAGAATCAACTGAAGTCGCGTTAGAACTTCTCAATATGCATCTACCCATCGCAGATTTCCCGATTACTACGGAGCGAGACTTCAACTGGTCTGCCCAGCGTGCTCGTCTGCTTGGCACGCTGGCAAGCCTTCGCCCTAAGGCCCGCAATGCGTTCTCAAAATCAATTGCCGAAGCAGCTCGAGCGATCATTCCCAAGCCTTTTCGAGGCAACATCCAGTTCGCCATTGGAGCTAGCCAGCAACAACAGTTCATCGAAGCCACCATCATTGGGCAAGCAACGGACGCTGGACAGCCAAAAGTAGACAAGCAGGCTCTCGAAAAACTGGTTGACGAAGTGCTAGTCGATTCGAGCAACGCAGATGGCAGCACGATTACGCTGCGAAAACGACTCCCTGACAACTGCCCCTTACTAGGCCCGGAAGACGTTACGGAGTGGGGTACTATGCTGGCAACCCGTACCACCGAAGGGGCGTTAGTGCAGGCCCAACACCGATTGCGCGAGGTCCTCGCCACATCTAGTTCACCGAGTACAAACACCAGAGATGCACAGGTCCATGAACTGCTGGCATTAGTGGCGAGCACCACGGACAATTCAGTCGTCGTGATGGATGCGATCGGGCAGGTGGAATGGGTGAATGATAGCTTTATGCGTATGACCGGATATGAGTTAAACGAAATTCAAGGGCAACTGTTTTTTGAGTTATTGATTGGTCCAGAAACCGATCAAAGTTCTGCCAGGGATTTACAGTCGGCGATCAAGCTAGGGCATGGGGTGAGCAAGGATGTGCTTCGCTATCGTAAAGATGGTAAAACTTATTGGGAATTGTTGAGCCTGACTCCCGTGTTTGATAAGAGTGGTTCAGCCAGTCGATGGGTTTCGATTGGGACAGATATTTCCGCCAGGCACGCAGCGGAAGAGGCTCTCGCACAAGCCAAAGCGACCGCCGAAGCGGCCAGCAATGCCAAAAGCGACTTCTTGGCTAATATGAGCCACGAAATACGTACGCCCATGAATGCTGTGTTGGGCATGACCGACTTAGCTTTGGGAACAAAGCTCACATCGGAACAGAACGAATATCTTTCTATCGCCAAAGAATCAGCTCAAGCGTTGATGAGTTTACTGAACGATATTCTTGACCTCTCAAAAATAGAAGCGGGCAAACTCGCGGTTGATCCGGTCCCGTTCGATCTGTCCCGGTTAGTCGAAAACACACTCAAACCTTTCGCCAAACAAGCCATCAGCAAAGGCATTCAGTTTCAACATGCCATTTTGGCTGACACGCCCACTCACCTTATTGGAGACGCAACTCGAGTCCGGCAGATTCTCATCAATCTGGTTAGCAATGCGGTGAAATTCACGAGTCTGGGGAGCATCGACATCTGTGTGGAATCACAATGGGAATCTGAAGAAGATGTTTCGCTACATCTTTCCGTCAGCGATACCGGGATTGGCATGCCCAAAGAGACATTGCAGCGGATTTTTGACGCGTTTACTCAAGCGGATAGCTCCATCACGCGAGAGTATGGCGGTACGGGGCTCGGCTTGACAATCTCCGCTCGACTTGTTGAGCTCATGCGGGGGCGTATTTGGGTGCAAAGCCACGAGGGAAATGGTTCGATGTTCCACGTCTCGTTGCCGTTTCAAAAGACAGATGAGCACAATGTAAGATCAACTGCGGGCTCCAACGGAATAGTTTCATATCCAGAAGCCAGCCAGCCCTGTCGAGCACTCAACATACTCGTAGCCGATGACAACCAAGCGAATCGTGCCCTGGCCAAAAAGATACTCGAAAAGCGCGGACATCAAGTCGCTGTCGTCACCAATGGCAGCGAGGCCTTGGATTACTATCAAGCCCATAATCTGGATGCAGCAATTCTCGATATCCAAATGCCAGAGCTTGACGGCTTCTCTGTCACAGCCGCCATCCGCCGTGAGGAGTCTACTAAGCAAACTCATTTACCTTTAATCGCCATGACCGCTCATGCCATGCCAGGTGATCGGGAGCGTTGTCTCCGTGCTGGCTTAGATGCTTATCTCTCCAAACCCATCAACGCCCGCGAACTTTACACGCTGGTTGAAAGCTTGGGGCAGACACAGAGGCACACGCAGGTGATCACTCAGGCAGAGACTCTCGTGGAGTCGTCCACGCATCCCTTCGCTGCTGCCTTAGCCCGCTTAGAGGGAGATGAAGAACTGCTTCGCGAGCAGATGCAGTTCTTCCTTGATGAAAGTCCAGATTTGATGGACCGAGTGCTGGCTGCGCTGGATGAAGAAAATCAAGAGCAGGTACGTATCGCCGCCCATCGCCTCAAAGGATTAGCGGGTACCGTGGATGGGGGTGAGTTATGTATGATTGCCAACCGCATTGAGCAGTCAAGCGCAGCGGGCTCACTGGATGAAGTCACGGCCGTCATCGACGAACTTGCCTCAGCGCTGACGCGACTTATAGACCATGTCAGCGACTATGTGTCGTCATGAGATAAGTGACTAAGATAGGTCCCTTCTTCAGCCCAACATAGCTCCAGCCAAGTTGATTTATCACGTGGACGGGCGACGCCTCGAATCCTATGCACTTTGCCATCTCGGCTTCGAGGATGCTTGCGTTTTTGCATCAGACTTTGGGCGCGGCGGGACTTCTCTCCGTTTTGGTTCATTGAGTTTGGTTCTCCTATTCTGTGGTTCAATGGTTAACCTAAACGCCTTCTCCAACTCGTATTAGCTTTCAAACTCTGCCTCTCGCTGACACCGAATACAGTAGGTCGCGTAAGGTATGGCTCTCAGGCGAGTTACTGAAATAGCTCGTCCACAGGCCTCGCAATGTCCATAGACGCCCTCCCGATACCTCTCTAAGGCATGATCTAGGGCCAGTAGTTCGCGGAACTCAGATTGCAAAATGTTGGCAACGGCTTCCGCTTCACCCGGCTCGTCCTCGTCATCACCATCGAACTCCAGAGAGTTTAATTCGTAAGCTCGCCAGAGTGCAGACCGCCTCGCTTGTAGCTGGCTGGCTAGTTTTTCGAGAGTGTGGGTTGCTTTCATCAATATGCCGCCTTGTATGATCGCCAGGCTTCAACGTTCAACCGCCCGACACTAAAGTTGACTGCATTTCTGGTGCCAATTCTTGTGCAATGGCCCTCGATAGGTACGCCTGCGATACGCGAAATCGTGCATACCTGTGGGTATTTTGGTAAGCCATGATTGGCTAAGAGAGTACTAGTCGATGAGCAGAACAAAAGCCGCCCAGAGTGCTCAATGACTGATCACCAGACAAGAGTCGATTAGCTCTATCGCAAGTCGGCAGCAATTGTCGAGCACTCCAAAGTCTGCGGACTGTTAGTTCTCACCACGTCGGTATGCGATCACAGTCAGATCGTCCGGTTTGCAAGGCAGATTGCCGCTAGAGTCATCCATCCGCTGATGGACTTCACGAACTATCCGCTGCACACCTTGTTGTAACGGCCCTTTGCGAATGTTTTCGACGATTTCATCCACGGCCAGATTGTCGAATAGGCCGTCTGTGGCTATCAGTAGAGTATCGAAGCGTGACAGCGTCAGCGTTGGCCCAATCTCTATACGCATGTCTTCGGCACCGACTACGTTAGAAACTAGATGTCGATCTTCGTGGTGCATGGCATCGTCGTCGTCCAAGACACCCGCTTCAACCGCTTGGCTCACGGGAGCGTGGGCAACCGTTTGTAGCTTAATTTTTCCTCGCTGGCCAACGACAAGAATCGAAGAATCGCCAACGTGATAAGGGCGAATGACCCCCTCTTGAATTTCAACCACAGCGAGAGTCGTGGCAGCGCCAATGCCCAAGGCACGAATTTTTTCGTTCGCGGACTCGATGCCATTGAGAATCGCTGCTCGTAAGACAAGATCATTGTTGGCATGACTGATCACTTCCTTTTTGATTGCAGTCACGGCAAGCTTCGAGGCTTGTTCGCCCGCTGCACCTCCACCCATGCCATCAGCAACTACCAGCACTCCGCTACTTTCGGTACTGACCAGCACTGCAGCAGCATCTTCGTTATCAGTTTCCTTATCGGGGCATTTGGAAGAAAAGATGACGGTGATGCCTCTGAGCTGATCCAATACCACTGGCTCAGCCATGTTTTGCGTCAAATAAAGAGTGCCGTTTCTCGACATCGACTTGCTCAATCAAGGGTTATTTGCCAATCTTCTTGCCGCACCAAGGACAAAAACTCCAATACTCGCTTACAACTCCCCAGCCGCATGAATTGCACTTTTCGGTTGAGCCTTCGATCTTCCATTTACGGCCAACCTTGCGATGGCACCAGGGACAATACCGCATGAACGCCATGAGTCGTCTGTCCTTGCACTTGCCATTGGTGCAACGAGCGATGTATCGCTTGTCGCTATACCGCCGCGTGCCACTAACCTCGAAACCAGGGCCGAAGCACCAAGGACAATAATGCCAGTCGGATTTCAAACCCCGATGACAACGAGGACAACATAGAGGAAAACTCGTTTCCTCATCATGCCGCTCGCGGTCATCTCCGCACCATGGACAATGTGTCATCAACTCCGAAACCGATCCGCTGCACTGCGAGCAATGACATTTCGTTTCGAGCAGCTTGCCAAATTGACGCTGAAACTGTTTCCATTGCACGCTTTTCCAATGGGTTTTCGATTTCAAATCTTTTGTTGCTACTCGGCGGCTAGCATTTTTCTTCACTATGCGTTGTTTGATGCGATTAAAGGCAGTCAGCAGAGACGTACCACTCGCATAGCGTTTGCGGGGGTTGAGATCCATCGACTTCTGCAAAAGTTTAACATAGTCGGAATGACAATAGCTTCTGACTCGTTGAATGCCAGGCGGTGGCCAGTCGAACGGCCATTCGGGCAGGTAACCACCAACCATACGGTACATAATCAACCCGGCGGAAAAAACGTCCGATCGAAACGATGGCTTGCCCATCGCTTGCTCCGGCGCACAGTACCCGATCGTTCCAGCGCCCGATGCCGTTAGTGTTCGCCAAGTGACCTTAGCGATGCCAAAATCGGCCAGCATGATCTCACCATCACACAGCAGCAGATTTTCTGGCTTGATGTCGCAGTGTATCACCCGCTGCTCGTGGGCAAACGCAATCGCTTCTAGCATCTGCTCGGAGTACTCCAAAGCCGTAGCAATCGAGATCCGCGAGCGCAATCGATCAGCAAGCGTCTTTTCCCCGAGGGGATATGCCAGTACCAACCGACCATCGATCTGGTCAGCACTTTTGAGCGGAAGAATGCGCGGATGTTGCAGGCGTGCTGCCAGTCGTATTTCTTTTCGAAAATCCTCTTCGGTTTCCGCGTCCAGCACACTGCTGTGCGGTATCTTTAGGGCGACTCGCAATCCTTCCAGCGTATCCATTGCTTGGTAGACTACTGCAAACGCCCCTTCGCCCAGCCGCTTTTCAATGCGGTATTTTCCAAGGCGGGAACCTACTCTCAAAGCATCATTTCGATTCACGGTTTTCAGGACTTTCAAGTGGCAAGAATAAGTTCTCTCTCAGCTAGACGGCTGCATTGTCGTGGTGGATCAATCGTCGGCTGCCTCGACAACGCGGTCAATTTTAAGTCCAAGCTTCTGAAGTTTTGTGCGGAGTGTCGTACGCGTAATCCCCAATATCTTCGCGGCTTCTTGTTGATTGCCTCCCGTATGAGCTAGTACCATCGCAATGATCTTACGCTCAACCTGTTCAATGACTTGATCGTAAACCTTCTCTGCACCGGCATCCAGCAGCTCCTGGACTGATGTCTCGATCGTATCTTGCTGAGTGGCTGCCGTTTCGGCTGTGGGGTGCTGAGCCCCTGACAACTCCGGCAGAAAATCGGGTAAGAGCACTTGCCCATGGGTCTGCAAAAGTGCTTGACGGACGACACCTTGCAATTCACGCACATTCCCAGGCCAGTTATGCTCTGCCAGCAGCCGCATTGACTCGTCGGTAACTGTTGTGACGTTCGTACCTAAGTCTTCGTTTGCTTGTTGTCGAAAGTAATCTACCAGCTCCGGCAGATCGTCTCCGCGTTCCCGAAGTGGCGGCAACGAGATCGTATAGCCGTTCAGGCGGTAATACAAATCGCCACGAAAGCGACCCTCGGCGACCATCTGTTCCAAGTTGCGATTGGTTGCTGCAATCAGTCGCACGTCCGTTTGAATGGTTTCATTACCGCCGACGCGCTCAAAACGTTGTTCTTGTAATACTCGCAGCAGTTTGCTTTGCAGAATCGGCGACATGTCACCGATTTCGTCCAGGAATAGCGTTCCTCGGTTGCATTGCTCAAATTTACCAATTCGTTGGCGATCTGCTCCGGTGAACGATCCCTTTTCGTGCCCGAAAAGTTCACTCTCCAGTAAGGCTTCTGGAATCGCTGCGCAATTCACTGCTAAAAACTGTTCGCGAGATCGATTGCTGTGTTGGTAAAGTGCACGCGCAATCAATTCCTTACCAGTGCCACTCTCGCCATGAATCAGCACGGTCACGTTATGGTCAGCTACCATGCCAATCGCTTTGTAAACCTTCTGCATGGCGTCACATCGCCCCACTAGGGAAGTTGCTCCTTTGGTTCCTTCAGAGCTAACTTCTGGTTTGATTTCTACCGGTTCACACATGAGCCGATAGACCTCAAACGCTCGACCAACCACTCGACGGAGTTCGCGCACATCCAGAGGCTTCATTAAGTAATCGAGAGCCCCTAGTTTCATCGCCTTAATGGCTGTGTCGCTATCGCCCCAAGCGGTAATCACGATAATCGGAGTGCGAGGATTCTGTTGGCGAATTTTTTGAAACACATCTAGCCCAGAACCATCAGGTAGTACCAGGTCAAGAATGACGGCCCCCGGTTCCCTAGCAGAAATCGCCTCCAGTCCCTCGGCAATAGTGCCGCACGCTTCGACCTCAAATTCAGTCGATTCGAAGACCCGGCGAAAGAGCTGATGCACAGCCGGTTCGTCGTCAATGACGAGCAAGCGTTGGGAGGGTGTTGTGCTATTCATAGCGTGGATTGGGGTTTGTGGAGGAGATGGCCAACCCACAGTTTCTCCGTTCAGGTGCTGCCGAGCAAGCGGCATCTTTTCTTTCGGGCTCTAGCCTTTACGATTGGGGTGCAAAAGACGCCGGAATTCCTGCTGGATGGAGAAAAGCTTATTTGAAGAAACTTCGTAGTCCTCAAGTCTTTCGGTGATACCGGTCAAGACCTCGACATCTTCAGGGAGACTACCGGTATCTCTGGGGTATTTTCGAAACAAGGCAGCCAATTCAGTGAACTGATCAACAAGATGTCGACGTTGCCTCCCGCTACAAGGCATTCCTTCCTCGCAGCAACAGTCGATCAGGTCATCGAGCTGATAAGCAATCGAGCCTTTGAGCACACGAGCACGAGTAGCCGCTGCATCTGAGCTACTGGGTAGAACGGTTCCATTCATAAACACCTCCTAGTTTTTGACCCGTCGGCGGGACGGTTGGATGTTGATATTGGTAGTAAGAGCCATAGTTCATATATCGCGAAGGCCTGGACGCCTCTGGGCGAAGTCCGTAGGGACCATAATCGGACTGTGAGCGATAAGGCGTCCAGGTTGGCTGCGTTGGGTATTTTTTCGCCCGCAGTAGCTGTTTGGAAGCGTCGTACTCCAGCTGGGGGCGTACCCACAGGTAGTAACGCTCCGCATCGTCATTGTCGAAGGGGTCTCGGCTATCCAGTAGCAAGTAGGGGCTGACATGGGGTGAAGCGAGCCAGGGCCGCGTAGTGTACACATTTTGATAGACGGTCTGACGCGGATCATCGGACAACGATTGCCGCGTAGCCTGCCCGAATGCCATCGAACCCACTCGAAGTGCTGCCAAGCTCACAATGAGCCAGAATGCCAACCCTCGCCAGAGATCATCGCGTGTGTAAGTCATAGCAACCTCCGATCAACAAGGGACCAAAAACAACAGTTACTGAAAGGCAAGTAATGTGCCAAAAACCAACGACCTATATCGTGGCACACCGCTTGCTCGCTGAAGTCACTTCCATCCTACGGCCCTCATGCTAAAGCAATCAAAAATGACAGATATTCAGGCTATCATCGACCAAAATGCCATTGAGTCCGGTGCCCTAGGCCTTTTGGCGGATGCGATTCGCTCCGCAACTGTCTGGCCACTGCCTCGGCGGCAGCCTGGCCGAAAAGTGGCCACTGTGCGCTATCTTTGTCAGGTGTACCGACAAATGTTCGAGCGGGTTCTAGCGATCGAGGGAAACGACGGCTACATGGATGTCGTTAGTGACGCCGATTCTCGCTTCGAAGAGCGACTCGAGAGATTTCGGCGAGAACATCATGGCTACCGCGCGGCCTGGCAAGAGATCATGCCCCAATTGGACCGAGTCGTGGCGAGCAACGAGTTCGACTTTGAGCTGATCTGCGAGCAAATCAATTCTCTGCTAACCCAGATCGACCGTCACTTCCAGCGGGAGTCTGAATTAATATCTCAGTCTTCGTTGCTCGATTTCGGGGATGAAGATGACTGAATTACTCCCAGTCATCTATCTCTACATGGCTTAAGGAACATCAATGAGTGAGGAACGCACCGATGTCTGAACCAGCACTGTTACACCAGCTTCCCGAAGTAGTGCGCAATGGCGATCCTGAGCGGCTAGTAGATTATTTGGCTACGCTCGATGCCCGCTCCATGGCCCGCGAAGTTTGCGAACTCTCAGATGACGACCAGGCAGCGATGCTGACGGCACTAGAGCCTGCCGCAGCCGTGGAAATTCTGGATGACATTCCAGAGGTGGAACGGATTGAAGCGGTCAGCAACCTCGCAGCGGACGTAGCGGCTGCCATTATCCATGAGCTGCCAAGTGACGAGCAAGCCGATGTCATTGGTGCTCTGGACGATGGCGAAGCAGAAGCAATATTGGCGGCGATGGAGCCTGCAGAGGCCGAGCAACTGGCGGAGTTGGTCGCCTATCCGGCTCATACTGCCGGTGGTTTGATGGCAACCGAAGTGGTAGCGTTTCGAGAGGGAGCTACCGTTGCGCAAGTGCTGCGCCGTCTGCGTCGAGATGCGTCTCGCTTCCGGAGCCTCGACATACAGTATGCGTATGTCACCGACGAACTCCGCTCACTAGTTGGCGTGCTCCGGTTTCGTGACTTATTGCTAGCGGATGACAATAGCACCGTGATGGAACTGATGAAACGGCATACGCTCTCGGTGCGTGCTGACACGAGTTTGGCAGAACTGCAGGGCTTGTTCGATGGACACTCGTTTCTGGGAGTTCCCGTCATTGATGATAGCGGGACACTCCTGGGCGTGGTCAGCCGCAGTGCAGTCGATGAGGCAATGCAAGATCAAGTTGCCAGCGACTATCGCCGCTCGCTCGGTTTGGTTCAGGAAGAAGTTCGCTCCATGCCAGTGCTGCACAGGTCACGTTCACGGTTGGCATGGCTGAGTATCAATATCGTGCTCAACGTGCTAGCGGCGAGTATCATTGCCCTCTACCAAGACACGCTTTCGCAAGTCATTGCTTTGGTGGTGTTCTTGCCTATCATCTCCGACATGAGTGGTTGCAGCGGCAATCAAGCCGTGGCGGTCAGCATGCGAGAGCTGTCTCTAGGGCTGATTGAGCCCTGGGAGTTGCTGCGTGTGTGGCTTAAAGAAGCTTCCGTAGGTGTATTAAATGGCTTGGCCTTGGGGGGCCTATTGGGCGTCATTGCATGGGCTTTTGCAGGCAACCTCTGGTTAGGCGCTGTGGTTGGTGTGGCTCTCGCGGCGAACACCTTGATCGCCGTATTGATTGGTGGTGCCCTTCCGTTAATTCTAAAACAACGTGGAGTAGACCCGGCACTCGCTTCAGGACCAATACTCACAACGGTGACCGATATGGTCGGTTTCTTTCTCGTGCTCAGCCTGGCAACACTACTTCTTCCCCTGCTGAGCACTTCTTAACCATGTCAATCGTTTACTGAGCACCTATTGTACGCGAACTGCTTTACGATATTTCAAGATTCTCGTGACTCTAGTGCTGCGGCGGCTGAAAATGCCCAACAACTGCTTTGGCACATGACTTGTGATCAGTTATCGTTGCTGACGTAGATCCGCCAGCCAGTGCAAACTAAAGATTTGTGCAAGAGGGTACCGACCACATTCGTGTAGTTTTGCACGTTAAGAGGGAGGGTCTTCGGTTGCTTCTTCAATCGGTGGTGAGACTAAATGTGCCGGGTCGTTGCCCCCAGCAATAATCGAGGCTGCAACGCCAACGAAGAGTATTCCGCCAATAACTGCCAATGAGACAAGATTTGGAATCGGATAGTGGTGGACTAGCATCATCTTTACCCCAACGTAAGCCAGCAAAAAGACAAGACTCATCTTGAGATAGCGAAACTTGTCCATCATACCGGCAACTGCAAAGTAGAGTGACCTCAATCCAAGTATGGCAAAGATGTTCGAGGTAAATACGAGAAAGGGGTCACGGGTGATGCTGAATATCGCGGGAATGGAGTCCAAGGCAAACATCACGTCGGTTGTTTCCACCATGAGTAAAGCCAGAAATGTATGAGTGATGGCTGTCCTACCTTCTGAGTTCTTCGCGAAGAATGAGCCATCCGTGTGTGGAACCGTTGGATATAGCTTGTGGGCGTACCGAACCAGCCAATTCTTCTCCGGGTTAATGGTCTCATGTCGCGTAATCAACATCTTAACGGCGGATGCAAGTAGGATTAATCCGAAGATGTAGGCAGACCAATGGAAGCGTTCGATAACCACTGCCCCAATGGTAATCATCACGCCTCGCATGATGACTGCTCCCAAGATTCCCCAGAAAAGTACGCGGTGCTGGTGTTCGCTCGGGATGCGAAAGAATGAGAAAATCATTGCTATCACAAATATGTTGTCTACAGATAGCGACTTCTCGACAATATATCCCGTGAAGAACTGAACGGCGGCTTGTTGACCGGTTAAGTCATGCGATTGCAGGTCCGTCCAGCCAAACCAGTTTTGTCCATAAAGAAAGTAGACAACAACGTTGAAGCAAAGCGAAACAGCCACCCAAATACCGGTCCAAGCGAGAGCCTCGCGGACGGAGATCCGATGGGAATTGCGATGAAAAACCCCGAGGTCGAGAAAGACCATTGCCAACACGAACACAAGGAACAACACCCACACCAGATTCTGCATCGATTATCCTTTATCACCTCAATGAGGTTCTCGGCCACGTTGTTCACCCGAAAGGTCAACAGACAGGTTTGGGAGAAGGTGACCGCTCCGCAGGTAGCATGCGGCTGACTATGACGATCACATTCGCACAGTAAACTCAGAATCTATATCAAAGACACATCGATGAATTACTTTTGATGGCAGAATATGCATGAATGTGTAAGGGACAAATCATGATGCGATGCCATCCGACGTGTTACTCTGCACGAAAAACACAACGATCGTAATATCGTCATGCCCTTCATTGGCGAGCGCTTCCTGGGCCAGCAAATCGACTGCTTGCTGCGGCTCGTCTACCTGGCCCATGATTTCTAAAATTCTGTCTTCGCCAACGTTGTCTGTCAGCCCGTCGCTAGCGAGCAGATAGCGATCACCGTGATAAACATCCAGGACTCGGATTTCCTCTTTGTCAGCTTCAAATGTTTTCATTCCGAGAGCGTTAAAGAGCACGTTTCGCATGTGATGCTTACGGGCCTCTTCCGTCGTAATCTTTCCGAGGAACAGCATTTGGTCAGGCCAAGTGTCGTCAACTGTCAGCCTCTCAATTGAATTGCCACGCACCAAGTAAGCTCGGCTGTCACCTACCCCAGTGACGTATAAATGATGGTCCGCAAGCAGAGCTAAAACGACGGTGGTGCTTGCGCCATGAGACTCAGGGTACTGTGCAGCATAGTCCAGGATCAGACAGTTGGCCTGTTCTAAGGCCGCATGTAATTGGTGTTCGATTTCCGTTGGGTCGATTTCTGTGACAGCTTTACTTAACTCATGCGACAAAACTTCTACAGCAAACAGGCTCGCAAGTTCCCCCGCAGAGTTACCGGCAATACCATCCGCGACAATAAAGAGGTCAGCGTTTGGAGAAACGTACTGCCGATCTTCGTTAGTATTACGAGTTGTGCCTTGCAGGGAGCACGCTGACGCAGTAATCAAAAGCCGATCTGCTTGACAGGAATCTCTTAGTTCCAATGGTTCCGATGCAAATCGCATAAACGACCCTTTCGGTCCAACGATTCAAATCCATCGTCCTAGTAGTCGTGATCCTCATGGAGACGAGACCGCGAGTATTATTTTGGTTTTTCTGCGATCAATGCGTCACTGGTCAGCAGCAAAGTAGCTACGCTCAGTGCATTCTCCAGCGCTACC
Source organism: Bythopirellula sp. (assembly GCA_965216565.1). Taxonomy (GTDB): domain Bacteria; phylum Planctomycetota; class Planctomycetia; order Pirellulales; family Lacipirellulaceae; genus Bythopirellula. The sequence continues at coordinate 1,499,659 of OZ244170.1, forward strand.
CTGGTGACTTTCATCGGATCGATCACTCCAGCTGCCACTAAATCCTCAAACTGATCGGAATATGCGTTGTAGCCAAAGGCCCCTTCGCCTTCTGAAACCTTGCCACAAACCACACCGCCATCGCGACCGGCGTTTTCTGCGATCCATTCCAGGGGAGCCTGGCAGGCTTTCTGGACAATGCGAAAACCGACCTGCTCAGCCTGGATCAGGTCATCAGCCGAGCATGCATTGGCAGCTCGAATCAGAGCAACGCCACCGCCAGGTAACACCCCCTCTTCCATCGCAGCTCGCGTCGCGTGAATTGCATCGTCGAACCGCATTTTCTTTTCTTTCATCTCACTCTCAGTCGCAGCTCCGACCTCAATTTTCGCAACACCACCGGTCAGCTTTGCCAGTCGCTCTTCGAGTTTTTCTTTGTCATAGCTGCTCTTGGTTGTCTCGATCTCTTTGCGGATCTGTGTACTGCGAGCACTGATGTCTTCGGTTTTTCCAGCTCCTTCGATGATCGTCGTACCATCTTTGTCGATAACAATCTTCTTAGCACGACCAAGGTCGGTGAGCTTTACATTTTCCAACTTGGCCCCAAGGCTATCGAACAGGGGCCTCGCGCCGGTAAGGATGGCAAGGTCTTCTAGCATGGCCTTACGACGGTCGCCAAAACCGGGAGCCTTAACCGCGCAGCACTTCAAGGTTCCACGAAGACAGTTGATTACAAGCGTAGCAAGAGCTTCGCCATCGACGTCCTCTGCGATAATCAAAAGTGGCTTACTAGCCTTGGCGATTTCTTCCAGGAGCGGAATCAGGTGCTTGGCACTGGAAATTTTTTTCTCGAACACCATGATGTAGGCGTCTTCGAATACGCACTCCATTCGCGACTGATCGTTCAAGAAATACGGTGACAAGTACCCCTTGTCGAAACGCATCCCCTCCACCCACTCTACGCAAGTCTGGAGTGACTTCCCCTCTTCCACAGTAACAACACCATCTTTCCCTACCTTCTCCATCGCTTCGGCTACCACGGTTCCAATCTTCTCATCACCATTGGCAGATACGGTTGCGACCTTCATCAAGTCATCGTGTCCGTCGATAGGTTCTGTGAGGCTACGCAGCTTCTCGATGATACCTGCCATTGCCAATTCCATCCCTCGTTTCATCGGAAGTGGGGCAACACCGGCAGCAACGGCGCGAAGCCCTTCCGTGAATATCGCGTCCGCTAGCACTGTTGCGGTCGTGGTACCATCACCTGCGACGTCGTTCGTTTTTGATGCGACCTCACGAACCATCTGTGCACCAATGTTCTCCAGTGGGTCTTCCAGTTCGATTTCCTTAGCTACAGTCACACCATCACGGGTGACCACGGGTGAACCATAGCTTTTCTGTAGAACGACATTGCGGCCTCGAGGACCTAGCGTCGTCCGTACTGCACGAGCAAGTTTACCCACGCCACGTTTGATCGCATCGCGGGCTTCGTCATGAAAGACAATCGTTTTCGACATGAGTGAACGCCTTTTCTGTTAAATACCTGTACTTACTCAATCACAGCTAAAATATCGCTTTCGCGAATGATCAATCGGTCCTCTTCGTCTAATTTGATTTCGTCCCCTGCATATTCGGTAAAGAGCACCTCGTCGCCTGCTTTGACTTGCATCGGTCCGCGAGAACCGTCGTCAAGAATCTTGCCATCGCCCACCGCTTCTACAAATCCACGATTGGCTTTCTTTTTTGCATTCTCTGGCAAGACAATACCGCCCCTAGTTTGTTCTTCAGCGACGACTCGCTTGATGACCACCCGGTTGTCGAGAGGACGTAGCTTTGTTTTCACTCTAACTGTTTGCGATTTCGTTGCGGTCGCCATTGGGGCTCCTCCGGTCGATAGTTGCTGTTAGCTCGAAGAAGTCTTGATGCAATCGATGTGCCATAAGATAAAAAGATTGATACCTGGCGTATTGAAGGCCGGTTTTATGTCGCCATTCAAGCAAGTGGCTGAAGATTGACCACAGCGTCCAATTCTCGATCAGCTCGTTCGCTACGAAGAGAGCGCAGACTCGCCATGTCGCGAGTTTTTCAAGTTGGGTAGCTGAAGAAAAAGTGGCACACAAAATGCAGTTCGGTAGAGTCAATGCGTGAGCCACCTCTGGCGGGTAATGACTCGCCAGGTTCACGCGACTCTCCCAGTGCGAAGGAGCACACCAATGGGCGACAAAGGAAAGGGTGCCAAAGTCGATAAAAAATCGTCTTCTGCCAAGGCACCAAGTGGTAGCAAGGACACCACCAAACCCGAGTCCGGGAAGCCTTCTGGCAAGAAGGCGTAAGTCTTGCCCCGAATACCGCCGAGCCGTTGCCATCTCTCGTACGACGGCTCTGGCGGCGGGTCTTATATTTGAAAATCAATCCTTAGGTCAAATTCAGGCTTTATTGCTGGGGTGCTGAAACCTTCCCTTCTCGTTAAATCGACAGAAGAAGGGGTTGCAGGACAGGAATTTGCAGCTACAGTATTTGTAGCTGCGCAATCATGCCCTGCACCGTCACCTCGCTGAAATCTCTACCATGTCGAAAGCCACCATTACTCGAGACGAGTTCCTTGAAGACCGGCAGGGTAGGACTTTCACGGATGTTCTGAATGACCCTGAGCAGCCTTTCGACGAAGTACTTGAGTTTTTCAGTGATGAAGACCGGCAACGACGCATGGAAGAGTCGGAACTACATCATGAACGTGCCCCACTCGCAGGAGTAGTACGAGAACTTGAATCGATTCCAGCCATCGATCTATTTCTCTCAGAAATCCATGCACAGCGAACGCTGCGATTACGGCAAGCAATTGGGGTCTTAGTGCGAATTATCATGCACCGCCGTGGCTGGAAGAAAACTGGCAAGAAGGGCTCGCTGGGCGTTCGTGCCACTGCTTCCGAGAATTCACCTTCTTGCAACACCGGTGGCCTGGCATTTTGGTTCATCCGAGCGGAACGGTATCAGCTCAGATCAGGAATGCCGTTCCAAACCGCAGCCGAACGATTTCACGAATTACAAGTCACTCAAGCGGAACCTGCCGCTGGTGAGCGTTGAAGCTCACCTTGGACAAACCTCACGTCACGCACTAATCCATCCGCAGTATCGATCAGAGACGAGGGCTTCGCCTGCCGCATTCGCGTCGAAGGCGTAGACATCGCAGGTCAGATACTAGCTTGTCTAAGCAAGGCTTTCGTATTCAAGACGAGTGAGCCGATGGAGAAGAGCCGGCATCCGCCGCAGTGCATCTTCCGGGTGGCGTATGGATCTCAGTTCTCTTATCGCAAGCTAGTCGGGCTCCTCTCTGCGATTCCGGGGTTAGGACTGCGGATGGAACCACCTAGCACGGAAACGGATTGGAGAGAAACCAGGAATGATTAGCAATTATTCGTGTCACAAGAACGATTTCCCAAGGAGGGAGCGATGTTGATACTGAGCCGAAGGAAACAGGAAAGCATCTGGATTAGCGACGATATTGTCGTGACGGTGCTTGAGATTCAGCGGAACAAAGTGCGCATTGGCATCGATGCTCCGAAGGAAATCCCTGTTCTGCGTACTGAACTGCAGCACCGTATTTTAGATTCAGCACGACGTGATTCCCGTTCTAGGGTCACCGACGATACGGAAACCGCCTTGGAAAAAAAGGTGCCGTCATGACGTTGAGCCAAGTCGTTGTTAGCACACCCAGATACGTCCTGATGGATGGGAGTCGCCGTATTGGGCCCGAAGCGGAGCCATTGTGTTTGGGAAATCAGTGCTTGCCGATATATGGATTTTCAGGCAAGGCTCTCTATGACAAGTTTTTGTCGCAAAGTGAACTGGCATTAACGCCTTATCCACTGGTTGGAGGCTATCTGCGGAATCAAATTGAATCAGCAGGCGATAGCCTCATGCTTGTGGCAATTGACCCAGCAGGGATCCAGGAGCCTTATTTGCAAGCGGCAACGATGGCGGCTGTGTTGGAAGCACAGAAAACCAATGCGATGCACGTGACTGCGAATTATCGGCTGGTGTTCGATCAACTAGCGGATGCTTACAGAGTGGAAGAAGCTTCAAAATCGAGTAAAGGATCCACCGGCAGAGCCGGTGGCTTTCAGGTGAGAGCCCATAGGGCTCGCTTATTCAATTCAAACGAACTTCAAAACCAACAGCAGAAAACTCAGACGGCGGAGCCTAATATCTCTGACCACGTCCAGAGGACGTGGTTTTACCTTCGGTAATCAATAGACACCTTCGATGACGAGTAGACAGGTGCAGCTGTCAGACTTCACAAAAGGAATCAAGACCATGAATTGGGATCAGATCAAAAGTAACTGGGAGGTAGTGAGTGACGAGATCAAGAGAACTTGGGGGAAATTGAGCGAAGCCGATATTGTCGGCATCGCCGGCCAGCGCGATCAGCTCGCGAGTATGCTGGAAGAACGATACGGATACGCGCCTGTCGTGGCGCAAAACAAGGTCGACGAGTTTGCCCAGAGACTGTAGCGGTAGCTTGTAGCTACCTCATGCTGCTTACTGACGTCGCAAGACTACAAACGCGGGCCGCACCTGCAGATCGCTCGCACATCTATCGGTAAAGCAGGTCTTTAAACGATAAGGAGTTCGCATGTTACGCTTGGAAGGGATTCCCATTTCGCCTGGTTTCGCAAGTGGGACTGCTGTTGTCTATGACTATGAACTCGGGAGACGGATTGAAGTGTTGCACTCCAATTTTTCGCCCGTGGATGTTGAATCTGAATGGAAACGGCTCGACAGTGCATTAGAACTATCACGTAGGGATTTGCAGCTGCTGGAACAGACTTCGTCAAAGCGACCTAATCTGAGCAAATCGGTGGCGCTTCTGTCGGCCCATTCGGCGATGACGCACGAAATAGCCGAGCTGGTCAAGCAACACGTTGGCCGAGAACTGGTCAATGCAGAAGAAGCGCTTGATTCGGTGATCTGCCATTGGGTGGAACGATTGCAACGGCTCGACAACGACTATCTGCGGCAGAGGGAGCAAGACGTCCGGGATGTGGGAAGAAGGATGACAAGGAATCTAGCGGGCACTCTGCCGTGGAGCAAAGGCCCCTTGCCACCCGGATCGATCATTGTCGCTCGAGAGCTTTTGCCGTCAGAAGCCATAGAGCTTGCGAATTGTGGCGTGGCGGCGATTGTCACTGAACACGGTGGGAAATACAGCCATACCGCCATCCTCGCTAGATCGTTAGATATTCCCGCTGTCACGAGCATTCTCCACGCGACTTCTGAAATTCATCCTGGAATGAAATTGCTCGTAGATGGCCAGAGTGGAAATGTAACGTTAGCGCCATCCGAGTCCGATGAAGAATCTTTTGCAGAGCGAAAACAAAACTACGAAATTCTGGTCGCGTCACTGGTCGCTAAAGAGGATGCGCCTTGTACAACTCAGGACGGCATAGAACTCTCGCTACTGGCCAACATCGGAGTTCCCGAGGAGGTTGAAGCCGTGGCGAAACACGGTTTTGCTGGGGTCGGGTTATTTCGAACAGAGTTTCTCTTTCTTGAATCACTTGAGCGTCCTAGCGTACAAACACAGGTCGAAATGTATGACAAGATGGCGAAGGGTCTCGATGGTCAACCATTGGTCATTCGCACTTTCGATCTCGGTGGTGACAAACTGCCGCCGTTTCTCCTGAATGAGGATTTGGAGACGCATCGCAAGCTTCATTTGCGGGGCTTGCGATTCTCACTCGCCGAGCGAGTCCTCCTGGAAGAGCAACTACAGGCAATTTTACAGGTCGCTCAAACGTCGGACGTACACATCTTGTTTCCCATGGTGATCGGCGGTGATGACTTGGCGCAGGCCCTTGCCGCAGTCGACCGTGTCGTCAAGAAGTTTGGCTTCCTGCGAACTCCTCCAATCGGGGCAATGATTGAAACGCCAGCAGCACTGTATTCCCTAGACGAGATTCTCGATCTTGCGGACTTTGTAGCCATCGGTACGAATGATCTCACCCAATACATGCTTGCCACGGATCGGGAATTGGAAGCAGGCAAGAACGATTGCACTGCTATGCACCCGGCTGTCCTTAGAGCAATTAAGCAGGTCGTCTTGGCAGCAGAAAAGCATCAGTGTCCCGTCTGCGTATGCGGTGAAGAGGCCGGAGACGCTGACTTCGCGTGTTTGCTTATGGGACTGGGCATCCGCGAATTAAGTCTCAGCCTAGGACGAGGTGTCGTTATCCGTGAGGCTTTGCACGGAATCAAATCGCAGGAAGCGCGAGAGACCGCAGACCAGGCCCTTCGATGCCAAAACCCAATAGAAGTACGCAAACTGCTCGCTGCTCTGCGCACCAATGTGGCTGAGTCGACTCCGTCTTTCCTGGATGCCCCGGCTAAGCAAGATGCACAATAACAAGAAACCCGAACCACTGAATCCTTGTCCGAGGCCAGGAAAGTGTCCTGTCTGTGGCTTTTCGACGTATTCATTGAACGGTATTCATCCACAGTGTGCCGTCTCACAGGCGGATGAACCGCGACGCCTACGATTGGTTGCTGAAAGAAAGGCGAAAATCGATCTGGTAAAGAGGGACGTCGGAAGGACGGAAATCATTGAAGGGACTCAACCCCTATGACTGGACGATGCAGCGATGTTACTCCTCCCGTTCCCTCGTAAGAAATCCACAAATGGCCTATTCCCACTTACGTAAAATCGCCTTCGTTGGTGACTATTTGCCGCGCAAATGCGGCATCGCCACGTTTACCCACGATCTCCGCAGCGCGGTGGCCCAATTCGCCCCGTCCGAATGTATCGTCGTTCCAGTAGATGACTTGGCTGACAGCTACGATTACCCGTCCGAGGTGCGATTCCAGATCGCTGAACAAGATCTGGACTCCTATCGACGTGCGGCTGACTTCATCAATTTCAGCGAGATCGACGTAGTTTCACTGCAACATGAATTCGGGATCTATGGGGGACCTGCAGGAGGTCACATTCTGACGTTCTTACGTGACCTGCGATGTCCGGTGGTAACAACCCTTCACACGGTGCTACCCGAACCGAGCGTTGATCAGCGGCGTGTGATGGACCAGCTAGTGGAGCTTTCAACACGGCTGGTCGTGATGACCCAACGCAGCAAGTCCATGCTTCAAGAAGTCTACAAAGTTCCAGAACACAAGATCGATCACATTGTACATGGTATTCCGGATCGTCCCTTTGCTGATCCTAATTACTATAAGGACCAGTTTGGTGTCGAAGGTAAGTACGTGGGACTAACTTTTGGTTTACTTTCCCCCAACAAGGGAATCGAAACCGTCCTAACGGCACTACCGGAGGTCATTCGGGAAGTGCCGAATTTTGTGTATCTCATCCTGGGAGCAACCCATCCTAGCTTGGTTCGGTCTGAAGGTGAAACGTATCGGATCAGCCTAGAGCGGATGGCCAAGGAATTGGGAATTCAGAAGCACGTCAGCTTCTACAATCGCTTTGTGGAATTGCGCGAGTTGACCGACTTCATTGGTGCCGCCGACTTGTACATCACACCCTACTTGAACGCCGCCCAGGCTGTCTCTGGGACACTGGCCTACTCCTTTGGTTGCGGGCAAGCAGTGATCTCAACGCCCTATTGGCACGCCGAAGAATTGCTGGCCGACGACCGTGGCGTTCTTGTTCCATTTGCTGATTCCCCGGCGCTCGCTCGGGAGATGATCGCCCTGCTGGGTGACGATAAGCGCCGTCACGCCATGCGAAAGCGTGCCTATCTCCTCGGGCGAGAGATGGTTTGGAGTCATGTCGCCGGTTTGTACCTCAAATCCTTCGAGGCCGCACGGCGCAGTCGCAGCCACGTACCGAAACCGCTGGCAGTTCGAACCTTGGAAGAGCAGCAGCTTATCATGCCGCGTTTGAATCTCGACCACCTGATGCGAATGACCGATTCGACCGGCATCCAGCAACATGCTTGTTATTCAATTCCAAACCATCGCGAAGGCTACTGTACCGATGACAATGCCAGGGCATTGATACTGACAGTGCTGTTAGAAGAACTGGGGATGGATTCGCGAGAAGTACATCAGGCCGCGTCGACGTACGCTGCCTTCCTCAACTATGGATTTGATCCAGAGACTGGACGATTTCGCAACTTCATGAGTTACGACCGGCAATGGTTGGAACGGGACGGTTCGGACGATTCGCAAGGTCGGTCGATCTGGGCTCTGGGTACCTGCATCGGTCGATCACATCGGCGTAGTGTTCAGTCCTGGGCGGTTCAATTGTTCGAAAAGGCGTTGCCTACCTGCGCTGAGACAACTTCCCCGCGTACTTGGGCCCATATACTGATTGGCATCCACGAATACTTACGTCGATTCAGCGGCGACCGACTCGTCAATCAAGTACGCGAGGTGCTGACTGACAAACTGATTACATTGTATGAAAACTCGGCAACGGAGGATTGGCCCTGGTTCGAGGACGTGGCATCTTACAACAATGCCAGGATTTCGCAGGCATTGATTCTCAGCGGACGTTGGAGTTGCAACGAGCGAGCCACTCAAATCGGGCTTCGATCTTTGCGGTGGTTGGCAGAACAGCAACTGTCACCGTCGGGTCGATTTCGCCCTATCGGGTGCAATGGCTTTTGCCGCCGAGGTGAGCCGGCCGCCGAATATGACCAACAGCCTATCGAAGCGCATGCGATGGTGTCTGCTGCGATTGAAGCGTTCGCCGCTACCGACGATAGTTTTTGGTGCGAACAGGCGCATCTTGCATTCGACTGGTTCCTAGGTCGCAACGATCTTGGGCAATCTATATACGACACCGGCACCGGCGGCTGTCACGATGGTCTGCAAGAGAATCGCGTCAACGAGAACCAAGGTGCCGAATCAACCTTGGCGTTCTTACTATCTTTGGCGGAGATGGAACTACTTGAGAACTCCTTCGCGGCATTCAAGTCGAAGCCTACTGAGGCAAGAATTGCCCACGCGAAGCCAGAGACCCCGAGACTAACGCATGCAGATGGAACTTACTAAGGTCGTAATGTCAAACAACTTCATCAATCTCAGGCGAGCCGGAACGGTCCTCAAACCGGACCAGTCACGCGTTCTATTACGACCGTTTAGTCCCGGAGATTCACAGCGAACCAGCAGGATCATCACCCGGATAATGGCCCTCCCGGAAAAACAGGTTGGCCATCTACTAGATGAAGTTACCGCCGAGTTCTCTCAGCGACACCGGGAAATTCGCCGAATGTTTCTGGAGCGTTTCGAACAGGTCAGACAAGAACATGATCCGGAAGGAGACTTATCCGAAGCAAGAAGACTGTTGATCGGCTCCTACTTCCTCGCCGAATACACTCTCGAATCCGCCGCGCTTTTTAATCCCTCGATCGTGAGGCACCCGGACCAAGCCGGTTTGCCGCCGGGAGCCCTGCGGTTCATACTCAGCCTGCGCGCAACGGGAGAAGGCCACATCTCTTCGATCACCTTTCGGACCGGTATCATACACTCAAATAATCAGATCGAAGTACTGGACGCTGCTGGCTACCTCACGGAGCCGCGGCAAATCCCTAACCCGGCCTATGGAAAGGGCTTGTTCACACGGAAACTTCAAGAGCTGGGATTCAACAGTGAGTTCACAGGCCGGGTCCTAGACAGACTGGGTGATTCGTTCGACATGCAAGAACTTCGAGCCGCCCTCAATGCTGAATTGGATCAGGAACGTCATTTGCAAGGCGTTTTGCAGGAAGACCAGGACACCGCTCACGGGATCTGGATGCTGGCTCAGTCCAACTACGAAGTCCAATTTCAGCCCGAACAACAGCTTTCCGAGCGCATTCTGTTTCCAGCCACGCCGTCACAGAGCAACGGCATCGAAGATGCGAGGTTTGTCCGCTTCCAAAATGATGATGGCAGCTACATCTACTACGCAACTTTCACCGCCTTCGATGGCAAAGTAGTCATGCCCGAGCTGGTGGAAACCGTTGATTTCCTTCGTTTCCGCTTCATCACTTTAAATGGGCCAGCAGCGCAAAACAAAGGCATGGCCATGTTCCCTCGAAAAATCAACGGACACTATGCGATGCTCGCGCGGCAGGACAACGAGAGTATCTATCTCAGCTACTCCGACAACGTCCATTTCTGGAATGAACGCCAAGTGCTGCTCAGGCCGACCTTCTCGTGGGAGCTAATCCAAATCGGGAATTGTGGGTCACCCATAGAAACCGATGCTGGCTGGCTGGTACTAAGTCACGGTGTTGGCCCATTGCGCAGATACTGTATCGGTGCGTTCCTGTTGGACCGCGACGATCCGAGCAAGGTTATTGGACGCCTGCGCACACCCCTACTTGAGCCCAACGAGAACGAGCGAAAGGGCTACGTACCGAACGTTGTCTACACGTGTGGCGCATTGGTACACAAAAGCGAACTCATCATCCCGTATGGATTGGCTGACCATGCTACAGGTTTTGCAACTGTTCCCGTTGGGGACGTTTTGGCAGCGATGGAGTGAGCGAAGGTTTGCACACCATGACGAAAACGAACAAACGAATCGCAGTGCTCTCACCAGTCGCTTGGCGAACTCCTCCTCGCCGGTACGGTGCTTGGGAGACTGTCGCCAGCAACATCACAGAAGGCCTCGTCGCCCGTGGTTGGGATGTGACGCTTTTCGCGACAGGGGATTCCCTAACCCGCGCCAACCTGCATGCAGTTGTGGACAGGGCATACGAAGAGGATTCGACAGTCGACCCAAAGGTGGCCGAATACCTTCACATCTCCGAAGCATTCGAACGAGCTGCTGATTTCGACTTAATCCATAGTCACTACGACTTTATGGCATTGACCTATACGCGACTGATCAGCACGCCTGTCCTGACCACGATCCACGGGTTCTCCTCGCCGCAAATCATGCAGGTGTATCAGAAGTATTGTGACGGGCACTTCGTTTCCATCAGCGATTCGGATCGAGCGCCCGGGCTTAATTACTTGGCAACTGTCTACAACGGCATTGATCTCAGTTTGTATCCGCTTCAGCCAGCATGCGGCGACGACCTGATCTTTCTGGGCCGGATTCACCCGGACAAGGGTGTTCATCTGGCGATCGAGGTTGCTCGCCAGAGTGGTTGGCCACTGCTGATTGCGGGAATTATTCAGGATCAGACCTACTTCGAGGAGCAGGTGAAACCGCATCTTGATGACCGGCAGATTCGCTACATCGGACCGGTAGACGTACCAGGTAAAAACAAACTATTTGCGAGTGCGCGTGCACTTCTACATTTGAACACGATCCCAGAGCGATTCGGGCTTGTTTTGGCAGAGGCAAATGCCGCTGGCGTCCCTGTGATCGCAATGGATCTGGGCTCCTGCCGTGAAGTGATCGAAGACGGGCGGACTGGCTTTCTGGTAAACAACGTGAACGAAGCGGTACAGGCCCTGCAAAAGCTTTCCGAAATAGACCGCGTTGCCTGTCGCGAACACGTCCAGCAACGTTTCTCTGTCGACACGATGGTCGATGCGTATGAACGAGTCTATGACAAGATACTTAACCACGAAACAAAGGAATAATCATGGCATACGAAATCGTTAAGCGACATTCAGAGTAGGCCATGTCCGACAAAGCAGCCGCCTTCGGGACATTCCAATCAACCAACTGGTATAAGCTATAAAACCGAAGTAGATTTTCATTTCTTGATCTAGGAGAGACCAACATGGGAGACAAAGGTAGCAAAGACAAAGGCAAGAAGGAACAACAGAAGAAGGCCCAGCTTAGTCCAAAGGAGAAACGAAAACGGCAGAAAGACAAGAAGAACAAGTAGTGTTCGTCTGAGCCGACCACCGAATGCAAATTGCCGCAGGGTGGACTTTGTCCAAGCCTGTAGTAGAAACTCGCGGTCGGCGTTGCATGTGTGACTGCAAATAGCAACTGCTGTCAATTTCAACTATGGGTATCACACCACACATCCCAAAGAGCAACCTCCATGAGTATTCTACTCACTTCGCCTTAGACTGAAGTTATCCGGTTGCTGTGTCTTGGCTGCACGAATAGAGAAGTCGGTGCAGTTCTTGGTATTGCCCCTTAAAGGTCGCAATTCAAAAATCTGAATCAATGAAAGCTCTTCGTTTTCTGCATCTCTGCAAAACAAGTGAGCTGCAGCATAGACAAAAGCATCTGCAATTGAATTCATGTTTCAGCCCTGCAAAGTAGAATTGGGACTCCACTGTCCGAAAGTCGTGGGCTATCGCAAGTCTCCGATTCCAGCGTCGGCGATCCCCTCCTCATTTGGATGCGTTGCCGAAATCGACCATAGCTCCAATAGGTGGTGTCACTTTGAGGCGCGCGGATTCTCCGTAGATTTACCCGAGTCGAGAGGCAAAGATGGTGACATCGCACTGACTCCGCTCATCCTGCACTGAGCTTGATTGAAACCCGCATTCACAGTGGATCCAGTTTGCTACCAAATCGCCGAGGTGGAGACGACCGAATGCAGTTATCCCAAATTGGCTGACCGCTCTTCGTGCTTTCGATCGCCCCCACCTCAGCAGCGATGATCCTGCAAAAAAAACAGGCTGGACTTCCAGTACTGGAAGGATCGATCGTAACCAAGTTCGTCCACTATTCAGGCGAGATTTTGCAGCAAACAATTTACTCGATTTTGCTTACTCACCGAAGGCTAACTGGTTGCTATCCGACCTCTTTCATCACATCCACCGCCTTCTGCATATCCAGTTCGGCGTAGATTTCTGTTGTGTTGGCAGAGCCGTGGCCGTCTACTGCACGAGCCGCGTCGATGCCAAATCTCTTACGAATCTCAGTCGATGCCGTGTGCCGAATGCGGTTGGGCGACCATTTTTCGACACCGGCTCGTACGCTTGCCCGGTGGATCGCCCGCCGATAGCTTCCAGTGGTGTACTTGTCACCAGCACGAAGCTTAGGCAATGGCTTGCGGTTGGTGCCAGGCCTGTTACCAGCATTCAGTGGCGTCTTGCGATTCGCAGCCACCTTGGCACGTCGACGCATCTCAGAAACCGCTGGTGAGAAACAGCATACTTCTGGCTGCGTTGTCTCCAGGTATGGCTTCAGTATTTCCTGCGCACGAGGACCTATGGCAATGATACGATCCTTCTCAAAGTGTTCAGTCTTGTGCTCGGCCGGCGTGTAAATCCAAATCTCTCCTGTTGTATCGACGTCTGATGGAGACAGACTGCATATCTCACCAGGACGTGCACTGGTGAGCCGTTGCAAACGCACCATATCGGCAACCACTTCTGGCAGGCAAACGATTGTTGCGTCGACGACCTTGTCGCAGACAGGCTTGACTCGCTCCGTTTCTCTTGCCCGGGTGCGTCCCTTCTTGAGCCCTGGTAGTGTTTTCAATGAAGCAGGCACCTTAGGATCTAACACCTCTTGGGAAGCTCCCCAGGTAAACATGCCGCGGATACGGTTGACCTGTTTGTTGATGTATTTGCGAGACCAGTCGAGTTCGTCGATCATGGGATCACGGAGCTTGCCTAGGCTTACGGGACCAAAGTCATTGATGAAAGTCAGGCCGTAATGCTTTCTAAGTAGCCGCAGCGCATCATCAATGGCCCCGGCTTCACGAGTAACTTCGCCGTTTTTCTGATAGTACGCGTGGGTGTGGCGTCGGTAGACCAGAATCAGCTCGGAGAGGGTGATCGGAGCCCGTGCTCGTCGCTTGGCTTGCAAGCTTTCTACGATGACGCTTTCGGCCAAACTCGAAGATGGCTCGCTGTTGTGGCAAGCAACGTTTCGCTGCTCATGCCGCGCGGTTTCCCACTGCTTGAGCAGCTCTTGGTACCGTTCGTGACTCTGCTGCGATCCGTAGGGACCGAGGTAGATTTTCGAGCCGAGAAAAGAGACGACTGCTTGATTGGTCGATTTGTGCCTGCGATATTGCGGCGGGCGATGAAATAGGCGTGGCATTGAGGACTCCCTGCGGGCTGAGAGGGAGTCAAAGGAGGAAGTTTTTGAAGACTTCCCCCTTAGCATTCCCCCTTTGGCTTCGGCAGAGAGCCGCACCGGCCGAAATGGCCGGGTAGCTAACCCTATACGGGTCAAAGAGTTATGAAAGTGGCGGGGGCCGGATTCGAACCGACGACCTCGAGGTTATGAGCCTCGCGAGCTACCTGGCTGCTCCACCCCGCGTTAGTAGCCCCATATTCTAGTACCCAATCCAGGGCCTTGGCAAGTGGGCTTTATCGATCCATTTGGTGATCTGGTTTGGGTATTCACCGGGAACTGTCTCCATCGACCCAATCATCATCAAACTTTAGAACCATTTTCAGATCTGGGACAAGCCGTGGACTAGTATTGGGTGCAAATAGCTCGACCTTTACATCCGATATAAGATTCTTCGCCAAGTCAGTCATTCCAGTGCCCTCTGAACCATTGCAAAAGCCGATATTTTCAGTAGTCAATTTGATTTACGGGTGCATGGAAGTTCGGCAGAGGTTAACGATTACTTGCTGGACTAGTTCCCCAGGGATAGACTTCACTAGGCGCCTCCGGTGACATTCATGGTTGTCTCTGCATCGGGGATCATGAATTTTTGGGAGGCCCCTCGATTTAGCGTCGACGTTACGACTGGTGATAGCGTAACGAGGAACGGAGAGCTCAAGTATGCCTGGTTCGGATTCCCCGCTGATTATCGGCGAAGGCCTGGGGGAATTGCGCACTGCTCCGGTTGGCAACTTAGGTAGCCCGGAGATCTCCGATAGTACGGCTCAAAGTGAGGCATCTAAGAATGTCCCGAATGGTAATTTCGGTAAACAGAACTCCCTTCCTCCGCTCATTGGCATAAACGATTTGGTGGATGAAGCTCCGCCTTGGCTGATCAGCGCGGGAGTCCATCTTGCATTATTAATTATCCTAGGCCTTTTGATATTTACGCCTAAGCTGCAAGACGAGCTTACTCTCCGGTTTGGTAGCGAAGCGGCTGAGGATGCACTCACTGGCGACGATTTTGAAATGCCGCTTGAGATTGAAGAAATGAGCTTGGATGCGGCACTTGCTCCGCAACAAGTTCCAGAGATTGAAGAGGCTGTCAAACTCGATCCCACGTTACTTGCTGGGCCGTTGGTTTCCGAGGAGATCTCCACGGATGTCGATCCGATCCGGATGGCGCTAACGGGTAGAGAAAAAGGGATGCGCGAGTCCCTGTTGGAGGCCTATGGTGGCACGCGAGGGACTCAAAAAGCGGTAATGGAGGGATTGAAGTGGCTCCAGCGAAGACAGGGATCGGATGGCATGTGGAGCCTAACTGGTCCTTACCCAAACGGAGCCTCCACAGAGAACAAAGAGGCTGCAACCGGACTGGCGTTGATCGCTTTTCAGGGCGCTGGGTACACGCCTGAGGGAGATAGCAAGGGTCCTTTTACGCGGACGGTTGCGCGAGGCTGGACATCACTGCTCGCTAGTCAAGCCGACAATGGGAACTTCTTTCAGGATGGTCGTGGAACGGGGAGGCTATATACTCACGCAATTTGCACGATTGCGATTTGTGAACTCTATGGAATGACGCGCGAGTCGAAGTATCGAGATGCGGCTCAACGCGCGATAAACTATTGCGTGAAAACACAAGCTCCCGAAGGGGGCTGGCGGTACACGCCCAATAGAGATAACGATCTGTCCGTGACTGGCTGGTTCGTGATTGCCCTGCAGAGTGCACGCATGGCAGGGCTAGACGTGCCTTCAACTACTTTGAGTGGTATACGAGATTACCTCGATATCGTCAGCCGAAATGGCGGCAGCGAGTATGCCTACAGTCATCGCCATGGGCCTACGTTGAGCATGACGAGCGAAGGACTATTGAGTAGACAATACCTTGGCTGGCGTCACGAAGATCTGCGCCTCCAGCGTGGTGCTGATCTGCTAATCGAAAACTTGCCTTCTTGGGAAGAGGGCGACCGCGACTGCTATTATTGGTACTACGCAACTCAAGTGTGCCATCATATGGAGAGCCATCATTGGCGGGTATGGAACGAGCGAATGCGAGAAGTAATCCCAAGCAATCAAATTCTTGAAGGGCGTGAACGCGGTAGCTGGGATCCACGAGGCGATCGCTGGGCCACCAGCGGAGGTCGCCTCTTCGGCACTTGTTTGTCTATTTATATGCTCGAGGTCTATTACCGGCACTTACCTATCTACCAGCTTGATTTGCTCAGCGGCGGGAACTAGGGCGTACTTCGTTCGACCCCAGCCACCCACATTAGGACCCCGCCCCGCATAGTAAACTAGTACCCAAATTAGCCCATCTGGACGAGGATAAACTGGCGGTGTAAACTGTCGCGTTCAACCGCATGGGGCCGCCATGGTCTGATTGCGGCGACAACGCACCCGTAGCTCAACTGGATAGAGTACCGGTCTACGAAACCGGTGGTTGCTGGTTCGAATCCAGCCGGGTGTATTTGACTCAGTTCAATTGCACTTGCAAATCACACGGTAAAGCAAGTTGAACTCTTCAAGTGGGCAGGCGATGCAACCCACGAGGACTAGAATCTTCCTGCTAACCTAGCCGCATGCTTCGCGAGGCGGACAACAAAAGCAGCGTGACGAACATGACGCAGCTTGAAGGCTCAGGTACTGCACGCACGGAAACAAGAGCTGCTGGATTACTAGCTTGAACTTGCCAGGCGAGAAAATCCAGGCCATCGCTATCGCCGTCCGCTTCCATATCCGCGCGGCCATCAATACTGTAGGCAGCCTCCCATAACGCTAGGTCTGCAGATCCTACAATGCCGTCTAAGTTGAAATCCGCAGAAGGCCCAGCCGGTAGAAATTCGACGTTCCCGTTTTTGAACACTCCGTCCTCCTGATAGACGAACTGCAAATTCTGCGGTGCATTGGGATCGTAGACTGCTCCCAAATCTAACCACTCGCCAGGCAACAGTGACGACGAACCAGTAAGCCAGCCTTCGGCTAGGCCGTCTGAGTTGGCCGTGCCAAGCTGTTCCCAGCCATTGCCCGTGCCAATGCCAGAAGGAAAGCCTAGGCGCTGCTGCGATTCCAGCATTTGCCAACCCGTATCGTTCAGGGCTGCGGCGTTAGAGGTTATCTCATAGTAGCTCAAGCTGATTGGATCGTTCCCAAGATTGCGAACTGCTCCCTTCCCGGTACCAGGATCAACTTGTAATACAAGATTCTGAACAATTGTCGCCAAGTCGCTAATTTCGGTATCAGTCAAGGCGTCGTCGTAAATCCGAAAGTCATCGATGAGACCAATGTAGTCGCCGGCTGGCGAAAATACCGGTGACCGACCGACGTTTAACGTCGTATTGGTACCGCCTCCCGTGTTGATTCCTGTGCCGGCGGGATTGCCTCCCGTCGGAATGCCGGTCAGTGGTTGGCCATCTAAAAACATCTCTACATCCAGATAGTCATTCGCATTGTTTGGAACCCGGATTGCCAAATGATGAAATCCAGCATCGGCTCCCACAAAGTCGAACCCGCTACCCCAGGTGACATTTCCACCGCTATACCTCAGGCGAATGCCTCCTCCCTCGAGCGAAACGTCAAACGATCTACCGAAAGCGCCTGTGCCGTAGCCGAACATTTTATTTTCCACGCCTACCGCTTCTTGATTGAACCAAAAGGCGATCGTACGGGCATCAGATCCATTCGGCGCTGTATTTTGAGAAGCTGAGACATTGATGTACGAAGCCCCGTCGTCGTTGGGAAGCCGGATTGCTTCGCCCAAAACACCAGATATTCCGGTGCCGACCGCGCCAACGATATTTCCACTTAACACTCCATTGGCCAAGTTCTCATAGCTTGAGCCAGTACGATCAGCGTCATCGAACGTGTAATGCAAAACCAAACTAGCATTGGCAGCGCTCGCAGTGCAGATGGTCCAAAGTAGCAGAGCCGCAGAGTATTTAGCTGTAAGTCTCACGCCACACCTCGCTTTCCGCGCGGCGAGCATGCCAAGAGGCTGATCGACATCATCACCAAGAGGACTAGCGATTCAGACTCGGGAACCTGATTGAGCAATGCCTCGAAGGAGCCGCTACCATGCGCCAGCTCGTAGGCAGTCTTGAAGCCTGCGAAGTCGAAACGGTCGACATGTCCATCCAAATTAAAATCCCCCAGTCCGTAGGCGTCTGCCGCCGTGAGGCTGGATAAATCGTCGAAGAATGAGTTCTTTAACTGCGTCCAGTCCGCGGCATCGATTATGCCGCTCATATTGAAATCGCCTTGGTCACCTACCCAAAGTACCGGAGGCAGATCGGTAGCGAGCCCTGTCGCTTTGACGATCGGCATCGAAGGACTCACTTCGACGAAGTAGCTGTGCAAGGCAGCACTCAGCTCAAAGGCTTTAAGATCATTGATGCCTAGTAGATCCATCGTCTCGCCGATGTCGTTCGACAAATCATAAAGTTCGTAAGTCCCTGTCTCGTATTGATAGACCATCTTGAACTGATTATCGCGAATCGCACTCACGTAAGCTCCGCCTTCGAACGTAATCGCTTGCTCAGCCCCACGCTGATCTTGATTGCTGCGATGAGGCATGTGCCAATATTGGTAGCCTCGATCGACAGTGCCGCCTTCCAGGGCAGCAGCGAAGCTGACACCATCGATGTTGTCGTTCATCGGTACTGATGGGTTGCTGTCCAGGCCGGTCAATTCCAAGATAGTGGGCAAAAAGTCGTCACTGGAGACGCGGGAGTTAGAGACCGTCCCTTGGGTGATGTTCGCATTGCCAGTCCAACTGGTAATCATTGGTGTTCGTATGCCGCCTTCGTAGACGCTGCCTTTTCCTTCACGCAGAGGCCCATTCGCCGTCGGCACGGGATCACCGAGCTCGCCGACGGTCAGGCCACCGTTGTCAGCGGCAAAAATGATGATCGTGTTATCGCGAATACTGTCGGAGTTGTTTCCATCCCCATCCGGATCATCGAGCCGAGTTAGCACGCGGCCCAAGGCCTTATCCATTTCCTCGACCATCGCCGCGTACGTGGCATTCTCATGTCCCTTCAAATCGACACCTTGCCCTTGGAGAGTGGCAATTCTGGTGGCGTACTTGCTCGTCACGTCGGCTGGGGCATCGAGCGGCACGTGAACCTGATAGGGAGCAAAGTGCAGAAAGAAGGGGGTAGAAGTTGCTGCTCGCTGTTCGATGTAATCTTCAGCGAAGTCACCGAGGACGTCGGTTAAATAAGCGTCTGCCGGGTAACCAGAAGTGATGCCCGGCATGCCAGACCAGCCACCATCGGAACCGGCAAAGAACCCGTCAGAAACGGGACTGCAGGGACAACCCGCGCCGCCCCCGGCGATATTGTAGTCGTATCCGTGCGACGTTGGTCCCGCACCCGCATGCCACTTGCCGATGAAGCCTGTGTGATAATTGCCTGCGGATGAGCCGAGCGACTCGGCCAGGGTCGTTTCGCTAAGCGGTGTTGCGGAGGTGGAGAGTGGCGACTTGAGAGTGGCACTAGTATTGCCAGAACCTCCATTGCCGCCAGCCAAATAAGTAAAGTTTGTGCGGGCTGTCGTCTTTCCTGTGATGAGTGACGCACGTGTTGAGGAACAGACCGGAGAGGAGGAGTAGGCTTGTTCAAAAACTACCCCCGATTGAGCGAGGCTTAACAGGTTCGGCGTCTTAAATACCACGCTTCCCTCGGGATTTAGCGTGGCATCGTATTCCCAATCGGTCCAGCCCATGTCGTCGGTGAAAAAAAGCACCACATTCGGGCTGCTGCCAAAACAGGCTCCAGTACTCAACAGGCTACTGCACAGAATCACACAGACGCTTATCCAGCGAAGGTCCATCGAACAGGTCCGCTGCGAAGACATTTCGCAAATCGGTTGCTTTGCACTACTCACACAGAGACTCACCGACTGCTCCCTACAAGTTATCTGTTGGCTACAGGTCTATTCAGCTACGGGCGTCTTCTTGAACCCAGCGCGACCAGCCCAAGAACTCCCAAGATCGTAGCCGTCGATGGTTCTGGTATTAAAACGTTAATCTCCATTGCATTGAGATACCCGAAGGTGCCTTCGACGACTGTCATATCTACAAAGATTTGGCCAAATGAATCTGGACGAATTCCTGCAACAGTGATTATCTCATCGTCGTTTCCATCATAGATACCGTCGGCCCCGATATTGGGACCAGAAGTCTGGAGTGTTTCCGCCTTGCTATTGGCACCGGTCACTAAATATTCCGTTGACCGTCTAGTCGTTGTGTTGCGTGACCCAAAAAAGCGGAAGTTATAGGTAGAATTTGGATCGAATCCATTTAGCATAAACCCGCCAGGTCGATCGTCGTTTCCACCTCCCGGCTGATTGTCAGCACTACTAAAGAAGTAGTCTTGTGTGGCTGAATCAATGGCTAAATCACCGAGTAGATTTGCATCCGGCATCCGCAAACCTCCCTGAGGCTTGCCATTCGTAGCGAATCCCCCAGTTATCGTCAGATCGATTCCGGTCGATTGACCGGTGTCGTCGACCAGGTTCGCAAGGTGCTCGCCCGCGTTCACCGCAACGTTTCCTTCGGCCTGATGCCAGTTATTCCAAATATTGCCGTTGCTATCGGGTCCGAGCGTGTGGGTGCCGTCTTGAGGATTACTCGGACCAAAGTCAAAGAGTATCCGAGTTCCAGCTAGAGGCGTAGCGGTGTTTGCTACAAATACTTTGTTCGGAGCGATGACTGATTCAATCTGAGGTCGAATGATCGACGACCAAAAATCATAGCCTTGTCGGTTCAGATGAATACTGTCAACGAACAAGGAGGTGAATGCTGGGTCGTTGTATGGATTAAGTGTACCGAAAGCGGCCGGTAGATCGATGAAATGCAGCTTTGCATTATTCGGGTCAGCGGCCATGCTAGCGATGGCATTATTGGCGATGGTCTCGTTTGGTTGATTGGATTGCCGACCGGGAGTCGGCATGATGCCTAGATAGAATATCTCGACATCAGGTTGCGCTGCGTGAACTGCATTCACAAAGTTCTCGTAGTCGGCAAGCACTTCAGCTCCTGATTCTCCTGAGTTGATATCGTTCGTGCCTTCCCACACCACGATCGCTGAGGGAGAGTAAGGTAAAACGATATCGTTCACGAATCCATTGAGCTGTTCGAACTGAGAACCACCAAAGCCCCGTTGGATAACCTTATAGTCGGCGAAGTCGAGAGCCAGTTGTTCCCATCGGCGAATACTCGAACTGCCCGTGAAGAGGATTGATCCGCAAGACGGATGATCGAGGGCATCTTGGGCGACCCAGCGATTGATGTCTGCTTGAAAAGCTTGTGAATAGGCTACTGGCTCTAAGCAGAGGATGAATAAGCATAGCGGGAGCCAAAAGCGACACCTTCTAGGTAAGCTGCTAAATAGGCTACTCGACGCGAAACTCATGGTGTCACTCTCTTGAAATTAAAGTCCATTTTGTGCATTGAGGCGTAAGGTGTCGCCGAGCAGTCGACCCCGCAACTAGTTTCAGAGCTGATGCAGTCTGCATCTAAGGCTGAGCGAGGTCGTCCACAAACTGTCGCTCTCTGACATTTCGCGGTTCGCAGACTACTACTTCTTAGCAAGTCGTGCTGCGAGATTTGAGCGGTGTTCTTCGATATTGTCTTTGCTCACCACTTTGCACGGCAGATAAACGTAACCTGTTCCGCCGAGTGGTACAGAATGTTCGTTGCGATCATGAAGCGTTCGCATCAAGCGGACCGACTCAAAACCATACTCGTACGTTCCCTGTACTACCGTGGCAAAGATCTGACCGTTGGCAACGCCATCCAGAGTTGCCTCATGTTCGTCAAACGCGACGAGAGTTACATCTTCCAGCTTCTCCAGTTCCTTCAGAACTGTGAGACAAGCAGGGATGTTGTAGCCATAGAGGCCAACCATGCAATCGACTTTTGGATGATCCTCCAAAGCTTGGCGGACGTTCGCCTCGGCCTGTTTGGGATCTTGTCCATCCAGATAAGTCTCAACAACGGTAATATTCGATCCGCTATAAGGCCTTTCAAGCGGATAGTCGCTGGCGTCATCCATGAGTTCGCCTTGAACAATTGCGTCGTGAAACCCTCGCAACCGATCCGTCGCATTTTGGCGTTCGACATCACCAATAAAAACAATCACATTTCCGCCATCGGGCAGCGCTTCTCGAACTACGTTCCCGCACATCTTGCCGGCGGTGTAGTTGTTGGTTCCTACATAGCAGTGACGTAGTGACTGAGGAGCGTCGTTATCGAATGTGATCAGGTGTGTCTTTGTCGCGAGACGACTCAGCAGAAGCGTTTGGTCAATAGGAGCAATCGGGCTGATTGCTACACCGCTCGAACCCTTGGCTTCCACTCGACCCAAGACTTCCGTTTGATCGACAGGCTTGCCTGAGGGAACATGCACTTTTAGATTGATATCAAATTCCTCTGCCGCGGCCTCCGCTCCAGCGATGACTTGATTCCAAAATAAATCGGGTCCGCCCACAATAAAATCAAAGCGAGGTTGGCTGGTGGAAGACGTTCCATTCGGACTATCGGCTTGCATATAGCCGCGTCCAACAAATCCGATCGCCACGCCCACAGCCAAGAGCAATACTGTACGGACGACGTTATTCATAGCGTTCTCTCACTTTGTCTATTGGTTCTTAACTGCCGAGGCATCTGCAATATGCTTGGTATTCGGTTCCGGCATGAGCGCTCCCATGGAGTCTCGCCATGCGGAGAGTTTAGCCAAGAGTGAATCTCGAAGCTCGCTTTCATGTTCAGAGAGGTTCTGCTGCTCACCAATATCTTCAGCCAGGTTGTAAAGCTCAACTTCCGACTCGCCGTACCATTGAATTAGCTTCCAATCCCCATGGCGGATGACTCCACCCGGTCGCCCCCCCTGGTTCCCATAGTGCGGATAGTGCCAGTAGACGGTGTCCCGCTCGAGTTCGCCACCATTCAAAGCAGGTACGAGACTCACGCCGTCTTGGTGCTGGTTAGGCAGAGTGGATAGACCAGCCAACTCGAGCATCGTTGGATAGTAGTCTGTGCTCGTGACCACCGCATCAGTCTGGCTACCGGGATCAGTAATCCCGGGTGCGCGCACGATTACCGGGACTCGAATTCCTCCTTCATAGAGCCAGCCTTTGCCTGCTCGTAGTGGAGTATTACTCGTGGGCCAACCTTGATCTCGGGAGATCCCGCGGTCACCGGTCGACAGTCCGCCATTGTCGGAGGTGAAAATCACAATCGTATTGTCCGCCAAACCTTGCTCTTCGAGACTGTCGAGCACTTTGCCGACCGCTTCGTCCATCGCTTCAACCATCGCCGCATAGACAGCATGCTCTTGAACCTGGCGCACTCGGGTCTCACCGTCAAACTCATAGATTGGCGTATCCGTCTCGCCAAATGGATTACGCTTCCGCTCGTATTTTTGCCGCAGATCTTCACGTGCTACCAAAGGCACATGAACAGAGTAAAACGAGAGGCAGGCGAAGAAGGGCTTGTGCTTGTGTGTTTCGATGAATCGAACCGTCTCTGTGGCGAGTCTGTCCGTCAGGTGTTCACCTGGAGGCCCATCCTTCAAACGTGGATTGTTATAAGGCGGAAAATATTGCTTTCCGCCGAAGGGTCCGCCCTGAGCCCATCCACCTTGATTGATGTCGAACCCTTGATACTCGGGCCAATATCGGTCTTTCGATCCTAGATGCCACTTGCCGGCAAAAAATGTTGCGTAACCCTGATCGTGGAATGCTTCGGCAACAGTGACCTCATCGAGTGGCAAATGATCAACGTATTTGGCTGGCTTGAGCGGTGTGTTGCCTTTGTATTGATTTGGTTGAGGCGCTCCGATGTGCGCCGTCAGCCCCAGACGCGCTGGATACTTGCCCGAAAAGACGCTAGCCCGTGTTGGCGAACAGACAGGACAAGAAGCATACCCATTCGAGAAGCTCACGCCCGACTTGGCGAGAGCATCAATTTTGGGTGTTTCGTAAAAAGTGCTTCCATAACAGCCCACATCGCGCCACCCTAAATCATCGACCAGGATGAACAGAATGTTGGGCGGACTCGTATCGGCCAAGCTAGAGGCGAGTCCAAAGCATGTCGTTAGCAAGAATCCAAGGCATACGAAAAATGATTGTCTAACTGCCATTCGATTCTGGATTCCAATTCTCTTCTTCAAAAGTACTAAAAGATAAAAGCATCGACCCTCCCGAAGAGGGTCGATGCCGCGGCCCAACCGCTGCCCATTAGCGATTGGTCGGGCCACAATTTCTCTAACCTCTACGACGCGCTAACAGTGCCACGCTACCGGCAGCCAACAATAGGCAGCTGGTAGGTTCTGGAATTGCTGAAATTACCAGATTATCTACATAGCGTTGTGCGAAGTTATTACTACTGAAAGCGACAATTCCTGTGTCACGTCCTGGCTTTCCAGAATGTGCAAAAGTACCGGTTGCCAGAACATTGCCATCCACAGAAACCCGGTAGTCGATGAGATCGCCCGCCGTGTTATAGGCACCTGCCACTTGTGGTGCAATCTGCAGCAAAACGTCATGTGCAGCCGCCGGATCGAGATAATCGAAGCTGCTTGTTGCTACGTTATCAATAAGTACATTGGCGTTTGCTGCATTTCCGTTAGCACCCTGTTGGAAGAGGACCCCCAGCTCGGTCTTGCTAATTGCCGAAGCTCCGCCTAAACCGCCTGCAGTCGCATCGCTACCAACACCCACAGCTAAATAGCCTCCAGCAGACGCATTGGCGTTAGGATCGGTGTTGCGATCGAATCTGAAAGCCACTGAAAATCCATTGGGGGCATCTGCAGCAGCACTATAGCCGGTGATCACGCCGCCGTTGAGCAGATGTCCGTGATTTCCCAGAAGTGCTTCGAACTGATTAAGTCCCACAACTTGTTGGGCACCACCAGTCGGAGTTGGATCGAGCACAACGTACGGAGCTGAATTCGAACCGCCTAGGTTGTTGTTGTTTGTTCCCCAATCCGAGTCGCCATTGCCCGCGCCGGCCGGATTTCCATTGCCATCGCCGCTACCAGTTGTGCGTCCCTCAAAGTCATCGGAAAACAGAACGGTCGCTTGTACCTGCGACGCGGTCAGGGCGGTGGCTACCAAGATAGCAACCGCGAAACAGAGATGTCGTTTCATTAGACTAATACCTCCCAAAAAACAGGAAAAGAACGTATCGAATACTCGCTGCGTTCAGAAAAAACTCGAAACTACTATTTTCGTCTACGAAGTCCACATAGGCCAGTTCCAGCCACGAGCAGCATCAATGCGCTCGGCTCCGGCACAGCGCCCAATGATCCAGTCAGCGGTGCACCGCCATACTGGGTTTCATAAATAGCCAGATCAGCCTGACCGACAGTTCCGTCGCCATTGGCATCACCATTGCTATTGTCGGTTTGACCAGTGAGGCCAACGTTTTGCTGGTAAATCAAGAAGTCTAGGCCGGTAACGGTACCATCGCCGTCAAAGTCAGCGTTGTCCTGCTGCACAATCGGCAGCGCGCTCACGACGATGTTATCGATGTAGCGATGAACAAATGGAAAGGCCGAGAAAGAGATGTTGCCGAAGAAGTCACCGCCCGAGACGCTGTAGTCTTGGGACACATTGGGGTCCCCATCGATGGTGACCGTGACATCAATAGTATCTGAGTCTCCATAAGCTCCGTTTATTTGTGGAACAAGTGTCAGTTCAACAGAATGTCCGATGTTCGGATCGCCATAGTCCAGCAGCCCTGGCTGACCGCCCGTGTTGGGATCGGTTAGCATGCCGTCCTGATGCACTGAAGTATTTCCCACATTCGATCCAACACTTTGCTGGAAGAGAAGCGAGAAGTCTGCGTTGTTTGGATTGAATAGACCGCTCGTGCCTGCCGACACATTCGGATCGAGAGAAAATATCGGGTGATTAGGATCCGTACCAAAACCAACAGTCACGAAGCCATTTCCTGGAGGTGCGTTGATCGGATGAAAACGATTAAATTCGAATTCGACTTTGAAACCGGATGGCGCTAAGCCAGTCACATCCACTGGATAACGGGCTGCCCCATCGCAAAGCACGCCAAAGGAACCGTCAGTCACTTGATTGCATCCACCGGTACGATTGCGACCCACCATCCAGGCGTTCGAGAGCGTTCCATTAGGTGAACCCCCAACCATGTTGTCGTTAGTGCCCCAATCAGAATTCACTCCATTGGGGTCGGGGCTGGTGGTCGTTACATCACTGGCCCCCGTTTCCCGATTGAAAGTATCGGAGAACAGCACGGTCTGGGCGCTCGAACTGCTAACGAGCAGGGCAGCAAGTACGAGACTGGTTGAGAAGAGAGTCATGGTTTTCATCGGATTCATCCTAACTGCAGGTCTACTCACTGAATGGATTGTCATTTGAAAGATGGACATGGATTACAACTGGTTTCTTGAATGTCTAGGAGTGTATTTAGGCGGTTACCGCTCCTCTAGGGTAGTTGGCTCTAGGGTAATTGAACAATTTCTTCACCTTTAATAGTACTGAGACCTTTCCAAACGATTAGATCGATATCTTCACTAATAAACTGTGCTGAAGCGTCGCACATTACGATGTTAACCCCGGCGCTATGTTCGCTCCGTGAGCCGAGGTGCATGATGTTCTCAATCCCGGTGCTATCGCAAGGAAGTTCGAGTTCTGGGAGATGCACGCAAGCCGACTTATCACGTTCTTGAGAATTGGGCGGTAGCTGGGTCGATACTTGATAAGTCCCAGCAACGTGATTCCAAATACGGCCTCGACGATCAACGGCCCCTTCTTCAGATGGCGATTGAATAATCTCCATCATAGCGATGCTATTCGATGTGCCGTCAGTCATCTCGGCTATTCTCGCTCCATACCCAATCCCGAATGCTGCCCAGTAATGTTCGGTAGCTTCTTTGTTTCCAAACGGATTCTCGTTGGTGCGAGCAGGGCCAAGTGTGCTTTGGTCGAATTGATCGATGAAGTTGAAGCTCCCCCAACAGGTTCCATAACTGCCCTTGTGATCTTGAAAAGTCATCGAACCAACTGGGCCCCCTAAAGTGGCCGACATGATCTGCCCTTCACTGCTTGGGCATTGGTAAGTAGGCAGCGGTCCCCGAATTGCTTCAAGTACCCCAAGCTCCTGCCGATCCCAATCGATAGACCTATCATAAAGGGCAAAGCGGTTGCCCTCTTCTAAATAAGGGAGCATGAACACCACGTTGGGTGTGAAAGGAATGAATCCCCTCGCTGTGGGATCGTTGATACTCCTTTGCTTTGTGAGATTATTAGGCCGTCTGTGACCGAGATTGCCCGGTGGAAAACGCTTATTAGCCGAGTGATAATTTTGCAGCGCCAGCCCGAGTTGGCGGAGGTTATTCGTACACTGGCTACGTCTGGCCGCCTCGCGTGCAGCTTGAACGGCAGGGAGCAGTAAGGCTACGAGCACGCCAATGATGGCAATTACGACCAACAGTTCAACGAGCGTAAAGCCACGTTTGCCGCGGCAAGCGGGGCTTCGAGGATGTAAATTCAAAAGAACCTCCAAGTTCTTGCAGGTATAAACGTCTTTAGTCTTTTGTGCAGTGATGCAGTGAGAAGACAAGTTTGGAATGTAGCAACTGCCCCGGTATGTATTACTCCGCACCACAATCTGTATCTGTCAGGCAAAATCTGACTAGCGATCTGTTTTCTTCTAGCCCAATTTTCTCGGACCTGGGCATACTCCTTCCCCTTATTGATCTAAACACCTGCCATTTAACACTTTTCGTCCGATCACTCGTGCCGAGCATCAGACCTCAAGTTTTGCCGATCCAATACCACTAAAATCACATAAGGAGTTTTGATATAACACTTTGCATCAACTGATGAAGTCTTCCATAACCGATTCTGCACGCTCACGGAATTTGCTCTGTAACTCGGCCAATAAATCTTCATAGAGGAATGAAGCACCTGTGGGATACCAGACCTTCCAACAAAACGTTCAATTTCCTTGACAGATGCAGTGGGGCTTTTGGAGTAATTAAACCAGGAGGGAATAGCGACGCCAGGAGCAGGAGAGTTTCTCATCCAACTTCCCTGGCTTAGAGACCCGATTCCTTCGTACTCCCCACCTCTGACCTAGGCCTGAGTCTATGGACGACGAGTTTGTTATTTCAATGATCAACTGCCAACGAAGGCTGTACGCCTACGTTCTGTCGATCGTGTTCGACAAGGAACGGGCTCGCGAAATTGTCCAGCAGGCTAATTTGGTCCTTTTGCAAAAGAAATCCGATTATCAGCCAGGAACAAATTTCGGCGCCTGGGCTTGCAAAATTGCTTTCTACGAGGTGCTAGCCGATCGGCGTCGAAGACAGCGCGATCGTCACTTATTCAACGAGGAAACCCTCGCCCGCGTAGCAACTCAGGCCGAGCGAGCATCGGTCCATGCAGACCAGCGAATCGAGGCTCTCGAAGGCTGTTTGGAAGAACTTGATTCTGAGCAACGTCAGCTTGTTCGAGATAGATATTCGCCTGGTGGCTCTGTCAGCAGTATTGCCGAGAGTGCCAACAAGTCTCCCGCGGCCATATCAAGCCTGCTGTATCGAATTCGCTTAGCGCTCGACGAATGCATCGGACGCAAACTCGGAGGGCAGGCGTTGTCATGAGCAGTCAAGAGCACCGAGAAATCCGCCGCCTGTTGTCGAAGTTTGTCGATGGTGTGGCGACCGAACGAGAAGCCATTAAGCTTGCTGAGGCACTGGACTGCGACGAGGCTTTGCAAGAGGCTGTAGTCATTTTCATGCAACGCGAGGCAGCGCTGGATGAATTGCACTGTCGCGATCTGCTAGCCCAGGCGTTGGAATTGGAAGATATCCAATCGATGTCGCCTGGAGAGACCATTGCCGCGGGGGCAGTTCTTGCCGCCGATAGACAACCGAAGCGTGTGCAGCATTCCAACGATGGAGCGGTTTCCGCGATGAAGAATTTTTGTCGCACACTCCAAACTAAGTTGGAAGATCAACCCTTAGTGTGGGCGGTTGCCGCGAGTCTGATGTTGGCCATCGGGACTTTTTTCCTTTGGCCTAGTTCGCATGCTTCGCTCCTGGCTGTCGATAATGTGCTTTGGTCCAACGGCGAAGACTATCAGAGCGGGGACCGGCTTGGCAGTGATTGGATTGAATTCGATTCCGGCTCTATTCAGCTTGCCTTTTCCAGTTCAGCCACAATGAAAATCGAAGGACCTGCACGCTTTCGTGCTTCAGGGAATGGTTATTGTGAACTCCAATTAGGATCGGCCCTTACTTATGTGCCTAAGGCCGCTCAAGGATTCATAGTCGAGACGCCCCAGATGCGTGTCGTCGATCTGGGGACCAGTTTTCGAGTGACGGTTGCCGAGAATTCTCACAGTTCGGTGCAGGTACTCGAGGGTGTCGTGGAGGCAGAGGCTAAACAAAGCGGCGAAGTAAGAGAACTCGTTGCAAGTGATGTCGCAACCGTATTGGAAGACGATTCAGATACCATACGGATAATTAGCTCGAAACGAATCAAGCCAATCACATCGAAGCGCATTCGGTTCGAGGACAAACACGTCCCGTCGCTAGGCATCAATGGGCTGAAAGGCAACAACCGATGTTTTGTATTCTTGGAAAGGCACGATCTGGCGCTTCCGCATGATCTGGTGGCAAACCAAACTACGACAGGAGTTCATACACAGTTTTCGTATTCAGGCGGCACGATTCCTCTTGGCACAAAGGTGGATTGCTACTTGATCCACAGTGCCCCTCAGGTCAAACGTCATGTTGTCGAAGGTCAGATAATTTTTCCGGGTAAGATTCTTGGCGTTATCACTAGTTCCGACAAGCTAAATGCAACCAACGATCTCTTCGGCTCACCGTGGTCGCTCAAGTGCGGACATCCCGAACGCGGACTGGAGGGAGTCCCGAACGTAAACTCAGATCGATTAGAAATCAGTGCGGATCAGCGCACGCTGCGAATGACTATGCGTACCGAGTCTATCGATCAGTTGCGCGTTCTCGTCAGCACCTCGGCCGATTCCAAATAGCCTGAGAAACGTCTACTCTGCAGGAGCTGATACTCTAACAGCGTCTACTTGCCAACGACCTTCGGTCACAACAATTACGAGTTCGTCTTCCTCGTCACGGATCGATTCGAGCCCCTCAATACTGTCAGGCATAACGGGCTCGATTTGTTGTCCATTGATGGACAAGCTGCCCGCGAATTGCTTAGGCACGGAGAGCTCGGCGGTGGTTGAATTAGGGACGTCGACAGTTAAGCTGAATTTGCTCTCGCTTTGGGTTGCTGTTACACGAACGACTCCCGCCACGGTTGAAACCTCGGCTTCAACATGCTTCAGCGGGCCCAATTTTGGTCGAACGCCGAAGCTCTTGTATTCAGGCTCTAGCGGAAAGATTCCTGCAGCGTACTTTGAAAGCAGAATCAGCGGTCCGCCGCTCCACGCGTGGTTGTAGCTGCCCCCTCCGAATCCCTCGGTGCCAATCCCCCAGCCTTCCCACAGAGTAGTTAAGTCGCTCTCGACCATCTTGTGGTAACGCTTGGCCATACGTTGATAGGCATCCTCGTAGAAGCCCATCTCGAACAGTGCCTGGAGAACATATTTTTCCATATAAGGGCTCGCATGGGACTGCTCGCGGAGCACATTGCGAATCTGCGAAAACTGATCGGATTTTGCTAAACCACTGACAACCGCCAGCGCCTGGCCTCGATCGTCTGTGGGTCCCTCGTATTGCGGCGAACGATACTCTTTGCCGTTCCAAAAACGTTTGTTGAACTGCTCTTCGATACTCGCCATACGCGATTGGGCTTCTTGCAGATCATCCTCGTGGCCCAATAACTTGGCCATGGATGCCACAGAATCGAGCGCCAGATAATACCAGGCATTGTAAAGCAACGGCATATCTTTGTTCTTGCCCCAGTCACCCCACATCCAAGCACCCTTCCTTGGAACCACCAAGCCATCCTCGCCAAGTTGCCAGACGCTCAGCACATAGTTTTGCACTGTGGGGTAGACATGTTCGATCGTTTCTCGATCTCCCGTATGAAGGTAGTAGGTCCAAAACCCGTAACGACCGACACTGGCCAACATTTGCATGGGTAGTTCTTTGTCCCAATTGCCTGCGGGAATAGGCGAAAATAAAGTGCCATCTTCTTTATGCCAGTCGACTAGCTCCAGGATCGCCTTGCGACCGAGTAGGTGGCTGGCGGTATCCATACTGTAGAACGTTTGCGGGATCTCCAGAGTCACATCTCCCCACCACTGGGCCCGTTCGCGACCTGGACAGTCGAAAAACCCATCGCGCATATTCACATAGAGCGTGCGATACGACTTATTCCATAGCCGATTCAAAAAAGGATCGTCGCACTCGAACGAGCCTGCCAGATCGCAGTCGTAACCGCTCTCGCGGTAGCCCAACTCGATGACCTTCACGCCATCCGGGATCTGATACCGCACCTCATGACCATTCATCCAACCAAGAGACTCATACTCTTGAGTGCCTTGCTTTGTGATGTATTCGGACCGGACGTTGGGTTCACTTCCACCACGATAGTTGTCGGTGCGGATTCCAATCAGCTTTCCAGCGGGGGCCTCTACCTTCAAATAGGGCGTAATTTGTGCGTTGTAAGGGAGTTTTCCAACTAGGACCCTAGTTGTGTTCTCTTCAATTTCCTGCACTTCCTCGTAGGGGCGCACATCCGTTCGTCGCCACTGAGGGATGGATCGTTCGACCAATTGGTTCCACGGTGCCTCCGGAGGTGGTCCGAATTCCTCCGCAAAAGCCCAGTCAGAGTCGTTGTGCTCGCTGCTCTGCCAGTCGGCAATATCTTGGCTGGCATCGAACCTAATATTCGACTCTGGAAGTCGCCAGTTTGGGTGTGGTTTTTCTGTATTTCCGTAGGCTGGATGAAGCTTGGCTTTCCACGATCGATTACTAAGAAACTGCTTGCCATCACAGTCTGCTTCAAATACTAAACCAAGCTTACCACTATTCTTGTGGGACATTCCCTCCTTGCCGAAGTGCCACACCAAAATCGCAATCAGATTGTCACCCTCTTGTAGATATTCTTTCAGGTCGACTCGGTCGAAGTAGGTATCTTCCGGGTTCGGTCCTCTCTTCAATTGGCCTTCGAAGACGACAAGCTCATCGTTTACCCATAACCAATACTTAGAATCGCAAGCGATTCGCGCGTTTGCTTGCTGGGGTGGCGCGTCCAGCTGAATACGGCCCCGAAAGCAACACCATGTATTGGCAGGCGTTCGAGATTCCTCAGTGGCTTCACCGCTAGCCACCACGTTTCGAGGGAGCCCAATCCAGCTTGCAGACCACGCTGAGTCGGCACTTTCTGCCCATGACGAAGAAAGCACAGCTAAGAATGAGAGAGCCGAAGTTCCTAGGAAAAGTGTGATGTTCATACACTGCTTATAGCTCTTCCGAAGCAGATGCGAAAGGAGGTATCAAAACTCGAT
This sequence comes from Bythopirellula sp., assembly GCA_965216565.1. GTDB lineage: Bacteria > Planctomycetota > Planctomycetia > Pirellulales > Lacipirellulaceae > Bythopirellula. The sequence goes on from OZ244170.1 coordinate 1,532,049, forward strand.
TCGTAGAGCGAGAGAGCCTGATTCAGACCTATAAACTCACTAATGAGAGGTCAGAGATTTGACCTTCCCCCATCAACGGTATCAGCGACTCATGACAGAATCTTTTGCTCTTGGCCGAGCTCTCTGAGAGGGCCTTTGGCTGTTCGAGTTCTGCGCCTTCGCTCTCGGCAAAGTTGTCATAGATCACGCTAAGTATTGAAAGCCCAGGGCGACAGATCGCCGTGGACATAGCACCGAGTACCGGTGCTATAGCTGGTGGGATGGTGAAAACGGTTAATCTCTATTCAAGAAAAGTAGAATGTCCCCTTTTTCGCCTTTTTCGCCCTTTTTCGCCCTAGCAATCAGAAACATTGTTCTAGAGATTGGGCAATAGCAAGAACTACGCTTCCACGAAGTACCACTAAGAGTCGGCATCGCCCGCCAATGGCGCTTCTTCTGAGGGGTAAGCCACTGGATGGCCTTCGATCTCGTTTAACGCGTTTTGGGCTGCCCGTTGTTCTGATTCTTTCTTGCTACGTCCCCAAGCAGCTGAAAATCGTCGATGAGCTACTTGGGCGGAAATTTTGAAGCACTTGCTGTGGTCGGGCCCTTTTTCATCGAGCAGCTGATAGATAGGCGTCGTACCGTGTTCGCGTTGGGCGAACTGCTGAAGTTGCGATTTGTAGTTACCTGCGAAATCTGCCGATGCGGCTAACACGATTTCATCCTTCACATGACGCAAGATGAAATCTCGCGTGGGCTCAATACCGCCGTCCAAATAGATCGCCGCAATTAAGGATTCGAACACGGCCGCCAGTACCGAACGTGGAATCTCAGGATCTGCCGCCATTCCCTTGCCGAGGAAGAGAAACTCGTGCAGCTTAATGGACTCGGTAATTCTAGCGCAGGTGTCCCGACTGACGACCACAGATTTCACTTTGGTCATCTCTCCTTCCAGAAATTCAGGGTACTGGAGGTAGAGCTGCTCGCAAACCACCAAGCCCAAGATGGCATCGCCCAGGAATTCCATCCGCTCGTTGGATGCCAAACGGTGCGAGACTCCAGAGGCGTGCTTGAGAGCAGCTTCCAGCAATTCAGGATTCGTGAATTGGTAGCCCACACTCTGTTGGCAGAGCCTCAAATCGTCTGGCTCCAGACTACTCTCATCATTTACAGACGGATTTGACATCCAACAACTATTATAAGAAAGAAAAAGATGGGTATCAGCAGTGGCACCGACACACAGAGTGTGCCATAACGGAATTCTTACCGCACCATAGTAAGCGGCCCGCGAGAGAGCGTAAAGACTTACGCTGCCACCACTTCCGCATGCCTTTAGGCTAGTCATGATCTAGCAGATTGTCAACGGAAGGCACAGCTTCCACGACCGACCAGTAGTACGCAATGAACACACTATTTTTACCCGAAATTCGTGAAATGCTCGAAACCAACGATCAAGTTGGTTTAGCTGAGTTTTGTACTGCTTTGCATCCCGGTCGAACTGCGGAGTACATGGACGGACTCGACCCGCAGGAATCGTGGGCTGTACTGAAATCCACCGATATCGAACACCGCGTTCAGATCTTTGGATTCCTGGAGGAAGAACGTCAGGTCCAGATTGTCGAATCCAGCGATCCTACGGAGCTCAGCGAGTTAATCGCAGAGATGCCCTCCGACGACCGAGTCGACTTACTAAACAAGGTAGACCCGCAAATCGTCGAAGCCATGTTGCCGTTGATTCCCACGGAAGAACGGCGCGATATCCTCAGACTGAGTCAGCACCCTGAGGGAACTGCGGGTGCGGTCATGACCACCGAAGTGGCGGCTATGTCTGAGTCGCTGACAGTGGTTCAGGCATTGGAGGAAATCGGACGGCAAACAAAAGACTTAGAGACCATCTACTACATCTACATTGTTGATGAAGAAAATCATCTGCGCGGCTTGGTTTCCGCTCGGGAACTGATGACCCGCCTTGGCAAACCCGAGACGACACTGGGCACGTTCATGGAGCGCGATCTTGTCACCGTTGAAGTTACGGACGACCAGGAGATTGTTGCTGAAAAGGTCGCCGCTTTCGACTTTCTAGCAATCCCAGTGGTCGATCACGAGCAACACCTGTTGGGCATCATCACGCACGACGACGTCATCGACGTGCTGATCGAGGAGGCCGAAGAAGATGCATACCGCGCTGCGGCTGTTGAGCCTCTGCAGGATAGCTATTTGCAAACCGGATTGTTGCAATTGACGTGGAATCGTGGAATTTGGCTGTTTATTTTGTTCGCCGCCGCGTTGTTAACAGCCTATGCCTTGAAGACGTATAAAGTTGAAATTGATAAAGTCACTTGGCTCGTGTTCTTTATTCCTCTGATTATGTCGAGCGGCGGGAATACCGGCGGGCAATCGGCAACGCTGATTATTCGCGCCTTGAGCAACAACGACATCAAGCTCTCCGACGCGAAGCAGGTAATATTCCGAGAATTGATTACCGGGCTTATCTTGGGCGGATCATTGGCCGTACTCGGCTATCTCGTAGGCCTAGTGATGCTCGAAGGCCCCACTTCTTATGAGCTACTTGTCGTTCCGATCACTTTATTGATCGTGGTGCTCTTTGGGGCGCTTTGCGGTGCAATTCTCCCCCTCGTGTTTCGCCGCCTGGGAGTCGACGAGGCACTGATGAGCACGCCCTTCGTCACGGTTTTAATCGATATCGGTGGAATCGTGATCTACATGTTCGTCGCGACCATGATGATCGAAGAACTAGCGGCTGTTGTCGACCAGGCCGGCTAACTCGGCTGAAGACATCACACGTTAGACATTCAAGACAGGTCCGCCAACGTACATTTGCAGCACCTGGCTTTGAACCTTAATCGCTCGGACAAGTACCCAGATTTGGTCCTGAGTGAACTTCTCGGGGTCCGAATTGGCCAATTCTTCAAGCTCTTGAGTCATCGCAGCGTGTTGGTCGGTGACAGCCTGCAGTTTCATGCTAATTTCTGTCCACGCCGATTTGAGCTCTTCCGTTTCTGCCAGTTCCTTGAGTTCATCCGAACGGTTCGCTAGTAGCAGGCAGAGCCGAGCAACATCTTGGGCGGTTGCATCGGGTTGAAGGTCTTGGATCTTTTCAGCCAGTAGGTTGCAATTCATGGTGTCGTCTCTTGAAAGCATTAGAAAAGTGAGCCGATTCTGATCGGCAGTGTGGGTTGGCCTCCTGTCGGTCGAACAGAAAATCTGTATCGAACAGAACAGGGGACTAATTAACTGAAGAGCTTTATTACTTGACGGGTATCGAGGAGATAAGTGCTGGGTATTGTCTGAGAACTTGCCTCAAATATCCAAACAACTCTAGCTCATGGTTCTCGCCTCGTCGAATCTTCGATAGACTTAGTGCTGTTTTAAGGGTCTACCGCATTCGATTGAGCTGGCGAGAGAACCTGCGTTATTTCGCTGTGTCTTTAGGAGATATACAGGTTATTTCACGAATGTGCGCAGATTCGGATTCTGCGGATCGTTTGAACTATCCGGAGAAATCAGAGTTCCGTCCTCGTGTGAGTAGCTAGGTCGTAATCCCCATTAGAAGAGTATTTGCTGGAGTTAATCTGTCATGCCCAGTCTTGGAGTAAATATCGATCACGTTGCCACAGTTCGTCAGGCACGGTTAACGAACGAGCCCGATCCCGTGTGGGCGGCAACTTTGGCGGAGCTTGGCGGGGCAGATGGCATTACCTTGCATCTTCGCGAGGACCGCAGGCATATTCAGGAGCGCGATCTGCATCTGTTGGGACAAACCGTTGCCGTGAAGCTGAACTTGGAACTCGCCTGCAGCGACGATATCGTCGAGATCGCTTGCGGAGCCCGCCCGTATCAGGCGACTTTGGTTCCCGAGCGCCGCGAAGAAGTCACTACCGAGGGGGGGCTCGATGTCGCGGGGAATCTGCAGAATATTTCCCAGGCAGTTAAAAAGCTACAGGATGCAGGGGTCGTTGTCAGTTTGTTTATCGATCCCGATGACAAGCATATCGAAGCCAGTGCCGCAACCGGGGCGACCGCGGTGGAGTTGCACACGGGCGCCTACGCAAACGCGAGTGCTAAATTTTCTGGAGAGGCCGAGTTGGAAACCCTCCAAACTGCGTCCCAAAAGATTAGCTCCGCCGGACTCACTCTTCACGCGGGCCATGGACTTACATATCGCAACGTCCGACCCGTAGCACAGATCCCCAATATGTGTGAGCTAAACATCGGCCACAGCATCATCTCGCGAGCCATCATGGTGGGCCTTGAACAAGCGGTTCGAGATATGAAGAAGCTAATTACCCTTTAATATCCTACCGATTGCCGAACAACTCTCGAAATGGCTATGATGGATAGTTCACAGACCCTATTTCATTGACTCGAAAGAGCATTCGGAGAATCGCAATGGCTGCCAAGGGAAAGGCTTTCGCAGGATTATCGGTGGCATTGGTCACCCCCTTCACCGACGGTGAGGTGGATTACGATGTGTTGCGGGACCAAGTCGAATTCCAGATATCAGCGGGCACCAACTGCTTATGCCCAGTAGGAACAACTGGCGAATGCCCCACACTTTCGCACGCCGAGCACGAAAAAGTCATCGCCTTCGTTTGCGAAACCGCGGCGGGACGCATCAAGGTGATGCCCGGCACCGGATCGAATAGTACGCAGGAAGCATTGCGGCTGACAAAGTTTGCAGAGTCTGCCGGTGCCGACGGAGCGCTGCAAGTGGCACCGTACTACAACAAGCCAACGCAGCAGGGTTTTTACGAGCATTTCAAGTGCCTAGCGGAAGAAACAGGCTTGCCGCAATGCGTCTACAATATTCCTGGTCGCACTGGAAAAAATATCGAACCCGAAACAATCGGACGGCTGGCAGAGCTGGAAAATATCCAGATCGTTAAAGAAGCAACAGGTTCGCTCGATCAAGCTTCGGCCATTCTTTCCAGCACGGACTTAACAGTCCTTAGTGGGGACGACAGTTTGACTCTGCCGTTAATGTCCGTGGGTGCTTCTGGAGTCATCTCCGTAGTGGGCAACATGGTGCCGCAAGATATGCTCGCACTCACAAAGGCCGCGCAAGCAGGGGATTTTCAAGAAGCTTTGAAGTGGCACCGCAAGCTCTTCCCGCTTTGCCGCGATATGCTGGGATTGTCGACAAATCCGATTCCAGTGAAGGCAGCCATGAAAATGCTGGGACGCGATTCGGGCGAACTTCGTTTGCCGATGACCCCGCTTTCAGCCGATGAGGAAACTGCTCTGCGGAACACTCTGGTTGGCTACGGCCTATTGTAGAACTTCGTTCATCACTTCCAGACGGGCTCCTTCGTTGCACGGAGCAGAGATCGTCAAGTTGGCCGAGGAAAATTCCGCCAATCCACGAAGACGGGCAACCAATTCAGCAGCAGCATTTTGATCTGGGCAAAAAGCAAAGATTGTAGGCCCCCAGGAAGATTGGCCCACGCCTCGAACTCCCAGCCCTCGTAGCGTGTCAACCGCCTGCTCCACCTCCTGCGAGACGAACGGACTTGCCTGGATTGTCTCAAAGCAACTCCCTGCGAGTAGACCGTATTGATAGATTCCTTCGGAAAACTGGTCGCAATCACCTGACTCAGCAGCGGGAACGATCGTCTTCTCAGCCAATTCAACAAGGCGATCGGTGACATGTTTTTCAATGGAAGGCAATGCTCCGAAAGCGTCGTTCTCACTTTCGCCATGCAGCCCCCCCTTGCCGGGCAAGCGGATCAACACAACTCGCCAGCCCTCTGGCAACGCTACTCGTTTGGCTAATTCACCCAAAGTTTGTTGAGGGAGCTTGCCGGTTTCCCAGATAAGTCCCCCGAGCTGAAATCCGTGGCTACCCACAGAGCTGCGTTTGCCGCGGCTCATGGCAGAGACTATCTCCTCGAGGTCGTATGGACCCTCACTGGTCAAAGTGTGGACCCCGGCAGCAATGGACAGAGCCAACTGGGTACCGCTTCCCAATCCGCTATGTGCCTCTGGCTTTTTGAGAATTCGAAGTTGCATCGCCCCTGGGTCCGCTTGGCATAACTCACTAACCGCCTGCTGAGCGTAATTCAGAGACCGTTCGCAGTCTTCGCCCCAGCATTTCCATTCATTCGCAAGAGACATCTCCATTGCTAAGCAAGGCTCTGCGATCATCAATCCCAGGCCCCCATAGCTGCGGCCCGCTTGGTTTGCGAAGCTAAGCAACCCAAAGTGCAAGCGACTTGGTGCAGTAATACGAATTACTCGTTGCATGGTTCCTGCGTTGATGCTGAATGGGCTGCGTTGATGTACTCGCGAAGAAAGTCAAAGGCAGATTGCTCAGAGCTACTTGCCGTCTTCTTAACGATCACCGCCAGCCGGTTCATGTCACTGGCAACGTCTTCTTTCGAAATGAGTGAAATCCTAGTGGCCAAGATCGCCGCCTCCAGCACAGCATGTTGTGCTCGATTGAAACCGAAGAAATTTCGATTGTCTACTTTTCTCACCGTCTGGCCGATCAAGATTGCCCGTTCTTCGCGATCGTCAATAGATTCAATTCTGAATTCGTGCCAGCGACAGGCACCGACCAGAGCCTTGCCGACGATTTCTTTGGCTGCACCAAGTTGCGGAAGTGGTTCCGGCATTCCCACCGCGGTGCTGGCGATGAGCCCAACGTCGTCGGTGATATGAAATATCCCCTCGCGTTGACGCACCAGATTGCGATACGTGAGCGAGGATTGAAAGGGTCGGAAGACAAACTTGTTGCACTCCGCGTCCACGATTGGCCCCATGGGCGAAATGTTTACGACACCATCTTCATCGAGCGTTGTGACCAGACCCTCTAAGATCTTGCCATCTTTACCCAATTGTGGTGTGTCCATCTTTGTCATTGTTCAAAACGTGACGGGTTGGTTTGTCACAACGTCCACCACTTCTTTAGGTTGATTCATTTCGCTTAACTGCAAACCTTGGCTCTGCTCTGTAACGTTTATGCCTGCTAGTTTCAAGAAGTTGTGCAGTAAACGATACCCACAACCGGTGAGAATTGCCTCGGGATGAAATTGAAGTCCAGCCACCGGAAAATGAGCGTGCTCAATCGCCATGATGGTTCCATCCTCGCAGCGAGCGGTGTCTGCCAATTCTCGCGGGAGCGTATTGTGTTTGACGGCCAGTGAATGATATCGACAGGCCTCGAATTGTTGAGGAACATCGCAAAACAGCGCCGTGTCATCGTGCCACACCTCAGACGTGCGACCATGCATGGGTTGTTTCGCTCGAACAATCCTACCGCCCAGCGCAGAAGCGATTGCTTGATGACCGAGGCAGATGCCTAGAATGGGAAACTCTTGATGAAGCTGCTGCACCAACTCGACGCAGATCCCCGCTCTTTCTGGAATTCCAGGCCCTGGTGAAAGCACGATCGCCTGCGGGCGAAGCTTGCGAATCTCTTCTACGGAGATTGCATCATTTCGTACAACTCGAGTCTCAAGGCCCAGTCGCTGAATGTATCTCGCCAGGTTGAAGACGAAACTATCGTAATTATCAATCAGTAGGATCATGCTTTAATTGCATCCAACATGCTGCGGGCTTTGTGCCACGTCTCGCGGTACTCTTGCTCGGGAATGCTTTGAGCGACGATACCTCCACCCACAGGCAATTGCCACCAGCTTCCACCGGCCGTCACTGTCCGAATCAAGATGTTGCTATCCATTTGACCATCAAAACCCAGGTAAGCCAAGCTACCACAGTATGGACCTCGGCAGGTCGGTTCGAGTTCCGCAATGATTTGCATCGCTCGAATCTTCGGGGCCCCCGTGATCGATCCTCCTGGAAAACAAGCGCGGAACAAGTCCAGGCTCGAAGCACCATCGCGTAACGTCCCGCAAATACAGGAAACAAGGTGTTTCACCGAGGAATACGTTTCCACATTGCAAAGCTCCGTCACACGTACGCTATCTGGTTCGCAGACTCGCGAAAGGTCGTTCCGCAGCAAGTCGACGATCATCACATTCTCGGCCCGATCTTTCTCGCTCTGCTGAAGAACATTTCCAGCAAAAAGATCAGCCTCGGCAGTGCCAAATCGTCCGGAGGTGCCTTTGATGGGTCGGGTCTCTACTTGATTGCCACGAACGGTTAGGAAACACTCGGGCGAGGTGCTGCACACTTGCCAGTCTCCAACATCTATGTAGCCAGCGTATGGTGCCGGGTTTTTCTCGCGAAGTCTCAGGTACAACTCGTGTGAACTCGAGCGAGCCGGGCAGAGGAGTCGTTGGGCCAGATTGACCTGAAAAACTTCGCCGCTGTGAATGTACTCCACAGCTTGGCGAATCATATTCAGATAGCTGTCTCCCGACATGTTGCTTGTTACACCCTCTAGTTCAACTTCGAATTGAGGAGCAACATTCAACTTTTTTGCGGAAGCTTGTGAAGGAACGTCACCAGGGGAGGGTGCCTCGGCAAGCCAGGACTTCAATTCTTCGAGGCGATGCCGTGCGCGATGCTTTCTTTCATCGGGATCAGATTCCGGGAACCCTTGAGAAATCATCCACGCTTCGTCCTTCTGGTGATCGAAAGCCACGACCAGATCGTATAGACCAACTGCCATTGCCGGCACGGGCAGATCATTGGCTTTCGCCGGGGAGAGTCTCTCAAGGCTCAGAGCCAGTTCATATCCAAAGATTCCCGCAGCACCTCCTTGGAAGGGAGGCAATCCCGGCACGGTTTGTTCCTGATAGCCATTGAGAGCCAGCTGCAGCTTTCCAAGTCCATCGGAGCCGTCTGCTGGAGCCGTTATCCACTGGAATGGATCGACAGCAACGAATGAGTATCTCGCATCGTTGATTTGGGAATCGCAATTATCGAAAAACACCACATGAGGATGATTCCGCAGACGACAGAATACATCGACCGCCGAAATACCTCGCGGCAAAGCCTCAACAAAGGGTAAAGAACTTCCTGTCACTTTTCACTATTCCTTGTATCACTCTTCCTAGGTCTTCGTTTCAAGTAATGCCTAGGTTCCGCTTCGGTAGCTAAACCCCAGTTGAGTGCTTCGTCCTGTGTGTAGTTCTTGCCGAGTGTCATGGCAGTCTTCGCCTTGCACATTTCATAACCTAAATAGAACGCATGGCTCGGGTCGAGGTTCTTGGGGTGAGAGCCACCGTCCCCGGAACTTCTCAGTGAATCCATTAATGCAAAGGGATCGCTGTCGTGTAAGTGAAGATCGCCATTAATAAGATGAATCTCCCCTTCCGAAACGAAGATGCGGTAATTTGAATCCCGAACCTCACTTGCCAAGTCTGAAAGCTCCTTGGGGGTGACCTCCGTCTTCCACTCATCAGTCAGCATGATCAGTCCCGGCTCAATATGCTTAGGCAAAACTTGATTGCTAATGGCATGAAACACGAGCCGACGCGCCAGATCGCATTCTCGAACGCTTGATCGCGCCCAATTGATCACCTGGGTCGTGAGCACACTGCGGATTCCCAGTTCCTGGCAAAAGCCGAGCAGTACCGTATTGATCCCGACCGAGTCGGCATCGGTTAGTTCAGTAAGATTTCCGATTCCCATCATCATCTCGGCATCGGGGTAGCGCTCCCTGACATCCAAATAGCGGCCCAAACTCTCTGCGAAGCCAAAAGAGATTGGTTCCAGAATAGGATCGATTCTTAACGCGACATCATGCTTCGCCAGATAATCGATAGTTTCATCGAACCCTAGAAGTGTCTTCGGGTCATCGGGGATTGCCACGACTTCCACGCCCCAATCCAGGGCAGCTTCTCTATTGGAACTGTTGACACTCAGAACCAATTCGGCTCCCGCTGCTACCGCTGCTTCAATTTCTGCGCTGTTAAGACTATCTACCGATACGCGATGCCCCTCACCTCGCAATGCTTGTACGGCTTCCGTGACGCCAATCCATGTGTGTCCTGGTTCGCAGCCCACATCGATGACATCTGCCCCTGCCTCAGCGTATTCTTGCGCGAGGGCTTGGATTTCAGCGAGAGATAGCCGCGGGCAATGGTTTATCTCGGCTATGATCTGGATATCGTAACTGCCGTAGTCAGAATCGCTTGAGGGCTGCTCAAAGTACTGCGGCAACTGCCGAAGATCTTTTGGACCGCGGACGATTGGTAGGCTGACAACATCTTGCAGAGCAGTCAAATCGCCTTCGCAATAGCCAGGCAGAAACAGTTTTGTCGTGCCTGCTGGAATCTCGAGACGACGTGAGATCCATTCTGGCGTCATCAAGGCAGCGACAGTGATCGGCATCACCTGCAGACTGTATTGAAAGTTCGCCTGGGGCGCCACTTTTTCCAGGACGGCCCTCAAAGCATGTTGGGCCAAACGACCGGTGACAAAATGGTACACTTCTTGCGACATAGAAAGTCGGCCTAAGCGCGTCCGCCATTCACGGGAAGAACATGTCCGGTAATAAAATTGGCGGCTGGCGACACCAAGAAACAGGCTGCCTGGGCGACGTCCGCAGGCGTTCCCCACCGAGCTAGTAGCGATTCCGCTTCAGCTCTCTCCTGCCAATAGTCACTGGCATTGTCCCCCCATGCTGTCTTGATCCAACCGGGGGCAAGGCAATTTACCCGCACTTCGGGAGCAAGTGATTTGGCCGCGCTACGCGTAAATGCCATGATGGCACCTTTGGTCGTCGAGAACATTTCACCACTTTCTCCAGCCATGCCAAATTCAGCTTGATCCCAACCTATGTTCAGAATCACCCCTTCTCCGCGCTCTTTCATTTTCTCACCGACATAGCGAGTAAGTTGGACCGTTGACAAGACATCCGTTTTCCACAGTCGGTCGATCTTCTCGTTGAACGGCAGTTCCGCCGCCGACCCCGTCAGTACATCGGCGCCGGCGTTATTAATCCAAATGTCAATTGAAGCTACCTGCCACGCTTTCTCAGCAAAGTCTGCCAGCAGACTTTCGTCGGATAAATCGCAGGCAATAACTTCTGCCTGAGTGTCACCCGCGCGAAGATCTGTGGCTAACTGTTTCGCCGCATCCAGATTGCGATACCCGTGCAGAATAAGATTGGCCCCAGCGGACGCCAACTCGATCGCTATGGCCCGGCCAATCCCACTGGAACTACCGGTGACAACTGCCCATTTGTTTTCGAAACTAGATGAAGAGGCTGAGGTCATAGGCTCGCGAGCGGGCAGATTGTGATCGACGAATGTTGACGCATGTTGGTGGTAATGATTCTGCTGAGCAATTGGAGGCTGTCATCAAGGTCAGCTTGTCTCTATTTGGCAATCGACCTAGGATATCTGCGGAACAACAGTCCCGGCTTCGAAACTGACGAAGGTAGAAAGATGTCGTCTGAAATCCCTAGCGATTCTCCAGCAAAAGACCAACCAACGAAACGCCGCATTCGCTGGTTTCCCATCATCTGGGTTTCGCTACTAACCGCAATTGTAGTCCAATCCAGGTACTACTTCGAGGACCCCGGGATTTACAACAGCATTACCCACTTTGCGGTAATACTGGGTGTGGTGGGAATCGCTTTGTGGGTCCTGGTTCGTAGCCGATGGCAACTGACAACTAGATTCGCTGCCGCCGGGGTACTCTTACTAGCGATAAGTGCTCACTATCTGCAATTCTCTCCAATCGAATTCGTCAACAACGGCGATGTCGGACTAGTTGATTGGCGGTGGAGATGGGTTGATCCCGATCGGCAACTTACAACCGTCGCCGCGGAAAACGAACAACAGATCGATTGGCAACCCACAGAATGGGATTACCCCCGCTTCTTGGGCAACGGGTATTGGGCAGAAGCCGAGGGAGTGACGCTTAATACCAATTGGAAAGCGAATCCTCCCGAGGTCATATGGGAGCAACGGATTGGTGCCGGCTGGTCGGCATTTGCCGTGGTGGGCCACTATGCCGTCACGCAAGAGCAACGCGGCGAGCAGGAGATGGTCACGTGCTACGACATCGAAGACGGCTCCTTAGTTTGGAGCCACGCCGACGACGTCCGATTCGATCCCAGCGGCGGAGGATCACTGGGAGGTGTTGGCCCCCAAGCCACGCCGACCATCCACGAAGGGCGCGTGTACACGCATGGAGCCACGGGTGTCATCAACTGCATGGAAGCAACGAGCGGCACACTTCTATGGTCTCACGATGCAGTCACAGAGTTTGAAGTCGAAACACTCCTCTGGGGAAAATCTGCTTCGCCATTAATTGTTGACCACATGGTAGTCGTTAGCATCGGCGATGCACGTGCGAGTATTTCTGAAGCAATAGTACAAGAAGGCAATTCACTCGTGGCTTTCGACCAGCTTACTGGCGAGGTCATTTGGAAGGCAGGGAACCGCCGAAGTAGTTATGCGAGCCCCATCCTCACCACACTCGCAGGCGTCCGGCAAATAGTAGTTGTGAATGAAGACTACATTACATCCCATCGCGCAGACGATGGCACAATTCTCTGGGAGCACCCTTGGCCCGGTCGCAGCGACACAAATGCATCGGCATCTCAGCCGGTTCCCGTGGGAAAAGATCGGATATTTGTTTCTAAGGGATACGGAATCGGTTCGGAACTTATTCAGATATCTCGCGCAGACGATCGATGGGATGTCGAGACAGTCTGGAAAAAGAATGTTATGAAAACAAAAATGTGCAATGTCGTCGTCCACGAAGGCTACATCTATGGCATCGACGACGTGCATCTTGCCTGCGTTGAATTAGAATCGGGCAAAAAACAGTGGAAGAAACGCCGCCGACCGACCTTTGGTCATGGGCAGATCATGCTGGTAGGCGAGCAATTGCTAGTAATTTCCGAAGAAGGCGAAGTGATTCTTGCTGCTGCAAATCCTGACGAATACTCAGAACTGGGTAGCTTTCAAGCCATTGATGGGATCACTTGGAATAACCTTGCTCTAGCAGGTCCGAATCTTCTTGTGCGGAATGCTGAGTGGGCTGCCTGCTTTGAGTTGCCCCTAGCCAATCCGAATTCGAGCGAAGCTTCTGACCCCAACAAAGACTCTTTAGAGGGCACAGCTCAGCAATAAGACCTCAGGGGAACTTGAGAATCGCGCCAGCAATTTTTACTTGGGAGCGTTCTCAATGAGCCAGTCTTCTAAGATAACGTGCTCAACCTGCGGAGCACGCAGCAGGGCCGTATTGGCCGGCAGTAGCGACGCCAACCAAGGTCTACGGGCGAGACCTGAGACAGCTCGCATTCGTAAACTTCCAATGGAACTTCCGGTAGTTTGTTGTTCGACATTCTCGCTAAGCCTTCGGAATGTCGCTGGGATGACATTTGGCTCAGGACCGATATGCAACACGGTATCCACCTTTGCCGAGAGGGTTTTCATCACCGCGTCCCAGAGTCTTTGAGGATGGTCTATCCATTTCCTCAACACTTCCTGGGCTGAGTGGTCATCGTAGCTCATCTGTCCCGTGGCCAAAGACATCAGAGGAGGGCAGGGCGGTACGACCCCGCCTTGCATGGTCTCCATCAGCACCGACGCACGGTCGGGAATTTGCTTCTGTCTAACGATGGCAGTGTGTAGCGGAGGCCATTGATAGGAATTCATGCGTAAGTGCGCCTTGTGTGGCAACAACTCATGCATCACTTCCCTGAAACGTTCGACCGTTTTATTTTGTCCGATGAGCAGCATCGAGTTGGGAGATAGAATAGCCGACACGCCGATGGTTCCTTTGCCTTCGGAAGTCACTTTCAAACACAGCCGAACAACCTGTTCCTCTTCGATTTTTGGGCCTCTCGAAAACAAGACGCCCATAAAAGCATCTTCCGCCAGTGCCACACAATCGCGTGCCATCGCTAGCGGGATCCGAATCATATCCTCCAGATTGAACATGCCACCACATCCAAGCGCGGTGAGTTCGCCTAGGCTATAGCCGAAAGCTAGCTTGGCTTGGTTGATTTCGACGCCGTGAATCTCGGTAAGCAGACGTATTTGCGCCACCTCGGTAGCCATGATCAGCGAGATGGCTTCTTCGTAGTGCTCAAGTGACAAGTCGAACTGCGCCTTGACCCGATCGACAAGGCTAACGTTATAGTCCACATATTCGTTACAGATGGTCCCGAACCTGTTCAGCTCGTCCTCTACAATTCGCTGATAGCTGGGAACGGCTAGTAGTTCTCCGGTCCGGCCAAGATTCGTAATGTTATATCCACGGAAAGCCAGTGCCGTGTCCGCGATATTGAGCGTATGTGGTGATTCCAAGAGCGATCCCCTTCAAACGCTGGGCTAGAGAGCAATAGAACAAATCCTGCTGTCTATTATATCGGCTTCGGTCTAAACAATCAGTTCTCTCGTACCGAACAGAGCCAACCGCTCACTTCCTAACGGTTATTCCGGTGTTAGGACATTCCCGGAGGCAATCATTGGGCTGCCCGTAGAGGCAGTCACTATCTTGCCCCCAGCAGAGGGATCGTGAACTAAGTTTTCTGAGGAGTTCTACCTACCTACGACTGAAAAAGAACATCGAAAAACTCAAGGGGTGTAATGATGAATGCTGTGAAATCGATCATGACTGGTGATTTGGTAACTGTTTCGCCAGAATCTTCGATCCAAGATGCCATTGAGCTCTTGCTCAAGGAAGAAATCAGCGGATTGCCCGTAATCGACAACCAGGGCAAGCTGGTTGGGATTCTCACCGAGTTTGCAGTCCTGGGACTTGCTTACGACGACAAGATCCGACAAGACACCGTTTCTCAGCACATGACACCCAACGTACTTACAGTTCAAGCCGATGAACCTGTTAGCAAAGTTGCTGACTTGTGCCTTGTTCATCGTGTACGACGTGTTCCCGTTATGAATGGCGAGAAGCTTGTTGGGTTGGTAGCACGGAGAGACGTGCTTAGGTCGCTCTACGAGAGCCAAGCTCCTATTTGCGCATCTTAAGTCACTTCTGTATTCCTAACTCTCCAAATGCATCAGCATTGCCGAGGTAGATAGCTGCTTACAGCGACCCCGAGATATGTCCGCAACCGAAAGAACCACGCACTCAACATTCCATAAGCAACACAGAACCCTAGAGGTTCTGTTGGTGCTTTTGGTGCTCAGCATTTCGATGTTGATGTGGCGTCATTCGGTCAATGATCCGATTCTGCTCCACTTATACTATGTTCCCGCAGTTCTAACAGGCTTCTATCTCGGCGGTTACCGAGCCCGCTTGATTGCACTGCTGTGCATCGTCACTGGTTTCATACTTTTTGTGCCAGATGTCAGTTCTGTGAGCGATGGCATCCCGTTATTGACCGTACTCGCATTCTTGCTGTGGTCGGGCACCCTATTCCTGGTAGCAATGCTCATCGGCACGCTAAGCGATGGGCTTCGCAAAGTAATGAGGGAAACAGAGACTACGCTCAAAAAAGATGCGCTGACCGATTCATTGACTAGTGTTGCCAATCGAAGAGGCTTCGATCTTGAACTCCGCTCTCAGTTAGGCCACGTCACAACCGATACCGATCAACTAGCGCTTGTACTCATCGATATTGATTATTTCAAGAACTTCAATGATCGATATGGGCACCAGACTGGCGATCAAATCCTCAAGCAAGTTGCTCACGTCTTCAAGCAAGTCGCCAGAAGTGCCGACTTGGTTGCCCGCTATGGGGGAGAAGAATTCGCATTGATTCTTCCTCACACGACGAAGAAAAGCGCTTTAGAGATAGCAGAAAAGACCCGCAGCCTGATAGAAGAGCATCGCTTCGACTATCAAGGGCTCGTGCATCGCCTCACGGTGAGCGTGGGGGTAGCATTTGCAAGTGACCAGGACGATGACAAGTCGTTTTGCGAGCGTGTCGACGCGGCCCTCTATAGCTCGAAGGAGTCTGGCAGAAACAGCGTGCACTATCACGATGGCAAAGCGTGTGTCCGGTTTGGTCTGGGATTCGCAGCTCAACGTGCTGAAAAGGACAAACCACAAGCCAGTTCTGACGCGAGCAATGCGTTTCACGATTTATCGACCGGACTACCGACTCAGTTGGTGTTGGTGGAAGAGCTACGCCGCAGGGTTCTGGAAAAGCAGAGATACGGTGGCACTCTCTCGATGGCTCTCATTCAGATTGATGATATGCCCGAGCTAATTAGTGCTGACGCAAAAATGAGGAAGAGCTACACAGCCAATGCGGCGCGTATCATCCAATCCGCAGTTCGCGATTCCGACTTTGTGGCCAACTGGTCTGAGGACACATTCGCCGTCTTACTGCCCTGTACAGACATCCAGAATTCGCTTGTGCCGCTAAGTCGCCTTTGTCGTCATGCAGAGGAATTTGAAGATGTGCAGTTCCCGACTCTCTCGTACTCTATGTCTATCGGAGCCGTGGAGGTTCAAGACAACGAGCAATATGGCCAGGTGGTCGAACGCACTAGAAGTACACTGGCTACTGCTAGATCAGTAAGCACCGGGAACTTAGCTTACGAGAAAGATGGCAAAGCCAATTGCATGTCGGGCATCGGGAAAGAAAGCCGAGAAGTGTGCGATATGGTGTAGGCGTGGCCTTGCCAGTGCAATCGGTTTTTCGTCGCGATCCTCACTCACTAGTACTGTTAAGAATTGCCTATCGGCAGGACTTGACCCCACAGGCCCTCTAAGCAGACTTCTCTACGGGTGCTTACGAAGCTAAGAGGGTGCTGACGCAGCTAACTGGGTGCTTGAACAGCTAAGTGGGGACGCTGTCGCCCCAATTGCTACAGATGCCGCGACGTAACAAACCAACCAGCCGAATTGCTGGCGCGAGGCTACCGCCGTCGGCTCGAGTCACACTCGAAGCCCGTAGAATACGGTGTTTCACAAAAGTGCAGATGGCTTAGTGATCGCCGGGTGCCGTAGAAGACGTGTGGCCGCTTACTCT
Organism: Bythopirellula sp.; assembly: GCA_965216565.1. Taxonomy (GTDB): domain Bacteria; phylum Planctomycetota; class Planctomycetia; order Pirellulales; family Lacipirellulaceae; genus Bythopirellula. Next base: position 1,548,868 of record OZ244170.1, read on the forward strand.
CTTTGTCGTAGCATCAAGTGTGTAACTATTACCAGTCACGGGGCAGACAGGTAAACCAGCTGGGAAATAGTTGACATCTGCACCCAGGTCGGAAAGATCGCTGGCGGGCCAGCTGTTCTTGTCTACATACCACCGTTCGATGGCGGAATTTATCTCAGCTCGGTTGTGCGAGCAGCTGCTCGTCTTGGCGAAGTCCACTCCCGGGGCAATTCTGTAGATCACCAAGCTGGCGATGATTCCAATTATTGTCACCACGGCAAGCAGCTCGAGTAACGAGAATCCTCTTCGACCTTTACAGAACACACTCATTTCCGTCTTCCTCATTCGTATCTGGGAGTATTCGAAATTCACTACAAAAAACTAGCTTTGGCTGGCACATGGGGCTCCCAGAACCCGGAAACGAGATCGTATTGCCCCCTGTTATGTAGGTCTCGCAGCACTTATTCGCTCTGTGACGATAGTTCCGCCTACGCAGGATGCGTCGAAAACGACAATTCCCACCGATGTTGCTTTGACTCAACAATTCTACGAGCTACTTTTGCATGGAATTATCTGCGTTCAGGAATACCAACGCGCCGCCCTAGTTGGACGTGCCCTTTTTGAATCGACCCATTATGAAAACACAAACCGCCCATATTTTGCTCGTTGAGTTCGATGCAACGCTCAGAGATATCACCGGATTTCGCCTCGAACTCCTGGGCTACCAGGTGACTATCAAAGAATCGGCGGACGTCGCTACCAATTGGCTGAAAGATAACGTGCCCGATTTGATTGCCGTAGGGCACCTGGAAGATATGGAGCCCGTGGAATTCCTGAACGTATTGAGCAACGATCCCAAAACGTGCGAATTGCCCATCATTTTTGTTTCAGCTGAATCGGAACTCCACGAAGTACAACGAGCATTTAATGCCGGGGCTGATGAGTATCTTGTCACTCCCTTTGATCCGCTGGTGCTCGAGAAAAAAGTCGAAGGACTCCTGAAGGCGGTCCAACAATAGTTTTCACACACAAGTTTTCGCACATAGAGCAATGAAGTCCGGCGATGGATTCGTCGCACAAGATTACTAAAACACTTACATGTGGTATTTGATTGATGGCTAGGTTAGGCGACATTCTGGTGAAAAAGGGCTGGGTCACAGAAGGCCAGATCCAGAGTGCTCTTACTGCGCAAGGCTCTGAACGGGGCCTGCTGGGAACGATTCTGATTCGTCGAGGACTGATCGACGCCGATCAATTGGGCGAAGCGCTCTCCGAACAGTACAGCGTGCCCTACCAGGACATTATCCCAGAAAGCATCCGTCCCCAGGTTGTCCGGCTCATTCCAGAAGAGCTAGCCCGATCTCGCGAAATTGTGCCTCTAAGCGTCAGCAGTAGCACGATGAAGCTGGCGATGACAGCCCCTGACGACATGGATGCCATTTGCGAAGCCGAACTAATCACTGGCTACCACGTGGAACCAGTTGTGGCTATGCAATCGGGCGTGAGAGACGCGCTCGATCATGGCTTCGACGAGCGTGTCATCGCTCGGCAAACCATTGTCGACATGAAAATGGCGGACCTCGACGCCGCTGAAGAGGCTATCGATCAGGAACTGACGGAGGAAGCTCCCGACGAGGAGGACCAAGCCCCCGTCGTGAGGCTCGTAAAAGCGATCCTCATGGGTGCCATCAATGCGGGAACGAGCGATATTCATCTGGAGCCTTATCATCCAGAAATGCGAGTTCGCTACCGCGTCGACGGACAACTTCAGCCCGTGATGACGATTCCAACGCACATCGAAGAGTCTGTGGTGGCTCGCATCAAGGTCATGGCCGACATGGACACCACGGAAAGCCGTAGGCCACAAGACGGTCAGCTCAGTATCGAAGAGGCTGGCAGCCGGGTGAATTTCCGGGTAAGCACCATTCCGACAGTCAACGGCGAGAAGGTTGTAATGCGACTACTCGACGAAGGCTCGCGGAGCTTCACCTTGGAGAATCTGGGGCTCAACAAGCGAGACCTTAAGAGCATTGAAGCCTTGATTGACAAGCCGCACGGCATGATCGTTGTGACTGGGCCCACCGGGTCCGGTAAAAGCACAACCATGTACTCCGTGCTGGCGACTTTGAACTCAGACAGTCGCAATATTGTGACGGTTGAAGATCCAGTCGAATATCGTCTGGCAGGGGTCAATCAAATTGCGTCCGACAACGATCATGGCCTCGGATTCGCAAACGCACTGAAATACATCATGCGGCAAGATCCCGACGTGATTATGGTTGGTGAAATCCGCGATCACGAAACAGCGGCTACCTCGGTCCAAGCCGCCTTGACGGGTCACCTGCTGATTAGCACGCTGCATACCAACGATGCAATTGGAGCTGTCGCTCGGCTAGGCGATCTGGGCATCGACAATTTTAAAACCGGCGGCGCCTTGCTGGGTGCGGTCGCTCAGCGTCTGCTGCGGGCGATTTGTCCCCACTGTAAAGAGACCGTGGAACCGAATCGTCACTACCTCAACTCCCTGAATCACGCCGCTGAGGTTGGAAAAGACACGATCTTCTACGCTGGTAGAGGTTGCAAGAAGTGTTTGGGAACCGGTTATCTCGGTCGAATTCCCATCTACGAAATCATGACCGTCACCCCAGCCTTGGCATTTGCCATCGAGCAGGGGCTGCCGAACTCGAAGCTGCGAGAAATCGCATTGGAAGAAGGCATGGTCGAATTGGCTACCGCGGGTGTCGAACAAGTAATTGCTGGCAATACGACAATTGAAGAAGTCTTCTACAAGGTATCGGGATAGTTTTTCTATCCGCACCGTAACTCATAAACGAATCGCTCATGTCCAGACGAAAACGATATTCCGCAGCAACGGGCAATAGCGGCGCAACTGCTGCGCATACAACCTCGTCCGCCGCAGCCGGTATGGCTGATATTGGCCAATGGTTAAATGGACTGACTAGCACTCGCAAGAAGACCGAAAAATTCAAGTCCCACGAGCTCACCTTTATTTTGCGCACACTGTCGACACTGCTCGACAACGGCGTCTCACTACCCAAGGCTCTCGCCACACTTGCTAAAGAAGAGACACTTGCAAAGCATGGCGACGTACTAGAAGCTCTGAGACGAAAAGTGGAGTCGGGGACGTCGTTTAGTGCCGCGCTCGTTGATTATCCTCACGTCTGCGACAATGTCACTGTTAGCCAGCTTAGAGTGGGTGAACAGTCCGGCACGCTCAGCAATACGCTACGCCAACTCTCTGAAAGTCGAGACCAGACGGCTGAGCTCAAAAAGGCAGTCACGAAGAAGCTAGCTTATCCCGCGCTACTCGTATTTTTTGGTAGCGGACTGATAACGTTCTTGCTGCTCTACGTGGTTCCCGTGTTTGAGGAAACCTACGACAAAGCGGGGGTGGCCCTGCCGCTCATTACCAGGTTGCTCATCGGCTTTGGCGGCTGCGTGAAAACCTATGGCATCTTTGTAGTCATGGCATTGGTCGTGGCGATTGTAATCCTCAAGCAACTCCGTCGACGTCCTGCTTTGGCAGAGAAGATGGATCGCAACATCTTGAAAGTGCCGCTTTTTGGCAATTGGCTTCGTGACATCGCGGTTCTTCAAATGATGGATGTACTGCATCACTTAATGGCAGCCGGATATACCCTGGCGGAAGCTCTCAAGGAAACAGGCGATACCGTGGGCAATCGTGCCATGAAGCATGGTGTGCATACGCTCCAGCATGCGGTTCAACGTGGCGAACGCTTTAGCCGCGAGATTGAACGACTCGAATCGCTATTTCCGCCTATCGTCCACCAACTAGTTATCGTAGGCGAAAGCACCGGCAAGCTCACGAGAGCAACCAGCGATATTTGCAATCACCTACGTCGTGAAATCGAACGCAAAACTAACCTGATGGTCGGAGCGCTTGAACCCATTCTTACCATTAGTTTGGCCGTGGCGATTGCCATGGTTCTCATGGCGATCTACCTGCCGATGTTCGACATGGTGAATACGGTCTCGGGGTAGCGAAGCTAGATCTAGGACAATGAAAATGACATACCAGAGCAAAGGATTCTCCCTACTCGAATTGATGGTTGTAATCTCTGTACTAGGAGTACTAGCTATGGTGATTGTGCCCCGGGTATTCGGTGAGAACGACGCTGCAAAAACGGCGGCGTGCCACACGTACCAAGGAGACATTGAAATCCAGGCAGAACTCTGGATGCATAACACAGGAGGCTGGCCCAATAACAGCCTGTCAGATATCGGGGCTGTAACAGCTTACTTCCCTGAGGGACTGCCCACGTGCCCGGTTGATGGCTCAGCCTACACAATCGATGGTTCAGGGCGTGTCGTAGGGCATAATCACTAGAAAAAAGTCCGAGAAGTTGTTTTTTTAACACGCTGTTGGCTTTTTTGTAACCTAGCTTTAACTATCACCGCGAAGGCGTGGTGCAAAAAAACACAATACCGACTACGCAATATGCGGTACTTTTTTAACTGAGGAGAGAACCACCAATGAAAGCGTTCCAACCAAAGAAGTCTTCCGGCTTCTCGCTACTCGAGTTGTTAGCGGTTGTTACCATTTTGGGTATCATCGCAGCGATTATTGTTCCTAGAGTAACAGTATCCAGCGATACAGCCAAGCAACGAGTCCGTGACCATCACAAGGCGACCATCAACGCAGCTGTTGAACGCTGGTACATCGACAAGAACTCCTGGCCAGCCAACGATCTCTCGGATATCGAGGCCGATGTTAATTACTTCCCCGAAGGGATCCCAACCAATCCAGTTGATGGAAGCGATTACACGCTTAACGGCACAACGCACCGAGTCAACTAGATAAGAATAGATACTTGATGAATGCAACGTGGAAATCTCTCTGCAAGGCTCGGCGTGAGCAATCACGTCGGGCCTTCAGTCTTTTGGAACTGATGACGGTCGTGGCGATAATCGGCCTCATGGCCCTGGCTGGAATCTCCCGATTCGGGAACACCACCTTGTCCAACAGTTCTGCCGACGGATTTGCCCGTAAGCTCTCACTTTCTCTGGCACACGCTCGCCGAGCCACAATTTCTACCGGCGACAATCATTATGTTCAGCTCGCACCTGCCTCGGGTGTCATTACGAACTTCGCCATTATTCGAAAAGCCTCGGGAGGCGATGTCCAAGTCGATCAGAGCCATGCGGTGCCGCAGGACGTAACCGTCTCGTCGGCAACGCGGACTTTGGAATTCGACTTCGATGGGACTGCTCTCGCGGCATACACCATCTCGATTACGGCCCCCGAAAGAAGTTGGGACGTAACGGTTGTGCAGTTGACCGGCTCAATCGCTGTGACCGAAACAACCCCCTAGCCACAAGCTTTGCTTTGCGACTAGCAATCTGGGGGAGAGGTCTCTTTTTTAAGCTACGTTTATTAGGAAACGTGCGCTCATTTTTTGAAACCTTCCTGACCAAATAAGCAACGAACGCTGTAGCAAAAATGAATCCCCACAGGCAAGCATCTAGACGTAAGGGCTATTCCTTACTCGAAATGATCTTCGCGACGGCCCTGATGGCAGGCACTTTAGTTCCTGCGCTCGGCGTCATGCGGGATTCTATGGCTGTGAGTCGCGAGACCACCACTCGAGCTCTGTTGGCAAACTACGCTGTGCAGAAAGTCGAACAACATGCGTCTCTCGCTATCGCTACATGGAGCACGGGAACAACAACCGAAGACTACACGGCTGAAGGGCGTGCGGACATCGTCAGCATTGCTATAAGTTCGGATGATCCGAGCGACGGCGGCATTGTCGATTCGCTCATGTCCGTTGACGTGACGATTTTCGAGGACTTGAATGCGAATTCAGCCCTAGATTCAGGCGAGCTGTCTGTGAACATGCGGACTAAAGTTGCCAAGCTAAACACATACGAGAATGAAGAACAATAACCAACAACCTCGAACAGGGTTTTCCCTGATCGAGCTGACAGTCACCATGTCGATGCTGGCGATTATTTCGACAGCTTCGATGGCGCTGGTGCGCACCTCCTACACTGCCTGGAATCGTCATGACGACGATCAATCGCAGCGTCGCGAGGCATTGGCCTTGCAACGTCACTTGGGGCGACACATTCGCCAGGCCACTTCAGTCATGGAAATATCCGCTAGCTCAGATGTTTCTGGGAACATCTCGTTGTTGATGTCCACCGGCGAAGTTTATGTCTGGGATCACAACGCGACTACCAAACAGGTCTTATTTGGCATCGATACGGCAACGGCAGTCCTAGCAACAGATATTGAGGAATTGAGTTTTACCGGTTTCAGCGCTGACGGCACCACCGAAGTTGCGGAGGTGGGGCTAGTTCATGCGGTGACTCCCCTCGTGAAATACAACCTTTCACGTCCAACAGGAAATGTCACTTACACGACATCCTGCCAATCGTGGTTAAGGTCTTGGTAATTACGAGGGCTCGAAACACATGGTGTATTTTAAACGACAACATGGGACGCAGCCATCACGGCGAGGCGCAGCATTGTTGCTGTGCCTGTTTGTGATATTTATTGTCACAGTGATGGTCGTAAATGTTCTCGACACGACAACACTACAGTTATCCACGGTGAGGAATACGGCAGACTATGAACGAGCTCTCTACCTGGCCAACGCCGGCGTTCACCATGCCGCGTCGATGCTAGAAGCGGACACCTCCTGGAGGGGAACCGTAACAGAGGGCACCTATCCCGCGAACGATTCTTACACCGCAACCGCGGTGAATGGATCCGATTCCTACACGGCAGTTGTGACGGCAAGCGGATCTGCCGGGGAAATAAGACGAACAGTAACCGCACTAATCGAACTATAACAAGAATACACGGCACCTATCATGGCAGACAGAAGATCGAATGAAGGCCGACGAAACGGTTTCGAGCGACGTTCGCGACGCGACAAGCAGCGCGACGGATACGAAACAACGGCTGTAGTTGAAATCACAACCTCAGAATTGCGCGTTGCCATACTCGAGCAACGCGGCAACGACTCGCCAGATCTAGTCCAGGCTTCCACGACCAACTGGAAGGATGCCTCTACCTCGTTCAATTCTGAAGAAGGAATGCGAGAGCTATCCGAGGCGCTCAGCACTCTAGTTGAAGAGCACTCATTGCAGACCGCCGGATTCCATTTCGTGCTCGGTGGTGAGCTTTGCGTCACTAAGACAGTGCGAGGCAGCTCTGAAGAAGTGCGTGACGAACTGCGTAAGATCGAAGAACGCAGCCGGCTGTATCTTTCTTTGGGCCCTGGCGAAAAAGTGATGGTCAGCAACAAGCAGGCAATCGATGCCCGTCACGATTATGCCGTGGCTGCGGTTTGCAACCAACGAACGCTCAATAACATCCATGCCGCAGCAACCAGCGCTGGCATCGAGGCTGTCTCGATCGAACCAGCCCTAGTGTCAGTCAATCGAGCCGTCAGTCGGCTCCCCGACACGCCCTCCGAACCCTATCTCATGATGCACGTCGATGGCGAAGCCGTAGAAGTAGGAGTCTGCCACGAAGGCAAACTGCTACTTGAGTTTCGACCCGCAGGCCGCGGAGAGAGTTCAGATATCGGGGAAGTACTCCATACACACTTGAGCAGACTCAAACGACACGCAGGACGGGTACTTCGCTCGGCGCCTCCGAAGCTCAATATCGTCTATTTGTGCGGCGATCAGGATTCTGTCCAACAGACGCTTCGTAGGTTCGAGAGCCACAAAGAATTTCAAGTACGAGTCATTGCACCGAGTAGGATCCAAGCAACGTGGGAGATGGCTCAGGAAGTGGAAGGATCAGCCATAGTCCCCGCATTGGGAAGGTTGCTCTGTTCGTATTTACCAAAGAACGAACATGCCGCTCCCAATTTCATGAAACATATTATCGCAAGCACGAGAGACCCAGTCGGCCCCATAATTGTCCGTAGCCTCATCCCCTTAGCAGCAGTGCTGTTAGTGGCGGTGGCTGGATTTCTCTTCAATTGGCAGCAAAGTGGGCAGGTCGCCGTATTGCAGACCCAGCTCGATGAGCTGGAAGGAGCGAAAGCGAGGCATCGCGAGCTTCGACTCAAACTAACTTCCATCGAGCAAAAGGTGAAACAACAGAAGCGTCTGCTTTCGGCGCTGAAAACAACTTCTAGTAGTCATTTAGTCCAGCGGGTCGGTCATTGCATGCCCAGTGACGTTTGGCTCAATGATTTGACCATCGTCGAGATGAATACGATTAAGCTCTCGGGGAGTTCGCTCTTGGAGTCCGGCGTATTCGATTTTACCGAATGGCTAGACCAAGCACCTGAGTTCAACGATGTGGCGTTAAAAAGCACCTCACCGGGAAATTCTCCGTCGGGACCCATCGTTGACTTTAATTTAGAGATAAACTTTGACGGTAGTGTCGATACCGTAAAGGAGGTAGCTAGTAATGAGTGAATCAGCCTTATATGCCTTTTGTGATAGCAAATATCGCAAAATTATCGTTGCAATCGTTACCAGCGTGATTGGACTAGCGCTGCTACTGCCGTTAACCGATGAGTATTCTGACATTAGCGATAGTCGTGCGGCTCTCGCGGAAGAATTGTATCAGGCACAGGAAATAGAACGCAATTTACCCGAGTTTGAAGAGCAGGCTGCCAAGTACGTTGCCAGTGCTAAGGATTGGGAAAAGCTGACGATCACCGAGGAATCGCTGACTGGTTATCGTGATGCGTTGCTGGAAACGGTGCGAAATTCTGGTTGTCAAATTAGAAGCTTGGAGGCCTCTCAGCCGACGAGTCGGACTTGGCTAAAGAAGGACGACCCACTGAGCAAAGAGGCGCCGCCGAAAAAAGTAAAGAAGACCCCGTTCAAATTAGAAAAACGTGTGCTTACCCTGCTCGTCGATGGCGACATGGTGAGTATCACAAAGCTACTTGAGAAGATTGGAAAAAGCGAGCAAGCGGTATTTCCTCATCGTGTGAAACTGAATTCAGCGAATGGCCGAGGAAACACCACAACCTTAGAAATGAATCTATGGTTATTTGCGCTAACTCGCTGATTGTCGCTGCGTAGTTCCTACTCGCGACGACAAGAATCGAATTGAAAGTGTCAGGGAGGACACATGCAGAGCACAAAGTGCTATCTGTGGCTTGATATAGTGTTGCGGAAGACCATGCTCTGCTTGCTGGTTTTTGCGACATTGCTGGTCTCGATTTCATCGAGTCCCTCTCTCTTTGCGCAACAGAGGGACGAAGATTCCCCTCTTGCTGCTATTCTCAATAAGAAGGGCGATCTTTCCCTACAAGACACTTCCATGGAGAAGGCCCTTATTGCTATCGGTGCGACTTGGAATGTGAATGTCGTCGTCGGTAAAGACATCCAAGGCACGATCAGCTGTGTGTATCATCAAACTCCACTGCATGAAGTTCTCGACGCCATTCTCCTTGCCAATGGCTACAGCTATCGAGCTGTGGGCGACAGCATTGTCATCCAAAAGGCCACCGAAGTTGGCAGTGCGAATCCACTCTTCGAGTCGGCCGCCATTCCCATCGAAAACGGTGACCTGGGCGAAATTGTCGAAGCCACCCAACTTCTGATTAGCAAGCAAGGACAGGTCCGTTCGCTACCGTCCGCTCGAAGCGTGCTTGTCATCGATTACAAAGACCGTGTCGAATCGATCAGACAGTTTATAGCGAAGATGGACGCGGCTGCCTTGCGTGCGACTTCACCTCAGCTTGGCGGTTCCTACAAACAACTAACGGTTGCCTACTTTCACACACAATACATCCCCGTCGATAACGCCCGGGAACCCATTGCCTCGGTGCTGAGCCAGTTGGGCCGGGTCTCTACAATGCCTTTGGAAAACCGGCTGGTCGTGGTCGACTATGCAGCAAACATTGACGTGGTGCGTAAGGTGCTAGAGAAGATCGACCGCCCACGTCCCCAGGTGAGAATCACTGCTCTGATCTACGATATCAGTTTGAAAGACGCCGAGAAGCTGGGCGTAAACTGGGACCATGACGCTAAAGGTAGAAATCTCGACGCTAGTGGCGACGCGCAACAGGTGTTGAGTTTCGATAGCACGACAGTGGCCCCGTTTGCCACGGGATCCTCGGGCGGAACGATGACCTTCAAGAGCCTGACCCGTAATTTCGACCTCAACGCCGTCGCACTACTGCTCCAGACGGCAGGTGACTCGCGTTTGCTTGCCGACCCGAACGTCACTGTTGTGGACAACGAAACCGCTGAATGGCGGAGTGTATCGGAAATACCCTTCCAGCAAATCACTCAGTCGGAATTGGGTGGCCAGATTGGTACGACGGCGTTCAAGCCGGTTGGTATCACATTGCGAGTCAAAGCGACAATTGCCGCCGATCAAACTATTGAAATGCTCGTCGAACCCGAATTCAGCCGGCTTGCCGGATTCACCGAAGGCGATGGTCAACCCATTGTCGACACCCGAAGTGCCACTACCGTCGTCCGTATTGCCAATCGCCAAACCCTGGTCATCGGCGGGCTGCGACAGCGTAGCGATACAGGTGATTTCAATGGAATTCCAGGACTCAAAGACATCAAGTATCTGGGGAATCTGTTCCGCTCTCGTGATACAACCGTTCAAGAGAGCGAATTGATCGTCTTTATCATGCCCGAGATCGTCGATTACGATCAGGACAGCCATCACCGCGAGTACATGGCGGAAGAAACTATCGGCTGCCGATTGGCTAGCATCCCCAAGGCCGAAGGGTGCAACACCGGCGGTTGCTCCGGGGCATTCCCGTCCGACCGTCTGCTTCAATTGCCTAGTGTCGACTCCGGTGTGCCAGCCTACATGACTTCTCAATATGAAGAGAAGGAAGCATCGCCAAATAGCGAGCGTCTCATCTTCAGGGAACCGTTCGAAGATCGCTATCGGGCGCGTGGAGGATTCGAATCTCCCAAGCAGCGCGTACCAGAGACGGCAAGCAACCCGCGTGCAAAGAAGAGCGCTAAGCGAAGCTACCTGGAACGGATGTTCGGGTCGTAGCGTTTGGGTGTTTTCTAACCTTATCAACTCTTCATAATTCTTCACTAAGCTATAGATGGTGAAGGACGCGAATTCTCTTCTCATCTTGGCTCCCGAGATTCTCAGCACGTCGGCCAACAAAGCCGCCGAGCAAGGAATGTGCTACACTTTGGCGGAGAATTCTCCATAATCCCCGCCCAAGATTCTAGAGAGCGTTCTAGGTGATGAGTCAGAAGCTAAAACTAAATTGGTATCTACTATTGCTGTCATGCTGCCTGGTCGTTTCGGGCTGCGATTCGGCTTCGAACTCATCCGGCACATCGGAGTCTGAGGGCCCCGAGCTCATCAGCAGTGGCCAAGAGCAAGATCAGACATCTCCCGAAGCTAGTACGAACCCCGAGTCCGCAGACTCCGATCCCAATAATGGCGATTCTTCTGCAGAAGACTCGGACGAGCCTCAAGCCTACAAGCCACCATTTCCGGATCGAGTCGACCTGTTCCTCCCTCCTAAACGTGGGGCAAAATCGATTGCCCAAGGACGCAAAGAGGGAGAAAGCGCTGTTCAACTACTGGGATTCTCAAACGTCAACGAGGCCCTAGTCGTACTTTCCATTGACGGCTATGTGTACCCAGTGGCCGAAGGCGAAAGAAAATCGGGGATCGAAGTTGTCTCCATTAAGCCACCAGCGGTAGTCTTGCAGCGCGGTCGGCAAGTGTGGCAGGCATCGCTGGAGAACTAGGCGACAGAATTCTTCGCGACCTGCGAGATTCTAGTTCCCAGCCGAGTCCCAAGGACTCGCCGGGCTTGCCGCAACTACAGGCATCAGCTCCGCATCTTCTTCTGCCACACGTTCTGGTAGACTTCGGCGCTGAATCTGAATTTCAGCAGCTACGTAGCGGAAGTTCAAAAGTAAAACAATCGCAGCAATCGCCGGCAAGACAAAGATCAGAACCCCTGCTTCGAAAGACGAAGAAAAGCCCGAGGTACCTGCTGCTTCGATTAACGTCCAAAACGGATTCACTCCATGCAACAACGAATAAGTATCGCCCCGTCCGAAAGCGTTGGACATGAGAGTGATGGCTTGCGGAATTCCACAGGCCATCAGCAGTAGAATCACATGGATCAATGAACCTGCCGTCATCGATATGAAGAAGTACTTACGCAGAATCGCGATCAGCAGGTGCCCGATTCCGAGGAATACAACAACATAGCACCAAGCAAACAATACGAAGTAGATCGCTTGCACTTGGCTGACTCTTCCCCACAGAATCGGCCCGGCCACGGCGAGCAAGATCATGGCAGCACCAGCAATGGCTGTTAGATTCGCAACGGCGAACATATAGCCCGTCGCCGGTCCAGGATTGAACCAGGTAAGTAAGATTTGTCCCAACTTGCTTTGGGGCAGACTCCTCTGTACTCGTCGTGAGAGATGAGGCCATTCACTCGTCAAGAATGAACCCATAGCAAGCCAATACCCGGATGCAATGGTCATCGAGACGATCGCCGTACGAAGAAGAGCCCTTTGACTCGGATCGACAATCGGAATCACGGACATCCACCCCACAAAACACGCTTGCTGCAGCATCATAAATCGACGCAGTGGACTGGATCGATTCTCACTGGGAAAAGCTATCTGGGCTGCAGCCGCCGCATGACACAATAGGAAGGTGGTAATGTATAGCGTCAGCAGGGCGGCTCCTACCCACCAAAACTCTCGGCTACGGATGATCGTATCGCTCTCTTCGATAAAGCTATAAGCCAGCCCCACACTTGGCATAAAGCTGGAGAATAGTGCCACCACCACCAGCACGCTCGTCAAAGCTTGTGTATGGCGTGCTTTTGCCAGTGTGCCGATCAATAGTGCTACCATCGATTCGCCTAGTGAGACGACAAAGAAGATCGTCAACAGAATCGCCACCAACAGCATATCGACGCCACGCAAAATAAACGTAAAGGCGATGCAAGGGCTCACAGCGCTCAAATAAACCAGCATCTGCACCAGGGCACTGCCGAGTTTGCCGGTGACAATTTGTTGAGCCGATAGGGATGTAATCGAAAGCAAATCGTACGTATTATCTTCCTGCTCTGCGGCAATCGATCGATAGGCGGAGTACGGCACAACCACCATCAGTGGAAAAGCGAGAATCGCGCAGTAAACGAACAACATCCGATCGCCAGAGGCCACGAAAAATACCTCGGGACCCACGATTCCAAAGACGGCAAACGTTGAGATCCAGCAAGCCAGCAGTGTGACCATAAAAGTCAGAACAAACTGCCGACTCTTTAAAGCCTGACGCGTTTCTTTGATCAAAATCGGATTGAAGCGTTCGACACTCGCCAGCAGCCACAGTTCAGCACGTTGCCACCAACTGCCGAGAGTGTCCATGATCGTGTTTTCTCCAGAGCTCACACTCATTGCACGCGCCCCTCCGTGACATGCAGAAACACGTCTTCCAGGCTCTTGTTCTCACTGGCAAATTCCAAAACGGCGAAGCCAGCCTGGACAATCTCACTAAGCAGCTCCGCCTGTTGCTCAGGCCCCCCATCGTGGGTCAGCATCACACGCTGACCATCGACTAAGACGTCTCTGACATCCTCCCTTTCGGCAAACCAATTCAGCAGAGGCTCGCATTCGCCGAGCAGTCGCAGGCTGACGCGGCTAAATGTTTCGCTACGCTTGCTAATCTCTTCCACAGTGCCCACGGCAAGTAGTTGCCCCGTTTCTATAATGGCAACCTTGTCGCAGATCTCTGCCAGCTCGGTAAGAATGTGGGAGCTAATCAGCACTGCCTTGCCTAACTCCGCTAGCTGCGAAATCATATCGCGCAATTCGATGCGAGCGCGTGGATCGAGCCCCGCGGCTGGCTCGTCGAGAATTAGCACTGCGGGATTGTGAATCATGGTTCGACCCAGACTCAGCCGCTGCTTCATCCCCTTGGATAGCCCATTCACCGGCTTCTTCGCCAAGGCATCGAGTCCCGTGAACTCCATCACCATGTCAATCGCCTGCTGACGCTCGGTGCCCCACAGACCGTATGCACGGGCGAAGAAATCCAGATACTCCGTCACGTCGACATTTTCATAGGTCCCAAAATAGTCTGGCATAAAGCCCAGTCGTTTACGCACGCGGTCGGGATCATCGACAACCGAGAAACCATCGACAAAGGCATCCCCGTACGTCGGTTCATCGAGGGTCGCTAGTATTCGCATACTCGTGGTCTTACCCGCTCCGTTCGGGCCGATGTAGCCGAATACTTCCCCAGCGTGGACCTGGAAACTCATATCGTAGACGGCACGAGTGTCGCCAAAATAACGGTGCAAATTGCGGAGCTCAATCAGTGGTCGGGCAGCGTCAATCATATTGCCAGACTCCCTTCACCACATGAAAACTGTGGTTCTCCTGGACGGATTCGAGTCCCAACTCGACTTCTATCCCTGTCGCGGTGATGGCAACATAAGTTTGCTTGGCCCATTCCTTCGAGGTCAAAGTTCCGATCGCCTTGATTTGGGTTTCTAAGAGACCTTGGTCAAGTCGCAGTTGATTGTCCGTGCGACGTCCGCGGATGTCGCCCCCCGCAGGGAAGATGGGCTCGTTCTCTAGGAACTGCTCGCGAATGACCTTCGATACGTCAGAACAACCTGTTGGATTCAACATCATCGAGGCTCCGTCCTTGAAGCCAGTGGCAAGATAGTACTGGCCCGCTTCGTCTCGAATTGCCAAATAGAGACATTCAACGCCCAGATTGTTGGTCACTTTGAGTTGCTCTTCGTTCTTAGAAATACGCAGACGATTCTCAGTGGCGCGAGCAGTAATGGACAAGTATTGCGTGGGAGTCCGCGATGGCAGCCATCCTTCAGTAAAACGGGCCTCGGGCTCGTCCAATTCCACCTCTCGCCACTGATTGGCGTAGCGTCGTATCGTACGGCGATTCGTGGAAGCCGGCAAAATCGGATAAACGGCCGTATCATTTGGCACCGAAAGCCCCTCCGACGGAGCGACACCGGCGTAGTACGAAAGTCTCGCCCAGCTGGAAGCTTCACTAGCTGGCTGATCGAGAAACGTAAAGCTTCGAGCACGAACGCGCGTGCCGACGCCCTCGGAGAGAAACCCATAAGCAAAGAGCAGGAACGTCGTCGCCAACGCTGCCGCGGGAACCGTGGCCAGGAGCATCGGTATTTTGCCGCTCCGCTTCAGCAGCCAATAGTTCAGCGGACCAATGCCAAGCACAAAAAGAGTAATCAAAAACTGAAACTCAAAGACAGGGGCCAAACCGACATCGGGAATCAGGAAATTATTAAAATCCAAGTTGGAGTTCGCAGGGTCGTTGCCATGCCGCCTGGGCCAATACAGCCGCTCGGAGAGCATCGACATATCGATTTGTCCCTGCACATCGTAATCGAAGTGTCCCTTGAATAGCGTTACCGTCCCTAACCCATACGACCGTGAAATAAAGAATTCGAAAGAGTCTTGGTCATCGCTTCTGCCAACCTCGATACCGCCAATGTTCGTTGGTTTGATTCCCCCGTCCGTGTCCGACGTTAATCGGAGCAAGGCATCGATGCCACGTGTTTCGGCACCTTCTAGCGGCAAGGCTTGCCATCGTACACGAGAGTCTTGGACTTCTTTCAGACCGAGTTGTTGGTTAATCATCGAAAGAGCTTCGTAGCTGTCGCTTCCTGCAACGAACCATAGATTGCCACCAGCACGAACCCAACGCAGCAACGCACGTTTGCTGTCCGGGTAACTACTGCCCAAAGCCTGTAGTTCCTTGGGAGTCAACACGGCCACATCAGCTGTCGAGAGCTCAGTCCACCTAGTCGGGAATTCCTCCAGAAGCACCTCATCGATTCGCTCGGAGTTGAGATACTTAGTCCTTGCACGGGACCAGTTTCGCTTTATCCCAACCGGCAGGCCAACGGCAGATATCAAGTAATTGTTTGCTGAGTGGCTGAACGTCGCATCTCGAAAACTCAACTCTTCGTCTTTCACGCCATCGACCCATACCTCCCAATCGATCCTGTCCCAATGCAAAAACTGGGGAACGGTTAGATTTGCTGAAGCAGCTGATGTCCCTTGCTGCAGCTCAAAATCTTTCTCCACTGAGATCGAGGTGGAACGGTTATAGCCAGATCGCGCAGAAAATCGAAAAGTGATCTGCCGATCTGCTGGGACCGGAGTCGCGGCAGAAACCGTAACGCCCACGCGACGAAACCCGCGCTCGCCAACACCTCTTGTATCAACCTCAATCTTCAATCCAGATTTCGTTGAAAAACCAGGATTAGCATTATTCACAGGTCGACCTGCGCCAGGCACATTCCGCGGGAAAGGCCAGATGTTCTTGTCGCCAGTTCCCGCGCTGGCAAATGAGAGATCGAATAAAGCAAAGCAGAAACACAGTCCTACGACTGCCAGGGTATCTTTCCACTTTCGAATCTGCATCTAAACTCTCAGGTCAGTAAATTGCAAAGGGCAAGAACTATTCTGACTGTCCACCTGTCTCAACTTGCTCGACCTGTTCGTCCGGGCTCCTTTGAATGCCTCCCTGACTTGTCAGAGCCGGCACCTGTTGAGGGCTGATGACTCGCGCAAGAAGGCCAATGATTCCGTAGAACACAGCATGAACGAAAAGACATACAGGGATACTTGCGACGGCAATCGTTACACCTGCCGCCCAAGCTTTACCTTGGAACGCTTGTCCAGCGACGACAAAAATGACCGTACTCACGGAAAGCAAAGTCAAAATCGTCTTCAGGGAAAATCTCGGCAACAGCATAGTCGTTTTTAGTGGAAAAAGGACGATTCAAATAGCGATCGAAAGGGCCAGCACTGTCCCGGTAAGTGCCCGCCCGGTAGGATGACAACGTCAATTTGGACTAACTATTTATATCGATCCTGACTCAAACAATTCGTTGCCATGTTTTATTCTCGACTTCATGATACCAAATCTTTCGCTCTCCGTGCCATTCGTGCGATCTTGCCAATTCTTGCCATTTCTTTGGTAAGTAGCGAACACACATGCGCTGCCCCACAGGTGGAGGCCGTGGCCGGTGAGCCCTTTGGCGTGGGCAAAGTCACAATCGACGTCCTCCGCGGCGAACCCTCCATTCCACTCAGCGACGAGCGTTTCACCATTTGGCAAGAGGCCAGCAGAGCCATGTACCCCGTGGTCAAGCAAGAGCCAGCTAAACGACTCCTTCGCAGGGTGCTCTCGATCGAGTCTCCCCGCAAGGTCACCGTCTATTTTCTGTTCCAAGGCAATGAGCCATTCGATCTGTCGGTGTTCTCGCCAATCGAACAGGCAGTGCGCATCCAGCCACAAATCAATCCAGAACGTCACCGCAATATGCTCAACGATTGGTGGCAAGCCTACTCAGGACGATGGAATACGCTCTGCTCCGACCCACAATTCCCACCCATGGCTGAGAATTTCCTGGTCGCATCATTAGGTCGGCGCCTAAACCTCGATTTGGCCGCTTCCGAACGCGGACTCTTGAAGAAGAAGCGAGGCAAGACCACGGCCCTAGGTGAACTATTTGCCAGCGAATCGCATTTACTGAAGCTCGATCGGGAGAAGATTCTGAATCCTACGATACCCACCGAAGAGCGAGTACCGCTACCCGCCACTCCGGTGTGGGAAGATCTAGCCATCGACGACATGCAATTCGTGGACGTTGCGATTGAACCTATCGCAACACGCGTCCCTGAAGAGTGCTTTTATCTTCGCTTCGGCAAGTTTCTCAATTATCTTTGGTTTCGAGACCTAAGCGCAAAATGGCAAGGCGATTTGCAAAACATGGTTCTTCGCCGTGCCGTCGATCGCGCCGCCGATCAACGCACTCAGCAGCAACTGTCGCTCAAATACAACGCCATGGCGAAGATTCTTGGCCCACAGGTGGTGGAAGACCTGGCCATCGTTGGGCTCGATACGAACACAACGCAGGGCGCAGCGATCGGCGTTTTGATGCATGCCAAGAACAACTTCTTGCTCAGCCAAGACATGATGCGACAACGTCGCCGGTCTCTTTCTACGTTCTCCGACGCCAAGGAAACGACAGTCAAGATCGCCGAACAAGAAGTATCGCTCATCGCAACACCCGGAGGAGAAGTCCGATCGTATTATGTGCAACAAGGCGATTTTCACCTAGTTTCGACTTCCGCTACCCTCGTGGAACGATTTATTGAGGCAGGGCAGGGCGATCGTGCAATGGCCGCGCTCCCCAGTTTTCTACAAGCTAGAAAGCAATTGACCATCGCTCAGGACGACACAGTCTTTGTCTTCGTGCCGGAGAAGTTTTTCGAGAATCTCTGCTCGCCGCACTACTTTATCGAAAATGCACGTCGAATTAGCAGTGCTCGCGAGCCACTGCTCTTGGAATTGGCTAGCCTGGCTGCCGAGACCGAGAATTCACTGGACGTCGACCTCATGACCAGTGGCATTCTGCCTGCCGGGTTTGGCACGCGCGTCGATGGCAGCCAGCTCGACGTTATTGACGATAAATTGACCGACTCTCGCCGGGGCACACCTGGATTCTTCGTTCCCATTGCCGACATGCAGGTGGAGGATGTTTCTCAGGAGGAAGCTTCCGCCTATCAAGATTTCATCACTCGTTTTCGATCCGAGATCGGACGAATGCCACCAGTGGCTGTCGCCGTGAAACGTCAACCCGTGGTAGGCGACCAAGTCACGATTTCATTCGACGCGTTGGTCCAACCAACGACTGGCACGAAGTTGGAGAACTTAAAAGAATATTTGGGCGAGGCATCCTCCCAACGCTTGCAGCCGGTGGAGGGAAATATCGCTTCGCTCGAGGCAGCGGTCAAAATGAAGCTTCCCTTCGGTGACGGCACCGAAAAGGCCTTTCATCTCTTCGGCGGCTTGCGGGACTATCTCTCGCCGCTGGCTGTCAAACAGGGCAAGCTCATGCCGGGCTCAGGCCTGACGGAACTTGTGCGGGGCTACGTCGGCGCTTGGCCGCGCCCTGGCCTTCTGGATTCACTACTGGGCGGTACCCAACCCGTTCCTGGAGAGCCACAGCGTGTGAACCAACCCTTGGTTGGTGATATTTGGCTCGATAGCGAAGACGATTTGGCATTGATCTCCTTCAAGCCCGAGGTGATCGATCAGGTACGTCCACAGCTTGCCAAGACAGAAGCAGATCGGCCCGCACAGGTATGGATGTCGATTGACGACCTCACCGGAAAACAGTTTGCCGGCACGGTAAGCGCCCTCGGCTATATGCGAGCCCGCGAAACTTCTGTAGCCGCCAGTCGGATGATGAACTCCCTCGCCAACCAATTCCGCATCGGACGACCGGAGTGCCGCGACATTGCCGAGCGCCTCGTCGACGGGACTTTCGTCTGTCCCTTAGGCGGTGAGTATCAACTGCTTGCACCAGAACGTGATCTAGAAGTGTGGGCCTCGTCCGCGGTGACACCCGAAAATCGATTCTTGCTTACCGAAGTCCCCGAGGATTTTCAGCTGCCCCTCTTGCAATGGTTTCGTGGTGTGAACGGCGATTTGAGCTACGTGGAAGACGCACTTTCAATTCATCTCGAACTCAACTTGGCAGCCGATTCGGTGCCCCAATGAGCAAGCCGCCCCGTTACAGTAATCGCGATTTCCCGCCCTACACCTACGTCCCCGGCAAGCAACCGCACCCGATTAGCGACCCCCGCGGCCACATGCACGGGCACGAAGCCCCCGATCCGCCGCCACTAGATCCCGAGCAGTGGAACCAGTCCGCAAGCTACCTCTTCGCGGTCGACCTATTCAACCACGGATTCTATTGGGAAGCCCACGAAGTTTGGGAGTCGCTCTGGATTGCCGCCGGCCGTGCGGGCATTCTGGCCGACTTTCTCAAAGGGCTCATCAAACTCGCCGCGGCAGGAGTAAAGGAACTGGAGGGAAATCCCACGGGCATCGACCGCCATCGATCGCGAGCCCTTGAGCTCTTAAGCGATACCTCTGCAAATTCTCAGTCCTACGGTGGACTGCACTTGCCAGCACTCCTGACCCAAGTGCAAAGAAAACAAAAAATTTCTGAGATCGCCCTCACATTAGGCGAGTAAGCACCGATTTACAGAACAGGTACCCAGATATTGGTTCGCTATCCAATCCCGGCCTGAAACTTCGAGGCTCCCCCGCAAGTGCCCGTCTCGTCATTACCCTCACAACATGTCCGACGCAACATTGGGTCCATTCATGAAGATTTGCGGAAGCGGTGTTTTTGCCAGGTCCTAGAGAGGCAAGCGTTTTCTAAGTTCGCCCAATTGACTACAATCTAAGTCATGAAGAAGAAACGTCGACAGCGGAAAAACAAGAACAAGAAACCGGCTCATGCGAAGATGGGAGCCGCTCAGAAGCCTGATGCCGAGGCTCGATCGGCCGCTGGAAAGAAGGGCCCTGGGTTAGTCATGTTTGCGGGACTGCTGGCCGTGGCACTCGCTATCGCTTTTTATGTGGTGCGCTCGTCTGAGACTCCACAAGAGACAGACGACCAGCAGGCTGTACTTGCTCCCAGCGAAATCGATTCCTCAGAGAAGGCGGCCCGAGTACCGCTCAGGCAGACTTCTTCCTGGACAGAGCTCGACGATCCTGCCAGCGATGGCTGGGATACCGAAGTGTTTGCTGAGAAAGCAAAAAAGCAGCTGGTAGCTCTTGGGAAAATAATGGTGGATGTCGAGGAGGTCGACGCAGCCGATGTGAAAAAACTTATCGCCAAGGAATTCGCTTGCGAACCACTACGGCCTGCTAATCTGGTTGCCGTCCACGACGATCCCCACTTGAAGATCGAGCGTGCCCCCTCCTCGTCATCTGGCCTAAGTTCCCTGGACCAGTTGCCAGAATCGGAAGAGCAGAAGTATCACGGGGCCGACGGACTTGTGCAAGCACTGCGCGATGCTGCGGCTTCCTTTGCAGAAGCCGAGGATTTGCGATTTGAAGTCAAGATATTTCGAGTCTTTCCCGCCCCGGGCAAAGTGACCACACGCCAGTACTTTTCCATTACTGGCCATACTGAGTCGGGTACATTGGAACAGCACGCAACCTGGGACATCGGTTGGGAAGTAGGGACAGGCAAATCAAAACCCCATCTCCAGTGGATCCGCGTAGAAGAATTCGAACAATCGGAAAGTCGCAATGCCGAGGAGACTCTTTTTGCCGACTGTACCGAGTCTGTTCTGGGTGGCAACGATTGCTACACGGAGCAGTTTTTGCGCGGCATGAACTATTGGTACGAGCGAATTCAAGACCGAAGTCCGTTCGGTTTGTTCGCAAACCCTGGGTTGGCGGTGGGAGATGTGAATGGTGACGGGCTGGACGACCTATACGTCTGTCAGGAGGCCGGTCTCCCGAATCGGCTGTTCGTCCAAAATCCTGATGGCTCAGCAACCGATCAGTCGACCTCTTGGGGAGTCGATTGGCTGGAGTCATCTCGGAGCGCGCTCTTGGTCGATTTGGACAACGATTCCGACCAGGATTTGGTAGTGGCGATTCTTGGTGGAGTGGTCGTGGCTGAGAACAACGGACAAGGGCAATTTCAAATACGAGACGTACTGGCGACCTGCGACGACACCATGTCTCTAACTGCGGTTGACTACGACATGGATGGCCGCCTCGATATCTATGTCTGTGCCTATCATCAGAACAAATCACTGGACTCCACTGAACTTACGGGCATGCCGGGTGCCGCGGAGGGTTTTGTTGTGCATGATGCGAACAATGGAGGAAATAACAGCCTCTTTCGCAATCTGATTTCTAAACAGGGTGAATGGCAGTTTGAAGACGTTACCAAAGAAGTTGGACTAGACGAGAAAAACTATCGCTGGAGTCTCGCCGCGGCTTGGGACGACTACGACAAGGACGGCGACCAAGATCTTTACGTCGCCAACGACTACGGACGCGACCATTTCTATCGCAACGACCTTCTCGGTTCGTCCTCCTCCGATCAGGAACAGAATACGGGGCCGCAGTTCGTCGACATTTCCGATCTCGCCCACGTAGAAGACAGTGCCACGGGTATGTCGATTACCTGGGGCGATTACGATCGCGATGGATGGATGGACGCCTTGGTCAGCAATATGTGGTCCTCTGCCGGCCAGCGCGTAACATATCAAAACAATTTCAAGCCCGATGCACCGCAAGACATCAAAAATAGGTATCAACGTCAGGCTAGGGGCAACACGCTGCTGAAGAATCAAGGCGATGGAACCTTTAGCGACCTCAGCGGCCCAGCTGGAATAGAAATGGGACGCTGGGCTTGGGGTTCGCGGTTTGCGGATCTTAACAACGATGGCTGGGAAGACCTGTTTGTTTCGAACGGATACATCACGGCAGACGACACTGGGGACTTGTGAAGTTTCTGGTGGCGGCAGGTCGTGTCGCATGGAATCACGGATAGCGAAGCGAGTGCCACCGATGCGCTTGAGCACGCTGGGACTGCGCTGACAAACATGATGAGAGGGGGTCGCTCCTTTAGCGGAAACGAGCGGCACTGTTGTTTTCTCAACACGGGCGGAGAGCCGAACGCGGAGGGACGTTTCGCAAACATCTCCGCGGTCAGCGGTCTTGACTATCCCGACGATGGTCGGGCGGTGGCTTTAGTTGATTGGGATCACGATGGCAGACAGGACATGTGGATTTCTAATCGCAATGCCCCTCGTCTCCGACTCATGCGTAACGAAGTGCCAGGCGAGAATCATTTCCTGGCGCTTCGTCTGGAAGGCAATGGAACAGACACCAATCGCGATGGCATCGGAGCTCGAGTAGAAATCATTCTAAGACAAGTTGACGTAGCCGCTCCTGAATCACAGGCGGGCAAGCAGAAACCACAAGTTAAGACTCTGCGTGCCGGAGAAGGGTTGTTAGCCCAATCAAGCAAATGGCTGCACTTTGGCTTGGGGCAGGCTGACACCATCGAAAGTGTGACCGTCTATTGGCCGGGCGGCGAAGCCGAGCAATTTATCGGTTTCGAAGCTGACCATCGGTACCGGCTCGTCCAAGGTTCGGCCACAGCTCAGGACGCAGCAATGCCTGCTCGCGCGACTAAGCTTGAACGTTCCAACCAAAATGTTCCCCCCGCGTCGCAGGTTGCCCGAATTCGGATGGTGCAGTTGTTGACGGTACCGGAATCTCCCTATCAAAGCTTCGATGGACGGCGACGCAAACTCCCGACTAAGCAAGGAGAATTGCTACTGGTAAACCTGTGGGCCAGTTGGTGCCGCCCCTGTTTAGCTGAACTCACCGAGTTTTCTAATCGCTACGAAGAGCTACAGAACGAGGGAATCGAGGTTCTTGCGCTTACGGTCGAAGGTCTTAAGGGAGAAAAAGAAGCAGCCAAGCAAGCGGCAAACCTCGCCGCCAACCGAAAGTTTCCGTTTCTGGTGGGACAGGCAAGCTCAACATTACTCGCAGATTTCAATTACCTCCATAGTCTTCAGATTCCACTGCTTCGAGAACTGCCGCTGCCATGTAGTTTCCTGATTGATCGAGAAGGTCGTTTAGCTGCAATCTACAAAGGCCCCGTGTCGGTTGATGCATTACTGGAAGACACTTCCTACAGTAAAGACAGTCGAGCCGAACGACAATTGCGGTCCGCTTCCATGGCCGGCCAATCGATTCAGCACCCACTCGTAGAACAAGTAGAAGACAATTCAGGCGTGTCGCTTCGTTTTCTGCTCGCAGAGTATCTTCAACATTCCGGACGCAACGACCAGGCGGCCCAGCAATACGCGGACGTGATTAAGCTCAAGCCCGACAACTCGGGTGCCCATAATAACTTGGGTAGCACCCTCTTAGAGCTTGGAAAAGTTGAAGAAGCCGTTAAACATCTTCGGCGTGCCCTCGAACTCAATCCCGAACACCCAGGAGCCCACAGCAACCTGGCAAACGCGTTACAACGCCAAGGGAAGTCGGAAGACGCAATCGAGCATTTACAACAAGCAATAGAGGACGATCCCGATTTCGCGCAGGCTCACTACAACCTGGGAAACACACTCTTGCTACAAGGAAAGGCCGAAGAAGCTTCTCCGCATTACGAGCGAGCCCTTGAGATCGACCCAGACTACGCCCATGCCCACAGCAATCTGGGGATCGCTTTGCAGCGTCAGGGCAAGATTGAAGAAGCTATCGAACACTATCGGCGTGCACTGCAGATCGAACCAGATTACGCGGACGCGCATTACAACCTGGGAATTGTTCTCCGAGGTCAGGGGAATACCTCAGAAGCGATCAAACATTACCAACAAGTCGTAAGGATCAAACCCAATTACGCTCAGGCACACAACAACTTAGGGAACGCAATCCAAGCGGAAGGGAAACTTGAAGAATCCATCACGCATTACCAACGTGCCATTCGGATCAAACCCGATTTCGCCGAAGCTTATAACAACCTGGGCAATGCGCTACTGGGGCAAAAGAAGATCGCAGAGGCGATCAAGTGCTATCAACAAGCTCTAAAGATCCAACCCAGCTACCCACAAGCGCACACCAGTCTAGCAGTCGCGTATCAAGCTCGCGGTGATGTCCCCAAAGCTATCCAGCACTACAAGCAAGCGCTCGTTCTAAATCGGGACAACCCCATGGCTCTGAACAACCTGGCATGGATTCTGGCAACACATTCAGATTCCAAATTACGCAATGGCTCTCAGGCCGTCATGCTAGCCGAGTATTGTTGTGGACTGGAGGGACTGCGGGTGTTTGCTACGCTCGACACGCTGTCCGCCGCTTACGCAGAGGCAGGCCGTTTTGAAGAAGCAGTTGAAGCCGCCACCGAGGCGATCGAAGGAGCAACCGCCGCAGGAAACGAAGAAGTAGCCCAAGCGCTTCGCAAGCGATTAGAGCTGTACCGTCAGGGCACTCCCTATCGAGAACCGAAGAAATGACCTTCTCTCGTCCGGGGGCAAAGAAATTCCAAAGTCATCATTCTAGCCGCTCTTCAACCGCGCGGTTAACAACCCAACACCGAACTAGGACGGTGCCTCAAGGGGTCCCAAGGCCTGCCGCAAAACTCGGGAGTATTGCATTGCGTTCTACGTAGTCGAGTCTATTAGCCCCCAGCATCGACAATCCCAAGTAATGCAATAGCCTGTTACCTTTTGTTTTTGACCGGGCCCTCTCCAGAGGTGAAAGGCTTGTTGGCTGTGGCTGTCAGCTTTCACATTTTGAAAGAACGCGAGTGCTTTGTACTTGCTCGATATCCCCATCCGCTGGCTAAAAGACCGGTTAATGTTTGACCGTTTTTTGGTGGTAGTTGGAACCCACTAAGAAAGCCGCACTTAAGGATGAAGCTGAGGGTGCTGGTTCACTTCTCAAGATAATTTCGGTCTGCCGCTCCTGAGCATGTTAGTGGGCCTATCCGTTCAACTGAACGTTTCAAGTGCGGTGAGTAAGTTCGAATTCGAGAGACCGATGCAAGAATTGCAGGTTGTAACGGCTGCAGTTGCGGGGGTCCACCACCCGCCAGTTAACCAATTCGTTCACATGCAACAGAAAACCTTCGTAGTACCTCAGCGGAATCTCCAACTGTCATCGTAGTGAACTATCTTTACAAGGTAGACCATTGAAGACGTAATTCCGACTGAGATATCTAGAATGGCAACAAGCATAGAGAACAATCCTTTCTTGGACCAATTCGCAGACCTGAGCTCATTACCAGGTTTTCAACCGCAAGGACTTTGTCACTTCGACAAGGACCATCGGATCGTGGTGATGAACCGGCAATTTCAAACGCTGTACGGGTTACCCGAGAGTCTGCTCAAGCCGGGCACACATCGGGATGAAGTCATCTCAGCAATTGAAGATGCCACCTTGCGTGATTTACTGACGGACGTAACGTCCAACCCATGCGGATTCGGATCGACGAATCGGGTTTGGCAAACTGAACAAGGACGGCTGATTGCCGTCTCTTGCGAACTCTTGCCCGATGGCAGTTACACAACCTTGCATGAAGACATCACCACGTCGAATCAAGAGAATGCGAAATACGCTAGACTTGCGACTCATGACCCTTTGACAGGATTACTCAACCGCCAGGCGTTTGACGATGAATTGCAACGGGTGCTTTCGCAAAACGAGAGCATGAAAGAACATGCCCTGCTGTACATCGACCTCGACCGATTCAAAATAGTTAACGACACTCTCGGTCACCCCATCGGCGATCAAGCACTGATAGCGATTACCGAGCGGATTCGAAATGTCATCCGGTCTGAAGACAAGCTTGCCCGACTGGGGGGCGATGAGTTTGCGTTGCTGCAGGTGGAGGCGCAACAACCAGATGCATCACGCTCTGCTGCCCGCCGGATTATTGATACCGTCGCTCAACCTCTCTCAATCAGTGGACACTCCGTGAATCTCGGTGCCAGCGTGGGCATAGCTATCGCCCCCTTCGACGCTGATAACGCAGAGCTGCTGCTGCAGAATGCCGACCTGGCTCTCTACCGCGCGAAGCACGATGGCCGCAACACATTGCGTTACTTCGAGCCAGAAATGAGCAGACGTCTAGTCTTACGGAGAAAACTGGAATGCGAGCTTCGTTCGGCAATTGAGGCGGGTCAGTTCGAAATGCTCTACCAGCCCGTAATGAACCTTAACTCGCAGACAATCGAGTGCGTGGAAGGGCTCGTTCGGTGGCAGCATCCCGAGCTAGGGCTCGTCTCGCCCGACGACTTCATACCTCTCGCTGAAGAGACTGGCTTAATCAATCCACTCGGTGAATGGGTTCTCCGGCAAGTTTGTCGAGAAGCCGCTGAATGGGACGAAGGGATTCGCGTAGCGGTTAATGTATCTCCTGTCCAGCTTCGTTGTCGGATGTTTGCGTCGACTGTACAGAACATTCTCCAGGAAACGGGACTCGATCCTTCGCGCCTCGAAGTGGAGATTACCGAAACAGCGCTGGTGGCAGATATAGAATTGACGATCGCAATCCTTACGGAGTTGCGTCAATTCGGAGTAAAAGTCGCCATGGACGATTTTGGCACGGGCTACTCCTCGATCAGCTATTTGCGACGCTTTCCGTTCGACAAAATTAAGATCGACCGATCTTTTGTTTCCGGAGTAGATGCCGATCCCGAAGCTGCTGCTCTGATAAAGATGATCGCTGCTTTGGGGGTAAGCCTGGCGGTCTCGACAACCGCCGAAGGTGTCGAAACAGATTCCGAATTGGATTTGGTTCGTCAAGCAGGTTGCACCCACATCCAGGGGTATCATCTAAGCAAACCTGTCAACGCGGGAGCAATCGTCGCTCTCCTGGAATCAAACAAAGATGACAAGACTTACTTGGGAGAATAACAAATGTTTCGACGATTACTTTACACCAGCCATGCGGCAGAAGGCGTGGATTCAAGACAGGTCTTCGATATCATACGAACATCCCACAATCGCAATAGCCGTGCTGGTCTGACTGGAGGCCTACTATTCGTGGACGGCTATTTCTATCAGTTGTTGGAAGGACTGCGGGGCGCTGTCGAGCAAAGGTACGATCGAATTGCGGCGGACCCAAGGCACCACAGTGTTGAGCTGCGTCTCGACGAGACGGCTGACGAGCCGATCTTCGCCAATGACTGGATGGCACTTCGCGATGCTTCTCAAATCGACGATTCGATTCTAGCCCATTTTGGTTGTTCACCAGGGTCGCCACCCGAAGCCATGCAAGACGACCAAGTGTTTGAGTTCTTGCTCACCTGCTTTGAGAAGGAAATAGTTCATTGCTGATTGAAATAGCTGGTCGGAAAAGAATCCATAGCCCGTAACCTGGGTAGCCGGTAGGCGTAACCCCACGTCCTTTCTCGCCCTCGTCTTTGTCGTTGTCACTCGCAAGCCAGGCAATACCTGAGGGCGACTCAGATTACGAGTTATGGCTTGTCGCTGCTTCCTGCATCAACTGCCCCGCGCGGTACGAGCTGCGGACGAGGGGTCCTGCGGCGACGCCGCCGAAGCCCATCGCGCGGGCTTCGCTTTCCCACTCGGCAAATTGGTCGGGGTGCACGTAGCGATCGACCGGCAAGAATCGCGTTCCCGGTTTTCCCGGGGCGAGGTATTGGCCGAGCGTTAAGAGTTCCACGCCGGCGTCGCGCAACAGCCGCATGGCTGAGACCACTTCCTCATCGGTTTCGCCCAGGCCGACCATAATACTGCTTTTGGTCCACATGTCGGGACGCAACCGTTTGGCGCGCTGCAGAACTTCCAAGCTTTGTGCAAAGGAAGCCTTGGGATCTCGGACAAGGGAATCGAGTCGCGGAACGCACTCCACGTTGTGGGCAAAAACGGCGAGTGGAACTCCGTCGAGAAGATGTGCCAATGCCTCCCAATTGCCATCCAGGTCGCTGGAGAGCAGCTCCACGTCGGTGTTCGGGAGTCGATTTTTGACTGCCACCACGCACTTCCTGTAGTGATCGGCACCACCATCGTCCAGGTCATCGCGATTTACTACCGTGATCACCACATGCTCTAGCTCCATCCGCTCTACGGCGTCGGCCAGTCTTTCCGGCTCGTCGACTTCAAGTGGCGGCGGTTGTCGCAGGGTTTCGACCGAACAGAATCGGCAGCCGCGGGTACATTCCTTGCCCGCCACCATAAACGTGGCCGTCCCTCGTGCCCAGCAGTCGTGAATGTTGGGGCAGCGAGCCTCTTCGCACACGGTGTGTAGCTCGTTGCCGAGCACGGTAAGCTGCGTGCTATTGAAGGTACCCTGCGCACGCCCCGTCGGCAGGTTCACGCGCAGCCATTCGGGCAGACGTGGACGGGAAAAGACGATTTCAAGCGGCGGGCTGTTTTCCATCAGACTAATTCTACGCTTAGCCTGTCAAACCTTCAAACAGTGGCGTTGAGAGATAACGTTCACCCAGGCTGCACATGATGGTGACAATCCGCTTGCCAGCCATCTCGGGTCGAGCCGCCACTTTGGCTGCGGCACACATGTTCGCCCCACTGCTGATGCCGCCGAGGATGCCCTCTTCGCTCGCCAATCGTCGGGCCCATTGGAAAGCTTCCTCGTTACTGACAGTGACCGTTTCGTCAACGATCGAGGTATCCAAGTTGCCGGGAATAAATCCAGCGCCGATGCCCTGAATTTTGTGCGGGCCAGGTTCTCCGCCACTGATGACCGGTGAATCGACCGGCTCGACAGCAATCGCTTTGAACTCTGGATTCTTTGATTTCAAGAATCGAGAAGCTCCTGTAATGGTGCCACCGGTGCCGACGCCGGCAATAATCGCATCGATCTTTTGTCCGGAGTCTTCCCAAATTTCAGGACCGGTGGTCGCTTCGTGGATTGCCGGGTTGGCTGGGTTCTCGAATTGCTGGGGCATCCAAGCGTTCTTGCCGGTTTCCACCAACTCGGTCGCTTTGGAAATGGCACCTTTCATGCCCTTGGCGGCGGGTGTCAAAACGATCTCCGCACCGAGAATTCGCAATAGGGCACGACGCTCTAGAGACATCGATTCTGGCATCGTCAATGTCAGCTTGTAGCCCTTGGCCGCACAGACAAACGCCAAGGCGATCCCCGTATTGCCACTGGTGGGCTCGATGATGTGCGTGTCGGCGTTCACCTTGCCATCTTTCTCCCCCGCGGCGATCATTGCGGCGCCGATACGATCTTTCACGCTATTCAGCGGATTGAAAAACTCGCACTTGGCAAAAACGGTTGCGTGGCCTTCGGGGACCAGACGGTTAATCTGAATCATGGGCGTATCGCCGACGGCTGCTGCTGCGTGCTCAAAAGTTTTGTTGCGGGGCATGATGGCTCCTGGGAGCTAAGGGGGAAATATGGAGAGTGAGAGAGTCCGCTAAGCCGTCTCTCCCATCGATTCACTGGTAGTTGCCTGGATTATCAACGTTCCCTCTCAGTCGAGCAACCCCGACGTGTGATCCCGACGGGCCACCTAGTTGCTCATGGAGATTCTCGCAGTTTCCCATAGCCCCCACCGCCCGGTGTCTTGACGATCAGCCGATCGCCGGGTTCCACGTCTAGCTCGCAAATACCGGGGAGTTCCACTTGGTCGCCGCCGTCGGGGAGATAAACATTTCTACCCGCGGCCCCTGGCTCACCGCCTGCCATGCCGTAAGGTGGATGAGGACCCCGTCGCTGAGAAATCAGCGATAGCTTGAAGGAATCGAGAAACTCCAGCGTGCGGATTACCCCCTCGCCGCCCGACTGGGCTCCCTTCCCACCCGAGCCATGCCTGATTGCGAACTGCCACAGCCGAATTGGGTGCCGTCGCTCGAGCACCTCCGGATCGGTCGCCCGCGTGTTGGTCATGTGAACCTGCACTGCTGTGGCTCCCGGTTGCTCGGCCGTGGCCCCGGAACCCCCGCAGATGGTTTCGTAGTAGCCGAACTTCTCGTTGCCAAAGAGCAGATTGTTCATGGTGCCCTGGCTGGCTCCGGCAATGCCGAGCGCACCCAACAGGACGTCGACCACACGCTGAGAGGTCTCCACGTTCCCCGCCGCCATGGCAGGAGAATCGATGGGGTCCGCAGCGGGCCCGGGATTCAACATGCACTCAGGTAGGTAGATCTCGACTGCCCTCAGCACACCCTCGTTGAGCGGGATATCTTCGTCGACCAGTAGTCTCAAAACGTACAGCACCGCTGCCGTGACGATCGCCCGATTGGCATTCAAGTTCCCGGCAACGACGGGCGCACTCCCTGTGAAATCGAATATAGCCGCGGGGCTGTTTAGCTTTTGCGAGAATGTGATCGCTACCTGGATCGGTACGCTCTGGGAGTCGCTTGTCTCGAGATAGTCCACAAACGAACAACTTGTCTTGTGCAACTTGGCGACAGCAGCACGCACTTTCGATTCGGCTGCCGTTTGGATTGATTCCACATTCTCTTTGACGACCGGCAGACCATAGCTGGCGACCAAACCGAGCAAGTCGTGGGCGCCATGCAAGTTGGCCGCGACCTGGGCACGGATGTCGGCCAGATTCTCTGCAACGTTCCGGGAAGGGTAGGGCCCGGAAGAGAGGAGAGCTTCCAATTCCGACTCATGCGAGTTGCCGTTCTTAACAAGTGCGAAATTGCTGATCAAGACGCCTTCTTCGCCCAGGCGTTTCGAGTTGGGCGGCATCGAGCCGGGACGGATCCCACCGATTTCCGCATGATGAGCTCGACTGGCGGTGAAAAAGATTAGCTCTTGTGAATCTGACTGGAAGACCGGTGTGATGACCGTCACATCGGGAAGATGCGACCCGCCTCGGTAGGGATCGTTCGTCACAAAGACGTCGCCGGAAGACACATCCGGGTAAGCGGCCAGCGTGGCCCGCACGCTCTCTCCCATCGCCCCCAGGTGCACCGGCACATGCGGGGCATTGGCAATAAGTTCGCCCTCTGCCGAGAAGATAGCGCAACTAAAGTCGAGTCGCTCCTTCACGTTGACGCTACTCGCCGTGCGACGCAGCACATGGCCCATTTGCTCGGCGATTCCTGCAAATAGATTGCTAAAGATTTCCAGCATCACGGGACTGGATTCTACGATCGCTGTGGGTTGCCCCTGCGAATCGGACTGATCAACAAGTAACACTTCGCCGCCCGAGAGCACTTCCGCTTGCCAGCCCGGTTCCACGACCATCGTGGAATGAGCATCCGCAATGATTGCAGGCCCCGGGACGGCGTCCCCAGCATCAAGCTCAGTTCGCTCCCAGTAGTCTGCCTCAACTTCTTTGCCTTGGAAAACCGACGTCGATCGGTTGGGCGTCTTCGGAAAACTCAGTTTGCATCGTTCCGTTTTCTCATCAGGCGCTGGATTCTTGCCAATGGCTTCCACACGAGCCGTCACCAGTTCTAGGGACCGCCCCTGGTGAACATAGCCGAAGTTGCAACGATGTTCCGCTGCGAAGCTTTCAGCCAGGTCGACGTGAGGGGAGTAGAGTATATTCAGCGGAACGTCGGTTCCCTGGTATCTCACATCGACCGTTTGCCGAACCTCAATTTGCTCGGCAACAAAACCTTCTTCCGCAAGTTGTTGGACCGGCTCTGTGGACAGCGTATCAAATAGCGAGGGCAATTCTCGCAGCGTGTTTTCGTTGAGCTCTTTGGCAACACCCATGGCGGCATGCCGCGAGGCGTCGGCCTGGCCGATACCATAAGCACTGAGGATCGCTGCGTCGGGGTGAATGAGAATTTGCGCGATCCCCAATTCTCGCGCGATAGCGCAAGCATGTTGAGACCCCGCGCCCCCGAAGCAAACCAGCACATACTCGGCGGGGTCCGCCCCCTTGGCGATGGAGACACTGCGAATTGCCCGCACCATGTTCGCGTTGGCGATGTGCAAGAGCCCCTCGGCCAGTTCGTGCTCCGAGAGTACTTCGCCCGTGGTGGATTGCACGCGAGTAGCCAGTTCGGCGAGTCGATTTTCGGCTGCCCTACGGTTTAGTTGAAACGGAAAGTGGTCTACGGCGATTCGTCCCAGGAGGAGGTTTACGTCGGTGACCGTGAGCGGCCCGCCCCGTCCATAGCAGGCGGGACCTGGATCGGCTCCCGCGCTCTCTGGACCCACTACGAGGTTGGTGCCGTCGAAACCGCAAATCGACCCACCCCCTGCCGCCACCGTATCGATGGCCAGGGTGGGCGTCATGATTCGCACACCTGCCTTGCGCGATTCGTATTCGTACGCGTAATGACCATCGAAGCGCGAGACATCGGTACTGGTGCCTCCCATGTCGAAACCAATCGCCTTGGAGAACCCAGCGGCCTGGGCGATTCGCGCGTAACCAACCACGCCTCCCGCGGGGCCGGAGAGCACACTTTGCGAACCGCGAAAATCGTCCGCTGGCACCAGACCTCCCGCGGAGGTCATGAACCGAATGTGACTTCCCGGCAAAGAATTCTGGAGATCTGCGAGGTAAGTCCTAAGCACCGGGTTCAAATAGGCATCGACCACGGTGGTCTCCGCACGTGGAACGATCTTCACTAGCGGAGCGACATCGCTCGAGCAGCTTACCTCAGCAAAGCCGACCTCCTTGGCCAGTTGCTTGATGCGCTGTTCGTGCTCAGGGTACAAATCGGCGTGCAAAAAACAGATCGCCAGAGATTCGATCCCTTGCTGCTTGAGCTTCTCTAAATATGCACGCAGCACTTCGTCTTCTGGCGTTTGCAAAACCTCACCGTCAGCCGTGACCCGCTCGTTGATTTCTACAGAGCGTTCCGTGAGCGGGGATGATTTACGAACCGCCAGATCGAACAACCGTGGCCGTTCTTGGCTGCCAATTTCCAATAGGTCGCCGAATCCTTTGGTGATCAGCAGTGCCGACTTCGCTCCGGTACGGGTCAACAGGGCATTCGTCCCCCGAGTGGTACCGAGCCGCAAGCGAACCGGCGGGACTTGCTCGCAAAGGGGCAAGCCTAACAGAAGTCGAATGGCCAGGACGGGGGCCTCTAAATCGCAGAAGAGCTCATAGTTTATCGCCGAATCCGCCGCGATTGGCTCCGCCAGTTCGATCGCGCCGGCTTTCGAGTCGAAAGAAACCACCTTGGTCTCGGCAACTGAGGCACCTGCTCGATCAAGCAATCGGCAGGAGAAATCGACCCAAAAGTCGATGGGATCGCCAATGCGTGCTGCGTCGAGAACACGCACCCCGCCAGAATCTGCACCGACGGTTCCCTTGGTGATGCCCGAGCTGAGGATCTTAAATCGCTGCTGGGTACCCTTGGGATCGCGCGCTACACAGTCGGTAAACGTCCCACCGACGTCAATCCAGAATTCCCAGGGCAAAGCTTCCATCTGGGAGATCTTATCACAAGAGTTGCCAAATCTGTATGAGCCCCGCGACTGAACTCGCCGCAAGCGGTGCCAAGTGAACCAGATGCCAGAACGACGAGCCCCCCACAGGCGAGCGAACAATCACAAGGAGTTGTCCGCTGCGCCCTTCGTCGTTCTGGAATCCTGGCTCAAGAAATCTAGCGTCTGAGATTGCGATTGAATTTTCGCCACGCCGTGGAGATGCCGTTCCCCTGAGAAGACTTGCTACTCCGTTTGCGGGTTAAATCCGCTAGCGTTCTCCCTGGTGGGGGATCCACAAAGAACTCTGGATCGTCGATGACCCACGGTGTCGACCAATTCTTGCCATTGTCCCAGTTGGCAACGTTTAGGAAGAACACATCAAAGTAGGTACATTTCGAGCCGTACGGAAAACTCGAATACAGATGGTCTTCTTCGGTCAAATCTTCGACACCTGCGTGTGCATAGTAATGCACCTGACCGTCGGGCGTGAACGACATGCCGAAGGTCCACCAGCCTGGTTCGTAGATCTTCGGACCGCCGAAGTCGCGACCGTTGGGTTGGGCCCGAAAGCTGATCTGTGCAAAATCTTTGTCAAACCGCTTACTCGTCTCACTGCGGAACAGAACAAAGAAACCGGGCCAATAGGGCTCGACTTCGCCGTCGCGAGTTTTACCGCGTACGTCCGCGCGGATTCCAAAGGACGCGCCGGTGCGATTTTCCCATTGATCGAACTCGGGCAGGTAAACCCGCACCGTGCAACTCGGTTTCCAACTGACGTGAACCGGGCGACCGATTCTGGTAGAAACGCCCATCAACAGGTCGTCTTGCATTTGAATCCCGCTCAGCTTGCCAGGGATGCCGGAAAGCCGGGTCCGCATCAACAACGCTCCTTTGCTCCCTGCCAGTCCGCCTGGAGGTGTCTGCACTCGT
Source organism: Bythopirellula sp. (assembly GCA_965216565.1). Taxonomy (GTDB): domain Bacteria; phylum Planctomycetota; class Planctomycetia; order Pirellulales; family Lacipirellulaceae; genus Bythopirellula. The sequence goes on from OZ244170.1 coordinate 1,583,475, forward strand.
TTCACTACATCGGGTTGGCCCCGCATTCCACTTTCGTACCAGCGGCCATTGTTGGATTTGCCGCCCGGTGGCCGTTGCTGCTCATCCTGCTCGTAGCTCGCCTTGGCTCCGTTCATTTTGTACGACCAACGAGGGTCTTCAAAATTGTCGCCCACTTGGGGCACCTTCACGCCTTCGCCAGGGACAAAGGCAGTGTCGCCCTGCGCGTAAGGAGTCGACAGCATGAACAAGCACGTCAGCAGCAGAGCAAAAAAACAGCGGTGGACCATCCTTGGTCTCCGGATAGAACAAAAAAGTAGAGTTATCAGACTAGTACAGTGTTTCAACTTGAATCATGAGTTTGCTCAATAGCCGGACCGCCATGCGGTCCGGATGACTCCGGAGGCAAGTGTGCCTCCGGCTATTTAGGCGTACTCCAAATTCTTAGCTGAGACAGTGTGCTAGAACCAGTATCGGCAGAAACTGCGCAATCGTTAAACCTTTCCAGGCGTGCTAGCTCTCCGCCTGGGTACCGAGGGCTTCGGCGATACGCAAATCCACAACCTGTAAGAGCAGATCGTGCAATCCCAGCGGGGCGGTTACCACGTGATCGACGCCTGGCTGCTGGTCAGCAGCCTCTTTCACCAAGCGAGGAATATCCTGAGAAGAATGGCGGCCGGGCCCAAGAAAATAAGGCATCACGACGACCCGCCCGGCCCCTCGCTCCACGCAGCGAGCAAACGCCGTTGCAATCGAGGGCTCCGCTAGCTCCATGTGTGCCGGTTCAACGATTTCCCAATCAAACTTTGCGCGGAAGGCCTCGGCAATCTCTAGGAGCAACTCGTTGCTAGCGGCAACTTTTGAGCCATGATCGACTAAAATCACGGCAGTACAAATTGCATCGGTATCCATTCAACCGCAGCCTTCTTAGTGATCTGAGAATGTCCGCGAATTCAGCGAGGAACTTACCAACGCGGCGCCTGGTGTTACTGCGAGGTTTGCTGAGGAATTTGGCTAGATCCCTCGGCGGATCTCGGGATGACAATTACTGACGTAGCTAAACAAGTTCGTTGGATAAAGCACAACGCATCCTCGTCAATACGTCACCAAGTATTAGTTCTTGTAAATCTTGTGCTGGGGTCGACCAGAGAGAATCTGTTCTTTGCCCCAATTGGTCACGCCGCGGAACTCGTCGCTGCGGATGAAGTTGGTGAATGCCTCTTCGTCGGACCACTCGCTGGTGATCAGATAAGACGCCCCATCGGCGGTATCCTTCCACAGCGTACTGTTGGTATGTCCCTCGGCCGCATTGAGCGCATCGATCACCGCGGCAAACTTTTCTTCAAAATCTTGTTGCTTGCCTTCGATAACGTGATAGTTCATCCCTACGGTGATCATCGAGTTAGTTTCTCCGCTTCAAATGTGAAAAAAAAGTAGGTTACTCGTCTTCTGGCTCACCAACGTCAACCTTCGACCAATCAATCGGCTCTTCGTCGTTGGGGTGATTATCCAGGATCTCCCGTGCCTTTTCGACTTCGCTCTGTTTGACGAGGATTTCGACGACTCCGGGTGCCTCGGCCTTGAAGCCTGCCGTAAAGCCGCCAACGGCTTGTGCTTTTACGCCTCCAGCCTCTAGGGCAGCTACGATGGCGGCCGCTTCCATATCGTTGGGTGCGGTGATCAGTGTGACGGGGTTGTCGGAGTTTTCCATGTGTCCACCTAAATTAGCCCCACAGATTTACTGCGGCCGTTCTCTTGGATATCCACCTTACCTTCGCGCGCCAGCCAACCAATCGCCAGCATCACTTGATCCCGGGGGGCGTCGATCTCCTTGGAAACTTGCGTCAGGGACGAATTCCCTTGTTTGTCGAGAAAATGCCATACTTCGCCGGCAATTTCCCCCACGCGGTCGATGCCGGTAAGCTTGGGTGCCGGGGGCGGTGCCGGTTTGGCTTTCTTGCGTGCCATGGGAGTCCCTCATCCGAGTAATGGTGTGCAATACACAGGTCTGACAGCCGATTGTATCCCGCCCAACCCTATTGGCAAAGCCTGTCGTTGCTGTCAGTCCTCTCCGCGGAGTTTCTCTCTGAGCTCTTGCAATCGAGCCGCGATTTGCTGCTCAAACCCCCGATCGGTGGGACGGTAGTACTCCTTCTCCACCCCTAAATACTCCTGAGCCACCACACCATCTTCCGAGTTGTGGGCATACTCGTACCCTTGGCCATGTCCCAGACGCTTGGATCCTGCATAGTGACCATCTCGCAGATGCATCGGCACGGGGACCGTACGGCCTTGTTGAACGTCTGCCGCTGCCTCCCCGATGGCAACGGTTGCCGAATTCGACTTGGGCGCACACGCCAGATAGAGCACCGCCTGGGCCAAATTCAGTTGACACTCCGGCAGCCCCACAAATTCGCAGGCCTGCATCGTGGCGACCGCCAAGGGCAACGCCTGCGGATCGGCATTTCCCACGTCTTCGCTGGCTAAAATGACAAGGCGGCGAGTCAGGAATCGCACTTCTTCCCCGCCAGCCAGCATTCTAGCCAACCAATAGATGGACGCATCGGGATCGCTGCCTCGAATGCTTTTGATCAATGCACTAATCGAGTCGTAGTGCGAGTCGCCATCGCGGTCGTACTGAATCGCTTTACGCTGCATCGATTCGGCAGCCAACTCCAGCGTGAACTCTACCGGGCTTTCCTCGGTCGACAGAACGCCAATCTCCAAGGCACTCAAAGCTTGACGAGCATCGCCGTCCGAGGTGGAGCATAAAAACGACAAGGCATCGTCGTCGAGCCGCACGTCGTACCGGCCCAGCCCTCGCTCTTTGTCGGCCAGAGCGCGGCGGACAACGGTCGCGATTTCCTCCTCTGTCAGCGGGTGGAATTCAAATACACGACTTCGACTCACCAAGGCACTATTCACGGCGAAGAATGGATTGGATGTGGTCGCTCCGACCAAGATGACAGTGCCTTCTTCCACGTCGGGCAACAACGCGTCTTGCTGCGATTTGCTAAAGCGGTGAATCTCGTCAATAAACAACAGGGTCCTGCTGCCCTCGGCAGATAGATTCTCCCGGGCTTCGTCCAATACTGCCCGCAGGTCCTTCACGCCACTGGTGACGGCGTTGAGCTGGCGAAACCGGCAGCGAGTTTCCGTGGCCGAGAGATGCGCGAGCGTCGTTTTTCCAGTTCCTGGTGGACCGTAGAAGAGCAGGGCGGTGAGCCGATCGGCCTTGATTAACCGCCACAGCAGTTTGCCTTCGCCGAGAAAGTCCTGCTGGCCAACGAATTCTGCGAGCGACCTGGGCCGCATCCGCGCCGCCAGGGGTTGGGCTTGCCGCCGATTATCTGCCTCTGCTGCCTCAAATAGAGAAGCCACCAGCAGGCTCCTTTCAATTAATTGAATATCCCTCACTCCTGTCTGCGGGGCGGGGGCTTCTAGAACTGCAATAACCAGCAACACCTTCACAATTGTTGCAAGTGAATCACTTTGTGTCGCTAAGCATAACGGTAATAACGGCAGATTTTGCCTACCTTAAGAAATCCTAGGCACAGGTCCGATCCTAGAAGGGCGTCGATTTTTCGCCCCCCGCAACGTTCGCCTCAATACTCCCCCCTCCGCACAAAGGCAATTTCCTATGAGACACTATGACTGTGTCGTGATTGGCACCGGACCCGCAGGCCAGAAAGCGGCCATTCAAGCCGCCAAACTAGGCAAGCGCGTTGCTATTATTGAGAAAAACAAAGTATTAGGCGGAGCTCAGATCAACACGGGCACCATACCTTCCAAGGCGCTGCGCGAAGCCGTGTTGCACCTGACCGGCGGCAACCAGCGCCACATGTTTGGACAGTCCTGCCAGGCGAAGGAGGAAATCACGATTGCCGACTTGGTGAGTTTCTCGCAGCAGGTCATCCGCCGCGAGTGGGAGGTGATCCGAAGCCAATTTGAGCGGAACGGGGTGGAATTGCTGTGGGGCAGGGCGCGATTCGTCGGCCCCAACGAAGTGGTGGTTGAAAGCCAGGACGGTGAGCAAGTCATCTCTGCCGACAACTTCCTGCTGGGCGTGGGAACCAAACCGGCTCGTCCCACCAACGTCCCCTTTAACGGCAAGACGGTTTTCACCAGCGACGAAGTACTGCATCTGGACCACTTGCCCAAGACGATGATCGTGGTTGGCGGTGGAGTCATCGGCACGGAATACGCCTGTATCATGGCGACTCTGGGAGTTCGCGTCACGCTGATCGAAGGCCGCGACAAGGTACTTGGATTTCTCGATCAAGAGATTGCCGACGCCTTCCAATATTTCATGCGTCAAAGCGGAATCACCCTGCGATTGGGTGAAAAGGTGGAATCGATCGAAGAGGTAACGATCGAGAACGGCACCGTTCGTCACCTGGTTGAAGCTCAGCTTGAGTCCGGCAAGCGACTGCACGCCCAGACGTTGCTGTACGCGGTAGGACGGCAAGGCGTATGCAAAGATCTGGGACTCGAGAACGTCGGCATCGAGTTTGACGACCGCGAACGATTGCACGTCAATGACTATTACCAAACCAATGTGGGGCACGTGTACGCCGCCGGCGATGTGATTGGTTTCCCAGCCCTTGCCTCGACGAGCATGGAACAGGGCCGTCGCGCCATCTGCCATGCCTTTGAATGCAAAGACGTTGAGAACTACAACACGTCGCTGTTTCCTTATGGAATTTATGCAGTGCCTGAAATCTCGATGGTCGGCAAGACCGAAGAGCAGCTCACGGCCGAGGGAATTCCCTACGAATCTGGCGTGGCCCACTATCGAGAAATCGCGCGTGGCCAGCTCTTGGGCGACGAAATTGGCATGCTCAAGATGTTGATCCATCAAGACACGCACAAGATCCTCGGGGTCCATGTCATCGGCACCGGGGCCACCGAATTGATCCACATCGGGCAAGCGGTGATGACGCTCGACGGCGATGCGGAGTTCTTCGTCAACAACGTCTTCAACTTTCCGACGCTCGCTGAGTGTTACAAAGTGGCCGCCTACCATGGACTGAATAAGCTAAACGACGTCTACAGTTTGGCGGCAGTTTAGTAAGGTTCGGGGCGTGAGATTTGCCTCGCAATGGCTTTAAGCCACAACTGAGCCGTCGGCTCACGGAATGGGCCAATCCACGGTAGCGACCTCGTCGCCACTTTTCTGCGCTGCGATTGTTGAGTATCTTTCACAGATACCCTGATCCGTTTAATGGAAATCGCGGCGATGAATCTCTTTACTTATGGAACGCTAACCTTCCCCGAAGTCTGGAAACGGATCGCGGTTCGAGAATGCCCCGCGCAACGGGCGGTCCTGAGTAACTTCGCCATCTATCGAGTGCGGAACGCCGTGTTCCCGGGCATCATTCGGTCGGAAGAAAAAGACTCGGTCGAAGGCATTCTTTACAGTGACGTCGACGAAGAAACGCTCTTTGAATTGGATGCCTACGAATCCGATTTTTACGATCGCGAATCGGTGTGGGTCACCACGGCAAATCTCGAACGAGTCGAAGCGCAGGTCTACCTAGTGCCGCCATCGCATCGGCAGATGCTGACCCACGAACCTTGGGACGCGGCCTGGTTTGCGGAGCACGAATTAGAGCGCTATCTGGACGGAACCTAGTACTACGCGGAGTTGGCTTGCGAAAAATAGGGACTGGCTCGACGCTCGAACACGTTTCGAACCCCCGGCGCACTCAGTGTCGTCGTGCCTGTCCCTTTTTTTCGCTATATGAAATGGGTACAGGCACGCGATTGCGGCAACGCGCGATCTACCTTCAAACATGACTTGGCAATCACGAGCCAGTCCCCATTTCAAGCTCGCACTGCGACAGAGTATTAAACGGATTCCGACCAGTCTTCCAAGGGCCCGATCGTCACCGTGGTATTCTTGGTGAGCGGATATTTACTCATTACACGGTGGACATCGTCGAGTGTCACAGAGTCGACCGATTCCAAATCGTCGGCCACGCTGCGATACTCGCTCCGTTGGAGCCAATTGCCTCCAACATTGAACAGCCGGCTGCGGGGACGTTCGCTACCCAGTACCACCCGCGATTGAACTTTGCTCTTGGCCTGTCGCAGTTCCTCGGCAGTAAAGCCATCCCGCTCCGCACGTTGTTGAACTTCCTGCACCTTAGCAAAAATCTCCTGCGCCGTTTCTGGCACGCTGCTCACCCAGGTGAAGAACATTCCTGCGCCCAAATATTCGTAGTGCCCCAGGCTCGCTGATTCGACAAGCCCAGGATCAACCAGTTCCCAGTAGAGCCGACTTCCGGAATCATCGCCAAACATCGTGGCAAGGAGTTTAGCGGCGTAGCGATCCTCATCCTCCGAGGGTGGAGCGTCGGCCAACTGCAAAACATATTGCTGAGTACTCGCCTCTCTGACGACCGAATGGAATGAAGAAGTCGATTTGGCGCTGGGAATCTCCCGTTGCGTCCCTTGGGGTTTCCATTCGCCACACCTTGTATTGACCTGTTCGACGAGCGAATCAAAATCCACTTTGCCCGCTGCCGCAAGCAGAACGTTTTCAGGGCTGTATCTTGCCTCGAAGTAGTTTCGCATTTGCTCGACGGAAAGATCACTGACTGTTTCCACCGTGCCCAGGACACTACGAGAGAGGGGATGTGACCCGTAATGAAGTTCCTTGATTTTGTCATCCATGCCAAACGGGGGTTGGTCGGCGTACATCTGAATCTCTTCCAGGATGACTTTCTTCTCCATCTCGAAGTCTTCGTCGCGCAGGCTCGGCCGCATGATGTCGGCTAAGATGTCGACGCACTGCTCTTGGCATTCGGGAAGCACTGCCGCGTAGTAGACGGTGTTTTCTTCACTGGTAAACGCATTGTAGTGCGCTCCCAGTTCGTCAAACTCCCGATTGACATCCTCGGCGGTTCTGCGCGGGGTACCTTTGAACAACATATGTTCTAGAAAATGGCTGACGCCGGCTATCGCATCTGTTTCATCACGCGACCCCGTCCGCACAAAAAACCCGAGTCCCAGCGAATGGGCTGCCGAATTGCACTCGGCGACGATTTCCAGTCCGTTATCGAGCTGGTGCTTACGAAATTCCATGACTGTTGAAGTCCTATCGTTGATAATATCTTTTTCAGAGGGGGAAGTACCACAGAGGATTCTACAGCTTGGGTCCAGCGGGGCAAAGCCAAGCTTCGGCGGGTCTAACCAATTACTTCCCGAATTGTTGCACAACTTTTCTCTATGTGTGGGGTTCAGCTACCTGTAACATTGCCAGATCATCAGTCCACGACACAGTACAGAGAATCCTTTACCATGCCCCTGTTGTCTTCGAGCAAGAATAAGCCAAAACTCACCGCATGGGTTGTCGCAGTTTCAGTCATTGCGACAACCGTTCTCGTGTTTGCCCAGCGTCCCCCCATGCGGCGGCATACGGCCACGAATACCAAGCCTCTGAAACTCGTGCAGGCAACCGAGAAACCGCCCGTTGAAAACAGAAGTATCGTTGAGCATCAGGGGGACCACCGAGTCATCGTCTCCAATGGAATTCCTACGCACACCGTTGGGCAGTTCCCCAATCGAGGCAACCCCAATGGTATTCGGCCTCAGCGATACGAGTTTCGCTTACCAGCGGAACCACGAGCAGCCAAAGTAATTACGCCACTCCATACAGATACCGGTCGAGGCCCTCCCAACTTGCCGTTTGGGATTGCCGTGAACGGAGTTCTATTTGACCCCGGCACAGCCGAATACTGGCAAGGCGATCGCCGTGCAGATTGGAACTACGATGCCCTCGGTGGCGCGGTTCCATTGGGCATTGACGAGAATCATGCTCATGTGCAGCCCACCGGCGCGTACCATTATCACGGCTTGCCGACGTTGCTCCTGGAGAAACTTGGCTGGAACGCCAACAGCCATTCACCCCAAATTGGCTGGGCCGCGGATGGATTCCCCATCTATGCAGTTTATGGGTTTGGCGAGCGTGAAGATTCTGATTCCAAGATCGTTGAACTGAAGTCGAGCTACCGGCTGAAAACCGGAACTCGTCCAGGTGGCAATCGAGCACCCACGGGTAAGTACGATGGGACCTTTATCCAGGATTACGAGTACGTCGAAGACAGCGGCGACCTCGACGCGTGCAACGGACGGTTTTGCAACACGCCAGAATTTCCCGCCGGCACCTATGCCTATTTCTTAACGTCTGATTGGCCTGTTATCCCCCGGGCATTCCGTGGCCAGCCGATCAATATGCGAGGTCCCAGACACCGCTAAGTGAAGACACCTTAGAATTCCGTCTCCTCCGCGGCCTCGACAACCTCTTGGCAAATGCGCAGCAGTGCCACGCCTAATTCTCGTTCTTCGCAAACGACTGCATTCGCGCCCAGCTTCTTCGACTTTGCCACATTCGATCCGTATCGACAGCGAACAATGATCGACATCGACGGGTTGATGGATCGCAACGCAGGCACCGTTTGCAACGCGGCATCGTCGTTCGGTACACAAACAACGGCCAGGCGACAATATTCGGCTCGGGCTCGCCGCAAGACGTCCGGATCTCGGGCATCGCCGGCGATAGTGTGAAATCCTTGTTGGGCATAGTCATGCAGATTGATGGGGCTTTGATCGATCAGGCACACATCCACCCCTAGCATTTCCAGTCGCGACGATATCTGACGTCCAACCGCTCCAATACCGATAACAAGTGCTTGCGTAACCGGCGAATCGACCTTGATGGCGGTTTCCTCTTGGTCATCCTCCAAAGGATCTTCGCCTCCGGCCCACCGTAAACCGAATTTGATAAGTTGTGGCGACAAAATCAGCGTTCCCATCGCCAGAAAGAGCATACGGTTATAGGTTTCGGAACTGATGAGATCGTGGGACACTCCCTCGGACAGCAGCAAGAACGAGAATTCGCCCAATTGCGCGAGGCCGATTCCCATGCCGGCAGCAACTTTCCAATCCAATCCGGTAAACTTCAAGGCTACGGTTGCCGCAGTAGCCTTTAACAACAAAATCGCCACCAACCCGCCAGCAAGTAACAACGGTGCCTCGAAGAACTCCATGGGCTCTAGCAGAGTCCCCAACGTGACAAAAAACACAGCTGCAAACGATTCGCGAAATGGCAGCGACAGTGTATCGATTTGCTTGCTCAGGTTGTTACCGCCCAGGACCAATCCTGCTGCCAACGCGCCCAGGGCACTCGACAAACCCAATGCAGATGTGCCCAAGCACACACCTCCCAGCATGGCAAGCGTGAATAGCACCACCAGTTCCAGGCTCCGCAATTTCATTAAAAGGGGCACGAACACATCGGTTACTAAGCGTCGTAGCAATAAAATGGCGAGCAGAAATAGCATCGTTTGCACACCTAGCCACCCAAATTTTTGCAACAATGGATCGTCACTAGTTGAAGTGAGCAATGGCACCAGCAGCATCAACGGCACCAGAGCCACGTCTTGAAACAACAGCAGCCCGACACCGCGACGTCCTGCAGGCGTAGCTGTCTGGCCCCATTCGGCTAACGCTTTAAAAACCAGGATCGTCGAACTCAGCGCGGCTGCACCTCCGACGATCACCGCCGGCTGCCATTCCATTCCCGCCATCATCGCGACAAATATCACCGGCAATGCAACCAGTGCCATCTGGACAGATCCGCCCAGGAAGATCACGCGGCTCATGCGACGGAGCAACGGCAGCGAAAGCTCGATGCCCACTGAGAACAACAGCAATAAGGCACCCGTGTGCGCCAGGAGCTCCAGCTCATGGTTATCCTGAGACACCAGGCCCAGACTCCCTTCGCCGATTAGGGCACCGATTACCAGATAGCCAACCAAGAGCGAAACGCCGATTCTTCGACAAATAACTCCCGCCACAAACCCTGCTACCAGGACAATGAGCACGTCGACTAGCAGTTGATTGATATCGAGAGAGTTCATAGAGAGACCGAGCCAACCGCAGTAGTGAGGCAATCACCAGAGACTACTATCCTAGCATCGCAGAGGATTGCTAGGCGGGCAACTCAAGCGGCGTGGGGCCGAGAGTGGCAAATGTGAAGTTCGCTGGCGGTTGACGCTTGAGATATTCGTTAATGGCATCACTGGTAAGCTTGTCGACCATTTCACTAACTTCATCAAGCGGACGAACTCGGGCCAAATGGTACCAATCGCGCGCAATGGCCCCGCTCCGGGCGCTGGTCGACTCTTGTTGCATAATCAGCCCGCTTTTAATGCGTGCCTTGAGCCGATCCAGTTCATTGGCCTCGATTCCTTGGCCTAGACGTATTAATTCGGCGTAAGTCACATCGAGGGTTTCTTGGGCTCGTTCTGCCGTCGTGCCGGCATAGCATAGTACGCGAGCACGATCTCGCTGCGTTTGGAGCGAAGCACTCACCGTGTAACAAAGTCCCCGCTTCTCCCGGACTTCGGTAAATAGCCTGGAACTCATGCCACTGGACAGAACTCCCACCGCGGCCCAAGCCCGCAAATACTCCGCATCGCGGTAGGGAACGCTGGGAAAAGCGATGCCAATGTGGGATTGGTTCGATTCGTGCTCTGTGTGGAGCAAGTCGGAAGCGGGGTCGGTTTCAACAGGTGGCTTGGTCTCAACTCGCTGCCAATCGCCGAATAGGCTCTCGACATGGGCGATTAACTCATCCCAGTCGAAAGAACCAGCTACGCCTAAAATGGTTCCGTTCGGTCGGTAATTTGATTGGAACTGTTGTTGGACCGATTCGATGTCACATTGCCCGATGCCCTCGATAGTTCCGTGGCTGGGTCGGCCCCATGGTTCTGGGTACGCTCTTCTTCTGAGTGCGATCATCAATTGTTGACTTGGCTCGTCTTCGGCTCCGTAGATTTCTTGGAGGCAAACCTGTTTGCCGGCGTCCAGCTGATCGGCAGGTATATGGGGCCTACGAACAATGTCGGCGTAAATCTCCAGCGCCGAATTCAGATTGGCCGCAAGTGTTGCCGCACTAAAGCTAGTTTGAGACGCCCCGACCGACTCGCCCCGTTCGACACCCAGATTTTCTAGATCGGTAATCAATGCTCGACTGTCGCGACTGCCGGCTCCACGCAAAACCATGTCGCACAGCAGCGACGAGAGTCCAAGCTGGTCGGCTGGGTCGGTACTGTATCCACATGGCGTCAGCAGTGTGATTGCTGCCGATTGGACGCCCGCGGTTGGTTCGCCGATAATCACCATCCCGTTTTCGAGTTGGTGACTCTGCGCCTGTCGAGTTTGGACTTGTGAGGTAGTGCTCATCGAATGCCAGGGTTTCAGAGATTCGTCGAAGGAGTCTGCGGCACAGGCGCGTCGAAAGTGACGCCCAATAGGCAAAATCCTGTTTCCACGTCGTTCCGCAGGTTACCTTGCGGGAAGACTAGGAGCAAGCTCAACCGCTTTGTAGAGAGTGCGCGTTGAACGGAAACCCAGCTTTTTGTACAGCCGCACCGCATCCCCATTCTCTGCCGTAACCTCCAGGCTGATTCTTGGAACGCCGAGATATTGCAATCCACCCAGAGATGCCAGTATGAGCGCGGTACCAATGCTCCGTCCGCGATGGAAAGGCACGACACCAATGTTCTGGATATTCGCCCGCTGCCGATGGGTGCGAACCGCCTGAATCGTCCCGCAGTATTCGGTCTTTCTTGGTCCAGCACCAATATATTCGGCTAGCCAGGTAGCTTCGGGCAGGAAGCCTTCGCGTGCGTGAATCTCTTGCATCAGCTTCCAGCAGCCCTCGTACTCGCCCAAGCAAGGGAACACCTGGGCGTCTAGCTCGCCGCGGAAGCTCTGGTACTTGATCTCTGCGTGCTCTTCCAGCAGAGCATCGCTCCAGGCCACCAGCCGATAGTCTCGTGGCAAACGGAAGTCGGGGCGCCGCCAACGGCTTACATCCAACTCCATCCGATAGCGCTTTATATATTGATAATTCAAGAAACGCATGACGGACCAACTTGACCTTTGGTGAGGGATCATTTAAGGATACCACAACAGGCAGAACCGAACAGCAATTCTTTCGGCCCGAACCTCGCTGCGAAGCAGTATTTTAGCCTTCGGCAACGAATTTTCGCTGTAACCCCACCTGCCGACTCTACCTTGACCTGAATGGCTGCAGGCATTAGATTTGTAGCCGATGCTAAACTTTTGACGAGAGACCCTTCCATGACATTGAGAGCCTGTTTTCCTAGCCTTTTTTGCCTGATCCTCTTCCTGGGTTGTACCCAAGCTGGATCTCACGATCATCGGCCTGCCGATGTTTCGCCGCATACCTTCTCCGGCGACTATCCGATAAAGATCGTTTGCACGACAGAGCATATCGGCGAAATGATCTCTCACATTGGCGGCGACCACGTAGAGGTTGAAACGCTCATGGGCCCGGGGATCGATCCGCATCTGTACCGTCCGGTTGCCTCCGATGTTCGTAAACTTTCAGCGGCAGACGCCATCTTTTACAACGGCTTGCACCTGGAAGGCCGCATGGGTGAACTCTTCGTGCAGATGGCACGTCGCAAGGCAACCTATGCCGTGACCGAAGGCCTCCAGAATCGCAAGGATGAGCGGCTCCGCGAGCCCCCCGAGTTTGCTGGCATGTACGATCCTCATCTATGGCACGATGTTTCGCTCTGGGCCGATTGTGTGAGTGACATGACCGACGTGCTGGCGAAGTTCGATCCCAAGAACGCAGCCGACTATAAGAAGAATGGCGCATTGTATGCCAACCAACTCAGGGAACTTTCTGCGTACTGCAAAAAGCAAATCGCCAGTATCCCTGAAAACCGGCGTGTCCTGGTAACCGCACACGATGCGTTCGGCTACTTTGGCGAAGCGTACGATCTAGAAGTTTTTGGATTAAAAGGAATTAGCACCGAAGAAGAAAAAGACATCTCTCACCAAGAAGAATTACAAGAGATGATCATCGAACGACAGATACCGGCCGTGTTTGTGGAATCAGCCGTTTCGAACCGCACCGTCGAAGCCCTCATCGAACCTTGTCAGGCTGCGGGTCACGATCTCAAGCTTGGCGGCGAACTCTATGCGGATGCGCTCGGCGAGAAAGGCACTTCCGCCGACACCTACGAGGGTATGATCCGCCATAACGTAGATACCATCGTTTCCGCGCTGAGTGGCCAAGAGACGAAGACCGCCCGACAAGATTCGGACGCGGCAATCAATTAATCCCATGCACCCTTCGTCCTTTCACGATTCACCGCAATGTCGCAAATCGCGCTGGAATATCACGATGTTACTGTTGCCTACCACCGTCGGCCGGTTCTTTGGGATATCGATCTTACGGTCCCCGAAGGCAAGCTTGTGGGCATCGTGGGTCCCAACGGTGCTGGGAAAACAACCTTAATCAAATCCGCTCTGGGGCTCGTGCCACTGGCGAGTGGCAAAGTGGAAATCTACGGCGAGAGCTATGAAGACCAACGGCATCTTGTCGGGTACGTGCCGCAGCGCGAGTCCGTGGATTGGGATTTCCCTGTTACGGTCCGTGATGTTGTGCTGATGGGCACTTATGGTCGGCTTGGTTGGTTCCGTCGTCCTGGCAAAGCGGAACGCGAAATCGCCCAGCGTTGCTTGGAAGAAGTCGACATTGCCGAACTTGCCAATCGGCAAATCAGGCAGCTCTCTGGAGGGCAGCAACAGCGGGTGTTCCTCGCCCGAGCATTGGCCCAAGAGGCCCAGGTCTATTTTCTCGACGAGCCTTTTGCTGGGGTCGATGCCGCCACCGAATCGGCCATCGTCCAGCTTTTGCACTCGCTCCGCTCCGCCGGCAAGACCGTGCTAGTGGTGCATCACGATCTGCAAACCGTCCGCGAATACTTCGATTACGTCATCCTGCTCAATATGCGATTGATTGCTTGCGGAGACATTGAAGAAACGTTTACCACAGAAAACCTGCAGAAGACCTACGGTGGTCGGCTTACCATACTCGACGAAGCGGCAGAAGCGATGCGGAAGCAGGAGCCGCTGTGATGTTCGGCTTATCTCTCGGCGAAAAAGTCACGATTGGTACCGCTCTGCTGGGCGGCATGGCTGGTGTCGTGGGCAGCTTTGCGGTGCTCCGCGGAAGAGCCTTGGTGGGAGACATGCTTTCCCACGCTGCGCTGCCCGGCGTCTGTCTCGCCTTTCTGTTCATGGAGAGCCGCAACCTGCTCGGACTGTCGTTCGGGGCACTGGCTAGTGGGCTACTTGCCGTGGGAGCCGTGACACTGATCGTCCGTTGGACTCGAACCAAACAGGATGCCGCTATCGGAATTGTACTCAGCACCTTTTTCGGTGCCGGGGTAGTACTACTTTCGGTCGTTGCCAAGTCCGACCGGGTGACAAAGAAAGCCGGAATTGATCACTACATTTTTGGCGAACCTGCCAACATTCTCACTAGCGATCTCTACCTCTTAATCGGTGTAGCTCTCGTCGTGATTCTGACGGTGATTGTTTGTTTCAAAGAATTTCAAATCGTTTGCTTCGATCAGGATTTTGCCCAGACACAAGGCTGGCCAACACTCGCCTTGGATTTATCCATGATGAGTGCACTGACCGTCGTGACGATTGTCGGCTTGCCGATCGTCGGTGTCATTCTCATGGCCGCAATGATCATCCTGCCTGCGGCCACGGCTCGGTTTTGGACCAACCGATTGCAAATCTTGTTGCTGCTGTCTGGGGCGTTTGGCGTGGCCTCCGGGGTGATTGGCACTCAGGTCGGGCGTCGCATCCCCGCGGCAGGTGCTTCGATCGTGCTGAGTGCGGCAGCAATGTTCCTGGTCTCGCTACTCTTCGCCCCGCAACGAGGCGTGGTCGCTAGGATCTATGCCGATTGGCAACTCCGCAAGCGAATTGCCCGCGAGCACCTGTTGCGTTCCCTTTATGAGCTGGGTGAGTCGGAGCTCCCCGAGCTTGTTGAACTGCCCATCGAACAGCTTCGCAACTATCGCTATTGGGGCCCGCGTGCTATGGAACGGCTGCTGAACTGGGCCGTTGACGATGAACTGGTGAAGACACGTCAAGACGTAGTCCAGCTAACGCCCTTGGGCCTAAAGCGAGGGGCAGAGCTCACGAAGGCACATCGATTGTGGGAGATGTATCTTATGGAATACGCCGACATCGCTTCGGATCACGTGGACCGCGATGCCGACGAAACCGAGCACCTACTCCCCGACGCGCTTTTGATTGAACTAGAGAAGCAGCTGTCCGAAGAAGGCCGCATGCCGCAGGTTGTCGAAGAAGTGCCCGTCTCCCCCCACGAATTAGACGCGGGTGAAGAAACATGATGGGTTACATCTCACAACACGCGCTGCTTATTGCCGCGAACGCACCCTGGACGGCTGACGAAATGTGGATCGTTGCCACCGCTTGTGCCACGAATGTCGCTTGCGCAATCGTCGGATGCTTCTTGGTCTTACGCCGCATGAGCATGATGGGCGATGCGATTGCCCATGCGGTTTTGCCTGGACTTGTGCTGGCCTTTCTGTTCTCTGGTTCGCTGGGAATCATTCCCTTGTTTATTGGTGCCGCCATTATGGGTTTGGCCACTACGTTTCTCACACAAATGCTGCACCAGCACGCCCGCGTTCCCAGTGATGCCAGTATGGGCGTGGTCTACACCTCGCTGTTTGCCGTGGGCGTTGTGTTGCTGAAGCTGAATATCACCGGAGTCCATTTCGACGTTGCCTGCGTTTACGAAGGTTCGCTGGAATTCGTCTCCTTCTCTGAATTCATCCTGGGCATCCCCCGGCCATTGCTAACGACGTTGATTGTTTTGGTGCTTAATCTTTTCATACTCGTGATCATGTGGAAAGAGCTCAAGCTCAGCACATTCGATCCGGGGTTGTCCACAACACTCGGATTCTCAGCAACCGGCCTGCACTATCTACTGATGACGTTGGTCGCACTCACCACCGTGGCTTCGTTTGAAGCGGTGGGGTCCATTCTGGTGGTGGCCATGCTAATTGTGCCAGCCGCGACGGCCCACTTACTCTGCGATCGGTTTGGGCTGATGGTTGTGCTCTCTGCTGTTGTGGGAATCGCAGCAGCCGTGCTTGGTTTTCTGCTTGGTCGATACTTCGACACCAACTATGCCGGCATGATGACTGTCGCAGCCGGAGGCTTATATAGCTTGGCCGTATTGTTCTCGCCGCGTTATGGCTTGGTCTCCGCAGTAGTGAGGAATGTGCGTCTTTCGACCAAGGTGCTTCGCGATGATCTGCTGGCCATGCTCTATCGAATCGAAGAGCTCGCCAGCGAAAAGCCCCTCTCTGCCACCCAGGCGCGGTCGGCCGTCGGCGGAGGCATCCTGGCCTACTGGGGTCTGGCGGGCTTATTACGAAATGGTCGCGTCGCCTCCCACAACAATCACCTCCAACTCACCGAAAGCGGCAGGAAAATCGCTCAAAAGCTAGTCCGCTCGCATCGGCTTTGGGAAACCTATCTCGTTGAGCATCTGGGGATGCCATTGGACCACGTCCACGAACCCGCGCATCGCGTCGAGCACTTTATCGATGATAGACTCCGAGAAGAACTTGAAGCCGAAGTCGATACCACCAGCGGTGATCCCCACGGGCGTAACATTCCAGAGTGATTACCCTAAGAGCCTGTCCCAAATCTCCCTTTTCCGTATTCGGGGGAAGGGCTTTATGTCTTGAAAGAGGCTTTGAGTTTAGGAACTTGTGAGCTTGACTCTAAGCATGCAAGACAGGAGCGGCAGACTCCTCGGCTATTCGCTTTACGTCCTCTAGAACAGATTCGATACACTTGCTGGTGATATCGCCCGTAAGATTAACCAGAGGCAAGAGCAATCTGGCGAGCAACGTTTGCGGGGTCGCGTTGCACACCACTCGCAGATGTGTGCCAGCAATATCTGGGATCAACAGAAACTCGGTCCGATAGTGCGCACCGCTCGACTCACACTCCACGACATAGCTTTGAGGCGGGTCGAACGAGGTGATTACCAATTCTTCCGTGGCTTGCTTACCAAACATCGTCCGAGTTTCACGAAACCGCGTGCCGACGCCGATAGGACCCTCCGTTAGGATCTCAAGCTCTTCGATTCCGCGGATGTTCTCTGGTGCATTGTGTAGATCGGCCAGCACTCGAAACACTTCTTCTCGAGTAGCATTGATGTGTTTACCGATAGAAATCTGGGCCATGACTGATTCGACCTCCGCGCTAGGGCAAAGTTCCGTAACACCGATTATTGGGCAGTGCGGTAGAAACCATTCTAGCGGACTGGCAGATCAGGTAGAAATCAGTTTTTTTAACGTCTTCAAATTGATGACATCCAAATCCTTGCCTTTTTCTTCGCCTTTGGGTGTCTCTAAATATTTCGGGACTTTCCGGAATCTTCGATCGTTGAGCAAGAATCGGAACGGCTCGAGACCCATTTCACCCTTACCGATTCGGGCATGGCGATCGACGCGGCTGCCGAATTTGGTCTTACTATCATTGAAATGAAATGCCTTGATTTGCTGGACACCTATGGTCTTATTCAGCTGTCGCATAGTCGCCTTGTAGTCTTTCTCCGTTCCCATCGGATAGCCAGCTGCAAAGACATGACAGGTATCGAAACAGACGCCGACTAAGTCGGGGTTCTTCACACCGTCGAGTATCGTGGCAAGATGCTCAAACTTCCAACCGAGATTGGAACCCTGCCCAGCAGTAGTTTCCAGCAGGCACTTAGCCGAGCAACCCTTGGTTTGTTTGTGCACTTCGTTAAGTGCCTTGATGATCCGCCTCAGCCCGCGGTATTCCGTACTAGTGGTGAATGCGCCCGGATGAGCGACGACGTACTCGATACCTAGCAGTTCCGCCCGCTGCAGTTCGATCACAAACGCATCGACGGATTTCTTCCACAGCTCGTCGTCGGGACTAGCCATGTTGATTAGGTAAGAATCGTGAGAAATGGGGTACTTGATCCCGTGCTCTTGCAGCGCAGACCGAAATCGCTCAACATCCTCATCCGATATCGGCTTCGCGCGCCACTGGTTGTTGTTCTTAGTGAATAACTGGACACAATCGCAGCCTGCCTTGGCCGCTGCTTCCACAGCCTTGTAGTATCCACCAGCGATCGACATGTGCGCACCGAGAATTGCCATGCCTCAGAGGATAGTGGATCGTGCCGCCAGAGGGCAGGGGGGAGACGCTCCCCAGTCGGGCAAACGTTAAAGTAGCCGAGTAATCGTTAAAATCGGAATTGGAGAATCTCTACCAGGAAGATCCTCGCGTCCGTTTTCATTCAAAACAGCCCTTTTTATGTGGAAAACGTAGAGTCTTGTACTACCAGTTGTTCCTTTAATGCCTGCTATTGAACCTGAGAACGAACTTCCCCGTGAACGAAAAAGCCCCCCCCATCCAACGCGGCTCTGTGGTTGCGAATTGCGCCTTAGCTACCGGTTGCCTACTGGCAATCAGCTTCTATTCGTCCGGATTCTCCCTGCTCGCCTGGATTGCACTGGCACCGTTAGGTGTCGTTCTGTCCACAAAAAAAATGACCCTACGCTGCTGGGCGGGAATCTACTTGGGGGGCCTGATTTTTCATCTGTGGGCGCTCGATTGGATTCGCACCTTATACGGCGGCTTTGCGTTGGAAGGCAACTATGCACCAGGTTGGCTAATCTGCGGGCAACTCGGCGCTGTGATATTCTGCCTAATGATCCTTGCAGGTCGGCGGCTAGTTCTGACCTCGAAACTTCCCGTGACTCTCGCGCTTCCCTTTGCTTGGTACTTCTATGAAACGATGCAATCTTTGCTGATGATGGCGTTCGACCAACACGCCATGCGCTACTTGAGCCTGGCTCATACGCAGGCCGATTACCCGCTCATCTCGCAAATTGCCGATCTAGGGGGCGAGTTAACTGTCAGCCTGCTCGTCGCCCTCGTGAATGGATTTATCTACGATCTTCACTTTGTGCGAATCGATCTCCCGTTCCGCAAGTGGGACTGGAATCTTGTGGCTCGTTGCGTCGGTGTTCCGATCATTTTCACGGGTTCGATTTCGTACGGATATTTTCGCATGCATCAACCCGTTCAAGAGACGGGACCCAACATTTGCCTCATGACTCGGCACGACCTGCCGCCTTTGATCAAACCAGACCGATTGCCATCGGCGGACAAAACCGATCTATATGTCTGGCCCGAGCTGGCTTATCACCACGCCATCATCGATGCCCAGAGCAGCGCTCAAAAAGAGGCCACAATTGCTGCTCATTGGCCATTAACTCGCGGCGACGTTGAGGGCTACAGACATCGAATTTCTGACTATCTGCAGCAAACCGCACAAAACCTGAATGCGAACCTGTTAATCGGAGTCGAAAGACTCTCGGCCGAGGATGATCAAATTAGCACTTTCAACTCACTGGCGTATGTCCATCCGGAAGCCGGTGTTGTAGGAACCTACGATAAGGTGCACTGCGCACCATTCCGCGAATTTGCTCCCGCTCACTGGGAGTGGCTCCAGATTGCTGTGCCCGTTGAATATTCCCGGGGCAAATCCCCCACAACATTTGCGCTTTCTACTTCCACGGGCGACGAGCTCACGTTTGGATGTGGCCTGTGCTACGAAGTTGCCTTTCCTGACCATTTCCAACAGCAGATGGAAAACTCTCAGCTCGACTTTTTCGTCTTGGCTGGAAGCGAAGCAAGCGACTCAACAGGAGTCTTGGCGAAAACACTATTACGCATGGCCCAACTACGCGCCATCGAAACACGTCGGCCCATTGTTCGCAATGCACATAGGGGCTATTCGGGTTGGATCGACAGTTGCGGACGAATCGTTTCTGTATCCGATCGCAACGAACTAGCGCAACCACGGGCTCTCACGCCCACTCAACTCGATGCCCGAATCAGCTACTACGCTCAGTGGGGCGATTGGCTTTCGCCACTCATGATTAGCCTCTTTGCAGTCGCATTGATCTTGCCCAACGTCCAGCAACTTATGAAATCACTCAGAACCATTGGCACGGGAACCACCTCGCCCAAATTCCCTCCACCAGTTCGACGAGCTCGCGGTAGCGGCTTCTCCCTCTTTGAACTGATGGCGGTTGTTGCCATTTTGAGCACGATTGCAATATTGATACTACCTCGCGTCACGGGTGCTACCGATGCGGCCAAAGAACGGGCAGACAAAATGAATATTGCGTTGCTCAACTCTGCGGCCGAACGCTGGTATTTGGACAAAGGCGCGTGGCCCGCGATCAACCTGAGCGACATTGGCGCGGACCCCAACTATTTGCCAGAGGGTATTCCAGTTAGCCCTCATACCGGCAAAGCGTACAAACTCAACTCATTCACGATGCGGGTCAACAGTACCGGCGGTGGCGGAAAATAACGCTCAGCTGGACGCATTGTCTTCGTATTCCTGCACGGAACTCTCGTCCGAGAGCTCCTGCACTCTACGCAACCCCGGCATTTTCCAGAGGCTGAATTGCGCGATGATCACCAGCGAGACGATCATTACTAAACGATCGAGTAGTGCTGCCGCCAGCGCCTCAGCTTTAGTCGCTCCAGTCACACTCGCGCCGTAGACAATTGCGGCTTCACGGAATCCCAAGTTGCCGGGGGTGAAGCTAAAAAAGAATGCCAAGTCGGCTAACAACGAAGCGACCATCACCCCGGTGAAATGCGTCTCGACGTCAATTCCCCAAAAGGCAACTTGCAGACGCATCGCGCGAGCAAGGATCGACGTCAGTTGCAAGCCGACCAAGCGCAACAACAAGTTTCGATTGCGGCTCAACACATGCCACGATTCGCTAAGTCCTCGGAAAAAATGGGCAAGCTTGCCGGGCCAAGAGTCGGGGACCTTAACTCGCACCAACAAGGCAATGGCGGCACCGATCACGCAACAGACAAAAACAGTCAGGATTTCCCAGGGCGGAGCGATTCCTTCCAATCGCCACAGCAGCGCAAGACCTGTCATCCCTAACATGCCAATGACAAAGCACTGCACAAGCGCGATCGGGAACAACAAACCCGTGTAAGAAGCAAATCGAACACCATAGCGTTTCTTTAAGTAGACTCCCGTCACACCGAATCCAGAACGGGGAATGAACAATCCCGAATAGGCGCGCAGCATCAACAGATTGAATGCTTCCATCCGACCGAGGCGAGTGCCAATCGCCAGCAGCGTCTGTCGGAAGATCTCCGACGCGAAAATCCGGTTTACGAATGAGATGGCTAATATTGCCGCCACATATCGGGGACTCACTTCCAGAAGCTTCGGCAGGTCGCCCCAATAGCGTCGTCCCAGATAGGCGAGCAGTACGAGCGAGGCCACCGACAGAACCTTCCGCCACGGTCCCGACCGTTTGCGAGGGTTGGCCTCCAGAGCCTCTTCGGTCGGTGCGTCGGTTGTCATAGATAACAGGGCAGGCAATCGAGTGGAGCGGGAATAAGGTAAATCTGTCCGGCAATTGGGAAAAGGAATAACTTACGCGGAGCGAAATGTCATTCCGAGGTCCGCCGAGGAATCTGGCTAGATCCCTCGGCGGACCTCGGGATGACAGCTACTGACGTAGCTGAGCATATGGCCCAAATTCCTAAACAGCTTAATGTAAGGTCTCACTATGTTAGTCTATCCTGCCTACCCGGAGCGAGAGCAGCCGACCGCTTGAGACTCAGGCAGTTTTCGCCTAAAATCTCGCCTCCTGCCTTCAGTTGATCCGAAACTGATTGACGTCACTTTCTCCCTCGAAACAAGAGATATAAACGAACCATGGAACGTACCTTTATTCTGCTCAAACCCGACTGTGTCCAGCGCCGCTTGATGGGGCAAGTGATTGCTCGATTCGAGCAAAAAGGGCTTAATTTCGTAGCGATGAAAATGCTCCGCATCACCCCCGAACTCGCCAAGCAACACTATGCCGAGCATGTGGAAAAAGGTTGGTATCCCACGCTGGAAGAATTTATTACCGGCGGTCCTGTTTTAGCTGCCGTCGTCGAAGGACTGGAAGCGATCCAGGTGGTTCGCGACATGCTCGGTGCCACTAGCGGCTTGCAAGCAGCCCCGGGCACCATCCGCGGCGACTACAGTTCCAGCCGCCAGATGAATCTGGTCCACGGCTCGGACGGCCCCGAAGCGGCCCAGCGCGAAATCGGCTTGTACTTCTCTCCCGAAGACCTGTGCGACGACGACCCCACCATTAGCAAATGGCTCCGGGCATCGGACGAAGCTTAATGCCTTGGAGCAGAGGTGCAGCACCTACTCTACTGACTGAACACGCAAACGAAAGATCACGACAAGCCCTGTCGCAAGAAGAGAGATTGTCCCAGGCTCTGGAACGGGAATTTCAATCACTACGTTGTCGATGATTCCATATTGTTCAGCAGGCACACTGCCAATCGACGCGAAAGGATCTTCATACCCAACCATGATGTGCCCAGCCGTCGGAGTGTCAGCAATGGAAAAGAAATTCTGACCATTAAATGAAACCTGAACTGCTCCCTGATTCGCAGACACGCTAACCTGCACCCATTGGTTGGCCGCCGCATTGGCAGTATTAGGACCCGGTTGGGCAACAGTCCTTTCAAATGCAGCATTAAACAAACTCCGATGCGTACTGCCATCCTTCCGATCTTGCTCCGCAATCCCAGAAAAGGCTACCGCATCTTCGCTGTTATATCCGTTTTCCACGGCTAACCAACCATAAGTCCCATTCCCAGCTGTAAACCGGTTATTCCTTCCCAAGGCGGTGGCATTGGTCCTTCCAATGCCCCACAAACCTTGCTCCGTGCTTCCGGTAGAAGGCAACGGGTCGGAGGTATTCAGCCACATGTCGTACTGCAGCTCAAACACTGGATAAGTCAAGTCGGCATTCGCACCGGGAACTATCCCCACTAGATTGGCTGCTGCTGGAACTCCACTGGACATATTAGCCTTGAATACAACGCCAGTCGTTGCTGCCGAGCCCGGAACCGGATTCGGTGCTTCTGAGATTCCCAGAAGTCCATAATCAACTATCTCAGTCGTCGTGTCAGGTTGAGCGGCAAGAAACCAGTTCGATAAGTCGTCGAAACCGTCCGCTAATACGACGACAGCAGCACACGCCTGCTGTTCCACCAGAAACACTAGCACGGCGGCAATAAGTACTAACCTCATCAGATAACCTCATGGTTCAGTACGTAGGGTGCGATGGAACAAAGTGGAATCGCACCAAAACCGCATCTTGGCGCGATTACGCGTTGCTTCATCGCACCCTACGGACTTCTTCGGTGCCTTCAGGGGCCAAATTTCAACTTATCGGGTGCCACTGCTAGCCCAACCAAAAACGCTACGATGCGGTTAAACCGCCCGGGGACGTTCCTTAATAAGATCGTACCGGCGGATCTTTCGGTCGAGCGTCGAGCGTTCGATGCCCAGGATGCCGGCGGCGCGGCTTTTGTTCCAGCCGGTGGCGTTGAGGGTGCGGAGGATGTGTTCGCGCTCTACGTCGGCTAGCGAAACGGCTTCGTATGTCCCGTAGCCGGAGGTGGTGGTCCCCGATTCGGTGTCGCCCGCTGTTTTTAGAGCAGACAGCACGAGATCATCGTGATCCACATACTCGCCACGGGCGAGTACCACGGCGCGTTCGATCACGTTTTTCATTTCGCGCACGTTGCCGGGCCAACGATAGCGGAGCAATTCTTCCATCGCCCGCGGCGAGAATCCCTTCAGCTTGCGGCCCGTCTCTTCGTTGAACTTGCGCAGGAAAAACTCCGCCAGTTCCGGGATGTCTTCCGGACGCTTCCGCAGTCCCGGTACTAGAATCTCCAGCACATGCAGACGGAAATACAAATCCCTGCGGAATGATCCTTCGGCAACGTCTTTCTCCAAATCGCGATTGGTCGCCGCGATGACGCGGACGTCGACCTTGATTTGCTCGGCACCGCCCACACGCTCGAAAGGATGCCCCTCCAAGACGCGAAGGAATTTTGCCTGAATCGTGGGGCTCATCTCGCCGATTTCATCGAGCATCAACGTGCCCGTATCGGCTTGTTCGAACTTGCCAATCTTGCGGTCCGTGGCACCAGTGAACGCGCCTTTTTCGTGGCCGAACAATTCACTTTCCAGCAAAGTTTCCGAGAGAGCCGCACAGTTCAAACAAACGAACGGGCCTTTTTCGCGCGGGCTAGAGAAGTGAACCGCACGTGCAACAAGCTCTTTGCCAACACCACTCTCGCCGCGAATGAGCACGGTCGCACGACTGGGGGCAGCGCGGGCGATTTGCCGAGTGACTTGCATCATCACTTCGCTTGAGCCTACGATTTCGCTTTGCACACCCAACTGCTCGCGTAGATTGGTGTTCTCTGAACGCACCTGGTTCAGGTTTTCTGCCAGCAATTGACGTTTACTTAGGTTTTCCAAGGCAACACCCACAGTGTCTGCCACCGCTAGCGTGAATTCCAAGTCCTCAGGGTCCGTGGGCTTTTCCACGTCCGTCGTGTAAAGATGCACAAGCCCCAGCACCTCGCCTTCCATTCGGATTGGTGCACAAACTACGCTTGTCGCCAGAATTTCACCTCGGCTATCTCGGTTGCCCAGGTTGCTGTCGTCCATCACATTCCGTGCCATCACCGCCTGGCCATCACGCAGGACGGTCGAAGACAGGAATTGGGAGACGCGGTGGTAGGAGTGGTCGCAATCGCTCCGCGAGGCAACCACTTCGAGGTCTTCGCTGGTCCGTTCGCCTTTGGAATCTCTCTGGCGAAGTAGGATCGCACCGGAATCGACCCGCGTGCCTTCAAACAAACCATTGAGCGCTGTGTTGGCCAGCGACAAGACGTCGGTGGAACGAGCAAGATCGAACGCGAGCCGGCAAAGCATTGCCGCGGCGCGCCCTACCTTGGGCAGCGATTCCTCGTCTGTCTCTTCCATCGTGGGCAGATCAAGAAAACGACTTTGCCCTTTGCGATGCGTAATGGTGGTTGGCTCGAAGGCCTCGAAGATGCTTTCGGCTTCTTCGGTTTGATCGTCGACGCCCGTCTCACTCGTCTCAACCGACTTGGATCCACGCAGCAACGTATTCGTATCGGGAAAGGCCTGCGACAAATCGTGCACAAATGCGAGATGCGAATTGCCGATTTGAACAATATCGCCCGGCTGTAGCGTACGATCGCTGCTGACTGGATCGCCACTGACAAGCGTGCCGTTGCGACTTTCCAAATCGCGTAGTTTCCATTCGCCTTGAGCTTGAAACACTTCGGCGTGATTGCGACTGCAACGTTCGTCCTTCACGACAATTGTGTTGGTAGGCGCTCGGCCCAAAGTCACCGATTCGCCAGGCACCAATCGCACCACGTCGGCCCATTTCGAGCCGTCGCGAATAATCAGGTATGCTGTCAAGGAGTCTGACATATGTAGCGAATTGATACAGTCGTGGTAGCGGAGATTGTAAGTATAACTGGGAAAGTAGCTTACGAAAAAGCCACTCAGCTTCATCGGCCGGGGATTCCTACTCCTAGTATGCACGTAATTAAGCCAATAGCCAAGCATCGTCCCCCCTGTTCGGGCCTGTTGGAGTCTGAGAAAGTGCGTATCTTAGAGGCCGACTCGCTCGGTCAAATTTCGCTGTGTTTACGCGGGGAAACGTCAAAAGTGTTGAATATCAAGGGGTTTGCAACTACTCTGGAGATAGGGTAGCGCGCCGTAGGTCTAGCGGTTAAGAGATCTGGCGAAACCTTAGCGCCGTCGGTGCACAGCTACTTTTACGGAACAACCTTCGAGAAGCGTATCGCAAGCCAGCGTGCCGATTGGCGAAGTTGGCGAAACAAGGAGAAAACTGATGAAACGGGCATCCCTCCACACCCGTCTGGCAAGTGTCGCCGTGTTGGCTCTCACTACGCTGTTCGCATTCGCCAACAACTCCAATGCCCAGATTGTCCAACGGGCGGTCGGTGGTGTTGCCATCGATGCCGATGGCTTGCTCAGTAGTTTGACGCTGGAAGACTCGGAGCAATTGGAAAGTCTACGTAAGACTGCTCTGGACCGCGTGCCAGAAGAGTTGGCCGCGTTTAACAAAATGCGAGGCGTGTCGATCAAGCAAATCAACTCAGCCGTCGCCAAGAGTGTGGCAGACAGTAGCCCACTTCCCGAAGAGATCCGCTACCTCGCCGGTTTACAGCGCATCGAGTATGTGTTTGTCTATCCCGAGCGAAACGATATTGTCTTGGCCGGTCCTGCCGAGGGCTGGCAACTTGATGCACTTGGAAATGTGGTTGGCAAAACCACGAAGCGTCCTGTGATCTTGCTAGACGATTTGGTAGTTGCGCTACGCACGGCAGCTTCCTCGCGGTTGGAGCCTATTTCTTGCTCGATTGATCCGAGTCAAGAAGGCATGCAGCGACTGCAAGGGGTGCTACGCCAACTACAACGGGAACGTAATCCGCAAGTTGCGATGACTCGCCTCGAGGATGCTCTAGGCCCGCAGGAGATTTCGCTCACAGGAATTCCCGCGTCGAGCCACTTCGCCCGCGTGATGGTAGCCGCCGATTTCCGCATGAAACGTCTGGCAATGAACTTCGACGAAGCACCTGTGGCCAAAATGCCTAGCTTCATGGAACTGGCCAGTAGCAGAAATTCGAGCATGACGCCCCGTTGGTGGCTGGCACCTAAATACGACTCTCTCGCTCGCGATGCCGAAGGCTTGGCCTGGCAACTTCGCGGCCAAGGCGTCCAATGCAAAACCGAAGAAGACCAATTCAATGCCGACGGCAAGCGTGAGAGCAGCCGCGCTGCCAGCCCTGCGGCCCAAAAATGGGCTGAAATGATGACTGGCAATTATCCCAAACTGGCCGAGCATGACTCGGTCTTCGGCCAACTTCGCAACGTGATGGATCTCGCCGTCGTCGCAGCACTCATCGAGAAAGAAGAATTGCTCGCCACCGCTGGACTGGAGATCTCGAATTTGATGCAGGATGTCGAACTCGCCGAGTACCCCGTCCCTCGCTTTGTCGACACACAGGCCAGCTTCGTCCGTAATAGGGGCAGCTACACGGTTAGTGCTTCCGGTGGCGTACAGATGCTACCCTGGCACGTTGCAGACAAGACGGAAGAAGTTGCTTCGGTGAGCGAAGTGCGGAACACATTCTCAGCCGACTCCGGCAACTGGTGGCTGCAGTAGTTCAAGTACGATTACCAAAAGGGTGTCCAGAACGCTGGGCACCCTTTTTTAATTCGCCTTCTCTTGCGTCCACACTCTCGGACGCACCACATCTTTCACCAGCCCCAGCTTTTCGAAGAGCCGAATCGTGAGCCACGTCAGATCGAATTCCCACCATTTGTGGCCGTGGGCGGCGGCGCGTTGATCGGCATGGTGGTTGTTGTGCCAGCCTTCGCCGTTGCTCCAGAGGCCCACCAAGATGTTATTGCGGCTGCTGTCGCTGGTTTCGTAATTGCGATAACCCCAGACGTGCGTCACAGAGTTCACACTCCAGGTAATATGCCAAGTTAGCACCGTGCGGACGAATACCCCCCAAACCACCAGGCTCAGACCAAATTGCACGGGTGGAAATCCGCCAATCAGCCCGGCGATTACACCAGCGGCAAAGTAAACGATCATGCTTGCCAAATAGACCCACACCCAGTTTCGATTGCGCTCAAGCTTCATATAGAAAGGATCGCGGAGGATGTCGCGGACGTAGCGCTGATAGTAGTTGACGTTTAAGAAGTCTCGGTTCTCCACCATCAACCAACCGCAATGGCCCCAAAAGAAACTCACCAGCGGGCTATGGGGGTCGGGTTGTTCGTCGGAATGTTTGTGATGGATCCGGTGCATGGCCACCCAACAAGCGGGCGTATCTTGCATGGTGCAAACACCCAGGATCGCGAGGCTATGTTCTAGCCACTTCGGCGCGACAAGGCCTTGATGGGTTAGCATCCGGTGATAGCACAGGTTGACCCCCAACGTGCCAAACACATACAGTCCTAGCACAGCGAGTACGACACCCGTCCAACTGAAGAAATACGGAAAGAACGCCAAGCACGCCAGCACATGGATCCCTGGAATGGCGATGATGTACCGCCAACGAATTAACGTCGGATCGATCGTGGTTGCAGGCCAAGGAAGACGTTTCTTGGCTGGCTCGGCCACAGGGGCATCGTCATTATGGGAAGTAATATATTCGCTGTCGGCATGCGGCTCGACTTGAACTTCTGAGTCAGTAGGTTTGAGATCGGTCGCCATGATTTTCGGAGTGGTTCGTTGAGCAAGGCCGGCGCGGCGGCGTGATTAAACATTATAGATGTCTGGCATGAGGTTCCAAAGTGCGAAATCTGGTCTCTTCGGGCGGATTTAGACGCAAATTGACAACTCGAAGCTGAGGAATTCCTGCGACAAACTGGCCCAAACCCTGATCAACCAGCCCGCTGGCTGTCAGCTCGGGAAGAATGTTTTCTCCGAATCGATCGGGCGTACATGACTTTAGCAGAACTAGTTCCGACGCCCCCAGACAAGTGGCTAGCCGAGCGGCGATCGAGTCGCTCGTCACCTCCCAATTCGCTGGCAAGGCTCGACCGGGCAAATCGGGTTCACTTTCCCGCAGCCACTTAGACACATCGAAAAACGTGGCTCCGGGGGATTTCAGCCGATCTGTGAGACAACCTTCTTCCTTCGTCAGCGGTATACGTGGGAACCGAGATTGGAAAAGTCGGATTGTGGCCGACATCAAATCGACACAAACCCAGTGGGCCATTTTCTCGTCCAAAGGCCGCTGAGCATTCCAGCGCCGCACCTCCTCGACCAGGCTGCCTCCCCCGGTGATCAATACGTGGTGAGCAGGCGTCTGTATATCGAGCCAACTCTTCAGTCGTGCATCTAAGTCTGGTAAATCGAGCAGACTGCCGCCTATCTTCACAACTCGCACGAGGCTACCCATGATCGGTTATCCTCTCTCGTGCCAGCACCGCCAATGCGTGTGCCGGTCCGCATCGACTTAACGCGGGACCAAGCTCTTGGTCTAGAGAAACCAACTTGGCATCGAATCCCAATCGATTCAAAAGACATCGCGATAGAAATTCACCATGACCACTAAGCACAATAGTCTGCGGCTGCCTATCCATACGCTCCACAACCTTGCGGAAACCGCTTTCCAATAACGATAGCTGCGCGTCCTGAATTTCCTCCGCCACGCGATTGGCATCTTCGCTGTCGAATATCGTCGTATCGGCACATACCATCCTTGCTAGCCGTGCATGGGAATTGGCCTGGGTCAGCGGCCGGCCATCGGCGGTGTCTGTACTGTTTGAATCTTCAGCAAGCTTTCCCAGTACCACGTAAGCATCCGCAGCCGTCGCGAACAGTTCCTGCGCCACGCCACAACGCTCGCCACGCCATGGCAACGATTTCACTAGAGCACACACGGGGCTCCGTTCTATGCCCGTGTAAACTAACTCACCCGTCGCCAGTCGCTCAGGGTCTGTGATGCCCACTGCGGTCGCACCATTGGTGCCAAAGGGAATAAAATCTGCCGTCGTCGATCCAATGTCGATCAACATTGCCGGCATTGTGTTGCTATAGCGAGCGACAAAGCTGCCCAACACGTGCCAATTACTAGCGCTGGCGAGTAAATAGTTCTCACGCGCTTGTTTCGGGCTGCAGAAATCTCCGTTGCAAAGATAAACGTGAATCTCGCGCCCTGCGGCCACAACATCCACGGCAGACAGAATTCTATCGATTCCTTCCGCCTTGGTCTGAAAGCAGTCGGCCAGTTCGCCGGTGATCGTCACAGCCAGACAATCTGCCTCAGGCGACTCGCGCATCAAATCTCGGATGCCATCGGCAATCGATTCAGGACGCTTCCACAGAGGAAAGCGATGAGACCTGGCAAATCCCAGCCCATCGGCAGCCTTGAGATTCGCACCGCCAATATCTAATGCCAACAGGCTCATGGATTATCGATCGCCAAGTTTTGTAACGGTCCCATCCGAGAGAAACTCGAATGCGTCTTCATTGAAATCAATGGCGGCAGACTCGCCAATTGCAACATCGACCAAGGTCTTGGCCAGATTGTCCTGCGTCATCGCTCTCAATCCCACATACGAAGTTGTCAAACGTGGATTCACCTCGATCACCACATCTTCGCTCCCATCGGCCTCTCTTCCTACGATAACATCGATCCCCACATATCCTCGCGCCGGCGGCAATGCTGCCAGGCATTGTTCCGCGAGATTCGTAGCCCGGTCGGCTAACTCGCGCTGCATCAGCCGCGAGCCTCCCAAATAATGAAAGCGCCCATTGTCTGAGAGATTCTGCATGCAAACCGGCAAAGCAATCTTATGCGACGGACCACAGAGAAAGGAAACGCTCGCGGCCATGCCAGGATAGTACCGCTCCAATCGACGGGACCAGGCGTAGGGTGGGGGTTCATCGCTCGATTTGGAGACCAGCAGTGTATCCTGAGAACCTGCGCCATCCACCGGCTTCAGTACAGCGGGATAACTAAAATCGGCGGGCAGCTTCTCCTCATCTGGTTCCAAGAGAGTCGCTTCCGGCACAGGCACTCCGCACTCTGCAAGGCGCGTGGCGGTCTGATGCTTATCGGTCGTCAAAGAGACAAAATCTAGGTCGCAACCAAGCAGTTCGTTGCCATGGTGAGAAACCAGTTGGTGAAGCCCACCTAGAATGCCATCAAATTCTGGAGCAATCACTAGCGTGTAATCTGCTCGCTCCGCTTGGTTGAGAAATTCTTCCTCGTGATCGGAGCGCGACTGCACTTCGTGAACCTCGCAGCCGGGCAGCGACAGCGAATCTAGCCGCATATCTTTCAGTATGCTGACGTGCGAATCGGGGATCGCTGCAAGATCTTTGGCCAGAGCCGTCACCATGGCCGAGCCTTCCACCAGCAACGACTTCGGCAACTGCCCCCACTCTTCGACTAACCCGCCACCCGTGACCCATTCATAGAGAAAAAAATGCATGGCTAGAAGCAATTTCAAAGTCAATGAGCCGAACGCGCTAGCGTCGGGTAGCAGCAAGACAACACCAAAACTGACGCTACCCGCGGCAAGCGCCGTCGGCTCACGACTGATGTGCCCTGATTTTCAACGATGCTCTCGACCCTGGTCTCTCGACTCTGAGCTCTCTGCTCTTAGCTCCTAGCTCTTTGCTCTTAGCCCTAAGCTAGAAAATCCCCAATTGATCGCGGGCATCTTCGGTCATCCGATCGGGAGTCCAAGGCGGCTCCATCACCAGTTTCACATCGACTTCGTTGACTTCCTCGAGTCGGCCAACAAAGTCCTTCGACTGACCCAGCAATTGCGGGCCGGCGGGACAGGCGGGACTCGTCATGGTCATCTCGACCTCAACGTCCGACTTCCCGGCGTCGTTTTCGGCGATTTTGATCTCGTAGATTAGCCCCAGATCAACGATGTTGACGAATAATTCGGGGTCGATCACTTGCTTCAAAGCTTCGCGAACTTTGTCTTCTGCAATCGGCATGATGAGTTGCTCCACAGTCGGACAGAAAGCTATTAGGAATTTAGCCGTACAAGCACTTGGTCACCATCCACCTTCACCTCGTGGCTGACCGTGGCCTTGGTGGCGGGCATCGTCATCGCGGCACCCGACTCGAGATTGAACTTGGCTCCATGACGGGGGCAGGCAATCGACTTGTCCTCAGGATCGATGGGACCATCGCTTAGTGGACCGCCATCGTGTGTGCAGACATCGTCCAGGGCGTACCAATGGTCGGCGGCATGCACTAGCACGACTAGCCGTTCGTCGACTTCGACCAGCATCGAGCCAGGATCAGCCACTTCATCCGTTTTCGCCACACTCACAAATTCTGCCACTGACGAGCCTTTATTCTTTTCTGAGTTTACTCTTCGATATCGCGGACACGACGACCAATCGCTTCGCCCAGGGCATCGCGTACGCTTTCGATGGTGATGCGGTCAAATACCTGCTGGAAGAATCCTGTGACAATCATTCGGACTGCCTCTTGGCGAGTGTAACCGCGTGTCATGCTGTAGAACAGTTGCTCATCGTCTACGCGACCGGAAGTACTGCCGTGCGTGCAACGCACATCGTCGGCTTCGATTTCCAATCCTGGAATCGAGTCCGCCCGGGCCGTCGTAGCAAGCATGAGGTTGTCGTTTCGCTGATAGGCGTCAGTGCGTTGAGCGCCTTCGTCGACTTTGATCATCCCTCGCCACACGCTTCGCGAATCGTCTTGTAACGCCGTTTTGTAGAGCAAATCGCTGTGGCAGTAAGGCGCCTTGTGATGCTGGTGCGTGTTGTACGACAGATGCTGCCGACCTTGGGCAAACATGGCCCCATTAACCTGGGCTTGTGCGTCCTTGCCTGTGAGGGCGACATGCTGGTTCACCTTCGCCAATCGGCTGCCGAGGGCCCCAATGGTCCACTGCAAACTGGCTTGCTCAGCGACATGCGCCATTTGATGAGCAAAGTGCCACACCTTGTCCGACCAGTTTTGCAGGTTCACATACCTTAGGTGAGCATTGGCTCCAACGATCAACTCGATTGTTCCGCAATGTAGGCCTTTGGCCTGTTCGTTGGTGCTGACTGTCTCGGCAAGCAAGGTTGCTTCGGCGCCTTCTTCAAGAATCACAAGTGTACGATTCAGATCCGTGGCCCCATCACTCAGAACAGACAGCCCGTGAAGTGGCTCGTCGATGACCACACCCTTTGGCACATATAGGAGCGACCCACCACTCCAAACCGCGGCGTTCAACGCTGCGAATTTATCTTTGTTCGGATCAACCAACTGCTTTTCGAAGCTGGGACGAAGTTTCTCAGAGTGCTCCGCCAAGAGTTGACCGAGATTGCCGAACAAGACTCCCTTGTCGGCCCACTTCTTCTCTAGGGCACAGTCCGTTGAGTGGCTGTCGATGGTGACGCTATGCCCGCCGAGATCGACGCCCTCGCCTAATAGTGCCGCTGGTGCCGCTACGTCGGGAGTTTCCCCCGCCAACCCAAAGTCGTTGAGCTTAAAGAGACGAATGTCCGTTCGCATCCACTCTTCATCACGTACCGAGGGCATGTCTAATGACTGAAATTGTTGCCAGGCATCACGCCGACGCTGCGTTAGCCAGTCTGGTTCGTCTCGGGATGACAGGAACTCGTCAAACGCTTCTTGGGAAAATGAAGACTTGGTCAGCGTAGCACTCATGAATAACTTCTAGGTTCGAATTATTAGGTTGTCGAGTTTTTCAACTCGTGAGCTAGCGGGATAAGGCAAGATGCGGACCAGGCTCAGCCCACGCTGCCTTCCATTTGAAGTTCGATCAATCGATTCATCTCGACGGCGTACTCCATCGGCAATTCTTTGATCAGTGGCTCGATGAAACCACTGACAATCATCGAACTCGCCTCCGCCTCGGTAAGACCTCGACTCATTAGGTAGAACAACTGTTCTTCGCCGATCCGCGAGACGCTCGCCTCGTGCTCGATTTGCACGTCTTGCTCTTCAACTTCAATATAGGGGTAGGTGTCGCTGCGGCTCTCGGGATCGAGAATCAGTGCGTCGCACACCACATTGCTTTTGCAGTCGGTCGCACCGTCTTCCACTTTGCACAGCCCGCGATAGCTACTACGGCCACCGTTTTTGCTGATGCTCTTGGAAATGATCCGGCTCTTCGTATTAGGAGCACAGTGAACGACTTTGGCACCGGCGTCCTGATGCTGCCCCTTCGAGGAGAAAGCGATCGAAAGGATCTCGCCGCGGGCGCCTGGTTCCATCATGTAGACGGCTGGATACTTCATCGTGAGCTGGCTACCCAGATTGCCGTCGATCCATTCCATCAGGGCGTTCTCGTAAGCCATCGCCCGTTTGGTCACCAGGTTGTAAATATTATTGGCCCAGTTCTGGATGGTCGTGTAACGGCAACGGCCTTCCTTCTTGACCATGATCTCGACCACTGCCGAGTGCAGGCTTTCGGTCGTGTACATGGGGGCGGTACAACCCTCGACGTAATGCACTTCGGCACCTTCGTCGACGATAATCAGCGTCCGCTCGAACTGCCCCATTTGCTCCGCGTTGATGCGGAAGTAGGCCTGTAGCGGGAACTCGATCTTCACACCGGGGGGGACATAGATGAATGAACCACCCGACCAAACCGCCGAGTTGAGCGCGGCAAACTTGTTGTCCGAAGGCGGAATAATCTTGCCGAAGTATTCGCGGAGTAACTCGGGGTGTTCTTTGATGGCGGTATCCGTATCGGTGAAGATAACGCCCTTCTTGCCCAAGTCGTCCTGCAGCGATCCGTAGACGACTTCGCTTTCGAACTGAGCCTTCACACCGGCGAGATACTTTTTCTCTGCTTCGGGAATTCCTAGCTTGTCGAAGGTGTCTTTGATTTCCTGCGGAACATCGTCCCAAGTCCGGCCTTGTTCGTTCGCCGGCTTCAGGTAGTAGTAGATATCCTGAAAATCAATGGCGATGTTGCCGCCCCACTTGGGCATCGGCTTCGACTCGAAAATCTCGTAGGACTTCAAACGAAAATCCCGCATCCAGCCGGGCTCGCCTTTCATCTCTGAAATCTGAGCCACGATCTCGGCATTCAAACCCTTTTCGGCCTTGAATACGTCGTGAGACGGGGTGACAAAGTCGTACTTATTGATTTCGCCAATAGTGGCGTCTTGTGTAATATCGGTTGCCATGTTGTTCTCTGCTTTCTTAAACCGTTGCGGTTTCAGTCATCTCTTCTTCAGCGGCAGCGGCCTCGGGATAAGCCGCCCGAATGCGATCGTAGCCTTCGGTGTACAGTTCCTTAGCCAATTCCACACCGCCCGACTCGACGATCTTGCCGCCCAGCATCACGTGAGTGTAATCGGGAGTGTTGTGATCGAGTAATTTGTCATGGTGCGTGATAATGAGGATGCCCATCTGTTCGCCACCAATTTCAGCGATACTCTGGCTAGCCAACTTCACGGCATCGACGTCGAGACCACTGTCGGTCTCGTCGAGAATGGCAAACTTAGGCCGTAGCATTGCCATTTGCAGAATCTCTGCCCGTTTCATTTCGCCACCAGAAAAGCCGTCGTTGACGTACCGGCGAGCAAACTCCACGTCCATCCGTAGCTGCTCCATTTTCTCGGTCAGCTCTTTGCGGAATTGACGCATCGGAATGAGCTCTTCACCTTCCTTGCGGTCGGGGTTGCGGACGTTGGTGGTGGCATGGCGGAGGAAGTCGGCCATCTTCACACCCGGAATTGCCATGGGACGTTGGAAGGCCATGAAGATGCCCGCCCGGGCACGTTCCGTGGCGTCCAGTTCGAGGACGTCCGTCGAGTCCAACTCGATCGACCCGCCAGTCACTTCGTAGCTGGGATGCCCCATAATGGCGTTGCCCAACGTGCTCTTACCCGAGCCATTAGGGCCCATCAAGGCATGCGTCTCGCCCTGGCGGATGGTGAGGTTCACCCCGCGCAGAATGGGTTTCGTTTCAACAGAAACTTGCAAATCAGTAATCTTCAGCGTTTCAGACATTTGGGAGGGGATAGGTGTTAGGGGTTAGGGACTAGTTTATTTTCGACAATTGGATCAGCCGCGATGCCACAGTTCACTCGCCGAGGCGAGCATCGCAAGGCACTAACCAGTAATCTTTTGGTGATCGTAAACGGGATCAATGTCGGCGGGAGCCGTTACGTAACCCGAGTGATGCGGCATCGGCAGTTCGTCTTCCACCTTGCGGCCAAGTTGGCCAAAGCCGGCACTTCCCGAATTCTTGGCTATCTTGTGACCTTTGATCTTGTCTTGAATTCGCATCAAACCTTCCAGCAGCGATTCTGGTCGCGGCGGGCAACCGGGAACATACACGTCCACGGGCACCACAAGATCGACGCCCTTCACAACGTGATAACCGTACTTGAAGTAAGGTCCACCACCCACGGTGCAGGCACCCATGGCGATCACGAATTTCGGATCGGGCATTAAATTGTAAAGCCGCCGCACTCGGCTGGCCATTTTGTAGGTCACCGTACCAGCCACAATCATCAGGTCGGCCTGGCGAGGCGTTGCTCGAAACGCGCCGGCTCCAAAGCGGTCCAGGTCGTAGCGACTCGCCCCGGCGGCCATCATTTCAATGGCACAACAGGCCAAGCCAAACGTCATGGGCCAAATGCTCGACTGACGGGCCCAGTTAATGGCCTGCTCGACCGTCGTCGTGATGACATTCTCCTCAAAACGCCCTTCAATCCATGGCTGAGACATCGAATTTCTACCCACTCGTTCAGGTTATTGATTCGTTCACCGACCGAAATGTCTACCGCAGTTCGGCCCTACTAATACCGGTACAATCTGCCAAAAGTAACATGACTAGCACGGCATGGCTAGTAGCTCGGCACCTCACTACCACAATCGACTTCCGTTATGTATTGATGGCCGGCGCCGAACTGGCCACAAAGTTGCAACTAACGGCCCCATCCAATCGACAACAATCCAAGCGGACCGATTCGCCCAACAGCTCAGAGAACAACATCTTCTCCATCGAGCAAATCGAACGATCCTGCTCAGCCAAATCGGGGTAAGGGCAGGCATATGCCTTGAGTATTGGTAATTGTTCGGGATCGTCTGCTTGTTCTACCTCAAACGAAATGTCCTGCTCCTGCATCAAGTTTTGCAGGGAGACAAATCGTTCAGCAATCGAGTCACCGCTAATTTGTTCTCTGTAAATATGACCCATCCGCTCGACAACGCGACGCAGCAAACCATGTTTGACATCGGGGTTATCAATTGCCCTCAACTCGGCCCAGAGGACCGAAGCCAGATCGCGGTAGTTATCTCCAGCGCTTCGTACGCCAGCGGAAGTCAGCGAGTAACGATGCGTAGGACGACCTCGACCGGCAGATTCCGCCTGCCGGACGATTAATCCCTGATCCATCAGCCGACTCAACCGCTGCCGAATCGCCGTAGCGGTGACCCCGGTGAAATCGACCAGTTCTTGAATCGAGCTATCGCCTGCTCGGCGAATAAACTCGACCAAGGTACGGTCAGAAATCGCTATGTTTTCTGGCTTTTCAGACATTCTTATCGCCGAATTGAGCACTCTACGGTAGGTTTTCGGTCACCTAACAACTGATATCATAACGACTTCCCTATTATTGACAATGATTAATGCGAAAATATCAGTCTGGTGGTTCGAACGACGTAAACTGTTGATTCAAAAAAGGTTATCAGATAAAAGATCGCACTGGAGACAAGACTCCCAGCACTTCCACCCAAAATTGGTAGCAAGAGCCTTCCAAGTGCGCTTAACTACTGGAGAGGGGAAGGGGATGCCCCTCGATAGGGGTGCTCAGCGGATTCTGCTACTCCAACCACCCAACCAGGAGCTGAAGACGTGTCTAACCAAAATCAGCAAGGCAACGAACAATGGGCCACTCGGATTGGCGTCATCCTGGCGGTTGCCGGCTCGGCCGTGGGGCTGGGGAATTTTCTCCGCTTTCCTGGACAGGCTGCCCAAAACGGCGGTGGGGCTTTCATGTTGCCCTACTTTATCTCGCTGCTGATTCTCGGCATTCCACTCTGCTGGGCTGAGTGGACGATGGGCCGCTACGGTGGGCTTCGCGGCTTCAATTCTGCACCGGGCGTTTTCAGCACGATTTGGCGGCACCCGTTCTCAAAATATCTCGGCAGTGTTGCGCTGCTGATTCCACTAATCATCTATATGTACTACGTATTGATCGAAGCCTGGTGCCTCGGCTATGCCATTAGCTATATCAATGGCGATCTGGTGGTGGGTGGCGGCGGCTTTGTTGACGAAGTCTCGCAGCAACTCCAAAACTCGCCCGACGAACCTCCCGGACCCAACGCCGCCAATGCGGCAGCCTTTGACCAATTTTTTGGCAACTACGTAGGCATCGAGAAAGATGGCACCCTGCTATCGTCCGGCCACTACTGGAAACTTGCGCTATTGGCCGGCGTCTTTATGTTCAACTTCACATTGATCTATCGCGGCGTTAGTAAAGGCATCGAACTCTTATGCCGCGTGGCCATGCCAATCATGGTGGTCCTAGCGATCATCGTCCTCGTGCGCGTGCTCACCCTTGGCACCCCCGACCCCTCCAAGCCCGACCAATCTCTGCTCAATGGTCTAGGGTTTATGTGGAATCCCGATTTCAAAAAATTGAGGGATCCCGAAACTTGGCTAGCCGCATCGGGACAGATATTCTTTAGTCTCTCCGTCGGCTTCGGCATCATTGTTAACTACGCCAGCTATCTTCGCAAAAACGACGACATCGTTCTCAGCGGGTTAACAAGCGCCAGTATGAACGAGTTTTTTGAAGTCTGCTTGGGTGGACTCATCACGTTGCCGGCGGCATTCATATTTCTCGGCGCCAGTGCCGGCGAGCAAGGAACCTTCGGCTTGGGCTTTGTTTCGCTGCCCAACGTCTTTGGCATGATGCAAGGCGGCCAGATATTTGGCTTCCTGTGGTTCTTCATGCTCTTCATCGCGGCCGTTACCAGTAGCGTTTCGATGCTCCAACCAGTCATCGCTTTCTTGGAAGAAGGCTTTGGACTCAAGCGACATGCCTCAGCCGCTCTATTGGGACTAATCTCGGCCCTAGGTTGCGGTTTTGTGATGTACTTCTCCGAGGGACTTGTGGCTCTCGATACTTTCGACTTCTGGGTTGGCAGCGTTATGATTTTCTTGCTCGCCCTGTTCCAAGCGATCCTCTATGGCTGGATTTTCGGGATCGGCAAAGGCCACGAAGAGGCACACATTGGTGCCCACATTCGCATCCCCTGGGTCGTGCAACTGATGCTCAAGTATGTTGTCCCCGTGTATCTACTAGTAATCTTTGTAATGTTCTGCTGGACGGGAATCCCAAGCTCAGACAAAGTTCGGGAGGTCTTGCCCCCGGGAATCGTCGAAATTTTGAAGGACAACGATCTCGACGAAACAGAACGGACCACCCAACTCATCCAACGGGCCGGCCTCGATGCCGACTCGACAGTAGAACGCAGTGGCACCGATTTGGATTGGACCATTCGCGACGAGGAGGGATCCGTCCACCAAAGAATCTTTGCCAACGCTGACGGCAAACTAGCGATCTACGATCACAAGGCCGGCTATCTGGAAACTATCGGCAACAATCAGGCCGCACTCTCTTCGGTGTTGTTTATCGCGACGATCCTCGGGTTCCTTTTGTTGCTAATCAATATCGCCGGTCGTCGTTGGGAAGCCGAAGGCCGCTATAACGACGTAGACAGCGGAGCCAACGCAACCACCGCTGACGAATAACTCGTCCTCAAACCACACTATTCCCCACTCACGGTACAGCCATGGAATATCTATTCGCCGCCATTGAGAATCCTGTTCGACCCATCGAGATCAACGGTGCCGGCTGGGCGACCATGCTGCTTTCGGTCGCCTCGGTTCTGACACTCCTCAGTTTTTGTCTGTACCGAGTGTTCACGTTGCCCCCGGTTGACGAAGACTCGGTCAAAGGCGAACTCGGCATCGATACGGGCGACACCGAGGACGCCGATTGACTGCCGAACTTTGCTGAACTTCTCCTCGACTTCCCAGGATTTATGCAAATCCCATGGCCGGTAAACCCGCTTGGCTTTTCAACCAGTCTGCCGTGATCCCTTACTTGCTGGAAGATGGCAACTTAAAGGTGGTTCTAATCACCTCCAACTCCTCGCGACACTGGGTGATTCCCAAAGGCGTCATCGAGCGAGACATGACTCCCAGCGAGTCCGCTGCCAAAGAAGCTTTGGAAGAAGCCGGCATTACTGGCGAGACATCCGAGAAAGTGATCACGGAATACCACTACGACAAATGGGGAGGCACCTGCCACGTGCAAGTCTTCCCGATGCGAGTTACAGAAGTTCTCGATGAATGGGATGAAATGCATGCTCGCAAACGGGAAATCGTCGCAGCCGAGTTGGCGATAACACAAGTGAAGCCCGTACTACGGAAAGTCCTAGAAGAGTTTGTCGAACGATTTCGCTCCAATGATATCTAGAACCAACGTTCGACCGTAAGCCTGAATTGCTGAGGAGTCTGGCCATGAAAGTCGCTGACGTCTTGAAGAAACTCAAAGCGCTGGGCTCCGAGTCGTATCGAAAGATTCTCCTCAAACATGGCGCGAAGAATCCCATCTTCGGCGTGAAGATTTCAGAGCTCAAGAAACTTCACAAACAGATCAAGACCAACCACGAGCTGGCTTGTGAGTTGTACGAAACGGGCATTTACGACGCCCAGTATTTGGCCGGCTACCTGGTCGTCGACGAGCAGATGACCAAGCGTGATTTGCAGCGCTGGGTTTCTCAATCGAATTCTCCGACACTCTGCGGAATCACCGTCGCCTGGGTTGCCGCGGAAGGTCCGCACGGCGAGGCGATGGCGCTCAAGTGGATTGATGCCAAAAACGAGAACGCAGCCCACACCGGCTGGAACACGCTCAGCCACCTGGTAGCCCTCACGGACGATGCCGACCTTGATCTCGCACTGCTGAAGAAGCTCCTCAAGCGGGTGGAGAAGACGATCCACAACGAGTCCGACTTGGTTCGCTATGCGATGAACGGCTTCGTCATCGCCGCGGGAAGCTATGTTCCCGAACTCACGAAACCGGCAATAGAAACCGCCAAAAAAATCGGCACCGTAACCGTCGACATGGGCGACACCGCCTGCACCGTCCCCGCCGCCGCCGAGTACATCGCCAAAGTGCAAAAACGCGGGTCGATTGGCAAAAAGCGAAAGACGGTGAAGTGCTGATGTGATTACGATAAGTTATCGTTTGCTAGGAGAGAAACTTGCGGACAATTAAAGTTAAAGGGGACATTCTACTTTCTTGATCTCCACCTCGGCACCAGTACCGACCGCTCAGCACATATCTGTTCACCCGCTAGCATAGAGAAGTAGCATGTCCCCTTAAATCCCCTGTTCCCCATCTCGCATCCTCCATTTTCATATACAATCTGGTGTCGGATCAAAAGTCTTGACTATTCCTGAGCCGTAGAGTTGATAAATGAATTCAAGGTGTTGGTATTTGGCTGCTGTTGTTGGACTCCTCTTAGCAATTCAGATGGACGCGTACGCAGCTTCGGCCTTTCGTTGTGTAGCTGAATTCCAAGGTTTCGAAAACCATATCTATTCGGTCTTCAGTAGTTCTGATTCTAGTCAGGTTATGGCCAGCGGAGCGGGAGGAGTTTGGGTATGGGATAGATCCAGCGAAAAGCTATTTCATCACCTTGCGCCGAATGGGGCAACCTCTGCTGCATTGGCTCCTGATGATAACGTTTTCCTGGTGGGCATGGGTTATGGCAAGCTGGAGAAATGGAGCAACAGGACTGGAGACAGAATTCTTGAAGTTGATATTTTGGACGGCAACGTCACTGCAATTGCTTTCGCTTCGGATCAAAGTTACTTCCTCGTCGGAAGTGGCTTTAAAATACGCGAGGGAATGGTCCTAGGTAGTGCCTATAAAATTCATTTATACGACGGACAAAATCTAAAACGCAAATCAAACTTTACAGGCCATATAGCTCCTGTCAGATCAATCCATGTAGTCGCCAATCGGACGAGATTCATCTCTGCAAGCGATGATGGTACACTTCGGATGTGGAATGTTAATCCGGCCGAAGAAATCAAAATTGCTGGTACAGCCATCCCTCCTGACACCACTGAATGGCAAGGAAAAGACATCATTCAGCCAAGAGACTTTCGTAATCGTGCTAGTCTATCAGTGTCTCAAGACGATAAGCTACTAATCTGGAATTCAAAAGTATGGGATATAGAAAATTGGCAAGAGATAAAGCAGTTAGTCCCCGCCAGTAAGAGTGAAAGAGTTATTTGCAGCGCGTTCTCATTTGATAAGGAGCGATTTGCGACTGGACACACTGACGGAACAGTAAGACTTTGGAATACAGCAACACTTGAAGAAGTTGGGCGATTCTATGGGCATCTTAACAAAGCAGCTACGCTAGCAGTCGCTTTTTCACCTGATGGAAGGTTTCTATTAACTGGAGGTGAAGGATGTATCAGCGGGTTCGAGTCTATCAATTCTGGTCGTCAAACCTGCGATCTGACCGTTCGACTATGGAAGATCCCTGAAGCGAGAGAATCACCGCAAGCAGAATAGGAGTTAATAAGTAATGACTAGTTTAAGGGCCAAGGTTAACTTGAGGGAAAAAGAAGACATTCAACATTTCGATTGTTTGTGTTCGGTCGATTAATCCATTGAGATGCTCCCATCGCAGTTGGAGATGTTCGCAAGCGCATTCCGCGAAGAGATATGTACTGCCCCCAAACCGAATAGTCTGATTCTCTAACGTCGTGATCCATTCAATTAGGGATACTAAACACATCTGCTAGGTTATTGCCTCGCGACCTGATACAATCACCTTCATGAAGATTTCCGCGTTTATCGCCACTAGTCTCGACGGGTTTATCGCTCGCAATGATGGCGATGTCGAGTGGCTCGGCGAAGTGGAGGCGGGTGGCGAAGACTTTGGCTACTACGCGTTCATCGAAGATGTCGATTATCTGGTGATGGGACGCAACACGTTCGACAAAGTCCTGACTTTTGGCGAGTGGCCTTATGACGGGCGGCGGGTCGTTGTCTTGACCAGTCAACCGCTCTCTATCCCCGAAGCTCTGCAAGACTCCGTGGAGTCGATGGCTGCCACACCGGACGAAGTCGTCGCTGCATTGGACAAGCGCGGCGCGCAGCATTTATATGTGGATGGCGGTAAGACGATTCAGGGATTTCTAGATGCGGGTCTGATTCAGCGGATGATCGTGACGCGCATTCCCGTTGTGTTGGGCGAGGGCATCCCACTGTTCGGCCCTGTGCAGCAGGACATTCGGTTTGAGCATGTCGTAACCCGTTCCTATGACTGCGGCAACGTCCAGTCGGAATACCTGGTTTCAAAAAGCGTCGATTGACTGCCGGCGCTTTGCAATTTGCTTTGCAATTTTCTTCTCGAATTTCGGCCAGTCACTCTGATAGAATGACACGCAAGGTTGGCTCCCAACTAATTAAAAACTGGCGTCACACCTAAGCCGCATTGCCACGCAATGCAAGGCAGCACTGGATCGAGGCCAGCACCAGGATTCAATCCACAACGCCGTACCGACTCTAAGTAGCGCAACTCCGCGCCATGACGTTGAGCCACTTCAAGCCGCTCAATTTCGACCGACAATGTCCCCGCGCCAGCCGCCATTTGCTCTGTCCACACCCTCCGTCTAGCGATAAACTGAAAATCGATTTCCGAAAAAGCACAACATCCTGTGTCACGACATTTCTGTCACACAAGATTTAGATCTGCCCAGGTTAGAATGCCGCCATGGCTTCCGTCGTCTCCGAATCATCCGCCGCCGCCAAACCGATCGCCGAGCCGTTTTATATCGGCCCGCTGAAGATCGATCCGCCGATTCTGCAAGCGCCCATGGCGGGGTTCACCAACTTTGCCTTCCGGCAGATCGTCCGTGGTTTTGGCGGAACCGGACTTTTGGCGACCGAGATGGTGAATGCCCGTGGATTTGTCTGGCTCGACGAGAACGAAGCGGAGCACCCCGACCGGCTCTGGGGCGTAAAAGACGAGCCCCGCCCGCTGGCCGTGCAGATTTGGGACAATGAGCCCGCCACCTTGGCCAAAGTCGGTGCCCGATTGGCAAGCGAGTATCAGGTGAGCGTGGTCGATATTAATTTCGGCTGTCCTGTGAAGCAGGTGACCGAAAAAGCCCACAGTGGTTCCTATCTGCTAAAACACCCCGACCGCATGGGCCAGATCATCGAGCAGGTGGTCGCCGCCTGCGATCCCACGCCGGTGACCGCGAAAATTCGGCTCGGATGCACACGCGATCAGATCAATGCGAACGATATCGCCCAGGTGGTGGAAGGTGCTGGTGCAGCCGCCCTCACCGTCCACGGCCGCACCGCTGCCGACATGTTCCGCGGTAGCGCCGACTGGGATCGAATCGCGGCGATTAAACCTTACCTTTCGAGAATCCCGCTGATCGGTAATGGAGATTTAGATTCAGCGGAACGCGTGGTCGACGCATTCCGCCGCTACGGGGTCGATGGTGTCATGATCGCCCGGGCATCGCTCAACAAGCCCTGGTTATTTGCCCAGGCGGCCGCCGCCCTGCAAGGAGAATCTCCCCCGCCCGACCCAACTCCAGCCGAACAGTGCGAGCTAATGCTCCGTCATTTCGACTTGGTTTGCCAACGGTTTGGTTCAGAGCGGGGATCCGTTTTGATGCGAAAATATGCTTGTTGCTATGCCCAAGGCCGCCCAGGCGCTCGGGAATTCCGCAAACAGGTGGCGCGAATTTGTAGCGCTGAGGAGTTTTATCGGGTCGTTGATGAGACTTTTCCGAAGTGATTTCACGCGGAAATCGGCTGCCAACCGCACGGAACAGCCAGCTAGCTGCTACAATTAGAGGTTGCCCTCGAAGACAATCTCTCACCTTAGCGTCCTTTCAATGGCAACCTTAGCCACCATCGCCCTCTGTCTGCTGCTGTTTGTCGCTGCCGAACAAATTGCCGCTGTCGTACTATTTGTTCGATATTGCCGGAGGACTCCAAAAGGTGATGGCCATTATCAGCCGAAGGCATTGGTCGTGCTGCCCGTACGCGGAGCGGATGAAACGCTTGCCGACTGTGTAGATGCACTCATTCAGCAGGACTATGCCGATTTCCGGTTGCGTGTGATTTTCGATTCACCATCCGACCCAGGATGGGAGATCGTCGAACAAGTGCTGGAATCGCATCCGAGCGCGGCTGTTGAATTGCTACAACTTGCTGAAATTCGCTCGACATGCAGTTTAAAGTGTAGCGCCGTCTATGAAGCAACAGAAGATTTGGGCGACGCGGAAGTTGTTGCCTTAATTGACTCCGATATTGCACCAGATCGTAGCTGGCTCGCTGAATTGGTGGCACCTCTGGCTAGTGACGAAGTGGCTGTCGCGCATGGCAACCGCTGGTATTTGC
This sequence comes from Bythopirellula sp., assembly GCA_965216565.1. Classification (GTDB taxonomy): domain Bacteria; phylum Planctomycetota; class Planctomycetia; order Pirellulales; family Lacipirellulaceae; genus Bythopirellula. Next base: position 1,628,324 of record OZ244170.1, read on the forward strand.
CAACCGACAATAGTTGGGGATCGTTATTGCGTTACTTCTGGAACGCAGCTGCAGTTGCCACGATGTACTTCTGGGGCATGCCTTGGGGAGGTTCGGTTGCGGTGAAACGCCAGCTGCTTGAGAAAACTGATATTCGACAGCGCTGGCTACGTGCGGGGTGCGAGGATGTGCCCCTGGGCAGTGTCGCCCGTAGCAAAGGTTTGAAGGTACGATTCGTTCCGAGCCTTATCATGCGTGATTGCGACAACACCTCGCTCCGCCAATGTTTTCCGTTTCTCGACCGCCAACTACTTTGGGCTAGGCTGTATCACCCGCTCTGTTGGTGGGCAAGCAATATTTGGCAAGTGCTGATTGCAGTGGCTATGTCGGCTGCATTGTTGAGTATTATCGTCGGCATTTGGAATGGCCAATACGCCGCGGTTGCGATCGGTGTGATGGCGGCAGCCCTGCCAAATCTGGTATCTATGGTGCTGGTTGGCTGGATCGAGCGGACGCTTCTCCCCACCGAGCAAGGCCCCGTTTCGCGCTCGCCCTTGCGAGGGCTCCTAGCCATCGCGTTCACCAATATTGCTATGATTCGAGTTATTTTCGTCTCTTTGCTGGCCCGATCAATCGATTGGCGGGGAATCACCTATCGAATCGCTGGTCCCTGGCGGATTGAAATGGTGTTGTATCGCCCGTACGAGTCAAATCTCCAGCAGCAAAGCAAGCACGAAGCCGATCTGACAGAAGTTTCTGCTACTGTTTAACGCTCGGTCCAACAGCAAGCCCCGGTCTATCATTAAGCGTCGATGAAAACAGTTTTTGCCTTGGCAACCGGTCGATCGGGAACTCGATTTCTCTCTCACTTGCTTCGCAACAACGTGAAGAATGCCGTCTGCCGACACGAACCATATTTCGATTGGGGCAATCCCTCGATGTTCGGTCGGCCCATCTACGATCACACACATAGTAATTTGAAGCCAATCCAGAGACTCCTGGAACGTAAAAAGCGGTATATCTCCCGTCGCCGCACAGAAGCATATATCGAAACAAGCCATGCCTTTCTGAAGTCGTACTACGATTTGGCAGCCGACTACTTCGACGACAGCCGCTTTGTCCACCTAATTCGCAACCCTCTAAAGACGGCCCGTAGCGAAGCTAACCGGGAACAGTGGATCGAGAGTATCCATTTCCCGTTACGACACTACCGCGTCGCCAACGGCCAGAAACTGTTCAATTGGTCGCTGACGGGGGACGAAGAGATTTACCAAAATATAGGAATTGAAGACCCTTCACTGTTCCAGTTCTACGTCATTCAGTGGATCGAAATTGAAAACCGAGCCATGACCTTCCTCAAAGACTTCGACGCAACCGATCGCTGCGTCACCTTGCAATCGCCACATGAACTAAACGATGCTGCCTCCATTCAGGACGCCATTTCGCGATTGGGGTTGGAACTTTCGGGCGAATCCATAGCGGTAGCTGGCAAACAAAATCGCACACCCGGAGCTCGGACGGAAATCACAAGCCGCGAAGAGGATGAATTCCACGAGGTCGTCTCTCGCATACCGCAGGAATACCTAGAGATTTTTACCCTAGAACCCTATGCAGCCCAGGAATGGGTCCGTTGGCTAAAGAAATAGCAGTTGAGAGGCCGGTCTTTACCGTCGCTGTGGTTTAACCAGAATCGAGCGCTCACCCTTCACATCATCTGTGGGTTCGCGGCGGACGTTACGGTCTTCGCCGCTAAAAGTCTGTGGGCGTGTGCGAAGCGGATTGGACGAACGAAGAGGTTCTTCGCCGCTAGTCGTAGCGACTCCCGAATTGTCCCGTCCTGGCGGGGTGACAGAGGGCGTTTCGATTAGCATGGCAACCAATCGCCCTGTGCCAACGCGGCCTGGAGAAGCAAGTTCCGTATAGCGTACGATCTGCTGGTTGTAGTCCCGCAATGCTCGGACGAATTCGCGTCGGCGGAGGCTGACTAATTCGTGGGTCTTTAGCAGCAATTTGCCATCGGACTGAGGATTGCGTTGGCGGCTTACCAAGTCGAGCCAACTCTGGTCGTCGGTTACCTGGGCCGCCTGTAGCTTGAGGTGTGCGTACATGGCAGGAACTAGTTCGTGCAAATCTCGGGAACGATCAGTCTCGCGGCCATTAAAGTTCTGTTCGTAGCGAGTCTCGTATGCACCTGCATGGGGTTTATCTGCGGGTAAGGGCATGCCATCGGTGGCGGAGCCTTTCATCAAACGGTGTAAGCGATACTGGGCCAACTCGGCAGTGCGTCGGGCCACCTGCATGCGATTTGTTTGCAACTGACGTGCTTCTTGCCAAGCAGGACTAGGCTGCGAGATACTTTGAAGCAGGGTCTTGAGCTCAGTCGACTCCCGGGCTGAGAGATAATAGTCGGTAAGAGCAGCCGACAGATCCCAATAGGCAGAGACGACTTCGGTCTGTTCCTCACGGGAATTGCAATTGGCAATGGCCTCGGTAAGCGTAACAATTTCGCCGCCAAGTCGACCGGAGATTGGCGGACGCGAGAGCGATTCCAACAGGTCGGCGGGTTTGACCGTTTGCTGAGCCGTTGCAGGACTCGTAACTGAGGTAGAAGCGGGAGGGGCAGATCGCTCGAGAGGCTGCGATGCAGGGGGAGTTGCCGTATCGCGAGGAGTCACGGGCGGCTGATCCCAAGGCTCTGTGGTAGATGTCGTTTCAGCCGATGACGCCACGTCTTGCGGCGAACCGCCTGCCGCGGACGAATCGTACGCACCGTACCGACTATCCCCAGCAACTTGACCCAATAACACCAGCGCGACCAATGCGAGAGACTGCATTTGGAAGCCTCCTCCATGAATACTAGATTCCCTCAAACCCAATCGGGCAGATACACAATTGCCCGCGACCACTGATTAAGGTCCCACGAAGTGCGCGCAGCGTCAATAACGCGGGATAGAGAAGTGAGAGAATGGATGAAATGCGAAGCTTGGGTGGCACCTGACATCTGAAGTTTGAGGGCCAATATAGGAGGATGCAGACTGAAAACCGATGAACTCTAGGATTAACCGCACAATCTAGTTGCGTCCGCAATATCGAGAATTTCACTACAGCGATTTAGAGCTCGCTCAGTCAAGCTCTTCCAACCAGAGGCGAAGCTCGTTTTCATACTCACTGGCCAAGTCGCCGATGACCAGCGTTCGTTGGAACTCCGCGAGGCCCCCGGCGCCTGTGTCCGCATCTTCGGCGCTGGCGTAACGCTTCTTCGGGTCTGGTGCGGTAAGTCGTCGGCAAATACTCATTAGCAATTCACTGTTACCAACGTCGGGCGGCAGAATGTTCTCCAATCGCTGCGGCAGAGTCCACTTGGCTTCCAGTAATTCACCCAGGGAGTTGAGCCCCGAGAACAGCGGCCGACCGGCGAGAATTTCAATCAACACATAGCCCAGACTCGCAAGATCGGCATGAGGCGTGAACTCACTCCGCTCAAGCATTTCGGGTGCAGCATATTGGGGCGTGCAGGTGCGTTGTTCCGGCATGTTATTGAGATCGAGCGCCGAACCGATATCAACGATCTTCGCGTTACCGGCACGCTTAATCATGATATTGGAGGGTTTCAGGTCGCCATGCACAATTTCCTCGCGATGCAACGCGGCAAGAGCGGAAAGGCATTGGCGAATGATGGCGACGGCGATGCCTGGCGTGAGACGAGGACGTACGGGCCCGGATGTAACAATCACATTGTTAATATACTTCCAGCGTCGGTGGCTAACGCGTTGTTCCACGCGGGCCAGCATTGCTGGAGTGAGCAGATGATCGAGGTCGTAGCCGTCGACCCATTCCATCTCCATGATGCGAATGCGATTACGCTCGGTGAAATTCTGCACGTCCAACAAACAGTCGTGCTGAATCTTTGCTACGCTACCGGCCACCTGGGCAATTCGATTCATTGCCAAGTCGTATGCCTGTTGGCTGGGATATCGCTCGGGCGAAAATATTTTCAACGCCAGCGGTAGCGTAAAGCCATCTGAGCCGCGGCGTTCACTCAGGTACACAACACCCTGACCACCGGTACCAAGCAGCCGTCGAAAGCGTAAGTGCTCTGTCCAACCCATGTACTGAGTGTCTAGTAAATGTTCGTATCGTTTATATAGATCGGAAGGACAGCGACTTTCCGGCTGTCCATCGTAAGTGATAGTCCGCGTTCCTTGCAGAATGGTTGTCGAGGGATTCATCCGATGCCTGACGGAGGGGGAGAAATTGCTAGTCGAGAGTGGCAGAGGCTCTATAGCGGAGGGAATGGTTTCTTTAACCGTGCAAAAGCAGCGTGCGATCGGGGGTTAGGATCGAAAAGCGTCTGCCCACTAGTTCAATTTTACTCAGTTGACTGGTGCAGAGTCTACATTGCAAATAGCCACAGCTCACGAACTTCCAGCTATTGAGTCATTCCTCAATATACGAAGATTCTGCAAAAACTTAGATATTTTGATAAGAACCAACCAATTAGACACCGCCAGGGGGGTCCAGGATCGCCTCTGGCGGGGGAAATCCAAGCTTTTTGTCGACAAGATTTGTCAGCGGAGCTCCTGAGAGGTACTGGCTCAGATTTGCGCAGAAGAAGTCGGTCATGTCGTCAATGCGACTCGCACGCTGACCTCCGACATGGGGGGTTATGAGGACATTTGGCAGATCCCAGAGCGGACTTGTCTCAGCAAGCGGTTCTTGCTCAGTAACATCCACCCCAGCCCCCCACAGATGCCCAGATTGCAGGACGGCTACTAAATCGGCTTCTACGATTAGTGGACCCCGGGCAACATTGATCACTACCGCTTCGCTGGGGAGCAGTCGGAGGCGTCGCTCGTCGATCATGCCGTGCGTTTTATCGTTCAGCGGAGCAGCAAGAATCAAGACGTCCATGCGAGGAAGAATCTCATCAAGTGCATCGGCTGGGTGCAATTCGTCCACAAAATCGCATTTCTGATTAGGAAACCAGTCAGTGGCTAAGATCGTGGTGTCCATTTGCTTAAGAATCCTGGCCAGGTGCCGCCCATTGCCGCCCAAACCAACGATACCGACGGTTGCCCCATGGAGATCCCGCGTGGGACGGCGAATGAATTCGCGGGCATTCTGGGCACGAAAGAAAGTTGGCAGGCTGCGGAGAATTCCTGTAAGCAAGGCAAGAGTGTGGTCGGCCACCTGCTTCGCCAAAACCCCGGAAGCGCTGGTAACAACGATCTCGGAATCAATGACGCTGGGCACCAGACAATGGTCGAGCCCTGCAGCTGAGGATTGGATCCATTTCAGCCGCCCTCCTGCCACCACTTCGTCCCAGGGAACGGGAACCTTGGCATGTCCACAAAAGATATCCGCACGCGGCAATTCCTCTGCAACACGCTCCTGACCGGCATCGACAACATCAGCGTCCGGGCACGTTTTGCGTATTTGACTGAGGTGTTTTGGCTCTACAGGATAGCAAAGAACGATTCGCATGGTTCGATATGTATCGGAAAATCTGAACGGGTTGGTGGAATTACCGAATCGACGCGGTGAAGTTCGACTGGAGAGTGCAGGCCACTTGGCGTAGAATAAATAGCTTGCACAAACCTCCGCTGGGCGGTTCTGTTGCGACTGCAGTCTCAGAGCTAGTGTAGCGAATGAGCGACCATAACAGAACGTGGTGTTGGAACAGCTATCTTGTTAGTTCCAACGAATCGGAAGAAATACTGTGGGAACTAATCAAAATACGGAAGTAAAACGTTCTAGTTGCTGCATGTGGAAGCTCGCCGTTGCTTTGCTGCTCTTGAGGTTGTGCGTTGGCTGGCACTTTTTCGCCGAGGGCATAAAGAAGCTGTCGTACGATGAGAGTCGCCAAGCATGGAGCATGAACGTTCCTACTGAATACCTATTTGGCCAGGCCGTCGGCCCACTGGCAAGCTTTTACCATAGTTTCGTTCCAGGCGACCACAATTGGCGAAGCACCCTTGCCGAGCCCAAGCAATTGACCCCGGAAAGTGCCAAAGAACTTTCCGACTGGATTGGTAAGTATGTCAAACGTCGGCAAGGTGAACTCAGGAATAATAAGCACACGGAAGTCGATCTCCCCGACTTCCTGCCCTATACCTCTTGGTACAAAGAGATCGATACGGATCGACGCGAATTATTCGAGCAATTCACCAGCGTCCCAGGGCTAGAGGAAGAGCAGAAAGCGGCAGCAGCCGAGATCTTTGAAAAACGCGATCGTCAGCTCGCTGATTATCTGGCCGGAGAGTCGCTCGAAATCCAGACATATCAGCACGAGCTTTGGCGTTTGGAAAACATGAAGCAAGAGTCCGGGGCCGAAGAGATTCCGTATCGCGCACAACGGGCCATGAAGTCTCAAGCAGAGACCAGCAACAACCCGCGCCGGTGGGTCGCAACTGTGAAGTCCTACGATGCTGAGCTCGTTAATGACCTGAAGTCGCTTCTCTCGTCGGAGCAGCGCGGGACTCCCGTGGCAGCGACTGTCGACGAAGCACTGACGTCGCCTAAGGCAAAATCGCTGCACCTTATGAATGTAGCTGCTACTTGTCTCACAATCGGTGTAGGGCTCTGCTTGCTGACTGGATTGTTTACTAGGTTAGCCTCGGTGCTCGGCATTGTGTTCTTGGTTTCCGTCATGGCGACCCAGCCTCCTTGGGTACCAGGCGCTCAAACCATGATGTTTTACTATCAACTAGTTGAAGTAGCCGCGTTGGCTGTCCTAGCGACGTCCCGGGCTGGTCATGTGGCTGGTCTTGATTTTGTGATACACGGTCTTTGGTCAAAGTGTTGCGGCAGTAAGAACGCTTAAATAAGAGAATTGCAATAATGGATCTCTCTCCCGAAGAAAAAGAAGTTGGCAAGCAGAACTTTCTCGAAGCAGCAGGTGCGACGCGCCGCGACTTTTTGAAAGGCACCGTCCTGGCGACAGCAACCGCTGGCACAACACTCGGGGCTGCCTATTACAAGTACGGCGAAATTGGCAACGACCGATTGCGGGTGGGCATTATCGGAACGGGCGACGAAGGCGGCGTACTGATTGGTGCACTCAATCCTGACTACATCGATGTGGTTGCAGTCGCTGATATCCGTCCTTATAGCACGCACCGCGCTTTCCACGGCGACAACTATAGCGCCGGCACTATCAAAGCTCGCCCAGGCTTGATGAGAGTTTACGGTTGGAAAACCGAAGATGAAGCTCGCAAGCAAGTGAAGGTCTACGAGCACCCTGACGGTGGCTACAAGCAGATGCTTGATGACAAGGACCTCGACATCGATGCCGTTATCATCGCGTTGCCCTTGCACTTGCACAACGAAGCCGCCATCTATGCGATGAAGAAGGGCAAGCATGTCCTAACCGAAAAGCTGATGGGGCATAGCGTCGGTGAATGCAAAGAGATGGCACGCGTGGCGGACGAGACGGGCTTGATTCTCGCAACAGGCCACCAACGTCACTACAACATCCTGTATGACAACGCCGTCGACCAAATCAGCAGCGGACTTATCGGAGACATTCATCACATCCGCGCTCAATGGCACCGAGCAAACTTGCCCGGACGCGATAGCTGGCAGCCACCGTTGCCTTGCCCATTTGTCAGCGAAGACGATTACAAAAACCTGATTCGTGCAGCCCGTAAGGTGAGCAAAGAAGCAGAACAAGATGTTCGTGACGAATACAAACTATTGGGCGAATACTACGCTTGGAAGCGCAAACTTAATACCACGACCGGTGCTGAATCTGACACCTGGGCGATGAAAGTCGCTCAAAAGCGGCAGCAAATTGAAGACTATGTGGTCAAGAGTACCGTAGCCAACTACGGCTACGAAGAGAAATCGTTACCCGTCGGCAGAAAGCGAACTGCACTTGAAGAATTGATTCGTTGGCGACTTTGGGATCGAACAGGCGGTGGCTTGATGGCCGAGCTAGGTAGTCATCAACTCGATGCCGCCAGCATCTTTATCAGTTCACAAAGCGAAGGACGAAAGAAGATGATGCCGCTGAGCGTCACGGGTGTGGGTGGAAGACACATTTTCCCAGCCGACCGGGACGTCGACGACCACGTCTACACCATGTACGAGTTCCCGGGGCGGGGCTATTACGCAGACGACAAGCAGCAGGAAGTGGCCGACCCCAATAAGAAAATCGTCGTTACCTATTCTTCGATCAATGGCAACGACTTTGGCGGTTATGGCGAAGTCGTATTGGGAACGCAGGGCACGTTGATCCTGGAACGGGAAAAAGACGTCATGCTCTACAAGAAGTCAGAGACATCGACGAAGATCTCCGTCAAAGACGGCGCTGGTGGCCCGGCACTCGACACCTACGAGACCGGTGGTGGTATGGCAGCCGTCGCGGCGGCAGCGATTCCCACTGAGGTCAGCCGAGGTTATCAGGAAGAGATCGAGCACTGGGCTTGGTGCATCAAGAACCCCGCGCCCGATCACAAGCCCAAGTGCCATCCCAAGGTTGCGCTCGCGGATGCTGTAATCGCTTTGACCTCGAACATTGCGATGGCTCGCAAGGAACGCATCGAGTTCAAGCCTGAGTGGTTTGACATCAATAGTGACGAGACTCCGGACGACAGGCCACCTCGGGGCGGTGGCGAACTTGCTTAAGCTGCTAATACTTAAATCAATTCACAACCCACGCTAACGGAACTTTCAAGTGAAGACATTCCAAATTCAAATTGCTCTGGCGGCAATGTTGGTGGTTGGGTGTAGCGAGAAAGAAGTGGCTACGCCAGAACCGTCCAGTTCTGAGAAAGCCACGACAGCTGTTTCGCCAGTCGTCCCGCAGTCGGATCTCAAACCAGCCGGAGATGAGGCAAGCCCTGGCCTGGCGATCGGGACAGAGGCTCCAAAGTTCGATCTGCCCGACCAGTATGGCGAGACGAAATCGCTGGTCGAACTACTTAAAACGAGTAGCGTGGCACTCGTTTTCTATCGCTCGGCTGATTGGTGACCATTCTGTCGCAAGCAGTTGGTTCAACTGCAAGGTGAGATGGAGACTCTGCGCGCCGCTGGCATTCAAGTCGTGGGCATTAGCTACGACGATGTTGGTATCCTACAAAAGTTCAGCGACGGGAATGAGATCGGCTTCCCATTACTTTCAGATAGCGGCAGCAAGACGATTCGCGCGTACGGCTTGCACTTCAAAGACGGTCTGCCACATCCTGGTACCGTTCTGATTGGCCAAGATGGTGTGATCCGAGCCAAGATTTTCAGAGAGGGTTTTCGAACTCGCCATACGGTCGACGAGTTGGTTGCCGCGGCTGAAGAGCTAAAAGACTAGCTCAATCTCTCGTATTCTTTGCAATCACATGTATTTCTCGGAGCGCCGCTCTTTAGAACCGATCGAGCGTATCAATCCAACGGGCAATGGCCGAGATGGTTTCCGGCTGTAACTCTCCAGACATTTCAGCGGAGTCTGCTACTGAGAGGGGTCGTTGCCACCAGCTTGTAGGGTAACCCGCGTCGGACAGCTCTTCGGCATTTTTTCGTATCAGTGGCACAAATGACGAGTTCGGAGTTTCCACGGCCAGAATACTCAACCGCCGGCCCGGCAGATTTGGTGGGAGTTTAAGTGTACGGGGTAGGGGGGCGTCGAGAGCGACGACTCCCGTCAAGTTACTGCCGCGACTAAACGCCAAGGCAAATGCCAGCTGCCCCGCTTTGCCGCTGCCTAGTACTGCGATGCGGTGCGCATCGATCGCAAAGCGGTTTCCTGCCGTCTGCAAAAGTATTTTCAAATATGCCAAGTCTTCACCCTTCCAGCCGGTATCCTTTTCTGGATGAGCAATTACCAAAAGTAACCCATTGCGATTGCAGTACTCTTGCCAACGCTCAGCTAACTGCTGATCAACTTTGTCGTCTCCGTCGGCGAGCCACAATAAGAGTCCGTGGGGGCGTTCGTCGGACAACGGCGGGGAATAGTAATTGGCCACTTGGACAAACTCAGCCAGCTTCAAAGGCTTGAGTTCCAACTTGTCGGTTGATGACTTGCGGGCGTCATTACTGTGTTCGTCTGTGACGGGAAGCAATTCGTCGGGCATGTCAACAAGCTTTGCTGAAAACGCCAATTCTTTGGCATCTCTCGAGACCAGCAGGTCCACGGTACTACCTGCGGCCATTCCAGCAACAGTTTCTATAGCCTCTTCCAGATTCGAAAGTTCGGAATCGTTGATTTTCAGTAGCCGGTCACCCGACAGAATGCCTGCCTCAGCGGCGGGGCTTTCAGGCCAAATTTCGCGAACAGTGACGCCCGATTCTTTTTTATCGGTAGCGGTTTTCTCTGGCAGAGCACGCTCCGGTAGAACTCCCAAGAATGCGGCGCGATACGCGTCTAACTTTCCAGCTAGAACTACGTCTTGCGAGATTTCTTCATCCCCTCGCTTCACTGTAATCGAAAGCTCGTCTCCGGAGTAACGTGGCAAGAGCTCGAACCGAAGCTGGGCCTGGGTGCTTACCTGCTTGCCGTTGACGGCAACGATAAGATCATCCTTCTGCCAACCCGCCTGTGCGGCTGGCGATCCTTGCCAGACTGTGGTGATACGAGGCGGAGTAACGTGGACCGAACCTTTCGCCAGGCCGATCCCAAGTTTGCCGGGAAGCAGATCTTCGCCTTGCTTCAATCGTGGCAGTATCCTCATGACCTGTTCGAGAGGAACCGCAAAGCCAATGCCGGAGTCATAGAATTCGGAGCCAGCTATTTCACTCTCTTCTCCCGAGGACTGTGGAGACATGGGAGTAAGCACCCCCAGGACCCCCCCCTGGATATCAACCAGCGGCCCACCATAGTTGGCCACCGATACGTTGGCGTCTGTTTGAATGACTCGTCCATACATTCTGTCCGTTGCGCTGACAATGCCCACGCTGAGGCCAACCTGCTCGGCTCGAAATGTTCGTCCAATAGCCACGGACCACTGCCCCACCTGCACTTGATCCTGCGGCGTTACTTCTGGCACAGGCAATTCCTGGTCGGCTTCCACCTTCAGAAGCACGAGCATCCGGTTTTTATCTGAAGCCACCAACTCAGCCGGCACCTGAGAACCTGAGGGCAGGCGGATCAAAATCGAGGAAGGCTGTTGAACGAAATTGAAGGCGCTGGAAACGATGTACCCGTCGGCCGAAATAATCAAGCCAGTCGTCGGACCCTTGTTAATCGAAGTGCGACCAACACGATCGAGCCCGCCAACCGTCCTAATCTGAACCACAGAATCAGCAACACGCTCAGCGGCCGCTCGGAATGCTTCTTCCTCCAGCTGAGAAAGACTGGGAGCGGACCGTCTTACTTGGCTCTTGCATTGCGATGCGGTAGCAATCAGGCAGCACGCCACTAATGCGAACGAACCGAAGTTTAGTTGGAAAAGGCTTCCTCTCATGGCTTTATTTCGTCTCGTTCATTTGCGTTTTCTTGAGCGCCCTGCTGGGGGTCGTCTGCTATGGATTCCTCTGTGTTATTCACAACCAGATCAAACACATAAAGCGTTCCGTCTCGTAGCACAGAGATTGTTACTCCCTCTTCCTTTTCGAGTCGACTCAATTGCCGATTGAGCGCTAGGCAAGAAACTACCGGATCGTCTCCGACAAACACCACCAAGTCGTCGGCCTGCATGCCAGCCTTCGCGGCTGAGGAATAGGGGAGTACCGCATCGACATAGGGCGGTGTGCGTCGCAACACATCTGGCACTAGCATGAAGCCCAAGTCTGCGGTCGTCATTGCCGACTCGGGGGGTAACGCGCTATCGGCAATGCCCTCGACTTCCCGACCGGCAATGATGTCTGCCACAACTGGCGCCAAATCGGTAGCAGGCAATGCGTAGTTCAGCCAGGTGCCCGTCATGCGGCTGCGGAGTTCTTTTCCCAGTAATCCAATCAAGTTTCCCCGCCAATCGACCAACGCCCCTCCGGCAGCACCGGGGTTGTTGGACTGAGCATCTAGAACATACACTTCGCCGCGATACTGGGTTTGCTGAGCACCTCGTCGAGCATCGAGCGGAGCGACGGCGGTAATCACACCCTGCAACACACTGGCTGCTTCATCTCCAGTTGCGATGCCATACAGATTACTCACCGCCAGGACACGCTGTCCCGTGTGCCCAGAGACTGAGGCAGACAAATCGAAATAAGGCAGCCCGCTTAGTTCGCTCTTGGGTCGGAGGACTGCCAACTCTCGGATTGGATCGGTACCAACAATCTCGGGGTGCAATTTCCGACCATCATCGAGCACGGCCACTAAATCGTCGGTGTCCAATACATAGCTCATTGCTGTGAGAATATGTCCTTCGGCAGAAATGAGAATCCCTGTCTGATAGGCTTCCATCTGTCGCAGGCCACCAGCTCCGTAAAGCTTCACCACATTCTGCTGCGCACTGCGGATGGTGCGATGTAGTTCCTGGGCCTCCAGAAAAGGACCAACGACAAGCATCGTGCAGCAAGTGAATAAGCCACAAACAACATTAGCGGCAGAGCGGATCATTTTATTTCCCAGGCATCGACGTCGAGCTCGACGAATATCTCACCGCCATGCGAAACGGTAAGTCGCCGCGGCAATTGCTTACCCTTCACTTCCACATAGTCGGCTAGTCGCAGAACGCAAGGATCAAGATAATCTGCTGGAAATAGATCGATGCCCATAAGCTCGCCCGTTTCCAGCGAAAAGAGAAAGTGCGTCAGCATGCCGTCATAATTGCCAACCAGACAATCGACTAACTCGCCATCCGCGCCACTCGGCAATCGTCCTAGATAGTAAGTCTCGCCAAACTTACTTAGCCCCTTCTCGAGCAGACGCTGCCACAAATGCAATGTCAGCAAAAACCCTCCAGATCCCGGCGGGCTCAACTGCGAACTAAGATCACCCCGAAAGCTAGTCCTATAATTGCCATAGGGTAGCCGCAAAGAAGCTTCGATTTGACTGAGGTTTAGTGAGAACGGCCTGCCGTCAGCAATCGTGCCAGTGGCGGACCAATCGTAGCCGACTTGCTCGAGGTGGGCGAGGTTTTGAAACGTGTCCCACAGCGATTTTTGTTTTTCTAAGTTGTACCAGTAATTCGCATAACCACGCCGCGCAATGTATCTCGCAGCAACTTCGTCGGGAAGCTTCTGTTCCGCTTTGCGACGCACAAGCTCCTTGCGGGGACCCTGTTTGCGCGGATCGTCCTCGTCTTCTGGCTCCTTTTGGAGGGGAGGTTCGATCGGCTTTTCGGCTTCCTGCTGGACCAAGTCCCAAAGCTGTGCGCGATCGTGAGCCCCCATCAACCGGACGAATGTTTCAAACAGTTCGCCATCACGACGGTAAGTAAGGGGGACAATCCAACCCTTAGGAAAAACACCCAACGCATTTTTTAGTGTGTTAGCCGTGCTAATCGTACGGCCTGCAAACTCGACAATCTGATCCCCATATCGAAGGCCACGTCGATAGGCATCGGATGTTTCCAAAATATCGTCTACCAAAACGCGGTCATCTTCCGATGTGGAAACAATCGCCCCCAAGGTCGCATGATCGACGATTCGACCACTCTCGAGATACCCCAGAAAGCGGTTCACCTGACTAAGAGAAATCGCATAGCCCACTCCTACGTTTACTCGTCCGCGCTTTTCGAACGAGCAGCGACCATTGATGCCGACTAAGCGCCCGTCGGAGTCGAACAAAGGGCCACCCGAGTTGCCGGGGTTGATGGCGGCATCGGTCTGAATGCATTCTGCATATTCCAGCAGCGTCCCAGCAGGATATTGATACCGCTTAATGCCGGAGACGATTCCGTAACTTATCGACGGCGTAAAATCGTCCGCCAAGAGAAACGGATTTCCCGCGGCAAACACCCAGTCGCCTACAGCCACGGTATCACTATCGCCCATTTCAGCCACCGGAAAATCGTAGCGGCCTAGCAACTGAATGAGTGCGACATCGCCGACCGGATCGATTCCTACAATCACCGCGTCGTAAGTTTCTCCATTGTTCAGTCCACATTTCATCGCTGGGCCACATGGTGCGGTAACGTGAAAGTTGGTTAGAGCGTAACCATCAGCAGAGATAAGCACCCCAGAGCCTCCACCTTGACCGGTGCCATCGAAGATAGCGATGGTTGCTTCCGAGGCCCGTTCAATCGCTGCAATCCGCTGTGCCTCGGCTTCAAGCACAGAACTTGGAACTTCCGCGCCGGCAGAGCATACCGCGAGACAATAGATCAACAGAAAGGGCAGGGCGATGGTTTTCAAGTTTTTCATTCCTTAATCAACCGAGCTTCCGCCAAGTGGAGTCGATCGCCGTAGTCGAGGTTTTTCCCATAGTCGACCGTGATCTGGAGTCGTCTGGCTCGAGAAAGATCGAGCGAGATTTCCTCAGGTTGCCGACTGCCGTCGATTTCGCCTTCCCACAGCTTTGACTTATCGGCGGAAATCTCCAGCCGCACGTTGCCTTGATCTGCCGATTGCGGATCGATGCCTGCAAAAGCGCGAAACGCAACCGTGCCCTTGGGAATACGATAAGCGACAGTGGTTCGGCTCCGTAAAGCTAGCCCTTTTTCGTACGGCCGAATTTCGGAAGTCGTGCTTCCTTCCTTTGTAGGCCAGGCCAAAGTCAGACTGGAACCGGCATACGATTGATCTCGCCGTGGCAATCCATATTGCTGAATCAGTTCCGCTGAATCGGGAATGCCCACCAGTGGTGTCCATCGCTGCTGAAGCGGCTCTAAGCTACTTAGATAGACGATCTTGCCCGCTGAAAAATCTGCAGCCACGAATTCACTAATTGGTAGCTGCACGCGGAGCCCACAGAGAAGCGTGACGCTCAAGTTATTGGAACCATCGTAGCTCATTGACGAGGCCATCAGTTTCGCGCCTGACCGGCTAGTTACAACACAGTTAGCAGTTGGTATCGAATCCTCCTGCGGATGAAAATACGTAACTGCCGCTAGCTTGGAACGCTTAACGAAGATATCTTCGCCATCCCAATTGAAATTTACCGCGTCCGGTGTGATGTCACCGAGTACACCCGATAGGTGATCAAATTGCGGTGGATCTCCTTTTTGTACGATCAGCGAATCGTCGGTCGAGTCTTCATTGAGAACATTTTGTAGATAGTTTCGGGCTTCACTTCCCAGGGGCCTCAGTTCTATCCAAGAAATCTGAGAGGCGAGAACCTGTTCACTAACTAGCTGAAGTGGGCTCTTGATCTTGGCCTTCCGATTTAAAACCGCCACAATTTCAACAGGAAGCTGAGAACCATCGGTAAGCCCAACGAAAGTCTGGTTCACTTTGACCCGGGATTCATCCGAGTTCATCTTCAAGCTGAGTAAGTCGTGTGTGGGAATCGTGATCGCTTGATCGGACTGTTCAATCTGCACCTCCGACGGCGTGCACTTCGTGAGTGTTCCTTCGTGTGTATTCCCCGAAATGGTGCGCAGCACGACTTGCTGCGCCGCCAGCAACGGCGAGATCACAAATAACGGTGTCATCAATGCAAGGAGCAGGCCGGGCAGATGAACGAAAAGGATTCTATGGTTCAAAGGTGTTGTCTCGAAATTATCTGTAGTGATTACTTTTCTGGCGTCTTATTATCGTCGGCTAATTCGCGGAAATACTGTTCGACGAGTTCCCGATAATGGGCCGGGAAGTCACGCCCAATTTGCTGCAATGCTTCCTGCCTCTGTTTGGGAGGCAGATCGCCCCACCCGCTTTTGTTGCCTATATCCTTTTGGTCGACCTGCATCGGTGAGTTCATCGAGGGCAACTTACTATCCTGCATAGGCTGGTTACTCTGTTGGGCACCGCTGCTACCCGAGGATGACTGTTGTTGTGCTTGTTTTTCCAGTTTATCAATTAACTTATCCAGTGAATCGAGCACTTTGTCCTCTGCCATCTGCACCGTCTTACCAGCCCGTCCGAATTCCAAGCGACGCCGGACATCATTCATGCGTCTAGCGATATGGTCCAGCGATTCGTCTTTCAGTCCTTGCAGATCTCGCTCGAGTAGCTGCGCAACGTGTTGAAACCGCTGAGGCAGCGATTCTTCGTGCTCCATGAGTTGGACCAACAGCGCCCGACTCTTCTCGGGTTCGACCAACTGATGATAAGCCAACGTTCGATAGAACAATAAACTGGCGGGATCGACAACATCTGCTGTCTCCAAGCCATCGAGGGTATCAAGCACTTCGTCGTAGAGTCCACGCTGAGCAAGCCAGCGGGCGTAGTAAAGCGACAAGTTGCTCCGCGCGAATTCGGCCAACTGTTGAAACTCTAGCAATGTGGCGTCAGGCAGAACCGACACATTCTGCTGATGATCGCAAGCCTCGACAAACCGGGCCACCTTAGGCTCGACTAAGACCAGAGTTTCAATCACTCTGTCGAGCAGTTCGGTACCACTGGAGTCTCGCAGGTCTACTGTAGGCCAGATGGCTCGTGCGCTCGTGGCGAGTTCCTCGCCGTATTTGCCAGACTCAATCCATTCGAATACTTCGGAACGCACCTCCCCATAAGTGGGAATGTTCCAAGTAGGTTCAAAAACAATCTCTCCAAACAAGTTGCCCGCACTCAAACAACTGAGTAACAACGCAATCAAGCTGAAACGCAGAGACACAATGGAAAATGACGGCCGTACCATATTAGTCGTTGGCCCCCTGATGCAAATCGAGCGTGGCTCGGTAGACGCGCTCTTCGCGCTGGGCCAATTCGTCGAGCGCTTCGAGCAATTCGGCCTCTAAGGCTTGCTCACCTTCGATCATGTTGCCGTACAATACAGTGCGGCGATTAATGCGGTTTTGCAATGCACGAATCATCCTGAGTTCAGCCAACTTGTCGACGAGCGACTGTTCAGGGGGTTGTCCGCTACCTTGTTGCGACTGCGACTTCTGATCTCGCAGATCCTTCAATGCTTGTTGAAAAGCAGCGAGGGTTTCTTCCAGGGCCGCAATAATGTCCTCTTCTAGAGCTTGGGTAATCGCCGCGATCTTCACTTCATTAAGCCGCTCGGCCACGGACTCCATATCTTGCTTCGCTTGCTCTAACGCTTCGGGAAAAGCCACCGACGTGCCATCCTCCCTCAGGAGTACCAAAGCACGATCGGCCTCGCGAATAATCTGCTTCTCTTTACGGCTCAGCCGGGCGCTAGCAATAACAAGCTCGTGCGGTTCGACTTGTTCTCGGCGCTGGTGATTCTCTTTCGTCTGCTCATAAACCACAACTTGGGCGTCGAGCATTTTACGAAAACGGGCTTCTAGGAGCACCAGCATCCGCTCCAGTTCTTCTTCGCGCAATTGTCGGAGTATCTTCTCCAACTCAGCCTTGGCTTGCTCTAACTCTCGAAGCGCTGCTTCCTGATCTTCTATTGCATCATCATGTTTTGATTCTTTTAGCTTTTCGATGGCCTGTTGCATCCGCTGCTGGGCCTGCTGCAGACGCTGTGTTGCTCGGTCCGCAGGCTTTTGCGGTGCATCTTGTTGTGAGCTCTTGCCACTTTGAGACTGCCCCGACTGGGATTGGCCAGATTGAGAATCGCTGGGCTGCGACTCGCTCGATTGAGAGTCACCTTGTTTTGATTCAGATTGTTTGGATTGACTTTGCTCCGACTGGGCAGAATTCTTGGAGGATTTCGATTCCGCGCCTGATTCCCCGGTTTGTTTCTCGGACGAATTCGAATCTTTGCTGTCCTGGGAATCTTCCTGACCAGGCTGGCTTTCTTCCGATTGGGCTTGGTCGGAATCTTTGGAATCGGATTCACCAGATTTAGATCGGCTATCTTTCGAGTTACTCTCCGTCGAGTCCTGGGATTGAGAGGAGTCCGATCCATCGGAAGAATCTTCCGGGCTTCCTTCGGTACTGCGAATTTCTTCTGAGAGAGAATTTGCTTCTCTGGCGGCTCCAGTTTGGTCGTCAGTGAGTTCCTGCTGATCGTCTCTTCCCTCGGTGCGAGACTTAATACCGCTTTGCTTGCGAATGAGCTTTTTCAATTGCGAAAGATACCTGCCGATTCGCTTCCGCTCGGCTTCGATCTGAGTATCGCGATCCTCTTGAAGTAGCAGCTCAAGCAACTGTTGCAGCTCCCCCTGCAAGACGTCCTGATCCTTGACTGCTGTGGCTAGCTTTTCTTGTTGGAGGGCTTTTACAATATTCCCAAAGCGACCGGTGAGGTCTCGCTCACGACTCTTAGAGACAAATTCGCGAAGCAATCTCGCACGCCGGGGCTGAGTCGACCGAGAAAGTTCCGCCAGCCGGCCTGCCAACAATTCCAGCCGATCGTACTTTTCTGCCAGGCGCTGCTGAGAATCCACAATCGACTTGTCGCTATCTTGCGTTTGCGCGCAGACAGGCATCGCGCAGGCAATCAGCAACGCCGTGAGAACGAATTTCAGATTGGTTTTGGGATTTGTCATTTAGGCTAAGCGGAAAACACGAATACGAAACCCATTTCTTAGGTAGGGAGGAATAGGGGGAGGGTTGTACTGCGAGCTCTTTCTTACCTTTCACTGCTCACTCCAAAGCAGTATTTCTTTTATTCTCCAAGAATATCTAGCAACTTCGCGCGTCGTTTCTCTTTGGTTTGGTCATGCAGCTGTTTCTGCTCGCCGACTATACTTCGCAGCAATGCCACTAACTCATTATAACTCTCAAGTTCCAGCATTCGATCTAGCACGCGCTTCATGGAGTCGACTATTTCGTCCGACTCCAGGACTGCCCGTTGATAAAGCTCCTGCTGGCCGGAATTCACCTCAGGTTTATCTACATAGGTCGTTTCTAATAGTTTAGTGGTTTCTTCGAAACTAGGCAGTAGATCTTCGCTAATCTCGCGAAGCGGTTCCGCAATATTCACCGCCAGACGCTGTTTTAGCTCTTCTGTATCGATGCGGTTATTCACAAGCTCAGTGACGATGCCTTCAAATCCTTCAGCAACACTCAGCGTTTCGTGAGACAGTTGAGCAGCATTTTGCCCGCACCCGCCGACTCGCAATCGATCGCGTTGTATGGCACGGACAGCTTCGGCCTGCAACATTGAATCGTATTTTCCAATTTCAATACGGTCCAACAACTCCCGCGTTGCTACCATTTTTTCGAAGATTGATTCAAATCGCTGCCGAAGCGTTAGCTCGCGTTTTTCCAATAGCGATCGCAGTTCCGACTCAGTGACAACATCGAGCAAGTAACGTTGGCTACGTCCTACATGTGCTTGATTCTGCAAATCGTAAAAATCACTGGCCTGGGCCGAAAGGGCCAATTGCTCGCCCGGCTTGAGGTCGATACGCGGACGGTTGGTGGCCCCGTCAACCTCGGCTAAATCGAGTGACGGAAGCCGATCGAACTTTTGCTTGCCTCGGAATTCTCCCGCCACGCTCCAACGATCGGGCGCGGTCGCCCCGATTTGGGTCTCATACCAAATGTCTTGCAGACCGTACTCGTCAGTGACAACACCTTTCCATGGAATGTTAGCCTGCGGAGTGATCGCTGTGCCGATGCCAGAGAGCCCGACATTTACCTCCGGCGGGGAATCCGGGACGACTGCTGCCACCAACCGATAGGGGTCGCGATTTTCGACGCCGTACAGGTCGGTGAGAGTAATCAAGAAGATTCGATCCTCCGCACTTGGCTCAAGCTCGAATACGGCTTGGGTAGGATCGTTGGAATCCAACTTGGTGAAAATCTCTCGTTGGTTTGTCGGGTCATACACCGACATCGACTGCAGCGGCTTGCTGGAGCTAACATGGCAAACTGAGAAAGTTCCTTCCAGTATCTCAATGCGATCGGTGGCCGAAATATTCTGTGGAGCAAGATCCAGATAGTCCGGATAAACGAAATCGAAGACAATCTTTGTTACGCTGGGACGCTCGACAACCTGCAGCCAGAGATCACGAATCCGGTCGTCGCCGCCTACTACGTCTAGCTGCAAGTCGGAATTAACACTTTGCAGCGTATAGCGGAACATCTGCGATTCATCCCGACCTGCTATAGCTTCCCCCACTTTAATCATATCGTCCTGGCTACCGCGACCGTCGGGCAATCTGTATCGCAAGTCCACTCGCTCTGGTGCTTCATGCTCATCCTCGAGCGATGCAAAGACTTCCAATTCGAAACTATCGTCCTTGGCAACTCGCGCCACTTGGCGGCCATCGATTTCTTCGAATCCGGCCACTGAAAGCTGAACCAACCGAGGATAAAGTACCTCGCTCAATTGCAGACGCTGCAGATAGAACGCTAACACTTCGCTCTGTGAACCAACTAGCAGAAATATCAACAGCCAGAGAATCGTAGCTCCAGCCGCTTTCCATGCCAGGGGTTGAGGTCGAAAAATCGGGAGCAGATCCAGATTGCGAACTCCTTGCTCGGCCTTGGCGGAAGTACGTCGCAATAGCGCCGGATTTGCAGGCAGTTCATGATCGACGTTGCTACCCGCTTCCACGGTGGTCACTAGACTTTCGTCGAAGCTGGGATACTTTCGCTCCACGAGTAATGCCAAACTAGTATCTGATATCGACTTGCCCATTCGCGAAAACAAAAAACGATACGCGACCGAACCAGTGCCAAGGAGCACAGCTCCCCACAAGATGCCGCGGACTAAGGGACTCGGCTCTAGCAGCCAATCGATTGCCAACCCTAACCAGAATGCCACGCCAAGTAGCAGAAGAATCGCTGCGATACCTTCCGCCAGCACGTAGAGCCGCAACATCAGCCTGAGTCGGCGGATGGTCCGACGTACGGGTCGCAAGCTGAGCGGTGAAATACTGGCAGTTGACATCGTATTCTAAGCAAGCCTCGAAAGTCGCCGCAAAAGCCATTCGCAGCTTAACGCGCCGCAAATGATGGCTAACAACAATAAGTGGATGCGTCTGGTAAAATCCTTATCAGCCGTTCCGTGCCGTGTAATGATTTCGGCCCGGCTCTCGACCTTGCTGGCGAGCGAGGCAAGACCCTCAGTCCCTGAGACGGCAGCTAGAATCGAGGGATAGTATTGCCCCTGAGTCTTGGCCGAAATCGATTGCAATAAGGTCACGTTCTGGCGCGTATTCTCAAACTCCAGATCGGGTGCCTCGGCCTGCACCAATTGCATCAGTGGTTCGCTGGCTGAATCGGGAGGGCTCAAGGTAATGCGATAAGAACCCTCGCGCCGAACGTCGAATTGTCCGACGAAGTTGCCGGGGCGGTCTTCATCGACCAACAAAACTAACTGCTTGCTCTTACCAAGAGGATCCATCACTCGTGCAGTCACACGTTCCGCCATAACCGGTTCGCGGCTGGCAGTTGTGAGGCGAGCCCGCACAACAACCTCTTCGCCAATCGAGTACCGCTCCCGCTCGACAAGCAGCTGCCCCTCTGCAGAACCGCGTAGCAATCGTCCCTGGCTAACGTGGCGAACCAATTTGGTGTAAAGCACTTCAAAGTAGCTGAGGTCAACGCTACGTAGTCGCCAGATTTCACCACTACCGATGTAAAGGACGCGGCCTCCTCCGTAAAAATGTTCGGCTATGTAAACCGGTCGCTCTTCCGACAAACCTGCGTCAGGATCGCTATAACGTCCCAAAACTCGCGCTCCAGGCTTGGGGCCTTTGACGGCATAGCACCCGAATATGCCGGCGAAATCTGACCAGGACGATTTGCTCTCATTCGCCGAGTCGGCGAGCCATAGAAACTCCGACTGCTCACCTTCGCGCGAGAAATCGATTGGCCAAGGCTGGCTGGAACCATAGAGTCCATCGTCGAGCAGCGTCAGTCTTCGCTGAAACTCAACCGGGTACAGCGCCTTAATCTTGCTAAGCTCAGGATTCTGGGGCCACACTGAGGTGTGAATCGGACCGGCTACCACGATTAATCCGCCTGCTTCCTCGGCTACCCAATTTTCCAACAGTTCAACTTGCGAGGCGTCTAGTAGAGACCAGTCGGGGTCGAACGCCACAATGCAGTCGTAGTCATAGAGAACCTCTTTATCTTGTGGGAACTCATGTAGTATCTGGTCGGCGTCTTGGGAAATACCCGGCACCGCGGATTGCAACCACACATCGACCGTTGCATGCGCATCGCGGCGGAGTTGATTACGCAGAAATCGATAATCGCGCGTCGGCCCGCTGGAAATCAGCAGCACTCGAGTTTGTGCTTCGACCACTTCCAGTTCGGCCTCCCGGTGATTGTCGCCAGCGTATTGGTCGTCGGTGGGAGCTGCCACGCGAAGATCGAGTACGAGTCGCCCCACTTGGGCCGGTTCAAGATCAAACTCAATTGGAAGGATCTCGGCATCACTCAGGAACGTGATCTGCTCTCGTCCAATGCGATCCCCCGACTCCTTGGGGGCATCTGCCTCGCGAGCGAATAGTTCCACCTCGACCGTTCGACCGGCAAAACCCTCGCCATGGATTAAGCCACGCACAGTCGTTCGGTCTTCCGGATAGACGCGCGAAGGCACTTCGAACTGTTGGACCCGCAAATTGCGACGCGGCTCTGTCGAACCAAGGCCGACGGTGTGGATAGGCACTTTCTGTTCCGCTGCAACTTCGGCCAGGGCTGCGGGATCGAAACCACCGTTGCTACCGCCATCGGAGAAGATCACGATTCCGGCCAGCGGTGCCTGATTGCGCTGCTGCAAAGCCTTATCGATGGCATCCCCCAGCCGAGTTTCTCTGCCGGTTGGCTCGAACGACTCCTTTAGGTTTGTTGCTTTTGATCCGTTGGGATCTGGCTCGTCGATCTCTCTCTGCTGCTTGAAAGCGGCAAGTTGATGGGTCTGGGTATCGAAAGTCGCAAGCGATACCGCGTTCCTTTCGCGAAGCGAATCTAAGAATGTCTCATCATTCAAAGATTCGAGAGCAGCAGCGGCGCGAGTGAGTTTGTTTTGTGTAGACGACGCTTCATCTTCGACCGACATGCTTTGGCTTGTGTCTACAAGAATAATCAGCTGAGAGTCCTTCGTTTCTTGCCGGTCAATCCGTTTCTCAGGTCCCAGAAAAAATAGAATCGCACCGGCAATTGCAATTAGTCGCAAACCCGGCAGCAGCCATCGTTGCCAAAGCGAGAGCGCTTGCTGCTCGCGACGATAGATCCAATAGACATAGATTGCCGCCAGGACCGAAATCGCAAAAACCAGCAGCCAAAGATCTCTGGGTTCGTCGAAATTGCTGAGGCGACTCCAGTGATAGCTGGTCAGCAGACGCACACCTTCGGCGGCCTCCTGTGTCGCAGGGCTTGTTTGTGCCAAGAGTGTGTACCAAGGTGAGATCAAGCCGGTACCTCGCCACGTTGCTCGTATCTACTATCTTCGCCGGCAGGCTGATGATGGCTCGCACGATAGGCAAGCCATTGCTCTAGAATTAGCACCAACGCCAGAAAGTAAAGCAGCGTATCGGAAAGATGAAAGCCGCCAAGTTGCTGTTCGTCGAGGGACATCTGGCTGGCCAGGGAATATTTGTAGTCGATGCCCACAAGCTGTTGTGCCAACTGACTGCGATCGAGAAAATCGAGGTCGCCCTCCTCTGTGTCGACGTTAACGGCAAGCAGCCGATGATCTGATTCTTCTTCCCTAGGCATCAGAAAGAACTGCCAGACTCCGCTCTGCGCACCCGTACCGGCATCGATGGCATATCTTCCATTTTGGGCCTTGGGGTAATAGGTATTCGATTGTGCCGCTGCCGTGTGCGGGGGAACCACGCGGAACTCCGGTTCGTATTCTGATTCCGGCAAGTCAAACGCCAGAGAGTCGCCCACTTCCAATGAGGTGGTGCTCCGCTCCGCTGCGCTAAGCTGACCGATCAACTCGTTTGCGTAGATCGGAAACACTGGATTCAGACTCCAGTTGGTCCAGGTACCCAAGTCAGTCGACTTGGGAGAGAGTTTCGCCAAATGAAGTATGACTTTCCCGTCGCCGAACTCCTGTTCCACTACAAAGGGTGCACCATTTCGTAATCGCGCTAGAACTTTGGTTTGTGATTTCGCGGAGGGCCGCCAGGCGGGTTCTAAGGAATAGTAGAAATTCACTCGCACCAAAGGTAGAAAGCTATTCCGGCGTCCCGAATATATACGGAACAGTGGGTGATCGGTTACCAACAGATCGGGTTCCGATTGCTCCACGTCGTGAAGCAACTGCGTAGGCACATCCAAAGGTGCAGGCAGTAATCCCGTTCCGTCCTGGTAGAGTCGCTGATTGTAAAAGGTTCGCTGTACTTCCGATCCCAAATAGAAAGCAAGTCCGCCCCCGGCGGTCACATATTCTTCGAGCGCCTCGATCTCCGACTCATCGAGCCGAGGAACGTTTAACAAACAGATTGCCGCAAACTTCTGCAGTTGCTCGTGCTGCCGAAGGAAGCTTGGCGGTTCCACGCGGGGACTCCACCCAGGACTCGTCGTCCCCCCGGGCTGCAATGCCGTTCGCAAGTAAAAGCCGTCATCCCGGCCTGGCGAACCATCGATAATTAGTACGGGAAATGTGGACGGCACCGTGCAGGCGAAGTAGCGGGAGTTATCGACCTCGATCGCATCGCTTTCCAGTTTGGCTTGCAAGCGATGTGCACCGGAATCGCGAAAACGAACTCGAAAGCGGCGGGTAACTTCCGATCGCGGCTCGATTTCGTCGATCACGATACTGGGAAGCTTATGCTCGTCTTGCAAGATTGTTAACGAAACAGAGCGAGCGGTTTCGTCGTCATGATTGGCTACGGTGACCTTAAACCAAGTTTCGACGCCTGCGGCACGAATACCAGCTTCGGGCTGCAGATCGACAATCGACAGATTCAAATCCCTGTCCTCAACACATTGAACTAGGTGGAGTTGCGAACTTTCTGTGCGGAGACGGCGAAGACGGCGCTTGACCAATTCCTCAGTCGTCCAGTGACGGTCGCGGAAGTCTGAAATCAAATAGACGATTCTTGCTTCGTCGGCCTGAGGTTCGGGCAACTTGATTGCCGCATGAATCGTTTCGTTGGGACCAGCAGCAGTTTCCGAACACTGCAGTTGGTCGAGCCAGGCCTGGAATTCTGGGAGCGTTTCGTTGGATAGCAGCCGACCGCTAATCTCAGGGGCTTCTCCCACCGCAAGCGACTGCGAAGCTGAAAACGGCAGGAACGTGATTAGCTGGTCATCTGCCTCAGCGGCGAGCTGATTGAGTACGCCTGCAACTGCATTCTTAGCTCGATCGAATGCACGGACATCACCAGACTCGTCACTCATGGAGTAACTGTCGTCGATCAAGAACAAATGGTGTGTAGATCCCTGCCCCAGGAGCCGACCCCACTGGGAAAGCAGCGTAGGCCCGGCCAACATAAACACGACTGCCGCAACCGCAGCGGTTCTTAAGAGGAGCAGAAGCAGTTGCTGAAGCACGATCCATTTTCGGTTCTTTTTTTGACTCTCGAGCAGAAACTGCATCGCCGCCCACTCGACCCGACGATGTCGACGCAGATTGATCAAATGGATCAATAGCGGTACTGCCAGCAACGGCAAACCAAACGTCAGCAGGGTTGGCAGAGAAAATTCCAATGAGTGTCCTTTAATTCTTCGTGTTACTCAGTGAGCTCGCGCTACCGCGGTCCGTTTGCTTAAAAGGGCTGCCAGTGCCGCGTCGAGAGGCTGACTGGTTCGCAGCAAGTTGTACTCCACGGCATCTCGCGCACAACCTCGCTTAACTTTCTGCAAAAAAGTCTCCATCGAACGCAAATAACCTTCACGTAACGCACGTGGATTGCAGGTGAGCTGTTCTGGCAGCTCAAGTCCTTCGAAACGAGTTGGATTGTCAAACGGGAAATCGAGTTCGTCATCGTCTAAGACATGTAAGACGATAACATCGTGATCTCGTTGGCGAAGAAGTCGCAAACCACGGAGGATGGAGTCGGTATCGCCAAACAGATCAGAGACAAGGACAATCATCCCCCGTCGTGGCTGAGTTTCGGCCAGCTCGCGCAAGATGGCCCCGGGATCGGTCTTGCCAGCGGGCTCATTGCTTTGCAGTGCGCTTGCAATGGCTGAGAGATGCACCCGCGTGCTGCGAACCGGAGTGCGGGCGCGAACAGTTTCGTCAAACGCAATGCAGCCCACGGAGTCTTGCTGTTTGAGTAGCAAATAAGCAAGACTGCAGGCAACGGTGGCTGCGTACTCAAACTTGTTCAGTGGCCCCGCCCCGTACTGCATGCTTTTCGAAACATCAACCAAGAGCAAGCAGCGCAGGTTGGTGTCTTCTTCGAACTGCTTCACATAGAGACGATCTTGCTTTGCCCATACCTTCCAATCGACATGGCGGAGGTCGTCGCCTGGCGCATACTGACGATGTTGCAAGAACTCGACCGATTGGCCAAAAAAGGGACTGCGGTGCATGCCGCTTAGGAGCCCCTCGACGATGTGTCGAGCACGCAGTTCCAAACGACCAATACGCCGAATCGCGCTAGGATGCAAAAATTGCTTGGAATCGCGTGTCATTGGTCAAATCGTCTTCCAAAGTAGGGGTGGACTCGAGGAGCGTGTCGATAATGTTGTCAGCAGTAATGCCGTCACTTTCAGCCGCAAAGTTGACGACGATTCGATGTCGAAGCACCGGTTTGGCAAGTTGCTGCACATCTTCGACCGTCACGTGAGTTCGCCGATTCATCAGCGCCCTCGCCTTCGCACCGACAATCAAGAATTGAACTGCCCGCGTACCAGCCCCCCAGGCAAGCTGTTCGCCGACCGCTTCGGGAACGCCGGTCTCACCAATCCGAGTTTGCCGAACAAGCGACAAAGCATAGCGAATCACATGGTCGCTTACGGGAACTTCACGGATTAAGTTTTGCAGCGCCAGTATCTCTTCAGGAGCGACTACCGGAGTAATCGAATCTTTCAAGGTGGCAGTCGTGCGGCGCGCGACCTCAAATTCTTCATCGAAGCTGGGATAACTTACCAGCACTTTAAACATAAAACGATCTTGCTGTGCCTCGGGCAACGGGTACGTGCCCTCCTGTTCGATCGGGTTCTGGGTGGCGAGCACGAAGAAGGGATCGGAAAGTTGGTGACGAACGCGTCCCACTGTTACTTGACGCTCCTGCATAGCTTCGAGCAAAGCCGCTTGCGTCTTGGGCGGTGTACGATTGATTTCGTCGGCCAGAATAATATTGGAAAACAAGGGCCCTTCCAGAAACCTCATCTCTCGCTGCCCCGTGGAGCGATTCTCTTCGATGATGTCTGTTCCCGTGATGTCCGCCGGCATTAGATCGGGCGTGAACTGAATACGGCTGAAGGAAAGGTTCAGCGAGCGGGCCAGGGTGCTGATCAGCAGAGTTTTTGCCAATCCCGGAACGCCTTCGAGCAAACAGTGGCCACGACTGAAAAGGCTAATTAATAGTTGCTCAATCACCTGATCCTGACCAACAATCACTTGCCCCAATTGTTCGCGGATTGCATCAACGGCAGTTGCAAGTCGGCCGATGACTTTCTCGTCGGCAATAGAAGAGTCGCCTATGTCCATATTCTATCTAAACCCTTTCGTCGAACTTACGTTCGTTCATTGACTAGTAAAGCCTTATCAGCCTCGTCCAGTGACGCCCGCTGGTATCGAATCCAGTATCTATAGTCGCGCCAGATTTTAACGCTGGTAAATCGGCAAACATGCCTTGTCCATCTGCAGAATTATCAAGTTCAAAGCCGTGGTGTAAACCTCACCCACAAAGCCCTGTTTCCATACAGCCAGCTTACGATCCCCCATGTCCATAATATCTGCCTCTTGGATCAGCCGAGGTCGAATTGTTTCGATGTAGTTCTGCCATTCGTCACCGCCCTCGCGATACTTTACTTGCGAATAGTAAAAGTGAGCGTAGTGCCAGTGGCCGAAAGTATCGTGGCTCTTCGGCTGCAGGTGTTTGCGGCAATACTCCTTCATCTTGGGCACGTAGTTGTCGTCATACTCACCCGCATTGTAGAGACACGCAATCGCGGCCGCCGTAATCGCGGGACGACTGCCGCCACCCTTGGAACTGTAGTTGACTCCACCCTCGTTCTTGTTGGTACAGCGGTGAATGTACTTCACCGCGCTATCAATGATTTCCTTCGGCACGGGAATGCCTGCGTTCCTGCAGCCGCGCAATCCTTGGACTTGCGTAATTGTCGTCGAGCCCTCGTCGTAGCCACTGCCATCTTTGGCACTAACGTACCCCCAACCACCCGCCTTTGTCTGAGCTTGGCCGGTGAAGATGACCGCGCGGGTCAACACCTCCAGTAGTTCCTGACGTCGCTCCAAGTCTTCTTCCTCTCCTAGTACCTGAGAGAGAAACAACATGGCAAAACCATGGCCGTAGGTGTAGCGATCGTCTCCGACGTCACCGATCAACCCGTTAGAACGAGTGCGCCGAGTGAGGAAGTCGACCGCCCGACGGAGATTTTCTGCGTACTTGCCTTGCGTGGTCGTCGAGCCTTCGCACAAGAACGCCATACCGGCCAACGCAGTCATCGCCGTTGGGTAGCGGCCCTGGGCGTTCCAATGCCCGAGTTTATGCTGCTGAAACGCCAGCCAATCGAGTCCTTGGGTAATCACCTGTTCAGACTTAGGATCGACTGAAGACGCGGCCTGCACCGGCAGCGTCTGAATAAGAAAAAGGATCGCAATCCCTAGGACCATCAGACGCATGGCGATTCTATCGATTTTATAAGTCCGACACAGGTTCATAGTTTGTATTGCAGGATTACCAGCGGAAGTTCCAAAAACTCGAGTTCATAGCTGTAACCATTTATATCCCTCGCAATTCGCACAGGCCACGGGTGTGAAATCAGTTGCAGTCGTTTGCAATTGATTGGCACCGAATAGGCCTGTGCTACTACCCAGGGGATTTCTATTGGCCTAGCAGTTTCTTCCCAATCTCCAACAGTCCGCCCGACGACTCCTTTTCTTTGGCAGTGCTGTCGACATTTGCTGGCGGCTCGGGCGGGCGGGGCTCGTTCGTAAACTTCACTCGAACGGTCCGGCTTGCCATGGCTACTTCCATCTCGGCATTGTTCTGGTCGACCATTCTTAACGCACAATAATTGCCGCCGGTTTGGGGTAATTTTTCTCCGTGATACAACAACCGTCCCGAGGCTTTTTCTAATAGCAATAGACTCGTGGCCGGCCTGCCACCGCTACGTGTGCGATGATGCACCGTGCCAGCAAACGCCACCACCGGTAGGTCCACAGGCTGAGATAAGATGAACGATTCCTGCTTCACTTCGGCAGGGCCTTCCCACGCCATCTCGCCCGTGGTTCGATCGAAGGTATAGACGCTGCCCTCGATGACTCGATAGTCCCAGCTGTTTAGCGGAGAGATTCTTCTCTCGCGGGAAAGTTTGAAGGGCCTCTCGGTCACGACAACAAAGTTATCCGATCCGGCGAGCACGTAAACATTCCTCAATACATCAGCGTTTTCAAGTTTCTGATCTACCAACACTTCACCGCTCGCCACATCGATGATGGTGCAGTTACCTTTGGGTTCAGCCACCACGGCATAACGTCCCTGGGTGATATCGATCCGCGATCCGCGTTTGTACTGCTTTTCCCACAGCACCTCTTCACTGAAGGCATCGATCGCAGAAAGCTCCTGTTCGCCGGAGGCCAGTCGACGCCAACGCACAAAAGTTCGGCCAATGGTGGCCAACTGCTCTTCCCACCGTGGCACCTTCACTTCGCGGATATATCTGCCATCGATCGTGCTGTAGACAAGTGCCTGCTGGCTTCCGGGCGGCACGGCAAAAACGTATTCTTCATCGCCGTAGAGATCGCACCCTGGCGGTACATCGGTTCGCCACCATCTTTCGTCTCCCGTCATCGTGTCGACACATATCAAGCGCCTTTGGTCTTGAAAGACACATCTGTCGTAAGTCACTGGCCCAATGACACCAATCCACTGGCTATCTCGCTGTGCCCGAGGAGCCTTGGAGGGTCCAAACTGACGTACACGACGACCACTCACTACCACCCGATATTGGTACTGGCTTTCGAGATCGACACCCTGCAGAACATTTCGCTTCCACAGCACTTGCTTTTCATTTGGTTGTTGATCTGCCAAGGTGTTGAAGGCGACGAGTTGATTACCTTGGGACACCACGAGTAGATTGCCCCGGGTGACACCGTAAAAATTACCGATATCGTGCGCCTGGACGCGCTGCGGATCCTGAATATCAGCTGAGAAAATGTTAGTCCCGACGCTGTCGCGCACTTCAATCCGCCCATTGGTACGCGTGGATGTCAGCACTGAACAACGTCCCAGGATCGAGTCGGTTCGTTCCAGACGAATCCGAGAAATGGGAATGTGTCTGCCTGTCCGTTTACCTGTGAAGGGAATCGTTGAGACCTCAACCTTTCCTTCAGGCCAATTCAAACCGATCAGGACATTGGTCGTATCGCGCCACGCATCGAGGCACTCTTGGCCCGTTTTCCCGTCTAGGCAAACTACGTCGCTCAACTCACCACTTAGCAGACTGTCGAATTCCGAGGCCAGCCTGGGCAAACTTTGCTGATGGAGCAATTGGGAGCAACGAGCAATCGAAGCGGCGCGAGTTCTAGGCTCGTCCGATTCAACCAGTCGCAAGAAAATTTGCTGCGCAATATGATTCTCGCCCATCGTCAGATGCTTTTCGGCTAGTTGAAACAGAGCAAGCTCCGCGACGGTGAGACTTCCGAAACTATCTGCGAAGCGTTTCAATCCAAAGTGAGCCGGATCCTTTTGAACTTTGGCAAACAACAACAAAAGTGAGTCGTTCATATGCTGGCGAAGTTCAGGGTCCGCCTTGTCAAAGATCAATGCTGTTTGAGCTCGGGTCCATTGGGTGGTGCTCGCGTGATGATCACGGTCCATCGTATGAATGAGTTCGGGAGCGTCAGCCACTTCGTAAAGCTGCAGACACTTTTCAAACGATTGATCGAGATTGCCTAGTTCGAACAGGCCTTCCGCTTCGATCCGCAGCAACTTGCTTTCGCCCGACGTGGTTGATTGAACCAATTCTCTCAACAAAGGAAGTCGATCTTGGTAGGAAACGAAGTCCTTTTTGAGGGCCCCTTCGAGGCACTCAATCAATACATCTTTCGTGCGAACGCTGTCGCCCGCCCCCTGCCAGGCTCGCTGCAAGTATTTAATGGCTTCATCAAGTTCACCTTGGTTATAAGCAATCTCGCCCAGCACACGCAGCGCTTCGACATCGTGAGGATTTTCAGCAAGTGTGCCTTGCGCCTTCTCGCGGAGGACGTCGACCATGTCGAAGCATTCCAAGAAGCGTCCTGTTTGAGAGAGAATCGATCCCCGATGGCAAATCAAATTTCCAAGCACTTGTCCGTCGCGCGAAGTTGACTGCCCGTCGATACTGCCCGTTTCGAGATCCACGGCCACAACCTCGGCCGACGTCAATGGCAGGTAATACTTAGACTTACTAAAGAAGCCCCGTCCACTGGGCAGGGCACCTTTGGGAAGTTTCAGATTGCCCCGAGGCCAAACTGGTTTGCCATCGGCAAGGTCCAACGCCATCAGATGCGAATTGCCTACGACCAAGACTTTGCCGTCATGAACACCTGCTACCCAGAGAGATTTCGATCGCTGAATTTTCCAGACGAGTTCGCCGGTAACAAGGTCCAAGCAATGCAGTTCCTTCGACTCTGGCGGAGAGAGAAGTACCTTGCCGGAAGCGATAATGGCGGCCGGGTCGGCCCAGCGGAGATTCCACTTCTTAGATTGATCGATCCGCGCCCGAAGTAGGTTGGCCACGTTTCGCTCTGCTTTGTAACGATATGCCCAACTCAGTGCCTGTTTTGAAAGGTCGACACCAACTACGACGCCAGCTCCGGTTGGACAGATCAGCATCCCGGAATCGTAGGAGGGCACCGCAGCCTGCAGTCGACGTTTTTGGTCGAGCAAGATATCTGCCTCCAACCCCACCAATTGCTGCTGCCACAGGAAGGCTCCTGTTCGGCGGTCCAAGGCTACCAGGTAGATTGCACTCTTGATCTCTGCCAATGCATAGAGTGATTGGCCGACCCACACAGGCGCACCCAAAAAGAAGGCACCCGCCAATTCCGACTGATTGTCCGCGCCATCCGCCTCCCACACTAACTTACCTTGAGAAGCCAGCTCGTAGGCACACAAGCGATTGGTCCCAGCCGAGCGGCCCGCAGTACGGGGCGTCCTCATTCCTAAAGCCGCCAACGGTTGTCTACTCATATTCTCTGGCTGCGAGAGGTCGCGGATCACGAACACTCTCTCACCATCGCTGCTGATGCTGTTGTATAGATAGTCGTGCCAGAGACGTTCATTCAGAGTTTGAATCGGAGCGGGACTCGTCGCAGTGCGAGCAGTCGCTTTCGACTTACTAGAAAGCTGCTCAAAGGCTGCAACTCGCTGCGGCTGCGAGCGCCACACTCGTTTGCCTGTTCGGTAATCGACGGCGATTAGGTTGTGTGCCGAACGAGTAATGATGTAGTCGCCGACGGCAAGCGGAGATGCCGCGACGGGAAAGCTCTTTTTATTTCGTACTTTGTCACTAACCAAAGTTTCGTGAAATTCTTCCAGATCGGGATGCGTGAGTAAGCGAACTGTCCAGCGCTGACGCATGTGGGGCAATCCGCCCTCGGCATGACCGTTGCGTTGCGTATTACCACGGAACGTCAACCACTGCGTGTAGTTCTTAAGCGCGATCGTCGCGGGCGAGCCAACCACTCGGCCTAACCAATCCAGCGGCGTGGCTCCAAGACTATCGAGACGAATCTCCTTACCAGCGATCGTTACACTGCGAAAGCCACTGTATGCCAACTTCTTCAGGACGGTTTCTGCTTTGCTAGAATCCCCTGCAGCGATCCAGGCTTCTGCCTCAAGCAAGGAGAGCTGAGGTTCGAAACGCCGCGCCGCCTCGTCAGTATTCCGTAGCTCCTCGTACAACAGAGCCGCAGAGAGGTGACGTCCCAAATCGGCCTGCTGCTGCGCCAACAGCAGAGCTGCTTCATAGCCTGCGTCGGTGTAGAAATAGCGATAAGCAATCCGACGCACAGAATCGAGATCCCCGGCAATTCTCGCTTTCTTCAATTCGCGTTTGGCAACGGGACCGTACGTAGCTTTGTAGATAGCCCTGCCTTCAGTCGGAAGGTTGCGTATGATCTGTCTCGCGGTTTCCTTCAGGCCGGAGTATTCGTCCTTCTCGCCACTAAGCACAAAAAAGTCTTCTTGATCTGCTGCGAGCACTTCGTCCAGAAAACGGATGGCTTGGGTGTACTCCCCCTTTTCGAGTCGCTCCTTGGCCCTACGAACGCCCCGTGATAGCAAGCGATCTGTAGGCAAGAAAACCTGATTTTGCGAATCGGCTTCGGCAACCTGGAGAACTCCTCCGATGGCAGCTTGCGCATGGCAATACTGAGCTGATCCGGAAATCAATAGACCGGTGGCTGATAGCAAACTAACAAGCAGCTTAGGCAGTGGAAAACGAGTCATGCGACGATCTGTTCCTCCTGTTTGTCGTCACTACCTCAAAAGTGCCAAAATGCCGCGGCGAGGTCCAGTTTCGCCGCCTCATGTTCCTAGATCTTTGAGGCAATTGCCTCGATGAGTGTTCCCGATCGGCCGTTTGACAGCGGGCAAGCGATCACGCATATCGCGTAACACATTGCCAAACATAAGTTTACAGTCGATTACAAGATATATCAATTAGGCGGAGTGTAACGACCAAGTTGCCTCCCGAGAGGGGGTCGAGAAATGCTCTCCAACCTTCTCCATGGGGTCTCAAAAAGGCCCAGGAACGAGGTTTATAGGGAAAAACCCTGTTTTTCTGCGGAATTATGCCAGTTTCGCCTTGTAATTTACTGCCAGCAACCATTAAATCAGCACGTTGCGTCAACTAGATGCTAGATTTCCAGGTATTTCAATTTCCCGAATGCACTAAGGAGGGTCCTCACATGGCGAAGGCCGCAGCGAAGAAACCACCAACCAAGACAGAGATTTACTCGAACATCGCCGATAGCACCGGCCTAGCAAAGAAAGACGTCGGTGCTGTATTCGATGCCCTGAACGATGAGATTGCCAAAGCACTTAGCAAGAAGGGTCCACAAACCTTCACCTTGCCAGGTCTTTGCAAAATCGTTGTCCAGAACAAACCAGCCACCCCAGCCCGCGAAGGTATCAATCCCTTCACCGGTGAAAAGACCATGTTCAAGGCCAAGCCGGCTCGCAACGTGGTTAAGGTTCGTCCTTTGAAGAAGCTGAAGGACATGGTCTGAGCTTAGCTGCCGTTTGGCCGCTCAGATTGGCGCTGAAACTAAGAACCGCCCAATGCCCGACGTGTGCTGTCCAGCACACCAAAGGCAAAGGGCGGTTTTTTTGTTTGGACTTCTAGACACGTTTTCCGTATCGAGTCCGACACTAGGGGAAGTCCGTCGGTAATATTATTGGACTACACATCACGTCGAGTGCGGAGCATTCAATTTCTAAATATCGACTGCATTATCCATTAGGTCAAAGAATGCATCATAAAGACGACTATAAAGCAGGCGCAGATCCCAACTAGGACGCATGTGATCGATGCGGTGAAGAGTATTCGGTAGATAAGATTAAGCCCGTCTGGCGTCCAATACGCATCTTGGCATTTCCCGTAATCGTCGTCGTGACGCTTGCAAGGTTAAATCCCTTTGCAAAATGGGAATTTGTTGATCATTACTGCCCGAGTTGCCGAACCTGGTTAACCTTTTGCTACATAGTTGTAGCGATCTGGTCGAGCAGTTTTATCTACTTCTTGGTAACAGAAGAGTTCCGAAAGTGATCTTGGAACAAGGATCCTAGTTGAAACCTGCTTTTAAATTCAAAGCAACTTCTAGATACAAAACGAATCCAGGCGAGACATACATAACCAAGTGGTCAGGGCCGGGATCGAACCGGCGACACATGGATTTTCAGTCTTACCTAAGCGAAGCACTGAATCGTGTCACCGAGCTGCTCGAAAAGATCCTCAACAAAGAGGGCGGCCCCTAGGGAACCAATGGATAGGTAGCAAGGAAGCTGCTTCCGCACGACTATCGTGGACGGCAAGCGGCGAGACGAAGAAGCATTTCGGGCGTTTGCCTGGGAACTTGGTATGGCGGCTGATTTTGGGGCGGCTATTTCGGCTTGTAGATATTGAGAACAACCATATGCGCATGACAAACGAGCAAGAACTGGGATCTCGGATCAAACGCATTAAGAGGTGGTTCGTCTCCGAAGAGAAAATACCTATTCATCTTGGAGAGATATTCCCTTTCTATCGATTCATCAAGGGTAAAGGTCTTCCAATTGTGTGCGCAGTGGTTTCGAAGCTTTCGAATGCGGTGCAAGTCAGCAGCGGACTCTGCATTCACTTCACCCAAGCAATGAAGAAGGTGGATGCGAGCAGAAAAACTTGATAACGGACCTAGTCCTTCAAAGAGAGCCCTTGAGGACTTTTTACTTCCATGGCTTAGGAGCCTCTTGGCTCTTTCGAGAACCAAGTCATCGATATACGAACAAGCGCAGATTACGAGACTGCGATCCGCCTCATCATGGAGCGTTTTCAGGAAATCATTCACGACTTCCCTGGCTTGGAACTCAATAACCCCAGGAGAAAGTACCGAATCTTCCCCAACTATAAGTCCAGTTATTCGGTGCCTCTTCATATTTCACAACCACTCAAAAGATCATGGGAAACCATACTAATTTTGCCCCCCCGCGCCCGGTTGAGCAATACTGTACCTGCTTGGTCTCTGGACAAGTTGCGATTAACTGAATCGCTTAATCTAAGCTGGAACGATGCCCCAGCGCATTGGTTGCCGAGTTCACTGGTCGTCGACCGATGCTGAGGATTCCAGCAGAAAGCTAGAAGGGCAATAAGCACCGATTATTGCCGGTGGCCCCGAATTTGCTGAATTGCTGCTGAGTGTTCCAGAGCGTCGTAGGTGTGGCCATGTGTTTCATATTCAAAACACCTGCACCAGAACAACACACAGTGTTTGCCGTCGCATCGTGGCCTGTGGCGCGTCTGCCGGCGTTGTGGTCAAGCAGCGCGAGAAAAAAGGCAAGACAACTCGAGAGTTCGCCAGTGCCCATGACCTGCGCCGTAGCTTCGGTTTCCGCTGGTCTCGGCTGGTAATGCCCACGATCCTGCGAGAGCTAATGCGTCACGAATCAATCGAAACGACGATGACTTTCTACGTCGGATTGAACGCCGAGGCGACCGCCGATGAGCTATGGAAAGCAACAGGTACCAATTTTAGGTACCAGTAAGAGCAGGGCGAGTGAGCAGACCCTAGAAAAAACAGTGGTCAGGGCCGGGATCGAACCGGCGACACATGGATTTTCAGTCCATTGCTCTACCAACTGAGCTACCTGACCAGTGGCCTCACAGAGGAGGCCGACAATCTGGCCATCCTAGGCGTCGAAACTCCGACTGTCAATTGTGATCGCGGGGGTCCCGTGCGGCTCACTGTTGAGTACCCAGAAGCCGCTCGTGTCCTGACGGTCTGATACCGTTTCGGCTCACCGGCAAGTGGGCTTATCCAGATCTCGGACGGGCCTAACCCGGGCGGCGAAAGGTTGACATCTATTAAATCCCCTGGCTAACATGCATAGCGTGGAAACGGCAAGTTCTAGCAGGTCGCGACGTCTCAAAGAGGCTGTGGAATTCGCGACTTTTTTCGTTTCCCGAACCTGCTAGATTCGTTGCAGGCGCAGAACACTTGGCACGCCTCCCTCTGGGCTTGCCTCCCGATAGAACGCGAGCAGACGAAGCGAGACTTTTATGGCCAGCCCTCTCCCATGCGCGCCGCACCCTAGTTGCCGTGCGTGGGCTGGTAGGCGTCGGAGTTGCTGGGCGACTAAAGGACTCGGACCCTTTCTAGCTGCTGGAGCCCTCGCCATGGCTCTCGTGGTTCCTTCTCAGGCAGTCACTCCCGAGAGCCCCGAGGTTCGCGAACTCATTGGAAAAGGCCTGGGGTATCTGGAAAATAATTCAGATACTCGCCTCGGTGGCCAATGCCTCACAGCACTGGCCTTCTTCAAGGATGGTGCTTCGCTGGATCATCCAAGAATTGTCGAAGCCGTAAAAGCGTGCCAAAAATCTTCTTCCAAACCTAGGGATGAAAATGTCTATAGCAATGGCCTGGCGATTATTTTTCTCTGTGAGTTAAACGACCCCAAGCATAAGGAAATGATTAGGTCGTTTGCTGGCGCTTTGTCAGCGCGTCAGAAAAAACATGGCGGATGGGGTTACGACAATCTGCAGACGGGGGATACCTCGCAAACTCAGTACGCCGTGCTGAGCTATTGGGAACTCATGCGTGTAGGCATCACTCCCAGCGTCTCTTCGGTCGACGCGGTGGC
Organism: Bythopirellula sp.; assembly: GCA_965216565.1. Taxonomy (GTDB): domain Bacteria; phylum Planctomycetota; class Planctomycetia; order Pirellulales; family Lacipirellulaceae; genus Bythopirellula. Next base: position 1,665,568 of record OZ244170.1, read on the forward strand.
CAACTGGCTCCTACGAACTCAAGATCCTAGTGGGGTGTGGGGATATCAAGGCAAAGACCCTGGAAACTTCGATCGAGTAGAGCAGAGTGAAACATCATCTAGCATGCTTGTTGCCGGATTGGGAAGTGTAATGATGGCCGGCAATGTCCTTGGCTTGCTAAGCACCTCACAACAGGAAATCGTTGAACAAGAAAACTTGCCGGAGGCACTCAGAAAGAAGCAAACTGCTAGAGAAAAGAAGATGCGCACTCTCTCGGGCAGTAAAGTTGATAAAACAAAGTTGCTGCAGGCCATTGATAGAGGCACGACCTGGTTCAATAAGAACTTTGAATATGCAGAAGGGGAATACCCTTGCTACGAATTATATTCGCTAGAAAGATACAAGAGCTTTGAAGAACTGCTTACCGGCGATGCTCCTGAAGAACCCGACTGGTATCAGAAGGGTTATAGGTACCTTAAGTCCAAGATTGATAAAGATGGCAGTTGGAATGGCGCCGCAGGTAGAGCGCCTGCCACAGGATTTGCTGTGCTCTTCCTGCTGCGATCAACTCAGAAGAGCATCCAGGCCAGCCTGGGGGAAGGTACCTTGGTTGGGGGCCGCGGGTTAAGTGCCGACTTAAATCAGATGAAGATGCGCAACGGCCGCTTGGTGGCCGAAGCCAAACCAACGGATGTAGACAAACTGCTCAATATGCTCGAAGGCGACGGGAGCGGCAATTTGGACGCCCTGCTGAAGAGCCCCGCTTCGCTGAAAATGGATAATGTGGGCCCTGAAGATGCACGTCGCCTACAATTGCTTGTGAAGAGTGGCGGACCGGAATCACGAATCCTGGCTGTCCGAGCACTGGGCCGAATGCGCGATCTCGATTACGTGCCGATCATGCTGTATGCCATGACCGATCCCGACCAACGTGTCGTGCGGGAAGCCCGCGACGGCTTGCGACTGGTCAGCCGACGTTTCCAAGGATTCGGCCTGAAAGATAATTTCTCAGACACCGAACGTTTTGAAGTTCTTGATCGTTGGAAAAGGTGGTATCGACGTATTCGCCCCGATGCCCCGCCCATTCCATAGTATAAACAAGAGTCCTAAGACCCAAACGCTGCTAAGCCGTATGGCCTCCCATTCTACCAACCTGTCGACTTCTGGATCCAATGCGGATTCGTATCGTCTGACGGTCAATTCTTACGACCGTACAGCGTCGATGATCATCGCGCTGCTGGTGATCATCGGTTGCGCGGTACTCGGGATGGCAGTGGTATTTTTCACGGGCAAATTTGTGCGCACTGTGGAGCCGATTCCCGTTGTGCCCGTCGAGGCTAGCAGCCCCAATGCCAATCAAGGCATCGCTCAAGAACCCGATCCCCCCGGCGTGGAAGATGCCCCGGAACTGGCTGAGCCGCAATTGCAAGAAACGCTGGAGACCATCGCCAGTGCGATGACGGACGACATGTTGTTATCCGACGAAATAAAAGATGCCGGCAAAGGCAAAGGGCAGGGCGATTCCCGCATGGCAGGTCCCGGCGGGGATGGCGTTGTGGAACGGGTGCCACGTTGGGAACGCTGGAAAATTCGCTTTGAACCACAGTCTTCAGGTGAGTTTGCTGAGTGGCTTGATTTCAACAAAATTGAGATTGGCGTATTGGGTCGCGACAACAAAGTTCATTATGCGGGAGAACTGAGCACAGGGTCTCCAAAGACTTACGAAGCTGATCCTAAGAAGGAAACGCGCGGCTACACGTCGGCGGCCGATGGCCCGATGCCCAAGTTGACTAATAATCTGGCGCGTAAGGCTAATATCGCCAAGCATGGCAATTTGGTTTTATTGTTTTATCCCTTTGATGTTGAGAGCATCATGTGGGACTTAGAACGCAAGTATTCCGGCGGACGCGATGCCAACGACTTTCGCGAAACGGTCTTTGCCGTGGTACGAGAAGGCGACAGTTTCAAATTTGAAGTCATCGATCAAAGATATTTTTAATCCCCCCTCCTTAGAAATCAGAAGAACGCTATGCAAGTTCTGTTTACGTATTTAGGCAACTTTGTTTACGTGGTCCTCGCCGCCCTGGCTTTGTGGGGCGCTTACTGTGTGGTGATGGTGTGGCGACGCGTTGGTTCCACACGGTTCGCTGACGAGATTGAACAAGATGAATTCATGGAAGAGCTCGAACAGTCGATCCAAGCGAATAATCTCCAGGCCGCCGCCGAACTGTGCGAAGACGATCGCCGCGCACTGCCACAGCTCGCACTGTTTGCCCTGAACCATCGCGATTTGGGCTACGAAAAGCTTCGCCACCGGTTGGCGGAGCGATTTCAGCAGGATGTGATGTCCGACATCGAACATCGGCTTAGCTGGGTGGGAACTGTGATCAAGAGTGCCCCGATGATCGGGCTCTTAGGCACGGTGATGGGCATGATGGGAGCGTTTGCGAACCTGAGTAGTGGTGAGAAGGTCGATACCATCCAGATGGCCGCAGACATTCAATTCGCCCTCATCACCACCGCCTGTGGATTGGCCATCGCAGTGCCGTTGGTTTTGGCGACGGCTAGCATCAATATTCGCGTCCGAAAAATGGAAGACCTCGTCGGCTGGGGACTCACGCGGCTGTTTGAAAGCATGAAACACGTCATCGGCAAATAAGACACTTGATTATTATAGCCACAGAGAACACAGAGAAGAATGAAAGCTGGGGCGAAGATCACCCAAAAGGAAGATCACCCAAAAGAATGATTAGTACGCTTTTAGAATTAGATGTAACGCAGTGAAATAGCGCCGCAGTCCTCACCTCGGTGCGGTTACGCGTTGCTTCATCGCACCCCACCAATCACTCAATTCTCTCTGTGAACTCTGTGGCCAAATAATTCAGCGATAACTTGAAGAACTGATGTCAGCAGAACACGAACAAGACAAAGATGAAATGCTCGCAGCGCTCGCGGCTCCCATGCCGCGCAAGCAGCTCGAGGATGTGGAAATGGACATTACGCCCATGATCGACATCACATTTCTGCTGCTGATCTTCTTCTTAGTCTGTTCCACCCCGGATCAAGATACGGCGATCGAAATGGCCAAGGCCCGCTATGGTCGAGGCGTTGGCGAGCGAAATTCCGTAATCATCACCATCAGCGACGAGGGCATCGAGTCGGCGCCCATCTATCTGGCTGACGGTATGGTAGGCGAACCGCTGCCTAATGACCCCGAGATCCAGAATGAGAAGATCGTCGAAGCGGTGAAAACCGGCCGACGCGATCTCGCCAAAGAAAATGTTTTGATCAAAGCAGACCGCAACGTGGCCCATCGCGAAGTCTCGAAAGTGATCAAGGCGGTGTCGCGGGTAGAAGGTGCCAAGATTTTTCTGGCCGTGCTGGAGAGCGATTGACCCATGAGCCACTTACAACAAAGTCTTGGCGATGATGAAGCACTCCAACTGCGGAGCGAGGCCAACGAAGACGAAATGGACTTGACCCCGATGGTCGATGTCACATTCTTGCTCTTGATATTTTTTATGATCACTGCGGCTTTTGCTGTGCAGAAAGCCTTGGAGGTGCCGCCGATCAATGACGAAGCCGCCAGCCAGCCGGTCGATTCCTTGGAAGACGATTCGATCGTGGTACGAATCGATGCCGACAACGTGTTCTGGATCGGTGCTCCCAAATGGAACGAAGAGCAACGCACTCCCAGTGTCCCAGAAATGCTGGCGAAGGTGCGCGAAGCTAGAGGCTCGGGCAGCGACGGTCCCACGAAAATGCTGGTGCAGGCCAATGGCGACTCGCGGCACGAATTTGTGGTCGCAGCGCTCGACGCCGGGTCTGGAGTTGGTTTGGAAGAAATAAAACTCATGAGCTACGAAGAGGGCGATTTAGATTTCTAGGCTGATCGCAGCCGAGATTTCGATCGGATATATTACCGTCTATGAAGATTCAAGAATTCATTGATCTACTTGAGAAACGACAGCTTGTCTCGTCGCGGATCATCAAGCAAGTGCGCGAAAAAGTGGCTAAGGGGGATCGAAAGATCACTTCCAAGTCGCTTCTTAAATACTTGGTCAAGAAAGAATTAATTACTCGCACTCAGGCCAAGTCCCTGCTGGAGACGTCTCTCACAGTCACCGCTGCTGCCGAGTCCAGTATCTTAGGAATGCAGGTACTAACTCCTGAAAAGCAGCTCAAGAAGCCGAAGCCTAAAGAGGAGCCCAAAGAAGACTCCGAGGAAATCCCCACTCTTCAGCCGGTGGATGCCGTGCCTCCCACCACCGAGCCTCCCACGATTGAGGAGAGCGTCGAAGAAATGGCCTCGCTGAGCGGCATGACGCAGACCACGCTTGTCGAAGAGACCCTCGACGAGGAAGACGAACCTGACGGACCAGGAAGAAAAAAGAAAAAGAAGTCGCGCAAGAAGAAAGGTAATGAATTCGATACACCACTGCTGCTGTTTGGCGGTGGTGGATTGATTGTGCTGATTCTTGCCGGGGTCATCATCGGCTATTTGCTTAGCCGCGAGGATGCCGATGCGATTCTCGCCGAAGCCAGCGAATATTACGACGGCGGTTCGTGGACGCAGGCGATTAGCCAATACGAACGTTTCCTAGAAGGCAACAAAACCCACCCCGACTACAGTAGGGCCAAAGTAAAACTGGGTTTGGCGAAAATCTGGAAGGCTACCGCTCAAGGCGGCAATTTCTCGTCAGCGCTTGACACCACCCAGGAAGTCCTGGACTCGATCGAAGACGAAAAAGAATTTGAAATCGCCAAGCGCGATCTCTCGTCGCTGCTTCCTTCTATTGCTAAAGGTCTCGCCGAAGATGCAGAAGGGGCTGAGGCAGGCGAACAGGTCGAGCAGTATGTGGCCGAGTCGAAGGAGGCCTTGTCCCTTTGCAACAACACTAAGTTCATTCCTTCTACCTATCGCGACGACATCGTTATTAACGGAATTTTAGAGACGCTCGATCGTGTGGAACGCGAGCAGGAACAGCGGAGCCAATTGAAAGGGGCCCTAGAGAAAATTCAGGCCGCCATCGATTCTGGCGACACCCCCGAAGCCTACGCAGTTCACAAACAGTTGCTCAAAGATTATCCCGGTCTGCTGAACAACGAAACGCTAGCCGCCAAAGTTGAGGAGATATCTGCCGCGGAACAAGCGGGGGTCAAGTTTAGCGAGGATTCGAAGGAAGCCGAGACAAGCGAGCTCCCCAGTCCGTTTGTTGCCGAGTTGGCTCTGGCCGTCCGAAGTGGCAAGGAATCGGGAACGGAAGGCGTGGTGGGAGTTCGTGTTGATGGGTCGATGTACGCCTTGAACGCAAACAATGGCCAACTTTTATGGCGGAAGTACCTGGGGCAGTCGGCTGGCTCGCAGATTGTCACCCTCCCTGAAGGTGATTTCTTAGCCATTGATTTTACCCGCAATGAGTTAGTGCGATTCGATGCTAGTACGGGGAAGCTCATCTGGCGTCAGCAGTTCGAAGGACCAATTGCCTCACCGGTCGTGGTGGAGAGTCAATTGCTTGTGACCGAGAAGTCGGGCAAGTTGCACCTAGTGGATGCCGCCACTGGCCGACGGACCGGCTTTTTCTCTTTTGGTCAAACTCTGCCCGTACCACCAGCTGTGAACGAGCGCAAAGGCAAAGTCTACTTGCTTGGCGAGCATTCCAGCTTGTACACACTCAGCTTGGAAGATATGAAATGTCTCGGCGTGTTCTTCGTCGGTCACGAACGCGGTAGTATCGCCACCTCTCCAGTTGTCGTGCTCGACAAAGTGGCAGTCGCTGAAAATTCTGGGCGCGCGACAAGCAAACTACATTTACTGGCCCCAGGAGACGGTGGGGCAATAGCAGCCAACGATACGACCCGCCGTCTTGAAGGCCTGGTTACAACGCCGCTGCTCGTGGATGGCCGCAGATTAGTTGCGCTCACCTCACGCGGAGAAGTCACGGTTTACGAAGTGAGTGCCTCGCAAGGCAAAGAAGCGCTCACGAAGATTGCTACCCGCGAAGCAGAGTCTGGAAAACAGGTTGCCCGTTTTGGCTTGCTTGCCGCGGGTCATGTTTGGTCGGCAGGTACTCAGCTCAATAAGCTCGCCGTACTACCAACGGGAAATCGCTTGCCTGTGGAAGATATCGATTTCGACTATGTGGGCGATACGTTCGATTACCAACTGCAAGCGGTTGGCGACATTGTCGTTCACTTGCGTCATCCCCAAAAACATGCTGGTTCGATCGTAGCAGCCATGAATGCCGAGTCAGGCAAGGCCCTCTGGCAAACCGAGTTGGGAGTGCCGCTCGCAGGTCCGCCGGCAGTTGACTCGAAAGGACCTCGCATCGGAGCCATCACCTCATCAGGTGCAGCCTACCTGCTCGATCGGCAAGCTATGGTCGATCGAGTTCAGGACACCGCACAAAAACTGAGGGGCCGGTCTAAGCTGCCCACGCTCACGAGTGCTGCTGACCTGGGAGGAGGCCGCATGGCGTTGGGTTCCCCGGGCACGAAGACTCTAGTTCACTTCCGACCCGAAGCGCCGCGTGGGCCCTTGACCAAGATCGAGCTTCCCGAACCGTTGGCATGTCCTGTGGTTGCCTGGGACGACACTTTCGTTGCCCCGACGACAGTTGGCCAGGTGTACTTGTACGAGGCGGATACTGGCAATCAATGGGGAAGTCCCTTCCAGCCAAAATTGTCCGTCGAAAGCAAGTACGAATGGCTTCAACCCGCCGTATACGGGTCGGGCGCAGAATCGAGCCTGGTGATTTCAGACGGCAAAGAGAATATCTTCCTACTCCGGAGGGCAACGTCCCCGCAGGCGAATTTAGAGAAGCAAACGGAGGGCCCCGTAAGCGGTTCTCCTCTGGTAACACCTCTGGCTGTCGTAGGAGATATGGTGTACGCCGGCAATCAAGGGAATAGGCTTTCCCGCTACTCGCTTCCCGACTTGCAGCCCCAAGAGGACATTCCTCTCGGTGGCAGTGTGGTGTGGGGACCCCATAGCGTGGGCGAAAACATGCTGCTCACCACCAGCGACAACCAAATGATCTGCGTTGGCTCAGAAGGCTCTGTTGTATGGCAACAAGCGTTATCGCATGGCCATCCAACCGGCGTTCCACTGCTGGATAGCGGCACCGTAACGCTCGTCTGGCAGCAATCGGGATTAAGCCAGCTGGACCTCAGCAATGGAACTGAAAACGGATACCTGGATTTGCCCCAGCCTGTCGTCACAGGCCCTATCGCGTTTGGCAAGCGTTTGTTAATGGCATCTGCAGATGGCGCCCTGCTAATACTAGATCGACCTTGAACAATACACCGATTGCCGCATGACTGGCTTCTTTGATTTATGTTTGCGACGCCGCTGGCTGAGTTCCGTGCCAGTCTGGCTAGTCATGCTGCTTGGCTTTGCTGTTCCCCATTCTCAATCGCGGGGGCAAGCAGCAGGGATTCCTATTATCGATCGAACCCCGTTCGATCGCATCATCTTGAATTCGGCAAACAAGAATGCCGAGATCGAGGTAGTGCTGCTCGACCTGCCGAAGCGACGGCTCCCCAACCCACTGCCCCAATCGGGGACTCTTGAGGTCAAACGGCTAAGTCAGCCTAGCACTATCTACGAAGTAATGTGGAGTACCATCGAACGTGTTGAACTCTACGAGCAAATGGTATTGGCCGAAGCGATAGAACTGAGCCAGAAAAACGACACGCTCGCCGCATTTCGATCGTTCAGCTTCCTACATCAACACTATCCCAACCTGCCAGGGCTCGACGAAGCGAGCGAGCGCTACGTCTATCGCGAGGCACTAAATGCCTTCTCTAATAACAGCTACAGCGAGGGGTTGGCCATACTGCTTACCCTTTACGATCTCAACAGCGAATATCAAGGTCTGGAGAGTGCCGTCGGCTCGGTCTCGGACAAACTGATCAGCAAACATCTCAAAGAACGCGATTTTGCGGCAGCACGTGGTGTGCTCGACATGCTGAAACAGAGTTTTCCAAGTCTGCAGTTGTCGAATGTGGCTGTGTGGGAGGGACGTTTTGAGAAAGGCGCTGCCAGGCAACTATCCCTTGGCCGAGAAGCGATCGCTTCCCAGGAGTACGAAAAGGCGCGACTTGCGATTGGAAGAGCGCTCGATATATTGCCCGGAGTCGCAGGTGCACAGCAGATCCTCGAAGAGTTGAATCGCCTCTCGCCTCGCACCGTAGTTGGCGTCAGTCAGCTGGTCCCCAATCCAGAAAATGCGAATACTCTGGTGTGGCCGCAGGCGCGAATCAAACAGCTGATCGATCCTAACCTAATCCAAATGGTAGGATTCGGCACCGAGGGAGGCATCTACCAGAGCCAATGGGCAACACTTGAGCCAGACGACGCGGGACTGCGATTGGATATTGCCCTCTCCCCGGCGGCGCTCGCAATTGGTTTCACCCCTGAGCAAATCGCTCTTGAGATTCTCGCACTTTCGAGTCCTGCCTCATCCCGATACGCAATCGACTTTGCTGATGCATTCGACCATGTCACTATCGAACAGGGCTATCGCGTCGGTGTTCATTGGCGTCGACCCCACGTGCGGCCCGAAGCTTTACTACGTTTGCCCCTTGAGGGTGCCACCGCTGGCGACCTTAGGGCCGGTATCTATCGAGCCACTCCCAGTGCCAATCCGGAACAAGTGGACGAGATCATTTACGAATCGGTCGGCGCTAGTCCGGGCGACGATCAGGCTCCCCGAATTATCGAACGCGTCTTTGACACAGAAGAGCAAGCCTTAGCGAGTCTGCGATCTGGCGAGATTGATGCGATCGACCAATTGGCCCCCTGGGATGCCGATCAATTGAAGAGTAGCCGCAATGTGGTGGTCGATACCTACCGACTGCCGACAGTCCATGTGCTGCGGTTAAATTTTGAAAATCCGCTGCTTAAAAGCAGAGAGTTTCGTCGCGCCCTGGCTTATGGAATCGACCGCGAGCGGATCATTTCCGATGTCTTGCTGGGGGGCAAGAATCGTCCTGGTTTCCGAATCCTGAGCGGCCCGCTGCCGGCTGGAACTTCGTTCACCGATCCGGTTGGCTATGCCTACAACCAGCAATTGCTCGCTCGCCCCTACGAGCCGCGGCTTTCGGCCGTGCTTGCCACCGTGGCAAAAAATGCGCTGGCAAAAAAACAAGCCGCGGCGAGTCAAAAAGAAGCCCCCGAGGAAAGCAACGAGGGCGATTCCGAGGAGGAATCCAACGATGAATCCCAAGAGCCAGAAAAACCAAAGATGGCACCATTGAGACTCGTCTATCCGCCCGATTCTTTATCACGCACCTGTTGCCAAACAATCAAGCTGCAGTTGTCGGCTTTAGGTGTTCCCATCGAGCTGGTTGAGTTGCCTCGCACTAGTTCGGCACTTCCAGAAGATTACGACCTGGCCTACACTCAATTGGCTTTTCGAGAGCCGCTGGTCGATGCCCGCCGCTTACTGGGACCCCAAGGCCTCGCTGGTAGTTGCAGTTCGTCGATGAATCTGGCGCTGCAAAGTGTCGACCGAGCCAGCAATTGGAAAGAAGCTCGCGATCGACTTTACGAAGTTCATCAAGTGGCCCACAACGACCTACCTGTGATTCCGCTGTGGCAAACCGTCGATAGTTTTGCGTATCACAAATCATTGCGTGGTATCGAGAAAGATACCGTGTCGCTTTACCAAAACTTAGGCCAGTGGCAGACCTCTCTCACACAGGGAGGTCGTTAATTATGGACAGATTGGCCACAACGCAGCTACCTCCGCTGCAAGCCTCTTATCGGGCAACAAGATTCCTGGTCTTTATGTTGGCCACAAGTTGGCCCCTCGTTTCGCAAGCTGCAGAGACAAAATACTGGGAGCTGTCGCCCTACTCGATTCGGATAGAAATTGCGTTTAGCGATTCCCTAGTAGGGAACAAGTCCATCGAACGAGAAATAGTCGAACGGTTAGAACAACGAGTTCTGTCGACTATGCATCCATTGTGGTCGACGGAAATCAATGTACGTGAGGGCTCAGACAAGTACCAGTTGCTTGCTGCGATGGAGTCCTCCGGTGAACAAACGCCTCTAGAGGGTGTTTTTGTCGACAAGCAGATGTTCCTCGTGGTGGACCGCGACTTGGCTGGCTACCAATTTGCCTGCCGAGAGTGGGATCGCAGCACGCAGCTTTGGGGGCCAGTAATCCGACGCCAGGTGAAGCAGAATCTCATGCTCCATGAGGAGTGTTTTGCCTTGCTGCGCAGGACGTTTTCTCCCTTGGCTAGCATCGAACCTGATCCCAACAACTCGGGGCAAGTATTCCTTTCATTCAAAGGAAATGAGCTACCCAGCCGTACGAGTGAAGGATCTCTTGTTTCCCCCGGTCAAGTGCTCCAACCCTTGATGATTCGTTACGATTCGTCGGGAGAAGTGGTTGCAGGCGGAGTCCGCGAAGTGCCTTGGACCTATCTAACCGCTCAGCAAACTGAAGACGGAACCTGGGTGGGCAAAGTCCACAGCGGAATGAGACGTGCCTTTGGCAAGCGGAGACGGGGCCGGAGCCAGCAACTAGCGATTGCAGTCCGCAATCCGGCAGCCACCACCAGGGTGAGATTTTACGCCCGGCACGATCAAACCGAGGGCCTAGTGGGCTACGAAGTTTTTCGACGGTTTCGAGATGACGAGAAAAGTGAGTTTCTCGGGCTAACCGACTCCACCGGTTCTGTTTATGTGGAACCAGCCGATGTGGAAGTCGTCACGCTATTCTTACGGAGTGATGGTCAACTACTGGCCAAGGTGCCCGTGGCACCTGGGGCTAAATCGTTGGTCGAGATCCCTATCGCCGACGACACGGCTCGATTGCGGGCTCAGGCTGAGCTAACTGCATTCCGCGAACAATTGATCGACGTCGTAGCGCGCCGCAACATCCTAATGACACGAGCACGCGATAGACTCAAAGCAGGTAGCTTGGACGAAGCTCGTGAATTGCTCGCCGAACTAGATGACTTACCGGGGCGGGCAAAATTCGATCAAAAGTTAGTTTCGGCGGAACGCAAGCGATCGAACATTTCGTCGGATGAAAGAGTTCAAAAGAGAATCGACAAGATGTTTTCAGAGACTCGCAAGCTACTGGGACGATTTCTAGACGTGCGGCAGATTTCAGACCTCCGCAATGAAGTAACCGCTGCGGCTCGAGGTGAAAGAGAGTGACTTCGCTACAGTACTGCAATACCCACGATGGCAAGTATCGTCATCAAGCCAGCCAATACTGCTAAACCAGCCATTACCAGGGTGGTTCTGCTCAATGAGTCCTCGGTCGGTGTTGCAACGTTCGAACGAGGAGTCTTTTTGATCTGCAATTGTGGAGACGTCTGGTCCAAGCTGAGTCGATCGGTCTTGTCTTGCTTATGGCCGTGGGTTTCTTCGGGACCGTCCATAGCCGGCAATGTTTCAGCAAATGCCGCATTCCAGTAGTTTTCTTCTTCGGGTAGCTGCGTTAGCAATCCGATGTTGTGCCACGTTTCGCTATCCGCAGCATCGACCCATGGCTGTAGCAACTGGGCGACTTCGAGTGCCGAGGCGATACGATCTTCCGGCCGTTTCTGCATCGTAGCAGTTACTATTCGAAGAAATTCTGGGCTTACGCTGCTATTGAATTTTTCTGCCGGTATCGGTGGTTCGTCTAAGTGGCGGCGCAACTTATCGGCTGTTTCCCCGCCCGGAAAAGGAACCTTCCCCGTCACGGCGTAGTAGAGTGTGCAACCAAGCGAATAGATGTCGCTAATTTGGCGGACTTCACTAGGAGACACGACCACTTCCGGCGCCAGGTAATCTGCCGTCCCGACAATGTGCTTCGGTTTGTCGTTCGATTCCTGGGAGGCGTCCGATGCAAAATAGGCCAGGCCTAGGTCAGCAAGCTTGGTCCGTCCCTCGGGCGTAATGAGCAGGTTTCCCGGTTTCACATCGCGATGGATCAATCCTTGCATGTGAGCATGATCGAGTGCCAGCGCCGCTTGATGAACGATGATTGCTGCATGCTGCTCGGAGAGAGGTCCGTGATGTCGAACCATCCGCCGGAGATCGCTGCCGGGAACGTATTCTGTGACGAGATAATAGGTCTCGCCGTCCATATCAGCGAATGTCAGCCGCACCAGGTTGGGGTGATCGAGCCTGGCTTGTGCGCGAATCTCGCGTCTAAAATTTGTAATGGAAGACGCATCAGTCAGATTCTTCGGCAGTACTTTGATGGCTTCGATGCGCCCCAGTAAGATGTGCTCGCCCTTGAATACGTAGCCCATCCCGCCGTGACCGATGGCGTCCAGAATATTGTAGGGTCCCAAGGTGAACTTAGTTCGCCCGTGTTTCAGCTGTTCTGCCTGCCAGCGATTCAGGTAACCAAGGTTGACTAGCTCGGCACCCAATTGTTCGTCGGTGACTTCGTCAAAATTCACCTGTCCTACGGGTAACGATTGCTGCAACCGTTGCCACGCTTTGGTGATTTGTTCTTCAGTAAGCAACCCGCTGGCCAAGCCGGCTTGCTCTAGAATTGTTCGATTAGCACGCAAAAAGAGCCCCATGATCGATGAGCGAAAGCAAACTAGAGCATCTTGCTCTTATCTCTACAAACGAATTTCTCGGTTGATGAGGTCCCCAGAGGGAAATTTGAAAAACGTTCTATCAGCTTGCTCTGTTCCACCCGTCCTGTATTACAAGTTTAGTGTACAAACGGACTACGCGCCAAGAATTGCCTCTAAAGTGGGATGGGCTTTTCAATCAGGTTCCGGACAGGAATTCGGAAGATTTCTCACAGGACCCAGGAATGGAGCTTTATGGACTGGGGTCTCAACGACCCTAATGATTATTCACTTTGAGTTTCTGCCAACATTTTTGCAATTGCAGGAACACTCTGCCAACTCTGAGGCGGCAGTTTCTCGAAACACATGACTTCCTTTTCGATTGGATGTTCCAACTCTAGCAGGCGGGAATGAAGGGCGATTCCTTGGGGGAACGGCACTTCGCTTCCGTATTTGCGATCCCCAACAATAGCATGACCCATTTTCGCGAATTGCACGCGAATTTGATGTTTTCTACCCGTTTCCAAATGCACCTCTACCAGTGTGAGCTGTTTGCCCGCCGCCAGACAACGATAGTTTAGCCGAGCCAACTTAGCTTCTGGCGCATTGGGATGTGTGACGTGCATTTTCCGATGACGCTCGTCTTTACGCATGTAATGTTCGAGAGTTCCCTCTTTTTCATCCGGTGTGCCTGAAATAACCGCCCAGTAGACCTTTCTGGCCTTGCGCTCCTTGAAGCTAGCGGTCAATCGGCTCGCAGCCTTGGATCTTTTCGCAATGACAAGAACACCGGTGACCGGTGCGTCGAGACGACTCACCACGCCCAAATAGACGTTGCCCGGCTTATCGTATTTTCTGCGAATGTAGTCCTTTGCCAACGTCAGCAAGCTTGGTTTGTCCGCGGCAACCCCCATTGTTGGCAACATCGCTGGCTTGTTGACAACAAGCAGATGATTATCTTCGTACAGAACATCAAGGTGTCGGCTCTCGGGCATAACTAGGGCAACCATTGTCAGGGATACGGCAATGCGTTAAGAACGGATCTGCCAGCGAGGCTTTCACAGTTTCAACTTCTTCCTAACACCTTAACCCATTGACCGGGCGGTTTCGATGTCCAAAGTTCGGCTGATACTGGGAAGCGGCTCCCCTCAGCGCAAACGTCTGCTGAAAGAGGCGGGCTACAAATTTGAAGTTATTCGACCTGACGAGAGCGCCGAATCAGGCATCTGTAGCAACTGCGGCCCAGCGACTTTGGTATCCGACCTAGCCTTACGAAAAGCCGCTGATGTCGCCCAGCAGTTGGCACACCAGCATTCTCCCGACGATTCCTCCAATCTGCCCGCCAGCCTGATCATTGCGTGCGATACGGTGGCTGAGTGTGGGGGAACAATACTGGGAAAACCCAGAAATGAGGACCATGCCTGCGAGATGCTCGAGCAGCTCAGTGGCACGATGCATCGTGTCTACAGCGGCTTGTGCCTGTGGCCGATTGGAATGGATAGTCCTCCTCGGCCTATTGAGACTGAGGTCGCCACATCTGAACTGAAGATGGACACGATTAGTTCCGAAGAGATAGAAAGCTACTTGGAAACTGGCCTGTGGCAAGGTAAGGCTGGAGCGTTCGGTCTGCAAGATCGGCCCGAATGGCTGCATATTACATCAGGGAGCGAATCGAATGTGATCGGTCTGCCTATGGAACTCTTAGAAAAGATGCTAAAGCCCTGGAAGCTGGGAAGCCCTAGCGATTGAGCCCGACGTGAAATTGCAGGTATAATATAGCCTTCTCAGTAAAGACCAAGAATTCCCCAAAGCAAACCAAATCTCTTCTCAGGACTCAAGCGAACTCTCGGATGAAACTACGCATAGGTGTGATTGGGATTGGTCGTGCTTGGGAATCTCGTCACTTGCCTGCCCTACGAGCCTTAGCCGATCGGTTGGAGGTGAAGGCCGTCTGCGATCCGGTTCAGCACCGGGCAGAGCTTGCGGCTCGCCAACTCAACGCCACCGTGCATGATGGCTATCGCGTCTTGATCGGTCGCGACGATATCGATGCGGTCATGCTGCTGTCGGCCAGTTTCTATGGCGCGACTCCGATTCACGCCGCTTGCGAAATGGGCAAGGGCGTCTACTGCGCGGCGACAATTGACTTGGCTGCTAGCGAGGCTACTGAGCTTAAAGATCGCGTGAAGGAATCGGGCATTGCCTTCATGGCTGAGTTTCCCTGTCGTTGGTCACCCGCAACGCTTCGACTTAAAGAATTGATTGCCACGCGCCTCGGCAAACCCAAGTTGCTGTTTATGAATCGGCGTCGAACGGTGCCCAGCAATCGAGCCAAAGGCGACCGTTGTGTGCGCGACTTAGTGGAACTCGTCGACTGGTGCCGATACGTTGTCGACATGGAACCCTCGTCGCTGACGGCCACATCGCACTGTTTGGATGTCGATCATCACGATTTCTTTTCCGTGAGTCTGGATTTCTCTTCTGCTGACGAATCAAGATCCGGCCCACTGGCTGTTATTAGCTGCGGCGACTACGTGCCCGACATGCTCAAGGAGTCGCTATCTTACCGGCGTCCTGCACACCTTAAGGTAGTTTGCGAAAATGGAATTGCATTCATCGATCTGCCCCATACGGTCGCTTGGTTTAACGACGCGGGTCAACATCTAGAGACGCTGGAACATGATCGCCCGGTCGGCGAACAGTTGCTCATAAACTTCCAACGGGCCGTTGAAAGCCTTGTGCTGGTTTCTTCTAGTCTGGACGACGCCCACCGAGCAATTCTGATTGCGAATCACGCAAAAACTAGCTGCGAGACGGGACAGCGGGTTTCTTGCTGAGTACGGGTCCGTTGCCGGCAGGTGGATTCTGATAATCCAGATTCGCGGTAAGGTAAATTGGCTCGGTTTGACACTGCGACTGCGGGCTCTTTATATTGAGGCACCATAATCGTTCCTGCCACACTCCTACAGTCCTACGTAACGTAAGTAAATATGAGCACAACGCTTAGCGAACTTTCAGAGCTTTCCATCAACACGATCCGCACACTGTCGATGGACGGCGTCGAAGCCGCCGGTTGCGGCCATCCCGGGACGCCGATGGCACTGGCCTCGGTCACATACCAGCTCTGGACGCAATCGCTGCGCTACGACCCCAACGATCCCCACTGGCCGAACCGCGACCGCTATGTGCTTTCATGCGGCCATGCGTCGATGCTGATCTATTCCATGCTGCATGTAGCTGGGGTGAAGCACGTCGACAAGAACGGAGCCGTGACAGACGAATTGGCTGTATCGCTACAAGAATTAAAAGACTTCCGCCAATGGGGCAGCCGTACGCCCGGCCACCCTGAGTATGGACATACGACTGGCGTGGAGACAACCACTGGGCCCCTGGGACAAGGCTGTGGAAACAGTGTCGGGATGGCGATCGCTAGTAAATGGCTCGGTGCTCGCTACAATCGCCCCGGCTACGAGCTCTTCGACTTCAACGTCTACGCACAATGCTCCGACGGCGATCTCATGGAAGGTGTCGCTTGCGAAGCAGCCTCGCTTGCCGGTCATCTCCAGCTTTCCAACCTGTGTTGGATATACGACGATAATAACATCACTATCGAAGGACGAACTAATCTCGCGTTCAGCGAAGACGTCGCCACCCGGTTTGAAGGGTTGGGCTGGAACGTCTTAAGGGTCGAGGATGGCAACGATCTTGAGGCACTCGCAAAAGCCTACGAAGGTTTCGAGCAATGCAGTGACGCTCCAACCTTGATCATCGTAAGCACGATCATCGGCTATGGAGCACCCAACAAGGCAGATACAGCCGGAGCCCACGGTGCCGCACTGGGTGCCCAGGAAGTTCGTTTAACGAAGGCCGCCTATGGCTGGCCCGAAGAGCAAACTTTTTTAGTCCCCGACGAGGTGCCAGAGCACTTTTCCAACACACTCGGCCAACGAGGAAAGGCAGCACGAGAAGACTGGCAGTCGCTACTTGAGAAATATTCCTCTGAATTCCCCGAGCTGGCCGCAGAAGTGAAGTCGATCGTCGCTGGTGATCTGCCCAACAGTTGGGATGCCGACATACCGGAGTTTGAAGCGGATGAAAAAGGCATGGCGACCCGGAAGTCTTCTGGACAGGTACTCAACGCGATTGCTTCCCGCGTGCCTTGGCTTATTGGTGGATCGGCCGACTTAGCTCCGTCCACAAATACGCTGCTTACCTTTGAGGATGTCGGTCACTTTTCCGCTGAGAATTATGCAGGCAGAAACTTTCACTTCGGCATCCGCGAACATGCCATGGCAGCGGCTCTCAACGGCATGGCTTTGTGCGGTGTGAGGAGCTACGGCGCGACGTTCTTTGTATTTAGCGATTATCTCCGGCCCTCGATGCGGCTAAGCGCCTTGATGGGAGTCCCGGCAATTTATGTGTTTACCCACGATTCGATTGGTGTGGGCGAAGATGGCCCAACACATCAACCGGTGGAACAATTGGCGGCCGCCCGGGCGATTCCGGGGCTCACCGTGATTCGTCCCGGCGATGCCAATGAAACCGCCGCAGCTTGGCGGGCTGCGCTGGAACAAAGCAATGGTCCGACGGCGCTTGTCCTCACACGCCAAAACTTGCCCACACTTGATCGATCCAAGCTCGCTTCGGCAGATGGGGTCGCCCGCGGAGGCTATGTGATCTCCGACGTCGAGAGCGGCAAGCCACAAGTGATCCTGATAGCAACTGGCAGCGAATTGTCGCTCGCGATCGAAGCACAAGAGAAACTTGCCGCCGACGGTGTTGCAACGCGAGTGGTGAGCATGCCTTGTTTCGAATTATTCGAAGCACAGGACGAGTCGTATCGCAACCAAGTCTTGCTGCCGGAAATCTCAGCCCGGGTCGCCGTGGAGGCTGGTTGCCGACAAGGTTGGGATCGTTACCTGGGCGTCCATGGCAAATTTGTTGGCGTCGAGGATCGCTTCGGTGCATCGGCCCCTGCTCCCCAAGTGTTTGAAAAACTTGGCATCACCGCCGATAGCGTCTATCAGGCAGCAAAGTCGTTGGTTAACGGGTAAGACGGCCTAGGCAGTGATCGTTTCATATCGGTCGACGTGCTACTAAAGATTGAGCCAAGAGCCGATATGTCCGAGACCATTCCCATTCCTGGCTTTGCCGATCCGGTGAGTAGCCTGACGCACTTGCTTGGCGCTGCGATCTTTGCAGTTCTTTCTGTGCCGCTCCTGTGGCGAGCCAGCCATTCTAAGGCAGCCCTGGCGAGCGAGGCCATTTTCTGTATCGGGGCGGTGTCTCTACTGGCCATCAGTGGGATTTATCATTCCGTCAATCCAGATGGTGCTGCACGTCAGATACTTCGGCGACTTGATCACGCTGCGATCTTTATCCTAATCGCCGCCTCTTTTACTCCCGCCCACATTATTCTCTTCCGCGGCTGGAAACGATGGGGAATTCTCTCCCTGGTTTGGCTGTTTGGACTAGTGGCGATGACTTGGAAAATGATCTACTTTGACGAGATGTCTCGTGCGGTCGGGGTCTCTCTGTACCTGATTATGGGCTGGATCGGCACAGGCACTGGAATCTTGTTGTGGCAAAGCTTCGGCTTCCGTTTTATGTTGCCGATATTCTTGGGAGGCGTGGCGTACTCCATCGGTGCCATTTTACAAAATTTAGGCTGGCCGACGTTGGTGCCCGGTGTATTTCAAGCCCACGAGTTGTTCCACATCTTGGTACTCATCGCCCTGGGGATCCATTGGGCGTTCAACTACTCCATCGCCGATGGCATGCGAACAGCACCGGTGAAAACGCTAAACGCAAAGAAGCTCGCGGCTTAGAATCTCTTAACACCTCTGAGCTAGCCGCGGGTAAGTTGCTCTAAGAGTAGCCAGATTTCATGCTGATGATTGCCGCAGAGATCACGCCGCAGAGATCACAGAGGAGTGGCTTCTATTCCACAACCTACTTTTATGTTGGCCAATCGCATTCACAGACTCAAGACGCAGATCTCCGCCTCTCAGCGTGCCCTGCGTTTACCAGACCACCACTCCCTAGCTACCACCCGAGTTCTGCTCCGTAAATCTCTGCATCGCCTTCAGCGTTGCGGGGCTCACGTGGTGCTCGATGCCTTCGCTGTCGGTAGCGGCAATAGCGTCGCTCACGCCTAACGCTTTCAGAAAATCGAACACGATCTGGTGCCGTTCGTGGCAGGCCTTGGCCAAGCGTCGTCCGGCATCGGTGAGTTCCAGCGGGCCGTAAGGATCGGTCTGCACAAAGCCATCGCGTTGCAGACGCCCCACGGTACGGTTGACCGTGACATGGGTGACCTGGAACTGCTTCACGAGATCTACCGCCCGGCAGGTACCCTGCTCGTCGATGATCTCGGCAATGGCCTCGACGTAATCCTCAGCCAGTTCGGTCGCGTGATCCGACCGAGTCCGAGAATGTTGATTTTGCCTCGATTTAGCTGATTTCACGTTCACTGTCCTTCGCTTCTACCTGCTCGAAACTTATTGTAGCTACTCCCACAGAATTCGCGAGTTGCACAGTATTCCCGGAATTCTGGCCCCTCAGCAGAGAAGATTCCGCAAAGATCGCTTCAACCCCCTTGCATCAATTGTAGCCACGGCTACAATTAGGTCGAAACTTAGCATCGGCTAAACCTTGCAGTTCTGTCCACGTCCCCTCGCTATTTCAGAGATTAGATGAAAAAAAATAACGGTTTTACCCTAGTTGAACTATTGGTGGTCATCTCGATTATCGGGGTGCTCATTGCGTTGCTCTTGCCAGCGGTGCAGTCGGCCCGGGAAGCGGCTCGACGTATGTCGTGCGGAAACAACCTCAAGCAGATGGGACTCGCCATGCAAGGCTACCATGCCGCCATGGGCCGATTCCCCTCGGGTTACGAGTCGCATCCTACGAGTGACGGCAACGTGCCTGCGGGAGTTGTGATCGACAGTTCCACTTGGGATGCGGGCCCGGGCTGGGGCTGGGGTGCCCAGATCCTCGACTATGTC
This sequence comes from Bythopirellula sp., assembly GCA_965216565.1. Taxonomy (GTDB): domain Bacteria; phylum Planctomycetota; class Planctomycetia; order Pirellulales; family Lacipirellulaceae; genus Bythopirellula. The sequence goes on from OZ244170.1 coordinate 1,685,098, forward strand.
GAGCAAAACACCATTTCCCTAGGCATTCATGCGAAGGAGCCCATCTGGGAGCCAGACCACGCGGCACTGATCGCTGCCTCGCCGCAGTTGTTCCTGTGTCCCTCAGCCAGCGGCGACCAGCTGCCATTTGCCATTAAGGACGAATCAGGCGAACCGCTCCAGATCGCGGGCAGCGAGATCATTGTAGGTCGCTCCAATTACGTCGCCAGCCACGGCCAAGAGTCTTGCTGGGGAGAGTGTGGGGCGATGACCACAGGTACCGTGTTCACAGATATTTACACCAAGGAGACTAAGGTCATCGATATCCACGGCGATGTCTCGCTCGTCGCAGATGGACCTTTCTATCGGAATTCTAGAACCTCTATCAAGGAAATTACCGACGGAACTTCCTTCACCATTTTTCTGGGCGAACACTCTTCGCTTCTGAGTGAGAAAACTTGGGTGGGAGTCGTGCCCGGGTCGTTCACGCATCCAAACTTTACCTCTCCCGAAAATGGTCCCGACGCGGCAGCCACCTATGTGCTGGTTCATGCCGGTCCTTCCGGCGGCGAGCTCGACATTACCGGCGAACCAATTATCCATCCCATCAATTTCCCCACCTACCACGTCGGCCAAATGTTCTCCGAGCATCCCGGTGGTGGACAGGTTGGCTTTGGTGATGGGTCAACACGTTTTGTCTCAGACAATATCGATCTAATCTTGTTTGCCGAGCTCTCCAGCATTGCCGAAAGGGAACTGATTGAGGACTTCTAAATTGTTACCTGGCAAGATTCACTTCCGATATGCGTCTTATTTCGTGCTTTCGATGATTTTCATCGGCTGTAGCGATTACCCTGAGTTTAGCTCCAAGGCGTACGATATTTCGTCAGCCCTGTACTCCACATGCCGACGGGAAAACGCAGAGAATCTCGGTGAGATTTCTGCACTCACGAAGTCTGCGTTGGAAAACTCCGAGATCACGGCTCGTGAAGCAGCCTGGATCGAAGCGATTATTGCTCAGGCCGAAGCGGGTGACTGGGAAGACGCCGCTGAAGAAGCTCGATCTATTCTCGAAGCCCAGGTCACCGGACGATAGTGCTTGTTCTCTGCCGATTGACTTAGCACCGCTTCATCTAAGGGGCAGTACGACTGATCTCCTGCGCCGGATGCGGACTGGCGCGATGTTGCTAGAAGCAGTTTCAATACCAATGAGCCGAACGCGCTAGCGTCGGGTAGTATCAGAACAACTCCTAGACTTACGCTACCCGCGGCTAGCGCCATCGGCACACATAGAACTGTTTTCGGGTTTTTGAAACAGGTTCTAGTGACTTGCCCCTCAGCTTAACTGCTTGATAATGAGTGGGGAGTCGCTGCGCGTCCTCCGTTAACAAACCCTTATCTATGTGGAAAGCACAGGCACTCGATGGATAAGTCAGTTCGAATTCAGCCACGGCAAAGAACGCTCGTCCCGCGCCGTACTGCGTACATACTACTTTTAACTGGTGTGTTTGCAGTCTTCGGTCATCCACTCGGCCAAGCAGAAGAGATTCTGGACTATCTCCCCGAGGATGCGCTGGGATTTATCGTCGTTCGAGATTTGGGCGAGTCGAGCGAACGAATCCAAAAATTGGCAATGTCTGCCCGAGTGCCACTCCCCGGACCGCTCGGCTATTTCAAGTACACCTCCGGCATCGCAGCCGGCCTGGATGAAAAGGGCGATCTGCTGGTGGCTCTGATCCCAGGCTCTCGCGCGAACGATCCTCCGGAGCCTATGGTATTGCTGCCAATCGATAACTACGACGAGTTTTCTGCTAGCGTCAAAGCCGATCCCAGTGGAAAGGTGAGCAGTGCAAGGATCGCTGATGAAAAAGTTTTGGTTGCCAAGCAGGGATCATTTGCGATGGTGATGAACGAGGAACACCGCGAATCGTTGGAGCTCATTACTTCTCTTGAACCGAGTCCAATAGAAATCTTGAGTCCCTGGACCGACTGGCTTTTGGAGCAGCATCTAGCGCTTATAGTCATGCCTGAGGGGAAGGATTGGCTTCGCGAATCGAGCCAGGATTTCTTTCTCCGGCCCCGCACCAGCTTACCGAAGGGAATCCTGAGGAATCCGGAAATTGCGGGACTACTTGGCCAAATAAAGCAAGGTTCTCGCGCCTATCAGGCGATCTTTGAAGGCCTCTCTTCAGAGATTGAACTGGCTGGCTATGGACTCGCAATCGACAAACACGCAAACGTACGCTTCGGCAAGCGCGCCATCCTCAAAAGTGATTTCCACCTGGAAACACAAACTAAAGCCGAGGAACAATTACTTGGCTTCGCCGATCAGCCATTTATGTTCGCAGGTGGATCAGCAATACCTAAAGGCGCTCTCGAAAAGTTGATTCGCGGCTACTTCCGCGTCCAACAGCAGGCTCCTGATCTTTGGGATCTAGAAGATTTGCCAGCCGACCAATGGCAAGCCCACGAAGATGCCACAGTAGACGTTGCTGGACGTATCGAGTCCGTTCGATTCTTGGTGCTACCTGGAAAGGAGGACGAGCCGTTACTTAGCAATTTCCTGGGGATCCTCCAAGTCAGCGACTCAGCCGACTTCTTAGAGTCCTACGAGAAGCAAGTTGAAGTCCGCAACCAGATCCTGGCACAAAGCAATAGCGACATATCGCTCCAGTACGAAGTCAGCAAAACCACAGTCGAAGAGCGATCGGCACTTGCCGAGACTTTGGATGTCGCCACAGCCGTGGCAGATCCAGATGTCCCGATTCTGAATTGGATGATTGAGGCTATGCTGGGGGAAGACGGCAAGTTGGATATTTATTGGGTTGCAGCAGATCAAAACCACGTAGTATTCGGAATATCCGACCGGGAAGATATCGTGAACTTATTGAAGCTCACGAAGTCCTCAGAAACGGGTTTGCATGCGTCGCAGCAACTAGCAACTACTCGCGACCTAATGCCTGGCAAGTCGGTTGGTCAGGGGTTCGTCAGCCCGCATGGCTGTGCTTTATGGGTGAATCGTGTATTCGATGAATTGATTGAACCGGTATTCGGTCATCCTGGACCCGAATTCACACTATCCGATTCGCCACCGATTGGCTTCAGTCTGGAGTTTCCCAAGCACCAGATCAACGCAGAGATCGTGTGGCCGGTAGAGTTGACGAAGTCGCTCGTGAAAAAGTCTGACTAGCTCGTCGATCCTCGCGTCTTCTAGTTGCTTTAGCATTAACCCCAGCGATCAACATCGGAGCCCTTGGAGCCAAACTCCTATCGGGGCATCCTCACCGTGAACGATCTCCTGACAGGGGTCCTGAGAATTGCAAGCTAGAGCAGTGAAATTTGCAATCTTACCGGGCGAAATGCTACCCGTCTGGTTTCCGCGACCCAGCGCCTTTGCCCCCGAGAGGGTCGCCATACGGACAATTTGCTCCGGCGGCACTCTAAGACGATCAGCTACGAATTGCATTTCTCCTAAAAGAGACAAGTCAGGATTGGAAGCGCGACTATCCGTCCCTAAGGCCACATGCACTCCAGCGGCAAGTAGTTTTGTGAGTGGATACGCTTCATGTTCGAAGTAGGCATGTGTTCGGGGACAGTACACCAGCGACATTCGATCGGAGTTTGCAGCAAGAAACGTCAGCTCTTCGTCGCTGAGATAGTTGCCATGGATTACCAGGGCTCGTGAGGCTCGGCTCAACGCCTGCAAATAGCCGAGCGGCTTTGTCCCTCGAGAGATCGCTTTATCATCCCACATGCTGCGTTCTTCCAACAGTTCGTAGAAGCCGCCTGTGCCTTGTTCGAGAAGCTCCAGCTCTTGCTGTGATTCTGCCAAGTGCATGGCCATGGGTAATTTTCTACGCGCTGCTTCGTCAATCAATTTATCCAACAGCTGCGGATGCACTGTGTACGGGGCATGCGGACTGACTCCCGCTGAACCAGATTTTTCTATGCGTTCCAGCGCTTCTGCAAAAGCCGAGTCGACTCGTCCTGAAGAAAAACCAATGACCTCTTGGAAATCAAGGATCTCCGGGACATCTTGCGGTGCGTGACTAACAGAAGTTGCGATGTTGCCAATTAGCGTGACGCCCCAGCGCAGACTCTCCTGCAAACCCTTTAGAATATTCTGTGCTACGTTCTTCGAGCTCTGCTTGCGCTCGTTGATAACCAGTCGAATCCAGTCTGGGAGCGGCATCCCTGGTCGGCCTAAAGGACTTTCGAGATCGCTGAACTCCAGGTGCGTGTGGGCATTCACTAAGCCTGGCAACAATGCCACGTCGCCCAGGTCTTCAATCGGACCGGTTGCAATGGCATTGTCATTCACTGCGACGATCAAACCGTTTTCGATCGTCACCACGCCGCCAGAAATGGGCTGGCCCTCGACAGGCACCACCCAGCGGGCTTTCAGGCTGAATCTATCCATGATGCAACCTCACTCTATCGTCAGGCCCCTGCCAATTGCTGTTCGCGCACTTCGTTGAGCTGTTCCTCGGCTGTTCGCCGATAGGGAATACGGTGCAGCCACCAACACAGCATGGCAGCGCCAATTAGACAAGCAACCATCACACCGGGCTGGAACAATGTATCGCCATCCGGATCAAACAACCAACTCCATTGGGCAGTAGCTTCCTCGGTGAGCTCACTTATGCCAACGGCCAAACCGTTATAGATCGCGTGAAATACGATGCAAGGGAGCAGACTGCCCGTCTGAACTGCCAGGAAACCGAGTATCATGCCCACCGCTGCCGCGGATATTTTTTGCTGAAGGAAGAAGTGAACCATACCAAACGCAACCGCCGAGATTCCAATGGCCCACCACTTATGCCCTGTGTGCCGCAGCCCCGAAAGAATAAATCCACGGAAGGCAAGCTCCTCACACACTGCTGGCAGCACAGCAATCAACAAATACGGCAACCAAGCGTACGGGGCACTATCAATCGCCCCCGATAACTCCGCCATCTGCAACTCGACTTCCTCAGTGACGGGATAGAGCTGCTTGACTAGTTCCGAGAACTGCAAGCCCAACGGGAATACAAGCACCGCCAACATTGCGGCGATCCCTACGTGGGCCAGCTTTGGACGACGATCGAGCAGCAACGTCTGGGCCGGACTTCTGACAAAGAGCAGCGTCATCAATAGCACTGGAAATGAAATGCACGCAATTTGGCTGACAGTCACTGATTGGACGAAGTAAGCGAAGTCGATGCTTTCGATGGTCTGCGTAGAAAGTGCCAAATTGACGAAGAATTGGATGATTAAGATTAACGCTACGCACAATAGAGCTTGGGCGAACGTTGGCGTGTCTTGACGATCACGCACCAAATGCATGAGCCAACGTCCCAAGTCGAGTCGCTCGCTTTCACGGAACAGGACCGATTCGCGGTTGAAAAGCTCTTCCACCCAGCGAATTGCCAACAGGCAGCACATCAATGTGACTCCCACCACCGGCACAACGTATGGCAATGCCTGTATGTATTGGCCTTCTATCACCGAACGCAGCAACAACACGATACCGGTCACGGGAATTAGACTATTGCCAAGCGTTAATTCCACGCCGGGCGACATTGTCAGAAACATTAGCGGCATGATCACCACTAGCAGAGGCATCAAGTAATATTGACCTTCTTTCGTACTGCGTGCGAATACCGCAAACGCCAGGCACAAGGCACTGAACAGAGCAGCCACGGGCAGCAAAGCCACCGACAGCCACAGCAAAGCCGACATAGGCGGCAGCGAAAGCCCCCCTTCGCCGGCGAACGCTTGCACCTGGTTCAACTTATCCATGACGAACATGCCAGTGACGCCTAGACTCGCCAAATTCATCATTGCGGTAGCAACGCTAAATGTCATCACAGTCAGCAGCTTGCCCCAGGCAATCTCTCTTCGCTGAGCAGGACTGGTTAGCAGGGTTTCGAGGGTGCCTCGTTCCTTCTCCCCGGCACATAGATCAACGGCCGGGTAGAAGGCCCCCGTTAGCGCCCACAGAAAGATAAGGAACGGCAGGATCTTCGACCACATTGCCGCAGTGCGTTGCTCTTTCTTGGCCACGTCTTTCGGCTTGACCTCAAACGGCCGAGTGGCCACCAAAGGCACGTTACCGGCGCGTAGGTTGTTACGCATCACCTGGCCCCTCCAGCGAGCCAAGACGCGTTCGACCCGAAGCTGCGTGAGACGCGATTTTTCGTTCGCCGAATTGTAGAAGAGTTGCGGCGCCGGCAAGGCAGACTCTGCATCTATCTCTGCACTTTGATCTCTGTCGACCAACGACTGACGAGCTAGTTCTAATCGTTCTCCAAAGCCCTCAGGGAAATAAAGCACTACTTGCGCCTCACCAGCGGCAAGCCGTTGCCTGGCTTGTTCCAGTGTCAGTTTCTCTAGAGCAGCCCCCTCTTCTTTGCTCTCTAGCGTGGTCGCTAATTCTAAATTGTCTCGCTCGATAGGCTCATCGAACAATTTAGGGTGAAACTGACTCTCTCGCATCAACGGGGGGAGCCAGTCGTGGTCGGCAAGCTCATCTTCCCCGACGACCAACACTTTCGCAGCAGTGTCGCTCAAGAATTGCGAAAGCTGAAAGATGGTCATACCCATCAGCGGATACAGAAGCACCGGCACTACAGCGATCAGCACCAACGTCCGACGATCGCGCAGCTGATCTCGCATCTCGCGAGAGAATATTAGTTTGACGTTGTTCCAGTTCATAGGCTTAATCTGTCGCCTGTAGTATTCTCAAAGTCTATTGATCAACTGCCTGCAGTTCCCGCTCGCGGATCATTTCGAAGAAAACATCTTCTAAGTCTTGATGGCCGTATTGTTCGCGAAGCGTGTCGAGTGTGCCTTCAGCAAGAATCTTGCCTTCGTGCATAATCGCAACCCGATCGCAAAGTCGCTCTGCTTCTCGCATGATGTGCGTAGAAAACACAATACATTTCCCCTGATCGCGAAGCTCCGCCACCGTGTCGAGGAGCGCGCGAGCCACCAGCACGTCGAGCCCACTGGTGGCCTCGTCGAATATCAGCACGGGGGGATCGTGCACGATTGCCCGGGCGATAGAAACCTTTTGCTTCATGCCGGTAGACATCTTGGCCCCCAGCAAGTCGCGAATTTTCTGCATTTGCAAACGCTCGAACAAATCTTCCATGCGGTCGCGCAGCTGGTCTTGTTCCATCCCGTAGAGTCGGCCAAAGTACTCCACCATTTCCCAGGCAGTCATGCGGTCGTAAACGGCCGTATTGGCTGACATAAATCCGATATGGTGACGAACCAGGTCGGGCTGTGTGACGCAGTCGAAGCCATTCACCACAGCCGAACCACTGGTTGGCTGGAGCACCGTGCTGAGAATCCGCAGGGCCGTGGTTTTGCCAGCTCCGTTGGGACCCAACAGACCAAACACCTCACCTGCCTGGGCCTGAAAACTGAGCCCATCGAGTGCGACAAACTGGCCTCGCCGTAAATCTTCGTAGACCTTAGTCAGTTGGCATGTTTCTATCATGAATGCTTGGCAAGGCTAAGGGCGGGGCGGAGGGTAAAGAGACCTGCAGATTACAAAGGTGCCCTACTTGCAGGATATCAAGCCACCACAGATTTGCGAAGCTAGATCGCCTTCAGTCAACGCTTACAATCGGCAAAGAGTGCTGATTCTGGCGATTGTGCGGGTGAAGTGTAGTCACTTCTTCATCGATCAGCTCGTAGAAGACATTTCGCTGCCGAGGCACAAATCCTAGATCGGAGATTGAATTTCGGATCTGATCGAGCGACAGGTGATGCACCGTCCCCGCCTCGGAAACGACATTTTCTTCGATCATCAAACTCCCCATGTCATTGGCACCATAGAGCAATGCCAGCTGGCCGATCTTCTGCCCCTGCGTCACCCAACTCGACTGGAGATTAGCGAAGTTATCCAAATAGAGCCGCGCCACCGCATTGGTTTTTAGATACTCGAAACCGCCGGCCGGTGGGATGTGCGACATGTTAGTATGATCAGGCTGAAACGTCCAGCAAATGAATGCTGTGAACCCGCCAGTTTCGTCTTGCAGTTGTCTCAACCGGTCGAGATGCTCGATCCGTTCTTCTAGGGTTTCGATGTGGCCAAACATCATCGTTGCCGTGCTGCGCCCGCCCAACTCGTGCCAAACACGATTCATGTCGAGCCAATCGTCGGTAAGCACCTTGCCACGAGTGATCTCTTTGCGAACCCGGTCGACTAATATCTCAGCACCTCCGCCGGGCAAGCTTCCCAGCCCCGCATCACGTAGACGGCTGAGTACTTCATGAGTAGAAAGATTGTTGATCTTAGTGAAGTGATAGATCTCCGGCGGGCTAAATCCGTGAACATTTACCTGGGGGAACCGATCCTTGATATCGGCAAGCATTTGCTCGTACCAATCGAGCTTAAAATCCGGATGCAGGCCGCCTTGCAACAGAATCTGCTCGCCGCCTAAGTCGACAGTTTCTTGAATCTTCTCGAGCAATACTTCACGATCCAGCACATAGCCTTCGCTACTTTTGGGCGATCGATAGAATGCACAAAAATCGCAAACCGCCGTACACACGTTGGTGTAATTAATGTTGCGGTCGATGTTGTATGTGCGGTAAGACTCGGGGTGGAGTCGACGCGTGACTTCGTCGGCAGCGCGACCTAAGGCAGCTAAGTCTTGCGACTCGAGCAGGCTTAAACCTTCCTCAGAGCTTAGTCGCTCTCCGGCAACTGCCTTCTCCAAGAGATCATTAACCTTCAATGGTGCAATCATTTGTGCTTATTTCTGGGACAATTTCCGGCGCACGTTCGATCAGTCCGAGCTCAGCCGCTTTGCGGAAAAACAGCGATAGGCCCTGCAGTTCCTGGGGGCCAAGATAAAAGTATAGATTCTGCCTGAGATACTCTGCAACCAGCTCCAGCGGCAGGGCCATTCGCTCAGCTTGTTCTTGGGCTATTTCGTCAATGCTCATGCATCCTGCGTCTCTAGCGCTAGACAGAGCATTGCCCACCGTGCTGGTCGAGATGCCAGCACGCGCTACCCACATGGCAAATACGAAAGGCAATTCCGCCCACCGGCACCAACGATCGCCCAAGTCCCATACCTCAACGAACTGCGTGTCGTCGCTGTACATGGCACGATCCCCAATGATCAAGATCGCATCTGTTTCGCAACTTTGCGGATCGCTGCCGATCGGTAGCTCGCTAATCGCAGGACGAACGTCATACAATTCCGCAAGTAGAATCTGCGACATAATCGCACTGGTCCGAGAACCTTCGTCGATCGCCAAACTACGAATCTCAGCGGGAGGAACGCGAAATAGTAACTTCACACTCAATACGGGGCCCCGGCAAGCAATGCACGCATCGGAGGTGATGGTCCAATCGGGATGATGCGCTAGCTCAATACTGGGCACCAAGGCAATGTCCAACTCCTCGCAAGCAAGTCGATCTGAAAGCTGACTTGGTAGTTGGTACACAACATCTGAGTCGGGAAGAGATTCTGCTAGACCGTAAACTAGTGGCTTGGTATTGAGATAGCTGACTGCCCCAATTCGAGTGTTGCGTGACGCTTTTTGAAAATCAGGATTCATCGTCAAACGGTTGTCGTACGGAGAGCAGCAAGTGGGTCGAAATATCAGAAAGACGAATTATAAGCGGCCTTTGGAGGGCCGACTAGATCGTCCTTAGCCTATCTGCTCTTCGGCTAAACAACGAACCGTAATTCTGCTACCAGGTTAACCTCGCTAAACCTCCATTCTACGAAAGGCCTTCAATCCCAGTCGCATCGGCACGACGGTAACGATTACTGCGAGAATGACCGAGATGGCAATCCCACCGGTCATCCACCAGCTAAGATACTTCGAAGGCACGTAGGCCGGAGACATATCCGAGTTCTCTGCCATCAAATAGAAATGGCAGGGCAGGGCGGTAAGCAAGACAATGATCAGAATATAGAGGGCACTAAACACCAAATTGAGCGTGCCACCGAAGCCGGCTGCAATTTTCGAGGGCGACTGATCTTGGAAGTTCGGCATGATAGCCCCTAAACCAACAGCCATCGCCGACAGCCCTACACAGAGGAACAAACAGATCATTTGGTGCACGAGCACCACCATGTTGGATACATCGAGCATGTAGTCGCTAATCAGCACCAAGATGGCACTAGGCAGCCAGGAACCGGTGGCCGCAAATAGAAACTTGCCCCACAGGATAGTATCTCGCTCGACTGGCAAGCGTGAGAGGATCCAAAACCGTCGCCCCTCTAAGCTGATTAGCGGATATATAAATCTGGTCGTAAACGTCGACAGGATTAACCCTACTACCGCCAGGTTTAAAAAGCTAACGATGTTCACCCAGGCGAGCACACTCACATCCGCGCGGTGCTGCCGAAATCGATCGAGGTTTGCAAAATACAACAGCAACAGACCAAAGAAGATTAAGAACTGCGACCACTGCACAGGATCGCGGCGGAAGAGCCTTAGATCTTTGGTAATGAGCAAACGCGTCTCGCGAGATAAGAACACCATCATTTTCTCAGCGATTTTATCGACCATGCTGAGCCTAGGGTGGGCAACACGCGCCTGTTGAGAATTCAGCCCCGAGTAGCTATCCCGAAATTGGGATTTCCCCATCTTTAGAACAACCAAGTGGAGTATTAGTGCATTCGAGAGCAATACGATTAAATACTTACCACTCTCCACCCAAGGCAAATCGGAAGGATCCGTGTTGGCTAACTGAGGGCGAGCTGCTTCCAGCATTCCATTACTCAGCCAAGTACTCGGCAGCCACTCTCCACGGGTAAATTCGAAGCGGTGGAACGTCTCTACGAACCACGAGGCACCTAAGAGTTCTGCACCAGCAATATCCAGGGATTGCCAAATTGAGTTGTAAGCCACACCGATCACAAACACCGCGATACCGGCAACCACCAGCTTGCGGAATTGAGGAATCTGGCTTACGAGCAATAAACACCCAATCGCGCCGACGGCACAAGGAATATACGCAAACGAAAGCATCATCGCTGGCAGGTAGGCGTAGTAGTACCAGGGCGCTGAAACAACCAGACCGTAGGCAACCATCATGGGGCTAGCTAACAGAAAGAACCCCCAGCTACTGAATAGGAGGGCTTCCTGGAATCGGTAAAACACAAGCCGCTCGTCACGCACTGGTAGAACCATTAAGAATGTGGTCTCAGGAGTCGAATAAAGGCTGCCGTAGAAAATGATTCCCGAAGAAAATACCAGCATCACTTGCAACGAGACGAAGAATAGCGCGAACACGAATTGAACAGTTTCTGCATGATAGATAGCACCCGGCGAACCGACACGAGCGACAACAAAATCGAATCCTGAATAGAACAACGCAAACAAGCCGACCCAAAAGAAAACGCTAAGGCCGATGACTAGACTTGTGCGAAGCCGAGCTTGGGAGAACAAATACTTGATTTGGTTTCGGCACACCCTGGACCGCAGCTTCAAAAAGATTTGCCCTTCGCGTTCATGCGAGGGCAACCTCTCTAAGGTCGCATTTTGCTGTTGCTCGGTGAGAATCGTTGTGCTGGACATGCGAACCACCCTCTATTTTTCCATCAATGCTAGATAGAGGGATTCCAGCGAGCCATCGGTCGTCGGCACTTCATTCCGCAATGCGGACACCGTACCATCGAAAACCAATTCCCCGGCCCGCATTACACTTACACGATTGGCAATCTCTTCGGCCACCGAAAGCGTGTGCGTCGACATCAACACGGTTCTTCCCTGAGAGGCATAGTCTCGCAGCAAGTCTTTCACCAGTCGGATGCTCAGCGGATCGAGCCCCACCATCGGTTCGTCGACCACCAAAATCTCTGGTTGATGAATCAATGCAGCCGCAAAGACGGTCCGTTGCCGCATGCCGTGGGAATAGCTTTCAGTGAGTTGGTCGAGAAACTCGCGCAATTCGAATCGCCCCGCTTCGCGATCGATGGCTTCTTCCACCTCAGATGTTGTGAGACCAAACATTTCCCCCACGAATTGCAGAAACTCTCTCCCAGAGAGCTTCTCATAAAGGAAAGGCTGGTCGGGCACATAGCCAATGAGCCGGCTCACTTCTCGCTTATGCTCAACGACATCGAATCCGTTGACGGTAATGGCTCCTGCACTCGGCCGTAGAAGTCCGACCAGCATTTTCAGCGTGGTGCTCTTGCCTGCACCATTGTGCCCCAGCAGGGTCACCACTTCGCCGGGTGAAACCTTGAGTTGAAGCTGCTTCACAGCAACTCGGCTACCGTATTTCCTCGTCACGCCTTGAATGTCGATCATGCCTGAGTATCTGTTCTGGTTGTGGTCTACGGTAACTCGAAAGGCATAGTGCGAGACGTGATGTTAGCAATAAGACTCATGCACACTTGTTATGGGGTCCCAATTCCTCACTGGGAATTGATAGCGATCGTAATCTGCATGGCGGTCCTTGAGAACAGGCTAATTCCGACGAAGAAGAATTCTGAAGCGAATACAAACCAGAGAGGCCGATTCGTTGCGCTATTCGAACAACACATTTCGAGGCCAAGTACTGTACAGTTAGAACTGAATCTCGGCCCCGGTTCGCACTAACTCGTCTAGGAGTTCTTTGCTGACCGACTTGGCGTTTTCGTCGTCGAGACGGATGAACCTCAGTTTCGATTTGCCTAGAAAGACGTCACGTCTCAGCACTCTGCCGGTTGGTTCAACCCAGCACTCAGCTTGAAGCCGAGCCTCCTTTGCGATACCGGAGACATTCATCGAGCGATACTCAATGCGAAACGATTCCCTCACTTCGTCGCCGACGAATATCTGATCGCGTGCCACCACCTCGGCTATGAGAACTTCGACCGGGTCTCCGGGCGAATGGAACGGACTATAAACCTCTTCCCGCCATGTGCGCCCCACGTACATCTCTGGTAGAGAAGCCGAGGGAAACAGAATCTCGTTCATCGACTGACTTTCCGGCAGATAGATGGAGGTGGTGTAAGACATCTCTCCAGAGCGGACACGCAGCTCTAAATTCGAATCTTCCACCCGACCAGTCATTTTCAATACCGAGGGCAAATCGTTGATGTTAATGCGGCTATCGAATGACGAAAAATTACCCAGGGCATCAAATTCAATTCGCGTTTTGGCATCGAACGAAATATCGCCAAAGCTGCCGACAGTGGTTCGCATCCAGGTCGGTGCCAGATCCATCAAGGGAATTTCTGTGAGACTCACTCGATTGTGTAAATCCGTCGAGCCGCCGGCACCTTCAAGACGCACGCTGGCAGCCTCGCCCACGACACGACCTTCCCATTCCACATGCCAGGCTACCGCCTTGCCATTTTCGTAGGACCTTTCGATCGGGGGCTCGCCTTCAAAAAGCGAAGGAAGAATGCGATCGTTAATCAGCCAACTCATGCTGGCTAACCACAAAGCGACCACTGCCAAAACGAATAGACGATTGGCGATCACGCGAAGGTACTCCCTATGGGTACAATCTCAAGCATCCTTATCCCCAAGAATGCCCAGTAGCACGGCCTACGATCATAATTGATCAAGCCAAATCCAAAGAGAGCAGCACCAAAAAAGTAGCGAGTACTGCTTCCCCACTGGAAACCTGTCGACCGCCTTATTCTATCGTGAGTTCGCCAAAAAATCGACAAACTTGTCGATAGCGCTAAGAAACCGCACAAAAACGGCAATATTCGCACACAATGGTGCTGGCAGTCGGCTCAGCGGGAGGGCCTAAACGCGGATCAATTCGCGGTTGCTGTGACTGCCTCAATGAGTTGATCGACCGTGTAGATGCCTCGATTTTCGGGCTGCGGTGCCTTCTGGAGGGGCTCTTCGGCACTAGATTGCTCAGGGGCAGGCTGCGCGTTTGTTGGCGTTTCCGACCGAGATAATACATACTCGACCAGTCGACGGTGGTCGTTCGCAGCCAAAGCCTCTTGAATTGCCGTCAGGCCAGCGATTTCGTGGCTCAGCATGTCCAACCGACCGTATCCGCCTATTTTTGATGCTGTGACCCGCAGAACCTCCGCCCCTCGCTTTTTATAAAACAACTGAACAAGTCGGGAACGATCGAGGCTGACTCGACTAACCACTTCTGGGCGCGAGACTATTCCAGCTAGTCCAACCCTGCGTAGGTAGCTCTGCAGACCCTTTACTTGGGATCGAGTGAGCAAATCGTCAGAATGGAAGGAACCTGAGGATTCAAAGTAGCGTCGTATAGTTCCGGCCAGATGCTCCTGATCGGCTGCCATTTTGGCCTGCTCGTCTTTTGTCGGCTCCTCAGCCGAGATTGAGCTGCTGAGTAAAGAGACACCAAGAAAACTGGCTACTAGTAGTCTAAAACAAGATTTCATTGAGATTAGTCGGCTGGGCCTTGAGGATTTAGACATGCCACAGACTAGCGATATAGGGCAATCCTCTCCCTTGAGAGTGCTGCTTAGGCTGTGACCTGATGGTCAAATCTAGCTTATGCGCAAGCTTGACCAGGGTGATAAATCCCTACAACAGAACAACTTAGAGTCATAGAGAAGCCAATTTTACCGATTTTGAGTTGGGTATCGCCACTGGGGGGTTTGAAGAAGGCCTATCTCGCGTTTATGCTGTACCATCTCTTATCGATGTTATGTTGTCGGGGCGTGGTTCCAACGGAATTGAAGTAACCCTGCAGGAGTGACAAATGGCCGATAATGTCTATTTCGTGCAAGAATGCCCCACATGTGGTCGCAATCTTCAAGTGCGCGTGAAGTACCTTGGCAAACGGGTATCCTGCCAACACTGCGGTGCCAAATTCGAGGCCTGCGATCCTTCCTCGGGAACCTATCCCCCGATGGAGTCGAGCCTTTCCCTATTGGTGCGTGCCGAGGAGTTGCTAGAAGCCTCGATGAGTTCCACCAAGCTCCAATCTGAGCTTAACTAGCTCGAAGTGATTCGCAGTTTGTCACTCGAGACCCGACAGAGTCGAATCACTGACTCAACGCGAGCATGTCGTCGAAGAACTTGGGGTACGTCTTCACGGTGCACTCGGGATTCTTGATGACAACTCCGGAAATCCTGAGTCCGGCAATGGCGAAGCTCATTGCCATGCGGTGATCGTTGTACGTATCGATTTCAGCTGACCGCAATCCATGGGGCTCGATTTCCAGCCCGTCGTCGAATTCAGAAACCTTGGCACCCAGTTTTCTCAGCTCGGTTGCCACCGCGGCAATACGATCCGTTTCTTTATGCCGTATGTGGGCAACGTTGCGAATGCGAGTCGTGCCCTTGGCAAATAAAGCGACGACCGCCAGAGTTTGCACCGTATCGCTAATGCCATTCATATCGACATCAATGCCCCGTAACTCACCGCCGGATACTGTTGTTTGACCAATTTCTCGTGAAACTTTGCATCCCATCTCTTCTAAGCAGTCCACAAATTGCACATCGCCCTGCAGGCTCGACGAGTCCAGATCCGTCACTGTTACCTTACCGCCAGTAACCGCTGCCGCGCCCCAAAAATAACTCGCGGCCGAGGCATCGGGTTCAATTGTGTATTCGCTTCCGCTGTATCCGCCCTCTCGTGAGATCGTGATTCGTTCGTAGCGATCGTCGTGCGTCGCCGTCACACCAAATTCACGCATCACAGCGAGAGTCATCTCCACATAGGGGACAGAAACCAAAGTGCCTTCGACTCGTACTGTAACAGGCTCAGCCGCACAGGGGGCCGCCATTAGCAAACCACTTAAGAATTGGCTTGATATATCTCCGCGGATTGCTGCCTCGCCGCCAGACAAACCCCGCGCCTCGACGGTAACCGGCGGGCATTCACCAGCAGTCTCGCAATTCACGACCGCGCCAAGTTGGCCCAGTGCGATCGCCAAGTCTTTGATCGGTCTTTCCCGCATGCGGGCAATGCCGTCCAAACGATATTCACCGGTTCCCAGGGTAGCAAGTGCAGTCAAAAAACGGATCGTCGTGCCACTGTTGCCAACGTGAATATCCGCATTGGCTGCAGGAATTTTTCCACCACAGCCGGCTACAGTCAGCATTTGGCCATCGTGTTCAGTCTTGATCTCAATCCCCAAAGATCTCAGACCCGCGATCATCACCTGCGTGTCTTCGCTGTCGAGAGCCCCGCTCAAGACCGATTTCCCCTCTGCCAGGGCAGCGCAAATGAGTGCTCGATTCGTAATACTCTTCGAGCCAGGCGGGCGGACGATGGCATCGATCGGTTTCGAAACAAGCGGTATCGCGATTTCTTCTGGAAACTTAGCCAATTCTATTCTCGGTGCTTTGTCCAAACGTGTTATCACTGCAGGGCGGATAAGTTATTCTAGAGATAAGATCGAGTCAGTCCTAGCCACGCTTTTCACCTCGCTGAGGCACACAAAGGAATAAACATAGATGGGACGCATCAAAACTGGTGGAGGTTGGCCCGCAGTCAAGTACACGTTTCAAAAGGCTCGCGAGGCAGGTGGCCTTTGGAAATTGTGGAAGGCAATGCGCTCCAAGAATGCCTGCAAGACCTGCGCGCTGGGCATGGGTGGACAGCAAGGTGGCATGGTCAACGAATCGGGACACTTCCCCGAAGTCTGCAAAAAATCGTTGCAAGCCATGGTCGCCGACATGCAGGGAGCTATCACCGCCGACTTCTGGGGCGAATACGTTCCCGAAAAACTTCGCGAGCTCTCCCCACGCGAATTGGAGAACTGTGGTCGCCTCATCCAACCCGTGCTTTATACACCCGAGACCAAGCGGTACCAGCCGATCTCCTGGGAGAACGCCTTTGATCGGATCGCAAACAAGCTGCGAGAACTTTCGGCGGACGAAACCTTTTGGTACTTCAGTGGACGCAGTAGCAACGAGGCCGGCTTTTTGCTGCAGATGTTTGCCCGCATTTATGGCACGAACAACGTCAACAATTGTAGCTACTACTGCCACCAGGCTAGTGGAGTAGGCCTGAGCAGCGTCACCGGAAGCGGCACGGCAACCATCACGCTAGAAGACCTCGACGAAGCCGATCTGGTCTTCGTCATCGGTGGCAACCCCGCCAGCAATCATCCCCGCCTGATGCGCACCCTCATGCAAGTGCGTCGGCGCGGTGGAGAGGTGATCGTCATCAACCCGCTGGTAGAAACTGGTCTGGTGAACTTCAGTGTGCCCAGTGACGTACGCAGTCTGTTGTTCGGTTCCGAAATTGCCAGCCTCTATGTCCAGCCGCACATCGGGGGCGACCTGGCGTTGCTGACCGGCATCGCCAAGCGAATTGTTGAACTCGGCGAACACGACCAGTCGTTCCTCGAGAATTCCTGCGATGGCTGGCCGGAACTTGCTGCCGAGCTTGAATCGACTAGCTGGGAGCAGATCGTCGAAAAGAGTGGCGTGAGCCGCGAGCAGATCAACGAAATCGCCGCAAGGTATGCTCGCAGTAATAGTGCCGTGTTCAGTTGGACCATGGGCATTACACACCACGCCCACGGCGTACAAAATGTTCAGGCGATTGCCAATTTGGCACTGCTCCGCGGCATGGTGGGCCGACAGGGTGCGGGGCTATTGCCGATCCGCGGTCACTCTAACGTCCAAGGGATCGGCTCCGTGGGAGTCACGCCAAAGCTCAAAGACGCCATCTTCGAGCGACTCCAGTCGCACTTCGATGTGAAGCTTCCCACCTCTGTTGGTCGAGACACCATGGAATGTATGCAAGGGGCTGAGGAAGGTTCGCTCAAGTTCGGACTCTGTTTGGGCGGCAACCTGTATGGGTCGAACCCTGACTCTACCTACGCCGAAACCGCCTTGAAAAACCTCGACATGCTGGTGTACATGAGCACCACGCTCAACACGGGCCACGCCTTTGGACTAGCAAAGGAAACGATCATTCTGCCAGTGCTGGCCCGTGACGAAGAACCGCAACCCACGACCCAAGAATCCATGTTCAATTACGTCCGCCTCAGCGACGGAGGACCCGAACGACTTCCCGGCCCTCGGAGCGAGGTGGAAGTCATCGCCTCCATCGCCCAGCGCACTCTCCCCAATGACGAACCCGCTTCAGCGGGCGCAGCCCCCCAGAACAAAATCGACTGGAACGCCATGCGGCAAACAGGCCGCATCCGCGAGGCGATTGCCAAGATTGTGCCCGGCTACGAGAAAATCGAATCGATCGCCGAGTCGAAGGAAGAATTCCAAATCGGAGGACGCACGTTCCACCTACCCAAGTTCGCAACCGCCAGCGGCAACGCACAGCTCCACACGCACAAATTGCCTGAGCTACGCGGCCAGGCCGACGACGAATTGCGGGTCATGACAATCCGCAGCGAAGGTCAATTCAACACCGTGGTCTACGAAGAAAACGATCTCTATCGCAACGTCGATCGACGCGACGTGATTCTGATTCATCCCGAAGACATGCAGCGGATGGGGCTCGACCCCTCGAAGCGGGTGACGATCACCGGACCAGCAGGCTCCATGGAAGGCATTCGCCTGCACCCCTTCCACGAAATCCGCCCCGGTAACGCGGCCATGTATTACCCCGAGGCCAATGTGCTGGTGAGCCGCCAACTCGATCCCGCGAGCAAAACACCCGCATTCAAGGGAGTCGTGGTCACAGTAAGCCAGGCAGCGCAACAGTCGGTGCCGGACGAACAAACCGCATCACCCACGGCAGTTTAGAAAAGTGCGTCGCCGAATGAGAATTCGAGACGGCCACGTGGTTTAGAACGACGAGGCGGGTAAAAAGAAACCGTCGTCGCAGGATGGTGCCGCCAGGCACATTCGATATCGGAGGCTCACGAACGATAGAAATCGGTGGGCCGCCGCTTCGCTTTGGTCCACCCTACAACCTTTGGCCCACCCTACAACCAGCCCCGACAGGGGCGACAGTTAGTAGCCAGGGGCGCCAGCCCCTGGTTAAAAGATTAGGACCCAGGGTAGATCGCATCGCGATCAACCCTGGGCACTGGTATGTATCCTCTGCGAGAAATGCACTTGCCCACAGCGAAAAACACCTGGAACATCATTGCCTGCAAAACCGCATGGATGCGAGTACACCCCTCCCATCCCCATCGCCGGGAACTCCCTGCCGGCGAGACGCGTCCAAGTGGTGTGCGTCGAGGTGTCGACAAGTTCTCCCCTGAGACACCCAGTATTGTCAGAATTTCCGTAAGAATCGACCCGCTACAGACTTGTACTTTGCGGCACGGATCGGAAAATGCGGGTCAGACCATGTGGCAGTGTGATTCTAGCCACGACCTTCGATTATAATGACAGCTGGAACTACAGGCCCCAAATCGGCGTCCGCCGTATCTGCTCAGACCCATCTAGATTTCTCTTTGATCTACCGAGAGTGAAACTATGACACGAATATTCTACTCCTTGATATTTGCTTGCACGATTCTTGCCGCTCCGTTGTGCTGCAGCACCTTTGCCGCGACCTCGGATCTTCCCGCCACTCTTGCCGGCGAGATTCCCGACGATTGGGAAGAGCAAATCGATGAAAAAACCGAATCGTTGCCGGAAGAAATTCGCGAAACAATGCGTGAGAAGCTGAAAGAAGCCGTCCGCCGCCAGCTAGAAAAGCAATCTTCAGAAAGTGAAGAGACAACCGAGGAATCGGAGGACGAATCCGAAAGCAAGGGATCTGAATCCAAGGAGAATGACGCCAAGGAAGAAGAGAAGACTGAAAAGAAGGAGAAACCCAAGAAGGATCCGCTCTCAGAAGAATCTAAGAAACTGAAGGCTGAAATCGAACTCATCAGTACACGGTTTAAGCACCAGATTGCCCTTTATGAGAAACAGATTGAAGCGCAGCGATTGCAAAATGAGAAATCGAAAATCGATTTGAAGTTGGAAGAAGAACGAATCGCACGGCAAGCCAAGACCATGCAACGCGAACGGGATCGCATGAAGCTGGAGATCGAGCTCATCAAAGGCCGTTCCGCTCTGGAACAGGCTCAGCACTCTGCCGAGTTGGCAGCAGCCAAGGCGGAGAAAGAGCGGCTGGAAATGCAACTCTCGATGGAGAATACCAAGGAGAGCTTTGAAGATCGCATTCTCGGCGAAGAAAACTATCCTGATCAGCCGTTTCGAGATGGCGAACTAACCATCAGCTTACGCCGCATAGAGCTCAATGGTCCCATCTACCAGGGTACCGCAGACTATGTGTGTCAGAGGCTTCACTATTACAACAATCAATCGTCGAAGCCCATCTTTCTTGTGATCGACAATTGCCCGGGCGGTTCGGCGATCGAGGGAATGCAAATTGTACAGGCGATTGAGAAGAGTAAGGCCCCCGTCCACGTGGTCGTAAAGCGATTCGCAGCCAGTATGGCAGCGATTATCACCACGCTGGCTGACCACTCTTACTGCTATCCCGATTCAATCATCCTCCATCACCAGGCGAGCAGCATGTTATACGGCACAGGCCGCGACATTGAGGATCAAGTTCGCCAATTCAAGGAAATCTCCGAACGACTCATCGGAGCCGTCGCCGAAAAAATTGGCATTTCCGAAGAGCAGTTTATCGATCAAATGTACGAGAATCGCGCCTCCGGCGACTGGGATTTGTTCGGCGACGACGCGGTTGAGAAAAAGTGGGTGGGTCACATTGCGACTACCATTCGCGAAGAAGGAATCCGCAAGCGTCCCACAGGCACACGAAAACCGCCAAGCTTACGTCTGATCCTGGGCGAGAACGAGCAGCAAGCGGCCGCCGGTTACTTGGAGCGTTACGAAGTAGCGCTGCCCGAGCAGACCGACGAAAAGGGCCAGCGGTTCATTCGTCTGCCACGGCTTAATCCGGTTGACGCCTGGCTAATCTACAACCCAGACAACTATTATCGTTAAAGTATGGGTTGGTTTCTCGCGGAGACGCAGAGACGCTGAGGAGGGGCCTGGAACATACTTTGGGTGCCATGCCCACGTCGGTCTGCCTCCGTGGGCATGCATTATACGCATAGCATGCCCACGCAATTGTTGAACTCAACTTCGCCACGACAATTAAGCAGTGGCGCGCGTGGGCATGGCACCCCGCATCAGACTATCCTGTTCATCCTGTCATCCTGTCTGAATATCTCCTCTGCGGCTCTGCGTCTCTGCGAGAACCAGACTACCCCGGAGTATCCAGATAGGGATCTTGTCCCATTTGACGCTGGACCTTCTGGCGTTCTTTCTCGTGGTAGAGCATGATCTTCCGATCGCGAAAGTGGCGTCGTTCGACGCGCCGCTGGGCTTTGTGGAACAAGTATTCAAGCCGATTTAGCGGCCCTGTGGCCCGTTCTCCTTGAGACTTGAGGCGCGCCGCTTTCTTTGGCCCCAACCCATACAGCAGAATTTCGTCGTCCAAGGCAAAAAACTGCCGGTACGTGCCGGGATCGCCCTGCCGCCCACACCTACCGATAAGTTGTCGATCGACTCGCTTGGCTTCGTGCAGTTCGCTACAAATCACGTGCAAGCCGCCGATCTCTTTCACCCCCTCGCCGAGCTTAATATCGGTACCACGACCCGCCATGTTGGTGGCAACGGTAACTTTGCCCAACTCACCCGCTTGGGCCACAATCTGTGCCTCTTGTTCTACATGCCTGGCATTGAGCACGACGGGTTGCAAACCGCGCTCAGCAAGCAGCCCAGCCAAGTGCTCGCTTTTGTCGATTGATCGCGTACCGATTAGTACAGGGCGATTGAGTTGATGCTGCTCGTAAGCGTCTTCGACGATGGCGTCCCACTTTTTGTCGGCCGTTCCCAATACAACCGATGGCAGCTTCTTGCGAATGGGTGGTCGGTTGGTGGGGATTTCCGACACATTCACTTCGTAGATTTTGCTGAGTTCCTTGCGACTCGTTGATGCGGTACCAGTCATCCCCGCCAGACGCTGGTACCGGAGGAACATATCCTGAATGGTGATTCGCGCCGCCTGATTCGTGGCAAACGTTATTTCGACATCCTCTTGGGCCTCTACCGCCTGGTGAATGCCGGCCCGCCACTTGCGGCCCTCGGCAAGTCGCCCTGTGAATTCGTCAACAATTACAATCTCACCGTCACGCACAACATAGTGGCGATCGAGAATCATCTCGCGCGCTACTTTGATCGAACGCTGGATGTATTCGTAAATGGTCGAAAGCGGTAAGCGATCCATCGCGGAAGGTTTTTCAAGACCACGCACCAACTGACGTCCAGCCAACGACAATTCGACCATACGGTCGTCGTGATCGTATTCGTAGTGCTCGTCCTCCACAAACTGCTCTTTGGCTACCGCAGCCCAGCGATACGCCTCGGCCGCAATCTTTTCGTCCTCACCGGGCAGCGCACTGATAATGAGCGGCGTTCGCGCTTCGTCGATCAAAATACTATCGGCCTCGTCGACTAGCATGAAATGGAGTTCTCGCTGCACCGGCTCGTCACTCGTTCCGTTCGCCCCCGCGCCCATCATTTGCCCAAAGAGATCTTTGTTGCCCTCATTTTGTGAGCGAAGCAACAGGCGGTCGCGGAGGAAATCGAAACCCATTTCGTTGGCTGTGCCATACGAGACATCGCATTGATAGGCTTTGCGACGCTGCGGTTGCGGCTGTTGGCTTTGGATGACTCCTACCGACATTCCCAAAGCCGAGTAGAGCGGGCCCATCAATTCGGCATCGCGAGCGGCCAGATAATCGTTGACCGTCGCCAAATGAGCTCCCTTACCATCGAGGGCTGCCAAATACATCGGCAATGTGGCGGTCAAGGTTTTTCCTTCACCGGTCTGCATCTCAATGATCGAGCGATGGTGCATCACCGCACCGCCAAGAATCTGGACATCGAAGTGACGCATATTGAGAGTGCGACGCCCTGCTTCGCGGACTAAGGCAAACGCCTCGACCAGGAGCTTATCCAGCGTTTCGCCACTACGTGCCCGGTACCGCAAACCTAGGCTAGTCTTGCGGAGGTCGTGTTCGGAAAGTTCTTTGTATTGCGATTCAAGTGCATTGACCGCCGAAACATAACCGGCGCAGCGTGCCACTCGGTCGCCGGAGACCGCACGCACATTTCGACCAAGTCCCGTTGGAATCCGAGTCACTGACTACTCTCGAAGAAGATTGCGCCACATTTCTGAAATCCCTCTCCGAGTGGAAAGGGAATTCTTCTAACAATCATAACCCGAAGGACGACAATCAGAGTAGCCCTGGATTATCGTGCGATGCAAATGGCAGGACCCTATCGCAGATCATTTTGCTGACGCTGCAGGACAGTGACGGTAAACGAGGCGACCGAAGCCCCGCTGCCTAGCTGCACAAGCTCCATACGGCCATGCACTGCCACATAGTCGCCGTCGTTGAGTGCTCCCAGAACTTGAGGATTAGCAATCAAAACGGCACCGCCAAATTGGTCGCGCGAGGCATTGAGCGGAATGTATCGCAGCTGCCATTGGCCGGTGGTTGACGATCGTTCCAGCTTTCCACGAAGCCAACTGTACTGGGGATCGAAGCCAAAGCGGTCGGCAACCTCGCTGGGCTCAGCTGCTAGCGGCTCAGCAGATTGCTCTACAACTGGTCGCGACACCTTCTGCTGTTCGCGGGCTGTACGGCTGCTGCCCTGGGGACGAAAACCATCGCTGCCGATGCGGCGAGTTCCTTCTCGGCCCAACGCCGAATCCGTTGAGACCTCACGTAAAAACACGGGCCGCTGTTCGGCTGCGGGGATTGGCTGCTGAATGAACTGCACTTGCGCAGCTTCCGGTTGTGGTTGGCTGTACTGCTGAGGCTGATTGAACTGCAACGTCGATGCATTAGTGTCTGGCACCACAGGCTGGTTGATCTGAGGCGTTGGTGTGATTGCGGCGGACTGCTGGGTTGGCGCGAAGCGCAATGCTCCGTTGTCCGGCGGCACCTGGACCGATTCGACGGGGCCCAAAGCTAAGTTTGCTCCGGCTTGCTGAATGCCGCTAGGCGTTGGCGTGACATTACTCACAGGTGGCGCACCCCAACCGCTCGGCGGCGCTGATGCGGGAGGATAAGTAGATGCCGGAGGGTATGCAGCAGGCGGTGCGATCGGTGCCGGGGCGGACGTCGGTGACGACCCTGGCAGAGGATCGCCAGGATAGTAAGGTGCGGCTGTGCCCGGTGCCGGTGTTCTGGTGGCAGGGGGCGGTACAACCGCCGGGGCCATAAAGGGATTGGCAACAGGCAGGGCTTGGCTACGACACCCAAGTTGAAGACTCAGACATCCGATCAACAAACACGCCATCGAGATACAATTTATGCACCGCATCGGTAGCTTCCCTTCCACCCTACGGACAGTATGCGAGAAATCTATCCGGATCCCTATTTCCCGCGCGAGCCCCTGATTCCAGAGAGAGGCGAATGATAGCGAACCGTCCGAGGGTGTCCAGACGAACTTGGCGGGATAAAGAAAAACGGCCCTGGTTGCTATCAACCAAGGCCGTCGTTTGCAATAAATGTTTTCTAGCTTGCCACAAGTGCTAGCGGTCGAGTTCGGCAAGTCGAGTCGTCACATAGGGATTCAGCACTAACAGCGGTGCGGGAGCAGCTGGTGTGGCTGTTACCTGGTCCTCAGGTTCTTCGCTCACAGTTTCGATGCTGGTCTTCATATGCGGGTTGATGATCTCCAGTGGGGATGCCTCTGCGGCCAGCTCTGGAGTTGAGTATCCCGGTGGATACGCAAACGGGCTGTA
Organism: Bythopirellula sp.; assembly: GCA_965216565.1. Lineage (GTDB taxonomy): Bacteria > Planctomycetota > Planctomycetia > Pirellulales > Lacipirellulaceae > Bythopirellula. Next base: position 1,709,687 of record OZ244170.1, read on the forward strand.
GCCGTAAGTACGTGGCACGGGAGCACTGTAATAAACAGGTGGGAACGCAGCGTAGTACGGAACGTTGTCGGCGAGTACGCCATAGAGACGTCCCAGATCATACACACCAAATCCGCCATAACCGTAACCGCAATTGTTGCCGTATTGAGCTTTGGCTTCGGGGGCCGAATACAGGCAGCAAACGGCCGCCACGACGAGGGAAAGTACTAACCGAGTTTTCATCGCCATCTACCTCTTTAAGAAAGTCCGTAGTCGCGGTCGCGACTAAGCCAGGAATGAATGCCTTCTATTAGTCCAGGCTAATTGGACCGTGGGCCCCTCGCAACAATTCTTCCGATAGAAACAGTTTTAACGCTATGAAAATAGGGGCAAAACAATTGGTGGAACGTATCTACCAAATGCGAATTCGCTCCTCCGCCGGCTTAAACAGCCCATCCCCCTCCAATAGCTCGAAGGCTTCGTAGAAGGGAGTAAAGTTCGTAACCGGTCCATTGGCTCGGTAGGCAGCCGGTGCATGGGGGTCGGTCAGCAGACGGTTGACCATCTCTGCGTCCCGATACTGTCTCCGCCAACTTTGACTCCAACTAAGGAAAAATCGTTGAGGTCCCGTCCAGCCATCAATCTCGGGAGCCTCGTTGCCATCGAGTGAGAGCTCGTAGGCCTTGTAAGCAACAGACATCCCAGAAAGGTCGGCGATGTTCTCACCCAGCGTGAGCTGCCCATTCACATTGCGACCCGTTAGTGGCGAATAGCCCTCGTACTGTTCCACGAGTTTCCCCGTCAGGTCTTGAAACGACTTGCGATCTTCGTCGGTCCACCAGTTTTTCAGGTTGCCATCTCCGTCGAATTTACTCCCTTGATCATCGAAGGCGTGACTAATTTCGTGGCCGATGATCGCACCGATACTGCCGTAGTTGGCAGCGTCGTCGGCAGTGAAGTCAAAGTAAGGCGGCTGAAGAATTGCCGCGGGAAATACAATCTCGTTAAGTGAAGGGCTATAGTAGGCGTTCACGGTCTGCGGCGTCATGAACCATTCTTCGCGGTCGACCGGGCTGCCCAGCTTGTCGAGCATCCGCTGATGCTCAACTCTTGCGGAACGCATAAGGTTCCCCACCAGATCGTTATCGCTAACTTCCAATGCCGAATAGTCTCGCCATTTGGTGGGATGGCCGATCTTGGTGTTTATCTTTTTTAGCTTTTCGTGGGCTCGCTCTTTTGTTTCGGGTGTCATCCATTCAAGCTGATCGATGCTTTCGTCAAATGATTGAAGCAGATTCTTGACGAGTACATCCATCCGCTCTTTGGCCTCAGCAGGAAAATGTCGCTCGACGTACATGCGACCAACTGCTTCACCCAGGGCACCCATGCCCCGCGCCCCAGCAATAGCCTCAACGGCCCGCTTCCAACGGGGCTTGAGTTCTTCCATGCCACGAAGTTGTTTGCCGTACAGTTCAAAGTTGGCTGCGACAAAATCTTCCGAGAGCGCCATCGCATAGGAATCGACAATGTGATAGCGCGTATATTGTTTCCAAGTATCCAAATCGGTTGTTTCAAGGATATCTTGCAACGCTTCCATAAAGCTGGGTGTGTTGACGTTTACATGTGCCAAATCCTGGGTGCCGGCTGAAGTGAAAAACTCGCTCCAAGCGATGTCGGGGGCCCGACCAATCAACTCCTGGATTGTGTGCTTGTTGTAGCGTTTCTCAGCATCGCGGAGTTCGGTACGCTCCCAATGGTGTTGCGCAAACTGCTTCTCCAGACTCAATATATCGCTGGCTATGTTTGGATCAGCAGGAAGTTCGGCCAATTCGAAAATCTTGTTGATGTACGTTTTCAGCGCAGCGCGGGCTTTTTCATATTTCGGACCATCTTCTAGGTAGTAGTCCCGGTCTGGAAGGCTCAAGCCCCCTTGAATAATCGCTGCCAAGTGCTGGTCGGACTGTTTGTCGTCCTGATCTACATAAAAGCCTATTGGGGTGGTCACGCCGATAGTTTGCAGATATCCCCAGTGACGAACTAAATCTTCCACATTGGAAATATCGTCTACCTTCGCAAGTTGCTCTCGCAGTGGCTCGATGCCACGTTGTTCGGTTTCACTGGTATTCATATAGCTCTTGAAAAAATCGCCGATCTTTTTTTCGTCGCTTCCGTCCGGGTAGTTACCGGTGGTCGTCTCTTTGAAAATCTCCAGCACGTGCTGTTGCGATTGATCGCCGAGAATCTCGAATGCCCCGTACGTAGACTTCTCAGCTGGAATCGGCGTGTGCTTGAGCCATTGACCATTGCCGGCGAGAAACAGATCGTCTTGAACACGCACGGACCGATCCATCCCCCGATTGTCGATACCAGAATTCAACTCCTCTGCCAGGACGACACTTGGGCAACAAGCCATAGCGATACAAGGAATCAGCCGAAAAAAACTAGAAGGGGAAAACATAGAATCGATACCTCTATCTCTGAATCTGAATGTAATGATCTAAGTGTAGAATTGAGTGGGTTTGCCAATTCTACCTGAATCGCTGCAGACGGACGAGAGCGACTTGGAGGAGACGATCGAGTATTAAGTTCGCCTGCATCTCTACGGGACGAATGGCTGTTGGTAAGATTGAGGCTCATGAATGTTGCCGACCTGACTTCCGATCTGAAGCAAAAAGCCGAGACACTTGGTTTCGAGCTGAGTGGCGTCTGTTCCGCGGATGCTCCGGCTGGTCTTGGTCGACTCGATGAATGGCTGGCAGCCGGCTACGCTGGTCAGATGCAATACATCGCCGATCGTCGCGAAGCCTATGCCCATCCAGGACACGTTCTCGAAGGCGTCCACAGCATCCTGATGCTTGGCATGCACTATCGAACTGAGGACCCCTGCGCTACGGTTGCAGGCGAAGGCCGCGTTTCGCGTTACGCCTGGGGATCGGCCGACTACCACAACGTAATTCGAGAACACCTACACCAGTTAGCAGATTATCTGCGGACGCTCGTTCCTGACGCCTTAACCCGTGGCGTTGTTGATACGGCACCGCTACTCGAGCGCGAGTTCGCTCAGTTGGCAGGGCTTGGGTGGGTGGGAAAAAACACTCTGCTCATCTCGCCCGACTCGGGCAGCTACTTCTTTCTTGCGGCACTGCTTACTGATGTCGAACTAGCAGCCGATTCCCCGCACGTCATCGATCATTGTGGTACTTGCACCGCGTGCTTAGAGGCCTGCCCCACGGATGCCTTTCCGCAGCCCTATGTACTCGACGCCACCCGTTGCATCAGCTATTTAACGATTGAATTGCAGGATGTAATTGCAGAAGATTTGCGTCCAGGTATGGGCGATTGGCTTTTCGGCTGCGATGTGTGCCAGGATGTTTGCCCCTGGAACCGTCATGCCCCCCAATCGAAACAGATTGAATTTCAACCTCTCGAATCTAATAATCCGCTTGAACTGGGCAAGCTTTTTGAAATGGACGAGGCGGCATTTCGAGAGCGTTTTCGGCACACTCCGCTGTGGCGGTCCCATCGGCGAGGTTTGCTCAGAAACGCAGCAATTGTGCTTGGTAATCAACGGGCGACCGGCTGCCTGAAGGTACTGGAACTTGGCTTAAACGACCCTGAGCCCTTAGTGCGGGGTGCCTGCGCCTGGGCGTTGGGGCAGATGCCCACCGGAACAGCCAGTGAAGTGCTGCAGCATTTTCTCTCCATAGAACAAGATCCGCACGTGGTGGCGGAGCTGTCTTCTGCCTTGGCAATGCAAAACGGACGATCTTGACGCACGAGGTGAGGCATTCAAAATAAATAGAGCCCTTTCCTAAACGTAAAACCGTTCCCCTAACCCTTCTCCCGAAAACGGGGGAGAGGGGGATAGATTTTGTTTCTTATGTTCAAAATTCCTACCCAACTACGTATCGGCCCGTTACTTTTGGATTCCCCCGTGATTCAAGCTGCGCTCAGCGGCTACAGCGACACGGCCATGCGACTGATTGCAAGACGTCTGGGCGCTCCTTACACGCTGTGCGAAGTGATGCTGGACAAGTTTATTCTGCAAGTGAAAAATCGGCCCAAGAATCACCACATCATGTACGTGGCCGAAAACGAGCACCCGGTGGGCGGCCAATTGATGGGCGCCGAGCCTGAAAAATTTGGCCCCGCCGCCAAGAAACTAGTCGAGCGCGGTTTCGACGTGATCGACATCAATTTTGGTTGTCCCGTGAAAAAGGTTTTGGGACGCTGTCGAGGCGGGTTTCATCTCAGCCAACCAGAAGTGGCTCTGGAAATCGTGGGACGAGTGCGTGAGGCCGTTCCGAGCCATATCCCGGTCACAGTGAAAATGCGTCGCGGCTTAGATGACTCCTCTGAAAGCCGAGACAAGTTCTTTGAAATTTTCGACGGCGCCTATTCTTTAGGCGCGGCGGCAATCACGGTGCATGGCCGAACCGTCCAGCAACGCTACGATGGCCCCTCGCGGTGGGAATTTTTGCGAGAGTTGAAGAAGCACGCTGGCGAGCGTGTTGTGCTAGGCAGTGGCGACTTGTTCGACGCCCAAAGCTGCATCGACATGATGCAGTACACAGGGGTCGACGGCGTGACGGTTGCACGCGGAGCCATCGGCAATCCCTGGGTATTCCAGCAATATCGGGCTCTAGCGGCGGGACAACCATTACCCGATCCGCCTACTCTGTTCGAGCAACGGGAAGTAATCGCTGAGCATTACTCCCTGGCCGAGGAATTATACGGGGAGCAGCGGTGCGTCCCCACCATGCGAAAGTTTGGCATCAAATATTCTTGCATGCACCCCAATCACAAATTGGTACGCGCAGATTTCTGCAGCGTAAAGCAAGCGGGAGCGTGGCGAGACGTGCTCGAGAAGTGGTATGCAGTGAACGCACCCGGCGTTCACCCGCCCATCGAAGAGCCCAATCCGATTTCCCAAAGTCAATCCAACCTTATGACGGCATCCGCTGGGTAACGAATTGAGGAAGGCAGCTTTTCCTGAGGACTTTTTCTGATGGCTACGCGATTAGCACAGCTCATAGTTTATGTTTTCATTCTGATTACTGTGGTCATTTTCTTCGTAGACTTAGTTTCGCGAGAGAAAAGCCTCCAGGGAACAGCCGATGCAGCAAAGTATGGGCTACCACTTTCTGTCGTATTGTTCGTCGCGTTCTATTGCCACTGCAAACAATCAAAGTGAATCTCTGCCGTTAAGTCTCTCGCCCCTCTGGGAATAGGCGAGGGAATTATTGCGCTCTGAAGTTGCTTCCCCTCGATTCCAAAGCCTAACGCCAGATTCCGGGAACCCAACCTTTGATGCGGTCGGTGAACCCAGGGCTCGATTCTTCTGTGGCTTGCTCGTCGGCGGGCGTCTCGGCAGATTCTTCTGATGCGGTGTGCCTAGCCAGATTGGGGGCCGCAGCCGCTGCGGAAGGGACGTATTCGAGCAGATAACGAGCCCAATAGTCATCCAGTAGTCTCCGGCAGTCAACAATTTTGCCGTCCTCAAGCGCAGTTCGTGCCGCGTAGATCTGTTTTACCAGCGCCCCACGCCGAGCGTTGTCGAACTTCAAATCGGAGAGTTCGACATCATCGATGAAGAGACGACCTTGCCCAACCAAATGGACAACAATTCGCAATTCTCCCTCGTCGTCCAGGGGAACATCGTCCACGGGGAATTCGAATCGCGACCATTCGGAATTGCTAATTTGCTCGACAGGAATTTGTGCATATTGCTGGTAACTCGATTCCTCGCGAGCGTCCTGCAATGCGATGTAGACTTTCGTCTCAGGAGCGATCTCTTGAACCTGCATGTGGAGCGCCAGCGCGATCTGCCCTGTTTCGGGCATTGGAAAAGGATGACTTTCCACGGCTACATTCGATCCGGGAACACTTTCTATTGCCAGGGAGTGTTCACCCGTATGCGCTGTCTCAGAGTGAAGTCTCATCGATTGCGGCAAGCCAGACCGTAATTGCCAACCAAAGACGGTTTCGTCAGATTCTAGGAGCTCGAATCCTGGGTTGTGCAATTGATTGTAGGGGCGTTGAATCTCAAGATTCCTAGCTCGCGATTCGATTTCGTCAATCGAGTGCTGCAACTCATTTTTTGCAATATCAGACGACTCGACAATTGGCTCGTCGATTCGAATCTGACCGTCCTGGAAGGTCCACGCTTGAACATCGTAAGGACGTAAAGAAATCTCCCACGTATGGTCTCCGGCAGAAAGTTGGCCAACGCTATCCAGGCTCGGTTCTTGGCCGTTCGTGCTGTTGCTATCTAAAACCGACCATTCAGTCTCAGCCCCTGAGTGTATTGGAAGCTGAAGGCTCACCGACCAGGGCGATTCGTTTGCCAGCAAAACCGTTGTTGTCTCTGCCAAGCGGTAGGTTTTCAAAAGCACAGGTTGGCTCTGCGTACTGCGAACTTTCGCACCTGCTCCGGGTAGTTTCTTCAGAATAGAAAACACCCGGCGAAGGCCATCGTGATGGCCGAATGGTTGGGAAGGTCCTCCGAAAACGAAAGACTGAATTTCGCCTCGCGCAAGCTCCGAGACAATCTGCTTCCGCAGGGCGTCTTCACTCGGTAAAGAGAGACTCTCCAAAGAGAGGTAACTGCGGTCCGCCCCAAAAGGGCTCTTGGCGTCGAAGGACGTCAATCGTAGCCGTTGTGGCAGAGTGTGAACCAGAGCCCCATTGTTGAGATTGGCAGGGACCAGTTCACCCTTCACCGCTGCAACGTTTTGCCGCAGATCGAGTGCCTGCCGATGCAGTTGCGAGGACGAACCCAAGCGATAGGGATTTAAGACGGTAATCTGTTCGTTTTGCTCAAGCTCAGCTAGGTTTAATCCGTGGTCAGCCAATATTTCACCAAGCTGGGCAGGTTCGGAAAGCGACTCGCGGAGGCGTTGGCGTTGACTCTCCCCCGCAAACAATTCTTCGGTCGTAAGCAATAGCTTGAGATCTGAGCGTTGCGACTGCAGTGCAGTGGCAGTCTGGCTGTAGAGCTTTGTGATACGCCCGTTTCGCCACTGTTTCCATTGCTCCAGATTAGGACCAACCAAGCTACGCGCTCGCTGGATATAGCGATCTTCCCCACTTCCTGGGAGGGTGATGCCCGTTTCTGCCTCGAAGAGGCCAATCGTTTGATCGTCGAGTCCCCAAGTCAATCCCGGCAAAGTGGCGTACCCACGTCCAGATAGTTGGACGCCAACAGCGCGAAATGAACTATGCCGCTGATAGCGTTGTCCGATTTCGGCAATCACGTTGACAATAGCCTGCTGCACTTGCGGATCGAGGGGATTGTAATAGGCACCCAAACCGTCGCTAGTCTCGTGATGCTGTTGCCAGGAAAGCCCCGCGTGGTTGATCAATTCGATCCCAACAGTTTCCGGAGCGGAACTCTGCTTGGCAGATTCTAGCTCGGGGAGCGGTGTCGCAAGTTGAACCACAGGCACTAGCTGTAAGCCTTCTCGATCGAACACTCGCATTAGCAGTTCCAGCACATCCTTTCGAACAGGATCTTGCGCGGCGGTGGCTTGCAATCCGGTATCGTACTTGGGGGACGATTTCAGTACGCGGCTCGGATACAGCGTGCTCCCGTCAGCCGCGACTGTGACGAGCGCTCCGTTTTGGCCGCAGAGTTTCAGGTATTGTGCATAACGATTTGCTGCGTTGAGAAATGTCTTCCAGCCGTCGACACTTAGACCACTCTTAGGGTCGAGAATCTCAGCGGCACCGAATTGTTCAGATAATGTCGGGCGCGCTAGGTAACTAGCAATCAACCGATCTTGGGTCGAATTCTTGTCTGCATCGCTAGCTACAGAAGACTGATTGCCATGTTGCAGGAGCCGCAACTTGCCAAATTGGGCTGGCAAGCTCTCGTGTCGATTGACCAACAAGAGTTGTGGCGAATCGCTTTTCGGCCAAAAAACGATTCGATGAACCGAAGTCTGCCCGTCGACCTGTGATTGTTGCTGCACAGAAAATAGGCCCGAATCGACGTTAGGTTTCGTCACTCGGCCAGCTGCGTCAGGCTCGACTATGCTAATCGACAAGTGTTGTTCCGCCCCGGTAGGAATCTCAATTTCAATCAAATGCGGCTGTCCAAGTTCTTTCACTGGGAGCGTGTAGGACTGCCAATAGGGCTCCGCCGCATTTCCCTGGGGCGGCAATTCCAGAAGTTCGCCAGCTGGGAAGGGACGAACCACCGGTCGAACGTTGCCGATCGACCCGGCGGGCTTACCACTCAAACGCGATACCTGGGCCCAAGCCGGCAATCTTTGCCACCAACTTGGGTTTGCTGGATTGATCGAAAGTACTGGCTGCCATTGGTCGACGAGTTCCGGCAACTTGGCAGCCGGGTCGATGACAACGAACTCCACCTCTCGGCTTGCAAACACTTCAGCTTGTTGCCAAGGGACGAATCGGTTGGCAAATCCATCCTGAGATCGCGCCTGGATTGAAACCCGATAAACGTTTTCAACTATCGGGCAATTGATGTCGAACGCCAACTCCCGATTGACTCCGTTTTTGACGAGCTGGCTTGCCTGCCACAGAACTGTATCGTCGTCGTACGCATGCAGCTTCAAGTCCAATAATACGGGGCCGTTGCGTACTTCTGCTGCCAAGTCGGGCTGCAGGCGGAGCGTCCAGTTTTCACCAGGCGAAAACACCAGGCTGTCAATGGGTGGAATCACGCGGAGCTTATCACCGGGACTTCGGTGCGCTAGGAAGAAACTGCCAAACTCGTCTAAGCGTTTGGAGACTTGTCCCGAAAGAACTTCGCTCAGGGCAACCTCAATTTCCCGCGACTCAGGCGACTGTTCTGAGCGAAGCAAGATCCGCAAGCGAGCGTCTGGCAATGCACGGACCGTGACGTCGCAACCGTCGAAGCTCCGTTTTACTAAAGGTGCTATGACAAGGCCTGACGATTCGAGTCTCAATGCCGCGGCTTCGTCTGCCTCAATGCCCAACGGCTGCAAGTCACTGAGCTGACCGCCTGTGCATGAGACCCGTCCCGTCCAACGCTGGAGAGTGTCGCTGCCACTTCCCCAGGCCAGTCGGAGTCTTACTGTGACTTCATCCGCATTGGCTGCTACAACGTGGGATGGTCTGCAGAATAAAAGAAATAGAATCGTACCCGCGCAACACAACATCCAACGTAGGCTCCGGTTTTCACCGGCGCACGTCGGCCTGAAGCGAACTCGTCGCCACACTATCGGACTTCCTTGTCCGACCATGCTCACGCTTTGGAGTTTAGGGTCTACACTTGGACTGTTGCCCGTGGAAGAAACTACGACCGCCTCAATGCAATCGCCTTTGCCGAATGGCGAAACACGGGCTCCAAGTGGGGGCGGAATTCTAGGAAACGCTGAGAAATGCTACCAGGGCAGCTCACCCGACAATGCTAGCAAGCTCACTGCTGGTCGCCGCTACCGTTATTAGTCTCTGAGATAGCCTGTTGCGTCCAAAAACGCTGCATTTGCATGTAAATGAACGATGCCGACCAGGCAATCATAATTAGCCCTGTTAGCGTTTCGATAGCAGTCATCAACCGCAAGTTTTCAGTCGGTGTGATATCTCCAAAGCCCAATGATGTGTATACGACAAAGGAAAAATACCAATAGTCGCTCACATCGCTACTCATATTTCCCTGCAAATTCCCATAGTCGCCGCCACTCAGCAGCCCATAGCCTAGTGAGAACAGAGAAACTTCTAACACATGGGCGAAGATGAGCACCAAGATACTGAAGCCCACCCAGCGACGCGTATGGAAATCTCGCTTCATCAGAAACAGCGAGAGATTCGTCAGGAAAAAGTAGTGAACACCTACTGTCACTAAAGTTAGAAAACAGGCAGTAATGAGTACGACAGGCATGCCAGATTATAGCTAGTCAGTTGGCGGTTCGCATCACAAGATTCACAGATCCAGCGCGAGATTGATAGCAACAAGAAGGGACGAAATAGCCAACTTCGCCCGCGGGAATATACCGCCCAGCGAAGATTTGCCATCGATCACCATGCGTGTGCAATACCGCCTTGCGGTTTCTTCCGTGCCATTCCCACCGCTTGCCCGTGGCGAGGTCGAATACTCTGAGCCCCGACTTCGATTGCAAAAGCGTCCAGTTTCCCTCGGCATCGAGTTTCACCGAGGGCGTGTCACCGGTGATTGCCAACGACTCCCGCAATCCTGGGGCTCCCCGTTCGAGAATCTGACGTTGCATTTCTTCTGAAATGCGCAAGTCCAACATCTCGGTCGGCAAGATGGTTCCCTCACCAAAGGCATATCGAAATCTACCCTCGGGCAAAGCAATCCCCCAAACTCTTTTCCCTAGCTGGGGATGATAATAGTTATAAGCCATCCCCGGCCGAACCTGCTCGGGCGGCACGAGCTCCAGGGCTACTTTTTCCAAACTAGGTTGCACTCGGTACACATCTTTTCGCCCTAAGGTCTCAGACTCTTGGGCTTGACTTTGAACACTGACGAAAACGACTAGTAAGGCACTACATAACGCAGACAATATCCGAGGGCAGTTCATCTTGGGATTCCTAAGCTGTAGCGAGAGCAAAATGTTTGTTTATCGAAAGAAGCGGGACGCGAACACCGGTCACAGAAACTAGTATAGTTGCGAATAATCCCGGGACGACGAAGTGACACGCGGATTCAAGCAAGGCAATTCATCAAACCCTAGCCACAAAAACCCCAAACAGCCCAGGAGCAAGCTAACAAGCTCTCGTGTGTGTTCTTGTGCCTTTCATGGTTACCTAATAGATCATGGCTACCTAATAGAAAGAGAAGCCTTACGCTAGAAACGGCCCCTCTTGGACCTAATGCTACCCCGATTCTGGATCTTGAGTGACAGAAGTGCGTCACCCTAACTTGGATTGATCCCCACAATCGTCAGCTACGACCCAACACAACCAGCCACCTTGCTGCCGCTAAAAGTTACTGTACATTATTATACCTGCACAGCCTCACCCGAAAACTCATCCCTCCATCGGCGTTTCAAGCACCATGTCTGCGGTTTCAGAAGACCAAGCCACGCAAGGCATTCGAGTCTCGATCGACAACGTTCGCGAAGCGATTCGCAGCCACTGGGGTTACGACTCTTTCCGTCCGCTGCAGCGGGAATCGATCGAGAGCATTCTAGCAGGTCGCGATTCCGTGGTGGTGCTGCCCACTGGCGGAGGGAAAAGTTTGTGTTTTCAAGCGCCCGCTTGTTGCCTGGATGGTGTGGCGGTGGTCGTTTCTCCATTGATTGCGTTGATGAAGGACCAAGTGGACGCACTTCGCGAGAATGGTATTTCGGCCGCGGCATTCAATAGCACGCTTTCCTGGAACGAAAAAAAGGAAGTGGCCGACGAAATCCGGGCCGGGCGGCTAAAGTTGCTTTACCTCGCACCAGAAACACTGCTTACCGACGAGGTTTTGTCTCTGCTGCAGTGCGTGCAAGTCTCGATGTTCGCGATTGACGAAGCCCACTGCATTAGTTCGTGGGGCCATGATTTCCGTCCTGAGTATCGAGCGCTGAAAGTGCTCAAGCAGCGTTTCCCAAACGCCTCTCGCCACGCCTACACGGCCACCGCTACGGAGCGCGTGCGCGAAGACATTGCTCTACAATTGGAGCTCGACCAACCCGAGTTCCATGTTGGAAACTTCGACCGACCCAATTTGATTTATCGAGTTGAGCGTCGGCAATCTGGAATGAATCAAACGCTCGCTGCCATTCGGCGTCACCCGAACGAATCGGGCATTGTCTATTGCATTACTCGTAAAGAGGTCGAAAAAACAGCCGGAGCACTTCAGGCTCTGGGGTGCCGTGCTGCACCGTACCACGCCGGCATGGACAACGCAGCACGTCGCAAGAATCAAGAAGCGTTTCTAGCTGAACAAGTTGATATCATTGTTGCCACCGTGGCGTTTGGTATGGGGATCGATAAGTCGAATGTTCGATACGTCATCCACACAGGCATGCCAAAATCGGTAGAGGCCTACCAGCAAGAGTCGGGGCGTGCGGGACGCGATGGGCTCGAGGCAGAATGCTGCTTATTCTACTCGCCTGCCGATGTGATGAAGTGGAAACGGCTCATCCAAAACTCCGAAACTGGCTACGAGGAGGCGATGGCCGCACTGGATGGGATCGACCGTTTCTGCACTTCACTTCGCTGCCGACATTCATTGTTACTCGAACATTTTGGCCAGCAGCTTGGCCACTCCGATTGCCAAGCTTGTGACGTCTGCCTGGAGGAGTTGGAAGAAGTCGCAGAGCCGCTAATCTTGGCCCAGAAAATTCTCTCTTGTGTCGCCCGACTCGAACAACAGTACGGGGCAGACTACACATCCCTCGTGTTGGTTGGATCGAAAGAGAAACGGATTTTGGAAAAGGCTCACGATCAGCTCAGCACTTACGGCTTGCTCTCCGAGCACTCGCATCGCGCGGTCCGAGACTGGACCGAGCAGCTTGTCAGCCAGGATTATCTTGCCAAGTACGGCGAATACAACCAGCTGCAGATTACCGAATCGGGACGAGAGGTATTGCGAGGTGAACAATCCCCGCGACTCCTCAAGCCGGCTGTGGAGTCGAGCAAGTCGTCACGCAAGACCAAGCAAGTCTCTTGGGAAGGCGTCGACCAGGAACTCTTCGAAACACTGCGGGAGTTGCGAAAACAGCTGGCGACAGAAAAAGGGGTCCCTGCCTATGTGGTGTTCGGCGACACGACACTTCGCGATTTGGCCCGGTACAGACCGTCCACCGAATCCGGCTTTCTCCAAACACACGGCGTGGGACAGAAAAAATGGTCCGAGTACGGCCCGCAGTTTCTTCAGGCGATTGCCGAGTATTGCGAGCGTGCGGGCCTTGATGTCGATGTTCAGCCCGTTGAATCCGACCGCTCACAAAGTGTCGACCCTCCCGACTCGCCAACCCTCAACGCTTCGTCTGTTGCCGCTTTTCCGTTGTTTCAACAATCGCTCTCCATTGCTGACGTTGCCGAACAATTAGGTCGCGCCGAGTCGACGATTCGAGGCTACCTGCAGCAATATCTCAGCCACGAAGGGATCACCGACCCTTCGCCCTGGGTCGACAGGAAGACAGCCACGCGAGTCCGCGAGGCCATTGAGACCGTGGGCAATCAACGGCTCAAGCCGATCTTTGAACACCTTGATGGCGAGGTGGCTTACGAGGAAATTCGAATCGTAGCGACCTGCTTGGCCAACCTTTAGCAGGTTGACCAAGCATTCTAACCGAGCGCTAGGCCAACTTCTTACGCCGAAGTGCAACAGCCGTCAAAGATAAAACGGCAAGGGCAAATGTGTTGGGCTCTGGGACGATCTGCACGTCCATCGCCACGGTTTCAACGCCAAATCCTGCACGGCTCACCTGAATGGCGAAGTTGTACTCACCGGTATCATCGGGATCGAAGGATCCAGCAGGTGGGCTGATCAGACCAGGGATTGGAGTGGCAAGAAAGCCAAACATCAGGTTCTCGGAACCTTCCACTAACGTGGCATTGGGATCAGCTGATAGCAGGATACCATTTGTGACATTGATGGATCCTAGCGAACCGAGCGGGGTGTCGAAGCCGGTATCGAAGTCATAATAGAGATCGATTTGGTAATCGGTGAGCTTTGGAGCCGCTCCGTTGGAGCCTTCCACTTTCATGTAGTAATTGAAATTCCACAGTGCACCTTCAGTGGTACTTTCACCTGCTCCACCAAAATTGCTGCCGGTGGTAGCGAAGTAAGTTCCCGCACCGTTGTTCGTTACCACTGGATTCGAAAAACGCTGGGTGGCACTCATGGCAACGGTGATTTCGTTATCGCCGTCGACAAACTGCGAAGATATTGCGACTTCTGTGGTAGGGATGCCGGTCCCTCCAAAGGTGGCGCCGTCTAGCGGGCCGAATGTGTCATAAATCGGAGTGGCATGCGAAGAGGTAATTGCCAGAAGAGAAAATGATATGGCAAAGAGAGCGTAGATCGCGAAACGAGCAACTTTTCTGCACTGAGTCATTAGCCTGTCCTTCTTGTTCTCTAACTAAGTCAAAATGATAAATTAGTTCAAAAGGAAAGGATCACTCTGACTCTTTCCCCCAACCTTAGTAATCTTCGCTGCATGTTAGTCGCTCCTAGGCGCATACGTCCAGCAAGTCGTCAGCAGAGGGTGACTCCAGCTGGTAATTGCGCAGGCTAATATCGCATTTGCACAGATTCGACCATTCGACCGGCGCACGAGAAGATCTACTTGCGTGAAACCACCATTAGCGAACTCCACTGCTGATAGCTAGAAGGCGGCCTAAACAGATCCATTCTTGCCAGCTGAGGTCTGCTTAGCCGGAGCCGGGGCAAACCACTCGCTGATCGAGCGGAACACGACGAAGAACGTCGGCACAAACATCAGTGAGAATAGCGTGGCAGCGCACATGCCGCCCACTACGGAATTACCCACCGCCTGACGGCTAGCCGAGCCAGCGCCGCTGGCCACCAACAGTGGCAAGAAACCTAGGATCGACGAGAACGCAGTCATCAAGATGGCACGGAATCGCATTTTGGCGGCTTGCTGGGCCGACTCGCGAATTCCCAATCCTGAACGGCGCTGCTCGGAGGCAAATTCGACAATCAGAATCGCATTCTTACTGGCCAAGGCCACGAGTAACACAATCCCAATTTGCGTATACACATTGTTATCCGCGCCGCGAACGAGCAGAGCGATCACGACGCCCAGCACCGCCAGTGGAACCACAGAAATCACCGCGGCCGGGCTCGTCCAGCTCTCGTATTGAGCGGCCAACACTAAAAACACAAAGACGACCGCCAAACCGAAAATGAGTGCCTGGCCCCCCGTGGCTTCCTTCTCTTGATACGACATGCCCGTCCATTTGTAACCAACCGAGGGCGGCAATTTCTGCGCAGCCATGCCTTCCATCATCGCCATGGCTTGACCCGAACTATAACCGGGAGCCGGCTGGCCATTGATTTGTGCCGACGGATAGAGCAGGTACCGCTGAATTACCTGCGGGCCGAAATCTTCTTCTATATCGACAAAGGTACCAATCGGCACCATCTCGCCCCGCTTGTTTCTAACTCGCAGACGATCGATATCGCTGGGCTCTTTGCGGAATTCGTTATCGGCTTGAATTCGCACTTGGTACACCCGGCCCAACTTGTTGAAGTCGTTCACATAAGTAGAACCAAGAAACGATTGCAGGGTATTGAATACTGAACTGAGAGGAACATCCAGTGTTTTGACCTTCGTACGATTCACATCGACAAACAGCTGGGGCACGTTGGCACGAATCGTCGTATTCAGGCCGACCAGACCCGTCTGTGCGTTGCCGTCGGCGACCATTTCGTTGGCGATCGTCTGCAACTCAGACAGGCCGATACCACCCTGATCTTGGAGTTGCATTTGAAAACCGCCCGCAGAACCTAGCCCATCGATGGGTGGCGGGACAAACGCAAACACATATCCATCCTGCACTTTGCTGAATTCCCGACGCAAGTGGGCAACGATAGCATCCTGGGAAAGTTCGGGATCGGTCCTGTCTTCCCAGGGCTCATAGATGATTGCCATCAGCCCCAGGTTGCCCCCGTTGTTACCGCTTAGCAGGGAGAAACCAACGATAGAGACCCAGTCGGCAACGCCAGGAGTATCTTTCACGATTTTGTCGAGCTGTTCCATCACTTCGACAGTCCGACTTTGGGATGCGGCATCGGGAAGTTGGATATTGGCAAAGCAATAGCCCTGATCTTCCGAGGGAAGAAACCCGGTGGGAATTTGCATATAACCCAAAGCGGTCAGGCCAATGAGACCGGCGAACAGAAGCAACACCAATGCCACACGCCGCACAAACCCGCCGATGACGAAACTGTAGACACCAGTGACTTTGTCGAAAACCCGGTTGAACGCGCGAAAGAAGATGTTCTTTTTGCCTTCTAGTTTCCGCATGAATATGGCACAGAGCGCTGGACTCAGGGTCAGCGCGTTGATAGTGCTGAGCAGCACGGCGGCAGAAATTGTCAGCGCAAATTGGCGGTAGAGTTGCCCTGTGATGCCACCCATGAACGCGGTGGGTACAAAGACCGCCAACAGCACAAGCGTGGTGGCAATCACCGGACCTGTGATTTCTTCCATGGCCTTTTCAGCGGCCTCACGGGGAGCAAAACCTTCGCCCAGATAGCGGTCTGTATTTTCGACCACGACGATTGCATCGTCGACAACGATTCCGATTGCCAGCACTACACCGAATAGCGTTAGGGTGTTGATCGAAAATCCTAACAATCCCATAACCGCAAATGTACCGATGAGGGCTACCGGAATAGCGGCACAGGGAACAATCGTGGCTCGCCAGTCTTGCAAGAAGATGTAGATCACCACAACCACCAAGATGACTGCAATCAACAACGTCTCAAACACTTCGCTGATCGACGCGTCGACAAACTTAGTCGTATCAAAGGGGATATCGTATTTCAGCCCTTCGGGAAAACCTTGCTCCAGATCCGAGAGCGTCTGCCCAATCTTATCGGCAACTTCCAAGGCATTGGCACCCGGCAGCTGATAGATTCCAAGCGTGGCGCAGGGTTGCCCCTTGAAGGTCGAGCGGAATTTGTAATCCTTCGCACCCAGCTCAACGCGGGCCACATCCTTCACGCGCGTGATCCGCTGACCGGAGGTCTTGATGATCAGGTTCTCAAACTGCTCGACATCACTAAGCCGGCCCAAGGTATTGATGACTAGCTCGAAATCGGCCTTTGCCGGTGGCTCTCCTAGTCGACCCGCCGCCACCTGCACATTTTGCTCGCTGATCGCAGCGACAACATCCTCGGTCGTTAAGTTCCGAGCCTTAAGCAGGTTGGGATTCAGCCACACACGCATGCTGTAGTCGGCGGCTCCAAACACTGTCACTGAACCGACGCCTCGAATTCGACTCAGTTCGTCTTTAATCGACCGTGTTGCAAAGTTGCCCAAGAAAAGCGAATCGTGGCTGGGATTGCTAGAGGTGAACGCAATAAATTGAATGATGCTAGTCGATTGTTTCTTAGTCGTCACACCCTGTCGACGCACCTCTTCAGGAAGCTTCGCCTCGGCGATCGCGACCCGATTTTGAACGAGCACGGTTGCCATATCCATGTCGACGCCAATTTCGAACGTCACGGTCAAGACGTAACTTCCGTCGTCGGAACTCACCGAGGACATGTAGATCATGTCCTCGACCCCGTTCACTTCCTGCTCGATAGGTGCGGCAACGGTATCGGCTACCACTTCGGCGTTGGCCCCAGGGTAGAAACAGGAGACTTGAACCGTGGGCGGGGTGATCTCTGGGAATTTTGCCACCGGCAGTGCCGACTGGGACACAAGCCCCGCGATGACGATGACGATCGAAATCACGCTGGCAAAGATCGGGCGATGGATGAAAAACCGAGACAGCACTATTTATCGCTCCGAGGATTCTTGAGTTGCAGCGGGCTCGGTTGGCTTGTTTTCAGGAGCCATCTCTGTGGATTCCTTCACACGCCTCGACTGACTCGCCTGTTGGGGAGTCACTTTTGCACCTGGGCGGGCACGCTGCACTCCGTTGACGATCACGCGATCATTAACGGTGATGTCGCCCTTCACAGCTTGCAATCCTTCGTATTTGCCAGCCAACTCTACATTGCGTCTGGTCACTGTATTCGAGCTGTCGACGATTAATAGATAAGCGCCCGACTGATCCCGACCTACGGCTCGCGGATCGATCAGCGTGGCCTCGATTTCTTCACCCGGCACATTAATCCGAGCGAACGCCCCCGGTGGAATCAGCTTTTTCTTATTCGGCACAATACCTCGAATAAGGTAGGTGCCTGTGCTCTCGTCAACAGCCAGATCGCTGTACTCCGCGATACCTTCGTGGGGATAACCGTCGTCGGTTCCTAAACCGATTAATATTGGTTTTTGCAGCTTCACCTCATCCCGTGTCTGATCTTCTAATTCCTTGGCTTGCTCTTGGATAAAATTGAGCAAGGCGTTTTCATTCACGTTGAAATAGACATAGATCGGATCGTATTTGACAATCCGAGTGAGCACGGTGGATTCACCGGCGCCTACCAGGTTCCCTAAGTCGACAAGCTTGCGACCGGCACGCCCATCAATGGGCGAGCGAACGGTGCAATAGCCCAAATCAAGTTCTGCTTGAGCCACTAGTGCTTGAGCGGCGGCAATCTCGGCTTCCGCAGAGGTGATCGCCGCTTTCGCAGAGTCCGCTGTGGCCCGTGCGGTGAGTACAGCGGTACGTTTCGATTCGACTTCTTCCGGAGTCACTGCTCCCGGCGAAACTTTGATGGCCCTCTCCACACGTGTCAATTGCGACTCGGCATTGCGGACTTCGGCAGTGGCCCGTTTCACTTCCGCCTTGGCACTTTCCAGCCTGGCTAGAGCCAACTTCTCACTTGCTTTGGCTTGATTCAGTACGGCACGGAAGGGCTCTGGATCGATTTCAAACAGCAGATCGCCCTGCTTAATTGCCATTCCTTCATCAAAATGGATGCTATTGAGAAAGCCTTCGACGCGTGCGCGGATATCGACCAATTCGTAGGCTTCCGTCGTACCAGTGAATTCGACTGATTCAACGACAGTACGCACCTCGGGATTGGCCACAGTCACCGGCGGGGGTGGCGGTTCTTGATATTCGTTTGGCTGTTGGCAACCAATGACCGCAGCGCAGCAAAGCACCAGTAAGCAGCAATACACGCTCGCGAAATTACGTCGCGTTTGACTGGACCAGCAAACCATGGAGAACCTCAATCCACTTCTAACTTGGACATTTCCGGTAACATGTCCATAGTAACCAGCTGAGAACCGGGACGCCATTAAGTACAGCTCAGATATAGAGGATATCGAGCTTGGAACGCTGAGACGGTTTCCTGAGTTGCAGAGGTTTGCCGCCACTCTGCTCGCTGGCTTCAGGCAAATACCCGTCGCTGTCGAAAAACTAGTCCTGAAATACTCGCCGTCAGAGCGAACAGCACGGAAGCTGGTTCGGGGACTGAGCTGAGTGCGCTTGGTGTGGTTCCAAACTGTGTCTGCCATGTTAGAAAATCGAACCCATCGACAACCATGTTATTGTCAGCATCGCCGATTGCTTTGGTTGCCGAGAATGTGCCGTAGTTGGTTTCCCAGATTGCTAAGTCGGCTCCATCAACGAATCCATCTTCGTTGAAGTCGGCAGCTGCAAAGTTGGCTGGGGCCAGCGTGTACCCCAAA
This sequence comes from Bythopirellula sp., assembly GCA_965216565.1. Lineage (GTDB taxonomy): Bacteria > Planctomycetota > Planctomycetia > Pirellulales > Lacipirellulaceae > Bythopirellula. Next base: position 1,728,898 of record OZ244170.1, read on the forward strand.
TCAGCCATCATAGCTACGTCCAGGTCGCTCATGAAAATCTGTTCGGGCACCGAAGAGCTTGCTTCCGGGAGCATGAGGTCGCCAACAAATTCGAAGGCATCGCGATCCAAGTGCGACCCGGTCGATCCCTCTTCATAGACTGCAGGAGCATGAATCTGCACCGGTCCGGCGCCCAACGGATTGGCAGCGACAGCACCGGCACCGGTAAAGAACAAATTGTCACTCACGAGTGCCGCGCTACGGCCTGAGTTGTTTAGCGAAGTAACGGGCGTTGTTCCTCTTTCCAAGAAAGTATCGAAGATGCTCGGTATACCATCGAAGTAGGTGCCATCCTGCAAGATGTCGCTGAGAAAACCTAAGCCATGCAGAATCTCGTGAACACTGGTGCTGAATAGGCTCTCTTTGATTCCGCTGGGCGGATTGAGCATGTCGTAGTCCCAGTCAGTGTTAACATCGAAATCGGCAACGACCACGGCACCAGTGAATTCTTCCGTTTGTGCCAAATGATTGGCAAGCGATGCCGGATACCAAATCCCGGCTGTTCCGCCGCTGAACGTTGCTCCATCATCTCCACTCGTGGGTCCCGCCGATGCGATGCCGCCCGCTAAGGGATCGAATGTCGCTTCGACAATCCATGTTTCCCCAGCAAAGGAGGGATCGAAAAAGCTACCTAAGTGATCGCCTGCCGCTTGCAGGACAATACGACGGGCTTCACCAATGGTGGATGCCGAGGGGACGTCGGGATCGCTCAAGGGAGTGGTATCGAAGAAACCTTCTCCCGGACTGTCCAGAAAATTGAAGCTAACCGGTATTGCGGCGTCAACCGAGCATGCAAAAAACAAGACACCAGCTACAACAACAGCCCCACAGCTTTTACAAAACTTCCTCACGCCTGCTACCTCTTCGGTGTATCCTCTAGAACTGCAACTCATCTGATTATATAGCAAACCTCGTACTGAGCGCGGCAGGGATGAGAAAACTACGGGTGTTACCTATCTCCTAGAAACGTTCTTGCGATCGCGCCCTCTCCTAAGCAAATAACGAAGACTGGTTCGCATAGCCGCGATTGCTTGTCTGTTCCATTTCAAGGACAGAGATTATCCATTGCTAGTCGTCGCCCAGTGTAGTCGGTAGAGGTCCGCCGTTTTCAGCAGTTTGCTCGAATTCCGCCAATCGCTCACTTAGCTGCTCCAACTCATGGGGACAACGAATGGCTACGTCGTTATGCTCCCAACGATCGTCCGGTTTGGCAAAAAGTTCGGACTGGCCGGCGGGATCGTGACGCAACATCCAGTCTGGAGTCACCAGCGCACGCTGTCCGCTTTCGCCAGCCGCAACAGCCACTTCGCGCGGCAACGTTGGTTCGACTTCCAAAGCAGGCAATACGGATTGGCCATCTCTTACCGACGGCGCTTCGATCCCTAACCAATCCAACCATGTCGCGTGAATATCCGCCGGCTGTGCAAGTCCTCCAATTCTGGGACGAGGCTCCTGGTCGTCACACACATGCATCAGCCAAGGTAAATGCAACTGCTCGCTATACAACTGCCGCTGATCGTGGCCGACGTGCCCATGTTCTCCTAGCGAAAACCCGCTGGCACTCGTAAGCATCATAAGTGCTTCGCGATCGCTCATGGATTCTTCAATGGAATTCCACAACGCACCAAAGCATGAATCAATAACTGTCATTTGAGCCGCATAGGCGGTGCGGAACAGTAGGAGTCGATCTGGATCATCGATCGCCTTGGTCTCCAGCGGAGGTTCTACGAAATCCAACGCCTCGGGATCGTCTTCATCAAGCAATTCCGCTCGCAACTCATGAGGCGCATCCCAAGCACCGAGCAGACCGCGACTGTGAATCCACGTAACACTGCCGGCACCATCGTCATGCCAGTTTTCTAATTGCTCGATTGCCTTGCCACAGAACCCTGCAAAGGCGGTCTCCACAATGTCTTCCGCCGCCGCGGCTTGGGGAGAATCTACCACTAGGAGCGCGTCGGCTGGAAATTGGTCGCTAAGACTCGGATCGTCGGTAATCAACCGCATTGGCGTGTCGTGATTTTGTAGCAAGTTGCGCAGCGACGGTTGATTTTCACAAAAGCTGTCCGTTCTCAGTGCGTGTGTGCCATGCCAGGCAGAGCGATAGAAGTTCTTGGCAATTGGCGAATCGGCCCATAGCCGCTCGACGACAGACGAGCGACTCGCGAATTCGTCGAAACTAGGTGTGCGGCTGCTGGTGTTTCCATAACATCCCAGTGCGCTCGCCCTCAGGCCGTCGATCACCACACAGATTGCATGCCTGCCATTCATGCCAAGAGTATACGGAGGCTACAACTGGCAGGGCAGGGGGCTGATGAAACATCCGCTGCCAAAGATAACCTGGTAGCGCGGTTGCGATTTTCTGAAAACTGCGAACCAGACGGCAGGCGGCAGTTGGGGCCGTAGCTTTCAGGCGGGATGCCTACGCGGACGGGCAGCAAACTCTTGCCACACAAGCTTGGGAAAGATCCAGGCGTCGCGAAGATAACGGCGACCCAGGCGAGTTGGTTCACTCGCCAACCGGTGCAGCCATTCCAGACCCACTTGCTGCATCCAGCGTGGTGAACGGCTCTTTTCTCCCGCCAGAAAATCGATTGTGGCGCCAATGCAAAGCGCTGCTGGTGCTTGCAGTTGATCGGCGTGACGGCTAATCCACAATTCTTGCTTAGGCGCCCCCAGTCCGATCAAGACTACGTCGGGGCGAGCCTCAGCAACCGCATCGAGTATCTTTTGATTTTCGCAATCGTCTTTTTCAAAACCCAGAGGAGGTGACAGTGTACCGACGACCTCAATATTCGACCAACGCTGATTAATTTGCTCCGCGGCGCGATTGCCGACGCCTGGAGCTGCACCTAGCAAAAAGACTTTCAACGGGCGACTACCGCTCTCAGATTCCGCCCGGTCAAACAAGGCGGGAACCAAATCGCTTCCCGCGACACGTTCAGGGAGCGCCCGGCGAAGCAACTTCGAGGCCAACACCACCGGGGCTCCGTCCGCCAGCACAAGACCCGCCCCGTGATAGGCGGCACGTAGTTCTTCGCTTTCTTGGTACATTACCACATGGTCGACATTCGGCGTCACCACATATCGGCACGAAGTGTTCGCTTTTTCCTGTGCCCAACTCCAAACAGTATCAACCGCCACAGGCATGGTGACGTCGTCAATCGACATACCGAATAGCTGAATTTTGGTGCTTTGTTGATTCATTTCTATTCCTTGATTTGCGGCAGTGGCGTTTTTCACCCACCCGCAAGTCTCTGGTTTCCAATTGCTTGGGTTCCTACTCGCAGGGCAGTGCCGCCAATCTGGGGTTCCCTGTTAGTTGCAGCGACCGTACTCCGCAGCGGGCCATACCAGCCAACTGCGGACCCCGCAACGAAAAACAACAACCACTGCTCGTTGGGTAGTAGCGACAGATCGTGAAACACGCCGTTCGTGACATAAACGATTAAGATTGCCAAAGACAATAGACCATGTGCTCGCAGCCACTCGGGACAATTCGCATCGCGGAACATCTGCCAAGCCGTGCGGCCCCAGGCCACTAGCAAGGCAACAAACAGACTCAAGCCGATTAAGCCCGTTTCCGTAAGGATGCTCAAGAAAGTATTGTGATGATCGAGGTGACGAATCGATTCGAGCTCGAGCTGCTGGCTACGGTCGGCCAGATAGGGCAACTTCTTATCGAAGAATCGTTGGAAGCCACAACCCACCAGCGGATCGTCTGCAAACATCCGCATCGACACAACTAAGAAGGTTTGCCGTTGGTAGACCGAGTGACTAGCCGAGCCGTTGGAATCCTGGCGGTTCATATTAATGAGCTTGTCGCCCATCATCACGACACCCAAGAGTCCAGCAATTGCGACCCCGCCAAACAGCACAGGTCGCCACGACCGAGGGAAATGCAAGAAGGGAACCAAGGCTAGCGTCAGTGCGAGTGCCAGCCAACTCGACCGGGTGTAAGTAAACAGCAGCGCCAAGCCCATCAACCCCATCGCCGCGACAAGTGCCAGACGCGTTGGACGGTTGACGCGTGACCAGAGAAACCAGCACGCCCAAAAACATACCGAGAGAAAAATTCCTAAACTCACCGAGTTGAGAGCTGGGCCGCGAGCACGTCCGAAGTGAGCTCCGAGCTCAGGGTCAGCAATAAAGCGGGGGAAAACGGCCCACCACTGTGCAGTGACCTCGCCAATGCCGGTGACTGCCAGAAACACTCCCATCCCACCCAGGGCAAACAAGAGAGTCTTCCAAGGCCTTTCGCCAAACTCGACCGTGCGCGTAACTAAATAAAGGGCCAACGGTACCCAGAAGCATTCGATCAATCGCCAGAGGGGCGACACACTTTGCGGAACGTTCTCTGGGTACGAAGTTGTCACAAATCGAAGTGTGACATAACCCACGAACAGAACGGCCAGCCAATCGGCTCCTACCAAGGGACGAAATTTAATCAGCCCTTGTCGCCAACGCCAAAGCATCACCATCACCAGACCGGCGATAAATACGCGACCGGCGGTTAGAGTGATCGGTCCCAATTCGAGTCGCCAAAAGTTATGCGAAAGCACATAACCGACCAGCAATGTGGCGGTGCAACCCACCAATAGCGAACCTCGCCACGCGTAGACAAACCCCCAGACGGCTGCAGCAAGCACCAAGATTGCTAAGATGACTTCCAAGGGGCCCGCTTCCAATATCGAGAGTGAGTTGTCCTATCAAGAGCAACGGCCTGCAACATCACGCTAGGTGGCAGACTTGCCATTGCCATTGGAATGGATCGATTCATAAGGTGTATACGTCACTCCCGAGGGGAAGTCGAACTGATCCGAATCACTCTTCGCTGTAGATCTCGTCTGGTTGGTTGCCGTTGGGACTGGTGCGGTTTGCAACGATTCGGAGACCTGTGCAGCTTCCGTCCCATTAGGTGAGGACGACTCAATGGGTGTGACGGTCAGAAAGGTCCAGCCTAGGCCAAGGATCAGCCCAGAAACCGCTCCCAGGAAAACAACACTCACGCGGCGTGGTCCGACCGGGTTCGTGCCGGCGTCCGGGGTATCGAGCGTCGAGACTAGCTTGGCACTAAGTGCCGCCGCCTGTTGTGCCCGGGCTTCGGTTAGTTGCTCGCGGGCCTGGTCTAGTACCTTGCGGCTATTCTCGACGGCTGCCACATGATTGGAGTATTCGGCACGTCGCTCGGCCAACTTCGCCAAACGTTTGCTCAGTAGTCGTTGCTTGTCCTTCAGGTCGACAAATCGTTGTCTTCCCAAGCCAAGTTCAACCTCAACACCCTGAATGGCTACTGCCAGTTCCTTGTGTAAATCTTTGCGAATGTGTTCGACCGCTTCGCCCGCTGCAATCACCTGCGGATGCTGCTCGGTGCGGGTTCCTCCAACACGGGCAGCACGCAGTTGAGCGTCGAGCAGTCCATCCTTCATGCTCCGCAATGTCGGCTGAGAGATGAGCAGGCTATTGGGCATGGCCACTAGCTGTTGGGGATCTTTCTGCGAAGACTTCAGAACCACCAGAAGTTGCTCCGCATCGCGAACCTTGGCGGCAATTTCGCGGCTTTCGCTTTCGAGTTGCACGGCCTGCTGACGCAAGTCGCTTTGGCCACTGGTAGCGGAGTTAAGCATTCTTAACTCGGCCAAGTCGGCACCCACCTGGGCTTCCAATCCTGCCAATCGAGCTGTGTCATTGGACTGCGCCTCTCGGGCGAGATCAACCTGCTGCTGCAACTCTGTTATGAGGCTCTGAGCACGCTCGTTGCGTAGCTGACGTAGGCGAACGTCGAGCTGATGGCTCAACTCACCGACAAGTTGAACGGCTCGTTCTCGATTCTTGTCTTTCACACCAAGATAGAAAACCTCGGTCTTGCCAAACTCGGCACCGCCGGGTGGCAGCATGCTGAGACGTTTGCGGAGCGATTCGATTTGCTCATCTGTCACTGGTTTGTTGGCTGCCTTGCCTTGGGCAACGCTTTTCAAAGTTTCGCTAATCACTTGACGACTCTTCACGAGTTCCAGAATCGTTTCCTGGAAAGTACGCATCTGGTAGAGGTCGGCAAATTGGCCCAGCCGTCCAGACTCGGAAGTAGTTGCTTCCTGCCGAACCACCAACGCCTGATTGGCTTCCCAGTAGCGAGTCATAACCAAGGCATAGGCCGTGGCCAGGATGGCACAAACAATGGTAGGAATCATCCAGCGGTGCCGATGCTCGGCTAAGAGGTTGATGCACTCTTTGGGAGTCAATCCGGCATTCGCATTATCAGTTGAAAGCATGGTGGTTCCTTCTCGCGGGTCGGAATCTGGCTGGAGGGTCTGGGTGGGACCTTGTTTGGCGGATGAAGTCGCAATTCCCGCGCCTGGGGCCAATCGGCTTGGCCAGACGGTCCCGGAAAAGCCCCCAATCTGCAGTTTTCCAGCGTTTTCGTGCTACTTTTCCCGGTGATTGGCACCGCAGCTCCAGATGTAACGGTCGTTGTGGAAAAACAACATGATGCGGCGAGTAAACACTTTTCATCCTCTCTTAGCAGGTCGCGAGGGCCTGCCGCTGACCTATTCTTTAGGGTCCGCTGCGCTATTGCCGCACTTAGAAAACAAGAAAAGTAGAACGCATGTATATCCAAACAATCACCGACCTGGAAAATCTCGAAGTCACCAGCGAGCGTTGGGACACTCTCGCGGGTAGCTGTGTGTTCCGCAGCTGGACCTGGCTCAGCACTTGGTGGAAACACTACGGAGCTGATGCTTCGCGGAAACTGCACATCATCCAAGTATGGGAGGGCGAACCTCGTCCGCAGTGCGCCTCGCCCGCCACCGAGCCAGCTACTGAGACGGACCACAGCAAGCTTGCGGCGATTTTGCCTTGCTATCTCGAGACAACCGTCTCACGTGGCAAAGTGCTCAAGCTATTGGGCGACGGAGAAGTTTGCAGCGATCACCTCGATCTGCTGGTAACAGCCACCAATGCTAAGCGGTGTGGCGGAGCAATAGCCGATCACCTCTGTGGTAGCGGAGCAGACTGGGACTTGATCGATTTCCCCACGCTCGATGTTGCCTGCGAGCAAACGAAAATTACGGCATTGATCCAAGCCCTACAGCAGGCCGGCTGCCACACCACTCAAACCGCCGACCTCAACACTTGGTCGATCGATCTACCCGAGACCTGGGAAGACTTTCTGGCCCTGCAATCCAAATCGCACCGCAAACAACTGCGTCGCCTGCAAAAGCGAGTGCTGGACACCGGCGACTGCCACTGGCATCAGGTAAAACTTCTGGAGGACTTTGATGCCGCTTGGGAAATTCTCATCGACCTGCACCAGAAACGTCGTATCAGCCTGGGAGAGCCCGGTTGCTTTGCCTCAGAGGGTTGGAGCGAGTTTCATCGCGATGTCGCTCGGAAGTTGCTGGCTGAGGGTCGACTGCGACTAAGTTGGCTAGAGTTGGCCGGCGAGCCGATAGCCGCGGAATACCATTTTGCCGGCGGTCGCACTAGCTTTGTTTATCAAGGCGGACTCGATCCTGAAAGGCTCGACGAAGAACCCGGTAGGCTCTCGCTGATTCGCTGCATTCAGCACGCCATCGAGGAAGGACACCGCAAGTTTGACCTCCTGCGTGGCGACGAACCCTACAAGCCCCATTGGCGTGCCGTCGCGCGCGAAACTGCCCACGTCCAAGTAGTTCCCAACCGTCAAAGTGCCAAATTGAGGTACCACACTTGGTCGTCGGTGCGTGGCGCTGCTCGTTGGGTCCGACAAGTCGCTCATTTGTTTAGTTAAACTATCCAGAGAATTTCTATGCTACCCGATTCCTTAAAGAGTCCCTTGCTCAATCTCTATTACGTGGCATCGCTTCCTCAACGAAGGCAGACTGCCGAACGCATGGAGCAGGAGTGCTCGGCACCTGTGATGACACTGTTCTATCACCGCGTGGCCGACGAACACCCCAACGGCTGGACGATCTCCAACGATCGATTCCAAGAACAGATTAATTGGATCAGGGAGCGATATGCTATCGTCAGTCTCTCCGATGCCCAACAACGCATTGGCACGGAGCACAACCTGGAGCCTGTGGTGTGCCTCACATTCGACGATGGTTATGCCGACAACTGCGAAATCGCCCTGCCGTGGTTGGTGGAGGAGCAGATTCCTTTCACTTACTTCGTAACCACAAACCACATCGCCTCGGGAGAGCCGTTCGCGCACGACTTGCAGGCCGACACACCTCTAAAGCCAAATTCAATTGAGCAAATCCAAGAGCTATCCGCCGCGGGCGTTGAAATTGGCGCTCATACCCGTTCGCATGCCGACCTGGGACAAATTGAGAATGAACAGGAGTTGTATGAGGAGATCGTTGGCTCGAAACGCGACTTAGAAGCGATGATCGATCGTCCGGTGAACTACTTTGCCTTTCCCTTCGGTTTGCCTCAAAACATGAGCACCGCTGGGATGCGAATTGCCTATCAGGCGGGCTTCTGGGGTGTCTGCTCGGCCTACGGCGGATACAACCTGCCAGGCGATGACAATTTTCACATTCAACGAATTCACGGCGACCCTGAGTGGAGCCGTTTCCGGAATTGGTTGACCCTCGATCCTCGCAAGCTTCGCCAATCGGCTCGATTCGATCTCGGTGACTATCGCGATCAATTCTAGCAGTACTTATTAAGAGCATTTCCCCCATGCCCACTGACCCAGTCAACGCTGAACAGTCTGCGTCGAGACTACGCACCGACACGCTTGCTACGAGCGTTGTGCTGTTGATGCTGGTGACAGTTATCCAACGGTCTGTGGGATTCGGCCGTGGCATTCTGTTCTGTCGCTGGCTCTCTCCCGAAACCCTTGGCGAATGGGAAATGGCACTTAGCTTTCTGCTGTTTGCCGCTCCCCTAGCGGTGCTCGGCGTGCCGGGATCTTTTGGCAGATACCTGGAACATTACCGACAACGCGGGCATTTACAGACGTTCCTCCAGCGTTCCGCCCTATGGACAGCCCTGTGGAGTTCGATCGGCGTGTTGGCCGTTATCCTGTTTGCTCCGCACATTTCTCAAATGTTGTTTGGCGTAAGCGACCGCATTGCAATCGTATGGGGTATCGCCCTCTGTTTGGCGGGAGTGATACTACACCATTCCCTGGCCTCGCTTCTAACAGCCCTGTGTTTGATTCGTGTACTGTCTGTCGTGAATTTCTCACAGAGTTTGCTGTTTGCAGGATTAGCATTAGGGCTTCTACTGACCGACGCGAGTGTCGGCAGCATCCTCGCCGGATACGGTGCTGCCTGCTTGCTTGCTTCAGTTGGAGGGATTCTATGGATCTGGCCAGCGCTAAAAGAAATTGATCAACCGTCAGAAACTCTTCCGCAATTGGAGTTTTGGCCAAAGCTGTTGCGATTTGCGTTCTTTGTTTGGGTCACGAATCTGCTCACCCATCTGTTCGCCATTGTTGACCGCTACATGATCGTCCACTTCTCAGGACTCAGCCCCGCCGCGGCCCTCGATCAGGTTGGTCACTACCATAGCAGCCGCATTGTGCCACTATTGCTGGTTGCGATTGCCGACCTCCTAGGCGGACTAATCATGCCGCATCTGAGCCGCGATTGGGAGGCGGGAAAGCAAGCGATTGTCGGTCGCAGCACCAACCTAAGTATTAAACTCACCGGACTAATAATGTTAGGGGTCGGCATTTGTATCCTGATCTTCGCTCCGTTCTTATTCGACATAGTACTTGAAGGAAAATACTCCGACGGCCTCTATGTATTGCCTTGGACCCTTACGGGATGCGTGTGGTTTGCTCTCCATCTGGTGGCGCAAAACTACTTATGGTGTGCAGAGCGAGCCCGACTGGCGACAGTACCACTAGCCATCGGGCTAGTTGCGAACATTGGTTTGAATTTGGTGCTCCTGCCGCTTTGGGGCCTGCTCGGCGCGGTCGTGGCAACTGCCATTTCAACCGCCATCTGTCTCGCCGCGTTGCTGCTACTCAGTCGGAAGTTCGGAATGACAACGAATTTGGGGACTTGGATTATCCTGGTGTCGCCTCTTTCGCTGACAGGTTCTATCGCAGTGACAAGCGCAATCTGGCTACTCCTAATAGTGGCCAGCTTAAAAACAGATTGGATTCTCGACGACCTTGAACGCGAACAACTTCGCACAGCGACTCACGAATTCCTGGCCAAAGTGAAACCTTACTTCCAACGATCGTCCCGCAAAGTCGTCCAGGCTTAGAGAGGTACCAATGGCAACTGCGCGAAAAACACAATCGAAAGAACCGTTACGCATACTTTTCGTTACCACGAGCCTGCCGGTAGGTGGTGCGGAAACTCTATTAGCGAACCTCGTCCGTCGCATGGATCGCACCAGGTTTGCTCCGGAGATTGCCTGTTTGAAAGAGCGGGGGCCGCTTGGAGTCGAGCTGGCAAAAGAAATCCCGGTCTACTGCAACCTCATCCAACACAAGACAGACCTTTGGGTGCTACGACGTTTGACGAAACTCATACGTTCGCGGAACATCCAGGCAGTAGTCACAGTTGGGGCGGGCGACAAGATGTTTTGGGGCCGTTTGGCTGCCAAGCTTGCCGGCGTACCGGTTATCCTTTCGGCATTGCACAGCACCGGTTGGCCCGACTCCATCGGCAAGCTCAACCGCCTGCTGACACCAATCACTGATGGCTTTATCGGCGTGGCCGACGCGCACGCCAAGCATTTAGTGGAGCGCGAGGGTTTTCCGAGTGAAAAAGTATTTACAATCTACAATGGCGTCGACGTCGACCGATTCGCCCCGCAAGACGGCTCTCCTGTGCGGCAGGAGCTCGGCATTCCGGCGGATGCTCTCGTGGTCACCCTATTGGCGGCTTTGCGGCCTGAAAAGAATCACGAATTCTTTCTGAACGCCGCACGACGCATCAAACAGGCTCAACCCAAATCGCACTTTATTATCATCGGCGACGGCCCGAGGCGTGAAGAACTTGAGCAACTAACCGAAAAACTGGCACTGCAAGATTGCACGCACTTTGTTGGCTCACGGTCCGACGTGCCAGAATTGCTTGCCGCGAGTAATGCGTTGGCCCTGACTTCTCACAACGAAGCGAGTCCAGTCTCAATTCTCGAAGCGTTGAGTTGCGAAGTCCCCGTCGTATCGGCGGAGGTCGGCTCAGTCGCTGAAACCGTGATTCCCGGCAAAAACGGATTCCTATACGAATGCGGCGATATGCGTTCTTTCGTGTCCCACACGCTGAGAATCCTGAACGACCCCAAGCTTGGCGAAAAGTTAGGCAAACAGGGCCGCGCATCCATCGAGGCGGGACGCTCACTCGCGGTGATGGTTGAAGGCTACGAAAAACTAATCGAAAACGTCTACTCTGCCAAGCACGCTGAGCAGCCCACCGCGGAACCGGTCGCAACAGGGACGAAGCGGGTCGCAGATTTTGGGGCAACCTAACGCCGTGTTTGGCAGTCTTCAACGCAAAACTGCCGCTATCGCACGGCCCTTCACCCAGATAATATAGATAGGCTGGATACCATAGCGAGATCGGCGGGGAGAGTTCCAACATCGTTCTGCGGCGCGTTTCGACGTCGCTAGGGTTGGCCAACAGGCATGCCGCCCTCTTCCCTGGCCCCACTTCGAGTACGACTATCAAACAACTGTGATCACGGAAACACTCCTAACGCTGACGGCTCGATTCATTAGTGGGGTGAGCGTGCGCTGGGTGGAATCGCAGCCAGACATCTGTCAACGCGTCTATTTTGCCAATCACACTAGCCATTTGGATGTTGTCCTAGTTTGGTCGGCTTTGCCTACGAAAGTGCGACGGCTCACGCGTCCCATTGCTGCAAAGGACTATTGGATCAAGGGCCCCATCCGCCGCTACTTGGCAAGTGTATTCAACGCGATGCTAATCGACCGCAAAGAAATCAAGGTCCACCAAAGCCCCGTGGATCTGATGCTCAAGGAAATCGGCTCCACCCATTCGTTGATTCTGTTTCCCGAAGGGGGACGAAGAGAAGGGGATGATGTTGGGGAATTCAAGAGTGGCTTGTACTATTTGAGCAAGAAGTGTCCGGAACTGGAACTCATTCCTGTGCACATCAACAACATGAACCGCATCCTGCCTCGTGGGGAAGTGTTGCCCGTGCCCTTGCTATCGTCGATCACGTTTGGGCCGCCTATTTGGCTCGAAACTGGCGAACCCAAAACGGAATTTTTGAAACGCGCCCGCGAAGCAGTCCTTAGTCTTCAAGAACGATAGGCATCGAGAATCAAGGCATGACCTACGACATCAAAGACTGGGCTTCACTAGGAACCGTGCTAGCGCTACTGGCACTGGCAACTTTTGTGGGGCAGTGGCTGCGTCGCCAGAGTTCGCTGCAACTTGACGATCGCTCGGTAAGCACGTTCAATAGCCGCGTTCAAGCCTGGTGGGCTTCAAGCGTGTTGATCGGCATAGCTTTCTTTTTCCCAACTCTGGCGGTAGTGTTGTTCGGCCTGCTCTCTTTTTGGGCATTGAGAGAGTTCATCACCTTTACCAACACTCGCTCTGGCGACCACCGCGCTCTCTTCTGGGTATTTTGCTTTTTCACGCCCATGCAATTTGTGCTCGTGGCCCACGAGAACTATGCGTTTTACAGCATCCTGATTCCCGTCTACGCGTTCCTGTTTATTGCAGCTCGAGTCGCGATCTCGGGAGATTTCACGCACTTCCTAGAGCGCGTCGCCAAGATCCAGTTTGGCTTGCTGATCTGCGTCTACTGCCTCAGCTTTGCCCCAGCCTTGTTATTCTTGAATTGCAGGAACGTTGCTCCCGAAGACACCGCGGCCGGTGCTCGGCTGCTGCTCTTTTTTGTCACTTTAGTGCTCTTTTCCGAAATGGCTCAATTCATCTTCAGCCGCATTTTCGGCAAGCATGTGATTGCCGAAACCATCGACGACGATCGCACCTGGGAAGGCGTGCTGGCTGGCGCAGGCGCTACCGCGGTGGCAGGCATCTCCCTGCAATGGGCCACCCCCTTCACGCACTGGTGGCAGGCCGGCGTGATGTCGGTACTGATCGCGGCCATGGCCTCCGCCGGTGCACTCACGATGGCTGCTATTAAGCGAGACCGCGGCGAAGTCACCTCCGGCGCGCTCATCGAGAGCAGTGGCGGCGTGCTCAGCCGCATCGATGCGGTTTGCTTTGCCGCCCCCGTGTTCTACCACGTGACTGCCTACTTTTTCGGCGTCGGCGGAAACTAATTCTAAATCAGAATTGGTTTGCCCAACGCCCTGCGCACTGGCACAAACTGTCCCGCGTGCATCATTTGGTGCGTGGCTATCAATATCAGAACATGCCCCACGGTGGGAAACATCTGCCGAAAGTGTTCAGGCGCAGGTTGTTGCAAATCGCTGTCGTCCATCTTGTCGATGGCAGCAAACGTCGCGGCCTGCACCTTTTCCATCAAGTCCAAGTATTCTTGCTTGGAACAAAACTTGGCAGGGTCGTCCTCGCCTACGGTTTCCTTTGTGTGCTTTTCGGCAAAGCCCGCTGGCAACTCGGCGGCTGCGCCAGGTTGGATTGAGTTCAGCAAGTCACATTCCGACGAAATCAGGTGCCCCAACTGCCAGGCGAGGTGATTGCATCCCTCGACGGGTCGCCGCATCAACTCGGCATCTTCCAAGTCGCCCACGTAACTCTTCAAAATCATGGAACTCACACCGGAAGTTGCCTTAATGGTTTCTTTTGCGTTCATCGCAAGCCTCTCTGCTAGATTCAGTTCACAAGAAATTCACTATCTCTGAGCTTATTAAATTACCAGTCGCTGGATAGCCTTACTGTGCGAATCGCCACATTTGAGCTGTTCACGACCGCTCCTCAATGGATCGGCGGGTTGCGCTGATTTCGGCACGGTTGGGCTCATTATTCCAATTGCACAGGCAAGAATCGGCGGCAATTCCCATTGTTCGGCAAGCCGTATTCCTCGCCGGAACGGCGGAAAAAGCTAGATTTTACAAGCTCCGGCAAACATCCCTGCGGGAGCACTTTTCAGAATCACTTTTCACTAATTCTTCGTCACCAATCTCGCATGGTTGCTTCCCCCTAATGGGGTGCGCTGTGTCGACGCACTTTTTGATGGCACTCAGTCCAATTTCACCTGCGCTGCCCGCTTCGGCGTCGCAGCTATTGCTAGAGAACGTCAACTTCGGGCTCCGCGCACGGATTGCACCGACCGCTGGTTCTGCGCTTCCAGTTTCGCCCCCACCGGCCGCGCTGCGAAGAATCGAACAGCTCGTGGGTCGGCTGCAAAACGAGATTATCACCGGTGCCGATCGGGACCGCAGATCGTCTCAGCAAAGCGTCGATCGTACGTTGGCCGAAATTGGCAAGCTCGTGGGCAGCCCACTTTCGTTGGGGGGAGCGCGGAACGCTGTCCTCACTGGCCTGAATTCGAAACAAATCACCGGCTACGAAATCCGCAAACTTCGCCCTAATGCGTCGGAGTCTATTAAGGGCTCAATCAGCCGCTCGCAACGCGCTGCCCTGGTAGATCTGGGCGATATCCAAGACCTTCTGGCAAGCGGTGGGTCTCTGGACCTCAACACTTCCGGTCGCACTCAATCGATAGAGTTCCAATCGGGTGAGTCGCTCAGCAATCTCGTGAGACGTATCAATCGATCCGCCACACTCGGGGTCACGGCCCAAGCCCATGGCAGTTCTCTGTTGCTCTCCAGTAGAAATCGTGGGGCGGCAGCTTCGCTTTCTGTTACCACCAATCAATCCATTGCGAGTGCGGAGATTGGTCCGATCGAGATTAGCGGGCTCAACGGTGCTCAGATTACCGCGCTTGATACCAGCGCACTCACCGCCGGCGTTCCAATCACGGTCTCAGGATCGAGAGACACACTGGCTAGTGAGGCGCTGCTTACTTACGAAGGCAGTTTGGGATCGGTGGCTGCGGGGACCGCTTCGTTTCAATTGACTGGCCCCCTCGGCTCAGCCAACTTGAGCGTCACCCAGGGCGAGTCGCTGCAAGATTTTGCCACCAGAATCAATGATGAATCGAACACAACCGGCGTCGAAGCCGAGGTGATTGGCAATAACTTAGCAATTCGATCCCTCGACAAGGGCGCAAGTGCCTCGATCGCCATCGACAACATTTCGCCCGATACGAATATCGACGTCACCGGTACCAATGCCAGCCAGGTGGCAGCGTTTAACGTGTTGTCCTTTCCAGACGAAACCCAGCTCACTTTGTCGGGAACCGTCACGCAGGCTGCCGACACCGCCAGCCAAATCTATCACGGTTCCGCAGGCGGTTTTGTTGAGGACACGGCAGTTTTTACGCTCGGGGGAACTTTGGGAACGGCTCAAATCTCCATTACTCAGGGCGAATCGCTATCGGACGTTGCCCAACGCGTCAACGACGAAACCGCCACAACCGGAGTGACCGCGACCACTAGCGGCGACGACCTGATCTTGGAAAGCGCGGAGGTTGGCTCCACCGAATCCGTTCAGGTCACGCTCGACAGCGTCGCTCAAGACATATCGGTCGACGGAGTCAACGGCAGTCAGGTCTCCAACTTTCAAGTGGTGTCGGCACAGCCCGACTCGGTGAACAACCTGGTAAGTTCTGTTACCCAGACGGCTACGCAAGGGGAGTTGACCTATACGGGCCTCCTTAATGCTGCGACATCCAGTTCGAATTTCACTCTAACAGGAGAACTTGGCAACACCACAATTTCTGTAGCTTCTCTCGAATCTCTCACATCGGTGCGTGACAAAATCAATGCTGAGTCAGGAACTACCGGGATTTCCGCTACGGCCAGTGGCGATACTCTCACGTTGACAAGTACTGGCTACGGCAGTGCTGCGATTGTTGAAGTGGATGTCAACTCAGGAAGTTTCGACACATCCGGTGGCGATGGCAACGGAAATGCCGCCGGAATCGATGCGGAACTAAATATCAACGGCAATACAGTGACTGCCGCCGGCCATGACGTTTCCTATACCGACTCTTTAGGTAGCTACACATTTACGATTGCCACGGGGCTAACTGGCAGTTTGGATACTATCACCGTCACATCGGCCAACGGCACGTTCGACGTCACCGGCGGAGATGGTTCTGGGCAGGCGTTGGGACAGAATGCCGAAGCCACCATCAATGGCCAGACGTTCGTGGCTAACGCCAATGATTTCTCATTGAACCTTAGTGGCGCTCAGTTCGCGCTCACCTTGGTCGAAGGGTTTTCTGGAGCGTTGGACCCGATCACGGTGGGGTCGACCTTCCACGACTTCACGATCTCGGGCGGCAACGGCGATGAGACAGCCGATGGGCTCGATGGCACGGCCACCATCGACGGCGTGGCCCTTTCCAGTGCCAGCGACACCTTTGTGGCTAACACGGCCGCTGGCTCACTGACCATCACTTTCGAAGAGAGTTTCCTCGGTGCGATCGATCCAATTTCGATCAGCTACGAAACATTAACCGCCAGTGGTGGCACTACGGAGAGCTTTCAAGCCTCGGGCTCTGACGCCGAAATCGTGGTGAATGGCAATACTGCCAGCGCAGACGGGGGAGGTTTTGTTTATCACACTGACGGCGTCGAAATCGCGTTGCAGTTCGCCAAGGGCTTCCAGGGCGAATTCGATCCCTTCACCATCTCTGCAGGCGGCACCATCGACGTAGCCACGGAGTTTGCCACACTGACGGGCTCCCTGCGCACCGCAGCAAGATCAGCCGTGGCAAACCTATTCTCACTGGCGGCCGGTGGAGAAAATGCCAACGCAGGCACAAGCCGTGCGCTGAACATCGCCCAAGATTCTTTACAATCCTTGCGGGAACTCCAGGGCACCTCCGCCAGTTCGGGCCGACGGTCACTTACCGGCAGCATCCTCGACGCGATCGTGTAAAAATCCCAGCTAAGTGCCCAACTGCCTGCCCGCTTGCGGCGTCAACTCAACTTTGCTGACTGACGACTCGTCCGAATCAGCGGAGAATCGTGCCCGTGGCCTTCGAGGCATCGTAAATGCTACGTGTGGGAGGACTACCCGCTGGCCATTCGCGCGGAGCGTTCGCTGCAGGCGTCGGCCCCACTTCACGGGAACTATTCTGGTAGGCACTACTCGACTGAGGATCCTGTCCTCTTACAACCGGCCGCGAAATTGGGCGGATTTGGGTATTGTTCGAAGCAACCAGCACATCACCCCGACCAGTTTGAGGGCTTAGTGCCGGTCGACCCTGGCGAATCCAACCCATCCAAGAGTTTTGCAGCGTTAGCAAATCGCGATAGCCGTACTGCTCCGAGATGGCCCGCGGCCAATTGCTATCTTGCAGACCGTTTTCCAGAAAGGCTAGAAACTCTCGCTTGCCTCGCTGATCAATAAGGTATTGCGCGAGCGAATGACCCTGGGCATACAAAGGCAACACGTCGCGCGGATATTCCTTCATGGCAAACATATTACTAAAGGGTATGCCCCGACGGGTTTTCAAAAACTCGATTAGCATGTTCTCCTGTTTGGAGATTTCGCTGACGTGCTCGACGGTGGTACAGGCACCTTCATCCGCCCAACGTGGAATTGGTTGGCGAAAGTGACTCGCGAAAATCGTATGAGTCACCTCATGCGGAACCACGGAGTCGAGCACTCGCTCGCGCGATCCTTGAATTTCCATCCGCCATCCGAAGACTTCTCCTTGGTCGAACACAAAACTCGTTGCTCCGCCCGCTCCTAAGCCTGGAGCTACCTTAGCTTTGATGGGGCAGGGGCGTGACCAATTGGGCAGTTCTTTGCCGAGCCATTCAAGAGCCAACTCGCGTCGGCACTTCTCGGCCTGGTCACCGATTTCCTTCGCAAGCTGGGGCGTGGGGGCATCAACCGTAAAATTGGTTGTGCGATAGCCGGCCGCAAAGAGGGACAGGGGGCAACAAGCAGTCGCCAGAAACAGTGCGGCGCAGGCGCGGCGCACTGACGTTTGATTTCGAGCTTCCATGCTCTCACCTTTTTTGTTGTGGGACGATCCTTGTCCTCACACGAGCCACTCTCTCAAGCAGTTCGCGTACTGGGTCTCGATGGGAGCAAACGATGGACCATTCGTGGCCCACTCGCTGTCGCACTTCACCAACGGGAATCTTAGGCGTCAATCGCGGGGAACGACGGACGATTGCGATTGGTAAGTCGCGAACATCGCTGCCAAATCGATTGCAGAATTTACCAACCTTTGCAGAGAATCTGAAAGATCGATTTCGAAAGAATTACGGAGCGCACTGCTAGCACTTTGAGTGCAGGCAGAACAGCCTAAGCCGTTTGGGCCGCCTTGATTTGTTCGAGCAACCGGCCCGGCGAGCCCATGGCATTGTAACCACCGTCCAAGTGCATTATTTCGCCAGTGATGCCCGACGACATTTCGGAGAGCAAAAACACACCGCTCTTGCCTGCTTCCTCGTGCGTAATGTTTCTCCCCAAGGGTGCCATGGCTTCGTACAAACCTAGCATCTCGTCGACTCCTGCGCCCCGACCCGAGATTGTTTGCAAAGGCCCTGCGCTTAGTGCATTCACTCGGATGTTTTTCGGGCCGAGATCATAGGCGAGGTATTTCACAACCGAATCGAGCGCTGCCTTGCAAACGCCCATCACGTTATACCCAGGCACCGCCTTCTCGCCGCCGAAGTAGGTGAGCGTTAGGATGCTGGCATTATCGCTCATAATATCTTTCGCTGCATTGGTCAGTGCAATGAGGCTATAGGCACTGATTTCCATTGCTAGCTTAAAGCCGTCGCGACTAGTCTCAACCGTATCTTTCTTGAGATCATCAGGCTGAGCATAAGCAATCGAGTGCAGGAGAAAATCGAGTTGCCCCAATTCCTCGCGACTGCGCCGCATCAATGCACCGATGTGCTCGTCGTTGGTCACGTCCATGGGCTGCAGGAACTTCGCCTGGCTGTTGCCATCGGTGAGTTTCTTAATGCGACCCAGGTTCTTTTGACGCTTATCGTCTGGCTTGTCTGGCATGTAAGAAAACCCGCACTCGCCGCCTTCCTGCATGATTCGATCGGCGATCGCCCAAGCGATGGATTGCTTGTTGAAAACTCCGGTGATCAGCCCTTTTTTGCCAGCAAACATACCCATCAGTGACTCCTTGTGTGGTTGGGACATCCGATTTCCTCGGATCAAGCAGAATACCAACTGGTTGGATGTCTCGAATAGGGCTCGAGTTCTCTAGACCCGCTATTGCCCGCAAGAAGAGGAATATAGCCGCGCAAAAGGCCTACATCCAAGGGACTATTCATATTGACTACACTATAGAATCCCAGAATGTCGAATATAGGACTACACAAATTTGTCCTTTATGGTATCATTTAGATTGTAACACCAGATCTCATAGATGACGAAATCGCTTCTAGCACTCACAATTTGATCTTCCCGGGGAGCAGGAACGCCCAAATGGTTGAGACTTCAAAGATGCAGAGCTGCTTGGAATTACTGCTTAGTGCAGCCAAGCAAAGCGACAATTTAGCCACCTTTCTAGATCAGGTCTTAGAGGAGTCTAAGTCCGCCCTAGGTGTCGAAGCTCTAGCAGTGGTTCGTGCGACACCGCCAGATTGGTCGGTGCTGGCCTGTGATGGCAGTTCTCCCAACGCTCTGCCTTTGGAACTCGCGGCCGAGGCTCTTGATCGAAATTCCGTTTCCTCGGATGGCGGTTGGTTGGCGAGCCCCTTGGTAGAGAAGCACGCTCTACTCGCTCGGGGAGACCTCGCGCAGGCCGACCTCGCACAATTCATTCCCTCCCTCGCCAATGCCTTTGTGGCGGTGCAGGATAACCAGCACCGGACCCGACGAATTCGCCGCTTAGAAAAGATCTTAGAAATCACGCATGCCTGGAGCCAAACCAGTTGCATGGAAACGCTGCTTCAGGCAATGGCGGAAGCAGCCACCGAATTGCTTGGCGCCGATCGCGCCACGATCTTTTTGTGGGACAAAGCCAAGAAGCAACTTGTCGGTCGCCCTGCCTTGGGCCTAGAAGACGACGAACTACGAATCCCAGAGAATACTGGCATCGTCGGACAAGTGATTCAAAGTGGAGAGAGCCGTCGCGTGAGCGGAGCGACTGACGAAAATCAGATTTCCCGCGAGGTCGACGAAGAAACGGGCTATCACACAGAAACTCTGCTCTGCGTCCCTTTGAATTCTCCCTCGGGGAAACTGCTCGGTGCCTTTGAAGTGCTAAACAAGCTGGAAGGTCGTTTTACGGACGAAGACGAAAGCGGCCTGCTAGAACTGGCCGAGCATGCAGCGGTAGCCCTGGAAAACACGAAGCAATTCGAAGATTTGCTCTCACAGCATCAAATGTTAATCGAGGAAGTCGCCGAAGGCGTGCAACTTATCGGCGACAGCCCTCCGATTGAGGCCGTCCGCTCGACGATCAGCCGCATTGCAGATACCGATTTAGCCATTCTCATCCTTGGTGAGAACGGCACGGGCAAGGAAGTTGTTGCCCGCTCTATTCACTATCTGAGTCGCCGACGCGAACAGCCGTTTATCGCCGTCAACTGTGCAGCGCTGAGCGAAACGCTACTCGAAAGCGAGCTCTTCGGCCACGAGAAGGGCGCGTTCACAGACGCCCATCAAACCCGAGCAGGCAAGTTTGAACTGGCATCAGGTGGCACGTTGTTCCTGGACGAAATCGGCGACATGAGCCCAAGTGGTCAGGCTAAGCTACTTCGAGTACTCGAAGAGAAAACCGTGGTGCGGGTGGGGGGCTCAACTCCTATTCACACCGAAGTACGGATCGTGGCGGCTACCAATCAGGACTTGGGCAAAATGGTTCGCGAAAAAACCTTCCGCGAGGACCTCTACTTCCGGCTGAATGTTGTTAGCCTGGAACTTCCCCCGCTAAGAGATCGGGGCGAAGACATCCTGCGTCTGGCCGAGTTTTTCTTGCATGGCTTCTGTGGCAACATGGGCCGCAAAACCCCTTCCTTCTCGGCAGTGGCCCGCAAACAGCTCTTAGCCCACGCATGGCCCGGCAATGTGCGCGAACTGCGAAATCTGATGGAACGCTTGGCGTATCTTTCCAGCGGTGACCGCATCGAAAGCGAAGACTTGGCGTTCATCGATACGGGTGGCTCGGAATCGGGTCTCGAAGGGGTCGGGACACTCAACGAGGCCACCCGCGAATTTCAGCAACGCTATATTCGCCAAATGATCGAATCGTCACAAGGAAACATGAGCCAAGCCGCCAAACGGCTGGGGCTACATCGATCGAACCTCTACCGCAAGATGCGGCAACTCGACATGGCGGCCGGAGAGGAAGGCGCAAACTCCGAAGAAGAATCGGAAGAGTGAACGAATTTCGCGTTCAATGCTGTTTCCCTACCTGCCGACTGTTCAAGCTTCGTCGTGTTTCTGGTATTCTCGCAACCTCTCTTTGCGATCACAACAGCTTCAGGATTCCACCATGCGCCTCCATTCTCTTATCCTGTTAGGTACTATCCTAGCGAACCCCACTCAGACCCTTGCCCAAGAGGTCAATGAAACACCTCTTACGGAAGTTCGCATTGTCAAAACATTCGAAAACCTTCGTTGGCCCGATTGGATCAATGGCACGCAGACCGGCAAGCCCCTCGATCCTCGACCTATTGAAATCAAAGGTTGCGGCGATGGTTCAGGACGCTTGTTCGTCGCCACCCAGTACGGCACGATCTATTCCTTCGAGAATTCTGCCGATGCAACCGAGCTAAAACTGCTGCTCGATATTCGCGATCGGGTCATGCCGTTCAAGACCAAAGAAAACGAGGAGGGCTTTCTCGGCTTAGCCTTCCACCCCAACTTCAAGGAAAACGGCGAGCTTTTCGTCTGCTACACATGTGGTCCCGATGGCAGTTTGCCGCATCGATCTCATGTATCTCGGTTTCGCATGCGAAAAGACGACCCATCTCGCGCCGATCCTAATAGTGAGGAAGTTCTACTCGAGATCAGGCAACCGTTTTGGAATCACAATGGGGGCTCGGTGGTGTTTGGCCCCGACGGATTTCTCTACATTGCCCTCGGCGATGGCGGATTCGCAAACGATCCGCAAATGAACGGCCAGAACTTGAATACCCTGCTTGGCAAGCTGTTGCGCATTGATGTCGATCGACAAGAAGGGTCGCTTCCCTACGCCATCCCAGCCGATAACCCTTTCGTAGGTCACAAGGGCTTCGCGCGTCCCGAAATCTGGGCCTATGGGCTTCGCAACGTTTGGCGGCCAACCTTCGATCGGAAAACCGGTACCCTCTGGGCGGCCGACGTCGGGCAAAACCTATGGGAAGAAATCAACATCATCCAACGCGGTGGCAACTACGGCTGGAACCTCCGCGAAGGTCGCCATCCCTTCGGTCCGGGTGGCTTTGCTGAATCGCCCGAAATGATCGAACCCATCTGGGAATATCCACACGAAGTGGGTAAATCAATCACCGGCGGACACGTATATCGGGGCAGCAAGGTGCCCGCGCTACAGGGGTGCTACCTGTATGGCGATTATGTCACCGGTCAAGTGTGGGCTTTGAAGTACGACGCTGAGAAAAATCAAGTCGTCTCAAATCGAACGATTCGCGAAAAAGGCAGTCCCCTGATTTCCTTCGGAGAAGACGATCAAGGCGAAGTTTACTTCACCAGCGAGCGAGACATCTTTACGATTGAGATGGCAAAGAACTAGCTGTGCCTTACTCGTTAATGCGCATAAAGAGCTCCCTCGCTTATCGAAACGAGGGAGCTGAATGGTCAAACGTTTATCGTGACTCGATGATTCTCTGCAGCGCTATTACCACTTCTTGTGAGGGCGTGGCGACCAGTGCTTCTTGCCCACGCGGTGGCGAAACTTCTTCACGTGCTTGTGGAATTTCTTCACCCAGATGTGGAACTTGCGGATCGACTTGTGCAGCCGATGCACTCCCTTGAAGTGATGGCCATGACCTCCCCGGCTAAAGCCACTTCCTCGAACTTGCGCGGCCTCGGCGTCGGTCATCACTTGAATCCCCGAGAGCCCCATCTGCGAAAGCAACTCTTGGCTTGGTAGGCCCGACTCGGCTTGGGCTTGTGTTGCCCCGGTCGTCATCACCATTCCAACGACCAACATCATTCCAACCATCGGCGCGGCTACTCTCATGGTTCTTCCCCTCAATAAATAGAACAGCTGAAAATGAAAAGGACGGCCTCGCCAAGTCACACTTGAACGGGACGCACTAAACGGTGCAGATTTAGCAAATTGGCCAATCCACTTACAATCACCAAATCCCCACTAGCGCCGAAATTCAACCACAGTGGTGGCTATTCGTCAACTCTGTACAGATAAACAGGCCCTGAGAAGAACTCAGAGCTTAACCGACAATTGCTGGGAGACAGGATGACTGGATTTTCAGGATGAACAGGATGACTTGTCGAAGAAGAGAGAAGAATGCTGATCGCAAGCACGTAGAACCAGAACGCGGTGTTTGCGAGTCGAAAAACAGGGACTGGCTCGACGCTCGAATCCAGTTTGAACCCGCAGCGCACTCAGCGTCGTCGTGCCTGTCACCGTGTTCGGCAGTCGAAAAACAGGGACTGGCTCGACGCTCGAATCTAGTTTGAACCCGCAGCGCACACAGCGTCGTCGTGCCTGTCACCGTATTCGGCAGTCGAAAAACAGGGACTGGCTCGACGCTCGAATCCAGTTTGAACCCACAGCGCACACAGCGTCGTCGTGCCTATCACCGTGTTCGGCAGTCGAAAAACAGGGACTGGCTCGACGCTCGAATCCAGTTTGGACCCGCAGCGCACACAGCGTCGTCGTGCCTGTCACCGTGTTCGGCAGTCGAAAAACAGGGACTGGCTCGACGCTCGAATCCAGTTTGAACCCACAGCGCACACAGCGTCGTCGTGCCTGTCCCTATTTTTCGACGGACCATCGCTTAAAGCTAAGGAATCGAGGAAAAATAGCTTCGGAATTTTTTTTCCCCTCACCTTGCCTCTCCCCGTAGGGGCGAGGGACTAAGGGAACGTTATTTTTCCTCGATTCCTAAGCAGTGCGGATGGCTTGTTCCACCTGGCGAATGGCTTCTTCCACGGGGCAAGATTGGTCGGCGATCTTGAGCGCCTCGCCCTTACTAACCATGCCCTCGATTTTTTTGTGGGCAGAAATCACCGTGCTATGGCTGCGACGGCCGAAGTACTCGCCGATTTCACCGAGAGCGGCACGCGTGTATTTGCGAGCCAACCACATGGCCAGCATCCGCGGCTCGGTCACGCTGCGAGATTTGCGAGCCGACTTCAAATTGGCCGGTTCCATGCCAAACACTTTGCAAACCGCTCGCTGAATATCTGCCAGGCGTACCACGGGAGAATTCTGTTGCGCGAACTCCGCCATGGTGGTGCGTGCGAGTTCAGCGGATATTTTCCGTCCCTCCGCCTGGCTGGTGGCGAGTAGTCGATTGAGCGCTCCCTGGATTTGCCGTGCGCTGGCCGTGGCTTGCGTGGCGACAATCGCCTGTACCTCGTCGTCGAGCCTCATGTTCAGCCGCGTGCATAACTGCTTGACCAAACCCAATCGCGTGGCATAGTCGGGCGATTGCAGCGGAATTGCCAGGCCACCAGAGATTCGGGTGACGAGCTCCGTGCTCAAACTCTGCAAGTCGCCGGGACTCCGGTCGCAGGTAAGCACTACCTGTTTGCCCCGTTCGTGGAGCGTATCGATCGTATACAACAACTCTTCCAGCGTGGCGCGTTTGTTCACCAAGAACTGAATATCGTCGACCAGCAAGACATCGATCGTTCGATATTTCTGTCGAAAGCCCGGCAAGGCGCGACGTTCCAGACAAGAAAGAAACTCGCCCGTGAATTGCTCGGCCGTGAGCCGCAAACAGCGCACATTGCCCGGCCCCTGTCGCACTTTCCGGACCAAGGCGTACTGCAAATGCGTCTTGCCAACCCCGGGAGGACCGAACAGTAGGAGAGGTCCGTACTGTCCGGGGTTCTCTGCAATCGACTGCGTCGTGCGATAAGCAAGTTCATTCCCGCCACCGACCACGAAATTGTGAAAGCTAGAAGTAGCACTCGGGGCGGTGGATGGCTTTTTCTCTCTCTGGCTGCTCGCAGACTTTCGCTGCGGAGACGTTTTTGCAGGCGTCACAGATGGCGAGCTAGAGGGCATTGGCAACGTGGCAGGGGCTTGGGACTCAGACTCGGCATCGGGCCCAGAGGCTGCGTCTCTCTCGGGTGCAGGGTCGGTCTCGGGACGTTTTTCCTGACAAAGCTGCGGATCGACAACGAAATCCAGGGCGAGTTGCCGTCCCCAAACTGCCTCCGTGCAGTTCTTTAGGGTATCGCTCAGACGGCGGCGGAGCCACTGCTGTTGAAATTTCGAGGGGCAGCCGACGGTTAGTTTGCTTTCCTGCAGGGAAAAAGAGGTTTGCGAGCCAATTAACAGGTCGAATCGCTCCTCGCCCAATCGGCGGAGTAATTCGGCTCGCAATGCGGACTGCCTGTCCAAACCTTCCATGTCGACTTCCCAAGTCTAGGAGGTAACACACCGCTACTGCCCGCTGCCAGTTGGTCGGCCCTGCGATTAGTGGCAACCCCTGCGGATTGCCTTCGCTCCCTGACCCACTGTTAGCTCTGGGAACGACTCAAAAGTAACTTCTCCTCTTGTCCCTCTCCCCTGAGGGGAGAGGCTAGGTGAGGGGTTCAAAAAACCCCCGAAGTTACTTTTGAGTCGTTCCCACGTGGCGTGTCCCTATATATTCACGCTTCCTGACGGAAACCCGTGCTCTTGCCCACTTAAATCGCAATTCTTAACTCGTTGTTGCGGTGCCCGTATTGGTCACTCGCAAGAGGCGATTCTAAGAGTGCTAGCAGAGGTCAGCCACCCCTTGACTTCACAGAGAAAAATCGCATTCCCCATCACCAACAACAAAACACGACAAACACAGTAGTGCCGAGAGTGGCTCGCAAGAAAAAATTTTCTAACCCATGTCCCGCGCGTTGTGGAAAAACTGTTCTGTCCAAAAAGAACTTTGCCACACTGCAACTTGAAGCTTGAAAACTCGTCAAAGTCGGCACGCTTAGAACTTGTGGTGCGTAAGTTCAATTTCACGCCCCTTCATTTTGTGGTGAGTGTACATGGGTCTAGCAAAAGTGGAAGGAGATGGGGGGATCGTTGGGCATGGCGGTATGCTGAAGGATGGGTCTCGCGGTCGTTTCGACTCGGCCCTCGAGTCAAGCCCTCAGTCTTGTGCCAATTGCTGATTCTGAGTCACACAACAACTTGTGGAATCAGAAAACGCCGCACACAAATTGGGCGATTGCCAGTTTTCTATTCTTGTGTGACCCATGAACGCGTAGCACAAGATATGGCACCCACATTGGACGGCGTTTCGAGTTCCCCGGGATAAACGTGTTCGTCGCTTAAAAAAATTGAAGCGAATTTCAATTTGCGCGGCCCAATTGCCAGTTGCATTAATCTAGCTGCTTCAATCTATCAGAGGGCCAGGGAAATCTCAGTCTCTATTCTTGGTCGTCAGGTCTTAGTCTTCAGGGGCAATGGTGAGTCAACAATCTGTCATTCCGAGCTCGGCCGAGGAATCTACGTTACGCCAGCAATGGCGAATCACTTCTCGAGCTCCGGCCTCATTCGGGCATACACGCGACGCCGGTCCCAAGAGACCATCCCTGCGGCTTGATAAAGTGCCAGCGCCGGTGCATTCCGCTCGTCGGCAGCCAACACCAGCCGTTCCGCATGGGCCTGCTTGGCCTGGGAGATTGCAAACTGAAGAGTCCGCTGGCCAAACTGTTGACCTCGCGCCGCAGGAACGACCCCCATATAGATCAGTTCCCAGGTGCGGTTCGTGGCGTACTCCGTTAACAGCAGCACACCGACATCGCGATCGTCGTGCTGAATTAGAAACCAACGTTCTGGTGAAAAATCTCCTTGCGATTGGTAACTTGCCAGGATGTCTTCCACGCGGCGCAGATTGTTCACCTCGGGACAGTCCTGCGTTTGCTCGTAGGAATCCAGCAAAACGGTCCCCAACCGCTCAGGATGGTCACTGGCCCCGGGCACGAACTTCAACGACTCGTCCGGCACCAGTTCGGGAAATTGCGTGGACTCGAGCGTGAGATACACCAAATCGGCAAGCACTTGAAATCCCCCCAAGCCAAGTAGCTTCTCGTCCTGGGGAGCCTGGGGACTAATCAACATTTGCGTCAAAGGAACCTGCCGCTGGTCGATGAATTTGGCGGCCTGTTTCATCAAATAGGCCGAGGCGGCACCCCCAACCGACGGTGGCCACAGCACAGCCGTGCGGCCCGGCGCCAACTGGACCCAAACGCCCTCCTCGATCTCCTGCCCACTCTTCGCTACAAACAAACCGGCAAAGGCATCGTCCCCCTGGCTGCGGACAGAATCAAGTGCCGCGGGGAAGGCAGTTTGTTGATCGGTGGAAAGCCCAGCATGCAAACGGCGGAGGGCCTGCGCACGTTGGGCGGCAGAGCAGGGTTCGATCAAGAGATCCGGGGCAGACATGCTCCCCAGAATAGCCCATTGCAGGACTTACCAGAAGCGACCGCGGCGATCGAGGTTTTCCACCTGCTTTTTCGGCACACGGCTCCGAGGCGTGTAGGCCTGTACAGAATCGGAGCCCGCTTGCGGTTTCGCCGGTGCCTCCCGCTCGACGACCGCCTGAGTGGACTGCTGGACGGGGATTGGCTGCACAGCGGACGGCAGGATGCCGCCGGCAAGCTGCTGATTCGGTAGCGGCGTGCTGGTACCCGGTCTTTGTAGCTGGAGATCGATCGAAAAACTGTCGTACGGATCATCAGCCATAATCACCGGGGACGGTCGCAGCCGGAGCTCGCCAAACACCTTGTCGCCACTCTTAAGCTGATACAGCCGCTGACCTGCGATCGGCGTCGCCTGCCGTTGTAGCCCAAATTGCTGCGTCGCTAGTTGCTCCAACTGCGTTGTATTCCCAGTCCGACCAACCAGGGCGATCCGCTGGACCAATCCCTGCTCGTCGAAATAGTAGGTCAACGAGCCTGCCACATCGGCAAGCGAGGTCCCCGTCACCAGCGGCACCCGCACGCCATAGAGATCCAGCTCCGACAGTGCCGTCGTCTTCCGATCCCATCGCTGATAGACCCACCCCTTAGAAACGTTGAAATTCAAGGCCTGCTGCAGCGGAATCGTCTGTTGCCGAGCCCTCGGTCCAAACCCAGCCGCACCCGGTGCCAGGGAACCATCCGCAGAGCGGCTCATTCTCGTGGGTGCCGTGCCTGACGCACCATCTTGCTTCCAAATCGAATCGAGATCAGGGCCATTGGTGGCGGCGTAGGGAACCCCTACCGCGGCGGCTAATAGCAATGGGGCACCTAGCATTCGCATAAACTCACCTGTACCGACCGACTGGGGTCGAGCTTGTATTTTCGATACATTGGGGGATCGGGCACTGGAAGTCGGGCCGCTGGGCGACTACCGCGCCTACAGTTCTATTTTCGACCGATCGAGCCCTCCCAGATTGGTGACAGCCATAGGGTGCCGATCGTAGGGAGAACAAGGCTGCGTTTTGAACGAACTTAAGGATTATGCATGGCTCACGGCCCCCGAAACCGAACCGCTGCTCCAAGAACTCGCCGCAGACACGTCCCCGCTGCACAGCCAGTTGAAACGGCTGCGCAAAGTTCTCGGGCCAGAACAGGCCCGCCTGGCAGTCGCTCAGGTTGGCCTGCGAACGAAAGCCCACAACAAGTTTGGCGAACTTGCGGCTCGAATGTTCTTTACGGAAACAACCCTAGAGCAGGCCACGGATTTGTGGATTGCACGGTACAAAGCAGGTCGCTTTCCTCCAGGCGATTCCCTGATCGACTACTGCACCGGCATCGGCGGCGATTTGCTGGGCCTCTCCGAGCGTGGCGAGACCATTGGCTACGATCGCTCCGAGGTGATTGCCCATCTGGCCAATGCCAACCTACGCGCGGCCGGGTATCAGCCACCAAGTGAAATTCGAGTCGGCAATGTCGAAGACCATCCCCCCAGCGGCTCAGACCTATGGCACCTAGATCCAGACAGACGTTCCGACGGGCGGCGGTCGACGCAACTCCGTTGGCACATCCCCGACGAAGCAACGATCGCCCAGTGGCTGGAATCGTCAGCGGGGGGAGCGATCAAACTCGCCCCAGCAGCCCAAATCCCTCAGCAATGGCGAGACAGCGTGGAACAGGAATGGATCTCCCGCAATCGCGAGTGCCGGCAGCTAGTAGTGTGGTCCGGCAGTCTGGCAACGGTTCCAGGCAAGCGCCGGGCAACAAGAATCTCACAGGCCGGGGAATCTGGAGAATTCGAGGTCGATTTTTATCAGGGTGAGGCGGATAGCGACGTGGATCAAGCCATGGCCATAGAGGAATATATCTACGACACCGATCCCGCGATTCGAGCAGCAGGACTCACCGGTAGTTTCGCCAATGACTTGGCCCTCAGGGCATTTCGCACAGGCTCCAGTTATCTCACTTCCGGGCATAAGGCCGAACATCCGCTGCTCACCTGCTTCCATGTCCTAAAACAACTTCCACTCAGAGAAAAAGAACTAGCTGGGCTCTTACGGGAAAGAGAAATAGGCACGCTAGAAATCAAAAAACGCGATCTAGAGATCGACCCCGAAAGCCTGCGCAAGCGTCTCAAACTAAAAGGCACCAATTGGGCTACATTACTGCTAACAAGGATCGGTAAACGCGAGGTTGCGATACTTGCGGAAAGGATCTGAGTGAATTCACCACACAGACAAATTTCGCCTCTCCAGCTTGCTTTATCCAGCCGAGTACGACACGATCAAAGCCAGTGCCAATCGATTTGATCCTACGATTCCTGAGGAAGACGCATCTTGAAACTCGCATTCAGTAGCAATGCCTACATGAATTTCTCGATTGAAGAGACGATCTGTAGGATTGCGGACATTGGCTATCGTGGAATCGAGCTATTGGCCGATGTGCCCCATGCCTGGCCGGCTGGGTTGTTGCCGGAGCGCCGCCAGGCAATTCGCACCGCTTTAGAGAAACATGGCCTGGAAATCTCCAATATCAACGCGTTCATGATGAATGCCGTGGGAGATCCACGACAACCCTATTGGCACCCGGGTTGGACCGACCCCGACCCGCATTATCGTGCAATTCGCCGCGAGCACACGAAACGTTCGCTGCAGCTGGCCCAGGATTTGGGGGCCTCGCATATCACTACGGAACCAGGGGGTCATCTCGCGCCCGGGCAATCGCGGGACGATGCAGCGAACATCTTCTACGAGGAGCTAATGCCCTGCGTCGAGTTAGCTGAGACGCTTGGTGTGGGGTTATTGATCGAACCGGAACCTGAGCTCTTAATCGAACGCTTCGATCAATATCTAAGCTTCGCCGAGCGAATCGACTCGGAGAAAGTAGGCCTGAATTTCGACATTGGCCATGCTTACTGCGTGAGCGAGGACCCGCAGGACTGGGTGGCAAAGATGAGCGAGCATACCGTGCACTACCATCTGGAAGACATCGCCGCGAGTCGCGTACACGAACATCTTATTCCGGGGCGAGGAGCGATCGACTTTCCAGCGACACTACGCGCGATCGCCGCCACCGGTTACGAAGGTTGGTTGACGGTGGAACTATATCCGTATGCCGAGGCTCCTGACGATGCTGCCCGAGAGGCACGAGATTTCTTGGTTGCTAAGTTGTCAGAGCTCAGCCAGTCTGAGTCGACTTAGCTATGAGCAAATCTTCCCTCCTAGCCTGGTGGCAATTGCTGCGTGCGGGCAATGTTTTTACGGCTGCTTCGAATGTGATTGCCGGCTTTGTTCTCACTCAAGCAACCTGGCAGCCGCTCGGGCCGCTTCTTTTGCTAATCGGAGCTTCTGCTCTACTGTACGAAGCAGGGATGGTATTGAACGATGTGTTCGATGCGAAACTTGACGCCCGCGAACGCCCCGAACGCCCCATTCCCTCCGGCCGAATTGGCTCCAGCACTGCAATTCTTGTCGGTTGGGGAATCCTGCTCACAGGGTTGCTGGCTGCTGGGTCGGCGAGCTATTTGGTCGGTCACTATCGGCCTCTGCTAGTTGCTACGATGCTCGCCCTATGCATTATTGCCTATGACGGGTATTTCAAGAGCACACCACTCGGGCCCTGGGTCATGGGCAGCTGTCGGTTACTGAACGTCATGCTGGGAGGCAGTCTGGTGGCAGAGTCGTGGACCGGCCTGACGATCTGGTACGCTCTTGCCGTTGGCGTCTACACTGTAGGCCTAACCTACTTTGCTCGACAAGAAAACAAAGCTGGATGGAAGCTCAGCAATACGCTGGGCACTAGCTTCGTCGTAGTAGCGACACTATGCATCTGTCTGTGGTCTGGCAAATTGCTCGGCAGCTATCCATTTACTCTGATTTCATTTGCCGTCTTGAACTTTTTTCTTTGGATTAGCCCTGGTTGGTTCAGCCCTACGGCGTTCCAGGTCGGGATGCTCCGCAGTACGGTGGGACGGCTAATAATGGGATTTATCCTGCTAGACGCTTTGGTCGTCTACACCGCCTGGGACTTGAAATCTGGATTCGTTGTTTTAGCTCTGCTGCTGCCGACCTGGATTGCCTCGCGCTTCGCTCCTATGACATAATGCCGGGCGGAGACATCTATGCATCTAGGCTACAACACCAACGGTTTGGCGCACCACAGCCTGCCGGCTGCACTGCGACTGTTGGCTGGCTTGGGATACGAAAGCGTCGCCATCACCCTCGATCATTCGGCGTTGAATCCCTATCGCTCCGATTTTGCAGTGCAATTGCAAGAGACGAAGGCCCTACTGCAGGAACTAGAGCTCCGCTCGGTGATTGAAACGGGAGCCCGTTTTCTACTCGATCCACGCCACAAGCACGAACCAACATTGGTATCGGCCAAGACGAGCGGGCGTCCTTTACGGATAGAATTTCTGAGATACGCCGTCGACATCGCTGCCGAACTGAATAGCGATTGTGTTTCACTTTGGTCAGGGGCGATTCGTGACGGCGTCGACTGGGATAAGGGTTTTTCTCGATTGGTCGAAGGGCTACAACTCGTGGCGGACTACGCCGAACGGCGCAATGTGACGCTAGGTTTCGAACCGGAACCAGGGATGCTGATCGACACGATGGAACGATTTCAGCTGTTGGTAGACGCGCTTGATTCGCCCCAGCTAAAACTGACACTCGATGTCGGCCATTTACACTGCCTCGACGAAGGACCTATCTCTCAAGTGATTTGCCAGTGGGGTGAGCAACTCGTAAACATCCACATTGAAGATATGCGACGCGGTATTCACGAACACTTGATGTTTGGCGACGGAGAAATGGATTTCCCACCAATCGTGACTGCTCTTCGGGAGGTTGACTACACGGGCGGGCTGCATGTGGAGCTCAGCCGGCACAGTCACAAAGGCCCCTCTGCCGCCCGCGAAGCACACTCATTCCTGAAGCCACTCCTAAAGTGAAACTGCACTATGAATGAATATGTCGTCCTGCTTTCTATCCCTGGACTGCGCAGAAAAGACCTTGAGGTCATGCCGCGGCTAGCGCAATTAGTTGCCGGGGGCGATTGTGCTGAGCTAGTAGCCAGCTTTCCCGCGGTAACGTGCCCAGTTCAGGCCAACATGACAACAGGAGTACCCCCCAACGAACACGGTGTGGTGGGAAACGGTTTCTATTGGCGTGAGAAGCACGAACTCGACATGTGGACTGCACCCAATGATTGCATTTTGCGCCCCCAACTTTGGGACATCATGCACAAACAGGACGCTTCGCTAACTTCTGCAGTTTGGTTCCCGCTACATAGCAAACATTGCGGGGCTGATTTCGTTTGCATGCCTGCGCCGATTCATAATCCGGATGGCAGCGAATCTTTGTGGTGCTATTCCAAGCCAGAAGAGTTTTACGGTGAAATGATAGAAGAGCTGGGACATTTTCCACTCCAGCACTTTTGGGGGCCGATGGCCAATATTAAATCCACGGCCTGGATCATCGATTCGGCAATAAAAGCAGCCGAGCAGTTTCATCCCAATCTGTTCTACATCTATTTGCCGCACCTGGACTATGCAGCTCAGAAGTGTGGTCCCGATTCCACCGAGGCTCAGCAGGCACTTGCGGACCTGGACAGCGAAATTGGCAAGCTCGTAGACGGCTTGGCTAGTTTCTATGCAGACAAGCCGCCACTGTGGCTCGTCGCCAGCGAATACGTGATCACTCCGGTCGATCACGTCACCTATCCCAATCGCTTGCTGCGTGAAGCGGGATTGCTCGAGGTCGAAGAGCGGGAGGATGGCGAGCATCTCGACTACAGGCAAAGCCGAGCCTGGGCGATGACCGATCATCAGTACTCGCACATTTTCGTCAAAGATGCGAATCCGAATTCAATAGAACAAGCCAGAGAACTGCTTGCCGCTCAAGAGGGCATTAGCGAAGTGCTTACTACAGCCGAATTAGCGAAGTACGATCTTGCCCATCCACGCAGCGGCGATCTCGTGGCTATTTCAACCGTCAATAGTTGGCAGGCCTACTATTGGTGGTTCGATGACGCCAATGCCCCCGGCTTTGCCCGCACGGTCGATATCCATCGCAAGCCTGGATACGACCCCGTCGAGATGTTTTGGGATCCAGCGGCTAAAGGAATTCCTTTGGATGCCCATTTGGTAAAGGGTTCCCACGGTGCTCCCGCGATCGACCCCACGCAGCGAGGCGTCTTATTTTGCTCTGCGGAAGGAGTATTCGTGGAGCAGCCACTTGCCGACACCGACGTCGCCGACATTGTCCTTCGTCAGTTTGGGATTTGAGACGCCTGAAAAGTCTCGCTGTCGTGGCACAAGCTGACTAGGCAATATCGCGCAAAGTCATACACTTCGAAACTGTACGTTGCAGAAAGCAATTACGGCTAGGCCGTGCGCTAGTGGCCCCCTCTCCCCGAAGTGTCATAGGAACCAAATTTACGAATTGATTTAGAAGTCTCAGTTGACCGGGGAGAGGGGGCCACTAGCGCTTCGCTTTCTGCTTTCGCGCCTCAATGATTGATCTCTGTGCGACTTTGCGGGCTGGGCAAGGTTTGTTGAGTGAAAGCGTCGGGACGATTCTTTCAGCCATTCTGGGCCGATATTTCTGTTGTGTGCCCGATCTTCGAGGCGCAATTCCCTCCGTCTATCCCGCCCCCTTGATTAGCAAAGGTCTTGCTATGAAACGTATTTCGCTATCGACGACTAGCGGCGCTTTGGCTCTCGCAATTTTGTCCGCTGGTTTCGCCACAGAAAACGTCGAGGCAGCCCGACCCGTGGTGCCAGGGACCGGCAAGATGATCGAATACGTGGGCGATGATTTTGAGGATACGTCTTGGGACTTTACCCACAACTTTCCCAAGAGTTCACGAGAGCAGGACGAGCGGTTGCGCAGCCCTACTGGTTTTTCTCACAACAAACGCTGGAAGGAAGGCCCGGAGCGTGGCCAGCCCGACCAGATGCAGATTGTCCCTACACCAGAGGGCGGCCTAGCTGGTAGCGAGCACGCACTTTTGGTGCGAACGCTGAACTCGGGGATTCCCGGCCGTCGGATGTTCGATGTGCAGCAGGACGACTTGATTGCAGATTGCATTTCGCGCGTTGGAACGATTTCACCCGGCGAAGTTCCTAGCGTTGTCGCCCGTGTCTATTTGCCACCTGCGGACAAATGGGAAAATCGTTCGGGTCCGCACTTCGGTTTCCGCATCAGTGCCTCGACGACGGTCACAGAAGTGAAATCGCAAGGCTTTTTTGGATCGAGAAACTCGACCAAGGCTGAGCCTTACTGGCCAGGTATGTGGGTCCACTTCCGCTGCAAGGGAACCCGCGGCCACAAAGCGGACTCGGCATTTATCACTGTTCGCGGCGATCGCATGGGTCGCGATGTTCGTTACAAAGACATTCCCGTCGAGCAGTTTGGATGGTGGACCATGGGCATGTCGATGACCGGCGATGGGCAGATTCACTACTACGCCAAGCCGGGGGTTGAAGATTTAACTTCGGCCGACCACCTGACCTCGCAATTCCCCTATAGTTACAGTGCCCAGCGGTTTCGCACATTCTTCTTCGACGTGTGCAACAAAGACGATGGCAAGAGCTGGTCAACACCCTTTGTCATCGATGATAGTCGCCTCTTTGTACTGAACGATGCAAGAATCAGTTCTGTAGTGAACCGTAAGCTCCAGCGCGAGGCTAAACGGCAGCAGCAACGTAGTGCGAGCAAGAAGACGAACAAGCGAAAGTAGAGGTTTACGCTACGTCTCCAACGCCTCAGTGATTTCCGGCGGATCGAAGACGAAACCCCGACTTTGGCCGAAGAATTCCATCGGATTCTCGTACACAATTCGGCGAATTGCCGATTCGCTGTGCCCGCGACGGCGCATTTCGAGAATGAAATCGGGAACGGCTGTTGGCTTGGAAGGCCCCCAGTCGCCAGCGGAGTTCACGAGTAGCCTTTCTGGCCCGTACATCTCGACGATGTCGGCAGCCCGGGCAGGGGTACATTTGCTTACGGGATAGAGCGTCATTCCCGCCCAAAATCCATCTTCCAGCACGGCCCGCACGGTGTGTTCTTCGACGTGATCGACGAGCACCCTCGATCGGTCGATACGGCTATCGTCGACCAACATATCGATAATCATCCGCGTACCTAGATATTTGTCTTCCAAGTGCGGTGTGTGGATCAGGATCTGTTCGTTGGTCTCCATCGCTAAGTCGAGATGTTCCAAGAACACGATCGACTCATTACGTGTGTTCTTGTTCAAACCGATTTCTCCGATACCCAATACGCCCGGGCGATCGAGAAACTCGGGGATCATCGCGATCACTTCTCGCGATAGGGATACATTTTCGGCTTCCTTGGCATTAATGCACAGCCAAGTGAAATGCTGGATGCCGTAGCTACCAGCACGCCCCGGTTCAAATGAGGTCAATTGCTGGAAGTAATCTCGGAATCCATCGACGCTGCCACGATCGTAGCCAGCCCAAAAGGCTGGTTCGCTGACTGCCACGCAACCCATTTTGGCCAACGTTTCGTAGTCATCGGTCGTCCGAGAGACCATGTGTATGTGGGGATCGATGTAATACACGGCTAGGCCAGGCTAAAGTTCTCTCGCCAATCTTGGTCGTAAGGAATGCTGAACAGCAATTGCACGCGCTCGGCTCGCCCTAGCTCCGATTCTTGCAAAATGTCGATCGCGTCATGCAACAGGTTCAGTTCCTGGTTTTCGGTCGAATCTCCGGGAGCACGCTGCAAACGGTCCAGAGTGGCTGCGATCTCCAGGATCTTAGCTCGCAGGGGCAGAAATTCTCGCTCTAGAATCTGCTGGGTTTTCATATCTTTCGACATCGGGGCAGTCCTCTCAACTCGGCGGAACAATCGCTAGCATCCAAGCGCAGACTCTTAGTCGAGTCGATTCTAGCGATTGTACTGATTTTTCGAGCACAGCAACATGCGGTGCCGACTCAATCCTTATCAGGCGAGGCATTCCCTGTGTTTCCTCGGCGAGATTCCATGACTAGGACTGGTTTCGACAATTCTACGACCTAGGTTTTTCATGATATAGCGTGCTAAAGCAGTGGAAATCCGATTCCCGGCCTGAGCACGCTTTGCTCGGACAATTAGACATTGAATGAACTATTAGGTGGACCGCGGTGACTGCAGCTTTGGATAAAACGTTTGAAGTGCTCTCAGAATCTCGTAACGAGGCCTCCGTACTAGTGCTCCTTACGGCGCTGGAGACCTCCGAAGGTAAGATCTACGAGAGCACCCTTAAATCGCTCATTCAGCGTCGAAATCGAATGGGGCATACTGCTGTCCTGAGCCATTGGCATAAGCTTAACGAGGAACAGCGCGAATTGGTGATCCAGGGACGGGGCAAGATGGCCTCGGCATTGCGAGATGGCATCCTCTCGACGGACGAAACACTATTTCAAAACGCCTGTGATGTCATGGTTAGGTTTCGAGAGTTCGACCTTGTGTCGGCTCTAATCACGCTGGCTGAGGATCGCTCGCATCCCCACTCCAATCGAGCCACAGAACTTGTGCTGCAGATGGTTAGCCAACTGGTGGAGATGGTACACGGCAAACGCGATCCCAACGATCGTCGCGACCCTACGATGATTCGCTCTCACGTAATGGAGAGCTTAGAACGAAGCGTCGAGCGATTCCGCACCCATCAACGGAACGAGCTGATCGAAGCCTTTGTTATTCTTGGCGGGATCACATGCAGTCTCTTAAGGAACATTCTCGAAGACCCTCACCACGTATGTTACTTGACCGTTGTCAACACGCTTTCGACGAGTCAAAGCCCCGGAGTTGTGAAACTCTTGTTGAGTTTCCTGGGATCGGATCATCCATCGCTCGCAATTCTCACTGTGATTAGCCGTCGCTCTGATGAGTGCTTCCTTCGTCAATTATTCGATCACCTGGAGTGCAACCTATCGGCGAAAGTTCAGAAGAACCTCCATCGCATTCGCACATTCCCGTGGCTAGAGGAAGAAGATTTCTCCGTCGATACGATAGCCGATAGCGATCAGCCATGTTGCGTACGTATGTTGGGCGAGTCGGGAATGGACCAAGACCGATTACTCAACATTCTCTCCCAATTCATCAATCATGGCTCCACGGCGGGACGCGTTGCCGCTTGTGAAGCACTCGCGGAGATTCCGGGCGAGAAATCAAACAAGCTGTTCATGGCGAACATGCACGACGAAGACCCCCAGGTGCAGGCGGCTGTGGCTTTGCAACTTCGAGACCGTCATATTGCCGGGACCATGGCAGTTCTCGTCAAACTACTAGATAGTCCCCACGGAATTGTGCGAGAAGCGGCACGGGAATCGTTGAACGAGTTTTCGTATGAGAATTTTGTGATGCAGTTCGACACGCTCCACGACGACTCGAGACAAACGACAGGATCGCTGGTCAAGAAGGTTGATCTCGAACTAAGAATTAAGCTTGCCGCAGACTTGCAATCTAAGTCGCGACGTATCCGAATGCGTGCCATCGAAATTGCCGAATCGTTGGAGTTCGTCGGCGATGTCTCGGAAGAACTGATAGAACTGCTCGAAGATCCCGATCATTTGGTCCGGGCAGCAGTCGCCACCGCGCTGCAATACAGCCCCACCCCTGTGGTGCGAGAAGCACTCGAGCAGGCAACCCACGATAAGAGTTCGACCGTGCAAAGTGCCGCGAAAGCCAGCTTGGAAGCTTTTGCCAGCATGAGCCAAGCTTAGGCTAGCGGCAACAGCGTAGTAATACAGCGGAGACAATGAGATGATAACGAGACTATCAGGATTGATATTACTGGGTCAGTATTCCCGCTGGGAGCGGCTGGGCGATGGCCTGCACCGTTCCACGGGTAAGATGGAAATCATGGACCTATTGCCGCTCCTGGCGGTGATCGCCGTTCTCGTAGCTATCGCAATCGTAGCCGTAGTGATGTACAAGCGTCGTGATTTCAGCAAGCCCTGCGACGATGCGCAGAAGTTATTCCGTCAACTCTGCGCCGTTCATGGCGTGAATAGAGGCAACAAACGCCTGCTTCTGCAGATGGCGGCTGCCTTGAATCTCGCCAGCCCGGCTACCTTGTTTGTCATGCCCTCAGCGTTTCGCTCGAGTGCTTTGCCAAATCAGTTACGCCCCGAGCATGATCGCATTAAAGAGCTGGCGGAAAAACTGTTCTAGCATTTCTATCCTGCCACAGAAGGCTTCTTACCGCTGGTGTCGCCGTCACTTAGCAGGCTCCCTAACGCGATCATCGCCAGTTGGCTAAGAACGAAGACGGTAAGCCAATAAGCCATTCCTGCACGAAATCCGTAGGAGTGTAGGCCAACGCCCATAGCGTTGACTCCAAACCAGGACCATGCCGTCACCACGTTACCAAAGATCGCCAACACAGCCAGGCCACGTCGCTGGATCATTCCACCCCAGCGGGCATGTAGCACGAGAGCGTTCCAAATCACGATGAGTAGCGCTCCGTTTTCCTTAGGGTCCCAACCCCAGAATCGGCCCCAGGAATCGTCCGCCCAGAGCCCGCCCAGTATGGTGCCAATAAAACTGAAAAGCGTTGCGAAGCAGATCGTGCCGTAGATCATACGGGCGAGAATCTGACGAAGGTCTGCCTCTCGGCTACTGCTGAGCTGCGAGAAAATCACATAGAACAAACCTAAAAAGCCTGCCACAAATGTTGCAGCGTAACCGAGCGTGATGCAAACAACGTGCGTGGCCAACCAGAACTGTGTATCTAATACTGCTTGTAGAACTTTAAACGTATCGCCATCACCGGCCAGATTGTGGGCGATAAATAGACTAGGAAAACCAACAACAGGCGCGAGCAAATTGCCAATGCCGATTCGATAGATCCACTCGAAGATCAGCGCGAACAGCACGGCAGCCCAACCGATGAAAATTGCTGAGGAATATAAGTTGGTCACCGGTGGGCGACCCGAAATGTAAATCCGTCCGACCAACGCCGCTGTATGCAGCAGAAAAGTAAACCACAATAGCCAATTGGCGGAACGGTTAAGAGTGGTGGTGGCTCCCAGCCAAGAGCACATTGCCAGCAAGAATGCCAACACATAGAAAGCCATCGCAATAGCAAATGGCCGAATGTAGTTGAAGAACGACTCGAACTCTAGTCGGGAAACGTTGAGTTTCTCAGCTGTCTTGCGGCTCCCAGGTCCAGAGGCGGCTACAGGCTGCTGATCAAACTCCGCATCGGCTGCGGCGCGTTCTGTAATGACCTGCTTGTAATCGGCCACCGCATTGTTGAATTCCACAACTTCGTTATCTCGGTACGCTGCGAGAATGGCACGCAGCTTCTCAACGGCTGGATCGAGCTGCTCTCGGCTCTCTTTTCCTAGGACAGCGTCGAATAATGGGGCACTCTCTGCAGCAAGTAGCATCCGCCACTTGCCACCGGCTTTTTCAGGTGGCACCGCCAATGGGGATTGCTTGCTAAGTGTTTGGACTCGCTGGAATAGGCTCGCCAAATCGGCTCGCGCATCGTCGCGGGAAGTAGTACGAACAAAACGCAGTGGTGAAGAAAAACTATCGTGCAAAACTGTCAGCAAAGTGACATTGTTGGCCAACTTGATAAACATAGCCTGCGTAAGCGTCCGCTCCTCCGTCGGAACATCCGAAGCGAGCTGAATCTGTTTTGTGTACTCTCCGTAGTTTTCGTAAAGGTCTGCAAGGCTATAGCGATATCCATCGCGCCGCTTCAGCCCTAGCGTGTGGAGAACGTCGAGATTCTCAATACGGATACAACGATGGGTTCGAAAGTCTGGCGAGTCGCTAGCCAAGTCGAGCAGCCAGCGGATGGCTGGTTCCTTTTTCTCGAATCCCAGTAACTCAGCCAGGGCGGACTTCTCTTTAGGTACGACTAACGATTCCTTGCCCGATAGCACCGTCAAAGCATTTCGAGCCAACGTGTCTAAGGGTTGGATTCGGCCCTGATAGGCAACTGGCAACTCCCCAAATTCGCGGAGCTGCATTTCTGTAGACGGAGTTTTTGGCACCCGAAGTTTTGAAAGAGTCCACCCTCCAAAGATCAATACTATGAGCGTGGGCACGATGACTGCCGCTGAGTTCCAATTGGCAGCTAGATCTCCAAAGGACGAACTACGCGAATAGCTTGTAGCTGCTGCTCTGCGTTGGGCGAAGCGGAAAAACGTAATTCCAAAGTGGGCCAACAACCCGGTCAGAATTAGCATGCAAGACACGTAGGGCATCATCCATCCGGTATTGGTGACCACCTGCAACATCGTCTTGCGCGGATTGGTGGGGTCGAAGCTGGCCTGATAGATGGTATCTCCACTGTAGCGAAGCGGATTGTTCATCCAAATTTTCCGCTGCAAATCGACCTGTTGCTCAGGATCAGTGAGACGCACCTCGGACGAAAAATTCTTCGCCTCATTGGTGCCCACAAAGGTGTCATGGCGAAAATCAACTAGTTCAATCGAATAATCCTTCGGAATTCGTTTGTAGCGTAAGCTCAGTTCAAATGGTTTACCGTCGATCTCAATCGGCTCGACAATGTAAGCCGGTGTGAACTGCGACCAGAGCATTACAGTCCCCAGTGATTCGCCAGAATCTTTGTCTAGTAATTCCACGAAGGTAGCCGGGCTCTCGATCGATTGGCTCTCGTCAATGCCCGTGGTAATAGAGTTGCCATCAACCGCGTAGAGCAAGCCCTCACCTCGTGTGGCAGGCGTCTCCTCGCCCGGTTGCAGCAAACGGATCGACGAATTTGGTAGAAAGTCGACTACACGCAGCCGAATCGGCAGGGCAGGGTGGTCCAAAGGTTCGCCGCTTGCTGCCGCCTGCCGGACCAGACTCTCCGGCACTAAGATTTCGATGTCACTGTCAGCCGAGCTTTTGTCGACAACGACAAGCTCGACCTCGCGGGAATCCTCGGCATAGCTAAATTTTTGGCCTTCCACCAACCACATCTGAGCTTCCGTGGCTTTGACGCCCGTGAAGAGTTCACTGAACATCAATAACGCGATACCACCGTGCAACAATACAATCCCGGCACGGCGCCCGAAAACAAAATAACAACCTGCTAATAAGACCAATCCTGCTCCACCGGCTTTGATCAATTGCCAAAGGATTCGCAAACCGGATGGATCAAGCCGCACATTCGGATTTAGAAATAACCATCCGACGAGTAGCAGCAAATTAGCACACAACACGGCCCCCAAGACCCATAACCAGAAAGACCCTTGTTGTCTTTGACTCTGATAGCTCAGTGCAAGAATGTAGGCTAATACCAGCGTGCCCCCCGCGAGTGCTGCCCGCAATGCGTGCCATAGTCCGCCTGCGAACGCAGCCGACAGTTCGCTCTCGATCGTATCGTCTAGGCCACTTTGAACTACCAAATAGGTCAGCAGCGCTCCCAATGCCACCATGATCCAACCAGCCCACAAGGTTGTTCCACGGCCCGTCACTTTGAATCGCAGGGCATGCGCAGCAAGCAAATTTACCCCCAAGGCCGCGCCAACAAGCCAGCCACCAGGGAAGAGGATCACTCCGGGAACTGCCCAATCCCTGGGAAAGAACACTTTCAATTCGATAGGTGCAATCCAACAGCGAAAATAGTTCTTAATAACAAACCAAATGTCGTAGTCGATTTGCGCGAGCGTACCGGCAAGCACAAGCACCATGGAAATTGCAAACAGCGTTACCGTTAGCCGCAGCGAGGCTAAGGGAAGAAAAACATCGCGAAGTGAAATCGGTGATTCGGACTCCGCATCTTTGGAAGCCAAATTTACATCGACCTGGAGGTCGGCTGGGATCTCGGTAGTAGCCACAGAAAGTCGTACCTGGCTAGGAAGTGTCGGCAGGGGGAGGGAACGTTTTGGGTCTTATTCTAGCATTATAGCGCGCTAGCCGTAACGGCAACGCAAATTGACTCGATCATTTGCAGAGTCACCTGAGACCTAGCGTCGCCAAGGATGCAATTCACTCGAAACGAACGGAGTCGAGATAGTCTGAGAAATTTTGCTGCTCTGCGACAACCAACGGTCGATCGCCGAAAAGCTTGAAGAACCACACCTTGCCATCTTTCACGCACATAGCGGCCAGCATGCCTCGAGGTTGGCTATCAGATTCAGCACCCAACAAAGCGACATAGCTCGCCTCCGTCCCGTCAATCTGCTTCGTCTCGACCAGCTCGCCAATTGCGGCTTCGTCGAGATCGGTCAGCCCCACTTGGCCCGCCCAGCGGCTAACGTTGGCAGTCACGTCGGAAATCTGCGGCCCCCCTGCGACCGGGAGCGAAATCACGGTGACCTCCGCCTTCTGGTCGGCCTGGGAAATCTCAAAGGCCGCTTTCCGCATTGCACTGAGGCGGCCCGGATTCCAGCCTGATGGTGTATCGTATTTGAGTCCCCCCCCTCCGGCAGAAGATGTAGCCTCCTTGCGATCGGGTGCCGTTGCCGTATCTTTTGCTTGTCCCCCGTGCGGGTTGGCCATCGGCTTTGGTCGCGATAGCCCAGCGAGGTGTAAAACAGTCACTTTTCCTGCAGGAGTTTCGATCACGTTAGACAGTTTTTCAATCGCCTCCTTGGGCAGGGCACGTTGGTCGAGTTGTCCCATCCATCGTTCTACATTGCGATAAAGGAAACTGTCCCAATCGTCGGAGATCGGCAACGACGAAACGGCGATTTCAGCAGCATTCGGCTCAGAGGACATTTTGAGCGTTGCTGCTCGCATTTGTGAGCCTTCCTTCTCTTGCCAAGTCTCGGGGAGTTCCCAACTCGGAGGCGCGTCTTTCTCGGAAGCAGGGCCAAGCGATTCCAGGAATTTCAGGAATTCTTTGCGGCGGGATTCAACTTGAGTACTTGGACCAGTGATTTTAAAGAACCAAGCCTTCTCCTCGGTGGGAAGTACTGCCACCAAGGTGTGGTCCATCCGCTCTTTCTTTTCACCCACGTCGAAAGCTTGACGCGGCTCGGTTTTGTCGACTGTGCGGCTGGTGATTTCAGGCTGAGGCTCACACCCCAAAGCTAATGCCATTGCTACACAAATTAGAAAGATCGGGAGGCCGCTATTGAACACGGGGACACCAGGGGGCAGGACAGATTGATCGGCGAGAAACGTCTAGCCTGAACGAATTCTGTCGATTTCGCAATGCGCAACTTGCGAAACTAAGACCGCCACAGGCTTTTTAGCCCAAACCGAAAGCACCCAACAGAGCATCCATCAAATCGCTGCTGACGCTAAACTCCTCGTTCCAAGTCCAGATGTTTCGCAGCACATCAAGCATCATCACGCTGGCTAGCATCAAGAACAGGGTGGTGGAACCTAGCAACAACATCGATACCCAGTTGTAGGGCTGCTCGTCTGAAGCAGCAGCCACAGGGGCCGGGCTGTAAGAAGTATCGAAATCCCCCGCCGGTGCATCATCAAAGTCCTCGGTGAGGACGACTGCTTCGTCTCCCGCATCCTCGGTGAGATCTACTTCTTCGAATTCCGCGACGGCTGACGCCCCTAGTTCTTCAATCTCTGCATCCAGAGCGATCACCTGCGAGCTACTGTCCCCATCGGTCTCTGCGGCACCCTCGGAAAGCGGGGTCAACTGAAAATCGTCATCCGTTTGGAGCGAGGCAGAAGCAGATGCCTCTCCGCCTTCGTCTGCGTCGCCAAGAAGCGAGATCTCAGGATCGGAATCTCCGCCGAGTGATAACGAACTCAGGATTGCCGAGCCACCGATATCAAGCGGAATATCGTCCAACGCCAAACCACTATCTGCCGGAGACAGATTGATCCCACTATCGCCACTGTCGAGGGTGATGTCGCTACCGCTGCCGTCACCTAAATCAAGCTCGCTGTCACTAGCCAACTCAATCTCGCCACCCGAACCTTCG
Source organism: Bythopirellula sp. (assembly GCA_965216565.1). Classification (GTDB taxonomy): domain Bacteria; phylum Planctomycetota; class Planctomycetia; order Pirellulales; family Lacipirellulaceae; genus Bythopirellula. The sequence continues at coordinate 1,773,310 of OZ244170.1, forward strand.
TCGCCGCCACTGCCTCCATCTTCAAGCTCGAGTAATGGGACGTCTGTCGAACCCATGTTGCTATCGTCGGCGATGCCGTCGTCCTCCAATCGCAAATCGCTATCTTCATTGGCTTCACTCTTGGGCTGCTCGGCAGCTTGGGATTGGTCGGCGTCTACGGGATCGAGAATGCGACTCGATTCGGCTGCAAGATCAATCTCAAGCTCGTCCAGATCTTCAAAGGCACTCGCCCCCGGACCAGAATCGCTGGTTTCAGTATCCAATACACCAGAACCTGCAATTTTTGAGGAAAGCACATCCGACGCTCCCGGTCCAGCGAGTTTCACATCGCTCTGACTGGCCAACACATCATCATCGTCAGCAAGCTCAAGTTCTAAGTCGGCGTCTTCGCCCTCATCTTTACCAATCACGGTGCTGCCATGTTTGCTGACCGATTCGCCCAATTCTTCTTCGCTCAGCAGGATTGAGTCGGACGGGCCAACAGCTTCATTTTCGTCCAGCAGAAGATCGCTAGCTCCGGCAGTGACGGTGTCATCTAGCTCGGCCAATTCCAGTTCGCTTCCGCTCGATTCGGTATCTGTATCGGGAGGCTCAATCTCCAATTCTGAGTCGGTTGTTGGAACAGCCGAACCCGCCGATATTTTAGTATCGTCGTCATCATCGATCTGCAGTTCCAGATCGTCATCGCTTCCAACCAAGCTCAATGGCTCGGCATCCACAAGATCGTCTTCGTCCACCAGACCGATATCACTAGGTGGTGCCGGTTCCGGCACCCCTTCATCCATCATTTTCTGAATCTCGTCGCCTCGGAATTTCCAGCTTGAGCCGTCGCGATAGGCACGCAGCTGGCCCGCCTCGCGCAGCTCATTTAGCTTGTCTGCCGAAACGCCAAGCTTTTCCAATGCATCATCGAAAGTGACGAACTTCTGGTCCATCGAAACCTCTTCAAGGTAATATCAAGTCAGTGACTGCGACCGTCAGGCACTAGTTCTGCCGGTCTAGCATATTCTTTATCTCTTGCGGCGAGGGTTCGGTACTGTTGTAACCAGTCATTTGTAAATCAAATACCAAGTTACGACAGCTTAGAAACTTGATCTCGCCTTTCTCTCTACCGATCTCGTAAACAGCTACGCTCATCCGTTGCGAGTCGACTACCACCAATCGTGCGGGTCGACCTTCACTCTCCTGCAGGTAGGTTGTTAGGTTGCCACCCGCAACGCCCATTGGCGAGGCTTGCACGGCCCACGATTGTTGGCCCGACTCGTTCCAAGTCGAACCGATCGCCACCAACACCAAAACAACTACTAACAAACCGAGTGAATGACTCTTTCCTTGCATCGCTTCCATCCTATTCTGCTGCGCTAGATTGCCCTCGAAGCAAATCGGTTGCTGCAAGAAGAATCCACGATCAGCGGTCTCGGAGGCGATTGCCCTCAACTTATATTATTAAGAGCCGCCGCCACCCATTCAAGAAAAATTCAGCCCATCCCCTTATCTCTTCAAGGGTTAGTTAAAGGGCACAATCGTTCCAACCGTTTCTGCTGGTAGTCCCGACACCGTGGAGTTTACCCCCATGTGGCCCAATCGACCAACTAGGGGGCTCACAGAGGCCAGCTGGAGAGTCTGCGAGCGCCCGTATGAGATTGAATTGAAATTTGGTAGCCTAGGCTTCCATGAAAGACTTAGAAAAGCCTAATTTGGAGGGCCGTTTAGGGCACGCGGTCGAATTCGCACGTCAAGCGGGGCAGCAAACTTTGCAGCTCTTCAGGGCCGCCGAATGCGGATTACAGTGGAAATCGGACGGTTCGCCCGTTACCGAAGCGGACCAAAACGCCGAGCAGCTCCTCCGGGATTTGATTTCTAAGCAATATCCGGACGACGGCATCCTGGGGGAAGAATTTCCAGAAAAACCGGGCTCCAGCGGCCATCAATGGGTTCTCGACCCTATCGACGGGACTAAGTCGTTCGTCACGGGGGTACCACTCTATGCGACTCTCGTGGCCGTCATGCAGAACAACGAACCACAAATCGGCGTCATCTACGCCCCGGCTGTCGATGAAATCGTATTTGCCGAGGTGGGCCGTGGTTGTTGGCATGGAATCGGCGACGCCCAACCGAGGCCGTCCCGAGTCTCCGAGGTCGTCAAGCTGGAGGAGAGTGTTTTTCTTACCACTTCTGTGAAAGCATTCTCGACGTCTCGCAAGCAAGACGATCGGCATGTATACGACAATTTGCAATCGGCTTGCCGGCTGACACGAACCTGGGGCGATGCCTTTGGCTATCTCCTTGTAGCCACGGGCCGTGCCGAAGTGATGATCGACCCGGCCATGAATTTGTGGGATGCCGCCGCGCTCAAACCGGTGATCGAAGAGGCAGGCGGCAAGTTTTTCGATTGGCAAGGCAAAGCAACAGTCCACAGCGGCGAATCGATTGCCACGAATCATCATGTTGCCGATGAAGTGCTAAAGATTGTTCAAAGAAAGGAATAGAACATTCCATGAAGCGACGGCAACTTGGACAGAGTGGACTCAGCGTTTCTGAAATTTGCCTGGGAACCATGACCTTTGGCCAGCAGGCAGATGAAGTTAAATCGGCGAAGATTATGGACACTGCTTACAACGCGGGGGTGAATTTCCTCGACGTCGCAGAGATCTATCCCGTGCCACCTTCGGCGGAAACAGTTGGAGTGACCGAAGAGATTGTAGGTCGCTGGCTCAAGAACAAGCCGCGAGAATCGGTCATTCTGGCGACGAAAGTCACCGGCCCTGGCCATGGATGGTTCGAGCCACCCGTCCGTCACGGAATGACGGCACTCGACCCTCACCAGATCCGCAAGGCGATTGAAGGGTCGCTCGAACGTCTGCAAACCGACTACATCGACCTCTATCAAACGCATTGGCCGGATCACGGAATGCGTTACGAAGACACCCTGTCGGCTCTTACCAAGTTGGTCGAGGCAGGAAAGGTACGCGCGATCGGATGTAGCAATGAAACAAGCTGGGGTGTGATGAAGAGCCTGCAAGCTGCTGAGAATCACTCGCTGCGACGATACGATACGGTGCAAAACAACTTCTCGCTCATCAACCGACGCTGCGAGAGCGAACTGGCCCAAGTCTGCCGCAAAGAGGCGATTAGTCTGTTGCCTTACTCGCCATTGGGTGGCGGCGTGCTAACCGGAAAATACAGTGACGATCAAAACCTACCCCCCGGCGCCCGATTCTCGGACTATCTGCAAACCGGCGGCGAACGGCAGCAACGCATGGCGAAGCGTTTCGTCAATCCACGGACTCAGGAAACGGCGCGGCGGTTGATGGCCCTCGCCAAGGAGCTTTCGATCTCTGTCACCACGCTTTGCGTTGCATGGAGCAAGCAACACGATTTTGTCGGCTCGACAATCATCGGGGTGAGTCGATTCGAGCAACTCGAAGAAAACTTACAAGCCGCCGATCTGGTACTGGACACGGAAACCCTGGCCAAGATCGATGATCTAGACCGTGAAATTCCTACCCCGATGACGGAGGATGGTTTGCGGAGACTGTAGACCGAATCTTTCAGGTAGCTAATACCCTCATCCTTCAGTCTTATCGCAACACTGTGTTGCCGCAAGAGGTTTCAGGAGATGAGGGGGATGTTGGAGATAGTGGGGATAGTCTTATCTGGATAGGCTCAACCGAATGGCTTCGAGCAGTCGGGACTACAGCACCGGGTGAGCTTAAAGTGGGGACTGGCTCGCGATCGCAAGCTGTCGGATGGCCATCGGTTAGGCTTTCCAGCGATCCCGTGCCTGTCCCCATTTTAAGCGGTGCATTGGTGGTCCGTCGAACAAAGGGGACAGGCACGACGACTCGACGTGTGCTCAGGCGCAAGCCGTTATTTTGCGTCGAGCCAGTCCCCTTTCTTCGACTTCCGGTCCTGCGTAGTAGCACTAGAGCGTGCCGGTGCTAGGACGAGCCATCCCAGTTGCGTGGATTCTCAGACCGGGTATATTGGGTGATTCGTTCGATTTCGACAGTTTCTGGTATGTAAACAAGGATAAACTGATGGCCCGGCAATGCGACGTTTGCGGCAAAGGCGCCCAGATGGGCAATCAAGTCTCCATCCGCGGTAAAAAGAAGTATTTAGGTGGGGTAGGTACCAAAATCACCGGTATCACCCGTCGGCAATTTAAGCCCAATCTGCAACGAGTTCACATCACCACCCCCAATGGCACGCACAAGACTATCAACGCGTGCACGCAATGTTTGCGTAGTGGGGCAGTGACGAAGGTCGTCCGTCGCGCACCTTTCAAAGTGCCCGAAAAAGCTGCAGCCAAGTAGTCTCGGCCAATCCTTCTTTATGCGGGGAACGTGCCGATGTCTCTCTCTCGTGCCGATGTCGAAAAAGTTGCGCTACTGGCTCGCTTGCGGCTCAGCGAAGCGGAACTGACACAGCTCACAGACGAGATGGCTAAGATCGTGGATTACGTCGATCAATTGGCAGAGGTCGATACCGACAACGTGCTGCCGATGGCCCATGCGGTGGAAGTGAGCAACGTCTTTGCAAACGATGAGGTCCTGCCGAGTTTGCCACGTGAGCAGGCGCTAGCCAACGCTCCTCGCCACAACGAGCGCGGGTATCTTGTCCCCGCAGTGCTCGGCGATCAGTAAGCCACACTGGCTAGGGAAGTATGTCTGTAATCGACCAAACAGCCAGTCAACTGCTCGATCAGCTCTCCAAGAGCAAACTCTCCTCGGTCGAGATCACGCAAAGCTATCTCGATCGGATCGCCGCCCACGACGAAACGGTCGGCGCATTTTTGCATGTTTCCCCGGAATATGCCCTCGAACAAGCTGCGTCGATCGATGCCCGTCGCGCCAAGGGCGAACCGCTCGGCATGCTGGCAGGTTTGCCGGTGGCGGTAAAAGATGTGCTTTGCGATAGCCAAACAACTGCCACATGCGCCTCAAAGATGCTGGAGCAGTTCCGGCCACCCTACGACTCGACTGTCATCGCAAGGCTGAAAGCAGCCGACGCGGTGCTGATCGGCCGCACCAATATGGACGAGTTTGCCATGGGCGGGTCGACGGAAAACTCTGCCTATCAACTCACCAGAAATCCCTGGGACAAAGAGCGGGCCCCCGGCGGCTCGAGCGGTGGGGCGGCTGCCTGCGTGGCGGCCAGCATGGCACCTCTCTCCGTTGGTACCGATACGGGAGGATCTATCCGACAACCGGCTGGTCTCTGCGGTGTGGTCGGGCTCAAGCCTACCTATGGACGCGTCAGCCGATTCGGTCTCATTGCGTTTGCCAGTAGTCTCGATCAAGTCGGCCCCCTGGCCCACACGGTGTCTGACGCCGCATTGCTATTGGAATCGATTGCTGGTCACGATCCGCGTGATGCAACATCCCTCGACAACGCCCCGCCAAGGTATACCGAGTCGATCGAACAACCCCTAGAGGGTTTGCGGCTGGGCATCGTCCGCGAACATTTTGCCGCGGGTCTCGACTCAGAAGTGGAGTCAGCCGTGCGCAAAGCGATTTCCGTTTACGAATCGCTCGGCGCGCAAGTTCAAGAAATATCCTTGCCTCACAGTAAGTACGCCGTCGCAACTTATTATGTGATTGCCCCCAGCGAGGCCTCCAGCAACCTAGCTCGATACGATGGCGTGCATTACGGTTATCGCACTGACAGTGCTACGATGTTGGCGGAGTTAGAGAGCGAACGGAAAGAACTGGAAGCGAAGGGCGATCAGGAAGGGCTGGCGGCACTCGATACCAGCCTGGTGCGGATGTATCGGCGAACCCGAGCCGAAGGTTTTGGGCCCGAGGTAAAGCGGCGCATCATGCTCGGCACTTATGCCCTGAGTGCCGGCTATTACGATGCCTATTACCTGAAAGCCCTCAAGGTGCGGCGACTCATTCGCCAGGATTACGACGCCGCGTTCGACCAGGTCGACATGATTGTTGGCCCCGTCACCGCCGAGCCGGCATTCAAATTGGGAGAGCTCTCCGGCGATCCCCTTTCGATGTACCTGGTCGATCTCTACACAGTCAGCGCCAATCTCGCGGGGATCCCCGCGCTGAGCTTGCCCTGTGGGATCACCGACTCGGGCTTACCCATCGGCCTGCAATTGCAAGCACCGCCACTTGCAGAAGAGAAACTCTTGCGTTGCGGAAGAATGTACGAACGCGAAACCAACTGGCACACCAAACGACCTGAGCTATAGAGAGCCTTAGGAACCACAAAGACACAAAGACACAAAGGACACGAAGAACGTTTTTTAAAGAAGAATAGTTTCAGAAATAGTTGAAAAGAATTCATCTTAAATTTTTCGTGTTCTTTGTGGCTTTGTGGTTCAAAAGAATTAACGACATAATTTCGATCCGCGTCATTCGCGGGCCTTTTTAGAAATGCCAAGTAACTACACCACCGTCATCGGCCTTGAGGTTCACGTGCAGCTTGCCACCGCGAGCAAGCTGTTTTGTGGGTGTAGTACGCAGTTTGGAGGCGAGCCCAACACCCAAACGTGTCCCATCTGCATCGGCATGCCGGGGACGTTGCCGGTGATGAATCGCGAGGCGTATGAGTTGTCGCTTAAGACGGCCGTAGCACTGAACTGCAATATCCCCGAATTCACGAAGTGGGACCGCAAACAGTATTACTATCCCGACTTGCCCAAGGCGTATCAGATCAGCCAATACGATTTGCCAATGTCGGAAAATGGCTACGTCGAAATTTCCGATAGCAAAGGCGAGTTCGAGCCGAAACGAGTGCGTCTGATTCGCGCCCACCTGGAAGAAGATGCCGGAAAAAGCGTTCACGACGAGGTGGCGGGCAAAGCCGACAGCGAAATCGACCTGAACCGCACCGGGACCCCGCTTTTGGAAATCGTTTCTGAACCGGATATGCGTAGCTCTGCCGAAGCGCGTGTTTTTCTGCAGGAACTGAAGTTGCTACTCACCTACATTGGTGTCTCTGATTGCAACATGCAGGAGGGGAGCCTACGGGTGGATGCTAATGTCAATCTGCATGTGGAATCTGACGAGGGCACGATAGCCACGCCGATTGTCGAAATCAAAAACATGAATAGCTTCCGTGCCGTGGAGCGGGCCCTCGACTACGAAGCCCAGCGACAATGGCGTGTTTGGCAGGAAACCAAGCAGCGCATCGGCGAGGCGCCCAAGCAAACACGCGGCTGGGACGACGCGTCCGGCGTCACGCGGGGTCAACGCAGCAAAGAAGATTCGAGCGACTATCGCTACTTCCCCGACCCAGATCTGGTGCCCGTTCTCGCCACGACCGAGCAAGTCGACGCGGTGCGCGTCTCCTTGCCGGAATTACCTGCTGCCCTGCGAAATCGGCTCACCAGCGAGCATGGGCTGAGTGACTACGATGCGGATGTGTTGGTGAACCAGGGTCGCGAGTTGGTGGACTATTACTTCACGGTTGCTAAAGTGTCTGGCGACTCCAAGGCCGCCTGCAATTGGGTGACACAGGAAGTTTTACGAGAATTAAAGGATGGCGAACAATCGATCCATCAATTCGCGATTCCCGCTGACAATCTCGGCGGCATGCTCCAAGCGATCGCTGCGGGGGAACTTCCCAAGGCCCGAGGCAAAGAAGCTTTTGAACTGATGCTGGCCGAAGGAATTGATGTGGCAGGCGCCATCGGAAAGCTAGGCATCGAGCAAGTCGACGAATCGGCCCTGGAAGCACTCTGTCAGCAATTGCTAGAGAAAAATCCCAAGGTGCTTGCCGATTTGAAGAACGGCAAACAACAAGCAGTCGGAGCCCTCATCGGTCAGGCGAAAAAGGAAAACCCCAACGTCGACCCCGGACGCGTGCGACAGATTTGCTTGGCGCTTGCTGAGAAAATGTAATTCTCCGCCTACCATCTACCATGCTCATCACGCTGACCACTGACTTTGGAGCGAGCAGTCCCTACGTGGCGGCGATGAAGGGCGTCATTTTGTCGATTAGTCCCAACGCGAAGATAGTCGACATCAGCCACATTGTTCCTCCGCAGCAAGTGTTGGCGGGCGCGCAGATCCTAGACGAAACAACTCGCTATTTTCCGCCAGACACTCTGCACGTGGCAGTCATCGACCCTGGTGTAGGGACTTCGCGTAAAATCATCTATGCCGAAATTGGGGCTCAGCGCTATGTCTGCCCCGATAATGGACTACTGAGCCGTCTCAGTGAGAGGGACAGCCCCGCGAAGATCGTGGAAGTGGCGAATTCCAAGTACTTTCGCGAGAGCGTATCGTCGACATTTCATGGACGTGATATTATGGCCCCGGTGGCGGCCCACCTAAGCCTGGGAGTTCAGCCCGATGAACTCGGATCGCCACTTACGGAATTACGAACATTGAACTGGCCCGGAGTTGAGAAATTGGCAAACCGTATTCAGGGAGAGATCGTTGCCATCGACTCTTTCGGCAACCTCGTCACGAATATCACGCGCGAGATGCTTGCCGACGTACCGACTGACGAATCGGTGGCGGTTCGCTGCGATGGCCACGAAACGCATAGCATTTTCTCCACTTATGCCGAACAACCACCGATGACTTTGGTTGCTCTGATTGGCTCCAACGATCAATTGGAACTAGCAATCGTCGATGACTCCGCCAAAATCATGCTCGGTGTCACGGTTGGTGCCGAAGTGGAAGTCTGTTGGTGATTGACGCCCATGCCCACACACACTGAAATCACCGAGTGGGACCGTCACCACTATTGGCATGCCTTCACCCAAATGGCCGAGTACGAGCCCCTTGTGATCGAACGCGCCGAGGGCGTGTGGCTCTACGATCTCGCGGGCAAACGCTACCTCGACGGCGTCAGTAGCATGTGGTGCAATTTATTTGGGCACCGCAATCCGAAAATCGACGCCGCCGTTCGGGACCAACTCGATCGGGTCGCCCACAACACCTCGCTTGGCATGGGCAACAGTACCACGGCAACACTTGCCCGGCGACTTGCAGAGTTGGCACCGGGCAATCTGGAACACGTTTTCTTTGCCAGCGACGGATCCTCGGCCATCGAAGCCGCGCTGAAGATGGCCTTTCAGTATTGGCACCAACGCGAGCAGCCTCGGCCAGAGAAGACCAAGTATGTGGCGCTCGGCGAGGCCTATCACGGCGACACGTTGGGCAGCGCCAGCGTCGGCGGCATTCCGAGGTTTCACGCCTTGTTTTCACCGCTGCTCTTCGAGGTTATCCGTGCCCCGTCGCCAGGATTCAATAACGGTGCCGAAGCAAGCCTTACGCACCTGGAAGAAATCCTTGCCGAGCATCACCACGAAATCGCCGCGATGGTACTCGAGCCACTCGTGCAAGCCGCGGCGGGAATTGTATTTCATCCACCCGGATATCTTGCTGGAGTTCGCGAATTGACGCGCAAATACGATGTGCTGTTGATCGCCGATGAGATCGTCACGGGCTTGGGGCGCACAGGAAATCTTTTCGCCTGCAATGCCGAGGAGGTGGTGCCCGATTTCCTCTGCCTGGGCAAGAGCCTCAGCGGTGGCTATCTGCCCCTCTCGGCGACGATCACCAATCCGGAAATCTTCAGCGGTTTCATGGGCACGGCCAGTAGCGGCCGCGCCTTGATGCACGGTCATACCTTCGCTGGCAATCCCCTCGGCGCCGCGGCAGCGCATGCCACGCTCGACATTTTGGAGCAGGAAAAGATTCTAGAAAGACTACCAGAGAAATTTGCAATCTTGGAAAAAATACTGAGTTGCCTGGCGGTCCACCCGCGTGTAGCCACGACTCGCCAAAAGGGCATGATCGCGGCCGTGGAACTTTCCCCGACGGAAAACCCAGCCGACCGCTATCCACCCGAATTGCGAATTGCCTACTCTATCTGTGCTGAAACCCTAAGTCGCGGAGTTTGGCTCAGGCCGCTGGGCGATGTCCTGGTGATCATGCCGCCCCTTTCGATTTCTGACGAGGAGCTAGAGTTTTTAGGCAACACGTTGCTAGAAGCCATCGATGTGGTAACAGGCTCGATCCAATCAAACCAACTCACATCCTCTGCCACCTCATAGTTCCATCAATGAAGAATCTCCGCTACCTACTGTTCCAGATCCGCGACGTCGATGATCCCATGCGAGAGCAGGAGGTTGCCACTTTTATCGAAGCCCTGGATTGCTCGCCCGAGCAACTGAAGACGTTCGATCTGTTGGCAGGAGTTCCAGACAAAGCTTTGCTCGATGAATTTGACGTGATACTCATCGGTGGCAGCGGCAATTATTCGGCAGCAGGCGAGAGCGCCTGGCTGGATCGAACTTTGGAAGGCCTGCGGCAATTGCACGCGTTGCGAAAACCAACATTCGCCTCCTGCTGGGGATTTCAAGCCTTCGCACGGGCGGCAGGGGGTCGATGTATTCACGATCCCAAGCATGCCGAGCTAGGAACCATTGAGCTTCAACTCACCGAGGCCGGCCGAAGCGATCCGATCTTCGGAGAGCTCACCTCGCCCTTCTATGGACAAGCCGGGCACGAAGATCATGTGGTCGAGCTTCCCCCCAATGCCATTTTACTGGCTTCTTCCGAGAGAGTGACCAATCAGGCATTCAAGTTTGCCGACGCACCCATCTACTGCACTCAATTCCATCCAGAACTAGATTGCAAAGCGCTCGTCGGCAGGCTCGTCGCCTATCCGCAATACGTCGAGAGGATCGCCGGCATGAAGGTAGACGAATTCGTCGATCAATGTCGCGATACGCCTGCAACCAGAAACCTACTGAAAAAGTTCTCTGCAATCGCGGCTTCCACGTGAGCCGACGGCGCTAGCCGCGGGTCGAACACCTTGCAACGTTACCACTTATTCGACCCGCGGCTAGCGCCGTCGGCTCATTCAAGGGTAACCTTCCTAGTAGCGAGGCTGCGGTTTGCGAGGGCGGAAGATGTCTGTTCCCTTGCCGGGACGATAAACGGCTGGGTCTTCCTTGGCGGAAACAAAGTCGTCCGCCTCGGCTCCCAGACCCAGCGAGACTGTTCGGTTGTCTGACTTCCAACCGATCAACTCTAAGAAGTCGAGTAATGCGATAGGCTCGATCCCAAAGGTGTCTGCCTCTTTGCTCATCAGATCCCATGAGCGACGCATGTCTTGCTGGCGTGGTTCGTCGGGGAATTCACCCAGGATTAAGAATCGAGTGGTGATCGACATTTCGCCATCCATGGTGCCGTTGGGGCCCGGTACGGCATCAATCTCGCCACCGTTAATGCGAATGACTGTCTTGAGTTTCTCCAGGTCGTCCCTGCCATCGCCATCCATATCGACAATACCTGTGATGGCATAAGCAACTTTTCGGCCGGGGCTCCAAACTTGGCTGTAGATCTTGTCACCTTCGACAATCGGATCGGTCGGTGTATCTGAAGTGATGCGTGCTTCGGCCATCTTGGGGCCTAGTAGACGCGTGACTTCCACCGTTGCTTTCTGGTCTGCCGTGAGCGCGTCGTCTTGCGACGAAGAGAAAATCGTAAAGGTCACCTGGGGCCGCAAGCCATCCTTCTCACCCAGATTTATCCAGACGGTACCAGTGCGCTGATTCACCCAACGCACCTCTCCATCGGCTGGTTGCGCAAACGGATCGTCCTCGGGGATCCCCGTGCGGAGCACCGTGTTCACACGCTCCAGCTTCTTAGCCTGCTCGGTTAGCTCCTTCGCCTCGGCCGAGTGCTCGGCTACCGTTTCGTCGAAACGATTACGCTGTTCATCGAGCTGCGAAGCGATCTCTTGATTTTTCGTCGAAATATCGCTGTACTGGGTTTCGAACTTATTTCTTTCGGATGCGGCATCGGCCTTTACTTTTTTCAGTTCGGCGAGCGCTTCTTTGATTTGCTCGTCCTTTTCTTTTTCAGTCGCAAGGAGAGTTTGCTTCAGTTTCTTGAGCTGCTCTTTCGCCTCACCTTCGCTGAGCGAGAGCTTGCGATTTTCTTCAAAGATGTTTTGGAGAATCGTGCGATAGAATCGGCTGCTTTCTTCGAAAGTGCTGCCCCAGCGCTGCATGTCTTCCTCGAACGATTTTTCGATCGTCGCACTGGAGTCTGCCTCGGCATAACCCATCCAACGCTTGTAACGGTTGGCTTCTTCTTGGAGCTGACGCTGTGCTGACTGTGCTTCGCTGGAGCGCTGCTCTGCCGCGGTCGCCCTGGCGACTGCGGCTTTGCGATTGCTGTTCACCCAGACAAGCCCAGCCAGGGACAGTAAGAATGAAATCACCAGCGAGATGATAATGATCTGAAGCGTTTGATTCTCTTTAGTCGCCATCTGTTCTCTCGTTACCCAAACTTGTCCGCTAGGGGCGGTTCGTGACGAATCAGGATCAGTCTTACGAAGTAGAGTCCTGAAAGTGCCAAGTCGATATTGGTCAATTCAGTAATTGTATCCACTTCGCCTAGACCGGGGCCAAGAGCTGCGTAGGGATTCCGAGCACAACTTCCACAAAACGCCGCCAATCGCCCTAAGTCGAGCTTAATTAGGGGATTAGAGCATGTCAACAAATCTACTCGGACACAGCGGGGCCTCCCGTCGCCCCTACGTGATACGCCAGCGTCATAATCGGACCTTTGGAATCTACGCAGCATCCCTACCGAGCTCAGACGCCTTGATAGCCTACGCCAGTACGGTTTCAATACAGTTTCTGCAATTCGCCATGCTGGCGAGGCAGTCTATCACGGCGGAGCACCTATGCCCAAATCATCGCGACAAACGTCATTACCGGGCATGGAGCCTGACGAAGCCGAAACTCCGCCGAGTGAGAATCAGCCAGATTCTGAGGGATCTCAACCATCTTCGCTCGCCGGTTGGACAGTCTATGCCGTTGACGCTCACTCGTTAATCTTCCAGGTGTTCCATGCTTTGCCGGACATGACCAGTCCCTCTGGCGAACCAGTCGGCGCAGTCTATGGCTTTGTGCGCGATTTGATTCAACTAATCGAAACTCGTCAGCCGGACGGATTGTTGTGTGCCTTTGATTTGCCGGGCGGGACATTTCGCAATGATCTTTACGTCGAGTACAAAGCAAATCGAGGCGAAATGCCTGCCGACTTGGTATCACAGATTCCCAAGATTCGAGAGGTTTTGAAGGCGCTCAGCATTCCCGTTCTTGATAGTCCCGGGTACGAAGCAGACGACGTACTCGCCACAGTTGCTAAGCAGTGTGATGAACTTGGCGGCGAGTGCCTGGTGGTCACTGGGGACAAGGATTGCAGGCAGCTGATTACTGATCGCGTGTCTGTATTCAACATTCGCAAGAATAGCGTTTACGACGCGACAGCCTTGATGGATGACTGGGGAGTTCGCCCTGACCAAGTTGTTGATTTTCAAGCGTTAGTCGGCGACAAGGTGGATAACGTTCCCGGTGTTCCATTGATCGGCCCGAAAGCGGCCAAGGATCTGCTCGGTCAATATGGCAATCTAGAGAGTGTGCTCGATCATGCCGAGGATGTCGCGGGAGCAAAGAAGCGCCAGAACTTGGTCGAATATCGAGACGACGCCCTTCTTTCGCAAACCCTGGTCCGCCTGGCCAACGATGTGCCGGTGACTCCAGATTGGCAGGCGACACGTGTCGGTGGGGTTGATCACGATCGCCTGGCTGAGTTGTTTCGAGACTTTGGTTTTAGGAGTTTGGCGGAACGTGCTGCGATGATCGATGGCGGAGGGCCGAATAAGAATGCAGGACCTCAGATTGAGGCCAATTACGAATTGGTCAATACGCCTGACGCCCTCGACTCATTGGTGAAGAAACTCTCTAAGAGCTCGATGATTTCTGTCGACACAGAAACCACCGATGTCGATTCACGGCGTGCCGAGATCGTTGGCTATGCTCTCTCGACAGAGGCGGGGGAGGGCTATTACGTTCCGGTCCGTGGGCCCGCTGGGGAGAAAGTGCTGGATCCCATTAAGACTGCCGATACGCTGCGTCCCATCTTAGAAGATGAAGCTATCGCTAAGGTGGGACAAAACTTGAAGTACGATATCGTCGTATTACGAAGTGCGGGCATTCGCCTGGCCGGCGTCGCACTTGATACGATGGTAGCGAGTTACCTGCTAGACGCAGGTGAACGAAGCCACAATCTCGATCAGCTTGCTGCACGCTATCTGGGGCATACGACGGTCAAGATCGATTCGTTGATCGGCAGCGGTAAAAACCAAAGACGAATGGACGAGGTGCCAATTAATGACGTGGCACCCTACGCGGCTGAAGACGCCGATCTACCTTTGCGACTTTACCCTTTGCTAACAGAGCGTTTGCAATCGGAAGGTCTCAACGAACTTTGTGACGAGGTAGAAACTCCGTTGATCGACATCCTGGCTGAACTTGAATATGTCGGCATCCAGGTTGATACCAAGAAACTATCAGAACTTAGCAAGCAGTACGCGGCCAAGCTCCACCAGCTTTCGGAAGAAATCGAAGAAGCGGCCGGCTATCCGTTGAACATTGGCTCACCGAAGCAGCTTCGTGAGTTGCTGTTCGACAAACTTGGATTACCAGTAATCAAGAAGACAAAGACCGGCCCCAGTACAGACGCCTCGGTGCTCGAGCAATTAGCGCACCAGCACCCCCTTCCCGCGAAAATTGTGGAGTATCGTCAATATTCGAAGCTGCTAAATACCTACATCGACGCCCTTCCCACGATGATTCATCCCGAGACGGGACGCGTCCATGCCTCGTTCAACCAAGTGGTTGCGGCAACAGGTAGGTTGAGTTCGAGCAATCCGAATCTCCAAAACATCCCTGTTCGCACTGCCGAAGGTCGTGAAATCAGAAGTGCCTTTCGGGCAGGGCCGAAGGGTTGGAAACTGCTGGCTGCTGACTATTCGCAGATCGAGCTGCGGGTGCTGGCCCACTATTGCCAGGATCAAACTCTCTTGGACGCATTCGCCAATGACGAAGACATCCACGCACTGGTTGCCAGCCAAGTGGAGGGAATCGAGCTCGAAGCAGTCGATTCCGATATGCGGCGACGAGCCAAAGCCGTGAATTTTGGGATCATCTATGGCCAAAGTCCCTTTGGTTTGGCGAAAGCCCTAGATATCTCTCAGGAAGAAGCCGCGACTTTTATAGAAACTTACTTTGCCCGTTATCCAGGTGTTCTGGAGTTCTTTACCGACACGTTAGTTGCGTGTCGAGAGCAGGGCTATGTGACAACGCTATTGGGCCGACGCCGCGCTGTTCAGGGAGTTCGCGCAGTTCCGCCTGGGCTTCGCGAGCAAAAAACCGGGGCCCTGCGGCAATTGAATTTGCCCGAAAGGACGGCAGTCAATTCGGTGATTCAAGGCTCTGCCGCCGACCTGATCAAGCTGGCTATGATCGGCGTTCATCGACGACTGCAAACGGAAACGCTCTCGGCACAAATGCTCTTACAGATTCACGACGAACTCGTTTTCGAGGTAGACCCAGGGGAAATTGACCGACTGGCAGAGGTGGTTTCAGAAGAAATGAGCACAGTGATTGATCTGGCAGTTCCTTTGAAAGTCGACGTGAAGTTTGGCGATAACTGGGCTGATTGCCAGCCTTGGCAGGAGTCGTAAGCCATGCACACGATAGGGTTAGTAGGGGGTATCGCGAGCGGTAAATCGCAAGTTGCGACAGAGCTATCCAAGCTAGGAGCCAAGGTGCTCGACGCCGATGTTGCCGCTCACCAGGCGATCGATCTGCCTCATGTGAAGGAAGCGCTAGTTGAGCGTTGGGGGCAAAAGATCATTGGCACGTCTGGAACCATTGACCGCCAGGCAGTAGCTCGAATTGTTTTCGCTCAACGAGATACTGATCGTTCTGAACTAAGATTTCTCGAGTCGCTCTTACATCCAGTCATTCGTAAAGATTTTGAGGAACAACTCACCGAGATCTACCAGTCAAAAGGTCCTGCAGTGGTGATCGATGCTCCCCTGTTGCTCGAAGCGGGTTGGCACGACCTATGCGATACCATTCTCTTCGTCGACGCTCCGGCGTCGGACCGTTACGAGCGAGCGAAGCGTCGTGACTGGACACCTGAGGAATTTGCTCGCCGTGAGATGGCTCAAATGCCGATTGAGGAGAAAAAAGCACTGGCAACGCACCTCATCGCCAACGACGGAGACTTGCAAGACTTACAGCGGGCCACCGAACAGTTTTGGGACGTTATTCAGCGAGAAAACCCGCCTGATTAGAGTGTTCTTAGCTGCTAGCCAACCTGTTCACCGACGTTTGGGCTCTCCCGGTCTCTTTGCCTAAGTTGGCGAGATTGCCGTAGTCAGCCTTCCCAAAGCCTCCGACGGTTGCCATACTAATTGTATCGATTGTAGCAGTTATGCTATGATCGACCCCGCCACTTTTCGCTTCGAGAACAAAGAGTAGATCCCCCCCTCGCGACCAATCAAACCCACGTCGGTTTGCTTTACCTTTTTTCGTTTAGATGATCCCGCATCGATCCTGCGCAGGGTTAGCGACCACTATCATCACTAGTCACAACCTCAACTAACATTCTCCCCTCAAAATACCCCCCCACCTTTTGGCACCTTCCGCGTGCCAGATTTCAGTCGCTTTTCAGGAGTACCATGTGATGTCTGAGACCAGCAACCGCGGTCCACGGCACAATCGCCACCAACCACACCATCGTCGACGAGGTGGCTCCGGCCCCTCCTCTATCGATGGAAACGACAGCCAACGCCTTTCCGAACTTGAGCGTGAAGAACCGCTTTCCATTGCTGAAGAACTCGACAAGGCCGCCGAACGCGTGCGTCGAGCTGGAAAAAGCATCGAGCGGACCGACAAGCCCGATGCCAATGTGCACATTGCCGCGCTACAGAAGATGGCTCCGGCCGAACTAATTGAAGTGGCCGAGGCCGAAGGTGTTGAGGAAGCTTCGGGTTTGAAGAAGCAGGACCTGATCTTCCGTATCCTGAAACAGCGGGTGAAGCTCGACGGCATGATGTTCGGCGAGGGCACGCTTGAGATACTTCCAGATGGTTTCGGTTTTCTTCGTAGTCCCGACTATCACTACCTATCTTGCCCCGATGATATTTATGTTTCGCCAAGCCAAATTCGTCGCTTTGGCTTGAGGACCGGCGCAACCGTGGCAGGGACGATTCGGCCTCCTAAGGAAAACGAACGCTACTTTGCACTTCTGCGCGTTGAAGCTATCAACGGTCAAGATCCCAACCTGCTGTCCAAGAAAATCTTCTTCGACAATCTCACAGCCAATCATCCCGACGAACGGATTCGCATGGAGACCACGGCCGACGAAATCTCGATGCGAGCAGTCGATATGATTGTCCCCATCGGATTTGGCCAGCGGGGCTTGATTGTCAGCCCGCCCCGAGCGGGCAAAACGATCCTGATGCAAAAAATGGCGCAAAGCGTCTTGACGAATTACCCCAATGCCTATGTCATGATGTTGCTTATCGACGAGCGACCCGAAGAAGTCACCGACATGGAGCGGCAGGTAAAAGGCCCCAATTGCGAGGTCATTAGTAGCACTTTCGACGAGCCCTCGTCCCGTCACGTGCTTGTGGCAGAAATGGTCCTGGAAAAAGCCAAACGGATGGTCGAATATGGCCGCGATGTCGTTATTTTCCTCGATTCTATCACGCGGTTGGCTCGGGCTTGGAATGCTGAGTGCCCCAGTTCCGGTAAAGTTCTTTCAGGCGGTATCGACGCCAATGCGATGCAACGGCCCAAGCGGTTCTTTGGGTCTGCCCGCAAGGTGGACGAAGGCGGTTCACTAACGATTATTGCCACCGCGCTGATTGACACGGGCAGTCGTATGGACGAAGTGATCTTTGAGGAATTCAAAGGCACTGGCAATCAAGAAATCGTCCTCGATCGCCGCATGGTCGATCGTCGCATCTGGCCTGCCATTGACATCAATTCTAGTGGCACACGTCGCGAAGAGATGTTGCTCGACCCCGAGGAATACCGCCGCGTAACGCTGCTACGTCGAGTCTTGAGCGACATGAACCCACCAGATGCCATGGAGTTGCTGACAAACCGTCTCGTAAAGACGAAAACGAATGCCGAATTCCTGATGAGTATAAAAGAGGAGTGAGGGAAAGGAGAAAGCGAATGACGAATGACGGATAGCGTCGGATCGTTGTTTCGCAGATCCCAGTCTTTCCCTGAGATTGTGGCAAATATTCTTGAGTCAGACGGATTGCAAAATACCGATCGCTTTGCGATTGTCGTGGCTGAGTGGAATCGCGCCGTCACTGGCAAACTGCTAGAAGGTGCATTGCAGACGTTGGCCGACAGCGACGTAGCCGAAGGTCGCGTCGATGTGGCGTGGGTGCCTGGATCCTGGGAAATTCCGCTGGTTGCTCAGAGATTCGCCCGCAGCGGCCACTACGCGGCTGTGATCTGCTTGGGAGTCGTCGTGCGAGGCGAAACTTCTCACGACCAACACATTAACCGAGGCGTAAGCCTTGCTCTCAGCGATATTGCCCTTGAGGCCGATTTGCCCGTGCTGCTGGGCATCCTCACCTGTGAAACAATGGAACAAGCACTGGCCCGTGCGGGGGGCAAGGTTGGGAACAAAGGCTCCGAGTGCGCCGAGGCGGCGATCTCAATGGTCGGATTGCTTCGCAACTGCCCACCGCAATAGAATAGAGTGTGCCAACGTAGTTCCTAGGATAAGTTCTTTTCCACCCACTCCCCGACCCCTCAATCCTCCCCCCCTCTCAAAGATGTCTCGCCGTAGCCGTGCCCGCGAAGTTGCTTTGCAAGCCTTGTTTCAGGAGGATCTCAATCCTCGTGATTCTCGCGATCAAATTGGACCTTTCCTGCAATCTCGGCTGCAGGACGAGGAATTGCGCGAGTTCGCCAAGTCGCTGGTTTTAGGGGTATTGAGAAATCAGGAGGAGTTAGACACACTGCTCGAATCGAAGGCAGACAATTGGTCGCTTGGCAGGATGGCAGCAACTGACCGTAGTGTCCTTCGCCTGGGTGCATTCGAGATTCGCTATGCAGATACGCCTGAGCGTGTAGCCATCGACGAAGCAGTCGAACTCGCCAAACGCTTCGGCTCGGCCCAATCTTCGCAGTTTGTGAATGGAATTCTAGACAAACTCATCATTCGTGACCAAGAAAAGGATTCGGAGTAACATCGAGCGTGCCAGAGCATGATTGCGGGCACTAATTCGACCCTCTCCGCGAAACAAAGACCATGGGATTATTCGATAAATTCAAACGCGGTCTAAATAAAACCGCAAATATTCTAAAAACCGACGTCCGCGATCTTTTCAAGAGCGAAGGTCGACTGATCGACGATGAATTTCTCGACGAAATGCGAGGGATTTTGTTCAAGACCGATATGGGTTACGAGTCGGTCGAAGAGATAGTAAGCGAAGTCGGCTCTACCATGCGCGGTCGTGTCGTCACATTGGAAGATGTGGTGTCGTCTTGGAAGATAAAGCTCGCAGAACTGATGGAGCAGGAATCATCGCCTATTCGTTTTGCCGATTCCGGTCCGACTGTCATTATGGTTTGCGGCGTCAATGGTGCTGGTAAGACAACGTCGATCGCTAAGCTGGCTCATCTATTGAAGTCCCAGGGCAAGAGCGTTGTCCTGGGTGCAGGCGATACGTTTCGGGCTGCTGCCGTCGAACAACTTACCATTTGGTCGGAACGATTGGGCGTTGAGATTGTCACCGGCGAGCAGAATGCTCACCCCGCCTCGGTAGCCTACCGAGCAGTCGAGCATTGCCTGAAAACTGAGGCTGATGTATGTATCGTCGATACGGCTGGCAGATTGCAAACGCAGAAAAACTTGATGGCCGAGCTCACCAAGATCCAAGATTCCATCCGCAAGCAGATCCCAGAAGCCCCACACGAGGTGCTATTGGTCCTGGACGCCACCACGGGGCAAAATGGCATTAGCCAGGCCAACAAATTCACCGAGACGGTCGATTGCACCGGAATCGTACTAGCCAAACTGGATGGCACGGCCAAGGGCGGCGTGGTGGTGGCCATCCGTCAACAAGTAGGGCTGCCTGTGAAATACGTAGGCGTGGGCGAGAGTCCCGAAGATTGGGCACTTTTTAATCCCAATGATTTTGTGGACGCACTATTCGATGAGGTAGGCGCCGACGCACCGACTGCCTAGCAGCGCGACACTGCCTGTCGACTACGTGGGCAGCCCAATCCGATTCGCTCTTTTTGTTCTCTTCAAATCCTTTCTCTAGGATTTTCTAAGTCGCTATAGAGAAGCGTTTTGCGGCCTGTGAACGATTTTCAATTCCGCCGAGCCATCGTTCATGGCACGCCACTTGCATTGACGCAGACCTAACAGGTGTGACCGCCCAGAAGCATTGGGACCCGTGCAACCGTGGCAGCCACCCCCGAGAAGCGACTAGTTGATTCGCTTCCAGAGTCTAGAAGGCGGACTTCTTTAAGGCGCGAAAGACTCTGCGATTGAATTTCCTTCTGACATACAAAAAAGGCGTAGTTATGAATTTTTCTCCCACCGATGGGAGCTTTCGCTCCATGTTGGTCGCAACCATCGTGGCAATTGCCATGCTGGCGACTAGTTCCAGCGTTGTGTTCGCACAAGAGGCACCAAGTGAAACACCTACCATCACAGAAGAGGCTCCCGCAGAAGAAGCAGCTGACCTAGGCGTTGGCTATGCTTTGGACAATGCCCTGCTATTCCTGGCGGCTGTTCTCGTATTTTTCATGCAGGCTGGTTTTGCCATGGTCGAAGCTGGCTTCAATTCGTCGAAGAATGCCGTGAATATTCTTTTCAAGAATTCGATGGATATCTGCGTTGGCGTATTGCTGTTCTACTTCATCGGTTTCGGTCTGATGTATCCCGGCAACTACGGAGTTGATGACATCGCCAATAAATGGTTTGCTTTCGGTGGTGTTGGCCTGGACGGATATGAAGCCGCTGCCGACCGCACGTTTAACCCAGGGGTAGACTGGTTGTTCCAAGCAGTCTTCGCCGCCACGGCAGCAACCATCGTCTCTGGGGCCGTTGCGGGCCGTATGAAAGTGGCTGGCTACCTGATTTACAGCGCTATCCTCACAGGCTTGGTCTACCCGATCAGCGGCATGTGGAAATGGGGTGGTGGACCGCTCAACGACGCAGGGTTTATGGACTTCGCTGGCTCCGCCGTGGTACATGGTGTGGGTGGCTTCGCCGGACTTGCCGGTGCCATAGTGCTCGGCCCACGATTGGGTCGCTTTGTGAATGGCAAATCGATTCCCATGCCCGGCCACAGTTTGCCGATCGCCGCGCTGGGCGTATTTATCCTCTGGTTTGGCTGGTACGGATTCAATCCAGGAAGTCAGCTGGCATTTCAATCGACCTCGGACATTGATGCCACTATGCATATCGCAGTGACCACTACGCTGGCGGCTGCTTCGGGTGGGCTGGTCGCCACGTTGCTGAGTTGGCTCTTGTTTGGCAAGCCAGACCTCTCGATGGGCCTCAATGGTATCCTCGGCGGATTAGTCGGAATCACGGCCTGCTGCGATGTGATGACGTTCAACCAAGCCGCTCTCATCATTGGACCAGTGGCTGGTGCCCTGATCATTGGTGGGGTCCTATTACTGGACAAGTTACAGATTGACGATCCTGTTGGTGCGTTTCCCGTACACGGCTTATGCGGTGTCTGGGGTTGCCTTTCGATTGGCATCTTGCACTCAGACGTGGCCTCGTTTGCCGTGCAGCTCAAGGGCACGTTGATGATCTGCGGATGGTCGTTCTTCACCATGCTGGGGCTATTCTTTGCCCTGAAGGCCGTGGGTGTGCTGAGAGTGACTGAATCCGAAGAGCAAAAGGGCTTGGATGTCAGCGAACATGGCATGCAGGCCTATGGTGGAGTTGCTCCCGCCTAAGCGAAAGTCCCGATCCAGAAGGATACCCTCGAGCCTGGGATGGGAATGCCGCCTATTCCCGCCTGGGCCGGGGTATCCTTCTATTTAGTATTGTTCTATTTCGCATTGTGGTAGTCGGATTGCGGATTTACGATGATCTGTTACAAGTGACTCTGTTCACGTGACACTGCTCCCCGACACCCAAATCCTGATCCCTCTCCATGAAGCTAATCATTGCCATTATCCAGCCCAGCAAGCTGGAAGACGTAAAAGCCGCGCTCAGCAAGGTGGAAGTAGTGCGACTGACGATCATGGATGTGCAAGGGTTCGGACGTCAGAAAGGGCAGACAGAAGTTTACCGCGGCCGCGAGATCACAGTGAATCTGCTGCGAAAAGTACAGCTTCAGATTGCCGTTAACGACGACTTCGTGGAACCCACGATTGATGCGATCGTAGAGGGCGGACGGAGCGGCGACTCGGGCCAAATCGGCGACGGCAAAATCTTCGTCCTGCCGATGGACGATTGCATCAGAATCCGCACCGGCGAACGCGGCTCAGACGCTATTTAACTCGCCAAGCGTAGGGCAGGGGCCGCACCTGCAAATGTAACCCATTGGTCCAGGCGAGGTGGGTCACTCTTCCGCCGGAGTCTCAGGCGAAAATCTGCCGAAATGAAGTTCACTTTTGGTAGTTTCTAGACCTGTCTTTATCCTGCACAAGCCGATGAAGCTGAGGTAGTTAAGTCACCGCAATACGCCGTAGGCGTTACATACCGTAGCCCAGGGTTGCGGCGCAGTCGCTACCCTGGGTATGTAAAGGCTCTAAAATATACCCTGAAAGGGTTTCACAAAGTGTACAACCCTTTCAGGGTAGAGATGATGTCGATTAAGACCCAGGGTAGATCGCATCGCGATCAACCCTGGGCTACGGTATGTATCCCCTTCGGGGAATGCCCGGGCGTGAAACACCGAGGCACATTCGGAGTGCAGAGTTGAGAATAGTTCTTGCTCAATTCTCAGGCTCGGGCTCAGGGACAAAATAGAAATATTGTGCTTTTACTTTTTGTAGCAGCATCTCTGTTTTTCATCCTTACGCACTTTCATCCTCGGATAGCTCAGTTCGCTATTAACATTCCATCCAAGCCTTTTCTGTTGGCTGATGATTGGATTGCCCTTCCAAAATCTAGGGCGATGGGGGCGTTGGCTGGCTGCTGACGCAAACCAAACAGTGGCCGATTCGGCATATCCTCTGTCAAGAAATCCCAGCCCAAGGCCTTTGTGATCGGCAAATCAACATGCATTTTGTCTGACGCATTGGAACTATTGTTGCTTGCAATTGCTGTCATGCTGGGACAAACCAACAAGGCGAGAAGAGCTAGAAATCTTAACATTACGGGGCTCCTTTCAATCTGAACGATAGACAACTTATACGGGAAGGTACGAAGATACCCTACAGACGCCTAGTTCAATCTAGCTTGTCTAGAAATGTGCAAGCAAAGCTACAAGACTTGTAGTCAGATTAGCCCGAAGAACTCCTCAGACAAAATCCATTCTTGCATGCATAAGACTAGCCGCGATCTGATAGATCGCCGGAGCGAAGGGGATGAGCCCTACTTCGCCTTGCGTGCCACACGAATCTGAGCACGGGCCTGGGAGAGTTGACGATCGCGGATGGCTAATTGATCGGCTCCAGCCACTCTTCGAGAAAGGACTTCGGCGAGTTGTTGCTCTGCTGTTTCGCCGTCAACCGTGGCAGCAGGCACGGCGCGGTTAGTCAGCACCGAGACTAGATTGTCCGCCACTTGAACAAATCCACCGTCAACGTAGTAGCTGGAACTCTCTTCTCCATTGGTGATCCGCATCTCACCATAACCTAGCCGACCAATCATCGGGCTATGGTGCAAGCCGATGCCAACTTCACCATCGAATAGCGGCAAAGCCACAAATGTCGCTTCACCTTCGAGGACAGTCTCTTCGGGCGTTACGACAATGCACTGTAGCGATTTGTTTGAATTACCTGATGTGGCCATCGTTTTGTTCTTTCATCGCCAGTCCGCTGATTGCCAACAGCCATCAGCCGGCAGCCGAATTCTACTTCTTGCTCTTGTTCCACTGTTCTTCGGCTTGCTCGATCGAACCTACATACATGAAGGCACTTTCGGGCAGGTGATCCCACTTGCCATCGCAGATTTCCTCGAAACTGCGGATCGTGTCTTCCAAGGGCGTAATCTCACCCGGCTTACCGGTAAACACTTCGGCCACCAAGAATGGCTGCGAAAGGAACCGTTCGATACGTCGTGCACGATGCACGATTTGCTTATCCTCTTCCGGCAGTTCCTCAACACCGAGAATTGCGATAATGTCCTGCAATTCGCGATACCGTTGGAGAGTAGTCTGAACACGACGGGCACAGTTGAAGTGCCGATCTCCCACGTACTGTGGATCGAGGATTCGGCTGGAGGACGCCAGCGGGTCGACTGCTGGGTAAATACCTTTCTCCGAAATCGATCGCTCCAGATAAATGAATGCGTCCAACTGGCCAAAGGCAGTTGCCGGGGCGGGATCGGTCGGGTCATCTGCCGGGACGTAAACGGCCTGCACCGAGGTAATAGCACCACCCTCGGTCGAAGCGATACGTTCCTGCAGGGCACCCATCTCGCTTGCCAGGGTTGGTTGGTAACCCACGGCCGAAGGCATCCGCCCCAACAAAGCGGACACTTCCGAACCAGCTTGGGAAAAGCGGAAGATGTTGTCCACAAACAATAGCGTGTCCGCACCCGTCTTATCGCGGAAGTACTCGGCCATTGTTAGCGCCGTGAGAGCTACACGAAGGCGAGCACCTGGCGGCTCGTTCATTTGGCCGAAAACCATGCAGGTTTGGTCAATCACGCTTTTGCCGGTATCGCCGATTTTGGCTTCCTGCATTTCCAACCACAGGTCTGTACCCTCACGAGTACGTTCACCCACTCCAGCAAACACAGAGTAACCACCATGTGCCGAGGCAATACGAGCGATCAGTTCGGTGAGAATAACTGTTTTACCCAAGCCAGCACCACCGAAAAGTCCGGCCTTACCACCACGCACAAACGGCGTGAGCAAGTCGATCACCTTGATACCGGTTTCGAATAGTTCAGTCTTCGTGGAGAGCGAATCGAGAGGCGGTGCATCACGATGAATGGGCCAATGCTCGTCGGCCTTCACTTCGCCTCGACCATCTACGGCATCCCCTGTCACATTAAAAACTCGACCCAGTGTCGACTCGCCAACAGGAACCGATACAGGAGCACCGGTATCCACGCACTCTTGGCCTCGAATCAAACCATCCGTGGCACCCAGAGCTACGCAGCGTACGCGTCCACCGCCGAGCTGCTGTTGTACCTCGCCAGTAAGGTCGATTTTCACGCCTTTGTGCTCAGACTGAACTTTCACAGCGTTGTAGATAGCAGGAAGAGCGTCCTCGGCGAATTCGACGTCGAAAGTCGAACCAATCACCTGGGTAATGTGGCCAATGTTTTTAGCAGTCGCGGTTGCCATTTCGTTCTCCAGCGATCGGTCGGATCGCGGCTAATAAGGAATAACTTGTTGTCTTTGATTGATAAATCTAACTTAGGGCCTCGACACCACCGATGACGTCCATCAGTTCGGACGTGATACGACTTTGACGGGCACGGTTGTATTGCATGCTAAGGTCTTTGATCAGCTCTCCAGCATTTTCTGTAGCGGCCTTCATTGCCACCATGCGGGCGATTTGCTCGCTCACCGCGGAATCAAGGAAGCACTTGAACAGCTTCACTTTAAAGCTAGTCGGCACGACCTCTTCCAAAATGCTCTCCGGAGAGGGCAGAAATTCGTACTGGGTGGAGGATCCGGAGGTTGCGTCCGCAGAGTCTTCCGCACCAAGTGAACCCAAGGGCAGCAAGGTTTCCACTGTCAATTCTTGTCGCGAGATGCTGACGAACTTCGTGTAGACGATGTCCAACCGATCGAGCTTCCCCGTCGTGTAATCGTCGAGGTATCGTGTTGCAATCTCATCGACCTCGTCGAAGGCCGGCTTGTCCTCAAAGTGCGTGAATTGACGATCAACTTCGACACTGCGGTACCCAAACCCAGAGATACCTTTCTTGCCAGAAATCTCGACATCGACGTCCGATAGCTCAGACTTCAGTTCGTCGTACCGCGACAGACCTGCACGTATCAAAGTACCGTTGAAGCCACTGCAAAAACCGCGGTTGGCGGTCAGCACTAACAGACGTCCCCGTTCTGGCTTATCCCGCGACTCCAGCAGCGGATGGCTCACTTGCAAACCAGACTGTGTTAAGTCGGCGACTAATTGAGTCATGCGATCCGTATACGAAGTAGCCGCCGATGCGCGATCCATCGCTTTCTTGAATCGTGCCGTGGCGATCAGCTCCATGGTGCGCGTAATCCGACGCATATTGCGAATCGACTTGCGACGCTTATCAAGTTCTTTTGGATTAGGCATAATCTAGGTGGAAATCAAAGTGTCTTTGTGTCTGAGGTTTCTTCGGTGCTTCAAAGCCGCGCGATCCGACGGATCGCCAGTGCGTTAGGCCACTGCGGGTTCAGACTCTTCTGAGGACTTAGAAGCCGTATCGTCACCTGATTGGAACTGAGCTGAAAACTCTTCAATCGAGGCTTCGATTTTTGAAATCAGATCGTCGTCCAAATCTTGCTTTTCAACCAGTTCATTACGGACCTCAGACTTCTGATCTTTCATGAAAGTGAGGAACTTGGCCTCCCAGTCTCGCACGTCTTCGATGGCGACCTGGTCCAAATGACCTCGCGTGCCGGCGAAAATCACGAATACCTGATCGACTACATCGAGCGGTTGGTACTGCCCTTGTTTCAGCAACTCAACCATGCGATATCCACGATCTAGCTTGGCCTGAGTATCGGGATCGAGTTCGGTTCCCATCTGCGCGAAAGCTTCCAATTCGCGGAATGCCGCCAAGTCCAAACGCAAACCACCGGCCACCTTCTTCATGGCCTTAATTTGTGCTGCACCGCCTACACGAGAAACCGAGATACCGGCGTTCATGGCAGGCTTGATTCCTGCAAAGAACAAGTCCGGTTGCAGGTAGATCTGACCGTCGGTAATCGAAATCACGTTCGTAGGAATGTAGGCAGATACTTCGCCTTCAAGTGTTTCGATAATGGGAAGCGAGGTAATGGATCCCCCTCCCAAATCGTCGGAAAGTTTTGACGACCGTTCCAGCAATCGGCTATGACAGTAAAACACGTCACCAGGGAATGCTTCGCGTCCCGGTGGGCGACGCATCAATAAGGATAGCTCGCGATAGGCAACCGCTTGCTTGCTGAGATCATCGTACACAATCAAAGCATGCCCGCCGTTAAACATGTACTCCTCGGCCATTGCTGTGCCGGAGTAAGGAGCCACATACTGCAATGGGGCGGGATCACTGGCACCGGCAACGATGACGGTAGTGTAGTCCATAGCGCCCGATTCACGCAGCTTTTCCACGACTCCTGCGACAGTAGATTCTTTCTGTCCCACGGCGACATAGAAGCACTTTACTCCCGAGTCGCGCTGATTGATGATTGCATCGATGGCAATCGCGGTTTTCCCTGTCTTACGGTCACCAATGATCAGTTCTCGCTGTCCACGTCCGATGGGCGTCATCGCATCGACGGCCTTCACCCCGGTTTGGAGCGGCTCGCAAACAGGCTGACGCTCGGCGACGCCCGCGGCAATGACTTCCACATT
The DNA here is from genome assembly GCA_965216565.1 of Bythopirellula sp. GTDB lineage: Bacteria > Planctomycetota > Planctomycetia > Pirellulales > Lacipirellulaceae > Bythopirellula. Next base: position 1,800,839 of record OZ244170.1, read on the forward strand.
GCGGCGTTTGTTGGTGACGATGGGCCCCTTGCCGTCGAGTGGATTCCCGAGTGGATCGACAACGCGTCCGAGCAATTCGTCGCCAACAGGTACGCTCAAGAGCTTGCCCGTACTGCGAACTTCTTCACCTTCGTTAATCTGGAGGTAGTCACCCAGAATGATGATACCCACTGAGTTTTCTTCCAAGTTGAACGCCAAGCCGGTCACACCGCTGGCAAACTCAACCATCTCGCTGTACATCACGCCCGACAGGCCATACACCTGGGCAATACCATCGCCAACTTCCAACACGCGACCGACTTCGCGAACATCGATCTGAGCCGAGTAGTTTTCGATTTCTTTTTGAATTACTGAGGCGATTTCGTCGCTCTTGAACTTCATCGAAGCTCTCCAAATGTATGCACGATTTAATTAATTTAGATTTGTTACTTCTCGATGAACTGGTCGGGGTGGCTTTGAATAGCCTCCACAGCGTGGGCAACCATCGCGGTGCGAGCATGTTCAAAGCTCGTTCGGGCCGAGGCATCGAGAACCTGGTCCCCAATCCGCACCACAAACCCAGCGATCAGTTCAGGATTGATCACCGTATTGACGACCGGCTCCATATCGAACTTCTTTCGCAGCACTTGTACCATTTCTTCCACAAGCGAATCGCTTGTTTCCAAAGCAAGCTCAATCTCGACCGGCACCTTGCCACTTCGCTCTTTCCAAAGCTTAGCCACAGAACGAACCACTTGCGGCAAAAGCTCGAGCCGTTCGTGCGCGGTTAGCACCTTCAAAAAACTAATCGTTGTTTGCGAAAGATTGCCAAACACTCGATCGATTAGTGCTAACTTCTCATCCTGCGAAACCAAGGCTGAGGAAAGAACCTTTTGGAAATCCGGGAACTTGTCCAGCACTTCCGAGCCGATCGATTCCAGCTCCTCAACAACACTGTCTTCGCCTTCGCCTGCGGCATCGAGGACAGCCTGCGCATAGACCTTCGACAGCTTTTCGATGTCGACATCGAAAACCGTATCGCGGACTCCATTTTGAGAAGAATCGTTGCTCATCAGTTCTCGCTAGCCCTAGTTCTCACTAGGTTCGGTGACACCCAATTTATCGAGCGCCTCACGCACCAAAGCTGCCTGTCGGTCGGGAGTAATGTCCTGGCGAACTACCTTTTCGGCCAAGTCGACCGCCAGATTGGCACTAGTTTCGGCTAGCCCCTTCATGGCGTGATCCGCGGCACGTTCGACATCGCGAACAGCCCGATCCCGCTCAGAATCGGCTGCCTTCTTGGCCTCTTCGAGGATGCTCGCCTTGGTATGCTCGGCATCGCGTCGCGCTTCGTCGAGCAAAGCTCGCACCTCATCCGCCGCACCAGCCAACTTGGCTTCATGCTGCGCTAGAAGCTGCTTAGCGTCTTCATGCTTCGCCTCTGCCGCGGCAATGTTGTCTGCAATTCGCTCTTCGCGCTCGACGAGAGCAGTGGAAATCACTGGCCAAGCGAACTTACTGAGGATCGCGAACAACAACAGGAACACCACCCCAGTCCAGATGGCCAAGTCGATATCAACGGCCAATGGATTGGGATTTCCGGTGTGCTCCCCGGCGTGCCCAGCTTCGGCGGCGCACAGGCAGTCGACACAATCAATGTAGACCAACTGAAGTGCAACTGAAGCCACAAGAAATAGTCGCGCTAGTCTCATACTAAACCCTTATTCGCACACCTCGGAAATCCTAGGCCGGCGAGTCGCACTTGACTCTACCGGCCAAAGAGACATGAATACTCATTCATGCGGGCAATCCAAGATGTCTAAGCCCCATAATTAAACAACATGCAAACGATCAAGGCGAAAAATGTCGCCCCTTCGATCAGAGCAGCGGAAATAATCATAGCAGTTTGGATGTTGCCGGCGGCCTCAGGTTGACGAGACATACCTTCAACAGCCTGGCCTCCAATGCGACCTATTCCCAGGGCTGCGCCAATAATAACCAATCCAGCACCAAGAGCCGGACCAAAGTTAAAGCTGTAAGACGGAGCCTTGGCTTCGGCAAGCGCGACTGGATCAGGGGCTTCTTCCTGGGCAAAAGCGGGTGCTGCTGTGGATAGGACTGCTAAACTTAACACCAATACTTTCATCAATTTAAACACGACTTGTTAACTCCTTAGTTTCCAATAGTCAGGAAATTGAACCATCGAATACGAAAATCTGACTTAGTGAGGATGTACTGCCGCACCGATAAACAGTGCCGACAGAAACGTAAAAATGTAAGCCTGTAAAAACGCCACAAACAGTTCGAGCATGCTCAAAGCCGTGCCACCGAGAACGCTCGCCAAAGTGACGCTCCCCCAAATTGCATTGCCTGCCCCATAGCTGGCAGCGATGAAGGCAAGGATCACAGCCAGCACCACGTGACCGGCCATCATGTTAGCCAAGAGACGAACGGCAAGAACTGCGTGTTTAATCACGAGACCCAAAATCTCGATGACAAATATCAAAGGTATCAGGAAGATCGCAATGGGTTTAGGCAGGTCCATGTGGGGGACTTGGGCTTTCCAAAATCCAACCACGCCTAGCCGTGCCATGCCGGCACCACAGACCACAATGAACGTAACCAGCGCCAGTGCCCCGGTTACCGCCAAAGCACCGGTCGGCGATCCCACCCAGGGAATCATCCCCATTAAATTGCAGCCCAGCACGAACAGAAACATCGTCCACAGGAATGGGACGAATTTGTCACCATCTTGCTTCCCAATGCATGGTCGAGCAATCTCATCGCGGAGGAACAGCAGGAATACTTCTAGCATGTTCCACAGCTTGCCTTTGACGTTCGCACCACCCTTAATCCTAGCTGCCAGTATGCAGAACAGCAGGATGATCAGCAGTGCCACGACCACTTCAATCACCATAAATTTGGTGAGTTTCAAATCGAGTGGCTTGATCGTGTTATCAATCAATTCGTTGCCGGTCTGCATCTCGATCAGTGGCTCATCGAGAAGCAGCGGCTGAGGGAGATTTATGTGCCCATGACTTCCCTCAGGCGCAAGTACCTTCGGCACATGGAAGTACGTTGCGTCTTCCACGTGGCCAAATAGTTCGTTAGGAGCGAGGGCGTCTGACATGGGGAGTTATGAATCTATACAGAATGGATTAATGCGCTTGTTTGCGATTCAACATCGTAACGGACAAAAAAGTTTCAACAGCTAAGGCAACCATATAAAACAGTAGCAAATAAGACACAAAATGCATCTTTTCTAATCCAGTTGTTTTCAATGCCAGAACTAGGCAAACCAACAGCGGCGGCATCGAACGCAGAGCCATTCCAGACAGAATTGCTCCCATGGCATGCGGAGTTCCAAGAAAGCGATGACTCACAGCTAACGCCAGGAGAGAGGGCAACAAGCAAAGAAGACTTGCCACACTACATTCGATCAAGCCGCGAACCCCCTGCAGCCAATAAGCCACCGGTAGTGTCAGCATCAGGACCAAAATTAACGCGCTTGCAAGAACCGCGGAGTTTGGTGCGAGACGACCGCTACTCAACTTCGATGTCCAGTTTTCTACTATCTGACTCACAGAGTCGAAATCCTCTTATCAGCTGTTATTCGCTGAGTCGTCGTTCTGATGATTATTGGACGACGATCGAGCCAACTTAATCAGTTGCATAATGGCTGCGGTGCAACCTAGGGCAAATCCAATCAACATGAACAAAGCAACCGTACCGAGTTTTTGATCCAGCCAATATCCTGCTAGACCGGGAAGCACCATCACCATGGAAATGGTCATGGTTCGGGTGGCCCATTCTGAAGCCCGAGCCATCGGTGAGCGGCTGTCAGGCGAGTCCATATCGCGGAAAATCCTTCAAAAAGCCAAGCCACACAGGAAGGATCGCCAAAGGTTGGCGACTCCGGCTTTGCCCGCAGGCTTTGCTTCTTTTCTCACGTTTGACCTTGGGCCCCACGATTGCGGACTAATCTAATTCGCCCTTCGGATTGCGCAAAGGGGAATTCGTGCATTTTTTCACAAAGTATCTTCCAGACTCTAAAAACCGTACTGAAACCTCTTTTTCGCGCTGCTGCCCACAGGTTGCGAAAACGAACTTTCAGGTCGCCAATCAGGTTCCAAAGCCGACTTCATTAGATAGCTCTTCCATGAATTGCAATCTATGTAACATGTTGTAATTAAAGACTTTAGAACATGGACTCGTTTCGAAAAACTTGCGAATTATCGATTTTGCGAGTATTATCTATTTTGACGAATCTAATGACCTGTCGCGAGTATCGAACTCCTGAAGACGGGCGGGGCATCTGGAATTGTGGGATTGGTGAGATTGGGTCGACATGCGCTCCATGCGGTGGAGTGCGGCTTGAATTCTAACTTTATCTTGCGCTCCGTTGTCTTTCCAAACTTCAACGTGATCGCGCGGGAACAGTCCAATTTTCTCCCCAGACGGACTTAGATTCCCCCCACACGCCACCGGCTGGCTAGGGAAGACCGGCAGTGCATCCAACGCAGTGTGCCCTTATTTTTGGGGCCGCGGCCACTGGTTGCACTTAATTCTATCAGGGACGATACCCCCCCTCCGGGGCCTAAGTCCCGGAGAACCTTCCACCGTGAGAGGTTCTCGATAGCAATGACAGCCGCAACCCTACGTTCACATACCGCCAGAGATTTGGCCCACATTGCTCGCCAAAACGGAGTTACCGGTTGGCACTCTATGCGCAAGGAAGAGCTTATCAAAGCGCTCGTCAAGCTAGCCCGCAAGCGCGCGCTCAATACCTCGCTGACCAATGGCGAAGTTTCGTCGGTCAATGCAAGTAAGGCAAACGGAGATCAAGGCAAAACAGTCGATCCCGAAGTACAGAAAAGGATCGACCAACTAAAGAGCAAACTGGCCACAGCCAAGAATATCGCCGCCAGTACCCGCTCCGCAAGCGAGACCGAACCACAGCATGATCGGCTAGTGGTCATGGTGCGAGACCCCTATTGGCTTCATGCCGTTTGGGAACTTTCGCAGCGAAGCGTGGATCGCGCCCGTGCCGCTATGGGACAGCGTTGGCACAAATCGAAACCGATCCTGCGAGTTTTTCGCATCAAAGAAGCGGGAGCATCTTCCCACGAGAAGGACATTCAAATCCACGGCGGCGTGAGCAATTGGTACGTCGACGTAGAAAATCCCCCTTGCCAATTCCGCATGGAAATCGGCTATCAGTCGGAAGACAGATCGTTCTACTGCCTTGCTCGCAGCAATACGGTGAAAACTCCTCCCTCGGGGACCAGTGATGCCGTCGACGAAAACTGGACCGATGTCGCAGAAAACGCAGATCGCATCTACGCCATGAGTGGCGGCTATACCCCCGGTGGCACAAGCCGCGAGCTACAAGAACTGCTTGAAGAACGGCTGAGAAGACCCTTGGGTTCGCCCATGAATACGCGGTACGGACAGGGAGCTGCTGGTTTGTCCTCCACGGACGACAGCATGCGGTTTGCCGTCGATGCCGAGGTGATTGTCTACGGAGCCATTAACCGTGATGCTCACGTCACGCTGAAGGGCGAACCCGTCCAGCTTCGCGCTGATGGCACCTTCGCGGTTCGGCTCAGTTTGCCGGACCAACGCCAGGTGATCCCTATTGTCGCTAGTTCTAGCGACGGCGTGGAACAACAAACGGTGATCCTTGCCGTTGAGCGGAATACGAAGCTGATGGAACCGGTAGTTCGCGATATCACGCGGTAGACCTCAATGGGCAATCGTGCTCCAATGCACCCTAAGGGAGTGTCATTTCATGAGCACACAATCATCTACTGCGACCGCTGATCAGTTAGTTACCAACTTAGCTGAGTTGGGCAGCTGTATCGTGGCGTTCTCTGGGGGTGTCGATAGCGCGGTGGTTGCCAAGGCAGCGCACTTGGCCTTGGGAGATCGTGCCATTGCCGTCACCGGCGTCAGTGCAAGTCTGGCCCAAGGGGAATTGCAAACAGCCGAGCGAATCGCCAAGGCCATCGGCATTCGCCATCTCACGAGTGATACCGAAGAGCTAAACAACGCCGAATACCTGGCTAACCGTCCGAATCGCTGCTGGCATTGCAAGGACGAACTCTACGGGCAGCTTGCACGTCACGCGACAGAACTGAAGTGCCAATGGATTGTCAATGGTGCCAATGTCGACGACCTGGGTGATTTTCGACCTGGCATGAAAGCAGCCGCCGAGCACAATGTGCGCAGCCCTCTGGCAGAATGTGGGATCGATAAGGCCACTGTTCGCGAGCTGGCCCAAAGCTGGGACCTCGAAGTCTGGGACAAACCCGCAACGCCATGCCTCTCTAGCCGAGTTGTCTACGGCTTGGAGATAACGCCCGCACGACTGGCCAGAATCGATGCTGCCGAGCAATTCCTACGCAATCAAGGGCTCGACGGTGTTCGGGTCCGTTACCACCAGGATGACTTAGCTCGACTCGAAGTATCTCTGGAAGACCTCCCCAAGCTAACAGCCGGCACGCTTCGGGCGCAGATTGCCAAACGCTTCAGACAGCTTGGCTTCAAGTATGTGACGCTAGATTTGGAAGGCTTTCGTAGTGGCAGTTTTCATCAGCTTGTGCCCAGTGAAGAGCTTGTTTCACTGAAATTCTAGCCACTATTTTCGCATAGCCCGAAACATTCCCCGACCGCCCTCGATGGGATCAAGCCCCCGCTCTTCGCGACGGTCGTTGAGCATGTCTTTGAATTTGTCGAACTTGGCACGCATTTCGGGCGTGGTTTTGTCGAGCATTTCCTTACGCCGCTGATCGCGGTCGGCGTCTGACATATTCTTCCTATTCCCTCCCGGCCCACCTTGGCCTCTGCCTTGGCCATCGGCATCGCGAGAGGCCTTCCGTTGTTCCATCCGATCGATGATCTCGTCCAATTTCTCGTTTTGCTCTTCAGGGGACATTTCGAGAAACTTGTTCATCCGATCGAGCATCATCTTCTGAAAAATGGGGCGGCTGCTTTCAAAGAATTGCTTCTTTTGTGCTTCGGTCAGCTCACCGATGCGATCTCGAAAATTGCCCCATTGGTCTCGTCGTTCTTGGTCGGACATTTGGTCCATTCGGCCAATGTTTTCATCTCTCATTTTTTCCAACTCTGCAACCTGCGGATCCATGCCGCTAAACATGCCCAAGGCCCATGCTGCGCTGAGACCGACGATCACAAAGACACCCATCAGTGTCATCTTATTGTTTTCCATGGCATCACTCCCTCGGTTTGAATTTTCTCAATATTTTATTCGGCAACGATCAGAGCATCGACATGCCCGTCGAGGTATAGGAAATTTCTGGAACCGTTATCACCTGGCGAACCGTGAAAAGATTCGAAGTCATAGACAATCCAAAACTCGTGCGTGCCCCGTGTGGCTCCGCTGCGACGATTGACAACTTGTTGACGTGTTCGACCTTCTAACCGGAAAGAAGGATACTCGTAACTGCTGCCTTCGTTATTGAAGTAGGAATCACCGGGCTGATAGTCAGCACCATCGAATTCCCGCACGTAGCCATCGTAAGCGGCCGTATCAGTTGTGGGGTTCAGTGGGCCATAGTCGTTGGGGCACCGATAGATCTCACGATTGTTTTCGCCGTAGCCTGCCAAGATTTTGTGTAGCGGCCACGTGCTTTTGTCGTTCTCGTCAAATGGTGTGACGGACGACAAAATCGCAGCTTCGGGAAACTCTCCCCGCTCTCCTTGGGCATCGAGGTACTGAGTGAGGGCGAGCCCAATTTGGCGAAGGTTGGAGATACACTGGGTCCGGCGACTAGCTTGCCGCGCCTCTTGTACCGCAGGCAGAAGCAATCCAATGAGCACCCCAATGATTGAGATCACCACTAGCAACTCCACCAAGGTGAATGCATGCGATTTCCTCATGGCCTTAAATTCCCTAATCTAATTCCCACAATCTTCTGGATGAGCGGGCACAATCCTAAGTTAAGTCTGCATCTCTCCCGCAATAGTATGAAACCCGCCGATTATGAAAAGAGTCGGAGAATTCGAAAAAATCATGCGGAAACTTCGGCTAACCTAAGTTCCACACGGTATTCCTAGGCAATAGAGGACCCCGGCCACGATTCGTCTCGAGGCCACTTTCAGAAAAATTTCCAGCTTCAGCCTACTTGGCAATTACCAACGGGCTGAAGATCACGTACAGAATCAGAGTGAGGATCACGCAGATGATCCCGGCCGTTAGCGCCCCCTTGGAGCCACTCAAATCCATGTCAGTTTCGGATTTGAACTCAACGGGTTCTTTCAGCGGCGCTAACAATCGCATGAGAACCATGACGGCAATGCAGATGCCGAAAACAATGGCCATGCGATTCAAAAACTGCACGGACGGCAAGGCAAACTTAAGCCCCGCATAACAAACAATACTGGTTAGAAGTCCAACTACACCTGCAGACCGAGGGCAACGCCTCAGAATAAGACCGACTACAAAGACCGCTAAGATTCCCGGTGAGATCAAACCTTGCGATTCTTGGATGATTGTGAAGATCGAATTAGAGATGTTTGGGTCTCCCAGCGCTGGCGCTAGTAAGCAAGCAATCACTGCAAACACCACTACTGCAACGCGTCCCAGGAAAACGATGGTCGACTGCGAAGCATCTGGCATTGCATACTTGTGCAGTAGATCGAGCGTAAATATAGAAGAAGCCGCATTGAGCATCGCCGCCAGTGAGCTGATTACCGCCCCCAACAAAGCTGCGAGAACAAACCCAAATAGCCCCTTGTTCTGTGGGAGCATGCCCAGGAGATTTCCTAATGCCGTGTCGTACTTATATGCCACCAGGGCTTGGGATGTAGTCTCTTTGTTGGCGTCAGCAGCCGCCTCGGTTATCGCCTCGTTGTGAGCGTCTACTTCCGCCGCTAACTCTGGATTGACATGTTTCCAAGCATGGTCTTCCGAGTGACTAAACGTCTGATGCTCTCCAGGCTCAGCATCTTCGAATTCTGTAGCCAATATCGAGAGCACGTAGGTATTCTCGTTCTCTGCCTCTTTCAACGAATCCTCGTCCTCGAAAACAGCGAGCAAATACGCGGGCCCCTGATGGCTTTCAATGGTCGCGGCACTGGGAGACTCAACCTTTTGAACATATTGTGTGTCGTCATTGGCCTTGAGATACAAAGTCATCGCTTTAGCTGAGTCACCACGCGAATCGAGTTGCATCTGTCCGTGAAAAAGATTGAACGCGATGATTCCAGGAATCACAACGACGAAGGGAATCACTAATTTCAAGAAAGCAGAGAAAACGATACCCTTCTGACCTTCCGAAAGAGACGAGGAACCCAGCGTTCGCTGCGTAATGTATTGATTGAGTCCCCAATAGTAAAAGTTGGGAATCCAGAGCCCAAGCAGCAGAGCGGTCCAAGGCAACACGTTGTCGCTCGCAGGTAAAAACATATTCAGTCGATTGGCATTCAAGTCCATGAATCGGTCCATGGCACCCTGATCGGCATCGAGTTGACGGATCTCGACTTCACCTGTGGCAACGTCAACAACCGTCGCGGCCTCCTCGGCACTGCCTAGCTGATCAAAGGCAAAGTACATGATAAGCGCACCACCGATAATCAGTGCCGAGCCTTGCAGCAAGTCAGCCCAGACAGAAGCTTTCAAACCTCCGGAGACAACGTAGATCATTGCGATCAACGCAATAAATAAAGAAGGTTGCCAGAGTTCAATACTAATACCGAACCGAGCACCAAGTGTCTTCACTGTTAACGCGCCAGAATAAGTGACCGCCCCTAAAAGCAACAAGTAGATCAAGACCGTTGCCGATGCCATGATCAACCGGGCAGTCGAGTTGAATCGATATTCCAGGAATTCTGGCATCGTGTAGATGCCGGCACGAAGGAAGTAGGGGAGGAAGCAAAAGGCAACGACGACCAAAGTGATTGCAGCCATCCACTCGTAACTAGCGATCGCCAGGCCTACATGACTCGCGGCGTTACCACTCATGCCAACAAATTGCTCGGTGGAGATGTTAGCGGCAATCAGCGAAAAACCAATCAGCCACCAGCTCAATCCGCGTCCCGCCAGAAAGAAGTCTTGTGCACTCTTTTCTTCCCCCTTAGACCGGCTCTTCCATAAACCAACTGCTACGACAGCAAGTATGAAACCTACGAATACAACAATATCGACAACGCCCATACCTGGACCCTTTCGGAAAGCAGATTAAAACCACGCAATTAGAAATGCAGAGTTGCTCTGTAGACATCCCACCCCTGGAATAGCACGTATGATAATTAAAGAACGCGCGAAGTTCTACTAGGAGAGGCAATCTCCGCTAAAGCGCACAGAATAGGCTAACTTTTCCGATCAGATTCGGCTTGCGCGGGCCCTACTTGCTATGGTGACGACGACGCACGACCGGCCGGCGGGCAGCTCGGCCACCTGTGGCGTTGTAACCATAATGAATGGCAAACCACTCGGCGTACCGCTCCCGGTCGGTGTAGCTCGTGTTGCGTTCGTCCAGCAAGTGGCCAAGTTCGTGGATCAATATATTGTTGAGATAGAAGTCTCGAATGGCTTTCTCGCTCCACTTCAATCGCCAGATTCCAGGTCCCGGTTCGTCCCAACATCCGCCAAACATTTTCGACTCATTGACCACTTCCGGACGGGGCGGTCGGTGAAATATCTCTTCTAGCGACTCTTCTAGAGGATAAAGGTAGAGAGTCGCACTCCATTGCATCCCATAACAAGGAAAACTCTGTTTTTTACGAGTCATTGTGCTCATTTGCACCACTTCTAAGTCCTGCAGAAAGTGCTCTGGAAGCAATGCTAAACGCTGCCTGACATCGCCCGGCGTTAGAATGTGCCGGTATCCAGGTCCTGGGTTTTGGACAAGAACACGATAACCATCGACGTCACCCTGTGGCTCGTGCCAATCCTCGGGAGGAGAAAACGGCAGACATTCATTTCGCGTGCCAAACTGGGTGCGTCGGGCGCGCTGCGACCAACTGATCTGTGTCTTGGGTGCTTGAGGGGGAGCTTGCCTTGCGGCGGCTTTCGAGTGATAGTGACGACTGTTACGCATTCGCAGAACCTCAATCTAGTGTTAGAGTTACCGCGAGACACAGGTGATCAGGCGGATGTACCGAACCGAGGTAGGAGGGCGTTCGGCGCTGCATTGCCCAGGGGAGAAGGTCGTCGGGCCGCGGACTCCTATATTTATCGTAGGCAGAGACGAGAACTTGCGTCCAACAATTGGCTTAAATGGTTATTTTGAAACAACTTACGAATTAGACACCATCCCTTCCAGTGGGGGGTTTGGTGGGATTATTAGGGCTCAATCCGTTCTGAGCCTATAACCCAGGCTCCAGAAAACACCTCACCTAAGCGGCCTGCCCTAATTAACTACGAGAGATTCGTGCAACTGTGAACGTAACTCTATACACAAGAGAAGGTTGCCACCTTTGCGACGATGCGTACAAGACACTCATTGATTTTGGTTTGCAGCCAACCTTGGTGGACATAGATAAGGACAACGTCTTGCGTGAGCAATTTAACGAGTGTGTGCCTGTCGTAGAGATTGATGGGAAAGTCCGTTTCCGGGGTCGGGTGCAACCGATTCTCTTGAGACGACTTCTGGCAAACCAGAACTCTGACATTTAGACCACTGTTAGGTAACGGCCGAAAGGGCGATAAGAATCTATGGGGGAACAGCATCTCGGAGTATTTGCCAAATATTGGGAGCCTGGTCAGGTGAAGACGCGGCTTGCTTCATCAATCGGCAAAAAGAAGGCAGCTCTCATATATCGGTCATTTGTCGAGACGACGATCTCCCGGCTATCAACACTTGGCGACCAACGGGTATTGGCATTTACTCCTCAAGAGCAGTCTGTACAAGCAACATTCAACTCCATCGGAGGTACAGCCTGGCAAGCAGTTCCTCAATCGGACGGCGATCTGGGAAATCGAATGAGGGAATTTCTCACCAGTCGGCTTCATCATGGTGCCCGCTCCGCCATTCTAGTTGGGACTGATAGCCCCAATCTGCCACTGTCGCTAGTAGAACAATCGTTTCAAAAACTAGACGAGCATGGCGTGGTATTGGGCCCCACCGAAGATGGTGGCTATTACCTGGTGGGAATTTCAGGCATGGTTCCCCCGATCTTTGAGTCGATTCCTTGGAGCACGACCGATGTGTGGCAGGCTACAATCAACCGACTAGAAGACGCCGGCATCCGCTACACAACGCTCGAACCCTGGTACGACGTCGACAATGCAGTAGATCTCGATCGACTTCTGTCTGATTTGGCAAACTTAGAGAACAGCGATCCAGCTCTGCGGTGCCTGGAAGACCAACTTAAAAAGATCTTAGCGGAATGAGTACATCCCTTCCCAAAACATTCGACGTGCTGGTCATCGGCGGAGGCGTAATCGGACTTTCGACTGCCTGGCAGCTTTCCAAAGATGGCGCAACAGTTTGTGTAGTCGACCAGGGAGAAATGGGTAGAGAAGCATCCTGGGCAGGAGCAGGCATGGTCCCTCCCGGACCAGCGCGGCAACACTGGCACTCGGCAACAGCGTTAGAGCAACTAGCAGGACTCAGCAGTAAACTTCATTCTGAGTGGAGCGAATTGTTGCATACCGACACAGGTATCGAAAACGAGTATCGCCGGTGCGGTTCAATTCGTCTGGCCCTCTCTGATGAAGAGAAACTAGCGCTTGCCGATCAAGTTCAACGCTGGACGACCCTCGGGATAGAGTGCACGAAGATTAGCCGCAAGATTCTAAATGACATAGAACCACCGCTAGTGGCTCTGGATACTCAAGGTGCTCAAGCGGTCCTACTACCAGACGAGGCACAGATCGATAACCGCAAGCATTTGCTAGCGCTAGCCGAGGCATGCCGTGGTCGGGGCGTTACATTGATGGCCAACAGTGGGATTGAGAGTTTTACTAGCGGGGAGCGCAGAATCTCTGCGGCACAATCTGCGGGGACTGAAATCAGTGCGGACCAGTACTACATCACTGCGGGAGCTTGGTCGGGCAACTTGGCAGAAGCGCTCGGAATTTCGGTCAATATGAAACCGATTCGAGGGCAGATTGTGTTACTAGATGGCCCTCCCAACTTATTGAAACGCAATATCTACTCGGGCAACAACTATCTGACCCCCAGACGAGACGGTCGGATCCTAGTAGGTTCCACGATGGAGGATGTTGGCTTTCACAAAGAAAATACTCCCCAAGCTCTCGAAGCCCTGCTTAAGTTTGCGCATAGCCTCGCGCCCTCGTTGGATAATCTTTCAATCGAAGACTCCTGGTCGGGCCTCCGTCCGGCGACGTCCGACGGCCTACCTTTGATGGGTCGTATTCTGGGTTTAGAAAACGTGTGGATTGCTACAGGTCATTTGCGGGCGGGGCTCCAGCTTTCCCCCGCAACGGCCGTCGTGATGAGTTCGCTTATCCGCGGCGAGCAACCGGAAATTGACGTGAGCAGTCTGAGCGTCGATCGCTAGGTCAACTCCACGCAGAACGCTTAGTGTGTCTTGCTCCCTTGATCAGCATGACGCCAGGCGTGTCGCGCAATCGAACCAAAAGTGCTTGCTAAGAAAGCGAGCCAGGCACCAAGCACACCGCTGGAAAGAGCCCCAACAATCCACCCACCCCAACCAGCGCTCGTCCCAAATACCAATGCCAGACCGACGATGCCACCAGCCAGACCTAGGAGCGAACCACCAACGACAAACCAAAAGGTCCATTGCGCGATGCGATCGGACCTTGCCAATGGTGTGCTTGGTGGCAAGGACGACTTTACTTCGGCCAAAGGACGCGTTGTAATCCGAGGAATTTCATGCTGATGGCCAGGTTGAGTAAGAAGCCATTGGTCCACGTCTTCTGAGGAATCCTTGAGCCTGGTTCCGATCAAATTACCAAGTACGTGTGCTCCTACTAGCAAGACTCCCCCACAAATTACCAACGGCCAAGGGCCTTGGGTCGCCACCATCGCAGCACAGAAAATGCTGACTAGCGTTACCACTAAAAACAAATGCCGCAGGTGAAATCGAAGAAGTTGCGGTTCCGGACGGGCAGGGGGCCCGGCTTTGGTTGATTCGATGCTCATAGCACTTGCATTATCTTTTGATCATTGGCTGCGGACAAGCGGAACTCTTCTTACTTGTTCAATCGGCCTTCGCCATTCAATAGGCCTTCACTGTTGAAGTATCAAGAGGACAGGTCGAAATCGTTCAACTCGCTGACACTCCGCCCAGTGAGCACGATATCCCCATAAATATCGTCGCTGCAGGTCTAATCCTCACAATACGAACCGCCTATCGCCCGTTCTTTTTGCCAGTCACCCACTCCTGTTTACGAAGTGGAACTTATCCTTGAGAAACATTCATTCCGGCAAAATTACTCAGGACACCTCCATGAGCACGGCGCAGCTACCCGAAGATAGCCACCACGACGTTGACCTAGACGAACTCGCCAGCGGCAATTCGCATTCCGGTACTGCGATGCTCGAAGCAGGCGTGGATTTGCACGAGTCCGATGCCGGTCCGCGCTGCGAGAAGTGTGACGCTATCATCAAGACGAACGATACGCTCGCCTGCCGATCTTGTGGTTGGTACGCCAGCATTGGTAGTTACGTTGAGATCGACCAAAGCTGGGAAGCCCAGTGCGATCCCGATTCAGAAACGAATACGGAGGAAGAAGAGCCGTTCTCAATTCCGCAATGGGTAACTATTCTTTCCGTAGTAGTGGTCGCTGTGATTGGATTGAATATTGCCGTTCACGTCACCATGCCGTCAGTCAGTGCAGCCCGAACCAATTGGTCGCTCACCCAACTTAGCTTTGGCGGTTTCATCTTTACTGTGTGCCATTTCGTTTGCTTCTCGAAGCTTTTGTCCGCGAAGGCTGACACAGGCATGATGGATATGGTTCTCTCACCTTTCAAATGTTGGCGGGAGATGTTCGATCATCTCCCTTCAGGACAGTGGATGGCCCAGGGTGCCGCAGGTGGGCTTACAGCTGCGGCGATGTCGATACTGTTGACTGGCGGGATTCCTTACGAACGACTTTGGGATTGGGGCTTTGAAAAGCCACCCGAGCAAAACCTGATGGCCGCCGTGATGTCGCAAGCCCAGCGCATCGAAGGTGATGAGAAGGGGCTGGAAGAAGCAGTCGAAGACTTTGCCGGCTCGCAAAGTTTGGACGATTTAGAGAACGAGGGAATGGAGGAAACTCCCGCTGTCGATCCCCGGCAAACGATCGAGGGAGTTATCCTTGGATATCGCACCAACGAAGAAGGCCTTGCCACCACTCTCCTAGTGGGTGTGGAACACAAAGGCGCACTAGTCTATGCAGGTCGAGTCTTTCCGGAGATTCCCGACGAGGAGTTGGTCGAACTGACTACACAACTTGGCGCTTGGAAATCGAGTGTGCCGTTTGTCACCACCGACGAATCAGGTGTCGTCTGGGTGTTGCCCAAGCAAGTTTGTATAGTCAGCTACCAACGTCAAGGTTCCGGTGGCTGGCTCTACGAAGCAAAATTCGAAAAGCTCACCGGCGTAATGGATCTTTCAGGGAAATAGCCACTTCGCTTCTCTAGAATCTGTTTCAATAACCGAAAACAGTTCTATGTGAGCCGACGGCGCTAGCCGCGGGTAGCGGAATTCTGGATGTCCTTCTGATTCTACCCGACGCTAGCGCGTTCGGCTCATTGGTTTTGAAACAGCCTCTACAGTATTTTCTCAACCCGCACGGGTCGATCGGCAATCAAATTGCCGCGATCCGCAGCAGGCTGAGAGAGAATAACGTAATCTCCTTGGTCGTGCGCTTTGCCACAGGCGATTGACAAAGAACGAAAACCTCCAAGCCACCAGCGATGGTCACTCACATGGAGTAAATCGCCCGGCTCAATGGCTAGCGACTCCATGACTACCCCTGGCAAGCGAATTTCCTCCTGCTCAGCCGCATGTATTCGCGTCTGCAAAACTTGGGAGTGCCCGATATTTTGATAGTTGGGTTCCCCGCCTTTGAACTGGCGAATCGCTTCCTGCAGCGAGCACAGTTCTAAGCCTGGAGTTGAAATGTTTTTGCTTGTCTTATCAAACATCGAGATAGCGATTGCCGGGATGAGTGATGCCACCAGACCGAACAGGGCTCGAATGTAGCCATAGCCTTCGTCCGCTGGAATCCCATGTGCGAAGGGAGTTATTAGCTGAGGGAACGCAATAGAAATCAACAGTGCGACGAATCCAATCAGAACCGACCAGAATGCCGCTCGACTTGTCATCCCCCTCCATACGACTCCTAAGACAATCACAACAACCAGCGGTGGCGCCACGGTGCTGGTAAATGCAGAGAGCGCTTGGTAGATCGACGTGAACCTGGTGAACAAAGGCAACAGTGCCACTCCCAGCGCGGCCGACCCGATGGCGGTGAATTTGGCAACTTTCAGATAATGCTTGTCGGGTTGATTTGGCCTCAACGTCCGCCACACATCATTCACGGCAACCGCGGACACCGCTGTAATTAGCGTGTCGAGTGTGCTCATGAGCGCTGAGACAACCGCGGCAATCACGAGACCGAAAAAGCCTGGGGGACAAACTCGGTTGCTTACTTCGACAAATATGTTTTTCGATAATTGATCCTCGGCCGAAAGCCGTACATCGCCATGCTTGTCGACGAGATCGGTGTACCCCAGTTCCTCCGCATCCATTTCACCTTTTTCAACGAGGGCACGACCAATCCAACCAGCATTGCTGACTGAAATCGCAGCCAAGGGCATCATCACAATCACCACCGCCAGCATTGCCTTGCGACCGTCACGGACGGACCGCGCGGAAAGAAACCGCATCAAGATGCCTTGATTGATGAAATAGAATGCAAATGTCCCCACGATCGCATCATTCCAATAGTCACCTACAAAGTTCAACTGCGCCGAATCGTTAAAGGGCGCAAACGGTAGAGTATTTTCCTGGGGCAGATTACTCCAGAGTTCCGAAAAGCCACCCAGCTCCCACAAGCCAAGTGCAAGAATTCCAAATCCGACGCCTAACAAAAGCAATCCTTGCATCAGGTCGGTCATTAAGACGGATGTCTGTCCGCCCGAATGAAGATAGAGCCCAGAGAGAATTGCCATCGTCGCCGCGGTGACAACAATATTCCAGCCGAACAGACCATTGAAGAATGTTCCGATCGTGTAGAGATTGATCGCCACGTAGCCTTCCAAGTACAGCAGCATCAATGCCATGACCAGCAGTCGTGTGCGACGATCGAAACGAAGCTCAAAGTACTCTGGGATCGATTGAATTCGGTTGTAGTAAACGATTGGCAACCAACCGAGCAGAAACAGCGGGAGCACGAACCAATCGTTGGTATAGGGCAACATTCCACAGAAGCCAAAGCGGTAGCCAGTCTGCGCGTACTGTATAAAGCTGTACGATCCCACCAAAGTCGCTACACAGCTGATGGCCACTAGCCACCAACTAAAACGCCTGCCTGCAAAGAAGAAGTCGTCCGTGTTCTTCGTAAATTTCCCAAACCACATCCCCACCAGAACGATGGCAGCCAAATAGGCGACTAGTACCAGCCAATCGGGCCAACCCATATTCGCCGCTGCAATCAGTTTCGACGCATGGCCACTCACCCACTCTAACTCCCGGAACATACATGGGTCCTTTTCCTGGAAAGACGGGTCACTGACTAGCCCAGTGAATCCAGACAGCGTGGACGATGGAAACTGATACTGTGCTCAACATGAGTACGATTAACAATCGCCGATCAGTCCATAAAGACCATTGCGCGGCTCCCGACTTTAAAACTGCAAATATACTAGCGACAACAAGGGAGAATCCTACCGCGTAGAAATACAACCAGCATAACCAAGGGTCAGTCATAGAGTTGACCGTAGATAAGATAAGCTAATGTAAAAGGTGTAGCTTGCTGCACTCCTGGCACCAAGCTTTCCTTAGCATCATAGCAATGAGAACATACTCAGGATAGACTTAGTCAACAGCAGGACCTAAATGCCCTAACGGGTTTTTACCAAGCCAATTTAACAGTTTCGTCGGACTTCCATGAATCGATATGTGCAGCAGATTCCGCCGCGCTGGTGGGAACCGAAACTCAGCCCCTTCTTTATTCGTTGCTGGAAACCGCTTCGTCGGCGGAAACAGTTCCGCGAACAGCAGCTTATGGACGTCGAAGTACGGAATCTCGATCATTTGCAGACCGCCACTGAAGCGGGGCAGGGGGTTCTCATTGCTCCCAACCATTCCGGCCATGCCGATGCCTACATCATGTACGAAGCCGCCGACCAACTTGGCGCACCTTTCTATTTCATGACAGCCTGGCAAGTGTTCCAGCAGGTGAACGCCTTTGGCAAACTCATGCTGCAACATCATGGCTGCTTTAGCATCGATCGCGAGGGAACCGACCTCAAGGCCTTCCGTCAGGCAGTCGACGTTCTTCAAGAAGGCCAGTACCCGCTAGTGATCTTTCCCGAGGGCGAAGTCTACCACACCAACGATCGCATCACACCGTTCCGCGAAGGCGCGGCCGCCGCCGCGATCTCTGGAGCTCGCAAGTCGAAACAACCCGTGCTTTGCGTTCCCTGCGGCATTAAATACCAATACCTCAATGATCCGACTGAAAACCTACTTCAGTTGATGGGTAAATTGGAACGAGAGATTTTCTGGCGGCCTCGCACAGAGCTACCCCTCCCCGAACGCATTTACCGCTTTGCCGAAGGTGCGATGGCGTTGAAAGAAGTCGAGTACCTGGGCCGAACGTCCTCCGGCCCACTCTCAGAGAGAACCACTGCGCTAGCCGATCACATATTGCTAGGCCTCGAACAGCGATACGAATGCTCAGCAGACGAAAAGACGATCCCCGAACGCGTGAAAGATCTCCGCCGCCATGCCGTCGTCCAGCTCAGCGAACTCCCGGAAGGGGACGCCGCACGACAATCGTTTGAAAACGACCTCGATGATTTGTTTCTGGTCGTCCAGCTCTTCAGCTATCCCGGCGATTACGTGGAAGAGAATCCCACCGTCGAACGCATGGCCGAAACGCTCGACAAATTCGAAGAAGACGTCCTCGGTTCCTATTCAGCAACCATCCGCGGCCCAAGAAAAGCCGTCGTCAGTTTCGGCGAACCTATAGAGGTGGCACCGGAGAGAAAATCCAAGTCAGCCATCCCCGACCTCACCCAAACCCTGGAACAGGCAGTTCAGTCAGAGTTAGATGGTTTGACAATGTAACGAGTTCGAAACGGGGCGTTGCCAACGATCTGCAAAAAAGCGGACTGGCCCGACACGGCGATTGTTGGTTCTCCGTGTGCACGTAGCGTCGTCGTGCCTATTACCCTTTATTGAGCACGCCCGGGAGGATTCGAACCTCCGACCTACGGATTAGAAGTCCGTTGCTCTATCCAGCTGAGCTACGGGCGCGTGTCTCTAATAGTGTACCGGGAGCAGCGGACAGGGGGCAGGGGAGGGCTGGGGTAGAAGTTTGAAGTTTGAGTGTTGAAGGATCCGTATTCTCATTTATCAACAAGGCAATCATGGGTTGAGAAAGATCCAGAGGGGACGCAGCACCCCCAGAAGTTCAAACTTCAACACTCAAACCTCCCACTTCCCTAGGGGCTGCGGAACACGCTGAGGGAGAGGAGGTGGTTGCTACGATCGGGGCCCGAGGGAAT
The DNA here is from genome assembly GCA_965216565.1 of Bythopirellula sp. Lineage (GTDB taxonomy): Bacteria > Planctomycetota > Planctomycetia > Pirellulales > Lacipirellulaceae > Bythopirellula. The sequence continues at coordinate 1,820,500 of OZ244170.1, forward strand.
TTCGATCACTTGGCTGAGATACCCGATCTCGGTGCGCCACCGGCTATCGGGATCAGTCTTGTAGCTCAGGCCGACGAAAGCGCGATTCTGATCGAAACCGCTCTCCGCACCCCAGTCGGTATCATTGAGATGGTAAAACACTTCGTTCCACCCCACGAGCGCTAGATGAGGATGGTCGGGTAGATTGTGCTGCAGACGGAAGAGTTGTCGAAACCGTAAGCCCGTGTCGCTTCCCGTATCGAGCAGGCGTTGTTCGAATCGGGTTCGCGCACCAAAATTTACCACTTCGCCCGGTTTCGACCACGTCCACTGCTGCCAGGGGCGGTGCTCGTCGAAGTCGGGTCCCCCAAAGGGCGAAGTTCGCACCCACACATAGCCGGCCCACAGAGTGGATCGCTCACTAATTGCCCAACCTAATCCCGGACGCACGAGGCTTTGGTTGAAACCGTCGGCATCTTCCAAAAACCGCAACTGCCCGTCGAACCACCATCTCAGCTTATCGGATTGCCAGCCAATTTTTTCAAAATTGCCTTGCGCGACGAACACATTCCACATACCAGCATCGTGCACTGTCTGGGCGTCTAAGCGATTGACCGCAATCGAACCCAAGCAGACAAGAATCAGGCAAATCTGTACATACAGTCGTGGCATGGGATTGCGAGTTGTATGGGAACAAGGGTTAGTCACATTACGTAGCCATCGGTGACCGGCCGAGAAGGCTTTAATGATTCCGAACCGGCCGTTAGAGTCACACAGCCTGTGGGCTTAAATGCAGGCGAATTGTGTCATTTGGCGTGGGCGGCCCACTGGCCGTATTCGACTTGCCCGACAACGGAGTTTCAGAGTTACCCCGCTCTGGTTAAAATGTCTTTCGGTGGATCAGACGAATCGCGGCCGCCCCCATTGCCTCATAGATTTACCCTAAGCATGACACGAGTTTTTCTGCAAACCGATTCGACAGAATCACAAGCTGTGCTCCCGGTTTTGTTTTACCAGAAGCATCAGCGTGTGCTGGCTACTCCTCTTGACACTAAGCTGGAGATTGGGCGCCAGCGTTCCGGCGAGCCGGGACCCCCACGGCGCATCGATCGCGCCGACTCCGCACGGGTCATCTTGGCCCCGATTGACGACGTCGACGTTTCGCGTTCTCACGTAGCTCTGACGCCGTTGGAAAAAGGCAATCAAATAGAGGTGGAGAATCTCAGTCGCTCGCAAATCGTCCGTCTCTCACCAGACGAAGTGCTGGAACCCGGCCAAAAGACGATCGTCGAACCGCCTCTGCTTGCTCAGTTTAGTAGCTACGCAGTTCGCGTCGAACCGCCTGAAGAAGAAGACGATTTGCAATTGCAGCCTCTCCCCGAGCGGACGTTGCCGCCAGGACGCAAATCAATCGAAGCCGGTCTAGGTCGACTCAACATCGACACCATGGACGAGAAGTTGCTACTGCGTTGGCTGGAAACGATCCTCGGAGTATTCCAAAGTGCCGCCAATTCGCGAGACTTCCCCATGCTAGCCGCGCGAGCCTTGGTGAAAATCGTTGGTCTCGATACGGCCGCGATGTTGGAACTCACCGATGATAGCCGCTGGCGCGTGGCCGCGATGCACTCGATTGTTGAACAACACAATGAAGACACCTGGGTTCCCAGCCAAACTTTGCTCGGCAGTGTTCGAAAAGAAAAACGCGGTTTTCGACATGTGCCAGCTAACGTATCGGATACTGCCAAGAGCCTCCAAGATATCAGTGCCCTTGTTGCAGCTCCTATACTAGACGGAAACGGCGAAGTGATCGGCGCGCTATACGGGGACCGACGTAGCGGGAGCCGATTGGACGATATCCCCGACATCTCGATGTTTGAAGCAAAGCTAGTTGAAGTTCTGGCGAGCGGAATCGCAGCCGGATTGGCTCGCGTAAAAGAGGAACAAGCGGCGGTAGCTGCCCGCGTGCAGTTCGAGCAATTTTTCACTCCTCAACTTGCAGACGAGTTGGAACAAGACCCTGAATTGTTGGAGGGTCGCGACGCGGAAATAACGCTAGTGTTCGCCGACATTCGAGGTTTTAGCGCGATCAGCGAACAACTTGGTCCCGAACTGACGATGACGCTTATTCAAGACGCAATGGGAACACTCTCAGAATGCGTGCTGGATTGCGATGGTGTCCTCGTTGATTACCTTGGCGATGAAATAATGGCCATGTGGGGTGCACCGATTGCCCAAGCCGATCATGCAGAACTCGCTTGTCGGGCTGCGGACAAAATGATGGCTGTCCTTCCCGAACTAAGTGCCCGCTGGCAAGATAAGCTTGCCAAACCGCTACAGTTAGGCATTGGCATCAACTCGGGTGTCGCGCGCGTTGGGAACACGGGTTCAAGGCAAAAATTCAAGTACGGGCCCCTTGGCGATACTGTCAACGTAGCCAGTCGAGTGCAAGGTGCCACAAAGTATCTGGGGGCCGACTGCCTGATCACCGGGACGACGCTTTCAGCCCTAAATTCGCCGCCGCCCAATCGTCGTCTGGCGAAAGTGCAAGTCGTGAATATCGAGCAGCCAATCGATTTGTATGAGTTGGCCTGCTCGCCACCCTCCACATGGAAGGAGCAATGCGAGCGTTATCAACAGGCTTTAGAAGCCCTAGAAAACCGCGACATGGGCACAGCGAAGCGTTTGGCCCAAGAATTGGCCTCGGATTTCAACAGCGACACGGCGGCCGCATCACTCGCACAGCGGGTTGGTGAGGCCCAGAAGGGGGAGCCTGGGTTCGACACGTCGATTTGGTGTTTGCCAGGGAAGTGAATACCGTTCCACTTGCCGGGAAGACAAAAGATCGCTATATTTTCGAGTCTGTTTAGCCGATATTATCGGCACCAGGGCCTATGGGAATCCCTTAGGCATGAAGTGAAATAAAGTTAGGCGCCGTAGCTCAATTGGTTAGAGTACTGGACTGTCGATCCAGTGGTTGCGGGTTCGAGTCCCGTCGGCGTCGCTTGATGAAAAGCTAAGCCTGCCAGTCACTTAAGACTAGTGGGCTTTCTTTCTGTGAGCATCTAAATCATCGCTGTCTTCTTGTGGTCCTCCGTTGCGTTGTGGAACCACTAGATTCAGGCCTGAAAGTGCGGCCTGAGTACCAGCCGGAAGTTGGACCTAGTAAGCCTTGCTGGCGTGCTCCTGAGCGTACTTCGCATAGCTGTGGGTGGTGCTCATTGAGGTAGGGCAGTATCTCAACCGCCTGAATTTTTGGCTATCTGGGGATATAAAAATTGCTGGAAGGTGGTGATGAACGAGCGGAGTTAAACATTAGGAACGGCATTTCCAAAGAAGGGCTTAGCAATATCGAGAGAGGGCTCTTGACGTAACTTGGCTCTGAGAGAAACGTAATGAAGAGACTGTTTTGTTGCACGATCGTTCAGGGTGTCTCGATGCTAAACAGACCTAGCATGACTGCCTGCCCACCCGACTAATCTTATGTAATCAAAGTAGGGTCACGCGGCAGGATTTATAAGTGGGGTCCTCGACTATCTCTTGAGTGGTTGGACCACAGCAAGACAAGTGGAAACTGCGAGTTGATCATTGCCAGCAACCGTCGGATCAATCCCTGTGATTGCGAACTGCATTCTCCGTTTTGGATCTATTCGGATAACTAATCTTTCTAGTTAAAGCACCTAACTGCTGGACAGTTGAAACTATACTGAGAACTTGTTTACAGAACGACCTCGTGACACCTGCAAGTGTGACTAAAATCAATCGATTAGTGAACCAGTGACCCCTAGGTGGGGAAGGGACTAGGGGCCACTTCTCGTACTCAGTTCTCAAAACGACGGGCGACACTCAGCAAGACTATTCCTGCGGTCAACAGAAGTAGAGTGCCAGGCTCTGGAATTGTGACTATCTGTCGGATGGTGAAAGATGCCATGCCGTCTACGACCCCGTCAATATTGTCGGGGACTTGGATCCCTGCCCAGAATTGTGCCATTTCGCCGGGGAATACGCCAGGATATGCAGGCGGATCATCGAACCACCACAATGCATCGGGATCTGCGGGTTCATCTTGCATGGGTGGATTCTTAAAAACGCCAAGCTCCTCAATGGGCGCTGGGTCGGTTTTGAAAAACATCTGATCGGCTTCATTCGAGCGGACAAAGTTTTCACCGACGCCGGTTCCTATTTCAAAGTGAAAATCAGTCCACTTGAACGGAGTGAAGTTGGTAACCTTTTTGTCGATCGCTAACATGGCAACCCGGTTTCCGAAGCCATCGTCCATGAATGAGTTTTGATTGACAATCGATATTTCGATATCAAATGGTCCCAGACTCGTTGCAGTTTCCTCCAAGTCAATCGTGTCGAAACCGAAATGCCCGCCGCTAGTCCCAGGAATGAACGTCTCTCGATCAATGGACCAGTCGCCGTCGAAATTTCCAATCATCGGAACAGATGTCATCATCTCGATCCAAGGCTTATAAGCGCTAACCCGAGTATGGAAGATTGTGTCGCCATGCGCATCAGCCACATTGCTGGTAGAGGCGGATAGGACACCAGCGATCTGACCGTTCTTAAGCATGGGTCCACCCGAGTCGCCTTGCCCAACTCCGACATCTGTACCATCGCCATCAAAATCGGAGATGATGTTGCTGTCGGTCGTGCCCGTGGCCTGACCAGGAACATCTGCCGTGCTGTCAGCTTCATTGTTGCCCCACCGCTTTACGCCAGAACTGCCATCATTGGTCACGCCCCATCCTACAAGCTGTACATCCATTCCTGCTTCATCCGAATTCATATATAGAGAGAGGGGCGTGATTCCTGTGACATTTTCCTTGAGCTTGATGATGGCGATGTCATTAGGTAAATCGCTGTTATTGACGAAGTTTTCATGTGTTTTCGCCCTCATGAATGAAAAATCAACTGTCTTCGTGCTACCAGGATTCATCGGATCAGCAATCTGGAACCTGACATCTCCATTAACTGAGTGAGCTCCCGTTTCGCTAAAGCAGTGCCCCGCTGTCAGTACGTGCATAGGCGATATCAGCGAGCCAGAGCACAGCGATCCTCCTTCAAAAAAGATGCCTCCCACCGCTGGGAACATAGCACCGGCAGGCGTACCATTGGGGGGCGTACCAAATGATGATGTGCTAGTGATTGCCTGAACCGGCTGAGCAGTAAGAGACATCATTAGCATTGTTGCCATTGCGATAAGAGCAGTCCAAATCCGCCACCTATCACAAACGTGTTGTAAGCATGTAGCATTCATTAGTTTCTCCTGAGGGCAATTAAAACGATGCGAAAAAGAGGAGACAATAAACTCTTGAACTCGCGATCTCTCGTCGGTTACTTCATAAACAAGGTCCTTTCTGCGTGATGCGATTTGCCATTTTCCTGATGCTAAACGCATAAACAAAACAAAGTTCCTGTCTCCTCAAATCTTTGCCTCTCACGGAAATTACATCGTGTTCCTGCACCGGGTGGCCCAAACAAGCCGATCGAGGACCCAACAAAGTGATCGATGCCGGTTCAGAAATAATGATCAACGGGTTCACACCATGACACTTAGGAGAGCTCAATTGCGATCTTTTCTGGTCACTGGATAATCGGTTAAGGCGGATTTGTTTCAGGTGAATTCTGCCGACGGAGGTGCAAAAGCCATTGGCCATCACACTGCCAAGGCCAAAGCTACCAATAGTCGCCGACGCGCCTTTACCCAGCGAATCGCTGGAGGTGAACAGACCAAAACCTGGAGAGATTGAGCTGGTCGGAGTAGAAGTCGTCAATAAACTGACGATGAAGACAGCATCAGAAAGAGCGATCTTGCCGAGAAAGGAAATTAGGTCTGTCGCACTCACGAGCGGCCCTCCCTCTTCTCGAAAGGTAGACCCGAGCACTGCGGAGGGCTTTACACCTGCCCTTCCAATAACAGCAGAACAAGTTGGGGCGAAAAAGTCAAGAATCTCCTTGAAACATAGTGGATCACTTCGAATCTGAGGTTTTGAGGCGGTGGGCAGCTAGCCTTAAAGCCGTTCGCCCAGCTTTTTCTCGGCTTTCTTGCATCTGGCATCAGTTCATCAGATCCTTCGTCTTTGTTCGGTATTGTCCTTCTCCTAAAACGAATGCGAACTGTTCTTGGACCACAGATTCTCTCTTACTCGACAACGCAAAATAGCAATCAGTACTACGCATTGCTGGCGCACCGTTTACACCATATGCGTCCCGCTAGTGACTATTTCTGGCGAAAAGCGCGAACGGCATTCTGCCTGTTTAAGTGGTTGGCTCTTGTCTAGATCCCCGTATTCATCGAGATAAAACGCAATCGGACGCGTCGGCTTGCAATGAGAGAAAAGAGCACGTAGGGAAACTAAAAAAACAGAGGAAATCGTTGACAATTTGTCGATTCAACCTGCCTGTTGATCCAGTGGTTGCGGGTTTGAGTCCCGTCCGGTACTGATCTGCTGAGCGATGCAGACTGGCCTATCTGACTGCGATGTAGCCCAGCAATAAGTTGCATTCTCAGGCAGGTTGTGCTGCTGCTCATCGAATTGGGTGAGCCAGCCACCTCTTAAGCACACTCAGGACTCGAGCGGACACGCCTATAATCAGGTTTGAGAGAAACTTTGGAGTAAGTAGTAGTTCTTGAGCCAATGCATCCAGGATTGCGTAAGCTACGGCACTACTACTTCGTCGTCTATTGTAGGGGCCTTGCCCATCCACAAGGGCGTAGCCACAAACCACCCAATTGTGCCGATTAACATTAGGAGCTTGACTTGCCCCAAATCGACACTATCGGTGAGGAATAGCACAGCTGGAATGATAGTAGTCGCCAGGGCTACGAAGGAAACGAGTTGCAGAATTGTTCTCATAGAATTACTCGTTGAAAGTTTAAAGCGTGTGAAGAGATTTAATCTTGGGGACCTGTCATTTCTGCATAACTTTGCTCAGGCCAGCGTATAAGACTGTGGCCACGAACCAACCGGGGAGGGCGACGAACCAAATCTGAAATGGCTCGAAACCGTTAATCTCTATCCCTGAGTAAACGAGCCCTACACATATGCCAAGGGTGACAATCCACGTCAGCCCCGCGGCCCAGTTAATTGATATCCCAGTTCGCTCTGCGTAGTTGGACTGGAGCCCCAGCTTCTTAAAAAGCCAGAAATCGGCGAAAACTACGGCACCCATTGGCATCAAGACCAATCCATAAAGTGCAACAAACCCCAACAATTTCATAGCGATAGCAGGAAACATACCGGCCACGGTAGCGATCGCCCCAGTAATCAGCGTGACGGCAAATCGTGAACTCTTGGGGACGATAGCCTGGAAGGCCAGACCCGCGCGGTAGATCGTTGGGTTGGCCGTGGTCCAGCCCGCGATGATCACACAAATCAGTCCGGCGATACCGGCTGCCTCGTAGGCCAGCGGTCCAGGCAGGACGTCGATATTTTCTGGGTTGTTGTGCAGTTGCAGGGCGTAAAGCACGGAAGCACTTAGCCATGCCATAAAATGCCCTACGTACATGCCTGCAGCGGTGGCGATACCATACCAAGACTTTTTCGCAAATCGAAAAACAGACAAATCGCTCATGCCAACGTGCATTGCCATGTTGCAGAACCAGGCAAAGAAAGTGACGTGCCAGAAGGTGAACTTCACCTGCCCAGGCAACGGATCGCCGCCTTTCCAAATTGTTGTTTTGGCGAGTTCCCACACATCACCGGCACTGGTAACCTCCGAGCCGGTAGCGAGGATAAACTGCCGTAAGCCAATCAGTCCAAACGCCAGGAAGACCAGCACCATCCATGGAGCGGCGATATTGGCAATTCGCGAAACCATCTCATATCCATAGGCGGCAACCACTGAGATCGCAGCACCAACGGCTAACACGGCCAGAACCCATCCGACGCTATTTGGATACACATCATTAAGGCCAGGCATGGGGAAATCAAACCACACCCCAACCGCTGTTGCCGAAACGGTGATCATCGACCCAGCCAGGAAACAGAACATAATGCCATTGGCAAGGTTATAAAGGGGTACCAAATCTCGGCCGCAGATTTTTTCTAACTGATAGTACAAAGTGAGTCGACTTCGCACAGCAATTGGCGCGGTGAGCAACATCCAGCTCAACACGGCCAGAGCATTCCCAACGATCAAACCAACAACGACATCAAAAGCGCTGACGCCGGCAGCCACAAACAGCGGGCCAATCATCAGTTCCGTGCCAGCACAATGCTCGCCGGCGTACATACCAATAAAGTTTTTGAACCCCAGCAAAGCGCTCTCGGGGACGGGCTCGCGTTCGTATTCGTTCTGATTGTTGGAGTTCTCGTCTGACATAGGTCTTCAACGCCTTGTAAAACTTTTTTTGAATAAACTAGCGAGTTAGTAAAACCGACGTTTCGTAGCTTTTCACTTCTTCAAGCCAAGCTGTACCTACCGGCACATCTTGCGTGTGACAGTAGTAATCCCAAACAGCACCCGCGGGCAAGCTCTTGGTTTCTTCCAGAAGTGCCAACCTTGCCGTGAGGTCGCCGGTTGATTCGTATTCCCGCAATTTGTCGATCGGTTCAAGCAATGCCAATAGCATCGCCTTCAGCGTGGCGCGCGTTCCGATGACCCAAGCCGCGATGCGGTTAATGCTGGCGTCGAAGAAATCGAGCCCCACGTTGACCTGATCTAAATAGTCTCCACGAACAATTTCTTGGGCAATCGCCTCCAGTTCATCAGTAAGAGTGACAACGTGATCGCTGTCCCAGCGCACCCCACGACTAACATGCAGCAGCAATTCGTCGACCCACTGGAGAACCGACGAGATTTTGTCAGAGATCACCTCAGTTGGGTGAAAGTGTCCGGCATCGAGGCAAAGCAATTTTTTATTGCGAGTTGCATATCCCAGGTAGAATTCATGCGATCCGACGACATAGCTTTCCGAGCCGATGCCGAAAAGCTTGCATTCGACGGCATCGCGATTCAACGCAGGATCAATCTCTAGCGAAAAGATCTCGTCCAACGATGCTGCCAACCGTTGTCGAGGCCCCTTGCGATCCACGGGTGTATCCTTGTAACCGTCTGGTACCCAGAAGTTGGTAATGCAAGCTGTGCCTTGCGCTTTTCCCATGGCAGCACTAATTTCGCGACAGCGTTTGCCGTGTTCGATCCAGAAATTTCGGATGCTTGGATCCGAGTGCGAAAGCGTAAAGCCATCGGCAGATTTCGGATGAGAAAAATACGTGGGATTGAAATCCAGCTTGAGGCCTTGGGTTTTTGCCCAATCGATCCACGATTGAAAATGCTCGGAAGACAGTTCATTTCGCTCGACATGACTGCCCCCAGTTTCCGCATAGCTGGCGTGCAAGCTAAATCGATGGTTGCCGGGGATTAGTGAGATCGCTTTTTCGAAGTCCGATCGCAGTTCGTCGGGCGTGCGAGCCCGCCCCGGATAATTGCCGGTAACGGCGATTCCTCCGGTGAGATCTCCGTCAGGGTTTTCAAACCCGCCAACATCATCTCCCTGCCAACATTGCATCGAGATAGCAATGGTTGCCAATTTCTTAAGAGCAAATTCGACATCCACCCCCAAATTGGCATACTGCTCTTTGGCTAGTTCAAAAGACTTTTCGATTTGAGACATGGATTCTCGCTTCTAAAATGACTTAGATATTAGATCATTGTAACGGTCGCTAAGTGCCGACATCTCAAGACCATCAGAGGGTTCTACCTGACGGGGCGAAAATGATTTCGCAACAACGTTGCGGAGTTCACCTACGCCATCGAGTTCCCCACAACCGATGGCTTGAACCAGCACATTGCCAATAGCTGTGGCCTCGATGGGACCGGCGATTACCAACTTACCTGTTGCCGCACTCGTCAGTTCATTGAGCATCCTATTTTGGATTCCACCGCCAACGAGATGGAGCGATTCGCAAGATCGATCCAGAGTTGATTCCAATTGCTGGAGAGTGTGGGCGTAGCATAGCGCTAGGCTTTCAAGACAGCAACGTACCAACTGCCCCGGACTCTCAGGTTCTGGCTGTTGAGTATTGCGTGCAAAGTGACATATCTTCTGACTAATATTCCCAGGCGTTGCGAACTCGGCATAGTTGGGGTCAATTAAGGTGCGACCCTGTTCCGCTTGTCGGGCTTGGTCAACGAGTTTGCCGAAGCTGAGTTGGTCGCCATTTCGCTCTAAGTCACGCTGAACTTCCTGAATCAGCCACAGTCCTGCAATGTTTTTAAGAAACCGTACCGTCCCTCCCACTCCTCGCTCATTGGTAAAAGGAATGCTACGTGCCTGAGCTGAATTAATGGACTGTTCCAGTTCGGCACCTAACAATGACCAAGTTCCACTAGAAAGGTAGGCCCAACTTTGGTCGCCAGTTGCCGGCACAGCTGCCACGGCCGAAGCCGTATCGTGTGCGGCTGGAGTGACTACCTTAATTTGCTCCGAGGCACCTGCCTCTGCAAGAATCTCAGATCGCAGAGTGCCGACGACGGTGCCAGGCTCAACGATTGGACCTAACATTTCATGAGGTAGCTTGAGTCTTTCCAAGAGTTCACGATCCCAATCCCCAGTATCGATCGCCAACATACTGCTAGTCGATGCGATGCTTCGCTCGGTAACAATCTCACCGGAAAGCCAATAGTGAAACAGATCGGGCAAAAACACAAATCGTTCCGCAGCGTCGAATAGCTTTGGCTCCTGCTCGTATCTTGCCGCTACTTGGAACAGGGTATTGAACGACATCAGTTGAATGCCAGTGCGCTCGTAGAGTAGCTCAAATCCTCCCAGCTTTTTCAAGACTTTTTCACATGCCGAATCGTTTTGCGGATCGCGGTAACAATGGGGTAACGATAGCAATTCACCGCTTCTGCCGAGCAGTGCCCAGTCGACACCCCAGGTATCGACGCCAACACTCACTAGTTCGACTTTTTGCTCGCGGCACCAAGCGACGGCTTGGCCCAATCCCTGACGAATATTGCTCCAGATCCCGGTCAAGTCCCACACGGGACCAGTTGGCGTAGGGCACGCATGGTGGTGGAAGCGATGCACCTCTTCCAACCCTAAGGTCTCAGCATCCTTATCGAACACCCCAACCATTGCCCGGCCGGAACTGGCGCCTAGATCGATAGCAAGGTGGGCTATGGACATAATTTGAATTGGTCTTAGCGAAGAAAAGCTTCATGCAAACCACCATCGACGTTGATGATTTGTCCTGTGGTTTTACTCGATTTTTCAGATAGCAGGAAGTACGCCGCTTCGGCCTGATCGGATGGCGTGATCGGTTGCTTCGTCAATGTTCGCTGGGCATAGAACTGGGCAAGCTTGGTGCGAAGTTGATCGTCGGACTCGGAGTCAGAAAATTCAATTTCGTATTTCGCCAGGGAAGATATAACCCGATCTCGCGGAAACATGGTCGATCCTTCCACGACCGTAGCCGGTGCGATAGCATTGACACGTACTAGGGGGGCCATTTCAATGGCTAGTTCGCGGACTAAGTGGTTCGCTGCCGCTTTGGAAGTGTCGTAGGCAAGTGATCCACGTTTAGCAACTGCTCCATTGACGCTGGTTGTTAGTACCACCGATCCCTCAAGACCCTGCTTCTCGAACACGTCGCGCGCTGCCTCTACCAAGTTGTAGCTTCCTCGGACGTTGACGTCGAACGAAAGTTTCCATTGCTCGGCACTGTTTTTGCCATCGCGTCCTGGTGCCATAAACACGCCTGCCGTGACGACAACGTTGTCGAGCCCTCCATAGGCAAGCAATGTCTGGCGAAGGGCAGCCTGGATCGATTCCGGATTAGTAATGTCAACTGCCACTCCGATAGCCGGGCCGCAATTGGAAATCCCCGATCCGGCTACACCAATGCCCTCACCATAGATTCCTCTTAATTCATTCGCCGTTGCTTGCGCCGATTCCAAGTGTAGGTCGGCACAGACCACGTGGGCCCCCTCTTTGGCGACGCGATGGGCAATCTGTTTGCCGATGCCGGAACCTGCTCCCACGACGAGAACGATACTCCTAGCCAGTTCCTTTTCGGGCGGCATACGCTTGAGTTTTGCTTCCTCTAAGAGCCAATACTCAATATCGAAAGCTTCCTGTTGCGGAAGAGCAATGTACTCGTCAATCGCTTCCGCGCCCCGCATCACTTCTACGGCACAATTGTAAAACTCGGCGGTAACTCTCGATTCACTCTTGTTCTTGCCCCAAGCAATCATGCCTATGCCGGGAATCAGCACGACTGTGGGATTCGGGTCTCGCATGGCTGGCGAGTTCTCATGTTTGCAAGATTCGTAGTAAGCCTGATAGTCCTTGCGGTACTGATTAAGGCCCGAGTCTAACTTATCCTTTAAAGATTCGAGGTCCTCGCCTTGCGGATTCCAATCCACGTAGAGTGGTTTAATCTTCGTGCGTAAGAAATGATCAGGGCAACTAGTACCTAGTTCAGCTAGTCGAGCGGTATCGTGCGAATTGACAAAACTGAGAATTTTCGCGTCCGACTGCAAAGTGCCGATGAATTTCTTCTGCTGACAAATCTGCCCGCGGAGCCACGGCAATAGTTCTGCAAGTAGCGTGTCTCTTTGCTCCTTGTCCATTGTCTTGTACTTTTGACCACCAAACGTCTCTTCACCCTTGTCTTTGGACTCAATGAATTGAGCTGCTTTGTCAATCAGCGACAAGGTTAGCTCATAGCACTCACGATCATCATCGGCCCAATTGATCAAACCGTGCTGGCCCATAACCAGGCCTTCCAGGTGCGGATTTTTCTCCACCTCCCCCTGCATCAATAGCCCTAGCTCGAATCCTGGGCGCAGCCATGGTACCCAACCCACTTGATCGCCAAAGATCTCCTTCGTCAGTTCCTCACTCCTTCGACTCGCTGCAATAGATATCACCGAGTTGGGGTGCATGTGATCGATATGCTTCGCAGGCAAAAAGCCGTGCAGCGGTGTGTCGATCGAACTAGCCCGAGGATTGAGGTTAAACGTGCAGTGTGGAAAGTAGCCCACCATCGCATCTTCCGCAGGCGTCTTAGGTCCTCGTTGTGGCTGGGCTTGGTACGTCTGCTGCAACCCTAGCAACTTGTGAAGATAGAGTGAGGCAAAATTCTCACTCTTGCTGGTCCGCAGATCACCGCCGGAACCCTTTACCCAAAGCACCTCGACTTCTTCGCCAGTTAGAGGATCAATCTCGATCAATTTTGCCGAAGTGTTTCCACCTCCGGTATTAGTGATCCTCTGATCGGCCCCTAGCCAGTTAGATCTCTTGACGAGACGCTCAATTCCCGAGGCATCTTTGATTTCGTCATTGTCCCAATGGTTATCAACGCTGGTGAAGTTTTTCGTGGTAATTGTTGACATAGTATCGATGTGTCTTTTTGTTGGGATAACGATTGCCAGCGGGCATATTCCCACTTATAATGGCCCAAGTCAAGTATATTAGCAGTCATTTTGACAGATTTTGTGGGATTAACATGCCTGAAGCCAAGAAAACCCCACTTGCACGACAACGACGTGTAGAAATCCTATCGGACCTGGAAGATAAGGGCTCAGTCCGGGTAGCGAGGTTAGCAGAAAGATTTGGCGTAGCCGAGGAAACCATCCGTCGCGATCTGGAGAAGCTTAGTGACGAAGGAAGATTGGCACGAACACACGGTGGGGCACTCAGTATTCGGAACCAACGTTTCGATCTTCCCTCGGCAGTGCGCCGAAACACACAAGCTGCCGAAAAGCAACGAATTGCTAGCCAAGCCCTCAAACACATCGAAGCACACGACGTGGTGGCCTTTGATGCTTCGACGACCGTGTTGGAATTGGCATGCCTGCTTCCAGACATGCCGCTTACCGTGATTACCTATGGCTTGGACGCAGCGCGATTTTTCATTGATCGCCCACAGATCCAAGTGATTTCCACAGGCGGAGAACTCGATGCACAGTCAGTCTGCTTGTTGGGCCCGATTGCAGAGAATACTCTGCGACAGTACTCCATCAATAAGGCTTTTTGCTCTGCGAACGGTATAGATTTAGAACGTGGCTTCAGTGAAGCAACAACAGCTCATGCCTCGATCAAGCGACTACTTATGCAACTTTCTAGAAAGACATTCATGCTGGCCGATCACCAGAAGTTCGGTGTCCGCTCAATGGCCTACTCAGGGAAGTTGGCCGATGTGAGCGTTGTGATCACCGACGAGCAGACCGATCCGAGCTTCCTGGAATCGCTTAACAAAGCCGGGGTTGAAACCGAGATTGCACCAACCAGAGTGCTTCCAATAGCGGGAAAAACAGGATGACGCTCAACAAAATCATCGAACTTCCCGATGTCGTGCTAATCGGCAGTGGCATTATGTCAGCCACTCTAGGCGCTATTCTTAAGAGACTCGACCCGACATTGCGCATCCAGTTGCTAGAAGTAACCAGCGACTTAGCTCAAGAGGCTTCCCACGGTTGGCACAACGCCGGCACCGGCCACGCTGGCATCTGCGAACTCAGTTACACTCCCAATCAGCATGACGATGGTTCGGTAGACGTCACCAAGGCTATCAATGTATTTCAGGAGTTTGAGCAATCAAAGCAATTCTGGGCACAAGCCGTAGCGACAGGGATGCTCGGCGAGCCACAAAGCTTTCTCAATGCCGTTCCACACGTGAGCTTTGTCTACGGGGAGAAGCAAGTTGCATTCTTGCAAGCCCGCTACGAAGCAATGTCCGCTCATCATTTTTTCAGCGACATGGAGTTTACTACCGATTCTGCGCGGATCGCCGAATGGGCCCCCTTGCTGACGACTGGCCGCGCACATATGCCCGTCGCGGCTACCCGTATGGAGTCCGGCACCGACGTTAATTTTGGCGAGATTGCTCGCCAACTTGTCACCTGGCTCGGTCAGCAGGAAGATTGTGGAGTGGCGACTGGACATCGAGTTACGAATCTTCATCGAAACGGAGATGAATGGTCTGTTGAAGCTCACAAACTAGAATCGAATCAGCTAAGCAATATTCGCACCAAATTTGTATTTGTCGGAGCTGGCGGCGGTAGCTTACAACTGCTTCAAAAAGCTGCCTTGCCAGAGATTCGCGGCTATGGCGGATTTCCTGTGGGTGGTCAGTGGCTCGTTTGCGACAATCCGGAAATCGTTTCACGCCACCAAGCCAAAGTCTACGGACAAGCGCAAGACGAAGCGCCCACAATGGCGGTACCTCATTTAGATACCCGAGTTATTGATAATAAAAGGTGGTTGCTGTTCGGACCTTTCGCTGCCTGGACAACGAAGTTTCTGCATGAAGGGGGTAGTTGGACAGATCTGGCAGGATCACTAAGAGTCCACAATTTGCTTCCGCTCATGAAAGTTGGGTTAGCCAACCTGCCACTAGTCAAATATCTGATTCAGCAGGGCACCCAGAGCATGGCCGCTCGGCTCGAATTACTGCGAACTTATTATCCAGAAGCTCGCGAAGAAGACTGGCGACTAATCGACGCAGGCATCCGCGTTCAAGCAATCAAAAAGGAGGACGGTGCCACAGGAATCGTTCATTACGGTACCGAAGTAGTGACCGATAAAGACAACTCGCTTGCTGCGTTACTCGGAGCATCTCCAGGAGCTTCCGTATCAACGTCAATAATGATGAACGTCGTGCAACAATGTTTCCCGCAGTTAGTCGAGGGATCGCAAGCCTTATCAAACGTGCAGCAATGGATCCCCAGCTACGGCCACGACCTCATTGCGGAATCTGGAAGCGAGCTTTATCAGCAACTCAATCGAAAAGCCTGCCGGCACTTACAACTCACTCTTTAGATTTCCACTCCTACTCGCAGAGCAGATGAGAAGTACAGTTCCAGTAGTTCTCAGAAAAGAACAGTCGGTCTAGAATACCGAATTCCCTGAATCAATCGGCAAGATTTTCAAGGATGAGAGTACCGGAGGTGGGACTCGAACCCACACGATCTTGCGATCACTGGATTTTGAATCCAGCGCGTCTGCCAATTCCGCCACTCCGGCATGCGATACACTGTAATAAGTTACGATCATTCTCACGCACGTCAATGTGTAACCTTCACTTCTGCCATGCATTTCTACTGCAACTGCAGAGTCGCACGTGACTAGCTCCTTCCACGAATCCTAAAGATTCGGGCGAAACGGCGGACTACTGAGGGAAAACGCATTCTAGGGGGATTTTTTTGCAATTGTCCACTCTTATAGTTTGGCAATTCTTGCAGATTGTGCTGAAAGGACAGGGATTCTTACAATAAGCTAGACGGGCAGAAAGTAGCCTCGGATTCTTAAAGTTCGGAACCCAAACGATCGTTGAGCTATGCACAATCTCTCTGCCACTCGGAGACAATTTTTAAGACTTTCTGCTTGGTCTGGATCGATGTTCCTGCTCGGCAAAAACTTGGGAAATTCTACCTATGCCCAGAACAAGCCAGCCACTGAGAAATACAAGCTGTCTCGGGAGAAAACTCTAGGACTACTCCTAGGTTCGGCTATCGGAGATGCGTTGGGAGGCCCCATCGAATTTCAAGAGTCTGACGATGTTGCCCCACTTGTGTTAAATTGCCGAGGCTGGGATGACAAACGACAGCTGACGCAAAAAGATGTTGAGCAATTCGCGGATTCGCTTGAACTTAGTTCCTACGGAAAATTGAGACCAAAGCCTGAGCCGTATGGCCAATGGAAACCGAAGGCTGCTGCGGGGACCATTACCGATGACACTCGTCATAAAATGGTGTTGCTAAATGCCTTGAATCTGGCTGACCAAGAGGAACGCTTTCCGATTTCACAAAGTGATCTGGCTGAGGCCTACTTGACGTTTTCCGAAGAGGCTCTGATCGCCAGTCGACCGGAGTATCAAGAGCTGTGTGAAGAGTCCTTAAGAGAGTATCGCAAATCGGCGAATTGGATTGCGGGAAACCATGACCTCGAGATTGCTGCGCCGCCTCAGCGTATTTGGGCAGGCATCCCGACTTGCTGTGGCCAGATGACACTGTTGCCGTTGGCCGCCATCTTTCCAGGCCAACCAGGGAGAGCTTATCAAGCCAGTTACTCCTTGGGTTTTTTTGATACAGGCGCAGCCAAAGACATCAATTCCGCGATTGTTGCCGGGCTCTCTGTGGCGTTACAGCAGATTCCACCGACCGGTCCGCCCACAAGTCGGCAAGTATGGAACAGCATTGCCGCGGCGATGAATTCTACTGATCCTTATCGCTATGCAGAGATCCCTTTTGTGGTTCGGCCGACGACGCATTGGCTGGAATTTGCAAAGAATGCTGTACGTCGAGCGGATCGCAAACCCAAAGTACTCTACGAAATACTTGAGAGGGAAGGGCAGGTAAAATACTACTGGGAGTCGCACTTTATATTATCGTTGGTCTTCGCCGCTATTGAATTTTGCGACTACGACCCACTTGCCGCGATGGCCTTGATTCTCGATTTCGGGCACGACACAGACTCAGGTGCACAACTGCTGGGAGCCTTTCTCGGAGCGATTTACGGTCCAGTACTATTTCCACAGAAGCTGCAGAAACCTGTAATCACTCGATTAGCCGAAGACTACGACGTCGACCTCAACCAATGGACCGACCTGCTGCAGCGACTTGCGGACCGCGAGAAGTATCCCGAAGTGGTCAGCTTGCGGTAACTTACCAACCGCGACTACTCCTCAGCAGTGAGCAGCCAAAAACCACGCAGGAGACGTAGAAAAGCACCGAGGGTTCGGGCACTGTAGCAACGGCCGCTAGTGGGCTTGAATTATTGGCCCCGAATTGTTGCTGCCAAAGGAGAAAATCAAGGCCATCGGATGTACCATTCCCGTCGGCGTCGCTTGTGCTGTTCGTCCCAAATGCCGCCTCCCATTGCGCCAGGTCTGCTGAGCCGACCGTGCCATCAAAATCGAAATCAGCACTTAAGAAACTAGCGTTAGCATTCCAAGGAAATACCGGCAGTTCGTCCAGTACAATAATGTCTTCGTGCCCCAATGTGGCTTGCAAGTCGGCAGGCGACATAGCGTCGACAAAACTGCCGCTCCACGGCATGAAATAACTCCAATCGATTTCCCATTGATCCATTACGTCGGGGTCAGGAAGCGTTCCAGTTTCGGATAAGGCAATCATCTTATTGCCATCGTACTGCTCCAAGATGTCATACCACTGGCCACTCATGCTTGAACTGGGATCGGTATAGATATCTAGTCCAATCATATCGACAACATCGTCCCCCGGATACCAATCGAGATGATCACCTTCCGCCGCAGAAGAGGTGAACTCCCAGATTAAATTGTGCAGGCCATGCACATTGGTGAGTCGATCGTGGGTAAGGTTCCACAGCTCCTTAAACGCTTCCGGGCCGTGAGCTCCCCACCAAAACCATTCCCCTTGGGCTTCGTGTAATGGCCGCCAAAGGACAGGCACTCCAGCGTCCTCAAACTTCTGCAGTTCTACAGCAATCGCATCGATGTCTCGCAGCAGCAGCTGGTAGTCGCTACCGGCAGGATTGGCCAATGCAGCCGGCAAGTCGAATGTTGTGGCATAAGTATAGAAACCTCGCCACCATTCCTTGCCTGGGGTGTTGATCAAGTCGGTTGGAGCGTTCCAATGCCACATCATGCTCACGACGCCACCAGTTTGCTGAGCCCAAGCGATCGTCTGTTCCGTCTCGTTATCTGGTGTAGACCCAAATTGAACTCGTGATGGCGAGTACTCGATAAAATCAGAACCCCGAATCGCCGGTACCATACCACCGGACTTATTGAGGTAGCTTTGCACGGGAAACGAGAGGTTCTTACTCACCTCATGCTGCTGTCCAGAGAGTGTCTTGTGGCCGTATTGGCTGGCCAAGTAGTTCATTAAAATACGAGTGTTATGGTCTGCTTGCGTGTCGTTCAATTGCGAAGTGATGGGAGAAAGCGCCGGTGGTGTGAACGGACGAAATTCTAAATAGTCCAGATCGTAGAAACCCCACCCCTCGTAGATACCTAAAGTGTTCGTGCCGTCGGCTAGACTGAACAGCCCGGCCCGGTCTTCCGCAAATGTCGCTGATTGATCGAACATTCCACTTCCAAACTCGCCGTCGACCTGGTAATCGTATCCCTTGGGCCCATACTGCGATCGGTAGCCAACCCACATTTCATACAATCCTTCTGGGACGTTGACATTTAATTCCACATAGTCGCTGAGCGCGTCCTGATTGTTGAATCCAGTAACATAGCCTGTGCCCGAATAGCCGGATACAGATGTACTAGTGACCACATTCTCCAGCGTTCCGTCCTCGGCTTCGTATCGATAAGGTTGGCTTTGTGCAGAGGGCGCAAATAGACCGACAAGCAACATGGCGGCAGCGGCCGAGAATATCGAGGGAATCCCACTGTAGCCTATTCCTTGAGCGCTGCGCATAGGTGGGTTAACTCCAGCCGCCGTTCCTACGCGAGCAGCAAATATAGCCAAATAGCAGAAGAAGAACCGACGAAGGTTCCGGCACAGCGGCAGAGGCAGCAGTTTGTCCAACGGTGCCATACTGAGTTTCCCAAATTGCAAGATCAAGACCGTCAACCGCTCCGTCTCCGTTGGCGTCGCCTTGGGCGAGCGTGGCGCCAGAAGCAATGCCCAGCCCCTCTTGCAAAGCAAGAAAATCAAGGCCATCGACACGCCCATTTCCATCGAAGTCGGCGTCTTCCCCTACGAAAGTCGTGTCGGTCAGTGCGATACGATCAATATAGACCGTCGCACTATTCCCATTAGGCCAAATTCCATCAAAACCAATATGAAAGTCTAGCCCCGTGATACCTGAGACGAGCGTACTTGAATTGTCGAGACTGTTGAGCGGGATCTCCACTGTGAACGTCTGATTAGTCGGACCGCCAATATCAGCAAACGGAAACGCTTGCCCCCATTCCGACCCTGGTGTGGATTGGAAAGAAATATGCATGTCCATATCGGTTAGCCCGGCTGGGAGATCCGTCGCCACGTAAGTTACGTCGATCTCCAAGTTGTAATTATCAATGTCGTCCTCTATCGCATCGAGCATCGCTTGCAACTGATCGCCAGACATGACCACTTCAGCATCCCAAGTCCAGTCGTCATCGCTCTTGGTGATCGACATAGCACCATTTCCGTCAGTATTGCCCGTGCCCGTGACTTGTGCGAGTGTACTGGTTGAGCCCGAGAATCCAGGGAACTGAAAACCCTGAAGATCATTCTCGAAACTATAAAGCACCTCGGTTCCGCCTGCGGGTGGCGGAGGTTCGTTGGGATCGGGCGGCAGGGGGGTGGTGACAAAATCTGATAGCCACTGCGAAGTTTGAACGTTGTTGGCATGCGGCTCCGAGCCACTGACGCCCATGTCCCATAGGTTGCCACCGGTGCCTGGCATCCCCCAATTCCAAATATGCGCCGCTAAGAACTCGCTGCCCCGGCCGTCGAGCGCTCGCATCAAACCTTCGTAGGCCATGTTCTGTTCATCTTCGTCAATCGATCCAATACTATTCTGCGGATTGACCGTGGTACGGTTGTACGGCAGATAGCCGACCTCCGTGAACTCCACTGGCATGCCGCTTCCTGCTTTTCGTCCTGCAGCAAACGGCAAGATCTCGTTGTCCAGTTTGTTGTTCCAAGCCGTTTCCACATCGTCAATGAAAGTTGCATCGGGATAAGATCCTGAAGCATCCGCCTGGCTGTTCGACAAGAGGTTCGTAAAGTAGGAATCGATCCCGATATAATCTATTGATGGGTGTTCCCACATGACATTGCTGAGATTGCTGTTCTGGTAATTGTCCCAGTTCGCCGCATAGCCTAGCGAGCCCGTGAAGTTCGAGTTCACAGTGCTAATGACAGAGTTCCACTTAGAGTTATTTCCAGAGTTCTGCGTGATTGCCCTTAGTTCGGTGCCCACTGTCATCGAATCGGCACCGTTGGCTTCCGCCACAACCGCCACGTCGGACAGGTATTGTTCATAGTCGTCCCAAAACGTGGTCCACTCGCCACTTCCAGGAGTCGGGTCGTAGAACCCGCGCCACATGGAAAAACCTGCTGGCTCTACGAAAGGATTGACCGTCACTCGCATTCCCAACGATTTGGCACGCGTGATACCAGCCGCAATGTGATTGAGTTCTGGCCCCTGCGAGGAAGTCGTAGCGATCGAACCCGATCCTAGCGTCACAAAGCGAACCGGACTGATGGAAACTTCATCAAACCCGGCATCGTGAATCGACTGAACCGCGTTTTCCCAAACGGTGGTGCCAGTAGCACCGTAGTTCCACCACGAGATTAAATTGAACCCAACACCCGGATCGACCCCTGGTTCGTAGTAATTGGGGTCAGAAGCCACTGCTGGCGAAAGCAGCAATAGGCAGGCGATCATCACTCCTTGCAGCGGGAGCAGAAGCCGGTGGCAGTCATAGGTGCGCATCAAGGAACTCGATTTAGATTCCGGGCTAAGGCTTAGGCACCTTAATCTGGAGGGGTAGGTCATCGGTGGAAATCACAAGTGGGGTCTTGACCGTACTAGTGTAGTCCCGAGGGACGAGCAACTCTCCATCTTTTTTCTTCGCGTATAGAATTGCCACCTTGTGTCGACCCGGCACCAAACCATCGCCGTATTTGTAGCTGGTGACGAGATCAAAACGCCCCTCTGAGTCTAGGTGAGCGATAGCTGGCCGCGGTTTCGCATTTTCCATATCGGGTGCGTCGAGCGCAATAAATTTCAACTGAATGCCCGATTTTGGCACTGAGCTGCCATCCTCGTAAGTCAGAATGCCCTCGACCGGCACATAGCTGAAGGGCCCCGGGGATCCACAGCCTGGGAAAATAGACACAACAACCAAGGATGATAGCAGACGAGAAATCTCGCGTCTCATAGACTCGCTCCGCAATTCTCCGAATATCTTCTTAGGAGATGCAATACTCATTCTCCCAAACGGACTTCGTATCCATCCGCTCCCATGTTGAGCCGAGGCCAAACTCCGAATGCTTCTGGTGTGGTGTCGACAGGATCTTCTCCGATGAAGCCCCCAACTTGTAGCTCGCCAGTTTCGATAAAGTCGCTCAAAAAATGCGTACTTCCATCCGCCATAGCGACATGGGCACCTCCGGGATGGGTACTGCGCACTACTGATTGACCGCTAGCATTAACCGATTGGTCTGGCTGCATACATTGGATTGCCAAAGTGTTTTGGCCTACGTCTTCGTAAATATCGCTGACGCCAAATACATCGTCATCGAACCCGCCGCAACTATTAATCGGTAATCCTGCATGACGGCAATGGAAGTTTGAACCACACATTCCCATTGCCCAAACACCGCGGCGGTCTCGCTCGCTGAGTCCCACTCGCATTTCCGCTAACATGATCGTGTTGGTAGTGCCATCGGTAATGCGAGCCATCGTCATCTTGGGGCCAGAGATGCCACCCATCCCCAAGTTGAATTCGGCGTACTCGGCAGCTTCTTTCTCAGCGGAACTTGCACCCTGCAAGTCACCCTGCATCACCTTAGTTAGTCCAGCATTAGGCCAAAACTGAAAGCCATTCAGGCCATAATTGCCGCGTGCCCAACTGCTTCCCGGGAAACTGCCTCCTGTAAATCGTTGCCCCTGTCCCTGATCACTGGGACAAAGCATAACTGAGATTTCTGTGCTTCTGGCCTGTTCGTTCTCTGAGTCGGTAATTCGTTTTAGCGATGCCAGATCGACACTGATTTGAAACTGATCGTATAGGTTCTGTTGCTCGAAGTAGGGTAGAGTGTCTATCGCCCAATTTGAAAAGAGACGACTATCCTGTAACACGCTATCGTTCGAGCCGGGCCTTAGAGTCGAAGGGACCGGAAAATGGCCGCGAGCATCGTGAAAGTTGATGACAGCCAGTGCCATATTTCGGATGTTGTTACTACACTGGATCCGTCGGGCGGCTTCGCGAGCCGACTGCACGGCTGGAAGCAGCAATGCGACAAGCACGCCAATGATCGCAATTACGACAAGCAATTCGACAAGCGTGAAGGCGCGTTGCGATTTGGCAGATGAATTCTGGGTGGTCATTCCTCTTCTCCGCCCCTCATTATTGCACTGAGTTCCGAATTTGCCCGTGTGCCAAGCTACAGACATTATGATAGCCGAAAATGAAATGGTAAAGTACTTGAGCAGCTGCGATAAATAGCAGTTCGAGGAATCTTCTTGGGCCAGGCGATGAAATCGTTCAGCTTACCTTCTTCTACGCAGCAACAGCCCGCAGCCAAACCACGCTAACAACAGGGAATTCGGTTCCGGAACAGCTGCAATACTCGCTGAAACGGGGGGAGCACTGCCGAATTGAGATTCCCAAATCGCAAGGTCCGCAGCTCCGACCACTCCGTCGCCGTTGGCGTCGCCATTACTATTGTCGGACTGTCCAGTTTGGCCAACATTCTGCTGGTAGATCAAGAAATCAAGACCAGTCACCAACCCGTCTCCATCAAAGTCTGCACTATCGTCGGCCACTTCTGTGAGCAAGCGGAAGTTGTCAATTTGGTAGATACCCGCACCATCGGTACTAGTTGAAATGCCGATGCGAAGGAAATTGGTGTTTTCATCTAATCCGGCATCCGCAAGCGATTGAGAAAGCGAATCGTCGACCATTCCACTGAGCGGAATAGTTACGGTCCCAGTTTCCCCAATCGTTTGAATGCCGTTGAAACTTCCGCCAAACCCATCGAAGAAAGTACCCTGATCGTCGGAGAAATGAACTCCGAAAGATGTGAAGGTTGGCGAATTGGGAAATGAGTCGTCAAATCGCACATCGAATGCCAGGGAACTTGCACCGTTGATCTTACCCACCAAGTCGTCAATCAGCCCTTGGATGGTGGGATCGATATCTTCAATATTGGGATCTGGATTGATGTCGGAATCTAGCGTGAATTGACTGCCCCAGGTGAACGCGCCGTTGGGATCTTGGAGTCCCGTGCGATCGATCTGCAAGCTGGAACTTCCAGCAGTTGCGCCTAAGCTGGAAATTGAATGAGCGTGGCCCGTTTGGAATCCTTCGGTCCAGTTTTCAAACTGCTCGTTCACACTAGGGGTATTGGGGTCATCGGGCGTTTCCCAGGAGAAAATGGTCTCCTCAGTAAATTCTGGCAGTCCGGTTAGACGGATGTTGTCTATTGCTATGTCAGCCGTGCCGGACCAAGCACCATTTGACTTGAAACCAATATCAAAGAAGCCGGAGCCTTGCCCAAGCTTGAGAGTCGGCCCCAATGGCACGACGGCATGGTATTGATTGGGAACGGCTGTGGGCGTGATCGTCATCCCGTCTGAATCCGCTAGTCCACCCGTTAGGGTAGGAAATGAGGAATTCGTATCGCCTCCAATGAAATCGCCGGTTCCGTATTGAGAGAACCCCGCATCGCTATTGATATACATTCCGAGCTGCATGAAGGCATCCGCAGTCACATTGGAAAGATCAAATGTAAAGTCGAATTCAAAATTTGGCGTCTTACCGGCGGCGATCTCATCTGCAGCCACAGACAGCAAATCGAAAGCATTTTCAAAGCCGGCGGTGCTACCGTTAAAATTCCCTGTCTTGCCGACATCGTTTTTAAATCCAGAGGTAAGATCATCCATGAGCATCGACATCGAACCTTCGGTTGCGCCAAAAGTGCTTTGAGTGAGCGTCGCATTGGCCGCCGACCAGCCTTCCAAATCTGGCTCAAAAGACCACAGCAACTGGGCTTCGGCAGAAGGAGTCACCAGAATCATCGCACACATTGCGAACAGAACTGCAATTTGTCGCGAAACTCTATTGCTTAGCTTCATCTGTCTCAAACTCCTTATCCGAAATCGGCATGCAAGGCATCAGGAAAATGCGTGCTAATTAAATGCGGTTGCCGGCTGTCATTGAAACTGTGGACTCTCGAAACACACGAGGCCATCGAACGTTTGCTCGGCTGCAACATATCCCCGCAGATCTAACGTGTCAGTCAGATCTGCGAGGGATATGGAATTGCAACTGATTCAAGTTCGCAAACCAAGTATCTGCCGTTACTTCTTCGCTCTTCTAGGAAGCACTACGCAGCTCGCAGCAAAGCCAAGCAATACCAGGCTGCTTGGCTCTGGAATGGAGTACCGCACGAGGTCGATGTTAATATCGATATCGTTAGCGTGACTTCCTAGATTGACGCCGCTAAACTGAACATTTTGCAGATCAGTGATGGACGTAATTGGGAAAGTTAAATCATAAAATGAACCATCGATTGGCAGCGACTGTGTGCCGGGTGTCTGGTACGTGAATCCACTACCTGTTTGGAAGTAGGCCTGAACGTCAACCGTACCGCCTCCAGCTGTCGGATCTGTCGCGGACATCCGATAGGTGACCAACCGGTAGTTGGATACATCAGTCAAGCGTTCGTTGAACGAATTTCCATTCCACGACGTACCATTGCCATAGGCGATGGCGGCGCCACTGGCTGAAACTGGATTGTTCGGATCCGGTCCAACTCCAAGATCAGTCCATTGCAGCGAACCGCTTCCACTCAAGCTCTGAGAGAAACCCGTTTGATTCTGTCCACCATCGTTTCCAAGGATGGCCCCTTGATCAAAATTCGCAAAAACACCTTGAAGTCCACCGTCTGAAGCCCCTGCATCATGCGTTGCCAAATCTCGCTCAATAAGCGGTGTGCCACCGCTTCGTACTTCTTCCAGTGTCCAGGTTAAGTTTCCTTCGGTTCCTGAGTGATCCCGCGGAGTAAACCCGATAGTACGAATGTAAACTTGTTGTTCGAAAGTTAAGTTCGACAAAGGCAACTGATAAGTGCTAACCCCTGGAGATACCGCCACGTCGGGTGCAAGTGTTACAAAAGTAAAACCCTGCGATCCTTGAATATAGAACTGGACGTCAACGTTGCCCGCACCGTTGTGACCCAAGTCGAATTCCAAGAAATCTAGTCCTGTCAAATCAAGGCCGCCACTCGCGGTGGAAGTTTCTAGGCGACGGTTGGAGCCGTCGCTATAGGATGTTTCTGTTCCACCGGTGCCTTCGATGATGGTTAGCTCGCCAGCGATAGTGTTCTGCAAAGTTACCGGTGTGGCGCCAAAATTTCTTTTCCAATCTTGAATATCACCAGTGCCATCCCAGGTATAGAGCACACCAGGCGACTGCGCTTGAACAGTTGAGCAGACCACAAGACTAGCTGCCAAAACAACAAAACACATGCACGTACGATTCATTAGACTTCTCCCTCAAAAAAGAATTGACTCTGCTGATCGGGGCCAAGTTAACCACATTCGCTTGCCTAGACTCTGTAGGATTTCTCTCAGACATCTGCTCAACTACTTTAATGACTCCTCATTTCAACACATTTGTAGGATTTGGTTTTGGGAATCGCTCCCGTCTTCCAAGACTGAATCACCCCTCAAAACTCTAGAAAAGCACCTAAATCTGCTTGGTAAAGTAGTTGACTAGCGCACATCCTAAGCGTCTCTGCTTGGCCTGTCAACTTTTTTCCCTGGAAAACCCATCAGCATTCCAGTGTAATCACCGGCAATCTGTAGCTCTACAAATCAAGAGGAGTGGGTCGTCGATTCCCGCACAATGAGGTCTCCCCCCACCCGGATGGTGGTAGGCGGGCTATCGCCAAAATCCCCATCGAGCCGATCCACAATCAACTGCGCGGCGCGGCGGCCGATTTCTTTCGGACGCTGCCGAACGGTGGTCAAAGGCGGATGGAGAGTCGCGGCAAAATCGAGATCCGCAAATCCAATCACCGATAGTTCCTCGGGGATCTTAATCCCCAGCTTTTCGGCGGCTTCATACATGAACAGCGCTTCGTGGTCGGTGACCGCAAAAACTGCCGTCGGGCGAGGCTCTTGAGATAGGATTTCCTCGGCAATTTCAGGGCCGTCTGTGCCCCATTGGTTAAGCCGCCAGCAAGTGAGCTGAATTTCCTCGTGCTTGCCGATGGCCTCTTCAAACGACGCCCTGCGCCGCACCGCCCAAGCCTGCCAGGCCGTTTCTCGTGAGGAAAGGCACGCGATATTCGTATGTCCCAGCGAAATCAAGTGCTCCGCTACGGCTCGGGAACACCTCTCTTCATCAGTTTCAATGGAATCGGCGATCTGCTCTTCGGAAAACTCGTGGTCTACGACCACAACAGGCACTTTCCGAGCGAGGAGCTCTCGATAATGCTCATAATAGGCAACTGCAAATGAGGGCCAGAGTATTAAGCCATCCACACGACGGTCGAGCAAGCGACTAATCTGCCCCAGGCCGGGGTCATCATCTTTTTCAAAGTGGGGCATTTCCTGGCAGTCCCCAACCCAGATGGTAATTGGCAAATAGTCCTTTGATTCGAGGACGATATGAATTCCAGCGAGTACGTCGACCCAAAACGAATCGTAGGGGGGAATCATTACCCCCACTGTCTTTGTACGACCCGTTTGGATCCCGTTCACCAACAGGTTTCTCCGCCAGCCAAGTTCCCGGGCGACGTCGAGGACGCGTTTGCAGGTATCCTCGCCAAAGCGATCTTTTTCGCCTCGCAGGATCCGAGAAGCAGCGCTCAATGAAACATTGGCTGCCTTAGCAACATCTTTCAGTCGGGGAGCCGAGGATTTAGCCATTTTCTGGCCTTAAGGGACGGGATAACGAGGCCTCACCTTTGCATTCTAATGAGAATCAACCTAGGGATATAGTCGCCCCGTGGCACTGGCGGCTACTTCGATCAGGGGAGGCAAAGCAAATATTGTACTTTTAGTCAATTGCTCAAATACTTGAACATCGTCATTCTCTCAGGTACAGTGAGAAGTGAATTGAGTGGTTGCCCGTAGTTTCAGGCACTGCCGATTCGCCGGAAGCGACCCTTTAAGCAAGGAACTGACAAGGGTATAGGCGCCTCGTCGCCAATATCGCACTGCAAAAAAACAGTTTGGGATTTCCTGAGCTCCGCCGCCGTTGGTGGGGCCAGTAATTCAATAGCAACCCAGTAATCCAAGAGCAATTCTGCTCCGTCAACAATCCAGTTAGCCATTTCATGGAAGCCGCGAATTAATGCAAGTAGTTGAGCTTTGACTACCCTGCATTGGAAGAATGATCAGTAATCTGATCGGAGACTATGTATGAAGAAGGATTTGGATTCAGGCAAGATCGAGAATGCCGCAGATTCTGGCAGCGGCAGCGCTGCAGTAGCCGTATCCTCCGGGGGCAGCACGGCTACGCGCACCGACACAGGATTGGCAGCATCGATTCCCTGGCAACAACGACCTGCTGGATCGCAAGAGATCGTTTGGCGGCATTCCGAGAATCCTATCATCGATAGAAACTTCGTGCCCGGCGCTCAAGGAATTTACAACAGTGCCGTGTTCCCATTTGGCGATGGCTTCGCGGGCGTGTTCCGCTACGAGAAAAAATGTCGCTATCCGCGTCTCCACTCCGGATGGAGTGAAGACGGCCTCGATTGGCACATTGAACCAGAGCCGATTTCATTTCAGGGCGAACCGGAAGTCGTCGACAAAGACGATTACGCTTATGACCCTCGCGTTTGCAAAATCGAAGATACTTACTATGTCACTTGGTGCGGCGGTCACGATGGACCAACCATCAGCGTGGCATCGACCAAAGATTTCCAAAACTTCACGCGAATGGAAAATGCTTTCTTGCCATTCAATCGCAATGGAGTGCTGTTTCCTCGCAAAATTCATGGCAATTTTGTGATGCTCAGTCGTCCCAGCGATGACGGGCATACGCCGTTTGGCGACATCTACCTCAGCCAAAGTCCCGACATGTGCTATTGGGGCAAGCACCGTCTTGTAATGCGGCGGGGGGGAGATCACGTCGGTCAGTGGTGGCAACGCACAAAAATTGGTGCCGGCTCGATTCCAATTGAAACGCCGGACGGCTGGCTGATGATCTATCACGGTGTGATGGATACCTGCAACGGATTCGTTTACAGCATGGGGGCAGCACTACTCGATCTTGAGCAGCCGTGGAAGGTCTTGCACCGAACCAATCAACATATCATGACACCCGAAGCAGACTACGAAGTGAACGGGCACGTTCCGAACGTGGTATTCCCGACAGCCGCTGTGTGCGACAAATCGCAAGATCGGCTTGCCATCTACTACGGGGCCGCCGATACAAGTTCCTGCGTTGCTTATGCTCACCTGAGCGAGTTGATCGCGTTCACAAAAGAGAATTCCGAAGTCTTTTGATTCACCGTCGCTTGAGTTAGCCCGCCTAAACGCGGACACTAGCCTTACCAACCGCTTGGTTTTCTCTCTTTTGAGCTAGAATAACCTTCATGGATGACTTCAAGCTCCACGTGATCGATCAGGCGATTGTCATCGCCTATTTGTTAGTCACGGTTGCGATTGGTTTTTGGATCTCACGTCGAGCATCCAAGAGTATGCGGAATTACTTCCTCGGCGGGAATTCGATTGCCTGGTACTTGCTGGGCCTGTCGAACGCCTCGGGAATGTTCGATATTAGCGGCACGATGCTGATTGTCGCTTGGCTATACATCTACGGCGTGAAAAGTGTTTGGATTCCCTGGCTTTGGCCGGTGTTCAACCAAATTTTCTTGATGGTGTTTCTCTCCATTTGGTTGCGTCGCTCAGGTGTGATGACCGGCGCCGAATGGATCCGCTTCCGCTTTGGCGATGGGCGCGGCGCACAGCTAGCACACCTGGTTGTCGTAGTGTTTGCGTTGGTTTCTGTCATTGGCTTTCTGGCTTATGGGTTTGTCGGCATCGGTAAATTTGCTGCGGAATTCTTGCCGTGGCAAATCTCCGCAGACCCAACGATCAATACCAATGCGTACGGGCTGATCATTACGGCAATCGCCACCGTCTACGTCGTCAAGGGCGGGATGTTTAGCGTTGTATTCACTGAAGTCCTACAGTTCTTGATCATGACGGTTGCCTGTATATGGGTAGGTGTAATCGCCATGCAGCAGGTTTCTCCAGAGATGTTGGCGTCTGCGATTCCCGAAGGCTGGCGCAATTTGACCTTCGGTTGGCAACTCGATCTCGATTGGTCGGGGATCATGCAAGCCGCGGACGAGAGAATCGCCTCGGATGGCTGGGAGATGTTCTCGGCGTTCGTTGGACTGATGTTATTCAAAGGCGTGCTACAAAGTATCGCCGGCCCTGCGCCCAATTACGATATGCAGCGTGTCCTTTCGGCCCGCACACCGCGAGAAGCCGCCTACATGAGTGGTTTCGTCAACCTGGTTCTTCTTGTTCCCCGATACATGCTGGCTACAGGGCTCACCGTGTTGGCATTGGTTTATATGACCGATCATATCAGTGCGCAGGGCGACTCAGTCGATTTCGATGCGGTCCTGCCCTTCGCAATCAATAACTTCATGCCGGTCGGGTTGCGAGGCGTTCTCATTGCCGCACTGCTGGCTGCTTTCATGTCCACGTATGCGGCAACGGTGAACGCAGCGCCGGCATACGTCGTCAACGATATTTACAAACGCTACATCCGTCCCGATGCAACCGATAAGACTTACGTCTGGATGAGTTACGCCACCTCAATTGCGGTTGTCATCATTGGTACAGCGTTCGGTTTTCTAACCAAATCGCTTAACGACATCGTGCAATGGATTGTCACCGCACTCTATGGTGGCTACACCGCCGCGAATTTGTTGAAATGGATTTGGTGGCGGTTCAATAGCTATGGTTACTTTTGGGGGATGGCCGTCGGCATGATGTCGGCAGGGATTGTTCCAGAAATATTCGACTATCTCGATGGTGAGCAGATTCTTTCACGTCCTGCAGATATCTACATGTTTCCGGTGATTCTAGCGTTCTCCCTCATAGGATGCTTGGCGGGTACTTTCCTCACGAAACCTGACGACATGGATACCCTTAAAGAATTTTATCTACGGGTGCGACCCTGGGGATTTTGGGCACCTGTCCGCGACCAACTGGCCCAAGAGTATCCAGAAGTACAGCCGAACACCAACTTTACCCGTGATATGCTTAACTGCTTCGTTGGCATCATCTGGCAAACGGCACTCACGGCGACGGGCATTTTCATAGTACTAGAAGATTTTCGATCTCTCGCAGTCTCGCTCACCTGCGTGGTTGTTACGTCCGTGATTCTAAAGACCAATTGGTACAATAAGCTTGAGGATTACCCCGCGGATCTTGCGGTCCAGAAGGCTAGATTTCCTGAGCGAGACTCCGCAATTTCTCCCGATCGTTCCATCACTTAGGTGTCAGACATGCTTCGATCTCTTTCGGTTTGGACAGCGTTAGTGATTGCCTCGCTCTGTAGTAGTGACCTATGTGCCGATGAACCGGCAACCAGGATCGATTTTGTTCAGCGTCGAGGCAACCAACTGGTCGTCGGTGAGGATGAGTTTCGGTTCGTTTCATTCAATATCCCTAATCTCCACCTCATCGAGGACAACTTCTCGTTAGAGAATTCCAGCCCTTGGCGCTGGCCCAACAAGTTTGAAATTACTGACGCCCTGGAGTCCGTCCGACAGATGGGTGGCACCGTAGTGCGAACCTACGTGCTAAGTGTGCAACGCGAAGGTTCTGACATGGGAAAACACATCCACGTGCGTGGACCTGGCGATTTCAATGAAAAGGGATTTGCGGTTCTCGATCAAGTCCTGGCCATTGCCCGGGAAAAAGGTATTCGAGTAATCATTCCGCTTGTCGACAATTGGAAATGGTGGGGCGGAGTTGCTGAGTATGCTCGGTTTCGTGACAAGAAGCCCGCCGATTTTTGGACCGACGAGCAATTGATCGAAGACTTTAAACAGACGATTCGCTACACACTCAACCGACGTAATACACTGACAGGGATCCCTTACAAAGACGACCCTACGATTCTCGGATGGGAAACGGGCAACGAGTTGGATAGCACACCAGAATGGACTCGCCAAATAGCGGCCTACATGAAGGAAATCGACCCCAAGCACCTGGTTATTGACGGTTATGCACTGCATGGCGTTCGGCAAGAGTCCCTCGACGACCCCAGCATCGATGTCATCACGACGCATCACTATCCAAACACTGACAAAGACTACATCGCAGCCATTCTCATGGCAAAGAAAAAGATTGGGGGAGCAAAACCGTATTTCGTGGGGGAGTTCGGTTTTGTTCCAACCGACGAAATCGAGCGAGTACTCGACACCGTCATCGAGAACGATATCTCAGGAGCACTTATTTGGAGCCTGCGATTCCACAATCGTGATGGAGGTTTCTACTGGCATCGCGAACCGTCGGGAGACAATCTCTACAAAGCATATCATTGGCCAGGGTTTCCCAGTGGCGATGCCTACGACGAGCGCGAGATTCTGAGTTTGATGCGCGACAAGGCCTTCGCCATCCGCAACCAACCGATTCCACAAAGAGAGCCACCCGCCCCGCCGACGCTACTGCCCATCGACGACGTCGCGGCTATTTCCTGGCAAGGCTCCGCAGGCGCAGCAAGCTACACTGTGGAACGTGCCGAACTTGAGAGTGGTCCGTGGAAGACGATTGGCCAGTCCATCTCCGATGCTCACGTGCAGTACCGTCCCCTGTATTGCGACGATTCTATCGAACCTGGCTTGCAGTACTATTACAGAGTTCGCGCGACAAATTCAGCCGGCACTTCCCAACCCTCCAACGTTCGCGGGCCAATTCGTCCGGAAAGAAAGACTCTAGTCGACGAATGTGAAACGATAGATCGATTACAGGATTACACAGGTGACATCACCGTCGTCAGCAATCAGGAACGCAAGGTTCAAGAGGACATCCACCGCTTTCTAATTCCTCCGGGTAATTCTATCACTTACAAAGTGGACGAAGCTATCGAGTCGTTTCGATTAGTTGTATTCGCAGCGAATGGCAATACGAAGATTGACGTCGCCACATCCGCGGAGGATAGAAATTATGTTCCTGCGAAATTGAATAGCCGCGTGAACTCAACTAGCGAGGGAGATTACGGCTATTTCCAGCCCATCCTCATCACCGGCACGCCAGCTGCAGATGGCGAACATTATCTTCGCATCGGGATCCCAGACTCAGCAGACCCTAGCGGTGTGCAAATTTCGCGCGTTGAAATCCGCTATGCGCATCAAGTCCAGGCTGCTGATAAGCCGTCCAACGATACGAGCACGCAAGCGGCCCCTCTAGGACCTTCGATCTTGCTTCATCACAAGCCGCGCCACACCGCTGGTGTGAAATCGGTCCGTCGCGCCGCTGACCTGGATTGTCGATGGATCAACGTTGTCGCCACAATGCACTGTCAATTGAATAAAGAACGTCATGTCCTACGCTACGGAGTCGTGAAGGGACGCAAATTTATTCCCCTCGATGCAAATCTCCTTGAAGCTTTTCGCCGCAGGCTCCGGGATACTTTTCTCGAAGCAATGGATCACGACATGCATGTGGCAGTCGTTGCTCATTTGAATTCTTGGGGTAAGACAAACGACTGGAGAAATTTTTTTCAGTTCGACCCACTTCAGAAACTACAGGGCTACTCCTACGAGCAAGCCGTAATCGAACCGATTGTTTCAGCACTTGTAGAAGCCGGAGTGCCATTGGCCGAGACGGAGCTTTCCCTGTCCGGCGAAATGGGACATAGCGTATTCAGTCATGCTGCTTCCTACCGCGCAATGATCGAGAATGTTCGGGGCAGGGCAGTGACCAAGAATCTCGGCCTGGGGGTGAGCTTAAATTTTAACAATGTGGCGGGCGAAGCGGAGTCGTCGGACAAGCAACATCTGGAAGTGCAGCGATTGATCGAAGAATCCGACTTTCTGGGATTATCAAACTACCGTTGGTTTACACTGCCACCTACGACAGAGATTTTTGTCGAGGCCATCGACGACTTCATGACTCAACTACGCGCAAGAAATGTTGATATCCCGCAAGAATTGCCACTGCACTTTACTGAAGTGGGCATCGGCGGAGGAATTGGCGAGGGTGAAGTAGCACTCACTCCCGATCAAGCTGTCAAAACTCCCTGGGAAGGCAGCGACAAACGATCTCGCAACCCGTGGTCGTCCACCACAATGCAATCTTTTCGCTTGCAGTATCATCATGCGTTGTTGGATTTCTTGAAAGAGCAACCCGCATCTCATCGCGTGAAGAGTGCCTATTTATGGAGCGAGGGTTCTTGGGACCCCATGGACATCCGCGACCGTGGATTCGCCGACCCTCAGATTATTCGAATGATTCAAGAGCACAATGCAGAGATTGCAATCACTTCTGCCAAATAGAATGCCGAATAGAATATTGATCCACAGCGGCAAGGTTCTTCCACCCAGTCCCATCTCCCAAACAGGCTCAGCCCCGATCTCCAAAATATCGGCCGTGCTCAACCATCCCAATTGTCACTTCGTCGAACTTGAGTTAAGATATCCCACCTTGAATTCAGGTTCTTTCCCTGAGTCTCAAGAGTCCCTAAATTAGGGACATTCAAACAATTTAAGACCATTGGCGGAGTAGCTCAGTTGGTTAGAGCAGCGGAATCATAATCCGCGTGTCGGGGGTTCGAGTCCCTCCTCCGCTACTTGTGCACAGGGTTGCAGGTTGTGCATAGAGTCGCAATGCTTGGCATAGATCCGCCTAAGGGCGGGCCTTCTCGAACGGCAGGTCGTAAACCCGAATGCCAGATAGAACTGCGACAGGTGACCCGGATTCGGTAAACAATCTATGGCCGGTGCGATACCAACTCTACCTAGTTGCTCCAGATCTAATTCGGCTCGGGGAACGTCGGTTTCTCGATAGCGATAGTCCGAATGATGCCCCCAACAGCCCCAGACCTAGCGACGAGGGTTCTGGCACAACGTAGTCGCCGAACGTGGCGTTCAGCTGATTGAACCAGCGATCGGCATGTTCGATGAGACCTGCTTGATTGAAGTGGATACCATCCCAACGCCAATTTGTACCGCCGCCATTAATTAAGTCGTCGGTAGAGGCTCCCACAAAATTGAGTGGATCGTTAGCGGCCACCTGTGCCTGTGCCTGGATAATAGCCGGGTCGGTAGTCGGGTTGAGATACGGTAGGAAAGAAGCTTGTGCTACGCCCCAAGGAATATCGTAGCCGGCATCAATTCGGGACTGAGCGATGATTGTTTCAAGCCGATTCACGTAATTGGCATTCGAACTATTCGCTTCGTTATCCGCTTCACCTTGATGCCAAAGTACGGCGCGGGCTCCATTGGGGCCAAGTGCTTGAAGTGCATCCTTGAGCCGGTTGTATAGGGGCTGAGAGTCGGGTCCATTGGCTCCTGGAACCCATTGATCAACACGTGTTCCACCCCAGCCTACCGAAATAAATCCGACCGGAACATCCAAATGTCCCACAAGTTGATCACCCAACGCAGGCCAGGGCGATCCCCCAGATCCCGTGGCAATCGGTTGCGGATCATCGGCATGACGCCAATTGTTTAGGTCGAAGGACGACACGCGATCTTCGGCCGCAGCTAATGCCGGGCTACCGTCATTGGCCGAGTTGGACTGACCGGCGATAACGAATACTTCTCCAACCCCGACTCGTTCAACAGTGCGTTGGTCAACGACACTAGCGCCGTTGAGCGATCGGACTTCGATGTCGTACCAGCCCCCATCGAGGTCGAGAGCCCCGGCATATGCATTGCCTGACGGGCTGGCATCGATGACTTGCCAACCAGTTGTTGTGCCCGGACTTCCTGCTCGGGGTGTCGCCCGCGCTTCGATCGACGTGATTCCATTCTCTACCGAACCGGTGATTGGAACATTGGCTTCGTTCTGCGAGTTTCTCTGGAAGATGGCTCGTCCCAGGCTGCTGTCGACAGACAACCCACCCGGTCGGACCAAGACTTGCAGATTCTTGACTGTATAAGTGTTCGCATTTGCAGCAAAGGTCCAGTCTGGATCTCCTACGGGCCGACTTCCAATTCCTAGATCGCTAACAGAATGGCCTGGCTCCCCGCCCCATTGATTGTAAGCAAAGATCGTTTCCCCAGCCCCATAGTTGTGAACTTGAAACGAGCCGAAGTTACCATTGCCAAACTGACCGTCGCCGAAGTCGAAAGTTCCATTGTTCGCACCTGGCACGCCATTGGAATTGTTGACGTGATAGTTTCTGGGCCAAAACTCAATGTTGCCAGTCGTAATGCCCGTTCCCGTGGTTACGTTTCCTGAATTGGAAAATACGTTGAGGCCGGATACAGTCTGCTGAAAATTTGCACCGGTCGCGTCGATAGGCAGACCGACCTGTGAGATATTCGAAGTGAACGCGTCCATCGAAGCATAGGCATACTCCAGGCCGCTGCCATTGTCTAACTCTAGATAGTAAGCAACGCGATCAAACGGCGCCGTGAAAGACGCGGAGTTATCGACCGAGTAGGGCACCGATCCCGTGATGTTGTAGCTGGCATCATTGGCGATCGCCAACTCGTAGACGAGTTGATAGCCATCAATTGTGGCCTCAGGCACGTTTGTGAATACATCCGCCTGTGTGGTTGAAACACTTGCAACAGCAAGGAGCAGAGCCACTTGCAAACGGATAGTAGGCAACACAGCATTAGAGTGTAAGCGTAGCATGAGGACTTCCCGCCAAAGAAAAGATCGTCTTGAGGGCTCTAAGGAAATTCTCTAACCCCCTTCCCCGTAGACAAGGAAAGGGGGCTAGGGAAACGAGTTCTACATTCTGCGACGGCCGCAGGCCACCAAGCCGATGAGCCCTAGAACCAATGTTGTCGGTTCTGGAATTGCGGCACCTGAGATGGCGTGAAACACTGCGTGGTCGCCACCAGTTATCGCCAGATCAATCGATGTCACTGTTCTCAGCTGATCAGCAGGCGAGAGCGTGAAGGTGCGCTCTGCCATAGCTAAGGTTCCGTTGTAGAAGAACTCGCCAGAAGTATTCCACAGGCCATGATCTTGCGAGACGTCCTGAGGCGAATGAACAACCCATTCGATGCCGCCGCCATTGAGAACGGTGGCTGGACCAGAGGAGAAATTGACCGTGGCATCCCAAGTAATTTCATTGGGAGTGCCGTTGCCGCCGGTCTTCTGTGTTGTCGTTAGAAAAGCCAATTCTGAGAATTGACCTGGGGAGTTCAGCGTGAACGTTCCCGCATTGTGAATCGCGTTATTCCCGGAGTAATCTTCGATGTCGTAGCTTGTACCGGAAGGACCAACGAGTGTGCCGCCAACGCTCAAGCCCTGGATAGAACTGCCCCAGCCACTTTCATACAGCACCCAATCCGCGATATTGGCGTTCGTCGCACCCAAGGCGCCAGCGGGGGTGAAATCTGCGGTATTCTCCACGACTAGGTCTTCATCCCAGCCCGATCCCAAGATAGGAGTGCTGGCCGCCTCCACACTTGCCA
The DNA here is from genome assembly GCA_965216565.1 of Bythopirellula sp. Taxonomy (GTDB): domain Bacteria; phylum Planctomycetota; class Planctomycetia; order Pirellulales; family Lacipirellulaceae; genus Bythopirellula. The sequence goes on from OZ244170.1 coordinate 1,857,739, forward strand.
CGGCGGATAGAACTGTGGCAATAGCCACGGATAGAGTAATGCACTTCTTCATTAGACTTCCTTCGATAAAGACGTTCGCAGCTTCGGGGAAAGGCGAATAGCTACGTTGAAAAGTGAAAATAAGAGTAAATCTTTCCCTAGCTTGCCGTATTGTAACAACTAATTTGAGCGCAATAGGTCTAAAGTGATTTAATTAATTACAAAACTTGTTGTAACAACTCTGCCGTCGATAATTCCAAGGCACAAAAGCTAGAAAGGCGCAAGGGCCCTCGATTGGACGCACCTGATTTGAGAACCGTAGACGGGTTAACACCCAATAGTCGTCACTGATTACTTTCGAGAATCAACTAACAGGCGGCGTAGGAGAAACGAGGCCTACGAGCCGAGAGGGTGGGGAGATCGATGGCTGATTCTCAGAAACAAAGAGGAGAAAGTTCCGCAGACCAGCATTAATCCTGCGCCCGGTTCTGGGACCGGTATTCCATTCAGGGCCAAGTACTCTTCGAGGTAGAGAGATGCATGGTGCAGACGCTCGACAGGACCGGCACCATCGGGGGAAAGTATGACGAAGAGAGGATCGCTGGATTCGTACTGTGAGGCTTCCGGGGCGGGTGCTGTTGCCGACAGCCTGAGCTGAAGGACGTGGATCTCGTTGAGCGGCTGACCAACGGTGCTGTAACTGGGAACGATGTCCCCGGTGCCTCCCGACGGAACTGACGTGCTAAGCTGAATCGTTCCAAGGGAATCCGTAGTGATTGGTGCCGCTAAGGTTTGTATGGATATCACCTCCCCCGGGTCGAGCGATTCGAGGTTTGGAATTGTTCCCGCAGCGGGCATGATCGAGGGGGCTACCCACTGCCAGGAATCGATTAATTCCAACTCCAGGGAATAGCCGGCAAGAAACGAAGAAGCAACTTGGGGGGTAACTTCAAATTCTGGAAACGTGGTACTCGATTGATCGAGCTGAGAAATGTAGTTGCTCCAATGATCGTGGATGCTGTTGACGTACAAGCGAACCGCCGGGGCACCATCGTCCGCTCCGTTATTTACCCCCTGAGCCTGTAGTTTTCCGGCAACCACTTCAATTTCGAAACCACGACCGTCGTGGGCGTGGGCAGAAATTGTTCCCTGCACCATAGCAATCAGAAACAGGCCAAGTTGCAGTATTCTCGGTTTCATCATCTATATATTCTAATTGCAGATGCGTATTGCACAGCAAATGCGCCTATCGTCTCCAGGACAGGCGCATGACGCCCAACAAGAGAGCTAGGATTAAGCAATTGGGCTCAGGAACCGTCGTTGCAGCAGGTAGAGAAGCACTCTGGCTGCCGTAGTTGGCTTGCCATAGTTGCAAATCCGCACCATTAACCTGGCCGTCGTTGTTGGCATCACCATCGGAGATCGTCGCTCCGGACAAGATGCCGTTGCCCTGCTGCCAAATAAGAAAGTCGAGGCCGTCGACGTCGCCGTCTAAATCGAAGTCTCCTTGGATACCAGAAAGTACCCCATAAAACTGAATCTCCGCAATCTGCATCGAGTTAGCACTTCCAGCGTCATGGAGATCCGTAAAAATAATCCTGTAGGATGAGTAAGGAATCGTAGAGCCATCAATGGATTGCAGCGGGGCATATGTATTACGAGCAGAAGGTAAGGCAAGTGTTCCCGTGTCAATCAACGTCCAAGTTTCGGAGGTTCCTGTGCTATTGTCGGCGCTTGCGATCAAATCGTTCGTCCCGAACAGTTCCCAGGTAGATGGATCTCGCTCTTGAAAATCGTCCGCCGTGATGATCTGAAAGCTCTCTACAAATGAAGGCCCTAGAGCGGGAGTTACGATAAATCCAGAGTTGATCTCGCCAAAGTTCAAGTACTTATCTAGAGTGCCGTCTATGGCGTTGGCTGGGGACTCCTCTGCGGGATAAGAACTATTACCCCCCGCATCAATGGCAATGATCGCATCGCCGGGAGTCAATATAGCTTCGCCATCCTGCACTACGGTGCCAAAGAATTTGAGCTCGCCTATTTGCATCTCACCCGCCTCTAGCCCTCCCTTAAGATCAGTGAAAATCAATCTATAGGAAGAATAGGTGGTGGTATTCGCTACCGTCACTAATGGTCCGAGAGTGTTGCGAGCAGTGGGCAAGGCTATTGCTCCAGAATCCATCAACGACCAATTCTCAGCCAACCCAGTGCTGTTGTCGGCGCTTGTTACCGGATCGGTCGTCCCAAATAGCTGCCAGCCTGATGGATCTCGATTCTCGAAATCGTTGGGCGTCGAGAGCTGGAAACTCTCGATAACCGAAGCACCGCTGACTGGAGTGATGATCAATCCTGAGTTTAGATCGCCAAAATTTAGATACTTCTGGTTTGTGCCATCGACAGCCTTTGCAGGCGATTCTTCTGCTGGGTAAGAACTGTTGCCGTCCGTATCAACCGCAAGCACTACATCCGCAGCAGACAGTAGTCCGGGAGTCTCGTGAATGCCAACATTGCCAAAGAATTCAATCTCAGCGATTTGCATCGAATCGGCTACGGCTGCGTTCTTAATTCCAGTAAACAGCATGCGATACGATGTGTAGCTGTCGTTGTTTGCAACTGTAACTAGTGGTCCCAAGGTGTCTCGAGCATCGGGCAACGCTACCGAACCAGTGTCGATTAGAACCCAATTTTCGTTGGTACCAGCGCTGTTATCGCTACTGGTCACGGAATCCTTCGTACCATAGAGTTCCCAAGTCGTAGGATCGCGCTCACTAGCGTCATTGGCCGTGGTGATCCGAAACTCTTTCACCACGGAACCACCGGTCGAAGGTGTGGCAATGAACCCAGAGTTCTCTTCACCAAAGTTAAGATACTTGGCCAACGTTCCATCAACGGCGTGTCCCGGCGGTTCCGGACCGTTGGGTGCTCCAGCGATGGGATAGGAGCTATTTCCATCGGTATCAATCGCAATGATTGGATCTCCCGGCAGAAAGATGGAGGGTAGGGTGGTAATTCCTCCATCTCCGAAAAACTGGACCTCACCAATCTGCATTGCATCGGTGGCCCCAGCGTTCTTCAAATCGTTAAAGACCATGTAGTAAGAAGAATAGACGTCGGAATTGTCAACGGCCATCAAGGGACCAACCGTATTGCGAGACTGTGGCAAAGATACGGGTCCCGAATCGAGCAAAGTCCAACTTTCGTTGGTACCCGTACTGTTGTCACTGCTAGTGACTGGATCGTTGGTTCCGTAGAGTTGCCAAGACGAAGGATCGCGCTCAGGCACGTCGTCGGCCGTAGTGATTTGAAAGCTTCTCACAACCGAAGACCCCGCCGACGGGGAGACGATGAAACCTGAGTTGGACTTGCCAAAGTTGAGGTATTTCGCTCCAGAACGATCAATTGCATTTTGAGGTGCTTCGCCACTTGGATAGGAACTGTCTCCATCGAGATCGACCGCGAGAATCGGGTCGATTGGTTGTAGTAAAGGGTTACCGCCTGCTGATTCGGCCAGGCCGATATCAACTGCAAACGAAGCATTGGCAATCAACTGCCCTGACGCTTGGATATTGGTATCGACGAAACCTAAAGGCGCGCCCGCATCCACCGATATGACGCTGGTAAACTGCACAGGAAAATTCATTTGTGCATGGAAGGTTGTCAGATTACCAATCGTAGAGCCTTGAGTCAGATTGATTGTTCCATTGGTGCCACCCGGGGCGAAGCCACCGATGTTGTTCGAAGCGAGATCAATTGTCGTGGTGGCCGATCCGCTGACGTTGAGAGAGCCTTCATTGAAGGTAGTTAGGTGCTGAGATGCATCGAAGCTATGATTCAAGTCTCCGAAACCCAATGAATTAATAGATGCAGGCGGAGACGGAGTATTTACGGTACCCACAATGCCAACGGCATCGACGTGAATATTGATGCCGAATCCGGGGTTAATATCGAAGCTCATCTGGTTGTTGGCAGCAACTCGCCCACCAGTGAGGTTCAGTCCTGAGATCCTGGGTGTGGCTGCCGATGGATCAATTGTCAGAATCGATCCCAGCGTTCCGCTAAAGGAAGCAGAGTCGAAATCAGATTGCCCCAAGGCTTCAACGGTAAAAGCAACGTTCGAAAGATTACTGTCCAGCGTAAAGATGGGATTAACGTCAATTGCCAGCGCCAGCCCCCCTCTCAAGCAGAGGAGGAAGACCGCAACTCTTAAAATGTAGGGATCTCGAGGCCTTGCCCTAAAATGTACTGTTGCGATTTTCGAGACCGTTGTATTCATCGTCTGTAGCAAAAACAGATGAGACCGAGCATAGAAGCCAATACCATGCAGCTGGGCTCGGGGACAGTCGTGGTGCTTGGCGAACCCGAACTTGAATTGCCATAATTGGCTTGCCAGATTTGCAAATCCAGATTGTCAACTTTCCCATCGTCGTTCGCATCTCCATCTGAGATTTCCGCCCCCGACATTATCCCAAAACCACTTTGCCAGCTAAGAAAGTCCATGCCGTCGACATCACCATCTTCGTCAAAGTCACCTGGCTCAAAGCTAGGCGCGACGGGTGTTCCGAAGTTGTTACGCAGGTGAATGATCAACTCCTCGAGAGTGACCAATTCAACATCACTGTCGAGATGCTGCAACATGTAATTAACGTTGCTCATCGGATCGCCCTGTCCGCCCCCTGCAGGATCAGTTGCCCAAGGATTCAGGTTGACGATCGTATAGGACCCTTGATCGTTGAGAGGGTCGGTAGGTGCTGCGTTGAGCCCGCTGACAATGTCATCGGGAGTATCGAAGCCATCCCAGAGCGTGTATTTCGTCGACACAATTGGCTTGCCGTTGTGCCAGAAGATTTCGCCGTCCAGCCCCGTGTAGGCGGGCCCGGTCTTCAGCATCATGCCCATAACATCTTCGTGGGCAACCATCTCGTTGTAGACCGTAAAGTCGGGAGCCCCGGGCCCGTCGTCTAGCACTGAAATTATGTTTTGATCGACGGCGTTCATAGCAGACACAGTTGCATCCATGAACCCAGAGACGTCAGTCGTGAGGCTCGGATAGGTTAGGCCGTGCCCACCAGGAGTAACAAAAAACGTTTTGTTTTCATCGGCGGCCACTTCCTCGTAGAAGTATTTCAAAGCGACCGGATTTGCATCCTTCAGTGACGGGCTGATATCAAAGGTCATATCAAAGTCCCCGCGATACGGTGAGCCAAACCAACGTTCATCCCGAAAGATGTTTGTGAGCCATTGAATGTTGTCACCATCACTCATCACAAACGCAACGTAGTGCTTGCCAGGATCGGTAGGTATATCGGTTGGTGTATGTGCAACTTGCTGAGGTATTTCCGTATCCCAAGCAGAAAAAGGTCCCGCGGACTGCAAATGATCCGCTGGGACAGCCATTAGGTTGTTTTTTGTAGCGGAACTGAAGAATTCGTTTTCGCTATTGTTGTAGCCCCACCCGTAGACGAGTGAGTGGTCATTCTGGCCCGCAAGATAGATGTCTCGAAAGAATCCCGTTTCGTCAAAGACAAAACCGCCTTCTTTCACTGCGAAACTACGGAGCTGATGGGACAAGGTTGGCTGCTGACGAAAGATGACGTCTTTGTTGAATTGGGAGCTGTAATTGAGATACACCCAGCCATTGCTCCTCCCTCGAACATCTTCAACTTGATTCAACCCGGCATTAGTAAGTGCTGTGCCAATTGGCCCTGCGAGTAGCGATTCATCAACCATGAGTGCCCCCAACGCTCCGGCAACACTAGTGGCTTGATTGATGGAGTCGGGGTCGTAGACCACATAGCCGGCCAAATCGTTCTTGTATCGATCGATAAACCATTCCTCCCAACCCCGCCAAATCTTTTGAGTGCCTGGATTTTGAGCGACATATTGGTCTACCCAGAATTCGGGATCGGCGTCGAACTCCGACAACTTGAATCCCATGGCGACCTCGGCGCTAGTTCGCGCAACCACGCCGGCCAAGCTCGCCATCATTTCCCGCTCCGGGTCTCCACCTTGATCCATATCGTAGACGTAGACTGTGGAAGGACTTGCTGCCTTAAGTACGTCCACGCAGAATGTGTGCCCAGACAGACAGGCTAATAGTATCCAAAGTCGCAATGAGATTTTCGGACTCGCCATCATAACTCTTCTCTCAAATTCAATAGCCATTGGTATTTTTGGTCCAGAAGTCCCCTAAGGTCTGCCACAGTTAAGTAGGCTTAGGATGATGGACTCATATTTAGCTGTTTAGGTAGTGAATAATAATCGCGAGAACGCTAGCCGAGGCAATTCCACAGTTCGCATGAAGTAACTCGCTTCAAATACAAATTGATCTTAACTGTCTGAAGTCGTTGTACAGGAGTGCCAGTGTCGAATCAGGACAACAATCACGCAAACTGCAGCCAGCGCATAAGCAGCAGCAGCACTTTTTACAAAGATCTCAGATTTCAGTTGATCGAGCTGAACAAGCGAGAGCGAACATGAAATCGCGAAAAATGCCATCAGACTTGCGATAAATCCAGCAAAGAAGAACCGGTCCACCTCGCGATATCGGCGGTTGCTTTCCAACCAGTGTTCCCAGCCTGACGTTTCTTGCATCTTCGCCTCGATTTCTTCACGCAAAAATCTTCCTGCGCGAATGATGCTGTTCTGTTCGACGGCATAGGCTAACACCATAACAAGCAAAACAATTGGAATCGCAGCACTTGCGAATGCCGTGGGTAGCACCGCACCCAGGTAGCCGGCGGACACAATAATCAAAGTTCCTAGTACTAGAATCCAAAAGGAACGTGTCTTTGATTCGCGGATTTCCTCTCTCAAGGAGAGGTACATCTGTTTTTGAAATTCATCGGTATTCATGAGTTACAAGTTCCTTCGTCCCAAGACAAAGCTTGGGTGAAACATAGGGTTATTTCTCTTTAGTTCTCATGGTCTCCCTCACTCGGCAAACCGAAGTTCTAGCAGCTTGCGGTGAGTTTCGAATTGAGTTGCGTCTAAAACACCCTCGAGCGTGTTGGTTTAAGATTTCTTGGCCGGGTCGGTGCCATTTATCCAAGGCCCCTCCAGCGACTGGTAAGGTTTCGGATATAGGACGCTTCCCTTGTCGCCAGCGTCCCATCCGGCAACATGACTCGGTTCGGCTCCCGTGGCAGAATCGTGCTCCCACTTCTTGGCCCAAGAATTGTTGCCGTCTGAGATTGTCATCGTCTCTTTGTCGAAATGGAAAACCTTACCTTCCCGGTAGCTGCGAGCACCCAACTTCACGAGCACCATAGCGGCAGCACCAAGCTCCGGAGAGCAGTTCACCGCGTCAGGGTCGTCGGCTCGAACAGCATCGACAAAGTTTTTGAAATGCGACAGGGAAGTGTTCTCGACCTTGCCAACCTCGACACGCTCATTCTTTATCGAACTATCGTGTGTCACTTGAGGACGTTCAGCGACGAAGTCGTAACCCGCAAACTCTTCTCCGGTACCAAAGACTACCGATCCATGGTGTCCGCGGATGAGTTGGCGAATCGGCGTATTGCCGCAACACATCGTCGCGGTGACCAATCCCTGTACTCCTTCGTCGAAGTCTGCAACAACCGTTGCCACATCCGGAACCTGACGGCCATCTAATTCCAGGAAGATTCCCCCGGCTCCCACCACTCGGCCTGGGAATCGCAACCCAGTTGCCTTGAGCATAGAAGTGCTACGATGAACGAAAAGATCAGTGAACATGCCTGATCCGAAGGGCCAATAGCAGCGCCACTGGGCATACTTCGCTCGATCGAATGGCATGGAAGGGGCCAAGTCGAATTCCGTGCCTAAGAACATATCCCAATCAATATTCTTGGGCGTCATGTCTTCGCCCAAGCCGTAGTAACGCCACTGTCCCATATCGGAATTGCGGAAGAATTCGGTTTGATACTGCAAGACTTTGCCGAGTTTGCCATCACGGATGGACTGATTCACGTGCTGCCAAACAGGCAATGCTGTTGATTGCACACCAACTTGCATGACCTTGCCCGACTCTTTCCACGCTTTGTGGACTGCCAGTGCCTCTTCCACAGTATGCGTCATCGGCTTTTCGCAGTAGACATGCTTGCCGGCTTTCAACGCATCGATAGTTTGACGAGCATGCCAATGATCAGGAGTCGAGATACAGACCGCGTCGATCGAATCGTCAGCAAGTATCTCTCGGTAGTCACCAGTTACCAAAGGCTCGTTGCCCATGGCCTCCTTCACTCGATTGGCAGCTTGGTCCCGATGTCGATTAAACACATCACAGACGGCTGCAATTTCTAGCGAGGCGTCCTCTTCATGAATCTTGAAGGAACTATCCAAGTGGGCCCCACAACGTCCACCCATGCCGATAAAGCCAATTCGCAACCTTTCGTTCGGACCCGTTGCGTTTCCTTTTGTAGCGGCCAATAACGATGGCACGGCAGCAAGCGAACTGACTCCGGCTACGGATGCACCGATAAAATTGCGTCGAGAATAAGAATCTTCTGCCACAACGTCTCCTTTGAAATTCTATTTACTATTGAACAACGGGGTTATCCAAAACCCGTCGCCTGTTGAGAAGTGGTGTCACAACTAGTGAAGCTAACACCAAAACAAGTGTTCCAGGCTCAGGAACTGTACTCAAAGCTGCGCTGATGGGTGGCGCACTGCCGTATTGATTTTCCCAAATCACGAGGTCGTCGTTATCCACATCGCCATCTCCGTCAGCGTCACCCTGGGATTGTGTCGAGCCACTTCCCAGTCCTTGCTGCCAAATAAGGAAATCGAGACCATCTACCAAACCATTTCCATCAAAGTCTGCGTTGTCCGAAGTAGCTAAGCTACCAAAGAATTGAATGTCGCCGATCTGCATGATTGGATCATTCGTGTCACGTAGATCGGTGAAAATCATGCGATAAGAAGTATAGGCCGATGTATTGGTGACGCTCACCACATCGCCTTCAGTCAACCGAGCCAGGGGGACTTCGTTGGGGTCAAATGCGCCAAAGTCGATCAGCACCCAATTCTCGCCGTCGCCCAGGCTGTTGTCTTCGCTGACGATCGCATCGTTGGTTCCATAAAGAGCCCAAGCGGCGGGATCCCGCAAGTCAGCATCATTGGCCGTTGTGATCTGGAAACCGTCTATCACAGACGAACCCACTGTAGGCGTTACGATAAAGCCACTATTCTTATCGCCAAAGTTGAGATACTTAGTGAGCGCTGCTCCATCGATAGCATTGGCAGGAGATTCGTTGACTGGGTAGTCACTCTGTGGCAAGAAGTCGGCATCGATAGCTAGGATCGGATCGTTTGGATCCAATACAGCAGAGCCGGTTCCACCTGTTCCCGTGAAAAACTCTGCTTCGCCCAAGTGCATAATAGGGTCACCAAGGTTTTTTGTCGTAGGAAAGAGTATTTTGTACGAACTGTAGGTATTTCCATTGGAGACATCTACGAAGCTTCCTTGGGCATCGCGGGTTGCTGGGGTGTCGGTAGTTCCCGTATCGATGAATGTCCAGTTTTCGCTAGTTCCCAAGCTGTGATTCGCGCTGGATATCGTTTCATTGGTGCCGTAAAGTTCCCAAGTGGCTGGGTCACGTTCGACAAAATCCTGTGCCGTGGAGAATCGCATACTTTGTACCTGCGACGATCCCGAGGCAGGAGTCACAATGAATCCGGAGTTGGCCCCACCAAAGTTGAGATACTTATTGGCTCCTGCGAGACCATCGATAGATTTCTCTGGCCCCTCGCCCGGGGGCGACGCACTCAACGAACTGCCATCGGTATCGATTGCAATAATCGGGTCTCCAGGTAAAAGCAATTCATTGGATCCAGTCAGACCGATATCTACAGCAAACGAACCTGTCGCCACTAAAGTGCCGGTCACTGTGACATCGGCATTGTTCGATTCATCAACAGCAATTGTATCTGAGAAGTTTATGGGAAAGTTTAGAGCGGCTGTGAACTGAGTCAGGTTCTGTACTGTTGAGCCTTGAGTCAGATTGATCGTCGCTGCAGGAGTGGCAGGACCTGGGCCTTCGACCGGATCCTCTAAAGTTGCCAGATTTACTTGCGTTGTGATGAAGTCAGAGACATCCAGAATGCCTTGGTTGAAGGCTGTGGTGTGGTCGGAAGCATTGAATGTATAGGACAGGTTGCCACCACCAGTCGAGGTGATTGATGCTGGAGGCGCGGATGTATTTAGCGTGCCACCCAACCCAAGGGCATCGATGTGGATGTTCAAGATTCCACCAAGCAACGGCAGATCGAACATCATCGTGTTGTCCGCGGTATAGCTTCCACCGGTGAAGTTCAAACCGTTTATCAACGGCGTCCCTCCCGAAGGATCAATTGAAAGAATCGAATTGATCGAGCCACTGAGGGGGCTGCTATCCGTATCGGTTGCTTGACCTTGCACACCGGTTTCGATGGTTACACTCGATTGGGTGTTATCAACAGCAAACATAACAGGACGATCAACGGCCTGCGATTCGCATGCAATCGCTCCCAGAATAACAATACTTAACGAGATTCTAAGTAACTTGTTTAATCGATTCACAATACTTCTCCGCAATAATCATTGATAAGAACTGTTTTCCATAGAAAAGGGTTACACCGGCGAACGTTTATAAGGACTCGATAAGGGCTCGTCCGAGGTAGGCTTTGTCTGAGGCAATACTGGCTGAGGCGGGTCGATTCGTAATGCAGGAGAGGTTGGTTGCTCCCATGTGACCTGCTCAAAAACATTGCAAGGGGCCGACACCATTTGCCCACTGCCCGGACAAAGCGGAAATCGACCCATCGCCGCGAGCACATACCAGGCACTCATTTCACCATTATCTTCATCGCCCGGCAGATTCTCTGGAGTGTAAAGCCCGAGCATTACCCGCTCGACTTGCTGACTTGTCCAATCCGGTCGCCCCAGTGCGGCGGCATACCACAGAAAGCCATGCACGGGCTGGTTGGAATGTGCATATTGTCCGAAAGATTTTCCTTGCTGGTCAACGGCATTTGCCATCTCGCGCATCTCATGGATCGACTCTGCGTAAGTGCCAACCCGGTAAGTTGGCTCAGTAGAAAGCAAAGTATCGAGTCCTTCGACGAGCGAGTCCTTGCCACCAAACAATTCGGCCAAGCCCTGGGGATCGTGGGGCACATGGAACGAGTGTTGCCAAGCGCTTCCTTCAATGTACGATCCGCCCCAGGATAGAGGGTCCCAAGGTTCGGTCCAGTCGCCGCTCTGATCTCGTGGCCGCATGAGCTTGGCTGGAGCGTACCAAAGATTCTTGTAATTCTGGCTCCGCCGCATCAGATGTTCCGCATCTTCGGCGTAGCCAAGTCTTTGAGCAACTTGGGCAATACACCAATCGGAATAGGCGAAGTCGAGCGTCCGGCTTACGCTGTACGGTGTAAGGTCAGCAGGCACATATCCTAAGCGGTCGTACAGTTCCAGGCCAAGGCGACCATACATGGCGGGTTCGTCGCTTACTTCAAACGCATTTCGGCGGATAGCTTGATAAGCTTCTTCGTACTCGAAGCCCGGAATGCCTTGCAAAATGGCACCGCTAAGAACCGAGTCGGAATAGGTACCGACCATACAATTTCGATAACCAGGACTTGCCCACTTCGGCAACCAACCTTTGTGGCGATAAGCTTGGAGAAATCCCTCGACGATGTCGCCATAACCTGTGGGATCAATTAAAGCCAATAGAGGATAGACGGTTCGGTGGGTATCCCAGAAGCCGTTGTTGGTGTAGATCTTTCCGGATCGAATCTCGCCGTCATAGGGGCTGCGGTGCAGGCAACCACCCTGTCCGTCCGGTTCATGGCCACACATGGGGAAGAGTCCGACCCGCCACATGGCAGTTGCCAGGCAGCGCTGTGCTGAAAGTGATCCTCCCACAGCTTGAATCTTCGAGAACCAATTACTCCACAAATCTGACGTCTCTGATGAGACCTGGGATAACGTTTGCGAGCCAATTTCTTGGCCAAGGTTCAAACGTGCTTGCTCGTGGCTGATGAAACTTGTAGCTACGCGTACAACGACCTTGCGGCTATCGCCAACGCGGACATATGCGCCAGCGCGAGCGCATGAAATTTGGTTGACCCCGGCGGCAAGATGCGAGTCGTTAAAGACCCCGCTTTCAGTGGCCGAGGCTTGTATTTCCACAACAAAGTAGCACCCGTACCCCTCGGCACACCCCCCATGGTTGCTGTAACTCACTCCCAAGATTTCGCAAGTCTGTTCCTTCTCGACAATCTGAACTTCGCCTAACGATAAACCCTCAGCATCTCCTGTTTGCAGAACAATCGCTGGTTCGCCGGTTTCGGGAAATTTCATTTCGAATAGGGCACATCGACTCGAAACAGAAAAATCGGCCTCGGTACCATAACGCTGAAAGCTGATCTTTCCTCGAGCTGGCGTCAGGATGGTGTCCTTAAGCTCAAAACTACTCGCCCTGCTTTCGGGCAAGGTATTGATGGGGCCCACTACAGGAATAATGTCGAAATGCCCATAGTCACCCATCCACGGCGAAGGCGAATGAGTTGCCCGTATTCCGCAGATAGTGTCTTCCTGGGAATCAAAGGTAAATCGACCATCACTTGTTTGCGGTGTCCAATATGTCATTCCACGAGGTACCCCGATTGCGGGATAGGTATTCCCGGTGGAGAACTCGCGTCGGCTGTTCGAGCCTTGCAGAGTATTGACTAGTTGGAGTGTGTCTTTTCGAAGCATATTGGATTGGCCTGTGATCTAAGTAAGATCAGGTTTCGGGATAAAGGACGCATCTCTGCTGGGTAGTGAACCTAGATTATTGTTATGAGAGATCGATGGAGACTCCGACAGACTTGTCTCGTACCAATTCGCAGCAGGCAGTCGGCAGTACCAGGTGTAATACAATCCCACGAGCCCAATCGCGAACAGGCACGTCCAGACAAACACGCCTGACCAATTCTGAATAAGAACTAGCATCGAGAGCATGAACATGCTCACCTGCCAAAGTAGTGCGAATGGCGTAGCCAGAAGGTCGTAGTAGTGCTCGGAAGCAACTTTCTTCTGTTCTGAATTGCTCAGCTTTTCAAAGAGTGGTCGCCACAATCCGAAAGGTCGAGTCTTGTCGTAAAAGGCCCACAAAATCTTGTCGTCGACGGGCTTTGACATGAGACTTCCAATCAAAGAACCGGAAGTTCCCGCTGCCATCACCAATACAAAAACCAAAAACTCATTCATGTCGGGAGCAAACAGTCGTTGGACGACCGCTGCGAGCATTCCACAAATGGTACCAACGGCAAAACCTATTCCAGTGAACCTCCACCAATAAAACCGCAATACAGAGGGCCCCAGTAGGCCTGCTGTGAGGCCCATGACGATCCAACTCCATATGTCGTTGATGCTCTCGATTGTCAGCGCAAAAAGAACACTAAGCACAACCATAAGAATCGCAGCCAGCCAACTCGCATAGATCAGCTCTGGCGAACTTGCCGATGGTCGGAGATAGGCACGATAAAAATCGTGGACCACCATCCCTGTGGCCCGGTTCAAATGAGAATCGAAAGTAGACATGAAAGCGCTAATGAGCGCAATGAGTAACAGGCCTCGCATCCCCGCAGGAATTTTCATCAATAACACCGCGGGCAAAATCTTCTCCGCGTTGATTTCGCCTGTCATACCCAGCAATTTGGTTTTCTGTGAGAAATATTCGGCGCCAAGAGTATCCTGCAAGCTGCCAATCAAAGCTGCATCTTGGGATTCAGGATCATTGGCAATTTGAGATACAAGGGTTTCCCAGCCGGCCTGATTGACTTCTGGGTTGGCATTTCGGATTTGCTCTGCCGCACTGAGGCGTGCTTCCTCGGCAGGCAACAATTCACTCGCTAAGCTCAAGCCCAGGATGGCAATTCCCATCATCAGTGGCCACCGTGTTGTCATTAGAGATGTCCACATAAAAGTAAGCGTGCCACATTCTCGATCGTTACGTGCACCAAAGTACTTGGGGTCGTCTCCCGCGGCCATGCCACCGATCAATTGCCTCAGTAAGTACAAGCCGGCAAACAACATCAAATATTCGTAAGCAGCAAATTGCGTTGGCATCTCAGTGGACCATGTCGGCGAACCGGAACTCCAAGATAGATTTCCTGTTACCTGTTCTGCCATTGCTGCAAGACTGGCACTATCGGGAGCAATAGACCAAGCGCTCAGAACGACGTAGATTGTGGCTCCAAGAATAAAGACGCCTTGAAAAATGTCAGTAACGACAACGCCATAAAATCCTGAAAATGCGGCATAGAATGTTGCAATCGTCAGCAAGATCAGTGCACAAACGTTTGGCGAAAGCGGCAAAAAAATTGAGAGAAATTGTCCGGCGCCAAAAACAAGCATCGCGAGCATGCCAATGGTGCTTAGCACAGCAGCCAACACCGCGGCCAATCGTGCAAACTGCCCGCCGAATCCAGTGCCAAACCGAAATACCATCCAATCTGCCGCCGTCAGGCAGCCAGATCGGCGATGCCATTTGCCCATCCACAACATCATCATTGCAAGGATCAAACAAGCGCCACCGCGAAATTCGATGAATAAACCGCGAGGACCGATTAAGAATAGGAATGCGACAATGATTGCCGTGCCAGCCATGTCGAGCATGCTGGCCATTCCCGAAAACCCTAGCGCCCACCAAGGCATACGACGACCGGCAACGATGTACTCTTCAAGGCTACCCGACGCGCGTCGTTTGAGCACCCAACCAATGGCCAAAAGCGCAAGCAGATAGAAACCAATGACCGCATAATCAAAGTTATTAAGATTGCTACTCACTATTGGGCACTCCTTTGCAGATAAGCCTGTGGAGAGGCCTCTGAGGTCGTGCCACTCGTGCCAAATTGGTTTGCTGGCGCGGAGCGAGATGACATATGTCGAACTAGCTCGCTGGGAGAATCGACGAGAATCGCAGCATCAAGTTTCTTAGCACACCAAGCAGCAGCAGCGACACCTGCAAATGTTCCGGGCTGGTGATACTTGGCATCCTGGGTCGCACCTAGCTCTGTGAAGCCAGACCACGCATGAACTGCTATCCAGCCAGACATCGGCACTAGAGTATTGACTTCTTTCTTTGATCTGGACTGATTTATCATCGCTGCAATTTCGTCCGGCGTGCCGGCCCCGGGGCGATTGGCACTGGACCAAATCGTATGAGTGGCCGAGATGAACGGGACGCTGCTGCTATTCGGACGACCAATCTCCCACACACGACCTTGCCCGCCTTCATAGGGGTGGTACTGCATGACGAATGCCGCCTGCAGGGACGGTGCCGCGGCTGCTAGAACTTCCCATGCCTCTAACGTGTGAGGATTGTCTAGTTGCTCGCAGATCAAAATAATCGAATTCAACCCAGATCGCTTCAGCACACTTTCGATTCGACTGCCATACCAACGAAGCAGCGAATCTTTTTCTGCAACCGAACGTTTCGTCCCCAAGTGGTCTACGAAAACGTATTCCGGGGCAACCAATATCGAAGTCAACGCAGACTTAGTACGCTGAAGATGCAGGTAAGCATCAGGGGCTACCTCGATTAGATCTGCAATCGGCAAGCCAAAGCCGAAAGGCAATGTTTCGAGTTCTGGAGAGTGCCAGTACTTTTTATTCCAGACAAAATCTCCCAAGATCCATTGTAGGTTGTCGCCGTCGCTCAACACAAAAGAAGTGCGACGTTTGCTTTTGCCGGTCTGGTCTATTTCTCTAGCGGGCACTTCGTCAAAATGTGGTAACTGCACCTCAGTCGAACCAATCGACAGTGCTGGAAGGTTTAAGGCCCAATCCGAGGGGCAGAGAACATGCCCCCAACTGCTTAACTGTTGGACTGCCTCGCCTTCCTCTTGAAATTGATTCCAACCATGCACCAAAGCCGGCGCTTGGAGCCACTCATAGACATGTTCAACTAATTCTGACTTGCCCCGAATCGTGAGCGCTCGATGTGCGATCGCGATAGCACGATTGTTAGGGATTTCGGTAGATTGCAGGAGTAATTGCTTTTTGTTCAAGCTATTCTTGAATTCTTCAAAGCACCAACTCTCGGTTTTACCACGTGCATCAAGCAACTTGGAAAGCCCCAGTTTTTTGGCTTGGGCCTCTTGTTGCTCTGAAATCAGAACGCCGCGCAATAAGCCCGCAGCGGTAGTGGCAACGTTCACCGAAACGTCTGCGCTCTCTTTCGCCTTGCCGCTGCTATACAGGATATAACCAGAAACAATCTCTTGCTTGTGGTATCGAGCAACCAAGTCCCAGACTGTGGCATAACCTCGATCCTCGATCCCTGTTCGGTCGAGTAAGTCGCGGCGCCAGGTGTGGTAGCTGGCGTTGTCCCAGAGATCTACATAAACCAGCTCATCTCCTCGTCCTTCATTGACGGCTTGAGCGGCCAAACCCGCCAGCGATTGTGCCAGAAAGGCATCGTCGCTCAAATTGATTGGCTTCTTGTTCGATTCATCTTTCTGAAAACTCAAGCTATCGATAGAAACTAAGCCAGCAGGAGTAGTTTGAAGAGGCCAGAGTCGTGTGCTCTCGGTCGCCGTTGTCTCCCTGCACGATAGCACCACCAATAGCCCCAGAGCTAGAACGGCTTTCAGGAATGAGGGGCGAATATACATTCGGCGATGCGATTTGGAATCGATTGGGGTAGTGGCAACGAGTTATTGGAGGTGAAAATCAGCAAACTCAGTAAAAACTTCGTCGGCAAACTCAACGAACGAATCTTCATCGTCCCCTGAATCTCTGTGCAGATCGCTCGTCTCAGGAGCGCTACGTTGTACCTGGTCTATTGTCGTCGTAGGACCACCTAGTTGCGTTCCAGTTTGCGTGTCTCGACCGGATTCAAGACCGGCAAAGGGAATCGAAGAGTCGACGTCTTGCGACGCCCCCGAATCAGCACGAGCATTGAGTTCTTCGATCGTAATCTGGTGCGTGATTTTGCTAAACTGTGGACCCGTGACACTTGGTTGAGGCTCTGCCGTCAAAGCAGAGTGACCGGGTTGAGACTCATTCAGCGCACTCAAAACCTGCGGACCTGTGTAGTTAGTTTGCCACAGGAGGAAATCGAGTCCCGTTACCGCCCCGTTACCGTCAGCATCGCCATCTAAAACTGTGGCACCAGTGTCCGTATCGTAGTTCGATTCCCAAATGGCAAGATCGTCGCCATCCACGTCGGTATCCAGGTCGAAATCTCCCGCGGGTCCACCCGTATAGCGAACTCGGAAAATCCGAGATCCGGTAGCAGTTGGACCACTGGCACCAGATTCCTCATACAACTCGGTGAAATAAAGTCCGTCCGGGCCAGCACTCAGACCGACTACAGAACTGTGCCCTAGGCCGACGTACTCCACTAGCGTCGTGGGACCGCCAACAACATTTCCAGCGGCGTCGAACTCAAACTCCACAATCCGTTTGCCCAAAGTCTGTGCACCGGCGGCATAGGTTGGCCCAGATTCTGAAACAAAGGCATGATCCCACATATGTTGGGGAAACTGGCTCCCGCTATGCGTCGACTGCTGTACGAAAGTGATATTTACGGGGGCGTGCGCTGGGTTCCAGTTATACGCTGCATTGGTGAACATTGAACCGTTGCTGCCGTCCCATCCATAGCTAACGCCCGCATTGATTTGCGCGAGCCGATCAACACTCGGACCGTTTTCAACAGAATAATGCTTGCCGTCCGATTCTCGCCAAGCGCCACCAAACGGATTGCGCAATCCATAGGCAAACACATAGTCGCGTGCGTTAATGCCATCGCCAGCGTTATAGAAGGGGTTGTCTGTCGGCACGGAGCCATCCTTGTTCATTCGCAGAATCTTTCCGCGAAATTGGTCGAGGTCCAACGCCGTTGACGCATCGAAACCATCACCATTATGAACGTACAGCTTGTCGTCTGGTCCAATCGTAATATTGGAAATCTGATGCGACTGGCCTTGGGTTTCGGGCTGCATGTTTAGCAAGACAGTCCGCGTATCCAGAGATAGGCCGCCAGCAACGCTGTCAAGTCGTTCCACTTTGGGAAAATGCGAAGCTCCGCCCGGGGGCGAACCATTGTCCCACAGCATGCCGACATAGAGATGATAGATGTCGGGATTCACGGAATCACGTTCAACAGTAATTCCCGTCAGCCCTTGCTCGCCAGAGCCAGAAATTGGCCCGGTGGGATTGTAATCTAAAAGCCCGGTGGCAAACTCGTGCTTGGTGCCGTCATTCGTAACGACCTGGATGGAACCGTAGAGTTCCGTCACATAGTAAAGCGGATCATTGGGATTCGTTCCCGGGTCAGGAACAAAGGCGATATTCACCGGCAAGCGGTAATCGCTACCAACTTCCTCGACTACGAAACCAGGCTGCGCCGCGAGATAGGGAACCGAAAGATCGGCAGCACGTGCGAGGGTGGAAAAGTCTGGCGTTGTTTGTCCGGACTGCCCAAAGTAAGTTGAGCCATCGACTGCCACCCAGAAGATCTTTGTCTCGCCGGCGGCCACACTCATGTTTGGCAGGAAGATTGTCTGCACTCGGCCATCATCATCAGTAAACGTCAAATCCGTGTTATCCAGCGTGAGGCCGGTAGACCCACCCGATATCGCTACCCGAACATCTACATGATTGCTGAGAGTCGACGGATTGGTGACCACATTTCCTGAGGCTTCGTCGCCTTCAATCGAGAGCAGCAAATCGCCACTGCCAGATTCAACACGCAACGAGGGTGCCGCAAGAGGAACCCCGGATTCTCCGAAAAACTGTATTTCGCCGATCTGCATCGAGTTAGCAGCGCCCGAATCTTTGACACCCGTAAAAATCATTCGGTAAGAAGAATAGGCGGTGCTGTTGCCTACCGCGACGCTAGGACCGAGCGTGTCGCGAGCAGAAGGGAGCGAGACGCCACCGGCGTCGATAAAAGTCCAATTCTCAGCCCCGCCGGTACTATTGTCTGTACTTGTAATGGGGTCGTTCGTACCAAACAACTGCCAAGTGGTCGGGTCGCGATCCTCTGCGTCGTTGGCAGTGGTAATTACAAAGCTCTTAACAATCGCTGAGCTATTGGGAGGCGTTACGATAAATCCGGAGTTGATTTTCCCAAAGTTCAGATACTTATCCAAAGATCCATCGATCGCGTTAGCAGGTGTTTCACCGACCGGGTAGCCGCTGTTCCCATCGGTATCTATCGCAATGATGGGATTACCCGACGACAACAAAGCGGAAGTTCCACTTTGTTGGCCGTAAAACTGGATCTCTGCGAATTGCATCGAGTTGGCAGCGCCAGAGTTCTTTACGCCCGTGAATACCATTCTATAGGAGGTGTAGGCAGTGGAATTGGTAACCGAGACACCCGAGCCAAGCGTGTCGCGCGCCGAAGGAAGCGACAGCGCGCCCGAGTCGATCAATGTCCAATTTTCTCCCGAACCGTCACTATCGTCGGCACTAACGATTGCATCGTTCGTGCCAAACAATTGCCAGGCTGAAGGATCGCGCTCCTCAAAGTCATTGGCGGTAGTAATTTCAAAGCTCTCAACAATCGATGCTCCAACCAAGGGGGTCACGATGAAGCCCGAGTTGGCTTCCCCAAAGTTGAGGTACTTGTTTAACGTACCGTCGAGGGCATTCTGAGGCGACTCGCCACCCGGATAGGAACTATTGCCATCGGTATCGATGGCAATAATGGTATCGGCAGGCGAAAGGATAGAAGTAGCCGCTGGGAGTTCGATCGGCACGCCAACCAGTGTCTCCCAAGTTGGCGCAGGCGAAGAAAGAACATCTTCAATTTCTAAGGCAAACACACTCGAGGCGGCGCCTGTCTGAAATAGCTGTGTGGCATAGCCACTTACAGAACCCGCATCGTCACGAAACCGTACACGAAGTTCGTAATCAGTATTCTCAGTCAGAATTGATTGGCCGGCCTGGGAGTTGAGAAAGATGCCATCGCCCAAGTGCGTGTGCAATCGCTCAACTCCTTCGATTCCCAGTGTTTGCCAAACTGGCTCTGCGCCTCCGCCAACCGTCCAGATCTCCCAGTCCGAAGATTTATGCAAGTCTCCGTCCGTGTCCGAGAACCCGACAGCTTCCATGTGAACATCCGCCGGATTCACGACCTGCCCAGGGGATGAAGGTTCAGTGACAACCGGAGTATTCGGCGAATTATTCGGGCCACTGGGCACTCCGACGACATGAATGTAATTGATTCTCGTGTCGAGATTTGCTGCAGCCCCTGCGTCAAGAGTGAGAAGCCCGTTAACAACGGTGACTTGGTTCGTAGCAACCATTGCGCTGCCCGTATCGGCAACAGCGTTGAAGAAGCTCGTACCCTGCACGTTAATCGTGTGTATGCCATCGTTGTTGCCGGGATCGCCGACGGCGACAGTCACTTCGTAGGAACCGTTGGCAAGCTGGAATTCCCAGTCTTGGCCCGATTCTATCATGATCAAAGTATCGAACCGCTGATCGGGCTCTGCGCTACGTTCTACTGTTCGGTCCGAATGATCACTCGACCAACCGTAGGTCAATCCATTCCCACGCGGTCCGAAGAGTTCTCCGATATCTCTTTCATATCCTGTTGGAATTGTAGCTTCATCATTTTGGAAGTTGATGAGATACGTATCCCCCGCCAACAAGACACGCGGTTCCAGCAGCTCAAGCTGAAGACGTGTCTTCAGCTTTTCACCATGATCTTTGCGATTGAAACTAAAATTCATGGTGCATTTTCTCTAGATGTAGGTCCGAACTGGTTCTTACGAATTCAGGCAGTATGATTACTTTGCATTAATTGAAGTGTTACTGTTCTATTCTACTTGGCAGCTACAGGAACCAGCTCTAGAAACTGAGTTTGATTTACCTTTTGGATTCTTCCCAAACTGAAACCAACCTGACGCATGCCGTCAGTTGGTTCTTTCTCGTAGGCGACAACATCGGGCGACACGCCTTTCGGGCGAGGGCCATAGATCACAACTAAAGGTTGACCACTTCTTTCAGAGACAAACAAATCTTCAACCGAGGCGACTTCACTATGCTCAAGAGTTTGTTGGCATTTCTGCTGGATAAATTCTTGAAATTCCTCTTGATTCTTGGGGGCGCGACCAAGCTCCGAAGTTGCATAGTTATGAAGTGAAATCAACAACCTGAGATGAGATGTCTGCGTTTCACGGCCACCGCTAGTCTTAGCCGCATCGCAGCCTAAAGGGAGAACTATTAGTAGCACTAAGAAGCAGAAGCGATAAGGTATTTGGCAAGTCATTGACTAAAGTGACCCCATATCAACAACTCTCCCGTCAGTCCGGTGCCCTAGTGTATTGAACAGTTCTAGATCAATCTCATAGCTAATCGGGCGTACCGAGCCATCAGCAAATCCAGAGTTCATGATGGCACTATGAGCCGAGCCGAACCGATACGCAGCCAGTTCACTTCCGTCATCTTCATCGGGGCCGATTTGACAGACCGTAGAGCGTAGGCCATCGAAATCCCAACCTCCCGACCACCCCCTGTCATCGTGCCAATCTCCAACATCGTAAAGACTTGGCTGGAGGCGTTTTTCACCAATCACTAACGTATTACTTGAACCGTCAGTAATTTGTGCGAAAGATATTTTTTCGTAAAAGCCAGTGACCATCGTCTCGCCGTCGGATGGACAATTCACGCACAGATCACTGCGGACAATGACTCCCCAAAACCCGTAGTAAGTTGGGCCCAGAGAATCGACGGTAGACATGGTATCTTCGTGTGTTGGGCCGTTACTGAATGCGCCCCAAAAAGTCTTGGATGAGCATCCAGTGGTATCGCCGAACGAAGGATTGAAATTAAAGAACGGATTGGCAACGTTGTTCGGTATACCGTACTGCTCGCCAGACCGAAAAGGTACCGCAGCAGCGTAATCCATCAAATAGGGGCTGCCGTTGGTCTCTGGAATAGTTCCCGCCCATCGCGTGGGTCCTCTTCTAGAAGGACAGTTGAACATCGGATTGTTCGCGTTATCCAACTCAGCCTGAGTCTTAATGTTGTAGACGTTTCCACCTTCAAGATAGGGCAAGATTTGAAACGCCCATCCCAAGCCCTGCTTCTTAGGCCCATAGGGCGATCCACCTGGGCCGTTCAGATAGTCTTCGAGATTTGGCCACGGCACGACACCGCCACTGGGGAAAGCGCTCCTGGCAGATTCATGGTTGTGCATCGAAAGCATAATTTGCTTGACGTTGTTAGCACAACTCGAACGTCGCGCAGCTTCCCGAGCCGCCTGCACGGCTGGAAGCAGAAGTGCGACTAAGACTCCAATAATGGCTATAACGACCAGGAGTTCGACCAACGTAAAACCAGCCCGCTGCTGAGAGAAAGAAGAAGACGAACGATTGGAGTGTCGTCTCCCAGTTCTTCGACTGCGACCAGAACATGTTGCCGAAGGCTTTTGCAACTCGTATTGAATCCTGTCAATCATTCTCTGTCCTTTTGATGCCTTGTACACTCTCGCCACACGCGCCCTTTGCGATGAAAAGGCGCGTGTGACCAAAGCGATATCTTTTGAGTACCAGCAAGAGATCCTGCTCATCTCAAAAGATGATAAAGCCGCGGCACTCAGCCCCTAGAGACGCGGCGTCTTGAACTTGCAAAGGCTCCCAGCAATCCAACCAGTGTCAGAACAGCGGCAGAGGGCTCGGGAACAGAACTAACAGCAGCAGTGATTGGGGCACTACCGTATTGGGTTTCCCAAACTGCCAAGTCTGCGGAGTCAATGACACCATCACCATTGGCATCGCCATTGCTGTTGTCCGTTTGACCTGCCAACCCGAATCCTGTTTGGAAAATCAGGAAATCCAGGCCATCGACGATACCGTTACCATCGAAGTCTGCATTGTCTGTAGCAGTGCCAAAGAAATCGACTTGAGCAAACTGCATCGAGTTTGCTGCTCCCGAATCACGCAATGTGGGGAAAATCATTCGGTAAGACGAGTAAGCAGTGGAATTGTTAACAGAAACCAATGCACCTGTCGTATGACGAGCCAGAGGAATCTCAGCGTTATTCGGATCGAACGTGCCTGAATCGATCAGCACCCAATTCTCTTGATCACCCTGGCTATTGGATTCACTAGTAATTGGATCGTTCGTACCGTAGATCTCCCACGAGGCGGGATCACGCGGTGGTTCGTCCCCACCCGTAGTAATCTGGAACTCGTCGAGGATCGTACTACCAGCTGAAGGCGTGACAATAAAACCACTATTCTCTTTGCCAAAGTTCAGGTAGGTCGTCTGAGTACCCGGTTGTGCATCGGGATCGACTGCTAGTACGGGATCTCCCGGAGACAGAATGTTAAGTCCGGAGCCGTTGGGATCCAGGAAGAACGCAGCCTCAGCGATCTGCATAAGCGGATCGTTAATGATCTTCAGTTCGGGGAACAGCATCTTGTAGGAGCTGTAGCTGGTTGCATTAGTAACTGGAATAACTGGGCCAGGAGTATCTCTACCTGCCGGCATGTTGACGTCACCAAAGTCAACTAGTGTCCAATTCTCGGAAGTTCCGAAGCTGTTGTTGCCACTGGTAATTGGGTCGTTGGTTCCAAATAGCTGCCATTTGGCGGGATCACGACCTTCGGCGTCGTTGGCAGTAGTCAGCTGGAAGCTTTGTACCTGCGCGGAGCCAAAAGATGGGGTAACGATAAATCCAGAGTTAGTACCTCCGAAATTCAAATACTTGGCAAGGGTACCATCAACCACGTTTTCAGGACCTTCGCCACCAGGTGAACCACTTTGTGAGCCACCGAAAGCATCGATCGCGATTTCAGCAGTCTGTCCACCGGGGCTACTGGAAGAAGGCTGAGTATCCAGCCCGATGGCTACCACAGGATTGGCAATATTGAAAACAGTCGAACCGGTCCCATCATTAGATGTGAATAGCTCAAAGTCGCCAATCTGCATGGAGTCTGAGTTCGCGGCATCGCGGACCGTCGGAAAAACGACGCGATAAGAGTTGTAGGCGGTGGCATTTGCAAAACTCTGCACGGGCCCTGCAGAAAATCGGTTGGGATCGGTATCGAGCCCTGTTACGCCGGAACTAATTAGCGACCAATTCTCTTGATCTCCAAAGCTGTCGTTGCCGCTTGTGACTGTATCATTTGTCCCGTAGAGCTCATAGGTCAAAGGATCGCGGTTAGGTTCGTCATTCGCAGTTGTAATCCGAAGGCTCTGAACAGTTGTAGAAGGGGTAAACGGCGTAGCAATGAACCCCGTGTTTAGCTGCCCAAAGTTGAGGTACTTCGTGCCTGGATTCAAATCCAATGCGTTTACAGCACCCTCGCCCCCGGGGGAATTACTGTTCGACATCGTTCCGGGGTCGGTATCGATGGCAATTATAAAGTCGTTTGCATCAAGTAGCGATATCGCCAAGCCTGTGCTTGGCAGCAGCATAGCCACACAACTTGCGGCAAATGCCAGTGTTGCTGAAGTTTTCATCTTCAATGTCTCCGAGACGCCAGAGAAAAGTTAAGTAAGAGGTTGAAAGCAGTAACTCGCTACTTACTTTTCAACAAACAATAAGTGCAGAAGGCCCCCAGGAACGTCCCCGGAGGGCCGCCTGCACTCTTTTTACCGAAGTTAACAGATTTCAACGAAGTCGGGAAATTACTTCCGGCGTCGCAAACCTGCAGTCAAGCCAATCAGTGCTAGTACCAAGCTCGTTGGCTCAGGAACTACTGAACCTTCAAACAGCACTTCACCAATTTGGATCTCTCCAATACCAGCGGACTGCCGCTGGGTTGGGAACACTAGTCGGTAAGCACCGTAGGCCGTCGAATTAGCAACAGCCTGAGCGGCTCCAGTTGCTTCGCGACCGGGATCGGTGTCAAATCCAGTGATGCCAGAATCGACCAATGTCCAATTCTCACCTGCGCCAACGCTATTGTCCAAGCTGGAAATCGGATCGTCGGTGCCGTAAAGGTCCCAAGTCAGAGGATCACGTTCAGGGACGTCATTACCAGTAGTAAAGGTCAAGGAATCAACAACGGTAGCCAGCCCATCGGCTCGCTTAATGATGACGCCGGAAAACTCTTTAGCAAAGTTCAAGTACTTAGCTCCGCTCGTGCCATCGACAATGTTTGATGGGTTATCCGAACCGGGATAGTTACTTTGGCCACCGAAGTCATCAATCTCAATTGCTGCGTCGCCACCAGCCAAAATCTGAGAGCCTGAACCGCCAGCACCGGTGAACAGGCTGAGGTCTGCAACTTGCATGCAGCAATCGAATGCGTTCTTAATTGTTGGGAATGAAATCTTGTAAGAAGTATAAGCCGTACCATTGGCAAAATCCTGAATGGTTCCTGGTGTGAAGCGAGCACCAACGCCCGCCAATCCAGAGTCGCCTGTGCTAATAAGTGACCAGTTTTCTGCATCGCCAAAGCTATTAGATGTACTAGTGATGGCATCGTTCGTGCCATAGAGACGGTAAGAAAGGGGATCGCGGCCGTCTGCATCATTAGCCGTTGTAAGCTGAAGACTCTGAACAATCGACGAGCCAAAAGCCGGTGTAATGATGGCTCCCGTGTGTTGTTTGCCAAAGTTCAAATATTTGGTAGCGCTGTTTTGATCGGTAAGTTGACTAGCGGCTTCGCCAGCACCAGGAATGCCACTATCGGGTCCCGAGTCGAGATCGACAGCTAGAATGATGTCGCTGCTGTTAAACAAGTTCTGCGCGGAAGCAACTGTGCTGAACTGAATCAAGCAAGCTACCGCCAATACTGTTGTCATAGTCTTCTTCATTAGTACTAACCCTCCAAGGAAAAGAAAAAAGAGTTTGGATACTCACTTAGGAGTTTCAAAACGATGTACTTCCAGATGAATTCTGATCAGTAGCCCAGAAAAAAAGCACCTTTTGGGCGTCTTGATCGCAGTTTAACACATCACTACGAGATTAGTTGTGTTAATTGGTTGAATAATGTACAAAAGTTGTAGTATCATATTAGTTGTGAGAGATGCAGTTCACCCTTAGTCCATGGTTACAAGGCAAATGGGAAATCTCGATTCAGAAGCTCGATTTGATAGGGCGAGTAGTAATATGGAACCAATTAGACCCAGTCTGATGCCAAAACACGCTCATCTCAGGAGAACCCTGGCGGGTTTTATTCTGGATGGGACTTGGTCCGACGGCGAACGAGTGCCGTCTGAGACCCAGCTCTCGAAGAAGTTTGGTGTCTCTCGCACTACAGTCATTCGAGCTCTGCGCGATATGGAGCGAGATGGGCTCGTCTCGCGTCGCCAGGGATCTGGAACCTACGTTCGAAACGGGCTAACAGGGCAAAGTTCGATTGGGGTGTTGATTCCCGGGTTAGCGCCAGACGACATTTTCCTTTCTGTCCAAAGACACATCTTCAGGGAGAGCAGTCGTTTTAACTGGCAAGTCCTGAATGGAGAGGTACTCCTTCCCGGAGACACCGACGCAGCGGGACACGCACCGGTCGAGGCTGCGAAAAAACTTGTTCAGACTGGAATCTGCGGCGTTGTGCTGGTGCCGCATCATGTGCAAGAAGAAACTGAAAGGTGCAACGAAGCGGTCCTCAATGTGTTTCGCAGTGCCAAGTTGCCAGTAGTCTTGCTCGATCGGGACATCTACGAAGCACCACATCGAAGTCCTCACGATCTAGTGAGTCTCGACAATAGTCGTGCTGGTTTCGAGTTGGCTTATCATCTCATGTCTCGTGACCGTGCACGGTTTGTCTATGTAGGCGATCCTCACGTCTATCCAAGTACGCACGCGCGACTTAGTGGTGTGAGAAAAGCGCTTTCGCTTGAGGGTATTTCGCTAGCCGATAAGTGCGTACTCCCAGGTTCCGAAGAAGGATATACAGCTGTCATTGAAAAGATCCGGACAGATAAAATTGATGCGGTGATTTGCAATTCTGACCACGATGCCGCGTTAGTGATGAGGAAATGCCTTGAGGCGGGATTCGAGATTCCAAAGCAAGTGGCGATCGCCGGTTTTGACGATCAACCGATTGCTAAACTGTTAAATATTCCTTTAACGACAGTAGCCCAACCAGCACAGGGACTGGCAGTTCGGGTCATTTCAACTTTACGAGATCGCATCGAGTACCCAGATCTTCCGCCGACTACGGTGCGAATCCAGGGAGAATTGATCGTCCGCGAGTCCACTTAAGCTGACGGATGCGAATTTCAAGCAAGAACGGATTTGGTTGGATGATTACGGATTTTAAGGATCGCATTCTCTCTCTGGTTGCGGCTCTTACAGTCTTTGTCTGTGCTTGCGTCAGTTCGGCCTATTCTCAACTGCCCGCTGGATTCGAGAATCTGCGCCTGAATGAAATCCAGGTGATTGGGAGCCACAACAGCTTCAAAGCTGCCATCGATCCGGTGCTCTTCGAGGCGATGTCAAGAGTTGTACCGGCATCTCGAGAACTGAATTACGCTCATCCACCGCTTACTGATCAGCTAAATCTCGGTTTGCTAAACCTAGAGCTGGATATTTACCACGATCCGAACGGCGGACTCTTCGCAGAACCATTGGGTTTGGCGATGGTTCGTGAATCTGGAAAGTCGCCTCAACCCTACGATCCGCAAGGAGAAATGCGGAAACCAGGATTCAAGGTGCTTCACGTCCCGGACATCGATTTTCGCTCAAACTGTTTGACCCTTTCCCACGCGCTTCGTGAACTTCGCGAGTGGTCTGAGGCAAACAGCAACCATCTTCCAGTGGTTATTACCGTCAATCTGTCGGACACCCCGATTCCCTTGCCGGGAAGCGTAAATCCGATTCGCTTTGATGAAGCAGCGCTCGAGGCACTGGATAGTCAATTGCTCCGAGAATTGGGAGCAATGAAACTAATTATCCCTGATCAAGTGCGCGGTGATAAAGAAGATTTGGAATCGGCGATACTTCAAGACGGTTGGCCTAAGATTACGGAACTCACGGGGCGATTCATGTTCGTCCTAGACGATTTCGGACGGAAGCGCGACCTGTATGTGTCCGATCACCCGGGACTCCGCAATAGAGTTTTGTTTGTGAACAGTAGTCCCGGCAATCCCTACGCCGCCGTGATGATTCGCAACAATGCCCTCATTGAAAGCGAAGCCATTACGGACTTAGTGAATAGTGGCTATCTAGTCCGCACTCGGGCAGATTCAGGCACGCATGAAGCGAAATCCGGTGACTACTCCCGCTTTGAAGCTGCTAAGAAAAGCGGCGCCCAGATAATTTCTACTGACTTCTATCTTGCCGATTGGCGCTTGAATCCTGGCTATCGTGTCCGCTTCGAGAAAGGAAAGTGTTTTCGGATCAATCCGGTTACCGGTGACCGTTAGTCTTACTGATTGTGCGTCTGACCCAATCTTCGATCGATTAGTGACAAGAATTCGCTCTCAATCTCGGCGTTAGCAACAAGACTCCTACGACTAGCAGGCAAATACTTGTTGGCTCCGGCACGCTGGATAAGCCACTCGCAAGAGGTCCTGGCGATGCATAGTGCGTTTCCCACTCGGTCAGGTCGT
This sequence comes from Bythopirellula sp., assembly GCA_965216565.1. Lineage (GTDB taxonomy): Bacteria > Planctomycetota > Planctomycetia > Pirellulales > Lacipirellulaceae > Bythopirellula. The sequence goes on from OZ244170.1 coordinate 1,886,195, forward strand.
CCATGCTGAGGGCGTTGGGAGAATTCCCGGTCTGCCACTCTAGAAAATCCAACCCATCGACGCGGCCATTCGTATCGAAGTCGCCGAACAGGGCATGTGAAAACATCCAGTCGTAGACAGCCGGTGTGTTGTAGACAGGCCCCCAAATAAAGTGATTCCCGGTTGGGAACTCCGTGTACTTCAACGGTATTTCAGTACTCTCGTATTCGAGTAGCGTCGTCGTATCGCCATCGGAAGGGTAAGAAGGAGAAGGCTCCCCTGCCGAGGAGAGAATGCTATTAACAACGCCTCGAGTCACGTTCTTAGAGACAATTCCATCATCACGAGCATGAAACGCCCACGTCGGTATCGTTGAAAGAGTCTGGGGATCAAAATCACCCGCCGGTGAAACGCCAGCGATAGGAACCGTGGCGGCAATTCTATTGGGATACCGACTTGCAATACTCCAGGTGCCGCCCCCACCCATCGATAAGCCGGTCACATAGAACCGCGTTTGATCTGCATTCTGTGTCGCGAGCAGTTGATCGATCATCGACATGACGTTGGTGGTCCGCGTCACGTTGTTCCAATTGAAGATGCCCCCTACTACGGTGGTCGCTTGCGGTGCATAGAGAAATGCTCCCCGGTCCTTTGCTGCAGTCAGCAGATTGTCGATGTTGCCGTTTATTTGAGCTAGATTGTCGCTACCAGACTCTCCAGCACCATGCAGAAATAAGATCACAGGTCGCGCAGAATCACTTGCTTCGGGAGGGACGTAAAGCCTTCCCGGCAAATCGACCTGGCTAAAGTCGATAAACTCATTCGGATCTGCCGCAAACGCTGAGCCGCAGAGGAGCACATTTGCGAATATCAGTATGGAGTATTTGCTTGAAAGCATACGCATCAATCAGAGTCCTCAGATTACACACTCTAATCACCAGACGGATAACTAGACAGCAATTTCATTTAAGAGTTCGACAGGCTATCACAATCTTGCTGGGACGCACCCATGGAGATTCTCAACAGACTAGTATACCAAATGCTAATAACAACCAGGCCTGGCAATTGTAATTCACCCAAACAAGCTCCCCGCTTCACCACGGTTGCTGGTTCACTAATGGCAGAGGAAGTCGACTTGGGTTCCCCGCCGAACCTTTCACCTAGCGAACCGATAGAGCACGAGCGGTACCGCTCGTACTCGCCCAGACATTTCGGCGACGTATGTGCTTAAGAACTCTACTTGTCAGTAAATCCCCACCGCAGATCAACGTGGTCGTAGACCGAACAGAATCAAGAAAATAGGCGGCGTCGGCAAGGAAATGATACGAGAGCCACCACCAGATAGTAGGCCGAGACAGGTTCCGGAACCACAACTTGGGTAGCGAGCACAGGAGTTTGTGTTCCATAGGCAGCCTCCCAATCGCTCAATTCCGAACCGCTCCAGGGGTCGGATGAGCGCGTCTGCTGCCACTCTAAGAAGTCAAGGCCATCGACATCGCTGTCCCGGTTGAAATCCCCCCCCAGGCTGGGCAGGTGTGCTAGTGGCAGTTCTTTCAGGAAGTAGCCCATAGAACGCAGGTGCTCCAAGTGTGCATCCCCGTCCGCTCCAGTAGCTCCCCACAATTGAAACTGGCCACTCTTGGCGTGACGGTAGATATCGAGCGTGCCCAGGCCATCAATCGAAACAGAGTTGGCCGCTATCCCTAGATGTTGCATCAGCTCGTCGCCAGTCTCCTTGGTGTTCTCATAGGTGAAGGTCAATACTTGCGAATGGCTGAAGAGAAAGGTCTTTAGGCCTGCTTGTGCCTGGCTGGCAAAATTTTTGTAGTCGACCATTTGTGAATCGAGCGGTGTGCCATCGCCGGCTGTTGTGGCATAGAGTGAATCTGCGGCCAGAAGGGCATCGATTTCACTGACATAGCCTGGACTCTTTAATATCTCCCTGACTGCGCCATAACCAGCACTGAACGACGACACGCCAATTTGATCCCACTGCAGTCCGCTGGAGAAGTCGGGCTCTGAGCGTACGAGTGTCAACGCTTCGCTCATAAGCGACTGAAACAGACGAGAATTAGAAAAAGGGGTCGAGTAAGCGCTCGATAACCCGCCATAATTCACGGTCACGATAATCGCGTTCAGGTTGGCATACAGCGAATTATTCCAGACCGTCTGTGGATCACCGTGGAAATGAAACAGAACGTCTGCCACATCGCCTGGTCTCTCCTGAAAGGTACTGGGGATGAATACCTTCCAGGCAGGGTTACTCAGCGGAAGTTCCCGCCCAGTGGCTGTAGGTAACTGCGCGGACCCGCACTGGGCCATCAGCAGCCATACCAAGAGTACCGTCAGACAACGATTCAACGTACGCATAGAAACGGTAGACCTTTTGCTGAGGGCCCTAAGCTAAGAATCACTTCTATAGAGCCGCGAGTCCCATAACCATTTGCCAATCGCATGGCCCAGCTCGGTGTGAACTTTATTGTAGCCAGCACAATCGTTCCTGCGACTAGTTGGCAGCCCTTTCATGATAATATCCCTCGCAGGAAGGCGGAATGTGGGGGGGACTCCGATCCTCCCCTTGGAGAGTCCGGGAGTTACGCTCTACCCGCCGAAATCTACGACGCTACGACACCCGTGGGTGATGAAAGAAATGAAGTACCTAACAGTGGTTCTGACGCACTCCACCAGGAACGGATGTTGAGCATACTAGCGAACTGCAGTGAGTGATCTAAATTACCACTTGCTTGTGGGCTGATCCTTTAATTGATCTTGTCCCCCAAGAGAATTGCAACCAGCTGATATCGGATGGTCAATCCGTGATGAGTTTCGTAGGACCTCCCTTAAGCGGTGGGCCAAGATCGATCTTCAGAGGGTCATGATCGAGCACTTGAGACACCCAGCCGCTGAAGATTTTTGGCTCCCCCTCAAAATACCTCGCGAAGTCGCGGCCTGGGCAGGAGGTCTGCCCTTTGGCAACGTCTTGGTGAGTGCTGATAGCTTTCAGAGGTAGATCATGCTCTGACAAAATCCAAGCAACCAGTCTAACAGCTGATTCGACTTGCTCTGGGCTGGGACGCTGCTTCTCGAAATTGCCCATGAGTTCGACACCAATATGCCCTGCTAGGTCATACTTGGTATTGGACTCTGGTTCGTATTCCATTGGCCTGCCTTCGAAAACTCTCCCATCAGGAGCAATCAGAAAATGATAGGGCAGGTCAGGCCAATAAGTATTTCGCGGTGGCTCCTCTATCTCAGGGCGCCGCTTCCCCCATGTCTGCATGTTGCGGATAAATTCAACTGGATCACGGTCATTAGTCCACATTACCGCCGCATGGTGAAGAGTAACGTATTTGGGCGTGTGCCTGCGATCTTTGGGAATAGGATCCGGCCGCGAGCCCCATTGCTTGGCAGAAATGAATTTTGGTGGCCGGGGTACCTTCTCTTTTTTTGTTGGCTCAGACCCAATTCCAGTTCTGAGGGGCAATAAGCTAGTAACAATTGATAGTACGATTAAATACTTAAGCACCGTGGTGACCTGACTGGTCAATTCAAATCGGATTCGGTGGATAGATACAATCATAGAGCAGATTATAGCAAGGTTATGTGAAAGGCCGAGTGGGCGTAACTACAGACCATTGTCACTGAATTGATAACGCCCGCCAAATGCCCTAGTCACGGGAGAACCCAAAAACAACTTTAGGTGAGCCGATGGCGCTAGCCGCGGGTAGCGTAAGTCTACGTGTTGTTCTGATGCTACCTGACGCTAGCGCGTTCGGCTCATTGGCTTTGAAACAGCCTCAAGGAGAACTTGGGCCAGCACCCTGCGGTCTTTTATGGTCTTGGGCTAGTTTGAACAACGAATAGATAACACCTCCCACAGCTACAGGCATATTGCAGATCAAGGATTATCAGGTATCGTAGCAATTTGACCCTTAGGGCTTTCGGCCAGAATGCACAGCGCTCCGCTGGAGTCACTTACTCTAACGAAGTCTAATAGGACGTATACTATTTCCTAGTCGAGGGATGCGCGCAGCGATACGCCCCATCGATTAGGCTAAACGTCACCGGGAGAATCTTTCTACGCATTCTGCGTTAGCCTTGTACTGGGAGCCTCGTCCGCCGTGCCTGAAATTTCTTTCACCACTCACCTACAGCGCCATCTGGAATGTGGCATTTTGGAAGCTAAAGGCGAGACGGTAAGAGAAGCCTTGGAGAGTGTTTTCCAATTACACCCCGACATGCGCAGCTATCTGCTCGACGATCAGGGGGCGGTCCGTCAGCATGTGATGATTTTTCACGATAACAAACCTATTGCCGATCGTCAGGCGCTAAGCGATCCAGTTCAATCACACAGCAAGCTGTACATCATGCAAGCTCTTTCCGGCGGCTAGCCCACTGACTTTTTGGAGATCACGATTATGTCTGATCGGTTTTATGTTGGTTCGCGAAAAGGGCTACTTGAATATCAAAAGCAGGATGGGCAGTGGCAGAATACAAAAGTTCATTTCCTGGGCGACCCGGTTTCGATACTGTTGCCAGCGGACGACGGCACTTTGTATGCCGGGCTAGACCTTGGCCACTTTGGTGCAAAACTCCGTCGACTTCGACCAGGAGCCACCGAATGGGAGGAATGCGCGGCGCCAACCTTTCCCGAAGGCGCGACGGTCAGCGACGGCCCGCCCCTCGATGAGAACACGCCACCAAATACGAAACCCGCCAGCCTGGATGAGATTTGGGCGTTGGAGACGGGTGGTGCGGATAAGCCCGGCGTATTGTGGGCCGGAACGATACCCGGCGGGCTGTTTCGCTCCGACGACCAGGGGGACTCTTGGCAGTTGAACGAGTCTCTATGGAATCGCGACGAGCGCTGCCGTTGGTTTGGTGGCGGCAAAGACTCACCAGGGATTCATTCCATCTGCGTCGATCCACGCGACACCAACGACATCGTTCTCGGCATTTCCTGTGGTGGAGTTTGGAAGTCAGACGATGCGGGACAAACATGGCGCAACGACTCGCAAGGCATTCGCGCCAACTACATGCCGCCAGACTTGGCTTACGACCCCGTCAATCAAGACCCCCATCGCTTAGTGCAATGCCCGACTGATCCCGATACGATGTGGATCCAACATCACAACGGTGTTTTTCTGTCGCGCGACCGTGGCGCAAACTGGCAAGAACTGGAGACGCCTAAGCCCTCAGTTTTTGGCTTCGCTGTGGTCGTTCATCCCCACGATGCCAACACCGCCTGGATCGTGCCAGCCATCAAAGACGAAGTGCGTGTGCCGGTTGATAATCGGTTTGTCGTCTCACGAACTCGTGACGGCGGCGAATCGTTTGAAGTGCTCGACTACGGGCTTCCTCAGGGGGACGCCTTCGACATTGTGTTTCGCCACGCGCTAGATATCGACAACAGTGGCAACCGACTTGTAATGGGCTCTTCCACTGGTGGACTTTGGTTGACTGAAGACGGAGGTGACTCCTGGGGCTCGCTGTCACAAAACCTGGCACCGATCTATTGCGTGCGGTTTGCTCCTTAGTCCGCTTCACATTCGCTCTATTCACGGTCGAATACGGAGTTTCTTGATCGCAAAGATTGAACTCGATATCCTACTTATTAGCTTGGAATTCACTTTCTGCACGCTAACGGAGTTGACTCATGAACTCGAATCGCCTTTCAGTTTCCATCCTAAGTCTAGCTCTGGTCTTCGTCGTCTCCTCTGTCTCTCCGGGTCAAATTCTATCGGACGGCGAGTTTCAAGCCGTCAATTTTACGAGCAGTACTCCCACAGTTTCTTCCGGTACTCCCATCACGGCCCTGTCAGATATTCGATTTAACATTGACTACAGCAATATCGATGTCTTCGGCAATGGATTCACTGTCGTTAACTTACCTGAGGCACCAAACTCGGATCCCAACGATACAAGCACGACCGGAGTTTTTCTCTCTGCCAATAACGATTCGAACACTCCGTTTGGCACAGCCTCTTTCGCGTCCATTTCGCCTCTTGGCTTGCTGGTAGGCGAGGGTACCGCGACGCCAAATTACCGGATGTCCGTCGATATTTTCCACAGCACGGGCACCGGCTTGCTTGATCCCAATGGCCAGCTGATCAGTCAATCGGGAACAACCAACTATAGTCTGCTGGGACTCAACCAAACGAACCCCATCGTCCAAGTAGAGGATTTGAATGCACCCGGTGGTGGAGAGAATCTCGCCGGGCAAGGATTGGGCCTGGCAATTACTGCCGATGGAGGTGCGGCTGAAGACTACATGCCAGTCTACGGCGGTGCTTTGTACAGGGACCGCGGCGGGAATTCCGACCTGGGGGAGGCTTATCGAGGAGTCCCTGACCCGAACACCGGTAGCGTTGTTGCTTACGGAAATGTAGGCCTTGCGGGAACTTTGATAAACAGGTTGTGGCTCGACCAAGGTTTGGGGTTTGAAATCGACGATCCTACAATTAGCCCCCCGGACCCCAACAATCCTTTGCGATTAAATCGATTTACAGGAAACTCCCAGTTCTTCTCGCCGGATCCTAATAATTTGGCAGGCTACGACTTGGATGACCCAAATATCGTTGCCATCTCCCCCTACGCTGACACGCTGATCGAGGCGACGGGTGTGCCGACTCATTTGAGTGGAGATTTTCAAACCTTGGAAGGAACACTCCGCCCGAACGAAGACGGTGTAAGAGAAGGCGTCGTTTCCAATCGCTGGGCCACCCACAATTTGTACTGGATCGACGGGCAGTTTACGTATGTCATTGACGGCGTTCCCGTACTTCAGTTCACTCCCGACAACGACGGATTGAACGGCGACGACAATGTTTACGACGATTTCAGCGACTCAGGATCTGTGGTACTCGGCTTTTTCGACCGTTTCAGTTCCATCGCAATTAGTCCAGAAGGCGCCAATTTTGTGGTGTACGACAATTTAGTAGTCGAAGCCGCGGCGTCCGGCGACGCCCCCAATCTACTAGGCTTCTATAAGAATCAGGGGTTTCTGCCAGATTCAGCCATCGTCCCGGAGCCTGCAGCCGCTAGCCTTCTAATTCTCGGGGGTGGGTGGGTCGTGCTCGGCGGTCGAAGGCTTCGCTCTCTGAAGTAGCAACTGCCAAGCCTTCATCACCGATTCTATCGGTTGTAACAATTCTATTGCGCCCTCGCCTGGAAGACTTGCCACGGGCGAGACATCAATCTTCGTACGTCCTCCGTTCTCGACCTATCGTTGAGATGAGAGTCTACGCGCTCAGTGCGACCCCCGCGTCAAGAATTGAAGGACATCCCCAATGAATAACAGTCTGTTTTCAAACCTCGGAACCTGGTTTCAAAGTATGCTCGCCGAAACTTGGAATTGGTTCAATAGCCTGCACTATCAGGAGTGGTTCCTGCTGTTAGGGATCATTGCTGCACTGGGATTCCTGTGTATGCGCGGCTATGGCTCCAGAGGTCGTATCTAATCTTGCTTCAAGACCCACAGCCAGAGTAACGAATGACTATGGACCTTTTCAGCACATCTTTTCCATTCCCAGGATACTTGACCGACACCATGGCACTGGCGGCCGTGGCCTTGTTGGGTTATCTCTTTGGCCATCGTACGCGGAAGCCTGCCGAGGCTATCGGAGAAAACAAAGTAACCGAGCAACTAAATCGCGCCGTGCGGATTGCGATCGACTTGCAAGATGTCACTGAAAAGATTCGCAAAGAACTTGCAAAGCATCAGTCCGATGTTTCGCGATTTCACTCGCGTGTAGAGGCAGCCACGCAACTAGATGCGGATAAGGCTTGGAACTCACTCACGGGCGAAGCCGAGTCGTTGCTCGGTCCCACGCTCAATCTCTCCACGCACTTATCCGCGGCCTATGACCAACTACGACAGCACTCTGCCGAGCTAATGAACTTTGCCGGCTCGCGCACAGATGCCGAGACGGGCGTTGGCAATCGCCGGGCTCTTGACGAACACTTGGCTACACAATTCATTTCCTTCGAGTTGAGCAAGCATCGCTTCTCGCTGGCTATGTTCAGTATTTCGCCAGAGTCTGACAATCCTATGGATGAAGCCCAGCTTTCCGAACTACGGGTTCAGTTTGCCAAGTTGGTTGACCATACTGCTCGCGATACCGACTTTGTTGCTCGTTACAGCGACGACGAATTCGCCGTTTTGATGTCCCACACGACGCTCGCCGGTGCCACCGTTTTTAGCGAACGCCTCATGCGATTGGTCGAAGTGAATCTAAACTGCGTGATTAGCGGTGGCTTGGCTGAAATCCTAAAAGACGACGACAGCGAGAAGCTGTTCAGCCGCGTCGATTCGGCCCTCTACAGTGCGCGGAGCAACGGGCGAAATTGCCTATTCATGCACAACGGCAGAACACTCCGGCAGTTGAATTCTGGTGGGGACATTCATCCAGTGCAGTCCCTGCCGGAATGGACGGAAGCAACTGAAGAGCCTAAGGAAACTGTTAAATCCTGAGGCCAGAGGTGGCGGGATTCTTCTGCCCGCAGGTCCATCGCACGAGCTTCTGAATCTGGGCTCTTAGGTGGGGACCAGCTATCTAATTCGACGAAGATCCCCTCGGGTCAAACGAGCTTTTTGGTCGAAAAAACTAGTCCAAGTTGACTCTTAAGGCCCCAATCACTTACGATGGGGTTGTTAGGAAAAAGGCCTATTCAACCAGTTTGAAGGGCCCTATCCCGCCACGTTTAAAGCGACGTTTGCGAGAGCCCGTTGTTTCCGTCTGATAACGGCAGAAGGGGGTGGCATTGCGTATGAGATTCAAACGCGATTAGCCTCAGACTTCGCAGATTCGCTTCCAGTTAATAAGGAGATCGCCATGCCGCTATTCGAAATTGAAACAGACAGTCACATCATCATCACCTGGGCAAGCGATAGTGATGGTGCAACGGCCGTCGTCACCGATGCCTATCCCACCGATTCGGTCATTCGCCTCACCAAGCGACCGCGAGATACGTGGGTCATTTCGAAAACAGCCTTGGGTCTTACAGGCCAACTCGATCCTTGTAACACAGCTCGGGATTGCCTCTCGAAGGCAGAGGGCGACAAAGTACACGCCATTCGTCTCTACATGCACGAAACGGGCGTCGATTTGGAGCAAGCCAGGAAGGCCATCGAATCGAATATGGTCATGGGTTGGTAGGTTAGCCAACCTAGACCTTTACCAACACTGCGCTCGCACATAGCGGAGCTTGCGAGCCGTGGCGTTTACGCCGACGGTTCTCTACCAATAACGTTGGCCTGGCTGCGTGCTGCCGGGCGTGGCCACATTGGGCACTGAGTTCTCTTTGGATGAGCTTGCAGAATCCTCAGGCCGACTGGCAATCTCGAACGCCGGCTGAGATGGCATGGAATTCGGATAACTGCTCGTGCCGCCTGGCCGATAGGTACCACCCGTGGCTGCCGTCTGAGTTACCGGCGACTGAGCGTTTGCCATTCCCGGTACTGCAGATGGCGCGTTGCTCGCGGCTGGAATGCCGGGAGCAGTATTCTGAACGTATCGGCTGCCTAAACCTCCAGATGTAGTTTGCGTAGGAGTAGCACTCGGTGTAGTCGGAGATGCCGGGATGGTTCCAATTGCGAAACTATCCGAACTTGCAGAAGCACTCTTAGCGAGATCGCTTGTCTTGGGTGGCACCGTAGTGGCAGCCGTCGCATTTCCGTATCGATTGCCGAGGCTCGTGTTCCCGGCAGTCGTACTCATCGGCGAACTAGCTGTAGCTGGTGGAGCTGTTGCCATGCTACTTGGGGCAGGAGCGGCCACACTGGTTGTGGCTGGGTATGTGGGAGCTGCGTTTGACGTCGCAGGGGCCGAACCTAAACCGGCGACGGACCCGTAGCGATCTGAACTAGGCTTCGGCGCGGCGACAGACGCTACGCTTTGTGCTGGAGGTGGCACCGAATTGGGATTGTAAGGCATTGCCGTCGGACTCGAACTCAAACTCGAAGAGCTGGCGGTTGGAGTAGTAGGAGCGGCAGGGGCTGCTGCAACCTGTGCTGGACTGGCAGCCGGCTTAAACGGCGGAGCCGAAGTCGTGGGATAAACGGAAGGACTCACACCAGGAGCACCTGTAGAAACATAGGGTGCTGCAGCGGTCGCGGGAGTCTTAGTGATCACCGGGCTCTCCGTTTGCAGAGCCACTTCAGAGGGCAGGGCGGGTGCCGAGTGCGCTACGGCGGTTGAGTCTGCGGACTCATTCTTACTGGCAGTTTTCCACCAGGTAAGCGAAGGCATCGACTTACATCCGACTGCGCTAATCGCGACTAAGACGGCCAGAGTAACGCTAATTTTCATTCCACGCATGGCTTCCGTGCCCTTGAGGATTTAGACCCAACTGTTTGGTCGAAGTGCTCTGCATCCTGCAGAGTCTCCTGAAAAGTCATTATCGCATCGAGTCGATGCGGAGAGGCTTCGCAAACCGCAAAAGCCCTACCTTCGTTGTATTTTGTCGGCAGCACGAGGGCAGCGAGAACACAAAAATTGTGCCAATATCTTCCCCTAGGCCCCAACAAAACGCAGCGGGATTATACTAGCACCCCTTGCGCGGTCAACATCACTGCGGCGGGGTGCTAGCGTTCGATCTGCAAGATGCCGTGACGATGCCAGCAGGTGTAGCATGATGGCGGCTAGCGCTATTGGTGGCCAAATAGCCGGATCGCCACTGTTTACCCGTCGTGGTGGGCGAGCCAAGGCAGGCCGGAGGCAAGTGTGCCTCCGGCTATCCAGGGAATAATTGCCGCCATGCGTTGCAAAGGTTTAAGACTTTGCTTGGCTGTATCGCTCGGCTACCGCACTCCAATCAATCACATTGAAGAAGGCAGAGACATAGTCGGGTCGGCGATTCTGGTAATTCAAATAGTAGGCATGTTCCCAGACGTCCAATCCCAAGATCGGAGTGCTACCAGACATGTAGGGATTGTCTTGGTTCGGGGTGCTATCAACGACTAGCTTGCCAGAGGAATCGACACTCAACCAGGCCCAGCCGCTACCAAAGCGGGTGGCTGCTGCATTGCTGAAGGCTTCTTTGAAGGTGTCGAAGCCGCCCAACTCGTTGTCGATGGCAGTTGCCAGATCGCCACTTGGATTCCCTCCACCGTTGGGGCTCATCACGGTCCAAAACAGCGAATGGTTGGCATGCCCGCCACCGTTGTTTCGCACAGCGGTGCGAATTTTCTCAGGCACGGAGTCAATGTTTCGGCAGAGGTCTTCAATGGATTGCTCAGCAACACCCGCTCCCTCAAGAGCGTCATTCACCTTGGTCACGTAGGCATTGTGGTGCTTATCGTGATGAATCTCCATTGTCTTGGCATCGATGTGGGGCTCCAAGGCATCCTTGGCGTACGGCAAATCGGGGAGTGAATAGGCCATCGTCCTGTTCTCCTTAATTGGTCTATGGGGTACGTGATTGGCTGCTCAGCAATCGATACGAAGGCCAGTCCGTGAAGACGAATCGGCATCTGCATCATTCGGGAGTCGAGGAAAAATAACTTCTCCTCGGTCCCTCGCCCCTCTGGGGAGAGGGTAGGGTGAGGGGATAATCAAATAGGAAAGTTATTTTTCCTCGATTCCCCGGCAGCCTCATCCGCGGGCTGTCACAGCAGCAGTTCAAGATATCCCAAGAGAGGCTCAGTGGCAATTGGCCCTGAACGTTTCGGAGACGGGTAGCGACAAAATGTCGGGAGAATTTTGCTTGGTTACGATAAGCCTTGGGCGGCTTGATCTAGCAGCTTCTTGAGCTGGCGACGTTGCGTCTCGAGTTGATCAAGCTGCTCTGTCACGCTGGCAACCACTTCCGAATAGGTCAGTGGCTGAGAATCTGCGTCGGTTAGGGGCTGATCGACCGAGACGTCGTCGGCAAACACGGCATCGACAGCATCCGCCGGCAATGGCAATACGGTGCGACGCTTTTCGGCTGGTCTCTCACCAACGGTTCGATTCGCTCGTAGATTTGGTGTTTCGGTGATGTCTTTTCGCATGGGAGAGTGCCTTATTCTAAATAACCTGATCTTTTGCAAATTGAAGGACTACTAGGCAGTTGTCACTGCTACGACGTTTTCCGTATCGATTTCTCCTTGCTCCTTGGCCATGAGGTAGGCCTTGATGCTTTGGAGAATGAGTCGGGCCCGTTCAGCAGCTTCGAAACGGCGGCGACTACGGCCACTCTTAGGACGAATCTCAACTTCGATCTTTGTTTGGGCATACTGGCCCGTCGCAAATCCCAGTCCGTTGGAGCGTTCGACATGTTCCTCGCCAAATTGCAAGGCGACTCGATAAGTCACATGCCGATCTCCCTTGCGTCGATTGTGAGCGATCGTCTCGCTAGAGACTTCCAGCTCCACCGACTCTTCCCGAGTCGAAATCACTTTGGCGCGATGGTCCGAGACAAAGCCTTTGAGCTTTTCGATTGCCACGTCGATAGGAACGGCAGTCGTGAGAGTTGTTTGAACCACAGGTTTGGCCCGCAGGCGACCAAAGTTCCACCACTTCTTAGCAGGTTTTGCTTTTTCCATACCATTACCTAATTGGACTACTTGGTTACGCCCTTGTTCCTTGGCCATTAGCAATGCTCGATCGGATCGTCGCAGCATTGTCTCGCAGGTGTCTCCAGCCTGCAGCTCCGTCACACCAAAACTGGCCGTCAGGCGTTTGTTGCCCAAACAAGCCAAAGGAGTTTCCGCCAACTTCTTGCGGAATTGCTCCGCTCGCTGTGCCGCGTCGGCGTTGTTGCAATCCGCACACAGCACCGCAAATTCTTCGCCACCGTAGCGAGCCACGATGTCGCCAGTTCGGCAGGTCGTGCTCAGCAGGTTGGCGAGGGCGATAATCGCTTCGTCGCCAGCCTGATGCCCGTAGGTGTCGTTGATGCTCTTAAAGTGGTCGATGTCGGTCATAATCAAGCTGCAAGGCATTCCGGCCTGATCATGGGCTTCAATGAACAAAGCCTGCATGCGGTCGAACTCAGCGCGATTAGCCACTTTGGTGAGCGGGTCTCGAGTGACTTCGGCGTGGAGCGCTTCGCACTTTTCTTCGAGCGAGGCTTCCGGCTGAGCATCGTGCAACAGCACGGTGGCTCCTTGAACGGATCCGTCTAAGCCTTGCACAGGAATGGCATGCAAATCGATGGCAACATGCTCCCCCTGACGGCCGAGCATAAACAGTCGTTGCCGAATCTGTGAGTTCGTGCGAATGCTCTTGCCCACGGGGCAGGCGTCGTCAGAAACCCGCCGGCTCAGCTCGTTGCACATGTCGAGCAAACTTGGTGCGAATGCACGACCTAGTGCAGCGCTGCTGCTCACACCTGTCATCCGCTCCGCACCTTTGCTCCACATGCAGATTTTTGCTTGCGTATCGACAAAGATCACACCATCTCGCATCGAATCGAGTAGCTTTTGCTCAAACAGCGATCGTGGATCCTGGCCGGACTCGACTTTGGTGACGAGCGACTTCGCATCAAACTCCCAGGGCAGCCCCGAGCTACTGTTGCTCAGTTCGCTCAGCCACCTGGCTGCAACTTGGCTCGATAGCAAATCTTGTCTCTGGCTCAATGCATCAACGAATTGCTTCACCAGTTCTGGATCGAATTGCTTGCCTGCGTACTCGAACAATTCGCTAATTGCCTTTTCGCGCGGCTTGGCAGGGCGGTGAATTTGGTCGATTGTCATCGAGTCGAAGGCGTTCACGATTGCGATCATTCGTGCTTCGAGGGGGATGTCTTTCCCCTTAGCAGGGAGATCGCTGTTTTGTCCATCAAAGCGAACACTCGCGTAGTTCACGGCATTCAATAGTCTCTCGCTACTACAACAACTCGAGAGAATATCTAAGCCAATCTGACGGTGTTGGCTAAAGGTAACCATCTCCTCGGTATTCAACCGGCTCGGTTTCAGCAGCACGCCATCGGGAAGTCCAATCTTGCCGACGTCATGTAACAACGCCGCAAGCTCCAGGATGTCGCGTGTTTCGTCGTCGAGCTTTGAGAAAGACGCCCAACTGCTGCAGCCGAGTGCGACTCGCAAACTGTGTTCCGCTGTTGGGGCATGCTTATGTTTGAGTGCAGTAAACAGGCTGTTGGCAATTCCCAAGCGGACTTGAGTCAACTTATTGTCGTGCCGTTGCTTATCGGAATCAGCAGCAGTTGCGGGACGAGCCGACAATCCGCTCTCCGAAGCGGCCTCTTCCAGGGCACCCAACAGCATGCTGATTTCCGCCACGCGACTCTCGGTGGCCGACTTTCGCGTGGAGTTCTCCGGGGCCACGGCTTCTGGAGGCGCAGGCTTTGGTGTCACCGCTTCCGTGGCGGCTTCCGATGTTGCCGGTGGCTGGGTAACCGAGGCATTTGAGTCCTCAGTAGGATTGGCAGCAAGATTGGCGGGTTGGTTGCTCATGGGGGAATCAATAGCCGTCAAGAATGTGTTGTTTGGTGTCCAGAGCCTAAGCGCAGTTCTTGGAGTAGAACTCCTATGTTGAAAACGTAGGTCACCGATGGCACCTCAGCAAACAACCTCTACCTCATTCCGCTCAGTAAGTGCGCAAACCGGCACAACCGTCACAGTCCGAACCATTGCTTGTCATACGCACCGAGCTGGAGTAGCTTGAAGACTCGAAGATTGGGCGATAGACCAGTCGAGGTATGAGTGAGAGCACTCATAAATAGATTTCCAAAATCCCCCCAAAAGGCCGACCATGAAACTCGTCACCTACCAAAGCGATACGGGCCCCAGATCTGGGGTGGTTTCCAGGGAAGATGGCGATTCATTCCACGTTGTCGATCTGAACCATGCCGATTCCGATTTGCCGACTTCTCTCAAGGAGCTACTCGAATCGGGCGAGTCGGCCCTCAGGAGAGTTCAGAAGGCTCTCGACAAGAGCTCGAAACCTGCGGTGGAAAATCCGGCACTACTTCCAGTGATACCCGATCCCCAGAAAATCATTTGTGTGGGTCTGAACTACGCCGACCATGCTGCCGAGACCGGAGCCAAGGTCGGGGACGAACCGGTGATCTTCAACAAATTCCCCAGCACATTGCGAGGCCACGAACAAACGATCGAGCTGCCTGCCGTTAGTGCTCAGGTCGACTACGAAGCGGAGTTGGTCGTTGTCATTGGAAGCAAAGCCAAGAATGTTCGGACGGTGGATTCTCGCAGCCACATCGCTGGCTATTGTTGTGGCCACGACGTTTCCGCCCGAGATTGGCAAAAAGGAAAGCCCGGCAAACAATGGCTCTTGGGCAAGAGCTTCGATACCTTTGCCCCATTAGGCCCATGGCTGGTAACGGCCGACGAAATTGCCGAACCCGAGAGTCTCAGCATTCAAATGCGTCTCAATGGGAAGGTGATGCAAAGCTCCAGCACCAAGGAGCTGATTTTCAAGCTTGATTTTCTCGTCTCCTACCTCTCGTCGGTCTGCACACTATTGCCGGGCGATCTGATCTATACCGGCACGCCACCGGGCGTCGGGATGGCACGCACGCCCCCTGTTTTCTTGAAGCCGGGCGACATTGTCGAAGTCGAAGTCGAGCAGCTCGGCGTGCTTCGTAACGCAGTAGTCGCGGCCTCTTGAACTGCCAGTCAGTCATAGATTTCCTGCCTGATAAATCTTACCTAGCCAGAACAACCCTAGAGCCGCAGGCTAAGCAACGGTTGTTTGGCTCGATCTGCCGATGCCGATTATGCGGATACGTCTGCTAGCCGGTCTGCCCCATGCTAGCAGACCTGGCAGATTTTGATTGCTCAATGATTTCTAAGTAGTCCCACACAACTATGCCAAATAACAACACTCGCAACGGACGTCGGCGTCGCGTCTTGAACGAAGAAGTTCTCTCAGCAAGTGCTTTGGGCATCTCTGCCCGTAGTCGCGAGGAAGATTCGATCTCTCCTGGAGATACGCCGCGCTACGGGGTTGGGGCGAATATCGAGAACCATCCGCAAATCACCGACTACGTTCCGCGACGTTTTCGGATGATCTTTCTCGGGCTCTTTGTTGCCCTCGGGCTCGGTGCCTTCGGAGAGCTCGTGGCACTCAAGGCTGGCACTCTCAGCGAAGTGCTACCCGTTATTTCTGCTGAGCAGCTCACAGCAAAAGTCTCTGCTGGCCTCATCGCCTGGACTTCAGCCGTCGCCTTGCTCGTTGCCGCCTGTTATGCGCGGCTTGTCTACTCGTTGCGTCGCCATCGTGTCGACGACAATCGCGGTCGGTATCGCGTGTGGCGTTGGTCCGCAGCTCTGGCGGTCCTTCTGAGCCTGAATGCAGTGCTGGACGCCCATACCTTCATCGCGCAGGGGCTGGGCTTCGCAACTGGATGGAGCATTCTGGCCAACCATGCTCTTTGGTGGCTTGTGCCGGTATCCCTCTTGGGTGGCTGGCTGATGATGAAACTAATCATCGAAGTCAGCGAATGTCGTGCGGCTCTCTGCACCTATCTACTGGCAGCGACTTCTCTGGTTGTTGCCGCCCTGGCAAATGTGTGGTCTCCCGCCTGGGCTGCGAGCTACCAAGATTCGCTCCTGCGAATCTCACCACTATTGGGCGACATTCTGTTAATGGTCGGCACACTACTGTTTGCCCGCTACGTGGTGCTCGATGTGCAAGGACTCATCGAGCATGCCGAGCCATCGGCTTCCCCTAGTCCCAGCCTCTCTGTTGCCAGCACCAAGGACGTCGAAACTCCTCAGATCAACCAAACCGAGATGCGAGAGGTTGCCGAGGCGATGCCCGCAGCCAAACAGGAGAGTGCCTGGGTCGACGGCAGTGAACCAGAGCACGAAGACGACTACTCGGACGGTCGACGACTGAGTAAGGCTGAACGCAAGCGACTCCGCAAACAGAAGAACCGCAACCGGGCTGCGTAAAGAGCATACGATGAACCCGAGAGCAGTCTGCCTCAGGGGGACTTCCATTCTACAGCCGCCAGCTTCCCCCGTAGACAACTCCCGTGGAATCGGCCATCATTCCGCTTAGATATTCTTGTTCTCGGAAGGTAAGCCCCATATGTCCGTACGCACCCGTTTTGCTCCCAGTCCCACTGGCTATTTGCACATTGGTGGTGTGCGTACTGCTTTATTCAATTGGTTGTTTGCCAAAGGGCAGGGGGGGCAGTTTATTCTACGGGTGGACGACACCGACCAGCAGCGCAACGTCCAGGAAGCGCTCGAACCCATTCTA
Organism: Bythopirellula sp.; assembly: GCA_965216565.1. GTDB lineage: Bacteria > Planctomycetota > Planctomycetia > Pirellulales > Lacipirellulaceae > Bythopirellula. The sequence continues at coordinate 1,903,348 of OZ244170.1, forward strand.
AATGGCTTCCGCTGGCTGGGGCTCGATTGGGACGAAGGGCCCGAGGTTGGCGGTCCGCACGGCTCCTATTTCCAATCGCAGCGAGACGACAAGTACCGCGCAGCAGTCGAGCAGCTTCTAGCATCCGGGGCCGCCTATCGCGATTTTGCCTCGACCGATGAAGTCCAAGCCGAGCGGGAAGCGGCACAAAAAGAAGGCCAGCAGTTCACCTACAGCCGACGCTGGATGGCGGAATCAGACGAAGACGTCGCTCGATTCGAAGCAGAAGGTCGACAAGGACTCGTGCGGTTGAAAATGCCTCGCGACGGTGAGTACGTCCACCAAGACCTGGTCCGCGGCGAAGTCCGATTCGACTGGACCCGCGAGCAAGACCACGTCATCCAACGAGCCGATGGCTCGTGCCTCTACCACCTCGCCACGGTGGTTGACGATTACGACATGCAGATCTCCCACGTGATCCGCGCCGAAGAGCATCTCTCCAACACGCCCCGACAAGTGTTTATTGCTCAACAGTTGGGCTACGAACTCCCACAGTTCGCGCATTTACCCTACGTCGCCGAGCCCGGGAGCAAAAACAAGCTGAGCAAGCGCAAGCTCGACAAGTACTTAAAGAATCGCGATTTCGCGGGACTCAAGAATCACGGCCAAACAATCGCTGACCGACTTGGCATGGAGGTCGACGCCGAGACGTTTAATCCGGTGATCGTCGATTTCTACGAGCAGGTTGGCTTTCTGCCCGACGCCATTCTCAACTATTTATTGCTACTGGGCTGGTCTCTTGACGATCAGACCGAAGAGTTTACTCGCGAAGAAATGCTGGAACACTTTTCTCTGGAACGAGTCAACAAAGCCCCGGCGAGCTTCGATCCACAAAAGCTCTTGGCATTTCAAGATCGGGCCATGCAACATTTGCCTACCAAGCAGAAAGTGGCCAAGGTATTGCCTTTCTTACAACAAGCCGGCTATGTCGACGACCCGCCGTCCTGCGACACGGCACCCTATCTGTCACAAATTGTCGAAGCGGCAGGCGATCGTATCAAGGTGGCTGGCGATATCCTCGACTATACCGACTTCTACACTGCAGACGACAAATTGGAGTACGACGAAAAGGCAATCCAAAAACGGCTTCGTAAACCAGAGAATGCCAAGGAGCTACTCAAAGAGTTTCGCGACAGGTTGGAGGCGACCGAACCCTACGACGCCGAGAATCTAGAACGCGAACTAAAAGCTTTTGTCGCTGAGAAAGAAATCAAAATCGGGCTAATCGTGAATGCGACACGCGTAGCAGTCACCGGCAAAGCTGTTGGTTTTGGCCTATTCGAGACGCTGGCCATCCTAGGACGCGAACGATGCCTCGCCCGTATCGATCAGGCACTCAACATAGAATAGCCGCGAATGGATAGCTCGCCGAAACCTATCGGTTACTGCGGCGCGATTCACGATTCTGCTTGGGTTGCGGTTGCTGCTGCCCATTCTGACCCGCTTGTGCCTTTTGAGCCTGTCCCGCTTGCAAGGGCTTGCCCCCTGGCCAGGGCGAAGCCAAGGAATTGTTTAAGACTTTCTGGATCGTCTCGGCATCCAGCATTCCCTTCACTTCATGGGTGACGACTACCGTCTTGGGTTTGGCGGCCTCGTCGAGCTTACCGATGGTCTCGATAATGCTCTGCATCAACTCTTCGCGGGCACAGATGATTAGTGAGTTGGAAATCTCGTCGACACCCACCGACAACACACCGGCAAACTTGATCACCATCGGGTTGCCCCGATCATCGCGGGTCCGCTGAATATCGCGGAAGACGTAGCTCCGTGAGGTACTAAACGTGGTGGACTTGCCCTCTTTGTCTTGAAATTCCTTATCTTTGGAACTGAGTAAATCGCGATAGGCATCACGCAACGACGCGGCAATATCGCTGGCACGCGAATACTTCACTTGAACGACTTCGGTCTTGCGGGGCAGAAAGTCTTCCTGCTCCGCCGGCTGATCGTATTGATCGATGATGCCTTTGATCGTGGCTAACTGCGAAGGACTAGCGTTAGCTACTATGACCGTGTTGGTCCAAGAATCGTCGATAAATCGTAGTGGCCTTCGCTTACCGAGCGTTAGCGGGCCAGGTTCGGGTTTGGTTTGCACTCTTCTGCCCCACCAATCGCGGGTTGAATCTCCTTCTTCCTCCATCTCGTCCTCAAAATAGACTTCTAGGTTGTAGACGACATCGTAAGCAGGAATGTAACGCAACTTGAAATAGTGAAACTCCGGCTCGGAAGGTGTAAGTGACTCCAGAATATCTTGAAGCTGGTCGAGTGCTTGCGTGTCCTTCGAGGCAATGATTAGCTCGCCTTCGGAATTGACTGTGATCTTGATGGGGGCAGGCTCAGCCGCAGATTCAACTTCGTTTGGTTTGGCATCTTGCACATCGCTAACAGTGTTCTGAACTAGCAGAAACTGAGTTCGATTGACCCGGGTGAGACGATCATCTTCTCGTCCATCCTTTGGCTTGGCAGGCTGGTCGTTCTGCTGTTGTTCGGCAGACTCGATCTCGATTTCGAGTTTATTGTCACCCGGCCAGGTGGCTTTGAGCTTCTCCAACAGTTTCTTCATCCCTTCTGGGTCTTGCGCTTTGAAACGTCGCACCATGCGATTGTCACCAAAACTTCCGTCCGGGTTTTGACGCAACTTTGTGATGAGCTTGTTGACCTCACCCAATTCATCCTCGCTGGCCCACAGCAGGAGTCGATTGTTTTCAATATCAGGAAAGACGCGAAATTTGCTCTTCGCATCGTCCTTCTTGTCATCCCTCCGAAAGTAATACCACGGATAATTATCTTCTTCGTCTTCCTCTTCCATGCCACCGATGAGGGCCTGAATCGAACCGGCAACTTGATCGGCAGGTAAATTGGGCGGCAGCCAAATCACTTCGGCTCGCCGTCCCGAACCGTCTAGCGTGCCAATCATTTCCTTGATCTTGTTGTGATCCTTGGAAGTAGCGTACGCAAAAATCGTTTTACTTTTGCTGTCGCTCTTCAACTGCGTGAGCGGATCGAGGTCGCCAATCTCGGTGAGCGCCGTGATGATCGAATCCGTACTGGCGGTCAGCGTCTTGTAGCGTTCCATCGAAAATTTGCCGTCGTCGATGGTAGTTTCACTCCGATCGCCAACGTCGAGGATCCGAATGGTCTCTTCAATTTGGGGGAATTTATCCTCCGGTGCATTAACCAGAACAATGTTATTTTTCTGATCCACCGCGACATAGACCTTGGGCGCTCCGCCGCTCATGAGCTTCGACACATCTTTGCCCTGCTGCTGCATTTGCATCATCATCTGCATTTGCTTGGGATTTACCTGCGGGGCCTTGGGAGCCTTGCGAGTGGCAGGGTCGAGGCCAAGAATGATCATGATTTGATCGGCAACAAAGTCGGCACGACGATTGCTTATCTTGAAGAACCGGGGACTGATGACCGAATCGGACGCCATCTGCTCGGCATAAAGCAAGTCACGCACGCTCCGCAAATTGGCCACGATATCGATGACCATGAGCCGCTTGGATGCCAATAACGGGTGCACCTTGGCATTGGGACTCAGCAGCAGTTTCACGTCCTCGGCAGCCTTGGCCGGTTCCATCGTGGACGGCAACTCGAACTGGACACGGACGAAATCGTAAGGGGCATGATCTTCTAAATCATCGGGCTGCACCTTCGGCACTAAGCTCGGATCGAGATTGCTGAGCTTGACGACCGAAAGCAGTTCGCCACGCGTAAGCATGGTGAATCCCCGCGCCAGCAGCCGTTGATTCAATAAATCATGTGCCTCTTGGAGCGTATACTTACGACGCGTTGTCAAATTAAGGAAATCAGCAGGCAACTCCATCCAATCGAGTGTGTACTTAGCGGCGTCGGCATAGTCTTCCAAAACGTCGGTCCAAGGTTGCCCGCGATAATTGAACTGCACTCGGCCATCTTTATCAGCTTGGAGTTTAATGCGATTTGGATCGAACTCAGCCGGCCGATCGGTGGGACGCTTGATGGTTTTTGTATCCTCGCCTTTCTCTTCCTCCTTCTTTTCCCCTTCTTTGCTTTTGTCTTCCTTCTTGTCGTCTTTCTTGTCAGGCTGCGCGGACTTTCGGCCACGCTTCCTCGCCTCTTGCATCTGCTTGACTTGTTCGGCAGTCATCGGTTGTGCGCCGAAGACCGCTTGCTGCGCCAAGACCTCTCCGCTGCCGAGGCATAGCAGCAGCACAATTCCCAATAAAAAAGCGCGTAGGCCATTCCAGGTACTAGGAGAAAGAGATGGGAGGTACGCCCAGGGGCGAGAGTTACGCGAAGCCATCTTCAACCTCTGCTCGGATAGAAGAAGGGAGAATGGGGAGGGCAGTCGGCACGTCGGGCGCCGAGCATACTTGCAGCCGTTATTATACCCCACCGGCTAGGCCGATTCCAAATCAGAAATCACTGCCTGAGTGAATTCCCGGGTTGAAGCTTTGCCACCCAGATCGCCGGTTCGCACGTCACCAGCAGACAAAACGTTGCCCAGAGCAGTCTCGACGCGGTCGGCTGCCTCCCTCTCGCCCAGATAACGCAACATCAGCACTGCACTGAGAATCAAAGCCGTGGGGTTCGCAAGCCCCTTGCCGGCAATGTCAGGAGCGGAGCCATGCACAGCTTCGAAGACCGCAAGATCCTCACCCACATTAGCACTAGGGGTGACGCCTAGGCCACCGACAAGCCCACTGGTGAGATCCGACAAAATATCGCCGAACAAATTCTCCATCACCAATACGTCGAATTGACTCGGATCGCTCACAAGTTTCATCGCCGCCGCGTCGACAATGCAATCGTCGAACTCAACGTCGGGATATTTCTCTGCCACCTCCCGGCATGTATCTAGAAACAGCCCATCACTAAGCTTCAAGATATTTGCTTTGTGAACGCAGGTGACACGCTTGCGATTCTGCCGCTTCGCAGTGTCGAAGGCGAACTTAGCGATCCGCTCCGAGGCCTTTTTGGTAATGACACGCAAACTTTCTACAACGCCTGGGACGACGGTATGTTCTAACCCGCTGTAGAGCCCTTCGGTGTTTTCGCGGATAACAATCAGATCAACATCTTCGAATCGTGTCTTGATTCCGGGAATCGATCGTGCTGGTCGAAAGTTGGCAAACAGATTCAGTTTCTGCCGTAACGCCACGTTCACGCTGCGAAAGCCAGTGCCCGAGGGCGTTGCCGTTGGACCCTTCAACGTGGCATCCGCAGCTTTCACTGCTGCGAGCGTTTCTTCAGGCAACGGATCACCGAGTGCCTCCAACGCCGACTGGCCTGCTGCGGCTTCGCTCCAGTCCACTTCGACACCGGCAGCTTCGACAACCTGCTGCGCTGCTGCGACCACTTCAGGTCCAATTCCGTCGCCGGGGATCACTACCATGTTGTACGACATCGAAGAATTCTCTCGCTAATCTAATGCGTCAAATGGAATAGACAACGCCGAAGCGCCACCGGCCGTTACCGAGATCGCCAGCAACCCACCCTCGGGATAGTCCCCTGCGAACATGGGCTGCAGATAGGGAAAGACCGTCGGCAGTTGTGCCGCACAGTCCTGCCAAGCAAATGCTTGACTGTAGACGGTGGTATGTTCCTCGTCCGTCTCGCCATCCGCGACATTCTCAGCGATTGCGTTGTCGACCTCTTCCCCCAACCAACCCCGCGCAATTTCTCCGCCGATTTCGTCCTCGCAATCGAGCAAGATCACCACGGGTTGATCGACGCCCTCCGACTTGGCGGATTGGTACACCTCGCCCACCAAATGCAAACTATCTTCGAGCAGTTGTTGCTGGGCATCGAGGGCATCGGCCGATTCGTCAGAATGATCTGGGGGAGGGGACATTGCGTGCTAAAGGTTGCTACAGGATCTGTTTGGAAATGAAGCTCAGAGCCTACATGGCCTAAGGATTTTCCACAAGAAGAGGCACAGACCAAAAAAGAACGGCCTGGCTGCCAATTCGGCAACCAGGCCGTGTTTGATGTGCTTTGAGAACAGGCTACTGTACCAAGGTAATGCAGCAGCGGGATCTCAGAAGCAGGTGGTGGGTGGTGCCACTAAGTGTGACAACCCGCCGGTCGTCAACGGCTACCACCCCACTGATGTTTATGATATTCGTTCAACGAACCACCTCCTTCCTTACAATGTCTTGGCAGCAACAGCGTCAATCATCAGAGGACGCCTGCGGCCGAATTGCCCGTCGTGCTGCGTTCGCACGACCCTTGCCAACATTATAGTCGGCAATCATCCCAAGAGCCCGCACCTGTTTTGTGCCAATGCACGTCCGGACCTGGGACAACTGCAGAAAAGAGCCTAATTACCGCGATAAGGTTCGCAAAGTTTATTTGCATTTTTTCATTTTTTTTGGGTGCCGAAGGGTAAAATCTGGAACGCTCTTCGGCAGGAATCAAAATGAATCGCCGCCAACTCCAAAAACTCGGCATCCCACCTCACTGCGCCCAAATAGCCGTCGACGCCGTGCGAACCGCCGCTTCCGAAGGCCTCGGCATGGGGCTCAAGGGAAAGCGGATGCGGCAGTTGATCTCTCAAGTGGCGGCCAGTCCGGAAACCTTCCGCGGCGATCCAGCTTGGGGTGCATTGGCCCAGGCGCTCGTGGAAAACGAGCAGATCGTCCCCCACGAGCCCATCAAATACCGCACCTGGGGGGAAGACATTGATCCCGCCGCCCACGTGCAAATGCGCGATGCCTGCCATGTGCCGAATGCCGTGGGAGCAGCCCTCATGCCAGACGCCCATGTCGGCTATGGCCTGCCCATTGGCGGAGTGCTCGCCTGCCAGGGGGCGGTCATTCCGTATGCCGTGGGTGTCGATATCGCCTGTCGGATGAAACTCTCCGTGCTCGACATGCCGGTCGAAAATCTAGAGACCAAACGCGAACCGTTTCGAGTTGCGCTCGAAAAAGGAACTCGCTTCGGAGTAGGCTGCCAACACAAGCCGGCCCAATCGCACGAGGTGATGGATGACAATTGGAACGTCACCCGCATCACCCGCGAGAAAAAAGACACTGCCTGGAAGCAACTCGGCACCTCAGGTTCAGGAAACCACTTCGTCGAATTCGGCACGCTCACTCTCAACCACCGAGACGACGAACTCGACCTCGACGCCGGCCAGTACGTTGCGCTACTCAGCCACAGCGGAAGCCGCGGCGTAGGGGCAGCCGTTTGCAGCACCTATAGCCAAATCGCCCAGCGACAACTTCCTAAACGATACGAAAAACTGGGCCGACTCGCTTGGCTTGATCTCAAGAGCGAAGCCGGCCAGGAATATTGGGAAGCGATGAACCTGATGGGACGTTACGCCGCGGCCAACCATGCCGTGATCCATCGGCTAGTCTCCCAACAGTTGGGGGCGCACATCATCAGCGGCGTGGAAAACCATCACAACTTTGCCTGGCTCGAAAAGCATCGGGGCGAGGAAGTTGTCGTCCACCGCAAGGGAGCGACCCCCGCGGGGCCGGGCGTGCTGGGCGTCATCCCGGGTTCGATGGCCGACCCCGCATTTGTGGTGCGAGGATTAGGCCTGCCGGAAAGCTTCGACTCTGCCTCGCACGGCGCAGGCCGACGCATGTCGCGCCGGCAGGCCAAGGACACCTTTCGCATTTCCCACGTCCGCAAAGACTTGGCCGAGCGAGGCATCGAAGTTCTCGCCGCCGGCAGCGACGAAGTCCCGGGCGTGTATAAGGACATTCGCAGCGTGATGGCCGCCCAACAAGATCTCGTAGAAGTCGTCGCCCAATTCGATCCCCGCATCGTCAAAATGTGCGGCGATGGCAGCAAACCAGAAGATTGATACGAAATCGCGAAAGGAATTACAGAAAAAGCCCTAGCCGCCAAGCCCAACTCACTAGAAAGGATCCTTCGATGAACGCTCCAGTCTCATGTGTCGCGACGATGTTCGCGACGATGCTCGGGATGATGCTCGGACTATCTCTCCTACTCCCCAGCGCGAGTTATGCCGATGAGTTGCAAGACTTGAAAGCACGGGTGGCTGCACTGGAAGAGAGACTCGCGACATTGGAGCAATCGCTGCAACCCGTTATGTCTGAGGTTTCAGCCAAGCAGCTCCGCGAGCAGAATCAGCAAGTCGCCCGCGAGCGGATGAGACAAGACCAGGAAAACTATTCCAACGATCAGCTCCGCGAGATAGAGGCCCTCTACCAGGTCGCCAACAAGAAATGGAGGACAGAGGAAGCGCAACAAAGCCTGCAGCAACTTATCGAAAAATACGACAAGGCGAACCGCACCGGCTGCGCAATTCTCTACCTCGGTCAAATGAGCAAGGGAGACAAAAAGCTCGAATATCTCAAGCAGGCCATCGAACACGGCGATTGCTATTACGGCAATGGCGTTCAAGTGGGCCCGTACGCCCGATTCCATCTAGCTCACCACTATCGAAGCCAGGGCAAAACAGAAGAGGCCCAGAAGCTATTCGCTGAAATCCGCGAGAGCTTCCCCCAAGCGATCGACCATAAAGGCAATCGGCTAACGCTATCTATTCCCGAGCAATAGGGGCACAAAGCCCACAGGCTTAACGTCTGCTGCGTGTGAATTCTCAGCGGCCACGGTTTTGTGGGTGTCAGCAAAACGTTCGAAAAACCGTTGAATTGCCAAATGATCGCTGTACATTAGGGACTAGGGTTCGCGGTCGCTTGGCCAGGATTGAAGGATTCGACCTCTTTAAGCTACTCATAGACTTCAGGAGCACGCTAATGAACTTCGACAATGCGTTCAAATCAAAGACCTTGCGGTCATTCCTCTTTGTCATTGTTGCAGCAATCTTTGCCACGCTGTCAACTTATTGCTTTGCTCAAGAAGTAAGCCCCACCACAGACCGACCCGCACTTTACGACGCAGAGGCGGGCGTCTATTACCAAGCAGCCGGAACGCGTCGTCACGATGTTGCTGACGCAGTCTATACGGCTCTTTCAACGCAATCGCAGTACGATCCCGTAGGCGATATTATCTATTCCGACCCCGGCGGTACCTTTCGTTGTTCTGGAACCTTGATTTCGGACAGCCACGTCCTCACTGCCGCCCATTGTATGGACGGCGGAGACGCCCAAGGCCCCGCCACTCCAAGTGCTATTCAATTCACGCTCCCAACGGTTGGTACTCTGACGGGCGACGTCAGCAAGGTGACTGTCAATCCAAACTGGACAGGCAACCTAACCAACGGCAATGACATTGCCATTTTCGAGTTGACTGCGCCTGTGGGAAGCGTAACACCCGCCCAACGCTACGATGCGGGTACACTGGGTAGCGAAGGAGGCAGTGTTGCCACAAGCGTTGGCTATGGTCGTACGGGGACAGGCCTCACAGGCGATACTCTCGGCTCGGGAACGCGTCGAGCTGGTGATAATGTGTTGGACGCACTCGGGAGCGTCTTCGGTTGGTCTACGGACATTCTACTAGTCGATTTCGACGAGCCTGGCGACCCCAACGAGTCTGTCTTCGGCAGCAATGTCCCCCTAGCCAACGAGTACAACATTGCCCCGGGAGACTCGGGTGGAGGAGCTTTTACCAACGTCAGTGGCACACACTACCTGACTGGCGTCCACTCTTTGATCTGGGCCATCGACGGCAATACCAACTCCGATTACGGCGACGGTGGGGGATTCATTAGGGTTTCCGATCACAATGCCTGGATCAACTCCGTCGTGCCCGAACCCACTTCCGCGGGTTTGTGTATGCTGGGAATGCTATTGCTGGCAGCACGTCGTCCTAGATCGGGCGTGACACAGGTTTAGCCACAATCTACGATACAAGTAGTTGGTTCTGAGATCGGCTTGGGGCCAACTTTTCACATTTTTGTGGATGAATGCTATGCGTCTATTATGGATTCGTTCGGCTGCGACAACGCTACTGACGCTTGCCTTGTTTGGCTCATGCAATTCTCTCTGCCAGGCCTTTGAGACGCTGATTGGTGCTGAGCCTCCAATCTATAGCGATTTCGTCGAACTTCCTGACGGCAGCACCATGAAAGTGGACTACCGAGTTTCCGGCGAATTGGTCGCTCCGCCCGCCGACCAATTGGGATCCGTTGGCAAGGTCATTCCCGAGCCCAACACAGCAATGCTGATCTTGGCTGGCTCTGGTCTAGGCATGCTCAGTGTGCGGAGAATCAGTCGATAGGCGGCAGCCGCCATCTCTCTGAACGTTATTGGAGGCGACAGCCATGCCCTCGAAACGCTCTACCACTCCGCTGGACCGCTTCACCGTTTTCGTAGGCATTGCAGTCCCGCTGACACTGCTGCTGGGAGTCTCGGTTTACGTTGCACACTTAGTTTCCAGTGGAGCATTCACGTCATCTCGACCATCCGTCCATTTGATAGTCGCAGCCTGGGTAGCGTTCGCCATGCTTTGCGCGAGCTTCGTCGTAGCGATGAAGCGAGGCCGCAAGCAAGCATAAAGTAGCTATTGGCCCAAATTCCCATTCCCCGCCACGTTGGCGGTGTCTGCCAAGACACTGCGAAACGATTCTGGTACTGCGGAGCACAAACGCAAAAACGCCCAAAGCAAATAGCCACGAAAATCACAAAGACGCACAAAAAACCTCAACAAATCAATTTTTGTGTCTTCTTGTGTTTCTTGTGGCTATGTCTCTCTCGGCTATGTTTCTTGTGGCTATGACTATAAAGGACTTCCCCTAGTCAACATTGCGCCGTTTCGAAGAAAGCAAGCCCAAGACCGCCGCGAACAGGGCGCCGCCGATGATCGACCAAACGATGGGAAACGACTCGTCGCCGACTTGGATGGAAAAGATCTCCGGCAATCCCGTGGCTCTGGCCAGCCACACGCCCAGCAGGGATCCGATAAATCCCAACGCGATGGCAGTAAGACATCCACCCCGGGAAAAACCAGCCAGCGACTGAGCAATCGCCCCGCACACTCCGGCGATTAGAAGTAGTAACAGCAATTCCATCATAGCCATGAATTTCACTCTACAAAATCGAGATGGTTAATCAACCAGAACCGTATCGTTTCAACCCAATTTTGTAACGGATGTTGACTATCGTCAATCGCGGTCTCACGACTCAGACGGTGCCACTACACAATAATTGCTCCAAAATTGCTCCAAGGATCTTGCAAAGAAAAGTTTCGAAGTACGAGCAACGCCATAAAGCCTAATCTCAGTTTGCTCAACTCAGGTCGCTCAAGAATCGCATTGCATTCTTGAAACCCACCACGAGGTATTGCGTCTTGACAAGGTAAGACTGAGTGCAGCTAGCGCAAGTCCGCAGGTTGCTGGCTCAGGGATACTCGATACCCGAAAACCTATGTGGGAGAATCCTTGATTCCATCGATCTAGACCTCGCTGTGTCGAACGCAGACTACTCAGGTCATTATCCCAGTCTCCGCCGCGGGCTTCATGGTCTCCATTCGTCGAGTCATTCACGCGATCAAATTCAGTCTCTAACCGTTCCCAAATATTCCCACCTTGGCCCCTAGTTCCATAGGGACTTGGCAAACCAACATTCATGACATCGTTGGGCAGTGGATTATGATCCCCATCGTCAAACACGACATCGAACGAGGGATCGCCCGGAGAGTCGATTCCATCGGGGACATTGTCGCTCCCCGCAGGGAAATCGTAGTAGACATTGTGTACAGGATCGTAGTAAGCAGCTTTGTACCACTCGTCGAGGCTTGGTAGGAAATACTTTGCCAGTCGATTTCTGTAGAGATTGTCTGGACTGTAGCCTGGGTCGCCTGGTTGCCACAACTGAAAATCACCATTGGGGTCGATGTTGTAGGCTGGTGGATTGCCTGAATTGCTATTTAGCCAATTGACAAATTTTATGGAGTGGAGCCAAGTCATTCCAGCAGCTGGCTTGTTGGGTCCACGGATGGCTCTGGGAATGTTCAAAGGATTCCCGTCAGCCGCAGATTGGGCATTTGCATTGACAATCATCTGCTCAGACACTTCGTAGGTGCTGATCCGATAGTTATAGGCGACCGAACCCACTCTGTTTGGACTGCCTGTTGTGTCGGCGGGATTACCAGGATTGCCGATGCTGGTGAACTCAATACTGAATGAGGTATCGGGGTCGGAACCGAAATCGTCAGCATGGCCAGCTGAGTCTGGAAGAATCACCAAAGCGAAGAGCACGCAACTGCAGAGAAGCTTGCTAAACAACGGAAGACCTCCCATGAGAACCAAAGGAAGCCCTTAGCTTAACACGAAGTCTCCAGCGAGCCTAATCTTAGGGTTGTGGGTAGAGGTTTACTTCGAATCTCAGGGGGCTGGTTTCGAACGAAGTGCGCCCCCAGTCGGAGCGGCCTAGGGCTCGTTACACTCGACCCAAGCCACCCGACGTTCACCCTAAGACAGCTTCGACTTACCCTCTTCCACTAGCCATTTTGGGAAGGGAATGACAGGGTGTCGGGCGATAAGTAGCAGTAATCCAGTGAGGATGACTAGTACTGGCACTTCAACATCAATTGTTATAAGTCTAGTTTGACGAAGTACGGAGATGCTACTCGCAATTAAAAAGAATGAGCCTACTACAAAGGTCACTTTATCAAATCCATAGACGACAAACGCAAGAAAGCCCACGATTGCCAACCCAAGACTCCATGCCCAGTTAATGTTCGGTGCAAAGCCAAGCGTTGAAAGTAGCCAGCCGATTCCCAAAGCAATCATTAGGAAAGGGAGGATGAGTGTCTTTTTATCTTGTTGCATAGTGAACCCGAGTAGGATCTAAAAATCGGTTTACAGAGAACACAATATAGCGGAATCGTAATCTACCGTTCAGGGTATCCGGAGAATATTGCATCTTACTAGATTTTTCTAGTGGACTGCAAAGCCACGCAGGTTCCAGCCAGGGTCATGCTTGTAGCGACTTACATACTCACTCAAGTTGCAAATCCTACGCGGTGGCGTCGACACATGGCACTAGTAGATCGGCATTAAGCGAGAGCAGCCAATGCCTCTCATGCCCTCGACCCCTACTGCCTTTACTCCTCCACCGGCTCCACGCCCAACACTTCCTCTAAGAAGCTAAAGAACTTCTCCTCGGTGCGGGGAACGCCCTTCAGCATGCCATCTGGGGTTAAGATCAATGGCAAGCCGGTGTTCATTTTCTTCATGTCGTCGCTATTGCCGGCGAAGCTGCTCAGCGATTCCGCTTTTAGATTCTCGTCGAGCAGTACTTCTTCGCCGACCAGGTTCATCGCAATGCGTCGAGCCTCGGCAACGACCGGTGGTCGCTTGGAATCCATCAGAAAGTGATGGAACTCGCTAAACTTCTCGCGATCGAGTCGAAAGACGCTTAATGCCAATTGCGCGTAATCGCAGGCGTGTTTGTGGCTCCAATGGTCCCGCTTGACGTACGGATTGCACTTCTTGCTAAGTGGCACATGAAATACGACGAACGCCACTTGGTCGCCGTACCGTTTGACAGCTGCATCCACATGGGGATGGAGATTACGGCAATGGGGGCAAGTGTAATCGAGCATCTCCAGCAGTACGTGTTCCGCATTGGGATTTCCCAGAATCGGTACGGTGGTCACATCGATGGGTTCCTGCAAACCGCCAAAGGAGATCATTCGCGAAGCGCTGGCAACACTCGAAGCTGGCTCCTCCGTGGCTGTCTCGACTTCGACGGTGGCGTCGGTACCATCCTCCTCACTATCGGCTTCCACATCCTCATCCTCAAAGATGCTCGTCTCTTCCGATCCGCCCTTTGTTGCCGAGGATAAATCCGTGGGAGAAGTTTCTTCGCTGATTGATGCCTCTGACTCGGAACTAGCCGCAGCCACCTCCGTCGCCGGCTTCTCGATTTTCACATACTCAAATTCAGCGGGTCGAAAAAAGAATTGGCCGACCATCAAAATGGTAATCCCTACGGCAGCCACTCCGGATGCGATCAGTGGCCGCACCTGCGACATTCCGCCTTCTTGTTCGTAGTAAGTCTCCGCGGCAGCGTCTCCTCCGAACATCGCGCTCATCGACTCGGTACCCGAAACCGTTTCGCTCATGCGTAACATAGCTACGACCAAGCCGCAGATGGTCAGGCTGCAAAGATGAACGGCCATGCAATACAGGCAGAAGCTGCCCAATTGAAACACTTGGAGTCCGATAAACCAGGTTGCCGATCCCGCAGCGAGCAGTGCGAAAGTAAATAACGCCGTCGACGCGATACCTTGGCGATCTTTGTTGAGCATGAGCGCCGAAATCAAGATTCCGACGTAAGTTCCCAGCCCCATCAAGCTAACCGGAACGCCCAGCCACTTCGACCAGTGGCTCTTGAGCACGTGTTCGCAGTCCACCGCAGACCCGGCACTGCAGCCAGCTACGCTACTATTCGACCAAGTGGTCCAGGTAAGGTAGCCGGATATCAGCAGTCCAATCACCGCCAAACCCACCACAATCCAGGTCAACAGTTGGACGCGGTCGGAGCCTTCGGCATCGGAATAATTGGAATCAAACAAAAGAGCACTCTGTTGGGAAGGGAGCGAGGGAGTCATAACTATTGTAGCTTTGTAGGAGGGAGTTTCAGCCCCGGAGGGAAGAACCATGCAGGAAGAATCGAACTACATCTGCCAAAACTGTGGGGAGCAGATCGTAGTTCCGGTCGACATTTCGGCAGGAAACGTACAAACATACATCGAAGATTGCCCCGTGTGCTGTCATCCGCACGTGATTCGGGTAGAAATTGACTCTTCAGGCAATATTTCTCTGTGGGGAGAACTCGAATAGGTGCCGATGACCGATTTCGAACCCTCAATGGTTATAATAGAGGACTCAGCCGCATAATCGGATCTGCCCGCGTGTAGCTGAATTCGCAAGAATTCAGATTCCAAACTGGCTGAATTCTTGCGAATCCAGCTACGCGCCAATGTAGTCACCAAGAAATTGAGAACGCTCAGATATCGAGGAAAAGTAACTTCTCCAAAATCCCTCGCCCCTGTGGGGAGAGGCTAGGTGAGGGGGACAAATAAAAGACCGAAGTTACTTTTCCTCGATTTCTCTAGGAGTTCTCCAAGAGGTACGACACCATGACTCAACCCCTAACCGTCCCGCCCGGGACGAAAATCAAGTTGGCCGACTTCGACCCGCGTGAAGTCACTGGCGACTGGACTAAGAAATCGGCTACCAAGCAGATTGCACGCAATACCGAGGCGACGCGTGACTTGGCCTATCGGTTGTATGCCGAGAATCGCCGTGCTGTGCTGCTCGTTCTGCAAGGCATGGACACCGCTGGCAAGGATGGCACCATCCGCACCGTGATGACCGGCGTCAATCCGCAAAGCTGCCAGGTGGTACCGTTCAAGCAACCCAGTGTCGAAGAACTCGACCACGGCTTTCTCTGGCGAATCCACAAAGCCGTCCCCCGCCGGGGCAACATCGGCATCTTTAACCGTTCGCACTACGAAGACGTGCTCGTAGTTCGCGTGCACAACCTCGTCCCCGAATCGGAATGGCAGACCAGATACGACCGCATCAACGATTTCGAGCAGATTTTAGTCGATAGCGGCGTGGTCATCGTGAAGTGCTTTCTTCACATCAGCAAAGAAGAGCAGAGAGAACGTTTGCAGGCGCGACTCGATAACCCCAACAAACGATGGAAATTCAGCAAGGGTGACATCGCCGAACGCAAACTGTGGGACGATTATCAACGGGCCTACGAAGCCGCCCTCAACCGTTGCAACACCGACCACGCCCCCTGGCACATAGTGCCCTCGGACCGCAAGTGGTATCGCAACATGACCGTCAGCAACATCCTCCGCGAACAGCTCACCGAGCTAGATCCTCAATTTCCGGCAAGTGAGGAAGGGCTTGATGCACTAACTGTTGTGTGACAAAAAAATGATCACACAAGATCTAGTTTTGAGCCGGATCGCCCGGCGGAGCAGTGTTCAGATGGCGTCGCAAATAGCTGGCGCGCTCGATATTGCGGTCCGAGGTATCTAGCTCCACGCCAGACATCTTCTGCAGATGGGCCGGTTGGGTGTGGATGAAGAGCTTGTTGACCGTGGGAATCTCCAATTCGCCGATGAGTCCCAGATTGATCCCCATCCGCACGCTAGACAGCAAGTGCATGGTTTCTTCGGAGCTAATCGTCTGTGCCGTCCGCAGAATGCCGAAAGCCCGACTAACACGGTCATGGAGCGTCTCGTGACTCTCGCGAATCAGAAACTCGCGTGCCTGACGTTCGTAGTCGATCAACATCGGCACGACGTCGCCGACCTTTTTGGTGAGTTCTTCCTCGGTCAGTCCTAGCGTGATTTGGTTACTGATCTGGTAGAAATCGCCCGTCGCCTGCGAGCCTTCGCCATACAGGCCCCGGACAGCCAAGTTGATCTTCTGCAGACTGCGAAATACCTTCTCAATCTGACGGGTAATCACCAAGGCCGGCAAATGGAGCATCACGCTCACCCGCACCCCGGTCCCCAGGTTCGTAGGACATGCCGTGAGGTAACCCAACTGCTCGCTATAGGCATAGGTTACGCGGTCTTCAATCAAGTCGTCTAACTCATTAATTTGCTGCCAGGCGGTCTGCAGATTCAGCCCGCTTTGCATGACCTGGATCCGCAAATGATCCTCTTCGTTGATCATCACGCTATAGCGTTCCGACTGATCGATCACCACGGCCCGAGCACCATCGCTTTCGGCCAATTCACGGCTGATGAGCTGGCGTTCGACTAGAAACTGCCGGTCAACATCAGGCAATTTGCCTACATTGACGTACAACGATTCACCGGAGACTTTGTCCGTAGATTGCAGCTCTTCGATGCGGCCATGAATGATCTTTTCGATCTCGGCCCGATCACTCTCGGTCGTCCGCGAGATAAACGGAAAATCGGCAAGATTACGGGCTAAGCGAATACGGCTGCTGATGACGATGTCGGACTCTGGTCCCGAGCCCTTCAGCCACTCGCCGCTAGTATTGGCTAGATCGTCAAGATGCATGTGAAAGTCCAAGCTTCAAGATTCCGTTGTCTCATCGGATGGTCCAGCAGAATCATCCGATTCTACATGACTGCCTGCCTCAATCTCGCGAATCTGATCTCGCAACTCGGAGGCTTTTTCGTAATTCTCCGAAGCAACTGCCTCTTTCATTTCGCGTCGCAATCGGATGAGCTGCGTTTGCTGATCGGCTCCTTGCGGACAACGCCGCGGGACTTTACCGATATGTCGCGTTTCGTCGTGGATGTTCATCAGGAGCGGTTCAAGTTGTTCCTGAAAAAACTGATAGTCGTGCGCACACCCCAATCGCCCCAGCTTTCGGAACTCCAAATATGTGATTCCACACACCGGACAGGCGCGCTGGTCGAGCCTGGCAAGTTGGTCAGCTGTTTCGCCAACCGCTAAGTGTTGAGCCAACAAGCCAGCCATGGCGGGAAGCACCTCGGCCGTCTCTTCTTGGCTCGGCGTGAGGAACGACTGAGCGCACTCCTCACACAGATGCAGCTCGTTGGGCTTGCCGTCGATAAGGTCAGTGATATGAAAGGTCGCCTGCCGATCGCATTTTTGGCATTTCATCATGTCACCTGAGCAAGCGGTTGTTGAAGCGCAGAATGAACATCAATCCTGCACAATGTGTCACTTCGACGAGTACGAAATGGCTACGGGGATTCTAACTAGGGTCACCCGGGTGTCAAGGCGGACGCAGCACGCGCTAACCACTTGCCAGAAAACAAGATGCCACCTGCAGGGTGGGCCCGCAAACGAGCGTTGTGAAGGGCATAGCTCGCTGCTAAGCTGGCAACTTGTTGCGACCTAGCACAACTTCCACCAATTTGCAGATAAGCATGGCCGTAGCCCCCAGTATCGATCGATTCTCGAAATTGGCCCAAGATGCTGACTTCGTACCCGTTTATAGACGGCTGGTGAGCGACGCTCTGACTCCTGTACAAGCCTTCAAGCGTATCGACCACTCTCAGGCGGCTTGTCTGTTCGAAAGCGTCATCGGCGGCGAGAAAGTAGGTCGCTACAGCTTTCTCGCCAGCGATCCCTTCCTAACGATCGAAGCCCGCGGTAATCAAGTTACTGTCTCCCGAGTCAGCGATCAGCCTGAAAAAACGGCAACTGATGGAAACATCGAATGGGACATCAAAGAGATTCGCTCAGAAAATCCTTTAGAAGTGCTCCGCGATAGTGTCCAAGAGATGAAGGTTGCTGACGTCGAAGAATTGCCACCGTTTATCGGTGGAGCAATTGGCTATGCAGGATACGATACCGTGCGCTATGTCGAACGGTTGCCCGATGCCCCAGAAGACGATCGCAAACTACCCGATCTGTGGTTCGCCCTCTACGACCATATGATTGTCTTCGATCACGTACAGAAAACCGTCATTGTGCTTACGTTGGCCGACGTCCACGACAAGTCGGAAAAAGCATTGAGCCAGTCTTTCAGCGAAGCCACTGCCCGGGTCAATGCAATTGTCGATCAGCTCGATCAACCTTCGGGAGACTTACGGCTAGCCGATGTAGACATCAGTGGCGATCTCTCTCTCAATTACGATTCCAACCTTTCGCAAAACCAGTTTGAAGCATCTGTCCGAAAGTGTGTGGAATATATCCGCGCTGGCGACATCTTTCAGGTCGTGATCAGCCAGCGCCTGGAAACTGAATTACAGGTCCCACCTTTTGAGCTCTACCGCACCCTGCGGGTTGTGAACCCCAGCCCCTTTATGTTCTATCTCCGCACACCAGAGACCACGTTGGTGGGTAGTTCGCCAGAAGTGATGGTCCGCGTGATCGATCGGACAGTCACCGTCCGTCCCTTGGCGGGGACGCGTCCGCGTGGAGAAACTGAGGCCGAAGACGAACAACTTGCCGAAGAATTGTTGGATGATCCCAAAGAACGTGCTGAGCACGTGATGCTGGTCGATCTGGGTCGCAATGATGTTGGCCGCGTGGCGGAGTATGGAACAGTAGAGATCTCCGACGTGATGGTGATCGAACGCTACAGCCACGTGATGCATATCACTTCGAACGTCAACGGCGAACTGCGCGAGGGCTGCGATTCCTTCGATGCACTGGCTGCCTGCTTACCGGCAGGCACGGTTTCGGGCGCTCCCAAGGTCCGTGCGATGGAGATCATCGACGAACTGGAACCAAACCGTCGGGGCCCATACGCGGGAGCGGTCGGCTACATCGACTTCGCCGGCAATATGGAGACTTGTATTGCCCTGAGGACGGTCGTAGTCCAGGACGGCACCGCCTATGTTCAGGCAGGAGCGGGCATTGTGGCCGACAGCGTGCCGGAAACGGAGTATCAGGAAACCCTCAACAAAGCACGTGGGCTGCTTAAGAGCATTGAAATCACGCAAAAGCGGATTGCGGGGAGCTAGCGGACTGGTGAAAATCGAACGTCGCTCAGGCACTTCATTCATTCCCAGCCCCCGAGTTCGCATTTCAGAAACATGAGCTCACTTGCCGGAAAACTTCTCGTTGCTTCCCCTCAATTGCAGGACCCCAATTTTGCGCAGACTGTCGTGTTGATGATTCAACACGAAGAGCAGGGGGCGCTGGGAGTCGTGCTGAATCGTCCCGGAGAAAAAACGGTTGACGAGGTCTGGGAAATTGTTGGCAAAGATCCCTTCGGCTGCGGCAAGCTGGTTCATGTGGGAGGCCCTGTCCCAGGCCCCCTGCTGGCCCTGCACACGGAAGAAGAACTTTCCGATCAGCAAGTTTTTCCTGGGTTGTACGTCACTGCGCAGGCATCTGCTTTCGACGAACTCTTGCAGCAGCCGGAAGATTCATTTCGTATTTACAGCGGCCACGCTGGCTGGGGTGCGGGGCAGTTAGAAGGCGAATTGAAAATCAGCGGCTGGCTCACCTCCGACGCTTCCGTTGAAGACGTATTTTCCGATGACGAAACCTTGTGGCGACAGGTCACCAGCCGAATTGGCATTAGCATTCTGGCACCGGGGCTGCGGAAAGACCAAATTCCTGACGATCCATCTCTGAATTAGCTGGGGTCCTCTGGGCTCTTTTTTTCATCCACCGCTCAGCGCGTTCCTACCGCAACTGGCTTGTCTTTTGGGCGAAAAACACCTTGCGGTGATTTGTGGCGAGCGGCTTGTCCGAGAGCACCGGTGGAAACAAGACATGCTCTTCTACCAGCTCCGGCGGAAAGCTATTTGCCTCGACAACGGTAACTGTAAATCCCTGGTCTTTGACAATCTTGGCAAAGTCCTCGCCGTAGATTCGTAAATGATCTACCTGACCAAACGCTGCCTCTCTCCCCGCGGGTGAAGTAATCGTTGGGTCCTCACGCTTGGTGGGCATGCCGTCGACCTGCGGGACGGTGAGAATCGCCCAACCGCCATCCGCCAACACGCGATGCAATTCCTGCAAGGCCACCGCGTCGTCGGGAACGTGCTCCAGGACATCGCAAGCAATTACTAAGTCGAAAGACGCGTCGGAAATTGTGTGCATGTTGCACATGTCTAACTGCAGATCCAGGGAACGCTTCTTTACGAAGTCGGCCGTCACATAATGGGCGGCTCTCCTACGCAGATGCCGAGGAAAGAACCGCTCTGGCGCAAAATGAAGGACTCGCTTTCCGGCAACGAGTTGTTCAAAACCGAGCTGAGCGTGCGTACCTAATGTAGCAAAGAGCAACCGATGTCGAACCTGCGAACCGCATCGGGCACAAATTGTATGCGGGTGCCAAGAATCGCTAAGAAACGACCGCCCCCGCCACCCGCAGACGTTGCAGCTCACCCGGATGGGAAATTTGTGCGCGATTAGCCGCAGTGTTCGATCGACTTCTCGCAAGACATTCTTCAACAGCATTTCGGTGAAACTCCAAGAAGCAACTCAACAGGAATACAGAAAGCAACTATTCCTTGGATTCAGCAGAAATGTCGGGGATGACGAACAACATGTAGGAGCGAAATGGCTCTTGAAGAGTCTCGGGAAACGTCTTCGTGATGACCTGCGGAAAATCGATGTACTGCTTGGCTGATTTCATGTTAAGCAAAATCGCCTGACCATTTGGCTTGAGAAGTTGTGGGAGCATCGCCAGGAATTTCTTTAGAATCGTTCCATCATCCCCGTCGTGAAAATTTTCGCCCCGAAACTCATTGTGGTCCGTGTCTTCCTGGATGAATGGCATGTTCCACAGGACAAAATCGAAGTCCTTGAAGTCCTCCGGCAATTCGACCGTTTGAATATCGCCTACGACGGCTTTGATCTGGAAATTGGCCAGCCGAGCTGTTGTCTTGGCGTTAATCACCGCGAGAGGGTTGATCTCCACGACATAAACTAGGCTCTGTGACTTCAGCGATGCCATCCAGGCATCCGCCCCCGATCCCGTGCCGATGACCAAAACCTTATCGCCGGGCTGGATATCGCTGGCCAGTATCTCGTCGTAATAGAGTTCGTCTTCTTGCTGCGGTTTATAGACGCTAGGAAAAATTGGGATCGTGATTTCGCTCTTCAGGTCACGCGTTCTATCAATATATTCTCCCAGATCCTCGTAGCTGCCCACGTCTCCTGTTGACCAACCACCGTCATCGACTCGAAGAAACACCCAATTGCAATCCTCAAAGAGTTCCCGAGGAGGCCAGGGAGTTGGCTTTGCGGGAACCTTTTCAGACTTCAAAATCTCGGCGAATACTTCGTCGCCCGGGGGCACTTGGCTTGGCAGAGTCCAATTATCAGCCAGGTACTCACGACCAATTAGCGAGAGTGTCAACAGACTAACCCCCAAAACGGCTCCGACCGCTAAGGTAGCTAGAGTTCTTACTGTGAGGCTTGGCTCGGACATCGATCTATTTTTCTAATTGAACAATTTGAGAAAAGTGGAAGG
Source organism: Bythopirellula sp. (assembly GCA_965216565.1). Lineage (GTDB taxonomy): Bacteria > Planctomycetota > Planctomycetia > Pirellulales > Lacipirellulaceae > Bythopirellula. Next base: position 1,925,169 of record OZ244170.1, read on the forward strand.
AGCAAACAGCTGATAGCGGGTTTGCCAATAGTCTTTCTGGCAGAACTGTGCGACGCGATAATCCTGAGTCAGGTCTGCGGGCAAGAGATAATTATAACTCAGACTCCGGGCTACGTTTGCAATTTACCGGCAGGGGTTTCGGCCCTCAGCTCCGCGAGCATCTCCAAGGTTGCCGCTTCGACCGCGCCTTGCCAATTCTTTTCCCCGAAGCGGTCTTTGTACTCGTCCCGTCGATGGGCAAAGATTATTCCCCGAGAATTGTTGACGATGGCACCTAAGCCGCGTCCGTCGAATCCTCCCGCCACGTCTTGGGCGGTTCCTCCCTGGCTTCCGAATCCGGGAACGAGGAACCACGACTGGGGCATAGCTCGCCGCAATTCCACCAACTGTTCGGGGTAAGTCGCTCCCACCACACTTCCCACCACTCCATAGCCGCACTGGCCGATGGTGGCTTCGCACTGTTGCTGGACGAAACTGGCCACTTGTCTGTAGAGCGGTTCGCTATCGACTACCTGGTCCTGCAACATGCCACTGCCCGGGTTGGAAGTCTTCACTAGCACAAACAACCCCGCATCTCGCTGCGTTGCTACATCGACAAAAGGCTCGAGAGAATCGGCCCCAAGATAGGGGCTAATGGTCAGTGCATCGGCCTGCCAGGGGCTCGCCGAATCGCGCCCCAGGTAACCTCGGGCATAAGCCGCTGCTGTAGATCCGATATCATTCCGCTTGCCGTCCAGAATTACTAAGAGGCCCTGCTGACGGGCATAGTCCATCACTTCCTTGAGCACCGTCATCCCAGCCGGACCACATTCTTCAAAGAAGGCCGCCTGCGGCTTTACGGCGGGCACCAATGATGCCACTACGTCGATCACCTGCTTGCAGAACGACTCATAGGCGGTCGCCCGCTGCGTTGGGTTGGGGGAACTTTCGTTCTGCAGAGCCGCGGGCAATTGTTCCCAACGAGGATCAAGCCCTACGACAACCGGGGCAGCCTTACTTTTGACCGCTGTAGCTAATTCATCAAAAAAATGTGACAACTGGAATTCTCCAAGAACGACCTACGAAGTAGCAATTCTCATTCGACAAAAGTCTACATCGTTTTGAATAAGTTTATTAGGCCTACACCGTTGGACGACGCCAAGAATTATGGCAGAATTGGAAATGCTGGGGGCAGTAAGATTTCTTCGCTTGGCCAGGAGTGCTATTCGCAATCCGGCAAGGGAACCATTGCCAATTTGGTCTATGTGGAAGGATACCGATGACACGTACCGCCGCAGCATTTGTCTTGTTGACTCTCTCCGTTGTTTTCTATTCTCCTTTGGTCCTGCAGGCCGAGGGATTGCCGGAGGAGCGCAGCCAAAACTGGCATCGATTTCGTGGTCCAGATGGGACGGGCCACGCTGCCAATGCCAATCCTCCCACGAATTGGGATAAATTAACCAACATCAAATGGGATGTTGCCATTCCTGGTCGAGGTAGTGCGTCGCCGATCGTATGGCAGAACAAGGTCTTCCTGCTTTCGGCAATCAAGACAGACCGAACCTCGCTAGCTGCAAAAGCCCGGAAGAATTCCAACAAATCAACCATGCGATTTGCCAAGGGATCGGACCTGCCACCTCAGATCCAGTTGGTTCAGGAGACGCGGCCACCCCGAGAGGAAGGCGAGCGACGACGTCGCCGTCGAGGCGGCTTCTTCGGTTTCGGAGGTGGGGGCCCACCCACGAACGTTCATGAGTTCGTTGTGATTTGCCTTGATCGAGAAACGGGCGAGACGCTTTGGCAACGGACCGCATGCGAAGCGATTCCCCACGAAAATCATCATGGCACAGCCAGCTTTGCCTCGGCATCTCCAGTCACAGACGGCGAGAATCTCTACGTTTCTTTCGGCTCGCGCGGGATTTATTCCTACGACATGAAAGGAAATTTACGTTGGAAGAAGGACTTGGGTGACATGAGAACCCGCAACAGTTTCGGAGAAGGCGCTTCGCCGGCACTGTTCGGTGATACCTTAGTCATCAATTGGGACCAGGAAGAACAATCATTCATCGCGGCGCTGGACACAGCAACCGGCGACATCAAATGGCAGGTAGATCGCGATGAAGCGACCTCGTGGTCTTCGCCGTTGGTCCTCGAACATAGTGGCAAGACGCAGGTTCTCGTAAACGGCAGCAATCGAGTGAGAAGTTATGACCTGGCCACGGGAGATTTGATCTGGGAATGCGGCGGGCAAGCGATGAACCCTGTCGCCACGCCACTGGTGTATAAAGATTTGGGCATCTTCATGACGGGACGTCGCGGCTTTGCCGTGCAGGCCATTCGACTTGATTCCCAAGGCGAAGTAACGGATACCGACCAGGTGACCTGGGAACTGGACGAAGGAACGCCTTACGTTCCGTCGCCCGTGCTGATTGGCGACCGACTCTACTTCACCAAAGGCCTTAACGCGATTCTCACCTGTGTGGATGCAGGCACTGGCGAGGTAATCTATAAGAACCAGCGACTGGAGGGATTAGACACGATCTACTCATCGCTAGTCGGTGCGGCAGGAAACGTCTACATCTCAGCCCGGAATGGAACGACGCTAGTCATCAAAGATGGCGCAGACTACGAAGTGCTCGCAACCAACGAATTGGGCGAAACGATCGACGCCACGCCGGCATTGGTGGACGACGAGATCTTCATCCGAACTGAACAGCGTCTGTACTGCATTGCGAACGAAAAGAAGTAGTACGTTATAGCACGTAATAATTCGTCATAGGGGTCGCGCGAGCATCGAATTGGATTGGTTGTCCATCCTTGCCAGATCCTGATCCATAATTGCTAGAATTTGCATTCGCAGCATGAATCGCTGTTTCCAGGCTGAAACTGCCCTCCCGCACCTTCGCAGGGTCTACTAGAATCTCCGCAGTTCTCCGACTTTTGTGCTGTTGCTGATCCTAAAACCAACCTTGGAGTCTCTACGATGATTACTCTCCTGGCTCACCTGGCCCTTTCCGATGTCGCTATTGCTCTACTCATTTTTGCTCTCGGAGCTGGCAGTGGCTTTGCCGCGGCAAGTTTGAGAGCTCTAAAATCAAAGTAGATTGACGGCAGCAATAAATGAACGCCTCCCCGCCTCGCATTGTGGTGCTCGATGGTTTCACGCTCAATCCTGGCGATTTGAGCTGGAAACTCTTGGAAGACCTTGGCGAGTGTGATATCTACGATCGCACCGATCCCAGCCAAACGGAGCAACGCTTAGCCGAAGCTGAGGTCGTTCTCACTAATAAGGTGGTGCTAAATAGCGATTTAATCGCAACACTGCCCAAGCTGAAGTACATTGGCGTATTGGCCACTGGCTACAACGTAGTTGATATCGACGCTGCCCAGCGACGAGACATAACTGTCGCCAATGTCCCCAGCTACAGCACGCCCTCGGTGGCCCAGACGGTTTTTGCGCACATCCTCAACCTCTTGCAACCCGTGGCAAGCCATGCGGCGGCCGTGAATTCCGGTCGCTGGACGTCATGCCCCGACTTCAGTTTCTGGGATTCGACTCTTACGGAGTTGGAGGGGCTGACTCTCGGCATCGTCGGTCTTGGTCAAATTGGCCAAGCCGTAGCCAGAATTGCCGACGCCTTTGGGATGATTGTGCTTGCCGTGGTCCCCTCGCCGCGACCTACAGCAGACTATGTGAAACTCGTCGAGCTGGATCAATTATTCAAGCAAAGTGATGTTATTAGTCTGCACTGCCCGCTCACTCCGGAAACCGAGGGACTGGTCGACGAGGCGCGTCTTCATCTCATGAAGCAAGATGCCCTACTCATCAATACCAGTCGCGGGCCACTAGTCGACGAGTCAGCGTTGGCCGCGGCTCTCAACTCCGGGGCGATTGCCGGAGCGGGGCTCGATGTGCTCTCCACAGAACCGCCTTCCGCAGATAACCCATTGCTATCCGCCAAAAACTGCCACATCACGCCCCATTTCGCTTGGGCCACGAAGGCGTCTCGCTCTCGGCTGATGGATACCGCCGTTGCGAATGTGGCATCCTATCTAGGTGGTCGACCGCAGAATGTTGTCACCAAGTGATGTTCGAAAAGAGCTCTGATTAGCTCCCAACTTTGCAAAGCTTAGAGATTTCGCGTCTATCATTCGGTAGATGACGGGCTGATCTTCAAATCCTGGTTTCTCTCAAACACACCGCGCCGCTCCAACTCGTCAAGAATCGTGTTGGTGAATAGAGGCACATCCTTTCCATCAATGTGCGAACCATCGGGGCATTCGATGTCTGCTATCGCGGGGAGTTCTAGGTAGTGAATCGGTACGCCGCGAGTCGTCTCCGCGAACTTATCCCAATATTTGTACTTGGGATAGAGTCGAGCGTTCAGGTCATAGTAGGCACTTGTCAACGGCATGGTGATGAACACAACTTGGCCGCCTCGCTGTTGTATCTGCTCGACCAGAGCCTCCACTTCTCGGATCCTTGATTTCCACTGATGTATATTTGAGAGTCCCCACTGGGCTACCCATCTTCGAGCGCGGTATCTTCGGACCTCAAGACTATCGGGACGTCGATAATATTGAAAATCCGCCGTTCGCGATCGATCGAAGTGATTTGTCGTGTGTCGTGGGTAAGGTAAGCAGCCTTCCTCTACCAGGTGTCGAACCACCGCAATTGCGGCAACCTCCGAACTTAAGAAAGCCACCTTGTCTTGCAACCAGGCAGAGATTGTGCGATTCAGGCGTCGGTCGAATGAGATCTTTGTCTTCGAGACCGGCAAGTAGTCGACCATCGAAGTCCTGCCGACATCTCCCGAAGGCGCCACTGAACAGATAATGGTGCCCCGAAATGATTCGTCCTTGGCAAAGTCCTCTAACAGTTCAAAGGCGCCTTTGCCGGCAATTTCAAGACGAATTAATGGCCGATCGGGGTATCGTTCGCGAAAGATTGTCGAAGAGAAACCCAACTTTAATCTTGAAGCCCCGATCGCAACCACCGCATTCTCCTGGGAGGCCGCTTGCTTATTAATTGCCCACCATAAGGGGTCGTCCGTCAACGAAGGGCGATGTCCGCCCCAGCGCCAGAAGAGCTCTAACGTGAGAGAAACTACCAGCACGGCGACGATACAGAGCACCCAAATCCGCCCGAGCGGCAAATTTGGAATGCGATCAAAACTGGAAGTAGATGAAGGCACGATCTTCCCCCGGCGACGTAAAAATTAGCAGAATCATCACACCCAAGGCGAGTGCTGTCAGCCACCAAGGCAACCGCTCGGCTAAGCCTTCTAGGCTAGAGTTGCGAAGCACCCAGTGAGACGCAACGACGGCACCAACCGTGAGTCCAACAAGCCAGCTTTCGACGGAATCCACGAGTCGACTCGCGTTACCAACCGTTTCGCCCAACATGGCTGAGGCAATCGTAAAGGCTGATTCGAAATCATCTGCTCGAAAGAAAACCCAAGTGAAACAGACTAACACAAAAGTAAGCAGCATCAGGAAGGGTGCCATCGCGGGTCCGACGGGACGTGTGAACTTACTGCGCAGAAATCTTTCGCCCACTAAGTACAGCCCGTGCAGACCACCCCACGCTACGAACGTCCAAGCAGCTCCGTGCCAGAGTCCCCCAATGAGCATGGTCAGCATCAAGTTGATTTGCGTGCGAATAGCGCCGTTGCGATTTCCACCTAATGGAATATAGAGATAGTCGCGCAACCACGAAGACAACGAAATGTGCCAGCGATTCCAGAAGTCCGAGAAGCCAATCGCTGCGTAGGGTGCCCGAAAATTGTCTGGAATCCTAAATCCTAGGCACATAGCTACGCCAATGGCACAACTCGAATAGCCAGAAAAATCGCAGAGAATCTGCCCAGAAAATGCCAGCGTCCCGCACCATGCGCTCCAGACATCCGGCTTGCTGCCAGCCTCGTAAACCTTTTCGACCGTCGGCGCTAACAGTCCGTCTGCGACGACCACCTTTTGAAACAGACCCACCACCAATAACACTAGCCCCCACGCCATCTGGGGCATTGCGGCCTGCTTTGGTTCCTCGCACTGGGGCAGGAATTCTGTGGAACGGACAATCGGACCAGCCACGAGCTGCGGGAAGAAAGTGACGTACAGGGCAAAATCAATGAGCGAACGACTCGGACGTGTGCGGCCAAAATAAACGTCCAGCGAATAGGAGAGTGTTTGGAATGTGTAGAAAGATATTCCCACTGGCAAAATGATATCGGGCTGAGCAGGTTGCCACGAAACACCGACGACATCAAGCAGCGCAACAAAGTTCTCCAATAGAAAACCACCGTACTTGAAAAATCCCAACAGCCCCAAGTTGACGGCTAAAGAGATCCCAAGCCACATTCGCCGAATTGTTTTTCCCTCCGACGCCGCGATTCGCTTCGCCACGACCCAATCGGTAAGCGTTGAAATCCACAGTAGAATGACGAAAGGGGGATTCCACGCCGCGTAGAACAGATAGCTGGACAGAATTAGATTGATTTTCTTCCAGCGCCACGGAATCGGCAAACGATGAACTATCAGGACGACTGCAAGAAAAGCGATGAAGGTGTAGGAATTGAAAATCATGCAGATCAAGTGCCTGGATCATTCCATAGTTGGAATCTATGCAAGCTATCCTTTGAATCAAGAGCAGATGATCGACCACACCCTGAGAATAGCGAGTCCCGATGTCATCTCGAGGTCGCCTCGGAATGGCTATTCACGCCCTACAGCTTAGGCAGGCGGCGGCAGGAGTTCAATCAATCGCTGCCCAGATAGGGCATGATTCGGAACGTCGGCTCAGAAAACGGCGACGAAAAAAATCGCCCCAAGAATCAAGTGATCCTTGGGGCGATCGTGCAAAGAGGCGCCGCCCGGATTCGAACCGGGGATGTCGGATTTGCAATCCGATGCCTTAGCCACTTGGCCACGGCGCCATGATCGATTTTGATATCTATTTGATATCTAGTTTGCCACACAGGAACTTGCTACTTCCTGTGCAACCGGGTCACAACTTCTATTCGGCAACCCGACAGCAAGCCTTGAGGGACTTCTGAAAGTTAATTTGTTCCTGCCAGGTAACCCTAAGCAATCAAGGGGTTTCGGTCAAGTGCAGTCACTCTGGTGAATACGGACTTTTGGGGGAACGCGCAAGGAGTTCCACTCGCGCCAGCCGCGAACAGCTAGGAGGGTTCCTCTGGAGATTCGACCTGCATGGATTCGATGCATGTAGAGAGAAGAGATGCCCGGCGCGTGCTGATGACGATTTGTTATCGCCATGCCGACTGACCGCAGAAAATCGAGGGAGGATTTGCCGATGCTGAATTTGATTGCCATGCTGTTCAAAACGACCCCGGCCGCCAAAGTAGAAGTCGTAGCCCGTCAGGTCGTCGATTCTAGCCTCGCCAGCGCCACGCAATTGGTTGCTGCCGATCTGGCCGAGATGTCGCTTTCAGAGGCACGCGGCTTTATCCGAGCCCGCTGCGGCCGGTTGCTGAGACGGCACACGCGCATGGCAATCAACAATCACGCAGAAGCCGACATCTGCTGGACTCCTCAGGTGCTCCGCATGGCCACCGAACGTTTGATACCCGTAGTGCTTCGTGAGTCGCGGGTAGGTATGCCTCGTCAGCTAGGATTGAAGATGGCGGCTTAGTTGCCGCTATCGGTTGGATTTGCCCCTGATGGACCCTAGCTCTTATCCCTCGCTGCAGAGTTTGGCGAAGTGCAATGCACAGCTAGCCGCGAATAGTCGGCGTGTCGAACACATTGCCGACACGCAGTTGGACGGCATCGAGCGATTCTTTCAGGCGGCAACCACCGGAAACTGGGAGTCGATTGCCCAAGCCTCGCGATATCTTGCCAAACAAGATTCCACAATGCTTGACGAACAAGTGATTCTTCATGCTCGCCAACTATGTATCGAGTTGGCCCAGGCTCGCTCTCGTCCTTCAGAACCGAAGAGCTTTGCGAATCTGATCGAAGCCTGCCGAAGTAGCCGGCGACATCGAATGGCTCAAGACTACAAGTAACGCATTACCTTCGCACGGTGTAAGAATAGCCGTACGGATACGAGTAATGGTAGTAAGGCCGATAGCCGCTATTGTAGACGAATAGCCCCGCTTTAGGCCGTGTCCAAGTCAAGCTAGTGGCCGCCATCCAAGGTAGAGTGGTGGCATCGGGTCGGCCTGGCACCAATCCGTGTCGACGCTGTGCCTCTAAACGGGCCAGGCGACTCTTGCCTCGTGCAATCGCCTTCTGCTGGGCAATGGAAAGCTTGGGCTCCTCCGTCACGGGCGGATAATAATATTCGCTATCAGGCGCGCGGCTGGCAGACGGTTCTCCCTGTTGGGCGGTTGCTGATTGTGGTGCAGAAAGCAAGATTGCAAACACAAGCGACAGCAAGAGGAAAACACACGATAGGCGTTTGAAAGTCATCGCAACATCCAGGAAAACAGAGTGAACCTTAATGGGCGCTCGAGCCGAGCTTTCCCGCTATTCTCTGTTTCGGCAACCAGTTCAATAGCCCTGAGCCGGAACGGCCCAGAGCAGTCATTCCCCCCACTTAGCGACCGATCTTCCGATCTAGGCAATCTCTAAGGGTTGGGAAATAGCTCTCAGCTCTCAGCTCTCAGCTCTCAGCCCTCAGCTCTCAGCTTTCCGCTCTCCGCTCTCCGCTCACGGAGTGCTCTTCGGCTTCGGAACCCGCGCTCCACCTTTCTTACGGCGACGTCCCTTGCCCTTACCGCCAGTTTTTTCCTTGATCGAATCTACCGGCTGGCCAACGGCATCCTGCATTTGTTCGATACGATCGCGAATTGCCGCGGCCCGCTCGAATTCTAGTCCATCGGCAGCGGCGATCATCTCTGCTTCCAGTTCAGCGATGTATTCTTCAGTGATGTATTTCGTTTCTTCCGTCCGGCCGACTGCGGCATTCGCCTGTACATGAGCGGCTGCCTCGGACTCGATACCGCGATGGATCGCCTTGCGGACTGTCTCTGGTGTGATACCGTGCTCTTCGTTGTAAGCTTGTTGCAGCTTACGCCGCCGTTCCGTCTCATCGATCGCCCGCTGCATTGATTTCGTGACCTTGTCTCCGTAGAGAATCACCTTCGAATTGACATTCCGTGCCGCCCGGCCGATGGTCTGCATCAGTGATGTTTCGCTACGGAGAAATCCTTCTTTGTCCGCATCGAGGATCGCCACCAGCGACACTTCGGGCAAGTCGAGTCCTTCACGCAAAAGATTGATGCCCACCAAAGCCTCAAACTTGCCAGCGCGTAGATCGCGTAATAGTTCGACCCGTTCAAACGCATCCAACTCGCTATGCAGCCATTTGCACAGCACCCCCTGATCGACAAAGTAATTGGCCAAATCTTCAGCCAACCGCTTTGTGAGCGTCGTTACCAACACCCGCTCGTTGGCAGCTGCACGTTCGCGAATTTCCTCCAGTAGATGAGGTATCTGCCCACGAGCTGGCACAATTTCAATCTCGGGATCAAGCAAACCAGTTGGCCGCACCACTTGCTCGACCACTTCACCACCGGTGCTTTCCAATTCGTAATCGCCGGGGGTGGCCGAGACATACACGACTTGTTCGATGCGCTCGTGAAACTCTTCAAATCTCAGCGGCCGATTGTCGAGGGCACTCGGCAAACGGAAACCGTGCTCGACGAGCGTTGTTTTGCGGCTCCGATCACCCGCGTACATGGCCCCGACCTGCGGAAGAGTGGCGTGCGACTCGTCGACGAATAGCAGATAGTCCTCCGGGAAAAAATCGAACAGCGTCGAGGGCGGGTCGCCCGCCTTACGGCCAGCGAGGATGCGACTGTAGTTCTCAATCCCCGGGCAATAGCCCACCTCCATCATCATTTCGACGTCGAACCTGGTCCGAGCATTGAGACGCTGAGCTTCCAACAATCGCCCATCGCCCTTGAAAACATCCAACCGGTCGCGAAGCTCCTGGCGAATTTCATCCACCGCCCGGTCAATACGTTCCTCGGGTAAAACAAAATGCTTTGCCGGATAAACGTAATATTCTTCCAGCGAGTCGATGATCTCGCCACTTACCGGATCGATGATCGACAACCGTTCGATCTCATCGCCCCAAAATTCGATGCGTACCGAGAATTCTTCGTAACTTGGCCAGATTTCCACACAATCGCCCCGCACGCGAAACTTGCCGCGGTCGGGGTCGGTATCGTTGCGTTCATATTGGATATCGACCATCTTCGTGAGCACGAGATCGCGATCAATTTCTTGACCCACCCGTAGACCCACCATCATCTGCTTGTAATCTTCCGGCGAACCCAAGCCGTAAATGCACGACACGCTTGCCACCACGATAACATCGCGTCGACTTACCAGGGCACTGGTGGTCGCCAACCGCATGCGGTCGATCTCTTCGTTGATGGAGGCGTCTTTTTCTATGTAGATGTCCCGCTGCGGGATGTAAGCCTCTGGCTGGTAGTAATCGTAGTAGCTGACGAAATAGCTCACCGCATTGTTTGGGAAGAACTCTTTAAACTCCGAATAGAGTTGGGCGGCCAGAGTTTTATTGTGCGACAGCACCAGTGTCGGTCGCTGCACCTCTTGGATAACATTGGCCATGGTGAATGTCTTACCGCTACCGGTAACGCCCATCAGCACTTGTTCATCTTGCTGATCCCGCAAGCCCGACACTAATTGCTCAATGGCTGCAGGCTGATCACCGGCAGGTTTGAAAGGTGCTTGCAGATCGAATTGCATGGCAGGTATGTGGCGGGTTCGGGGGAGAACGGGCAAGACAGTCGGCAATCGGCCGAGATTCCTAACCCATTATTAGAACGGGTTGTGGCGTAAGGCGAAAGCCTTCCAGACAATTAGACGCAGATGCAATAAAAGCACCTTTAGACACTGCAAAATCAGCCACCCAATTAGCCGGACCGCCACGCGGTCCGCCGTGGTGGGCCGGACCGCCGATCTCCGGAGGCAAGTGTGCCTCCGGCTAGGCAGCGTAAAAAAGAATGCCTAACACCTTTCCTCGTCTATCACCGCCTGTACATTGATTCTGTTGGCTCAAGTCCCCCTCTCATCTGACTAGGCAAAAGTCAAAAATGTCGAACGAAGAAACAAACGAACTGCTCCGCGAAATCCGCAACTTACTGGCAGAAAGAGAACAGAAGTACGACGAACATCTAGAAAAAACTCGGAAACTCTACGAGTCACAGCTACGCAGGGCGCGGAGATTCCAATTACGCAGCATTCTATTCGTGCTGGTTCTCTTCATCGCATTCATCTTCTTGAACTTGAACCGGTAGGAGCAACAAAAGTTGGTGCCATGCTCCACGCTTGCGTGGTCATGCGAAGCGTAAGAGACACCCCACGATGGAGGACCACCTTGGGCATGGCATCGATTGAAATCTAGCAACTATTGCACCGCTTCCGCCCATTCGCGTTCCAGCGCCGCCCAGTCAGTATCCTTCGGGATCGGCAACAGATACGGCCGCATTTTGTCCAGCGTCCTGAGGCCAATGCCATCTACTCGCGTCACCTGGCCGAGATCCTGGTAGGGACCGTTCTCCGAACGTTCCAAGATTATGCGTCGAGCCAATGTTTCGCCAATGCCGGGAAGCTGAATCAACTCCGGCCAATCGGCACGATTGACATCCACTTGAAACTTCGCTGTCAGCGGCGGAGCGCGGTCGATATGGATGAGTTCGCCACGATGTCCGCCTCGGTAGGCCCAATAGCTGACCATCATCACCAGCACACTCGCGGCCAATGCAAGCAGACTCACCTGGTCCCGCGGCTTAATAAGCGGTTGACGAGTATTTAAAGTATCGGATTGTCTCGGCTCGATAGCCATACGCATTAATTCGAAGACTTAGGTGCTTCTTCGGGCTCCCAATGCAAAGCCGCGATGAGGGCTTTGCCGTATTGCTTCCAAAGTACGTCGGCATCCATACCCGCATCTTTGGGTAGCTCAAGCGTGATAATTGGTCTCCCGAGTGTCTCACCCACAAATGAACCGAACGACCCGGGCCGGCCGCCGAGCTTTTTCACCTTGAGACGGCACTCTGCAGCCATCGCTTTGGCAAGTCCTTCGGCGGGGCCGTCGTAGTCAATGCAGTCGATCGGTTGATGGATGCTGACCACCCGACTCGGGAAATAGCGGCACAGCACACGCATGAGCACTCGCGATTCTGGCTCCGAGAGGGGTGTATCACCATGCAGGTTGACTTTCTCAACCTTCCAATTTCCGGCTGGGAAATTACGGTTCAGGTCGACCCCGCGCGTGTTGTACCGTTTGTCGGCCGCAAAGCCATCGGGATTTGCTACGGGGACGACAACTACCTGCTTGCCCTCTAGCTCTGAGGGATTTTCTTCCAACCATCGCCCAAAAGGTTTCATCAGCGGCGTGCCAGCGGCCTCGTTGCCGTGAATCGTGGCGATCACCAATAGCACGTCCGGGCCGCTGCCATAGACTATACACTCGATCGGCCTCCCCTCGGCGGATTTGCCGATGGTGGACTTTACCGGCGCGGTTGAAGACTGCTCTATTGCGGCAACTGCTTCCTCAGCTCGAGCCTCTTGGGGATTCACAAGCAAGTCCGAACTCACCAGAGCAGCAACAAGAAGTAATGGATAAGCACATTCGGGTCGAGTTAGCAGCGAACGTTTCATATCGGAAAAAACCTATGGGTTGCAAAGATTGCGACGAGCAAGGGATATTAAAGCACTTAGGCAGCGTTTTTCCCAAACAATATTTCCCAATATAACAAATCACAATCGGAGCGGATGTGGCAAACGACTTTTCACAGCTAGAGTGGGACGACCGCCTACGTGTCGATTGTCGGGCACTAGTGCAGTTGGCATTGCTTGAGGATTTAGATGGTCAGAACGACTGGACCACCCAAGCTATCGTACCTGAGACAAGCGAAGGGACCGCCGACATCGTGGCCCGCGAGGCGGGCGTTGTCGCGGGGTTGCCCACAATTGAGATCGTGATCGATTTGCTTCAGGCCGACATCCAAGTGGAGACGGCGGTTTCCGATGGTTCAGCCGTCGCTGCCGGTGCCATCCTAGCGAGCCTCAGCGGTAACACCCGTGATATTCTCACTGCCGAAAGGACGATTCTCAATCTTCTCGGGCGTCTCATGGGCATTGCGACACTCACGAACAACTATGTCGAAAAAGTACAGAAGGTCAACAAAGAGCAGGGGAGTTCCGCCCAGGTCTACGACACTCGGAAGACAACCCCAGGGTGGAGAAGGTTAGAAAAGTATGCCGTCAAATGTGGTGGAGCACAGAACCATCGCACCGGGTTGTTCGATGCCATACTGATCAAGGACAACCACTTGGCTCAAAGCGGTCGGCAGGATCTCTCACCAGCGGCTGCCGTTCAGCAGGCAAGAGAGTTCTTGGACCACTGCAAAGAAATTTCTGCACCTGACAAGTTTCTAGTTGAGATAGAAGTCGATACGCTCGAGCAACTAGCAGTAGCTTTGGCCGCGCAGCCTGATATCGTTTTGCTCGACAATATGTCAATTTCCGAATTGTGCGAGGGCGTGAAGATCCGTAACGGATCGGCCCCAGAAGTTCACCTAGAAGCCTCGGGCGGAGTGAATCTCGACACGATTTCGGAGATTGCCGGAACCGGTGTCGATCGAATCAGTGTGGGCGCCCTAACCCATTCAGCCCGATCACTCGACGTCGGATTGGACTGGAACCCAGCTTGAATGGCAACTTCTTAGGTCCAGACGGTGGCGTCTAGTTCTCCCCAGCTGCCCTACGGTTGCATTTTGGAAACGCGTGTAGGGTATCCTTGGTTGCCGGATCACATCATACCTATTCGCCGACGAGCCGCATTGCACGCCGAATTCGATCACTTGTCCCCAAAGATTTGACACACTCTTTGGCAAACCTAGATTTGGATGTTCCAGCACCTTTGGGGAGGGGTGTTGGACCACCGACGCGGCGGGAACGCTTGAGCGAGAGGGGACCCCGCCGCGTCATTTTTTTGGTTTCCAACCCATAATTCCCCTAAATCTGCCGAAGCTTTGTCAAGCACCCGCCAGAAAATATATTTGACAGCATCGTAGGGAGCGATTAGACTGGGGCTTAGCAGGGGTCATTTTCGTTAGAGATCCCCTATTTTTACCGCTTTTTTCAATTCACAAAGGGTTGTGGAACTCATGAACATTCGATCGACGACAGGTCAAACAGACACTGTCGTTGTCCGAGCAGGCGAAACAATAAGCCTGGGTTCCCAACACCATCTCTCGAATTGAACCTCCTACGCTTCCACACACTGTGTGTATTTCCGCGTGATTTGGTAATTTCAGCCCGATGGTTGCTTGGACTCTGCTGAGCCCGTTATCCGCATTCAGTACGGGTACCGTGCACGTAGTTTCTTCGTCTGTCTCCGTTTCACCTGAGCTGATTCGATGGATTGCGCTGCGCATTCCACCGTGTAATCAGCACCATGCCTGAAACGCTGTAGGGCAACTAGTCTCACGACCTCGCGCAAGTTGCGCACCCTTCACAAACCGGATTCGGTTCTGAATTGCTTGCGCCAGCAGGCATGTCGTCTATCGAATGGCATCAGCAGTAACACTGCTTGATCAATTTCACGAGTTGCACTCCCACTACTACACCTTGGGAGAAGAGTGCGCGGCTGACTTTTGGGGAAGTTCGTCGCAAGCAATCGGAGCAACATCATGAGAAGTACAAAACTTAGAGCGATCGCTTCCTACGGGTCAGAAATCCCCCCGGTCACGAAATACCTTCGCCTGGCTACAGCAGCTGCATGCTTTTCGCTGCTACTGGCACCACTTTCTCACGCTGGGTTTGTTAGTGGAACCTACAAGGTAGATATCGGCGAGAGCGAGCGTCTTATGGAAGCCATGCTTCAATATGATCGGGATGAAATTTCCGAACAGGAGATGCTGCAAATCCAAATGCAAGAGATGTGCAAGAATCCTTCCATTCGGCTAATTGACCGGAACCGCCCCGCTATACTATTGCAAAACACGACCGATCCGAATGGTCCAGGTGCTGAGAACGAACTCACCCAATTCACGCTCGACCTGGAGCAACTTGGTTTCGAATTCGGTACAGGTGATTTCAATCCGGACATATTCAATAACAATCTCACATTCTTGAGTAGCCGTTCGGATGCAGGAATCTCGATTAGTTCTTCCTTCGGGACTGTCTCCGATATCGATCTGACGCCCGATCCTGCAAAGCTCGTCGTCGATATTCAAGGGCTCACGCCCGGTGCTGGTTTGATCTTCCGAGTGGATCTCGATCCTACGACACCCAACGCGCTACTCTATTCCGACTATCGCGAAGTCGTTTTGGGGGCCAACATAGGTAACGGTTCTGGCAATCCCGCCCTGATTTCGTCCACTTTCTCCTCAGGTCAGGGCGATGATCGCATGTCGACGGCTTCACCTTTCGTACCGTTTGGCGGTGATTTCGATAATATGCTCGAGAGTGCGGGGCAGTTGGAGGGATACCATGCCCAGTCCAGTTCAGAGATGTTCTCCCAATCGGGAGGCACAGAAATTCCCGAGCCTAACAGTTCGCTATTGCTAATTGCCGCATTCGCTTTGGTTTCGAAACACCGAGTTCGGCGTTCGTAGCCAGCAGACATTCGCTGCAATTCGAGTTGATTGCCGACCTACTAAGTTCGCCAGATGCCTAGGTGGGCAATCTAGGCAAAGTTTAGCGATCGCGCAACCCCCTCTGATTCTCCTAATTTTGAGGATTCTAACGGAAATAACGAAAGTAATGGTTATTCCGGTACCGATCCCTCTCCACAGGCACGTCTCCTAGACCGTTCGCCGAGCTCGCTCGGCCGATGTGTCACTCGCAGATTGGGCGAGAGAAACCGAGACACATGTGCCTTCAGTTTTTGGATGTACTTATAGAGCCTGAACTTTTCAGGTTTTTCCCAACAGCTCTGCCCTACAAAGTTTGTGGACTGTTGGTGCAGCTTTCGGAGATGCTAAGGGGGAACTCGAGATGAACTCTTCTTTGAAGAGCGTGCTATCGCTCACATTAGGCGTGTGTTTACTCTACACGAGCACCGCTTCTGCCCAGCTATTTCAAAGGGCCAAATCCGCTGATCCGCAGTCTTACAAGACGAAGGTAGACAAGCAGGTCAGGCGGGCCGTTGTTGCAGAAGACAGCCAAAACAAAAACTCTGTCGCTAAGCCAAAGGCCAAGGTTAAAACAAAGTCAAAGCCACAACCTAAACGCAAGCCACAAAGCGTTAAACAGGTTTCCTACAACACCTTCGATTCCACAGGAATCGAAGGGTTCCACGACGGAGCAGGCTCTTTGGAGCCCGTTCCCATGGAACATTCCCAGGGATCCATCTCGATGGACGGTTGCAGTAGCTGTCCCCTAGGTTCTGGCTGCGATTGTTGCGACGAATCGTGCTGCGGCGACTGCTGCTTTGATTGTCTCGACTGCTGCGGTCCTCCGAGAAGCATCTGCGATCGCCCCGGGCAGTTCTTCTTCATTGGTGAATACATCTATGCCCGAGCGAGCTTCAGCGAAGCATTGGCTTATGTAATTACTGATTCGAATAATCCACAAGACGGTGCAGAATTCGTCGAATTCGATTTCGACTACGAATCGTCTTACCGCTTCTCCGGCGGCTATCGCTTGAACGATTGCGGTGCTGAAATTGTGTTCAACTATTCACGCTATCGCAGCGATGCCAGATTTGAAGTTGAGGATGGAGGAGCCAACATCCAGATCTTTGGACCTTACGAAATCGAGCCTCGCGAAACTGGCGGTATTCTATCCGGCTTCGCCGATGTGGACATTGACTCGTACGATTTGGGAATCACCAAGACCATCCCGCTGGGCTGCCCCTTAGGATGCTGCGATTCGTGTTGCGATACCTGCTGCGGCAGCGGTTGCGATGATGTTTGCTGTGGGGACTCGTGCTGCGACGACGTCTGCTGTGGCGATAGCTGTGGCAGTTGCTGGTGCCCCGCTTGGGATATCACCTGGTCTGCCGGAGTTCGATTTGCAGAAGTCGATTGGAATCGTAGTACTTTCGCGTTCGACGATGGAGAGAACTCGCCGTTCGAAGGCTCTGACACCCGGCTTTCATTCGATGGAGCTGGTGCCCGCGTAGGAATATTGGGCCGTCGCTACTTTGGTTGCTCTGGATGGTTCAGCGCCTACGCCAAAGGGGATATCTCGTTGCTGGTTGGCGACATGGATATCCGTACAACTATTCGAGACTTTGAAAGTTCGGTTCTGCAGAATGTTGTTTCCCACCGCAACAGTGGCCGTCGAGTTATTCCTGTCACCGAGTTGGAGGCAGGCGTTACAGCGCACCTAGGGAAACACGTTCACCTTAGCTCGGGCTATTTTATCTCCGCCTGGCACGATTTAGGAATGCGTGACGAATACGACTTCGTTGCTGGTGGAGGTGGCTTCCAGCTCTCGCACTACGACGATGCAAACATCCTCGGTTTCGATGGTCTGTTTGCTCGTGCTGAGATTACCTACTAGCGACAAACATCTGAGAACTCAGATCCCGCAACGGGCTTGGCAGAAATTTCTGCTGAGCCCGTTTTTCTATTGAATTCAACCAATAGTCAGCTGCGGCAAACCAATGGTAAAAAGCGCACGCTTACCGGAGAGAAGAAAGCGTCTTTTAAAGAAGAGCTAATCTAACGGCCTAGTTTCAGATCGCGGCGGTTACGTCGTTCAGCACGCAGGCGGGCGCGACGCTTCGTTTCGCTAGGCTTCTCATAGAACTCGCGAATGCGGATTTCTTTCTTAATGCCACTTCGCTCAACCAATTTGCGAAATCTTCGTACCGCCTCTTGTGCCGACTCTTTGTCCCGTAAAGTTAACTTAACCAACTCAATCTCCCTCAATTTTTGGATGTGATTCCAGCAGGTAGTTTCGCCAAGGATTGGTGAAAACCCTTAATGTACCACCACTTAGCGAAAACGTCTAGACCGCAGAGTGGAGGAGTCTCGACCTGGGGATGCGTGGAAACAGCTAGGATTCTAGCGTTTTCGAGAAATAGACTCCTCATTTTCCGCTTGGTCCATAGCAAGAGTGATCGTCATAACCGGAATGACCCGCCCTCGCCAATTAGGCCAAAGCAGATTTCCCGCCGCGTCCCTCTTGCCAGAGTTTCGACCCAGCCGATGGAAACATTGCATTGCTAGATTGCATTGCAGCACTGCCGACACTCACCCGGATTCCTGGACGTTGGATTCTAATGGATCAAATTGCCCACGCCGATACCCTTCAGGCGCTCGATCAAAAACATGATCAGTTACTAGAAGAGCTAGATTCGCTCATTAGCGAAGTCGAGCAGACATTGGTCAGCGTGACACCCAAGAAGGAATCTAGCGACGACTAGACTCAATGGACGCCTGCACCAGGCAGGCCTGCTCGTTAACAGTCTATTTCTTGCGGTCCAGATGGCCACTCTTATTGATCGCAACGAGCAGTCGAACGCCCATCGCGGCACTCAGTGCCAATCCTAGAGCACCTGGAACAGAAACACCGTGAAACGGCCAAACAAGGTGCGTGACTAATTGGACTGATCCGATGAACAGAGCACTTGTCAAAAGCCCTAGCACTAGGCGATTCACCGAAGGCTCTAAGCCCCGGTGATCTAAGTGCACATCGAAGCGTCCGCTTTGAACTTGTTGCAGAATATCTCGAAGTCGTCGCGGAACGACTTCGGCCAATTGTTGCATTTCATAGGCAACCCGCCTTGCCTTGCGAAGTTGTCGCGTGGGAGAAAGCCGACGAGCGAGGATCGTTCGCTGATAAGGCTCCAGAATCTCCATGAGGCTAAAATCAGGCTCAAGTCTTTGGGCGGTCCCCTCAAGCATAATCAGCACCTTCAAGATGAGAGCGATCTGTGAAGGCAATACAATCTCGTATCGCCTCATGATTTCGAACATCTCTGTCAGGGCGGAAGTAAGCTGGAAATGCTCAACCGGCTGATTCGCATAGTGAGAAATGAAGTCGGAGAGATCCAGGCTCAGTCCGGATTCGTCAAATCCCAGGGGCACCGCAGCGATTCTTGTTATTACGGAAACCAATCGCTCAGCGTCTTGCTGGACGATTGAGAGTAACAATTCCTCAAAATCTTCTCGCAAACCGCTATCAATCCGAACCACCATGCCATAATCCAACAGGCCCAACCTGCCTTCTGGAGTGAGCATCAGATTTCCTGGATGGGGATCGGCATGGTACAAGGCATGCTCGAAAATCATCTCCAGATACATCTCTGCTCCGGCACGGGTAATCTCGGCCAGATCGACGTCCAGTTCTATGACATCTTTCGGCGTGGCCAGCGATACACCGTCCAGCCACTGCATAACGATCACCCGATCGCCGGAAAGCTCTGGATAGACTTTCGGAATCAGAAGTTTGTCGTTCTCCGCAAACGCGGCGGCGAACTGTTCCATATGCCTTCGCTCGCGTGTGAAATCTAGTTCGCGACGCAATGCTCGCTGAAATTCCGACGCCATCGTCGAAGGGCGGTAAGATTCGAATTCCGGAATTCGCTCAGCGAGCTGTGCCAGTCCCATGAATATGTCGAGGTCAATATTTACCCGCTCGCATATATCTGCATGCTGAACTTTTACGGCAACCTCCTCACCAGACTTCAACCTAGCACGGTGCACCTGGCCAATCGAGGCTGATGCTACAGGTCGATCTCCAAACTCAGAGAATAATTCGTCCAAGGGCTGACCAAGGTCTTCGACAATAGTACCCGATACCTGTTCGAAGGGGTCCGCGGGAACATTCACTTGGAGTTTTTCTAATTCCCTCGCCAGCTCGGCACCCACGACATCGGGCCTGGTGCCCATGATCTGGCCTAGCTTAATAAACGTTGGACCTAACTCTTCGAGTGCCAGACGTATACAAACCTCGCGACTCTGATTGGCAAGGGCCTCTCCATTGCGATTCTTGAGTAAATTCTTGCCCGGTGCAAAATCAAACCGGCCCAACCAACCAGCAAGCCCATACTTGCTGAGGATCGAGAGGATTTCTCCCCATCGATTCACGTTTCGGTAAATCTGTGGAATGGTACTTATGCGCATCAGTTGGTAAGCGAGGGTTCGCGGGTGAATCTATAGTTCCATTGTACGATCGCTATTGAGGTCTGTGCAACGCACTAATAAACAAGCACAAAAGGCCCTGATAGAGAAGGAAAGGCAGACGGGTGACAGTGGATGTGCTCAGAAGTAATCCGCGTGGAGAACCTCCGACGTTGATTGCAGTAGCTTGGGATTGCAGCATCTAGACTTGTGCAGCAATGTGATGACCTAAGTTAGCTCGTCATTAAGTCTCACTTAGCCAGCCACCTCAATCCGATTCCTACAACAGTGAAGTAGGCATCCAACGACGTCGACGTAGCCAACTAAAAAGTGAAACAGCAGTCCGAAAGTAGAAATATAGAATCGAGGAATTTCCGATTACGGAAACTAGGTCGTCAAGAACATTGCGAAGCGATTCTACTTCGCGTTCTCTTCAACGCCATTGAAATCATCGTCATTGAAGTCATCGTCATCGAAATCATCCACTCAGGGGAGACTTGAGGTGCCTTTCGGCGCTGTTATTCGGACTCCTGAACGCTACTTGAGGACACCCGCCTCAGGGCAGGTAGCCTACCCCTCATCCTGACCAGTAGCGACCTGTGAGAGCCGCATTGCTATGGCTTTTTTACCCCAAAACCCCTATAGTTACTTGTCTTGGACGGGATATCTACGGAACAGCAGAGCAATTGTCCGATCACTCTCTTAGTCGCTGAGTGGGTAGTCAATATTGCCTACCTACTCTCTTTTCGTTACTGAGTGTGAATCGCACTTCCTAATTGCTCTTCTTTGGTTAGCTCATTTTCTTCTCAGCAAGAAAACTGAGCTAGACAGGAACTTTTCTAGAGGCAGATAGATAATGGGCATTCGATCCGATTTGTGGCAATTGATTGCCGCTTCGTTTTGTTTCAACAAGAGCACTGAGAAAAGTCTTCTAAAGAATCGACCGCAGCTTGGTATCGAACAACTCGAACCGAGAAAGTTGCTGTCGGTAAGTCGTGTACAGATCAGTAGTCTTGCGCCCACGCTGATTATCGAAGGCTCGAATCTCGATGATGTTGTGACAGTGTCTGAAAATGTGCCTAATGTGCTCACGGTCAGTTACGAGTGCAACGGGCAACAAATGACCGACACGTTCGATAAGTCTTTAGTCGACAAAATCGTTTTCCAGGGACTGGATGGCAATGACCAATTTACGAATCAAACAGATCTTCCCACGATAGCCTACGGACACGCTGGAACCGACATCCTCACTGGTGGATCCGGCGCAGATGAACTTTGGGGTGGCACTGGTGATGACACCCTTACCGGCGGAGCAGGCGCCGATACGATTCGGGGTGAAGAGGGCGCAGATCTGATCCTAGGCCAGGGAGGACGCGACATACTGGATGGTGGGCTCGACGAAGATCAGATTTATGGCGGTATTGGCGACGACACCATCTATGGTCGCGAAGCCAACGACCTCTTATATGGCGAGGACGGCAACGACATAGTCAGCGGCAATGAAGGGAACGACATTCTCGAAGGCGGTGACGGTAACGACATCCTAGATGGTGACAGTGGAAACGACACCCTGCGCGGAGATGACGGAGTCGACACGCTCCGTGGCGAGGATGGAAACGACCTTCTGGTCGGTGGACTTGGAGATGATACCCTAATCGGAGGCGAGCATTCAGATCAGCTCTATGGTGGTGGCGATAACGATTTTCTACACGGCGAAGGAGGGAACGACCTCCTATTTGGAGAAGCTGGCGACGATGTTGTTTATGGCGATGCTGGCGATGACATACTCGATGGTGACGATGGCGATGATACCCTGGAAGGAGGCGATGGCAACGATGTCCTGCGCGGTGACGCGGGAGCCGATATCCTTCGCGGGGAGGGCGGCCAAGATCAATTAGAAGGTGGGGCCGGGGACGACTCCTTGATTGGTGGATTCGACAATGACACTCTCATCGGTGGTGACGATGCGGATCAGCTGCGTGGTGGGGATGGAAACGATATCCTCGAGGGCAATGGAGGAAACGACGACCTATTCGGTGACAACGGCGACGACGATCTCAAGGGTGGCCTGGGAGACGATCAGCTTTGGGGAGGCCAAGAAGATGACATTCTTAACGGGGCTTTCGGGGCGGACACTCTACGCGGTGAGGCAGGAAACGATACTCTGCTAGGCGGCTCTGAAAATGACATGCTGATTGGAGGAGACGGCAATGACAGCCTCACTGGCAGCACGGGCGACGACTCGCTATTTGGAGGGCTAGGTGACGATACTCTCTACGGAAATACCGGGATTGATATTCTAGATGGCGATGCAGGGAACGACGTTCTTTATGGAGGAACCGGTGACGACGATCTGTTCGGGGATCTGGGTAACGATGAGATCTATGGTCACGATGGCATTGACAATCTACGCGGCGGTGATGGAAGCGACACCCTCAGAGGTGGTGACGGTAACGACACACTCTCTGGTCAGCAAGGCGTCGATACCCTGTTTGGCGAAGCAGGTGACGATACTCTAGATGGTGGCTCAGAGAATGATACTCTCGAGGGACAAGCAGGTATCGACACCCTTCTCGGAGGTGACGGTGACGACTTACTGAGGGGCGGAACCGAAAACGATATCTTGTCCGGTCAGGCAGGGTTCGATTCTCTCCTGGGAGGGGATGGGGATGATATCTTGGACGGAGGAACTGAAGATGATTCTCTCTTCGGACACAATGGGAACGACACGCTACGCGGCGGAGAGGGCAACGATCTTTTATACGGTCAATTGGGCAATGATTACCTTGAGGGACAAAACGGTAATGACTCTCTCTATGGCCATGATGGTGTTGATCAGTTGCATGGAGGAGATGGAAACGATGTCCTGAGTGGTGCAGCGGAAAATGACACTTTAACTGGCGGGGCTGGTAACGATACCGTTATAGGGGGGACAGGTGACGACACCATCGACGGAGGCCTCGGTAACGATACTCTCCGTGGCGATGCTGGTGACGACACGATCGATGGTTCCGATGGCGACGATCTTCTCATCGGAAATGATGGCAATGACACTCTCAACGGAGGGGCGGGTGCAGACAACATCATTGCAGGAGACGGAAATGATGTCGCAAATGGAAATGCAGACAATGATGTTATTCAGGGGGGAGCAGGCAACGACACGCTCAACGGTCAATCGGGGGACGACGCACTTTCGGGCGGCGATGGCAATGACATCATATCCGGTCAACAAGGAAACGATCTTCTTCAGGGAAGCTTTGGGGCCGATACGCTCTATGGAAACGATGGAAACGATGAGATTTACGGCGGCGACGATTTTGATGTCGTCTATGGAGGTGCCGACGACGATCAAATCAGCGGTGGAGACGGGAATGACTTGCTACATGGAGAAGCTGGAGATGATACTATTTCTGGCAACAATGGCCACGATACAATCACTGGTGGAACAGAGAACGATCAGTTATTTGGCAACGAGGGACGCGACACGCTCCAAGGCCTAAGTGGGGACGACTTGATCTATGGCGCCGAAGGGGATGACACCATCTTAGGTGGCACTGGCGACGACATGATATTCGGTGAAGGCGGCGACGATTACATTGAGGGTGCTGTCGGAAACGATCTTCTCTCGGGCGGCGATGGCGCAGATGATTTACAGGCGGGCGATGGGCAAGACGTCCTAATCGGTGGCGATGCCATCGATGTACTGAATGGTTCTGCAGGGGAAGACCTGCTGATCGGGGGAATTGTTGATCACAGCTTCGCCGATCTCGATGCTTTGCTTTCTGTCTGGTCGGGGCCATTGGACTACGCTAGCCGAATCCTTGCTATTGAGGACTCAAGCTTCTCTGGGTACCTCGAATCGCACGCAACCGTCATGGACGATTATGTGCCTGATTCTGTAAGTGGAAGCGACGGCAAGGATTGGTTCTTCAAGCCAGGTGTACTCGGCATCTATGACGCTGCGAGTACTGGTGGAGGGACTCACGGTGGAGGCGGTCAACATCAGGGACCGGTCATTCTGCAAAATGCTCCGGTCGTTGAAGGCTTTGCTCTGATCGACTCGCTCGACCATCTAGAAGATAAGAGCGCAGATGAGGCATTACACACTCTGATCCCCCACGGTGACGACGCTGTCAAGCAAAAAGAGCACCTGGCGCTGTTCGAACTAGTGAAGTACGACCAAGTAACACATACCGCTATGCAAAACGGCGACTGGTCGAATCCATCCACTTGGGCGAATGGCATCGTACCATCGGCTAATGCCCGCGTGCTGATTCCGGTAGGTGTCGAAGTAACGGTTGACGGTGTAATCTCGACAGAGTTTTTCTCAGTTCGAATAGACGGCACACTTGCGTTCGCTACAAATGTCGATACCGAACTTCGTGCCGACACAATCATCGGCTCGGCGGCCAGCACCCTTCGCATGGGCACTTCCACACAGCCTATCGAACCAAATGTCACAGCCAGAATGGTCTTTACTGATAATGGCGCAATCGACCGCGTCTACGACCCTTTCGGTATCAGTCGCGGGCTTATCACCCGTGGCTCTGTGGAAGTTCACGGCACCGAAGTCACTCCGTATCACGAAATAGCTGGCAACGCACTCTCCAATCAAGCAGCCATCCGACTCTCAGCCATACCCACTGACTGGAATGTGGGAGACGAAATCGTTATCGCGGGAACCTCTTCCGATGCGATCGAAGATGAAACGCGCACTATCACCGCTATCTTTGGTGACTTGGTGTTCCTCTCAACACGCTTGGTCTACGATCATGTTGCACCTACTCCCGAGTTGAGTATCCATGTCGCGAACCTGACTCGCAATGTGGTCTTCGAATCTGAGGGAACCGACATCGACAGACGTGGTCACACGATGTTTATGCACAATCGTGATGTACACGTCGCAAACGCCGCTTTCAATAGCTTAGGGCGAACCGATAAGTCTGTTTGGATCGACGATTCCGTAGTCGACGAGAATTGGCAGCTTGTCGCTGGCACTGGAACCAATCAGCGGGCTCGCTACTCCGTCCACTTCCATCGCAATGGCACCCTGGCCGATGGCAACCCGTCAACCGTCGTGGGTAGCGTGGTGAACGACAGCCCTGGGTGGGGCTTTACGAACCACAGTAGTTATGTCGACTTCACAGGCAACGTTTCGGTGAACGTTAACGGTGCAGGCTTCGCGACTGAGGTCGGCGACGAAACTGGCACCTTCAGCAATAACATTTCACTTTCCAATACCGGCTCAGGTGAAAACGATAACGATCGTATCGACGTCCAGGACTTCGGTCACACAGGCGCTGGCTTCTGGTTCCAGGGCGCCGGTATCACAGTGGTCGATAACATCGCCACAAGTTCCGAGGGTAGTGGTTTCATCTTTTATACCCGAGGACTGATCGAGGGAAGTAACGGCCTGCCGGCTCATTACCTCACCGCCAATCTGACGGACCCCTCCATCGCTCAAGGTGCAGAGACAATCTTGGTGGATCATGTACCGGTAAAAGAATTCCAACGGAACGAAGCTTATGGCTCAAGTATTGGATTCACAATTCGGTATCATCTCCGAGAAGTGACTCACAATGGCTGGAGCACATTCGAGAATTCGACGTTCTGGAACAACGAAGTGGGCATGGATATTCCGTATACAATGCAAACCAATCTTCGTGACATCGTTATCAAGCGAGATATCTCAGGCGTAGATTCCTCGATGGGAATCAACTCGAACCCTGTCACCGCAGATATCTTGTATGACAACCTGACTATCATTGGTTACAACCTGGGAATTGTGGCTCCCCGCTCTGGAGCGAGCATCATTCAAGGCGGCACATTCCAGAATCGGATAGCTATTGTGGTTCGCCCAGCGATCGAAGCGAATAGCGAAATTCGCGTCGAAGGTCCAATTACATTCGTGCCATTGCCACAAGCCTATGCCCATCCAGGCCAGTGGGAGGTTGAGATGCGGTTCATCACCGCTCCCTACCAGAGCAGCACTAACTATCTGTATCTGCCACGAACAACAATTTTGAATTACGGCCCGCACTCGAATCGCCTGATGTACTTTAGCGAACAGGCAGCCGATGCGATTCCATTCCCCGTGGCAACGGCTGGGATTCCACCTGCCTACATCGGACTAACCACACAGCAATTGTCTGATCTGTATGGCCTGCTTCCCTCGAATATGTTTGCTCCTACCGGGGTTGTCACTGATCCCGATTTCATCGGTCTACTCGATCCTTAATTGCGGCAGACAACCCACACATCGATTATCAAAGGTCCTATCCATGTCGACTGATCCCCTTCAGAAAAACAAGCAGGAATACACCGAACTAATCGAGAAAATTAGTGCGGAAGGATCACCGGTGGGTATCGACGCAAAGTACACGCATGCGATAATCATCGAATATCTGCAGCAAATCTCTGCACGACTCGATCGTCTCGAAGCTCGCCTCTCCTAACAACGCACACGTTTCTCGTGCCGTTCACTCTGGGAAATCTCTGCCGAGGCTGGTAAAACAGGCAGACTGAGATCTGCTCTTTTTGCCGATCTAATCCGAAGTCCCTGCGATCTCGCATGCGCGTAAACCACTGGTGGCTGTTCTGATGGAACATCTGACTCTCCCACATTTCTTTCTCCATCTAGGCAATGTGCTCTACCTATGTGCCTATTCGGTGCGAGATATCCTGTGGTTGCGCATTCTGATGGTCGTGGCCATGTTTTCGTTGCTGCCCTATTACTATTGCTGTTCTACAACTCCGCTCTACGAAGCGATCATCTGGCAATCGATTTTTATCACCGTCAATCTTATTCAAATCGCGCTGTTGATTCTTGAAAGACGGCCCGTATTTCTGGGTGAAGAAGAAATGCGGTTATACCGTACAGTTTTCAGTTCGCTGGCGCCGCGCGAATTCGTCAAGCTAGTAGGTATCGCCGAGTGGAAGCACGCCAAGGAAGGCGATATTCTGCTTCGGCAGGATGAGAAGGTGTCGCAACTAGCTTTGATTTCCACCGGTCGTGCTGGTGTCGAACTCGATGGTCGCCACATTGCCGAAGTCGGCCCAAGTCAATTCGTTGGCGAAATGGGATTCCTTACCGAAGAGCCTGCCAGCGCCAATGTCGTCGCCCGACTCCCAATGGATTATCTTTGCTGGCCGGTGCCTACACTCCGCGAGTTTCTCCGAGACAATCCGCAGATACATGTCAAAGTTCAGGGAATCTTAGGTACTGATCTCGTTGAAAAGTTGCGTCGCGAAGGTTTTTCGGCGGCGCACCCTTCAAAGATCATGAACATGTACCAAAAGGGTGAGTTAGAATAGCCGGCTAAGTGTTCTGCTAACTTGCCTGCCCTTCCCAGTAAAACGGCAGACCGTCTTCGTATTCTTACCATTTCAAGGGATAAACGGCCATGCGAACTCCTTCACTCTTTGCTGCTGTGTTTGTTGCGTTGCAGTTGGGTTCCTATTCCTCAGCGAAACCCTCTGAGCCAACACCGGCCAGCATTGTTGCCAATGTCGTCGAAGCGGCAGAGAACTTGCTCGATTCGTTAGATGAATCGCAGCAGGAACAGATTCTCTACGATTTCGACGATAAGGAGCAGCGCGAGCGTTGGTCGAATCTGCCCACGAGCATGGTCAAGAGGGGCGGAATTCCCTGGGCAGACTTAGACGACACACAGCAACAGGCTTTATTGCAACTGATCAAGACTACGCTCAGCGAAGCTGGTTATCGGCAAGTGATCGAAAACGTCGATGGCGACGAATATCTGAGAGAACATGGCGGCCGAGCTGATTTTGGCTGGCACGAATTCTATATTTCTCTGCTGGGCAAACCGTCCACGTCCGAACCCTGGATGTGGCAATTTGGCGGTCACCACCTGGCCATCAACGCAACGATTGTCGGCGACCGGATTACACTTGCTCCCACCCTGACCGGTGGTCAGCCAATGGAATACCAGGTCGATGGCAATCAGGTGCGGCAAATGGCCGAGGAGCAAGACCAGGCATTCGAGCTTATCGGTTCCCTAACCCCCGAGCAGCTCAGGCAGACCGTTCTTGCCGACCGACATACAAAAATGATTTTCGGTCCTGGTAAGGACGGTGTAAAACCCAAACAGGAAGGTATCTCAGCTTCGGCACTCAACGAGTCTCAACGCAAGCTGCTGCTGCAATTAATCGGCTCGCGCGTGCGAATGCTTAATGACGTCCATGCAAAACTTCGCATGAATCGGATCGAGAACGATCTGGGGGACACATGGTTCGCTTGGTTTGGCCCCACGACGCCAGGCAGTGCGGCAACCTATCGCATTCAAGGTCCGACGGTCTTGATCGAATATGCTCCACAACGCATGGGCAAAGACGCCACCGACCACGTTCATGCCATGTATCGCGATCCGACCAATGACTATGGGGCTGGGCTGATTGCCAAGGAACCTTAGGCTTTCGCTTCGACAGGAGTGAACTGCATGTTCGACTCCGCGCTATCGTGAAGTTAGAACATTAGAAACATGGCGGGACCCTTGTTCAGAAGTTACTAACTGATCCTATCGCCGTCATTACTCATGGAACTGCAAACTCCAATCTCCGCTGACCCCACCGATCGCATTCAGGCAATCGTGGACTCTCTGCTCGGCGCTGCTGCTCGTGAGGGAGAACTGGCGGTAGCCTGGGCTCGGCTAGTGCTGGGCATCGCAGTGACCGTCATGTGGCCGATTGTCCATGGCGACAACATCCTGAACCTAGTACCGCGTGCTGTGGCAGTATTCGTCCTCGGTCTGCTTGGCCTGCTTTGGACACTCTGGGTGTTCTACCGACTACGTAACGCTACTCCGACGCCCCCATTGATTTATACCTCCATCACCATTGATGCGCTACTCATTAACACCTTAGCTCTGATGTATGTGATGGCCCCCGGCCCGACTCACCAAAGCATTGCTGAAGTACACGGGGTGTCATTCGTCTACTTGGCCATTATCACAGCGGGAGTACGCCTATCACCCGCCGCAGCCTACTATGGAGCCGTGCTAAATAGCGCCCTACTTATCGCACTGGCTATAGCCAGCACCATCCAAGTGAATGATCCTACCATTATGGGTTGGGCCGAGTGGATCACTATCGGCATAGGTCTAATAGGTTCAACTCTGCTTGGCGTAACAGTAGCCACTCGTACGAGCCGTTTGGTCCAACAGTCAGCCACAGAAACGCTCACCTCAGAAACCGCACGCACCCGACTGGGGGCTTACATATCGCCAGAAGTGGCCAGGATAGTCCTACAGGAATCGGAGCTACGCCTAGGAGGCCAGCGACAAAATGTAGCAGTACTGTTTTCAGATCTTCGCGGATTCAGCAGTTACTCCGAAACACTCGAACCAGAAAACATCGTCGAGCAACTCAACAGCTACATGAGCGCCATGGTCGACACGATCTCTCGGAACGGTGGAATCGTCGATAAATTCATGGGCGATGGCATCATGGCCGTTTTCGGTGCGCCGGTTTCAAAGTCCGGCGATGCCGATCGCGCCGTTACCTGTGCCCTGGCCATGATGGAAGCTATTGAGCGACACAATCAGACGCGAATGAACGACGGTTTACCTCGTTTGCGGCATGGCATCGGTGTGCATTTTGGGCCAGTGGTCGCGGGAAACGTGGGCACATCGGAACGGACAGCTTATACGGTGATTGGCGATACAGTGAACGTGGCCAGCAGACTGGAGGCGATGACAAAACGACTCGAAACAGACATTGCCATTAGCCAGCAGACAATCGACGCGTGCTCGCAAGAACACAACCTGCGAAAGATCGACGAGGTTCATGTCCCCGGCCGGGAAGCTGCCGTAACAGTTTACGGTCCTCCTAGATAAAGACTCTAACAACTCTTGGCTAAACGAATTCCGGAGAATTGCCAACGGGCTTCGGGGGGAAAGAAGTTGCGGTAGGTTGCTCGGATATGATCGGAGCTCGTAGCCACGGACCCGCCGCGGAGTACGTACTGGTTGCACATGAATTTCCCGTTGTATTCCCCCAAGGCTCCTTCGACGGCTTGGTAGCCCGGGTAAGGTGTGTAGGGGCTCGCGGTCCACTCCCAACAGTTGCCAAACATGCTCATAGGCTGGCACTTCTCCTCTACCGAATGGAGAGAGACCTGAGGGCTGGTTGGATGAACGGCCCGATCCTCGGCCAGCAAAGTATCAGCAAAGTTTCCTTTCCTCGGCAAGCCCTCCGCGGCAGATTCCCACTCAGCTTCTGTCGGCAGTCGGCAACCGGCCCAACGGGCGTAGGCATCGGCTTCGAAGTAGCTGATGTGCGTCACCGGGGCACTCTCGTCAAGCGCCCTGGGCCCCGCGAGAGTGAATTCAAACCACTTGCCGTCGCGCTGCCACCAATAAAGCGGTTGCTGATGCTTCAGCTCTTTCGCAAAGTGCCAACCGAGGGAAAGCCACAACTCGGGACGCGTGTAGCCACCATCGGCTATGAAATTCAGTAACTCGCCACTAGTTACTGGCCTCTGAGAAATAGCAAACGGTTCGAGAAAAACACGATGGCGAGGTGATTCGTTGTCGAACGAAAAACCATCCCCTTCCTGACCCACCGCGTACAGGCCTTCGTCAAACTCTAGCCAATGCTGGTCAACGACAGAGGATCCTTCCGATTTTGCAGTCGGTTCACGATAGACGGGTAAAAGTGGATTCAGAGAGAACAAGTGCTTCAGGTCAGTGAGAATCAACTCCTGATGCTGCTGTTCGTGGTGCAATCCAATTTCGACAATCTGAGCTAGCTCTTCGTCACTCGCAATCTTATCGAAGATCGCTGTCATCTCACGATCTACATGCTCACGGTAATCGAGCACCTGGTCGAGGGTTGGTCGAGATAGCAATCCACGTTGGGCACGAGGAAACTGTTCGCCGACCGTATTGTAGTAGGAGTTAAACAGCACTTCGTAGTGTTCGTCGAACACTCGATATTGGGGACTGCGCTTCAGCAGGAAGGTCTCGAAAAACCAGCTCGTGTGGGCTAGATGCCAACGCACGGGGCTGGCATCGGGCATCGACTGCAAACAGCAATCCTCGGGACCCAGGGTTTCGCACAATTTGGCGGTAAAACAACGCACCTGCTGATATCGCTGGGCAAGCGTTGCAGGGGAGGAAGTCGCAAGAGTTTCACTAAGCGTGCTCATCATTTTCTCCAGCAGAGAACGGACTCGATGAATTCGAGCGTAAACCGGCGGGTACGAACCACCGTTCAGCTAATTCAAATAGTATTTGCAGCAGGATCGCCAAACCGGCTGCCGGTACGGCACCCTGCATAATCAGCCCCGTATCGTTAAGGCGAATTCCGGTGAGGATTGGTTGGCCATAGCCTCGCGCACCCACTAGCGCGCCGAGCGTCGCGAATCCCACGTTCAGCACGGCGGCCGTCTTGATGCCTGCCAGAATCGAAGGCGAAGCCAGCGGCAACTCAATATGCAGTAGCCGAAACCAAGACGAGAGCCCCAGCGCGGTCGCACTCTCGGTGTATTCTTCCGAAATGGAGGCCAACCCGGTGGCGGTATTGCGGACGATCGGCAACAGACTATACAAGAACAGCGCAGCGACGGCCGTCGCCGAACCGGCACCAAGTGTATCGAGATTCAATTTCGCCATTGGAGCAATGAGCAAAACCAATAGGGCCAAGGCGGGAATGGTTTGCACGATTCCCACCAGTCCTAACACAACCTGCCCAAACCGAGGCAGTTTGGCGGCAATGATTCCCAGCGGGATAGCGGCGAAGATAGCCGGGATTAGCGATCGCCGCACCAGGTCGCAATGCTCCAAGGTGCGGAGCCAAATCCGTTGACCAATCGACAGGTCCTCAACCTCGGTCTTCATATCGAAATGTTGATTCAAAAACTTCGACGCCGCCTGCGATTCGCTAGCCTCGCGGGAAGCTACCTCGGCATTCAGGTCGATAATAGTATCCGTATCGATCGAGGATTGCAGTTTCTTGATTTGCTCAACTGCCGATGGCACACGATCCTGTAGATCAGCTCGGAAGAGAACGACTGCCTCGTAGTTCGGGAAATAGTTCAAATCGTCCTTGAGCACTACCAGATCGAGCTCAGCCAATTGGGCGTCAGTGGTGTACACATCCATCGCGTCGATGACGCGGGCATCGAGCTGACGATACGCCACGTCGTGATCGAGCCCGGCCACATCTTGGTGAGGCAGACTATACTTGGTGCGAAGATTCTTCCAGCCGTCTTCACGATCCAAGAATTCGTTTCCAAATCCCAGCCGAAGTTCCGGGTGGGAAGCCAAATCCGAAATTGATTTTAGCTGATACTTTTCCGCCGTTTCGCGCCGAACTGCGATCGCATAGTTATTGCTGAATCCAAGCGACTCAGACATCTCTATACCATCGGCCAATAACAAATCATCAAGCTGCTTCGGATCGAGGTCGGACTGGTCGGCGAAGATTTCTTGAATAATGGTCCCTGTGTACTCGGGGTATATGTCGATTTCCCCCCGTTTGAGGGCATCGTACACGATGCGTGTGCCACCCAATTGCATGACGTGTGTTGCCGGCTCGTCGGTTTCGCGAATCGACTGCGTGAGGATCTCACCCAGAATCACCGATTCGGTAAATACCTTGGAAGCCACTCGCAATCCCTGTTGGCTACTGCCGCGTGGTACGACGGCCAACAGCACAAGCAGAGATAAGATGAATATGATCCGCTTCATGCAAGCACCGGCCTTTGTGCTTGGACAAACTTGGCGGCAAAATCATCAGCAGGATCTTCAACGAGTTCGCTAAACGTACCCTGCTGTACAATTTTGCCAGCGCGAAGCAGCGTAATGCGATCGGCCAGGAACCCTGCCTCAGCCAAATCATGTGTGACGAGCACGACCGTCTTACCCAATTCTCGGAAGATGGTCCGCAGATCTTCCTGCAACCCAGCCCGGATCATAGGATCGAGATCACCTAGCGGTTCGTCGAGCAGCAATACATCAGGATCTAGCATTAAGGCCCGCATCAAACTGACACGTTGTCGTTGTCCGCCCGATAGTTGGCGTGGGAAACGTACCAACATGGATGCCGGCAACTGGGTTAATTCTAAAAGCTCTTCAATGCGCTGCTCGGTGCGTTCGGTCTTCCAACCCAGATAGCGAGGCATGATCGCCGCATTGTCTCGCACCGAAAGGTGAGGGAACAGACCACCCTCTTGAATCATATAGCCAATTCGCAGCCGCACTTCGCTGAGGCTACTCGGGCTAAGAGGTTGGCCATCAAACTGAATTGTGCCCGTGTCGGGCGTCACTAGTCCCACCATCATCCGCAACAGAGTCGATTTGCCGCAGCCACTAGTTCCGATCAGAACCTGGGTCTGACCAGCAGGACAATGAAAATCCAACTTGTCGACGGCAACATGCAAACCGTAATGTTTAGAAACCCCGTCGAGCTGAATCATTGAACTTTACGCTAGAGGAGTACTAAGTGAAGCAGGGCGAACAATTCATTCTCGTCGGTCCAGGACTTGCGGAGGGTTAGCCCTACCTCCGCGGCAAGTTTGGCAAAGTCTTCAATGGTGTATTTGTGCGAGTACTCGGTGATAATCTGCTCCTGCTCATCAAACCGAACCAACTCATCACAGATAGTCACGTCTTGATCACAGAGACTCGCCAGCGAGATTTCTACTCGGTTTTCGACGTGATCATAAATAGCACGATGTTCGAATTTCTCAAGATCGAAGTCGCCGTCAAGTTCTCGGTTGATATGCTGCAATAAATTCAAGTTGAATTCGGCGGTGATGCCCTGGGAATCGTTGTAGGCCGATTCTATGACATCGATATCTTTTTGAAGATCCACACCAATCAACAACCCACCACCGCGACCACACATATCTGCGATTTGCGAAAGCATCAGCAGAACTTCTGAACGCTGAAAGTTACCAATGGTCGATCCCGGGAAGAACACGGCCGCATGGGTCGGCGTTTTGCGTGGAGAGGGCAGGGCAAACGGCTTGGTAAAGTCGGCACAGACCGGCATGATTTCGATATGGCGGTACACTTCGGAGAGTGCTTGCGCGGTGTTGTCGAGGTGCTCACGCGAAATGTCGACAGGCACATAGGCAGCAGGCTCGATCAGTTCGTCGAGCAAAGCTCGTGTCTTTGTACTACTTCCGCTTCCGTACTCAACCAATTGGACGCCGGCACCCAACTGTACAGCCATCTCGCTGGCATGACGCTTGATAATTTCGTCTTCTGCACGCGTTAGATAGTATTCGTCCAGCTCACATATTTCATCGAAAAGCTCAGAGCCCCGCTGGTCGTACAGATACTTGCAAGGCAAGCTCTTGGGGGACGATTTCAAACCAGACATAACGTCCTGGAGAAATTGCTTATTATTCGGTTTGAGGTCTATTAGCGTCGTTGCGCCATCAAAATCGTTCATAACCCCGACCTACTCCTCGAAACTTGGTTTCATCAATTTTCAAAGAGACATCTTACAAGTTTCAAAGACGTTCGGGCAGTGTTTGATTTCACTTAACAGAGGAACTGGCCGAATTTACGGCTAATTTCCAGTCTTCAATGACCGTTCCCGTTAAGTCGATATTGCTGCATATATAATGCAATCGCTGCGTTGCAGGCCCATTGGGTGCGGTTTCAAAGAGACTCTGCAAGAAATACGGCGGAATAGCTTGATAGTAGAGTGTGACTTGGACTTTTAGATTTGTCGAATCAAGTCCAGAAGGTAAACGGACTTTGTAAACAACTTCGTCGGAGCCACTGCCATCCTGATAGCGTGAGTCCTTCTTAGCGATAGGACCGGGATGCGTAGCGTGCAGAAATTCTCCACGCAGACCGGGTCCTGGTCCTTCAGGCTTCCAACCGCGCGGCAGCAATCGATTGTCTTTGATTATGTCTGACCCGTGAATGAAACTCGTCGTATAGAGATGCTTGGCACTGTGCAAGAGTGTCTCGTAGATTTGGACCTCTTCGGGCGAGTCAATTACCTCGTGGTGATTCTGACACGCTTGCTTTCGCGTCTCTGGATGTTCGTCAAAAAACTCTGAGGCTAGCGGTTCACCGTCGGGCCCGATCAATACACCCAACTCGTTCGTTTGGCCGGAGGACCAGACGATTCTCTCGGCAGAATCCTCAGAAGCTGATTGGTCGATGACAAGAAACTCCAAGAACGCCCTTCTAAAACCGACTCCACTTGGAAAGCGGTGCCCTACTTTATTCTTAACCAGAACTTTAGCTGTAAGCTGTTGGCCTTCGACGGACGCTTCAACACTCAAATCTGCTGTCTCATTTCGCGCCTGACGAACGAAGTCATCAATGGCGTGCGGTATGTCGGCTTGCGAGCCGGTCATAAAGTCATACTTTCTCACTCCCAAGATGTCGTCGAACTGATTGAACATCTCTAGCAGAAACACATTGAGCCCACGGAAGTTGTGCCTCGCGTACCCTTCCTTGCGAAGACGAACTTTCAATTCTTCATGCTCTGCAAGGTTTTCCGCATCAGGGTAGGACTGATCTTGGATCACAGCTATTCGTGTGACCAAGTCATCGAAGTGGACGTCTAAATCATTATTGTGATAATCCCGCGACATGTGGCAATTCTGACAAGTCTGTGCCTTGGGGTTGTCGGGGTTAAATTCGTTCTCGTACTCACTATTGAGCCATTCCAGGTAAGTCGCTTGTTCGATGTGGTGATGATACTGCTTGAAGAGCGGATTATTCTCCGAGGTAATGAGCTCGTCCGGCCGGTCGCCACGTTTCAAAGGTTTGTCGACGATCGGCAGATTGACGACATGACAGGTTCCACACATTTGCGAAGACTGAATGTAGTCGTTGTGTTTGGGCTTGAAACCCAGCGCGTGTTCCATGGAATAGGGTGAGATCTCTTTGTCTTCGAAAGGGCCATGCATCTCGTTGACTTTGCCTAAGTGGACATTGCCAGTGATCGAAGTTTCCAGAAAGTACTCCAGGTAGGGCCGGTCGTCGCCCTCAGGTTGCTCGCGGGGTTGCATATGGTGGCAAATCGAGCAACTAATGCCATCGCGGGCCAGTGCCCCGTACTCCCAGTGATTCTTCCCCACGGCCTTCGGATCCGTGGACTCGCGCATCACATGCGCCAGTCCAAAGGGCTCGGCATCTGGGCCGTGATCGAGCCGATGCTGGTGTTTACCCATCGCCCCATGACAAGTGAGGCAAGCGTCGACAAGCTGTTCGATATGCTCGTCGGCCTTTTGGGGATCGCTCGAAAAATCGCTCCGCATCAACGCAATCTCGCTCTCAAGCTGAGCAAAAAAGATCGGATCGCGTCCGGCAAGTCCCATCGGTGTCCAGCGCCATTCCCCATACGGAGAAAGATGAACGCCCGGCGCTCCGTAATGGGCTTGGCCCTCAGTAGGAAAAAACATGGTGGGGCCAAACGGTTCCAACAATCCCGCATGACAACTCATGCATTGATTCGACGAGACGAACGGTTGCTTGTCTTGCTCTGGTGCCGGTCGGCGGACCACCCAGTCGTGCGTAATAGGAGGAAAATGCAGTACCTGGTCGCGGGCTTTCGCATCGATCGTCGGGAACTGACGAAGAAAGTTGTGATTGAGTTTAGGATTGCACAGCTCAGGGTGTGCTGATTCGCTGCAACGTGGGTGAGAGGAGACAGAGACTTGCTTGATTTCCGCAAGCAGATTCTCATTACTATCCTCAGCGCTAAGCGCCGGTTCCACCGGAACCTCTACATGCTCCTTGTGACGCCAAGAATCATCGACCCGAAAGAGTAATGGCTCACCAGGAAACCCTGCGATATTACGAAGCGAGGCAAACGTATATTCATTGGTTGCGCCATGAGTCTTAGTCGACGCGTGGCAGCGGACGCAATAGATTCCAAATCCCGAAATCGGATGATCGAACGGATACTGATGGTTGTCGACTACTTGCTGATCTTTTCCCGGGTTGCTCCAGAACCATCCGTCATGCGAACCCTTAGAATCTTTGACCATCACCGTCCAGCTTGCCAGACGCTCGAACAATTGATCGTCGTCAAAGTCATCGTAGCGTGCTGCAGGGGCTTCGAACTGTTCCTTGACTATCATCGCTCCATCGGGAATTGCTTCTTTCTTGCCGCTGGTAAGCCACTGGATGATCTCGGGCGAATAGTAGATTTTGACCGCCGGGTGCGTGCCGTACTCTTTGCCATTGATATACGGGCCGGTATCGCGAACCTTCTTATCCTTAAGCCAGCCTAGATGTCGATACTCTTGATGATTCAAAAAATCGAACAGGTATCGATCGAATTCGGCGACGGGCAGAGTGCTCGGTGCCGGAAGCGGGCTTGGATGGCCAAAATCGGTCGGAGCATCGGCTATCTGTTCACTTGGACAACTCGAAACGTGCCCTACGAGAAGAGCCGCAGCAGCGAACATGCAACACCATGCGCGACCTAGCATCCGTTGCCGTCGAAATCCATCCATTGGTCCACCCACTATCAATCGGAGATGCGCACCTAAGCAACAGCTTGTCCGGAGAGCCAACCGAGGCTGTCGGACACGCTCAACATTTTAGCAGCAACGCCAGAAATCGGTACACCCGATTCGTGTGAACGTTTTGAAAAGTGCAACAAAGTGCATCATCAGAGAGCAATGGATTACTCGGTCTCTGACACTGCTGGAATGTCTTCTGGTTTAGCAGAATCGTGGAACAGCAGGGCAAAGGCCACCATGATAACACCGGCCATGGCCGCTGGGAGCATCCACAATTCTTTCCATTGGTCCATCACGGTCTGCAGAAGCGTGGGATCTATTCCCTCGGGCAGAGAAGCAGAAAACATTCTGCCCAGCGATTCCGCAAAAGACAAGGATTGTTCCTCAGAGTTCGCTGCGATCGCGTCAGAGAGGGCATTGTAGTCGGGCACCGTGCTTTCGAAGCGTCCGAAGGCAACCATATACCCAAAGTACATACCCACGCCTTGCGTGAAAAACACGAGCATGCTTTGGACCTGTCCCCGCACGTCTGCCGGGGCCTTGCTATCCGCATACATGAATCCGGTCACGAAGAAGAAGTCGTAGCACACGCCATGCAATAGAACGGCCAGCAACATCATCCAGATCACCTGATCTTGAGCACCGTAGGCGAATAACACATATCGGAGTGCCCACGCGGCCATGCCGATGAGGATCATCCATTTCACTCCCAGGCGGCGGAAGAAAAACGGGATGAGCACCATAAAGAAGATCTCACTCATCTGGCCAAGAGTCATCGTCGAAGCTGGGGCTTCAAACCCAACCTGACCAAGCACATTGGACGTCAGCCCATAGTAGTAGGCCAGAGGAATGCAGATCAACGTCGAACAAACCATGAAGACCAAGAATGGAAAATCCGTCATCAACTTAAAACCGTCGACCATCAACAGAGTGCGAATATCGAGCGGCTTACCCTTCGCCGGTGGTGGAGTGTGCGGTAGAGAAAAGCAATACAGCCCCAAAACAATGGAGCCAATTCCTCCGAGCCAAAAAATTTGGAAGCTCGCAGACCAACCCAAAAATCCAACCACAAGTCCTGCCACGATCCAACCAATCGTTCCCCAAACTCGAATCTTAGGAAAATGACTTTGATCGGCGATGTTTGTGAAGGCAATCGTGTTGCTCAATCCAAGCGTCGGCATGTAACAGAGCATATGACCGAGCAATAGCCATACCAGCATGTTGCCATCCCCGGCAGCAGCGTAGCCAGGAGCCAGACACAGAATGACTCCGCCCAGCAGCATCAGCAGGCCCATAATCACCTGCGAGGGAAAGAACCGATCGGCAACAAGCCCGAGGAATAGCGGCGCGATTATCGCAGCCAAGGGAGCCGTGCCGTAGGCATCCCCGCCGAAGTCCTTCAGCCCATTATCTGCCAGACATTTCCCTAACGTGGCAAACCATGCTCCCCAGACAAAAAACTGGAGAAACATCATTGTCGACAGTCTAAACGAGACACCATTCATTGCATTCTCTCGGGTGAGGTAGAAGTTATCTGAAGAGACAGCAATGGATAGTTTCCCTCCTTAACCCAATTGCTGCTGGTGCAATGATAAACAGCTAAATGCGAACCATCAACGCGGCAGAGCAGGGTAAGCTACAAATCTTTCAGATATTTCGGTCAAAGGCGAACTGACCGACGCCTCAGCAGACTCTCAGTTTGTTTTTGGCAGAGTTTAATGGCATCTTGGGCAAGTTGGCCATCTAGTATATCTGACGTGTTACCTGCTTTGACGCATTTCACAACTTCCTTAATCTCAGTTTCAAACGCTTCCATGGGATCGCCCCCGGAGAGTTTAGGCGTCTTGACCTTCCCGTTGGGCTCCAAGATCGTCGGCGGACAGAGGTAGGCTCCCTCGTCGCCGATCACTGCGAATTCGAAGAGCAGAGTGGCTTTCTCCAGATGAATCTCGAAGCCATGATTAAAGGCCCGTCCCTGTTGGCCAATCGTTCCGCTTTGTGCCGCTACACTGGGACCTTGAGGGCCGTAATCGAATTGCGTATGCCAATTCTCTGCCAACTCATTACGAGTACGTCCCGAACAACTCAATGCCTGGGGCATACCGAATAGCAAACGAATGAAGTGAGCGTCGTGCACATGCAGATCGAGCATCGGACCGCCCACTTGATCGGCCTTCCAAAAATTGGGGAGCCAGGTCGGCTCTGCGATCACTCGCTTGAAAGTGCCACCAATCGGCTTTCCATAACGTCCGCCGTTGATGATTTTCAAAGCCCAAGCGTATTCCGGAAAAAAAGGCAACACGTGCCCTACCATCAAGAGTCGATCGGCTGCAGCGGCTGCCTTGGCCATGCGAGTGCAGTCTTTGACAGTGAGCGCCATTGGCTTCTCGCAGAATACGTCTTTACCTGCCTTCAGCGCCTTGATCACAACTGGAGCATGAAGGGCAGGGGGCAGGGTAACGTCCACGACATCGATTTTGTCATCGGCCAGCAGCTCTTCGATCTCTGAGTATTTGGCCACGCCGCTGAGATCCATGCGTTTGCCAGCAGGGCCGAAGTTACCCTTGATACCCCGCCAGTCGCCCGCCAGCCGCTTCTTGTCTTGCTCGCAAATGGCTACAACTTTTGCGCCACGGATTTTTTGGTAGGAGAGATAATGCACCATCCCCATAAAACCAATACCAACAATGCCGACGCGTACCATGTTTAGTCCGTGAGATTATGATTGCTGAAGCTGTTGAATCATCGTTCGCAAACGACTCGTAGCCGTGCTGATTTCTTCGATTTGTCTCTTTGGTTCCTGCGGTATTTCGCGCTCGATCGTCAGAGGACCTTGATAATCAATCTCCGAGAGTACCTGGAGAAATCGAGAAAAGTCGACATCGCCGTCTCCCACTGGCACCTCTTTGCCCCAAGTGATCCCAGGCTCGGAAGACCAAGTGGCATCTTTGCAATGTACACTCCGCACAAAACTGCCAACTGCCTGCAGTGCTTCGATCGGTTCGCCACAACCGTAGAGAATCATGTTGGCAGGATCGAAATTCACAAATAAGTTGTCGCGCTCCACGTCCTTCAAAAAACCTAGCAGAACGTCGGCCGGCTCCTGCCCAGTCTCCAAGTGGAGCGTATGCCCATCGTTCGAGCAATAGTCGCATACCTGACGGGTTACCTCGAGCACTTCGGCGTACTCTTCGCAGTCCCGATCATGGGGGACAAACCCAATATGGAGCCCAACAGGCACAACTCCCAGCAGCGTCCCAAAATCGACAATCTGCAATAGCTCCGCAACGCGTTCTTGGCGTGTCTCTCGTGGAACCAGTCCCACTGTTTGTTGAACCGTTGGTATATCCGCGTAACTCTCGCCCTCGAAGCCCGCGAACAGGCATGTGACCTCGATATCCAATTCTTCAAATGTCTGCTTGAGATCGGCTGAGAGTTCAGCGGTTCTGCTACTTTGCTTGGGGGCGTGTAGATGAATGGTCGAGACATCCAGCTTCGGCAGAACTTCTACCTGCAAACCGAGGCCGGCATCTAAACTGGCGAATGCGCCGAGTTTCCAGTCGTGCATTTTTTGGCTCCAAATCTAGCGGTTTCTACTTGCCGCTCGCCAATTCCGCAACGGAGTCCAACCTCGGCGAAATGCACCCTCACTGCAGCGAGCAAGCCCAACTAGCCGCCGATCATATACGGACCGCGCACGCTCGAACAGGAGGAGTATCGCCAGATTGGCGAGAGCAGCTCTAAGAAAGCAGCGTTTCCCTGTGGGCAGAGGCTACTGTAGCTTGAAACGGGCTGTCAAATCGGCGCGACTATCGCCACCCACCCAAAGCTGAAACTTGCCCGGTTCGATCAAGAATTCCTCGTCTTCGTTGTAGAAGCCTAGCTGATCGGATTTCAGCACAAACTCTACAACTTTGCTTTCGCCCGGCTTGAGAGGAACTCGCTCGAAATCTTTCAGCTCACGAACAGGACGGACCACACTACCAACTAAATCTCGAACATAGAGCTGCACGACTTCTGTTCCGGCACGCTTTCCCTTATTGGTGACACGCACTTTGACGGTGATCTCTCCCTCTTTGTCGAGCTCACGCGAAGACAAATCTAGGTCTTCATAGTTGAACTCCGTATAGGAGAGACCGAATCCGAAGGGGAACAAAGGAAAGGGATCCGAGTCGATATAGTGGGAAGAATAACGGACATTTTCCGGCATGTTTTTTACCTTATCAAGCGACGGTGCTTGATAGTCATCAGGAGCGGGTCGGCCCGTCTTGGGATGATTGTAGTAGAGCGGCACCTGGCCAACTGTTTTCGGGAACGTCACCGGCAACTTACCCGAGGGCGATTCGACGCCGAGTAATAAATCGACAACGGCCGGGCCCATCATCGTGCCTGCTTGCCATCCGTAAAGTACGGCATCGACCTGTTCAATTTGCTTGCCAATGGTAAGTGGTCGGCCTGCATTGATGATCATTACGGTCGGAACATCCAATTTCCCAACTGCCTCGACAAGCCGAGCCTGCGAGCCGGGCAATCCCAATTCCGTTCTGGAGTGAGCTTCACCACTGAAGGACTCTTCTTCTCCCACAAACAGCAGTGCGATATCAGCTTCTTTGGCTGCAGCCACGGCTGCATCATACTGGGGATGATCTGGCAGATACTTGGATTGCAAACAAGGAACGTGAATGATCTCGCAATCCTTGCCGAACCTTCGTTTCAATGCCGAGAGCGGCGTAATGCTATCTTCGTCTTTGGCATCCATCACCCAAGTACCGAGTTGGTCGCGAGGTGCATCCGCAAAGGGGCCGATCACGGCGATTTTCTTCAGGGAGTCTTGATTCACGGGCAACGCGGAATCGTTTTTCAAAAGGACCATACTCTGACGACCAAGTTCTCTCGCCGTCTGTAGATATTCTTCGTCTAGCAATTCTCTCTGCTCAGGATCGGCATAAGGTTCTTCAAACAAATTGAGCCGGGCCTTCGTGTCCAAAATGCGGCCCACCGCGTCGTCGATGAGCTTCATATCGACACGCCCAGATTCCAGGAGGTCGGACATATTCTTGGCGTAGCAAGTGCTGACCATTTCCATGTCGACTCCGGCTTGCATCGAAAGTTCAGCCGCTTCGCTCTTGTTTGCGACGCTTCCATGCTTGATCATTTCGATTACCGAACCCCAGTCGCTGACGACAAAGCCCGAGAATTGCCATTCGTCTTTCAGCACCTCTCGAAGCAAGCGTTTGTGACCAGAGGCTGGCACCCCGTTCACCGTATTGAAGGCAGTCATCAGCGTGCGTGCCTGCTCGTCGATACAAGCTTTGAACGGTGGCAGAAACACGTTGCGGAGTTCGTTCCGAGATACCAGTGCTCGGTTGTAGTCTCGGCCACCTTCGCTCAAGCCGTAAGCAACAAAGTGCTTCGGACACGCGGCGACGCCACGCAACACACCATTGGAGTCGGGAAGTTGAAAACCTCGCACCATGGCTGTGCCCACGGCAGCAGCCAGTACCGGATCTTCGCCGGGGCTTTCGGCAATACGCCCCCAGCGTGGGTCACGGGCAATATCCACCATCGGTGCAAACGTCCAATGGATGCCCACTTTTCTTGATTCGTAAGCAGAGAATTTGGCGGCTTCTTCGATCAGCTCTGGATTCCAGCTTGCTGCCTGACCCAGGGGGATTGGATAGATTGTTCGAAAACCGTGAATCACGTCACGAGCGACAATCAAAGGAATACCAAGTCTAGACTGTTCGATAGCCACTCGCTGAGCATCTTGTACGATTTCGTCCTGGCCTGGATAGAAAATCGAACTGACCTGGCCCGAGCGGATCTGACCTGCCAGATCATCAGACAAGCTCGCGCCGCCGGGGAAAGCCTGACACAGCTGGCCAATCTTCTCTTCCAGCGTCATTGCCGAGATGATCTCCTCGACGACCTCAGCAGGATCAGTCGGATCAGGTCGGAACCTAAGCCGGGGCAGATTCTCGGTCGGATCTTTTTCCAGACGAGCATCCGAGCGGGGCAGGGTGGCAGTTTCTACGGGTCCTGTGACGGTCGGCCCCGTGACGGTTGTTTCAGCCGACACCAATGGCAATGTCACGCTCAAAGGGAGACAGACTGCCAGAACACCCAGCAAAGCCGCACAGCACATAAAATTTCGCAAAGCCTTCACTATTCAACTCCCCCAAGGATATTTAGAGATTTGTGGAGGTGCGTTTGAACCTTGTTCTCCATCAAACCTATCAACTCGTTGTTCCCGCCGATTGATGTCCCAGATTTTGGAGCCGCTGCTGCGGGGGCCGAGTTCGATTGATTGTATTTCGACTCCCAGACGGCACGATCTGCGTTGTTGACGACTCCATCGTAGTTAAAATCTCCATCAGCAACCGAGGTGCCATCGTTCTTGCCGAGGCCCTTCTGCCACTCCATAAAATCGAGGCCGTCTACTCGTCCATCGTTGTTGGCATCGGCATTAAACTCCACATCGAGATTCCGGAACGCAACCTCATCGAGATGAACCGCCCCTCCCTCGTTATTAGGCTGAGTGAAGACTAATGCTAAGCGAGCCTCGACAGCACCTGTGGGGACGGTATCTGTGATCGTGTGGGAATGCCACTGGTCATTGGCAGTGTTTCCATCAGCGATTTTGATGGATTTCGAACTAATGTAAGCAGACGAGCCAAACCGTGCGCCCGGTTCGCTGTAGTAATCTATTTTCATATCCACGTGGTTCTTAGTGTCAGAAATCGAATCCGTGCCGCGGATATAAGCCTTCACCGAAGCAGATAGCGAATCGCCCGGCGAAACACTGATCGCCTGGGCTACGCCCGAGTGGTTTTCTTCTCCACTCGACTGACCGAACAGCTTAAGTGCTATCGCGCCATCGCTGACAGATTCGTTATGCACTTGGACATTGGGACTCTCTTGAATCTTGTTACCGAAAGTGGAC
Organism: Bythopirellula sp.; assembly: GCA_965216565.1. Taxonomy (GTDB): domain Bacteria; phylum Planctomycetota; class Planctomycetia; order Pirellulales; family Lacipirellulaceae; genus Bythopirellula. Next base: position 1,969,645 of record OZ244170.1, read on the forward strand.
CAGTTCTTGAGCGATCCGCCGTCCGCCTCGAAACCGCCATTCTTAAACACTACCGGAGAGGCATCTTTCGCCCGTTCGTAAACTCGAACGTAGTCGACAAGCATCTGCTGAGGCCAGCTACTACTAGGCCCGGGCTGAGCGTCTTTCAAAAACTCACCGCCCACTGCCACGTTCAGCTGCACTTCGACGGGAGCTGTTTGGCTCGATAGAAATCCACCTACCTCGGCATCGTAAATTGTGAAGTAATGCACGTCGTCGACGAAGAACCGAAGCTTCTTTTCGTCCCACTCAACTGCATAGACGTGAAACTCTTTGTGAAAATTCTCAAGCTCGCCCAGAACCGAAGTCCGCTGCTCGTCGAATAAGAATTTCCGTTTCTTCGGACCGGGGCCGTAGTGAAAGGCGCTACTGGTGAGATGCGGCTGATTGCCACGGTTCTCCATGATGTCGATCTCACCCTGCGTGGGCCAGGGGTGCTTTTTGGTGTCGGGTAGCAACCAGATCGCTGGCCAGGTGCCCAGCGTGCCGGGGAGTTTGGCACGAACTTCCCAGCGACCGTGTCGCTTGGTCCATTTGCTTTCAACTTTGCCGGAGGTGAAGGCCTTGCCGCCATACTCTTTGGTGATAGCAGTTAGTGCCAAATGGCCCTCGGACACAGAAACCTGAGACGGATGATAGGCCTGACGCTCATTGTTGTGAGGAGTCGTCCAATCGATGGCTTCCCACTTCGTGGTGTCGAGAGAATCACCCTCGAATTCATCGCTCCACACTTTATGCCAACCAGGAGGGGCAGCAATTGCGGGGATGTCTTGCTGGAACAACGCCCCCCCAAAGCAAAGAATCAAACCAATGACTATCCGCTGACCCAACTGATTCATAGTTGCCTATCTCGAAGTACTTTCTAAAGTCCGTGGAATCGGTAATGAATTTCTAGATTAAACGCTGCTACCGGGTAACACCCGAAGCGTGATTCCGTTCCATCAACAAATACGACGGCATTGTCGATTCTTCCAGAAATCCTGAGTTTTCTTCCCTTTAGCCGAGATCAATATCTTGGCTGACGAAAACAACAGCGTTCGCCCTAAGGCAAACTCCTTGCAGGTTCACTCGAGACGCCCTTGCCGGCCCACAGCTGGTCGTACTCCGCACCATCGACTTCGCGTGTTTCCATGTTCAGGAAGCCAACCATGCGAGTTCCGTCGACACCGGTCGACTCGAAAACAACCGGTTCAGAACTGCCCATAGCACTGCCCTTAACCGAAAAACGTATCTTGAATGGCTCATTGTCACGCGAACTGACGAAGAGGGCGTCGATCGAGCTAGGATCGATACCAATCCGTTGCAGCTTTTCCGGTTTGACACTCGAGATGAACTCTTTGAATTTATTTTCGTTCTTCGGTCCCTTCCAGTTATGTTTCATCTGGTAAGCAAGATAAAGGTTAGACAGCCGCTTGAGGTTCGAGTCGTTCGCCCGGGCGATTGCCTCACTAGTATCAATTTCACTCATGCAACCTGCCAGGCTACTTAAGAGTAGTGAACAAGCGATTGCACGAACTGTGACCGAATGCGTTTTAGCCATGAAATCTTCGAACGTCCTATTTAATTGACGGTGTGCTGACAATTCAATCAACAGATTGAACCATCGTCCGTTGAGCCAACCTGACTCATTACAAATTATTCAAATCTACGATTGCACCATCGGAACGCTTTCCGAGTTGATCGAGCAATATCAAGTCCGCGTCACTCGAGAGAGTTTGGGTAGAGCCATCGCCAAACACGGTTACAAAAACTCCTGGGTGGGCAGAGCCGAAGCCAAATTCTTCACCCTGAGATCGAGTTCGCGGTTCGTTGTCTGACAATACAGGAAGCTCTTCGCCACTACCACCATTCGTTAATGCTCCGAACTGGCGCATGATAGGCCAGTCGGCGCCGGTGTAATACCCGTAGAGTTCCCAGAAGGGGAATGGGCTGGTCGATTCGAGTGAGTAGGCGTCGGATCTTACTGCTTTCTCTGCGAGCAGCATCGTATTGGATGATCCATCTTCAATCGCATTGAAGCTGACTTTCTGGAACTTCCATACCTTGCCGTTATTCGTGTTGACATGCCCACCCTTGGTGAGGATCCCGGTCCAAACTGTAGTTTCTTCATTGACCTCCGGATCACCCTGATTCACCCCTTTGGGCGGCTTACTTATTTGCCATTCAAAACCTGTCCAGCCCGGATCATTCCAGCTTGCCATCACACCTGCGTAGTCGCCGACTCGGTATAGATCGGTGCCGTTAATCACCCATCTGTTGTCACGGGTCGGACAATTGAACGCAGAAACTGGTGTTTCGATCATCCCGCTATCGATGAAACTTGGATTGCCACCATTTTCGCGGAGGTCCGCAATATTTTGCAGTTCCAGGTAAGGCAGTATCTGGTACATCCAGCTGCCGGTTTCGTATCCGGTTTTATTTTGGTTGAAAAACTGCTCGACCGCTCCACCTGCAGAGGGAAAGTGGCCCTTGGCAGACTCAAAGTTCATGCAAGCCAATCCGAGCTGCTTCATGTTGTTCGTGCACTGGGCACGGCGGGCTGCTTCGCGAGCTGCTTGTACTGCGGGAAGCAACAGGGCTACCAAGACGCCAATAATGGCAATCACGACGAGCAGTTCCACCAGGGTGAAGCCCGCAACAGATTTATTACGCTTTACTGACATCTTATTCTTTCCTTAAAAATATATGCCCTAAATATGATATGACAGTGGGCCCGATCCGGACGGGATCGGACCCACGTAACGAGTCTACTCTAATGAGGGTCGCTTATCGACTCCGACTAGCGGTTACGTCGACGCATCAACAATCCGGCAGCCAGCGAACCCAATAGTAAAGTTGAGGGTTCTGGAACAGCAGTAACGGCTGACGCGAGTGGCGACGTGCCATACTGGGCTTCGTAGATTGCCAGGTCAGCGCTACCTACCGTTCCATCGCCATTGGCATCGCCATTGGAGTTGTCGATCTGGCCGGTCAAACCCAGATTCTGCTGAAGAATCAGGAAGTCCAAACCGCTCACAACACCGTCGCCATCGAAGTCGGCATTGTCGAGCGAGACTACCGCATCGTCGAAGGAGACGTTGTCGATGAAAATACCGGTCGGTGCAAAGTTGCTCGACCGATTGGTGATACCGAACTGAATGAGATGACCAACAAAGTTGGGGTCGATATCAAACAGCACCGAGCCAGACGTCCAGGACGAACTGGACAATCCCAGCGTGGAGGCGTCGAGCAAGCTCTCGGCACTAGTCACGAATCCATTGTTCGGATCGATCGTTCGGATATAGAACTGAGCAAAGGATTGGTTCGGATCGTAGGCAGCATTAGGATCGGTGGGTAGAGTCGCGTCAAACTTGAACTCTACTTGTCGGCCAGCGTCCGCAGAACCAACAAGAAGCTCTTGAAAAATGCTGCTCTCAACGATATCTGTGCCATTGAAGTGGCCTTGGTTGGTGGTTCCTGGTCCGCAACAGTTGTAATCGCTAAACGTGTTGAGGTATTGGACACCTTGGCTAGGGCCTGCTTGACCGCTGGCTACGCTAGAGAAACCGCTGCCACCGTTCGGTGCTCCGAATGGACCATACTGGAACTGGAAATTGTTACCGCTATCAAACACGGCCCCGAAGCCTCTCCAACCATCATTGTTGAGGGCTTCAGGATTAGCAGCGACTGTTCCAGTCTCCGCTTCGAAGTCTTGAGTATAGGAACCGAAAGTGTCATTGATGCTAAAGTCGACCACGTCGTAGCCGACGCCTGAAGCTTCGAAACCGGAGGCCCAGTTGTCGAATCCAAACTGCAGCAAGTCTCCCTGGAGATCACTAGTAATCGGCAGGCTTAGGGTCATCTGCACAAAGTTGTTCGGGTCGGAATCCAACGCAGTGGTTTCCACCGAATATTTTGCCTTCGTGAAGAAGAAGGTCGGATCCAAGGATTTAATAAAGGCATTGGCCTTGGTGCTTGTGGCTGTAATATCAGCTTGAGCATCCTTATGAGCCAAGAAACTAAACTTGGCCGTCTTACCAACGTCTGAGGCGGCGATGAATTGCTCGCGGAAGACTAGAGACTCGATTCGATCGTTGGGATCTCCGTGGTCACCATTCTGGTAATCGCTAATCACAACAAGTTCTTGGTCCCCTTGAGGAGGCGTGCCCTCGAAGGATGTAGTCTTGATGAGGGAGAACGCAGCGAAAGAAGGATTGTTGGGAGCCGGAAAAGAGAAGTAGTTGTATCGAAGAACCGTGGTGTCGGCTCCAAGATAGGTGCCGGGATCTGAGGCAAAAACATTGGCGCCGACCAACCAACCATCATGAAGGGTATTCGGATCTGTCTGTACAGTTCCGGGCAGCTCAAAATCTCGAGAATAAGGCACTAGCTGCGCCATGGCTGACGCTGCATGGAAACCGACGACGGCCGCACTGATTGCCAGTGCAAAATTTAGTGAATTGCGCATGGGTCTCTCCTGTGAAAACTTCATCCTGGTATTACTCGTTAATGAATAGATCGATCGCCCGAAGCATGCCAAGATTTCTGGCATGGCTCCGACTATCTCGCGCCGAACAACGCTAGTTGTGGTCTCTGCAAAAGCAGCACCGCTGCCCCATAGAAATGGGTGCCGCCTGTCCCGCCCCAAGCCTCCTCGAATCTGCTCAGTCTTGGCGGCAATCCTCGGGCGCGAGCGAGGGGGGGATACGCTCTACGCCCGAGGGTCTACCGTTGCCTTCTTTTGCAATCTTAATCAGTCTGCATACCGCCTAAGATCGCGAACATCTTCTACTTTCTGCGACGTCCACCGAGCATGGCAATCACGCCCAGGCCAGCCAAGGCGATGGTGCCTGGTTCTGGAATGGCGGTGAATGACGAAGCATCGACGAACAAGTTTCCAGGGGTTCCGCTAGCGCTGAACGTTTCAACCGCGATAACTCCCCGACCCGAAACTGCACCAACAGGTGCGGTGTGTGTTTGCGAGAAAGGCTGGTACGAAGTTGTCAGTGAACCCGCGATGGATTGGTTGTTATCGAACTGGCCACCGACAAAGTTTCCACCACCATCTAGCCATTCAATGCGAAACTCAGCACCCATTGGGAATGGAGCGCCACTGTTGGACTTAGCGTCGAAAGCGAATGTGTAATCAATACCAGCAGTCACTGGAACACTCTGTTGAACACCAGAAAATCCAGCTGCTGTGCCGTCGTTAGCAATGCTCAAGTGATGTGCGCCATCGCTAGGCATGATGGTGCCGCTGTAACCAGCATCAACTGTGCTAAATGTACCAGTGGAACCGGCACCGAAAAATGCAAACCAGTTTGGTAGGCTCGGATCGCCATACTCGAGTACGGACTCGAAGCTGGCGTTGTTGAATAAGTTAGCGGAAGCCGATTTGGCAGAAACTGCCAAGGCGACAACTGCCAGTGCAACGGTAAAGAATTTAACGACCTTCATTAGTCACTCCCTCAATAAAAAGAAACAGAAAAGTAATGGAAGGCGGTGCCCCATCCGCCACGTAATGTGAATTCAAATCACGGTCTCGAAACAATCTCTCTTGGAGCCCTCCAAGTTGCTAGTGGAATAGTAGTCGCCCGAACGGGCCTGTGAAACTGTTTCAGTGACAGTTTCCAATATGTCCGATTTTTCTAATAAGTCAAGCAATACTGTGGAAAATTTTCGGAATGTTCCTGAGGACCTAAGAGCAGCCCTCACGCTTCTATTATTACCAAATGGGCCAATAACGGAAAGGAAAAGTAGACCTCATACAATGAAAACTTGTTACACGTGGTTTACAGGGACCAATGAACCGTTTGCTAAGTTACCGCGGTCTGTTTCGCTGGAATTTCTGTCTGCATCATTAACCTGGTTCCATCGGGCAACACTCTGGCCGTTAGCTCTGCTGGGGGGCCAGTCGTCTGGTTGAGTTCGAGCCAAGTGCTAGCCGCGGTGGCCTGATGCGATTCTCTGCAACTACTGCTCTGTACGAACTGGGCCAGTCTTGAAAAGGCCTCTTTTCCCAATTCAACCGCATTTTGGCAAATTGCGGTTAGCTTCGGATAAACGTAATCCCGGCTGTCGCGGTCATCGAATCCTAGAACCGACAAGTCCCGCGGTATCTCGAGGTTCATATTGCGAGCTTCATTCAGCAAACCAACTGCTACCGAAGGGTCGGTCACGTATACCGCCGTCGGCGGTTTAGGGATGCTCATCATATTCCGTAAAAGTTGGGCACCGTCGGAACGATGTGCCGGTATCCGAAATAGAAGCTCGGGATCGACCGTAAGACCGGCAGCTTCGATGGCATCGCAGTAGCCGCGATACCGGTCCGCGTGATCTCCATCTTCGAATTTATTCGAAGCCAGAGCAATGCGCTGATGTCCCAGCGAGAGTAGATGCTGGATGCCTTGTTTGCTGGTTGTATACGAGTCTGCATAGACGAAACTGAGCGTATCATGCTCAAAATGATCTCCCACAACGACGGCAGGAAAGTTTTCCGCCGCGATCGCTTCGCAAACAGCGCGTCCCTCTACAGTGGAGCGGAGCACCACGCCCCGTACGCCCTTGCGGAGGAAATATTGGGTATAGGTCTCGTCCGAGCCACGATCACGCGTTGGATTCAGTACCACAAGATCGAAATCCAGAGCGTCCATCGCCTGGCCCATTCCCTCGATCAAAGCCATATCGTAGGACGAACCCAAAGAAAACGGTCCCGTGTAGACTAGTGCCAGAAAGGAGGTCGTTCGCCGACTAACGGTAGGCACATAGCCACAATGGTTAATTGCATCGAGAACCTTCGTGCGAACGTTTTCGCTCACCGCAGGATTGTTGTTGATCACCCGGGAAACAGTGGCGATTGAGACCCCGGCGTTTTCTGCAACTTGGCGTATAGTTGGCACTTGAATCGACTCCATTGGCCCTATGAAACAGTTTCTGTATGCTGTTTCTCAGTCTAACCACGGTCGAGAATCTGTCAAATTACGATTTCCACGCATTTAGGCCGATTCCCGCTGAAAATAGACTTTCAGACCAGATGATTCAGATCCCTTGGACGCCTCGACAGTGAGCAGTACGACGAAAACCTTGAAAAACCAGGAAATGGGCGATCGGATCTCACTGGTCCAGAAGTTGGCCTATTCGTCGGGCGTGCTGGTGAACAACCTGCAGGCGGCCGCCGTTCCGGCGATGGTCGTCATTCTGAACCTCGGGCTGGGCGTGTCTCCCGAGTGGGTGGGGATTATCGTCTTCGTCCCCCGGATGGTCGACGCCCTAACGGACCCCATCGTGGGCTATATCTCCGATAACACGCGTACTCGCTGGGGGCGCCGGAGGCCTTACATCTTTGTTGGTGCCCTGTTGGCTGGCGTCCTCTTTGCTTCGATGTGGCAGGTTCCGTCTGGCCATTCTCAGAATTTCTATATCACGACGTTCATCTTCGCCTTTATTTGCTATTTCTTTTCCTACTCGCTCTTCGCAACTCCCCTGGTTGCGTTCGGGTATGAAATGACGCCCGACTACCACGAGCGGACCCGCCTGCATGCCTTCGCCAATACTATTGGCCAGCTACCTTGGCTAGGCGTGCATTGGTTCTACGCCATCATGGCCAACAAGAATTATTTCGCCGACGAAGCCGAAGGGGCTCGCTATCTGTCCATCTATGTGGGTGCGACGATCTGCATCTTCGGCGTATTGCCGGCAATCTTTTGTCGCGAAAGAATCTTGCCCCAGGCTGTTGCTGTGGGAGAGCCGGGTGAGTTTTGGGGTCGAAAGCTTGTCACACACATCTCACGTTTCTTGGGAGATTTCAAATCAACGTTGTCTTGCCGACCCTTCATGAAACTGTGCGCGGCAACTTTCCTCGTCTTCAATGGCTATGGCGTAGGCATTTCATTCACTCTCTATGTACTCATCTATTACGTATTCTCGGGCGACAGAGAGGCGGCAGGGTTTTTGAACGGTTGGTTCGGAATGATTACCGTGGTGAGCAGCATCATCCTAATCCCGCTCACTGGTTGGATTGCGACGAAGATCGGCAAACGCGAAACGCTACTCGCCGCACTCTGCCTTTCTCTGGTCGGTTACAGCTTGAAATGGTTCGGCTTCAGCCCCGACTATCCCTACTTGCTGCTTATCGCATGCCCATTCATCGCCTGCGGTATCGGCACTCTATTCACGCTGATGAATGCGATGGTGGGCGATGTTTGCGACTACGATGAACTGCAGAGCCACAGCCGCCGCGAAGGCGTTTTCGGCGCTATCTATTGGTGGATGGTAAAAATCGGCATGGCGTTGGCAGGACTGGTCGCGGGCATCCTGCTGGAAAAGTCTGGCTTCAACGTCAAGCTGCCGGAGCAGTCGGACAGCACACTCGAGTTAATTCGTTTGATCGACGTCGTGGTGCCTTTCGTGACGACCGCACTCGCGATTTGGATTCTTTCCACCTACGAGATCACCGAAAGCAAATCCCTCCAGATCCGCCAGCAGCTCGAAGAGAGACGGGGCAAACTGCTCTAGGCTTCGGCTCCAGGACAACGCCTATTCATCCCAGACTTCCCTAAGCACCATTCTTCGAGTATGAATGGCTAAGTTTGCGGATTTCGGTAAGTTTACTGGCAAAGTGCGACGATTACCTGTATCAGGACCTCCAGGCCCAAGGATCGGTGTACGTACTTCACCTTGGCTACCTACGAGGAGCTTTTCTCGATCATCTTTTCACAATTGAATCCTTCATGACACGTACGGTCCTTAAGAATCCGTATTTGGTTGGCGTGCTCTCCACCGCAATTCTGGTGCTAGGGCTCTACACCTATCCAAAGATTCCAAAGGACTTACTGCCCATTTTCGAGACGTCGGCGGTGCAGATCGTGACGTTCTATCCCGGCATGCCGCCGGAGATTATGGAAAAGGACATCATGAGTCGCATGCAGCGATGGACGGGTCAGTCCGTGGGCATCGAGCATCAAGAAGCCAAGGCGATGACCGGTGTTTGCATTGTGAAAGACTTCTTTCGAGAGGGAATTTCGCTCGATACGGCGATGGCTCAAACCACGAGCTACGCGATGAGCGACATGTTCTACCTGCCGCCGGGCACGATCCCGCCCATGCTAATGCCGATCGATCCGACTGCCACGTTGCCACTTTGCCTAGTAGTGGTCGACAGTCCGGGCATGAACGAGCAACAACTCTACGACATCGCCTACTACGAACTCCGCAACAAGCTGCAATCCATCCAGGGGGTGATCTCGCCCGCTGTGTTTGGTGGAAAACTGCGTCGGATCTACGCCTATATGAATCCAGCCAAGCTCGAGGCCTATGGCCTGACGCTGATGGACGTGCAGAACCAACTGGCCAAGTACAACGTGCTGATCCCCGCGGGCAATATGAAAGTGGGCCAGCAGGATTTCCAGCTCTTCACCAATGCAGTTCCCGAAACCATCGACGATCTGAACGACTCGGTCATCAAGACGATCGAGGGCGTCCCGGTTCGAATCAGCGACATTGGCCGCGTCGAAAACAGCTCGCAGATCCAATCGAATATCGTCCGCATCAACGGCGGTCGCAAAGCATATATCCCCATCTATCGGCAACCTGGTGCCAACTCGATTGAGATCGTCAAAACGATTCGCAAGAATCTGAAGAACATTCTAGACCGTTTGAAGAACGAACGTGCCGGTGACACCGGCATCGACGAGTTAGTCTTGTCGGTTGCCATGGATCAATCAGGGCCGGTTCAACAGAGCATCGCGGGATTGCAGTTTGCCGCGGGGCTGGGCGGCGTGCTGGCCGGGGTCGTCGTGCTGGTCTTCCTGCGGAATATCATTTCCACCTTTGTGGTCGTGCTGGTGATTCCGCTAGCCGTCTTGGCGGCCGTAGTCGGGATGTACTTTACGGGCAATACCGTCAACTCAATGACCCTCGGTGGTCTGGCATTGGCGATCGGGATTCTGGTCGACCAGTCCATCGTTGTGTTGGAAAACATCGTCCGGCACGTCAACATGGGCAAGACCCCGCTGCAGGCGGCACTCGAAGGGACTCAGGAAGTCACGGTTCCGATCTTCATTTCGACGGTCACTTTCGCAGTAGTATTTTTCCCCACGGTGTTCTTGAGCGGTTTGGCGTCCTACTTGTTCACACCTCTGGCACTTGCCACGATCATGGCGATCGTCGTGTCGTTCTTGCTATCGATTACATTAGTACCCGCCTACTGTGCGTTGTTTCTCCGACCAGAGAAGCACTCGTCTACTGAAAGCAAGCCAACGATGCTCACCGAAGCCGTGGGCAGTGTGGTTGCGGGCTGCATCAAACTTCGCTGGTTGGTCGCTGCGGGGGCGGCGGCCCTGTTTGTGGTTGCTGCTTTTGCGGCAACTCAGATGGGCCAAGAGCTAATCCCTCCGATCGACGCGGGGCAATTCACTATCTATGTACGCATGCCGTCGGGGACGAACATCGACCTGACGGATGATCGTATTCAAAAAATTGAACAGGCGATCATCCAAGAGACGGGGGAACCCGACCCCAGCTTTGCCCTGGGTGTTGAAAAAATCGCCAATTCCAATCTGCAGATTCTCATCTCCAACATTGGAGTGCTGAACGACTGGCCCGCAGCTTACACGTCCAACATCGGGCCGGGCGATGCCTTTATGCTCGTGCAACTCAAAGGCAAATCAGGCCAACCTGGTGCCTTCGACTACGTCGAACTGCTCCGCCAGAAACTCAATAATCAGTTTCCCGATGTCGAGTTCGCCTTCGACACCGGCGGCATGTTGACCTCCGCGCTGAACATGGGCGAACCTTCGCCTATCCATTTCCAAGTGAGCGGCGCTAAGCTCGAAGAGATGCGGGAAATTGCCGAGCATGTGGAAGATGCAGCCAACGCGGTCCCGGGCACCGTCGACGTGCGAATCGCGCAGCGGCTCGACTATCCCACGATGACAATCACCATGAATCGAGATAAGGCCGCACGCATGGGGCTCACCCCGGAAGGCGTGATGCAGAATCTCGTCTCGGCAACGAATAGTTCGGTCGGCTTCGATCCGGCATTTTGGGTCGATAAGTCCAAGGGCAATCACTACTTCATTGGTGTGCAGTACCCCGAGGAATTGCTCACCAACATGGAAACGATTCGCAACATTCCCATCGGGATGGTGGACGGAGTGCCAATTCGGTTGCGCAACGTGGCAGATATCGAGAAGGCCGAAGGTCCTGGTGTTGTGAATCATCGCAACATCACCCGGGTGATGGACATCTATGCCAACGTCCAGCGGGGGTACGACGCCGGTACGATCATGTCCAATATCGAAGCCAGGCTACTGGCGGAAAATAACCCGCTGGGGGCGACCCTGGACACCGACGATCGGGGCGAGGTTTACCGACTGGGGAACTATCCCGGAACGGCGCTCCGCTCCCAAGGCGAGGTGAAAGAAATGCGGAAGTCATTCAGCCAATTCACGGCTGGTTTTGCGATTGCCGCAGTGCTCGTCTATCTGGTGATGGTCGCCCAGTTCTGCAGTTTGCTCGATCCGCTGGTGATCTTGCTGACCGTGCCGCTCGGCTTCATTGGTGTGGTTGCCGCCTTGTTGCTTACCGGATCCAACCTTTCGATCATGTCCTTTATGGGCATCATCATGATGGTGGGGATCGTGGTGGAGTATTCCATCGTGCTCGTAGATTTTGCTAACCATCGCTTGGAAGAAGGGCTCAGCGTGAAAGAGGCCATTATCGACGCGGCGAAAGTGCGCGCCCGACCGATCTTGATGACCTCTCTCACCACGTGGCTCGCCTTGCTGCCGATGGCGATCGGCGGATTTGGCGGCGACGCCAACGCACCCCTAGCACGTGCGATTATCGGCGGAGTGATTGCAGCCACGGTTCTAACGCTCCTCGTGGTGCCCTGTTTGTACGTCATTCTAAAACGGCCACCGCGTACCAATTCAAGCAACGAGGCTCAATGGGCGATCGCATGATGAAAGTTTCCTTAAAATCATTGGGCTATCGAATCACGTTCGCCGCATGGCTAGGGGCGATTCTGACGATCCCGGGCTGCAATCGGGCGACGACTTCCTCGCCCGTTCCTCAGAAGGAAACGGCACCCGCGCCGGTCAAGGTCCGTGTGGGGACGGTACGAACACAGGAATTGAAAAAAAGCATCAACCTGCCAGCCACCGTGGAAAGCGACGAGACCGCCATGCTGATGCCCCGGGTCGAGGCGTACGTGGAACGCGTGTTGGTTGACATCGGCGACGAGGTGGAAGCCGGACAAGTGTTGGTGAAGCTTAACGCCCCAGAGCTAGAACAGGCCGTTCGTCAGCAAGAGGCGATGGTGCAACAACTGAAGGCAGACAAGCAAGTGTTGCGCGCCGAGCTAGAGTCGGCTCGTTCTCAATTGAAAGCCGGCACTGCGGATTTGAATCTGAAGAAGTCAGAACGTCAACGCCTAGAACGATTGGTCAGCACCGGTGCCATTGAGCGCCAGCGACTCGAGGAAGCAACATCACTTTCTCAATCGACGCAGGCTATGCTGCAGAAATATCAAAACGCCATCCGCGTCATCCAAGCCAAGCTCAAAAAAGGTGAGTCGGAACTGGCTGTGGGCAAGGCGAAACTCGATCGGGCAAGAACCTTGGCCGGATATCTGGAAATCAAGGCCCCGTTTGCCGGGGTTGTTGCCGAGCGCAATGTTGACCCTGGAAATCTGGTTCGCCCCAGCAATCAAGGGAGTGATGCCCGGCCGCTGTTAACCATTGCCAAAGTCGACAAGCTGCGTGCCATCTTCCATGCCACCACCGACGTCGCGGCACAGTTGGCAACCGATAGCCATGCAGAATTTGTAAGCGACGACCAACCGGACCAGGCCTTCACGGGCAAGGTTTCGCGGATGGCTGGCACTTATAGTGACAAAACACGCATGATGCGGGCTGAGATGGACCTAAATAATACTGCCGACCCCCAAACGGGCAGGCGTCCCCTCCGAGCCGGCAGTTACGGCTCGGTCACGATCGTGTTGCAGTCGGCCACGCTGCCGGTCGTACCCACGACGGCACTGATTCGCGACGGGCAGGAGGACGAAGTGGTTGTGGTGCGCGATGGCAAATGCATGGTCACTCCCGTCGAGGTGGCGTTGGTGCTCGAAGACCTCGCGGGCATTTCGCAAGGGATCGCAGCGGGCGACCAGGTTGTTTTGCAAAATCCAGAAAGCATCGAACACAAACAGTCTCTAAAGGAATTAGAGATCGATGTTGTCGGCTGGTGAATCAGATCAGCACGATCAAGGAAGATCGAATGAACAAAAACCGACTACATACTGCGATGCAACTCGCGGCAATTGTGCCACTCGCCTTGCTGGCTGGTTGCATGTTGCCTGGTAGCAAAGTGGCAGACTCGAATCCTGCGCATCTGGAGCCTTTGCCCCAAGGCACTGCCATGCAGAGCCCCGCCGTTGCAGAAACCCGCGACTCGTTCCAGCAGGCCTCTTTCCAACAAGCAGGGGAGAGCTCCGACAACGAAATCTTGCTGCAGCCCCTTCCGGCAACCACTGCTCCTACCCTTGCCGAACAGTTGCCAGGGGAACCGCTTATTCGCAGTGGCACCTACCCAATCGATCTAGCCAACGCCTTGGGACTGGGTGGAGCCGACAACCTACAGGTGCGCCTGGCCCGCACCCGTCTGTTCCAGGCCCAAGCCAAACACTTTCAGGCCAAAACGCTGTGGCTGCCATCCTTGCGGTTGGGTGTTGGATACAACAAGCACGATGGCCAATTGCAGGAAACCGTTGGCAACGTCATCGAAGTGGAACGCAACTCACTGTTTTACGGAGGCGGTCTAGGCCTCGGTAGTGCGCCTCTCAACGCAGGGGCAGGGGGACCACCGCGTATGTTTGTGGACCTCTCCTTGGCAGATGCCTGGTTCAAGCCGCTGGCGGCCTGCCAAGTAGTTGCCGCCCACGGTGCCGCGGAACGCGTCGCAACGAACGATTCCTTAGCTGAGATTGCGATCAACTATCAAAACTTAGTCGAAGCCCACGGCATGCATGCAAACGCATCGTCCGCTAGAGACCTTGCCCAAGATATGGTCAGCACAGTCGAGAACTTTGAACGCGAAGGGTTCAGTTCAAAGACCGAAGTGAATCGTGCTCGAACCGCATTGGCTAAATGGCAACGCGAAGTGGCCGAAGCCCAGCGGCAAACGGTGGCCCATAGTTCCGAATTAGCGAGGATATTACGGCTTCCTCCTCAAGTCCAATTGGTGCCGGTCGAAGAATATGTCATGCCATTTGACTTCGTCGACACCTCGGCAGAGACAGAAACCCTGATTTCGATCGCCTGGAATAGTCGACCGGAGATATCGGAACAGGCGGCATTGCGCGAAGCTGCATGCTTTCGGGTGCAGGAAGAAAAGTGGCGACCTTGGATTCCTAACGTCCACGCTGGCGCCAGTGGTGGTGGGTTTGGCGGCGGCGTGTCCACGGACTTTCCGTCGGCATCCAGCCGAAGTGATGTCGACCTACTCGCAGTGTGGGAATGGGAAAATCTAGGCCTCGGCAACGTGGCCCTGCAACGTCAGCGGCGAGGTGAATTGCACGAACGTTCGTTGGAACTCGAAGTCGTACGCGAAAGGATTGCCGCGGAAGTTGTGGCAGCCGTAGCAGACATCAATAGTTACCGGACCCAGATGCAACTTGCGCAAGAGTCCATCGTGGCAGCCCAAGAGAGCTACACCCTCAATAAGCAACGCATCCGTGCGGGCGAGGGCCTGCCAATCGAACTCTTGCAATCAATCTCTGCTTTGGCAGAATCGCAAATCGCTTACACTTCTGCCGTAGCCAACTTCAACCGGGCTCAGTATCGCCTTCTACGCGCCATGGGTTCTCCTGCCGGCGTACCAGCGGAGAACATGGAAAGCTTGCCGGAGGTCGCCGCGCAAGCTTCCTACCCACCGCCACCAACGGACCAAGGGCAGACTCTCTAGAGTGTGTCCAAATTCGATGTAGCGGGATTCACTAGAATTCCGGATTCTGATTTGCCTAGGAGTCTGGGTGGCTGAATTCTTGCGAATCCAGCTACTGTGCCACGCTCTAGTCCTCTCTTTGGGCCCTCAAACCGCTTGGCGAATCCTCTCTCGCTAGCCAAAATAGCGGTATTCCGCCGAGCGACGGCAATTCGTCAATTGCCCAATTGCGCTTAGATTTCTGGGCTTATGGGCTGCTTTTTGCCCTATTTGGCACTTTTTGGCCGTGATCTGGGTTTTCTCATACCAATCCGTTGTTCGGCGCGCCTTACAAATAAAGCAACGATGCGACGAGGGGCCCCCCCGAAAAGGGTGGTGGCAAACATGACCGGGAGCGAGTCAGAATTTGAAGACCCAGACGAGGGTTCGCGATCCGATGCGAATCATCGAGATAGTTTCGCGAGACTTTTCGCCCAACACGATCGCTGGCTCTTTTCGTATTTGGTCACGCTGCTGGGAAGTCCCTCTCAAGCTGAGGAAGTTTTTCAAGAAGTTTGTGTAGTGCTGTGGCGAGAGTTGGAAACGTTTGAGCTAGGCACCGACTTTGTGAAATGGGTGGCAGTGATTGCTCACAATCAAGTCCGCAAGTACCGCCGCAACAATAAGAAGGCTGGTTTTCAACTTAACGAAGAGACTTTCGACTACGTGGCAAAAGTCGCAGTGAACCGGGCCGATCTGTTTGACTACCGACGTGACGCGTTGCGAATGTGCTTAGACAAGCTTGCTCCCGAAGACCGCCATTTAATTCGACAGTGCTACAACGAGAGTAGCTCCAATTTCAAAACCGTGGCCAATCACCTGGATCGTCCAGTGAATACCGTTTACAAAGCCTTGAACCGCATTCGTCGATCGCTCCATGAGTGTATCGACCGCAGACTTTCGTCGGAGGGCATTCAATGACCTACGCGGCGAAGAAACAACGGCTGCTGAGAGTGCTCGGTGATTTGTGCAACGAGCAGATTTCAGACCAAGACGGCGCGTGGCTTCAGGAATTGCTGCTGACCGACGTCGAAGCTCAGCGTCTTTATATCGACTATCTGGCTATGCATGGTTCGCTGCATGCCGAGTGTGCTTCGCTACATACCGCTGGCCCCCATGAAGCGACGCCACAATCACTAACAGGTCTCCCTGGAAATGACTTACCGAGAATCGACGAACTGGCCGCCGCCGATCAGATGCTGCCCCTGACTGGGCTTGCCGATGACTCTCAACAGCGGAACTACGACGATTCTTCTTTCCGTACACAACGCTCTATTCAGCTACCGATGGGCTGGGCCCTAGCGGCAGCTTTGTTGGGCATTGCCCTGTTTTCCAGCCTATTGACGTTCTTCGTGGCGCAGCAATTCTCCAGTAAGGATCTCGCGGCCCATCAGAATCAGGAAAATGGTTCGCAACGCGTCGCCAGGATTACCGGTACGCAAAACTGTTTGTGGCGAAACTCGGCCGCTCCCATTGGCTACGGCTCAGACTTGGTTACAGGCCAGCGTCTGGAACTCCAAGAGGGCATCGCTGAGATTACGTTTGAGGACGGCGCCACTGTGTTGGTTGAAAGCCCGGCATCGTTTTCTGTGAATGCCCCGCACGAAGTCGACTTGCACTCCGGTCGTATGGCGGCCGTCGTGCCCCAAAAATCTCGCGGCTTCCGAGTTCATACTCGCACCCTCGATATTTTTGACGTGGGTACCGAGTTTGGATTGCTGGCTCAGGAATCGGGTTCGGCAGAGCTGCACGTCTTTAATGGATTTGTGAAAGCCGACGTGCTCGACTCCTCGGGCAAACGACATTCGCAGCTTGAACTGAATGCATCGCAAGCCGCACGGGTAAATCCCGTGGCGACGACGGTCACCGAATTCCCTGCCAACAAGGCGGCGTTTGTCCGCAGCATGATTCCCTCCTCGGGACCGCAAAACGGTTTGTTCGCTTACGAGGGCTTCGACTATCCGGCGGGTCCGCTGGCCGCACAAAACGGAGGCTTCGGCTGGGCGGGTCCTTGGTTCGATCTGGAGGCCGATTTAGAGTCGGATCCCCACTCCAACAGCGTCGCCTCGGGTAGCTTGGCCGTAGAAGCAATCGTGCCCCTCGGCAATCACGCCTCGCAAAAAGCACAGCGCAATCGTATTCGTCGCTCACTCGGAACTTCAGTGGGGGCTGTTTTCGATACCGCAGGCCTCGTCGAAAACCAGGATGGCGTCCGGCTGGTGGGCCAAGATGGCAAAGAGGTTTATCTGAGCTTTCTGCAGAGAGTCTCCAAACCTAACGACGGTTTCTACGGATTGGAGTTACACCGTGGTGACGGCAACGCCAACCGCGTGCTGTGCATCGGCAACGGCGCCGATGGCGCCGGCTATGGTGCGACTTCCAATGTAAACGTCTACGGACCACAGAATTTCCCGTCATTAGGTGCGGAAAATACCGAGGCGAACTTCTTTGTGGTTAAAATATCGTTTGGAATAGAGAATCGTGATACTGTAGAGGTTTACCGGAACCCCGAGTCACTCCGTGACGAGTCAGCCTGTCAGGCCGATGCTGTGCTGAAGGGCAACTTTGCCTTCGACCGCATTAGCTTTGGCAACTTCGATGGCGACAAAGTTCACGACATCGACGAAGTCCGTGTCGGCACCCATTTCCTAGCGGTCACAGGCCGATGGGGAGGAGATCGCGGCGGCAGAACTATTCGTAGAATTACTCATCGCTTACCCAATTCGAATCAACACCAAGTCCCAACGCTGGATCGGTTGCCTGGCGACAGTCGCTACATCCTATTCTCGGCCGCGGGTACGTCGGTTTTTTAATAATCGTTCGATTGACTTACTTTGATTTTTTGTTTTGTTGAACAGACATTTATGGACTAAAGCTCATCAGAGATCTCTGAGCTTTCGTCTTACGAATTTACTAGCAGAGCCTTCTTCACATTGTGGCGTCGGTCTTGCTCTTTAGTTTTGATGTTTGTTTTATTCAGAGGGATTCTTATTCCGGGAGGAAAAGACTAATGAAGAAAGTTTTATGTACGCTCGCCATCGCGTTGATGGCGACACCTGCATTTGCACAGCCAACGGTAGACGGCACTAGAGATGCTGCCTACGGCGGTGCGCTTGCTGTTCAAACAGTGAACACCGAATTTGGAAACTCTAGCGGCGGCTTAACAGGCGGTGGCGAACTGGACGCAGGTTACGCCGTTGTCGATAGCGGAAGACTGTATGTCATGCTGACTGGAAACGTTGAAAACAACTTCAACAAAGTTAGCGTATTTATCGATTCCAAGCCGGGTGGCGAAAACGTTCTATCCGGTGGTCCAGCTTACGATTTTGGCAATGTTAGCCAGAACTTTGCTGGTCTGACTTTCGACAACGGTTTCGAAGCCGATTACCACGTTTTCGGTCGGTGGGGTGGCGCTAATGGCAACACCTTCGAAGTCGATATCGTTGACCGAGACGGCGGCAGTTGTGGCGGAAGCTGCAATGGAGACTTCGGTGCTGCTAGTAGCGGTGCTGGAACTGCCATTCAGTCCGGTAGTGCTTTGGGCAACGGAGCCGGTACAACCTCATACCTGACGTCGGCACTCGACTTTGGTTTTAATAACACGAACAGCGGTGGTGTTGATGGTGGCTCGGGTGCTGCTGATCCCAATGCGGCTGCTGCAGTGACGACTGGTTTTGAATTCTCCGTGGCTCTTGCCGACATCGGCAACCCAGGCCCTGGCGACGTGATCAAGATCCACGCTGCTTATGGCAACGGGGACAACAATTTCCATTCCAACCAGATTCTTGGTGGGCTCCCTGCTCCCCAAGGCAACCTGGGTGGTGATGGTTCAGGTGGTTTCACTGGAAACCTAGGTGGAATCGATTTCAACAATTTCGCTGGAGATCAGTTCTTCACCATTGGTGTGCCTGAACCAGCCACACTGGCGCTTGCCGGTTTGGCACTATGCGGAATGCTTTCGACACGTCGTCGTGACTAGTCGAAGCATCCCTGAGGACGATTTAGAAGTGTAGTTTGTTGGGGCTGTCGCCGTATCGCTCGTCTGGTCTACCCCGACCTGCGAGCGGCCGGCGGCCGCCAACACTACCATCACTAAACAACACGATTAGGGATATTGAGAGATAACGATCATGCTTATCCGTCGTAACGAAAACGAATCTCGTGGCTTCACGCTTGTGGAACTATTAGTAGTGATTGCAATCATCGGGGTGCTAGTGGCATTGCTGCTCCCAGCCGTTCAGGCAGCCCGAGAAGCGGCACGCCGGATTAGCTGTTCAAACAATCTTAAGCAAGTCGGCTTAGCGATCATCAACTATACAGATTCAAACAGTGGAGAAATTCCCTATAGCGTCACCATGTGGGGCTTCCACGACGAGCGGCCGGATAACGAACGCACTGTGGCTGGCAGCAACGGTGGACCAGGATATTCAGGTCGAGGCTGGATTGTTCAAATTCTGCCGCAGCTCGAACAGCAAGCTATGTACGACATTATCCAGGAGGGTATTGAAGCCTCCAATGGTGCCGAATTCTCTTTAGGAACTCGCCGAGGCGGAAAGGGAATGGCCCACAAGATCATTCTTCCAGTGATCGGGAACCAACTCGATGCCTTATCCTGTGCATCCGATGCATCAGCCGTCCCCAGTAATGAACAATATTTTTGGTTCCCGAAAGACGAACTGTTCGTCGCCACCACCAGTTACAAGGGAGTCATGGGCGACAATGTGCTCTGGACTGGTGAGGGAGGCCATCCCGACGGAACATCGCACGACTTCTCCCACGCCAATGGATTCGGTTCGCTACCCGACTGTCATTCCTTGTCAGAGTACCAACCCTGCAACGGATCTTTTTGGCGGATGGCGTTTATGGATCCCGTAAAGCTTAGGCAGTACACCGACGGGACGAGCAATACTTTTCTAGTGGGCGAGGGAGTCGTTTCGCAAGACTTCCATAGCGCAGCCTATTTTGCCGACGGAGACTGGGCTACCTGCAGCATCCCACTGAATTACTTTACCTCGGAAGAAGAAGCCAAAGATGTTTGGTACAAGGCTCGCGGTTTTAAGAGCCTTCATCCCGGTGGTGCCCAGTTTGTCTACGCAGACGGTTCGGTTCACTTCGTACAAGAAGCGATCGAGCGTCTCGTTTATCGTGCGTACGCTACACGAAACGGCGAGGAAGTGGTCTCGCAGAATTAGTCTCTTAGTACTCTCTTACTAAAGAACTTTTTTCCACTCGAAACTGAATAATAATGAAAACACGGTTTTTACTTATAGCGAATGTTTGCGTATGCTCGATCCTACTCTCTAGTTTGTTAGGGTGTAGTTCTGGCAATGAAAACGCAGCCCAGGTGCAGGGGACTGTCACTATCGATGGGCAATTAGCCCGTACGGGGACCGTCACATTCCATTCCAAAGATGGTCATCCCCTGAGCTACGGAGCCATCGGAAAAGACGGAACGTTCGCCCTCCGCATCGGCCAGGGCAACAAGAGTAATCCCAACTACAACGATATCCCCCCGGGCGACTACGTCGCGACGGTCACAGTCCGTGGCCCGTCCATCGAAGATCCGAATGCGGATCCAGGCGCTCCGCCCATGGCTGGGCCTTTGCTGATTGCTCGCAAATACACTAGCAAAGATTCGTCTGACTTGAGCTACAAAATCAAGACCGGCCTGAACCCCATCACCATTGCCCTAGAGCGGCCATCGCCTGAGGACGCAAACGAAGAGGAAAGTGAATCCTCGGACGTGGAGGAAGCTTCGGAAGAAGATGAAGAATTGAGCGAGACCGAGCAGACGGTTGATGAGATTCTTAATCAAGCGGATTCCGACGACAAGACTCAGGACAACGATTCAGCAAAAACGGACTCTCCGAGCGACAGCTCACTGCAGGAGGAAGCTCAGTGACTCCCTCAAGGCGGAAATACGGACTACAGAAAACGCTCGGCGCAGTGCTTGCGATGATGGCCTGTCTCGGTTGCGGAGGAACTTACGATTCCTACGTTTCGGGACTAGCAACTCTTGATGGGACACCGCTGACGCGAGGCACAGTCACTTTTATGCCGGATGGCCCCGGCCCAACCGCGTATGGTTCGATCGATGGTGAGGGATACTATACCGTGAAGACCGGTCGCGAAGAGGGATTGCCCCCCGGGCAGTACACGGTGACTATTGTGGCGAAAGAAGATTCGATTCCCGACACCTCGGGACGAGGCATGCCACCAAAAGCTGGCAAGAACATCACTCCCCTATGGTATGCGTCCAAGAACAGTTCCGGTTTGAACTTTACCGTTGAATCGGGCTCAAACGACATCAATCTCGAGCTG
The DNA here is from genome assembly GCA_965216565.1 of Bythopirellula sp. Taxonomy (GTDB): domain Bacteria; phylum Planctomycetota; class Planctomycetia; order Pirellulales; family Lacipirellulaceae; genus Bythopirellula. Next base: position 1,990,966 of record OZ244170.1, read on the forward strand.
AGTTCGGAACCTCCGCCCGACTGGAAACCTGCAGGAAAGCGGCGTCGCCGTTAACTTTCTGCGAGATAAAACGCAACGACTGTTTATCAATGAAGAGACAGGTCTTGCAAGAACCAATATGCGCCGACTGAGGCATTTGATTAGGATTTATGACGAATAGATTCAACACAACTCGATTTACGCAACTGGTCAGTAACGCCTCGCGATTACTGCTGGCAATAGCTACGGTTTGGCTGGCGCCCTTGGGCCCGTCGGCGAATGCTCAGGATGCTTCCTCGCCTGCTTACCTACAATTTTTCGAAGCTCGATGGGACACGATTGAAGAGCGGCAAGTCGACGTATTCAACACGGGCTATGGTGGAATGTGGTTGCCGCCTCCGACTCGAGCCGACAGCAGTAATTTTTCCGCCGGCTACGACCTGTTCGATCGCTTCGATTTGGGCAGTCCGCGCAACGAAACTCTCTACGGCACCGAGGATGGTCTGAAGATATTGATTCAACAGGCGCACAAAGCCGGGGTCAATGTTGTTACCGACTTAATCCTGAATCACAATGGTTTTAGCGACCTAAGCACTTCGGAATATCAAGGCAACGATCCCAACAACCCCGACCCCAATGACTTCGTGACGTTTGCCGAGAGTGGCGGCTACCCAGGTTTTGTGGTCACGCTGTCGGCCGAAGACGATCCTCAAGGGGTCGGCGCCATCGATGGAGATTTTCACAGCTCGTTCGCCGGGGGCGATCTGGATGGCAGGGTCTCCAATTTGATTGACATCGATCAGGACTCGGATCACCAATTCATTCGGCACCCAACAGTCCCCGGCAACCCGAATAACATTCCCGCGGGCACGAAGGGAATTTTCGGGCGACCGCCGGCCAATCTACCCGACGCGAATAATGCTCGTTTCTATCCCGACCAGGCCAACGGAGGAAGAGTCTTTGACGTCGATCCCGGTCCCGGTGAGTTTTTGGTCACCCGTTACGATTTCAATACAGTAACTCCACTCGCTGGAGATCCCATCTTGGAGGATGCAGAGGATCTCACACTTCGGAGCGTTCAATGGATGGTGCAGGAAATTGGGGTCGACGGTTTTCGAATCGATGCGGCGAAACATTTCCCGCTCAACACGTTGACGCTGCTCGATCAGAAGGTATTCGCAGCAAGCAAATACACCAACTTGGACGGAAGCATCAAGCCCATCTTCTCCTTCAGCGAAGTGCTGGATGGCAACACCGGTTTCGTGCAGAGCTTCATTAACAAATCGCTTTCCAATCCGCTCGCAATCGACCCCAACGATAACGTCGTGCGCGCCAACCGCGATGCGCTCGACTTCCCGCTTTCTTTTGCAATGCGTTTCAATTTGACCGATAACGGTTTTGCCAATAATTGGCACAACATCCGCCATGCCAGCCAAGATTTTCACGATGATGGGCTCATCAATGGCAGTTCGGGCGTTCAGTTCGTCAATAACCACGACGATCAAAATGGCGGCGCTGCTGGCGATGGCGCCCCGTTCCTCGACAAGGTGGCTCATGCCTACATCTTAATGCGACCCGGCAATGCGGTGGTCTACTTCAACGCGGAGGAATTTGGTTCAGCGGAGTTCCGCGGCTTTCCCACCCACGGCACAGACGACGCACTGGGCGGACCTTCTTCTGGCGACGCGGTTTCCACCTTGGTTGGCCTTCGTAACACCCACGGTCGGGGAAATTTCCATGAGCGTTGGATTGATGACGCGTTCAATCCCAATGGCTTTTCAAATATTTACATCTACGAGCGTGAGGCTTCCGCAATCGTCGGGTTGAATAGTCGGAACGATACGTTTGTTGAAACTCGGTCGGGAGTCCAAACAGGCTTCGCCCCTGGCAGTATCTTGGTCGAGCTTACCGGCAATGCGACCGACCCGACGGTCGACCCTGGCAATTCCATCCCCGACACGATCAAGGTAAATGGATCGGGACAGGTGAATGTAAGTATCCCCAGCAATGGCTCCCACGGGCGAGGCTACGTTGTCTACGGTCTGGCCCAACCGCAAGGTACTTTGTCGCTTACGAATGTTGCCTCGGTGCTAAGCGGTGGTACACCAACCGATCCGAACAATGGGACAGTCCGGCAAGGCGACATCCGCGTGATTCACAGCAATTCATTCGATGTGCAGCTAACGACGAATCCCGTGAGCCTCGTAAATCCTGACGATCCCAACACGATGGTCCGCGACGTACATGCCGACGGCGACACTGCCTTGTTGCGAATTGACGAAGGCATGGATCTGAACAACATCGCTGGTTTCGACAATCCCACGCCTGGCAACATCGCTTACGGATTCGAAGATTTTACCGACACAAGAACGCCGGGCTACATCTGGGATGGGGCCACGAACATCGGTTCTGGAACCGGCACCTATGCACAAACGATCGATGCCACCCAGCTTTCCGAAGGCCAGCATCACATCACCGTGCGAACATTCCGCCATCGCAACTCTGGCACCGGTGGGGACGGCGGTCCTGCGATTTATACCGATTTCAAAGAGACCATCTACGTCGATCGTTTGCCGCCCGAAGCAGCGGTCGTCAGCTTCGATCCCTTCGCCACCAGCCCCACGGTTCTAGACGATCGAGATTTGATTGTACAATCGACCGACTTAACAGCGGACAACATGCACCTATTTCTCGATCTACCTGAAGGCATGACCGATGCCCAGGTACTAGCCTTGGCACTTTCTGGCCAAAACGATGCCGGCGAATATGATCGGGACAAATGGATTTTTGGTTTTACCGGAGTGACCACGGGCAACCATGTAGCGACCGTCGTCACATTCGAACAAACGTTCGACGGCACGAATGGATTCAACGTGCAGCGATTTCCCGGTTTCTTTACAGATACCGGCATTGGCGTCGGCTTTGGCGATCTCGATGCAGATAATTCGCTGGAAGTGGCCGATCTGCTGGGGACGTCGAACAACTCGTTCGAAGACGTACTCTATAGCCAGAACGCGGAGTTTAATGCGGCAGCCGACCTCGATGGAGACGGCGATGTCGACAACCTGGACCTCTTCGCATTGGAATCCGAGCTAATTTCTTCCGGGGCAAGCCAATCGGTGCTCGACGCCTACGACGAATTACTCCTGGAGCGCGGAGACATTAACCAGGATGGTCAAACCAACGGCGACGACGTCATGGCCCTGCACCTAGCCTTTGGAACCAGCAATTGGCTGGAAGATTTGAATGTCGATGGCACCGTAGATTTGGGCGATGTGCAAACGCTTATCACAAACATCGCTCGCACCGTGAATGGTGACTTCGATTTGGATGGCGACGTCGACGGCGTCGATTTCCTTGCTTGGCAGATCGGCGCCAGCACTGCCGGTGCGGATTTCTACAGCCAAGGAGATGCGAACCTAGATGGCTCCGCCAATGGGGCCGACTTAGCGATCTGGAGTGGTTTATACGGTACCGTGGCAACCGGCGCAACGATCACCTCGAACGCAACGGTTGTCCCCGAGCCAAGTACTATGACTTTGATAAGTTTTGTTATTGTTTCTTTGAACTTACGTTTTCGGAGTAGTCGCAACGCATACACAGCAGTGTAATTTTCAACGACAATTTGTCTTTTTTGAGTCGGTCGATCCTAATGGTCGCCGCCTACAAGTCTTGATGGAGGGTATTCTAATGAAATCTATGAATCGTTTAACTCTGAGTTTGGCAGCCATGGTGCTGGCCGTGTGGACTGTGCAAGTTAGCGCCCAGCCTGTGATCGACGGCACGGCGAGCGTCGCCGATGGTTACAGCTCAATCTTCGTACAGAACACAAACACCCAGTTCGGCAATGCTACGAACGGCGATATTATCGATGGCGGGGGCGGTTCTGAACTCGACCAAATCCATGCAAAGATCGAAAATGGTCGACTCTATATGGTGCTTGCAGGTAATCTTGAACTCAATTTTAACAAGATGCAGGTTTTCTTTGATACAGATCCAAACGCTGGCGTCAACCAAATCATCAGCAATCCAGATAACCCCGGGTTCTCCACAACTGGCATTAACGATCCGAACAGTAACGTGCCTTATGGCTTGGATCAGTTTTGCTGTGGTGGCTTAGTTCCTCCTGACGGCGGAAACACTAACAATCAAGGTGGCCTCCAAAAGTTTGATTTCTTTACCTTTGATCCAGGATTTACGGCGGACTACACGGTGAACTTCTCTCATGGAAACGAGAATGTCGGCCCCGCAGGTCCCTCAAATATTCAGTTCTATGCTATGAATGCTCACTATGCCGACCTAACTCAAGGCGTCGATGGCGACGTAGTGGCTGCTGGCGTTGTACTAGCTCCGTTGGGCCTACCCAATGTGCTGCGAAGTCCACTAGGTGGGGACTTCAACACAGATGGAAATGTCGACGGGCTCGACTTTTTGATCTGGCAGCAAAATCGAGATCAATTTAATCCAGACCCTAATAACATTGACGATCCCAACAATCCTGGCGCCATGCGTTCGCAAGGCGATGCCAATGACGATGGGTTCGTTAATGGTGCTGACTTGGCTATTTGGGAAAGTGGCTATGGAAACGATCCGCCACTTAACGGAGATCCGTTTGTTCCTAATTCGTCGATTACCTCAACTGAAACTCTGATCGGTCCAGCACTACCAGGGTTGTCGCAAGGCCAACTGATCGACAAGGTCTACGCCATGGATCCTAATGGGGGCGGTTGCACCGATAGCGCTGGCACGGGCTGCGTCGCTCGGGAGCTCGAATTCGTTCTGCCTGTCGATGCGGCTGGTAACCCAAATAATCACCGCGACTTCGAGAACACCGTCGATCTTCAGCTAGCCATCAATAACAGCAACACGGGTGGTGTCGAGGGAACGGATCCCAACGCTAACGGTATGTGGAATGCCACGGGGAACCCTGGTGACGTTAACACTGGGATCGAGTTTTCCATTCCACTGTCGGAGATTGGCGATCCCAATTCGGGCGATGACATCAAGATAACGGTTTTTATCAATGGTTCTGGATTCGATTTTGCTTCCAATCAATGGTCAGGTGGAGTCCTCCAGGGCAACCTCGGCGGCGATGGAGCTGGCAATTTCACCGGCGGCTTGGGTGATATCGATTTAGGCACCATCGCGGGCGACCAATTCGTCACCCTCGGTGTCCCTCTGGCTGCTGCTGTGGCGGCTGTTCCAGAACCATCGACCGTGGCACTTCTCTTGTTCGGGGCCAGCTGTGCTGGGCTCCGTCGCCAGAGGAATCGTCGTCGAAGCTAGTTGTTTGACGTTCCGCTGACCGCGGTCGCTTACCGTGGCCGTGGTCAGCTTTATTTTCAGTGAATCGTCCGATTCACATCCACTCCAGATAGTTGCAGGAAAGCGTTACTGGGGATGCCAGAAATTCAGCCCAATATTTTAACTCGGTTGTGTACCGTTCTCTTAGTTTCACTCTCTGCGCTGATCGGTTGCAACGCGCAGCAATCGCCAACGCCTCAGGCCACGCCGGCAGCAACCCAAACGACAGCTCCAGCAGTTTCATCAGAACCTGCCAATCTAGCAGAGCAATCCCCAGCCGAAGATCAGACGCCCTCGGACGAAATTGACACTTTGATGGAACCCTTCGTTCCATCTTGGGTCGTCGACGCGGTGTTTTATCAGATCTTCCCCGAACGTTTTCGCAATGGCGACTCGTCGAACGATCCTACCCGGGAATCGCTCGAACCCAACGATGTCTCCGATAGCTGGGCGATCACCCCTTGGACCAGTGATTGGTACAAGCGGGCAGATTGGGAAAAAGAGATTGGTGACGACTTCTACGAATCTGGAGTCTTTCACCGTCGCTTCGGGGGCGATTTGCAGGGAGTGCTCGATAAGCTCGATTACCTGGAAGACTTAGGCGTCAATGCGATCTATTTCAATCCCGTTTTCTATGGGCGATCGCTGCACAAATATGACGGTGCTTCAATGCACCATATCGATCCCTACTTTGGTCCCGACCCTGCGGGCGATCTCGAGATTATTGCCACCGAAACTAGCGATCCCGACACTTGGAAGTGGACTGCCGCGGACAAACTTTTTCTCGATCTCGTTCAGCAGATACACCAACGCAAAATGCGGCTGATTATCGATGGAGTGTTTAACCACACTGGCAGAGACTTCTTCGCGTTTGCCGATTTGCGGGAGAAGCAAGAAGAGTCGCGCTACGTGGACTGGTATATCGTGCAGAGTTTCGACAAACCCGAGACGCCTCAAGATGAGTTTCGCTACAAAAGCTGGTGGGGAATCGACACGCTCCCAGAGTTTGCGGACGATTTCGATCGGACCGACCTGCACCCAGGCCCGAAGAAGTATATTTTCGACGTCACCCGCCGCTGGATGGATCCCGACAATGATGGCGACCCCTCCGACGGCATCGATGGCTGGCGATTGGATGTGGCTAATGAAGTGCCTTCCGGTTTTTGGAAGGACTGGAACTCGCTAGTGCGGGACCTCAATCCCGATGCCTATACCGTGGGCGAATTCTGGGGCGATGCCAAGCAGCATCTCGTCGATGGTCGATTCTCTGCCACGATGAACTATCACGGCTTCGCTTATTTGGTGAAAGGCTTCCTCATCGACGGCAGGCTCACCGCACACGACTTTGGAATGCAGCTGCGAGACCGCATGGAGGAATACCCTCGCTCGATGCAATTTGCCTTGCAAAACCTCATTGATTCGCACGACACCGATCGTGTCGCCTCGATGATTGTGAATGCCAACGACGAGAATTATTTACAAGCTGAAAAGTTCGACTACGACGTTTCCGAAGTGGTCTCTCCTCGCTACACCCTTGCCTATTCGGCCGAGGCTCCCGACGACGACGATCGCCGCATTCAACGGATGGTCGCACTCATGCAAATGACGTTTGTCGGTGCCCCCATGGTTTACTACGGCACCGAAGCCGGAATGTGGGGAGCCGACGATCCTTGCAATCGCCAAGCCATGGTCTGGGAAGACTTACAATACGACCCCCAAGCCGAAGATCCTCGGAACAGAAAAAGGAACGCGGATCCTATTGAATTCGATCAAGAATTGTTCGATTTCTACCAAAACGCCATTCAGCTTCGTCTCGACAATCCAGCGCTGCGGAATGGTGCCTTTGAAGTCCTCAGTTTTGATGACGAAGCCATGTTTATTGCTTTTCGTCGCGTCTCAGACGAAGGTACCCTCATCGTGGCAATCAATCGTGGGGATAGCTCCTATGAGTTCACTTTCGATACAAAACCGAATAGTGCCTGGTCCACTATTTTTGCCGCATCGGAGAATCTCGAAAGCGTGGCAGTTGCTGCGGAAGGCAATCAATCAACCGTTTCAATTCCTGCGATGGAAGCGATTGTTCTCAAGGATCTAGCGGGAGCGGAGCAGCAGGGCCCTGAATGAAGACGTCGGCACTTGAAACGTCGATTGGAATTGTCGCAAAAGTAATTCGTCTGAAGTGCAAGCTTCTGACGATCGCACTACTACTTCTGACCTCTGCAGGTCTCATCGGATGCCAACCCGCGAGCCATAAGCGCACGATCACGGTGTGGCACCAACTGACTCCCCGCGATCGGGCCCTGTTGGAGCGTCGCATTGCGGACTTTGAGCAGTTCGATCCGAACATCCATGTAAGGTTTCTCTACAAAGAAACGGAGGAACTACGCAGCGGATTTCAAGCGGCCGCTCTGGCTGGGATTGGCCCGGAACTCATTCATGGCCCCACCGACGCCCTAGGCCCATTCCAAGCGATGGGAATCATCCAGGACATGTCGCCCTGGTTGAACGCCAAGTCTCAAGCCGCTTTCTTGCCAAATGCGCTAACCTTTGTTCCAAGCCGAGACGATCCGCAACGAAAAGAGCTACTTCAAATTCCGGATCGTTTCGGAAACCATCTGGCCCTCGTCTACAACCGCGATTTCATCAAAGAGCCTCCGAAGACAACAACTGAACTGATCGAACTTGGTAAACAACACACCGTCGATGCGAACGGCGACGGTAGAAACGAACGCTACGGCCTGGTTTGGAACTTCGTCGAACCTTTTTTTGCCATCCCGTTTGTCACCGGCTATGGAGGCTGGGTATTCGATGATTCTGGCGACCCCGTGCCTAACCTAGATACGCCCGAGATTGTAGACGCATACGAGTTCGTACTTTCGTTGAGAGACGAGCATAAGATTGTCCCCAATAACTGCGATTACGAAACGGCCGACTCACTTTTCAAAAGTGGCAAAGCAGCCATGATTATCAATGGCGATTGGAGTTGGTCCGACTATCTAGCAGCCGAGGGCATCGATGCCGCCGTGGCCCCTTTGCCGCTGGTGTCTGCCACTGGCGAGCCCATGGGACCGATGGTCTCGCCCAAAGGGTATTCCTTGAATGCCGTTCTCGACGACACTGCCAAGCGCGATGCAATGCGCTTCGTCGAATTCATGACCAGCGACGCAACGCAGAGATTCTATATGAGCGAGGGCTTGATTCTGCCCGCCTTGAAAGAGCCGTACGAGGATCCCATGATGTCCGAAAACGACACATTGGTTGCCTCGAAAATCCAGCTCGACAACGGACGGTTGATGCCTGTCGATACCGAGTTACGGGCCGTATGGGACGCGATGAGACCCGCCTACCAGTCACTCCTGGGGGGCAGTATCACCGCAGAGCAAGCTGGCAAGCAAATGCAAAAAGAGGCAGAGCGAGCCATCGATCTGATGAATCGCGACAGCCAGGCAGCCGCTGAGCCCTGGGTCTGGCAATTGTTGGGGGCGATTCTCTGCGGTGCGCTGCTTTTTTGGCAGCGGCGGAGTCTACTCCAATTTCTCCCCGATGTCCGTCGGCAGCCATTCGCTTATTGGCTGGTGCTACCCTCCATTGTTGTCATTTTCTTAACGGTCGCCTTTCCTTTTTTCTACAACGTTCTGCTTTCGCTCTCGAATATGTCTCTCACCAATTTTCAGGAGTGGGAGATTGTAGGTCTGGAAAACTACCGAGAAGTGTTTGCCGAAGGGTCGTTCTATCGGTTGCTGGGCAGAACGATCTTTTGGACGGCGATTAACGTCTTCTTTCATACATGCTTTGGCGTACTACTGGCGATGGCCATCAATGGGCCTATTCGGGGGAAGACGTTCTACCGAATTTGCCTCATCATTCCCTGGGCCGTGCCGGCTTACATTACCGCTCTCACGTGGCGGAGCATGTTTCACTACGATTACGGCGCAATCAATCTGTTGTTGAGCAATTGGTTTGGCATCGAACCTGTGAATTGGCTCGGCGAACCGAGCCCAGCTTTCGCCGCCTGCATTGTTGCAAATGTATGGCTCGGCTATCCCTTCATGATGGTCATCGCACTGGGCGGGCTGCAGGGAATTCCCAATGAGCTTTACGAAGCCGCCCGGATCGATGGTGCGTCGCGGTGGCACCAGTTTTGGCACGTCACGTTGCCGCTGCTCAAACCAGTTTTAGCCCCCGCGGTTACGCTGGGTGCGATTTGGACTTTCAACAATCTAAACGTGGTGTGGCTCGTCTCCAACGGCGGCGAACCCGCCAACAAAACGCATATTTTAGTTTCCTACGTCTATAAAGCCGTTTTTAACCTCTATCGCTATGGCTATGGCGCAGCACTTTCGATGGTGATTTTTGCCATCCTGCTTGCCGCCAGCCTCATAGGGTTGCAGCGTTCGCGCGCCACCGAAAGCGTCTACACTTGAGATCCAAAAGAATATTTAGTGCCAAATCGAAATGAAGAAGAACCATCTCGATGACAAACCGACCGAAGCGATGGGAGTGTCGCTGTTGAGGCACGCAGTGCTATTGCTGTTTGTGTTTATCAGCCTCTATCCCGTACTTATCGTACTCTCGATCTCCTTGCGGCCGGGGAACCAGCTACAATCGACCGATCTCTCACTTATTCCAGAAAATTGGACGTTCGATTCCTATCGTAGCCTATTCACAGAACAACCTTTCTTAAATTGGCTAGGAAACTCTCTGCTCGTTTCAGGTATTGTGACGATGACCGGCGTGGCATTGGCGTCGCTGGGCGGGTACGCATTGAGCCGTTACAAATTTGTGGGACGACAAACTTTGATGCTCTCGATTCTCACGACGCAAATGTTCCCAGCGACAATGCTCTTGCTGCCCTTGTACATATTGATCGCCAAGTTGCACTTAGTAGATACGTATTTAGGGCTGATGATCTTTTACGTATCCACCGCTTTGCCTTTTTGCATTTGGCAAATGAAAGGCTTTTACGACACGATTCCCCCTTCGCTGGAAGAAGCAGCTTCCATTGATGGTTGCGGACAATTCAGTGCCTTCTGGCGGATCGTGCTTCCCGTGGCAGTTCCTGGACTTGTGATTACAGCCTTGTTTAGTTTTATGACCGCGTGGAGCGAGTACATTGTCGCGGCCCAGGTCTTGCAAAGCCGCGATCTGTTCACGCTACCCTTAGGAATCAAGGGATTTCAGGCGAGCATGTCGACCCAATGGGGACTCTATGCGGCAGCTTCCATTCTTGTCAGCATTCCTGTGGTCGTTGTCTTCATCATCTTGAGTCGGTACCTTGTTTCGGGCATGACCCTCGGTGCCGTGAAAGAGTAGGGCAGGGGACCATTCCGCAATTTGCAACGAGAGCGAAGATGAAACTAGCAATCCCAGTCTCGTTGGTCAGTTGCGCAATGCTAGTTGCTGAGCTGCTCTGCCCCTTCGCTCACGCTGCTCCAACCGCGCAGCCGAATATCGTAATGATCCTCGTCGACGATCTTGGCTGGACCGACTTGGGCTGTTACGGCAGTAGCTTTTACGACACGCCCAATCTGGACAAGTTTGCGGAATCCTCGGTGAGATTCACGAGTGCTTATGCCGCGTCACCAGTCTGTTCGCCAACTCGCGCTGCCATCTTGAGTGGCAAAAACCCGATGCGACTTCAGATCACCGACTGGATTCCTGGAATGATCCCCATGCGCCCGCAGACTGCCAACCGCTATCCACTGCTGCAGCCACCCATTGAGAACCAACTCCCTCACGAAGAAACGACGATCGCTGAAACCTTGCAATCAGCCGGCTACCAAACTTTCTACGCAGGAAAATGGCATCTTGGTGAGAAAAGACATTGGCCCGAGTCGCAGGGTTTCGAAATCAACCGGGGAGGACACGACAAAGGCTCGCCCCCCGGCGGCTATTATTCTCCCTATAAGAATCCGGCGTTGGGGGATGGTCCGACAGGTGAGTATCTGACAGATCGGCTGGCAAGTGAAACAATCGAGTTTATTGAGCAGCGTGACAAAGATCGACCATTCTTCGCTTACTTGGCTTTTTACACCGTCCATACGCCCATCCAAGGTTGCAATAAGTACGACGAGCTCTACCGCCAACGTGCCGACGGTTTGCCCGCACTCAACAATCACACATTGCGTGAGGAGAACGGCGCTCGCACTCGAGTGGTTCAAGACAATCCCGAGTACGCGGCGATGGTTCGATCGATGGACGAGAACGTCGGTCGCGTCTTGAATTTGCTTGAGTCGGAAGACCTTGGCGATGACACAATCGTGATCTTCACCTCCGACAATGGCGGGTTGAGCACTCAGGGCAAAGGGGGACCTACTTCAGTTCTACCACTGCGTGCAGGTAAGGGCTGGTGCTACGAGGGAGGCATTCGGATTCCCCTGCTGATCCGCGCTCCAGGCATCTCCCAGGACGGCACCGATTGCGACGTCCCCACAATTTCTATGGACCTCTATCCCACTATTCTCGACTGTGCCGGCGTCCCCAGGCAGCCTGAACAACATCGGGACGGCATAAGCCTCGCCGGCTATCTTCGCTCGCCAGCAGAAACATTGAAGCGCACCCTGGTTTGGCATTTCCCTCACTACCATGCCTCCGCTTGGACACCGGGGTCGGCGATTCGCCAGGGAGATTGGAAACTCATCGAATTCTACGAGCAAGATGTGGTCGAACTCTACAATCTGGCCGACGATCTCGGTGAGCAGCATAACCTAGCCAACACAGATCCAGAGCAGGCAGAGTTACTTCTGAATGAACTGCATCAATCGCTCGACTCGATGGGGGCGCTATACCCAGAGCAGAACCCAAATTTTCAGCGCTAGTCCTTGGCCTGCTCATTCTTACCAGAGCATCCAGACTGTTGGAACCGGGCTGTAGTCACGCAAGTCGCACAGTCTTACAATGGGCGACATGTCCATGTGGGAACTCCATTCTCAGTACCGTGTTTCTCCAGAAATCACCAGCAACCTTCGGCATGCCGACATCGTACGCATGCTTGCCGAGCTACAGGCGGTACGCCCCGAGGCGATGCCCTTAAGCGAGCTGGGGACCTCGTACGAAGGCCGCAGTATCTGGAAGGCGTCCCTAGGCAATGGTCCCACGAAGATATTTGCTTGGTCCCAAATGCATGGCAATGAACCAACCCACACGGCAGTGCTCTTGGATTTAATAAATTTCCTGCAGCGCTCACCGGAGGACCCTATTGCCAAAGTCATACTATCCGAGTGCACGCTACACTTGGTCCCGATGCTCAACCCCGATGGGGCGGAGCGTTACATACGACGCAATGCTCAAGCGATCGATATCAACCGTGACGCCCTCCTGCTACAGAGCCCCGAGGGACGGTTGCTGAGACAGACAGTTTTCGATTTACAACCCGATATTGCGCTAAACTTGCATAACCAAACGCCACGCACCTCGGTTGGCAGCAATCCAACTCGAGTCGCAGCCGTTTCGCTCTTGGTTCCGCCCATCGACGCAGTAGACACACAGACGGATGGGACTCGCCTTGCCAAACAACTCGCAGATAAATTCGTTGAAGCTGTCGAGCCACACTGCGCAGGCCTCATCTCTCGGTACGACGCCGACTTTATGCCGCGCTGCTTTGGCGAGTGGGTACAGCAACAAGGGGCGGCCACGCTAACGGTGGAAGCAGGCGGCTGGACAACCCCGCTGACCGAACGTAGCCCCCTGGTGCAAGTTCATTTTCTAGGAACGCTAAGCGTACTCGAGAGTATTGCCAATGAGAGTTACGAGTCGGCCGATCCGATCATCTACGATCAGCTGCCACGTTCCGGTGGCCACGACTTGTTCGATCTTGCCGTGAGAAATACGCGCATCGTGCTCAACAAGTCAGGCGAAACCGCCCGCAGCGACATCGGCATCAATTTTCATTCAACCTCGAGCGACCATCAGTTTGCCTTAACAGGGAGGATTGCCGACTTGGGCGATCTCTCCGTGACTGACGGGAAGATCGAGTTCATCGCCGACGACTGCATTTGTCTGCCAGGCAGGTTCGCCCTGCTACCTGAAATCAATCCCACCAACCTGCCCAGCCCCGATCTTGTTGCCGAGATGTTGCAATCCGGTGTCACTTCCCTGCTTGGGTCACTGGACTTATCGTCATCAGCTCAACGTGACGCACTCCTGGATCTCGGCACTCAATTGGCACTGCCTATCAACGTTGGCTTCTTGGCTGATCTCGACAGTTATCAAGGCCCAGAATCACAAGCAAACTTAATAAGAGCGCTTTCGCAGGGCGTGCTCGGAGCAATCGGCACGACCGAATCCACTGAAGCCCAGGAACTTCTAGATTGTTTTGGGATTGTTCCCATTGCGCACGGGGCACTCTCGTTTGCGTTGGGTGAGTCTTCGTCGCTGGAAGAATATTTTGGTCAGGTGCAGCAAGGTGCGCAACTTCTTAAACACTACCAGACTGGCCCAATTGCTCTGGGATCGAGCGCAGATTTGGTCTTCCTCCAATCAGCAGATCGCCTGGCTGCCAATCAATCGGTCGACTGGAGTCTCTTGCGGCGAGTTTTAGTCAGCGGTAACGTTGTTTGGGACAAAGGCGAGCTGACCCCTAGTCCTGTGGGTCGACTACTCGTGAATGATTTTCGAGCAGCCAGGACATAATCGATCGTATCAAGGAATCTTATATGCTCAACAAGATTTGGTTCGGGCTGCTGCTGATCGGCGTGCTCTACGCCTTTGGCAAAGCTAGTTACAACGACTTGAGTGGCAAAACCCGATCGGTTGCGTCTGCCGAGGAAGATGTTCAGGAGCCAGATGTTCTAGTTGAAGCGACGGAGACAACAGCAGATCCGATCGACGATGTCTACGACAGACGTGGTCTCCAGGAGATGGGAAAAGATTTGAATGCAGCCGCCTTGGGAGCTGCGGAAACTTCCGTTGAAATCTGCCTCAAGCTTATCGGCATCATGGCTTTGTGGTTAGGACTGCTGAACGTCGCCAAGGATGCCGGCTTAGTCGATGCCTTCGCCAGGTTATTGCGACCACTCATGCGATGGCTATTCCCAGAAGTACCCGACGGTCATCCCGCGCAGGGCGCGATGCTAATGAATATCTCGGCAAACATGCTAGGACTAGACAACGCGGCGACGCCGATGGGTCTGAAAGCGATGCAAGAGTTGCAAACGCTCAACCCAGTGAAAGACACCGCGACCAATTCCATGGCCACGTTCCTGGCAATTAATACCAGCAACGTCACAATCATCCCCATCACAATTATCGCCTATCGAGTTGCCGCCGACAGCACCGACCCGGCAGGCCCTCTGGTGCCTATCTTCCTGACGACCTCGGTCACCACAATCGTCGCGGTGCTGGCCGTCCGCATGCTTCAGAAATCACCCGCGTATGCGATCCCTGCAGTTGCAGGAAGTTCGGAACCGATTGACGAGGAGGACGAAGTATGAGCGCACTCCAAGGCATGATGGATACCGTTAGCCAATGGACTATCCCTGGCATGATGCTGCTGATCGTTCTTTGGGCAGCCTACAACAAGGTGCCCATGTACGAGTCCTTTGTCACCGGAGCCAAAGAAGGCTTCAGCGTGGCGGTGATGATTATTCCCTATCTGGTCGCGATACTGTTTGTGATCAAGGTATTTCTCGCCAGCGGTGCGTTCGAGGACATGAAGTTGCTGTTTATTTGGGTGATGGAACAATTCGGATTGGGAGAATATACCGAAACGCTCGACCTGATGCCGCTGGCATTTACACGACCGCTCACCGGGAGTGGCGCACGCGGGGTGCTGGTGGAAATGTTCGACAGCCATGGTCCCGATAGTTTTCTAGGAAATACTGCCACGCTGATGATGGGGAGCACCGAAACTACGTTCTACGTCATCACGGTTTACTTTGGTGCGATCCAAGTCAAAAAAATTCGTCATACCCTGCCAGCATGTTTGATCGCAGATGCAGCGGGCGTGGCCACCGCGATCTTGCTTGGCTACTGGCTCTATGCATGAGAACCCCATGAAGCCGCTTATTCCAAGAGCACTCAGAAAGGGCGACACAATCGCGCTGGTTGCTCCAGCAGGTCCCGTCGATCGCGCAAGGCTCGAGCGGGGAGTCGCTGTTTACGAGAAACAAGGTTTTCAACTCAAAACCTATCGAGATATCTACGCGACCCACGGCTACTTGGCCGGGGACGACGATGTTCGGACCAAGGAGCTGATGGAGGCGTTCGCCGATCCAGAGGTTGCTGCCATCTTCCCAGCCCGCGGAGGCACCGGTGTTACCCGACTTCTTGATCGGCTCGACTATGAATTGATTCGACAGAATCCTAAGATTCTTTGTGGCTTTAGCGATATCACCGCATTGCACTTGGCAGTGAACTCGCAGACGGGTTTGGTTACTTTTCATAGTCCTCATCCGATGGATGGCCCAGGGCATCCCGAGGGATTCACTGATCTCACCGCCCGCACCTACTGGCGTTGCTTACTGGCAGACGAATACGAGTCGTCAAACGAAGCCTCCTGGGAAATTCCTCTCACAGAAAACGAGCGACAAGGAATCGCCACGGTTCATCCCGGAACAGCAACGGGCAGGCTCATCGGCGGCAACTTGGCTCTCATCTGTTCGCTGCTAGGAACCCCTTATGAAATAGTCACCGAGCAGAACATCTTGCTAATCGAAGATATCAGCGAGCAGCCCTACCGCATTGACCGGTTTCTTTCTCAGCTTCAACTCGCCGGGAAACTGGATAAGCTGTCAGGAGTTGTCGTCGGACAATTCACAGACTGCTTACCCGAGGAGGGCAAGGCAAGTCTCACGCTGGAGCAGATCTTCAGCAACTACCTTGGGGAATTGAAGGTTCCGATTGTTCAAAATTTCCCCACGGGCCATGCCCGCGACAATGCCACTTTGCCCCTGGGAGTCCAGGTTGAATTGAATGCAGACGCGCGAAAGCTAACCGTCTTGGAAAACCCAGTCCACTGCTGATTGCATCCCTTTAAGTGAGCGTTCCCATTGCACAGAGACAAAAACCGCATGAAAACCCACGCCAACGAACCACCCAGAATCGAGCTCGCGCAACTTCCCTCTCCTTGTGTGGAACTTAAGAACTTAGCCAGATCGGCAGACGTGCCTAAGATATTCCTCAAGCGCGATGATCTTTCCGGCTTGGAGCTGAGCGGCAATAAGATCCGCAAACTTGAATACGTCGTGGCCGACGCCATTGCGAATGGGGCGGATACGCTAGTGACCCACGGGGGGATTCAGTCCAACCATTGCCGCGCCACGGCCGCAGTTGGCGCTCGCTTGGGAGTGCGGGTGAGAATGCTACTGCGCGGGGAAACTCCCTCTGTGCCCTACGAGGGAAATCTGGTGCTCGACAAACTGTTCGGAGCCCACTGCAGCTACCATCCGCCTGACATCTACCGCGAGCAACTCGATCAACTCGTAAAAGATGCGATGCAAGAAGAAGTCGATCAAGGGCACAAACCTTACTTCTTCCCAGTCGGCGCCAGCGTCCCTCTCGGCAGTTGGGGCTATATCCGCTGCGTGGCGGAACTCGCCGAGACCCTGGGCCGCGATTCCGCAGTCGATCTTTATTGCGCTACCTCGTCAGGAGGCACGCAGGTGGGTTTGATTCTCGGTCGTGCCATCCTGGGTTGCGAGAACTGGCGGGTGCGGGGGGTGCCGGTTAGCGATAGCGTCGAGTATTTCCAAACACATCTCCGCGATTTGGAAAGGAAAACGACCGAGCAATTCGACTTACGACTCTCGATTGAGCAAACACCTATCGAACTCATCGACGGCTTTATTGGCGAAGGTTACGCAATTGAGTACCCCGAAGCGGTCGAAACCATTTCATTACTCGGCCAAACCGAGGCGATCGTACTCGATCCTAGTTACACGTCGAAAGCAATGACGGCGATGCTAGCCACTTTGCGTGAGGAATCGACCGACCGCATCCCCGTGTTCATCCATACCGGCGGTGCCTTCGGACTTTACGGTCGCCGAGATCTAGTCGGTGCCTAACGACTGTCGCAACGCGACGGATAGATCAGGAATTTACTACGCCGCTTCAAGAATTCTTGGTGTTCTTCCCGATAGCCCTCGATGATTTCGGGCAGTGGGGTGCCGTTGGCAATGGCATCGAATACTTGCTGGTCGCAGAGCAAACGATTAAATCGTTTCATCTCCCAGTCGTCGGGATAGAGATCGCGTACCGTAGCGGCCACGGCCAGGCCGGTTTTCACCGGCAGGAAAACCGACCGGTCGACGACCGTGATGTTTACCCCCAAGCACTGCTTGTCGGCATGTTTGCTGGTATCGGGAGTAAAACGAATTGGCACGAATCGGACGCCGGGTAAGTTTTGCCCATTGAGCTCCGCCGCAAGCTGGACGCCATCGATCCAGGGGGCTCCTAGGACTTCGAACGGGGTGTCTGTGCCTCTACCGACCGAAACGTTGGTCGTTTCCATCAGTCCAATTCCCGGATATAACACAGCCTCCGCCAAACTTCGCATGTTCGGCGACGGATTCGTCCATACCAGCCCGGTGCGATCCCAGTAGTCTTCTCGCTGCCAGTTCTCAACCTTCACAATTTCCAAATCAAGATCCAGCTCGAGTTCCTCGCGAAACATCATCGCCAACTCGCCAATCGTCATTCCATGCCGCACGGCAATCGGATGGTATCCCACAAACGATTCCAGCCCAGGATCCAAAATCGGACCCTCCACCAAGTCACCACCGATAGGATTGGGACGATCGAGCACCACGAACTTCAGGTCGTGCTCTGCGGCTGCGTGCATGGCATGCCCCATCGTGGAAATGTACGTGTAGAAACGCGCTCCAATATCTTGGATGTCGAACACCAACGTGTCGATATCCTTCAGTTGCTCGGCTGCAGGACGCCGCGATTCTCCATACAGGCTGTACACCGGCAAATTGGTTTTTTCTTCACGGGTGTCTGTTATGTTAGGCTGATCGAGCTTCCCTTGCAGTCCATGCTCGGGGCTGAAAAGCGAAACCAGTTCCAGGTTGTCCGCTTCGTGCAAAAGATCGAGCGTACGTCGCCCTTGGCTATCAAGACCAGTGTGATTCGTGATCAGCCCTACTCGACGGCCCGCTAGCTGTTCGAACTTCTCTCGCACCAGAACGTCGATTCCGTGCAGCACAGGTGGCCCCGTCTCGGCAGCTATGCGATTTGTCGAGTCCTTCGCTTGCGGGTTCGGTCCAACAATGGCGCCTGCCGCCACGGTCCCGATTCGTCCAGCGAGATCGTTGACACTTCCCTTGCCATCCGGATGCAGTCGACTGGAGAGAAAGACGACGAAGAGATCCAACTCCGGATCAATCCACATGGCTGTACCAGTGAACCCGCCGTGACCAAAAGCCGAACGGCTATATAGCTCGCCGCGGTTTGATGAATACTTGCTGCGCATATCCCAGCCCAAGCCGCGTTTTTGGCCAGCGACATCGCGTGCCCGCGTCATCTCTCGAATCGAGGCGGGGTTGAGAGCGGACGTCCCCTCCGGCGATTCTCTCCGCAACATCATGTTGGCGTAGAGCGCTAGGTCGTGGGCAGTGGAAAACAATCCCGCATGGCCCGCGACTCCATTGAGCAGCGATGCACGCGGATCGTGAACCTCGCCGCGCAACCACTTGTCGTTCTGCTTTTCGGTGGGCGCAATTCGCGAACGCAGGGATGCCCTCGGCTGGTAGCCCGTATCGACCATTCCCGTAGGACGAAAGATGTTCTCAGCAGCGAACTCGGCAACCGTTTTCCCCGACACTCGATGCACAAGCTCACCCAAGACCAGAAAGCCGACGTCGGTGTAGACAAACTTTTTACCTATTCCGTGAACCGGTTTTAACGCCCAAATGTTTAGCCAGGCTTTGTCGATCCCTTGCTGGTAATCCGCTAGTGCATTGTCGGGCACCAGCCCTCCTTGATGCGTGAGGAGTTGCTCGACGGTGATCTCCCCTTTTCCATTGGCAGCAAACTCTGGGATGTAACGTGCAACCGGATCGCGGAGCCGAACTTTGCCGCGCTGCACTAGGACCATCACGCTGGTTGCCGTTGCCACGGGCTTAGTGATCGACGCCATATCGAAGATGGTGTCGACCGTCATCGCTTCGGGGGTCGGCTCGACCTGACGGTGACCAAAAGCCTCGCAGTACGCCACCACACCTCGGCGGCCGATTAATACGACTGCACCGGGCAGATTGCCGGCTTCGATCTCTTGTTGCACCAAGTCGGGGATGACCTGAAGATGCGACCCTGCTAACCCTACCGTGTCGGGGGATGCAGTTGGCAGGTGTGCAAGACTATCGCCTACGCCCACTGTCAACAAAACTGCGCTGATTAGTAGCTGCTTCATCATGTGCATCGTCCCCTCACTAATTTTGAAACCAACCATCTACTTTGTTTTCCCATCGAGCCAATTGATTGCGAATTGAAAAACCAGACCGCACTCGATGACGGCAATGGCCCCACACATGGCATACCAAGGCCAGTAAAGCGGAGTCAGAATGGCGATCACTGATAAAATGCCGATACCGAAGACGAATCCCAGCAGTGCCGCCATTTCGCCAAGATGCGGATAGAACACGGCCAGCAAATACATTCCCAGCACCGGCCCCAACGCAAACCCGGCAATCTTCAACACTTGCCCCACCGTGCTTTCGTCGAACCCAAAGCTCTGGCTCGCAATGGCAATGCAGATCTGAACAATCCCGAAAAACAGCGTGGCAACCCGGCTAATCCGGAGTTGTTGCTTCGAAGTCAATTCGGACTTAGTCAGCGGCAAATAGATATCGTTCACAAACGCAGTTGCCGAAGAATTCAACGAACTCGACAAGGTCGACATCGCCGCGGCAAACACCGCAGCGAGCGTGATGCCAACCAATCCCATGCCAAGTTCGTTCACGATAAAATGAGCAAAGATGCCATCGTTGACCACGTCTTCCGATACAGTTTGGGAGACCTGGGAATCGTAAAAACAGGACAGCGCCACACCAATGGTAAGGAACAACGCAAACTGCACGCACACGACAAAGCCACTCAGCACTAGTGCCCAACCAGCCGAGTGCTTGCTCTTAGCCGAGAGATAGCGTTGCACCATCAGTTGGTCGGTGCCGTGGGTGGCCGCGGTGAGAAAGATCCCTCCCATCAGCCCGGCCCAAAAGCTCATCGGCTTTTCCAGCCCCAGTCGAAAATCGAAGAGCTGGAATTTGCCCAACTCGTTTCCGTACTCGACAACTTGCTCGAACCCGCCGGGAAGCCTCGTCGCAATAACCACCAAGGTGGCCACGGCTCCAAGCATGTACACAGCAAACTGTAGGCAATCATTCCAAACAACGGCTTTGGCACCGCCCACGAGCGTGTAGACGATCGTAACGATTCCCAATGCGATCACGCACTGGGAGAGGGCCAACCCCGTCGCCTGTTGCAGCGCCAGTGCTGTCAGAAACAGCCGCAACGCATCGCTCAGATTGCGAGTGACCAGGAATAACAGCGAGGCCCCGCGGCGGGTGGTTACTCCAAAGCGAGATTGAAGTACCTCATACGACGTGAACACCTGCCCTCGAAAAAATAGCGGCAACAACACAACTGCCACTAAGAGGCGTCCAGCAATATATCCGAAAGTTATCTGCAGAAAACGAAAGTCGCCGTTGAGCTTGGCGAAAGTTATCCCTGGGATACTAAGAAAAGTAACGGTACTAGTTTCCGTGGCAACAATCGAAAGCAAAATTGCCCACCACGGCAAACTTCTACCACCTAGAAAATAATCTTCCGTATTTTTTTGCGATCGCCCAAGCCACAATCCCCAGATTAGAACAATCGCGATGTAGCTAACAACGATCGCCTGATCGACCACATGAATTGAAGAATTAATTGACATGGCCCTAACTTAATCTGAAAACCTAACAGCTACAGGTACGTTCGAAGTTTTTTCAAACTAAATCATAAGGATCATGGAACTTCTAGTGGTGGCGTAAACTCGAACACCTGGCAAAGTATTTCGTTGCTTTTAACTGGGCGAAGCGACCTAACCAAGAGTCTTCCTCCTACTCAGCGCATGGAAGTCTCTTTTTCGCGCATCTTCGCTATGTGTTTTACGAGGTGGCTACTAGAATCGAATTATGCTTGAAAAGCTCGAAAACCTAACGACCGAAGGCAGAAATCCGGCCTCCGAGAATCTAGATAGCCTCAGTCCCTTGGACATCGTGCGTCTGATTAATTCGGAAGACGCCAAGGTTGCCGATGCAGTTGGACGCGAAGCGGAACCAATTGCCGAGGCGATCGAAGTGATTGCTCATCGATTGCAACACGGCGGACGTTTGATTTACGTTGGCGCCGGCACTTCTGGCAGGCTGGGAATTCTCGACGCCGCGGAGTGTCCGCCCACCTTTAACTCCGATCCCTCGAAGGTGCTCGGATTAATTGCCGGTGGTCCCTCGGCAATGCTGAAAGCCGTGGAGGGTGCAGAAGACAATCCCGAATTGGCTGCCGAAGACCTACGAGAAGTGGGGCTCACCAGCCAAGACGTGGTCGTCGGAATCGCAACCAGTGGCCGCACTCCTTATGTAATCGGGGCTCTCGAGTATGCCCGCAGCCAAGGTGCATTCCGGATTGGTCTCTCTTGCAACCGAGAAGCTACAATGCGAGCGCAGGCCCAGATCAACATCGTCCCCGTTGTTGGGCCCGAAGTTGTCAGCGGCTCAACACGGATGAAAGCCGGCACCGCCACCAAGATGGTTCTTAACATGCTCACCACGGGTGCCATGGTAAGATTGGGCAAGACCTACGGGAACTTGATGGTGGATCTGCAGGCAACCAATATCAAGCTTACTGAACGATCTAAGCGTATCATTTGCTCGCTCACCGACCTATCGACGGAGAGTGCAGCCGAACTACTTACCGAGTGCGATGGTGAGCTCAAGACGGCAATCGTCGCTAACCGCAACGGCGTAGGGCCCGAGCAGGCGAGAGCTAAGCTCACCGATTCGAATGGCAAATTGAGAGAAGCGCTAGAAAACTGATCGGAATGAGTTTAGGCTTGTTTCTTTCCAGCTCGCCACTCTTCACGAATTATTCAATGGTGAGCGTTCTTACTCTAGCTTGCCAACTAGCAGCGGCTACTAGTTAGCAAGGGGCTTGGCGTGCAAGAAACCCTAATTCTCGGCATCGATGGCGGCGGCACCAAGACCCTCGCTCTACTGGCGGCGGTTTCTTCTGCTGGAACCCCCAAAATTCTCGGCCGGTGTGCGGCGGGATCTACCAATGTGAATGCTGTCGGCTGGGAAGAGGCTTTTTCCAACCTGCGAATAGCCAGTCAGGGAGCATGGGAAGCAGCGAATCGCGAAGCCACAACCGCTGAGATGGCCGTGTTGGCTCTCTCGGGTGCGGGAAGAGATTCGGCTCAGAAAAAAATCGCTGATTGGGTTACGAAAGAAGGTATCGCCAGCCGGGTGGAAGTGATTCACGATGCCGAAGCCGTCTTAATGGCCGGAACACCTGAAGGTTATGGGGTAGCTTTGATTGCAGGGACAGGTGCGGTAGCGCTGGCAGTCAACGAATCGCAGGAAAGCAGCATCAGCGGGGGATGGGGATATTGGTTCGGCGACGAAGGCAGTGCTTTTTGGCTAGGGCAAGCTGCGTTGCGAGCCGTCTCGTTAGCCGCTGATGGGCGAGGTCCAGCGACATCGCTGGAAGCTCAACTTCTGGAACATCTTCAGATCGACAAACCCAGAGATTTACTCTCCGCCCTTTCCACCGACAATAGTGTCCGGCAAGCAATCGCTTCGCTTGCAAGATCTGTGGTCGGTGCCGCAGAAACTGGCGACCACGTTGCTAAGGCGATTGTCGACGAGGGTGCGCTGCACCTGGCCAAGTTAGTCCACAGTTCTGCAGCGGCTGTCACGCTGGGACCAGATTTTTCCTTGGCCGTCGCCGGTGGAGTTCTCTGCGGCAGTCCCTACGTCCAAGATGCACTAAGGCTAAAGCTCGGCGGGTTGGGGCTAGAACCACACCCGGTCGAAAGCGTTGCGGAGCCAGCACTCGGTACGCTGAATCTCGCGTGTCGCAAGCTCTAGGAAACCGGCAACTCCTCGCCCCTACTTGACGATTTGAGCAGTCACGCCGCCGACCACGGGAAAAGCACAGCCCGTTGTCTCGGGAACCGTCAACGCCTGATTCTCCTGATGTCGGACTGCCAGCCAGGCAAAACACTCTGCTTCTAAAGTATCTGGATTGAGGCCCATTTCTCGAACCGTGTGAACTTCCCCAAACTTCTCACGCAACATACTCATAATCACAGGATGGTGGACGCCGCCTCCGGTGACATAGATCGTCGCTGGAATCTCAGGCAGTTTCTCAACCGCTCGGAACACTGCTTCAACCGTTACCGCACACAGAGTCGTGGCCCCATCTTCGATGCTGAGGCCTGAGACATCGACGTGATCGAAGTCGTATCGGTCTGCTGCCTTTGGCAACGGCATCGAGAAGAACGGCGCTGCGAGCGCCTCTTCAATAGTCTCTTGGTCCGCTTTGCCTGCCAAGGCGAGCTCCCCATCTCGGTCGTGCGGCAAGTCTGCCATGGCCTGGGCCCACTCATCGATTAAGCCGCAACCGGGCCCTGTATCCCCAGCAATGATCTGACCCTTCTCACCTAGCCACGTGACATTTGCCACGCCACCGATATTCAGAACAAGCGTCGGCAGAATAGCTTCACTGAAGAGTGCTTTGTGGAAGATCGCCACCAAGGGCGCTCCTTGACCTCCGCAAGCCATATCGCATCGCCGGAAGTCTGTAACGATGGGAAGCCCAAATTCCTTGGCCAACATCCAAGGATTGCCAATCTGCAAGGTGATTCCCTCGCTGGGAATGTGTCGGACGGTATGGCCATGAAAGCCAACGACGGCAACTCGATCTTTCAGTTTCGGGTTCTCTTCGAGTAAAACCTTGACGGCTTGTACATGAACGTCCGAGACGCTTTTCTCTAAGCGCAGAAGTTCAGTCGTCGGAACATCGAACTGCGAAGCCTCCTGCAAACTTGCACGGAGTTCATCTTCGTAGGGCACAGTAATCCCGCCGAAGAATTCAATTTTGTTCTGACCATCGGTCTCCAGCAACGCGGCATCCACACCATCGCAGGAGGTACCGCTCATGAGTCCTATCGCAATTTTTGTCATATTCGATTGCCTAGGTTCAATTCAGGCTAGGTGGTTTGGTTTCGATCGGAAAAAGGGCCGAGGTCGCCGTCTGAGGCGGTTCCTTCACTCAAGTCAGTAACTAGCTTAGTGGGTTCCCAGCGAAGAAGAAGGAAAAAATACGCAACATTCTCTCGTAAATGCGCATGTTCTTGATTATGCTAATAGGGTGCCCGACAGCACAGCGAGCCAGATTCAGACAATCCCGCCAGTCTCCCACAACTTTGGCTCTCCCACCACCGTTGTTCCTTGATCCGAGAACGGTTCGAGACATTCGACCGGTCACACCCCGTGCTATTTCGTCGACTATGGAAGAAAACAATAGTTTGCGTCGTGTCGCTGTATTGGTAGAGACCGATGACAGCTGGGGTTCGGGCGTAATCCGCGGGATAGCAGATTACTCTCAGGATTACGGCCATTGGAATCTCCTCATCGACCCCCGCGACCACGAAGAACGCTTGGCCATCCCTGATCTTTGGGAAGGCGATGGCGTGATCGCGCGTATTGGCACGCGATTGCAGTTGAACCAAATCACTAATCGCAAACTTCCCACTGTGAATGTGGACACCGTCTTCGAAGATGTGGAAGGCATCTACGATGTTGTGACCGATGACGAACAACGAGCCGAACTTGCTTTTGGTCACCTCAGGGATCGAGGATTTGAAGAATTTGGATACTTTGCTCCGCCAAGCAAAAAATACTCCTCCAAGCGGGGCAAGTATTTTGTCGAAGTTGTCGAGAAGTCGGGGTTCAAGTGTCGCGAATACAAACCAGGATATCGTGTTGGCCGAAAGATTGGCTGGGAAGAGCAGCAGCGGCGAGTCAGCCGGTGGCTCAAATCCCTGCCATTTCCGGTAGCGATTCTCACCGTCGATGCGTACCACGGCCGGCAACTCGTTGAAATTTGTAATATGAGTGGCATCCGCGTGCCCGATGAGGTCGCAATCCTGGCGGGAGATACTGACGAACTAATGTGCGACGTCTGCACGCCTCCGCTCTCAAGTGTCGCGCTGGCGGGTCGAAAGATCGGCTTTGAAGCGGCAGCCCTGCTCGACCGATTAATGCACGACCAAACGCCCGAATACAAATCCTACAAAGTCCCCCCCGAAGGGATTATCAGCAGACAGTCAACGGACATTTTGGCCATCGACGACGAGTCCGTCGTCAGAGCGCTGCGTTTTATCCAAACGCATGCTTTCCAGGACATCGTCGTCAAAGATATTCTGAACGAGGTTCCAGTTTCGCGGCGTAGCTTGGAGATTCAGTTCAAACACTATTTGGGGCGTTCGCCCGCGGAAGAAATCCGACGTGTCCGATTGGAAAAGGGCCAGGAGCTGTTGGCCCGAACCGACCTTTCCATCGGCGAAATCGCAGTTGCCAGCGGATTCGCCAATTCCACCCGCTTCGGGGTGGCTTTTCGCAAACGATTCGGAATCACTCCACTAGCATATCGAAAGCAACTACAGCGATCGAATTGTTGAATGGACACCCATATAGCTGCGCAGAACGAAGAAAAAATTACGCACAATTCATTGCGCGATTTTTCACACTTGCGATAATATAAATTGAGAAATACAGATTCGCGGGGCAGGTCTGCTGCTGACATCCGCAGTGCTTGAGCCCCGCAACCTTGTGTATCCCCTTCGCTCGTCTTCAGCGATCTATCAATTCAGAATTCACTCACTCTAAGGAGCATCTAATGCATCGCAATCTTGTTCGTTTCGCGCTATCAGCCGCCGTCCTCATAGTCGGCGTACAAGCACATGGTCAGGTCATCGTCGATGAAGACTTTGAATCCTATGCAAACGATGCTGCTATGCATGCTGCGTGGGCTCCTTCGGCGTCGCCGCTCAACTCATTTTTGATCGACCCCAACTTTCCAGGCGATCCCAATAACCCTTATGGAGTTCTTCCCGCAAAGGGCGGCCTAGATGGTCAGGCAGTATTTTATGATGGGGTCGCCGGTGGCCAGAACACTTGGCAAACGCCATTTGCAATTGGACCTTCTGCAACACAAACCGTCGAGGTAAGCGTCGACATCGGCCACGACCTGGAGAATTCCAACAAGCGGCACTCACTCGGATTGAGAAATGTTGGGGCTGGCACAACCAATATCATCGAACTCGGGTTCTATAACGATTTCGCCCCACTTCCTTCTGATCCTAATAGTCCCAATTTTATTCCGTTCGGTTACCGAACTGTACTGTTCAACAACACAACCAACTGGCAATCCTTTCAAACTCTGTCACCAAGTATCGATAGCGTATTCGAATTGTCGCTGGCCAACGACGGGACTCCTGCCTTCCACCGGTTTGGTGCGATCATCGATCCCAACAGCATCACCTTCACCTTAGATTTGTTCGCTGACGGCGTGATTAGCTCCGCTGCAGCAGACTTCAATGGTGACGATCGTGTGGATGGACTGGACTTTCTCATTCTGCAAGAGAATTTTGGGTTTACAGAAACTGATCCTAACAATGGCCGACCCGATGGCGACGCTAACCGCGATTTCGCTGTAGACTCGGCTGACCTGGCCCTTTGGGAAAAAGAATACGGAACCATTGTCGGCGTAACCCCAGGATTCGATGCGATGGATGTCGTGAATGCACAGGTCATCCTGGACCCTAATGGAGTCGCATTCAATAACATTCGCTTCGGAGGTCCCTCAGGCATTACCTCCGCTAGTCCTTTCGCTGCTTTCGATAATATTTTGCTCGAGGTGAACGGCGCACCGGTAGAACTCAACGCGGTGCCCGAGCCCTCCACGGCAATTTTGGCTCTCTTGGCTGGACTAGTTGTTTGGAGAGGCCGTAAGAGCCTTACCTAAGAGACGTCCACCGAAGAGTTCTTAGCTTTGCCCGCTTCGCGGTACGGGGCAGACCGTGAAGCGGGTTTCTTCTTTTCCGATTATGAATTCTTTTAGGAACAGTCGATGAAGAGGCAACATTCATTACTTGTAGGTGCCTGCTTTCTACTGCTTGGCATGTCCCAGGCTTACGGTCAATTCGGCGCTATTGGCGACATCAACGTCACCGGTTCGGGGCTTGTCCCCACCGAAAGCGACTACGTCCCGAACGTGGTCAAATGCGAGAATGGCTTGGCTAGTTTCGAAGCCCTCAAGGCCCAAGCCGTCGCTGCACGTACTTTCGCCTACTACAAGATGGACCAACAAGGCTTTATTAACGATGGCACCGGTGATCAGGTCTACAGCTGCTCTGGTTCCGCCGGCACGATTCACCACGAAGCCGCCCAAGCCACCGAGGGCGAAATCCTTTGGGTGCGAGATACGGTGGGCGTCCAATCGAATGTTCTGATTGCGTCCTTCTATGTTGCGGGAGCAATCCCGTCGGGAGCATTCGACATCAACAGCCCAGGCGTGATCGTCGACCCAGGCGATCCCGATCCTACCAGCACCGAGCAATGGGTGACCTACACCTACGCCAACGGCGACACGGCCGGCAACAACTTGGGCACGCCACTCGGTTTTCAGGGAACTCCAGCCAATCCCAACTGGCCCAATCGCGGAGCAAAGAGCCAAAACGGAGCCGATTTTCTCTCTGACAATAGCGTCTCCTACATCGATATTTTGAAATATTATTACGGGGCCGACATCCAGTTACGCACCGCGCTGACTGCCGGCTCGGGCGAGCAATTCTCGCTGAAAACGTTGGTCGATTTCGACGACTACACCGGCTCCATCGATCCCACCATCGACGGACACGAGGGCACTTTCCACCGATCGCCAACTTTCTCTGGCAGCACGACGGCCAACATCTCGGCATCCACCGCAGACAGAAGCTCTGCCGAATCGTTCAGCGGCAGCCATTCGCAGCTGATTGATATCGTCTACGACGAAGCCTCGGGAACCGACTTTTTCCTCCGGCACCTGTCTGGAGCCCGCTACGGATTCCTCGGCGGCGGAACTAACGCTGCGGAGAAGATTGACAATCTGCAATTTGAAGCCATTGGTTCGGTTGGCTTCTGGCTAAAAACCGACGACCCTGGACTCACCGTCTCGATTGCCATGGACGATCCTGGCACCGGCGATCGAGGGATTCCCAAGGCGGTCATCGCTGACAACCAATGGCACAAGTATCAATGGTTCCTCGATGACAACGACGAGTGGGAAGCCTGGATCGGAGCGGGCGATGGTCAACTCGGCACCACAAACGTCTCGATCGACTCGATTCATTTCGAGGGAGCAAGCGACGCGCAGATCTACCTAGACGATGTGTTCTGGGATCCTCAAGCAGTCTTTGTGCCACTGATCCCAGGTGACTTCAATGGAGATGGAACAGTTGGAGCGGCCGACTTACCACTTTGGGAAACCGGTTATGGCACTTCGAGTGGCGCTCTGATTGGCAATGGCGATGCCAACGACGACGGGCGAGTCGATGGCACAGACTTCCTCATCTGGCAGGAAAACCTGGGCATGAGTAGCACACCCCCTTTAGCTGCGGTACCAGAGCCCTGTGCCGCGATGCTCTCCTTGGTAGCAGTTAGCTTGCTCGGTTGCTTCCGAAGCAGGTAGCCGTAGGTCAGGCAAGTGTGCCCAAACTGAGATCGCCTTCAGCCGTGAAGGGAGGCTGTCCGTGCCCCCAGAGGCAGTATTTACAGGCATATCAGGGTTTGCAGAGTGCGCAAAGTGGCGAAACTATTGCGCAAGAATCGTTGCAAACTTCCGCGGTCCATTTTATCCTAGGAGATATGGGGAGGGGGTTCCGCTTGTAGGGACACCTGGTCAAATCCTTATCACCAACCTTCTTATTCGTCGTTCTTTGACTGACAGGAGTAGTTCTAATGATGAAACTAAACCCGCTGACCATTTGCTTGGGGCTTGTTGTTGCCCTTTGCGTATGTTCAGCAACACATGCTGTTACAATCTTTGAGGACGATTTCGAATCGTATGCAGACACTGCGGCTATGCAAGCCGTATGGGGTGCCGCAGGAACTGGAACACTTGATCCAAATCTTGGCAATCCAAGTCAATCTGGTTTCCACCCAGGTGGCGCACAGAACCAGGTAACAATTCCTGGGTTCATTCCCACTCCTGCCAATCCTGTTATCTACTCTGTAGATATCTATGATGACGGCACCAGTGCCAACAAACGAATCACAGCTGGTTTGCGAAATTCTGGTGTAGCAAACTTAATTGAAATGGGCATGTACAATAGCCCCAACCATTATGCAGTGCGTGCCGTACTACCTGGTCCAAGCTGGGTCGCCTTCTCTAGCATTACAGATGACGGTGGAACGCCGATCGCAAATGCACCGATCCAAGGTTGGCACAGCTACAAGGCTGTTTTCGATGGAACGAACGTAACCTTTACACTCGATCTTGGCGGAACCGGCATTATTAATGCGACTGAAGTCCTTGCTGCTCCTTACAATGCGGGCTTCCCGATTGATACGGTTCGTATGGGAATTGGCCTTTCCTCTGCCGGTGGTGGAGGCAACTTCGACAACTATTTGCTTGAGCAAGTGCCTGAGCCAGGCACGATCGCTCTGTTGGGCATGGCTGCATTTGGCCTCGTTGCCCGACGACGTCGATAAGTCTGTCGATAAGTTTGCAGTAAGCACACTTGGAAGACGTGTGAAACTAGACTGCCCTGGGTTCTCCCAGGGCAGTTTTTTTTTGTGCGCTGACTGTAAGAGTTGCCATCCGGCAGGCGGCGTCTGCCAGGGCACTGCGACATGGACACGCTGTTGCGGAGCTCGATCGCTAACAACGCCCGGGAACGAGTAGCGGAATCAATGAGCCGAAAGCACCTGCTGCTAGTCCGGATTGGCCGGCGTCCGGGAGCATCGGATCAGGTCTTTCGATCAGCACTACCCGCGGCTAGCGCCGTCGGCTCACAGAATTGGATCGGTGATGGCTTGGGTGTGCTTAAAATTCGAGGTGGCGATAGGGAGCAGTAAACCTCACTGGCAAAGCTAGAGCAGATTCGGTTAAAGATTGCCACAGAGATCACAGAGTTCACAGAGAATAGATAAGATGTTTCTTATTACACTCTGAGAACTCTGTGATCTCTGTGGCTACTCCGTTAAGAGAACTGCTCTCGTGTTGCACCTAGCCAATAGGATTACTCTAAGTTGCAGCGTGGGTCTGCCCTGAAGGGGTAATAGATTGACGGCCTATCCTCAAGAAACAATTTTTCCCTCTCCTATAACCGGGGAGGGGATTGGCATTGGGCTCTATGCCATTCGTCGTCGGGTTTTCATCAGCCCCAGCAGAACCGACGCCAACACGATGGCACTCGGCTCGGGAACAACCGCAGCAGCAGCAAGCGGACTCACAGACCCGGTGTAGTTCTCCTGCCAATACAAGAAATCAAGCCCGGTGGTCATCCCATCCTCGTCGGCATCGGAATCGCTGTTGACTCCGTAGTCGCCTTCCCATTGGGCGAGATCTGCATCATCTACGTCGCCATCGCCATCGAAGTCTCCCGCTATGGCAGAGCCCAGCAGACCGAGGGGATTGTGAGAAACAGTATCGAGATAAATGGTAGCGTCTCCGGCTCCCGCGAACTGAATGGAGTCAATCGTAATCGTGGGCCCCGTGATAACGCCGTCGCCTCCGCCAGCCCAACCATCCCATTGGGTATCGTCTTCTAAGTCCCATTGATACAGGTGCCACTCGCCGTCGGCGATTACACTTTGCGAAAAACTACGATCAATGGCTGGGCTTAGGTCGTCGATCGCCAATTGGACGCTGATACCGGCATCGTCAGTCTTTAGCCAAAAGCCGATGTAGCCTGTCGCATCGACGGCAACATTCCCGGCGGGAGAAGCGGGCGAGCCAATCCCGGAGAGATGACGCAAGAACCAACCACCGGGCTCTCCATTGATCGAAATCTCCTGCGACCCAACTCCACCCTGCGATTCTGTAGTGACTCGCGAAGCATCGCTGCCACCGAGAATTCCTGTTGTCGAACCGCTGTAAGTCAACGACCAAGGAAAGTGGCCTTCGTCGGTTTCAAAGTCGTCGATCACATCGCCGGGCGACCCAGGAGGAGGGTCTTGCAAAGAGTCGAAATAGCTCTTGATAGCCTGCCGATCGGCATTGCTGTAGCTATTCATGTAAGCTGGAAAGTCGTAGAAGTTCACGCCGTCGGCACCAAAACTGTTTGCCCGCTGAATCTGACTCAGTGTGAGGTTGGCTCCTCCTCCGCCTGGCTGGACATGCAGATACGAAGCGAGCGTGGGCACGACGCGCGTATTCGTCGGGATACTCATGGTGTTTTGAAGGTTGGGATTGAACAGGTGATCGTTCGAGGCGCTCAGATAGATCATTGGCATCACGACATCCAGCAAGTCGTTCTCCATCCAAGTGCGGTAGTCTTGCATGTAATCATTCAGGCCAATATCGGGGTCACGCCAAACCGAGGCAGAGAACTCCATCGTGCGCCCTTCGCTGATTTCTGCCGCGTCCACTGTTTGTTTGATAGACCCTACCAGGTCGGTAATGCGGGTGGTAATGAACTCCTTGTACTCTGTGAAGTTCGCCGGATTCGATCCGTCTAGGCCCGGATACGCCTGGGCAAAAAGAGAGTGCGAAGTGGCATCGTGAGGAAAGCGGTCAAAATCGTAACCGGCTGGGATGTAGCGGATATAGTCGAGATGAATGCCATCGACGTCGTAATTCGTAGCAACGTCATTGACGACGTTATTCAGGTGCGTATGAACTTCCGGCAAGATGGGGTTCACGCTGGAGTAAGAGAGTTTGCCACCGGAAGAGAGAGGATATCCTTCTTGCGGTTCTAAGTTTCCATTGATGTCTTCAAGCCGAAAACTGGGACTCGTATTGTTGTAAATATGCCCCGAGGGAGGGTTGATTGCCGTTGTGTTCCACATCGGCGTAGAATTGAACCAGGCATGCAACTTCAAGCCGCGCGAATGGGCCGCATCGATGGCAGTTTGCAATGGGTCGAATCCAGGCGTCAAGTTGTGGACGTCTGGCTCGAAGTTGCTGTTGTAGAGCGCGTCGCCCCGGCCACGCACCTGCCAAATGACTTCCGAGAAACCTTCGTCTGCGGCCTCTTGCATCATTTGGTTGATCGTGTTGGTCATCGACGGAATACTTCCCGTATAGGGAAAGTCGAACCGATCGACAAAAATCGAACGGTAGTCGCCAAATTCGGCCTGCACCTCAACAACAGAGAAAGACAAGAGAACAAGTGCAGTGAACACTATGGGTGAGCGGCGCATCATTCTGAGTGTGCTCCGAAAGCGAGAGAAAATGAGAGAGACAGTCCTCAAGGACAATCTGCAGGCAACTCTATTCATACCTATTCTATCCGCCAGCTGAATTACCGACAACAAGAAGCGGTCTGCCCGAGACAACCTTTGCTCTGTTAGCCTCTACGCGATCGGTCCCGTCCAATAAGTCCCTTGGCACTATAGATGGTTCCTTCGCAAAAACGTGAACCGTATGCGCAGAGCTTTGGTTCCCAGTACTGGGTTCGGTTGTCCCCTATATTGGTTCGACTACAATTCGCTGTTTGGCGGCAGTTGCATGCTAGCCGCAGGTAATTCCGTTGTCCTAGGGATATCGACACCATGAACACTGTTGTTTCAAGCCACAAAGCTAGAGCGTTTACGCTTGTTGAACTGCTGGTAGTCATTGCCATCATTGGGGTACTTGTCGCATTGTTGCTCAGCGCTGTGCAGGCCGCTCGTGAGTCGGCGCGGCGAGCCAGTTGTCAGAACAACTTGAAGAATATCTGTTTGGCGAACCTCTCCTACGAATCTGCTAGAGGCAGCTTGCCTGCGGGCTCGACCGTCAACAAAGTAGCGTTTCGCAATGGGTTGAGTTGGCAAATCCCTTTGCTTCCGCACATCGAAAACAACTCGCTTCTACAGGATATCAAACAGCAAGTAACAGAATCCCGAGCCGCGGACGTCAACAATCAACCGCTCGACACGCTGGACTTCGACCGCGTGAACAAAATCCAAGTGCCCAGCTACAAGTGTCCGAGCGACGACGAAGTGATCGATAACCGAAACGGCGAGAACTTTGCGAGCTGTAGTTACGCCGGCATCTCGGGTTCCGCAGCCAGTCGCGGCATCACCGATGAGTTTGTGGTCGACCAAAGTGGCCTGTGTGGCGAAACAAATTCCGATGGAGCGCTGTTTCCGGGCAGTCGGGTTCAGCTTCGAGAAGTTGAAGATGGCACCACCAACACACTGCTGACTGGCGAGCGATGGTACCAGCTGCGAGTTTGGACGGCCGGAGCCTACTGGCGGAAGGAAACCGTAAAGAACTTAAACAACGCCCCCGTCCCCGATACGTGCAGTAGCGCACTGAAGAACATCGATTCAGAAATCCCCATCAACCCCTCGCTCCCTGAGATTGGCTACTATGTCGACCATCGCGACGGCGACCGCCCCGACGATGCAACGCCCGCCCCGAAAACGCTAACCTTCAACAATCTGCCGTTCGGGAGCTTCCACCCCGGCGGTGCCCATTTCGGTTTTGTAGACGGCAGCGTGCAGTTTCTCGCCGATCTACTCGATCCAGTTGTCCTTGCCGAACTCGCATCGCGTGCCGGTGGTGAGCTCTCCGGTACAAACTGGAAATAGCCGAACCTATTTTTTTCACACTCCTACCCGGAACCCTCAAGCTATGCAGCCCGTGAATTCTAATTCTAGTTTGAAGAACATTGTCGATCGTTGTTCGATGATCTTGCTTGGCTGGGGCATCCTCTGTGGACTACCGTCAAACTTAGTAGTCGCCGAGGATCAGCCGCCTGAGCCAGCACGCGAATTTCGCGCAGCTTGGGTAGCCACAGTCGCAAACATCGACTGGCCTACCAAGCCGGGCCTCAGCACGGAGCAACAGAAACAAGAGCTGACCGCTATTATGGACAAGGCGGCAGAACTAAATCTAAACGCAATCGTCATGCAGGTGCGTCCTCACTGCGATGCTATGTACAATTCGGAACTGGAGCCGTGGTCGGAATACCTAACAGGAACCATGGGCAAGGCGCCAGATCCCGGCTACGATCCGTTGGAATTTGCAATTGATCTGGCTCACGATCGGGGCATCGAACTCCACGCCTGGCTCAATCCTTATCGAGCTTCACATTCCGCTGCCAAGAGTCCGTGGTCCGCGAATCATGTGAGTCATACTCAACCCGACAGCGTTCGCGTCTATGGAAAACAGTTGTGGCTCGATCCGGCTGAACCCGCATCAGCGGACCACTCGTTGGCAGTCATTCTGGACGTCGTGAATCGCTACGATGTCGATGGCGTTCACTTCGACGACTACTTCTATCCCTACCCCATCAAAGACCCCAATAAGCAGGATGTTTCTTTCCCCGATGCTAACCTTTGGAAGTTGGCCAGCGCGGACAACCCTTCGCTAGATCGCAATGATTGGCGGCGGAAGCAAGTCGACGATTTTCTCCAGCGTGTGAGTACCGGAGTCCATCAGGCCAAACCGTGGGTCAAATTTGGCATCAGCCCTTTCGGAATCTGGAGGCCCGGCCATCCGGAATCCATCAAAGGCTTCGACGCCTATGACAAACTGTATGCCGACTCCAAGAAGTGGCTGCAAAAAGGCTGGGTTGATTATTTAACTCCTCAGCTCTATTGGAATATCGATAGCAAAGGCCAAAGCTATCCAACCTTGCTCAATTGGTGGCACGAACAGAACACCAAGGGCCGACATCTGTGGCCTGGCAACTATACTTCCCGCGTGGGGAACAAGGGCCTGGGCAGTTGGGAGTCGCAGGAGATCATTGATCAAATCCAGGTGACGCGCGATCAACCCGGTGCCGATGGCAACGTGCATTTCAGCATGAAGGCATTGATGGATGACCGTGGTGTCGACCAAGCACTTGCCGAGGGCCCCTATCGCGCACCGGCGCTCGTACCCGCCACGCCGTGGCTGGAAGCGGACGCACCGAGGAAGCCAAACGCCACCATCTCTGACGGCAAACTTCAGCTTAAGACCTCGGCCGATTCCTCTCCCTGGCTTTGGGTTGTCCAGTGCAAATCGTCCGGGGACTGGCAGACGGAGATCATTCCCGGTCAAATCAAGCAATACTCACTGTCTCAACTCGAAGACTCAGAGCAGCTAAAGCAAGTGGCGGTATCTGCAGTTAATCGGTTGGGCGAAGTCAGCGCTGTCCAATTGCTCATGGCCAACTAACAATAGGATCAACATGGACTCATCGTCTGCAAGCCACTCGTCTTCCAGTCAAGAGGAACGCAGTCAAAGGGCACGCAGTCATTGGGCATGGATCCCCAGCCTCTATTTCTCCGAAGGTCTGCCCTACGTCATTGTGATGACCGTCTCGGTCATCATGTACAAGAAGCTCGGGATATCGAATACCGAGATTGCGCTCTACACCAGTTGGCTCTATTTGCCGTGGGTAATCAAGCCGTTTTGGAGCCCGCTGGTGGAAGTCTTGCGGACCAAGCGGTGGTGGATCGTCGTGATGCAGCTGTTGATTGGGGCGGGGCTCGCGGGAGTTGCCTTCACAATACCAACGTCAGATTTTCTGCAATACACGTTGGCATTTCTGTGGCTGATGGCATTTAGCTCGGCCACGCACGACATCGCCGCCGATGGGTTTTACATGATGCCGCTCACCACGCACGAGCAAGCATGGTTCGTAGGCATCCGCAGCACGTTCTACCGACTGGCTATGATTACCGGCCAAGGCCTGCTTGTGATGCTGGCCGGCTCGTTGGAAGAATCCTACGGGCTGCCCCAGCAGTTGGTGGTCGTCCAAGCAACCGCCGAAGCCCCAACACTCGACGGATTTGAAACCGCAAATTTCGACGCAATCGGCAGCGCAGATACTCAGCAACTGCTCGTGGCCAACAACACCTACCAGCTTAGTTTCGCTGATCGCAGCCCCGAAGAAGTCAGTACTCTTGTCGACCAAGTGCGGAGTTGGAATTTGGATCACGGTTTCTATCAGGAAGAAGTAACAGCTGGGAACATTGACGAGAGTGATCAGGCCGAGGAAGAAGAATCTACGTGGGTCGATTCCCTGGAGCATTGGATCGTCGACAACTTTGGTCCCTCCGAGACTACCGCTGCCGTTAGTGCAGTTGCTGGGGACGTGGCGATTATTCAAATGCGTTTGAGCCAGCCGCTAGCCGAAGGCGAGCAACGGGTCGTGAATCTATCTCAGCAAGGCGGCGACCCGAGTTTTAAGATCGTCGAAGGCTCGCGTTTTACAATCACGGCTGAGAATTCTCAGCAGCCCTTTGCGGCTGTCGTGCAGGTTGATCACCGTCTCGACAAACCCTCGGCGGCAACCTTCCGCGCTCTCTCGGGCGACACGCCGACTGCGTGGAAGGTGACGTTCTTATTAGCTGCTGCATTTTTCATCGTGATTTGTTTGTACCACTTTCTAGTCTTGCCCAGGCCTGCGAATGACCAGCCTGCCGAGGGGGCCGTCAACATCGCCGGCATCTGGAAAGAGCTGCTCATTCCATTCGGAACCTTCTTTAGCAAACCAGGCATTTTCATTGCTATTCTGTTTCTCATGTTTTACCGATTCTCCGAAGCACAGTTGGTAAAACTCTCGTCACCATTCTTGCTCGACAGCAAGGAACTGGGCGGGCTCGCGCTTTCCACGGGAGAAGTCGGCTTCGCCTACGGTACAGTCGGCATTATCTTGCTGACCTTGGGAGGAATTCTAGGCGGCCTCGTAGCTGCCCGGAACGGACTCAAATATTGGCTGTGGTGGATGGTACTGGCCATCAACTTACCTAATGCCGTTTATGTGTTTCTGTCACAAGTCCAACCCGAAAGCTATCTGATGGTCAACTTGGCCGTGGCGATCGAACAGTTTGGCTACGGGTTCGGCTTTACAGCCTACATGCTGTTCATGCTGTACATCTCGCAGGGCAAATACGAGACGGCTCACTACGCAATCTGCACCGGTTTCATGGCCCTGGGTATGATGATCCCCGGCATGTTTAGCGGTTGGCTACAAGAGCTAGTTGGGTATCAACATTTCTTTATTTGGGTGATGATCGCCACACTACCGAGCTTTCTGGTGTGCATGCTCGTCAATATTGATGAGAACTTCGGAAAAGGAGATGCCAACTCTGAGGATAGCGCGGAGGCATCTTGATCAAACGCGCGTTAATGCAGAGCGATTGTGAAGAGCTGGCCAAGTTGTGGAATCGCAGTGCGCCATTCGACCAAATATCATCCGAAGTACTGACGGAAAAGATATGGGGCGATGCCGATTTCGACGAATCGCTGTGCTTGGCCTTAGAAGATTCGAATCGCCTGGTTGGATTCGGCGCGTGTGTCGTTCGCAACCAGGAGTCGGGCGGCACTGGCTACGTCAAGCTATTAGCGATTGCCCCCTCCCATCGAGGACGAGGCTACGGCCGGCAACTCTTGCAGACCTTGGAGGCTCGTCTAGCCAGCCTCAAGGTTTCAGCCATTCGACCAAGCGAGTCGGCCCCCAACTATCTGACTCCTGGCATCGATGTACGCTATACGCAAGCGTTGTTGCTATTCGAGGCCGAAGGCTATCAACGGATTGGCGAAACGCACAACCTGTTGGCAAATTTGGCTGATCTGGAACTCGACACCGACTCGCTTGTGAAATCACTCGGCGCAGCAGAGATCGAAATTAGACGCTGGCAAGAGGACGACTCTCGTTCGCTTCAAGAATTGCTCGAATCCCATTGGCCAGCCTGGAAGGCAGAGCTTGCCCAAGCTCAAAAACACAGCCCGCCAGCCGTTCACTTGGCTCTCAAGGCCGGCAAGGTGATCGCCTTCGCTGGCTACGATGGAAACAACATCGGCACCGGTTGGTTTGGGCCCATGGGCACCGATCCTAACTTTCGTGGATTGGGGATCGGGGAAGTGCTGCTCAAGCACTGTCTGCTTGATATTCGAGAGCAGGGACACCCGTCCGCAATTATTCCCTGGGTCGGTCCTATTAAGTTCTATGCCAGGCACTCCAATGCCCGAATAGATCGTGTATTCTACCGTTACGAAAAACAGCTGAAGCAAGAATAGAAATTTGGCATCGAAAGGATTGTCACGAGGTGAATCCCCCTAAGACATTGCGAGAAAAGCTCGCGCAACTCATGTACGTTCGGATCGGTTCAAATCTGCCACCTGTTAGAGCAGCAGACGAGGATGCTACGAAGATCGAACGCATTCTCGAAACTTGCCCGATCGGCGGCTTGCTGCTGTTCAATGGTCGCCGTCACGATACCCCCAGCACGCTCGATCGCTTGCAGGAGGTCTCCGATGTTCCCCTGTTAGTTGCCGCAGACATCGAGCGTGGAGTTGGCCAGCAAATGCGCGGATTTTCGATATTCCCCCATGCGATGGCTTTCTCGGCACTCGACGAGGCAGAAAAACGAGTTTATGAGTTCGCACTGATAACGGCAAAGGTCGCTCGCGCATCCGGAATCCACGTCACGCTCTCCCCTGTGGCAGACGTCAACAACAATCCCCTAAACCCAATCATTTCGACACGCGCCTTTGGCCGCGAGCCGCAAGAAGTATCGCGGTTGGTGACCGCTTTCGTACGTGGTTCGCACGATGGTGGACTACTGACCACAGCAAAACACTTTCCCGGCCATGGCAATACGAGCGAAGATTCCCACCATGAACTCCCTACGATTCATTCGAGTCGCGAGGAAATGCAGCAAATCGAACTGCCGCCGTTCCAAGCGGCGATCGATGCCGGAGCGGCGCTCATCATGACAGCGCACATCTGTTTTCCCGCCATCGATCCAACAGGCCAGTGTGCCACACTTTCGCAACCGATTCTCAAAGACCTCTTGCGAAAGCAGCTCGGCTTCGAAGGCGCAGTCGTCAGCGATAGCCTGATGATGGAAGGCGTGAAACAGCAGGGAGAAAACGAAGGAGATCTAGCCGTCAAAGCGATTAATGCGGGCGTCGATTTCCTGTTGGATATCGTGGACCCACACACAACGCTCGACCAAATGGAACAAGCCGTGGAAGAAGGGCGACTCGACGAGGCTCGCGTGAACGAGGCCTTCGAGCATCTCTGGAAACTCAAGCAAAGTACATTCGACGATCACAGCCACGACGTAGCAGCAACAGAAATCGAGAACAATGTTCTGCCAGAAATGGAAAGACTCGTCACAACCATCAGCCACGATGCGATCACTGCTACAAACACACGAGCAGGCCAGCTTCCGTTTGCCAAAGAGCGCAAGCTAAGCGCCGTCGTCATCAAGACGGTGAATCCTTCCGGTAGCACAGAGGAGGAACCGATAGCGGCCCACTTACGCGAACAGTTTTCCGATTGCGATTATTTTGATCTTGGTCCCGATGCGACCGAGGAGAACTATTCCAAGGCTAAAGAAGCTTGCCAGAATGCAGAGCAGGTGCTAATTGCACTCATTGTCAAACCTGCTGCGTGGCATCGCTTCGGATTGAAACCCGAATTGGTTGCCTATGTGAAAGAATTGCTAGAGCATGACAACTGCGTACTAGTCTCGCTCGGCGCTGCAGAGGCACTTTCGGAGTTTGCTTCCCACCCAACACCGCATACTCAGCTGTGTACATACAGTGACGTCCCTGCATCGCAGCAAGCGATTGTTCAGTACTTAGTCAGCGGATAAGCCACTCCAGGCAAGTGCGCTTCGGCAATACATTGATGCGCGAATCCGTGATGGCCTTCGGCTCAAGTGTTTTCAAACAACTGAAAAAAGCCCATAAACGAGTAGAAGGCACTTGCGACAAACTGCATAACGAACAGAACTGATTTGCAGAGCCTTCTCGCGCCAAGAAGTTCTCACTAAACTCAAATTATCGGGGTTAACAAGCAATAGGAACCTCGCTGTGTGCCACTCGAGTGGCAAATTTTGACAAACCGAGGATCCTTGTGAGTTATTCGTAAAATGGCTGATTCAAATCTCAACCACTCCGCTCAGGCACATCAATCGCGGAAGTTGGTAATTCTTACCGAAGGTCATTCGGAACCCATCACAGCTAAAACGGCTGTTTGTGTCTTGCGTTACAATCCCGACGAAGTGGTAGCCGTTCTCGATTCAACGCAGGTTGGCAGCACAACCGAACAGGTTTTTGGCGTCGGTGGCAATACTCCCTTCATCGCCGATATCGAGGAAGCCTCAGAAGCCAACACACTGATGATCGGTATCGCCCCCCCCGGAGGACGGATGCCGGAGAGCTGGCGGAAAGTGGTTTTCCAGGCCATGGATCGCGGGATGAACGTCGTCTCGGGACTGCATCAATTCTTATCGAACGACCCCGAGTTCTCTCAGCAAGCCGCCGAGAAGGGTATCGAGTTGGTTGACGTTCGCAAGAACAATGAGTCGAACGTTTCCGACTATGCCGAGTTTCGCGACGACTGCCTCCGCATTCACACAGTCGGCCAAGACTGCTGCATCGGAAAAATGGTTGTGGCTATCGA
This sequence comes from Bythopirellula sp., assembly GCA_965216565.1. Classification (GTDB taxonomy): domain Bacteria; phylum Planctomycetota; class Planctomycetia; order Pirellulales; family Lacipirellulaceae; genus Bythopirellula. The sequence continues at coordinate 2,031,836 of OZ244170.1, forward strand.
ACTTGCGAACGCCATGAAGCAACAGGGGGTCGACGCCAAGTTTGTAGCAACGGGTCAAACAGGAATTCTCGTCGAGGGCGACGGCTGCCCGGTCGACTGCGTTGTTTCCGACTTTGTGAATGGCGCGGCTGAAAAGCTTGTCCTTGCCAATCAACATCACGACATGCTGTTTATCGAAGGGCAGGGGAGCCTGGCCCATCCTCGCTATTCGGCGGTCACCCTGGGGTTGCTACACGGCACTCGTCCTCAAGGCCTGATCTTGTGTTACGAAGTTGGCAGAAAAAATGTCCACGGCATGGAGCATGTGCCGCTGAAGTCACTCGCCGAGTTGCGGACGATCTACGAACAAATGGCAAGCCTGATGCACCCGTCACGGGTGATAGGCATCGCGATGAATAGCCGCAAAGTATCCGAAGCAGAGGCCGACGCAGAGCGGGAACAAATTCGCAGTGAGATGGGACTTCCCGTCTGCGACGTTATCCGGCACGGCCCTCACGAGTTGGTCGAGGCGATCGAACAATTTCGCGCCGTACCAGCAGCAGGTTAAGTAGGATCTTGTCGCAACTTTCCTTCACCAATCTATCTCACATCCATTTCACACGAAAATCTGTTTCAGCAGCGCATCAACAACATGCAGATCCGAACCCATGTTTACAACCTGCCGCTGAAACACGCCTTCACTATCTCGCGCGAGACCACCACTGTGCAGCCGACCTTGATTGTCGAGCTGTCCGATGGCACTCATTCCGGTTACGGTGAGGCCACGACCAATAGTTACTATGGCATGACCATCGAGTCGATGCAGCAGGCTTTGCAGCGTGTGACGCCGACACTGGAATCGATGGACCAATTCCAACCTGATACCCTTTGGCAGGAAGTCGCCCCGCAGCTGGAAGACTGTCCCTTCGCCCTGTGCGCGCTCGACCAGGCGGCCTACGATTTGTGGGGCAAGCAGCAACAGACCCCCGTCTATCAGCTCCTGGGGCTCGATAATTCGAAGGTGCCAACATCAAACTTCACCATCGGCATCGATACGATCCCGAAGATGGTCGAGAAGCTCAATGAAGTCCCCGACTGGCCGATTTACAAGATCAAGCTTGGCACGGAGAACGATCTGGAAATCGTCGCCGAGTTGCGTCGCTACACCGACGCCACCTTCCGTGTGGATGCCAACTGTGGTTGGAGCGCGGAACAGACTGTCGAATTCTCACCATCACTTAGAGATCTAGGTGTCGAGTTTATCGAGCAACCCCTGCCCGCCGATGATTCCGAAGGGCACAAACATGTATTCGAAAACTCTGCCTTACCAGTGGTAGCCGACGAAAGCTGCATCCACGAAGCCGATGTCGAGCACTGCCATGGTAGTTTCCATGGCATAAACATCAAACTCGTCAAGTGCGGCGGACTGACCCCCGCCCGTCGAATGATCGACCAAGCCAAGCAACTCGGCATGAAGGTCATGGTGGGTTGCATGACCGAATCTACCGTTGGCATCTCCGCTATCGCACAAATTCTGCCGCTGCTGGATTACGTCGACATGGATGGTGCCGCGCTGTTGAAAGAAGATATTGCCACCGGGGTTGTTGTCGATCGAGGCGTGTGCCGCTATCCCAACGTGCCGGGAAGTGGTGTTCAGCTACTGAAAGAATCTGCCGATTAATCCCACCACTTTGCGAGAAGCATATGCCCTCTATCCTCTGCAAGATCACTCCCCGTGCTTTTCCAATCCTACTGCTCCTTGTGGCAGCCGCCACTTCCTCCGCGGCTGAACCTCAGAACGACCTGGCGAAGCATGTTCAACCGCTGATTGATAGCCACAAGGGCGAGGTGGGTGCGATGATCAAGCACCTAGAGACGGGCGAAACCTTCGCATACCACGCCGACGAACCGATGCCAACGGCGAGCCTAATTAAGTTTCCGCTGATGATTGCCGCTTATCAGGACATTGAGGACGGCAAACTGAGTTTGGAAAAATCAATCAAGCTCAGCAGCGAAGACAAGGTTCCCGGCTCAGGGGTGCTGACAGCCAGCTTTTCCTCGGGGGCCACATTTCCTTTTAAGGATGCGATTCACCTCATGATTTCTGTTTCCGACAACACGGCGACAAATCTGGTGATCGATCAAGTCGGGCTTGAGGCCACCGGCAAGCTCATGAAGTCGCTCGATTGTCCCAATACTGTGCTGCATTCGAAGGTATTTCGCCGCGACACCTCCATTCACCCCGAGCGTAGCAAGAAATTTGGACTCGGCAGTACCACTGCGGCGGAGATGGTCCGACTATTAGAAGCCCTGCAGCGCGAGGAATTGGTAAGCCCTGCGGCAAGTAAGAAAATGATCGCGCACATGGCTGCTGTGGGTGGCACCACAAAAATCCCCCGCTTCCTGCCACCTGGGACACGAGTGGTTCATAAGACAGGCTCTGTCTCTGCTTCGCGGACCGATGCCGGGATTATCCATAGCCCCGCGGGACCCATCGCTGTTTGCGTGTTAACTAACGATAACGAAGATCGCGGGTGGGCCAACGACAATGCGGGCGACATGCTCTGTTCGACGATTGCCAAGGCGGCGTACGACTATTTCAATGCTGATGAAGAAGAGCCCGAAGCGGATAACACCCTCCGTGTCGGTTCTAGCGGGCTGCTGGTCGAGTCGCTGCAGCGGACGCTCAATGCTAAGCTAAAACCGTCGCCCAGCCTGGGGGTCGATGGAGACTTCGGCCCCATGACAGAACGGGCCGTCAAAGCTTTTCAAAAATCCAAACAACTGGACGAGACGGGCAAGGTGGACGCCAAGACCTGGGAAGCACTCGGCACCTTGGTCGAAGAGCAGGAAGCACCGTCCCCAGAACAGATCAATTCGCAAGTTGTAGAAAAAAAAGATGCCGACGATCTGACCGGCCCCCCTTTCGTGACTTGTAAGGCCTGGGCCATTGGCGATGGCCAGACGGGAGAGTTGCTCTGGGGTTCAAACCAAAACAAACGTCGCGATATTGCCAGCACCACGAAAATCATGACGGCTTATCTGGTCACTAGTCTGGCGGAGAAAAATCCCGAGGTCCTCCAGGAGACAATTACGTTTTCTAAACGCGCTGACGATATGCCAGGGTCAACTGCGGGAGTGCGTGCCGGCGAATCACTCCCCGTCGATGAACTTCTCTATGGCCTGTTGCTACCCTCGGGCAACGACGCCTCAGTGGCATTTGCCGAGCATTTTGGCGATCGGCTCACGCCGGAAGGGCAGGGCGATAGTTACGATCGGTTCATCACGGCGATGAATGCCAAGGCACAGGAAATCGGCATGGACGGTACGTCTTTCGCGAATCCGCATGGCTGGCCGCATGAAAATCACTACGGCTGTGCCGCTGACCTACTCAAGCTAGGCTACCAAGCTATGCAGCAACCATTGATTCGCAAATACGTCTCGACCATCCAGCACGGTTGCACGGTCACTGGTGCCGAGGGCTACAAGCGGAATGTCGCATGGCGAAATAGCAACCGGCTCTTACGTACTGAAGGTTTTGTCGGGGTGAAAACCGGCACCACCAGCGCTGCCGGCGCTTGCCTTGTTTCCCAGGGAAACCGAGGCGATCGATCTTTGATCGTGGTCGTGCTAGGCTCTAGCTCCACGGACGCACGTTACGCAGACTCACAAAACCTATACCGCTGGGCCTGGCGTCAGCTAGGTGCCGATCAATCCATCGCTAAGCAATAGGGACACACATCGCCAATGGAACCACATCCCTATGGTTGGCTCAGTATCATTCCGCCTTTGGTTGCCATTGCGTTGGCAGTCATTACTCGCAAAGCGACGTTGTCGTTATTGGTAGGAATCTTTTGCGGGGCATTGATCACCTCGGATTGGCATTTATTCAAGGCGATCTACCAAACCTGTGAAGTCCATCTCTGGCCCACATTCGTGCAACCAGATAAGCTGCGTGTGTTTTCTTTCACACTGCTAATGGGAGGCATGATTGGTGTGATCTGTCGCTGTGGAGGGATGCAGGGGCTGATTCACTTGCTTTCTCCCTTCGCCAAATCGCGGCGCGGTGGGCAGCTCGTCACATGGCTTTTAGGGCTGCTCATTTTTTTCGACGACTATGCCAATACCATCCTGCTCGGCGGAACCTTGCGTCCGGTCTGTGATCGGCTCAAAATCTCCCGCGAGAAGCTTGCTTACCTGGTCGACTCAACCGCGGCTCCTGTGGCGGGACTGTCGCTACTCTCGACTTGGGTGGCTGTGGAAATCGAATACGTCAAAGAGGGCATCGAGGGCCTCGGCGCAACTGATCTCAAAGCGATTGATCTTTTTCTCGGCAGTATTCCCTATCGGTTTTATATCCTGGCATCGTTGGCTTTCATCCCCATGATTGCCCTCTCAGGACGAGACTTCGGACCGATGCTGAAAGCCGAGCGGCGCCGTCTGCGAGGTAACATCGACCCCCAGCACGATCAGGCGGTCGGTCTTGAAACGGATTTGGTCGATACTCCAGCCCGCTGGTACAACGCGGTGCTTCCGATCCTCGTTACCCTCGGGGTCGTCATGTGCCTGCTCTATACCACAGGGCTCAATGAGCTAAGGGCAAACGAGCCAGAGACGACCAGGTCGCTGCGAAATATTCTGGGCGCTGCCAAGTCGAGCTATTCGCTCCAGTATGGTGCCCTGGTTGGCCTGGGGCTCTCGCTTTTTCTGGCGAGAGCGCAAAAGCTGGTCCCTTGGCCAGAGTTGATGGACGCCGCCGGGAAGGGTGCGAGGATTGTTTTGCCAGCCATCGCAATCCTCTGGTGCGCTTCGGCTTTGTCGCGAATGACCTCGAATAAATCTGTCGAGGGCGAACCGACCCCAGCCAATGCTGCCTACAAGTTCAAGGATCATCGACTCTATACCGGCGACTACCTGGCCGATTCGATTCTGGGAACATCCACCGAGGAAGGCGACGACCCGGAAACGAAAGCCGGTACGATGCTCAAGCTGTTTCCTACACTAGTCTTTCTCCTAGCCGCCGCACTTTCCTTCGCCACGGGCACCAGCTTTGGGACTATGGGGATTCTGCTGCCGATGGTTATCTCGCTAGGCTATGCGCTATTGGGGGGAGATGCCTCAGCGGTGCAGGCTAGCAGTCCGATACTCCTGGCCTCGGTGGGCAGTGTGCTTGCCGGAGCGGTGTTTGGAGATCATTGCTCTCCCATTTCCGATACGACAATTCTTTCTTCACAGTCGTGTGTCTGCAATCATGTCGCACACGTGATGACCCAAATTCCCTACGCGCTACTAGTTGCTGGGGTAAGCGTACTTCTTGGCACCTTGCCTATCGGTTTCGGAGTATCGGTTTGGGTGCTGCTGCCGATCCAGGTCGTTGTCTTGGCACTGCTACTCTTCATGCTGGGAAAGAAAACAGAAGATGACTCCGGAGAACTGGACGCTGCCTAACGTCCTGCCAACCACGAATAGATCAGAAAAAACACGACCAACGACTGTCCTTTACCAGCAATTCATGGTCACAAGAAAACCAAACTCTCAAACAAAAAATGATCAAACGCAATCGTAGCACAGTCTCGCTGAGCACGTCATTACTTGTGGCTTTCCTAGCGACGTCGCTTCCGAACTGCCGTCTGCACGCCGAGGAAGCAGGCCGCGGGCCTGTGGTGCTCACAGACAAAGCTCGCCAACTCCACACACGGGCGCTGGTGGTTGATGGCCATAACGACTTGCCTTGGGAATTGCGGGCCCAAGGCTCGCTCTCTTTCGAACGGCTCGACTTATTGAAACCAATCGAAACACTCCACACCGATATTCCCCGCCTGCGGCAGGGAGGTGTCGGAGCCCAGTTCTGGTCAGTCTATGTGCCTGCCAGCACGGCTTACGATGGCACAGCATTGGTGGCGACGCTGGAGCAAATCGAACTGATCCACGCCATGATCGACCGTTACCCCGAAACATTTGAATTGGCTTTAACGGTCGACGACATCCAGCGCATCCACTCTGCCGGCAAAATCGCTTCGCTGCTTGGCGTGGAAGGGGGCCACTGCATCGAAAATTCTCTGAATGTCCTCAATCAGCTTTATCGCCTAGGTGCTCGGTACATGACGCTGACACACTCCGATTCGCTCGACTGGGCCGACTCCGCGACGGACGAGCCCAAAAGCGGCGGCCTCAGCCAGTTTGGGGAAGAAGTGGTACAGGAGATGAACAAGCTTGGCATGCTGGTCGATCTTTCGCACGTCTCCGACGATGCCATGAAAGATGCGATTCGCGTTACCAAGGCACCGATCATCTTTTCGCACTCTTCGGCAAGAGCCATCGCCGACCATCCCCGCAATGTGACCGACGAAGTGCTCAAGCTCACTCGCGACAACGGCGGAGTTGTCATGGTCAACTTCTATTCAGCCTACGTCGTACCCAGTGCCGCGAAGCGCAGTTACGACCGTCTTAAGAAAGAGCAAGAACTAAAGAAAACGCTCGACGACGTCGCCGTCAGGGCTGCACTGCGAAAGTGGGAAGCTGGCCGCAAGATGGAACCCGGCACCATTCACGACATGATCGACCATATCGACCACATCGTCCAAGTTGCCGGCATCGATCATGTCGGTTTGGGTTCCGACTACGATGGCGTGAGCGTGTTGCCCAAGCAAATCGAAGACGTCAGCAGCTACCCCTACATCACACAAGCACTCCTCGATCGTGGCTACAACGAGGACGAGATCCTGCAAATCCTGGGCGGCAACTTGGTGCGGGTGATGCGACAGGCCGAGCAAGTGGCTAAGGAGCTGCAGTAGCTTCTTGCAGTTCTCGGCTGCCACTGCGGCTCCCGCTCTCCGCTTTCCGCTTTCCGTACCCCACTTTTCCCTGCACGCGAGGATCGTGCACGCCGACCATCTGCCCACTGTCGTCCAGACCAATAGCCTGGGTCACACCGCTGGAAGAAATCGTCTTTATCTGGTGGCCCAGCTTTTCCAGCCCTGAAACGATTGTCGGGGACGCTTTGCGTTCGATCAGCACGTGGTCCGGCTTCCATTGATGATGAAACCTGGCTCCCGTGATCGCATCTTCTAAGCTTTGCCCGCGGTCCAAGGTACGCACCAGTGCCAACAGCACTTGGGTAATGATTTTCGGCCCACCGGCTGCGCCCACCGTCAGCACAGGTTGGTCGTCAGAATCGAGCACGATCGTGGGGCTCATGCTGGAGAGTGGACGTTTCCCAGCTGCTACCGCGTTGTTCTCTGCGCCAATTAACCCAAAGGCATTTGGCACGCCCGGCTGGCTAGAGAAGTCGTCCATCTCGTTGTTCAATACCAACCCCGTACCAGGAACAATTACCTTTGAGCCAAAGGTCGTATTCACCGTGGCGGTGATCGCTACCCAGGTGCCGTCGCTATCGGCGGCCGCGATGTGCGTCGTGTGCCGCTCGAACAGCGCTGCGCTGAACTTCAGGGGGTCGCCTTGGCCGGGAACTGGGGTCGCCGCAGCGGGATCGATCCTTCCAGCCAGTTCTTTGGCATAGTCTTCCGACACCAGCCCTGCGGGGACATCTGCATAGTCGGGATCGCCCAGCCAATATGCCCGATCGGCAAATGCCAACTTCATCGCCTCGATTATGATGTTCGTTGCGCGAACTTGATCCTGCTGAAACTCCTGACTCAAATCGAACGTCTCCAGGATGTTCAATATCTGGGCAACATGCACACCACCTGAGCTGGGTGGCGGGAAGCCGAGAATCTTCCATTCACGGTAGCTGCTAATAATCGGCTGCCGCTGGACCGGATGGTAATTGGCAAAGTCATCTGCAGTGACAATGCCGCCATTCTCGGCCATCCAGCCGGCGATCGTCTCTGCGAACTCACCTCGGTAGAACCAGTCGGGGCCTCGATCCGCAATTTGGCGGTAAGTTCTCGCCAGGTCGGGCTGCCGCAGGATCTCGCCCTCTGTGTACACACTGCCGTCGGGTTTCAGCAACGCTGCTTTACTGCCTGGAAACCGGGCCAGGGTATCCGCCGTTCTGGCAAGCTTTCCGGCATAGCTGCGATCGATGGCAAAACCCTTCTCGGCAATATCAGCCGCAGGCCGCAGAAGATCGGGCAAGGTTAGTTCACCGGAAGTTTTGAGAGCCAGCTGATAGGCGGCCAGCGCGCCGGGCACACCAACAGCAAGTGGCCCCGTGGTGCTTAGCTGAGGATCGGCGACGCCGTCGCGGAGATACATATCATGCCGTGCAGCCGCAGGCGCCATTTCACGCCCATCAATGGCAACGATGCTTCCATCCGCCTCGCGAATCAGAATGAAGCAACCACCGCCCAAACCGGAATTATGATTGTCTACCACTCCCAAAGTAATTGCCGCAGCGATGGCGGCATCCACAGCATTGCCACCTCGCTCGAAGGCCGCTACACCAGCGTCCGTCGCATGCGGCTGAACGGCTGCTACAACGCATTCACCAGCTGCAGTTTTCTGCCCTTGCCAGACAAAGCTACAAACAAGCAGCCAAGCAAAAATTGGGGACGTGGAAAGTAAAGCGCTGCGGTCGAAATTGGTCATTGCGTTTCTTGAGCCCATAGTTTGTCGGCAGAGGAAAATATAAATGTAAGGCAAATGCTAGTTTGCTTGCTAAGAATCTAGCAGAGATTCTGTCCCTGAGGGAAAGAGAACTACGGAAGGTGTATCGGTCCGCTCTCGAATGACAGCCTTGACTCCGCAAGCTTCGGAGGACATTCTGACACTCTGCAGACATAGTGGAATCTTTCCATCCATTTGCGCAGGATTTTCACTTAGTATGCGCATTTCCGTGATCTTTTCTCGCATTAGTATTGCGAAATACACGCTTCTTTTTAGATTGAAATATGGAGGAGGTGGCTAACTTTACGGGGACATGTCTCTTGCAACGCGTCAGCCACAAACTAACAATTACTTATCTCAATACTTTCAAGTTCTTGGCGCTAACCTGTGCCTTGATCTGCTGCCAAATCGGTTGCAATGCAACGCAAGAAACCTCGGGGCGGGCCGCGTCCGAAGCCCCGCTACGTTTCTTGGGACGATTATTGATTGGGTATTCGCGAGACCATCGTGGTGCGAATCCCGGCTCGAATGACGAATTTCTGGAGTACCTCGAGGAAAACAGGTCTCAGTGGACAGACGATGCATCGGCTTCAGCCGCAGACCTATTGGTCTCGCCTTACGATGGCAAACCGATGGTGATCGTCCCGAAAAACCAGACCGGTCCCGCGGGACCTACCGGCTACAAGATCATTGCCTTTGAAAGCGAAGGCTCTGGTACCAAACGCTGGACCATCAACGAGCGTGGCGGCATTGTTGAGTTAGAAAACCAAGAACTGAGTCAATTATTTCCCAAACTGTTGTGAGTTACGCCATGGAACAAGCGAAACTACAAGCCAATACACCGACGAAACGTGCGTTCACCCTCGTAGAACTTCTGGTGGTGATTGCGATTATCGGCGTCCTGGTTGCGTTGTTACTGCCTGCTGTACAAGCTGCCCGCGAAGCCGCTCGCCGGGCTCAATGCAAGAATCAACTCAAGCAAATCGGGCTCTCCTGCCAGAACTTTGTGGGCGCGAAAGAAGTATTTCCTACGGGCGGAGACGCCATATTTCCGGACATCAGTGATTATGTCGAGGGGGGAAAGCCGCTGGGCCCCGAAAAGCAGGGCCTGAGCTGGGCATACCAGATACTCCCCTACCTGGAACAAGGCCCTTTGTTCGGCATTACGACCCAGCGCGCACTCCAGGAAGTCACTGTCCCGATGTACTACTGTCCTTCACGGCGTAGCCCGGTTGTGTCTGAGGCAATCATCCATGCCGGCCGCAGCGTTTCTCTTATGGACTACGCGGGTGCGATCCCCTGTGGGTATCCGTCCTACGATGACTGGGTCGACGGCACGAACAGAATCTTCCCTGAAGACTCTCCGAACAGAACGCGAGGCGGCGGTACATTTCCCACGAACAGAGAACTGTTTTTCGGTGGGAATAGTGGCTCCGCGAACATCTTAGAGGTACCGAATAATGAAGTCTATCTAGGCGTGATAACACGCACGCCCTCGAAAATTGTGCCTGCAGGACGCGGCAATCCCGTACCAACCCACAGGAGGCTGGATAAAGTTACGCTTCCGGTCTCTATGGCAATGATTACTGATGGCACTAGCAATACGATGCTGGTCGCCGAGAAGTTTATCCGTCCCGACTTGTACGACGGCGGTAGCTACTCCGACGACCAAGGCTTTTCTGATGGCTGGGACCCCGACGTCATGCGGTCAACCTGTGTAAGACCGCTGCAAGATACACAGACGGGAACGCCGGACGATAAGTATGGTTTCGAAGCAGACGTGATTTACTTCGGGTCGGCCCATCCTGGAGGATTCAACGCCGTCTTTGCCGATGGTTCCGTCCATACAATCAACTATGAAGTGAACTCAGATTTATTCGATCGCATTGGAGACCGACAAGACGGAGAATTGACAGACTTGGGTCAGTTGTAGCAAAGGGCTGTCAACGCAATTTCCCGCTAAATATAAGCTTAGAATTGCGCAACGAAGTATCACAACCGCGCAGCTATTATCGCTCAGAGAGGCCAGACTGTCGAACTTCAAATGGCTTTTCCGTAAATGTCATCGGAAACCGCCAAGTTACTGATAAGATTCTTGAATAGAAATCCATAAGTTATTAGTGTAGGAGTAACTTGCTGGCGGGCGAATTAGGCACTTTTTTCACCCCAAGCACACTTTTCGTGATGCCGATTTTTCTTATCGCCGGCAACAATTGATTAACAACTTTGACCGTAGGAGTTTCTTGCTTTATTGACTTTTGTCTTGGCAGCTAACGCATTTACTTTGCCTTGCTTGCTTTGGAATTCATTTTGTGTTTTGCAGATGGGAGTTGTCTTATGTTAGACCATCGGAAGTTTTTCTTAATTGCACTAGGACTCACGCTGGCGATCGCGCCTGCAGTGACTCAAGCTCAGATCCTCTCGGACGGCGATTTCAATGCCGTCGATTACACGTCCAGTACGGCAATCAGTTCGTCCGACAGCGGATGGCCTGGGCCTCCCGCGGTCTCCGACATTCGTTACAACGTCGACTACGGTAATCTCGACATCTTTGGCGATGGTTTCATCGTCGCCAGCTTACCGGAAGCCCCCCGATCCGATCCCAACGATACAGCCACGACGGGTCTATTCCTTTCGGCCAACAATAACTCCTTTGCCACACCAACCTGGTCGATGGCTGCGGTTACTCCTAATGGCCTTAACGTTGGTACTGGTACAGCCACGCCTAATTTTAAGATGACCGTGGATGTATTCCATAGCGCCGGCACAGGCACACTGGATCCGAATGGTGTGAACTCTGGGCGAAGTGGTACGACCAACTACTCCCATCTAGGAATTGGGCAAGCTAACACCACGGTTCAGGTGGAAGACTTGAATGCTGATCCGAACAATGGAAATCAAGCTGGCGGGCAAGGCCTGGGCCTCCTGATCACCGCCGATGGTGGTGCTGCAGAAGATTACATGCCTGTCTACTCTGGTGCTGTTTACCGTGATCGTACCGGTGGTGCCACCTTTGGAACTACCTACCGAGGCGTTCCAGATCCTAATGGAAACGCGATTTCCTATGGTAAATCTGGCTTGGCCAATCAAGTTCTTAATCAGTACTGGCTCGACCAAGGTCTCGGATTCGTGATCGACGATGCTGGCGACCCTAGCTTTGATCCCAACACGGGCCTGCGGCTCAACCGGTTTACTGGTAATGGAACAAGCTTTACTCCAGACCCAGCTACTGTCGGCAGCTATGATCTCGACGATCCCAATGTCGTGGTCAAACGTGTCTATGGTGATGTATTAACCGAGTTCACGGCACAACCCACGCACCTGAGTGGCGATTTTGAAACTATCAATGGACCTCTAGGTGATAACAGCATCGCCGGTGTCGGCATCCTAGGTAACACGTGGAGCACCCACGAGTTATATTGGATTGACGGTGTGTTCACCTATGTCATGGACGGTGCAGTCCTGCTCGAAATTGAGCCTGACTACGATCCGAATAACCTTGCCAATGGAAACGTTTACGACGATTTCAGTGACTCGGGTTCGGTTGTCCTTGGTTTCTTCGATCGATTCAATTCGGTTGCTTTGAGCCCAGATGGTGCCAACTTTGTAATTTACGACAACCTGACTGTAGAAGCAGCAACTTCGGGCGATGCTCCCGACCTGCTCGAATTCTACGAAAGTGAAGGCTTCCTACTTTCCAATGCCGATAACGCTGACTTCGACGGAGACGGTGTTGTCTCTGGCTTGGACTTCTTGATCTGGCAGCAGAATGTTGGTGCCACGGGTCAAACCGATAACTCCCTTGGCGATGCCAACGGAGATGGCGTAGTAGGTAGTGCCGACTTGGCCATCTACGAAGGTCAGTACGGTACGTCGCCTCTCTCGGCGAATGTAGCTGCTGTGCCCGAACCTATGTCTGTAAGCCTCATGTTGCTGGCTTGCGGTTGCATGGGCATTCGCCGACGTCGGTAGTGTTGTTGGTTTAGCAATTTTGTGAAACCTTACCACCCGCCTCGCGGCTCGGGGCAGACCGCGGGGTGGGTTTTTTCTAACCCTTAGATAAAAAGCATTCGGATTCAGGCTAGTTATTAAGACATCGCAAGAATTATTTTCCGAATGCAATTTCCGATGCTTTCCGTCTTCTATCTGACAACTGCAACCAAAGAGCAGCACAGCGTAGAGACGGGGAAACTTTCTTAGACAATTAATCTCCGTTACCTATGGAATTAGTAGCGATGTCCGTATCTCAAATCTCTCGCAAGAGAATCCACGACGCTTTCACGCTCGTAGAATTGCTGGTTGTAATCGCCATCATTGGCGTTCTGGTGGCCCTCCTGCTACCTGCCGTGCAGGCAGCACGCGAAGCGGCCCGTCGTATTCAATGCCAAAATAACGTCCGCAACTTGGCACTGGGCGTACTCAACTATGAGAATGCCCGCGGTGTGATGCCCCCGTCGAGTCAGATGCTAGGGGCTAAGACGCGGTTACCTGGTGTAACGTCACCTCGATTGCAAATGTACACCTCCCAAGCGCGGGAACGACTAAGTTGGATTTACCAAATCCTTCCCAATATCGAGCAGCAAGCTCTCTATGATCAGTTCGACCCCAACCTAACGGTGTTTAACCAAGACGTTAATTCGCGTCCAGAAGAAGCTCAACCTGCCGTGCTACTTTGTCCGAGCGACGATACAACCGGCACTTTCTATGAGCAAAGTAATCGGAGACTCGCGAAAGGGAATTACGCCGCCTATGCTTCTCCAGAACACGCTACCAGCTCAACTATTTGGCCGGGCGCACTGATCCAAGAGCCTCAGCCGCTACAGCGATTTACCGACGGCACGTCCAGTACCGTGATGTTGGCTGAAGTGCTAACTCGTGAAGAACCGACAGACCAACGAGGTGCCTGGGCGGTGGCTTACATTGGTTCTTCCATTCTCGCACTCGACCTCCATGGCCAAGGAGTGGGAACGGGCAATATTGCTGAACAGGGCCGACAAGTTCCCTACTACCCTGTTGTTTCGGGCCTCCAACTGCAAGATGCGCTCACGCCAAATCTTCAAACCGGCAGTCTCACCGCCGACGAAATTCTTCAATGCGAAAACACCGCTGATGCCGACCTGCAGCGAATGCCCTGCCGCACCCACGGTTCTACGCAAAACTACACCGCTGCCCCTCGCAGCAACCATACCGGCGGAGTCAATGCTGCCAATGTGGATGGGAGTGTTCGCTTTCTCTCCGACGACATTGAACCTCCCGTGCTAGGCGTTCTAATCCACATTAGCGATGGATTGCTTCAGGACAGCATTCCAGTCATCAGTGGCAATTTATAGCCATCGAATCTTGAAAGAAAAACACTTGCTCCTGACCTGTCGTTAGGTTGTTCGGGCCCAGAAGGAATCGCACTCCATGAAACAATCGTTACCGGTCATTGCCTTGGGAATCGGAATCCCTCTTGTTTTGCTGAGCATTCTGTGGAGTTCAATTTTCCCCGCCAGCAATAGTTGGACGGAGGAGAAGTCCAAACGCATGACCGAACTAGCACTTCAGACTCAGCAGCTAATGTATAAGGTGGTGAAGGCGGAGAATAACGACCTCAAATCGGGTGAGAATCCTGCTGAAATCAACGAAAAGTACCGCGCATCGAAGAAGGAGCTGGAACAGCTTCAAAACGATTTCGAAACCCAGCGGGACAAACCCAGCACCATTGCCAGCTATCTTCGTTGGGCGGGGATCGCGTTGGTGATCGTAGGGGCGGGTGCGAATTTTGTCGAACGGGGCTAGAGCTTGCCAGGAGCCCCGAAATCTCACCATTCTGCGCACCCCGGCAACCTCTCCGCGCAACCGTAGGGCAATTTCTTTCCCAAAAACCTGCTCTACGTATAATCGAGTGTAGAGGTAATCGAACGTAGAGGCGAACCAGATGCAGCAGCCAGTAGGCGCGATCCCAAGGAATTGCCCAAGCAGGTTGTCATCGAACTCTTACAAAGTGCAACCAAGGCTTACGTCATCCAACTTCACCCCATGCTTGGGCTGATGCTCAAGTTCGGAATCGGCACTTTCGAACTTAGAGCGACTTAGAAGCGACAAGAATGAGAAGACACAGATGAGAAGAGGAACAATGAAGAACTATCTACGCAAACTCGGTCGAAAAACACGAGCATCCCTCACGAAAGTTGGCAAACTATCTGCCGATAAGTCGCTCCGCTACGAAGTCTTAGAAACCCGCTCGATGCTCAGCGCCGCGGGAATCGTCGACTTTATCGCCCAGCCGTCAGGGGCTTTGGACGGAAAGATCGTCTTCACCTCTGCCGGTCATGGGCTCGAGTGGAACACCAACATCAACGATTTCTATCTAGGCCGAGAAGAGTTCGCCAGCACCGAGGTGAACGAAGCCCTGGGCAATCAAGATCAGCTCCACTTCTTTGCCGAGCACCTACTCCGTGCCGGCGCTACAGTCGTACCCTTGCGACCTGTAGGCGATCAGCCCAATGAAGTGGTCCTCGATAACGACTTGGTAGAGGTGACTTACTCGGGTGCCTGGTCAAATAGCAGTGCCGCTATTCACTATGACGAAGACTATGGCGCAGTTGCCGATGGCGTCTCGTATCGATTCGCTAATGTCTCTGCCACTGAAACAGCCACGGCAACTTACACACCTGACATTCCAGAAGAAGGTTTCTACCCGGTCTACACCTGGGTACTAGATGGTGGCAATCGAACAGACCAGCTCTACCGCATCAACGACAGTGCCGGTGGTGTAACCGAAGTGCGTGTCGATCACCGCAAGGTTGGCAAGGGTTGGGTTTACCTGGGCACTTATCACTTCGATGAGGGTACCAGTGGCAACGTTCAGATTAGCAATCAATCGACTGCCGGCGGATCGGTCGTCATTGCAGATGCCATCCGCTTTGGCAACGGCATGGGCGATCTTCCCGATGGCGCTGGCGGCCTGGGTACAGGAGTAATTACTGGTGCTCCTCGCGAAGACGAGGCCTCTATCTTCTGGATCTATCGGAGCGTTGGCCAGGGCGTAAGCGCCCCCTTAGTAATCGGCAGCGGCAACGTCTCTGCTCCCGAAAACATGGCCGAGCATATGAATAATAACGCCAACGCGTTTGGCGATTCGGTTTACATCGGGTTCCACTCCAACGCCGGCGGAGGCAGGGGAGCGGTTGGTCTGTTTACTAGCAGCGCCGCCCAACGGACTCCCAACCAGGAAGCTCTCGCAACCTACACGGGTCGCCAAATTAATCAAGACATGCAGGCCCTCAACGGGCAGTTCGAACACAACTGGAGCACCCGCACTACCCACACATTCAACGGCGTCAACTTTGGTGAGATCAACGCTGGCCCCGGCGCCGAAATGGACATGACCATCATCGAGGTTGCGTTTCACGACAGCAATCTTGATGCCGATCTGTTAAACGATCCCAAGGTACGCGAACAACTCGGACGTTCCACCTACGAAGCAGTCATCGAATACTTCGCCAACCACGCGGGCCTGGCCGATTCGACGAGCCAACCCTCGGCCCCAACGGAAATTTCAGCCACCACCGCGTCAAACGGAGATATCACCGTCTCTTGGGAACCCGGCCCTACCGGTGTGCAGGGTGGAACGCCTACCGCCTACCGCGTGTATGCCTCGCGTGATGGTTACGGCTACGCAGGCTACGTAGAAGTGGCCGGAGCGGGTGCCGGTTCGTACACTTTCGATTCCGCCGACTTGGATGACGATCCTTACTATTTCAAAGTCGTGGCCGTCAACAGTGGCGGTGAGTCGCCCCGTAGTCTGGTCGCAGCTGCCCAGAAATCTTCGGTCGTCGGCGCTAAACGCGTCCTCATCCTCCAGGCCTTTGATCGCAACGATCGATTCCTCAATGAACGCTATTCCGATCCCCAATCCAACGATCCAGATGGGCTCGATTTAGTCGATCGCGTTCGACCTCGCTACAACAACACGTTCGACTACTCCATCCAAGTCGCTGAAGCCATCGATGCCACGCCCAATTCACTCCGCATCGACACTGCCTCGAACGAAGAGTTGCTCGCCGGCGATGTCACGCTGAGCGATTACGATGCCGTATTCTGGACCTCGGGCGAGGAATCTTCCGCCGACGACACCTTCAATGCCACCGAACAGACGCTTGTTGAAAACTACCTGACTGGTGGAGGCAAGCTGTTTGTTTCGGGAGCAGAGATCGGTTGGGATCTCGATAATCTCAACAATGGCCGCGATTTTTACAATGATTTCTTGCGGGCCGACTACGTCAGCGACGACGCCGCCACCTACGACGTGCAGGGAGCAGGCGGGTCTATCTTCGCAGGACTTTCGTTCTCGTTCGATGATGGCGATTTGTTTTATGACACGAATTTCCCCGACCGAATCAATCCCTTGGGCGGAGCCACTTCGGCACTGACCTATGTCGGCGGTCTCGGGGGCAACGCTGCCATTCAGTACGATAGCGGCGCAGCGACCAAAGTGGTCAACTTCGGCTTCCCTTTCGAAACGATTGCTTCCGAAGCAGATCGCAGCCTCGTCATGGAACGAGTGCTCGGTTTCTTCGAACTCGATGTCATCGCCAATGCCGATTTCGACAGTAGCGGGGCCGTCACCGGTCTTGATTTCCTGGCTTGGCAAATCGGTAACGGCACCACCGGCGGAGCCACATTGGCCGATGGCGATGCCAACGCTGATGGCAACGTCGGTAGCGCGGACTTAGCTATTTGGGAAGCGCAGTATGGAGCCGCACCGCAAACCGCAGCCATCCAGGCTCCCCTGGCAAGCTCAAGTGCCATCCTTGCCCAGCCGACACAACCTGGATTCGAAGAAGACAATTCGGGCGGATTCGCCGATACGGTTGATGCGGCTTCTTTGGCCAACGTCGCCCAACGCTTGGCTGATTTGGCGATCGAGAACGGAGGTGCCGATCCTACCGAATGGATCCTTCCGCCAACGTCTTACGAAGCCCTGCTCGATCGGCAAATAGCCGGGTCCCCAGAGACTTCGCCAACAAGTACTGCTGCAGACGAAGAATCATCCCTCAACTCTGAAGACGGAGAAGTGGCACGTCAGGAGGCTTTTGAAGGACTGGATTCAGGTATGCCTCCGCACAGCCTTGAATGATCGTAAGGTGTTTCCAAGCCCCTCACATTCTTACAGCGCGAGGAATTTGCTGGCCATCGTCCAGCAGGTCGTGATGCCGCTGCCTGGGCCTCTAAGCCATAAATCCCACGGAATTGGCTGAAATACGGTCCCTCGCTCTCGATTTGAGCCTGCCTGAGATGTTCGATTGCGCAAAATAGACAAAAAAAGACGCTCGCACTGTTTGGACTTTTGAGATTCTTTTTTATGATAGAGATAGTTCCAGTGCTAAAGGCTGGGCTGAAAGCCATTTTTGCTTATCGATTTTCTCTGTTTCACAACCAGTGGTTTATTAACCAAGATTAGGGGAATTGTCTAATGAACGTAGTAAAACTTTTGTCGGCGTGCACTGTTTTTTTTGCGCTATCGCCACTAGCTGCATCGGCAGCAACCGTTCTCTATCAGGATCAACTCGATGATCCTAACGCCCTAGGTTCGACCTGGGGGAAGAATGCAAGTAGTTCCGACCAGGTTTCCACTTTCGGCTACAACTACGCCGCGGACGGCATTCCTGAAGCCCCGAACAATCTGGGCGGGGCCGCCACAACTGGCGTAAAAATGGAAGCCAATCTTCTCTCTCCTGGTACTGGTGAACACTTCACTCTGTATCCTATTGGTGAGAACTTCACGGGGAAGTATCAACTCAGATTCGACGCCTGGCAAAACTTCGAAGACAACGCCGGAACAAGCACCGAGTTTATGGGTGGCGGTATTGGCTACGACAACGTAACCGCCGACATTGCCAGTGGTGCCCAAGCAATTGCAACGACAGAAGGCGGATCCAGCAACGACTGGCGTGCCTTCAAGTCGCCTCCACAGTTCTTCATTCCTGATCCCGACATGGCTGCCGGCACCCATCAGGGCGCTGATCCCTACTACGCCGACTTCCTGCCTTCGGTAGCTGCCCCTGCAGCTCAAGGCCAGGTGGGTGGAGTTAGTACCGCCGGTTCGCCCGGGTTCCAGTGGATTACCTGGGAGTTCAATACGGATGGGAACGATGTTTCTGTTGTTATCGAAAAACCAGACGGAACTCGTCGGCTGATCGTAGAGTACGACAGGACGGATACCAGCGATGGTTCCGCCGGAGTGAACACCGATGGAAACATCTCGCTGTTCTTCGCCGATTTCTTCTCGTCCGTGTCTCCTCGCCCCGACCTTCAATTCGGCATTGTCGATAATGTGATGGTCATGACCATTCCCGAGCCGACCAGCATCGCATTGCTGGGCTTGGGCAGCATTGGCTTGATGCTGCGACGTAGGAAATAGTCGAAGAGACAACTAAATTTCAAACCCTACGCATGCGACCCGGCCTGGAGCTTTGGTTCCAGACCGGGTCGCAATTTTTTTGGCTGAATCGAGTCCATGCTGGAATACCTGGGTGAAGGACTGTCCGGGCAGTAATCTCAGAAATCGAACCTCTTGTAGGGAGGTTTGAGCCTAGACAGGTGCGCATTACCGAGTAAAGACTGCGCTCATTTCGATTGCCGCCGATCTGGATTTGGCTCAGAATAGACAAATATCTTCGATACATACGGCAATATAGAGCTTTACGGAACAAAACTATGAACTCATCATCCGCCAATCTCGTCAGTCGACGGGATCCCCTCTCTTCATCCCGACGTGGTTTCACGCTTGTGGAGCTACTCGTGGTGATCGCCATTATTGGTGTGTTGGTCGCCCTGCTGCTGCCAGCCGTGCAGGCCGCTCGCGAAGCAGCCCGTCGCATCCAGTGCAGCAACCACCTCCGCCAAATTGGCTTGGCCTGTGCCAACTTCGAGGTCACCCACAAGCACTACCCCTCAGGTGGCTGGCGATTCAACTGGACTGCCGATCCCGACCGCGGTTACGGTCCCGATCAGCCCGGTTCCTGGATGTACAACATTCTCGACTTCATCGAGCAACAGAATCTGCGTCAATTGGGAGCGGGCACCGCCATGAATAGTGCCGCTCGACGCGAGGCCTCTATCCAATTGCATCAGACGCCAGTTTCAACCTACAACTGTCCCTCTCGCGGTCGTCCTGCAGTGACTATTGCCAGATGGCTATCTGTCCGAGAGCAAACCTGGTTGGCAAACGTTGCTCAGAGTGAAGGGATTGTGAAGGCCGACTACGCAGCAAGTTCTGGCGACACTTTGGAGTCGGATGCTTTGAATATGTATGCTCCCAGTTCCTACGCAGATCAGAGAGACTCACTATGGACCGTAACCAACGACCCCGATCGGCCCACATCCCGAGGACAGCCAGATAACTCCCGTTTTTTCCAGAGTGGTATTATGTTCTACCGTAGCAAACTGGAAGTGCAGCAGATCGAGGACGGGACGTCAAACACCTACTTGGCAGGAGAGAAATGGGTAAATTCGGACGGCTACGATGGCGTCATTCAAACGAATTCTCCTGGCTACTCTTGGGGGGATAACCAGTCTATGTACACCGGCTACGATTGGGACAACCAACGGGTGGCCTGGCATCCGGATGCGGTTGGCGATCAAGAAGACTATCAGCCGTCGCAAGACCGAGCTGGTCTTGGTGCCCCACAACCCGAAGGCAAGTTTGGCAGTGCCCATCCTGGCGGTTTCAACATGGCCTTCGCAGATGGTTCTGTTCAATGGGTCGCTTTTGATATCGATCCACTCACCCATCGCTGGCAAGCCAATCGCTCTGACGGTCAGGTGATCAACCGAGAGTAAGAACAGCCCATCCCTCCCTGATTCAAGCTGTAGTGGGCGGTAGCCGACATCTCGCGCTACGCCATAGAATTAGCGAGGGTTAAAACGACTACTTCGATTTCACCTTGAAAACGACCCTTTGTTCGACAATTTCAGGGTCGTCCATTGCCACTTGTTGACCAAGAATCGTCTCTTCGTTGAAACGGGCGGGGATCGTCTCTTTGCCATTCACTTCTTTGGAAATCTTCACCTTGTAGAATCCAAGTTGAATTCCTGGTGGTGTATCAGGAGTCGGTCTGTTCTCCTTGGGAATTCTTGGCGACACGAGGCCCGTGTATCTCGTCTCAGCAACAGCGGTTTGGATTGAGTCTTTCAGAAACTCCGCGGGTTCAAACGTTACGGTCGCGCCTTCCAACGGGTGACCATCCATCGTCACAAGACATCGGATCGTAGTCAGTCCAGCTCGTGTTCCCTGCCAGACCAGGATGCGGGCTTCAATCTCGTCTTCCGAAACCTTGCCATCGCCATCGGTGTCGAGCGTTTCCATAGACGCACTCAAAGCGGGCGTGCTTTCCAATTCCTCACCCGCGATGAACCCATCGCCATCGGAATCGTACAATTCCATGGCTTTGGCCGCTGCGTCGTCGGCATCGATCGACGGTGGCATGATTCGCGACGGACCACTGCTACAGCCGACACCAATAACCAGCCCCAAAGCCAGGCTGCTCACACTGATCCAGCCAACAAGCGGAGATCGAGAATCCGAATACTCATTCATAGCTTTGCAATCCAAATCTATACTCCTCAAATCAAACCTAAGGTGTCTTCATTCCAACGCACAAATCCCTCGATCGCTTCATACTCGGCCAAGCCCAGTGCGTCGTAGAGTTCCGCAGTGCGGCGGTTGCGATCTTCGGCCCGTTGCCAGAATTCTCGCGGATCGGGCCCAGGAAACAAGGCGCGATCCTTCTGCGATTCGTGCTTAAAGATGGCGTTCCGCTTGCGTAGTAGTTCCATGGGGCTCAGCGGCACAGCCATCTCGATCTGATGCGGGCTCCATTCCTGCCAGGCACCGCGATACAGCCAGACCTGGCACACGGAGTACCAGTCGTCCTGCTCCACCTCCTTACAGGCCCTGAGGATCGCACTCAAGCACGTACGGTGCGTACCGTGGGGATCTGACAGATCGCCCGCCGTGTAGATCTGGTGGGGCTTGAGCTTCCGCATGAGATCGACGGTTAGCTGGATGTCTTCTTCGCTCAGCGGCTTTTTCCGCACGCGACCCGTCTCGTAAAAAGGCATATCCATAAAGTGCAGTCTCTCGCTCGGGACACCGCAAACCGCAGCCCCTGCCTTGGCTTCGCCGCGGCGAATCATTCCCTTAATCGCCTGCACCGCGTCGCTATCTACCTGGCCCGGTTGTTTATTCTCCAGCGAGTCTTGGATATCGGAGAGAATCTCACTTGTGCGGTCCGACGACA
Source organism: Bythopirellula sp. (assembly GCA_965216565.1). Lineage (GTDB taxonomy): Bacteria > Planctomycetota > Planctomycetia > Pirellulales > Lacipirellulaceae > Bythopirellula. The sequence goes on from OZ244170.1 coordinate 2,053,672, forward strand.
CGTCAAACGCCTTGCTAAACTCACGGAGGAAATCGGCCTGAAACTCAACATCCTCGTCGAAGACGGCGATATTTCCGGAGGTTTGATAAGCCACGTGGACTTCGTGCCCCTGATCGGCCAGTCGCCCTAAGGTGCCTCCCATCGAGATCACGTCATCGTCCGGGTGCGGGGAAAATACTAGAACCCTCTTGGGGAAAATATCTTCGTGTTGCTGCGAACGGTCCCCGGGCTGACGCTCGTGCTCGGGTTTACCCCCCGGCCAACCGGTAATCGTCGACTGCAAATGTCGGAACACCGCCAAATTGATGTCGTAAGCCGAACCGTGACGAGCCAGCAACTCCTGCAGACCTTCTTCGTTGTAGTCCTCGACAGTCAGCTTCAGCAGTGGCTTTTGCAGCTTCTCACACAGCCAGATTACGGCTTTGCGGGTGAGGGCATCGTCCCACTGGCAATCACCCAACATCCAGGGGCAACGATAGCGGGTGAGCCGTTCGGCAGCGGCTTCGTCCAGCACGATCTTAGACTGCGGATGCTCCTGCAAAAAGCTGGCCGCGATCGCCTTCGAAACTTCGCCTTCCACCGCTTCCGCCACCACAGGTGCCTTGCCTTCGCCAAAGCCCAGCAAGTAGATCTGACGGGCACCTAGGATCGTGCCCACCCCCATGGTGATGGCCCGGCGAGGCACGTTCTCTTCTCCGAAAAAGTCACTAGCCGCGTCGCGACGGGTGACTTTGTCTAGCGTAATCAGTCTGGTGCGGCTTTCTCGACCCGAACCAGGTTCGTTGAATCCGATATGGCCGGTTCGACCGATGCCCAACAATTGGATATCGATTCCCCCCGCGTCGTTTATCGCGGCTTCATATTTCCGGCAATATTCATCGACCTCATCTTCATTATACGTGCCGTCGGGGATGTGGACGTTGCTGGGATCGATGTCGATATGGTCGAACAGATGCTCCCACATGAACCGCACATAGCTTTGAAGTGCATCGGGCTCCATGGGGAAGTATTCATCCAAGTTGAACGTCACCACATTGCTGAAGCTCAATCCCTCTTCCTGGCAGAGTCGCACTAGTTCGTTATAGACCGATACGGGAGTGCTGCCCGTTGCCAGACCGAGCACGCACTTCTCACCAGCTTCGCTCCGCTTGCGGATGAGGTCGGCAATTTGAGCGGCTACAAACTTGCTCGCATCCCCGGCATGCTGGAAGACGTGGCACGGCACGCGCTCCGGTTGTTGCGACGACCCTGCAATGCTTGCAAATTCAATACCGTCGTGAGTCTTCATGTTTCAGTTTCCGAGGGGTTCCTATATCGGGAGGCTACTTAAGAGATGGGCTGCTAGAGACATCTATCGCCAGATGCCACATATACTGAGAATAAACTACTAGCGAGTTCCACACAAACGGTGCAGCGGGGCAGGGTGCGGTAAATCAGGATAGTTGTCGCGGTCGTTGTGAAGCACGAACCGCTGGAGGCTACGTTTCTGCCTTTCGCGCATCCTGCACATGCCAATGCGCAACGACAATGGTGGTATTTTGTACTGATTAGTCCAAGGCTATCGAGCGTCCCCAGCAGCAGAAATTCAATGCCCTCTCATCAGCCATCGCGTCGCAAGTTTCTACTCACATCCACGGCAGGGGCGCTTGCCCTGACGACGACCCAGCTTAGCCAAGCTGAACCTCAACGGTCGGACAGCCTGCCAGCCGAACTTTCCTCTGTCCGCAAGAAGCAAAGAATTTTCAAATCCGTGAAATGGGGCATGATCGAATCGGACGCTTCAATAGCGGATAAGTTTGCCAAAATGAAATCCTTAGGTTTCGATGGCATCGAACTCGAAAGTCCCGGGCTTTTCGACTGGCATGAAATTCTCGCGGCGAGCGAGCAAACCGGCATGCCAGTCCACGGCGTGGTAAACATGCGGCACTGGAAAGTACGATTGTCGGCACCCAAAGCAAGTCGTCGCGACGAAGCTCGGGAAACGCTCCTGCAGTGTATTTACGAAACCGCTCGTTTCGGAGGAAGTTCGGTCCTGCTTGTGCCGGGTAAAGTGACGGGGACGAACGAAACGCACGATCACGTCTGGCAGAGGTCGATCGCAGAAATCCGAAAAGTCCTCCCCCTGGCCAGTCGACTTGGAATACGGGTCCTCATCGAAAACGTTTGGAATGGCTTCTGCGAATCGCCCGAGGTGTTTCGCGATTACCTCGACGAAATCAATAGCCCGTGGGTCGGTGCCTACTTCGATATTGGCAATGCTCAGAAATTTGCGCCCAGCGAACACTGGATCGAAACCCTTGGTTCCCGCATCGTCAAACTCGACATCAAAGGCTGGGGATCCGAATCGGGGTTTTGCAAAATCGGCTCCGGCGATATCAATTGGCCTGCAGTCCGCACCGCTCTGACTCGAATCGGCTTCACCGGTTGGGCAACTGCCGAAGTCAACGGAGGCGGTTGGGATCGGCTCGCAGAAATTGGTTCCAACATGGATACAGCGTTGGGTCTGTAGACGGCAATGATAAATTCGCCCGACTAGCGGGTGCGGCGTCTAACCGCCGAAACGAAGCCCAAGATCGCCAGCAAAGCAGCGCTTGGCTCCGGCACGTTCGCAATCCGCTCCGACACCTCGCCGATCACTTGGTTCCAGGGAAAAAACTGGCCGGGATCACTTCGATTCCAAGGTTGCACCTGGCCGTGAGCCACGAGCCCCGGCAAGTTATATCTGTCGTTGGAAAAATCATAAGCATCGCCGCTGGGATGCTCTAAGGGAATTGCCGGATAGGCCGTTACAATCCAGGCCAGCAAATCGACGAGCGATCCCAAATTATCTTCGTTCCAAGTGGACGACTGCCCGGCAAATCCCACCATCTCAATTCCAATCGAACGCGAGTTATAGTACGTCGCATGCCAGGCTCGTTTATCCACGTCGACCATCTCGTAAATATCTCCGTTGGGAGCAATCACAAAATGTGCGCTCACCTGCGATGCGGTCGAACGAAAAATATCTAGCGTCCCCGCCAGCGACACCTCCGTCGTATGCATCACCACACTATCAACCGCCGGCACTGCATTGCTGCGCACTCCAAAGTTTGGACTCGGATCAACAATAGTCGCAGGCTTGGGGATCGGTGTCGGGCCGGGCGTGTACGTCGGACTGCAACGCCCACCTCGCAAATCGCTACCTAATGTAGATTCGCCGCACACCAATGCGAGCGCAATCGCAGCCAACAACCGCCATGTGCATCTTTCGCACAATCTGAAGAATGCTCGCAGGGAATTCGATTCCCACCTGGGCCAAAGACTTTGTTCGTGCATGGAAAGCAACCTTAAAGTGGGTCCACAAAAAAACGCCAGATTCGTCACGGCACTCCAACTCGAAGTTGGACATTCCGTCACAAATCTGGCGTTTGTTATTAGGTCGTTACTCTTGGATAATCTGGCTAGCAGGGCACTCCACGGCGCCTCTTGTTTCCCAGTTATAATCCCGCCTTAACAACGAGTCAACAGATCGAGGGCGGCCCGGCTAACGCCAAGACCGCCCTCGATGAATTCGCAAAGCCCCCTCTGAGGGGCCTGAAGGTGTTATTAACGCCGGCGCCTCAAGAATCCGCCAGCCAGCATCAGAGCCAGGAGTCCTGTGGTTGGCTCTGGAACCTGATTCTGGACCAGGGCAGGGTTGGCAGTCAGATTGGGGACCAGCAACCCGCCATCGATCATGCCTAAATCGCTTACCGCGCCAGAGTTTAAATTGATGGAGACTAGATGGCTATCGTTCGTAGTTAACCAATCGAGAGATGCGAAAGCCAGATTGTTGCCATTGTTCAGAGCAACAATCTCAAAACCTACATCAGCGGTGGTATCGACTCCCAATCCTCCGACAGGAGTGAGCGTTCCAGCGTTGAACGCCTGTAGAACCAATCCATCCGTACCAGAATCGATGGCATACTGGGTGGTCCCAATCGTCGATCCGCCCAGGCCACTATTCGTGTAAGCTTCGCCAACAATGTTAGGGTTAGGGGTGCCGCCGACATAGGCGACATCAGTCGCAATTAAGATGTCCGTCGTGTCGACATTCACGGCCAAGTTTTGACCTGTGTTGCTGACGATGCGAAGACTGTTCGAACCACTGGCATCGGCCGAGGGGTTGAAATCGAATCCAAAATTCGTCCCCGAGAGTCCGCCGGCTGCCGCAAAGTTGGGGTCGGCATTAAAGTTGAAAACTGGCGTTGCCACGGCCACCCCTGGAGGTGCGGGGTCGATCGTGTAGATGTTGCCAAATTCGCCCAAGGCGTAAAGAACGGCAGTGGTGGGTCGATAGTCGATGCCCCGAATATCCTCGCCAGGAACCAGTCCAGAAATCGCCTTTCCACTAAGCAGTGTACTCGGTGCGGAAGAATCGAAGGTAATCAATTGATTGTCGTCGGTCACGCCCGTCAGCAGCGCCGCGTAGCTGCTGGAAGCGACAGCCAGAACAGCGATCGCTGTGAAAATTGTTGTTAATGTCCGTTGCATTAGTTCTACTCCGTTTTCGCAATTAAATAATGAAAAGATATGTATCGATTACTTCCTGATCGACTGCGGAGCAAACAATGCACCCCACCTACCCAGAAATTGTTCCTACCGACAATTACGAGAACCGTGCGGACGCGGATGCAAAAAATACTTCGAAAACACGCTTCAGCCACGAAAATCCGCCAAGATGCTGTATTCGTGGCAGCTTGGGAGTAGGCCGCACCGTTTACTGTCGCTTTACAGACAACCCCGCGTAGTTTCAACGAGGTTTGCAAGCAGCGTGTGACAGAATGTCACAGCGAGACTTCAACCAGACTCGGAGCCCGTCGCGATGGCCAAGCTCAAGTGCGCGAGCAAGGGTGCCATGGCCACGCGGAAACTTGCGGCAGTCTTAGCTAACTCGCAGCGTAACGAACATGCCCTGGGTGAAGAGACTGAGACAATATCGAACTATCTGCCGTAGGGTGGCGCCGTTAGGCCCACCGATAGTAAAACCACTGCAACAACCGACACGGTGTGCCGCCGCGCTGCTTTGGCACACCCTATCTTCCTGGCCGGTAAGCGGCCCGCGACTCAACCCGACGATCAGAGCCGGGTGCCATGGCCACGCGAAAACTTGCGGCAGTCTTACCTGACTCGCAGCGTAACGAACATGCCCACGCGATACCGTAGAAACAGGCAGCGTGGCCATGCGCTTCGACCAGGAAACGTCTGCAGGCTCTTCTCTAGCGTTGGCATGGCACCCTGCTAAATCATGAAATGTCTTGCTTAGAGCTGGGTGATAATTCAGGAGAGAAGGCTATACCCGTACTTGGCCCTTCTAGTACGCGTTCTCTCTGATTTTTTGCTCTCCAAACTATCGCCACCCTTCCCTCCAGAAGTAAGTCTTTTGTTATACTGTGGGAGACTATCAAGCTCTACCAATGGTTTTTTTGAGGAGGCGTAGCGTTGAGGTACTATCTTGGGCTCGTTCTCTCGCTGTTTGCTGTAGCAGCAGTTTGTGGTCAGGTTTCCGCCAATACAATTCTGTTTGAGAGCGGTACCCTCGGTCCAACGGGTATTCCATACTCTGAGTTAATCAATCAGAACGTCCCAGGGACTAACGTTCATCCATCGGTTTTTTCGGGTGTCAGGTTCCAACTCAATAAGCCTGCGCAAACGACTCAGGTGGGAGGCCACTTCGTTAGCGGTATCGGCGGTACGTTTTTTGGTGCGATAGTTAAACTAGATGACCAAAATGATTTCCCCAACTCTACCGATCCGAACGCTTTCGAAGCTGAGGTACTTGGCCATACACTACTCAATTTCCCAACATCTTCCGCTGAGGTGTTTGGCGACCTGGATCTAGAACTCGATCCTGGTTGGTACACACTTGTCTTCGGCAGCGGTATCTTCGGAGCTACGGGTGCTGGAGTTACTGTTCGCAATAGCACAGACATTGGCAATCCGACTTACATTGGATTACAACCAGATTCAATTTTTGGCTGGGTCAATAGACTGACTTCTGTCAATCGCAGGCATGTGGTGAAAGGCCGAATCGTACCAGAACCAACTACAATTTTATCTATGGCATTGTGTTTTCCTTGCTTATCGATCAGAAGACGGTCGCGAAAAAAGTCGTATGGCAGGGGTGCCATGCCCACGCGCTACACTGGTGAACGACAGCGTGGCCATGCGCTTCGACCAGCAACCGTCCGCATGCTCTTCTCTGGCGTGGGCATGGCACCCAGCTAGAGCCCCGCCTACCTACTCAATGGCTACGACAATCCCACTCACGACTGAACAGGCTCGTGAAAGTAATAGCACAATTCATCGGGAGCGACTACAAAGAAGACTTGCAACTTCTCACCGTCGCGCTCATCGATTCGCCAGTTTCCGACTTCCACACCTCGGGATTCCAGTTCTTCTTTCATACGCTCAATGTTGCTGACCAGAACAGCCGCACCATCCTGCGAGGCATCACCGCCGTTGATTGCGAAGCCCAATCTCGTGCCGTCTCGTTCAAGAATCACTGTTGGATAAGGGTCGGTGAGTCGTTCCTTCTCAACCATACCGAAGTGCTCGGAGTACCACTTCGATGCAACATCTAGGTCAAGAACCGGAAGAGCAAGAACATCCTGTTGGAATGGAAAGGCTGCCTTGAATGATTGATTCTCTGGCATGAGGTCCGTTACTCACGATGGCTTGGCATTCGAATGCGGGCAAGCTACCGCTGGCTTGCTCTAGCAGACACCTTACTGCGGCATCAGACTGCAGACAAGCCAGTGGCAAGCTCTTCTCTGGCGTGGGCATGGCACCCTCGGGATTACTGCCCTGAGCGAAAAGACTTCGACAATGTCGAACTATCTGACGTAGGGTGGCGCCGTTAGGCCCACCGATAGTAAAACCACTGCATCAACCGACACGGTGTGCCGCCGCGTTGCTTTGGCACACCCTACCTTCAAGTTGTGGTGACTAAGCTCAAGTGTGCGAGCAGGGGTGCCCCTCCTACCTACTGAACGGCTACTACAATCCCACTCACGACTGAACAGACTCGTGAGAGGACACTCCTCCGCTGATTCTGTCAACGTAAGCTGGTGCTATTAAACCCCTCGCTTTGCAAGATTTTAGTTCCGTCCGTACCGAGGGACTGCCGCTTCGTTAGAACCCCTCCTAACTTCTATTTAATGGAGCAACGATTATAATTTAGACAGTCCCTAACATGGCACCGAAGCAACAACCAGTCGTGTAAAATCGGATCAGTTTCCACATGAAATTTTCAAAATCTAAGTTAGCTTTACTCTACTCACTTGCAGTGTTGGTTCACGCACCAAAATCTGTGGCAGCACCGGTCTACAGCCAGGTGACGCCTATGGATCCAATTGGAGCATTTGCTTCCAATGATTCTTTGGCAACTTCTCAAAGAGTTGCTGACAACTTCTTCATTGGTGGAGAGAATCCAATTACAATTCGTTCTGTGCGATTTATTGGTGGTTCAGGTCTAAGTGGCCCTACTCTAGATAACTTCCGCGTTGTCTTTTTTGACGATGCAGGAGGGAGCCCAGGTGCTCCTCTCTCTGGTGGAGACTTCAGCATCGGTCCTGCTTTCAGCCGTAATCCAACCGGAGGCCAATTGCTTAACGGTGTGACTGTTCCCCAAGAGTACGTCATTAACCTGCCTAATGACATTACAGTTAACCCTAACAGACCCTACTGGTTTTCTATAACCAATGACATATTGCCCGTTTCTGGTTGGGTATGGGCAAGAGCAGAGGGAACATTCGATGAAACCATAGCTTCCGTAACTGATAGTATAGAGACTGGTACATGGAGTACTCTTGTAAACGGAGGGATGTGGTTTGAACTTAGCGATCACATAGTACCTGAGCCATCGTCACTATCGCTTCTCATAGCGACTTTGATCTTGACCGGGTGGCATGGCCACGCGAAGACTTGCGGCAGTCTTACCTGACTCGCAGCGTAACGAACATGCCCACGCGATACCGGAGTAACAGGCAGCGTGGCCATGCGCTTCGACCAACAACCGTCCGCAAGCTCTTCTCTGGCGTGGGCATGGCACCCTCGGGATTACTGCCCTGAGCGAAAAGACTTCGACAATGTCGAACTATCTGCCGTAGGGTGGCGCCGTTAGGCCCACCGATAGTAAAACCACTGCATCAACCGACACGGTGTGCCGCCGCGTTGCTTTGGCACACCCTACCTTCCTGGCCGGTAAGCGGCCCGCGACTCAACCCGACGATCAGAGCGGCTCGGGTTGGACGGGGGAACGTAGCTGCACGTTGTCGGAAGGGGTTGTTGCCGTCTCGTCTTTTTCGAGCGTCACCAACACCTCCCGCATCGCCGACGTATCGCTCGGGAATTTCACGATTGCCGAGCCTCGCAGGGCTTCGGCTTCAATTTGAACGACGCTCGAGCTGATCGCGTTCTGCTTCTCGTCGAGGAGCCATAGCTTGTAAGTCTCGCCAGAAACTGCATCGAAGTTGAAACCAAAGAAATGGCCTTCGCCCGCTTTGTAGTCGTAGACTAGGGCTCCATGCAGATTCGAATCTTCTCCCACGGGCTGAAGCGATGCAAACTGAAGCTGAGCTCTTCCAAACGTTTTCTCTAGCTCTTGCAGAGTTTGCATTTGTTCGGCAAGCTCTTGAATTCGGTGTTGTTCCGCGTCAGCTACCTCCATCTCAACCGAATCCCTGGCTTGACGCGACCAGAGAATCGAAAAGGTTAGCGCGAGAAATACGCTGGCAGCTAAGGCATACTTCCAGAAACCACCACGGGACTCTTGCTGGTCGAGGCTGGCAGGAGTTGTTGTGCCGGCGCCCGCAATTCTTCGCATGACGGCAGCCTCCAGCTCGGGACTTACCGTCGGGGTTTCGAGCGCAGCGGGCATCAATAGCCAGGTATCCTGTAACTCTACTGATTCGCTCTGGCACTTTGAACAATGGTCCAGGTGCGCACGAACCTCATCAGATAAATTCGGCTCTGGGCCGTCGAGATAAGCTACCTCGAGTGCTTCGCATACTTGGCGGCAATCGATCATCCTGATCCTCCTGCACCAGTGCTGTGGAAAATAGTACGCAGTTTCAACATCCCTCTGCGAATGTGCGACTTTACGGTCCCTAGTGGGATATCTAATCGGTCGGCAATCTCAGCGTGTGATAGGTCTTCGTAAAAAACAAGTTCGAGAGTATCACGTTGGCCCGGTTGTAACTCTCGCATAGCTTGCTTCGCAATTCCGTGGAGTTCGCTGTCTGTGGCCAATTGAGCCGAATCGTCACGCTCCGAGGCCAACTCGGACTCCATACTTCCCTTACCGGCCACGATGACTGATTTTGTCCTACGGTTGACCCGGTAGCGATCTATCGACCGAGAACGAGCAAGCAGTAGCAAGTAACTTCGAGGCGTGGAACGGGATTGATCGTAGCGAGTTTTCTTGGACCATAGCTCAAAGAATACTTCGGAGGAAACGTCTTCTGCATCTTGGGCATTGCCCAAGATCCGCTGACACACTGCCAGCACATCAGCAGCATGACGACGAAAGAAGTGGCCAAACGCCTCTCGATTGCCGTCGAGGATCTGTTCGACAAGCTCCAAATCATCTTGTCGGCAATCATCGTTGCTCACGGTTACCCTCACTGTAACTCAGACCAAAACGATGAAAGTCCTGTGCCATGAATTCTTTACGAAGACCTGCTTTTGTCCGATGCGAAATACTCGGATTCGACCAATTGGCCTTCGCTTGAATTTTGACTACTAAAATTGGCATAAGTCTCATATAGAATTGGGTTTATCGGCGTTTGGAGGACCAAAGGCTCGTTCGAATTTTAGAGGAAAAACAGCGTCGGTCATCCAACAGCCCTCGTACGGTAGCACCGATTGTTTCGAAAGCACCCAAACGAATGGATGAACATTCCCTTCTCGCACGGCGGTGACGAGGATGCGTACTTGCTCGGCGTCAAAGACTGATTGGCCGATCAGAACCGTTTCAGGGTTCGCTAATGCGTCGAAAGGGGGCTGCCGAACCATCTGGGCGAAACGGACCAAAGGACCTGTCACAGCTCGATTATTAGGCGAGGCAAACGTCATACATTGCAAAATTCCTTGCGTAACATCGTCACTCGCCAATCCATCAAGTTGTATCTGCACGACCTCCTCGGGCGTCAACTCGGGCCTCGGTTGTTCGACCGCTTCAACGGTGGCCAAAACGCTTTCCAATTTTTTTTCTGAAACCGCCGATTTGGCCACCTGGGGCGGCGCAGGATTCGGCAAAAAAATCCAAATCAAAAACATAGAAAATACAACATATAGTGTGGGCCGAAAAAAGTCATACAAGCGGTAGGAAGTCATCGTAATTCGCCGTCTGTTTGAATGGTCATCTGCTCAAAATCTAGAATCCGATAATTTCGACATTGAATAATCGTTCGTAGGTCCAAACCCCAGCCAATAACGCGATCAACAACGAACCGCCGCGAAGAAATAGCCACTTATAAATCCAAGTTCCCCGCAACAGATACACTATTGGGAAAAACACCAGCACGATGGCGATCTGCCCGAGTTCGACACCGACGTTAAAGCCCAACAACGCCACCGCCATCGCAACATTGCTCAATCCCAAATCAAGCAGGACGTTCGCAAAACCAAAGCCATGAACCAATCCAAACATAAATGCAATCGCCCAGCCTGACAAAGGTAGAACGGGATAAAGGTTGTTTAGCGCGGTCACGACAATCGATATCGCAATGGTCGCTTCCACCATTTGGCTCGGCAGGGTGACGTATTCCATCACCGCAAGCCACAAGGTGATCGAGTGCGCCACAGTGAAGACGGTGACAATTTTCAGCACCGCCATACATGCGGCCCGGAAGTCCTCCACCGGACGCCAGCTTTTTTCCTTCTGCACCAGCACAGCCGGCAGGAGCAGAGAGAGCAGGAACAGAATATGATCGAACCCGATCCAAATGTGCCAGACACCCTCGCGGGTATAATCCACAAACGCGTGCCAGAGCCCCGACTGCTGATCCGAGAGGTTCACAGTTCGTCTGTCTGGCGCAAGTACATGGGTACTTGTGCTGGTGCCATCGGAAAACAGAACTAGTCCACGGTGAGTAGGGTCAACATCGAAGAGAAGATCGTATTCCACGCCAAAATCACCTGCGTCCTGCGGCGAATCTGCCTGCAGCATTAGCGCTGCGTAGCCCCCGTCGCTGTGTTGAGAGACCCGTAGATCGACGATCTGTAGCTCAATCTCTTCATTACCCCTTAATAGCTTGAGCCGGCTAAGTGCATGGGCGAAGATCCCCGAGCGTTTTTCCTTCAACTCCCCCCAAGTGATCTCGCCATTCTGATCTGAATCTAAGCCAATTAAGTGCTCCAGATCCTTAATTGCAATGTCCCATTGCACAGATAGCTGAGCATCTTCTTGCTTAATCTTTAAATAGCTATCACTCGGTTTATGCGCCCACGCCGGTGTGGCAGCTACACACACAATAAGCAACAGGAATGTTCGTACGAAATGCTTCACTTGGGATCCAATTCCTCGACCAGCTTGCTCAAGGCAGCGTGCTCCGTTCCATGTTTCTTAAGGAATTCGAGCACCGGTTGGGCTGCTTGGGGGTCCTCTGCTGCAATTGCAGCTTCTAAGAAAATACGTGTATCGCGAATTTCCTTCTGCTTCTCCCAGTTTGCCTGGGCCAGTTCTAGGGCACGTTGAGGGTCATCGAGCACTTCCAGCGCAAACCGCGATTCGAACCTGCCGTGAGGCTCGCTACCGCGGAGCCGAATTTCGTCGAAACGCGTCTGCAGTTGCCTCTGCCACTGAGATGCCTCAGGCTCGTTGCCTAAGCGTCGTGCTGCAATTGCGAGTCGCAGCAGAATGCCATTGTCGCTTTGGTGTTCAGCGAGCCGATCCAACACTTCGCTCTCTCGGCCTCGATCCAGCAGGAAGTCGGCATAGGATCGCAGCAGATAGAGGTTAGTGGGATCTGCTTCCAAACCGCTCAGGAAAACTTCTTCCGCCTCGGTATCACGTCCCAACGCAACTGCAATTTCAGCCTGCATTGTCAGAATCCAGCTTTCGGTACTAGGAAACTGCTCTTGGGCCAGGGGCATTAGTTCTTTTAACTGCGCAAAAGCCTGCTCAGCTTGGCCTGTCAAAGCCATAATCGGAGCGTTGCAAAGCATCGTTGGTATGGGGCCGGCGAATTCATCTAGCTTTCGACCCACTTCAGTCGCTTGAGCATACTTCCCCTGCACCCGATAGATATTGGCCAGATTGATCCAGGCCTGTGCGTCCCGAGGCTCTTGCTCTAGCAGTAACTTCAGATCAGTAGCCGCCTCATCGTACCGATGATCTTTCTCTTTCAACTTAGCCCGTAACGCCAAAGCCTCGGGTTCGATTTCTTCCGTATTCCACCAAGGCCCGAGTGCGGCACGCGCATAGCCATAGTAACGCGGGTCGCCTTCAGCATTCCCCAGTTGGACATATTGGTTCGCCAATTTCACCGCAAGATCGGAGTTTTCTGGATTATTTCGCTGCCGCTCGCGTAGTTTTTCAAATTCTGTGCGATTCGCAAGTAGCGTCCTGGGCAGGGTTTCCAGCACTTCTTCATCTGTTTTAGGAATATATGCATCGGATGCCGCCCCTACGCTCGTAAGACAAATAGTGAGCGTGGTCATCGCTAGGAACTCAGCAACGACGCGATTAGCTATCCACGGACTGGTGAGTATTCGCGACGCATGTGGAGGATTGATCGTCAGGTTCATCGAGCAATTGATCGTTGAAGGATTCGTGTCAAGTTGAGTTTAGTCATACCGTTTCTGTGTCGCAAGAAAAATGGCAATCTTCAAGATAGAAAGTAAAGCTAGTGAATGTTTGTAGTCATCTACAACAACTAACTAATTACTAACTTCTTAATGAAGATTTGCATCTAATGCGAGAAGCGTCGCGTACTACTCATCAGAACAGACCGACACTTTTAAGCCGCAACTTCTTAAATACTTAAATACTAATTATTGAGCGGTTGCTAGGCATTGCTGATGTTTACCCCTCTGGAGATCCCTCTATGTTTAATCGAAATACGCTAGTGCTCCTGGCAATAGGAGCAGTCTTTACTATATCGGCTCCTTCCTCTCAAGCTGCAGACCACTTGGACGCCCCCTCACTTTCTGGCAATGGTGATCAAGACATCAACGATCTCTACGCTTTTCAGTCTCCGAACGATCCTAATAGCACTGTCCTGATCATGACAGTAAACCCTTTTGCGGGCGTCATGAGCAACAAAACCTTCGGTAGCGATGTGACTTACGAGTTTCAGATTGATAACGACGGCGACGCCGTGGCCGATATCACCTACTCTTCCACGTTCACCACTCCTATTGCGGGTAATCAGACTCTGACGACAAACCGCAACAATGTTCTGTATGCCACCGGGGCAACGGGATCTAACATCACTACTACCGCTGGTGGAACAGTTCATGCAGGTCTTTTTGAAGATCCATTCTTCTTCGACCTGGTTGGTTTCCAAAATACGCTCGACCCGAACTCCTCGGCAACCTTCACTGGCGACGACACGTTCGCAGGTGCCGACGTCTCGGCAATTGTCCTAGAACTGCCAAGCTCAGAGCTAGGTGCATCGAACATCGGTGTCTGGGCTCGCACCGTCGTCGGTGGAAACCAGATCGATCGAATGGGACGGCCTGCAATCAATACCGTGCTCATTCCGTCGGGCAAAAAGGATGCATTTAACGAAGGAGCTCCTGCAAACGATCCCAATGCTTTTGCCGCGGACGTCCAAGCTTCCATCGAAAGCCTCAATGGAGGCGACCCGAATCACGCAGCTGGTCTTACTGGAATCCTGCTGCCTGATGTGCTTACCATCGACACTTCAAATCCCGCAGGATTCTTGAATGGTCGTCAACTTGCGGACGACGTGATTGACGCCGAACTGGGTCTACTAACGCAAGGTGCGATTACTACCGACATGGTCGATACGAATGACGTTGCCTTTTTGGGAGTGTTCCCATACTTAGCACCGGCAAACGTTCCGGAACCATCCTCGGCAATCCTGGCGCTCGTGGCGTTGGCAACGAGTGTCCGCAGGAGACGTCAGCTTAGTTGACGTCCCGCAAGCATCCCCCCACTCTAATTTTTAGAGTGATTCCCGTAGAGCCTGGCCCCGCAATGGCCAGGCTCTTTTTTTGCGCTATGGAACAATTGCTTCGTGCATAGCTCGCCCCTATCACTTAGCCAAAGATCGGTGAATCGAGCACATTCCGGCAACTCTTGCTCTGCTCTCTCCAGCAACGCTTGCAAAGGTCCCCCAATCAGGGTATCAAAAGTCGTTCACAGGCTCCTCGGGCATGGACCATTTTCTCCGTATAGATAGAACAGATAAGGATTCGTAGTACATGGCATTCTTTCCTGAAATCGACCGCATTCCTTTCGAGGGCCCTGAAAGCAAGAATCCACTTGCCTTCCGATATTACAATGCCGACGAGATGGTCGAAGGCAAATCGATGCGTGACCATCTCAGGTTTAGCGTTGTCTATTGGCACACTTTTCGTGGCCAAGGCTCCGATCCTTTTGGACCAGGAACGGCAGTGCGTCCTTGGGACGATGGCTCCAAATCGATCGAGAACGCCCAGAATCGAGTTCGAGTTGCTTTTGAGTTTATGGAAAAACTAGGCGCTCCGTACTATGCATTTCACGATCGGGATGTTGCCCCGGAAGGGGGCTCGCTCGCCGAGTCAAACAAAAACCTCGATGCCATTGTCGAAGTCTTGCAAGAAGAGCAACAGCGGACTGGGATCAAGCTCTTGTGGGGCACGGCAAACCTATTTAGCAATCCGCGATATATGCATGGCGCGGCGACGAGTCCCAATAGCGAAGTGTTTGCGTACGCGGCCGGCCAAGTCAAGAAAGCCATGGAAGTGACTCTCCAGCTGGGAGGTGAAGGGTATACCTTCTGGGGAGGACGAGAAGGCTATCAGAACTTGTGGAATACAAACATGAAACGGGAACTTGACCACCTGGCTCGGTTCCTGCACATGGCAGTCGACTATGCCAAGCAGATTGGCTTTAAGGGGCAGTTCTATATTGAACCAAAACCTAAAGAGCCGACAAAGCATCAATACGACAGCGATGCCGCCGCGTGCCTCAATTTTCTTCGGCAATACGATCTGCTCGACCACCTGAAACTCAATCTCGAAACCAATCATGCCACGCTTGCAGGGCATACGATGCAGCATGAGATGGATGTTGCCGGTAGCGCGGGAGCACTCGGTTCGATTGATGCAAACACGGGTGACATGCTCCTCGGCTGGGACACTGATCAATTTCCTACCGATATCTATCTGACGAGCCAGTGTATGTACGAATTGATGAAATACGGAGGGTTTTCAACGGGCGGGGTCAATTTTGATGCGAAAGTTCGCCGAGAAAGCTTCGAGCCCATCGATCTATTCTACGCCCACATCGGTGGAATGGATGCTTTTGCACGCGGGCTGAAGATTGCTTCGGCGATGCGGGCCGACGGTCGATTGGAAGGTTTGCTCACCGAGCGATATTCCAGCTGGGATCGCGGGTTAGGAGCAGAGATCGAAGCTGGCGAACATAGCTTTGATTCTCTGGAAAAACTAATGCTCGAAAAGGGCGAACCTGCTGCGAATGTCAGTGGCAGACAAGAGATGATCGAGAACCTCATTAATTGCTATTTGTAGACCGGCAAATCTAAACCAGGCATATAGGCCTTGAGTCAGGCATCTCTCGAGGGAAGGGACCAGTCGCATCCGGTCGCAAGTTTGTTGCGGATGATTGGAGTCGGTACAATAGGAAACTGGTAATACGCACATCTGCAGTTGCTTTTATCGGGTGAGTCCGTTCCAAGACATCACCAGTCTAGTCGTCCAGCGCAGTTACGTTCCTAATGCAACTAACTCTTAGTCCATCTTGCATTGCCTTTCGTCTGCTGGTTGGAGGGTTTGTTACTCTCGTAACTGTAGTGCTTCCCTGCTTTGGAGAAGGCGAGTCGCAGACGCCGGTTGATTTCAACAAGCACATTCGGCCAATCCTATCGGACGCCTGTTTTACTTGTCACGGGCCTGATGAAGATGCTCGGCAAGCGGAACTGCGACTCGATCACCGCGATTCGGCAATCGCAGATCGCGGGGGGTATGTCGCGGTTGCTCCGGGTGATGCTAGTAGCAGTGAACTCGTCCAGCGAATAACTTCCAGTGACGAAGCACTCGTCATGCCTCCCCCCGAGTCAAAACGAAGCCTAACCGCTGCCGAGGTTCTTCTACTGCAGCGATGGATCGACGAAGGGGCCGTCTATTCCAAGCATTGGGCTTTTGTGCCGCCCGAACGGCCCCCTCTTCCCGACTTAGATGCTGAGGGCGATCGGTGGGTTCGCAATCCCATCGACTCTTTCATTTTTCGCAAGCTTCAAAGTGAGGGCATGGTTCCCTCGGAACGGGCAGACCGAGCCACCCTAGTTCGACGAATGCATCTCGACCTTACCGGCTTACCACCAACACTAGAAGAGCAGGACACATTCCTAAACGACAACAGCTCAACGGCTTTCCGGACGAAAGTCGAGCAGTTACTCGCTTCGCCCCATTACGGCGAACGATGGGGGCGTCACTGGCTAGATGCAGCCCGCTATTCCGATTCAGACGGCTACGAGAAAGACATGCGGAGATCCAACTGGTTCTATCGCGATTGGGTCATAAACGCCGTCAACGAAGACAAACCCTATGACGAGTTTATCATCGAACAAATTGCTGGCGACATGTTGCCCGGAGCGGGCCAGGACGAGCTCGTTGCAACAGGATTTCTTCGCAACTCCATGGTTAATGAAGAGGGAGGCGCCGATCCTGAGCAGTTTCGCGTAGAAGCGATCTTCGATCGCATGGATGCCATAGGCAAAGCAGTCCTTGGGATCACAACGCAATGCGCCCAGTGTCATACGCATAAATACGATCCGCTGACGCACAACGATTACTATGGCATGTTCGCGTTTCTCAATAGTTGCTATGAGTCGAATATCACAGTCTATACCGCAGATGAACAACAACAGATCAGATCTATTCAGCAAGATATCGCAAGAGTTGAGCAGCAGCTCAGAGAATCGCGACCCAACTGGAAAGAGGAGTTGATTGCCTGGGCCAAGTCGGAACGACAACCTAAGTCGGCATGGCAAGTCCTTCATACACAGCGATACAACTTCACCGGCCAAAAGTTCTCATTCCTAGACGATGGCTCGATTGTCTCTCGCAGCTATGCGCCACCAAATCAAGTGAATGACTTTGTCGTCGACTCACCCGTGGGCAGGGTCACTGGCTTTCGATTTGAGCTACTTCTCCACCCCGATCTCCCGCACGGCGGCCCGGGGCGATCGATCTATGGAACCAACGCGCTCACAGAGTTCGAAGTGGCCCTCCTCAAGGACGATGGTCAGGAACAAACGCTTAAGTTCGCCTCGGCTGCTTCGGATATCAATGTTAAGGAACGGCCGATAGCGTTCCCATTCATCGATGACCGTCAGGGTCCTGAAAAGCGAATCGTTGGCCCGATCCACTTTGCGATTGATAGCGATGACAAAACAGGGTGGACGACCAATTCAGGGCCCGCAACACGCAATCAACCAAGGAAAGCAGTTTTCGTTTTGGATGAGCCGCTAGAACTGGAAGGCGGCACTAGGCTCATCCTCCGGCTAAAGCAAAACCATGGCGGGCAACTAGGCAATCAGCGGCACAGTAACATCGCTGGGCACTTTCGTTTTTCAATTACAGACGCCAGTGCACCGGAGATCGATCTCCTGCCCGAAGATGTTCGTCAGATTGTTTCTCGGAAGGTGGATACCTGGGCAGCCAATGACTGGGACCGACTTTTTTCATATTGGAGAACGACACAATCCGACTGGGACTCTTCGAATAGCCAAATCAACGAACTGCTGGCTGCATACCCAGCCGGAAGAAGCCAGTATGTTGTTTCCCCGCTTCCCACACCACGCAATACATACCGAATGGATCGAGGCGATTTCTTAAGCCCGGCAGAGGAAGTTGAGCCACATACTCCTGATTTCTTACATCCATTCGACTCCAGCCTTAGTCGCAATCGCCTGGGTTTTGCGCGGTGGCTCGTAGATCGCCGTTCGCCAACAACGGCTAGGGCACTCGTGAATCGAGTTTGGCAGCACTATTTCGGCAAGGGATTGGTAGAAACAACGGAAGATCTCGGCTCGCAGTCGCCGCAGCCATCGCATCCAGAATTACTAGACTGGCTAGCCGTTGAGTTTATGGAATCTGGATGGAGCCTTAAGCATCTTCATAAATTAATTATCAATTCAGCAACGTACCAACAACTTTCTACATCCAGCGAAGAGGATCGAAAAATCGATCCGTACAATCGTCTGCTTGCCCGGGGTCCTCGCGTTCGGGTCCAAGCCGAAATTGTTCGAGATATCGCCTTAGCGGCCAGTGGCTTACTCAATCCCAATCTGGGTGGGCCGACCGTTTACCCGCCGGCGCCGGCATTTATTTTCCTACCACCGGCCAGCTATGGTGTGAAACAATGGGAGACGGCGAACGGACCTGCCGATTACCGCCGGAGCGTTTACGTACAAGCTTATCGATCCGCACAATACCCGACGATGCAAGCGTTTGACGCCCCTAATGGCAATACGTCTTGCGTCAGGCGGAACCGCTCCAATACTCCCTTGCAGGCGCTCACTGTTTTGAATGAACAGCAATACATGGAGTGCGCCCAAGCCCTATCGCAACGATTGTTGCAATCAACCAGCGCCGGAGATGCGGAGAGGATCGAGACAGCTTTTCGTTTGCTTCTCAGTCGCACTCCTACCGACGATGAGATGACAACCCTCAACACGTTCCTGGACCAATGTCGTCGGGACATCGGCACTCAGGGGAACCAAGCATCGAAAATTGCTGGTTTCAGTAATAGTGAATCCGACAGTGACGCCAAGGAAGCTGCCGTCTGGACACTATTAGCCAGATGTTTATTGAACCTCGACGAAACGATTACCAAACAATAGGTATCAGTCTACCGATGGCTTCTAATCCCTATCCCTGCAATCGCAACACACCCGCAATGGCCGATGCACGGATGACGAATCGCCGTTGGTTTCTCGGTCAGTGCGGGGTCGGGCTCGGTTCTATTGCCCTCAACAGTTTGTTGGCAAGCGAATGTGAGGCATCTTCCAGAGACCCACTGGCACCGAAGCAAGCCCATCATCGTCCCCGCGCCAAAAACGTGATTTTGCTATTCATGGGAGGAGGTCCCAGCCAGTTTGAAATGTGGGACTACAAGCCGGATCTTGAAAGACTAGATGGGACGATGCCTCCTCCGGAGGTTTTGGAAGGCTATCGTGCCGCGTTTATCAATCCGAATTCTAAGCTTCTTGGACCAAAATATAATTTCACCGAGTGCGGTGATAACGGCCTGCATGTTTCCGAACTACTCCCCTATACGCGAAAAGTCTTGCAAGACTTGTGCGTAGTCCGTTCTGCAACGACGGATGCATTCAACCATGCCCCTGCACAATTATTCATGCAAAGCGGCTCACAACAATTTGGACGTCCCAGCATGGGTGCCTGGACAACCTACGGATTGGGAAGCGAGTCGCGCGACCTTCCAGCTTTTGTAGTTTTCAACTCCGGTGTCAAAGGCCCGAGTGCTGGTTCCGCGAATTGGGGTTCTGGATTCTTACCGACCGTTCATTCAGGCGTTGAATTTCGTAGCAGCGGCGATCCGGTGCTCTTTGTTTCTTCTCCGAATGGGATCACTGACCATTTGCAGCGAAAGTCCATTGATACGATCAACGCTTTGAATCGCAAGAATTTTCAAATCTTCGGCGACCCCGAGATTGCTACCAGAATCAATTCCTACGAGATGGCCTACCGAATGCAAACGAGTGCTCCGGAAGCTGTTGACTTATCGAGTGAAACGAATCAAACGCTGGAGCTCTATGGAATCGACATGGGGAAACCGTCATTCGCCAAGAATTGCCTGCTAGCGCGTAGGCTGGTCGAGCGGGGGGTCCGATTTGTGCAGCTATTCCACGAATCGTGGGATCAACACAGCCATTTGACTGAGAAAGTGAAACGCAATTGTCTGGCAACCGACCAGGCATGTGCCGCGCTGATTACAGATCTAAAACAGAGGGGGATGCTCGAGGATACGCTAGTAATCTGGACCGGAGAGTTTGGTCGCACGCCAATGGTCCAAGGCAATGATGGGCGGGACCATCATCCCAATGCATTTACTATGTGGATGGCCGGCGGAGGGACCAAACCGGGACTCGTTTACGGATCGACCGACGACCTAGGATTTAACGTAGCAGAAAAACCAGTTCATGTTCACAACTTGCACGCCACAATCTTGCATCTATTGGGTTTGGAACACACTCGTCTAACCTACCGCTTTCAAGGCCGCGACTATCGCCTGACAGATGTTCATGGCGAAGTGATGGACGATCTTATAGCGTGACTCAGATCTCAGGAATTAGATTGAGCAATCCATGTGGATGTTCTCGATCTACTCCGCCGCATATTTGTCATATTCTTTAGCTATCTGTGCCTGTTTCTCATCCCCTCGGTGCAAGATCATTCGATAGCGAAACTGCAAAGAATCGTTTCCAGGAACAGTCAATCGAAGTGGACGCTTAGTGACGTCGCTATCGGGATCAGTGAAAGCCTCTTTCCCGAATGGGTTCGATGCGAAGAGACCATAGGTTCGCACGTGCCAACGTGGTTTGGGATCGAAACTATTCGGATGGCACAGAATTGCAATGCCGACTGTCTCGCCGTCCACGGGCCCATGGTAGTCGACCCACTCAGCTCGCTGTGCCCAAGCGTCGACATCGGTCTTGCCGGTACTGGTGATGATCTCCCCGCCCAGTTCGGCATCGACACGCATAGTCGGAGCTACTCGCACAGCAAAGAGTCCTTCTTTGCTATCTCCAATCCGCAAGGGGCCTGCCGAAGCCTTTAGTTCGACATGGCAGTCAATCCAGCGGAGCTCACTGGTACAGCCAAACCGAAACGTACGAGTATCGGAACACACGAGTTCGCCTGTTTTGCTCATCCAATCGTTCTTCGCCACGATCGTAACACCATTGGAGTCTGACTTGACTTCGCTGAATTCACGATGCTTCACGGTTCCTATTGGAAAAGGACGAGTCTCATCTTTCTCTGGCTCGTGCCAATAGTCGTTGCCATTGAGCCCCTCGTAGCCAAACCACATCGATCGATGATGCAAATGGTCTTTTTCTTCTTGATCACTACCCTTGCCGACAGGGTAGGCTCTCGTCATCCGCTTACCCGTTGGGCCTACGAGAGGCCATAGCACCGGCCGAGTGCCAGAGAGAATGTGATAACGGGTGAACAGCTCATCGTCGATCAGGACGTTGACGCCGTGCGAATCTTCGGTGCAGGAGAACTTCGGAGTGGCCGCGGTCGCCACGGACACGCCAAAGACTGTTGCGAATAGAAGCACAATCGCCAGCAAATGCCTTATCGAACACGATAGTTGACTTGGAGAATGGCCTGGGTACTCGATCCGAGTTGGGTTCACAATTCTAATCCTAAGTAGTCGCGGGCGTTGCTAAAACAGATCCTACGCACCAAGCTGCCGACTAGTCCGAAATCATTCGGCAAAACTCCGTTCTCGAGCTCCGTACCCAACATGTTGCAGAGGCAACGTCGGAAGTATTCGTGTCTTGGGTAGGACATGAACGACCGAGAGTCGGTAAGCATTCCAACAAATGTAGACAACAGTCCAAGATTCGAGAGTGCATTCAGCTGCCAACGAATCCCTTCTTCTTGATCTAAGAACCACCAACCACTTCCAAACTGAACTTTGCCAGCAACTTCGTCGGTTTGATAGTTCCCTGCCATGGTGGCAAAGAGGTAATTTTCTCTCGGATTGAGGTTGTAGAGAATTGTTTTTGGCAGAGCCCCTTCGGCATCCAAGGCACCTAGGTACTTGGATAAACGCTGCCCCTGAGGCCAGTCGCCTATCGAGTCGTACCCAATGTCGCGTCCCACAGCGGCGAGCATTCGAGGGTTGTTGTTTCTTAAGGCACCCAGATGCAACTGCTTGGTCCAGCCCTTTTCAGCATCCCACCGCCCGAAGTGCATCATTAAGTTGCTGGCGTACTGCTCATGTTTTTGAGGATCGATCTCACCACCACGAAGTGCCTGATCGAAGATTTCACCAGCGACGTTGTCAGCACAGAAATCGGCATAGCAGTATTCCAGACCATGATCCGATAGACGGCAACCAATTTCGTGGAATGCGTCGTGGCGCTTTCTTAATGCGGTCAGGAGATCCTGGTAGGAATTGACCTCGACATCACTCACGCCTTGCAGTTTGGCAAGCCATGCCTGGAACTCTTGAGGCTCTGTGATTCTGAGTGCCGCGTCGGGACGAAACGTGGGATAGATTTTCGTCGAGAGGCCACTCTCGGCGATCGCCTTGTGTTCCGACAAATCATCAGCGGGGTCATCCGTGGTGCAGACACAGCGAACCTGGAACTTATCCAAAATTCCGTGGGCGGTGAACTCGTCCTTTTGCAACAAGCTATTGGCGTGCTTCCAGATTTCTGGCGCGGAACTTTCGTTGAGGAGTTCATCGATGCCGAAGTATCGCTTCAATTCCAAATGCGTCCAATGGTAGAGCGGATTACGAAGCGTATTGGGAACTGTCCCTGCCCAAGCCACAAATTTGTCGTACGGAGATGCATCGCCAGTGCAAAAACTCTCCGCCACGCCATTGGCACGCATGGCTCGCCACTTGTAATGGTCCCCCTCAAGCCAGATTTCAAACAGATCGTTGAACCGACGATTCGAGGCTACGTCCTGCGGCGGCAAGTGGGTGTGATAGTCTAAGATCTGCTCGTCCTCGGCGTACTCGTGATAGAGTCGCTGAGCAGCCTTGGATTGCAGCAAGAAATCGTCGTGAATATAGGTCATAGCAATGAAGTAATTGGGGGAGAAATTAAACGCACTCCAAGGAATGCTAACTTAACATTCAGCAAGTGAATGGTGTGTTGAAAATATTGTGTACAGCTGGGCTCAGAGCGAAAGGGAAGAATCTCGCGTTCGATTCAGATTTCTTAGAAAACGCTCCTTGAGGTCGCGATTTGCGGTCGCTTTTCTGCAATCTACAAAAATAGACCAACCGCTAAGTATTTAGTTGTAAGAGACACGTGAGGCCTTCCCACGATACATAGAGCCATTTATTCCTGCGATAATCTCTCTGACTAGGCGAATCCCGGGAAAGCAGTATCAGTTCACTAGGATTTGAAACCAGCAGAAGCCGATCACCCCGAAGTTACGTCGCGCGCACGCGGAACTCCGAAGGTCACGCAAGTTACCGAGATCTGAAGCATGCCACTGAGTCTTCCGTTAAGTGCTGGGAGCCTACTCTCTTCGCGGCACAGGCTTAGCCGCTTTCCCTTAAGCAAACTCCGCACCGGGCTTAGCCGCGAAAATATAAATACGCGGCCACAATGGCTACCAGCAAAGCGACCGATGCAAACACGTCCAGCCCGCTCCAGCTCTGCCTTGTTTCTTGCTTATGCTCTTCTGTCACCGTGCCATAGGTTAGTCCGCTGATCTGATCGTAGTCGGGTTCGCTCGTGAGATAGCTAACCACGATCATCGCTGCGGAACTAACCAGAAAGATCAGCAGGCTGTAGTATTGAAAATAGATCTTGTTGACGACCCAGAAAAAAGAGCCAACATCGTAATAGGAGCTGTCATCGAAATACTTGGGTAGCGTGTCGACGGCAAGTCGAAACACACCCATAGCGAATCCCACGATCAAGGCCGCCAAACATCCCTTGGCATTGAGCCGCTTCCAGAAGATGCCGAGGAAGAAAACGACAAATATCGGGGGAGCCAAGTAACCCTGCACCGACTGCAGGTAATCGTACAGCCCTCGCGACCCCTTAATCACTGGAATCCACGCCAGACCAATCAGTACCATCACGATCGTGGCTCGGCGGCCAACTCTCACAAGCTGATGCTCCGAGGCACCTGGCTTGAACTTACTATAGAGATCCATCGTGAACAGGGTCGAGCATGCGTTGAACACGCCGGCGAGCGAACTCATTAACGCAGACAGCAAACCAGCCACGACAATACCGCGGACGCCGGTGGGCAATACGTTTTTCACCATCATCGGAAAGGCCTTGCCGCTTTCGGCGATCTTCGGCTGACCATTCTCGGTACCACTTAACATCTCGCTGAAATCCATCGCGGCCAGCGTTGCATTGGCCTCAGTCGCCCCAGGGTCACTGGTCTTTAGGATCAATCCCCAGCAGATCATCCCTGGAATGATAAAGATAAACACAGGCAGCAGCTTGAGAATTCCGGCAAAGATACTGCCGCGACGGGCCTCAGTTTCGTTTGGAGCACCCAGTGCTCGTTGCACGATATATTGGTCGGTGCACCAGTACCAGAGCCCAATGATTGGTGCGCAGAACAGCATCCCTAGCCAAGGATAGTGCCCTGGAAATTCAAAATACCAAGCCTTCTTCACCACGTCGCCAGCATCATTCGCCACTTCCACAGGAGACCAAACGCCTTCGATGCCTGTGGGCACTAGAGGCTTCCAAAGATTGAACTTGTCGTCGCCAATGGTTTCCTTCAGTTCCCCCCAACCACCGATCGCTTCCAATCCGTAGTAGGTGACCAGCGCGGAGCCGACAATCAGAATTACAGTTTGTACGGCTTCGGTGTAGGCGACGGCCCGAAATCCTCCCAACGTTGTGTAGACGCCGGTAATGAGCAGCACCAAAATCGATCCAATCCAAAAGCTATCCAGTCGGCCAATTTGCATCTCGGGCAGCAACACCGAAAATACGATTCCACCAGCAAATATGCCAACCGCAATCTTTGTGACGACGTAAGCCACCAGTGAAATGATGGAAAGTACGTATCGAGCCGCGGGGGAAAACCGGCGCTCGAGGAACTCGGGCATCGTAAACACGCCAGAACGAGCATAGAATGGCACCATCACCCAGCCAAGGACTAGCAGGCACCAGGCATGCAGTTCGTAGTGAGCCATGGCCACACCGTCCGAAGTGCCAGAACCAGCCAGTCCAACCAAGTGCTCGGAACCAATGTTCGAGGCGAATATCGATGCCCCTACGATGAACCAGCCTAGAGAATGCCCCGCCAGAAAATAGTCAGCCGAGGTGTCCTTATTCTTCAGAACCACCCACCAGGTAATGCCCAGCAGCAATACAAAGTAGGCTGCGATGATTCCCCAATCGAGTGGCTGCATGTAGATTCCTATAAATAGGGTGGCGAGACAGAACACAAATCAGCGAAGAGTTTTGAATTCTTCACTCGACCAGTTCAACCACTATAGCCCATGTTGATGCTGAAATCATGCAGGTTCGTTGCTGTTCAACCAAGATTTATTCCACGAATTCTACGTGGCGAAACCACGAACAAGACAACACAAATCGAACCCTAATGGGAATCCACAACGCTCGTGACGAGCGGTTTATATCGATCGATAAAATCAGCTAATGTCTCACGCGCCTGCGTTAGATGCTCGTCCGTTAAGGGCAACGAAAGGAACAGATCGCCACGGCTGCAGACAAGCATGCCAGATAGCAGCAATTCCATATGCAGCAGCGCGTTCATCACTTGACATTCCGCACTTCTGATCACCATGTGCTGGAGCGGTTCGCGGGTAAAGTGAATCGCAAACATCGAGCCGAGCCCATTGCAGAACATCGGTACCTTCTTCTCGACAAACATACTATTCAGCGATTGGCGAAACGCCTCAGACCATTCGAAGAATTCTGCTGCGCGCTCGGGAGTGAATACCCTACCTAGAGCGGAAATCCCAGCAGCCATGGAGCAGACATTATTGTTGAAAGTGCCCGCATGTTTCCAAGTACCGGCTTGCTTGGGATTGTAGCACGCCATGATCTCTGCTTTGCCGCCGAATGCACCCGTCGGCAGCCCGCCACCAATGATCTTGCCTAGCATGGTCAGATCAGGCTCAATGCCTAGCATCCCCTGAACCCCCGCCGGGCCGAGGCGTGCAGTTTTGACTTCGTCAAATATCAGCAGGGCCCCCACGTCGCGAGTGGACTGCCGGAGCATCGCTAGAAACTCCGGAGAACCTGGTATGCTTCCGCCTGCACCTAAAATGGGCTCGACAATCACTGCTGCCAATGCGTCACCCGTCTGCCGAATTGCCTCCGCCGTGCCCGCGGTGTCATTGTAATCTGCCAAGATATAATCGAATGGAACGTTAAATTCGGAAGGTCCGGTCGGAAACTTCACGACGCCTCCATGATAAGCTCCATGGAAGGCGAGAATTTTGTTTCGACCAGTCACCATTCGCGCCGTCGTCAGCGCCATGATGCCAGCTTCGGTTCCTGAATTGCAGAATCGCAATTGTTCCACCGAGGGAAAACGCTCGCAGATTAAACCCGCCAGCTCCCTTTCCAGCTCAGTCGGGGCGCCCATCACGATGCCCCTCTCCAATGCCTGTTGAACCGCCGACTTGATGGCTTGGTCCGAATGGCCAAACAGGCCGGCAGAAAACTCACCGACGAAGTCGACGTACCGATGCCCATCCAAGTCGACCAGCTCTGCCCCTTCGCCTCGAACCATGGTCAAGGGAAAAGGTTCGTAATGCAACACATTGCGTGTATTTCCCCCGGGCAAGTAGCGCTGGGCCTCTTCGTCGGCTGCCATGCTCTGCGGATTGGCTGCCGCGTAGCGGTTACGTGCATCACTTAGTGCTTGTTGTAATGCTTCCATAACTAGCGCTACCCGACCTTCTCGATCGCCAGCGCAATTCCCTGGCCAACACCAACGCACATTGTGCAGAGGGCTCGTTTGCCTTCCCCGCGACGTAATTGATCGAATGCGGTCAGTGCCAGTCGGGCACCGCTCATACCCAAGGGATGGCCCAAGGCGATAGCTCCGCCGCGAGTATTGAGTCGGGAATCGTCATCCGCTAGCCCTAGCTCTCTAGTACAGGCTAAAGCCTGCGCCGCAAATGCTTCGTTGAGTTCTAAGATATCGAAGCTATCCAACGTAACGCCTAACCGCTCGAGCAACTTGTTCGTTGCGGGAACGGGACCAATGCCCATAATTCGCGGAGGCACACCGGCTACAGACATTCCAAGCACGCGAGCCACGGGTTCGAGTTGGTGACGCTTAGCCCCAACTTCGGATGCCAGGAGCAATGCTGCGGCGCCGTCGTTGATGCCCGACGCATTTCCTGCGGTCACAGTGCCCTCTGGAAGAATTGGCTTCAGTTTGGCGAGTTTCTCGAGTGTTACTTCACGTGGATGCTCGTCCCGATCAACGAGGATCGGATCTTGCTTACGTCGCGGAACACTCACGGCGCAGATCTCACCAGCAAGTCGGCCGTCTTGCTGAGCAGTGGCGGCTTTGGTTTGACTCCAAATCGCAAACTGGTCTTGATCCTCGCGGCTGATGGAGCGTTCTCTGGCGAGGTTTTCAGCCGTTTCCGGCATCGATTCTGTGCCGTACTGCTCCTGCAGATTAGAGTTAATAAATCTCCATCCCATCGTGGTATCAAACATTTCCTGCTGTCGTCCAAAGGCCGCCTCCGGTTTGCCGATGACAAAAGGAGATCGAGACATACTCTCCACACCGCCGGCAATCATGAGATCGCCTTCTCCCGACTGGATTGCCGAAGCGCAGTTGCCCAAAGCGTTGAGCCCCGATGCACAGAGGCGATTGATTGTGTAGGCTGGCACTTCTTGCGGCACGCCGGCTAACAAACTGCTCATACGCGCAACATTGCGATTGTCTTCCCCCGACTGATTGGTGCAGCCCAGCACAACATCGTCTAGCTCATGCCAGTCGACGCTAGGGTTTCGCTCCATCAGCGACTTAATCGGTATCGCTGCCAGATCGTCGGTTCGAATCGTTGACAAACATCCTCCGTAACGCCCCACAGGTGTCCGGATTCCATCGCATAGGTAGACTTCAGTCATGATTCTGTTCTCATTGTTACTGCGGCACGCTCACGAGTAGCTAATTTGCAGGCAACTGGTTTGCGGGTAATATCGCTGTCCCCGTTTTCTGCTCGACCTCTGCAAACCTAATTCCGGGCGCCAATTCGGCAACTTGAAAACCCTCAGGAGTAATATCAACCACCGCCAAATCGGTGTAAACACGAGATATTACACCCACGCCCGTCAGTGGATAGGAGCACTGTTTCACCAGTTTAGGTTCGCCAGTTTTGGTCGTGTGTTGGGTGAGTACGTAGATGTTTTTCACACCCTGCACCAGATCCATCGCGCCGCCAACTGCAGGGATGGCATCGGGAGCCCCGGTGGACCAATTCGCAATATCTCCATGGGCTGACACTTGCATAGTGCCTAACACACAGACATCAATATGACCGCCTCGGATCATGCTGAAACTGTCGGCATGATGAAAATACGCCGCTCCAGGCACGGCTGTCACGTACTTCTTCCCAGCATTCATCAGGTCGAGATCGATTTTGTCCTCGGCCGGCGCGGGTCCCATGCCTAGCAAACCATTTTCGGTGTGATACATGAATTCACGACCCGCAGGCACAAATTTGGTGACCAGCTCTGGTATGCCGATGCCTAAATTGACGTACGATCCGTCGGGAATGTCCTGGGCCACTCGTGCCGCCATCTGCTCCCTTGTCCAACCATTACTCATGGGTAACTCTTGCCCTCCGCAATCAGCGTGTCTTCGTGAATAGGCTGAGAAACTTCTACAACGCGATTGACAAAAATCCCAGGAGTGACGACGCACTCGGGATCGATTTCTCCCCGTTCGACTAAATTTCTTGTCTGAACGATCGTGGTTGTAGCTGCCATGCACATCAGTGGGCTAAAGTTGCGGGCAGTTTTATTGTAGGTCAAGTTGCCGAGGGGATCGGCACACTCACTCTTGATCAATGCAAAGTCTGCTTTCAACCACGGCTCTAACACATACGTCCGACCATCAAACTCACGTTGCTCTTTGCCCTCCGCCAGGACCGTACCCACAGTAGTAGGAGTATAGAAGGCAGGTATTCCCGCGCCGGCCGAACGAATGCGTTCCGCCAGGGTGCCTTGAGGAACCAGGTCGAGTTCTATCTTTCCTTCTCGAAATAGCTTGGGAAAAACACGCGATTGACTCGATCTAGGAAAAGAGCAAATCATCTTTCTCACCTGTCCATTGCCAATCAGGGCAGCCAGGCCTACTTCGCCGTTGCCCGTGTTGTTGTTGATCAAAGTCAGATCCTTCGCACCTTGATCAATGAGCGCATGGATCAATTCGATCGGACTACCCGATGCACCGAAACCGCCAACCATTACGGTTGCACCGTCAGGGATATCGGCCACGGCTTCCGCCACGGATGGGCATGTTTTGTTGATCACCTGCAATCTCTCCGGCAAGCTATGAGATTTTGAAAAGCCACCTATCGAAAAACGTCCGTCGATTCCCAAAGTTCTTCAATTCGGTCGATACGCTCAGTCGCTTCCTCCTTCAACTCTTTGGCAATCTTTGACACAAGCAACTCGGCGATCGCCACTACGGGGACGGAACTATCAAACGGCCCGATAGCCGGCACTGAAATTTCGCACCAAATATCTGCCAATTCGACAAGAGGAGACAGCGGGCCATCGGTAATCGCAACTATCTCTACTCCATTATCGGCTAGCAGTTCGGTTGCCGTCACGACTAACCGCCGATAGCGGAAAAAGTCGAACACAACGGCGACATCTTTCGGGCCTGCATTCCCAATTTCGCTACCAAGGGAACGGTCATCCAACATTTGCACGCCTGGCCGAACCATCGATAGTCCGCTCTTAAATGCAATCGCGCCGGCTTGCGACGTCTCGCCAGACAGGATCCAAACATTCTTTGCACGCACTATCGACCGGACGAGTTTTGTTATTTTTTGTCTCTGAATTGCATCAAAAACAGAGTCGATCGCGCCATCTATCGTCTCGCGAACTGACAGATCTGGTTTTTCGTCGCCCCGAATCCTTTCACTAGGACGAGCCAGACGACGCGACACATCGCTGCGGACCAACCGCTGTAATTGTGTGAAACCTTCGAAGCCCAGTTTGTTGGCAAAACGTACTACCGAAGGTCGACTCGTGCCGATGCGAGTTGCCAGATCTGACACCGTTCCAAAAGCGAGCAACATCGGCTCGGCGAGCACTGTCTCTGCAATACGTCGGTCGGTGGGCGTAAATTGCCCTCCTGCCGCAACTACCAGATCGGTTAGTGGAGAATTTTCCCTCATGCTGTTCACTATGTTACACAGTTGTACCACTCTGTTCAACCTGTTACACTGGCTATTCGGAAGCGAAGTATAGGTTGAATGAAGAAAACATAGCGAGGTAACCCGTGGCTAACGATGACACATATGAGATGACAGACCGTCAGCAGGA
Source organism: Bythopirellula sp. (assembly GCA_965216565.1). Taxonomy (GTDB): domain Bacteria; phylum Planctomycetota; class Planctomycetia; order Pirellulales; family Lacipirellulaceae; genus Bythopirellula. Next base: position 2,084,136 of record OZ244170.1, read on the forward strand.
ATTTCTGGATTCAATTGATAGTCCGAAATACGAGCGAGAGATCATCAACGGCCTGAAGCCTTTTTTTGAAGAGAAGGCTCCGGAAGATATTAGAAACTTCTATTCCTCTGAGGAACTTGAGTCGTTGCGCGTCATTACCGACACCGAACGCGACGTGGAAACGCGGATGCCGGTGAAGGTTACCCGGCACTATTTCGAGTTGGCCAGAAACAGCCTGCCGCTGCAACGACTTGTGAAAGCCAGCCCGGACGAAACACTCAATCTGGAAGGGTCAGAAGATCCCGGTTATCAAATGGACTTCTCTCCGGTCGAGGGAATGTTGCACAAGTACGAGATGGGCTTGCTCTATACGGTCTCCACATGCTCGGCACATTGTCGTTTTTGTTACCGCGAAGAGCTGATCGGAAACAAAGAAGTAGAACGCCAAGATGGTTCGGTCGCCAGAAAAGGCATCGCTAAGATCAAAGACGTGACGGACTATATCCGCACACACAACGCCATGGTTGATTCCAATGGTGGAGTTCACCCAACGACAGGCCGCGAGAAACTTCGCGAAGTACTACTCTCGGGTGGCGATGCCATGATGCTTCCCAATAAGAAGATTGGTGAATGGCTGGCTGCCCTGGCAGAAGCAGGCGTGGAATCAATCCGCCTCGGCACGAAGGACATGGCCTTCTACCCCAAACGCTTCGACAGCACCTTTTTGGCGATGATGGATAGTTTTCACGAAAAGTATCCAGACGTCGGATTCCGGTTGATGATTCACTTTAATCATCCTGACGAATTCTTACTCAAAACGCCTGATGGCGAATATGCCACCAATCCAAATGGCACTCTCAAATGGCACGAAGACACGAAGCAGGCCATGGAAGGCGTTGTCTCCCGCGGTTGGCTTAACGTCGAAAACCAAGCGCCGATCATCAAGGGCATCAATGACAATGTGGAAGCACTAAGGCTCATGCAACGTGCCTTGTACCGATGTGGAATCAACAATCATTACTTTTTCTGTGGTAGAGATATCGTTGCTTACCGCGCCTTCAATGTCCCCATCGAAACCGCCTGGACTCTTCTCAACGAATCCCAAAAAGGCTTGTCCGGCGTCGAAGCCCACGCGCGTCTCTCGATCACTCACTACAAGGGAAAAACCGAGGTTGCCGCGGTGACTAATGAACCGATGTCGGGAGTCCCTGGGGCAGAAAACGGCGTGCTAATTTTCAAGATTCTTCGCAACGCGTTGGATGCTCCAGACCGCGGCAAAGTATGCATCGTGGGCCGCAACCCCGAAGCGATCTGGTTCGACGATTATGAAGACCGAGTGCTCTTTGACGAAGCCGGCTTGTACGAGTATTCGCGAGTCGACAAGAAGAAAGTCGAGATCAAGCAAACCGCAGATCTCGATACTGCGCTGAGCCAGAAGTAGAAATAACACGCGGCAATGAAACGAATTCTTCGGCGGTTGGCTGCTCAGACTGTGAGTCGTGGCTTTGCTACGAGTGTGCAGCAACTTGCTCGAGTTGTGGAGAAGGACACTGCCATCAGTGCCTTCGATCCTGTGGCCGCTGCGAGGAACCGTTTTGCGCGAAGTGCCTTAAAACCTGCTCAGGCTGTCTGGAGCAAGTCTGTAACTGTTGTTTCATCTCAGACGAAAGGTGTGGTGATTGTTATGAAGAAAATCAAGAGTCAACCAAATCCGTCTCTACGGTTCTCTCCCACCGCCTGGGCCAAGCTGCAATATCTCCATGATGCAGGGGATACCGAACTCTGAGATTTCGGGATCGCCAGTGCCGAGGATCTCTTGTTGATCGAGGATGTGGTGCTCGTTGACCAGCGGTGCAGTGTGGTGGAAGTTGAACTAGTGGACTCGGTCGTGACAGATGCAATGCTGCGCCTTGTTCCAGCAAATAGATAGTCTGGAAGGGGAATTTGCGTTGTGCACATTTCCCCTTTTAGCTATCAACGCTTTCTAGATTCGTGGGACTCGATATTCGCTTCAAATTACCGACTTGCAAGCCACTAAATACCGCTCCGATGAATACCATAACGAGTCCACCAGTCGCGATATCCATTCGACCATCATCGTCGATTTCTGCGAGCTTCACGCCATCTGCTCCCGTGGCAGAATTTAATCGTCGAAAACTTGGAGTACCCAGTGAGATCCCATCGGTTCCACGGCATTGGACTTCAACGCTTCGAAAACTAAGCTGCAAAGATTAGCGGGCGCTGGGATAGGCTAACTTTCACAAAGACAGATCAACTAAGGAGAGGCCACCAACAATTTGCGGTGCTTGAGCGGATACCAATCAGCGATTCGCTTCGACAATCGTTCCACAATCTCGGGGTGTTGATCTGCAAGGTTCGACAGCTCGTTTGGATCAGCTTCCAAATCGAACAGCTGCGGACCTTTGATCGTGCGTGGATGGCTACTACGATAGCGATGTGCCTCGCCGTCATAAGTCAGCAGGAGCTTCCACTTGCCCTCGATGCACCAGCGATAGAGGAGCGAAGCCTCGGGGTCTTCGATGTCAGCGATGTCGTGGGCAAATCCCTCGCCGAAGATTGCGTCGCGGCCGATGGGATCCCCCCCGGTTAGAGATTGCCAAAGGTCGAGTCCTGGCAGATCCTCAGGCTGTCGCGCACCAGCGGCGCTCAGGATTGTGGGAACCAGGTCAATGCTACTGACTAGTTCGGATCGATCGGCTGGCTTCAGTTTGCCCGGCCAGGAAAACAAGATTGGCGTTCGCACGCCACCTTCATAGGGCGATTGCTTCGATCGGGCTGCGTAGCTGTCTTTATCGGGATGTTGAATCCAACCGTTGTCCGTAACGTAGACAATCAGAGTATTTTCGCGCAAACCCTTCTGGTCGATCATTCCAATCAACTGCCCACAGGTTTCGTTAAACCAATCGCACATCGCGTAGTACTTAGCAACTGTGATTGGCCGGCTTTCGGTGCGATATTTGTCCAGAATTCTTTCCGGCGGATTGTGTGGAGTATGAGGTAGAAACGGTGCGTACCAAAGGAAGAATGGTTTTTCCTCTGCCTGGGCCATATCGACGAACTCTTCAATCGGCTCCATGCCATGGCGTCCAATCTTCAGGCCGTCGTCTCCGTGTCGCCCGCCCGGCTTGGGGAAACCGCGCGTCATGCCATGTGTAAAGCCAGCACGCTTGTAATTGCCTTCCCAATACTTACCGCTTTGGTGAGACAAATACCCCTGTTCGGCGAGCAGTTCCGGCAACGTATCGAACCGATCGATGTATGAGATGAGTTGAGCACACCGCTGCTTATACAAATCGGAACCCTTCTCCGCATACTTCGGCGAAGGGTCGTTGCCGGTCACACCATGCTTGGACGCGTAGTGGCCGGTGAGTAGCGTTACCAAAGAAGGACGGCACAATGCAGTCGGTACATAGCCGCGTTTGAACACCACGCTATCACGGGCCAATTGATCCAGATGGGGTGTTTGAATATCAGGATGCCCCATAAAGCCATAGTCGGTCCAACTTTGATCATCCGAGATGATCAGCACAATGTTGGGCCGATCGGCTGCCAGAACATCGTTACTCGCTGCGCCCATTAGTGAGCCGACGAGGACGAGCAGCAATTGAGCTGCCGGTGAAACTTTGGGCATTTGCATACTTGGTGATTTTTTTAGGGACAACGTTCAACGGCCTGATTCACAATTGCGGCCTGCTGGATACGTAAGGTTTGCTCAGGCCAGCTAGTCTTGAAATCGTAAAGTGCACACTCTGCAGATCGTCTAAGATGAAGGAGCACCTGGACGCAATTGGGCACTCGCTAATTAATAGGGCTTTACTTCACAACTGGATGACCAATCCTTCTATTCTTTGCGTAGCGGTAGCCATAAGCGAGAATCGACTACAACGTCGCAGCCTCTCAGATTTGGACAAGATTTCTCAGAAACTTTGGGGTAGCTTGAATCGCCCTAGAAACGAGGGTCTTCCCGAAATTTGTTGAGTTCGAGGAAGCAGTGCAGTTCTCCGCAATGGCTGACTACAGATACACTTGGAACGAGCCGTTGGGGCTTAATCTGCGGGTTCTACGAACATTTCGCACAATTTGCCTTGAATAGTCGTCCATTTTCCCGCCTTTGGGCCGTGATACTCAAGAAGAACAGTGTGAAAACACTTATTTTGCTGGGTATGGTGCGCTCGAAGGGTCATCAACGATCCCTTAAGTGAGCCTGGGAAAGAACTAATGAACAAAAGCAGCTAACTTTTCAGAGAGGGAGCCTCACCGATGAGGAATTATCTATTTCTAACAATAACGGCGCTCGGTCTTGCCACATTTCTTAATGGTTCTTCTGCTTCTGCGCAATTTATTGCCGGCTGGGAACAATGGGCTTCTGGGGCTGGAGTAAAGGATGCAACCCAAACCGACGGATTCACCACAGCCACCACCCTCAACAACATGGGCAACAACAATGGTTTCGGTCTCGATTTCACCGGGAACACCGACGGGACTTGGGGAACCTTAGCTGATCCCAATGCTGATGCGACAACAGACGAAAATTCTGATGGTTATCGGCTGACTAACGGTGAAGATGGCTCGATCGATTTCATGTTGACAGACACCAGTGGTATCCCCAGAGATTTAAACACTTTTCATTTCGATACCGCCACTTGGAGACCTAACGCTGCCAATGATTGGGAACTGTCGGTGATATCAGGTGATCTCACCGTGGGATCGATAGCGACCGGAAACGCTCCGAATGTCACGGGCGGTACCCCAGATTGGTCTGACTTCGATATCGATCTTACGGGGCTGGCTGACAATACACTGGACGGGAATGGTTCTGTAACGTTCCGCCTTAATTTTACAGGTGGCGTGTTAGGCAGTGCTGGCCACCATCAGTCGCTTGACAACGTGGCAATCTCTGGCGATGTTCCGACCTTGCCACCTAGCACTCTGCTCGCTGGTTGGGACGTCTGGGAATCAGACGGAGTCATTTCTCCCTCCTTCACCGAGGCAAATACAACAGGCTTCACGAGCAACAACGGTGGCGTTGCCGATCCCAACGGAAGCGGGTTTGGCCTGGATTTTGACGGCAACACCGACGGGACTTGGGGTACTTTAGATACTCCTGCGGCCGACACAACAACAGACGACAACATGGATGTCTTCCGGTTGGTTAATGGTGAAGATGGTTCTCTAGATTTCACGATCACCGACACGGGCGGTGTCGATCGAGACTTGGCTATTTTCCATTTTGACTCGGCTACGTTGCGACCAAATTCCTCTCGAGACTACGAGCTATCGATCGTAGCCGGTGACCTGACTTTAGGCACAGTAGCAACGGGTACCGTGCCGTCTCTTACAGGAGGTGTTCAGGATTGGACCGATTTTGATATCGTTCTCACCAATCTTGCTGACTTTACCTTGGATGCAAACGGGTCGGTCACTTTCCGGTTGCAATTTACCGGAAGCGATCCGAACTCTTCGCAAGCTGGTCACCATCAGTACCTAGATAATGTTGGCATTTCTGAGCTAGCGGCTCTCCCTGGTGACTTCGACTTCAGTGGAGTCGTCGATGGGTTGGATTTCCTTTTCTGGCAAGTAAACCTTGGCGACGCTGCCAATCTCACTCTGTGGGAAAACAACTACGGTAATTCACTGTCTGTAGGGGCATCCACAGCGGTTCCTGAACCTTCGAGTGCCGCACTCTTGACGTTGTTGACGGCCGGTGTGCTCTCTCGAAGGCGCCATCGTCGGATTCATTGATCCTGTTAGTTCACTGTTTTGAACCACAGAAATTTCAAATTGTTTGTCATGTTTTTTGATCTAACCTTTTACCACTTTTCTTGAGGAGAAGACTAATGATTTTGAGAGGATTAATTGTAACGTGTTTAGCGTTAGGCTTGCACGCCAACTGTTCGGCGGCCCTGATCGTGGCTTTTGATCAGGTTCGAAGTTCGAACGGCACTGATCCATTGAACTACGTAGTGCAAGACAGCGTCGACGTGATCACCACGCGCAGTGGCACCAACTCCTCCGGCGGTTCTGCTACTCCAGGCGTCAACAAAGAAGGCTCTACTGATGGCACAATTGGTAGCGTCGCCGCTGCTGGCGTGAGTACTGATACAACAATAAACGGTGAGTCATGGCGTTGGACAAACGGCGCACAGACTGCCAATTTCGACTTCGATTTCACTGATACCAGTGGTGCGGCCAGAACTGTATCAACATTCCATTTCGATGGTGGAACGAATCGTCCGAATGTAGCACAGGACTGGGAATTGTTTCACGTCACAGGCGGAGGTGATGTTAGCCTCGGCACTGGAACGATTCCTCTTGTTTCTGGCGGCGCACTCCCAGAATACACAGACTTCGACGTTGCTTTGGGAGGCTTGACGTTACCTGCTAATGGTACGCTCAGCCTGAGTCTTCGCTTCACGAGGGATGATACAAACTCAGGCGTCAGCGGCCATCACGGTTACATCGATAACATCGGACTCAGTGTTGTTCCAGAACCAAGCAGCTTGGCTCTGTTGACAATGATGTCCGTCGTCGCGCTCGGCAGAAAACGCCGTTCGTAACAAGTAATTTTGGAATTTGTTAGACACTAATTGAGACAGGTTCGGTGCACTATGCAGCGCCGAACCTGTTTTTCGATTGAAGGAATGGGATGTACAGCTTCCGCTTGATTCTTGTCCTGCTTATCTGTCAGGCCTGTGGGTTGGCGTTTGCTGTAGAGTACCCCTATTCCAACGTTGGGCCGCAGAGCGCTTCACTAAGCGTCAGCACCTTCAACCCAACGCCTTTCAATAGCAAGCTGCTCGGGCTAAACACCAATTTTCCCGAGAATCAGTATGGTAGTGATGGCTACAACGACGCCGATGGGCAGGCGTTGATCACAGCCTGGTCGCCACCAGCATTGAGGTTTCCACATGGAGTGTGGTCCAACTTCTACGACTGGGAAGTCGATGGTCGCCGAATCTACGACAACTACATGGGCACGTACTACAATGCTGTCGTGAATCACCCGAATTTGCGGTATGGATATGACGGCTTCAAAACGCTGCATGACAGTCTGGGTTTCGATGTTCTTCATACTTGGAACGTGAATTATGACAGTCCCGCTAAAGGTGTTGCCAGGCTTCAGGACCGAAGAGCCGATGGATTTGACGTCAATCGTATTGAGCTCGGCAATGAGACCTTCTGGGTGAATCAGCGTAGCGAAGCTGTTGCTACTCCCGCACTGTACGTGTCGGTCGCCCAGGCACACTCTGCGGCGCTGAAAGCCGAGGATCCGAACATTCAAATCTCAGTACCCGTTTCCTGGAGGACGACAGGCCACCATGTGCCTTGGAACGCTGCCCTGGAAGCCGACCAGTCCTATTACGACGCAGTCACACTCCATAAGTACATTCGACCAGGCGATTCGACCGCTGGGTTGCAGGAAGTACTCGACGCCCGCGCACAAATGATTCAGACCGCTGAGGCCACCCGTGCGCAGTTTCCAGGTAAGCCGATCTGGCTATCGGAGTGGAGTATCGATGGAGGCGATAACGCCATCAGCGTGCTGGGGCTCTCGGATACGTATTTGGGGCTTATCGATCGACCCGATCTGTTCGATTCTGCCGAATACTTCCAAATCCACAATCACGATCCCTTGGTAATCTACGACAAGAATGCAAACCCCAAGCACGTGAAGACAACCCGCGGAGCTGGCTACGATATTCTTCGCAACGTGTTCCTCGACAGCGAACTGCTTTCTGGACAGGTCACCTCCAGCGAGATCGTGCCCGGCTTGGAAGCGACTTCGGCGAAGGCAGTCCTCAGAAATGGAGAACTAGTAGTCTACGCGGTTAACAAATCGCCAGTCAGCGTCCCGTTCAGCCTGGATGTCGACAATACTGCCTATAGTGGAGCCTATACCCACGAGACACTACAGTTTAACGACGTCAACGACTTCCCTACTTTTGATCTCGGCGATAGTGGGCTAACGACTATCTCGTCCACGCCAGGCTCTATCACTCTCCCGCCGCTTTCGATCAGTGTGCTTTCCGGATTCGATCCAATTGAACCGAGCACTCTAGTAGCGGGTTGGGACACATGGAATGAAGTTGCCCCAGATTCGTGGGACGCTTCTCACTCTGCGGGAGTTTCGGCCCAAGCGGTCGGCACGGCGGAGGCTGGGGGTATTTGGTTTAACTTTAGTAATGCAACAGTAGAAAATGGGGCCAGCAGCGATGGGCAGTTTGGAGCGACTGGCCCAGCTGAAGCCGAAACCTCAGTTGCCGTGAACACCGATGGGACGACTCTGTCCAACGGTTACGATGGGTCGATCGACTTCGTGTTAACTGATACTACTGGGACTGATAGGGCCCTAACCGGGTTTCATTTTGATACGGGTGCTTTCCGACCGAACGCTGCCACAGATTGGGAGCTGGAAGTACTGGCAGGCGGCGATCTCACTGCGGGTTCTTTGGCTGCCGGAACTACGACCATTAACCAAGGCCCCATACAAGACGATGAATCGATTAGTCTCAACGGACTCGCTGACAACACGCTAGAAGCATTTGGGTCAGTCACTTTTCGACTTAGTTTCACTGGAGGCGTCGACGGCTCGGCTGGTCACCATCTATTCTTGGACAATGTCGGGATCAGCGGATTTGCTCTTGGATTGCCGGGGGACTTCGACAGCGATGGCGATGTGGATGGGCTCGACTTTATTGAGTGGCAAATGAACGACGGCACCGCTGCTGGGCTAGCGGACTGGCAGAACAACTATGGAACACAATCACCTCAAGTCGCGGCAGCAGCGACCGTACCCGAGCCATCCTCGATGCTGCTGCTGACGTTGGGGACGATTCTATTTGCGAAGAGAAAAAGGCATGAGCCATATGATAAATAAAACGGTTCTGATTGGTTTGATCTTTTCAGTAGTAGCTTGCTGTAACGTACTCTGTTACGCGCAGGGCGTTCTCTACACAGAAGGTCCGGGTACCAATCCGCCATTTGAAGATATCCGGGACGATATTACGAACGGATACTCGGGAACCGTGATCGATGTGAACAACGCGTTGGTCGAGGGCGGGCTATACGGTTCCCTAGGTATCGAAGACAACCTGCGACTCCACACACTCGCGAATAGTTCGATAAGCCAGAGCAACTTTGATAACTGGAGCCGGTGGTATCAGACCGATGGGGCGACGCAAATCTTCCGGCTCTTCCCAGGTGAGGAGAATGTTCGCAATAGTCGGCCGCTGGCAGCTCGAGTCGAGGCCTTTGACGCAAACACTGGCTGGAACGTCGGCGACGGAGAGTGGCACGACTGGGTTGCTCGCTACACCATAGTAAAACCGATAAACGCGGCGATCTTCCAAGCAAAAGACCAAGATGACGAGGCGTGGTCTGTGCATCTGAATATGAATCAGGATGGACGAGTCTCTGTGACACATAGGCGCCCATTGCCGGGGCAACCCAAGACCGAGACTCTGGTGGAGAATGCAATCGGTCAGCCTTTTGACGTTCGTGTTCGAGACAATGGACTCGACTACGAGGTTTACTTTGGCGACCAGACCCAACCGTTCACGACAGGGCAATATGTTCGGAATGCTGATCCTGGAGACAATTCAGACACACGATTCCGTTGGGGAATTTATGTTGGAGCCCAGGAGGTCTTAAGCGAAGCGATGATCTTTGTCAGTCACGCGTCCGTAGACCCAGTCATTGACATTCCTACCGAACCCGACCCGGAATACGGCACGCTCATTGCCGGTTGGGATACTTGGGATAGCGGAGCTACTCCTACCGCATCTGTCACCGCGGCTGGTATTGCTGCATCGGCTGTTACAACAACTGAAGGAATAAACTGGCATACGACCGACGAACGGGGTGCCAGCGCTGACGGCGATTGGGGAACTTTTGCGGGTGCCCCTGCAGCAGACACTTCTGTTGCTGATACGGACAATCAAAATCTAGAGTTGTCCAATGCCACGTCAGGCGGAACGATTACCTTTACGATCACTAACAATGGCACAGAGGACATCGAACTGGACGGCTTTCATTTCGATGCGTATGCCTTCCGTCCCAAAGCAGCTAGAGCCTACGAATTGAGCGTGGCGTCGGGCGATATCTCGAACGGTGTGATTTATACTTCTAGCGATGATGAGATCACCAGCGTTTCGGGGGCATGGGACAACAATGCTCACGACGATATCAGCCATTCCTTGTTGGGACTCACCGACAATGTCCTCGAAGTTGGCGGAACAGTGGATTTTCTACTGGCTTTTTCAAGTGGAGCAGGCGATGGTACCGGCGGGCATGATCTTTGGGTCGATAATGTTGCCATCACTGCGGTGGTAGACATAGCGGACGGCGACTTCGATGGCGATGGCGATGTCGATGGACTCGACTTCCTAGAATGGCAGACTAGCAATGGCACAGCGGCTGGCATAACGGCTTGGCAAGAAAACTATGGAAACCAGCCACCATTGAATGCTACCTCCACAGCTGTGCCTGAGCCCAGCGGGATTTTATTGATCGCCATACTTTCTCTCCACCTGACCAACAGAAGCTGCAAGCGGTTGGTGAGCTAAAGCGGACACAATGGAATTAATAAAATTCTATGGTGAGGAAAGGAACAACCCTTTAGCAAAGTGCTTCATTCATGGGTTTTAAGTGTCCAGAACCCGGGATATGGAACGTTCTACAAAAGAGTGGTGTATCTATTCTTCATGCCGGGATTCACAGGAATACTAACTGAATCATGACGAACTTAGACATCCGTCACGATCGCGATAGCTCCAAGGCTTTCACGCTGGTTGAGCTGCTGGTCGTGATAGCCATTATTGGTGTTCTTGTGGCCCTGTTGTTACCTGCTGTACAAGCCGCACGCGAGGCAGCACGCCGCATGCAGTGCAGCAACCAGCTCAGGCAGATAGGATTAGCCACCCAGAATTACCATGATACCAATCTGAAGCTCCCCATCGCGTCCGCGGAGGGCACGAATATCAGCTGCCTTGCTCAGATCCTTCCCTTTCTGGAACAGCAAAGCTTGCGAGACTTGGTGAACGAGGAGAGAAGCTGGTCGCACTCTTCAAACGAATCGGCAAAGCTGACTCTCGTATCCGTGTTTCTATGCCCATCAACCGGGCCCGACCTGGGAGCGTTTCTTACGCAGCCAGGTCAGTCCTCTGCTTATGTAGAATCAACGCCGCTAAGAGCTCACTACTTTGGAGTGATGGGGGCCAAGTCGGAGCATTGCCCGATCGATTCATCGACGCCTTGGCCTGATTCCGGCTACGAATTCGTGGAATGCAATCACAGGTCGGGTGGCTATGCGGCGAACGGGGCGATTGCTTTGCGGGAGAATGTCGCGTTCAATGAAATTACCGATGGATTGTCGAATACGATGGTGTTTGCCGAGCAGTCGTGGGTATCTCCTGACAATGGAGTTGGCCCCTCTAGGGTCTGGATTGTGGGTTTGTCGGGGAAGTTCGTTTACAACGCAGAAAATATTTTCAAACCGATGAGGGTTGCATATCGCGACGTACCCGGATCGTCGAACAACAGCAGTGGCTACTTCAATAACGATGGCAGCATGGGCAGTGAACACCCTGGAGGTGCTCACGTCAATCTAATCGATGGCTCGGTCCAGTTTTTTAATGAGGACATTGATTTGCGAGTACTCAAGGCCTATGCCACCCGTGCCAATGAAGACAACTTGAATCCAGAAGTCATTGGTTCCTAAAGGTCTAGAAATCTTCTGTAAATGCTTGCGTCCGGCGATGGCGACCTAGTAGCGGAAGTCACGGTGCTGTTTAGAAATTATCATGACAACGAATACCATGACAACGAATACACCAGCTTACCGCTTCCCAATAGCTATCCCACACAGCTTCGCAAAGCGAAGCTTTCACTATGGATGCTTTGTGTTTTTCTCCAGTGCCTGCACTTTGATAGGGGGTTGCTCGACCCATGATCATCCTTTGGTGCCTGCAACTGGCACAGTCATTCTCGATGGTAAGCCGCTTACGTTAGGGGTCGTCATTGCGACGGCTGAGAATGGGCGGGACGCGCGAGGTGATATTGCGCCGGATGGGTCATTCAGCTTAGAAACACGTCCCTGGGGTCAGGGAGCGTTGGTTGGTGTTCACCGCGTTTCTGTCAAGGCATACAAACTGAATGACCCTTCTAACCCAGAGTCGATGGGTGTCTCTTTAGTGCCTGCGAAATACACAAATGCCTATAACTCGGGAATCTCAATCGAAGTTACTGAGGATGGAGAAAACGACTTCCGCATTGAGCTCTCTAGTAAACCCCGTCGACCTTAGCCGATTCTAGACTTTCTCTTATGGCAGGCCACGCGATAATCGAGGTGTGATAGGTTGAGCAAAGGTGCTTCCCTCCTGGAAATCTTCCATTCGATTGCCCCAACGTCTTATAAACTCGAATGGAGATCTCTACCAGTCAGGCCTTTAATAATTCCGTTGATCACCCAGCATGAGACACTCCGAAGGATACCGTTTTGATCTATCGCACTTACTCAATCAGCAAATGGCTAATTCTATTTCTGATAGTGGTTATAGAGTGCAGTCTCGTTCACGCTGAGCCAATCACGAGAAGTAGCAGGCCGAACTTCCTGATCTTCATTGCTGACGACTTGAACAAAGAATACTTCAAGTGTTATGGCAATAAGCATACTGCGGCACCGACCACTTCGCGTCTAGCAGCGGAGGGCATGGTATTCGATAGCGCCTTCACTGGGCAGGCGATTTGTACTCCGTCGCGGGCGATGCTCTATACAGGCAAATACCCGTTGAGAAACGGGGCGTTTATGAACCATTCGCATGTGTTCGAGGGGACTCGAAGCGTCTGTCACTATCTTCGTGATGCCTCTTACAACGTCATTCTCTGTGGAAAGTCGCATGTTAACCCAGATAGTGCGTTCCCTTGGACGATTGCCATGGATTCTGTTGAGCCGGCCGGTGATCCCGCAATGTATACGAGGCCTACGATGCCGCTGGATAGGGTGGAGACCTATTTAGCTAACAAGAGCAATGACGATGAACGCCCCTTCTGTATCATGGCCTCCAGCTTCTACCCTCATGGGGAGCATCCTCAGAACACCAACTTCACCGCAGATTCGATCAGCGTCACCCGATTTCAAGAAGACAACAGACGGACGAGACAGTCCGAGGCTAGGTTTAGCCAGGCCGTTCAGAATAGTGACGACGAACTCTCCCAGATGCTTGGCCTCTTGGAGAAGTATGGTCTATCTAGGAACACGATGGTGATTTTCGCTTCTGATCATGGGCGTTTCGGTAAATGGTCCGTCTACGACAAGGGACTCAATGTTCCCTTCATTGTGCGGTGGCCGGGAGTTGTTAAGGCAGGAACAAGAACCAATGCCCTCATTTCTTTTGCAGATGTTCTTCCGACGATGCTAGAGTTAGCAGGCGCAGAACCCGTCGAAGATCTTGACGGCAGGAGTTTCTTAAGCCTCCTCAACGGTAGTACAACGACACACCAGGACTACGTCTATGGTGTGATGACCAATCAGGGAATTATTAACGCCCATGTATTTCCCGGAAGAATGATTCGGTCGAAGCGATACAAATACATTCGGAATTACAACGCGATGGAAGTCGTAGAGCGTCGCGAGAGGGCAGGGGAGAAGTGGATTGATTTCCTAAGAATGGGAGCTGAACAGCATCCGGGTGTGCCCGAAGAGGAGCTTTTCGATATTCTTAACGATCCAGAAGAGCAAAACAATTTGGCTGCCGATCCGAACTACCGCGAAATCAAAGCAGATTTGAAAAAGAAGCTGCAAGACTGGCTGGTTGCTCAGAACGACTTTTTAAGATTGGAAGGACATATGCCTTTCTTGGCTACTCAAAAACATTTTAGATTGGATTTGTTAAGCCATCCCAAGAATAGAGTTGTGCTGCCCTCCAGTCTGAAGCACTCCCTTGATGGGTATGAGTTTTACACTCATCAAAACTGACCTTCCAGAGGACAACAGTCACACAATCGACCCTCAGAAGAATGAATAGTGTAGAAGACTATGAGAGCCCTAAGCTTAGCAGTACTACTTGTCTTAACGCTTTTCGCGTCCCCGGCTATCGCTGAGAATACTAAGCCGAATGTCTTGTTCATCGCAATCGATGATCTGCGTCCCGAACTCGGCTGCTATGGCAATGCGGTTGTGAAGTCGCCGAATATCGACAAGCTGGCATCACATGGAATGAGGTTTGATCGAGCGTATTGCCAGGTCGCGGTATGCGGTGCCTCTCGTGCCAGTATGATGACTAGCATCCTCCCAACAAGCACGCGCTTTACACGCTTCAATTCACGAGCGGATGAAGATACCCCTGGTGCTATTACCATGGCCCAGGTTTTCAAAGAAGCCGGATATACCACTTTGGCAAATGGCAAAATCTTCCACGTCAGCTCCGATACAGCCGAGCGTAGCTGGAGCCGACCCGTCCAAGCTCCGGGGATAGCTCACACAAAATACCTTGATCCCACTACAGGCAGTGTGATGTCTGAGGAAGGCCACGGACTTTTCTTTGAATGCGTTGAGGCAGCTGACGAGGAATATGGAGATGGAATTGTAGCCCAAGACACCATCGCCGACCTGCGCAGACTCAAGCAATCTGGAGAACCCTTTTTCTTAGCCTGCGGGTTTATACGTCCGCACCTTCCCTTCTATGCTCCGAAGAAATATTGGGATCTTTACGATGAAGCAACCCTTCCGCTCGCCACCAACCAATACCGACCTCAAGATGCCCCGAAATCACTGCGAGGGTTCAAGGAATACGCCGTCTATTTCTTGGATGATTACGAGCCGGGGACGGAAGCCTTTCATCGAAAGATGCGTCACGGATACTACGCTGCGACCAGCTATGCTGACAAACTGACGGGCGATGTGCTGAACGAGCTCGAAGCGTTGGGTTTAGCTGACAATACCATCGTCGTCATTTGGGGAGATCATGGCTGGCACCTCGGCGAGCATGACTTCTGGGGAAAGCACAACACTCTGCACAATGCACTTCGCATTCCGCTCATCGTAAAAGTGCCAGGGAAAACGGCCGGTACTTCCGAGTCACTGGTGCAGGCAGTCGACATCTTTCCAACTCTTTGCTCACTCGCGGGACTCGACGTCCCGAATTCGGTTCAAGGGTATAGTTTCGAATCGCTACTGGATGATCCAAAAAAGAATATCTATGACGATGTCTATTCCCGCTTCAAGAATGCCGATGCCGTGGTCACGCATCGCTTTACTTATTCGCTGTTCGCGAATGGTGAAGAGATGCTTTTTGACCTGGAAAAGGACCCAGAAGAAAATCGTAACCTAGCCAATCGGCCGGACTATGCCAGCACTCTTCAGGCCATGCGAAGTAAGCTGAAAGACCGGGTCAAGCTCGCGAAAGCAGCCACCTACTAATTGCAGAGTTTCGGCAGAAAACTGCTCCTGTAGAGGATCAATAGAGCACTTAGAGGAACTTTTTTGAACCCGTTCGGTTGCAATAAACATGCAAGGGAGGCGTACTGCCCCGACGCTCCCCTTGCATGCTGCTATTGTGACTAGCACGAAAGCGTATCTCTCGCTCGAGAGTCAATTAGTTGGCACGTCTCCGAATGAAGGCTGCCGAGAGTGCCATCCCAAGGAGTGCCAACGAGCTGGGCTCCGGAACAGCACTCACTGCCGACAAACCTCCTACACCGTAGTTGGATTGCCAAGTTGGGATCTGCGAGGGGTCGTTTACTTGCCAACCCAAGAAGTCGAGCCCGTCTACATCTCCATCTCCGTCGAAATCACCGGGGACCGTAGTAACTAGAGCGGCAATTGCTGCCACGTCGGCGGCGTCGAAGGTATCGAACGGGGCGGCCAAATCGAACTCAGATAGATTCAGAGCCTCCAATATTTCGGACGCCAGGTTGCCGCTTCCGGTGTTGAGTAGAGTACTCTGACGAACGGCTGCCGTATCGCCACCATTTCCGTCTAGGTAGAGCTGTGCCAAATTGACGTCGGCTTGCGTGACCAATCCGTCCTTGTTGACGTCACCGGCTACAAAGCCACTCAAAGCTAGCGAGAAGTTATCGAGCCGCGTTTGAGAAACAATCGCAGTGGTGGCATGGTCGTTCGGAGTGACAGTTCCTCCAGGAAAGCCGGGAATGGAAGTAGTGTTAACGGCCTGAGCAATCAGGTTCACCTCACCACTATCTTGTGCCGCCTTCAGATCGGAACCACTGATGGTCAGGGTTTGTGTACTCCCTGGCGTGATGTTGGGCAACAGCTGACTGAAGAGTGAGCCATTCACGGCAGTATTGGGATTGGTGGAGTTAGTTCCAGTGGTCAAAGCAACGGTGAGAGTTGTGCTTCCATCATTGAAAGCGTAGTCGACATCGAAAGAGAGCTCATACGTTGCATTCGGATCAACCGTCACACCGTTAAGAATATCTGTCTGCGTCATACCATTCAGGTAGCCTGCTGCAGAGTTTAGCGAGAAGCGTTCCGAGGTGGTGCTCCAGTGGGTATCGAGATAGTAGGAGCCTTGATTGCCGCTGCCAGCATTGAGGAGATTTAGCCCAGTACCATCAGGGCCGTTTACAGCTGCAACAATCCCATCCGGGTCGTTGTTGTAGGGTGCCCAGTGATCGACATCCACGGCACTTCCACGGAAGGGGCCGAAGTGGCCATGCCCTCCGTTAATGTTAGCCGCTGTTGAATTTGAGCCAGTCGCTAAGCCAGTAACGTCAGAGAGGTCGCCGTTTTGAACGATATTGGCAGGAGAAATAGCGGGGAAGGGTTGGATGCTGTTACTACGGCCCAGTACGATGTTGTCAAACGACATCTCGGTGCCAATAGCGGAGTTTTCTCTAATTGGGTCGATTCGAAGTTCTTTGACATTCATCGCCCACGTACCATCGCTTACATCGTGCTGCACGGTATAGGTGTGATATTGGCCGTCTGTTTGGAGCTCCGGAGCCGTATCACCGCTTGACGTCCAAGTTCCAGTGCCCGTATTCACATAGAAGTGCACGTTACTCGGACTTCCTGAGACGGGTACCATGAACTGTTGCCCACGCACGGCGGAATCCGAGATCGCAGCTCCGGGTAGGCTATCGAAGCGTAGGTCGAATTGCACAATGTCATACTGCCCAGGAAGGTCGCCAATTACGAAGGATTGTCCCGTTAGTCTTAGATAGGGGTCGTTGGCTGTAGTTGGAGTAATGTTTCGAAGATCGTTGTTGTTTGGATCGAGACCTCCAAAGTCGCTGCTGGGGTCTTGCTTCCAACCCTGAACAGTTCCATCATCGAAGTCACCGCGGACTAGTATGTCACTTACTACAGGGGCAGGGTTGCCATTGGGATCGAATCCGTCCAAATAAGTAACCGCTGCCTGGGCAGAGCTTACGGCCAATACAATCGTGAAGCAGCTTAACGCCTGAAGAACTCTCATCTTAGATCCCCTCCGAGTACAAGAACCAATTTTCTATGTCTGAAGAATCAGGACAACTTGACTGGCATCGCTCTAGCCATGCCAATGTCGTCAATTGAAACAAAGTGTTTGAAAAAAGTCCGTCAGGACGAATGAAAAGGGCAGTCTATCGGGCAAGTCGCCCGATCCACCTTAGAACGACCGAGGGGACACAACTTAGACAGAAAATCTTCGATGTTTTCAAAAAAGAAATGCGCGTGCTAGAGCTTGCTTACTTGAAACGCTAGGGCTGACTTTCGTTGCGGCGCAACACTACGAATAGCCATAGAGGCCCATGAAGAAATACTGTGATACCACGTCGGTCGCTAAGATAATTCTCAGTCGAGGTCGATGGCCAGTTCATCCAGACCTGCAGTGTTTATTTGGGGCCGTCAGTCTGGAGCGACGCTAGTCTGCTGCGATATTCCGTCAAGTTCTCTGCTTTGACAGCTAAACAAGGTATGTAGCGAGTGCTAGGCACGGCAAAGAGTCCTGCAGAAGCCTGTTGCTCGTTCTTCGAAAACTCCACCAACGCCTTCACTACTTCGTATCCGTATTCGTACGGCGTTTGCGCAACAGTTGCATAGATGTGGCCTGCCTCGATCCCAGCGAGAGTCGGGGCTTGGTCATCGAAAGTAACTAACTTGACGTCACCAAGTTTTTGCCCCTCCTCGAGGGCTTTCAAGCACATTGGCCCGTTGTAGCCGTACAGGGCGATCATCCCTGCAAGGTCGGGATGCTCTTCTAGGGCACGGGTGGCATTCTCTTTTGCCGCTGCCGGCTTCATGCCATCGACATAGGTGGCAACAATCGTAAAATCGCCCGCCTCAATTGGTTGGCCAATGGGATCGAGGTTCGCACCGGGCGTTCTTGCGATTCCTTTTAAGGCATCCACCAAACCTTGCCTACGAAGCTGCGCATTCTGGCGATCGTGTGTTCCGACAAATAACGCGATTTTTCCCCCCTCAGGTAGCGCTTCCCTGATGAGTTGCCCACACAATGTGCCGGCTACATAGTTGTTTGTACCTACATGGCGATGGCAAACAGCTTCCGGAGTTTCGTTGTCATAAGTGACTACTTTGGTGCGGGTTGCCAGGGAACTAATAATTCGTGCCTGTTCTCCTGGTTGTAGAGGACTAATGGCAACTCCATGGAAATCGCTCGGGTCGAATTTCATCAGCAGTTCGGTCTGGCTTGAGGCACCTTCCTCTGGAACGATGAACTCGAGGCTTGCTTTGAATTGCTTGGCAGCATCTTTTGCCCCACTAGAAACTTGTTTACGGAATGGCTCTGAGCCTCCCAGGACAACTGCAATACGAGGGTTTTCAGATGTACTTGGCGTATCAACTTCGCCTTGATTGTAGGAATAAGCGACGAAGACAGCCAAACACACCGACACCCAAAACCAGATATTCTTGATCACCATGTACCTCTAGTTATTCGTAAAATGTGAGTTGGATGTGTGGGGTTAGAATAATAAATCTAGGGGCCGACTCCCCAAGCAAGTTCTGGTGCCCTAGTAGCAATGTACAATAATGCAGTCTTAGGAATGGATTTCAACTCGCAACGCGGCGGTCGACGGACTCGAAAGCCATCAAGCAGAGAGGCCCTATCAATTAGATTCATCGAGTCCGTCGAGGCCCGTTAGCAAGTCCGAACACCTTCCCTACGAAAGCCTGGGATTCAAAGCATCGCTGCGCCCATCAATCGACTGCTCAAAATCCGTAAGCTACCTACTGTGGTCTTGTGTTAGCGGCATTTTCCTCTGTTGAGTTACGTCCTAGCAACCGGATTGTGGACAGAAATATTCACATTTTTTTTGTCCACCATCACCCGCATATTGCGTGTTTTGTAGGAGGTTAAGAGCAAAGCTGCTTCTTAATGGCTCGGCAGAAAGGTGCTTCAAGGAAGAATCACTGACAGATGATTTGACCTGTAATAATCGATGTTGAGCACCCAAATGCGACAATACCAAGCTGGGCTTGAAAAGAGGCCCTCCCTAAACACAAAACGGATTACACCATGAATCGATTTAGAAGAAGCAACCCTCTTCAGGTATCTAGCAACTACAGCCTTCGTATGGGTGGATTTACGCTCGTCGAACTGCTGGTTGTGATCGCCATTATTGGCGTATTGGTCGCTTTGTTGCTGCCTGCCGTTCAGGCAGCGCGTGAGGCCGCACGCCGTGCGCAATGTCAGAATCATTTGAGACAGCTTGGGATTGCCTGTCAAAACTATGCGTCGGCACGCAAGAGTTTTCCGCCTGCGAACGGAAAGTTGTCTCCTGACGAGGAGAAACGTAATAGCCGCGATGTAGGAAATTGGAGCTATCTTGCTTTTTTGACTCCCTATGTTGAGCAGGAGAATCTGAAGGACCTTTTAGACCCGAAGTTCGCATACGATCGACAAACTCCTGAGGTCCGTGAGTTTTTAAATACGACTCCCATTCCGGGTTTCAAGTGTCCGTCATTCGCTTCTGAGCAACCGGTGATTATTGGTGACTTTGGAATGGGAAATGAGTTTGAGACTCTAGGAACTGCCACGCATTACCTCGCCGTGCTGGGTGCCAATCTCGATGAGTACACGGGGACCGATCTCGTGCCCGGTTGTGGGGCAGGAAACCGTGTTAATGAGAGTAGTCCCTACACAATGCTAGAGAATTCTTCCGGTAACGGGCGATGCCATACTGGTGGCGAAGGGAAAGTTGCAATCAATGGAGTGATCACTTTTCAGGGCAAGGTCGACTTCCGCAACATTACGGACGGCACCAGCCATACGTTTATCATCGGCGAGACGGGATTTGGCGAACCCGAGGAGCAACGGACACGCGGCTGGTGGATCGGGGCTGCCACAACTTGGTTCTACAACGCCCACAATCTTACCTATCCCCTGAATAGTGCTCCAATGCGTGGCCCGCGACGAAACGAACTCGGTTTTGGGTCCGTGCATCCGGGAGGTTGTCATTTTGCGATGGCTGATGGATCGGTGCATTTTATCCAAGAAGACATTAGGCTCCGAGACCTCTACGCATTTGCAAGTCGTGCAGGGAATGAGGTTATGAACATTCCCTAGTTGACCGCCCCCTAGGAGACTGCCGGTCTAATCAAGAGAACTTGCTAGGCAGTTGTATCTGTCGATCATCGAAGGGGCAGAGCGACTACCTTTCCCAGATGCAGCCGTACTGATTGACTTAGTCCAGCGAAATCTAGTGGCGATTTAGGAGGGGGGGTGTGAAAGGTCCAAGTCTTGCGTTGTGTCTTAGGCAATTCTGCGTCATAAGCCAGGCGGTTATGCCAGGTGTTTGTGACAGATACGGTCAGTTCGTTTTCTCCTGCTGTGACGTACTTGGTGATGTCCTGGCGAAACGGCGCGGCCCACATTACTCCAGCCTCTTGCCCATTTATTTCGACTTTCGCAATGTTTCCCACCCGACCAAGGTCTAACATCAGTCGCTCATCAGCTTTCAGTTGACTGTGCGAGAATACTGTTCGATACGTCGCAGTACCAGAAAAGTGACGAGTTGCTTTGTCCCTCAGTTCAGACCACGGTTTGATATGGTTGAGTTCCACCGATTTCTTCGTATCCCATCCTGAGGGAAACTCCAAGGTCCAATTCTCTTTGAGTGGTATCATTTTTGTTCCAGCGATGTTCACGGAAGAAGTTTCTTTGTTAGTTCGCGTAAACCGATACTCTCCGTCATTCCAAGCAACTAGGGTCTGACCACTTTCGACTAGATCGAATGTTAGTGGGTTCGGTTCAACCCAAGGTTGGATTGGCTCGGTGCGAGACAGACCAAAAGGTGGAAACGGGCCGGCAGTGTCTTTGCGACTTTGGTCGCTGGCGTCCGTAAGAACTTTGCCGTCAAGCTCGACCCTTTGGATTGACGGCTGCGTTTGGCCCGTTCGAAATACCAGGAATGCGGAACCGGCTACAGGCAAACGCATCGGAATTGTGGTGCCCTGGTCATCACTATGGAAGACTGAAATTGGGCTAACTTCGCCGCTGATAGGATCCCAAATTTCGGGCACACCCTTGGCGCGAAACTTAAGATTCGCAACAAGGGGTACTGTCCGATCTCCAATCACAAAATAGATATCTGTGTCGTCAACACGACGATGGCACCATCTTGCGGGAAGAACCCCACTCACATCGGGCAGGATTTCTAGCTTCTCGAGCGAATGTGCCAGATCACCTCCCCAGAGCAACCTCCCTTTGCCAATGCGACGGTCACCCGTCTCCGTAGGCTCATTTCCCCAGAGCTCTTCTGTTAGAGATTGAAATGCCTCTTCGGCTTTTGCTCCATTAGTCAAGGAGGGATTCATTATGGGTGCTTCACCAACAACAGTCGCACCAGCAGTCAGAAGCTCTTTGATCTTTGCAAGCGTGCTGGACGTAAGCCTTTGGCATTGCTCGCTCGGGAGCCATAGCACCCGCCAACTCGTACCCTCGGGCACAACCAACTCTCCATCGCGAACCGTAAGTCGAGTCTGCAATGCGTCGGCATTCAGGTAATCGAAGTGGTATCCAGAAGGAAACGGTGCATTCTGCCTGGGCCTGTGATCGATATCATCACCGAGGTACCACAGTACATCGGCAACGGGTTGCCCCTGCTCGAGCATGGTCCCGCATCGCGATAGATATTCGGTGAATAACGGCATATGCTTCCACCACGTTTGCCCGCGCAGAAAAGGGGTGCCGATCCGATTGCCGAATGATGTTCCAGGCACCCGGTCGAGAGGATTGTGCGTGTAGGTATGAAATACTAAATGCGTCACACCGAGAGCAAAACTGCGGTCCGCAAGATGCTTCAGTGCGAATGGATGCTCGCGCCAATCTATCGGAATGCTAGTGAACGACTCAGCCGCGACGCGCGGTTTTCCATAGATGTGTGCCGCCGATGCAGTAACCGCGATTGGCTTGGCCTCTAATCCCCCATCGTGCGGATCATTCGGCTGCCAAAACTCACACATCGGGACGTCTGCCGCTTTGTAGTACTCCAATATGTCGCCGGGCGACACGTCCCCAACAGATGTTTCAAACGATAATTGCAGATCACGCTCGTGCCCCAGCTTAGCCAATCGCCCGTAATAGTTCTCGACAATCAAATCGCTGATCGTCGCCCGCCAGTCTCGCAAAAAGCGTTCGCTGGTCTGGTGATCGTTCACTACCCAGCCCGCCAAAGCCGGTAGCCAAGGACGCAATGCATATCCTCTGCGACTCTCAAACTCCTGCTCCATCGCTGGTGTCCAGGTTTGGGTGTAGCATTCCCAGCTATCGATCAACATGCCATGCAGTCGGCCGGCATCGGCTGCGCCACCAGGTTTGGATAATCGACCAATGTATCCTTCAAAGTGTTGGTCTGCCCCAACAGTCGAGAGTTTGTCACATTCAAAGCCGGTTGCCTCGGGGGGGGCTGGTTTATTCTTAACCCCGGTGTTGACGTGACCAAATCGGGTTACTATCCAGTCACCGGGCGGTGCATCCCAATTCAAATGCCCCGACCGACCGACGTAGTCGGTCAAATCAATCACGGATTCTCTTTTTATCCAGGCACCAGGTGACTGGATTGGGTTGGAGGCTCGCTCAAGGCTCCTTAATGCATAGCCAGCCTGTGCTCGCCAGTCTTGTGTTCGTGCCAATGCGGAAAGACGAAGGTAGGAAATCTCCATCGGTCGGTTGTTGTAGAAATCGATTCGATAGTGAGTGGACTTCGCATCGGGAACGGCCAACACATACGGATACTCACTCTGCCGATCTTGCCAGGTGCCTCGAGGTACAACGTGTCGAACCAATTCTCTCCAGACACTACCATCTTGGATGCAGACGGCAATCGTTGTATCTGGATCAAAGTTCGCACGCTTCATCAGGTGTTCAATCGGCGGCAACTCGATTGATCTCACAGTTGTGGGATTCTTAAAGGTAAGTTCTAACTGTGCGGGCTTGTCTCCAACGGGGATCTGAACCACTGCTTCATTTCCAGCCAGCCAGTCATTCCATGCCGGATCGGGCGGGTTGCTGACAACTTTTTCTGGCATCAACCACGCCTCGCTATTGCCTTCAGGAGCAGGGAAAGCGAGTACTGCGATATCCTTGTAATCTCGCCAATCTTCTTCGCTGGGTTGGGGAACTTTCAGGTCGATCGAAATATGCCTGCCGCCAATGATGCTGTGGCGACTAGAAATGAGGTGACGCATTGCCTTGTCGGGGGTGATCCAAGGGCCCCCAGACATCGCCCAACCAGGACAATTTTGCATCGTGAATCGAAGCCCCAAACGCTCGGTCTCGTCTGCGACGTGGCTAATCAGTGAGTCCCAGGTCGGGCTGAGGGTTTGGATTTGGGGTTCCACGCCCGGCCATGGTCGTCCTTTTCCGTGGAACAACTGGATCCCGCTGATACCCGCCTGATGAACTGCTGCTAGGTCTTTCGTCAACGCACCTTTGTCAACGTTGCCCCCAATCAAGTGGAACCATGTCTCTGGAAACGAGTCGCGAGGAGGGGACCTGAAGGTAGTTGCCAGTTGCGACTCATCTAATCCTTTTGCAGGAGACAGGCTGCAAGCAGCTATGCTAATAGTGATCGCAGATACAATTCGAATAATATGACAGTGTTTCTTCATTGAATGACCATGAACGGATCTTTTGAGACATGCGATTTAAATCATCTCTACAATCTTCCGCCGCGACTCCAAACCGCAATCCTGTTTTCTATACCAGTCAGTTAGACAATCTTGCGTTGGGAAGGAGGATTTGAATGTCCAAGTTCGGCATCAATTCGTGGACAACTCAATCGGCAATTCGTTGTCGGTATCGGGCTTTACCGTCACAGTGAGTCCAGAAGTCCGCGCACTCGTATAATGCCGCGGGATTATTTTCGCGGTGACGGAGAGGGGCATCCCTTCCTGCGGAGGCGGTGGAAGTACAGAAACGGCATGCGACCCGATTTGCGCCCCATCGCTATCCGTGTCAGTACCCAAGATAAATGTGCCATCCGTCTGGATACTCCCCTTGGCCATCTTGCCTTCTACTGGTGTCACAAATACGAAACCCTCAGTCAACGGCTTTCCGTCAAGAGTTACAAAGCCATGCACCGGGGCTAAACCATCTCTTGAGCCTCCACACCCAACTAGGCCCATTGTGCCAATTACTAAAGGCAATAGGATTCGACGTGTACTCGGCGTTAGCCCAGAGTCAACTGTCGAAGCTTTAATGTTGGATCCCTGGGAACGTTCGTTTCGCGGACTCACCACGTAGCAAATGTCTCCGACCATGTTAAAGTTCTTCCCAGTTGCGCTAGTGATCAATGGGCATAGGTCAATGATTATCGGGACACGCGACTCGAGAGCGGCAGTGTTTTCTGCAGGCTATCGATAGGCCTGCTAGTATCATTGCGATTGATTCCGGAACGCCGGTTACATTAAGAAGAAAAGTGTTTCCGTAAGCCATTTGCCATTCGATCAAATCTTCTCAGCTAAATGGACTGGGCGAATCGCCAACTTGCCAGTTTAAGAAATCCAGCCCGTCAATATTGGCGTTGCTGTCGAAGTCGCCCGGAGTGAGAACCGTCAGTGTGCCGCCACCTGTGAATCTTCCGCTGGTTCCAAGAATCTGTTGACCGAACCGAGCTGCCCAGATGGGCCGCCCGCCAAGAATTCGAATCTTATTTACTGGAGAGTTTCAGTTCTTTAAAATTGTCTTCGCCCGCTTTCACGTCGATGGTCAGTCCTGAAGATTTTGCGGTCGAGTACTTGGGAGGAATAGGAACTGTGCCCGGGGCAGGTTTCTCGCCCTCACCGAGTGGTATCGCAACAACGGTAACGTTGTGAGTTCCGACCTGAGCACCATCATCAGCCTCATAAGTGCCGACAACAAATGAGCCATCCTGATTAATCACTCCCTTAGCCATCCGCCCCTTCGCCGGAACAATGTAAACGAATCCATTCGGCAAAGGCTTGCCATCTAGGGTAACCGTACCGCTTACCGGCGCCGTTTCCAACTCATGCGCATTTCCACCACAGCCAACTACAAATAACAAGGTGGCCGATAAAGTCAGAACTTGACTCATCCTCGCAAGCCGTGCTGCCAGCTTGGTTTGAAGAAAAAGCGATTTGTATGTCGGCGCCTGCTGCTGGTCACACACTTTTGTTTTTGTTTCCATTCTCAACTTCTTACTTTAAGAGATACCTATTAGTGAGAAACCAATCAACTGTTTAAGGGATAAAGGCAGTCTTCGGCAAAGCAGAGCTAATTGAAATCGGCAATCTCGCCTCCCTCACGGCTAGAGAGCATCATCAGAGTCTCCAATTCAACGTTTTCGCCGACAAATTGGACCGATCCGTCTGCCATTGCAAAGTGACATCCGCCTGGATGCTCAGACCCGAAACTTACGTCGTTGCGCGTGGTCTGTCTAAATTCCAATGCGTTTAGCGGATTCGTCATGTTTCTTGCCGTATAGTAGAAGCTGCCTGATTTCCCAACCCACCAAGGCCTGGTGGTCTGAACATCCGGGTCGCCCCAAGCAGACTCGCCAATGAGAAAGGTATTGCTCGTACCATCGGTAATCTGTTGAAAAGAGACTTTATTGTCGGCAATAATAATGCCATTTTGTGCCACTCTACCGGGACCATTCCCACTTGCGTTTCTGCATGTGGTACTAGTTGGAGAAGTAGTTTCCATGACTAGAGGACTTGAATCGTTGTCACAATAGTCAATGAGTCGAGTTCCACCATAGTTGATGAGATTCGCACCCAGCACTGCTACGTAGTGAGTCGCTAAGTGTGACTCACGATTATAGGATCCTCCGTCGTGAGGAGATTGGCCAGAGCCAAACGGGTTCACCATTTGGAAGGGTTCGTAACTTGGACATTTAAACGTAGCGATTTCAGGCGTATGTAGCACCGAGGATAGTGGATTTCCCGGCTCAGCAAGGGGCTGTTGGTACCAGAGCTTGGACTTGTCGATGGAATCATAGATAGTTCCGAGTTCAAGGTAGGGGAGAACAAAGGTAAGGTATCCCCACTGATTGGCATGTTGGTGATTTAGGCTGGAGTCAAGTTTACTGCTTGAAGCTGGGAATTTGTTAGCAGCGACGGAATAGTTTTGACAGGCTAACGAGACTTGTCTCATATGGTTCTGGCAGGTCATACGACGGGCCGCTTCTCGAGCCGCCTGCACCGCCGGAAGAAGCAGTGAAACCAGCACACCGATGATCGAAATCACAACCAGTAATTCTACGAGTGTAAAACCTCTGGGCATATTTGATCTAGCAGCGTGATGCTGCCCAGTAATGACTTTACTGCTATTGTCCCGCACGGAGAGTCCTAGAAAAAATTTACGACTATGGATCATGATTCTTTGAATCCTATTTAGTGACTTCGCGTACCGGAATCGATGCCCTTCGAAACTCGAATTCCGCAAGAAATCTGGGGCCTTTTCTCGACAAGAACGATGGGGTCGCCCAATAAGCAAAGTGCCAACCAACCAGAAAGTAGCGATAGGAAACACGCATGATTGCAGCCACCATCAACCGCCAGAATCTACACAGTTAAGCTCGAGCACTCCACACTCGTTCTACTTTTCCTACGTCAATTTACTGCCAGATTGGACAAAGAAAATCCTTGAAACCATGCATTTACAACTGTTAAAAGAAGCGTTTTGATCGGCTCAGAATACCCTTGCCATACAGTCTCCGGCTACTGAGCCTTGGCTCTGCCAGAAGCCCATCTAGCGACTCAGAAGGCATAAGAACGGGTTTCGCCTCTTTTTCTCTATTTTTTTAGTCCATTCTCTCGCATCTGGGGCGTATTTCTACGATGTCAGATTCCACGAAAAAACCCGGCCCACCCGCTGATTCTCAGCGATACGAACTATTCGTCAAGCTCTTGCTAGAGCATGAGCCGAGTGTGCGTGCTTTCCTGCGTGGATTACTTCCAACTTGGCAGGATGTTGAAGAAGTCACCCAAGAAGCAAGCTTGGTGGCATGGCGGAAATTTTCTGAATTCGAAGAAGGCTCATCATTCGGCGGCTGGTTGCTGACAATAGCTCGGTATGAAGCAATGAGTCATCGACGACGTCTGGCACGAACGCCAATGGTATTTTCCTCCGATGTTTGGGAACTCTTGGCATCAGAGGCGGCTAAGGAGGATTACAGCCTTTTGCGTCGCCAATATCTTGAAGATTGTCTAAAAAAACTGGATGCTACTAGTCGCGAGCTACTGATGAAAGTTTACTCCCCTGGCGTTGTGATGCGTGAAGTTGCAAAGCAATCGGGTAAGGGCGAGCAAGCATTTTATAAAGTCATTCAACGTTTGCGGTCCGCACTCCTGAAATGCATTTCGAAGGCCATGGCCAAGGAAGGTGTGTGATGGCTGAAAGTAATATGAAACAAACAGAATTTGAAAATTTAATCGCGGCATGGCTTGACGGTCGGCTCGACGAGGATGGCTCGCAAGCACTGCAAAAGAAATTGTGTCAGTCTGCATCGGCCAGAGAGGAATTTCTTAGGTACGCAGGTCTCGATGTGGCTCTTCACGAGGTTGCTGACACCAGCGGAATGATGAACCCCTCGAAGCTAGCTGCCATTGTTGCCGAGGCAAATACTGCTGAATTAAGTTCAACTGATTCGCAAGAGCGAGTTCTATTGCAATCGATCAAGGCGGATGAGAAAAGAGTTGGTTCTGCAAATCGAGCTACATTCTCTAGCATGCCGTCCTCTAGTATGTCGTCTTGGTTCATGGCTCTTGCTGTGGGCATGCTGCTCGCCGTGACGCTGATTGGCTATGTCTTGACAATGGGTGACCCGCAGGCGGGATCTGTTGCTGGACTCGCTTCGGACAATGAGCTGGCAAACAACAGTCCGGAAAAACGTGTTCTTCTGCGAAGGCCCCCAGCACCCGTTGCCACGTTGTCATCGGTCGAGGGAGCCCTGTGGGAGAAGTCGCAGCGTGAAGTGGGCGAGGCCCTGTACGAAGGAGAGTGGGTCAGCTTATTGGAGGGCAAGGCGCGTATTAGTATCGGTTTTGGGGCAGAAATCGTTGCTAGCGCGCCTTGCTCGCTAACTGTGTTGTCCAAGGATCGTGTCGAGTTACACGAAGGCAACGTTGCGGTCGACGTAGCGCCATGGGCCGTCGGGTTCACGGTGGCTACTGAGGAAATGGACGTTGTCGATCTCGGAACGACGTTTACGGTCTCTGCCACTCCAGGAATGAAGTCGGAAACGACAGTTCTCAAAGGCGTCGTCCGGGTACATCCTTCAAAGTTTGCAGAGAATGAACGTCGGGGGCTGCTAGTCTCAGAGGGACGTCGTATGTCGATCGACGGTATGGGATCGCATGAGAACGTTCGTGAAGAGAACGTGCAACAGTTACTTGGTAGCTTGGATTTTGGAGCTACTGGTCCCTATCGACCCGTCGATTTGAAGAATACCGGAATTGGGCTTTCCGCTGGCGATGAAGATCAGCACTGGCGGGTGGTAGCCGGGCCTGAAAAGAACTTCGGTGGTCAGCAATTCGCCTCGGTGTGTGTTCCTCACGAAGCGTACTTGCCGAACGATCCCCAAAAATCGCAATGGATATCCGTTGCTGATTGGGAGACCGCCGCGGCCAATTCTACTTATACATTTCGAACTGAGTTTGATCTGAACGATTACAACCTTTCCACTATTCAATTGTTTGGCCGTTTCTTAGCGGACAATGGAATTGAGGCAGTCCGGGTTAACGGTAATCCAGTGCGAGTACAGTCTTGGGTTGACAATGTGTGGCTTCAACCGTTTGGCGATTCACAATTTCGTTTTGTCAATATTACCGAGGGTTTGGCCCAAGGTCGAAATGTTATAGAAGTGGACGTGCGAAATGGCATGATGCGCCAGTGGGACAAGAACGAGGAAAACGTAATACTTAGTTCCATTCCTAATCCAATGGCCCTGCGTGTTGAGTGGTATGCTTTTGGTCGACCGAATCGTATTGCAGGGCTGAACGAAAACTCTCAGCTATTCCATTCAATCCACAATCGAGCCAAGCCTTTGTTGACGCTTTCTCACAGGAAGACTGGAAGTTGAGATAGCGGCTTCAGTTCGTTACTGCCGACGTCTCTTGCTTTTCCCACCTCCGATAAGTCGCCGCTGAGTCTTTTACAGAAGAAGAGATTGGTAACGAATGAAACTCTCTAAACTCAACCCTGCCTGGATTGTTGCAGTCGCGGTAGCGATCCTGTCTTGGAGCGAGCCAACTTGTTTAGCAGAGTCCGTAGATTCTCCACCGGCGACGCAAGTCGCTATGCGAGGTCCATCGCAATCTTTCGATGCATCGAAACCCCCTGCATCTGACTCGATTGTTCTCATTGAGCAAGAGCCGCAATCCATCCGTAGATTAGCCTCGGGTGCAGTATTGGTAGACTTCGGCAAGGTAGCATTTGGCAATCTGAAGCTGTTCTCACCAGCAGAGTTCGACGGCCCGGTGAAAGTACGGCTTGGTGAGAAGCTACTTAATGGCGTTATTGATCGAAAGCCACCGGGGACTGTTCGATTTAGCGAAGTCGATGTCCAGCTAACCCCAGGTGCGGTAATGATTGTTGCTCCGCTAGCTGACGAAAGAAATTCACAGCAATCGAGAGAAGTCGGCCGTAGGGGAAATGTAACGCCACCTGCGGTTCTGACTCCGCCCGCCTGGGGAGTGGTCACTCCATTCCGTTGGGTCGAAATTGAAGGCTTGCCTGGCAATCTAAGCCCAGAGCAGGTTGTCCGTAGGGCTGCTTTCCCAAAGCATTGGAATGAGGATTCTGCCTCGTTCGCATGTTCAGACGAAACACTAAACCGCGTGTGGGAACTGTGCCGCTATTCAATCAAGGCAACCATGTTCGCTGGAGTATACGTCGATGGCGATCGCGAGCGAATACCCTACGAAGCCGATGCGTACCTTAATCAATTGAGCCACTATTACGTAGACCACGATCCAAGTATGGCACGCCAGACCTTTGACTGGCTGATGGAGTATCCCACGTGGCCCACTGAATGGGGGCCCCACATGGTCTTCATGGCACATGCTGAGTGGATGCAAAATGGCGATGTCGAGTGGATCTCTCAGCGGTACGAAAGCTTGAAATCGAAAACACTTATCGAACGCTGCCGCGATTCGGGATTGGTACATAGCAATCAGGAGCAGATCGAATGGAACGATATCGTTGATTGGCCTCCAGCCGAGCGAGATGGTTACATACGTTCGGAAGTGAATACCGTCATCAATGCATTCCACCTGGCAGCAATAGAAAAAATGGCTGACCTTGCTGCCGTGGTCGGGGCAAAGGAAGACGTTCAACGATTCAAAGAACATGCTCAATTCACCAGGCAAGTCTTTCAAAATCATTTGTTCGACTCGGCCACGGGGCTTTACCGCGATGGTCTTGGCGTCAACAACTATTCTCAACATGCCAATTTTTTCCCGCTAGCCTTCGGTCTTGTAGAAGAGAATGATCGTCAAAAGATTACGGACTGGCTCTGCGAGCGAGGAATAAAATGTTCCGTGTATGCAGCCCAATATCTTCTGGAGGGGCTTTTTGAAAGTGGAGCTGGTCAGTGCGCAGTCGAATTGATGATCGCACCGGATGAAAGAAGCTGGCGACATATGCTCGAAGGCGATGCGACGATTACCTGGGAAGCGTGGAGTGATCGGATCAAAACCAATCTAGATTGGAATCATGCCTGGGGAGCCGCTCCCGCCAATTTATTGCCGCGGTATGTTCTAGGTGCTCGGCCTGCTTCACCTGGGTGGACTCGCGCTAAAATTCGACCAAACCCGAGCGGACTTCGGTTCGCTCGAGGTATAATACCGACTCCGCATGGGCCAATTTCTATCGATTGGCAGCGCAAGGATAGTTTTCGAATGGAACTGAGCTTACCTGCCGAAATGACTGCTTCGGTTCACATTCCAACGGCACCCAATACGAAGGGTGTGTTCGTGGATGGACAACATGTCGAAGCCGAACTGGATGGCAACTATTGGATCCTTGCCGACGACCTATCGGGTGATTCGCTGATCGAACTCCGCTAGGAATCGTCGTCATCCGAAAATTTAGAGACTGAAGAGGCGCTACGTATGTTTGGGAATTATTGGAAAGGCACCGAATCCATGCAACATCAACTAAAGACGATCCCGATGGCTTTGTTTCAACAGCTTTTAAGCTTCCGTTCTAAGAGAGAGGCACTGAAGCACGTGGGATTGGCAGTTGCCCTCATTTGCCTCCTCATCACTCCCTCGATGGGACAGCTTAGCGTAAGTCTAACGAACGACATGTTATTAGACTCCGATGCTTTGATTTTGCCTACGGCCGGCAACTTCGCCACAACGATCAATGGCCAGCCGTATCAGCAAGAAGCGCTTATCACACACGAAGGCTATCAGTATGCAACCTGGTACCACAATAGTCCTACTGACGAAGACGTCTATATTTCTCGCCGCGACTTAACTGGAACGACTTGGGAGACCTTTGACACCGGGTTCGGCTTAGAAAACGGCGATGGCACAGCCACAACAACCAACAAGGAATGGGATTCGCACAATGTCATTGGGTTGGGGATTTCCGGTGATGGACGTATCCACTTGTCCTTCGATCATCACGATCATCCACTACGTTATGCCACTACAAATACTGGAGTCGCCACTAGTTCAGGTGGCACCTGGAACAGTACGATCTTTAACGCCGAGCGAGATTCGTTGAACGTAAGTGGCAGTACAGTTTCACGCGTCACCTATCCTCGTTTCACCAATGTGGGCGACGACCTCGTGTTTACCTACCGCGAACGCGGCAGCGGTAACGGCGACGTAAGAATTGCAGACTACGACTCTCAAACAGGTCTCTGGAGTAGCACTCGTTTTGTCAATGAGGGAGCTGTTGGAACTGGAATTTATGACGACATCAATAGTAATCCGTCAGATAGGCGCAACGCATACCATAATGGGTTCCATACCGACAGTACCGGTAGGTTGCACACGACTTGGACTTGGCGTGAATCTACTCAGGATGGAAACCACGACCTCTTGTACGCCTATAGTGATGACAAGGGAGTCACCTGGTACAATACTGACGATGTCTTAGTGGGAACGAATTCCTCACCCATCTCTTTGAACTCCGACGTTGAGGTTGTCGATCTTGATCGCCGCCAGGCATTACTCAATCAGCAGGGCCAGATTGTTGATCCAGACGGAGGCGTTCACGCGCTGATGTTCCATCGCACTCCGGGGCATTCTTTCACGAATTCGCCTTTCAGCGATCGGCCAAATTCCGAGTATTTTCACTATTATCGTGACCCGCAAACGGGCACCTGGGATGTTAGCGCGTTTCCGGCTGGGACAACAGTGGGGAGCCGCCCCAGGATCACTACAGATAGCAACGGCCATCTATTCGGCCTTTTCACTGAAGGCGACGACCTAGTTATCGCTGGCGCAGAGAAAACTTTGAGTGGCTATGAAGACTGGCAGATTCTACACCGAGACCAAACATACAATTACGATGGTACACCACTGATTGACAATCAGCGTTTGCTCGATGAAGGGATTTTGTCGGTCTTTATTCAAGATGAAGGTAGCCCTCACCCAACTAATCCAACCGGTAGCCCGCTGCGTGTTCTTGAATTTAACACCAATGTGCCATCCGTATCACCGGGCACACTGATCGCTGGCTGGGATAACTGGAATAGTTCTGGGATACATGCCCCGAATGTTACCGATGGTTTTACCACAGGCACAACCGCCACTAGCGGCTTTAGTCTCGACTCAGACCAAAGGGCCAGCACCGACGGTACCTGGGGAACTTTGGATACACCTGTCGCAGACATAACGTCAGACGAAAATAGCGATGCTGTGAGATTGACTAACGGTACATCTGGTCATTACGACTTTACGGTGACGGACACAGGCGGTGCCGCCAGAGATTTGAGTTCATTTCTATTCGATGCTGCAACCTTCCGACCAAACTCTGCACGGGATTATGAACTGTCGGTGCTTTCAGGTGACCTCACCATTGGTAGTGTTGCCACTGGGAACGTGCCCTCGTTTGCTGCGGGAGTTCAAGATTGGTCGAACTTCAATATCAACCTTACGGGCTTAGCTGACCACACTTTGGATGCAAACGGAACTGTCACGTTTCGGCTTGAGTTCACCGGGGGGACGCCTGGCTCTTCGGGCCACCATCAGGGCCTCGACAACGTTGCAATAGCTGCCTCCATGGAGGTGCCAGATCCTCAGAGCACTCTCATTGCTGGCTGGGAGCAATGGGCTTCAGGGGCTGGCGTAAAAGCTGCGACCCAATCCGTTGCTGGTCTAACAGCCACGACCACCAACAATACTGGTAACAACAATGGATTCGGACTCGACAGTGACGGCAGCACTGACGGGACATGGGGAACACTTGATACCCCTTCAGCTGATGCGACAACCGATGAAAACGCTGATGGATATAGGTTGACTAATGGTGAGGACGGATCTTTGGATTTTGTGCTGACTGACACAAGCGGAGTCGCCAGAGACTTGACCATGTTCCATTTCGATACAGGTACCTTTAGGCCTGACGCAGCCCATTTATGGGAGCTAGAAGTGGTTTCTGGTGATCTCACTATTGGTTCGGTTATGAGTGGAGATGCTGCGAATATCACAGGTGGCGTCATCGATTGGTACGATTATGACATCGACCTCACCGGCCTGGCTGATTTCACTTTGGATGCCAACGGCACAGTCACGTTCCGACTGAGTTTTACGGGCGGCAGTCTTGGAACAAGTGGCCACCACCAGTATCTCGACAATGTGGCCATCTCTGCGATCGTCGATGCAGGTCTCCCCGGCGACTTCGACGGAAATGGCATCGTCGATGGCTTGGATTTCCTCTACTGGCAGGTTAATCTCGGCGATTCTGCAAATCTTGCCTTGTGGGAGACGAACTATGGAATGCAGGCTCCAGCAACAGCCTCTTCAGCTGCTGTGCCAGAGCCAAGTGCACCGCTATTGATTGTTTGTGGAATGTTGATGAGCCTTTTCTCGAGAAGAAGCACATTCCTGAGATGAATAACCGTTCAAGCCATGGAACGAGTTCCGGAATAGAATCGGATGTAGATGGCGTAGCTGGAAGATTTCCCGTAGTAGCAACTTTAATAGCTATCTTTATCCTTCACTCGATCTCTCCTGCTGCGGCACAACTAACCGTCACACCTCTGAACGACATGGTGTTGGACCCCAATGCCTTGGTGTTGGGAACCGGCGGTAATTTTGCTCGCACCATCAACGGCCGCACGTTTCAGCAAGAAGCTCTGATTACGCACCAAGGGTATCAATTCAGCACTTGGTATCACAATGGCAACAACGGAGCGGACCTGGACATCTATCTCTCGCGTCGAGATTTAACAGGGAATGCCTGGGAAACTATCGACACGGGTTACGACATGATCAATGGCAATCAAAATTGGGATGCTCACAATGCCATTTCTATGGGAATCTCTGGCGATGGCCGTATTCATATGGCCTACGACCACCATGTCGACGAGCTTCGGTACCTCACAACCAGTGCGGGTTTTGCCACGAGTTCCAGTAGCACATGGAACCAAGCGAACTTTGAACTAGAACGCAATTCTTTGAATTTCAATGGCACCACGATTCCTAAAGTCACCTACCCACGATTTACGAGTGTGGGCAACGATTTAGCATTCACCTATCGCGATCGGTCCAGCAGCAACGGCGATCATTATATCGCCAACTACGATTCGCAAACGGGGCTTTGGAACAGCACAATGAAGTTTACAGATGGCCAAGTCGGAACCTATGTCGACATCGACGGCAATTCTTCGACAAGACGCAATGCCTATCTCAATGGTGTTGATGTGGACTCTCAAGGCAGAATGCACATTACCTGGACTTGGCGCGAAAACACGCCGAACGCCAATCACGACGTCAACTACGCCTACAGTGACAATAATGGTTTGACATGGAATAACAATGCAGGCACCTCCCTCGGAAGCACAATCACCCTGAATTCTCCTGGGATCGAAGTCGTTGATCTAGACATTCGGCAGGCACTGATCAATCAACAGGGACAGGTCGTAGATAGCGAAGGGGGTGTGCACGCACTACTGCGTCATCGCAGGCAAGAACCCGGCTTTGAATGGCAACCGGGTGATGGTGCATTCGACGCGACAGATGCTGCCTATCACCACTATTATCGCAACCCATCGACCGGTGTGTGGAGTTCAAGCCGATTGCCCGTCGACGAACCGGTGGGCGCCCGACCCAAAATTGGCGTCGATCCTGATGGCAATTTGTTTGGCGTTTATACCTCGGGTAACGACTTAATCATCACGGGGGCAGCGAAAACTGGTGGAGGCTTTTCAGATTGGGAAATCCTCTATACCGAAAGTGCTTACAACTTCGAAGGTGATCCGCTGCTAGACCCGGTGCGTTTGACTGAGGAAGGAATCCTTTCAGTCTTCCTGCAAGAACGAGCTACAAACAGTCCCGTAAATACGCCGACCCAAAGCCCTCTTCACGTACTTGAGTACAGCATCGCCGCGATGCCACCGACATTGCCAACAGGCACGCTTCTTGCGGGCTGGGAACAGTGGGCTTCAGGTGCTGGCGTTAAGGCTGCTACCCAGACTGTCGCAGGTATAACCGCAACGACCGGCAATAATACCGGCAACAGCAATGGGTTCGGGCTGTTCGCGGACGGCAGTACCGACGGAACGTGGGGAACCTTGGCTGATCCTAACGCTGACCCAACAACAGATCAAAACGCTGATGGCTATCGGCTGACCAACGGTGAAGATGGCTCAATCGATTTCACTTTGACAGACACAGGCGGAGTTGATCGAGAATTGGCCGTGTTTCATTTCGATACTGCCACCTTCAGGCCCGACGCGGCTCATATGTGGGAGCTATCGGTGGTCTCAGGGGATCTCACCCTGGGAACGATAGCGAGCGGAGATGCCCCGAATATTACGGGCGGGACTTACGATTGGCACGATATTGATATCGACCTCACTGGCTTAGCCGACAACACCTTGGATGCTAATGGCACGGTCACGTTCCGCCTGGAATTCTCCGGGGGCACCCTGGGGTCCGCGGGTCACCATCAGGTCCTTGATAATGTTGCCATCTCTGAACTTAGTTCTGTCCCAGGTGACTTTGACGGAAGCGGTGTTGTCGACGGCTTGGACTTTCTCTTCTGGCAGGTGAATCTCGGTGATTCCGCCAATCTCGCTCTGTGGGAAAGCAACTATGGCGGGTCACCAGCGACGCCCTCCTCGTCAGCTGTGCCCGAGCCTGGCGGACTGATGCTGATTGTTTGCGGCATGCTGATTTACCTCGCTTCCGAACGAACAATTCTGACCGGAATGAGTAAATCACCTGCTCTCGCAAGTAAATGCGTTGGGTAGCCTCTCAGTTGCAGACTCTTCCTATATCATTGGGACGGTTTTTTGAGAGAATCTACTCTCAAGCAAGATCAGTCAGCGCGACCAAGATATCTTACTACCCAAAGGAAGTTGGCGATGTCACCTTTTCTATATCACCGATTAGCACTCAGCCTCTTGATGCTATTCTGGTGTGGCACTTGTTTCGCGGCCGAACAGAAACCTAATATCCTCTGGATCACTTGTGAGGACATGAGTCCGCGACTGGCTTGTTATGGTGATCACACTGTGGCCACGCCACATCTGAATCAGCTCGCACAGGAAAGCGTGCGATATACTCACGCATATGGCACCTACGGGGTGTGCGCTCCGAATCGTCACACACTCATCACAGGCATGTATCCTGCCTCGACAGGTGCCATGGCCATGCGTACGTTCAGGAGGACTACTGCCCTAAATCTGATAAAAGACCCTGAAATGCTGGCGATTCCAACGTACGAAGCGACGCCACCGGATGGAGTGAAATGTTTCAGCGAATATCTCCGTGCCGCCGGATACTACTGTACCAACAATGTTAAAACCGACTATCAATTCCGCTACATTCCAACGGCCTGGAACGAAAGCAGTCATAAAGCTCATTGGCGAAATCGACCCAACAGTGAAACACCATTTTTTGCAGTCTTTAATTCAACCGCTACACATGAGAGCCAGATTTTTAAGCAGAATTCTCCGAAGGTCGTTGATCCTGACTCTGTTACTTTGCCGCCCTATTATCCCGACACACCAATTGTCCGACGGGATTTGGCGAGACACTACGATAATATTGCCAAAATGGATGCCTGGGTGGGGGGCTTATTGAAGCAGCTCGAAGAAGACGGTCTCGATGACAATACCATGGTATTCTTCTTCAGCGATCATGGAGATGGCCTGCCACGCATGAAACGCTGGGTCTACGATTCGGGTCTGCGTGTCCCTCTTCTTGTGCGTAATCCAGATCACAAGAATGCTAACTCCGTCAATGACGAGCTAGTCAGCTTCGTTGATTTCGCTCCCACGGTTCTTTCACTGGTTGGCCTACACATCCCCGACTACATGCAAGGCCAGGCATTTCTCGGAAAGCAGAAGACTGCTCGACGCAAATACGTCTTTGCAGCACGGGATCGCATGGACCCCGCTCCCGAAACAATCCGCGCCGTGCGCGACAAGCAGTTTAAGTACGTTCGCAACTATCGTCCCGATTTGCCCTACATTGGTCCTATTCCATACCGGGATCAGCAAGAGATCATGCAGGAAATCCTGCGACTCGACGAAAGGAACGAACTGGGTGCAAACCAATGGCAGTTCTCAGCGCGGAACAAGCCCTTGGAAGAGCTTTACGACACAACAGCAGATCCCCATGAAATCAACAATCTAGCTGCCGACCCTCAATACTTCGACAAATTGGCGGAGCTTCGGGAAGCCCATGAAGAGTGGACCGAAGAAACTGGTGACCTTGGTCATATGTCAGAGCACGATCTGGTCCGTCACCTTTGGCCACCCGAGGGAGTACAGCCAACGACTTCTACCCCTGTAGCAAGTGTCGATGGAAATCAGGTGGCTATTGAGTGTGAAACAATTGGTGCTTCGATAGGCTACCGTCAGAAAAGTAAAAAGGGTTGGTCTCTCTACAGCAAACCATTCCAATTGAATCCAGGAAGCCAAATCCAAGTGCAAGCCTTTCGCATTGGTTGGAAGCCCAGTGAGGTAGTTGCAGTGCAGTCAAAGGACTGAACGCGTCGTGTAGTTCCTAGTTGCGATGCTCATCGAACAATTGAACAAACTCACTGTGGACCTCAGAGTGCTTGTCGGATAGGTTACTTCGCTCACCGGGATCAGTTTCGATATTGTAGAGTTCCACAGGAGCGTCATCCCCATAGCGCACGGCCTTCCAGTGACCACGTCGAGCTGCTTGAAACACCTCGCCGACAATGCCTGAATTAGGTCCTCCCACTTGCTTCCCGAATTCCCAATAAAGAGTTCTCTCAGGCATCGTTCCGGGATTGTCTTGCAGGAGCCTTAGGATCGAGACACCGTTCGTCTCGACGCGAGGCACAGTTTCGAGAGGTACTCCAGCAACTTCTGCGAGCGTTGGCAGCACGTCGGCAAATGCCCAAGGCGTGTCGTCGACTCTTGCTTGAGTGATGGATTGCGGCCAGGAGGCAATCGCGGGAATATGAATTCCACCATCGTAGACATCGCGTTTCATGCCACGATAGGGTTTCGACGCCTGGAAAAACTTAGGATCACCGCCCCCTTCGTCATGGGGACCATTGTCCGAAGTGAAAAAAATCAGGGTATTGTCTGCAATTCCTTTCTCTTCCAGAACCGCAACGATTTTTCCAACATAATCGTCCAGTGCCGAGACCATACCGGCAAATGTTGCATGTGGCTTTTCTACAGGCTCAGGATAGTACCAAGCGTATTTGTCGCTGGGTTTGCCGCCTGACATGCCGCCATACGGTGTTTCAGAAAACATGTCTCCATATTGCCGGACATATTTCTGAGGTGCAGCCAATTCCGCATGGGGTGACGAGAAGGCTAGGAAGACGAAGAACGGATTGTCATGCGGCTGCTCGATGTATTTGATCGCTTCCTCGGTAAACAGTTTTTGCGCATAGGCTTCTTTCTTACCGCCCTCGTTCGACTTAATCCTCAGCTTCTTGCCGTCTCGCCAAAGAATTGTTGGATACTGACGATGACCCTCAAGAATCGAGTACATGCCGTACCAGGTATCAAATCCCATCGCGAGCGGGTCCGTAACCCCCATCTGCGATCCGATCGAGTACTTACCGAACAGGGCCGTATCGTAGCCTGCATACTTTAGGACGTGAGCAATCGTGACATCAATTGCCTGGAGCTGAACAGTGTTCGAATTGTTGTCCATCAATCGTCCGTCGCGTCCCGTAAACAGCGAAACGCGAGACGGGGAACAAACCGTATTTCCAGCATAGGCTTGGGTAAATCGTATCCCCCCACCTGCAAGCCGATCGAGGTTCGGTGTTCTGATGGGAGTCGTCCCGTAGCAACCGAGTTGATTGAAACCGAGGTCGTCAGCAAGAATGAATATGACGTTTGGTTTTTCGCCGGAGGGTGCCGCTATCACCATTTCGCAATGAACCGCAGATCCCACAATGACAAGACATGCGAATAGTGAACGCAACGAGATTGGGAATAACGTTGGGCGAGCGGCGAAAAGAATGAAGCCGAGTGGACGTTTAAGTTTCATAGCTTTACTTACTTGGGTTGAATCGATAAGAAGCCTACTGTGAGAATAATACCTTGCGTGTTCACTCTACAAAATCGTGGACAATTCCGGGTCTATGCAAGTTACGATGATGTTTCGCTATTTGAAACGGTTGGTCTCACCCTACAGAACTCCCATTGCAAAACGGTGAAGGCAAGTCACCTCGACTGCAGGCGAAAGGATGCCTTCTCGTAGTTTGCAGAGGATGTTCCGACCATCACTTCATAGTCGCCATCTTCCAACACTCGTTTCATTTCTTTGCCTGTGAACTTCAACATATCTGGCGCAATTACAAAGCTCACTTGACGGGTTTCCCCGGGCTTCAATTCGATTTTTTGGAATCCCTTCAGCTCCTTGTCTGGACGGGTGACGGAGCCAATCAAGTCTTTCAGGTACAGCTGGACGACTTCTTTGGATGTGTATTCGCCGGTGTTGGCAACATCGACGCTGATTTCCAATTTTCCATCAGGCGACATTTCGTTGCCGGAGAGTTTGAGATTGTCATACTTGAATGAGGTGTAGCTCAGACCATGGCCAAACGGAAACAAGGGCCCAGGCTTAGAGAACAGATAACCCTTCTTGTAGTTGATCTCTTTTTGACTGTAGTGGAATGGAATCCGACCAATCGAGCGCGGAACTGAGACCGGCAGTTTGCCGGAAGGTGAGGTTTCACCAAATATCATTTGTGCCACCACCTCGTCGCCACGCTCACTTAAGTCCCAGCAGTCCAGAATGGCATCTGCCTGTTTAGCGATGACGTTGATAGACAAAGTGCGACGATGCTTGAGCACCACCACTACCGGCTTGCCAACCGCTTTGATCTTCCGAATCAACTCGTCCTGCTGACCAACAGGATCGATACTGTCCCGATCGCCTTGAGCGTTGTTAAAAAACGCTTCTTTCGCGGTGAATTCGTCGCCCCCTAGGAACAGCACAGCGACATCCGCATTGCGAGCCAGGGAAATCAGATTCTCCATGTCCTCCTCACTGCCTTTAACGAGATTCGGGTTTCCTCGCTTCTCATCTGTTAGCTTGAATCCACGTTCCGCAGTAAACGTCACGTTGCTGCCTGCTACTGCTTCGAAAGCAGCTTGAGTGTCGTCGTCGAGTAGAGGCCCCAATAGTGCCACGGTGCGAGCTTCCGGTTTACGCAGCGGAAGGGTATTCTCTTCATTTTTTAGAAGAATAATCGATTCCTCATCCATCTGTTTCGCCAACTCGAGTGAGGATTCCGCACGAACTCCATGCTCGACTTTTTCGAGATCGATAAAAGGGTCTTCGAATAGACCCAAGATGAACTTTGTGCGTAAGACATTGCTGACAGAACGGTCGATATGGTTCTGCAGACTGTTGTCCTGCTTCGCCATTTCTGGCAACAATGCGTAGGCTACGTCGCTGTACAAATCCACATCGATCCCGGCCTTGAGTGCCATTTCTACAGCAGCTTCTGGTGTTTCGGCCACCTTCATGAACGAATGTAGGCGGGCGATATCGTTCGAATCGGATACGACATAACCCTGAAAGCCCCACTGATTGCGAAGTACGTCGGTCAGCAGCCAAGGATTTGCATGACTAGCTACGCCATTGAGATCACCATGCGAAGCCATTATTCCAAGCGTGTGGGCACGCTGAACTGCAGCTTGAAACGGGGGGAAGATCTCGTCGCGTAGAGTACGTGGGGAAATCTCGATCGCCGCAAAGTTGGAACCGCCAAGTACCTGACCGTAGCCCGCGAAATGCTTGGTCACCGCTCCAATATGAGTTGTGTTCTTCCTCAATCCATCGTAGCCACCTTGCACACCCGTTACTGCTGCTGTGACCATTTCTGTTGTGAGATGCGTGTCCTCGCCGAATGCCTCGCTCATTCGCCCAAATCTTGGATCCCTCACAATATCTGCCTCTGGCGAATGACACATGTGCATCCCACGCAAACGTGCCTCACGGCCAATGACGTCCCAAATTCTACGGGTCAACCCTACATTCCACGTTGCGGCCATGTTGATCGGCCGACCAAATCGGGTGCAACCGTGGGCATCCACTCCGTTGTAGGATTCGGTGACAAATAGAGCTGGAATGTTGAGTCGGCTTTTCTCGATAATATATTCTTGAAGTTGGTTATTTAACGTAGCAGCACGAATAGGAGACAACTTTTCACCAGGATTCTTAATGCCAGCAATTCCGTTCACTAGGCGCCCCTGAACGTCTTTCGACAGCACCATTTGATCTTCATTATTAAAGCGGATTCCTTTATTCGCGTGAAACATCCGCATCTGGGCAACTTTTTCTTCCAACGTCATGCGGCTCAGTAGATCTTTTACCCGTGCTTCAACCTCCAAAGAGGAATCCTTATAAGCAGGGTTTGTTTCCGCAAAGGACGGCATGTCAATCAATGCCACGAGTACAAAGGCAGCACACATCCACTTCGAGATGAAAAGACATCTAACCTTTAAGATCTCACCTATTTCATCGTATGCCATAAAACACTCCGTGCCTTTCGCGTTAGATCAATACTTTTTAGAAGAAGAGTTTTTGAGCTCGCTCACTGATCCAAATGTCATTGTGGAGCGAACGTAGGGCTGAATTGTTACTGGACCTAACATGCCGGATGATGGCAAAGGTGAATCCTTTTGCCAATGCTTATATCCGGCAAATGAAACGCGATCGGAAGGGCGGTGCGTCGCATTTAATAGCCACTTCGGCCATTTCTTTATAGCACGACCTCTACGTTCAAAGTCTTGTGACAAGTGTTCATCACCAATCAGCCTATTCGGCCAGAGATTGGTCACTCTAACCTCAAGGTCGTTTTCCCCTTCATGAACAATTCCTTCTAAGCTCATCCTGAACGGAAACTTCCACAGTATTCCAAGCTTCTTTCCGTTTACCAAAACTTCGGCAATCACGCGGACGCTGCCTAGATCTAGTTCCAGCGCAATATCGGGCTGTATTAGACGACTTGGAATGACTAGCTGCTGACTGTAGGTCGCAGTCCCGGAAAAATGCTTTATCTTCTCATTGCTAGAAGACGACCAGGAAGTCAATTCGTCATATGTTTCGTGCAAAGTCTCTCCCTCTGAGTTTGGAAATCGCACTTCCCAAGGACCAGGCAACTCTAGAGGTTCTGGTACTGTTTCCACTTCGATCGTTCCTGTTGCGCCTGACGAAGTGCTATAGATCAACTGGCCTGGGTAAGGAGTTTCCCAAGTGACTTCATTGTCTTCAGATGTAAACCTTGATGCGGGAAGACTCCGAGTTAGTTCGAGCATGCCTCCCTCAGCAAGTGCCCTCTTTTGCACCACGCCGTCGGTCGAGTAAACAATACGCAACTCTTTCGCAGTTTCAAGATCAGCCGATTCGTCGCTCAGCCCGTCGTCAACAGAGATTCCAAAAGTCCCTGATGC
The DNA here is from genome assembly GCA_965216565.1 of Bythopirellula sp. Lineage (GTDB taxonomy): Bacteria > Planctomycetota > Planctomycetia > Pirellulales > Lacipirellulaceae > Bythopirellula. The sequence goes on from OZ244170.1 coordinate 2,127,654, forward strand.
TACCATGGATTTAACTTCTTCGGTGACATCTTTCGCCAGGGAATCCGCGGGAACACTTTTCGTTTTGTCATCAAACTTGCCAAAGACGGCCCTTAATATTTCTAGTTCGCCTTTGCCATCAGAACTGATGGCTATTGTTTCCTGTTCCATAGCGTGAGTTTCGTGAACAGTATCTCCGACTCTATATCTGATTCGAAGTTCTTTTTTGTAGCCGGGGGCAGGGTCACAATCGCAAAGTTTTCTGGAAACTTTCGTGCGAAGATGATTCTCCACAACGCCTTCAGCCACTGATTCAGTTACATCAACTAAGCCATCAGGTAAAAACGTGCCGTACTTAGCATTCATTATCTCTAGGTTGGGTAGCGGCATTGGTAAGCCTTGGAGAAGTCTCACCTTGCTTTTAACAATGTGCTCAGATGTCGCTGGCTGCCTGAAGACCACTAAAACGGAACCTTCCGGTTCGAACTGAATCGAAACACTCGTAGTGCCATCGCTGTTTTGCTTCCATTCCGGAGCATTGCTAATGCCGCCAGTCTCAGCATTCCACAATTCGGGCTGTTTTCCGGACACCCGGAAGCGGCAGAGTACTTTACGTCCTTCTTTGGCAGAGTTGGCGACAAAGTAGATGTCGCATTCATCCACCCTCCGATGAATATATGAAAGACCCTCTGGAGTGCCCTCCTCGACGTCAAAATCTGGAGGAGTAGCATCACTCTTGAGAAACTCAACGATTGAAACGTCTTCGACTAACCTCTTGCCCCATAATCTCTCGGAAATCTGGCTGACCTGTTCATCACAGTCAGGAAAACCTTGAAGGCTCGGAGATTTCTCAGGTTTAGGGCCAAGAATCTTTACACCAGCTTCAACCAGTTCCTCTAGTTTTTTGAGAGTTTCAGGCCTCATCCAAGAAGTCTTGGGCAGCACCAGTGCTCGATACGAGGAACCTGCAGAAGTATGCACTAATCCATCTTCTGCTCTCAAAGAACCAATCTTGTTCGCCCCAATCAAATCATAGTCGTATCCCGACGCTTTGATCTCTGGCATCAACATCGCATTGTTGGGGGAGGCTTCCCCAGTGAAAACCAACACGTCGGCTACACTCTGACCTTGTTGGAGCATGAATTGAGAACGGGCGATATAGTCTAGAAAGGCTTCTGCCGGTTCCCACCAAGTATTTAGTCGGTTGAACTCTAGACCGTGGTAGCTCAACGTTAGGCCAGGCCCCACGTTCCAGGGCTGGTGAACGTAGCTGTGAAAAATAAATCGGTTAATTCCCTGCGCCCACGCCTTGTCGCCGATGGACTTGATCGTAGCGGGATGCTCAACCCAACCTCCCGTGCCGGTAAACGCTTCGGCGCCAACTATTCGATCGCCGTTTAACTTGGCGATGGAGGCCACAAATTTTGGAGAGTCAAAGAAAGCTACGTCCCCGCTCCAGAATTCACACATGACTATGTTGCCGGCTTCGCCAATTTGCATATTGTCGAAGGGTCCCCAATAGGGCTCGACCGAGAACTGCATACCATGTTGATGACAACGTTCGCGGAAGTATGCGTAATAGTTCTTCGCCATCAGATCGCCAATAGTACGTCGGAAATCCCAGAGGAAGCGTTCTGAGATCTCTCCACTCTCAACATAATAGCCTGCCAATGCGGGCAAATACGGCGAACAGTCGTAGCCGCTTAGGCTATGAAACTCCCTCTGGAAATTCGGTGTCCAATTGCACGCCCCAACTTCATAGCTATCAATCAGGCAACTCTTGAGGACTGGACCTACCAGTGGCCCTAATCCATTGATGATTGGAGTGATGCCACCTTCCCAAAACGCATCAACTGCCTCTCGACTCATCTTGTCACACTCTAGGCCGTGCCCACCGAAGGCGGCAGGACGGTTCCTCTTACCTGTCGGAGTGTGCCCAAGTCGCAAGATGACCCACTCGCCGGGAGGCGGCATCCATTCCAAATATCCGTCATCGGCAACTCGCGAAGTTAAATCAATGATCTCCAATTGACTAACCACGGCGGACGCAGGTATTGGTTTAGAGTCAGGGGCAAGATGATTGCGAATCCTTCCTGATAGGCTCTTGTAGTCCAGGCCGTCGATACGTTTATTACTGTTCGGTTTCGGAAAAGCCAGAACGGCAATATCCCGGTAGTAACCCAAGCGAGATTTGGGCTGAGCCAGACAAGCGTTGAAAGGTGTGCCTCCTTTATGAGTCACTTCGCTGAATACTACCCTTTGCATAGAGTGCTCAGGAGTAACCCAAGGGCCACCGCTGGAGGACCAACCTGCGGCGTTGTGAAATCCCAGTTCAAGTCCCAATCGCTTTGCTTCGTAAGCCGAGTGTTTCAACAGATCTAACCAGAGTGGGCTTAAGTAGGCGGCAGGCCCGCGAGGATCTCCCAAGTTGACATTGAATATTTGGGCTTCTTGAATGCCCACCCTCTTCATTGCCTCCAGATCCGCAGTGATTCCCTCTCTAGTGACATTTCCGTTAATCCAGTGCCACCATGTTTGTGCTTTAGCTGAAGCGGGCGGATTGTTGAATCCTTCTACAAGTGGATCGTTCGCGTACGACAGAGAGGCAAACGCATAGAGCGTGAGGACTAAAGAAAAAACCTGCTTCTTTGAGCGATTCTTGGTTTTTATATTGAGCATTGCAATGATCATTGCAGAGAGTTTTAACATCAGCATTTGCAATTTTTGCAGATGACCCATTATTGCACCCTGTCGCAGATCGACACGGGCTTCGCTATTCGATTCGAATGACAATCCGCGAACCCTCACGATCAAGAGACATATCTATCGTTTTTGATGCGCCTTCGTGCTCCACCGTCACTTCGTATTCGCCCAGATATCCACGGACCCGACAGTTACCATCGGAATCTGTCGTCACTATTTCATTAGTTTTCCATTGATTGGCGACCAGGTCGACGAAGACTTCACCACAGGGCTTGAGAGTCCAATCCTTTCGCCACAAAGCGGCTGCCGGTTTCCAGTGTATTGGTTCCCAGAAGCCCCATTGGACAATCGCTTCGAAGTTGGGGTGGCTGAAAGTAGCGATCATCACATCGCGGTAGTAGTCTGCTTGTAGCTCTTCGTCGTCGCCGGCTTCGACATCGAATTCGCTCAGTTGCATTCGGGGCGCGATTTCGGCAAACTCATCGTAAACCTCCAGTAGTTCTTCGGGAGGAGTAAGCGTGGTCAAGCCGAAGTGCGCCATGAACCCGACAACATCTGGTGCCTGATTTTGCTCGTTTAGAAAACGGATGATTTGTTTGTAAGGGTCACGCTTGTAGCCATCTGGCAGAACCTTGCCCTCATTAATTGCGTGAGTTGCGTCAGGAGCTAACCGCCTTGCCTCGGCAAGGATCTCGGCATAGATCGCGGGCCCACCGTATTCTTTCTCGTAGGTGTGTTTGCCCCAGCCGATAATGTGATTGATCGTATCCCACTCGGTGACAAACTCTGTCGTTGCAGGTAGCACATCAGCCATGTGCTCCCATAGCCATGCTCGGTGACCTTCGGGGTTGCCAATGAAGGGCTTTTCTACGGCGGTAAAATCCATCGGCGCCCAGGCAATATAATGTCCACGTGCGGCAATATTGTTGGCGTTGAGCCATGGCAGAGTGCTCTCCATTAATATCCGACGCTTGCGGCGCCAACCAGGATGTCCGCTCTTCATTCGGATCCAGTTTCCAGGGCGGAGTTCCGACTCGAAAGTGACGCGGTCAAAGTACTCTTTGACGACCTCGCGGTACTTTTGAGCATCTTCCCACGTGACAATCACCTTGCCTTTGGGTCGGATCGGAAATTCACTCTTGTCTGCGCCAAGCACTTCGGAGTTAACGGCATTGCCAAATCCAAAGGCATGCTTCCGCATGGCTACAGTGACGGTCGCGTCGGCGACCGGGTCACCATTCTCGTTGACAGCACGGATCTGGATGTCGCCCTTGCGAATTCTCTCGATTCGCTCTAACGCTTCTCTTCGCCATGCTGCGTTCTTGGCACGTCCTTGATACATTACAGTCGACTTCGGGAGCGAGGCGGGGTTACGATCTGGGCCGTAATTGATGAGCCGTAAGTCAGCAATTTCAGCTATCTTCCCCGCTTCTCCCAGGTCGATGCGAATGCTGCTGTCAGTCTCGAAATCCTTAGAAGCAACAAACGATCGCACGTGCTGCTTCCACACTCGGTAAGCCGACAGATGATAATGGTACCCCGATTTCTGGTTTTCGGAGGTTAGTGTGAAGAAAGCGTTGTTAGGTTGCCCGCCAGCGTGGGGGCGTCGCATCCAAAAAGAAATGAGTAGGACATCATTCTTCTGAATAGGTATGTGAATGGGGACAATCACCTGCAGATTCTTAGGATCGCTGAATCGCGTGTCCGACTCTATGCGATAGATCTGCTGGAAAGGCATCCCTTTGATAGCTACCCACCGGGCTTTGGCCTCGACATTCTTATTCCTCAATTGCAGGGCTTCATTTTGATTGAACTCGACTAGATCTTTACCACCTTGCGGCGGGATGATCGTCTCCACACCGAATGCGAGGCCTAGCTGTAAGTAAAGCAGCACAACAAATGCTATGAGCTTCGAGATCTCGCGAGAGAAGGAGAGGCCTTGTTCAAGTTGTCTAAAGAATCTATCGACGGACATGGAAAGGCAATTCGATGTGCAAGTACTTTCGAGACGTGGGACAATACATGTTGCTGAGGCGAGGCTACTATTACTTCTTGATTCTTGCTTTCTCAATTCGCTGAGGGGAGTTGAGCTGTTTCGAAAGGCTAGAAATCAAGTCCGCATGACTGGGTTCGTCGACAAGGTTACGTCGGGCGATTTGTGAATCGAGGTGATCGTAGAGTTCTCTTCCCACTACTTTCTGGGTGTCGTGATTGATCCACTCGGTATAACGCCAGCGACTTGTACGCATGCTGTATCCCATGTTGATGCCCCGCGGATACTGGCTTAGCGCGTAGGTCCGTGGCGTTTTGCTAGGGTCTCTGAGCGTGTCCTGGAGACTTCTTCCCTCGCAGGATGCTGGAATCTCTCCTCCAGTGAGTTTCGCCAAAGTTGGGAACACGTCGATCATCTCAACCAAAGCTTCCGAGCGTTCTTCTTGGGCATACCCTGGCGCGGAGATGATCAAAGGCACCCGAGTATCCAATTCGAGATTTGTGTGTTTACACCACAAACCATAATCACCAAGCTTGTATCCATGATCGCCCCATAGAATGACGATTGTGTTGTCGCGCAAATCGAGTCGATCGAGTTCAGCCATCACTCTTCCGACCTGAGCATCAGCGTAACTCACGCAAGCAGCATAGCCGTGCATCAGTTCCTGAGTTTGCTCGTCACCCAGAGGGCCCTCTTTTGGTATTCCAAGATACGATCTCAATTCACCCCACTTCGTAAACGCAAATCGAGGGGCTCCCTGCGGAAGAGTTCGCTGAGGAACGTCGAATTGTTCTCGCTGATACATGTCCCAGTAACACTTTGGGGCTGCAAAAGGCAAGTGCGGTTTTGCAAAACCAACGCACATGAAAAACGGCTCTTCCCCGACTTGTTTCAGTGCATTGATCGCCTGTGCTGCAACTGCCCCATCTCTATAGGCATCGTCTTCCACGTCGGCCGATTCTACTGCCGGACCCTTTGTTGCTGAGGACAGGGCTACCCGCCTAAGGCCTTTGGCTCTCGCTTCTTTTCTTCGTTGGGCAATCGATTCCAAGACGGCCGGATCTGCGTACTTTTCACCTGGCATATCAGGTAGGTGCGACCAGTACGTCCGATCGTCGATATGGTGATGGTATACTTTTCCAAATGATGAGGTTTCATAACCTCTTTCATAGAAGTATCGAGGCATACTCATTGCATCGGGGACCGTGCGACGGAGCGGAGACCACAGATCGTGGATCCCTATCGTGTCGGGGTATTGCCCCGTCATCATGCTGATTCGCGAAGGCGCGCAGATCGCCTGTTGGCAATACGCTCGTTCAAAGAGTAGGCCTTCTGATGCCAGAGCATCAATGTTCGGACTCTCGATATGTTCCTGACCGTAACAGCCCAATTCTGGCCTTAGGTCGTCGATGAAGAATATCAGTACATTCGTGTTCTCGCTTGCTTTCGCAACGAGAGACGAAAACGATAGCGCTAGACTAAACAGGAACGGTAAGTATTTCATGCCTTTGACAATCCTTCGCGGTGGTCACATCTCACAATCAGTGGGTACTAATGAGTCTCCTAAGGACTACAGGAGTGGGGAGTATGCTTGCCGTTCGCCCAGAATTACGTCCGTCAAACCCTTCCTGGCCCTCCCTCCAGGTTGCATTTGCCCGCAAAGGCGACAAAGAAACCACGACAACTCTACCACTTCCGCTTCACTCGAGATTGGACATGAAATTTGAGTGAGATACGATGATTCGATGATCCGGCCTAGATTGGGTCGGGATCTGACGAGCGACGCCATTCAGCCATCGTTGAGTCGATGCTGGTCGTTAGAAAACTCTTAGCCGGTTCCCAACGGGACATGCACCCTATTCTGACGCCTGACATAGAGCCGAGTGCAATTGAGCCACTGCCAATTGACCACAACAGGTTGATAGAACTATTGCGGTTCCTGCTGCGTTTGATTGACCTCGACCGATGCGGGTAGAGTAATAGTTTCTGTAATGCGGTAGTCCACCACCCGCAGGGGCGAGGGTATTCCATCAACGGGGCCAGATTGTGTGGTTCGGATTTCTGTTACAGGTTCTGCTTGGCTGTAGACAGACAGTATCTTATCACTCTCCCATCTCCTGAGGTCAAGAACTGCATCGCCATAGTTGGAATGCCGATGGGGAAGATTCAAACTCTTCCATCGCCAACCATTATCGTTGCGACGAGGACGCCCTGTTGCAACAAGCAGCTCGCCTTCGCAGCTGTAGACAAGAACTAATGTACGGGCCTGCGATCCGATTATCTTGGGTCGATCTCCTGTTAGCGGCAGAACCTCACGGTGCCACGTGCCTTCGCTAGTCCGCCAGTAGTGCTGATAATTGCTTTTTTTAGTGCCCTCCAAAAAATGGCGCATCAGTACATGAACACTCCCATCGGCATAGGCATAGTGAGTGTTAGAATTGGTGAGACCATGGTTTGTGGGGATGGGCGCAACTACAAGACCAGGAGAATTGAGATGGATAGGATCTCGACCAGTCTTTCCGATGAGCTTTCCTGCCGAGTTGTGCCACGTACGCCCATGGTCATTGCTATAGGCGTAGCACAAATCGTGTTGGTTGCGAACATTTGTCTTCTCGAAACGGTCTCTCCAAACCCAAGACGCATGGAGCCGCTGCCCCGCGTAGGATAGAGAATTCATATAGGGGTTACGATAAAGACTTGTTTTACCGTTGGCTTTGTAAGTTCCAATATCTCGCGCAATGAATTTACCCAAACCGGCTGTCCAGTCGTGCTTGTTCCCATCATATTCCTCAATCATCCCATCTCCATTTCCCGAAGTGACCGCGCGGTAGTAGAACATGAGGTTTCCGTTGGAAGCTGGAAAAAACCTTGGATAGGTAACCTGGTCGTCAGGCACAACCGATCCGAGCGTATGCTTGATCGGACTGAAAAGTTCAGCATTCCATTCTACGGATTCAGGATGATGAGCGGCTTCCAATTCTGAGACGCGATAGTTCAACCGGGAAGCATGATGATCAAAGGCCATGTGGATCGTACCGTCCTTGTCGCAAATGCCGAGGACCGCGGTATTGTGCGAATCGTTGGACTCAAATTTGTGGTCGTCAAAGTGGATGACCTCCCACGCCCCACTTGGAAGCTTCCTGCGGCCAATGCAAACACGTCTTTTAGCATCGAAATAGGTTACATACTGAAACCCACCATAAGTTGTCAGTGAAGTTTGCTGATGGGTTCGCCCATTGGCCGTCCTCGAGAAACGTGTCGACTGCCCCTCCGCAAAGGTAAGGGTTCTACTTTCAACGGTAGTTTCTCCAATCAGCTCAATTTTCTGCGCAGGAGATTGCGAAGGAGCGAATGCTATCATCGCTCCCAAAAGGAAGCAGCACAATCCAACGCCATCGAGTCTAATAATTTGGTCAACTGACATAATAGTTATAAAGAACGTGTAGGTCTGAGTTCATCGGAAGTAGCTAATTCTTCACCAAAGACGACACAATCTAACACACCACGCAGGTGCTCCAGCCCCGATTCACCAATGAATCATCTCACGGTGAAGTGGTAAATCCCTGATCCGGCTTCGTATTTCAACCAGTGGCGATGATGTGCAAAGATTGGAACAGCGTTCTCTTGGATTTTTCTCTCATCTTCCATGACTTCGTCCTCCGGCGATTTGGGGATAAAGATCGTTGCAGTTGTATTGGCGGGAACTTCCACATCCCATAAAAACGCGGCACCGGTATTTCTCCATTCACTGCGAATTTTGCCGTAGGGCGATTCGACGCTTGTTTTTACCCACTCGAGTTGATCCGTCAGCTGCGGCTTCAGGTAGAAATGCTTGTATCCGGCAGCCTGCTCATCTGGCCGGACGCCGCCAAGAGACTCATGCATGAATGCCGCAAAGCCGCCATTCATGGGATGATTAAACGAATTGCTGAACCTCCTCTTCTTCCACTCAAACCGACGCTCTGGCCAAGTGGATAAACCACAGCTGAGGACGTAGCCAGGGCTTGGAAACGTGGTGTCCGTTAGCATTTGAAAGGCCAGATCATCCTGGCCATGGTCGGCCAACACAGTATAAAGATGTCGCAATCCATGAATACCACACGAGTGGTGTCCCTCATGCAGCTCATTGATGTCATACAGCAAACCGGACACTTTGTTCGTACTATCCGCGGCAGCAACCATTCCTAACTTGAGGGCCATCACTGTAGCCGTTTGGCTTCCGAAATGTTCGAACTTTGTGCCCTCCAGAGGTTTGGCATAAACCTCATTAAAAGCCGTAAGGACCTCTTCCGCCTCGTCCACACACCACTCGCTATACTCCATGTCGCCAAGGATGCGTGCCATTTCGCTGACGATTTGTAATGCTTGGTAATAAAACGCTGTTCCAGAAACGTGAGGATGACATTCCATATGCTCGGGAGCATTTTTCCTATCCCAGCGAGGTGGGCACCAATCGCCCAATCCATCTTCTATGACGCCAAGTTCGTTTTTGAAGGACCCGTAATACTTGATGGAATTCTTGATGTTGTCATAGTGTGGCTTGAATGCCTCAACGTCACCCGTGTGCACGTACAGTCTCCACGGCAGTATCACATAGGCAACACCCCAATCGATATTGGCAACTCGGTTTGCGCGATGCCCAGGGGCTACCATTGTCGGAACTCCCACACTGTTTGGAATTATTCTGCGCACTCGTTTGTCCACCCGCAGACTATCCTCGATGTCGCGCAAGTATTTTAAGTAAAATCTTGCCATGTCGTAGTTGTAGAGACTGAGGTCTGCAGTAGCGTGGGCGTCTCCCAGCCAGCCACATTTTTCACGGTGGGGGCAATCTTCTGGAAGGGAATGCCAGTTGCCTTCGAGGCTCAGCAAGCTGGCCTCGTATTGTCTATTGAGTAAGTCATTGGAAGAAGAAAAGGTACCTGTTCTTTCGACATCGCTTCGCACGAAGACAGCTTGTACATCATCCATATGGGGTGCTTTATCTAACCCACTAATTTCCGCATATTGAAATCCGGAGTAGGTGAATCGAGGCGACCATGTCTCGGAGCCACTCCCCTTACATATGTAGTAGAGCTCATGCGGACTGCCCGGGGCTCCGCCAAAAGTGACTTGGTCGGCACGCTTGGTGTCCTTCGTGAGCACCTCTGCTGGGAAGATCTTTAGGACGTCGCCTTCGTCTTGATTCACACTCAAACGAATCCATCCAGAAATGTTCTTACCAAAGTCAAAGAGGTATGTGTCAGATTCAACTTTTCGAACATCCACCGGTGTAAGCCGCTCAACTTCCTTAATAGGTGGCAGCATTTGTGGACGTAATCGGTCATCTGGACAAGGAGGCGGAAGCTGCACGGCCGGCTGCCAATCCGAATCGTCGAAGCCTGGCATAGTCCAATCAGGAATTTCCAGACGTGCATCGTATGTTTCGCCCCAATAGACGTTGTCGAATACGACAGGGCTGACGCATGTCTTCCAGTTAGTGTCCGTTGCAAATTCTTGCGAGCTGCCGTCGGCGTAGTCAATAAACAGCTTCAATCGCACCCTTGGTTGTCCATAGCCAAACTTCGTATTGAATGCGAGGTTCTGGCCATAGAAACCGTTCCCTAACCATATGCCCAGGGCGTTTTCGCCGAGTTTCAGATTGTGTGTAACATCGTGCGCTACATAGAGCGTGTGCTTCTGATAGTTAGTTTGGCCTGGATCCAATACATGGTCACCAATCTTGTTTCCGTTGATGTAAAACTCAGAATATCCTATACCGCTGACATAAGCTCTGGCCCTGCGCACCTCTTTGCTTATGGAAATTTTTTTTCGGAGCAACGGGGACGGATGGGGACTCAGCTGCTCGTTTAGTGCATGATGGGCGCGAGTGGAGAATTCGTGGTCACGCGTTTCTGGCTTCAAGCCGATCCACTGAGATTCAGACCAGTCGTTGGGCTTCAGAAGAGCCATCTCCCAACTTGCGACATCGGACCAGTTGCTTCTATGGCCCTGGTTGTCAGAAATCTGTACTTTCCAGTAGCAAGTTTGTCGGCTGCGCAGTTCTCGGCCTTGATAGGGAATTAAGACCGATTGGTGGGATATCATCTGACCGCTATCCCACAGGTCAGCCTGGTTACGGAGAAGCATCTCCGGGGTACTTGCAACCAAAATACGATAAGAGTGCTGCAACACCCCCTTCGCCTTGGAATTCTGGACTCGAATCTTCCAGCTTAGCCTCGGATGCTTGGTGTCTAACTGAGTCGGGTTGCGAAGATGATCGACCCGCAGATCATACAGTTGGATGGCATTGCTATTCTCATTATTGGCAGCGACTGCTCCAGTCGAGAATAGAGCAACAAGAAGCAGGGGGATATTTCTCATATTGCAAACAGATAACGCAATCAACTGAATAACTCTCACGCTCAATCGATAGAGGCTGGCAGTATTACCTAAAGAGCTAAACGACCCGATTGCAGGAAAGCCCCCTATCTACATAGCCTCAATTCGCTGCCGTCTTTAGCTCCTGGAATTTGTTTCTCATCTCAAGGAGTTTCGCTGCATATGCGGGGTCGCTTGCCAGATCATTCTCTTCCAACGGGTCGGCCCTGAGATCGAAAAGTTGTTCATAGTCGAATTCAGGCCAGTAAAAGTACTTCCAGTCCTTCCGCACCAGCGCTTCCGAGGCGGGAATGAAGTCTGTCCTTTTTAGCATTGGATGCTCGTAGAAAAACTCGTCTCGCCATTTCGGCTTTTCCTCTGCTAGATACAACGGGCTAAGATTCTCTCCTTGCATCGATTCTGGAGCATCAACCCGAGCCGCTGCCAGGATTGTGGGCGCGAGGTCGACATTGAGAGTAATATCTTCGTTCACGTCACCTTTTACATTCGTGTCCATTCGTGGATCTCGGACGATTAACGGAACCCGAATACTCTCCTGGTGCGGATACCACTTATCAGCCAAACCGTGCTCAGCGTGATAATACCCATTGTCGGTAGTGAATATGACCAATGTGTTGTCATCGAGTCCCTGGCTTGTCAATTCCGCTAGAATTTTTTCGCATGTCGAATCGACTTCCGTAGCCAAGCGAAAGTAATTCTTCATCATGGTCTGGTATTTCTCTGGCGTATCAAATCTCCAGTGCCAACGGTTGCGTCCTTCGTTTTTCTCGTTACCCACGAAATCTGGTAATCGCTCAAACGATTCCTGCGTAGCGCTAGCTGCAACCGGAATGGTTGTATCTTCATACAGTTTCATGCTCTCGGGTTGAGGAAGAAACTGGAGTGGATTCTTGTCCTCCGCATGTGTCGCGAAGAAGGCAACCGTCAGGCAAAACGGCTTATCGACCGGCCGATTCTTCAAGAACTCTAAAGCATCCTTCTCGTTCTTCTGGGTGACATGGATTTTCGAGCCATCTGGCTGCTCCATCCAGTGGGTCCCGGAATAGGCACGTGCAAAGTCGAAGTGTTCTTCAGGAATCTTACCGTTATGCCACTTGCCGACATGACCCACGTAATAGCCGTTTTCTCGAAGCAGCCCTGGATAGGTTTCTGACCAGGGAGTCTTCCACATCCGAAAAGATCGGCATCCATGGCGCGCCATCCACTGGCCCGTGAATAGCGTTGCACGGCTGACACAGCAAATTGAGGTCGAGACATAATTGTGAGCAAAACGCACTCCCTGGCTCGCTAAGCGATCAAGTGTTGGCGTTTGCACAACCGGATTACCTGCGACACCAAGAGTGTCGTATCGCCAATCGTCAGCGTAGAGCACCAGGATGTTCAGTCGGCCAGCATCACCGGCGGCCGATGCGGCGTTCGATGAGCCAAGTAGGAGCCCAGCATGTAGCAGGCATGCCAAGGCAATAAGTGTGAAATTGTATTTCATTAGATTCCCTGACGATGCATTGAGATCAGGCTAGGCTAGGCTCGCCCAGGTACTTTTCTCTACTCGGTCGCGACATCAGTTGGTTTGCCATGGGATTGTCAATAAAGATTTCCTTGGTCGGATCCCACTGCAAGTCTTCGCCTACCATCAATGCGATATTGCACATGTGGCAACTTGTCATCGTGCGGTGATGCGAGTAGACGTCCGAAATAGGCTCAGTTCGGTCTTTGACGCATTCAAAGAAGTTTTGCATATGTGAGGTGATCGGCTTGTTTTTGTACAACTTCGCCATCCGATCTTCGAGATCCTTCTTATCGGCCTCGGTTAGCTCCTCGACCGGTTTTCCAGTCAACTTACCGCGGTTCACGAAGATCCGCCCCCCACTACCTTCGAATAGAATCCCATTGGGGAATTTTGTCCGGCCATCTTCCGATTCGTACTCGTCGTTGACGTTCAGGACAGAGCCATTCTCAAATGTTAGGTCTAGATTGAAGTGCGTGGCAGCATTGTAACCGTTATCAAGGTCCTGTTCCCCTGCAAAGAAACTGGCCCAATCAAAACCCGCGGGCACCACATCGCCAAAACTGCCCGTGCCACTGATCTTCACTGGGCCACTGTGATCCATACCGATGGCCCACTGAGCAATATCAATATGATGGGCCCCCCAATCCGTCATTTTTCCGCCCGAGTATTCCATATACCAGCGGAAGAACTTGTGCCGCTGGAGCGAATAGTCCGCCGATTTAGCAGGGCCCAACCAGAAGTCCCAATCTAGCTTTTCCGGCACAGCGGTATTCGGGAATGGCCCTTCACCGGGAGCAGCCCCAATTGCTATGTGCGCGTTGATATTGTCGCCAATGTAACCACCCTGAACCATCGCAATGGCTTTGAGAAAATTCCGATCCATTTCGGTACGTTGCTGGGTTCCTACTTGGAATACCTGTCCAGTTTCCTTTGCAACTTTGCAAATCTGCTTGCCTTCGTTGATGGTCAGAGTGAGTGGTTTTTCACAATAGACGTCGCAACCAGCTCGCAGAGCATAGGCTGCAATCGGAACGTGCCAATGATCGTTTGTTCCGATGACAACGATGTCTGGCCGCTCTTTGTCGATCATCTTGCGGTAGTCGACATATTCCGCAAGTTTGCCCTCGAATAACTGGTCTGCGTTGAACTCGGCACTGTGGAGCTGATCCACATCGCATACGGCAATGGTCTTGCCGAATCTGGCGGCTTGCCGAGCTATCTTTCCCCCGCGGTTGTAACGTCCTCGGCTACCACCTACACCAATAGCGGCGATCGTTAGGTTGTCGTCGTAAAGACTATCGGCCGCAGCTGCGCTGGTCCAAGAGTAAGGGACGCCTGCCAGGGCTCCTGCTGCAGCAGTGGTACTCTTCAGAAAATGCCTTCGAGACGTGATCATAAAAGATTCCTGTTTTGAGCGAGTACTGTTTACGAGCGTAGATTGCTAGGTTTGCGTGTTTGTCAGAAAGCTCTGGGCTATTGTGAAAACTATCCGTTCCTATTGTACTCAGATCCTTGGCAGGCGAGCCTTGTCCGATTTCACCTTTAGCTACTACCTAACGATCAAACGATACTTGCCTGGCGAGAGTAGGTAGGTCTGTCCATTATCCATTGAGGTTAGTTGCTCTCCTGAATCTCGTCGGACTGATGGTACATCATCAGATGTCCGTGGTGGCTTGAAAGTGGCAGTCGTATTGGGTGGCACAATGGCCGTCACCACTAGACCGTCTGACTCCTTTTCCCAGCCGCAGAATGCTTGTCCGTAGGGCGTCTCGAGCGAAGCCGAGGCAGACTCAAGCGGGCCGCCAGGATTAGGCTGAAGAAAAAAGTGCTTGTAGCCAGGATTCTTGGGATCGGGTGCCAATCCTGCAATGCGTTCGTACATCCACTGCCCAATTGCACCATATGCATAGTGGTTGAACGAGTTCATGGACGCACTGCCAAAGCCCTCTTTATGACTATAGCTATTCCAGCGCTCCCACATTGTGGTAGCCCCTTGATTGATGGAATAAAACCAGGACGGGTAGGTTTCTTTGAACAGCACATCATAGGCCAAGTCCGAGTGTCCCAATTGGTCTAACTGAGGTGCCAACAGCGGAGTACCGAGAAAGCCAGTGCGGAGGTGGCCATCAGCCTTTTCAATCAGGAGCAAAAGGTTCTCTACCGCCGGCTCTTGAAGCGGAGGTGTGAGCAGATCAAACGCTATAGCGAGAAGATATCCTGTTTGCGTTTCGTACTTTGATTTCATTCGTCCCTTCTCGTCAAAGTACTCTGTGGAGAACGCCTGTCGAATCTGTTCGTGCATGGCTTCATACTTTGCCACATCTTCAGTTCGATCTAGCTCCTTCGCGGCCTTCGCCATCAGTGCAGTGCAACGTCCAAAGTACGCGGTTGCGATCAAATCTAAAGGCGTGTCCGAGCGAGAGTTCTTGGTTTCTGGATAGGGTTGCAGCCAGTCGCCAAAACCTGGGCGACGAACAATGAAGTTTTTTGCCTCGCGCTCATAAGCTGCAGTCCACTTGGCCATCATTTCATAATTGTCACGAAGCAGGCGTAGATCGCCGGTCCGAACATACACTTCCCAAGGTCCAACCACCGCTACGTCGCCCCAGCCGGGGCTTCCACCGGGATCGAGCGTATTGGGAATAACATTGGGCACAATTCCGGTGTCTGATTGCTCTTCCCGAATGCTCTGCAACCAACTCGCCCAAAAGGAATGAACATCGTAGTTGAACAACGAAGTTGGACAAAACACCTGAGCGTCGCCGGTCCAGCCAAGTCGTTCATCACGCTGAGGACAATCTGTTGGAATATCCAGGTAGTTACCTCGTTGACCCCATGTGATGTTCTGCTGCAGCTTATTGAGCTTCTTGTGGGAGCTCGCAAAACTGCCCGTTCTGTCAAAATCAGAATGAAGAACAACGCCCTTCACCCAATCCAGGCTGGGCTCAGCCCCTGGAGCAACCCCGCTCACTTCCACATAACGAAATCCATGAAATGTAAAAGTCGGCTGCCAATGGGCTATGCCAGTAGTGGCAGGCACGTAATGATCCGTTGACTTCGCGCTTCGATAATTTTCCGTATAGAGCGTACCATCGGAGTTCAACATTTCTGCAAAACGGAGCGTGATTGGCTTGTCTTTTTCAGCTGGCACACTGACCCGAGGCCAACCAACAATATTCTGTCCCAAATCGAATACAAATTTCCCATCCACTGGTTCACTTACTGCGATTGCATTCAACACTTGTGTCACGCGGACTGGGTAGTGTCGTTTGGGTACGAGGGACACATTGTTGCCCACAGGTTCTGAAACAACTGACGACCATGACGAATCGTCGAAGCCTGCCTTGTTCCAGTCAGGCATCTTTTTTCGAGCGTCGTACTCCTCGCCATCGTAGATGCCTGAGATCCTTATCGGCCCGTCTATTGAAGCTTTCCAGTTTTCGTCTGTGGCGATTGTTTGCTTGGTTCCGTCTTTGTAGAGAATTTCAAGCTGGGCAAGGACCATAGGCACGGAGAGCGGATAGGTGTCTTTCTTATGCATCATCTTGCCCGCATACCAACCCTCTCCCAGAATCAAGCCGATTGCATTTTCACCCGAACTGAGTAGAGACGTCACGTCGTAGGTAAGCGTCTCGATGCGAGAGTGATAAGGTGTCCAACCAGGAGCCATCTGATCTTCGCCGACACGCTGGCCATTGAGGTAGGCTTCGAACACTCCTTTGGCCGTAACATACAAACGAGCTGACACTGGAGGCGATGCGACCGTAAATTCTTTGCGATGATACTCTGGAGTAAATTCAGCATACGTGATTGATTGCGGGAGAAGCCGACTTCCTTCTCGAGTCTTAGAGACATGTGTCTCGCCTCCCCGACTATATTTAATCGTTAAAAGCTTGGGCTCCCCGGGAGCTGGGTCTCGGCCGGCAAATTCGTTGTTGATACCAATTTGCCTGCCACCTTTTTTAAGTCTCCGAGTAAGCTTCTCCGTAAGGTCCACTTGTTTCTCGCTATCATCCGGAACACCGTAGACTGCTCGAAGAATCTTAACCTTCAGGGATTCAGGATCCTTTTCCGCAGAACGAATCCATTCAGCTTGCCAATCCCGAGTGTGTAGCAGTCCAAGTTCGAATCGCGCCGGCTCGCTCCATTGAGACTCGTGACCATTTGCGTCCCAGTATTTCACTCTCCAGTACGCGATATCTCGTGAGCCGAGTGGCTTCCCGTCATAAGGTACAAATACAGATTGATCAGACTCGACCTTTCCGGAATCCCAGTACTCGGCAGTGCCGGGCAGATCATCGGTTGATTTGCCTACAACGATTCGATAGGCGGACTGACGCTCGACATTGTTATCGGCTGGTATACGCCACGAGAATGTGGGCGCGCTATCGTAGAAGCCAAGCGGCTCGTGAAATCGCTCGCTGAGAGTAAGCATCTCCGGTGGAGCGATCTCGGCCGATGCTGACGGCATTGTTGCTGCCAACGCAAACATGCCTAAGCCGATCATCAGCGAAGTAAAATTAGCGATAGATTTCATAACTCTTTAGCGCCTCAGTCTGTCGAATCGCCTAAGCTAGATAGCCATACACGCACTGCGTAAGTTTACGTCCATTAGGCGTGAAAATGGACAAAGAAAGATTGAATGGCTGGCAGAAATTTCCCGTTCTAGGCCGCACACCTCAAAGTTCGCAGAGTCAGCAGGAGAGATCGTCGGAGTAGTTTACTTAGTTCACTCAACTTTCTAGAGTGAGTCTCTATGATGCCATGACTTTGCCGCCGCTGACAATGGCACCGCTATTTCTAAGAGACCAAAGAGATTGTGAGTTACTGACAATGATGCGTCTTGTAGTTCTAGGCATTTGTTTCTCAACCTTCACCTCGCTGCTAGAAGCTTCAGAGCCAACTAGCAGCGCGTCCATCTCTGGCGAACTTCGTCAATGGCACAAGGTAACGCTGACCGTGGATGGTCCCCTGGCTTCTGAAGAAGGGGACCCTAATCCGTTCCTTGACTATCGTATGCAGGTGACTTTTCGGCACCCGGATAGTGGGCTTGAGTATATCGTTCCAGGTTACTTTGCTGCGGATGGAAATGCCGCCAATACTTCAGCAACTTCAGGCAAAAAATGGAGGGCCCACCTTTCGCCAGATCACGCGGGAGAATGGGTCTACACCGTCTCCTTCAGGCAGGGTCCCGAAGTTGCAATTTCCGATGATTCTAGTGCAGGTACCCCCGTCGAATCCGCTGACGGCCTAAACGGGTCATTTGAAATTGCGACAACGGATAAGAAAGGGCGTGACCTCCGAGGCAAAGGGCGTCTCAACTACGTGGGAAAGCATCACCTCCAGTTTGCCGGTAGTGGTGAGTTCTTTCTAAAGACGGGTGTCGATGCACCAGAGAACCTTCTCGCCTACAAGGACTTCGATGGCGATTTCAAGTCGGACGGACACAAAGATAAACTTGTGAAAGACTGGGGCCCACATATTCAAGATTGGCGACCCAGTGACCCAACATGGCAAAATGGAAAAGGGAAAGGCATCATCGGAGCGATCAACTATCTTGCTTCGCAGGGATTAAACTCTTTTTCCTTTATCACTCTGAACATCATTGGCGACGATCGAAACGTTTTTCCCTATACCAATTACGATGAACGTGGGCGAATCGATTGCTCACGCATGGATCAATGGGAAACTGTCTTCGCTCACGGCGACAAAATGGGCATGTACCTGCACTTCAAGACGCAGGAAGCAGAAAACGTCAACCTGCTAGACAATGGTGAACTCGGTCCACAGCGCAAGTTATACTATCGCGAATTGATCGCACGGTTTGGCCACCACCTGGCGTTGAACTGGAACCTGGGCGAAGAAGTCGGCCTCTACAATAAGGTCAGCACAGAGAAAAAAGTTGCTTGGGCCGACTATTTCTGGACCCATGATCCCTATCAACACCACATCGTCATCCACAATGGCGACAATCACTTCGAATTGCTAGGTGAGGCTTCGCGACTGACTGGCTTCTCTCTGCAGACAAACCAGCCCGACTTCCGATTCGTTCACCCTCGCACGCTCGACTACATCCAGCGATCGGCCAATGCCGGCAAGCCCTGGGTAGTGGCCTGCGATGAGCCTGGCGACGCTACGCACGCACTGCTGACCGACGACGAAAATCCAACGCATGATAACGCGCGTAAGAATGCCCTCTGGGGGAACATCATGGCCGGTGGGGCAGGTGTAGAATGGTACTTTGGGTACAAACATCCGCACAGTGATTTGACGTGCCAAGACTTCCGCGTTCGTGAGAACATGTGGACGCAGTGCCGCCATGTACGGGCTTTCTTCAAGGACCACGACATTCCATTTTGGAACATGACCAATGCGAACGGGAAGCTATCTAGTAAAGATGCCTATTGTCTGCACGACCCTGGCAAGTTGTACTTGATCTACCGCAAGCAGGCCGAGCAGACAGAGCTCGATCTCTCTGGTGTGGAAGGCGCTTTCAAGGTGCTGTGGTTTGATCCCCGGCAGGGTGGGGGGCTGAAGCCTGGCACTACTCCTTCGGTCGTCGGAGGTGGGAAGGTTCTGATTGGAGATCCTCCAAGCAATCCCGAGCAAGACTGGTTAGCCGTCCTTCGGCCCGGTGAGCCCCCTCAGGCAAAGAAGGTTCACCAGCAGACCGATGGGATCGTCGTCGTCGAAGCAGAAGACTTCGATAGAGTCGATCGTCAGACGCATCGCAAGTGGTATCTCACAACTATCGACGAGGCACCACAAGTGAAGCCAGATCCCGATCAGAATCATGCGGACGGTGCCAGCGGCGGGGCCTATCTTGAGATCTTACCCGACACTCGAGTCACGCATGCCGACCCATTGGTCCACGGCGAGAGTTTTACCAATACGCCCGGTGAGTGTAGTGTTCTCTACTACCCAGTGATGATCGAAAATCCTGGACGCTACTACGTATGGGTGCGCATGTGCTGCACCGGTTCGGAGGACAACGGCCTGCATGTTGGACTCGATGGCAAGTGGCCGGCGTCGGGTGCACGGCTCCAATTCACAGGCCAACACGGCAAGTGGCAGTGGGACTCGCGGCAACGGACCCCAAAGGTACATACTGGCGTACTGGGTCAAATCTGGCTCGACATCGACGAACCGGGGCTGCACACAATTATGTTTTCGATGCGTGAGGACGGCTTTGAGTTTGACAAGTTCCTCCTGACGCGGGAACAAAAGCCAATGAAGAGCAAATCGGGCGAAATGGGACCCCCTGCCAGTCCCCTTGCTAACAACTAGTGAGAAGGCCAGTCATGCATTGTAGAAGTGATATTTTTTCTAGAGGAAAATCCATTGCTATTCGCAGTCTGTCGTTGACTCTATTTACCTTGGCCACCTTGAGCACTTCGTTGTCTTTTGCTCGCCCGAATGTGCTGTTGATCGCCGTCGATGATCTGAACGACTGGGTCGGCTTCTTAGACGGTCATCCGCAAATTCAGACCCCCAACATAGACCGGCTGGCCAAGCGAGGAGTTGTTTTCTCAAACGCACACTGTGCGGCGCCACTCTGCTGTCCTTCTCGAGCTGCTGTTTTCAGCGGCAGGCAACCCTTCCAAACAGGCGTATACAACAACGAGCATCAAATCCGCAAGCTTCATCCCGATTTGGTACTGCTACCTGAGTACTTCCGGTCTCACGGTTATCGGACTAAGGGAGCAGGTAAGTTGATGCACCGGAAGTATGCCGATCTCTACGACGACTCGTTCTTTCCCGAACAGCGTTGGAGCCCCTACGCCAGCAAGGAACCGCAATTGCCACAGGATGATTCTCGGTTGGCAATGCGTCCTTTAAACAATATGCCTAACGATCGGCAAAGGCTCCAACCTGGAAAATTCAGTTCCTTCGATTGGGGAGCCGTTCCTGTCCTAGACGATGAGATGGGTGATGGGAAAGTGGCTAGGTGGGCCGCGGACCAACTGCTAGATGAATCCAGTTTAGACAAGCCATTTTTTTTGGCGGTGGGATTCTATCGCCCACACATACCGCTCTATGCACCAACCAAATACTTCGAACTGTATCCGACGGACTCAACAGTACTGCCGCAGGTATTGCCCGATGACCTGAACGACGTAGGTGGGGCTGCGATATCGCTGGCCCACTCAATCCAAACTGCAGGATTGCACAGAAGTGTTCTGCAGCAGGGGCAGTGGAAAGATGCCGTGGCCGCTTACTTGGCTTGTGTTTCGTTCGTGGACGCGCAAATTGGTGATATGCTCGACGCTCTAGACAATGGCCCGCATGCGACGAATACAATCGTGGTGTTATGGAGCGATCATGGCTGGCACCTGGGTGAAAAGGAGCACTGGGGGAAAACCACCGGCTGGGAGCGATCCACTCGGGTGCCGCTGGTTATAGTCCCTCCGATTTCCGAGGGAGCCAAATACAAAAAAGGTAGTCGATGCGAAGAGACAGTCGGACTAATCGATATTTATCCAACGTTAGTTGATATCTGTGACTTTGATTCCAAGCCGGGGTTGGATGGCGTATCGCTCGTCCCGCAGTTGTCGAATCCAGCTCTCAAAACGAATCGCGCTGTCATTACGACAGTCGAAAAGGGCACTTACTCAATTCGCAACAAACGCTGGCGGCTAATCCAGTACTCTGACGGGTCTAGAGAACTGTACGACCATCAGGAGGACCCACATGAATGGACAAACCTGATAGAGGACAAACGCTATGACGCGGCAAAAGAAGGGCTTGCTCGTTCACTGCCAAGTGGATGAGCTTTGTCTAACAATGATCGCACGGCAAGTCTCTGTTGGTCACGCCTATCGATCACCGTATTCTTGGATTGAGTGAAGCAAGGCAATCCGATGGAAACTTACACATGAAATGCGATGCTACGAAATAGTCCCTCCTAATGAGCTGCCAAAATGCAACAAAGTGTTTTTAACCTAAGTAAACTACACACCACGTTTGCCTTAGTTGCTATCCTCACGTTATCAATCGCATTTACGTTGGATGTGCGTAGGTCCATTGGTGCTGGGAAGAAGCCCAACGTCATCCTAATTCTTGCTGATGACCTTGGGTGGAGCGATACCTCGCTGTATGGCACCACGAACTTCTACAGGACGCCTAACATCGAACGGTTGAGCAGTCGAGGTATGACTTTCACGCGTGCCTATTCGTCAAGTCCGCTCTGCTCTCCTACTCGCGCAAGTGTTTTGACCGGCCTCAGTCCAGCACGAACTGGCATCACGTCGCCCAATTGCCATTTGCCTAAAGTCATTCTAAAAGCCTCTGAAGTTACAACCGCCTCGCCGGACAAAAAATCAACGATTCCAGAGTCTGTCTCCAGACTGGACACGAGCTACTACACTCTTGCGGAGATGTTCAAGGACCAAGGCTACACAACCGCACACTTCGGCAAATGGCATTTGGGTGCCGAACCGTATTCGCCACTGGAACACGGTTTCGACATCGATGTTCCCCATTGGCCAGGACCGGGTCCGGCTGGAAGTTATGTCGCCCCCTGGAAATTTCCGGACTTCGATCCTCATACTCCCGACGAGCACATCGAAGATCGGATGGCGGATGAAGCAGTCCAATTTTTAGAAAGCCACCAGGAAAAGCCCTTTTTTCTCAACTACTGGATGTTTAGCGTTCACGCACCGTTCGACGCAAAACAATCACTCATCGAGGCATACGAAGAGCGTGTCGATCCCCAGGACCCCCAGCGCAGCCCCACCTATGCGGCCATGATCGAAAGCATGGATGACGCGGTTGGAACTCTGCTCGATACGATTGATCGCTTAGGAATCTCAGACAATACCATCATCATTTTTGCCTCGGACAATGGTGGCAATATGTATAACGAGGTCGATGGCACGTCTGCGACGAGTAACTTTCCGCTCAGAGGCGGAAAAGCAACGATGTACGAAGGCGGAATACGCGGTCCCGCTGTGGTAGTTCAGCCTGGAGTGGTTCAAGCTGGTTCGCGAAGTGAGCAGATTATTCAAAGCTGCGACTTCTATCCAACGATTCTTGAACTACTAGGCATTGATGTACAGCCAGGCCAAGAGTTTGACGGAATCAGCATAGTTCCAGCGCTGCAAGAAAAACCGCTCGATCGCGAGGCAATTTTCACCTACTTTCCGCACAGCCCAACCATTCCAGACTGGTTGCCTCCTGCGGTCAGTGTTCATCGGGGCGACTGGAAGCTAATTCGAATATTCTACGGTGGCGAAGCTGGTAAGCACCGGCATAAACTCTTCAATCTAAAGAAGGATCTTGGCGAGACAACCGATCTTGCTCAAGAGCATCCTGAACGCGTTGAGAAACTCGACGCCTTGATTGAAGAGTTTCTTCTCGAGACCAAAGCTGTTCGGCCTCTGGCCAATCCGAATTTCAACCCAGAGAAGTATCAACCGGAGTTGGAGGGGAAGGCCGAGCTACGAAGTCTCGGGGGTGCTTCTCGTAAGAAAAAGCGCGCACCGCCGGCCAAGCAGAATGCCAGTTGACTAAGTCCGACTCCAAGCAAGTGGCGAATGCGCAAGCTTCTAATTCCCTCTATTTCTTCTTTGCCTAATTCAAGATGGGAGCGGGCTTCTCAGCTGAATCTGACCAAGTCGATGTCGCACAGCCTGTCCCACAGGAAAATTTCGCCTGTTGCCCCCCCTGGACAGCGTTGCAGTTGCTCCACAATCGACTTGCTAGAACCGCTATTGGTTAGTACAGGGTGATGAATCTCAATTCGGGTCGATCCTGGATGCCCTGTGGAGGAAGTACTGCAACCAGTGGCCGAACTAGCACCCCATTAATTCATTTTATTTAAATAGAATTGAACCGACCATTCTAGGCCTATCTCATTTTACTTTTTATGTCCATTTTTCTGCTACCTTGGCGTGACACTGTTGGAAAGTTATATCTTTCGCATCGGACAACCAAATCACCCGCAGTGGCAATCATTTGCCGAATCATCATGACCCAAATCAAAGTTTTAATCATCGCACTCTCACTCTTCTGGTTTGCAGATGCTACCATCTTTGCGGGCGAATTAGACCCGCAGCAAAGCAATTGGTATGAGCACTACAGCAAGCAGGAGAATGCACCCAAGCCAGCAGAGATGTTGCTGAACAAGGATTCGGAGCCCAACTTGAAGAGTGGATTCAAGCCGCTGTTTAATGGCAAAGACTTGGGCGGCTGGACTCCTAAGGGCGGAACATGCAAGTTCGAAGTACGAGACGGCATGATCGTGGGAACCTGTGTGCCTGGATCAAATAGCACTTACCTATGCACAGATAAATCGGATTTCACAGATTTCATATTCACTTGCGAGATGAAGTGGGAAGTCGAAGGCAATAGCGGAGTGATGTTTCGCGCCCGGTCGAAGAATAACAAAGAAGGCGGAGTGGTCGTTTATGGCCCGCAAGCTGAGATGGAGGAATACTCGAAGAACCGCGATTGGTCTGGCGGTATCTACGGCCAAAGCTGTGGCGGCTACTTTTATCCGCTTTGGCTGAAAGAACATAAGGACGCTCGTTCTGCCCAAAAGGAACAGGAGTGGAACCGTGTGACAATCTCCGCCAAGGCTAATGTTGTCAAAACTTGGTTGAACGGCGTACCAATTGCGCACTGGGTCGATGACGGGGCTTACCCTGAGGGGTTCTTTGGGCTACAGATACATAAGGGCAAGAAGGGAATCGTGCTTTGGAGGGATATTCGAGTCAAACGACTTAGAGAATAATTGTATTTCCTGATACTTGCATGCCACACGATTAATCATTGCATTTCGAGACTTCATCATGACCAATTCAAGCCGACGTGAATTCATCAAATATAGCGCAGCGGCAACTGCTGGGTTCGCACTACCGCACCGAGCTTTTGCGGCCACCAGCGAGCAAGTGAATGTTGGCATCATTGGCTGTGGTGGTCGAGGAATGCTGCTATTGGATGTATTTAAGAAACTACCCGGAGTCCGAGTTGCTGCCGTCTGCGATCCCGATCGGGAGCGACTGGACAAGGCACAGGAAAAGGCAAAGCGCGCCCAGAAGTGCACCGATATGCGTCAAGTGTTCGAGAACTCGGAGATTGACGCCATCGTCATTGCCACCTGCAATCATTGGCATTGCCTGGCCGCAATTTGGGCGATGCAGGCTGGAAAGCATGTCTATGTAGAGAAGCCACTAGGCCACTCAGAGTGGGAAGGGCAACAAGTTATTGCCGCGACCAAGAGATACGATCGGATCTGTCAAGTTGGAACGCAGCAGAGAAGCGACCCCATGCAGGCAGAGATCAAGAAGTTTCTACATGAAGATAAAGTGATCGGAGATGTCGAGTCTGTTCGAGTCAATCGATTTGGCCAGCGCCCTGCAATCGGACGTCGTTCACAACCTTTAGCTCCTCCCGAATCAGTCGACTACAATCTGTGGCTTGGACCTGCCCACGATATCCCTATTCTGCGAGACAACTTGCAGTACGACTGGCACTGGGTCTGGAACACTGGTTCGGGTGAGATGGGGAACTGGGGAGTGCACATTCTCGATGATGTACGCAACAACGTTTTCCGCGATTCGGTATCGGCACCTTCTTCGATTGTCGCCGCCGGTGATCGATTTGCGTGGAACGATGCTGGGGAAACGCCCAATGTTCACTTCGCGATCTTAGATGCTGATGGGATTCCCGTTGTAGTGACACTTTCGAACCTACCGGAACGAAAAGAAATAGGGAAATCACCAACTCCCAACAGTGGCTACGTCACCTACTGCAAGGGTGGGCATCTGAAAGGAGCCCGGGGACATGCATCTGCCTACGACTCTCAGGGCAAGTTGATTCGGAAGTTTAAAGGCGACAGTGGAATGATCCATCACCAGCAGAATTTCATCGACGCAATTCGAAGCAACAGTACGTCGGGACTGACCGCGCCGGTTCAAGTTGGCCACGACTCAACCACGTGGTCCAATCTGATCAATATCGCAACACGAATTCCTAAAGCAGCAGGAGGATCTACCATCGGGGATTTCTCGTACAACTTTGGCAGTGAGTCCGCATCAGAGGTCTTCACAAGCATGCGACGCATTGCAGGTGGGAAATCGGGAAGTAAGGCTGCAACTGAGCTTGCATTGGGCCCAACGCTGCAGTTTGATTCGCTGCGAAACGAATTTACAGGCGAACATGCCAGTGCTGCAAATGGACTGTTGCGCCGCGATACCCGCAAGCAATTTGAGATTCCAGAAATCGAGACCGTTCAGTTACTAGTTAACAAATTAGGCTATTCGCCCTCAACAGGCATTCGCTGGCGACCTTCGGCTAGAGTTCGCGACAAATACGGCTACCTTCAAAGCACTCAATTCATAGGCGATTGTCTAAGCTTGACAATCGTTGAGTGTGAGCGTCGCTGCTACCCACTTGAGCCATCGACCCAAATCCTCCCAGGTACTCAAGAACTAAGCTATGTCTATCCGCACCTGGACTCTTACTGATATCGATCAACAAATCCACAAGAGTAATTTTCATCTTGCGGCAAGCGATTCGGAGAGTTCATCGGACTCCTGGAAAGTATCCTGTCAGACGCTGGATGGAGGCTTGCGCGAAGGGGTCGATCTTATTGAAATCGACAACGGCTACATGCAACTGCAAGTGATTCCCACGCGCGGCATGGGAATCTTGCAGGCTACGACAAAGGAAGGAAAGACTCTTGGTTGGAGCTCACCTGTCAATGGTCCCGTCCATCCTAGCTATGTTCCCATTTACGATCCTAGTGGACTAGGTTGGCTGGAAGGTTTCGATGAGTTATTGGTTCGCTGTGGCTTAGAGAGCAACGGAGCCCCAGATTTCGACGAGCAGGGGAGGCTGCTCTACCCATTGCATGGTCGAATCGCGAACCGACCTGCTCACCATGTCGAGGTGACTATCAATGAAGAGGCACGCACAATTAGTTTGCGAGGCACCGTGGACGAAACACGATTCCACTTTCAGAAACTGCGATTGGAAGCCACGATCACCACGGGCTTTGATTCTTCGTCATTCACGATAACCGATAGCGTTACGAATATTGGCGGAACACTGGCTCAAATGCAAATGCTCTACCACATTAACATTGGCGAACCATTACTGGGTCCTGGAGCCGAGTTCGTTGCCCCTATTCGGAATGTAGTACCGAGAGACTCAGATACCATAGCGAGTGAAGACTGGAACAATTACGGTCCTCCTACAGCTGGCACCAAGGAGGAGTGCTTCTATATCGAGTTGCTCGGTGATGAATCCAACCAGACGCAGGTTCTACTGAAAAATGCAGAAGGGACTGAGGGGACAACTGTGACAACGAACCTCACCCAGTTGCCCTATTTTTCGCTTTGGAAAAACTGCGTCGCCAGAGAAGACGGCTACGTTACCGGAATTGAACCTGCTACCAACTATCCCAACTGTCGATCGGTTGAAACAGAGGCAGGCCGCGTGGTTAGTTTGGAACCCGGTGAAAAGTGGTTTGCTGACTTATCAATTGACTGGTTAACGAGAGCAGCAGACGTTGATCATGTAGAAAACGAAATCAGATCTAAATTCAAGAAAAAAGCATGATGCGGCACGATCGTGTGGTGAAAACTACGGCGTCTGTTTCGACGATTACGAAGACCGAGTGCTCTTTGACGAAGCCGGCTTGTACGAGTATTCGGGAGTCGACAAGAAGAAAGTTGAGATCAATCAAACTCCAGATCTCGATACTGCACTGAGCCAGAAGTAGAAGTAATGCGCGGCAGTGAATCGAATTCTTCGGCGGTTGAGCCCTTGCAGATTATGGCTCTATGTAGAACTGCAGCATTCACACGCGACTTATCTGAGGCCTGACTCGTACCCTGATTGACGTACCTCGTTATCCCCTGGGGGCGGTGGGCGATATCAATCTAAGGAAACAGAGCGGAGGGCATGGGACTCGAACCCACAACCGGTTACCCGGCACCTGCATTCCAAGCAGGCCGCTAGCCATTCGCATACCCTCCGGAAGATGCAGGCGTTTGATCGCTGACAAAGCAAAGCTGGTCGGGAGAAACTCGCCCACCCTTCGGGACATTAAATTATGTCTGCAGTCGGGGATTTCGCAATCCGAAATTTAGTCGAGTGTGTTGGCCCCTTGAATGAGCAACAGGAACTCTTCATTCGACTTGAATTTACCCAGCCTACTACTGAGCTGCTCCATCGCATCTACGTGATGCATCGACGAAAGGGTGCGTCGCAACATGGTGGTTGCATGGAGGGTTTCTGGCGAAAGAAGCTTTTCTTCCCGGCGTGTACCCGATTGTTCGATATCAATAGCAGGCCAAACGCGTCGATCAGCCAACTTGCGATCAAGCACCAATTCCATGTTGCCGGTGCCTTTGAACTCTTGAAAAATCAATTCATCCATCCGGCTTCCGGTATCGATGAGTGCGGTTCCGACGATGGTCAGAGACCCACCTTCTTCAAAAGCTCTTGCCGTGGCGAACAGCTTTTTAGGAATGTCCATGGCTTTGATATCAACACCACCGCTCATAGTCCGGCCAGTATTGCCAACCCACTTGTTGAAAGCACGTGCCAGGCGAGTGATCGAGTCCATCACCATAAATACATCCTGGCCCATTTCGGCCAGACGCTGGCAACGAGCGACCACCAATTGCGAGAGCCGTACGTGGCTTTCCACATCGCAATCTAAGCTACTAGCTAACACCTCACCCTTAGAGACGCTGCGACGCATGTCGGTCACTTCTTCTGGCCGTTCATCGATCAACAGCACCATCAACGAGACTTCCGGATAATTCTCTGCGACTGCATTGCTGATATGTTGCATCAGGACAGTCTTACCCGTACGCGGTGGAGCCACGATCAGTGCCCGCTGGCCTTTGCCCAAAGGCGTGAGCAAATCCATAATGCGGGTGCTCATCGGCTCGGCACCGGTCTCGAGGCGGAACCATTGTTCTGGGGTGATCGGAGTCAGCTCATCGAACTGCTTGACTTCTAAATAGTCTTCTGGCGAAATGCCGTCGACGTCCAGAATCTCGCGAAGTCGTGGGCCTTGCTGCTTGCGATGATGCTGAACCATACCGGTGATCAGCACACCCTCGCGAAGACCGAATTTTTCGATCATCGTTCCTGGCACAAATGGATCGGAACGTTCACGCGTGAAGTTTGTGGAGGGATCCCGAAGGAAACCATATCCATTGGGGTGCATTTCGAGCACTCCCGACCCGGCAACCAAGGGCAACGGTTCGCCGTTGTCTGGGAAATCGGGTTCCTGACGATTATCTGGTAACGAATTCCTTCGTCGATTCCCGCCGCGGCCCCCGCCGCGATTCGAATAGCGATTATTTCCGGAGTTTCTACCTCGGTAACGACCACCGCCGCCACCACCTCCGCCGCCACCCGATCTTTGCCTTTTCTTAGCCATCACTCAATACTTCCTGGATACTCAGATCAAAGGACAGAGCGTCTTGCGAAAACCTGCCCTGGAAATGTCAATTGCTTACAACGAAATCCGTCTAGCCAGATCTCGCCATGGAGCCATTGACCAAAAACTGCCAATCGACGTTGGCCTCAACAATCAAGCTGCCCATCACCTTCGTGCTGCAGCCTATCTTCTCAATAATGCATTGCTTTCCGAGCACACCACACTAACCTGCGCAACTTGGCGAAACACCTAAGATTCGTAGTAGTGCGACTGTCTTTGACAAACTCTTAGTCAATCGCAGTCTGCTGAGCGTTGCCCTCATTGTCACCAGCTCGTCATCTAAGAATTCTTGAGCCGAGCAAGTTCTGCATTATTAAGAAGTACAAAGTCTATAGGACGAATATCTTTGGGGCACGAAATTATTCTTGTGCGAACGAAGGATTTTCAACGACCACACTAGGGTCCCTTCAAAGACATTCCGAAGCGTTCATTTTGCTGCTACGTGATTCGAAGCAGTAGAGCAATTCACTTCCTATTGGCAATCACTAAGCGAAACACAACAAACTTAAGCGCTCAGTGATCGACCCCCAAAAAGGTCTAATCGTTCCCTGAAGAATGAAATTTAGACCGTCAAAATCTAATGTTCTGCTATGGCCAATAAGCATTTACTGCAAACGACACACTCACGTTCTAGCGGAGTAGGGCAGGGCATACATAAGCCTTCGCGCGTACTCATCCCGAATGCGAAGAAGCCGAATAATTTGGCCGATAGAACCTGCCCGATGTGGCAGGATGTTGAACTCACTTGCAATCTTAGTCCCTGTTAATGCTGTGTCAAGCTCGTTTAATAAGAAGATACCGAAAACCCCACAGGCATTGTTTTTACACTTTTTCTACGATTGCTGCCCGTTCGTTGTTCGATTTTCGAACCGCTTCCGAACCCCAAATCACACCCCCCCAGGCCCCGCCTAACCGGTCCCTAGTTAGGAAGAGGTAGACGGCCTCGGGAAGCGGCGTCACGTAGGCGACTCCTCGCAGAGTCTCAGCTCAGCCAAATACTGCTAAACTCAAGCCAACTAATGCTTTACGCCAGCATCCCAGTTAGCCCAGATCCCCCTGGTGTAGCATGCATCAGCCGTTTATTCGTCAAAGTCGCCGATACCGGCCAGTTTTCACAAAGTATTCCGCCACTCCCTTCCGATCTATCCGAGCAGAGGGTGAGATCGCCAAGCGCGCCGCTCCCTAGGAGATATTCATGCCCCTGTTCATTGATGCGGGCTGAATAAAGCTTTTCAATCAAATTTCTTGTCTGAAGTGAGCAAATCGACATGGCTATTCGACAGATTTCTTTACCGTCTATTGCAGCAGTAATGTTAGCAGCGACCCTGCTTTCTACATTGCCGGCCTCAGCGGCCGTGAAGTGGAGAAACAATGTCGACTCGGCCAAAATAGAAGCCACCCAAACCAATAGGCTAGTGCTGCTGCACTTCGGCACAAAAACCTGTGGCCCCTGCCAAAAGTTGGAGCGTGACGTATTCACTCAACCTCAGGTTGGCGACTTTATGGAGCAGCACTTCGTTCCAGTGAAAGTCGATGCCGATCAATCTCCGGCGCTCTCTAACGCCTATAAGATTTCTCGCGTCCCCACCGACGTGGTACTAACACCACAAGGCAATGTGGTAGCGAGTCTTTCGTGTCCGATGGATCCGACCGCCTATGCCACGCAACTCGGAAACGTTTCCACTCACTATAAGCAGTACATGGCTAAGTCTTCGGCTCCTGTTCAACCGCCCGTTCAATCGGCTTATGCTGGTTTGCAGGTGGGGCAATACAATGCGGGACGACCAGTAACCACTCCCGGTACTTCAGCCGCTCCTGTGCAGCAGGTTTCGGGTACATCTACCAACCCATACTTCGCTCAGGCTCCCACTCAGGCGGCTCCGGCTCATGCAGTTCCTGCAGTCGCGGGACATCCGCAATCCCAGGCGTCCGTGCCAACTAGCCAAGCACCTGTTCAGGCTCAGCCAAATCCGTATGGGGTTATGAATCCTTACGCCCAACCAGCGCACCGCGCTGCAGCCCCTGCTCCAGTCGCCCAACCGGTTGCCGCTCCTCAGCAAAACGTAGCTGCACCACCACAAACTAGTCCTCAAATAGCTACCGCCAGCCCGGCAATCACTCAGGCTCAAACACAACCTGCAAAGCCGTCGATTACTCTACCTGCCGGCAGCCCACCACTTGCGTTTGACGGTTTTTGCCCCGTCACCTTAAAGTCGGAACGAAAATGGATCAAAGGCGATACCACCTTTGGTGCGGTGCATCGGGGGCGAACGTTCTTGTTCACCAACGAAGGCGCTCGTCAAAAGTTCTTGGCAAATCCCGATGCCTATAGCCCCGTCTTCTCAGGCTACGACGCTGTCGTGATGCTCGAGCAAAGCCAGGCAGTGGAAGGCAGTCGCAAGTTTGGCTACGAATACCGCGGCGCTTTCTACCTGTTCAGCAGCCAGGATACGATGAACAAATTCGCCAGCGATCCCGATCGCTATTCGGCGCAGGTACGGCAAGCGATGAACCGCCTCGACGGCAACCTCGGCACCATTCGTCGGTAATTCGTGCCGAGCTAAGTATTCTAGTTAAACCAGCACCCTGGCATGAATCATGTCAGGGTGCTTTTTTTGTTGGGAACGCTTCGGCTCTCAGCTTTCCAAACCGCTGTTTCTCGGGGAATAGGGAATGTGTTTGGCTGAATTCTACACGGTCGCCTACAATCACAGGTACACAGGGCGTTCGCTGAAGGCACCGCCGGCCAACTGAACCAAACACTCAGTAGCTCCTCTAGCGTCTCGAGAGCAAGAGGACATACCAATGGCGACCACGGCGAACGCCCTTTTTCTATGCGCTCGCTGAATTAACTAACCAACTCACCCCAGTTAGCATCGAAGTTCTTTTTGCATTTGGGGCAGCGGACGCGTTGGCCCAGGAATTTCTGCGGGGCACTCTTGCCATGCTCGCACGCGGGACAACGCAGATAGAATTGTAACGCATCGCCATTAGATAGTTGCTCTTTGGCGTTGGCACTAAGGTGTTCGAATTCAATGTCCCCGGCTTCCAGTGTCGTCAATTGCTCTACCGACAGATCTGCGATTCGTACGATGCGATTCGCCATGTGCCTAATTGCGAGCTCAAAAATATTGCGGACCGTGCGACCGTTACCAAAATGTTCGTCGCGATCCTTGTGCAGATCATGAAACCCCACGATCACTTTGGCTCTGGCTTCTGGTGGGAGCTCATAATGGTTCTTATCGCACATCTGACCGAAGATCTCAGCCAGCTCCAACGCTGAGTAGTCCTCGAAATCCAAATTGCGGCTAAACCTCGAACTCAGCCCCGGGTTGCTGCCCAGCAACTGTCGCATTTCGACTGGGTAGCCAGCCAATATCACAACCAGCCGATCGCGCTCGTCCTCCATCCTCTTCAATAAGACTTGAATCGCCTCTTGGCCGTAGGGATCGTCGCTCTCGGAAGAAATTAACGAATAGGCCTCATCAACGAACAACACGCCATCGAGGGCCTCGTTAATTTTTTCTTCAGACTTCAAACTAGTCTGCCCTGCATAGCCAGCCACGAGTCCCGAACGGTCGGTTTCTATCAGATGCCCTTTTTCCAGGATCCCCATCGCACCAAATACTTTGCCAAGAACTCGCGCGATAGTTGTTTTGCCGGTTCCTGGGTTGCCGTGGAAAACCATGTGCAAACTCAGCGGCGTTGTCGGCAGGCCAGCCGATTCGCGGTGACCTTGAACCTTTAGATAATTGGCTAGAGTGCGGACTTCCTGCTTGATATTCCCCAATCCAATCAGCCGATCGAGGTCAGCCAAAGCTTCGTCCAACAGCTCTTCAGCAGATTTTTGGGGAACCGATTCCGGCTCGTCGCGTTTCAGCTCCGAAGCTTCCAATTGTTTGTCATCGTCGGCGGTGGCTTGAGTTTGGGTGGCTGAATGGCCGCCTGCTGCCGGCAATCGCGCGGCCTCCTGATACATGCTGTCGATCGTTTGCTTCTGCGCCACCGATGCCTGTTCGTGCTGGTCGGGCTCGTCGATGGGAATCTGACGAAGGTGCAAGTAGAGTTCGTCTTGAATCATTTTCACGCAAGCCAACTCCGTGGCAGCCGGCGGTCCATCAATACGAGCTATCAGATTGGCAAGTCGCGTGACGATTGTTTCCAATTGGCCAACACGATTTCTTAACGCGGCGATTTGATCGAAGGGCCTTACCAGTGAGTACCACTTGAGCGAGAGCGCCTTGGCAGACATTTGCTGGACAACCTGTTTCAGTCGATCGCCGTCCAAGCGTTGCCCCCAAAGATGTTCGACCATTTCGACTGCCAAGAGACGTTCGTTCATGCTCCAGCGTCGATCCGCTTCGCAGATGGTGATGAATACCTTTAACAGTAGCGCACGATGCAGGTCTTCCATTAATTGACGAAAATGGTCCCCGCCCTTGGGAAGCAGATCTGGGCATTCGGTGGCGCAGAGGTCGCCGCTCGATACGTAAAGCTCTCTGCATTCTTCGAGCAGGGTGCGAAATTGGGCTGCATTGAAATCGGCCATGCCGACCATTATCGGACAGAAACTGCCGCGGGCAAAGTCCTAAGCCGCCTGAGCAGGAATTCGATGTTGGCTAAACCAATCCCTTGCGGACGGCCCAAACTGCGGCTTGCGTGCGGTCGGAGACACCGACTTTTCGCAAAATGTGTTGGACGTGTTCCTTCACCGTTTCGTAACTAATCGACAAGGCTTGGGCAATTTCGCGATTACTAAGCCCTAAGGCCAGTTGTTTGAGCACTTCGCTCTCGCGTTTGGTCAGCGGGACTTCCAGGTCGACCGCAGCGCGAGGTGTGGAAAGTGCGCCGGTCACACGTCGCAATTCATCGCGTCTCCAGATAGCCTCGCCAGCAGAAGCACGGCGAATCGCCGAGAGAATTTCTTCTTTGCTGGCAGTCTTTACAACATAGCCCAAGGCACCCAAGGCCACTGCGCGGGCGATGTACGTGGGATTGTCGTACGCACTGAACATCAGCACCGATAAGTTGGGCATCTCGGTCCTGAGCCGACCGAGGCAAGTGATACCATCGGCACCTGGCATACGGACATCGAGTAAGACAATATCGAGATTGTGCTGCGAGGCCAGGGCGAAAGCCTCGTTTCCATCAGAAGCCTCAGCCACAATCTCAATCTCGGTATCGGCGGTCATACTCCGCACGCCGGCCCGAACTACGGCATGATCGTCGGCGATCAACAAGCGAATGGCCATTTTTCTGACCTCTCTTTTGTGGATGCGTTTGCCACTTGGGCCCTGCAGACGATTCGCAGAATGTTATTCCACGTCGCTACCACAATGCTCAAATACGAATACCACTACGAGTAGCACACCCAACTTCGAGCCAGGCGAACTACGATATTGCTTTGCCGACAATTGCTCTCCTCTGCCGACATCGACTCGATTAGTCATTGCTTGCCGCATTCACCTCGACACTTTGACACCCCAAGAGGTGTCGGCCGCGGCGCGTTCCTTGCGACAAGCGTGCTCTTATCCTAGAGAGGGCCTGGAATTCCCCCTGATTTGGGGAAAACCCACCCCCTAACCCTTACCTTATCAAGAATTGAAATCCAAGCAATGCTTTTTAAGTCCTAATAATGACCCTCGCCAGATTCTCAAACGTCGACAAATGCCTGACATAGGTGTCGAAATCTCCATCCGCCAATATTTTTTTCAAGACTTTGGTTTTTCCCATTTTGTACTGGTCATAAAACTTCGATCTCACCATTCAGGTTTACACTGAAAAGCAATTCTCACATACTCGTCAGCTTGAATCGTATTTCCCGCCAAGATATTGCCCTCCGAAAAACGCACCGGCTACCTATGCCTACCCGTCCACCAAAGCCCAGCCATCGGCTTTCTATGAACGAAGTGACGACCTTTCGTTGGTCGTTTGAAGAAGACGTTTGGCATTATGTTCAGGCAGGGTACGAAGCAATTGGCATCTGGCGACAAAAGCTCTCCGACTATGGCGAAGAACGGGGAGTCGATTTGGTTGCTGAGAGCAAGCTGCACGTGACCAATCTCCACTGGGCCGGCGGATTCACTGGTAACGAAGGCAAATCGTTACAAGAAGCTATCGACGATGCAGCCCATGCCATCCGTCTCGCCGGAGCGTTAGACGCTGGTTGCCTGGTCGTCTATCCGGGCGGCAGAAACAACCATACCTTTCGTCATGCCAAGCGGTTGCTAACCGAGGCGATCGAACAGCTGCTGCCACTGGCGGAAGCATCCGATGTTGTCCTGGCCTTCGAGCCCATGCACCCCGCCTGCGCTACGCAGTGGACCTTCATGACCAACTTGGCAGAAACGGTTAGCTTCTTGGAAAGCTTCCACTCTCCGCACCTGAAAATCATTCTCGATGTGTACCATTTTGGCCAGGATAAGAACTTTCTCGAAGAATTGCCGAACCTCGTCAACCATGCGGCACTCGTACAGTTAGGAGATCGCCGCTCCGATCATAAGAGCGAACAGAATCGCTGTCGGCTTGGTCATGGCAAGCTTCCCTTAGCTCGGATCGTCCAGCAGTTAATCGCGGCGGGCTACGCGGGAGATTTCGACATAGAATTGGTTGGACAGGACGTGCAACTATGCGACTATGAATACCTGCTGCAAGACTCCAAACAGAGCTTTCAGCAGATGCTTTCGCCAGTTCGAAAAGACGCATAGCAGCAATTGATTAGTTGCACGGTAAGCTTTCAATATGGATCGTGATCTCATCGTTACCGAAAACGTCCGGATTCCCGCTGCAGAGATTTCACTTTCCTACGCCCGCAGCTCAGGGCCCGGCGGCCAAAATGTTAACAAAGTCAACAGCAAGGCGGTCTTGAAATGGAATGTCGCAGCCTCGCCAAGTCTTTCCAATGGAGTGAAGTCGCGGTTCTTCGAGCGCTACTCAAAGCGAGTGAACCAATTGGGCGAAGTCGTCCTCGCTAGCGATCGATTCCGCGATCAACCGCGCAACGTCTCCGATTGTTACGAGAAGCTCCGCCAACTCATCCACTCGGTGCTGGTCCCGCCGCGAAAAAGAATCAAAACTCGACCTTCTAAAGGTTCAGTTCAGCGTCGTCTTACCAACAAGCGTCACCGCTCGCAAAAAAAGCAGTCTCGACAGTTTCGCGAAGGCAACGACGAGTAGGCGATCTAGGCAATTTAATCGACAGACTCTGATTGCCATAAATTCGTTTTAAACACGCATTCGGGTGGAATCACGCAGTTTTTGCACTAACTCCATCGGGTGGAAAGCTAGTCAGATGGCATGCCCCCAGGTTAAACTGAAGAGCCTCATCACTACCAGCCAGCCGTATCATCTGACGTTCATTCCTATTTCTTCCAGCTGGCAGTAAGTTTGGCCCGCTTCGCCGTGCGATTCTATTTGTCTGTGACTTAGCAGTTGCTTAGGCACCAGCAATAGTCGCCCGTGATATCGCCTACAGGAACTGGGGCACGCTGGGGTTTAAGGGGAATCGAAACGCAATGTTTGCCCGCGGTGGCGGGTTGTTGTGTCTCGGCGGTCAAGGAATTCGTCCACCCGTCGGACATATTGGATAGGAGGAAATGATCATGCAAGGTACCGAATCACATACCACTCTCAACGCGGCATGGATGGAACATCAGATTCTCGAGCACATCAAAAAAGCACTACGAGTTACCCTGGATTGGAAAGTGCCCTCGGTGGGCGCTCAGCAAAAGCTCTCTAGCATGCAATTCACTCTCCAGTCGTTCCAACGTCATCTAGAACGTTTGATGACCATGGAAGAAGAAGACGGCTATCTGCTGCTGGTTGCCGAGTCCAAACCCAATCTGAGCACGCGGGTCGAGCGTCTCGCTTCGGATCACCAGATCTTCCGAGAATCGATCGAACATCTACTCCCCGAGATGGAAACGCTCAGTTCCTATGATTCCGAGCATTTCGATCGCATCTGCAATCAAGTCAACAGCCTTCTCGAAAGTGTCGACCAGCACGATCATGATGAGATCGAGCTGCTAAACGATGCCTTCCTCTGCGATGAAGGCGGCGAAGGCTAGCTTTGACTCTCGTGAACTACGGGGTTGTTGGGCGTCAATCGGCACTTGGTCGGCGGCAGCAAACCTAGAGATTTAAGCTCTTGCTTCGCAGAAAATCTGACTGCACGTCTCTTCACTCATTGCCAGTCTGGCTACAATAAAAATAGAGCGTATGCGCTAGCTTCGCCATCGATTGATTTGCAACTTAAGGTGCCATGTCTGAACACGCGCACAAATTTGATGAAATTCTCGAAGAATGGGCTTTTGAGTCGGGCCAAGTCCAAGTC
The DNA here is from genome assembly GCA_965216565.1 of Bythopirellula sp. GTDB lineage: Bacteria > Planctomycetota > Planctomycetia > Pirellulales > Lacipirellulaceae > Bythopirellula. The sequence continues at coordinate 2,165,017 of OZ244170.1, forward strand.
CGGCAAATAGAGGGCGAGGATGGGCGCGACCTCATCCAAATGCGGGTCGATATGGGCCTACTGCAGATGGAAGTTACAGGACGCCCCGATGGCCAGGCCCCCGAAGGGTTCGAAACATACTTCGACTACTTGGTGGCCCAGGCTTTTGAAGAGGGTGACAGCTTCCGACTCGACGACGACCAATGTACGGAGGTCGATCGCGAATTCTATCAGTTCTACCACCGTCGAATCTGCTGGCTCACGTTGCGCGAATATGCCGCGGCGATAAAGGATGCTTCGCACACGATTGCCATGATGGATTTCACATCGGCATACGCCCCCGACCCCGAGTGGTCGCTAGTGCACGAGCAGTACCGCCCCTTTGTGATGTTCCACAGAATTCAAGCTACCGCGCTTATGCACTTGGAGGACAACGATCCCGAGTCGGCCGTCAAAGCCATCGACGAAGGACTCAAAGAGCTGATGCAGGTATTCGAGAAGCATGAAGCTGGCGAGTATTTCGAAGAAGACAGTTTTGTGCAAAAACTGCAAGAGATGCGCGTCGCGATCGTAGATCAGTACGAGCTGGGCCCCACACTGGCCGAGCAATTGGCCAAGGCGATTGAAAGCGAGCAGTACGAGCTAGCCGCCAAACTCCGCGACCGCATGACCCGACCCGGGGGGTCGGCCTAGGCTCTTTCCTACGAAACTCGTAGAAGTAGATTCGACAGATAGAGTTCGATCCTTCTCACTAGCCGGAGGCACACTTGCCTCCGGGATTTGTCGGATCGCATGGCGATCCGGCTATTGGGGTTCTCTAACCAGTTGACTCTGAAATCTTAGCACTGGGCTCATAACTCTCAGCTTCTAACTTCAAGAGAGCGCATAAAAACACACGCGACGCAAAACGCCGCGTGTGTTCGATTTCAAAATAATGGACGTTCCGCAAACCTTACGGTTCGGCTGGAGCGTCGTCGTCGTCGGCAACGGCGATAGGAATCGCGATCGCGGCACCGATAGCAGCGGCACACATGATTGGATGGTCGGCACACCACTGAGCAGCCGATGTGAACGGCCCAGGTGTGTTTCCGTACTGACCACGCACAACGTCTTGGCCAACAACCATGGTCACGCCTTGCTTGGCTACCGGAGGTGCTGTGTTAGGAGCCCACACACGGTAGGTTCCTTCCTGGCCTCGTGAAGCTACGCTGTAGACTCCACCACGCAAGTTAGGCACGGAGAAGTTACCTTTCTGGTCGGTATGCACGCGGGCGATTTCGCCTTCGTGACTGGCCAGAGTTACAAGTGCCATCGGTTGCGTCTTGCCTTGTGCGTCGACAACCTGTCCGACAAGTACATTGCCAGCCTGCATCACAACGTCGCTGGGTGCGATAGCAACTTCCGCACTAGCCAATGCTGGCGACAGCAACATACTCAGGCATGCCAATCCGGCAGCCCAGTTGTTCAAAATACTAATCTTCATTTTCGTTCCATCCTCCGGTTATGAATCGTTCCAACGACTCATTGCTTGATGCACCCCTGCAACCATGCAAAAAGTGAATAATCTATGTCCCGATTGTTTCTGACGGTCTGCAAGCATCTCTTGCGATCGCCCATTTCGGGATTGGCTTTACAGTCTGTGTTTGATTTATCGGTATTAGCTTCCTCTTCTCTACAGACGCATCTCTCAGGTGAGCATCAATTCGGTTGAATTAGGTGATTTACTTAGGCCGACGGAACCCCTAGTCCGCCTATCTTCACTACATGCCACAGTCTTCAAATCCGTGTCTGCTGTTCGAATCGGACTAAGCCCGACCTCTCCATTTCTTGAAGTGCCGCACAAGCTGTTTCTCAGGACTGGGAACCGAGTCTACCAACCGCTGCGAAAGCTGCCCCGGAGGCGCTCCGCGCTGGATGTCTCTCAAATAGTGAACCAACGCCCGATGAGCGGGGAGCGGGCCGTGCAACATAAAATGGACCCATGCCCAGGCGAATCGGTATTCTTCCCCACCCATGTCTTCCAGCTCTGCGCACTCCTCTAGCGAATCGACACCCCGCACCATGCCGAACCGTAAGTTCCAGCGTAGCTTAGTCATATGGGGATGAGAAAATGCTCGCTCGGATTCGGGCATTTCGAAATACTCCGCCAACCCCTCATCGAGCCATAAAGGCACCATCGGCAAGTTGGCGTGCAACAAGGCGTGGGTACATTCGTGGCGGAGATCCACCGCGAGTTCTGGCTGCCAAAATGCAAAAACGCTACCTCGGCCGGACCGTTGAACAAACAGTGCCCGCCGGTACGGCACTCGTGGATAGAGCTCGCCAAGCGTCCGACGATAGGAATCTTCGTTGTCGAACAGATAAACATCGATCGACTGCCTGGCTGGCGGTACGGCCAGCGTTCGTTGTAGCTCCTGCTCAAGTGACGAAAGATCTTGAAACAACGGCACCATGTTTTCCATGGGAAACGTTGCGTGGAACTGAAACGGCCCGTGGCTGCGATGATCGGCCCATTGGGTAGCGGCGCTCGCTGGCAATCCAGCAAACGTCCATTGCGAAGCAACCGCTGCACTTCCCCAAGCCAAAAAGTTTCGCCGCGAGAGCAAATCCATCAACTGGCTTCCCTCCTGGAGAATACACTTTTCCAGCCACCACGCTTTTTAATTGTGCGTCGACCCGCCGGCACTCGCTGCTTGCGAGCCACGAGGCCAGGGTAAATCGAACAAAGATCTATGGCCGTCTGTTGATCGGTAAGCTCCGCCACACGGTCGAAGGCACGACGCATTAGCGGACGTCGCGATTTCATGCCATGAGCATCGGTTGAGATAAAGTGAACCAGTCCCTCGGAAAGCATGCACTCGCTGAGTTGCTGCGAGGAGGAACCAAAAGTCCCCATCAGGCTACCGGCGGTAACTTGCATCAAACAGCCAGCGTCGACGAGAGGACCAAGTATTTCGCAATCGCGAAGGATGCCTCGATTTCTTTCGGGATGCGACAAAATGCCAATCAAACCCTGGCGGCTGAGTGCATCGAGAATTCCTTCCAAAGGAAAATAGAGTTCGTGTGGAAGTTCCAGCAGCACGTGGCCGCCCAGGTCGCCCAGGGAAAGCACTTCGCCGCTGGCCAGCTTTTCGAGCATACCGTCTTCGATCCGAACATCTGCCCCTGGCATGACTTCTAAAGGGATCCCCTGTTCGCGAAGTACGTCTTGCATCTGCTTCACGAGGCGTCGGATATCATCCCCTTGGTTGTGAGCAAAGTTTCCGAGCTGATGCGGAGTGACGATCACCGTTTGCGTGCCGTCGGAAACCGCCATCCTCGCCATCTCCAACGACTCCTGCCAATCGGCAGCGCCATCGTCGATGCCGGGCAGCATATGGCAATGTATGTCTACGAAACCACCATCCATGGCACGTTCCAGGCTTGCTCTTGGCGAATCCGCTCTGAGCGTTTTGAGAAGAAGTTATTGGTAGAAAAGCGGGCGGGATTGTAGCGGAAGGCTTGTGAGCGTCAATACAGATCAAAGCTCCAGTGGGTAGTCCATCACCCGGTCCACGCCCGATGCTGTCACTACGAAATTCTCTTCCAGACGAATTCCATGTCGCAAGGACTCGTGATACAGCCCGGGCTCAGCGGTAAAAAAGTCGCCTGCGGTGAAAGTATCGTCCCAGTGGGGATTCAAATGTGGACCTTCGTGCGGTGCTAGCCCCACGCCATGGCCCAAATGGTGATTGAACTCAGCCGGCGCTGCGTCATCCAAGAATGCTTGCACTTCCTCGAAAACTTGCTTGCAACTCACACCCGGCTGCACCCGCGATTCAATCATCGGGAACACTTCGGATAGCTTTTCCCACGCCTGATACTGCTCGTATGTTGGCGCGCCACCCACGGCAATTGTGCGGGCGTTATCGGAATAGTAGCCACGGAAGCCGACACCCAAGTCGAGAATGTACAGTTCACCCGCTTCTGCTCGGCGATCTCGCGGCAAGCCACCCCGTGCGTTACAGCGGAAATCTTGCCCAAAATAGGTGAGTGCTTCGCCTAGCTCGGAAACAGCGGTGGCATGAAGTTCGTTGTAGACCTCCAGCTCATTGATCCCTGGTTGAATGATTTCGCGGGCACATTCGTACATTTTCGCATTGGCGTCATTTGCTCTTGCCAGCATCCGCAACTCGTCGGCATGCTTGTGGCGACGCAATTGAAAGATAGTCGGCTCGACATTTTCCACTTCACCACCAAACTCAGCCAGCAATCTTGGACCAAGCTGCGACCATTCGCCTCCAACCTTGTTGGGACGAGAATTTAGCGTGCCTAGCAATACCTCGTTGCTCGCTGAGCGTTGCTCGTCGCGCATTGTCGAATGCCATTTTTCCTCGTACGGTACCACTTCATCAGCGGCTACTCGGAGAGAAACCTTCCGCGAAGGCAATACCAAGGTCACCTGGCCCTGGTTATCCATCATGGCCGCAGGAGCGAGCAACGGCCCCACATAGGCACCGGTGAGCCACTGCACAGACTCGCTGCGGGTGAGCACAACCAGTTCGAGCTTCTTGTCCCGCATGTGCTGCAACAACCGGCTTTGCCGATCGCGGCAACCTTGGATATCTACTTGAAAAGGATCATCCACGGACGCTGAACTCCCGTAAGTCTTAGGTGCTAGGTGATGCTATTCCGCACTGCCAGACCATCGTAAGACGCTCCGGTTATCGCAGCTAGGGCGTCTCGTTTTAGGACTGTCATCTCATTGTGAGACCGATTCAGTCGCGAGTCAGCTTGGCACCGGCACTAGCATAGCACCTCGGCTATTGACGTAACCTATTGATATGTAGGGAGATAAGCCAAGAAATCCCGCCATTGCCGACAAGTGGCATGGCTCTTGCATTTAAAGAATACGTCGCAACACGCGATGGCTACTCACAAACCGAGTCACGCCTTTTCAAGTTTAGTTTCGTTAAGAGGAAGGGAACCAAAGGATGTTGGTATTAAGTCGCAAGAATGGCGAACGAATTCACATTGGTGACGACATTTTCATCGAGGTGCGTCGAGTCGCAGGTAGTCGTGTTACTTTGGCAGTCAATGCTCCCAGAGATCTCCGCGTGCTCCGTGGTGAGCTTCTTGAAGCGGCGAAGAGCTTTGATGATTCGACTCCACAGTCTGGATCAGCAGTCGTCGAACAACCAGTTACTCCGACAAGTTCGGAAACCATAATCGTTACACAAGAGGCACTCCCTCCGTCTGAACCTCTCTCTGGACCGCCCGCTACGCTGTAGTTGGTTTTCGAGAGAGAGTGCTTCGGAGTTGGAACAGAAAATAGGCAGGAACCTAGAGAGGCAGTTTAGTCGCCCAGCTACACTCGGCATTTCACCCGTCTTCCAATCCCCCATCTGTCGGTGTAGTAATCAGCTCGTAGTTTGTCGGACCACTTGGTTCAACACTTCTGCGAGCTGCAGGGCGACTTTTTCATGCGCTAATAGTATTGGATGGTGCAATAGAATTGTTGAACGGCTCAACCGGTCGCTGACAGGTAAAGGCACAGGTTTCTCGCAACGCCTTGCGCCCCGACTTGTGAATCCGCGGAAGCCCCCATCAATGGGAACGTTTCTCTCGTGGAGCCGTTTAAGTAATTCATCTCTCCTCTCGGGCTTATCTTCTGCCGGCAAGTACGACCAAGCAAATTTGTAGAAGGCACTCAGGCCGCCGTTTGGCTTTGCGACTGGCTGCAGGCAATCTGCCAGCTCTGCTGTTTTCTGACGAATGAGTTCTATACGTTGCCGGCGGACTTCGTTTCGTTCATCCAGCTTGCGAAGTTGCGGCCTGAGCACTGCGGCTTGCAATTCGCTCAAGGGATAAGCCTGATTCCCTTGCTCAGAATAGATCTTCATTCGCTGAATGATTCCAGCGTTGTTCGAGAGAACAGCACCACCTCGTCCTGCTGTAAGCAACTTGCTACCGCCGAAACTCAAGACTCCGACGTCTCCCCAAGTGCCAACCTTTTGCCCCTGCTGCAAAGCCCCCGGTTGTTGGCATGCATCTTCCACAACCAGCCAACCCCTCGAACGAGCTAACGACATAATCCGTGGCATGTCGGCAAGTCCGCCGTGCAAGTGCGAAACGATAACAGCCTTAATATCATCGTGAGAAATATCTGCTAGCGAGTCTGCGTCGAGCGACCAACTCTCTTTGCAGATATCCACCAAAACCGGTCGAGCAGCCAACGCATCTACTGCACGGAAATTTCCAGGAAAGTCGTAACCAGCAAGAGCGACACCCTCTCCAGGGGCAATTCCGCAACCTCGAAGTGCCAGTTCGACTCCCACGGTTCCCGAACTACACAACGCAGCATGTTCACAATCGAAGTACTGGCTCAATTGTTCGATCAATTCTTCGCAATTAGGACCGTGGTATTGGCCCCAACTTCCACTTTCGTACGATTCGTCCAGTGCTGCCTTTACTTCCGAATCGGCAACAGGCCAGAAAAACGCTTCTAACTTTGTTAGCGACATTCAAAGGCTCGCAAGCGGAATAGAAAAATGTTAACCTGTCATTCTGCGACTCAAGAGGTATCGCCGAAAATAGTTTTAGACGTCGGGGTTCTTCTAAATTGATGAAACAGACTCGCTTCCTCATGATCGGTGGTTTTCTCGGTGCTGGCAAGACAACCGCCATTGCCCGATTAGCCAGGCACTATATCGGTCAGGGCCTCCGCGTCGGATTAGTGACAAATGACCAGGCATACGGTCTGGTGGATACGATGTCACTCAAAGCTCAGGGTTTTGACGTCGGAGAAGTCCCTGGAGCCTGTTTCTGCTGCAAATTTAACGAATTAGTCGACACCGCTGCACGACTCGGGGAGCAGAATCAACCTGACATCATCATTACCGAGCCTGTCGGTAGTTGCACCGACCTCATGGCCACGGTCGTGCATCCGCTGCGTCATCTCTATGGCGACCGCTACGACATCGGCCCACTCACCGTGCTTTGCAAGCCAGAGCATGGCCGAAAAATTCTCGGCGGTAGCACTGGGGGCTTCACCCCGCAGGCGGCCTATATTTTCTTAAAACAACTAGAAGAAGCCCAGGTCATCGTGCTGAACAAAGCCGATCGCCTCGCAGCGGACGAACAGCACGAATTGTATAGTCTCCTACGCAGGAGATTCCAAAACAAGCAGATCCAAGTCGCTAGTGCACTAACAGGGGATGGGTTCGACGACATTCTCGAAATACTGTCCGAAGATGCACCTCTACAAGATGCTCCCTTAGAAATCGATTACGACACTTATGCAGAAGGCGAAGCGGCATTGGGTTGGTTCAATGCAAGTGTTCAATTCGCTTCCCCGTCGGAACCTCCCGAACGGTGGCCACTCGATTGTGTGGTGTTAGCCTTGGTCGAGGAGCTAAGCGATCTATTGGACGAAGCCGGAATCGAACCCGGTCATGTCAAAGTGCTGGCTTTGGCCGATTCTCATATTTCCATTGCCAATTGGGTTGCCTCGGACTCACCCACGGATTTGTCGGTTAGCAGTGATGCCGAAGTGCTAGCGGCCGACTTTTTGATCAATGTGCGAGTTCTCGGCGATCCTGAGCAAGTCTCTGAACTCGTCAAACAGGTTATATCTAAAGTGGCGGAGGGACGCTCCCTATTCGCCAAGATGGCTGCAATCCAGTACTTTCGGCCGAATAAGCCGACACCTGTCCATCGGTATGACGGATCGATGGAATATATCCGTCAAGCTAGCGAAAAAGTAGCGTCGAACTTGACTGCCAACGGACTTTTTCTCTACTCTCCGCACCCGACTGCACCTGCTGAGCGTGTACTAAGTCTTAAGAACAGCCAATCAAATTCTTCCCCCGGTCGATATGGACGAGTTCTACCTAGCCCGAAAAAGACGGCTGGTAGCTATCGCGCTTCTGCTGGTTTGCGCAGTGGTTGGGTGCGCCAGTACCTCGAACAAATGGGTTGCTCTACGTTCGACTCCGCGCAACCCGCTTACCGATACATTGGGACTCGTCACACGCAAAGGTCCCAAACCGACGGAGCGAACTATTCAGTTGCTCCGTCGATACGACCTGGAAGACGCATTGAAGGGCAATCGAAGTGAGTTGCTCGCCCGGCTCGAGGAAATAGATCGCAAAGAGCCGCGCCGCGGACATGTTTATGCTCTGGCTGAGCTTGCCTATGTCGAAGCCAAGCGAGCAGAGCGGGCCATGAAGTACGAAAAAGCCCTCGAATTGCACGGGGCGGCGGTACTCCATGCCTATCGATTCCTGTTTGACGAATTGTACGAGCAGCCAACCAACTTCTATGATCCTGAATTCCGACTGGCCTGCGATCTTTACAATGCTGCTCTGGAGAGCACGCTCCGCATCTTGCAAGATCGCAACGAACTATTGCCAGGGAAGACAATCCAGGTCAAAACCGCCAATCACCAGTGTCAACTCAAAGTCGATCTCAACAGCAAGGGTTGGCATGCTGAAGACTTTGCCCATTTTCGCTTTGTTTCAGACTACGAAGTCCATGGGCTGAAGAACCATTACCACAGTTACGGGCTGGGTGTTCCACTGATCGCGGTTCGCAAGAGCCACGACGAAATGGAGCCCGACGAAGAATTCTATCCAGAAGAACTGTCGTTCCCTGTGACGGCGTTCCTGCGAGTCGATTCTCCCCAATCCGAAGAAACACAGATCACTCAAGCCGTCTTGGAATTGCACGATCCTCTCGATCACAGTTCCATTCGACTCGCGTCGACACGGGTACCGCTGGAAACCGATCTCAGCACGCCCCTGGCACATACGCTCAGCAACCCGAGTTTCGACGACACCAAACTTTCCACGCTGGGTTTGTTGATGCCAGAGAAGGCAGAGGACTTGCGCGGCCTGTACATGCTCGAGCCCTTCCAGCCGGACAAGATTCCTGTCTTGATGGTCCACGGACTATGGTCGAGCCCTGTCACTTGGATGGAAATGTTCAACGACTTGCGCAGCGATCCGCTGATTCGCAAGAACTACCAATTCTGGTTCTACCTGTACCCCTCGGGCCAGCCTTTCTGGTTTAGCGCGGCGAATATGCGAGAAGATCTGGCACACATGCGTGCCAAGCTCGATCCAGAACATCAATATGCGGCGCTCGACCAAACTGTACTGGTCGGCCACAGCATGGGCGGATTAGTTTCGAAGTTGCAGACAATTGATAGCGGTAATTCCTTTTGGGATGTGCTTAGCGAGAAACCATTCGGTGAGCTACAGGCCGAGGACGAAGTACGAACGGGGTTGGCTCGAACGTTTTTCTTTCAACCCAGTTCCTCCATTCGTCGGGTCGTCACGATTGGTACCCCACATCGAGGTAGCGAATTTGCGAATAACGCAACCCGATGGCTGGGCCGCAAGCTGATTGGTATCCCCTCGCAAATTATGCAAGGACGCAATCAGTTGATCGCTCGCAACCCAGGCTTTTTCCGTCCCAATGCACCTCTCGATGTTTCGACAAGCATCGACTCGCTCGATCCCAAGTCGCCACTCTTACCCGTGCTGCTCGCAGCCGACCAGGCACCGTGGGTTAAATACCACAACATCGTGGGGGAGAAGCCCAGCAATGGACTCTCCAAATACCTATCGGGCGGTGACGGCGACGGTGTCGTTACGCTGGACAGTGCTAAGCTGGATAGTGCGCAATCGCAAATTGTGGTCGCCGCCGATCACTCCACGGTGCATCGTCATCCACAAAGCGTTCTTGAGGTCCGCCGCATCCTGCTGCAACACGTGACTGAACTCCGTTCCTTCCCCTATGGCGATGGCGTTATTCAAGTTGCCACGCCGCCACTTGCTGCTCCAGACTCAAGTCCTACGCTGCCTGTCCAGGTTCCCGTTCACACGGCCCTTGAAGGCCAAGTACCTGCCCTCCACTAAAGTCCATCTAGCAGCTTGATGAAGTTCTAGGTCGTTTGGGTAGTAAACTGCGTTGACAAATTGTCGCTGCCCGAACGTTTTGCGGAGCTATCGGTACAAGTTCTAACCTGTAAGGTAATCCCTTAAGGTAATCTTGCTGGGGGCGACTTGCTGAAACAACATTCCTCTATTTTGTGGTACTGCACACTTGTCAATTACTCAGGATAGTCAACAATATTCACTATAAAGTCTAAGAACCAAGATGCTTTGGGTTTACGAACCTTCATGCATTGAAAAATTAACCTTCGCAGGCAAATGGACAGGGCAGTTCATTCCAGTGACTCCTCACCTGACAGTCGAAGCGATTTCTATATCGTGGGTGTTGGCGCATCGGCCGGTGGATTAGAAGCCATCGAATCCATGTTCCAAGCGATGCCGAAAGACGTCGGCATGGCCTTCGTACTGGTCCAGCATCTCTCGCCTGACTTTAAGAGCCTCATGCTAGAGTTGTTGTCTCGCGACACGACGATGCCTATCCACCGCGTGGAAGATGGCATGCAAGTCGAGCCAAACTCTATCTACCTAATTCCTGCCAACCAAGAGATGATCATCTCTCACGGGCTATTACGGCTGAAGGAGAAAGACCCAAATGTATCGCTCTCTCTGCCGATAGATCACTTTCTAGAATCGTTGGCAATCGACGTAGGCCCGCGCAGCATTGGTGTGATTCTCTCGGGCACAGGAAGCGACGGCTCACGCGGAATCGCAGAAGTCCACAAGGCCGGAGGATTGGTGATCGCCCAATCGGTGGAAAGTGCAAAGTTCGATGGCATGCCCCGAAGTGCGATTGATACCAATTTAGTTGATGTCATTGTCGAACCCGAAAAGATTCCTGATGTACTGACGCGTTACGTGACGCATCCCTACCGGTCGCTGCTCCAGCAGCATCCCATGGACGAGTCGAGCATGGAGCACATATTTCGTTTGCTCCTGGAACGTCATCGCATCGACTTCAATTACTATAAGCCCGGTACCATCAATCGACGGATCGAAAGGCGGATTCAACTCAATCATCGTTCGAACATCGAAGATTATGTTCACTTTTTGGAGGAGTCGCCAAGCGAACTCGATGAGTTGCACAAAGACTTGCTGATAGGTGTAACCAGCATGTTCCGCGACCCAGAGGCTTTCGACAGCTTAAAAAACACGCTACTGAACTATCTTGATGAGTCTCACGGTACTCGCAATGAATTCCGTGCCTGGGTTTCTGCCGCCGGCACGGGCGAGGAAGCCTATTCAATCGCTATCATTTTGGACGAATGCCTGCGAGAGCTCGGCTTGAGACTCCCTGTGAAAATTTTCGCAACCGATGTCAATCAAGCATCGCTCGATACAGCTCAGGCCGGAGTCTATAGCAAAGATGAGCTGGAAGAGATTAGTCCCGAGCGATTGGAGCGATACTTCAGCGAAGTCGAGGGGGGATACCAGATAGAGCAAGACATCCGCCAGATGATAGTCTTTGCGCCCCACAATTTGGTGAAAGATACCCCCTTCACTAGGCTTGATCTGATCTCATGCCGGAACTTTTTGATTTACTTGCGGCCCTTGGCCCAGAAAAAAATCATTTCGCTTTTTCATTTCGGGCTGAAGACGGGCGGATTGCTCTTCCTAGGTGCCAGCGAGACGACGGGCGATCTGGCGGACGAATTTGAGCCTTTGATCGACCGGTGGAATATCTACCGCAAGCGGAGAGACGTTCACATCTCACAGGTGATTGATGGCGTGCTGAATGCCGACATCAATAAACCGAAAGCCTCCGGCCAAGACACTATAGTACCGCGAATTCCCAGGGAACCCGATCTGCAGTCAACGTACGACGAGTTACTCGGCGAGTACATGCCTGCAGCCATTCTTGTAGATCACAACTGCGAGATGCTCCACATGTTTGGAGGAGCAGGGGAGTTTCTCACAATTCGTGACGGACGTCCTAGCAACAGATTGCTCGACATGGTGGACGGCAATCTAAAACTGGCCATCACTGGGGGAATTCAATCGGCTGAAAAGAAATCGAAACGGGTGCGTTATCACTCTGTGATGGCAAATACTGCCAGCGGAACTCGGCCGCTTGAAATAGAGATAATTCCAGTCGGACAGAAAGAGCATTTTGCAAAATATCTTATCACGTTTAACGATGTAGAAGAATCGAAACTGCCTGCAGCTGGCCCGAGCGAAAATCTGGATGTCTCTGAGGTTACTCGCGACCAAATCGAAGGGCTCGAACAAGATCTTCGTCGAGCCAAACAAAGTTTGCGATCCACCGTCGAGGAACTAGAGACCAGCAACGAAGAACTTCAGGCGACTAATGAAGAACTGACCGCATCGAACGAAGAATTACAAAGCACGAACGAAGAACTTCATTCTGTTAACGAAGAACTTTACACAGTCAACGCCGAGTTCCAGAAAAAGATTCTTGATCTGACCGAGATGACGCATGACATGGAGAATTTGCTGGAAAGCACTGAAGTGCATACGCTTTTTCTCGATGAGAACCTATGCGTTCGGAAGTTCACCCCCATGATGGCGGAAGTTTTCAATCTGGTAACTCGCGATATAGGGCGGAGGATTTCATCCTTCTCCTATAATCTCGACTGCGAAGACCTCACCGGTCGAGCTTCTGAAGTACTCGAAACCGGAGAGCTATTCGAACAACGGGTCAATGAAAATGAGGACCAACAGTTTTTGTTGAGGATGCTGCCTTATCGAGCTGAGAATCGCATCAGCGGTGTCGTCCTGACACTGGTAGATATCACCACGCTAGCCGAAGCAGAAGAAGATGCTCTTCACGAACGCGAACGCTTCCAGCGCGCCATCCTGGCCAATCGCGATGGCACCTGGGACTGGCCCGATGTCGCCAACGAAAATATGTGGTGGTCCGACACGTGCTACCAATTACTCGGTTACGAACCTGGAGAATTTCCTGCGACCTATTCTCAGTGGCTGAAGAATGTACATCCGGAAGATCGAGCCCTCATTGAGCAGACGAGCGTTCCTTCCCAAGAAAAATGCTTTGTCGAGTTGCATCGCCAGTTTGAATACCGAATGCAACACAAATCGGGCGAGTACCGTTGGTATGAGCATCGAGCCATCATTGACTTTGGCGATGACGGCTCGCCCCTGCGAATGACGGGCACTGTTGGTGACATTCACGATCGCAAAATATCAGAATTCCACAGCGTGGAAGAAATTCATCGCCGGGACAATTTCCTAGCAATGCTTTCTCATGAGCTCCGCAATCCCATGGGGGCTGTCCTGAGCGCGATCAACTCAGCCAAATCCCCTAACGAGAGTCCTGCGGATGGCCAGGCTGAACTTCATTCCCTTGAAACAGCAAAAGACGCCATGCAAATCATTGGACGTCAAACGAAATATATGGCAAGGCTGTTGGACGATTTGCTCGATGTTGCCCGATTCGGCCAAAATCGAATTGAATTCCGCCAAGAGGTTGTCGATCTCAAGCTATTAGCGGAAGAAGTCATGGAGGCTTTTTCACACGAGCTTCGAGATAAAGACATGGAACTGCACATAGATTTTGGCAGCGAACCTATCTTTGTGGTTGCAGACCCAGCTCGGATGAAGCAGGCCCAAATCAATCTCCTCAGCAACGCTGCGAAGTACACGCCCGAGGGAGGCGACATCTGGTACGAAATCTCGCAGCAAGCTAACGAAGCCATCATTTCGATCCGTGACAATGGCGATGGCATTCCTCCGAAAATGCTGGATTCGATCTTTGAGCTATTTGTTCAATCGGAATCTAATCTTGCCCATGCGTCAGGCGGAATCGGCGTAGGGCTTTCCCTGGCACGAAGCATTGTGGAGGCGCATTACGGAACGCTCACTGCCGAAAGTGAAGGGGAGGGACAGGGAAGTACGTTCACAATTCGTCTGCCGGTAACCGTGAATACCAAAAAGGCGGTCGTACCTGTCCCGCACATCTCTTTCGACGATCGCAGCTTATTACTGGTAGAAGACAATGACGATGCACGCATGATGCTCGCGAAAACGCTACGCATGCAAGGGTTCGTCGTTCACGAGGCTAGCGATGGCTTTTCGGCACTCGAAAAATTTAAGAATGTCAGCCCGGAAGTTGCCATCGTCGATATTGGACTGCCCGTGATGGATGGCTACCAATTTGCCAGAGCTGTACGTCAGCTTGAATTGGACTGGGATTTTGTTCTCATTGCATTGACCGGGTACGGTCAAGATTCCGACCGGGAACAAGCCCTCAAGTCTGGCTTCGATGCCCATCTGGTCAAACCGCTCGACCCTGTCGAACTCTATCGAACCCTGGCCCAAAATCTCTCACCTGCACACATCCAGCAGTAATTCGCCATCCCTAGACCACTCCGGTCTGTTAACTTTTGCACCTACTTGACGTGCAATTTGCATTCAGTAAGTTTTTCCAGACGAGGATGGAAAAACATCTCCAGATGATCTCTAAATGACAGCATTCTTGATTAGCAACAGGGAAGTTAGATGGCTGGTTCTCACACCAACTCCGGAAACGAAGAGGAATCGAACTCTACCGAGGCTCAAATTCGCATCCGCGAACAGCTTCATTCGGTGCAAATAGGGCTCGATCTACTAAGAAGAGAGATGTTAGCAGGCAAGTTTCGTAGTGCCGAAGACACCTATTCCACGATTGTTCAGTGCCTAGGAAAGATCTCGAATGATGATTTGCTAGCAGGCAGCAATTCTGACGACTCAAACGACTCCTAAGGAATCTTCGCAACCGGCCAAAAATAAGCCGCAAAGTGATGTTGACTGTGCAAATAGACTTGGAATAAATTGATGCACGTTCGAAGTTTGCCGACCAACAATCCACTATGATTTTCGGAGAAAATATCGCGTCGGGTTCATACCCTAGGCCGATTGGAAATTGGTCTACTAAAGCATGGAAGCTTGAATTAGTTCGCTGTCGAAAGATCGAATCTCCAAGGATGGAGCTCGCGAATTTGCGATGAAACCTCAAGGAGGAAACTTATTCCATGCTAGTCCTAAGCCGCAAGGAAAACCAGAAGATTCGTTTTCCTGATCTCGATGTGACAGTTGAAATTCTCCGCGTAAAAGGCTCCGCCGTTCGAGTTGGAGTCGACGCCCCCATGGAAATCAGAATCCTTCGTGATGAAATCGAAGAGTTTGAGTCCAAACCTAACCCCCAGCAACATATCGTTCGGTTGCCCCAGTCCGAGCGGCATGAAGTCCGCAACAAGCTCAATTCGCTGAGCATTGCACTTCATCTCTGCAAGCAAGAAATGGTCGCCGGGCACTTCGACGACGCTCAACAAACTTTCGAAAAGGTCTTCGAACAGATCCAAAATATCGTACAGGACGAAAAAACGCCTCAGGAACCAATCCCGGCTGTCGAGAATCCCCAGAAAACGGCACTTCTTGTCGAAGACGAAGACAATGAGCGCGAAATGCTGGCCGGGTTCCTCCGTCTTCACGGGTACGAAGTGGTGACCGCATCTAATGGCTTAGAAGCGATCGACTACTTAGAATCCAACTCCAAGCCATCACTCGTTTTGATGGACATGCGGATGCCGCGTTGCGATGGGCCTACCACCATTCGCCGTATTCGCGAAAATCCAGAACTGGAAGCCCTAAAGATCTTCGCGATTAGCGGATCTTCACCCGAAGAGAACCAGTTTGGAAATCTGGATGAAAGCATCGACCAGTGGTTCATGAAGCCACTCGATCCCAGAAATCTTGTCGCTGCTATGGCCGATTCGCTCGAGCCGACAGCAGCCTGACTCCTACACGCTACATTGCTCTTGTAAAGGATTGATGCGGTCGAGCAATTGTTCGAAGTCGCAAGGATTGTGACCAAGCCGCGGGGAGTAGTGTACATGTCCGGAGGAGAGTCAGGCATTGCTTGGCTCTCCTCCGTTTTTTTTTGACAGGCGGCTCTCCTCAAGACTCTGTCTTCTCTACGGCTCAGCATTCACGTCATCGTCGTCGCCATTTTCCACAGCAATGGGGATCGCAATTGCCGCAGCAATCAGCCCACCCAGTATAAGTCGTTGCTGAGCTACCCGACTTCTACCACCATAGCCTCTGCCACCACCGCACACGCCGCTGCCACAGACGGGCGAACCGCAATGCTGTCCCAGCACGGCAGAATCGTCTGGCACTATCAGCATTCCCGCAGTCGCGTGGGGTGGTGCTGTCTTGGCGGCCCAAGCGCGGACCAACTGCACGTGTTCACCCACTTGTAACTGGTAAGTGCTTCCGACAAGTCCTGTGACGGCGAATCGCCCCTCCGCATCGGTCTTTACTTCCAGCGATTGCTGACCGCTGTACAGGCGAATAGACACCTTGGCCTGAGGCTGGCCGCTACTGCCAACAACCTGTCCGCGAAGGACGCCTCCATGCTCGAGTTCCACATCCGTCACGCGAATGGAATTCTCGCCTGCTGAAAAGTCCATGGCCGCCCCCTGAACCAATACAGGCTGGACCATCATCGCTAGCATTGCTAACCAGACAGCACTTTGAGAAAAGCACTGCTTCGATTGAATAGACATCCCCCCACACTCCTATCGCTTGCCCCTGAACGTAATAGAAATACCCTGCACACCTTTGTAATGTGAAGGACGGTTTCTCTCCCTCCGCAATCGCATGAATTATCGTCACAATTCGCAAGCCTTCATCAGCATACCCAGCCGGAAGAGTCGAAAAACTTTACCAAGCGGCTATTGTTTGTCGCAATTGTGCGAAGGGAGCAGGTCTTCGCGCTCGAATTCTGCCTTCCGCTGCTAGCGGAAAATTTACAATCTTCTGGCAAATGTACACCATTCACTGAACACGCCGCCAACGCTGGCAACTCCCTAAGATGTTAGCCAGCCGGTAAATACGCCGCACCACACTTTTCTGCCGCACCCTTGGCACGCCGTATGCGTATCACAAGGCAGGTGTCAATCGGCACTGTCTTTTCTAAACCGGAACTTGTCTCACCAACAAAGGGAGTGTGTCATGTTGGTTCTTACCAGGAAGCAGAACGAAAAAATTCGCATTGGCGATTCTATCACCATCACGGTATTGCGAATGAAAGGCAAAGCGGTTCGACTGGGCATCGAAGCGCCACACGACATTAATGTGATTCGCGGAGAACTCTGCTTCGATCTTGGCGAGGAATCGACCGATTCCCTACCAGATGTTGCAGACCAAACTGATGAAAGGCTCGTCCCGCCAAAGAGCAAGCCACTCATTAGCAGCAACTCGAACACCACCAGTGCGGTAGCAAAAGAAGAAACCTCACATTGGCCCGTCGAGTCGAGCCAAGCAAGCCACCCGCCGACGGCTAACTGCACGGTACCCTTGGGAGTCTCGCCACTCCGCGCGATGCTCGAAGCTCGCACTTAGGCTGGACGTCGTTTGCTGTCACGCATCCGCAGTTTTAGTAACTGCCGGACAAAGCCCACTCTTTCCGCCGACGGCAAGAGTGGGCCAAGAGAAAGCTGCACACCAGCACCACGCTCGTGGGTTCGGGGACAGTCGTCGCCAACGATTGGCTCCCCGAACCAGAACCCGTGTAGTTTTGTTGGTACGTGAGAAAATCAAGTCCATCCACTCGGCCGTCGACGTTCGAATCGCCCGTGGCCCAGGCCCCGCCCCCCAAAGCGTAGCCAGCCTGCCAGACGAGTAGATCATCGTGATCTACCGAGCCATCGAGATTGGCATCGCCATAGTCAGTATCAAGTATCCCGTGCACGAAAGCATCTAAATCCGAATTGGCTGCCTGCGGAGTGGCATCGATCACTCCGTCGTCGAATAGGTCGTAGTTATCGACAACTTCAGGCACGCTCTTTCCATGGGCATCGAGCAATAGCTCAAGGTCTAAGTTATCGATTGAACTATCGAAATTCAGATCCCCCGGTGCTGCAGACTCGATCGTGCTGCGTAGTAGTGCCCCGGGCACTAAGCTCTGAATCCAGGGGATATACGACGACGTCTTGATGGCCCAACTCCGCTTGCCATAGTCGACGGGGTTCTCTCCCGAACCAGCACGTGTCAGTGCGCCCAACACCCACTGGTCGTCACTCGTCTTGAGCAGCACCGGGCCACCGCTGTCGCCGTTATCGGAAATACCTTCTCGAGCAATAGCTCCACTTCCTGGGGCATCGAAATCGTATTTCAAGTCGGTTCCGATAATTGTATCAACGCGGTTCTGTGCACGATGATAAGTTCCAATGCCTGGGGTGTTATCTCCAGCAGGACCAAAGTATCCGTACCCGCCCACCTCAAGAATCTTGTTCACCTCGTCATTGATGTCGTTCAGCGGCACATCGATCCAGTCGGTTGGCTCGGTGGATAGCTTTAGCAACGCTATATCACCGCTGGAGTGACTGTGTACTTCACTAACCGAGAACGTCCCGCCATAGTTGGGCAGAAACACTGACAGGTCCGCAGGGCCCGTTAGCTCGTCATCGTCACTGACCACATGCTCGACCGTCAGCATCCACTTCTCGTGAATTAGCACACCGGACCCAAACTCCTCGGTCACTCCATTGTTCACCTTGCCGACGTTCGTCATCAGCCCATCGTAGCTAGTCCGCCACTGGGGATCGCCCGTTGGCCAGTCAGCCCTCCAGAACACAGCCGAACTCTCGCCACAAAGATTCACAGCCAGCAAACAGGCAAATAGGGCAAGATGACAATTCGACCGAATCTTAACGATCGTATTTCGCAGATGTTGCCGCATTGGGAGTGGCATTTCAAGGATCGAAGGAGAATTACAAGATGCATGTGCCAGCCCATATTAAAGCAAGATGGCTCAGACGCAGCAACATTGAAGGGTAAATGGCTGCTGGGGCTAGGATTGCCCTCCACCGGAAAATGCTTGCGAACCTCTTCCCAGCTAGGCATGTCTTGCCAAGTTATATCGACTAGGATAATTCTCAATGAACCAAGAAAAATTACGCGCGATCGGCTGGAAACCCTTCTTTCAGCAGCAGGTGGACGACTCCGACGATGTTGTCATCGCCCGAGTATCGGCACACTATGGTAGCCAAGTCTTGCTACTCGGTGTCGAGGGCGAGTTCCGTGTGCCCGTGCAATTGGCTGAGTCTGCCGGTGAGATCGCAGTGGGCGATTGGCTAGTACTCGAAACTGCCGATCACCGGGCCGTCCAACGACTCGAACGTCAGACTCTACTCTATCGCAAGGCATCCGGCATCGAAGTCAAATCGCAGGCTATCGCCGCGAATATCGATACCATCTTCATCGTTTGTTCTTGCAATGAGGACTTTAATCTCTCGCGTATCGAACGCTATTTGGCTCTCGCGCTTCAAGCCGAGGCAATGCCCGTAGTGGTGCTCACCAAAGCCGATCTTTGCGACAATGTCACCGCGCTCCGTAAACAGGTCGAAAAGCTCCATGCCGGATTGGTTGTCGAAACGCTCGATGCCCGCGAGACAGAGCAAGCCGAAATCCTCAAGTCTTGGTGCGGGGCAGGGCAGTCAGTTGCGCTGCTCGGTTCTTCCGGTGTTGGCAAGTCGACGCTGGCCAATGCGTTGGGGGCCGCAGGCCAGGCAACGGGCGCGATTCGCCAGCACGATGGCAAGGGACGGCACGTCACCACCGCGCGTTCCTTGCACCTACTTCCCTGTGGAGGAATCTTGGTCGACAACCCAGGCATGCGGGAACTGCAGCTGCCCGCGTGCGAAGAGGGGGTTACCGATTTATTCGTTGATGTTCTAGAGATTGCCGAGGGCTGCCGATTCAATAACTGTAGTCACGAGGCTGACGACGGCTGTGCCGTGCAGGCAGCACTAGAATCAGGGGAGCTCGACCAGCGTCGGTTTACAAGTTTTAAGAAACTACTTGCCGAACAGGCACGCAACGCACGATCGTTGGCCGAGCGTCATGAAGCAGATCGCAAAATGGGGCGATTTATCAAGTCTGCCTTGGCCGAAAAACGCCGCCGCCGTGATCAATAGCAAATTCCCGAGATCGGCCCGCATGAACTTACGCCGCACTCTTCACCCGCAAAGCCGGAGCCTCAGTAGGCGTGCTCGCAGGGGTCGGCTCGTAGACAGGTATGATTTGCTCCAACGCTGCCCGAACCGTATCGTTCGGCTCGTCGACGATTTCGCTCAGGCGGCTGATGTCGTTTAGCACTTCCAACAACCGCGGAGGCGCCCCGTTGGCCACCATGATTTTTGAGTGTCGCGTCGGCTGATGCAGTTCGCGATCGCTGTAGAGCTCTTCGAACAGCTTTTCGCCAGGGCGTAGGCCGCTAACTTCGACTTCGATGTCGTCACCAACGCGGAGGCCGGACAACCGGATCATATCTTGAGCAAGATCCATGATGCGGACCGGTTCTCCCATGTCGAGTACAAAGATCTCGCCACCCCGACCCATGGTACCCGCCTGGATGACAAGTTGTGCCGCTTCAGGAATCAGCATGAAGTAGCGAATCATATCCGGGTGAGTCACGGTCACCGGACCGCCGCGGGCGATCTGTTCTCGGAATATGGGAACCACGCTGCCCGCCGAATCGAGAACATTCCCAAATCGGACCGTTACCAGCCGGCAAGAGGAAGTTGCCGCCTTAGCTTGGACATACTGTTCGGCGAGTTTCTTGCACGAACCCATGACGCTCGACGGATTCACTGCCTTGTCCGTCGAAATCATAACTAGTCCCTCGACCTCGAACTGTTCAGCTAAGTCAACCAAACAGCGGGTCGAGAGCACAATATTCTTCACCGCCTCGCCGACGTGCGCTTCCATCAGCGGGACATGCTTGTAGGCGGCAGCGTGAAAAACGATATTCGGTCGATGCTCCGCAAAAACTGCTTCCATCCGCCGTGCATCGGTCAAGTCGGCAAGTGCCACGTCGATGTTGATGTCCGGCGCAAGTTGACGTAGTTCGCGCTCCAGGAAAAACTGCCCCGTTTCACTGCGGTCGACAAGCACGACCTTCTCTGGGGCGAGCTGCAGAATCTGGCGGCATATTTCCGAACCAATGCTTCCGGCACTACCCGTCACGAGCACCGTCCGATTGTTAATCCACTGGTGAATGCTCTCCATATCGAGGTCGACCGAAGGCCGTCGCAACAAGTCGGAGATAGCCACTGGTCGAGGATTAATTGCCACGCTGCCGGTGAGTATTTGTTCGTAGCTGGGGAGCACTTTCACATGAAAGCCGTTCTCCGCGGCGGACTGTACAAGTTCTCGGACCGCTCGACCCGAAAGCACACCGGATGTGATGAGAACCTGTTCGACTCCATACTTGGCCACCAACTGCGGGATGTCCTCGTGCGTGCCTAAGACGGGAATTCCCGCTATGCGACGCCCCACAGCCGAGCTGTCTTCGTCGATGAAGCCTATAGCCCGATAATCGAGTTTGCTCCGCAACATCCCCCGCAACAGGGCTTCGCCGGCGTCATTTGCTCCAGCAATCAGTGCTACGGTTCCGCTTTGTTTGGAGAATAATCGCCAGTCGGTATCGTGGATCAGCCTCGGCAGAATCCGAACCGCCGCCAGTAGCGCGAGTGTCACTCCCCAATCAAGTAGAATGACGCTTCTTGGTATTACCGTGGACGAAAGTACCAGCGCGTCCAAAAGCGTAATCCCAACTGAGCAAATAGTGACCGTTCGAACCATCCGCACCATATCGCGGAATGTGACATAGCGAGAGAACTCAGCATGGAACCTGGCTTGCAACAGGCCCACGACTTTGATCAGCAGGACCCAGAATATTGTGCCGCTTAACTGAGCAGTTGCCGACTCGTCGAGCGAACCATCAAACCGCAACAAAAATGCGCCCACATACGCCAAAGCGCACAACGGAACGACAACCGCCAGGCCGAGTGAAATTCGAAGATGATTCTGATTTTTCATACTTAACTGTCTCTGTCTGTTACAAAGACTTGGCTGGAGTCGGAACTTCGGCACGATAACTCAATCGTTGCCGGCCGATCTTCATCAACATTGTCTTGCTACTCGTATGATCGGGCCTGCGAGCGAGACACCAATTAAACTGTTCTTCGGCTGACTCCAATTGGCCGAGCCCCGCACACAACACGCCCAGGTAGTAGTGCGTGCCAAAATCTTGTGGTTCTGAGACAATTGCTTGTTGATAGCTATGAATGGCTGCCTGGGGTTTGTTGAGCGCTGTTTGAATTTGAGCAAGTAGTTTCCATAACTTTGCAATATTGATCGAGTCGTTTGCGCTAATCTTATTTTGAATCACGCTTGCCGTATGGGATTCGATTGCCATCCAGTCTTGCTCGGTCCCCCGCGCCGCGTAGTGCTGCCAGACGGGCTGCAACACAGAGGGCCCCGGTTGCAGCAAGCCCAACAATCCCTCTGCAGGAATATGCGGAGCCATCGAGTTGACTACCTGCAATTGGTGTCGGGTTGGTGATTTGAAAAGCACTTTCCACACCTGGAACGCTTGTTCCGGTCGGCGGGCTGCCAGTAGTTGTGTGCCGACTTCGAAAAGCACATCGCTATCGCAAGGCCCCACTGCCAGCGCCTGTTGCCACAGGGCCTCGACCTCTCGGTTCCCTCGTCCTTCCAAGAAAGCTAAGCCTGCCAGAAAAGTGTAAGCTTCACCTTGAAACGGACAGAGTCTAACAGCGTGCTTGGAATGATAAAGCGCCCGGTAGAGCAGCTTGCTACGTTCCCCAAAGGCACGTTGCAACCACTCTTGCAGTTCCTTGGAGCTAGAAAACTTCGAACCAATGGCTGAGTCGCGGATTTGCGTCACAGTCATTTGGTTCATCGCGTCGGCTCCCTGCAGGTTGAATTCCTTCAACAGGTTGGCCGCTAGTTTCAAGTGCGCTCGAGCATCATCCGGGTTCACGGCGATGATCTTCAGAAGCACCTCGGTTCGGTAGTGGATGAGTTGCTCGTCGGCCTGTTGCCTTTGGAAATCGGCTTGCACTACGGCCAGCGAAAGGTCGCCGTTGACGGCCCTCTCGGCGTTGTTGGCAAGATGGTAACGGTCCCAGTGCATAGCTGCCTTGGCTTGCGGCAGCAAAGTGTATGTCGACCAGCCTCCCGCTAGTAGCACAACTGCACAAGCCGCCATCCAGGCAGGACGCATCAAGACAACCTGAGTGCGCTTCTCGCTAGCCACCGGTACGATCAATTGAGCAAGTCGCAACGCACAAGCTGCCAAAATAATTGTCACTGCCATACACGCGGGAACAAACCACACAAAATCGAACGGTGCATGCGCAGCACTCCCCGCCAACGAAGCTACGATGGCTCCTGCGTATATCTGTTGCTCTCTCGTTTGGGATCGGACAAGTGCTAAGCAACACCAAAAGCCTACGCACACCAAGCCGGCTGCTAACAGGACGACTCCTGGCAAGCCGTTTTCAGTAGCAATCTGAAGTGGGCTGCTTTCCGAGTGCATGAATAATCGATTGAGCGGTGCCTCTAAATAGACAGGATAAATGTACCGATGAGTCCCTGCTCCCGTGCCAGCTTGCCAACCAGATTCGATCGCTTCGGCATTGGCAGCCCAAATCGTTCGTCGGCCACCGCGTGCATCAAGCGAATCCACGGAACCATCGGTAAAATCGTCGAGTCGACTCGCAATTTGGTCGTAGCCATAGAAGGAGACGACTCCAACCATGACGATCGCTCCTGCCGCGACCAGTAGTGCCAGATCTGCCGCCTTCACTAAGCGAAATTTCAAGTAAGCGAGACCTAGCACGAAAAGACTTGCTCCGAGTGCGAGTGCTCCACCTCGGGATAGCGAACATAGAACCGCGGCAATTGCGACGATCACAGCAATGCCCAGGCATACGGCGAGCGGATCGATCGAGGGCTGATTCGCTTGTGCCGACCAGGACGATCTTGGCTTTTGCTCTTTTCTATTGCCCGAGCCCAGCCGACTCATGAACAAGGCAACCAGTGGGGCCGTGCCGAGCACTACAAAATGGGCATAGTGATTCCGGCAAGTAAAACTCCCCTTCACCTCTTCCGAAGTATTGGTATAGGGAAATTCATAGAACCAGAAGAACAGTCCATTGGAGGTGAAATACTGAACGATTCCAAACAACGCGCCAATGGCTGCAGAGATGGCGATGTAATTGATAATACGTTTGACATCCTGCACCGTCTGCAATCTCTGAGTAGCCGTAACAAACAGTAAGCCGTAAGCAACCAGTGTGGCGAGTGCCAGGCGGGTATCTTCCGGAGAGATCGAAATAGTACCCCAAGTTCCCAAGGAGTAGTGATTGAGCGGCACTTCGGCAGCACCGGTCGCCCAGAGAGGCAACAATTCGCTGAGCCGAGGTGCCAATGTGCCTAGCCATTCCGCGGGCAAACTGACAATCTGCAGCAAAACCGTACCAACGGCCAGCAGCATCAGCCAAATCGACATACTGCGGGTCCATTTGCCGCGTGTGACAAAAGACTGTCGAATAAACCAAGCAGACGAAACCATGCCGCAGAGGGCGACCAAGGCAAAACGGCCCATCGGGTGACGGCCACCGAACAACAGGGGCGTGATAAAGATGATGGCCGCCAGTCCGAGATCGACGATCTGCAAACAGATGTTCGGCAGCGCATTCTCCTCGCCAGCAGTTTGACTACGTGACCAGGATCGATGACTAGTTTGTGATTGCCGACTCTGCATGGCTGGGGTCATTTCATAATTGAACAAGCCAAAGCTGCGATGCGGGAATTGAGCTTCGGCAAAAACCTTCTTCTAAGCAGCTCGTCGGGGACGAATGCTGTGTGTTGATTGTGGGTGGCTTATTTCTGGTAAGTGCTCAGCTTGTGATTGATCCGTGGCAGTCAATTCACTGAGCGAAGCTGGTAAGTCTGGCGTGGGGGGAACTGGTTGTTGGGCTTCCGATTGGTCGTGTCCGTAGCCATCGGTGTAACCGTAGCCATAGCCGTATCCGTAGCCGTAACCATACCCGCCCCGATCTTCGGCAACGCCATTGGCAACAACCCCAAAGACGTGGCAACCGGTTTCGTGGAAGCTCTCTACGGCCCGAATCACCGATCGCCGGTGATTCTTTTCTGGACGAACCACAAGCACTGCTCCGTCGACCAATTGGCCCACGATTTGGGCATCGCTCACGGCGAGCACTGGTGGGCAGTCGACCAATACGCGATCGTATCGGGAATCCGCCCAAGCCAATAATTCCACAAACGCCTTGCCGCTGAGCAGCTCGGCAGGATTCGGTCGTCGCAGACCTACAGGCAAAACATCCAGTCCGTTGACTTCAGTATTGTGGATGAGCGATTGAGCCAATTCTTCAGGCGATTGCTCGGAGGCCAGCAGATCGGCAACCCCCTGTTGTCCCTTCAATCCCAGCAGGGTCGAGAATCCAGGCTTACGCAAGTCGGCGTCGATTACCAAGGTGCGATGGCCAGCCTGCGCGAATGCCACCGCCAGGTTTGCCGATACGGTTGTTTTTCCGTCTCCTGGTTCAGAGCTAGAGACGAGTATCCGATCGCAAACTTCACCGCCCAACGAAAGCGCGGTTCGCAATGTACGGAATGCCTCCGATTCCACAGAATTCGGCAACGCATGCGTGTAGACGCTGGCCAAACCCTCTCCTTGCAGCGGATCAAGTTTTCTAACGATTGAGAGAATCGGCACATTCAACTGTGCGGAAAGCTCTTCCGGCGAGGTGAAGCGATCGTCGAGGCGGTCCTGGACATAAACCAACAAGCAACCGATTATCAAACCACCCATAATCGAACCAACCCCCACGTTCCGTAGCCGGGGAGAAACGGGGCGATTCTCCGGCAACG
The DNA here is from genome assembly GCA_965216565.1 of Bythopirellula sp. Classification (GTDB taxonomy): domain Bacteria; phylum Planctomycetota; class Planctomycetia; order Pirellulales; family Lacipirellulaceae; genus Bythopirellula. The sequence continues at coordinate 2,190,666 of OZ244170.1, forward strand.
GTTCGCGTGTGACTGTCGCTTTGATCGGGGCATGAATCTGTGACATATCGATACTACTTAAGTTCTCGTTCACAGTTTCGTACTCGGCTTCAGTGCGAGAGACATCGCGTTCCTTCATGTGCAATTGCACGATTCCATCGCTCTGCTTGATAGCTTCGTTTCGAGACTGTTCGTAGGACATGCTCAGCTGCTGCTCGACTTGGCGGGAATGGTCCAGGGACTGCTGGAGCAGATCCAACACCAGATCGTCCGGAAGTGCTTTGCGCAGCTTGCCGTCGGCGGTGGCAGATCCACCTTGCGAGGCAATAAACTGCTGCTGCATCTGAATTTGCTTTCTAAGTTCCATCATCCTGGGATGATTCGCGCCCAGCACTTGCGACAGACCTTGAAATTCTTCCTGCGCGGCGAGCAATTTCTTCTTCTGTTCGCCAACCACTCGCAAGTCTTCGGGACTCATTCCCAGCGAAGCCATCAATAGCTGCTGCCCCAGTGCAGACTCAAGCCCCATCAGGTGCTGCGAGACGTTACCACCGCGCAATTTGGCATGCTGCATCGAGGCCAGAGTCGCCTCGAGAATCAGTCTCTTCTCTTGTGCTTCGGAAAGTGCTTCGTTTAGCTTTAAGGCACGCTGGATGATCGGTTCGACGACTTGGTCTTCCGAGGAAACAGCCAGATGGCCGACTTCTTCTCGATGCCGTTGCAGTTCGGACTGCTGCTCATCGAGTTTCGCCTTAATCCGATCTCTCTCATTGGAGAGCAGCGTGCGAAACTCGCCAACGGTTCCTTTATGATTTTCTGCAACGAAGTCTAAGTACGCCCGAATGATGGCGTTCACAACAGCAGCGGCGGCCTGAGGGCTTCGCGATCGGTAGCTAACATCGATGATATTCGTTTTGCGTTTGATCGAGGCGGAGAGATTTTTTTGGATTTTCGTCACCCATTTCTTGGGTTCCACTCCTTGCAGGTCGATGCGAAACTGTGGCTCGAGTTTCCGGATTGCATCTCTTACGACAACCTGGCTCACCACGAGCTCCCGGTGCGTCGCCATCGTGTTGCCAGTATTCTCTTGACTACCAATCACCGAGAGCTGATCTTTGTTCTGATCAACAATGTTGATACTTGCCACCGACTGATAGTAGCGCGGTGCCAGATAGTAGTAGACGGCTCCTGCCAAGACAAACAAATACACGCTGCTCAGCACGACGTGTTTGCGATGGCGTAGAACGCGAATAAACCGAAGCACGGCCGGCAACATATCGCCGGTTGCTGGGGCATCAGATTCGATTATCAGGTTTTGATCGGTGGGATTTGTTGTCACGGGATTTGCTAAAACGGTTGGTTATGTTCCCACGAAATTCTGGGTAAGGGACTCTTGTCTTGCTACTAAAGGGAAGTGACTCGACTGGCAACGCCAAACGATACGCGGAAAATCTGTCGGAATGTATCCACAACCACTGTCGTGGGAGTTTGCTCGATGCTGACGGTGTCGCCCGGGGCCAGTCGAATATTCTCTCTACCGTTCCGCTTTGCAGCACTCAGGCTGGCATTGATCACAATCGGTTGGGGCTGATCTTTTACCCGCCGAATGATCAGCAACTTGTCAGCAACTGGCGAGCTCTGTCCGCCTGCCATGGCAATTGCGTCGAGTAGATGCACGTCTTGATCTAGTGGCATTTCGTATTGGCCGGGACTTCTCACTAAGCCCGTGACGAACACCATCTCTTCGGCTCGAGGTATAATTTTGACCACATCGCGGTCGACCAGACGGGTATCGGCATGAGTTTGCGTCTGCCCTTCCGAAAGATCCATCCGCATCACCTGGAGCGGACGCGACCTGCCATGGTTGCCGGCCTGGGAATGATTGGATTGGTAGGAAGCCAGCTGCACATTGTCATTCCCCGAGACGAGCGGGTCGCCAGCCAAGCCGGAGTGGTTTTCTGTGGGCTGACGGATGATTTCCACTTCGGTACTCGCATCTTCCGAAAGTCCGCCCGCAGCGGCTAACGCCGTGACGAGGTTGCAATTGCCATAGGGCAGTTCGTGGACGCCCGGTTCTTGGACGGCTCCTAACACTGTAACACTGCGAACCGCCTTGGAATCGATCTCAACAGTAACGTAAGGTCGCACGTAAATCTGGCGTTCAATGCCCGCCTGGGCGATAGTTTGTCCGGCGACATGTGCTTCCATTCCGGCAACTTTCGTGACACCGATCAGTGGTACGTCCACGGTGCCATTTTGAGCAACCCGAACCATCACGGGCTCCGGCTTTTCCTGATCCCTGCCACTGGCGACTGTTATCTTCAGCAGATCGCGCGGCCCGATGGTTGAATCGCTGGTTCCTACGGACGACACCCGTGAGAAATCCATCACGCTTGAGTGCTCGCGACTAGAGGCTTGAAAGTTCCCTGGCAACCGCGAAGCCTGAATACCTGTCGATCCACAGCCAACGGTTAAACCGGTTAGCAGCAGCAAGCCGCTGATGAGCATGTCTCCACTGAGAGCCGTTGCTAACGTTGCCGTTTGTCGAGCCGTTCGTGGAAACTGACGCGAGTTGTAAGAATTCGCCTTGGACATCGTAAAGTTCTGGGTCTGTGTGATTGCCCACTAAAATGGCCTGATGATCCACTTGGTGACTAGTGAATCACCGAGTAGCGGCACCCTAAGACTCGGGCAAGATGCGAGGAGTCCATTGATCGAAACGCGGGCTTTGATCAATGGGCGGGTTAACCTACGGCCTCCTGCCACCAATCCAGGGGGCGGATAAGTACCTAATCTCTGGGACCCACGCAAGTGCGGACCACGCCAGCCCAAGCAAGCATCGCAAGATGGCTGGCACGGCGCAGAATAGAATGCTGCAGCAAAGAAATCTCAGCTTGCTAGCAACGCTAGTTGAGAATCGATCTACGCGACGATCAAGCCTTAACGATTCTCGCCCGTCCCGCCGCGACATCGTTCATGGCGTTTCTGGTATCGAGCACCAGCCGTGCATGTTCGGCGATAAACGCATAGTCGTAGGCTCGATGGGCGGTCGCAATCAGCACACAATCCTGGTCGGCCAGGTATTCGGCTGTCAATTCCTGACTTTCCATAGCCGGCAAGTCGTGGGCACGCATTTCCGGAAGTGCAGGCACATGGGGATCGTTATAAGTCACCTCGGCACCCTGCGCTAGCAAACCCTCGAGCAGCACAAACGAGGGACTTTCGCGAGGATCGTCGACGTCACTTTTATAAGCGATACCCAATAGTGCAATCTTGCTGCCGCGAACTGGTTTGCCTTCCTGGTTCAGGGCATCGCTTAGTCGCCGCAGTACAAAATTAGGCATCGACGAGTTGATCTCGCCGGCCAATTCAATGAACCGGGCCGACATGCCGTGCTTGCGAGCAACCCAGCTAAGATAAAAAGGATCGATGGGTATGCAGTGCCCGCCTAGGCCAGGACCTGGGTAAAAAGCCGAGAAACCAAACGGCTTGGTCTTCGCAGCTTCGATCACTTCCCACACATCGATATCCATCCGAGTGCAAAGCAGTTTGAGTTCGTTAACCAGAGCGATGTTCACCGCCCGATAGGTGTTCTCCAATATCTTGCACGCTTCGGCGACTTCACAGGAAGAAACAGGAACCACCTCGGCCACTGCTTTGCCGTAAAGGGCGACGGCCAATTCTTGGCTCTCTTGATCGATGCCGCCCACGACCTTAGGAATCTTCGCTGCGGAGAAGTCCTCGTTTCCCGGGTCCTCGCGCTCAGGGCTATAGGCCAGAAAAAAGTCTTTGCCCACTTCAAGCCCCGATGTGGCCAGCTCGGCAAGCACTACGTCTCGTGTTGTCCCCGGGTAAGTTGTGCTTTCCAAGACTAGCAGTTGACCGGGCCGAAGTATTTTGGCGATTTCGTGAAACGTCGAGGTAACATAGCTCAGATCGGGATCGCGGGACTCCGTCAGCGGAGTCGGCACGCAGACAAGAATTGCGTCGGCGTCTGCCAGGCGATTGATATCGGCGGTAGCCTCAAACGCATTCTTTTCGTGCCACTGCTGTAGTTTTTCCGAGGGGATGTGCCCAATGTAGCTCTCGCCCTGGTTCAGCTTGTCGATTTTCTGTTGATCGACATCGTAGCCAATGGCACGAATCCCAGCTCGTACAAAGGCATCGACCAAGGGCAGTCCGACGTAGCCTAAACCAACGACTCCCACAACCACTTGGTTGTTCTGGATGCGGGTGCGAAGCGTTTCGAAGCTTGATGCGTTGGGCATAAACGTAAACCAGAGCCAAGGTTTCGGGACGACCGATCTTGACAAGTCTATCTATCTTCAGCGACGCTGTCGACCTTGCCGCCTCGTCGAAATATGGCCTCGCGCGGCAGAATCAATTCTTCAACTTGCGAGCGAACATGGGAACTTACTTGGTTACTGGCGGAGCGGGTTTCATTGGCTCCCACATTGCCTCGGCACTGGTTGAGCGAGGCGATACTGTCCGCGTATTGGATAACCTCAGCACTGGCACCGAAGCAAATCTTGCTCATCTGGGTGACAAAGTCGAAGTCGTGAAGGGCGACGTCCAAAACGCCAAGATTGCCGAGCAAGCCGTGGATGGCGTGGATGTGGTGTATCACCAGGCCGCACTGGCATCGGTTCCGCGTAGTGTGGCAAAGCCCATGGACACGAACGATGCCTGTGTGACCGGTACTGTCACAATGCTCGATGCAGCTCGCCGGGCAAAAGTTCGACGATTCGTCTACGCCGGTTCGAGCAGTGCCTATGGCGATCAGCCGTTTTCCTCGAAGCGTGAAAGTGACGTTCCGGCACCACTTTCTCCCTACGCCGCGGCCAAATTGGCAGGCGAATATTATTGTCGGGCATTTGCGGCAACCTATGGGCTGGAGACGGTCGCGATACGCTACTTCAATGTGTTCGGTCCCAGGCAAGATCCCAATAGCGAATACTCCGCAGTCATTCCACTTTTCGTTACCGCCATGCTAGCGGGCAAACAGCCGACCGTATTTGGTGACGGTTACCAGTCGCGCGACTTTACCTACATCGACAATGTCGTCGCGGGCAACCTGGCCGCCGCTGATGCTCCCCATGCCACAGGCCAAGTTTTCAACGTAGCCTGCGGGCATCAATTCACGTTGCTCGATTTGATCGCTTCTATCAATCGAGTCCTGGGAACTGAAATCGAGCCGATTTTCGCCGAAGCACGGACCGGCGACGTTCGCGAGAGCTTGGCAGACATTACCGCAGCGCGGGAAGTCCTTGGCTATGAGCCAGTGATCGACTTCGACGAAGGTCTGCGTCGTTCGATTGAGTACTATCGCTCGCTATCATGAGATTGCTCTCCACGTAGTGCTATCACTGAGAGTGCATTGCGAGGAGGTTAGCTGGCGTTGTCATGACTACACCAAGTTTGTAGCCTCTCGGCCGAACTCGTTTTCTACGATTCAACTTCCCGTCGTTGAAAAGAAGGACCTAGCGCGATGAATTTCGGCTTAATCGGCGCCGCTGGCTATATTGCACCTAAGCATTTCAAAGCCATTCACGATACCGGCAATACGCTGGTCGCAGCGGTCGACCCCCACGATTGCGTGGGCCGGCTCGATAGTTTCTTCCCTCAGGCACGATTCTTTACCGAGATCGAACGCTTTGATCGCTATCTCGAAAAGTGCCGACGCGGCCCGGAGGAAGAGCGCGTCAATTACGTCAGCGTCTGCTCCCCCAATTATTTACATGATGCCCATGTCCGCTTGGCCCTGCGGGTCAAAGCTCATGCCATTTGCGAGAAGCCGTTGGTGATTTCGCCTTGGAATCTCGACGCGCTCGAAGAGCTCGAAGCAGAACATGGCAGCCGAATCTATACCGTGCTCCAATTGCGACTGCTGCCCTCTCTGTTAGAGCTACGTAAAAAGATGCTGGAACAGACGGCCCGTGAAAAAGCGGATATTTGTCTTACTTACATCACTCGACGTGGCCGCTGGTACGACACTTCTTGGAAAGGCAATCACGAGAAATCAGGCGGGGTGGCCCTCAATATTGGCATCCACTTTTTCGACCTGTTGCACTGGCTCTTCGGAGATGCCGAACAAAGTACGACGCACTTAAACACTCCGCGGAAAATGGCCGGCGTCTTGGAACTCGACCGTGCCCGGGTGCGGTGGTTCCTTTCGACCGATGCGGATGACTTGCCCGACCATGTCACAGAGCAGGGCGGTTATGCTTATCGGTCGATGACCTACGACGGCCAAGAAATCGATTTCTCTTGTGGATTTACCGACTTGCACACGGCCGTGTACGAAAACATTTTTGCGGGCCAGGGAACTGGCATCTCAGATGCTCGACCTGCTATCGAGCTAGCGCACACAATTAATCGCAGCGAGACAGCGTCAAGCTTGCGTGACGCCCATCCGTTTGTTCACGATGTTTCCAGCGTCCGCTGGCCCCGCATCGAACGAACTGCTAGCAAAGCTGCGTAACACTCTTATTGCTACCGCGGTGGCAATTCTTATAGACTACGCCAGCAGTTTGATTTCACGATTCCCGTAAGTTTGCAGGTGCGCTATGGATGGCGGCTCTGATTATTCTGTCCACGAATCTTCCTACGTCGACGATGGTGTCGTTATCGGCAAGGCAACCTGCATCTGGCACTTTTGCCACATCATGAGCGGTTCCACGCTCGGGGACAATTGCCGCGTCGGACAGAATGTTGTGATTGGCCCACGCGCACACCTCGGCAACAACGTCAAGATTCAAAACAATGTGTCCGTCTACGAAGGGGTAACGCTAGAGGACGACGTATTCTGTGGGCCTTCTATGGTTTTCACAAACATACTAACTCCACGATCCGCGTTCCCTCGAAACCGTAGTGAGGACAATCTGTCCACGCTTGTAAGGCGCGGCGCCAGTATTGGAGCGAATGCCACGATTGTTTGCGGTGTGACGATTGGCGAGCATGCCCTCATCGGTGCCGGAGCGGTAGTGACGAAGGACGTCGCTCCCTATGCCATTGTCTGTGGCAATCCGGCACGCCAACATGGTTGGGCCTGCGAGTGCGGGATCGTCCTTTCTTTTGCCGGCAACGAAGCCTGTTGTGCGGAGTGTTCCCGGAGCTATCGAGAAATCGAAAATGGCTATCAATTGCAACCGCTAACGACTAGCAAGAAGTCTGTCGCCTAACCGAGAACTAAACCATGATCCCGCTTTGCGATCTGCAATCGCAGTACCAAACTATTTGCCACGATGTCAGCACAGCCATTGAGCAAGTGTGCGCGAGTGGTGCTTACGTGCTGGGTCCGAATGTTAAACAATTTGAGTCCGAAGTCGCAGACTATCTGACAAGCGACCACACGATTGGCGTTGGCAGCGGCACCGATGCCCTGCATCTCGTCTTGCGAGCCTTGGGAATTGGCCCCGGCGACGAAGTTATTACCACACCGTTCACGTTTGTTGCCACGACCGAAGCGATTGGACTCGTTGGTGCATCGCCCAAGTTCGTCGATATCTCGCCCAACACATTCAACATCGATCCCCAGCACATCGAACAAGCAATCACGAAGCGCACCAAGGCAATTCTACCGGTTCACCTCTACGGCCAGCCCTGCGAGATGGACGCGATTATGGACATCGCCAACCGGCACAACTTACCTGTGATCGAAGACTGTGCACAGGCGATCGGGGCGGAGTATCGGGGACAGAAGGTTGGCACGTTTGGCGTAGCAGGTTGCTTCAGCTTTTTCCCTAGCAAAAATCTGGGCTGCTTCGGCGACGGGGGTCTTGTTGCCACCAACGACCCGGAACTCGGCAAACGCGTGGAGATGCTTCGCCGCCACGGTGGACGCGTGAAATACCACCACTCGGAATTGGGACTTAATAGTCGACTGGATGAAATCCAAGCTGCCGTATTGCGGGTCAAACTCCCACTGCTCGATCGCTGGAACAGTCAACGCCGTGCGGTTGCCGCAGCTTACAACAAGAAATTGGCGGGGCTCAGCGAAGTCACTGTGCCCGAAGAATTACATGCCGAAGGTCTCCAACCAGCAATTGCAGAACACGAGAACACATTGCTTTCGGCTGTTTATCATCAGTACACGATCGAGGTAGACGACCGAGACGCGATTGCCAGCGCTATGAAATTGCAGGATGTACAGACTTGCGTGTACTATCCCATACCGTTGCACTTGCAAGAGGTTCACAAAGATCTTGGCCATGCACGAGGCTCATTTCCAAATGCAGAACGAGCCGCGAAGCGCTGCCTAAGCTTGCCCATGTTTCCGGAACTTACCGACGAACAAATTGCCCACGTTGTCGACGCACTCCAGCAGGAAGCATCGACTCATCATGTCGAAAAGCCGGGCAAAGATTCCCACACTCATAGTTTAGTCGCCTAAACAAGAACCCGAACAAGAATTCCCGAACAAGAATTCATCGTAGACTCAGCTCAAGAAAGGATTCTGTAGAGCTATGGATAATCAAGCATTTGTCAAATCATTCGCCGAGATGCTACAAGAAGAGAACACCGAGGTGACCAGCGAAACTAAACTCGAAGCGTTGGAGAATTGGGACTCGCTCACCGTCCTGGAATTCCTCACCCTGGCTGACGAGCAATATGGCGTGGAACTCGAAATCGACGAACTCTCGGCATGCGACACGGTAGGGAAAATCGGCGCTTTGATTGAAAAGTCGAAACCCAACACCGTTCACGCCAAGGCAGGTTGAACGATCGGCGATGGAATTTCGGCCCTATCACCCGACAGACAAATCTGCGGCGCTGGCACTTCGACAGCGACTCCAGGCCCACGATCCATCCTTGTCGTTTCCGATTCCCGAAAGCAACCACGCGACGCTGTGTACAGAGCCCTCCGAAGTTCAATCGATTGTTGCCACCGACGCCAACGGAATCCACGGTGGCTACAGCATGCGATGCGATCACTATCGTTGGCAGGGCGAGCCAGTGTTGCTCTACTACTTTGGCTACCCGATTTCTGAAGGGTTACTGAATAAGAAGTACGCCACACTCGGTCTGCAGTTGCAGCGCGATATCCAGAAACGGGCCCAGCTGGCCTATGGACTGGGCGGCGGGGGAATTCAATCTCGTGTGAATCAACTAAAAATTCGCGGCGGCTGGTCGGCTGAGGATGTGCCCTGCTTTTTCTACTGCAATCGCACCTCGCGCGTGTTGGAACAACTTCCCGCTTTGCAGCGGAGCAAGACTCGCAGCACTCTCGCCAGAATCTTGTCGAAGAGTGGCCTCGGTGCAGCCGGAGTGGCGGCCGCAAACGGTCTCCGCTCTCGGAAGTCCGAAAGTTACAACCAGAAAACCAGCTACCAAATCGTCTCGCAATTCCCAGAATGGGTCGATACCCTCGACGAACAATGCAGCACCGAATTCGATCTGATCGCTCGACGCGATCGCGTAGCGTTAGAGAATCGATTTCCCACAGAAGCGCCTTACCTCCATCGAGGAATCGTTACCTCTCACTCGCGGCGCGTGGGCTGGTTTGTCGCGCTCGAAAAGATCCACAACAAAACTCAGCACTTTGGCGATCTCAAGGTTGGTCTCATCGCCGATTTCCTCGCACCGCCCGAGCACGTAAACAAAGTCATTTGGGCTGCAACCCAGCAGCTTCGTCAGGCGGACTGCGATTTAATTATTTGCAATGCTAGCCATAGAAACGCCGTGGCTGCGCTCAACTCGACTGGATTCTTTCAGGGGCCGTCCAATTTCCCCATGCTTGTGAGCCCGCAATTGGGAACACGCTTGGGCGCACTTTCCAACACCCTTGTTCGCTCTCACATTGTGCGTGCCGATGGCGATTCTGTTCAGGCGATGTTACCCGCGCAGCCAGTTTCTCTGGAGAGGGCGGCATGACAAACTACGCTTCAATTCTTGGCATCGACTACGTATTGCCTCCTGAAAAGGTGACCAACGAAGACTTAAGCCGCGAGTTTCCCGAGTGGTCGATGGAAAAGATATCCGCCAAGACAGGAATTAAGGAACGTCGCACCGTCTCCTCAGAATGTGCCTCCGACTTGGCCACCTCGGCCGCCGAGAAACTCTTCTGCGAACATCCCGAGTGGAAAGAGCAAACCGAGGCGATCATCTTCTGCACACAAACACCCGACTACTTCCTACCGGCCTCGGCGTGTTTGATCCAACAGCGGCTCAAGCTGCCCCATTCCGTGGCAGCGGTCGATATCAATCAAGGCTGCTCAGGGTACATCTACAGTTTGGGGTTGGCTAAAGGGATGGTGGAGACTGGCCAAGCCCGGGGTGTGCTGCTGCTCAATGCCGACACCTACACCCGACTCATTCATCCCAATGACAAATCTGCCCGGACACTTTTTGGCGACGCAGGATGTGCCACGTTTGTTTCAACCGCGACAGAAGCAAGCCCATCAGAAAATGTGGGCCCGTTCTGTTACGGCACGGACGGGGCAGGGGCCGAGAATCTAATGGTTCCGGCCGGAGGTTTCCGTACCCCCAGCGATGCCTCGACCACCGTGGAAGTAACCGACGCTAATGGCAATTGTCGAACACAGCAAAATCTATCGATGAACGGCGCGGAGGTCTTCGCCTTTGCTCTCAAGCGTGTGCCGCAGCTAGTGGCTCAAATACTCGATAAGGCCCAGTGCACTGAAGGCGACATCGACCACTTTGTGTTCCATCAAGCGAATCAGTACATGCTGGAAACGCTCCGCAAAAAGTGCAAGATTCCAGCCGAGAAGTTTTCGGTTTGTCTGGAAAACACTGGCAATACGGTCTCAGCGTCGATTCCGCTCGCGCTATGCAATCTACAGCAGCGGGGGGAATTGAAACCCGGGGATCGCGTCATGCTCGTCGGCTTTGGAGTGGGCTACTCCTGGGGCGCGACCCTTGTGCGTTGGACCGGTCCAGAGGGCACTTGATTTAGCCACTTGATTTAAAGAGTCGAGTACTCGCCAACCCCGACTCACCTTGAAATACTAACAACACCGCAACACGATGATCACCCTCCTCACAACCGTAACTTGCCTTGGCACATTGCTCGCCCTCGCTGTGCAACTGTACCGTTGCGTCTTGAAGCGTTCTTGGCATGCGAAGCTGAGTCTGCCTGAGTTGACGGCCTATATTGGCAAGGAATCGCATCGCGTAGGCGACGTGGTACAGGTATGCGTGCATTCCACACAGAAGGCGCGGGCCACATTACTTCGGTTGGGCAAGACCCTGGAAGAAGTTGAGCGGTCTCAGGAAATCGAACCCCACGAGCAATCGCCGGTGTACGACCGTTGGCAGGGGCTACGTTGGCAGCCGAATTTGGAGATTGAAACGACAGACCTGTTGCCTGGGGCTTATTGTCTCGTCTTTCGGACTGTGGATGATCCTGACGTTACTTACCGTGTGCCTTTACTGCTGCGATCGGCTAAGTCGCGAGCAGTTGCTGTTGTGGCCTCGACGAATACCTGGCAAGCGTACAACGATTTCGCTGGGCTTTCGAACTATGCAGACCACGTTTCGCCCTGGCCGCTGAGTTGGGCGAAAAGACTGATGGCCCTGCTGAATATCCAATTTCAGATTGGCGATCGCCATCACTTCCCCAGTGTGCCGCTGCCGACAAACCGACCGAATGACGCCATTGACCTCGATCTGCGAGAACTGCAGTCGTGCCCCATCGAGAACTTCTCACACCTCTTGCGAGCTGAGTGGTCGCTCTTGAGATTCCTGGAAGAAAAAGACATCGAGTACAACCTTTACAGCGACCGCGACTTGGCACAGGCCCCAGAAATCACAGACGCCGATATTCTGATTTTCAATACACACAGCGAGTATTGGTCGGAAGAGATGATCGGGCGGCTCCAGGCCTACTTGTTTTCTGGTGGCCAGGCCCTATTCGTTTCAGGGAACAATCAATACCGCAAAGTCGATCTGCTGGAAGACTCCCTCGTGGTTTATGACTTCAAGACCGACGCCAAGGAAACATCGGAGCTACTTGGATCTGCCTACGACGCGCGTGGTTATCAAACTTACGGTGGATTCCGGATAGCGGCTGCCGAACATTGGTTGTTCGACAGCCTAGACGTCGCGACGGGGGATCTGTTCGCTCACGCCGTTGGCCACACCGGCCGACCACTGGGGGCCAGTGGCTATGAAACAGACAAACTCACAGCACACAGCGGGGCCGTCACGGTATTGGCCATTGGTGACAATCGAGAAGGACCTGCTTACATGGTGTACAAGCAAGTCGGTGACGGTGCGGTGCTAAATACGGGATCCGTGGCCAGCGCCCCTTGGGTGGAGAAAGATCCTGTCCTAGGCGGGCTTGTGACTCGGTTTATCAACAACGCCGTATCTCAAGCGGAACTGAAACAGGAGCGGGATGCCGCGTGAGAGATTGGTACACGGGAGCCTGAGCGATCAGAACTCTCTGAGAACTCAAGTAATACACAGATAACGAGAAAAGGAATTCGCGTTGCTGGAATCTATCCATATCCTTGTCTTTGCAGTGTGCGCATGCCAATGCTTGCTAGCGATGAAATCGATGCACACGCGGTTCCTCAAATTCCTGCTATTTGCCGGCATCGGACTGATCCACGGCATCGTGCCTGCGATCGCACCTTACTCTTCCGTCAACGCGACGGACGAAATGCGAATCCAAGCCGCCTGGTTCGCTTTGGTGGGTACGTTGGCCTTGTCTTTGGGCTGGGCATTGGCGGAACGATTCATGCACCGGAAGAATCAAACTTTGCCGACGGCGGCTCAGATACTTCGCCAACCTCGTCTACGACGTCGGCTCGAGTATCTGTTCTTTTCTGCCGCTCTAATTGGTGCTTTCGCGTGGCCTGCTTATATCTATGCATTGGGAAGTACCTTTGGCGAATATGCCGAGGAAAGCCGCTTTGCATTTCGCGGCAGCGGCAATGCAATCCTCACTTGGGTACTTTCCGGATTAATGAACTTGGCGTTCCTGCCAGGGTTCTTGGGCTTCTTCCTGTCTCCTAGGCATCGACTGTTGGGCGTGGGCTACGCCATTGCCTACGCGGCAATGTTTTATCTGGTTTCCAGCGGTACGCGCGGCTTTCCGATCGGACTGTTGGGGGCCGTGCTGAGTGGCTACGTTCTGCACCGACCCCAATCGTTCTCGCGCCTGTTTTGGACCGGTTGCAGCGTCGGTGCGATGGTCTTCTTGATGGTCGGCTTGCTCCCGCTACGTTGGCAAATGGCCAATCTTACGCTCCCAGAGATGGGCGAATTGTTACTGTCGGCAGAGACTTACGAAGATATGCTCGTTCGCGATCCGTTGAACTACCATGAATACCTTGTGGAGGTGATGAGCTACTTCCCGGAACATCACGACTTTGTGGATGCGGCTTCTTACCGGAGGATCCTGTTCTTCTATTTGCCACACTCTCAGTTCCCCGATCTCAAGCCAAAGGACCCCAACCGCATCGTCGCCCAACTGCTGTTCGATACCGACTTAGATATGGATTGGATGCATCCGCCCTCTATCTTTGGCGACGCGTTTATTAATTTCGAAGGTTGGTACGGAATTGGGCATTTGATCTTGGTCGGACTGTTGCTGGCGTGGCTATCGCGGACTGTTCATTTCCATTTACTTTGGCTAATGGTGCTAGCACCAAACCTCGTGTACTTCACATTTATCGGCATCCGAGGCCAACCGTATACGCTGGCTATTAACTCGCTAACCATGACGGTTTACGTGGGACTGGTGATGGTCAAGCTCGGTCTCCCTCTCCGTGGCATTGAACGTATCGCGACCAAGCGGCAGTTGGTACCATCTGTGCCGTCCCGCAGGCAGACAACTCAGCGGCAAATAAGAGGGCGACAGATAAAACGACTGCCCCCGCGCCATAGATTGGCAACGCCAAATCGCGTGAACCGCAGGACAAACAGGCCCTAAAGTCATGGAAGACAGGCGTGCAACTAGCTCCATTCACCAAAAACAAGTTTTGGCAAAAGGTGGGGATTGTGTCTCTCGGCACAATCGTGTCGCACGCGCTCATCCTGGTGGCTTCGCCAGTTATTGCACTGCTCTATAGCCCGGCCCAATTTGGCACGTACATGCTCTACGGGGCGTTCTTGTCTTTCTTAGCAATTCTCGTGACGTTTCGTTATGAAGTTGCCATCTCTATCTCCAAAGCTGCGCAGGAAGCGCGATCGCTTGTGGTGCTTGTGCTACTCTCAGCCTGTACCCTGAGTGCGGTGTTGGCGGTGGCAATTTCGTTGCTGGACCTCTCCGCAATTTTGGCGATGTTCGATGCCATCGGTCTCAAGAGCGTTCTGTACTTCCTCGTCGCGGGATGTCTCCTCGAGGGGTACTTGCGACCCATGCGAGCGTGGAACATCCGCAGCGGCAACATGCCCGCGCTAGCCTATGCGAAGATGACGCAGAGTTTCACGCTAGTCTCGACTCAAGTTGCTTGCAGTATGTTGGGGCACATCGGACTGTTAGTGGGCGACCTTATTAGCCGATTTGCCGCCGGCTCGATGCACTTGCTGATGGCCAAACGACGCCATGAATGGCCTTTGGAATCACAATCGCTCGATTCCATCACTAGCGTTGCCAAACGGTATCGCCGCTTTCCCATGTACTCCACATGGGCGACCGTTTGCAATCAGTTCGTCGACTCGGGCCCGTTGCTTCTGTTGGGTGCCCTGTTCAATCCGGCAATTGCCGGCATGTTCGCGATGGCCCATCGCGCATTGATGGGCCCGCTGCTTGTTTTTAGTACATCAATCACTCAGGTCTATGTCGCCGAGGCATCGCAAGCGATTCGTGAAGAACCTGAGCGGCTTAAGAAACTCTTCTGGCAAACGTCTGCTAGGCTAGCAGGATTGGGAGTCGTTCCTATCTTGTGCCTCGCCGGTATGGGGCCGACCCTCTTCGCTTGGTTTTTCGATGCGGGTTGGCAGCAGTCGGGGCAGTTTATGGTGCTTTTGGCCCCCGCGGCTTTGGGCCAGTTCCTGGTGGGCCCCGTCTACCAAACCCTGGACTTGCTGCAAAAGCAAAAGTGGACGCTGGCACTCAATGGTATCGGACTGGGCGGGGTGACGCTCGTCTTTTACAGTGCTAGCCACCTGCAATGGTCAGCCGCTAGCACGGTTGGCATCTACAGCGCCTGGGTTTTCGGCTACAACCTCTGCCTATATCTGTGTGCCGCCTTTGCGGTTCATCGGCACAGCTCCCAACTAAGCCCCGTGAACACAAGTTGCAGTGCAGTCGCTGAAAACAACCCAGGCACTCCCGCAGCAGCCTAAATCCAGTTTCCCATTAGGACTTAACATGAAGATTGTCTTTTTGCTTGGCACCGATGGCGCGGATGTGCGCAGCATCAAGACTTGCCGTTCGCTGGTGCGTCTTGGCCACGAAGTCCACTTTGTAGGCTGGAATCGCCGCGAGGAAGCACCGATTTGCCGCGTTGCTGAAGTCAACTTGCACCTGATGCAAATGCCAGTGCCACACGGCAGGTCGACCGTGTGGGGCCAGCTGAAGTTCGCCGGCTATGCTGCCGGAAGACTCCGTGCGATCCGCCCCGATGTAGTTTGTGCGATCAACGAAGACAATGTGCTCCGTGCCGCCCCATTCAAGAGAATATTTTTCGATCGCCTGGTTTGTGATTTTTACGATAGCCACGCTGACCGATTCAGCAACGCACCGTTCCCGATTCGCTGGCTCGTAAACGGTGCAAGTAGCTTCTGCAAGTCGATCTCGGATCGATTGACCGTCACAGACACCTATCGCTGGGCACGTCTTGGCAAGTATCGCAGCAAAGCAACGATCGTTCAAAATGTTCCCGAGGATCCCGGCGAGCAGCTTTCGCTCAATTTCCCGCAAGGCCCCACCAAGATCTTTGTCACGGGAGCAATGAGCAAGCGTCGCGGTCTGAAGCAAATCCTAGAGGCAGTTGAGCGATCCCCCGAGGCCACCATTGTTGCTGCCGGGATGCCTAGCGACGAATTCGCTGCGGAAACATTCATCAAACACCAACGGGTCGACTACCGGGGAGTTGTCACGCCTGCCGAGTCTTTAGAACTCGCCTCTCACTGCGATGCTGTGTTCGCCTTTTACGAACCCAGTTGCGAGAATCATCTGTTTGCCAGTCCCAACAAATTGTTCGATGGAATGAGCGTGGGACGCCCCGTAATCATCAATTCGGAAGTCAAGATGTCCGAGCTGGCCGAGCGGCTCACCGTCGGTCTGTTATGCGAGTACAACGATGCCAAAGGACTGCAGGCAATTGTCGAATCGCTGCCGAATCGCCGTAGGAACCTGCCAGAATTCGCCGCCACGGCCCGAAAATCATTTCTCGAGGACCACTCTTGGGAAAAGATGGAACTCACGATCGCGGAGCTGTACGAGTCGCTAGATGATAGCACTCAAGCGTCGCACTACGAAGCTGCCACGCACCCCGCGCCGCGAGCGGCTTAGCGCGGCTAATCTGGGTGACTAACGCTCACATTGCTAGCGGTTTGCCCCTAAGTGGCAATGGCTCTCGCGAAGGTGAAAATCTCTCTTTAGCCCTGGGCTCTGCTTTCCTATGATACCGCCCCGCGCCTCCACCCGTTCGAGGCAATTCTGGAAACGTTTATTCGAAAGACCTCGTCCCTCATGCGAGCCTGGCTACTTAGCATTGGCGAACCGTTGCCCTGCGATGGCAAAGGCGACCGTCTCTGGCGGACCGGACACCTGGCCAAGGCGCTGGTCAATGCGGGGCACGAAGTGCGTTGGTGGACTTCGACTTTCCACCACAAAGAAAAAAAGCAACGTGCGAACGAAGATCACACTTGGAGCTTTCTACCAGGTTGCGAACTACAATTACTGCACGCTAATAGTTACCGCAGAAACATCTCGTTTGCCCGTTACCGAAATCACCGCACCCTTGCCAAACGGTTTCTGCAGCAAGCGAGCGAGCTAGCTCCGCCAGACATTATTGTCAGCTCGCTACCAACGCTCGACTTCTGCGCTGCCGCAACTAAGTATGGAAAAGAACATGACGTCCCGGTAGTGATCGATGTCCGGGACTTGTGGCCCGATATCTTTGTTGATTGCTCTCCGCAACTGATGCGTTCCTCCGCGAGGTTGCTTCTTTCGCCCCTCTTCCGACAAGCGCAGCAAGCATGTGCAGCAGCGACAGGCCTCACCGGCATTACGGATGCCTTTGTCGATTGGGCGGTGGATAAGGTGGGACGCGAGAGAAATCAATTCGATCAGTCCTTCCCCATGGGATATTCAGAAACCACGCCCAGTTCGGATGAGATTCAGGCGGCAGAACATTTCTGGGCAGAGCATGGGGTCACTGCGGACAGTAACGAGTTCACCATTTGCTTTTTCGGCACCCTGGGACGTCACTTTGAAATCCCGACTGTTTTAGAGGCGGCTCGGAAGTTAGAGCAGATGGGGCGAAATGTTCGTTGGGTCATCTGTGGCACCGGTTCGCATTCCGACACTTGGAAATCTCAGGCGAAAGACTTGCAGAGCGTTACATTCCCCGGCTGGGTAAGTGCTGCTCAGATTTGGACCTTAATGCGACTTTCCCAGGCCGCGTTGGCTCCCTACGTCAGCACGCACGATTTCGCCCGCAGTCTGCCCAATAAATCAATCGAGTACCTATCGGCCGGCTTACCCATCGTTTCGAGCCTACAGGGAGTCTTAGCCGATTTGCTCCAAAAATCTGATTGCGGTTGGACGTACCAAAATGGGTCACCCGACCAACTCGTCCAGATCGTCAACCGACTTGTTAACAATCGAGACCAGCTCGATGCGATGTCTCACAAAGCCCTCACACTTTACCAAGACCGCTTCACTGCCGAAAACGTCTACGCCAAGATGGCCGACCACCTGCAAGCTATCGCAACTGCTCACGAATCGAGAAAAAACATCTTCTCCTTGCTCCCTCTCCCCTATGGGGAGAGGGTTGGGTGAGGGGGATTTGCAAATACGGAAGATATTTTTTCTCGATTCACAACCATTACATTTCCAATGCCGCTTAACATCAATCAAGGAAGATTGAAGATTAGCATGACTACCAACATTATTTCCGATCCGTATTCGAGTTCGTCTCTGTTCAAGACCGTAGCCCGAGGTGTGCTCACCGTGTTGAGCCACATCTTGCCCAAGCGTATGTATTACGCGATCTATCAGCCATTATTTCAAGGCTACCAATGGTTTCTGCGAAACCGTTACAAAGCTGGTATCTCCTCCGCTCGGCGACAGGGCAACCACGCCTTGGTGCAGCGCTGCGAACGTGTGCTTTCAGTGATGCCTCACTCCCTGATTGGGTCACAGGGGCTGGAACATACACACGACTTGGCTCTCGATTTGGTCGAGAATCGCGTCGCAGGCGCATTCGTCGAGTGCGGAGTCGCCCAAGGTGGTTGCGCAGCATTGATTGCAATGGTCGCGGACTCCGATTCTGCGAACCGCCATTGCTGGTTCTTCGATTCCTTCGAGGGCCTGCCCGATCCCACGAGTGACGACTTCGAGGAAGGTCGTACCGGGCGTCACATTCGACCCCTGCCCAAAGGCTCCTGTCTCGGCACTCTAGAACAAGTCTCAGAGCTGCTGTTCGAAACATTCGGCTTCTCTCGCGAGCGAATCACCTTGGTGAAGGGTTGGTTCCAGGACACAGTCGAAAACCATGCACCCCAAATGGGATCGATTGCTTTGTTGCGAATCGATGGCGACTGGTACGACTCGACCATGTGTTGTCTCGAAGCTCTTTACGACCGCGTCAGCCCCGGTGGCCATGTAATCATTGACGACTATTTCAGTTGCTACGGTGCGAAAAAGGCAACGGACGAATTCCTGCAGCGACGCGGAGGCGAAGTTCGGCTGGTTTCGGATGGAAGAGGTGGTTGCTCTTTCCAAAAGCCCGCCTCCCATGCCACACAGCAGACTGAACCGTTGCTTGCCGCCGCGTAAGTCAATCGATTCTCGACCGCAGACTTTCGAATCTCCTGGCGTTGAATATGTTTACAGATTTCACAAAACGCACGTTCGATATCGCAATGTCAATTGGCGGCTTGCTGGTATTGAGTCCGGCTCTGGCTGTCATTGCGCTTGCAGTCAAGCTGACCTCTTCTGGTCCAATCGTTTATCGTGGCCTAAGGACTGGGCGCGGTGGAAAGCCTTTTTACATCCTCAAGTTTCGTTCGATGGTGCCGGGTGCTGAGGGACTCGGCGGATCGACCACTGGGAAAAACGATCCGCGAGTCACACCCATCGGCAGTCTACTTCGCAAACTAAAGCTGGACGAATTGCCACAGCTTGTGAATGTGCTCAAGGGAGAGATGAGCTTTGTCGGCCCTCGCCCAGAAGTGCCCGAGTACACAGATCAGTACAGCACCGAGGAGTCACGCATTTTGTCCGTGCGACCGGGAATCACTGACTTCGCCAGTTTGGAATTCAACGACCTTCAGGAAGTAGTCGGTGCGGCAGACCCGGACGAATACTTCCGTCAGAATGTGCTCGCGAAGAAGAACCAATTGCGGCTGAAATATGTGGACCAGCAATCGATGGGTACCGATACAAAAATCCTGCTTCGCACTCTGGCAGTAGTTGCCGGCAAGCCTTTTCGGAGGGCTGCGTGATGGAAACCACTCGCTTGGGAAATTCGAGTTTAGAAGTCTCACGCCTTGGGCTCGGAGGTTGCCCGTTGGGTGGTCACGGCTGGGGAAAAGTCTCCGATTGCGATTCAGTTCGCGCCGTGCAAACAGCGCTGCACACTGGTATCACCTTTTTCGATACCGCGGACGTCTATGGCCTAGGGCACTCCGAGAAGATTTTGTCGCGCGCCCTAGGACAATTCCGCCATGAGGTAGTAATCGCCACGAAGTTCGGCGTACGGTGGGACGATCAGGGACAAATTGTCAAAGACATCAGTCCTGCCTATTTGAGACAAGCACTGGAAGCCAGCCTACAGCGGCTCGACATCGACTCAATACCGCTGTACTACGTCCACTGGCCCGACGGCAACACACCTGTAGAAGCTGCGATCGAAGAACTAGCCAAATGCCGCAAAGAGGGCAAAATCCAGGCCATCGGCGTCTCCAACTTCTCGGTGGATGAACTAAGACGAGCCAGCGCTATCACCGACATTGCCTGCATTCAATTGCAGTTGAGTTTGCTCAATCGCAACGCGTTGAGTTACCAAGATGTCTTGGCAGAAACGAATACGTCGCTCATCACTTGGGGCTCACTCGCCCAAGGCCTACTAAGCGGAAAATACAATGCCGATTCTCTGTTTGAATCTGGGGACCGCCGTAACCGTTATGAAGATTTCTCTGACGAGAAACTGAAAGAGAATCTCAAGGTAGTAGAGATCGTCAAGCAAGTTGCGGACCGCAAGAAGAAAACTCCATCACAAGTCGCGATCCGCTGGCTGCTCGATTCGCCAGCAGTTGGCTCCGTACTTTTTGGTGCGAAGACCTGCCAGCAGGTGCTCGACAACGTCAGTGCCGACGGCTGGAGCCTGACGCCGCAGGAGCACGCATTGCTCAGAGAAACCACAAAACTAGTCGCCGCCTAGGAATCGAAGAAAAACAACTTCTCCTCAAATCCCTCGCCCCTATGGGGAGAGGCTAGGTGAGGGGACAAAAGACATTGAAGTTGTTTTTCTTCGATTCCGAACTACCACTTCCAAGAATCATGACAAAATCCACCCGCAACACCCAAGAGCTAGCCCAGCAAATTCGCCTGCACGTGCTGCAGATGACGAGCACGGGAGGCAGTTCGCACATTGGCTCATGTCTCTCGATCGCCGACCTACTCGCTGTCCTGTATGGCCAAGTGCTCAACGTAGATTCTGAGAACCCCGCTTGGGACGATCGTGATCGTTTCATTCTTAGCAAGGGGCACGCCGGCGCCGCCGTTTATGCGACTCTCGCGGAGTCTGGATTCTTCCCCGTCGAAAAACTAAAGACACATTACCAGGACGGTTCCGATTTGAGTGGCCACGTCTCGCACAAAGGTATTCCCGGTGTGGAACTTTCCACCGGCTCGCTCGGTCACGGGCTCTCGGTGGGAGTTGGCATGGCCTATGCCGCCAAGCTCAAACGTCGCTCGCACCGCGTGTTCGTCTTGATGAGCGATGGCGAATGCGACGAAGGCTCGAACTGGGAAGCCATGATGTTCGCCGCCCACCATGGACTCGATAATGTGGTCGCTGTGATCGACTACAACAAACTGCAAAGCCTCGACACTGTAGAGAACACCCTGCGGCTTGAACCCTTTGCCAGCAAACTGGAGAGCTTTGGTTGGGCTGTTGTCGAATCCAATGGCCACGATCACAACCAACTCTCTGAGGCATTCTCCGCTTTGCCGGCTAAACCTGGCAAACCAACTTGCGTCATCGCCCATACCACCAAGGGCAAAGGCGTTTCGTTTATGGAAGACAGCGTCCTCTGGCATTACCGGACTGCCCGCGGGGAAGAGTACTCAGCCGCCTTGGCAGAATTGGAGCAAACGGTATGAGAGACGAATTCATCAAGCGCCTAGGCGAAATGGCCGCCGTCGATCCCCGCGTGATGCTGATTACCGGCGACCTGGGATTTGGCGTGTTCAACGATTACCGCCGGGATTATCCCGAACAGTTCATCAACGTCGGCATAGCCGAGCAGAACATGATCGGTCTCGCCACAGGCTTGGCTCTCGAAGGGCACATCGTCTACACCTACTCGATTGCCAACTTCTCATTCATGCGTTGCCTGGAGCAAATCCGCAACGACGCCGCCTACCATGATCTAAACGTCAATGTCGTTTGCATTGGCGGTGGGTTTAGTTACGGCCAATTGGGAATTTCTCACCACGCGACCGAAGACATCTCGATCATGCGATCGTTGCCCGAGGTGACTGTGGTTTCGCCGACCGATAAGTGGGAGGCCGCCGAGGCGACCGAGGCGCTTGCCAACAGGGCAGGGGTGGGCTATCTCCGGCTCGATAAATCAGCGGCCGACGTCTCGCACTCGGACGACGAACAATTCGAACTAGGCAAAATCCGCACCATTACCGAGGGCCAAGATGTCACACTGCTGGCCACCGGCGGAATCCTGGGCGAAGTCACACAAGCGGCCACCGCGTTGGAATCCCAAGGTATCTCTTGCCGTGTTCTTAGCGTGAATACGATCAAACCCCTCGATGCGAATACCATTCTTCGTGCCGCGAAAGAAACCGACGGCATCGTCACTATCGAAGAGCATACCGTGCATGGCGGGTTGGGCAGCGCCGTGGGCGAAGTGCTTCTCGATCACGGAGCCGCTCCCAAACGCTTCCTGCGGCTCGGATTAAGCGGCGGTTTCTCTTCGGTCGTCGGCAGCCAACAATACTTGCGTAAGCAGTATCATCTAGACGCGATTTCGATTGCGGAACGGGTGACCAATCTCTTCAACCAGAGTGAGAAAAAATCTCGACTCCGTCTGCTGAATGCAGCTTGAGAACGATTTATTCAAGATAAATCAATAGCCGGACTGCCACGCAGTCCGCCGAATCCGAAGGCAAGTGTGCCCCCGTCTAGCCTGCGAGGGCATTCGCTTCGCCCGCAAGTAACTCTAAACCCTATGAGTTCCAATCGCCAATCAGGCTGAAGGCATCGTCCACAAGGTCGACCTCGGCATCGTCCGTACCGCCGTTGATGGAATAGGCCAGCTGATTGTCGAAGCCCATGGCGTGCATGTAATAGCCGGTGCGGCTTAGGGCTGTGAAGTTCTCGTCGGCATACAGGGTGTCGTCCCCGGCACCATCGTAGTAGTCGGCCCGATCGTCGCCCCCAGCCGTTGCATAGGCATAGGCTTTCTCGAATCCAACGCCGTAGTTGAAGAATCCATCGCCGCTCATCTGGGCATAGTCCGCTTTGCTGATGAAGCGGTCGTTGCCCAGCGAGTCAAAGAAGTCGGCCCGGTCGATGCCACCAGCGGTGGAATAGGCATAGACCCGGTCAAATCCAGTTCCGTAATTGAAGAACCCCGTGCCGCTCATCTGAGCGTAGGTTGGCTTGCTTGTGAATCGATCGTCGCCAATCGAGTCGTAGAAGTCGGCCCGGTCGTCAGCGCCACCGTTCACGGCGTAGGCATAAACCCGATCGAAGCCGGTTCCGTAGTTGAAGTACCCAGTTCCGCTCATCTCCGAGTAGGTCGGCTTCGAAACAAAGCGGTCACTACCGGCGGAATCGTAGAAGTTGGCTCGATCGTCAACACCGCCATTGATCGCGTAGGCATAGACGCGATCGAAGCCGGTTCCGTAGTTGAAGTACCCTGTACCGCTCATCTCCGAATAGTCCGGCTTGGAGACGAAGAAATCGCTACCCGCCGAATCGTAGAAGTCGGCTCGATCGTCGACGCCGCCTGCAATCGCGTAGGCATACACGCGGTCGAAGCCAGTGCCGTAGTTGAAGAAGCCCGTGCCGCTCATCTGGGCGAAGGTTGGCTTGGCGACGAAGCGATCGCTCCCAGCCGAATCGTAGAAGTCGGCCCGATCATCGACACCACCCGCTGTGGCGTAAGCATAGACCCGGTCGAATCCGCTGGCGTAATTGAAGAAACCATCGCCACTCATCTGTGAGAAAGTCGACTTGCCAACAAATCGATCGCTCCCAGCCGAGTCGTAGAAGTCGGCTCGGTCGTCAACGCCTCCTAAAGTCGCGTAAGCGTACACGCGATCGAATCCGCTGGCATAGTTGAAGAATCCATCACCGCCCAATTGAGCGTAAGTCGACTTGCCAACGAAACGGTCGCTGCCGGCCGAATCGTAGAAATCGGCTCGATCATCCACGCCTCCCAAGGTGGCGTAGGCATACACGCGATCGAAATCGCTCGCGTAGTTGAAAAATCCTGTTCCGCTAAGCTGTGCAAACGTCTCGCGGCCGATAAACCGATCGCTGCCGGCGGAATCGTAGAGATTGGCTCGATCGTTGCCGCCTCCGCCCACGGAATAAATCGTCTCGACGCTCGAAGCAAAGCCATTGAAACCGGAGCCGGACAGATTGATTTGGCCAACGCGAATCGTGGCAATCTCATCCCCTGACGTACCCGTCATGGTTATCGTATCGTTGCCCGCTCCGCCATCGAACTCAATATCGGTTACCGAAAACGATGCAAAGCTATGCTCGATGCCGTTGACTGATACTTGGTGGGTGTCACCCGCGTTGAAGGCAAAAACGTCGTTCCCAGTGGTTCCGTTCACGACAACTGTGGTCCCATCCAAAGCAACTAGATTGCTGAGCCTGAGATCAACATCGCTGTTCGTTCCCATCACAGAAACATAGAATTCTTCACCCGCACTGGCGTAGGCATCCACCCGCGAGTAGCCGCCCACAGAATTACCCGTATCGATTTGCTGCAACTCAGCATCGAATAGCTGGAGGCTCACCTGTCCGCCGGCTTGACTGTAGAAGCTCTCGACGGTTAGGAATCCAGCGGCGGAGGCTTCGATGCGATACCAATCTTCTCCGTCCACGGCCAGGTCGTTCACGTTGTCGAAGTAAACACTACCCAAGTCCGTAAAGGTGAAACTAGTTTCAGTGGTGATGTCGAAATCGTAGTATCCGATGCCCGCGTCCGACGAAAAGTTGAGCGTGTAAGTCTGGCCGGCTGTAATGTCGAACGTAAACACTTCGCCCGAGTCACCAGAGACTTGCCCGGAACCACCTTCAAGTCCCCAGGCAGCTTCCAGGTCGTGCGTCATGTTGGTGGCATTGAAACTCACCGTGCCGGTGGTGCCGGCTGTGAACGTAAAGTAGTCGGCGTCGCTCAAAGTGCCGATCAAACCGCTGAGCGAGGCGGTGTCGGTGATCGTCCCCAGGTTGTGGGCCGTTCCGAATGTCGAACCAAAGTCATCGATGGGCATCAGTGCGTCGATCGCTGCATCGATATTCAGGCTGGCATACCACTGATTGGTGGACGAATCAAAAATCGAATCGGCCGTGTCCATCATGTGGTCGTAAATATCATCCTGAGTGATGTTCGTTTGGCCAACGAACTCCATCGCCTCGCGGATAATCACACTGGCTCCAGCGACGTAAGGGGCTGCCATGCTGGTACCGGAGAAGCTGGCCCAGTCGTCGGTCACCCCGTTATCGTCACCCTTATAGTCAGGT
Organism: Bythopirellula sp.; assembly: GCA_965216565.1. Lineage (GTDB taxonomy): Bacteria > Planctomycetota > Planctomycetia > Pirellulales > Lacipirellulaceae > Bythopirellula. Next base: position 2,215,733 of record OZ244170.1, read on the forward strand.
ACGGTGCTAACAATCGTGCGGCCGGGGGCGGCAATCGCACGCGTGTGCCGTTGGCTGAAGTAGCTCAGGTTGCCGTTGTCGTCCACACTCATCACCGGCACAACGTAGGAACTGGCCGCCGGATAGCTCAGGCCTTCTTCATTGAAGCTGGTATAGGCGTTGCCAGCCGAGACCGAGATAAAAATGCCGTCGGCTTCAAGCTGCGCGAACTCATCTTCCAAGGTGGCCCAGGCTGGAACAGTATCCGCGTTCCAACTCGCCACGCCCAGAGAGAGATTCACCGCCGTGATAGGACTCTCGAAGCTATTCTGGTTGTCGTGTACCCACTGCAACGCACTTTCAACCCAAGAGAAGTAGCCATCGCCCACGTCGTTAAAAACTCGCAAGCCAACGAGGTCCACTCCCGGTGCAACACCAGAGTGCGTGCTGTCATCCGAACCGACGATACCGGCCACATGGGTACCGTGCGAACCCGAAGGGCCATCGTCATAAGGATTGGCGTCGTTCTCGGTGAAGTCGTATCCGCCAACAACGCGATAGTTCTGACCGTACCCGCCACCGAGGGCATAGTGATCGTAGGCAATGCCGCTATCAATAACGGCCACGGTTTGGCCTGTACCGAGAAAACCGTAGTCGTTGCGTACGTCGTTCAGACCGGTCTGATTATGCGCGTTGGCAAGCGCTTGTTCGATTTCCTGCAGTTGATGTTCTAGTGAGGGATCGTTGCTGGAATCAATCCAGAAATCAGGTAGCGACTCCTGATGATGCTCGATGGCATCGAAATCTTGATGATGTTCGATCGGGCCATCGAAATCCTGATGGTGCTCGATCGCTCCACCTAGAAAACCGCCTACCGGATCGGCAGACATCATCTGACGATCTTCCAACTGCTCGACCGACGCCGACCAATCCTTTTTATGTTTGAATTCTCTTCCCACAGCCACAGTCCTTCTGGCATGGTGGGTTCACTCAGGGAGAGGGCTGCCGATACGCGTAGCGACGGCAGCTAGAGCGAACGTTGTACACCTTGATGTGATCAGCCCATGACCGAGCCAAAAATTGGCGAGGTCCCCGAAAAGCCTATTTCTAGGGAGCAGAGCGGCGTCTTGGGTTAACGGCGCGGCAATCTGCTCATTCAAAGCCTAGGTCGAAACAACCCGGCAAGTGTCCAGCTTTTCGAGATGACGGGGATAAAAACCCCTGTCTTAACCAGCGGAAATGGAACCCTCACTCAGAGCGTGTTGACAGCCCTCCACTATGCTGCCAATCGCGGTGAATAACGACAACGTTCTGTTGTCCTTTCGCAACACCTTTACGCAAGTACGCCCGGTGACAACAATGGTTCAGTTGGCCGAGTCTAAAGCACAATTTTGCTATTGTACGATATTTGCCAACCAATCCGTGCGATGGTCAGTGCTTCTTAGGCATCCTGCCAGCTACCGATGATTATCCGCCTTCCTGCCGGCCATGTCCAGCGGCCACATTTGCGTTGCTGCTCGAATTGGTTTTTTTGCAAGGTATCCCAATGAATCAGGATTCTTACGACTCGGCCATTGCAGAGACCATCGCGTCGGTACGTTCCGTCGATTCGCTGGAAGGAAACTCGGAGCCCGATCGCGCAGATGTTCGCCAAAAGGTAGCGCTGGTCGAAGGCAGCACGCCGCACTTGAGCCACGAAATCAGGGCTCTTCTGCGGGACCGGTTGAAACTTGTGGCCATTCTGCTGGCCGTCGGTTGTTGGTGCCTTCCTGTTACTCTCGCTCTGGCATTTTCAAGAAAGCGTTACCGGCCCCAACGCCAATCTTTTCTACGCACACATTGCCGTCACTTTAGTGCTAGCACTCATCTCCCAGAGACTATGTGCCCAGTGTGACGTATTTCTCGGTCACCTCCGCATTTCAGAAGCAATCATCTTTGGCTGCCCTGCGGCCTTCTTCTTGTTCGCTGGCTACCACGAAGTCCTAGCCGATGCCGCCACCGGTGCCGAGCACCGCCACATACCCACCATCACCGGTCCGTGGATGGTACTAATTTTTTGCTACGCGCTATTCGTACCCAATAATTGGCAACGCGCTCTGGTTGTGATCGGTCTAATGGGATTGGCACCGATTGGCATACTTGTCGCAGACTACTGGCTCTCCGACGATGTGGCCGAGATCATGTCGCACGAGCAATTTCAGGATACTTTTTTCAGCTCGTCTTTGGTCATGGCCCTATTTGTTCTGACCGGAACTGTGGGGGTTCACACTATCGGGACTCTGCGCCGCGAAGCCTTTGTCGCAAGAAAACTTGGCCAATATCGGCTGAAACAAAAACTCGGTAGCGGAGGGATGGGTGAAGTCTATCTCGCCGAGCACGAGATGATGAAACGCCCCTGTGCCGTAAAGACCATTCGCCCCGAAAAGGCCGGCGACCCGCAAATTATGGCCCGCTTCGAACGTGAAGTCCGCGCCACGGCCAAGCTCTCGCATTGGAATTCAATCGACGTGTTTGATTATGGCCGGACTTCCGATGGCACTTTCTACTACGTCATGGAATATCTCCCTGGTCACAATATCAACGAGCTAGTGGATGTTCACGGTGCGCTCCCCGCAGCCCGCATCGTCTATCTCATGAAACAGGTCTGCGATGCCCTGGCCGAGGCCCACGGGCAGGGCCTCATTCATCGCGACATAAAACCGGCCAATATCTTCTGTGCCTACCGCGGAGGAATTTTCGATGTTGCTAAGCTGCTCGATTTCGGATTGGCGAAACCGCTAACCGAGCCAACTGATTTGAATTTGACGCAAGCCGGCTCGATCACCGGCTCCCCTCTCTACATGTCGCCCGAACAATCAATGGGCAGCGACGAGGTGGACGAACGGAGCGACATCTACTCGCTGGGCGCCGTGATGTATTACATGGCCACGGGCAAGCCACCGTTTTTCGACGAGAAACCAATCAAGGTGATGGTGGCCCATGCCTCGGAACAACCCCCACCACCCCGGGAACTCAACCCAGAGATTCCGGAGGAATTGGAAGAGGTGATTCTGCGTTGTTTGGAAAAACAGCCGGAAGATCGATTCCAGGACGTCCGCACTCTAGGGGAGATGCTGCTGCAAGTTCCCTGTCACGAACCGTGGACGGCAGAGCTCGCCGCCGACTGGTGGCACGATTACGGCTGCCCCAAACGCAAAGCCATGGCCGCTGAGGCGGTGGAGCTGGCGGCGGTATAACTGCCTTACCTCCTCGACGGCCCAGCATGACTAGGTGGCTGGGTTAGCCGCTAGACGCAACCCAGCATTCGCTCGAGTGCCATGGCCACGCTAAATCCGGGCAACGCTCTTGTCGAACCCAACCCGTTATTAAAATTCCAACGCCAGCACTGAAGCAAACGGACCACGTTGGAACAAGCACCGTGGTCGCTATAGATTAGGATAAGTGGTGTAGCATAGCACTCGGCCCAGCCACACTCCACAAAACTTCTCAATCATTCTGGTCTTGCCATGGCTAATTCAGAAACTCAACCTGAACCGTTAACCTTTCGCGGTTCCATGAAGGCGGGCATGTATACCGCTCAACTCGGTGTGCAACTGCAAGTGACGCCCGGCGCATTAACGCTCAGCGCATCTGGACGTAGCTATCAGCTAGATCGCGATAACTTTGATGGTTTGTCCTTGACGTCAATACTTGGAGTTTTCAAACGTGGGATCGTGTTCCATCATCACCAGCAAGATCTGCCAAGCAACTTGGTGTTCTATCCAACCGTCCCTAGAGAGGACTTAATGGAGAAGATCGAACACCTGGGCTGGTCTTGATCCTCTGCTGTAATACGTTGGGTGTGCCACCCTACGATATTGGAGATAGTGGGGGCATTGTTTTATTTGCAATAGGCTCAACCGAGTGACTTTGAGTACGTAGGGTGTGCCAAAGCAAAGCGGCGGCACACCGAAGAGGTCGATGTCAGACACCTCACTCTCGGTGGGCCTGACGGCACCACCCTACAATCGCTAACTTGACTTTGCCTCGGCTTTGTCGTCCATAGTCGCTTCCTCTGGAAACATCTGTCGGTACTTGACGTCGATACGCAATGAACTAGAAGCAGTTTCAAAAACCAATGAGCCGAATGCGCTAGCATCGGGTAGCATCAGAATAATCCCGAGACCTACGCTACCCACGGCTAGCGCCGTCGGCTCACTTAGGACTGTTGTTGGTTTCTTCTAAACTCTTCCTAGATATTTTTACCAAGTTTTCGCCGGTAGATGTGGATGGTATGCCTACGCGTGTTTGATCTTGGACGATCTAAATGCTGAGAGCTTGGAACTTCGGACCAGTTACCGTCCCTGGAAAGTTCAAACTTCACACTTCGAACTTCCACGCGTCAGCGGGATGCAGGTCGCCGGGGCTGCCCAGTTCGCTCAGCGAACTTCGGGCGGAAACCGCTTGTCCTGGAAGCAAGCGACGTTTCGAACGCCCCCGCGGCTACTTTCGCACCGGGCTGTTTTTGCCTAGAATAAGGGGCTCGAAACATTCCTCCCTTGCTCACCTCCTAGCCACCAACTTGCCATGCCAGCAGACAGTTCCGCGCCACGCACGCTTTTTGAAAAAGTTTGGGACAACCATATCGTCCACACCCCCGAGGGACGGCAGACGATTCTCTACATCGACCTGCACCTGGTTCATGAAGTGACCAGCCCCCAGGCCTTCGAAGGGTTGCGGCTTGCCAAGCGACAGGTTCGCCGACCGGATCGCACGGTCGCCACGGCGGATCATAACGTCCCCACCTCCGATCGCAGCCTGCCGATTGTCGACCAAATCTCGAAACAACAGATCGACACCCTGCGTAACAACTGCAAAGAGTTCGGCATTAAATATTACGATCTCAACGACTCCAAGCAGGGGATCGTCCACGTCATCGGTCCTGAACTGGGCTATACCCAACCGGGAATGACCATCGTTTGTGGCGATAGCCACACCTCGACGCACGGCGCATTTGGCGCGCTCGCCTTTGGCATCGGCACGAGCGAAGTCGAGCACGTCATGGCTACGCAGACGCTATTGCAAAACAAGCCCCAGACGTTGGAACTTCGCGTCGATGGCGATTTGCTTCCGGGCGTGACCGCCAAAGATTTGATTCTGTATCTCATCGGCGAGATCACCACCGACGGCGGCACCGGTTACTGCGTCGAATACACCGGCTCGGCCATCGAAAGTCTCACCATGGAAAACCGCATGACGGTGTGCAACATGTCGATCGAGGGCGGTGCCCGAGCAGGAATGATCGCGCCGGATGAAACGACCTACGAGTATCTGCGCGGTCGGCAGTTTGTTCCCAAGGATTTCGAGGCGGCCGTGGAAAATTGGAAACAGCTCCCTACCGACGAAGGGGCGACCTACGACAAGTCACTGAAATTCGCGGCGGCAGATATCGCTCCGCAAGTCACTTGGGGTACGAACCCCGGTTTAGTCGTTTCTGTCGACGGCAAGGTTCCACAGCCGGGCGACTATTCCGATCCAACCGAGCAAAAGACCGCGGCCAATGCTCTCGACTACATGGGGCTCGCAGGGGGGGAACCGATTGTCGATCTCAAGCTCGATCGCGTCTTCATCGGTTCCTGCACCAATGCCCGCATCGAGGATCTGCGTGCCGCGGCAGAAGTGGCCAAAGGTCGGAAGGTCTCGGGCCATGTCAGTGCGATGGTCGTCCCCGGCAGTGGGCAGGTAAAACTGCAAGCAGAAGAAGAAGGCCTCGACAAAGTGTTTACCGAAGCCGGCTTCGATTGGCGTGAGGCCGGTTGCAGCATGTGCCTAGCGATGAACCCCGACAAGCTGGCGCCGGGCGAACGATGTGCCTCGACCTCCAACCGCAACTTTGAAGGCCGCCAGGGCAGGGGGGGACGCACGCACTTGGTATCACCCGCCATGGCAGCCGCCGCAGCCATCGAAGGCCACTTCGTCGATATCCGCCAGTGGAAATAATCACGCGAACCCACTGATCGCAATAACTACATTAGATTCTAACCCTCAAATACATCATGAAACCTTTTACGAAACATACCGGCCTGGTGGTTGCCATGGATCGGGCCAACGTCGATACCGATCAGATCATTCCCAAGCAATTCCTCAAGCGAATCGAGCGAACAGGCTTCGGCGAGTTCCTGTTCTGGGATTGGGGACGGCTCGAAGATGGCTCGCCCAATGAGGAGTTCGAACTCAACCGCCCCGAGGCCAAGGGAGCGAGCGTCTTGCTGGCGCGACGCAATTTTGGTTGCGGCTCCAGCCGCGAACATGCCCCCTGGGCGCTAGAAGACTATGGCTTTCGCGTGATTATCGCCCCCAGCTTTGCCGACATCTTCTACAACAATTGCTTCAAGAATGGCATGTTGCCCATCAAACTCACCGAAGAGCAGGTGAATAACCTGTTCGCCCGCGCCTCGCAGTACGACAACTACCAGCTCACCGCCGACCTGGAGAACCGCACTCTGACAGACGAGCACGGTTTCACAGCTAACATCGTGGTGGAGGCATTCCGCCGCGACTGCCTGATCAATGGCTTGGACGATATCGGACTGACGCTGGAGCACGAAGACAAAATCTCTGAGTTCGAGGCCGCGCGAGCGTAGTACCGATGGCAAGCCGACGCGAAAAAATCGAAGCCATGCTCGCCGACGATCCTCAGGATACGTTTTTGCGATACAGCCTGGCGATGGAACTCGACAAAGAAGGCGAGAATGATCAAAGCCTGGAACGACTCGCTGAGCTCACCAAGGACGACCCGCCGTATGTGCCCGCCTTCTTCATGGCTGGGCAGCAACTAGTGCGATTAGACCGCGTCAACGAAGCCCGCACCTTTCTTCGCGACGGTATCGAACAAGCCCGCCAGCAAAACGACGCCCACGCCGCCGGCGAAATGAGCGAGTTCCTGGCATCGCTGGGTGATTTGGGTGAGTGAGTCTTGTCTTTGGCATTTTTTGCTACGACATCACAAACTTTACGGAACCGATGCCTTCGAATCGCTACTCGCAACTCGCGAAAACTGAATGTCGCTCGGCATACTGCGGGAGAAGCTAAGCGACTCGATGGTGCCAGTGGCACTATCTTGAAATTTGACTAGCTCACGACAGAAGATATCTCGATGCTTACCCCGATCGTCGGGATTACCTTCCATGTCGAAGACGTCGTAGTGATAGTGCTGCAAAGCACCTTGGAACCCATGGTGCTGCCAACGTAGTTTCCCTCCTTGCAGCGATACTTCGAATTCACCGTAGGCGGGATTAGTGAACTTCCCGACATATTTGTTGAGCGGATAGGTTGGTCTCGTGTCCTCAATGCGAGTGGGCCTGCGCTCGAGTTTAGCTTTCTCCTCACTTGCACGACTCTCCTCGTCCATGCGGCGCATCGGGTCAAATTGTTCCGCAGGCTTCTGACCCCGCAAACGAGTCCGAATGTTTGCTTCAATTAACTCTGCCTGGGAGAGATAAGCCAAATTCGTCAGCACCACATAGGCACATTTGCGTTTAGGACAGAACCCGGCAACTGCCGTGAAGCCAATCCAACTGCCCGTATGCCGCCCCCATTTTTCTCCCTGGATCATCAGCACTTGCCAGCCCATGCCATGAAAACCGATCGTCGATTCGTAGTGGTTAAACTCCGGCAACACGACTTCGGGCGTCAGCAAATCTTTCATACGTTCTCGCGACACAATCTGCTTATCGTTGAACTCGCCCTGTGTTAGATACAGCTTGAGAAACTGGGCCATGTCTTCCACCGTCGAGTTTATCCCTGCCGCCGGGGCTGCAATATGCAGGGGGAATAATGGATGCCTAATGATCTCATTTTCGAACAACTCGTAGGGTACCGCATAATCGGCGTCCTCTTGCGATTTTGTCACGGAGAAATTGGTACGGCTCATCCCGAGTGGATCGAGAATGCGACCTTGAATGAATTCCTCCCAGGATCCGCCGTACCGATCGATCATCTGCCCTGTGATGAGATAACCACTGTTCGAGTAGAGGAATCTCGTCCCCACTGGAGCCGATGGTTCCAGGAAACGAAGCGTGCGATAGACCATCTCTGGTGAAGCATTCTTCTGCGACCAATCTCGGGTGCCGTACCAACGAAAACACTCCAGTGGCAGTCCCGTTTGATGCGACAGACAATCGCGAAGTGTCAATTCTGCAGTTGCCATTTCGTCCTGCAGCCGAAAGTCGGGAAGATGCTCGCGGACGCGATCGTTCCAGTGAATTTTGTTCTCATCTACCAGAATTGCTGCTGCTGTCGCCGTGAAAGATTTAGTGATCGAGGCGATCGGGAAGAGGGTTTGGGCTGTTACCGGCAGTCGCTTCTCTAGGTCTCGGTAACCGTAACCCTTTGTGAGAATGGTTTGGTTTTCATCAATTACCGCAATCGCAACACCAGGAACCCGCCATTCCTTTAAAACCTGCTCGACAAAGTGATCGAAGTCTGAAAAGTCCGGCTGTGTTGCAACGACTCCTGAGGAGTCCGAGATCTGCTGCGCTGATAGCCGTTCTACCGCAATGCTTGGGCAAACGATTGCGACGAAACAGATTACCTTATACATATTCATGCTTAGCACTCATGGAGAGATGTGCCTACAGACCCCCAAAATTAAACTCTGAACCTCCGACCCAACGCGTCGGAACTTGGGGCTGTCGCTTTTTGGAATGCCGATGAAACGAAGTCAGAATCTGCTAGAGACGATGTGCAGAACAATCCGTTTTGTCTATTAATCTCAAAAACTTGCAGTTGTTTTTGACAATCGCGTTCGGAGCCAAACCGCAACTCGCATATTTAGACGAGAAGAAACAAGCCGATGCAGTTCTCCATGGCGAAATAGCGGGACGAACGGGGTAGGTCCCCATTCACTCCGATTCCATGATCCATTGGATCGAGAGAATCTTGCTACTTGGAGAACAGACGAGGCTCACGCGAGAGGCTACTTCTTCACGCCACAAGCGCTAGCTACCGCGCAACTCGTGCAGCTTTCACAACCGCCTTGGCCCATGGCTTCTTCGGTACCGCAACCGGGCCCGCAACCTTCGGCCAGTGTCTCGGCAAAGCGGCGGAACTCGACCGAGGTCTCATAGGTTTCTGCAAGTTGTTGAGTCAACCGCTCCGCAGCTGCGGGCACTTCGCCCAGAAAATAGAAGAACAGCCCTTCGCCATCGAACAGATGCTCGACGTCGATTAGCGTTGCCGCGATCTGTTGCTCTGCCAGCAAGTTGGTGCAGGCCTCGAACGCCTCTTGGCGATGTTTGTCGAGCCGTGCCTGCAGCAGGTCGTCCTCCACTGTCATGCGACGCAGAATTTGTCCCTGCATGGCCGCCACGGTATCGTCCATCTCCGGCTCGGCGAGCACTGTTCCGATCTCCAACCCGCGCACGCTCCGGACGATCACCCGTGAATTTCGCGTGTAAAGCGTGGCATCAGGCGAGGTGAATCGCCCTACTTGGCCGAGCAAACTGTAGCGTACGAGGTGCAGGCTCATGGTGTCCAATGCATGGAAAGTGGTTGATTTGTCCTTCCATTCTTACTGCTGCCGCCGCTTGTGCCAACCTCGAAAGGTTGCGGGCTCTCCAAAGCCCCGCTTGCGTAATCCGTCTAGGATTCCAATACTAGGTCATCGATCCCTTTCCGACGTTTCTCACCTTGATTGTACGATTTATGTCGACACCTATTAGCGAACTCGCAACCAATCCGATTTCTACCAGCCGCTGGCAAGCGTATGCCGACCGCGTTTTGTCAGGTGAATCGCTCACAACCGAGGAGGCCCAGGAAATCCTGCGCGCCCCCGACTCAGAGCTTCTAGATCTGTTGCAGGCGGCCTACCGCGTCCGCGAGCATCACTTTGGCCGCAGGGTGCAGCTTTACTTATTAATGAATGCCAAAAGTGGCCTGTGCCCAGAGGATTGCAGCTATTGCTCGCAGTCGAAAGTCTCCGACGCAGAGATCCCTCGCTACAATTTCCTCCGTCGCGACGATCTGATGGCAGGCGCCCAAGCGGCCGTCGATCGACAGGCGTCGACTTATTGCATTGTGATCTCCGCCCGTGGACCCAACGAGCGCGAAATGGAGGCGGTCGAGCAGATTGTCCCCGAGATCAAAGAAAAGTTCGGGCTCAATGTGTGTGCCTGCCTAGGGCTACTGACACTCGATCAGGCAGAGCGGTTGAAGGCTTGTGGGGTCGATCGGGTGAACCACAATCTCAATACGGGTGCCGAGCACTACGACGAGATTTGCACAACACACACCTATCAGGATCGCGTCGACACGCTCAAAGCGGTCTCGGCGGCTGGCATGGAGCTCTGTTCCGGCGGCATTGTCGGCATGGGCGAGAAGGCGAGCGACGTCGTCGACATGGCCATCGAACTCCGTGAGTTGGGCGTGCATTCCATTCCGGTGAACTTTCTCAATCCAATCGAGGGTACCCCGCTCTCCGGTCAGGACGAACTCACGCCGAGCTACTGCCTGAAAGTGCTAGCAATGTTTCGGCTCGTGAATCCCGATCGCGAGATCCGGATTGCCGGCGGTCGCGAGATGCATCTCCGCAGCCTCCAGCCGTTGGGCCTGTATGCCGCCAATTCGATCTTCGTGGGCGATTACCTCACCACTCAGGGTCAACTTCCCGAAGAAGACTACGCCATGATTCGTGACCTTGGCTTCGAAGTCGTTCAGTCCGGCGAAGCGGCGACAATCTCTAAACAGTAGTGCTCCGAGAGCTCGCTTCTCGGTGATAGCACGCCCTGCATCGCATCCTGCGCACTTTACCAGGCTTATTTTACCGGAATCTTTCCGGGAATCGGTTCATATTCACTAGCAATCCCTACCGATAAAGTCCACGACGGACTTTCGTCTACACGTAGGAAATCAATGCGCAGGGATGCGAATATGTCGAAACGACGCTTTACCAGTATTGCGATTGCTACTCTTTGCCTCATCACCATGGGGATCCCCCCCCATCTAGCGGAGAAATCGGTCGGCGCCACGCTGTCGGAACGATTTTCTTCCTTGGGCGGGATGTTCAAGAAAGATGATCCGAAGCCCCAATCAAATCGATCTCAGGCAAATCGGTCGCAGGCCAGCCAATCCTCAACGCGAAGCACTAGACAGCGCTCCGCGCGAACAGGCTATGGAAAAACCAGTCAGCGCGGTCGCACAACAGCCAGCAACAATTCCCGGTCACGAACCAGCTCGCCCAAGAAGAGTGGGCTAAGCAGCTTCTTGCCAGAAAGTCTATTTGGGAAGAAGAAGACTTCTCAAAACGTTGCCAGTGATCGACCACGGCAACAGCCAAACCGACAGCAACAGGCCAGTTCCCGGAGTCAGAACCGCCGCAGTGCGGGCCAAGTGGCCCAACAGAAAAGAAGCGCACCAAGTGCAAAAGTTAAGAGCCAAATCGCTAAGGACCTACCGGAGATTGTGGAAGATCGCAGGGCACCGATAGCCGCCACGATTCGTAGGTCTCCTCAAATTGGCCGAGACGATGATCTTCAAGATACCCTCGACGAGTTGGGCAGTAGCGACGATCTGCTGCCAGGTTCAGTCATTGTCGATAGCGAAGAGACCGTCGTAGAAGACAACGTCACTCCGGCGCCAGGCGCCGCGGTACTTGCTATGGATGACTACGGAGCCGAAATCGTTGGCGACACCGACGATGTCGCAGAGTTTGAGGACACGGCCATCGCCGAGGATGAAGCAGCTCTCGTAGTAGAAGACGAGTACATTGCCGAGGAGGTGGTTGTCTCCGAACAAACCCCTGACGCGGACGAGTCTCTCAAAGATGAGACCTTCGAAATCGTCGGAAATCTACCACTCACAGGTGAAAACTTAGATTCTCAGGAAGCTGTGCAAGACTATTCCGTAGATTCTCATGACGACGCCGAGTTCGCAGTCGTCCAAGAGGAAATTATCTACGAACCTTCCCAGCAAATCGCTGATAACACTTTTGAGGAAAATAACCTTGAGGAGAATACCGTTGAAGAAGGTGCCGCTCAGCACGGCAATCTAGCTCAAGAAGAAACACCCTTCGGGCAGGCTAATCTGGACGTTCACGATGCGTTGTTGAGCGAAGACCTCTATGCGATGCCAGAGGAAGAAGCCGCAGTCGTTTCCGAACAAGAACCTGCGATGGAAGAAGGTCATGCCGAGGAGCAATTCGCCGACATCGTAGAAACCCTCGAAAAAGAAAGTGCCGAAATTGCTCTCATCGATGAGCCTCACGCTGATGAATTGGCTCCTGCAGAAGTACTGGCCGAACAGCCAGAACTGGCGGCCGAGGAATTAGTCGCAGGCAACACCGCTGAGGAGGCCTTTGCCACCGATTCGGTTACTAAGCAAGAATCTGCCTTGACCGATGAGCTTTATTATTCTGCTACCGAACCCCAGGAAGCTTCCGATCCTCAGGAGACTTTGGCAGAACCGCAAAACGAAGAAGAAGCCCAAATGGCAGTTGTCGAGATTACTCCTCAGGCGGATCAACCAGTCCCCAGCGTCGATGCCTTCGAATCGATCTCCGAATTGGCTTCGGAAAGTACCCCTGAACCTCAACAGGTGATTGCCAGCGACTCGCAGTCGAGTCCCGGCCGATATTCAGAGCACACGCCGACAACCACAGTGCAGGAGCCTCAACAACAATCCGGCGATCAGTTTGCCGACGTGGTGGAGACTCTCGAATCGCAGCCCCGGTTGACGGCAACGAATCCTGTCGAAACTCCCAAGCAGGGCAGAACGAGCCAGGAGAGAATTGAAGTAGTTGCTAGTGAGCCCATTAAGAAACCGGAACCTCAACAGCAATTAGTTCGCGAAGACATCAAGACGGCTTCCCAACCGCAGCCACGCGAGGCCACACGACTGATCCGTCCCCATGGCGATGTGCTGACATCTGCCGAACAACCGGTCATCATGTCGCACGTCGAAGGACCGCGTAGTATTCTGGTCGGCAAGGAAGCGAGCTACCGTGTTGTCCTGGAGAACACCAGTCAAGCAGAAGCCCAAAACCTGTCGGCCGCCGTCAAGGTGCCAGAGTGGGCAGACTTGGTCGACGTGGTTTGCTCCGCTGGAATCGTCGAGCAGTCCAGGGACGGCAAGAACGCGGACACGCTCCAGTGGCATCTGCCCAAACTTGGGGCCCATTCTTCGCAAACACTGCAACTGCAACTCATCCCACGTAGCGGACGTGCCTTCCAGCTAGGTGTGCAGTGGAGCCAGGAAACAGCCACGACAGAAACAATCGTTGAAGTGAAGGAGCCCAAGCTACAGATGGCCATCGAAGGACCGGAAGACGTCCTGTTCGGCGATCCGAAGCGATACCGTCTGGTGCTGAAGAACCCCGGCAATGGTCCTGCCGAGAACGTCGCACTTACGTTGATTCCTCCTGGAAGCGATTCACTGTCGGCCAAGCCGCACGTCATTGGCACGCTTGGCCCGTCAGAAGTGAAGGAAATCGAAATCGAGCTCACCGCTCGGGAGACCGGCGAGCTGATTCTACAAGCTAGTGCCGAGGCGACTGGCGATTTGAAATGCGAAGTCATCAAACGCGTCCAGTGCCGCAAACCAGAACTAGAAGTCGATTGGCGAGGTCCGGAGCAGAAATATGCGGGCACCGAGTCAGCCTATTACTTCCGCGTCCACAACCCAGGCACCGCTAGAACCGGCGTGGTCGATGTGAAAGTACGCCTGCCTGCCGGTATCAAGTTCATCTCGGCAAGCGATAGTTTCTCTTACGACGCCACGAGCGGTCTAGTGACCTGGCGATTGGATGGGCTCCGTCCGACCGAAGAGCAGTTCATGCAGTTCCGCTGCGAGTTGGAACGACCAGGCTTGAAAGAATTTGAAGTCGAAGCCACCAGCCAAGGCGGTCTACTCACCGATGCCGAGTGGATTCGCACCGAAGTGATCGCGCTGGCCGACTTGAAGTTAGACGTCCGAGATCCTCGCGGAGCGCACCCCACTGGCGAGCCCGTCACTTACGAGATTCGCGTCGAGAACCGTGGCACGACAGATGCCGAAGGAATCTCGATCGTCGGGCTGTTTTCCGAAGGCATCGACCCGGTATCGGTGGAGGGTGCTCAAAGCTCTGTCCGAGACGGTCGGGTGAATTTCCAAACCGTGAAGACGTTGCCACCAGGCGGAGAAATCCTCCTGAAAATTCGCGCCATCGCCTCGGACGTGGGCACCCACATCTTTCGGGCTGAGGTTTCCTGCCACGATCTAGACATCAAATTGGCAGCCGAAGAAACGACTCGGTTCTTTAAAGACGATTTTCAATGGGGCGAGGGAGAGACACCTTACACGGCAGCGCGGATTAAGAAGACAAGCAGCCGTTAGGGTTCCGGCGACTTCTAGTTTGCAGCTTGTGACATTTAGTAAGTGTCGAGTTTATTTCACGTCGTCAAACGCCAGGGGATCGGGACTCTTGGCGTTGGTGATGCGGATTGACTTCTTGCCGTCGAGCAATTCTTCGATCAGGTTGCCAACGAGCTGTTCGCGCCAACCGGTGGCCAAGACGGGTAGATTGTCGTCTTCGGCTGGCACGAAACCCATTTTGTGGGCGACGAGCTCCCGCACGTCACTGGCCGTACCAGCCAAACTGGCAGCGATCTCGGCATGACGACACACCGAGGCCAGCGCAGGGGCCAGAAATTGCCCCAGCAAGTTTAGTTGCGGAGGAATTTGTTTGCGGCGGCGACTGTTGTCTCGCTTCACGGGGTTTTCCAGGCCACGACGAACACATGCAGCCAAGTCTTCCGCATTGCGTTTCGCTCCGCTACGTTCCAGACCGCGGATGCCCATGAGGCGATCGGGGCTATCAACCTTGCGTTTTGCAATTTCAACCATCAGATCGTCTCGCAAGAGTCGCTTTTGAGGACGATTGCGGCGTTTCGCTTCTTCGTAACGCCAGTGCCAAAGTTCGCGAATGATCGCCAAGTTTTGCGGTCCCAGTTTGCCGATGCCCGACACACGTCGCCAATCCTTGCGCGAACTCGCCTCTACCACCTCTTGCTGCCAACTCTCCATCTCTTCTTCGAACCAAGGCAGCCGATCTCGCTCGTTGAGCAAATCCATCAGTTTGTCGTACAACGGCATCAGATGACGCACATCTTCCAGGGCATAGTTAATCTGCGACTTGGTGAGCGGACGTTTGCGCCAGTCGGTACGCTGCTCGCCCTTAGCCGGCTGGATCCCCAGAAATTTATTCACGATCGAACCGTAGGCCGACGGGAATTCGTTACTGCAAAAACCTGCGGCGATCTGGACATCGAACAGCTGTTGGGGCAGCTTGTCGACCGCTCGCAACATGAAGTTCAGTTCCTCGCGCCCAGCATGCAGGACTGTGATGTGGTCGCCTTCAACCAACATCTTCCAGAATGGCGTGATATCTTCGATCGCCATCGTGTCGATAACGGCCATCTCATCGCGCGTCGAAACTTGTATCAAACAGAGTTCCGGATAGAACGTGTCTTCTGAGACAAATTCCGTATCAATACCGATGAACTCAGCCGAGCTGAGTCGGTCGCATAGTTGATCGAGAACTTTGGACTCGGTAATCGTAGGTGCAGACACTGGGAAACGATTCTCAATCGGATTCAAACGGGCAAGGTGGCAGTCCAAGGGTCGGCATTCTACGGTGTCGACCCTCTACCCAGCAACCTTAACTGCTCGCTGTTCTTCGCAGAATCAATGTGCTTCCGTACTGACCACGGCAGGTGGATGGGCCTGGCTTACCTCTGTAGCCTCAGGCAGGTCCGACATGTAGCGCCAATTGGTGAGTGCCAAGATTGGCAACAGGAACAAACAGCTGTAACCCATGTAACCAAAGAAACTCGGCATTCTAACGCCTGACTTCTCAGCGATGGCCTTCACCATGAAGTTTGGCCCATTGCCGATATACGTCATGGCTCCCATGAACACTGCACCAAGGCTGATGGCTACTAACACCATTTCATTGACGCCGGCGGTAGCTCCAACGACGGGTGGCACCTGGGCCGCCTTGAAAAAGACCAAATAGGTGGGGGCATTATCTAGGAACGACGAGAGTCCGCCCGTCGCCCAGAAGAACCCGGTGGGGTTCAACGAGCCTGCAATCACCTGTCCCTTTTCCGCCAGTATCTGCAACGCGGGCTGCATGCAAACGAATATCCCGATGAACAGTGCCGCCACTTCGATAATCGCGTGATAGTTGAAGTTATTCTTCGCGCGGATCTGCTTGGATCCCCAGAAGAGTGAGATAGCAACTAGTCCCAACTGAATAATCTCTCGCATAAACATCCAGGCATGCCATTCGGTGCCCGGCAGAGACTTCTTCGGATCGAGTAGACCTACCGCCAAGACCACACCCAGCAGGAGTGGAAAGTTCAATCCCAAACCACTAACTCGGATACGGCGAGTATGGGTGATGTCTCGCTTAATATCTTTCTTGGTTTCTTTCGGATAGAAGTAGAACTGGTCGACCAAGCAATAGGTCAGCAGCAGCAGCCCGTTAACGAACAGCCAGGGCTCCCAGAGACCCAGGGTCCATGTAAATTCCACGCCCTCTAAGTAACCAAGGAACAGCGGTGGATCGCCAATTGGCAGCAAGCAACCGCCGCAGTTGCAGACAACGAAAATGAAGAACACGATCGTATGACGAACGTGCTTCCGTTCGTCGTTAGTGTCCAGCAGCGGGCGAATCAACAGCATCGCGGCACCGGTGGTGCCAATAAAGCTGGCGAGCAATCCACCAACGGTCATGAAGCTGGCATTGGTAAGTGGGTTGGCTTGCAGGTCGCCTTCGATGCGGATTCCACCTGCAATCGTATACAGGCTGAATAGCAACACGATGAATGGGATGTATTCCGAGAGGATCGCATTTGCCAAGGTCGCGCCGACGAAGCCCGTTTGCAGAGCACCTTCGCTGGGCTCAACAACACTGTGAGCAGGCCAGTGTACGTCGATGGGTGAGTGGTGGAGCACGGCATAGTAGCCCAAAGTCAGCAGCCCCAAACCGGCAGCCACCTTGAATCGGTTGACGTTGTTCTCCCACCAATGCTCAGTAATTCGAACTAGCGGAAACACAGCGATAGCGAGCAAAAGCAGCACAAAGGGAATCACCGTCCAGTAGGGCGGGGCAGAGGCTATTCCATGAGAATCGTGACTTCCGTGAGCGTCTGCTGCTGGAGCTTCAGTCGCATGATGCAACGATTCGACGACCAGTTCTGTGGCATAACTTGGTAGGCCCCAAATGGCGCTTACCAAATAAATGGCAATGATCGTAACGATCCCGTAAACAACCATATTGCCACGAGATTCGTGTGCCGAGCTACTCATACTTGTGATATCCGTTGCCACTGTGATTCTCACCTCATTCGGTTCCTGAGATTAGCCTATACATTTCGGCCCATCTCAGAGCAAACCGCTCGAATAATATTGGTAAAAGACTACGAAGTCAGCGTCTATGGGTCTACCCGGAATGCGTCCCAGCAATACCTGGCGACAGGTTGACGCCCACTTTCACATTTTCATGCCAGTTTGAGTTTCCGTTACCCTGAGAAGCCCTATTTCAAGCTCCGGATAACAGTCAAACTTAGGTCACCATTAGGGAGGTGTGGCTTTCTTCGTTAAAGGTATATCTAAGGGTCTCCTCTGCTAACCGGGATTCGTCGCCTAGAATCCCTACGACCGGTATGAATGTTCGCTGTGACTACCTGAGAAACTTGAATCATAGTAGACTCTGCACAGCGGGAACCAACAGAAATCCCGCGAATTCATGCTACTTAATTATTTGAGAATGATGGAAATCTGGCTTCGTCCCAATCGCCGAATACTGCTTGTGTCACTGATTCCCGTGCTGGGGATTGGAGTCTTGTCCCTCGCGGTTGTGGCCCTCGCGGAGTCCCCCCTGATGAAGTGGGGAGCCGGTGCATTACTCGTCTTAGCCGCAGTTATGGCGGCTGGGCTGGTCCAGCAACTCTTGAAACCTCGAATTGTTTACCGCGATGGGCATGTGCTGTTCTACCTCCGATCCCGTCAACCTATAGCCGTTCCCGTGGCGGTGGTGGAAGCTTTTTTTCTGGGACAGGGTCCTGCCAACTTGCCGGCCATGATTCCGCAAGGAGATAACCCCGAACGGACCGAGACGGTCAACCTGATTGCCAGGCTGTCTCAAAAATATCCCGACTGGGCCAAGCAAGACGTCAAGCACGCGCTGGGGAATTGGTGCGATAGCTATGTAACCATCCGGGGCACATGGTGCGAGACGCTCAACGAAGAAACGATTCGCCGACTCAACAGACGCCTTGCCGAGGTTTCGCGTGCCGAGACTGCCGAAGAAACGGTTGCCACACCCTAAGACATGAACCGGCCTCAGTCTAATGAAAAGGAAGGGCTTATGAAATGGAAGCTCAGGAAGTAGTGCTGACTGCTGCACCAGAATCCAAAGTCACCAGCACAGGGCTACTGGTCAGTGTCCGCAATCAGGCGGAAGCTACGGCAGCGATGGCGGGCGGAGCCGATTGGATTGATTTGAAAGAGCCGCGTGCAGGTGCCCTAGGTGCCGTCGACCCGGCAATCGCCACGGAGGTGGCTCAGTTTATCAACAATCGCTGCCCCTTGTCGGCAGCACTGGGCGAACTGGAAACTTGGAAAAACACATCTGCCCCAAAGCTGCTTGAAGTTCCCGGAATTTCGTACGTCAAGCTAGGGCTCTCTGGCTACGGCCCAACTCGCGATTGGAAATCAATCTGGAAGAAGTCCGACGCCGAGATCTCTGCCACCGGCAAGTCGCTGGTAGCCGTGGCGTACGTTGATTGGAAAGCTGCCGACGCCCCATCACCGGAGGAAGTGATCTCTTGCGCTGCCAATTCGCTTGCAAGATGTCTGTTGATCGACACTTTCGACAAAGGTGCGGGAAGTACCTTGGAATGTCTCCACAGAGAAGGGCTACAGCAGATAGTTCAACAAGCCAAGTCGCACAAATTGAAAGTCGTCCTAGCGGGCAAAATACATGGTGAGCAGCTCTCCTCACTTCCGTTAGAAAGCACCGACATGCTCGCAGTACGTGGAGCAGTTTGCCCGTCGGGCCGCGAAAGCTCAGTCGAACAGCAGCTAGTCGCCGGACTCAAGGCCGCGATAGAAGCTCGCCATTAGCCGCCGCTAGTAACACGTCATTGGGCAACAAAACGGTGCCCTACGTGCATGATTAAACGCAATAAACCTCCGATAATTTGAATTTGCTTGACACCCGAAGGAAAACCTTGATACTCAAAATTGAATGGGGGTAGACAATCCGTGGGGGAGCGTCCACCCTGAGTGTGAAATTCACACATTCTTATCGAATCGAGTGGCGTAACTCGAACTGTGTTTTCTGGGGATCACGTTTGAGGGCAGACGGCGTGGACATCAAGAACATTCACGAAGCAATTAAATCCGGGAAATGGGACTTTGAGCCCGAGCAGGTATCCGATTCCACTTTCGACTCTACACCCGCCATGCCTGGGACGGACGAAAAACTGGAAGTCTTGGCCGCTCGTGCAAAAGCGGGACTACCACTCTGGAATACCAACGACCGCACGGAGTATGATGAACGCGACGTTGAAATTCAGTGAATGGGAAATCCAGTGAATGGTGCGTCTCATTTGTCACTAAACATATTATCTGTTTCTAAAACAGTCTTTTAAACGCTTGGTGCGACTGGCACCAGAAAGGGAGTTCTGGCGTGCCTAAGTTCAGCTTCTCTATTCCACACACTCTTTCCGCCGAAGATGCCAAGGGCCGTCTCGATAAGTTTATCGAAGCCCTGGAGGCTAAGGCCGATGGCAGTGTTGCCGATTTAGAACGAAAATGGGTCGATAACGCCCTTGTGTTCGGCTTTAAAACTTATGGCATTAAGATCGGCGGTCGGATGACGGTCGAAGAAGACAAGGTTGCCATCGACGGCGATCTGCCAATTTCGGCGATGATGTTCAAAGGCAAGATCGAATCGGAAATCAAAAAGCAGCTCGACCGACTCTTAAAGTAGTCCCCCTCAGGCTAAGCTACGGAACGCCCTGGATCGAAATACTCTTCGAATCCCTGGTGAACGTCATCCCGGCAGGTTTCAGAATGGCCGCCAAAAGTCGGTCGACTTCTACCTGAGATACCTCACAAGAAACAAGCGTTTCTTTCGATCGATTGTGCTTGGCCAGGGAAGCCTCATCCCACACAACTTCCAGTTTGAGTTGTGCCGCCAACTGTTGGACGACTCCACCTACAGGTTGATTCTTCAACTCCAAACTAAACAAGTTCTTAGTTGCTCGATTGCTGCTTGCTCGCTGCTGCGGGGGTTCGGATACGGCAAGTCTATCTGTGTGGTCCGGCAACGGAAACTTGATCGGCACAATTCGGCAGTTCCGGCCATCGTTGGCTAGTTCGCAAGTCAAATCGAAGCCGGCTAGGATCAGGACTACTTGATCTGCAAGAGACATCGGCGCGAGAGTCCGCTCGGGCCACAGGTCGAGTGGCACTAGTTCCAAATCGCTGATCTCGATGCCGTTAGTCCCCAGGAGCTTTTCTAACAACTGCCGCGGCTGAGTTAGTCGGGGCCAACGAATCGGGTGCTCCTCCTGCCATTTCTTGCTTAAGCTTGGAGCCGACTTGGCAGCTGCCTGACGAGCACGGAGGAGTAACGCCGCCAATCCCCTGGCGGTTTTTGGCGGCCCCACATAAACCAGTTTCCCAATTCTAAGCACTCCCAACCGGTGCCGCTCGGCCAGGGATTCAATCGCCTCTGTAGCTAGAACATCATTAAAACTTGCATTCACCGGTTGCGAAGGGTCAACACGACGGTCGAGCCAAAGCTCAAGCGAAGATGCCTTGGTTAGCCGCTCAAGCACCGTCCCCAACTGCTGTTGTTGCCAGGTACCCGAGATCCGTTGGGCGCGGCATTGCGTTCCAATCAGAAACAACATCGTCACAGTGACCCACGCAATTCTGCGGCGCATCAACCTTGCTCGATGCTTGAAGCTCTTCGGAGGTTGTTGTCGGTCGCACATCGCAGCTAAGAACTGAAAGTTTGTCAAGCAAAAAAACGACCATTTGAAACCGGCTGTTTTAGGCACTGTTAACATTTTCGTTGTGATTTCTGGAATTGCAATTACACTCGAAGTAGGTGCGGAACATTCGTTCTAAAGCCTAACCGGGGAGGTTACTTTCCGAGTTACTCCTGCAGGGTGATGGACGTCACAGTGGCTGTCGGTTATCCCACGGTTATCTCTTCAAAAAAATCAATCGATACTGACTGCCGAATTCGCGGCCAGCGTTTCCGAACGCAGTCAAAGGTGGAATGCAGCGTATGAGTGGCGATCACCGATACCGGCCTCTATTGGTCTACGATTACGAGCGATTTCTCATCGATCAGGATGCGGAACGATATCTGCAATGTATCTCAGATCGTTACAACATGGGTAGCCTAGAACGCGTGGCCACCAATCCAGACCGTGTGGCACGCCGTGGAGCCATTCTGGCACTAGGCCATTTGGCAGACTACCAAGCCAATAGCGTTATGGGTCGCGCTCTGGTCGATTCCGATCGCGGGGTTCGAACTCTAGCCGAAACGGGGATTCGCCGCATTTGGATGCGAATCGGCACGCCCACCCAGCAACGCCACCTGCTTGCAATCGAGCAACAATTAAGCGACGGAGAGAACGGCCGCGCCGCACAGCTCTCGACCGCCATCGTCGACGATGCCCCTTGGATTGCCCAAGGTTGGTATTACCGCGGTTTGGCATTCTATCAACTCGATCAACCCGATGCCGCTACACGCGATTGCCATCAGGCTTTGGAAATCAATCCTTATCATTTCCTCGCTGCGGCGACCATGGGGCGAGCCTACTTAAAAGCGAACGACCAGGTTTCGGCACTCGAATCCTTCCGCAGAACTCTGCGACTCAACCCCAGCATGGAAGACGTCCGTGCTCAGGTCATTCAGTTGCAGCGCTCTCTCAAAGACAAGCACTAGGATAGCGCCTCTCACGCGGGAATCCCCACCGCAGCCGGTTCTCCCGACCTCCAGACACGACCGGTCTGAAAATCAGTGGCCAACCAAAACTCCTGGTCACGTGTCGTCTGCAACATCGCTAACAGAATCCCCTTCACATCGTAGAGTTCCCAGATCGTACACGTGGGAAACAGTGAACCGGTTTCTTTTAACTCGATCCGGACAGCCAATCGACTGCAGGCTGCCAGTTGCCTGACTTCAGCGATACGCCGAGTGCAACTGGCTGCGATAACACGCCAACTGCCAATCCGCACATGGCGAATCTCTCCCTGAGCATCGCGAAACATCTCCACATCGCGACGGGGCGCCAATTTCTTGACGGGCGGACGAACTTCCTCCCGCTGCGTATATAGCTGCACGCGCTTGCTATGGGTAATACCTAACCAACGTCCGAGCTTCGCTAAGACTTCCATGACAACCTCCCCTGAATTAAAAAAGAATGTAGTAGAAAAGAAGCGAAGCAAGAGCGAACCCGTGCCTGCCTACAGAGTGAAGCGCAGCGACTTGTGGCTTGTTACAGAAACTTTCTTAGGGTCCGGATATTCCGGTTATAAGCCCCTGAACTGCTTACAGGCCTACTTGTCATGGGCATCAGCGGGATCTGCCTTCCAATGCCATCGCTGGCTGTGCGAGCCGCGAGTTGTTAGATTCACTGCTCAGCACCACCTGAAGCTCTTCATTACCCGAAGCTCTTGATCACCTGAAGCTCTTGGCCAAATCTCAAGGAGTTGTTTCCGATGAAATTGTCTCTACTCATTGCGATCCTCGTCCTGGCTAGTGTTCGCAACCAATCGTGGTCGGCGGAGTCCGCAGAATACTTCGAGACGACTATTACGAAAAAGGTTGCAGCAAACTATCTGCTAGTGAAACCCGAGGACTACAATCCGGCTGAGAAATACCCACTGCTAATCTTCCTGCATGGTCGGGGAGAGCAGGGCGACGACTTGGAGCGCGTGAAGATCCACGGCCCTTTTAAGAAAATTGCTGAATTGAATTTGCCAATACTGGTGGTTGCCCCGCAATCGCCACTCGACGAATGGTGGGACGTCGACGTGCTCGATGCACTCACGGAAGAACTGATCGACGACTTGAATGTCGACGACGACCGAGTGTATCTCACCGGACTAAGCATGGGCGGCTCGGCGACCTGGGAACTTGCTCTGAGGCGACCCAACCGTTTTGCCGCGATCGCTCCCATCTGTGGCCGAACGGCCCCAAGCAAAGCGGCTCGGCTCAAGAATTTGCCGATCTGGGCATTTCACGGTGCCCGGGATGGCGTGATCCCGGCTCGCGAAACTGTGAATATGATCAACGCCCTTCAAGCCGCAGACATCGATGCTCGCATGACGATTTATCCCGAGGTGGGTCACAACTCCTGGACGGCAACCTACAACGACCCCAAATTGTATGAATGGCTGTTGCGTCAAGAGCGTGGGAGCGATGGCGACTGGCCCTCTGATCGTCGCGGCAATCGCCGCGGCAACGATGACGGCGATTGGCCCTCCGATAGACGGAAAGATCGATAGCGATTTGTAGCAATACACAGAGCGGCAGATTATCATGGTGGCACCTTCCCAAAGAGACCCGCTATGAAGAATCGTCGCATCAACGTACTAGGAGTCGGCATTAGCGCGCTGACGCTCGACTCCGCTACCGAGGCCGCACTCGAAGCGCTTGCAAACCGTCGTCAGGGTTACGTGACCGTAACCGGTGTGCACGGAGTGAGTGAGTGCCAGCGCGATCCCGAATTGCTGCGCATCCATAATGAGTCTCTGCTTTCCACACCTGATGGCGTTCCCCTAACATGGATGGGCCGACTTCAGGGAAAAAGTTCTGCCGAAATGCAGCGCGTGTATGGCCCCGACTTAATGTTACGACTGTTTGAGCGTGGCCAGCAGGAAGGTTTGCGTCATTATTTATTCGGGGGAGGCGAGGGAGTCGCCCCGTTGCTAGCCGAAAAACTGCAAAACCGGTTTCCCCAAGCAGAAATCGTTGGCATCCACACACCGCCCTTTCGACCTCTCGACGATCGCGAGCAGCAGCAATTGGTCGAGGAGTTGAATGCAGCCCAGCCGCATTGTTTTTGGGTCGGGCTGAGCACGCCTAAGCAAGAACGTTTTATGGCGCAATTCTTACAGCGTCATGCCGAATCGTTACCGGCACCGCTGTTAATGCTCGGAGTCGGAGCAGCCTTCGATTTCCACGCCGGCCTCGTCCGCCAGGCACCTCCTTGGATGCAACAATCGGGCCTGGAATGGTTGTTCCGACTGCAGCAGGAGCCGCGCCGACTGTGGCGACGCTATCTGACGAACAACCCTCTCTTTCTCGCTCGCGCGGCACTGCAACTCTCTGGACTACGGCGATACGAACTTCCCGATGATTTACGCTAAGCCAGCGATCATCGGCGAGATCGGTTCAGCGTGCGGAGCAGTGCCTCGGGTAATGTCCTAACCCAGTACTGCCACCACAGATTTCAGGAGATGAGGGGACATCCCCCTATCTCCTCTCCTTTCTTGACTCCTAAGTAACACGGCCCTAGGACACTATCGTGCCATGAGTTCACTTTAGTGAATCAAGCTTTTCTGCTAAATTGCGTGGAGCGACTGAGAGCCTACCCCAAGTCCCCCTCCACCGTTTTCGGGGGAGGGGCTAGGGGAGGGGGCTCTTGAACAATCTCGCCAACCAAATGAGCGTCCCTCCGAGAAACTCGATGCCCACCCCACCTGCCACGCCCCAAGAAAAAGCTCCCACGCGGAACTTTATCCAACAAATCATCGATGCCGATCTCAAGGTCGGTAAGAACCAGGGACTCGTACACACTCGATTTCCTCCAGAGCCCAACGGCTATTTGCACATTGGTCATGCCAAAAGCATCTGCCTCAACGCGGGCCTGGCACGGGAATACGACGGCAAATTCAATCTCCGTTTCGACGACACCAACCCGACTAAGGAAGAGCAGGAATACGTCGACTCGATCAAAGACGACGTCCGCTGGTTGGGAGCCGATTGGGAAGATCGGCTGTTCTTTGCCTCCGACTACTTCGACCAGCTTTATGCGTGGGCCGTCCAACTGATCGAGGCTGGGAAAGCCTATGTTTGTGATCTGAACGCCGACGAGATGCGCGAGTACCGCGGCTCGCTCACCGAGCCGGGGAAAGACAGCCCTCATCGCGACCGGACGGTCGAGGAAAATCTTGACCTTTTCGCGAAGATGAAAGCCGGTGAATTTTCTGATGGTGCCCGTACGCTGCGGGCAAAGATTGACATGTCCTCGCCCAATATCAATCTTCGCGATCCGGTAATGTATCGCATCAAGCACGCCCATCACCACCGCACGGGCGACGACTGGTGCATCTATCCGGCCTACGACTACACGCACGGACAAAGCGATTCGATCGAGGGCATCACCCATTCGATTTGCACGCTGGAATTCGAGCATCATCGACCCCTGTACGATTGGTTCCTCGAATCCTTGGACATTCATCACCCGCAACAAATCGAGTTTGCGCGACTCAATCTCACTTACACGGT
The DNA here is from genome assembly GCA_965216565.1 of Bythopirellula sp. Lineage (GTDB taxonomy): Bacteria > Planctomycetota > Planctomycetia > Pirellulales > Lacipirellulaceae > Bythopirellula. Next base: position 2,241,273 of record OZ244170.1, read on the forward strand.
GATGAGCAAACGCAAACTCTTGCAGCTCGTCCAAGAGAATCACGTCACAGGTTGGGACGATCCACGGATGTTAACGATCCGCGGGCTGCGGCGACGGGGATATACTTCCGAGGCTATTCGCGCCTTCTGCGAACGCATCGGCGTTGCCAAGTTCAACAGCACGATTGAGATGGCGTGGTTAGAAGATGCAGTGCGTGAGGACCTCAATGTGAAAGCACCTCGTGCCTTGGGTGTATTGCGACCGCTCAAGGTTGTCCTCACCAATCTCCCGGAGGGCGAAGTGAAGATGGTCGAAGCGCCCAACCACCCTCAAAACCCTGATCTAGGTACTCGCCAGATTCCACTGACCCGCGAAATTTTCATCGAGCAAAGCGACTTCATGGAAGACGCTCCCAAAAAGTTCTTCCGACTCAAGCCCGGCAAAGAAGTCCGTCTTCGCTCGGCAGGAATTATCGCTTGCGACGATGTCGTGAAAGACGAAGCCGGTGAAATTGTTGAGCTACACTGCACGTTCGACCCTGACCATTCCCGCAAAGTGAAGGGTACCATTCACTGGGTAAGTGCCACCGAATCGATCGCCGCCGAGGTGAGGCTTTACGATCACCTTTTCAATTGCGAAAACCCGGACGACGTACCTGAGGGTGGTTCGTTTTTGGACAACATCAATCCCGACTCGCTGGAAGTACTGACAAACGCCCGCCTCGAACCGTCGCTCGCCAATGCGGAACCGGGGAGTCACTTACAATTCGAACGCACCGGTTATTTCTACATCGACCCAAAAGACTCGAAACCCGGCGCACCGGTATTCAACCGCACCGCCACCCTGCGCGACACCTGGGCCAAGCTAAAGAAAAAGTGAAAGCCCCTCCGGCGAACTCGCTTCAGCGTGCGGAATACCTCTTATAAGACACCCCCTCCATAAAAGCCTCCAGCTCAAGCGAACGCCGCACCGCTGCGTCCACTTCAACAGCGATACGAGTGTGCCGATACTCCCGCCAGTCTACGCATACGCCATGACGGCCAGACTGTTTAAGCGTGTACCGATAGGCGAGCCGTGCTTGCTTCTCGTCGCGAATGCAGCCGTCGAAATACTGCTTGCCCCGCTCATCCCCCCAAAACGGTTTTAAGGGCTGATCGAGTTCGTCATTCACCAACTTGGCAACCGAACCGTGCAACCGTTGCTTGAGCTTCGATAGATTCTCCCCACGCTTCAGGTAACCCAACGTGTGGTAGTGGTTGTCCAGCAGCGAAGTGATCCAGGGAACAAATCCGAATTCACCCGTGTAGTGCTCGAAGCGTTCCCAGAATACTTGCTTGGCGGATTCGGTCGCAAACGCAGGGTAACGCCGATGGCACCGTGCGGTAATGAAGTAAACCTGATTATCGACCAGCCAATGTTCGTAGCGATGGCGACCTTGAAAGGTCTTATTCCGGCTACGCGAGATCTTGTCGATGCGTTTTTTCATAGACATTGAATGTATCACAGCGGTGTTTGCTGAAGCAAACCCGCCCCAGGCGAGCTCGCTTCAGCGCGCGGGATACCTCAATCCTTGACGCCCCAAGCGTTACGCCTTAGCTTGACGAGTGTGCGTCGAAACCATCCCTCGCAATCTGTTCTGAATAGAGGTAAGGCCCCACGATGAGATCTCCCCTATCTACACGCCTTCCGTTCTTCCGCGCTACAACTTGGTTGACGACAACACTCATGCTCGTCGCACCTGCCCTTCCCGCGTTTGCACAAGACACCGAACGCGACACCACCTTGCTGGCCGATGTGGAACCGGTGTCTATCCCCCTGGTCTACTCTCTTCCGCAGGCATGCGCGTTAATCTCAGCTCGACCCAAACAATTGCTGAGTGCCAAGTTCTTGCAGATGTATCCCATCGAAGTCTTACAAGCTGCTGCTATCAAGCACACGGGCCTAGATCCGTTGAAGACGGAAAGCGTATTGGTCACGATAGAACCACCAATGGTGGGGCCGCCCAATTATTTGGTCGCGGCCAAGTTTGAGGACAATTACCGGTTCGAGCTACATCCTCAATTAACGGCCCATACGGAGTCGGCAGAGATCGCGGATCAAGATTACCTTAAGAGCCAGACACCTTTGCAGCCTAGTTTTATCACGCTTACTAATAACACACTGCTGGCTACGCCAGATCTCACTCTGCGAAAGCTCGTTAGCAATAATCCTTCCCCAGAGCCTGCTTTGCTCACGAAGAAGTTTGTCTCAGCCGGTTCCAACGATCTTTATCTGGCAGTCGACGTCCAACCGCTGCGTCCCTTGATCAACCAACTATTGATGCAACAGCGCATCCCAGATCAATTCCAATTCGTCTACGCCTTGCCAGACTTAGTGCGGCTGGTGGAACTACGGCTCAACCTCACCGGCAACGGCCCCACAGAATTGATCGTCGAGGCAAACAACGAATTCGATGCCACCAAGGTGCTCACGATCTTGGAGCAAGCCACACAAGTGTGGGTCGACCAGGCGCTAGCAGAAGCCAAACGGCTTCGAGCATCGGAAGATCCCATCGAAGAGGCCATGGGGCGCTACCTAGAGCGCATCTCGGGACAGGCCAGAACAGAGATCATGCCTCAACAAGAAGGCGCCAAGCTCATCCTGTTCCGCTCAGAATCATCGAGTGGCAGTAACTCAGCACTTACGATGGTGGCCACCTCAGGGGTGTTAGTGGCCTTGCTCCTACCGGCGATGCAAGCAGCACGCGAGGCGGCACGACGTGCGCAGTCGATGAACAATCTCAAGAATATCATGCTGGCCCTTCTCAATTACGAAAGCGCTAATGGGAGGTTTCCCGCCTATGCAAATTTCGACGAGGATGGAAAACCCCTGCTGAGTTGGCGTGTTCACATTTTGCCCTATCTTGATCAAGTCGCTCTCTACGATCAATTTCGCTTCGACGAACCTTGGGACAGTCCCCACAACAAACAACTCATATCCAAGATGCCCGAAGTTTATCTCGACCCAAGTTCACAGCACTCCACGACTAGGGGCCTCACGAATTACCTCGGCATCAAGGGCGAAAATATGGCCTTCGGAAATGGGCCCAAAGGAACCCAAATCAGACGATTCACAGACGGCCTCTCGAACACCCTAATGGTGCTACAAGTGAACGACCAGCGCGCCACAACCTGGACCAAACCAGACGACTGGGAACTCAACGAACAAGACCCGCTGGCGGGACTCTCGAAGAATCTCCATCCAGGTATCTTCTTGGCAGCGTTTTGCGACGGCAGCGTGAAGGCCATCAGCGAGCAGGTTAATGTCGATACGTTCAAGCATCTTTTGACTAATAACGATGGCGAAGTAATCAACAACCTCGATTAGTTTCACAATCGTTGGAAAGACCCAGGAATTCTAAGGTCCAGCCCTTGCGGTACGGGTGCCTGGCAACAGATAATCGCTGGCTATTCATTTTTCTGCCACACCCTCCAGTTAGTCTGCGTCTGCCATGCCTCTATTAGTCGTCGGTTCCGTTGCCATTGATCATGTCGAAACCCCTCAAGAGCTGCGTGAAAACCTGCTCGGGGGTTCTGCTACGCACTTCTCTTACGCCGCCAGTTTTTTCACCAGTGTGCGGCTCGTCGGAGTCGTGGGCGAAGATTGGCCGCCCGAGCATACAGAGCTTTTGAAAAGCCGGGGCATCGACACCACCGGCCTAGAGGTCATCGAGGGTGGTAAAACGTTTTTCTGGCGCGGTCGGTATCACGACAACATGAACGATCGCGACTCGCTGGAAACGCAGCTCAATGTCTTTGGCGAATTCGATCCCGAACTGCCCGAGGCCTACCGACGAGCGAAGTACGTGTTCCTAGCCAACGGCGTGCCCGCTGTGCAGATGAAGGTGCTCTCGCAAGTCCCCGGTCGTCGGCTGGCCGTTGCTGACACGATGGACCTATGGATCAACAATGCCCGCGAGGACTTGGACAACCTGCTCAACCAACTCGATGGTCTGGTGCTCAACGACAGCGAAGCCAAACTACTAACTGGAACAGAAAACCTCGTCGCAGCTGGTCACAAAGTTCGCGAGATGGGCCCCAAGTTTGTAGTGATCAAAAAAGGCGAACATGGGGCGATGTTCTTCAGCGAACACGAAACCTATGTCCTGCCCGCGTTCCCAACAGAACAGGTTATCGATCCCACCGGCGCCGGCGACAGCTTCGCCGGAGGCATGATGGGCTACCTGGCCGAGCAGGACAACTTTGATCCCGTTACGCTCAAAAAAGCACTCGCCTATGGAATCTTGGTTGCCAGTTTCAACGTCGAAGGCTTTGGCTTGGAAAGAATGCAACAGATCACACGCGAAGACATCGACCATCGCCTCGCGGACTACCACAAAATGCTGGACTTCTGACAGCTTTGAGCAAAGAGCAAAGAGCGAAAAGATAGGCAGGAGGGTTGGCACTGTAAGCATGGCAAAGCAGCGCGTTAGTTTTCGATTCGAAGACTTAAAGGTATGGCAACTGTCTGCCGATATTGCGATAGATCTAGGCGATATAGCTGAGCGATTGAAGGGTTCGCAACGGTATCGTTACGCTGAGCAACTTCGTGCCGCATCTCTTTCGATCTCCAACAATATTGCAGAAGGATCCGGAAGCAGTTCCAAAAAAGACTTTCGACATTTCTTGAATATGTCACATCGATCTGCATTCGAGTGTGCTAACATGCTAATGATTTTCACCGCCAGGGTTTTGTGACTGAAGACGAGATACAACTTCAGCTTGTCCGGTTTGGATGAGGTTTGCCGGATGATCACCGGCTTGGCAAAATCGCTCAACTAGGCCCTCAAGCTACTTGCTCCAAGCTCCATGGCCAAAACCCGCACCTTCATCGCCATCGAGGCTGTCGACGAAGTTCACGCTCGCGCTGTGCAGGTGATTGATCAGTTGAGTTCAGCTGCGGGGGATGTGAAGTGGGTCCCGCCTGAGAATCTGCATTGGACGATCCAATTCCTCGGCGACGTCACTGACGAAGTGATGGCCACGGTCTGTTTACTGACAAGCCGCATCGCTGCCCGGCACGAGCCATTCACGCTAGCCGCACACGGGGTGGGTGCCTTCCCCAAAGCCGAACGTCCCCGCACGCTTTGGCTGGGCGCGGGCGAAGGCAGCCAGGCATTGTGCAGTCTGCAAGATGAGCTGGAAGAGGCTCTCTGCGAACTTGGGTTTCGCCCCGAGCATCGCCGCTATGTTCCTCACCTCACCCTGGGCAGAGTCGGTCGTCATGGCCATGCAGGAGCCGCGTTGGTTGACGAACTCGCGGAGCTGAAAGATTTCGACGGCGGCACCATGGCCGTAGACGAAGTGACTGTTTACGGCAGCGAGTTGGAGCGAGGCGGGCCGGTGTATCATGTGTTGGCCCGAGCGCCGCTGGAAGGGTAAGTATTGGCACTGCACGAGGTGCTTGAATGCTGGCAATTCCCGCCTTCTGCGGACAAGTGATCCGCATTTTGTCTAACCGTCACAATCGATGCTAGCAGGATAATAGTTTCGCCGCGATTTGCGTGATAGCCTGCTAGTGGCTGACCGTAGCAACCGATTCAGTTCGATAGGGTTCGAGCCAGGGACTGGCAAAAGCCTTCTACCATTGAAATTTCAAACTTCGCGCGAATCCAGGGAGGGAAGCGGCGATGGAGCGTCTATTTCTATCAGGTGGCGTATTCTTTGCGCTCCTCGTTTGTTTAGCGAATCCCTGTGCACAAGCCGAGGAATCCCTCGGCTCGATTGTGACCGACGTCACCGATTACTGGTCGCCGGTGATCGAAGATGCGCAGGTCGGTGAACCCTCGGAATTCTCCGACGCCATCGAATCAAGCGTGGCGCCTGCCCAAATGCTCGCACCGCAGCGAAACACATCGGCCCGTACCGCCCAGCGTAACGACCGATCGAGTGGCGGTCGACGTTCTTCCGGCCTGTCCAACACCCCGTTCATGATAGGTGACACTGGCGCAGGAACTTGCTTTGCTTTCAACGGCCTATTGGTAGCGGAGCTTTCGCACCCCACGCTAACCTGTAGTCGCCTGAATATCTCAGAGAACAACTCACCGCTGCCGACGGATCGTGTTTATTTCAGCTACCGACACTTTCACAACGCATCCAACCTGAAGTTTTATCAATTCGAAGAATCATTCGACGTCAATCGATTTACGCTTGGTGGCGAAAGGACTTTCTGCGATGGCATGATGTCGATGGAGCTACGCATGCCACTGGAACAGAGACTGGGTTCCAATCGAGAAAGCTACGATGTTTCCGATCCGCGTTTGAGCCTCGATCCAAACACGTTCGTCAATGGGTTCGATCCCTTTTTCGGCGGCCAGAAGACAGAGCTAGGCAACATCTCCCTGATGTTTAAGGCCTTACTCTACGAGAGCAACTCGTGTGCGGTCTCGGCGGGTGTCGGTGTCACTCTGCCTACTGCTCGGGACGTCGAATACCTGGTAACTACCGACAACCGGCTGATCTTCCCCAACGGAACGCAGGCCAATTCGAGTATCTTGCTCGACGTCTTCGGCTCAAACGAGACGGTCTACATATCGCCGTATTTGGCTTGGTTGAGCCGGCAGCCCAACTCGCGATTCTTCCATCAAGGGTTTCTGCAAATCGAAGTGGCCGCCAATCCTTCGTCGGTCGCAGTGGCAGGTGATGGCCTGACGAACTTCTTGGACGATGCCGACCCCAATGTCGTAACGGGCACCTTCGACTGGTTTACCCCGTTCCCATCCGGAAGAACAGACTTGTTTGCCCAGACGCTGATGCGATTGAATTTGGGCTTTGGATATACGATGGTGGATGACCCACGGGCAAGTTTGTTCCAAAAACTTACCGCGATGCTGGAATTTCACTACACCTCGACACTGCAGGATGCCAACATCAGCACGGTACCAATCTCGGTGGATGCCACAGGCACTTCCGGTGTAAACCCGATTCAAACAATCGAATTCGGGAACCTGCTGAACCGGGTGGACATCGTCAACATGGTTACAGGTCTTTCTGCGAATTGTGGGAACTGGGTCGTGACCAACGGTTTCACCGTCCCCATCGCTCTTAGCGAAGAGGATGGACCGTTCGACTTTGAATACAACCTCCAACTGCAGCGACCATTCTAGGGTCTCTGCCAACATCAATTCATTCTCCACCCCCGCGAAGGCCTAAGAGATCATTCTCTTAGGCCTTCTTGATTTCTCTACCGGGAAGGGTCAACTGCCAAACCGGCTTTGCACGAGTCAGCAACTCTTCGTAAACTAGGATTTCGAGGAGTAAACTAGGTCCGCGCTTTCTCTGGCTGATCGAGCACACCGTATGTCAACAACTTCTGCCGATCGCAATCTGCTGTTTGGCGTTCTGGCGGTACAGCTCGACTTTGTCTCGCGCGACGATTTAGTCGCCGCGACCAATCAGTGGAAGCAAAACAAGGACCAGCCGCTGAGCAAGGTCTTCATCTCCCAAGGCAAGCTCAACGACGAAGAGTCGAAGCTCATCGAGAGCGTGGTCCAAAAGCATCTAGAGCGCAATGGGAAGGATGCCCGCAAGAGCCTGGAATCGATCGAAGCCTTCCAAGCCATTCGAACGACGCTCGGGGAACTGCCCGATACAGAGAATCGTAAGTCGTCTGATACCGAATTCGATACCGTTGCCGCTCCGCCCAGCGATCCCTACAGCACGCAAATGGCGACAGGGCCAGAACTATCGGGGCATAGTTCTCGTTTCTCGATCCTGCGGTTGCACCAGCGGGGAGGATTGGGTCGAGTCTCTATCGCGCTCGATGAAGAACTAAGCCGAGAGATTGCGCTCAAAGAAATCCTCCCAGCTCATGCGGACAACGAGGAGAATCGCACACGCTTTGTTCGCGAAGCTGAGATCACCGGCGCACTGGAGCATCCCGGCGTGGTTCCCGTGTACAGCCTGGGCCAGTTCGCCGATGGCAGGCCGTACTATGCGATGCGTTTCATTCGCGGGATGAATCTGCAGATGGCTATCGAGGATTTCTATCGTTTAGCCGATGGCTCGGCTGAATCTCAACTTCGCTTCCGCGGCCTGGTAGCGAAAATCATCCATACCTGTCAGACGATCGAGTACGCCCACAGCCGGGGCGTTATTCATCGCGACATCAAGCCAGGCAACATCATGCTTGGCGATTATGGCGAAACGTTGGTTGTCGACTGGGGTTTGGCCAAGACGCTCGACGAAGAGGCATTCTCTACGGACGTCTCCACAGCCCCCCCCGTGCAGGCCAGCAAACGGGCCTCCTCCACCAGCACCCAAGTGGGACGGGTCGTGGGTACCCCTTCTTACATGAGCCCCGAGCAGGCTGCGGGGCGCCTCGATGCTTTGGGACCCGCTAGCGATATCTACAGTCTCGGGGCCACACTTTATCAATTGCTCACCGGTAAGATAGCCTTCCGCGGCAACGAAGAAGAAGTTCTTGGCAACGTGCAGCTGGGCCGCTTTACTAAACCCCGCGAAGTGAATCCGAAAGCACCGAAGGCCCTCGAAGCCATCTGCCTCAAGGCAATGGCCCGCATGCCCGAAGATCGCTACCAATCGGCCCGCGATATGGCCGACGACCTCGAACGCTACATGGCCGACGAGCAGGTGAGGGCCTATACCGAACCTCTCTACGCCAAAGCATGGCGCTGGACGCGAAATCACAAGGCGGTTGTCATCAGTTCGGCGGCAGCGCTTACTGTCGCGGTGGCGGCACTGACGCTCGGTATGATTCTTGTCACTGCCGCCTACGACCGGGAGCATAAGCAGCGAAGTCGAGCGGAAGAAAACTTCGGCATCGCCACCGAACAACGAAAACTGGCCGAACGCAACTTCAAGCTCGCACGCAATGCGGTGCAAGATTACTTTATCACTATCAGTGAAGAAACCCTGCTCAAACAGCACGGCATGCAGGATCTGCGTAAGACGCTGCTGCAACAGGCTCTCGACTACTACCAAAAATTCCTCGATCAGCGCGGCGAAGACCCGTCGTTAAAACGAGAAGTGGCAGAAGCGCATTATCTGGCGGGAAAGATTACCCAAACCATCGACTCGCCGGAACTCGCCATGGACCATTTCCTGGCGGCAGCCGACTTGCAAAAACAGCTTCTGACAGAAAATCCCAATACTCACTCGTTAATCGGCGAGCTCGGCAATACCCTCAACGCGATTGGTGAAGCCCACATCCGCAAATTTGAACTCGAAGAAGCCAAGGAACAGTTTGATGCTTCTTCCAAGCTGCGCGCCCAGCTTACGGAACTTAAGCCCGACGATGCAGAGGCAGCCCGCACCTTAGCCAATAGCTACATGAACATTGGTACTGTCTACAAATATCAAGGAGAGTTTGAAGACGCGATCCAAGCCATGCAACGTGCCCAAATGATCCGCGTCTCGCAGATTGAAGAGAAAAAGTCTGAGAGTCCCAAATTAAAACGGGACCTAGGCATGGGCTATTTCAATCTGGCGACCGTACGGCAGGAACTCGGCGACTCGGCACGGGCCGAAACGCACTACCTGCAAGCCGTGAAGGTCTTCACCGACTTGCAGGCTTCCCAGCCTAATACCATCGACTACGACCGATTTCTCGCGGCCTGTCAAAGGATGCTCGGCGATCTTCTCAAGGAGTCCGACGCGGTGAAGTCGGTCGAATTCTATCGGCGTTCTCAACAGGTCTTAGAAAATTCACGTAGCCAGAACCCTAACGTCGTTGACATCGCGGCTGATCTATCCGGCCTGTACTTGAATCTGGGCGACTTGCTCCATTCCCAGGGCAAATTGGACGATGCGCTTGATGTACTCGATCGATCGATTAAGGTGCTCACCGATCTTTCGGAGGATCTTTCCGATGTGCCATGGTACCGCCTAGATTTGGGCCGTGCCCAACGCAGCGTGGGACTCATCCTCGCCGAAGCAGGTAGACTCGACGAGGCCAACGTGCAACTCGAAGAATCGCGCGCCACACTTTCAAAACTTGTGAGCGAAGACCTTTCCAACGAAGAATTCACCATCGAATTGGCACTCACCATGGATGCCATCGCTGAACTAGAATCTCTCGAAGTTAAAAGCGAGACAGACCCAACCGAAACGCCCGAGCAATAGGACTCGCCCCTAGCCACGACCAATGACGAACTAGCTCCAGCGAGCGGCCTCCCCGTAATCCCACACTCCTCAACCAATAGGGGAACGAAACATGAGAATACTGCAAAGCCTATTCACACTGTGTCTGATGACTTGCATGGCCAGTTTCGCTCAAGCCCAGGAAACCGAGCAACCGCTACCCGACTTCCCAAAACCCACCAAAGAGCATGAGTGGCTCAAGCAATTCGAAGGCGAGTGGGTGGCCAGTTCCAAGTCGGTAGCCACGCCCGATCAGCCCTCGTTCGAGTGCCAGGCAACGATCAGTAATCGTATGCTCGGAGGTTTCTGGATGGTAAGCGAAGCCAAGGGCGAAATCGCCGGCGAGAAGGTGCTTTCAATCCAGCAATTGGGTTACGACCCGCAGAAGAAAAAGTACGTCGGCACCTGGATCGACAACGCGATGAACCACCTCTGGCATTATCAGGGAACCGTCGACAAGTCTGGCAAAAAGCTCAGCCTGGTAGCCGAAGGGCCCAACTTTATGGAGGGTGGAAAAATCACCAAGTTCCGCGATAGCTATGAGTTTAAGTCGCCAGACCTGATAGTTTCCACTGCCGAGATCCTCGATGGCGAGGGCAACTGGGTCACCGTTATGACGGGTGAAACTAAACGCAAAAAATGACGACCGTTGATCGTTTTCTAGGGTTTTCTATCGGGCAAAATATTCTAAACAGTCCCGTTGCAGGAGAATTGTTGTCTGACATATTACCCGAGGTCATCCATGTCTACCGCTCGTCCGACCGAATCATTTTGGGATCGCCTCTGCTTCTACTCTGGCCCTTCCGACCACGGGTCGATCCATGTGGGACTGCTTCTGCTCAGAATATTTGCCGGGGTGACGATCGCCGGGGCAGGGCTGGACAAGCTGCCTACCTCTACCTGGTTTGCCGGGCAAGTTGGTGATATTGGTTTCCCTCTTCCCAGTACGTTTGCATTCCTCGCAGCTTTCTCAGAATTTGCCGGCGGCTGGTTGATCGTAGTCGGACTGCTGGCACGGCCTAGTGCCTTTCTCATCGCGTTCACCATGGGTGTCGCCTCGATCACCATCCATGCCGAAGTGCCCTTTTTCGGACTCAACATCGCTCGTTTGTATTTCTGGGTTTTTCTGGGATTGACGTTCACCGGTGCCGGTAGGTTTTCTCTGGACCAGTTGGTGCGCACTGGTGCTCTGCCCAAGACTCTCGTCGTGATAATTCCTCTGCTGTTGCTCGGCTACGGTGGTTACCGCGAATGGGTATTCGAGCCGGAGGTCCAGGAACCCGTTGCTTTCGATCCTCAGGAAATCCAGCAAATGAGCGTTGCCGGCAGTTTCAACAACTGGGATCTAACCGCGACCCCGATGGAGCAGGACGAACAAGGAGTATGGAAAACCACGGTCGAGATCGAAGAATCGGGGCCCATTGAATTCAAGTTCGCCGCCAACGAAGACTGGGCTCTTAACACTGGCGCCCCTCCCGAGGCAAAATCGGCATTCCCATTGCAGGCCGTAGGCTTGATTTCGCTCAACGCCAACCCAGAGAATATCAAAGCCTACATCCCCAGGGCTGGCAGCTACGAGTTTACCTTCGACCCCAGCGATTTCTCGTATTCTCTGGACGCTACTTCTCTGAACGCTACGAAGAACGCTGAAGAAGCGGGCAACGAGCGGCCAGCTTCGCCGGGGCCTCGCTGAAAAGCGCTGCTTCCCGCTCGAATGATCGCATTCTGACGGTCCTGCAAAAAACCTGCGTAAATGGTCTTGCACCAAATACTGAACATTTATATAGTATTCGTACGTACAGTATTTGAAGGCACGCTTCCAGTTCCTGTCTTGTCCACGCATCCTTCACTCGTATCGTTTTTGGCACGGCCACGGTGCCCTGCTACACAAACCTCAAATATGTTGTAAAAAGGGGTCAAAACCAATGGTATCTGCCACTGCATCGCGAAACAGCACAACCAAGAACAACGCATCGAGTAACAAAATGGCTAAGAAGGAAAAAGGGCGCAAATCTGCCGCCAAGTCTGCAAAGAAGACCGCCGCCGACAAACTGCTAGCGGATAGCCCCGATTTGCGAAACACAGTCGCGGCCATTGAAAAGCAGTTTGGCGAAGGCTCGATCATGCCGCTGGGTTCCGAACAAACCAAGCGAATTGAAGGCATCCCTACCGGCAGCCTGTCGCTCGATATCGCCTTGGGAGGGCAGGGCATCCCCAAGGGACGCATCATCGAAGTCTACGGCCCTGAGTCCAGCGGTAAGACGACCCTGGCCTTACACGTGGTCGCCCAAGCTCAGCAAAACGGTGGCATTGCGGCATTTATCGATGCGGAGCATGCCCTCGATCCGAGTTGGGCGAAAAAATTGGGTGTCGATCTCGAGACACTTCTCGTCAGTCAACCAGGCCACGGCGAGGAGGCCATGCATATCACCGAAATGCTGGTCAAGAGTAATGCTGTCGACATCATCGTCATCGACTCCGTAGCAGCACTCGTTCCCAAGAAAGAGCTCGATGGAGAAATCGGCGACTCGCATGTTGGCTTACAAGCCCGACTGATGAGTCAGACAATGCGTAAACTCACCGGTGCCATTAACAAGAGCAAGACGTCCGTGATTTTCATCAACCAAATCCGCGAGAAGATCGGCGTGATGTTTGGCAGTCCCGAAACCACCCCCGGCGGTCGGGCCTTGAAATTTTATTCTTCCTGCCGCATCGACGTGCGTCGCATTGGCCAACTCAAAGATGGCGAAGATGTCGTCGGTCAGCGGGTCCGTGCCAAGGTTGTGAAGAACAAAGTCGCTCCGCCTTTCCGAGCCGCTGAGTTCGACATGATGCACTCCGACGGCATCAGCTACGAAGGGGATATCCTCGACCTGGGGATGGAGCAGAAAATTGTCGCCCGCACGGGCGCCTGGTTCCGTTACGGCGAAATGCAACTCGGACAAGGCAAGGAAAAAGCTCGCACCTTCCTCCGCGAAAACCCCGAGACGGCCGAGGAAATCAAACAAAAGATCCTCGCCGCCGGAGGCTTCGAAGACCTGCTCATGGGTGGTGCCCCGGCTGAGAAAAACGGAGAAGACACCGACGAGTGACTGCTTCTGCTAAACGCAAAGTTCGCTGAGCTACAAGAGGGCCGCAGAGGATCTTTTGAAAGCATTGGAGTGTGGAGCGGTGCGGGAAAATCGATTATCTGAAAAAGTGATTGGCTGTGCTATCGAGGTGCATCGACAGCTTGGTCCCGGTCTGCTGGAATCGATATATGAAGAATCGCTCTGTCACGAACTTTCGCTGCAAGGCATAGGGTATCAGCGACAGCGTCTGGTCCCCATAACCTACAAGACGCAAACTCTTGCAACGCCACTGAGACTAGACCTGCTGATCGAAAACACACTAATCTTAGAAATTAAGGCTAAGGAAAATGTTCACCCAATCGACAAGCAACAGTTACTTACTTACCTACGTCTCTCAAACATGCATTTAGGCCTATTGATTAACTTCAACGTCACGAAACTCGTCGATGGACTCTCCAGAGTAGTAAACCAACTACCCGAACGATCGCACGAGTCAGAAACTATTCTCAGCGGCCCTCCCTTTCTCTGAGCCCTCTGCGTTTCATCCACTTTTCCCCAACATCGAGAGCGGAAGCCAACAAAGAAATAGCGAAGACCCAAGAAATTCGATCTGATTGAAACGCATAACTCAAACTGGGAGGATCTTGCGCAAGACTGGTCTGTTAACTCTTAGAAGTGCACCTCTTCAGGCTAGATCCCTCGGCAGACCTCGGGATGACAGGTTTTCTCAAGCAACACCATCAAGTCTCACAGTGGCCCTCATCAACTCTCTCAGCGGCCCTCCCTTTCTCTGAGCCCTCTGCGTTTAATCCACTTTCCCCCAACATCGAGAGCGGAAGCCAACAAGAAATAGCGAAGATCCAAGGAAGTCGATCTGATTGAAACGCATAACTCAAACTGGGAGGATCTTGCGCAAGACTGGTCTGTTAACTCTTAGAAGTGCACCTCTTCAGGCTAGATCCCTCGGCAGACCTCGGGATGACAGATTTTCTTAAGCAACACAATCAAGTCTCACAGTAGCCCTCATCAACTCTCTCAGCGGCCCTCCCTTTTTTGAGCCCTCTGCGTTTATTTCGACTGGGGAGGCAACTCAAGCTCCCGCGCCTCCCCTTGTTCATTCGCTTGCCACAGTCGACCCGCTTCTGGCTCGAGCGCCGTCAGCCAATAGCCGCCGTGGCAATAGGTGTCGATGCATACTAGGTGTCCAGCGTTGAATACTTTGCCCTGTTTGTTGGAAGTGTGACCCACGATGGCGGTCTTGCCCGAACAATGCGTCTTTGGCATCTTCGCCTTGAGAGATTCCCATCGCATCCAACTCCATGGCTGATCGGCTAGCGGTAAGCTCGGTTCGTAGTTGCCGTGGGCGAAGAAGAAACCTGGAGTTTCGTAATAGTCGCCCCAACTGCGAATAAACTCGACGTGCTCGGCAGGCACAGAGTCGAGACTACCCTCCGCTGCGTAAGACTGTAGAGTCTCTGTGCCACCGTGAATCAGCCAATCGCCCTCAGGCATTTGGCCATCGATGGCATCAAGCATCATCTGCTCGTGATTGCCAAGAATCGGTACGAGCTGGCACTCTCCCGCGAGTCGCATCAAACGTTCAATAACGCCACGGCTATCGGGACCGCGATCAATCGCGTCGCCCAACATCACGACCACATCATCGGGCTTTAGATCCAATCTGGCGAGTAGAGTATTCAGTGCCCGTAAGCAGCCGTGAATATCTCCAATGGCGATAGTTCGAGATTCAGAATTCATTCAATTGAATGGCAAGGATAGGTGGGTTCATAGGACTTGGTGCCAGGACCGAAAATAGAACGAATATCCCTGTTGGATTTCAAGCCCTAATTGTCGGCAAATACCCACCTGACGTTGATTGACAATTAGCAGCCCACAGATAGGATGACTCATTGAAGTCTCTTCGATCTGTCAAGCGGTTGTGCGACCCAAGTGATGGCGCACTGCTTGGCACATCGAATATTTAGAACTAATGGCGCTAACGCCTGCTCAAGGAGGTCTCCCACCCGATGCCCGAGCCTATTACTCAATTGGAACACGCCCGCGCGGGCACTATCACCTCCGAAATGGAGTTTGTCGCCAAACGTGAAAATCTCTCCGCTGAGACCATTCGCGATGAGGTTGCCGCAGGGCGGATGGTCATCCCTGCCAACCGCGTCCATGCTGAGGGTCGTCTGGAACCGATGTGCATCGGCATTGCCGCGACCTGCAAGGTAAACGCCAATATCGGCAACTCGGCCGTCACGAGCGACGAAGAAGGGGAGCTGGAAAAACTCCACACGGCAGTGCACTACGGTGCCGATACCGTCATGGACCTGTCGACCGGAAAAGATATCGACAAAATCCGTCGTGCCATAATCGAAGCCTCCCCCGTACCCATCGGCACGGTACCCATCTACCAGATGCTGGAAGAGTTGGGCGGCGAGATCGAAGAGATGCGACCCCAGCACTTTCTCGACATGGTCGAGCACCAAGCCAAGCAAGGCGTCGACTACATGACGATCCATTGCGGCGTGATGCTGGAACACCTACACCTGACGATGAATCGCGTCACGGGCATCGTGAGTCGCGGCGGATCGCTAATTGCGAAATGGATGATGGCCCACCGCAAGCAGAATCCGCTCTACGAATCGTTCGACGACCTCTGCGATATCATGCGTCAGTACGATGTCACGTGGAGCCTCGGCGATGGATTGCGACCTGGTTCGCTGGCCGACGCCAGCGACGACGCCCAATTCGCAGAACTCGACATCCTTGGCGAGCTAACCGCCCGCGGTCAGGAGCGCGGCACGCAAGTGATGGTCGAAGGCCCTGGCCATATCCCTATGGACGAAGTTCAGATGAACGTCGAACGTCAGATCGAAATCTGCAACGGAGCGCCGTTTTACGTTCTGGGCCCTCTGGTCACCGACTTCGCCCCAGGTTATGACCACATCACCAGCTGCATCGGCGCGTCACTAGCCGGTTGGGCGGGCGCAGCGATGTTGTGCTACGTCACTCCCAAGGAACATTTGGGACTGCCCGAGCGTGAAGATGTGAAGCAAGGCTTGATTGCCTACAAGATCGCCGCCCACTCTGCCGACATTGCTCGCAAACGACCGGGCGCCAGAGATCGCGACGATGCGTTGTCGAGAGCTCGCTTTGCCTTCGATTGGAAAGAGCAATTCCGACTTTCGCTGGATCCGGAAACGGCTCAGGCATACCACGACGAAACGTTACCCCAAGAAACGTTCAAAAGCGCCCATTTCTGCAGCATGTGCGGACCGAAGTATTGCTCGATGAAAATCACCGAGGATATCCGCGAAATGGCTGAGAGTGGTCAGCTTGTGGAAATCCAAAAGGAAATCGCAAATCAATCCTAGCACCAACCAGCTTGGAACGCCTATCTAATTGGACACTAAGTTATGACGAAACGATTCGCTACACTTGCGAGCTTACTTCTTTTGGCCGGCTGCTCCACTGAGAATGTCTCTCAAACAGAAGCCCCTGCCACCGAGCCTGTCGAAGTCACTGAGACAGCGTTCAACACCTCCGGTGCCCCGACGGTGAAGATCAACGTACCCGACGTGGTGTGCGAATCGTGTGTGGCCAAGGTAAAAGAAGCGCTCACCTCGCAACCTGGCGTGAAGGACGTGATGGTCAGCCTGGAGGATAAGATTGCGACGGTGGCGGTCGACAAGCAGGCTTTCGAGCCTCAAGAAGCAATCGCTTTGCTCGTGGACTATCAATTCACAAACTCAGCAATGGCTGGCTCCAGCAAGTAAGCACTCTCGGCTCGAGTCTCTGACTCTCACTCCGATGTTTTGCCGAGCTGTTCATTCTTCGGGTGATAGAACAGTGCGATCGGCAACGTCAGAGCGGCAATGAAAAAGAACATTGCACTACGCGGCCAGTTCTGGTTCTCAATCAACTGTGTTAGCACACCGTAGAGAACGCCAGAAATCGCAATACCCACCCAATTGGCCTGATTCATCACGGCGATCATGCGTCCCTTCTTATCACGAGGCGGGCGCGACTGCATAAACACCTGCAGCGGCACCGCAAACATGCCAGTAAAGATGCCTAATAGCAAAAGTACGGGAAAGCTCCCCCAAAAACCGAGCCACTGACTCGACTCGCCCACGCCGGGCTTGCGGAGTAGGTTACCTTCTGCATCTTGCAACAATGAGATATCGCCATCGGCGGGCAATCCCACCAGAACCAGGCAGACGAACATGCCGATGCTGCCAATGCGCACCAATCGAAAATCAACTTTGCCGCCGGAAACAATTCCTCCCACCACACAACCGATGGCGATGCCAACACCAATTATTGCGGCCAACACGCTGGTCCATTGGTCACCGATTTCTAAAGCCACTTTCCCCAACACATTAACCGCCGAGGGAACCATCCCCGCCAAAAGCCAGAAAGTGCTAGAGATCAGCAACGCGGCCAGCAGAGGTTTGTCGGCCCATAACATCTGCCTCATGTCCTTGGGAACTGCTAGAGCAGACGCGTGGAATTTTAGATCGGGATTAGCTGGTTCAATTTTCCTTACCAGTAGCGAAGAGGCAGTGCCGAGCACAGCAATTGAGACACAGGCTACAGACGCAATCCACAGCTGAGCGCGAAAGTACTCGAGTAGAATTCCTGCAACCGCCGTCCCGAAAATAATTGCGAGGAAGGTCGTCATCAGAATAAACCCGTTGGCTCGTGGCAAATCCTTGCCTCGGAGCATCTCTGGCAAAATCCCATACTTGGCTGGCCCAAAGAATCCACTTTGAGCACCCATAAAAAATAAAACCACGTACAGCAGTGTGAGGCTCTGATTGTGGGTATACACGGCGAAAGCCGCAGCCCCCGCGGCCATGACTAGAATTTCCAAGAATTTGCAGGCAACAATAATGCCTCGTTTTCCCAGTTTGTCTGCCAAATATCCGGCAAGACCCGTGCTGAGCAAAAACGGAATGGAAAACAGCAACATCGCTCGCCCTTGCTGATCCTCCGACTCGGCACCGGCAGCCGCAACCGTGGAAATTGAGAGCAGTAAAATCAGTTGCTTGAAGAGATTATCGTTAAACGCGCCAAAGAACTGAGTCACCGCCATGCCCCAGAAACTGCGGTCGCGGTAGAGCGTTGGCAGCGTCGACTCGTCGAAGGAGTCAGTGAGCGCTTCAGAAATGGATTCAGCGGATGCCATGGGACAGATTATGCGGCGGGCAGCATCGGGTCACAAGGCGAGTTTCAGGAGATCTTAACGCAGAGGACTCGAAGGTGCCGAGGGCCGCGGAGAGGAAGTTTCAGATTCTGCGAGCAAGCTCTTGATTGCTATTCGATTAATTCTTCCAGCATGGTCCATTCCTCGGGAGAAAGCTCCATCAGTTGCCCAAGTTGCTCGATCCTGTTGTAAAGTTCGCCCTTAATTCTTACATCATATTCATATAGCTGTTCGCAAATTAAAGTTAATGCTAGACCCCATTCATTATGGTCCAGCAGATCCAACGCATTTGCGGTGTCTTGTGCTGGTAGAGAAGTTTCGCAACTCTCAATGACAAAACGGACTCCTTGAGTGATCGAGCGACGACGAAACATCAGATCAACGTGACCTTTCTACTTTAAGAAACAAGTGCAGTTTTGGACCTCTGCGGCCCTCCGCTTCTCCGCGCCCTCTGCGTTCAATCCCCCACACCCGGCGATCGTCCGCGATGTTTTTCAATCACTTCCGGCAAAGGATAATCGATAATTTTCAGTTCTTTCCCCGCAACTTGCTTGAGCCGCTTCCAGCCACGGGTCATGAGCCGCTCCTGAGTTTGGACAAACTCAGCGTCCAAGCCACGTTTGTCAAAAGGGCCTTCGATCGTGACGGGTTCGAAGTCGTCGTCCACGATGTACTGCGCTAGAGATTGATTGCAACGAATATGGCGTTCGGCCGTAGTGTGCAGCACCTCGGGGTCAAGCATTCCCACGATGTAGCGGAGATAGAGATCGCTTTCCGTCAGGTTAGCGACGTCCTCGCCACAAACTTCGCACAGATAACCTTCGTCGCACTTAGCCATAGTTCATTTTGCGGCTTTAGCAATTACAGTCCCAACACATCGTTCATGCTATACAGGCCTGGCTGTTTATCGACGATCCATTTCGCTGCGAGTAGCGCCCCTTGGGCATAACAATCACGATTCGAAGCAGCAACCTTCAACTCGATCGTCTCGCCAAGCATGCCAAACACGATTGTATGCTCACCTGGATTGTCGCCCGTGCGGATGGCGTGATAGCCAATCTCATTTCGCGAGCGCGGACCGGGCCGACCCGCTCGGCCATGGGTATGCTCTTCCTGCCCCATGGCCTCGGCAACAATCTCACCAAATCGCAAAGCCGTGCCGCTGGGTGCATCTTCTTTGAAACGGTGATGCCGCTCGATAATCTCGACATCAACGCCAGAGGTCAGGGGCCGAAGTGCTGCGCCGGCAATCTGCGTCAGTTTCATCAGCAAGTTGACGGCAGTGCTCATGCTCGGTGCCCAGACGATGGGGATCTTCTCGGCACATTTGTGAATGTATTTTTCTTGCTCTGCATCAAACCCGGTGGTGGCAATAACGATGGGTTTCTCGAATTGCAGGCAATGCGCGACGGCGGCGACCGCGGCGTCGGGCACAGAGAAATCGATCACCACGTCGGCGTCAGACTCTCCGACCACCGCCAGGGGGACCCCGATTTTGCCCAATCCCGCCAAAACCCCGGCATCGTTGCCCAAGTCTGGGTGCGTGGCAGATTCCAGCGCGGCCACAACATCGAAATCTGCATCCGCGTAGGCCAACGCCGTGACGCGTTGTCCCATCCTCCCCGCGGCCCCGTGAATTGCGATCTTCATTTCTCTATCGTCTCCTACCTTGGCTGACTGCCTAACACCATACTGCCCAGGCAGCTACCATGCCAGCGGACCACCCGGTTGCACGGCCTCGAGTCTCTCATGCCAGGGGTAGCGTTAATCCTCGCGAGCGTGGGCGGCCTTCTCAGACGCCAAATTGATTATTTGCCACTTCGCCATGGTTCTGCCGCACAAGCAGACGGCTGACTACGTAGAGATCATGGGACGATCGTGGCACCTAGTGTTTCCCGAACAAGAGCCCGAAACCCTTACTCAGAATAGAGTTAGGTGAGCTGACAACTGACCGCGGGCGTTTGACGACCGGAAAAGATACGGCTAAAATAACGATTCTCGGCACTATTGGGCCGAGCAGAGTACGAGGACATACGACGGAGAATCATCCATGAAAAAAGCTGACATGAAAGTATACAAGGAGCGACTTCTGGGACTCAGAGCGAGGCTCCGCGGAGATGTTTCCTCAATGACAGACGCAGCTTTGCGTAAGTCGGGGAACGAAGGCTCCGAAGCCTCCCACATGCCGATCCACATGGCAGAATTGGGCAGCGATAACTACGAGCAGGAATTCACTCTGAGCCTACTGGCGACGGAAGAAGACACTCTCGCGATGATCGAAACCGCCATTCAGCGAATTGAGGATGGGACCTACGGGAAATGCCTGGAGTGCGAAGGAGCCATTCCCAAGACGCGGCTCAATGCCATTCCGCACACCACTCTGTGCGTGAAGTGTGCCTCAGAGCGAGATCAGAACATGGCGGGCTGAACAGGCTCAGGTCGTTTCAGAACCACTTGGGGTGACAAGGCTCGTCCTGTGCCCCTCAAAGATTACCCCCTTGGGCTCAATAACGGACTCGAACCATTTCGAGTCCGTTTTTTATTGCCTCTTATCTTCGCTGGCTGGGCCGAAACGCCACCGCTGTTGGTGGAATCTAATCGATCCAGTAAATTATCGGTTCCCGCACGATCTGCCACTGAGGCAGAACGTCTGCCTCTGCTGCCTAAATTATCGGCCCATGGATCAACCCCAGCAAAACCTGACGAAACGTTTCTACTTATTCTGCGGTTTAGCAATTGCAGGTTGTGCCGCCGATTTGATCAGCAAACACTTAGTCTTCGACCATCCGCAACTCTTCCGTGGCAACGAGTGGTGGCTATGGCAGGGACATGTCGGAATTCAGAAGAGCCTCAATGAAGGGGCGCTGTTCGGCATCGGGCAGGGTGGGGTAGGCTTGTTTGCGGTAATCTCAATTGCCGCAGCGATCGCGATTCCTATTTGGCTCTTTGTTTATCGTGCCGCCGAGGATCTTTGGCTAACCGCTACGCTCGGCTGCATCCTGGGCGGTATTCTAGGAAATCTTTACGACCGTTTGGGTTGGCACGGCTTAAGCTGGGACTCGTTCGATCCTGCCCGGCAGGGGCAGTATGTCTACGCGGTTCGTGACTGGATTCTTTTTCAGTGGAACGAGCAATGGGTTTGGCCGAACTTCAACATTGCCGACGCGTTGCTTGTCGTGGGCACGATCGTTCTCTTGGTTCGGTCCTTCTACGCTCCCCCCCAGGAGAGCGAAAGCTAAGGCACTTCGGTGACGTTTGGAACCAGTCTTTGGTGATGCAGTCTTTAGAGATGAAGCGCTTAGCGATGTAGCGCTCAGAGATGCTATGCCGCTAGTTCCCTCCGAATCAGATTCTTAATCTCCCTAACAAACATTACCGCAACAAGAGTCTTAGCTTTGAGCTTGGCCAATGATTCCTAATGAACGTCGTGAATTCAAAGTTCAGTCTTCCTATGAAATTTTGTTACATTCTGCAACGCAGCCTTAGCAGACATCAAGTTTGTTCCTGATGTGGATATCCCCGATGGACGATGTGCACTCCTCTGCCTACTCTTCATTTGAACGGTGCGACTCGGAACACGCATCTCAAACGAAGCGACATTTTGTCACATCGTTAACGCGAAAAGTCACATCAGGAACCTCTTGTTTAGGATGCAATTGAATCGTCCGATTCTTTGTGTGTTTTCTATAGGTTCCAACTTCTACCAAGAGGTTGTACTCAACGTTATCACCAACGAATGGCATTCCATTTGCTGCTTGATGAGGAGAGTCTGCTTCGAAAGTTGTAATCGTCAGACATCCCCAGTGATTTCAAAGGTAACTGTGCCGAAGTGTCCAGCAGGAAAAATGGCAAAGTTGTATTTGTAAAAAAGCTGAAAGAAGGATTGGCATATCTGCCACTCGTTCTATAGAGCTTAGCTGGGTTGAATTTTGGGGTCGGAACACTCGTTAAGGGGAACAGAAATATGCGTCTATCTCGCGCTTCGTCGTACGCTATTAATGCAGTCATTCAATTGGCTGAGGGTCCTGACAAGGTCCCCCTTCCATGCAGTAAACTATCGCAGAATGGCGATATGCCGGAACGATTCTTGTTGCAGGTCTTGCGGAATCTTGTCAATCATGGCTTGGTGAAGTCGATCCGCGGCGTGGACGGCGGGTATTACCTGGTGAGGTCGCCCAACGAACTCAGTCTGTTGGAAGTCATTGAAGCAACCGATGGGCCACTGGAGCCTTCGATTCCGCCACTCGATGGTCTTTCGAAGAATTCGCAGGACAAGGTCCAATCTGCCATGAACGACGTGGTTAAGGAAACCTCACGTCGCCTGTCGAGGATTAGGGTCTCCGATTTGAAATCGGCCTCTGGGCGATAGGACAGGGCTCAAGAGTAGCCCTGCGAAGTGGGTAACATCGGGAAGACGGCACCTACTGGGCTGCGCTCTTCGTACCCAGGGGGGATGCTTCAATGTGATCTCCCTGTTGCAGCGGTCGAGTGGAAATCGCAAACCCCATTTTCCACAAGGTCTTCTTCAACACTCGAAACTCGTCGAAGCTGTCAGTATAGAGCCAGACATCCACTGGCGGCGAGTCGCGGCGTTTCGCTTGCAGATAACTATGCAGGCGTTGCCCTGGGGCTAGCGCTTGTTCAACACTTTCGCCCAGCTCTTCGTCCACAGGATCAAAGCGATGAATTTGGAACATCTCGTTCACGGTTCGGGTCCCCACCGTCGAGCCACCGAGAGGACGCCGGGCCCTTTTGAGATACTTTGACTTCAAACGATATCCATCGATCGGCCCCACTGTTTCCAACACACTGCTACTCGATTGCAACCGTCTTTGGATGTCGGGCAAGCGATATCGCATCTCGTCCAGCAATTCTTCGACTGGCACGATCGAAACTAAGCCCTTGCGAAGCCGCAGGTGAATCGACGGAATATCGACCTCTTTAGCCTGCGGAGTTGGTACGACTTCGATTTCCTCGACTGTCTCTGGTGCCGAGGCCAGCACGATCCGCTGCTCGTTCAGGTCTTCGAGCTTAAGTTGCGACTCCATCAGGCTTCGCTGCACGTCAAAGTCTTTTTGCGCGCTCTCGTCGAGTTCTTCTCGTCGCTCGGCAATGTCTTGCTCGATCAAAGAGCGGTGCATCGCAAGTTCAACACGCTGCTGCTCCTGTGAAGAGAGTTCGTTATTGATGCGGGCAACCTTCGTCGCTAGTTCGACGACTTCTTTTCTAG
Organism: Bythopirellula sp.; assembly: GCA_965216565.1. Taxonomy (GTDB): domain Bacteria; phylum Planctomycetota; class Planctomycetia; order Pirellulales; family Lacipirellulaceae; genus Bythopirellula. Next base: position 2,264,908 of record OZ244170.1, read on the forward strand.
AATCTAAGACCTCCCTCTTAGCCAACTCAACCTGTACTTTGAGTTGGGTGAGTTGCTCTTCAGAGACAAGGCTGTTTTCATGTTGTTGCTGGGCAATTTTGGCTCTGACGGCCATTGCCTCTCGCTCCTCGTCAGTGAGGCTTTGTGTAGCCTGCATGCCTACCAGCATCACCATGATGATCAGCACACCAACTACGTTGGCCACCACATCCAGGAACGAATCTTGGCTATCTTGCTCTTCGTGGATCTTTCTAGAACCCATGGCCACCTTCCCCCCGCTGCAAAGTGGACGAGTTTGAATTGGACGGCTTGGTATTGGACGTTTGCGAATTAGCCGTCTGTGGCAACCGAATGTCGACACCACTATTGCGAAGAAGTTTGACCAGTCGATTGGCGGTATCGCCCGCTTCGGGTCCAACATTCAGCTCCAGTACCGGACGCCAATAAAGCCCATTGCCCGCCAATCCCCAATCGTCCATGCGGGACTTGAGTGCCGCAGAAAACTGATCCGAGATCTCGTCCAAGGGTTGATCCAGAGAAATAACCGTACCCGTAGCACCGGCCCCCGCCCTAGCATGTCGACTAGGCAAGAGGGCAACTTGATCTTGGCGAACTACCACCTGAATGGGCCGCTGAATCGGAACTGCACTTCGCATGGCTTGCTGCACCGCCCAGTCGCTACCCCTCGCGTCGGCAATGCTCTGCTGCTGCGAAAGTCGCAAACTGGAACTATCGCGCGCGATGTCTTTCTGACCGAGCGCGACCGCATTGCTGGAAGGGTTATTGGAACTCGAGGAAGGCGAACCAGATCCCGCCGCACTCGACGAACCACCAGCGCTGCCCGACTGACCGCCCGGTTGTCCCGGCGAACCAGCCTGTGCGAGTCCACCCTCGGCTTGGTTAGAACCAGAGTCCCCCGCCTGACCGCCACTGTTCTGACCGCTACCGCTTTGGCCTCCGCCATTAGGCCCTCCAGCCAAAGCACCTTCGCTCGATGAGCCTGCCGAGCCGGCACCTCCCGAGAAGTCGACAGTCGAATCGAAACCCGAATCCGCTGGCCCCTCTCCGCCAGCCCAGGATTCGGCACCGCTATTTGCATTTCCGGCGCCAGACTGCGAACCACCTCCGTTGCCATTAAAATCAAATTCGCCACCGTCCCTCTCACCGGGATTTCCGCCGCCGCCATTTCCGGTGCCGTTGGCTCCTAAGCTCTGATCGTATCTGCCGTCGTCTCCTGAGGCCAAACCATAGCCGCCACCGTAGGGCCCCACCGAGGAATTCCCTCTGCCGCTGCTCCGACCACCGCCGCCCAAGCCGCTAACACCTCGGAATTTGCTAGGGGCTGCCCTCGCCAATCGCGACAGACGTTCCCGAGCAACCATCACAGCATGCTGCTGCGTTCTGGCAAGTTGGGGATCAGGAAGATCGGGAAAGGTAAGTTTCCAGTCGGCATCGATAAACTCGTAGCCGTAGCTAGAATCCCACGACTTAATCGCATGGCGGGCCAACTGATAGTGCTTCACGCCCTTGGGTTTCACAATGATTAGCGGATAAGGATCCAACGGCTGCTTCTCGCCGGCGAGTCTTGCATTGCGGTTCAGATACTCTCGCGAAGCACGCAAAGACGCGGCCAATGGATTACCTGGCCAGCTAGGATTGACGAAGTCGGTCTCGTTAAAACGCAACCCTTCAGGCTGCAATGTGATGCCATGCTCGTCACAGACGATGTAGATTGGCTGGGCATACGTGCCGTTCTTGCCCTTGAAGGGCACGACCGCATACGACCGCTCGTTGCTAGTCGCTTCGCGCATCGCTTCCAACTGCTCTTCAGTCTCTTCGATCAACTCTTCAAGACGGGCAAGTTCCTGCTCCGCTTGGTACTGATCGACCACTTGCTCTTCTTCGGTCGCCTTCAGACGGTCGGCAGCCAGAGAAAGCTGCGCTAGCTCGTGCTCTAGTCGGCGGATATGATCTTCCGAATGGCTAAGCTTGGCTTTATCTTGTTCGAGTCTTCGTTTGCCCTGTTGCTTCAGCTCATCGAGCTGCTGTTGGTACGCATTGACCATTGCCAGTTCAGAGCTCAATTGCTGAACTTCATTGGGATCGGCCCCGGAGACAATCAATTCCTCCGGCGTCTGATCGCTGACCGCGATCGGATCCTTACCAATGCGCTGTGCAAGTACCACGAGTAGCACCAGGAGTGCTCCCATCGTGCAAAGCAGGACGGCAAGAAAAGGAAACAGGCCGACCGCGCTCGAATTATCGCTGGTCGATGGTCGGCTCATGCTGCTTTATTCTGGGGGCGATCGTCAGTTAATTCGATTTCTTGATAGTGCGTAGGTTCGCTGAGGCGGGCTCCTAACAACTGCAAAGCGGCTGAAAGACCGGCAACGGTTTTCTCGAAGTTGTGCGCACCAGCCAGTGCATTGAGATTTCCGTTGAGCGTTTCTTCCAACTGTTTGATCTGCCCGGTGGCCTCGACAACCTTCAGCAGAATATCGCCTTGCTTGATCAGGTGTTCCTGCTGCGTGACGGTCGTCCCGGCAGCCTCGACCAGTGCCACTTGCATTTCCTTCAGCAAGTCTTCGCTTTGTCGAATCAGCTTTTCTTGACGCGTGGTGGCCACCAGCATGGCCTCGCCAACCGCGGCTTCTACGTCGGCCAAATGGCGGCGGTTTTCCTCAGCTAGTTTGGTCTCGGCTTCGGTCAACGCTGACGTGTGTTGATCGAGTCCTTCGTTTAATAGCTCGGCGTGACGCACTAGTGTGCCTTCCAGATCGGTCGCTAGCGACTTGATTCCCTGGTTGACCGCCTCACCATGTCGCGATAACCCGTCCACCACGGCACCAGACATCGCTTCGTCTAACGTGGTCGTTGTGTCTTGCAGAATTTGCGCGCACTGCTTGCCGGTGTTGGTCAATGTTTCAGCTTGGAACTCGCCCGTTTTGGCTAACAGGGCTTGCACCATACTAGTTTGTTTTACGAATCCGGATTCCACAGTTTTCAGGAGTCGCTCGCTCATCATGCTGATCGAAGCGACACCCGGATCGCTCTCGGTGCCAAACTGCTCGAATCGACCGATCAGTTGGGCACCAGCAGTGGCGTCGACGCTAGTGAGCAAACGCAGCTCAACACGTTCGACGCAGAACTTGGCGAAAAGCAAGATGATCGAAAGCCCCAAGGCCTGGGCTGTTGTAAAGAACGCGACACTCAATCCAGCGACCACGGCAGGCAACGATTGATCGACCGCTTGACCACCCAAATTAAGCTTGGAGATTGCCAGCGTGATACCAATCACTGTGCCCAGGAATCCGAGAATCGGAATCGTGGAAGCAATAATACGCGTCAGGCCGTAGCTATTGTGCATGCGGGCCAGATCGGTTTCTTCCAAATGGCGAAGTTGTTGTTCAATGTTGTCTGCTGTGCCCTTACGTTGTACGAATTCCAAGCCTTCGCGTAATCGCCGCACTAAGTAGTGGTCAGCAATCCCACTCGTGGAATCCTCCAAGCCTTTGAGCAAGCTAGGCACATCGCCCATCGTCTCGATGCCCATCGCGTCCGTCGGCAGGCGAACGGTGTTCACCATCGCGAACTCAACCCCAAGGCTTAATGCCTTAATGATGAGACCAGCCAGACCCACGAAAAACAATGCGGTCGCTACATAGGCAGTTTCGTGACCGGCAAAGTAGCGCATCCAAAAACTCTCTTCGCCAGAAAGCCGAAATACGGCTGCGTAGAAAGCCAGGCAGGACAAGCCTCCCCAGATGAAGGACTGACGTAACAACCATTCAGATAATGTAGTAACGCGAGACACGGCGGGCATCCTTTCTTCCATCGCCGGTGGGCTCCGCTCGGGCTTGCGCAGTGCGCAAACTATCCCGGGCAAAAATCCTCTATCCTCAGAATCGGCCCAACCGGCAAAGTTTGTGAATCGTTTTAGAAAAAAGGTGAGAGGAACTTTCACACCAGCCGATTCTGCTAGCACCCGGCAGAGCTTACTTATTTGACAAACTTTGCCAAAGCGGCAGACCCCTAGGGTCGATATACCAAACAGCCCAAGGCGACTCTGCCACCCTGAAGAACAAACCACCAGACACACCACAGCAGCAATGCTGTCACCAAATTACCCAGGGGGGTCTGCAGCCCGGCGCGATTCGCTCGCCCGGGCTGCTTTTTTTGGTAGCATCCTAGGGCAATCGTCGCTGCTGAATGCTTTCAGGGCAGATAGCCGGACCGCCACGCGGTCCGAAGACTCCGGAGGCAGGTGTGCCCCCGGCTACAGGTGCGACTCTAGCAAATGCCGCGACGCTGCATTAAAGAGCCTTCTTCAGATAGAGAGTCGACCCTTGACCCTCGCCGTGATGACTTTGCACATAGCCACTGGCAAGATACGTACGATGTGCCAGTTCGTTACGCTCTTCCACTTCCAGCGTCACCGCACAATAGCCTCGGTCACGAGCGAGTTTTTCCACCGCGCCTAACAACCTTCGGCCAATCCCTTGGCCACGGAATTGCTTTGAGACGGCCAAGTCGTGAATATTCATTAACGGCTTTGCTGCGAAGGTAGAAAAACCAACGAAGCAGGTCGCAATGCCAACCGGTTCCCCTTCTTGCTCTGCCAGTAGAATGAGCGTTGTGGGATGTTGCTGCAGACCGGGAATCAAGCGCTGCCTAGTGTCGTCCCCTAACGCTTTGCCGCGCCCCATGGGATCTTGCGCGTAGGCACTGATTAACGCAACGACTGAGTTCTGGTCTTGCGGATTGGCAAGATCAGCTTCTCTGATGGTAATGGTTGACTGAATAGAATCGCTCATTGCCATTTCACCTCGCGGAAGTTTCGACTCCCGTCAATAAAACCAGCTCACTCAAGATAGGTCGCATAGCATCGTGGCGTCTCCCACAGACGCACCTCAACAATCGGCACGTCGAGCAATTTCGATTGCTGAAAGATAAGCTTGGCGATGTTCTCTGCGGTTGGATTCTCGTCGAGCAAGTACAGCGGTTCGCCCATCTCTTCCAAAATCGGGACTACGGGGTCCGATTTGTTCAGCAGCATCCGATGATCGAGATTGTCATCAATCCAGGTGCTGACTTTCTTCTTGATGTCCGAAAAGTCGAGCACCATCCCACGATTGTCGAGCGTCTCGCCTTCAATGGAAATCACCGCTCGACCATTGTGTCCATGCAGATGCCGACATTTGCCATCGTAGTTCAGCAGACGGTGGCCATAGCAAAAATCGATTTCTCTAGTGACTCGGAACATAGAAATAGAAATCCTAAAAAACGGTTTAGTTACCTGGCTCAGCTCATCAAGCTATGGAGTTGAACTCCACAAGGTCTTGCGTCGAACTTAACAGCAATCCCCTTCGTCTAAAAAGGAGGGGTAAGGGGAGGATTAATCTCGCGCTGTATTCTCGCGCTGTATTATTGCTTCTTTGCCGGAAGCTTTCTTAAAGTAAGAGACCAATCAAAATAAACAGGTTCACCCAGTAAACGCAGCTTCAACATAATGGGTGGGATCGCCCCCCGGCAAGCTGCGCATGGCGTTGTTGCGTTCTTCACACTTATTGCACCGGCCGCAGTGCATTCCACCGATCGGAGACAGGCAGGAAAACGTCTCTTCCATTGGCACAAGTTCGGCCCGGTCCATCAGTTGCGACTTTGTCATATCCGCCAGTGGTTGCACGATTCGTATAGGAGCCAGCTGCCCTAGTTCCATCGCTTCAGCAAATTGCGTAAGAAATCCCTCGGAAGCGTCCGCAAACGGATTCGCAGAAAGCGTGCCCAATGCGAGTTCTTCGATCCCATGCTTTTGGCACCATAATAGTGGCTTGAGCATGAGCAACGGATTGCGGCCCCACAAATAGACTGCCTCATCGGGAGTCGAATAGCCAGGCGTCTCCACGCCCGTCATGCTCCAATGGGCTCCATACAAATCGCCGACCGGCTGAGAGAGCACCACTAGTGGATTGAGTTGCGAATCAGCCATGTTGGCAAGCAACCGATCAACAGCCTTTCGTTCGGCAGTTTCCCAGACACATCCCATCTCTACGTAAATCGGCTGGACGCGGTGCCCGCGGTGGAGCATCTCGGCAAGCAACAGGGTACTATCCGCACCGCCGCTGAATAGCACCGCAACATTCTCGGTCGTTCTGGGCTGCATATACATCGATGAAGTCCGCTGCTACGAAATGGTGGCGTGAATAATTGCTGATAGATGAACGTCCGTAAGCCTATCACAACCAAGTTAACTTGCAACAATTCACCACCAATCGCTAAAGAACACGAGACAACACAAAACTCGTCTTGTGCTTGTCTCTGAAGACATTGATATTGGGGACCTATTGAAACTACTATCCGGAGTGAGCCCCCGTTCAAACCTAATGACCTACTTCGCCAAACGTCGTGACCGATTGCGCAAGAAACTTCGCAAGGATCGAGTCGACGGAATCCTGATCACCAACTACACGAACGTCAGCTACCTTTCAGGTTTCTCCGGCGAAGATAGCTATCTCCTGTTATCAGCCGATCAGGACCTGATCATCAGCGACGAACGTTTCACCACTCAGCTGGCGGAAGAATGCCCCGATGTGGAACTCTCAATTCGTGGCCCGGGCCAGAAGATGATTGACCGCCTCGGCTCTGAAATAACCAGCCACAAATTCAAGCGGCTCGGTTTCGAGTCGAATTCTGTAACGGTCGCTCATCATAGTGCCATCAGTAGTGCGGCAAAAAACTGCGAGTTGGTCTCTTGTCATGGCTGGGTCGAAGAGTTGCGTACCATCAAGGATCGACAGGAAATTGCAAGAACTCGTATCGCCTGCGACCAGGCGCGGCGTGCTTTCGAAGTGGTACGGGCGGGGCTGACTCCCGATCAAACCGAGCTACAGGTCGCCGCTGACCTCGAATACCAGGCGCGACGCCTTGGTGGCAAATGTCTCAGCTTCCCGCCTATCGTGGCGACTGGTGCCCGGGCGGCTCTGCCTCACGCGAACCCGACCGATCAGAAAATTGGTTCTGACGATTTCACCTTGATCGACTGGGGAGTGAACGAGTCGCTGTATGTCAGCGACTTGACGAGAATTTTGGTGACCGGTAAAATCTCGCCCAAACTCCGCAAGATATATGGAGTTGTGTTAAAAGCGCAGCTGGCGGCAATCGATGCCATCAGGCCGGGCATCTCGTGCGAGAAAGTCGATCAGGTAGCCCGCAAGATTATCGCCAAGGCCGGATACGAAAAACAGTTTGGCCATGGGCTAGGTCACGGCACCGGATTGGATGTCCACGAAGCTCCTCGGCTGAGCAAGGGCCAGTCGGAAGAGTTGAAGGCAGGCATGATTGTGACCGTCGAACCCGGTATCTATTTACCGGGTTGGGGCGGAGTAAGAATTGAAGACGACATATTAGTCACCAAAGATGGACACGAAGTGCTGACTTCCGTGCCAAAAGAGTTAGACGAATGCATAGTTGGTTAGCTCGCTGGCGTCCGCCACTGCGGATAGCCCGGCAGTAAGCCAGAGGGAGATACTCAATGGGTAGTGGAGGTTCAGGTTCCGGCGACGTATTCGACGTCCGTAAGGTGCGTCGTCTCGTCGAATTGATGAACGAACACGAGTTGGCCGAAGTCGATCTCCGTCAAGGGGAGCAACGCATCCGATTGCTTCGCGGACATCAGCCAATGATCGCTGCTGCCCCCGTTGCACCCGTAGCCCCACCCCCCGCTGCGGCGCCTGCTCCGGCCGCGCCTACCAGCGGATCGGACGCCCCCGCCGAGGACGATGCCGGCGCAACCTATGTCACCAGTCCGATGGTTGGCACTTTTTACACCGCTTCGAGTCCCGAGTCACCGGCCCTGGTTAGCGTGGGTGACAAAGTCGGACCCGATACCACCATGTGCATCATCGAGGCGATGAAAGTGTTCAACGAGATTCCTGCGGAATGCTCGGGCACTGTCGCTGCAGTGCTGGTGAACAATGGCGATTCCGTGGAGTACGGCCAAAAGCTGTTCCAGCTGAAGTAGAGCACCGGACGAGCGAGTTGCGATTATAGAAAAAAACGCAATCGCTGAACTTCGCTTTCGATGATTTTGCTCTCGGACCCACAGGCAAAAACTTACGAACCTATGTATCAACGAATCTTAATAGCCAATCGGGGTGAGATCGCCCTCCGTATCATGCGAGCCTGTCGCGAGCTGGGCATCGAGACGGTGGCGATCTACAGCGAAGCCGACCGTGGTTCTCAGTATTTGGAACTTGCGGACGAGGCTTATTGTGTCGGTCCGCCACGCCCTACCGACAGCTATTTGCGAATTGCCAACGTCATTAGCGCGGCCGAAGTGGGCAACGTGCAAGCCATTCATCCAGGCTACGGATTCCTCGCTGAGAACGCCCATTTCAACGAAGTCTGCCGTAGCTGCAAGATCGACTTCATTGGGCCCTCGCCCGATTCGATGGCCAAACTGGGCGATAAGAATGCCGCCCGGGACCTCGCCAGAAAAGCCAACGTCCCCGTCGTACCTGGTAGCGAGGGCTTAATCGAAAACGTCGATGACGCGATGCGGTTCGCTCACGAGGTCGGTTTCCCCGTGCTAATCAAGGCGGTTGCCGGTGGAGGTGGCCGCGGCATGCGGGTCGCCGCCAACGACCTGGCTCTCAAGACAGCGCTGCAACAAGCGCAGCAAGAAGCAGAAGCAGCCTTTGGCAATGGAGAGGTGTACTTAGAAAAGTACGTCGAGCAACCTCGCCACGTCGAAGTCCAGGTGCTGGCCGATCATCATGGCAACGTCATTCACCTGTGGGAACGCGACTGTAGCGTCCAGCGACGCCACCAAAAGCTCATCGAAGAGAGCCCGAGCACGAGTATCGATCAGAAAACACGCGATGCCATGTGCGAAGCGGCCTGCCGCTTAATCAAGAATGCCAACTACACCAACGCCGCAACGGTGGAGTTCATCGTCGACAAGGACGGCAAGTACTATTTTATCGAAGTCAACGCGCGGATTCAGGTTGAGCATCCTGTCACTGAAATGATTACGGGGGTCGATCTGATCAAACAACAGATTTTGATCGCCAGCGGTGAACCCCTGGGCGTGAAGCAGAAGGAAATCAAGCAAACGGGCGCAGCGATCGAGTGCCGGATCAATGCCGAGAACCCGGCTAAGAACTTCCAACCTTCGCCCGGTCGCATCGATCGCTTAGTCATTCCTGGTGGTTTTGGCGTGAGGTTCGACTCGCACGCTCATAGTGGCTACACAGTTCCGCCGTATTACGATTCCATGATTGGCAAGCTCATCGTTCATCAGCCAACCCGCGAAGGGGCCATCGCCACGATGAAGCGGGCCCTGTCTGAGTTGAAAGTCGATGGCATCCACACCACGATCCCCATTCATCAAGAAGTTTTGAACCACAGTGCGTTCGTCGAGGGACGTATCGACACAACCTTTGTGGAAAGAACTTCTTCGTTTGCCTGAGCCGTTCTCGCCTGCTCACGCCTTTATTTGCCTGCAAAATGTCGAGGCAAATAAATCCCGTTCCGGCCGCCCGTTGCGACCGGCACCAACTGGAATACAATAGGTTTCTCGCAAACCACCTACGAATAAGCACCAAATAGAGCAGTCCTGGAAAATTAGGAAGTAGAAATCATGGCTTCGACCCTCTCCCGACCTCCCCGTACCGAACACAATTTCCGTCGCGCCGCGATTCTATTTGCCGGTGGTCCCGCTCCTGGGGCAAATGCCGTCATCTCGGCAGCCGCCACATCGTTCCTCCGCAACGACATCGAGGTCGTCGGCATTAAGCACGGCTACTCGGGGCTCGTTGAATTCAACCCCGATAATCCGCTGGAAGAAGGCCGCGACTATGTGAATGTGACGCACAAGATGCTTGGCCGCACACGGAACACCTCGGGCATCATACTCGGAACGGCCCGCACGAACCCGGGCAAGATGGTTTCCCACCCCTCGCATCTGACAGATCCTGAGAAGTCGGCTCCGCTCAAGAGTGTCTACGAATCCTTACGCTCGATCGGCGTCGATCTATTAGTTTCTATCGGCGGCGACGACACGCTGAAAACCGCCAACAAACTGAAGATGTATCAGGAACGGCTGCCGCTGGATGCCCACCGCATTCCAATCGTGCATCTCCCCAAGACAATCGATAACGACTACCGCGGCATTGACTTTACTTTCGGTTACTTCACGGCAGTTGATTTTCTTGCCAATGAAGTGCGAAACCTGCTCGCCGATGCCGAGGCCAATCGAAATTATTTCTTGGTCGAGTCGATGGGCCGCAGTGCTGGTTGGCTAGCTTTCGGCGTAGCTATCGCTGGCGAAGCGAGTCTCGTCATCAGCGTCGAGGACATCATCGGCAAGTATCGTTCTGAAGAGGAGACAATCGACCCCAAGACGGGCGAGAAGACAACCCGACCTGTGATGAATATGGACGAGGTGATTCCCCGAATTGTCGCCACCATCACGGCCCGCGAACGCGAGGGTAAGGAATACGGAGTGATCGTAGTGGCCGAAGGGTTGGCTGAACTGCTGCCTTCCAGTTACCTAGAAGGCATCGGCCGCGACGAGCATGGCCACATTAGCATCGCTGCCGTGAATCTGCACCTGACTTTCTCCAAGCTGGTGGCAGAAGAATACAAGAGACAAACGGGCCGTTCGAAATCTCTCAAGGCGTTGCAGCTGGGTTACGAGGCTCGCTGTGCGCGGCCGCATGCCTTCGACGTCATGCTTGGCAGTCAGCTAGGCGTTGGTGCCTATCGGGCACTGGTAGAAAAGGGACTCAATGGCGTGATGGTCTCGGTTTCTGGTCAGCTCCAACTGGAATACGTGCCGTTTGATGATTTGGTCGATCCCGAAACTCTGGTGACCGTCGTGCGTTACATCGAACCCGATAGCGACTTCCAGAAGCTCACCCGCTTCCTGGAAACATATGTTGAGTGAGCTCAGCGAGCAAAACTTAGGGAGCAAAGCCTTGCGACGAAGCTCCGCCGACCAGACCTTTCTAAGATTTAGCTTCTCCAGGATCCAACACAAACTCTCCCCCCAAGACTGTCCATGACCTTTCCCTCGCCGTTCTTCCGTTGGCGTCCCCACCCTTGGCACGGACTGGAAGTCGGGCCCGATCCACCCAAAATCGTCCAGGCCTATATCGAACTCACACCCTTCGATCGGGTGAAGTACGAACTGGACAAGCAGACTGGCTACCTGCGCGTCGACCGTCCGAACCGCACGTCCTCCTTCTCGCCAACCCTGTACGGCTTCATTCCAAGAACCTATTGCGGCAAGCGTATCAAAGCCCTGATGCCGGGGGCAAAAGATGGCGATGGCGATCCGCTCGACATCTGCGTGATTAGCGAACGCCCGATTAACGTTTCGGAAGTTCTTCTTAACGCCCGAATTGTGGGTGGCTTGCCAATGCTGGACGATGGCGAGGCCGACGACAAGATTATTGCCGTACTCCACAACGACATCATCTGGAGTGAGGTCGAAGACATTTCAGAATTGCCGAAAGTCTTGATCGATCGACTGCGGCACTACTTCAGTACGTACAAGATGCTCACGGCAGACGACCCCGTCGTGCGGGTCGATGCCCCCTATGGGCGCGAGCATGCCTACGAGGTAGTGAATGCGGCATTGGCAGATTACACCGATGAGTTTGGCGAGTAACATCGCGAGAGCGGTTGCGTCCCCATTCATAGCAAATCAAAGCGAACCTTTAGTACTCGGCACGCCAGTCATGCGTGGATCATCCTCGACAGCCATCCGCATCGCGCGGGCTGTCGACTTGAACACGGCCTCGGCAATGTGGTGACTGTTGCGACCATAATGTAGCAGCACGTGCAAATTGCACAGAGCATTGCTAGCCACCGCCTGCCAGAACTCTTCGAGTAGCTCGGCGTCAAAGTCGCCAATCTTTTGGCTGGGTGTTTCTGCTTGATACGCCAAAACAGCACGACCACTGAAATCAACCGCGGTGGTAACCAGCGTTTCGTCCATCGGCAGCGTGAAGTGCCCATAGCGGCGAATGCCCTTCTTGTCGCCGAGCGCCTCCTTGAGAGCAAGCCCCAGACAAATGCCGGTGTCTTCAACCGTGTGATGGGCGTCGATATGCAGATCGCCCTGAGCACGAATCTTAAGATCCATCGCGCCATGCTTCGTGAACAAGTCCAGCATGTGATCGAAAAAGCCAACGCCCGTCTGAATATCTGCATTGCCACTACCGTCGAGCTGCAGTTCCAGTTCGATCTGAGTCTCGTTGGTATTCCGAAGTATCTTGGCTGTTCGGCTCATATTAGATCTATAACGCTAAGTGGCTACCATGCAGAGCGAACCTGCCGCTCCCGCTTTCCAAACACTCTATCGTATCACGGACACGATTGCCCCCAGACCGGTTCTACCTTGAAATACAGGGCGATTCCGCCTCGATTTTGCTCTGTAGCCGGCCTGTTTGATATAATCGTTGCGGACGAAGCTTTTTTCGCACATGCTGCGCTTAGGAGGGTACAGACCATGTCCCCAATGAAGAGTCCTGTTCACCACTCGTTTGGCGGAATTTCAGAAGAGAATTTCTCGCTCACCCATCTCTCTAGACGTTGGGACATGTCGCGTCGCGAGTTACGGCACTTGCTCCAGAGTCGGCAACTTCAGTTCGTTCAAATACGAGGGCAATTCCGCGTGCCGCGCTCTGCAGTTTTGAAATTTGAGCGAGAACGTTCAAGATCGTAACAAAAAACTATTGAGCTACGAAGAACCCACAAGAGACTGACGATCCGTTTTTCGCTACGCACTCTCCTGATTGTCACAACATTGATTGCCCTGGATCTTGCCAGTTGGCAGGTAAGTCGTGAGCTGGGATTGTTTGCCAACTGCACGCTCCTGGCCGTTGTGATTGTCTGGGTCGTCCGTCCCTATCGCTTTGGACGATTGGAACCACCCGTGCTCACGGTTCGCAAGCTGGAAAGAGTGGGGGTGTTGAAAGACGGTAAATCTAGGGGCAACCCGCGGCTAGCGGTGTCGGCTCAGTCGAACTCCTGATTCGTTTTTCCTCACTCATCCGTCACGCAACCTTCGCTTGCGCTTTTGACGTTTTTGATGTACTTGTAGAGTGTGCCGCGAGTTGCTTTGTACTTGGGGGCTTTCCAAGCATCGCGACGCTTTTGAAACTCGTCGTCCGAGATCTGCACGTCGATTGTATTTTTCTCAGCATCAATAACGATTTCGTCGCCCGTCTGCACGAGTGCCAGCGGTCCGCCAACCTGCGCCTCGGGCGTGATATGCCCCACAATGAATCCGTGCGAACCTCCGCTAAATCGACCATCGGTCATCAGGGCGACATCGCTGCCCAAACCGGCACCCATGATGGCGCTGGTGGGCGTGAGCATCTCTGGCATGCCAGGGCCACCCTGGGGACCTTCGTAACGGATAATTACCACGTCGCCCTTATTGATTTTCTTCTGCTCCAAGGCCGCCAGCATGTCCTCTTCAGAATCGTAGACGTTCGCTTTGCCGGTAAACTGCAGACCTTCTTTGCCAGTGATCTTCGCCACGGCCCCATCGGGGCACAGATTGCCCCGCATGATGCGAATATGCCCTGTGGCCTTGATCGGATCGGAAGTCGGATGCACGATCTCCTGGCCTTCCTTGAGAGCCGGCAACTCCGCCAGATTCTCCGCCATGGTTTTTCCGGTGATCGTCAGGCAATCGCCTGTGATCAGGCCCTCATCGAGCAGCAGTTTTAGAACTGCTGGCGTACCGCCCACCGAATGCAAATCTTCCTGCACAAACCGGCCACTCGGTTTCAAGTCGGCCAGCAGCGGCACGCGGTCGCTAACCGATTGGAAGTCGTCAATCGTTAGCTTCACGTCCACACTACGGGCCATGGCCAAGAGATGGAGCACGGCGTTTGTCGATCCACCGACGGCCATGATCAGGACCATCGCGTTCTCGAACGCTTCGCGCGTCATCACATCGCGGGGCTTGATGTCTTTTTCCAAACAAACCTTGATTGCCTCCCCGGCGTCGAGGCATTCTTGCAGCTTGTCGGGATCTTCTGCGGGGATCGAAGAACTGTAGGGCAACGTCATTCCCATGGCTTCGATGGCCGAGGCCATGGTGTTGGCGGTGTACATCCCACCGCAGGCACCCGCCCCGGGGCAACTAACCCGCACGATTTGTTTGCGTTCTTCCTCAGTGATCTTACCCGCGAGGAATTCGCCATAGCATTGGAAGGCACTGACGATATCGCGCTTCTCGGCAGCGCCATCAAACTTCGTCATTCCTGGCTTAATCGTACCGCCATACACCATCAAACTGGGACGATTCACTCGCCCCATGGCCATGAGGCAGCCGGGCATGTTCTTATCGCAACCAGGCAGGGTAACGCAGGCGTCATACCATTGAGCGCCCATAACGGTTTCGATGGAATCAGCGATGAGGTCGCGGGACTGCAACGAAAAACTCATGCCGCTGGTGCCCATTGAGATGCCGTCCGAGACACCGACGGTATTGAACCGCATCCCAACGAGTCCTGCCTTTTGAACGCCTTCCTTCACTTTGGCAGCCAGATCCATCAGGTGCATGTTGCACGTATTGCCTTCGTACCAAACGCTGGCGATGCCGATCTGTGGCTTCTGCAAATCTTCGTCGGTGAGGCCTGTCCCGTAGAGCATTGCCTGAGAAGCACCCTGGGACTTGGGCTGAGTGATGTGTTGGCTGTATTTGTTCAGTGGCTCAGACAACTTGGAACTCCTCAATTTGATGGGTTTGCTGCGAGCGATCGGGGTGTGCTGTAAGCACCCAGAGAGCAAGGGGATATTGTACTAGCCCCCGTCGGGTGGGGCAGGGGTGAGCAAAAAGTTTGCCAACCCCCTGGCATATTCCGCATAACCGGTCCGCCCCCCAGGACGGCCACCGCCACGGTGCGGTTCGCGTAGTAGAGTTGAATTGGGGAATCCCCCACTTATTGAAGACCTCCTTGGACCACTTACCATGCCTCCCACCGCTACGCTCTCGCCACCTGACGTCGACACTCAGCCTTCCGAAGTCATGCTTGCCGACGGAAATCGGATGTCGCTGGAAGGCTTGAGCTTCCACGACTTGAAACAACTGCAGTGGGTCCAAGAGCAGAAATTCGCTCGGGCAATGACCGCTTGCGAAAAGGGCTCTCGAGAACGGGCCTTGGTCACCGGCCAGGCTTACGACACCATCTGCACGATTCTCGCCGCCCAGCAATCGGACGACAAACCATTAGATATGGGCATCGATCCGCGTTACGCACGCCTGGTACTCGACCTGCTAAACCAACAAATCAAACGAGGATTGGGGCAGCCCTCGTTTTTTGAAATTGGTTACGGTAGTGGTTCGCTTCTGAAAGAGGTCAGCGACCATGGCTACCGCGTCTCGGGGATCGAAGTCTCGCAGACGATGCAGGAACAAGCCGTGGACGTGCTAGGGGATCGGTTTGCGGATCAACTGCTCGTGGGAGAAGTCTTAAAGCTAGATCGCGAGTCGCTCCCCGAGCGGCCATCAATGATCTATTGGAACGATGTGTTCGAGCACATTTGTCCTGACGAAATTGAAGACTATCTCCAGAAAATTCATAGCCTGCTCTTACGCGGCGGAACCCTAGTGACCATCACGCCCAACTGGTTGTTGCGACCTTCGGACGTCACTGGAGATTTCTGCCCACCTCGCACAGACGCTTGTGGTCTGCACCTGAAGGAATATCGGTTGGCAGAAGTATCGCGACTACTGAAGAGAGCTGGTTTTCGGCAGGTTGCCACGCCACTGGTTGTGAGCCGACGTCGCATCTACCTGTTAGGGAGTGGGCTCCGTTTGCTTAAGCAATGGAGCGAGCTACTCCTCGACCGCCTTCCGGTGAATTACTCGGATCTCATGTGCCGAGGATTCGGAATGTCGATCACCATCGCGACCAAATAGGGTCGGGTTCTGCTAGAACATCTTTTCTCTCGGGTGCCACTGGCTATGCCAGTGCTTACCCGTTACCCCAATCAGACACTGGCAAGGCCAGTAGCACGCTTGGCGTTTGTGATCTTCGAATCGAATTCCCGGACACCCTCAATTAATTCTACGCCGCACGGGCACGCCGTGGTGCCTTGGCAACATTGCCATCCAGGTCGGTCAATCGTTCCAGCCCCATCTTGGCCACCGCCAGGCTCATTCGATTGCCTTGTCCCAGTTGATCGCCGGTATTCGCTTTCTCCGGCCACTGCCAAACGTTGACGTCGGGCGCCAATCCAACCCGCAGACCTTGGCGATGAGCGCGGACAAAGAACTCTTCGCGCTGATCGTCGTGCAGCTCAGCATCCCAACCGCCTAGATTCCGAACTTTGCTGGTCCGAGCGACGAAGAAGTTGCCCACGATGTCGCACCAGGCATACCCTTCGCCCCGGGTGCGGGTTCCCGGTCGTATTTTCAAACTCGATCCTGCGAATTCACACAGCCCATGCTGCGGTGAGGGTCGACGTTGGGTGAAAAGTACGAGTCGTTTGTTGCAACGGGTGACGTCTCCACCGGCAATGTCCAATTTGTCGTCGATGACAAGTTGCAGAAGTTCTTCGATCTCGGTGCCCCGATGCAGTTCGGCAATATCGTTCAACAGCAAGAAGTAAGGAGTACGAACTCGTGCGAGCAACGCGTTCTGGCAGGCCCCCAACCCAGAGTCGGCCGGTAGCCTGAGCACATCGATCCCCTGGAGCTTCTGCGGCTCGTGACTATCGTCGGCCACTAACAGTCGGAGCTGCGGATAGAACTTGCGGACGCTCTTCACCAGTCGGCGAACAGCCTGGGGACGGTCGAAGGTGCGGACGATTGCAGTGAGTTTTTTCAAATCAACGGTAGGCACGGCTGCCCCCACAGTGCGGGTCGAAAGACGTAATAGCGCTTAGCTTTTACATCGCCGCGCTTCGCCTCAAACATCAGAAAAACCCGCACTGACGTTCGCCTCACGCTACTTCCGCTATTCTACCAAACCGCTAAACTGGATCCGCCGATCTCGCTCTCGACAAGTCCGTGCTAGCACTTCGCCTAGGCCGCGTTGCTGCTATCTGAAACGGCAGCTATACTTCGCCTCTTCCCGCAAGCAGCCCCGACGATTTTCTGCACTGAATTGCTTGCGATCCAGCCCTGCCAAGGAGTGGCAATGCGTATCGGAGTCTTTCTACCCAACTGGATCGGCGATGTGGTCATGTGCACGCCGACACTTCGGGCGCTACGCAAGTATGTCGGCAAATCGGGCCGCCTCGTGGGGGTGATGAGGCCCTATGTGAAAGAGGTGCTGGCTGGCAATTCCTGGATCGATCAGGATGTTTGCTACAAGAAACGGGATCGGCATTCCGTCAAATCAGCCCTAGAGCAAATTCGCGCCGAAAACCTCGACGCGGTCGTGCTACTTACGAATTCGCTCAGCACGGCTTGGATAGCTCGTAGAACTCGCGTCCCGCAGCGCATTGGCTACGCCCGAGATGGACGCGGATTCCTGCTCACCACTAAGCTGTACGAACCGGTGGAAAAGGGGCGGCTATCGCCGTTGCCGCAGATTGATTCCTATCTCAACCTGGCTTATGCAACCGGGTGCGACTGGGAATCGCCGCAGCTCGAACTCGGCACGTCGGATGAAGACGAACTGCTAGCCGACACGGTTTGGCAGGAGTTGGGCCTGCAAGGTCGCGCCGTGGCCGTGCTGAATTCCGGAGGTGCATTCGGTGCCGCCAAAGATTGGCCCGCGGAGCACTTCGCAACTCTCGCAAGTCGACTGGCCGCCCAGCGCGATCTGCACGTGCTGGTCAATTGTGGTCCGAAAGAGCGTGAGACAGCCCGCGATATTGTTCGACAAGCGGGAGATCCACGCGTTGTTAGTCTGGCCGATCAGCCGGAATTGCCGATTGGATTGACGAAGGCGGTCATCCGACGTTCAAAATTGCTAGTGACCACCGACAGCGGGCCGCGATTTTTTGGAGTAGCTTTCCAGGTGCCAACCGTCTCGTTATTCGGCCCAACCAGTACGCGGTGGACCAATACGCACAGCAAGTTTGAAACGCGCGTTTCGCTGGATCTCGATTGCGCGCCCTGCATGGAACGCACCTGCCCCTTGAAGCATCACCGCTGCATGCAAGACCTGTCGGTCGATCTGGTGATGTCCCGCATCCAGCTTCTTTTGGATGAACAAAGCAACAGCTATCAAGCCGCTTAGCAATTTCCGCAGCGAGAGGCCGATTGTACGGTACTTCACACAGGTAGCACTTTCTGCCTCTTGGCTGGATAGAAACAATTGCGTAGTTGCAATTCACCCAGGTGGTTAAACGCCTTCTGTTCCGCAGAATGTCGCTAACTACGCAACTATCTGCGTAATCAGTATTAACGTTTGTTCGGGCCGGTCGGGTTCTATCACATTAGGCCCTAAGAACTGAGCAAAACCTCCCTCTGAGGTAGGCCTGGGAGTCTTACCAACAGGAGGTTGTGCCAAGCCGAATGATGGACATAGCCCCGAAATTGTCTAAAATGGACACTAATCGAATTCAGTTGGCTTAAGGCGGTTTGCGCCCTCTTTTCATTCGATATGCCATTGAAATTCTCGAACAGACCCAGGCAAACGGAACAAAAGAAAATCGGCATGCGATTACGACTATTCGTCGCGCTATCTTTGATCTTTCTCATCGCGGGCGAGAGCGCTTGGTCAGCGACGCCTACGCATCGGGTTCGGATGTATTTTAATCTGGGCACGGTCGATATCGATCTCTACGGAAACGAATCGCCACTGCATGTCGCCAACTTTCTCGAATACGTAAACAATCGTGCCTACGATCGCACACACATCCACCGCACCAACTGTTGCAATGGTGCCTTTACCTTCGTGCAGGGTGGAGAATACTACGTTCCCGAGCCCGGTGAATTTCTGGATCAGAATACCGTCCAAAGCACGGGCCCGGTCGTCAATGAATTCGACCCAAACAATGGACTCAGCAATACGCCAGGCACATTGGCCGCTGCAAGAACCACCGATCCCGATAGCGCAGATAACGGTTGGTTTATCAATGCCACCGACAATGCCGCCGCATTCGACCCAGGGCCGTACACGGTCTATGGACAAGTAACAAGCGGCCTGGAAATTATCCAGCTCATTCCCACACTGCCTAAATCTGGGGGCCTCCAAGGGACGCCATTTTCGACATTGCCTGTCTATGAAGGATGGTTCGTTTATCTGCACCAAGTCGTGGAAAGATCACTTGTCGATGGCGACTACGATCAGAACGGAGTGGCCGGCTCTGCTGATCTCGCTCTTTGGGAAAAAGATTACGGGAGGCTATCTCTAGAGGGCCCCGACTTCAACAATGACCTGCAGGTCGGATCAGGAGACCTTTCGAATTGGGAAGCTGGCTACGGCAATTACAACGGTGTGAGCACTCTAGCCCATTTCGAAGATGGAGATGCGAACCGGGACCGAGTCGTTGACGGGCTGGATTTTCTTGAGTGGCAACAACGATCTGGAACTACCAGAAACGTCTCTGCCGATGGTGATGGAGATGGACTTGTCACAGGCCTCGATTTTCTGTTGTGGCAGCAGGGGCAATCGGCATCGGGTCCCCCCGCTCTCAACAGCGTCCCCGAGCCATCGACTCTATTCCTGCTGACTCTGGGACTGATGGCCTGGCGACCTTGTAGATCGCGGACCTAGAGTATTGCAATTCTATGTGATCCGGGCGCTGACGCTTGCGGCTGGCCCAATTTCCGACCTATCGGCGCGCACAGCGCGATTGCTCATAATAGAGCGTATGGACTCCGAGCTTTCTCCACCACCAACCGCCCAGGTCGTCAACATCGCGGCCTACAAGTTCGCCACGCTCACGGATTTACCCGCGCGACGCGAATCGCTGCGCGAGCTATGCTTCGAGCTGGAGCTCAAAGGGACGATACTCTTGAGCCCTGAGGGCATTAACCTCTTTTTGGCTGGTCGTCGAGAAGCGACTAACCAACTGCTGCGTCAACTCACTGCCGACCCGGAGATTGGCCCACTCGAAGTCAAAGAGAGTTTTAGCGATCATCAACCTTTCAGCCGGATGTTGGTTCGGCTGAAGCAGGAGATTATCGCCTTTGGTGTGGAAGGCATCGCTCCGGCCCAGCAAACTGCCCCCAAACTTTCGGCGCAGGAGCTTAAGCAATGGCTGGACGAAGGACGATCGGTGAAGCTGCTGGATGTCCGTAACGATTACGAGGTGGACCTCGGTTCGTTTGCCGGTGCCGAAGCGATTGGTGTGGATCATTTCCGCAACTTTCCAGCTGCCGCGCAACAGCTTCCTGAGGACCTCAAGGACGAAACGATTGTGATGTTCTGCACGGGCGGTATTCGCTGCGAGAAAGCAGGGCCCTATATGGAGCGGCTCGGTTTTCAGAAAGTGCTGCAACTGGAAGGCGGAATCCTCAAATATTTTGAGGAGTGTGGTCAAGAACACTACGAGGGCGAGTGCTTTGTGTTCGACAAACGAGTAGCCCTAGATGGCAATCTAGAGGAAACCGACACAGCGCTCTGCTTTGCCTGCCAAAGCACGTTAACGCTCGAAGAGCAACAATCGCCTCACTACATCCCCGGCGACAGTTGCCCTTATTGTTACCAGGCGATTGGTGATTAGCTGTCCATCTCTAGCTTTTCGCCTCCTAGCATCACATCCCCATTGGTCATTCGGCGCTTGGTCATTGGTGAATTTGATCTCTCCGACTGCTAGTGTCAAAATTCTGGCGAGCGATTATACTGCCGCTCATCCAGCCTTATCTATTCCGACAACTAGCTAGTTTGCAAGTGAACTCTATGAGCACCGACACGCCAACTGCCTCCTCCGGCAAGCCCTATCTCACATCGCCCGTCCCTTCGGAAAAAATGCCCGGAGGGATTCCGTACATCGTGGGAAACGAGGTAGCCGAACGCTTTAGCTTTTACGGCATGCGCGCTATTCTAGCTATTTTTCTGACCGACTATCTACTCAACGCCTCAGGCGAACATGCTGGCTTGGACGAAACCAAGGCCGCCGAGCTGCAGCATCATTTCGTGGCTGCCGTCTATTTTGTCCCCATCCTGGGCGCGATACTGAGCGATTGGTTACTGGGAAAATACCACACGATTCTCTGGCTCTCGCTGTTTTACTGCGCGGGACATGCCGTCATGGCGCTGGTCGATTTTCCGTTATTAACAGGTATCAGCCCGTATACATTGCTGATCGTTGCGCTGACACTCATTGCGCTCGGTGCGGGAGGCATCAAGCCGTGCGTCTCGGCCCATGTGGGCGACCAATTTGGGACGAAGAACCAACACCTGCTCTCGAAAGTTTATGGGTGGTTTTACTTTGCCATTAATCTTGGCTCGACTGTCTCCACATTGCTCACACCTTGGCTCCTGAAAAACTATGGCCCTGGCTTGGCTTTTGGCGTGCCGGGCGTCTTGATGGCGATAGCCACCTTTGTGTTCTGGCTGGGCCGGCACAAGTTTGTCCATGTTCCTGCTGGGGGCAATAAGTTCTTCTCCGAAACCTTTAGCCGCAATGGGCTCCGAGCCATCGGCAACCTTGCCCCACTGTATCTGTTGCTTGCTCCCTTCTGGGCATTGTTCGATCAAACCCAGTCGACCTGGGTCTATCAGGCAAAGGAGTTGGATTGTGTGGTGCTCGGCTACGAGATTCTGCCGTCCCAAATTCAGGCGGCTAACCCAATTCTTGTGATGATCTTGATACCTCTGTTCTCTTACTTAATCTATCCAGCGATCGATTCCATTTGGAAATTAACACCGCTCAGGAAAATTGGCCTGGGATTGGCCATCACCGCCCCCGCCTTTGCCATCGTGGCATGGACGCAAATGCGCATTGATGATGGCGAAACTCCCCATCTTGTTTGGCAGTTGTTGGCCTACGTGGTAATGACCGCTGCTGAAGTGATGGTCTCTATCACCGCGCTGGAGTTCTCTTACACCCAGGCCCCTAAGAAGATGAAATCTTTTATCATGGGCGTCTACTTCCTCTCCATCACACTCGGCAATGAGTTCATTTCTTTGGTGAACTCCTACAAAAGCAGCCAGGAAGAACAGGGCAACAACGTTCTCGAAGGTGCCAGCTATTTCTGGTTCTTCACTTGGGCGATGGTCATTACGACTGCGATCTATTTGGTCTGGTCGCAGTTCTATCGCGGCCAAACTTTCATCCAAGGTGACGAGAAATTAGAAGCAGAATCGCAGGCCGAAGGCACCGAATAGAGCGGACGATTGCCTAGCACTTGTTTAAAAACCGAAAACAGTTTTATGTGAGCCGACGGCGCTAGCCGCGGGTAGTATCGGGGCAACCTCGAAATCGAAGGTACCCGCGGCTAGCGCCGTCGGCTCATTAGGACTTTTAGCCTATCCCTGATCCCCCTCCTTCGTTTTTCAGGGAAGGGCGGCTTTTGACTGCTAAGCCAGCACGCCTTCTAGCGGTCGCAGATTCCGGCCGTACTCGATGGGGGCTTGGCCCTCCGCTTCGCGGTTAGGCTCAAACAAGTGTACGTCCCCGGGCGACACTTCGGCGACCACTCGTTTACCTTCTTCCAACACCTCCGCCTCCGTTCGGCAAACCAGTCGTTGTCCCGAATCGGTGTTTAGAAACACGTCCATCGTGCTGCCCAACGGCTCGGTGACTTGGACCGTAGCGGGAATGCCGTGCTGCGTGTTGGCGTCGACTAACCGGATCGATTCAGGTCGAATCCCCGCCACCACCGGTCGGCGTGATTCCCCTTGCAGCCATTCGACGGGGGCATCGACTCGCACCCGGGCGTCTTCTCCCACGAACCACATTTGATCGTCCGCGTGTTCCAACGTGCCATCGAAAAAGTTCATCGGCGGCATGCCTAAGAATCCTGCCACAAACAAGTCGGACGGGTGCTGATAGGTTTCCAGTGGCGAAGCCGCCTGCCGAAGCAGACCGTCGCACATCACCACGACGCGGTCGCCCAAGGTCATTGCTTCCTCTTGGTCGTGAGTGACGTAGATTGTGGTGGTCTTAAGTTGACGGTGCAGCCGTTTAATTTCGGCCCGCGTCTGGACTCGTAATTTAGCGTCGAGATTCGAGAGCGGCTCGTCAAACAAAAATACAGCAGGTTGCCGCACGATCGCACGCCCCAAGGCGACCCGCTGACGCTGCCCGCCGGAAAGTGCTTTCGGCTTCCGCTGCAGCAACGCTTCCAAACCCAACAGTCCCGCCGCCCACTGCACCCGCTCAGCAATTTCGGCTTTGGGCGTTTTCCGCATGCGCAAAGCGAACGACATGTTATCGTAAACAGTCATGTGCGGATAAAGCGCGTAATTCTGAAACACCATCGCAATGTCGCGGTCGCGTGGATGGACATCGTTGACTACGCGGTCGCCAATTTTGAGCGTTCCGGAGGAAATGGTTTCCAGCCCCGCCACCATCCGCAGCGTGGTGCTCTTGCCGCAACCGGACGGCCCGACCAACACCAGAAACTCGCCATCTTCGATTTCCAGGTTGAAATCATTCACGGCGTACACGTCGCCGGGATAAACCTTGGAGATGTGCTCAAGCGTCACCGATGCCATCTGAATTTCCCTAGGGTGAGAGGGTAGGGGCCAAGTTGAATTCGAAGCCCGGCCGATGGTGGTGGGCTTTCGATCAGGTCTCAAAAATTATACCATCTATTAGCTCCCATTTCTGCTGCTCGCGTTTGCAAAACTTGAGTCACGATTAAAACAACAAGGCCTAGTCTTCGATTCATTCAGTTTACCCTTGAGCCGACGGCGCTAGCCGCGGGTAGTATCGGGGCAACCTCGAAATCGAAGGTACCCGCGACTAGCGCCGTCGGCTCACGATTATTAACGCAAAGACTGGTGGCTCCCTTAGAGACCAGAAAAACTACAATGTCACAACAAAAATCGAGCAAACTTGATCCTGCCGAGTGGCTCGACGTGCACGGCGATTATCTCTTCGCCTACGCCATGCGACGTATGCACGACGCAGAGGGAGCCGAAGAGGTGGTGCAGGAAACCTTTGTAGCGGGTCTGCGAGCCCAGGAACAATACGCCGGCACTGGCAACGAACGGGCCTGGCTGCTGGGTATCTTGAAGCGAAAAATTATCGATGTTTATCGCGCCCGGCAAAGACAGACGGCCCTGGCCGACGATTCGGAAACGGGCGACCCGTCGACTCTGCTATTCGACCAACGCGGGCATTGGCGGAGCGATACCCGACTTTTAGGCGCTGTTACCCAAGACTCGTTGCAAAGCGGTGAATTCTGGGAGGCGTTTAAGAACTGCCTCTCCAACCTGCCCCCCAAGCAAGCCGCTGTTTTTGCGATGCGTGAAATCGACGATGTCAAATCAGAGAAAATCTGTAAGGAATTGGAGATCTCCTCGTCGAACCTGTGGGTCTTGCTGCATCGTGCCCGATTAGGGCTAGCCAAATGCTTGGGGACGCGCTGGAATCCTGAGGGAACGTCCCCATGATGATCAATTGCAACAAAGCGACGAAACTGGTTTCCGAAAGCCAGGAACGGCCGCTGACATTCGGTGAACGATTTTCGCTGAAATTTCATCTACTGATGTGCAGCATCTGCGCGCAGTTCCAAAAAACCGTCGAGCTTCTCGGCCTCCAGGCAAGCGAATACGGCACGGAGGAACTTGACGCCGACGATTCTGCATGTCTTTCTGACGATGCCAAACAGCGAATCCAGCGGGCGCTCGAAGACTCTCAAGGCTAAGTGTGAACTAACACACGTATCCGAGCGGCAGATTCCTAGCGTGTTCTCAAGATTGGGGTGTAAGGATACGCCCGCGACTGCGACACTTTGGCAGCGAAAGGAACTAACGTTCCAAGAGTGGCTCGACAGAAGATATTCTCAGTGCCACCGACTAAGATATTTGAAACGTTGGAAGCAAAAAATGAGCGAAGACCACGACACCACCGAAGATGCGGGCCAAGACCAACAGAAAGGTCTCTCATTCAAAACCAAGCTGGCGGTTCTCGTAGCCCTAGCCGCGGTGGTTGGAGGGTTGTATTGGAAATTCGGCGGCACGCTTTCACTCGACTATCTGGCAACGAAGGAAGAGCAACTCAAACAGTTTCAGGTCGAGCGGCCAATCTTGGTCTATGGCATCGCCTTTGCTATCTACGTAACAATCACCGGCTTGTCACTACCCGGAGCAACGGCACTAACCTTGCTCGTGGGTTGGTATTTCGGGTTCCTGCGCGGACTGGTGCTTGTCAGTTTTGCCTCCACGCTGGGTGCGACGCTCGCTTTTTTAATGAGTCGCTACTTTTTTCGTGACGCGATTCAAACCAAATTCAAGGATCGGCTGACAACTTTTAATGAAGCCCTCGAAAAAGATGGGGCGTTCTATCTGTTCACTTTACGATTAATTCCGTTAGTGCCATTCTTTGTGATCAACGCAGTGATGGGACTCACGCCTATTCGAGTCTGGACATACTGGTGGGTCAGCCAAGTTGGCATGCTCGCCGGCACGATGGTCTATGTGTACGCCGGCTCAAGTGTTCCCGACTTGATGACCCTTTCCGAAGAAGGCATTCGCGCAGTTTTTTCGCCTCAGCGACTTAAACACATCTTCATCGCGTTCGGATTACTAGGGATATTCCCATTGGTGATCAAATTTGTAATGAAACAGTTCGCCCCCAAATCCATTGAACTCGACAACGAGTAACGAGGAAGCACCCATGTCGACACTTGCACCACTGCAACCGTTTGACGAACACAATCGCGAATTGGAAGCCAACGTCCATCCGCCAGATTGGACGAATCCCAAGCCCTCGGGACGCTACAACCTGGTAGTGATTGGCGCTGGCACCGCGGGTTTGGTCGCTGCAGCAGGCGCCGCTGGCATGGGTGCGAAAGTTGCTCTGATCGAACGCGAACTTATGGGGGGCGACTGTCTCAACGTCGGTTGCGTGCCCTCCAAGGGACTGCTCAGCGCTGCGCGGGTAGCGCGTTCGGTACGTTATGCCGATGACTTTGGTGTCCACGTGAAAGACGGATTTTCCGTCGACTTCCCGCAAGTGATGGAACGGATGAGAAAATTACGTGCCGACATCAGTCCGGCCGATTCCGCAAAGCGATTTCGGAATCTGGGGGTAGATGTATTCCTGGGGCAGGGCACTTTCACTGGCTCCAATTCCATCCAGGTGGGCGATCAAACGCTGGATTTTAAACGTGCCGTCATCGCCACCGGTGCTCGAGCCCAGGCTCCACCCATCCCCGGTCTCGAAGAGATAGATTATCTGACGAACGAAACGATCTTCTCACTCACCCAGCTCCCTCAGCGTCTCGGCATTATCGGAGCCGGTCCGATTGGCTGCGAGATGGCGCAAGCGTTTGCCCACTTCGGCTCAGAAGTGTTTCTCATCGAGGCCACTCACGGAATCATGCCACGCGAGGACCAAGAGGCGGCAAACATCGTCAAGGAATCGATGATTCGCGATGGCGTAAAACTTCTTTGCTGCGGCAAAGAGACAAAACTGATTCCGGCAGACGATGGACGCGTGCGGCTGACACTTACTTCGCACGACCAACATTACGACGAAGTCGTCGACAAACTGCTGGTCGCCGTAGGCCGGGCCCCGAACGTCGATAATCTCGGCCTAGACACCGTCGGCGTTGCCTATGATTCTCGCGAAGGCGTCCAGGTGAACGATCGCTTGCAAACCACCAACCCGAACATTTACGCAGCCGGAGACATTTGCTCGCCCTACAAGTTCACGCACGCCGCAGACTTTATGGCTCGAATCGTGATTCAAAACGCACTGTTCTTTGGGCGTGCCAAATCGAGCAGTTTGATAATCCCCTGGGCAACCTACACTTCGCCGGAACTCGCCCACGTGGGCGTCACGCCACAAGAGGCCGAGGACCAGGGACTGGCAATCGACACCTATACGCAAGATCTGGCGCACGTCGACCGAGCGATTCTCGAAGGCGAAACCGAAGGCTTCGTTCGCGTTCATACGAAGCAAGGCTCAGAAGAAATCGTGGGCGCCACCATCGTTGCTACCAATGCGGGCGACATGATCGGCGAGATTTCTCTGGCCATGACGCACGGCTTGGGCCTGGGGAAAATTGCTTCTGCGATTCACCCCTATCCAACCCAGGCCGAGGCGATACGCAAGTTGGGCGATCAGTATAACAAGACGCGGCTCACACCACTGGTCAAGGGATTGTCGGAAAAATGGCTCTCCTGGACGCGATAACGGTCTCTATGTGCCGAATTGTCGCAGTGCCCTTGGCGAACAACGCCCTACGCGTTTCAATGTGTACGTAAGGAGTACCCCATGAAAGCATCCGATCTATTTGTCGCGGCACTGGAACAAGAAGAAGTTGAGTACATTTTTGGAATCCCTGGGGAAGAGAATCTCGATCTGCTCGATTCGCTTTCGGATTCGAAGATCAAGCTCATTCTCACACGTCACGAACAAGCTGCCGGTTTTATGGCGGCCACGTATGGACGTCTCACCGGCAAAGCGGGCGTCTGTCTTTCGACCCTGGGGCCCGGTGCAACCAATCTGGTGACCGCAGCCGCCTATGCCCAACTCGGGGGCATGCCGATGCTGATGATCACAGGGCAAAAGCCAATCAAGAGCAGCAAGCAGGGTCAGTTTCAAATTGTCGAGATCGTCGACATGATGCACCCGCTCACAAAGTATACGCACCAAATCGTCAGCGGCTCGAACATCCCCTGGCGTGTGCGCGAAGCGATGCGACTAGCTGAGGAAGAACGCCCCGGTGCCACGCACCTGGAATTACCTGAAGACATTGCGCAAGAAGAAACAGACGAACATCCCCAGGAACCCAGCTATGCGCGCCGCCCAACCGCCGAAGCAAAATCGATACGCGCAGCCGTGGAGAAGATTCACGCCGCGAAGCATCCACTGTTAGTTGTCGGTGCCGCTGCCAATCGGCGTCTTACTTGTCGCATGTTGCGCCGATTTGTCGAAGAAACTGGCATCCCGTTTGTCACCACGCAAATGGGTAAGGGCGTTGTCAACGAAGACGATCCACGCTTCCTGGGAACCGCCGCACTTTCAGACGGCGACTTTGTCCATCGTGCCCTCGATCAGGCAGATCTGATTATCAATGTCGGTCACGATGTGATCGAAAAGCCGCCGTTCTTCATGCATCAAAACGGCAGAGAAGTTATCCACATCAACTTTTTTTCAGCTGAGGTCGATCCCGTCTACTTCCCCCAAATTGAGGTGATCGGCGATATCGCGAACAGCATTTGGCAGCTGACAGAGGGAATCACTCCGCAGGATAGCTGGGATTTTTCGTACTTCAACAAGGTCCGCGAGGCGGGCGAAGCGCATTTGCAAGTGGGCACCGACGACGATCGCTTTCCCGTCTACCCGCAGCGGCTCGTGGCTGACGTTCGCCAGGTGATGCCCGGCAAAGGGATCATTGCGCTAGATAATGGCGTCTACAAGATTTGGTTTGCCCGTAATTACAAGGCATTCTCCCCCAACACAGTTCTGCTCGACAATGCTCTGGCAACGATGGGCGCTGGTTTGCCGTCGGCCATGGCAGCGCGGCTCGTGCATCCCGACCGCAAAGTGATGGCTATTTGCGGGGACGGAGGATTCATGATGAATTCTCAAGAACTAGAGACTGCTGTGCGGCTCGAGATGGATCTCGTCGTACTCATCCTCCGCGACGATGCCTATGGCATGATCAAATGGAAGCAGTCTCACATGGGCTTCGAAAACTATGGGCTGGATTACGGCAATCCCGACTTCGTCAAATACGCCGAGAGCTACGGCGCCCACGGACATCGGGTTGAGTCTGCCGCTGACTTAGTTCCCAAACTGGAAGAATGCCATAGCACGCCCGGAGTCCATGTGGTTGACTTGCCGGTAGACTACTCCGAAAACGACCGCATCCTGAATCACGAAATCCAAAAACTAAGCGCTGCTATATGAGGCGTGAAGCTTGCCATGCAAGCCATCGAAACGCTACGCAGCATTCGCATCGTTCACAGGTTATTTGAACAGGAGGGAACAGAGAAAACGGAGATAATTGGTGAGTCTTTTACTTCTTTCAACGAGACGACCGTGATCGGATCGTGATGGATGTTTGATATAGGTAGCAAGAAACTTCCCGATTCCCTATTCTCCGTTTCCTCTGTTCCCTCCTGTTCAAAACAAAAAACGAAAATTGCCCCGGGAGCGAGACAATGCTTCAAGATTCCTATCCCTATTACTTGGCAAACAAGCCGCAGAGCCCCAATACCGATTTGGAGGTCACCGACAAGTACACCGGCGAAGTAGCGACGCGTGTGGCCCTTGCCGATCCCGCGGCCATCGATCAAGCAATCGCTGCGACCGTCAAGGCGAGCGAGCCGATGCGCAAGCTTCCGCCCTACGAACGGCAAGCTGTGTTGCAGCATTGTGTCGACCGCTTCACCGAGCGATTCGACGAACTAGCGATGTCGCTGTGTATCGAAGCCGGCAAGCCAATCAAGGACAGTCGCGGAGAAGTCTCGCGACTAATTGATACCTTCCGCGTTGCTGCCGAGGAGTCGGTCCGCATCGAAGGGGACGTGCTGAATTTAGAAATCTCCGAGCGTGCCAAGGGATACCGAGGTATGACGCAGCAGGTACCGGTGGGCCCTTGCTCATTTATCTCGCCATTCAATTTCCCGCTGAATCTGGCGGCCCATAAAATTGCCCCGGCCATTGCCGCGGGATGTCCGTTCGTCCTCAAGCCCGCCAGCCGCACCCCGATCGGGGCGATCATCATCGGCGAAATCCTGGCCGAAACCGATCTTCCCCCCGGCGCGTTTTCCATTCTTCCCTGTCGCCGCGACGGTGCCGATTTGTTCACCGTAGACGACCGACTGAAACTGCTCAGCTTTACCGGCTCCCCCGGCGTCGGGTGGGATCTCAAGGCCAAGGCCGGCAAAAAGAAGGTTGTCTTGGAACTGGGTGGCAATGCCGCATGTGTTGTCGACCAGGATGTCGACTTGGAAGATGCAGTGCAACGTCTCGTCGTGGGTGCCTTCTATCAATCTGGCCAAAGTTGTATTGGTGTTCAGCGGATTCTCATCCACGAATCTATTTACGACGAACTGAAAGAACGACTTGTAGCGGCGAGTTCCAAACTGATTGCCGGCGATCCCAAGAATGACGATACCTTCATCGGTCCGATGATTGCCGAATCGGAAGCAGAGCGATTGAAGAATTGGATCGATGCCGCAGTGGACGCCGGCGGCAAGGTCTTGTGCGGCGGCAAACGTGACGGGGCCATGCTCGAGGCAACGTTGCTAGAGGACGTGCCCCGCGACATGAAAATCTGCACCGAAGAAGCGTTCGGCCCGGTCGCTGTGCTGAGCCGCTTTTCAGATTTCGACCAGGCACTAGTGGACGTCAACGATAGTGATTTCGGCTTACAAGCCGGCATCTTCACCCGCGACGTATACAAAATGTTGCGCGCGTGGGACGAACTCGAAGTTGGCGGTGTCGTCATCGGCGACGTCCCCTCCTGGCGCGTCGACAACATGCCCTACGGCGGCGTAAAGGACAGCGGCTTAGGCCGCGAAGGTATTCGTTACGCCATCGAAGACATGACCGAAGAGCGACTACTCGTCATCCGCACGCCGTAACCTCCCCGCAAATCGATCCGAACCGCAACCATCCCTCAATATTCACTCGAGAGCCTCACCCCTACTTGAACACTCTGGTAGACTCTTCGTTATGGAAAACTCTCCTCAACGTAGCACTTGGCGATTCTCTCTTCGCGAAATGCTTCTTTCAATGGCAGCCATCGCAGCAGTCTTGGCCTTGTTAGTAACAAACAAACCGTATTCGTCGACATCATTCCCAACCGCACTTGATGAAAAGGCGATTCTGAGCCAGATAGCCACTGATTTGGGACTTTCGATTGAGTATGAAACAGGCTCCGGCACTGGCGCTGTTGACTGGAGCGAAGGTTGGCGAGATGCAAACTTGCTTGTTACCACCCCAGACGTCGAAGCTTTCCAAAAACGTGTCATGCCAGAATTCCAGAATCGCATAAGGGACATTATTGATAATGCGGGCGGTACGTCCGAGATCATCTTAGAAAAACCCTCTGGCAATTCGAAGTTGAAGGCTTTCACAATGCAGTACCACATTCGAGGGACAACTGGAAGAGTTCGGGTGATTTCTATCAAGCAAGAGGACAACAAGTTCCGGATTCTTTTTTTTGTGGATGAATGGTGAAACGCCTCACAATGTTTAACAAGAGTCCAATCCCGCACACAGGCTCTTCTTACTTGGCATATAGAAGTAACATTCCGTAAAACAAGCCTCGCCGAAGATCGTCTATTCCGGCCTTGATAACATTTAGTTAGTCATTCTGTTGTTGGGTATTGCTAAATAGAAGTCCCTGCGCTCTTCATCGAGCGATCCACTCTCTTCACCTTGCGCAGAACTCATTTGGTTCTCTTGACAGCGATGCTATGCTGATCGGAAGATCAGTGCATGTCACATTCTTCTCCATAGTAACGGTGAACAAACTATGTACTGCTCCACGCTCTCGAACGTCGGCTTAACAATCGTTCTCGTTGGGGCCCACATCATGGGTGTCTCCAGTTTCGCGCTGGGCGAAGATACGATTGATGCCGATGTCTTGCTTGTCGGGGGCACCATTTTCGATGGCACCGGTGCGACGCCCATCGAGGGTGATGTGGCAATAGCCGAGGGCCGCATCGTTGCCGTGGGTGAGTTTGAAACTGGAACCGTTGGCAGAAAGATTCCCTGTGCTGGCCTGATGATTGCCCCCGGCTTTATCGATCTGCACAACCATAGCGACTTCAGCGTCACCAACATCAACAAAGGCGAGGGCGACCCCAACAAAGTCCCGCGCATTTTGATGGATCAGACCCGCGAGTCGGCTTGCTATCTGACGCAGGGTTGCACGACGATCGTCACCGGCAATTGCGGGGGTGGAGCGGTTGATGTCGCAGCCTATTACCAGGCGCTGGACGAAAACAACCCTGGCGTGAACGTAGCGCATTTGTTGCCGCATGGTTCGTTGCGGGCGAAAGTCATCGGCGAAACGCGTCGTGCGCCCTCAGATGCCGAGCTGGCTGAAATGAAGCTACTCGCTCAGCGGGCAATGGACGAGGGGGCCTGGGGGATGTCCACCGGTTTGCAGTACGTGCCAGGATCGTTTGCCGAGACCGATGAGTTGGCCGAGATCGCCGGCGTAGTTGGCAAAAACGGCGGCATTTATGCCAGTCACATGCGCGACGAAGGCGACGAGCTCATCGAAGCGATTGAAGAAACCATCGAGATCGGTCGTCGCGGCAATCTGCCCGTGCATATCTCGCACCTGAAATCGAGCCGACGTCGTAACTGGGGCAAGGTCCGTGTGGCGGCGACGGTCGTCAACAAAGCACGCGAGGAAGGCCACCGCGTCACCGCGGATCAATACCCCTACGATGCCAGCAGCACGTCGATCACCGCGATGCTCCTTCCCGATGAGGAGCGCGAAGGTGGCAGGGATGCAACCGTGGCCCGCTTGAACGATCCCAACCAAATCCCGCGGCTCAAAGCGCTCGTCGAAGAAAACCTGGAAGCCCGGGGCGGGATCATGGTGGCTGGCTGTCCCAAACATCCAAAGTGGATTGGGCGAATGATCCGCGAGATCGCCGAGGCCGAAGATCGACCTGCCGCAGAGATTGCCTTGGACATTCTCCGCACCGGAGACGAGTCGGGCGTCAGCTTTAGCATGGACGAACGTGACGTGCGGTTCGTGATGACACTTCCCTGGGCCGCGACCGCTTCGGACGGCAGTGTGAAAATCGCCGACGACACGAAACCCCATCCCCGCAGTTTCGGCACATTCCCCCGTCGCATTGGCCGCTTTGCCATTGAAGAAGGCGTCGTCCCCGTGGAAAAAGCGATCCGCAGCGCTTCCGGACTTCCCGCTGATATTATAGGTCTCCAGGACCGAGGCTATCTCAAACCCGGCTACGTGGCCGATGTGGTGGTATTCGATCCAGAAACCTTCCGCGACCATGCCACCTTTCAATCGCCGTTCGAATTCTCGACCGGCGTGAAGTGGGTACTGCTTGGAGGAAACTTCGCCATCGAAGATGGCAACCTCACCCAGCCCGATGCGGGGCAGCCACTACGCAAGTCGACCGCCAAATCACTCGACTAATAGACTCGTTAAACCTAGATCCGTCACCAACTCGCACGCAGGAACCGAACTACGGAGTACCAATCGATTGCATGTCGCCCGTTGGCAATGGAGACACATTCAAGGAACTATGGAGACACAATCAATAAACATAGCCCAGCAGCCGCACCCTGCTGCTGCAGCCATTCTCTATCGTAAGAAACTACCGACCTGAGAGCCTATTGATCTTCGTCGGCGTCCATCTCCGACTCTTCTCCCTCCTCATAGGCACTTTCAACTTGGTCGCTGGGCAGATAGTCGAGATCCCAGTGCGACGTATGATCAGTCTTCACTTTCTCCGAATGAATCTTATCCTCTTCGTCGCCGTTATCTTTTGGATCTTCTTGGTCCGGGATTTCGTCAGGTTCGCTCATCGTGGTCTCCGTATGGTGATTCAGCCGTACCTTGTTAATACTAGACCCTAATTGAATCTAGCAAAGGGCCTAAGTAAGCCAAGCACGGTTGAATCCCATTAGACCTGATAAACTTTTTCATGTTGGTACAGCAACTTCTGCTGAAAGTAGCGATCGTAAACTCTTTAAATGCTCGACCCCACCGACTTCGTCGGCCAAGTCGGCCAAGTAACGGCGCGATTGGCCAACAAATTCGCACTCGGCAGCCTATTTCGCTACAATTTGGGTCTGCTTGTCTCTCTCCTTCGACATGCTCGCCATGGTCTCGGAAAGCCGGTGCGATGAAACAATCGAAATCAGGAATCTCTCTGCTGGAACTGCTGATCGTAATGATCACGGTCGGATTACTTGGCGTTTTCTCAGTAAGTGGCATCCTGAAAGCCCGGGAAAAGACTCGGCAATCGCGGTGTGCTCTCAAATTGAAGAAGATCCTCCGTGGCGTGCAGCAATACGAAAATACCCAAGGCTGCTATCCCCCGGGACGGCTCTTTCCCGACTTCGCAAAGAACGGACAAATCAAACGAGGGTATACCAATTACCAGAGCATTCCTCAGACTGAAGAATATAGTACTGGGTTCTACTCTGTTCATACCTGGATTCTTCCCTACGTCCGAGCGAGTCATATCTTTGACATGATCGATTTCTCCCGCGCTCAAGGGAAGAAGATGGAGAATCCCCGCAATATCAATTTCGACGCCTATGTCAAACCGATGCCACTGTTCAGATGTCCGGCAGATGTTAGCACTGAAAAAAGACCCACTGAAAACAACTATCGCTACAACTTCGGCGGAGACACTCCAGGTGCCGGAATAAAGACTTGGGATGGGCTTGACAGCAAACCGAGCCGCTTCGATCAATGGTTCGTTGGAGGCACAGGAGCATTCACGATTGGTCTCAAAGGCCTAGAGACCGGTGAATTTGAGGATGGTTTGACTCACACAGTCTTCTTCTCGGAGAGAACAAGGGGAGAAAATGGGGATCCAAATCTCCCACCCAGCCAAACCGACATGGTGCGATGTCGGTCGGTTCCCAATCCCCTAGGTTCTGTTGAATTTCTATTTGAGTTGCTTGATGGTATGGAGAATAGAGATACTGGCTTCATTTTTCGTGCTGCTGGGAGCTGGCCAAAGGAAAATGCTTTCTCTGATGGCTGGCCTTTTGGCATGTACACTGCGACTCAATATAATCACGTCTCTCCACCTAACTGGAGAAGGACGGATTGCGGCGTCAGCTTCGTTTCCGATACACCTCTAGAACACGCCATTGTCGCCGCCCGCAGCCGACACCCCAACTCCGTAAACGTCGCCTATGGCGATGGCAGGGTGAAAAACATCAAAGACGATATCGACCTCACCATCTGGCGAGCCTTAGGTTCTCGCAACGGCGGGGAACTCATTCCTCAAAAACGATCTCGCCGTCCCCGTCGTCGACCATTTTAGATCGGAGCTTCTGAACGTGTCGAACCACTCAACTACCACTAAATTTACATCTGGGTTCCCACTTCTATTGCTATGTCTCTGCGGCGGAGTACTCGCAGGAGTCGTCTATTCTCAGGATACTCCAGAAAAATCTAGAGTGGCCGATACGGGGGGATTAATGAACAGCCATCGCCTAGGCAAACTGCTCAAACAGCATTTCCCCGCAGCTCCCTTTCAACACAATGGCGCTGGTATGTGGATGATACAAGTCGACGCTGACCCGGATGAGAAAGCAGTCTCAGAAAACGAAGAAAATTCTACTACTGAGAAAAACGGTGCGGTAACCGATGAAGGGGAGGAAGGGGCAGCACCAGATATCATGAACGGCATGATGCTGGTGATGACCGACGAGCAGGCCAACCGTATGCGAATCATGATGCCCATCAAGACTTTCGATCCTGGTAATGCAGAAGACCTGAAGACAGCGCTAATCGCCCTACATGCCAACTACGACCGTGCTCTCGATGCTCGCTACGCTGTAAGTGAGGGTATTCTGTGGTCTGCCTTCATCCATCCCTTGGGTTCGCTCACCGAAGATGATCTCGACAGTGCGATCGAGCAAGTTCGCACACTACGCAAAAACACCGGCACAAGCTACAGTAGCGGCGCTCTGCAATTCGCCCCCCGACCCGCCGAGCAGCCCGACGAAGATGCGGACGAGCCGCCCGGTGATCCTACCGTGTGAGTCTTTTTTCGCGAACCAACCTGGCGATATCGCCCTCTCGGATCGTTGCTATGAATCGCTTTCTACTTGTCGTTATGTTGTTCAGTCTCGGTACGATTAGCGTTGTCGCAGGAGAAACCGAGTTCAACAGTCCACCTGTAGCTGTCCGATTTTGGGGCCAGGGAATGATCTCCATCGAGACTTGGTGGAATCTAACCGTGGTGATCGACCCTTACGATGAAAGAATTGGATACGACCGGCTCGGTTACGAGGAGATTGACTATCAAGGCCCCAAACTCACCGCGGACTTGGTACTAATCACGAAAGAGCAGTCCGACTACAACAAGCCCAATGCCGTGAAAGGAAAACCTGTTATCGTGCAGGGGCTCGACCCGCAGGGTAGGGTGCAAATGACCTGGGGTGCACTCGATCGACCAGCCAATGCCAAATCACCCACCTGGCAACAGGGAACCAGCGACGAGCCACGTCCAAAAAATCTATCCCCTCACGCCGTGGTGGTCGAAACCCTCGCCGCCAAGCGGTACAAGTCGACGGGCGACGCCGGAGAGGCTGTGGCAATTTTTGTCGTCGAAGTCGGTGGCGTCCGCATCGCGCACTTGGGTGAATTTTGGCCGGCGCGGCTCACTGACATTCAGCTCAAGTCTCTTGGAAGCATCGATGTCCTTTGCGTTCCTCAGGGAGAGGGCAGCACGGTTGATGCTGAACACGCTTGGACCATGGTTGAACA
Source organism: Bythopirellula sp. (assembly GCA_965216565.1). GTDB lineage: Bacteria > Planctomycetota > Planctomycetia > Pirellulales > Lacipirellulaceae > Bythopirellula. Next base: position 2,301,422 of record OZ244170.1, read on the forward strand.
AATTCGCCCGCGGTTCCTAGTATCTCTCGATTACAAGCGAGATTGGCAAGCCAAAGCAGGAGCAGTCGGCACGGCGATTCTTGAAAAATACCCGGGAGCTATGATTCGCGACGGTAATACGTTGGCTGTCTCCGCCGCCGAAGCCGTGGAAGATCAGGATCCTCTCCATGTGATTCTCATGTTCAAGCCCTGGCAGCCCGACGGAGAGCTAGAAGCCCTGATGAAAAAGATGGACGAGTCGTGTCACGCAGCGCAAGAAGTATTCGCCCCTCTCTCAGCCAACCAAATGAATTGGAAACCGCCCAACGGCACCCACACGCCGCGCTGGAATACCGAACATATGATGGGAAGACAACTTGGCTTTTTCTCTCAAATTTTCGCGGCCGCCAATCATCAGCTCTTCTCAGAGATCGACCCCAAATGGTCGATGATGTCGCCCATTGATTTGAATCCAAAGCAAATGCCCGCCGATTACCAACCTGCACATCCCGATTGGAACGGAGCCGAAGAAGCCCGGCAAATGCAACGGGCAAATTCTTACGTCCGGCGGTTTGCCTATCTGCTGGATGACGTCGAGCTTGATGAACAGGCTCCCGGCAGTCGGTGGACGCTCCGTGGCTTACTTAAACAAATGGATCGCCACTTCACAGAACATACCGCGAACGTGCAGAAAAAATTTGAACTAGAGGGTTGGCCGGAGAAGTAGCGATTGCTTAGCCCGGCCGGTACTGCACGACCATTAGGCTGGTTGCCCCTTGGCCCTAAGTCAACCAGTGGCCACAAGGCAATCGGTGACCCAAAGGCAAACTGGGCGAAATCAAGAAGTAAGCTAGCCCGCCAGGACTTGAACCTGGAATGAGGGAATCAGAATCCCTAGTGTTACCAATTACACTACGGGCCAATGTGGGGTCGCTACCTGTGGGGAACGAACCTGCCGCAACTCGATACCCTACGTCTGACGCGGGCCAGCGTCAAGATCGTCGCCGGAGGGCGGGTGGCTGGGGTCGAACAAAGTGAGCCCCCAGTCGGAGCGGTTTGGGAGCTCGTTACACTCGATCTCAGCCTCCTGAAATTCGAAGTGAACCACTACCCGATCACCCAACAGTTGACGGCGCAGTCGGTACAACTTTAGAATCGCAGGGTTGTCTCCCATTGATTCTCCAGGCGTTCCCCGATTGCGACGCACCCTGGATCCCGCCAACCCCATGCGACTGCTATGGCAAGTTTGAAGGTGCTCGAAGGGCTCGAGCCTGGTAAACAATTTCCACTTGATGGGTCTGAATGGGTGATCGGCCGCAGCCCCGACTGCGACGTGATTCTGGAGGTGGCCGCCGTCAGCCGTAAGCACCTCGTCCTGCGCAAGCAAAACGGTCAATTCGTGGTCGAGGACCTGGGCAGCCGCAATGGCACCTATATCAATGGGACGCGCGTCAACGAAAACGCAGTTCTCCGGCATCGCGACCAAATGCTGATTTGCGATATCCTCTTTCAGTTTGAAGGCGACGAACCTGCCAGCGACTTGTCGGGTGCCGGGCCAAGTGGCGGCTCGTCACTCATTGCCTCCGATCCTGGCGAATCTGGAATCAACCTGGACGGTGTCGCCAATGTCGCGGATTCCGAGCCAGGTAGCATCATGGCCACGCTCGATGTCGGCACGAGTCCGCTCAGTTCTTGGTCAACGACTGCCAAGCCCGAAGCCCAACTCGAAGCCATGGTCGAAATCTCAAACAGCCTGGCCAATACCCTCTCGATGAAAGAAATCTTACCTAAGATTCTGGAGAGCTTATTTAAGATCTTTGTCCAAGCAGATCGCGGCTTCGTCATGATGCGGCCCAAGCCAGAAGCCGATATCGTCCCGGTAGCCGTCAAAGCACGCCGCGATGAAGACAAACAATCGATGCGGGTCAGCCGCACAATTGTTACACAGGCCTTGGAAGACCAGCAGGCCATTCTCTCAGCCGATGCGTCGACCGACGAACGATTTAGCCAGGCCCAGAGCATTGCCGACTTTGAGATCCGTTCCCTGATCTGTGCTCCTATGATCTCCAACGATGGCGAGTCGCTGGGTGTCATTCAAATTGACACGAACAATCAGCGCAGTCGATTTACCGATCAAGATTTACAGATTCTGGCAGGCGTGGCGAGCCAGGCTTCCATCGCCCTCGATAACGCTCGCATGTTAGAAGCGGCAGTGCAGCAGCGCGCCCTGCAGCGTGACCTAGAAGTCGCCCATCAGATGCAACATGCCCTGTTGCCGAACAGTTCGCCCCAGGTGCCGGGATACCACTTTTTTGAATTCTACGAAGCGGCCAGCCAGGTTGGCGGCGATTACTACGACTATGTGATGTTGCCCGACGATCGCTTTGCCGCGGTGGTGGGCGATGTGGCAGGCAAAGGCGTTTCGGCAGCGATCTTGATGGCAAAGCTCTCCAGCGACGTGCGATTCTGGCTAGCGCGCGAGCCCGACGCCGCAAAAGCTCTGGGACATATCAATAACGCATTCTCGCAACACGGCTGGGACGATCGCTTCGTTACGATGGTGGTGGCAGTCGTCGACCCGAACAAGAACGAGCTGACGCTAGTGAATGCGGGTCATATGCCTCCCTTGCTACGACAGCGGGAAGGCGAGGTGCTGGAAATTGGTGGCGAAGAGGCCGGATTGCCGCTCGGCGTAATGGAAGATTACGAGTACGAGGCGTACAAGCGCAAACTGGAACCGGCCGACTTTCTTACCATATTCACCGACGGCTTTAGCGAAGCGATGGATTCCAACCGCGATCTATTCGGCATGGAAAAACTCATCGAAGTCGTTGGCAATCGCGAAGTAGGCTCGCACGACCTGGGCAAGCATGTGCTGCAGAATGTTCGCGACTTTGCAGGAGACTATCCCCAAAGCGACGACATGTGTCTAGTTTGCTTTGGTCGCGACGAATGACCAGAGTTTGATGTGAGATCTTTGATCGACGATGTTAGTTCTTGTAGCCTGAACTTTTTCTTACATCAACAATCACAGATCTTACATCACACATCCATTAGGCCCAGTTGACTTGCAACTGATTCTCAACGCGTTCGACTCCATCGAGTCGCAACACGATTTCTTGGGCCATCTGTTTCTGAAAGAATGAGGCAACTGTGCCTTCGATGCGAACATGTCCCTCATCGTGCTCGACAACCATGTCTTGATTGACGATATAGGGGCTATTGGAGAGTGCCCCGTGAATTTTTTCGATGAGTGGCTGAGAGGTTAGGATCGCTTCCATTGTTTGCTCGTGCTCGGTAGAAGGGCGGGAGGGGCCAGGCATTCCGAAGGGCGGAGACAAGCGTCAGCAGACTGCTGCTCCAAATCAATATCGGCCATGAATTGACTCCAGGCCCAGTTCAGCAGACTTCCGATCAGGAAATTGCAGAAAACTTGTCCGGTCGTGCGGGGTCTGCAGATTGCACGAGGATTTTTCAGGGGCGGGACCCCACCAAAGGCCCACCTCGCCATAGCAATCCCCCGGCTCCGCCGGGGGATTGCGGCTGGTTACATTGTTGCGCGATGCCCTGATTCTACCCGCGGCTAGCGCCGTCGGCTCACGGTGCCGCTGCTGGGCATTGGCACACATTAAGAATTCGACCTTCCGCCATCCGCAATCCAAAATCGGCGATCCGAACTCTTCTAAGCCTGCAGCCAGGAGGGCAGTTCGCCCGCGGGTGGTAGATGAATGACTTTGGCGCTGGTGATCGATCCCATCTGCCGCACTTCTTCCAGGGCTTCCTGCGAAGGTTCGCCGTCGATGTTTAATACACCCACCGCATTGCCGCCTGGTTCGTCGGTAGCCCGACCGACAGCCATTTGCGCGATATTTACTCCGTGCTTGCCAAACACCGTACCGACGCCGCCGATGATCCCCGGCACATCTTCGTGACAGAAAATGAGCATGCAGCCGTCCAAATAGGCTTCGAGCCGATAACCATCCAACGCCACCAGCCGCGCCATCGATTGGCCGAAGATGGTCCCGGTCGCCTCATGGGTCGACTGGTCGGAAATCACTTCCACGGTCATGGAAGATCGGAACGAACCCATTTCGGTGGTCGACTCCGTCGACAGATCGATGCCGCGCTCCTGCAACAGCAACTCGGCATTGACAAGGTTTACCTCTTCGTCGAGCGCGTTTTGCAACAGTCCCGCCGCAAAGGCTGAATTGAGAACCTTGGTTTCGCGGCTGGCCAATTCGCCACGATAGTGGAGCCGGCAAGTCTTGATGCCGCCTTCCTGCAGTTGTGCCAGGAGTTGACCCAGGCGATAGGCAACATCGGGATAGCCGTGCAACGACTCGAGCGTCTTGGCGTCGATGGGAGCCACGTTCACCGCGTGACGGATTGTGCCGGTGTTGAGGTACTCGGTCAGCAGCCCCACGGCCTCGACAGCCACTTGGGTTTGAGCCTCATCGGTGCTCGCTCCCAAATGCGGCGTGCAGAGCACTCCTGGCATGCCAAACAGCGGGCTATCGGTGCAGGGCTCCTCGGCATAGACATCGAGCGCGACGCCAGCGATTTTTCCCGACTCGATTCCCGCGGCTAACGCCTGTTCGTTGTAAATGCCGCCCCGAGCACAATTCACGAGCCGAGCGCCCGGCTTCATGATCTCTACCTGATCGACATCAATTAAATTTCGAGTCTCGTCGGTCAGGGGAGTATGCACTGTCAGATAGTCAATCTTCGGTAGCATCTCGGCAACGGTGTCGACCGCTTCGATGCCAAACTCTTGCGCTCGTTCTTTCGACATAAAAGGATCATAACCGAGTACACGCATTTCCAAGGCTTGAGCCCGCTGCGCCACGGCCAAACCGATGCGACCCAGTCCCACCACGCCGAGGGTTTTGCCTGCGACCTGGGTGCCCATGTATTTTTTGCGATCCCAACGCCCTTCGATCAAACTCTGATTGGCAGGTGCCACGTTACGCGACATCGCCAGCATCAGCGTGATCGCATGCTCCGCCGTGCTGAGCGTGTTACCCGCGGGAGTATTCATCACCACAATACCGGCACGCGTGGCTGCGGGCTTGTCGATGTTGTCCGTCCCCACCCCGGCACGGACGACCGCCTTCAAGCGTCGATTGCCTTCCAGCACATCCGCTGTCAGCTTCACACCACTTCGGCAGATGGCGCCATCGAATTCATTGAGCGTGTTGCGAAGCTCATCACCCTTCAGCCCGGTGCGGACTTCATAAGTGATGCCGTCACTGGCATCGAGCAAAGCGAGGCCGTCTTGGGAAAGGTCGTCGAGAACTACTACGCTGGGCATGTCGAATTAGGGGCTAGGTGTTAGGGGCTAGAGGCTAGGGATTCTTCGATTCAGGGATTGCGAAAGTCCCTCTCCCCTTTGGGGAGAGGTTAGGTGAGGGGCTTCTGCGTATGAGAACGGCCTCAGCAAAGAAACGTAATATCGTATAACAAATTCAACCCTCTCCTAACCCCTCCATTTCAAGGGAGAGGGATGCGAGCTAGGAATTCTGGCCGCGGAAGCGGACCATAAAGTCTCTGAGTGTCTCCGCGCCGGCAACCGGCATGGCATTATAGATCGATGCGCGGATGCCGCCTACCGAACGATGTCCCGCCAGGGCCACCATGTTCTCACCATCGGCCTCGGCAACGAATTTTTTAGTCAGCTCATCGCTGGGCAGACGGAATACCACATTCATCAACGAACGAGAGTCTTCGTCCGCATGGCATTCATAAAAACCTTCGCTGGAATCGACCGCATCGTACAGCATCTTCGCCTTAGCCTGATTCTGCTGGTGCATCTTCTCCAGCCCGCCGATCTCATTCTTCAGCCAGTCCGTTACTAAGCGCACCACGTAGATGGCAAACGTGGGGGCGGTATTCATCAGCGAACCCGCCTCGGCATGGACACGGTAATTCATGTAGCTGGGCAGTTCGTCGCGACTCCGCTCAAGTAAGTCTTTACGCATAATCACAATCGTCACGCCTGCCGGGCCGATGTTCTTCTGGGCACAGGCGTAGATCAGTCCGTAGCGATTTATGTCCAGAGGCTTGTAGAGCAAATCGCTAGAGGCATCGCACACCAACGGCGCGTCGCCACCGGTTGGCTCGTCGGCAAACTGAACACCTTGAATGGTTTCGTTGGAAGTGTAGTGCAGGTACGCGGCATCGGACGTGTGTTGAATTTCTTCGGCCTTGGGCACCCGCGTGTAGTTGGAGTCGCTACCGTCCCAAACGACCTTGGCTTCGCCTTCCTTCTTGGCTTCCTTCAGTGCGTGTTTTCCCCACGACCCGGTCAGCAGATAATCCGCGCCGGAGTGTTGGTCCTGGAGCAGGTTTTGGGGGATCATCGAAAACTGCAGCCGGCTACCTCCCTGAATAAACAGGACGGCATAGTCCTCTGGGATCGATAGCAGCTCGCGCAAATTGGCCTCCGCCGCCCCGATGATCTCCTTAAAAGTCGCACTGCGATGGCTGATTTCCATGACCGAAGCACGCGCTGCGGGCAACGCCATCATTTCTTTTTGCACCTGGGCCAGCACCGGCTCTGGCATGGCGGCGGGTCCGGCCGAGAAATTGAAGGCTCGTTGAGTCATTGCGAAGTGTCTCTCTAGGGGTTGGTCAGTGCCTCGAACTAGGCGGCGAGGCGAGATATTCTAATGGTTCCCGCGGGCGTTGGCGATGGGGACGCGCACTGGTATCTAAGGCCTGGGGAGATTACGCTGACGGGAGCCCAATCTCCCTGCGAGTTTTTTCCAAATCATGCAACCCCCTCCCGCCAGTCCCTCCTCCCGATCGCCTGCTCCCAGTGGCCCCGCTTGGCGCCGCATTCGGCAGCGGCTCCGCTGGCTGGGGCTGTCGTCCGATGGCCTCACTGTTTTTCTGGCAGGGATTGTGGGAATCCTTGCTGGCTGCGGGGCGGCGGTTTTTACCTGGTTGATCGAACTTGTTACCGAATCGAGCATCGGTGCCGCGACAACTCGCGCCGCCAGCGAACCTCTGTGGACCTGGACACTGCTATTGATCCCCGCGTTCGGTCTGCTCTTAGTTTCGTGGTTCACGCGTCGCTTTGCCCCCGAAACCCAGGGGCATGGCGTACCGGAGGTCATCACGGCTGTGGCGCGCAACGATGGCGTCGTCCGGCCCCAGGTGGCTCTGATCAAAACTCTAGCCAGTGCGTTTTGCATCGGGACAGGTGGCTCGGTGGGTCGCGAAGGGCCCATTGTGCAAATCGGCTCGGCACTTGGCAGTACGGCGGGACAGTGGTTCGGCCTCACCCCACGCAATGTGAAAGTTCTGGTCGCCGCCGGCGCCGCCGCTGGCATAAGCGCTACGTTCCACGCCCCCATCGCCGGTGTGATGTTCGCCAGCGAAATCATTCTGGGTAGTTTTGCCGTGGAGAGCCTCACTTCGATTGTCATCGCCAGCGTCCTGGCCGACGTTGTGCAGCAGCACATTGGCGAACACCGCTTCGAACCTGCCTTTCGCGAGCTACGCAACTACAATTTCGAAGGGGCCTGGCAGCAACTCCCCTCGTATATCTTGCTGGGGCTTTTCGCGGGAATCGCTGCGGCGGGGTTCATCAAGCTGCTCTACAAAACCGAAGACCTTTCCGCGAAGTGGATTCCCGCCTGGTGGCAAAGGGCGCTCACACTCGGTGCAATTGTCGGACTCGCAGGAATTCTCTATCCAATCTCGCCACCGGTACTGTCGCTTGAATCCCAAAAACATGCCGAGCATCACGAAGCCCAGCTTCCGCCCTTGATGGGCGTGGGCTATGGAGTGGTGGATCATGCGCTGCACCTCGACGTGGAACAGGAAAAACGAAACTCGAAAAAGTCGTTGGCCGAAGCTACCAAGAATCTGCTCGGCAAATTCACAGGCACCAAAGCCACCAAGACCGTGATGGTCGAAGGCAAAGAGCTTTGGTCTGAGTTTTGGTGGCTACTGCCATTGGTCTTTCTTAAACCGTTGCTAACGAGCATCACCTTGGCAGGGGGAGGCTCGGGGGGCGTGTTCGCTCCCTCGCTCTACCTGGGAGCAACACTCGGCGCCTGCGTGGGACTTTTGGCTAATATTTGGTTCCCCGAATACAGCAACGCACCGGGCGTATATGCCATCGTAGGAATGGGGGCTGTGGTTGCCGGGACCACCCACGGCATACTTAGTGCCATCTTGATCGTCTATGAAATGACCAGCAACTACCAAGTGATCTTGCCCATCATGGCGGCCGCCGGTCTCGCCAGCCTCGTTTCGCGGGCCATCCAACCCGAGAGCATCTACGAGAAAAAACTCAGCCGACGGGGTGGATCCATTGCCCGCGGGCATCATTTGCATGGACTCGATCACATCATGGTCCGCGACGTGATGATCCGCGAATTCCCCTCGCTCAAACACTCCGACACCGTGCTGGAAATCATCCGCGTCGCCCGAGCCAACGCACACATCGAAAGTTTGCCGGTGATGGAGGATGGCAAGCTGGTGGGCATCATCCGCAGTTCCGATTTGCACCGCATTCTAGATACCGACGTCGCTCCTCACTTGGTGAATGCCGAGGACATCGCTTCGCGGTCGCCCGTGACTGTTTCTCCCTCAGAAAATCTCGTCGAAGCACTCCGCGACTTCGGCACGCGCGACGTAGAAACGCTGCCCGTGGAAGTCGGCACAGGAGCCAACCGCCGCCTGGTGGGGCTACTCTTACGCAACGACGTCATGCGCCGCTACCGCGAGGAAGTGTTGGCGCGGCACTGATCTCTGCCATCAACCTGGGTCAAACGTTTTCAGCTACAGCTCGATATACTCCGTAGGCACTAGCTACGAGTATTGCCACCGAGCTGATCCAGAATGCTATGTCGTACAGTACGCTGGGCCTCAATTCTGGTAGGGAGCGAACATAGCGGAAATGAATCGCTGCAAACACGACCAGAACCAGAATGACAGAGGTCGCCACGCCGCCCATAATGACCATCATCACTGGCTGTTCTACGAAAAGAAACGAAGCCGCCCAGCAGGCTGGAATCACCCAGGCTAAGACTGTCATCGTGCGGCGTCGACTATCGACATCGAAGAAATTTATCCAGCCAATTTGCCCGAAAGCATCTACATACATTCGGGCCCACGCACTCATTGCTGCAAATAGTGACGAAAACAATACGACGAAGGCTCCGCACAGAAACAGGTTCTTTCCCCACTGACCTAGCGATTCGGTATACATGGTCGAAAGTGTTTCGATCAACGCATAGCCTTGCGGAATATCGCCCCGTTGATGCAACACCGAGGCACCTAGCACATAGAAAGCAGCCGTCACTACCGTGTAGGCGAGCATCGAGAGAATTGCATCCAGATACATCACCCGTGTCCAACCTTGTGCACGAGCCACCCATTGACGATCGTCAGCCTGGTAGGGTCCGGTCCACGCCGCGTAGCCTTTCTCGATCAACCAATAGTTATAGTGGAGTATTTCGTCGCCGCCGACGCCAGTCAGGCCAAAGGTTCCGATAATGAAAACCATGGCCCCAGTCGGCAGAGTTCCTTGGAATCCGGTGACCATCGAAGCCCAACTTGTAGCGTACGGGGTCCATTGCAGTGAAACGACTGACGCCAGTGTCAACAATGTGAAGAGTCCCAGCAGCACCAGACAAACGCGTTCTACAAACCAATACTGCCTGACCGCAACCAATACTGCCGTTATCAGTGCCGCAATCCAACACCAGCCACCAATGGAGATTTGTGGGACCCACACATGCATCACCATGGCTAGTCCCCCCATGATGCCTCCCATCTGCAGAATTTTGATGGGCTGCAACGCCAACACAATCCAAATCACCCAATGAGCCTTGCCGAGTCGTCCGCCCGGCAACTCGTTCAGAGCCGCCATGCATGTTTGACCGCTCTGAATCGTATAACGACCAAACTCTAGTTGCAGGGCAACTTTGACCGTGCAGCTGAGCAAGATGATCCACAGCGCGGTGAAACCCGCTTTCGCGCCCAACGTTGTGGTTGCGACCAATTCTCCAGATCCAACCACCGAGGCCGAGAGAATAAGCCCCGGTCCAATATGCCGCAAGCAACCCAACCAGGTTGTTGGCGGCTCGGTGATCCGAGACCCATCGAGTACATAAGGGTCTGCATGAGGAACTAATTCCATCAGCTCGTTCCGCGAGAAAAGAGGAGTCGTCGCCGAGTCTAAGGAACGGGCCATTGCAAAGCAAGAGGTCAACTGCCCCCCAGACAAACCACCCCGAATCCGATAAAATACGGTAGCTGGCCTGGGATTCGGATTCTTCTCGGGCTACAGCAGATCCCAAATGATCCCGCCGAGTAAGGACCCGTTGCCATGGCAGCCGAAGCAAAAACCGATCCCTTTTCCGCCCGCGATACCTTTGATACCGGATCCGGACAGGCTGGCATCTATCGTCTCAGCAAATTGGAAGAGGCGGGGCTGACCAAGGTCGCCGAACTGCCGTTTTCCATCCGCGTCTTACTTGAGTCGCTCCTGCGAAATTGCGATGGATACGTTGTCACCGAGGATGACGTCAAGAATCTTGCCAATTGGACCGCGAGCCGGGGGGTAATCGCCGAGGGCGAAAACGGTGTCGAAGTCCCCTTCAAACCAGCCCGCGTGGTACTGCAGGACTTCACTGGCGTCCCTGCCGTGGTAGATCTCGCTGCGATGCGTAGTGCCATGCAGCGATTGGGTGGCGACCCGAACAGAATCAATCCGCTGGTACCGGCTGACCTCGTGGTCGATCACTCCGTGCAGGTCGACCACTTTGCCAGCGACGACGCGCTCGATCTCAATATCGAATTGGAGTTTGCCCGCAACCGCGAGCGTTACGAGTTTCTGCGGTGGGGTCAGGACGCGTTCGATAACTTCCGAGTCGTTCCGCCCGGCACCGGTATTGTGCATCAAGTAAATCTCGAATACCTGGCTAAGTGCGTCTTCCTGCGAGAAGACGACGCCGGCACCGTCGCGGTCCCCGACTCCCTGGTGGGAACCGATAGCCACACCACCATGATCGACGGCCTCGGCGTCGTTGGCTGGGGCGTCGGTGGCATCGAAGCGGAAGGGGTGATGCTGGGCCAACCGATCTACATGCTAATGCCGGAAGTTGTGGGTATGGAACTCACCGGCAAACTCCCAGCCGGGGCCACTGCCACCGACCTGGTGCTAACCGTCACCGAAATCTTGCGGAAAGAAAAGGTCGTCGGTAAGTTCGTCGAATTCTATGGCGAAGGCGTTTCGAATATGTCGCTAGCCGATCGGGCCACCATCGCCAATATGTCGCCCGAGTATGGCGCGACCATGGGTTTCTTCCCAATTGATGACGAAACGCTCAGCTACCTCCGTCGGACCGGTCGCACCGAGGAAGAAGTGACGCTCGTCGAGCGTTACACCAAGGAGCAGGGTCTCTTCCGCACCGACGACACACCGGCACCGAAGTTCACAAAAACAGTGTCGCTGGATGTCTCGACCGTCGAGCCCAGTCTCGCGGGGCCCAAACGTCCCCAAGATCGGATTGCCCTGTCGGACATGAAAGAAATCTGGCAACGCGATCTGGCCGAGGTCTACGATAAGCATTCTCCCAACGGCACGCCCGCTGGTCGCTGGGAAGCCGAGGGCGGGCAGCCCGCTCTACCGGGTGCTGCCGAGCCGGATCCTGCCGTGGCGGTGGCCGATCCTGGTTTCGATGCCGTGGAGGTGGAGTGGAATGGTCAGCAATTCCCCTTGAAACATGGCAGTGTCGTCATCGCGGCGATCACAAGCTGCACAAACACCTCGAACCCCTCCGTCATGGTCGCGGCGGGATTGGTGGCAAAAAATGCCGTCGAAAAAGGTCTCACGGTCCCTCCGCACGTGAAGACCAGCCTTGCCCCCGGTTCCCGAGTGGTGACCGATTATCTGGAAAAGTCGAAGTTGGATGACGACTTGGATCAGATCGGATTTCAGACCGTGGGCTACGGCTGCACAACTTGCATCGGCAACAGTGGGCCGCTTCCCGAGCCGATCGCGGGAGCCGTCATGGAACACGACTTAGTCGTTGCGGGCGTACTCTCCGGCAATCGCAACTTCGAGGGTCGCATCAACCCCCACGTCAAAGCCAACTACCTGGCCAGTCCGCCGTTGGTGGTCGCCTATGCCTTGGCAGGCACAACCGACATCGATCTCACTTCCGAAGCGCTCGGCCTAGGCAACGACGGACCGGTATTCCTCAAAGACATTTGGCCCACGCACAGCGAAGTGCAAAGCGTTGTCGATGCCTGCGTGCTGCCGGAGATGTTCCGAAATCAATACGACAACGTTTGGCAGAAGAACGAAAAATGGAATGCCATTGAAGTCACCGGCGGCGACCTCTACGACTGGAACGACGAGAGCACCTATATCCAAGAGCCGCCGTTCTTGGTCGATATTTCGCCGGAAGTCGATCCGATTGAACCGATTGCAGACGCTCGCTGTTTGGCATTGTTGGGCGATTCGGTGACGACCGACCACATTTCGCCGGCGGGAGCCATCGCCACCGACAGCCCGGCGGGATTGTTCTTACAAGCCGCCAGCGTCGAGCCGCGCGACTTCAACAGCTACGGCAGTCGTCGTGGCAACGACCGGGTAATGACCCGCGGCACGTTTGCCAATATCCGGATCCGCAACCAACTTGCCCCGGGCACCGAGGGCGGCGTTACACGTCACCTCCCCGACGGCAAACAGATGTCTATCTACGATGCTGCGATGCAGTACCGTGACGACGGCGTGCCGCTAATTGTGCTCGCCGGCAGCGAGTACGGCACCGGCTCCAGCCGCGACTGGGCCGCCAAAGGGACATTCCTCCTCGGAGTGCGGGCCGTGATTGCCACCAGCTACGAACGCATCCACCGCAGCAACCTGGTCGGTATGGGCGTGTTGCCGCTGGAGTTCTCCGCAGGGGAGTCCTGGCAATCCTTAGGGCTCAACGGCGAAGAAGAATTTTCCATTCCCAGCCTCGACGACAACCTCAAACCGCGTCAATCGCTGAAAGTGATCGCCAAGGCCGGTGACGGTTCCACCAAAGAATTCGACACCACGGTGCGTATCGATACTCCCGTCGAGCTCGACTACTACCGTAACGGCGGTATCCTACAAACGGTGCTGCGGAAGTTGCTCAAAGATTAGCCGCAATGCCACGCATTGCACGGCCATGTGCCGCGTGGCGAGCATGAACGGCGATAAGGGGCTCGCATCGCCCGGCCATGTGCCGCGTGGCGGCACGGCTATTCTCTAATAGCTATGCTTTGACTGCTACTTGAAGATTCCCGTCTTCTGGAACGCTTTGCGTGCCGCCGCTTCGTCTTTTTCGATGTCGAACATCTTGTGTAGCTTGGTGATTTTGAACACCTCGTAGATCTCTTTGGTGATGCCCGCGAATTTGACCTTGGCGCTATATTCCTTCGATTTCTTTTGAAACTGCACGAGCTTCCCCAGCGCCGACGAGGCCATGAATTGCACGTTGCGGAAATCGATGATCACCCGGTCCTCGGTCGACTTGTGCAGCAGAGTGTCGAGTTCCTCAAACATCCGCGTCAGCACAGAGGGGTCCACAAGCCGATCGTCCTCGATCCGAATGGTTAGAATTCCATCTTTAGAAGCAGATTGCAAAGCCACGATGCGGTTTCTCCCACGTAGAATGAATAGATCAATTTCCGATAAGACCACTGATAGCATCGCACGGCGTTCGGCTTCCTGCAAGCATTTCCCGATTCATCTACGGATCTACTTGCAATCAGGCCGATGATACACAGCAGCGAGTCTAGAATCTCGATGTCGCTTTAACCCCTATCCAAACAGACTATGTTTCTCAACTGGTGGAAAAATGATCGCCGCAAAGAGTGGCTTGCCCAGCCGCAGCCTCCCCAGTGGGAGCGCTGGCTGGAGAACAATGTCTGGCAATACCGTCAGCTCCCCGGGGAACTACAGCAGCATGTACGCGAAATTGTCTGCGTGATGTATCACGAAAAAAACTGGGAAGGCGGCAGCGGTTTTCAAATCAACGACGAAATGCGAGTCGCCATTGCCGGCCAGGCTGCGCTTCTGACCTTGGGTTTCGAGAAGCCTTATTACTTCGACAAACTCAAGTCGATCATCATCTATTCCGGCTCCTACGAGCAGCGCCCCGCATCGCACGACAATCTGCTGATGGGACGACTGCAAGATTCGTTTCCGCGTAGCGGCACGTTGCTCGGAGAAGCCTGGCAAGGGGGCCCCATTGTGCTCGCCTGGAATGTGGTCCAGCGCGATGGCCGCAACGCCCGTCGGCGACGTTCCGTGGTACTCCACGAATTTGCCCATCATATGGATGGGCTCGACGGTTCGACCGACGGCAGCCCTCCGATGACGAGCTTTCGTTTTGAAAAACGCTGGTACGAAGTCACAACCAAGGAATACCAACGTCTGCTCCAATTCGCTCAGCGCAAGCAGAACACGCTACTCGACCACTATGGCGCAACCAATCACGCCGAGTTCTTTGCCGTTTCGACGGAGTGCTTCTTCACCACCCCCCATGAGTTTGCCGAACAGCATGGCGAACTCTATGAGATCATGGTCCAGTTCTTCGGACAAGATCCCCGCGATTGGCTTTCCTCACCGGTACGCGATAGCGATATTGCTTAACGCTCTTGGTGGGTGATGATTCGCAAACTGGCTCGGCTAGTTCACCGGTGCAGGGGAGGGCAGAGTGTTTTCCACAGGTGCCAGGCTTTCTTCATAGCGCTCGAGCGACGCTGCCGGTTCGAGATTGAATACCGACTGGCCATCCGAACCCCAGGTCCCCCGTCGATTGACGAAAAATACGGTCGCGTAGCGCAAGTTGCCCACGGCTTCGACGTCTTCCATACCACCTCCGGGAATCGCCGCGAAGCTAATCGTTGCACCGCAGAGCGCGTAGAGCTCGCCGGTCACGCGATCTGTGGCAAACAACACCTGGTCGCTCATTTCGCAACCGATCCATTCCAATCCCCGCGGTTTTCCAGTGGCGTTTGCCGCCTTCAGGAAAGCATCGACATAAGTGTTCTGCTTTTCCAAAAACTCCAGCTGAGCAAGTCGATACTGAGCCTGTCGCTGGGCAGTGCGACCCCGGCGCCAAATCCAACCAGCAACGAGCGCAAGTGCCAGCCCAACTCCGAATGCGACCCACACATTGCCCATAAATACAAATTCCTCAGCCACTACGCGAACCTGGCTTTGCTCGACTATCTAGGATGAAGGCTAGATTGAAGTCTAGAATGGAGTGCCACTCACCACAAACAACATACGGAAGTGTATACACCAATCAGCAGACCAATAGTCCATGCGCAGTCAAGCGAATCTTGAACTGATGCCCATGCTACCGAATTGCAGCGGCATGTGTAACCGGCTATCGGGCGAAGTTGGCCGCTGGGTACGTGCGTTGCGCAACCGGAGCGGGACCATACTGTGGTCGCTGGGCACAGGCGTAAAAAGTTGGTGAGGAATAGCTCGGCTGCGGTGCCCGATAGTGGGGGTAGCAATTTGCCGGCGCGAGGACCAACCGACGCGGCGACGGTGCGCGATGACATGGATACCGAACCATCGGAGCATGATGCCCAGGACCGTATCCGTAGCCAAAGTATTGCGCGGGCGTTCCCGGTACATTCCATCGTCCAAACGAAGCACCAAAAACAGAAGTCGCAACCAAGCACAAGATACCGATGGCAAACAGAAATGTCATAGGTCGTCGCATGGCAGGCTTCCAGCTAGGCAGAGAATGGTTTGGAGAATACGGCCCTCATTGCCTAGCATCGAACCACGCGCCTCCCATTCAACAGTCCGAAACGCCCTTGTGAGCAACTCCAGCAACCCCCGGTCATGCCGTGGCCCGACCATTGGGCTCAATCGATGCTATCACCAACGGCCGAAAACTTTACCTAAGCTATCATCTAGCCGTTCCGACTAGGCCTAATCGCTGCACTCCATTAAGATCCCTCCCCACCAGCGTAGGCCACGATGTCCTTGGCCACTGGTTCATCGGACACTTGGTCATTGGACAATTGATCATTAGACAAGGCATTCCTCCCATGAAGGTCTCCGGCTTCAGCATCATTCGCGATGGCGTCCAGTTTGGGTATCCGTTTCTCGAAAGCATTCGGTCGGTGCTACCCCTAGTCGACGAGTTCATCTTGGCCGTGGGTAAAAGCAACGACGCGACTCTCGAGGTAGCCCAGTCGCTCAATTCTCCGAAGCTGCGGATCATCGAAACCGTTTGGGACGAAAACCTGCGACGGGGCGGTCAGGTAATGGCCCAGCAAACCAATCTTGCCCTGGATGCGTGCTCGCACCCCTGGTGCTTTTACATCCAAGGCGACGAAGTGATTCACGAGCAGGACCACGAGACTATTCGACAATCGATGCGTAAGAATCTCGGAAACCCGAAGGTCGAGGGCCTTAGCTTTCGGTACCGACACTTTTTCGGCAGCTACCACCTCATCAATCCATTGCCCTACCGACGTCAAATCCGCGTTGTTCGCAACGGCATCGGAGTTCGATCCGTAGGCGATGCATGTGGTTTCGCCATCAATGGCCGCAAACTTCGCAAGAAAAATACAGGGGCGGAAGTCTACCACTACGGTTGGGTACGCCAGCCGGAAGTGATGGGACGCAAACATGCCCAATTTTTAAGATTCTACTGGGACACACTCCGAGGCCACGAAGCGGAACCGGCACCCGAAGTCACCACCGCCAGCGCCTACGAATTCCGCACTAGTGCCTGCGTACCTTTCCGCGGGTCGCACCCTGCGATTATGCACGAGACGATTGCCGCCCAGGATTGGCCCGAGCCACCGTACAATTACATCCCGCTGTGGAGAAATCCGCAATGGTGGGATGGTTTTCTGCAAAAGAACTTCGCCACACTCTATCGGCGACTGCCACAAGGCAAAGAGGCCACCAGTGGCAAGACGCACCGAGAAGGTGAGCTTCACGCTGTATGATGAACGCAGGTTCCCGACGATCTATTAGATTGCGGCCAGATTGAGTTGCGGTCTACGTGAAAAGTGAATCCTCATCCGTGAAGAGTTAGACTTCTATTAATCGCCCCGCCTCCAGGCGAGTCTTGCGGCCCATCGCGCCGGCCAACGATTCGCTATGCGTCACCACAATCAGCATTGCTTCTGATTGCGTTTGCAGTTCGACGAGTAGCTTGGTGATTTCGTCTGCCGTCTTGGCGTCGAGGTTCCCCGTGGGTTCATCCGCCAATATTAGTTGCGGCTTGCGAACCAGTGCCCGCGCGAGGGCCACCCGCTGACGTTCGCCTCCGGAGAGCTGCGCGGGACGATGCAAACTCCGCTCGCCCAAACCGACACGATTGATTAACTCCTGCGCTTGCTCAATTTCTGCACCCTGCGCTGACCCATCCGACAGAAACGGGACCAGCACGTTTTCCAAAACCGTACATTGCGGCAAGAGATGATGATCCTGAAAGACGAAGCCAATGTTAGCACTCCGAAACGCCGCCAGCTTGGCCTCGCTAAGTGAGAAGGGATTGCAGTCTCCCAACGTGACACTGCCCGACGTGGGCGACTCCAGGGTGCCCAGGATAGCCAGCAGCGTGCTCTTTCCCGAACCACTAGGGCCCAAGATCGCAATGCTCTCACCTGCCTCAACCACCAGCGACGCCTCGGCCAACACAACCAATTCCCGATCGCCCGAGGGATACGATTTTGAAATGCTCTCCGCAACAAGCTTGCTCATGCCGCCATTGTGGCTGCCGATCGCGGAAAGTGGAAGGAGTCCCGCAGAAAGCAGAGGCGAAGTACGCCGCGGCCCAATCAGGTGGCCAAAAATAAGACTACATTTCTTTGGCCAATATCGATAATCAACTTCGACAATTTGCGTAGCGAAGACAACCAGGCAGAGGGCGCCAGAAGACGTAAAAATCCTCAGAGGCGAAAAACGGTAAATCTCGGATTTCGATTTACACTAGATCGTGTGTGACACTTTTAAGACCACACAAAATATGCTTGGCCTCTATTTTTGAGCCTAAGCGATGATATCTCGGCGACGCTTCAGATAGTCCCATACCACATAGCGGTCCAAATCTTTTCCAGCAGTAAAAAACACGCGACCTTGGGTCGACTCTGCCAATCGATACGCGAAACGGACATCCTCTTCGGTCTGAGACCAACTGGGCAGCAGAAACATGTTGATCGTGATTCCATCCCGATGGCAAAGTTGGCCTTCCCGCATCGTCGCCTGTTCGGTTTGCGGATCGGGTGGATACAGCAGGTAGAGCATTTCACCTTCAAAGTGGGCCGTCGGCAGGCCATCGGTAATGAGCACAATCTGCCGATTCGGCGTGTCCTGCGTCGCCAACAGACGCCGCGCCGTGGACAACGCATGTTGGATATTCGTGAAATGCGGCGGCACTTGGTACTCGCTAACATCTTCGCGGCTCATATCCGCCCGCAAACGCACCACCGGATCGTGCACGGTGACCGGTTTAGGCATAAGTTCAACAATCCGCCCCCGTTCTACCGGTTTGGCGAAGCTAGACATTTCGATAAACTGCAGAAAATCGCCAGGATACTCGCTCCGAATGAGGCCCTCGAGCGTCAAGGCCATTCGCTTGACGTTGATATACTGCCCGTCGTAACGCATTGATCCACTCATATCCATCAACACACAAGTCGCACACTTGGGGTTGTTGCGAGTCGTGTGGATCTGCATGTCATCTGCTGAGAGCCGAATCGGCAACCCAGGCCCCTGGCGGACAAGCGCATTGATAAACGTACCAGGGATGTCGAGATGCGTGACGGAGTCGCCGAATTCGTAATCTTTGGTCTGTTGCGTTTCAACGGCGCCTTCGCCCACAATAGGCCCTTGATGCCGTCCGCTCCGTGAGGCTTCAATCTCGCTAAACAGTCGGTCAATGAGCTTTGCTTGAAAGATTCGGTATGCTTTGGGCGTCACCTGGTAGTGCTCGCCGCGTTGCTCCAGCCCCTGCCGTTCGGCTTCTTCGCGGAGGTAGTCCTGGACC
The DNA here is from genome assembly GCA_965216565.1 of Bythopirellula sp. GTDB lineage: Bacteria > Planctomycetota > Planctomycetia > Pirellulales > Lacipirellulaceae > Bythopirellula. The sequence continues at coordinate 2,320,429 of OZ244170.1, forward strand.
TGTTGCTGCAAGGCACTGAGCTGGTCGATATCCCCCGGCTCGGCAAACTCGGCCAGTGCTTCCATATCGATAATGCCAATTTGGGCCGTTTCTCGGGCTTCTTCAAGTTGCTTGATCAACTCGTCAATCCGCTCGAGCTCCTCCTTGATTTCCAGCGCCTGGGGCACAGTCATCGACTCCCGCCCCGTGAATTCGTAGTCCGCGGCTAACTGCTCAATTTGATACTTGTCTCCCAAGGTTTCAATCAAACTGACGAGAGCCCGGGCAAATGGAGACTGATCGTCCCCCGTGGCGTACCACAGGCGTTCCAGCTCACGTAGTTGCTCGTTCGCAATCGCTTCCTGATAACGCTTGCGATGTGGTTTAGGGGCTGCGACGCTCTGTGCATGCTCGACAAAGGCACTGTGAGCTCGCTGACGAACCTTGCGGGTTTCGTACTTTTCGAGAATCTTCCGGCGGCGTTCCCGAAGCAAGGCCAGTAAAGCGTCAATGCTGGGCCCGAGCCCGGAGATTTGGCTAGGATCGATTCGCACCGCCCGAGCAAGCTCTTCTTCCGTTAGCTCTCGCCGTTGGCCGAACATGAGCATATGTTCAAATGCCGAGGAAACTAAGTCGGGCGGTGGTTGTGTGGGACTAGGAAATCGCCGCGGATCGTATTTCTGGTAGGTATGAATCACACCGCCCAGCGTGTTGCGATTGGCCATCGACGAAGTCCCCTGAATGAATGCCTGTAAAAGATTGGTATCGCTGCGGCATCAGCGCATCTTGGGACATTCTAGACGCTCGCAGCAGGCGAGGCCATGCGCAGCCAGTGGAGAAGCCTTATTGAACGAATCGAGAATAGATTTCGTGAATGTGCCACTTGAGCATGGTGACATGCCCAGCACGCGGATCTACGATCAGCTCGCTTTCGGCAATGGTGCGGTGAAAATAACGGCCCATCGACGGCGTCGCAATTTGATCGCAGCCACCTTGCCAAATAGAGACCGGCACTCCTTGCAGCTGACAAAGCTGAAAGCCCCAACACGAACCTAGTAGCCGAATGTCCTTGACCATCCCCGCAGCACCGCACCGGCCCGCTTCGTTCAAATTTTCGATCAAATGCCGGTAGTAGTGAGGATTGCATAGAACGAGTTGCCTGTCTGCTGCCGTCCACTTCTTGGCAATCATGTTCACGATCTTATCGGGACGGCGATCGAGACGTCGATTGATGAAACCAATACCCATTTTCCCCAGTCGAGGACGTTTTGTGATCAATCGGATCATCTTGTCTTGGCTTCCCGAACAGACACCGGGGGAACCAAGAGGCGAATGGCCCGAGACAATCGCAGCATGATTGATACGGTGCGGCATCCTCAGCACACAAGCACTGGCATAGGGAGCTCCTCCAGAGAATCCGAGGACGCCAAATTGTCGGTCTGTGTAGCCAAATGAATCAGCGAGTGCGGCCACATCGCTGGGCCAGTCCAGTATCCGTCGGCATGGATCATAGGTCGATCGACCTAGTCCCGGTCGGTCGACGGCAATCAAGTGAATCCCTGCGGAATAAGCTTCGTCCGAGACCAGAGCTACTTCCAGCCGTGAGCCTGGAGTACCGTGAAAGTAGAAAACCAACTGGCCATGTGGATCGCCATATTCTCGATAGGCCAAGCACCGCCCGTCGCAAAGCTTTAGGCTTCCCTCGCGACTGAGGGATTCATCATCCGCGCGGGCGAATTGGCCAGAGCAAACCAACAGCAGCAAAGCTGCAATGCGAGTGGGGAGAGCAGAGAGCATTTCAATATCTTGGGCGGGACGGATCGGGGAGGGGCGCAAGCAAGACTTGCGACTATATAAATCTACACCCTAATTGTCATCTAGGCGCTGGCTAGCTGATTGTAAAATGTTCGGAATCTAACAAATCCAACGATTAGAGGGACCAATTAGGGCCAGCAAGGGCAATAGAAGTATTCCTAGATTCGGCTCGGGCACTGCGGACAGGTTTGGAGTGAGCGGTATGCCCGTTCCAAATTCTTGCTGCCAGTCCAGAAAATCCAATCCATTGAGGTCCACTCCATAGCGAGCCTCCCAGCCAAGCGTTGGATGCGTGAGATCATTTGAATCGACATCACCATCGCCATCAAAATCCGCTTTTAAGTTCTGGAACAGAAATAATCCGCTGTCTCCATTGGTGAAGTCGACTGAAAACAGCAGATTGCCCAAATCGTTTAAGGCGGTAGGACTGCCGTCGTTTCCACCTGAGCCGCCTACGAAATCGAGTGACGCGATCGTTCGACCCGCCAGATTATCGCCCTCCTGGGCAATCAATACACCTGCTCCTCCTGAGTCCATCAGCCACAATCCCGAGTCGTTGCTGGCCCCCACCGCACCGCCAAGCTGTAAGGAAGCTTTCAGTGCGATCTGACCGGCAGAGTTTAATACATACTTTTCAAAATCGTCGAAGCTGGCCCCCACAATGCCAGGCACGCCTGCACTTCCACTACGGGCAATTTCGTTTGATGTAACGCCATCAAACGACCAGATTCCACGGCTGTCGCTGGCTGTAACTCCTCCCACACCAGCCACAAGTTCACCATGGACGATAACATCTCCGCTATCACTCAATAGAGGAGTCTCGAACGACTCAAAATCAGCATCTGCAATCCCCGGCACCCCTCCCGACCCCGTTTGTGCAATCCGTTCCGGCACTGGTAACCTTCCGTGTGGGATTTCTTCGTATTCCCCGTGATTCCCAGCCGTTGGCGGATTGTTTGCATTTTATTCCGCTAGCAATGCTATAGTACCAATTGCGTTGGCCTGGACTTGGGGTGTCTATCACGCAACAATTCCAATCCGCTCTAACTCCCCAACAAAAAAACCCGGTTGCCATTACTGACAACCGGGCTCGATAGAACAAGTTTACTGCACTTTAGGCGTACTGGATCAGCTTCCATGTCACGGCTTTACCATTGTATGGGGGCATCACATTGCCCTCTGCAATGGGTGCAGTTGTGGATGGCGTACCTTCCACTTTCCACACTCCGCTCTCTGGACATCTTTGACCAGTAGTCGCTGTAGTGCCTATCGGTTTTTTGCTCATCTCAAACAAACTCCTTTAAAAAAGAGGAAAAAAAGTGGCCAGCTTCGGACTAATAAAGCCCTTCGACATCGACCACGGGGAACTCGATGGACTCCGCCAACAAGATTGTTTTGTCCTTGGCTATGAACTTGCTCAGATCGACCAACTGCTAAAGCAGCCAGAGTCCATCAATAAACCAGTTCACGCTGACAACAATAATCGTATAAAAAAAGCCTGTGTCGAATCTGGTCGCCAATACAGCTTGACGTGGATGTCCGGTGACTCGTCAGAGTCATGGATGCATCTTCAAGTTGACGGCTTGTAAAACGACAACGACTCCCAAATCTAATAATTAAGCATCATTGCACGCATGCGCGGCAACTCTATCGGTGCTATTTGGGGATGCTGTGCCAGAGGCGGCGAGATGTGAATAACGTCCGCTACTCCATTAACAGTCAATTCCTACTCAGAATATACATAATTGGAACGCGGTCGCAAGGGGCAAAGCCAACTTGCGACCGCATCCAATAAAGACGTTATTCACGGGCAACTTTGTACCATTTTTCACAATGTCTCGTCAACTAGTTTTTGCACTATTCCGTGCTGTTAGTTTGCGGCATTTATCAGCAATTCTCCAACACCCCAGGCTTTTTCTGTCAAACCAGCGGCCATTGCTGGGGTCTCGCCTAGCGAGTCATGCTTGCGAGCAAAGTTGTAGTAGCAGAGATAGATTGCTTGCATGGCCTTGTGATGCTCTAGGCTCTTGCTGTGGGCATTCGTGAGACGGGTGAACCGTCGCAGATGCATTCTATACTTCTGGTTGAAGGATTCGATATGGCTCGTGCAGACGTTCTCTTGCTTGGGGTTACCGTAAACAGCTTTCTTCTCAGAGTTTATTATCGTGGCCGGGCTGTAGCGGGTCTGCGTTTGGGTAGATGCGTAGTTCTTGACGATCTGGCCATAGTCTACCCGATTGCCGAAGGTGAACGGCACGTTGTTGGTGTAGGTCGATAGGCCGTCAGTGGACAGTTGGAAGCGGCCAGCGGTCGCACGGTCTAACTTCTCCAAGAATCGAACAGTGGTTTCGCGATCCCGGCCACCAATCTCATAGGCCAGAACCATTTTCGTATTCCGCTCGATTCCAAGAAACGTCCAGGAGTCGCCGTACTCTTCCCCGTAGCCATTGGCTTGACGGGTTTTTTCTTTACAGCCAACGAAGCTCCAGATTTCATCGGCCTGCACGTCCTCAACTTCGATGTCGCGTAGGCTGTTCATCAGGCGTTCGCAGTTGTTGCCGACTGTGAGAATGAGATCGGCCAGAGTTTGACGGCAAAGGCCGGTCACACGCTGTACTGAGCGAATCGACATGCCCTCTAGCAACAGGGAGATAGCGGTAGCGGCTTGCTTGATATCGGTTCGCATGGCCCCTAGTGGGCTCTCTGGCTTGTCAACGAAAGTCTTGCCACACAGCGAGCACTTCAAACGGGGGTGACCTTGACGGTCTTTCCCGTGTTTGTGGCAATTTTCGTGTTGGCAGGCGGTTACTATCATTGTTCTCTCGTTGATTTCAGTATACTTTAATCAAACGAGGGCTGCAATAGATTAGGGTTGATTTTTGGAAACTTTTATCAAATAATCTGGCATGGCTAAGAAAGCAACAAAACGGGGCGGAAAACGCCCAGGCGCAGGACGACCCGCCAAAGCCCCTAGCGAGAGGCGAGATCAGGTCTTTTCCGTCAAGCTGACTGCTGACGAGAAGAAGCTACTAGACGATACAGAGGCGCGCACGTGGGCACGCGACGTATTGCTACGATCCGCTCGCAAGAGACAGTAAGCGGAGAGTGGGGGAGTCGAACCCATCCGATGGACGGACCCCTAGCACAGTGTATAAGGCTGCTGCATCAACCGAGATGCGGGCCGCTCTCCAGAGTGGCCCAAATTCAGATGCTAAAATCGCAATGTATTCATGGCGTCCACTAGACTTGAATACTGGAACAGAGGTTCACTGCAAGATCAGGAGGGTAGCTCTGTGGAGATGTACGAACCTGTGATCCTCGTTATAAAATGCTCTCCCTGGTGTTCGCAGTAATCAACATTCAGCGCAGCAGTCCATGCCCTGCCTTCATGGGTGCATGTGATTTGAATGTGCACAGGAGATGATTTAGTTGTAGAAGAGATAACTGAGTCAATTCTTTCAGCAAAAATAATGCGGATGGCCTCAGGCACATCCGCATCATTGCTAAAAAACTGCTCAATTGTCCTAAGAAGCCATTGAACGTTCACTCATAAATTCCTTTAAGGACGTAAATTCCTTTCGTTCAATGCACTCTTGGATGTCTTGAATCTCGCCAGTGTCTATTTCCATAGACTCAGAGAGAGACTCTAGAACCTTGTAGACACCAACATTGATGTCTTCTAGGGTCAAGTGACCCGTACCCGAAGACTGCATATATGCTTCCAGCCATGCCGTCAACTGGCGACGGATGGTTGGCTCATACGCGCGTAGGATTCTCTTGGCATCAAGTGGAATTGTAGACATTTTAATAACCCGTGAGAGATTGCTTACATGCTGTACCGATACTCCATTAACCGCTATCGGCTGCGGCACTCCCCAATATTTAGAACGCAACAGACGCTCAAAAGTTCGCTAAACAAAGAAAAGCCCCGCAATGTATAAAGCTTAGGGACCATTGTCAATCCATAGTTGGTCGGCACCCTAAGTCTAGAATGGCAAGCGAGTTGTGTCAATAATAGAGTTGGTGGATTGTGACAAATAAGTGATACATCCGACCGAAAGCATTGGCATAACAGGATTTATTGCTAGCACTATTCTCCCGCAGGGGTGCCAAGGTTACCACTACATATAGTCCAACCGGACACTTCGGATCGGATAAACCGCCGTGGATTTGCATGAAGGGATTTCCTGACGCACCGCAGAACCTTCCCCGGATCGTCCTCGGCACGACAGCCCAACGCCTGAATTGCTACTACTAGCTCTGCTGGCTTCATACCCTTCGACCCCTCTAGCACCTCTGCGATGACATCCGACATCGGCATCACGGCATAGGGAGGGGCGGCAGTGTCGTTGTCGAAAGTGACCCAGAGAATATGCCCCTTGTCGTCCTTGGCAATCCGCCTCAGTTCCTTGCGGTCGGCGAGGGTATAGACAGCAGCTTTGACGGACCCACGATTCCAGTGGCGTTCTGGCTCAGCAGCTTGGAGAATCTCAAGCACTTCACGATTCGAGAACGGACGATCACGGGGCATAAACTCACGCACCGCGTCTATGGCCGTCTTGCGAACTCTCAAGCCTGGTTCTGGCTCGTCGCCTAGTTCGCGTCGCAGTGAGTTGATCTTGTCGCAGGTGTCCCGGTACTCTTTGCGCGCCAGCGTGATTGCTTTATCAAGTTTTTCCGCTGCCTGTTTCTTTAGTAGTTCGTAGGCGTCCATGCCCAAGATGGTAGAATGATCGGAGGGGCTAGCAAGTGGGTCGATTAAATCCCACACACTAGGTTACCAGTGCCTCCGTTCCCCAGTGGTTCCTGTATAGAGCCAGATGCCTTTGTCGTTGGTCGAGCTGATTGAGCCAGCGTGGGTAAGTTCTGAATAGAATGCCAACTGATCAATACCATTGATCACCGGGTCGCTCAATTCCGTAAAGTCAGTCGAGGCCACGCCTGGTACCGCACCAGCCCCTTGGCGAGCAATCACATTTCCACCCAACGGGGAATACTTCCAGATCCCGATGAAGTTGGTCGAATTGATACCACCCCCTTGTACTAAACTTGCTCGGAACGCAATCTGTTGATCGTCGTTGATGGTTGGGCCAACGAAATTATTGAAGATGCTTGATAGATCGGCAGCGACCGTTGTGTTCTCGCGTGCTAAAAGTGTCCCGCCCAATGCGTCGTAAGTCCAAATGCCACCATCGTCGTCTGAGGTTACGCCTCCCGTCGTGGCAAGCGAGGCATCGACTGCAATCTGGCCGATATCGGAAACATGTAAACTGTTCGGTAGGAAGTCAAATACTCCGTTAGTGACGCCAGGAGCGGCAGAATCCCCAGTACGGACGACAAGTGAATCGCTGCCAGAAAATCTCCAGATACCTTCACGGTTGGAAGCGTCCACCCCGCCACTGCCCGTCTCAAGAGAACCACGCACGAACACATCCCCAGCATTGCTAACAGAAAGGTCTCGAAATAAATCATAACTCGCACCGGCAACCCCTGGGACGTTTCCCGAACCCTGGCGGGCAAGCAACGAAATACTCCCTTGATCGAAGCTCCAGATACCATTTGCATCGCCAGATACGACTCCGCCAACGCCGGTCTGAAGTTGTGCAGGGAAAGCAATGGTGCCACTATTATTGATGACTCCGGCTTCGAACGTATCAAATAACCCGCCCGCTACTCCCGTGGCCGCGTCGCCCGACACGGCAATTGTTGTTACCGTAGCGTGGATAGGTTCACTAAAATATGTAGATAACAAGAGAACGAGCCAAAGTGATTTAGAATAAGACACAAACGATCTCGCTTTGGGACAGACAACAAGATGAGTATAAGGTCGATATGTTCGAGGAATACCCAATCTAACGGCCAGCAGGAAGGAATGCAAAAATTTGCACTCAAATCGTGCGCATCGCTTTTACTGATGGGTAGATTCTCCTATAGCAATGGGCCTAACAGCCGGGTGCAATTCTCTGCGAATTTCTGTGGCAGGGGGCGATTTTCCCACTGCCCCAAGTCCATCAATTCGGACTGGTCGATGTAGCTTTGCTGAAGGTCGCGGAGTTGCGAGGAAAACGGCGAATCATACACGGCCAACGATATTTCAAAGTTAAGTCGCAGGCTGCGGGGATCGAGATTAAGCGAACCGAAAATACACATCTCCCCGTCGACACTAATGCTCTTCGTGTGCAACAGACCTCCGTTGAAGTTGGCGATCCGCACTCCGGCGCGGAGTAGATCCCCCTTAAAAGCCTGGCTCGCATAGCGAACTAGTAGCGAATCAACCTTAGCAGGGACGACGAGTACGACATTCACACCACGGCGGGCTGCTGTCGTGAGGGCAATTCGAAGTGATTCGCTTGGGACGAAATACGGCGTTGTCAAAATCAATTCTTGGCGTGCTGCGTAGACAGCCATAAGCAGTACATTCTCGATTGCTTCCGCCTGCGAGGCAGGACCCGACGGGAGTACCTGTATGGCACAGTCTCCATGATTATGCTGCTGAATCACGCCACTATTTTGACGCAGTTCATCGAGAGTGCTCTCGGTTTCCACGTACCAATCTGCCAGAAAAGTAGTGGCCAACGACTCCACGGCTGGCCCCTGCACACGCACCATGGCGTCAATCCATTGTCCAACCCCGGCGTCCTTCTTAAAGAATCGTGGATCGACCATATTTAAGCTACCGGTGTAAGCAACTTTGCCGTCGATCAGAACGATCTTACGATGCATTCTCAGATCAAATCTTACGAAAAGTGCCCGCAGAAGCCCGCCAGCCAGTGCAGGCTGCAGCTGGATACCCTCGGCGATCATCCTGTCAGCCAAATCACTTTTAAGAAATGCTCGACTTCCAATGGCATCGAGCAGTACACGGCAGATAACGCCCCGGTTGCTAGCCCGAATGAGTGCTTCGACAACCTCGTCAGCTCTGCCGCCCAAATGCCAAATATAGAATTCCAGATGACATATGGATTGCGCCTGCTCGATGTCGGCTAACATCTTGTCGAACGCTTCTTCCCAACCGCCAATCAGTTCCAAGTCGTTTCCCGGCTGAGTGGGCAACCCCAAGGTAGAATGCGCAAGACGCGCCAGAGGTTCGCACTCAACACCTAGAGCCGACCAATTAACGGGCTGGCGCCGTGTGATGTCTTCCAACCAGCGTTCGAAAGGAGGAAATAACTCGATGAACCGGCGTACCCGACGTTCGCCCAATCTTAACTCACCGATCATCAGATAGGCCAAGGGCCCGACTAGTGGGAAGATAAAAATCACCAGGATCCAAGAAAGCGACTCACCGACGCTCCGGCGTCGCATAATAACGCGAAAAGCCAGTGCAACCTGGACCGCCAGCATCGCCAGCAGCGCCAACCACACCTGCCATTGATCGTTCCAGGACCAGCTCAACGTCTACTCGTTCATGTGCAACTAGTTTATTGGAATGGTCTCTCGACCCACTCTAACTCAGTTCAAAATCAGCAACCAACGGGAGGTGATCGGATGCCTGCCTAGCCATCTGTGTTCGTTTGGCAAATGCTCTTCGGAGCCTCAATGACCCTCGATAAAAAATCCGATCTAGTGATCTCACCGGAAGCAATGCCGGAAACGTGCGGATGGCTTTTCCCGCAGATGCATACCCTTGAGGAAACATGACTCGACGGCCCAGACTTCCGTAGAAATCATTGTAGTCCCCACCCACAATTATCGGAATCTTGCTCGATGCTCGCGACAATGGATGCTTGGAGAGTAGCCGTTTGAGTTGCATCTTTCGCTCAATCCCTGCCAATCCTAAATGAAGATTTACTACTACTAACGATCGAAAGTGATGCCCGACATCGATTCGACAACGTGCCACAATCGCTCGTCGACGCTTTTTGGGACGCACGGTGAGATCGATATTCTCAACCGAATTGAGTGGGAACCCGCTCAAGATGGCATTTCCATAATGACCTTGTTTCAATCGAACGTTTTTTTGATACGCGTGATGGGGCATTCCCAACGCCTCGGCTAGTAGTTCAACCTGACAATCGCGGTGAGAGCGTGGTACCCCATCGTCGACTTCCTGGAGAAGTGCGATATCAGGCCGCAGATCGCCTAACACCGATCGAATACGCTCGATCCGATAGAGTCGATCTGTGCCGCCAATACCCTTGTGGATGTTATAAGAAACAACGCGGAGTTTTGTGGGCATCGGCGAGCATCGCAGTCGGTAGGAATCAGCGTGAGATGTGAATTGCTGATTGTACAGCCTACAATACGAAATCTCAAAGTATCGCGACATCGCGGGACGCGACATGGCTGCAGAGACTTGAAACGATAGGAGCCACTCAGCAGTATCCGGCCTAAGCAGCTTTTCCTAGCGAAGCTTCCGTGTCGCTGGACTTCTGGCGGTTTTTTTTCTTGCGACTCAGATGATTGGCCCAATCAAGAACCCCAGGTACCAGACGTTTACCCAAGTAGGCCAATCGCGCATAGAGTTGGGGAATCGACAAGGCGCGATTCCGATAGATTGAGACAATTGCCTGATCGGCAACACGCTCTGGTGTTGTCAGCGACCACTTGGGAGGAAGCTTCGGTTGCTCCCGATCATCGCCAAGTGCTGCTGATTCGAACAAACGAGTATCGACGAAACCGGGGCACAAAGCCGAGACGCCAAGCCCGCTCCGGGCGTACTCGGCTCGCAGTGATTCGCTAAATCCCACTAGTCCAAATTTACTGGCGGTATACAGTGCCAATCGCCTAGTCCCAATAAGTCCGAGGAAGCTTGCTACATTCACAATGTGAGCTTCATCCTGTGACAACATTGTGGGAAGCAATTCGCGAGACAGTTGAATCGGAGCATGCAGGTTGATCTTGAGCAAGCGACTGGCGTCAGCTGCAGACATCTTTGCTGTCTCGCCGTAGTACGCTATCCCCGCGTTGTTTACCAAGACATCGATGCTAGAGCACCGGGAGCGGGCATCCTCCGCAGTTGTTGTTATCTGAGCTGAGTTTGCCAAGTCGCAACACTGCGTCAGCACTTGGACGCCTGAGCGAGCGGCCTCAATGGCTACGTTCTCCAAACCCTCTTCGTTAACGTCGATCAGATAGAGGTGGGCCCCCTCGCCAGCGAGACGCAGAGCAATCGCTCGACCAATCCCAGAAGCGGCACCTGTGACAACTGCAGTTCTGTCTCTGAGAGTTTGCATCCTGCCTCGAACTTGTTAGGCCACGCGCTTGGAATCGACGGGAATATCGTGGCCCAGTTTAGCGGCATCGACAGAACGGCTCAAGTTGAAGTGGTCGTGGCCCCGCAACAGCGCGACACCCCAGTTATCCAAATGGTACTTCCCGCCATTGTAGACCGAACGGTAGTACTTCTTATTGGGATACACCGGCACGTTCGTCGGAACGATCCGCATATTGAATGCTAGCCTATGGCGATCGGTCGTGTTCGGAGGCGAGCCATGAATACAGCGTTGGGTAAAGATGACAATTTGCCCTGCTTTCACCGGCAGCGTGACCAGGTTGCCAGCATCTCTGTCAAATTCCAAGGTAAACTTCGCATTGTAGAACGCTTCCTCGCCACCGAATCGAACAGTCCGTATCTCGCGATGACTTCCGCGCACAAATTGCAAGCAGCCGTTTTCAGGCACTGCATCGTCCACAGCAACCCATACCGTCAGCTGGAACATCTCGGACTTGTTTGGTGGAAAGATGGCAGGATCAAGATAATCTTCTACCATGAAAGTACTCGCCTGATGGCATTCAATGGCTGGCGCATGAGGTGGTTTGAAAAACATTTGCGAACGCCAACAAAGCAAGTTGGGCCCCAGGAGTTGAGCCACTCGTTCCGTGATGGCGGGATGCGACATGTAGTTCCATAAACGAGGCATTTCTAAGTGCCGATCTCGTGGAGAACGGAATCCATAAGTCCGCGACTTAGCATTCTCCTGTGCAAGCATTTCGCCTCTAAAATCGGCCATTTCTCGTGGGTCGAACGCGTCGAACGGGCCAATAAATCCGTCCGTGTATAGACTGCGAATCTGGTCTGACTCAAGGCGATACTTTTGATCGACCAACACCTTGGGCTCAAAGGATGTAGGCATCTTGAATTCACAGGGCTCGTCGATATAGGCCCGCGTAACACCCGATTTAATCAACATCCAAAACATACTGTAGTGCCAATGGGTTACTATCGATCTCAGTGCGCGCGGCAGAATCGCCTTAGGTAATCGAAGCGCCTTGTAGGCCATCAATACCAAGAGCGAAGGAACAATAATAAGACGTTGCCAAACAGGGCGTATTTTTGGATGGAGATTCATGGATCAATTCAACTCAGCTAGGAACATATTCGGAGAATAGTGGTCTTCTCAGGTAGCAGTTAGGTAAACTTGGCTGTCATTTCAGGGTGCGTAGCCTGAAACAATTATCGGAAGACTGCAGGCGACCAGATAAATGAAATTACGGTAAATGGACTGCGCTGCGACCACTGCAGGCATCGTGGACTCAGGCATGCTGAATCTCTCCACCCACTGCTCGTCCTGTGCAATTGATGCAGTTGCGATCCGCTGACAGACGCCTGTCATTAGCATGAATGCCCCCAGAGGCAGAATCGCCAGAGAAATCGGCAGAAGTTTTTTGGGTTTGCTAGCACTTTCGTTTAGAATGGGCGAGAGCCAAGTTCTTTCGGGGAGTTACATGACTGCTGGATTGCCCAACTCTGAGCAAGACAACACCGACGATCTGTCTGCTAGCGATCCTGACTTAGAAGGTGTCGAGAATTTCATTTTCGAAGCCACGGCAGGCGTCCGCACTGACGCCGCGCACGAAAAGGGAGAAGTTGCTCCCCGTCTGGCGAGGATTGCAAACAGCAATCCACCCGGCAACGATTCGAACGCTAAGGAGTCCGCCACTTCTTCCCCCGCGTCTGCCAGGCAAGGAAAGCGTGGAGTTACAACAAATTCCTCCATCCAGCCAGCAGTGCCTGAGGCAGCATTGGCTGAGGCAACCCTCACCCAATCGAAAGTCATCAACAAGGCAAAACGGCATAGCCGGAAAGCCACGGCTTATGAGAACTCATTAAACCCCGCTAGCCGCTATGCATTGAAAGAGCGCAAGTCGGGCGCCAAAAAGCGGCGACGCAGCGCGCCTCCTTGGGCAGTGAGTCTGGGGATACATGCTGCCATTCTTTCCGTGTTAAGCCTATTTACTCTCGCGACTCTCGAGCCGGATGAATTCCTCGTTTGGTCCAACGCCCCCGTAATGGACGATGTGGAAGAATTTCAAGAATTGGAAATCGAGTCACAGCTTGATCTGGAGGAACTGGAAACAGAACTCCCAACTGAGTTAGAAGACGCAGGGATGGCAGCGTTGGGAGATGTTTCGGCGGACAGCGTCTTTTCCGAAATAAGCCATAGCGGTCCGCTATCTGGTGAATCCATCGGTGAGTGGGGCTCCATGTTTGGCGATCAGGGCTCGGGCTTGGCAGATCTTGGGCTAGGTGAAGGTAATGCGCTGACAGAGTTTTTCGGTACCAAGAGCAAAGCTCGCAATGTCGTGTTCGTGATCGATAACACAAGCAGCATGGCCTCGGGTGGCCTGGAAACGGTGATTGTAGAGATGATGAAAACCGTCGAATCACTCGATTCTAAGCAGCGGTTTTACGTCTACTTCTTTAGCGATCAGGTTTACCCACTGTTCTATCCTCAACCAGTGAGCACGCTGATTCGCCCCACCGCCGCGAACAAGAAAAGCTTGAGACGCTGGCTAGATACGGTTGAGTTCTGCACTGGCGGTGTCTGGCAGTTGACGCAAGCTCTCGAGGCAGCCTATAAGTTGGATCCGGACGTAGTTTACTTGCTAACCGACGGTAGGCACTGGGGGGCAGTGCGTGCTGATTACAAAGTTGAAGCCGTCAAGAACCTGCGATCCACCGCGAACCCGCAGGGAATTCCAGTACACACTCTGGGGATGGGCTGCCAAACGGACTTCGATCGCGAGAATCTCGCCCAGGTGGCCGAGGCCAATAGCGGAACATTTCGAGAAGTCGCCGTGAGCCCCGCGATGGTTCGTGTGGCGGAGACGATGAACCGTCCGAAGCACGACTACAACACAGGACCGGGACCGGTCTGGGGAACGTTGGTACCGAAGCGGCGCAATTGAGGCGCCTTTGATGTCTTGCCTTCGCTAGATCTGCGAAGAGCCCACTGCTGTTCGAATTCTGGGGCTAACAAAAAAAGCGGGCCTCGAACGAGCCAAATACGTTTGACTTAATAAAACGGTCAGGGGCAATTGAACCGCTTCATCACAGATCGTTCGGGGCCCGCAGGCCAGTAAGTTTGGTTAGTTTGTTGGTAGAGCCGACTATCTCGAAACTCCCATTGTCGAGAGTCTCGAGACAATCGCCCAACAAACTAATGAGGCCCACGATCGAGGATCCACGTCCGCCAGCCTCATCTGTATATAAGGCACTTCACGTGCCAACCTGGGGGGCATAGAGCGTTGGGCAGAGCCCAACCACCTTGCTTAAATACCTAGTGGCAATAGATTTAGAGTGAGACAAATTTCCCGGCTGTCAGAGATAGCTCTGCTCCTCGTAAGTCGGGTCTGTCCAATAATGACTAGGGCGGAATACTGCACTCGAAGGTGAATTGTCTTAAATGAACACACCGCTTGAAACACCTCGACTTTCGGCACCAAATGGACCCGATTTCGTCTCATTTTGCGATGCTCCGTTCCAGATTGAACGTCACAAACTTAAACCATACAATGAGATACGCAAATTACATGCGGCAGGCGAAAGGCTTGGGATCTGCGGAAATGTCCGTTTCTCAATAGCTGGCCTGGAATTCGGCGGATTCTCGTTTCGAGACACGATTGCATTGCCAATTCTTGGTCAATCGAGGGTCCCGTTAGAATTCCTCCGCACTGCGGAACCAATACACCGCGTAGTCCGTAGGGAGTAGTGAGGTTATATTGCTCCCTCCTGCGATACTAATTCACACTTATAACGTCCATGGAGTCTGACTGGTGCCAAACTATCCCGCCGCGATCGGTCCCCATCAGTGCGGAGCAGATCAGCCCTTGCTATGGATCGCCGGACCTTGCGTGCTGGAAAGCCAATCGGCTGCCCTTGAGATCGCCGAAGAGCTGCAGCGCATTGCCGACCTACTCTCTGTGCAGTTAGTATTCAAAGCGTCTTACGACAAAGCTAATCGCACGAGCGGCGATGCCTATCGCGGCCCAGGCTTGAAAGCTGGCCTAGAAATCCTGTCTGAAGTACATCGCGAGACGGGGCTACCGGTTACTACCGACATCCATGAGCCTTCCCACGCAACGGCCGCAGGAGAGGTTTGCCACTTGCTTCAGATTCCCGCCTTTCTTGCGAGACAAACTGACCTGTTATTTGCAGCTGCTAAAACCGGTCGTGCCGTTAACGTGAAAAAAGCCCAGTTCATGGCGCCCAGCGATATGAAACACGTCGTCTCGAAGCTAAGCACGGCAGGTTGCCAAAATATCTTGCTCTGCGAACGAGGCACGTTTTTTGGATATGGAAAACTAGTCAACGACATGAGAGCCATCCCACAGATGCAACAGTTCGGCGTGCCCGTTGTTTTTGACGCAACGCACAGCGTTCAAGAACCCGGTGGCTTGGGCGGAGCAACCGGTGGCAACCGCGATATGGTAGAACCACTGGCACGCGCAGCGATAGCCTTGGGAGCCGAAGGACTGTTTACCGAAACCCATCCTGATCCGGAACAATCTCCAAGCGATGGCGCTAATATGATTGCGCTATCCGATCTGGAGTCGGTCATGCGACGGTTGGTCGCCATTCGGCAGGTAGCCAGCAACTTGATTGAGATACCTTCGTGACCACCTCCAATAGACAGCTTTTTCCTCTATCGCTCCTGCTGGCAATTGTCGCGAACCTGCTGGCGATAACCACAGGCTGCGACAAGCCACATGCCCAACCCGGCTACCAGGGTGGGTCGATCCTTGCCGAAAACCAAAGCAAGACTTCCCGCGTATTGATCGATTCCATCGCTCGCACGCTCAATCATTTGCCTTCCGAGGTCGTCACCGACCTCATGCCGCCCAAGAATGTGCTCGATGATTCAAAGAGTGCTGACGGACAAGAAATCTTAGCCGTCCTTGGCCCCACTCCCGGTGTACCCAATAGCCCGTTCAATTACCTCAGCGTGCCGGAGGGCAATGGCAATTTCCGCACGCAACAGGTCCAACCGGGCGACATCGTGCGCTATTTTGTCAAATACAATCAAGACGATCTGGAGCACGGGTACGAGAACGTCACTTACTTGGAATTGATCGTTCGCCGACTCGACGTAAACAACCCTCAGAACGCTTTGATCCTTGAAGTGGGTTTGAATGGTCCTGTGGAGATTCCCCACCGTGTGGAGGTCTGGAGGTTTTCTGATCGTCGGATGCGTGAGATCCGGACCCGATTGAATCGGTATCTAGAAAAGCCAGACACCATGATCGGTTGGGAACCTAGCCCTGATGAATCAGCTTTGGTGCAGCTGACAGACCGTCTCAACCAGTGGTGGCGTAACCTACCTGCCGATACAGGAGATTGGAGTGCTTCTCCGCTGCTGGCCTCACTCCCCTCGGAGCTGATGAAAGAGGCAAAAGTCTCTCAATACTGGCAACCCGAGTCTTTGGCTGATGATGGATTCGAACTTTGGGAAACGAGGCTGCTACAGCAAGCCATTTGGCTGCGCGACATCTCAACCTGGGCTAAGAAGAACGCACTGACTGATCTCGAAGTGGCCCGCGCGCTTTTCGATTGGACCATCCGCAATATCCAGTTGGATGGCCCCGACGAAGAGGCCATCGTCCACCATCCCTGGCAGGCCCTGATGTACGGACATGGCACCGCTGAGGATCGAGCGTGGGTGTTTGCCGAACTATGCCGTCACCAACAGTTGGATGTCGTCATGTTAGCGGTCGAGGACAATGGGAAGCCGCAGTGGTGGCTACCAGCTTTGCTCAGCGAAGGCCAACTCTATCTATTCGATACCCGTTTAGGATTGCCAATTCCAGGAGACTCCGCTGGGGAGATCGCCACGCTTGACGAGGTATTGGCTAATCCTGAAACTCTCGATCGCCTCTCAATAGAAGGGAAAGAGAGTTACCCCTTCTCTTCCGAAGCATTCCAGGGTGAGGACTCACCTGAAATTACAGCTTGGCTCGTTGGCTCACATCTGCAACTATCCCAGCGAGCCGCGGTCCTTCAGCAAGAACTGGAAGGTGAAGATTTTGTCACACTCACCGCCGACCTTGAAACGCAATCTGACACGCTCGATGACATCGAAGCGATCGATCAAGTGCAACTCTGGGCCTATCCACTCCAGTCTCTGATGGAAGAACAAGGGATGTCCAGGTTGGCCCGCCTGAAGGCGGCTCAGCGGTTCTTGATATTTGCCCAACGTCCCAAATTGTGGGAGGCTCGTGTGTTGCATTTTCAGGGCACAAAAGATATCCCGCTTGGAGAACGCAACGATCCACTCGCTCAGGCCGACAGGGGACACCGACGTGCGACTGGACTCTACCAGGATCGTGGCATTCGACCCTCCGATCGAATCCTGGAAAAACTCGATCCCACTAAGCAGGCGATCTACCGCATATCTAAGCAGGACGCCAGCTATTGGCTCGGACTGCTAAAGGCAGACGAGGGGAATCCATCCGTGGCCCGACATTGGCTCGAAGAGCAGACGCTAAAAGCCAATCCTGATGGGCGTTGGTCCACTGGCGCTAGATACAATCTGGCACGCGTTTACGAAGAGCTTGGCGAATTGCAAAAAGCCATCGAACTTCTCGAGGCTGACAAGTCTCCTCAGCGATTGGGAAATCTTCTACGTGCTCAGCAGCTGAAAGAGCAACTCAATAAGCAGGACGGCTCCTCAGAACAGGCGAGTGAGGAGGAATCGGCCGGGGACTGATTACTCAACGAGGGAGGCGGGAGTCAACTTTAGTTCCACCTTACTTTTTTTGACAGTGCTCGCCAGCTTGCGATCTGCTTCAATGAAAAGCCACCCATTTTCGCAATGTAAGCTTGTGGGTGATAGTGGCTGAAAAAGACTGCTTGGAATCGGCAGTTCCAACTCGCTCACGGCGATTCGCTCGGGTAGATCTCGCTTGAGCACATTCACCAGAATTCGGCGTAACGACAGATCGCGAAGACCGAGCTTAGGTCGTTTGCCCGCCTCGTCAGTGGGACGTTGGACTAGGGGTTGCCCGGCGAGAACTAACACTTGCTCATCTTGTTCAACCTCCGAACGATAGGCAAACGAAATCTCCATTCCTCCATACGCCTGTCCGGCACGCTCAAAACCCTCGGCTGACAAGGTAACTGTGAGAGTTTCGTCTGCGAAAGAAACGACAAATGGGGAATGCTCTGCGAATTTGATTTTAAGGTCCGATTCGCTCCCTGCCGCGTCCTGATCGCCTGATACTACATTTTGTAACGTTGCACTTAGCGACTTGGACTTGCCGGCCAAAGGCTTCGAAGTGTAATTCACCGCATCTTGATGCACAGCTAAACGCAATTGCTTTCCTGCGTAAAACTTTTCCCTAGGCGTAGTAAAGCGATTCTGCGGCGAGGGGGCAAAGCAGAGAGCTACTTGCACTGCCTTATTGTGGCTCACAACACTTGTTCGTATCGGATAGATATCGTTTTTCACTAACGGTGTGATCACTTCTCTCTGGTAGTCGCGATTCATCTTACTCACCGCCGATTGCAACTCGCGACGAAAAGAGTTGGAAACGTCGCGGAGCCCAATTCTCTCAGCAATCCGCCGATTCGAGCCACTTTGGTTTCTTACTTTCCGCAGCGCAATGCGACGTCGCAAACCTTTGAACGGCGTATAAATCGAAGTCGTTCTAGTTCTCAGTTTGCCAGAGGTAGAGACTTTTCCGGTTCGGAATCCAGAAAAGTCAAAGCGAACTTTCCCATTGGAATCGAAGTTCAATGTCCCGTGCTGACGGACAGTCACACGCTGCTGAGTGGCGCGCGTTCGCGAAAAACTTGTTCCTTGAAAGTCGACATCCCATAGAGCCGATTGATTGCTACTGATCAATTGCTGCTGGTAGTTGCCAGTGAGATTTCCAGATCCTCGCACGCGCGATCCGGCGATGCACTGCGAGACGGGAAAGCTCTGTTGCACATTATCCTCGCCAGATATACGGATCAGGTGACTAGGAATATGCAGCATGAAGTTCTCTTGCGTCTTTGGTCGTGAGAGAGGGACGACGGACGTAGAATCATCCGCACTTTCAATCGAAAGAGGCAACAAGAGCAAAAGCTTGATACTGGAGACAAGGATAGCGTTCATGGTTGTGTCGTCGTTTGGGTACTGGAGTAAAACTTGAGGCCATCTTCGCTGAGATAACCAATCGTGCAATCAAATGAATCGGAAATCGGCATCACCACCGAGAACAGCTGACTAGTCGGCGCGTCTCGATCTCCTTCGTCTACGGATGAATAGCCTTTAAATAAGGCCACAAACGGATTGGCCGTCGACCTCCGCTCGTTCTGTGATTCTCCCGAAGGTGAGCCTCGAACTACAATGACGCCAGGCTGCTCCTCGCTAGCTGAACTCGCATTCTCGATGCATTGCTTTACCTGCAGACTACCGGCTAGTGAGTTGCCCGCTGCTGTGTCCAATACCTGTCGCATGAGAGAAACGTCATTGGTGTAAAACAAATAGTCATGGGCAACCATCATGACGAAATCTTCCCCACCCTCACTTTGCGGGGGAACGTGGTACATCGGAAACTCGACGCCGGGAACTTCGATCGTCTGCTTTTGATCGTCTCCATCCATTAGCTTAAATACTACTTCAGCTGCCTTTTCGGGGGCAGCTGTTTCGACGGCGATTAGAAACCCCTGGGGGCGATCATCCGAAGGGACGCCGCGAATGATGTAAGCCCTGCTGAGGAAATCTGCGTAGAGATCCTCAACCATCTCCACCTCAATCCCTTGCTTGATATCCGTGAGCAGATCACGGTAGGTGCCTGCGACGCCCTCCGCAAAACCATCGTCGAACACCGCATCGATATGATCAAATGCCCGGGGCAAGTCGAGAGAGAGGAGAGTTACGCTCTCTATTTGTTGTGGAACCCATGTTGCTAACTCGGTCGATTCCATAGGCTTTAAAAACTTCAGCATTTTCAGCGTCGATTTCCATTCACCGCCTACCGTGCATTCGACTTCTGCAGAATGAGCCTTTAAACCCACAACAATAATAGTGCCCGCAAGTGCCTCGATGCTGGAAAGCCCATGGCGCTCTGCCTCTCGATAACGCTTACTCGCCCTGAGTTTCGGCTGCTGCTGGGCCAATATCCGATCTTTTAGCCAAGGGTCTACATACCAGGACAGACTTAGTTCGCCGCTATCTTTCGAGTCGAATTGCGTGAGTGCCTGCTGCCAGGAAAACGTGGCATGTTCCTGTTGTGGTTGTTCAATCTTATCAATCACACCCTGCTGTATTTTCTTGTTGGTAGCCGCTAGGAACACTCCACCGTGAATGTACTGCTTGAGCGACTCTGCGCTATTCTCCTGAACTCGGACGACGACCAGTTGCTCTTCTTTCAGGTTGTGCAATATCTTGGCCCGAATCAGAGGCCCCTCGCTAACCTCGGCCAATGTCGGCGGAGAAATACCGAATAGCTTCTCGAAATCGCCCCATCTATCTTGCTGGTCGCCGGGGAACTCGGCCTGTTCCGCAACGGCCAGTGAGAAGTCGCTTACACAGGCCAACGACAAGACTTTCTCGGGCAAGATCCGAGCGAGAGCATCTCGTTGCTCGGCGAGTGTCTGAGCATAGGTTTCTGAGGCGACGAGGCTCCCGCCAATGATGAGTATTAGAACGATTCCCTTACGCAGTGCACCCCGCGCCTCCGCCGACTGACTTGCCGAAGTCGCTCGGTTGTCAGCAGGAACGAACAGTCGGCCGAGGGGGCTGAGTAGAATCGCTGGCAATACGACTAAGTCGGCAACTAGTGCTAGAAACAGTAGCGTGAACATACACCAACCAAATCGTGATATCGGCGAGAAACCACTTCCCGCAAATACCAGGAGTCCCAATCCACAGACTAAAGTTGTTTGGAGCATCGCGGCACCGCAACGTCGATAAGCACTACCCACAGCTTGTGGAATGGATTTGCCAGCCGAGAGAGCCCTTTGGAACCAGGTGATGAAATGAAGCGAGTCGTCTACTGCAATCCCTAAGGCAGCACTCGCGGTGAGGACCGTGCCTACTTCGACCGACCATCCCAACCAGCCCATTAGACCAAATACAATCGCGCTGGGCAGTAGATTTGGGATCATGCACACCAGTCCGCACCACACACTACGGAACAGAAGCATTAGCGCTAATGAAACCAAAGAAAAGGCGAGTAGGAAACTATCGATCAGATCGTTCAGAAGCTCTTGCTGAACGTTGTAAATCAAAGGAATTCCGCCGCACACAAGTACCTGCTTGGGAACAATCTTAGGACTATCAGCGAGAACGGCATCGACCACAGTTTCCGCCTCAGCAAGCAAGGCTCCGTAATTCACATCCTGCATCGAGGGTGCTCGCAGTGTGATGCGCCAGTAGTTACTGGCATCCGTCAAACGCAAGTAGCCAAGATTACTCAACTCTTCCTGATTGCTCACCAATTGTCTCCTGAAAGCTGCCGCCCTCGCGAGTTGACGGAATCCGCCGCCGGGCGGAGGTGGATCTGGAGACAAAGTCGCTGAGCTGATTACGGCGTACCCTGGGTCGATTTCGGCGAGCTTTTCGTGTAATCGATGGACGACTCGAAATTGAGCCAGCAATTCATAGGCATCCCCAGTTGGCAATTCCAGTACAAGTTCCACTGGTACGAGAGGACCGATATTATTTTCTAACCATACGAAATCCTGGGACGATTGCATCTGGGGCGAAACTAATTCACGAAGTCCTACCGCCGTTTGAAGTCTTTTGACTCCCAGAGCCCCAACAACTAATGTCGCGGCAACGACTAGCAAAAGCGGGACAGCTATCTTCGGGAGCCATTTGAGGGCAGACGTTTCGACTACTGCGTCTTTTGGTTCTTCGAGACCACCTCCCAGCGACACCCTCCGCATTGGCCAGATCCGAAAGTGAGTCGGAACGAACACCATTACGACAGCCGTGCCTATGAGAATCGACAAGGCCGAAAAGAGCCCAAACCTCGATAGTGGCAACACATCGCTGATGCCTAATGACACCAACCCTAATGCTGTTGTCGCAGTTGCGACCAGTGTCGGACGCAACGCTACCCGCAGGGCCATCGCGGGGGCCTGGTCTGCGTCATACTCATCCACCGCGTCGCGGTAGTAATTGACAAGATGGACACCAACAGAGATCGTCAACACAAACGTTAAATTTGCCGTCAATAATAGAATAGAATCAAGATTCGATCCCAGATAGTGAATGAGAGCGAGACTTAGCTGCTCGTTGAACAACGCGAGCAAGAATACTAGCAAAGCCGCTCGCAAACTCTTTAAACAGACAACCAATATCGTCAGGCAAATTACATAAGAATAGAGATTTAGTTTTAGTAGCCCTTCTTGACTGGCGTTGTCGATGGCCACTCCTTCGATCGTTGGACCCGCCATACGCAGCGACTGGGGTTCAAGGCCTTCGACATTGTTCGCCGCGTTTCGCGCAAACGCCACGGCACGGTGCCGATCAGCAGCTCCTGCGTATGACACCAAGGCGATGACGCAAGTGGTTGCATCGTCTGCGCTTACGATCCACCCTCCCATGCGATCCAACGCCTCGTCGCGGTCCATCTCTAGTGGCTCAGACTCGTAGAATTCTAAGATCTCGGGCCCTGTGATCGCATCGCGGTAAAAGACATCGCCAGCACTATTCGGACTTTGTAGAGCTTCGGCGTAAAGAGCAATTCTTGGATCATCAAGTGAGCAACCCTCCCAACTGATCATCAACAATTCGTCGCTACCAAAAAGCCCGACAAACTCGGTGAGTTGCTCATCAATAGGCAACCAATCTTCCACGTTGTTGCTATTGCTCAGCCAAGATTGCCAAGCCGCATTTAGCGAGAAAGGCAAGAAAGCAAACAAGGCCACAATCAACGCCCAGCGGTATGAGAGTAGGCGTTCGATGCGACCAACATGTTTATCTTGTGACATGCTCAGCGACCTGCCTGATCATTAAAACTATCGGTCGATCGCTGGGATGTGCCCCTCTCAGTTTTCAGCACCTGTTGCACATACTTTGCAAGAAATACCCGAACGTCGGATTCTGAGATCACTTGGCTATCGTACTGAGCACAAAAGTTGAGTTTGCCTGCACATCCTGTTATTGCCAGTGCCAGAGAAGTTCCTGGGCGAACTGGGGGGGCTGCGGTCAGGTTGGTGAGTGTTAAGTTGCCCACCACTACCTGGCCATTTTTTCGAGGGAGCTTGGCTGACATGCGGCGTGTGACTTCTCCCAAATTGGAAAGCACCGCGGACACAAGGCGTCGCCTGCGTCGCGTGACAAAACTCAACATGCCGGGGAAACGATCGACAAATGCCACCGCAGCGGAAAACATCGTGCCCATGGCCCACCGCTGTACAAAATTGACTTCCTCGACGATTCCTTTCAGTAGATCTCCTGAATTCTTGCACTCACTCCGATGGCGCGTAAGGAATGTGTAACCCAGAATATTCGTGGCCGGCGTAGCGCGGTCTTGCCTGGAACGCAGACTTGTAGGTATGGCAAGACGTAACCATGGGCCGCTCCGAGCAGATTGCCCCTCTGTCCACTCGCCCATGATCTGAAACAAGTCGCGAATCAGCACATCGTTGAGCGTTGCGCCACTTTGTGACGCCAGCTTTCTAACCGGGGCTAGATCCTGATCGTCGACAGTCACTACGACATAGTCTCTCTGAACATCCGCTGAGGGCTTCAGGCCATTTCGGGCAGTTATTAGTGCAGGTTGGCGCGAGAACATTTTCCAAGCTTCGCCGATCATGCTTTTGACGACAGTCCAAGCTGAGACTGGATGAGGAATCGAAACCTGATAGACGCCCCGATTGCGAAGACGCGACGGGTCGAGTTCCACCAATTCTGGTTGCCTTTCGCTCACACTCTTCTCAGCTGCGTAAGCCGCCATTGCATCGCCTACGATTTGCAGCAGCCCCAGGCCATCCGTCACAGCATGGTGCGTGGAGAAGACTAAATAAGGACTCTCACCCGTGGAGAAACCATCGATTCGAAAGCAGGACTCGGCAGATGGATCAACTCTCTGACCGGCAAATGGTAAACGCGAGGGAGGTACATCATGCCATGTCACTGGCTGCTGCGGTAGCGAACCCAATACCCAGCAGTCCTGCGTTCCAATCTCCCGAACTTTTGAGCAAGTAAGCGGATGTCGGGCCAATGCAGACAGAATCGCAGATTCCATTGCTTCACGATCAAGCACTCCGTGGAGATCAACCACATAGGCATATGTCATTGGATAGTCGGGGCGATCGTCTACCAACATATAGCGTTCGAAAGGCGTTAGCGGGAGAGGGAACACTGCTGCTGCTCGCTTCAGTTGCGCAGCATAACTCTGTTCGCTCCCTTTGCTCTTATCAGTTTCTCTGGATACGACTTGGCTCATTCTTAAAACGATCCCAGAGTTCCCGATCTCGTAGTTTCTCCGGCCCTGACAGCCTAGACACAACTCACTGCCACATGCACATACTTTAGATTGATTTAGACATGCACTGCTGCGCCACCATCGACGGTGAGTGTTTCGCCCTGCACAAGATCACTCAGTGGACTAGCCAGGTAGAGGACCGCATTGGCGACATCCTCGGCCTCTAGCAGTCGCTCGCCGGTCATGCTCTTATGCTCCCGCCCAGCAAACATTTGCTCAGCACCAGGGAGCCGTTTCGTCGAGTCTGTCGGCACAAGCCCCGCCCGGATTACGTTGAAATTGATATTCCGATCACCAAGTTCCAAAGCAAAGTGCCGCATCACCGATTCCAAGGCTGCCTTCGAACTGCCAATCGTCCCATACATGGGCAGTGCCATGAATGAACCATGGCTAGAGATGGCTACCACTTTGGCTCTCTGTTCGGAGGATTCCAGCAAGGGCAATGCAGCCTGGACTAGATATATAACCGGCCGAACATTCGTGTTCATCGCTGCTTCAAAATTTCGTTCCGTCGTAGCAATTAGCGGACGAAACCCTCCCGTGGCTGCGTTGCTGACAATAATGTCTAACGAGCCGAAAGCGAGTTTGATTTCGTTGATCATCTCGTCAACGTCTTCGCGCTCGCTCACGTCGGCCCGAATGACCGCCACCGACCTACCCATGGCATGAATCTGTTCGCCGACTTCCATGGCAGCGTCTTTGGAGCTCACATAGTTTATAATCACATCAGCACCGGCATCGGCCAATGCAAGAGCGGTTGCTCGCCCAATGCCACGCGCGGAGCCAGTCACAAGTGCCACACGTCCTGTTAGATCGATCATTGCAGAATTGCCTCGCGTCGCAGGTGTTTATGAACAGCAGAGTTGTTCTTTGAGTTGAATGCTAAGTTGCTTAACTCCCCATCGGTACTAGGCTCCACCAAGAGGAGCAGCTCTCGATCGAAGTGTTCCCAGTGGATGATTCCTAGCCCGTCGATGGGCATGCGATTGTTTACGCCGAAGTTCATGCCGGTCGAGTGACTGGCAATACTCCCAGCAATTTGCTGCATGTGTTCCAAGCGAAACCAACGGCTTGTGTCCAACTTCCTAGGTTGAAAACGTGCGTTGTTTCCAATTGACTTATAAATAGCTTCTTTCAATGCCCACACAATGGCCGGGATGACCCCATCACCCGAGCTTGCATCGCACCAAGCAGCCTCGCGTGGCGTTAGCCACATACGTTCGATTCGCGTGCAATCAGATTCAAGATTGACGATGTCGAGGCCCAAGCTCGTACTCAGATCCAGCGATATTGCGGCCGCACAGATGTAATCTCCGTGCGAGATTGTAAGCTTCCACGGCTGGAGCCGGCCCTGAATAAGGATCCGTGGCGCGATACCTTGCCGGAGACCGTTGCGTGATTCGATGTGGATATCGCTAAGCCCCATCCTCTGGCAATTTGGCAATTTCTGTAGCAGTTGTTTAGCACACCAACGCCCCCCCAGCCAGGCAAGAGTAGATCGGTTCGAAGGTAGATCGACGTAGTGGGTCCACTCAGCGTTAGACAGCCAAGACTCAGCGGGGCATTCTTCCGCAAGCTGGTTCAATTCAATAGCATGAGTGAGGACGTGCATCAATCTGCATCCACAACGAGTGACGATTGATAGCCCTTCACGTCCATGATCACATCACCTGCTTCACCAAGAACTACAAAGTCGTGTACGTCGCCTACTTCGTTACTCGACTGGTAGAAGAATCTCAAAGTGCAAGTTTCAAACTCCCGGGGTAGTCGCACCTGTCGATACTGCTCGATGGAGTGAGGGAGACCCACGCTCGTTTCCAACATGCAAAAACCATAGAATCCGCAACAAACCATCGACCCATCTAGGACTAAACTGGCCACCTTCATCGCTCGCGGCTGCCGATCACCCATCACTTGCTGGATCGATCCACTATTGAGTCGCGCCCTGCCTCCCCCGTGCTTGTAGTCCAATTGGTTCAGGCACTGCATGGGCTGGCCGTGAGAAATTACAATCTCTTCCGGATAGTAAAACGGGGACCAACCAAAAATTGGCGTTCCTGGATTAATGGGTTCAATCTGTGGAGGCTTGCCAAAGCGAGCTATTGCCGAGGAATAAACTCGCTCTTCATTGATTACATCGCCCTGTGAATTGGAGAACGGAGCAATCACTTTACACGAGATACCATCAGCGACAGATTCGACCCGAACACGAACTTCACGAGCTTGGTTATCTTGAAATGCCATGCCCTTTTCCATATGGACATTTGCAAATCCGATGAACTCCTCGTCTGGGCACAGCAATTGGGCTGCCTCGGCCATCATCTCCATCGAGATCACACCGGGCAAGAATGGTCGATCACGGAAGCGATGCTGCGCGAGGAACGGATCGTTTACCGGATCCAGTAAACAGGTGGCCTCGAAAACATTCGGCTGATTCCCAGCCACGAACGACTGAATCATCGGCAAGTCCGACGTATCGGAATTCGGAGATTCGATTGAGAGTGATGCAGCGCTACGAGGCTGCCGCTTAGGCTCGTCGCGTGGAGGTGTGGGTACAGCGGACGGTGGCAATGGAGCCGGTACTGTAGTGCGGGTCATCGTGCCATCCGTGTCGAGTATGCCACCTTGGTCAAGCAGCAAGACCTCTCGCTCCGGCGCACCTGCCAGCAATTCATTGATTAAATGGTTCGCGCCCTCATTAGCTGGCATGTAGGCAAGGCCACTGGCCTCGAGTGCCATGCGACTCTCTGGTCGCATGGCCATTCCTACATCGCCCCAAGCAGGCCAGTGGAAGCACACAGCGTGAGTTTCGGGTCGTTCCTGAGCTAGTCGGCTAGTCATTTTGGCCAACAAGTCGGACGCCAAAGAGTAGTCCGCTTGTCCTAAACCGCCGAAGCGACCGCTCGTTGACCCAAAGCCGACAAAATACTGCAGCGGATCGTTTTGCGTGAGCTCCATCAGCAGCGCGGCTCCATCGCATTTCGAAGCGATCGTGCGGCGAACATTTTCTGGTTTTTTGCTGACAAATTTACAGGCCGCTTCGATTCCTGCCCCGTGAATAATTCCCTCAATGGGTCCCTGCTCGGAGCGAATGCTTCGAAGTGTCGATTCCAGCTCTGTTCGATTGGTGATATCGCAACTGTGATATTGCCAGTCGATGCCCTCTTCGCTGAATTGCCGCAAACTTCCGTCCAACTCGATCGCTTTTTCGATCCGACTCCACTCGTCGATTGGCGATAAGCCATTAGCCCGCGCTTCGATGGCAATCTCTCGCTTCAACTCCTTGAGCTGAGCCTGATCCATTCCACGCCATCTAGCATCAGCAGCAGGTTCTGGAGCTGTGCCAAATAGGTGCAACTTGAGTTGGAATCGACGACCGATCTCGCGGGCGACCACGGAAGTCACGCCCCGTCCGCCACCGGTGCAAATCCACACTCCGCCCGCGCGTATCGCGGATTGATCGCCTGCAGGCACTTCTTGTTGTACCGCTTGAACTACATACCGCTGACCATCTCGGTAGGCGACTTCTAAGTCTCCGGTACCACCGGCTAGTTCTTCCAATAGCAAATTCGCCGCTTCAGTCGGGCTCGGACTCGCATCACAATCGACAACCTTCACTTGCAACTGAGGATGTTCCCGACGTAGTGCTTTGGCGAAGCCAGTGAGACCTCCCCCAGCGAAGTCCGTGATCGCTCCGCCAAAACCCAAATCCCCGCCTAGGCGAGTGACAGCGGAAACGGTGACACTCTCCGAAACATCTTGGGTTGCTAAGGTGATGAGCCATTTCTGGACGTCAGCACACAATTGCACAAACTCGTCAGACGGATTCGAACCAGCTAGCTGTCGACCTAAATCTTCGCCGCAGCAAGCGAGTATTAAATGTTCGGGAGCTTCTCCACCGAACTCGTTCATCACTGAATCTATGTCGGCATGGACAGAAGCTGTGCCGCCTTGCTCTCGAATTGCAACGGAACATGCCTTGGCAAATTCGCCTTCCCCCAACACTCCGTAACGCTTTCCAGCACAGACGCTACGCGGGTTGGCCGGCGGTAGGTTTTCTACAGTCGTCCTTAAAACCCAGCGTTTCATGACTGTAGTAATCTGATCTTCTTCGACAAAACCCTGCGTTCGTTTTGGTTGCGGTAGATATTCGGATAAGTTGAGTGTAAACGTACCACCAGATTGTTTGTGTACGAACCGAATTACTTGGGAATCGTTTGTCTGTGATTCGTGAAATGCACGTTGCATCTCTGTGCCCTGCTGGACCGGCACCGCTTCTCTAGCCCCACCATCGAAGCTCAGGTATTCAGCACTTCGTCGAGTGGGGCTGCTTAGGCCGATACACCATTGGCCCTGGATTGCTAACTCGCTCAGCTGGGACTTGGCATCTGCCAAGGTGGTCGACTTCGCTAGAATCTGATGCAAACGACCTGTTACCTTCACCACGTCTTCGGCCAATGTGTTTGCACTGAGAGGTTCGCAACTCACAGCAAGCCCTGCCGAGTTGACGCCAGCACGAATATGAATCTGACCCACTTCGGCAATACCCAAGTAGGGAAGTTGCTCGACTTCATGATGAACATGTACTGCTACGGGAACCGCAAAAGCTCCGGTACCACTAGCGGTTGCCGTATCGTCGCTAAATCCGCAGACCCAGTTGCTCATTGGTGCGAACTGTTGGTTGAGCTTTACGACTGACTGCTGCGGGACACTCGCCCCAATGGCTGCCCCTACCAGTGCGTCATTCAAGGCACAGGGCCATTCGACTAGTTCGTTCGTTGCGCTCGTCGACCAACTATCCATCATACGCGCCAGAGCAGCCTGAACCTCGTCGCGCAACATTTCGCCGTACTGGCGGCCTCGCTGATCCGCAGTTCCATAAAGTTCAACGACCTGCACGACGTCTTGCTGTGTGTTGCCACTAGAATTCCGCTCAGTTGCTATTGGTGCCGTCACTTCGGGCGCAGAAACGGGAGTTTCCACAGGAGCTGAAGTAACGGACGTCACTACTTCCACAGACACGATTTCCGAAGCGGCCATCGGTGCTGCGGAGGCCCCTAATTCTTCCTGGAGGAAACACAATACATGGCCAAGGGTGGGGAAGTCGTCCAAAGATAAATCTTCCCGTGGGGCAATCTGGAAATGGGCTCCCACTTCACCAAACAGCTGAGCTTTCTTGATGCTATCGATACCCAAATCGGCTTCCAGATCGGCATCAAGTTCAATGATCTCCTCGGGATAGCCTGTCTGCTCAACCACGAAGTCGACCAGGACACGACGAATCTCGCTATCGTCGATGGAAGTCGATGTTTCCATGCTCGATGGAATTGGTTCCGCAGATACCGACCCATTAGAGTGGCTGAGCGTTTCGGCAGAAGTTTGGGAACTGGAGGGGGGAGTCTGACTCTCGATCAGGCCCACAGTGGGATTGCTGGCCGGCTCTGGCGATGAAGCGGAGGAGGCACTGAGTTCTAAACACAGAAATTCCAGTACATGCCCCAAGGTAGGAAAATCATCCAGAGACAAATCTTCGCGGGGCGCGATCCGAAAATGCGCGCCCACCTCGCCGAAAAGTTGGGCCTTTTTGATACTATCGATTCCCAGATCCGCTTCCAGATCAGCATCGAGTTCGATGATCTCTTCCGGATAGCCCGTCTGCTCAACCACAAAATCAATTAATACCTGACGGATTTCCTGCTCTGCAACAGCTCCACTTGTGGGAGCCACGACACCAGCAGGCGTTTGTGCCACGGGCGCCGGCAATGGAGCAGAGTCGTGGACAGAATCCTGAATTCGAGAGGCAGGCATTTGAATCTCTTGCTCGACCGTCGTTGTACTCCCATTCGCACTAGATTCGATACTCTGAGTCGTGACAGGGTTTGAATCCGTTCCGGCTCCCAGTTCTTCTCGCAAAAATGCTAATACATGCTCTAGAGTAGGAAAATCATCCAGAGACAAATCTTCGCGCGGCGCGATCCGGAAATGTGCACCCACCTCGCCGAATAGTTGAGCCTTCTTAATGCTATCGATTCCAAGGTCCGCTTCCAAATCGGCATCCAACTCGATGATTTCTTCTGGATAGCCGGTCTGCTCTACAACAAACTCTATCAGCACCTGACGGATTTCGGCTTCTGCTACGGCGGTGCTATCCGAAGCAGCGGCCACTGGGGAAGTGTGTTCAGTTTGTTGCACAACCAATTCCGACGACGTACTTGCAGGTTGTGGGGAAGCAGGCTGTGTTGATGTCGCTGGAGCACTGACGGACTCGGTCGAAAAGCTCGATTGAGTCGTGGAGCCGTTGCTATGCGTGTTTTCGTATTGGTTGACGGATCCATTCGATCTGACTGACGCCTCTGGAGAAGCCGCAGGGGCAGCACCCTCGTTCGCTTTAGCTTTGCGGACCTGGGACCCTACTGAATGGCTCTTACCCGGAGCAGTGCCGCCCTTCGATGCGGCCCGTAAACGTTCGCGTCGTTTCTCAGTTGCATCAAAGACTATAAACTGAGCGTCTCCTCGTCGGCCTCGGAAGGTAGGATCTTGGGCCCGTGTTCCTGGAACAAGACAATCAAGGCACTCTGCCTGGGCTTGAATATCGATGATCGCCAACTCACCCGGACGCTGGGAGTTGTCCGTAGACATGAATACAACTTCTGATTCGGGAAGATTCCGCTTACCAAGTCGGGTAAGTACCTGTTTGGGCCCCACTTCTACCAACAGGGCCGGACGGTGGCTGAGAACTTGATTGAGAATCTGCGGGAAGTCGACCTTAGTCACCAATTGTTTTTCCAGACTCTGCAGGAACTGTTCCCGCGTGTTCATCTCACCCAATTGTGCGGTAGAAACCACAGGAACAGAAGTTTCCTGGAGCGGCATCGATTGCAAACGCTCCATCAGGTTCTCCGCCACAGGCTGCAGCAAGGGAGAATGGAAAGGGCAGGGCACGTTCAATTTGACTGCTACTTGCTTGCGTTGGGTGAGACTCTGGGCCGCCTGCTCCATGGCGATGGTTGAACCGGAAAGCACAACTTGGTCGCGACTATTAAAATTGGCAACATAGGCATCTGGTATGTCCTGCAGCACTTCTTCGACGACCTCGATGGGAGCAGACGTTGCGACCATGTGGCCGCGAGCGCCTGCCGACTGCTCGATCGCTTCAGCGCGGTGAATTGCTGCTCGAATGGCATCGGTTATACTCCAGCCACCTGCGGCAGTGATCGCAGGGTATTCGCCAAAGCTATGGCCCGCTATTACACTTGGCCGCACACCCCGGCTGCGCAGCGACTGCTCGACAATCCAAGCGGAGACCAACATCGAAGTTTGCGTTCGCCAGACGGCTTCGCCCAAACCCACCGCCTCGCTGCCTATCAGTTCTTCTAATGCGCCTAGGCCAAGCAGATCAAATGCTGCCTGCACTTGCTCGGCGGCACTTTGAGCAGCTTGATTGCTAGAAATCAACTCGTGAAACATGCCCGGGTATTGCGAACCAAGTCCGGGAAACATAAATCCCGTACAGCAATAGTCCGCCCGGGGCACACCGAAGAAAATTCCCTCCGCGGACCAACGATTTCGCAATTCGTGGCGAAGCTTATCGAATTCCGCGCTGGCTTTTGCAATTTGATTTTGAAGCTGTGCAGCATCCTGGCAAACAAATGCCATCCTGGCCCGATCCTGTACCTGGAAGCTCCTGCGTTGTTGGAACAACTCTGCCGCGTTCGCATCTGCAAGGGCGGCAGGCAACGACTTCCAACTGGACGCGCCAAGGCGAATTACTTCAACACTAGAATCATCTTTCAAATTCATTGATTGGAACTGAGCTTTCTGAGGCGGGCTGACTGCAGGAGCAGGTTTATGGACTGTATCTACGATGGCATGATAGGCGGTGCCTATTTCCATTGCGGAGACGATCCCAATTGAACTGGCTCCCGCTACATCAATTGCCTTAGCTTCTTGCAATGGTTGGACGGCAGATGATGGAAATAAACTGGGACGGGGATTCTGTGGGACGATACCCGCGGGAAGCTTCTTATGATCCTCAGCCAGGCAAGCCTTGATGACCGCCGCCATTGAGTGATTGGCCCCCATATATCCGAACTGCGAGACCAGCGAACTAACGGGCAGAGGCTCGCTATCGGAACGCTTTTCGCAGCAGGCCGTCACCTGATGCAGCATTTGTTCTTCTAAATCTGGGACCGAACCAATGACGTCCATCATGCACAAATCGTCGGGACCGATGCCAGTTTGCTCCCACGTTCTTGTGATGGCCTGGCGAATGGCATCGCCCGGCTGCTGCCAATTGGCCCCGCAACCGATACCGCGGATGACCGAATAAATTTTGTCGCCATCACGCTCGGCATCGCTTAGCCGTTTCAAGGCAAGGACTCCGCAACCCTCACCCGGCACAAAACCTTGGCCATCAGCTTCAAAGTCTGCCTGAGGATTTCGGGCCAGCATCTTCTGATTGGTGAGGCTCTCATAAATAACGAGGTCCATGCTCCGCTCGCCTACCGCACAAAGCATCATGTCGCAATCGGTGCTTCGGAGTGTATCGAGACATACCGAGAGTGCCGCCATCCCTGTGGGCAGACTACCATCGAGGCTTAGCGCTCCGCCTTTGAGATTGAAAGTCTTCGTGATTCGCGACGCAAGCGTACTGCTGGTGAAGCTACCGGTTTCGTCAATCAGCGCTGGCATATCCTTCAGCACTTGTTTGTCGAATTCGCTTAGAACTTCCTCGACATTGGACAGGGCGATGCCATTAGTGGCAAAGAGTCGACGCAGCTTTTGAGCAAGCTCTGGCAGGCGCAGACCCACCTGCAATTGATTGGCGAATTCACCGCCAAATATTGAGCCCACGACAACGCCGATCCGCTCCCGAGGAAGCTTATCGCCGTAGTAGCCGGAATTCTTGAGGGCCCTGTCGGCCGCATCGAGGAGTTGGAATTGCAATGGATTCGCGTTGGCCACCTGCTTGGGTGGTACCTTGTGCGATCGCCAGTCGTATTGATAGTCGGTGATAAATCCACCGCGTGCGCCAATACTGCGGTACTTCTGCGGGCTCGACGAGCAATAGTGCTGGACATTCCAGCGATCTTTGGGAGCGTCGCGTTTGGGATCTTGACCTGATTTCAGAAGTTGCCAAAACTCTTCGGGAGACTCGGCACCCGGCAAAATCGTGCCAATGCCGATCACCGCGATGGGTTCCAGGGGTTCGGATTTGAGCCGCGACTGCGGACTGCCCTTCACACCGTAATGTTCGAGTGGCTTGGAAGCGTCGTATTCCTCTAAGACAACATGGACGTTGAGGCCGCCGATACCGAAAGCGTTGACAGCCGCTTTGCGAGTTTCTCCCTCCGTTCTCCGCGGCCAAGGCTGTGGAGCGTTTGGAAGCCGAAATGGGAGTTCATCCCAAGCAACGTTCTTGTTCGGATTCTCAAGGTTAGCGCAAGGAGGAAACGTTTCGTGCTCCATCGCCAGAATTGTCTTAACCATACCTGCCATACCAGCAGTCTCCAGCGTGTGACCAACGTTGGCTTTGACACTGCCGATGGGTATCTTTTCTTGGCCTGGCTCCGGCTGTGGAAATGTATCGGCCAAGGCAGAAAGTTCAGTGGCGTCTCCCACCTGTGTGGATGTGGCATGGGCCTCGACATATTGAATTTCAGCAGGCGTAAACTGGCATTTCTCGTAAGCGCGCTGAACTGCCAGTTTTTGTCCTGTTTTTAGAGGTGCCCAGAGGCTTTTGCCTTTGCCATCGGCACTCATTCCGATGCCTCGAACCACACATCGAACGGGATCACCGTCGCGAACTGCAGCTTCCAGGGTTTTGACGATCACATTCACGTAACCTTCAGATGTCACCAGTCCACTGGCGTCTTCGTCAAACGGCCGAGACCTACTATTCGTCACAGACTGAGCTGCTGAGAAGAGGATGAGCGATTCCTTTTTGCAAACAGAGGCTCCCCCGACAACCGCCATGTCGATGTGCCCTTGCTGCAGGGCCCGCGAAGCTAAGGCTAGAGCCTGCATTGACGATGCACAGGCCGCATCGATCACCATCGACGGGCCCTCAAGCCCAAATGCCCTACTAATCAGTTGCGCACCTGTGCTTGAATCTAGCTTTAGCTCTGCGTTTGAATCTCGATGGTCGTTCTCGCGCCGTACTTCCTCGATCAACTGGTCGACAACCGCACGCCGTTGTTCAACGGGAAGATGAGCCAACGAATCAAGGTCCATCAGGTAATTTGCAACTTGCTCGATGTAGATCGCAAATACCACATCGCCAGCTTTGTTCGTTCCGCCGGTATGGCCTATATAGACACCGACGTTTTTGGTCGGCAAGTTAAATGGATCGAGTTTCGCATCTCGTAAAGCGTCTGAGGCAACCTCGCAAGTCGTTAGATGTGCGGGATCGTAGTCACCCAAGATTCCCTCGGGCAGACGACATTTGGTATTGTCGAAGGGCAAACGATCGACGAGTCCACCCATAAACGAATAGCTCTTGCCTAGGACTCCCTTCTCTGGATCGAAATAGAGTTCTCGATCAAGAATCTCTTCTGGCAGTTCGCCGGTTGCATCTCGAGCCGAACGAATCAATTCCCAATACTCGTCGGGGCCATTCGCACCGGGCACCCTGCAAGAGATACCAATAATTGCGAGTGGTTGAGATAAGGAACTCATCTGATGCTGCCCCCCTGGAAGCTTAGGCACTGATGTCTTTCGAGAATGACTGCGGACCACGGGATATCTGAACCAACCCAATGGATTGGCAAGTGCACGACGACTTAGCTAGCTGAACCAGACGCATGCTGAATTCTTACTGCGTTAACCCAACAAAAATCCGTAGTAGGTGCAAATATGGAAGACTATCATTGTATTTTAGTGGTGGGCCGGTACAAGGGTTTAGGCTATCTAGAGTAAATAGAAAACCCGGATGGACTGGCTCACTTGTGCACTGATCTCTTGTTGTGCGACTCCTAGATTCGACGGAGAGGCCATCAGCCACCCACCAAGTGCGACAGAATCTTGGTATACTGCGAACTTTAAGTAGAATGAGGCAACTGCACTATGGACCATTCACAGCTTCTGGCAGCCCTATTCCTGACGGTTGCGAGTGAGTTTCAGACAGTCTGGAGCCCAGATTGGCCCTGCAATTCGAACTACTTGGCCAACAAATAGCATGAATCACACCCTGTTAACTGGTGCTACGGGCCTTCTCGGGAGATACCTGCTGCGCGATCTGCTGCTGCGAGATCATCCGATAGCAGTCGTAGTTCGTCCAACCAAGTACGAGAGTGCCGCCCAGAGAATCGACAATCTACTAGCTCACTGGGAGGATCAATGGCAACGTTGGTTGCCTCGACCGGTGATTCTTGCCGGGGACATCAACCAACCAGGCTTGGGTCTAGATGCTTCGCAGAGAAGGTGGGTGCAAGACAACTGCCGTCGCGTGTTACATAGTGCCGCCAGCCTGGCCTTTCAGCAGGAAGGCGATGAACCATGGCGCACCAACGTTGATGGATTGAGAAATCTCCTCGGCTTCTGCGAAGAGAATTCACTGCGAGACTTTCTTCACATCTCGTCTTGCTATGTGTGTGGATTGAGAGAGGGGAGCGTTCGTGAAGAGGAGTTAGACGTCGGGCAAGCTTTCGGGAATATTTACGAAGAATCGAAAGTCGCAGGCGAGAAACTAGTCCGTGCCGCAAGTCACCTTGATTCCTTCACTATCTTCAGACCATCGATTATTGTGGGTGACACCGAGACTGGATTCTCTACAACCTTTCATGGGTTCTACACACCACTGAGGCTCTTGAGTGCGCTCGCCAATTACGTGCCGCATGAGCTACTGTTTTCTGTGAACCACATGGAAAATCTGGGGCTGGAAGGGCACGAGGGTAAGAACTTTATCCCAGTTCAATGGCTCAGCGACGCGATGGTTGCTTTGATGGAGCGGAGGGAAAGCTGCGGCCAGACCTACGCACTTGCCGCGGAACAGCCAGTGCGGGTAGACCACTTAACCGAAGTCTTCAACAAAGCAATCAAACAGTATCAGTCTCCTAAGGACTTGCCAGTCGCCGCAAGCCAGGAGCTGAACCTCGATTCCCCCGAAATCCAAGCCAGCCTGAACACTTACCTGGAGAGTTTTGCCGTCTATCAAAGCTACTGGCGAGACGACCCCGTGTTCGACATGCGTAACACGCTGGAGGTTATCCCCGATAAAAGGCCTCCTAAACTCAATGATGCCCATCTACTCAAGTTATGCGAGTACGCTATCCACAACAACTTTGCCTGGAAGCCGTTTCGCCAGAAACTACAACAAACTACTGCGAGGGATTTCTTCTTGCAGTGGGAGAATCAGTCGGCCATCCAGACCTCGAATGGGAGTCACATTGGCAACGATTCTCCGCTGGCTGCAACCAACGGAGCGAATGGCACAACTTTAGAAGTTGTCGTTACTGGCCCCGGAGGAGGATGCTGGACCATCTGCGACAATGGAATAAAGACACACTGCCAACCCGGAAAGCAGGGGCAATCGGCTATGGTTCGGCTCAATAGCAAATCGTTCCATGAATTGACCGCAGGAACTATAACTCTAGAGGATTCGATAGCGGCCGGGCAACTTTTCTATACCGGCGGGCCGAAAGAGATTGAGATCTTGCGAAATGCTCTCAGTCAATCTGCCAAGACGTAGTTTAATTACCTAGGCGCTGGGGCCGCCTGGTAGTCCGGCGAGAGTGCCACCAAGGTATCGACGATTCCAGTTTGCACGACCTCGTCTCTTTGATTGTGCAATGTTCTTCGCCAAGTAACCTGTCCGCGTCGGTTTATATTCGGACGTTTTTCAAGGACCTCTGCGGTGCTATAGACTGTGTCGCCAAAGTAGATGGGTTTGAGAAATTGCCACTCTTTTATTGTGATGAAGGCGACGGTATGAACTGCAGGAGCATCGATGTTAAGCCCTGCCATGTACGAGATTCCCAGCAATCCATGCGCGACGCGCTGACCAAAAGGTCCCTTGCTGGCATACTCGGCATCCATGTGCAATGGATCGAAGTCTCCCGTTAAGGTTGCGAAATTCAGCACATCTGCCTCTGTAATCGTGCGACCCCGCGAACGCCAGCTTGCGCCGATGTTGAGTTGATCGAAATAAAGTGGCTCACTCACGATAATTAACTCTTTGTGCTGAATAGGGAACTGATAACTAACAATAGTCTATCTCTGATTCAGTTTATCTGAGTGTTGGGCCGGTCTCAACAATATCCATGTCAATCTTTGCAGATGGAAAAGCCACCTAGAATACACTGCGAGAGGGAGGCCCAGCGAATGGTGAAATTCCTGATATTTAGTATTAAATACTCCTGGATGGTCGAAATAGAGTCCGTCCAGCGTTAGGCTGAGGTGGTACAGATTCTTCTAAGCCTCATGTTACCTCACATGCTTTCAGATTTTCGCAATCGAGTCGCGGTCATCACAGGAGCTGCCAGCGGAATCGGCAAGGCATTGGCCGAGGCATTGCTGGTGGAAGGCGCCAACGTGGTATTGGCCGATGTCGATGCTTCCGCGCTCGAGCACACTGCCAATGAGTTTCGCCACTCGGGTTACGAGCCATTAACGGTTCAAACTGACGTTTCGCAGCCCGCCCAATTGGAGCGTCTTGCAGTCCAGTCGTTCAGACAATTCGGCAAAGTAGACATTCTATGCAATAACGCAGCCGTCACTCCCGGGGGACCTTCAACGTGGGAAAATTCACTGGAAGACTGGGAGTGGGTCTTAGGGATCAACCTCATGGGGGTGGTTCATGGCATCAAGAGTTTTGTGCCGCGGATGATTAAGCAGGGAACCCCCGGGGTAGTGCTGAACACTTCGTCCATTCTCGGACTCACATTGGGTTCCACCAATGCGGCCTATCCTGTATCGAAGCATGGCGTGGTTGTGCTCTCGGAATGCTTAAGTAATGAATTTCGAAGACAGAAAGTCCCCATCTCGGTGCACGTTCTATGCCCTAGCTTCGTTGCTACTAATATTCTTAAATCTACGAGCGAGTTGCCTTCCTCAGCAGGTGACACGAACAGAAAGCCCGTCAGCGAGCAGACCGAAACATACAACGAGTGGTTTGCCCGACAACATAACCGGGGGATGTCGCCCCAGGATGCCGCCGAATTAACGCTCGACGCGATACGAGCAGGTCGCTTTTATATCCTAACGCACCCGGCTATGAAGCGGTTGGTCGAGCATCGAATGCAAGCGATTCTCAACGATAGAGAGCCATCGGACGACGAATTCTTGAAGCAGCATGCGCTCGATCTCGGTTTCGAGTCCGCCCCACCTCCACGGCCGGACGAGGTCATGGAATAGCCATGCCCTCCGACACCTAGCTGGCGATCCTGCCCATAAATCCTGCCCATAAGTCGTCTTGGTTCGGCCCTAAAATGGCGAATCGACTCTTTGCGTATTCGTCCTTGTTTGGCAAAATAGTTGCACGACCCGTCGGTCGAGCATCATTCAGACAAACTAGAAACAATTTTGGGAATTGAAACGAAATGAGCAAGAAAAAGCAGAAGAGTGCCAAGGAAGCACTGAAGGCGCTGAAAGAAGGCAACAAGCGATTTGCTAGCGACAAGCCCATTTACGATCGTCACGACGCAGATGCACGTGCAGAGCTCGTCGATGGACAGCATCCATTCGCAATTGTCTTGAGTTGTGCCGATAGTCGGGTGATTCCGGAACTAGTTTTCGACGCCGGCCTCAGCGATCTTTTCGTGGTGCGTGTGGCTGGAAATGTTGCCAATACAAGCACAATCGCAAGCATCGAATACGCCGTAGCGAACCTCGATGTCCGTCTGGTGGTTGTATTGGGTCACGAAAATTGCGGTGCTGTGAGTGCCGCACTAGCTGGTGGCGAACATGGCCACAATCTCAATGTGCTGCTTGCGCATTTAAAACCGGCTGTTCCTAAATCAACTGCGAAGATTACAGGTACGACATTAAAAAACGCCGTTAAGAAAAACGCAAAGCTAACGGCGAAAACACTCC
This sequence comes from Bythopirellula sp., assembly GCA_965216565.1. Classification (GTDB taxonomy): domain Bacteria; phylum Planctomycetota; class Planctomycetia; order Pirellulales; family Lacipirellulaceae; genus Bythopirellula. The sequence goes on from OZ244170.1 coordinate 2,359,903, forward strand.
GCGAGCGATCGACCATCCTCGATAATAAGAGACTGGAGATCGTACCCGCCTATTACAACCTAGCTTCGGGTAAGGTTGATTTCCTATAAATCGGTTGGTGTCCGATAAAAATGACGGGTGGCTGGCAGCCGACCTTCCAGGTGAAGGTCTCGTAAGGCACCGGTACAACTGCCGAGCCACCCGTGCTACCCCTTCCGTCACCCGATCCGCACTGTACGTCGACGTATGCCCCACACGCATACGATCAGCAGCATCAGTAGTATCCAAGCTTGCGGTTCAGGGATCGCTATAAACGCATTCGCTTGCATCACAGCGATGGAGGTATTTTGCAGAATGACATCGGATAAACGGGTGCTACTAATGTCTGGGTACAGATCCAGTAGCATCGAGTCGTTCAAGTAAAAGAACCGATCGCCATCGCGGGTGCGAGTGAACTGGTCGGCGATAATGACTTGCAAGAGCTCGCCAACCAGTCCATCTCCCACCGCGTCCTCGGCAATTGCCCCTAACCAAAGATCGACATCTTCAATCGAGTCGTATTGGTCTGCCAAGGCAGCTGCAACCTGGGGATCGCTGGTAATCTCAGAGAAATCTGTTCGTGGCGTTAGCCCCAAGCCACGACGGGCATCGTTATAGCTTGGCAAACCGTGATCTCGGCCACGTTGGATGTTGACCGCCGGTAAGTCCAAACCGCCATTGGCCTCGGCAAACAGGAAGTTTCGCACCTCGTCGATCACTTTGGCATCGACATCCTGCGCCTGCTGCATCGAAAGGCCCTTGAGCAGCAGTTCGACTCCGTTATTTTGAGCGAAGTTGGGATCGAAAAAGGCATCCCGAAGTGCAATCGAACCTTGCGAGACACCTGCTCCATCGACCATTCGAATTTCTGGAGAAAGGAGCGTATGACCCACTCGATATGCCGCATTGGCAAATTCGTTGCTCAGCGCGGCATTGAGATTAGGGTCGTACCCGGAATACGAGGGCAGTGCCCCATTGCCCAACAACATCGGCAGGAATTCGTTGTAGGTGATGACCTGAATTTTCGCCCCCACTGCCTTGCGAGCTGTTTGATAGACAAACTCATCCACATCGGCAGCCACGTTGGGATCGAACCCGTTCAAATCCATTAGCTGCTGAAAATCACTTCTCACAACGAGTTCTCCAGCCATTCGATTGTGTTCGCGAACAAACAGCGTATGAACAGCCGTGAGACCCACCTGTTCGTTCGCTCGCACATCACCGGCAAGAAACAATTCTTCGGCCGCAGGTGGCGTAGCAGCAGTAGTAACGGGAGGGTTCGCATTCGGAAACGGATCCACTGCCCGATTGAATGGAAGCAGCACTTCTCCGTTGGCGGCTATGGTTGTTTTCAGCAATCCGCCTGACCCTGTCCGCAAGAAGTCGGCCCGCGCTTGGTCGGAGCCATAGACATTTGAACCATCGATATACGCAGTGAGTGCGTTGACCTGCTCGCGCGGATTAAGCGTTCCCACGCCTGTGCCGTCAGCAGGGTCATTTCGCCGGAACGGTATAAACGGGAAGCCCGGGTTGAATAGCGAATCATTGGGATCCGTAACCGGTATAAGCATGGGCGTACTTGAAGGTGTCGGTTCCTCCAAGGAGAAATCATGATCGATAAATTGCCCCCATTGCCAAAGCCAGTCGCTGGCTCCTTTGGGGTTAAGAATCGATTGTTCTTGCGAAACGACCGCATTGCTGATTGCCCGGGGATTGGGCAGCACAGAAGTGCCAACACCGCTGGGGGTATTCGGATCGCTCATCCCGCGCGGTGAGTCAATTCCATCAAAATATGCTGGTGCCAATGCGCTATAGTCGAACCCTGGGAGAGGATTGGCTATCACATCGCGGATTCGCACGAGTGGAGTGTCGGCCCGCCCCTGGGTTACATTGATTTGATTGTTGTTCGAGCCGTCGATCGTGCGAAACTCGAGTGCGAAGAGACAAGATGTACTGGCGATTGTCAACAAAGCGGATATTAACGATATTTGGAGCCTTCTTCTCATAGTTAGCATTACCTCTTAGCTGTAGTAAAGTCGGTGCACCCCGTTTCGAAGGTGCGTTGTCGATAACGATCGAGTCCAGAGAAATAAATCACTTGGTTCGGATTCGTTAGCGTCGACCTCGGTAAGCTGCGATAACGCAACCCAACACAAAGAGGCAAGAAGTACTAGGCTCCGGTACAGAATGTACGGTTGCCGTTAAGGAAGTTCCTGAGGATTGCACCTGCCAGAGTAGAAAATCGATTCCATCAACGACACCATCAAGATTGGCATCTCCATCGCTATGCGCCGCGCTGGTATTGGTGCCGTAGCCACCTTCCCAGATAGCCAGGTCGGCTGATCCAACTTGCCCGTTGGCACTAAAATCGCCAGGGGCCAAGATGCTAAAACTGGAGTCGCTTTCGTCGAAGTAATCGATGTCTTGGTCGTTGTCCTGACTGACCTGAATCCAGGCAGACGTATCAAAATCATCAGGGACAAGCCAGTCGAAGAAGTGGGGAATTCCCACAGCGGGATCTCCCAAGGGCAAGTTCAACGATATCTCGGTCCAAGGTCCCGACGAGCTATCCGTGGAGTACCACAGATCCCAGTCGACGGTGTCGTGTTGCACCTCCGCATGCCATTCGATTGTAACTGTGGAACCAGCGACGAAGGATTCACCCCCGTTAGGCGAATCGAGCCCGACGTGGGCCTCCAGATTGGCAGAAAAACATACAAATAGCACAGCGCAACTAGACGTTCGGCGCATACTCTTGCCCAGAGTAAACAACATCCTCTTCTCCTTTCTCATTGCGAAAATGAGACGGAGGGCGCATTCCTATATTGCACGACAAGCGTGCGCTACCGAATTGGAATTACCCCCAGTAACCCGTTTCCGTGGTAACGCAGAAGTTCCGTTCCTAGAAATTCTGTTCCGACGTTGAGAAGGTGCCTCAAGAAACTCACCCGCGGCGAGCTACTATTCGCAACGTTGGCGCGAATATGACAAATGGAAGGTGGCTTGTAAATCCCCTATTTCGGGGGTATTGTTTTCCAAGTTCACGTTGTGAATTCTCACGATTCAGTCATTTCATTCATCGGCACGTGTGCACTAGCAGTCGTCCGATAGAAACAATCCTAGGACGCCAATACCGTAGAAGGAATACTCGACATCAACGACATCATCCCAGGCAGCGGCTCGAAAACCGCCGGATTCTTCCTGTAATGATGTTGCGTATGACAGACATTTCTTCCTATCGAATGCTGTTATTACATCCAAATCTGCTGCGGTGTGAAGTCCCGTAAATGTGCTCAGCAAATCGGCAATCGGTATCTGCGTGTTGGCACGCAGCCCGCCTTCGTCGGTAACCGAATTGAATAGGAATTCGGCAACGGAATTCTTGAGATCCTCGTCAACGTGGTGCTGTCCTAGCACTCGTAGCGTACCAATAGCTGCAGCTGTCGGATTGGTTCCGCTGCGACGCATCACCCTAATTTCGACAAATCCGCCATCGTCACGATGTTGGTTGAGAACGAACTCGCAAGCTCGCTCAGGATCTGGCAATGGGCGATCCATAAGCTGATACGTCAAGGCAATCAGGAACGTTTGATAAGTGCTACTAGCCTGACCCTCAAACGTCTTCGCGTATCCACCATCCTCGCGCCGCAGACTTTCGAATGTGTCGGCTAGCTTCTCCGACCACTCTGGGGATAGTTCACCGAGAACTTCGATCCCAGAACTCGATTCCAGCAACCTTGCTGCAAACACTAGCGACATCAGGTCGATTAAGGTCGTTTCGCCCTGAAGCTGCTGCCGCAGGAAATCTGCAACGCGATTGGCGACACGGTCGTCCAATTCTCCCAGTAGAACTAATCCACGCAGCGCGAAAGCGGTGTAGTACAAATCGCTTCGAACATCCCTGCCACAAAAACCACCATCCTGAGTTTGAAAAGAAGCAATCCGTTGTGCATGAAGCTTGCGGTCACTCTCAGGAATACGTGCGACTCCCTCTGCCAATCGCATTGTCAATTCGACGAGATAAGGAAGATTTGCGTCGATTGTATACCCCGCACACCAACTCAAGTAGCTACTCGGTCACATACTTTCGGAGTTCATTGGCTAGCTCCGCTGGTATCGGTACAGACGCTAATGGCTGATCTGGGTCAATACGGCAACAGACACTCGTCATTTGTCCCTCCGCCACTTCACGTCCCTGATGCGTAAAGTTGAATCGGTAAGAGATGCTCTTTGTTCCCAGTCGCGTAATTCGGATTGAAATCTCTAGCAACTCCTCACAACGGGCCGGAGACTTGAAGTCGCAAGAGACAGCGACCCGCGGGAAACTCAACGTTTGACCTTCGAACGTGGAGTAGATGCTAAAGCCCGTAGAACGTAGCAATTCGTGCTCGGCCGATTCCATGTAATGGAAGAACGAGGCAAAGTGCATGATGCCCGCCATATCCGTGTCGTGAAATTCGACGAGTCGCGTCGTACGGAATGGTTCGGCCATCGTAAAGACCGGAGGGCAGGGGAGAGGCAGCGAGGACAAAGACTCTTGGCAATAAGCCTAGCTTCCAGAGTAAGGAAGCAACGCCATGAATCGTGCGCGTTTGATCGCCTTGGATACCGCATGCTGGCTAGCAGCCTGGCAACCTGTCTTACGACGACTGACGATACGACCGTGGCGATTGGTAAGCTTGCTCAGCAAGTCTAAATCTTTGTAATCAACATACATTGGGCGTGGACGGACACCATCGACGCACACGGGATCTTTTTTAACAGCTTTTGGAGCGGACTTTCTCTTGGGCATTTTCTGTTCTTACTCTCGAATTAAGGAGCTTTTCGATGTGACACTGGGGAGTGTGGCCTGCTGGGTACTTTCGCCGAATCGCTTATTTTAACAGATTCGGCGGTCGCCACAAGGTGCTATAGGCTCTATGTTTACGCAGTTTTCCTTAGCTTTTTCGCTATTCAGCCTCTTTGTGCGGGAGTCTTGGTGTGTGCGTTTTGCTTACGTTTTCGAGTCTTGCCTACGCCTGCTCTTCTTTTCTTCGTAACACGCCGGCAGTGATGGCAAAACGAACTAGCTCGGCAAGGGAGTCAGCCCCCATTTTCTGGAAAATCTTTTGACGATGGTTTTCGACGGTCCGAATACTGACATCTAGCTTTCGAGCTACTACTTTATTGGCGTCGCCCGCCACAATGAATTCCAAAACTTGGCGTTCCTTGGGCGTAAGCGTTTCGAGTCGTTGCATGATCGAGCCACGATGCTGCTCCATCTCCCAGTTTTTCACATCATTGGCCAGGCCAGTCCGGATGGCGTCCCATAGTTCGTCGTCGTCACATGGTTTTTCCATGAGTGTCAGCGCACCGTTTCGCATGGCTCGCACTGTAGTGGGTGTCGTGGCGAAAGCGGTCAGTACGACTACTGATATTGTGACGCCTCGATCTGAAAGTTGTTCCTGCAACTCAAGCCCACTCATCCCGAGCATACGGACATCAGTTACCAAGCAAGCGGGTCGATGACCTTCGTAGGCTTCGAGAAACTCTTCCGCTGAGGCAAAGCCTTCACTCGGGACACCCATAGCACTAACCAGTGCCATTACCGCCTTGCGAACTTGCTGATCGTCGTCAACGACATAGACAATTGCATTCTCGATCATGAGTTATTTCTCTTAGGGATAGGTAAGGATACCACGAATGTCGCTCCTGGGCCTGTGTTAGAAAAGGCACTGATCTTTCCCCCATGTGCCTCCGCAATAGTTTGGCATAAAGAAAGGCCCATGCCCATGCCGTGGGGCTTCGTCGTGTAGAAAGCGTCAAAGAGCCGTTGTTTTTGCTCGTCGGAGATACCGCAGCCCGCATCGCAAAACGAAAGTTCAACATTTTGCTTGTCCGACTTGGTTGAAATCACCAAGTTTCTTCGTTGTTCTGGCACCTCGTTCATCGCGTCGTAGGCATTGATAAGCATATTGATGCATACCTGCACTAGTTGCACTTGATCGCCGCGTACAGTGGGCAAATCGACTGACAAGTCCCAATGCAATCGTGCACCAGCGCGTCCTGTTTCAAACGATATTATCTCTGCAGCTTCTTGGACAATGTCATTGAGGTCAAGAGACTCGAATTGAATCGGCTTTGGTTTCGTGAAAGTCCGCAGATGACGTATTATTTTTGCCGTGCGAGATACGGCTTCGGAGATTTCCTGCATGCAGTCTTTAGCCCGGGCGCTGCCTTCGGCTGTTCCGCTGTCGAGGCTCCTTCTCGCTGCTTCTGCAAATGTTTTTGCCGCGTGCAATGGCTGATGAACTTCGTGAGCGATACCTGCCACTAACTCGCCCATCGTGGCAAGTCTGGATACATGAGCTAGATAAGCTTCCCGCTCGCGAATTGTATCGGCAGCTTCCTTTAAGTCAGTTATGTCGCGGCCAACAGACTGGTACTCTTCCAGATTCCCTTGGTCATCGAACAACGCGCGATTCGTCCAGTGATTCCAACCAATCGATCCATCGGGACGGTAGACGCGATGCTCGCTCGTGATCGAGGGCCTTTCTGGCGTCAGCGATGCGATTTCTCGCTCCACTCGTGCGCGGTCGTCCTCGTGGATGGTTGGGATGAAGGTCGATCCGACAAGTTCGTTACGCGACTTATGGACATACCGACAGTAAGCCTCGTTGACGAACGTGTATTTTCCGCCGGGTAACCATCTGGCGATAAACTCTGTTTGGTCTTCAACGACGTTTCGGTACCGCGACTCACTCTCCTTCAGCTTCTCGTTAATTCGGATCAATTCGGCCGTCCGCTCGGCAACGCGTTGCTCGAGGTCCTTCTTTAGTCGCTGCAACTCTTCTGCTGTCCGCGTTTCCGTCGTGATGTCCTTGGCGATTCCTTCCATCGCCCGATAGTTTCCCGCCTCGTCAAAGAGAGCATGTTCCTGAACTTCGAGCAAACGTGTGCTGCCATCCGCGTGCGTTACTTCCAAATCGAACTTGAAGAATGCGGTCCCAGCTTCGACAGCTTGCTGCACTTGTTCGGCTGTTTGGCGCCCGCGATTCTGCTCGCCTACCCACTCTCGCCAATTGTGCCCTAGCATTTCCTCAGGACGAAATCCCAGAACTTGTTCTACGGAGGGACTGATAAAAGTGATTTCACCTACCGGAGCATGGGTGTAAAAGATGTAGTCGCCGATTGCGGTCGGCAACATCTCGCTCCAGGTATCTGGTCTTTGATCAGTCGACATCCGAAGACAAACTTATAAGAAAAGAAGAGGAACAACTCATTTCATTGTAGCTAAAATCAGCCCAGCTGTGGGCCCCGTTATTCTCAGCCGACTGGCCTTTTAAACTACCAATTCGGCATAGAGTGATAACGTTTGTTGTGCCATCTCTGCAGAATGATACCGATCTTCTACCGCCAACCGTCCCGAGCTGCCCAGTTGTTCCGCCTTCACTGGATTAGATATTATCTCAGCTAAGGTGTTGGCCAGATCGGTGGAGTTCTCCGGCTCGTGGAGTAGGCCCGCCTGAGTGTCGGTGATCAACTCGGTGAACGAACCATGGTTGGGTAACACGACTGGGACGCCATTGGCCATAGCTTCCAGAGCAGGGAGGCCCTTGCTTTCGCGATAGATAGTCGGTGTGCTGAAAACGTGGAGTGATTGGATAAATGCTATCTTTTGGGCTCGATCTAGCTCGCCCACGTAGCGAAATCGACCGGCAAGGGGCCCCTCACTAACGCGCTGTTGGATCTCTGCCAAGTAGGGGCGATCGCGACTGCCTAAATAGCCTGCCGCGTGAAGCTCGAGTGCAACGAATTCTGGACGTTCCGCTAATTGCTCGCAGGCATCTACTAGCAGATGCAGTCCTTTCTCGTGACAGACGCGTGCCAGATAACCGATGCGCGGTGCGCTCGACAAATTCTCAGCGGCCCGCTGCGAGTGCCCCTCCAAATTCAGACCGTGCGGAATGACACGAATCTTTTGCCGCTCAACTGAAAGATAGTCAGACATGAAATTTGCATAGTATTCATTCAATGCCACAAAGGCGTGGACGTCGGCTACACGTTCGCGCAATAGCTGCCTCACTTGTTGATAGTATGGTGGCGAAAGCTGTTCGATAAAGATGTCCTCACCCGAAAGTGAGCAGACAACCGGCGGACCACAACGTTCGGCAATCATACGAGCCAGTCCGAGCATCATCGAATTCGAGAGGTGCACCACGTCCGGCTTGACTTCGTCAATCAGCCAATCGACGAGGGCTTCCAATTCCTTTAATTGATTGCCACTTTCGCCACGTAGCATTGAGACAGTCAAATCGCCTAACTGACTAGGATCGACACTGTCGGCCCGCCCCGATAATTGCCGCAGAATGGCAGGATGATCGAGCCAGCGATCTATCCACCTCGGCAGGTGACGAAACAATTTCCACTTCTGCTGCAGGTAGACGTTGATTCCCCCAAAGAAGACGCGTTGTTCACTGACATCGGATTCGTCGGTTCGGATTGGGGTATAGATGGGGACTAATACGACGTCCTCGCCCATCTTCAGCATTTGAGCTGCCAAGGTGTTGTCGTGCAGACAACTGCCGCAATACATTCCCGCGGCACCAGCAGCTAGATAGGCGATTCGCATGAGAATGACTAACCACAGAGGCTCGAAGGGCACGGAAACTACTTGATACTAAGAAGCCTCGGAAAAAAACTTTTCCAGGGTCGCTGCTTTCGGACGCTTAGTAATCAGAGAGACAGCAACTAATGCAATGGTCGAAGCAGTAAATATGGCGGCTACTGGCATGATTTCGTAAACGCTTTCGCCAAGAGAAATGTTCAGAGAATATGTGCGGTTCTTTCCAAACCCAGATAGGTAGAACAAATAACCCCATGTCGTGGTGGCCGCCAATATACTGGCAATGGCTCCGGCCTTGGTGAGGCGTTGCCAATAGACAGACGCAAATATGAGAGGAAACAGAGAGGAAAAACCAGAGAAACACCAAACCGCCAAGGCGAACACACTGCGGTTGTTCGAGAGACTCATCAGATAGGTCAGTATGACAATGCAGATGATGAATCCTCGCGTAGTTACCACTTGGCCGCGATCGCTGAGAGGTTTGCTTCGATAATGGTTCACAACATCAGTACTAAACATGGTCCCCAGACAGAGGAACTGACTATCCAGGCTAGACATGATCGCTGCTAGAATTCCCGCAGTGAGTAGCCCCCCCAACACCGGCGTGGTTTGGGTTTTGACCAAGAACGGTAGAATCGCGTTTGGATTCTTCGGCAGAGGAGGTGCGGAAGGGACCAAACTCGTTGTGGCCCACACTCCTACTAGGACGCAAGGCACCCAGACGATCATGATAAATAGCGGATGAGCCACGACAGGAAGCTTGAATGAGTTGGCACTCTTGGCAGTCAACCAATGTTGAAACAAGTGGGGAAACATACCTACGGATAGCGGTATGAGCATATAAGTGAAAAACTTTGTCTTCGACATCTCTACTCGAGTAGCTTTGTCGAGTGGAATCGCTTCACCGAGTATCTCCAAGTTCTCAAACAGAGTCGACTTGCCACCCAGTTTATTGGCAATCACGCAAAAGGTGACAATTCCGAGCACCATGAAGACCATCGTTTGAAAGGCATTGGCCCACGCAGTCCCCCGCATCCCCCCCATAAACACGTAGCAGAGGACAACCAAACAAATTACCAACGAACCAATTTGCGGCGGGACACCGCCATGGGTGGCGGGACTATCAGTGGCAAACATCGCCAAATCGGGATACGCGCCGGCTGTCATGCTCTGGATGACAATTCCCCCGGACATCACTCCGATCAACAAGTAAGGAATCACCAATCCCACGAGGATAGGAAACAACAGAATCCCGATAAAATCACTGTCGAGCCTTTCTCGAAAATACTCGATTTGCGTCGTGTAGCCATGCTCTTTCGCAATGGCCCAGACTTTCACCCCGATTAGGAAGAAGCAAAGGGAATGAATAATTCCGCTTGAGGAGGCTAACATTCCATAGACGCCGATTCCTTCTTTGAATGCTTCGCCGCTCGATCCCACCAAAGCAAAGGCTGTCATCGTCGTTCCGAATAACGACATGAGCAACAGGAACGGCCCAATCGAGTGACTCGCTAGTTGGTAATCTGATTTTGTCCCAGAAAAAAACCGACTCGCCACGTAACCCAGTAAGAGCAGTAATCCCAAATAACCAGCGATAATCCAGAGCTGCGTCAATTGCCGCTCCTTTTCGCATCGTCGATCTTAGGCCAATAGAACTTGATCGCCCAAAACCAAAGTGCACTTGCAGCAATCGAAATACAGGTGTGGTAAAAGAGCCCCACTGGCAGGAAGCCGAAGACCAACCGATCGTCCGTCCAAAACCAATTGTCTTGGTGCAAGACAATTAGAACTAAGACCATTGCCCACAATTTCACTGGCATCGAAGGTAGATCGCTTGGTTCGGAGGGCCGGGTGGGTCCTAGGACTGAGCCGAACGAGAAGTTCGATCGTCCACTACGCTGGTCACAAGCTAGCAGATCAAGCACAAGAATTGAAGACCGGGCCACTCGTGGCCCATTAGTCCGGCAAGCTGCCGCCGCGATTGCGGATCCAAGGATAAAGATCCTCAAATATTTCTCCGGTGCGGCCACTAAAGACTCGTCCAATCAGCAAATCGACCAACTCTTCCTGATGGTGCGGAAACTCTTGCAAGAACCGGCCGACGCGAAACTCTCCCGAGTAGAAGGCATGAACAAGCTTTCGAATCAATCCAGTCTGCTTAGAAAACTCGGGCACCCATGACCCGAGCGCGTTGGCAGTTGTGTCGTTGTTCTTAATCGCACCAATAATACAATCTGCGGCGAGTTCCCCCGACTTTAACGCGAAGTAAACGCCCGAAGAATAGACAGGATCAATAAATCCCCAGGCATCTCCCACCAATACCCAACCGTCGCCGGCAGAACGACTGGTCGTATAAGAAAACTCTTTGGCCACCTTCATTTCGTTAACAGGCTCTGCTTCGTGAAGCCAACAACAAAGTGTGGGACACAATTGCTGCTCTTCTTCAAATACTTGCTGGGGTGTGCCGCGTCCTTTCAGTAAGTAGTCTCGGTCTCCCACCACGCCGACACTCACCATATTGTTGGACTGAGGAATGTACCAGAACCAGGATTTCTTTTCTGCGGTATGCATAATAACTGTCTTCACACCGCCGCCAGCCTCGTCGCGATAGGCTCCGCGATAGTGGCACCAGATGGCTGCTTTTTTCAGATGAGGATTGACGGTACGCAATCCCTTCTTTGTAGCGACGACCGACTGCTGGCCGCTGGCGTCGACGATCACCTGCGCATAGATTTCTTGAATTTCGCCTGAAGGTACTTGAACCTTCACACCAACCGCTCGCTCATCTTTGAAGATCACATCGACCACGCGCGTTCGATCCTGGCAGGTCGCTCCGAGGGACGCCGCATTCTCGAATAACATCTGGTCAAACTCAGCACGATCTACATGCCAAGTTTGTGTAGATTCGTGCGGATCGTGATTGCGGAAAAAAAACGGTGCCGATTCTTTACCCGCGTCGCTGACAAACTGAACGCCAACTTTTTGAGACCAAGCACTCTGCTTGAGCCGCTCGAGAACCCCAAGCCGTTGGAAAACCCAATACGTCTCCGGCATCAAGGACTCACCCACATGTTGGCGGGGCATAGACTCACGTTCGAGCTGAAGAACTTGAAAACCACCTTGGGCAACGAGGGCGGCTGTCGTTGAACCCGCGGGGCCGCCGCCAATGACAATGCAGTCGTATTGAGAATTCATGAGAAATGTGTACCGGCGCCAGTCATGAGAGGGCGATTTCCAGTAACTCCACCAGAACTTCGCCCTCCATCAATATCCTAGCAGTGCGACCAAAAACGGGAACCTCCGGATTGCACAAGAGATGGGTCTGCAACTCCTCCCCCGGTTGGACACGCCAGAGCTGGCACAATTCAACTTCTCGCAACAAATGATGACGAATCATGATTCGCCCTAAGGGCAATGCGCGCGATTCAATCTCCATACGAACAATTTCTGGCAGGCTAGCCAGATTAATCCGCATGATCCCAAATTGCACAGGAGTTCCGTCGCGTTGGCGAGTTAAAACGATCCGCCGCGCGTATTTGTCCTTTTCTTGGACGGCTTCCAAGACATGAACGTCAACCAAGCTATTGTGCCAGGCCTCGACGGTCACCGTCATATGATCAGTATGAGCTAGGAGTGAGGCGTACTGCTGTGATAGCTCGTCAGCCTCGACAGGCGTGAACTCTCCCACCTTATCGCGGGAAGAATAAAACTGCTTGATTAATGAGTCGAGTTGATCGTCCACAATTCATCACAAGGGGGGAAGTAATCGGTGATCCAACCACTTAGACCATGTGGTTGAAGATTGAAACCAGTCTAAGTGGGAAGCGTTGGTTGAATGATGTTCAGTTGCGCTTCGGCAGGCCGTTCTAGTACCGTATCGACCAAATAGTAGAGTAAGCGACGAAGATTGTCTGGCGAAGTATCATCGGCAATTCGTTCGGCGCGTTCCTGGTACTTGTCGACTAAGGCATTGGCTTTTTCGAATACATCGGCTTGGCGGTAAAGGTGCTCGACTCGCGACAAGCGTTTCGTTGAATCTTCGGTTGAGTTGGCTAGCTCGATTAATTCCTGCTGATCTGCGTTGGACAATTCTTCCAAGGCTAGGGCCCACAGTAGGGTGGGGCGACCCGCCAGTGCATCGAGCCCCGCAGCCAGCTTATTGTCTTGATCTCCCTGCCAATCTTTTAAGTCGTTGAGAATCTGAAATGCGATGCCCATGTACTTGGAAAACTGCTTCATCGGCTCGGCCAATTCACCCAACGGACCGGCACAGCGAAGTCCTCCCAGCAAAGCAGCTTCAAATGCTGGGGCCGTCTTAAGGGCATAGATTTTCAAGGCATCCAGAGGCGCGAGACGTTTGTCGTGCGAGTCTCTCCACAACAGTTCCGCGCCCTGACCCTCCGACAACCGCAAATGGGCATCCGCCAATTGGTCTAGTACGTCGCAAACCACTTCCGTCCCCAAGCTGCCCGATTCTCGACTGACAAGACGATATCCCAAACCGATCATGTAATCGCCGACATTGATGGCCGTGGACACTCCATGTTGACGATGGAGTGTTGGATTTCCATAGCGGAACTCATCGCCATCCTCGATGTCATCGTGCACCAGCGAAGCTTTGTGAAATGTTTCGATCGACAGAGCCACGCGGCGGACAGCGTCTGGTAGTTCGGCCAAATGCTCGGCCCCGGTGGGCAGCGTCCCTTCGCCGCCGGTCATCGCATCGTAAGCGGCCAGGGTGATGAAAGGCCGGGCATATTTGCCGCCTTGGCCAAGAAAATCTTGAGAGATCGTCTCCGTAGCGGCGATGGGATCGAGTCCAGCGGCGCCCTGACCATTGACTTCAACCAGGCTAGGTCCGCCCCGCTGTCGGGGAGCCAATCGCTGAAGGGTCGCGGGTTCAAACAGTCCTTTCGCTTCTCTCAACAAATGTAAATACGTGCTGCTCCGTTTCGGTGCCTGATCTTGTCGCACATGAATCATCTCGTGTACCCAGTCTTCATCCACAGACGTATTTCGACAATCGCTGGAGAGAAGCGGCACCGCCATGCAAGGAATGCCAGCCAGGAGTACCTTGTCGATGGCTTTCTCAAGCACATTCAAGCAAGCCACGCCGACGATGGCATCGACATAGCCGCTGACAATGATTTTCATCACGATGGGAGAGCCTTCGGCCACAAGCACCTTGTAGCCCATCTCTTCGCCGATTGTTCGATAGTCGGCAATGCTGCATGCCCCACACTGCTTGCAGTCGAGGCCAAACTGATCGTAATCGGCCGGACAACCCTCGGCATGCTTCAGACAATGGGGTAGCAGGAGCAAACGACGCGAAGGCGGGACCGCAGCAACTTGATCTCGCCAAAACTCCGAGGCGAGCACCACCATCGTCCAACCGAGCAGTCCCTCGGGGAGTTCGAGTTCGTCGAGAATCTTTCGAGAAACCCACTCCAGGTCGTCCTTGGTGGGTGAAAGATCGGCGTCCATCTGCCGCGACACTTGTTGGCAGTGCTCGCGGAGGCGAACTCGTAGCTCCAGAGATTCCGGAACATCCTTAAGATGACTCGTGCGGCGACGATTGCCACGGGCAGTCGAGTTAGCAGCCCGCCCCGTGGCAGACTGACTGGGGAGGGTCAGCTTATCAGACAACAACGACACCAACTCCTCCTTTCCGTTCGAACGTCGTCTCGTGCCCTGTTTCAATCGTGGGCTAAATCCAGCGAATCGGCCTCATCACAGATCCGCCTCAAGTTTCCATCGTTAGCATAGCAAAACTAGGGTCAAACTGCACTCGAAACCCTTGTCTTCTCTGCTTCCTGCGTTAGTTCTCGCCTGGCTCGGGCTAAGGCGCTCGAGGCAAAAATAAGCGGATACAGACGCTCATAATACCACAACTTGGCGAAGTAGAAACCTATGGGGGCAGGCTCTTTGTGACGGTTCTGCTCGACGGCGTCGATCAACCAGGAGACTCCATGCTCGACGGCAGTTCGGAATTCCGGCTGGCGATCCACGAAAGGCAACAATGCCTCGATGGCCAGGGCGGTTTCTTCCACGCTGGGTGCAATTCCAGATTCGTTCATTTGCTTGAGCAAAATTGGCTTCTTAGGCAAAGCGGTGCCCCAGGCGCCACTCGCATGCTGAACACTCGCCAGCCACTTGGCCGCACGCACCGCCATCTCTGTGTCGCACCATCCCAGGTCTCGGCACATCTGCAGCACTTTGGAAGTCCCATAGACAGGATTCTGTTCGGCCATGTGATGTTGATTGCCAAACCACAAGGGCAGGAAGCTACCGTCTGTTTGTTGCTGGCGTCCAAGATATTGAGATCCCAACGAGACAGCGCTGGAAACTCGCCGTGCGAATGGCTTGTTGGATTGTGAAAGATTGAGCAGAAGCTTCCAAGTGTTGAGCGCTCGCATGGCGTGGGCGGTGATATCGGTGCTGCTGCGGTCAAATGGCAATCGCCCCCAGCCCCGGCAGAAGGTCGGCCAACCGCCATCCTTATTCTGTATTTCCAAGAGCCACTTCACGCCAGCTCGGGCAGCAGTTTTGATTTCCGAGTCGCGAATCTCAGGCCACCGACGGTTCCAAGCTGCCAAGGCTAGTAAGGCAGCCGCCGTATCGTCTGCATCGGGGATCCCACCGGACAGATCGGTCCAAGCCCAGCCACCTGGCAGCGCTCCCGTCGCTCTATGAATCTCCTGATGTTGACACGAAAGCAACCAATCAAGCGATTGGTGCGCCTCGGCCGAGGGTCCTCCCGTTTGGTAAGCATCGTCCTCCAGCTTCCAGTTGAGCGCTGTCAGCGTCTGGGAACTGTTCCAGGTAGCAAGATTGGAATCAATAGGCCAACTTCCATCTTCCCGGACCGAAGAGAGCAAGAATCGCACCCCGCGCCGTACCACCGGATGTTCGACCAGTCCCATACTCGAAAGACTCATCACTACAAAGCTTGTCAGCGGCGTGGCTTCCAGGAAACCTCCCGAAGCGGGTTGCATTTCGTTCAGGATTTCCAAGCTGCGATTCTTGGCCGCAGTGCGTAACCAGCGCACTAATGGGTTGCGAGGCGCTGCGTGGTGAAAGCGAGCTTGCCCAATTGCTACCAGAGCCGGCAGGGCATAGCTGACGACTGGTAAATTCAAATGATGATAGAGTCGCTGCGGCAGGCAGGCCAGTTCAAAAGGCAACGCGGGAACCTTGCGCCACGGCACCATATCTGCAAGTGCACAGTTGGTAAGAATCGGTACCGCGAAGGTCTTGTCGCCGGCGTATCGCTGCTTGAGCGCCGGCAGACCTCCCTGAGCCGCGACATATTGTGCGGCTCGCGCCATCAGATCGTTGTACTTGGCTGGCACACCCGTTAGCTGAAATGCCGCCTGAACCAACATCGTGGTTGCGATATTCGACAGGCTTTGATCAGTATCGCCCCAGCCGCCATCCTCATTTTGTTGCCCAGCCAGCCAGTGCAACGAATGAACGATTAGCTCGCTCAAATCTCCCTGATAAATTTCGTGGAGACTATCCTCAGAGCTTCCAGGAGAATAGGCAGGCAACCCGCAGCTTGTGCCATTCTGTTCCGCTAACACCAGTGCGCTGATGGCTGTAGCCGTAGAGAGCGGTGAACTCGACAGACGACCAGCCCAAAATCCGCGCGCATTTCGCTCCTCGAGCAGGTCATTGCGAACAGATAGATGGGCGGCAGCTAACCGCTCAGTATCAACAGGGGAAGTCATCGAGCCGACTGGCTCCGGGGTTGGTGGGGCAGCCGAACCAACCGGTCCGACGCAAATCAAATTTTAAGTGCAGTAGCCCAACGTGTCGAGTGCCGCGACCGCCAGCAATCGGGGGGGAAACCTTTCTGCCGCTAGTTTGATAGGCCCAAAACAGGCATAATATTTTGTATCAAAATCGTCCAAACCCAATAGGGCCGCATGTATCTCCGCTACGCCAAAAGATTGCTGACCGAAACAGATAAACGGCTCCTTTGGAAGTTGACCTGGAATTTCGCGTACAAGGGCGCACGAGCCATCGGTAAGCATAAGCGCCGCCTCGCACGGGGGGAATTCTTCCCACCCTTCTTGTACATTTCGATCATCAATAGCTGCAATCTTCGCTGCCAGGGTTGCTGGGTGGATGTCGCTGCCAAACAGGAGAAGATTGAAGTCGATGCGCTGTCGCGCGTCATTACCGAAGCAAACGCGGCGGGGAACTACTTCTTCGGCATCGTCGGTGGCGAACCGTTTATGCATGCCGACATCCTCGAAATCTTTCGCCGGCATCCAGACTGCTATTTCCAAGTCTTCACCAACGGGCATTTCATCACGCCCGAGGTCGCTGCGGAGCTGCGCAAATGTGGTAATGTCACGCCGCTGATTAGTGTCGAAGGCACAGAAATTGTGAGCGATGAGCGACGCGGCGGTGCCGATGTGCTCAACAAAACTATGCAGGGCATCCACAACTGTATCGAACACCGCGTCATTACCGGCGTTTGCACGAGCGTTTGTAAAACGAATCTCGACGATCTGGTGAACGAGGCGTGGGTCGATCGCTTGATCGAGCTGGGCGTGCTGTACATGTGGTACCACACCTATCGACCCATGGGACCAGAGGCCGCGCCGGAACTGGCGTTGTCGCCGGAGGAGCAAGTTCGGATCCGACGCTTTGTGGTCGAGATGCGTTGCCGCAAACCGATCGGTATTATCGATGCCTACTACGACGCGGGCGGTCAGGCATTGTGCCCCGCCGCTACCGGTTTCACGCACCACATCAGCCCCTGGGGCGACATCGAGCCGTGCCCCATCGTGCAATTTGCCAAGGATTCGATTTACGACGAGCGCCCCTTGGCCGACACGTTTAACAATTCGGAGTTTTTGAAAGACTTCCGCGAACTCGCCGCCTCGCAAACCCGTGGCTGCATCGTGCTCGAGCGCCCCGACCTGCTACACGAGCTAACAGTCCTTCACGGTGCCCGCGATACCACAGCCCGTCAGAGCGCCGTTGGGGAACTGCAATCGATGCATCCCCGCCCCTCACAATACAACGTGCAGGAGCAAGTCCCCGAAAAAAGCTGGGCATACCGCTTCGCCAAACGGCACTTCTTCAACGACTTCGGAGCTTATGATGCGCCCCAGAATCCAATCGATCGTCTTACCCAGAACGCTTAAAACGACTTTCTAGGTGTCGTCCTACAGACTGTTTCGAGAGGCTAGCGTGGATCCATTTCCTGAAGATTGGGAACTTCTGGCTCTATTCGAGGTCGAGCCCGTGCTCACTGACCTAAACGTCCCTTGGTCTTACAACAAGCTGACGTTTGAAACTAAGAGGGAAGAATACCTTGTTCGGTGTGAGATTGAGCCAAGTTATGAAATCATTCGACTCTCATGCTGGCAGATGGGACGAGAGCTTTTCTCTCTCGACCTACACTGGGTAATTTCTTTGCGAGTGCACACGGGAGAGGGCAAAGACTACTTCGTAGCTCACTTCCGCGACCCCAATCTTCTTCCTCTCGAATTTCATCTAAAACCCTCGGTTAGATTGCTTTGGGGAACAAGCTCTGATTGTCCTTAAGCTCTACTAGTTCCCCGCCGGGGGCTTATTCCGGCTTACATCTAAACGCAATCTGCATTCGCATTGAAGCTGATTCGTCCGTGCTCGAAGCGGTTCGTGTGTTGCCTAAGTCCGTAGGCTGGGTTAGCCGCTAGGCGTAACCCAGCTTTAGGTTATGTCAGAATTGTCACCGCACCTCTGCCTGCCGGTATCCCACAATGGAGCATCTAATTCTGAGAGGCCAATGAGGGATGCTGGGTTACGCCTAGCGGCTAACCCAGCCTACGGTACTACGATTCTGTGCTGCTGAAAAAAGCTGCTACAATAACGAAAGCAATCCAGCAGCAGTAGCACCGAAGAAACCTCGTGGGGGAGGGCCCTCTTTTTGGCGGAGCGATCTAAATCTGCGGAGCAAGATCCGCGTCGGTTGCTTGCGGAACGTCGCATGCAGGCGGCGCATGCGGAGTTGGAAGCCAAGGAGGCTGAATCTTCTCGCTCGCGTCGCAAACCTAAACCGACGAGGGACCGAGATTTCAAGGCCGCCGATCTGCAGCCCTCGATCTCCGGTTCTACGATTATCCATTGCATCTTGCTGATGATGGTGCTCCTGCTCTGCGACCTCTCGGTCATCGGTTGCCTGATCTTGCTGAGCGTGGTGCCCATTGCTGCTTGGGCGACATGTTTGGCAGCGGGCGTGCTCAATGCCGTCGGGCTCTCCTACGCATCGGCGTACTATCTGGGAGTCATCGAATCGACATCCAACGGACATACGACTCCCGATGAATCGTTGCGGGAAGATTGGCGGAGTTGGTTTTGGACCTTGCCCTCCACCCTGGGCATGTTGGCGCTCGCGGCGTTTGTCGGCTATGGCTTGAGTCGTGTCGTTCCCAATTTATCGATCGAGATCATCGGCATCACCACTTGGTTCCTCTATCCAATTCTCCAACTCTCGACACTAGAGACAGGATCACCGCTCGAACCAATTTCTATGCCGATACTCCGCACGCTCGTTACGCGGCCCTTGGCCTGGTTAGCGTTCTACTCTGTTTCTTTTCTGTTCATGTTGTTTGGTTATGTGCTTATGCGGCTCACTTGGATGGATCCACCGATCCTTTCGGTATTGCTCGGCGGACCGATGGAGGCGGTTGGGTTGTTATGCTACGGTTGGATGTTGGGGCAACTTGGCAAATACTTCACGCTGGGTGGTGGATAATTATATTTTTTTTTTGGGGGGGGGGTACGCGATCGTGACGACTCTACAAAAATCGAAAACGCTGTATGCTTCTATCCACATCGCTTTGCTGTTGATGTTAGTCGGCTGCGGTTCCCAACCGGCTGAAATCCCGACGAGCTACGCCCCGTACTTTTCCAAAGGTGGAACCTTCCAGTGCGAGGTCCCGGAAGACTGGGAGGCCAAAGGGGGCGGCAAGCATGGTCCTGAGTGGGCGAAGATCGCTTCCGGCGATGCGTTGATTCACATCAAGGTCGGCGTGGCCGGCTCTTTGATGAACGACGCGGCAGGTGGAAGTATCCCCGGCGGAGGGGGCCTCCCACAGTTTGAACCCGTCCATGATATTCACATCGTCAATGCGGAAATCGCAGAGCAGCAGTACCCAGAATACACCGAACTTGCAGGTAGCCCGGTAGTGCTCAAATGCAAGCTGGGCCCCGCGCGAATTAGCGAGTTCACCGCCCAATCGGCATTCGGCACCGACCAGCACGGTTATCGCGCCACAATCATCGGCCACAGCAAATCGCTCAATGTCATTTGCATCTGCAACGAATCTGATTGGGCAGCACTTAAGCCAACTTTCGACAGAGTCTTCGTCACGCTGGATCGCGGTACGAGCGAATGAATCCGCTAAGCGGCAACCCACTAGTCCCCCACCCACGTTTTCGGGGGAGGGGTTAGGGCAGGGGGCTTTCACAATTCGTACAAATTCTCGAAATCGCGTCGCACACTGCGTCGGACAAACAACCTGCAAAGACCACCCAACACCAACAGTTGCCAGGAGAAAGGCTCGGGGATAGCCGCTACGGAAGCTGGGGTGCCAGTCCACTCTTCCTGCCACTTTAGAAAATCCAAACCGTCAACGTGGCCATCGCCATTGGCATCCCCCTCGGAGCGCAACGTGCCTGTGGCGTAGCCCGTCTCCCAGACTGTACGATCGGCGGAATCGACCGTCCTGGTGAAATTGAAATCACTTCCCGCGATGCTCGGCAAACGAAAATCGACCACCACCGGCAGGTGATCGTAATTGTCACCAAACGTATCGACCGTGATGTCGTAAAGCTGAAGCCCTGTAGCGACACGCTCTGCCGGGCTCATGGCAACCGTATTCAGCACAAATTGATTACCGACGTCCAACACCGAATCGGAGTAGATAATGTAATCGAGGACTCCGGGATCGAAGCTTGAGTTGTCGTTTCTCCAAGTGTATTCGTCGGTGCCCGAGCCATTGTGAACCGGACGGGCATCGGTCAGATGGCTGCCATCCCAATCGGGAATAAAATCGGGGCCGTAGGTCGATTCGTCGATGATATTGCCGTCGATCAAAGTATCGAGCGGTTGAGGTCCGCCAACGATATTCAAATCTCCCAAGACCGCAAACGGTGTTCCCGGCGTTAGGTCGACCGCACCGCCGGGCGTGCGTGCATCGCGAAGCCAATTGACGATGGCGTCCGACTGCTCTTGTCTCTGATCGTCTTCACTGCTTCCTGGACTGCCACAACATTTGTAATGGTTGTTCATGAAATAAAAATCAGACTCGAATTGCGCATCGGGCAAGTCGACCAGCGCGATCGCTTGTTGCCTATCCCCTGAGGGAACCGTATCGACGGCAGTCATCGAGAGCGGGTACTTGCTGGCAATCACATTGTCGCCACCCTGATGCACCTGCCAGCCATTGCCACCGATCGGGTCAATCGTATTGAGCAACGTTTGCACGTCCGCCGCTGTCTTCGGGATGCAGGACTGACAAAAGAAGTGGCCGATCTCCTGCAGATTCCAAATGTCGGCGTCCAATGCGGCAACCACCCGTTCGAACTTAGCCGCTTGTGACGGATTGTTTTCGGCAAAAATCGTATCCCACAAGACGTTGTAGGAAACAACCCGCAAATCCGTGGCTTGCTGACGATCAACAAAAGTCCCAGTCTGGGCCGTGACACGGGGGGCCTGGCAAAAGACAAGTGCCAAGAATAGCCAACCCAAAGTCAGCGAACCTACCAGCTGAAAGTCTAATCTGTACATTGTACGGTTGTTCCTGAATTGACTGTGCGCGGACTAGCTCCATTGTCAGCCCCACTCACTTTTGGGATAATTATTAGTTTACACAAATCTTTCATTGCTGAACTGCAGAAAACCTTGCCATGACTCAGCAGGTTTGACCAAAAGCCAGGATTACGATGCTCCGCTCCCTCAGCCCTCAACTTTCAACAACGCTCGATACGCTACTCGAAGAGAGAATTCTACTCCTCGACGGTGCGATGGGTACGCAAATTCAGGCGTTGGGACTTAGCGAAGCCGCCATTCGGGGAGAAAGGTTTGCCGACCACGATCGGGATCTCAAGAATTTTGCCGATGTGCTCTGCCTCACACATCCCGAGTCCATCACCGATATTCATCGACGCTACCTGGAAGCGGGAAGCGACATCGTCGAGACGAATACTTTCGGTGCTAGCTCGGTAGGCATGGAAGAGTTCGGTTTGCCATTGGAACTCGTTGCGGAAATCAACACGGCAGCTGTGAAGTGCGCTCGGATTGCCTGCGAAGAGTTCAACGAAAAGACGCCCGACAAGCCCCGGTTCGTCGCCGGCTCGATCGGTCCTACCACCAAACAAACTGCCATAAGTACCAAGGTTGATGATCCCAGCTATCGAGGCGTGACATACCACGAGATGGCTGATTCCTATTACGCACAAGTCGCCGCTTTGATGGAGGCTGGTGTCGATATTCTGATGCCCGAGACGGTGATCGATACGCTCAACCTCAAGGCATGCTTATTTGCGATCCGCAGGTACTTTGAGGAATCCGGCACGACTGCCCCGGTAATGATCTCCGGCACGTTTGACAAAGGTGGAGCAACGTTTGTCTCGGGACAAAGCGTCGAAGCCTTCTGGCAGAGCATTTCGCATTTTCCTCTTCTCTCAGTGGGAATGAACTGCGCACTTGGTCCGGAGTTAATGAGACCGCACTTGGAAACGCTGCAGAAGCACTCGTCTTCGTGGATTAGTTGCCACCCCAATGCTGGCTTGCCCAATGAAATGGGCCAGTACGATTTAGGTCCGGATCAAATGGCCGACCTAGTTGGCGAATTTGCAGACAACGGCTGGGTGAATATCGTTGGTGGCTGTTGCGGAACGACTCCCGACCATATCGCTGCCATGGCCGAGCGCGTCGAAACTTGGAAGCCGCATAAACGCACTTCCGTGGCACCGCTACTGCGGCTGAGTGGCACGCAGCCGCTCACGCTCCGCCCTGACAGCAACTTCTTGATGATTGGCGAGCGCACGAACGTCACCGGCAGTAAGAAGTTCGCCCGGCTTATCAAGCAAGAGAACTACGAAGAAGCCATTGAGGTCGCCCGCCAACAAGTCGAAGGCGGTGCCAATATCATCGACGTCAATATGGACGAAGGCCTGCTCGACAGCGAAGCGGTGATGACCAAGTACCTGCGGCTCATCGCTGGGGAACACGACATCGGGGCGGTTCCTGTGATGATCGATAGTAGTAAGTGGTCGGTTCTGGAGACCGGACTGCAAGCGGTGCAGGGCAAGGCGATTGTCAACTCCATCAGTCTGAAAGATGGCGAAGCAGAATTTCTGCGTCGTGCAAGACTCTGCCGTCAGTACGGAGCGGCGGCAGTAGTGATGGCGTTTGACGAAGAAGGGCAAGCTGCCGAGGCGAGCGAGAAAGTCCGCATCTGTCAACGTGCCTATAAGTTGCTGACCGAGGATGCCGATTTCCCCGCCGAAGATATTATTTTCGATCCCAATATTCTCACCGTGGCGACCGGGATTGAAGAGCACAACAACTACGCGGTCGATTTTATCGAAGCAACTCGCCAGATCAAAGAAACTTGTCCGGGCGTACATGTCTCAGGTGGCGTTTCAAATATTTCCTTCTCGTTCCGTGGCAACAATGTCGTCCGCGAAGCGATGCATTCTGCGTTCTTGTATCACGCCGTTCAAGCCGGGCTCGACATGGGCATTGTCAACGCGGGGCAATTGGAAGTTTACGAAGACATTAAACCAGAGCTCAAAGAGTTGGTGGAAGATGTCCTGCTAAATCGACGGGCTGATGCCACGGAACGGTTAGTCGACTACGCCGAAACTGTGAAAGGGCAGGGGGGCAAAACGACGGCTGAGAACTTGGCTTGGCGGGAAGAGTCGGTCGAAGAACGATTGAAGTACGCGCTGCTTAAGGGCATCGTAAAGTTCATCGACGAGGACACGGAAGAAGCAAGACAAAAGTACGACACCTGCCTGAAAATCATCGAAGGGCCGTTGATGGACGGCATGAGTGTGGTTGGCGACTTGTTTGGTCAAGGAAAAATGTTCCTTCCCCAGGTTGTTAAAAGTGCCCGTGTGATGAAGAAGTCGGTAGCCTATCTTACTCCTTTCATGGAGGCAGAGAAGGAAGCCGCTGGCACAGTCGGCCAAGCGCGGGGCAAAGTTTTGATGGCAACCGTCAAAGGCGACGTTCACGACATTGGCAAGAACATTGTCGGCGTCGTGCTTGGCTGCAACAACTTTGAAGTTGTCGATCTGGGGGTCATGGTCGCCTGCGAGGAGATCCTGGAAAAAGCTGATGCCGAAGATGTAGATATCATCGGCCTCTCGGGATTGATAACGCCCAGCCTGGATGAGATGGTCCACGTGGCCCGAGAAATGAAGCGTGTCGGGCAACAAAGGCCACTACTGATTGGTGGAGCCACGACCAGCCCCAAACACACGGCGGTCAAGATCGCACCTTGTTACGAAAACTGCGTCGCGCATGTGCTCGATGCCTCGCGTAGCGTGGGCGTCGTCGAGAAACTGCTCAGCGACGAGAATCGCCCCGCGTTCGAAGAACAAAATCGGGATCTGCAAGAACAATTGGCCAAGTCGTACGCCCAGCGTCAATCGGTTACCCTAGTACCGCTTGAGAAAGCTCGAGAGAAGCGCTTTCGCAGCAACTGGGAACAGATCGATATTCCGAAGCCCTCATTCACCGGTAGGCGAGTACTCGAGTCTTATTCACTCTCTGAACTACGCGATTTTATCGACTGGTCGCCGTTTTTTCTCACTTGGGAGCTCAAAGGCAAATACCCAAAAATCCTCGAGCACGAACTATACGGCCAGGAGGCCCAGCGGCTTTTTGATGAAGCGCAGGATATGCTCGATAAGATCATTAGCGAGGATCTATTGGAAGCTCGCGGCGTCTACGGATTTTGGCCGGCGGCCTCTGAGGGAGACGACATCCTAGTATTTAGTGACAACTCGCGTGACGGAGAACTATGCCGGTTCCATGGGCTGCGGCAACAATGGGAACGTAAAGGGCAAGACACTTTTTACTGCCTGTCGGATTTCGTGGCGCCGCTGGACTCTGGTCGCGAAGATTATCTGGGAGCGTTTGCCGTCACCACAGGAATTGGTTGTGATGAACTTGCCAACAAGTACGCCGCCGATCACGATGATTACAACTCGATCTTGGTGAAAGCCTTGGCCGATCGTCTGGCAGAAGCCTTTGCCGAGTGCCTCCACCTAAAAGCGCGGCAAGAGTGGGGCTACGGTTCTGCAGAAAACCTCAGCAGCGAGGAATTGATTGCCGAGAAGTATCGCGGCATCCGTCCCGCCCCAGGTTATCCTGCTCAGCCGGACCACACAGAGAAGGCGACACTCTTCAAATTGCTCGCAGCTGAAGATAATACAGGTATCACACTCACCGAGCACTTTGCCATGCATCCGGCAGCCAGTGTCTCGGGCCTATACTTCGCACACCCCAAAGCGCGTTACTTCGCCGTAGACCGCCTAGCTCGAGACCAAGTGGAGAGCTATGCCACACGGAAAGCGATGTCGGTACCTGAAATCGAACGTTGGCTATCGCCAAATCTAGGCTACGAGCCGAGTACATAGTCAAACTCTGTCACTCGTCAGTGTGAGGTGCCACCGCGCAGCGGGGGTATACCGTTCCTGCCTGCCTTATTGTTCCTCAGTAGCAGCTTTATTCTGCTGGTCTTCGACCTCGAATTTCAAAGCTGCAGAGTTCATGCAGTAACGAAGGCCCGTAGGTTCAGGTCCGTCGTTGAAGACGTGTCCTAAGTGGGCATCGCAGCGGGCACAGCGGGTTTCGGTTCGCGTATAAAGGAGTTTGCGATCCTTGTGCTCAGAAACGTTGTCTTTATCGATGGGCTGATAGAAGCTGGGCCAACCCGTGCCCGACTTATATTTGGTTTCTGCATCGAAAAGCGGCAG
Source organism: Bythopirellula sp. (assembly GCA_965216565.1). Classification (GTDB taxonomy): domain Bacteria; phylum Planctomycetota; class Planctomycetia; order Pirellulales; family Lacipirellulaceae; genus Bythopirellula. Next base: position 2,385,524 of record OZ244170.1, read on the forward strand.
TCCACAACATACGCACTTGTATACGCCATCGCGTTTGTTATCCCAGTATTCATTCTGGAAAGGACGCTCTGTCCCTTCTTGCCGCGTGACGCGGTACTGCTCGGGCGTGAGTTTGCTCTTCCAGTCTACCTCTGACCAGTTGACTTCCTCGGCTGGACTCGATTCTTTGCTTTCCATGTTGCCCTCGTCATTCTTTCTGAGAATTCCGTCGAATGCCTTACGGAATTTGCTAAGCTTCGGTGCGATGATTGCTCGGCAATAACCTTGCTCGGGGTTACGACTAAAGTAATCCTGATGATATTTCTCGGCGGGATAGAATTCCTCGGCAGGGCTAATTTCCGTAACAATCGGACCGGCAAAAGCGCCTGACTCATCCAGTTTGGATCGGATCTCTTCGGCGATTTCCTTTTGACTTTCGTTCTCGTAGAAAATCACGGAGCGGTATTGCGTTCCGACGTCTGCTCCCTGTCGATTGAGCGTAGTTGGATCGTGTGTTCGCCAAAAGACTTCCAGCAATTGGGCAAAGGAGACTTTCTGCGGATCAAACTCGATTCGAACGACCTCGGCATGGCCGGTAAAACCAGAGCAAATTTCTTCGTAGGTAGGATTTGCTTTCTTTCCTCCGCTGTAGCCTGAGGTTACTGAGTGAACGCCGTCAATTTCTTGATAAACAGCCTCGGTACACCAGAAACAGCCGCCTCCAAACGTGGCTTTGGCTAAGTTAGAATCTTGGTTCATTTTTTCCTCAGCTTGATCAGACTTAGTGTCACTTCCCTGTGAGAGCGGTTGCTCGGCGGGCGGGATCGCATAGGCTGCCAGGCAGACCAATGCCAGGCCAAAAAACAATGTTAGATAATGCGTAAGCTTGAAGCGAATCATGGATGTTGCCTCCTCAGGGCTCGCAAAAGTAGCCGATGTCTACAGGAATAGACGGCTCAAGCAAGTATCCCTTACAACATTATTGATTTTAGACCGAGATTAGCAGACGGGCACCCCGCATTCCGCCGAACCTGGGAAGCAAGGCTTCTGAACCTGATCGGTTGCGATCCCGCAAGTCTCGATTTTAGCGTCGGATTCTAGCGCCGTTTGAGAATCGACCGCTCGCCGCTACGAGGTTCGGGACTGGGTGGAACCAATAGTTCGGAAGAATCGTCAGGCGCTGTCACCGGCCCCGGGTCCTGCTGCCTTTGACTACCGTCTGGATCGCCCAAGATTGGACCGGCTTGTGTGAATCGGTCTACGACCAACTCCAGAGTAAAAAGGGTAGCTTTGAAAGGCTGCAGCTTCGAAATTTTTGCAAACTCAGCATCGTTCGCAACATTGCGAAAACGGTCTAATTTTTTCTCTAGTGCTGACAAGTCGATTGCCACTTCCTCGATTCCTGGCGAACCAAGTGCAGTATCGGGAATCTCTAGATAGCGTTGCCAACCTGTGGGGTCGTCAAACTTCTCAAGTGAATCATGCAAGATTCGGGAAAGATCCCGCAGCGCAGAGACTAGTTCGGTTAACTCTAGCGCCTCGAGTTCCGCAGGACTCGGCAATGGGGGAGTTTCAGCCAGAGTCGGTGGCTCGGCTTGCACTTGGCCGAAGCTCTGCGATTGCTCAGTTTGTTCCAATGCTCTTCGTTCGGCGCGGATCTGACGTCTTAGTAGTCGGCGACGGGGGCCTACTTGAACGGCGCCTGGATCCACGGCAACGAATGGGGCTCGTACCGACGTTCCACCATAGGCGCCAACATCGACGCGTACAAAGGGAGCACGGACGGTAAGCCCGCCGCCTGGATATCTGCGGACAATCTGACTGTTGGCGTCTCCCGCCAAAACAAAGGTTATGGCGAAAAGTGAAAGGGCAATTTGCAATCCAAGCTTGCAACTCATGTTGAGTTCTCTTTTTATTGAGCGATCAATCGGGAGGGTATCAGGCGAGGCTGGAATTCTAGTCGATTCAACAAATCCAGGCAAACGCCCAATACGCACCAACCTGACCTGGGGTTCAGAAAGCACCCTAAACCCATACTTCAGCGTCGTTTAGCAGGCTTGTCGGTTGCGTCTATCTCAGCACTGGTGCTGGCAAGCTCCTTCACGCCCTGAGCCGGTCGGATGAGTCTTGCCCAGGCAGACAATTCATCCAGTTCACGCTCGTCGCTCGACACAACCTGGACATTGAATCCTTTGCTGGTGAAGAAAATGAATTGACGGACAAAAAGTCGCGTTTCGTCATCTTTAGCAAATTCCATCTCAACCTGAAGCGGCTTAGTGAAATCTGTGTCCTTCAGGTTTGGGACTCGATTAGAGACTAGCTTGAATCCGGAGTTCTTTAAACCATTTGCAATTCCATTCACGTAGCCTTTGAGGCCGGCAACTCGCGATTCCTTTTTCGAGCGATCGTAAGACGTCTCGATCTGAACGATTACTTTGCTCACACCTTGATCGTCCGAAAGCTGAACGTGGTAGCCAACGATTTCGTCTTCCACCCGCAAAGCTTGCTTCGATACCGACATCCCTTCGGGCGGTTCCGGCATGCTTAGCAGCACTTCGTGGCCAGCCTCCGCTGCGAGTGGCATGACGAGTGGTAAGACGAATACAGCGAACACGATGCGAATAGCCATACTTGCTAGTTTCTCCTCACGAGCAATTAAGTTCGTATTACGTTTGAAGTTTGATTTTAAGTCAATTCTATAATATCAAATGGGCATAAATCGTAACCGCATCGGGACGAATCGCCAATGCGGATGGCTTTGCTAGCAGAAATGCCCAGAGCATATTAGAACTTTAGCTTCACCGCTTGGCACAGAAAGGCCATCCACGACTTTCCGGCACGGAAGTTGGACATGACCTCTTTTACTAGATCGGGACCAAACAGCACATCGTGATCGAGTTGATGGACAGCGATAAAATCTTTTCGCTTTAAATCTTCGATCATTGGATGCTCGGCATCGTATCCACGAGGGGGCCGCTTTAAACTGTCGCCCACTATCTGAAACCGATCGCGGAAGGCTTTGCCGCCTTTGGCTTTCTTCCAGAGATCAGGTTTCTTATCAATCATTTGACGAATCTTTCTTAATGCCCCCGAATCTGGGTGCCACATTCCGACTCCCAAGAACACCTCGTTGGGGTCGATGTGAAGATAGAACCCAGGTGCATGGACGTCGCGTCCTTTCTCATGACGAAATTGAATTCCGACATTCGTCTTGTAAGGACGTTTATCTTTAGAAAACCGTACGTCTCGGTAAATTCGCATTAGCGAGCCGCCAACCGTTTTCGGCTCTGCTCGAAAATGTGGCGAGAGCTTAGCCAGAGGCACTTGCATCGCCTCGATAAATGCCAATGCAGGAGTGCGGATCTCCTCTTCATAGCGAAACTTATTGGCCTGGAACCATTTTCGATCATTGTTCTTTGACAACTCACTGAGAAAGTGCAACATGCTCAATGAGAATCCTGGAAATTTAGTCTTAAGCACTCTACCTCTCCGCAAGGTTGTTGCTTCTCTTTTGTTCTCATACCCCTCCAGGCCAATCTGAACTTGGCAATTCGCAATCGCGCATTGGAGAACGGGACCGACTAATGCCGATATTCCGATTGACACAATATCCTACCGCCGAGGGATCGGCCCTGCTAGTTTGCCCCACCGCTAGACCCGCCCATTCAGGCCCTACAGGCCGTAAACCTTCACAGGATTCCAAGGATGGAAGCCTTCCGAAATAGACTACTGTTCGTGCTGTCGCTCTGCGCTTTGGCCAGTGGTTGTGGACTGAACACGGCCGTCATCCAATCGGGTGGCAATGGTCGCAAAGGTGTGTTGCTCAACTATTCTTGCGGGGCACACCCCTGTGATCCCATCGATCCATCCAAGCCCACGATCGTTATCACACACGGGTGGAATCCTCTGCCCAAACGAATTCACACCACTTTCGGATGCGCAGGGGCAAACGCTCTGAAATGTCGCTGTGGCGATCGTTACAACCTACTTAGCTGGGATTGGAATGCCGTGAAAGTTTCGCCGTTCAACGACGAACCCCTGCGCATTGGTAGATGCCAAGGGCGGATGTTGGCGGCGGCTTTGCGTTGCCGGGGGGTTCAGCCTTGCCGTACCCAAATTATCGCCCATAGCTTAGGAACCGTAGCCGCTTCTCAGGCAGCCGCATGCTTAAGCGATCTCGGCCCCATACGTCAGCTGACGCTCCTCGATCCCCCTGAGCAATTTCACGATGAAATCTTCTGCTGCCTAGGAGCCACGAGGCATGCCTGTGTTGTGGAAAACTATTGGGCACCTGGCATTAGCGGATATGGTGCCGAGGCGAATCAACGGGGCGTTCGAAATTACAAGGTGAAAGGCACCGCTCCGGTTCGCGGGATCGTCGATCTGAGCGTGTCGAATCATGTGCATGTGATGCGTTGGTATTACGATACCATGCGATGCGGCTCGATCCCTTGCGGTTTTCAGAATAGTTGTTTTCCTTGCTGCAATTCTTGTCACATTCTATCTGACAATGATCTAGGCACCGAAGAGAGCAACGAGAAACACCCCGAAGAGACTGTCGAATCCACCGGACAGGTCACATCAGCAGAAATTGAAGTGGCTTCACGCCCCCAGCACTAAGAACACCTCGTCAGAGATCAAACTCTTCCAGGGCGTCGATCAAGTCGTCCAGTTCATCCTTGGCTGAGGCAGTGGGTGGTTCAGACTCATGGCGTCTGGGAACACCAATACCCACACCAAGCGGTTCGCGCCCGACTTTCATCAACTGCTCGTCCCGTTCGCGGGCTGCCACCTCCAGGGCCTTCTCGGCACCGGGCTCCCCCGGATCAGGAGCTCCAAATAACAGAGACAGATCGATCTTCATGTTGCCGCCAACTTCGTTGCTGCCGGCAATGGTGGGACTCTTATGTTGTGGGAAGATGATCGCATTCTCGGGACACACGCGGCTACACGCAGGGCACCCTTGCCGACAATTGTCGGGCTGCTCAACAAGAATCGTCTCTTGCCCATCGATGCCATAAACGCCAAATAAACAGAAGTCGATACACTCTAAGCAGTTGGTGCACCGACTAAAATCAATCACCGGATACCAGCGTCGTGCCACATTGCCCTCTACCGGCTCCGACGATGCAGGCTGCTTGCCACCATTCACACCAGAGTCGTCCGCATTCAGGTAGCGCTCCATCTGCTCGGGTTTTGGATCGCCTTGGATCCAGCTCCCTAGTTCTACCGTCGGCGTGCTGAGTTCCTGGGAAATTCGCTCAACCTCATCCAAGTACTGCGTGGCAGTTTCGTGAGCGCGGAGGTCGAGGCAATAGATGCGCCGCGCTGGCAACTCGAGTTGGTCGATCACGCGTGGCTTGGACTCTAAATCGTCTGCTTCCTCGGCGGCCTCTTCTTCGTCGCCATCTTCACCAAGCGATTTCAAAAGCGAGACGCCTTCGCGACCGCGCACTCCGTTGCGGTCCAAAATCCATCGCGCCGCCCGGGGGTAGAGCCAGCTACACACCACCACGTCGCCAGCCAGTCCCGTCAGGCAAAGCATCCCGGTGCCATCCGCCTTCAAATCGTAGAGGTGGGGCACCACGGTAACATCGATGCCGGGCCTGCCAAGCAGCTCGCCGACGATAGACTCTTCGAGCATCCGTTTCTTCGGATTTTGGCTGCGGCTCTGAGAAACAACAACGGTAAGGCGATGGGGCATGTTCAAAGGTCAGCAAACGTAGCCGGGCAATTCTTGAAGACCCCCTGATTGTAGCCGATCGCAGGCAAGGGACAATGTGTGGCCGTTTTCGCACAGACTTTACGGCAACAGAAAGTTTTTCCGACGTTAGTTTGTCAGGGGGTCGTCGAACCCACTCACTTGTTCAATTGCCCTTTGATCGTCTGCTGAGTTACTTCCCACACGGCTGCCAGATGCACCAGATATTCTTTGGGACTTAAAAGTTCGTGGCTCGCGACCCGTAGCTCAAACAGCCAGCCATTGCCGTACTTGTCGACGTTGATGGCCGAAGGATCTTGCAACAAACTGTCGTTGATGGCCACCAGCTCACCGCCACAGGGTGCGTAGAGCGAGGCTTCTGCCTTCTGGCTTTCGATCTGCCCGATCTCTTGCTTTTCAACCAGCATCGTGCCGGGCGGATGATCCCAATCGAGGAAGTACACATCTTGCAGCAAACGGACCGCGTAGGCGGCAAAGCCAAACTGGAATCGATCCTGGCCAGCCTCCTTGGCCCACATATGATTTCGCGCGTAAAGTCGATCCGACGGAAACTCCGCCTGATACTCGCCCATCATAAAGTGCAACTCGTCTACCATTTCTATCAAACGCTAACTTTCACTTTGTTAGCCACAGAGTGCACAGAGGAGTTCTTGTACCTAGGCAACAATAGCAGTTTTATTGGTCGCCGATTCAAATGGTTTATTGCTTAATATGCTGAGCGATTGATCTCTGTGCTCTCTGTGTTCTCTGTGGCTAGTTCCTTAAACTGTCCCTACGTGTAGCGGACATCCTGGTGTTGCGGTTCAAAGAATGCGGGCAGTAAGGCATCGGCCCGCAACAGGCCCTCGCGAGTTAGCCGAATGTGATCCCCGTCGATCTCTGCCCAACCTTGGTCGGCATAGTCCTGCCAAACGTCGGCCCACTTCTCTAACACATTCTGCCCAAACTTCTGCTGGAAGTAATTCGTATCCAGATAACCCCGCTTCAAAAGCAGAATCATTTCCCGAATCAACTGTTGCTCCGGAGTCGTCTCCAGCGCTCGACTCAACGGCAGCTGCTCTTCTTCCAGCGAATGACAGTAAGCCTCCCACTCCGGAAGGTTTTGGTAGTGGACCCCAGAAACATGGCCAAAACTGGCAATCCCTGTCGCCAGCAGATCGCTCCCTTGCCACAGATTATCGCGGTAGCTGAAGATCACGCGCGTCGGATCTTTCACAAGTGTATACGCGCTAGAAATGGAGTATCCCGCATCGACAAAGCGATCGAATGCGTAATCGACCCACCGCCGCTTAGTCGGCCAGTCGGCCACGGGCGTTTCTATCTTGTTGCCTAAAATGTCCTGCGAGTAAACCGTGTTGAATGGCAGCTCCATTTGATAAATCGTGACGCTGTCGGGCTCCATGGCCAGCGCCTGCTCGACGGCGTCCTGCCATTTGTCGTCGGTATCACCCACCATGCCCGCAATCAGATCGATGTTGACGTTGTAAAACCCAGCCGCTTGGATCCAGGGCCAAGCACGCTCGATCTCTGCCGACTCGTGGGCTCGACCATTGTTTCTAAGAATCTCGTCGTCGAAGTGCTCTACCCCCAGGCTCAGCCGCGTGACGCCCAATTCGCGGAGCGTATGGACTTTGGCCTCGCTCAACGTGCCCGGTTCGCACTCGAACGTCACTTCTTCTGCCTGATCCCAATTGATGTTGGCCTGCAGTCGTTCGACCAATCGCTTCAATTGCCGGGAACTTAAAAACGACGGCGTGCCCCCACCGAAGTACACAAACCGAAAGGGCCGATCCCCCATCACCGGCAGCGCACTCACCAGTTCGATCTCTTTGGAAAGGGCTGCCAGATAGCGCTCTACCTCTTGCGAGTTCTTATCGGTGAACACTTTGAAGTAGCAGAACTTGCAGCGTTTGCGACAGAAGGGAATATGCAAGTACAAACCCAGAGGAACCTTTGCCGGCTGCGAAGCAAAGGCCTGTCGCACCGCTGGGAGATTCTCCTCCGACCATTGCGAGAAGGGCGGATAGTTACTGATAAAGTAACTTCCAACTTCCGTCTTTTTCGAATCTGTGGCCATCAAACAGGTGCTTTCGCTCGATTCACGTCAATCTCTCTCGCTGCTCTCTTCGCGCGGCCCAAAGCAATACAACGTTCCATCGCTATTGGCGATCACAAGTTTTCCGTCGCTCACCGCTGGAGAAGCGAGAAAGTTCCCTCCAGCCTCATACTCCCAGTTTTGCTTGCCTGTTGCCAGTTCCAGCGAAATCAATCGGCCTCGCTTCGTGCCGAACAGTACGGAATTCCCCACGATGATCGGAGCACTCTCCACGGGCATCCGGACCGACGTGTCCCATTCTAGCTTGCCTGAGTCGGGATTGAGAGCGTAGATTTTCTTTCCTTTGGAGGTGTAAACCACCGTTGCGTCGCTCGTGGCAGCGGAGTACGACTCCTGTTGCGAGTCGTCTTCGTAGGTCCAGGTGACCTCTAAATCGTCGATGCGATAGAATGTTCCTCCGAAGGTCCCAAAAAACATGCCTTCCTGCCATCGCGCGGGAGTCGAACCGGTTTGTCCTGCCAATTCGAAACTTTGAGTCTCCTGCCCCGTCTGCAAATCGACCGAGTGCAGTCGGCTATCGCAACCGGCGAGAAACACATTGCCGGCAACGATCGTGGGCCAGCAACGTAGCGGAGCCTCGATTTCGAACTTCCACTGCAGTTTGCCGGTGTCGGCAGCGAGGCAAATCAATTCGCCTGCCTCAGTGGTCACCAACACTCGGCCTTCATGCACATTGGGCCCGGCATACATCTCGCCGCGGGCCTCGTACTGCCAAAGCAACTTTCCTGAATCCGCCGCCAATGAGCGGAGCATGCCATTGAAATCGCCGACGAACACCTTGCCATCCACCACCGCGGCTGCCGAAATAAAGCCACTGTCTGCGAACTCTTTCTTCCACAGCAACTTTCCATCCGCGATTTTGACAGCGTAGAAAGTGCCATCCACGTCTCCTAGGTAGGCAATCCCCTTGGCAATGACGGGGGTCACCTCGAATCCACTTTCTTCGATCTCAAAACGCCACAATTCTTTTGGCTCTTGCGAGAATTGGCCAGCGGCAGTGCCAGTCGCGGCTCGATCGCCCCGTTCGAACGGCCAATCGCCTGCTGCCGAGTAAGCTCCCAGCACAAATAGCGCGATTCCAAATAGGCTGAACAGCCGGAGCGCATCGAAAGCTGCCCAGTCACTGCGCTGCATGAGAAATGGACCGTCCGCGCTAGCCACGGGTGCCTCGCCCAGGCTTACACTATCGGCAACTGACGCTCGTGCGTTCGGATTCTCGATTTGAGTATCTACTCTAGTAAGCTTTTTCATATAGACCGAGCAAGTCGTCGACGTCGACGGCGATTGGATTGAACGTGGCGGTCCACTGCTTGGCAGCTTCTTCCGCGAGTGTCGCTAAGCTCTCTTTCGGCACTTCCTTCTCTTGCAGTGTACCGGGCAGCCCCGCCTGCGTGGCGATCGAGGCAAGAAAATCGGCAAGCTCTTCACTGCCACCGGAGGGACAATCCGCAAACTCGGCTGTCACCGCAAGCAGTTCTTCGTACCATGCTTCGCACTCTTTTGCGTTGAATCGCACCACCTGCGGCAACATCAGCGCAATGGCCTCTCCATGGGCAATGCCGAAGTTGGCCGTTAAGGGATTCGCAAGGGCATGGGCAGCACCTAGCATGGAGTTTTCGATCGCCACGCCCGCGCAACAGGCTCCCAACTGCATATGCGATCGCGCTTCGATATCGTCCGGCGTTTGCAACACCTTGAGATAGTTGGGTGCAAGTTCCAGCCACGCCTCCTGACTAAAATGGCAAGAAATTTCCGTTCGCTTGGTGGTCACAAATGTTTCGACCGCATGGGAAATGGCATCGAAGCCCGAGAGGGCGGCCACACGCGGAGGCTGCGTAAGCGTCAACTCTGGATCGAGTACCGCAATGCGAAAGGCGGCGCGTTTATCGCCACAGGCCATTTTCACGTGCGTCTCAGCGTCGGAGATCAGCGCGAACGATTGAGTCTCGCTGCCCGTGCCCGCGGTGGTGGGTACCGCAATCATGGGGAGCAACGGGCCCGTGGCCTTTCCTACACCCCAATAGTCCTGCATCCGCCCGCCACAGGAATAGAGAAAGTTAATCCCCTTGGCACAATCCATCGAGCTTCCACCGCCAAGCCCAATAATCAGTTCCGGCTGAAACCCTTTTGCCTGTTTGAGTCCCGACTCAACGTGGTCGGTTGTAGGATTTTCCTCGACGCCACCAAAGAGCGCCGTTTCGAGACCTGCCTTCTGCAACGAGGTCAGACCCCGTTCGGTATGACCAGCCGAGATCACCCCCTGATCGCTGACAACCAGCACCCGCCGCGCTTCCAAATCCTGTGCAAAACTGCCCAGCTCATCAAGGCGGCCGACACCAAATTCGATCCTGGTCGGCGAAGCGTACTGGTCGATTTGGGCCATGGCGGTCGCAGATTCAGAGGTGCGGTCGGGGGGAGTGGAATTATTGAAGCTTCGAAAGATTTGGCAAGTTTAAATCAAATACTTGTTACATCTAGCCAAATGACTCAGTGCAATCACAATGACTACTCACTATGCACCTGCAAGGCACGATTGCGATACAACAACTCGGTGAGATTGCCTTCGTGGGGTTGTAGCCAATTGAGTTGCGGAGTGGGAATCGGCCCTAGGTTGAGCCGGTCGATATGGGTGGTAGCAATCAATTGTCGGCGAAACGCTTCGTCGTCTGTAATCGCCGATGCGACTAGGGTGGGTCCAATTGAATCGAGCATCTTCGATTGCTCGCATTGCACAACGCTTACTAGCGGAAACATGTACTCTTTGTTGGCGGCCGCGCACTCGGGAGATTCGCAGTGCAACACAGTGGGACGTAAATAAGCGCAAGTTTCTCGCCTGTCTAATCGCGAACCATACTCAGCCGTGGCATGAGTTGTGCCGCTATCTTCGGCGTCGCGCTCGACCATCTTCCAAATCGCCTCAGCAACATCTGCATTGGTAAACGCCGCGAGCCCCGCTTCGGGATCCTCAGGCGGCAACGCGGTAACAGGTCCCAATCGCTCGGCAAGCGCCGCGGCAATCTCCTGTGTGTGACGCGATGCATAAATGCTGGAGCAGTTAATACAACTCCGCCCACCATTGCGGTAGACGCTATCGACCATCAAATCGAGATGCTGTTCCCACTCGTCGACTTTGTCGTCGCCCAACAAGATCTTGCTGAAACCTGGACCATGCACCTGCACGCCAGGATTCCCGGCGTATTGTTGAATCGTCTGCTCCCCTCCAAAAATCATGCTCCGCCGATAACTCGCCAACAGGGCACCTCCGACGTCCGCCCCACTACCTGGGTAAATGGAAATTGCAGCAGCGGGAATGCCGGCCTCAGTCATCGCGGCCGCCACGCGGAAGGGTGTCCAAGGTTCTTGCGAACCGGGCTTGAGCGCCAACCCAATTTGCAAAGCCACCACTGGCAGCCATAACGTATGCACGCCGGGAGAGTTTGACGGCAACACGGCACCCAGCACGTCGGTCTGGGCCTGATAGCTCACCGTCACGTTGCGACCCTCTTCGCCATAGCCGCGGGCAAGAATGTTCAGATCAAGACCGCGCGTCAGGGCATCGAGAATTTTATCGATGTTCTTCAGCACAAACGCGTTCTTTGCCACGTTGGCCTCGCACATGGAATGCGGCATGCCTGTGGTGGCCGACTGCTGTTTGACAAAGTCGGCGGGCGACTGCGTGGAATCACCAATCTTGAGATTCCCCGACTCGAATAACTCGCCTGCTTGCTTACAACAGGCAATCAGCTCCGCAGGATTCATCTGTTGCAACGATTCACGTGCCTTGGCGGCATGTCGAGAATCACGCCGTACGATTCCCGCACCTGTGAGTCCGACGCGAGCAACAACCTCTCCCGTGAGGAAATCTATAATCTCCTCAGATTCCAAAGATTCGTAGGGCTCACCCCAACGAAGCGGAGAAAGATTCACCATATTTAGTACCAGTGTGAGAAACCTTGTGCCCTAAAGCTGCGCCGTCAGAAGAAGTCGCGGGCGATTAATAAACCCCAACCGTTGTGGATTGTTCCAATTTGTGGAATGGCCGCACGCCGCTCACACCGTCCCACGGATACCAGTTACTCGGAGGTTCTCGCTCTCCCTCGTCCCGTTCCAGGAATCCCGGCACGAAGAATTCCTTGGTAAGTGTGGTGAGTTTGATGCGCCCTGTCTCACCGTACTCTACGAGTCGATTGGAGTCTTCGAAGTCGACGACCTCGACCACTGCGCGAGGTTGTGGCGAGTGGTAAGTTATCTTGTAACCGTTCTCTTTACTAATGGGTTCACTGCAAGCGAGCCCCATGAGCGTATTTCCGTAGGTAGGCGTCATATAGATGCCACTTTCCTGCGGCGGCCCGCCGAAGAGTTCTTCCACGCAGAACTTTGTCCACTGCGGCGTAAACTCCGTGCCGCCAGAGAATATGCCGCAGATGCCCATTTCTGCCAGGCTCGTCCCACGATCTTCCAATGCCAAGCACAGTGCCTCGATCAACTTCGGCGTGCCAAACATGCATCGAACATCGTGGCCAGCTTCGAGAATTGTAATCGCCTGATCGATGCAGTGATTCTTATATTCCTCGAGATGCTCCATCCACCCTTTCTTTATGAGCTTCACGACCCAGCGGGGATCGAGATCGATACAAAACGAAATACCACCGCGATGTTGGGCTAAATGCTCGACTGCCAACCGCAGCCTGCGCGGACCACTTGGCCCCAACATCAACCAGTTTGCCCCAGGCGGAAAATAGCGGTCCGGCAAGGTATCGCTGAACAGCGAATAATCGGTGCGAAAATCATCAATTGAAATTCGACTCTTCGGCGTGCCCGTCGTTCCTCCAGTTTCGAACACATAGACGGGCTTGTCCGCCATGGCCTGTGGCACCCAACGCCGCACTGGTCCGCCCCGCAACCACTCGTCTTGAAATGGCTCGAACTTCTGCAAGTCTTCGAAGCAAGAAATTTCCGACAGTGGATCGAACTTGAGCGAACGTTTCTTTTCCAGCCAAAATGGGCAGCCTGTCGCATCGTCGAAGTGCCACCGCACTGTCTTTACAGTATGAGCATCCAACAGTGCTTTGGCAGAGTCGACGCGTGTGAGCGCATCTGACTGATCGTTCGACAAAGGAGACATGGGTTTGCCTTTCGCTACGCAGCTATTGCGACGAATCCGACAGGGAATACGACCTGGCAACCATGCCAAGTATCTATGGTTGAGCAATATCTTGAGCAACCATCAAAAAATAACGTATCGCCATTGGAACAGCAAGCTACCGAACGCGCATCCAACTCACTTATCTGCTCAAACTCGGGCATAAAAAAAGCCACGGTCGGCAAGCCAGTCGCATGAAGCGAACGGCCAACTCTCCGTGGCTCTGGGTTTTATATTCTATTCGGTTCGGGTTGCTTAGAAGCAGTATCTAAACCAATGAGCCGAACGCGCTAGCGCCGGGTAGCATCAGAACAATACCTAGACTTACGCTACCGGCGGCTAGCGCCTTCGGCTCACATAGAATTGTTTTCGATTCTTGAATCTGTTTCTAGTGAGGCTGTGATGTCGTAGCAGCAGGAGTACTGCTGAGCTGAGCAAGCACCTGGATCACACCATTGAGATGGGCAAGCCGCGGACCGAAGCGGTCCACGAATTCGTTCAACATAAATTCGCCATCTTCCATATCCTCGGCAGTGTCGCGAATCTCATCGGTCATGCGCTCCAGGTATTCTACCTGAACTCTCGAAAGCGATTCGGCTGCTTCTCGGCACGACTCCGCCAAATCGGGATTCGCGTGACGCCATTGATGCAATTCCTGGGAGCGCTGTTTGTGCGAACTTGCCATCACGGAGACTAAGTCTTCCAGCAATTCGTTCGTGCGATCTTGAGCGGCTAATACTTCTCGCAGCAACACGGTATTTTCGTCCCCTGATGAATCCGATTCAGAAGAACTACCGGCGCTAACGTCTACCTGTGAAAATATTGGGAGCGAAGGATGCTGACTCTGAGACATGTTAGAAGGTTATCCTTTTGTGTTTCTAAGTCTGTGTTTCGAAGAACGAGTCGATGAGGAGTGAAATGAGTTCCAGCTTGTCCATTGTCACTGGGATTGGAAGTCACCTACTGAGACCCCATCTTGAGAAGACAGGAAACGTAGGTCGATGCCAGGGAGGTAATCCTAGGCAAGTTCTTGGCCTGGATGGCCATGGAGGGTAAAAGTGCCTCTTTGCTGCTAAAGTAGTTGACACCGCTAGCAAGAAACCCCCCAGCGGCTCTTACTACTGCGATCAAATGATCTGGATACGTCCCAGTTTAACGAAAACTTCCAGAAATTCCAGATTTCTGCACCCAACTTTTCCTCAATCCCCTGAATTCTAAAGTTCTGTACGGATCGGGTTCGATGGAGGGGTTATTGCCTCAGTCGAATGATGGGCAAAATTTAGGCCCACCGCCAACCCTTTCTGCGACCCACAGTCGGGTCACCCGCTGGATTTCAATGCCCACCCAAACCGCTAAACCCTTGGCTGCCTTCGGCTTTTTGACGGCTATCGAAGATCCTACGCACGGGCTGTTCGGCGGCTATCTCACCCTCTCTACGCTCGGCAGGCCTTTGGAGTTTCATTGCACAACGCCCGTACTTCCCTCACCAGCCCAGGAAATCCTGTACGGGGCCTCGATTCGTCCCTATCTATTTGGTGAATTAATCGGTCAAACCCTCCTCTCCAAGGCGCAACTACCAGTCGTCGCTGTGCTTACGGACACCCATGAGATGCTAGCGACTCAGCTTTGGCGGGATGAACCCATTCTTTGGCTTAGGGACGGCGAAAAAATTGCGTTATCTGCCCCGACACTTGGACAAACTGATTCCAATCGGGCTCAGATTCAACTAGGAAACCTCTCGCTCTGCGGCGAGGCGCACGGTGTTTGGCAGGCTGATGATGTTCGCGATGCCCTCCAGCCGCTCTCGAAGAATATTGACTTAGCCGAACCGTTTCAGCGAATTGCCGATGCTATTCGCGAAGCACAACGCATCACCGAACCTGCCGATGAGGTTACAAATGATTCCTCAGAAGCAGCCTAATCCAATCCAGGCACCAGCCAACGCTTCAACGTTGAGTTGCTTTACCTTTGGAGATCTAAACATCGGGCCCCCCGCACTGCGGTCGACTCCCGAGCACTCTCTTACTTTGGAAACTCCCGAAGCGATCAGGGTGCCGTTTGAATCTCCTTCGATTCGCACGGTCGGTTGTCTACTTGTCGATGTGGACTCGGCTATCGACTCGTCAAAAACTAAAAGCAGCAACAACACTGCTGTGCCGACGGTGCAAGCCGCGGGTTCACCGAGTGCGACTACGTTTCGAGATTCTCCAGCGGCCACCTCACGCACCCGGATCCGTCCGCCGCGCGACGTGGTAAAACTGGAGGACCGTCTGCACTTCCTCCTGCAGCCTCCGCTGGAGAATGTTTTCGCCGGCGCGCAATTGGAGTTTCCCTTTCGGCCATTTCCGTATCAATTCGAAGGCATCGCGTTTCTCTATCCTCGTCATGAAGCCGTACTGGCCGACGAGATGGGACTGGGCAAAACTATGCAGGCCGTCGTGGGCATGCGATTGCTCGCACATCAACGCATTGTCAAACGAGCACTACTGGTTTGCCCCAAGCCCTTAGTCACCAATTGGCAACGCGAGTTTGCCATGTGGGCACCGGAACTGCTCGTGACCGTCCTCAAGGGCAACCAAGCCACCCGCGAATTCCTCTGGAAGTCCGGCGGGGCAGGGGTGCTACTGGCGAATTACGAACTCCTGGTTCGTGATCGAGAATTCCTGAAAGAAATTGACCAACCATTCGATCTTATGGTCATCGACGAATCGCAGCGCATCAAGAATCGTCTCGGCACCACCAACGAAGTCATCTGCAGCGTGCCCCGTTCGCGCAGTTGGGCCCTTACCGGCACGCCCATCGAAAATAGCATCGAAGACCTGGTCGGTATCTTTCAATTTGTTTCGCCTGGCTGCCTCCAGCCCGGCATGAAAGCCCCCGCCATCCGCCGTTCGGTCGACGACTACGTCATCCGCCGCACCAAGGACCACGTCCTCACCGACTTGCCACCCAAACTGTTCCGCGACGCCGAGATCGATCTCTCACCCGAGCAATGGCAATCGTACACCCGGGCCGAGAACGACGGCGTCATCCAACTCAGCGAGATGAAAGCCGAACTCACTATCCAGCACGTCTTCGAACTCGTGCTCCGCCTGAAACAAATCTGCAACTTCGATCCCACCACCGGAGCGAGCTCTAAAGCAGACCGCCTGGAAGCCGATCTCGAGGAGTGCGTGGCCAGCGGCCGCAAAGCAATCGTTTTCAGCCAATGGGTAAAAACGATCGAAACGCTTTCGAGCCGACTCGCGCGTTTCAACCCACTCCAATACCACGGCAAGATCCCCACTTCGCAGCGCGACGGCGTGATCGACACATTCCGCAACGAAGCAGACCGACACATTTTGCTGATGAGTTACGGCGCCGGCAGCGTAGGCCTCAATCTGCAGTTTGCCGGCTACGTGTTTCTGTACGATCGCTGGTGGAACCCAGCCGTGGAAGACCAGGCCATCAACCGCGCCCACCGCATCGGTGCCGCCGGCCCCGTGACAGTCACCAGAATGCTCGCCCTCGGCACGATCGAAGAGCGAATCAACAAGGTGCTCGAAGAAAAACGCGAACTATTCGACTCCGTCTTCAACGCCTCCGACCCT
Organism: Bythopirellula sp.; assembly: GCA_965216565.1. GTDB lineage: Bacteria > Planctomycetota > Planctomycetia > Pirellulales > Lacipirellulaceae > Bythopirellula. The sequence goes on from OZ244170.1 coordinate 2,402,074, forward strand.
CCCAACAAAAAGCTCGGCCTCTCGCGTGACGAAATCTTCGGCTTGTTCGATTTGCAATTTCCGGGTGCCGAGGCAGCATAAACGCGTAGCTGGATTCGCAAGAATTTAAGCTATCGGCTCCGAAGAAGCGTTTGGGCTACCCCACTAAAGGCGTCGCCGAGCAAACACTGGCAGTAGAAGCGCCGTTTGGAAGAGCAACAGTGAAGTCGGTTCAGGCACAAAAACCATTATCCTCACGTCGTCTACTCTTGCAAAATCGAAAGTTCCATTCTGCTTCACCCATTGGAAACTCACGTTTTGCCCGGCATAGGTATCTGCGATAGTAAAAGAGTGCGATTGGGGTCCCGCATTTCCGGTTGCAGGCACGATAAACAGTGGAGTGAAAGAACCAGACCCAACCTTCACCTGCAACTCGGTAGAACGCGTCATCGAGTCGTAAGAAAAATTAATAACCGCCCCATCAGCAGGAATGGCCAACTCGATTGTTCTTAGGTGGTTTAAAGGAACTGAGGATGTATTTTGTGCGTGGTAAATGCCATCGGCTGCGTCTGGAGAGAATGAACGAGACCAACCGCTGGTGTCAGACCATTTGTTAGGATCAAAACCGCAGCATGTCTCAAAGCTGTCCTCAAAGAGAGTAGCCATAAATGGTGGTAGTTCCCTTTCGGCGATTTTCACGTCGTCAACTCTTGCACTATCAGTACTTCCGCTCTGCTTGACCCATTGGAAACTCACATTTTGCCCGGCATAGATGTCTGCGACAGTAAAAGAGTGCGATTGGGGTCCCGCAGTTCCGGTTGCAGGCGCGGTATACAGTGGACTGAAAGAACCAGACCCAACCTTCGCCTGCAACTCGGTGAAACGCGTAAACGAGTCGTAAGAAAAATTAACAACCGCGCCTTCAGCGGGAATGGCCAGGTCGATTGTTCTTAGGTTGTTAAAAGTAGCTGAGGATGAGTTTTGTGCATGGTAATTGCCATCGGCTGCGCTCGAGGAGAATGTACGAGACCAACCGCTGGTGTCAGACCATTTAGTGGGATCAATACTGCAGCATGTCTCGAAACTGTCTTCAAACAAAATCGTCTCACCGAATGCAATGGGAGACATCGAAAATAATGCTACAACAAAGACACCTAGAAACGCTTTCATTTTCTTCACGAGACTACCCTTATCACTGCATGGATGCGAACGCAACTGACGAATAGAGCCAAAATCGATTCGGCAGGAATAGCACCACTCAATCACATGTCATTTGGCTAGCGCTCTATTGTCTATACGCAGTCCGATCCCTGTCAACGAAATTAACACCCATTTATGTTGTATTAAATCTCAGAGGAGAGCAAACAATAGGTGGCAACAAACTACTTCTGCCCGTCCTGCAAAAGACTTCGACATCTGACCGCGGTGGAATGCTCGCAGTAATGGACGAGGGCTTTCGGCTCTTAGCTCTCAGCACTCAGCCCTACCGAGCTGTCATCTCGACGTCCGCCGAGGGATCTTATCTCCAATAGCGCGAGCTTAGCCATGTGTTGCTCGCCCCGGCGAGTAAACTACGGCAACAAGGCTACCGCAGTCCCCTGACGAGTTGAGGGAGGGGCTAGGAAAGGTGCCAAAAAGCCACCAACCGTCTCCACCCACCACAATAGCCCCAAAGGGGCTCCAGATAATAGCCAGGGGCGCAAGCCCCTGGAAAGTAAGCCACAACAATAGAAAGCCCTGCAGGGACGAAAGTCAACAACTTCAAGGCTGTTTTCCCAATCGCCTCAAGCCGCAAACGGCGAACCAAATGCAAAAGGATCGTCGTCGACATCATCCTGCATAGAATATGCCATCGACGCGAACGCGGCATCGGTAGCTGATACCGATGCAGCAACTGTAGCTGTACGGCTTCCACTCCCACCAGAAGATTGCGCTTGTTGAGATGCTCCAGGCCAATTTGTGAAATCGATACCATCATTGCCCAATAGTAGGGACAGATCGGGCGTGTGAACGTCACCATCACCCGTAAAGTCGCCTTCTAAGTAAGTTTGTGAACCCGGAGGTTGGCTAAAATTCCCGAGAAGGACTGACAAGTCAGGCGTATCCACAATGTTGTTCGGCCCCGAATCGCCGACGAAATCGCCAGGGAGAATTGTAAAGTAAAACTCAAAATCACCACCTGCCGTACCATTGCCAGAACCATTTGAAAGATCACTCAACCCTATAGAACCCTGCGAAAGTGAGGTGGGATTCGTCCACTCGCCATCCAAAAAGACACCGGCATCATCAGTCACCGCATCATCTAGTCTGAGTACCATTTGGTCGGTATCAAACTGATCATTGGCATCAAGCGGAGTCAGTTCCCAAGACGCCGTGTTGGTACCAGCATTGTAACCGACATACGAAAGAGAAGAAGTATAGTCGTTTGTTGTAAACGCACCTTCCAATGTTAGCTCTGTTCCATCAAGTACTACGTCCTCATTGAAGGTAATACTTATGATGTCTGCTCCTCCAATCGGGACAGTTCGAAGTTGCTCGCCCGAGCCTGTTGGAATCGTGTAAGAGCCGTTGAAGCCATCTAGTGTGTTTGGTCCAGCTATGGTTACTGCGGTAACCTGGGGGGCTACGATGTCTACAACAGAATCTATCCAGCTAGCTTGCGTCGACACTCGCGTGTCACCCCCAAATTCTCCAAAGCTGGAATTGGATCCTGGAACACTGTCCCCAGTTCCTCCTGATGCAATCGCACTAAATGATGTTACACCAGCAATTCTACCATTAACTAAAGTCGGTCCTCCTGAATCTCCAGGAGCTGTCAGCACTTCTAAATTACCTAAACCTAGATCGACGAGGCCAGCGATCAGATCAAATGTATCGTTGGCCGCCAATCCATTGTCAAAGTCATACAGGATTATGTCTTCTTTGTTATTCCAATAAAGTTCGTATAGATTTTGACCGTCTCGCTTCGTGCCTGCAGGGAACGAAACTGTATCGACCTGACCTTGTCCTGATTGCCCATATCCAAACTTGTTACCTATCAACGTTAGCTCATTGGCCTCGCGGTAGATATCGTATCTTTCGGCAGCAGCGGGAGCCAAACTAGCTAGTTCCAATACAGCAATATCGTCTCCGTCACCAAGAACTCCATTCCAGTTAGGATGGATTGTAATATCGTTTACCGCTACTGGCACAACAATATCCCCTCCAGGTAACTCAAAAGTAACATTAACCCCAGTTGCATTGAGATTGCCACCACTATCAGTGAGACAGTGCGCTGCCGTTAAAATATGAGATCCGGTTGGTAACAAAGCACCAGAACATATGAAGTTACCAGTGGCTGTCGCTATGTTTATCAAAGTGACACCGTCCGCTCCAGTTCCAGTTGCAGTCTCGTGATTCGCTGGTGCGTCTACAGTTGTATAGGTGGGTTGAAGAGAAATCTCACTGAGATCTACATAGTCAGCTAGGACACTACTTGCTGAAAGTACCTTTCGTTCCTCCAGCCCTTCCATCCGCAAACAACGCGAAGACTGCAACTGAGCCTTCTTTGCCTTTCTCCTCTTCCTGTTGAAGCCAAGTTTCGTAAGTGTGTTGTTCCAAGAGTTCGGTAGATTGCGCATCCTGACGCCTCCGTAAGAAAGGTTGTCGGCGATTCGTGCCGACTGAAAAAACAATGTTCCGTCGGAAGCCATCCTGTTTAGATGCCTATGGCTTACCTTCTCGCGTTATATGGCTGCGCAGTTTGCCGTTCAAGCAGTTTTTTTGGCCTATTAGAGAAACTTGGGTAAAGTAAATCACTAAACTGCTCTCCCAAGTTTGCTAATCACCCCAATTCAGAATTGCCATAATTGACTTGACAGACTCACCAGAACCGTCGCATGAGGGTGGCCCAGGCTTCGTTCAGTTCCTGGAATTGCTCGTCGGTGGGTGCGGCGTCGTTTGTGGGTGCGGCGTCGTTTGTGGGTGCGGCTGCGTCGGTGGGTTGGAAGCCGGTCCACTCGAGCCGGAAGGGCCAGCCACGGAGCGCGGCGGTTTCGTTCACGCGGCCCTGGATTCGCAAACCCCAGAGACTGCCGAAGCTGTCGCGAAAGGTTTTCCAACGTTGGGTGAATTCGGCGAGAGATGGCTCGCAAGCCCCTCCCCAAGAACGGGGAGAGGGACTGCCTATTGTCACCACTAAGCTCGCGACTAAAAAGGCCACGATCGCCAGGGCCATCATCTCTCCCGGGTCGAAACCAGACTCGGGCCAGAGGAATTCGGTGAGCAACGCCAACTGCCCCCCGGCGACGAGCAGCGCCGCAAACCAGTTACGTGTGCTCAGGTAATTCAAAAGCCCAACAACGACCAGGCCGAAGAGAAACAGCTTCCAAGCGACGAACAGCGACAGTTCGCTCCGCGAGAGCCATGCTTGGCCGGCAGGCCAAACTAGCACCAACCACAGGCTGGCGACGACCCATTGCCAGCCGCGGTGTTGGGGGCGTTTGGCACCGAGCACCGCCATCACGGGGCAGAACGTGCCCGCCGCCACGGCAAAGCGAATCGTCGCAGAAGTCGCGCCGCCACTGGCAAAGTGCCGTTCCGCGACGATCGCCAAACTTCCGCAAACCGCAATCGCCCACCAGCACGGGGCCGCAAGCGTCGTCCCCCTTAATCGACGAAGGACGGTACCAAGCACCACCACCAACGTTGCCCCTGCAACAAGGCAGACGGCACGCGGTCCTAAGCTCAAAACGCCTGGCTCCGGAAGTATCACAATCCCTACGACCTGAATGAATGGAGGCTTGCCGCCCCTGAGAAAGCCTGTCCTGTAAAAGATGACGATTGTAGCGTCTCAGTAAGGATTTTGGACGAGCGAAATGTCAGGTGTTGCGTTTGCTCAACACGCCAGAGTAACCCATGCTTCGCTAGTAGCACGAACTTCCCCCGAATCCCACCTCGTGCCAACCCAAACAAGGACCTCCCCATGCGTCAACAATTCCTGCTCAGCTCTGTCGCCTTGATGCTCGCCCTCTTGCCTTTGGCAGGAGAGAGCCATGCCCGATTGTTCTGGCAGACTTATGGATCCGTTGTCAGCGACGGAACTTGCGGCTGCAATTGGAATACGAATCAAGACTTTTTTGTCCCACGTCACAGCGATAGCTGTCGGTACGGATTGTTCAGCCCCTGCAAGTCGAGTTGCACCAGCTCACCAGCCTGCAAACATTGCCATCCGCTGTATCCAGGATATTGCAGCAACTATGGCCGCTTGCATTACGGTTGGCGGAACTTGGTTTATGGCTGCTATTGCGGGTGCCAGGCTGTTCGCCCCTATCGATGTGGCTGCTCGCCAACTCCGTACTGCGGACCCTGGCTGTATGGTAGCCGAAGAGGCTGCGGACCAACCTGCGGAGGTCATTGCCAAGCGGGACGATGCGGCAACATCGGTTGTCAATCGATGATGGGCTGCCAATGGCCCCTGGAGATGGTCGCCCCCAACGTGGAACCTGCGGGAATGCAGATTATCGGCGGCTTGCCGATTCAAGGTGACGAACTGCTAGCGAGTATGAGCGTCGACCTGGAACCCTCAGCCGGACGATCCATCCCCAGCGATCAACCACAGCAGACTCTGCCCTCGCTGGGTGCTCCCAGGTAGTGCAGGTTTGACCAACCCGTAGAGTTTAACAACAAGAAAACCAACTACAGCTTTCAGAGCGGTGTGCCTACTGGGGAGTGTGGCTTGCTGCGACGAAGCTGACCGAGAGTGGGCAGGTTTCCGCAAGGAGATCTGCCTGCTTTCTTTTACTAACCCAAAATGTCGACCAGTTTGATAAGACCCTGGGTATTGTCTATAGCGTCACGTGCCGACCGGTCGATAGAAGTAGTACAACGCTAACGGGAGGGCGAAACACACGTAGTGTTTTGCTTCAGGATAGAGGTCATGGCAAGACGACGGATCGACTTGCCATGACCTTTTTTAATTCCTCGACTGCTATTTGTTTAGCTCAGCCTTGAGCTTATCCAGCAACTGCTGGGCTTCGCGTCGGAAAAGGAATAGGCCCTTGCTCTGCTTGAGCACCTGTTCCAATGTAGCCGCAGCCTGTTCCTTCTGCTTTTCTTGCTCAGACATAATTCGGGCCACTAGATAGGCCGAATTCGCAGGCAAGTTGCCCGATTGGGCACCTTTTTGCAATGCCGCTTGTGCCTTGGCAGCTTGCTTCAAATTGTAGAGTACCCAACCATAGGTGACGTTGGCCTGCACGCTCTGCGGAAATCTCTGAGCGTTCATTTCAGCGTACTGCAGAGCCCGCTTTTGATCCTTGCTGGCGTCGCTCTCGATGAGTAGTAATGCCAAAATATTGGTCGCGGCAGGATGGGCTGGATTGATGTCGAGTACTTTAGCTAAGGCATCCTCAGCTTTCTTACGCTCGCCACGCATCAAATTCACGATTCCATCTAGCAGCAGGGCTTGAATGGAATCGGGAGATTGCTTGCTGAGGGTCGATGCTACCTCTTGGGCATCGTCCAATTCGTCCTGTTGAATTAACCACTCGGCATAAGCCTGGGCAACTTTTATATCCGTCTGATCCTCCTTGTAGGCTCTCTCGAACGCCATCTTGGCATTTTTGTTCTCTCCCTTTTGCGAGAATAGCCGCGCCATGAAGACGAATGGATGCCCTAAGGAGGGTTCAATTTCACGTGCCTTCTTAAAACTATTGAGGGCTCCCTTCGAGTCATCCAGGTTAAACATAACAACGCCAAGTCTTTGATAGGCAGCCGCGCTGTCTGGATCCTTCTCCAACCACTCTCCGAGGAGCTCTTTCGCTTGCTCCCATTGCTGCCGTCGTTCGGCCACAGCCGATCGACCTGCGATTACTCGAATCTCAAAGTTTTCCTTGCGAAGTTTATTTTCGTTGAACTTTTGAACGTAAGGATCAGCCAATTCAAACAGTGCCTGCGCTTCGGTCGTACGGCCTCCTACAAACGCTTGATCCGCCAGCAGAAGATAAGACTCTGGATCTCCCGGATGCTCGACGACTGCTCGTTCCAGTAGGAGACGGACTGCCTTTCCGTTTCGAGCAGCGAGCTGCATCTTTGCCATCGTGATGTCTGTGGGCGGCAGCTTAGGGTACTTATCTTTGGCTTGATTGAGATAGTCTAGCGCACCTTGAACATCGGTGTTTTTGAACCGTTGAATGGCTTTCTCAATCTCGGGATAGTCCTTTTTCTTCAGAGAAACGGCCGTGCCGATCAGGTTTTCCACCGTCAGTGGATCATTCTGCGTCTTCGCTTCGGCTTCGGGATCCAGAGAGTCCTGGGCGTAAACGTTCGAAGTTGATCCAGAAATCTGTGAAAGAACAAGCAGCCAACAGGCCGCAAGGCAGAATGTCATACGAATAAAAGGTCGATTGGGAGTCTTCATCAATTTCCTCAGTTAAATAGTTCTCATGCGTCATACCTTGGACGCGTGGGTAGCTCGATTAGTTCTAAATGCACCAAAACAGCGGCTGTGCGGCTGCCTTCGCCCGTTTGGAGATAATACTGCATTCTAGACGAAAAGGCGACGTAGAGTACACAGGCCAAGTCTCAGAGTTGTATCTCCGAGTGGATCTCTCTGGCAAAATATAACAATCTGTAGGGATCGCGTGAAATATGGACAAATCTAGGCATCTCGACTCGCTTCTCGAAGCTGCCTATAGTATCTCTATGAGACGGAATGCTGCGTTTTCCTGGGACGCTAAACTCTCTTGTGGACAGCAAGCCTGTACCATGAACTCTCTAGAAAAGTAGTGCCTAGGAAACACCTGACTCAGCTGACTGCTGGGAGGCCAGAACAAACCTCCTTTCCTCTCTTTCGATTCACTCCTATCGCTTAAGGTAGCAAGATTGCTCGTTGGGCCTGTATTCAGTCGCGAGGTAAATACCTCTCCGCGTAACTGGCGGCACTTTTTCTCGCGCTCGCTCTATGTCGCTGCGCTGTTTGGCTTGGTGGTAACTGCTTGGTTGATCTTGATGGTCGACGGGCTCGATGATCTGGCTCGATTTGGGGCGGCCGCCTTCTCGCTGCTGGCACCACTCCAGATGACCATGGCAATGATGTTCTCCGCATTGCTAACCGCTGCCGCGGTGGCCCAAGAAAAAGATCGCCGGACGCTCGACTTGCTGTTAATGACCAATCTCTCAAATTCAGAATTGGTTTTGGGTAAACTACTCGCCAGCATGTTGGGCGTCCTGGTTCTGATTGCTGCCTCGTTACCTCTGTTCATGCTGCTAACGCTCTTGGGAGGAATATCTTTCGGGCAAATTGCTAGGACAATGGCAGTGACTGTGTCAGTAGCAGCAGTGGCAGGCAGTTTGGGATCCATGATCGGTCTGTGGCGAGAAAAAACTTTTCAGTCGCTGGCACTCACCGCTTTGATCCTCGTGTTTTGGATCTTGTTGGGGGAAGCGGTCGCTTCTGGCCAAATGGGGACAGAATGGGATGGTATTTCAACCGTCCATTGGGCTGCCGCAATCTCCCCGCTGCGGGCTATTTTCGCTGCAATGCACCCCTTCCCTCCGGCCACAGACATCATGTTCTGGTGTGGGGGACCTGCGAACCTGTTCTTGATCCTCTCTACCTCCGCCGCGGTATTGATCAACCTCTGGGCAATCGCGCGCGTGCGCATTTGGAATCCAACCCAGGCGGTTATCTTGCGTCGAGATTCATCGGACAGCAGTGAGGCGGACGGTGCGACAAATGACCTTACCTCTGAAGACCATCAATCGAAGGTCGTTTGGGATAATCCAATTCTCTGGCGGGAAATTCGCACCTGGGCCTATGGAAAGAAAATCATTGTCGTCCGCTTGGCCTATCTAGTGATATTTGGCATTTGTGCGGCAACCATGTTCATGGCCCTGGGCAATAGTGATGCGGGTATCCATTCCACGGAATTGATCCCAGCTGCAGCAAAGCCATTGGTACCGTTAACTGTATTGGGTTTAGTGCTAGTTAACGCGTTAGCAGTAACTTCTCTGACGAATGAACGCGATCTTCGCGCCCTAGATCTCTTATTGGTCACTGATTTGACGCCCAAAGAGATCATCTACGGAAAGCTCGGTGGAATTTTCTACAATTCCAAAGAGATCATAATTCTCCCGATTCTCCTCTGTGGAGTCCTGTGGTTCACCAACCATCTTTCGGGCGAGAATTTAGTCTTTGTCATCCTTGCCATGCTAGTGCTCACAAGTTTTGTAGCTGTGCTCGGCGTCCATACGGGCATGACGTATTTTGAATCGCGAGTGGCAGTAGCGGTCAGCCTTAGCACGGTCTTATTTCTGCTCTTGGGAATTGCGGTCTGTATGCGCATGATGGTTGCATTCCGTGGCTCGTTCAGTAAACAACTATTCGCATTTTCATCATTCATGGTCGGAGGGGGGGCGGGAATGACGCTGGCTCTGGGTCACAGGAATCCCTCCAATGCAATTTTCACCGCGTCCATGATCACACCCTTCGCTACCTTCTATGTCATTACTAGTTTCTTGCAGGGCGATTACACAGCAGCTTTTCTGGCGACCGTGGTAACCTACGGGTTTGCAACAGCTACCATGCTCGTCCCCGCAGTGGACGAGTTCGATGTTGCAACTGGGCGGACCACATCGCAAGCAGGCTAAATCGCAAATTGGTAGAAAAGAAATACTTCGGCTAGAGGACCGACGAACACAAGATTCATAGAAAACGATGATCCTCGAATTTCTTCCCCACTTTATCGCAATGGCGTTCTTGGCAATCGCGTCGGGGTTTTTCTCTTGTAGCGAAGCGGCACTTTTCTCTCTCAAGCCCGACGATCGGCGAATATTGAAATCTGGCACCGTTGCGCAGCGAATCGCTGTGGAGTTACTGGAAAATCCTGACAAGCTGCTCACGGCGATTTTATTCTGGAACCTAATCGTCAACATTGTGTTCTTTGCCTTGGCATCAGTGATCGGGATCCAACTCGAGCGTGAGGGCCGCACGGCGGAAGCGGGACTCGTAGCGTTGGGGTCTCTCGTGGCAATAATTCTTTGTAGCGAGATGGTCCCTAAGACCATCGGAGTCATGGTTCCCCAACTGATGTCGAGCCTCATCAGTTTGCCGCTGGCAATTGCAATCCGAGTGTTTGCTCCCATCGCACCTCTGTTTGGCGCGGTGAATAGAGGTCTTCGGAGATTGATTTTTCCTAAGTTTCAGATCGAACCGTATCTGGAAATTAGCGATCTAGAACAAGCCATCTCCGTGAGCACCGTCGACAAAGAACTTGTCTCGCAAGAGCGTCTGGCCCTGCAGAATATTGTTTCCCTGTCTGATCTTCAGGCTGAGGAACTAATGCGTCCCCGTACTCAGTACCAGTCGTTTCATCCGCCTGTCAGCCTCGAAGACCTAGGCGGGCAACTGACCCGCAGTGGATATTTGTTGGTGACTGAACCAGACTCCGACGAAGTTGCAGGCGCTATCGCACTCAAGTATCTCCCGAGCATTCCTCGGCAGCATTTGGAACATTTCGCTCAGCCTGTGGTTTACGTTCCTTGGTGCACAACGGTCGCAGCAGTGTTCGACGAATTGCAGTCTAGCAATCGCGAAGTGGCTGCCATCATCAACGAGCTCGGCGAGACTATTGGCATCATCACGCTGGAAGATCTGTTGCGGGCTGTATTCGAAGAAGAAGCAAGCCGAAGTGCGTTGTTGTTGGCAACTGCTTCACTCGAGCAAATCTCGGAAAGCCGTTGGCGGGCCACTGGCATGACCGGCTTGAGGCGGTTGCGGCGTGCCTTCGATCTTACCTTGCCTCCTCGCAAAAGCACCACCGTGGGTGGCTTGATCCAGGAGAAACTGCAGCGGATTCCCGAGCCTGGGGATCGCGTGCGGTGGTTCGTCTTCGACTTCCACGTGATCGACACCAACCAGTTAGGACAGATGACTGTGGAACTGGAAATCCTCGATAGCCCTGTTGAGGAGTCATGACACAAATTCTATTAATATTCCTGGTGGGGTTATTGCTGAGCGCGTTTTTTAGCGGCTCAGAGACGGGATTCTATCGCGTCACAAGGGTGCGTCTCGCCATCGAGGCGCTTGCGGGAAGTAAAATTTCACAGGCGCTGATGTGGCTCACGGGACAACCGACCTTATTCGTGGCGACTGCCTTGGTGGGAAACAATTTGGCCAATTACCTTGTCTCGTTGTCGGTCGTGATGGCATCGCAACGGCTTTATCCGACGGGCGGAGCATTGGTCGATGTGCTCGGGCCAATTGTCGTCGCCCCGATTGTATTTGTTTGCGGTGAATTGCTGCCGAAGAACCTGTTCTACGAAGCTCCCAATCGGCTCTTAAAAAGATGCGCTCTGCCACTGTTTCTCTGCACAATTCTCTTCGCACCCATAACGATCCTGCTGTGGTTGTTCGGTCGAGTCTTGCAGGTCTTGACCAAGTCGTCTCCCCAACAACTTCGTTTACGGTTGGCTCGTCGGGAATTGGCGGAGCTGATTGCCGAAGGGCACGAAGTAGGAATCCTTCGTCCCGCCCAGCAATCGTTGGCCCAGGCGATGATGGCGGTGGCGGCGTTCCCGGTGAAGCAGTATATGGCCCCCTCGGGCCGTGTCGTTCGGGTGACCACCACCATGAAAAAAAGCGACGTACTCCGCCTGGCCCAACGTCACACGCGAACGCTTCTGCCAGTGGAGGACGCGCGCGACAATAGAAAACTGGTTGGCTATTGGCGTGTTGTTGATCTCTATGTCGACGATTCAGCCGAGCTACCCGAACCGCTGCCGATGGTGGAACTTCGCGACAATCTATCGTGCCTGTCTGCCCTGAGACATCTGAGTCATGCCGAGGACCCACTCGGCCACGTGGTCGATCACGCCGGCAATACCGTCGGATTTCTTACCGGGCGCGAACTACGCATGGCACTGTTACGGGCACAATAAGTATGGTCGAACATCTCAAGCGTCGCTGGTTTCTGCTGCTGCTCTGCTTCGTGCTCGTTGTTGGAATGTCTGCTGCCGAACAACTTGAAGGCTTCGCCAAAGCCATTCCCAAGGATTGGGTGATCGCGGCGGTGTTGTTTGCCATGTCGTTGTCTCTACGAACGGATGCCATCGTGCTGGTGCTCCGCCGCCCTGGTCCGGCGGTACTTGCGGTCGTCGTCAATATGCTGGTGCTCCCATTGATTGCTCTCCCGGCAAGTCAACTACTGAACGACGACCTGGCGATCGGGCTGATCATTGCCTCTGCCGTGCCCTGCACGCTAGCCTCGGCATCTGTTTGGACGCGGCTTGCCGGCGGCAACGATGCGGTCAGCATGCTGGTCACGGTGATCACCAACCTCACCTGCTTTGTCGTGACGCCCGCTTGGTTGCTTCTATTGGAAGATCAGCGCGGCGAATCGATCGATCTCAAAGCCATGGCGGCCAGACTGTTTGCCATTGTCATTCTCCCCATGTGCCTGGCCCAACTCATGAGAGTACTCCCCGCCGTCCGGAGATCAGTCGACAGCGTCAAATTGGAATTGAGCACGCTTGCACAAATAGGTGTACTTGTCATGGTATTCATCGGAGCGGTGTTCAGCGGTTTGCAAATTGCTGCACTCGATGAGGAGCTTTCCGCCCTGACATTTCAACTTTGCCTGATGATCTTCTTGGCAGCAGCCATTCACCTAATCGCCTGGCGAATCGGATACTCGACGGCAGGAGCAATCGGATTCGCCCGAGCCGACCAATTGGCGGTGGCGTTCGCAGGAAGCCAGAAAACGCTGATGGTCGGGCTCGCCATTGCGATCGAATACAGCGGACTCGCGATCCTCCCCATGCTGGCGTACCACGTCCTGCAGCTACTCATCGACACGCTACTCGCCGACCGCTGCCGAGCTGGGACCGAGCCAGCGAGCAAGATAGGTGCCACACCTACCGACTCTTGAGGTGACACGAAGCACGTGCCACACCGTACAATTCTCTCTCCAGGTGCAGAGTGTGTTGGTGTGGGTGGCAGTTGATCGTGGGTGTTTGGTGTTTACGGCCGAGGCAGTTTGGCGATTGAGCGAAATGTGCTCGGGTATTGGCCACCCAAGCTAAATTATGAATCTCGCATTACCGCGATGTGCACGAGTGGCTTCACATATAACGGTTTGTTGTCAGGTTTCCGTCCAGCGCCCTAGATGCGGCGGTGGATCATCAACGCAGGAGCCGTGCACCATTGCCTCGATGTCCCGGTACTTTGAGAGGTATTCCCAATATGAAAGAGATGCCGTGCGAGTTGCTTCGATCGCTTGTCCCAGAAGAAGATAAAAATGCAGTAACACGTCCGAAGGATTACTCGATGTATGCACGGCGACGCCACGGGCATCCATTGGATTGGGGCAAACGCCACCGTCATCGCAATATGTCACGAGGTAACGATCGAGAGCAATAATTGCATTCGGCAAGCAGCTAACAGTAGTGCTGAACGCTTCTTCAAGCAATACGTCCGCCATAGTTTCAGGGGCCATTGCATCACCGATCACAAGTAGAAATCCAAATATCTGATGCAGGTGATTCGCGGATGGTGACAATTTTTCCCCGTAACGAGTGTCATACGCAGTGCCGTTTGCTGAGCGATCTAATGCCTTTACTGATGCTAAATTCTCGATTGCATGTTTGAGTTTATCCTTTCCGGTTACGGCGGATTTGACTTGCCCGACAGCAACGATAGCCTCACAAGGGAACAGAGACTTTCCACCCGGGATATTAAACCGAGGGCAAACGTTGGCGTCAAAGATCACAATGTCCAACTGGCGGCTGAGACGTCCTGTGCAATCAAAGGCGAACCCCGTAGAAACATCAAATCGTCGTGGAAGATGTGCGCTGAGAAACTCACGCACGATCTGTTCACGGGCGGTTCCCAATTCGCCAGGGTGTGGGAGTAATCGCAATTGCAATTCGGCACGCATATTGTCGGCAGCTGCTACGAGCAAATCTGAAAGTGGAAGTTCACTCATTTTGCTGAATTACCATTATTAATTTCCAGTCTAGAGCTAAATCAATTTCGTAAAACTTCGAATCATTTCACTTCGAGATGCAGCATTTGCTGGTGCGACACGGACACGTTTTGGCATATCATCGAAAGTTCGTCCCTCTAAAAGTCTACCCGCTTCACGCTTACGTACGCCTCCCCACTGCTTGAAGAAGAATGGGACATCAGCTTCTAAGCACTGACGTTTGATGCCAAGAACCCAATTTGGATCTAATGGTCGTGCACCAGGTCCACTTTCCCCGCCGACGATAACCCAATCGATCCCCGTGAGATCAATATCACCTAAATCTTCCAGCAGCGGCTCGATCGAGAGGAAACGCACAGCAGCGGGTGCCCGGCGGAGTAGGTCAATTCGTGGTACCCCATACTTTCTGTCCTCGACACTGACGCCCCACCAAATGTGCTCTAACTCGGAGGCGAATCGAATCCTGCCAGACAACATTTCTTTAAGTCGTTCACCTCGCTTTGTAAGCACCTGATAAGTATGCCAGTTAGCCATCTCCATCACACGCGTAACCTGCTCTACGTATTCGTCTGGCACACCATCTTGAAACAAGTCGCTCATAGAGTTTACAAAAACGACTCTTGGAGTGCTCCAACGTAGAGGATCTACGAGCTTGTGGGGGACAATGCGGAGATCAAATCCCTGTTCGTATGGGTGGCCTGGCACGCCCCTAAATCGCTCGGCAAATGTTTCTGCGTAGCAGTGTTTGCAGCCTGGGCTCACCTTCGTACAGCCCCTAACAGGATTCCATGTTGCGTCGGTCCATTCGATGGATGATTTAGCACTCATGTCTTTTTCCTCTTCTTACGCTTCTGCTTGAGCTTGGGGAAGGTGAAGGTGGTTCTGTCGGCACATGTGATCTTTCCTAGTCGCTTGGGACGTTTGTCGTACGATGGATTCCCCACGATCTTGCCTTCTTGTTCAAGGCATGTCAAAACTTCTTTGTAGTTGGATTCTATGTAGGGAAGTCCTACATTGTGCTGTTCGTATATTTTGCTCATAGTCACTGTTTTGCCCGCAAAGTCTTTCATTAGAAGAGATGCCAAGTCTTCCAAAGGACGTGCGAGATCAAACAATAGCGGCTGCCGTTTCGTGGCAGGGCTGTATTCGAACGATGGCACACCCTGGGCTCTCGACGAGCTTTCTTTGGCCATCACTTCCTTCATGATTTTGTAACCCAATGGGTGCTTACTTACAAAGATCAAATGGTGGCTAGTCCGTGTACCTTCAGCGTTTCTGAAGCGAAAAGGAAGTGTGAACTTCCCGCCCATATCCACCAACGCCGCAGACAATTCTTCGATAATAGTTAGCTCGCGTTCTGCTGGATCAAGATCTTGAAGTTTATCGCGCATTGCATCACCTCGATCTTCACCGAACAACGCATCCATATGCTCTTTAACAAGATTGTTGCTTAGGCCCATATTGATTCGATTGTAGTTGAAGAAGAAAATGCATTCGCACGCCCAATCTTTGAGCACTGAATTGATAAGCCTCAAGGAGAGTCCTTTGTATCCCCATGGGTCAACAAACATCAGCGTCGGAATGATATTCATCTCTTCAAACTCTTTGACGATGCTTGTCCCAACTTCTTGAGTGCTCAAACCTGGAGCGTGTTTCAACGTTTCGACACCTTGCAGTTTCTTTATCTCTTTCAACAGAGAGCTGGCGTTTTCACTGTCTTTATCATTAAACATCGTTACCAAACTGTTTCGCAGGCTTTCATCAGCGATTGCTTGTTCCAATATGTACAGGGGCGTCGACTTTGATCCGTTCTTGTATCGTCCTGGCCCTGCGAAGAGGTCTACGTAGCCTATCCGCTGCTCCTGGCCCACTCGCTTTTGGTATCCAAGTATCACCTTTGACCATGCTCCAAAGTACTTGGCTACAATCGTAGTCTTGACCTCAGATTGCTCGGCTTGCTCGTCAAAAAAAGGATGCTTAGCCATTGCAGGCCCTTCATGAAAGGCATTCTGTAGGAATCTAGTCGCGTCAGCGGGGCTTATGAACCCACTACAATAAGTGTACTGATGACCACTAATCTGGGCAACCTGAATGTATCAACCCGCGCGATTTTCGCAGAATCCCAAGCTGCACAGGTCCGACACGCTGAGGCACCAAAGAATCAGGCTATACCCTGCAAGAAATGGCGGTCCTTCGCCTAGCTTTGGGCTCTTCAACTAACTAGGCCCGCGGCAGATTCAGCGGCTGATACAATGACTTCTCACCCCACCAGCAAACACTAATGCAATCCCTGCAATGCCTATGAAACCTATTTGACTGGGTTTTGTCACTCTCGTGTTGCTAACTGGATTTTTGAATGGCAAGGCGGCGGCGGCTCAAGAAGATTCGGCTGTAGTGCCGCAGTGGGAGGAGATAGTCGGCGGGCTCACTCCAGACGCCCCCGCGCTCGGTTCACCAGTTCTTGCACCTGGTCGTGGGCTTGGTCTTTGACTTGCATACTGGAGTGTTCGCTTTGTGAGATGGGGGCACCTGCTTCCACGGCCACATGTAGTCTTTTCAGCGAAGCTACTTCCTTGATATGGACCATGAACTTTTCTTTGCCGTAGTAAGCAGCGTCGTCGCCGTAGGCGATTCCTAGGGGGACGATCTCTGCCTTGGCGCGACGCGCGGCGTTGAAGGCACCATTGCGGAATCTTTGCACTTCGTCGCCGGGGCTCACCGTTCCTTCGGGGAACATGGCAACCGCTTCGCCGTCGGCGAGAACTTTTTCGACCTTCTTAAGAACCGATGCCCCGCTCTTGCGGTTGCGGCGATCGACGAACAGGGTGCCCACTCGCTTGGCACCTGCACCGATCAACGGCCAATCGGCCACGTCGTGTCGGCTAATGCAATGGGCCTCGGCCACCACAAACATAATGGGAATGTCTAAGCCCGAGCTATGATTCGCCACAAAGATACGGCCCACACCATTTTCTGCGCAACGCGGATAGAGCTGGCCCTCCTCGAGATGGGGCCCGTTTCGCTGGACGACAACACCAAAAATCCAGAGGTTGATTTTCGCCCAACGCGGGACCCAGGTATTGATACGATCGATCCGCGGACTATTCCGCCAGACGAGCCCGGAGAGTTCAAAACAAGTCCAACAGCAGACGGTATTGATCACAAACGCTACGAGGCGCGTAGCAAATCGCAGCGTTCGGAGAATCTTCATAGACGATTGATCGAGTGACCCCGAAAGCGGGCGCTTTCAAAATCTCAGTTGGAAATCTTTAGTTGGACTGTCGGCTCTGATTGGCCCACAGGCTGCAGCCGAACCACAGCTTCTGTGTTTGCAGGAATGACGGCGGTGAGCGTTTCGCCCTCGGTGCTGGCGACGCCTGCGTAGGTATTTCGCGGTTCTTTCTCGAACGAAATGTCGTAGTCGACGTGTTCTGTTTTGTCCTGAGGATGAACATAAACAGAAATCGGTGCCCCTGGCGAACTGACGATCACCTTGACGGTTTTCTCTTGGCTGAACGGACCGAAGACGATCGGTACGATTTCGCCCGCCTTCATCGTGACTTCGCGATTGTCTATCAGGCTGGGCGAGCAACCGCAACAGATTGATAACAGACAACAAAGCAGGATTTGTCGGATTCGCATGGCAACCTCACCACTGTTAGCAAAGGCAACTTCCTCATCGACGTTAAGATCGACGTCAAGCAAGAGTATCCCGCAAGTGAGACTGCGAGTAAAGCAAGAAATCTGGGGAGTTAATCCGAATCTCTGGATAGGGCTGGCGTAGATTTCAAGAACCGCACGACATCCGTCGCATCGATGAGCAGGGAGCCCATCGTCATGGCAATAGAAAAGGTTAACCAGATCTTGTAGCTATCGAACTCTGCTTCCCATGGAAATAGGTAGATCGAGACGGCCAGCATGGGGATCCAGGGAGCATGAATGATGCCGAGTAGTTTGGTGTAGCGTCCCTGTACTCGAATCAGTACCAAGGCCAAAATCACAGCTGTGAAAGTCGCTACCAGCGTTACCACAGCCGTAAGCTGGGGGAGAAAGAACGCGGGAGCCACACCATTGGCCACCATCAACAACATCATCCAACCCCGCCAAAAAGCACCTAGAGCCCAGGCACCTCGGACGAATTCGCGACATTCCTGGTACATCGTAAAACAACCTCCCAATTGCGGCTCGGGGCCCTTGGTCATTGCAGCAAAGAACCCAGTTTCAAGTGGTCGGGAACTCCTAGTTCTGGCACTTGTGAACAAGCTGCGAGACTGGTATTCTAGTGGATTCGATCAATAGCCCTATCGGCATTATGCTGGCAGCAACCAGCTGATGCACTTGAAAATTGACTTTCGAGCAGACGGGCCGAAAACTTACTCGGCTAGAAGACTCGGACGCTCAAACAGGAATCGTTGTTATGCAAGCAGACATTCATCCAGACTACCACGAAACTAGCGTCACCTGCGGCTGCGGAAACAGCTTCACGACTCGCAGCACTCGCAAAGAGCTGAAAGTCGATATCTGCAATGCCTGCCATCCCTTTTACACGGGCAAACTAAAATTCGTCGATACCGCTGGGCGGATTGAGAAATTCAAGAATAAGTTTGCGGGTGGCTATGCAAGTTTGAAGAAGGGCAAAAAAGCCAAAGCTGAAGAATAACTTCGACTGACCAATTCCATTGGCCATTGCAAATATGAGGTTTGCGATGGCCATTTTTGCGTTTAGCAACCTTCATTCGTGAATCACTAGCATGCGCGAACTACTGGAAAAACAACTCGCCCGCTTCGAGGAACTCGAACGACAGCTGGTCGATCCCGAAGTCCTGGGAAACTCTTCGCAACTAGCGGCAGTTGCGCGCGAACACGGTTCGCTGGCGAAGCTTGCGGGAAAGTATCGGCGCTTCAAGGAGTTGAATCAAGAAATCAGCGATGCTCGCGAAATGGCGGCCAGCGAGGATGCTGAGATGCGCGAGTTGGCCGAAGCCGAAGCTGAGCAGCTCGTCGAAGAGCGCGAATCGCTTTGGAGCGAGTTGCTCGAAATGACACTGGGCGGAGCCGACGCCAATCGGACTCGCTGCGTGATGGAAATCCGCGCCGGCACAGGGGGCGACGAAGCAGCGCTTTTTGCACGTGACTTGTACGAGATGTACAAACATCATGCGGAAAGCAAGAAATGGAAAGTCGAGATTCTCGACCACAGCCCGACCGAACTGGGCGGATTCAAAGAAATCTCGCTCGCTCTCGAAGGGGAGGGCGTGTTTCGAGAAATGCAATACGAGAGCGGCGGTCACCGTGTGCAACGCGTCCCAGAAACAGAGACTCAGGGGCGCATCCACACCTCAGCGGCAACAGTTGCTGTGATGGCAGAACCGGAAGATGTGGAAGTCAACATTAAGCCGGACGATTATCGATTGGATAAATTCAGCGCCAGCGGACCCGGTGGTCAGCACGTGAACAAGACCGAAAGCGCGGTGCGACTAACGCACCACGAAACGGGAATTGTCGTTCAATGCCAGGACGAAAAAAGCCAGCACAAGAATTTGGCCAAAGCGCTTCGCGTCTTGAAGAGCCGCGTCTACGAGGCCAAACAACAGGAAGAACAAAAGAAACGTGCTGACGAGCGTAAGACGCTCGTCGGCTCTGGCGATCGCAGCCAGCGGATCCGCACTTACAATTTCCCCGACAATCGGGTCACGGATCACCGTATCGGGCTCACCATCCACAAACTCGACCAAATTATCGCCGGCAACATGCAGATGGTGACCGACGGATTGATCGAGTACGACCGACAACAACTGCGAGACTCGTTTAGCGTGGACGACTGATTTCCTCAGTTTGCAGCATGGACCGTTTGCAAACATTCCGTTGCTGGGGTGCATGTGCAATGCCTATGATCGAAGTCAAATGAATGACGAACCCTGGACCATTGGTCGGCTATTACAATGGACGACGGACTTTCTTCGCGAAAAGGGCGCTGACAATCCGCGGCTGGATGCAGAAGTCCTGCTAGCGCACGCCTGCGATTGTCCTCGCATCCAGTTGTATACCACGTTCGATGATGAGCCCTCGGAGCAAACACGCACTTCCTACCGCGAGTTGGTAAAGCGACGTGCCGCGGGCACCCCAGTTGCCTATCTAGTGGGGCATCGTGAGTTTTTTTCGCTCACCTTCGAAGTCACCCCCGATGTGCTAATCCCGCGCCCCGAAACTGAGCAGCTTGTTGTGCGCGCGATAGATCTCGCAAAAGAAGCCCGGGTCGCTTCGATTGCTGACGTGGGAACAGGCAGTGGCATCCTCGCCGTATGTTGTGCAAAGCATTTACCGCTGGCCAGTGTGACAGCCATTGATATTAGCGCAACTGCCCTTGCAGTGGCCACCAGAAATGCGGAGCGGCACAGTGTCGCCGAGCGAATCACATTCGTAGAGAGTAATCTGTTCGAGAACTTGCCAAACCAACAACAATTCGACCTGATCCTCAGCAACCCACCTTATGTTTCTACCGAGGAGATGGCTGAGCTTGATCCAGAAGTTCGCGACTTCGAGCCGCATCTCGCCCTCGATGGGGGAGTGCAGGGCATGGAAATTGTTGAGAGGCTATTGAAGCAATCCGTGGATCGCTTACGTCCCGACGGTTGGCTTCTCATCGAAGTGAGCCCGATGAATGCCAAGCGAGTGGAACAGCTTGTCGACGAAATGACTGGCCTCAATCGACAAGCCACCCTTAACGACTTGGCAGGCCATGCCCGCGTGATTCAAGTAACCCGAGCTTCGTCCTAGGATTAGGAAATCTCGGCATCAGTAAAATATCCAGTTAAGCTACGAATATTTATTCTTTAACTTACATATCAAGTGCGACAGATTGTCGCCGATGTCTCTTGGGCGTCTCCTTTGCAAGTCACTTCTCGGGTTGCACATGGATCCTAATGGTAGAGAATAAACTGCAACTTATCTGCAGGGTGGAAACAGTTCCGCGAATTCTTTTGGCTATTTTGCAGGTACGCAATTTTGCAGGTACTCTGACGCTTGAATGGTCTTGTAAGTCAAGTTGTATCGCAATTCCCTATAAAGAAACGCAATAACAAAGAGAGTTGGTGTCACTATGTCCACGCCTAAACCTCCTCCATCGCCACTCCCAGTTCCTCCCCAAAAACCTTTGCCTCACCCTGGCCCCCAGCCTCCCCCATCGGTGCCCGTCCCACCAAGTCCACGTCCACCAAAGCCGAAACCGGTGATGGATGCAGCCGTCGATTGGTTGGTTTCCAAGGCTACGCAAATTGATCCCGCGTGGCATGTTAAGAATTCACACCTTCGACGAATTGGCTTCAGCCAACCGGCTTTGCAATCGGTGCCCGATCCTGATCCTAAGAGACCGAATCCCGCAATCGAACCGGGAACCGACGTGCCCAAACCCTCCGAGCCCACGAAAGATTCGCCCAGCCCCAGCCAATCGCCCAGCAGCCCTCGACCGAGTAGCACACCTCCCACCGATCCGGGACCCAACTCTCCAGGGCCAGAAACTCCTGTGTTTTTTCTACCTCCGCTCCGCCCCACGAAAAAAATCCGAAGCCGATACATAAGCACATGAATCTAAAGCTGCTCTTATCACGACGTGATGCCCCTTTGTTGTAGATTCGATCCACCCTTTTCGATTTATTGAACTTTCATGAAACCGATATATCTCGCATCTGTTGTTTGGTTTTTCTTCGCGGCCATTCCTGTAATGGCTCAAGACAGTTCGAATACCGAATCTGGC
This sequence comes from Bythopirellula sp., assembly GCA_965216565.1. Lineage (GTDB taxonomy): Bacteria > Planctomycetota > Planctomycetia > Pirellulales > Lacipirellulaceae > Bythopirellula. The sequence continues at coordinate 2,423,770 of OZ244170.1, forward strand.
GAAGAGGCTAATAATGCCCAGACCGAAGAGCCCGATGTTGTTGAAAAAGTATCCGTCAACGAAGTGACGCCCGACGGTGCCATCCGGGATCGGCTTGTCAATATCTTAGCTGCGACGGAATGGTTCGAGGATATCGAGGTTGATGTCCGCGACAGTGTCGCTTTTCTCGATGGCAAAGCCACAGATGACGAACAAAAGGAGTGGGCCGGACAATTGGCTCGAAATACCGAGGGCGTCGCTGCGGTGGTGAATCGGATTGGCGTTGAAAAAACGGTAGACTTTCCGGGAGCCTTTGACGTAGTCACCAGCAGTGTAAAGAGCCTTTGGAAAGATTTTCTGGCGCGCTCGCCACTTATCCTGGCTGGTGTCCTCGCTCTGCTTGTGACAGGACTAATTAGCAAAGCTGCGGGTTTCGTCGTGAAGCGACTCTCCCAAAGAAGCCGCCTCCGCACCAGCTTACAAGACTTAATTCTGCAGCTGTTCACAATCGGAATATGGACTGCAGGGCTACTGGTGGCCGCCGTCATCATGTTTCCAGGAATGACCCCAGCCAAGGCACTCACCGTGCTGGGACTGGGTTCGGTGGCGATCGGCTTTGCTTTCAAAGATATCTTTGAAAACTTTTTCGCTGGCATTCTAATCCTGTGGAAGTATCCCTTTGATCGAGGCGACTTCATCGAGTCGGGTAATGTCAACGGACGCATCGAAGAGATTACGATCAGGAACACGATGATTCGGCAAGTCGACGGGCAACTTGTGGTGGTGCCCAATGCAATGCTTTTCAAGAATGCAGTAGATGTTCTTACCAATCGTTCGTCCCGCCGCACCACCGTCATGTGCGGGGTGGCCTACGATACGAATTTGGATCAGGCCCAGGAAATCCTAGAGAACACGCTGAAAGGCTGTGAAACGGTCCGCGAGGGACAGGCCGTAGAAGTTTTCGCACGCGAGTTTGGCGATTCGAGTATTAATTTCGAACTAACCTGGTGGACCGGTTCCACTCCGCTTGATATTCGAAAGTCGCAGGATGAGGTGGTTCGTGCTGTAAAACTTGCCTTGGACGAAGCAGGCATTGAGATTCCATTCCCACAACGTACTCTCTGGTCCCCGGATCCATTACGGATAGAACAGTCAAATCAAACCTCTGCAGAGTGATCTGTAGTAGCATGCGTTTTGCAACTCTCTCTCAACGTGCATTTTGTTGCATACGACATATAAAACGATTGTGAGCGAAACCACGATGAGCGCTGAAGAGAAATTCCCAAATTTATTGGTTGTTATTGGCGCATCTGCCGGAGGCCTGCAACCCATCAAGACTATTCTTGGTGAGTTACCAGAAGATTTGCAAGCCACAGTGATTGTTGCCACGCATCGAGACCCCGCACTTCACGACAACGTACTTGCCGATATCCTCGAGCGAGCCACAGACATGGATGTTCAGGAGCCATTGGAAAACGATCACCTCAATTGCGCGACCATCTACGTGGGTAAGCCGAAAGATACGGTATCTGTGGAAGGAAAGAGTATTCATCTCAAGCGACTTTTTGATGCTTTTGGTCGGCTTCATCGCATAGATGATTTATTCCTATCTGCAGCAGAAAGTGCTAGAGAGAATACAGTGGGAATCATCCTTTCTGGAATGCTGTACGACGGCGTACAGGGTCTAGAGGCGATCGCCGATGAAGGTGGCAAGTGTATCGTTCAAGATCCCGCTGAGGCACGGTTTGATTCGATGCCAAAAAATGCCTTAGCGGCAGTCGATGTCGATTTTGTGGGCTCAGCCGAAGAGATTGCCGAGCTGTTGATCCAACTTGCTGCGGACCGAAGTTGTCAAGGATGATTAGCTTATCAGCGGTAACAACTGAGTTCGGCCAAATGAAGCACTTCTCAGTTCCCTACTGACATCAACACTCATCAATGCCGACGGCTGCATAGAGTAATGCCCACCCACATCAGCGAGATTCCTGCTGCATGAGAACCTATCTGCTTCATCTCTGGGATACTATCCGGACCAGCTATTGGTTCGTTCCTTCATTATTCGCAATTTCGGCAATCGTGCTTGCAACAGTTCTTCCACTGCTTGATGAGCACTTTGTGAGTTCCGAAAGAGAACTTCCCGAATGGGTTTTAACGACCACCGATACTGCTCGCACTACGCTCTCAGCGATGGCAGGAGCCATGATCGCTGTTACCGGTACCGTGTTCTCGATCACGATTGTCACTCTATCGCTAACTTCTCAACAATTCGGACCCAGGCTGCTTCGGCGGTTCATGTACGACTTGGCAACGCAGTTGACTCTGGGTTTGTTTCTATCAACGGGATTTTACTGTTTGCTAATTTTAAGAGTTGTCGAAAGCAAAGAGGATGGCCTTATTGCTCCCCACATTTCTGTACTCGCCGCCGTGGGGTTCGCAGTCTTAAGTATGGGGATGCTGATCGTATTCATTCATCATATCGCGATGCTTATCCAGGCTCCTAATGTGGTTGCGGCTGTAGCCGATGACTTAGACGACGCCATCGTGCGACTCTTTCCAGAGAAAATTGGCGAAGCACTTTCCGAGAGCGAGGAAAAACTAGAAGATCGACCTGAGTTCAAGAAACTTGCAGCCAAAGACCCATTCATCGTAAGATCAAATTTGATCGGGTACGTCCAGGCGATCGATGGAAAAGGTCTCATCGAGCAGGCGATTGAAAAAGATCTGATTATCAATCTCCGCTCCCAACCGGGTCATTTCATATCAGAAGGCACCACGCTTGCCGAAGTATGGCCTGCAAAGACCCGAGATTCTGAGAAGCTTGACGAAGAGGAACTCTCAGAACTGCTGAATGAGACCTTCATCACTGGAGTCCGCAGGACGCCCAGGCAGGATTTGAACTGCGCCGTCGAAGAATTAGTTGAAGTGGCTGTACGCTCGCTGTCGCCTGGTATTAACGATCCCGTCACGGCAATGAATTGCATCGACTATCTTGGCGCAGCACTTAGTCAGCTGGCAGAAAGAAAGCTTCCGGGAGCATATCGCTGCGATCAGGAAGGTCGGCTACGCGTTATCGCACGACCTCTTGAATTCTCAAATGTAATTGATGCCGCCTTTAATCAGATTCGACAGTATGGCCGTGATAGCGTGGCAGTCATAATTCGTCTTCTAGAAACATTGACCTTCGTCGCAGAACACATTTCTCGTGATGAAGATCGAGCGGCGGTAAAGCGTCACGGGGAAATGATCTTCCAAACGGCCGAGAGCATTCCGCAAGAATTCGATCAGAATGATATCCACGAACGATACGAAGCTCTTAAGAAAGCATTGGAGAAAAAGGCCAACTGTGCTGAATAAGACCCCAAGTCTCGGTTCAATCTATTGGCGACCGAGTTCCTTGACCTGCCGAGCTTCCGGACGCTCTTTGTAAAAACTATCCAGCGGATAGCAGCCCGAAACCATGCCGTTGCGTGGTGCCGTGGTGCAATCGCTAAATGTGCGACAGATCTTCTTCCGCTGATATGGTTTTCCGGCCAGCACGGCAACGGGCAATTCGGGATAAGAGAGAACCATTCGGCCTAGTCCCACCGAATCGACCATTCCTTGCCGAACTACGCTTTGAGCGACGTGTCCCAACCAATCTTGTAAGTAGCTGTAGCCCGAACCAACGACGATCAACTCTGGGTGACGTTTCTTGAGTTGGGCAGTCGCGTTGATCTGACGCGCCACACCAATCAGTGGGTCCTCAGGTGGCAGATAACCGTCCGAGGGCGGAAATGCTGCGGGCCGTAAGATATGGGGATTGTAATAAGGACTCCCTGCCGAGGTGCAAACGAGCTTAATCCTAAGTTCACTTAACAAAGTCATGAATTTTTCTGGCTCCGTCAAGTCGATGCCCTGCCCACTGCCATCTCCTCCGAAAGCGTAATCGTAAGAGTTCCCGTGTGACGGCACGCCCACTTCATCTGCGCCCCGTTGGAAGGGAATAAAATCGAAGATGCTGACTCTCACCCCCAATTCCAAGCCCGGAGCCTCAGATCGGATCCCCGCACAGATTTGTCGTAGAAAATTCGTTCGACCTTCGAAACTTCCTCCGTAACGACCGGTTCGGTCGAAAGCAGACAATAGTTCGTGCCCCAAATAACCGTGACAGTGCTTGATGTCGACAAATGAATAGCCGGCCTGTTGAGCTAGTTTTGCTGCATCTACGAAATCGTCTACTAAGCGGTCTAGCTCTTCGTCTGAGAGCACAGGTGCTTCATCTTTCACCCCAACTCGTGCATCGAGAATAGGATGAGGGTAGGCGATTCTAGGTTCCGGCAAATCTTTCTTATTGGGTCGGGCGAATCTGCCTGAATGGGTTAACTGGAGCCCCACCAACAGATCGTTGACCTGGCCAATACTATCTTGGTGAGCTTGTTCTAGCTCAATCCTCAAAGACTCAATGGAACTAACGGTCGAATCGTTGATTAAGAGTTGGTTCGGGTTGGCTCTACCGTCAGGGCGAACTGCCACTGCTTCGCCGCCCCAAATCAACTTGGCTCCACTCTTGCCGAAGTTTCGCCAACGCCTGCGGGTCAGCTCGGTCGGTGTGCCGTCCCGCTCGCCATCCCAGCCCTCCATAGGCAAAATGCAAAAGCGGTTGCCAATTTTCTGATTCCCTAATTCAAGTGAGCTCGCCAGCGGTGCATCGCTGTTGGTCTGTAATTCCTCATCAATAGGAATATTGATTCCCAGCGACGCTTCGTGGTCGCGGAAAGATTCGACCGTCTTGATACTGGCAATTTTGGGGAAGCTCACGGACAATTCCTTTATTCATCAGTCGCCAGTTTCACAGCCTCACGAGCCAATTGCTCGATTTGGGAAAAGTCGCCTGCTGTGATGAGATTGGATTTCACCATCCAACTACCGCCACAAGCGATCACGCTATTGATTGCCAAATAGTCTCGCAAGTTACCGGCATGAATTCCCCCAGTAGGGATGAATCGGACCATCCCGTAAGGAGCAGATATCGCCTTGAGAGTCGCAACTCCCCCGCAACCCTCGGCAGGGAAAAACTTGACGACGCTTAGTCCCAGTTCCATTGCCATCTCAACGTCCGTGGGCGTGCTGATGCCGGGAAAAATAGGGAGCTCAATTTCCTGGCAATGACGCGCTACGGTTGGGTTGAACCCCGGTGACACAGCGAATTTCGCCCCTGCATCTAAGGCTCTATCTGCCTGCTCCGTGGTTAAGACCGTTCCCGCACCAACCAGTACGTCATCGCGTCTAGCCATCGTTCGTATCGACTCTTCCGCAGCCTCCGTACGGAACGTCACTTCAGCGACAGGCAATCCACCGGCGACCAATGCGTCGGCCAATGCCCCCGCATCCGTCGAGTTTTCCAAAGCAATCACCGGGATTACTCTTAGCTCACTTAGTGTTTCAACAATGATGTCGGTTTGCATTGTGTAGGACTCTGCTAGTAAGTTCTGTTATAGACGGCTTACCGTGAGGCCCCCATCAACGGGAATCACCGCTCCCGTCGAATAGGAAAGCGCACCGCTAGCCAGAATCGAAACGGCCCGTCCCACATCGTCTGGTTTGCCCCAGCGGGGATCGATAGTGAGCCCAGACGCCAACAACTTGTCGTATTTTTCACTAACGCCGGCGGTCATGTCGGTTTTGATGATCCCTGGTCGTACTTCATAGACGGGTATGCCATACTCGCCTAAGCGCATTGCCCACAACTGCGTCGCCATGGCGACACCTGCTTTGGAAATGCAGTATTCCCCACGGTTCACAGAAGCAATGGCCGCGCTGATCGACGATACGTTGATAATCGAGCCTTGAAATTGCTCATTCTGCTGACGTTGTTCGACCATCCAGCGAGCGACGCGCTGCGTGAGAAAATAAGGCCCCCGCAAATTGATCTTCATGAGGCGATCGAAACTCTCTGGAGTTGCTTCCATCACGTCGGTACGTTGCTCGGGTGCCACTCCCGCATTGTTGACCAGTACATCCAGCCGCCCGAACTTTTGCTCAACCTCGTTGATCATCCCTTCGTGTTCAGCGAGTTCGCCGATGTCAGATTGGCAATAGAGGGGCTCTCCACCCAGTTGCTCGAGTTGCCCTAGCACTTCGCTCACATCATTGGCGGGGCGTCTGCCATTTATAACCACGCGCAGTCCATCTCGTGCGAGGTGTTTGGCAATTCCAAAACCGATCCCGCGGCTACCACCGGTAATAAGCGCAACTCTCTTCTCTCCACTCTTCATTGAATACTCGTGTCGCTTCTTCGGTTATTGAGGTTCAGACTAGTCGATTACGAACAGTCGGGGCCAAAAAATGTGTAGTAGGGTTCGTCGTTTGCGAGCCGCTGAACGTAAAGAGCCGCCTCGCGAAGATGATAGTCTCCCCACATACATGCCTCACCACAGGGTGAAGTACGACCCTCGGGGATGTGGTCCCAGCCATTGGGGCGGTGGTAAATGGAATGGAGCAGAAGTCCTTCATGAGACGCTTCCGTAGACAAATATGGCTCTGCGATCAGCGTCTTGAATACCGTTAGCCCCGCCTGATTGTATCGCTTTGCTTTCTCGGTTTCACCCTTTGCTTGAAGCAATCTGCCTAACCGTAAAAGCCCCTGGCATGCAATCGCGGCGGCAGAGCTATCGACTGGCTCAATGTCGTTGAAGGGGTCAGCCGGTCTGTCGAGGTGGTCCTCGAGTTCAACCAGACCAGGGGCGCCGGTATCCCAGTAAGGAACTCCGCAGGTGGGCGTGTTCTCAATGTAGAAATCACAAGTGGCGCGAGCTGCTTTGAGGAAAGTGTGTTCAACCTCTGTTCTGCCACCGTGGGGTGACAATGCCTCGTCTGAAATAGTCGCCATCCATTCGAGAAGCTCGGCAAAACCTAGCATCGCCCACGACAACCCACGAGTCCAAGTGGTGAAGGGGGAATATCCTTGCTGTGTCGATGGGCAACGATAGTCGCCACTATTCGTATTGAAAAGCGATTCGTGCGCCGTGCGCCCACGAACATCGTAGAGGTCTCGCTCCTCTCCGTACCAAATATTGTACTTTGCTGTCGCCTGGGCATGAGCAATGATTCGACCTAGTAGGCAAATCGGCTCGTCGCGCTCGCCCATCATTTGGTGATTCAACCGATAGGCCATTGCCAGGGCTCGACACGATCGGATCGTGTCGACAAACAATGACTGCGGGCCATTGAACGAGTAGATATAGCCTCCGCCATCTCTAGTTTTCGCCCAACGCGAAGCCTGCACAGAGCCACTTACTTTGATTGCTAACTCGTAGAAATTTCGCTCCCAGGAAGATTCTTCAACTCGCCCCTCATTCATCAAACGCAGTAGCGCACCATACGTACTGACGTTGTTGAATCCATGGTCATGGACACCCGTGTGAGTCACGTGCGATGTCATCATCGTGGATACGCGTTGCCGACCACGTTCTAGCCACTGCTCATCGCCCGTAGCGTCAAACTGGAGTATTAACGATCCATATTGAAAACCCTGGGTCCATTCGGTCCACCCTTGAGGTTGGTACACCCCGGCCACAGTAAACACGGGCGTCTGCAGACTCTCTTCGCTTCGCTGCTCAATAAGAGGCAGCTTCTCAGCCGAGGCTTCCCAAAGTGTGTTTACGCCTGGGAGTAAATCGGGGGGCGACAGGCTATTATTGATTTCAATCATTGGGAGCTTGATAAATCTACGAATTCAGCTGAATACAACCTCTTCGGCTCACAAAAGCTTGCGGTTTTCTAGGATATTTGCATTTCATTCGGGTGTCTTGGATAATCGGATATAGTGGACTTTGCAATTCGGGCATTCAACCATTATTCCTGTGGCACTCAAAACTCTCACCAAACGTGCTTTATCCGAAACTCTACCTAGTTGGGGGATTTTCGTCTTAGAAAGCCACCATGCACCGGGCTTCATCATGGAATGGCGTCGGCATGAATTCATCAAGGTGGTCTACGCACTCCAGGGGAGGGGAGTCCTCCATACTGCAAAAAACAAATGCGAGTTCAAGGCTAAGGATGTATTGGTGATCCCCGCACAACTCCGAAATCGAATTGTAGATGCCCCGGGCGAACCAAGTTCCCTTTACGTGCTCTGCGTAAGCCCTCAGTTGCTGGCTTTTGATCCGAAGATAACTAAGCGGCTGGAAAGCGGTCGACTTGCCCGTTCTGAGTACTTGGCAAATCGGGTAGAATCTTTATTTCGACGTATGTTATTTCAGCAATCTCATGGTGGTCATGCTGCAAGCTTGACGATGGCAGCGGCGGTGCTCGATTTATTTCAGATTCTCATTGAAAAGCAGGGTAGGGCACCATTGATTGAGGAGGCTAGCAGTAAAAGCACTCACGAAATTGAGCGGTATGTAGAATACCTCGACTACCATTTTTTCGAAGCTCAAGACATTCAAACCGCTGCGCGGCAGTTAGGCATGTCGAGAAGGACGTTTACGAAGCACTTTCGCGAAGTGACGGGCAAATCATGGCTCGAATACGTCCACTCAAAAGCAATTGATCACGCAGCGCGGCTCTTACTAGAGACTCCCGCGCCGATCACATCGATCGCCTTTGAATGTGGCTTCGCAGATCTTTCGACCTTCTACCGGCAATTCAAAGCTAGAAAAGGCACGAGTCCCGCAGCCTGGCGAAGCCAATGACACTCTTTGGTTCGAGTTTCTACCTGGCTCGAATGATCAGCGACTACCGCTGAACTCTAGCCGAGCCTCCGCTTGCTAGAGCTTCGACTTCGGAAAGCGTCGCCATTGAGACATCTCCCGGGAACGTAGTCAGCAAGGCCCCATGAGCCCAACCCAAACGGAGAGCCTCCTCCTCCGAGCGACCCGAGAGCAATCCATAGATAAGTCCCGAGCAGAACCCATCGCCTCCGCCGATGCGATCGATCACGTCTAGATCCAACATAGGGCTGACATACTTTTCACCGTCTAGCCAGAGCAAGGCACCCCATTGGTGCCGATTTGTACTTTTGACTTCGCGAAGAGTCGTCGCCACAGCTTTCACATTCGGATACTGCTGTTTGACCTTCTCAATCATTTTGAAAAACTGATCCGTGTCGAGATCAGACTTCTCTTCAACGTCTTGCCCTTCGATACCGAGGCTCTTCTGCAAATCCTCTTCATTACCGATCAAGACGTCGACGTTGGACGCTATCGCCTGCATCATTTCGCGGCCCTTGGCCTCACCACCCTCGAGCGTCTTCCAGAGTTTACCCCGATAGTTAAGGTCGAATGATGCAATCGCACCGCTGTCTCGTGCAGCCTTCATCCCTTCGACGATTAGCTCAGCCGTTTGCCCACCCAGAGCAGCAAAAATACCGCCGGAGTGGAACCAGCGGACGCCGTTGGAAAAGATAGTCTTCCAATCGAAGTCCCCGGGTTTCAGTAAGGCTCCTGCCTCGTTGGCCCGGTTGTAAAATACCACTGGCGGACGCACTCCCTGCCCGCGATCGCTGTAGACCGTGGCAATGTTAGGGCCGCGTACACCATCGTGCTCAAACTGCTTGTAGTGGCTTTGGACTCCCATCTCACGGATTCTGGCCTGCACGAGTTCGCCGATTCCGTTGTCCACCATTGCCGTAGCAATGCCAGTTTGCAGGCCGAAGCAACTCGCCAAATTGGCCGCAGCATTGTATTCGCCGCCTGAAATATGGACTTCTAAAGTTCGACAACGCCGAAATGGGATCACGCCTGGATCGAGGCGATGCACCACGGCACCGAGAGAAAGAAAGTCGAGTTGGCAGTCATCTTTGCGAATGTTTAGACCAGACACTATTAGTACCCTAATTACGATTCAGTGGAAGGATTCTTGCGAAGCATTTGAACGACTAAGACAATGGCGATATAGCCTGCGGCAAAATAGAGCCCCATGCTCCCGCCTTTTTTGTAAACTGCGGATATTCCAGCGGCAGTCGCTGCAAGAGCCGCAAAGCCCATCAGCACATTCCACACCATGCGGGACGTGCCTTGTGGTCGCTCTTCACCCATGAGCGTTTTTTGATTCATCATTAAATAAAACGTGATATAAGCAATGGGTAGGAGCATGGCGCCAAACACGCCTGCTACTACGGTCAACCATGCTTTGGCATTTCCAGTCCATAGCAGCGGCCAGAGAACACCATTGGCAGAGGCCAGGCAGCCAATTCGGAACAGCCAGCCTCGGGGTGGGACATCGAAAATTTCGCAAACGATAAAACCAGAGATCAGCATCATCAGCGAAATCGACGAAAGGGTCATCCCCACTACGCCGATGCCAAACACGACATTCGAGAAAAAGCGTCCTCCTTTCCCCGACTCATCGGAGAACAATTGCTGGAGAGACGTTGCCAGATCGTAGGTATCTCGTTTCACTAAGACCGCCGCTAACTTCTTTTCCGCCAGACTTGGTTCTGAACCCAGGTCCGAGTTATCCGCATCACTCGCAGTAATGCGCTGAGACACCATCGATTCGTAGGCCTTCTCGAATCGTGGTGGGACCGTAACAGAAGTTTCGGACAGCTCAAAACCATCTGGAAGTCTGGCATGAAACTGTGTCGCCGCTGCGATAACCACACAACCGGTCGCTAACACGAACGGAATAAAGGTTCCAGTAGACATGTCGAAAATAGTTAGACCCCGGAAGTCTTTGTCCCAACCTCGCGAAAGCAAGTTGTAGGGCAGCAGAAAGGTCATATTGATTCCAACCGCAGCGGCACCGGCACTTAGCATGATATCTCGCTGTTGGCTAACTATGAGGTCACTCCAATAGGCGGCAGCAGCTGGTTCTGAAATTGCATCGAGCAATGGCTTGAAGGTCTCTGCAGGGGCATAAATGTGGTGAAGCTTGGGAATAAGCCCTACCAGAATCGCTCCCCAATCGATGCCATCGCCCACTGTCGACATGCGTACCACGACACCAATGAAGCAGAGGACAATCACCGCGACGACTATTTTCAGTAGACCTTCATAGATTTTCACGCCTCTGCTCCCAGAGCCATAGCTCCAAGTTACTAGCGTGCAGAGGATGAGTATTGCAATAGATACAAGCCACTTTCCTGCAGTGCTGGCTTCTGTTCCATTGGCATTGGCCAATGCCCCGTCGCCCATAAATACTTCCGGCAACAAGTTCTGCTCAACGACTGCAAAGCAGAGCGAGTACTGCGGCATCGACCAAACCATATTTGCCATTAGCGAGGCGATCAACCACGACCAGCCGAGCACGGGATTGATGTGCTCATTGATTGATCGGAAGGGTCGCTCACCGGTGGAAAGCGTCACATAGCTAATAGCGCTCAGCATGATGACGCCCAGGATCATGGCGAACGGCTGCAGCCAAATCATGCTTACGCCAGCAAGAATCCCAAGATACAGGCTACTTCCCAGCGACCCACCGCCCAGTGTGAGTGCGCTTTGCATCCAGCCCGGTCCCGATAGTTTAGAGAAGGCAAGGAGTTTCCCCAGAGTCCCCTTGTCTTGCGCTTGGAGAATTTTTTGCCGATCTAACTCAACCTGTGAGTTTTCCATGTATTGATCCTAGTAAAGACGGTTACTACGAAATAAATCCTATGATACCAACACCCGCCATCGCGAGCGAAAAAACCGCGACCAAGGCTAAGAGTAAATTTTCGTAAGGGCGATTGACGTGTTCTCCCATCAACTGCTTGTTATTGAGCAAGTAAGCCAGACAAAGCACCGTCGTGGGAAGAATAATTGATCCCACAGCCTGCGAGGCCAGCATTACCCAAACGGGTTTCGTGTGAAAAATAGGCACAACAAGCCCCAAGGCACACATCCCCAGCACGATCATCCTATCAGTGTTGCTGCGAATTTGAGCCGAATCCCCTCGGTAATCATGCCTCATCCAAGGCACCGATGCAACGTTAGGAAACTGAGAAGATATGCCGGCTGCGCTGACTCCCAGGACAAAGATAGTCACTGCTAGGCTACCGGCGATGGGCTGTAGCAACGGCACCATCTCCCGCACGTGCTGGAATTCAACACCATGCCGATGCAAACTGCCGGCGGCGGAAATCATGATTGCGGCACTAATTACAAAGACTAGCGTTGCACTAACCGCGGCATCCCGCTTTTGCGTCGCAAGTTGCTCCGTCGTCCATTCTTGCTCGCGAACTAGAATCGAGCGCAGAATCAACACGATGGGAGCAACCGTTGTTCCAACCATGCTGGCTACGACTAGGAATCCCGAACGCGAGGAATTCGTTGCCGAAACCTCCGGGATATTGGGAACTAAACCTTGAATAACCTCCTCCGGAGACGGCAACATCGTGACCGCGTTGGCAATAAAACAGATGCCCATAACACCTGCCAACGCTGCCAAGATCTTCTCGATGGACTTCACACTTCCGGTAATCAAAACAAGAAAGATTATTACGGAAACTATACTGGCCCAAACGAGTGCCGACATCATGCCCACACCCCAAGAAGTCGACCATTCAGTTAAGATGCTCGCCAAGATGCCCATGACGCCCATAACGCTGGCACTGACGTTCAACGAGAGTGAGATAAGTAAGAACATCGCCAGGGCAGGATGAATTTTCTTGCGGATAGCGAATAGGGCCGAGCAGCCACTATGAATGGTTAATCGTCCGAATGAGTCGAAAAGGATGTAGGACACCAGACAGGACAGTAGCAGCGCCCACAGCAAACTAGTACCGTGATCGGCACCTGCCTTGACCATTGCCGTAACGCTGCCCGTGCCGACGGTGAAGCCAACAAGAAATAATCCCGGCAAGAGTGAGTCGATAATGCGGGAAAGCTTCGTCATAGGGTCCCATCGAATGGCAAAGCCTCGGCGCTCCGACTAGCGGACTATTTGCATTGTCATTCCACCATCGACTGTGATGGACTCGCCTGTCATGAACTCGTTGGTGACCAGTAGCCTGATCGCTTCGGCAACATCTTCCACAGTCCCTTCCCGGTGCAACGGAAGACGGTTTGCCAGATTGTGCTTTTGCGCTTCAGGTGTCATCGCCTCGTGAAAGCGTGTCCGAATGATGCCTGGATTCACACAGTTCACGCGAATATTGTCATCAGCGACATCGCGGGCCAGCATCCGAGTGAAGTTCAACAATGCCCCCTTCACTGTGCCGTAGGCAAACGCCCCAGGACAACCTCTAATTCCGGCGGCCGAGGAGATCAGAACTATCGCACCTTCACCGCTCTTTCTGAACCAGGGTAGCGACTTCCTGCAAAGGTGAAACGCCGCGTGGACGTGGATATCAAAAGTTTCGTGCCACTGCTCGACAGTGATGTCTTCAATCTTTCCCGGAGAAGGACCACCAGCGGAGTGGACCAAAATGTCGAGACCGCCAAGTGCCTCGGCCGATTCGGCAACACATCGCTCAGCCTCGCTTTGCTTGCCGAGGTCGCCTTGCTGGAAAAAGCAGCGACGACCGAGTGCTTCAATGGCCTGGATTAACTCGTCAGTCGACTCATCTCGGTTGCGGGCGTTGATCGCCACGTCGGCACCGCCGGTAGCCAAATCCAGAGCCACTGCGGCACCGATCCCTTTTGTGCCACCGGTGATTAGAGCACGTTTGCCTTGTAGATTCATTTATTTCGCCTTGTGAATCGAAGTAAGTGTGTCACTTGCTCAGGCAAGCCAACTCTTGAGCACTTTCAGATCTCGTCGTAGTGCATCGATGTTATCCTGAGTCGATCCCTTTTTTAGGTATTCAACATGCAAGGAAATAGGACCCGAGAAATTATCCTCTTTGACGATATCAAAGAAATCGGGATTGACCCTACCTTCGCCCAGGGGAACATGCTCCGCTTTTTTGCCTTCCCATTGGAAGTCTTTGACGTAGAGAGCTCCGATATGTGGCTTAATCACGTCGTAGAGCACCGGCCAGGAGAGGCCGGCTTCAATCGTGGCGTGGCGAATGTCGAACGCAACGCTAATCTGATCGGCAGGTACGCCATTCAAGAGTAAATGCAGATCCCAGATCGTAGCACCGACAAATTTCGCATCGGAGTGATTCTGATAGAGTGCGCTGATCCCCAGATCTTTGTTCATTGCTGCCAGATCATTGAGTCCCGGCCGAATGTCTTCGATTTGCTTTAGAATCGGTTTCGTGAGATCGTACTTGTAAAAGCCCATTCGGTAACTCTTGATGCCCAAATCGACAGCAGTACGTAGGACCTTTTCAGTAAGAGGTTGGTCTGGTGTCAGGACATCCGAGGCCATGGTCGTGACCTCCAAGTCCCTCTTGTTGAGAGCCTCGACCATCTTGGGCAGATCTTCTTCCACATTCTCTGGCAGAACATGACCGCCATTGCGGACGGTGGCTTCGACACCCACAAATCCCAACTCAGCGATGGTATCTGCCAACTCGTCATAAGAAAGATCCTGCAGAAATTTTGTGAATGCACAAATCCTGTAGTTGGTCGCTTCATGTTCATGAGCAAGGGCCGAAAGCCCTCCCAACATTGTGCTGGCGGCCGCACCTGCGACTGCTCTGGAGACAAATTCCCGCCGATCGATACCGCATTTAGCGATGTTCACTATGCAACCTCCACCTAGATAAGAGAACTCTACGAAACTGGCACTAATCTGTAGCCAGCGAGTTTCGATTCGTTGTAACTCTAGGGAAGATTAACATGAATAGAGGCGGAATGAGAGTTGAAAAAACGGCAGTCTATTCCGGAATTTGGACAAGCCAGGTCTACCTGCGGAACAGCGTAATTCAGCTTTTGGATTCCTCTTTTATCGAATAGCGACACGGATTTCGAAGGTAGAGTCGTTCCATCGTCGAACTGCAATGTCGCATATCTGCTCTACTTTCGCCTTAAGCAATTAGCTGCTTAACCACCTTTGCCGGTTCAACTCCGGTTAGTTTTTGATCCAATCCTTGGAATTTGAATGTGAACTCGTCGTGGTTCATTCCTAGGAGGTGCAAAACAGTCGCGTGAAAATCGCGAATATGCAGTGGATCCTTGGTAATGTTGTAAGAAAACTCGTCGGTCTCGCCAAAGATGGTACCGCCCTTGGCACCTCCCCCGGCCATCCACATCGAGAAGCAGCGTGGGTGATGATCACGGCCGTAGTTGTCCGCAGTCAACGTGCCTTGGGAGTAAATCGTGCGTCCAAACTCACCACCCCAGATCACCAACGTATCGTCCAGCATGCCACGCTGCTTAAGGTCCTCAAGCAACGCAAAACAGGGCTGATCGACATCCTTGCACTGGTCGGGCAATCGTCCACCGACATTCGCATGGTGATCCCAATTGTTATGGTATACCTGGACGAAGCGAACTCCACGTTCTGCCAACCGGCGGGCCATGAGTGCTGTGTTGGCAAAAGAGCCAGGCTTCTTCACTTCTTCGCCGTACAATTTCAATATGCTCTCTGGCTCCTGATTGAGATCGGTAAGCTCTGGGACGCTCGATTGCATGCGAAATGCCATCTCGTACTGCTTTATCCGCGTATGCGTTTCTGGATCGCCCCATTTTTCCAAAGCAATTCTATTTAATTCATTGAGGCCATCGATCGATTGCTTACGTATCGACTCGGGAACACCCGGTGGGTTATTGATGTAGAGTATCGGATCACCTTTGCTACGGAACGATACGCCGGCATGCTCGCCGGGTAGGTACCCCGCGCTCCATAATCGGGCAGAGATTGCTTGTTCTTGCTCTCGGTTTGTGGGAGTTGCAACTAGAACCACAAAAGCCGGTAGGTTTTGATTATCAGAACCCAAGCCGTAAGCCGCCCAGGAGCCAAGACAAGGTCGACCCGTGACTTGATTGCCGGTCTGCATCGCTGTAATTGCCGGCTCGTGATTAATGGCCTCTGTGTGTAGGCTCCGCATCCAGCAAATGTCGTCTGCCTTTTTAGCTAGATTCGGAAGCAATTCGGTGTTCATCCACAGGCCACAATCTCCCGCGGGGCTAAATCGATACTTCGACGGAGCAATAGGAAATCGAGCCTGCCCACTGGTCATAGTAGTAAGTCGCTGGCCCATGCGGATCGACTCGGGCAAGTCTTTGTCGAACCATTTTTTCATCACCGGCTTGTAGTCGAACAAGTCCATCTGGCTGGGCCCACCAACCATATGCAGATAGATGACGCGTTTTGCCCTGGCGGGAAAATGTGAATTCGTGCTTCGACTCTTCGAGGCACGGGCAACACCTTTGCCTAGCAGCGACGCTAGAGCGGCTGTCCCCACGACGCTTCCGCTGCGTGCAAAGAAATGCCTCCGAGTCACCTCTAACTTTAGTTCTCTCTGAGAATGCACTGCTGCGGCTCCTAAACTAATCGAAAGGCAAACTTGAATTACTTACTTAGTGCTTCATCTAGGTTCATTAGTTGATTGCAAACCATGGTCCACGTGGCCAGCTCAACTTCTTCGAGCGTCTTGTCGTACTCGGAATCACCTACACCCAACAAAGCAACCGCATCGTTCGGATTCGACCGATAGTGCTGGCGGAACTCCCGACAATTGGCAAGGATTATGTCTGTCTCGACATCACTTATGGGACGACAAAGAACCCGCTCCGATACGCTACGTGCCAAGTTGGCCTCGTCGCCTTGTTGTGATTGCATTGCTTCTTCTGCTAACTTCCTTGCAGCTTCTACGAATTGAACGTCATTCAGTGTGACGAGAGCTTGGAGTGGGGTGTTGGTGCGTTCCCGGCGTACTGTGCACACCTCTCGGCTAGGAGCATTCAATGCCTCCAAACTAGGAGGCGGGGCCATCCGCTTCCAAAAGTTGTAAACAGATCGACGATAAAGGTTTTCTCCAGAGTCCACCAAATAGTCTCGCGTATTCCCCCCCGGCAGGCCCACGATGTCCCAAATCCCAACCGGTTGATAAGGATGGGTCCCAGGGCCAAACATTTTTCTTGAGAGTAAACCACTCGTTGCAAGTGCATAGTCTCGCACCATCTCGGCGTCCATGCGGAACCGCGGACCACGCGAAAGCAAATAATTACCACGATCTACTTCTCGCTTGTCGGGCGTGACAATTGCTGCCTGCCTATAAGTCGCACTCATGAAGATCGACTTAAACAATTTCTTCACATCCCAGCCACTTTCACGGAAATCAACCGCCAGCCAATCGAGCAACGCCGGGTGCGTCGGAGGGGAACCCATCACGCCAAAATCCTCGGGGGTTGCGACAAACCCAAGACCAAAGACTTCCTGCCAGAAACGGTTCACCGTAACTCGAGTCGTTAGCGGATTGGCAGGATCGATAACCCACTTTGCAAGTCCGAGCCGATTGGGTGGCGCATCATTTGGCAAAGCATGTAATGCTGCGGGAGTGGCAGCCGTGACTTCTTCCCCAGGTGCATCGTAAGCACCACGCATCAGCATATGCGCTTTAGCTGGAGAATCAGCGTTCTCTTGTTGAATGTGCGTGATCGGGCTTCGTGTGCGAATAGCGTCAATCTCGTGAGCCAAATTGGCCTTTGCTGCACTAACTCGCTGATATTCGTCGTCGTAATTTTTGAGATAGTGAACTCGGAGACTTTCTAGCTGCTCCTTCGTTCGCTCCCCCGGTTTGGCAGCTAATATAGATTTCAAACTCGATAGCTCAGCCAGATACTTAATTTCGTAGTCCTTCAACTCGCGATTGTAGATCCGGACATCTTGAACCGACCCACCCTCAAACGCCGCACCTTGGGCTCGACGTCCAACTCGCAACTCTGTTGAATTGCGAATCGTGGCACCCGGCTTGAGAGTGTCTCGTTCAATATTCACCGCCACCCGCCGACCGTTGACATAGATCCTGATGCCACTTGCCTCAGCTGAGCCATCGTACGTCACAAACAAATGTTGCCATCGCTTGGGACTATAAGTCGGCTTCTGCGTAGAGACCTTGATGGCATTATTGGGCCATGTATCAATGAGATGCACCGCGTGGAATATGGATTGCTGCCACAGATCCCAGCCCCGGTGTTTATGTTTTTCGTCCATTCGCGAAATGATTGCAGAGCCAAACTCTCCTTGTACCGTTCGAACCCAAGCGCCATAGCTAAAGGGTTGATCGAGATCAAAATCTCCTTGATCGCCAAGTTCGAAATAGGCATCCTTTGCTAGAATCGGAGATGAGCCGGAATATCCTTCCTCGAGCCAATCAATCGATCCAACGGCTGTAAATTTAGTGTCCGATCCAACCGTGGCCCGCACCTCGTTGCCTTGGCCCTCGTCGAGCGGGATATGAAATGCAAGGCTCTCTGTGGGCAGACTAGCAACCAGCTGTTCCGGGCTGGCTGTTGCAAGCCATTCTTCAAACTTCGGCTCCGCTTCTTTAGTTCGGAGCATAATTTTGTCATTAACCTCAGCCAACTCTTCCTCAAGAATATCCAACCGTGCTCGGTCCTCGTCTGATGGCACTACCAGGATGGGGCCTTTGCCATCCTTGAGATTTCCATCGTGGCTCTGCTGCGTCGTATTTCGGAAGAAGGCAGCGAGGGAATAGTAATCCTTCATTGATATAGGATCAAACTTATGGTCATGACACTGGCAACAGTTCGTCGTCAGGCCAAGAAACACCCAACCAAATGTCTGCACTCGATCCGACGCATAGTTAGCCAGATTCTCCTCCTTTATCGTGCCCCCTTCATTGGTCGTGATGTTGCATCGCTGAAATCCGGTAGCGATCAGTTGCTCGTCGGTGGGGTCGTCGAGCAAATCACCCGCAAGTTGCTCGACAGTGAATTCGTCAAACGGTTGATTCTTATTGAATGCCTTAATCACCCAATCCCGATAGACCCACATTTCGCGGTAATTGTCAAAGTGCATTCCATGGGTATCGCCGTAACGTGCCGCGTCGAGCCAATACCTGCCTCGATGCTCACCCCAAGCCGACGACTGCATCAACTTATCGATCCACTGAGACATCGCCTCTTCGCTGTCTCGATGGTACTGATCGACAAAATTTTCAACGTTCTCCAGGCTAGGAGGCAAACCGGTAATATCCAAATGGAGCCGACGAAAAAGCACATGTGGATCCGCCTCGGGGGCAGGCTTCAGACCGAATTCTTCTAGCTTGGCAAGCGTGAAGTGATCGATCTCATTCTTGGGCCACTCTCGATCGTTGACTACGGGCAGTTTCGATTGCACAGGCGCAATCAATGCCCAATGCGGTTGATACTCCGCTCCATTGGTCACCCAGTCTCTAAGAAGTTTCTTCTCCTCCGTAGTGAGTGACTTCTTCGACTCCGGCGGTGGCATCACCAGATCTGGATCATTGGAGAAAACGCGAGCAACGACTTCACTGGAATTCGGATCACCTGGAACAATAGCCCACTCATAAGCGTTTTCAGCAACGTCGAGTCGCAGGTCGGCTTCGCGCGAAGATGCGTCTGCTCCATGACAGGCAAAGCAGTTTTCGGCTAGTATCGGTCTCACATCCCTGTTGAAGTCCGGCACTTCCGCAGAGGCTATGCCGCCAGTGAGAACGAGGAGTAAACTCAAAGCGGTCGAAATATAGACAATGCATTTCACGTCAGCTTGTATTTCCTCATTATTCTGTAGACATTCCCAAGCCTACGATTGCACTAACAGAGATTTTCTATCTCAAGTCCTGAGCATCAATAAGACAAAATCGCCGCCCAAATTATAGAATAATCTGTTCCATGTCGGTGGTGACAGTAGTTAGATCTATGGTGCGTACTTAGTTGCTTTTGACTAAACATTTCTTGTCTCTGAATGTTGATCTTGGTCAGTACCTCCATTGCAGTCAGAATCCGACGAGAGCTAGGGGCGGGAGACAAACTCAGGGCGTAACTTGTTTTCTGACAGCAAGTTGCAACACAACTCCGCTAGAATTCCATGCTCACAATTACGGAGAGCCGCAAGTGCAATCTTGGCACCATAAACATTACTCCGGAACGTTCCCAGAATCTCACTGCAATAGTCGCAATATTGACGAAACAGACGTTACAGATTGATTAGGACAATATCCATCTGCACCGAATACCCCACAAAGCTCATCGACTTTTAGGCGGAGGAATGCATGCTCACCTCACAATGAAGGTGGCAAGGACTAGGGACTTCAGTTTTCGCATGTTAATTACGGACGCGCGAATACTGAGTCATTCTTCGGAATGGCCAGATACCGAAAGCTGAAAGAGTAATCAACAAGGATGCCGGCTCCGGAACCTGTGCAATCGCACTCAACGTTGCGGTAAAGCCATTCTGTTGTTGCCAAACTAGAAAGTCCAACCCATCAACTCTGCCATCGCCATTGGCATCGCCATCTGAATGATCGGCCGACAGCGCACCGTAACTCGACTGCCACTGCGCGAGATCGATTTCGTTGACACTACCATCGCCATTGAAATCAGCAGCGAATAGCACATCAAGCGAGACAGCATTAGCCAAGTAGTTCAAATCCCAGACTAGTCCAGGCGAAAGCGCTGGCAAGAGCGTGGTGTCGAATGTACCTGAAAGGGAGGCTCCGGAAAGAAACTCAAACTGATCACCTGCAATCGGTTGGAAGGATCCATCGAGACTTACTTCGAGAGCCCCTTGAATCCCAACTGCATCTAGTACGTCGAGTCTGCCAAACTGTCCAATCGCGTCCCCAGCGAGCTTGATCACCAATACCCCTGCCTCCGACTGCGTGTAGTCGCCATCGACATCGACAACCCCTGTGCTTTCAATTTGCAAAGTGCCTGCCGTGATAATTCCGTCTCCTAGAGTAAGTTGTCCGACAGGACTCACCGCCGAATCGACGGTAATGATGCCACCATTTTCAATGAATACAGATGTCGCGGAGGTGTCGTTTTTTGGAGTCGCTACAGCAACCGTATAGGAAGCCCAATCGAGTCCTGTGTCGTCATTGACCTGTACATTCACGCTTCCAGACTGCATGTCTTCGAGAAAACTACCCATATCGATCACTCCGACAAACGTATCGGTCGCATTGATCTCGGTATCCCACCCCAGGTCGGAAAAAAACAACCGATGCTGAGCGTCGAAGTCGAACAGTCGCACGAAATCGGTGTTGATTAACCCGCCACTCTGCTTGATGGCAAGTGCAAGGAAGCCATGCACCACCTGCTCGCCTGCATCGAGTGTGTGCTGGATGGTGAAGGTCACGTTTTGGTTGTCAGACAAACTATCCAGTCCCGCAATCGGATGGGAAGAAGAGCCGAGGACTGCCGCCTGCCAATTCGGATCGATGAATACATCGTCGATGCTCGCTACTCCGTCATACGTGTAATCGTCGATGTCGCCCACTAAATAATCTCGTAAAGAGACAGTATACGAATCAACGGGAGCCACTCGAGCGTCCCACTGCTGGGCATCTGTCCAATTGCCGCTACCTGAAAGTGAACGAAACACGGTGATGTCCTGGGCATCACTCGCCTGGGCGTCGTAAAGACTCGTTGTTCCACCAGCGGTCACTGGTGTGCCATGAGAATCGTAGTTTCCTGACGGCTGAGGACCGAATGTCGTATCCTCGACGATGGTCCCAGTAGAACCAATAAGCCAATTTTGTGCCGTTGGAGGATTCTGAATGCGAAAACTATCGGCTGTGGAATTCCAAACGACCATGTTCGCACCCGACCATCCGTGGGCGGTTCCAAAGCTCCCCCGGTTTCTTGCATTGATGGCATTTCCTTGAACGGTAATGTTGTCGAATAACGTGCCCGTTGCCCATCGTTGGTGAGGACCGCTATCTGAATTGGCGTTGGTTGCCGTCGATTGGTGAAACACGTTGGGGCCGGGCGGCCTGGTGCTGTTGTTCACAAAATCGTGACGCCCTTCGTCGGCTTGTGCGTTGGTCACAAATCCCAACTCGCCGCTGAGGTCGTAACTATAGCGACGCGATCCGGTAATTTGGCTGATTGGTGTTTCGCTAATTGCGTCGTCGACCGTCACCCATTTCGTCCCGGGGTTGGCAACGACCGCCGAGTCACCAAAGTGTGCCGCCGTAATATCCCGAACCCAAACGTTTTGGGCACGATCGGCGTTCTGGCTACCACCAATCGAGATAAACTCCCAAGCATGATCCTCGTCTGTAGCCGAAGTGAAATCTGTATCTCCGCGAAGATTTTCGATACCTACGTTTTCGATGGCACCACTCCACGTGTAGCGTCGAATAGTCCCGCCGCCATACTGCTGCTCGAACGAATTGGCCAGCGGTGCATCGACGAAGACGCGATCTCCCTCAATTCGAGTGATCACACGATCGTACCGCACATTCATGGTTCCCGGTTTCCAGTTCGGGTCGTTGTTGGGGGGATCATCCATTCCTACGGCAACGATCCAATCTTCGGTACTGGGCCGCTCGATTCGGACCGTGTCGCCTACAGAAAACTCGCCAGGCACGTCAACGCGAAAGCTTCGTGCGCCCGCAGGGACGACCTTGTCGATCATGTTGCGAGTCGAACCCACGTTGGATCGACCGCCGTTGCCATAGACCCTAATTAAAGGCCTTTGGTTAGGGTTCGTGCCACCAGATAAGGGATTACGTCCATGAATAACAGTCCCACCGCCATCGCGTCCCTCGCCGCGTAACACGACGCCACTAGCTCGGATTTCTAGCTGGCTATCGATGTCATACGTACCTGCCTGCAGTAGCACCGCCCCGCGATAGCCATCGGGTCCCAACGGCAAAGCGGAGACCTGATCAATCGCCGCCTGGATACTTGATGTGTCGTCACCCGCAATCGGCGACAGGGTCACGGAGGTCGGCACGTTCGAAGGAATGAGGGAGCTACCACTAGCTCGATACCCCACATTGGAAAAATCGAGGATGTGGTCGCCCTCGGCATCGGGAACGTAAATTAATCTGCCCGTCACCCCGGTCTTGATCCATTGGCTTTCGACACCAACGCAAATTGAACCACTCATGGTTAACCAACCGGCGATGATCACGCTTAGCGCCGAGTTCCAGTTACTTCGGATCTGACAGGAGTGAATCAATGGAGTCCTCTGCTACGAGTCGCTGTTACTGGATTTGGTTTTTGAAGGCTGACGCTTGGAGAAGCAAGATAGTTGTTCGACTAACAGTCTATTCTATCCGCAAAAACCAATCGATATTCCTATGAGGTTCTTACATTCTAGAATTTCGAAATGGAGGCTTCTCTGCTCAAATCGGGGCTCACATTTATCGGCCAGCTCTCTTGGATTGCATTGGACTTGCATTCGGTTGGCTCAGACTCAACCCACCCGGTTGATCACGCCAGAGCGCGAAATTTGAGCAGAACCATCGATACCATCGAGTACGAATTTGACGTAAAGTCGGAACCACATGCCGACTTTCAGGATACAATCGACCTGTGTAACGATTTAGAATTACCAGAATTCAGTTCTAAAAAAACGACTGCTGACGTCACTTTTCTCCGTAGTTCTTCGAGGCGATCCCAGTTCGATGTATCACGTCGCCCTGCTAGTTGAGACATCTCGAGAGTACGCTCGCGGGCTTCTTCGAGGAATCGCTCGTTATCATCAGGAGGTCGGCCCTTGGTCCATCTTCTTCGAGCCGCATGGCTTACACGATCCTCCGCCGGCATGGCTTAAAAGCTGGAAGGGCGACGGAATCCTGGCCCGAATCGATGATCAGCGGATGTGCGACGCGATATTGGAAACAGGCATTCCGGCGGTCGACCTGCGCGGGGCTCTCCAAGACATTCCCTTGCCGTTTATTGGTGTCGATAATCGCCCCGTTTCCAAACTGGCATTCGAGCATCTACTAGACTGCGGGCTACGAAATTTTGCATTCTGCGGCACGCCCCAAGGAGAGAATCCGAATCAAGACCTAAGGCGAGATTACTTCAAGGAACGAGTCGAACAAGCCGGTTACGAGTGCAGCGTGTTTCTCGGCAAAGGTCGAAAGACGCGTTCCCAATCCTGGGAAACACAGCAACAACACATTGTGGAATGGCTCAAAGAGCTTCCGAAACCGGTCGGAATCATGACCTGCCACGACGATCGAGGGCATGAGGTACTCGATGCCTGTCGACGGGCGGATTTGGTTGTCCCCGACGAGGTTGCTGTGATTGGCGTGGACAATGACACCTATCTCTGCAATCTGAGTACGCCGCCGCTAAGCAGCATCGACGTCAATTCTAGCCGTATTGGCTACGAAGCGGCCAAAGTGCTACACCACGCGATGGGCGGGGAAAACACGGCCCCTGGTGCCGAATTATTGGGGCCTCCCCGAGGCATTGCTGCCCGGCAGTCTACCGACATGCTATCGGTCGAAGACGAAGACGTGGCCTCGGCAATTCGCTATATCCGCGAGCATGCGGTCGAGGGCATCCAGGTCCGCGACGTTCTAAAACGGGCCAATCGCTCTCCAAGCACGCTGGAGAGAAGGATAAAAAAGCTACTGGGACGCACCATCAAGGCAGAAATCACGCGAGTACGGCTCTCCCGAGCCAAACTTCTGCTTTGCGAGACGGAACTACCAATCTCAAAAATCGCCCTCCGCACCGGCTTTAGCGAGCCAAAATACTTCTGCGACGTGTTCCGCAAGAACGAAGACATGACAGCTAGTGCCTACCGCAATAAGTTCCGGGATCAGATCTGAGAGAGCATCATCATGCACAAGACCATTGGACCCCTAGCAGCCTAAACGTTCAACACTCGAAACAATGGACAGTAAAAAACACAAAAGGGGCGTTAAATGCAGAAAAAACGGAATAAATATCCATGTAATTGGATTGTTGATTCCGCACTTATTGAGCATTCTAGATACTGCGGAGTGGAGTGCCTCATCTATCCACTCAGACCAATCTGCCAACTTCGGGGTCCACTCGCCCTCGATCGACAGATGAAGAATCACTTTTCAATGCCTGCAAAATTCTACTCAAATAATCTTTAGAAAGGTGTGTCCTCATGTCCCTGATCCAGACCAAGGATAGTCGGAACAAGAAAACCGTTCAAAACCGGGTCGCTTTTAAGCCAAAAAGCCTGATCCTTTCGCTCTTAGTTCTATCACTCGTGTTGCTTGTATCTAGCAGCAGTTCTTTGGCCGTGGTAATCACCGATGGGTTCGGTGACGCTGATCTCGATAATAATGGGGTTATCAATTTCTACGACACCGATGCAGGTGATAGTTGGTTCGATGATCCCAATATGGTCAATGACAACTTCACTTACGTTCCTGCTTATTTGCAAGATCCCAATGGCAATGGACCAACTAACCCTGAAGTCACTTCCGCACTCGACGCTGGTGACGTAGGCATCAAATGGTTCCAAATGCGTGGCTTTACTGGGAATAATGATGGCCGTTCGAAGCCAACAGCACGGATCGTTGACGACGCTCAAGGTTCGATGATTGAAACCTCGCCAGTCGATCCAAACACAAACGGATTAGGCAAGGCAGCGATCGATTCGGGTTATGCATTGTCGATGAACTCGCGCGGTAGAGGCAGCTCTGTTGCTGGGTTCTTTGGAGAGAATGTAGCTCTCGGAACCGAACTGGGAGATTCGATCAAAGTCTCCTTCGATTGGCGTATTTGGCGCGATGCACCTGCACTCAACGCCTTCCTGCAGCCCATCGACGCCGAACTACGCTTTGGTATTTACCAAGACACCGACAATCAAATAGGTTCAGATAATGGCTTGGCCGGACGTTCCGAGGACACCAACGGTGACTTTTTTCTTGATCCAGTCGCAGCAACTTGGGGTGAAGAAGAAGGCTGGTTCGAAGGTGGTCAAGAGGGTGGATTTGGAGACAGTGTCGCTACCGACGAAGTTGGTTCAATCGGCGACGGAGGCTGGTTCGGAGCTGTTACCATCGTAGACCCCAATGGATCGTTCCCCCCGACTGCCCTTCCGGAAGGGGGAGGATGGAGAGTCCGCGAGGAATCTAACCTGAATGATCCCAACTTTGGCATTAACGACAAGCGAATCCTACAAGGCTCGGCCGACGTCGATACAGTCGCCAATCCAAGTGAAGCGAACCCTGGCACAGGAGACTTTGGGCTAACCAACCTCCTGGTAGATAAGGTTTACAACTTATCGCTGGAACTCGTGCGAGCGGAGGATCCAAACGGTGCGGCAGCAATCACGGCGCATTTGTCTGCCTTTGCTAAAGACGATCCGAACACGGTCTTTACCCTCTCGGGCACCGAACTGTTTACTCAGACCGACCCAAACGTAGACAACGTGTTGCAGTCTGTAGACACTTTCGACTATTTCGCCATCCGCAATACGGGTACCGATGATTTCGATATGTTGATCGACAACTTCCGATTGGAAACATTCAGTGCTGGAGCTGACAATGCGGATTTCGACGGTGACGGTTTGGTCACGGGACTCGATTTCCTCATTCTCCAACAGAACATCGGCCTCAGTGGTCAAACCGACAACAGCAATGGAGATGCTAACGGAGACGGCGTGGTCGGCAGTGCTGACATTGCAATCTATGAAAGCCAATATGGTGCGGCTCCGCCACTTGGTGCCTCGGTCAGTGCCGTCCCAGAACCCTCAACGCTCCTGCTGTTTTTGCTAGGACTGTTTGGGCTTAGACCAGTTCGCTTTCGTCTCTGATAGTTTAGCAGTTATCCAGAGGCGCTATTAAGTTTGTATTTTTGTTTAACAGGAAGAAGCAATTGTAGTTATTCAAATTTTCTTGTTCACAACGTGTGTTGTTGTGGACGCCTTTTCCTTGGGAGGTAGATCTAATGAAGTGTGCTCCTAGTATCAAAGTGAGAATGCCTAGAGTGATCGCACTGGTTGCGTTGACCACGCTCTTTGCATACTCGGCAACTGCTTCGTGGGCAGTTGTAATTAAAGACGGATTCGGTGATGGCGACCGGAATAATGACGGCGTAATTGGCTTCTACGACACGGACGTCAACCTGAGTGATACGTTTAATCAAACGACCGGCGATCCTAACAATCCAGGTCCAGATGAGACGATCAATAACAAGGGTCTCATTGAGGTCACTTCCGCTGAAGATGCAAGCGATGTAGGCATCGTTTGGTCCGCCACTCGTGGATTTACCAGCAGCAATTCGGGAGATCCTAAGGCCAACTTGAAGATCGTCAACGATAACGTTCCTACCGGAAGCGAAACCAACGCATGGATTCATGGCAATGGATACGCACTTGGTTACGAAGCCAAGGGTACGGGCAGCTCCATGATTGGTGCATTTGGCCAGTCTGTAGCTATCGGTCCTAATATTGGGAACCGTATTCGAGTTTCGATCGACATGCGTTTCTGGATCGAATCTAACAATCCAACTGGTCTCGCTAATCCTGGTGAAATCCGTTGGGGCTTGTTCCAAGATACTGACAACGAACTCGGCACGTTCGACAACGCCGGCAAAGTAGACCCAAATTCTGGAATTCAAGCTTCGGTCGAATGGGGTGCAGAAGATGGTGATTGGCGTTCCAACTCACCTGGTCCTGAAGGTGACAAGGGTATTTGGACAGAAATTAACACAGGTCCAAACGCCAATGCCGCTGACATGCGTATTAAGTTCGAGAACAACGTCGCTGGCATCAATGGCACCAGCAACAATGGTCGTTTCCTCGAAGGTAGCGGTGCCAGCAATACGGTTGGTTCCGGCGGCGATGTTGGTACTGTCGCTTCGCCTTCCGGCGATGGCCCTGGTGGCACGATTGCAACCATTGGAACACATACGCTAACGATGGACTTCATCCGCGTCGAAGATCCTTCTGACCCGAACAACACACTTGTTCAGGTTGCAAGCTTTGTAGACGGTAATGAGTTGTTGAGAGATGAAATCAAACCTGGTGATACGGGTGCAGCCATTTTGCAGCCAGCTCCAGAGAGTTTTGATTACATTGCTCTTCGCAATTCGAGTGGCGACGTTGACTATGTATTTGACAACTTCGTGATTCGCAACTTGGTTCCAGAGCCAACTTCCCTGCTGCTAGTTAGCATGGGCGGTTTTGCTCTATTGGGTTATCGACGTCGATAACCTTGAGATTTGGTTGAGTAGGAAGTCCGGGGTCCCGCTGGGACCCCGGTAGATAATAGCTGCCGCGGTAGTACGCGTTGGTGCGTGCTACCGCTGTGCAGCAACTTCAGAGAACGCAACTTTGTTATGCTTCGTGTTGCGGTTGGGGCTTCGGGGAAATACCGAGTCTTCTAGGTACCCCCTTATTATTTCATTTTTGTGGAGATATCGACGATGCGTGGTTTTGCCTTATCGAAGAACAAAGGATGCTCTGCGAATAGAGGATTCACTCTAGTCGAGCTTCTTGTAGTGATCGCAATCATTGGCGTTTTGGTAGCGTTATTGCTACCGGCAGTCCAGGCTGCCCGCGAAGCGGCAAGACGCATGCAATGTACCAATAACGTAAAGCAGTTGATCCTTGCCGATCTCGGGTATGAAGATTCCAAGGGCAATCTCGTTCCAGCGCGACTAGGACCCGATGGTACCGGTTCCCCAGAAGTCCGACACCTTAGATATAAGACCGATCGTTCCGGAGCAAGCGGATTTGTGTTGTTGTTACCTTACTTGGAACAAAGCTCTCTCTTTGATCAATTCGATGTGTATAAGAACAACAGCATCTTTCCGTCGGACCAAGTAGGTAACGAACCAGGGACTTCAAACTGGAGAACATTGGCTCGCATGCAAGCCATTGGAGTTCGACCAGATTTTATCGCATGCCCCTCCTCAGGTGATGAACCTCAAACCCAGATAAAATCCTATCAAAGTTGGGACGTCGTTCCTGCTACTGGCAACTACGCCTTCATGGGAGGGCATCGCGGGCCCAATGGTCAAAACCCAGTTAACGCTTGTTTAACAAAACACCATAATACGGGTGCTCACTTGTATTGGACTACCAATACCCTTAAGGAGATTGAGGATGGAACTTCAAATACAATCTCCATTGGAGAAGTGATTGATAGTCATACACGTAACAGCTCTAACATTTGGACCTATGTCCTTCGTTACGCCGACTCCTTCCGCGTGACTGATGTTGCCGTCAATACTCCACCGGGAGTTGAAGCCAAGCGCGTTGGTTCTAACGCTGCTGTTGTGAACGGCGCATTTCAAAGTCGCCATCCTGGGGGTGCTGTATTCGGTTACCTTGATGGACATGTGATCTTTGTTGACGAAGGTATCGGTACGGTTGAGTATCAGAATTTATCTACTATCGCCGGTGAACCTCGCTTCAATGACATCGACGACGAGCAATTTTGCTCAGAAAACAGATACTAATGATGTCAAATCAGCAGGAATAAGTTTTACCTTAAGGCGTTTACAAGATATGAATTCCTATTTCCGACCGTTTTTTGTGATTGTTGCAGCATGCCAACTGATTGGTTGTCAGGAAGCTCCTCATCAGAAGTTAATCACTGCATCTGGAACAGTACTTATTGATGGTGAGCCTCTTTCCAGTGGTACGATACGTTTCGTGCCCGAAAAAGGTCGTCCCATGAATAGTGCGATATTGGGAGACGGTTCTTTCCAGCTTGGCTCCAACTCTGTAGCTGATGCGGATGGCGTGGATGGAGTACCCCCCGGCAAATACCAGGTAGCAATTTCTTCCTCTATTATTGAAGGCGATGAAGGCGATAAGGTCCGCTGGTTAGCTCCCAGGCATTATGCAGACTTTCGTACCTCAGACATCGAGATCGAGCTTGAAGAATCTACCGACGACCTGCTAATCGAACTCACCTGGGAAGGGGCCGAAGAGGAGTCTGTCGACGAGGGTCCGGAAGATACCGATCCCTCTGCCGAACAAGACGAGAATTCTGCAGAACCCGAAGATTCTAGTGCTGACGAGCAGACGAAGGAGCAATAGGTTGTCTACACAAATCCATTCCCACAATAGTTCCCTGCCGTACCGCTTTTTTCACAACCAACGATACTCAGCACTGTTGAGTTTCTTGTCTGTGTTGATATTGCTTTCCGCCGGTTGTGGCGACGGGCGGCCCGCACGAGTAACGGTCTCCGGGCAAGTGCTCATTGATGGCAAACCTTTGCAGCAGGGCAATATTAAGTTCGTTCCGGAAGGCGCACGACCCTCTGCGGGAACAATCGATGAGGATGGTCGTTTTACCCTGACATGCTTTGACGGCAACGACGGCGTGATACCAGGAACTCATCGAGTGCAAATCTCAGCTAGTGAGATCCTGGACAACAGCAAGGTGAAATGGTGGGCGCCTCGAAAGTACTCGGACTTTCGCACCTCTGAACTCGAGTTCGTAATAAACGAACCCACCGACGACCTAACAATTGAACTTACCTGGGATGGCGGCAAGCCATTTGTAAAGTAGCATCTTGAAGGCAATCCATGGACTCTAGCACCACAGGAATACGACGAGCGCAATTTGCGATTGCTGCGTTGGTGCTAACAATTGTACTGCAGCCTAATTCGCATGCTGCTGACTTTTTTGTGACTAATATCTCCCAACTAAACACAGCAGTTGGCAATGCCGTGGCGGGTGATACGATCACCATGCAGGATGGCAATTGGACGAACAATAACGTCAGCTTCGCAACGGATGGCGATCCGAATAACCCGATTACTCTACGAGCCGAAACTCCAGGGCAGGTGATTCTTAATGGGTCGTCAACTCTCGATATCTCTGGCGATTGGTTGGTGGTCGATGGCTTGCGGTTCGAAGGAGGTGCGCTCTCCGACGGTTCGAACGCTATCGTTGAATTTCGGGGTTCCAATGGCGAGGCCACGAATAGCCGCTTCACCAACTCAGCGATCATCGGCTATAACCCAGCCAACATTAACGACCGTTATCATTGGGTCGAAATGTTTGGCACCAATAACCGCGTTGATAACAACCGGTTCGAAGATCACAACCATTCGGGCGTGACCGTAGTAGTACGGCGTGACGACACTGGCGCCGACAATCACCTGATCGATCAAAATCACTTCGTCGACCGTCCTGAAGGGAACGGCAACGGCTGGGAGACGATCCGCGTTGGAACGAGTACCGAATCATTGAGCAACTCGTTTACTACAGTAGAAAATAATCTGTTTGAGCGTGTTGACGGTGAAATCGAGATCATCTCGAGCAAATCTGGTGAAAATATTTACCGTTACAATACGTTCCGCGAATCAAAAGGAACCCTCACCCTCCGTCATGGAAACGACAATTTGGTAGAAGGCAATTTCTTTCTTGGCTTAGGCAAAGATGGTAGTGGGGGCGTCCGCGTCATCGGTGAGCGGCAGACGGTCGTCAACAACTATATTGGAGCTGTTGACGACCGCGCCGATGGAGCAATTTCGATCTCGGCCGGGGTGCAAGGATCGGCTGTCAACGAGTATTTCCAGGTCAAAGACGCTGTCATCGCTCACAATACGATCGTCGCCACTTCCGATGCCATGATCACCTTTGATCATGGCTTGGGTAGTAGTGGTCGGACGTTACTCGCAGAGAATGTGACTATTGACAACAACCTCTTCTTTAGCAATGGCTCGACTATTTTTGAGGGCACCGAAGGCACAGGTTGGAGTTGGGCCGGTAATATCGCTTTCGGAGGGAGTCTTGGTCCCAAGGCCGGGGTCCCGTCCGGTGAGATTAATGTGGTTAATCCTCAGATGCAGTTCGAGACTTCGACTGGTCTTTGGCGGCTGAGTTCAACCAGCCCGGCTATTAATGCCAGCCCCGTTGACTACAGCAGTACTATTTCCCACGACATGGATGGCCAGGCCCGTATTGGTGTTTTGGATGTCGGTGCTGATGAGTTTTCCGCCACCACAATTGTCCGCAAGCCATTTGTCGCGGGCGATGTCGGTCCTGGTTGGTTCTTTGACCCCAATGGCGGGGGCGATCCGAACAATGGAAACGGTGGGGGAGGGGGTTGCATTGCCAGAGGTTGCGCCATTCAGGCTGAAGACTATACCTCGATTCTCGATCCTGATAGCAATGGGCTGACATGGTCTACCATTTCCGATCCTAATGCTCTCGGCGGCCAAGCGCTACAAGCGCCGAATGGCGATCGGGTGGAGCTGCCCCAAGAATTACACGATACGATCGCCGTCTATGACTTAACCTTCGAGCAAGCAGGCACCTACCGGGCCTATTATCGAGCTAAGGGAGATGGCGGCAGTACTGATAGCATATTTGTTCCCGACGATTTCAACGTTGACCCAGACAACAACGAGTCCACATCTAGTAACAATAAATTCCGCTGGGAAGTGGGAGACACGTTTACCATTTCCGCCGGCAATGTCGGTGTACCCTTGGAGTTTCGCATCGGAATGCGCGAACAGAATAACGTTTTTGATGCACTAGTGCTCGATCTTGACTTGTCCTTGTCAGCTTCAGAATTAAACGCCTTGTTCGATATTACCATCGTAGAAGCCGATTTCGACGAGGATGGTGACGTAGACCACGACGACTTGCTAGCCTGGGAGACCGGATATGGGACATCCTCAGCCGCCACTCATATGGATGGCGATGCCAATGGAGATGGAGCCGTCAATGGGCTCGATTTTTTGATGTGGCAAGAGCAATACACGGGTTCCAGTGCCCCGCTTTCTGGCCTTTCGCAAGTTCCCGAACCTTCATCAGCAGTGTTAGTCATGCTGTTTGCACTTAGCCTAAATGTACATATAAGAAACAGAAAGCCATAGAAACCGTTGCTAAAAGGAAACAAACAGATGCCCTCAGACAAATCAAAACCAGTTACGTCGGATCGTCGCGAGTTTTTCAAGAAATCTGCTCTCGCGGCAGCGGCGGTCGCTCCCTACTACGTTTCCGCCTCAGCTTTCGGTGCAAACGCACCGAGCAACCGGATCACCATGGCCTGTATTGGTGTCGGCAATCAAGGTTTTCCGGTCATGAAACGATTTCTCTCCTACGACGACTGCCAGGTAGTCGCCGTCTGCGACGTCAATCGGGGCAGCAATGGCTACAAGGATGACAAGCATTTTTATGGTCGAGAGCCAGCCAAGAAAGAGGTGGAGAAGCAGTACGGCAAGAGAAAAGACTCGGGCTCCTTCAAAGGCTGTGACGCCTATAACGATTTTCGAGAAATCATTGAGCGAGATGACATCGATACGGTTGTAATTGCCGCTCCTGATCATTGGCATAGCGAGATGACCGTGCGTGCCGCTGAGTCGGGCAAAGACATCTATTGCGAGAAGCCACTCGGGCTCACCATTGGTGATCAGCAAGCCATGGTGAATGCCGTCAAGAAGAACGACGTCATTCTGCAAACCGGTAGCCACGAACGCTCCAATCCCAATGTCCGCAAGCTAGTTGAACTCGTTCAGAGTGGGGCACTCGGAGAGATTAAACGCGTTATCTGCAATGTGGGACGCCACAACATGATCGGCCCCGGTCCCGGCTGGAAAGAAATGCCAGTTCCGGACGGATTCGATTACGACATGTGGTTGGGCCCCGCGCCAGACGCCCCTTATCACAAGGATCGATGCCTGTACCGTTTCCGCTTTATCTACGACTATGCCGGCGGCCAGGTCACCAACTTCGGTGCCCATTCACTGGACATGGCCCAATGGGGTTTAGGCATGGACAAATCCGGTCCCGTTCACGTGAAACCGAGATATGCACAATTCCTTCCCGAAGGCAGTCTATTCAATGCTGCTCTGTTTACTCACTTTGTTTGCAAGTACAGCAATGGAGTGGAAGTTGAATGTGTGACGGGTGAACCCGCTGTCCGTTGTCAATTTGAAGGCACCGAAGGAATTGCCCGAATTGACAATCAAGGTCGCGAATTTGTATCGATTCCCGAGAGTATCAAGAATTCGAAATTTGGCACCGATACTCCGGAAATCTACAAGAGCAACGATGATCATCAGAGAAACTTCCTCGACTGTGTAAAGTCGCGAGAAGAACCCAACGCGTCTGTCGAAGTTGGTCATCGCAGCGCTACCGTGTGTCACTTGGGCAATATCGCCTTGCGTCTCAATAAAGAACTAGATTGGGATCCAGATGCCGAGAAGTTCGAAGGTAGTGAAGAGGCAAATTCCATGATCAATCGTCCCACTCGCAAGTCCTGGCACGTTTAACCAGCGGCCCAGAACCAAAGTCTTGGGGCGGAACAGATCTGAGCAGTAGTAAGGAAGAAAGAGACTTAGTTTGAAACAAGAGCAACTCAAGCAGTCTTCGGCATCGTCATCTGTCAGCGCAAAGCCTACAGACATTCGTCTGCGAGGAGCAGAACTCTATTTTCTCCCAGTAGAGACCCGCATCCCGCTGAAATTCGGCACTGAGACTCTTACTTCTGTTACTTGCGCAAGGGTTAGAGTTATTGTCGAAGATAGAGAAGGGCGTCTCGCCAGTGGATGGGGCGAAACTCCGCTCAGCGTCCAATGGGTCTGGCCAAGTGACGTGCCTTACGCAACTCGTCACAACGCACTCAAGGATTTCTGCGAACAGCTGACCTCTGCCTGGGCCTCATTTTCGTCCTTCGGCCACCCGCTAGAACTCGGCTATGAATTTCAGCAAACGATTCTTCCTACGCTGCTAGGTGGTTTCAATCGCGACTGCGAAGCTGAGGAACGCATCCCTAAGCTTGCTTCCCTGTTGTGCTGCTCGCCCTTCGACATCGCGCTTCACGATGCTTTTGGCGTGATGCACGATATCTCTGTCTACGATTCATACACGGAACAATACCTCAGCCGGGACCTGGCAAGCTACTTAGAGCCGACTGAGGGCGAACCGAACCCGTTCGTAGGCAAATATCCTTCCGATTACTTATCGAAGAATCCAAAACAAAGCCTTCCCGTTTGGCATCTGGTGGGAGGCCTTGATCCTCTGGATGATTCGCAGCTCAACGGCAACAAAGTGGACGATGGCGAGCCGTATCTGCTGAGCGACTGGATTCGTCGGGATGGGATTAATTGTTTGAAAGTGAAACTTCGGGGCAATGACGCCCAATGGGATTATCAACGAATCGTTCAGGTAAGTGAGATTGCTTCGGAATTTGGCCCCTACACGCTAAGCACAGACTTTAATTGCACCGTAACGGATCCTCAGTATGTAAACGACATTCTAGATCGACTGTCTGCAGAGCATCCGGATTCCTTTAAGTCGATCCTCTATGTAGAACAACCGTTTCCGTACGATCTCGAATCCTACAGAATCGACGCACATAGCGTGTCAGAGCGAAAGCCATTGTTGATGGACGAAAGCGCCCACACATGGGAATACGTCCGATTGGGCCGAGAGTTTGGCTGGGATGGGGTCGCTCTGAAAACTTGCAAAACCCAAACAGGGGCCATTCTGATGCTTTGTTGGGCCAAAGCGCATGGCATGCACGTGATGGTGCAAGACTTGACGAATCCCATGTTGGCTCAAATCCCGCATGTTCTGCTTGCCGCCAACGCGGATACCATGATGGGAGTAGAATCCAACGCGATGCAATTCTACCCGCGTGCATCCCTGCCCGAAGCGAAGGTGCATCCGGGTCTGTATCAACGCCGCAAAGGCGTGCTCGATCTCTCTACTCTCAGTGGCCCTGGATTTGGTTATCGAGTTGATGAAATTCAGCGCACTCTCGGCAAACCTGTTGCCCGCTTCGGCATCGCTGCCGTCTGATCTATATAACCTGGGAGAGAGAGCATGGGCGCTCGAACTGTATTCTTGGCCTTGTTGGCCTTCTTGCTTAGTTACTGCTGCAATTCAGCATCGCAAGCGGCCGAGCTTGGTACCGTCTATTGGGAATCGGCCCATCTCTTAAACGTAAAAGAGCGTTCTGCGCATCCCGATCAAGAGCTAAAGCAGAGTCTTGATCTCCTGGAATCGAATGCAGAGTTGGCTCTCCGGCGGGGGCCTTATTCCGTAATGGATAAGAAGGAAGTGCCTCCCAGCGGCGATAAGCACGACTACATGAGCTTCAGCCGGTACTGGTGGCCCAATCCCGAGACTGAAGACGGTTTGCCATACATTAGGAAAGATGGCCAAGTGAACCGCAAGCTTCGTCAAAGGGGAGATCGTGATCGCGTCGGCATGCTGATGGAAGATGTCGAGACTTTATCGTTAGCGGCCTTCCTCTTGGAAAAAGAATCCTTCGCTAATCACGCGACGAAACTCATCCGGGTTTGGTTTCTCGATCCAAAAACACGGATGAACCCCAACCTAAAATATGGCCAAGCTGTGCCTGGTCGCTCTGTTGGACGCGGCGTTGGCATCATCGACACTCGCGGGTTCCTAAAAATCTTGGACGCGGTCGCTCTACTGAGTTCAATGGATGCGATTGAAGAAACCGAAGTGGCGCAACTTCGCGAGTGGTTCTCGGAATATCTCGACTGGCTCCTGACGAGTGAACTTGGCATTGATGAAGCCGCTCGCGAGAACAACCACGGCTCTTGGTATAGAGCACAGACCGCCAGGATCGCGCTATTTGTTGGCAAGAAGGACACGGCATCGGAAATCGTCGAGAAGATCCGTCAAAAACGTATTGCAATGCAGTTTGAACCCGACGGGAGCCAACCGGAAGAATTGGCGCGGACCCAATCTCTGCACTATAGCCTCTTCAACCTTAGTGCCCTATCGGTGGCAGCACGAGTAGGTGAGCATCTCGGCTTAGATCTTTGGAGCTCAGAAAACGGCGACAGTCTGCGGCCGGGAATCGACTTCTTATTGCCTTACTTAAACAAGAAAGAAAAGTGGCCGCACCCACAAATACACGATTACTCTATGTCTCGTGGAACCGTTAATTTGCTGCGAATGGCCTCGATTCGTTATGACGATACAAAATATCTGGAGCCGATCAGCGAGAATAGCATCCGCCATCCTGAGTTCAATTACGCGGAGCTGTTGTTTCGCAAAAAAGATGGTTCCGACAAAACGCCTCGAGACACACGGATCGAAATCTCCACAAATCAGAAAGTTGGCAAGCCGAAGTACGATCTGCCAGACATTTCGGGGTTTACCAGGGAAAGTATCAAGGAGATGGTTCCAACTGAAAGGGAAGGGACCGCACAAGTAGGACCAACAGCAGGCGAAGCAATCCTCCGCGAGACCTTCCGCAAAGATCGTCTCAAAGACATGCAACAGAGACAGGGGACGAAATCAACTCAAGCCATCAAGTTGAGCGCCGGTGCTGTTTCTCTCCAGGATGTCGTATTGCAAATTGACAACGAGGAGATTATCTCTTCTGCTGCAGGCGTGGTTACGGTGCGGCTTCCCATTTTAATCGAGGCAGACGCCGCGTTGATTGTCGAGGGAGCATCGACCAAGGAAGTCCGATTATCGACAGATAGAGGGGCCTTAATCGCTAACGCTGGTCGGCTGTTCATTCTGGATACGCAAGTCACGTCTTGGGATGAGCAATCGGGTTCGCCTACCGAGTGGAAAAGTAAAGAAAACTTCCGCCCATTTATCTCCTCGTATATCCGCTCCCAAACATTTCTGTCCGGCAGTGAATTTGTAAACTTGGGCTACCATGCGCCCACTTCTTACGGCCTGAGCCTGTCGAGCCAACCAGAACGCGAAGACCCGACCAAGAGAGCGCAATGGCCAACTGGCATCCTTGTCGACAACGAGTTCCGAGGTTTGTACTACGGCTTTTACTCGTATGAAGCGCGGGCTGTGAAGATCATTGGCAACACCTATACCGACTGCATTCTGTACGGCATCGATCCTCACGATCGTTCCACCGAACTCGTCATTGCTCGAAACACTGCGACGGGTACGTTGGAGAAACACGGCATTATTGGCTCGCGTGGCATCAGCAACAGTTTTATCTTCGAGAACGTCTCCCATGACAATCACGGATCGGGAATCATGCTCGATCGCCAGTGCAAAGGAAACATTGTTTGCAACAATAAGGTATTCAACAACGGGCAGGGAATCGCAATTTACGAAAGCCGCGGCAACATCATCGCTGAAAACATGGTGGTGCAGAACAAGAAGTCAGGAATCCGAGTCCGCAATAGCCAAGGGACCGTTGTTGTGGAAAACGAAATTGTGGCGAACGGCGACTATGGGTTGGAGATCTATGCAAAGCAGCTCGACGATCATGCCAAACGCATGAAGCGAGGAGACTTATACGACGATTTCGTCTCGGTTTCTGTTTTCGGAAACGTGGTTGTGGGAAATCAGGGAGGTATTGTCAAAGGCAATAACGTCTCCTATTTGGCAATGCGAGACATTCAAACTAAGACTAATCTAGACCAACTCGAAGCGAGTACGGGGCTAGCAAGTATCTCTCTCTACGACCAGGAAGACACTAGCTTTGGAAGCGAACTCAAGCAGTACTCTTCGCAGCTCGACCAGGTATTCGACGACTCACTTCCCTTAGTAGAGCTGCGACGATAACCTCTTGGTCACGTTTTATCTGCATCAAAAAGGTGGGGATTCTGTTCCCACTTGTGCTTCCTTGAGCGGCTCTTCAATCGCAACCTGCTTGAGTTGTAAGAGCGGCCGGCATCTTACGGCTTGCCAGTGGCTGTTGGCCACAATATCTGGTCAGCGCTGGCATAGTGTACAAATTAACACTATACTCATCCGACTATGATTGGTCACGTCGATGCCGACTGTTTTTACGTTTCTGCCGAGCGCGTTCGCTACCCGCACCTCAAGGGGATGCCGGTGGCCGTGCTGGGCAACCACGGTGCATGCGTCATTGCTAAGAGTTACGAAATGAAGGCCGCAGGTGTGCCAACCGGCGGCGCTATCTGGGAGGCGGTGCCAATCTGTCCTGAAGCGGTTTTCGTCAAGCGTGACTTCAAATGGTACGAGACTCTCTCACGACAAATGCTGGCGATCGTTCAGGAAGTCAGCCCCCAGGTGGAGTTCTATTCTATCGATGAGCAGTTTTTCAAAGCCATGGAACCCAATCATGGATTTGCCGAGCGATTGCAAGACGACGTGCTTCGTCGCGTGGGCGTACCGGTTTCGATTGGTATTGCGCCCACTAAGACGCTAGCCAAACTGATCTCCGACTCATCCAAACCCTTCGGCTGTGGGGTGGTAACCGATGACACCGAGCGGATCGAACTGCTGCGCAATACGCCCGTTTCAGAAGTGACTGGCATTGCCCGCCGGCGAGCCCAACATTTGGCCGATCATGGAATTCATACCTGCGAACAATTTGCGAATGCCGACCGGGCGTTCATTCGCTGGCTCCTCACCAAGAGTGGCGAAGACTTATGGTGGGAGCTCAACGGCACGCCGGTGATCCCAGTTCAGGTGAAGCGGCCCGAAAACAAATTCATCGCCCGCGGCGGATCCATTGGCCGAGCCAGTTGCGATCGTCAGCGGATCCAGGCCTTTATTGTTCGCAACGTGGAACGGCTAGTCGAAGCCCTGGCATATTACAAAGTCGCGTGCGATCAACTAACCTTGTCGCTACTATTTACAGAGTTCCCCGAGCGATCTGTACGAAGTAGCCTGCTAGGGAGCCGTGCCGATTTCGAAGCCCTACTAGAAGCCGCCCTATATTTGCTCCCCCAAGCATGGCAGCCTCCCTCGGCTAGCGTCCACTATATGCATGTCATTGCCGGCAAGTTGCGGCCCATTGCTCAACGGCAACGGAGCTTATTTGACGAGTCGAAGCTGGCAGACATCAAGCACAACATCAATAATGAGGTAGGTCGCTTCGCACTACGTAGTGCAGCCACCTTGCCCCTGGTAGACGTCTACGGCGATTGTGCCAACAACTATGACATCTGCGACATCTACGGTAAAAGTTGTTTTTGATTCCTAGAATATCAACCGCTAACTCCTACCCCCCAACCCAAAATAAGCCCATGTGCAAAGGCATCTCAATTACACGCGCCCGCATCCGTCAGGAACTTTTCGAGCAGTACGAACTGGCACACCGCATTGCCACTCGCGGTGCCGATGCCCAAGAAGAATTACACTTTATGTATCCTGGCGCTCCACCAATCGAGTTGCCCGTGATCGATGGCGGGGATCTGGCTGTTTACGAATGGGGGAATCGCAACAACAAAGAGTCGAAGCTACCGAGTACCGGCTGGTGCCGGATCGAAAGCCTGGAGGCCGGCAAGTGGCGTTGGCTACGACCAGAAAAAGTAACGATCCCCGCCGACTTTGGCTTAGAGAAATCAGTGTGGTTTGCCATCGAAGAAGGCATGGAGGGCATTCTTGTCCGCGACGAACAGGAACGGCCACACGTGTACATGCTCACCCAAGCGGCCAGCACCTATTACGAAAACATGACGCGCCACAACCGCATGCCGATTTTGCTGGGCCAGGATATTTGAAGATGCGAATGACTCTCCGTTTGAGTGCGTAGGGTGTGCCAGAGCAACGCGGCGGCACACCGAAACGGATCGGTGTATATTCTCACTCTCGGTGGGCCTGGCGGCACCACCCTACAAAAGTTAGATGATTGTTGGCTCGCGCTTCATCGACTTTGTCAGAACGTAGGGTGTGCCAGAGCAACGCGGCGGCACACCGAAACGGATCGGTGTATATTCTCACTCTCGGTGGGCCTGGCGGCATCACCCTACAAAATTTAGATGATTGTTGGCTCGCGCTTCATCGACTTAGGCAGTGGGGCTAAACAGCATCCAACTCCCTCATTAGTTCTTACGCCCTAACGGGACCCGCTGCCAATTCTTGACAGGTCCGAACAATCCCGGCCACGTCCATTCCCAGGTCGGCCAGCAGTTCATCGCGTTCGCCATGTTCCACATAGAAATCTGGAATACCGAGACGTCGAACGCGACTCGTGTTGAGGCCGGCATCTGTGGCGGCTTCGACCACGGCACTACCAAAGCCGCCCGCCAAAGCACCTTCTTCTACCGTAACTACGAAACCACATTCTTCCACGGCTTGCAGAATGGTCTCTGTATCTAGCGGCTTGATGAAGCGGGCATTTACCACTCCCACATTGAGTCCCGCCTCGCCCAGTTGGTTGGCGGCTTCGACACACCGCTGCAACATGGCACCACAGGCAACTAGGCAACCATCTTCGCCCCACTTCAGCACTTCGCTCTTGCCGAGTTCAATGGGCGCCACTTCTCGCGGTATTTCCACCGCGGCCGCCTTGGGATATCGGATTGAGCAGGGGCTATCGTGAGCCAGTGAGAACTGAAGCATCGCGGGCAGTTCCAGCGCGTCGCCGGGAGCCATCATGACCATGTTGGGGAACACGCGGAGATAACCGATATCAAACACACCATGATGCGTCGGCCCGTCGGGGCCAGCCAGCCCACCACGATCGAGCATAAAAGTAACAGGCAAATTCTGCAGTGCCACTTCCTGAAAAATGTGATCGTAAGCCCGCTGCAGGAACGTACTGTAAATATCAACGATGGGGCGCATCCCCGCTTTCGCTTGTCCCGCTGCAAAAGCCACGGTATGTGCCTCGCAAATTCCTGTATCGAAAAATCGATCGGGCAATTCATCGCGGACTCGTTCCAGCTTGTTCCCCTGACACATTGCTGCTGTGAGTACCGTAACGCGTTCATCAGCATGCATACTTTCACGGATTGCCTCCGAAGCGATATGCGTGAAGGCCTTCGCTGAACTTTTCTTGAGCTTCACGATCTGGTCTTCGCGGCGCTCAAACTGAGGAGGTGCGTGATACAACACCGGATCTTGCTCGGCTGGCTGAAAGCCGTGTCCCTTCTCGGTGACGACATGCAGCAGCACTGGGCCCTTGATCTGATTGACCATCTTCAGGTACTTGCGCAGCAAGCCGATGTTGTGGCCATCAATGGGACCCACATAACGCATACCCATATCTTCGAAAATCATGCCACCGGAGAGGCCCGCCTTAGCCGCTTCTTTGAGTTGCACCAAGAAACGCTCGGTAGGATCCCCAAGCAGCGGAACCGCATGCAATATTTTCGCGACTTCGTCCTTGAGCCCAGTGTACATGGGATTGATCCGAAGCCGATCAAGATAGTCCGCCACGCCACCAACCCGCGGGCAAATCGACATCTGATTGTCGTTTAAAATGACGAGCAGCTTCTCGCTTTGCCGACGGGCATTGTTCAGCGCCTCGAACACCACGCCCGAGGGAAAGGCCCCGTCACCGATTACTGCCACGGCTTGGCGTCCTTCTTCGCGACGTAAAAAATCATCGCCGCTTGCCAGTCCCAGCATGGTCGACACACTGGCACCGGCATGTCCCGTCATGAACAGGTCGTATTCGCTCTCTTCCGGGTTTGGGTACCCCATCAATCCACCTTTGGTGCGGATCGAATGGAACTGGCCGTAGCGGCCGGTCAGAAGCTTATGCGGATAGATTTGGTGGCCCGTATCCCAGATGAGCCGATCGCGGCGAAAATCAAATACATCGTGGAGCGCAATCGTAAGTTCGACCACACCCAAATTCGACGCGAAGTGTGCACTGCGACAGGCGATCAAATTGCACAGCACATCGCGCATCTCGGCTGCCAATTGCTCAAGCTGGGGAATCGAAAGCTGCCGAAGATCTTCGGGGCCTGTGATCGAGGGTAGTATGTTCTCTTTCAACGATCTCTCCGTCCGACGAACTGTGCCAAGTCTTGCAGGGATTTCGCCATCTCGCCAAATACCTGCAGGGCAGCGCAGGCCTGATTTACTAATTGATCTGCGTAAGCGCGACTCTCCTCTGCACCGAGCAAGGCTGGATAAGTTGCTTTGCCTTGCTGGCTGTCTTTTTGAAGTCGTTTGCCAACATCACCCTCAGATCCGATGACATCGAGCAAGTCGTCCGTCACCTGGAAAGCCAAGCCCAAGTGCTTGCCAAACTCGTCGAGGGCAGCAAGTTGTTGGCCACTGGCACCAGCCACGATTCCGCCCAAGCGTAACGAGACACGAATTAAGGCGCCAGTCTTTCGACGATGAATCGACTCAAGTTGTTCCCTGCTGCGGTCCCCAAATCCAGGTTCCAGGTCATCTGCCTGGCCACCAACCAAAGCGGTTGCTCCGGCGGCGTGGGCTAGCTCGGCACAGCAACGGACGGCTTTCTCAGATCCCGTGATGCCTTCAGCCAGCACAGCAAACGATCGGGCCAGCAACGCATCGCCAACCAAAATTGCGGTCGCTTCATCAAATGCTTTATGGCATGTGGCCCGACCGCGACGCAGGTCGTCGTCGTCCATGGCCGGCAAGTCGTCATGCACCAGGGAATAAGCATGCACCATCTCAACAGCCACGGCGGCGGGCATCGCATCCGCACTCGTTCCACCGCACGCCTCAGCAGCCATCAAAACCAGCTGAGGACGCAATCGTTTTCCCGGTGCCAACAAGCTGTACTCAATAGCCTGCTGCAGGCGTGCCGGACAATCTTCATCAAACTTGATGGCAGCAGCCAGCGCGACGTCGATCTGCTCGCGCTGGATATTGGGAGGTTCGAGATGAGGCACGGTGTGAGCATTCATGGGGCAACTACATATTAGAATAGCGAGCTGTCGTCGTCTACTTCCGAGCGTGCGGTGCGGCGGCGACTGCGGGAGGCTGATTTGGACTCTAGGGACTCGTCGCCCCCAGCGTCGAAATCCTTCGTTTTCGGTTTGCCCGACCCATCGACGCCACTAACCAACGAAATCCGCCTCTCTGCGTCTGCCAGCTGTTCGTAGCAAGACTTCAAGTGCTTTACGCCACTTTCATAATGCTCCAGCGACTCGGCCAGTGGGAGCTTGCCACTTTCGAGCTGTCCCACGATCGATTCGAGCTCAGCTAATGACTTTTCGAAGTCTGCCGTTTTCGCCTTCACAACTTTCTTTTTCTTTGCCACCGTAGTTTTTTCCTTTTCTGAGACTCTCACAAGCCAAGAAGTTGATCTTGGAATCCGCCCTTGTTTGTCAGATGCTCTCAACGATCGAAACGACTTCGCCGTCCGCCAGTCGAGTTCGTAGTTTATCGCCTTTCTTCAACTTCTTGGACGAGGTAATCACTCGACCCGTTTTGTGGTGCTGTGTGATACTATACCCGCGCCCCAGGACACCAAGTGGGCTGAGCGTATCAAGTTTTCCGCTCGCCAGCGCGAGCTGACTCTGGCGATCGCGTAGAACGTTGTTGATTGCCGAGTTCAGGCGGGTTGTACTCTCGTCCAGCTGTCGGCTCAGGTTGTGAATCGTGTCGAGTGGTCGTGCTAGGGCAGGGCGGCTCGCAATCGCATCGAGCCGCTGGCGAAGCTCCGCCGTTTGAGACTTGATAGCGTTTTGCAGTCGGCCCTGATGACCCTGCACAAGCTGCAGAATATCTTGGGAAGATGGAACGACTCGCTCTGCGGCTTCACTCGGAGTTAATGCACGAACGTCCGCGGCTAAATCGGCAAGTGTGACATCGATCTCGTGTCCCACCGCTGAGACAGTTGGAATCGCGGACCCAGCGATTGCTCGCACGGTTGCTTCTTCATTGAAACACCACAAATCTTCTAAGCTCCCGCCACCTCGACCGACCACTAAGACATCTAACTTGGGTTCACAGTCGTTTGCCAGGCGAATACTCCCAGCAATTTCCTGTGCGGCTCCCTCGCCCTGGACCCGCGTCGGAAACACAAGTACTTCGACACCCCGCCAGCGCCGCCTCAGCACTTCTAAGAAGTCGCGAATCGCCGCACCGGTGGGGCTGGTCACAACTCCAATACGCCTGGGGAACCGGGGCAACGGACGCTTTCGTTCGGCATCAAACAACCCTTCTTTGCTGAGCTTCTCGCGCAGCTTCTGCAAAGCGAGTTCTAAAGCTCCAATGCCCTGTGGCGTAATCTGTTCGACAACTAGTTGATAACTACCTCGTGGAGGATAGACGTCCACATGGCCTCGGCAAACCACTTCTAGGCCATCGGCCAAGTCGAACTTGAGTCTACTGGCAGTGCCTCGCCAAATAACCGCACGCAATTGCGCGGCATCGTCTTTTAACGTGAAGTAGCAGTGGCCCGACTGCGGGCGTGAGAAATTGGAGATCTCCCCCGCAATCCACACTTGCGAGAACTGGCTTTCCACCACTCCCTTTAGCTGGGACGTAAACTGTGCTACGGAAAGCACCTG
Source organism: Bythopirellula sp. (assembly GCA_965216565.1). Lineage (GTDB taxonomy): Bacteria > Planctomycetota > Planctomycetia > Pirellulales > Lacipirellulaceae > Bythopirellula. Next base: position 2,468,557 of record OZ244170.1, read on the forward strand.
ATCTTGGGCGGCCGAGTCAGGCAAATTGGAGGTGGACATCGCCATGAGCGGAAAACAACGTTTGAGCATGGGAGTAGATTGGTAAACCAGTACACCACTAGTTTACCGGAAAGGGCAGGGGTCGAGGACCCCAAGCCAAAGCAAGTAATCTGCTCTATTTATGAACCGTCTTAAGAGTGGGCCGTTAACGCTCTAGGCGATCAGACGTATAGAATTGTCGCCCGGATCAGCGGCTGAATCACTTGGGTAACTCACGGGATATTCAGGTTGTGTCGTCACAAGGTGCCCTCGACGCAATTCACGAGGAGTGTCGCGAAGGGTGACCTCGCCAATCCGACGTCCGCCGCTTTCGGCCCAAGTCTCCGATTCCTTCGTGAGTTCGTTGAGCAGGTTCTCCAAACCTTGACGATAGTGTTCGAGATCTCCACGCTCGATATTGTCAGGGACATGAACTTCTGGACCAACAATACCACGAATTTGAGAATTCGGTTTGGGTAAGGCGAAGCGATCCCAACTCTTCATCCTCCAGGGACGATCGATACCAAAACCAAGCGGTACGATCGGAAGACCTAACCGCGAGGCTAAGTAGACGGGGCCAATCGCCAGCTTGCGACGCGGGCCACGGGGGCCATCCGGCGTGATCGCCAAATGCATATACTTCCCGCGACGGCGGAGATCCAGCAGCGCTGACGTCGAGCCGCGATTGGTCGAACCACGCACGCAATCGAAACCCATGTGCGCCGCGACACGGGCCAAAATCTCAGCGTCTCGATGTTTGCTAAGCAACATGGCCAAATCACAGTGGCCCCGCAGAAACAGAGGTACCAGAATGTATTCGTGCCAAAAGACATAGATTCGGGGTTGCTCGCTGCCATACATCGGATCGAAGGTCCGATCGTAGAAGATGCCCCGATACTCCATCGTCTTCATCCAGGCGCGGATGCCCTTGGCTGCGATCAAGCCTCCCCATCGAGTCGACAGCGGCACATCCTTGTCAATCATTCTCTATCCTAAGTTGTAGTTATTGGGTCTTGCCATTCAACACTTGCGAGTCCTACCAGGGCCATTCGCCAGTGAAAACCTCAACGGCGGGGCCCGTTTTATAAACGTGATTGTCAGTTTCATCCCAAAACAATTGAAGATCACCGCCGAGCAAATGAATGGTTACTTCGCGCTCGCTCCTCCCAGTGAGAACACCTGCTACACACACGGCCGCAGCACCGGTGCCGCAGGCCAGCGTTTCCCCTGAGCCACGCTCCCAGGTTCGCTGCCTTAATTCACTAGGACCTAGAACTTCCACAAACTCCGCGTTGACGCGATTAGGAAAGTGGGAATCATGTTCGATCTTCGGGCCGAGACCTAGCACCAGATCATCCGTTGCCTCTTCCACAAATGTCACACAATGTGGATTACCCATCGAAACACAGGTCACTTGCAAATCCCGTTCTGCCAGCGGAAGTGGTACGTCGGCGACAGGATCGCCCGTCAGTGTCGTCGGAATTAGATTGGCTGCCAAGATCGGCTCACCCATATCAACGCGAACCCGATCGACCTTGCCGTTCTCCACAAACAATTGCAAAGTGAGAACCTGCTCCATCGACCTAATCTTTAGCTGTTCTTTCTTGGCGATGCCGTGTTCGTACAGGTATTTGGCAACACATCGAATCGCATTGCCGCACATCTCGGCTCGGGAACCGTCAGCATTGAACATGATCATTTCTGCGTCGGCATCATCCGCAGGGCCCATCAGCACTAGCCCATCTCCCCCAACTCCGAAGTGCCGATCGGAAACAACGCGAGCCAGATCGGGTTGGCGCTCCGGAGCCGACTGCGCAGAGCAATCGACATAGATATAGTCGTTGCCGGCGCCATGCATTTTGGTAAATCTCATCGCACCCCCATTCTAGACTCTCCCACTTATCCCGTCAGGTCCAACGAATTGCCACTATTGCCCTCGGGATCCTTCGCCTGGCGAGGGGGAAGCGAATCCTGCTCTGCCTCATTCTCCTTCTGCTGGTCTGGCTCCCACAGCCGACGGCCGTCGGCGTCTCGTTCCGAGGCACCTTGGTCTTCCTCGGTTTGCCCAATGCCAGCCGACTCGGTCGCCTTCTTCTCACTCTCTACCCGGCGCTCACTGGCACTCGAGTCCTTTTGACTTTTTTCAGTCTCACTTCCCTTTGTTTGGGACAACGGTACTCCCGCTGCACTACTGACGATACCGCTGGTTGGTATGAAATTCATCACAACACCTCCTAACGATTGCCTGCTTTAGGAGGAGTAGTACGCAAACCTCGCTGTGCTTGTCGCGGGCTTGTCACGCCTCCGGATGCTTCCAAATCGGACTGGATTTGTTCGATCAGCTTGTTGACCATTGGAAAGGCTTGGGTGTGAATCTGAGGATCGGACAACGTACCATCGACATACATTTGCCAAGTGGATTGGCCAATTTGATTGACAAAATTCTTGAGCAGCGGAACCCGAATCTCATTGCGGCCAACGATTCCGTAGAATGCTAAATTCAAATCATGATCAAAGTTAGTCTCGCCTTTGCCGAAGAAGCTAACCGCATCCCCTAAGAAATCGAGTTGGTCGAGATAGATATGCCTACCACGAATTCGGAATCTCATGTCACTTTGGTTGAACGCGGTCGAGTCGGGTGAGCTGTTCCGCAACACTTTGAGGAGTCCCACTAACAAGGGTAGCTCATAAATTTCAGCGTCGGTTACATGCACATCGCCATCGGCTTCCATGTTCTCCAGCTGTCGACCATGCCCTCTTAATACGACATTGGCTGCAACTTTACCTTTGAAGTCCGTGGCGCTTTGAAAACGCTCTGTCATTATGCGAGACAAGTCCGCGGTGGCCAGTGTCGCCTCCGCGCCATACCGGGGCAATCCATTAAACGTTACCCAGGCGTCGCCCACCAGGAACCCATCGTAGACCTTCGCACTCACTCTGCGAGGGGCCTGCCCCTGTTGCGTGACTGCCCACTTCCCTAGCCGGCAACTCTTTTCATCGGCCCAGAAAGGCCCACGAATATCTGTGAATTGCACACCCTGAAAAGTAGCCGTGTCGATTTCCAAATCGCCAGAACTATAACACTTGCCTCCCTGACAAGCTCCTCTCAAACGCACGCTACCGTAGATGTTCTTCAGGTCGATACCCAACTGCAAGTCCGTTTGGTGACAATCGAGTTGTACGTCCCATTGGGATTCGATCGGAGCCGCGACACCTGCCGACTTCGAAAAGTTGAGAGTCGAATTCTCAAGAGCGAAACTTCCCGTTGGCTTCATCTGATCGATCAATTTCTGTAGCGTTAGGGGAAGGGCACCCATCAACTCGCGGCGCGTCGTCAGCCGGTCAGCCGCCAGACCTTCTAGCTTCAGACTCCAGCTTCCGTCGTCGGCAAAGTGGCCACTGCCATTGGTGCGTATCGTCGTACGTCCATGCCTGGCGCGAAGCCCTGCAATATTCACCTGGCCTTGTTCATAGGAGACGGTTCCTTCCAACTTTTCCATTAGATAGGGGAAAAATGCAGGTTCGATGGAGGCCGAGTCTGTGCGAGGCCGAACCGCGACACGAATCGCAGGTTTGGCGTAGCCGGTCAAATGGTAGAGGTCGGCGGTCAGGTCAACTTGGCCACGTGGACGTAATTGATCCCACGCTTTCGCAACACCATCGGGTACGGCTTTTCGCAAGTCGGCATCGAGGGGGATCTCGCCACCGATAAAGCTCAGCCTCAATTCTTTGCCTCGGGGGGTCGGCTTCAAGGAACCAGAGCACTGCACATTGCGAGACCCGCCAGAGACCAAATCGCGAAACGTCCAGTGGTCGTTCTCCGCAAAAATGAAACCCCTGATACCACTGAGTGGATAAGGGAACTTGTCGTAGTTGATCCGCCCTTCGATCAATTCTAGTTCTAACGACTTCTCGAATCGTGGCTGTCCTGCGATCTCGCGTTTCATGTGCCAATGCACATTCACATTGCCCTCGGGATGGAGAGACTCGATCACACGGCGAGTCTTCTCAGGAAGAGCGGCGATCATCCGCTTTTCGATCTTCACATTCTGGCCAGAAATATCGATCCAACCCCGGGCCAGCGGGGCGGGGTCAAACACCTGGCCGCGAATTTTCAACGGTCGGCCCCCACCTTTGGCGACTAGATCGATGTCCAGTTGGGCCGGCTTGCCATCATTGAATGAGTGATAAGTCATCGTTCCCGAACCGTCGGAAACCCGATAGCGAAACTTATCGGACTCAAAGGCCAGATCGCGACCCATTAGCGTCGCCCGTGGAAGCCAGCGCTGTCCGTCATAGGTGAGCTGCAATTGGGCATCCACCACCCCTGCGGGCTGATACTTGTCCCATTGATTGCGGATAAGCGGAGGCAGGACGTTGTAGAGCTTCTTGTCCAGTGGCAGCGATTCTACTTGGGCAACTAATGCCAGCGGTGCCGCCGCTACCCAGCCATTTCGTTCCAGGGAAAGCATTAAGCTGGCCGAACCACAATTCCCCTGCAGCGATTCCACTTTCAGGCGGTTCTTCTCGCATTTGATCGTGCCGGCAAGATCGGTCACGGGGCGAGGCAATCGTGGGTCTTCCAAGCGTCCCTGCAATAGCTGGCACACCGCATCGATCTTGGGGGCACTAGCCAAGCCTAAGCGATGTTCAACCTCGAAGTGACCGTTGATAACCCCCCGCATGACGCTTGGGCCAGACCAATTTCCTGCATAAGCAGTGGCCCACGCGATTAAGTCGGCATCAAGCTTGAGCTGATGAATATCGCCGGTCAGTTGAATCGTGCCTTGGGCAAGATTAACACTCGCCTTGAGCTCTGCTCGTTCCAAACTTGGACCGCTCAGCATGCCACCGATGCGAAACACGTCAGGAGTGGTGCATTCGCGGTGGCCGCTAATCGTAAAATTTACGTCGCGAAGCGTCAAAGGCTGCAATTCGCGTCGCTGCTCGTCGGTAAGGGTCAGCTGAGCGTCTTGGATAACCACCTGGGGGCGATGTTCGCAAGGTTTGGGTAGAGGCAATAGTGATTCAAGGTTCCATCGACCGTCTGTCTGTTTCCTGACAAACAAGTGTGGATGCTTGACGATCACCCGTTCAACATCAGGAGCACCTTGTACTAGCTGGGCCAGTTCGACATTGCAAACTAGCATGATCTCGTCGACCAGAAGCAGGTTGTCTTGCAGCTGATTCTCCGAGGTTTCGGAGATCGTCAGATCATAGATAGCGATGCCGCGACCTTCGACTAATCGGGCTCCGCCGATGCTGCCGTTGAGTTGAGGAAACTGCTCGGCCAGCATCTGTTCCGCCAGCAGACGAATCTCGTCGTTGACGCGAGTAAAAAGGTAGACACCGATCGTCACCGCCGCAACCAGTGCCAAGGTCACGCCGATTTTAAACACAAACCAGCAGCAGTTAATCAGCCGACTAATAATGGGCTTCCTATATCTGTTTTACGGAATCTGCGCGAAGCGGGCGCTAGGGCAGTTATCTGGCCCGCTCCGCCTTCTGCAGCTTTCCACAATTACGCAATTTGGAAGCGGAATCGTAGTGGTCAGCCCCTGCGGTAGCAAGACAAACCTGGTGCTAGCGGTACCGATGGAACCGGATGGGATCTCCCCTGAAACAAAGGCCAAGTCGGCCTCCGCTGGCGAGGTTCTCAGCTAAATCGCTCTCTAGGTGATAGCACCATAGAGAGCTGAAGTGGAATCAGCGGGAAACTATGGCCAGCGGCGGCCATTCCAGCGTTGAGTTTGGAGTGATCCACTTCACGTCTTGGATGGCCAGGGGCGAGTGTAACGAGTCCCCAGACTGCTCAGACTGGGGACTCACTTCGTTCAACCCAAGCCACCCGCATTGAGACCTTGGCCCCGCATAGTGAACCAGCACCATTTGGTGTAATTTCTTGTCCCCAATCGTCTACTCTGCTAGTATGAAGATTCGACCGAGAGCTTAAGCACCGAAACCACGAGTTAGAACTAATCCAAAAAGCCGCCACGAACCAACTCACACTGCAACCTTTCGGGTTGTCGTTTGTGAGCGATTCGTGGCGGCTTTTTTTGTGTCTAGAAATTGATGTTCAGAGAGCAAGCTTCTCTGGACGAGGAGACCCCATTCTATTTTGAAGAGAACTGCCATCTACAAATCGACGATCATTTGTTGCTGTCTTGTCTTTGGCATGCTTCATACGCCGTCTTATGCAGCAAGCGTCAGAGAATTTAGGGACTTCAGTACCCCATTTCTGCCAGGGCGGCTGCATGTCCCGATTGCTGAGGCAGATCCAAACAATCCGCGTCCTTTGATACTCTTTCTTCACGGATTGGGAGAGACCGGTAGCAACAACGTTAGTCAAATCGGCAACAACATCAACAATCTGCTGACTGGCGCAAAAATCAACAACGCGTATCTCTATGCCCCGCAAGCTACGACCGCAACTTGGAGTTCGTCCCATCGTACATCGTTGGTCATGACAATGATCGATCGCGCAATCGCTGAACACAACGTCGATGAAGAGCGAATCTATGTAACGGGCCTATCGATGGGGGGCGGGGGGACCTGGAATATGCTCAATCGGTTCTCGGATCGTTTTGCTGCGGGTGTGCCCATTGCCGGGATCAGTCCTGCTTCAGATTTTCTGCCCGACAACTTGGTTGAAACACCCATTTGGGCCTTTCATGCTCGAAATGACAACGTTGTTAATAAAAGCAGCAGCCGATCTACCGTAAACAACATCTTGCGTGCCGCCGGTGAGCCTTTTCCCCAGTATCCGCCGAGCAACAACAACAGCACAACGTTGGAATTCAGTAGTAGCGCACTTGACCTTAGGTACACCGAATGGCCAACCGGCGGCCATGGCATTTGGAGCCGAGTGTATAACACCAATGCGATGTACGACTGGCTGTTTTCACAGTCCATCGAAACGGGTGTACCTGAGCCATCCTCTAGCGTCCTGCTAGTATCCCTGACAGTGTTTGCGACATTCTTCCGCCAGGGTCGCGGCAATCGCAGTGGAATTACCTGCTGCCCCTAACTCCAGCTCAATGCCAATCGGCCCTCGAGCATTTCAGCACGAATATTTCCAGGCAGATTTAAGACTTCTGGATTCGTACCGAGTTGGGCTAGTCGTCGCCACCATTCGAATGTCATCGCTTGTTCGGGAAGATCTGCATCTCGCCATACCATTCGCAGTGCTTCGCAAACGATCACTGAGGATTGGTCGTTCCAAGGCTCACAATCCATTGAAACAGCTTGTGCGCCATGCTTCACGTCGCATCGCCGAAGCAGCTCTTGAGCCTGTTGTTCAACGACTTTGTGCGAATCCTGGGACTGAGATGCCAGCCTAAGCAAGACCGCATTGATTTCCTGATTGTACTGTTCTCGCAACAAAGGCAGCAGTTCGTGCCGAATGCGATTGCGGGTAAACTGGTCGCTGAAATTGCTTTGATCCGTGCAAAATGGCTGCTGAAGGCTCTCTAAATATGATTCTATCTCAACGCGTCTACAACTTAGTAGAGGACGCACCACCGTGAGACTAGGCGTCAGCGGGCGTGAGGCAGGAATGCCACTTAGTCCACGTAGTCCCGATCCGCGCAGAATCCGCATCAGCACAGTCTCGACCTGATCGTCCTCGGTGTGGGCGGTTACCAGATACCTGGCCCCTCGATCCTCAGCAGCAGTGGTGAGCAATTGGTAGCGTTGCGAACGAGCTGCCGCCTCGATGCCATCTCGCACGGCTTCCGATTCGCCTAGTGTATCGGCATGGAGAATGCTCAGAGGTACCTCGAGCTCTTGGCAAAACTCCGCACACCAGTTCTCGTCGGCCTTTGATCGTTCACCGCGCAGATTGTGATTGACATGGGCCGCACTTACGATCCCTCTTCCGCCTGATTGTTTCTTGAGCTCTACCAACCCTCGCAATAACGCCACGCTATCGGCACCACCAGATAGCGCAATAGTTACATGGACGTTTCGCCACATCTCGACAGGCCAACAATCCGCGAGATGCTGCAGCAGAGAATGCGAATTGTTTACCACGGTTAGGTCAACTATGTGAAATGTGGGCTCTGGGAGAATTTACCCATGGAAGTTGTTAGCCAATGCCACCGCATATTCTATGCAATCTGCCTTCTGAAGCTCTCTGCAGAATAGATGTAAAGTCAATGCTCAGTTCGGGTTGTAGGTTCCGGCGGTTTTGATACCATAGATAATCGCAAGGGAATTGGCTGCTGCCTCATCCTAATGGATATTGTCAGCGCGGCTAATCTATCCCTGGCGTATTCCTCCCCATTAAATTTAGAGACTACGTGACTCGTTACCAGGGTGCCAATAATGGCAACTTGCACGAGAGCACCGTGTGATACGTGTTTGTTGCCGAGCGATCGCTATCGAAAACTCGGTTGAATTGTGGGTATTCGGATATTCAACAATGATAATCGTTTGGTTAGCTCTGTTTTTTGCCATGGCGAGGTGCCTGCTTGGCGGGGTTGGGCTGTCGGCCTGCCGCCGCTTAGTGACTCCGTCTGCCAAAGAACGTACTGTTGATGACTTCCGAATAAGTAGTGCCGTCCAAGAATGGCTACGATTGTTACGCTTTCCAGACATCCCGTTGATGGTTACCAGAACTTTCGTAGTCAAGCATTGGTGGACTTCCGGTGCCGCTTGCAGCGTTGTCCATCGAGATCGATCTAGAATGAGTTGGCCGTTGGCCAAGATTGACTAGTTCGTTCCTCGGATTAAGCCACTTCGCGACCAAGAATGTTGCTCACCACTCACGTACCATGCGTTTGGTGTCGTCTGCAGATATCAGACATGCCTATCGCTCTCTCGGCCGGTTGCCGCAAACGCTCTGCTGTGACCAGGGTTTCGTCACTTCGCGAGAATTATCGCGGCCCTAAATCGACGAGTCCGTAGACCTATATATAAAGTTTACGCAATCGCCTACCGGGAGGATTCCCCATGGGATCGTCGATCTCGCTATATTCGGCCGCCACCGTTCTGCTGGCGGATCTTGGTTTTCTGGAGTTCTCATTCATCGTGGTCGCAACACTTGCGGGTATGGTCGCAGTGAAAGGCTTGGACCGACTTCGCCGACGCGATGCCGAGAAAGAGGCAGCGCGCATCGTTGAAAATGCAGAAAAAGAGATTGCGGCAAAGCGAAAAGAGTCTGCCGTGGAGGCCAAAGAATTGGCACTAAAGGAAAAGGACCGCCTCGAACGAGAAAACAACGAAATTCGACAACAATTGCACGAGCGAGAGCGACAACTCGACAAAACCGAAGATGCCGTCAGTCAGCGGAGCGACCAGCTTGAAAAGCAGGAAAAAATGGTCGAAAACAACCAACGCCGGTTGGCCGAAAAGCTTGAAGACGCCAATCGACGGCAAAAGGAACTTGATGACTTGCTCGATCTCGAGCGGCAAACCATGCACCAACTTAGCGGCCTGAGCCCGCAAGACGCCGAGACGAAGCTATTGGAGCGATTAGAGAAAGAACTTGTCAAAGAGCAAGGTGCTCTCATTCTGAAGCACGAGAAGCAAATCGCCGAGCAATGCGATGCCAAAGCCAAGGAAATGCTCATCACTTCCGTTCAACGCTTTTCGGCGGCTCACACGGCGGAATCAACCACCAGTACCGTCGATATTCCCAACGACGAGATGAAAGGACGCATTATCGGTCGCGAAGGACGAAATATTCGCTCCCTCGAGAAGGCGACCGGCGTCGACGTCATCATTGATGACACACCTGGCGTCGTGATCGTGAGCGCCTTCGACCCGATTCGGCGTGAGATCGCTCGAATTTCCTTGAATAAGCTCATTGCCGATGGCAGGATCCATCCCTCGCGAATCGAAGAACTAGTTGCTGAGACAGAAAAAGAAGTCGAGAAAGAGATTCGCAAGCATGGCGAAGAGGCCATGCAAGAGGCACAGGTTTTTGGCCTGCACCAACGTGTTGTCGAGTTGCTAGGCCGGCTGAAGTATCGCACCAGTTATAGCCAGAACGTCCTGCGGCACTCGATTGAGGTGGCCTTTATTACCAGTATGATCGCTGAGGAAATGGGTCTCGATGGTGAATTGGCACGACGGGCCGGTTTGTTGCACGATATTGGTAAGGCGGCTGACCACGATCTTGAAGGGGGTCACCCGAAAATCGGGGCCGATCTGTTGAAACGGTTCGGCGAAGGCCCCGAAGTGGTTCATGCCGCCCTGGGCCATCACGATGATATTCGTCCCGAGATGCCATATACTGTGATTTGTGCGGCTGCAGACGCTTGTAGCGCTTCGCGGCCTGGGGCTCGTCGCGAAACACTCGACCGCTATATCAAGCGAATGCAGGAGCTGGAATCGATTGCCTCTGGATTTGATGGCGTTCAACAGGCCTTTGCTATTCAGGCGGGTCGAGAGGTTCGCGTCATTGCCAGCTCGCATAACACCACTGACGAATCCTCGGCAAAAATTTGTCGCGACATCGCCCGAGCATTCGAAGAGCAACTAACCTATCCGGGTGAGATCAAAGTAACCTTGATTCGCGAAACGCGCGTCACCGAGACCGCTCACTAACTTTGGCTCCGTTTTCACCACTATGATTTCCAACTAGCTGCGTTGATTCTGTGAAACTACTGTTCATCGGCGATATTGTTGGGCGACCCGGGCGAGACATCGTTGTCAGTGCTGTGCCGGGACTGAAAATCAAGCATCAACTCGATCTGGTGATCGCCAATGCGGAGAACGCGGCGGGGGGATCGGGGCTGACGCCGGATATCTACAAACAACTGGTCGCGGCGGGGGTCGATGCGATTACCTTGGGCGATCATGTCTATCGCCGTAAAGAAATCTATTCGGTGCTGCAGAATAAGGACAATATCGTCCGTCCCGCGAATCTCCCGGAGGAGGCGGTTGGCCGACAGTGGACTTTGGTCTACGGGAAATGCGGCACGCCGGTGGCGATTTTTTGCCTGTTGGGGCAGCTCTATATGAAGCCGATCGATAGTCCCTTTTTGGCAGCTGATCGGGTGGTTGCGGAGATTCCTTCGGAAGTGAAGGTCCGATTCCTCGATTTTCACGCCGAAGCCACTAGCGAAGCCCAACTGGTGGGGCGGCATTTGGACGGCAAAGTCTCTGCGGTTCTGGGAACGCATACGCATGTGCCCACGGCGGATGAGTGTATTTTGCCGGGGGGCACGGCTTTTCAATGCGATGTCGGTATGACCGGTCCGTTTGAGAGCATCATCGGTCGCCGGGTCGATCGGGTCCTCGAAACCCGGCTCACGGCCAATCCCACGCAGTTCGAGGTCGCCCTTCAAGACGTCCGCATCAGTGGGACGATCGTAGAAATCGACGTCGAAACTGGCCAGGCCCTACGAATCGAGCGGATTTGCGTCCGCGAGGACGAAATCGAAGATCTTGTGTCGCTCGCTGCTAGCGACACTACATCTTGTGGAAATTGAATTCGCCTTGCCGCGTTTTTTGCAATTAGCTACCGTTCGCCGCACTTTTCGAGGGACTTCGTGTGACTTCGCCACCGTTGGAAAGTCGGCCTAACCAACCGGCGACGAACCAAGCGGACCGTCGGGCGAGCGTTTCGCCAGGTATGCGGATTGCCTTGGGATGTGCGGCAGTGGGCGCCGTCCTACTGTTGGCGACGGCTCGCACTTTGGAGCCCGACCCACGTGGTTACGGCACGCACGAACAGTTGGGACTTTCCCCCTGTTTGTTCCAAACGTGGACCGGTTACGATTGTCCCGCCTGCGGGGCAACCACTGCTTGGGCGTACGCAACGCGGGGACAAATGCGGGCAGCGTTTGCCGCCAACGGCGGTGGAACTTTGCTGGCACTCGCGGTGCCAATTGTTGCTTGTTGGTTGCTGGTAGTTGTAGCAAAAGGACAGTGGCTGATTGTTCGGCCAACGTTGCCGATGGTGCTCACCATAGGCACGGCCATGATGGTCGTACTCCTGGTGGACTGGTGCCGGCGAATGCTGTTGTGATTTGGGATTTCGGATCGGGCAGTGCTCAACACTGCATTAGATTCTAATCTAAGACAACGGCCTACCAAAAATTAGACGCTAAAACTTTTTTGAAATAAGGGAAGAATGATGGATCGCTCTCCCAGCATGACTCGTACTTTTTCGCTCTTGGTTGTGATGACTATCCTGTTGGGCTCGTCCACCGGATGTTTGCACTCCATCCTGGCCACCGGCATTTACCTCTGGCAAGGTGGCGATGTTGTTCCTGCTCAGTGCGATGCTTTGGAAGGCGAGCGTGTGGTGGTCATTTGCCGCCCGCCGTCGTCGCACGAATACCGTCATGCCGGCGCCGCCCGCGAAATCGGCAAGCGCGTCAGCTATCTGCTGCGAGAAAACGTGCCTCGCATCGATGTCGTGAGCCCCGACGAAGTCGACAACTGGATCGACGAACAAGACTGGGACAACTACAAAGATCTCGGCCGCGCGGTGAAAGCTACCCGAGTCGTGTACATCGAGTTGGACAATTTCGATTTATACAAAGGCTCGACCCTGTACCAAGGCGATGCGGAAGTCGTGATCAAAGTCTACGACATGGAAGACAAAGGCCACGAGGTCTTTGAGCGCAACGTCGGTCAGATCCTGTTCCCCCGAAACAGCGGTATCCCCGCTTCGGACAAGTCGATTCATCAGTTCCAAAGCCAATTTGTGAACGTCGTCTCAACACAGCTGGGCACGCTGTTTTACAAGCACGACCCGAATGCCTCCTTCGCGCTGGATGCGGTGGCGAATAGGTAGGGAGGCTTTGAGGCTTTGAGGCTTTGAGGCTTTGAGGCTTTGAGGCTTTGAGGCTGGAGGCTGGAGGCTGGAGGCTGGAGGCTGGAGGCTGGAGGCTTCGAGGTTGGGGGCTTCAACGTTCTTGGCTGTCCGCTGTTCGCTATTGGCTCTCAACATCACGACATAGTCATCCCGAGGTCTGCCGAGGGATCTGGTTGGCGCTCTCGCTAGGGTTGCCAAAGTCAGACTGCCGGCGCTGGCGACAGGCCGAAAGGTATGTGCCTTGATTGGTTTGTACTGTATCAAGAGGTCTGGAATGATAACAAAATATTGCGGCTAATCATTCAGGCGGATGCCTAGTCAGATTCAGCAACAGTCGCCTTGAGCGGAGAAAATCGAATGTTCAGGCTCGGAATTCTACTACTCTTGGCATTGCCTTCTGCTCTTATTCCATCAGTAGTTTACTGCGAGGAAGTTTCGAAGGCTAAGCAATCGTTCGATTGGCCATCACCAAAGACGGTTAAGATCTCAGAGTTAGCATTAAAGAAGGGAAACACCGCAGAGCTCACCTATGAGATCGACTTCCAGCGAGGAAAAGGACGTGACTACCTGGTTAGCTTGAAGAACCTCACGTTCAAAAAGCTTAATGGATCAGCGGTAACGCCTGAGATTGAGCGCGGTTTACAACCAGCAATCAACGCATTCAATACGATGCCAACATTCGTCGTCAACGAAACTGGGCGCTTGGCTGATATCGAGGGTATTGAACGATTGGTAAGTGCTACAGGCAACGCTCTGGCAGTGGATGATAAAACTCTCGATGCCCTAAAATCTAAACAAGCTACGGCACTACTTAAGCACGCTTTATCACAATATTGGACATGTTGGGTTGAAGCGTGGATCGATTTTGATCTGCCTCCTGGAAGTGAAGTGGAAAGAATGTTTGATCAACCATTACCCGGTGCAGAGGGAGGTAAGCCAATTCGAGGAGTTCGCAAATGGGAACACCTCGGTCCTGTTGAGGGAAGATCTGGTCTGGTTCACCTTCGTATGGAGGAAACTTTCAAAGACGAATCGCTTACTAAAGCGATCACGGAACTAATCCACAACTTCGACCAGGCGAATCAAGTCGAGTCTTCTGAGGATTCAGAAGATATGCCCGTAGTCCTTGCCACCTCCTCTATGGAAGTTCAGATAGATTTGATGACTCTACGACCTATCTGGGCAAAGCGAACTAAGCACATCCAGGTCAATTCTGACGATCCGCAGTTTGCAAAATTCGAACAGAAAGAATCTCACGAATACTCTTTCACCTGGAACTAGCAAGCAGGGTGCGTGCAACGAAGTGGAACGCACCGCTGGGAAGACCACAAGGGTAGTGCGTGCGCTGTCGCTTCACGCCCGCTTCTACTATCCGCACAGGGACGCGCCTTGAGTTGCGTGGCAACTCGGCTGGTTTCTCGACTAAGGTCTGAGAACCTATGCACTCGTGAGTGAGCCGACGGCGCTAGCCGCGGGTAGTGAGTGCGCTGGCGCTTCACGCACGCTACGATTGCCAAGTGAGTCCAGCACCCGTCGGGGTGGTTGCTATTCCTGCTGGGCTTGTTTCCTCAGCACTCTCTGCCGCGAGAGAATTGGAAGATGCTGAACACTAACTCTGCTGTGTCAAACTGTCGTGCGGGCTAGGCCAGGCTATATTGTTACGAATCCAGTGCAGTCGGTGGATTGGCAGGTACTACCGGCATTCGAATTGACGTATGCTGGGGTGGAATCGACCGTCTCTGAATGTCCTTTCCGCTGAGCTTGCCGATGTTTCGATATTTGCTGTTTCCGATCGAAGCTTTGATCTACGGCATTTCGTACGGCTATCTGCAATTCTTGATTCGCTCGCCCCAACCTCTCCCAGGAGATCGGACCTGGCTGGTGCTCACTAGAGAGATGCCGCACGGGTTGCAGTGGATTCGTAAGTTCTGGCCATTGCGTCCGCTTCGCTCGCTGCTAATTGCTGCGAAGATGAAACAGGATCATGCGCTCGGGATTGCAGATCATTACGATGTGTCGAATGAATTCTACGAATTGTTTCTCGACAAGAAGTTCATGTTTTATACGTGCTCCGACTTCCTCGATCCGGAAGATACGCTGGAAGACGCCCAGCAGCGCAAGGCAGATCACATCTTGGGACTGATCGATCCCAAGCCGGGGGATAAAATCTTGGAATTGGGTTGCGGTTGGGGGCCCATGCTGAGGCATATTCAGCAGCATACGGGTGACAAGCAGAACCTCCGTGGCATTACGCTTTCCAAAGAGCAGGCGAAGTACAACAAAGAAAAACACGGCATCGACGTGGAGTTCGGAAACTTCATTACCCGCGACTACCCAGCGGAAGAGTATGACGCCATTTATTCAATCGGCGCGTGGGAACACGTCCGGCCCGATGATATCCCGCAACTGTTGGAGAAGCTTTATCAGGCGCTGAAGCCGGGCGGTCGGTTGGTGCAACACTTTTTTTGCCGCATGACTGAGGAATTGCCGGCAGCGGTGGCGGCTTCGCAGATTTACTTTCCAGGCTCGATTGGGTCGAGTTTTCGCTTTCACCGGGAGCAGCATGAGAAGGCGGGGTTTCTTATTTCACACTGCTCGGTCCACGATTATCGACCGACCTGTCGGGCCTGGTTCGACAATTTAGATGCAGAACGCGAACGGGCGCTGGAATTGGTCGACGTGCGAACATTTAATCGCTACATGACTTTTTTCTGTGCGTCGTGGCGTTACTTTGATGACTGCACGGGTATCCTTACTCGATGGGTGCTTGAGAAACCTGCGGATGAGGCGTGAGGGGCAGGGGGCTAGTGGTCACTGTGCCATCGTTGTGGGACCCGATAGCCAGTGTTCTATTGAGCGTGGTAACTCAATTTTGTAAAGTTCGCCTGATAACTCTTCTGTTTTTGCGAAAAACCAGATAACATACGCGGACCTCTGCAAACCATTCTGTGGATTCGCTAATGCAGCCACTTCGGTAGCTTCTCGACTTGTCGTTGGAATTGGCCTGTTCAACGGGCATGGATCATGTATCTAGTCACTTCGGATTAGATTCGGTCAGAGCCCACTTTTTTGTCTCGTGGGCCTGCATGGATGCTTCTCATCGAACAGCTACTTTCTAGTGAAACTGGGGACGTACTTTGTCAGCTGCTTGCTGGCTGATGCCTTGTCTTGCTGTTTTCAGCAGTGAGTCCGTTTTCTGTTGGCTATCACCATTGCGTACTTCATCGTCGCAATCACCCAGAACTGTTTCTTTTAGCCCACTACTATTTCTATGGAGTAATCTAATGACTTCGAAAATCCCGATGCTTTTCTCACTAGTTCTACTGTGTGTGCTTGCTGTCCCTTGTGAAGCAGTGCCTCTCGGAATGTTTTTGAAAGTGGACGGCATCGACGGCGATTCCGAACAAATCAGGAGTTACAGCGATATCCTCGGATTCGAAATCGGTGTGAGGTTTGAACAAGGGTTAACGAGAAGAGGCGAGACTATATTCTCCGATATGAAGGTTTCTAAGATTGTCGACTCTGCTTCTCCAGTGTTTTTCGGAAACTTGTTACTAGGCAAGGTCGCGCCGAATGCCATGGTCGATGTTAGAAGAACCAACGATGATAAATTAGTCCCCTACGTGCTTTGGGAATTCGAGAACGTCCTTATGACCTTGTACGAAACTGGCGCGGATGTCCCCGACGAAGAGGTTGCCGAGATGGTTGCGTTCAATTTCGAAAAGGTAAAGTATTCCTTTTATCCACCTCAACCCGATGGCTCTGCGGGGACTCCTGTATCGTTTGAATGGAATTTAGAAACCGGCACAACATCAATCACGGGCAATTTGAGTGATTTGCAATTCATCACGAACGCTGGAGTGGCTGTCCCCGAGCCGACCACACTCACCATGTCGGCAACGGTGATGATCGGGGGACTTGCAGCGCGACGCCGGCGAAACTGCTAAGAGGAAAATAGGTTGTATCTAATGGGCGGGAGCTGCTGAGAATCAACCCTCAGCAGACCCCGCCCGTTTAAATTAGTATCACAGGAGTTAATTCTCGCTTGAAGCGAAAACGCTGTGGCTGCGCGATTTGGAACGTGCGGCTCTTCGGTTCCTCTAACTCCGTGGTCAACTACCTCGTCGGCTTATCGGTGACGACGAAACCCTGCGATTGCTAGCCCTCCACCGGCCAGCAGGCACAATGCCATCGTGGAAGGCTCGGGGATGATGCCGGTTAGCACTCGCACGTGGTCGCCGGGAGAACCTGCTCCGCCGGTGAATAGCAATCTCGTTGGCATTCCAGGTGCGGGCAGGACGGAATCGATTCCTCCATCCTCAGGGCCAATAGCCGGACTGACGCTGTAGGTGGTGGTGTCGGACCCCAGCAGAGGTGCCGTTGCGTTGAGGGCTGCGGGTGTGCCAAGAATTGCCACGATGCGATGATCGAAGTCGACGTGCCCGATCACGGACGAACCCTGATTGGGATCGAATACAACATAGTGACTAAAGATGATCGAACCGGCAGGCAGCACTCGTTCGGGGCTCACAGGAAGTGGATCGGTGAGCACGACGCGTTGCTGTTCGTCGAAGCCGATGAGGTTGGGCGACTGAAAAGTGTCGGGGCCAGCCTCAGTGGGCGGACTGCCGAGCAGTTCGAACACGCCGCCAGAAGTACCGCCAATAACATCGCCGCTGAGTATCGCAGCATGCGAAAGCGTGGTTTGCCAAGCGACACTCGCCACAGCGAGCGCGCACAGGGAGCGCAAGGTTGTCGTGCTCATGAGATCATCTCCGTTCCAATGTTGAAAAGGGCGTTCCTAAAAGAACGCGTACTTCTGATACAACACCAACCGGGAGCGTGAAGTTTCGCAAGATTCGGCGTTATTTTTTAGAAGCGAATGTCATTTCAATATTGAGTTGTCTGAATGTCCCCTGAAGCGAGTCGTTCTGCCACTTCGAGGTCCGCCGAGGAAACTAGTTGAATCCCTCAGCCGACCTCGGGAAGACAATTGCTGACGTATTTGAATGGCAAACTGATGTCTCAGAAGATTTTCAATCACCTCCGAAACTTGTGAGCAGAGGCGGGGTTTCAGGAGAAGGCCAACTTTTAGATTGGCTAGTGGGGGCACCGAGGGAGATTGGAATAGGGAGTTGCAGGATGGCTTCGCTCGTCAGGCGATTGTCGCAGTCGCCGGCTTTCAACTTGCTTGTTGTTCTGACCGTGATCGGTCTGCTGATGCTGGTGCGGCTGGACGGAAGCAGCGATCGGTTCTCTCTATTTGGCATTCAGCAAGAAATTCGCCAAACGGGGATGGACGCTCCATTGCCAGATTAGCGGGGCAGGGGGGCCCTGCGTTGTACGCCGCGGCGCGTGAACTGAGGCAACGCGGCTGGGTGAATCGTCCGCTATTTTCCTAAGTCTGCGGGTAAAGCTATAATCGGACAGTGCGATTCCTTGTCCCTTTGCTTTTCTGCCGATTCATGGTTTGTGCTTGCCCGAAATCTCTACGACGTACACTTTGGCAGGCGTTTACAATCGTCGAACTGCTGGTTGTCATAGCCATCATTGGCATCTTGGTGTCCCTATTACTTCCCGCTGTACAGTCGGCCCGTGAAGCAGCGCGGCGGATCCAGTGCGGAAATCATCTGAAGCAGATTGGGATTGCCCTGCTGGAATTTGAAGCCAGCAAGGGGCATCTGCCGGCTGCAGGAGATCATGGAACATTGCCACAATCTGATATGGGAGGGCGCGGCTACTACCATTGCGGTTGGGGGGTGAATGTTGGGAACTGGGCCACGCATATTCTGCCCTACCTGGAACAACAAGCCGCTTACGATCAACTCAATTTCAACGCAGTCTGGCAAATGCTCGACGACGGCAATGTGAGAGTGCTGCAAATGCCGATGCCGTGGTATCAGTGCCCTAGTGATCCGTACCCAGGTTTGACTCGGCCTGAGAGCTTTCACTCTGAGCAACACAAGTCGAGAATCATGCACTACTTTGCGGTGGCTGGACCCTTTCGGCATGCCGAACCGCTACACGAGCCGGAGCGGAAGTGCAACACGGCCGATTGCTGCCCGCACTTGGGGCCATTTTACAACGATTCGAACACCCGCCTGCAGCAGATTACTGATGGGTTGTCGCACACTGCCTTCGTGTCAGAAGTGTGGGCCCGTCATGCGCCATTCCATGATTCCGAAAAAACGAGTCGCGGCATTGGCTGGCATAATCAAACTTACTATGTCGACGTTCCTAATGCCCGAATTCACTGCCCTGGTGGTGACGAAGATTG
This sequence comes from Bythopirellula sp., assembly GCA_965216565.1. GTDB lineage: Bacteria > Planctomycetota > Planctomycetia > Pirellulales > Lacipirellulaceae > Bythopirellula. The sequence continues at coordinate 2,487,624 of OZ244170.1, forward strand.
TGCCCATACGTGGAATCCCAATAGTTTTCATCCCGGTGGAATCCATGCTCTGTTTGGCGATGGCGGAGTTCGCTTTATCGCGAACGACATTGAGCTGACCGTGTTCCAAACGTTTGCCACGATCGATGGCGATGACCATCTCATCGATCGGTTGAGAGACAAGTTGGCTGCGGGTTGGTAACCGGTGGCTCAAATACCGCTCTCCCGTCGGTTGCTCGCCTCACCGTCTCGGTAGCAAATGCATAACAGCCCGAGCGAGGCCATTAGCCACGCCTTGGGTTCTGGAACTGTCGTCGCAATTGCCGCGACCGGCTCGCTACGGCCGAATTGTTGCTGCCAAAACAGGAAGTCCAGGCCACTCGAGATACCATCCTGATCGGCGTCCGAGCCTGGCCCGCCATAGTCGGTTTCCCACTTCAATAGGTCATCGTTATCAACCGTGCCATCATCGTCGAAGTCCGCCAAGAGATCGGTCGTTAGCCGCAGCGTGCTCACACTATATGCGGGCATTTCGTAGAGGAAAGCATTCACCAAATTGATAGGGACCGCGCCCAACGAAACGGGGGCAGCACTAGCGTCGGTGAGCTGAAATATCTCGGCGGAGTTGTACTGCTGCCCGTCGGTCACCTGGATGGCGGCGTCAAGAGGGCTGTCGGTCCTGTTAATGGCTACAACGATCATCTCGTTGGGATTCTCTGTCGAATGGCTCGCGTAGACAGACGATTGGGCGATGTCGTCGGTGTCGGCGGTTAAGGAAAGATCGCCAAAGCGGCCACCGGTGCCATCGAAGTCGGTAAACATTTCAAACCCCGCAGCGACGTACTGCGAATTGGCCACGCTGGCAAAGGGCCACCAAGCCGCGTTGTAGACGCCTTCGCGACCGAAGATGCCCAGCACGTCGGCCTGTGCGATGCCGCCGGATATATGGTTCCCACCGCCGTAGTTGTATTCGGAAACAGAGATCAACGTGCCGGGGCGAAGCTCGTCGATGTCTGCCTGCACACGATTCAAGAGCTCGACGCCTTCGTGGTTTCCCGCGCCGCTATAGTCGAATGTTTTGAACTGTGTGATGTAACTGTCTTCGATATAAGTAGGGTCCCACAAAGAACGCGGGGCTTGCACGCGGGCTTCGATGAGTTCCGGTGTTAAGGCGGGCTGGCCGACAATGCGGACGCCACCCCCTTGGGCCTCGGGGTACCAGTGCAAATCGAGTACGTCCATCAGCGTGCGGCCTTGTTGCAGTTCCTCGGCCGCCATGGTTTCTAACAGCCAGCGGTTGAAGTGCAGGCCATCCGCCGGACGCGGCTCGGGCACCTGCTGATCCAAATCGGGAGCGCCGTTGAGCGACTCCATAGCATCCCAACCGAAAGTGACACCCCCCAAGACCTTCGCCTGGGGTGCGACATCTTTGATGGCTGACGCATGTGCGATGGCCTTCGAGGCATACTCGGCAAACGTGGGGTTCGTCGTGCCGAATAGGCGAGGGTGGGTGTTGTCCCACAAGCCAGGCTCATTGTCTAAGGAATACAAGACTTCCTGGTTGCTCTGCCGATTGGCTTCCACCCAGTTGACATACTCGTCTGTAAAAACGTAGTTGTCGTTTTCGTTGGGCGTTAGACTGAGCGATTGGCCTGGATAGATCGTCGACTTCTTGGCTTCCACTTCGTACCAACGCGAAGAAGGCGCGGTTTCCCCCGGGAATACCTCCAGGTTGGCGTCAGCAGAAACATACCCGGCAATCGGCACGGTGACCGTGGTCGCTCCGCCTAACGCTAAGTTTTCTTGTAGCGTAGGCAAGACAGCTTGCCCTGGCGGCGTATTTTGTTGGCCGTTAACCAAGAAGGTATCGTTGTAATTGAAGAAGTCTTCGCCGGCGTTGGAATTGTTCGTTTCCCAGTTGTAACCGGTCCAACGATTGCCGCCTAAGCGGATGCCTTGCACGCCAGAGGGACGCAGGTCTCCGTTGATACTGTAGATCAGGGGCGAAATCGGTAAACTGCTGCCCGTGGCGTCGATGGTAAAAGCGACATCACCAGTTCCAGGATCATCGGGGACGATCGCCCCAACCGGCGTGGCCGTTACCGACAAGATTAGGTAAGAAAAGCTGGTTGCTAAAAAGATTCGCATCATTTGCTCCTTCTCGTTCCGGTTGCGAATTAGCAAAGAATCGTCGTTATCGTCGAGTTGTTCTGAATGATCTCCTTTGTGGAAACAATTAGATGTGACGCTCGAATATCTGTTCGCCCATCATAACGGAAAGGCGGCTAGTAAAGCGAGAGAAAAGAGTGCGAGCGTGTATCGTTTAGATTCCTGGTTTGGTCGATACTACGAAAATCCATCGTCGGGAATTTTCACGCTGAACGCACGAAGCCAATTCCGCAAAGTGCATTGGTCTTACTCTCCGCGGGGGCTAGCACGCCTGAGTTCTATGCCTCACCTCAGCGTTTCACGCTTGTGCCGCTTAGCCGGAAAGCCCATGTGGCAAATGAGGGTCATTCATTGGTTAGTTACGAAAATCTGAAAAATGCCACAGCCGTGCACTCTAGCACTTCTTAATCTGCGTGCGACTGATGCAGCCGACGCGAGTTTAAGTGATGTCTTTTGCTGGTGGAGTCACGCTCGATCAGCGAGCCAATGCGGCTTCTTTCAAACATTCCTCTGATTTCTGTGGGAAACCCCAAAAATCGACCGTATACTAGGCCCAGCAAATAGTCGAGTGGAACGCGACTGAGAATGATGGCCAGTGCATCAAGACACCCCCTAATCGGAGTTCTCAGTGAATCTAACTTGTCAACAACGGTCGAGACGATCCAATCGTACCGCATTCAGCAAGAACCATCTTCGAGTTCAGAGAACACTGCTGACAATAGCCGTTTCTATTTTGCATTTTGTTCCCGCGCAGGGCACAACCACCTGGACCAATGCGGGCATTGTCAAAAACTTTTGGGACTTTGCCGACAACTGGTCGGCTGGGATTCCTGATGGGGCGGATATCGTGACGTTTCCCAACCCCTTTCCGGGCACGGGCACCATCACTCTACTCAGTTCGCAGTCAGCCGATTCTTTGGACTTCAACGATGGTGGCTACACGCTAACCGGCGGTACATTAACGCTCACGTCGGGGAACATCTCGGTTGACTCTTCTGGTGATACCGTAACTTTTGAAACGCCGTTGTTCGGAACTGCAGGTCTCACCAAGACCGGGGCGGGGCACCTCAACCTCCAGAGTGCGAGTAATTATTCGGGCAACACCACAGTTAGCCAAGGCTTTCTCGATCTGAGCGATGCATCGCAACTGATCCCGACACTCTCAGAGGTCTCGATTTCCTCGGGCGCTGAACTGCGATTCTTCTCTGGCACGGCAACCGAAACTATCGGCTCGCTCGCCGGTGCAGGCAAGATAGTCTTCGGCAACATCGACGCTGGCGGCACCGATCTAAGGGTGGGTGCCAACAATAGCAGTACCACGTTTTCGGGAAATATTTCAGATAACTTCGGCGGCTCCGGCAAGCTGACGAAGATCGGCAGCGGCGTGCTGACCCTATCCGGCACTAACAGTTACCTCGGCGGGACGGTCGTGTCCGATGGCACACTCCAGGTCAGCAGTTCGAACCTGCCAGTGGGATTTGGCGTTGAGAACAATAGTCTCTTGACGTTCAACCAGAACTTCAGCGGAACATTCTCCGGCGGTATATCCGGCAACGGAGCTGTCACTAAAGCGGGTAGCGGAACTCTCACTCTTTCCGGTACCAATTCATATTCAGCAGGGACGATCCTGAGTGGAGGGACACTTTCAATTTCCAACGACGACAACTTGGGCGCCGATTCGGGCACAGTGTTTTTTGACGGTGGGACGTTGAACGTGAGTGGTGGATCGCCTGTTAATTTTCCCGGCGCTCGGCATTTTCAGGTGGAAAGCGGCTCGGATGCCGAGCTTAATGTCTCAAGCGGTACGTCCGTTAACTTATATGGCGGGATTTCTGGCGATGGGGGGCTAGTGAAGGAGGGCACGGGGGTATTGCGGCTTCGATCAGACGCACTTTCTCATACTCCATCCACCTATTCTGGGCCGACGACGATCAATGCAGGTTTCTTAAGGGTAAGAAGGGATGATAGTGTCCCAGGTATAACAGACTTGATTCCCGACCAGAGCGACGTCACGGTTGCGTTTAATGCCGGGTTCGGAGTTTTCGGTCTCACGGACTTTGGTTTTCCATTCGGTTATACCGAAACTATTGGCTCACTAAGTGGATCTGGGGTTGTTGTATTCGATGGAAGCAGTGGCAATCACCTCCGCGTCGGTGCCAACAATAGTTCCACGACCTTTGCCGGAAACATCATTGAGATTATTGGCTTGGGTTCTGGAAAGCTGACCAAGATCGGCACAGGCACGCTAGCGCTCACTGGCAACAATGCTTACTCCGAAGGCACCGAGATTTCCGCCGGGGCTCTCGAAGTGGACACCGACAGCCTGCCCGCGGCCGGCGGCGTGGTGAACAACAGCCTCTTGACGTTCAACCAAGGCTCCAACTCGACCTATGCGGGGGTGATCTCCGGCAGCGGCGCCGTGGCCAAGACGGGCAGCGGCACGTTGACGCTCGACCAGGTCAACACTTACACCAATAGTACTCTGCTAACGGAAGGAACGCTGGCGATCTCCGACGACGACAACCTGGGCGCTGACACCGCACCGGTTTTCTTCGACGGTGGGACGCTCCGTGCGACGGGAGCCTCAGGGTACTCACTAGCCCCTGACCGCTCACTCGTATCTGTGAATGGAGCCGACGTTGTGGTGGAAACCCAAGTCTCTGGAGCGCTAGGTGTGAGAGGAGCAATCAGCGGAGCCGGGGGCTTAGTTATCAATAGCAACCAGGGCAACTCGGTGATTCTGTCAAACTCCGCATCAAATTATGCAGGCAACACGACTGTGAACGCTGGAGCTGCACTACTTGCGTCCAAGCAAGATGGCAACGATGAAGTGCTTCCCAATACGACGGACGTAACACTCAATGGCCTAGACGCTCAACTTTGGCTGGTACTCGGAATCACGGAGACTATTGATGGACTCAACGGATCTGCGAACACCCGTGTCGATTTCTTCTCCAGTTCCAACAATCACCTCATCCTTGGTGCGGACAACGGCAATGGAATATTCGAAGGCAGAATCTTTAGCCAGAATACTCTCCATGACGGCCGACTGACGAAGATTGGCACCGGAAACCAGGTGCTCACTGGCAACAACAACTACACCGGTGGCACGACGGTCTCCGGAGGCACTCTGACAATTAACACCAACAGCCTGCCCTCAGCGGGTGGCGTGGTGAACAATAACAGCCTGGTATTTGGACAGGACTTCGACGGGACTTACACTGGCGTCATTGGCGGCACGGGTGCCGTCACCAAGTCGGGCGCGGGCGTGTTGGCACTCACTGGCGACAACACCTATCCCGGCGGCACAACGGTTGTTGCGGGCACACTGCTGGCCAATAACGTTTTAGGTGGTTCGTCCACTGGGTCTGGCCAAGTTACCGTGGGCTTTGGTGGCACCTTTGGCGGCAATGGCGTGAGTAGCGGAACGGCAGTCATCCAAGTCGGCGGTACGCTAGCGCCGGGCGCTTCGGTCGGGCGACTACTGGTCGGCGCAGTCCAGTTCAATACCGGTTCGACCCTAGAGATAGAAATTTCGGGCGATGGCGGTGCCCCGGGAGTGGATTTCGACCAACTAATCGTCTTTGGCTCGGCAACGCTTGGCGGGAGCTTGACAATAGATCTTGTTGATAGTTTTCTCCCTAGCCACTCCGACACGTTCGAGATTCTAGACTCGGCTACGCTCAGCGGCGTGTTTGGCAACGTCCTCGACGGCGGGCGGCTCGACACAAGTGGAGGTGAAGGGTCGTTTTTGGTCAGTTACAACAGTACGTCCAACAGCGTCGTGCTTTCCGAGTTTTTGGTCCCTGTGAACGGAGATTACGACGGTGACAACGACGTCGATGGCATCGACTTTCTGTTTTGGCAACGGGGTGAGTCTCCCAATCCGTTGACGGCCAACGATCTGGCAGTCTGGGAGACGAACTACGGGATGACATTTCCTCTAGCCGGTGCCACAACACAAGTGCCTGAGCCGACGACACTGATCATATCGCTGCTCGGCTGCTTTGTGGTGGGCACTACTCGCCATGATCGACATTGGACAATTACCTACTAGGTTGCATTTAACGAGCCAGAGCGGCAGCCTAACCGCCCCGAGGTAGCTTGGTTACCAAGAAGCAAGCTGGCCGATCGGTTCTCGATTCTGTGGCACTTATTCAAAGCGTCGAACGCACTACTCGATAGGTACGAGTTCGCCACACCGAAGACTTATTGCCGCTACGCGAACTGAACGAAGTTGGCCTCGCCGCCCTCTAAATTCCAACTCGCTTACCTGCACCGGTGCAATAAACCGACGCAGTCCATGGATTTCAGTTCGTGCGTTCGGCGTGAAACGCTAAGGCAGGTTGGGCACTTCCCTAGTGCCCAAGAAGGCATCGACCTTACGCTTGAAAGTCAGGCGACTTCCGAGCCCCAAGGGATGCATCGGCGCAGCGTTAGACACTCACTTACGCGTGCAAGATGTGACCCTACAGAGACAGAATCAAAAACTCTTGATTCTGTAGTCAGCCACATCAGTCGGTTACATCGGCTGCAGTGAAATAGAGGTGGTCATCCAGATTTAGAAAGCAGTTTCTAAATTCGGAGATCAGGCAACTTGAACGTTCTCAGCACAGGGGCCTTTTTGTCCCATTGCTTCGTTGAACGTAACTCTTTGGCCTTCACTTAGGTCATCAAAGCTACAGCCTTCGACACTGGACGAATGAAAGAACAAGTCCTTGTCGCTACCAACGTCAATAAAGCCAAAACCCTTGTCCGTGATCTTCTTAATCGTACCTTCAGCCATTTGTTCACTTCCCAATTAATCATTCATTTGGCGATGCCGGGCACACATTGCTCCAGACTGCTCCGCCTTGGTTAGATAGCCATTCTAGCCGACTTCCAGGGAGCATGAAAGCTATAAACTAGAGCGGAGGCGGGTCGCGGCGTGGGGGGCGTTGGCGGGGCGTAGGGTTACGAGGCGGGCGGGGCCGGCCGTTGTTATTATTGTTTGCTACCTGCCTGGGATCGGGGACGAACGTATAGCTTTCCGTCCATTTCCAGCCCAGGGGCGCTCGCAACTCGCGATCCGCCAGATACGCCCAGGGCGTGCCTTCGTGTTCGGTTTTGACACGCTCAAGTAACTCGGTTGCCTGTGCAGCCGTCTTTTCCAGGCTGCTGTTGGCATACTCAGTGCCGGTACGCAGAATCCAGGTGTTGTTTTTCTCTTTTTTGAATGCCATGCCTTGCTTGGCCAGGGCGAGCATCGTGTTGTAACCGTCCGTACGAACCTTCGTGGCCAGCGCGCGACCCAAAGCCAGATCGTAACCCGCCTGCCAGCGAGCATCTTTGAGCGAATCGCGGCCCTCTTCGCCACTGAGCAGAAGCTGACAAATGCGATCGATTTGTGGCTTGCGAATTGCTGCAGATCGCTGTGCCGTAGTGAGACTACTAGCCAGCGATGCTTCGTCCCGCTTGACGAACCGCATGCGGATGTCTTCCATTTGTGTAGTCCAAGAAAGCTCTGCCGCCTCCATCAATGCTCGGCGCGCGGCGTTAGACCGCACGTGTTCGAGGTACTCGTTGGACGAAACATAATCGGGTTGATACCGTCGCATATTCTCGGGATCGAAAAACACGGTAAAGTGGGCAGCCAAATTGCTGGTCTCGCGCCGCGACACGGTGCCCTTGGTCTTGCGATTGGGATGGGCGGCAAAATAAAGACCGCCTGTTTCGTAACACAAACGCGTGAGACCGTAGGGGCCAAAACCAGAGTCGAGCATTTCTTCGTCCCGCTGCGATCCAAAGAACTGCAACCGCAAACGCTCGGGCATCAATGACTCGGGCCCCATGCTCACCGGCACTTGCTGCGGGCGTTGGTCGAATCGGGGATCGGGGTCGACCCATTTCACGTAGGCTTGCCGTCGTCCGAACGGGGCAGGGCGGCCCACCACGTACACGGGCATGGCCAAGGTGCGGCACAGATGAACCGTTTCGTCGAGTTGCGCTACATCGTCGCCCGCTTCGTCCGTGAAGACGATGATCATGACGTTGCGTGCGCCTTGACGCGAAGATCGATAGCTGCGGAATTTGTCGGCCGTCCAAGCGATTGCTTGAAAAACGTTTTCCACGGGCGTCTCGGCATCGCTAATCGAACCGACTGCGGCCTTGATCTGTTTCACATCGTCGGTAGCTTTTTTGGTGAGCAACGTGGGCGTGGCGGCAAAGCCGACGACCGCGGTCAGCAGTGGCTTGTCCTTATGCTGCTGGAAGGCGGGGATCTTAGCTGCTTCGATCACTCCGAGCTGATCGTAAATTGTATCGAACCGTGCGAGCACCCGTTCGCGTTCCTCCCGCATACTGCCCGATTGATCGAAAAGCCACACCACTAAGGTCGCCTGCTGCTCCACCGAATCGAGAATCTCGTGCGTCAGCCGGTCGATGGCTCCCACCGCACCGGTCGTGCCGACGTGGCTCATCCCCTGCACGGGCAAATCGTTGCTGACCTCGGGTCCGTCGAAGATAGGCTCGTCGACTTCGATGGCCATGCGATCGCCGAAGTCGGTGAGATCTTCGGGCTCGTAGATCACCAACGATTGTTCAGCCGCAACACTGGCTAAGGCCTGGGCCGAGTCGAAGCCGCCCTGACTGAGGGCGCCGTATTCTTCCATCGCTTCGTCGGAGGACAGAAACTCTTGCGGCAATGGATCGACTTCTTCCGGCAGCTCCAGGTCATCGTAGACCAAGGCGAGATCCTCAGTATTTCGCGGCAACGCAAAGGTGACGGCTGCCAGCAGAATCAGCAGGCCCAAATGCAACGTGAGGCTCATGAGCCAAGCGCCCACGTCCGCAACGAAGCTTTTGGCTGGCGTTTCTTCCGCATCCGCAGAAACGGGATTGGCAGCAGCAAGGCTACGCACCTCATGGGCCATGCGAGCACCTAGAGAATTTGTTCCGATTAGGTCGACTCAGTCGCGTCGACGACATCTCTATTTTCGCCCATGACTACCAGAGAAGCAAGGCTTGGTGACGAACGGCGGAGAAGAATAAATCTCTCGTGCCGAGAATTTGTCCTCGTGTTATCATGGAAGTAACGGGGAAAGTCATCGAACCCGGAAAAAACGCAGGACTATTTGCAGTGCAATTTAGGTACGAAGAATTCATGATTGTTTCTAGAAAAAATTTCGGAACTTTGTTGGCCATGGTGTGTTGCGTGGCGATTGGCTTTGGTGCAAGCGAAGCGTTCGCCGCGGACTCGCAAGAGATAACGCTCAACACGAAAGACGGAGTCCGGCTAGCCATTACCTACTACCCCAGCGAGAAGGGTAAAGATGCCGTGCCAGTGGTGATGCTGCACGACTTCAAAGAGAGCCGCAATGTTTTTCACAGCCTGGCTGAATCGTTGCAATCGCCGAAGAGCATTGGCGGTTCGCGGGCGGTGATTACTGTCGATCTGCGGGGCCACGGCGAGAGCACGGTGCAACGTTCCCGGGATGGCAGAACGCGCAGCCTGGAAGCGGCACGACTTCGACCTGCCGATTTCCAGGACATGGTTGCGGAAGATTTAGAAGCGGTCCGGCGTTTTCTCGTGGAACAAAACAACAAGGGAGAGTTGAATCTCAATTCCCTGTGCCTGATTGGCTCGGGCATGGGCGCCAGCGTGGCGACCTATTGGTCGGCAGTCGATTGGGCGGCCCCACGATTGGCCACTCTCAAGCAGGGCCAGGATGTGAAAGCCCTGGTGTTGCTCTCCCCAGAGTGGGGCTTCAAGGGCCTACCACTACTGAAACCGATCCGCCAACCAGGCGTGCGAGAAAAAGTGTCGTTCCTCATTGTGTACGGCGCGCAGATGTCGAAAGCCAAGAAAGACGCCACGAATATCCATAAGAATCTGGCGAAGTATCACCCAGAACCTCCACGCGACAAGATCAAGGAATTCAAAGACCTGTTCCTGGTCGACTTACCCACTAAGCTGCAGGGCACCGCGCTGCTGACGTCGGGTGAGTTCAACTTGCTGACGGATATCGACGCATTTATAGACGCGCGGATTTCTGACAAGCACTTCCCCTGGGTAGCGCGCAACAAATAGTCTAGCGGCTTAGTGAGTTGAGAGCCCAACGCGCTATCGTGGAGCAGATTGAACGCCGAATAGGGTACTGACCGCATTCGTATAGTTTTGCGCGTTGATGACGGATCCAACAAGCCAATTGCTTACCAGGTATTGTGACTTTCATTCTGAGACAGCTTTCGCCCCAAGCGTGGAAACGCAAGTCGTTCTGAGGCACATAGTTCTAGAGTTGTCCCAGTGAAGTCCGTTTATTGGGACTCACCAAGCTGCACAGAACGGTGAATTAGATGCGGGTTAGCGTCTCGCCGTCGTTTATCCATCAGACGATTCACAATAGGCTCGAGGTTCCTCAATCGCCGCCCAGCAATAGCCAGTGGCTGAAGATCCGGAACTTATTGCAGTTTCCACACCCCGGCATTATAATTTGAACGCAAGAACTACTTTTTTTCTGTTCTCCTAATTAGAGTATCGCTAAATAGAGCACTTCGAATTTCAGCATTTGTCCGCGATAGCGGCATGAATGTGGAGTTCGTGGTGCTTTTTTTGTGGCCATTGAAACTCACGAGCAAGAGTTAGTTCCCCTCCATCACCGCAATAGATCGATCATGGACCAAGCTATTCGTTTTTTTGTTCTTCTTTTCTTCTTTGTAGCTTTGCCTCTGCCTGCGACTGCTACAGCAACGTCAATGTTCGGCGGAGAATTAGATCAAGCCTTCGTACCCACGGGCACAGGTGGAAGCATATTAGGCGGTGAAGGTCTCATTCATGCCCAGACGTTTAACTCCGGAATCAGTGGGCAACTCAGGCAGATTGATGTATTCGTGCATACTTTCAACGGCGTACCCCCAGATGATTTAAGAGTCAGAATTCTAGGGATTTCTCCATCAGGCAAGCCGGATATTGATGATGAAATTGCTAGGGTCGTATTATTACCAGTTCAAGTTGCGAGCGAGCCAGGAACTTTCTTGAGCATTGATCTCAGAGCTTTTGACATACAAGTTGAAGTGGGCACATCTCTTGCTATCGCGTTAGACACTGGCTCAGTATTAAGGCCTGGATACTCTTGGTTGGCTCGAGGAGACAATCCCTACAAAGGAGGGAATCTATTTATATCCCATAATAGTGGGGCTACTTTCCTCGCAAGTGGCCAAACACCTGGCGTCGGCGATGTTGGTTTTCGAACTTTCGTTGGAGTGCCGGAACCTGGAACTCTAGCTTTGCTCCTCGGAGCAACCTGCAGTGCTGCGATAAGGCCTCGCCGGTGGAACTGAAAGTCAGGCGGACTCAACTCTGCCACCTTAGTATGCAAAACAACTCTAAGGTAGTCGCGATTCTCGAATCAGCTTTGGCCGTGGGCTCAGTCGTTTTCTCGTCGCGGTGGGACGGGAATGCGGAGTTCGGCGCCGATTGGCAACAAATGTGGATTGGATAGTTGCTCGCGGTTTAGGTCGAACAGCTCCAACGCTCGGCCTGAATCGCCCAGGTAACGCTCCGCCAGTTTCTCGAGCGTATCGCCATTGTGTACCACGTGGATCAACTCTTCCGGCCAGGCCGCGGCGTCGCTTTCGGTCGGAAGGGTCGTGGCGTAGGCGGGGCGTGCGTGGCCCGCGCCGGGGAGAGTTTGCGGCGTGACCGGGCTTTGTTCAAACGTGTCCTGTGTTTGGACTTTGGAAGATTGATCGAGCTGGCTGGCTGCCCGATCTTTGCGAGCGGTTGCCGGACGAGTGGCCAGGGCAGGGTGGTCGGCCAGGTCGAATCCGTTGGTGCGTCCGGCGGTGAGTTCATCGTCCCGAGTGCTAGCCATATGGGCTTCGACTTGCTTAGAACGCTGGTTGCCGAGACGGGCAGAACCATTTGCAGTGGGATCCAAACGTTCGTACGAATCGGTGCGTTCTGAGGTCTGCAAGGGATTGTCAACGGGGAGTGGCTGAACGCTGTCGCCCGCTTGACGGCGAAAGGGCAGCGCCATGCCGATGCCAATCGCAAGCACGAAGGTGACGATCAGAAGTTTCTTGACTCGACTCATTCTGTTCCACATTTGCCAGGGCAGGGAGAGGATTCCGTCAGCGCAGATCCCCTTACAGTCTGGTTCGGAGAAACAGCCCGACGACTTGAGCCAGGGCGGCGACTTGTGCCCTGCGAGGGCAGGGGAGTGAGAAATAAATCGGATTTTACCGATGGCAGGAGTCAGCGAAGCTGTGCCGGGGACAGCAGAACACCTAGTTTGAGTCCGAGAGTTCGGTTTCCACACGACACAGATAGTCCGCTGCACTATCTCGATGTGGAATCTGCTTTGCCTCTTCCAGCAACTGCATCGCTTTCTCTGGTTGGTTATTGCTTGCCACGATCTGCGCTAGGGTCGCTTTGGCCAGGCAACGATCGTGCGATGTTCGCAACGCCCCGTCGACGGCCAACTGCATTTGCTCCTCTGCGAAACTCAGGTTGCTGGAGTCTTGCGCAGCTAACATTGCGTTGACCCAATGCCAGTAGGCACGCGATTGGGGGCTTAGTGCATTGGGAAATTTGATCGAATCAAAGTGTCTGCGGGCCTGATCGAGATCTCCCCGAGTCATCGCCATGAACGCTGGTCGAATGGCACCATATCGAAAGTAGCCCACCGCAAACAATACTGCCGCAGCAAGCATTATGTACCCTGACTGTTCGCCGAGCGTTAGTTTGTAGATTGCATACGCGGCAGCGAGCAACACGACACAAATTCTAACTGGGAGCGAGAACAAGTTCGTACCCCGACTATGTTAGGGGTGCCGCGAGTGAAGGCGTCACGGCTCACTCCTGGTGCTACGAGACAGCACGGCTGGTAGTTATCCGCTTAAGATGTTTTCGGCTGGATTGTTTTGGCGTTGGATAGTTTGTCGTTCGACTCGGTCATCTTGCTCATCCACAGCAGGGCAGGGGAGGCGATGAATACCGAGCTGTAGGTACCGACAATCACACCAATTACCAATGCGTAAGCAAAGCCGTGGATACCATCACCACCGAGGGTGTATAGCAAGATCACCGACAGCAACGTTGTTGCGGAGGTCAGCAAGGTACGCGACAAGGTTTGATTGATACTGGTATTAATCATATCTGCAGTGAGGTCAGGGCTCTTGCCCTTCACCTCGCGGATGCGGTCGAACACGACAATCGTATCATTGAGCGAATAACCAATGATCGTCAGGAACGCGGCCACCATGGGTAAGCTGATCTGGAATTTCTCCACCATTAAGCTCGAAGCAAGAGCGGGAATGTTGTCGACAATTAGTGCACTAAACCCGATCGCACCCAGCGTGACCAGCACGTCGTGAATCAGGGCGATCACGGCGGCAAAACCGTAGATCATCCGCTGGAACCGGAACCAAATGTAACCCACGATGCCGATCAAGCTCATGACCACGGCGGCAATGGCCTTGGTCTTCAAATCACCGGCAACACGTCCGCCAATGGCATTGGACAAGGGGAAAATGGGACGGTCGTTCGTGACGCTGCGTAGCTGCTGCCAAACCTCTTCGGCTTCAGCCTCGTCGAGTGCGAGTTTCACTTGCCAATCAGTGAACCGGCGGGCACTGCCCACTCGATAGTCGTCATTGGAAACCATGGCGGCAGCGCCGCTATGGTCGGTCGCCTTCAAGGCGTCATTGAGCATTTGCGAGACGGTTTCGTAGCTGACGCCGGCTGAGGTCGTCAGCTGGTTTGGATCCGTCTCGACTTCTCCACTAAAGGAGACGGTCGCTTGGGTACCACCGGCAAAGCGATCGCTAGCCGAGTTGTCGGCGTCGTCATCCTCTGCATCCGATTGGGGAATCGCACTGATATCGCTGATTTCTAGATTGTAAGTTTTCAGCTTTTCGCCAAAAGTTTCGTGCAGGAGATTCTGCACGCCTTCAACATCCTGATTCACACTGCTCACGGTGTACCGCAAGCCGGAGCCTGCTTCGCCCACCTCAACCAGGGATAGGTTCTGTTCGGCAAGATCGGTGCCTTCTAGGGCCGATTTCACGTCGCCGTAGGGCATGCTCGCATCTTCGTCGAGGACCATCGTCACCGAGCTACCACCTGTGAAGTCGATATTCAGCAAGTCGTCGCCACGTTGATAGACGGCAGCCAGACCGAGCCCGATAATGATCAGCGAACACACGGCAGCGATTCCTCGCTTGCCGAGGAAGTCGAAATTGGCCGAGCGGATGATCTGGACCATTTTCAGCTCTTTGAGCGACCGCGTTCGCTCGCAGATATCGAAGATTAAGCGCGATAGGAAGATCGCGCTATACATACTCATGATAATGCCCAAGATAAGCGTGACGCCGAAGCCTTTCACGTTGTCAGGAGCAATTTTGTAGATCACGATTGCCGTGATCAGCGTGGTCACATTGGCATCGACAATGGTTTGAGTGGCGCGGGCAAAACCATTGATGATCGCCATTCTCATAGCCGCACCGCGGGCTCGTTCTTCTCGGATACGCTCGAAGATCAGCACGTTGGCATCCACCGACATACCAATGGTGAGCACCAAACCAGCGAGACCGGGCAGGGTGAAGGCTGCTTTTAGAAGCACCATCAACCCGAGGATGAGTATCAAGTTGGCCGCCAAGGCGAGGCAGGCCACGAGGCCGGCAAAGCGATAGTAGAACAGCATGAATACCATCACAGCCACCAACGAGATGATGATGGCAGTCTTGCCCTTTTCGACTGTCTCGGCACCAAGCGTTGGGCTGATGGTTTCGCGGAAAATTGGTTCCTTGTTCAGCGACGCCGGCAAGCTACCGGCGTTGAGAATACCTACCAGAAAGTCGACCTCTTCCTTATTGGGAATGCCTTCAATGATACCCTGCGAGGTAATCTTGCTATTAATTGAAGGAGCGGAGAGCAGCTTTTTATCAAGCATGATCCCCAGCTGATACTTGAGTCCCGAAGGATTGGGCAAATGGTTGCCGGTAAGTTGGCCGAACTTAAACGCCCCACGGGAGTTGAAACGGAATTGGACTTCCGGACCACCTTGCTGACCGAAGCCGGAACGCGAATCGTCTAAGTCGTCACCAGTTACATCTAGCCCATCGTTGGTGAGCACAAGGGCCTGAGGCTGGCTACCGGCAAGACGTTTCACGATACGCTCGTCGTTGACATCCACGGGGCCAAACTGATCGACACTGTATTCCACCCACTCGGCGATTTTATTGTCGCCATCGCGCAACTCACTCACTCCCGGAGGAAGTTCCTTGGCACGCTCGATAATCGGGCGATGACTAATGAACGCTGGGGAGGCAGTAATGCGGAATTCCAAGGAGCCAGCCGTATAGATGCGACGTTCGATAAACTCGAGGTCTTCAGGCTTGGCCTTAGGAATGATGATCTCAATTTGCCCGGCCCCGTACTTGCGGATAGTCACTTCCTTGGTACCGCTGGGATCGACGCGCTCGGTGAGGGCGCCAATAAGTTGGTCCAGGATGGCATCACGTTCGGCACTACTACGGGGATCTTCGTCCTCATCGGCAGCACCAAATGCTGTGTCCTGAAGCTCATAAATCAGGGTAATTCCACCGCTGAGGTCGGGGCCGTACTTGATTTCGCCGGTGCTAATGATCACAGCCGCGGCAGCGAGTGTGCCGATGGCCAGGGCAATTTTCCAGCCATGATCCGGCATCCGCAGCGACTTGCCCAATCGGTTGCCAATAAACATCGGCACCAAGAACAGGGCGAGAATGATCGCAAAGATCAAAAGTCCTTCCAGGGTATCTTCCACCTCCACTTCGTCAGCACTCTCTGCGTCACCGACTGCTTCTCCGGAGACGTTCTCGCCCTCTACATCATTCTCCAGAGACGCTTCCTCACCGCCATCCGACTCGGACGCTTCTGATTCGTCGGCAGAGGCATCGATTTCCTCGGAGCCCTGGCTCTCGCCAGAATCTTCACTAGTTGTCGAATCTTCCGTTGTTGACTCTGCGGCTGTCGACTCTTCGGCCTTGGCATCATCAGATTGGGGTGCGTCCGCAGAAATCGTTTGCTCAGCGGGAGCATCGGTCTCTTGGGCCCAAGCGGAAGAACTTATCGAAAAGGTCAAGCCAAATAGCACGACACCGGCGAGCAAAGTCCGCAAGATCGTGTCGCCGTGGCGGTTGTTATCCATCGTACCTGTCATGGTTCTATTGTTTACTTTGTTAAAGTGTTTTGTATTTGGTGAGATACGTGAGTAAGTGAGTAGGTGGATAATTAAGGAAATCAACCGTTGCTAGCGTGGTTGTTGGTTCGTTTCTTTTGCCCGTCTAAGTATTGACTTACTCACCTACTCACTTACTCACCGTTATTTTTATCTTTGTCGAGCACGACTCGGGAAATAGCCGATGTGCCGACATGTATCTTTGCACCGGTCGATTCATCGATGCGGATGGTTACCATTTCCTGATCGCGTTGCACGTTGGTCACCACTCCGTGGATGCCACCGATTGTGATGACGCGGTCTTTTTCCTTAAGGCTATCGATCATGGAAGTCGCTTCCTGCTGTTTCTTTTGCTGAGGGCGCAGGATTAGGAAATAAAACAACGCCATGATGATGGCGATCGGCATGAGCATGCTCGGCTGTGAGGCCGGCGCACCGCCATCCTGGGCGAGCAGAATCCAAGGTTCGAGCAAAGTGATGTTCAAAGAATTGATATCCACATGGTGTTTTTGCTTCTCCGGCTTGGGACAAGCCGGTTCGCTGAGGGAACCAGCGAAAGGGTCTGGCCCTACGGGAAGATTCTCCAAAACGCGAACCGATTATCATAAATCGAGTCCCCACAAGCAGCAAGGGCGACTAGCGGAAGTGTGAAGTTTGATTGCTGAAGTTTGAAGTCAGACCGAAATGACAAGAGACTGGAGGCTCCTACTTCAAAATTCAAACTTCAGACTTCGCGGTTCCTTCCTCCCAGTTTGCCATCTTTCGCTGCCTGAATTCCTCGAAGGAATCGGCCTCGATGGCCTCGCGGGCCTCGGCCATGAGCCGCTGATAATACGTCAGATTGTGAATAGAAGTGAGAATGGGGCCGAGCATCTCGCCCGCCTGGAATAGATGTCGGAGGTAACCGCGGCTATGTCGGCAAGCCGGGCAAGGGCAGTGAGGTTCCAGCGGGCCCGTATCGAGCTGATGCTTGGCATTGCGCAAACGGATTGGGCCCCGATCGGTAAATGCCAGGGCATTGCGGCCGTTGCGGGTGGGCATCACGCAGTCGAACATATCGATGCCTCGGGCGATGCCCTCGAGCAGATCTTCGGGGCGGCCTACCCCCATCAGGTAGCGAGGCCGGTCCGTCGGCAGGCTGGGCACTGTGGCATCCAGCGCGGCATACATTTCCTCGGGCGGTTCACCGACGCTCAAACCTCCGACGGCATAGCCTTGGAAATCGTGAGACACAAGCGCTGCGGCACATTCGCGGCGCAACTTGGCATCGAGACCGCCTTGAACGATGGCCAGCAACATTTGATCGGGCCGCTTCGCTGCCTTTTGGCAGCGCTCGGCCCAACGGACGCTCCGCCACATCGCATCGGCTACCACATCCGGTGAGTTGGGAAGTTCGACCACATGATCGAAGGCCATCGCAAAATCGCTACCTAAGTTTTCTTGGATTGCGATGGAGCGCTCCGGTGTGATTTCAACCTGGCTGCCATCGATGTGCGAGCGAAACACCACCCCCTGTTCCGTGACTTTGTTGCGCTCGGCGAGACTGAAAACTTGGAAGCCGCCACTATCGGTCAAGATGGGTCCCGACCACTGCATCATTTCGTGCAAGCCCCCGAGCTTGGCGACCACTTCGTCACCCGGTCGTAGCAGCAGATGATACGTATTGGCCAGCACTATCTGCGCACCGGTTTCGGCAACGCGATGGATGTCTACACCTTTGACCGTAGCCAACGTTCCTACCGGCATGAAAGTCGGCAGTTCAACCGTACCACGTGGCGTATGCAGTCGTGAGCGACGCGCACCGCAATGCGCGTCGGTGTGGAGCGGTTCCAGTCGAAAGCGCGAAGAGTCGGACGCCGCGGATTCGGATTCTTGGTCGGGAATTGCCATAGGCGATAGCGTATTGGCCGTGCAATCCGGGCGCTGACGCTACCGGCTGACGTACTGTTGTCAGTCGCCACGTAGCTTGAGATTGTTGAGCGTCAACTTCTCGCGAACCTCGTTGAGGCTCGTGACACCAAAGTTTTTGCACTCCAGCAAATCGTCACCCGTACGGCGGACGAGTTCGCCGATGGTGGTGAGCCCCAAGCGAACCATACACTTGCGGGCACGGACAGAAAGATTGAGGTCGGCGATCGGTCGATCGAGCAAGGCCCGTTCGTCGTCGCTGAGCGAGGACGGATCGTAGCTGGGCTCTTCTTCTCGCCAATTGCTGGCAAATTGCCCCAGTTCCAGGCCCTTGGAGTTAAGCATCTCGCGAATTTCCACGAGCGAGGTCTCGCCGAAGTTCTTACTGGAAAGCAGGTCTTGCTCGGAGGTTTCGGTGAGGTCGCCGAGGGTCATTACACCCATCTTCTGTAGACAGTTGCGACTACGGACAGAAAGCTCGAAATCGGTGACCGGCACGCTCAGGATTTGAGCTAGTCGATCTTGCCGACGGCGGGCTTCTTCGTCGTAATACATGTCGCGGGAAGCTTCGGCATCTTTCATAAAGAGCCGTGCTCGCGGATGGTCTGGGTACACTTCCAAGATACGCTGGTAACATTGCTTAGCACGTTCGAAGTGCTCCATGTCTTCGTACAGCAGCCCAAGATTCAGCAGCGTGCCCGCATGAGCAGGAAACTGGCCGGAAGCACGCTCGTAGAGTTGGCGAGCATATTCGTCATTGCCATGGCGATCGTTTTCTAAGGCCAAACCAAAGAGTGCACCTGCGTGCGAGTTATCGGCTTCGACGGCTCGCTCCAGGTAAGCAATGACCTCCGAAGAACTACCACCCATGGCGGCCACGGTGGCCGATCGTTGGTAGAGGTACTCGGCAGTTTGTTCGACGGCACCGGACAAACCGTCGAGCACATTGAGTGCTGCATTGGCTTGACCGTTGAGCCGCATTGCTTCGGCTTTGGCAAGTGCCACGTCGTCGCGGTTGTAACCTGCTCGTTCGGCAGATTCGAAAGCGGCTTGCGCTTCGGCATAGTTATCCAGGGACAACTGTGCCTTGCCTAAGAAGTAGTGGGTGAGGGCACCACCATCGGCATTGGTTAGGGTTTCGATGGCGTCGGAATATCGTCCCAGCAGATACTGGCAAACTCCCAGGCGGGCCGAGGCTGCCGGGGTGCGGCTTTCTTGTTGGCTCAGCTCGCCAACGGCGTCGCGCAATTGACGAAAGTTCGAAAAGTCACGCGAGATGGCCCCGGTGATTTCCTGGATTTCGTTCGGGCCAAAGGTGCTGTTGGAAACAACAATCTGTCGGACGTCTACTTCTGCTACTTCCGATACTTCAGACATGGGTGACGAATTCCTTAAACGGGTTTTTCAAAAAATTGCTTCCGAGCGTGTCGGCGATTCTTCTTGGACAGCACAGGGAGGAAAGCCAGCGGCGGGAGTCGAACCCGCAACCCCCGCATTACGAATGCGGTGCTCTGCCAATTGAAGCTACGCTGGCGCGTCGGGCGGTGAAGCTCCGCATCTGGGTCGGCTTCGCTCTCGGGTTGTTCTATTCAAGCCCCTCGATTTTTGTTCCCAGTCCCCTAGGGCACTGGTGTCTTGAGACTTGTTTAATCCGGTAAGTGTAGCATCAAGGCCCTTTCCAGCCAAGGGCCGGACAGGCCCGGGCAACGGTCGCCCGACGCTCTGAAATCCCGCCGCCGAATCCTGAAAGCAATGACTCTCGAACCGAGGCCACCAGCGTGGTAGATTCAAAGGGTATTCCCGCCCGGCGACGCCTAATGAGGTTATCAAGAAATGTGCCGCATCCTTCCCCCTGTCTTTTCCCTGCGTGTTAAGTTCCTGTCTTGTACCGGATTGACCTTATTACTATCCATTGGGCTCATTGGGCAGGGCAGGGCGGTTGCCGAAACTCAAGTGGGCGACCAGATAGAGCGTGCCGGCGACGAGATTGTGGTATGTGGCCAGTTATTTCACACTACAGCCCCCGTTGTGCTGTGGATGGATCCCGGCGGGTACGACGCCTATCGGGTGGAACGCCGGTTTGCACCTCAGGAGTCGTCTTCCTGGGAAGCAACGAAGAACGAGAATCCAGAGTTCAGCTCGCCAAATCGTTATGGCCTGCGCGCCGAGGGCTTAACTCCCGATCAAATTGAAGCGTTCCGTGGTGGTGGCTGGGACTTGCCTTCGCTGCAGGATGTCGTGGATCAGTTCGTCATGCACTACGACGTCTGTGGCACCAGCGACGTTTGTTTTAAAGTGCTCCACGACATTCGCTGCTTGAGCGTCCACTTCATGTTAGATGTTGACGGTACCATCTATCAGACGCTCGATCTAAAAGAACGTGCCTGGCATGCCACGATCTCTAATCCGCGCTCGATCGGTGTAGAGATCGCCGGGATCGGAGCTTACCCCGCCGCGGATCACGATGTGCTTAAGAAGTGGTACATGGTCGATGAAGGGGGCGACCTGATGATTCGTCCGCAGCGCACGGTTGGCCATCTGGGTTTACGCGCGAAACCATTCTACGGTCGGCCCGATCGACCGGAGATTGTCGAAGGCACGATCCAAGGCACCAAACTGTACCAATACGATTACACCCCCGAGCAGTACGATTCGCTCATTAAACTTACTGCTACTTTGTGCCGCGTTTTCCCGAAGCTCGAATGCGACTACCCCAAAGACGACAACGGCGAACTGATTCCACACATGCTCGACAAGCCCGAGTGGAAGGAATTTGCCGGCGTACTGGGACACTATCATGTCCAAAAGAACAAGATCGATCCCGGACCGGCGTTCAATTGGGAAAAGGTGATCGGTGGTGCGAGGGAACTAATTGACGAGGCTGAGAAGAGTGAAAAGGCAGAGTAGGGGGGGCTTCGAATTCCACGTCAGGACGGCGTATAGCGGATTCCATCTGTCATTCTGAGTGCAACGAAGAATCTTGCCGGCGTATTGTGAATAGCCTGGAGCCCTGGGGCATCGCAGATTCGAGGCTTCGCGTAAATCCCTCGGCGGACCTCGGGATGACAGGGTGCGAGCTTGTCAGACAGGATGCGAGCTCGTCACTCGAGTAGTTAAGCCCGACTCGTTGTCCCCTAGGCAGGGGCGACTTATAATACGGGCTTCGTTTGTCGCGACGGGCGTGAGCCTAAACACAGGGCCTTGTGTCTGAGGTTGCTAGTCGCGTCGCTTAGTAGGGCTAATACCTAAGTTCATTGAGTTTGAATTCATCGAGTTTGGAGAAATGCAGTGATTGAGTCGATTGCCATCGTTGGGGCCACCGGAGCCGTGGGCACCCTGATCCGTCAGATGTTGGAGCAACGAGATTTTCCTTATAAGAAAATCACGTTCCTCGCTTCGGAACGATCGGCCGGCAAGACTCTGAAATTCAAAGGGGAAGATCACAAGGTTGAGTTGCTTTGCCCCGAGGCATTCGACGACATCGATCTGGCAATCGGCAGCACCCCCGATCCGGTCGCAAAAGAGTTTTGTCCCTGGGCGGTGGAACGCAATTGCGTGGTGGTCGACGAGAGCGGTTATTGGCGGATGGATCCCAAGGTGCCGCTGGTTGTGCCTGAGATCAATCCGGAAGCGGCGCTACAGCACGAGGGCATCATCTCCAGCCCTAACTGTTCCACCACGCAAATGGTCTTGGCAATGAAGCCATTGCACGAGGCGGGCAAGATTCGCCGCGTGATCGTCAGCACTTACCAGGCCACCAGTGGAGCAGGGGTCCAGGGACAGGAAGATCTGGTCGCCGGCAGCAAAGCCTTCTTGGAAGAAGAGCCTTACGATTACCAAGCGTTCGCCCATCCCATCGCCTTCAACTTGATTCCGCAAATTGGTTCGGAAAAGTATAAGGGATACACTAGCGAAGAGATGAAGATGGTACACGAGACGCAGAAAATCTTTGGCGACGATTCGATTCAGGTTTGTCCCACCTGCGTCCGCGTGCCGGTAGAGAACTGCCACAGCGAAAGCATGTTGGTCGAAACTGAAAAGAAGATCACGGTCGAACTAGCCCGTGAACTATTTGCTGCCACACCAGGAATCAAAGTGCTCGACGACCTGGGCGCAGGCCTGTATCCCATGCCGCAGGATTGTGCAGGCGACGATGCCACCTTCGTCGGCCGCATTCGCGAAGACATCTCATGCGACAACGGCTTGGCATTCTGGTGCGTGAGCGACAACTTACGCAAAGGTGCCGCGACGAACGCCATTCAGATCGCCGAGTTGCTGATTAAGAGCGAAGCGGCGGTGTAGCGGTAGCGAAACGGATTGCTGCTAGTTGGTTCCAATAGCCTCAATCATCCAGCGGGCTGGGGAGCTGGCTGCCGTGCCGGAATTTCAGCACCCGCACAACTTTAAGTTCTTCGTCGATGGTATAGATGAATAAACAGCGGTCGACGACCAACACACGCAGACCAAGGTTCTCGAAGTCGTTTTCTGGAGCATACGGGCAACGGTGAGGCATGTGCTCTAGTGACAATATTCTGCGAACAGATTTCTCCCACTAGTTAATCGCAACTTGAGGGGAACCGTGTTCGGAGATGTAGTCCAGGTAGCTTTCCACTCCGGCCAGCATTTTGTCAGAAAGGATGACGCGATATTTCTTCATCGAGGCATCTTGAAGCCGAACTTCTTGCCGAGTTCGCTGAGAGCCTCACGTGCATCGTGGCCTCCACCTTCCTTCATTTCCTCGTTGATCCTATCGCACTCGGCGGCACTCTGCCGAAGTTCTTCATCCGTCATTCCGCACTTCAGGTCAAATGCGGCTTCGTCGGCAAGCGACTGCAAGTATGTCGCCACGTTAATAAAACCCGCTGCGGAGGCCTGTTCGCTAAGCTTGGCGAATTGATCGTCAGGTAATTCAATACTTGCCATGCTACAATTCTCGCATCCAATCGAGTTATTTGTCAAAGGGAAACCGTATTCTTCAGCTAGAACCTAATTAATTCTAAGTTATTAAGCCACAGAGCTTTCTCCCATGCCCACCTTCAAACTCACACTCGCCTACGATGGCACCGACTTTTGTGGTTGGCAGGCGCAGCCGGGGCAGAGAACGGTGCAGGGGGAACTTCGAAGTGCTTGGCAATCCATTACCGGTGAAGAGGTGCGGATGCACGCTTCCAGCCGGACCGACTCTGGCGTCCATGCGTTGGGGCAGGTGGTGGGCATCCAAAGCGAAACGGCGTTGACGGCCGACGAACTTCTGGGCGGAATCAATGCCAAGCTTCCGGCAGACGTGTTGCTGCGAAAGATCGAACCGGCGGCGGACGAGTTTCATGCCACTCACGACAGCACAGGCAAACGGTATCGGTACCGCATCCACAACGAACGATTGCGGCCCTTATTCGATCGTGGTCGTGTGTGGCATGTGCCGCAACCGCTCGATGCCGCTGCCATGCACTCGGCAGGGCAGGCCATCGTGGGCAAACACGACTTTGCCGGATTTCAAGCCGTGGGCAGTCCCCGCGAAAGCACCGTGCGAACGATTCACTCGCTTGTCGTGACGCGAGGCGGGGGCGACGAATCGACGCAGGTTTCGATAGAGGTGCGCGGCGATGGGTTTCTCTATAATATGGTCCGCATCATCGCTGGTTCGCTCGTAGATGTTGGCACGGGCCGACGTGACGAGACATTTCTTGCCGAGGCGCTAGCAAGCTGTGATCGTACCAATGCCGGGATGACTGCTCCCGCACAGGGACTTGTACTGGTGGAAGTCGAGTACTGAGTGAATTCGGATTTCTGGACGGGGATTGCGGATTGTACGTTGGTTTCTCCGCTCTTTCACGAAGTTTACCAGCAGACTAAACTAAGGTGCTACAGCCGCTCGTGTTTCTATCCGAAATCCGCAATCCCCAATCCGATATTACTGAATGAGTATCCCTGCTGGCAAAGAAACCGTTGGCTCTTACCGCCTGTATCACTTGATTCGGGCAGGGGCGATGTACGAGATTTGGGCGGTGCGACCCCTGGATCGCGACGAGCCGATGGCCATGAAATGGCTACCCAAAGGCAAGAAGCACACGAAAGAAGCTGCCGACGGTTTGAAGCACGAATACGAAGTGGGCAAATCGCTCATCCATCCTTCGATCATTAAGACTTTCGACTACGGGACAGGCAAAGACGGCGGTTATTTGGTGATGGAGTTGTTTAAAACTCCTAACCTAAAGCAACAGATTCACGAAGGCGTCGAAAAGCTGCATTATCGGCTCTCTGAAATATTATGCGCCGCGGCACTGGCCCTGGAGCATATGCACAAAGAAGGCTGGACCCATCGCGACGTGAAGCCAGACAATTACCTCGTTGACGAAAACAACGACGTCCGGCTGATCGACTTTACGATTGCCCGCAAGATACCGTCGGGGCTGAGCAAACTGTTCAAGAGCAAAGCGCCAGTGCAGGGGTCTTATAGCTATATGTCCCCAGAGCAAATTCGTGGCAAAGAAGTCGACGCCCGCGCGGATATTTACAGTTTTGGTTGTATGGTATACGAACTGATGTCAGGCAAAGTGCCATTCACGGCGACGTCGTCTTCGGAGTTACTGAACAAGCATCTGAAGGCAAGACCGCAACCGCTCGACATGTTGCAAAAAAACGTTCAACCAGACTTTGCAAAGCTCGTTCATCGTATGTTGGCAAAAGATCCCAAAGATCGTCCCGACTCATTACTTGAGTTCTATCGCGAGTTGAAAGCGGGACGATGTTTCCATATTTCTCCGAAACCTCCCAAGCCGGAAGACGAACAGTCTGAGCAGGAGGAAGATTAATCATGGCAAGTACCGCATTTCGTTTACCGTTTGAACAGCCAATCTACGAATTGTCTGAGCAAATTGATGACCTTGAGAGCAATGACTCAAAGACGCCCGAAATGCACGATCGCATTCGCGGTCTGCGGAAACAGCTCACCGAGACAACCAAAACGATCTACAAGAATCTCGGTCCTTGGGAAACGGTACGCGTTGCGCGTCATCCAGATCGTCCCATGTTCACCGACTATATGAATTTGGTGTTTGATGAATTTGTCGAGCTACACGGCGACAAGTTTTTTGGCGACGATCGCGCACTCCGCACAGGTTTTGCCAAGATCGACCAATTCAAAGTGTTGGTAGCCGGGCATCACAAAGGCAAGACCCTCAAGGAGCGCAATGAGTGTTACTTTGGTTGTGCGCATCCAGAAGGGTATCGCAAGGCCATGGAAAAGATGCAATTGGCGGCTAAGTACGGCTTGCCAATCATCACGCTGATCGATACGCCAGGTGCCTATCCGGGAATTGGCGCCGAAGAACGGGGCCAGGCCCAGGTGATTGCCGAAAGCATGCTTGCCATGTCGCGACTGCCGGTGCCAATCATATGTATTGTGATTGGCGAAGGTGGCTCGGGCGGTGCTTTGGGAATTGGCGTTGGCGATCGTGTTGCCGTTTTGCAACACGCCTATTATTCGGTGATCAGTCCCGAAGGCTGCGCCGGCATCCTCTGGAAAAGTCACGACTACGCCGAGCAAGCGGCCCAAGCCTTGCGAATCACTTCCAGCCATCTGGAGAAGTTTGGAGCCGTCGACGACGTCATTGAGGAGCCCCTGGGTGGTGCCCATCGCGACCACCATCAGACGGCGGGTCGATTGAAGATGTATCTCATCAAAACGCTCCGCGAATTGTCGAAATTGCCCACCGACGAGCTGCTGAGTCAGCGGTACGAACGATTCCGCAAAATTGGCCCGTTCAGCGAGGCTGCGGACGATTCTGGGAGCAATTCTGAGGGCTGATTCTCTCGGGCCCGGCGGTCCATCGGATCGCGGCTGTTTTCCAGAGATTTAGACTTTGCTTGCTCCTTCTAAATCCCCTTTGCTGCATTCACATTCATGGTGCATGCTTCGCTACTTCGGGGTCATTTTCGGACGCGCCAAATCGTTCCATTTACGGACAGATTTCTGACGTCAGCATGCGGCTGGTTCATTGCAATTTAGGTGACGGTTTGAGGCCGTAGGGTGGGGCGTGAGATGCAAATAGCATGTATTCCAGACTCTAGCCCCAACGTCCGATAATCATAGTGGAGTATGGCGTAAGCTGGCACTCATTCTAGGTTTCTCAGACCTGGACAGGGCAGTGCGGATCAGTCCCCGTGGGCGAGTCCGCACTGCCAATTTTCTAGGAGTGCCACTAGATGTTCTCTATGAAGCTCAAGGACCGCGAGTCCTGGCTTGATCCGGAGTCTGCCGGAATTTTGGGGTGGAAGTTGGGTAAGCGTCTGTGGGCCCGTTGCAAGGGCCACGAGGGACGTTTCATCACGCTCACGTACGATCGTAAGAATTACCTAGATGCCCAAGATTGTTTCGACAAGTCCAGGGCACAGAAGCATGTCTCTCGTTTCATGCGGAAGCTAGGAGCAGCTATCAATTGCGATCTGCGTGGTAAGTGGATTTGCAAGTTGGAGTTCCAAGAGGGCGGGTGGGTCCACTGGCACATTCTGTTGCTGGACGTTGGTTACATTCCACAGAAGATCGTTCTTGATATCTGGGGTAAGGGCTTCATCCACCTTAAGCAACTCAACGAAGCGAATGCGATGTATCTGACCAAGTACGTTGCGAAGGACGGATCGATTCCAGGTTTCGTATATGACTATCCGTCACGGAGCATCAAGGTTGTCAGAGCGTCACTTGGTTTTTGGAACGATGAGCAGGCGAAGAGAGCGAGGGAGAAGGCGGCTAAGAGCCGTCGTTCTACTCGTGCTCAACTTATGAAGGGAGCGAAGCGGGAAGAACAGTTCTATGTTCCGGTTGGTGAGAAGCTGCGACAAGAGGCAGTGTTGTTCCGAACTGGGAGGCGAACATTCTCACTTAAGTGCTCTCGTCTTAAAGTACTGCAAGCTCTTCGTAAGTACTGCGGACAACCCAAGGTTGAGGGAACATGGCGACACTACGCAGATGGTGATCAAGTACTGGATCGAGTGGTAGTGGAGTGTGATCCGGCGAGGACGAGCAGCGTGCGGAAGCAATCGCCCGCAGCCGGAGCAACAGCTCCGCATGACACCCGACCACTATTCTTGAAAGGAACCGGTAATCGTGTCGGATGGTGGTTGGTCCTGGTAAAGGGCAAGTATCGTACTGTTAGCCCTGCTGACATTGCTGGCAGATTGTCCAAGTGGTGGGCTAAGAATGCTCCGTGGTGGACGCTGCAGTGGATCGAGCAGGAAGCTAGATATCAGCTTGGAATGACGATGCACGGACATTGGGGTGAACCCTCGGATGCTCGTCCTAATTTGGAGAAGGCCTCATGCAATTACTAACAGACATTCAACGAGATTACCTTAGCTGCATTCATTCGCAATGGGAGAGATCAGCTTTGACGTTTTGTCGTAAGAAGCTCAAGGTGTCCTCTGAATTTCTTCGGCGAGATGAGTTCGAGGAGCATTGGCAAGCTGCGATGGTTGAGATTGCGTATTTAATTCAGCGAGGCGAGTGGGACATCGTGAAGGAAGCTGAACGTGGCAATGGTCGAATTTGCTGGATAGCTTTGCAGACGTTTTATCGTTCACGGTATGAGCATAGGTATATGGAACGTGTGCTCGCTGATTCTAATGAAGCCCTAATCTCCTTAGTTGAGTCCGAAGAACCAGTTGTTGGAGGAATTAAAGCGTCGAGAGTTGTAAACGAATTAAAGATGTTAATATCTGGTCTTCCAGAGAAGCGTCGATTGGTGATGGAGATGCTGGTTGAAGTGGTAGAAGACGCTAGATTTGATTTGGATGACATGATGCACTGCGTGAAGCTACGCATACGTGAGGGACTGTCTGAACGTGGTTATGAGTTCACGCCGATTCAAGTACAGAACGCGTTGTTCTCGGGGCGTAAGCAACTATGGGAACAACTTAGAGAACGTGGCTTGGTTTCAGGTGAAAGACCCCGCCTTGGAAGAGGTGGCGTTGGAAGTAAGTAGTTTGGTTGTTTTCGTGTAGTTGTTGCACACTATGGGGTTGCCGCGTGAGATCGCGAAGGCGAGGCGGCGGAAGAGTTCGGTCCGTGTACAAGGGGCATGGAGAAGCTGAGCACGCCGCCTCGCCGTTAGCGACTCGGGGCAGTCGAACGCGGCAACAGGGTCCCATAGTGTTGCAACAACGGTTCATTTGAAAGGAGTTTGTAGTGTCTAATTTGTTTGGAGTTGCTAAAGCAGGTTTTGATATTGTTGGGGAGGTCACTGAGGAGCGTATTCTTCGAAGTACCAAGGAGTCGGCCAAGGATTGGAAACAACCTGTGTGTAAGGTAGTTACAGCCGGCTCAACTTTAGAGGTCCAACTAACTGAAGAACAGCATTCGCAGGTGTTGGTCGGGAATGCTTACCAGTTCGTTGGCAGAATTGCTAAGGAAGGAGGGAGAATCAACCTAGTTGTTGAAGAATTAAGGAAGCTGGCGACGCCGAAGGCGTCTTGAGATGAAGATTCGACCGTACCGAAAGGATGGATATCGCCGACGTCGGCGAGTTCATGTGAGGATGGACGAATCGTTAGTAGATGCAATGGATGAGTTGGCTAGAGCACTCTCGCTGAGTCGTTCGCATCTCTGTGATCTGATTCTCGGCATAGCTGTCGAGGAGGGTGGTGAATGGTTACGGTCCGCAATCAACAAGCGTGTAAAACAGGCTCTTAATCGAAAACGTGACAGCACTTTTCAAGAATGAGCTTGATCTTTGATGATTGCTATCCGTATGATTTTGGAAGGTCGTTCGGGGTGTTCCTGAGCGCGAGAGTGTCTGAGAAATCGACGCGCATAAAATGGGCCCACATACTCTCTGACGGGGGAACATGTGAGCCCAATGATTAAGCACGTCACTGAAAGAAATTTCACATCCAGATGACGCATCTACATGATACGAAATCGTCGCTGCAGGGCAAAGCCTATTCGGTAGCCCCAACGTCCGATAATCATAGTGGAGTATGGCGTAAGCTGGCACTCATTCTAGGTTTCTCAGACCTGGACAGGGCAGTGCGGATCAGTCCCCGTGGGCGAGTCCGCACTGCCAATTTTCTAGGAGTGCCACTAGATGTTCTCTATGAAGCTCAAGGACCGCGAGTCCTGGCTTGATCCGGAGTCTGCCGGAATTTTGGGGTGGAAGTTGGGTAAGCGTCTGTGGGCCCGTTGCAAGGGCCACGAGGGACGTTTCATCACGCTCACGTACGATCGTAAGAATTACCTAGATGCCCAAGATTGTTTCGACAAGTCCAGGGCACAGAAGCATGTCTCTCGTTTCATGCGGAAGCTAGGAGCAGCTATCAATTGCGATCTGCGTGGTAAGTGGATTTGCAAGTTGGAGTTCCAAGAGGGCGGGTGGGTCCACTGGCACATTCTGTTGCTGGACGTTGGTTACATTCCACAGAAGATCGTTCTTGATATCTGGGGTAAGGGCTTCATCCACCTTAAGCAACTCAACGAAGCGAATGCGATGTATCTGACCAAGTACGTTGCGAAGGACGGATCGATTCCAGGTTTCGTATATGACTATCCGTCACGGAGCATCAAGGTTGTCAGAGCGTCACTTGGTTTTTGGAACGATGAGCAGGCGAAGAGAGCGAGGGAGAAGGCGGCTAAGAGCCGTCGTTCTACTCGTGCTCAACTTATGAAGGGAGCGAAGCGGGAAGAACAGTTCTATGTTCCGGTTGGTGAGAAGCTGCGACAAGAGGCAGTGTTGTTCCGAACTGGGAGGCGAACATTCTCACTTAAGTGCTCTCGTCTTAAAGTACTGCAAGCTCTTCGTAAGTACTGCGGACAACCCAAGGTTGAGGGAACATGGCGACACTACGCAGATGGTGATCAAGTACTGGATCGAGTGGTAGTGGAGTGTGATCCGGCGAGGACGAGCAGCGTGCGGAAGCAATCGCCCGCAGCCGGAGCAACAGCTCCGCATGACACCCGACCACTATTCTTGAAAGGAACCGGTAATCGTGTCGGATGGTGGTTGGTCCTGGTAAAGGGCAAGTATCGTACTGTTAGCCCTGCTGACATTGCTGGCAGATTGTCCAAGTGGTGGGCTAAGAATGCTCCGTGGTGGACGCTGCAGTGGATCGAGCAGGAAGCTAGATATCAGCTTGGAATGACGATGCACGGACATTGGGGTGAACCCTCGGATGCTCGTCCTAATTTGGAGAAGGCCTCATGCAATTACTAACAGACATTCAACGAGATTACCTTAGCTGCATTCATTCGCAATGGGAGAGATCAGCTTTGACGTTTTGTCGTAAGAAGCTCAAGGTGTCCTCTGAATTTCTTCGGCGAGATGAGTTCGAGGAGCATTGGCAAGCTGCGATGGTTGAGATTGCGTATTTAATTCAGCGAGGCGAGTGGGACATCGTGAAGGAAGCTGAACGTGGCAATGGTCGAATTTGCTGGATAGCTTTGCAGACGTTTTATCGTTCACGGTATGAGCATAGGTATATGGAACGTGTGCTCGCTGATTCTAATGAAGCCCTAATCTCCTTAGTTGAGTCCGAAGAACCAGTTGTTGGAGGAATTAAAGCGTCGAGAGTTGTAAACGAATTAAAGATGTTAATATCTGGTCTTCCAGAGAAGCGTCGATTGGTGATGGAGATGCTGGTTGAAGTGGTAGAAGACGCTAGATTTGATTTGGATGACATGATGCACTGCGTGAAGCTACGCATACGTGAGGGACTGTCTGAACGTGGTTATGAGTTCACGCCGATTCAAGTACAGAACGCGTTGTTCTCGGGGCGTAAGCAACTATGGGAACAACTTAGAGAACGTGGCTTGGTTTCAGGTGAAAGACCCCGCCTTGGAAGAGGTGGCGTTGGAAGTAAGTAGTTTGGTTGTTTTCGTGTAGTTGTTGCACACTATGGGGTTGCCGCGTGAGATCGCGAAGGCGAGGCGGCGGAAGAGTTCGGTCCGTGTACAAGGGGCATGGAGAAGCTGAGCACGCCGCCTCGCCGTTAGCGACTCGGGGCAGTCGAACGCGGCAACAGGGTCCCATAGTGTTGCAACAACGGTTCATTTGAAAGGAGTTTGTAGTGTCTAATTTGTTTGGAGTTGCTAAAGCAGGTTTTGATATTGTTGGGGAGGTCACTGAGGAGCGTATTCTTCGAAGTACCAAGGAGTCGGCCAAGGATTGGAAACAACCTGTGTGTAAGGTAGTTACAGCCGGCTCAACTTTAGAGGTCCAACTAACTGAAGAACAGCATTCGCAGGTGTTGGTCGGGAATGCTTACCAGTTCGTTGGCAGAATTGCTAAGGAAGGAGGGAGAATCAACCTAGTTGTTGAAGAATTAAGGAAGCTGGCGACGCCGAAGGCGTCTTGAGATGAAGATTCGACCGTACCGAAAGGATGGATATCGCCGACGTCGGCGAGTTCATGTGAGGATGGACGAATCGTTAGTAGATGCAATGGATGAGTTGGCTAGAGCACTCTCGCTGAGTCGTTCGCATCTCTGTGATCTGATTCTCGGCATAGCTGTCGAGGAGGGTGGTGAATGGTTACGGTCCGCAATCAACAAGCGTGTAAAACAGGCTCTTAATCGAAAACGTGACAGCACTTTTCAAGAATGAGCTTGATCTTTGATGATTGCTATCCGTATGATTTTGGAAGGTCGTTCGGGGTGTTCCTGAGCGCGAGAGTGTCTGAGAAATCGACGCGCATAAAATGGGCCCACATACTCTCTGACGGGGGAACATGTGAGCCCAATGATTAAGCACGTCACTGAAAGAAATTTCACATCCAGATGACGCATCTACATGATACGAAATCGTCGCTGCAGGGCAAAGCCTATTCGGTAGCCCCAACGTCCGATAATCATAGTTATGTTCGTTTCCGGGGCGTTTTTCCCCGGGATTTAAGCCATTGGCTCTCTCCTGCTCTGCGAAGTGTGTTCTGTGGCGGATAGCTTGATTGGTGGAAGAAGTCGAGCTAGTCTGTCGTCTCACGGCGGCTACCAATCCCCCACAATGAATCCTCAGTTTGCCCCCCCTCTCGCCACTTCAAAAGGATGTGAATTGCATGCTCTCTGCGACACGATTTCTGTTATCGATTGCCGTCATTTTGGTTGGGATTTTATTCCCAAATCGGGCCTATTCCGACGAAGGAATGTGGCTGTTCGAGGACCTGCCCAAAGACGCTCTGAAGCGGCAATATGACTTCGAGCCCACAGAGGAGTGGGCCCGGCACGTCATGCTCTCCAGCGTCCGATTTAGCTCCGGGGGATCGGCCTCTTTTGTCTCCAGTAACGGCCTGGTTTTGACCAATCACCACGTGGCCGAGGACACGCTGCATAAGCTCTCCACGCCCGAGCAAAACTACATGAAAAACGGCTTCCTGGCCCAATCGCAGGACGATGAGATTCCAGCCCCCGATTTGGAGCTGAATCAGCTTGTTTCGGTCGAAGATGTGACCGACCGCGTCGAGGCGGCAGTGTCTGACGAGATGGATACTTCGGCCGCAAAGCAGGCCCGCAGGGCCGTGATGGCGCAAATCGAACAGGAATCGCTCGACGCCACGGGTCTGCGAAGCGATGTGATCACGCTCTATGGCGGCGCAAAGTACCATCTATATCGCTACAAGAAGTACACCGATGTACGCTTAGTCTGGGCTCCGGAATACAAAGCGGCATTCTTCGGAGGCGACAACGACAATTTCGAGTATCCCCGGTACTGCATGGACGTGACGTTGTTCCGTGTTTACGAAGACGGCAAGCCAGTGGAAGTCGAGCATTTCCTCCGTTGGTCAGAAAACGGAGCGGCCGAAGGCGAACTCGTCTTCGTTTC
Organism: Bythopirellula sp.; assembly: GCA_965216565.1. Taxonomy (GTDB): domain Bacteria; phylum Planctomycetota; class Planctomycetia; order Pirellulales; family Lacipirellulaceae; genus Bythopirellula. Next base: position 2,520,681 of record OZ244170.1, read on the forward strand.
TGGCAACCCCGGCTATACCGAACGAGACAAGACGGCCGACGCCTTGCGATTTGCTCGTGACTTTTCTTTGCCAAGCTATCTACAGTACATCACGCGGATGGAAATTGAGCTGCAGCAGTATAGCAACGAAAGCCCGGAACATCGCCGACGCGCCCACGATGATCTGTTTGGAATTCAAAACAATCGCAAACGTTCGCTCGGCATGAGTGAAGGTTTGCAGAATCCAGCGCTGATCGCCACAAAGGAAGCTGCGGAGAAACAATTGCGTGCTCGGCTAGCAGAACGTGACGATCTGGAAGAGTTCGCCACAGCGTGGGATGAGATTGCCACCGCCCAACAGGAACGAGAAAAGCTCGTCAACGATTCTTTCTATATTTCATCGCGGCTGTACGAGATTGCTTTAGAACTGGTTCTCATGGCCACCGAAGATGCGAAACCGAATGAAGATCGTTACGAAGAGTTCCGCAATTCGGGTCGCGAATCGCTCGAACACGAATTGTTCTCCCCTGCGCCTATTTACAACGATTTGGAGATTGCAAAGCTTGGAGCGAGTCTCTCGCTAGTGGCGGGCAAGTTGGGTGGCGATCATCCACTGGTCGTCACGATGCTTGCCGGGAAAAGCCCTCGCCAGCGGGCTGCTGAGCTAGTTGCTGGCACCAAGCTCAACGATGTTGAGTTGCGAAAGACACTCGCTAAGGAGGGCGCAGCTGCCATCGAAGCTTCAGACGATCCCATGATCGAGTTCGTACGAGCGATTGAGCCCTACTACCGCAAAGTTCGCGATCGCCAGGAAGAGCTTGAGGAAATCGAAAAACAGGCTTACGGCTCAATCCGCGAGGCCAAGACGGCGCTCGACGGTGCGAGCGGTTATCCCGATGCCACCTTTACCCTGCGGCTGGCTCTTGGTGTGGTGAAGGGCTACGAAGAAGACGGCGTGTGGGTACCTCCATTTACGACCATCGCCGGTGCCTTTGAACACGAAGAGAAGCACGAAGCTAAGGAACCATGGCAACTGCCGGAGTCGTATCACGAGCATCGCGACCAGGTGGATGGTTCGGCACGGCTAAACTTTGTTTGTACGGCGGACATCATCGGCGGCAACTCCGGGAGTCCCGTCGTGAATCGCGATGGCGAGTTTGTCGGCATCATCTTTGACGGCAACATTCAAAGTCTCACTGCTTCGTACTACTACGACGACGTGATCTCGCGAGCCGTCTCGGTCCACAGCAGCGGCATCCGTGAAGTGATCCGCAATATCTACGGTGCGGACGATTTGGCTGACGAGTTGGGGGAATGAAGCTCTCGCAAAGGCGCAAAGAAGTTGAGGAAAGCACACCTCGAGTCACACGGATTTTAGTGGTGGCGTGCTAACGCTGAGAACGGCCGAGAACTTTCACAATCCATGAGCCGAACGCGCTAGCGTCGGGTAGCACCAGAACAACACTTAGACTTACGCTACCCGCGGCTAGCGCCGTCGGCTCACTTAGAATTGTTCTCAATTCTTGAAACTGAGTCTGATGTCTTCGTGTTCTTTGTGTCTTTGTGGTTCACTTCTCTTGTTCTCCGTGCCACTGCGAGTAGTTGAAGAACACCACTCAATAAGCATTGCCGAGGTTGCGGTCGGCGGTTTGGGGTTGGGTGTCGACGGGGGATGCTGCCGGTTGATTCCAGTTGGAGTTGTCCACGTTTCTTGGCGCGGGTTGCTCTGCGTTGTCGGCAGACTGGCTTGGCCATAAGGAACTGGCGTCTGGCAATTGGGGGAAACCTTGCTCGTTTCTCGGCCATTGCACCTGGAAGCCATTTCCCTGGTTCGATTGTCCATTGGGGTTGAGTCGCTGTTCGATGCGTTCGACATAGGGATGAATCACTTCGTGGATTTCGGGGGGAACGAATGTTTCGCTGTGGTCGAGCGCGCGGACAATGTATTCCCCAGTGCGCGAAGCAATGATCATATCTTTCTGCGCCTGCGGGAGTATCGTTACTGCAAAAAAGGTGATCGCAATGCACAGCAGTGCCCCTTTGGCCAAGCCAAAGAGTCCGCCCAGTTGCCGATCAAAACTTTCAAGTCGCACTTTGTCGATCACGCCCGAGACCATGCGAAAGATGGTCCAAATGACGAAGGATGTGCCGATATAGATGGCCAACATCGCTACGAATTTGTTCCAAGGTGCATGGTTGGAAATCATGGGAGCGAGCTGGTCGGCAAATTTTAGCGCGGCGAAGTAGCTCACGATAAGTGACGCCAGCGAAGCAATCTGCCAGGCCATGCCTTTCCAAAAACCAAACAAGCCGGCGGCCACGAGGACCCCAATCATCAGTAAGTCGTATGTTTGCATCTATCTAGGAGGGGCTAGGAGCTAGGGACTAGGGATTAGGGTCAGAAATGTAGGCTAAACGAGCGCTCCAATCCAGAGAAGACCTCAATGCTAGCACTGATAGCAGGCTGTTCGACTTCGAACTTTCAGCGATTCCAATCGCCTCCTATACTCCGCCCGCTCTCCCCTAGTCCCTAGCTCCAAGCCCCAATCCGCAATGGCCGGTTTCAAAACTCATATCACAACCAGTAGTGTACTTGGCGTAGGCTATGCCGGGTTGGGTTTTCATTTGGGAATCCCCTGGGAGTCTTCACTGCTTGCCGGCGGACTGTGCGGTATTGGTGGGATGCTGCCCGACATCGATAGCGACTCGGGAATTCCCTTTCGCGAATCGATGGGTTTTGCCGCGGCCATTATCCCTGTGATGATGCTCGATCGGTTACGCGAGTTGGGGCTCAACTACGAACAATTTATTCTCGCCACGGCGAGTATCTATTTATTTGTGCGATTCGGCCTGGCAAAAATGCTGGCCAAGTATACCGTCCATCGAGGAATGTTCCACAGTTTGCCTGCTGCGCTGATTTTCGCCGGCGTGGCATTCCTAGTCAGTGGTTCCAACGATCTACAGCTACGCTATTTCAAAGCTTGTGGGGTATTTGCTGGTGTGATGTCGCATCTGATACTCGACGAAATCTATGCCGTCGAATGGAAAGGTGGCCGATGGCGATTCAAGAAATCGTTTGGGACTGCCATCAAGCTGTGGGGAAAAAATGGCTGGGCGAACATCTCCACCTACAGCAAACTCGTTTTGGTGATGTTGATGATTCTTGGCGAGCCGATGGTGATGGAGCGTTATGGCGAAGTCACGCCGCTGGCGATTAAACGCAATAAGCTCAATTCACAGTTCGCCCAAAACAACCCATTCGCGCCCGCCATGGAAGGCAACGCGCAGTTGCCGCCAACTTCAACCAACATCCTGCCGCCCGGCACACCGATTACTCCGCAGGCCAGTACGTTGGATCCGAGTCGAATCCCTCCGATCGAAACAGTCCCGATCGACGGCGGCCCTCCCCCGCAAACAGATCGCAACATCTACGACACCGCCCGGCGATTGTGGAACGAACTCCGCGAATAAGTTGCTGCTCTGCTGAGCAATTTCTCTGACAGGATTACAAGATGAGCAGGATCAACAGGATGTAGTTTTACTTTCTGTATCCTGTTGATCCTGCAAATCCAGTCATCCGGTCCTTCTCATAAATCTCCGTTCCCTCTGTTCCCTCCTGTTCAAAAATTTCCGTGCCTCTTCGCGTTTACGTGGCGGACTTCAATCCTCCGAGTCAATCCAGATCGTCACCGGCCCGTCGTTGGTAAGTTCGACTTCCATGTGCGTTCGGAATCGGCCCGTGCCGACGGAGATGCCTTGGCTGCGGACATATTCGACAAAGTCGTTGTACATCATCTCGGCCTTCTCCGGCGGCGCGGCGTCGATAAAGCTGGGCCGCCGTCCCTTGCGGCAATCGCCGAATAGGGTGAATTGGCTCACCACCAGCATCTCACCGCCGACGTCGGCTAGCGAGAGATTCATCTTGCCGGCTTCATCTTCGAAGATCCGCAGGCCCACAATCTTGTCGGCCAGCCACTTCAATTGCTTCTGCTCATCCGCACCGGCAACGCCCAGCAACACCAGCAGCCCGCGCTTGATTTCGCCCGTGATTTCGCCATCGACGACCACGCGCGACTGGCTAACTCGTTGGATCAAGGCACGCATAGGGAAAGATTCGAGGTGAGGGGCAGAAGCAGGGGCACGGGACGAACCACAACTTAGGCGAAACGAATCCAACTGACAACTGACCACTGACAACGGACAAGGAACCTGCGATACTAGTAGATTCCCCTCCCCTGCCCTGCCCTATCCTGCTTAAAAAACCTATGAGCCCCGTCGTCCTGATCACCTACTACTGCCTGCTGATTCTCGGGGCGTCGATTGCCGGGGGGATGATTCCGGTGTGGTTTCATCTGACGCATCGGCGGATGGAGGTGGCCGTGAGCTTCGTCGCTGGGGTGATGTTGGGGGTGGGACTGTTGCACATGCTACCGCACGCGGTGAGCCAGGTGCTGGCCGAGTCGGACGATGCCGAAGCGAGCCTGATCAACGTGATGCTCTGCGTGCTACTGGGTCTCTTGGCCATGTTCTTGATCGAACGATTCTTCTGCTTTCACCATCACGAGGTGGAAGATGGCGAAGTGACTTGCCACCACGATCATGCCCACGATGACCAACACTCCCACGGTCACGATCTTACCTGGAGCGGAGCCGCACTGGGACTCACTCTGCATAGCGTGATTGCAGGCATCGCACTCGCGGCAAGTGTGGCCCACGGCCATGCCGAGCTGCGACTACCAGGCCTCGGCACATTCTTGGTGATCCTGCTGCATAAGCCGTTCGATTCGATGACCATCGGCACCCTGATGGCCCGCGGCGGTTGGTCGTTGGCATCGCGGCATTTGGTGAACGGACTGTTTTCACTGGCAATCCCGGTTGGCGTCGCAATTTTTTATGTGGGCCTCATGGGCGAAACCGACGGTGGCTCGTTGCTCGGCTACGTTCTGGCGTTCGCGGCGGGTACATTCCTGTGCGTTTCGCTTAGCGACTTGCTGCCCGAACTGCAGTTCCACGATCACGATCGCTTGCTGCTCACTTCAGCGCTGGTCGTGGGATTGGCACTGGCGTATGGCGTATGCCAGTTGGAGTCGCTGTTGCACTCGCACCCCCCTACCCCGCCAGTTGGGTGAGGGGGTTTGAGCGGAAGCGGTATTGAGAGCTACGCTGTGAGTCAATTTGCCTAGTAGTTTCACGCTTGTTCATTCCCCGAAGGGGATACATTCGTAAGCCCAGGGTTGCGGCGTAGCCGCTACCCTGGGTATCAGAGGATACTTTTCCTACCCTGAAAGGGTTGTTCGCGATGTTCAACCCATTCAGGGTAGGTAACTCTCTATCCCAAAACCCAGGGTAGATCGTTTCACGATCAACCCTGGGCTGAGGAGTTCAACGCCTTCGGCGTAACATAGGATTGGACATTTTAATAGCAGCCCCATCTTCATCGACCTGACGCATTTCTGTATTCGAGCGTGTGCGATCAACCCTCCCCTAGCCCCTCCTGTCCACGGGCGAGTCGCTAAGGCGACCTTTCAAGGGAGGGGGACGAATTGCCTAGAAGCAGTTTCAAGACCGAAAACAATCCCATGTGAGCCGACGGCGTTAGCCGCGGGTAGCGCACGTCCAAGTGTTGTTCTGGTGCTACCCGACGCTAGCGCGTTCGGCTCACTGATTTTTTGAAACTGCTTCTAGTCGGTTGCGGCTTCTAGCTCTTCCCAACGGGCGTAGGACTTAGCCAGTTGGTCTTCCAGTTTTTTGAGCTGCGATTGATCGGCGGCAATGACGGTGCCGTCTTGCTGGTAGTATTCGGCTGCGGCCATCTTGCTGTGAAACTCAGCGACCTCGGCCTCCAAGCCCTCAATGGTCGCTGGCAATTTTTTGAGTTCGTGCTGCTCGTTGAAGCTCAGCTTCTTCTTGCTCGGCGTCGATTTCGTTTTTTGCGGCTTCGCGGATTGCTCTTTTGTCGCGGTTGATGCTTCTTGAGCTGTTCTTTGCGCCAACCAGTCGTCGTAGCCGCCCACGTATTCCTTCACGCCGGAGGGCTCGAAAACGATGGTACTGCTTACCACATTGTTGAGAAACGCTCGGTCATGACTCACCAGCAGAATCGTGCCGTCGTACTCCACCAGGCGTGCCTCAAGCATCTCGAGCGTCTCGGCATCGAGGTCGTTGGTCGGTTCGTCGAGCACAATCAAGTTGGCAGGCTTGGCGAAGAGTTTGGCCAATAGAACGCGGTTACGCTCGCCACCGGAGAGAAACTTTACCTGTGTGCGGGCCCGTTCGGGCGTGAAGAGAAATTCTTGGAGGTAGCCGATGATATGCTTCTGCCGACCTCCGATTTTCAGTTCAGTTTGCCCCTCGCTTACGTTGTGTTCGATGGTTTCGTCTTCGTCGAGTTGATCGCGGAGTTGATCGAAATAAGCGATTTGCAAATTTGTGCCGGTGCGGACCGTGCCTTGCTGCGGATCGAGTTGGCCAAGGAGAATCCTCAGCAGCGTCGACTTACCGACACCGTTGGGTCCAATGATGCCGATCTTATCGCCCCGCATGATAAGGGTTGAAAAATCGTCGAGGATCGGTCGGTCGGGGTAGGCGAACGTAACATTCTTGGCTTCAACCACCAGGTTGCCACTTCGCTGGGCTGATTGAATGGTGAGTTGTGCGGTGCCGGTGGCTTCACGGCGTTGACTGCGCTCGACGCGCATTTTTTTGAGTGCTCGTACACGTCCCTCGTTGCGTGTGCGTCGCGCTTTGATGCCCTGACGAATCCAAACTTCTTCCTGGGCAAGTCTCTTGTCGAACAGAGCATCTTGCTTTTCCTGCGCCGCGAGTGCGGCTTCTTTTCGGCTGAGGAACGTATCGTAGTCGCACGACCAATCGAAGAGCCGACCGCGATCGATCTCCAGAATGCGTGTAGCAAGCCTGCGGAGGAACATGCGATCGTGCGTGACGAAGATCAACGTCCCTGGCCAACTGAGGAGGAAGTTCTCTAACCAGCCAATTGCATCGATATCAAGATGGTTCGTTGGTTCGTCGAGTAACAACAGATCCGGCTGAGCCACTAATGCTGCAGCGAGCAGGACCCGCCGTTTCATGCCGGAGGAAAGGGTGTCGAATTCAGTCTCTCCCACTAGCTCCATTTGCGAAAGCGTCTTCTCGACGCGGTGCTCACCCTCCCAAGCCGAATCGGTCTGTCGTAGGCTCGCCGGCAACCCCTCGGCAACTACCTCGGCAACTTTTTTCGCGGTATCGCTGGGCACATCTTGCTGGAGATAAGCAACCTGGGCGTCGTTTTCAAAATCGATCGTCCCGTGGTCCGGTTGAACATCGCCGCAGAGCATTTTGAGTAATGTCGACTTGCCGGCACCATTGCGGCCTAGCAGTCCAATCCGCCCGCTCCGTTCAATTTGGCAGGAGACATCATCCAACAGACTGGGTCCCCGAAAGCCTATGGAAACATTTTGAATAGAGACTAATGCCATGGAGCGGATGGGCCCGTTGATCAATTGCGGTTTAGTAAAGCTATAGCCACAGAGTTCACAGAGATAAAAGAGAAAGGATTATCCTCTCGGGCGAATTCTCGGGTACTGCCGGCGACTTCTCTTGGTATTACCTTTAAAGAATAGCCAATGCCAAACATAACAACTGAGCTTGTTTCAAGCGAGACAAGTAGATGCCTAAATCTACTCGGTGCTCTCTGTGGCTCATCAGAAGTACTGCTCAGGCGAAGCAAGTGTCGATTACACCGACTGCGTTTCGAGATTGGCAGCCTGCGATTGTTGCTGCGGCTGGGCCGTGTGTCCTTCGCGAATCCAATCGAGAATTCGCCAATCGAGCCAACGGAAATCGGGATCGCCGTTGCGAGCAGCCATGAATCCAAGGTGACCGCCACGGGGGACAGTGATGGTTTCAATCCATGAACTCTTTTCTGCTTTCATCAGCGGAGCGATGGGCACCACCGGGTCGTCTTCGCTAGTAAAGATGGTCACGGGCTGACGGATCGATGCCAGCTTGGGTCCTGGCGAAGCATCCAGATAGTAGGCTTCGGTCGATTGATAGCCCCCGCTAGGTGCGATCACCCAGTCATCGAGTTCGCGTAATTTGCGAGGAGGTCGAGTAATGTTAGGCGGCTGTGATTCTGGGAAGTGAAGCCAACGCTTCAGGTTTTGCTTCCAAAGCAAATTCACAAGATAGCGATCGTATCTACGGCTGATGCCGGAACGAAAATCGATTTCGATCTCAACAAGATCTACCGGCGGTGAAATCAGGAACGAGCGATCCAGATTTCCAACCCGCATCTCTCCTGCTTCGACGAGCATATTGAGAGCCAAGGTGCCACTCATTGAAAATGCGGCAAGATTGGTATTGGTGTCGGGATACAGTTCGGCAATGTGCTCCAACGCCGCGGCAACGTCTTGCCAGCGTCCGCAATGAGTCGGCTTGCTGGCCACGCTAATGCCGTCGCCGCAACCGCGCATGTCCATTCGAAAAGCACGGTAACCTCGGGCCCCAAGCTTTTCGACCATTCGGCAAAGATAAGTGCTGGTGTGGCAACCCGCCAAGCCGTGAATCATCAAGACGTTTGGAAGCGCTGGATCGACGAATTCCGGCTGCTCTTCGTGCAGCACCAATTGATCGCCATCGCTTAGGTTAACGAAGTGTTTCTTCGCACTGTAAGGAGCATACTTACGCGGCCAGGTGATACCCATCACGGTCTGCGCGTGACGGTTCGCCATCATCGGATGGACGTGAAATTTCCATTTTTCACTACGGTCTGCCATGGCACTCGTGGGGGAAACGCGGCGGGGAATACTTGAACTTTAACTACCAGTTTACCAGATATATGTTCTTGTTCGAGGCCTGTACCCGAACAGGCCGATCCACTGTCTTAATTGCTACATGCGTCACGGTTTACCAGCCTCTGCTAACCACTGCCAGCAATCATTTGGTTGAGAGTGTCTCGCCCTCGGTCCGAAATAACCAACTAGAGCACAGCGTGTCGGCAGGCGACCGAGGCCGATTCTTTCCTTACGGAATCACCCACCGAATAGGTCGCTGCCCAGCGTCAGTTGCTCTAACTTTGGCATCGGAAGTCCAAAGCACGCTTCTTGAAACTTAGCGAAAGGCACGTGATGGATCGAGACTTAATTGTGCCCCGAGTCGCATTTGTAATCAACCTCGCTTCCAGCGATTCGACTCGACTTAGCCCAGCCCGACTACGTCACTTAATTCATCTGTTCCGCAGCCACCGCATTCATGCGACATGGGCGGTAGAAGATGCCAGCATGGCGGCGCTGCTGCAAGAGCAGTCTGCCGAATTGTCCGCCGACCACGTAGCGCTGAATCTACGGCATCTCGAAACCGGTCCTCAACTTGCCGGCCGCGAGTTTAGTGCCAAATTGACCACCAGCATGAACGATTTGGCTTCCTCCTTAAGCGAACCCCCTCGTGTTGTTCTCAGTAATGGTACCGAGCTGCGCTCGCGGTTGCCCCTGCTGTCGAAGTGGGGAATCTGTTCCGTAGTTTCCACTGGGCAACATCGGTCCCAAAGTGCTCGGCCCCGTGCCCTCTCCTGCGGACTGTGGCAAGTGACGCCCAGCATTGAACTTCCCCGACGTGGCATGTGGCAGCGAATGACTCGACGAGGTCCTTCGGTACGAGAGATTTCTGCGGCCGCCGTGCAAGACACCGTCCTGGTGAGCGTGAATTCGACTGAATTCGAAAAACAAAGCGCCCGCCATGTTCAGTCGTTCGAGAAGTTCCTGCGCGAAGCGTCCTGGGGCGCCAGCCGAGGCCAGGTCGACCTGTGTTCGGTGATCGAGATTGTCGAAGGGCTAGCGGAGCGTCATCAGGTGCGGCCCCAGCAATCGATTCTGAAAGTGGCTGCCTAAATTAAACGCAGAGTTCTCCGTAGCTGGATTCGCCAGAATTCAGAAACTCCTGCGGACTGAATTCTTGCGAATCCAGCTACCACGGATGAGCCATCTCAGACGGTGGCCTTACTTCTGTTCCCGGAAGGTGCTGAAGCTGACGTAGCCGAGAATGATCCCCGCGATGATGCCGCCGATATTCATGGTCATCTGGGCACCGCCGAAAGGGATGCCGGCGACCAGGTCGAGCGTGAATAGGAGCGTCAATAGCGCGGCGACGACCAAACCAAAGATCGTCAACGCCTTAGCCATACCCGCTCCTGTACTCGTGGACACCTGCATCAGAGAAGCCTCAAAACTGGGCTCGAAACCTCTAGTATAATTCGTGATTTTCGGCTGTCAGGGCTTGTTGAGGGCAAAGTGAGAAATTTGCTCCCCTTGAGAATCGGCGTAATTGGACGGCGATTGAGAGGAGATTCGGCTGGTTCTAGGAGGCAGTCGTCAGCGAACCGGCAGACTCCGTTGGCTCGACATCCAGGCCTCGCTCTTGGCGAATAACGCGCACTTGAGCCACAATCTCCTCGATCACCTGTTGATTGAGCATGATGTTTGTCCAAGCCCGAAAGTAAGTCCAACCCACCAGGGCCAGGCCCAATAGCGAGGCAACGAAGTGGTAGTCGGCCATTGCTTGAGTACCCTCTCGGCCCGTGCCAGGATCGGAGGCTGCTCCCAGGGCTCCGACGCCTACGACGGTTAGCATTCCCACCACGCACCAAGGGAATGTCTTCCGCTTGAGCTGAGTACTTTTGGCCAGCGATATCGGATCGAGGCCGTAGGTTTCCGTCACTTCCTTGCACCAGCGGCTCGTGCCAATGAAGTAGGTGACAACCACACTGTGCAGGAACACAACCGCCAATGCGGTAGCCGTGCCGGTGAGCATGTGAACTCCCCGTGCCTGAAGCGTGCCTTCCAACACTTCCATATCAGATAGATCGTAAAGATCGCCAATCCATAGCCCCAGGACAATCGAAGCCAGAAACAGGCCCAGCGAGAGAAACGCCAGCGTGGTAAATATGCGGGGCATTGAGGGGTGAGGATTCAGGGGTCAGGGGATTGAGATTTGCCGGAGGCTTCTCTCTCAATTCTATCCGTCCAAGTCAAGTTGCGTTAGGGCCGTTGTTTGTTTGGGGGAATCGCTCTAGATTGATAACTGACCTGCCACAGCCCCAAACCTCCACGCATACACACTATGTCGACCAAGCCGCTACTTGCAATCACCATGGGCGATGCCGCGGGCGTGGGCCCCGAAGTCATTGTGAAGGCTTGGTCGGATGAACGAATTCACGAAGCCTGCCGACTGGTCGTTTTGGGGCACCCAGAGGTACTTCGCACCGCGGCCAAACTACTCCAGAGTTCACTTACCATTGAGGAGTGCCAAGACACCACCTCGGTTGCAGACGATCCGCAAATCATCTCGTGCCTTCCGATTGGCTCGGACGATGTGCTGGATGTGACACCCGGCAGCCTTGATCGGCGCACGGGTCATGCAGCCTACGAGGCAGTCATTCGAGCCGCCGCGGGCGCCAAATCGGGCGAGTTCCAAGGACTGGTGACCGCTCCCCTAAGCAAAGCCGGGCTGCACGCTGCGGGGCATATGTATCCGGGCCATACCGAATTGCTAGCCGAGCTTTGCGGTGTGGACAATTTTGCGATGATGCTTTATCTGCCGCCCGAGGAAGTGCCCCAATGTCCGGCCGGTTTGGGCGTGGCCCATGTGACCCTCCACATGGCGATGCGGGACGTGTTCGACCACTTATCGTCCGAAGCGATCGCCGCGAAGTGTCAATTAGCTGCGCGGGTAATGGGCGAAGGGTTTAGACTCGAAGCTCCGCGCATCGGGGTATGTGCGCTCAACCCCCATGCGGGCGAAGATGGCCTATTCGGCGACGAAGAATCCACCATCATCGCCCCTGGAGTGCAACAAGCGATCGATGCAGGCGTAAACGCCACTGGCCCCTTCCCCACCGACACCCTGATGGGCCGTGCCCGCGATGGAGAGTTCGACGCGGTTGTGGCCATGTATCACGATCAAGGTCACATCGCCTTGAAACTGCTGGGGATGCACCGCGCAGTGAATATCACACTGGGCCTACCCATCGTGCGGACGAGCGTCGCCCACGGCACCGCTTACGATTGTGCCTGGCAGGGCGTAGCCGAATCAACGGGCATGGTGGCGGCGATTCTCACGGCGACAAAGCTGGCGAATAAATCTTAGCCCCTGGCTCCGCCGGGGGATGATCGTAGGCAATTCGCAACGAAAGAGTGTGTCATCCCCCGGCGGAGCCGGGGGCTATTGACGTTTGCGACTTTCGGACGGGGCTATTGTCGTTTGGCTTCCATCAGTTCAAACACGAGCGCTGTTTCGTCGCTCCACTGGACGTCACCGGGACGGTATTCGAAGAGCGAATCCTTTAAGGCCGCGGCAAACTGCACTTCGAAGATTTCGTAGCGAAGTAGCGGATCCTTGGTCGGCAAAACTCCCGCTGCGCTCTGAGCCAATGCCGAATCGACAGAGCGGCGATGCTCGATCACATAGGGGAATAGATTGTTTTGTCCAACGAGTACGAGCACGTGGTGAGGAATTTGCTGGGGCCAAGTCGAAGCGTCCGCATCCTCTGAAATCTTGGGCCATTGGGATTGTAGTTGGTCAGGTCGCCAGTGACCCACCATCGCGTAGGCCGCCAGACCATTGAGCTGTGTCTTGCGACGGGGTGCGAAGGTATACCGGCGGAGCAAATCGGCAACCATCTCCGCGAGGCCCCCCTGCCCTTCTGTCATCGCGACCAATGAGGTCCAAGGCAGGGCTTGCCGCTTCGCGGCCAGGCGCGAGGAACGTCGTAAAGATTGCAGTCGACCTACATCTAACCGCAAGACTCGACGGCCACTGGGCAGTGTGCGATCCGTCCAGAGATGTTCGCCATCGAACACCTGGACGTAGCTGGCGGTCGTATCGGCAACCTGGCTTTGCATTTCCCAGCGTGTGCGGCGCTGATTGCCCACGCCGAGCTGCCAATACTTGCCAGACCCCATGACGGTGTCGTCGTAGAGTCGAGCTTGATGCCGTAGCCGAGCAGAAACGCTGGCACGCCGCTGGAGCGTGGCTAGCACTTCAGCCAGGAAGCGGTCGCCTTCCGACCCTTGCTGCGATGCAGGGACCTGTTTAGGCACAACCAGCGGAGTTTGAGCCACCGCCACAGGCAGGGCGCACACGACCGTCAGCGATAGCACTATGGCTGGCAAGCGTGGCAAAGTTTTCTACCTCTAACGGTTTTACCGGTTTTACCAAAGATTCCGCTTCCCATCCGCCGACCATTAACTTCGAGGAGCGTACTTGAACCAACCCCAGGTACGCGATCGAGTCGCGATGGGTTGGCAGATTCTAGTGGGAGTTTGCCTTGCCGGTCCACGGCAACTAGCAGAAAGCTGGAGATGTTCGCTCCAACGATTGCTAGCACGGGCATAGCTTGCACAACAATTCACAAGAAGTTGCCATCTGACAGGGATGGGCTTCGAACGAGAAATCATCACTACACGCTCTCGCTGTTGACATGCGGAGGGGAACAACATGAACAGAAGAATAGCAATCTACGCCTTATGTACGTTGGCTGCGTTTGCACCCAGCGCCGGCTATGCCCAAATGTTGGCCGGTATGGGGCCACGCGTGGCACACAACCTGCCACCTGCACAGCGACTCATGGAACCCGGCCCCGGCGTCGGTGGACCAGGTCCTGGGGTACTGCACCCCATGGCAAGTCGTATGGCTGCCGGCGGAGGCGGAGGCGCTGTTTCGCCTACCATGGGCTACTCCCCAGGATGCCTGCCTGTGCCAGCGATGAACGCGACCTCTCAAATTGCCTTTCTCGGTGCCGAGGGTACTGAAGTGGCTTGGGATATCAGCGGTCAAGGATTGTTCGACTCGGTGCCCTTAGTGATGCCAGGTCGACAGAACTTTCCCCAGGCAGCCATCTACCGCTTGAAGCTGACAAATTTGCCGGACCGCCCCGGAACGGAGTTGTTTCCTACCCTGGAAGTCGCTCCCGTCACTCCGCGGACCGATGCCTATCTGGCACATGCACCAATTCCTATTCAGATTACAGACGAAGATTTGGATCAGGTCCTCAGTGGCAATTTTGTGACGAAGGTAATTTATCTACCAGATCCGGAGTTTCAAGAATTGGCTCTGGCCGGTGTGGAAACATTGGTGAGCACACGGCTCGATCCGGGTGTCGATCCGATTTCCGAGGCCGACCGTCGCGGTTCTATCATGGCGATCTTGCGTATCGGTAACCTCGATCTCCAGCTCCCCGGCAACGGACTTGCTGGTCAAGGTGGAGTTACACATGCCGGTTACAACGAAGATGGCTCGCCCGTCGATCCGGTTGCCTACGATGGATACGGTTCGCAGTACTGTGGACCTCAAGGCATGGGCGGCCCTCAGGGAATGCAAACCGCCGGGTTTGCCCCTCAAGCCACTCCGCCACACTTGGTGTCGGGTATGACCACACCTCAATGGGGTATGCCGCACGTGGGTACGCCGATTGGGCTACCCGGTCCGCCGCATCTTCCGATGGGTCACGAAGCCGGTTTGACTTCGCACACCATCAAGAACAAGACACGGGTGCGAATGCCACCTCCGGTTCACAACATGAGCATGACTGTGAAGCAACGTCCCGGAATGAACTATCCGCGTCCCGTCAATCACGTCAGCGTCTCTGAGACGAATCGTGCTGGGCTGCGGTTGTTCGGTGGTCCGACCAATAATCGTGACGGCGGCAAGCCAACCTTGTGGCAACGATTGACTTCCAAGAAATGCGACGTTTGCGATTGTCCTAACGGAGAATGTGTGTGTCAGTAAGCCTGGAGGTGGGAGGCTGGCGGTATTAGGTCCGAGTTTCCCACCGATCATTAACCAATCTTCAACTGACGATACACAACTAAACATGACAACGGTACGCTTTGGCTTAGGTTCCGAACTTGTTCGGACATTGGTCGCTGGCAAACTGCTATGGGCAGCGTTGGCGGGAATGCTGGTTTGCACTTCGGTGTGGGCCCAGTCTCCTCCAACACACTGGCTTCACGCTGGTGCCATGCCCCCGGGAGCGATTGGTCGTCAGCGACTGATCCGAGGCGCTCCGTTGTCAGGGTACTGTCAGCCAGTCGAGATTCGTGCTCCCCAGGGGGCACGAATCGCGGCGGCGGCAGGATCCGGTTTTTACGAAGGTCGTGAAGACAAGCTACTGGTGGGACTCACGATCGCCACGGTCTATCGATTCAAGGTGACCGATATCCCCGACGCGCCAGGCGTTGAGCTCTTTCCCACTCTCGAAGTGATCGATCGCTTGCATCCGCCCTGCGGAATGAAGCTGCGATTTCCTATTCCTGTGGAACTCACGCGGGAAGAATTGCTGAGCGCGGCCGAGGGACGATTTATCACTCGGGTGATCTATCTGGAAGATCCCCTGTTGGCGCTACCTCTCGACGAACAAGACGAGCAAAGGTGGGTGGAAGCCCGACCAGGCGACGATCCATTGGTGGTTGCCGATTCGCTCGGGCGACCCATGGCCATTCTGCGGCTCGGGGGTCGCGTGCCGATTGTCGACGCAGAGAATCCGGCATTCAACTACGGCGCACCACCGGTGCAAGTTTACGACGTACCAAACACGAATCATCGACCGGTCACCGAACGCCCACCCGAAGTGATCGAACTCTCTTCACGGTTTTCGGCGAAGAAACTACCGGGAAAGAAGTAACCCAAGTGGCAAGTTTGAACAAACAGAATTCGACTCGTCCGATGGCGATTCCGCCTAGGGGAACAACACCCCCAACGTGGTTTCGCTTGGGGTTGGTCGCCGCGGTGACGCTGATTCTCTGTTCGTGTCGCGCGACAAACTCGCCGACAAATTCTTCGACGATTTCGTTGAATTCTAATCCGGCCAAGTCGGATGCGGAAATCAGAGAATCAATCGTCTCTGCCGTGAAGTTAGTCGAAGACCGGCAAATTGTCCAAGCTGCACACAAGCAGGCGATACCGCTAAAGAAGGCGGCGGCAAAAGAATTGCCGGGGAAATCTTCCTCAGATAAAACAATTGTCGACCCAGGCGTGGTCAATGCGCTCTACACAGAAAACGTCGGCAGCAAAAAACAGACTTCCAAGACCCGGCAAGTCGCTCATGTCGAGCAAGTGGCTTGCGACTCTTGCAGTCCAGCCACGATGGGGCCCTGTGTAGTATGTATGCCCGAGGACTGTGGCATTGGCCCAGCCGACGAATACTTGTGCGATGGCGGCGACTTCGGACTGCCCGCAGGTGTGCGAGCTAATTGGCAGATCGACGGTTTGGAGCAAGAAGACACTATCGCCCATTACGACACAGTCGATGGTCGTACAATCGTCGCGCCCAGTAACCGCGTTTGCATTTATGCTCCGCGCTTTGGAGTCGTACGGAAGGCCATCGACCTGCATGCCTACAATCGCTACGAAATGCCCGGTGGCTTCGAGGCAGATCTTTCCTTGTCAGGCATCGAGGAAGACGAACGGGCCGCGACATCGCTCAACCAACTCGAGCCGAACATCAACCGAGCTGAGAATCCTCCGAGCCTGATGCTGGAGCAGCAGAAGGCGGGTGAGTTGGCGCTGGACATCGAAGTCCGCGAGTACGATGGTGCACTGGCCGCCTATGCCGACTTGCAGATTATTCGCGCCGGCATCATCGACAACGAAGAGAAGGCCTTGATTGCTGAAGGGGTGGATGCGGCCATCACCTGGGCTGGCGACCAAGCTGCACAAGTGACAATCGACAAACGCAGAGCCCAGGCAGAGGTGAGCGTTGTCCAACCGGGCGTGGTGTATCACGACGAGCAGCCGAATAATCCAAGATTGCGGCTAGTGAAACTCGCCTCCACGGGCACCGCGTTGCCGGGCGACGAAGTCGAGTTCACTCTACGATTCGATAACATTGGCGACCGCGTGATTGGCAATGTGACCATCGTCGACAACCTGACAACACGGCTCGAGTACATCCCCGAGACCGCCCAGGCAAGCGTCGACGCCGAATTCTCGGCCGAGCCCAACAAGCACGGCTCAGTTATCATGCGCTGGGAAATCACCGAGCCCGTCGAACCAGGCGAAGGCGGCATCCTGCGATTCAAGTGTCGGGTACGGTAAGGCTTGAGGCTGTTGGCTGGAGGCGGTAGGCTCTTGGTTTCCGCCTTCGATCGATCCTGTCGCTGACGCTCGGGGCTAGCTGAGTTTTCCGCTCCCCCCTACCCTCCCGCCTGAAGCCTACCGTCTCACATGCCCTACCTCTCGTTTCTATTCATCTGCTGCATGTGGGGCACAAGTTTTATCATGATGGATCGGGCTGCGCATGCCTACGGTCCGCTGGCTATCGGCACGGGACGATTATTGGGTGGGGCGCTCACGCTCGCCTTGTATTGGGCGTACACGCGCGAGCCGGCCAGGATTAGCAAACGCGACTGGGGCCACATCGTTTTTGTCGCGGCCATTTCCAATGCCTGGCCATTCACAGTGCTGCCCTATGTCATGACGCAAGCCAACGAGCATGGCTACTTTGGGATGTTGGTCACTCTGGTGCCGCTGGTGACGATCGTGTTGGCAATTCCTATGCTCGGCATTTGGCCTACTGCCCGACAAGTGATCGGAGTGATGGGGGGGCTCATTTGTCTGGCCGGGGTAATGGTCGATGGAACACAACGAGGCATCCCCTGGGGACTGTTGGCACTTGGTCTCACCGTGCCACTCACCTACGCCCTGGGCAATATTTATATCAAGTGGAAGCTCGATCACATGCATCCCTTGCCGTTAACCGTGCTGTTCCTTGCGGTTGGGGGTGTGTCATTGATTCCCCTGCAGTTTATGCCGGGCGTATTGACGGCGCTCAACCTGCAGGGCCCCCCGGAACCGCAAGACTGGCTGCTGGCCACTGGCTCGCTGGCACTGCTCGCCATTTTTAGTACGGGTGTGGCGATCCTGATGTTTATCCATTTGGTAAAATACCAAGGACCACTCTTTGCCGGGATGGTGACGTACGTCATTCCGCTGGTGGCCCTGGCTTGGGGACAGTTCGACAGCGAGAAGATGACTTCGCTTCAACTCGCCGCCATGGGCGGTGTGCTGGCAATGGTCGCGCTTGTACAATGGGGCGCGGCTGGGGCGAAGCAAGATTTGCCCGAGCCCTTGTTGGATTGAAGATCCGGCGATCCGTAGGATCGCGGCTACACTAGACCCTAGCCCCTAACACCTAGCCCCTTCTCATGCATCCCTGGCTCGCAGCACGTACTGCTGAATTCGATAGCTCCGGCATCCGCAAGGTTTTCGACCTGGCGGCGAAGATGACCGACCCGATTAATCTCTCCATCGGCCAACCGGACTTTCCCGTGCCCGACACCGTGAAGGAAGCGGCAATCGATGCGATCAATGCCGACAAGAATGGCTACAGCGTGACGCAGGGAATTCCCGATCTGCGTGAGGCGCTGCAAGCGAAGATCGATAATCAATTTGGCCACGACGATCGCAAGGTGCTGGTGACGTCGGGGACGAGCGGTTCGCTGGTGCTGACGATGATGGCACTGGTGGACCCCGGCGACGAAGTGATTTGTTTCGATCCTTACTTTGTAATGTACCCGCCTCTGGTGGCGATGGTCGGTGGGAAGTGCGTCCTGGTCGATACCTACCCCGACTTTCGAATCGATCCGGAAAAAGTTGCCGCGGCGATTACGCCTCGAACGAAAATGATTCTGCTCAACAGCCCGGCCAACCCTACGGGCGTAGTTGCCACAGCAGACGAAGTCCAAGCGCTTGCCGAATTGGGGGACAAACACAACATTGCGTTGATCTCAGACGAAATCTATCGCGAGTTCTGCTACGACGCGCCGCTTGTGAGCCCCACGAAGTGGAACGATCAAACACTGGTCGTCGATGGTTTTAGCAAATCGCACGCCGTCACTGGTTGGAGAATGGGGTGGGTCCATGGCCCGGCCGAGGTGATCGACAAGATCACGATGCTACAACAGTACACATTCGTGTGCGCTCCGCATCCATTGCAATGGGCGGCACTGGCGGCACTGAAAACCGACATCTCCCCGCAAGTGGCAGAGTATGCTGAGCGGCGGGACCTGATTGTTGGCGGCCTGCGCGATGCCGGTTACGAGGTTGCCTCCACCGGCGGGGCGTTCTATGTATTCCCCAAGGTGCCTGCAGGCGGCGGCACTGGCACTGAGTTTGTCGAGCGCGCTATCGCAAACAATCTGCTCGTGATTCCAGGCAATATCTTTAGTGAGCGCAACACGCACTTCCGAATCTCGTATGCCGCGAGTGTCGAGACGATCGAGCGGGGCCTGGAAGTGTTGCGTGGACTGGCCAGTTGATTTCTGGCCACGAGTGACGCGAATCTGCCCGAATGTGCGTAGACGCAGTTTTGGGACTCCTAAGCCGACGGCGCTAGCCGCGGGTGCCGTGAAAATAAGTGCCGTTCTGATGCTATCCGCGGCTAGCGCCGTCGGCTCATCGGTGACTGCTTTATCCTTGAAACTGGCTCTTGTCTTGTAGAATAGGATGAACCTGATACTACCGCTTTTGCACTTAGACCTCGCACTCCATGAAACGCTTTCCGCAGATACGACCCCTTTGTCTAGCTCTTCTATTGCTAAGTGGCAATTCGATTGCCGGTGGGCAGATTACGCTGTCGCAGGATTTCGATAGCGGTTCGTTGGATGTCGCTGCGTCGTCGGTTGTGGGAAACAACGTGAGCCTCGTCGGCAGGGAGACTTGGACCACGCGGAATAATTACCGCTGGGTCTACTTCGAGGCGTCGAACGTCAACGGTGCCACTCCCCAGTTTTCGATTGACTCGACCAGTTTCTTGGGTTCGCTGACGAACCATCGTTACGTGTATAGCTACGATCAAGAGAATTGGGAGTTCTTCGACAACGGGGGGACTTTCGGCGGGAATTATCAGTTCTCTAACAACTCTCCCTTCATACAGAACGATGTCTACATTGCCTATGGCCTGCCCTACCCTGTGAGTCGCACCGATAGCTATGTGCAGAATCTCGTGGCAAGTCCGCACGTGTCGCCGACAACTTCTGCCAATTCCAGCTTGGTTTTGGGACAGTCGGCGGCTGGCGTCGACGACGTGGGACGGATCGTGCCCACCCAGAACCTGTACGGCTTTAAGATTACAGATTCCACTTCCACTGCCACAAAACAAAAGGTGCTGTTGGCATCGGGAAGTCACAGCGCAGAGACGGCCGGCAACTACGTTCTCGAAGGACTGTTGGACTTTTTGTTGAGTGGAGATTCCCGCGCCGATGCGTTGCGTCAGCACGCGGAGTTTTTTGTGTACCCACAAACCAATCCGGCCGGCAGATTCGGTGGCTACTACCGCAGCAATCCTGAGAATCCAGACAAAGATTTTAACCGTTTCTTCAACAACCCGACAGGCTTTACCGACCTGACGGCGCTCACCTCTGCGATGCAAGCCGATACGTCGGGTGATGTCGATGTGCTTCTCGACTTCCATTCCTGGTGGGGACCTTGGACGAACGACAACTTTATTTATACCTTACCGAGTTTGGTGAACGATCCGTTTTTCAGTGCACTGCAAAACTATCAACCGGAGATCTCTTCCACGGGCTCCAACGGTCAACCCGGAATGCTTCGCATCTGGGGTTCCAGCACTGCGGGCTTGAATGCGGAATTGGGCATGACGCCCGAGATTGGTTTTCAGCCGTTTGTGTATGAATCAGATCTATTAGGCATCGGCGAATCCTTCGGCCAAGCACTCTACGATACGATCGTCCCCGAGCCAACGTTTCCTGATGGCGATTTCAACATGGATTTTCGTGTAGACGGCCTCGACCTCCTCGCCTGGCAAACCAGCGGGTTGAGCGGCGCGGACCTGACTCTCTGGGAAGCCCACTATGGCGAGGTTGGTTCTCAAGTGGCCACAGCATCGACGGTGCCCGAGCCTGCGGGCTTGGTCTTACTACTAATCGCGGTGGGCACGATCAGCAGAGGACGCGATTGGATAAAACTAGCTTGACTAGCTAGGATTTTGATCTGCCAGTCTCGCTGCTGCCGACATTCTCGCGACCGTGAAGAAGTGGCAACCTACTAGCGAGCGATGCACATGTGAGAAGAACTATGGGAGAACGCTCCAATAGTGGTTGCGGCTTTCGTTTTGGGTGCACTAGGATTCTTTGCTTCAATAGACGTATACAGCAAGACCTTCGAGCTAGAGAAGCGTACCGCCGAACTCGAAGCGACGTTGCGTAAAATCTCTACCACCAAACAAACCGAGCCCGGGAGAACCAAGATCTCCCGGGCTCGTTCTATAAGCAAGCGTAACTTAACCCCCGGTGCGTATAGCTCCGGGCTTGAACGTTACGCGCTCTTGGTCTGTGGCGGCTCGTCTTTAAAGAGCTTTGCGCGACCTTCGACAATGTCGTCAGTCACGGTGTAGCGATTGCCGCGGGGTTGGTCGGGCAGGTCAAACATGATGTCGAGCATCACGTTTTCGATGATCGATCGCAGGCCACGGGCACCCGTCTCTCGTTCGGCAGCGCGACGTGCGATTGCTTGCAATGCTTTCTCTGTAAACTTAAGATCGGCATCTTCCATCGAGAACATGTGCTGATATTGCTTCGTGAGCGCGTTTTTCGGCTCTTGAAGTACGCGAACCAGCGATTCTTCCTCGAGCGGGCCCAAAGAAGTTAGTACGGGCAATCGACCTACCAGCTCGGGAATCATGCCGTATTCGATCAGATCGTCCGAAGTGACGTGGGCCAGTGTTTCGCCCAGGCTCAAATCTGCCGCATCGGTTTCGTTTTGGCCAAAGCCCATCGATCGG
Organism: Bythopirellula sp.; assembly: GCA_965216565.1. Classification (GTDB taxonomy): domain Bacteria; phylum Planctomycetota; class Planctomycetia; order Pirellulales; family Lacipirellulaceae; genus Bythopirellula. Next base: position 2,542,450 of record OZ244170.1, read on the forward strand.
CCACCCAGACGTTTGCCAATCACATCCTGAATGCCATCGAACGTACCGCCGACTACAAACAAGATATTCGTGGTGTCGAGCTGGATGTACTGCTGCTCGGGATGCTTACGGCCACCTTGTGGAGGCACGTTGGCGGTGGTGCCTTCGAGCATCTTCAAGAGTGCCTGTTGCACACCTTCGCCGGAGACGTCTCGGGTGATCGAGACGTTCTGGCTCGTCTTGCCAATTTTGTCGATCTCGTCGATGTATAGCACTCCGCGTTGAGCCGCTTCGACATCGAAGTCAGCCGCATGCAGGAGCTTAAGCAGCAAGTTTTCCACATCTTCGCCGACGTAGCCAGCCTCGGTCAGCGTGGTCGCATCGCCAATGGCGAACGGTACGTTGAGCGAGCGGGCCAAAGTGCGAGCGAGCAATGTTTTTCCGCAACCGGTGGGTCCGACTAGCAGAATGTTCGACTTGTCGATTTCGACATCCAGCTGTTCTTCGGCGGCCATCAGCCGTTTGTAATGACTATGTACCGCGACAGCCAACACACGCTTGGCAGATTCCTGACCGATGACGTATTCGTCTAGCTCGGTAACAATCTCGCGTGGGCTGGGGATCTTGGTGAATAGTTGCTTGCTCGAACCGCGGCGTTTGCGTTCTTGATCCAAAATGGATTGGCAAAGCTCAATGCACTCGCCGCAGATGTAGACGTCTCCGGGCCCTTCGACCAGGGGGCCGACGTCTCGGTAACTTTTTCGGCAGAAAGAGCAGAAGGCATTTTTCTTGGACGTACCGCCACGTCTGCCAGTTAAATCTCGCCCTGAAGGCATGCTGTCTCCTTTGAGAGTGTGCTCAACTCAAGGGTCATCACCGACCAGCGAGTCTTGCGCGAATCAATCATGGGTGTCGCTCGATGGAGTCATTTCGCTTAGTGCTTTGTCATTGCCAACAATAGGCGTTGTCAAAGCCCTAGAGCAAACTGTGCCATCATGCCTGGCGGGGCGTCCTTGTCCGCTCAGTGTGAGCAGTGCTTCGTTGGTCGTACTTACGCAGCCTCAACGAGAGTCGTTCATCGACCTTCTCACGGTGATTGTCCACTCCCGCTGTGGGAGGGTGAACAATCGAAACAGTCGGTCCTGCCCTCAACACCGGCCAAGTGCCTGTAACAAGGGGTTTATCCGTTGCTGTTGTTACTCTTTAACTCCGACTTCAATTCACCTGCTAGCTTCGTTTTAATAGTTCGGAATTCTTCGTCGCTGAGCCCACCCTCGGAATGAAGTTCGCGGAACTTTGACATCATCATACTCGACTCGGAGATGTCTTTGGCGGCACGATCCCGATACCTTCGCGCAAGGGCAACGCCTATGGCAGTTAGCACGAAGATAACTGCAAACAGGATCGCTGCTTGCGACAAGGATTCTAACGCGTTGCTCATCTATACCGGTTGCCGGTGACCCGGCTACCTCTTCTGAGCGCTCTGTGAAGAATTCGTCTGTCCGACTCTTGGTGAGCGCTGGTCCATATCCCCTATTCCCTACTTATTATGTCCCGATTGGCTCATCTCGGCAAGAAAAGTATCTCCGGGGTTTAGGGCCTCAGGCTGAAATATTGCCAAGTCCGCAAATATTGCCTGACTTGGCTAACTAAGCCCGTGGGCGTGGGTGTTTCAAGCTGCGGAAGCAGCATTTCCGATAGGGATGATAACGGACAGTCTTGGGAATTTCCGATGGTCGGAGGTTTCTGGGCTAAATTCTCGCACCACCGGTTAGGACCCTCCGATTTGAGATCCTGACGCTTGGGACACTGATAATGACCGACCAAACGATTCGAACGGCAACTCGACGGGGCAAAGTTCGAACAAATCGGGGCCCTCGTCTGAACCGACTGCGCTGGCTCTTACTGCTGGTCTGTTGTACGTGTTCGGTGGAAAACGTGTTGGGCGCTGCGGCGCTGGAACCGGTTTATTGGAAAGAACGTCTCTTCTACGTCCCCTACCGCGTGAGCCAAACCAGTCGCGCGCTCGACCCCGTGCGCAAAGTTCAGCTGCTGATCTCCTCAGATGGCGTCAGCAACTGGAAGGTTCTGCAGCAGGCAGAACCCAATGTGCAAGGGTTTACCTACAACGCGCCGGCCGATGGGGAATATTGGTTTGCCCTGCGGCATCTCGATCGTCGCGGCAATCCCTGGCCTTCGCCAACGATCAATCCACAAATGCGAATTGTGATTGATACCGCCCCGCCACAACTGACACTCAATGCCGCCCTCGATGCTAACGGTGCCGTGAGTGTTCGTTACGAAGCCAGTGATGTGAGCCTGCATGCCCCATCGCTGCATCTTGAAGTGCGACCCGAGGGCGGATCGTGGACATCCCTTCCTGCTACCTCCCACGATGTATCGCACCCCGATCGACTTGTTGGCCGTGTGAGATGGAACGCACCGGCGAACGCGAGAATGGTTGAGGTTCGCGGTTCGATAGCAGACCGGACGGGACTGCGGGGGGCGGCCAATGCCGAACTCGGGTTGAGTGGCCCGGCGATGAGTCGGCCTAGCGGCGCCAATATTGCCCAGAACTCGACAAGGTCGACCGTAGATCCCTTCAAGATTGAGGTTATCGAAAGCCAAGGTGCAACACCAGCATCTCGAGAGTGGCCACAAGCCGGCATGCAAGCGTCGCTTCCGCCTGCCAATAGCTTGTCGGCCTCAGACGTTCCGCCACCCACGCTCAATCCCTACTGTGCCGATCCCTACCGCAACGACGAAGAGGAATTCGGTTCGACCACCCAAAGTGGACGGACGACCCAGGGTAAAACTCCTGCGCGGCTGATCGGCGATCTATCACCGAAAAATAAGCCCTTAGTGATCGAACTGCCGGATGACTTTGCACCGACGCCACTTCCACCAATCAGTAAACTCGATAAGGGTTGGCAGGCGCCGAGTGCCACGCAAGTGACGAGCATTCGATCGGTGAACTCTCGAACCTTCGAAATCGAGTACGATTTAGAAACCATCGGACCCTGGGGAGTTTCCAAGGTGGAGTTATGGGGCACGCACGACGATGGCAACACTTGGCAGTCGTATGGCGTGGACGACGACAACCGCTCCCCTCTGCGAGTGAGCGTGCCGGGATCGGGAACGTATGGTTTTCGTATTGTCGTGCAGGGTGCCGGCACTGCCGTGACGCCACCGCCCCGCAATGGGGATAAGCCCGAACTAAATGTCGAAGTCGATCTTCAAACTCCAACGGCTGAAATTGTGTCGGTTGAACCAGGACGAGACGACCTCACGGGGCACCTGCAGATTCGATGGGCTGCCACCGATAGTAATCTGGAGCGTCGGCCGATTAGTCTGTTTTATGGTTCCTACGCCGAAGGGCCTTGGTCGGCGATTGCGACGCAACTCCCCAATACGGGAAGCTACACCTGGCGGATGGAGCGGCACTTGCCGGATCGTTTCTACATCCGCCTAGAGTCTCGTGACATTGCAGGCAACGTGGCCGCGGCCCAAACCGATACACCGTTCGAAATCAAACGCCCTCAGCCAACCGGCACATTGCGCGGTGTACGGCCTGTGGATAATGTGAATGGACTGTACGAGACAGCAGATAGTAGCGCTAGGTAGATTCTTGACGTCGACGTGCAAATACGCAAACGCTAGACATTGCCAACAGCACTCCCGATGACGGTTCCGGAAGACTGTATAATCCCGGGACTGAGTTATTTCCAAAGAATCTGCCGAAACCGGCGCGGCGGGCAAAATCTCTGACGATGATCTCGAAGAAATTCGGCGTCGTAGGTAGTGGAGCGCTCAGTTCTAAGCCAAGTTCGTAGAATTGCGCGGCATTCTGGGCACCTTCGACGCTGACGAAATAGTCGCCCGGTTCGAAGAGAAACAACTCGTCGATCAATTCGCTACCTCCCAGGCCTGAGCTATTGGCTGACTCTAATATTGTCGTGCCGTCTTGATCCCATAAAGTCAGGGAAAGGTCACTCTGTGCTGAGGTATTAAACGGCGACTGCGAACCCCCTTGCGGACCTTCTTGGTAGGTGGGGCCCAGCGGAGTTAGCTGCAAATCGATGATACTTGGCGCCAAAACCGTAAAGCGGAAGAAGTCGGTATCGCTGTCGTCGTCGATGCTGACAAAGTCGGTCTCATGGAACTCGACTAGCGTGTCAGCGGCATCCGAACCGAGGGTGACAGACTGCCCAGGCCAAAAGCGGCCAAGAGGGGTTGAGTCGAGATAGCTCTCATTGCCATCGCCTTCCTCGAAGACATCGCCATACAAGCGGTGGGCACCGAGAATATCGTCCAGTTGGGGGCCATCGAAATCGACTGCCAGGAATGGCCCCATCAAAATATCGGCATCTGACGAAATCACGTGATTGAATCCCAATCCATGGCCCACTTCATGCATTATCATGTTGCGAAAGCGAATGAAATTGTTCTCCGGGTTTCCCCAACGGTTGATCTCGTCCGTATCGATCACCATATCTGAAAAGTTGGGAAAGAAGTTATAGGCCAAGAAAGTCGGGCTGATTTGGCCGTCGATCGAATGACCTCCGATGCGATGGTCGCCACGAGCCGTCGAAAATCCTGCAGAATTCGGCAGCCGCGCACCGTCGTCGGGAACATGAGTGAAGTTAATTCCCGAGAGTTCGTCCCATCTTTCAAAGGACGATTCAAAAAGTTGAAACCAATCGCGCTGAGTAATGTCGGCACCGCCGGGGCTCGTGCCGCCGTGGTGTATACCGTCTAAAAAGGAGATCAGATTACTGGGTGTTGCCGGTTCACCAAGTCCACTCGGGAGTTGAGTCCCATCTGGCACGATACTCCAGGTGAGCTCTGCCGGCTGACCGAGGCCAGAGGGACCCGAAGAAGTGTTGGTCCAACCTTGGCCAAAGGTTTGAAACGCATCTAGCGCATCGAATTCCTTCCAATCCATATCCGTTTGGGGACTCATCAATCCGTGAACGTGACATCCACATGCTTGACTGTCTGATGCCAAGCAGTTGTGGCATACCGCTGCATAGCCTACGGAACACAGGAGCGACAGTCCCACACCCAGAATTAGCCGATAGAAATTGCCGAATCCTTGAACAGAAGTGCACCGACCTAGCATGTAGTCTTCCTTGTTTGCTGGAGCCCCTAGACTGGATGTGTGGCCGCAGGACCACTTTCTATAAGCTAACGATGGATGTCGGTGTATTCAAGGAAAAATCACAAGTTCGGAGGAGTAGGGACGAGTTTCGCCTGGATAAATTTTGCGTTAGATTAAGCGAGTCTCTGAATCGATCCGCGAGAAACCATGGCCAAATCGTCTTCAACCATTGTCAGCAGCCTGAATTATCTGTCATCGCCAGATGGTTACGCTCTAGGTTCAGTCTGTGCGGTTGTGGGCGACGATGCGTTTCTCCGGCAGGAAGTTCGCCAGTCTCTTGCACAGAGCACCGATGAGGGCGATGGGGAACTCACATTGGAAACCTGCGCAGGGAAGTCGGCCGAGTGGCGAAATATCGTCGACCTGCTAAGAGAACGTTCGTTGTTTGGCGGAGGAAGTCGCACGGTGATTGTGGAAGACGCCGATCCCTTTGTAAAAAACTATCGAGACAAGATCGAACTATACGTGGAAGAGGCCAGCGGCGATGGGTTGTTGATTTTAGAACTGAATTCCTTGCCGGGAAACACGCGGCTTGCCAAGTCGATTGCCAAGCACGGACTGACGATTCGATGTTCTGTACCTGATCGTGGCAAAGAGCTCAAAGAGTTTGTCAATTCGCTCAAGAAGTGGCTCATAGATATCGCCAAAGAAAAGTTTGAGGTAGTCTTGCCGACAGCTGCGGTGGACTTGCTGCTCGATCTATTGCCCACGGAGGTTGGCATTCTGTATCAGGAAGTCGACAAGCTCTCGCTGCTTGTGGGCGAGGACAGAAAGATTGGGGTAGAGCTAGTCCGCGAACATGTTGGCAGCTGGCGAACTCGTAAGACTTGGGACATGATCGATGCTGTTGCAGACGGCCAGGCCGACGAAGCACTTCGGCAACTCGACCGATTGATTGCAGCGGGCGAAAAACCTCATGCCCTGCTTCCACAAATGGCTTCGACGCTGCGTCGATTTGCCGCGGCTGCTCGGCAAATTGAACAGGCAGAACAACGCAAACAGCGAGTCTCGCTCCAAGGGGCACTGAAAGAATCTGGCATCATCCCCTTCAAGGTTGCTGCCGCTGAGCAGCAGTTGCGACAAATTGGACGACCTCGGGCCAAGCAGCTCAATCGCTGGTTGCTAGCGGCTGACTTAGCCCTGAAAAGCCACAACTCGACGGACGAGCGGGCCCGTCGAGAATTGGAAACCCTCATCGTGCGACTTTCGAAGCACGCCCAGCCCGTGCGGAGTGCGGCGAAAAGCTCCTCACGCAGATGAAAGCCCCCTCTGCTAACCCCTCCCCCGAAAACCGAGGAGGGGGGACTTGGAAGTGATAGCAGTCGCATTTCCCAATGTACTCGAGAGGCACTGAGGTTGTGTTGGGTCGATTCGATTTGTACGATCCCCCCCGCTCATCATCGACTGCTATCTCTGATGATAGTACTCCGTCTCTATCACTCAAGGCATTGTTCGCCAATAAACAATCCATGATCTCAGTAGGTTTCAACATACCGGCGTTGTGGCGTCAGCTTACCTTTGCCTCTTTGATGCTGCCGCTGTTGATCTGTGCCGGATGTCAGGTGCCGGGGTCGACGACAAACTACGCAAAGAACACGGCCAACCCTTTTGAGACTGGCCAACCAGTCGAAGCGAGTGAAGTCGAAAAGCCCGTGATACAAACAGTCTCGGCAGAAGAGCCCTCTCAAAAAACATCGCAGGCCGATCTATCGAGCGTATTGGATGAGCTGGACGAAATCGGCGACGTCGATCCGCTGGCGCGAGAAAAACTGACTAACGATCTTCGCGATGTGAAGCCCGAGCTGTGGCCGTTGATGATCCAGCAGTTCAAGTCGGCTATGGCGTTTCGCAAACAACTCTCTGAGGAAGACACTGAGTTGGTAGGAGCTACGGTCCCCCATCAGCCAGACCACGCGCAACAGAACAAAATCAAAGCGTCGACGGCGTCGCACTCAGCCAGTTCGTCAGACAATGAATCAAAGCCGTTATCAAACAAACCAATGGCTGGTGCAGCAACTGAAACGCCCTCCTCGGCACCGGTGATCGTCAGCGATGCAAGCCCTGCAGCGCCGACGGCAAAGATGATGGCTTATCCCACAACGTCATCGGAAGCGATGACTACTCCCCCAAGCTCGACATTTGCCGCTAATGATTCGGCATACAATGCCGCTCAGCCCCTGCCGACTCCCCCGACGCACAATCCTTCGCAAGCGATAGCAACCGCCCACAGCGATCCGCTAATTCGCCCAGCCACCTATGTTAGCACGTCCCCAACGACGACGGGCGACTGGCAGCAACATCTACAACAGGCCATTGGCAAGCTGGAATCAACTGTCAGCGATCGACCGGCGAGCACGGCTGAACTGCATGAGCACGTGCAACTCCGCATGCTTTATCTGTTGGCCGGCCAGCGGGGCGAAGCGATGCTACCCGTCCCGGGCGCTACGCCTACGATGCAAGACTATTGGTCGAAACAATTGTTTGCCATTTCCACGCACCTCGATCATCAACAACAGCCCGACCAAAAACGGCGCGCGGCCAGCAGTCTCATCCATCTCGATCAGGCGCGGGCCAAACTGGCCGAACTAGCGACGCTGCAGATTCGCAATCTCAGTTTTGTCGATTCTGTCAGCGGTTACGGTACCTACGAAATTCACGAGTCGAAAGAATTTCGTGCGGGTGACCCGGTCACACTTTATACCGAAGTGGAAAACCTTCGCAGCGAATCAACACCCAAGGGCTACCAAGCCTCGCTTTCTACCAGCTACGAAGTCGTCGACGCCAGTGGGCAGCGCGTCGATGGCCGACAGTTCCCCGACGTGGAGGATCTCTGCCAGAATCCTCGCCGCGACTTCCACATGCAATATGGTGTGTCGCTCCCCACGCGGATCTATCCCGGCGAGTACCAATTGCGGCTGACCATCACCGACCAGCTCAGCCACAAAATCGGCCAGGCCACCGTGCCGTTTGTGATTGTGGAGTGATTAGGCTGTAGGCTTGAGGCTGGGGGCGGGAGTGTGGCCACCGCTTGCGGTTTAGCGGCAGCGAGTCGTTACTGCTTTTCCCGCGATTCACTTTCTGCTGTCCCCATGGCTTTCGACTCGCTAAAATCAGAACTCTGATTTCTAAGCAGCGAGCGAACCAAGCATGAAAAACACCGCACTTGTTACCGGCGCTTCGGGCGGCATCGGCCGCGATTTGGCGACGATCCACGCGGCCCAAGGTGGCGATCTGGTGATTGTTGCCAGGAGCGGCGACGAACTTGAGCAGCTCAAGAGCGAGCTAGAAACTGAGCACGGCACAACCGTGCTGTGTCTAGCGGAAGATCTAACGGCCGAGGGTGCCATTGAAAGGATCCACGAAGCGATTGAAAAAGAGAATATCGAGATCGAAGTGCTAATCAACAACGCCGGCTTTGGAGGGCACGGGCTGTTTCATGAAAGGGAATGGGCCAAGGACGAGGCGATGATCGAGTTGAACGTCACCGCGTTGGCAAAGCTGACGCATGTGATTCTGCAAGACATGGTTCCGCGCAAGCGGGGCAAGATTCTGAACGTGGCCTCCACGGCGGGAATGGTACCCGGTCCGTTGCAAGCCACCTATTACGCCACCAAAGCGTTCGTGCTTTCGTTTTCCCAAGCGCTGGCCGAGGAATTGGCTGACTCGAATATTACCGTGACCGCCCTCTGCCCGGGTCCTGTGAAAACGGGCTTTGCCGATCGTGCCAATATGGAAGGCATCGATGCGTTTGAGAAAAACGCCGCCGACTCGATGAGCGTGGCCAAGCTCGGCTACTCCGCTATGCAAAAGGGAAAGCTGGTGGTCATCAACGACTGGATGCTGTCGATCGTACTAAACTGGCTGGTTCCGCTCATGCCACGCCGCTGGGTGCTGAAGTTTTCGCGCCAGGCGATGGAGAAGAATTAGATTGCAGCGGACAGGATGACAAGATTGGCGGGATTTACTGGATCACAGTTGATCCTTTCATATGTTCATCCAGTTCATCCCAGAAATCCTGTCATCCAGTCCATATAAACTTATATCTCTACGAGCACCTTGCCCACGGCGTCGCCTTCTACTGCCTCGTGCGCTGCAACGGTTTCGGCCAGGGGGAATCTGGGGCCCAGGTCGTGGGTGAGTTGGTCTTCCTCCAGCCAGTCGGTGATCTGCAGCACGGCTTGGCGTTCTAGTTCCAGGGGGGTGAGGAACGTGAGTACGTGCTGAACGACGATCGCTTTGTACATCATCGTGTAGAACGGCACCGTCGGTTCGGGCTCCGCCTGCGAGGCGTAGGTGGCGATGGTGCCGCCGGGCTTGATGGCGGCGATCGACGCTTCCAGGTTGCCGCCGAATTCGACTTCGACGATGCGGTCGACGCCCTGCCCCGATGTGATTTCTTGAACGCGACTGCCCACATCTTCGGATTTGTAGTTCAACACATGATCGGCCCCCGCAGTGTGTGCTAGTTCAGCCTTCTCGACACTACTGACCGTAGCGATCACGGAGGCACCGGCGAGCTTAGCGAATTGCACCGCATAGCGACCCACGGCCCCCGCCCCACCGGTGACGAGAATGGTTTGCCCTTCCACTGACCCATCGGCAAACACACTCGGATAGGCAGTGAGCGCCGGAATTCCCAAGCAGGCGCCGGCCGCAAGTTCAACATGATCGGGCAGACGAACGGCGCATTCAGCCGGTAGCACAACGTATTCCGCAGCCGTGCCAAAGTCGCGTTGCCACTGAGCTTTGTAAACCCACACGCGTTGGCCTTCGCGTTCCGAGTCGACATCGTCTCCCACGGCGTCGATCGTTCCTGCTCCGTCGAAATGCGGGATCACCCGCTGGGCATCCAATCCGCCGCGTCCCCCCTGGCGGCGTTTTACGTCGACGGGGTTCACTCCAGACACTTCGAGCTTCACCCGTACCTCACCGGCAGCGGGTTGCGGGTCTTCAACGTCGCCGTACTGGAGTACTTCGCGAGCAGTGCCCTGCTTTTCGTACCAAATGGCTTTCATGAATGGGTCTCCAAAATTTGCTATTTCGAACGATTAGGCTAATGGATTAGAACCACAAAGACAGTTGGACAGGATGACAGGATAGGCAGGATCAACGGGATTCAATTCTCACGATATTCTATTAATCCCAGTCATCCTGTCTTACTTCGTGCTCTTTGTGTTTTTGTGGTTCAAATTCAAATCATACGTCCTTGCACGGATGCTCTCGGGCAAGGTGGTGGGCGAGGCAATGACGATTGTTGTGTCTGTGAGTGTCGATAGTAATTGACAAACCTTGTCCGCCGCCGTTGGGTCGAGTTCCGCGAGTGGCTCGTCGAGCAACAGCAGCTTCGGACCGGTAGCCAAGGCGCGTGCGAGTGCCACACGGCGAATTTCTCCGCCGGAGAGATTCAAGGTCGACCGCGAGGCGAGGTGATCGATACCGAGCGCTGTCAGTAGTTCTTGCGGGTGGGTTCCGTTCCGCTGGGCATAGGTGACGTTGCTAAGGACCGTGCCGCGGAATAGCAGAGGCTGTTGATGGACGAAAGTTTTCTGCGGCAAGCTGGCCTCAACCCGGCATTGCCCGGTGTAGGTATTTTCCAGCCCGGCTAAAACGCGTAGCAACGTTGTTTTACCCGAACCGTTCGCACCGACGACCGCTACCGTCTCGCCCGCTTCCACCTGGAACTGATCGATCCGGCAGATGGTTTGCGATTCTTTCTCAACCGTGAGCTGAGCAATCTGGATCATCGCTGTTGCTCCCGGCTTAGCCAACCAATGGTTGCGGCGACCACCAACGCAATAATCAGCAGAATCATTCCCAGTGCCATGCCACGGGCCAGTTCGCCTTTGCTGGTTTCCAGGGCGGCGGCTGTGGCCAGTGTGCGAGTGCGGTGGAGAATGTTTCCCCCCACGATCATGGCGATGCCCAGTTCCGTCACGCAACGGGCGAACGCGGTGAGCAGCGCGAGAGTCACGGAGGTGCGCGCTTCGGAAATATAGGTGGCCCAACGTCGCCATCGGCTGACGCCCAGTGTCCAAGCCGTCTCGGCAACGCGAGGGTCGAGCGATTGGATGCCGCCATGGCAGATGCCTACCACAATCGGAATTGCCAGGAGCAACTCGCCGAAAATGATTGCCTGCGGGGTGTAGAGCAATTCCAAGGCTCCTAGCGGACCGCGTCGGGAGAACAGACCATAACAGAGGATTCCCACAAACACCGTGGGTAGTGCCATGCCGGCGCGAAACAGAATCACCAGCAATCGATTGCCTGGGAACTGCGTGCGAGCAAGCCAGATGCCCAGGGGCAACCCTAACACCATGGCCAGCGCAACGGCGGTCGACGAAATCCACAGGCTCCGCCAGGCCGCGGAATAGACGAGCGATTCGCCAGCGAGCATCATGCGGAATGCTTCGGAAAGTCCGTCGGTGATCTGTTGCATGCCGGCGTCTATTCGATGTGGTGGGCGGGGTGAAACAACTGTTCATCTGCCAAACGGTATTCACCGATGGCGCGTTGAGTGGAATTGGTGATTAAATACTCGAGCAGCTTCTCGGCGAGGTCGACTCTTACAGCGGAGTGTACCTGAGGGCTGACAACAATTGCACCGTAAGGATTCTCTAGCGCTGGCGAATTGCTCACGAGCGGGACCAGCTCGATTTTGGAGCGGAAGTGCAGGTACGTTCCCCGATCGCAGAGAATATAGGCCTGTAGCTCGTCGGCAATCACTAGCGTGCTGCCCATCCCCTGCCCTGTTTCAATATACTCGGGCCAGTCGGGACGTCCGCCGGTGCTCTCCCAGAGAGCGAGCTCGCGTTGATGGGTGCCGCTGTCGTCGCTCCGGGAAACGAATCGATGGCCACTGGCGGCAATTGCTTGGAGTGCCTTGCCGGGGTCGAGTCCTTGGATTTTCGCAGGATCGTCCGCCGGCCCCAGGATTTCGAAGTGATTGAACATAATATCCTCGCGTCGCAACCCAGTGCCTGCGGCAAGGAACGCTTCTTCCGCAGCTCGGGCATGCACTAGCACCAAATCGGCATCGCCCGCGGCACCCAGTTTGAGAGCCTTACCCGTTCCGACAGCCACGACGTCGACCCGCACGTTCTGCTGTTGTTCGAAGGGTGGCAAGAGCATTTCCAGCAGTCCGGAGTCGCGTGTGCTGGTGGTGGTGGCGAGTCTGAGGACCTGTTGCTGAGAATCGGAATCCTTCGCGCAGCCCAGAGCTGACGTCATGGCGAGAAATAGAACGAGGAAGGTTGATCTTAGGTTTATCAAAGTGGAGCCTTGCAGACGGCTGAAATTGTTTTTGCTTTTGGCGGGGCACCGGCGATCTGTCGGATCGCGGCTATTCGCGGCTAATGCTATTCACGGCTAATATTGTGATATGACGATCTCTTCTGATTGGACATTGTGTCATTGATCGAGGAACATTAGACAATATATATGACTGACTATACCAAGATTTCACAAGGCACCGTGTACGATCCTGCTAATGGGGTAGATGGTGACGTCCGCGATTTGTGGATTGCTGATGGCAAGATCGTTGATCCGCCCACCGATCCTGCCGTGCGGCCCAATCGGGTGATCGATGCCGAAGGGCTGGTGGTGATGCCGGGCGGCATCGATATGCATTGCCATATCGCTGGCCCGAAAGTGAATGCGGCTCGTAGAATGCGTCCCGAGGATCGCGGCGAAGCACTCCGCCGCACCGACACGTTGCGCAGCGGAACCATGGGGAGCGTGCCCAGCAGTTTCGCTACGGCCTACAAGTATGCGGGATTGGGTTACACCACCGCCTTCGATGCAGCCGTCCCACCGCTCGGTGCTCGACATGCCCACGAAGAGCTAGCCGACACGCCCTGCATCGACAAGGGATTCTATGTCCTCTTGGGCAACAACCAATACGCCATGCAATCGATTGCCGATGGCGAGCCGGAACGTCTCGATGCGTTCGTCGCCTGGCTGCTAGGCACCGTCAAAGGATTCGCACCGAAATTGGTAAACCCGGGCGGCGTGGAAGTTTGGAAACAAACTGGCGGCGGGCATCAACATGGTCTCGACGAGGCGGTCGATCATTTTGGGGTCACCCCACGGCAAATCATCACCGAGATCACCGCCGCGGCCAATCGGCTTCGTCTGCCCCACCCGGTTCACATTCATTGCAACCAACTCGGCATGCCGGGGAATTGGCAGACGACACTCGACACGATGAAAGCCCTCGACAGCCAGCGGGGACACCTCACACATATTCAGTTCCATAGTTACGGTGGCGGCGATGCGGACGAGACGACGTTCTCCAGCAAAGTGCCAGCGCTTGCCGATTATGTGAATTCCCGGCCCGAGCTCACCGTGGACGTGGGCCAAGTGATGTTCGGCGAAACCACCAGCATGACGGGTGACGGACCGCTGGGGCATTTTCTTTCGAAGGTGTACGGCCAGAAATGGTTTTCCAAGGACGTCGAGCTGGAGGCCGGCTGCGGCATCACGCCAATCACTTACAAAAACAAGAATCTGGTGAACGCCATCCAATGGGCGATCGGGTTGGAGTGGTACCTACTCGTCGACGATCCTTGGAAAGTGGTGATGAGCACGGATCACCCCAACGGCGGATCGTTCTTGGCGTACCCGCAAATTGTACGGCTGCTGATGGATCGCACTTATCGCTCCGATGTGCTGAAGACGTGCCCGCAGGCTGTCCGCGAACGGACTACGCTGGGAGACCTCGACCGTGAGTACTCACTTAGCGAAATCGCCATCATCACCCGCGCCGGCCCGGCAAAGATTTTGGGGCTTACTGAAAAAGGCCACCTGGGAGTGGGCGCCGATGCCGACGTGACGATTTACACGCCCAACGAGAATCGCGAAACGATGTTCGAGCTACCGCGGCTGGTGATCAAAGCGGGACAGGTAATCGTAGAACAGGGCGAAGTGCGCACGCCCATCCAGGGTAAAACGCTCCACGTGGCCCCCGATTACGACCGCGACCGCGAAGTTGATATTCGCAATTGGCTGGAAGAGAGCTATTCACTTCGACCGTCGAACTACGGCATCGGGGCGATTGAGGGGGCGGAAGTTGTGGGGTAGTTTTATCTGGCCCGCGAATAATGCGGATGGACGCGAATCTATTGAAGCTCCGCTCGCAACCATCGAGAGATATTCTCGCCTAACCGCGCACATTCGCGGGCAACGCTTTTACTCTTCGCAGCTAACGGTTGCTTCCACCTCGTGGACGATCACGATGTCGTGTACGCCCTCGGCAAGCTGTGTGTTCGTGGGGCCAGCCGCCAGATGCGAACCGCCAACGATGACGATGCGGTCGCCCTCTTTCGCTAATCCCTCGTGGACCGCCCAGTTGTTGGTATGCCGAATGAGCTGCTCGACGTCGTTGGCAGGAGCATCGCGTAGCGGCGTGACGCCCCAGTAAAGGCACATTTGCCGGAGGGTCGTTTCGTTTTCACTAATGCCAATCGTTGGCACAAAACTACGTTGTTGAGATAGAGCCAACGCTGTGCGGCCGGAATGGCTAGAAACTACCACCAACTTAGCGCCCAGTTTATGGGCCATCGTTCCCGCTCCACGAACCACGGCACTAGTGACCTGATGGAGGCCATCTGCACCTTTTGAAGGCAGTTCGCGCAACGGCTGACCGACCATGCTAGCCTCTGTGGCCATAGCGATGCGGTTCATCATCGATACCGCTTGTACCGGGTAGCGACCGATGGCGGTTTCTCCCGAGAGCATACAGGCATCCGCTCCATCGAGAATGGCATTGGCCACGTCTGTGGCTTCGGCCCGAGTAGGACGCATCGACTCGTGCATGCTCTCCAGCATTTGCGTGGCGATGATTACCGGCTTGTGAAATTCCTGGCAGGTACGGATGATTCGCTTCTGTTCCATCGGCATCTGAGCGACGTCGATTTCGACACCCAGATCGCCGCGGGCGACCATAATTCCGTCCGCTTCGTTGACAATTTCGTCCAGTCGCTCGAGTGCTTCGCCTTTTTCGATCTTGGCAATCACGCGGGCACTGGATCCTTCCGAGTTGACAATATTTTTTAATGACCGCACTTCGTCAGGCGAGCGAACAAAACTGAGGCTGACAAAGTCGACGCCCGCCTTCGATGCCCAGATCGCATGTTGATGATCTTCCACACTAATAGCGGGAGCACTAAGTTTGACACCCGGGAGGTTAATCCCCTGCCGGCTGCGAATTGTCCCGCTTTGCACCACACGCATCCGCACACGATCGGCAGAAGTTTCTTCGACCTCCATCGTGACGGTGCCATCGGCCAGCATGATCCGATTGCCTACTTTCAGCTCGCGGACGAGGGGCTCGTAGCTTGTGGTAAGCTCATTGCGAGAGTTGGATTCTCCTGTGACGAAGAAGTAATCTTCATCGCGATGGCATTCGAGACAATCTTCCTGTAGCTCGCCCAGCCGGAACTTCGGTCCCGCCAAGTCGGCCAATATTGCAATGGGTTGATTGAGTTTCTGCCCTACGCTGCGAATCCGCTCGACGATCGGCTGCAAATCATCGGGCCCACCGTGGGCCATATTCAAGCGAAACACATCGGCTCCGGCCTCCACGAGAGCCGCCAATTGATCGAACTCCTGGCAGGAAGGTCCGACTGTCGCGATGATCTTGGTGCGCGAAATCTGATTGTGGACTTGCGCGAATTGATTCTCTGGCATGTAGGACTCTAAAAAGGAAAGAGGGTCGCCTGATTGGCCGGGCGACATTTTGGTCGACGACCCTGTCGTGGAATCGGTTGTAGATTCGGCTGTAGAAACTGATGCGGTAGACACTATTGTTATCCTGAACGTTTGTTTTGGGAATAGAAGGTTTATCCAGGGTGACCGTAGAGACTGCGATACAAGGTCTTTAAAATCTTGGAAAACCGACCGACTCTTGCCGCGGCGGCGGTGTTCAATCATACTCCTCTCCCATACACGGTTTGCGGACGGGCGGCTAAATGTTTCCAGCACCACCGCCCCGATGGACCGTCTTTCTCGCTAGAATCGTCAAGACCATCACCCTCCCCGAGTCGACCCCTCCCCTATGACTGCGAGTTATTGGCAGAATAAGGTTTGTCTGGTTACAGGGGCATCGTCCGGTTTGGGGCTAGTGCTCGCCAAGACTTTGGCAAGCCGGGGAGCAACGCTGGTCATGGTTTCGCGTACCGCCGACTCTCTTAAGCAGGCTGCCAGCGAAGTTGCGATGTGCGGCGGCAAGGTTGAGTTCGAAACCGCAGACGTTACCAGCCAGGCAGATGTTGAGCGGTTGCTGACGAAGATCGACGAGCAGTTTGGGAGGCTCGATCTGCTTTGCAATTGTGCGGGGAAGTCGACACGCGGAAGTATGCTGGAAACGAGCATTGACGATTTCCAGGCTCAGCTTGATATCAATTTCCTGTCTGCCGTGCGAATGACACGGACCTTTGCCAAGCTGTTACTCAAGAGCGGCGGTCATGTGATAAACATCGGATCGTTGGCCAGCAAAGTGGCACCGCGCTTCCTGGGAGGTTATCCGGCAAGCAAGTTCGCGTTGGCCGCATATACCCAACAACTCCGTTTGGAATTGGGGCCCCAGGGTTTGCACGCGATGCTGGTGTGCCCCGGTCCCATCCAGCGCGAAGACAACGAACCTCGCTATGCGGAAGAGTCCCAGGGACTCCCGGACGAAGCTCAGCGCCCTGCGGGAGGCGCGAAATTGCAAGGGATCGACCCCGCATGGCTCGCGGAAAAGATCTTAGCGGCCTGTGAATCGCGCCGAGCTGAATTGGTGATTCCCTGGAAGGTGCGCGTTCTGCTATTACTTAGCCAAATCTCTCCTCGCCTAGGTGACTGGCTACTGCTGAAGTTCACCGGCGGGCGACAAAAGTAGCCATTCAAAGAAATGAAGACAAGATGACAAGATTTTCAGGATGTACAGGATAAGCTTACCTGGGTTACTACTGAATCTATCCTGTCTACTTTCTCTCGGTGCTACGTGGGGAAAATAGATTTCTTTCAAACCGTAAAGCTCAGCACCATGAACGCCAAATAGAGCCCGAGCAGTACGAAGCCAAAGCCGCGTTTCATTTCATCTTTGGAGAGAAAGATTCCTGCGCGGAAGACGATTAGGATCAACAACATACAAGGGAACAGAACACGAAAAAAGTTGTTCGTCGCGGGCAAGCCCGTCGGTGTCACGGCGGCCGAGGCACCAGCCACGAAAAGGACATTCAAGATATCGGCACCAATCACGTTGCCCACGGCTAGATCGCCGTGCTTTTTCAGCGCTGCAGTAACAGCGGTGACCAGTTCTGGCAGCGAGGTCCCGAAGGCCACCAGGGTTGCTGCGACAATACCGCTGGGGATCCCCATTCGCGTCGCCGCCACCTTAATCGCTGGTATCAACATATGACTCGCGCCTACGACCAGAATAACGGCCAGCAGGAGCTTGACGACAACGATGGTCATCGAGGCGTCTTTGTCTTTCTCAAATTCATCCAACGCTGCCGAACCACCATTGGTCCCAGCCCAGCGAACTGATAGCCAAAGATAAACGGCTAGCAGCACGAGAAACACAAAGCCCATCATCTGTGGCAAATGGCCACCTACTTCAAACGGATTCACTCCCGTCGCCCAAGGCCAGCATGCAGCCACCAACAAGAAGCCGGCCCCAAATTGCAACCAACCTTGTCGATTGACGATGTCGCGGGGCAACTTCAACGGATTGATCAAACAAGCGATGCCCAATATGAGCCCAGTGTCGCAGATGATCGAACCCACCGCGTTTCCCAGGGCGACGTCGGGATCTCCCTTGAATGCAGCCAACACAGATACGGCTGCCTCGGGAGTGGTCGTGCCCAGGCTCACGATGGTGGCCCCGATAATTACCTTCGGCAAACCGGACCGCTCGGAGAGCACCACTGCCTCGCCCACCAGCCAGTCTGCCGCTTTGCCCAAAATCGCGAGGATAATGGCAATCTCCGCAGCCAGCGCCCAACTGAGTTGCTCCGTAAAGAACTCGAATAGTTTTTCTTCCATCGGTGAGGGGCAAAAGGTCGGGGGTGAAGGGGCGGGGGCAAACCTGACTGGGCGTTAGTAGTAAAGCTGACTGCCAAGAATGTCAATGGGCGGCGGGGCTCGAGCAGCAGGGCAAGCGAATTACAAATTTGCCTAGAGACTACGGACTGAGGTCTACGGCCAACAAAAAAAGGATCCGCTTGGCCTCTGCGGGAAAGCCAAACGGATCCTTTGGGGTCGGTTTCAAAATCTGCGGGGGACGTTTTGAAACCTCACTACTGGGAACTCCGGCAACGCCTGAGCCGTCGTCTGGTCTTCCCGTGGCGGGTTGAGGTTGCCAGACGAGCAGCGTTTGCCGGTGGAATCGTTAGATAGTTCAAGCAGTTCGCGTGCCAAAATCGAAACGGATTCGGAGAGAATCGGATTCGACACTTCAACAACGCAGAATTACCCAACGGATTTCGTTTAGATTGCGTTTGCAACGAGAACGTGCGCTGTTGCCATATTTGTAACTCTTACACGTCGGCTTGCTTCGAATCGAGATTTCGCAACACACTTGCTAGCATTGCCAGGAAGACGGGGCCCGTTTTCTGAAACTCGCGGTCCTCGGCCTGACAGAGCAGTAAGTAGGACGCTTCTGCAGTTCGAAAGCCACGCAACCAGCAGGTATTGGTGAAGTCGAGGCAGTAGAAGCTGACGTTGAAGCCTTCGATATCGGTCTGCTCCAACGTTTCCCGCATCGGCTCGGCTTCGATCTCATCGTAGAGCGATCTCAGCGTACTGAGAGCTTCGTCGAACAAGTCTTCCAGCTCAACCTCCTGTGGATGCTTGCTAAGCTGCCAGAAGGCCGTCTCTGGGCTGGAAACAATGACCTGTCCGGTGGAGGTCTTGCCGACCTCAGCAGAATCTTCTTCCAGTTTCCAGTTTTCAGGATATTCAAACCGAATATCGAGTCGATCAAAAACGGCGGGCATGCTTCGATTACCTACGTATCAAGTATTGTTCTAGCTAGCACTATTTTATCAAACTCGGGCTGTACTGCCCATAGGTCAGCGCGATGCCGTTGCACCGGAGGAAAGGTGCTTGCTACTCTCCTGAGCCTATTCCGACCGTTCCTAGGTGACTTAGTGAAAAAGTGCTTTCTCAAACCTGATCAGCAACTACGTTCCGCAGTCGTTGTGCTGCTGCTAATCGCCGGGGTTGGTTGTGCCTCGATGCGCAAGCAAAAAGTGGTTCCGGAATCGATCACCGCTTGCCGAGAGATGTCGCGGCAAGGCGTGGCCGCAATGGAAGTTGGTCAATGGGATCAGGCTCGCGAAATTCTGGAAAGCGCTGTTACTACGAGCCCCACCGACATCGACGCGCGACGTCACCTAGCTGAAGTGCTCTGGCAAACAGGCAACCATCGCGATGCGGTGGTTCATATGGAGGCAGCGGTTCGGCTTGATCCGCGACACGCTCCAACGGTTGTGCGATCTGGCGAAATGTTGTTGGCCAGTGGTGCCACCGACCGTGCGCTGCAGCGGGCCGAAGAATCGATCGTCCTCGATAGCCGACTAGCCGGCGCTTGGGCCCTGCGGGGAAGGATTTATCGTCAGCAAGGAGAACCCTCTCGCGCCCTTGCCGATTTGCAACAAGCGTTGCGCTACAATCCCCATGCAACCGACGTGTTGCTGGCCATGGCGGAAATTCATTTTGAAATGGACCATCCGCAACGCTGTTTGACCACCGTCCATCACTTACTCGACGTCTACGCACCAGGAGAGGAGCCCCAGCAAGCACTGTGGCTAGAGGGCTTGGCTTACCAGTCGCTAGACCGACCTCACGAAGCTGCCGAGAGTTTATACGCGGCCAGCTTGCGGGGGCCACCTCATGCTGAATTGCTCTATCGGTTGGCAGTGGCCGAACAAGCCGCTGGTCGGACAGATTCGGCAGCTGATACTGTGGATCAGGCCCTGGCACTCGATTCGGGACATCAGCCAAGCTTGAACTTGCAGTCAAGTTTGAGGGTTGCCCGTGCAGGTCAATCCGATGGCGTTTTGCTGCGTTAGATGCCCACTCGGTAAACCTTGTCCAGGTTGTAGCTGGATTCGCAAGAATTCAGTCCATCTCGGAGCCTGAATTCTTGCGAATTCAGCTACACGGAGTGCGATTGCTCATGCTCCGCCCCGCTATTCCACGGATCATTTCAGTACAACCGGTACAACCGGCACCCTCATACCCACCTTGGGGGAATTCTCTCTCCTGACGATCAGTCGTAAGGTATGTTTCTGTGGTGCAGTTCATACGGCACCTCCACTCTCAATCTCGAGCTTTGACTCTCAAGATCCCGCCTAGGAGCCTACCATGACGCCAATTATCTCGCCTGAAGCACCTTCTTTTGTTGATCGTCGGAAAAGCAATGGTTCGGCTACCGGGGTCGTGGGTGAACGTCGACAATTCACCAACAGTCACGAAGAGCTCTCCTCAGAGGCAGCGGAATTGGCCCGTGCCATCGATCAGTACAAGCTGACGCATCGCCGCCGATTCATCAACTTCGAAGAAATGCTATCGATCGTCAAAACGCTGGGTTACAGCAAGTAGCGAACGCTCGCGGAGTGAGTTCCTCATTGAGGCAAGAGCCGTAGAGAACAGTATTCTTGCGTCTATCGTAGGCCTCATTGCTCTAAAGTGCTTTGAACTTTCTCTTTCCAAAGAAAGATCGCTCCCAAGCACAAGGTCGAGAGCACTCCGAACGTTAGTAGTTCTATTACCCAAACTTGAAAGTTGTGGGTGCTCCAGAGCGGATCGAGCTGCATATGGGCGAGCCACGGGAGAGGCAGTGCAACACGCGCATCAGAAAACGGCTGAAACGCAGCCAGCCCTTTGCCATGTTTGTAGAGGGTATCTAAGAAATAGTGCGAATACATCGCCATCGTTCCTGCAATCAAGAACGGCCAGTTGCCCGCGAAGGTTTGTCTGAGAATGGTGAACCGCGCCACCAGGCTGTAACAGACGACAATTACTAAGCCAGAAAACACACTGTGGCTGATGTCGTATCGGGTATGCCCCCAGAAAGGGAATGGCAAGTCAGGAATATTCGCAGCCACAATCATCGCACAGAGAATCTTGCCACGCTCGGCAGAGGTTTGATTGCTCCGCCACAACGTCACTGCAATGGTGGCACCGACTATGCTATGACCTACAGGCGACATGTTGGGATGAGTCTCTAGCTGTCTGCGAAACGAGAACAATTCAGTCTACCTGGGCTAAGACGACTTGGCCCGAAACAAAGTTCCTTTGCAAACTGCCGTAGCTAACTACAATCCCAGCATGCCAATATTTGACTATTCCTTTGAAGTAGACGCCCCGGTCTCGGACGTGCGTGAGTTCCACAAAGATACGCGTGCGCTGAAACTGCTGACGCCGCCACCGACTATTGTGCAGATGCACAGCATCGAGCCCCTGGGCGAAGGCTCTGTATCTCGCTTTACGCTTTGGGTGGGCCCATTGCCACTACGCTGGGAAGCGGTTCATCGTGATGTTTCCGAACACGGATTTACTGATGTGCAGCGCTCAGGCCCTGCCGCCAAATGGGAGCATACGCACTCGTTCGTACCAATCGCAGAGAGTCGAACCCAAGTACGCGAGCATGTTGAATACGAACACAAATCGGGCCTCTGGGGGCTCGTCACTCGACTGCTGTTTGCGAAACCGAATCTCTACCTGATGTTCACGTACCGAAAGCTGGTGACGCGACGCCATTTACGCTCCACAGCTCAAGCAAGTTAGCCCTGTTTGGCGAATAAGGATTGATCTCTCCACTAGCCGGACCGCCACGCGGTCCGCCGAATTTCGGAGGCAAGCGTGCCTCCGGCTATCGGAAAAGCCAGATTGTTTTCTTAATCGATGTGCCCATCGAGCAACTGTGGGGACTAGAATCGTCCTTCAAGATTGAAACTGATCCCATGCGCCCAATAGCTGGTTGAATTGTTGGGGAACGCCGGGAGTGCTGCTCCTACGAGGGTCCCGGGGGGAATCTGCGTAGGATTGACATTGCGGTCGATCTGCTCTGCGGCCCGCATCACATGGCTCCAAAGCAGAATGTTGTAGCCGAACGTGAACGAAATCTGATCGGTGATCCTTCGATTGAGCGTAACGCCAAATTCAGAGACGGTGTTGAACTCGGTTTCACGATAGACACCCCGATTGCTATCTTGAACTAGCAATCCGACTGAACTGGTGTTGATACTGGCACCATCGTCGGTCGTCGTGCGACCGGCAATTTGCGTTTCGGAAAGGCTGCCACCAAGGGCGATCTTGGCGCTGAGCACACAGCTCCAGATGTGATCCATTTGCTGTTGAAGCTCGAAGCCAATCTCTCCCCCATGAAAAGTATTTCTCGTATCGAACGAGTCAGACAAGTCTACAACGGTTCCCAAATCTGCATCCTGCAAAGAAGTGGAAGAATGGTTGATATTGACCGACTCTCCCAAATAGGCGAACCGATAGCCCAGCAAATAGTCGATGCGGCATCCGGGTGTTCGTTTTAGCAGCCGCCGATAGGCCAGCACGGAAGAATGCAGTTCGGTGACAGCCCGCAGATGCAGCGAACCGTCTGATATGCCAGGGGCCGCGATGAGTCTGGCATCTTCCGCAGCCGTATCTACGTTGAAAAATGGCCTCGCTAGAACGGGATAATCGTCCTGCGCTCCGAAGAAGCTCTCTTCCTTCTCTCCCAAAAAGAAATAAGTCATCTGCACTGCTGAACTTTGGTTTGAGTCGAGCCACATGCCCGTATCGAACTTCCCGCCACCGCGCGCTTCGCCATTGATGCTCGACCCGCCAAAGATGGCTGTCGTGTTCGCGTTGCCAAGTTCGCCTATCCCGTTGGGATCGCTGCTTGTGGTTGCCAACACAGGAAGATCAGACGACTTGGCCCACCACAATAGGTAACCCGCATTGAACCAACCACGCGATTGCCGGCATGGGGTGCAGTCGAGGCACCCTGTTCCACAACAGAGATCATCATGGCAATAGTTGGCATTCACTTGCTCATCGTACACGTCCTGGAAGCTCAGTCTGTCCTCGGGATCAGGCTCATCGTAGAACCTTTCACTTTCGCCAGACTCTTGCGCCACTTCGGTTGTAAGGGCGTCGAATAGATCGTCCTCGGCAAGATCGTTCTCGGCTAGATCGTCCTCGACTGGCGCTTCGCTCGACTTGCTTGAGCTTTGTCCGTAACCAGCAGGCATAGCGCCATCGCAAACGAGTAGAGCAGCGAGGCAAAGCCCCGTGGTGAGGTACTGTGCTAGATTGCGTTTGGGGAAGTTACGCGATTTGATCGATGAGTACATATTCTCAGCCCAGAGTACGTGAATAGAGCCTCTGAGACATTTATCGTGAGAGTTGCCTACCGAGCGTTAAACTTTGTGTAATCGGAAAGGCTTCACAATGATTGCACGTACCCAGTAGAGAGAGCAAAGCTCGAAAACCCTGCGTTTTCAGAGAAAAATGGTAACCACATTTGAAACTAAGTGGCTAGCAATGCTGGCAGTGTCTGCCTGAATGTTGCTTGCACAGTACCAATCGAGTCCCGCCAATCCTAGGCGTTGGGATCGCTGCTGCCGCTTACCGTGTCTTCAGGAAGCGTTTCGAAATTCCCGGGCACAGAAACATCTTCATCGTCTGATTCCCACTCGTCACCACGGATGTTCTGAAAGATTAGGGCCAAAAGCTTCATGCACCACACCACCGAGAATGTCGCGGAAATCAGTCCCCCAATCAACATCGGGCTGAAGAAACTCTTCGCAGAAATCATCATATAGAAGGCAGCGATACCAGCCACGATGCAGACGAGAAATTTGCTGACGGCGCTTTCCTTGTATCGACGCTTGCTATGTTTGGCAATTGCGCGGCGGGCACTGCTGTTGGCTAGTTCTCGCATTGCGCGGATGTCCGTCGGCAATGGTGGCTTCTTTGAGGAGACTTTCAGCGACTCGAGATCCAGTGGTGCCAAATCTTCCTGCTGTTCAACCTCCTGGGTCGCGACTTCGTCTTTCGCCAAAGAGACTGGCTCGACAAAGCTCGTGGGCTGCTGCAAACTGGGCGACGAGTCGCCGCGTACGCGACTCATCATGCTTTGCATATAGGCTTCCAGAGCTTCGTCCTCAGAGCTCTCTGGTAAGGCGTCGTTCGACAGGTTGTCCGCAGTTGCCGCCGGGGTGTTGGCGATAGAGGACGTCTGATGTTGCAAGTCGTCGGAGGACTCTTCCGAAATCATGCCGCCGAATTGGTCAATAAACGAAGGCGGCTGAAACTCTTCAACTGGCTCCTCTGGCTCTTGCTCCGACGTCGCCGATTGCTCATCGTCCTTCCAGACAGACATCTCTCGAAGCCGGTCGAGTGCCTCAGTGGGATCGCCTTCTGTAGAATCGTTTTCAGATAGTTCAGCAGAGTCGGTGCTTACGGTACTTTCTTGAGGCTCCTCCTGGGGCAACTCCTGGGACAACGCCTCTGGGCCATCGCTCTCTACTGAATCCTTTGCCTCGGCAGGCGGAGCGGCTTGTACGGGAGAATCTGAAACTAACACCTCGGTAGGTGCCTGTTGGCTGCTATGCTGTTGTAGCAGTTGCTGTTCAGCCACGCGGAGACAATCCTGAGCGGCTGCTAGATCACGCTGAGCAGACTCGAATCGAGCTGTGATGTCGGCAAGTTGCGACTCTGTGGATTCTCGTTCGGCTTGCGAAGCTTCCAGCTCTTCGGCAAGTTGTTCAAGCCTTCCCTGTTGCGAATCTAGCTCTGTTTGCAATTCTTGCTTAGCAAGCTCCAGTGATTCGACGACTTGCGAATCGTTTGCAGGATCTTCCGAAGAGTTCTCAAGCTGCACCCGCAGTTCGGCTAGCTCCTGTTCCGCTTGCTCAAGCTGCTGGGCCAGCTTGTCGCGCTGCTCGGCAGTCTCTGCAATCGTGCTCTCAATGTTATTTACACCATTGAGTTTCAATTCAAGTTGATCGCGCAATTCAGACAAAGCCTGCTCAGTCTCCAGGTCCTTCGCATGCAGCTTGGCGATCTTTTCGTTGGCTTGATTCAGCTCACTCTGTGAACTGCGGAGATCTACCTCCAACAGTTCAATTCGCTCCTTACGCTTAGCGGAGATTTGAGACTCTTCGTTCCATCGCTCTGTTTCTGAGTCGAATTCTTGCTCCAGATCCCGAAGCTTCTGCTGCCACTCGTCGAGCTCGTCGGAAAGCTGGCTCTTCGTAGTTTCGTATTGACTCGCATCCTGTTCGAGTGTGGCTTGGGAATTCCGAGACTTCTCAAGCTCGGCAGTCAGATCAGCGATTTGACTCTTCTGCTGAGCAATCGAGTCCTCCAGCTCTTGGCGGCACTGCTGATCCAGACTTGCGGCACTGTTGAGAGATTCGAAGCGTTCCCCAAGTTCAGCGGACTCTGCCATCAACCTATCAGCGAGTTGCTCGTGCTCTGCAGCCAACTCTTCGGCTTTAGACTTCTCCTCGAGAACCGATTTCAATTTGTTCTGTAGCGATTGAATCTGCTTGTCCCGATCGGTCAGCGATTCCTCAAGTTCAACCACCTGACGGCTACGATTTGACCCCTCGGCGAGGTATTGCTCCCGTTCGCTGGTGAGCTCTTTGACCTTCTCTTCCAGTTCCTGATTCGCTTCAACTTGTAAGAAAGCACTCTCTTCAAATTCTTGAAGCGTCTCGCAGAGGCTCTCATGTTCTGATTGAAACTTTTCAACCGTTTTATCGCGCTCAGCCAATTGCTTCTCTAGCGACTCCAGCCGTTCGATGACTTCTGCTTTAGCGGACTCAAGCTCATGGTGTTGGCTTTCATGGCCGGCGAGGTCTGCTCGTAGCGCCTCGATGGTTGCGAGATTTTCCTGAGACTGTTCCCTTGCAGCCTGCTCGCTCGACTTTGCTTCCTCAAGCTGCTGCTCAAGTTCTGCCAAGTTGTTCGCAGCAGCTTGCTTTGCGGCTTCGAGTTCTTCGTCTTTGGAACCTTGCCCGGCAAGCTCCTCGCGGAGATTTTCAATCGTTGCCAGCTGGCTCTCTGAATCGGCACGAGCCAACTCCTCATTTTCCAATGCTTGGTGGAGTTGCTCTTGCAATTGAGCGATATGACTTGCTTTGCCGGCAAACTCCTGCTCCAAAATCTCTTTCTGCTGCAATTCAGCCCGCAAAGAATCGATGGTGGCCACGCTTTCAGCAAGTTTTTCCTGCGCGGACTTCTCGGCGAAAGCTGCCTTGGATAGGTGTTCCTGCAGCTGTTCCAACTCGGCCTTGCTGTCGGCAAGTTGTTGTTCCAGGTGTTCTTGTCTCTGCAAAGCCTCATCTTGGAACTGAGATAGGTGATCGCGCTGCTGTTCCTTGATCGACAGCTCTGAGTGGAGGTGCTCGATCGTGGTCACATATTTTGCATTCTGCTTTTCTGCTTCGCCAGCAGTTAGCTCGTAGGACTGTAGTTGGTCTTGTAGCGAACTGATGGTCTGCTCGCTCGCAGAGTACTCTTCCCGCAGGGAATCAATTTTCTCAACAAGATTGTTCCTTGCCTCCTGCAGCTCTTTCTTTTCGTCCTGCAGCGTCGTCAACTGGCTTTGCAATGCATCAAGTGCCTGCTGCGATTCACCTTGTTGCGATTGCGACCGTGCCTCGGCGGCTGCCAACTCAGACTCAAGCGTCTCGATCGTTAATTGTCGCTCGCTAATATCTTGCTGCAGAGACTCCAGCTGCTCGCTGGAAGTTGCATGCCGCGATTGCAGTTCCGAATATTGCTTTTGCGAGACAGACAATTCACTTTCTAGGCTCGCAATTCTCGATACCGATTCGGCTGAGTCTTGTTTTAGTTCTTGGAGCTCACTGGTTGCTTTTGCGAGATCTTCGCGAAGTCCTGCGATCCTGCTTTCAGCTTCGGCCAGGCTCGATTCAAGTGCCTGATTTTTAGTGAGGTGAGCTTGATGTTGCTGCTCAAGTTCCTGGCGTTCTTGAGAGAGCGCGAAGTACTCGCTCTGCAGCGACTGCTTGGATTCCTCTGCATCCGAGAGGGCCGATTCCGCAGCGTTGGCTTTTTCGAAGGAACACGTCACTTCGCCGATCAGACGATCGATGGTACTTGCCGATTCTTGTCGTTCTGCTTCACTCGCGTCTTTCAACTCACGCAGTTGTGTCGCGAGCGAATGCTTCTCCTCGTGGGCTGAATACAATTGCGATTGAATCGATTCAATTTGCTGTGTGTAGTTATCCGAGTCGTGGCGGAGCGTGCGCAGTGACTCAATCAAACCCCGGCAGCGAGTACGGGCATTGAGGTTTGCCGTCCACAGCCGCTGCAGCTTTCTCTCTGTTCGTTCTTTCCCTTGATCCTTTGATTTAGGCCGAGTGGTCTTCACTATCGGAGTTGGTCGCGGATCTTTAGCGATAGGACGAGGCACAACGGGAGAGACTGGCGCCGTGCTGGAGTCGAACGCTGGAGTGCTCGTCTCGTCGGTCGAACTAGCCAGTACCGTGGGTGCAACTGACGCAGAATCCTTCGAATCGGCGGGCGTTGGGGTTGAGGTGACCGAAGACGGCTCCAGGGTGGGTGCTTCGAAACAGAGCTCCACGGGACCGAAAGTAAGGGTATCCCCAGGTTTGGCAGTTGCTTTGGAAAAATCCTCGCCATTGAGCAGCGCACCGGGAGCCCAACGCGTGACTTCAAGTTGTTTGCCGTCGTTGACAATCAAGCAGTGCAAAGGGCGAATACCCTCTGCCTCGAGATAGATTTGGCACTGTGGACTCGATCCGATCGTGAATCTTCCCGGAGAGAGTTCCCAACTCTTGCGCGGTTCGCCCTGTTGGACAAGCTGCCAGTTTCCTAGGGAATCGGCGCTAGCGCAAACTCCAGCGTTTGAGTCGGCCGTGTTACTAAAACTAAGCGTTGACATGATATTCAGTGTTCGATTCAAGGGAGATTGTTTGGCCATTCTGCGTACGGCGCAGCCTGGGCGCGATCTTTTCCCGCAAGAAAATGTAGGTTATAGAAACCGCCTGTTGGCGAAGGCCCCTCAGTCGAGGCAGACTGATCCGCAATATGCGATCAACTGGAAACTCATGCATCGCCTGAAACCCAGCAAGCGTTCCGGCTGTAGTGATTGTTTCGGTTGCAACTGAAACAGTCATTCCCACGTCTTTCAGCAGCCGATGATCGACGAGGGGTGATAGGCTAAGCGGCCCTTCGCTCTTGGGTTCAACGGGCCCTAGGTAACGCCGGGATTGTCCAACAGAAACTGCTAGTGAAAAAAGTCACAATCTTTCGCCGAACACGCCAGCGGTACGCGGAAGTGATTGCAAAATAAGGATTTAGTGAAAAACCGGCGGCCCACCCGAGGCAAAAGGGCCGACATTTAGCAAGTTGAGACCTTTTTGGCCTAACTTGCGTACTATAGTTACGGTGCAACCCCTAGATCGGCCTCACAAGGAGCCGAAGGGGAATTATTGGAACAGACTGTATATGACCCGAGTGAAACGCGATCGGATCGCTTTGCCGGGTGGCAATTAAATTGAGGCAATCGCGACGACCCGAGAGAACACCCCCTACAAGAATTCAAGGTTATTAGATTTCAAGGAACGTGGTGTCGCGATTCAACTGAGAAGAGTGGAATTATGGCTCGTAAAGATTCAATCATGAAGCTGCACGCGCTGCTAGTTAATCGTCGCGATGCGCTTCGAAAGGCTCTGGCTGGCGACTTGAGCTTGCTCAAGGCACTCCCCGATCAAATAGGTGGCGACGTCGTCGATGCTGCGTTGGATGCAGCCCAGGACGAAATCAGTTCCAAGCTAGCAGAAGTCGAAAGTCGAGAGCTGGCCCAAATCGAAGGTGCGATTGAACGCGTCCGCGAAGGCACCTACGGTCAATGCCAAGTCTGCAACGGCAAGATTCCGCTGGCCCGCTTGAACGCTCTGCCCTATGCCATGACTTGCATCGAATGCCAGCGTGCCGCGGAAACCGGTGAAGGCGGTCCCGCCACAGGAGCCGATTGGAGCCGCGTTATGGATACCAGTTTAGGCGATAGTGAAGTAAGAATAAGCGACATGGAAACCAGCTGATCTAGGGCTGTTTGCAAAAGAACTTACTTCCAACAGATTGGCAGTGTTATAATCAATGCTCTGCTCCTTGCGTGGCTTTTTTGATAGGCCACGTTAGGGGCATGAGCCTTTTTTCTTGATACACATTGTCTGAGGAGTCCGCAATGTTGCCGCGTCCTGCAGTTCGGCTGAGCCCTTTCGTTCGACAAAGCAGCCTCCTCACTCTTGGCGCCGTGTTCGGCTTGGTCGTACTCGCCAGCAGTTCTGCAAGCGCTCAACGTTTTGCGCTGACTTCCGAGACTCAGGTAGACCGCGAACAACTATTTGCCGACTTGGCTCGCGATGTCGAACAGCTAGATCGCGAATTGGGAATCTACAAACGAGTTGCAAAACTTGTTTCGCCATCGGTCGTTCATGTCGAGTCAACACCCCTACCCGAATATCGCTTTCGCCGCGATGTGGAAGAAGCCGGTTCGGGAGTGCTCGTGCGATATGACGGACAAGACTATGTGCTAACCAATCGGCACGTGATTAAGCATTCGCGCGAAGATCTGATTCGGCTGGAGGTGCATGACGGTCGTCAGTTGAACCCCACTCAAATTTGGAGCGACACCGAAACGGATGTCGCGGTACTCAAAGTCACCGCCAGTGGTTTGATACCGGCCAAGATTGGGAATAGTCGCTCGACCGAGATCGGCGAAATCGTCATGGCCTTCGGCAGCCCATTCAATCTTCGCCAGAGTGTGACCCGCGGAATCATCAGTGCCAAGGGAAGATCGAATTTGGATTTGGGCGAGGGCGAAGTCGACTATCAAAACTTCATCCAAACCGACGCCGCGATTAATCCCGGCAATAGTGGAGGCCCACTCGTGAACCTCCGCGGCGAGGTCATTGGCCTGAACACAGCGATCGCCAGTAGCTCGGGAGGCAACGAAGGGATCGGTTTTTCAATTCCCATCAACGTTGCCGTGCGAATTATGCGTGAACTCATCGAAACGGGTGGCGTGGAACGAGGGTTCTTAGGCGTGAAGCTCGACGCACGCTTCGATGGTGCGTCGGCACGCTACTTGGGATTGCCACGACTGATGGGAACTCGAGTGACCGAGGTCACAGCACGTTCGCCCGCAGCCGAAGCAACTCTCAAAGAGGACGACGTGATCCTCCGTTTTGACGGGCTCAAGGTCGAAAACATGCAGCACCTGATCAATCTTGTGAAACGCACCGAAATTAATAGCAAGGTGCAGCTCATGGTCTTCCGCGATCGGCAGGTGCAGAAGTTTCAGGTCCATATTGGACGCCGAGAAGATTACCTAGATGCCTCGGTGGAGTAGAATACTCTGATCTGCTTAGGGCGAGCAACACTCTCTAAACGTAGCTGGATTCCCAAGAATTCAGAAATTCTCATTGGCTGAATTCTTGCGAATCCAGCTACGGTCCTCGGTCCTACGGTGCCTGCTGGAAACTTCGCGTCATGCAATCGAAGGCGCCCGCCACGTCGAGTTCTACAGCGACGTCGATATTGGGCTGTTCGATACTATTGCGGCGGCGGTCGAACACCGTAGCTGCGTGGGTAAGATCTCCCGCTACTTCGACATCGCCAAAGAGACGCTCGGTGGTAATGAGTTCGGGGTGCAGAGCTACCGCCACTGCGATGGCCTCGGGTGCGAACATGCCTTCCAGACCCAGCACCTGTCGGTGCGCTCGGTAAGCGGCGGGCATGATCTTGTGCAAAACTCGGCCGGTACGTGACGAATCGTCCGGGAGTTGGTTGAGATAGTCGAATTCCAGGATGGCCGTAGTGGTCACATCGATAGGGAGCAAAGTCTTGGTGATCGGGAGATCAAACACAAACTTCGCTGCATCAGCATTACAATAGAAATTGAATTCTGCGGCGGGGGTGATGTCGCCGGGGCCGAGGTAGGTCCCACCCACAATTATCAGGTGCCTGATCTGCAAGGCTAGATCGGGCTCCAGTTTGAAGAGCGTCGCCAAATTCGTCAGCGGTCCGCCGGCGATAATGGTGAGGTTGTTCGGGGCGTTGCGGATTTCGTCGGCGATTACCTTGGTCGAGGGATGCACATGATGCAGTTCGGCACCGCGGACGTCGGCACCACACAGGCCATCTTCGCCGCACAGATCTCGCCTGTCTGTGCGCAGCATTCGCTCGGGGTCGGCTGCCCCAATTCGCGGCCAGTGGGGTGGATCGAGTTGTTCGATCAGAGCCTGGGTGTTGCGAGTCGCCTGTTCCGCAGAGACGTTTCCGCCGGTTGCGGTGACTGCCACCACTTCCAATTCAGGATTCCCTAACGCCAGGCAGAGTGCCAACGCGTCGGAGACGCCGGGATCGATGTCCAATAAAATCTTGCGTGCCATAGGCTTCGTGCCGCTCGGGAAGAATGAGCTTCTATCAAGGGGGAGCTTCTATCAAAGGATCGTGATTCTATGATTTCTGCGGAAGCGAAGCAAGCAGGAGAGAGTTTCTGTAGCGAACAAGAGAATGTCTCGTGAACAGGACTTCCAAGCAGCAAGAGTTGGCATAATTTGCTATGCTAACGGCAAGTTCGATTCCACATACTATTGGTAGATAACATTTCTGATGAGCAGCGACTTTAATTCTTTGTTGGGGCGGATCTCGGCTGGGGAAGATCTCTCTAGTTTCGAGATGACCGACGCGATGAGCCAGGTGATGACCGGGGGTTGTAGCGAAAAGCAGATCGCCATGCTGCTGACTTCGCTCCGTGCCAAGGGCGAAACCGTGGAAGAGGTGGCCGGTGCCGCCGCGGCCATGCGGAAGCACATGACGCCGATTCGCAGCCGTCACGAGAAGTTGCTCGATACTTGTGGCACCGGCGGCGGGGGAAGTTCAACCTTTAACATCAGTACGACCGCAGCCCTGGTGATTGCGGCTTCAGGCGTCCCGCTGGCCAAGCATGGCAATCGTAGCGTCACCAGCAAGAGTGGTTCTGCCGACGTTCTCGCTGCTTTGGGAGTGAATATCGAAGCGAGTGTCCCGCAGGTGGAACGCTGTCTCGACGAATTGGGCATTTGCTTCTGCTTTGCGCCACTCATGCATCCAGCCATGAAGCATGTGGCCGCAGTGCGCAAGCAACTTGGTGTGCGAACTATCTTCAACTTACTGGGGCCGCTGGCGAATCCGGCCGGGGCTAAGTACCAGCTACTAGGGGTAGGCATGCCCGAACTCAGGCCACTCATTGCATCGGCTCTCCGTCTCCTGGATGTCCAGCGGGCACTGGTCGTCAGTGGTCGCGATGGACTGGGCGAAGTGACACTGGCTGACGTGACGGACGTAACGCAAATCATCGGCAATCAAGAATCGGAATTTACTTGGAGCCCACCTGATTTTAATCTGCAATTGACTGAGCTAGACACGATTCGCGTAGACGGCCCCGAGCAAAGTGCCAGCGTCGTGAAAAACGTGTTGGGCGGAGAGAAATCGGCCGCCCGCGATATCGTTCTGCTCAATGCCGCGGCGGGATTGCTTGCTGCTGATTGTCTGCAGGATCCGACGGAAGCCGCTGGCCTGGCTGCCGAAACGATTGATAGCGGCGCGGCTGCAAATCTGCTTGAGCGATTAGCTAAGCTCTCGCATGTCAAGTGAAGTAAAGGGAACATCGGAACGTGCCTCGAACTCCCGTTAGCCGCGATCTCACCGGCCAGATGGTCTTTCTCGGTACAGGCACCTCCGTCGGCGTGCCGGCCATTGGCTGCGTATGCGATGTTTGCACCAGCGACGATCCCCGCAACAACCGCACCCGCTGCTCGGTAATTCTCGGTCTGCCCGAGGGAAATTTGCTGATCGACACGCCCCCCGACCTACGGCATCAACTGCTGCGGGAAAAAATCGGACTAGTCCACGCGGTCGCTTACACACATTCGCACGCCGACCATCTGTTCGGCCTCGACGACCTGCGGCTGATGCAATTCTACCTAGGCGGTCCAGTCACCTTGTACTGCGAACCGACGGTCGAAGCACGAATTCGCAAGTCCTACGACTACGCCTTCGGCAACGCCGACATGCTGCATGCCGGGGCAGTCCCCAAGCTGGAGATTCACGAGATCGGCCTAGAACCGTTCGAAGTGCTGGGGGCTAGAATTGTTCCCCTGCGGTTAAATCACGGCCCGCACTGCCAAGTACTAGGCTTCCGCATCGGCAACGTGGCGTATTGCACCGACACGAATGCCATTCCCGCCGCGAGTATGGAGCTGCTGCAAGACCTGGACGTGCTGGTGCTCGATTGTCTGCGGCACGATCCCCACGCGACGCACTTTGGTCTGGACGAAGCCTTGGAAGTCGCGGCGGAGCTGGCGCCAAAGCGGACGCTCTTTACACACATGTCGCACTCGCTCGACCATGCGGAGACGAGTGCGAAGCTTCCTGCGGGGATTGAGCTGGCTTACGACGGGCTGGTGCTGCCGTTGAGTTAGCTGGTTCCATTTCAATCTTCGGTAGTCTGCGTGTCTTCATGCTTAGTCCTAAACTGCGGCATTGCCGGCTTCGTACTTGCTCGGCTTTCCGTGAATCCGAGCGTACAACATCAGATGGGCGAAGTTCGAGATTGCGAG
Organism: Bythopirellula sp.; assembly: GCA_965216565.1. Lineage (GTDB taxonomy): Bacteria > Planctomycetota > Planctomycetia > Pirellulales > Lacipirellulaceae > Bythopirellula. Next base: position 2,576,242 of record OZ244170.1, read on the forward strand.
CACCAGCAAAACGGCGCCGATCTTGGTGCTGAGTAGTTCCATCGCATCGATGCTCGTAGCGGCACGACCCCCAAGTTGAAGCGCCAGCAGGATCAGTCCGATGTGGAGCAAGTAGAAGCCAACCGAGAGGAGGTGGCTGATGGAGCTAGCCAGCTCTTCGTTGCCCTTGCATCCACGGGTGAGAAATATCTTGCCATTGACTCTCAGTCTTTGTGCCACCCAGATGGTGACGGGGATACTCACTGCCAGGTAAACGGCGTAAGCGGTAGGCATAATCGAGGCTGTGGTAAACATTATTGTGCTCCTTTCAGGTGGTGGGTGCGGCTTGCAGGAGGAGGCGAAGCTTACCCCTTCAACCCTCCCCTAACCCCTCCCATTCAAGGGAGGGGGATTTGTTTTCACTTAGCCAAAGTAATTTCGTCGGCGCAGCTTATTCCTTGAATTCGTTGTGATCTTGGTAAACACGATCATATTTCCGAAGTGCATGACGCTGAGCACTACCATCACGATGCCGATTTTCATCGAGAGGAATTCAATCGACTGCGCGAGGTTGTGCGGCTTAGTTCCATATTTCAGAGCGATAGCCACAAAGGCGATGTTCACCAGATAGAAGCCGACGATAAGTAGATCGTTGACGGCGTCGGCTAGCTTTTCGTTTCCGTGAAAGCACTTCAGCAAGAAGATGCGACCTCGATGGTGCAGGGTATATCCAACCCACACCGTGATCAGAATACTTACCACCAGATAGATTGCGTAAGTGATCGGAAGACTCATAACAACCTCCCCTTTCACAGGAAGAACCGCATTTCCAAAGCTTGAGTAACCAAGAAGCTAGACAGTTCGTGAAGTTTCGCCCGACCGTGCCCCCTGGCCTGCGGTCGGAAGTTCGTGCTACTGCGTTGGTGGGTCTATTTGTTCTGACGAAGCAGCAACGCAGACGCCAGATAGAAATCTTGCTATAATCGAAAAAGTCACCACCACTTTGGAGTATCAGGAATCATGGTCGTCTATCGCACATCTGCAGACATTCCCGAAGATCGGCGTCTTATCCTGAATCTGCCGGCGGATATTCCTACGGGTGAGGTGGAGGTGGTGGTTACCGTTGCTCCTAAGACATGCGAGGAATCGCAGCCAGGTAGTGTGCGTCAGCTTTTTGGCAGCTTGAAGAGCCAGAACCCGAAGTCGGGCGATAATGATCAGATCGATCAAGATCTTGGCAATGCATATCGTGGGAAAGAAGAGTAAGGGTGCAGAATGCTGCTGGATACCTCCGGGCTTCTATGTTGCTTAGACAGTAGCGAAGAGCGACACGCAACGGCCATAGAATTGTATGAGGCTGCATCTCAGCGTATTACCCACAATTATGTTTTTGCTGAGCTAATTGCGCTTGCGCAGGTTCGAGGTGTGGCAAGACAGGAAACGATTCAGTTAGTCATTACGCTAGCAAGCGATTCAGATGTCGAAGTCGTCTGGGTGGATCGGCTGCTCCACGAAGAAGCATTGAAGATGCTACTAGCACAAACAGATAAATCGTACTCTCTTTGCGATGCTGTGAGCATGACTCTCATGGCCAAACGCGGCATTTCGGAAGCTCTGACGACCGATCGGCATTTTGATCAAGCAGGCTATCGCCGACTGTTGAGCGAATAGGGATCCAGCGGTAACTCTAGCCCCCTGGCCCCTGCCCTCTCCCCCCGATACCTTAGAAGTATGTCTTCGTCCTCTTACGAATATGATGTCCTGGTCATCGGTGCCGGTCATGCCGGTACGGAAGCGGCGCTGGCGGCTGCGCGATTGGGGGCGAAGACGGCGCTACTCACTACCAATTGCGACACTGTTGGCCAAATGAGTTGCAACCCGGCCATCGGCGGAGTCGGCAAGGGTCAAATTGTTCGCGAGATCGATGCCCTCGGTGGCGCGATGGGTCGGGCCATCGATGCCACCGGCATTCAGTTCCGGATGCTCAATCGTCGCAAGGGACCGGCTATGCACAGTCCACGGGCGCAGGCCGACAAGAAGCTCTACCAGGCTGAAATTAAGCGGATGGTTGAGGAGCAAGAAAATCTTTCGCTGCGGCAAGAAGTGGTTGAGGACTTGGTTGTCGAAGAAGCGGAAAGCGGAAAGCAAAAAGCGATCGTCGGTGTGAAAGTCCGAGGCGACGTCGAGTATCGGGCGCGGGCTGTAGTGCTCACCACCGGCACATTCTTGCAGGCGTTGATGCATACAGGCGAGGCGAAGACGGCTGGCGGCCGCGCTGGAGAGGGCACTTCCAAAGGTATTAGTGGGGCGCTTACGCGATTGGGTGTTCGGCTGGAGCGATTCAAAACCGGTACGCCGCCGAGACTCAACGGCCGCACAATCGACTATAGCCGCATCGAAGAACAGCCGGGCGACGACGAGCCTCAGCCCTTCTCGTTTCTCAACGATGCAATCAACGTCGCGCAGATGCCCTGCCACATCACGTATACCAACGAGGACGTCCACAATCTGATTGTCGCCAATCTACAGCGAGCACCGATGTACAGCGGGCAGATTGAATCCAGCGGCCCGCGTTACTGCCCCTCCATCGAAGACAAGGTCATACGGTTTGCTGAGAAGAACCAACATCAGCTATTTCTCGAACCGGAAGGTCGCAACACGCTTGAGGTGTACGTCAACGGTCTCTCCACAAGTTTGCCGCGGGATGTGCAGGACCAGATTTTCGGTTTGATTCCGGGACTGGAAAAAGCTGAAATCATGCGTTATGGGTATGCAGTCGAGTACGACTACGCACCGCCGGATCAACTCCAGCCGAGTTTGGAATCGAAGTCGGTGAATGGTTTGTACTTTGCGGGGCAAATCAATGGGACGACCGGTTACGAAGAAGCGGGTGCCCAAGGTCTGATCGCGGGAGCCAACGCAGCATTCGCATTATCTGGCAAGGAGCCTCTGGTCTTAGATCGCGATCAAGCTTACATGGGCGTACTGATCGACGATCTAGTAACCTGCGGCGTGGATGAGCCTTACCGGATGTTTACTAGCCGGGCAGAGTACCGCTTACTCTTGCGGCACGACAACGCTGACCGACGGCTGACGCCATTGGCCCATGAAGTCGGTTTGGTCGGTAAAGTAAGGTTTGAGAAAATCAGTCGTAAAGTGGCCGAGATCGAGCGTGTCTGTCGCTTGCTCAGCGAGACTCGACAAGCAGGCACGGCACTGGCCACGTTGATGCGCAGACCTGAAGTGGAATGGCCCGATATTGTGGAGCGATTACCGGAACTTGAATCGATTGATCCAGCGGTGGCCGAACAGGTCCGTAACGACCTAAAGTACGCAGGCTACGTCGCACGACAAACAGTGGAAGTAGAACGTCAACATCGGCTGTCTAGGAAACGCATTCCCCGAAATTTTGATTATGAGCGGCTCAGCCAGCTTCGCGCCGAAGCGAAGGAAAAATTTCAGCGCATCCAGCCGGATAATCTGTCTCAGGCCAGCCGGATCAGCGGAATTACGCCCGCGGACATTGCCCTACTGATGGTCCATTTAGAAGCTAAATAGTCTGTTGTACCCATCTTTTTCTTGTTATCGCTCCTCAGGGAAAATGCTCACGGAGGGCGTTGATTCTTGCAAAGTATTTGATAGCAAGGGATTGCGCCTATTCGATCAATGTTGACGGGCTGGTTGTTGCCGTTATAATTCGGCAGTTGGCAATTCAGGGAATTCTGGCAGTTACGGATAAACTTGCCATCTAAATAGCTTCGACTATCTGTGACGAACAGAAACGTTTTAGAAGTTTGCGTATCTCGGGTTGTTAGCGATAGTTTTTCGGGGCTGGTAAGGAAGCAAAGCAAGAAGCTAGTCCGATAGTTGTGCTATCGGAACTCAATAAATGGAACTTTCAGGCCCCCGAATTCGGTCGAGGGCCCCAGACCATCGACTAAGGAGAGAGGTGGTTCACGTCATGAAAACCGTTTTCACTACTGGCGAAGCAGCCAAGATCTGCAAGGTGAGCCAGCAAACGATCATTCGCTGTTTCGACTCCGGTCAGCTCAAGGGCTTCCGCGTACCCGGCAGCCGGTTTCGCCGGATCCCTCGCGAGCAGCTCTACACGTTCATGCGCGATAATGGCATCCCCACCGATGCCCTCGATAGCGGTAAGCGCAAAATACTAGTCGTCGATGACGACGAAGACTTGGTAGAACTGATCTGCGACGCACTGGAGCGCGATGGTCGATTCGAAGTTCGCAGCGTAAACAACGGTTTTGGTGCGGGCATGCTCATTAAAGAGTTTCGCCCCGACCTGATCGTCCTGGATGTGATGCTCCCCGATATCAATGGCAAGGAAGTTTGTACACTGGTTCGCAGCGAGCGTAGCATGGACGAAGTTCGCATCATCTGTATTTCTGGGATGGTCGAAGCGGATAAGATCCAGGGACTCCGCGACGCGGGTGCCAACGACTTCATGAAAAAGCCGTTCGATGTAGACGACCTGATGGCGCGCATCTGTCAGCTCTTGGAAGTCGAAGCCACTTCGCCTAGCTAGAGCAGTCCCTCCGCCACCTGTTAGGATCCTGACCATGGCGGCAGAATTAAGGGACAAGGATTTGTTGGACGAGTTGGAACGGCAAAAGCTGGAGGCGATGAAAGAACTCGCCTACGGGGCCAGCCACGAGATCAACAATCCTCTGGCAAACATCGCAGCTCGCGCCCAGAATCTGCTGCGCGACGAACAGTCTCCTGAACGACGTCGCTCGCTCGAAGCAATTCATCAGCAAGCGATGCGCGCTCACGAAATGATTTCTGACCTGATGCTATTCGCGCGACCGCCAGCGCTTGCGCTGGAGACGGTCAATTTGGCTGAGGTCGCCACGGAGGCCATCAGTGCTGTGGACGCGGATCTCGATCGATTGCAGATTCGTGTGACTTTACGCGCCGAGGATGCGGAGGCTTACTTGCAAGGCGATCGGCAACAGTTGTTAGTGGCCATTGGTGCTTTGCTGCGGAATTCGATCGAGTCGATTGGAACCAACGGCACCATCGAACTCGAAGTGCGCAAATCGGCGGAGCATGAGCAAGTATCCCTCGAAGTAGTCGATTCAGGTCGCGGAATTTCCCCTGAGGTTCGAGAACACTTGTTCGACCCGTTCTACTCCGGACGCGAAGCTGGCCGGGGCTTGGGTTTTGGAATATCGAAATGTTGGCGAATCGTTACCGATCACGGTGGCAGCTTAGTGGTCGACGGATCACTCCAGGAGGGTGCTCGAATTACAATGCTCTTACCGCAAAAAGCCTGAGCCGACGGCGTTAGCCGCGGGTTGCACTTGATTGAGAATTATCACCTGCTCCCTCTCACACACGTCACAGCGGATTTGCAACTAGCGCGTTGAGCTCAGATCTAGAGCAGGTCTTCCCCATACCCTGGCGGGAAAGGATTTTCTGGTGATTCATCTTCCTCCGACAATGGCTTGCTTTGTTTTTTCTGAACCTGATCCGCTCCGTCCGGCAGATTCTGAGAGAATTCTCCCACCCAATAGTCGATATCGGTTCGACTAAGCTGACCGATCGGTTTTTCCGGCCCAGGTCGATTGTTTTCCTTGCGATTTTGAGCTCGGCGTTCCCAGATTTGGGAATACCAGACGTCGCTATCAATGGGTCGGGCCTTCCGCCGACGTGCCGCACGCTGGATGCGATGATCGCTGGAGACAACAAGCAGTTTTCTAGGGGTACTATGCTGGGCAATCAATTCTTCGATCAGCGTATCGGCATCGGGATAGTCGCGCGCATAGCGGACAAGTAGTCCTTCATGCTGCATGGTATCGGGCAAACCCGGCGGAGCGTCATTGGCATCGAAGACAATCGTCGTGTCGCGATGTCTTTGGAAATCGATCGACGCCGCAAGAAAGCGCAGCAGCGCTTCACGAGAGCGTTGAAATGATCCCGGGCCGGTGCCTTTGCCAAAGATGCCGGTCACGTGTAGCAGGTTGTAGCCATCGATTAACAGTGCCATGCCTCTATTGTAGGACAAAGACTGTGTAGGGCGAATCTGATTCGGATGAAACACAAAGGCCGCGGAGAGGCGGAGAAATTGCAGAGTCAGCTAGAATCGGCGATACGAAGTTAAGTTGAGAATAGCTGCTGAGAAACAAACAATGGAAATCTAGCTCCGCGGCCCTCAGCGACCCTCCGCTGCCTCTGCGTTTTACTCTTCAGTACTACCGACGACCGGTCGGCACCTGGCTTTCGCCGTAACTCTGCCAATCGGAGTACTCGTCGAAAAAATATCTGGAGATCTGATGATCGACGCGGAAAATCGAGGCCAGCAACGCGGCGCGAATCCACATGCCATTGCGGGCTTGGCGGAAATACATCGCTCGCGGGTTGTTGTCGACTTCCGGTGGAATCTCGCCAAAGTGTTGATCACGGGGGAACGGATGCAAAATCGGTGCGTATGTTTTCATCCTGTTGACTAGACTTTGGGAAAGCTTGTAGCGATCCAAGTCGATTTTGGCGAAACCGGCTTCGTCGTCCGGTGCGTTGTGTTCCTTTTGAATCCGAGTCATGTAAAGTGCATCGATTTGTTCGATCACAGGCTTGCCGTCCACCTTGTCTTCGAACGACTCGACTTCTACGAAGCGCACATTTTGAGCGGCCAGCCGCGACTTCAGGTCTTCTCGCAAGGCTAGCACCGGATCGTTGGGAGCAATGAATACCAGGGTGACGCCTTTGTAGAGAGCCAACAAACTTGCCAGCGACCGTACCGTTCGCCCTCGTCCCACATCGCCACAAAAGCCATACGTCTTATGCGACAAACCTTTCGATAGGTCGGGATAGTCATCACGTAGTTCGTCGAGCCGAGTGACAACCGTTGTCGCTTTGGGGTTCGAAAATTGGAAGGTCCTCTGCAGCGTGTAGATATCCAGGAGCGCTTGGGTCGGATGCTCGTCGGCACCCGAACCGGCGTTCACGATCGGCACACTACGATTACCTGAGCTTTCTAAATCATTCATCACATAGGCACAGGCCTCGGCCAGCTTCGCCATTTTGCTGCGCATGATGATCAAGTCAAAGTAACTGCTGAACATTCTGATCGAGTCGAATCGTGTTTCGCCCTTCGTTTCAGACGACGTCGTTGGATCGCGGACTTCGTTGCAGGTGATGCCCAAGATTTGGCAAGCAGCCATAAACGATAGAAAAGTACGCGTTGAAGGTTGAGTGAAGTACAGCATCGCCCGCTTGTGATGGAGCAGGTTGATAAGGAAATCTTGACCCTCGCGGAGCTTGGAGAGAATGCGGATTTTATCGGCCGTCTCAGCCAATTCCTCCAAGACATCCACGGAAAACTGGCTGCCGAAAATAACGTGCCGCAAACGCTCGTCACGCTCTAGCTCGGGGATCTTCATCCGCTGGGGTCGCTCGATGAGCGATTGGTAGCCTAGCAGGTCGAGATCATCCTGAGTCGGCTGCGGATCATTTGGCGACCGAAGCCCTGTATCGTCCGACATGGTTTGTTCCATTCTTGGGGGCGGGATTTCTATTGGTTTATCGCATACCGCGCGAATGGTCGTCAAGTTGTGACTGGGAGTGGACAGGATGACTGGATTTGCAGGATTAACGGGGATGGCTCGCTCAGACACCGGCATGCTCGAGTACTGCTAAGCAGGATCAATGGGATGGAGTTCAATAAGTATGCAATAGGAGACTTTGTTGGAGCGTAATTCGTGGCCTGACGACCTTGATAGACTTCTTTGGTAAAGACCGTGAGGCGGGAATCCTGTACATCTTGCAAATCCAGTCATCCTGTCCAGAAAAAGAAGTCTCAGTCCGAGACCCGCCAACGGACCTGGAATCGCCACATCATGCTGAGCAGCAACGCACCATTATAGAGCAGCGTGAAGACCAGATAGCCCCAGAAGACGCTAACATGCACCAAGGGTGGCGTGGGCTGATCGCTGACTTGTAGCGGCAGGTTGAAGACTGCCGCGAAGGGGCTGAACACTTCGAACAATTGCACAACCTGAGCGGCGGGACCGTTCGGGACGAAGGAATCGACGAATCGATCTGCTGCGACCGGGCCCAGGAATAACGTCACGATTACTAGATAGGTAGCCATCAGGCTGGTTGACGTGCGTTGAAATATCGAGGAACAAAACAAAGCCGTCATGGCGGTCGTGAGGCAAGTGCAGGCAAATACCAGGAAGTACCCTCCCATGGTCGGCAGGTTCGACCAATAGTCGAGTGGCATCACACACGCCAGCAGGACAGGCCACATCAGGAATGAGGTTAACACGCTGGAGACTCTCAATCCCGAAAGCAACTTGCCCCACAGCATCTGCCAGGGAGTGATCAGCGTGTTCAGCAATAGATCGAGTGTTTCGCGTTCGCGTTCGCTTGTGACGCTACCCGCCGAGAACACGGGGCCGACCAGCATATTGAAGAGCAAGACATAGGAAATGTACCAAGGCGCCAATTGCTGCTTGATATACAAACATGCCGCCATGATGGGTAGCGCCAGCACCATGCTGATTTGGATCACCAAGCGCAGCATCAGTGTGCCTTGACTGAAAATCTCGCTGCGGATTTCCTTGTCGTAGATTGGGTTGGCGTTCTCGTGGAGAAAGTCGGTACGCCGGGGCGGGGCGAACAATCGGTCTGGGAATTCATCGCGTTTGATATACAGTCCCACCGCTTGTTCGGCTTCGGTCTCCAGATCGATAACTTGCTTCCCCTCACTGCCCAGTTCCGGAGCCTTGAGTAAACGCCGCGCCGTATCGACCCATAAAATGGCACCGATTGAGATGCAAACCACCGGCACCACGGTAAATATCACCAGCAGTCGAGCCTCACCCATGCGTTCCAACGATTGCCAAATCAAGACGCCCACCAGTGCCAAGGGCAGGATCATCAGATACGAAACCACGAGTGCGGCGCTTGTACGCTGAAAGAAGCTGCTACACCACAGGCTGATCATGGCGAATAGCGAGATTGATAGGATCATTGCAAAATAGGCGGCCGCCACTTCGGAAAAGTGTGCCCCGCCTAACGGCAAACACAACATTACGATCGGCAACGAACAGATCATCAGCTCCGCAAGCGGGCAGAGCGAGGCAGCAAACTTACCCAGCACAATCGCTCCTGGCTTGAGCGGACTGGCTAGGAGCATCTCGTAACTCTTCCGTTCCTTCTCGCCCGTGATGGCTCCCGAAGCAAAGCTGGGTGCCATCAAAGACATCAGCAGATATTGGCCAAGAAAGATCAGATTCACCAGCGACTTGGCTTTGCCGGAACTCGCCATATCGAGCCGCTCCTCCGAGGGCCACGCGGCATAGACCAGCAAACCCAAGAACAGCACATAAGCAAACAACAGCAGAAAGCTACGCAGGGTGCGTAGGTTCACCACCAGTTCGCGCTGCAGGACTGGGTTTTCGAATAGATACATCGGTCTCTCGCAATACCGCCGAGGTGCCAAACGGACGCTATTAAACCACAACCACTGCGGAAGCACAAAGGAACACACGAGGACTCTGTAAGGCGCCTAGACAGGCTATCCACGCCTGGTAGGAAATCGAGTTTCTCTAGATTCTCTTACCACTTCTCAGCTATGAAGGGCGTTTCTTGCAAGATCCAGCTCTCGAACCGTTCACTCGTGGATTATTCGGCCGCTGTGATCTCCAGTTGCACATGCAAGGGGAACTTGCTGTCCTTAAATTCTTCAGCGGGCAGGATGATTTCGAGGCGGTTGAATTCGGCTAAGAGGTTGGTCACTGCAAACCGGCCCGTTTCTTGTTGGCCCTCGAGGGCCTTGTCGTTGAGGACGATGGCAGCCTGGGCCGGATGGGGCTCGACGACTAGAAAGACGCTTTCCCCGGCGGCATTGCCCGCAGGCCAATTGAATTTGCGCTTCCAGCTATTCCGACCGTCGCGCTGCTCGAAGTCCCAGGGATGTCGCAGGCGGATGGAGTGCATGGAAAAGACCGGGGATCAGAAGTCAGACGTTAGGGAGCAAAACGCCCAACTACTGCGGGACGTAGCTCGCTGTGACCGAGACCTCGCGCACTTGGCGGGTATCGGGCTCATACATACGAATCTTTACCTGAATGCCCCGGAGAGGTACGTCGTATGGCGGGGAAGTTTCACGTTCGCCTAAGTCGTCGACGCCGTTGAGGGGAATATCATTGGAGTGATCTACCCACAAAAGATTCCCACCTCCGGTGGTGATCGCATCATCTAGCCCGTTGGTGCCTTCGTCGATACTAAACGTTGTGCCATTGTCGTAGTAGTCTTGATCCTGGTTCAACCCATCGTATTCGTAGTGAAGTGACCAGGTATCGTAAACAACGGGTGGACGCCTTAGAAGATGAGTAGGATCAGTGGTAAGATTAGGTTTCCAGCCAAGCCTATGTTCCTCTTGAAACGGACGGGGCGGGAATCCGAGACTAACGTTGGGATCGTAGTCGTAGCTGTCATCCCATCCAAGATCAACATATGCACCAAAGCCGACAACGTTGCTGAGGTCCGCAGTGATGGCGTTACCCACGGTGAACAGGCTGTCGGCAACAGGCTCAATAATAGATCCTGCGTATTCAAGCAGTGGCGCGCCTGGATCATAAACCAAAACATCGAACGCCAAGACATTATTGAGTATTTGATCTTCGCCTACTCGATTCAAGCCGAGAGGTACGAGCGAGGTATTGGGATCGCCAGCTTCTCCTGTCAGCAAGCCATTACGAATTCTGAAAGGAAATTGGTGGGGGAAACCTCTAGCTAGATTTGAGTTAAAGTTGTAGTAGTGTGCAAAGCGGTTCTCTCGCTTCGTAAGATCGCCCAGGGTATTTGCAACCCAAATAAACGTACCGGGGGTTGTTTCCTCAACATGCACCGACACATCGCATTGGTCGTAGAACTGTTCGTAGTTGAACACTCTCTGCTGACTACCTGAGCCACTTACGAAGGGCGGCAGATTGCTATTAAAATAACCCAAATCAACCCAAGGCGCGACCACCAGCTCGCGGCGATACAGTTTCCGCATCCCGGGCTCGTCTGGCGGTGGACTATTGAGATCGTTCTCCACAGCAAACCAGATGACCTCTGCCACGGAGGATTCGATCGTTTTTGGAACGTTACCGGGTTCGATGAATCGCGCGCGGAATGGTGAATTCTCCTGACGGACGGTTAGGGCGATGATGTCGTCAAAGTCTCCCAAACCTGTGGCATCAGTCGTCAGTTGTGGACCTGGGATCGGGACGTTCGCATTCGGGTCCTGGCTGCCAGGGATCTGAGAAATCGCGTAATCCAGTTCTCCATTGCCTGCATTACCATCAGTCAATGGACTCGGGTTTCTATCGGAGTAATTCCCTTCGACGATTTCCAGATATCCTGTGTCTTCGTCGGGGCGTTGCCAGGGTAGCGTGGGGCAGGTGGCGTGGGTGAGGTCGTTGTAGAGCTGGGCTCGCACGTCGCGGAGTTCGCCGCTGAGCTCGATCGTAGCCTGGCGAATGCGCACGCCGGCACCGATGTTGGCAAACAGCGTCACCACAGCGGCCATCATCAGTAGCGTGATCGCCATGCCGATGAGCATCTCCACCAAAGTGAGTGCCCAACGCTGATCGGTCAGAAAGTGTCGGCTCGTCAGAAAAGTTCGTGCCATCAGGATAGCTCTCTTGTTAGAAAAGTCTCGCGAAACGGAGACTTCGCTCTGTTCCCAATCTATCTGGCCAGCGTCCCCCAATCGTGGATAGTCCGTTGGCCCTTCAGTTTGCCTGCTCTCAATACTCTATTGCACCGCAGAATGGCTCAAAAGTCAAGTTTGTGAGGGGCTAGGAGCTGGAGGCTAGGGTTTAGGGCACAAAAAAACCGCAGCCAAACTGGCTGCGGTTAGTTTCAAATTGAATTTGGTGGAAACAAGACGGCTCAATTATGAAGCTGCTCAGCGGCAATCAATGCCATTCTCCCAGCCCCTAGCCCCTAGCTCCTAGTCTCTAGCACCTAGCACTAGCCCCTACGTTCCAAACTCAGGACGTCTACGACCCAACTGACCTTGGAGACGTTGGACAATCGCACTATGCATCTGGCTCACGCGGCTTTCGCTGAGGTCGAGCGTCGAGCCAATTTCCTTCATCGTCATCTCTTCGTAATAGTAGAGAATAATGATGAGCCGCTCGTTGCGATTGAGACCCTTAGTGACCATCCGCATGATGTCCGACTTCTGGATGCGACGCGTTGGGTCTTCACCCTTTTTGTCTTCCAGGATATCGATCTCGCGGACATCCTTGTAACTGTCTGTTTCGTACCATTTCTTGTTCAGGCTAATCAAACCGACGGCATTGGCGTCTGTAATCAACTTTTCCAACTCGGGGACGGTCAGCTCCATTTGGTTGGCCAATTCGATCTCGGTAGGATGCCTGCCGAGTCTGGCTTCTAGCTGCTTGACGGCTTCGTTCAGTTTGCTTGCTTTGGAGCGAACCAACCGAGGAACCCAGTCCATGCTCCGCAACTCGTCGAGCATGGCGCCACGAATACGTGGCACGCAGTAGGTTTCGAATTTCACACCCCGAGACATATCGAAAGCTTTGATGGCATCCATCAAGCCAAATACGCCTGCCGAGATGAGATCGTCGAGTTCTACTCCGTCTGGCAATCGCGACCAAATGCGTTCGCCATTGTACTTCACCAGCGGAAGATAATTTTCGACCAGCCGATTGCGCAAATCGCGACAGCTTGGGTCTTTCTTATACTGTTGCCAGACTTCAGCAATTTCTTCTTGTTGGGCGACAGTCGTTGCCATGCAATCCTCCGTGATGCTCTTCCTTGTGGAGGCCCGTAAGTAGTTGGGCATTCCCCAGGAAGCTGACTATGCGAAATTCCGTTTCCGCATTATTTGATAAGTTCTGTACAATTCTCTGCGATAGTCGCAGTTGAATCAGCTAATCGGTTCCGTCTTATTCTGGCTTGGCGAAAGTGCCTCCAGTTCCTCTCCCACGAGTTTGACTACCGAATGATCGACCGTTGATTGAGCAATCATTCCGATAACCAGCCCCACGATGCCTAGCACACCCATCCAAGCAATCGCTGTGAGCATGGTTTCCTCGAAACTGGAGTGGTTCTTTATAGCTCGCAGCAGAACGACAAGCATCGCCACCAATGCCATGATTGCCGCATACGTGCGAGCCAAGATTACGTCTCCCGGGGGCGTTAAACTCTTCGCAATTCCGCCATCTTGACGGATGTTTGCAAACCTTCTGACTTTCAATCTGTATCGTCATTTCCTACGCCGATTGTTGAAGGTGTTTTAGCGAATAGTCTAATTTTTCCGACAGTGCTGGCATGGTTCCAAAGGATGTGCGTCCACTGGCAACGCGTCGGCTACTGACCACGCTTTCGCTCAGCAGGTCGCTAGCCAAGAGTCGCACGGCGCGCGTGTACTCTCTCTCACCGATAGCACCTACAGGCACCGGTTGAGACTCGACGACTCCCACACCTAGGAAACGCAAGCACGTGGCTGCGAATCGCGCGGTGATCCGGGCTGCAGAATCTTCGTTGTCGCATTGGTTCACTACTAGCTTGAGCTGGTTATCTGCATTTCCCCGACTAGCATGTTTCACCATGGTGTAGGCATTTGTGATCGATCTTTCTTCGGACGTAGTCACTAACACAATTTGCGCCGCAGCCTGCCACCAGTTCTGAACCCATGGCGTCATGCCATTCCCAGTATCCACAAGAACGATATCTGCCAACGATTGCAGGCCTGTTAGCTCTGAGTGCAGACGGTTGAACGTTTCTCGGTTGAGCTCTGGCAGAGCATTCTCCACTGGGTTACCCGGCAACAGCAGTAGGCCATCGTCAAGCGTGCGGAGGGTTTCCTTCACCGTAGCGTCGCCACTTAGAACCGTCGACAAACTGCAGCGATTGTCGCTGCGATGTTGGTTGCTCAACAAGGGGGATTCAAGATTCGCATCGACGACAACAACCCGTTTGCCCAAAGCTACCAGTTCCAAGGCCACGTCGGTCATCAGCGCAGATATACCCGTCGAAGCATCGCTACCGCTGATGGCAATCAGGGGAAGCCCTGGTGCCAAGGACGGCCGCGTATCGATCGTATCGCGGACTAGTTTACGGAGATGGTCGGCTTGGTCGGTCATTGGTGAGAGGCTAGGTGTTAGGGGCTAGGTCTTAGGGACTAAGGAAAACTTGCCATCCGCTTGCGGTTTCGCGGCCGAACTATTTATCTAAAATAAGCTCCGCCAAAGAGCTATCTTGTGCGAGGCGGATATCGTCGGGCACGTTTTGGCCATCGGTCAAATAGCTGATCGGCAAATCGCAACTGCGCGAGACCGATACCAAGTTCCCCAGCGTCATAGCCTCATCGATTTTGGTGACTAGGATCGAGGTTGTCCCGACCTTGGAAAATCGATCGGCGATGTTCACCAGGCTGCGAGCCCCGCCGACCGCACTAACAACCAAATGCACTTCGGCCGGCTTTGCCTCGGCCAACATAGAGCGAAGTTCTTGAATTCGCACTTCATCGCGTGGGCTTCGGCCAGCCGTGTCCATCAGCACTAGATCTAGGTCCGCCATTCTCGCAACGGCTTCCCGCATTTCGCGTGGTGTGCTGACTACTTCCATCGGTAGATCGATGATCTCGGCGTATGTCCGCAATTGTTCGACGGCAGCGATTCGATAGGTATCAACGGTAATTAATCCCACACGCTTGTTCTCGCGGAGGCGATAGTTTGCGGCCAGCTTAGCAATGGTCGTTGTCTTACCCACGCCCGTTGGTCCAACGAGCGCAACCACCCTGCCCTCTCCCACCGAGGTTTCGATGGGGTTGGTCGTCTTGAATTCTGAACTCAGGTATCGCTTCACATCTTGGCGATATTCGGGTGCCGTCAGGTCTGAACCACCGCTCTGCTGTAACTGTTCGATATATTGTTGAGCAATGCTCTCTTCGACGTCCGACTCTATGAGATCGGTGTAGACCTCAAACAAAGCCTCAGGCAGATACTCAGTTTCCCGGTGCAAAGGAATGCCGTGACCCGATTCCAATCCAGTGTGCAGTTCCTGGAGGCCTTCGTATTCCGCGCTCTGCAGATCTTGCTGATACTGCTGGGCGTAAGTTGCCTGGAACGAATCTGCCATCGCAATTTGACTCGGCACTTCCATTTCGATAGATGCCGCGATTTCATACTCACGTCGACCGAGCATGCGACCGAGAAGATTCGCATTCAACTCGCGCGTGTGCAGTACCGTGGCCTCAGGTCCAAGCTGCTCCCGCACTAAATTGAGCGCTTGCTGCATCGTCTTGGCTCGAAAAGTTTCGATCTTCATGTTTTGAAATCCTAGGCGTCTGACGCTAATCCGACTGTGGCGATCTGAGTATCTCTCGTGACTTCGTTAAAGCTAAGGACCACCAACTGCGACAAGTGGCTCTCGGTGATTTGTTTCAAGGCAGCCCGTATCTGGGGGCTGACCAGCACGATGGGCGTATGACCGGCGGTGGTTAGTTTTTGCAGTTCGTTGGCGATGGCGTTGCAAGTGGCCTCGATCGCTTGCGGCGACATGCGGATAAACAAACCTCGCTCGTTGTGCTCGAACCCAGCGCGAATGCGATCTTCCATGGCAGGATCGAGAGTGATGACGTGCAACTTGCTCTCGGCATCCCGATAACGAGTACAAATTTGTCTTGCCAGTCGGTGGCGAACATATTCGGTGAGCAGCACGGGGTCCTTTGTACGACCCGCGTAGTCGCCAAGCGTTTCGAGAATCAACGACAGCTGGCGTACGGAAACCTGTTCCCTCAGCAGCATCTGCAAAACGCCTTGCACTTCGGCAAGAGACATCGATTCGGGAATAAGCTCATCGACCACCGCTGGCTGAGACTGACGGAGTTCGTCGACCAAATGTTTGGTGGAGTCTCTAGTCAGCACTTCATCAGCGTGGCGACGGCAGATTTCTGTCAGGTGTGTGGCAAGAACTGCCCCGGGCTCGACGACGGTATAGCCCATCAGTTCGGCCTGGTCCTTGAGTCCCGGCAGAATCCAGCGGGCATCTGTGCCGAATGCGGGATCTTTCGTGGCGATGCCATCAATCGCGCCGGTCGTCATTCCAGAATCGATGGCTAGTAGGTGCGTAGCTTCGATGTGATCGTTGGCGACCGGCATGTCGGCGATCTTGATACGATATTCATTGGGCTCAAGTCGCATGTTGTCGCGAATGCGGACCTTCGGCATGATGATTCCGATTTCACTGGCGACGCTTTGCCTGACGCGCTGCACTCGTTCCAGTAAATCGCCACCCCGTTTGGGATCGGCTAGCCGGATGAGTCCTACGCCAACCTCCACTTCCATGGGGTCGACGGTTAGGAAATCTTCGATTCTTTCTTCGACCGGAGCGGCGGATTTTTCGGCTTCTTGCTGGGCTTCGGCTTCCTTCTTCGTTTCAGACTTGTTCAGTACACGTGCCATTCCAAGACAGGCAGCTCCCATCATCATCAAGGGCGTTCTAGGAAGATCTGTGGTGATTAACACTGCCAGAAATCCGCCTGTGATGGCCATCGCTTGGGGGCGCGAGAACAGTTGAGTAATGAATTCCTGTGGCAGATTGCTTCGCTTAGTACTCCGCGTGACCAGCAAGCCTGCGGCCAAGGAGACGAGAAAAGCGGGTACTTGGCTAACCAAGCCGTCACCGATCGTGAGAATCGTGAACATCTCACCCGCTTCGGAGATCGTCATGTCGTACTCAGCCATGCCGATGATTAGCCCACCGACGATGTTGATCACCGTAATGACGATGCCTGCAATGGCATCGCCGCGGACGAATTTACTAGCACCATCCATGGCCCCGTAAAAGTCGGCCTGCAACGTGATCTCTTCCCGACGTTGCTGGGCTTCGTGCTCATCGATCATGCCGGCATTTAAGTCGGCATCGATCGCCATCTGCTTACCCGGCATTCCATCCAAGGCAAATCGTGCTGCGACTTCACTGATTCGTGTGGCACCTTTAGTGATGACCACAAACTGAATAACAACAATGATGATGAAAATGATGACGCCGACGACAATTTTACCGTCACCAGCAACAAAGCTGGCAAACGAGGTGATGACGCCACCGGCAGCTTCATCGCCGAATTTACCTGCCCGCGTGAGTATTAGCCTCGTGGTGGCGACATTGAGTACGAGCCGGGCAAGTGTGGTTGCCAGCAACAGCGATGGGAAAATACTGAACTCAAGAGGCGACCGAACGTAGATAGTCGTTAGCAAGACTATTACGGCAATCGTTATGTTGCCAGCCAGCAGGACATCCATGAGTCCAGGCGGCAACGGCACAAGTATCACCAGCACGCTGGCGATAATTGCGATCGGCAGAATGAGATCTTGAGCCCGACGGATCAAGTCCGGCGCGCCCGACACCTCTGAAGCCATACTTGGCCTCCGAGTTTAAATTTTGAAAAGATTGGTAGAAGAGTGGGCGGGAATATAGGGATACCTAAAGGTGGTGTCCAGACCGCTCAGTAGGCCAGCTCACAATGCTCCATGGAACAGCTAGCATGTGACTCTGTTCCGGTTATGTAGCTCAGGCAGTCTTTTCACTCTCTCGGTGGAGACGAGACCAAGATGAGAACGATATAGAAAGATGGATGCATCTCTTTTCAGAAACATCACCGCCAACGGCACAAAATGATTTCTAACTTTCATCATCGATCTCAGCATGTCGCACTGGCTCTTTTGCTGGCAATGGTTTTTGGCACAGTGGGCTGCAATCGGCAGCAGAATACCGGCGAACCATTGAGCAACGTTTCGCCCCATTTGCTGCGACAGGTTGGGGAGATCCAATTTGTGAAAGACCCCGCGGTAGGATTCCAAATTGCGGCGGAACGAAAACTGCCTTGCCTGCTTTTCTTCACGGCTGAATGGTGCACCTATTGTCACGATATGCAGGAGACTGCATTCATCGAACCCGCGATCGGGGACTTGGCGAAGGGCTTTATCTGTATCGAGGTTGATGCAGATCGTGAGAAATCGCTGTGCCAGCGGTACCGAGTGTCGGGTTTCCCCACCGTCCAGTTCATCGCGGCCGACGGGCGGGCGTTGCACCGATTGGTGGGGAGACAGTCAGCCAATAGTCTCGCCACCGGGATGCGGGCCGCGAGTCAGCGTTTTGCTTGGTTGAGCGGAAACTCGACCAAAGCTCTCTAGTCGCCGACTTCTCAGCGGTTGCCGGGGCTGAGCTCCCCCCGACGTCTTCTTCCATTTGGTTCGTCCAATTGGGCACTTGCGTCGATAGCTGTCTCGCGCGATACTCGTCGCTAGCAACCTATCCTCTTTATCTCACTCCTGAGACAGAGCTAACCTATTGCGTTCTGTCCGAGTGCCTTGGCATCCATCTATGAAAATAAGGAATTTCTAACATGCGGCGAGCAAAGATCAGCATCATAGGGGCCGGCAATGTGGGCGCCACAACTGCTCATTGGTGTGCTGCAGCGGAACTAGGCGATATTGTACTCGTGGATATCCCGCAAACCGAGGATATGCCAAAGGGCAAGGCACTAGACCTGATGCAATCGTCGCCTGTGATGGGATTCGACTCAAACATTGTTGGTACTACAAGCTATGCAGATACTAAAGCTAGCGACGTTGTGGTAGTGACTGCCGGAATTCCACGCAAGCCGGGCATGAGCCGCGATGATCTGCTGGCTACCAACGCAAAGATTATGACGAGCGTTTGCGAGGAAATTAAAGCGACAAGCCCCGAAGCAGTCATTATCGTCGTGAGTAATCCACTCGACGCAATGGTTCAACGGGCGCAGCAAGTCACTGGCTTCCCCGCCGCACGAGTTTTTGGTCAAGCGGGAGTGCTTGATACTGCTCGCTATCGAACCTTCTTGGCGATGGAACTGGGGGTAAGCGTCGAAGACATTTCAGCACTGTTGATGGGTGGTCACGGCGACACAATGGTGCCAATTCCTAGTTGCACATCGGTAGGCGGAGTTCCTGTCTTGCAATTGATCGATGAGAAGCGACTCGAGGAAATCGTGGACCGCACTCGTAAAGGTGGGGCGGAGATTGTTAGCCTGCTGAAAACCGGCAGCGCTTATTATGCTCCTGCTGCCGCGACTGCACAGATGGTAGAAGCAGTGGTGCGAGACAAAAAACGGATGATTCCTGCCGCTGCCTATTGCGACAAGGAATACGGCGTCGGCGGCTACTACGTCGGAGTCCCCGTGATTCTGGGCACGGGCGGTGTCGAACGCATTGTTGAATTGGACCTTACCAGCGACGAGCAAGCCGCTTTCGATAATAGCGTTGCTGCCGTGAAGGAACTGGTCACAACGATGGCTGGGCTCGTATAAAGCCAACCGTTTGTAACACTCAATGCGGTCACCTGATTCTCAGGGCTAGCTTGGTCTTGTCTCGTAAGCAAGTCCTTTTTCGTCCTGACTGCCGACTTTTTATCCACCGGGTGGGTGCTAGCACTACCGCTTTAGGGGCGGAATGATCTAGATGTAGTGTACGACATTGACATTTAGCAGAGGCTTGTCTACAAACCTTCGTTGCGACCCGGATTTGTTCCGTACCCTGTTTCCCTGTCATTCACAAGCGTTGGGCAATCACCAACATCGGTCCTTGTTTCCGTCGTTGCTTGCTTACCACTATGTGGTTGATAGAATCGTGCGAAGCTTGCGGGTTGCTGCTGAGATCGCGTCACTCAAAGAGTGGGTATTGGGATAGTCATCCTAGGTTGTCTATCGGGAGACTCTTGAGAATCGAGCGACCTCGCACCCAGTCTCCGTCAAATCCCTCCAATCAATCCAGAGTCCTATGAATCGCACACCGATTTTATTCGATTCAGACATCACGAACACTCTCACGCCATCATCTGCCGAGTCTCTGGGTTTCAACAGGAGCTTCGCACCCTCCGAGCAGCTACCTGCAATTGAAACGCCCATTGATGGCTATAGTTCCTTTGTTCCGACGCATTATGAGAGTGGCTACGCCTACCCACTGATTGTGTGGTTGCACGGCCCAAACAGTGATGAATTTGAAGTCCAACGGGCTATGCCGCATGTGAGCACGCAAAACTTTGTTGCAGTGTCCCGGCAAGGTAATTCCCCAAGCTTCCACATACCAGGGGCCTACGGTTGGGGAGATACACCTGGTGCGACCGCGGATGCTGCGGAAAAAGTGGAGCAGTGTATTGCTGCTGCCAAGACGCAATTCAACATTCATGCCGACCGAATCTATTTGGCAGGATCTACCACCGGAGGCACCTTGGCTTTGCGACTTGCCATGGAGTATCCAGGGATTTGTGCCGGCGCTGTCTCCCTAGGAGGACGACTACCCCAAGGAAATCGTCCCCTGAAACGCTTCGGCACATCGCGCAAGACCCCTCTAATGATGGCAGTGTCCCCTAGTGAGAGCTATTCTCTCGAAGATATTAAAGGAGACATCAACCTGATTCACAGCGCTGGATTTCCTTTGGAGCTGATGCTCTGTCCCGAAGGCGAAGATGTTTGCACCGTCATGCTAGCTCATGTGAATACATGGATCATGAATCAATTCTGCCCACAATCCGCTGCTGCTAAGTGCTAGCGTTTTTCAGTTTTTGCTAGTTTCTCTTTCCTGTACTGTTTCGCTCTGCCTGCTCCACAACAACGTGGATTGACATCGAAGCGAGACTTTCTGTACAAGCCTACCCGCTTATCTGCCGAGTCCCGGCTGAAAGTCTGGTATGCGCACTTTAGATTTCTCCTCATCACGATAGCAATACATTCCCAAACCTCTCATGGCCAAAGAAGCTGCTTCAAAAAAAGAAGAGGCGAAGCCAAGCGACAAACCTGCTGCGCGCAGTTTGCCGGAGCGCATCTTTGGCCTGATCACTTGGGCCAAGGAGCGAACGTGGCGGATGGCGCTGGTCGGCATGGTCGGCATCACCCTGCTAGGATCCGTCTTTGCGGTGTGGAGCTATCTGGCTCATCTGGCGGTTAGCGTAGAGGACCCCGTCACTTTGCAAATGGCTCTGAACAAGCTGAGCGAAGGAGACTATGAACAGGCAGAGACATTGGTGCGCACCATGCAACGCCAACCCCAGAATCCCGACGACTTTGGGGGAGCGCTTTACATCCTGGGCTCAGTAAAAGCCAATCAAGCGGAGAGCGAATGGTCGGCCGCCCGCCAACGGGCAGTCCACTTGGTGGCAGCTCGCTATCTGCAAAAGGCGCTGACGCTGGGTGTCCCACCTGAAGTCGAGCCCCAACTGTTATTCCTTCTAGGGCAAAGCTTGATCCAAGGCAACCAGCCTCAAAAGGGGATTCGCATCCTCAATCAAGCACTGTCTCTGGAGAACGCTCCCTCACAGAAAGTACATATCTTGTTGACGGAAGCGAACCTTGCACTTCCCAATCCCGATTTAGAGTCTGTCCTTCATCACAACGCCGAGCTATTGAAATTTCCGAATCTTAGTGATGAGCAAAGAACCGAAGCGCTCATTGTTCGTGCCGAGACCCTGGGTCGTGTTGGGCGAGCGAAAGACGCAAACGAGATCTTAAAACAACTGAGCAAAGATCGAACTGAAGACGGTCAGCTGAAGAACCTTTCCGGACGATTGTTACTCTCAGCCGCTGAAGAACTTCCTGAAACCAATCCACAGCGTCAAGCGATGATCGAACAAGCGGTTTCCGATCTGCAAGCGGCACAGCGACTGGACCCGTTCAACGGCGAGCAGACGCGTCGGGCTAAATACTGGATTGGTAAGAGCTTCGAACTGCAGCGCGACTACGAGTCGGCCATCGATGAATACGATCAAATTGGCAAACTCTATGGAGACACCCCCGAAAGCCTGGCAGCGCAAATTGCAGAGGCAGATTTACTTCGATTCGCCGGCAAGAAAAGCTTATCGCTAGCCGCCTATCGGCGCGTCCTCGAATCCGTCGGAAATCCGACCACTTACTCCAATAAGCTGATCTCTCTGGAAGATCTCAAGAAGCACTTACGTAGTGCTCATGCCAGTTTCGTAGAAGCGGGAGAGTTTGAATCAGCTCTCGCGCTGCTCGAGCAATTCGACACTCTTTTCGAGCACGAAATCATCATCGAACTGCGAGCATCAACACATGAGGCATGGGGGCAGGCTGAACTGAAAGAAGCCGCTGCGAGCCCCCCGCTCCGTGCAGCTAGATTGGCTAAAGATGGTCGCTATCACCTTCGCGCCGCAGGGCGGGCGTTCGAATCGTTGGCAAAAGTCCGATTCGCAACTCGCGAATACACAGACGATTTATGGTTTGCCGCTGAGAACTACTACCAAGGCCAAACCTACACGCATGCCGCGCGAATGCTAGAGAAGTATCTCCACTACGAACCTGAGCGTCGGAATGCGACCGTATTCCTGCGACTTGGCCAGTCTTACCTGACTCTTGGCGAAACAGAAAAAGCGATTCGGGCTTTGGAACAGTGCATCACCATGCATCCACGGGACCTGGCCGTCTATCAGGCGCGGCTCGAGTGTGTGCGGGCTTATCGCCAAATGGATCGCAACGAAGAAGCCGAAGCCTTGCTGCTGGAAAACATCAACGGCGATGAGCTGACTCCGAAAAGCCCCGAATGGCGCGACTCGCTTTTTGAGCTGGGAGAGATTCAGCACGAGACGGGTCGATTCGAGCAAGCTTTCAAAACGCTAGAAGAAGCCGTCATACGCTACCCCGATGCTCCACAGTCACTGATGGCCCGATACACGATTGCTAGATCGTTTCATAATGCTGCACAAGTGCCAGCCAACAAAGTACGTCTGGCAAAGACCGAAAATGAGAGACAGAAAAACCGCAAGCTACGCGACGAGAATCTTCAAGGAGCGCTGGACAACTACAAACTTGTTCAACGGATGTTGACCTTACAAGATCATGGCGAGAGCCATGTGCTGAAACAACACTTACTACGCAATTGCTACATGATGCAGGGCTCCGTACTGTTCCAACTGCGTCGGTACGAGGAAGCCCGGAAGGCTTATGCCAATGTATCGACACTTTTCCAAAGCGAGCCATTCGTCTTGGAAAGCTTTGTTCATATCGCCAATTGCTGGCGACGCTTGGATGAACCCATGAATGCACGACGGACGATCGAGCAAGCCAAGTTGGTTTTGCAACGATTACCGTCTGACACAAATTTCAAGCTTGCGACGAATTTCAATCGACAGCAATGGCAACTGCTGCTGAATGAAATGAGCAAGTGGTAAAGATAATAGCAACTCACACTACTCGAAGTATTGCGGATGTCAGAGTTAGATACCAAACAACTGGCAGCACTAATCGACAAGCGGCACCGATGTTTTTCGGGTCTGTTGGAGTTGAGTACTATGCAGTCGGAGTTGATTGCCAAAGGCGACATGCCTGCACTTTTCAGGACGTTCACTGCCAAGAATCAGTGGGTGGTTGGTCTGCAGGCAATCGAACGCGAGTTGGCCCCCTATCAACAACAAGATCCTGAGTCGCGTGATTGGGCCTCTCCCAAGGAGAGAGAACAATGTGCGGCTCAGGCGGCGGAGTGCAAGAAATTGCTCGATCGCCTGATGCAACTAGAAATGGCAAATGAAAAAGCGATGACGGAACGCCGAGATGACGTGGCAACGCGACTCAAAACTGCCCAAAGTGCAGGAGCAGCGCGAACTGCTTACCAGTCTCACCAGCAACCCCACACTATTGCTCCCCCGATCGCGTCACTGCCGTTGTCGGAGCAGAACCGTTCAAACCACTTAGACATGACGTCAGATGTAACGTAGCTGGTAATCGGCCAGGACCAAACCATGGATAGCACATTTCAAATCGTAGAAGAGACTCTTGAGGGCGTTTCACCCGATACGAGCGGTCTTCCAGACAGCGGGGAGAACTGCAGTCTCGAAACGATCCTAACTGCGTGGAACGATGCCACACTGCGATTGCAACAGACACACGAGGTGCTTCAAGCCGAGGTGAGTCGACTACGGCAGGAGCTGGAAGCAAAGAACCATGAGCTTGCTCGCAAGAATCGGCTTGCCGATTTGGGCCGCATGGCCTCGCATGTTGCTCATGAGGTGAAGAATAGTCTGGTACCCGTCACACTTTATATGAGTTTGTTAAAGCGTAAGTTGTCTAAGGACAACGATAGCCTAAGCATTTTGGCCAAAGTTGAGGCAGGGTTTATCGCCCTGGATGTTACCGTGAACGATCTACTGAATTTTACATCTCATCGGGAACCACAATGGAACAACTTTGTGGTTAGTGAACTCATCGGAGAAATCTGTGAGTCGCTGCGACCTCAGTTCGAGGCGCAGTCCATTTTCGTATCGATTGACGTCACCAAGGGGCTATCGCTTCAGGCAGACCGAGAGATGCTTCGTCGAGCAATTCTCAATCTGGTCCTCAATGCGGTCGAGGCCATGCAAGAGGGCGGGGAGCTGGTTTTCTCAGCCTACGATGGTCCGATGGGTTTTGAGCTAGAGATCGCCGACAGCGGAGCCGGCCTTTCAGAGAAACAGGCCCAGCACGTATTTGATCCGTTCTTTACCACGAAGAGCGACGGAACGGGCCTGGGCCTCGCTATCGTGCATCGTATCGCCGAGGCACATGGCGGACGCGTGACGGCTCGGAACTGCCCCGAGGGTGGTGCCGCTTTCACAATTGAGATACCACGCCGAGCAATGGGAATGGCAGCATGACAACGGATGGCAACAAATCAGCAGGACGAGTTTTGGTTGTCGACGACCACGCCGCAGCACGCGAGTCGGTCGCTGATGTGTTGCGCCATAGTAGCTACGAAGTCATCTGCGCATCGTCCGCGGCAGAGGCCCTGGGCCGGCTGGATAACGAGAGTTTTCACCTGATGATTACCGATCTACAAATGCCCGGCATGGATGGCTTGGAGCTGATCCGCAGGATTCACCAGCGTCGGCTACCGATCGAAATTGTGATGATTACCGCGCATGCGACGATTGCCTCGGCGGTGGAAGCAATGCGGTATGGTGCTTTTGACTATCTTGAAAAACCCTTTGATGTTTTCCAATTGGAACGACTCGCCGCACAAGCGATCGAGCGCGGCCGCCTAATTCGACCCCCAGGCGAACCTAAGAATGCCGGCGAAGCGGCTGAATCGCTCGAAGCCATGATGGTGGGTGAGAGTGACTCGATGAAGTTGCTCCAAAGCCGAATCTCACAAGTTGCTCCGACCGACGAAACAGTCCTGATTTGCGGCGAAAGCGGTACGGGCAAGGAACTAGTGGCCCGCGAGATTCATGCGAGAAGCCGTCGCATAACCGGCCCCATGGTCAGCTTGAATTGCCCTGCCCTCTCTGCTCAGCTCACCGAAAGCGAATTGTTTGGTCATCGGCGTGGAGCTTTCACTGGTGCGGATTCAGATCGCACGGGGCGGTTTGAATTAGCCGAGGGCGGAACCATCTTGCTGGACGAGATCACCGAAATCGATTTACCGCTGCAGGCAAAACTCTTGCGTGTCCTGCAAGAGCGGACGTTCGAGCGCGTCGGTTGCAGCGAAACACGTGCTGCCAATGTTCGGGTGGTCGCCAGTACCAACCGAAACCTACGTGAAGAAGTCGAAGCGGGCAGATTCCGAGAAGACCTTTATTACCGACTGGCCGTAGTGCCTCTGGTAATTCCACCACTGCGAGAACGACGTGGCGACGTCCAATTGCTGGCAGATTATTTCTTAAATCGCGCTGCTCAGCGTTTGAATCACTCCAACTATGAGTTGGATGCCGATGCTCGGGAATTGTTTGCCACGTACCATTGGCCTGGCAACGTTCGTGAGCTGGAAAATATTATTACGCGTGCTTGCGTTCTTAATGAAGGACACACCATCAATGCGGCTGAATTGCGACCATGGTTGCAAGAGCCGGAGCGGATAGATTGCCCTTCCGAACCCTCGCTACCTGTTGGTGCGAAGCTTGAGGATGTCGAGAAGACAATGATCCTCGCTACGTTGGAACACCACCAAGGTCATCGAGCCAAAACCGCCAAGGCATTGGGCATTGGTGTTCGCACGCTGAGTGGCAAGTTGCGAAACTATGGAGTTGCCCCCCGAGCGAAGAGTTTAGAGGAAAGTCACACCTCGATCCGGCAAGAAGTGCCGAACAGTTCGGCAGACTTTGCCGGTGTCGCAACGAGAAAGCCCGCGTAGTTTGCGGCAAACGGATAGCTATGGAAAGGCTGGCAAAGCAGTAGGAAAGCTTAGATTCAAAGGCGGACGCGAACAAGCGTTGAACAGTAAATATACATCGGTACAAGAATTGCCAAGGAAAGTTTGAGATCGAGAGATCAACTAGCGAGGCTCAGTCATGATTTCATCCATGTTCGATTCATCAACCATCCCTGTGCTTGAGCAGGTCGTGAATTTCACGCAGGCTCGACACGGCGTGTTGGCTGGAAATATCGCAAACCTGGACACTCCTGGCTACAAGACGAGAGATATCTCTCCCGAAGAATTCCAAAGCCGACTGCAAGATGCCATTGAGACACGCAAGCAGAGTAGTATCTCTCCCACTTATGAAATCAATGCAAAGTTGGCTGGCAGGGATAACGCCCTTGGGGGCGATGGAATGGACAAAGTTCGAGAATCGATCAAAAGCATTTTGTATCACGACAACAGCGATGTGAGTATTGAGCACCAAGTTGCCGAGATTGGCAAGAACCAGGCACAGCACAATCTGGCACTGCAAGTGATGCTCGCCCAGTTCCGATTGCTGCGAGCGGCTATCACAGAACGCGCCTAGAGTAGTTCGCTTATTGTTAGTAGCTGGATTCGCAAGAATTCAGAAAACTGGAAGGCTGAATTCTTGCGAATCCAGCTACAGAAATACATTTTATTAGTGGCGAAAGGAGGCAATTCACATGTTTAGTGCATTTGACGTCAGCACCAGCGCATTGGTTGCCCAACGGACCCGGCTTGATGTGATTTCCTCGAATCTGGCCAATATGTCGACAACTCGCAATGAACGAGGTGAGCCCGAAGCGTACACACCTCGCTATGTAACATTCGAAACCGATACCAGTTTGGAAACTAACGGAGGCGGCAACGGTGTGAAGGTTGCCAGCGTGGAATATTCGCAAGAACAACCCAGCATGAAATACGAGCCCGGTCATCCAGATGCCGACGAAAACGGCTACGTGGCCTACCCCAACATCGATATGACGACCGAGTTCGTCGATGCCTTGGGAGCTACCAGGGCCTACGAAGCAAACATTGGTGTCATCGAGATCACCAAAGATCTCGGCCAACAAACACTACAAATTCTCGCTTAATAATTTTGGAGCAAATATAGTTGACGTTGTTCGCGGCGTTGGGGGGCCAACGCAGGTAAGACAAATAATTACCAACCACTCGTGTATCGACTGACCAGCAGTCTAATCCGAGTTGGTCCCCAGGAAACGCGTCATGAACACAATTCAAAATACTTACCCGAACCTACAACCACTTTCCACAGAGCTGTCGCCCTCGAATGTCCAGCAGGGTGACGAAGCGTCGTTCAAGAACTTTCTGCTCGATTCGATTCAGGAAGTCAATACGATGCAACACGACGCCGACTCGGCCGTAGAAGCATTGATGACCGGTACCGGGGAAGCCGACCCGGCCGAGGTTTTGACGGCAGTCCAAAAAGCTGACATGGCCTTCCGGCTGATGTTGCAAATGCGAAATAAGATGATGCAGGTTTATCAAGAAGTACGTGATATTCGAATTTAGATCAGAAGCTCGGCGATGCCGAGATTAGCAAATAACCAAGAGTGGTCCACGGATGGATTTCTTAAATCAGTCGCTCGCACAAACTCGCGAGCTATTTCAGTCGATGACGCCTGCCGGCAGAGTAACAGCTCTGCTTTTGATGGGTGTGATCGTCATCAGCATGGGCTACCTATTCCAGCATCATTCTGCTGGTCCAGATGAGTTTTTGTTTAACGGAACCTATCTGCCCGCGACCGATGCCGATCGGGCCGAGGCGGCCATCGCCCAAGCGGGACTAGGTGATTACCAGAGAATTGGAAATCGCATCCAGGTACCCAAAGGTCAGAAGGCTGAATATCTAGCAGCGGTGGCGGATGCAGGGGCTTTGCCTACCAACTTTCATAGCTTGCTCGAAGACGCTCTGAATCTGGGAGCCTTTGTCGATCCCGAAACACGACGCCAACGCATGAAGGCGGCACGGGAGCAGCAGCTTTCGATGATTGTCCGATCGATGCACGGCATTGAGCAGGCGCAAGTGATCTACGATTTCCGCGAGCCGCGCGGCCTGTCGCGTACCGGACAAGTGACGGCGACCGTCAGCGTAGAGCCATCACCTGGCGAACCGCTCGATCCCCGCACCGCGAAGATGATCAAAAAAGCCGTGGCCGGCGCGATCGTAGGCCTTAGTCAAGACAAGGTGACCATTGCTAATCTAGGTGATGGCAGCATCCTTGAGAGTGGCGAGGGCTTTGGGGATTTATTTGATGATCCTTACTACCAGCATCGGTTGGCCTACGAAAAGTACATGAAGGGTAGCATCGAGAACTTGCTTACCTACATTCCCGGCATTCGGGTTGAAGTGAGTGCTGAACTCGACAAAGCCATCCAAGAGGAAACCCGCACTAGTGAGCCCGCTGGTGAACCAGTCACTATCCATGAACAAACGCGCGTGACCGATTCGCAGCAGTCGAAGATCGCCCCCGGGGGTCGCGTCGGTTTGACTGCCCAAGGGCCTTCTCGCAGCAATGAGCAGGAAACCAGTAGCCAACTCGTCGACAAGACGACAGATGAAACTAGAGAAACACAAAACCGGAGCGGGACGAAAGAAAGCTTTTTGCGTAGTAGCGGATTGGTACCGGAAAACGTTCGTGCAAGTATCGCAGTTCCCAGGGACTACTTGGTTGACGTTTGGCGGGAGAGGCAGCGGCGACTGGGAGAAGACGTATCGGGTGATCTGCCGATCGACATCGACACGCAGCTCCAAGGCATTCAGACAAACATCACAGACGATATCAGTGCGGTTGTCGCTCAGCTATTGCCTAAGCATTTAGCAGAAGACCGCATCCAGTATGTCAGTGTGACCTTCTTCGAGACCTTGCCCACCGATCCGATTCCGAGCCCTTCCACTGCAAACGTCGCCATGGCCTGGGCCAGCGACAACTTTAGCACAATGACGATGGCAGCAATCGCGATTGCCGGACTTCTGATGCTTCGTTCCTTGGTCAAGGGAATACCTCCCGCCGAGCCTGTGACTTCGGTGGCAGGACCGACGTTGTCCATCAACCTGGGCGATCAAGATGCTCCCACCGGTGGAATTGCGGACCAGAATCCTTCCGAGGAAGCCGAGCGTCCCAAGCTGAAGCTCAAGAAGGGGTCGGACCTGAAAGATGAATTGACCGACATTGTTCGCGAAGATCCAGATGCAGCGGCCGCTATTTTGCGTGGTTGGATTAACAACGCCGGATAGAAACAAGAAATAGGACAACACTGTATATGACATTCCCTAACACAGCACGACTATCACCGAGCATCCGCAAGGCGGCCGTCTTCCTGCTTAGCTTGGAAGAAGGACTCGCGGAGCACATGCTGCGAGAAATGCCGGAGGCCGATGCGCAGGCAGTTCGTACAGCCATGTTGCAACTGGAAGACTGCGACGCAGTAGAACAACAAGAAGTGATGGCCGATTTCCGCCGCAACCAACAGGCAGCTTCCCAGCCAGTCGACTCAGGGGTTGAGCTAGATGCATCGTTACTGGCACATATCGAGCAGCAGACCGACACGTTACCTGAGGTCACAGAGCATGACCCTCTAGCGCAAATCAGCGATCAAGAAGCAGCAACCATTGCCGAGACCCTCTCTCGTGAACATCCGCAGACGGTAGCTCTGGTGATATCGCGGTTGCAACATCAAACGGCAGCTTCAATTCTTCCTCGACTCTCCGCCAATTTGCAAGACGAAGTTCTCTGTCGATTGGCGGAACTAGATCCTGCGGATCAATCGAGTGTAGCTGTGGTCGAATCGCAATTAGTTGCTTGGGTTAACGAGCATCGCCGCAAGGAGGAGCGTTTGGCCCATGGCTCGGAGCTTGTCCAAAAACTGCTCCAGAATACTTCGGCCAGTGATCGCCACGTAATCGTTGGTCGAATATCTCGTGATAACCCTCGCATGGCTCAAATATTCGGCACGGGGACAGAACCCGCACCGCCAACAGTCTCTAGCTCAGAGCCGTCCTTTGCCCAGCCAAGCTCGGGTTCGCCTTCCCCCCCACCACGTAGAAAAATATTGAAGCCCGCGGTTCCGCAAGTAGCAATTGATACGGACGCGTTTGGCGAAACCAATCCTCTGAGCGAACTCGAAGAGTTAGACGACGCCACATTGATGGCCGTTCTTTCCGAGGCGGATCGCAACGTCGTCACAATCGCTCTGGCTGGAGCGAGCGAGTCTTTGTTGAAGCGCGTCCTCAAGCGGTTGCCTAAATCCCAAGCCAAGAAGTATCGCAGTCAATTCAGAAACATAGGCCCCACTCGGCTCAGTGACATGCTTGCCGCGCAGCAGCAACTGGCACACTTTGCCCAAGGCATGAAAGGCACAGTTTAGAGATAGCAGCGAATCCCACCGTCGAAACAACCTCGCTCTTTTTCAATCTCCAGAATACTCATGGCCACGATCATCAAAAAAGATTCTGAGTTCTACCCAAGCGGCAAACGCTTGAGCGTGATGGCCCTAGATATGGTCGATGTGGAAGGTCAGGTCGATCAGTACATCGAGCAGGTGCAGGCTCAGGCTGCCGAGATCGTTCAGAAGGCACAACAGGAAGCAGACACCATTCGCGCCCAGTCTGAACAGGCTGGACGCACTGCTGCAGAAGCCGCCATCGATCGGATTCTTGAGAAGAAGGTGGCCAAACAAATGCAAACACTGACTCCGGCTTTGCAGGCAGCCGTGAAGCAGATAGAAGACTCGCGGCAAGAATGGCTGCAGACCTGGGAAACGCGCACATTGCAACTTGCGTGTGCAATCGCCCAAAAGATTGTTCGTCGCGAACTACAGAACGAGCCCGAGTTGCCGCTGCAATGGATCTCCGAATCGCTCAAGCTTTGTGGCAAGGCCGCTGAGATCTTAGTGAGACTTCACCCCACCGATCATACGACGCTGGGCAACCAGGTCGCGGAGCTAGCCAACCAGTTTGCACCGGCTGCTGAAACCAAGATCATCGCCGATCCCAATCTCTCGCCGGGGGGATGCAAGGTGGAAACAGAATTTGGTTCGATCGATCAACAAATCGAAACCCAACTTGAACGAATTATCCAAGAGATGCAGTAGTCGCTGCAAGAATCTAGTAACCCTGAAACAATGCCTGAATCTCAACTACCAAAACACGTGCAGAGTGCCATGCTAGCCGGACTCACCGGAAGCGTGGTGCAAACCACTGGATTGACTGCATCGGTTGCCGGTTTTGCAGCGCCGGTCGGTGCGTTGGTAAGTATCGAGCGTCAGTCGGGCGAGGGTATCGAAGCAGAAGTCATTGGATTCAAGGACGAACACACATTGGTCATGCCGCTCAGCAATCTGGAAGGCATCCGGCGCGGCTCGCCCGTGAAATTAGTACGCACATCGCGAACGCTCCGAGTAGGCGAAGGCCTGATAGGCCGTGTCGTGGACGCTCGTGGGCGAAGCATCGATGGGCGACCACAGCCCATGCTCAGCGAACGAGTACCCCTCGAGCAGAAACCAATTTCGCCGACACTCAGACCGCGCATCGTAGAGCCTTTGGGTACCGGAGTAAAAGCCATCGACGGCATGCTCACGTGTGGCCAGGGCCAGAGAATCGGAATTTTCGCTGGCTCCGGCGTCGGCAAGAGTGTGCTGTTGGGAATGATGGGGCGCAATACTAGCGCTGACATCACCGTGATTGCCCTAATCGGCGAACGGGGTCGGGAAGTGAACGACTTTATCCAACGTGAACTTGGCCCCGAGGGGCTTCAAAAGTCCGTAGTCGTAGTCGCGACAAGCAATGAGCCGGCACTCTTGAAGGTGCAAGCAGCTTACACGGCGACAGCCATTGCCGAGTATTTTTCTGACCGTGGCAAAAACGTGCTCTTGCTTATGGACTCGGTGACGCGTTTTGCTATGGCGCAGCGGGAAATCGGATTATCGGCTGGCGAGCCACCCACGACGCGCGGATATCCGCCGTCGATGTTTTCGTCATTGCCAAAGCTGGTTGAAAGAGCAGGACGAACTCCCACGGGGAGCATTACCGCCTTCTATTCCGTACTCGTCGAGGGCGATGATGAAAATGAGCCTGTCGCCGATACCATACGCGGGCTGCTAGATGGTCATGTCTGGTTATCTCGCCGCTTGGCAACGAAGGGACATTTTCCAGCAATCGACGTGCTGGCAAGTATCAGCCGGCTCATGAACGAAGTGGCTGATCCCCAGCACCTCGAAAGTGCAAAGCTCATACGCCGACTGTTGTCGGTACTGGCCGAGAACGAAGATTTGCTCGCCATTGGTGCCTACCGAAAAGGCACCAATCGAGAAATCGACGTGGCGGTAGCAATCCAGAGCGAGATCAATGCCGTTTTGACGCAGTCCACTTCCGAGGCCTCCACGCCAGAAGACACAGCCGCAAAGATAAATGCCATCGCTCAGAGATGTGCGCCCTTGTTGACAACCACATCACCAGCAGCCCCAGCAGCGGCCGCGACAGCAGATACGCAACCCTCAGCAAACATCCAGCAATAGAAAAAAACGAATCACCTGCAAGCCATGGCAAAGTTTCAATTTCGATTGGAGACGCTTAGAAAAATCAGAATGGCCCACCGAGACGAAGTTCGAGCCAAACTGGCGGATGCTTTCCAGGCCGCCCAATTGCTCGAACAACGACGGCAAGCCATCGCAGAAGAGATTGCCGCAACGCAAGTGTTTCAGCGCGAGGCAGCAACTCGAAAGCAGTCCGATGTAAACAGTTTAATGGAAAGTCAACGCTACCAAGCAGTTTTACGATCCGAGCAACAAACAATTCAGCAACAGGGCGAACAATTAGAAGTTGAAATAGAGAAGCGAAGGTTAGTTGTCGTCGAGGCGGATCGTGAAGTCCGCGTGCTCGACAAGCTCGAAGAGCGCCAACTAAGCCAACACAAACAACAACAAACTAGAACCGAGAACAAGGTGCTCGACGAAATCGCATCCCAACGGTTTAAGAATAAGCAGTAAGAGCTGACATGATACGCATACTGTTTCCACTCATTGGATTCTTGTGCACTGCAACGGTGATCACACTGTTTGCCGGCTTTGGGTACTTGCGCAATTCTGGAATGCTGGATGACGAGAAGATGTTCCGCATCGTTTCGATGCTGCACGGAGTCGATTTGGAAGAAATCGCCGAGAAGCACCACAAGACAGAGGCCGACATCCCAGCGGAAGAAACCTCCTACCAGCAGGAACTTGAGTATGGCCAGATCGCCAGACTCAATTTGCAGGCAAAGCAAGATGACTTGGAGAAGAACATTCTCGTTTTCCGCGATCTAAAAACCACGGTCAGTGTCAACATGGCTCACTACCAAGCCCTCAAGGGCGAGGTCGAACAATATCTGAAAGAACGAGAAGAGAAGGCGCGTCAAACAGGATTGCAGGCGGTACGTCAGCAGGTCGAAAGTTTAGTTGCGAAAAAACAAGCGAAACCACTGCTCGTGGGCTGGCTGAGCGAGGGTCGTATCGACGACGTGATTCTCATCCTCAACGGAATCTCGCAACGGAGCCGACGCGCGATCATCCAAACTTTTGATACCCCCGAAGATGTGCAGATGTTGAAAAAGATCTACGAGCAAATGCTAAGTGGGCATCCTGAGAAAACCTTCATCGAAGAGAAACTCCAAGACCTTAAGAAACTAAACCAACAAGATCTCTAAGCATAACTAGGGGCTCACGGATGAGCACTTCCATATCACCATTGCTACAGATTGCTGCTCCCCAGCAGGCTTCCAAGTCGAACCTGACCGAGAACGGCCCAGGCAACGACTTTGAAAATCTGCTGGCGGAAGCTAGTGATTCGGCAAAGGCATCAACGGAGCACTCCCGAAATGTATCCCGCAGTTCCTCAGCCAACGAGCTAGCCAAAGACAAACACCGGGAAGAGGAAACCTCTCAGTCCGATCGAGAAGAACTACAGCCCAACGAAGCTGTGGCCAACAGTGAACTTTCGGCGGAAGACGAATCGCTCGCGGAGGATTCGGTCGAACTCTCCGAGGCAGCCGCCATCTTGCAAGATTTGTCCTCCAATGAAGAGACCGTCATTTTTCAGGCCGCCGCGACCGGCAGCTTCGAAGCAGAGGTACTGCATGTCATAGCCGCTGAGTATACTCCCAACGCACAAATCGCTCCCCCTCTCCTCTCACCGGCCGTGGAGGGCGGACTAGCTCCGGAGCAGCAGGCCGAAGCAGTCCTGCAAACGGGACTGGGCGAATTGACAGAGGCGACTGCGGCCCTTCACGCTTCCGGATTAGCATCGGAGGCAGTGGCCACGGCAGACGTTCAGGCAATCTCTCCGATCGAAGGTAATCCACTTGCAGGTGATACCAACAATCAAGAACAAGGCAACAAGCCGCAACCTCAAGCGGCAGTTGAGGAATTATCTGAGGCTTCGGCTCTAGTTGAGCAAAGTGAAGGCGACGCTCTTCAGCCAAACGCAGAATTGCCAAATTCAGATCAGCCGTCGAAAGGCTCCGAGCCTACGCACGGGGCGACAACCCATCAATCAGAAGTCGCCGATTCCTCTGCGCAAGTGCAGCATTCTATCGAACAAATTCCGCGGGTCGAGGTCGCCACTGCTGAGACGGCACCTCCCCCGGATAGCTCCGCCAGCCAAGTTGAGGCCCCAGTCGCTAAGGCACCGGAAATACTTGGCAATGCACAAGCCGAAGGCCCAGCTAATGTCACCGCCGAACCGGAGCCGGTTCCAACTACAGATCGCTATCGGTTTGTGCAACGAGTGAGTCGGGCATTTCAATCGGCGAAGTCGAATGCTGGTGAAATCCAATTGAAACTCAGCCCTCCGGAACTCGGCACATTAAAATTAGCCATCTCTGTCGAGCAGGGAGTCGTTTCGGCCAAGGTGGAAACCGAAACAGCCGCGGCGCGAAATATCTTGCTCGACAATTTGCCGGCGTTGCGTGAAAGACTAGCGGAGCAGGACATCCGTGTTGAGAAGTTCGATGTGGATGTTGGCCGCGATGGCGAACAGGCCGACCAGCAAAGTCGCTTCGACAACGAGGATCGGCAGCACGATCGTCCCGCGCAGCAAGATGGCACTGGCACGAACGCAGTAGCCTCGAGCTCACAGAACGCCGCTGAAGAGTCGGGCCCCGAGCAAACACAGATTCAAACCAGCGACAGTTTAGACGTCAGTATTTAAGACAACCATTCCTCAGATTACATCCTGAGCAGGAACTAGCCAGATGACACAGATAAGCAATGTCCTCGCTGCGAACAACCAGCCCTCTGGTGCCGGCAGCGCACTAAATGACGTGGATCTGGATGATTTTCTCAATCTCATGATTGCGGAATTGCAGAACCAGGACCCCCTAAATCCGTTGGAAAACGACGAACTCATAGCCCAGATCAGCCAGATTCGTGAGGTGGGAGCAACCGAGAATCTTACTCAAACGCTCAATGCCGTGTTGCTAGGACAGAACATTTCCAGCGCCACGAACTTGATTGGTGCAGACGTGGTCGCATTGAACGATGTTGGTCAACGCGTATCCGGCAACGTGCGGGTAGTGACTATCGTCGACGGCCAACCGCAACTCGACTTGGCAATTGACCCTTCGGCCACGGTTCCCGAACAGGAAGGTGGAATCGAGGAAGGCGAATACGCTTACGAAGTGGTTTGGGAAGGCGACGAAGGCGGACTGTTTGGAGTGGAAATCGGCGCTTCGACTTCGGGTGCCTCCGACTTTGGCGGTGCGATTCAACTCAACAACCTGCCCGAAACCTCGACCCAGAAAACGATCTACCGCACAGATAAGACTGGTACCGGCGATCGTAAAAAAGTGGGTAACGTCGCAGGCCGATCGACAACATTTGTGGATACGGTGGCCGACAAAGATCGAATTGGCCTGGCACATACGCGACAGGTGACCCCGGTCCAGTTCGCCGGTTTGGAAAGAGTATTGCTCAGCAACGTAGGCGAGATTCGTCCGCCGGCTGAATAGCGCTGAGTGGCGTCATTCAGAATTAAAACAGTTCACAATATCAACAAACATTACTTATAGTTCGAAACAGGGAGCATGTCATGGGTCTTCAATCAGCATTAACGACCGCCTTAACCGGTCTGCAAGCCGCCGAAACCACGATCGATGTGATTGGCAATAACGTTGCCAACTCTCAGACGGTTGGCTTCAAGGAATCGGACGCGGTGTTTGCCACGCAGTTTTTGCAAACGATCAGCATCGGTGCGGCTCCCAGCACCAACTCCGGCGGCACCAACCCTCGTCAAATTGGTTTGGGTGTGAAGGTCGCAGAGATCTCTCCCAATTTCACGCAGGGTACGATCGAAATTAGCTCGAACCCGCTGGATGTGGCCATTCAAGGCGACGGATTCTTGATCGTGCAGTCGGGTACCAGCCGACTCTACACACGCAACGGACAGTTGAAACTCAACGCCGAGAACGAAATCACCACTCCCACCGGCCAGCGGTTGCTGGGTTATGGGGTGAATGATGACTATGAGATTCAGACCGATACGTTGGTGCCGCTCACGATTCCAGTCGGCGAAGAGCGGGTCGCCCAACAAACAAGTCTGGCCAACTTTAGTGGTGTGCTCAATCCATCCGTTGATTTAGGGGCGACGCCCTCGATATCTCAGTCAGTTGTGCTTGGTGATGGATCGGTTGAACAACCTGTCGCTGCTGATCCGGCCATTCTAGGCGACAATGAGCTTCTGGAAGCGGCAACACCACAGGCAGGTCTTGTGACGGCAGATACATCGTCTGCCACACTCCCCGGACCGGGAGCAGCAGTAGTTAACTATCGGTTCGTCTACCTAGATGACAATCTGACCGAACCGCAGGAAGGAAACGTCTCAATCGAGCGGTCGATTGACAACACTGACGGTGCGGGAGAAATCTTGCTTGAAGATTTGCCTCAGCAGTCGGGGACCGCTTGGACCGGCATTGCCATTTACAGGCAAGACCCGGCTAGCAGCGACTACTTTCTAGTTGGAAACACAACCAGCACTAGCTTTACGGACAACGTCGACGATGCCACACTCGTTACGAATCAAGAACTCGATGAGAGCATTATCGACGGAGGTAGCTATAGCTACTACATCACCTACTACAATTCGACCGAGTTTATCGAAACCCGACCCTCTGTCAGAGTTGGGCCGGTGACATTGGACGAGCCTGGGAGCAAGATTCGTCTCGATTTCTCCGATCTTGCTCCGCCTAACGACGTGGGTTTCGATCAAATTCGTATCTACCGAAATACCTCGGACGACACATCACGATTCTATCGAGTGGATACAGACATCGATCCCATCGACATCTCAGCAACGAGCTATGTCGACAATACGCCAGATTCCACGATCCTTCTCCAAGACGAAGAGATCAATCTAGATGGTCCTCCTTCGCAAAATGACACGCTACTGTCCGACTTGGTTGTCCGAAGTGGCGAAACATATATAAACGATTTGTTTAGCGAGGGAACGCTTACCTTCCGTGCTGAGAAAGATGGAGTTGATATAGATCCTAAGACTCTCGATATCACGGCAACAACGACCGTGCTAGATTTAACTACATTCATTGAAGACGCCTTGGGTATCGATGAAGAGTCACAGACTGAAACGCCATTTCCAACCGCTGGTAATGTCGAATTGATCGACGGTCAAATTCGCATTACTAGCAATCTGGGTGAGGAAAATGCAATCGAAATCCCACCCGCAGCATTCCGATTTCAAGCGGCCGGCGAAGTTTCTTCCGATTCGCTTGATATTTCCTTTACCGAAACGCAAGTTGCCGATGGGCCAGGCACATCAACTGAGCTGGTCGTTTACGATTCTCTAGGTTTGCCACTAAACGTAAGGATTACGACCGTACTAGAGGAGAAAAACTCTAATACGACCGTTTATCGCTGGTACGCGACCAGCGGTAGCAACGAGCCACTTTCACCAGATCAAACCACCGTGGTTGGAGACGGACGCCTTGTGTTCGATAGTAATGGCGATCTGATCAATGCTGATCAGAACCAAATTAGCGTACAGCGGAATACGACAGCTTCTGAATCCCCATTGGGAATCGAACTCAACTTCAACCAGGTAAAAGCACTCGGCGAAACCGATGCCCAGGGCAATCCCATCAGTTCGCTGAACTTTACCAGCCAGGACGGTTTTCCACCGGGTGTGTTGACCGATTTTATCATTACCGACGATGGCCTTATCCAGGGTCAGTTCAGCAATGGTACGCAGCGGGCCGTGGGGCAGCTTGTGATGGCACGGTTTGCTAATAACTCTGGTCTGCAACAAGTGGGCGACAGTTTATTCAATGTTGGTGTGAACTCTGGCGAGCCGATTTTCGGTGCTCCCGGTGAGGAGGGCATCGGCACACTCACCGCCGGTGCGGTCGAGCTTTCCAATACCGACATCGGTCAGAACCTGATCGAGTTGATCTTGGCCTCCACCCAGTATCGAGGTGGCGCGCGGGTCATTACGGCTACCCAAGAATTGCTCGATGAGCTCTTGGCTCTTCAGAGATAGGTTGAGAATGATCATCGCAACTCAAAGTCCCCTCCCCTAACCCCTCCCCCGAGAACGGGAGAGAAGGAATTGGTGGAGCGGTCCATGACTAAACTTCGGAACTAAATCATGATTAAGCTCACGCGACTCGATGGAGAGGCATTCGTCCTGAATGCGGATCTCATTAAATACGTCGAACAGCGTCCAGATACGTTCATTACCTTGACGCTAGGGGACAGAATTGTGGTGAAGGAATCTCCCGATGAGGTGATGGAGTTGACCATCGAATATCAACGCAGCAAACGCTTAGTACCGGAAAGTGCCCAGAGATTCAGGGCCTAGGCGGGCGGTGCTGTCGATTGTGACGGTTGTAAGAAACGAACCGCGAAAGTGACTGAAAAGATGCGACCCTCAGGACTGGGCAAGCTATGGTTGACGAGACCCACAGCAACCTACAAACACTAGAAAAGTAGCGGTGCGCGACGCGCGGCTCTCTAGTGCCTAGACGACTTATTTTGAATTGGCGAAGACAAAGCACTCGTAATTGACCCAAATGGGTCGTGGCGAATCCATGGACATTGCAACATTAGCTGGCGTACTGACAGCCATGGGACTGATCTTAGTATCGATCGTTCTTGGTGGCGGATCGTTTGGTGCCTTCTTCGATGCCCCTTCGATGATGGTGGTAATCGGCGGAGCCATCGCCGCTACGCTGATTTCGTTTCCGCTGAAAAACTTTCTGAGCGTCTTTGGCGTCGGTATGAAAGTCTTGCTGTATAAACTCGACTCCATCCCGGCTCTAGTGGAAGAGATTGTTAGCCTCGCCGAAACGGCTCGCCGCGACGGGTTGCTGGCTCTGGAGGGGCGCATCGACGAAATCAAGAATCCGTTTATTGTCATGGGTGTTCAGATGGCCGTTGACGGGACGCGGCCCGAAGTAATGGAAGACATTCTGCGTACTGAACTCGACGCCGTGGCCACTCGGCATCGGGACGGAAAGGGCTTGCTCGATTGCATGGGCCGTTTTGCTCCTGCGTTTGGCATGATCGGTACCCTGATGGGTCTGATTATCATGCTCGGCGACATGAGCGATCCCTCCAAGATTGGCCAGGGAATGGCCGTTGCATTGCTCACGACGCTCTATGGAGCGATTGCCTCGAACGTGGTTTTCTTGCCCTTTGCAGAGAAACTTGGATTCACCAATAAACAAGAACTGCTGGCGATGGAGATCATTGTCCGCGGGATCATGGCCATACAATCGGGCGAAAATCCGCGGGTCATCGAGCAGAAGCTCAACACCTTTGTTCCGCCCAAGTATCGCACCACCGAACAAGCTGCGTAGACCATTCAGACCGAGTGCCGCGAGTACTCCAAAGGCTTAGCGATGGCAATAGAAGAAGAACCAGAACCAGGCATACCCGAATGGGTGGTGACCTTCGGCGATATGATGTCGCTGTTGCTGACGTTCTTCATCATGCTTGTTTCAATGAGCGAGCTGAAGGAAGACGAAAAGTATCAGGCGATGGTGGAATCGATCCGCGAACAGTTTGGCCACGACATGACCATGGCTTCCATGGCACCAGGCGATAGCCGCCCACGCGGGGCGTACTCGCCCAATCCGGTTTACAGCATGGGTCGATCCAAAAAGATGGATCTAAAGACGGGCGGTCAGGAAGTGAAGGCTGCTGTGGGCGACCACGAACGCGTAAAAATCGTTCGTCCTGGCGAAGATTCAACGGCTGGCGGCGTCGTCCACTTCCCGGAGCACTCCACAGAGCTCACCGAGGAGAATCGACGCGACCTGCAACGTATTATCGAGCAGATCGCGGGCAAGCCACAGAAAATTGAAATCCGCAGCCATACGACTCGTCGGCCTGTGGAGACCGATAGCGGCTTCCGCGACGAGTGGGACCTGGCCTACGCCCGATCGCGAAATGTCATGAAATTCTTGATCGAGCAAGATATTGATCCCGATCGCATTCGATTGGGTCCAGCGGGGGCAGGCGAACCACTCTACAACGGGGTCGATCCAGACCGATTATTACGGAATTCACGGGTAGAAATCCTGATGTGGGACGAGCGAGTCCAAGACCTGGACCATAGCGAGCCGGTCGCACCGAATCCTTAAGCTAGAGTTGTGAGGAGATTATCGATCCTGCGGGTGGAGCAATCCACTTGGCACCGCACGAGGTTGCATCCTCGGAGAGCAAAGAGTCAAAGGACATAACATGGCAGAATCACCAGAACCCAATACCGATGCAGCGGATAGCGTAGCCCCGCCCAAAAAGCCAGGTTTGATGACACTGGTCAAAGCTGTGGCGTTCATTTCGGTGATCGTTCTCATCGAAATTGCATGTGCCTCGATGTTCTTCCCCTCTGAAGAAGAGACTGAGATCATTGCCGAGAAGTTAGCGGCGGCTGAGGCGGCGAAGGACCCTGAGCTGATGGAGGGTACCGAAACGGAAGAGGAAGATGCCGGTACGATTGCCATGCGAGATATGCGAGAGGTACCTCTCGGGTCCTACCATGTGCCCACCTACAATCAGAAAACAGGTACAAGCCTGAACGTCGATTTCGAACTCTACGGCACTGTGCTAGCAGACGAA
Organism: Bythopirellula sp.; assembly: GCA_965216565.1. Taxonomy (GTDB): domain Bacteria; phylum Planctomycetota; class Planctomycetia; order Pirellulales; family Lacipirellulaceae; genus Bythopirellula. The sequence continues at coordinate 2,617,524 of OZ244170.1, forward strand.
GAGAGTGAGTTCTTTCATCTGTACGAGGCAAATCAGGTTCGCATCCGAGAGCAAGTTTTGGTAACTATCCGAAGTTCGGAACTTACTGATCTCACCGACTCGGGGTTGGGCTTGATCAAACGCAAGATTTTGGAGAAAACCAATCGAGCCCTAGGCAAACCGCTGCTGCACGAGGCAGTGTTTAGCGAATATTCATTCATTGAACGCTAACCTAGAAAGCTCACGAAAGATCCACATCGTCGCAAGGAAGACACCGGGCGAAGAGCAAACTAACACTACTCCTATTTGCTGAATGGAAATGCCATGGCGGGCGAATCCGAAAATCTCGAACAAGACGATATCGAAGCACTCTTAAATGAAGGTCAAGACGAGGCCGCGCAGACGGAAGAGTCGCCTGCGGCAGTTTCGGACCAGGCGCCTAGCTTAGGTGCTGAGGCAGCGGGCGGTGCACCGAATGTTCAGCCAGCCTCGGACGGGGGTGCCGTTACGCAGAGTGATATCGAGCTGCTACTGAACAAGGCGGAGCAGGCCCTCGATTCCATCGACAACGCCGACCAAGATCCGTCGACGCTGCCAGCCGGTATCAAATCCTTCGAATTCGAGCCATTCTCTGGGACCGCCGCCAACAAAGAGTCGGCCACTCTGGAATTGATGAGCGATGTTCAGCTTGATATGACAATCGAGCTAGGACGAACGCACATGCAGCTAGAAGACGTGCTGAAGCTCAAGCAAGGCTCCGTGGTGCCGCTGGATAAATTGGCTGGCGATCCTGCTGATATTTACGTGAACGGTCGCCTCGTTGCTCGGGGTGAAGTGCTCGTACTCAACGACAACTTCTGCATTCGCGTTGCAGAGCTTGTCGTCGGCGAATCTGCTTGTGCTTAGTGCTAGTGATTAGTCGTCGCCGCGAGCATGCACTTTCCAATAGCCGGACCGCCACTGTCTATCCGCTGTGGTGGGCGGTCCGCCGCGCTCCGGAGGCAGGTGTGCCTCCGGCTATCTGTGTGAACTCCGATTCAATTTCGCCATGCTGCGATAGCGCTTCCACCTCTTTGTGCTAGCACCTACCCGCAGGATCTTTTTGACACGACGCTTCGTTGCACTCAGAAGTTGCCCGTTACTCTGCTAGCAGTCTGGGCATCTGTGGAATTGGCCTGTCGTCGTGCACTGGATATTTCCTATAAGCCGCATTGCGCAATTCCGCGCTAAACGTCCCTGGGGCGTTCGACGATCACTCCTCCGTCAGTTTGTTGCGGCCATGCTCCAAAAACGCATTGCTAGTTCTACGAAACTCGCCGTCCCAGTTCTGGCTATTTTCTTAGCTGGCTGTTGGATTCCCTGCGCAATCGGTCAATCGACTCCCCCGACTCAGCGATTACCAGGACAGCCGTTAATCGAATGGCACGCCGAGCCCAAGGCCTCGACGAACGCTGCGAGTGGGAGCACGGAGTTGACGGCTCCCCGATTTGACCCAACCGTTATCCCTGCGGCTCACTTGGCTGCAGATAAGCCTAACTCTTCTCCACAGAATCAGACCGCAGCGGAAAAGCCTGCCGACCCTCGACGGCTAGCGCCTTTCTCTGGAGTCCGCCCCCTAGACATCCCAGGCAGCCAGAACAAAGCCAATCTACTGGAAGATTCGCTTCCTCAAGTGGGATCGATGACGACTGCCGGTGCGGGACTGGCCATTGTCGTGGGATTGTTCCTGCTTTGTGCTTGGTTGTTCCGCAAGAGTGGCCCCAAACCCACAACTCCGCTGCCCAAAGATGCGGTTGCCGTCCTGGGGAGAGTTCCCCTGGCGAGCAATCACTTCGCCCACCTATTGAAGCTGGGAAACAAGCTAGTGTTGGTCTCGGTGAGTCCCGATAGCGTGTCGACCCTTGCCGAAGTAAGCGACCCCGTGGAAGTGCAGAACCTCATGGCGCTCTGCATGCGGAACCATCAGCAAAGCACAACGGCCGAATTCCACCAGGTGCTGGAGCAACTTGCCGGCGAGCCAGCTCGCGGTTTTCTCGACACACCAGCAGCAGGTGCAACTCCGATTCGTCCAGGACGAACTTAAACACATCCGATAAGAGTCAACGGCGGCGTGAAAACAATCCCACTATCCTTAGCAACATTACTATGTGTCTTCATGACACTAGGTAGCGGTACGGCACTAGCCCAATCGGCAGTGTCGCCCACGGGGATTGGTGGATCTATCTTGCCAGAGTCGCTCGGAGGCCCCGAGCAATGGACCAGCCCTGAAGGGCTGTCTTCCACACTGCAAGTGATGTTGCTGCTGACGGTGATTAGCCTGGCTCCTGCCGTGCTGCTAATGACCACCAGTTTTATTCGCATCCTGGTAGTACTGGGACTATTGCGGCAGGCGCTTGGAACGCAACAATTACCGCCCAGCCAAGTGATTACGTCCATTGCCTTGTTTATGACGGTGTTGTTGATGACGCCCGTGTGGACGGAGGTCTACGACGAGGCAATCAAACCCTACACCGATAAAGAAATCAGCTTAGAAGTGGCTTGGCAACGCGGAACACTGCCAGTGCGCAAGTTCATGGCCCAGCAAATTCGCCGGGCGGAGAACGATGACGACGTCTATCTTTTTTTGCAGTACATGCCAGGCGAGTACGATTCGGAGTCGGGCGAATTGCCCGATTACGCCTACTTCGATCCTGAGGAAGGTGAAAGAATCGTCCCGTTGCAGGCATTACTACCCGCCTACATGCTTAGTGAGTTGAAGACCGCATTCTTGATCGGCTTCCAAGTTTATTTGCCATTTGTGATTCTCGACATCGTCGTTGCCAGCGTCACAATTTCGATGGGCATGTTGATGTTGCCCCCCGTCTTGATATCGCTCCCCTTCAAACTGCTACTCTTCGTATTGGTGGATGGGTGGCGGTTAGTGGTGCAGATGTTGCTCGAGAGTTTCCAACTCGTCAGTTGACGAATCGGCACCCATGCCATTGAGGAGAGCTGAACCCGTGTCACCCGAAGATGCAGTTGAATTAGGTCGACAGGCATTGATGATCGCTACTCTTGTGGCGGCACCTATTCTGCTAGCAGGCCTAGTGACCGGTTTGGTGATTGGGCTCATGCAAGCGCTCACGCAAATTCAGGAACAAACCGTTGCCTTCGTGCCGAAGCTAATCGCGATGGTTCTGGCGTTGGCCTTCGCCCTGCCCTGGATTCTGGCCAGACTCCTGGAATACTCCGAGACCCTGATCACAAACATACCCAACACCATTTAGAAGCAAGGGAGCAGACTGGCAGCGCGTCCGGTGCTCGCCATCTACCAAACGATGTCGTTTTTGGAATCCCTGCTGCTTAATCAGTTTGCCGTGTTCACTTTGGTACTGGGCCGGGTCGGGGGCTTGATCATGACGGCTCCCATCTTTGGGACCCAGGCCGCACCGATGCGGGCAAGAGCTCTGATTGCCCTATCGATCACCTTGCTCATTTCGCCGCCTTTGGCTGCCAATGCTCCCACGGACATGACCAATCTGGTGATTTACGCCAAGTACATGGTCAACGAAGTGCTGGTCGGTGTGCTACTTGGCTTTGGTATTACGATGCTGCTTTCGGGCATCCAACTCACCGGGCAGATTGTCAGCCAGCTAAGCGGGACGGCTTTGTCTGACGTTTTTGATGCAACCATTCAAGACAACGTGTCGGTCTTTGCCCAAGTCTTCTATTTCCTGACGTTGGCGATATTTGTACTTCTCGGCGGTCATCGCATGATGATGGAAGCGCTGTTAGACACGTACCAATGGTTGCCGCCAGGAGCTGCAACTTTGGGTACAACCTATATCGATGCCCTAACATCGATACTAAGCCAGAGCTTTCTGCTCGGTATTCGTGCGGCCGCTCCGGCCATGACGGCGCTACTCCTCGCGACCCTCGTGCTAGGGCTCGTCGGGCGTACCCTTCCGCAAATCAATGTGCTGGCCGTCGGCTTTAGTGTGAATGCTTTACTCACCTTGGGTTGTCTCACACTCAGCATCGGCACGGTCATGTGGGCTTTTCCCCAACAGTGTGCCTCAGCCATCGATTTGCTAAGGCAAGCACTGCACGATTCGGCACCCCTAGGTTAGTCCCACAGCGTCTAAGGAAGAATAGTGGCTGAACAGTCGGGCGACAAAACGCAAGATGCAACACCGCATCGCCGCCAACAGGCCCGCGAGAAGGGTCAGGTTGCGTTCAGCCAAGACTTGGGATCCGCTGTGGTCCTAGTGGCCGGCGTATTGCTGCTAAGGATGTGGGGTGGCGCGGTCGTGGATGCTTCAGGCAAGCTCATGCGGTATCAGCTGGGCACCGTCACTCCCTTGGAAGCCCAACGCGGCGAACTTCTTACACAGGCCCACAATATTGTGGTCATGTTCGGAACGGCGCTATTGCCTGTTCTCGGACTCTTAGCGGTTTCCGGAATCCTAAGCAGTGTTTTTCAAGTCGGCATACTCTTTGTGCCCGATCGACTCCAGCCTGATGTTAAGAGGTTAAGCATACTTAGTGGATTGAAGCGCATTTTCTCTATCTCTGGAATTATGCGGCTGAGTTTTGGCATGTTCAAAGTAACGGTGGTCTCAGTTGTAGCCGCCGCCGTTCTCTATCAGCGCCGCGAGCAAGTGCTCCTGGCAAGTGCGCTTTCTATCAACGAATTGGCCGTACTGATAATCGATACAGCACTGACCACCGCTCTGTGGGTCGGATTGGCACTGTTTGTCCTCGCGCTGTTCGATTTTGCATTTCAGAAATGGAAACACGAGCAAGACCTGAAAATGACACGTCAGGAAGTGCAAGACGAAATGAAAAACTTGCAAGGCGATCCGCAGGTGATTGCCCGCCGTCGTGCCGTCCAAAGACAACTAGCACTGAACCGAATGGGCGATACGGTTCCCAAGGCCGACGTGGTGGTCACGAATCCCACAGAACTTGCAGTAGCAATTCAATACGATCCCGAGCAGATGAAGGCCCCGGTTGTCATTGCCAAGGGTGCTGGGCTGATTGCTCAACGTATTCGACGCTTAGCGCTCGAAAACAACGTGCCCGTAGTGGAACGCAAACCACTAGCGCAGCTGCTCTACAAAGAGGTCGAGATCAATCATCCCGTACCCGACCAAAGCTACGCCGCCGTGGCGGAAGTCTTGGCCTACGTCTACCAGTTGAAGGGCAAGAAACCGCCGAAGACCAGACTCGCCGCTTAGCCGTTCGAAACAGCAGGCTCTGTCTCATAGCCATAGCGTTCAAAATACCCAGCCCAACGCTCGCGCACCTTCTGACGTAATCCATCGTCGAGCTGATAGTGATTCTTGCGATAGTTTTTCACGTCGGCTAAGTAATTGGCTATCGCTGGCTCCACCTTGGAAAAATCTCCTAGGTCGAGTTGATCGTACACTTGCTTCAGCTGACCGATGGGCTCATCGATCAAATCTTCGTAGCGAACATCGATAATCTGGTTGTCGGATAACGACTGGCGATCTTCCTCCAAAGCAGCATACATCCGCTCGTGACAGCGCAAGACATATTCTTCCAGCCAGTCTAAAGAGCCGAGCGATTGCATGCGCTGCACCTCATGCAGCGACTTCCAAAGATTCATGGTCGACACGAAAACTTCGTAAGGATTGCGAACGATATGTAAAAACTTGGCGCGGGGAAACATTTCCCGCAAGGTTTTAACCCGCGCCGTATGAGGAGGCGACTTCACCACAATACGGCGGTTGTCTCGGTAGGCGATTCTGCGAAAAAAGTTGTCGAGCGCATCCCGCCATTGCTGCTGTTCGGCAGAAGACAATTCCACCAGGTCGAGATACTCTTCGTGTTTAGGGCCCCGTTGGGGAAAAGCCATCGACAAGTACGGAGTACGAATGCCCAGGTTGCCCAGCGCGAATTCGTCTTCCTGCGGCCGCTGCCAACCCGCAGCCATGTTGTCCATGGGTCGTCGGCTGGGCAACAGGCCTTCGGTCCATGGCTTTACCCAGCTTTCAGTAAAAATGAAATGATGAGGTGCAAAACACTGATAGGTATTGGGGAACGTGTGCGCCGGATCGCGAATCAGCAATTCGTGTAAGAAAGTGGTTCCCGATCGCCAGTGTCCGAGGATAAAGAGAGGCTCCTCGGAAAGTTCCACTTGAGCAACGCGGCGAGAATACAGCAACCGGTCCATCGCAGACAGGCTGCTATTGACGCAACTCACGCCGGTGATGCTGAGCAAGGTATGAAGTCTAGTGAAACTGACATCGAACCGGTTTCGAGCCAGCATCGAGATCCAGGCACCCAGTCGCATGCCATGCCAAAACCTGGGCGTGTACCAAGGGAGCGGATTCTTCACCACCCGTTCGCGACGCGTCGTCTCCAAGCGTTGGGACATCCGACTCATACTGGCTCTGATTACTCGCTAAGGAAGCGGTTGTGTGGAATCGCTTTCCTGGTGTTGTTCAAGTTTGGTAGGGTCCAGCGCATATTCTTCGCGATGGGTGCGCCGTGACGAACGTAGGACTTGCATCCAGAAAATACCAAATGCCAACAAGACGCCCACTCCACCCACAATCGCCCAACCAGAAGAATACTGCGAGGAGGTTGTCAGCCAGACTGGCTCCGCCCCAATCACGACAGGAGTATACAGTTGCTGCTGTCGTGCTGTCTGCCCATCGGATTCAAGATTCTTACGGGTACGATAACGCCAACTCTTGAAAAAAATGCCATCGACTCGCACATTCTCACGGATTTCGTCACCTGTGGGAAAACCTACCGGCAGTCTTGAGACGCAGCACACGACAGGGCGATTCTGCGAATCGGAGGTGAACACTTCCAATTCATAGTACTCTTTAGCCTCCAGGTTTTCAGCCGCAGTTCGTACCGCCCGCCGAGCCAATCCTTCGATTCGCACGAGCTGACCCGTTACCTTTTCTGGCTGCAAGAAGAGAGGTGCCACGGAAGATACTTGCCGCGAGGCCTGTCTTTCAACCGCGGCCGCAATCGCCAGTCTTCGCTTAGTGCTTGTTACCGCTTCTTCTAGCTCCCGGCGGTTCTCGCTTTGACCAGCTTGTTTGAGTTGCTGACGAAGAGTTTCCAGTTCTCCCCTGCTTCGTGCGGCCTCGTTTTTCCACTGGCTGGCGACTTCGCCAATGCGTTGAGAGGCCAATTCCGCCATCTTATGGGGCCCCACATTGGCCAGCGCTGCCAAGCAAGCATAGAAGGCGTCACCCTCGCGGCTTACACTCGCTTTGACAAAGGGTTGGCGATGGCGGACTTCGTCGAGAAGCGAAACATCCATACCCTGCTGAGCGAGCAGAAGCAATCCCGCGGGGACGTCTCTATTGGGGTACCACTCGAGTCGATTTGTTAGCAGCAGCGGTTCGTCAGAACTGTCTGCCATGTGGCCCAACGTCAGCCCTACGAATTGAACCGGTTCCCCTGCACCGGTATTGTCATCCCATCGGCTGGGAACTTGTGGTGCCAACACGTAGCCGAAAGTATGACTTGAATTGACTTCGTACTTGCATAAATACATCTGCTCTGGAGCAGAGGCATCCGACAACTGGCTAGAGTTGTCGAGCTTGCGAAACGACACCAATTCTCCGCGCACAGAGACTAAGCTACCCCTACTTGGCTTCGCCTCTTGAACGGCTGCCCACTCCTCCAGTTGATTGGCAGGAAACTGGCGGAGGCGGAAGAGTAGTTGTTGACACAATTGCCATTGAGACTCGTCCATAACAGGGCTGCCGCTGTGGTCCTGCACCGCTATGTTTGGCCAAAGGTTGGGATCAAGATCAGCCAAAGAAAGAACTTTTTCAAAATCATCGGCTTGTTCGGCAATCGCAGGCTGCACCAACAAGCAGAGACAGAGCCATACGCCCACAATCCTGCATGCCTTATTCATGACTATCACCACTAGGATCCTTCGTAGGCAGATTCCCTTCGGCAAGATGCTTGGGTAGCTCACTGTAAGCGCTTGCCGGCCGCATCGTGCGTCGCACAGCAAGCCACACGACGCCCAACGACAAAACACCTGCAGCAGTTGCCGCCCATAAGAGTTGGACGACTGGCAACTGCTTGATGGCCGTATTCGCAGGTGGCTTACTCCACTCGAAGGAGTTCGCCAGCACCACCGGTGCCAAACCTAAACCTTCGTCATAAGAGTAAGACCAGTTTTTGAAGAAGCTGCCAGGAATGCTCACATTGACGTTTAGATGATCTCCCCGAGGGAACTCATCGGGAAGCTCTCGACAAAAAACCACAATTGGCCACTGTCCGCCCCCCTTGGGACTGACCCAAAGACGGTGATATTCCTCGATGTCCAATGCGTTGGGGCCGGGTCGCTGAAGTTCTTCTCGGACCACGTTTCCACTAACCGTTACGATCTGGTGACGATATTCCTCAGGTTGGTTGACGAATTGTGCATAAGCAACCTCGCCCAAGCTCTCTGCAATGAGCTGATCGGGCGGCGTTTTTTCTAACTTTCGGAATACTTCAAACCAAGCTTCCCGTTCCTCCGGGCGAAAGTAGGTATTGTCTTCAATATCGTCTGTCGCTGCCTGATCGTTTTCCGTTGTAGCTTGAGTGGTACGAATCGCACTCACAGGCTTCGTAGCCTCCAACGAACTGTCGTCACGCACGGCTCCGTCGGAGGGTGAATCAATTCTGCCTGAGATCTTCTCGGCACGATCATTGGAGAGACTGGCATCGGACAGACTGGTATCAGAAACCCCAAACAGCTGGTCTAATCGCTCGATAGTTTCATCTTTCCGAAGCTGATTCATCGCGGCCAGCACAATCCCCAAGGAGCCTACCAACATCCAGAGTCGCAGCCGGTTGCGTCCCGCCATGCCAGATTTGTTTGTGGTCGTACCGACGTCAAATCGCATAATGGATGGATAGAAAACAAGAGTGAAATTCGAGGCTAAAAAATTCGTAATGGTCTGCCTAACCAATACCCCTTCGCTATTTTTAAGTGTAGCCCAACCGATGACACCTGGACAGTGAAACGAAGCAACGAACAACGCCGCACGACGCCTAAAATAACAAGGCTCCGCTATCTGGTCTCTTAAGATTGATTGTGTAGAATGGGCATAGCGGAACAGATAGGCTTTTTTGCCGGGCCATGCTATTGGTCTCTCCACGGCTCGATTACCCCGGAAGGCGACTTTGTGGTTTCGTCTTTGCGTTTTTTATGTGCACCGGCTCTCTTTGAAAGCGCCCGATCTCTTGGTGTGCTGCTCGCGTTTGCTTCTTTAGGTATTGCCCTAACCTTGTCGCCAGCTCATGCGGCTGACGATATTGCTCAGGAATTCCTCGACGAGTTGAGGCAACGCGGTTGGCACGAGGTAGCTCTGGAGTATTTAGAAACTGCCGACGAGGACCCGATCGCCTCCGCAGCTTTTCTCGATCGCGTCGACTACGAGAAGGCCCTCACCTTAGCGGCAATGGCACAGGAATCGATGCGGGATTCGGAGCGAACCCGCCTTTACGATCGCTCGATCAAGTTGCTCGAAGAGTATGCCTCGGCGCATCGCGAGACGAAGTATTATTACGAAGCTTCCAGCCGCGCCGCGAAGATGCTTGCCGAGCAGGCGCGCGGAAAACTGAACGCCGCAAAATTGCTTCCAGAGAGCGCCCAACGACGCGACCTATTAACTGAGGCGCGGGCAAGACTCCAGAAGTCCTCCGATATTCTCAGCGAACTCTTAGCAGCCACTTCACGAAAGCTAGATTCATTGCCTAAGGGGGCACTGAGCCACAAAGACCCAGAGATTAACAAGACACGTCAACGGCTTGCCACAACACAAGCAGAAGCCCGATTTCTGGCTGCTAACTTAATCTTCGAAACCGCAGAGACCTACCCGGAAGGTTCTGCCGAATATCGAGACAGCTTGGAGTCTGCCGCTGAATCATTTGCTCAACTTCACAAGGATTACGAAGAAAAGCTGGTCGGCTTTTTTGGTCGGTTGTTCGAAGGTCGTTCCCGTCAGTCGCTGGCCCAGTGGAAAGAAGCACTCAAGTGTTACGACGATCTAGTTCGGCAGCCCATTTCCAATCCTGAGTTTCGCAAACTGGTGGCTCGGGCCTATCGCCGTCGAGCTGAGTGCCTAGTTGCCACAGGCAAGCTGGAAGAGGCTATCGAAGAATGCGATGATTGGCTGCAGCAGTCTCGCGCTAGCGAACGCAAAGAACCCGAATGGCTGGCAGTCTCTTACCGGTTGGGGGAAGCCCTCCAACAGCAGTCGCTCCAAGTGACTGGCAGCGAATCGACTCGACTCGAATCTGAATCTCGTCAGTTGATGCGAGAAGTTGCACGACATACGGGGGAGTTCCAAGCCGTTGCCAAAGCATCGCTCGCTTCTTCCGGGCGATCCGAAGACATCGATCCGATCGACGCCGAAGATTTCGACCAGGCATTCCAGGCCGGCAAAGATGCATTAGATCGCATGAAGTCCTCGCAAATGGCAGCCAAGTTGGCCGCCAACAATAATCCCGAAGCCCAGCCAGTACTCGCCAGGCAGGCTGAGGAAAACAAGGCCGCTGCGAAACAGTTTTTCGAAATGGCCATCCGCTTGGCCGATGAAGATTCGCCCCCCGAGGACTTACTTTCGGCCCAGTTTTATCTTTGTCTGTTCTATTGGGAAGAAGGCCAAACCTACGAAGCCGCCATCCTGGGAAGCTATCTAGCCCGCCAATATCCTGAGAGCAATTACGCGGCTAGCGCAGCAAAGGTCGCTTTAGTTGCTAAAGAAAAACTCTATCGCGAAGCGAGCAAGCGGGGTGAAGACACGGAGTACGAAGGAACACAACTGAGCGAGTTTGCTCAGTACGTCGCCCGGCGCTGGCCCAGTTCGGCCGAGGCCGGTGCCGCGGCTAGTTTGTTGATCCAAATTGCACTTGAGCAAGATCGTCTCGGAGACGCAGAGCAGATGCTCGAGCAACTACCCAAATCGAGTCGCGCCTCGGCTGAACTCAGCTTAGGCAGCACACTTTGGACACAGTATCTCAAAGCTATCCAAGCCAATGGTGGAAAGGCCAATGCAGAGTCGAAACAAACTCTCCAGCGCGCTGCCGAACTGCTTGCTTCTGGCTACCAGGGTCTCGATCCAAGTTCAACACCTACCTCGCGTGAATTCAATGGAACCCTCTACTACCTTCAATTGTTGTTGAACCAGGACAATGCAAAGCGTGCAAAGGAAGTGCTAGAGAATCCGAACTATGGACCGTTGGCCGCGTTGAACCAGAAATCTGTCGACATCCTACCGATCTTCAGACTGGAAGCTTACAAGGCCGCGTTACGAACCTACGCGTCGTTGGTCCCACCGCAACACGACAAAATTCGGCAAACAATGGATAGTTTGGAACAGTCTATTGGCGACGGGCCGAAAGCCTCGCAACAGCTCACGCATATCTATCTCAATCTGGGCGGGCAATTGCAACGACAAATCGCCGAGCTCAAGGCACAAGGTAAAGCGGATCAATCAGAGAAGTTAGCCACTGTTTTTGAGGCTCTGCTAGAACGGATCACCAGCCGCGGCGATGCCAAGGCTTGGAGCATTCGCGCCTGGATTGCTCAAACCAACCTGCAACTGGGCGAAGGCCTTAGCGACGAAGCAGCGGCCCCCTATCTCAAGCAAGCTCAAGAGATGTATCAGGCGATGCTGGATGATGCTCGGAAAGATCCGAAGTATGCGCCTCGTCCCGATGATATCTTGGCACTGCGAAAACAACTTGGCGATTGCCTTCGCGCGCAACGCAAGTTTGACGATGCCCTTAAGCAATACGAAGGCATTCTCAAGCAAAAGCCCAACAAGCCCGATCTGCAACGTTCCGTAGCCTTGATGCTCCAGGAATGGGGTAAGCATGAGCGGAGCCTCGACAAACTCAACGATGCCGTACGTGGGGCGATGCCTCAAACCAACAATAAGAATCTGGTTTGGGGCTGGCTGCGGTTGGCCTCGACGATCAATCGGGCAAAGCAAAGAGTAGCAGACAATCCGAGACTCGCAGCGAGATACAATGATCTGTTTTTCGAGGCACGGCTCAATGTAGCGAAAACACGACTCTATGCAGCCCAAATTTCATCTGGCGAAGATAAACAGAAATTCTTGCAGTCTGCAAGCGACAATATTAAATCGATGGAAAGGCTCTACCCAGACCTGGGCGGCGCACAGTGGCAACGGGCCTTCACACAGCTAAAAAAAGAGATTGAAGCGGAAGGGTAAATCAATGAGTTCGACCAAAACGACTCGCCGAACGATCGGCAGGCGTCTCTGTCTGCTCGTAGCGTTGCAATTGGCATTGATCACATTGGCAAGCGATGTGTGCTTAGCGCAAGGTTCGATCGACCGCGTCCGGCGCCGCACCGGGGTTGATACCGGTAAGATCAGCAAGGTCTCTGCGCTGGGAATCACCCTCGAAAAGAATGGCGTCGAGAAAAAGATTCCGGTCGAAGAAATCGTAAGTGTCTACTATTCCAATCAGCCGCAGCAACTCAAAGCCGCCAGCCAGGCGATTCTTCGCGGCAAACCCAAAGATGCTCTCGAGACGCTGGACAAGATCGACCGTAGCACCATTGGACGGGACGAGATTTTGCAGGAAATCGATTTTATCTCGCTACGGGCTAAAGACAAACTGGCGCTTTCCGGCACAGGAAGCATGAAGTCCGTTGTCGAGCAAGCCAAAGACTTCCTTTCAAAAAACAGAAGTAGTTATCACGTTTCCGAGGTGATCGAGCTTTTGGGACAGGCTCATCTGGCAGCCGGAGATTCCGACGAAGCTCTCAATCAGTTTCGTAAGCTAGCCAAAGCACCTTCAAAGTTCTTTCGGGCTCGATCGTCGATACTGATCGGACGAGTGTTGCAACAGCAAGGAGATCATCAGGAAGCGCTGGCCGAATTTGACAAGGCACTCGCGGCGGCCAAAGACAATGCCGCAGCGGAAAGCGAACTTTTCAAAGCCACCCTGTACCGCGCAGTAAGCCAGTCGGCACTCGGCGATGTCGAGTCTGCCACGACCACTGTGAAATCCATAATTAAGCAAGCCGAGTCTAAGGACATCGAAGTCTTGGCCGCCGCCTACAACGCATTAGGCGATTGTTACCTACAAAGTGACAAGCAAAAAGCAGCCCGCGACGCCTACCTGCATGTCGATTTGTTGTTCCATTCTTCCGATGAGCATCATGCGAAGGCCTTATACGAATTGTCTCGCCTGTGGACAGAGTTTGGTCACGAAGGGCGAGCGAGCGATGCCCGTGAGCGACTTATGAGGGAATACCCCGCAAGCCGATGGGCCAGAATGTAACCGCGAAACCCCAATTGGATAATTGCCTTCCGACAGGTACATTATCAGTCATCCAATCAAGCCAAGTGGCCCGAGATCTGAGGAGATCAATTCGAAATGCCCCACGCCTCCCAACGTCATGCATCCCTCTTTCATTCTGGCCGTTGGTGGAGAATCGCCATCGCTTGCAGTTGCCTCGCAGTTTTCTCCTGCTGCTTCGTTCCTTCGGCACCCGCTCAGGACGATGCAGCACCGGCTGCGGTGGAAGCAGACGCGGTCAGTGCCGAGGCGCAGAATGTGGAAATCAGCTACCTTTCCTGGGCATTTAATTCGCTTGGTTTGTTCTTCGGTTTGATTTTTCTGCTTCTTTCATTCACGTTGGTGGCCCTGTTTGTGATGAATCTGCTCACTGCCCGACGCGAGAACGTGATTCCCTCCGACTTAGTGGCTGGTTTTGAGCAACACCTGGAAGCCCAACAATATAAAGAAGCTTACGAACTGGCACGTTCCGATCAGTCGTTTCTCGGACAGGTTCTAACAGCCGGCCTAGCAAAGGCTTCCAGCAATGGTTACGCCCAAGCCATCGAGGCGATGCAAGAGGTTGGCGAAGAAGAAAACATGCGGCTGGAACATCGACTCAGTTACCTGGCCTTAATTGGAACTTTGAGCCCGATGATCGGTTTGCTGGGAACCGTCTATGGCATGATCGATTCCTTTAAGTTGATCGCCAACACTGCCACCGGGGCACCCGACCCGCAAGCTTTGGCACAGGGTATTTCCACGGCACTCTTCACAACACTGGTGGGGCTGGCCCTGGCGATTCCCGCATTGGCTGCTTACAACCTGCTCCGCAATCGAGTGGCTCGACTTGTCTTGGAAGTGGGCATCGTCAGCGAAGGGTTGATGAGCCGGTTCCAGAAGAAGTCTACCTAATTCCACTTTAGTTGTTGGTCGCTTTCGATTTTCTTAAAAGCTCCTGGAGCAACAGTCGTGCGAATTCGTCCCCGAGGTCCCCAAGGCATTGAAGAAGGTGACCTCACACCCATGATTGATATGACGTTTCAATTGATTGCCTTCTTCATGTTGGTGATCAATTTTTCGGACGTCGAGCAAGACCAGCGGATCACGCTCCCGGCTAGCGAATTGGCCCAACCGCCCGAGGCACCCTACGATCAACCGTTAACTATCCACCTGACGGACGATGGTCGTTTCGTGTATGCCGGCAAGGAGCATTTGGAATTGGACCGCTTGCGTTCAGCCCTGCTTCGGGAAACACAGATCATCCTTCGCCATACGTCAAAAAGTATCGCCGATGTTACCGTGATTATCCGTGCCGACGAGAGCGCCAAGACCGGACTCGTGCAAGAGATCATTCAAACCTGCCAAGAGCTGGAGTTCGAGAAATTTGCGTTAAGAGGCAAGACGAGCTTAGACAGAACAATCGGAGGCGGATAAATCATCGAAGTAAAAACGTTAATGAGTTATTCTATCCGATTAATCCAGCCAATCTCGTAATCGTGTCGTTCGAGAACGCCGTACTTTCCCTAGTCCAATAATAACTTTGAGAACAAGAGTTCACACAGCTAGATGAAGATTCGCAATTCCGACCGCCGAGAACAAGTCGTTCTGCAGATGACGCCGATGATCGACATCGTGTTTCAACTGCTGGTCTTCTTCATATTTACATTCAAAATTGTGCTGCCCGAAGGCGACTTCAATATCCGCATGCCGAGCGCTTCTGCAAGTTCTTCGAGCGAGCCGAGCGAAACACCTCTGATTCGCGTGCGACTGCGTGCCAACGAGAATCGCGAGCTAGCCAGTTTGCAACTGGGCGATCGACCGATGGAATCTACGACGCCCTTCTACGAATTGCAGCAAGAAATTCGGGCATTGGTTGGCGACGATGCCGGTCCTGGGCAAAACGAACAAGAAGTCGAGATCGAAGCGGATTACGAACTCAAATATCGCTACGTCATTAATGCAATCACAGCGATCACCGGCTACACCGATGCTAATGGCGAGCAGCATAAGCTCGTTGAGCGGGTGAGATTTGCTCCTGTGAAGCAGCCTTAGATAATCTGAATCTGCTGAAGAGTTCACCTACGCACGGGGGTGAAACTCCTGGTGAACTCTTTGCAATCGCGTGTGGTCGACGTGGGTGTAAATTTGCGTCGTTGCAATACTGGCATGGCCGAGCATTTCCTGCACTAGCCGCAAGTCGGCCCCTCCGGCAAGCAAATGTGTTGCAAAACTATGCCGTAGTGAATGAGGGCTAACTTCGCTAGAAATCCCCGCGCGGGCAGCATACTTTTTCAACAGTTCCCAAATTCGTTCTCGACGTAGTGGGGCGCCTCGCGTTGAAAGCAGAACCCGTTGTGAGTTTTTCCCAGATCGCGTTGCCAGGTCGGGGCGTTCCTCTTCGAGATACTTCTTCACTGCCGCGATTGCGCGGGTACCCAAAGGGACGATTCGCTGCTTGTCTCCCTTGCCATGGCAGATGCAGTAACGCTCTTTGAGATGAAGATCGCGAACCCGGAGCGACGACAGTTCCGAAACTCTGCAACCGGTTGCGTACAATAGTTCTAAAATCGCTCGGTCTCTTAGCCAAAACGGATCAGCACGACGGGGGCTAGTGAGCAACTTTTCCACCTGCTGCTCCGAGAGCACTTGCGGCACGCGCTGCCAGAGTTTTGGCGAACCCAAGAGTTCCGCTTGATTGTCAGACAACACCCCTTCAAGCTGGAGGTAGCGGAAAAAAACTTTTAGAGAAGCCACATGCCTGGTAATGCTCTTGGGCGCGAGCGACTGCTCGCCGAGCCAGGCAGGATAGCCTGCCAGATCGCTCACCGACAAACCAGGCAATCGTTTGCCGCCCAACCAATGATAGAATCGCTTGAGATCTCGGGCATAGGCCTCCACGGTATTTGCCGAAAGATGACATTCGCTGCGGAGATAGTCGGAAAAGTCTTCCTGCCATCGTGAAGCCTGCCGCTGGGCCGTCTGCCTTCGGGGAGTCAGTTTTTTACGGTTGGACTTCATAAGGGCTACCAGTGGGCCAGTGGTCTACATCAATTATCGGCGTGGGCTTCTCTCAGATTGTGTCCTAACCAACTTGCACTGGGCAGAAACGGTCGAGCGGGTTAATCTTGGCGTTTTTCCGTCCGACCTTATCATGTAGGGAAAATATGAGGATCACGGCCAGGTTGAATACCGAGTGCCTAGGGATGAGCCACCACCGCTGAGATTTGAGCAACTACTAAGATGCAAAACGTTGTTATAGAAGAGCCCTACGAATTTGTGCCGCCCGTCTACAGCAATCTGTGGCCCAGGTTCATCCAAAAGTTTGTTGGCCCACACATCCTCCGCACTTACGGAGTCCACTCCACGGAGAGCCGCAATGTGGAGCATCTCCAGAAGTCGTTAGATGAGGGGCACGGCGTGCTGGTCGCTCCGAATCATTGCCGGCTTTGCGATCCGCTCACTCTCAGTTGTGTCACCACGAAAATCAACCGCAACATGCATGCGATGGCCTCATGGCATCTGTTCAAGAGCGATTGGCTGACGCGTTTTGCACTACGACGAATGGGAGCCTTTAGCGTCTATCGCGAAGGAACCGACCGCCAAGCAATTAACACGGGCGTGGATATATTAGTAGATGGCCAGCGGCCCCTGGTGGTTTTTGCTGAAGGCGCTGTGTCGCGCCACAACGATGTCTTAATGCCACTGATGGATGGCACGGCATTCATTGCCCGCACGGCGGCCAAGCGTCGCAAAAAGCTGGGTATCCCTGGAGGCATTGTTGTCCATCCTGTGGCAATTCGTTATTTCTTCCACGGTGATCTCGAAGCGTCTATCCTTCCAGTGATGGAAGAAATCGAATCTCACTTTGCTTGGTATCCGCAGCAGGAGAAGTCGATCGTCGAGCGTCTTAACCGAATAGGCCAGGCACTGCTCTCACTCAAAGAAATTGAGTATCTAGGTGGGGCACATAGTGGCGATTTCTACGAGCGCGTCGACAACCTGATCGAAGGCGTACTCTCCGACTTGGAAGAGGAGTGGGAAGTCAAGAATAGCGGCGAAGGGATCGTGTCGCGGGTGAAAAACTTACGAACGGCTATTGTGCCCGACATGGTGAAAAACAATGTGTCGGAGCAAGATCGCCAGCGCCGCTGGAGGCACTTGGCCAAATGCTACTATGTGCAGCAAATGTCTCACTACCCACACAAGTACGTCCGTCAAAGCCAACCCAACGTGATCGAGCACATCCTAGAAACAGTGGAACGGTTCGAGGAAGACTTCACCGACAAAGTCAGCAAGCATCCGCCTCTCCATGTCGTGGTACAGGTGGGAGAAGCCATTCCTGTCGAGCCTCAGCGTGATCGAAAAGCAACATCCGATCCTGTGATGGATGGCATCCACAACCAGCTCACGGCCATGCTGACTGAGTTGTCCAAGGAAGCTCGAATGGTTTGAACCAACAGCTCAGCCATTTGAGACATGAGCCATGCGGGAGTCGCGAATAGTTTTCACCACGTCGCGTCGCGACAGAATTCCCACTAGTTCGTCCCCATCGACAACCAGGAGTCGACGCAGGGTGGCTGCGTGAAAAATCTTCGCGGCCACTTCGAGGGACGCGTTCTGATCGATCGTTCGCACGTCGCTAACCATCAGATCGCGGCAGCTTTGGAAACGTGCCGAATCACCTGCATTCGACTCAAACAAACAGAGCACGTCATGCTCAGTGATCAGCCCCGCCAATTTACCCTCTTCGTCCACCACGGGCACACCGCTAATATCTCGCTCCACCATCAAATCGATGGCAACGTCGATTGCCGCCGTATCGGGAACGGAAAGTGGACTCTGGGTCATAACATCTTTGATAAGGCTCATCGACAGGCACTCCAAACTTGGTTGATTCCCACCACGACTTAGGGTTTCCCCCTAAAGCTTACGTTAGAATTTACGTTGACGATTATGACGAATACGCCGGCATGGGCGGTAACGGTGCGTTCGATCCCAAGGGGTGAGAGACTGCCATTCCCTAATCGAAGCTCCTGAGCAAAATTCCTGCGCTCAGTGAACTCGAAATGAAGACTGGCTCGCGATTGCAGGGCCTTGCGTTGAACTCGGTTCCGCGCAGCCACAATCGCTTGACTGACCCAAATACCTGGGGAGCTTCAAGTGGTGCATCCGAATAAAGGGACGTGCGTGGCGACACTGCGCAGGCAGGGGTTCAAAGCTGTAGTCGCGCGTCGAGCCAATCCCTGTTTTCTCGACTCTCGGCATAAAACGCTTCAGTACTAAACGCCTAAGAGAAAATCCTTTACAATTGTTGCATGGCAACTTCACAGGCATCCACGTCCCAAACATCTCTCTTCTCTGGCGGCGATTCTGCGACCGATCAGCAGAATGTGCCACTCTCAGAACTGACGAATGGCCAGGAATCGAGCTTCTTTGCCTTGCTGTCGGCAAAGGAAGAGCTTACGACCCGCGATGGCAAACCGTATTTCCGAGTGACATTTCGCGATGCGAAACGCGAGGTTAGTTTCCCCATTTGGAGCGATACCTCCTGGAGTACCGTCTGCCGCGAACAATGGACTGTGGGAGAGTTTTACAAGCTCCGGGCCATGTTTCGCGAAACCAACTATGGCCCGCAGTTGGAAATACGCAAGATACGCCTCGTTTCTGATGACGACCGAGCCGCAGGCTTCGATCCTGCGATGTGCCTGCCGCAATCGAGATTCGATCCGGAGGAGTTGTTCGACGAACTCGTCGAACTCATCAAGAATGCGATCAGCGACGAGCCGCTGGCCGAGTTCGTGCTCTCGATTCTACAAACATATCGCGAAACGCTATTGGTACTCCCTGCTGCGAAATTCAATCATCATGCTCACGTTGGCGGGTTCTTGGAACATGTTCTTTCAGTCTCGCGGACTTGCGAATATCTGGCCAATAAGTATCAGGACATGTACCCCGAGATGCAGCCGCCACTAAACAAGAGCCTCGTTGTGGCGGGCGGCGTGCTACACGACATTGGCAAGATTCGAGAATTAGAAGTCACTCCGTCCGGGGCAGAATACACGCCGGCGGGTTCTTTGATCGGTCATATTCTCCAAGGCCGCGATATGTTGCGGGAAGCAGCCATAGACCATCCGCTTGAAGAGGAAACGCTGCTGCGACTAGAGCACATGATCGTCGCTCACCAGCGATTGCCGGAGTGGGGTTCGCCCAAACCGCCAATGACGCCCGAAGCCTTACTCGTTCACTATGCGGACGATTGCGATGCCAAGCTAGCGATGATGGCCGCGGCGTTAGAAGAAGATGCGACCGATGGCCCACTCACAAGTGGCCGCAATCCGTTGCGTACACGGATCTATCGAGGGGAGAGAGCTGAGAATCTGGAGTCTGGAGACTAGGGCGAAAGGGCCTCAAGTCTCTCAACTGAAAAGTGGGTGTGCCAGGATTCGAACCTGGGACCTCAGCCTTATCAGGGCTGCGCTCTAACCAACTGAGCTACACACCCGCATGCGGGGTTACGACTGTCTGGGACGCCTTCTAGTCCGCTATCTAGTCCGACCAGTGGCCTACCACCGATCGGCAGACAAATCTCCGAATCGCTTATTTTAAGAATCACCCCCGAGGTTGGGAACCCTCGTCACACAGTTGCCACACGATTTTTAAGGGTTCCGTCCCAGCCCGAGCTGAAACGTCTTGGCAGGGCTATCACAAGCCCCGCATCGGTCTGGCCGTGACTCCGCATTTCCGGCTATAAATAAGCTTTCGAACGCATCTTCTGTATCGAAACCTAACACCCGGTAAGGCCCACTCTTGTCCGGCACACCACGACTCAAGGGATTTTTTCGGATGTCAATCAATCAACTTCTCTCGGCCTCGCTCCTGGGCATCACTTTGTTTGTCGCTCAAACGGCCCAGGGAGCTCCCAGTATCAAAGACGCCCTCTCCCCTACCCCGGTTCAGGACGGAATCGAATACGATACACCTGCCGAGAGTACTTTCGACCAATGCACGATCAAGGCTGAGAAAATCAATGGTACGACCGCCTGGATAGTTCGCGGCCCCGAAGGCAATACGCTCCGCCAGTTTGCCGACGTGAATGGGGATAATGTCGTCGATACATGGAGCTATTTTCTAGATGGCCTGGAAGTTTACCGAGATATCGATGGTGATAATAACGGCAAGGCCGATCAGCATCGCTGGTTCCATGGTGCCGGTACCCGTTGGGGAATCAATAGCGACGAAGACAAACAAGGCACGATTGATCGCTGGAAGATGATCTCCGCCGAAGAGGCGGCAGAAGAGCTAGTCGCCGCCATTCGCACAAGCGATTCACGTCGATTCGAGGCTTTGCTGCTCTCTGATCAGGAAATTTCGGAACTCGGGCTCAGCGATGCAGAATCGAACCGACTCGCGCAACGGATCGCTCAGGCAAAGCAGGCTTTTGAAAAACTGATTGCCGACGAACATTTCCAAGGCAACAGCCAGTTTACTGACTTCGGAGGCCTAAAGCCCGGAATAGTTCCTGCTGGCACGCGGGGTTCTACCAAAGATTTACATGCGTATGAAAGTGTTTGGGCGATGGTCCTAAACGGCGGCGACCATCAGCAATTGCAACTGGGTACGATGATTAACCATCAAGGGGCCTGGAAGCTGACAGACTGCCCCGTCCTGGGAACTGCCCAAGAAGTGGCCAGCGGCTTCTTCTGGAACTCCGGTGGAGGTGCGGGTGTGGCAAGTGCTTTGCCGACAGGCTCTGAGCCGACCGAAAAAATGCAAGAAATCCTAGCCAAGCTGGAGGAAATTGACAAAAAGATTGTTTCAGCCGGGAAGAATGAGAGAAACGAGCTGAACACATCGCGAGCTAAGCTCCTGGCAGAGCTAGCCAATGTGGCCCCCAATCAGAACGAACGCGAGCAGTGGCTTAAGCAACTGGCCGACATGGTGAGTGCTGCGGCACAGGACGGTTCGTATCCCGAGGGGATCGCCTACCTGAAGAAATGGGAACAAAAGCTCGACGCAGACGGCGAGAAAAACCTTCTTGGATATTTCCAGTTTCAGAGAATGCTGGCGGAATACTACGGCGTCACACTGGCCCAGGAGAATGTCGATGCAGCCAAGGCCCACGGCAACTGGTTGAAATCGTTGGAGGCGTTTCTCGACGAGCATCCTGAGAGCGAACATGGAGCAGAGGCTCTGCGGCAATTGGCCATGGCTAGCGAAATATCGGGCGAAAACGACGAAGCAGTGAGATGGTATCGACGTCTGCTCAAGGATTTTTCTAATAGCGTCCATGTCGATATGGCACGCGGAGCAATCACCCGGCTGACCAGCGAAGGGCGAGAGATTCGTCTGGTAGGCAAAGCCTTGGACGGCAGTCCGATCGATCTTTCCAAATCGCGTGGCAAAGCCGTGGTTCTTCAATACTGGACTACATCGTGCGACGTCTGCACTTCCGACCATGCCATTTTAGGCGAGTTGTTCAAGAAATACGGCAATGGTCGTGGACTGGAAGTGATCGGGGTTAATCTCGATTACACGCGTGACAAACTCGTCGAGTATCTTCGAGAAAAACGCCTTCCCTGGAAGCAAATGTGGGAGCAAGGTGGATTCGATAGCGGGCTCGCACGAGACATGGGTGTGGTCACGGTGCCGCTGATGATCCTTGTGGGACCCGACGGCAAGGTAGTGAGCAGCAATATCCGTGCTGAGGAAATTGAGGGCGAGATGAAGAAGATGATTCAAAGTCGTGCTCAAACACCCAAGAAGCAGCTTACTCGCTAGCAAAGCTAAGGATCTACGTACTAATAGCCGGACTGCCACGCAGTCCAAGGCCGGAGGCAAGTGTGCCTCCGGCTAAATCTCGAACTCCAGCTGCGCGACCGGCTCATTGTGAGACGCGGCCTTGTACAAACTACAATTGGTCGGAGAGTTCTTCACTACTTTCGCTAAAGTCTGCGCGGCTTTCCTGATCGTTAAACTCTGTGAAACACTTTGTTAATGCGTCTTTCCGCAACCCACAAAACAATTGGCACACGAATCGCGTAAAGAATGCATCACGGCAAGCGAAAGGTTTCACTTGCCTCGCGGCGTGCAGGACGCACGCTCGCTAGCATTCGCACTCTTTGTTTCTTCTCGCCATGGATACGGTAAGGGATTACCGGTGCACTCTACATATGACTTCTTTCGCAGGTTTCTATGCTCTTTGGATTAGTGTTCACTTCTTAGGTTTGGCAACCGCTTGGCTGGTCCGCATGTCTGCGGGACATCGATTAGAAGGTTTCATGGCACTAGTATTTCTGGCCTCGCTGCCGATGATCGCGCTGGCAACCCTGGTGGGACAGCATTTCTGCTTAACTGCCTGGCCGTTGTCGGCTTGCACGTTGGCCGTGATGATCGTGATGGCTACGCTCGACGTTGGAACCGACGATTCGATGCTAGCGGCGAACGATCCAATCAACTAAGTGCTAGCGAAACTCTGGTATTTGGCTGTCAAACCAAACGCGAATTCCCCAGCTTCGCGCGATGGTCTCCGATTCATCAGTAAAATCGGAAAAAAACTCCCTTCCGGCATCCTCCTCTGCCGAAACTCTTTACCAGATCAAACAACTTTTCTGTCTGCAATTCTTTGCGCCACCTGAAAGTGCTCGGTGGACGCGCAGGAGAAACACTTAGGAGGGGGAATACAATGCGGAGTTTATTCTTAGGTCTGATTATGGCTGTGGCTGTATCAGTCCCCGCAACGCAAACGAGTTTTGCTGGCACCAGCGACGAAGCTGTGGCCAAGACGATCGCCAACGAACTAAAAGAGAGCGGCCGGCTAAAAGACTACCGTGTCGGCGTGAAATACAAGGACGGAGTCGCTTGGATTTCTGGTACGGTAACGAGTCGGCAACAAAAGCAGATTGCCGAAATGCTCGTCAACAATAGCGCTGGCGTAGAACACGTCGTCAGCAAGCTGGAAGTTGAGGGCGGCAGTGCTATCAACCAGGTTTCTGCATCGCAGAGCCGACGCCGACCTACACAAAACAACATGCCAGTACCTTACGCTCGCGCCGGACAGGGCGTGCGTCCAGCTGGCTACACTCAGCAAGCCAACTTTTGCCCTGGTGGGAATTGTGGACCAGGTGGCGGCACTATGGGGCCAGGACCCATGGGACCTGGTGGCGGAGGATACGCTCCTCAAGCCACGGGACAAGCAGTAAGCCACGACAACCCACAGATGCCCGGCTATGCCTGGCCAAGCTATGCGGCCTCGCCCAACTACGCGGCGTTGACGTACCCACAACAGTACTCCGCTTCAGCCTGGCCTTATATCGGCCCGTTCTATCCTTATCCTCAGGTGCCGCTCGGATGGCGCAAGGTGACCTTGGAGTGGGACGACGGCTGGTGGTTCTTGGATTTCAAAGACTGCAAGCACTGCAAGTAGTTTGATTCCTAAGCCAGATGCAGACAGAGCCTCGTCGACCAAGTGGTCGGCGAGGTTTTTCCATGCGCTGCTTGCATTGTCACAGACTTGCATTGTCACAGAGAAGAGTGAGATTTCAATTTCTAGCCGGAGGCACACTTGCCTCCAGAGCCATACGGACCGCGCGGCGGGCCAGCTATCTGACTCGCTATTCCTAGTGAATTGGCTCGCTCTTTCGACATCGCGATTGAACCGACTGCTAGCATGCCTGATTCTTTTTTTCGTTACAGTCGGAAAAGGCCGCAAGTTTTGCCCAGCTTCTCTCGATAAGTATTACGACGCCACCACAGCAATGCGTCTGGGTGGTGATGAGTCTCGGTAAGTTACACGCTGAGAATGCTTGGCCACGATTTCGACCGAATCACTTACAAGGACAGAAGGTAGATTCGATGTCTCGACTAAATAAGTTTACGAAGTTCATGCTGCTCGCTGTGATTGCAATGGGATCGCTCTCGACCACGGGTTGCTTCTGGGGTTTGCAAACATTGGGTCCCAGCTTGGGGCCTTTCGCAATACCCGTTCCAATTAGCCCCTACTTGCAAAAACGCAAGGAGGACGCGTATTGGAATCACGAGCGATACGATCGGGTGCCAATTTTGGGTCCCATCACCTCAGGGGCTGAGATCGTAGCTCTCGATCCGCCGAGCGACGACGAAGTCATGCGAGCTTTGGAAAAGGCCGACCCGGTCCAGGGTGGTGTGCCATTCCTTCACGAACACAATCGCAATAACGTGCGAATCGTCAAAAAGAAGATTGCCGACTATGTCGATCCGCCACGGGTCATGCCAATGATCGGTCCCGTGCAGCAGCACCACGCTCACTATTGCTGCACAATCTACTACGAAGACGTGCGACGCATTGGCTGGCCAGTGCCACACACGTTGCGAGACGAAGATGCACGCGAGGTGATCTATATCGACCATAACCACCTCCACATGGTGGGGAACGTTGACGGAACTCCTTGTGCAGCCTGCGATGCGGCAGGACCGTAGTTCACTCGGGAAAGCCACAGGCACCAAAGAACAAGGCATGCCGAATTCCAAGGAGCGGAATTCGGTGTGCCTTTTTTGCTAGTTTCACGACTCGGATAATTAGAGGCGGAATTTGGACATGTCCACCGCGGTGCGTCGAATGTTGCTGAGCTTGCCGCTAATGGCACTTGCACTGGGCACGGTAAGTGTTCGGGGTGAGCAAGCCGCATTCGACACTGCAGCAAGCGCCTACCGACAGGGCGATTGGGAAACGGCTGCCACGCAATTTCAAAATCTTCTATCGAATTCGAACGATCCCACTTCTGCCGAGCAAATTCGATTCTTTCTGGCTGAGTGCGAAATGCAGTTGGGGCAATACGCCTCTGCTCAGCAAAACTACCAATCGGTTCGTGAATTCGCCGACCAGGAGCTTTCGGCCCGGGCCCTCTTTCGCTGCGGCGAAGCGGCTCTGTTTGCCGGCGACGATCAACTGGCGGACGACCTACTGCATCAATATCTGAGTGCCAATCCAGATTCGGCCTCAGCCGCTTTTGCTTGGATGTATCTAGGGGATCTCGCCAACAGGCGCGGTGACCTAGAAACAGCTGCGGCGGCGTTTCGCACGGTTGCGAAAGATCATTCGCATTCGCCCAACGCAGACTCGACGCGGTTGGCTCTGGCCAAAGTTTTTTTGGCCCGTGGCGAGTACGATCAGGTGCCCCAGGTTCTTACATCAATCAGCGAGGATGGAGATCCATCAATATCCGCGGAGGCGGCGCTGTTAACAGGACGCGCTATGTTTGAGCAAGGAGAGTACGAACAGTCGCTCGCACGTTTTCGACAGGTCATTGAAAACTATCCGCAAACTGAAACGCGTTTCCGCGCCAGGATCGCTGCCGCCTGGGCGCTCTGGCGATTGGAGCAATTCTCTGCCATCAGAGACGAAGTAAAGCCACTGGCCAATCAGCCGCACTGGCTTGCCGATTACCATTACCTATTGGGCATGGCGGCCTACGGTCAGCAGGATTGGTCGGCCGGAACGAAGCAACTTGCCAAGGCACTAGCTCTCCGACCCGATCATCCCAGTCACGATGCCATGTTGTTCTACCAAGGCCTCTGCTATTCGCGTGGCGAGCGACTCGCAGCGGCGGAAAGCGTTTGGGAAAGGCTCTGTGCCGAGCATCCGAATAGCACCTGGCGAGACGACGCGCTGTGGGAACTTTCCCGGATGGCCCGCTTGAAACAGGATACTCAGCAATACAACTCAAGGGTGCAGACCCTGCGTCAAGAAGTCCCCGCCAGCGACTACATTACATCGTTTTACGACCAGGGTGATAACACACAAACACATAACACTCCTGCACAGATTGATAGGTTGGCTGAAGCACAGGACCTGCTCGACGAGGCGGTCGGTCTCGAGCGCGACGGCCACTTTCACCGAGCTATCGCCAGCTACGAAGAACTCATAGCACTTACACCTGCCAACTCGCTTGTGCATGAGGGGATTTGGCGAAACGCGAAGCTCCATCAGCGTTTGAAGCGAAACCGCCAAGCCATGCGACTTCACGAGCAATATCTGCGCAGCGATCCGACCTCGTCACACTTGGCAGAATCACATGCAGCCCTGGGAACCCTCGCACTGTCGGGGGGGAATAAGGGATTGGCGAACAAACATTTCCAGGTTTTGCTAGAAAAGTTCCCCCAGAGCGCCCAAGCGGCCGGTGCAGCCTATTGGCTGGCCCGCCTTGCTGCCGATGACAATGATAGCGAAAAGGCTCTCGAGTACCTCGACGCCACCCTCGCCATGTTGGAACAGCTCGAGTCACCACACGATCGTGAGAAAAATATTCTTGCGCAGGCCGTGGTCCTCAAAAGTAAGTTGCTTGCCGAAAACGAAAATTGGCCAGAAGTTCGCAATTTGGCAGTTAATGCCCTCTCCAAGTTGCAACAGGGGACGGCACAAGTGAAGCTGGAGTTCTGGCTGGCAGAGGCGGAGTTTCGCACTGAAGAATTTGACCAAGCACGGAATCGATTTGAAGAACTCCAACCGCGGACGGCCGGTATCCAGGAAGCGTGGGTCGCCATGGTTCCGCTGCGACGTGCACAGCTTTTTGCTCAACGATTGCAGTGGAAGGAAGTGCTCACTCTGCTAGAGAAACTGGAAGAGAGTCACCCAAACTTTGCTTTGCAATACGAAGTAGATTACCTACGCGGCCGGGCCCTAGCGGGTCGGGGACAGATGCGTGCAGCTCGGACGTACTATGAAGAGGTGTTGCAAAATCCAAGGTCTTCGGCAGAAACGTCTGTGGCGGCGCAATGGATGATAGGGGAGACATATTTTCATCAGCAGAACTACGAAACCGCTCGCCTCACCTATCAACAGGTGATCGACGACCACGACGCAGCCGATTGGCAAGCTCGCGCTGCATTGCAGATTGGCAAATGTTGGGAGTTGGAACAGAACTGGGATAAAGCACGGGCGACCTATACCAGGGCGATGACGAATTGGCCCGACACGCAAACGCAACAACAGCTCGAAACACGATTGAGATGGGCTCAGCGTCACGGCAACCCCCGACGCTAACACAATAAGGACGCAAGGATGCGGTTCTCCATAAAACAATCACTCGTCATGATGACAGGCCTCGGGCTAGGCCATTGCTTGGCATTGCCATGTTTGGCGCAAGAGATTGCTACCGACCGAGCGACCGAGAGTATTCAGGGCAAGAGCTTGTGGGAGATGTTTCTAGCCGGCGGTCCCTTACTGCTGCCAATCGTTCTTTGCTCATTCGTCCTGCTACTGGTTGTGTTTGAACGAACCGTTAGCCTGCGGCGTCGACGTGTGGTACCGCGGTTGTTTTCCGAACGTTTCTTGCTGCAGACCGGCGAAGGCGCGCTCACCAAGAACGATGCGTTGCAGCGCTGCATGGAAAACGACAGCCTGGTAGCCCGCGTATTTGCATCCGCAGTGCGCAAGTGGGGCAAGCCAGCTGTGGAAGTCGAACAAGCGGTGATCGACGAGGGCGAACGCGTAGCGAACGAGATGAGACGCTTCTTGCGGGTGATCAACGGTGTGGCCACGGTATGCCCACTCATGGGTTTGCTAGGGACAGTCTGGGGAATGATGCAAGCCTTCGAGGCAATCGCTGATAGCTCGGCAATGGGGCGACCCGATCTACTTGCCGGTGGCATCAGCGGGGCGTTGCTATCCACGGCTGCCGGGCTTAGCGTCGCGATCCCGGCACTCATTTTGTACATGTGGTTTGTTGGCCGGGTGGACATGCTGGTGATGGAGATCGACAGATACGGCCAGGAGCTCGTCAATTCGATTTCTGCCGAGGCTCTGGAAGAACGTCGCAGCCGACCACGCGCAACCAAGGGCAAAAAAGCAGCATAAGGGAAGTGTGATGTTTGATGTCTGATTGTTGATGTCAGCCATCTCTGAGTTTCCAGATATTTCCTACGTTTTTTAGAACAACAATCAAACATCAAACATTCCCGATGCCCCTTAAGACTCAACAAGATGAACAGCCTGTGCTGAACCTCACGCCGATGATCGACGTGGTGTTTTTGCTGATTATCTTTTTCATGGTCGCAACCAAGTTCTCGGAGCGCGAGAGAGATATCGAGCTCGAACTTCCGGAAGTCGCTGCAGCATCTGCGCTCACTTCTGCTCCCAAGCAGCGTGAGGTGACCGTTTATTCAGAAGGCAAGATCGAACTCGATGGCGAGAGTGTTAGCCTATCCGAGTTGACCAGCACATTGACCGCGGCAAAGAGAGACTATCCTAATACAAGCGTGGTCATTCGCGGAGATGCTTCGTGCGCTTTTCAGCATGTGGCTGCCACGCTGGCGGCATGCAAGGACGCCAACATTTCTGACCTCGGCATCACCGTCCGAATTGCCAATGGCGCATCGCCAGCCCGGAGGTAGGCGATGTCGCATTCAGCAATTCAACTTCTGGCCTCCTGGGGCTTGCCCACTTTTACGTGGGTCATGATGTGGTCGGTACTTGCCATTCTTACCGTCTTGCTGCTTGTACTTCTCCGAACGCGTTGGAGCAAATCGAAACCATGGCGACGGTACGCGGTGCTTTCTCTATGGGTTCATGTGCTTCTAGCCTGTGCGACCATGACCGTGCGAATCGTCACCGGTGCCCCCGATTCTGGCGAAGGAGAGATGGTTCGTGTTACCGTGTTGAATACGGAGATGTTCGAAGACGAGCAGCACGAACCCGCTGAACTTCCCGAGTGGGAACTTCCAACCAGCCAGGAAATCATTGCTCCAGAACTAACACCCCTCGAAGAGTCCCCACCCGAACCCGCAGAGCCCACTCCAGATTCCGCAGCTATGGAGCAACTTGCGGAAATGAGTAGTGAGCCGCCCCCGTCCCCTGCCCCACCGCTGGAAGCGCCCACGTTGATGGCACCACCCCCTGCCGATGCCTCCACAGAGTCGGCGGCATCGAAAGTGGTCGAGACTTCCTCAGACAAAACACTCGCAAAATCGAACGAGCCAAAAGAGAAAAAGGAACTTGCCGAGTCAGCGGCGGACGTCGTTCCCAAAAAGCCTGCCCCTCCATCGGTCCCGCAAACTTACCAAGACCGCTTCGCCGAGAATCGCCAACAGATTGCAGAAAGCGGTGGCGGCAGCGCGCAGACCGAAAAGGCCGTCCATGCAGCACTCAAATGGTTGGCAGCCGCCCAGTCCGCAAACGGCGGTTGGGATGCTTCGCGATTTGGGGCGGGCAAAGAGCAAAGGGTTCTTGGAGAAGACCGTCGCGGTGCCGGTCGCAATGCCGACACAGGCGTGACAGGGCTCGCTCTACTTGCGTTTCTTGGCTCCGGCAATACACATCGGCATGGTGCGTACACCTCACAAGTTGCCGACGGCCTGGAGTATCTCCGTCAACGTCAACGGAGCGACGGGGCCTTGTTCGGCGATGCTCAGGTTTTCGCCCGAATGTACTGCCATTCGATGGCCACTTTCGCGGTGTGCGAGGCCTTGGCCTTAACCGGCGACGAACGGCTGAAGCCCGTTGCCGAAGCAGCAGTTCGATACACGCTTGCCATGCAACATCCTACCGATGGCGGCTGGCGTTACCGGCGAGGCGATACGGGAGACACTAGCCAACTCGGCTGGCAACTCATGACGCTCAAAAGCGCAGAACTGGCTGAGCTTCCAGTACCTGCTTCTACCTGGTCGCTCGTTGAACGCTATCTGCGTCGAGTGCGTCGCGGAAACACTGGCGGCCTGGCAAGCTATCGTCCCGAGGCACCAGCCAGCCGAACCATGACCGCCGAAGCCATGTTCTGTCGTCAGTTGCTTCGCGCCACTGGCTACGGGGGAATTAGCACTAGCGAACTGCACGAAGCGCTGCGCGTGATTTCTCAGCAGCCTCCCGCCGATAATCAACGAAACTTGTACTATTGGTACTATGCCACCTTGGCGCTACATCAAGCCAAAGAAGAATCGACCGACGCGGCAGATACTTGGGACGATTGGAATCATTCCCTGACCACGGTCCTTCTAACCACCCAGCAAGAAGATGGTAGCTGGAGTGCCGACACCACTTGGGGTGGGTACGGCGGTCGCGTTTATACGACGGCTCTCTCGGCCATGTGCTTGGAGGTGTATTATCGTTACCTACCCGCACAGGCTCCCGGCCCTGTGGCCCGCCGCCCCTGGCAGGCTGTCCCTTATTAGATTGGTAATCAAGATCCTGCAAAAAGCAGGAAAGCCGCCCTCAACGCTCACTTTGGCTGTTTGACTTGCCCCATTTGGCCAGTAGAATTGAATGTAGAAGAGTCGCGAAATCCTTTGCGCTGTAACCACTTATGTGCGACGAGTTCTACGGCTCGTCAATGAAAGAGTTAACCATCGAGGTGGCCATGGCCGCACCAATTTTTGCCATCGGATTCCCGGGCTTGCCCGAGATGCTGATCCTAGGCTTGATCGTCCTCATCCTGTTTGGCACTCGTTTGCCCTCCGTCATGCGTTCCCTGGGCGTAGGCATCACCGAGTTTCGTAAGGGAATCAAAGGCGAGATCGATGCCGACGGTCAGTCCTCGGTCGAAAAGAACGAATCTGTTATCGAGCAAAAGAGCGACTCCAGCAGCGAAAGCTCAGATCAAACCTCTCGCACCACTTCTTCCACAACTGCTTAACACTTGCCAACTTCTGCTGTGGAAATGATTACATACGCAACTTTGATGGCTTTCATCAGCCCCAGTCCGAGCGAGATGATGGTGGTTGCCGTCGTGGCACTGCTGCTGTTTGGCGGCAAGCTCCCCGAAGTGGCCCGCACCTGGGGCCGAACCTTCGCTGAGTTCCGCCGCAACCTCACCGGCATTCAAAGCGAGATCAACGACGCGATCTACAATGAACCGGAACGTCTAGAATATCGTCCGGAGTCAGACGCCTCGTATTCTAACGCGTCCTATGTCGACGAGCAGTACCCAGAGCGGACACTGAATAGTTCTGAAGAGGACGATGCCGAAACAGTTGCGGTAGAAGACGACGAGTCTTCGCGCGACTAGCCATCGGTTTCAAATCCTAATCTCCCATCCCTGAGCCGACGGCCCTACCCGCGGGTTGCGCCCGGGAAACCTGAATTAGGGTCCCAAGTCGCGACGTGGCGTTGGGAAAATGAAAAATCTCCCCAAACCTTTGCACGCAAATGTTATAATCACAGCTCTGCGAGCTTGGGTCGAACCTTCTCTCGATCCAATCGGGAATTGATCAGATTAGAGGATTGCCAGGCAGACACCTTCCGCCAACCAAAATCCTCGGCATTGCCCCCTGGGAATCTATTTATGCGAGCTTGGAATTCTCTCCAACCTAAGAGACAACTCTTCCAGTATGTCTGCTTAGTGATCTCTCTAACTCCTGCCATGTGCGCCCCCATCTTTGCGCAACAAGATTCCGTGTCGGCGTGGGATTCTGCCAGTTTTCGCAATTGGAGCTTCATCCCGTACTGGACGAGCCAATCGCAACTGGAATCGTTTCCGGCCGATGGCTTGTACGATCACGTCTCGGATGTTCTTTATTTTTCTGGAGTGCGGCCAACTGCTACCGGCGACTTGAACTACCATCCTTGGGCTGCTCAGCATCTAGCCACTTTGGCCAGCCAGAGAGCACAAGAAGGCTTTCGCTACCATATGAGTATGTTCGACACCTTCGGGGGAGATGTGGAGACGGTCTGGAATTCAATCGTCTCCAATCCAACGAACCGTGCTAATTTTGTCACTCAAGTGACTAGTCTCTTGCAATCGAACGGCATGACCGGCTTCAATCTCGATTGGGAACGGCCGAATACTGTCACTGAATGGGCCAACTACACCCAATTGGCGCACGACCTTAGAGACTCGATCGGGCCACTTGGAATGGAGATTTCAGTCGACGACTTTGGATTCACTGATTCCCGCTGGGACGATTCGTCGGTTTTCGATGCGCGGATTTACGATCAGCTGTTCATCATGGGCTATCACTACCCGGCCTATAGTTCCAACGCACTCAATAACAACTTCTTTGCAAACGGAAAGCTCGCCCTCACTGGGCAGGGCCCGGAAAAAGCGTTTACTAACGAGCAACTTGTCCTCGGCATTGGGACTTGGGGGAAGGCGACGGTTTCTGGCCAATCGATCAAGACTCTCAAGTCGATCGTGGAGTCCGATCCCAATCTAGCCTACGATGCCACCACTTGGACGGACGGAACCAATACTTGGGAAATCCAGAGCCGCGAACAGGTGCGCGACAAGGTTCAGCTTGCACTCGATCGCAACATGGCCGGCATCATGAATTGGACCTTGCATTACGATTCGCCGACGGAGCTTGGCTTGCATCGGGTTGCCCACCATTACATTGTCGTGCAGCGCGACGTCCCCGATTTGAATTTGGACGGCGAGGTCAACGCCGCGGATGCCGAAGTGCTTTCAGACAACATGGGCACCGTTCCTGGCTGGACGGGGACCAACACGGCAGCTCGTTTTGATAAGTTCTATCGCAGAGGCAACTGGGAGCAGGGCGATCATAACGGCAACGGTTTTGTGAATCAGGCAGACGCCGATTGGCTGGCTGAGCGATTTGCCAGCTTGGGAGTCAATCTGCCGGACCGCCTGGCGTACACAGGCACCTTGGATAACTTTGCAAACGGCCCGGGGCTTGTCGGTCGCTGGCAAGTTCCTTTGACCGGTGGTGGAGATCTTCCCGAGACTGGCAATTTCACCCAACATGGACCGGGATCGTTGACCTTCAATGGCAGTGGGTTGGGAAGCGACAAGCATAGCGACTCGTCCCTAACTATTCGCAATCAAAATGCTGCAGAGGCCTTCGACACGCTTAACACTGATCCACGAGAGTTGGAAGTCGACTTGAGTGTGCCCATTAAATTGGGTCAAGAATCGGAAAGGTACTTCACGCTCTTGGTCCAGCAGAATACTGGCCCCTTGCTCTCATCCCAACTGGCTTCAGATCAACGAGACCTCTTCTTGCAGTTCCTTGATGCATCAGGAACCAACCAATTCGATATCTCATTGAGCGGCAAGAGCGGTGAACTGGGGATCAATAGTCGGGCGGATACAGGGGGTGAGGACGTATCAACCACTGGCATTCTACCCGACCTTACCTACCTGTTAGTCGGCAAGATCACCGGGAGCGGCGTCGACACAAACACGATGGAATTATCTTATTTCCCAGAGGGTGCTGACGTCGCTGACTTTACAGATCCCAATTTCTCTTGGATGCTTACAGCCAATAGCAGCCTCGGTTTCAATCCGACCATATCGAGCCTGAGTCTTGTTAGTTTGTACGAAGCCAACTACACCGTCAGCAATATCCAGATCGGCTCAGCCAACCGTTTCTTTGGCGTGCCGGGAGATTTTGACACGGATGGCGACGTCGATGGCTCTGATTTTCTCCTCTGGCAACGCGACCCGAGTGTGGGTTCCCTTAGCGATTGGGAAACGAACTATGGTTCAACTTCACCACTCTCGGCAACCGCCACCACGGTGCCCGAGCCGTCGGTTTTATCAACTCTGCTGATAGCGATGATCACAATACTCTTGCGCCGCGATGTATCTGCTCAAAAGACGCAAGTTGCTTGAAGGGATTGAACCAATCCAAGCCGAACCGACCGCTAGGATGGTCAATCTAGAAACTGAGTCGTTTACCGTGGTTTAGTACCTGCATCGAATGAGCTCGAGCGAAGATCCGCCCAAGAGCAATCCAGGGTTGTCCGAATCGATAGAGGAAGCTCTGCTCACAGGTGTACGGGAATCGATCGCACCTGCTCGTTTTCTGAAGGCGGCTGTGGAGGATCGACCCAAGGAATCTCTTGATTCTCTTCGTGCATCGTAAAGACAAGCGATTTGAATTCACGTGTCAATTGCGCCAGCACATCTCGCTCTGAGTTGCCGCTGGCCTGGATGCTACCAGAATCGCCGGCGGCAAGATTCGCTACTCTTCCGCTAACTGTCCCGTCTTCTTGGTGGCAAACGTAAACTAGGCAAGCATAGACAGGAACACTTGGCTTAGCGTCACCAGTGATTCCCAGCGAATTTGGGCTCTTGGAATTAGGCCGACTATCCATCGTGGTTTTAACTCTCCGAAGCTTGTAGTTCACATTGGGTGCGGCAATCAGTCATCGTCCGCGCGGAGGACCGAGATAAATGCCTTTTGTGGAATATTCACGCTGCCAAATTGCTTCATCTTGGCCTTGCCCTTCTTCTGCTTCTCAAGCAGCTTCTTCTTACGGGTCACATCGCCACCGTAGAGCTTCTCGGTCACATCCTTACGGAAGGGAGCCACAGTAGTACGGGCGATAATCTCGCCGCCAATTGCACCTTGGATTGGAATTTTGAACTGGTGGCGAGGAATCTCCTTGGCCAGTTTTTCGCAATAATGCAACGCACGAGTACGCGCTTTGTCGCGGTGAACGAGATAGGAGAGCGTATCGACGGGCTCTTTGTTGACCAAAATGTCGACTTTCACGACGTCCGTTTGACGATACTCGATTGGCTCGTAATCGAACGAACCGTACCCACGAGTCAGCATCTTCAGCTTACCGTAGAAGTCGAACAAGACCTCGCCCAGCGGCATCACGCTAGTTACTTCCAGCCGCTTGGCGGAAAGGTAGTCCATCGTCTGGCTCTCCGAGCGATGCTCTCGGCACAGTTCCATCACTCCGCCGACATATTCTTCCGGAGTAAGGATCGAAGCCTTAATGTACGGTTCGCTTGCAGACTCGATAGACATCGGATCGGGCCAGTAGCTGGGATTGTCTACTTCAGTTTCGGAGCCATCGCGCAACGTCAGCTTGTATTTCACAGACGGAGCTGAAATCACGAGTCCGATATCAAACTCGCGCTGTAGTCGTTCCTGAATGACGTCCAGATGCAGCAGACCCAAAAACCCACAGCGAAATCCAAAACCAAGGGCTGCTGAACTATCTTTCTCATAGGTCAGAGCGGCATCATTAATCGAGAGCTTGTCGAGCGCCTTAGAGAGTTCCTGATACTCGCCCGTATCCATGGGGTAGATAGACGAAAAGACAACCTGCCGGGCTTCCTGGTAGCCAGGAATTGGCTCATCTGCAGGCCGATCGAGCAGAGTGATTGTATCGCCGACCTCGATATCCTGGACGCTCTTAACCCCAGCCACAATATAGCCCACCTCGCCTGCGCTAAGTTGTTTGCGAGGATTTAGTTGGAATTGGTTGTAGCCGACTTCGTCCACCTTAAAATCGCGATCTGCGTGCATGAAGTGAATAGTGTCACGGGGCTTGAGTGTCCCTTCCATCACGCGGCATTGCAATATCACGCCACGAAACTTGTCAAAGTGAGCATCGAATACCAACGCTTTCAAGGCAGCGCTGGAATCGCCTTGGGGAGGTGGCAACTTTTCGACGATGCCTACCAAGACTTCTTCAATGTTGATGCCATTCTTGGCTGAAATGGCGATTGCTTCGAAGGGGTCGAGCCCCAACTCCGCATCAATCTCTTCTTGGGCGCGCTCGATATTGGCGGAGGGTAAATCGATCTTATTAATGATTGGCAGCAGTTCCAAATTCGTTTCCAACGCCATGTACAAATTGGCCACCGTCTGCGCCTCGACCCCTTGTGACGCATCAACAATGATCAACGCACCCTCACAAGCCATCAGAGAACGCCTGACTTCATGTGAAAAATCGACATGACCTGGCGTGTCAATGAGATTCAGCAAATAGTCCTTGCCATCGGGAGCTTGATAATTGAGAGTGATCGTATTGCTTTTGATCGTGATGCCACGTTCACGCTCGATGTCCATTGAATCGAGCATTTGCTCATGCAAATCTCGCTGCGCAATTCCATCGCAAGTTTGGATAAGACGGTCTGCCAGCGTCGACTTGCCGTGGTCGATATGGGCAATAATGCAGAAATTTCTAATGTGTTCCATGTCGTGATTTTAGCAGGAAACAGCATGAAAGATCAGGAGGCTAGACAGAGACAGGCTGGTCCTGCCCATTCCGGATCTAGAGATACTCTATTGAGTTTTGGGGAGTGAAGCATACCGTTCTTTCATGGCCAAAATGTAGCCGAGGTACTGCATTACCTACTCTCAGATCGGGGCATCCTAAGTGGTCTGTAGTAACAACGGCCTTGGAGGGTTGCAAGCTGCCAATCGGAGAGACTCACCCCCGCAAAGTCTTTGCCAAGCTCTATCTGGAAAGCATACCTGCTCCTTACAATATATTTCGGCAGGGAGTGCTTTCTTCTTGGAAGCCTAACTGGGGAACTATCTAATTGCGGCTCGCATGAGCCGAGCCATAATAGGTCCGTCGAGCCAGACCCTCAGACGCACAGAGCTTCAAACACACAGAGCCCCTAACACACAGAAATCGTTGACTACTCGGAGAGAATGCATGAAACCCGTTGTGACTTTCGGCGAAATCATGGGACGCCTCGCTGCTCCCGCACATTTGCGCCTGCGGCAAACTCGCGATTTCGAAATGACCTATGCCGGGTCGGAAGCCAGTGTTGCGGTTTCGATTTGCAATTTCGGCGGGACGGCCCGCTACGTCACTGCGCTACCCAAACATGCTTTGGCTGAGGCAACTGTCGATTCAGTCCGCGCACTGGGTGTGGACACTCAACACATCGTCCGCACAGATCAGGGTCGATTAGGGCTCTATTTCCTGGAGACCGGGGCAAATCAGCGTCCCAGCAATGTCATCTACGATCGAACCGACTCAGCTGTATCGATGACTACTGCGGATCAATACGACTGGGATTCAATTCTGGATGGTGCCGGGTGGCTTCATCTTAGCGGCATCACCCCTGCATTGTCTGAAGTGGCCGCGGAAGCGACGCGCGTGGCGGCACAGAGAGCGAAGGCCAACGGAGCTTCAGTTTCGATCGATCTAAATTTCCGCAAGAAGCTCTGGAAATGGGATGACTCGAAATCGCCCCGCGAGCTTTCGCAGGAAACGATGCGAACCATTCTGCCTCATATTGACGTTGTGATAGCCAATGAAGAGGATTGCCACGATGTGTTGGGAATTCGTGCCGGCAGTACCGATGTGCATTCCGGAAAACTAGACACTTCGCGCTATCCAGACGTCGCTCGTCAGGTGGTCGAACAGTTCCCCAACATCAGCCTAGTCGCCATAACACTGCGCGAAAGCCTCTCGGCAACGCACAACAATTGGGGAGCAATGCTGTACGACGCCAAGGCACAGCAGGCACACTTTGCCCCACTCGATGAAGACGGTCAGTACCAGCCCTACGAGATCAAAAGCATTGTTGACCGTGTGGGCGGGGGAGACTCCTTTGCCGGTGGGTTGATCTTTTCACTGATGACCCCCGAACTAGATGATTCTGAAACAGCCTTGAAGTTTGCCGTTGCCGCTTCGTGTTTGAAGCATTCGATCAAAGGCGATTTCAACTATTCCACTCGAGCCGAAGCAGAAGCCCTTATGGGTGGCAGTGCGTCAGGGCGAGTGGTGCGTTGATACTCAGGAAACAACGCGCAGCTGATTGCAAAAGGCGAAAATCGGCTCGAAGTGAATTGTGTGCTATTTGGCTTAACTTCATCCAGATCGCTGGATTCCTGACGTCACATGATGTCAAATAGGCTTAAAGGCATTCAATCGCCAGCTCTCATCAGACTGATCACATCGTGCGGAGATCTAGAAATGTTCACGCCACCTTCTTGTCGAACGGCAGCATCGATTGCCTTGGTAATGCTCATTGGGATCTCTAGCGTACAAAACACCCCAGCCGAGGAGCAAAACTCTGAGATCGATCCCGCTGCTGAAAAACGAATTCGAGCGATGTCAGAGTACCTGGGCAATCTGAAAACTTTCTCCGTCGAGGCAAGTCATACGATAGAGATGGAGGGCGATGATGAATCAGCCCAAAGCTATAGCGATCTACGCCGCGTCTTCGTCAAACAACCGAACCGATTGAGCATAACGGCCTCAGGCGATAGTGAAGGCGAAGTGATCTGCGATGGCAAACAGCTGTTTGCCTACATGCCCTCGATCGCAAATTACCTAATGGTCGACGCACCTGAAGATTTCGAGCAGATCATGCTGCAAGAGGCAGCCTTGCTTTTGGGTGGTGCCGGTCGAACAGCTTTGCAGTTAGCAACCGGCGATTCCTACGATCAGTTCATGAAATCTACTGCTAGCCTCACACTTCTAGAGCCCGAGCTTATCGGCGACACCAAGTACGATCGAATAGAAATGGCAAAGGAAAATGCGATCGTCCGTTGGTGGATCGAACAAGGAGATCGTCCTTTGCTCCACAAGGCGCAGTGGGAAATGCGGTATGAGATGCCTGCTGGAGTCGAAACGAAAATGCCCAGCCAAGTCCTTACGTTTTCGAACTGGGAGGTCGATCAACCGATCGCCGATGAGATCTTTGCGATCGAAGTCCCCGAAGATGCAGAGCAAGTCGCATCGTTTATGACACAAGACCGGCACGACGACGAGCCCCACCCCCTGTTGGGTGCAGAGGCTCCTGATTGTGAGCTCACACTTCTG
Organism: Bythopirellula sp.; assembly: GCA_965216565.1. Lineage (GTDB taxonomy): Bacteria > Planctomycetota > Planctomycetia > Pirellulales > Lacipirellulaceae > Bythopirellula. The sequence continues at coordinate 2,656,255 of OZ244170.1, forward strand.
GACGGTGACCCCCAACAGCTTACAGACTTAAAAGGCGATCAAGTCGTCGTGCTTGATTTTTGGGCTCTTTGGTGTGCTCCTTGCCTAGAAGCCTTACCTATCGTGAATTCGGTAGCCGCGCAATTTTCCGATCGCGATGTCGCCTTTTTTACTGTCAATAGCGGCGATGATGCCGAGGACATCCGGGAGTTTTTAGAAGAACAAGATTTGGACTTACCGATTGCTCTCGATCCCGAATCTGAGATAAGTGATTTGTTTCACGCAAACAGCATCCCAATGACGGTGATTATCGATAAGGAAGGCGTGGTCCAGGTAGTTCACATCGGCTTGGACAGCGATCTCGAAAAGACTCTCAGCCAAGAAATTGAAGACGTCATCGCAGGCAAGCAACTAGCGGAAGAAACTCTAGAAGCGGCTCGCGAGGCGAAGCGTTGGGGCAAACCAATTCCGAGCGGAGAAGACGCAATAACCGCCACGGATGCTACCGAGTTCGAATTAGCTTTCAATTTACGTACCAGCGTAGACTCCTACAAAAAAGTTGGCAGCCGAAATGAGGCGTGGGACGAATCGGCAATCGAATTTCTGACAGAAATGTCTAGCCATTTCTCGTCGTCCAAAGGTCACAAATCGCGGATGGAACTCATCGAGATGGCAGAACCGCTTGTCGAGAGCGGGTGTGACGACCCACTGGTGCGATACTGCCATGGAGCGATGCTCGAAGACGGAGCACAGGATGATGTCTCAAGGGCAAGAGGCTCGCGATTTGTTGAGCGCAGCTATGCAGGTTTGGTCGAACGAGGGTATCCAGAAAGTCGCTGCTATGCTGCTGCGAAACGAATTTGGAAAAAATCGTGCAAGGCGCACGATCAGGAAGAGGTCGCAGATAAGTATCTCGCCTTAACCCGACAGCACGCCCTGGCATCCGTGCTTGATGACGATCTAGACAACCACGATGGTCGCACCATCTACCGTCACTTAAACAGCTTCTGCGAGTTGTTGCCACTTGAAACTCGAGCAGAATTTTGCGAAGCGGCAAAAGCCCACGAAGAGGCGTCGCCCTTTGTGGTGAACATGTTGGTAGGCCAGTACCACGTCGAAGCTGGCTGGAAAGCGCGAGGTACGAGCTGGGCCACGGAAGTTACCGAAGAGGGATGGAAAGGTTTTGATGAGCACATGACCGAAGCACGCGAGTGCTTCGAAAAGGCTTGGGAAGCCGCCCCGAATCGTCCGGAGGCGGCATCAGAGATGATCAAGATTTCCATGTCTTCAAGTCGGTCTGCTTTCCGAGAAATGCGCATGTGGTTCGACCGGGCAGTTGAGGCGCAGTTCGACTATCGCCCCGCTTATACGAAGCTTGTTTGGGGTCTCATGCCGCGATGGCATGGCTCGCACGATTTGATCTATCAGTTTGGTGTTGAATGCATGAACACCGAGCGTTACGACACCGATGTGCCATTCATGCTTTGCGACAACTTGTGGCGTATCATTCGCGACAACAAACACAACCCGTTGGGCACGGACTTCCTACGCAAATCTGGGATCTATGAGAACGTCCAAATCGTCTGCGAAAGGTACATCGATGAGGGGAGTAAAAAGCACGACATTCCGTGGTGGCAGACGACGTGGCTGGGGTTTGCCTATCTGACCGGCCATTGGGACGACGCCGAACGATTGCTAGAGGAACTCGATTTCGATCTGAACTCCAACGCGTTAGGCAGATTCCCCTTGAACGCCGATAAAGTGATCGCTGAGGTTCAGATCCGTACCAGTCCACATGCCGATGCCATCACACAGGCGTTTCAGCTGGCCGACTCAGGACAGCAGGAGGAAGCCATCGAGGAACTCACCGCACTCTTGGACGAAGAAGATCTTCCCTCAATCGTTGCCAGCCGAGTTCGATCTCGGCTGCAAGGGCTCAACTGGACTACGGAGTTTGAAAGTGGCGAGCCGGTAAGTCTTATTCCAGAAAGAGGACTCGATGGCTGGAAGGTTGTCGCGGGAAACTGGATTCAGAATCCCAATGGTGGATTGCGTGGCGAATCGGATCTCTCCGGGGCAATGCTCGAATGTGAAACCGATTTTGGCACTCACTGGGAAATTCGTGGGGAAGTCACCCATGGTAAAAGCCCCTATAATCCTTGGGATGCCGGTATCTTGCTGATGGTCGATGGTAGCCCCGATTTCTCGCTGGCGTTCCATCCTACGGAGAAATGGGTGGCGGCGGGTCCCCGGGAGGAACTCAAAGAGCATCGAATTCCTTTCGAAGTCCAAGGAAGAACGACTGACTTCGTAATCCGTATGGAAGACAACCAAGTGAACGTTTGGTTAAACGAAGAATTGGTAATCGAGGATCAGAAAATCGTCGGCCTATCAAGTTCCGATTCGTACAAAATAGCTATCGGAGCTAAGTACTGGTGGAACGGATCGATCCTCACCTACAAAAACTTAGTTATCGAGAAAGTCGATCATTAGTTCGGAAACACGAACCGCGCTAAGATTCCAAGAATTCTACCTCGCATGAAATCATTCCAACTCACTGATCTAAGATCAATGGAATTGAGGGACATTCCCGACCCGAAGATCGAGAAAACTGACGATATAATGGTCAAGATCGGCGCTGTGGGAGTGTGCGGATCAGATATTCATTATTTCACGTCGGGCCGCATCGGTGAGCAAGTTGTCCAATACCCTTTTACGGTTGGCCACGAGTGTGCCGGTACCATCGTGGAAATTGGCAGCGATGTTACAGACCTACAGGTAGGTGATCGTATTGCTGTGGAGCCTGCTGTCACTTGTGGGAGATGCGATCAATGCCTGGCCGGGCGAGAAAATACTTGTCGAGAAAACCGCTTCCTAGGTTGTCCGGGGCAAGCAGAAGGAAGTCTTTCAGAATACCTCGTCATGCCGAAACAGAATTGCTTCAAGATCGAAGACTCGCTAAGTCTTGCCGAGGCTACGATCTCCGAGCCACTGGCAATTGCAATTTATGCAGTCGAAAAGAGCAAAGTCCGAAGCGATCATCATGTAGGAATCCTTGGCATGGGTCCAATTGGCCGGACCGTGATGCTGGCTGCTCAATATCAGGGTTGTGACAAGATCTACTGCACAGATCAAATTGACGCGCGCACCAGTGCCGCGCGAGAAGCGGGCGCCATTTGGGCCGGCAACCCCAGCAAACAGGACGTGGTTCGTGAGCTCGTAGAGATAGCACCCCTTGGGCTCGATATCGTCTTCGAATGCTGCGGTGAGCAACAGGCCCTCGATCAGGCTGTGAAACTACTCAAGCCAGGGGGCACCTTGATGGTCATCGGTATTCTCGAAACCGATACCATGAGTTTCTGTACAGACAGCATCCGTCGCAAAGAAATCACGATCGTTAACGTCCGCAGACAACAAGGCTGTGTGCAACGTGCCCTAGATATGATTGCGGAGCGGCCTACGGAGGTCAGTTCATTGATTACACACCGTTATAGCTTCGAGAACACAGACGCGGCATTCGACTTGGTGGCCGACTACCGCGACGGTGTTGTGAAGGCAATGATCGAGTTTGTTTGACAATGTCTACCTGTACAAGTTTTTGAACTAAACCAGCACATTTGACTTGTTTCTCGAACACAAAGCACTCAATGCCAACAATAGTGACAACGAAATGGCACTTGGTTCTGGCACAACCGCTGCGTTGGCCGACGAAAGGAAGTTCCCGTAGTTATCTTCCCAATCCTCGAGGTCCGTTGAACTCAACGGCACTGGCCGATCGCCCTGTTGCCACTCGAGGAAATCGAGGCCATCGACGTCGCCATCAAAATCGAAGTCTCCGGGCAAGAGGTGGATAAGTTCTCGGATCACGCCATCCTTCTTGTTGCTTAGAAACACTCGACCCTCGATGCCATAGCTCCATCGCAAGTCAGCGCGTGTTTCCGTGGATAGCCCGTTGGCAGCACGCGTATTGTTGATCTCGGTAAGAAAATCGATTGGCAGTCCCGATCCATCGACGTCAACTAGAATCAGTTCGGCAAAAGGGTCGACTCCCGACCGCTGGGCAGGAGGACCCCCAGAAACGTCGATGTACAGAGGCGCACCGGTTGGAAAATCTCCCGCGAGGAGCAACCCATCAAGTCCCGGAATCCCAGTACCACGCACCACCTCGCCAGCCGTAATTGCGCGTCCCCCTGTTAGTCCTGGAACTGGTGGCAGCGGAATATCTCCACTTCGATTATACTTGGCGATCGGATCTTCTAGCGACGGATCAAGAGGATTGGAGTTCCCCTCCTCGACATCCCATCCGAAATGCCCCCCGTTACTGAGCAGATTGATTTCCTCCCAGGCTCCTTGGCCAATGTCTGCCACGTAGAGGTTGCCCGTAGTATCGTCCCAGCCAAATCGTTGCGGGTTTCGCAGTCCGTATGCATATACTTCAGCCAGAGTGCTGGAGTCGCCATCGGATGCGAACACATTTTCCGAGGCGATGCCATAGTCGGCACCGCCCGCACCGTCGGGATCTAAAGGGTCGATGCGGAACATTTTGCCGTAGGGCTTATTGGGATCACGGGCGATGTTCCAAGGATCGTTCCCGCTGCCACCATCGCCGATGGCCACATAGAGATTGCCGTAATCGGTATCGCCCGATCCGACCGAAGTATTAAAGGCAATCTGCCCACTGTTGTGATTCCCCCTGGGTTGTTCGAGCCGTAACACTTCGCGTGGTGCCCCGCCACCACCCGCGGCATAGGTCGCGGCGGTGGGATCGGTCACAGACCATTCCAGCAGCAAAGTATCGTGTGTGTTATTGCTGCTGCTACCTGTATTGCTCACGAAGGGGAAGTTCGGAGCAGGACCCGTATTCCCTTCGCTGTGGATCGTATAGAACTTCCCAAAACCATCAGTTCCAGTCTCGGCAAAATCAGGGTGAAAAGAAAAGCCTTGAAATCCCTGCTCACTGCTAGTCACAAGGTTAATGCCCGCAAAAGTCGAAAGGTCGAGATAATTTGTCACCGTTGAGCCATCGGAACTCATTGTGTAGAGCGGGCCGCGTTGATCATTGACGAATAGACGCCCCAGCGGATCGGACGTCACGACATTGACACGAGCCGGCGCAGAATTTCCTCCACTAGAGTCCGGCAGGACGGCGAAGTCTCGAATTCCGACTGAGATTCCTTGTTCGATAACAGCGTGTGCATCATTAGTCAGTCCGAAGACGACCAATACGATAAACGACATCACACACAATCGGAAAACTATACAATCTCTCCACAAAGCTAGAGTGCTCATCTTTCTGTCTCCCTGTTCCAGTGAGGAGTAGCCAAGAGGACGAGCATTGGTTGAGATGCTCACTTGGCGATTACTTCCATAGGATACAGGCAATTCCTGCCCCGATACAACCTTTTTTTGTAGTCGCTCGGGCCCGGTGCTACCAAACTTGCTCTTTGAGACTTAGAGACGATAGTACGACTAATTGTAATCGGTGACAGGATGTCGTTAGTCGAGAAAACGTTGTATATTGGTTACTTCCTAAACACTGAATTGCTATCTCTTTCCAATAGGCAATTCCTCGCAAAGATTCGCCCTCAAATAAACTGGCTGAAACAGATGTCTAAAGCGCTACTGGTGATTGATGTTCAACGAGAGTACTTTGACGGCGCGCTGCCGATCACTCACCCCGTTGGCCATTTGGATCGAATTTTGAACGTCATGGACAATGCGGCAAAGTCCAGGGTGCCTACTGCCGTGGTGCGACATCACCAGCCTGATCCAGACTCGCCCATCTTCCGTCTGAATTCTGATATGTGGCAGCTCCACACTGAAGTCGAGCAACGCCCACATGACATCTTAATCGACAAGAAACTGCCTGGTTCGTTCACTGACACAAACTTGGAAGACTGGCTCAAGGAAGTAGGTGCCGAGTCGGTCTCCATCGCCGGTTACATGACTCAGATCTGTTGCGATACGACAGCTCGCCAAGCATTTCACCGTGGGTTCAAGGTTGAGTTTCTTAGCGACGCTACCGGAACCTTGAACGTCGAAAATGAAGCGGGCTCAGTGACAGCCGAGCAACTGCATACCTCGATCCTTGTTTCACAACAAATGTTCATCAGCGAGGTCGTCTCCAGTATCGACTGGATTGAACGACTGGCCTGAGCTTTGTGAAATTGGAGGGGCAATAGGCACCTGGGAACACGGTCCTGGCCTTGTCCATAAATCTCCGTTTCCTCGGAGATCTCCTCTCCACAATCTGGTCCTCTGGCAAATAGCTTAGCTCCGGTTGCTCGAATCCCGATGACGGACTCGTCCGCCCTGCCCTTCGCTGCTATGCTGGAATCTATGACCGAAGCCTCCGAAAAAAGACCGCAGGTAATGATGCTGGCTGACGCGGCACGGCCGCAGATTAAGCAACGGGCCGACGAGTTGCGACCAGTGATCGAAAAATACTTCGACGTCGTTGCGACAGTGAACGACTTTTCGGGTGAATTACCAAACGAGCAAGTCGACTTCGCCGTGGTTCTTGGTGGCGATGGTTCCATTCTGCGGTCCGCCCGATTGATGGGCTACGAACAGTTGCCCGTACTGGGTGTTAACTTGGGTCGGCTCGGTTTCTTGGCCGATCTACTTCCCGACGTTCTGGACGAAGTGCTACCACTCGTGGCCCAAGGCCAGTACCGCATCGTGCCTCACTTGATGTTCGAGTGCAGTATTTCAACCTCTGAAAGTGTGCAACAGCAGTGGCTGGGGCTCAATGAAGTAGCCGTGCTAGCAGGCCCCCCCTTCGCAATGCTCGATGTCGAGCTTTACGTTGACGGCATTTTGGCAACTACCTATAGTTGCGACGGCTTGATCGTAAGCACCCCGGTTGGCTCGACGGCTCATAACCTATCGGCCGGCGGACCAATCCTGCGAAAAGATTTGCAGGCGTTTGTGATCTCGCCAATTAGCCCGCACACGCTAACCAATCGTCCCGTCGTGGAATCAGCCGATCGTGCTTACGAATTGGCTGTGCCCGAGCCCCACGAAGGCACCACGCTGGTGATCGATGGCCGCGCGGTTCAACAGCTCAAAAGCCAAGATCGGATTCGCATTGAGCGATCCGAGGCGGTGTTTAAGCTGATTGAGGTTCACGGCTATGGCTATTATCGCGTCTTACGCGAGAAGCTGGGCTGGGGCGGGCGACTAAGAATGGATGACTGACCCAACTCAAACGCGAAGGTGCAAGGATGCACAGCAACTCATTATTTCGGACCTCTCTTTTCCTTAGTCTCTCCTGCTTCTGCTGCACCGCCTTATTCGCTGCCGGCGAAGAAAGCAGTTCCGAGCAAGCATACGAGCTTGCTTATAAGTTTAAGATGGGCGAAGTCATTCGCTACGCGGTTAGGCATACCGCCAATATCCGGAGCACCATCGAAGGCACTTCGCAGGATGCTGAGAGCAAGAGCGAATCGATCAAAGCTTGGAAAGTCACCGACGTACTACCCAACGGCGAGATGGAATTTATCCACGTCGTTGAGACCGTGAAAATGTCCAACCGCGTGCCCAATCGGGCTGAGGTTGTCTACGACAGCCAGGCTGACAAGACCCCGCCCGTGGGATTTGAACAGGCGGCCCGCGCTGTAGGAGTGCCTCTATCGCTGATTCGTATCACCACCAGCGGCGAGATCGTCCATCGCGAGGAAAAACATCCTCAGCCGGAAACTAACGACGATGTCCCAATCACTCTGCAACTGCCCGAGCACAAGCTTGCTATCGGCGAAAAATGGGATACCGCCTATGACGTCCCACTGGAACTGAAGAGTGGCGGCAAAACATCTGCCCGCACACGTCGCGTTTGCACCTTAGAAAACGTGGCTGGAGGAATCGCCACAATCAAAGTTGACTACCAGGTTCTCACGCCTGTGAGCCCGCATCTGGAGTCGCAATTGGTGGACCGTCTGACCGATGGCACGGTCCGATTCGACATCGACAAGGGCCGGGTTGTCTCGCAGAAATTTGCGGCCGACAAGCGAGTCATCGGATTTGCTGGCGAGGCGAGCAGCATGCACTACGTCTCTCGTCTGGAAGAGAAACTGCTCAAGCCGGGTCAGCGCGTGGCCCAAAGAAAAGCGACAAAGCGAGAAGTGTCGCAATCTCAGACCGACAACAAATAGCCACCCCGCCAACAAAGCAAACTGAGTTGTATTGGAGAATTGATATGCGTTACCTACTTTCGACGATGCTCGTTGTTTCCACACTAGTAATCACCGGCTGCAATCAGAGTGCTGATCTTGCGGGACGCGTGGCGATTGTGGATTTAGACTCGGTCGCAGACCAACTCGGCCGCGAAGCCGCTATTGTCTCGGCTATCAAGCAACGGGAAGCAACACTTAGTCAGCAAGTTGCCGGCGCAAAGTCGAGTTACGAAATTCAGCTGCGCGACACCAAGGCACAATTGGGCACTGAACCAACAAAACAGCAAGCTCAGCAATTTGCTCAGCTGCAACAACAAGCGAATCTGAAACTTAAGCAAGTAGCTCAGCAAGCTCAAAACAATTTAAAGCAACATCGAGCACAACTCCTGCAACAATTCCGCGAGGAGGCCAAATCGGTCGCCCAGCAAGTCGCACGCGAGCGAGGTTTTTCCTTGGTCGTTACCAAGAACGATTCCATCGTACTCGCTTTTGACGGCACTTCAGATATTACAGCGGCTGTAACCCAGCGGATGCAGGCATTGTCTCACACAGCAAGAATGCCTTCGTTGCAATCTACAGAGACAAACACGGCTGCTGTTCCAACCCCATTTACACAGCGATAGCTGTCGTACGGCGGTTTGTTCCTGGGCTGCTACACAGTCTGCGAAGATTGCCCATCTATTAGACATTCGACCGATAAAATCTTCTGCTGCGCCCAGAAAAAGAGCGATTCAAAGTGTAATCGCTGGTCCGAGGCTTCAAATTGTCTCGAAATCTTGTAATCGCCCCATAACCGGATAGAATCTGGTCTGCAAGCGATTGCAATCTTCTCTGGAAGTGACCTCCTAAAGCGAAAAAGTCTAAGAGTACGCTAGTGAAACTGTGACTAAAAAGCCAAAGATGCGTGCGCACTAAACTGTGTGCCCGTGCGTCTGTGGCTTTTTTCTGTCATGCCTCTTTTTCCCTGGATTCCGCCGGGGCCTGATCCGAGTTTGCGGCAGAGATCAGCCGATCGAAGCAATTGCCAATTAACTTTGGTAGGCGCATCGTCAGATGGCTAACAATCATTTTTTTGGATAGTAGTTGACGATCAACTAACTTGTACTTGAGGAGATGGGTAATGAAACGAATCGCAATACTGTTAGTATTAGCTTGTTTGGTGACAAAGGCTGAAATTCTGCTTGCCGGGGCTTCCTTGCCAGATCAGGAACTTTGGGGAGCACGAGCCGCAGCGGATGACGGCAGTTTTGGCCAATCTTCTGGTGGTGCTGAGGTAACCTTTGCAGAAGCGCTGCCTGGCAACACCGAAGCCACGTCCAGTTCAAAATTGACTGCAGGGATTGGTCTACCGGAGCTAAAGATCTTCGCTTTCGGCGCTTCAAGCCAGAACGCACAGGCCGAGGGCATCCAGAAGTATCGCTACGACGGCTCAGAGTCGGGCGACGTGGTGGTCAACGGCTTGTTTAGCGCAACCATCAGCGGCGCAGCTCAATTCGAAGGCGAAGTGGCCATCTTGACCGAAGACGGCTTGCTCTTTAATACTGAGAGCGAAATGGCACAGCTATTTACCGAAGGCCAGCTTCGGGCAAATCTCGATGAGACCATCGATGCTGCAGACAGAAATTCAGGCCAGTCTTCCTCCACAGCTACATTGGATATCGGAGTAGAAGCCAATCTAGATCCGGGTACCATCTTTTGGGTTTACGGATACTTCGGTGGCACAGCCTTTGAGGGAGAGGTTGATGGACTTTCCACGGGGACCTTCAGCTTTGCCGATCCCTCAAATATTACCTTGTTGGGGCAAGGCGTGCCCGAACCGGGATCGCTGGCATTAGCATCGCTAGTTGCCCTGGCTCTGCTCTCTCGAAGACGCATTTAGCGGAGCAAGACAGTCATACCTTTTCAGATTCCAGAGCTCAGGCCTTGAGCGGAACACCGTCCGCATTAGTCCCTGAGCTCTTGGTTTCTGTTTTCAGAACGACGTCTTTTCGGCCTGCCGATCGAAATCTGGCGTGAAGCGACTCCCAGTCGATGGTAAGCCTGCCCCCCGTGTTCTCATGCTGTTTTGCCCAGTTCATCAATAGTTCCAGACATGCATGATCGATGAAGTCGAGGTGTTCGAAATCGACATGCAAATCGGTGCCCCGCGGCACACGTTCCAACTCAGCGGCAATTACGGGCAAACGCAGGAAAGAGGCAGAACCGTTCACCTTTAAGACGGCTGAGCGGCTTTCCTCATCGACCGTTAGGTCCGTTTCCAGCTGCGAAATGCTGTGGAGGAGTTTGGCGGCTGCGAGGACAATTCCCACTACCACCCCCGTCAACAAATCGGTACAGACGATGGTCGCCAAGGTTACGAAGTAAATCAAAACTTCGAATTTGCCGTACTTCGCGAGCTCGCGAATGGCGTTGATATTTACCAGTTTGTAGCCCGTATAAACCAGAATCGCTGCCAAGGCAGCGGTAGGGATTTGACGCAGCAAAAAGCCTAGCGATACAACAAAAATTAGCAGCCAAATACCATGCAAGATCGCCGAGAGCCGCGTTTTCCCGCCGGCTTGGACGTTGGCCGAGCTTCGCACAATCACACCTGTCATCGGGAGAGCACCCAGGAAACCGCAAATTGTGTTTCCCACCCCTTGGGCGAACAACTCGCGGTCGTAGTCGGTCCGCGGGCCATGATGCATCTGATCGACAGCCGTCGCGCAGAGCAAGGTCTCGGCACTGGCGACGATGGCAATAATTGCTGCCGATTGCAGCAGTGTCAGTAAACTGAGCTCTGAGAGGACGGCCATAGAAGGAAAGTGGATGCCTTCCCACAACTGGTCGGGTACCTCAACATACAAGACTGGCATGCTAAACATGATGGCGGCAGCAGTGGAAGCGATCACCGCAACCAATGGGGCGGGTAAGACTTTTAGTTTACCTGGAACAAATTGCCAGACGATAATGACGCCGATGGCCAACAACCCTAGCTGGGCCGCGGAACGGTGGTTCTTCAAACTGCCGAGTAGATTATCCATCTCATCCACGGCCTGATCCTGCGCAGCCAATACCTCAGCCGGATCTCCCTCATCCATTGCAGAAAGGGCTATCTGGCCCTGGTTCCTAGATTCGGCAATGGCCTCTTCGATTCGTTCCGCTTGCTCTGGGTCGGAATGCCTATGCTCCTCTTGTTGGATTTCGCTGGTAACCTCTGCCAGGCGATCGTTGATCGTCTGCTGCGATTCGGAGTATTGCTCTAGTGACTCCTCAGAAGCAGCCAGTTGCTCGGCTGAGAAATCGATGTTTGGATCGTGGATGTGGGGGAAGAGCTCGGCCACGCGTTCCTGCATTTCCACCTGCTGGCGGTGCAATTCACCCACCTCTTGCAAGGCTGCCTTGTGAAACACCCGCGATTCGTGATCGTAGCTCCCCGAGTCGGCAAACGCTTTGTAGATTGCTTGGGGGATGGTCACGAGATTTTCGATGCCATTGCCCTTGGGCTTGTCATCGACCATCACGTGAAACTGGCTGGCGAAAATCAGGACGCCGATGCCCGCCAACATGCCTTTGATCACTGCGGGTGAAACAGCACGGAACCACTGCCCCAGCTTAAAGATGCCTGCCAAGAGCTGCATCACACCCGCTAAGAGCACGATAATACCAAGCGACTCCAAACCAAACCGCAGGACAATGTCGACGATAATCACGGTAAGGCCGGCCGCCGGGCCGCTTACCTGGAGCGGAGAACCGGCAATCGAGCCGACGACTATTCCGCCCACAATGCCCGTGATGAGTCCCGCTGCGACGGGAACTCCCGATGCAATGGCAATGCCCATGCACAGTGGCAGGGCGACGAGGAAGACCACCATGGATGCCATGAAGTCTTGCTTGAATGTGCTCTCTTTTTGCGACATCGATCCTATTTCTCCGTGGTGTTTCCCCATTAGCTTACAGGCTGGGAAAATGGATTACTACCGAAATTGAAGGGAAATAGGTTCCCAAATCGCACCGAACTGGGGAATACCAGAATCACAGCTGGTAGCAGCCAACTGGGAGCCAACCGCCATCCTTCGGGTTCCTGGTAGCTTCTCAGTATCCCCCAAACCGAAGGTGAAGCAGATTACAAACAGCTGTATACTCATCCGCATCCTGGCGTAGCTACCTCGGCACCCCACTGGCACCTGCCCTGATCGTCCTGAAATGTCTCACACCAACCAATCCACACCGCCATCGAACCGCACCTGGCGGGAGCGGTGGTACGAAATTATCTTCGAAGCCGACACCCCCGCCGGCAAATTGTTTGATGTATTGCTGCTGGTCGCCATTTTGCTCAGCGTGTTGGTTGTGATGTGCGAGAGTGTCGAGAGCATCCGAGACGAGCATGGCAACTTTCTTGTCGCTGCCGAGTGGTTTTTCACCGTTCTGTTTACCATCGAATACGTGGCACGAATCGTCTGTGCCCATCGTCCCCTGCGCTACATCTTCAGCTTTTACGGCATCGTCGATTTATTGGCCATTCTGCCAACTTATTTAATGATGTTGCCAGTCTTTGCCGGGTCCGCAGAAGCGCAGCGGCTGGCCGTGATTCGCGCCCTGCGGTTGCTACGGGCGTTTCGGATTTTCAAGCTCGCGCACATGCTTTCGGAAGCGACCGCCTTACGGCAAGCAATTTGGGCGGCGAGGGCGAAAGTGGCGGTGTTTCTTTCTGTGGTTGTAATTGCGATTGTGATCGTCGGCTCAGCCATGCACTTGATTGAGGGAGGCCGCGGCGGCAAAGACGTGAACGGCAATCTTATTCCGAATGGATTCGACTCGGTGCCGGAAAGTATGTACTGGGCGGTGGTGACGATGACCACCGTCGGCTATGGCGACGTTTCGCCCACGACCTCATTGGGAAAGTTTCTAGCTGCATGCATGATGATGTTGGGGTACTGCATGATCATTGTGCCAACGAGCATCGTCTCGGCAGAGTTAGCTCACGGCGATAGCAAACCGTTGACCACGCAAGTCTGCCCAGTGTGCATGGCGGAGGGGCACGACCACGATGCCAAGCACTGTAAGTTCTGCGGCGGGAAGCTGTAGAAATTGGCTCAGCGATTCTTAGCCGCTGTAATTCTAAGCTGCTGTAATTCTAAGCTGTCATAATTCTAAGCTGCTGTAATTCGACTCTAGCGACCGAGAATAGAGGCTGAGATTCTGGTTGGCCGTATGGTAGATTGATGCAAGTTCATAACAGCCACCCTCATATGTGCCGCCTTTGCGTGTTTTTTGACCGACGGGCTATATTTCTCGGGGATAAATAAATACCTTGCTAGGATTGAAATCTATATCTTGTGTCGAACAAGAATTGGCACACAAGAAAGCAAATTCGCGATTGCCTATTTTGTGTCGTGATGTCTGGCAATCCACTACTGCTAGTGTCGCCCCAACGCAGAAAATGGCTCAAAACAAACGCTTGACGTACAAGCCTTATTAAATTGGGGAAATCCTGATTGCTTAGTCGGTGGAGCAGCGATAATTGAAGCTCCCATCGCCAGTACGATTCCCTCTGAATTTGGTGGCAAGCTTAGCGAGAGCCTGCCCAAGAAACACTTTGCCGGCGAGGCGGTATTTTGATATAACAGGGCCACGCCAGAATCAGTGAGTAGAGGGGAATTTCGAGGGGCCCAATAGGCGACTAGCTGAGTTCTTTCTGCGAACTCGCATGCCATGAAAGATTCGACTGTGCGACTTCCAACTTCTTTTTGGGCCCTGGCCTTTATAGCTATCACGGCCAGTCTCTCCGTGGAGAGTTCGTCCCACGCCCTGACGATTGCCGCTCCCAATAACATTTGGGATCTACCCGCGGAAGAAGTAGGCTCCTGGCACAATGCGTCGAACTGGTCAGACGGTGTGCCAGATGCGTTGGACATCGTCGCGATCCAAGGCGGACAGGTTCGCATCCGCCGAGGGTTTGCAACGGCGGGGACCTTAGAACTCGCCAGATACCGGCCAGCATTGGAACTCTCGGATAATCTTTTGATTCAGTCCGGCGGGCGCGCCAAATTTGGTGGACTGAGTATTAAGGATGGCACCTACGACATGAAGGGCGGGTCTCTTTCGACAAAAGGTTTGACTGTGGGGAATGCTCCATTCCTCGGGTTCCGTCCTCTGCCTGTGCCTGTGCCTGTGCCTGTACCCGATCCGAATTCACCTTGGCTGATCCAGCCCGGAGGCATCCAACCGATTCTCATCGAGCCAATCGTACCCTGGGAACCTAGCGAGGGAGAGGCTAGCGAAGAGATTCCGATCGACCCTATCGAAACACAGCCAACAATCTTCCGCTTTCCGGCAGTACAGTTTCATCAGTCGAGAGGAAGGGCAAGAATTGAAGATCGACTATCAATCTACGGTGGAGGTGTGAGACTCTCGGGCGGGCGGCTCTCGACAGAATCTCTCCTACTCGATGTATCCGACCTGAATACTCTAATTCTGAACGACTCTCCAGCAGCTCGCGGCTTTGAACAAGACGGCGGTTTCGCAAAGATCCATGACTCGCTGCTTATCCAAAACGGCAGCTACACGATGTCGGCTGGCGTGATGAAGGTCGATCGCATCGCCATCGGCGATCCCGCGATGGACGATGGCTCCCCCGATTCTTCCAATCGACGCCCCGAATTTCGGCAAGATGGTGGATATGTCAACGTGGCTGGCAACTTGGAATTGTGCGCGCCGGCTTTCGTTTGGCCGATCCGGCCTTTTGCAGCTGTGAACTACCACTTGGAAGGCGGTAAGCTACGCGTCGGTGGCGACGCCGTGGTCGGCAGTATGGGAGCGGCGCCAACGAACTTTTTTCATCGTGGCGGACGTGCCACGATTGATGGGACGCTGCGAATCGAAGGCGATACGAGTCGCTACGATATCAGCGGAGGCAAACTTTTTGCAAACACTCTCGAAGTCAGCAAGGGCGTCTTCAATACAGGAGGGACGTTTGCCTTTTCGGCCCCGGCTGATGTCTCAGTGAGAAGCCATATTTTTCTCGGTGAAGAAAGCCGGATCGAAGCAGTCCCTGGCAGTCGACTGAGATTCCAAGGCGATTCGTTCGAAAATCACAGCACCCTTGCTGCGAATCATCGCGGACTAAATGACTTGAAGTTGATTGTCGAGAGCGACCAGCGCGATTTATTGCGTTTCGGGCCCTCACGATTCACAACGCTCGAAGTGGGAGGAGAGGATTTTGGCGACGTCTCAGCAGGTTACACAGAGAACTTCGCACTCGATACGCTTCAGGTTGGAAGTAAACGCGCTGCCAATCTGCGCTTGGTAGATTTGGTGGATAACCAGCTCGAGTATGACGGCGCCGAAGCCCTCTATGTCGATCACTTGCATGTTAGCCCGGGATCGATTCTCGACCTGGGAGGACTTTCTCTGTACTACCGTTCGGCAAATATTCTCGGTGAAATTCTTGATGGTACCGCGAAATCTATTCTCTCAACCGTTCCGGAACCTGGGTCTCTAAGCTTGTTATTGACGGGCCTGCTAATCTGCGGGCGTCGACGTCGCGTATTACCCTGACTCGGTCACCGCTTAGGGTGCGTCGTGGTGCTTCTTTCTAGTAACCGCGAATAGCGCTAATCGTCACGAATTTGAAGGAACCTTTTTTAGTTAACGTGATTAGGGTGTCGCCCCCATTTGTGTGATGATGCAGTCCGACGTTGGTTAGCTATTGGCCTAATTCGCTTCGGTGGGGGCGACTGAAGCGTCGTAGCCAGTCCCTCTAAAGTACAGAGGTCAATGAACCCGATGCAGAGCAGCAAATGAGTCGACTCTAAGCTCAAACCGCGTAGTTCGCGATGAAGCCGGTATATTCCCTATCCCATTTAGCCATTGAAATGCTAAGTTACGCGGTGTTTTATCGCCAATTTAGCCTGTCTCCCGTATGTTTCTTGCGTATCTCTCAGGATGCAACTAAAATGCACCCGTCGTATGCATAAGATAGTAAATACAAACCAAGGACAAGAACTAACGTAAAGCCGCCACGAATCAATGCACTTTGGCTACATCAAGGTAGTTTCCGTGCGGGGTTCGTGGCGGCTTTCTTAATGGCTACACCTATTAGTTTGAGGCAAGCTTCAAAGTCGTTGAAAGGATATGCCGGTTTTTTGCAAATGCTTAGTATTAGTAATAAGAAATCGTTCTCAAAAAAACTCATTTTTCTCTACAGATAGTCCAACATGAAAAAGTCACTCGCATTGCGGCAACTATGTAGATTTCTTATGTGTACTTCATTTGTCCCTCTAGCCCGAAGAGTTGTCGGAACAGTAAGTTTTGTACTCATTGCATCTACTGTTTCGGCTCAGGTTTTCGACCCTGGGCCATCCGATCCGAATCTGTTTGACACAGTACTCAATATTCCTCCCGACCCGAGTATTGGCGATGATCAGAGCATTGAATCCTCGACTCAACTCAACTTATATGACGGCGGCTCAATTGGCTTGTTCTTTAACGCTGGATCACCTGATGGGTCCAGTAGCAACGTAGAGGCTAACATTTTCGGCGGGACTGTCGGATACGGCTTCGGTGCCATGTCCGGAAGTGAGGTTAACATCAGTGGTGGTATTATAGGTCGCCCAAGAACGGGCATCACCGCCTTCGGCGGTAGTGTGATGAATATCAGCGGTGGGAATATTGTCTCAAGCATATCGGCTTTTCCCAATAGTGTCGTGAATGTCGATGGTGGTGTGTTTCACAGCAGATTCAACGTACGGTCTAACGGCAATCTTAAGGTCCGTGGCGGGGCCATCTTTGGGCTGCTGAAGTTTGGCGATGTGGAATTGATCGGAGGAGAATTCCTGCTCAACGGTATCCCTTATCAGGATCCATCAATAACCTTTGGTGGAAACGACGTGTTTTCCGGCACGCTGATGGACGGATCAACATTTATCTTCAACCAAAGCCGAAGCGGCTATATTCATGACGTGACGCTCGTTTCTTCGGCCTTGCCGGCGTTAGACCTCGCACCAATTGTCATTGAAACTCCCAATCCTGATCGACCCTCTGGCCTCCGGGCTGGTCAGTCGTTGACGCTACGAGACGGGGGACTGCTGAATGCAAACTTCGCCGTCGTCAGCGCAGAGTTAAACATCGAGGGAGGCGACCTGGGGGACGGTGCAGAATCCACAAATAGCGTTGTGAACATCAGTGGTGGAACCATTGGTTCCAGCTTTGACGCCTACTCTGGCAGTGAAGTCAATATCAGTGGTGGCTCAGTTGGCTCTGCCTTCAGAGCTCAGCACGGAAGCGTTGTGAACGTCAGCGGCGGAAGTGTTGGGGAATCATTCTTTGCCTCTTCGGGAAGTGTGGTAAACATCAGCGGTGGAACTGTCGGTGAAACCCCGGGCGACTTCATTACCGCTGAATCCGGAAGTGTGCTAAACATATCCGGTGGTACTTTGCAGAGCGCTATACAGGCACGTTCTGGAAGTGTAGTAAACATCAGTGGCGGTATTCTAAATAGCTATTTCTATGGACTGCCTGGTGGCCAGGACATAAACATTTTTGGCAGAGAGTTTTTCCTCGATGGCCAGCCAGTAACCGGAACTACAATTAATGAAGCGAGAACGATTACGGAACGAGAAATCGTCTTGTCGGGACTGCTAGCTGACGGTTCACCTTTCAGCTTTAATCTCGATCCGTTTGTTCCTTCCGGTGTAGATTCTTTTCCAATCGATGCAACGATAAACGTGACAGTCGTTCCAGTCCCGGAACCAAAGTCACTGACGATAATCTGGCTGGCAGTGGGGCTCTTTTTCCCAAGATGTGGTGGCGGTCGTTGGTGTCGGACCAGACTAGGCACTACCAGTTTCAGTTTCTGTAATTAACGGTCCCTTCACAACTGATCTTTAGGGCGAATTCTAATCCGCCGCAGTTGCACCAACCTTTTTCTTTCGGCTCTTCGGAACCTGCACTGGCGTGAAATGTCGATAGGAGTTGAGTGCGGAGATGATGCCTACTTCAGCGATAAAACGCAAGCTTGAAACTCGCTTCGGTTGAGCACTCCTGAGCGAATTCGACTGCGGCCATGCGGTGGGGACGACCGACGCGTCGAAGCCTGGATTGCAATCTGTGTCCAATTGCATTCGGTCGTTTTCAACTCAGCGAGTTGGCGTCCAACAAAGCTCCGCTCAAATGTCCGTCATCTCAGTCCCTGCAAACTGTTCTAGCTGGTCAATTGACGAGAGCAGAATAGTTCAGGGAGGTGCTCTGGATAATTGCCAGGTTAATTTACTTTGAGCAATAGCACGCCGTTGGGCATGAGCTCAAATTCAGACCCAAGCGATTGGCCAGTGAGCATGTCGATTGCGGTGGCGGAACTTCCACTCTTCATCGCGATCTTCAGTTTCGCGGGATTCTTGCCGATGTTGAGGATGTTCACGAGGTAACCGCCGCCCGGGTTCTCGACCACTCTCCAGGTGCATCCTTTGTGATTGGTGCCGTTGTCTTCGGTGACTTCCACTTCCGGCAGGCTCTCCGAAATCAGTCCAATCGCCTCTTCTTTGAGCGTCGCAAGCGCGCTGCCAGTTTTTAACCTGACCAGTCTGCCCTTGCTCTCGACGAGAGTCTCTTTACGGGGCTTGCCATATTCGTTTTTGGAGAGGCTCTCGTCGCCGTCCAGAAGCACGGTGCCGCCGTCGTCCAGATAGCTTTGCAGCGCCTCGAACTCGGAATCCGTCACGAACTCGGTTTTGTAGACAAGAATCGCGTCCCAGTTGTTGTGATCCTGCTTCCGGATAATATTCTCCGTGGCAAAGCCAAGCGGGAAGCCTTCGAAGAACAATTGTTCATAGATCTCGAACTGATCCGTCATGTGCCGGTGCTTGTTGATGGCCGACGTCTCCGAATAGAAAAGACGGAGGGGACGGCGCTGTTTGCGGATCGCCATCACTTCCTCAGAGAAACTGTTCAGGTCGTACATGACCTGGGTCACTTCGTTGACGATGTGGGGCTGTTGGTTTGCTGATGCCGCATAGGAGCCGGCCAAGGCTGGATCGAAGAAATCCAGTTCGCCTTCCATACGATCTTCGGGAGATCCGTCAGGATCGCGCGCCCACCACCACGCGAGATTGGCGTCCATACCTTGGATCGTGGCCAGCCAGTAAACGCTTCGCACGTATTCCTCGGGCGAATCAAGCTCTCTGACCCAGGAAGCAGATAGGAAATGATTCTCCGAATTAAAGTGAATCTTGTCGGGCGCGACGGACTCCAAGAAGTCGTAGGCCACGCTCAACTCCTCCCAGAAATAGGCGTAGTGCGCCTCCCAAGGATCCGGCTTCGTAGCGTTGAGTTTTCTGATCCACTGTGTCTTCGCATCGTCGCCGATCATCGTGGTGAGTTCCGTCAACGCCTCCATGTCAATGCCGTGGTCCCGGTGGTTATTAGAGAAGAGATCGGGTTGCAGCTTGATGCTTGTATCCGCTTCGGGATTCCCTTTCTTCAGCTCGCCCTGGATGTACGTGAACCAGTCGGTCCCACGCTTCATATTGAAGCGGCACCAGTCATACCACATTGGTTTTCCCGTATTGGAGCGCGGGATCGGGTACGGATAGGTGACGGACGCGAAGTCAGGGAATGAAGTTCCCCAGTTCTCGTTCAGCTCCTGGATGTCGCCGCCGTAGTTCTCCTCGAGCCATGCCTTGAAGTTGGCGTCGGTGTAGGAGGAGATGGAATTCATTTCCTTGAAGCGCTGTGTCCAGTGCTCCTTCGCGAAAAACCAGTGAGGTTCATTGGAAAGAATGTAGCCAAGCTGAGTGACCTTCTTTCCTCGAGTGAGTTCGCCTGCTTTCTGAGCGATCTTTCCCCACACTTCGCGGACCAGGGGGTTGTCGATGTCGAACCCGGTGAAGAGGCTGCGGCCCTTATTGGCCTCCGGTTCCTTTTTCAGCACCCAGTCGGGGATGCCGCCATTCCAGAACAGGAGAAACCCCACATTCGTGTCGGCAATACCGGTAATCTCGCTCAAGAGTTCTTCATCCCAGGTGCCATCTTCCTTGAGCAGGAACGAATTGATGGCGCGATCGTGATCGACGGGATATAGGTTTTCGCCGCCGTGAAAAATCGCTCCCAGATGATCATTGTAAACCTGAGTATCGGTGAGCGGGCGGCCGACCGACTTGGAGAAATAGTCGTACAGGAAAATCGGCTTTCCGTTACTCAGCAATACGTCTTCACTGACCTCGATGTTCTGCCAATCGACCTTGTTCACCGGCCGTCTGACAATCTCCCCGCTCAACACGTCTTCCAGCGTGGCGATTCCGTCGTCGAGAATCTCGATAACCTTCTTGCGTTGAAAGTCTGGGAGCTCCTCGGCCAGCTCCTTTTTCCGGCTGGAGAACGGTTTGTGATAGACGCCAAACAGATATTCGTTCGCGGCCACATTTTCCTCGTCCCAATCCGCGAACTTCACGAACTCCTTCGAAAACCAGAGCAGAGTTTCCTCTCGGGTGACGTCGAGAGATTTGGAGCGGGCGTCCTCCATCAGGTTTTCGAGAGCGTCGATCCGCGAGAGTGCCTGATCCTTGTAATTGGACCTAGTGCCCGATTGCGCATGGGCGTTGTGGATGGAGGTGGCCAGCGTCAGACCAAGTGAGAGGAGGATTGCGAAGCGATGACTGGTTTTGAAGTTCATAATCGTACAAGATTCGTGTGGGGAGGGATTCTACCTGGAAGAAAGGGCGGCCTGAATTTTTCGAGTGTGAAGTACTTAGTTTTCGTGAGCATACAGGAAAGAAGAACAAACCTAAAATCGATCGCGTTTGCGAAGCCATTCAAGCGTTTAGTTGTTGTGGAAAGGAATCGATTCATTAAGCACATGCTTTCACACGAGGGAGCATTTGTCGGCTGAATAGCGTCGTCGACTCTAAAACAATGACTCTAAAACAATGACTCTAAAACATTAAGGAACATTCATACCCAATCATTCAGGTCATCAATAACAACGAACAACACATTGGGACGCTTCTGCAAGTCCGTGGCTTGTTCAGAGCACATCGCATGTCCTGTTAGAAAGAAACACGCGGCGAACACGCCTGCTGCCCAAATAGATATGTGTCTTCTCATAATGAATCCCGATAATCGTGAACTGCCGTTTGCTTTCTTCCACAACTAAAAGGCTTACGAATACGAGGATGATGGGTCGCTGCACGGAGGCCAAAACCGGTATACCGGTTGGCCCGCCCCAGTATACCGGTTGGTCGCCTGCACGGCAAATGTGGCCGCTCACGGAATATTCAGGACCCTAGTTCTGGTGATTTGGAGTCGCCTTAGAGAACAGAGATGGTTGCCTCCGACCGCAATCGGTTGCGTTGCCAACCGAGGGAGGTTGCATTGAATTCGGCCGCGACGACCTGATCGCCACTCGCTTCGGTGATTTGGACCGAGGGGAGGAACTTAATTTGGCTAGCCCGCTTCGGTTGAGCAAATCGAAGCGGTATTTGAGCAATGCCTAACCCGCGTTGGCTTCATCGACCTGTGCAGGCTGGCTAAGTGACACCGGTGTTTCACGCCGAGGCTAGTTAGCGGAGCCGCCGTCCCATCGTCAAACAGAGTGCGGCTAGGACGAGTGCAGAGGTGGTGGGTTCAGGGATGGCGGGAGCGGCCACTAATTCTCCTAGTGTGACGGCTACCGTTGCGGTAGTAGCGAAGAAGTCTCCAGCACCCTGGATTGAATTCAGGTCGAAACTAAATGCCGTACCATCACCAAGAATTCCAGTCAAGGTAACGTCTCGATCGCTGATCTCAAGCGTTTCACCAGGCTGCATATTGGCGTCGATATCTTCGATTAGTGCGCCAGATACTAAATCTCGGATTTCGAACGCAGAGCCAAACAGATTAACTGTGCTTCTAGATAACGCCATAAAGTTTTCACCGATTTCGCCACCACCGATATGAATGTTAGTGCTATTCATAGCGCTGAATGCATCTCCGATTGTTCCACCTCTGATTGTGACCCCACTTGAGGAACGCGCTAAAAAATTGTTTCCAATAGAACCGCCTTCGAAGAATAAGGTGCTCCGATTGTCCACAACTAGGTCGTTCCCCATTGCCCCATCCGAGATATGCACATCGCTCCCTAAGCCAGCCCTAAATCCACCCTGAAAAGTGCCTCCGGATATTTCGACAGTGCCAAAGACTCTAAATTGGTTGCCAAACGAACCACCTAATATGTCTACTTCGCCGCTGGCACTGAATCGATCTTCGAACTCACCATCAATGATATTCACAGTTCCAATCAAGTGCCCCCCAATGCCTAACGTTCCTCCCGAGATTTCGATCGTACCCGAAATTCTAGAATTAATAGAAATAGATCCACCAGAGATTGATACATCAGAGTCCACTATACGAAATTCACTTCCCAAGAAGCCGTCTGACATTCTGAGAACTCCATCTCTCAACTGCGAAGTTCTAGTGATAGAGCTCAGTACACCGCCACCCATAACGTTCAGCACACTCCCTCGAAAGCCATCAAAAGAAGGAATTCTACCACCGCTAACTATGACCTCAGCATTGACTGCCTCGACGTTTTCACCCATTCTTCCCCCATTGAGCAGCAAAGTGCTTCCCGGACCAGCGTTAAAAATGTTCTCAACCATGGCTCCATCGTTGACAGTTAGTGTTTGCCCTGTTCGGATTCCAAGCGGAGTAGGGCCTCCCGGTAACGAGATTGAATTCGCACCAATTGGCGGAAGTTCAGACGCGACTAGCTGAAGAGTGCCCTCTGCGATTCGATCTCTATCAGGACCTGAGAAAGCGAATGGTGTGCCATCTGCAAGGACACCCTCCAGTAAAGAGCTGCCTAAGCTACCAAACGGGACACTAGACCCAGGGGTGTCTAGTCCGGTAATTGGAACACCATCGAGCTGAAACTCGCCTCCAAAGACTTTCACACTACTTAAACTGATAGTCTCGATAGATCCATGTGTTCCACCAGAGATGTTAAACTCGCTTCCGGCAGAGGCTTCTATGTCTCTCTGAGGTGAACTAGTTCTTTCACTTCCGATTGAACCACCAGAGATGTTGACTTGACTACCGTTTACTGCATGCAACCTACCTTCAAGCAATCCGCCAGAGATGTTTGCTGCGCCATCGTTACTAACCGTGAAGCCACTTTCGATTGTGCCTCCAGAGACATTGGCAATACCGCCACTGCGAATGTGCAGTCCACCGTCAATAAGACCACCAGTTACATTCAATTCTGCATTTGTAACAGATCCGTCAGAAGCGCCGACAAGAAAGTCCTCCCCGATACTCCCTCCATCTGCGAGATTTAATTGAGTGTCGGTGCCAATTGACTGATCGTCACCGATATTTGGACCGGGTGGAATGTTCAACACCGTACTGAACTGAGCGATTGCATCCTGGTCGTGCAGGGCTAAGCCGCATACTAAAAAAACAGTCACAAAGTTCAGCATCGTGACCGGCGTTGGGATTCGTTTTGTAGGTAGATGTATGATGTTCATCTTCCAGTTGAAAAGGCCAAAAAAAAGCACCGCGAACTTCGCATTTCAACCGCAATTGCGGCCAAACGCTGAAATTCGTGGTGCTCTAGTTAGTTCTTACTCGTAATTGTGAAACGAAAACGGGAAGTTGTTCGCTGCCCAGATTGTAAGCGTGGGATAGCTGAATTGCAAGAAATTACGCAGAAGTTCAGCAACAGCCCATAAATGGGCTGTGTTCAGGCCGCTCAAGCTAAGTGTTGGTTGTCTGAGGGGGTGAAGGTCGGTGATACGCTAAGTAGCATCGGCTTCATCGTCCGACGCATCTATGAGCGGCGGATTCTAATGACGGAAAAGAACAACGTAGCGAGGGCAAGAAAGAGTGTCCTTGGTTCCGGTACAGCAGCAGAACTTGCACTCATCGGCACGCCGTAGTTGGCTTCCCAGTCGGCCAAATCACCGACGCCAGGATCGATTTGCCATGTGAGGAAATCAAGGCCGTCGACTCGTCCGTCTATATTGAAATCGCCTTCTAGGTCTGGCAGATCAGCGAGTTGTCGAATCTCCGACAGAGTAAGCACATGGTCAAATACCCGCAGGTCATCCATAGTCCCATCGAAGAAGAAGCCATCTCCCGGATGTCGCCCTAGTGTCATTGCGTTGATCGCGCTTATGTTCAGAGTCTTGGTATCTGTCGATGTCTCCGTGCCGTTCAAGTAGAACGCGTGCTCGCTTCCGTCACTAACCAGAGCAATATGCTGCCACTGGCCTTGAGTCGTGTCATTGAAGTCGTAGTACTGACTGCCCCAGTAATCTAAGCGGTATGCGTTATTGTCGATGTAGAGGTTGAAAGCTCGCCCTGGATTGAAGCTCCCATGATGGATAAGACGATGATCTAATCCTGGGTTGTTGCGAGGATTCACCCACAGCGAATACGAAATTGGTCCTGCCCCCGCAGGCAGAAATGTCGTTGGCAATTCGATGTAACTAGTTGAGAAATCGTACGCCTGATTCGGAGCGCCAAACCGATCAGGGGCAAGTATCGCACCAAAAACCGTTCCGTGTTGTCCATTCCCACTCGTATCGTTCACATTTCCATCAAAGAGCCATTCGCCCACTAATGTTCCTCGGCATACTGCGGCATTCCAAGATACAGCGATGATGAACACGACGTAGAGATTTAGGAGCCGATGCATGATTAGTCCTTCTGTCGGAATCCCGGCGCGTTGGAACGCAGTTCCGTTAGCTGAGGTGACATCTATGTGAAGGGACGCCTAATCCACGGTGTGGCGCTGAGCTGGTGGCGGATAGTATAATCACTCAAAAGAAATAGGCCAAATCCTGCCCAGAGCTACCGTTACCAGATTGTAGCGGTGCGACACAGTTCCAGCAGAAATGGAACTCCCGAATCCGCATCGAGCAAAGACACTGACGCAGATACGACGAACAGCTACAACGCGTCGGCTTCATCGTCCGACGCTACTTAGCTGATGGCTTACACCGCTTCTCTTTGACGATGGTTCGGTTGCGTTGATTGACAATATGAACTGGCAGAGATTCAGGCGTGCGGACAATCGTCCAGACAGAATGGCCACGCTTCAATTATTCTTCTACCATTAGACGCCCAGTCGCTCCGCTGGCTCCAACCACGTATATTACCATTCCCGTTCCTTCAGTGGATCTGAGCGTTCTCGATTTCATCGAGTGCAAGATAGGCGTTGGCAATGCTTTTCGCAGAGAGTTTTCTCTTCCGCAATTCAGTTGGTGTGTCGCCTGAGTTCAGAACGCGCCAGTACAGCCAAAGTGATGCAACGAAACCTAAGACTCCCACGACGAGCGAAGCCGTGAGGGGTCGCGGATGTAGCACGTCATCGAATCCGATCGCAACTGCAACGGGAATCCACATCAGCCACCACACAAAACCGATGAGGACACCAGCGCGCAGGTAGCCGGATCGCAGGCTGTCGAGATTGTTGCGGATGTCGGCAACAGGTTTCGAGTAGTCGATCTTTCGGATTCTAGTACAGACAAGCAACGACTGAGCAATGACGAGTACGCCGTAAACGTGCAAAATGACTCCACTCACGACGCGATAAGCAACATCCGTATTTCGAGCCCAGCACTGCGCTCCTAGCACGATTAAGGCGACACCAATTAGCACTTGAAGCAATTGCCCGCGGAATAACGGCCGAAGTGAATTCTCTACACGTTCCATTAGTTGGCGACGTGTCAACAGCATCCGTCCAGCGAGTTCCTGCTCTGCCAGAGTTGAAGTCGTGCTGTCTCCGATGTCACCAGAATTCACATCGTAGTCTACAGTCGGCGCGAGCGCGGGTCCCTTGGTCGAAGTAATAGACTGCACGTCAGACTTGACTTGACTTGCATGCTGATATCGGCGCTGTGGTTCCTTCTCAAGAGTTCGCAGGACAACTTCGTCGAGGCGCACGTCAATTTCGACTTTCTTCGATGGTGCTGCGAATCGTCCAATCGGTAGCTCGCCGGTCAGCATTTCATAGAAAACCACACCAAGCGAGTAAATGTCTGCCCGGTGATCGACGCCATGTGTGCTTTCCAACTGTTCGGGAGCCATGTATCGTGGTGTACCCATGACCTGATGCGTTCCTGTAAGCACCTCTTGTTGGCTCTCGTTCCCTAGTATCCGCGAGAGCCCGAAATCGGCGATTTTTACCGCACCGTCAGAGGCAATTAGAATGTTCTCGGGCTTGATGTCACGGTGGACAATGCCTTTGTCATGTGCGTATTGCAGCGCATCGCAAAGGTGCGGAACGATAGCTAACGCGTGTTCGGGCGCAAGTTGTCCTGCTTTCGAGATATCTCGAAGTGTTGAACCATCCACAAATTCCATGAGAAAGTAGTAGGTGTCTTCCACTTTTCCGAATTCATACACCGACACAATGTTGGGGTGACTCAGTTTAGCCAGCGTCCGAGCTTCTCGCGTAAAGCGAAGTGCAAATTTGACATCGCTACCAAATTCGTCCGGCAGAATTTTCAGCGCAACAAGTCGGTCGAGCCCCGATTGGCGGGCCTTGTACACGGCTCCCATTCCCCCAGCACCAATGAGTTCAATAATTTCCAGCGCTGGGAAAAGTTCGGCGAGACGGCCCACGGTGGGCGGTTGAAACAAGCCTGTCTCTCTGGCATCGTCGTTAAGCGCGTTGCCTATCGATTCAGAGGCATCCGGAAATCGGTCGAGGTATTCTTGTTTCGTTGGAGTTTCGCCTCGCCGCCGCCGGTAGTCGACGTCGAGAGCAATTAGTTCAGCAAGCAATACTTCTCGCTCGATAGGTGAGATAACGCCGGAAAGCATCGATTCGATCGTCAGTTCTCCATCGGCCTGCCATTTGCGTTCAAACTCAGCACAAAGATCATCTATCCGTTCTAGGGCTGCAATGGGTAGTTTTTTCTGACGGATGTTCATTGATTTCAACCAAGTTCTGCTGACATTTTTTCTCGGATCAGGTGGAGACGACGTTCAATCGTCCGCTCAGAACAGCCAAAACGCTCGGCAAGTTCAGCATTGGAATACCCCTCTAACTTGGCACCCGCTAAATCCCTGAGCTGTCCGACACCCAAATGAGAAAAAAGTTGTTCCACAGCTTCTTGCATCATCAGCACCATTTCCGGGGATGGCTGGTCACCGATGGCTTCGATGGCCTTGCCGTCGTCACCAGCGTGGCCCAGTGAATGGATCCTGACGTTCCCGCCCCGTCGCTGTCTCAGATCGTGTCTCCGTTTATCGACAACTTTACGTGCCGCCATTCGCAGCAAGAGTTGCCAAAGATCGTCTCGATCGGAGAGGTCCGGAAAACGCCCATTTTCGGCTGCATTGTAGAAGCTGTCGAAGACGCTCAGCACGATATCTTCTTCGTCCGAGATGGCCCGGTTTTGCCCATACAATCGTTGACGAACGCTGCGCACGAGACGATCGAAATAATGCTGCCAAATGAGATTGGCGGCGGCCGAATCGCCGTCCTTCACTAAATCAATCCAATGGCTGACTTTCGAGTTTTTCGACATGCTGAAAGACTGACAGATATAGAAGGCCGGGGGCCGAAATTGCGAGTTCAATGGTACCATATCCACTAAGACCATCGAACTCGAATGTGGGGCAGACATCTGAATTTTGCAAACAGCATGCTTAGTAATGTTTCACTTCGAGGTCCAGTTCCTTCTTGGCCATGTACATCAGCAGTGGACAATGTTGCCTTCAGTTTCTATAGAGCACACCCACGGAACTGCGTCAGCGAGTCCCTCTGCGCGAATGCCGTTTCACAGTCGCCCCATAGAATAACCGTCTTGCTGTCAATTCGATGGGTAGCAAACTGCTTGAAAAGCGCAAGTCGGCTCAGGCATGCCTGAGGGCACCAAATTTTCTACCCAATGTCAGCTCATCGCCACTCGCTTCAGCTGAGCACCCCCGAAACAGTCTTTGGACAATGCCTAGCACGCATCAGTTACATCGGCTAAGGCGCAGAAGCGAGTAACAAGAACGAGCTCCAGGGACTTTCGAATTCCGCAGCCAAGCTTAGTCCCTCATGTCACAATTGGGTCACTGAGCCGATTCCGCATTCAGACCCCCAAGACTTAATGTGCTTCTGCCTTTAGCGATATCCTGAGCGCAAATTCTTCCACGAACTTGGGCAGACTCTTCACACTGGTCACGAGGTCGAGCGGACACCCTTGGATTGATTCGTCAGGTTCGATCAATTCGTGGTCGTGAATTGCCGAGATCGAACTAAGCTGCGCGTTGCTTCGCTTTTTGTAAGAATGCCTGATAGTCGAGCAGGCTGTCGAAGTCGGTGGTTTCGTCGTCGATGGGAATGGCGTGGACCGCATCGAGCCAATGGCGGGTGAGCGGATAGCCGCACAGCGAGCGATAGGCTTGCCACAGTTTGCCGCCGCCACCGCGGATGAGAGCGTGTTGTCGAGCGTGGTGTAGAGCCTTGGCAATCTTGTTGCGATGTCGTCGCCGAAACCAGATTCCTAGAATATCTTGTCCCGCGGCGCACTGCGTGGTGAGAAATCGCACCGGCCCGCCGCGGTTGAGCCCGCAAGCCAGGTCCATGGCTTGGTCGGTCCAGTAAACATCGCCGGCAAGCAGGAGAGTTGGTTCGCCCCAGTGTTCGCGGCTGGAGAGTGCCGTCTCTACGGTCCAGCGGCGTTCGCTTGCTGGCAGTTCTACGACATCGGCCACCGCTTCCACCATCTCGGCAATAGCGACGTGATGGGTCATCACCGCCGGACGAGTGTCCCAGCGCTGCTGGATTTGTTCAATGGTTCTCAGGAGCAAAGGTTGGCCGTGAACGTTTACCAGTTGCTTGTGTTCAATTGCTTCCCAGCGCTGACCGACGCCAGAGGCTAAGATCACAACGCGCGGAGCTTTGGCCACAACCCGAGCGGGTACGCGACAGCCGGGACGCATCAGCTTGCGAAAGGTACGTAGCATGGCGGAACTGTAAAAAGAGCTTGCAGACTGGACAATGGCAATCGTTCTCTTGCTTGGCACAAAGGCCGAATGCGCTATAATCAGACCATACTTTTGCTCCTATGCTACCTATGCCAGCACTACCAAAGGCCACCATGTCATCTACGATATCCGAAGCCCCCACCACGCTCGCTGAACTCCAAGAAAGCGGCTGGAAGTCGAAATCAGTCAAGCAAGAGATCCACGATAATTTCCTCGCCAAGCTCGAGTCGGGCGAGGAACTCTACCCGGGGATCGTGGGCTACGACCACACTGTGATTCCCGAACTGAATATCGCCATCCTGGCACAGCACGATATTTTGTTTCTCGGCGAGAAGGGCCAAGCGAAGAGTCGCCTGATGCGTTTGCTGGCATCGTTCCTGGACGATGCGATTCCGTACTTGGCAGATCCGGCGATCCCCGTACACGATGATCCCTTGGCACCAATCACCAAGCGGGGCCGCGAGCTGGTGGCGAGCCGTTCGCCGGAAGACATCCCCATCGCTTGGTGGCACAAAGAAGATCGCTATGCCGAGCGGCTATCCCCAGGCACCAAGTTTGCCGACATCATCGGCGAGATCGACCCCGCCAAGCTTGCCTCGGGTGTGAGCATGAGCACCGAAGACGCTTTGCACTTTGGCTTGATCCCGCGGATGCATCGCGGCATCTTTGCGATGAACGAACTTCCTGAGCTCGACGAGTTGGTGCAAGTCGGTTTGTTCAACATTCTGGAAGAACGCGACGTGCAGATTCGCGGCTATCCTGTGAACTTCGATATCGACGTGCTGATCCTGTTTAGCGCAAACCCCGCTACCTACAACCGCAGCGGCAAGGTGATTCCTCAACTAAAGGACCGCATTGGGTCGCTGATTCACACGCACTATCCGCTAGACCGCGAGCAAGGCGTCCAGATCTTAGAGCAAGAGACTCTTTCGAACGCGGAAAGCGGATCCGGGAAAGCAGAGGATGCTTCGAGCAACGGAGAACTTGACGTTGTTGTGCCCTATTTTATGAAGGAGCTTATTGAAGAAATCAGTCGGGCGGCGCGAGAATCGAAGTATATCGATCACGAGTCGGGCGTGAGTGCTCGGCTTTCAATTGCCAATTATCGAACGATGATCGCCAGCGCCCAACAACGGGCGGCTATCTTGGGTGAGAAACCGGCAGTGCCACGAATTAGTGACCTGGGCCATCTGTATTCTTCGTCGCTGGGCAAGCTTGAGCTCGATCTGATGGGCACCCATCAAATGAGCGAGCGTCAGGTGCTCGACGCGGTGATGGCCGAGGCGATTTCCACCGTGTTCGGCGAGTACGTCGATCGCCACGGATTGGCGGAGATCGCACAGATATTTTCCGAGGGCGTGAAGATCGAGGTCGGCGACATGCTGCCGTCGTCGCACTATGCCGATTTGCTGCAGCGCGTGCCTCCCATTTGGGACAAGGCATTCGAGGTGAACGCCAGTGAAGATGCCGCCGTTCGCGCTTCTTGTGTGGAATTCATTTTGGCCGGACTGTATGCGACCGATCGCATTAGCCGCAGCCAGGATCACGGGCGGATCGTTTATGAGATGTGAGGTGCGGAGGCTGGAGGCTGGAGGCCATAGGCTAGAGTGAAAGATGATCGGTAATTGTCCGGCGACGATCATCGCTTGCGGTTTCGCCGCGTATTCAGCAATCAATCTCTGCCACCCGCAATCTCACACCTCCCCGGCGAGATATTTCTTTCGCAAAGGTTCTGGCAG
The DNA here is from genome assembly GCA_965216565.1 of Bythopirellula sp. Classification (GTDB taxonomy): domain Bacteria; phylum Planctomycetota; class Planctomycetia; order Pirellulales; family Lacipirellulaceae; genus Bythopirellula. The sequence goes on from OZ244170.1 coordinate 2,687,090, forward strand.
TTTCTCGATGGCGTAGCGCAGCATCGTACGTGGCATTTTCTTGTAGCGGGGCCGGAGGAATTTTTCTAGCTCGCTACGGTCACGGTTGCCCATCTCGCGCAGCATCCATCCAACCGCCTTGTGGATCAGATCGTGCTCGTGATCGAGCAGTACGAGAGCAATACGTTTGGTGTCGCGAAAGTCTTCCTGTTTGATGAAGTGTAGCGTAGCGATCATGGCGACCCGCTGACGCCATAGGTGACCAGAGTCGACCAGTTCGTCGAGCAGTTTTCGATTCCTCTTCTGCAGATGCGGCCCGAGAATCTTGTGGGCGGAACTATCAACCAGGTCCCAGTTGTTCACTTGATCGAGGTGCTCGAGATAAAACTCTGCTATCTCGGATTGCGTCGTCTCGTCCCCGCGCTCGTACTGCTCTACGAGTATCAACAGGGCCGTCAAACGGCATTCGTGCCGCCTATCTTCTAGCAATTTGAGGACTTCGCCGCCCGGCAACTCGCGGAACTTCTTGGCAATCTTGCGCTGCTTGGGGACAGTCACGCCAATAAACTTGTCCCCCTCGCCATACTCGCCTTTGCCTGTTTTGAAGAAACTCGGATAGAACGCAGCCTTCTCTGGATCGGCTTGTTCTTTGAGTGCGGCAACTACCTTGGCCTTGGTCATCGAGGATTACCTACGCGGGTGGAGCTGAAAGAATCACGATTCTAGAGCGCGAATCCTTCTCTGGGCAACAAGTCGCGCTCTGCGATCGTCATCTGTGCTTGGTAACCGAGGACACATAGAAACCTTATCATGCGCTGATATACTAGAGACTTGCAGGATACTTGGCGCGAATTAGTTTGTCTGGAGTCTCGAGATGCACACCTGGGAAAATCGATTTCACTTTCTGGCCGTTCTTTCGGCACTGGCACTAGTCCTGGCATTGGCGAACGTCGGCTCTGCGCACGAGGTGAAATCGGAACCAGGGCCGATGGCCCGTGGTGTTGTTTTTGAAGATCTTGACGGTAACGGCAAGCGCGACGCCGGCGAGCGTGGGCTGGAAGGAATCCGTGTTTCAAATGGGCTGGACATCGTTACTACCGATGCGGATGGGAAATACCAAATTTCTATCGACGACGACACGATCATCTTCGTCATCAAACCTCGCAATTGGCGGACGCCGGTCAATAGCAAGAATCTTCCCCGATTCCATTACATTCACAAACCCCATGGCTCCCCAGACGAACACTTCATGCACCGGGGCGTCAATCCGACCGGTCCGCTTCCCGAGTCGGTCGACTTCCCGCTTACCAAGTCGGAAGAGCCGGACGAATTCACCGTCATTTTGATGGGCGACCCCCAACCCTACAACCGCCGCGAGGTGCGCTTCTATGCCAATGATGTATTGGCGGAATTGGTCGATACCACGGCAGCGTTTGGAATCTCTTTGGGCGATATCGTGGGTGACGACCTCTCGCTGTTCGAATCGGTCAATGCGGTGCAAGCGCTCATCGGCGTGCCTTGGTACAACATCATCGGGAATCACGATCTCAACTTCCGCTCGGTCAACGATAAGTATTCGGACGAAACCTACGAGCGCGTTTATGGCCCGCCAAATTTTGCATTTCAATACGGTCCTGTTCACTTTGTGGTGCTCGACAATGTGGTTTGGTCGATTTCAGACACTGAAGATAACCGAGCGGGTCGGCGGCGGGGTGGTTATCGGGCGGCACTGAACAAGGGGCAGTTGAAGTTTGTGAAAGACTACATAGCCGAGGTGCCCAAGGAAGAGCGGATTGTTGTTTGCACACATATCCCGCTTCCAGAATTCTCAATGAATCAAGAGTATCGCGAGCACCGCACCGATGGCTGCCGAGAATTGCTGGAGATTCTCGCCAGTCATCCGCATACGATGTCGTTCTCCGCGCACACGCACTACAACCATCATCAGTTTGTCGGAGCCGAGCAGGGATACGACGAGCCCGACGGACACGAGCATCACCATCACAATGTGGTGACCGGTTCGGGGAGTTGGTACGGCGGACCGAAAGACGATCGCGGTTTTCCGATTACCACCATGGCCGACGGGGCGCCCAATGGTTACATCAAAGCCACCTTTTCTGGCAACGAATACAAGCTCCGCTACAAAGCAGCAGGGCTTCCCGCGGGACATCAGATGACAATCCACACGCCCGAGGTGATCGACTCTGCCAGCGAGAGCCCGTGCGAAGTGGTGGCAAACGTTTTCAATGGCAACAAGCATTCCAAAGTTCGCATGTGCGTGCGAGGCAAGTGCGATTGGATCACCATGCAGCAAACCATGCGTGAGGATCCCACGTTTTCTGCATTCCATCAGCGCGATGCCGTGGACAACCACGGATCGCGGGGCGCGATTACCTCGCCGAAGATTACTGCGCACCTGTGGGCTGCCAACTTACCGCGAGACATTCCCGCCGGCTGTTATATTCTCGAGGTGGAATCGACCGACATGTTTGGCAACATCGATCGGGGTATCCGCATCATCGAAGTTGAGTGACTAGCGCCCAGATTCTCCTATGCCAGAACTGCCGGATGTTGCTGTCTATTGTGAATCGCTCGACCGGTTCTACACGGGGCAGACCCTCGAAAGGCTCGACTTGAAGAGCCCGTTTCTCGTGCGAACATTCGAGCCCGATCTTGCGGAAGCCCAGGGACGGAAGGTGGAAGGCTTTTCCCGGCTTGGCAAGAGAATCGTGTGGCACTTGCAAGGAGATTTCTACCTGGTGGTTCATTTAATGATCGCCGGGCGATTTCATCAGCGACCAGCGGGTAAGAAACCGACGGGCAAAAACGACCTGCTGGCTTTTCAGTTTGTCGACGATTTTGTCGACGTTGCCGACCAGCGTACCACGCTGATGCTCACCGAAGCGAGCCCCAAGAAACGGGCAGCCCTGCACGTGGTGGCGGGCGCAGAGAATCTGGCTGCGCACAACCCGGGAGGAGCAGAACCGCTGGAATGCGACCTGGAAACTTTCACCCGGCTACTCACTGCCGAGAATCACACGCTGAAGCGATCGCTCACCAATCCGCGACTGTTCAGTGGGATAGGCAACGCCTACAGTGACGAAATCCTCCACGCGGCGCAGCTTTCTCCCATCATGCATACTAAGCGGATGGACGCCGAACAGATCGCCAAGCTTCACTCGGCGATGCAGCAGACGCTCTCGGAATGGACTGCCCGCTTACGGGCCGATGTTGGCGAGGGCTTTCCAGAGAAGGTGACCGCCTTCCGACCAGAAATGGCGGTCCACGGACGATACGGACTCCCCTGCCCTCTTTGCCAGACGGCGGTCCAGAGGATCCGGTACGCCGACAACGAAACCAACTATTGCCCCCGTTGTCAGACCGACGGCAAGGTGCTGGCCGATCGTTCGTTGTCGCGCCTTTTGAAAAACGACTGGCCGCGTACCGTGGAAGAGTGGGAAGCTTAGAGCGCGTTTCTGAACGTCCCAGCCGAACGAGGTAGTTGCTATTCTGCTGGATGAAGCGACGGGCGGCCTCAGAACGATGCTTGTAGAATACCCGCGGCTAGCGCCGTCGGCTCACATCTGATATTGAAGGGAACCTAGGTGGGGGATATCACATCGAACTGGTGTGGTTAGTTTCATCCCTGGGATCAAGGATACCCAATATGCGGCAACCTTGATGAGCTACCCTAGCACCTGTCATTCCGAAGTCTGTCGAGGGGACTAGCCAGATTCCTCGGCAGACCTCGGAATGACAAATACTGATGTAGTTGAAATGATTGCTGCGTTATAGGGCACCTTAGATCAACTAAGAGCTTATGCCACAACCGAAAACCCCCTCCCCTAACCCCTCCCCCGCAGACGGGGGAGGGGGATTTGGGATAGGCACTAAGCTCAACTCTCCAGAACAATGACATCACCAACGAAAAACTCCAGCCGACGTAAGTTCCTAAAGAGATCCTTCCAGGGAGTTGTCGGTACAGTTGGACTTGGGCTGACGTACTCCCTGCTGGAGTCGTGTTGGCTGGGTGTGCGGCGAGCGACGGTTTCTGTGCCGCGATTGCCGTCGAAGTTCGCGGGGACGACCATCGCATTTGTCGCAGATGTCCACCATAGCTCAATGAATGGTCTCGCGTATGTCGAGAAGGTGGTGAGCATTACCAATGCACTTTCGCCCGATTTAATTTTGTTGGGGGGTGATTATGTTCACAATCAGCGCCGCTACGTTACCCCCTGCATGCAAGCACTGGGCCAGCTCAAGTCGCGGTGGGGGGTGTTTGGTGTACTGGGCAACCACGATCATTGGACCGGGCCCGACACGATACGCCAGGCCATGGCGGACCATGGGATTGTCGAACTGACGAACACAGGTGCCTGGATCGAGAAAGAGGGACAACGACTGCGCGTGGCAGGCGTCGACGACTGGTGGGAAGGCGAGCAACGCTTGGATCGTGCCTTACGGGAGGTTGGACCGACGGAATCCGCCCTGCTGCTTAGTCACAATCCCGACTATGTCGAGCAGATCGTCGATCCACGCGTTGGCTTAGTCCTCAGCGGGCACACCCATGGAGGTCAAGTGGTGCTGCCGCTGGTGGGTGCACCACGAGTGCCATCGCAGTACGGGCAAAAGTATCTGCACGGCCTGGTGAAGACCAGACATACCCAGGTGTACGTCACGCGAGGCGTCGGCTCAATCGGTCCCCTGAACCTACCGGTACGATTCTGTTGTCCGCCGGAGATCTCGTTGCTGACAATCGTTTAATGGCCATCTCAAATCTTCACTCGCCTTAAGTCCTCCCAGTATTCACCACTAGCCTCTGTTTGGCCAACGGCCACATTCACCGTAGCCTGGGGCAACGCCCCAGGTACATAACGACTTTGGCTTTGGCTGAAAGCCAAATTCATTCCCACTGTGTTTGATGATTATGGCTTTCAGCCAATCGGAAATACTTTGCCATTCAATCCTGGGGTGCTACCCCAGGCTACGGTGAATATGACCTTCGGTCAAAAGTGCTGCAACAACTGAAATCTTGCGTAATCATTGAGAGAATTGGTGGAGGCAGTACGTCACTTGCTACCCAGATGTGTTAACCTGTGTGCATGGATCAGCCACAGCGTGATGAACACGATTCTGACGAGGAAGCGATCGATCGTGCGCCGCTGACTTACGAGTCAGTACCGCGGCTGCGGATTATGCATCTGATGCTCTGGACGCTCTTTACTGCTGTGTTTATGACGGCGTCGCAAGCCATCCGGACACTGCAACGCGAGCCCGAGAACTTTTCAAACTTCATGGATGTCTCAGGCGTCTTCTACGGCATGATGGTGGGTGCTGTGATGACGGGTATGGCTGTTCTGATTTCCAACCGATTTAATAAAGGAGCACCGCTTTGCCTTCAGCCTGGACATTGGCTCGTGGTGATACAAGCGTTCGCCTATACACTCATCATTCCCGTGTGGGGGCTCTCCACCGCGTGGGCTGCGTACGGGGGCACATTTGTGTTTCTGCCGTATGGATTGATTAATCTGGGCGAAGCCTGTGGCTATGGACTGGCTGCGAAAAACTCTTCCATCAAACGGTGGAAAGTCTTCTTCACGCTTCTCACTTTACTCATGGTGGGACAAGGCCTGACCTACCTCGGTTTGCCCTTTGGATGGCTGAGTCACGGCCTCTGGTCTCTTTCTATATCTACTATGCTTTTGGTGGGAATCATTCTGTGCAGCGTTTTGCTCTTCGTCGTCTGGCGGGATAAGCGAGTCTGGCAGGACAAGCGAGAGCATCTCGGCCGCGACTGGGTCCACTGGACCGGTATTTACTGCTTTTGGGCAAGCTATTTGATAAACTTCGCTTGGACTTTGAGCGTCAGTTTCATGTAGCTGCCCTCTTTGCCTCAGGGAAATATCGCGGTAACTTGGCTGGGACAGGACTTCACACAACTCAATTACCACGGAACATAAAATGCCCATTCATTGGCGATCTCTCTGTTTGGCTCTGGCGATACCTTTGACGACAACCCTCGCTTTGGCCGAAAACACGGAACAGGCGGCACGAGATTTCATCCGTGAGTACGAACTTACCATTAAACCGCTCCAAACGGCCTCCGGCCGGGCGTGGTGGAATGCCAACACCACCGGGCGCGACGAAGACTTTGCCGAGAAGGAATCACTCGAAAACCGGTTGAATGAAGCTCTCTCTTCCCAAGAACAGTTTGAGCGACTGGAAAAAATACGCGAGGGAGAAATTTCCGACGCTCAGTTGGCGCGTCAAATCGAACTTCTCTACCTGACGTATAAAGAAAAGCAAGTCGATCTGGATTTGCTCAAGCGGATTTCCAGCAAGGAAACGAGTATTGAGAAAACCTTCAACACCTTTCGTGCCACCATCGGCGACGATACCTACTCCGACAGCCAGGTCCGCGAAATCTTGAGGGAATCGGAAGACTCGGAAAAACGCAAACAGGTTTGGCAGGCATCCAAGGCAGTGGGTGAAAAGGTTGTCGCCGATCTTCGCGAACTTGTCGACTACCGCAATCGGGCAGCCCGCCAGTTGGGCTTCGCCGATTTTCATGCGATGAAACTCGAACTCAATGAACAGAACCAAGCAGATGTACTGCAGCTTTTCGACGAGCTAGACGAACTGACCCGAGAGCCGTTTGCCCGTGTGAAGCAGGAGATTGATGAAGTATTGGCAAAGCGATACGGCATTGCTGTCGACGAGTTGCAACCTTGGCACTACCACGATCCGTTTTTCCAGGACGCTCCCGCTGTCTACGAGGCCGATCTAAATGCGCCGTTTGCCGAGGCCGACATTCTCGGTATTTGCCGGGAGTTCTACGCGGGCATCGGCTTGCCGATCGAGGATGTGCTCGAGCGGAGCGATTTGTACGAGAAGCCGAAGAAAAGCCCACACGCTTTTTGCATCGATATCGATCGAGAAGGCGACGTCCGGGTGTTGGCCAATATCACGCCCACCGAGTATTGGATGAGTACCATGCTGCACGAGCTGGGGCATGCTGTTTATAGCAGTAAGAACATTCCCGCGGAGTTGCCGTATGTGCTGCGCAGCGACGCACACATCTTGGCGACCGAGGGGGTGGCGATGATGTTCGAACGGTTCGCAGCCAATGCCGATTGGCTAGGCGAGTTTGGTGTGGAGGTCGAAAACCCTGATACCTGGACCGAAGTGGGCCGCAAAACACGGCGAAACAAGTTGCTGATCTTCTCGCGTTGGTGCCAGGTAATGCTGCGATTCGAAGTGGAAATGTACCGCAACCCCGACCAGGACCTGAGCCAGCTTTGGTGGAATCTGGTGGAGAAGTATCAGTTGGTGAAGAAACCTGAGGGCCGCAACGCTCCCGACTACGCCAGCAAGATTCACGTGGTGACGGCTCCTGCCTACTACCACAACTACATGATGGGCGAACTGTTTGCTTGCCAAGTGCACGCGGCTATTGTCCGCGACCTGGATCTGTCGTCCGATCCCACGACGGCAATCTACACGCGGAACCCGAAGGTTGGTGAATTCATGCAGGAGAAAATCTTCTCGCAAGGATTGATGCTTCCCTGGAACGAGCTAACGCGCTACGCCACGGGCGAAGATCTCAATGCCAAGGCATTCGCCGCAGAATTCCGGCAATAGAGTTGCCGACACCTTGCAAGGATTAGCAAGGTAAAATCAAGTGGAGCCGAGGGGGCTCGAACCCCTAACCCCCGGCTTGCAAAGCCGGTGCTCTCCCAATTGAGCTACGGCCCCTGGGGAAATCCACCGGGGTGAATTTCTAACCACAGAGCGATTCACGGGCTCCCTAGGACTTCCCACGGGAGATCGTAAGCCCCACATTTTATCGGCTCTCGGTGGGAATGCAATGCTCCCTAATACCCGACCCATCCGAGCGAAGCCCGCAGACGGTGAGATAGGGAAAAAATGGCAATCTCGGCTCAGACTGTTTAGTATGAAAGCAACATAATACCAGCTTGTCGCCACTTGTTAGACAACGCTATCAACTGCCTTTGGAGCAAACATGCGCCGAACCAATTATTTGCAAGTAATCGTCGTGTGCATGACCCTGATTGCCGGCCAAATTGTGCACGGCGAGACTTGGGCCGAGCGACTTGGGTTTCCATCAGAGAAGAGAGTGCTCATTCTCCATGCTCACCAGATGGGATTATGTCGTGCCACGAATGCCGCCGCAGAGCAATTAGCCGAATCTGATCTTGTTTTCTCAAGTAGCGTATTGGCACCCAGTCCTTGGTTCGCGAACTACGCAAATTCAAGACCGGGAGATGTGGGCCTTTCTCTCACCCTCAATAGCGAATGGCCAGATTACCGCTGGCAACCTGTCGCACCCGATAATCTGGTGCCTAGTTTACTAAACTCCGAAGGGTATTTATGGAAGTCTTCCGTGCAAACTATGGTCAGCGCTAGTGCTGCGGAAGTTGAGCAAGAACTCCGGCATCAGATCCTCAAAGCCCGAATGGCTGGGCTTAAACCGAGTCATTTCACAACACACTTAGGAACCCTCTACACGCGTCTTGATCTTACCGAAGTCTATTTTAAACTCGCCCGCGAGTACTGGATCCCAGCGGTAGTCGTTGAGTTAACGCCGGAGCACATCTCGCGATTCCAAGAAAAAGGGTTTCCTTTGCCTCCAGAATTGATGCAGCTAGTCGCTGAGTATCCGCTGCCCAAGATCGATGACTTGCGCTTTGTGAGTGTTGCAGATAACTATGACCAGAAGAAAAACGAATTCGTAGAACTCATCGCGGGACTGAAGCCAGGCCTCACGCAAATATCGTTCGCACCGGCCGTCCAGTCGGAGGAGCTCCAACACATTGCGAACGATTGGCAACAGAGGGTATGGGAAAGCAAACTTTTGCAGGATAGCGATGTACGAGACAAGCTTGCCAACGAAGAAATCGTTCTTACAACTTGGCAGGAAGTGATGAGGCGTTTTGCAGGTCAAATGCCGCATCTTGAACTCAACAGTGCTGAAGCTGACAGCCTAAGCAAGGAGTCGCATCGCCGTGACCAGTAAAGCAATACATCTTTACTGCTATGCAATTATGCTCGGCGTGCTTTTGTCGTTAAGCAGCGAATCTGCCTACGCGCAAGTCGGGAATTCTTATGGTTCATACTACCAAAAGAAATCTAAACATCCTGGCGGTGTGGGCCCTGGAAATAGTGTCAACAACTATCTGTACGACAAATATTTTTACGGCAAGGGGGCCGTTAATCCTTCGATGAGTTTGAACCGTCGTTCCAGTACAAGCAGCTATTATCAATATGTCAAACCCGAGCAGCAGCGTCGCGAGGCTGCCCAAAAAGCTGGCAGAGCCTATGTGCACCAGCGAAAATTACAGGGCAACGTGGGTGCAACCAACTATGGATTCGCTCGCAGTTTGCAGCAGGGAGTTCCCAGTGCTGGGCAAATCCCACGAGCACCTTCCCCATCTCCGTATTACAATCAGTTCTACGGTAATCAGCGCCGATAATTGATTTGTTCCTCGCAGGTCCCAAGGGCTGCAATTACCTCGCGAACCCGGTTATTATTTAGCTGAAATAGGTTTGTTCACATTATTTCCCTAGCCCCATCTACAGGCATTAAAGACATCATGCTCCGATCTGCGATACTTTGCACTTGGGTTCTACTGACAATAACTGACACAGTAGTTGGTGCAGACAACATCGACTACGCCAAGCAGATCGAGCCGATTTTTGCCGAGCACTGCTACAAGTGCCATGGTGAGAAGAAGGGATTGGGGAAACTCAGGCTCCATACCGCCGAAGCGATCGCAGAGAGTGTGGAAAAACATGCCAACCTGTTCGGCGGTGGCAATCCGGAAGAGAGCGAACTTTACGAGCGTCTGGTGCTGCCGGAGGATCACAAGAAGAGAATGCCCAAGGGCGGCGATCCATTGCCGAAAGATCAAATCGACCTCATTAAACAATGGATTGCCCAGGGGGCAATATTCGCAGCTGTAGTTAGTACCGAGACGACGAGTTCCGAGAATATTAATTCTGAAGCGCAAGCAAGTGAGCAAAAGAAAGAATCGTTGCCGCTACCTGAAGTTTCGCCGGCTGACGAGGAAGCGATCAAGCGATTGAGCGCAGCAGGGGCCCAGGTCGGCGCACTTTTCGCTAACAGCAACTTGCTCACGGTTTCTTTTGCCCTAAGCAGTAATCCAGTGGGGGACGAACAAATCGCTAGCCTGCCGAGCGCTGCCCAGCAAATTTATTCTTTGAATCTTGCCGGTGCCAAGGCCTCTGAAAATAGCTGGTCGCCATTGGCTCAACTCAGCAATCTAAGTCAACTGCACCTGGAGAACTCATCGATTTCAGACAGTGGTTTAGCATCGCTGAGTGGGCTTGAGAGATTGGAGTATTTGAATCTCTATGGAACCGGAATTACCGACAACGGTCTCAAGCATTTGGAAAAGCTCAAACATCTCCAGAACCTATACCTCTGGCAAACGAAAGTCTCGTTCGATGCCGCGAGAAAATTAGAAAAGACAATTCCCGGTCTTGAAGTGAATCTGGGCCACGACCATCCGGAAGTTATGCGGAGGCGGTTGGCGAAGGACATCGAAAACACCAAGCAGCAACTCGAGGCGACCAAGAGCGAATTTACCCAAGCGGAAGCCGAACTGAAAAGTGCGACCGCCGCGAAGGAGCAGGCGGAGAAACGGCTCGCTGAGCTAGAGGGGCAGCTTAAAACGCTGGATGGTGGGCCGGAGTCTGAGGAGGAAAAAGCGGCGGAGGCCGATAACGCACCCGAGTAGTGCAAGGCTTGCATTCGTTGAACTGTAGATCACAGCTTTGCAAAAAATAGCCGGACCGCCACTGTCTACCCGCCGTGGTGGGCGGTCCGAGGCGCGCCGGAGGCAAGTGTGCCTCCGGCTACAAGGTTCATTCTGAGTCGAGTCGATCTACGCCCCAAATTTGCCGAGTCGGCCAGCGTTTGCCAGTGCCAGGGGCATGAGGTACTTGGCTTCGAATTGGCCCAGGCCGCCTTTGAGGCATTCCGCTTCGCCAAACTTTTCGCAGGGATCGGTGCGACAATGCTCGGCCACTAGCAGTGTGGGGACGGGGTGCCAACTGTGGCTGGCAAGCATCGCCGGCGTGCTATGATCGCCGGTGCAGATGAATACATCTGGCTTAAGTGCCATAATTCGCGGAACGCAGGTATCCACCTCTTCGGTCTTCTTTACTTTTGCATCAAAATCACCATCTTCGCCGGTGCTATCGGTGTATTTAAAGTGGATGAAGAAGAAATCGTACTTGTCCCAATTTTCTTCTAGCACCTGCATCTGTTCTTCTAGCGTTTGGGCTTCGCCGACAATGTCCATTCCCACTAAACGTGCCAATCCCTTGTACATCGGATAGACGGCGATCGCTGCGGATCGCAGGCCGTACACCTCTTCGTAGCTGGGCGGGTTGGGTTTGGCCGAAACTCCGCGTAGCGTACAGCCATTAGCCTTGGGTTGATCGGCAAGTAGCTCACGTGATTGACGAACAAACTCTTTGGCAACTTCAACTGTCTTCTCACTATCGGGATCGGTTGCACGCGGCTCAAGCGGTGGGACACCGGTGGCTTGGGGATCGGTATCGGCGACATTTCCGCCGAGGCCTTCACCGCGCAGAACCACCACGAAGCGATGCTCCTTGACGGGCTCCACAAATACTTCCACTCCTGGAATAGAGACTTCACGTAATTTCTTGGCCAGCGGTGCGCTTTCTTCCGTGGGAATTCGCCCCGCACGACGATCGGAAATGTTGCCCGCCGCGTCGAGTGTGCAGAAGTTGCAGCGAATCGCTACGTCGCCTTCTTGCAGCTCGAAACCGATGCCAGTGGCTTCCAGGGCACCGCGTCCGATGAGGTATTCCAACGGATCATAACCGAACAATCCCAAATGCCCCGGGCCGCTGCCGGGAGCAATGCCGGGCTTCACGGGAATGCTGCCGCCACAGATGCCGATCTTTGCCAGGGCGTCGAGATTCGGTGTGCTGGCCGCTTCGAGCTCGGTAGGTCCCCCCGGTTCTTGGGGCAAGCCACCGAGACCATCGGCGACGAGCATCACGATTTTCGAGTTGTTCTTTACTTGCAGCTGGCGAGTGAGGTTGTGCATTGTCAGTGAGGAGAGGTCAGGGGGCAAAAAGACAGGGATCGGGGGTGCATACTCTGCACTAGCAATCGTCTATCGTCGCGATTGAGCCTTCGACTGGCAAGGGCTCGCCTGTTAAGTGACTTGTGCCAAGGGATTCGCACCGCCCCACCCGTTGCGACCTACCCGCCTGCGGGTAAAATCGGTAGCTTCCCTCCCCAAATCTGGATTTAGTGAGTAACCGAATGTCTAGCGATATGATTTCCTACGATCCCTCAGGGGTCTACTTGCCCGAACATGGGCTTCAGTCTGACGATTTGGCAGGCATTTCCGGCGAGCTCCAGACGGCTCGTGATGAAGTGCTCGCTGACCTGAAACTTTGGGCCGAGGACGGCGAGGTTCCTCCAAAAAAGCAACCCTTAGACGCGGGATTCCATCAGCTTCCCGAACGACTTCTGACCGAGTTTCATGACCTCGGCGCACGCAGCGAAGTTGGCCGCATCAAAGCCACCGCGGATCGATTGGCAGCGGAAGTCGATCGTGTGGTGATCCTGGGAATTGGGGGATCGTACATGGGTGCGCGGGCACTCCTCGAATCCCTATGTCATCCGTATTACAACGAAGTACCGCGCGCGATGCGTGGCGATCGTCCGCGGATTTCCTTTGAGGGAAATAACGTCGACAACGATGCGATGCAGGGCCTTATCGATTTACTGAAGTACGACCCCGCGGGGGATTCCGTCGAATCTCGCTGGGCCATCAATGTAATCAGCAAATCTGGCGGAACGCTTGAGACAGCCGCGGCATTTCGCATATTGCTAGATCAGTTGCGACGGGCCAGTGGCGGCGATGCCTCTAGGCTGGCGGAGTTGGTGGTTCCCGTCACCGGCACCTCGGGCAAGCTATTTGATTTGGCCACTGAATTGGGATGCAAAGAAATCTTCCCGGTACCCGATGGCGTGGGTGGGCGTTTCTCGGTTCTCTCAGCAGTGGGTCTGTTGCCGGCAGCTATCATGGGGCTCGACATCGTCCAACTACTCGAAGGCGCCGTGGCGATGAACGAACATTTCCGCGATGCGGAAGTCGGTGAAAATGTGGTGCTCGACTACGTAGGTATCTGCCATTTGCTAGAGACCAAGCGCGGATGCGACATTCGTCTGCTTTCCACTTGGGGCAAACGTCTGGAGGCAGTCGGTTTATGGTACGATCAACTGCTCGCGGAAAGTTTAGGCAAAGAAGAGCGTGGGGCGATGCCGCTGACGGTCGTCAACACGCGTGACTTGCATTCGCGGGGCCAACAACACCAGGAAGGCAAACGCGACAAGATCATCACGAATGTGATTGTCGATTCGCATGAGCGCGATGCCCTGGCCATCGGCAAGAGCGAGCTCAATCAAGACCAGCTCAACGAACTCGCTGACAAAACGCTACCCGATGTACTGGATGCTGCCACTCAGGGGACCAATCAGGCCTACCGCGAAGACAATCGGCCCACCGCCGATTTGCACCTCCCGGCGCTCAGCGAGCATATATTGGGACAGTTATTTCAAATGTTCATGTTGGCTACCGTGGCGGAAGGCCGTTTGATCGACATCAACCCGTACGGCCAACCAGGCGTGGAAGCCTATAAGAAGAATATGAACCGAATACTACGCGAAGAGTGATTCGCCCGCGAAACCGCAAGCGGAAGTTGGCTCTGTGAGCATCGCTTGCGGTTTCGCGGTCATTGGAGCTCCCCTTGGTTGCAGCTTATCATCTCATCTGGACCAACTATGGATATTGGCTCCCGAACGATCCTCGGGGGAGCACGTCGCGGGAAATCCGCTCCGCCAAAATCAGTTCCTTAGGGGAGTTGCACTACGGTCGCAAGAGAATTCAACCTGCGAGAAATGTGATTCGCGAATTCCACCGAGAGGCCAAAGCTGTGCTGAAACATCCATTTCGATGCTTCAACTCGGAAGAGATCGAAACGATAGCTCACAGTTTTGCCGCAGCGGTCCAACGCCACACCTACACTTGTTACGCCTGTGCTATTATGCCCGATCATGTTCACGTCATCATCCGCAAGCATCGCGACAAAGCGGAGCAAATGATTAAGCATCTGCAGGACGCGAGCCGGAAGGCTTTGCACGAAATATTCTTTCAAGAAGATCATCCCGTTTGGGGTGGCCCCGGTTGGAAGGTCTTTCTGGAAACTCGGGAGGACATTCAGCGTACGGTCCACTATGTTGAACAGAACCCCGTCGAAATCGAGCGTCACGCACAGAGTTGGCCATTTGTGAAGGCGTATGACGGCTGGCTACCAGGACACTCCACAAAACTCCCTATCTAAAAAGAATGAACCCATGTGCAATACCGAAATCACTTGGCTGGGACATTCCACATTCGCTCTTCGCACGGGCGAATTCGATGTTCTGGTGGATCCCTTTCTAGACGACTCGCCGGTGGCCCCCGTGAAGTCGGGCGACGTAGAGGCTGACTTTATCCTGATCACGCATGGCCATTTCGATCACATCGGCGATACGATTGCGATAGCACAACGCACAGGTGCAAAGGTCGTGGCTAACTATGAGATCGGCAATTGGCTCGTGAAGCAAGGTCTGGAGGAGGAGCGAGTCGCTGCGATGAATTTTGGCGGCGCGGTGCAATTACCCATCGGTCAGGTAAAAATGACGCCAGCGCTACACAGCAGCAGTTTGCCCGACGGCACGTATGCGGGGAATCCTGCTGGCTATATTTTGAATTTGCCCGAGGGGCGCGTCTATTTTGCTGGCGATACCGCTCTGATGCTCGACATGAAGCTGATCGGCATAGGCGGGTTGGAACTGGCGGTGCTACCCATCGGCGATTTCTATACGATGGGTCCTGAGGATTCCGTGGAGGCCATCAAGCTGCTTAATCCGCGTCGCGTGCTGCCCTGCCACTACAACACTATGCCGGGGATTAAGCAGGACGCTGCCGCCTGGGCTGATAACGTCCGCCGAAATACGGCCGCGGAACCGACTGTGCTGGAGCCCGGCGGCAAGTTTACCCTCTAGAGGACCAACATGATTGTTCAATCGTGGCGAGTGTTATTGCTGGTCGTGGCAATTTCGACTGCAGCGCAAGCCGAAGAGGTCGCCCTGCGTTGGAAGTTTACCCCAGGTGAAAGCACGAGATTCTCGCTCTCTCAGCAAACTCAGTTAGATCTGCAATTGCAAGCGGGTAGCGAAGTCGAAGCCAGCGTCGATCGGGAATTCAAATTTCGCTGGTCCGTTGACAAGACTGAGGACGATGGGAGTGGCTGGGTTTCGATTAATATGGAGGCGATTCGCCTAACAGTCACCGGACCAGGAGGACAAGAAACAGAATTTGACTCCGAGAGTAAAGAGGAGCCCCGTGGTTACGCTGCTACATTAGCCCCTTTGTTTCGAATCATGCTCAAGTCGGAGTTGAAAGCCCAACTGACGCCCGAGGGTGATATCCTTGATTTGCAGATTCCCGAAGACCTGGAACTTGTTCTCAGCACCAAACCGGTTGGCAAGGCGCTGGGAACTTTGGGCACGAAGGAAGATTTGATCGCCATCGTCACCCTGGCCATGCCCAAGTTTGGGGAGGAGTCCTTGAAAGTCGGCGAACACTGGACCGCTGAGCAGGCACGCGACGCAGAGCCTTTCGGTGCGGCTGTTTCCGAAACGCAATACAAGCTGGTTTCTGTCGACGATCAAAACGATCAGCAATTGATAACAATTGTGCCGAGCTCAAAGATCGAACTGATCGAATCCGACGACGGCAAGCCAAAGACAGAGATCGTCGCCCAGCAATCAACTGGGCAGTTGGTGTTTAACATCACACAGGGTCGTCCGACTTCCTACGATTTTGAGGAGGAGTTAGAGATTGAAACCAGCGGAGCCGATCAGCCTGCCACGGGCACCATCAAGCACTCACTTCGCTTAAGCCAGTTGGAAGAGGAAGAGGACAAACTCGCCGAACCAGAAGAAAACTAAAGCCGTTCGGTAAGTTCACTAGCCGGACCGCCACGCGGTCCGGCGGAGGCAGGTGTGCCTCCGGCTAATTCAGAATGAATAGTCTTTCAGAATGAATAGTCTACCTTCGTCATAGCAGACTATTCTTGCGTCACCTCAGGTTTGGGTAGCTTCACCTGAATCTCGCCATCTAGGACGCGGACTTCGTAGGTTTCGATTTTGAGCGTGGGATTGTCGCACCACGTGCCCTCGCACACGTCAAATCGCCAAGCGTGCCAGGGGCAGGTCACGACACCCTCTTCGTCCAGTTGACCAGCACCCAGCGAAGCCCCCATGTGCGGGCAGAGGTCGTTGATCGCAAAGTAATTTCCCTGCCGATTGAATACGGCCACCAGCCGATCTCCGATGGTAAAGCTCCCGCCCTGCCCTTCGGCAATCGCACCTTCCTTCGCAACGGTCACAAATTCGCACATCGGCATTCCAGTCTGATCGGATCGACGGGGGTTCGATCGGGCCAAGTATCTAGTAGAATTAAGTTTAGACGGGAGGCATCGATTTGGCCAAGTGCCCCCAGCTTGCAACTTCAAATGATCCGGGTCCGCTGCAGATTGATGAGCAAACCTGAAGTGAATACATCCGCAACTGACGTTTCCTTGCGAGACTTCCAGCGATTGATCCGGGAGATGTACCTGGAAAAAGACATTGCTCGAGGGATCGATGGCACCTTCATGTGGCTCATGGAGGAAGTGGGAGAACTGGCATCGGCACTGCGTGAAGGTACCGCGGAAGAAAAGGCGGCAGAATTTGCCGATGTTCTGGCCTGGCTAACCACGATTGCAAATGTGGCAGAAGTCGATCTCACTCGGGCCGTCTCAGATAAGTATGGTTCCGGGTGCCCTGGCTGCGGCCTATTTATTTGCACCTGTGCAGACTCGGAGAAACCGTGAAGCCGTTCATCTCCTCTGCATTTCTCTTCGGGTTGGTCATGAGTGCTCTGTGCTGGGTAGCCCCACAAGCAACTCATGCCCAAGACGTAACCAAGCCACAGATCAAGGACCTGAGGATCGGATTCGATGGCGCCTACAAGCTAGGTAGCTGGACGCCTGTAGAAGTAGACCTCCAAGGTGGCAGCGAACAACTCACTGGCCAAGTGATCGTTACCGCGCCGGATAGTGACGGCGTACCGGTATCTGTGAGCACGCCCTCCGATCGCCCTGTGGGCGTAACTCCCCAATCGTCGACGACGGTGCGTCTCTTCATCCGAGTGGGTAAGTCGGAGAGTTCGATCAAAGTGGCCTTCGTCGTCGAGGGGAAGGTACGCGCCGAGAGAACCTTCCATGTTGGCATAGAAACCGACGGGCAACTTTTGTTAGATGGTCTGCCGGCCACGAGCCGGTTGCATGTTCAGTTTGGCCCTGCTCTGGGGCTGGGGATGTTGGTGAAAGAGCCTGAAGACACCAGTCCTCTAGTCACCACCACGATCCGACAGTTATCTCGGGCCGATCAACTGCCCACGGAATGGTACGGCTACGAAGGCGTCGATACCGTCCTGTTGACTACCTCCGAGGTGGAGTTGTACCGTCCCTTATTACAGAGCACAAAACGAGTCGATGCCCTTTTTGATTGGGTCCAGCATGGCGGTCGACTGGCATTGTTTTGCGGCCAAGAGGCTGAAGAGTTGCTGGGCGAGGATGGAGTGCTTACCAGATTTGTCCCCGGGAAATTCGACGCGCTCGTCCCCCTGCGGCAGTCGCTACCCCTCGAGTCTTTTAGCGGCTCCGACGAACCCCTGTCTCGCAACCGGAGAATCAGTCTTCAAGTTCCCAAGCTCATCGACGTACACGGACAAATCCTGGCTTCCAGCGGTGGCAACGAGCGAGATTTGCCTCTAGTCATTCGCAGTCGATTAGGCTTGGGGGAAGTCGTGTTCGTCGGGCTCGATTTCGACCGCCCCCCATTGGCAGACTGGAAAGGCAGAAACGCCTTCTTGCGGAAGGCGCTCGATTGGCCCCGGAAAACTAACGCCCAGCAAAAATCGAACTCCGCCGTGTACGACCAACCTGCCGACATGTCGGCAAAGCTGCGTAACGCACTCGACAGCAAGTTTGCTGGCGTATCGACCATCCCTTTCTTTCTGGTTGGTGCCTTGGTCGTCGGCTACATCCTACTCATCGGCCCCGGCGATTATTTCTTTGTGAGCCGCGTGCTGAAACGTGCCGAGCTCACGTGGATTACTTTTCCCGTGATCGTGGCCAGCGTTTCGGTCGGCGCCTACTTCCTAGCCGCGTGGCTGAAGGGCGACCAGATGCGCGTGAACCAGGTTGAAATCGTCGACGTCGTAACTTCCACCGGTCAGGTACGTGGCACGGTATGGACACACTTTTTCACGCCCCGCGTGGAGAAATTCGATCTGAGTCTGGAGCCAAAGTTCCTTGGCGAAAGCGAAATCCCCAGCTCAGAGGAACTCGTTTCTTGGTTGGGACTGCCCGGCTACTCCCAAGGGGGCATGCAAGACATGAGTGGGCAGGCGACCATCTTCGATCGTGGCTATCGCTTCGACGACTCGCTCTCCACGATGCTGGGAGTTCCTGTCCAGCTGTGGTCCACCAAAACTCTTGCTGCCGATTGGCAAGCGAAAATCGATTCGCCGTTGCAGTCTGAACTGCGACCCGATGGGGAAGAATTGGTAGCCGGTCAAATCACCAATTCCTCGGGCACGATGCTCGAAGACGCTGTGTTGCTTTACGGCACCTGGGCTTACTATCTGGGCAAAATCTCACCCGATGGAATTGTGAACGTCGATGACGACCTTCAGCCTCGGACTGTGAAAACGTCCCTCACCAGTGCCACGGCGGGCGATACGACGGAGC
Organism: Bythopirellula sp.; assembly: GCA_965216565.1. Taxonomy (GTDB): domain Bacteria; phylum Planctomycetota; class Planctomycetia; order Pirellulales; family Lacipirellulaceae; genus Bythopirellula. Next base: position 2,706,008 of record OZ244170.1, read on the forward strand.
AACGCACGGCCGACGATGGAACCGTGCCGTTCCGTTGGGCGGAGTCCGATGTCTCGCGGCTATTGAAGGCCACCATGTTTTTTGAAGCGATTAACGGACAACAGTATACGGGAAGTTTGAACCGCTATCTGAATTCGATCGACCTTAGCCATTTGCTTAAGCAGAAGGATGTCGCCATCCTCTTGGCGAAAACTAGTGCGGACAGTAGCCAATGGATGAACGGAGTCAAACCACTGGCGAGCGACGAAGACCGGCATTGGACGTACTATCGTTTTGTACTCCCCGTGAACGAAGAAACCCCTAATCTCTAGCCCCTAACACCTAGCCCCTATCGAACACCGTGATTGAAGTACGCGACCTCACCAAAAAATACGCAGATCTCTTTGCTATCCATAAGATCGAGCTCAAGCTCGACAAAGGGGATGTGTTTGGATTTATCGGTCCCAACGGGGCTGGAAAAACCACCACCATGCGTATCCTGGCGACGCTGCTGAATCCCACCTGGGGCGAGGCTTACGTCGGCGGCTATTCGATCTATACGAAGCCCAAAGAAATTCGCCGCATCATTGGCTACATGCCCGACTTTTTTGGCGTGTACGACAATATGCAGGTGATTGAGTATCTGGAATTCTTCGCCGCAGCCTACCGTATCAAAGGGCCCGAGCGTCGCAAGATTTGCGATGAGGTACTGGAATTGGTCGACTTGGGCTACAAACGCAACGAGTTAGTTACCAGTCTGTCTCGTGGCATGACGCAGCGATTGGGCCTGGCCCGTGTTCTGCTGCACGATCCGCAAGTGCTGCTGCTGGACGAACCGGCCAGTGGGCTCGATCCGCGGGCACGGATCGAGATTCGTGGTTTGCTCAAAGAGCTGCGCAACATGGGCAAAACGATTATGGTCTCCAGCCATATCCTGCCCGAGCTAGCCGACATCTGCAATAAGATTGGCATCATCGAGCGGGGTGAACTTATCGTCAACGCGGATGTTTCGGAGGTCATGCGTCAAGTTCGGCAGCAAACTGTCTTGCAAATCGACGTGGCTGGCGACCGCGAGGCAGCCGCCAAATTGATCGAGTCTCACGAGACGGTCGAGAAGATCGAAATCGACGACGAAGCTATCCGTGTGACACTCACCCCCGGCGACCACGACTACAGCCAACTGGCTCGATTACTCGTCGAGAACGGCCACGCCTTGACTCGGCTAGGCGAGGAAGAGATCAACCTGGAAACCGCGTTCATGACGCTGACCAAGGGGATTACTTCTTAGCCACACTTGCGACCAGCGTGCTCTCATCAACATCCCTTCCAGATTGCCAATTGCCAATTGGCAATGGCCAAATTACAATCTGAAGTCCCACTTGCCCCGTTCGTCTAGTGGCCCAGGACACCGCCCTCTCACGGCGGAGACAGGGGTTCGACTCCCCTACGGGGTATACTATAATCTTGTACAGCACTGCAAGTCGCGGCAGCTGGCGGTACTTGAGCCCTGTTTTCTTGGGGCTTTTTTACTTTCTTCACTTTTTTGCTTCCCTCTGCGCTCGAGTGCTGCGCCGTATTTTGCGGCCCTGTTATGACAGAAAGTGCGCCGCATTCTGCGCCGCTTTGATCGGGGTCGATTTCTAATGCTTTCGCAAAGTGATCATCCATCAATTGAAGGTAATGGCGGCTCGCGATGATTGCTGAGTTTCCGATCCAATCACAGACCACGTGCAAGGGATGCTTCTCTGTAAGTTCGGTCTCTCTGCTAGCCCGTAGGTTATGAAACAATTGTTCCCATGCCTTCACACCGGCTCGCCGGAGTATTATCTGAAACTGGGTGCGAAAACTCTGATTCTTGCACCGATATCGGTTGATCACAAACTCAGTTCCCGCCTTGGCCTGATCGAAAGCCGCCTCTAGGTAAGGACACATTTCAGGGAATAGGGGAAGAGTCCGATAACTGCCACCGGGAAGATGCTCAGTCTTGGGGCTCGGCACACTGATTCGGTTATTCTCCCAATCAACGTCTCCCCATCGTATTGCCAAGTGTTCGCTAGGGCACTCAGGCCACTGAAACGGCTCAGCACCACGATTAACTGCCATTCCACATCAGGACAAGCGGCAAGCACTTTAGGTACGCTTCGATTCGATGGGCTACAATTATTTGGCGCTGACATGAAAGCATTTGCAAATAGATCAACCTCGGGGAGAGTACCGGCAAGCAGCGGAACTAACCACTTGTAAATGTGGCCCGATTCGTGAACCGAGTCCTAGGCTGTACATTTCTGACTACGCGGCCCAATGCGGAGATCAAGGCGGTCGGACACCACCGGATGCCGATCGTACTTAGGACCGAGGCGGAACAAACGCTCTGGCTCGCCTCCGAGATCAACGAGCGAGAAGCCCTAGAGAGCTTGCTAGTACCTGCTGAAGATGGAGCACTCGAGGTGGAGCCAATGGGGGAGCTAGCCGAGGACCCAAGGGAAAAAAGGCACACAATACAAAAAGCCGAGAGAGCTACGGCAGACCCCACGAACCAAGAAAAACCAAGACCTACAGAAAGACCATTCTCTGCCAGGAAATGTCCGCGATTCCAAGCACGGTTGACAATTTGGGAGTCCCTAGAAGATAGACCGCCCCCACCCCTACGATTTCGCAATGATCTTGCGCACTTGGGAGAAGCGGCTAGCGGCAGCCAGGCCTGAGACATTTTACCCCCCCGCCCCAGTTGGCGAAGTACCGCCCCTCCACAGCACAGCGGGAAGAGCCGTTGTACAGCTGAGACGCATTTCTGCTTAAAAAGAAGTTGCAGATGTGCACAGCCGACGCACATTCTGTAAGTTACTATTCCAACGTGTAATAGTTCACCTCTTGGTTGCTTGCGTACCACATCCATGATTGACAGCATTTTTTCCCCCAGGCTTGAATTGCGGCCAATGGATCCGGCTTTTCTACAAGCCTCCCTGGATGGAGAGCTAGATTTCGCAGCGACACATCTAGGAGTTTCTTTGCCCGTCATTTGGCCAGAAAAGCCTGACCTGCTAAGACTACGGCTCCAGCAAATTAATTCTGATCCTTCAATCCAGCAATGGTCGCTGCGGGGCATGTGCCATCGGGAGACTAGCGAATTGGTTGGCCAAATCGGATTCCATTCGTATCCAGGAGCTGAATATCTGGACGACTGGCTACCTGGGGCAGTGGAATTTGGATTTACCGTATTTTCCTCTTATCGCCGCCAAGGGTATGCGAAGGAGGCAGCTCGGGCGGTAATGGAGTGGGCCTACAAAATGCATGGCGTATCGAAATTCGTGTTAACCATTTCACCGGACAATATTGCATCACAATCGCTGGCAGCTCAACTGGGCTTCACTCGCATCGGGTCACACGAAGATGAGATTGACGGCACCGAGGACGTTCTCGCATTGCATTACAAATCGACTACTTAGAAGGTTCTGCTAACCTGCAGCGGTGAGCACATCCGACGCCAGAAACGGACGTTCTCTAACCTGCACAAGCGTGAAACGCAGAGCACAGTTGGAAAAAGCAGTTTCCATGCTAGGCAAGTCCCTTCGATTCTCGCAAGAACTAAAGTTAACATAGCCGCGATCTGCAGCGGCATACACGTGCGATCAACTTAGCGATAGCTTGGCGTAATCGTCCGCGGAGGCTCCATCTAAGCAGGCTTGAATGATTTCTCTTCCTTTCGGCTCGAGATCGACGTCGAGGAATTTCTTAATCTGCTGATGGAAGAAATCGGTCAGGATCTCTGCTCCCTGGTCGTAGCCTTGTTCGCCAACCTCGGGTTGAGTGTCGACCTGCAGGAACCAGTGCCCGATAACTTGACCTTCGACCTGAATCGTCCGCGGTGTGCGTCCTAGCAGCGGGCAGCGCGCATCCGTGACCTGACCGGGGGAGAATAACGCCGAACCGCGGCGAGCCAGATATTCGCGAGCGATCCACTGAGGTGCGAAGCCTGTTTCCCAACTTCCAATGTGTTGATTGGGGAGCAGGACGAACATCGTATCCGGGGTTTCCATCACCTGACGGAACAGGATGTTTGCCTGGTCGACTCTGCGGCCAGTTGCGAAGGGCCAGTAAGAGCCCACGCCTTCGGAACTCATGCCTTCGGTGGTCACAATGGAAGGGTTGCCATGTCCACGCGGCGCGACCAATCGCCACAACCAAGCCAATGCCGGCGAGAGAATGTGCATGAGCCCGATGATGCCGTAGGAGGGCTCCTCTTTCGTACAAGGCGGACATCTTACGCCAAAGCTACGAATATCAACGGTCACAGGCTTCTTGACGATCCCTGGATACTTGTCACGAGGATAGATCAATCTTGGGTTCGGACAAGGAACGCCGGGCGAGTCCTCGATATGCTCCCAAATCAATGCCGTGGAGCCGGGCGTCGCGTCAATATTCAAAAACAGGAGTGGCTCTTCGGGGTGGATTGTCAGCGATTCCAGATTGGGATCGATTCCGTAATGGGTAATATGATTGACTCGCAAGAACCAAGCCTGCTCTGCGTCGGTAAGAGTAAGTTTTGTCTCTTGCGAACGGTCCGATTCCAGGTCGGGGTGACAGAGCGCCATGTCGTCGGTTACCGGACGAAGTTCGCAGCCACGCGGAATCGACACGTAGCGTCGTTCGCCGGTTACGATGTTCTTGCCGAGCTTAATTCTTCCGTCGCGCTGCCGATGCATCAGCTCGAGCATTTCGCTCTTTCCACCACCGGAAGCTCCTTCGTGCATGAAGGTCACCGTGTTGTCGTACGGCGTGACGACCTGCACGGTCGAACAGTGTGCGGTGGTCCAACCCTGCTGCTCGCCATAGTTGAGCAACATCCCATAGACGCCCTTTTTTGCAGAAGGACCAGGATAAAGGTTGTAGCTGAATAGCTCGTGCAGCTCTTCGCGACGATTGTGGACAACAACTTGTTTGCCATCGAACTTCGTGTGCCGAAAAGGGGGAGCGATGTAGATGATGGCCGAGTGGAAATAGTCTTCGCCGTGGGCTTGGATTTCCTCCAGAGGGACAATGCCCTGCAAGGTTGCCAGGCCAAAGGCGAAAAAGGCGGCATTCGCCGGGCAGATGGCAACCGCCGGGAGGCCCTTCCCTGGCAGCCCCGCATCGAAGAAAAAGCAGGCTAAATCTTGGCTCTTGAGCCAGTCGAAGGTTTCTTGACGCAGGGGCTCAAAATCCTCGCCGAAACGGTGCTCGAATGTTTTTTTGTCGGTGGCCTGGTTATCGGCAATCGCCATGCAATCGGGATCGCGGCGACGCATATAGGCTTCGATGTAATTCGCGCTGATGCCATTACGAACTCGACAGACTTTGGCCTCGGGAACGAACTTTCCATCGACATCGTACCCGACTGTGTAGTATCCCTTGGCATCGACTAATTCATCGGGCACCGCGGCTTTCGCCAATTCCTCGACAGTGCTAAAGAAGCGAACCGACTTGGCTTCTTTCAACACCGACTCGGCAGATTGGGACAAGGACAGATTCGGCAACTCGGCGGTTATCATAACAATTCTCCGTAAACTTCTTCTGAATTCAATTCTGTTTTGCTAAGCACAGTTCGGTAGAGATGGCAAAGTTACTCTTCGCCAATCCTAGCTGCGCTCCGATGCGGGCACTTGGCAGCCCTCGATACTGCAGGTGCATTGCCCACCGCCAATTGGCCAATTACCAGGCGTATTCTGGTGGACCACCAAGAGCCTCTAATGATACACTAACAACGCGATTAAATCTTGCCGTCCAAGCCCATTTGGTAGTACTTGTGGGTGATACTATCCTGGTTTTCCAGCAGCCAGTCGATGGAAGGTTCGTTATTCATCGCCTTGTGGATTGCTTGGGCCATTGCTTTGCGGTGAATTTCAAACAAGGCCTTGTGATCGAGATTGTCGTCGTCAACGACTCCGGGGTTGAGCCATACGCTGCAGATGATTCCCAGATCGTTGGCTTTTTCTTTTGGAATATCGCCTGCGCGGACCGCATCGAGCACACCATTGGCGATGGCCGCCTGGACTGTTCCCATCAAGATGTTGGTGTAACGCGTTTTCTTGACCGTGACTTTGCTGACGCAAAGCGTGACGGGGCGTACCTGAATATCTGTATTAAGAATTGCAAAGACCTTCGAGTGGCCCATCGACTGATCGCCGGTGAGCGTCGCCAACGCCGTTCCGACGGGTCCGTCGAGTTCGCCGATAACGACTTCAGGCTCGGCTGCGGTAAATGGAGGACCACCAGCTACTAAGGCCTCGCCGGAGCGAAATACGATGCGATCAGACATGAATAAGACCATCCTTCAAGGTAAATTTGTGAACCAGTAACTGAGAACACAAATTTACACTCTGAAGGACGTGCTGAATACTGCCTACAAAACCCGGCAGGCCCGTGGTCTTGAATAAGTCGAATATCTGGCGAGTCTTTGAAGAAACTCGCCACACTAAGAATACACGGTGGCCAGCGCGTTGCGCGGGCCCGTTCATTCCGCCATGGCCGTCACTACTGTAGTTTCGCCACCGGAGGGAAATCAATTTCTGGGTCGGCAACGTGATTGAAGTAGTTCGTGAAGATATTTAACGCAACGTTGGCAACGATCTCTGCCACCTCGCCGTCGGAGTAGCCTGCCGAACGCAGCTTAGCGACCGCTTCGTCTGTCGCATGGCCGCGCTCCTCAACTAACAGTTTTGCGAAATCCAAAGCCACTGCGGCTTTTTCCTCACTAGCTGTGCCACGTCGGGCCGACTCCACCTCCTGGTCGTCCAAGCCGCTTTTCTTGCCAAGTGCCACATGGGCCGACAAGCAATAGTCGCAACTGTTCGTCTCCGCGACAACGATTGAAATCTGCTCGCGTAGCTGGGCTGACAGTTTGCCTTTGGCCAGCGATTGGTTGAATCCAAAATACGCCTGAGCAACAGCGGGCGAATTCACCATGGCAGCAAAAATATTGGGAATGATTCCCATGTTCTTTTCAACCGTTTCCAGCACCTTCGCTTGTGATTCGTTGGCCGATTGTTTATCGATCAATGGCAGGCGAGACATATTGTTTTCTCCTATTCTACGGTGATCTGTATGTAACTAATAAGTTGGACGCGAAGACCCGCCACAAACTTACGGCTCTTCTTCAAGCAGCCATTCTTGAAGGATTGCCGCGTGATTGTGCTGCATGTCTTTTGCTGCAAAAAGCAACGTTATCCGGGAATGTTCCGCGGCAGCAGCAAACGTCTCGTTTGCGTTCTGCTTCTGGCTATCCAACTCCGCCCGGTAACGTTCTGCGAACTCCTCAAACCTTTCTGGCTTATGAGAAAACCACTTTCGCAGCTCGGGGCTTGGTGCTAAATCCTTGGCCCACATTGCGAGGGCCGCCTGTTCGCGGCTGACACCACGCGGCCAGAGCCGATCGACGAGCACTCGGAACCCATCACCGGGGTCCGCGGACTCGTAGATGCGCTTCGTGACGATTTCCATCGAAAGCCCCCCTCCCCTTGTACGCCACGAAGGCCGCTTCAGCAGATTCAATCTGCCGAAGCGACCCCAATGGACTGGCTCTAGCAATTCTTTTAACCGCTCACCTTATTCCAATGGCGTTCGGCTTTTTTCAGATGCTCTTCTTGGTTTCCTTGGTTCCACAATTCGAGGGCGTCGACATTCTTGTTCTTCAAGAATAGCAACAGCTTGCCATCGACAATCTTAAAGCTACGCGGATCGACGGGAAACTTATCTTCCACGGCCATGCCAAAAGCACACCAGCCGCCGTATGCCGGGATATACTTTCCCGGTTGCTTATCAAAAGCGGCTTTGGCGTCAGCGGAAACAAACTGGTACGTGACGCCCTGATGCGTCGACGTATATTCTGGTTTGCCCATGACAGGTTTGTTGACGGCGAAATACGCCACCGGACAGTATCCTTCCAAGGCCAGCCCACTGCTCGGCAAGTTGTAGCTGTGCAGGTAGGCCTTTGATAGATCACGCTGCATTTTTGCTGCCTCAGTGCTTCCCGATTGGGCAACTGACTTTTCGTTGGCAATCCAAAGTGCCGATCCGGCCAGGGTGATAGCCGCTAAGGCGAGTGTCGTAAAACGTTTCATTTTCATTCTCCAATTTGATTGATCTGAGAAATTTCCAATGGCGCAAATCGCCGTCATTTCGCTGTGATAACTCTGCTTCTAGGGAGGGCCGCGATAGCGCTCTCGGCGGCACCTCATCAAGCCGGCATGGCTATTTGTCGCCCACACGACCGGAATCCTTACCAAAAAAAACAATTCACTTTTCTTTGCAATTTTCACGTAAGGTCGAGGCTTCCTTCGCCGTCCTATGAATTAGTCCAATTGCCCGCGCGTTATTCCATAGGTCAAATCTCGGATGCTACCTTCCTACGAAGACTGGGTTCAGCGCCTTGAGCGCAACAGTTCTCAGCGGGAACTTGCGCTAATGGAACTGCGAGAGCTTTTGTTGCTCCGATTGCACCACGCATTCCGGAACCAACCGGAGTTTAGTAGCAATCTCATTGAAGATGTTGTTCAGGAATCTTTATTGAAGATTCTGAACAAACTTCACACCTTCGAGGGTCGCAGCCAGTTCCCCACCTGGGCGACCGCAATTGCCATTCGGACGGCCTATTCCGAGCTACGCAAACGCGAGTGGAAAAACATATCGCTGGAGCAAACGCTCACTGAGTTCGACCAATCTCGTCTCGAGCCCGTCAGTGATTTGCCAGCTCCAGAGTTATCCAATGAGAAAGACGATCTGGTCGAAGCCCTCTACGAGTGCATCCACCTGGATTTGACCGTCAAACAAAAAGACGCCTTGTTGGCCGAGCTAAAAGGAATGCCTTTGGAGGAAATCGCCAGACGGCAGGGGAGCACTGTGAATGCCGTCTACAAACTCACGCACGATGCCAGAAAGCGTTTGAAGCTTAGTCTGGAAAACAACGGATACACGAGTGACGATTGGGCAGCAATGAGGACATGAATGAGATGAATCTAACTCGTCAACAGATCGATTCCTTACTGCTGATGCTTTCGCTGACAAGGTCGGAAGAACTCACTTGCGAGGAGTGCGCCCAGCTACTGGCCGAGTTTGCTGAGAGTAATCTCCAAGGACATTCTATTCCCGAGTATCTTCAGGCCGTGGAACACCACTTGGATCTCTGCAGCCAGTGCCGTGACGAGTTCGAAGCTCTGCTCGAGGCCCTGCATAGCAGCTAGGCACCCAAGCTGTCTTCTGCGGAACATGTCTTGTGAGTGTTGCAAAAAAGCAACACTTTTAGCCTCTCGGCAGGCTTTCTGGCAACTCCGCCCTTTGCGACAGGCCTATTTCCAGGGTGAATCGCCGTTTGAGGGCTGGTACGACAATTGCTTCTAGCTAGGTGAGGCTGGGCGGGAGTTCGGGTCGAAATAGCGAACGCGAAGCGTTCTGTTACCTCGCCCCGGCGAGTCGCCTTCGGAGACGCGAGGTCCGCCGAGGGATCTAGCCAGATTCCTCGGCGGACCTCGGAATGACAGCTACTTTCGTAGCTGAGGTTGCTTTTCGAATTCCCGTACAGTCTCAGCTAAGTGGCAGCAAACCCTGGGGCACCTGAATAGATGACACTGAACAAGACAAAAACTGCCAGCTCGGGCAGAATCCTGGAACTCGATGCCCTGCGTGGGCTCGCCGCCCTTGCTGTTGTGTTGTTCCACTTCACGACTCGTTACAACGAGCTATTTGGGCATACTCAAACGTTGGATTTTGCCGTCCCCTGGGGTCACTACGGAGTCGACCTATTTTTCATGCTGAGCGGATTCGTCATTCTGCTCACACTTGAACGGACGGCAAACACCGCTCAATTTGCATGGGGGCGATTCAGCCGACTCTACCCAACTTATTGGGCTGCCGCGCTCGTGACCTTTTTCGTAGTGAGCTTGTGCGGTCTCGCCGGACAGGAAGTCACGCTCACCGATGCGTTGCTCAACCTGACGATGCTGCAATCGCTGCTCGGTGCCGATCACATCGATGGGGCTTATTGGTCACTGCAGGCGGAGTTGATATTTTATGCCAACATGCTGCTGTTGTACCAATGCGGAGCATTCCGGCGTCCCTCTTTGGCAGTTGGTAGTTGGCTCGGCGTTGCTTTTGCAATTCAATTAATCCGACCAGAGGTTGCCGACGTGTGGCCAATGGTCGATGGACTATTAAGCAAATTGGCAACAATAGCCAGCTTGAAGTTCATTCCACTATTTGCAATTGGTATTGTCTTCTATTCAGCGAAGAAAATTGGCCAACTCTCCGTTGGGCATCGACTCCTGATTCTTGGAAGTCTTGCTACGGTGGCTGTCTCCCACGGCCCACAGGCCTTGGTAGCCGATGCATTGCTCGCGCTGCTGCTGTGGATTGCTGTCGACGGCCACTGCCCCGCCCTGGCCTCTCGCCCATTGATATACCTCGGGGGACTGTCCTATTCGCTTTATCTCATCCACCAGAACATAGGCTATATCGTGATCCGAGAATTCCAGGTTCTTGGGTTCGCGCCGCTGTTCTCGATTTGCATGGCGTTGCTTTTGACTCTGGCCTGTAGTGTCTTGCTGCACCGCTTTGTGGAAAGGCCCTCGCTCAAGTGCTTGAGGAATTGGAGCCTCCCCGAAAAATTGGCACAACTGCCACTCGCTCGAGCGCAGCCCTGACCCCTAGAAATGCAAATCAAGCTTCAAAATTAGCGATTTCCGAAGAGTAATCCGGAACCTTTGTTCCTTGGAACCGTCTAAGTTTCGTTCAATCAATAGCTCAACAACAACGACCAATTTCTGGCCCATCGGAGGGGGTGCTGTTAAAATAGGACTCCAGAACAGGCGAAGTCTAGGAGCGAATACATGCAGTCGGCTCGAAAGAGGCAAAGCAGCCCCATCTGTTGGCTGCGTTGGGAGAGAATGCGACCCTTCTCGACCTCTCTCATTGCGCTGGCTATTTTCTTGTTTGCTCACACCCAGTCGGCATCTGCCACCTACACCGAACTCATTGGCTTTCCCGAGCTACAAAATCAGCTCGGCACAGACCTTCCCACCGGTGAGGGAATCACCGTCCAGCACGTGGAAGGTACCGCCGGCGGAGCCCAAACAGGCAATTACTTCCCCGACCCCAGCGAGTCGGTCAACCTGGGTAAGACCCTCAACAACATAACGTTCAACGCGGGCGTCAGCCAAGGTTCAGCCGGCATCTCCAATCATGCCCGTGGTGTTGGCTTCTATTTCTACGGCAACAGCACGTCGGTTTCGCCGGGGATCGACACGATCGATGTATTCGAAGCGAACCACTGGATGGGCTTCGAAGTCAATGGGAGCAACGCAACCACGCATAGCTCTGGATTCCTGAACACCCTGGGAGCGTCTCCCAACACCACCTCGGCCCGCATTGCCAACCATAGCTGGGTCGGCGAGTTCGGCACCTCTTCTGTCAATTCTCAAGTCGTGCGACGGTTGGACTATGTGGTGGAGCGCGACGACTTGATCAATGTCGTAGGAATTCAGAACGGTTTTGCCAACTCCGATCGTAGTTTGCTGAAGTCCGCATTCAATGACATTTCGGTGGGTGTTTCCAACGGCGACCACTACGCTTATACCTTGGAAATCGACAACGTCTACACCGACGGTCGAGTCGCACCCGATATAGTGGCTCCCGGTTTGAATTTCTCGAACTCTGTTGTTCGCACTAGTTCAGCGACCCCGATGGTATCGTCAGTTGCAGCTTTGCTCTTAGATACTGCGGGGGACACGGAACTTTCGAATGGCACCATCACGAATCGCACTCGTACGATCAACCATGCTGAAACCTCGGAGGTCATCAAGGCAGTGCTCATGGCAGGTGCCGATCGAAACGTTGACAATTTGAACGGCCCCGACCTGCTCGACTACTCCGTCGGCACTAGCAACAACCTCGATCTCAACTACGGAGCGGGTCAGGTCAACGTGCTTCACAGCTATAATATTCTTTCGGCAGGCGAACACGACAGCGATCAGGATCGTGGCGGCATGGTCGACATCAGCTCACGAGGCTGGGACTACGATTCCAATTTTGGCGGGGATAATTCTACTAATGATCGAGCCTCCTACCATTTCACTGCCACCACGACTGGCGAAGTCCTTCACGCCACCTTGGCCTGGAACATCGAAGTCCAAGGATTCACCAGTTCTCCCGCCAATACCACCTTGCGCGATCTGAATCTGGTATTATATGATGTGACGAACAGTCAGGTCGTAAGCCAGACTGGTGCCAGCTCTCTGAGCACAACTGAAAACACAGAGAACATCTTTTTCGATGGCCTGGTCGCGGGAAATCGATACGAGATCCGTGTTGAAGCCGCCAATGGGCAGACAGACTTTGATTGGGACTATGCACTGGCATGGAGAATCGAACCTTGGAACCTATACCAAGTGCCCGAACCCAACGCTGTAGGTCTGACCTTGTTGGGGATACTTACCTTCCTAGGTTCTGGGCGGTTTGTCTCGCGGAAGTGCCACAGCTAGCGATACCTCACCACACAAGGCAGTGTGGTGCGGAGGGCTGGGCACCATGACTCGCACCAAGAAAATTCTGCTGGGCTTGTTCATCACTCTGGGCATTCTATCCGTAGGCCTTTATTTCTTAGCCAACTCTCTCATCCAGCGTTATTCCCAGCAAACGCTCGATGCGATTGCTAAGCGTGGGAAGAACCAGGGAGTTGTCATTTCTGAGCCGCAGTTTCGCAGTGCCGGCATTTCTGGCATCCGTAGTGCGAAATGGCATGGTCTCTACGCAGAGTTGCAGTTTCCCGGTAGCGAAGCCTTTGACGAAGCCAAACGGTTCGAAGTGCGGGTCGGCCAAATCGATGGTTGGCTTGCCGGTGGAGGAAACATCTCGCTACTGGCCAACGATATCGAGATTGAAATCACCCAACCCCCGCCGGCAGATACCGATCAGCCCCAATCGTCTCCCGCCAGCCAAGAACGTGTCACCGCTAAGCGTCTGCAGTGCACCTTTCCGATGGAACTCACCAAGCCCATGCCCGGCTTGCAAGATGCGCTGGTTCAGATTGTGAAGTTAATTCGAGAGGGAGCCACTGAGCTTCCGATTCTGGCAAACGGTATCCTTGAATTCGAGCTCAAAGGTTCGCCCGTTCAAGTAGGGTTAATGGTTGATCGAGAGCCCACAGAGAATCAGCAAGGTCATATCCTCAAGCTCAGCGTTCCAGATCTCAAATCGATTTCGGACAAGTTCGAAGAGCCACTCACCGACGCTGAGGTCGAGCTATTGGCCAACAATCCGTTGCGAGCCGCACAGTTGTTGCGCATCAAGGACGATGCCGAGTCGAACGCAGCCAGTGCCAAGTCCAACGACGATAGCGTGCCGCAGGATGCCTATCGACATGTCCTCTGGAGCTTTCTGCTAGCAAACAAGTACGGTGCAGATTTCGCCAAGGAAGTTACCGATTCTCACGAGCAGGGAGACACCGGTAATACACCAGCCGAGCGTGATATGGACTACAACAATAACGAGGTAGGCAGGGGCTATGCCGCCAAAAAAATTCGCCGAAATGATATTCTTGAAAAGATTCGATCGGACCCCGCAGTGGTCTTAGTGGCCGAATAAGCTAGGCAAAATAACTGCGATTACGGGACACTGGTAAGACAACTATTAGTGATTGCAGGCGATGAGATAGTGAATCTCTACTACCCCAGCAAATCACTTTCCTCCCACCTTACCCAAGCTCACCGAACTGCTGGTGAATCCTCAGAATCTTCTGCGATTGCTTGACAAAAACTCATATTGTCTGCCCTTGCGTTTTGTGTCACAACGCATCTTGGAAATGTCGAGGGACATTGTTGCGTATGGAGCGCAACACTGCTTCAGGGAAATCGACTGACAAAGAAAGGTTGTGTTATGGATTACGCGACCCAACCTGACGTTGATTATGCGTCCACCGAGTTTGAGATGTACGGCACGAGGAAAAGACCTCAGCGTGCGAAGAAAAGACCGTTCCGCACTCGCAAGGGTCGAAAGCCAAGCAAGCCAGCTGGACACATTGGTCAACGGTCGAACAAACGTCTAAGGCATCTCTAGAACTTTTCCTTAGACACGTTAGGTACGCAGACCAAGCCTGAGTGGCAAATGTCAGCGGAGTTTCGGAGAATCCGCCTGGCGACCGCTCACTTTCTGGGCGTTGGTATCGCTGGCTGGGCTTTGGCATCGCCGGACTTCTGCTCATCCGACGTGCTGCGTTTGGGGGCCGCTTGCTTTGGAGCTGGCGTCTCTACTGACTTGCGATTAGCACGTCTGCCTTCCACGTCGACAATGAAATCGCCACGTAAGAAGTTCCGCCCCAGAAGCATCGGGTATTTCATGTGAGAGCGATCCTTGAGCGTCACCAAGACCTTCTTTTTCACTTCGTAAAGCTGCAAGGTCAGTAGCACTTTGTAGCGGTGCTCCGCGTCTACCGAGGTCTGGATTAGCGAGACTTCAGCAATACGGCTCTTGAGCCATTCCGATTCGCCATCTTGATTCTTCATTCGGAAACGAATCTTCTTGCCCACATTGTCTTCCATCCGCTCCGCTTCATCTTCGATGATGTATTCCTCGATATGCAGTGAGGAAGTCGTGGCCCCGGTGTCCACTCGGGCTTTGAACAGTAGATCTGAGCGGACTTCTTCCACGGTCGCCGTGGCTCCGATCACGTGCTTGTCGCCTATTTTTGGAACTTCGGAAGCCGGCTTAGACTCCGACTTCGCAGCGGCGCCGCTGCAGAAAGCTACTGCAGAGATCAGGCTCGCAGTAATTGAATAGCTAACTATCGACCATCCTGGTCGCAGACGCTGAGTCATCGTTACCATCCTTGGCAAGGTCTCAATCGATACCCGTAGATCGGGCGTCTCCCACGATTGGGACATCTATTATTCAAACTGTCATACAAAAAAATCTTAACGGCAAGGACCCCTCTTCCCTGCTCGTCAGCCCGGAATTGAAGCTGATCTCACTGCTTCAGACAAGATCAGATCATGCTGTTGCTAGCAGCATCAGTGCTAGTGCGTTGCGGCCAATGAGGCGCCCCGTGGCACTTCGAACCCCGCTTCAGAAACCATATCGGCAGTCAACGGGTTCGTAATCTTGATTGAATTAATAATCTCGAAATCAATCAACAAAAACCGACCACCCAAAGCATCTGGCACAGTTCGTTCCAACAGCACAGTGTTCCCTTTCGTCCAAATATTTCTGAAGGGCATGGCCTCGTTGAGACACGATATAATGACCCCCTGCCTGGGGATACTCTCTGGCCATTCCTCGAGAAACGACTTCCAGTTTGCTGCTGAGCTCATCTTATGCCTCTTTTCGTTCTACTCAAACGCTATCATTGTCCTAGCTATCATGACGGCTGCCCAATTTGGGTTTCTCAAGGGTAGCTCGAAAAGAAACATCGCAGGTTCAAATCCGCGTCAGGATACGAGCCTGAGTCCGATTGTAGGGCTTGTTTTACCGCGAAATCGCTAGGCGGAACGCCTGTAAGACTGCTGGAGTTGCGGGAGGCCCTCGAAGGCCTGTCTCACAATTGCTGCGCGGCTAGGATCTGCCAAAATGGCTCTTACCTGCGCGAGCGCGAATCGCTTGCACTGCAAGCGAACCAATGGCAAGCCAATTGCAGCCAAAGCCAGTGTGCAGCCGATTGTGGCCCCGCCCGCGGCATAAGCATGAAAGGCAATCAACCCCATACCGGCTAGCACAAAAACGAGCGTTGCCTCCATACCGATCCAAAACCATGACCAAGAGTCTAGAGCCTGATGGATCAAGTGCGGGTCGATGCCTGGCGAACGACTACTCGCAAATCGGTAAAAGGCCTGTTGCATGATGCTGTGACGCCTCGCCAACCACTCGTCATCGCTAACAGCGGGAACATCGACGTTCGATTGCTCTGCTAGCGCAGCAATAATCACATCGATATCAAACCGCTCTCGCACGCCCAGCCAGTGGGCCAAGTGCCCATGCAACCGAAACACACGGGCCGAAAGCCCAATGACCAGTGCCGGTAATAGCGTTCCACCAGGGATAGGCAGCAAATTGCCAGACGCCGTTTCCAGCTCGAGATCGATCGATTGGAGATGCCCGTTGATGATGGGCACGTTGTCGCGCAATAGCCAAATAGCACCCAACGCTGCCACCGATGTGAACCAAAACACACGGCTAAGCATCGACTGATAATCAGTAACTGGAGCAAGCGGACTTACAGCCATGAGAGCCGCCGGAGATTAGAGGCTTGAAACTTCAGATTCGAGCCGCGAATCTTACTGAATGCGTGTACAGCGCTGAAGGGCAATTTCCGTGCTGGCAGTGTTTTGCCCGCCCCAAGTCTTGAGTCATCTCTGACTTACCGTCGCTACGCTTTCACCCAGGATGTTCACCTCGAAAGAACCCCCGCTACCGGCATTGCGTGGAATGAGAATGCCAATCTGCACATCTGCCGAGCCGATGGCGGTGTGCTGGACTCGATAGGTGGTGGGCATCGTCACCCATGCTTTAGAATCGGCATCCAGCGTAAAGTGAAGCTGCGCCGCTGGCATGCCTAGAGAACCCGTGTTACCGAGCGACGGGGTGGCCTGCACACTCATTCCATTGTCGCTGACGAACTGCCCCGCTGTTGCTGTGCCTGCCGGAATCGACAAGAGCGATGGGTTCACAAACAGGTTTCCAAATGCGGGATCGTTGGGATCGGTCGACGGGTCATCGACCACCAAAGGATTCGTCTCGGTGCGAGGTACGAGGACGATGGCGCCGATCTCTTCTCCGTCGGAAGTGATGCGAAAGTCCCGACGTTGCAACCGAAGGTGGAGCATTTTGTCGAGTTCAATCTTGCTGGCTAAATATCCGGCCGAAATCGATCCAGAAACCATTATGTAGTCACCGTCGCTAGCCTGACGGGTGACCACCAGCTTGGAACTGCCACCGGCACGCACCGACTGGGGCTGAGGAATCGGCAGCCCATTTTTGGCCAATGGCGAAACTCCTCCGATCACCTCGAGTGCTTCGACTGCTCTAGTCTTCTCCACCGAAAAGTCCGCCGGCTTAACGAACCGATAGGCGTTGTAGATCATCAATCCGGCCAGAAAAACTATTGGCGGAATCGTGGCTATGAGCAATTGGTTTACTTTACCGCGTCGCGTGTCAGTCAACATTAAGCTCCCCCATTCCTCATCGCCTTAGGCTAACGTTGGTGAAATTGTACTATACCTTCCTGAGTAGTGAATGAAACTGTCCACCACCCCTAAAACACGGAACATCAATCAGTCGTGCATTCTAACGTTTCCTTCTATAGGCCTAGCCCAAACTGCCCAGGAGCATGAACAACAACAAGGAACAGCACCAAGCAGCACAAAACATCGTTAGTCTGGCACGTATTTGGGCGAACCAGACGATGGGAAATCGAAGTTTCTTGACGCAGATGGTGCCCCGGCGTTACCATAAGCAACATGCGCCACGGGGCCAGTGCCCCTGTGCTCTTTTCACCAGTCTAAGCATGCTAGGGGTAGTCTAATGGGTGGCATTCGAGCCTGTTCGTGTTGTGCATTTCTCGGTACAGCGGCTTTTGTATTCTTCTCTCTCAACTTCCATACGGACACCGCGTTCGGTATCGTTTCGGTTTCGAATTCACTGAGCGCTAGAGCTGAAGTTGTGGCCGATGGTCTCGGAAATCCCCCTGTCATCGACACCCTAGGCGACCCCGTCTCTGCTTCCGATTCACTCACCAACGATGGTGTAACATCCACGGCCAGCGCCGAGGCAACCTATGGCATCCTCAAGGCAAGTGCCGAGATTTCCAAAGGCTCCGCCATCGAGCCTTTTAACTTCGCTACTGGTACCGCCGAATTCGACGACACCCTGACCATCACCGGCGGGGCAGGTAGTGCGGACATTAGCTTCGCATTTCAGCTCGATGGGGTGCTACAGGATATCAATGCCGCTGAGTCGCGAGCACGAGTCGAATTCAACGTCTTCTTGCCTCAGACTTTCCAAAGCTATAATCAAACTTTCATGGTCGAGTCGGGGAATTCTCGTACGCTGAATGAGCTGCTTGTCACACCCGATTTCACGTTTGATTACGGCGTACCCTTTATCGTCCAAGTTGATCTCATTGCCAGCGTTAGCCTGGAAGAAACCGACGACGGCACGGCATCGTCCTTATTCGACAACACCGCGATCTTTACTGGTCTGACTGTCTCCAGCGGAGGCGTGCCTGTCTCCGGTGCGACCGTATCGGCTAGTTCGGGGACTAATTACCCGGTGCCCGAACCCGCTAGTAGCCTGTTACTACTTATCGGCTTCGCAGCATTCTCCCGCCGCCGCTAGGGGCAACCTGCCACGCTGCAATTTATTCGGCTCATGACGAAACTATTCTGCTTTGCCCTGCATGAGCAGCGGGTGGAATCGACCGCCCATTGGTTGACCAACTGCAATTGCATCGGTGCCTTCTAGCAGCGGTTCGGCTTCCGCAGCGACTGTGCCGTCGAGAAACACATTCAGCACTATGGCCCGGCGTGGACGTTCGCTACGATTTTCGTAGCTACCATGAAGCATCAGCGGATGGTGAAAACTCGCCTCGCCCGCCTTCATCTCGCACGGTACCGGCTGAAACTCCGCCAGTTGTTCGTCGTTAAGCACGTCGCGAATAGCCTCCATGTTATTAGCCAAATCGGTGCGTTCCAACAGTGGCCAACGGTGCGATCCCGGCACATAGTTCACGCAACCATTCTCAGTCGTCGAATCGTCCAAGCCAATCCAACAGGTAAGATGCTGCATCGGCGTCGTTCGTGTCCAATAGCTATAGTCTTGGTGCCAGGCAACAACTCCGCCATGCTGCGCTGGTTTGCAAAACAATTGGTCGTGCCAAAACCGGACGCTGCCGCCGAGCAACTGGCTTGCTGGTACGGTAAAGGCCGGATGCCAAAGGATGTCGTGCATCGCGGGCCGCAGACGCCATGCGCCCAATGCGTGGAACAACACATTGTCTGCATCATTCGATTCGTTGCAGTGGTACTCGTACCACAATTCCTTGCCCGAATGGTCGGCCTCAAAAAACTCTGCCAGCTCTTCGCGAAGGACTTCGATTTGCTCGGCATCTAGAATTGGAACACCGGCAAGAAAGCCTTGCTCGTGAAACCGAGCAACCAATTCGTCAGACAGTCGAAAATTGTCGCTACTGTCCCCGTCCTTAGGAAAGATCTCAGATACCGGATGATGCTCGTGCGAAAGATCGGTGGCCATGGTTAGTCTTAGACCAAGTTCGAGGAGTTGAAGATGCAGCCGTACGCTGCGATTATCTCAGGAGGCTAACTAGATTTCCAGCCTCTGGAATAGTCCTCATAATCCCCAACATCGAGATTTCACTCCTTCCTCGGATAAGGAAAGAGAACAGTCCGAATCACGCACACATCTTACGCACCGGTCGGACTAGCATCCCCATAGCACCAAGACCAATGAGTAATGCGACGCTGGTTGGCTCAGGAACGGCGGCAGCGCTTGCGGATAACGGTGCCGAGTTTCCAGTGTGTTGCTGCTGCCAAAGTAAAAAGTCGAGGCCACTAGACTCGAGATCGCCGTCGGCATCGCCACCTGCGGTGGAATTGTACGCAGCATTCCACGCGCTTAGGTCCGCGGCATCGACGTCGTGGTCACCATCAAAATCGGCTGAGAATGGCGAGGTATTGATGAACTGCGTGGAGACAACGAAATCATCGTAATAGGCAAATTCGTCTTTCGTGGTCTCCCATTGCGAGCTGCTTCCACCAAAAAACGTGCTGAAGTAGAGCGTATCGATCTTCAATGCAGAGGTGGTCCGAAAGCGGATATCCTGCCTGTCGAGCACCATCTCGCCATCTAGCCAGGCCTGAATGATACCGTCCGACGAACCGGGGGTGTTCATCACAATGCGATGTTGAAGCTGATACCACACATCGGAATCAAAACTCTTCCAATCGGTGGGGGTCGTGTCGTCCCACCTCATATCTTCTGCAAACGTACCCGGCTGATCTGGATAGTACAGATATTGAACGATGTTTGCCTTATCGCCGTTGGTAGGCGAACCGCTCGAACCATTGGTGCGCCACATCATCCGCGCAGACCACCCGTCGGTCCCGTCGGGGGGATCGCCGCCCGAATTACATTCACCCCCGCACAACCCCGGCAACTTACCGCCACGGACGAAATCGAAGTTATCGTCGAAGCGAATCTTATAACTGAAATAAAGTTCGTCGTACGATCCGCCCAGCGGTGCCTTCCACTGCGACTTACCCGTATTCGACAAGCCATCGGGATACTTCACCACTAGCGACTTGTTGCCGACCGTGTTGGAGTCGTCCACAATCGAAACTCGACCTTCGTCGACGCCATCGTTGGAGGTGACCCCCCAGTCTGCCGAGAGATTGGAAACGGTGTAGGTCCCCACCGGATCATCCTCAAAATCGTTCTGGTAAATGATCTGCGCGCTGGCCGATGACAAACAAACCAAGGTCAGCCCCCAAGCAAAAACTAGAACTTCTCTACGAAGGAAGCGGGGATCGGTCATAGATTCCTCAATAATTCTGATCCGCAGGACGCCGGCGAGTTGGCGTCGCTGAGTGACAAGCATACGAACTTGCCGAGCCCGACTGCATTCGGGCCCGACTTCGATACAACTATTCTAGCAG
Organism: Bythopirellula sp.; assembly: GCA_965216565.1. Classification (GTDB taxonomy): domain Bacteria; phylum Planctomycetota; class Planctomycetia; order Pirellulales; family Lacipirellulaceae; genus Bythopirellula. The sequence goes on from OZ244170.1 coordinate 2,726,671, forward strand.
GGAATTGCAAATCAGGACCTCCAAGTATCCGGAAGAAAGTTCTGATTTTTGGCTCTCGGATCTCACCTCTCCACTATCGAATCCACCACTTACGGTTGTCTCTCTGCCGTTCTTCGAGAATCCCTACGTAGGTCAGGATTATTACAATGATTGCCGTCCCCCCCAGTGACCAGAGGAAGAACTCCACCCCATAGAAATTCTGTTCACCCTGCAATCGATACGCGAAGATGGAGTCGTCATAGTATTCCACCTCGAACTTACTGTTCTTGGGATAGAGCTTTGATTCTAATTCATCCACGGTCAAGAAACCTTCTTGTGTGGTACCTGTGTTGACGTTGTGGAACTCGAAGGTGACGCGAAAGTCGTTTTGTTGATTGCCCCAAGGGCTAAGCTCGGGACGAACCGTGACGACGCGGGCTGTTCCCGTTTCTCCCCACAGATAGTAGAACAGCTCGTCCGACGACTTGTAACAGGACACAGCAAACATCAACCCCAACCACCAACAGAAACAAATGCCCTGCTTGGTCCAAACAAAGTCTTCCAAAATCTTTCCGCACTGTCTGGTACGATCCAGCGATCTGCCCTTTCTAGGGGTGTAAGAATAGCCAACCGAAACTGATGGTTATTCGCCCGGGCAGGACGAATCTTGCTGACAATCGGTTAGGATTGTCTCTCGCAGAGGCGCAAAGACGCAGAGTGCTATGGCGTTGCCTTATCGTAATGCGCTTACCCTATAAGAATGCGCTTACTGGAGGGGTCACCTAGAGTGATGCACAACTCCCGAATATTGTATAGCACAGCAATTTTCGCCGACATACTAAGCGCTCTCAGGAGCGGTCTGTCGGCCACATTCTCTCGACACTGGTCTCTAGACTCTTGTCTTCATAGATGTCAAAGAGCGATCGGACAACACGGAGCTATAAACAATTATCTACAAGCCGATCGAGGAGATCAGCGACGTTTCTGGGCCGCCGTCTTTGTTCAAGTTGTTGCTGTTCTCCTTATCCATGAACGACTCCAATTTGCTTGTGGTAAGACAGGAATCGATATCCCTACATTATCAATGCTCAGGCAGGATTAAAGGTGTCAACGCCGCGAAGGTCGAACTCACTACATCAACTATACATCGGTAGTCGAAAATGGGGACAGGCACGACGACGCCAAGAGTGTAGGTGTTCAAACTCTTGTGATGCGTCGAGCCGGTCCCCATTTTCGACGGACCATTGGCAGAACCGCGGAGTTCGATATAGCGATTATAATGGCACCACAGAGGACACCGAGGACACGGAGAGCGGTTGAGAGCGTCGCTCAATACCTCTAGTATCTACTCATCATCCGACACAAAAGTCGCCTGTTGGACGCTGGGGGAGGTGGAGTCGCCGTAGAGCATGTCCTGGTTGGGCGTGAGTTGTTGGTCGATTTCGTTCGGTGTGAATCGCCACATCGCGCCGGTGGCCGAATCGGCTGCCAAGCCCACGACTCCCCCCAAGACCACGTTGCCAGCCATCCAAGGATTCAGCTTCGGTTGGATCGGCACGCGGGCCGTCTCAAAGCCCGGCTTTTGAATGGTGGCCGTGTAGCGGGGAGCCTTCTTGAAGATGCCATTGCCCCGCTTAAGTGAAACCTTGCCGGGGGTCTTGGTCGTGGCCACCGTTTGACCCTTCTCATTTTGCACGGCAACATGCGCGTGCGAGGGACTGCTGCTAATAGCCACATCGGTTTCGCGACCACTGATAATCGTGGCGCACCCGCTGGTGACGCTTACGCTGAGAACTAAACCCAGAGCTACCGCTCGCTGGAACGACTTCATTGCATTGACCCCACACGATGCATAGACGGAGAAGAGACCCATCAGCATGGTGAAAAACCACACTGAATGGCGGCGAATCTTAGGGAGGGGTGCTGTCTAGTTCTAGGGCAGTTGAAAGAGTTGCTAGCAGAAGCCGTGTGTTGCGTTGCAACACGGCTCGTTTAGCAGTAGAAAGGGTTACACGTCCTCGGCATAGGGTGGCATGCCCTCGGAGGTCCGCCGACGTGGGCATGGGGGTCGACGTTGTGATCTATCACAGGCGAACACGGAGAAGGGAGCGTGTGCCGCAGGTGCTAGCTCTGAGGCAGGTCAGGCAAGGACTAAGCACGAGTGGTACGTAGGTGATCTATGATTTCGCCTTGGACAACTTCAATCTCTTCGAGCAATCGCGAACAGGTCACCATCCTGTCATCATCACAGTGAAGATTGTGCAGAGCCGCTTTTAGAAATGCAGCTCCTCGGAGTGCGCGTTTGAGCTGGACCGAAACCAGTCCGCGATCGTTTTCATCCATTTCGTACCTTGGAGGTAACGGCAACACTTGCGACAGGCCACCACAGAGTTGGCAAGCCGACTCAAGTATAGTACCGACTCCCGAACTGTGAGTTGTTTCGGTGAGCTTTGCCACTTCCAAGAATAGTTGGGTTGATCTTTCTAGCAGCGGATCGCGTTTTCCAAATAACGAGTTGGAATCTTGTTCGGAGTCGAAGCTACCTGCCCAAAGCTCGTCTGAGGGTACATCGTCATCGTCCCTGTCTAATGGACTATCCAGTTCTGACGGAATATCCCGCTGTGATTTGAGATAGTCTATATCGTCAGCCGGAGAAACCTCGATTCGTTCGTCAGCGATCTCTGCCAGCGCAGACTCTAAGGCTTCCTTGGGCGTGTGTCCGGCGAGCAGTTGCGATTCGATGTGTCGTTGCATGCGGATTGAGCGTACCATGCCATCGCGGTAAAGTTTATCCCACTGGGCTTCAATCTCAGTCCAGTCTGCCTGGAATTCGTCTGGGGCATCTGCACTTGTGGCAAGTTGTTTGTCGGATTGACGGAACACTTGATGAACCTTTTGTACAACCCGAGTTACGCGTTTTACAATAATCTCTGTGTCCTCACACGCTTCATGGCTGAGCGGATGCTTCTCAAGTCCATCCGACACCGCTTTGATGATATTTGCACTTCGCTGCATCGAAGCGGCAAGGCGTGTTGGGTCGCGATGCGTCCAGTAATCAGATTCGTCGTTAACCTCGAGATTGGGAATGAACTGCCTCTTAATCTCTAACAGTGTTTCTACAAGAGCTGCATGCCCTTCCACCGAACCGAATTGCGTTTTGACAAAGCACCAGGGCAATTTGCCTAGCGGACGCTCTTCAACCCCTTCAATATCAGTAGGCATGATGAGAATGCTCTCGGGGGAGAACAGCAGGCTGAATGTCTCTTGTCCTGGAGCCAAATTTACGAGCACACCGCGGACCGCTCGCTGTGGACTACGATCTGCGGCGGATCGCCATAATTGAACTTGCCCGCCGAAAGCTAACGCAAGGTCGATCACATAGTCTTCGAGCGATTCGATCGCTGCTATGTCGTCAACCTTCCCTCGATAGTGAACGGTGATGCCCATAGATTGGTTTTAGCACGAACTACTCACAGGGCGTAGGCGTTGCCAAAGCAAAAAAACCCCGTCTTGAATCTCTCCAAGACGGGGCTATAAAACCTGGCGATACCTACTTTCGCGAGTGCTCTCACTATCATCGGCCCGGAGTGCTTAACTACTGTGTTCGGAATGGGGACAGGTGTTTCCACTACGGTATGGTCGCCAGAAGAAGTGCGGAGCGCCGGTAGACGCCACCGCACTTAACGATCTGGTGTATGCAAGAAGTTTGAAATTTCAAGTTTGAGTGATGAAGTGAAAATACTTCACAGATCAAACTTCAAAGATCAGCGATTCTTTGTCCTTGGATTGGGATCCAAAAAGCGTGATCACTTATCGGTTGTCTCTCTGGAAAAGAGAGCCTTCGATAAATGTGGCCAAGCGTTCGTCCATTAGTATCGGTTAGCTGAATGCATTACTGCACTTACACATCCGACCTATCAACCTGGTAGTCTTCCAGGGGACTCTCTCCGCCATTGGCGGATACGAAACCTAATCTTGGAGCGGGCTTCACGCTTAGATGCCTTCAGCGTTTATCCGTTCCGACCTTAGCTACCCTGCCGTGCCGCTAGCGCGACAACAGGAACACCAGAGGGTCGTCCTTCTAAATCCTCTCGTACTAAAGAAGAACCTCCGCAAGTTTCGTGCGCCCACAGTAGATAGGGACCGACCTGTCTCACGACGGTCTGAACCCAGCTCACGTACCACTTTCATTGGCGAACAGCCAAACCCTTGGGAGCTTCTCCACCCCCAGGATGTGATGAGCCGACATCGAGGTGCCAAACCGCTCCGCCGCTATGGACGCTCGGGAGCGATAAGCCTGTTATCCCCGGAGTACCTTTTATCTGTTGAGCGATGGCCCTTCCATACGGAACCACCGGATCACTAAGCCCTACTTTCGTACCTGCTCGACTGATAAGTCTCGCAGTTTAGCACCCTTCTACCTTTATGCTCGATGCCTGATTGCCAACCAGGCTGAGGGTACCTATTGGACTCCTCCGTTACTCTTTGGGAGGAGACCGCCCCAGTCAAACTACCCAACTGACACTGTCCGTTGCCTGGATTCACAGGAATCAACGTTAGAACTAAGCCATGAACAGGGTGGTATTTCACCAATGACTCCCCCCCAGCTAGCGCTGGGGGTTCAAAGTCTCCCACCTATCCTACACAGTACATAGCACAGCCCAATATCAGCCTATAGTAAAGGTTCACGGGGTCTTTCCGTCTAGCTGCGGGAACGTGGCATCTTCACCACGACTACAATTTCACCGGGTCACTGGTTGAGACAGTACTTCTCTCGTTACGCCTTTCATGCAGGTCGGAACTTACCCGACAAGGAACTTCGCTACCTTAGGACCGTCATAGTTACGGCCGCCGTTTACCGGGGCTTCGGTCGTGAGCTTCGCTCTAATGAACTAACCCTCTACCTTAACCTACCGGCACCGGGCAGGCGTCAGACCCTATACATCCACTTGCGTGTTAGCAGGGTCCTGTGTTTTTGATAAACAGTCGAAGAAGTCGATTTACTGTGGCCCCCAACAGCGTGAACCGCCAGGGGCACCCCTTATTGCGAACTTACGGGGTCATTTTGCAGAGTTCCTTAACCAGTGTTCTCCCGAGCGCCTTAGACTACTCGTCTCGCCTACCTGTGTCAGTTTTAGTACGGTTACCGAAGCTTCAACCCTGAGAAGCTTTTCTTGGACATCCTTCCAATGACTTCGCGAACATAAATGCACTCGGCCCCCCCGCTTGGATTATGTGGGCGGATTTTCCAATCCCACCACCTTGCGAGGGTTCACGGACGTTTCTATTCGTACCGCTCACTTTTCGGATGCCGTCCCTCCATCGGTCCACTTCGGTAGCGCAGGAATGTTGACCTGCTATCCATCGTCTACGCCTTTCGGCCTCGACTTAGGTACCGGCTAACCCTGGGCGGAATTACCTTCCCCAGGAAACCTTAGGCTTTCGGCGGGCAGGATTCTCACCTGCCTTATCGTTACTCATTCCGGCATAATCACCTGATGGCCCCGACACCGCTCCTTTCGGTACGGCTTGTATCTGACCATCAGCGCTCTCCTACCAAATACCAATTCCGAAGAATTGATAATTCTACTGCTTCGGTGTGAAACTTACTCCCGTTCATTATCGGCGCAGAATTGCTCGACCAGTAAGCTGTTACGCACTTTTTAAATGGTGGCTGCTTCTAAGCCAACATCCTGGTTGTCACAGCAATTCAACTTCCTTAGTGACTAAGTAACACTTGGGGACCTTAGCAGATAGTCTGGGTTGTTTCCCTCTCGACCGCGAAGCTTATCCCTCGCGGACTGACTCCTGAGATAGTCACAACGGTATTCGGAGTTTGGCTCAGCAGGGTACCCCGGGAAGGGCCCCAAACCAAATCAGTGTCTCTACCCCCGTTGTGTAGTGGCTCAAGGCTAGCCCTAAAGCTATTTCGGAGAGAACGAGCTATCTCCAGGTTTGATTAGACTTTCACTCCTCCCCACAAGTCATCCCCTCAGTTTTCAACCTAAGTGGGTTCGGTCCTCCACGCAGTACAACCCGCGCTTCAACCTGCTCATGGGTAGATCACCTGGTTTCGCGTCTACCACCTACGACTATAGTTCGCCCTATTCAGACTCGGTTTCCCTGAGGCTTCAGCCCGGAAGGCCTTAACCAGCCGCAAACGGTAACTCGCCGGATCATTATGCAAAAGGCACGCCGTCACACATCCCCGAAGGTATAGTGCTCCGACCGCTTGTAAGCGTATGGTTTCAGGTTCACATTCCTCCCCTAACAGGGGTTCTTCTCATCTTTCAGTCGCCATACTGAGTTCGCTATCGGTCATCAGAGAGTATTTAGCCTTACGGGATGGTCCCCGTAGATTCAGTCCGGGTTCCACGTGACCGGACCTACTCAGGTACCTCTCGGGAGATTGCCAATTTTCGCTTACGGGACTGTCACCCTCTATGGTCGAACTTTCCAGAACGTTCTGCTAATCGGCAATTTTGTGACTCCCATGTGAAAGGCCCTACAACCCCGCAGAGGAAACCTCCGCGGTTTGGGCTATTTCCCTTTCGCTCGCCGCTACTCAGGAAATCGATTTTTCTTTCTACTCCTGTGGTTACTTAGATGTTTCAGTTCACCACGTTTGCCACGCATCGCTATGTATTCACGATACGTCATTCGGGCATCTCGGGATCAATACTTGTTTGTCAGCTCCCCCGAGCTTTTCGCAGACTTCCACGCCCTTCATCGCCTTCTGATGCCAAGACATCCCCCATACGCCCTTCATAACTTGGCCACATTTATCCAAGGCTCTCAAAAACAACTGTCAGCGGTTAGCTTTCAGCGATCAGCTCACCAAGGCTCGTGAAAACCTCAGCTCGCAAAAGAGAACCATCAATAAATGGTGTTATGAATCCAGTACGGTAATGATAACCGCCTGGAAAGTAACGCTTGTTAGATCCTTGTAATCTAAGGACAAAGAAAACTACTTACGCGACTACCACTAAGATTTGTGATTTGATGACCCTCTGCAAAAAAGGTCATCCAGTCGCGCAAGATTTTTTTGTCACTTCTTGCTTGCTACACCAAATTGTCAAAGATCGGGCGATTCGTCCGCTGGGCAGATGCCCAAGTCAGAATCACGACCGCCAGGGGCCGCCCCCACCAGTTGGTGGGAAGCTCTAAATCATACCGACATTCCGAAACCTGTCAAAGGGGGCTGGAACCTTTTCGGTAAGATTTTCGGCACGCGATGAGATCCGCCCGCGCAGGCCTTCTCTTGCTATCGCCTAGGCTGCAATCATCGGCGGACGGGTGCCGTGCACATCAGATTATTTCTAAGAGGGACAGGTTCTGACGGCAGACAATTAGCCGACCTCCACGAGGTCCGCTGGACTCCGGAGGCAGGTGTGGCTCCGGCTAGGGTGTGAACCTCTAATTCCATCAATAGCCCTCTAATTCCATCAACAGCATAGAGCGGACGCTACGATTCCCGCTGGAAATAGCGGCGGGCGTGGACGCAGAACCAGCCGTTCGCCGCGGCGGTGAGGGCGATGAGGAGGAAATCGGTCCATAATATCCAGGGCTGCCGCAGGGGAACAATGATTCCCCAAAGCTGATGAACGCCGTTCATGAACTGCCCGCCAAGGCCTGTCCACATGCTGGCGGCAACGATTAGTGCTCCCAAGCAAAATGCTCGCTGGTCGCCCTGGGCAAACATTAAGCCCGCCGCCAAAAAGGCGAGCAAAGCGTAAGAAAGAAGTCCAACCAGCGCCAAACTCACAGCGGAGGGAACTAGCGAAACCGCCACGCACCAAACTGCGAACACAGTGGTCGCAATCAGCAGAGTACGCATGCTGAATCGGAACGGAACTAGCGGCATGCGGCTACCTAGACTTGAGCGAATTGCGATTGAAACTTATCTGCGGGTTCTAGCATAGCAGCCTCGCAGCTTCGACCCAATCGCTCCCTCGACAAGCCTAAACGCCGGCCAGTGCCTCGTCGGCTGCACATTGGGCTTTGGCCCGCTTCATCATGTCGTCGGCCTCGTCGGTGGGTTTCACTTCGCAAGTGCCGATGCTCACTTCGATTTGCAATTGCTTGCCACCCATGGGGATCACGCACTTGGAAATCGCGGTTTGAATCCGTGTGGCCACCATTTGAGCTTCGCGGTCGGTACTGCCGGGAAGCATGACGCCGAATTCGCCTGGCTCGAGCTTGGCCAGCAGATCCATGTCTCTGAGCGAAGTGCGAATGAACTGGGCTACCGAGTCCAGCAGCAGCTTGCCAACGGCACTGCCATACTCCTTTTCTAGGCCAGCATAGTTCCCCATACGAATGTACATCGACGAGAGCGAGACGCCAAAACGGTGGCTCTCGGCCACTCGGCGTTGCAACTCTTCAGTGAACGCTTCTTCGTCTGGCAAGGCACCGGCTGATTCGTCTTGAGCGGCCTCTTCTTCTGAGGGCTGTTTATTTTCGACAGGCTCGTCCGCAGGACTTGCATCAGAATCCATGGGCAGGAGGCTCTCACCGTCACTCCAGTGGCCACAGTTACGGCCTTCTTCTTTCGACTTATAAACCCCGTCGTCTGCGCGACGGATCAATTTAGCCGAGTCTTCGCCGGGAAACGCTTCCGCCAAACCCACGCTGATCGTGACCTGTAGGGTCTTGTCTTCGAATTCCACACTCATTGCCTCAATGGCCTTACGGACACGCTCAGACGCGATGCGGCCATTGTCTACGTTTGTGCTGGGCATAATCAGTGCGAACTCTTCGCCACCGTATCGGCAGGGAATATCGCTCACCTTCACGACTTGTGACAGCGTTTTCGCGACAGACCGCAGCACTTCGTCACCAGCCTGATGGCCGTGGGTATCGTTAAATTGCTTGAAATGATCGACATCGAAGATCAACAAGCTAAACGGACGTCCATCGCGTTTGACCAGCTCCAAATTCTGCAGCATGGTGTCGTCGAAAGCTCGACGATTGGCCAAGCCTGTCAGGGCATCGGTGCGGGCCTCGCTCTGCTGGGTTCTGATCTCCTCCGCTTGTACCTGGATCTTCTTCTCCGCGTCGGCAAGGCGGGTTTGCAGCTTTTCGTTGGCAGCCAGAATCTTGGCAACCGCTTCCGACACAGCCGCATTGGCTTCGGGCGATTGCAGGTCGACGTCACCCAATTCGGCGGTGACATCGGTCATGACATTGCTGTGTGCCCCAACGTCGGTTGCGACATTGGCAGCCAAGTCTCGCAACTGCTGAGCCGCCATGCTGGCTCGCTCCGCATCGTTGGCTGCTTCGCCAGTCGGGGTGTCCACAGGAATGTCCGCGCCTTCGCTGCTAGTGTTGGAGTCCGTCATCCGGACGTACCAAACCGCTGAGAAGAAGCCCACAAACAGCGCGATCAGCGCCATTCCTGCATCGATCAACACGTTGTCCAGCGCTACGCCGAATAGAAGCGGCATTTGTCTTATCCCTTGAAAAAAGTTTTGCCAGCGCGAAAGTCTAGACCTTCGGTGGCTGAATGAATCCAGTGTTTTGTTGTGTTTCCTCTGCCAAACAATAGGTTTCCCCAAATCCAAGTCAAAAGAATTGGAGGGCCAATTGAATAATTCGTTGAGTAATAATCCGCATACTCGTTTAGAGGTTACCCACATGCCGACTGTGGGAAGTGGAACGAGCTGTTGTGACGGTTGGATCGAATCTGCAGACGTGCACTGAACTGGAAAATTCAAACAGCTAGTGCAGATACCCTAAGCCTGAGCCGAGTAATCGTCACAAGCGGAACGCAGAACCCGAACCTAGGGTTTTGCAAATCAGAACACCAAGCCACAGAAGAGGTCATTACCGCAGAAACCACTATTCGTGGCGGAGGGCTTCGATGGGGTCGAGCTTAGCGGCGCGGAGGGCTGGGTAGACTCCAAACAGGACGCCCACGACCAAAGATATGCCGAATGCCAGCGGAATTGACCAATTCACAAGCTGCGGCTCGATCGTGCGGATCAGTTCGGGGAGCGTGTCCATCTGCTCGGGAAACCATTCGACTAATTTCTCTCTCGCAAAGATCGAAAGCGGGCGGCAAAACAGGCCCCCCAGTACGCCGAGTGTACCCCCCGCGAGAGACAGCACAGTACTTTCCACGAGAAACTGAGTGGTAATGTCGCGCCGTTTGGCACCCAAAGCTCGGCGAATGCCGATCTCGTGTGTCCGCTCCGTCACGGTGGCCAGCATGATATTCATGATCCCAATGCCGCCCACCACCAGCGAAATCGCAGCAATCATCCCAAGAAACAGGATAAACATCAGCCGCGTCGTCTCTGCTTGCTGCAACAGTTCTAAAGGGACCGTCACCGCAAAATCTTCCATCGCGTGTTCGTACTCAATCGTCTGATGCACGATGTCGGCGGTTTGTAAGACCTTGTCGCGGTTTTCGACCTCGATCGTAATCTGGCTCAGTTCAAAGAGATCACGCTGAAATTGCCCCGGCTTGGTCACCACTTCCATATCGCCCAGGCGGCGCCAGAGGGTGGTGATGGGGATATAGACGTCTTTGGAAAAGTCCTCCGCGGCCAGCGAACCGCCGATACCGGCCGAGGGGGCACGAGATTTCATCACGCCTACCACCTCGTAGAAAGTATCGTCCACCATGATTTCTTGATCGACTGCATTGCCAGTTGGGAAAAGCCTATCAGCCGTTTCGGCGGCCAAGACGCAGTAATTGCCTTCGCGCTGCACATCGCCATCGGTGAGAAAGCGGCCTCGATCCAGCTTCAATCTGGTAACCGCGGCATACTCGGGCACTGTTCCTACGAGTCGCCCCTCAAAACTTCGCGTCCGGTAGCGAAACTCCTGGCCGTAGACGCGGATGGGAATTGCCTTGGAAATGGTCGGCACGGTGGCAAGCAAGCGCAGATAATCTTTCCGCGTGAGCCCGTAGCCGCCGTCGCCTGCCTCTTCGGCCGAAGGCTTGATCGTGCGGACGATAATATTCTTATCGCCCAGACTGGAGATCTGCTCCTGAGCAGCGCGGCCAATGCCCTCGCCCATTGCCAGCAGCCAGATGACACTCGCCACGCCGATAAAGATTCCCAGCACCGTCAGGGCCGAGCGCAGCGGATGCAGGAGCAAGCTCTTGATGCTCAGACGGATGGTGCGGAGCCAGTTTGCCACTCGCGTATCCTCTCGTCAGAAAGCAATTGGCCATCGCGAAGCACAATGTTGCGTCGCGTATGCTCGGCCACCTCGGGTTCGTGGGTCACAATAATGATGGTTCGCCCCTCATCGTTGAGCTTGGCCAGCAATTCCAGGATCTCCTCGGTGGTGCTGGTATCGAGGTTTCCTGTCGGCTCGTCGGCAAGGATAAAGCGAGGGTCGTTCACCAAACTACGGGCAATGGCAACACGCTGTTGCTGACCGCCAGAAAGTTGGCTGGGGCGATGCTCCATCCGCGAGCCGAGTCCGACTAGCTCCGCAAGTTCTTGGCATCGCTCGCGCGACTGCTGCCCCAACCGACCGCTATAGTACAGTGGGACTTCGATATTCTCGACCACCGACAACGCTGGAAGCAGATTATACGACTGAAAGACGAAGCCAATGCGCGTGGCGCGGGTTTCAGAGAGCTGATCGTCATTCATCGCCGCAACGTCATCGTCACCCAGCAAGAATGAGCCCGAAGTAGGGCGGTCTAGGCACCCGAGAAGATTTAGCAACGTACTCTTTCCCGAACCAGATGGCCCCATGATCGATATATAGTCACCCACCGGCACGTCAAACGTCACGCCCCGTAGGGCATGCACCGTCTCGCTGCTGAGCACATAGTCCTTGGTCAAGTCGCGGATGCTGGCAGCCAATAGCATGGTTTGGTGCAAGTTGTTAGGTCCTGAGTACTATGGGTACGTGCGATTTGCGGATTCAAATACAGGCCCGGAGGATCGATACAGTATCGGCCCTCCGGGACTCATGCAAACTCGATTCTAGATCCAAGATAATTGCTTGCACCTGCGAGAATAGGTAACGACGTACGGAACTGAGGAGAAATAACTTCTCCTCTGGTCCCTCGCCCCTTCGGGGAGAGGTTAGGTGAGGGGAATTCTAAGAAGGACGGAAGTTATTTCTCCTCAGTTCCTTTTTCTCCGGTCTTAGCTCGCCGGTCCTAGCTTTCCGCAGACTGCCCGGTGTCGTCCGCATCTTGCTGGGCTTGTTCCAAATCGGTCGAAGGCTGCGGCACAATTTGTTGCTCGTTCTCGGGGCGAAACTCTGGCAGATCAACCTGGTCGAGATAGCGCCGGGGATTGAGGGCGATTTGCTCGCCTCCCTCCAAGCCACTTTCGATGACGAAAAAGCGATCGTTGGTTGGCCCGCAAACAACTTGCTTGGCATTCCACTCGCCCCCGTCATAGGCAAGACAATAGAAATGCGGTCCATGGGCATGGACTGCCTGAACGGGAACTTGCACCGCGTCGGGAACTTCCGCACAGCGAATAATCACCGAAGCAGTGAGTCCAGCGCGAAGCACCGGGGGTGGGTCGGTGATGCTGACAAACGCCTTGTATTCTTTGACGTTGGCTTTCCGCCAACCGGAGGGCTCGGCAAACTGATTGACCATCTTCACCTTCCCCCGCAGCGTGAGATCCCCCAGTCCAACTGGCTCGATACGCGCGGCCAAACCCTTTTTGACGAATTGAATCAGCGATTCGTTGATCGTCAGTTCCACTTCCATCTGCGATGGATCGGGCAGCCGAATGATCGCCTGCCGATCGCGGATAACTGCCCCTTCTTCGACCACGAATTTATTGTCTCTCCAATTATCGTTGTCGTGAGCATACAACACGCTTCCCGCTCGGGGAGCGGTGATCATGCACAACTCAATTTGCTCTTCGAGATCTTCGAGTTTCTCAAGCTCCAACCCATAACTGTGCTTTTGGGCCTCCCACTTGGCTTTGGCGATGGCGATATCGCTTTCAAGCTGTTTTAGGGTTTTGGCCTTGGTAAAATCGTCGAGCACTTTCAACTTGGTTTGAGCGGCTTCCAATTCCTTGGCCGTCTTTTCGACAGCGAATTGGTCGGCCTCCAATTGCAACGCATTGACATAACCCTTTGCTGCCAACTTCTTGCTGTATTCCAAATACTCTTTAGCGCGGTTGAGATTTTCTTCGGCGACAAATACTTCGCTCTCGATTGTCTGCCGTTCTTGGACGTATGTCCCCTCGAGGTACTCGCGCTTTGCGATCTCAGCCGTCTCGAACAAGTTGCGAGCCTCGATGACCAAAGCCTCGACTTGCGAAACAATAATCTGCTGTGCAGTTCGCTCTTCCTTGAGGGCAGACGAATCGAGTTCTACGAGGAAGTCGCCCTTCTCGACGCGGGTCCCTTCCGGAACAATTCGCAAGATCGCCGTCCCGGCTGTGTTCTTGCTCTTGACCTTAGATCGCACTTCATTGAGCCCGCTCGACTTGATCTCGCCGCGTTCGACCACGTCGAGCACAAAGTCATCGCGCTCAACCGTATGCAAGATGGCATCGGTGGAGCTATCGTCCTCTAACTGTGAATTCCACCACCAATAGAAACTTCCCGAGGTGGCTAGCAAGATCAAAGTCAGAACGAGAAGCGAACCTAAACTAGCCAGACCTCGATTCGGAGGACGGGGGCCTAGCTTTTGGTCTGTCGAGTCGAGCATGGTCAATTCAAACATAGTCGCCACGCCTTACTGCCGCAGGTGGGTGAGATGCATTGCTGTATTATACGGGAGTAACGCCCGGGTGTCATTTCGGATTGATTCGCAGAATCTTCAAACGCATGAAACAGGCGACTCGGGTCCCGAACAGGTCAATTTACTTCTGGCAATGGCTTCGGAAGTTGCTGGACATCGTTGTTCCCTTGGCTTGCCGAGGCGCTTGGCTCTGGAGCGAGCAATTCCTGGTAGGCCGCCAATTGAACATGATTGTCGTGTTGCGGGGATTGCGCCGCACTGTTGTCTTCTGGGTCAGCCTCTGGTTCTGCCTCTGGGGCAGGGATTGGCTCGGCGGCTCGCTCACCGTCGGGAAGCAAAATCACCTCCAGCGGTCGCGACGCCTCGAACTCTTCGGCCGCCAATCCCAAGTCGGTGGAGTTATAGGGCAGGTTTTCCAAATACATTTCGAGAGGTATCCCGTTTTCGATTCTCAGCCCGTTGGGTGCCAACTCCATAATACCCAGATCGGCTTCCAGGTTGAGCCGTTGTAGTTCGTAGTTGACCCACACGCTTAGGAAATCGTTCTGCACGTTCAATAGGTCGGAAAGCGATTGGACCAAATCGCGGGCGGTGGTGTTGTCGAACTGTTCTGTCTCTCCAGGTTGGGGCGGTTCGGAGAGACGAAGCTGAGTGAGGTCGACCTGCGATATAGCAACCTGAACAGCAGCTCGTCGCAATTCGAAGTTGACCTCGTTGAGCCGAATTTGCCGCAAGGTGTTGCGCAGCCCCTGATAGAGTTGATCGCGGAATTGATAGTAGTTTCGTCTTGCCTGCTGATACTCGATGAGCGATTGACGATAGACGTTTCGCTCGGCGAGGCGTGTTAGCGGGGCATCGAACTCCACACCCGCCCGTAGTCGGCCCCGCGAACCGCGTAGATCGAACGGATTGTCGCCGACGTTCCCGATATCGCCACTGAAAACCAGATCCAAATCGCTCATCAAATCGTTGGCATTGAAGTAAATCAACCGCCAGCTATCTACCAGGTTTGCCCTGGCATTCATCCAGTCGCGGCGATAAGAGGCGGCAATGGCCAGTGCCTGCTCGTCGGTGATTTCTACCGGCGTGAACTTCAACGTTTCCAGCCGCACACTGGCCTGCACCAAAGACAGTTCAAGCAGTTGGCCAGAGAGGTCGCTCAATGCATCGATCAAGGTATTGAGTTCCGAGAGCCGAGTCGGCATCGGCTGAGACAGTTCGGTTACTTCACGAACCGTTTCGTCTAACCGTTGTTCAATCTTCTCGTATTCGCTCAAGCGGTTGGCCACGCGTGCGTCAAGCTGCTTGGTATCGAACAAACTGACATCGACATCGGCATATTGAATTTCTTCTCGATCGATCAATTGCTTGAGATACTCGCGACGCCCAGGCAATGCTTTATCGAGCTCTTCAAAATCTTGCTGGACACTATCTAGTCGGTCTTGGGTGAGCTCGATTACCTCGCCCAGATCGGCGCTGCCCGAGTTGAGTATCTCCTGAATATCGGCGTCAAACACACTTTGATCAATCAAGGGAGCGTTGGGCAATAGGATTTGGATGTCCTGCTCATCGGGTGTTTCCTCGACCAATTCCGCCCGTAGACTCCGCAAAGCATCGAGTCCCCCCGCCACGCGACGACGCAAATCCTCCAGAACCGGATCAAGTAGATCTAATCGTTCAAAAGTATCGTCCTCGATCTTCACATTTAGTTCCGGTGGCAGGCCGAGCGATGTTTTGAAGTTGTCCAGTGTGGACTGGTAGAAAGTCTCGGAGGTGAGCAATTGGCTTTGGGCGTTGTAGAGTGCCTGGCGGGCAAGTTCGACTTGAAAGCGATCGATTCTGCCCGCTTCATAGGAAGCCTGCAATTGCTCAACGCTGTCGCGAAGAGCGATGACATTGTTGCGTTGGTTGCCGATCACCTGTGCAGTTTGTAAGAGTCCCAAGTAGCCTCCAGCCCCTTGGGCACCCGCTCCACCGGTGAAGCCGCCACCACCTCCGCCACCGCCCTGCCCTCCAAAGAAGCCATTGCCCTGGAAGTTGTTATTGAGCTGGCCAAATCCGCCGCCGCCGACGCCGCTAAATCCTTCCAAACCACTGCCGCCAAAGACGCCGCCTCGGCGCGACGGGCCCCGTCCAGGATCGCGACCATTGAGCACGCTCACATAAAACGTGCGTCGAAATCGTTCCATCTGACGGACGTTTGCCAGTAGCGAGCGCTCGGTGATAGTGAGCCGTTCCAAAACACGCGCCCGCCCGGCGGTGCGGAGCAGAGGTTGGACAATGGAAAAGTCGAGCACCGTATTGCTTGTATAATCGTCCGGCCCTGCGAATTGCCAGACGAGCGAATTCGCCAGCCCAACGACTAGCTCGCCACCGGTAGCCGTCAGCCGAGTTGCCCGTAAGCGATTGCCTGTGAGAGCTGGTGACGCCACCCGCGAAGGCTCGACCGCCAGCTGGGTACTCGACTCACCGGTACCCGTCCGCTCGTTGCCATCAGCTGTGATAAATACACTCGACCCGCCGAAAAACTGGGTATCGAATCGGAACCGCTCGAACGTCACATCTAAAGCCGAGAGGTAAAGCGATTCGAGCTGACTCTGATAGAACGGGGAATGCAGCAGTGCTAATTCAATGGCGCCCTGCTCGTCGAGCACGACTTCGCCCTCGTCGTTATATGGCAAGTGTTCTAGCCAACCAGGATTTTCCACAAACGGTGTTCGCGGCAGACATTTCCAACACTCCGAACCCTTCTTGCAATCGACGCAATGCATGAGCCTGTGCGAAGCGGGGTCGTCCGGCGGCATGGGCTCGCAGTCGGGATCGTGGGGATCGAACATCCGCGAACGTGGATCGACGTTGATTCCGTAGTTCCCAGGTTCGGCATCTACACAAGCTGCCTTCTGATTTATAGCGGTGTAAGCTTCGACGTCTGCTTGCTGACGGTAGAATCCTCGATTGCAACCGGTGCTGGCTATCAAAATGGCCATGCCCCACAGCAGTGAAATTCTCTGTGCGTTCATGCCGCTTTCCTCCGACTTAAAGAAACTATCGGAATGGCACGAAGCTGCACGCTCTCGGCGGATTTGATAATCCTGCTGAGTAGCTCGCCGCCTGATGAAGTAATCGACCAGAGAGTGCGCCGTCGGTCGCCCGGGGCAGGCTGGCTGCAAAGAAGTCCACGAATCCTCAGTTGTTCCACCAGCGCACTAATCTGTGCGGGAGAACAGGCCATCAATTCGGCAAGCCGCGATTGATCGAATTGGCTGCCCTCGTCACGCAGCAGCCAAAGAACGCGGAACTCGGGTTCTTTCAAATCGAACTCAGAAATCCAGGCAGACAATTGCCGAGACGCATTGCGACCTAAGGCAATGCAAAGGCATAGCTGATCGAATTGCTCGATTGGAGAACTGGCATCCATGCCGGAATCTCTCTGCCTAAATAAATACTGTTCAGCGAATTGACAGACGCCAGCGGCAATCAAACCGAGCGCCTGTGAATTGTTTCGGTCGTGAACAGTTCAGACTTGAATCATCGGACGATGACCGCAGTGCTAGCATTGCCAATTTCTGCTGAAATTCGCCCGAAACATCTAGCTTAGAAGCCCGATCCTTGGCTTCCAAGACAGTCGCTTAGTTGCGGTGACACGCCCAGCGACTTCCGGTTCGAGAGTTACTCGACAGGCTCGATTTTGAATAGGTACTCATAAGATTCGCTGGCCGGAAGTGTGTACTCTTTATGGGTCCACGCTCCCCAGCTATTGTCTCCCCCAACGCCGTGCACTTTCTGATCGATGTGTATCACATTGAACTCGCGCCGTTTAATTTCATGGGGATGACGAGCGACCGCCAAGTCACTCAGAGTAAATGGCCAGGCACTGATGCTGAGCGGATCTCTGCCTGTAACTCTTATCCCGGCGCCCTCATCGGTCGTGAATTCCACCCACCGAACATCGGTGCGGTTGCCCACGTCTTGCGAACGAATGTAGTCAAAGTTCCAACTCTGTATGTCGTCTTGATAGACTGCAATTTCGCCGCCCGTTTTCCGGTCCCAGTAGGTTTCGTGCGGACCCCGGCCATACCAGGTGACGTTGCCAAATTGCTCGCCGATGGCCATCTGCATACCAAACCGGGGTAATGACGATACCTTTTTCTGCCCCGGCTCGTAGCGGGCCGTCACTTGCAGACTTGGCTTGCCGGTGAACTCGTATTGCAGCATGTAAATGGCGCCGATCTCGGGAAGATCATACTTGGCTTCCACTAAAACATTGCCCTCCTCTGCCGTGGCATTGATGTTTGTCAGCACCCTATCGGCCGCCGCCGTCCGCCAAACTGCATGTCTTTTTGGAAATTGACTGCCCCATTGATTGTTATTGGGATGCTTCCAGAAGTTGGGAACCAATGGTTGGCGGAGCAACTCCGCGTCGCCGTGCCGCAAGGACACTACGGCGCCGCTCAGCTTGTCGACCGAGGCAGCGTACTCTCCCATTTCTATATCGAATGTCGAGTGCGACACCTCCAACTCAGCTGTGGTGCCAGAATCAGAGTCGTCACCTGCAACAGCCGCATGCAGTTGAAATTGATCCCAGGCAACCACATGGCCCGCGTCGGCCCAAGGCCTGTCTTCTGCCAGCTCGAACCGTACCGTCAGCAAATATTCCGGCCCTTCTTGCATTTTGAATTGAGGAAGCTGAATGACTTTTTCGCTTTGCGGTGGCACATCGAGAAGACCGAGACTTTCCTCAGCAACAATCTCACCATTACTTCTCAAAACCCAGGTCGCTTCGAAATCATTGAGATTCGTGAAATTATAGTTGTTGCGAACTACAAATCTCCGCGCACTGAGATCTTCCGACACTACCTTGATGTGTTGATAGACTTTCTTCACTTCCCAGGCGTGGGGATTGGGCTTGCGATCGGGTGCGATTAATCCATTGATGCAAAAGTCGGCATCGTTCGGCTGGTCGCCATAGTCGCCGCCATAGGCGAAAAACTCTTTGCCGTTCTCGGTCTTCTTATAGAGACCTTGATCCACCCAGTCCCAGATAAATCCACCCTGCAAATGCGGGTACTTTTCGATGGCGGTCCAATAGTCCTGTAAGTTTCCCACACTATTGCCCATCGCATGCGCATATTCGCAGAGAATGAGCGGCCGATCAGGATCGTTCTCAGCATATTCAACAATGCGATCAATCGTCGCGTACATCGGACAGCGAATGTCGGTGTTACGGTGCTCGAAGCCTGCCTGCTCGTACTGCACAGGCCGAGAAGGATCGCGCTGTTTCATCCAGTCGTAACACTGCATGAAGTTCACGCCGTTACCTGCTTCGTTGCCCATCGACCAAATGATGACCGAAGGGTGATTCTTATCCCGCTCGACCATGGCCTGCACACGTGCCAAGTGCGCAGCGCCCCAACTGGGATCTTTGGCAAGCGACTCTTTGCCGTAGCCCATGCCGTGCGATTCGATATTCGCTTCGTCCACTACGTAGAGCCCATACTGATCGCACAAGTCGTACCAACGCGGATCGTCCGGATAATGGCACGTCCGCACCGCATTGAGATTAAACTGCTTCATGATCTTGATATCTTCGATCATCGATTCGTCGGATATCGTGTGACCCGTGCGGGGATGGTGCTCGTGGCGGTTGGCCCCTTTCAGATAGATCTCCTGGCCATTCACATGCAACAGACCGTCTTTGATCTCGACTTCGCGAAAGCCAACGTTGCATGATTGATACTCGATTTCTTTCTCGTCTTCGACGAGCGTGAGCATCAGCCGATAGAGATTCGGCTGTTCCGCGGACCACTTGGCGGGACTTTCGATGCCAGTATCTATTGATGCATTGCGATTTGTCTTGGCCGGAATGCTCACAGAACCACCGCCGAATTCCAAAGTCTTGCCTGCCGAGTCGACCAATTCAAAAAGAACGCGGCAATTGCGATTCTCATCGGAATTATTGGCGAGTTCTACATCGACCTTCAGGTCGGCGTTGTCATAGTTATCATCGAAATCGACATTCACGAAGTAATCGCGAATCGTGGTGTCGCCGGTCGACCACAGGAAGACGTCGCGGAAGATCCCACTTAGCCGCCAGAAGTCTTGATCCTCCAAATAGCTGCCATCGCTATAGCGATAGACTTCGACAGCAATCGTATTCGAGCCCGCTTTCAGCTTTTTTGTGATATCAAAGATGGCTGGCGTGCGGCTGTCTTGGCTATAGCCAACTTTTTCGCCGTTGATCCAAACGTAGAAGGCCGAGTCGACACCATTGAACTGCAACAGAACATTTCTGCCCTTCCAATCATCCGGCAAATCAAATTTGCGGCGGTACGAGCCGACCGGATTGCGATCCTTGTAGTTGGTGAAATGCTGGGGTGGATCGCCCATCACTCGGGGAGGATCCTTCTTAAAGGGATAATTCATATTCGAGTACAGCGGCACGCCGAACCCTTGCAACTGCCAATTGCTTGGTACAGAAATCTTGTCCCAACCACTGTCGTCGAACTGCGTTTTGAAAAAATCTACGGGACGGCTCTCGGGATCAGGAGACCAATGAAAGGCCCACTCGCCATTGAGCGACGCAAAATACTTGCTTTTCGTCGCATCGCCTGCGAGCGCTGCATCTCGCTTGGCATAGGGCTGGGAAGTCACTCGACCGGGAAGTTTGTTCTTGCCAAAGACAGTTTGGTCTTCCCAATCGGCGGCCCATGCTGGGGAGCCCATACCAAGCAACAAGGCCAAAGCCAGTCCATAGAGCGAAGCCATTATGACTTGAGGAATAGCATTAGTCTCATAAGAGAAGGAACACAATTGCCAAGAGTTCTTAGAAGTAACAATTCTGACCATGAATCAGACTCTCCGTGAATGCAATTTGAAGTAATCCTGATAGGAGATCACTAGCATACCAATAGACACTCAGAATTTCTACGAATTGCTAACGCTCAGCAATCTTAGATGACAATGATGTTGTCAAGCAGAGAGAGCCTCAACCCACCGGGGTTTGAAACTCCAGCTGAACCACTTCCAGCGATTCGTCGAACATCGAGCCGGCACGTTTGGCGACAACTTGCACTTCGTCGGTGAGCCCGATCGTGTCGCCATCGTCAATCTGCTTTTTCTCTGAGATTTGATAGTGGGCCACGTTGTAAGCGAATTCCAAGATTTGCTGCGGCTCTCCCGGGAAGTGAGGCACTTCGATTTCGGTATAACCGAGTGCTTCCATTCCCGTGGTATACATCCGCGTGCCGCCGGTTTCCGTTCGCTCCACACGGAAGTCGATCCACAGAAACAGTGGCAAATCGGCATCGGTGGATTGCACCGCCTGCTCGATAAATGCTTGCGACGGGTGTACCAATCGGCCTGGCCCCCAAAATACCCCTGCCGCTGCAGGACTTGCCGCTAGCCCGGCCACCAACTGCGTAAGTGCCAGACTTTTCTCTGCAGGCTTTCCGCCTTCGTCAATCAACGTCACGACGAGATGAGCTTGATGATCGCGCAGCGCTTCTTCTGCATCGGGCCAGTACCAAGCGGTCGCGCAAGGACCTTCCAACTGGCTCCACGGCACAGGATTGGGAACCAACGTCGCCGCGGCCGTATATTCGCCGATGGTGCAGGTGAACATATTCTCTGTACTGCCGGCCTGCTCGATCGTGGGAGGCTCTTCGAAACGCTCGGCAATGGACTGCGCCATTTCATCGAACGAGGGCATCTTATTCTCTTTGAGCATCACCAATGCTAGCCAACGTAACGGATTGTCCATGATGTTTGATTCCAGTCGATTCGAGAATTTCGGTACCTACAGCCTCAAGCCTAATGCCTTCGGGCTCCCTACCCTTTCAACGGCACGCCCACCGCCATTCGCTCCAGTGCCTCGATGTCTTTATCAATGAAGCGTTCCAACAGCAGCATGCAAACAAAACCGATTCCACCGCCGATGCTCACCACCAACAGCGGTCCGCGGATTCCTCCTTCACCGTGACTAATCGTAACCAAGATCGTCCCAAACACGGGCACCAATGCCGCGATGGCCACGTGCACGCGATTCCAAAACCGCAGACGCTCGAGATCGCTCCAACGCGGCCCTAAGACCAGATTATTCCGCACCATTGCTGGGAAAAACCACCGCACGGCAAGTGTCACCAGGAAGAAGTAAGGGTACGCCATCGCAGCAAAGCCGCACAAGGCAAGCGTGGAAAAGAAATGCGTGTACAGCGTCTTCACGCCTTCGTCTGCGGGGTTGAGCCCGAGGGCGATAGGATACGCAATTCCCGCTGCTGTCCACAAAGTTAATGTCAAGACAGAGACAAATAAGCCGAAGAACAAGACACGCGCACCCGCTTCGTCGGAGCGCTCCTTACCTTTTGTATTAACAAACTGAAATACCCCAGCCGCTACGTACAATCCATAGCCCATTCCAATGGCAAAGGCGACTACGTTGACCCAGAGCAATACCTGATCGAACTTAGCGATGAACTCCGGCATCTGCTCTTTTACCCAGAGCCGGTAGTAATAAAACTTGAACGCCAAAATAATCACATTGGGAACCACGCTAACAGCGAGCGCTGCCACTAAGGGCATGCGGAGCAGTGCTTTGCCGAGGCTGCTTTCCACTGGCTGCATCATGCTCCACGCACGCGGATGCATGCAGAGTCGCAGGTCGCGGGCCACTTCTTCTGCTGTGCTGTACCGTTCATCCTGCCGCGATTGCAATAGACGCAGCAATACTTGCTTGAGTGCCTCGGGGCAATCTCGAGGTAGCTGCTCGGCGAGTTCTCCAAAGTCGGCATATTGTCGGCGGTCGATCATCCGCTGGATTCGGGCCAAAGTCTTCTCTTCGTCGTCCTCATCGTCAAATGGCCGACGCCCACACAGCATTTCCCACAGCAAAACACCTAACGAGTACAAATCACTGGGGGCACGTACCCTTTGCGGCGAGCCACCCAGCACTGGATGGCAAGCTTGTAGTTGCTCTGGAGACATATAGACCAATGATCCACCAAAGGTGTCGGCGGGATCTTCATCCATGCGTCCGCCGTTGTAGCTCACATTAAAATCAGCCAGCTTCGGCGTTCCCGATGAAGTGAGCAACACGTTGGCCGGTTTGATGTCGCGATGCAACACGCCCTTCTTGTGCGCGTAGGTCAGCCCCTCGGCAAGCTGCGCGCCGATTTGGCACACGGCCATCGGCCAGGTCGCCGCTTCGAGCCAACTGCGAGCGGGCGATCCTTCCGGCTTCGATGTGCCATGTGCGGCCAGCTTTTCGTCGACCGTAGCCAAAAGCAATTGGCCCGTCCTCGCGCCAGGCGAAGTGCGACGGATCAACTGCACTACCGAATGCAACGTGCCGCCGGGGACCACCTCCATATACAGCAACCGTACTGCAGGGTCGCCGGCTTCACGTTGGTCGTAGACCCGCACCAGGTTGGAATGATCGAGCTGCGCGAGCGTCTGCGGTTCGCTTCCCTGCTGAGCGGAAATTTTCAATGCGACAAGACGTTCCATGGAAACTTGTCGAGCGAGAAACACCTGCGCAAATGCCCCTTCGCCGAGCATGGTGAGCAACTGGAAGTCGTCGACCTGTTGTCCCGGGTTGTAGCGGACCGTATCGTTTCCCACGGGCACCACGTCGGTCTGCTGCTTGGTTCCCTTTTTCGTTTCCGAGTAAAAAGTCTGAGTCGGGGTACACGGCACTGCCATTCCACCGACCAGATCGCACAGCGCGGGCGCCTCGTGGGGAAACCGCTCGTGGATTTCGTTTTCCGAAACGCTATCGCCCGATTGCATGCGGACCTGCAATTCTTCGTGAATCAATTCGACAGGCAATCTGCCTTCCCCGTCTCTTAACGGGAACTCATCGGCATACGCTTCGAGCTTTTTCGGATTACGCTTGTTCTGCCAACGGTATTCAAGATCGGTCTTCACAAGCTCGGGAAGTGCCAGGCTGAACAACTTGCTGCCTGCCTCGGGCAACGCGGCCTGAAGACTTGGCTCGTCTTTCTCACCAGACAAATATTCTTCCCAATGCCCGCTAAAACTATCGATTGTTTCGGCAACCTGCTCCCACAGCGCGTCGTCGCCTTGGGCACTGTGGCAAGGTTGGCTAGAATGTGAGTCGACGTCGGCCATCAAAAATCCTCTCGGTGCTCCAATCCATGTCCGATCATGATACGACTATTCTCGCCGGGATTCGAGCGGGCGACCAGGACGCTTTGGTCAAGTTTCTGGAAACCAATCGCGAATCGCTGCTAGCCTTCATCCGCAGTCGCATCGGCACCAAGCTGCAAAAGAAGGTCGAGCCAGAAGACGTTCTACAAGAGGCCAGCATCGAGGCCCTGCGGTCTTTCGAGCAAACCGACCTCACCAATTGGGACCCCCTGAATTGGTTGTTTCAGATTTGCGAACGAAAGATCATCGATGCGCATCGCCGTTATTTCGCCAGCAAAAAAAGAGATGCTAGTCGCGAAGCGGCACTCCCCGCCGGGAGCGACCAGGCAGGAATCGCCGATCTCTTAGCCGCCAGCATGACAACACCCAGCGCCGCCTTCAGCCGCGACCAACGACAGCTGCGCATGCTCGCCGCCCTCGACACGCTGCCAGAAACCGAACGCGAAGCCCTCCGCCTGCGGTACCTCGTGGGATTGCCTTCCAAAGAAATCGCCCAAAAGTTCGGCAAATCAGACGGCGCCACACGGGTGATGATCTCGCGCGCATTGAGCAAATTACAGGAGATGCTGAGTGAAGAGTGAGACCGAGGGGCGAACAAAACGCCATCGTTTAAACTTGTGAGAATTCAGCATTTGATCAACAGCACTTCGTACAATACCCCAACCTATCCCAAGCCCCAAAGGGGCGTCAGTTAATAGCCAGGGGCGCAAGCCCCTGGAACATTGTGCCAGCAATGAAACAAGCCCCAACGGGGCGAAAGCATCCTAGAAATCTTGTCCCTCCTCGGAATCAATCGTGCCACAATCCTTCGGCTCACTTCACTGTCACATTGTTTTCAGCACATAGAGTCGCAAGCCCCTAATCAGCCCGTCATGGCAATCTCGACTTCACGAAGACATCGGAGGCATCCTAAGAGAGAACTCCCACAAACTACTTGCCGCGGGAGGGATGCCCGACCACATTCACCTCTTAACCTCGATGAGTCGCCTGCGATCAGTGTCTGATTTGGTGCGGGTTGTGAAAACCAATTCTTCTTCCTGGATTCACAAAACCCTCAACGTTCCAGAATTTCAGTGGCAAAACGGATATGGTGCATTCGCTGTTAGTCTTTCAAATCTCGAACAAGTAAAAAGATATCTGGCCAATCAGGACGAGCACCACCGGACCCGTTCCTTTCAAGAGGAGTTCTTGGGGTTGTTACAAAAACACGATCTCCAGTGGGACGATCGATACGTGTGGGATTGATCGGGTCTGTCGCCCTTTCAGGGCTTCTTTTTTTTAGCTTTTCGGGCCAGGGGCTTGCGCCCCTGGCTATTGACCCGTAGCCCCGTTGGGGCGATCAGGCTTCAAGACTATGTAACTGGCATTAGTCATACCTAATTGTGCGTAGTCATACCTAAGTGTGCTTATGTCATACATAGGGGTGCATAGTTTTCCCTAGTTAGCACAATTCATGGGTTGATCAGATTCACCGCGCCCCGCTCAAGAGCGGAGCTAGAATTGCGCTCGCCGCCACCAGTACGAGCAGCACGTAGGTAATTTGGCGGAACAAGGGTTTCGAGAGTCGGTGTCCCCAACCGAATCCAACCCGCAAACCAATTAGCACCATCGGCAACACAATCAAAGCGGTCGTTGCTGCGGGTAGGATTTTTTCTCCATGTTCCCAATAGAAAGCGGTCGCCACCACGGGGAGTCCCGTTGCAGAACAAAAAAACAAGAACGCCCGCGACTTTTGAGCCGTCCATGTTAGCCCGTTGAGGTAGATCACCAACGGCGCCCCGCCAATCGCAGCGAAGCCCATGAGCAATCCCGATGTCGTGTAGGCCAACGTCTGCCAGCCGAGGTTCAACTCGTCTCGGGGCGTCACCCGCAATCCCCACAGCAAGCTGATGGTGACGAGCAAGATGGTACCGATCAATTGTTTGGACTGTGCGGGGTCTACATAGGTGTCGGCAAGCGAAGCAACATACGCGCCGCAGGGAATGGCAAGTATCCTCAGCGTTACCGGCAGCACAAGTTCCTTCGGCTCTAAGTGCGACCAAAGTTTCCAAGCGCCGGTTGTATTCTGCACGGCTGTTGAAACCAGATTGATCGTCGCTGCCTCGGGGATCGAAAACCCGCTTAGCATCAGCAACGGCACGCACAACAATCCCGATCCAAACCCGACGGCCCCTTGCACGACGCTGCCAAAGGTCATGATCACACCGACCAAGGCAATTTCTTCGGGAGAGTACGTGACCATGGGCAAGTTCAATGGGGACTCTGCGAGAGGACGAAAACGAACTAAGCCCCTACCCAACTCAAGCTAGTCGCGATTCAATAAATCGTCGACTGGAGGCCGTCTACCCGCGTAGAAACTGTGAGAACAGATTCTTCCGGAGGCAATCTTCATTGACACAATCGATTGTGCCCAGACTGTGTCAATCGTCAAGGTCACCACGTTTCTCAGGCCCGGCAGCTTCTTTTGCGTTGTCACACTGAGTCTCGTCAGTGGAACGTCCGTGGTGATTTGCACTCGCATTCCACGACTCAGCTCCACCAGCCCCCGTTCACGTGGATGGTCTGTCCCGAGACATAGGATGCCAGGTCACTGCATAGGAACAAAACGACTGAAGCAATCTCATCAGGCTCGCCAAACCTACCGAGGGGAATCTGGTCTAGCATCTGACGCTGAACCTTATCGGGTATCGCTTTCCCCATTTCCGTCAACACAACTCCCGGCGCTACGGCGTTGACGGTAATACTCTGCTTGGCCAGCTCACGACTCAATACCTTGGTGAGTGACATAACGCCTGCCTTGGCCGCTGCGTAGTTGGCTTGACCGTAGGTTCCTACGACAGCAGATAATGAAGCAAGGCTAACGATCCGCCCTCCATCGGCCAAAGAGTGGCTGGCTTGTTGGCACATGTTGAACACGCCTGTGAGGTTGGTGTCGATCACCTGTTGCCACTGGTCGGAGGTCATGTTGCGAACGGTCCGATCTCGCGTGATTCCGGCGTTATTGACCACGATGTCAACTTGGCCCCATCGGGACTCAATTTGTTCGAACAAATCGGCAATGGCTGTGGGATCGCGCACGTCTGCGGGCAACGCCACCGCTCGATCTCCAAGCGCAGCTGCCACTTCCTCTGCTTGTGAGCGATTGCTTATGCCGCTAGCATCAGCCTCGTTCTCGAAGAAGTTGATGGCAACTTTTGCACCTGCTGCGTAGAGCGATTCGGCAATCGCACGCCCGAGCCCCTGTCCGGCACCGGTGACGATGGCATTCTTCTGAGAGAGATCAATTCGGTTCATAGCTGTGGTTCATCCTCGGAGCGATTTTAAATTGCCTGTCGTTGTTCTGCGACCCCTACTCCTCATCGGTTTCAAATTGCTTATAATCGAAATCTGTGGTGTTTGATAACCAACGATTGAAGAACACTAGTGAGGCTGACAAATGCGACGACGTGATTTCTTAGTCGGAACTGCAACAGGTTTGGCAACAGCCGGATTGATTTCGGGTCGCTCAAAGGCAGAAACTCATGATCACGGTGCTCACGAGTTGTGCCAGCACATGTATCCAACGCCTCAGGCTGCGATGCGTTCTCCCCGTGAGACCGTGGCGTTTGTACCGGCAATTTATGTTGGCACTGGGATATCAAAACCAGATTATCTAGCGGTCGTGGATCTCGATCCGCAGTCTCCAACATTCAGCCAAGTTGTGAGTCGTCTCCCCATGCCAAACGTGGGCGACGAACTTCATCATTTCGGCTGGAACGCCTGTAGTAGCTGTCACGGGGAACCTGGGAAATCGCGGCAGTATCTGGTGCTTCCCGGTTTGGGCTCTGGTCGAATTCATATTGTCGATGTGGCTAACCCGCGTCACCCGAAGTTGCACAAAGTGATCGAAGGCGAAGCCATTGCCGAGCAGGTGGATCTATCGGCTCCCCACACAGTCCACTGCCTCGCCAACGGGCAGATCATGATTTCTATGTTGGGCGACTCCAAGGGCGAAGGGCCGGGCGGTTTCCTCTTGCTCG
The DNA here is from genome assembly GCA_965216565.1 of Bythopirellula sp. GTDB lineage: Bacteria > Planctomycetota > Planctomycetia > Pirellulales > Lacipirellulaceae > Bythopirellula. The sequence goes on from OZ244170.1 coordinate 2,754,523, forward strand.
ATGATGAATTCGAGATTGTTGGGCGTTGGGAAAAGGAAGCCGAAGCAATGCGATTCAACTACGACTTCTGGTATCAGCCGCGACACAACGTCATGGTGAGTAGCGAATGGGGAGCGCCTAACACGATACAAGAGGGTTTCAAACTAGAAGATGTACAGGCCGACAAATACGGCCACCAACTTCACTTTTGGGACTGGAAAGAAAAGCGTATCAAACAGAGTGTCGACCTGGGTGAAGAAGGCATGATTCCTCTGGAAGTTCGCTTTCACCACGACCCGGATAGCGCCCACGGTTATGTCGGCGCGGCGCTCAGCAGTGCCATGTGGCATTTCTCCAAAGGAGAGAAACTTTGGGATGTCGAAAAAGCTATTCAGGTCGACCCGGTCGAAACAGAGGGCTGGCCATTCCCCGTTCCAGGGTTGATTACGGATTTATTGCTATCGCTCGATGATAAGTGGCTCTATTTTTCAAACTGGCTTCACGGAGATATTAGGCAATACGACGTTAGCGACCCGGCTAATCCAAAACTCACAGGGCAAGTGTGGCTGGGTGGAGTTATTGGCAAAGAAAGCTCGACAGATCGCCAGCTAGAAGGTGGCCCACAAATGTTGCAGTTGAGCCTCGATGGCAAGCGGCTCTATGTGACAAACTCTTTGTATAGTCGCTGGGACGATCAATTCTATCCTGAGATGGCCAAGAGCGGCTCGTACATGTTGCAGCTCGACTGCAACACTGAGAGCGGCGGGCTGACAGTCAACGAAGATTTCTTCGTTGATTTTGGAAAAGAGCCAGATGGCCCTGCGCGGGCACACGAGATTAGGTTTCCCGGTGGCGACTGCACGTCGGACATTTGGGTGTAAGGCAGTTAGGCCGTTTCAATTTTGGGCTAGCTTGTGACCGGCATGCTCTTGCCTCGCGCGGCTTCCAATTCCGGCATTGCCTTTTGTAAGGCTTTGATGTGTGCGGGACTTGTGCCGCAACAGCCACCTAGCAGTCGCACGCCAGCTGCAACCCAGCCGAGTGCCTCCGTGACCAATTCCTCTGGTGGAATGACGTCGACAAACTCCCAATTGGGTTTCGCAAAATAGCCCGACTCGGGATAGACGCCGATGGGGCCTGACCATCGCTCGCGAATTAGTTCGATGGCGCTGCCAATGGCTCTGATTTCGCTGTGCATAATATTCACAACGGTAGGGCCCATCGGGATAAGAGCATCTAGAATCTCAGTGAAATCTGTGTCGGGACAGGCAAAGCTAACAATCCTGCCATCCTCTGCTCTTTTGCAACTCATCCCAAGCCAAATTGGCAATCCAGTTTCCAACGCTGCCCGCATCGCTCTGGGAGCATGCGTCGTATCTTCCATCATCTCCAACGCAATGATGTCTGCCCCGGCCTTTGTAAGAATAGTGGCCGCTTCTCGATACGATTCGAGTTCTTTCTCAGCAGATTGATAGGCGCCTCGATCGAAACCGGGGGGCATAGCCGAGATCGACCCAGCCACGGCAACGGCGGCGTCCGCCAGGTTCTCCCGGGCCAATATGGCAAGTTCCACGGCACTACGGTTGACGGTTTCGACTTGGTCTCCGAAACCAGCCGGTTCCAGCATCTGCCGCGTTGAGCCAAATGTGTTTGCAATGATCACCCGCGACCCAGAGCGAATGTAATCTTCGTGCGTCTCGCGCACGATGTCGGGATGCGAGAGCACGGCTGCTCCGCTCCACGCCACCATATCCATAGGTACTCCGCGGCGTTGGAGCTCGGTGCCCGTCGCACCATCGATAAGTACAATTTCGTTTGCTTCAAGCTTTTGCTGCCAGTTTTTTTTCATAACGTTTCTTTTTTTGCGGCAGTCCTTTTTGGGTGCCACACAATCGGCTATATGGTAGCTTAACTAACGATAACAACATCTTCGGCTTTTTATTCTAATCCATGGCTACTCCAGAGTACAAAATGAGTTGGGCCATAATTCGCAAAACAGATTGAATATTTTTTGTTGAACAAATATCTCTCGATGCTAAGTGGAGAAGAGTCCTTGAATAGTTTGATGATGGATTTTCCGCTCACGTTAAACTCAATTCTGCATCGAGCAGAAACGATTCATGGAGAGCGTGAGGTGGTTACGCGGATGCCCGACAGGAGCTGGCACCGATATGGTTACCGCGACATGTCGGACCGCGCCAAACGATTGGCCCTGGCGCTGTCAAATTTGGGGGTTGAGGCAGGAGATAGAGTCGCCACACTCTGCTGGAATCATTACCGTCACCTCGAAACCTATTTCGGAATTCCGGCTTATGGGGCAGTGCTACACACGCTCAACCCTCGGCTGCATGAAGACGATCTGGTCCACATCATCAGCGAGGCTGGGGACAAAATTCTGATTCTGGACGAGTCTCTGCTACCAGTCTTGGCTAGGTTTCGAGATCGTATCAATCTGGAACATGTCATTGTGATTGCCGAAGGCGGAGAGTTGCCTGAGGGTATGCACAGCTACGAGACCTTACTCAGCGAAACCGATGTTAACGATTTCAAATACCCAGAGATTGACGAGAATCAAGCCGCTTCGATGTGCTACACCTCTGGAACAGTCGGCAAGCCGAAGGGTGTTGTTTACTCTCACCGCGCGATCGCGTTACATTCACTGGGCGCAGCGTTGACGTGTGGGTTCGAGATTTGGGAATCGGATAGCATTTTGCCAGTGGTGCCCATGTTTCACGTGAATGGCTGGGGCTTGCCCTACATTGCCGCGATGATGGGATCCAAGTTGGTGCTACCCGGCCCCTCGCTCGATGCAGTGAGTTTGCTTGAAGCCTACGAGCAGGAGCAAGTGACCTTTACGGCCGGTGTTCCGACCATGTGGTTAGCGCTGCTTGAGAAGCTTGACGAAGATCCGGAGAAATACGACGTCTCGGCCTTGCGCAAGCTGATAGTCGGTGGAGCTGCCATGCCGCAGAGCTTGCTGCAGGCTTTCCAAGAACGACACAATCTAAATCTCGTTGCGGCTTGGGGCATGACGGAAACTACACCGATGGGTACGATCTGCTATCTCAGACCCGGGCAAGAAGAGGCTTCACAGGACGAGCAGTATGGGTACCGGTGTCGCCAGGGAACACCGGTTCCGTTTGTCGAAATCCGTGCTCGCGGCCCCAATGGTTTAGTTGAGTGGGATGGCAAGACGATGGGCGAACTGGAAGTTCGCGGTCCTTGGATTACGAGCGGCTACCACAATCGGCCTGACACCGCGGATCGAATTACCGAGGACGGTTGGTTCCGCACTGGCGACATTGTCTCGATCAATAAGCGCGGTTCGATGAAAATCGAGGATCGATCGAAGGATCTGATTAAATCGGGGGGCGAGTGGATTAGTTCGGTCGATCTAGAGAATGCGATAATGGCGCATGAAGACGTTGCCGAGGCAGCGGTCATTGCCATAGATCATCCGAAATGGGGCGAGCGTCCCTTGGCCGCAGTGGTCGCTCGTCCAGAATCGACACTGAACGTCGAAGAACTGCAAGAATTTCTGGCCTCGGTGGTAGCCAAGTGGTGGATTCCAGATGCATTTGAGATAGTATCTGAGATTCCGAAGACAGCAACTGGAAAATTCAATAAGGTTGCACTCCGAGAGCAATTCGCGAGACGAAGCGTGTAACTCTTTCCGAACAGTCACGGCCAAACTCTGGCGACAGGGATCAAAATAGATGAGCAAGTTCAGTAGTTTTAAGTTCGATACGTTATCGCTCCATGCTGGCCAACATCCAGACCCCGCAACTGGGGCCCGTGCCACGCCCATTTATCAGACGGCGTCTTATGTATTCCGCGACACCGATCACGCTGCATCACTCTTCAACATCGAGCGCACCGGGCACGTCTATTCTCGAATCTCAAACCCGACCAGTGCTGTCTTGGAAGAACGCATCTCTGCCTTGGAAGGCGGAGTGGGAGCGATCGCGACGTCGAGCGGACAAGCCGCGATGCACCTTGCCATCGTCACGTTGATGGACGGAGGTTCGCACATCGTCGCTTCGAATTCCCTGTATGGAGGAACGCACAATCTCTTGGCTTATACGATGCCGCGTTTCGGCATTGAAACCACCTTTGTCGATCCTCGCGATCCCGATGCCTTCCGTGCTGCGATTCAGCCCAATACGCGTCTGGTGTTTGGCGAGATCCTCGGCAATCCTGGCTTGGAGGTGTTGAATATTCCTGAGATCTCCAAAGTGGCCCACGAAGCGGGACTACCACTGCTCGTAGATTCGACATTCACAACGCCCTATCTCTGCAAGCCCTTGGAATTGGGTGCCGACTTGGTGTACCACTCCGCGACGAAGTTTCTCGGGGGCCATGGTGTCGCAATTGGAGGTTTGCTCGTGGATGGAGGGATTTTTGATTGGGAAGCATCTGGCAAGTTCCCAACGTTGACCGAGCCCTATTCAGGATTTCACAACCTTGATTTCGTCGAAGAATTTGGCCCAGCTGCATTCATTACCAGGGCCCGCAAGGAAGGTATCCGAGACTTTGGCGCGTGCATGAGCGCGAATACGGCTTTTCTGATCCTGCAAGGCATGGAAACACTGCCCCTCCGAATGGAAAAGCATGTCGACAACACTCGAAAAATCATCGATTACCTGAAGCAGCAGGACGCTGTGGAGTGGGTCACCTACCCAGAGCTACCCAACCATCCTGATCACGTTCTAGCGACTGAGATTTTGCCGAAAGGTTGTGGCGCAGTGTTTAGCTTTGGAATCAAGGGAGGCCGTGCGGCCGGGCAGCAGTTTATCGAACGCTTGGAATTGTTCTCGCATCTGGCCAATATTGGCGATGCCAAGTCACTAGTGATTCACCCCGCAAGCACAACTCATCACCGGATGGATGCCGCAGCACTTGAGGCGGCTGGCATCTCCGAGGGGTTGGTAAGAATGTCTGTTGGCATCGAGGATGCGGACGATCTGATCGCGGACATCGACAAGGGCTTGCGGGCGGCGCAGAAGGTTTAGAAGCTCTTTTTGTTTAGGGAATTTCATGGAATTACAAATGAATGGGAAGAGCGTCTACATGGCCACCGGCAATCGCGAGATTGACCCGGCTCTAGAGACTGTTGTTTTCGTCCACGGTGCAGGTCAGGACCATACAATTTGGGTGTTGCCGACAAGATACTTCGCGCGTCATAGGTTCAACGTGGTGGCGGTCGATTTGCCGGGGCATGGTCGGTCCGCAGGGCCTTTGCTCAAGTCGGTGGAAGAAATGGCTGACTGGGTGGTAGGTGTACTCGATGGGGTTGGCGTTAGCTGTGCAGCCGTGATTGGACATAGCATGGGATCGCTTGTGGCCCTCGACATGGCGGCCCGCTACCAAGACCGAGTGCGATCGCTCGCCTTGGTCGGAACTTCGGTGCCGATGCCCGTGAGCGAGAAACTGTTGTCAACAGCTGAGGCAAACGACCCCGCGACCGTGGATATGCTAACCCTTTGGGGGCACAGTTCTTCGGCTCACTTAGGCGGCAGTGCCACCCCGGGAATGTGGATGGTGGGGGGTGCCAGACGGCTGCTAGAGCGTTCAGCATCCGGGGTTTTGCATGCCGACTTGAAGGCTTGCAATGACTATAATCAGGGATTGGAAAAGGCCAGCGATGTGACCAGTCCCGTTCTTCTGGTGCTTGGAAAACGAGATGCAATGACCCCTGTACGGGCCACTGGCAAGCTTTGCGACGCACTTGCGAATGTAAAAACTGTTATTCTGGAAGGCTCTGGGCATGCTCTTCTTTCGGAACGTCCCGACGAAGTACTCGATGCTCTGATTCAGATTGTCTAAAAACAAACCGCCAACCACGATATCAGTTCTATGTCTCTCTTAGCCCATAACGACTTGCCTGCGTTTGCGGACCTCCAGCAAGAGGGCGCCGACGTGGTAGTCGACCAGTCGCAAGCTCAGCCGCACCTGCGCATCGCCTTGCTCAATTTGGTGCCTGATGCTGTTCTGCAAGCGACTGAGCGCCAATGGTTGCGGTTGTTGGCTAACTATACTGAAGCTCAGATTTCGTTCTTCCCAATCACTGTGGCATCGGAGCAGCGGAGCGAAGCGGCTCAGGACCACATAGCCCAGCACTACGAGTCCTTTGATTCGATCCGTACTCGCGGAATTGACGCACTGATAGTAACGGGTGCCAATCCTCGAACAGAAGACATTACCCAAGAATCGTTCTGGCAGCCGATGTTGGACATTCTCGATTGGGCTCGGCAGGATGGATGTTCGATCCTCTATTCCTGCCTGGCTGTCCATGCAGCAATGCATGCTTATCTCGATACGGAACGGAACCTCCTGCCGCAAAAGTGTTGGGGCGTTTATCCACACCGTAGAAACGATCCCAAAGACCCCTTGGTTCAGGGCATTGAGGAAGGCTGGGCGCTGCCTCATTCCCGTCGTTATGAAATCACCAGAGAGCAGTTCGAGGATTCTGGAATGCGAATCCTGATTGAGAGTCAAGAGGCCGGTGTGCTGCTGGCGGTTGATGGCGAGAATGCCGAGCAACTCTATTTCCAAGGACATCCGGAATACGACGTCAATTCGCTGCTTAAGGAATACAAGCGGGAGGTCCTGCGGTTCTTCGATGGCGTGCGAGACGATTATCCACCTAACCCAGAGAATTATTTTCCAGTCGAGTGCGCCCCGATATTGGAAGATTACAAAGTGCAACTCTCGCGTGCCAAGCAGCTAGAACACGCGCAGCCCGAATTTCCTGAAGAAGAATTGATGCAACACCTGAGAAATTCTTGGGCTACTTCGGGAGAACGTCTGCTGCACAACTGGCTTGGCCAAGTCCAGTTGGCTACAGTCAGTTAGCGACTATCAGTTAGCAAGAGCGTGGCTCTTGGACTCACAAGTCTCGAAAGTTGCCGCCACTGCTGGCAAGCCTCTTTAGGAGCGGTGCCGGCTGCCACAGTTCTGGCTCAGTCTCAGCAAATTGGCACACGCGATCGTAGACTTTGTCGAGCCCTACCGAGTCGGCGTAGTACATGGGGCCACCGCGGAAGCCGGGGAATCCGTAGCCGAATAGGTACACGACATCGATATCGCTAGCCCGAGATGCGACGCCCTCTTCCAAAATATACGCCCCTTCGTTCACCAATGCATAAACGCAGCGTTCCACAATTTCCTGGTCAGTGATCTCGCGCCGCTCGATGCCTAGTTCTTTCGACTCGTTGAGGATCATTGTTTCGATCTCAGGGTCGGGGACCGCCTTACGGCTACCCTCGTTGTATCGATACATCCCTGAGCCGGTCTTCTGACCAAAACGGTTCTGCTCGCAGATGATATCTTGCAGCTTGGAGTAGCGCGCCCCGGGGGGACGGTTTGCTGCTTGACGTTGACGAATGAGCCAGAAAACGTCTTGCCCCGCTAAATCGCACATAGCGTGCGGCCCCATGGCAAAGCCGAATTTCTGAAGAGCTCCGTCGACTTGCTGCGGAAGGGCTCCTTCTTCGAGCAGGAAACACGCTTCTCGTACATAGGGGAAGACCATGCGATTGCCGACGAATCCGTCGCAGACTCTCACGGGTACTCCCACCTTTTTCATCGACTTCACCATAGCCATGGACGTCGCAACAGTTTCCTTGCTGGTGGTGTCGGCTCGCACGACTTCGACCAATTTCATGATTTGAGCTGGACTGAAGAAGTGCAGTCCGATGACCTTTTCTGGTCGGTTCGTCTGAGCGGCGATATCACCGATGTCGAGCATCGAAGTGTTGGTCGCCAGAATTGCCTCTGGCTTAGCAGTCTCAGAGAGTTTGTTGAATACTTCCTTCTTGAGCGCCATGTCCTCGAAGACAGCTTCGACAACGATATCTGCTTCGGCCACCTTGTCCCAATTCTGCACGGGAGTGATGCGTCCTACGATCTGGTCAACATCGCGTTCTGTCATCCGCCCCTTGGCAACTAAGCCAGCGTAATTTTTCTTGATCGCCGCCATGCTGCGTTCCAGAGCTTCGGGAGACTTGTCAAAAACGCAGACCGGAATCTCCGCCTTGGCAAAGTTCATGGCGATGCCCGTGCCCATGGTCCCTGCACCCAAGATGACTGCCGAATTGATCTCCTGGGTAGGCGTATCCTCTGGGACATCGGGGATCTTGGCGCACAGCCGTTCCGCGAAAAAAAGATAGCGAAGTGCTGCTGACTGGTCAGTCGCCATGCACTCGGCAAAAATCTCTGCTTCTCTGGCGATTCCCTGATCGAATGGCAAGCTCGTGGCCGCTTCAATGGCATCGACGGCGCGCAGCGGCGATTGCAGTCCGCGCGATTGCTTCCGTGCCGTTTCCCGCGCTTGATCGAAGACTTCTGCAGAGACGTCCTGCACACGTTCATTCTGCTGACTTGCCAACCGTTTCCCATTGCCTTGAGCAATCAGGTCTTCAGCAAATGAGACCGCACCGGCCAGCAAGTCTTCTTCGCCGGACGTCTCGATCACTTGATCAACGAGTCCAATTGCATGGGCCTCGGCTGCTGAGATAGGTCGCCCCGAGGTGACCATTTGCAATGCCGACTCGACGCCAACAATTCGGGGCAGTCTTTGAGTTCCCTCACCGCCAGGAATAATGCCCAAGAATATTTCGGGCAGGCCACAACGACTAGTTGCGTCGGCCACGCGATAATCACATGCCATGGCCAGTTCCAAGCCGCCGCCGAGGGTTGTGCCATGCATTGCCGCGATCACCGGGCAGTGTAGATTCTCTAGAGCGACGAAGAGAGTATGAAAATCTGGTTGGGCAAACGGTTCCCCCAGCTCATTGATATCCGCCCCCGCGATAAAGGTACGTCCCGCGCAGTGAATGACCACTGCCTGAGTCGACGCATCCGCAGCCACCTCTTCCAGGCAATTGACGAGTCCTCGACGTACTGTTTCCCCAAGTGCGTTTACCGGCGGGCTATCGATGGTCAGAATCGCGATCGTGCCTTTGTTGCTTCGAGTGACTTCGCTACCCATTTATCTCCCCTGAAATTCGACCCCAATCGGATACCATAAAGCTTGCCTGGACTTCTGCAACGACATCACCGGTATCGTCCCGAATCGCCTTGCCTTCCATCAGCAGCAGTGTTCTCTTTTTCTTCACAGCACGCCCCTCCAATCGGAGCAATACTCCCGGCGGATGTGCAGCGCGAAATCGCATTTCTGCCTTCGCGGTGGTTGCTTTCGCACCCTGCAAAAACCACCAGTTAGCCATGACGTCGTCCAATGCACTGAATAGGATGCCGCCATGGGTGATGCCATCAAAGCCCACGTGATCATCGGTCGGAGTGAATTCACCACGGCTAACTTGTCCTTCGAGCCGAAAGCTAATCCGTAGCCCTACAGGATTGTGCTCTCCGCAGACAAAGCAGTTATCGGCATCGTTTCGTCCACGCTTATCACCCATTATTGATTCGGCTCTAAATCAGATTGTTAGTTGGACCAGCCTGCTGTTAGCCAGCCTCGTCGGTAGTGCAAAGAAGACGACTACCGATTATTGCCGAACAGCGATTCGCAAAGTGTCGCCCACTCGAGGAGCAATTTTCACATTGAAGTGTGCGGAAGTCTAGTCTGTGGTTTGAATTTCAAAGTGCTTCACAATCCAGTCGCGACGCTCCTCGTAGTAGGGCGCATCGACCCAATGCCCTGCATGGGGGTAGACTCGGAAATCTTTCGGTGCTTCGAGTTTGTTGTAGACGGCAAAGATGGTCACCGGTGGGCAAACGTCGTCTTGTAATCCAAGACCCAAGAATACCGGACAACGGATTCTATCGGTGAAATTCAGTGCATCGAAGTAGCTTAACGTGTGAAGCATCTTCTCCCACGAACGGTGTGGCTGGGACTTCACCCAGGTGTTGATCTCCGGCCAATCAGAAGTCTTAAAGTAGCGATCCCAGTTGCAGAGGAAGGGAATATAAGGCGCACAGAGGCTGATCCGATCGTCCAGCCCGGCGGTGACAAGGCTCAGTCCGCCTCCCTGGCTACCACCTGTGACGGCGATTCGGCTGCGATCGACTTCGTCGCGCGATGCTAGGAAATCTACTGCCCGCACGCAGTCGGCATAAGCCCCTTGATAGTAGTAGCCCTGTTTATCATCGAGTCCACGCGTCCAGAAATCCTCGGGAGTACCGCTGACATCTTGCTGGCTGTTTCCATGGCCACGGACATTGAAAGAGAACACAGCAATCGGATCCGACGTGCCACTGGGCTGCATGTTTTGAGAATATCCGGGAACTCGCAGCAGAGCGGGAACGGGACCATCCGCCTTTGGGCGCTCATACCAACCCCGAACGCGAACGTCGCCGAGACTGTGCATGGCGACCTCATAGACCTCATGAGTGGCCGAGTCCAGTTCGGGCTTAGGCATGAGCTGATATTGGGGAGCAATGGACGCAAGTGCTTGCCGCGTCTCTTTCCAAAACTGGTCAAAATCGTCCGCCCGAGTCAATTCGGTGGTGATCTCTTCCGGTTGGTATCCAAGAATCATCGAAGCGGTGCTAACTTCCTCTCCGGTCTCGCACTGAAACTCACATTTCACACGATAAAACCCAGGGACTGTGGGGGAGAATTTGCAGGTGGCCTTCTGCTCGCCACGGGCGGGTAGCGTAAGCACATTCGTTTCTGTGGAAAGTTGCTCCCCTTCGTCTGTTTCTATGGTCCACCTTAGATGCCCGGTTAGTTGGTGGGGTGTGTCGTTCGAGATTGAAGTAGAGAAAGGCAACCCTTTTTGCTGAATGAATATCCCGTTGCTCCCTTCATCGAATGAGATTTCCACCAAGTCTTGCCACGAAGCCACTCTTAGGCTGTAGGGTCCTTCGTACATCCCGCCATCGCTGGCGCCATCATAAACTCGAACGGCGAGGACGTTGTCCGCATCCCAGCTTAACGACTCGGCAGATACCTTGTAGGTTCGATCTGTGGACCAACTCGTTCCGTAGTTCTCTGGCATGTGTCCGGTCTGGCCAATGAGTGCGCCGTTCCACCAGGTTTGATCAACATCGTCGATCTTTCCGAGCGAAAGAATCAGTGTACCGAACTCTTTGAAATCAGGATTGTCTCGGAACTTGGCGGGCAGGCGGAGACTCAAACGATACCAGCCATAGCCGTTGTAGTCTTTGTGGCCCTGCTCTTCCCATGGGGCGCCGACATCGATGGGTTCCCACCCGGAATCATCAAAGGCCGGGTCGGACCATTGCTTGTCGTCACCGGTGGAAAACTTCCAACCTTCGGAAACTTCTGACGTAATAACTTGCGTTTCCTCTGCCACGACATACGCGGCAGAAAAGGCGAAGACAGCAACAGACAGTATGAGTCGCATCGAGGGTCCCTACACATTCTTCTAAATTACAAATTCTGAAACTAACTAACCTGCTCGCGGTGTCACCCCCGGAAGGCTTGCCGAGCCGGTTTGATATCGAATGCAGCTTGGCACGATTGGTATCGAGAAGCGTTTATTCGAGTAGCAACTGTATTTGAATACCTCGCCATATCAATTGCTTGCTGAATTCTGTGAGCCGAGCTCCGTGACCAACTGCGACATTTGTTCGTAGTCTTGCCATTCGCATTCTGTGCAGTCCTCGGTCAATACAGGATACTTCCTACGTCTGAGGTTGTGATTCAGGACCAGGTATCTTGTCGATTGGGTCCGAGAACAAATGCAAAGCGTATGGGTCGAGGCAGTACCGACGTCGAGATAGCGGACCCCATCCAAGAGAGCCGATTCCCCTACACCCGTGGCAATGAGAAACACGTCTTTGTTGCTCGCCACAAACGAAGACGCATCGCCGAACTTGGCATCATTCACGTAGGCGACCTTTTTGGTCTTTACTCCCTTCTCTACCACCTCTTCCGCTTGTAATGGCACCCATTTGTTTTTCGTCACTTCTTTGCACTCAATCCATTTCACCGGGATATGGAATACCTTTCCGCCAGTTGCCATGGCAGCGGAGGAGATGAACGCGGCCTCAATGGGTTTGACGATTGCCGCAAAGGCGTCGATTCCCACCGTACCCAAGCAAGCGCTAATAGCACCCCCCACGGGTGAGCCGGCAAAAGTTCGCAGTCTCCATTTCACTCCCAATGACCGCCGAAACGGGCTGATGTCTTTGTTCTCTAACGTCCCCACGGTGAACTGTTCCAGCCGTTTGCCGGAGTGCCGACACGCGTCTTGAATTAGTTTTCTAAGGACAGAAACTACATCCGAGTGGCTGTTGTCTGCCGTTGACTGTAGCCATTCGTTGGGGTCGAAGGATTCCCCCGCAGCATTCAACGAAGCGGCGATTGTTGAGCTAACGCATACGGTCAGATATTCGTCCGCCACGATTCGTTGAGGTCTCCCTCGAATGTCTCTGACAATCTCTCCGTCGGCATCCTTCTTCAGCACGTCGCGGAACGAGCCTGGAGGTCCGCCAACTATCATTGAAGCTGCTCCGGTGTAACCTCGTAGTAAGTCGCCGAGTCCATCTACGGGAATGCAGAGTAACTCTAGATCCAGATCTGGTTTTTCACGGCGCTCAAGTAGTGCACGGAAAGGTTTCCAAATCTGTTCGGCGTAATCGGGTTTATGATAGAAAGCTGCCGTTTCCTGTAACTCGGCAAACCGGATATTGAAATTCGCGTCGGCCAAGTAACCTAACATGGTACGCAACACCAGACGTCCGACCGTGGGCCGATACATTCCGCGGTCTTCGGTATCGTGACCTCCGATTCCTCGACCCATCAGCAAACTTGCCAGAATGCTGGCTTGTTCGGTGCATCTTGTCAGGTCTAACGCAGCGAGTCGAACAGCAAGTTGCTCTGAGTTTTCTTTCTGCTCGCTTTCGAATTCTTCTGCTGCATTAAGGGTTGGGGGCGTTTGTGTCATGGGATCGATCATGGCTTTGGTCCACCAAAGGGCTTTGGTCCACCAAAGCTAGTTAGTGAATTGTGGATTGGCTGCTTAGTAAATTAACTTGTTCAAGAAAACCAGCTTCGGTGGCATTGTGATACACACTTTTATTCACGCCTAGTGGCCAATCTACAACGGGTACCGCCCGGAATCGAAGGATAGAGATTTTTTTGTTCAACAAAATCTGTGCCGCCAGTTCAACAAGATTTTCCGAATTTCGGGCACCTGCGCGTTGCTAGGCTTTCGCAGGACGAAGATAATGGCATTAGCCCAGAGTGAGGGACATACTGGAATTTACTGGAGCCCTCGCATGGCCTTGTTGGCCGATTTGTAAGTTGTAGTACCGAATCGGGCATAGGGGTTCAGAGGGCGTAAGGAGTGTGAAACAAGTTTCACAGCCGAAATTGCTGCGTCATTGTGAAGCCGAGGAGTCGGAAGGGATGCTTGCTATGCCAGGTTTTCCTCCAAAATTCAGCTCGTGCTTTTTTGACCTCGCGAATGCGATTTATTAAACTCATTGTTAGGTCTAATCTCAATTTCTTCCCTCAACACCAACTCAGTTTGCTCAGAAATCTATCTTCTCACTCCTCCTTCATCACCTTTTCAATTTAACTTTTCGCTGGCCCAAATGGTTTGTTTGCTTGAGGGTTTGGAAAGTAGCCAGCGATTTCAGCGCATGCATCTTACGATCCAATACTCAGCTTGCTCCACAACTTTGTGATCTAGAATCCCCGGGAGACTCAAATGCCAATAGACACGCGAAAGAATCTGGAAGAGGCTCCAGCTAACGATACAGCGAACCACGACGGTCACGACTCCAAATCACGATGGCTCAGCTACGCTGCCGCGGGAGCAGCAGGTGCCGCGGCGGTTGCCGTCGGGTCTCAGGGCGATGCGGCACTGGTCTTGAATTCTGGCGATCTCGCCATGGGTTCGCTGCCTTATACGTTGACGCCTGACGAAGACCTCGCCTTGGATTTGAATAACGATGGCAACGTCGACATAACTTTACGCAATAGGCAAAGCCTCAACTTTTCCAACGACCCCAACTTAGGCGGACGGGCATTTGTTGATGGTTATTTTCTGGGAGCTTTCGGTCAGTACAATGGCAGCGGTGGTACGTACAACTACACAATTAACTTTAGCCGTGTCTCTTCGATTGGCCCAAATTTCACGAAGGACTTTTCCCCTCCTGTCTCGACGGGGGGCTCCACGTTATCGCAGGCAAACGGTTTCTGGGACTACGCAGTTGTTCAAGGTGCTGCTACTACGTCATCCTTCTTTTATGGAGGGTATGTGCGGGATGGTGGTGCCGGATTCCCGCTGAGTGGCTGGGGCAGCTGGTACGGAAGTAGCCCTCAATACACCAACAATGCTCCAGGCTTCCTGGGCGTCCGCTTTGATATCGGCGGCAGCACGCACTACGGGTTTGTTGAAATGGATATCGACCTTTCGGTCCTCAATGCGGCTGGTGGGTCGGCCAATGTGCTGAGGATACTGAGCTATGGGTTTGAGGACGTTGCCGATGCCCAGATCAGTGGCCCCGGCGATGCGAATTTTGAACGGAACGATGCGGTTCCTATTGAATTCCAACTCGATCCTGATCCAAATGCCGCTGACCCAAATGCCCTGGTTCGCGTTTATCCCAGCGGAATCGAAACCAATTGGCTGCGAGCCCAAGACCACGTCGACGGTTTAGATTTCTTGAAATGGCAAACTGGATTTGGCGATCCCAATGCCACACAGCGGGACGGCGATGCCAATCGCGACGGCGTTGTCGATGGCCAAGACTTGGCAATTTGGGAAAACCAATATGGGGAAGCGCGAAGCCACGACAATACGCAGGTACCGCTTAATCCCAATGTTGCCACGGTTCCGGAACCGAATTCCTTGGGCCTACTCGCCTTGGGAGCCTCCGGGTTGATGGTGTTACGACGATTCCGTCGTTTGCAACGCAAGCAGAATCAGGGAGAGTGAATCTTTGTCCCCGTCCTGAGTGGCAGTAGGGTGGATTGGCAGAACCAGTTTTCGAACACTACTAAATTTTGATACTTCGAGAGGGAGACGTCTAATGAAGTCGAACAAAGAGAATACTAGTCAACGCAAGTGGAACAAAAAAAACGAGAGCAAGAGTTCCAAGGGCCGTTGGCTAAGCTATGCCGCCGCCACAGGTGCCGCAGCTTTAACCGCTGGCCAGGCAGACGCAGTCACATTGCAATTCCCTGGTAGCGGAAGTGTCGGACCCGATGGATCGGTGGCGCTCGACCTCAATGGCGATACAACCACTGACGTCACCATCTTCAATTTGTACAGCACAAGCTTCTATGGTACAGGCTCGGCGGGAAGGGCCGGTGCAAGCGGGTCGGTGCTCGGCTACTACGGTGGCTACTTCAGTACTGGCAAGTCTTACCTCTATGCGAAGAAGTTCAGCAACTTCTCGTCGATCACGCCAAGTTTTTCGGGTCCAGGGAATCCTGGCTACTACACCTCGGGCATCAACAGCGGTACCCAGCATTACATGCGAGATGGTAACGGTTTCCCCCTTAGTGGATGGGGCGGAAGCTACAATGGCCCTGGTCTGTTGGGTGTTCGCTTCGATATCGGCGGCAATTCGCACATGGGATTCGTAGAAATCTCTGTGGACCCCAGTAACAACACCAATGGAGCACCTGGCAATATTCCTACTATTATTAGCTTTGGATACGAAACGCAGCCAAACACGGCGCTAAGCAATCCCGTCCCGGAGCCAACCTCGTTAGGCTTGCTCGCCATGGGAGCTGCGGGTTTGGCAACTCTGCGTCGACGTCGCAAAGCATAGGCTTTGGCGAATACAATAGAGAGACTAGGTATCTGGGCAGCCGTTTCCCCACAGGAAGCGGCTGTCTTGCAATGTATTTGGTCACAAGCATTACGAAGGAATAGGTAAGAGCGAAACATGGCCGACACCCCTCGACGTCCAAAAGTCTTGCTAATTGGCTGGGACGGAGCAGACTGGCAGCATATCGAGCCATTGCTGGAACAGGGGTTGATGCCCAATCTGCAACGGATGATCTCCGGCGGGGTGATGGGTAACATCGCCACCCTCAACCCAATCTTGAGCCCAATGCTTTGGAACTCCGTGGCCACTGGTAAGATGGCCGACGAGCACGGAATCCTGGGGTTCAGCGAGCCTGACCCCGTTAACGGTGGTTCGCGACCGTGCGCCAGTACGTCGAGAAAAGTGAAGGCGCTTTGGAATATCCTTTCGCAGGAAGGACTCGAAAGCAACATCGTCAATTGGTGGGCCAGCCATCCAGCCGAGCCAATCCGAGGTGCGATGGTTTCTAATTCATACCCCCACTCTCCATTTGTCCGGCAAAAGGGTTGGAAGAACCTCCCTGGACTGACTCACCCACCGGAATTAATCGACCAAATTGGCGAATTTCGGATGCATGTGACGGAAGTCACCGACCAAGAAATTTTGCCTTTTATTCCTCTCGCTGGCAAAGTCGACCAGGAGGAAGACCGTCTACTGGAAGTTTTTGCTAAGCAATTTGCCCAATGTGTCGCTATCCAATCGGCCGGCACCTGGTTGATGGAAAATCGTTCCTGGGATTTTACGGCAATTTACTTTGAAGGGATCGATCACTTCTGCCATGGGTTTATGCATCTGGCACCGCCACGGTTGCCTTATGTCAAGGAAGAGCAGTTTGAAATCTATAAGGACGTGATCACCGGAGCCTACCGATTCCATGACATGATGCTCGGCAGGCAATTGGCATTGGCTGGCGATGATGCCCATGTCATCCTCTGCTCGGACCATGGATTCTTGAGCGGTGATCATCGGCCTCGCTTCACGCCCCGCGAACCTGCTGGACCGGCTTATTGGCATCGCGAGTTGGGTATTTTTGTGATGAAGGGACCGGGAATCCGTCGCGACGAGTTAGTGTTTGGTACTAGCCTGCTCGACATCACACCGACAATTCTCCACTTGTTCGGGCTACCGATTGGCGAGGACATGCGGGGCAGAGTTCGTCTGGATGCCTTTGAATCGCCGACCGAGGTGAAGACTATCCCCTCTTGGGAAGATGTCACCGGCGAGAGTGGGCAACATCCTCCAGGGACGGAGATGGATGCAGAGACCTCAAACGAATTGATGGAGCAGTTCGTAGCCTTGGGATATATCGAAGATCCTGGAAAAAACAAAGAAGAAGCGGCTCACAAGGCCGACATTGAGCTCCAATACAACTTAGCCAGAGTCTATTTGTTTACTGGTCGCCCTGACGAGGCAATGAAGATTTTTGAGCGCCTTACAGAGGACTCGCCTTGGGAAAATAGGTTCTTGCTAAATTTAGCGCGTTCCTACTACGAGTGTGGCTATTTGCGGCAGGCAGAGCGGCTCATGAGCACTGCCTATCCCAATGAAGAGAATTCGCCAGCGGTCGCATTGGCCTTGTATGGCCGGATTCTTGTTAGCCTCGGGCAACTCGAAGAGGGCCTCGATTTTCTTCAGAAGGCAGAAAACAAGCAAGCGACCTTAGCGGGACTGCATGTCGAAATCGCTCGCACTTATCTGGCTCAGCGGCAATGGTCGAAGGCGAAGCAGGCCGCCGAAAGCGAGCTGGCTCTAAATCCAAATTCTGCAGACGCACATGCCGCGCTAGCGACAGCTTATTTGCGATTGGGCGAGACAGAGGAAGCGATCGACTCAGCTCTGACTTCGGTAAGCATCAAACATTGGTCGCCCAACACCCACTTTGTTCTCGGTGTTGCTGCGGCGCGGCTTGAGTGGTTTGAGCGGGCTGAGCGCGCACTGAAGACGGCAGTGCAGATGAGTCCTGGCCTGATCGTGGCCCATCGAATGCTAGCCAGGATCTATCGTCGCAATTTGGATCAAATAGATCGGGCTGCTTTTCACACAGAATTAGCCCAGCAGGAGCGAGACAGATTCAACGATTCGAGCCAAGCAAGAATGGAACGTGTCGAACAAATCTTTGATCTCCCGTCTATTCCAAATCCGAAAGAGCGATGGGATACGCTCAACGAGGAGCGACCAAGGGGCAAACCAGGCAAAGAAAAGACCAAGGAAAAGTCCGGCAAGACGTTTACTCTGGTCTCGGGACTTCCCCGATCGGGGACATCGCTAATGATGCAAATGCTCGACGCGGGGGGCATGATGCCCAAGACCGATGGCCAGCGTGTCGCAGACGACGACAATCCTCAAGGATATCTTGAGTGGGAAGAAATCAAACAGATTGCCAAGAAACCAGAGCTCTTTGAGGAAGAAGATTTAGATCAACAAGTTATCAAGGTAATTTCGATGTTATTGCCGCAGCTTCCAACAGAGCACGATTATAATGTCATCTTTATGGATCGACCTCCGGAAGAAGTGGCCCGATCCCAGGCCAAGATGATTGAGCGGCTGGGCACCAAAGGTGCCGAGGGTGGCCCCGACAAAGTCCAACGGCAGCTTCAAGCTCATCGAGGTCAAACCTTGCGTTGGTTGAAAAATGCCAAGCACATGAATGTTTTGACTGTGGTCTATCCAGAACTGGTGAGCGACCCCGAATCGGAAGTGGCACGTGTGCGAGAGTTCCTGGGTTCTGACCGATTACCAGTGGCCGAGGCGATGGTAAATGCCGTGAAACCCGAGCTCTATCGGCAGAGACGTGATCAACCAAATGGCGAAGCGTAAAGTATGAATGCCCTGCCTAGCAAAGCGAACCGAGGGGAACGGAGCAGCGACTTGTATTTGCGTAAGCTAAACATCGTGTTCTGCGTTGCTGGACTGCTCCTGGTTTTCGCAAGCCGAGCTCATGCCGACACGATCATTAGCCCCACGAACACGAACATTCAATACACGGGCCGGTTCAGTCTCTCCAACCCGTCGCGGCCGGAGTTTGGCTGGTCTGGCAGTTCTATCATTGCCAATTTTGAGGGGACTTCTCTTTCGGCACGGTTCGACGATGACGGCGATAACTATCTGTACTACAGAATCGACGACGGCGATCCTGTTGAATTAAATCTGAGCTCGAGTGCGTCCGACTATCTGCTTGCGTCAGGGTTGTCGGATGGTCAGCACAAGATAGAGATTGGTAAGAAGAGCGAGGGTACCTACGGCGAGGTGAAGTTTCTGAATTTCCGACTCGATAATGGAAAAACTTTGACAGCGCCACCGCCCCGACCTCCAAGAAAGCTGATTTTCTTTGGAGACTCCAACCAGGCTGGGTATTCCGCAGAAGAGATTTGCGATTGCGGAGGCTCGGAGAACGAAGATAGCTACTATACCTATCCAGCGATCACATCCCGGATGCTCGATGCGGAGTTTCAGAATGTCTCGGCAAGTGGAATCACAATATCCCATTCGTGGAATATTCGAAACATCTGGAACAAAACCTATTACGGAAATGGTAGTGGCCCTACCTGGGATTCTAGTGGCGACGCTCCGGATGCCGTCATTATCAACTTGGGAGCTAACGATCTTTATGCGAGCCAAAGCAAGTCGCAGATCAAGAATGGCTGGAAGAATTTCATCAGCAACGAGTTGAGAGGTGCCTACCCGAACACGCACATCGTTTTGGCGAACTCCTATGGTTGGGACTCGAACGAACCGGCTAACTATGTTCACGAAGCGGTCGAAGAATTGAACAATGCTGGGGATGCAAACGTTTCGTTTGTGAAGTTTCCTTGGCTGTGGAGCCAGGCGCACGCAGTCACTTTCGAGCAGGCTGGCTTTGCAAATATTTTGGCAGAGCATCTAGCTAACAAACTCGACTTGGAACAGCCCCCTCCGAATCAGCTATCGAGTTTTGCTCCGCCCGGACAGGTACCCAATGGAGATTTAGAGAAGAGCAACCTACCAGGTGTTCCCGATGGGTGGCGTTTTCAGGGCAGCGGTGCGACCTATGTGGAGGATGCCAGCGACGCGCACTCTGGAACCGCTTTCGCTCAAGTTACTGGAGGAAACTCATTTTTTTGGCACGCTACCGATGCGATCCCAGGTCATGAGTACCAGTTCGGAGCCTGGATGCGAAAGAACGGGAATGGAACCAGTGGTAAGCTGCGAATTCAATTCAAAGACCAAGGTCAGCAAGTAATCTCCACGTTCGATAAAATAGAAGCCGTGGACGAAAATTGGGAGGAAGTATCCTTCACCGCGACTGCCCCAGCGGGGGCCTGGCAAGTCTCTGTTTCCATACTCGCTGGTGGTGCCAATCAGACAATCGATTTCGATGATCTGGTGCTGGCAGACCTGAACGGCCCGCCCATTGCCCCGGCTGATTTCGATGAAGATGGCGACGTAGATAACGTGGACTTAGGAATTTGGCACGGTGCGTATGGAAGTAGCTCGCTGGCTGATGCAGATAACGATGGAGACAGCGATGGACTAGATTTTCTCCTTTGGCAAACCAATACATCCTCGCAAACGTCAAGTTCGCTGAGCCCTGTGCCAGAACCAACAACATGGATCATTTTCCTGAGTGCTCTAACCGGAGTTAGTACCGTCGGACCTCGAAGCCTGCGATAGAAGTCTTCCGGTCTGACAGAAAGCAATTTGCGTTATATTTAGAATATTTCGAGTGTTATTACTTAAGTCTCATCAAGTGTAGTGAGCGAATTTGTGGAGCATTAATCATGCATCAATCATCTTTTTCACAACGATATCGAGGTTTCACGCTCGTGGAACTCTTGGTTGTCATTGCTATTATTGGCACTCTAGTCGCACTATTGTTGCCGGCTGTTCAAGCGGCACGCGAAGCAGCACGCCGCGCTCAGTGTGTAAATAACGCTAAACAACTTTCTTTGGCCGTTCACAATTATGAATCGGCTTTCAAGGAATTTCCGCCAGGAGCGATCAACTTCTTCGGAGGAAATTGGGCCCTCAAGATATTGCCTTACCTGGAACAAGGTGCCGTCGATCAAGGCTTGGTCGATGGACGAATGGCTGGACTCCCTGACGACGGGAGTGGGTGGATGGGTCCTCCCAATGCTGTAGGTCCTGGTCTGAATTACCAGTTACTAGATGGTGTGGTGTTTCCGATGTTTCGCTGCCCCTCGAGCCCTTGGCCGGCACTCAGCTACCCGTACGAGAGTTTTAGTCTTGGCACTTGGGAAATGTCGCACCAGTTTGCTGTGAACGACTACCTGGGAATCGCGGGCTTCGCCGATCCCAATGACCTCGATCGAGTTTCTAACGAAGGATCGTATGGCATTGCGGCAGCTAATGGGGCCTTCCAACCCAACGACGGTGTTCCAATTTCTTTCTTTACCGACGGCACCTCGAATACGATGCTGATCGGAGAGCAATCGGGCATTGTGAACTACCAAGGCGAGGCCGTAGATCAACGAAGTGGCAATTGGGCAGGTGGATTTCTGGGAATGATTGCCGATCAGGTTCCCAAAGGCTGTGGAGAAATGCCAAATCAGAGAGAGGGACGGTGGTCGAAGAATCACTCCTGTTACTGGGCAGGGCTAACCACGATGCGTTACGCGATTGGTGCGAATGTCCGACCCGCTCCCGGTGCTCTTGATTCCTGGGATATGAATCAACCGTTGAATTCCTCGCATCCAGGGGGTGTGCATGTTGCTAGGGCTGATGGGGGAGTGATTTTTCTGTCAGACGCGATCGGACCGGCTGTCCTGCGACCGCTGGCCATCCGTGACGATGGCGAATTAACCCAAGAGAGCTTGACGAATTAGAGTGCAATCGTTCAGCTTAGCTAATCTTGCAAACAACGTTATAGAATCTAACAACCCTATTCTTACGACTATGCCGAGCCACACGCCTCAATTGAAAGCCTTTTTGTTAGGCCTCGCGATTCTTGTTCTGGGGGGGTGTGGACCACAGGGCCCAGACCTGGGGCCATTCGGACCAGTTTCTGGAAAAGTTACCTACCAGGGGAAGCCTGTAGCAAAGGGTATGATTACTTTCAGCAGTCCCCAGTCCGGTCAATCGGCCACTGCCAACTTAAATTCCGATGGCACTTACGTCATGGAACTAAACGACCGCAACGGGCTGCCCGTTGGAACGTACAAAATCTGTATTCGGCCACCACTGACTGCCAAGAACGAAACCGATCCTAGCAAGATGCGACGGAACAACCTGTACGATCCAGAGGTTTCTAAAGACATTCCGATGAAGTACCGCTACGAGAGTACTAGTGGGCTTGAGGAAACTGTTGTCGAAAGCGAAAACAAGTTTGACTTCGACATGTCACCCGAATAGCCGATCGTTGCACGACGGATGACCCCTACCTTTAATCAGGTAGCCCTCCCCTGCCCCGTGGTTAGACCACGCCCTAGTCTGAAACTCTTACGACGGCCATCTTAACAGGCCGATCCATGCCAGACTGATTTCTATCCGTGGTCCTGCTTCAATGTCTTGACCAGTGAGTAAGACATAAAGATCCCTACGATTAGAATCGGTAGCGACACAACCAAGGTCGCAGTTTGAGCAACTTTGATTCCTCCGACATACATCAAAGTAATCGGCAAGATGGCTAGTGCAAAAGACCAAAAGGATCGGTGCCAGCGTGGCGGATCTTCGGTGGGCGAAAGGCGGCGCGTAGCGTTGGCGGCCAGGATGTAGGATGCTGAGTCGTAAGTTGTGGCTGAAAAGATGATACTTACCAAGCAGAACACAAGCAAAAATGGTTCGGCAAGGGGAAGTTGATCGAAGCTGGCGATAATTGCCTGATTTCCATCCTGTTCGTTGAGGATATCTACGACAGAAACTTGATCGGTCAGTTGCTGATGCAGCGAGAAATTCCCTAGCGTCAGATAAAACAGTGCCCCTCCCAGGGAACCATAAGTCAACATGCCAACGATTACCTCACGAATAGTTCGGCCTCGCGAGATTCGAGTGACAAACAACCCAACAAAGGGAGCATAAGCCACCCACCAGGCCCAGTAGAATACGGTCCAATCCTCTACGAATCCCGACTTGGTGAATGGGTCGGTCCAAGTATTCATACGAATAAAGTTTTGGGCGACAGTTCCGATGCTGTTGAGTGCCGACTTCGCTAGAAACAGAGTCGGTCCTGCTAACAGGACAAATACAACCAGCCCCAGGGCGAGCAACATATTCAAATCGCTGAGTCGTTTGATTCCTTTCTTGAGACCTAGGGCGACACTAATGGCAAACAACACAACACAGACGGCAACCACAGCCACTTCAAGACCGAAACTTACCTCAATCCCAGTCAACCGAGAAACCAGGGCCGCGATCAATGGGGTAGAAAACCCAAGCGAGGATCCCGCTCCTCCGATGAGTGCGATCATAAAAAAGAAATCGATGAGCCGCGAAATAAAATGGTCTTCTTTGCCTTTCAAGAAGTAATGACAGCTTAGGCTAAACTTCAAGAACGGAACCTTCTTCACATGAAACGGATATGCAATTGCTAACGTGGGCAAACAATAGAATGCCCACGCAGTAACTCCCCAGTGAAAAATGCCGTACGACGATGCCCAATTGGCGGCTTCTGGCGAACTCGGTTCGACTCCAAAAGGGGGAGCCTGGTAGTAGAAGGCCCATTCGATAGAGGACCAATACATCAAGCCCGCCCCGACACCAGCGCAGAATAGCATGCCGATCCAGCTGTAGGTGCTAAACTCCGGTTGGTCCCCCCTGTCCCCGAGTGTGATCAGGCCGTAACGGCTCAGGGCGAGCCAAGCCAGCAATAGCAATGCCGCGCAACCACCTAACAAGTAGAGAACCCCGAAGTGGGAAGCGACAAAGTCGTAGCATACCTGCAAATACTTGGCCCCTGCTTCCGGTGCAAAGAATAATGGGGCACAAACTAAGAGGATGACTAATAGAGTTGCGGCAAAACTAGTCTTATCGATATTCTTGTCCAAACAGTCTCTCCCACAAAGAGCTATCTATTTGCGCCACGATAGAGTACTTGCAAACTCAGTGAACCTATTTAGCACTTTAACTCGTCGAGATCTTCAAACAAGGAAAGGGCATGGGGATTCGCCAACGCCTCCTTGTTGCTGACGGGCTGATGATGAATCACATTGCGAACTGCAATTTCGGCGATTTTTCCACTGAGAGTTCGGGGTATGTCACTTACTTGGATTATCTTACTAGGTACGTGTCGTGGTGTGGTGTTTTCTTTGATGGTTTTTCGAATCTTACTTGTCAAGCTTTCGTCAAGTTCCAGGTCTTTTCGCATGCAAACGAATAAGACTACGCGGCAATCATCTTGCCAGTCTTGGCCAATTACTAATGATTCAACGACCTCGTCGATCTTCTCCACTTGTCGATAAATCTCTGCGGTGCCGATTCTGACACCGCCCGGATTGAGCACCGCATCAGACCTTCCATAGATCACAAATCCGCCCGTGTCGGTTATCTCTGCATAGTCACCATGCGTCCAGATGTTATCAAATCGGTCGAAGTAAGCTTCGCGGAATCGTTCGTTGTTTGGGTCATTCCAGAATCCAATGGGAACAGACGGAAACGATTGCCGGCAAACGAGTTCACCCTTTCGCTCGCGAATCGAACGTCCCTCGTCATCGACTACGTCGACATCCATCCCAAGCCCTGGGCATTGTAGCTCGCCAGCGTGAACCGGCAGACATGGATTGCCAGAGACAAACGCCCCCAACAAATCGGTGCCGCCGGCGATGGACGACAACAAGACATCATGCTTCACATTCTCGTACACATAGCTAAAGCCTTCTGGCGCCAATGGCGAGCCGGTGGAAAGTATCGTTCTGAGGCTGTCGAGGTCATAATCTTTGGAAGGTTCTGCTTCGGATTTCTCTAAGGCGCTGATGAATTTAGCGCTCGTGCCGAAAATAGAAATCGCTTCTCTGTCGATCAATTCAATAAGACGATCAATTTTCGGATAGGTCGGCGCACCATCGTACAAGACCAGGGTACAACCGGTTGCCAGGCCACTTACAAGCCAATTCCACATCATCCAGCCGCAGGTGCTGAAATAGAATGCGACGTCCCCTGCCCCCATGTCAGTGTGCAGCAAGTGCTCTTTTTGGTGTTCTAGCAAGGCACCTCCCGCGCAGTGAACAATGCACTTAGGTTTTCCGGTTGTGCCGGAGGAGTACAGAATGAACAGCGGGTGGTCGAACGGTAGCCGCTGGAATTCGCAGTCGCGGGAGCCTGCTCTCAAGTAATCATTGATCAAAACCGCGGAAGGAATATCGCAAATGTTGGGAGCATCGCTTACTAGCGGGAGGACTACCACTCGACGAACGGTTGGTAGCTGTTGTAAGACCGATTTTACACGGCCGAGCGAGTCGTGAACTTTTCCGTTGTAATAGTAGCCATCGGCAGTAAAAAGTACCTTGGGTTCGATCTGGCCAAAGCGATCAAGCAAACCTTGCTCGCCAAAATCGGGTGAGCAAGAACTCCATACGGCCCCGAGACTGGCCGATGCCAGCATCGCCACGGTTGCATCGATGATGTTCGGTACGAAACCCGCAACGCGGTCACCAACAGATACTCCTTCCTCGCGCAAAGCTGCTGCCAGGGCGGCAACACGGTTGTAGAGGTCGGCGTAACTGATCTCCTGTCGTCGACCATTTTCTAACCAAGAAACGAGGGCAGGATGATCGTCGCGTCGGCGGAGTAGATTCTCCGCATAGTTGAGCTTGGCCCTGGGGAACCACTGGCTCCCTGGTAGATGATCTGGCTGTTCCAGGTAGGGAGGCTTGCCTTTATCGCCAATAATTCCAGAAAAATCCCATAATTGCGACCAAAAGGCTTCCCGATTGTCGACGCTCCAGCGATGCAGTGCCCAATAATCCTTGGAAGGTAACTGGTCAGGAATTTGGTGCTGGAAGCGTGTAATCGCTGCGGCTTCGATACGGCGGTCGTCGGGACGCCAAAGAGCTTGCATGTTGTGCCCCATTAGGCTTCGGTGTCGACGATCACGCACCCGCGAACTTCACCTTTTTCGATCAGTTCATGGGCGTGAGAAAGTTTTTCCAACGGCACAACATGGGCTACACGGTGCTGCAAGCTGCCTTCAGAAAGGCAACGATTGATATCTTCGATCGCTTGCTGCTTGGCACTCTCTGGCATGGCATACACAATCACCATCCGGATGGTTAGGTCCTTGTACATCATTTGCAAGAATGGCAGTTCCGGCTTTTGAACTTGAGTGGAAGAATACGTCGCGATGGTGCCACTCGTACGTATGCACTTCAAGACTTCCGGTAAATTGGTGCCAAACTCAACATCGATTACACGATCGACTTTCTTACCCTGTGTGGCTTCAAGAACATGCTCGCCCCAGTTATCCTTGCGGTGATTGACGACATGCTCCGCGCCAATTCCGCGGCAAGTTTGCTCATCTGCCGAGTTACTGGCTGTGGCAACAACAGTTGCGCCGGCGGACTTTGCCCATTGAATAGCGTAATAGCCAACACGTCCAGCACCACCGGTGACTAAAATAGACTGTTCTTTTACCGGGCCATCAGCGAAGACGCAGCGGTGGGCCGTCATTGCTGGAATCCCCAAGCAAGCGCCAACTTCGAACGAGGCATTTGCTGGCAATGCTGCAGCACGAAGAGTATCAAGGGCAACATATTCAGCGGCGGTCCCGAACCGACGTCCATACTGAGCCTGGTAGACCCACACCCTTTCGCCAATTCGATCTGGGGACACACCATCGCCCACGGCTTCGATAATCCCAGCACCATCGCTGTGGGGAATAACCGGCCCTTCGTCCAACAGGCTGGCAAAGGCTCCAGTACGCTTCTTTACGTCGGAAGGATTCACGCCGCTGGTTTTCAACTTTACCAGCACTTCACCGGCCAAAGGCACAGGTTTCGGCTGCTCACCTACAATGAGTGAATCTCTTGCTGGGCCAAACGAATCGAACCATCCGGCTTTCATGTCTCTCTCCTATCACTCAATTGAATGAGCAAAGCTTGTTGGATAGTGTTTCGGTATGGCCGTCGATGGAAATAGCTTGGCCAGACAATGTCGCCCCTGCCTCAGAGCAAAAATACAGTGCCATGCTCGCCACATCATCGGGTCTCACAAATAAACTCATAGAACTTTGCTCTAAATAGGCCAGACGGATCTTGCTTGCGTCGACCCCTCGTGCCTGAGCATCCCTGGCGATAACGCCGTTAATTCGCTCGCCCTCCACACTCCCGGGGCAAATTGCATTGACTCGAATGTTGAACGGGCCGAGTTCCATGGCCCAGGTTTTCGTCAGGCCAATCAAAGCCCATTTCGCGGCGGAATAGGGAGATCGGAGCGGACAACCGAAAAATGCGGCATTGGACGAAATATTAATGATCGAGCCGCCATGACACGATTTGAGCATAGGCACTGCTAGGCGAGTGCAGTAGAACTGACCGCTCAAGTCTATGGCGATTGTCTTATCCCACTCCTCAATCTCGATATCTTCTACTGCTGCAGTCGGGCCAGCGATGGCAGCGTTGTTGACTAGGATGTCTAGACGTTGATAGAGATTACTCAGGTCACTGAAGACGCGCTCGACTTGCTCGGGCTGACTAACATCGGCAACGCTTGCCGATGCTGTGGGGTTTGATTCTAGAAACTCACCGATCCTGTCTTCACACACGTCGCACACATGAACTTTGCAATCATGAGCAAGCAGGCTCTCAGCGATATAGCGCCCGATCCCAGAAGCACCTGCTGTGACAAGGGCAACCTGTCCAGGTCGAATTTCATTAACAAGGTTTGCCATCTCGTTCTCATTGGCCGTTTGCGTTTCTCTAATTGTCGCCCTGCTCCAGCTGGATTGAAAGGGGACTGACATAAAAACACTTCGTAACAACGCGGTAATTTGATTACGTAAAAAGTAGTCAAATCCCTCGCCGTTCGACGCTCGGTCAATCGATAGATAGTCAAAGCCTCGAGTTTGATTTTCTATGTAAGCACAAAGACCAAACCAAACTCACTCACTAATAACAATTGGCGCTCTAAAGAACTCTTTTTGTTGAACAAACGACTTGGCACTGTATGCCGAGCCAACTCGATTTGCACTGTGTGCCTATCAGAGTGATAGTTCCTGAGAGAGGCAACTGCATTTAGTTACAAGCGTTGCCTTGCAATAGATTAGAAAATGCGCGGCCGCGATCTGACAGATCTCCGGTATCTGTCGTTCCGCTAATCCTACTCAGATCAAATCCAAAGGGCTGGGCCGACGGTGACGCTTCGTCCCGCAGTCGGAACAGATGCCGGAGATTATCAGCCGATGGCCGGTGATGCGGAAGTGGTGGTCGGTGGCAACCGCCTCACGGAGTCGCTTGAGTTCTTCACTTTGGAATTCGATCAGTTCATCGCAAATGGTGCAGTGCAAATGATCGTGCTGAGGGTAGCCGTAATCGTGTTCGTAGACCGCTCGGCCGCGAAGGTTCATCCGCCGCAGGAGCCCCGCATCGACCAATTCGTTGAGTGTTCGGTAAACGGTGGGCCGGCTAACCTTGCTGCCCTCAGGTTGCTGGGCCAAGTTGAGAATCAGTTCCTCGGCATCAAAGTGGTCGTGGCGCTTGAAAACGAAGTCGACCAGGATCTTCCTTTGCTGAGTGATCCGCTTGCCTTTGCTCTGCAGGAATTCGCTGAAGCGCTCCTGAGGGCTGCTGGAAACCGTGACCGTACCGAGTGAGTAGCCGCTGGACATCGCTGAATTTACCATTTGCGTCGAAGAGCCAGTTTCAATAAGGGCGGGCCACGGCCTTTATTGAGACCAGAGCCAGCTGTGTAGTTCTGACGAACAGCCTAGTATAGCTGTCTGCAGAAGAATGTTACATCTTCTTATTGATTCTACGCTTTTCGCTGCTGAGTCTCAAGAGTGAGACCAAAACCCGGGGCTGCAGGGAATTGAGCTGCCTGATTTCTTCGGCGAGCCGACTTGTCTCCAAGTCAAAGGAGCCGAGGTCGGGGACGACTCGGCTCGCTGGGGAGGAATTCGTTCAAACTCGTGGACACGGCCTATCAGCCGATTTCGTCTAGCAGATTGTCAAGCGCGGCATCGAGCTTGTCGGCGGTCTCGTAAGTGCCGTCGGCAATCTGTTGACGAACACGATTCACCAAGTCGGTGCGAATTTCGCCACTCTCTTGGGCCTCGATCGCTTCAAGCGCTGCCGCGGAAATGTCGAGTTGATCGGAAGGGCCTGCCGAAGCGGGGTTCGCTTGTGGGGCATTGTTCCGATTGTAGTGAGGGCCGTTGATGCCGTGGGCACCGTGAAGGTGCGAGGGTCCGTTGACTTGCATGATGTTCTCCAGATGAGATTACTGATTGCCAGAGTCGCACGGGCAAAATGCTATCGAGCTTTGCTACCGTGGGCGGGTGACGAGTGGTTTCAGTGGAATAGGTCTCAAAGGGTGTCGGAATGGTTCAGATCAAAAAACTGTGAACGACGAGTGAAGACTCGCCCGTACTATTCTCATCGTCGCGCTCGGCGGCAGGGAATCATCGTTTTGAACAAAGGCCGGTCAACCGACCGGCACGTTCTGTATCGGGTATGACAGTATTGATTGACGAATATGGCAGTTAGCAGGTGGATTTGTTTCGTTTTCGCAACATCTCCGAGCGGTTGCGGTCGGTTCCTGGCGAAGGCACTCGTCAGACCGAATTTGTGGCCCAGGCGCGATCGCAGCACTCGTAACACTTAAGCTTCCTGAAAGCTATTACGGGCGGCAACGACGCCTTGTTCGCCTGAGCAGAACTGTAGGCATGAGGATCGTAGGTCAGCCCATTTTTGCCGTCAACGGCAGTTGGATTGGGTAAAACACGCTCTGCTGGCACAAAGACGCGAAACTTCGCCGAATACGCTCGGTTTGATAGAATAGGCGGTCAGCAGTCCGTCGCTGCCAGCCGCCCCAATAGCGTTATGCTGTAAGAATGAGACCCCATCCATATCCATCCATATAGCCGGTGGCAAACCTGCCTCCGGAGTCCACCGAACCGCTGGTGGTCCCGAAATCTGCAGTCCCCGTGAACCAATAAAGATCATGCAAATACTCCGGATCATCGTACTACTAGCATTTGCGACTACCTGCCAGCACGGTGCCATGGCAGCATCTGTCGAGAACCCGGATTCACCAGCCGCAGCCATTTTTGCCCAGCTCGATGCCAATTCCGATGGTCAACTGCAATTGACCGAAATCCCCGACGAGCAGCAGGCACTGCTGACCCGTCTACTGCGGACCTCGGACGAAGACCAAAACGGAACGCTCTCCCTGGAGGAATTCACTGTCGGCCTCGAGCCAACTCGCAAGAACAAGCCCATCGCCAAAAAGGCCCCCCCTCGTTTGCCGGGTTCCGACGAATTGCTTCTGCTGCTTGCCATGATGGATCAGAACGCTGATGGTCGAATCACTTCCCAAGAACCACCAGAGCTACTGCGACCATTCTACAAAATCCTCCGCGACAGAATCGGAGCCAACGAGAAAGGTACCGTTATTCTTAGGCAGGTTGCCCGAGGTGCACCGCGATTGACACAAGCCGCCAAGATGTATGTCACCCGGCAGGGAATCGACGTCGATTTGGAATATGCCCTCTTGCCAGAGAAAAACTGGAAGCTGGTTCAAGATCTAGACAAACCACAGCAGCCGGGTGAATTCCTGGCCGACCCCGAGC
This sequence comes from Bythopirellula sp., assembly GCA_965216565.1. Classification (GTDB taxonomy): domain Bacteria; phylum Planctomycetota; class Planctomycetia; order Pirellulales; family Lacipirellulaceae; genus Bythopirellula. The sequence continues at coordinate 2,784,974 of OZ244170.1, forward strand.
AAGCCATGGAGCTGTTCAAGCGAATCGATGCCAACGGCGATGGCAAAATTGTCTACGAAGAAGTTCCCGAGCAAATCGCCGATCGCTACAACCGCCTGGTTGCCCGAGCCGACAGCAATGGCGACGAGGAAATCAGCGAACAGGAATTCCGCCAACTTTCGTCGCGCTTTCGTACCTTCTCAAAGTTTCGGCGGAAACGCGTGGACAAGTAGTTGCACAAGTTGGACTATTTGGCAAGATCCGCTCTCCGGTAGCGAATAACTACCAGGAACAGGGGCATTTAATTGCGTGAATCATCGTTATTCTCGCAATATTAATACCCCCTTCATACGATTCTCCCTCGATCTGGTTATGAACCGTGAACCCATCGGGGGTGTCCTGCGTATGATACGAGTAGACAAATGGCTTCCCGGTTTTCCCGCAAACCGATTAGGCCAGACCCACAGAGGAGGCACTAAACATGGCAACTCCCCAATCACCAGTCCCGGCTAGCCCGGACAAGAAATTACCACCGATCACGATCGATGGACACGCGCTGTTCGAATTCAGCCTGAAAATGAATCGGGCTTTGAAACGCTTCGAAGCTCGCTTTGACGCCAAAGAGTCGAACTTGGTTCCTGCATTTCGCAAGACCTGGCAAGCTCCGCCGCGCAAACCACGCTGATCCCGCGTCAGTAATCGGATATGGTTACCGAAAACCCCAGGGGGAATCCCTGGGGTTTTTTTCGTATCTAGCACCTCAGCTGCACCGAGTCGACACTGTTTCGACTAAGTCTTGAGTTCGTACACTAGCCGGAGGCACACTTGCCTCCGGAGCGGACCGCGTGGCGGTCCGGATAGTGAGAGGAGACTCGCTGGGAGCTATGTTGCCGTCGCCACAAGACTGCGGTTATCATTAAAGTAAGCGCTTCGCCCTTGCCGCCCCATTTGAAGGATTCCAACGATGAAGGTCCTACTTGCCAGTCCCCGTGGATTTTGTGCGGGGGTAAACATGGCCATTGAAGCGCTAGACCTCGCCATCAAATCGTTGCCGGGGCCCATCCACGTGTATCACGAAATAGTCCACAACAAGTATGTGGTCGAAGAATTCCGCAACCGAGGCGTCGTATTTGTCGACGACCTGGCTGAGGTTCCCGAGGGGGCGACTCTTCTATTTTCCGCGCACGGCGTTTCCCCGGAAGTGCGCCAGATTGCCCGCGAGCGCCGGTTGCAAGCGATCGACGCCACTTGTCCCTTGGTCACGAAGGTTCACCTAGAGGCCATCAAATATGCGAACATGGGATACACCATCTTCCTAATCGGTCACGAAGGCCATGACGAAGTGATCGGAACCATGGGCGAGGCGCCCGAAGCAATTGTTCTGGTCGAAACCCCCGAAGAAGTGGCTCAGCTGCAGGTGGCTGACGAATCGAAAGTCGCCTATCTCACCCAGACCACATTAAGCGTTGACGATGCCAATCGCATTATCCAGAAGCTCCGCGAACGATTCCCACAAATTGCATCGCCCCCCAAGGATGATATCTGTTACGCAACACAAAACCGCCAAGAAGCCGTATCGGTTTTGTCCAGCGAAGCCGATGTGACCTTGGTGCTGGGAAGTAAAAATAGCTCAAACAGTCAACGGCTGGCCGAGTTGTCCCGCGAGCGTGGCATTGCGGCCTACTTAATTGATGGCCCCGAGGATATCGATGCCAATTGGTTGGTCGAGGCCAAAACGGTCCTGGTCACCGCAGGTGCCAGTGCCCCAGAAGTGGTGGTTGAAGCCGTTCTCGATCTGTTGCGGGAACAATTTCAAGCCACGGTGGAGTCTCGAACGCTCCGCGAAGAGGACGTCTCATTCCCACTGCCCCGTGAGCTCCGGGTGGTCGCTGGATAGCCGAGCCCTATTCCTCAGCGAGCCGAATCCCAGGGAAAGCCCGGTCGTGGTTCTCTTCAAATCTCGGTGGGCTGGGGTCGAGTGGAACGAGCCCTCAGACCGCTCCGACTGGGGGCCCAATTCGTTCGAACCCAGCCACCCATCACCCGCATTGAGACCCTAACCCGCATAGTGAATTAGTACCGAAAACCCACAAAGGTTGTCCGGCAGGTGCGGGTGGATATATTAGAAATAGTGGACGACTTTGCCGGATGCGTTCGGCAGCTTCGCAAAACTCTACCCGCCGCTAAGGATCGAGAGGTATAGCACGATGGCACGTCTTTCCGTTCTTTCAATGATCTGCCTGGTATCACTCACTATTCTTCAGACGGCCGAGGGCATTTCTCCCGATCGGGTGAAATATTCACCTGCCCCGCCGCTCAATCCTCCGCAGCTGCAAAATAAAACCAACGCTAAGCAAATCACACCGCTTCCTGGGTTGTCGACCGAACAGCGTTCCAACGCGGCAACTGCCAAGAAGTACAAAAGCGACGAAGAGCTACGTGCCGAGCAAGAGAAAATCTGGAACAGCCCCACCATGCAAGACGCTCGTGCCAAGATTGCTGAGTTTTGCCGATACTCGGCCCAGGTCAGCGTCGCCGAGTGCAAAGAGTACCTCACAGAGCTTTCGCAGCTTTCTCCGGACGAAATGAACAATTGGCTAGATCGCTACCAAGCGGGGCAACAGCAAGCTGCCCGTTCGCGCGAAGTTTCGGAGCAAAGCCGCCGAGTGAGAGTCTCCAACTCTTTGGATCGTCAGGAAGTACAACGAAACGTAGCTTCGCACATCGCCGAATTACAAAGAGAGTCCTACGTGATGGAACGACTTGAGCACCAACAGAGAGTGGCGCTGACCGTCAAGCCATTCACCTACTTAGGCCCCACGCGATCGATCTCCACTCCGAGCTACAATCCGTTCGAGCTAGTATTCGATCCAGCCAGCCCTCGCGGAGCGGCACGGCAGTTTGCTGCTGGCATCAGCCTCCCCGGGGACCTTCCTGCCGGCGATCCTGCAAATTTCGTCGAGCCTCCTGAGGTTGTTGATCCATAACAGTAAGGCCATCGAAAGTAGAACAACCCGAGAAGGGTGCCTCTCACTCGCTGAGAGGCACCTTTTTTTATTGGTCTCGAGTGAATTCCAGGGTTTTTGGGGTCATGGTTCTCACAGAGAATTCAGTATGATTGTCACCGGCTCAAAGCTTCCTACCCAACACCTAACTAAATCAACTACGGAGATATGAAGTGGCTGAATTGTTGACCCTCGAAAACCTCGCGAACCTCGGCGTGCTGCTCTTCCTGCAAGTGGTGCTGGGGTTCGACAATTTGCTGTACATATCTATCGAATCGAAACGGGCCCCTGTCGAATCGCAGCAGTCCGTCCGCCGCAATGGCATTCTTATTGCGATCGCTTTGCGAATCGTACTGCTGTTCGTGATGATCACACTCATCGAACGCCTCGAAGAGCCGTTCTTTTCCCTCGGATGGGAGGGGTTCATCACGGGCGATTTTAACTTCGCCACTATTGTGTTTCTTTTAGGCGGCGTTTTCATCATGTATACGGCCGTCAAAGAGATCCGGCATCTGCTCGAGGTCGATGATCTCCAAAGTGAAGGAGAGGAACGCCCCACCAAGTCTGCCGGTCAGGTCATTGCCATGATCGTGCTGATGAATCTGATCTTTTCGTTCGACTCGATCCTTTCCGCGCTGGCCATCACCGATGTGTTTGTCGTGCTGGCGATTGCCATCGTATCCTCGGGCTTGGCCATGCTATTGATGGCGGACCGCGTTTCGGTATTCATCGAGAAGAATCGCAAGTATGAAGTTCTGGGTCTGTTCATTTTGTTAATCGTCGGAATCGTTCTTTTGGGCGAAGGAGGTCACGTCGCACACCTCAAACTAGCTGGTTACAAAGTAGAACCGATGAGCAAGAGCACGTTTTACTTTTCGATTGCCGTCTTGGTATTGGTCGATGTGTTGCAGTCAGGCTATCAAAAGAAGCTCGCCAATAGGCGAGTGGGTAAGCAGGGCCACCTAGCGTGACTTGGTGAGCTGTTGCTATCCGAAATTCAGGCCGAGCCCGGTTGTTTAGACAGCCCACGCCGAGTTGCTTTTGTAGAATGATCGCTTGATCTGAATTTTCATCATGCGGTCCAATTCTCTGCTTCCTGCTTGCATAGAATTGAAAGGTCCTAGGATAGGCGACAGAAAAAACCTTGCAGCACATCTACCAAAACAGCTAGAATTGGCCTCAGTTTTTGGGGGTTCATTCTAGTCGGTGCGTATCTTATGCACCCCGGAAGAGAGGAGACGCTCATGGCGCATGCATTGAAATGCTCGCTATCGTTAGTGTGTTTGTTTCTGTTGATACCCGCTGGTCAGGCTGTTGCTGTCGATGGCTATGCCAATGTGGGAATCAGTTCCATTTCACCCTGTCCAAGTTTCTGCGGCGGTTCAGGGAGAGTATCTGGGTTTAGCTTCGATGGCGGCCCAGGCGAAAGTTCTGCCGCGACGACCCTATCAGACGTCAATGGCAACGGGGAAGGCTTCGCAAACTTAAACGGCCCGACGCTGTTGCCAGTTCTAGGGGCGGGCGCCTTTTCCAATCCGAATGCCAGAGTTGGGGTCGGATCCACGGGCATGAGGTCCTATCTCTACACGGGCGCCTCGCCGACCACGATTACGTTGGACATCCTGTTTGAGGGCGAAGCCTCGGCACCTGTGGCTAGTGACGCATCCGGTCGGTCCAATATCGTTGTCATGAAGGGTAATGTATTCCCGTTCTCGACGGACTATGGAACGTTGAAATTCGAAGAGATTCCTGGCACACCGGGATTGGAACTTGTTTCAGAATCTGATCTCTCTCTCACTACCAATGCAGGTCCCCAAAGTCTGACCGACAGCATAAGTATCCCGCTGTCTCCCGGAGATAAAATTGCGGTTTGGGGAAAGCTCACCGTCAGTGGCACTAGATCAGGATCGGTGGATGCTCTGAATACTTTGGGCGCCAGTTTCTCCGATCCGACAGGGTTGGTGCCGCTAGCGGTTCCCGCACCGGCAACCGCGACGCTGCTGATGATCGGTTCGCTTGGCTTCGGCCTACGTCCTTCTCGTACGTTTGCTAGACGATAGCAGACTACGACCACATTCACAAAAAACAGAGCTCTGTCCACAAAGTCAGAGCTCTGTTTTCGTATGCTGACAAAGTTACTCCTGCAGAGGACCAATAGCCGGACCGCCACGCGGTCCGCCGAATCCGGAGGCAGGTGTGCCTCCGGCTAGCTGGAAACTATCGCTCTTGGCCGGCGCTATTCCATGCCCAAGTTTTTCCATAGAAACGCCCAGCGATCCGCGGCGATTTCGATTTGTTTGGAGATCGGAGTGCCCGCGCCGTGGCCCGCACGGCTTTCCACCCGTAACAAAGTCGGGGCGTCGCCCGCTTGGGCGTATTGCAATTGGGCGCCAAACTTGAAGCTGTGCAACGGCACGACTCTGTCGTCCGTGTCGGCGGTCATCACCATCGTGGCGGGGTACTTTACGCCCTCGCGTAAATTGTGATAGGGCGAATATGCGAGCAATGCTTTGAATTCGTCTGGATTCTCAGCCGAACCAAACTCGCCCCGCCAAAAATGTCCGGCAGTGAACTGGTCGTAACGGAGCATATCCATCACACCAACTGCAGGTATACAAGCGCCAAACAAGTCGGGCCTCTGCGTCATTACGGCTCCCACGAGAAGCCCCCCGTTGCTGCCACCCATGATGGCGAGTCGTTCGCTGGAGGTGTACTTTTCTTCGATCAACCACTCGGCTGCAGCAATGAAATCGTCGAATACAGTTTGCTTTTTCAGGACCTTACCAGCTTCGTGCCACGCCTCGCCATACTCGCCTCCGCCACGCAAATTGGGAATCGCGACGACGCCACCTTGGTCCATCCACACCGCATAAGCGACTGAGAAGCCAGGGAGCAACGGAATATTGAATCCACCGTAGCCGTACAGCAACGTCGGATTCTCGCCGTTCAGCTCGAGCCCCTTGCGGTGCGAAACAATAATCGGCACGCGCGTGCCATCTTTGCTGGTGTAGAACGCCTGCCGCGACTCGTACAGACTGGGATCGAAGTTCACCTTCGGCGTGCGGATTTGAGTGCTCTGGCCAGTATCCAAGTCGTACCGATAGATGCTGGCTGGTTGTGTGTAACTGGTGAAGGAGTAAAACGTCTCCGAATCGCTCTGCTCGCCGCGGAACCCACTGGCCGTGCCCAACCCGGGCAGTTCAATTTCCCCCGTCTCCGTGCCATCGTAGGAAAACACCTTCACCACCGAGACCACGTCCTGCATGTAATTGGCGACAATCTTATTCTTCAGCATCGTTGCGGAACGTAGCGTCGCCTCCACGGCGGGAACAATTTCCACCAAGTCGTCGCGGCCCGGCTTGTTCGCATCCATCACCACGATGCGCTTAGTCGGCGCAAGGTAGTCAGTAAAAAAGAAGAGCTTATCCCCTACATTGCCAAGAAATGAGAATTCGTTCTCAAAATCGTCAATCAGACGAGTCCATTCACTATCGAGCGGCGCGTCGACCGAGCGGATGAACACTTGATTCTGGTTATCTGTGTTGCGAGCAGTTGACAGGATAAAGAAGCGATTGTCCTCGGACCGTTCCAATGAAAAGTACCATTCCGGCTCTTCCTCATTGTTATAGACAAACGTATCTTGAGATTGGTCTGTCCCCAAGACGTGAAAGTAGATCATCGGGTGCGTGGTGGCCGCCAGGAATTGCTGCCCCTCTGCGGGCTGAGGATAACGGATGTAGAAAAAGCCCGAGCTCTCGGCGTTCCATACGATATTGCCCCAGCGAGTCCATTCCAAGACTTCGTCGAGCATCTCCCCAGTCTCGATCTCGATGATGCGAATCGTGGTCCAATCGGACCCCGATTCGCGGCGAAGAAACGCATAGTACCGACCGTCCTCGCTCACCTTCCCCCCACCCAGTGCAACAGTGCCATCTTCCGACCACTCGTTTGGATTGATCAGCACACGCTCATCGCCATCGTACGCGTTGCTCCAGTAAAGGACCGATTGGTCCTGCAAGCCGTCGTTCTTGGAAAAAAAGTACTTTCCCGCTTTTTCGTACGGCACCGAGTATCGTTCGTAGTTCCAGATTTCTGTGAAGCGTTTTTCAAACTCCTCGCGAGACTTGATGCCATCGAGATGCTGACGGGTGACTCGATTCTGGTCCTCTAGCCAAGTTGCGATTTCCGGCGAGTTGCGGGGATCGTCTTCTAGCCAGCGATAGGGATCGGGTACGTCGACGCCGTGATAGGTGTCGACATGGTCCACTCGGCGAGTTTCGGGGTACTTAAGCATGGGGTCTTTAGCAAAGCAAATGGTTGGCATCCAGAGAAGTGCCAGAATCAACAATTGAATATTCCGAGATTGCACGTCCGGGTCCCTCACAATCCTGATGCATGAATTAGAATGTCGTCTTCGCCAAGCTTATCCCAAAAGCGGAGGCTGTTTAACCACAAATCGTGTGGTTCGCGTGAATTCCATCTCTCCAGACCCAGCAAAGAGACATTAGCCATGGTCCATCAGAAAACTATCCAACTGGAAACCGCCGGCCACCGTGACATGCACGACTTGACGGCCGAGGTCGCCAGGATCGTTGCTGCTAGCGGGATCCAGGCGGGCACCGTCCAGGTCTTCAATGTCGGCAGCACGGGAGCGATCGGGCTTATCGAGTTTGAACCTGGATTGGTCGAGGACATGCCGGCGCTGCTGGACCGATTGATCCCTCCTAGCCGCGACTACGGCCACGAACGTGCCTGGCACGATGGCAATGGGCATTCGCATTTGCAAGCGACCTGGCTAGGCAATAGCGAGAGTGTGCCAATTGCCGGTGGCAAGCTGGTACTGGGCACGTGGCAGCAGATCTTCCACCTGGAGTGCGACGTCAAACCGCGCCAGCGCGAGATTGTGGTGACGGTGGTGGGAGAATAGCAAATCCAGATCGCTGATGCGGTAGCTCCATAGGGCGCGTTTGAACACCCAGCGACTGCCGATCAAGTAAGTTTCGTGTTTGTATAGCGTTACCTTCGCTATTGAACGGTCATCGACATCCGATTTCGAAACTGCAAAGTTAGACAGACTACCCCTAGCAGCAACACGCTAGATGGTTCTGGGATGGATGATACTGTACCGATTGCAAGCGACCCCAAAGGTGAAAACAACATAGCACGGTTGAGATTACGTTTACCTCCAGGAATGAGTGTCGCGTTGATTTCATAGGGATGGTATGGATTGGAACTATCCACGGCATTGTCGACAATACTGCCGCCGAAGCCTAAACCTAAGTTATGCGATCGTGGAGAAAAAGTAACACTTTTTTCTGTAAACTCGTTCGAGGAAACATCCTGATTAGTAAAGGTGAGATTCAAAAAACTCAGGAAGCCTGGGTTTAAGAGCAGTTCATTTGCCGTCGCTGTCATCGTTGCATTGATCGGTTGTTGACAGCAGTTCCCGTGAATGCTGTCAAATAGAGTGAGACTCTCCACTGTCAGCAAAGCCCCTCCATCGTTACTGGAAATCTTCGAGACTCCGGCGGGAGAAGAAAACCTCATCTCCCATCTCTCGAAGTTGAGGATTGAAATCTCTCCGATCGTTCCATCTGTGGTAATCGAACCTCCTAGGAGAGCCCAGTGAGCAGAATCTCCTGCACGAGGCGTTACCTTGTATGTGATAGAACTGTAGGACCGTGCAGGAAACAGACTGACGATCAGTAGCGCAGATAGTAGAGTTACTTTGATATTCATTGTGATAAGGGGTTGAATATATCCGCGTCATACTTGGCATAAATCTACTTCTGTTGAGCATCTTGTAGACAGAATCTATTCTTACGTCTACCGCGATTCGCCACACGTTCGACTGGAAGGTGCTTGCACGAAGATCAAATATCGGCCCCGGCGATCCGTAGGATCGCGGCTATTTCTACCGCTCACTGCCCACTAGCTGCTAGCGCTGCGGTAGCTCCATAGGGCGCGTTTGAACACCCAGCGACTGCCGATCAAGCAGGCAATTGTCGCCACTACTGCGAATGCTGCGAGGCGGGCGAATTCTGCCGATAGGGGCTTGGCCAACGCTTGGGCTGGGACGTTGATGACCACTAGAATGGGCACGACGTAGGTGAACAGCAATTGCAAGGGAGTGCCCCACGCACCCTTGTAGATTTCCATGGGGTAGCGGGAAAAGTTGGTGATGTAGAACCAAAAGTCGTACAGCGATTGGTTTCTGCCTAGCCAAATACTCGTGGCTGCCAGCGTGATCATCACACTGTAGAGAATTAATACGCCCAACAAAATATAGAGCGGATATAGGATAAACTGCCAAAGCGAAATCTCCAGCCCCTCGATTCTTGGCAGGGAATAGGCCAACAGCAACAGAGCCACAAAAAAGTTGCCCAGCGACGACCAGTTCACTCGACGCAGCGAGACTAAGAACTGCGTATCGATCGGTTTCAGTAGTGCAAAGTCGAGCCCTCCGGTGCGCACCAGCTCGCTCAATTCCTGTGCGTTGGGCATGAACAAGGCTTGCACCAGGCTATTCACGAACATCGTCGTGGAAATGAACACGAAAAACTCGTATTTGTCCCACCCTTCGATGTTGGGCGTGAACTGGTACACCAACGTATAGAAGCCCAGATTCATAATCATCCACGACATCGAAGAAATCACTTCGATAAAGAAATTTGCGCGGAACGTCATGTCGCGAATCAAACTATTCCGCGCAAACATGAGAAACACTTGCAGGTAGGAGGGATGACTCTTCATAGGTGTGATGTTAGATGTTTGATTGTTGATTGAGCACTGAAGAAGCAACCTGGGATGCTACGATGACAGCAGTAATACTCACATCTGCAATCGAACATCTCAGATCATACATTCCATCATCCTCCAAACCCACTGTAACGGTGAAACCCGCGGTTCATGAGGTAGCGGCTTGTGAAGATGAAGAATATGGCCCAACTGGCTTGGATGATCAGTCCCTGCGTCAGCTCCGGGCCTTGTACCTTGCCTAAGAAGACCGCGGCCGGAAAATATGCCAGGTATTTGAATGGTAAAAAATCGACCACGGTCTTCCACGGTTCCGGCAGGATCTCCAAGGGAAACATGTGGCCGGAGAAGAAGAATGTGAACAACATATACACAAACAGTAGCGAGCTCACTTCCAAAAACCAAAAAGAGATCATGCCCATCGAGCACTCAAGGAAGAATCCCACGACGAACGCCAACACCAACGATAGCACGAACGCGGCGAACACTTCGGAAGGGGGCCAACCGGGAAAGTAGCTGCGGCAAAGATAATAGACTAATGCAAACGGCCCCGCTGCAACGACATAATAGACCAGTTTGTGGGCGATCCGCGCCAGTAGCAAGAAGCCGATCAAGTCGATCGGCTGGATCATGAACTTCTTGATTTCGCCCTCGCGCACCTGTCGGCCAATTCCCGAGGCCAAACCCGGCATGCTGGAAAAAGCTCGCGCCAGCATGGTTAGCAAGTAATACGCAATGACGTCGTTCTTTGTATAACCCTCGATCAAGTCCGACCCGGCAGCTGCGAATACGGCGGTCCACAGAAAAATCTGTGTGACGATCGGCAGAAACCGCATCAATGTGCCTAGGGCGAAGTCGCCCCGATATACGAGGCGCTCTTCCAGACAGATGCGGAGGATCGTCCACCAGGTATTTACTTGGGCAAGCATGGCGGGGAGGCTGGAGACTTGAGGGTTCTGGGCTACGGTTAAGGAGCGGAGGTGGCTGGAAGTTCTTCTTTTTTTTCAGCGGAGCGAGAGAACATTTCGGCGATGACTTCTTCCAAAGGGGGATCCTCGACGCTGACATCTTCGATCGTGTTATTGGCAAGCACCGAAGACAGCACGCCCGCGATACTGCCCCGATCAACGCGGAGCCGGGCCTTGGGAGCAACAATCTCTAGCACATCGCCGTATTGAGCCAGGTCGCTTGGCATTCGATCGTCGGCAAACTGCAAAGTCAGAATCTTATGTCCACTAAACGAGTCGACGATCCCATCCAAAGAACCGTCGTACATAATCTCCCCATGAGCAATCACCACCACGCGCTGGCACAGTGCGGCGACGTCTTTCATATAATGGCTTGTCAGCAGCACCGTGATTTGCCGTTCTTCCTGATAGTGCTTCAAGAATTTCTGGATGTTATGTTGGGCCACCACATCGAGACCAATCGTGGGTTCGTCCAGAAACAGCACATCGGGAGAATGCAACAGTGCCGCGATCAGTTCCATTTTCATCCGCTCACCCAAGGAAAGCTCGCGAACAGGTTGCCCGAGCAGATGCGTGACGTCCAGCAGTTCGCAGAGCTCGTCGCTTGTGCGGCGGAAGTCGGTGGGATCGATGCGGTAGATTTTCTGATGCAGTTGAAAGGACTCCTGCGCCGGCAAGTCCCACCACAATTGATTTTTTTGCCCCATCACCAATGCAAACCGCCGGCGATATTCGTTTTCGCGTTTCCACGGCACATGGCCTAGCACATGAGCCTCGCCACCCGAGGGACTAATCACACCGGAAAGCAATTTGAGCGTGGTCGTTTTACCGGCACCGTTGGGTCCCAAAAAGGCGACGAACTCACCCTGTTCTACATCCAAATCGATGCCCCGTACGGCATGTACGTCGCGGTAGTCCCGCTGGAACAACCCAGTGAGCGAAGCCCGCAGGCCCTCTTTTTTTTGATAGACGCGGTACGACTTCTCAAGCCCGCGGATTTGGATGGCATTCATAGATAGCCGATTATAGGCTCGTCTCTGCGGTGCGGACAGTGTGGCGGGAAGAGATGGCTCGTTTTGCCGTCTCCCAGCGTTATCCCGTTAATAGACCGATAGGGACCGATATTGAATTGTCGGGCAATAGCAGGTACCCATTCTAGGGTAGTTTTGGAAGAATGTAGCCACAGAGCCCACAGAGAGAAGTGAGAAGGCCTGGACTTGATGATTCGGATGCTGGTTCGTATCGGGAGCTAAGAAAAAGTAGTTTGTTATAAGACCTGGCCTCAAGAAACCTTCCCCAGCAGAGGTCTAGCAAAGACTGTTCTTCTCCGTCTTCTCTGTGATCTCTGTGGCTAGATGAACTAAACAAGCTTCCAAGAGCAACCGACCCCTCGCCGGCAGTTTCTCAACACCGATAGTACGATATGCCACAGAACGACAAGACACTGATGAAACGCCTCGAAAAAATCTTCCGGCCGTGGGCGATCCCGAACATTACCGGCCTCATAATCGCCGGGCAGATCGTCCTGTACGTCGCATACAAGTTACAAGCAGCCCAGGGGGTGGGCGGCAATGTTTTTAGCAAGCTCGAACTTGATCCTAGCAAAGTGCTGGAAGGTGAAGTCTGGCGAGTCGTCACATTCTTGTTCATTCCCTTCTCGCTCGATATCATTGGCGCAATCTTCGGCTGGCTGATTTTTTATATGTTCGGCAATGGTCTGGAGAGTATCTGGGGAACGGTTCGATACAACCTTTTCTTATGGATCGGTTTCTTAGCCAACGTCGCTGCGTCCTTTCTCACGGTGATGCTACCGGCAGAGCATATTGCCAACAACGGGTTCTTCTATGCCACAGTCTTTTTGGCATTTGCCCGCATCAATCCACATTACGTGCTTCATATTTTCTTTATTCTGCCGATCCAAATCAAATGGTTAGCACTACTGATGTGGCTCGGCTATGCATTTGCCTTCATCCAAGGCGACTGGATGAATCGACTGTTAATTGTGGCCTCAGTGGCTAACTATCTGCTCTTCTTTGGTAAGGAACATTGGCAACAAATCAAAAGCGGCCAGCGGCGACGTACCTACCAAGCTAAGACCAAAGCGGCAACCAAGAGCCTAGTGCATGAGTGCCTGGTCTGTGGACTGAATAGCGAGACGGCACCGCGGACGTTGTTCCGCTATTGCTCTAAGTGCGATGGGCAGTGCTGCTATTGCCCCGACCATATTCACGACCACGAGCATGTTACAGGAGACGGGACGGCGTCGAGCGATACGGAACTGGCTGAATCGGGCGAGCCGTAGGCGACCGCGTCTTGCGGAAGTTCGTGTAGACCCTCCAGCGACGTCACTAGCTGTCATTCCAAGGTCTGCCGAGGAATCTGGCTAGATCCCTCGGCAGACCTCGGGATGACAAACGACTTCGAACTTGAGAACTACGACTTGCACACCCGCAATAGCTCGACTAAGCCGCTTCTTTCGCTGCACTTCCACCGTTACCAATCAACGGCAACAACAGTTCAACAGTCTCAGTAACGGCCCCTTGCTGAGAGATCACCAACTGCTGAGCACGTTGCCCCAAGGCCTGTGCCCATTCGGGTTCTTCCAGAACACGACGCACAAACTGCTCCAGCTCGTCGGCATTCTGCACCACCTCGGCCCCATCGGCAGCCAAGAGTTGGGTAACGATGTCGCGGAAGTTTTTCGTTTTCGGCCCAAAGCAGGCCGCCACCCCGTAAGCGGCGGGCTCCAGCATGTTTTGCCCGCCACGGCTGCCAAAACTACCACCCACGAGGCCGATGGTAGCCAGGCCCCACCAGGCGCCAAGCTCGCCGACGGTGTCGACAAGGATAGCAGGAGCAGGAAGACGGAAACTGGATGGTGAGTTTACGGAGCGACGCGCATAGGCAACGCCAGAGTCTTCTAATAACTTTGCAACTTCGTCGAATCTTTCGGGATGTCGGGGCACGAGCACCAATCGCAAAGTTGGATACTCCACGGATAGCCTTTGGTAAATATCAAGGGCATAGGCCTCTTCGGGAGCTTGCGTGCTGCCTGCAAGAAAAACGATATCGTCCGCTGAGTAGCCAAACTGTTCGCGGAGCTGGGCCGTCTTCGGATTGTTGCGATCTGATTCCACACCATCGAATTTAACCGAGCCCGTAATTTGCACATTGTTCGGTGTGGCACCAAGCTGCTGAAATCGATTGGCTGTCTCGCTATTCTGCGCTGCGATCAGGTCGATCTGCCGGAGGATTCGGGAAACGATTATGCGCAATCGCCCATAACCCCGAAAGCTATTATCGCTCAAGCGGCCGTTGATCACCGCTACTCGTGAGCCTTGACGCTTCGCGGCACGAATCAAGTTCGGCCACAACTCCAGCTCCGCCAACACCAGCACGTCGGGTCGGACACGTCGGCAAGCAGCGGCCGTGGCCCAAGTAAAATCAAGCGGACAGTAAAAGACTGTATGAGCGGAATACTTTCTCTGTGCGAGGTCAAAGCCAGTTTTGGTGGTAGTGCTGACGACAATCTCGCAATCGGGTCGACGCTCCACAAGCTCGACTATCACTTTAGCTAGCAGGTTCACCTCACCCACGCTTACCGCATGCAGCCATACGCAGGGTCGATTCCCAGCCCGCAGCGGAACGTGCCCTAGAAACTTTTCCGCAAAGCCCTCGCGGTACTTCCCATGACGCACAGCCGACCACACAATCCAAGGCGAAGCCAGGACGATCGCTACACCATAAGCGGCGCTCAGCAGCCAAGAGAAAAGTAGAGACACTCGGGATTCCTTTCCCTACACGGATTGATTACAGAAGGAAACGGACGTGACGGAATCGAGATTGGATCTTACTCCGAGAGCGTAGTTGCCTCCGACAAGCCAGCGATCAAACCAGTTGATTGTTGTTGGATATTGTGTGAGCAATCGCACTCGATCCGTATAAAATAGCTCCTGATATGAGGAACGCTTCATTAGCACCGACCAGGCCAAACACGAGCGCAAGTATAGCTAGAGCAAAGCCAACTCTTACAGCGACATTCATGTAGATCCACCATTCACGTTATTGATATCAATGTCAGCAGTTAGAATTGCAGCCTCTCGATATCCATAGCGGAATGTATTACGGCCAATACATAGACTGCATTTTGCTTCTTATACTCCTAGATTATCCGATAGTGACCGTAGATCAACTCACGTACTTCACAATCCGAATACTCCTGATAGCGAAAACCCAGTTCTGGATGGTCAACTAGGATTTGAGCCTTTTGAAAGATCCCTAGAGTCACGTTTGTTGCTGCCTCAGGGCTCCGTTCTGAGAGATAATCTCCGATATCCCGCAAAAGACGTAGAGCTTCTTCAGTTCAGACTAACTTCGCCATGATTTAATTCTTCGCAACGCCTCTTCGCTGGACACTACACTTCCACTATCAACGTCTTTGAGGCCACTCTGAATCGCTCGCCGACAAGCCAGTTCCCTGAGAAGTTCGTCGTAGGAACTATCATCGGGCTGCTCTTTTAGAATCGAAATCATTTGTTGTTTGGCTGAATCGTAAGCAGTCGACATTTGAGAATATTCCTAAATCCAGAATTCGGGCTCACACTAGACCGCTTTTCGGTTACAGCAATTTTTGTACTTCTTGCCACTGCCGCAGGGGCAGGGTTGATTGCGGCCCACCTTCTCGTCTCGGTTACGAATTGGCTCCATTTTGCGTTGCGACTCGCTCCCTTCGATGGCGGCTTGCTGTTGCTGGGCCATGTCCGTGGCGTCGGGGGCTTCGTCGTGGCGGGCTTCTGTCTCTACCCAGGTGCTACCGACGAAACCTTCGTCCAACTGCTCCATTTTGAAGATTAAGTCGGTCACGGAATTAGCTACGGAGGTCCACATCGCCTCGAACATCCGCATGCCTTCGCGCTTGTACTCCACCTTAGGATCGATTTGGGCATAACCGCGCAGTCCCACGCTGGAGCGCAGGTGATCCATCGTTAGCAAATGCTCTTTCCAGGCCTGGTCGAGGATGTGCAGTAGCAGAGCGCGTTCCATCCGCCGCATTTCGGGGCGGAAGCGGTCCTCGATCAATTGCGATACGCGTCGGCGAGCCTCGTCGTGATCGAGCCGGGCCAGTTCATCAATCTGTACTTCACACTGACACGATTCTTGAAGCCAACTACTCAAGTCGTCCAGCTTGCCATTGTTGCCCGTGACTTGGCCCAGGGTAATCTCGTTCCCCGCTTCGGCAAACAAAGCGTCGACCCGCTGCTGTGCTTCGGCCGCCACCTGGTTGGCACGCACATTGTTCTTGCGGCTATGCTCCAGCAAGAGCTGACGAATTTCTTCACGCTGTTTGTTGCGAAGATCATCGAGCGAGAGATCGACGTTGAATCGATGGTTGGCCCACTCGACAAGTTTCTCTCGTTCGAACCCTTGCTTCGCACCGCTACGGTCACGCGAAGAGAAGCGAGACATGCCAGCCATGACGGGGTATTCAGATTCGCGATCGTCATAGGCAGCCTGAGCTCGTTCGTGTGCCAAGGCAACAAACTCATTCGGATCAAGATCTGCTGCCTCCTCGGCTCCGATCTTGATGTCAAACTTATCGCTAAGCCAAGCGCGTGCCGTCTGGAGACTGTAATCGGATTCCAGGTAGCGATCGGTGCTACTCAAATCAATTTCTTCGATCGCGTCGTGCGCGGACTTAATGAGTTCCTCCGCTAATTGGTCGCGACCAATCTTCTTTAGTTCCCGATCCCGATAGTTAGTCTTCCAGCGCATGTTCGACCACTTGGCCAGAGCCTCCCAATTCCATTCGCTGGATTCCTCCTCGTCAGGAAGATTCTCTTCGATGGCGTCCAAGATTTGCGACTCTGCAAGCCGCGAAGCTTCGTTCCGAGCCATTCGTTTCGCATCGGGCGGAAGTTGGTTGCGGAAATCGCGCGCCTCGAATTGCACGTTGAGCAATCCGCCAGCGGCAGCGGCAAACGATTCCACACCATAGTCGGAGTCGAGAATCGTCTGCAGCGATTCATCCAACTGTTCCGTAATCATTTGGGTAATCAGGTCGCGGCAATTCACACCATCGAGAATCTGCTGGCGATAGCCGTAGACGCGTTTTCGCTGCTCGTCCATCACTTCGTCGTATTCGAGCAGATTCTTGCGAATTTCAAAGTTGCGTTCTTCGACCTTCTTCTGGGCACCTTCAATGCGGCGGGTGACCATCTTACTTTCGATCGCCTCGCCTTCTTTCATGCCCAGCCGCGTCAGCATGCTTTTCACCCATTCACCGGCGAAGATTCGCATCAGGTCGTCTTCCAGGCACAGAAAGAAGCGGCTGCTACCTGGATCACCCTGTCGACCGCAACGACCACGAAGCTGCAAATCGATCCGGCGAGACTCGTGTCGCTCGGTGCCAATGATATGCAGGCCGCCGAGTTCCTTGATTTCCTCGCCCTGCTCTTTCATCTTCTCGCGACGTTCGATCTGCGAAACAAGCTGTTCCCATTCGTCGTGCGGAACTTCTAGACGAGTTGGATACTTATCTTGCAATTGGGCCCAGGCCATCGTCTCGGGATTTCCTCCCAATACAATATCGGTACCACGACCGGCCATGTTCGTAGCGATCGTCACCGCCCCCTTGCGGCCGGCTTGGGCAACGATCTCCGCCTCGCGTTTGTGTTGCTTGGCGTTGAGCACTTGGTGGGCAACGCCACGACGATCGAGCAAGCTACCCAGCCGTTCACTTTTCTCGATGGAGACTGTGCCAACTAAAATCGGTCGCCCTGGCGATTGAATCTTCGCGATCTTGTCTCGAGAAATCGTCTCGCGACGGCGTTCGTCGGCAAGTTCGATCGTCACTGTGCTATCGTCTTCTTGAGTGATCTTCCCGATGTACAGCGATCCGTTTTTCAACTCGATTGTGGTGTGCCGATTGAGTCGCTCGATTTCATCGGCGATGTTTACGTACTTTTCCTTTTCCGTACGCAAAATAACATCAGCAAATTCCAGCCGCTGCATGGGTCGGTTCGTGGGTACGCCAATCACGTCGAGCTTGTAGATTTTCCAAAACTCGCCTGCCTCGGTGAGTGCGGTACCGGTCATCCCGGAGATTTTCTTGTAGAGCTTGAAAAAATTCTGCAATGTGATCGTGGCGAGCGTTTGATTCTCTTCTTTAATCTGCACGCCCTCTTTGGCTTCCACGGCCTGGTGAAGCCCATCGCTCCACTGACGGCCCTCCATGAGCCGGCCGGTAAAGTCGTCGACGATAATGATCTTGCCTTGTTGGATCACATAATTGACGTCGCGTTTGTAGAGGTGATGTGCTTTCAGGGAATTGTCGATCAGGTGCGGCCACTGCATGTTGCCAGCCGTGTAGAAGCTCTCGACACCGGCAAGTTTTTCAGCTTCGCGTACACCATCATCGGTCAGGTGAGCGGAGTGCTCTTTCTCTTTGACCTCGAAATGCACGTCTTTCTTGAGTTGCTTGGCTATCTTGTCGGCTTTGACATACTTGGTTAAATCGTCTCGAGCCGGGCCAGAGATAATCAACGGGGTACGTGCTTCATCGATGAGAATATTGTCGACCTCGTCGATAATCGCGTAGTTCAGATTTCCCTGTGCTTGTTGCTGCTGTTTCGGATAGCGGTCGTCATCTCGTGCGGCCTGCTTCATGTTGTCGCGCAGGTAATCGAAGCCAAACTCGTTATTCGTACCGTACGTAATATCGCAAGCGTACGATTTCTGTCGTTGGTCGGGATCGATCCCTGAGTAGATAGCATCGACCGTCAGGCCTAAGCCATTGTAGATGGGGGCCATCCATTCCATGTCGCGACGGGCCAGATAGTCGTTGACCGTGATGACGTGGACGCCCTTTGATTCCAGCGCGTTCAGATAGGCAGGGAGTGTGGCCACCAACGTCTTGCCTTCGCCCGTAACCATCTCGGCGATGTTGCCTTCGTGCAGGATCATTCCACCGATCAGCTGCACATCGTAATGGCGCATCCCTAGCCAGCGCCGACCGGCTTCGCGGCAAGCGGCAAAGGCTTCGACCAAGAGGTCGTCGATCGTTTCTCCTGCGGAGAGCCGTTCGCGAAATTCTTCGGTCTTGGCCCTCAACTCCTCGTCGCTAAGCGCCTCGAACATGGGCTCGAGCGCATTGATCGCTTCGACGCGAGGCATCAAGCGTTTCAGATAGCGAGCATTGGCAGAGCCGAACATGGCGGTAATCGCACGCTCGAAACGCGAAAGTATCCCGTTTCCGAAACCGGAAAGGACTTCCCAGATTTTTTCCAAAACTTCCATAAGAAATTGACTAGAGAGGATCTAGATAGTGATTTATTCGAGAGCCGCAATTCGCATCTCACCGAGTAACAATTTGCGCAGAATGGTAGCGAGATTTGGCCAGTATGCCGAAAGATTCTGCGACACGTTTTTCCGCTAGAAATCAATTGCAGACCGGCCGCAAATTGCGCAACTTCCTCGCAGCAAAAAGTTTATTGCGATTTCCGATCTGGGTCAAGGTACGTTGGACGGCCCTGCCTCGTCGCAACTGTTTTACCAGCAACAGCTTACGAAGCCACCGGGGAAGACGAGACTGGGGCCAGACTAATAGAACCTAGAGGGGTCGGTCAGTAACAGCGAGAAGACTCCTAGTCATATTGCGCATCCGACGTGAGAACTTGGAACAAATCTCTGCAATCTCACTCTGCCAATCTTGAAGCAAGAGATTGATTCATTCGCGGCGCGATTAGGATTCTACAGTACGGGAATCCACTAGAGAAAGCGATTGCAGGTTCACATGACGTATCATTTCGGATGACAATCTGTCCAATGGGCGTGGGAACTCCGGCAGCAATCTATACTACTGCCAATCTATTTGGCATAATCTACGCACTTAGGCGAGGGAAGAATAAAGCTACTTGTCCGTCGACATTACTCGTCAGTATTACGAAAAGTTAGGGTCGTGGCTCACTCGCTTTTCGAGATGCTGTGATCTATTCAAAGCTCAGGGCCTGACGGAGTTCGCTGAGGCGATTCTCGGTTAGGTACCGAACATTGTCATTCTTATATGGTGGTTTGATCGGTCTGACGGTCTCTCTATTGTTGAGTCCGGGGTGCAAGAAAGGTTTGAGTGTGTTGTCCGTCAATCGCATGAGAGTCAATATCGAACTGCTGCCTGCTGGAATGAGCTTGCAGCATCCGATCTTCGATGAGCAAGATAATCAGCTACTTGATGGTGGTGTACTGCTATCTGGTAAAGTACTTGAAGAACTTAAAAGCGGAGATCGGAAATGGGTGATGCTCCATACGATCGATGGGGCCATGGTCATCGGTATGGAAGAGGATTCTTCCGCCTCGAAGGAGGAGCCCGGGGAAGACTCTCATGGAAAACCGAAACGAATCTCACGTTCGATTCCCAGTCTGTCAACTGTTAATGCACGCGTGGAGTCGCTGACCGAAACTGCTTCGTATTCGGTAAAGAACCAAGGCCCGGCACTGAAAGAATCGGTGGTTAACAAGGGAACTTCGCCGTACGACAAAAAGCAGTTCGAAGAGCTCAAGGATCGATATTCCAAAGCCACCAAGGTGATCGACAAGCTTATTGACGATGTGTTGGCGGGCAAAGCAGATGATTCGCAGCCCCTCGATGCGGTTGCTGCAAGTCATGTTCGTGAACTAACCGCTGAAGACCCCGATCTTGCCCTGTTCACAGCGAGCAATCTTTCCTTGAGTCCCGAAATGGCGGAAAGATCGATCCGGCTTTCACTGCTTTCGATCGCCATGGCCGTCGATTTGGGTTTCGATGATTCGCACGTTCGAGAAGTCGGATTGTGCGCCATGGTTTGCGATTGGGGGAAGTACTTCTTGCCCGAAAGGCTCCAGGACGAATCGGCTTCTATACTGAGCCGGGATCTAGAAGTCTTTCAAGCACATCCGCTGTATACGGCCGAATTGATTTCTTCGATGGATGGAGTTTCACGGGAGGTCCGTCTCGCGGCCACGCAAGTTTTTGAAAACGCCGATGGCTCTGGATATCCCAAGGGACTCCAAGAGTCGAAGATCCACCCTTATGCCAGTGTGCTGCAGGTGGCGAATATCTATTTGACGCTAACCTCGAAGACGCGCGGGCGGGAACCGTATACTCCCTACGATGTCATGGTTTATCTGCTGCACCAAATCAAAGCGGGTCGTGTGTCTCAGCCGGCAGTACGAGCACTGTTGAATTCAGTCTCTCTGTTTCCAATTGGCAGCATAGTGGAACTGGAAGATGGCACGCACGCAAAGGTCATCCGTCGCAACCAAGCCGAATACACCTCACCGGTTGTGCAAAAAGTCGGTACTGATCACCAGCTGCGGTTTGATCAGGCTGAAAACGATGTTGTCGATCTGGCTGCTGCCAAACTGAAAGTTAAATCTGCCATCGCCTCGATTGAGCGCAACGAACAGCGGATCGACAAAGACCTGATGGACAAAGTGCTTTGGTCTGCGTCAGAAGAAGGCTAGCGAGCCGAAATGCCTTCCATTCTCTGTGAAGAGTCAGCACCCATATTTTCAACGCATGTGTGGATCTTTACGCATTACCGCTATGGCGTTGAATGGTGTAACCCAACAAGAAAAGACCTACGGACATCACCAGAAACTGCAGCATACGTCCCGTGGAAATCGACTGGTTCAGCTGCGCCACCATCGCGAGTGGTGGAATGGTCAGCCCGGCTAGTTGGAGTAATCTTGCTATGCTATGCATGTTTAGCAACCTAACCGTGTAAGCTACACTTGGCAAGAGTGGCTATGCAGCGGTTGGGGGAGATTCTAGCTCCGCCCTCTCCTCCTTGGCCTTCATCGCATCATTCATCGATTCTTTCCAAGCTTACCATGACTGCAAACGCTCCCGACTCCGATCGCCCTAGTTTAACTATGCTTATCTGGCGTGGTTTGCGTTTGCGATGTCCTGCGTGCGGCGAAGGCAAGATGTTTCGCAATTGGCTCACGATGCGAGACCCCTGCGAAGCGTGTGGCAGAAAGTTTAATCGGGCGCCAGGTTATCTATTAGGCTCGATCTATTTCAATTATGGCGCCACGGCAACGCTGGTCGTGTTGATGTACTTTGGGTTCTACCTCTCGGGAATTCTCACTGGCAAGGCGTTGCTGGTGTTGCTTACCGTCTTCTCACTATTGTTCCCGCTGTGGTTCTTCCGCTATGCACGCGGACTTTGGATTGCCTTCGACGAACTATTCGATCCCTGGCCCAACGAACAAGAAGTGCGTGTGCTAGACAAAGAGAAAGCCGACAATCCCGCTACGGAGTAGTCTCTACAGGATCGACCGCGTGCCCCGCTGCTAGAGCTTCCTGTTCTCTGGCTTTGCGAACCGAAAGATAGGCGAAGCTTCCAAACGTGCCGATGATAAGAAATGGCATCGACATCATAAAAAGGATGCTATAGAAGTAGCCCGCGGCCATTGCCTGCGTGCTGGGGTCGTTCTCTGCCAAACCATCTTTGCAGGTGGGGCATGCTGCGGCATCACCAGCCATCCAGGCAATAAGCAGAATTGCCAATAGCGGTGCGACGACGCGGAGCAACATTGTTATTCGGTTTCGGATCATAGGGCTATACCTCTTATCCAATTCTAGGTCAGACAGCTCCGGGCGGCCAGAGGTGATACAGCATCACATACACCACGACGCCTGTCACTGATACATAGAGCCAGATGGGAAACGTCCACCGAGCTAGCTTGCGATGTCGGCTTAACATGTGCAATCGCTCTTCTGCGGATCGTTTTTGAGCGTGAATCCAGCCCTGGCCCACCATGCCGGCGTAGATGGTCGCCACTGCCAGGAAGGGGACCGTAACCGCCAGAATGATGTGTGAAAAAAGAATCAGCAAGTAGGCATAGCGTATCGGACCGGGATGCGTGAACTTTACGCTTCCCACCTGATAGTGGTAGTACAAATAGCACGCGAGAAACAAGGTAGAGACCACAAAAGCAGTCATCATCACGCGCGCGTGGGCCTCTCGCTGGCCTCGTTTGATCAGGAGCCACCCGGCAATAAGCAGCACGGTCGCCAGACTATTGAGTGTGGCATTCACGTGAACCAGGGGATGCGCTGCAAATTCCTGCGCGAGTTCATTCGGTAGTTCCATCACGCGGCGGCGGGCTCCTGCTGTGGAACTTCGGTCGACTCATTCTCTAAAGACTCATCCTCTAAATCTGACGAATCCGCCTCTGAGTCTGACGAATCCGCTGAGGGTTCGGCGGTTGATTCTCCGGTGGGCTTCTCAGCCTCTTCGTCCAATAACTTCAGCAGGAGCACACGAAGTTTTTCTACTTGGCTCGTCCGATAGGCGTCGTACATACCTCGCACATTACCGTTCCGGTCGATCACTACAGCATAATCTTTGTGGCCTCGCCAACTAATGTCGACGTTCATGAAGTCTTCACCGATCCGACGTATATAGTTAAAGTCCCCTCGACAAAAGAGCCATCGGTTGGGATCCGCCTGAAAGCTGTCGGCATACTCCCGCAGCTTGGGAAGTGTATCGGTATCGGGATCGACCGTGATACTCACCCAGGTGATATCCTCAAGTTCTTCGAGAGAATTCAGATACTTGATGTTCGCATTCAGCCGCGGGCAGGTTCCAGGGCAAGTGGCAAAGAAAAAAGTCGCGACCCACACCTTGCCTTTCATTTCGGCAGAGCGAAACGGCTCGCCACTCCGCTCAGTCAGCTCAAATTCTTCCAGCGGCGGACCCTCAAATTCCAGGCCACCCTCGGCGCGACTGGCTTGATACTGGTCCACTTGCCACAGTTTCCAACCGGCATATCCAGTGCCCACCAGGACCATCAACGCTAGCCAGTAAGGCAATGCTGAATTGCTCATAACAAATCTCCTGTCGTCCGCGTCCCGGCAATTCGCCAGGCGGCCACGACCATCAATACCGCGAAGATAATCGTCACCAGCCAGCAAATACCCAACGCGGGCAAGCTTTCCGTACTGATGTTCGTCTCCTGGAATTGTAGGTACCGACGCAATCCTGCCACCCCATAAGTGAGGGGATTGAACCGAGAAATTGTCGTCAGCCAGCTACTGGGGTCGTCAGGAAACAGCGAACCAGACAGTAACCACATGGGAAACAGGAAGACGCTCATGATGGCATGGAAGCCCTGCGTCGATTCCATCCGCCAAGCCAGCGTAAAGCCAAGCCCGGTTAGGGCCACAGCTATGGTCGCCATTAAGACAATTGCCGAGATGACCTCTAGCACATTGCTCGCGAGCCCCAGTGTCGCAGCGCCCAGCAGCAGAAACACGAGGGCCTGCAGCAGAGCGATCGCGGCGCCGCCGATAATTTTGCCCAGCACCATGGCCCAGCGCGGGGCCGGTGCTACGAGGACCGACTGCAGAAAACCCTCGCGGCGATCTTCGATAATCGAGATCGTGGCAAATATAGCCGTAAACAACAGAATCATGGCAATCGTGCCGGGGAAGAAAAATGCAAACCCCAGATCGTTGCTTCGAAGTCCGGCACTAAATAACAGCCAGAACATCACCGGTTGGAGAAATGCCCCAATCACTCGATTCCGCTGACGGAAAAATCGCACCAATTCCCGTTGTGCCAGCGTGAAAATCACTGGCAAGGCGGGGACAGCGGTGACAGAATCGTTAGGCATGGGTGTTTGTTAATCGTTCGTTGTTAGTTGTATTTTTAGCTACGATTAGCCGTGTCGCCTCGCGACACAAGGCCCTCTTCACTCAAAAACCGATGCCCCGTCCGAGCAATAAAGACATCCTCCAGCGTCGGTTTTCCCACGGTGACGCTTTCCATCTCGTCCCCAAACGCTTCCCCCAATCGGCCGATCCACTGGTGCCCGTCAGGTTGCTCCAGTCGCACATTGCCATCGACCACGGTCGCCGCACAGTCGAACTTCTGTTGAATTCGCTCCGCCAGTGCTGCTGGGTCCGGAGTGCGGATGGTAATCGCGTCGCCGCCGATCGAAGATTGCAGTGCCGCTGGGTTATCGAGCGCCGCCAGTTTGCCACGATGCATGATGGCAATGCGGTCCGCCCGCTCTGCCTCCTCCAACAAATGCGTCGTCAGCACGATCGTCACACCTTGCTCTTTGAGCGAATGCAAATAGTGCCACAGGTCGGCGCGGGCACCCGGATCGAGTCCCGTGCTTGGTTCGTCCAGCAGGAGCAATTGGGGACGGTGGAGTAGTCCCTTGGCAAGTTCGACACGACGCCGCAACCCGCCAGAAAGCGATTCGGCCAAATCGCCCGCACGATCTGCGATCCCCAGCGTCGACATCAACTCCAGGGCTCGCTCTTTGAGCTGATCGACAGACAATCCGTACAGTTGGCCCTGATAATAGAGGTTCTCCAACACCGTAAGCTTCTTGTCGAGGCTGGGTGCCTGGAACACGACGCCCAACTTTTGACGCAGTCGATTAGCATCCTGTGCGAGATTGCTCCCCAGGATGCTTACAGCGCCTGATTGGAGTGGGATGAGAGTCGAGAGCACACGAAACAGTGTTGTTTTGCCACTGCCGTTGGGACCCAGGAAAACGAAGATCTCGGCCGCTTCGATTTCTAACGAAAGCCCGTCAACCGCCACCCGATCGCCATAGCGATGCGTCAGCTCAGATACCACGATCGCCGAATCAGGGGTCATGTGCGGAGGATGTAAAAGGTGGGATGGTAAAATGTTGATGGAAGATCAAACGTCTCAGCATATCCCCACGCTTCGAGTATCTCCAGGTATTTCAGTTGTTACGCCTTAGTGGGCCGTATCTTCCTCGTGATCATCGCCACCGTGGGCAGCTTGTGTATCCTGATCTGAGGTGGCGGGTTCCTCGGCAGCGTAAATCATTCGGTCGTGCGAGGCATGGTACATCCGCAATCCTACGTCAGGCACCAATGCCAGGATCAGCAGCGCCGACATAAAGCTGGCCGGAACGGTAAGGACCCACTTCCAGTTGGCTTCCCACTTGAGATGCATGAAGAACATGATCACAAGCATCGCCTTCGTGCAGGAAACCGCCATCATAAATGCGCGGCTGACTTCCATCGGCACACTATTACGCCAAAACTCGAAGTAGGTGAGGAACGAAAGCGTCGACAATGCACAGAGTGCTACAAAAACCGCCATATAGAGACCAAAGCCACCGTGGTGCTCATGATCATCATGGTCAGCGGCATTGTGCGTTGCGGCATCGTGCGTTGCGGATTCGTTTTGGGAATCTGTCATAGGGAATCACTTAAAAAAGATACAGCAGCGGAAATAGGAAAATCCAAACCAAGTCGACAAAGTGCCAGTAAAGCCCCACATTTTCGATGACGCCCGCGGCAGCCTTATCGAGCGTCATCATGAGCAAGATGCCAAACGCGATAAGTCCTACCACTACGTGCAAAGCATGAAAACCTGTGAGTAGAAAATAGGTACTGGCCCACATGTTGCCGCCGGGGATCATGATGGGCAGTTTCAACCAAGGATGCTTATCATTGAGCCCCACGGCGTGTCCGCCCCCACCCGTTTCGGCGGAGGCTAATCGAAACTTCGATGAAGACTTGCGAACCATTTCGTCGTGCCCCCCATGAGCTGCGGCGCCATGTTTTTCATGAACACTCGCGCGCGGGTAAATGTCATTGGCCAACTTGAGGAGCAGCTGTCGCCCCTCGGGGGACTCAGGCGAATTGCGAATGGTGACCTCCGCTTTCTCAAGCTGCATCAGGAGGTCGTCGACCACTTGCAAGTCTTCGGCAGCTTCGGGGGCCTCGGGGTCGCCTTGTTTCTCTTGCAGGCTAACTTTCAATTCCCCTAATCGCTTTCGGACCGCCTGGGCGTAGTAGACGTCGGCTTTTTCGTAAATCTGGCTATGCGGAGCCTGCGGATAAATTCCGTGAGAAAACTTAGCCTTGTATTCGAACGCTTTGACGCCCAAGAAGACGGTGCCCAGTATCAAGGTGAGAAACATCCAGGCTTTGGCCGAGGAGGCATTGTTCTTTTTGGCTTCTTCCAACGAAATGACGATCGTTACGCTGGAGCAAATCAGAATAAACGTGTTGATAAAGCCCATGAATTCAACAAGGTGCACGTCATGCGTGCTGGGCCAGGAGATGGCACCAAATCGCAGCACAATGTACGTGCCAATCAAGGCCGCGAAGAACATGATTTCTGTCGAAAGAAACAGCCACATAAACGTCTTACCGTTGGAAATCGGCAAGGCGGGCTGGTAATCGAACATGGGTCCGTGATGGTCTTTGTCGCTCATGATTTCATTTTCTTAATGTGGCTCGGTTTAACCACGAATAAACACCAATCTGCACTAATTATTCATTTTTTGAATAACGATTTTGTTCTCTGCGTTATTCGCATTCGTGTCATTCGTGTTGATTCGTGGTTCAAAGAATTTCTCGGTTTGTCTTATTCGAGTGGTCACATCGTGACAATTAGCAGCATCGCAAGCCAGGCGGGCAGATACAACAACGTAGTCCGCAGCAACACCCGAGCCGATGCCTCGTCTCGCAGCAAAGCAAATCGTAAAGCAAAGGCAAACTGTATGAGCCCCAATCCTAGTGCCCAGACGAAATAGATGAAGGAACCGTCCCCCACGGACGACAACGCCGGAATGAGGCTGACGGGAATCAACAGGGAAGCGCCAACCACTGCCTGCGTGGCCGTCCGCCAACCTAAGGGATCGACTACAGGTAGCATTTGATGTCCGGCCGCCGCATACTCGCGACGATACATCCAGGCAATTGCCATGAAGTGGGGAAATTGCCACAGAAACAAAACGCCAGCCAGAGCAAACGCCTGCAACGAAAGCGGCGCTCCGGTGGCCGTCCAGCCCATCAATAGGGGGATCGCCCCAGCAACTGCACCCACCGCAGTGTTAAGCGGGGTACGGGTCTTTAGTGGTGTGTAAACAAGGACATATAGAATCCAACAGGCTACACCTAGCGCCGCTGTGAGTAGATTGACTTTCCAAACTAACCACCCGACTCCCACGACGAGAGTTATTGCCGAGAGGAGGACTGCCTCAGCCGGGCTGACCCGACCTGCGGGCAGAGGTCGTCCTGCGGTGCGTTTCATTCGGGTGTCGATATCGCGTTCCCACCATTGATTGGCAATGCTCGCGCTCGCCGCCACTAAAGCCGTTCCCCACAAGGCGTGCAGCAGAGCAGCCAACTCAAGGCTATGCGGTGCGGCCAGGCAGGCGGCCGCGGTGGCAACGATCAATTCCAAAACCACGATTCGTGGTTTGGTAAGTTCCAAATAATCGGCAAGCCGCGCAGCAACGGTCGTTTGACGACCTTCGGCGGTCAGGATGGAGGCCATGTTCATAGTGCAGCCTCCATGGCTCTGTCGCTATTAGTGACTCCGCTATTAGTGACACTGTTACCGGTAACGCGAGCCGAAAGAGATACTCCCGACAGCCTTGCGAAACGCAATGCAATTGCCAGCGACGTGACCAGGATCAGGGAGCCGACCGCCACATGGCTCGTGATGATCGCATTCTGCAGCAAATCTGCTTCGCGATGTACAAACGGCATCTCGCCAACAATGGCCACTGCCCATTTAGGAACGCCGTATTTGATCACCCAGGTTGCCAGACCCAACATGATTTGCATGGCGACAAAAGCCGCCAACATCAAACCCCCGAAAGACTGGCTACGCTGGCGCACGCATCGCCATGCCAGAAGCAATATGTGGCCCATTAGCAATATGGCCAAAAAGACATGGAAGTAAACAGCCACTTGGAATATGGACGCCGCAACTTGGTTGGTGAGGTACGGACTATGCCGAACAACTGCACCGACGACGAGTTGCAAGTATGCCATCACCGTACAAAGCACTGCCAAACGCATCGCGGCACGCGTTTTATTATCGTTCTTTTGCATGGGCGTACTTTTCCACCACTTCGAGGTAAAGACAACCATTGCCACGCACAGCGAGAAAAACAGCGGGCCCGTACAGCCGTGCACGAGGGCCAAAGTGCGTTCGTCGAGCACAATTCGCATCCCACCAAGCACGCCTTGCAGGATGACCCCTGCGAGAATCACCAAGCTGAACTTACGTACCCAACTGCGTGATTCCGTTCGCCACGTAACGATGACGAGGGCAATCGACAGGATGCCGGCTAACATCCCCAGCAGGCGGTGTCCGTGTTCGACGAACTTATCGCCTGCCGAACTGAGCCAGGGGTACAGCGGCATCAAGTGCCCGTCGGAAGTCAACCAATCGCGAAACGCCATGCCGGCGTCCGTGGTCGTGACAAATCCGCCCACCCAAATCAAGGGGAACGTTGCGCACACCAATAGCCACGCTGCATAATGAGCGGCCTGGCTACTTTCCGGTTTGTGCACATCGACGGTTGGCAACGGATTAGGTCTCCGCTTTTTCTGGTGACGACTCGGGTGGCGGCTGAGTTTGTGGGTAGTAATCTTCCTCGACCTCAGGCGAACCATATTCATAAGGGCCGCGGTAGATGATCGGTTGGAAATCGAAGTTACCGTGGCCGGGGGGACTAGGAGCTTGCCATTCCAGACCGTTGGATTTCCAAGGATTTCGACCGGCACGTGGTCCGAAGAACATACTGCCGAAGAAATTGATAATGAAGATCACCTGCAAGCCAACCATGATGAACGCACACCAACTGATGAATTGATTGAGTGGCAGTAGGTTGCGGAATGTTTCGTAATGGTACGGATCGGCCAAGCGACGCGGGAACCCGGTGAGCCCTAGAATATGCATCGGGAAAAACACGCAGTTCAAAAGAGTGAACGTAATGAAGAAATGTACCTTTCCCCAAAACTCGTTCATCATTCGACCGAACATCTTGGGGTACCAAAAATAGATGCCCCCGAACACTGCCATCGCAGTACCGGCAAACAGCACATAATGGAAGTGGGCAACGATGTAGTAGGTATCGTGGATGAAGATGTCGACGGGCGTGGCCGCCATAAAGATGCCGCTCAAACCGCCGATGATAAACATCGACACGAAGGAGATGGCAAACAGCATGGGCGTAGTGAACTGGATCTTGCCACCCCACAGAGTCCCTAGCCAGTTGAACGTCTTAATCGCACTGGGTAGTGCAATAAACATGGTCGATACCATGAAAGTCATACCGAGCATCGGATTCATACCTGAGACAAACATATGATGTCCCCACACGATAAACCCAAGCCCGGCAATCCCAGAGATTGAGTAAACCATCGGCTTGTAGCCGAACAGCGGCTTACGAGCGAAGGTACTCAGGATGTCGGAGACCATACCCATGGCCGGCAGGATCATGATGTACACGGCCGGGTGGCTGTAGAACCAAAACAAGTGCTGCCACAGCAACGGCTGTCCACCGCCGGTCGCCATTGGCGAGTTATTAGCCATGGCACCCTCAGCCAGGAAGAAGCCCGTGCCCGCCAGACGATCGAGCAACTGCATGAAGCCTGCCGCGGTAAGGACAGGGAGTGCAAATGCCTGCAAGATGGCGGTGATAAACATGGCCCAAATGGTCATCGGCAGACGAAACATCGTCATACCGGGAGCCCGCATTTGGATGATGGTGGTCATGTAGTTCACCGAACCCATCATCGAACTGATGCCGACGAGCGTGAGCCCAATCAGCCATAATGTTTGTCCACTTTGACTGCCAGGCGCAGCCTCGACTAGCACCGAGAGCGGTGGATATGAGGTCCAGCCCCCTTGGGCAGCACCTCCTTCGACAAAAAAGCTCGCTCCCATCGCAATAAACGCCGGCCACATGAACCAATAGCTCAACATGTTGAGCGTGGGTACGGCCATGTCGTCGGCACCAATCATCAACGGAATCAAAAAGTTGCCGAACGCACCGGCCAGCACTGGGATGATGACGAAAAAGATCATCACTGTCGCATGCATGGTCACCAGCATGGTGTAATTCTCGGGCGCTATCTGCCCTCCTTCTGGAGCGGCCAGCATCTCGCCCAGAATGGGCATCGGCTTCCACGGATAAGCCAACTGCCAGCGAATCCCCAGAGCCAACAAACCACCGATCAAAAACCAAATCAGCGTGCTGAACAAAAACTGCAGGCCAATGATCTTATGATCTAGAGAAAACACATACGTGCTGAGAAAGCCCCCCGCGTGTGCGTCATGGGCATGGTCGTCAGCATGGGTATCGACAGTTACAGAACTCATAATAATGCTCGGTATTCAATTAGTTTCGAGTCACGAGTTTCGAGTTTCGAGAATTGCAACAAACAGGTCTCTCGTAACCCAGAGCTCGCCCCTCTTGCTACTCTTCTTCCTCGGGAATCTCGATTGTCATAGTCTTCTCTTCTTCCGCAAACTCGGCGAGCTTCGCCTCAAAATCGGGACGCGATAGGAAGAAGACACGAGCTTTCATCTTGTAGTGACCCCAGCCGCACAGTTCCGCACAAACGATGTCGTAGCCGCCGGTCTTTTTCGCTTTGAACCACATGTTTTGTTGCATGCCGGGTACAACGTCTTGCTTCATCCGCAGGTTCGGCAGGAAAAAGCTGTGCAGCACGTCGGCACTATTAATCCTCAGCATGATCTCTTCGTTCACCGGCAGATAAAGCTTGCCATCGGTGCGAACGATATCGTCTTCGGTATACAACTCATCGTCGGGTCCGGGGTAGCGGAAATCCCAGTTGAACTGACGCCCTGTCACCTCAGCAATAGGAGGTATTTGGGGAGGCTCCATCTTTGCCGAAGCCCAAGCTTCCATTTGATAAATGGCGATAAACAATAGGGTGATCGCTGGCAAAATGGTCCATACCAGCTCCAGCGAGTGGCTGCCGTGGGAGTACTTCACCGGCTCTTCGTTATTCTTACGGCTGTACTTCCACATGAAATAGAACAGCGCACATTCGGTAGCTATAAAAACTACGCCCGTGAGGTACAGGATGAACATGAACAGGTTGTCGATCACTCGGCCATGTTCGGAGACGTCCTCAGGCAACATGATGTTGAAATACGGCGCAGCCACGAAGGTTGCCACGCCGAGGACGGGCACCAAGAAGAACAAAAAGCTCCAGGAGAACAGGAAACTGAATATTCGCTTCACTTCATTCCTCCCCGCACAAACAGGTGTGGGAATTGATCGAGTAGTATATTGAATTCAAATCAACCAGCCGACGACACCGAGCCAACGTTTTCCGGCAAGGCTTTCTGTGGCTGGCTCGGAGATTCGTACGGCAACGACAACACGTAGTCGACGATATTCCACATTTCTTCTTCGGTGATCGTACCGCTGGCACCCTCGCTAGCAGGACCAAGCCCCGGCATGGGCGTCCCCGCGATGCCTGCGTAGATTTTCCAGAAGAGATCAATGCGACGTCTTCCGCCACGGTAAATGCCCTTACGCAAGTTTCGCGGTATCGCATTCCGCACCGGGTAGAACGTTTCGGCAATTTCTTGCTTACGATCGTAGTAAGGATCGTCGACGTCCTTGCCCTCTTCCATCATCTTTGACGTCGCGGCGAGACTCTCGAGAAAATTCTTATGGGCTTTGTTCCAAATGTCGTGATCGTCCTGCTGGCCATCACCAAGACCGGTGGGACCGTGACACTTCACACAGTTGGCTTTGACTCCGTAAAACAATTCACGACCTTTTTCGATGGAGGCAGCCAGTTCCTCTGGCGTACGCGAATCGAGATCGGGAATTTCCTCTTCAGCGGGCACAATGATGGAGTCATTGGCCTCTTCCCAACCATCCACTATCTCGGCAAGGATTTCGTTGATCGCTTCCCGCTGATCAGGATTCTTGTCCGGGTCGAGACTTATCCGCTGCTCGGTCACTTCGCCATTTTCGTCCTCAACCTCTTCCACACCCAACTCGTCGTACACGTAGCGAATCAGTTCGGTTTCCATCTGTCCGCGGAAGCTAAGATACTTCACGTACTCAACCAAGGCTTCCACTTCGGAACCCGGCAAGAGCGAAAACGAAGGCATTGCGGTGCCGGGGACGCCGTTGATCAGCACGCGATGCAGATCGTCATCGGTTGGTCGGGCCGGATTATAGGTCGACTTAAATTTATAAACGCCCGGCCGATAGTCGCGGGGATAGGGATTCAAGAACTGAGCGGTTGGGCCTTGTCCGTCACCCGTGATCCCGTGGCAGTGAACACAGTGCTTGCGGTAAAGGCCATGATTGGCTCCCGCTTCGTCACTCCAAGCCGGGCCAGCGGCTAGCTCGAGCATGCCTTGGTCGAGTCCTGTCTCAGGCAGTGCGTAGGGCTTATCGGGCGTGCCGAACATTGCTCCAAGGACGTTAGCAACCTCTTGTTGATAGGCCGGTGAAAGCTCGTTGTTGACCGCTTCGACCATGTTCAAATGAAATTGCGGCGGCGCGGATTGATTGCATCCCATCGTGACCAAGATCACAAGGCATGCGGACAAACCGAAAACGTTCAAATGATTTTTCATCGCACGATTGCCAATAGTTATGTCGAACTCGATTGTTCAGTATTCCTACTTAAATAGACCGCAAACAATCGGCTTCCTTTAACTTTTCCTTGGGTCCCTCGCCCCCTCGGGAAGAGGCCTGGTGAAGGGTTTCATTAAGTTGGTGTTATTCCTCGAATGCAAATTTCACCCGTGCCGCCCGTGGCTAGCGCCGTCGGACCACTGTCTGGGATCGGGCATTAAGTGCCCAGTGCCGAACCGGGAACGCTAATGGCCAGTTCCTTTGTTTCACCTTCTGTTAGCTTCAGCTTGAATCGGCCTTTTTTCGACCATTTGAGTTCTTTTGCTTCGTCGGTGGACAGCACCAAAGCTCCGTTGGGTCCGGTACCACTTTCGTGCCAAACTTGGATTTCGAGTACCTCGCCGGCAGGCAAATTGGGGATCTCGAACGAACCGTCTTGCCCACTCACTGCATAGTAGCCGTTCTTGCGGGGAAGCATGTAAGCGATCATCCAGGGATGAATACTGCAACGCACCGCCACAGGGATCGCCTCTTCCTTTTGGGGATTGAAGTCGATTGTCTGCCCGGCCGGAATCGTTTGATTAAAACCGTTCTTGCCTCCGATGTTGGTATTGTGACCAACCGGATCGCTGTTCTTGATCGCCATCTTCTGACCCAACGTAATTGGGAAAACGTGGGTAAGAAACACGCACTCCTTCTGGTCAAATACAGCTGTTGGGTCCGTTGGCTCTTGTGCCGATTCGTGTACCCGGGAAGCCGTGCGGAGATAGATGGCGACATTGGCAAGACCACCCGAGGATTCGTCGACAATGATGGTTTCCTGCAGCGGAGCCTTGCCACCAGACGTACAAGCCGCCCGATCTTTGTTCACATTGTAAGGCTCCATCTGTGGCGGCGTGCCGTCGAAGACAAACTTGCCCTTCAACGTCGCCCAGCCCGTTCCAACCGGCCCAGCAGCAGCGGAACTGCCAGTTGATTCCGAGGCAAACGACGTACGGAGACGATCGACTTCGTTCACGTCAGCGACCGGCCCCAACGGATCTCCCCGCTGGCAACCTAATGCGACGCATCCTACCAGGGCAAAGAACGCTAAAAGCGTTTTGCTAGAAATATCCAAGTGTGTGGCGGAATTGGTCATGCAGTTAGTCATAGGTCTGGTTTCGGCTGCGCCCTATAAACCGATGGACGCGGGCTTGATTTTGACTTCACCTAAGTCGAGTTCCCCGTCCGCAGGAATTTCGAGTTTTGCTCGGCCTTTGCGATCGGTCGAGCCAGCGGAACCCAGCTTCAGCTTCTTCATGTTCCCCTTCGACTCGTGCCAAAAAATAAACTGATGCTCACCAGCAGGTAGATTCTTGATTTCGAAGCTACCATCCTCACCCGTGACGGCCATGTAGGGATTATCGCGGATGAGCATGTAAGCGTTCATCCAAGGATGAATGCTGCAAGAAACGGGTGTGGGATAGGGTTCTGCCTTATCAAACTTTTTCTTGATCGGCTTGCCACTGGAAACCGTCTCGTTGAATGCTGGATTCTTCAGAAGATCGGCCTTGGTGTTGTGGCCCACTGGATCGGAGTTTTGAATCTCAAGCGGTTGACCGGTTCTCATCACGAGGGCGTGCGGCTCGAAACGACAGCCTTTGTTGTCGAGCACTGCAGAATTATCTCCAACTTCCTTGAGGTCAGGATGGATGTCTGCTTTCTTACCCCGCTTCAAGTAAAGATAGACGAACACGTTCTTCAGTCCGCCGTTTTCACCAGTCTCTACCGTCTGATCAACCAAATCGTGCTTGCCGCAAACTTCAGTATCTTTGTTTACATTAATTGCGGAAGGATCAGGAACCTTGCCATCGACAACGAGTTTGCCCTTCAGCGTGCCCCACTCTTGGGCAGACGCCTTCGGAGCCATAACTACTGTCGCAACGAGGCAAATGGCAAGAATTTTTATTGCAATGATTCGTCTTGTAACCGTCATTTCATTCACTCTCTTTCTCTATTGCCCTTCTCAATCACTTTGAATTTGACCCGTTCCTCGGACAAATCACTACCGTCGGGGTGCACCATCTGGTGATGCATTGGCGGACTCCGTCGACTCAGCCGCTGCCTTCTCAACTAGCGGTTCGATCGACGTATTTCGCTTGGCGTAAACGTCAAAGTTCATCAACAAGTCGACCAATCCGCGAAGCTGCTCGATACTCGTGCCTTCGTACAACTTCTGTGCCACGCCACCCAGATGATCTGCATCGGGGTTATAAATAATATTTACGGGCATTCCGGTGTAGGGAAGGATTCGTTTTGGATTGGCGACCCAATTTCTCACATATTCTGGCCGGAGACGCCGATAGACGTCCGCGAGGTTGGGTCCAAAGGTTCTCTCATCGCCTTGCGGATAGAAATCAGCCACGCCGTGGCACTTCACGCAATAGTTCCCATCGGTGACGATGTTCATGGCCTGGCCCAGATGATCCGGATGATCGTCTTCAGCCTCGGCG
This sequence comes from Bythopirellula sp., assembly GCA_965216565.1. Taxonomy (GTDB): domain Bacteria; phylum Planctomycetota; class Planctomycetia; order Pirellulales; family Lacipirellulaceae; genus Bythopirellula. The sequence continues at coordinate 2,820,596 of OZ244170.1, forward strand.
AGGTAGCTGTCGCGTTGTTGCGGTTTGTATTCGTAAGGGAATTCGACCTGCGAAGAAGCAGCAAAGTAGTTCACCAATGCTGACGCTTCGTCGGAAGACATATGGAAGTTCGGCATCCGCATCACCGCTGCGGGGCGTAGCGCGACCGGGTCCATCAAGAATCCATGCAGCCAATCCGGTTGCACCTTCTCACCCTCGGCCATCAATGGCGGAGGCAGCCAACCCCAGGCCTCGGAACCCTTCACCTGTGGATTCGATTCTTTCGCTTTCTCGATCACGTGCGGGAACAAGTAGCGGGCCAAATCGCCGCCCCAAGCTTCGTAGGCCGTTCCATTGGCCGGGCCGTAGTCCTCACGCGCGGCTGGGATCATCAAGTCTTGCAGACCCATCAACCACTCTTCACCCTGTAGCAGTGCGTCTTCCCACAGCGTAAAGCGATAGTACGGATCGGACTCGTCGTCGTTCGGATCGAGCGACAGGCCGTCTTCGTCAAACAATTCCGGCTCGCCCGTCTGTTCGCTAATGGCAGGCAGCCCGCGAATATGAGCCTCGTAGAAGCCTCGCTTGTTGGTCACAAGGGACTCAGCAATTTCGGTGGTCGAGAAATGGGGCTCCAGGAATGGGTAGTCCGTCAGCTCAGACGGAGAACCGAATAGATCCTCTTCGAAGGCAAAGTCCCAAGATTCCATGCGCATGGTATGGCAACCCGCACAATTAAATCGTTCGAGCACCGCACGTCCATCGACAATGGCTTGCTGCTCTGGCGAGGGATCGTAAACGAACTTCTCATCTGGCGGTTCGTTCACCAAGCCGAGAATAAACGTGATAACCGCTTCGCGCTCTTCGGGATTGAATGGGAACAACGGCATCCGCAATCGTTCATTGAAACCCTTATTGCGAGTGGTCTTGTAATCGTAGCTACGTGGCATACGCAGCTTTTGCCATATGAAGCCATCGCGTGAGTGACCATTGATCGCTTGGATGAAATAACTTGTGTCAGGCTCAAAATCCGCTGGATTCAAATGGCCGTGACTAGCGTGGGCCTCGTCGCCATGATCGGCGTGTTCGTCGTCATGCTCCAGATTTGGGTTACCAGGGCCTTCGAGGAACTTGTGAATGTTTTCGAACGCGAGCTTCGAACTATCCTTACGGCCCCACTCGGCTAGCGCCGCACCGATCGGCTTGGCATCTTCATAGCCTGGGATGTCGTGGCAGCCGAAGCAGCCGTACTTGCTAATCGTCCGTTTTGCGACAAAGGTTTTTAAGGCCTCGGTGCGATCGGCAAAGTTCTTCTGCAGCAGAAGTTTCTCGTCGGCTTTGAGCTTTGGTTCCAAATGATTGGGAATGCCGCCGTCAATGAACTCGCGAGCGCGGCTGGTCGGAATGGCATCGCTGGAGAGCCACTCAACAGCCAAGTCGGCAAGATCAGCGACTTCTTGTGCCGACCAGTCACCCGTGGGCACATCGGAAGGCTTCCAATCCGAAGGCGTGCCGAGCAGGAACACAGCAATGTCTGCCGCTGGATCGGTCACCTTACCGGTGGGTTGCCCCGTGGCATCCGTCTCGTCAATTGGATCGAGATACAAGTCCGGCATTTTTGTGCGGACGTGATACTTGTGCGGTTGCTTCAACCAGGAATAGAGCCAAAGCGTGCCCTTCTCCGAGAGGTTTCCATCGGCAGCCGTGAATTTCGCGCTGATGCGAGACAGATCGGGCCCTTGGTCACTGGCGATTCCCGAGAAGGCCTCGTGCGAATGGCAAGCCAGGCAGCCCCGGGTTTGGAACAGCCATTTTCCACGCTCTGCGCTTGGCGGTTCGGTGACACCTTCCGGCGGAGCAACGTAATCGAACGATTTGTCGCTATTGGCCAGCAAGAAATCGGTCAGGGCGCGAATCTCGACTGGCTCGTATTTCAGGCTCTCCTCAAGTTCCGATTCGTCCTCGGGATCTTGCAAGTGTTCGTGCAAGCCAAAGAATTGCGGCATTTTTGTCGAGGGACGGAAGTCGGCAGGTTTCCTAATCCAACTATAAAGCCACTGCTCATCAACCTTGGAATCTAAGTACCGGAGGCTGGGGCCAACCTTGCGGTAAGAACCCGGTACCTCAACGTCTTTCAAACTGTCGGCAAGTTTATAGGTAGCTGAGGAAAGCTCACCGTCTTCCCGCTCATCTTGATTGATCGAGGCCAGCAGTAGTCGACGTACCGAATCGCTGTCGGGACGCGCGATGATTTGATCAGCCATCTCGCGCTGTTCGTCAGTAAGACTTTCATCCAGCAATATCTGCTGCGCGACGCCTGCGTAATTCGATTCCAATCTCACGTCTGGACCAACGCGGGTATCGGGCCCGTCGTAGCCGTTGATTTCGTGGCAGCCAAAGCAGCCGTATTCCTCGACAAGCGTCCAACCTTCGACCAGCTTAGGCGCGGGGGGCGCGGGGAATCTCTCGCTCGGCTCCAGGCTACCCTTATCGTAGTGGCACTTGGTGCAGTTGCTCTCCTCGAAGCGGTCCGGCTTCATCGGGAAAATCCAATGATGATTGTCGAACCAACTGTATTCGCGGGTCCAGCGAGCATGCTGCTCGGCATTGTTGGGTGTGTGCGATGTCCACTTGAAAGAGGTACCGCTGCCCTGGCCATCGTGGCAAATCGTACAACCCATATCCTTTTCTGGATGCGGGCTGGAGTCGGTCAGATAGAGGTCCAACCGTGGATGACTGGTAAATGGGTGATCGAGACCGCGGCGGACTTCCAGCGATATCATTTCTCCCCAATCAGCTTGCTTGAGGAGCAGTGTATTGGCCAGTGCCGTATCGTAAACCGGCACGTCGCCCACGGTGACTATTTTGTCGCCGGCTTTCAAACCAGCTAAAGCCGCAGGTGTTTCGGGCAGCACATAATGGACCAGGACCGCATCGGCATAACCGACCAGCGGTTCGTCGGTAAGCTCCATGCCGTAAACGTCCCGCAGCGTTGAGCCATCTTCCGGTTTGCTGCCGGGAGCTTCGATCTGAAATACTCGCTGCTTCTCTTCCTCCGACAACGTCGGATAGGCCGGCTGATCGGCGGTCCCTGCGGCCGTTTGAGAGATCGCCACGTGACAAGTCTTGCAACGATCGAAACGAGCTACCTGCGAGAAGTTGTAATTGATGGTCATGTCGGGCAACCAAATCTGGTCGATCCGAACATTACCGTCGTACAGTGCATTCAAAACCGGCCAACGGGTAATCCATTCGCCCACATTCGATGTATTCTTGTAGACCTGGTCATTAAGCCGCGAGAGTTCGGTTTCCATCGAGCCGCGCTCTTTGGCGAGCTCGGCAATGGGCTCGTTGATTTCCTTAATGATCGATTCCAGCGAGGTGCGATAGCGATTGGCTTCTGCGATATCCTCGGTGAGCTCCGCAATCTTTTTGGTGAAGCCGTCAATCTTCTCCTGCTTGGCTTCGATTTTATCCTGAGGCTCATTGCCGCCAATCATCAAACCCAGTTCGCTGACGGCTGCGGTTCGGTCTGCCGCGACAAACTTACGCTGGCCCACGAGTTGGTTTTCGCGACGCTTGGCCTCGCGAATGTGCCCTTGCATCTCGGCGAGCAACGCACTGCGGGCAACAACCGCGTCTTGACGCGCCTCGGCCAGCTCGTTGTCTGCTTTGGATTCACTTGCTTCTGCCTTCTCAGACTCTGTATCTGAGGAGGAGTCTTCCGCAGCAAGCTCCTCAACCTGAGACACTTCGTCAACGAATTCCTGGTAGGCAGATTCAACGCCCGAGACGTCGGTCTCACCTAGATTAAGCCTAGCGTCTTCTTCGTGAACCTCTTCCTTAAACTGTTCGACAAGCTCCGGTTCGATCATCTCGCTTTGCAGTTCAACGATGTCCTTGTCGAAGGTTTCCATCTTGCTGGAAAACTGGTCTTCGACCAAATCGCGGCGAGCCAACGTCATGCGGGCTTCCTTCTTGCGATTCTGGAGCTGCCACTCTTTCCATTCCCGATTGTGATCCTTAGCCACTAACCACAGCGAAGCAATCATCATCACCACGGCGCTAGCGCCGAAGACAATGTGCATTACTTTCTGATCACGCCAGGTTTGTTCGGTTGCGGGCATTTGTTTAGCCCCCGACTCTGCCGGGGGATCTTCGTTTATCCAGTCCCCCGGCAGAGCCAGGGGCTTCGGTTAAAAATTGAAAAAATACTCAGGGATTGATATCAAATACTTCAGGTTAAACACCCAGCGCAGCACCATCTTGATGGGCAACGACGCCATAAATAGCAGCAAGTTGGCCAGCACCATAAAGCGGATGAAACCCATACGCTTGTAGAATCCGGGCATTACCAGGACGGCCAAAATCGGCGGCAAGGCGACAAAGTAGCCCAGCACCAACAACGTCCCCGGCAACTCGCGGCCAAACAGGAGCGCTAAGAACTGCCCAAACGGACGCAGCAAGTCGGGCATCCACAGCAACTCCGGCGTGCCCGGCAGACCCATGTCTAACAGGCCATTCCAGAAATATTCCGATATATTCACATTGTTCAGCGCTTCCACCTTGTGCGCATCCCAATACTCGTAGGGACCAAAAAAGTTCCAGTTCGGGCCGCGCAACAACGTACCAAGCACGATCAACGTCACCCACATTTCCAAGAATCCAAACTGGAAGGTGATGTAGCTGAACTTCCGTTCGTTGATGGTGTAGTAGCCGTTACCCTTCTTGTTAAAGTCGATATACGGAATCGCCATCAGCCCGGCCACGATCATGCTGGGCAGCACCACGCCGGCCATCCAGGGATCGTAGTAGACCAGCATTTCCTGAAGACCGAGAAAATACCAAGGCGCCTTCGAAGGGTTAGGCGTTTTCACACTACTGGCAGCTTCTTCCAAAGGTGCAGGTAACGCGATGGCCCAGAATATGAGAAACGCCGTCAAGGCGATCATGCAGATCAGTTCGGTATAAACGAGATCGGGCCAAACCAGCACCTTCTCGTCATCGAGTTTTTCCAAGGGAGGCTCGCCATTGGCGATGCGCTCGTCGTTTTGCACGGCTCGATAAGTTCCCAGCCACGTAAAAAACGCGAGCAGAAACACTAGCATCACAATCGGCACGTTGTCTGGCTTGGCAACGATTTCGTAAAAGTCGCGGTCAGTCATCGAGAAACCAAGGAACAACCACATCAAGTTCCAAATCGTCCAAGCAACAGCCGGAATCACAAAGAACCCGCGGAAGATATACAGCACAACAAGCACAACCGTGGTGCCCACGCTATAGATGACCGGGCCCGTGCTGTTATTGATGAACTCGCGCCAACTTTCGGGAAGCGACACCCAAGAGGTCATGCCGCTACCACCAATGGCAGCCAACAGCACAAAAACCGACGCCCACACCAGCCACACAAAAGCGTTCGTGACGGGCACTGACCGATCGGCGAACGGCACTGGTATGGAGAACCAAGTCTGGAGCTTTCCGGATCGCCATAAATAGAGCGCCGCCAGGCCGTTCATCAGCGCTAGCGCAATGTAATAGGGCCCCAAGAAGGAGGCGACCATTTCCAGGAATTGCTCGGTTGTCTTTCCGTGAGTCATCGGAGCGAGGGGCTAGAGACTGGAGGCTAGAAACTAGGATCACGATGCAACGCGAACCCTTATTCCACGCTCTCCTATCTCGCTGACCTACAGCGGCCCACTAATTCCTCCATCTTTGCGGACTCGCCAAAAGTGGATTGCCAGCAGCAAAGCCACGCCCAGCGGAATCGCGATACAGTGCAAAATGTAAAATCGGTTCAGCGTCTCTTCACCTACCTCGCGCGCACCAAGCAGCGCAAAGCGGGCATCCGAGGCGTTGGTAATCATATCGACACCGCCCAGGGTCAATAACTGTTGACCGGGACCTTCATGCCCCAGAATTGGAGTCGCCCGGGCCATATTCGAACCCACGGTGATCGCCCAAACAGCTAACTGATCCCACGGCAACAGGTAGCCGGTAAACGAGAGCAACAGTGTGAGCAGCAGTAGAAAAACACCGACAACCCAATTGAACTCACGCGGCGGCTTATAGCTACCGGTGAGAAACACACGATACATGTGCAGCCAAACAGTGATTACCATCGCATGGGCACCCCACCGATGGATTTCGCGCAAGATCCCTAGCGAATGGACATCCCGAAGCATTTGAATATCGGTATACGCCCACTCAACCGTCGGTCGATAGTAAAACATCAACAGCACGCCCGTGACGGTTTCAACCAAAAACAAGAAGAACGTCACGCCGCCCATACACCAGGTATAAGACAAGGCGATGCCCTGCTTCTTAATGGAAACGGGATGCAGATGCAGAAAGAAGTTGGTGAGCATCACCACAATCCGGTTCCGTCGATCGACGGGCATCGGATGGCGGAAGATACTCTTCCAAATCTGAGATTCGCGTACTATTTCGCCTAGGTCAGGCATATGTCGTTGTCAGTTGCAGGTTGTCAGTTGCTAATTACTTATTTATTTAGAACGAAAAAACTCGGTTAAACGCTGATGTAGCAGGAGGGATCGCTCCACTGCCCCATCTCCTCTTGGAACGTCTTGCTCTTGTCGATTTCAATCTGCCCATCGTCGGCGATGCGGATGGCATATCGCTCCAGCGGTCGCGGTGCGGGACCCTCGAAGTTGATGCCGTCTTTGTAAAAACCACTACCGTGGCAGGGGCATTTGAACTTCTGCTCGGCCTCGAGCCAGTTCGGCGTACAGCCGAGGTGCGTGCAAACCGACTTCAGGGCATAAATCACTTGCTCGCCGTTGTAATCGGCGTTGGCAATCCACACGCCATACTGGGCTTTGTATTTGGTTTGGACCTGACCGGCAGCGAAGGCATCGGGAAAACCAACCTTAAACTTGCTAGGCGGTTCGCGACGAACATTGGGAAATAGAAACTTCAGCGAAAGCAGCGACCACAACAGCGAGACGAGCCCAACCATCCAAAAGCCGAGATTTAGGAAGCCGCGGCGATCTTGCTCGGCGGGCTCCTTTTTCTTCCCTGCGGCTTTCTTGGTTGCGGCCGGTTTGGCGTAGGCCGGCTTCTCCGGCATCGGCGGTACGACAATCTTCGGCTTGGCTGGCTTTGCTTTTGGATCAGACTTTTCTTTGGCCGCGGCTTCGGCCTTCGACATCGGCCCCGGCTTGCTTGCCTTGCGAGCGGCAGCCAGGATGCTCGCGGTATCGCGTGCCACTGGACCTTTTGATTCTGCCTTCTTCGCCGCGGCCGGCTTGGCTGCAGCAGCTGCCTTTTTGGGAGCCGCTTTCGCAGCGGGCTTTTTAGCAGCGCCTGATTTTTCGCCGCGCGCCATCTTCATCATCTCGGCGACGCTAGGTCGGTCGGGGGAACCGGGCTTGGCAATCTTTGGAGGAGGCCCCGCAGAAGATTCGTTTTCCGCTGCCGCCGGTTCAGCGGCAGCAGTTTCTTCTGGTGCAGGAGGCGTTGCTTCCGATTCAGACGCAGCGCCGTCCTGGCCATCGGCTTTTCGCGCCGCTGCCAAGATATCGGCGACAGACATCTTCTTCTTATCAGCCATATTACTTTTACGCTCAGCCCACGCAGTTGCGATTTATTTCGCTTTGCTGTCCCCTAATTGCTACTTCCTTGCCTACCCAATGCGGCGTCCGCACGGGAATCGGCTAGAGGCGAACTACGCTCAGTTTCCGACCCCAACGTATTTGCTGCAAGGCCAGAGCAGGAATCGACTTGGGGAGAACAAATCGTAGATTGTGACATTTTTCACAATCTTCCTTCCGATACATTAAAGTGCAAGGTCGCCAGTTGTCAACATCCCTTTCCCTAGAACCACTTAACCAACTCTTTTTGAACGAGTTGCTCATGGCTTCTCCCCATTGGCGGATCGCCCATGCTGGAGGCCAGCTATTGAATTGTAGATCAGGTGGATCAGCAAGTCATTAGTGTCGACACTTCCTCCGACATAACAATCCCCCTAAAATCACGAACGGCTCTGCCTCGTAGCCTGTAGATTTGCCACGGGGAAAGCTTGGACAGAATGACGACATTTCCAGGAACTTAAGACGGTCCAGGAAGATAAGACAGGATGGAAAGAACTGCTTTAAAATCAAAGAGTTGCGATTGTGGTGTTAGTAGACGGCTCTTGCAGTTAACTATTTTTAACATCCTGTCGATCTTGCCAATCCAGTCATCCTGTCTCACAAATTTCTGCGACCCTGTGGGGAAATCCCCTGCTACAGCAACCAAGCGGCTCTAGCCAACCTTTTGGAGAATACTCAGAGTGAAAGTCCTGATTGTCGGAGGTGGAGGGCGCGAACATGCACTGGCCTGGAAAATCGGTCAGAGCTCGCGTGTCGAACGCGTTTTTGTGGCTCCTGGCAATGCCGGGACTGCTACCGACGCTGAGAATGTAGCCATCTCCGATACCGACGTGCCCGGCTTGGTCGAATTTGCCAAGCAAAACTCCATTGATCTGGCCGTCATTGGGCCCGAGGCGCCGCTGGCCGCCGGGGCCACAGACATTCTCACATCGGAAGGCATCCCCACCTTTGGCCCCAGTGCCCAAGCCGCCGAGCTCGAAGCGAGCAAAGTTTTTTGCAAAAACCTGCTCCGTCACGCCGACGTCCCGACCGCCGACTTCCACACCTTTACCTCCGCTGACCAGGCCAAGGCCTATCTTACCGAGCGGGAAGACGTACCCGTGGTGGTCAAAGCCGATGGGCTGGCCGCTGGCAAAGGCGTGATCGTGTGCGACAACTGCGAGCAGGCGGTGGAAGCCGTCCAGCAAATCGCCGCCGACAAGCAGTTTGGCGAAGCAGGCAATCGGTTGGTCATCGAAGAACGGCTGGTTGGCCAAGAAGCTAGCGTCCTGGCTGTGACCGACGGGCGGACAATCATTACGATGCCTGCCGCGCAAGATCATAAGCCAGCCTTCGATGGCGATCGCGGCCCCAATACAGGTGGCATGGGCGCTTACTGCCCTACCCCGCTGGTGACTGATGAAATTATGACCTCGATCGTCGAGAAGGTGCTTGTGCCGACGGTGCATCAAATGAAACGTTCGCGTCGGCCCTTCCGCGGAGTTCTCTACGCCGGGCTGATGATCACCAAACAGGGACTCAAGGTTTTGGAATACAACGTTCGGTTTGGCGATCCCGAATGCCAACCGCTGATGATGCGGCTGAACAGCGACCTGGTCGACTTGATGCAGGCAACCGTGGAAGGCCGACTCGATGAACTCGATCCACTCGATTGGGACCCGCGACCCTCGGTTTGCGTGGTGATGGCTAGCGAAGGGTATCCCGGCAATTACGAAAAGGGATTGCCGATTCGCGGTCTCGACAAAGCGGCGAAAGTGCAAGATGTGAAGGTATTCCACGCCGGCACCAAACTGCAGGACGGGCAAGTCGTTACCAACGGTGGCCGCGTCCTGGGCGTGACGTCACTAGGCAGTTCGATCGCTAACGCCAAACTGCAAGCCTACACCGCAGTGAAGTGCATCCGCTGGAACGGCGCCTGGTGCCGCAAAGATATCTCCGACAAGGCACTGGGCTAGGCAATGCTCAGTAGTTGGTGATTGGAACGCGCCACAGGAAGCGAGGAAAAGTAACTTCTCTTCCAGTCCCTCGCCCCTTGGGGGAGAGGCTAGGTGAGGGGGATAATAGAGATCGGAAGTTACTTTTCCTCGCTTCCTCCCAGCACTATGCATTTCGCCGCAGCCAGTCGCCATCGGAAACCTCTCCCCATAACCTATAATTAGGCTATGAGCACTCTGCCCCTGGACTCCACCGACACACAGCAATCGAAAACCGAGCGTGCCTGGCCGATGCGGCTGTGGTTGGCGACGCCCGATTGGACGTTCCGTGCGCTGGGCGTGGTGTTCTTTGTTTCCTACCTCGCTTACAAGTGTCAGAAGTATTGGCAGTTTGATTTCTGGAGGCTGGGGCCTTCCTACTTCTTCGAGCCGGGCGGCACGGTCTACCATATGCCGTGGGTTCCGGTGCTGGTCGACCTGACGTTTGTGCTGATTGCCTTGGGCTTCTGTTTGCGTTTGCCACCCCGAAGTCGCGCGGCCAACGGCTGGGTGGTCGGCTTCACACTATTCACCGCCTTCGCTCCTATAATCCCCATCGAACTGCCAGCGGTCCTCGGGTTGTTCAACGAAAACTGGCAGCAGGCGTACAATAATTTTCTCTGGGCCGATCCTATTTCGCTCAATCGTGTGTTCGTCGGCAGCACGCTTGTTACCGTAGGCAACGCGCTCGATTTGTGGGGTTACACCGTGCTGACGCGGAGCTTTGGGATTGTGCCCGAGGCGCGCGAGCTGAAGACAAGCGGGCCGTACCACTTTGTCCGGCACCCGGTTTACCTGGGCCAGTTTATTTCGCAGGCCGGGGTGTGGCTGCTGTTCGCCCAGACGCACGTCGTTTGGATTGCGATGTATGTGGTGTTTGTCGCGATGCAGCTCTATCGCTCGAAGCTGGAAGACCGTGTACTCGCCGATGCCTTTGGCCAGCCGTACCGTGAGTGGCAAGAGCGAACCTTCTGGTTCGTTTGAACAAGAGTTCTCAAGAGTTCTAAAGCCGCTTGCGTCCTAGCAACCCCACCCCCACCCCACCAATCAGCAACACCAACGAAGTTGGTTCAGGAACCACCGAGGCAATCGCAGCCGCCGCCGCGCCACCGTAGTTCGATTGCCAATCGGCCAAACTGCCGCCGTTGAGCGAGTGCGGATTCTTGCCGTTTTGCCACAGCAAAAAATCAAGGCCGTCGACGACGCCGTTCAAATCGAAGTCCCCCGCCAAATCGGCTGTGCCTGCTACCTGGGCTGGCGGTGCGATATCGAGATGCAGGTGATTGAGGTGTACGCTACTCGGATCTAAGAAGGTCGGTACGCTGGGCCGTGCGGCATTGATGCCGTCGATAACATCTGCGTTGGAGAAGATAATCCGAGCCATGCTCCCACGGTGGGGACCACCTGCGTTGCCGGCGTCGATATAGGCCACGGCAATATCGATGAGATCTTGCTCGGCGGAGTTGATGCTCCCATTGCCAAAGTTCTGCGTCGCGCCGGCGACATGCATATCGATATCGAGACCCACACGGTGCGTATTATGCGCGAAAGCCGAGCCGTAACCATCGTCGGTCGACATGGCGTTCATCAACTGAGGAATACCCGTGTTGGCATGGGCAGCGGCAGAACCGGCGAACCAAAAATCGATCGACCAATCGGTGCCAAAACGTTCCGGCTGGGGAGTAAAACCCGTGCGGGCACCGGTGCCGGGATCGCGTCCGGGAAGGATATCGAAATCGCCCCGTATGTTGGCCACACTAAACGAACCGGCAGGTCGCTGGGGATTGGGATCAATGAGTTCGTTCCACCGGGGAGCGTTCACCGCGTTAAGCCACCCCGCGGTGTTCGGTCCCACAATTCCATCGACGCTGTTTTGCGTGGTGTTCACCCCACCGACAAATGCGCCTTGGAATGTGCGTAGCGCCGTGTCGGTATTGTTTCCGAACAGTCCATCGACCACTAATTGGCCCCCGCCTTCGGAAACGAAGCCGAGGTAGCGCAACCGTTGTTGCTGCTGAGCGACATGCAACTTGTTGTTTCTGCGGCCAATCGCTTCCAAGCCCTGCAACACCGCACCCTCACCCGCGCCGGTATAGCCGGGCCGCACGGTTACGGCGAATGTCTTCGGCTGACCATCAATAGATACACTGCCTTCCAGCCGCCCCTGGAACCCACGTTCGTCAGGTGCCAGATCGCCCAGTGCCGCCGTGTTGCGCGAAGGATCGGCAAATACCCACAGACGTCCCTCGCTGGAAAAACTCCCTTGGCCCAGTTGATCGCTATCGAGCACCGTGTGCCCAGAGAAACCGCCAAGCGTGAGGTTCGAGAAAGACGCGCCCGAAGAAACTCCGGGCAACGCGCCGAAGTCGACTTCGATTCCATTGCCAGAGCGTCCAAAGAATTCAAAATCAGCAGCATTGGCCGGCACTGACGGCGAGGCTATCACAGCCAGCAACGCCAGTATCCATAGTGCGATGGTACGAATCTGCAAATCCATCAAGATTTCTCCGAACTTTTGACGCTGTTCCACCGTATTAAATATTTGACCGACCTGCAGCTATCTATTGTAAGAACGCGTCTGAAATGCGGCCATGACTTTACTGCGTTAGAGTTTCTATCAAAAACGCATGGCTCTGCGAATTGACGCTGAAAACCTGCATTGAGACAACCGTTACAAGCCAACCAACCCCCCGGACAACGTAAGCCAGCACACAAGGGACTTGAGTTGATCTTGCAATACGCTTTCCTGTCTAGGGTATAATAGAGGGACGATGATACTGATCAAGAAAACGCTGGCCCTGCTAACCTGCCTGGGAATGTTACTGCCTGGTGCAGCCCAAGCCACTTGCTTGTGTTGCGCTCAAGGCGGGTGTGCTGGAACCGATCAGTCCTGCTCCGCCGAAGTTTGCCCCAGCACCAAAGCTACTTCAACGAACAGCTGCTGCGGCAAAAGTAACAACTGTTGCAGCGAAGCGAAAACGGCCAGTTGTTGCGAAGACGTAATTACCGCCTGCTCGTCACCTGCAGGAAAGTGCGGGCCTGCGTGCACTTGCTGTCCCGAAAGTCCACCGGTTGTGCCGGCACGCTGTTGCGTGCCGCTCGAACTTCAAGAACAACTCTCCGGCTTGGCATGGACACCTGGCGCGGCCCCAGCTGAGCTCGATGGCCATCAGATCACACAGTTGGTTGCCTCCGGCAGCCTGACCTCCAACTCCAATCTCCGACTCCATGCGCTTCTGGGCGTGTGGCTGAATTAATGCAGCCAAGGTTGAGTCTTCTTTTTTTAGATTACTAACTTTGTTCGTTAATTCATTCTTAATAACGGATTCCGGTCCGTAGGAGAAATTTGAAATGTCTGTATTTACAAAACTGTTTGCTGTCTTGGCTTTGGTTAGTGCTTCAGTCTTTGGCTTCCAAGCGTTCGCTGCCGACGGTGGCGGTTGCTGCTGTGACGATACATGTGCTTGCGAATCGTGCGAGTGCGATGGCTCCGGCGAATGCGATTGCTCGGAATGCTGCTGCGGTGGCACCTGCACCAAGGACAGCTAAGCACTAGTTTAGCTTGACTAGTTAGAGTCAGCCCTCGGCCGCCACATGGTGGCCGAGGGTTTTTTCTTGCGCTATCCCGGGTGTCCGAGTCGCCGGCAAGAGTCATAATCGTAATATGAATTCATGGCGTTACATCCTGGCAAGCCTGACGCACCATCGCCGCGTCCACCTGGCCGTGGCAGCAGGCGTTGCTGTGGCTACAGCGGTTATCGTCGGTGCGTTATTGGTGGGCGACTCGGTACGCGGCAGTCTCAAGAGCTTAGCCCTCGGCCGCTTAGGCCACATCGAGGAAGTGCTCCTTGGCGTCCACCCATTCCGCGTCTCGCTGGGAACGGAACTGCAACAACGCGCTAAAGAAGACTCTCTGAACCTCGAAATAGCACCGCTCGTGCTCACACGGGGAACGCTCAAAACGACTGACAGAGATAACAGCCGCCTTGCCGTGGGCGTTTCGGTAATCGGTTGCGACTCACAATTTTGGAAATTCGATAGCGAGCTTCCTGCCCTGGCACTCGACCGTCGCGGCATCGCAATCTCGCAGCAGCTTGCCGACGAACTAAGCGTAAAGGCTGGCGACGAACTCCTGCTACGTCTCTCCGCCTCCGCCACTTTGCCGGGGGATAGCACTTTGGCTGAGAAAGATGACACAATCGTCTCCCGGCGATTCGAGATTACCACCGTATTACCGAGCGAGGGACTCGCCCGCTTCTCGCTGGAGCCAACCCAACGTTCGCCGCGAAATGTTTTTCTCTCGCTCGATGCCATCCAAGGCATGCTCGACTGGGACAACCAAGCGAACGCCTTGGCCGTGGGACAATCGCAAAACGACTCCATCTCTAGCGAACAGTTCGCAGAACGCCTTTCCCATGTTCCACTGCAGCCAACATTAGACGACTTAGGCTTGCAAATTGAACGGATTGAGCTAGCCGGCGGCAATCCCCAGCCACGGTGGCAAATTTCTTCGCGTGCGCTGGTGCTCCCCGATCACGTGGTCGAACTCATCGAGCAACAGCAGGGCACAGGACAAACTCAACGAGTCGTTACCTACCTGGCCAATACGTTGGAATCGGGGGACAACAAGATTCCCTATTCCACAATTACCGGAGTCGATTCGAACGTCAAAGCAGGCCCCCTGTTGGACGACCAAGGCAGACCAATCACAATCGCCCCGGGCCAGATAGTGCTCAATGATTGGGCTGCTTCAGAACTGAATACCGAAGTGGGCGATGAAATCGTTACCACTTACTACGAACCAGAAACTACACATGGCGAACTCCGCACAGCCGAACCACTGCGGCTGACATTGATAGCGATCGCCCCGCTCGCAGACGACGGCGAAGCGCCCACACTAGCCGCGGATCCCACGCTCACTCCCGAGCTACCGGGCGTTACCGATCAGGCATCGATCAGCGACTGGGACTTGCCGTTCGATTTGGTAGAAGAAATCCGCCCCCAGGATGAAGACTACTGGGACGAGTACCGCACCACCCCCAAGGCGTTTGTCGATCTAAAAACGGCCCAGCGACTTTGGCATACGCGCTGGGGAACGGTCAGCGCCGTGCGGCTCCCGCCGAATACGTCGCAGCAGGCAGCCTCGCAGTTGGCCGAAAAACTCGACCCCGCGCAGCTCGGTCTCGTCTGGCTACCACTTCGTAGGCAGGGATTGCGCGCTTCGCGAGGTACCACTTCTTTCGAAGGGTTGTTCCTAGGGTTTAGTTTCTTCCTCCTTGCCTCGGCCATGCTGTTGGTGAATTTGCTCTTCAAGCTGGGCATCGAAGGTCGGACTGCCGAAATCGGTTTACTCTCTGCAATCGGTTACCCAGCATCTCGGCTGCGGCGTTTGCTGTTGGGCGAAGTCGCAATGATTGCAGTTGTGGGTGCTACGTTGGGTGTCGCATTAGGAGTCGGCTACGCTCGGCTGATGATCCACGGGCTCAGCACGTGGTGGGTCGCCGCCACTGTGGAACCGTTTCTCAGCTTGTATGTTACTCCTCGTAGTTTGATCGTGGGATTCCTGTTGGGAGTTCTAATCGCACTGGCAACAACAGCTTGGGCATTACGAAAAATTATCCGTCTGCCCGCGCGGCAACTCATCGCAGGCGACTACTCCGAACCACCGACTTCAACGTCGCCAGCAAAACTATCGGACAAACCTAAACGACGCTGGCTTCCGGCAGCGTTGGCTCTCCTGGCGGTCGGACTGGTGTTCTTCGCTAGGGACCTCACTGGCGAAGCCCAGGCAGGCGCTTTTTTCGGTGCGGGGGCCTTGGTGCTGACCGCGTCGCTTTGGCAACTCGGCAAGCAGTTGCGTGCCGATAGTCAACAGGCGCCAAGTAGGCTCTCGCTCTCCGGCCTCGCCGCTCGCAACGCGCGGCGCAATCCGAGCCGTTCGATTCTTTCCGTGAGCCTCGCCGCCGTGGCAAGCTTTCTAATCGTCGCGCTCAGTGCCTTTCGACTGGCACCCACCGAACAAGGCACCGGCGGTTTCGATCTCTTGGCCAAGGCAGATCAACCTCTGCTCTTCGATTTGGATTCCGAAGCGGGTCGCGAGGATCTTGGTTTCGACGAGCAGAACAATCCCTCCTTTGCCGGAGCCCTTGTAGAATCCCTACGAGTGCATGATGGGGCAGACGCCAGCTGCTTGAATCTCTACCAAACCACCCAACCCCGAGTGCTCGGCGTCTCTCAGAGTTTCGCAGACTCGGCGCGTTTTGCGTTTGCCGCGACTGCCTCAGATCATCCAGACAAAAGCCCCTGGCGGGCCTTGCAAACCGAATTGGGCAAGGACGCAGCGGGACGAGATATCGTGCCGATCGTGTTAGATAAAAACACCGCGACATACAGCCTGCATCTCTCGGGGCTGGGAGCGCGGTTCAACATTCAAGACGATTCCGACCAGGCTGTAACGCTGGAAGTCGTGGGGTTACTCGCCGGCAGTGTTCTGCAAGGGAATGTCATGATGAGCGAGGCAAACTTTCTACGTCTGTTCCCCACGACAACCGGGCATCGGTTCTTCTTGATTCGTACCGGTGAATTGCCGCCGCACGAATTGGCCCAGCAGCTTGAGTCGCAACTAGAAGATTATGGCTTCCGCACGGTCGATGCCAACAAGCGATTAGCCGACTATCTGGCTGTGCAAAACACTTATCTCTCAACGTTCCAAACTCTTGGCGCATTGGGTCTGCTGCTTGGAACCGTCGGGCTGGCCATTGCTCAGCTGCGTAGTGTATTGGAGCGACGGAGCGAACTCGCCTTGCTTCGATCCGCCGGCTTTCGCCGCCAGCGCTTGGCAAGCATGGTGTTGGGGGAAAATCTTGTGCTGCTCTTGGGAGGCTTGGGAATCGGTTGCCTGGCTGCCGCGGTGGCCGTACTGCCGCATTGGTGGCTCGGTGAGGCAAATACACCATGGGCCACGCTCGCCATGATGCTACTAGCGATCGCACTGGCTGGAATCTTGGCCGGGTTCCTTGCTGTTCGCGCCGCAGTCGCAGCGCCGTTAGTGGCCGCATTGCGCGGCGACTAACCCGTGTTTCAAGGTTTTAGTTCACTAAAAGAAGATGGTGCATCCACCTGGGTGGCTGGGGTCGACCAAAGCGAGCCCCCAGTTGGACCATTCCCGAGGCTTGCAAAACTAGGCCCCAGTTTCGAACTGAACCCCTCGTTTCACTAGCGTCACCACTGCGAGTGGTTTACAGTGACAACTCCGCCCTAAACGCTTAACTCCGACGAGAGATTTCTATGCGTAGCATGTTGTTTGTGGTGTCGTCCTTCCTGGTAACGATCATTGCCTGGGGCATGTATGGTCCCGTCTTGCATTGGGGCCAGGCAGGCATGTCGACCGGCACCGACATGGCACGATTGCGTCCGTTTATCTGCGTAGGCCTCGCCTATTTTGCGATTGGCGTTGTCGTTCCCGCCCTGCTATTGCAACTCAAGGGCGAACAAGGAAGCTGGACCTTGCAGGGGATCATTTTCAGCCTGGCGGGCGGAGCGCTGGGAGCCATCGGTGCGCTGGGGATCATCCTCGCGTTTCGTTTTGGCGGGAAACCCGTCTACGTCATGCCACTAGTGTTTGGCGGTGCGCCGGTCGTTAATTCGTTCATCACCATCTCGCTCGCCAAACGAATGAAAGATATCGGCCCACTGTTCGGGGCTGGTTTGGTCATGGTGCTGCTCGGTGCAATCACCGTCCTCACTCAGGCGCCGCGGGCAGAAAAACATGTCGAACCAACTGCCGCCACGCTCGAAGCGCAGGCCAACGAAGCGGAGGAGGTCGACATCAAGAGCTCGCTGCCGATGGGGGGCTATCTGATGCAGATCCTGTCGATCGCGACCGTTGTTATCTGTTGGGGGGCTTACGGCCCCGTGCTACACAAAGGACAAGCTGCCATGGAGCATAGCCGGCTCAGACCACTACTGTGTGTGGGGCTCGCCTATTTTGCGATCGCGGTGTTTGTGCCGATGCTGATCCTCACGACTGTCCCGGACTTCGAAGCCAGCGAATTCAATTTCAGCGGTACAGTGTGGAGTCTCTCGGCAGGTGCCGCCGGCGCCATCGGGGCCCTGGGAATCATCATGGCATTCAACTTCGGCGGACGCCCTGTCTATGTGATGCCGCTGGTGTTTGGTGGCGCTCCAGTGGTGAACACGCTCCTAACAACCATCGTCGGAGGATTATGGGGCGAAGTGCAGGCGTTGTTTCTCGCAGGCTTAATCCTAGTGATCGCCGGCGCGGCAATGGTCCTGGTGTTCGCCCCCAAGGGTCCCCCTCCCACGAAAAGCCCCCCCTCCTCTCCTGCCCCAGAAGAGGGCGAATCCCCGAATGGGTGACTAACCACGGAGATATGGAGAAAGCTTAGACAGGATGACGGGATTGGCAGGATCGACAGGATGAAAAGTGAATTAATACAAGAAGAGAACAATTCAATCTAGCGTGACAATCGTCGACCCTCCTGCTTCCCCTCATCCAGTTCATCCTGCAAATCCTGTCATCCTGTCCAAAAACAACTACCTGTCCTCCGTGGTGAACAATCCAAACAGTTCAAACCAATCATGACCCCCGACGAAAGAATGCAGCACGTCGACGCCCTGCTCACCCACGTGTGGATGGTGCGCACCTTCATCAAGCACAGCGAAGAGGTGGAAGAAGACGAAGAACTGAGCCAAGTACAACGCAAACTCTACGACTACACGCACGCGCTCGGTTCCGCCTGGCTGGCGAAAGATGCTGACAGTTACCTCACGCAAGCCAGAAAAAAACTCCACCGTTTGCGCCAAGCCACCGAGCAATTCACAGAACTTCAGCCCGAGGTCTCTACGCACATGAGCTTCCAAATGGCCGTCCGCTCGCTCCGGCTGGCTGTGGAGCAAATCGAGGTGGCACTGGCCGAGTGAGTCAAACCCCGAGCAGCCGAGTCGCCACGCATCTCCAGCCTGTGGACAAGTGTCGTCACTCCGCAAGACAATCGGCAAGCATCCAAGGTTTCACCCCAACCTCTCCTAAGATAGAGATCGTTCGGAGTTGGTTCCATAAGCGCAGCGCCGCATGCTCCCTCTCCCCGACCCCAGTGCAAACAACGATCCACCTACCAACGTAGCCTCTCTCGCATCCGGGGGAGAGGGTTGGGGTGAGGGGCGATCTCAAGAAGACCATCGCCCCAAGGTTTCAAACCCCAACCTCTCCCTAGGTAGAGATGGTTTGAAGTTAGTTCGATAAGTGCTCGTCCATCTGACTTCGGGGAAAGCAAATTTTGAGCACTGCGTTGGAAGAGATTCAAAATCCCACGCGAAAGCGCAGAGCCTTTAGCTCCCTCTCCCCGACCCCAGTGCAAACAACGATCCACCTACCAACGTAGCCTCTCTCGCATCCGGGGGAGAGGGTTGGGGTGAGAGGCGATTTCAAGAAGACCGTCGCCAAGGTTCCACTCCACCTCAGCGAACCCACCAGCGATAGGCGTTCCGCGTCCACCGGTCAGCACTTTGAAACGCCTCCGCGCATTTCGTCAGACCTGCATAACGCTGTTTTGTCACAGCGTCTTTGCAAGAAACTCCCCAACATTCGGCCCGGAGAAATCAAGCCCCAGTTTTTGTACCACCTAGTGGCCTGAGGGCATACAAGATGTGGTAGAAACCAAAAAGTCGTTACACAAATTTAGACAATCTGCCCACTCCTCGCTTGTGTGACCCTAAGCCACGTCACACAAGATATGGTTCTCGCACTCATGTCTTGGTGTAATGAAACCCTAGAAAAACAGCACCGCCAATAAAAAAACGCACAAACAGACGATTCTGAGGCGGTTAATTTGCCAACTTGATTTAGCCTATCACAGAACCAGCCAAATCTCAGTCTCTACTTTTGGTCGTCCGGTCGCATTAAGTTCTGCGGACGGTGCCGTACCACTCAATCTGTTTTCGAGGGCAAAAGATCCATCCCCGTTGCGCGCAGTAAGGCTTGAGCCAGGCAGACCGACCAGCCAATTCAGATTTCGTAGTGCCTTGGGGCATTAGCAAGACTTGGTCTTCGTTGACCTCGGAAAACTCCTCGACAAAACGTTCGATCTCTTCCAGTTCCGCCGCCCGATCTACCACAAACTTAAGCTGATAATCGTAGTTTGCAAAAAGCTGCCTCAGGACGTCGGGCTTCAGCCGCTCGCGCTCGTGACGACGACTCCAGCGCGGATGGGTCGCCGCATCGGGACCACTGCCGGCGAGTTTGGGGCTGATCGACATCAAGTCGCAAGGCACCGGCAAATAGAGAGTCCCCGCTGTTTCGATCGTGATGTGCCAGCCGCGCTGTTGGAGTTGCTCGGCGAGAGGAATCAATTCGGCAAACAGCATCGGCTCGCCGCCGGTAAGCACGGCGTGCCTGCAATCCCACTCTTCGATCTGGGCGACGATCTCCTCGACCGTGATGTCGTGGCCCTCAGGTTGCCACGACGTGTAAGGCGTATCACAGAACCAACATCGCAAATTGCATCCACTGGTGCGCACGAACACGCTAGGTGTGCCGGTCAGCAAACCTTCGCCTTGCACCGATTTGTAGATTTCCGCGATTTTCATTTCATGCGATTTTTATGTTGAGTATGGAATCGGATCGACCAGATCCGCCTCGGCAAAGCCTTTGAGGCGAAGCACACAGGCATCGCATCGCCCACACGAGATTCCCGCTTCGTTGGGGGAATAGCAAGTATGCGTCAGCCCGTAATCGACGCCCAGCTCTGTGCCACGCTGGATGATCTCTGCCTTGGTCATATCAATCAGCGGGGTATGGATGCGAAATCGATTTCCCTCCACGCCCGCTTTGGTCGCCAGGTTGGCCAGGGTCTCGTAGGCTGCCACGAACTCCGGTCGGCAGTCTGGGTACCCACTATAGTCGACCGCGTTGACCCCGATAAAGATATCGTTCGCACCAAGGACCTCAGCATATCCTAAAGCCACCGACAACATGATTGTATTACGGGCAGGCACATAGGTGACGGGGATTTCGCTCGATATTTCCGCGTCGCTACGCCCCTGAGGCACCTCGATTTCGTCCGTCAGGGCACTGCCGCCCAGGGACGAGAGGTCGACGCCGATAAGTTTATGCTCGACGACGCCTGAAGCCGCAGCCACTTTCTTTGCAGCCTCCAATTCAAATTGGTGCCGCTGGCCATAGTCGACGCTGAGGGCAAACAGGCTATACCCGGCTGCCCGGGCGATTGCGGCAACCGTTGCCGAGTCGAGTCCTCCAGAGAGCAAGAGCACAGCCCGATCCGCAGAACCGGATGATTTTGTAAGAGCCTTAGCCACAATCAAGTTAACCTTCTTCGAGCCACCTATTCGAGGGAACATCATTTCGCCTGCAGCCACTATCCGCACAGGCCATATCATGCCAAAATCACACTTTTGCCGAAAGGAGAGGCCACCGAGATGAGCGACTTTGTGACGTTGCTGGAAACCTTCGATAATCAATTCCCCAACCGGGATTATGAGATAGAAATTGTGTGCCCTGAGTTCACCTCAGTCTGCCCCAAGACGGGTCAGCCGGATCACGGCTCGATCACAATTACCTATATTCCCGACGAGAAATGCGTGGAATTAAAGAGTCTGAAATTCTACATGCAGAGCTATCGCAATGAGGGCATCTTCTACGAACACGTGACAAATACGATTTTCGACGACCTGGTCGCCATCCTTTCCCCGCGCTACATGCAGGTCCATGCCGCATTCAACGCGCGTGGCGGCATTACCGAAGACGTAACCGTCGAACTCGATATGTCGAGTGAGTAAGGCCCCGAAAAACTCGGATCGCGACGAACAACTTACAGACGCAAGAACAATAAACAGCAAGCTGCTTTAGGAGATCATAACAACCCATGGCCCAGCCACCTCGTGTAATCATCTCTGGATTTGCCGACGAAGCCGCCATTCACAAGACGGCAATCGAGCAGTTTTCCGCTTTCGCGGCCCTAGGTCTGCAGTATTACAGCATTCGCTTTATTGACGTTGGAAATGGCATCAAGAATGTCATGAAACTCACCAAGGGCGAGATCACAAAGATCAGGCACCTAGAAGATGAGTTTGGAATGAACGTCAGTTCCATCGGTTCTCCCATCGGCAAAGTAAAGCTTCGCAAGGAGAAGGATGGCACCAACAACCGCTACGTCCCTTTTAAGAAATACCTAAATTCAGAAGTCAAGCGCGCGTGCGAACTAGCACACGCTTTCGAGACAAAGCTAATCCGCGGCTTCTCATTTTATCACCCCAAGGGCAGCGATCCCTGGGAGCATCTCCCCCAGGCAGTAGACCAACTGGGCGAGATTGCCGAGGCCTGCCACCGTAGTGATTTGACCTTCGGGCTAGAGGTGGAAGCCAACCTTATCGGTCAATCGGGGCAACTCTTGGCGGAGCTGCACCGACGCGTAAATCATCCGGCCCTGGTGACCATCTTCGATGGCGGAAATATCATCAGCCAGGGGTACAACACGCAGCAATGCTTCGAGCAATACCAGAAGATGAAGCCCAGCATCGGTTGGATTCACATCAAGGATTATCACGACGACTCCCTGAAGGGAGCTTCGAACCACGTGGATGAAGAGAAACTTAAGCACTTCGTCCCTGGCGATGTTGGAGACTCCGGCCATCTGCAGATTTTTCAGGACTTTGCTAGTGATTTGCCCAAGCTTGAACGCCGCCTCAAGCGGCGTGGCGTGCCAGGGGTATTTCTTGACCTAGAGCCCCACCTCAAGGGAGGCGGCCAGTTCGGCGGGTTCAGCGGTCCTGATGGAATGGGCGTGGCGCTCGCCGGACTTCGCAGAATCTTGGACTATGTGGGCATCGAGTACGATTTGCGTGATTTTGAAGACGTACTTGCTGACCGCGGCTTTTAGGTTTTGCTCTCTGGTGCAAATTTCTCAGCAACACTAGGTTGTTAGTGTCGCTGCGGGGCTACCGGCTTGGCGGAGAGTTTCGGCAAACCCTTGCAGGTGCTGCATCGAGTCGCAGTAGGCTGCAAATTGCATCTGTTGGCGGACTTCTTCGGTAAGAGCTTTCCCACCCACCACGAAAGCAACATCGTCCGAGAACTCATCGTAGAGTGATTTGTATCCCGCTAAGAAATCTTCCTTAGAGTGCATATGGGAACTGCTCAACCAAAAGAGTCGAGGACGCTTCTCGCGGATGGCCGCAGCCAGGGTGTTGAATGGCAAATTCTCGCCCAGCGACACGGCATTCCAACCCGAGTCGCAAAGCACCAGTTCTGCCATGTGTGTGCCCAGGGCGTACTGATCTCCCGAAGCAGCGCCTCCTAGGGCTAATGGGGCCGTTGGGGCAAGCGGAGGCAAGAGAGACCGCATTTCGTGAATGATTCGTAGCAGAACCTCGCACCCTCTCCTCTCTTGGTAGACTTCCGCTTCGCCGCATGACCAGCGATCGCCGATTTCATTGACTGCCTCGGCGAAGATATCATCGCAGATAACACTGATCGACTGACCCGCCAAATATAGATCCAGAGCAATCTGCCAACAAACTGCCTGATCGCCTGCCAACAGAGCCTCACCAAACTGTTCTCGCGCGCGATGAACAACTCGTTCTGTCTGACCGCTCGTCGGTGGCAGACCTAAAGCTTCGGGGGCAATCAGTTCGTGCTTGCTTTCGCGCAGGAAATCGACCAACGATGCCATCGCGATGCGACGATGTCCCCCGGCGGTGTACTGAGTCGAGATAACCCCTTTGTCGCACCATCGCTTGATGGAGGATTCGCTTACGTCGATGGCTCGGGAAACTTGCTTGGGCGTGTAAATGCTCTTCATACCAATTCCACATTGAACGTTTTGATTGTTTTAAAGATTCGATAGACGTTCGATCAGTTACTTAAGACTCTAGTGGCATTCTGCTTTTAGAGAAGTGCTCAAACCTAAATCACTATCCTATTTGGACTTGGAACAATCTGCAAAATTCTGAATGTTTTGAACGAATTTAGTCTTGCCTCGGGCCGATATACGGGAATAATGGGGCAAGAACGATTTGAACGAATTTTAACCGAGGTTCCCATGCAAGCTACCATCACGAAAAGCTCACCGAAGAGTTCGAATTCCCCGAACTATTCAAGACATGGCGAGTCAGATTGCTCAGCCCGTCAACGAGCGGAAGAATTGTTGAGCAACGAAATCAGCTACATTCCAAGCAAAGAATTTAAAAAGCCAGGAATGACAACTGAAAGCCTCGACTATGAATCGATCGTTGAGGATGGATACAACGCCTCGGCACCCTCGGAATTGCCTGCTCACCTACGCAGAATGTGCGACACCTCTTTGTTAACTCACGAGCAGGAGCAGGTCCTTTTTAAAGAAATGAATTACCTGAAGTTCCGAGCCAATGTGCTCCGTTCACGGCTAGACCCCGACCAAGTCGATCACTCCACTATCAGAGCGATCGATCGATTACTGGCTCAGGCACAATTGATTCAGGAGCATTTGATTAAGGCCAATATGCGGTTGGTGATGTCGATCGTTAAAAAGTATGTCACTCGTCAGCATTCTTTCGACGATCTACTCAGCGAAGGCACATTTACCTTGATGCAAGCTGTGGAAAAATTTGACTATTCCCGCGGGTTTAGGTTCAGTACCTATGCGTACCGATCAATCGTTCGTGGTATCTACCGACTGATTTCCCTATCTAACAAAGAAGAAGAGAAGGTAACCTTCGTGGCCGAAGACTGGCCATTTGAGTCAGAAGCTGGGAGCTCACAATCCTCTATGGCCGACGATGTTTGGAGCCATCTAAGCACTTTGACCTCCGAAATGGTTCAAAAGCTCGATCGGCGCGAACGACTAATTATCCGAAGTCGTTACGCTTTGGGATCGCATCGCAAAGTAACGACCTTCCAGGCACTTGCTGACAAATTGGGAGTTTCCAAGGAACGGGTTCGCCAACTTGAACAGCGTGCTGTAAGTAAACTTCGCTCGATGGCGTCCAAATTCGAACAGGACGAATTGTTCGGCGCTGCAATGGTCTAGCATTGGCGTCACTCAACTACAGTGGCTGGCTTCGTGAAAACTCCCCTCCCCAAAGCCGTTTTCTTGCATCCCCAGCAAACAAGAAACGGTTATTCGAGGCCAGCCACTCCTATCTCTCCCATGCCCCCGTCAAATTTTCAACTGGATTCAGACTGCCGCACTGTCTGTTGCACCATTGTTGGCCCAAGTAACCTGGAATAGTGCCGCTTTTTGACTCAGATTCGGGAGTTTTCGGGCTTCGTCTAATCCGTGGAGTTCCTGAGTAGATTCCACAGATTTGTGGTTCGATACGTACTCTTGGGTTAGAATGGAAGTCAATTAGAGGCTTTCAAATCTTAATTTCTATGGCATGTTCGGCAGTGCGCAGAGAGTCTGAGCCGTCGCCCTGCATCCATGCTCTCTTTTCATACGCTTTCTCTTCGCATTGTTTCCGGAGCACGAGATGCGGCTATCAACTTGGACACGGAACTTCTCTAGGCAGATTACGAAAACCAGCTTGCGCTTCGAGTGCCTGGAAGATCGCTATCTCTTGAGCGCGGTGCGGTTGGTTAGTTGGAATGCGCTAAACGGTCCCAACGACGGCAGTTCCGACGCAAACTTTTCTACGATCCTGTCAGCCATCGGCAACGAGACCGTTCAGGGGAACACCCGACCCGTCGACATCTTAGCGCTCCAGGAAACCGATGTTCCAGGTGCAGGAGATGATTCCATCGGCCGCATCGAGAGTATTCTGGATACTCTCTATCCTGGAACTGACTATGCTTCGGCCGTCTCGACGGTCGATGGCGGCGGAGACCACACTGGCTTTGTCTACGATACTTCCACCGTATCGTTGATGGAAACGGTAGAGATCGATCCAGGGGTTCACAACATTCTCCGCGGGTTGTTTCGGCCAACCGGTACGGCTGGCGAAAGCGATTTCTACGTTTACACAGTCCACTTGGTTTCAAGTGGCGGAGCTGCGGCGCGGGCGGTGGAAGCCCAGATTCTTCGCAACGATGCCGACGCCCTGGGTGAAGGGGCGAATATCCTGATGGTGGGCGACTTCAATATGGAGGGGAGCTCCGAAGGGGCCTGGACGAACTTGCTAGCCGCTGGGGCGGGGCAACTGCAAGATGTAGGCGATGCTCCTGGAGAGTGGAGCGAGGATGCGTCGTTCCGTAGCGTGCACACGCAAGACCCCATGGGCAACATGGACGATCGCTTCGATATCCACTTTGCCTCTGGTGAGTTCTATGACGGCGTGGGGATCGATTACATCGACGGATCGTATCATGTGTTTGGAAACAATGGCACGCACACGCTAGGTGGATCGATTACCACGGGCAGCGGTGCCAGTCCGGCGGTGCTCTCTGCACTAGCGGCGGCGAGCGACCATTTGCCCGTTGTCGCTGATTACGACGTGATTACCTCGACGCCGAACGTCCGCATCCGAGAAACGGGCGACTCGACGAAAGTGATCGAAGGCGGTGACTTCGACATCTATACAGTCGTGCTCGATACCGTGCCGAGCGCGAATGTCACCGTCACCATTAGCCCCGACTTGCAACTCGATACCGGTGGTGGGGCGGGCATCTCTACACAACTAGTCTTCACGCCCGGCAATGCCCTGACGCCCCAGACGGTGATTGTCTCTGCAGCCAACGACGCCGCTAACGAAATGGATCACACGGGGTTCATCACTCACTCGTCGTCCAGTTCCGATTTGGATTACGATGCCCTGGCGATTGACTCGGTGACTGCCGATATCGTGGACGACGACGATCCCAAGATTTTGATCAATGAGATCGATTCCGACACGGCCGGTGTCGATATGCTTGAGTTTGTCGAACTCTACGACGGCGGCGTTGGGAACAGTTCCCTCGATGGCAAAACGCTGGTCTTCTTCGACGGTTCCGACGACGAGGCCTCCCGAGTGATCAGCCTCACTGGCTTCTCGACCGATGCCAATGGATTTTTTGTTGCCGGGAATTCAGGGGTGGCTTCCGCCGATGTGACCTTTCCCAATGGTGGCCTGGGCAATGGGGCCGATGCGGTGGCACTGTATGACGGCAGCTTTTCGGTGAACGATCCGGTGACGACCACCAACCTGCTCGATGCCATAGTGTACGACACCGACGATGCGGATGACGCGGGGCTATTGGTCCTGCTCGAAGCCTCGCAGCCACAGGTAAACGAAAATGAGAACGGCGACTCCGACATCGAATCGCTATCGCGGGTGCCCGATCTTGGCAATGCACGCGAAACTGATACTTATGTCGCGCAGACGCCGACTCCAGATGCTCTGAATTCTCCACCGCCCGCTGGAGTAACAATCTTCCAAAGTGCATCGCGTGTGGATGTCTCCGAGGACGGTCAGACGGATAGCTATCAAATCGCGCTCGACACGTTCCCTACAAACGACGTCATGATCACCGTGGACCCTGACGATCAAACCGATCTCGGGGCGGGTGCGGGAGTGGCGATTGTTCTCACATTCACCTCAGCCAATGGGATTGTCCCGCAAACGGTCAACGTGACCGCGGTCGATGACATGGATGCCGAGGGAGATCACACTTCGATCATCACTCATACTGCTTCGAGCATCGACAGCAACTACAACAGCATTGTGATTGGCAACATCGTGGCGAATGTTGTGGACAATGAAGTGATTATCCCTGCTGAGCTTGTGATCAGCGAGATCATGTACAACCCTGATACTGCTGAGACCGGCGATTCGCCCGAGTGGATAGAGGTCGCGAATATCGGCGGTTCTACGGCTGATTTGGCGGGATGGTTTTTCGACGACGAAGATGGAGGAAGTTGGGGTTCCTTCCCCAGCGGAACGCTGCTCGCACCCGGTCAAACAGCGGTCTTCTTCGACATCGACATCACCGAATCTGTTTTTCGTAGTGAATGGTCGGTTCCCACCAATGCACTTGTGGTGGGAATTAGTTGGGCGGGGCTTGCCAACAGCCCAAGTCCGACTGACGAAATCTTGGAGTTGATTGATAACGAGGGTTCGCCGGTCGACCTGGTCAACTACGACGATGCCAATGGCTGGCCCTCCGATTCCCCGGATGGACCTAGTATCTATCTTTCCGACCTGACAACCGACAACAACGTCGGCACGAATTGGGCCCGATCGCAAGTGGGTGTCGATGCGGCCATCAATCCTTCTGGCCCAACTTTTTCAACTACCGATGTGGGCTCACCCGGACTGCTACCCCAGTCGGCTGACTTCGATTTTAGCGGCACCGTCGACGGGCTCGACTTCCTGGCCTGGCAAATTGGCTTTGGTACCGCGGCGCCCGCGGCGCTGAAGGTGGATGGTGATGCCGATAGCGACCTCGACGTCGATTCTGCGGACCTCGCATTCTGGGAAACTGATTACGGGACAATCTCGGGCGTTGCGGCACTATCAGCAGCGATCAGCACTCCGCCGCCTCAACCCGTTACCAGCGCAGTCAGCGGGGCCTTGCTGCCGAGCATTGGTAACGATGTGTTGTTGGCTCTGCCGATGGCTGCCGAAGCTGAAACTACGGAGCCAGCAGCAGATTCGAATCCGTCTACCTCGGTCTCCTTGAGCGCAACCGATGAGGCTCTCGCAGCAAACTTGACATCCGCTTCGCCACTTGATGAAGAAATTTCATTGATCCTCGAATCCGATGAAGTGGAAGACGAGAATTCGGACAATGTTTTCGCAGAGTGGGATGAACTGGCGTTGGTTGTTTCCTAGACGAAGCTCGACTATTCTAAATTTAGAATTCAGTTCGCCCGTCGCACCACGCAACATCCTCCCCATTTATGATCCAAAGCCCTGCCTATTGTCGGCCTGATGCGTTTGAGATGTTCTCGAACCAATTGCCACACATCGAGGGTGCCGTCGGATTGTTTCGTGCTGCGTTTGCCATTTCGCTGCACGAGCGACCCGAAGTGCAATTGAGCGAAACCGAGACGGCAATTGAGAATCTTGTCCAGGCGGTGCGCAGCCGTGCCAAGTCGGGCTCGCAACAAGCGCTATTGGCTCATCTGCACGATGTGTTATTCGACGTGCTCGACCTGGGTGGCAACCGAGAGGACTATTACAACCCGGCCAACAGTTACCTCTCGGAGGTCTTGCAGTCTCGACGCGGTATCCCTATTTCGCTGGTGCTCGTTTACAAACGAGTTGCCGAACCGCTGGGACTTACTGTTCATGGGGTCAACGCCCCGGGGCACTTCCTGGCAGAGGTGGAACTTTCCGGGCCTGCTGGCGTCGAAACTATGTATGTCGACCCTTTTTTTGGCGGGGTTGTTCTCGATCGAGAAGAGATGATGCTACGTGTTGTCGAGGCAACTGGCAGGCCGCTGAGGCCGGGAACCGATGTGTTCGTCCGTGCTTCTGCCCGTGATTGGCTGAGTCGTATGCTAAACAACCTGCAAGCATCGTTTGCCGCCGCCGGCAACGAACGCAATGTGTGCGCGATGGAAGAGCTGCGTGGTTTGCTGTAGGTGCTTCTCCAGGCAGATTTACGCCAGCTGACCACGGATAGTTCGAATACTGGTAGTCTTGTTTTCTGAAGAAGGTTTCTTCGAGTAAAATTTATAAAAGCAACTCTTCTAAATTCGTACCGATTCGCACAATTCGTGGTCTCCCAAAACCTGAACGAGAAAGACAGTTAGTTTGATTCGAGTTTTTCACCTATTACTGTTGAGTTTGTTTGGGATTGTCATGCTGCTAGTTGATTCGCAGCCGGGCAGTGCCGAGGTTACTGTGTTTTCGAATCGGACTCGTCAGAAACTGGTCGTCACCGTTTTGACCGAGGGCAACTCGGCTGCGCCCCTGGAACTTGACATCGGCGAATCACGGGCCGTGTTCTATCGCAGCCAACTACGCGTTAGCTACGAAAAGAACGCGGTGGGCAAGAGCGTCGAGGTTCAGCCCAAAAGCGCGTACTTTTTCACGCGAGGTCCCCAGGGCACCGATACTTTACGGATGGAGCAAATCGGTTTTGGAAAAAACAAACCGCAGGCCAGCCCACTAGCCCCAGTTCGCCTCGGCAACCAAGAAGACAGAACCACGATCACCGTCAAGATTGTCGTAGATGACGACGAGCCAACGCATCGTCGGATTTGGGAGGGCAAGCTCCGCAATCGGATCTCCGAGGCATCGGCTTTGCTATCTCGCCATTGTGGAATCAAATTGCAGGTCGTCGCGGTTGAAACGTGGGACTCCGACGATCGACAGCACGACTTCCAACGCTCGATGCGGGAGTTCGAGCGCGAAGTGGTCCCCGCTCCCGCTCAGTTGGCGATCGGATTTAGTAGCCAGTACAAAGTCAACTCCAGCCGTCATCATGTGGGGGGATCGCGGGGCGTGCTCTATCCCTACATCATGCTCAAAGAAAGATCGCCAAAAACACTGGACCGAGAACGCCTAGAACTATTGCTCCACGAACTGGGCCACTATCTCGGTGCGTCGCACAGCCCCGAACCACAGAGCATCATGCGGCCTTTGCTCACCAGCAGTGTCCAACGCCAAGCGGGATCGCGTGTGCAGTACGATCCGGTGAACACGCTGCTGATGGCGATGGTGGCCGATGAAATTCGGAATCGAAATATAAAAAGCCTGCCCCAAGTCTCGCGGCCTACCAAGCTCCGAATGCAAGAGATTTATACAGTGCTTGCCCGGGCGCTCCCAAAGGATCCGGCTGCCGGACAATTCTTGCAAATGCTGGGGGTTTCCAGTTTACCTGCGAACGTGCACAAGAAAGTGAAAACCCAAGATCGCACGCTCTCGAGGAATGCATCGAGAGTTCTCAATTCAGTAGTGTCCGCGGTCGAGGCTCGACGACCCAAAGTTGCCGAGGGGGAAGCAGTGCGTTGGTACGAAGGCGACGACTTAACACAGTTCTACGTCCGCCGAGCAGCGTTATCTGCCCTGCAATTCGATCCAGAGGACTCGGGCCGAGTGTATCTCATCGCTTTAGGCATATTCATGGATCGCCCGGGGGCCCTGCAAAAGCTGCCGGTGACGGCCCCGCTGGTGAAGGAAGTCGAAGCTGAGCACATACGCAAGCGTCGACTGGAGGTCTTAGGGAAGCCAACAATTCACGACCGCCATGATCTGGCACTGCACTTCTTCTTGTCTGCCTATCTCACGGCAACGTTTGGAGCCGACGCCGCTTACAACTTGGGCATTGCCAAGGAATTGTCCGACTCGAACGGCGGCAGTGGGTTTAGCTTTGCCGATTTGGCGGCGGATCGTGCAGGAGTCGAATTTGCCAAACAAGTCTCGTCGGGGCAAGTTTCTTTGGGCACGCTGAGTGAAAATTTTACCGTGTCCGACTACATGCCTTCGATCGATGGCCTGGCGGAGGGAATCCAGCAAGAGGAATTCCAAAAGCAGTTCGGAGACATCAAAGGGGAAGCGTTCAAAGAGCGGCTTGCCGAAATTGAGCAGCTTGTGCTTGAGCTGCCCGGATATCGGAATCCCACGACGAATAATTAGCCGTCGAATTCTTCGCTCGCCTTGCTTTTCGCTCCGCTCTTCGCTCGAACCTCGTATGTCACATGCATGGAGATTTTGTATTTCTCCTTGAGTTTCTTTGAGTCTATGTGGCCCCCTGTCTTTGCTTCGGGTGCTAGCCGATTGTGACTGAGGCCCTGCGTCGATAGAATGAGGGGCTTGCTCCTGGCGAATTTTATCAGCGATAGCAATGACTCACGTGACACGATTATCGAAGGACAATTCTTTCATGAGTGGCGACTGCGATTTTGGATTGATCGGGCTAGCCGTAATGGGCGAGAACCTGGCTCTAAATGTAGAGAGTCGTGGATATCGCGTTGCAGTCAACAACCGAACCACGTCGAAGGTCGACGAGTTTATGTCGGGTCGCGCCAGCGGCAAGAACTTTGTGGGCTGCCATACGTTAGATGAACTAGTCGCGGCCCTGAAGCCACCTCGTAAAGTGATGATGATGGTAAAAGCGGGACCTGCCGTTGACGCATTGATCGAAACTCTCGCACCCCTGCTTTCACCCGGCGACATACTTATCGACGGCGGCAACACTTTTTACGCAGACACGGAACGCCGCACGAAAGAGGTCGAGGCCAAAGGCCTCTTGTATTGTGGCACTGGCGTTTCTGGGGGCGAGGAAGGTGCCCTGTTGGGGCCCAGTATGATGCCTGGTGGCAGCCCCGATAGCTGGGAACCCCTGAAGCCGATCTTTCAATCCATCGCCGCCAAGGTTGGTCCCAACAACGACATCCCGTGCTGCGAATGGGTCGGCCCCCGCGGTGCCGGCCATTACGTGAAGATGGTCCACAACGGCATCGAATATGGCGACATGCAATTGATTTGCGAGGCCTACTTTCTGATGAAAGAAGCTCTGGGCCTCGACAACGATGAACTCTATACGGTGTTTAACGAGTGGAATCAGGGCGAGCTCGATAGCTACTTGATCGAAATCACCCGCGACATCTTCAGTGTGAAAGACGAAGAGGCGGGAGGTTACCTAGTCGACAAGATTATGGACAAAGCTGGGGCCAAGGGGACTGGCAAATGGATGAGCCAATTGGCTCTCGATTTGGGCGTGCCTAGCACTCTAGTGACCGAAGCCGTGTATGCCCGCGCTCTATCGGCTGCCAAAGATGCACGTGTTCGCGCGAGCAAGGTTCTCGCAGGTCCGCCAAGTACCTACGATGGCGATCGAAAGCAGTTCATCGATCAAATTCGGCAAGCGCTTTATGCTTCGAAGATTTGCAGTTATGCGCAGGGATTTGTGCAGCTACAAGCGGCAGCAATCGAGCACGATTGGCCGCTGAACTTTGGCGACTGTGCGTTGCTTTGGCGTGGTGGCTGTATCATCCGTGCGGTCTTCCTCGATCGTATTAAGGAGGCCTTCGATGCCGATCCGAAGCTGGAAAACTTGCTGCTCGCGCCATACTTTCAGAAAGCGGTGGCCGAGGCCCAGGATAGCTGGCGGCATGTAGTGGCGACCGCGGCCAAACTGGGAATTCCCACGCCTGCGTTCTCCGCAGCGCTGGCCTACTACGATGGCTACCGACGCGAGCGCTTGCCCGCGAATCTACTCCAAGCCCAACGCGATTACTTTGGTGCCCACACCTTCGAGCGACTCGATAAAGAGGGCAGCTTCCATGCTGAGTGGCTTGATTTGCGCCGGAAGCCCGAATAGTCGAACGCTACCCTGTTTTTTCGATGCTGCCAGCCTTTACGCCTGCCTTGTTTTAGGGAACTCCACTCTTGGCCGATACGCTTGTCATCTTCGGTGCCTCGGGCGATCTGACCCAGCGGAAGCTGGTACCCGCCCTTTATCAACTGTTCCGCAAAGGTCGGCTGAAAGATGATCTGCGGATCGTAGGTTTCTCCAGGACCGAGTTCAGCCACGAGCAGTGGCGCGAAGAGCTCGCCGGTTCGACAGAGGAATTCTCTGCGGGGCAATTCGACCGCGAACAGTGGCAAGCGTTTGCACCCAACATTTACTACCATGCGGGTGATATTAGCAAAGCAGAGGACTTCCAGTCGCTCTCTAAGTTTCTTGCTGAAATTGAAGGGGGAGAATCTTGCGATCGCGTCTACTACCTGTCCATGGCACCCCGCTTTTACCAGCCAGCAATAGAGCAGCTTGGCGCGTCGGGATTAGCATGTGAACAAGATGCCTCGCGGCGGGTGGTCATCGAAAAACCATTCGGCACAGATCTTTCTACCGCTCAACAGCTCAACCATGATGTTCATCAGGTGTTCCAGGAACACCAGGTCTATCGCATCGATCACTACTTGGGGAAAGAAACCGTCCAGAATCTTCTCGTGCTTCGTTTCGGCAACACAATTTTCGAGCCGATCTGGAATCGCAATTACATCGATCACGTTCAAATAACTGTGGCTGAGGAGGTAGACGTCGGCAGTCGCGCGGGGTATTACGACTCCGCTGGAGTGGTGCGGGACATGATTCAGAATCATCTCCTGCAATTGCTGATGGTCACTGCCATGGAGGCACCCGTTCGCTACGCCGCCGATTCGATCCGCAATGAGAAGGTGAAAGTACTGGATGCCATCGAGACTCCGCATGCCGATCAGGTTGCCAGCGATACCTTGCGGGGACAATATCGCGGCTATCTAGACGCAGACGGTGTGAGTTCAGGAAGCGAGACGGCCACTTTTGCGGCGCTCAAACTATCGATCAACAACTGGCGCTGGCAGGGCGTGCCCTTCTACTTGCGTAGTGGCAAGGCTATGTCTTGCCGGACTACGCAGATTGTCATCCAGTTTCACGCCCCCCCTCATAAGCTGTTTGCCGATAGCCCCCGCGATCTGGGAGAGGCCAATCGGCTGGTGATTCAAGTCCAGCCTGCCGAAGGGATCCAGATCCACTTTCAAACGAAAGTCCCTGATGCGGGCATGAACATGCGTCAAACCGACTTAGATTTCAACTACCAAAGCGAGTTTCGTGGCGTCATGCCCGAAGCATACGAGCGATTGCTCTTGGACGCATTGGAAGGCGATGCGAGCTTGTTTGCCCGCGCTGACGAAGTGGAATCGGCCTGGCGAATCTGCGACCCCATTCTGCAGGCATGGGAAACAAAGAACGAACCTGAGTTGCTCTACTACGACAAAGGATTTTGGGGACCAGCCGAAGGAACTGAATGGATGCACGCTCAAGGCCGTCAGTGGTTCGATACCTGCCCCGTTCTTCACTAATCCTCGATATTCTCAGCCATGTCAGAACAATCCCTCGCAGACCAAACTCCCGACGCACCGCCATTGCCCGAGAATATCTCTAGCGTGCAGCCCGGTGGCGGAGTTTGTTATAGCATCGAGTTGGCTTGGGGACGCTGGCGACGCTGGTATCTCAAAACGTTCCGCAAGGGCTACGTCGCACGGATGGCCGAGGCGAGGCAAGGCGACACGCAGGGTGCGCCGCACGAAATCCTCGATCCCCGCGATCTGAAATACTGCTCGAATCAGTGCACGGCATATTGGTTGGCTAAGGACGACCCCTTTACTTGGCGCGATCATCTACCGCTTACGCGCTGGGGACTGGCCGAGGCGCAGCTCATGGGCTGGCCTTTAGTCGCCTTGATCGTCCTATTCCTTTGGCTAGGACAACCGTGGAGTTGGTTGGCCCTTGTCCCCGCGGTGCTGTTGGGCCTGATCCTCTACTTCTTCCGAGATCCCCAGCGAGCGATTCCCCAAGAACCGAGTGCGATCGTTTCTCCGGCCGATGGCACAATCACGGGCGTCGACGAACTTGAGCATTATGATTTTCTGGATGGGCCGGCGCTACAAATCAGCATCTTTTTGTCCATCTTCAATGTGCACGTCAATCGAGCCCCCCGCTCGGCAAAGGTTGTCGCCATGCACTACAAGCCGGGTGAATTTCTGGATGCCCGCGACCCTGAGAGCGCGATTCGCAACGAATTCATGTGGATCGGCATGGAAGATAGCGACCAGCCTGAACGCCGTTTGGCTGTTCGTGCAATTTCTGGTCTGATTGCCCGCCGGATTGTGTGCAAGCTCATTCCAGGGAGCTCTGTGAAGAGGGGCGAGAAATTTGGTATGATCAAGCTTGGTTCGCGAACCGAACTAATTTTGCCTCGCGACCAAGTGAACGTGAATGTTTCTGTTGGAGACAAGGTCCAGGCAGGAAGTACCATTTTGGCCAAGTATCGCCATCCATGAGCGCCTGGCCGAAGATCGCCAAAGTTTTTTATGCGTCAAATCCCTGCTGTTTCTGTACTGCCAACTCTCTTTACCTTGGGAAATCTGGTAAGCGGTTTCTTCGCGATAGTGGTTGCTGCCCGTATCGCGACACCCGATATGGGAGAAACAGGACCTGCTCCGAAGTTAGATAGTTTTCGAGAAATTATTGGCAGTCTCGATCCGACGCACAATCTGATGCTCTGCGGAGCGCTGATTTTTCTCGCAATGCTGTTCGATACATTCGATGGTCAAGTTGCCCGCATGACTCGCACTACCAGTGATTTTGGTGGGCAACTAGACAGCCTCTGCGATTTGGTCTCGTTCGGAGTTGCTCCGGCGTTTTTACTTGTAAAAATGTGCCCTCAGTTCACGAGTCTACACCGCGAGGCGGTCTGGGCAATTGCTGGACTGTACGTTTGCTGTGCGGCACTGCGATTGGCCCGCTTTAACGTCGAAACGGACGAGCAAGACGACCACGCGTCGTTTGTGGGACTGCCCTCCCCCGCCGCGGCTGCGACCATTGCAAGCATGGGAATGTTTTCCTACACCCTACGGAACGAACTCAACTTCGATCTCTACGATGGCTACGACTACTGGCTACAAAGGCTCATGCCACCAATCGCGGTAGGTTTGGCCGTGCTGATGGTCTCCCGCATTCCCTACCCCCATTTGGTAACTCAACTCCTCAAGCGTAAGCGAAGTTTTGCCCATGTCGTTGGGATCGTCTTCCTGCTAATGGGTTTATGGACTGTTCGTTGGTATTCGGTCCCAATTGTTTGCATGATCTATGCCGCCTCGCCACTGCTTCGTTATTGCTATGTGATGGTAACTCAACGGCCTACAGGACGAACTTCCAGTGAGGAAGCGAGCTAGTTTATGTTTACCGGTTTAGTGCAAAGTTTGGCGACCGTAGCTGCTATCGAGCCAGAAGGCCCCGGGGTTCGCCTCACGATCACCGATTCGCTCGCCGCCCATCGCGCTGCAGTGGGAGACAGTATCTCTGTGAACGGCTGCTGCCTGACGGTGGTCAGTTTGGGCGAGGAAACAGTTGCCTTTGAAGCCGGCCCCGAAACGCTTGACCGCACAACACTAGGCAATTTGCAGGCAGGGGATCCTTTGAATTTGGAGACATCGCTCAAAGTGGGCGATGAGCTGGGCGGGCACCTAGTCACGGGGCATATCGACGCCGTGGGGACGGTTGATGCGCGTGAAGATGAAGACGAGTGGTCGACGTTCTGGATCAAAGTTCCGAATGCCCTCAGCCGGCAAATGGCAAGCAAAGGCTCTGTGGCCGTTGATGGCGTGAGCCTGACCCTCGTGGATGTCGAGAGAGATCGATTTAGTGTCGCGCTCATTCCACACACGCTGCAGGTTACTACATTGGGTTCTCGGCAAGTGGGCGACCAGGTCAACCTGGAAACCGACGTCCTAGCCAAGTACGTCGAGCGTCAGCTTGAGTGGAAGGAATCGTCTAAGTGAATCGTCAGACTAAATCATTCTTGATGGCTCGCTTTCGCGAAATGGGGATCACCCCCGCAACTCGCCATGGACAGAATTTTCTGATCGATCTCAACCTACAACAGATTATCGTCAATGCGGCCGAGTTGACCAAAGGAGATGTCGTACTTGAAGTCGGCACGGGCACTGGGGCCTTGACCGCTTTAATGGCCAAGCAGGCAGCGGCCATGGTGACTGTCGAAATCGATGGGCACCTGTTTGAACTAGCCAGCGAATTGCTCTTTGACTTCGACAATGTGACCATGCTTCGGCAAGATGCCCTACGCAATAAGAACAACTTTGCACCGGAGGTGCTGGCGGCTGTCGGCGAACACTTGGCAGCAGGGCCGGACCGAAGATTTAAATTAGTCGCCAACTTGCCCTATAACGTTGCGACGCCGATTATCTCCAACCTGCTGTCCTGCGAACACGTGCCGCACACAATGGTTGCCACGATTCAAAAAGAACTTGCGGACCGCATCGTGGCCGATCCCTGGTCGAAGGACTATAGCGCATTGAGCGTTTGGATTCAAAGCCAGGCTGATGCCGAGATCGTGCGGATCATGCCACCCAAAGTGTTTTGGCCCGCCCCCAAAGTAGACTCCGCCATTATTCGGATCGTTGTCGACACCGCACGCCGCCAGGCGATTCCAGACCTGCGATACTTCCACCAATTTGTGAAAGCCATATTCATCCACCGGCGTAAATTCCTCCGAGCCAATGTTGTTAGTGCGATGAAACGCCATCTCTCAAAAGAAGAAGTCGATGCGATCCTCAGAGAAATGCAGTTGAGCCCTGAGGCTCGTACCGAGCAACTTGATGTTGCCACGATTCTACGGCTTACCGAGTTGGTGCGAGCACAAGCGCCCGACTGGAAACTCTAAACCGATTCTCTTTTTCGCTTAGCTGCAAGTCCCAGCAGTCCCACGACAAGCATCACGGTGGCCGGCGGTTCTGGCACTGAAGTAATAGAGGTCAAAGACCCCGTATATTGCGATTGCCAGACGAGATAGTCGAAACCATTGGTGACATTGTCACCGTTGGCATCACCAAGTGCGGAATTGCCGTAGGCCGATTCCCAGATGCCCAGGTCCACGCCATCGACGTCGCCATCGGTATCAAAATCGGCCTCGGCAAAGATCAAAGCATCGACGGCAAGTTCCAATTCGTAAAGCTGAATCGTATCGTCCAGCCCCGTAACTCGTGCAAAGTACTGCCCTGCCCCGGGAAGTTGCAAGTCGGCAATGGTCTCGATACCGCCCTGGCCGGTGGCGTTCACTGTGGCCAGCGGCGAAGTCCCGTTGGTATCGAAAATGGCCAGAACCAAATTGCTGCGTGCCGAGGCATCGAAAGCCGTTGGGGTCGAACCCACCGATCCTTGCGTGAACTGGCCGCCAAGGGGCGTTAGCGTGGCAGTTATCGTTGCGGCGTGATCGACATCGAAGGAGTAGAAATCGGTATCCGCAAGATTGGCGAGGCTCACAAAATCGACATCGTTCGGGCCAATGGCCAACGTCGGCACATCCGCATCGCTGCCCACACTCGCTGAATTGCCACCAGCAATCAATCCAAGGGATGTTGCGTTTCCAGCAGTGCCATTGCCTTGTCCGCCGTTGGACTTTTCGTTTGCGTCGCCAAAGTAGAACTGAATAGCGCGGACATCGTCGAGTTGGGGTCCATCAAACGAGTTATTGATAAACGGCTCCATGAGCAAATCGTCCGTTGAAGACTCCACGTGCAACACGCCGAATCCATGGCCATGCTCGTGCATGATCACATTGCGTAGTCCACGAAAATTATTGGCAGAGTTCCCAAACAATCCATTCGTATCATCGGTATCAAGGACCATGTCACCATGATCAGGGAAATAGTTGAAGGCTAGCGTGCTGCTATTCCCGTCGATGCTCGCACCGGCGATCCGCAGATCGCCTCGCACGCCAAGTAGACCATCGGGCGAACTACTTCCTGCATTCGCCCCATCGTCGTTGGGCTCATAAATGTAATTCGCGCCACTCAGATCTCCCCAGCGTTGAAATGACTGTTCGATGTACTGAAACCAAGGCCGAACTTGCAGATCGTTATTGGGATTGCCGTTCGGGTCGCCGCCAAACTCTGTATCGAAAGAGGCAATCAGATCACTGCCACCGAGATTCCCGAAGTCGTTGTTGTCGATGATCGACGTACCGTCAGGGACGATGCTCCAGGTGAGCGTCACCGGATCGCCATTAGCACTGCGATTACCGGAGGCCGTGGAGAGCCAGTATTGCTCACCCGGGTTGATGATAAATGCAGACACCGAAGTCTTGCCGCCGAAAAAAACGACAGCAACTGCAAGCAGGCTGAGCCCTGCCAGAATTTTTTGGTTCATGATAAGCCTCTCTGTTCCGCCTTCCATTTTAGCCGCAAATCGAAAAATTGCACAACAGAAAGGCAGGATCGCAGATCTAAGCAGGCTGAATAATCGGATCTATCCGAGCGATGTACGCCCAGGCGAGTATGAGAGCCACAATCCCGTGCTAGTAGAACGTTTCCGGCTATTCGCTGAAGGCGGCGAATAGCTGGAGGCACACCTGCCTCCGGAGTCGACGGACCGCGTGGCGGTCCGGGTAGCTACGATCCTGGTTGCAGAGCTACCAGCAAGCACTAGCCTCGCTCAGTTTCGAATCCCGCTAGCTCCAGTGCTCGCTGATAGTCGTCGGGGCGATTGACATTCAGCAGGCTGAGTAATTCGGGATCGACTCCGCGAAGCTGCTCCACTTCGACCTCAAGAGTGTTGCAGTGCTCAAACAACTGGTTGAGTGCGAATTCTTCCGCCGCGAGTTGCAATTCGATTATCGGAACAACTCGGCGATGATAAACGGCCGACAGAGGGAAAGAGAATTCCTTTTGCCTAGGCACCACCACATCGTGACCTTCGAGTAATGAAAACAGAGAGTCCATCCATTTCGGCACGAGCAATGGCGTGTCGCAGCCTGTAATATACGCAACTTGAAGATCCTCCCTAGCCTCAAGCCCACAGCGCACCCCTTCCAAGGGCCCGCTAGCTTCATGCTCATCGAAGGCAATCGAGACGCCGGCGGGCAATGGTGGCAGGGACTGCTGTGCGGAGGCAACCACAACCAGATTTTCTTCGCCCACTTCCTCCCCCACTAGCCGAACCATTCGCTCTAACATTGTCTCGGAGCCAAAGGGCAACAGGGCCTTGTCGACGCCCATTCGTGCCGACTTTCCGCCACAAAGTATGATGCCACCGCGTTTCATTGGGTCGTTTCAGATGTTAGGCTGACTGTTGCGCTGGAATTGATGGCGAAGACATTCCCCCAAGATACTCGATATGACTCTCACACTCACCCGCAAAGCCGAACAAACAGCCCCAACCAGGCTGCCCATCGATGCTAGTGATCTGCTCCCGGAGTTGCTCGCCCCGCTATCCCCAGCCGAGATTAAGCAGATCGCAATCGCAGTTGGAAACCAGTCCGTTTCGCTGGAAAAGTTGTTTGATATGTCTGGTGACCCAAGCGATTTTCGTTTGGAATTGCACGGCGATCTATCCAACCTGCAGTGCTTGGGAGCGCGCATGAGCCGGGGAGAGATCGTCGCTCATAGTCAGGTGGGAATTCACGCGGGTAGCCGGATGACCGGTGGAGAACTAACCATTCGCGGTGATGCTGGCGACTGGCTGGGCGTAGAAATGCGTGGCGGGTTGATCCATGTGCTCGGGAACGCGGGAAACCGCGTCGGCGGAGCTTACCCTGGTTCACTAAAGGGCATGAACGGGGGGACAATTTTCATCGAAGGCAATTGTGGCAATGAAACGGGCCTGCGGATGCGACGAGGCACAATCGCGATTGCGGGCGATGTGGGAACCATGCCAGGACGTAGAATGCACGCTGGCACATTGCTGGCTGCAGGAGCCTGCGGCAACTATCCAGGCTGGGGCATGAAACGCGGAACACTGATACTCTTGGGGCACGACCCCGCCAATCTACCCTCCGCGTTTGCCTACGACTGCCATTGTGCCCCAACGGTCTTGCAGCTCATTCAGCGGAAGCTCTCCGCCCTCGGATTCTCTTTCAATGGCGGCCAACTATTGGGGAATATGCTGCAGTACAGTGGCGATCTCAATGAGTTGGGAAAAGGCGAGATATTTGTGCCGGCTATCGCAAAGTAGCCAGCCACATTACGTCTCTCGAATAGCGGAATTCGGGTCGTGGTTGGCAGGCAGTTGAGCAGATAGAATAGTGTTCGGCTCAGAAGTAATAGAACGCTCAAGCTTGAATCCAATCCCTCAGCGAGTAATCGATGTCACAAATTGTGGAGGATCTGACTTGCTCGCAATGTGGCTGCGTTTGCGACGACTTGATCGCTGAGGTCCAGGACAACCAAATTATTCGCGTCGAAAATGGCTGTTCGATTGCTAAAGATTGGCTGGTTCGGCAAAGAGGCGACAATTCGTGCGAGGCTCTGCTGGATGGCAAAGAGGCCTCGTTATCAGATGCGATAGCCGCGGCTGGTGGGCTGCTCTCCAAGTGCCAGGCTCCACTCGTCCTGGGACCCTCGACTGGTAGCACCGAATCGCAACGAGCTGCGATTGAACTTGCTGAGCATATCGGTGGAACGTTCGACCCCGGGTGTTCAACACTGCACCGGGCAGGCACGGCTGCTCTTCAGCAAGTGGGACTGAGTACCGCCACGTTGGGGGAGATCAAAAACCGGGCTGATCTAGTCCTCTTCTGGCGCTCTGATCCGGCAATTACACACCCTCGCTTTGTGGAACGCTTTGTCGACAGTTCCGGGACCTTTGTGCCCCAGGGCCGTCATGATCGCCAAGTAATAGTCATCGATGATCAGCGTACAACGACTGCAGACCTGGCAGACCAATACCTAGAACTAAATCAGCCAAATGACCTAGATTTGATTGGCCGCTTGCGTGCTGCACTTCGAGACAAGCCTATTGCAGCACATGCAGGCAACGATGAAATCGTTTCAAAGCTGGCAGCCGATCTGAAGAAATCCCGCTACGCGGCGCTCCTATTCGGAGCCAACTTCCTATCAGGCGAAATCGCCAGTGCAGCAACCGAGGCGCTCTTCCAATTGGTGGCGGAGCTAAACTCACACACGCGCTGCATTGCCGCTGCTATGGGTGGACCCAATCCCGATGAGGTGCTCACCTGGCAAACTGGCTATCCGCTGGCAGTAAACTTTGCTCAGGGTTTTCCTCGCTATAATGCGGAAGAATTTTCTGCTGATCGGTTGCTCTCACGCGGCGAAGTCGACGCTGTAATTTCGATTGGCGGCGATGCTATGGAATCTCTAGGCGAGAAAGCGAAAAAGCGACTCGCCCAGCTGCCAGTGGTTTCGATTGGCTCTCCAGAGGAGTTTTTTGGCTCGGCGCAAGTGTCAATCGGCACGGGCGTGGATGGCATTCACTACAGCGGTAGCATATTCAGAATGGACGACGTCGCCCTGCCCTTAAAAGCCCTGCTCGATACCGCATTACCCAGCCAGGCTAGCATTCTCCGACAGTTGAAAGAGGCCTGCCAAAAATGAAGTTCTATCGTCGATTGTTGTGGACCCTAGCAGGTGTGCTTTGCTTGATTGCTCCCGCGTCGGGCAAGAATACGCCTGGCATGCAATCGAAACCACCGCAGGATGGGCGAAGCGTCGAAACCAAGCAGGGGTTCATGATTCCCTACGAGCAAACAATCCCTGGCACGGACGTAACGTTCGAAATGGTGCCGGTCCCTGCCGGGACGTTCCTGTTGGGAAGCCCACCCGACGAGCCGCATCGAGAAAGCGATGAAGGCCCACAGGTGAAAGTCGACGTTTCGGCATTC
The DNA here is from genome assembly GCA_965216565.1 of Bythopirellula sp. GTDB lineage: Bacteria > Planctomycetota > Planctomycetia > Pirellulales > Lacipirellulaceae > Bythopirellula. The sequence continues at coordinate 2,863,220 of OZ244170.1, forward strand.
TGGATAGGCAAGTGCGAGGTGACCTGGGCTGAGTATCGGGCGTATATGGATACTTACGATGCCTTCAAAAGGCTGGGGAGCCTGAGGGGGGATTCGAAAAAACTGCGGGACCTGGCAGCAACCCGCAAGTACCTCGAATCAGAATCGGTCGAGGTCGATGGGGTAACATCGCCCACGCCGCTCTACGATCCAAGCTTTACCTACTACCCAGGAGAAGATCCCGAACAACCTGCCGTCACGATGACGCAGTTCGCCGCTAAGCAATACACGAAGTGGCTGAGTGGGATTACGGGCGAACAGTATCGTCTACCCACCGAAGCTGAGTGGGAATTTGCCGCGCGGGCAGGTTCGAATGCTGCCTTTTGTTTCGGTAACGATGTCAGTGAATTGTCACACTATGCCTGGTACGAGGAAAACTCCGACGACGAAACCCACCCCGTCGGAAAAAAGAAGCCCAATGCCTGGGGACTGTTCGACATGCATGGAAACGCAGCCGAATGGGTATTGGATGAGTACCGCAAGGAGCATTACGCCAAGCTGGACCAAAACGGCGTCACATCCAGTTCGGCGGTCGCATGGCCCGAGAAGCTATTTCCGCGTGTCATTCGCGGTGGCTGTTGGTTCGATGGCTCGGCACCCTGTCGCTCCGCAGCACGCCATCAATCGGACGATCCGAACTGGAATCTGTCGGATCCCAACATCCCCAAGAGCCCCTGGTGGTTTACGGAAGATCCCTCCACGGGCGTGGGACTGCGCATCGTGCGGCCACTAGATCCCATGGACGAGGCCACCTGCAAGAAGGTTTGGGATGCGGATATTGAATGGATCGAGCAGGATATCGCCGACCGGTTGGACGAAGGTCGCGGAACGATCAGGGGTGCTGACAAACGGCTTCCAGCGGCTATCTCAGAACTGGAAGCAGCCGGGCTAATTGATTAGCAGAGAATCGCCAGATAGACTCTTAATCGGGATACGACACTTTAATCACATGAGACTACGATGAGCACAGAAAACGACCGCCCTCTGAATGGCACTGCTGATTCTCAATCTCGCCGTCAGTTTCTGGGCAAGACTTCGGCACTAGCGGCAAGCGGTGCCGCGATTTCTCTAGCGATGGACATCCCGGCTAATGCTTTTGTGTCTGGCAGCGACGAGATCAAGATTGCTCTCATCGGTTGCGGGGGCCGGGGCAGTCTGGCGGCGACCCAGGCACTGCGGACCCCAGGCAAAGTCACCTTGTGGGCGATGGCAGATGCCTTTTCCAAACGAATCGAAGAATCACAGAAAAAAATCCGCCGCTCGTTGGATCGCGAAGGAATGGGCCAGTCGGATCACAAGCTGGAAGAGGCCATCCAGGTTTCTCCCGAGCGTGAGTTTGCCGGCCTCGATGCCTATCAGCAAGCGATCGATAGTGGGGTCGATGTGGTGGTGCATGCCACGCCACCCGGCTTTCGGCCTCTGCATGTAGAAGCTGCCATCCAAGCCGGCAAACATGTTTTCACTGAGAAACCACTTGCCGTGGACGCCCCGGGAGTGCGTCGCCTGCTCGCCGCGGGTGAGCTGGCCAAGGAAAAAGGGCTAGCTGTAGGCGTCGGCTTGCAACGGCGTCACGAGAAGCCCTATTTAGAGACGATCAAGCGGATTCAAGACGGGGCGATTGGCGATGTCTTGCTTACTCGGGTGTATTGGAATGGTGGCGGAGTTTGGGTGAGGACCAAGGCCGACTTCAAAAATACCTACGGGCACGAACCCACCGAAATGGAGTACCAGGTCAACAATTGGTACTACTTCAATTGGCTGTGTGGTGACCACATTGTCGAACAGCATATCCACAATATCGATGTCAGCAACTGGATTAAAGGTGCCTATCCCGCCGAAGCTAAGGGCATGGGTGGGCGCGAGGTGCGGACCGGCAAACAGTTCGGCCAGATCTTTGATCATCACATGGTGGAGTACACCTATCCGGACGGCAGTACCATGCTCAGCCAATGCCGGCACCAGAGAGGTTGTTGGAGCCAGGTGGGCGAATTCGCCAACGGCACGAAGGGGAACGCCGACTTACGTGGCAACAAGATCACATCGCCCAACGGAAATTGGAAATACGAAGGCCCCCCGGTCGACCCATATCAGCAAGAGCATGATGACCTGTTCGCTGCCATCCGCACGGGCCAGCCTTACAACGAAATGGAATATGGGGCGAAGAGTACGCTCACGTGCATCATGGGTCGCATGGCAACCTACGGCGGCAAAGTGGTGAAGTGGGACGAAGCGATGAATTCCGAAATCGATCTGTCACCCGCCAAGTACGACTTCGCCGCCGATCCCCCCGTGCTAGCCGGCGACGACGGTTTCTACCCCGTGCCTGTCCCAGGAAAGACCAAAGTCGTCTAACGGCTTGCGTCGTCCTGCATAGATCCCTTGCCCATGCTTCACACAATCGATCACGTGAATCTGGTAGTCCGCGACTTGGCGCAGATGACTGCGTTCTACGTGGAAGTCTTGGGGCTGAAGGTCACCAAGGAAGTCACGATTTCTGGTGCGTGGATCGATGACGTTGTGGGGCTGGAGGACGTTCAAGCAGACGTGGTGTACCTCGATTTGGAAGCGGGACCACGCATCGAACTGATCTATTACCACTGCCCTGAAAGCCCCAATCTCGCGCAGGAAAACACCGCCCACTTGCCAGGGATTCGTCATCTGGCATTTCGAGTGGACGACATCGACGCCATATTCGAGCGGCTTCGAAACGCCGGAACCGAGTTTCAAAGCGAAGTGAGCTCAGTTCCCACAACCCAGGTGCAGTATGCGGGCGACGTACGCAAACGGCTCGTCTACTTCCGAGATCCGGAAAACAACATCTTAGAATTGTGTGAGTATCGTTCCGAATAGCGATCGCACTAGAGCGACCGAAACTAGGGACTGAGAATCTGCCTGGCCCTCTGATAGACTAAAGCAAGTGCAAAGTTAGCCCTGCCCAAAACAGGCCCATTCTTCGTTTTTTTACATCGGCGCCATGTTTTGCAGGGTAAACTCACATCCCTAGCCGAGGGTGGCAACTAGATCTTGTGTGACAAAAAATAACGCACACAATTTGAGTTTTCTGGATTTCTCAAATTTGTATCGAGGGTTTTCTTCCTGCACAACATCTTGTGTAGAAATGTGAAGCAATCGGATTCCGAGTGGCTCAAGAACAGAGGCTTGACTTTCGACGCGCGATGATTCTAGAGATCACCTTTAGAAATTAACGTAGTTGCAAATCGACTTCGAGCTACCGGCTGAGGATCGACGGCCCAACGCGAGATTGATCTGGCGGATGAAGCTAAGCGCAGTTGGCCTGGATTTTATTCTGGCGTGATGACGATGCCACCCCACGCACGAAGCTTCCAGCCGACTATATATGAATAGGTTCCCAAAATACTTGATTCGCCTTAAAACCAGACCTACAATCTGGGTTAACCGCACATGTGGGTGCATCCGCTTCGTCCGATAACGGGCAATCATATTCACTCACTCGCGGAGTTTTGGGAACAGAACCGTTCATTCCAAGTTTATCTCAAGGCGTGTGCCTACTCTCTAGAAGGGACGAGCTAATGAAAACGTCTTTGATGACAATTCTCTTGGTTTGCTCCGTTTCGGCCCAATCAGCCAACGCCGATATCGTGTTTAACGTGGAACCTCGCGCCTTGGTCGGCGGATACGAAATTGCAGGCGGTACCATCAGGACGGATATGGCAGCCACTACCATCACAGCATGGAATGTCGAGGTGACTGGCCCGGTTCCTTACACGTTTTCTTCCGCTACATCGCCGGGAGCTGCTCTTAAACTTGGATTTGTTCTCTCACCTACGCAAATAACATTCAATTCCGGTGTGCTTGGATTAGACGCAGGTTTCGTTGCATCTGACAACACAGATCCTGATTGTTCGAGATGCATGCAGCTCCTTGAATAAAATACCGGTGGCTCTCTCCAATACTTGCATTTTGACCTCGAAGATCCGACTCCTAGCGCTTTCATAGGTACTGGAATCCCGACAGGATCAATCCTGATAGCCGCGGCCGTTCCAGAGCCGTCGTCTTTCGTATTGCTTGCCTTCGCCACTTTCTTCGGCATCGGCAAGCGCGGACAACGAATCTAGCTGACTTTTTTATTTCTGCCCCCTGTACGGAACGATTTGCACACTGGATTTTTTTTAAACAGCTAGACGCAGCGTCGCAATTGCGTCGCTGGCGGGAACCACCGAACGAAGCTGCGATCCGCGGCGATCTGCTGTCTGCCACTTCTGAAGAGAGCGAACTGGGTAAAGTGCGTGTGCCTCAGGTCATGTTCGCCAAGCCAACGCGCAACGACCGTTACAACCGAAACGATCGGCACTCGGCGTGAGCTATACTTTCTACAGCCGACTCCGGTCTTCTCTTCTTACTCACTCTTCGCTTTCGGGGACAATTCTTTGGCCACCGCGACTCAGGATCTCATTTCGTTGCAGATCGATCGTGAGCTCTCGAAGCTCAACAAGCTGCATAGTTCTCCACAAATTGCCCTGCGTGTGATGGAAATCATGCGTCAGGATGACTACGAGATGATTGACGTGGCGGAGTGCCTGGAGAACGATCCGGCGCTGACAGCGTCGATTTTGCGGCTGGTGAACTCTTCGTACTACGGCGCGGTGCAACCGATTACGAGTTTGTCACATGCATTGAATTATCTCGGTCGACGCAGCGTTCGGCTGGCGGTGCTTAGCTTTGGCTTGGTGAAGTCGATGGTCAGTGGTGCCCCGGCGCGACTGCACATGGACTATTGGCGACGTTCGCTCACCATGGCGGCGGCAGCACGTCGCTCGGCATTACTCACCAGCGAGCGAGAGGTTGATCCCGATTCCGCCTTCACCACCGGGCTCCTAGCCGATCTCGGTATTCTGGCGCTTGCTCAACTTCATACCAACAAGTACGCAACAATCGCGGAGGAGCCTGACCACACATCGCGACAAGTGCAATTGGAGCGTGAAGCCTTTGGCTTCGACCACATGGCCGTGGGCGGTCGATTGCTGACCCGGTGGGGCCTGCCCGAGGAGACCATCGAAGCGGTTTCCAATCACCACGTCTACTTGCCAATCAGTTCCGAACTGAATCATCATCTGGTTGTGGCAACGCTCTTGACCGATGTGTTGTGGAACCCGGCGAGCACCTACATGCAACCACTTCGTTATATCTTGCAGAGTCGTCTCCAACTGGACGTAGACGATCTGATTAGCCTGGCGCAAGAAACAAAGAAGTCGGTACAAGAAAGCATGGTCATCTTTGGTGTGAATTTGAAAATGACCATCGATGTCGAAGCCATCGAAGCCGAGGCCCGCGAGCAATTCGCCCAAGCCGCAATGGACGAAGACACTTTTCTGGGTGGGTTTGATGCGCTGATTCTGGAGTAGTGCGTGAACTCTAACAGTCGGAAATGCATGATTCACTGACTCGTACGCGCCCTCAATAATACGCCGAAGGCGTTACATTCCACAGCCTAGGGTTCCGAGCGCAGCGAGCTACCCTAGGACTGAAGGCACTAGAACCGTTGATACCCCAAAGGGGTTTCACAAAGAACCACGGAGGTTTAATCCTTTCAGGATATAAGATCTCCAAGCCACTGTTACCCAGGGTGCGCTCCGCGACCCTGGGCTGAGGAATGTAACCGCTTTGCGGTACTGTCAGAAAATCGATCGCGAATGAAAACTCTATGCGAGTCTCGATCTCCGGCGATAACCGAGCAGGCTCACTGCTGCAAAGCTGGCCAAGAACGCGGTGCCGGGTTCCGGCACGGAGGTAACCGCGGCTACGAGTGGCACGCCCTGGCCGAATTGTTCCTGCCAGATGAGGAAATCGGTGCCGTCCACTTGCAGGTCGCCGTTGGCGTCGCCGTGGTAGTGTTCGGCGGAGCCGCTGAGGCCGTAGTTGTTTTCCCAGGCAGCCAGGTCGGCGTTGTCGACGTCGCCGTCTTCGTCGAAGTCGGCCGCGGCGGGACTGGCTACTTGAATCCAGGCGTTGTAGAACGCGATGCCGAAGCTTGCGCCCATTTCTTCATAGTGCGACAGGGGACGATTGTTGCCGAACTCGGCTTCGAAGGTGATATCGACCTCCGCATTGAGAAACGCCTCGGCAAAGTTTGCCGAGGTCCAATTGGAACCCGTGGAATCTGTATCCAAAATGTGTGGCTGGAGATTCTTCAGTTCCACCCAAAAGTCCGCGAGGTTGTCGCCTTGTTCGTATTCGATGAACCCAAAGTCATCGCCGACGCTTGCGGGAATGGTCGAGTGGAAATCGATGAATGCGTCGACCACCGAGCCAGGGGTCGCTTGCGTATCAGCAATCATCGCTTCGCCATTGACCTTGATGACCTGGTCGTCAACCCAGAAGGTGGGGTTCCACTGCCCGTTGGGCTCGACCGTGGGGTTTTCCACGGTGCCCCGGTTGTTGCCGGCAAAGCGACCAGCCGCGTTCATTGTGGGGTAAGCGAAGATCTCGACGTCTTCTCGAAGGCGTGCCGCCCGGGCGTCGTCGGAAATTAGCCAATTGACCATGGCCTCGAAGGTGTGCGTGCCGAGCACTTCGCCGGCATGCATGCCGGTGGTGATCACAATCTTGCGTTTGGGCGAGGCCGAGTCGGTCGCCGGGTTTGTAATCCGGTAGGCGTAGACGTCACGCTTGGGGACGAGTCGGCCGAGGTCGTCGGAGTTAAGGGGTGTCTCGCCGATCACACCGTTGGCGTCGCCCGAGAGGGTCGGCTCGGCCCAGGGCGAGGCGAGCACCTGGGCGGTATGGGCAGACGAGCGTCCGTACGAGTAGGGCTGGGCATAGGCCACGTAGACTACGTCGTCCGTGAAAGCCGAGTTGTTCGAAAAGGTGTAGAGATTACCGCTGCGATTGGCGTTATCGAAGAACTCCCAGTTTTCGTTATCGTACGAGTAGACCATCTTGTGATTGGTCAGTGCGCCATTGCCGCCGGCAAAGGGCTGATCAATAGAAAACTGTGGCTGAGCCCCTTGCAAGCCGGTGCCCTCGAAATACATCCATCGCCAGCGATTGCTGCCGTAGTAATTGTCGCGACCAACCAGGTCTATGTTGTTCACATCGCCACTCCAGCTCTGGAGCGAACCATGTTCGAAGTTGCCAGTGAGGTTCAGCACGGCATAGGAAGGTTGGATGACTCCCGCGGCGAGCGTTAGAGCGAGTACGCTGACCACCACATTGCGAAGCGGAAATACCTGCCTACGGGCCGATCGTCTGGCGAACGTCGCTGCTAATCCACCCGCTACCAGAAGCAGCAATCCAGCGGGCTCCGGCACCTGGGCGGCGTTACTGGAGGAACCACTGAATGGTCCATCCGTCACGCGAACATTATCGAATAGGGCGAATGCCAAATTGGGGTCGGTTCCCTGACTAGAAAAGTAATCGACGATGAACAGACCAATCCCACCCTCCAAGCCAACAGGCCGCTCCTCGCTGTTGATTCCATCGAAGGGATCGTCGGTGACGCTGTTGTCGATCGTTCCCAGCAAGAAGGAACTTCCCGCGGCATGACTCTTGAGAAAAACTTCGGCAGTACCAAGATTTCCATTGGTGCCATTGCCTGTGGCGTTGGCATCGACTTCGATCATGACCGTCACCCATTGAAAACCCAAGGCTCCAGCTTGATTGGTACCAGAACTATTCAGACCACCTGTGGCCGCAGAGATATCGATTGCGGGAAAAAGCGCCGCCAGATCGATGTTGCCGTTGCTATCGGAGTGGTTGTAGCCGGGCCTGTTTCCTGTGCCGAAGTCACTCTCTGCATACTGCCCGCTATCGAGGTCAAGCCTGGCCCCATCCTTGAGCAGGATGTAGTCGCAAATTCCATCGTCGGAAGAACTGCAACCCGCGCTGCCATCGCCGCTAAATGTGACACCGGCTCCGTTCTGCGCAGGCGTAAAAGTAAACTGCGCGTCGTCGAGATCAAATCCAGCCGACACCCCAACATGCTCGGTTGTGCCGGAGGCGTCGTAGTTCATCCAAACATCAACCTCCACCGTGTACTGGTCGTCGAAACTGGCGTCTTCGTACACAGCTGCCACCTGGTCGCCCGCCCAACCTCCGGGCAGATTTGCCGCGAGCCGCAGTCCCAGCGTGCTCGCATCGTTGGGATCGCTGTTGGGCGCCTCGGGAATTCCGTAAGCCGAGTAATCGAAACCAAAGTCGGCCGAACTGATATCGGTGCCGTCTGGTTTGTCGGTTCCCCCGAAGTGGGAGTATTGCCAGCCAGTGCCGGTGCTGAGATCGTCGGAGAAAAGGACTGTCTGGCCATTGGTTCGTTGCGGACCAAATGACATTAGTAAGATCGTCAGCATACTTAGTGCCAACGAGACTGATCGACAACGCCTGATCCGAAATGGACTTGTCTGACATAAACTTGATCGAAGCATGAGAACCCTCTGGTAGATTCAGCGCACAGAGCGCGACATTGGCAGGCGATTTTGGTAAGCGCCACTGTTCCGAGTTAGCAGGCAGCTAACTCTAATTTAGTAGCTGAGGGCGATTCCGACAAACAAGCCAGAAAAGAATCCTCAAGCGAAGGCCCTAGATGGTAGCGTTTTGACCAGATTCACTCACAGGCGAAACGACTATCACTCTTTAGCGCAGTTTCGGCTTCTGCTACTTGGCCCCGGTAAGCTTCACCGCAAACCAACCCGCCAAGGGATCGATCCACCGACGCACGGTGTTGGGTGAGATGAAAGACAGATTGGCAATGATCATGACTAAGCCAAAGGTGATCATCCCCATAAATAGCGCGATACCGCCGTGGACAAATACGGCCATCCACAGCACCAGCGGTCGGCTGTATCGATTCCAAATCAGGAAACAATAGAACAATTCCCAGAAAACCGTGGCATGCGTGGCCAGGGCCACTAGCACAGGCCAGTTGCCAAGCCAGGTCATGTCGAGCGATTGGTACTCGTAGTTGGCAACCGCCCACCAGACCGCCGTGCCCGCTTGCCAATTCTCGCCGCTGAGTTTTGCCATGCCCGAGAAAAGGTAAATGATACACAAATGTAATTGAATCAACCGAATCGCCACGGTCGCCCAGGTGCTGGGTAGCGCGGGCCCCGTATCGCCGCGCCGCAACCGACGAATGCGATCGACCGAGTACCGCGCCCCACACGGGCCGAGCATCAGGTACATCGCGAGAAGACAGTTGATCTTATCGAGCCCGAAAAACGCGCCTGGGCTGACCCGATGAGCGTAGCTCACTGCAAACAAGAATGCCAACACCGACATGGGCCGACTGAATAGACCGATCATCAGACAGAAAAAAACAAGCAACGCAATAATGTGAACAGTCCACAGTAGCCAAGTCGATTCGATCCAAAAGAACAGACTCCACACCGACCATTCGTTTTGGTGCACTTGCTCGCGGAGATACTCGACCGGCAACCAACCCTGAGGGCCCAGAAAGGCTTCCAAATCTAGCGACCACACTAGATGCGTATAAAACAGCATACCCCCGGCTAGCAGACGAATCAGTGACAACGTCGCCGGATCGCTGGGCTTGAACCAGAAACGATTCCAAGCGTCCCAAGCATCGACTATGTAGTCTCGCACATCACCGAAGACCGCCTTCATTGCTGGCCTCCTGGGATGGCGACGGCAGACTCCGCTTGCGCGGGCGAACTCTCGGGCCGAGGCCTGCCCTGAAGCGTCGCAATCACTTGATAGGTGGAGGGTGTGTTGAGCGGCGTCTCTTCTTGGACCCGTTGAGGATCGAGCAAGAAATGGATCAGCCATTCCATGCGGCTGGGTCCCCCGTGAACCGTGGCCAGGTGGTCGGCATAGTTTTGGCCCGACTCGCGTCCCATCATTTCCGTTTGCTCGGCGAGCATCATATGTCGGTGGTAAAACAGCCGCGGCCACTGTTGCTCGAGGTTGGGGAATTCACCTTCGATTTGCTCGCCCGCGGGAGTCGACACACGGTAGCGAATGATGTGAGTCCCCGCTGGATCGGGAGCAAAGAATTCGTAACCGTGATTCAGATAAGCCAGGTTTAAATAGTGCCGAAAGAACTTGTGCAGTTCTTCGGTCACGAGGGGTCGCTGCCAAATGGCGCTGTCGTTGGCGGGAATCTGTGGCTGGCCTGGCGGAGGGACGTAACCGGGCGGCAACGCCGGGCCGACTGATAAATTCCAAGGAGCAGAGACAATGGCGACCAGATGCAAAACAACCAACAGACTCACCAGCAGCCGCCATGCTACGTGCCAAGGCATGCTGGGATTAACGCGTTTCGGCTTAGCTTTCGGTTTGGCAGCCGGCTGCTTTTCCGGTGGCGAAGTTGGGTTGTCTTGCCTCTTTTTTGACATGGGAGTAGCTTGGCGACGAGGCAAGAATAGGGGTTCAGGGCGAGTTGCGAGCCTATAGCAAAAGAAAAACCCCCGCACCGGTCAACACCGATACGGGGGGATATGAAAATCGACCGCAAACCTAATCTTCCAATGGGGCTTTATCTGTCCAATTGGGCAATTTGGGTTGGGGCCGCTGTGTCGAAGCTAAACGCTAGCTCGTAGTTCTTGCCGCCTATGATCTTGAGATCTTGCTCACGAACCAAGGTCTTGCCGTCTCGCTCGAGCTCGACACGTATTTGGTACCCGTCCCAAGACTCACCCGCTTTGAGCTGAGTGGTGGTATAGGTCCGCTGCGCGCCAGTTTGCTTGGTCTGGCTACCCAGCAAGTAAACTTTGGCCTTTGCCGGGACGTCGACTGTCAGCTTGGTTTCGACAGGCTCGGTTTCCTCGGCGATGGCGGTTGCTTCTTGGGTTTCGCCAAACGACAGCGGAATCACGTCGCCTGCGCTGAGCTGCACAACCTTCTCTTCAGTCACAGCATCTTGGCCTGCTGGCTTGTAGGTGACCTCGAACTTATAGGTATAAGTCATGCCAGACTTCAAACCACGCGATACATAGCTGCGCTCCGAGCCAGTGCTCTTGGTTGGAGTATCGTTTACAACAACGGTCGCACCCTCGGGCACTTGGACTTTGATCGTCGCTGTGCTGTCGGCGGAACTGCTGCTAGCAGATGCGTAGGATGTGGTGTTTGAACTGCTGGATGCGTAATGGGAATGCGACGAAGAATAATACGTCGAAGCGTAACTACCATGCGATCCGTAGCCACCATGGCTGCCGGCAGATCCATAGCTCACCGAACCGTGACTACCATAGCTGCCATAGCTCGCGCTGGAACCGTGGCTGCCATAAGAACCGTGCGAATGCCGGGCGGCACGTCGAGCACGAATTCTGGCGAACAGCCCCATTCGTCCATGGCTGCCGTGGCTGCCATAGCTCGCGCTGGAACCGGAACTGCCGTAGCTGCCATAGCTCCCCGAGGACCCCCAACTTCCGTAAGACCAAGCCATAGCGTCGGTACCAACCAATGCCACTACTAATCCTGGCACAATAGCCAACGCCAACTGCCTGCAAGTTCTTGCGACTTTCATCTGTCTCTCCTGAAAAAACACTATGTCTAGAGTGGTACGAGTCTCCCTACTGAGCATTACGATAGCAGCCCGGGCCCGTAATTCAAGTAAGCTGCGCAATTTTGTCCTGATTTGGCGACTAGGGGGTTTGCAAGTGAAAAATAGGGCTGAGAAAACCTGACCGCATCCAGAGCTAGCTAGGGCCTCTAGGCCACTCTGCCCCCTGGTTCAATGTCCAGACTGAATTGGTTCCAACCGCACCGCATCAATATCCAGTCGTCCCGTCCCGCCTTGGAGCCCAAGCCGGACTATGGCCTCGCGAGTGGCTGGAGGAACGCGGAGTACTTCTCGCGTTTTGGTCCAGGAAAACGATCCTTCCCATTTGCCGAGACGGCGGTTTTCGATCACCGCGCGGCGGCCGTCGAAAAACGCGATTTGTAAGCAAGGCCGATCACCAGTGAACAGTCCTGGCTTGAGGTTGCGCCCTCGTGCGGTGGAGGAGATTTCGATTTCGCGCACCTCACGGCCATCAATCGCCAAGCCTTGCAGGGCACGGCTAGCGCGTCCCGGCTCGTTGGATTTGAACGTCAGGTAGCGTTTGCCGTGGGGGGCATCGTTCTGCGAGACCTTTGCATCGCGTAGATAATGCCAACCAACGGGAAGGAGTGCGTCGTTCTCGTTCTCATTTAAAACTTGCTCGAAGCTGCCGTTGACGATTGCTGGTTTCGTCGGATCGGGAATCACCTGGCGAGCGTCTTCGGCCGCACCCGTCATCGGCACGAATAGCGTGGCCTGAAGCACCTCTCGCGTGAGCTTGCCATTGCGTTTTGTGACCCGATAAAGATTCTGTTGGTAACGCTCGCCCACTGGGATGATCAACTGCCCGCCTTCTTTGAGTTGTTCAACTAGCGCCGGCGGAATACTCTCGGGGGAGCAGGTGACGATAATCTTGTCGAACGGTGCCGCCTCGGGCCAACCGGCAAAGCCATCGCCGACGCGAACCTGAACATTGTCGTAGCCCAGCGATTTCAATTTTCGCTCGGCGCGCTTTCCCAGGCTCTCGACGATTTCGATGGTGTACACCTCGTTGACCAAAGGGCTCAAGATCGCCGCTTGATAACCGCTGCCGGTGCCGATCTCCAGCACGCGATCGTCCGGTTGCGGATCAAGCTGCTCAGTCATGTAAGCGACGATGTAGGGTGGCGAGATCGTCTGTTGGTCACCAATCGGCAAGGCAACGTCTTGATAGGCCAGATGACGGAAGCCGCCGGGCACAAATTTGTGACGCGGCGTTGCTCGAACCGCAGCCAGAACGCGGGGGTCGTTGACGCCTGCCCCTGCGATTTCCTCCCGCACCATTTGCTCGCGCTGCTGGGCGAAGTTTTCGGCTTTGCCAGAACTTGCCGAACAAATAATTAAGAGCATGGCCGCTAAACCGCAAGCGATCGTCGACCTGTTAATCCCAATATCGCGATTCATCCCCCTATCTCCTGGTTTCTGTGAAACGCTATTATGAAGGGTCACCCCCCTAGGTTTTAACGAAAGCTACTATGAGCGTCGCGGCATCAAATATCTCAGAAACACGAAGGCAACTACGCGCGCAGATGCCCGTGACCCGGAAATGGGCTTATTTCGATCATGCCGCGGTGGCTCCGATTCCACAGCCAACTCAAATCGCGATTCAGAAATGGGTCTCCGAAGCCGCTGAAGAGGGGGATACGGTTTGGCTCGATTGGGCTAAGCAGGTAAAAGCGACGCGTCAACTTGCGGCCGACCTCATTAGTGCCTCAACGAGTGAAATCGCCTTAGTCCCCAGCACCACCAGCGGCATCAACTTCGTCGCAGAGGGGTTCCCCTGGCAGTCGGGCGATAATGTCGTCACGCTCGACGATGAATTCCCGAGTAACCTCTACCCCTGGATGCACCTGGAGCGACTGGGAGTAGAAACGCGTCGGGTACCCACAGACAATGGCTGTGTGGACCTTGATGAATTCGCTTCCCACTGCGACGAGCGGACGCGCGTGGTCTCCGTCAGTTGGGTTGGCTACGCCAACGGCTGCCGTCGAGACTTGGATGCGTTCAGCGATATTGCAAAGCGCTGCGGAGCTCTCTTCTTTGTCGATGCCATCCAGGGCTTAGGGGTATTTCCGCTCGACGTCACCCAAACCAACATCGATTGTCTGGCAGCAGACGGACACAAATGGATGCTCGGACCCGAAGGTGCTGGCTTGGCGTATGTCAGCGAGGCGTGTCTAGAGAAGCTTCGTCCGCTAAACGTTGGTTGGAATAGCGTCGTGAGCGCCGGCAACTTCGATCACATCGAGTTAAAACTCAAACCAACTGCCGAGCGTTACGAAGGGGGCACGCTGAACATGGTGGGTTTCATCGGCCTGGGTGCGAGTTTGAAAACACTAATGGATCTCGGTACAGAAAACGTCGCTGCCACGATCCTTGACAATACGGAACAAGTGGCCGCGCGATTGCAGGATTTTGGTGGGAAGGTTTGCTCTCCTTGGGAAGAGATGGAGAGATCGGGGATCGTCTCGATAGAAATGCCCGATCGCGATCCCAACGAAATTCGCAAGCATTGCCTAGAGCATGGTGTGGCGCTCAATTGCCGAGCGGGTCGGTTGCGTGTCAGCGCCCATGCTTATAATGACAGCGAAGACCTGGATCGGCTAACGGCGGCTTTGGAGAAATTACCTTGAGCGAGCCGGCTGGTCGCCAAGTCGGTTAGCCCGGGGGCGAACGCGCCGTGGCTCGCTCTCGAAATTGCGAAAAATTGAACCAGATGGAAATCATCCTCTATGTCTAGCCGAGCTGTTTATACGGGGTCGTTTGATCCGCTGACTCTGGGTCACTTGAATGTGATTGAGCGGAGTAGCCGACTGGTGGATGAACTTATTGTCGGTGTGGGTATCAATATCGACAAAAAATCGCTCTTCACAGCCGACGAGCGCGTGGAGTTGATTCGCCGAACGACTAAGGATCTTTCGAATGTCGAAGTGAAACTGTTTACTGGGCTAGCTGTTCATTTTGTACGCGAGTGCGACGCGCAAGTGATCATCCGCGGGGTGCGCTCACTCACGGATATGGAAACCGAATTCACGATGACCCTTGCCAACCGGAAGCTGGACCCGGGCATAGAGACGGTGTTCCTGATGGCCGACGATGAATTCTCGCATGTATCTAGCTCCCTCATCAAGCAAATCACCCCACTGGCGGAAGACCAGGAGCTGGCTCGCTTTGTACCGGCTGAGATCGTGGGCGACTTGCGCGCAAAACTTTCCCAACAAGCTGAGAGCGACGATTAAAAGTACAAACATGGGTGTCATTCTCGAAGTTTCATGTGGCCGGCTCGAAGTTTCATGTGGCCGGAGCGCCGTGGCGTCCCCGACCACGGCAGGTGCGATTGATTTCGGTAGCTGACTTGGGGACAAGTCGGCTCGCTATCTATGGCGGCTCGCTATCTATGGCGACTAGCAAACCGCCTTTAGCAAAAACATACAAACGCTCATCAATCCCACCGCTGCCAGGGCAGTCTTGATTTGAGCGAACCAATTGTCGCGTGGCACTGAGTGCCACCCTCTAGCCGACTCGCCAGCCGCCGGGTCTACGGCGGCAAACGAATCAGACTCATCCTCAGCAGCAGGCCACATCCCCGCGATCTGCGGAGCGGGGGGAGCGAACCCCGCATCCGGCGGTCTTGGGTCTGTCACTTGCAGCTCTTCCCCCTCCGACTCGACAGGGTAGCAAACGCCGTTTCGACAAACGACTTGCGGTTCCGGTTCGCCTGGACGGTCCAACTGGGGCTGGGAGGGGTTTGACTCCATGCTTGCCAGGTGAACACCCTCATCAGAATCTCCTAAGTTAGGCTCGCCTAACTTAGGATGTCCGATGTCGGGCGCCAGAGTTGCCAGGAACGATTCGACACGACCTCCAAAGCTTCCTAAGGTCGTGCCCTGCCCTGCCCCGAACAGCACACCGGCCAATTGTCCACGTCGATCGAAGATAGGGCCTCCCGAATCGCCCTGTCTTGCTTCGACATCCAGTTCCACCATCTGCTGGGGGAAATTGGCACGCGGCGCGTAGTACTGAGTACAACGACCGGTGGCTGCACGATAAAGTCCTGATCCATATCCGCATATGGTCAGTTGATCGCCCGGTTGGGGCGCTAAGGGCGAAAGTTCGACGGGCTCGATCGGTGGTCGCCAAACCACCAGCGCCGCCAAGTCCCAATCGGCATCGACCTTCAGTGATCGGGCTTTGGTTTTGAATCCCCCTGGAAATTGGACTTCGATCGGTCCCGTGGCATCGCGGACCACATGCCAATTGGTGATCACGAGTCCAAACTCGTCGCGGACGTCGATCAATGTGCCGCTGCCATAGGAGGTGGCTCCCTCTTCGGGCACCACAATCCTGGCGACTGCCGGATGAGGCTGATCGCTCCGCAAGTGAGAATGATTGGAATAAGAACTTGCAGGAGGCTTCGTCGCAGAGTCAGGGACGCCGGAGCGCGCCATTTGCTCTGAACGCCGCGATGGTCGAAGGAAGGGATCGGTGACTGCGTGGCGAACAGGAAACTCTTGCTGCCAAATCTGCGTCAGCTCGGCACGCCGCGCCGCAGAGATCTGCGCTGACGCGGGCGCGGCCAAGATCAAACTATTCAAAGCGAAGAATACAAGGAAGATAGCCGCTCTGAGGTAGGAAGAAAAATGATTTCGCGTTTGGATCATATTTTTTCGTCGGAGGGAGAAACGTGGGGCGGGGTCTGAGGTTTTCTCTGGGCTTCTTTTTCGAGAATCATTCTCAGCAATCGCGAGCGCATCTGCCCGCGATCTTCTCGCTCCATCGTTTCTTGCTCCGTAGCCCGGTTGGGCTGATCGTCGCGCGAAATACTCTTATCCAGTCGCATAGTGGCGACCTCCATTTAGGCCGCGATGGGCCGACCACCGCGCAAATCCTCGTCGCGGTGGGGAAAATCTTGTCCGTTGTTGTACAGCATCTTCAGTCGTCTTAATTCAGCCCGGAGTGCATTCTCGGCAAGCTTCGTCAAAGTGAGTCGTGCAGGATAACCAGCTAAGTGAACTGCGGCATCGCGGGCTTCGTCGAGCACGTCGGCCGGCAAGTAGATGGTTGCTCTTACTTTCGGTCCATCACTGGGTGGCATGTTGTTACCTCGCAAAGTGGGTCAGTAATCTCGCCTAGATATGTTCAATCGGACGTTAGTGACCATTACTTCAAACGTCTGACGTTTTGCCGCAGAGTCGCAACAACTGGAGAAGATTCCCCAATCGGAAAACTTTAATAGCCCACGCCTCTGGCGTGGGATTCGTCACGCACAGTCCATCCATCCCACGCCAGAGGCGTGGGCTAAGCGTTTTCCGCTTCGAGAATTGCGGCGATCAGGCCGGCGGTGGTGTACTCGCTGGCGACAACCGTCGGCTCGTGGCCCGCTTCGCGAAGAACACCCGCCGTGAGCGGGCTGATGGCGGCCAGACGAGATTGCTTCAGGTCGTCGCCAAACAGATGCACTAGCGATCGTGCGATCGCCGAGCTAGTGACGGTTACCCAATCGAGGCTGCCTTCGCGGAGCGCCTTCAGCACATCCGCATCGGCAACCTGGCAATCGGTGCTTTGGTACACCACGGTTTGTTCCACTTCCCAGCCCGACGAAGTGAGCATCTCGGCAAGCACCTCACGGCCACGACTGGCCCGCAGGAGCAAGCAGCGGCCCGGCTGGTCGGCTTGAGTCAGGGCCTCGGCAAGCGCTTCGGCCCGATACTCTTCAGGCTCGAGATCGGCATGAAGGTGGTACTCTGCCAAAGCCCGCGTAGTTGCTGGGCCAATCGCGGCGAGCTTGCAGCCTCCCAAGGCCCGCAGGTCGATTCCCGATTCCAACAGACGGTCTAAGAAATACGTGACGCCATTCGCGCTAGAGAAGACCAACCAATCAAAGTTGGAGACATTCTGAATCTGTTGATCAACCGCTGCCCAATCCTCGGGCGATGAGATCTCGATCGCGGGCTGTAGCATTGCAGTGGCACCCAGACGGCCCAGTTCCGAGACCATCTCGACAGATTGTCGTTCGGGACGAGTGACCAGCACCGTGCGTCCGGAGAGCTGCCCCGCACAATGGAAGTTCAAGTCAGCTTGCAGTGCGGAAACTTCGCCCACGATGATCGTCGCCGGAGGTCGCATGTTGCCCGGCGCCAATACTTGTGACACTTCCGCTAGACTTGTGTGGAGGGTTTCCTGCCCCGGCAATCCGCAACGCCGGATGATGGCCACGGGTGTGTCGGCGGCGCGGCCATGAGCAATTAATTCTTGAGACCAAGTCGGTGCGGAGGTAACCCCCATATAGAAAACCAGTGTCCCGGGGAAGCGGGCCAAGCTGGCGATATCGAGTCCGTCCTGTTTGCCATCGCATTCGTGGCCGGTGACAAAGGCAACCGCCGATGCCCAGCGACGATCGGTTAGCGGAATTCCTGCCGCACTACTCGCGGCCAGAGCCGCGGTGACGCCAGGAATCACCTCGTAGGAAATCTCCGCTTCCTCGAGCGCCATAATTTCTTCTGCCGTGCGGCCGAAGATTGCCGGGTCGCCTCCTTTAAGTCGGACAACTCTCTTGCCGGTGAGTGCCGCTGCGACCAATTGCCGATTGATCTCTGGCTGGGTGAGCAGCCGCCCCTGGCCATGTTTGCCCAAGCAGACGAGCGAAACTTCGTGCGGTGCTTTGGCGAGTAGGCCTGCCTGGCGAAGAATGATGGGGTTCACCAGGTAGTCGTAGAATACAACTTCTGCTTGTTTCAGGGCTTCGAACCCGCGCAGGGAAATCAGCCCCGGATCTCCCGGCCCGGCCCCTACAATCGTTACTTTGCCCTTCGGATTTGCCATTCGTTTTAGTTCTTTCGACCTCTCCTGCGAGGACTCGCGTGCAAGGGGTACTGCTTTTCGTTGTACCATAGAGGGCCAATGCTAGAATACACAGTAGCAGAGGACCTGCGTAGCACTCGTTCTGGTATTGGAACGACCTGGCGGGATAAATCACTGGGACACTCGGAACTGCGACACTCGGAATCAACGCGCATGGGAATTGATCAGCCATCAGGCCAGCAAGCTGCCGGTCAGTCTCCCGCTCAAGCTCCCATCACGGCGCCGCCGACAACTGCAACCAGGCAGCGTCTGCAGAAGCTTTTTGAACACGCGCAGCGCTGTGTTGACAAAAAAGACCACGATTACGCGAATAAGCTCTTTACGCAGTGCGTGGTGGAAGATCCCAGCAATTTGATCTATTTGCAGGCCTTCCTGGGCAACCTAGAAAGCAAGTTTGGCGAGAAGAAAAAAGGCTCGCGGCTGGCCGGCATGAAGGTGAAGAGTCTCCGCAATACTTTGACCAAAGCTGCTGGCAAGGGCGACTGGCCCGTAGCGATCCAGGCAGGCTGCGACGCACTGGCCCTCAGTCCCTGGGATCCGGCCACGCTACTCGAGCTCGCCAAGGCCTACAACGAACTGGGCATTCTAGAATGCCAACTCTACTTGATGCGGTGGGGATTGGGTGCTGATGCGAAGGATGTGGCAATCAATCGGCAGGCTGCGCAAACGCTCGAGCGCATGGGGCAGTTCGATCAGGCGATCGCTTGCTGGACTCGCGTGACCCAGGCCATTCCCAATGACGAACAGGCTTTGCAGGCCATTTCTCGTTTGTCGGTGGAGAAGACGATTCACGAAGGGGGTTACGACCCGAGTTTGCTCCAGGGCGATTCGGCCGAGGGCGGGTCGAAATCGTCAGTAGCCAGTTACTCGCGGCATGCTGAAGAAGACGATGGCCTCACGCCCGAGGAGCGATTGCGGGCGGCGTTGGAATCCGATCCTAGTGATGCCGATAGCTGTCTGCATTTGGCCGACATTTTAATTCACAGCGCGCGGTCCGACGAAGCGGAACAACTGTTGGAGCGAGGCCGAAGTGCCGCGGGGGCGGGTGACTTGCGATTTCTGGAACGGATCGAGTCGATCCAAATCCGCAAAGCCCACGAACAACTGCAGATTGCCCAGCAACGCCACGAGCAAAATCCCACCGACGAATCCGCGGCTCAGTTGTTGCAATTTCGCAGACAGGCCAATCAAGTGGAGCTGGAGATCTACGCCGCCAAATCGGACCGCGATCCCAGCAATACCCGGCTCAAACACGAACTGGGGCTTCGCTTCAAACGCGCCGGCAAGGTGAAGGAGGCGATCACCACCCTGCAGGGTGCCAGTGGCGATTCGAAGCGTCGGGCCCAGGTGCTCTTGGATTTGGGCGAGTGCTTCCAGAAAATCGAGCAATACAAGCTGGCCCTCTCCAATTACGAGCAGGCTATCGACGCCTGCGACAGCAACGAATCGGACGTCTACCGTCTGGCCCTCTATCGGGCAGGGGTTTTATCGACGGGATTGCGGGAAATGGACCGGGCGGAGCGGCATTTGACCGAGCTGGCCGGGCTGGATTACGGGTACCGAGATGTGGCCGACCGGCTGGACAAACTCGCCGAATTGCGTAATAGTGGGTGATTCTGGCGACGTCGTTCCCTTGAACAGGGGGCTCCCTCGGCGGCCGCCTTCTCGATCCTGAAACACCACCCCACCGATTAGTTCAAGATGCCCAATTCAGCCAGTGCCAAAAAACGCCTTCGCCAAAGTCAATCCAAGCGCCTCCACAACCGTTCGATTCGCTCGGACGTCCGTACTGCGATCCGCAAGGTCCGTAGTTCGATCGAGGCCGGCGATGTCGAAGCGAGCACCTCGGCCTATCAGGCTGCCACTAAGAAGCTAGACAAAGCTGCGGCCAAGAACGTAATGCATGCCAACACGGCAGCCCGCACTAAGAGCCGACTCTCCAAGGCGATCAAGAATCTCAAGGCCGCGAAGTAAACCTCTCGCGGGTACTTTCTCGAATTCATCGCTCGATTTCATTGCCTAGCCGGAGGCACACTTGCCTCCGGATTTCAGCGGACCGCGTGGCGGTCCGGCTAGGGCGTTAGCCACTTCAGTTAGCCTGAGCATCAGGTACGGCACCTGGGCTACGCTTTTGCATTCAAGCGAGTTTCCACCTACCAAACAATCTTCCCCGCGTCGAACACGGGTCCTTCGACGCAGGTGCGTTTGTAGTCCCACTCGCCGTCGGGTTGTTGGACTTTCACCACGCAGCTAAAGCAGATGCCGATGCCGCAGGCCATGGGGGTTTCTAGCGAGACCTCGCACGGCACCTGGCGGTTGATGGTGATTTTGGCGACTGCCTCCATCATTGGTTCCGGGCCACAGCAGGCCACGCGGACGTTCGTTCCCTTGGAATCATCGAGCGCTTGCTCAAGCAATTCTGTCACCAGACCGTGATGCCCTACGCTGCCGTCGTCGCTGCTGATGCGGAGGTCGATGCCACCACGGCGGAAATCTTCGGCACCGGCCAACAGATCTTTGTTGCGCACGCCGTAGCAGAGTGTCACCTGCTGGGCAGTTTGAACCTTGCGGCCATAGTCCTTCTTTCCGGCAAACTCTTGTCCCAAGGCGAGCATCGGCGTTTGCCCAATGCCACCGGCGACCATGATGAGATGATCGACGGGTTCCGCAGAGAATCCATTGCCCAAAGGTCCCCACACGTCGAGCGTGTCGCCAGGGCGGCACTCGGCCATCAGACTCGTCATCTTGCCCACCACCAGATAGACGATATCTACGGCAGAGGGTTGGCCTGCACTATCGGGCACCGTGTCGTACAAAGCAAAGGCACGACCGAGGATGGGCTCTTCGCGCCCGGCGACGCGGAGCATGAGAAACTGCCCGGGCACAACGGCTTGGGCGAGCGATTCGCATTCGAACCGCAGTCGGTACGTGTCGCGGGCTAATGGGACGCTTTCAACGACTTCCACGCTGAACTGCTCGGCGGAGTCGGCATAGCAAGCCGCTGCCAGAGGATTGTTTCCAGTCGAGCTTTCCCTGTCGACACTGGCCATCGCTACCGCGGGCTCCTCTTGCCTGTTTTGCGGCTGCCCTTGGCTGCAGTACTACCCGATTTCCTAATTCCACGTCCACGCTTGGCAGACGCAGACCGGCTCCTACCTGTGGCTTTGGAAGGAGAATCGGCTGGCGAAGAGTTGGCATAGTCGCGTAGCTTGCGGACCTCTTCCGGCGTCAGCTTGCGAATGGCTCCCCGAGGCATCTCGCCCAATCGAACGGGCCCGACGGCAATGCGAGAGAGCCGCTGTACTTTGTGGCCCACTCGGGCCAGCATTCGGCGGATTTCGCGGTTGCGACCTTCGTCGAGCACCATTTCCAGAATCGTAGAGTTCTTGCGGTGCCCTTTAATGCGGACCTTTACGGGATGGGCGTAGCCTTCGGCCAGATACATGCCTTTACGAAGCTTACCAATCACTTCGACATCGGGCCGCCCAGCCACTTGGACTTCGTAAGTTTTTTCTACGCCATGCTTCGGATGCGTCAGTTTGTTAGCCAACTCGCCGTCGTTGGTAGCCAGGATCAGGCCTTCGCTCTCCATGTCGAGTCGACCCACGGTAAACACGCGGCCCGTGTCGGGAGGTAACATGTCTATCACACGCGGACGACCTGCTGGATCGCGTGCCGTGCATACGACGCCAGTAGGTTTGTTCACCGCCAGGTAGATTCGTTTTGGCTGAGGCAGCGCTTCGCCGTCGACATGAATCGTTTGGTTGTCGACTTCGACCCGGGTTCCGAGCTCGGTAACGACAACACCATCAACTTCCACGCGACCTTCCAGAATCAGTTCCTCGGCCTCGCGGCGACTTGCCAAACCGGCCGCGGCGAGAATTTTCTGCAAACGCTCCCCCGGTTGGTCGTTGGTGCGCGGCGTGCGTTTGCCCGGACGGCGTCGCTTCGTGGTACGACCCGGCTGCGCGGTGTTGGACGAAGGTCGTCCAGATTTCTTCAAGGGGCGCGCCATGGGATACTCGGGTGGGGAGGATAGGGGGAGAACATCCCATCATACCCTGCACAGAGAGCAAAACCCAGGGGCCGCCTTTTAATGGACCAATGTCCTAATGACCAAGTATCTAAGATCCAGAGCTTATTGGCATAGTTGCTTTAGTATCTGGGAACCAGTGCCGGTTGGGCGGGTCCCAACGGCTGTTGTTGGCGCGAGCGTGTCACTTCGTCTTCCGGCTTCTGAAATTCTCTCGGCCTGCCGCCGACGATTTCTGGCCCCAAATCGTTGAGCGGATAAGGATCGAATTCCTGGGCCTGTCCGCGCTGGTACCAGGCAGGGCCAGGGTGGAGCAATTGTGGCTTCCGCACTGCCGACGAACATGCCGAAAGCGACACGAGCAGAATGCCAAGCAAGACATGTCGCATTGCGGGGAGTTTCATTGTTGCAATTCGCCAATTTGAGATTTCGTCGGCTGGGGGGCAGCGGGGTTGCAGAGTGTAGAGCTGACCAACAGCTAGGGAAAGAGAGGCTCTGCCACGATAGCGGAACAGGTAGAACGATGAATCACGAAGAGAATCCGTTGCCAAATTCGCACAAAGCCCCTAAATTGCCACACACGGGGTTATTTAACTGGGTGGTATCGTGCGCCTTGGGTAAGCTCTAACTGAAAGTGCTAGCTCGGTAAGATATGCATTGCCCGCGCGCCGATAAATCACTACATTCCCCCACCCTTCGCCCCTCAATCTTAACCGGCCAGATTCCCAGGCCCTCACTAGGCAGAATTATTGTGAAGTCGGAAAAGAGAGTCAGTACTTTGAATTCCATGTTTTTAACAGCACTCGTGGCTGCCCTTTCGCTCACGGCGACCTCAGCCCGGGGAGTGGTGCCTAGCGATCAACTCATGTCAGAGAACACGCGTGGCTATGCCTCGATTCCTGACATCGAAGAGCTAGCCACAAAATGGAATCAAACTCAAATGGGCCATCTCGTGCGCGACGAAGCCATGAAGCCCTTCATGGACGACTTGAAGCGACAACTACGTCGGAAGATTACCGGCGTGAAGGATAAGCTTGGCATCGAACTCTCCGATCTGCGTGACGTGGCGGGCGGCGAGATTGGGCTCGGCTTAGTGGAATTTGAGAACGAGCGAGCGGTTGTCGCCCTGACGGTCGACGTTACCGGCAACGAGAAGAAACTCAACAAGTTGCTCACGAAGGTAGACAAAGAACTCACCAAGCGTAAGGCAACCAAGGACAACGCTAATTTTGCCGACACCGAGCTTACGATCTATACCATTCCGCCTAAGAAAGAAGACGACCCTGTGCTGACGGCCGTTTTCTTCACCAAAGACAACATGCTTTGTGCGAGCGACAATCGTAGCGAAGCGGAACGTATGATCCATCGCTTCGAAGGCAGCAAGTGTTTGGCCAATATCAAGCAGTATCAAGCAACCATGCAGCAGTGCGAGCAGGAGTCGGGCGGCATCGCTCCTCAGCTCCGCTGGTTCCTCGATCCATTTGGTTACGCCCGCGCCGTGCGTTCGTTCAAAGACGCAAATGAAAAGTCGCGTGGCAAAGATTACGTCAAGATTCTCAGCTCCCAAGGATTCGAGGCCGTCCAAGGTGCCGGTGGATATGTAAGTCTGTCCGTGGGCGGTGCCTACGAGATGCTTCATCGCACAAGCGTCTACGCTCCTGCCGTTGAAGGCGCTCCAGATAAGTACGAGCTAGCTATGCGGATGATGGATTTCCCCAACTCGGACAATCTGGAAGCCCAAGATTGGCTGCCGCGAAAACTGGCTTGCTACCGAACTTTTAATTGCAATCTCGACAATGCGTTCGAGAACTTCGACTCTCTGTTCGATGCCATTGCTGGTTACGACGATGCCTTTGCCGGAGTACTTGAAGGTTTGGAAAAAGATCCCTATGGCCCGCAGGTGGACGTCCGCAAGGATTTCATTGCCCATCTCGGACAACGCCTGACTCTGGTAACTGATTACGAAGTCCCAATCACTCCTAAGTGCGAGCGATTCCTACTTGTGCTGGAAGTGACCGACTCTGAGGCAATCGCCGAAACGGTAAAGAAGTTTATGGAGAGCGATCGAAATGCTATCCAAACCGATTTCCAAGGCAATGTAGTTTGGGAAATCCGAGAAGCGCAGCAAGAGGTTCCCGATTTGGATATTGCTGTGGCTGATTTGGATTTGCTGGCCCCAGTCGAAGCAGGCCCCGTAACCGACGGTGGTGAGGGAGCCTTGGCGAGCTCGGCTGTGAGCGTGGTCGATAATCACTTGTTTATTGCGTCGCATGTCGATTTCTTGAAAGAAGTTCTCAGCGAAAATGCTCCCCAAACGGGTCTGTCCACGGCAGGCGACTACCGCGAGGTGAATCGGGCCATGTCGCAACTTTCGCCCGGCGAAGCCGCGGCACGCTTTTTCATGCGTACGGACGAAGCTTATCGCCCCGTCTACGAGCTGTTGCGGCAGGGCAAAATGCCTGAGAGCGAAACGCTGTTGGGACGCATCCTCAATCGATTGCTGACTCCACCGGATGACGAAGAAGAGGGCATCCTCCGCGAGCAGAAAATTGATGGCCGGCAGTTGCCCGACTTCGAAATGGTACGCCGCTACTTTAGCCCGGCTGGGACATTGATTCGCAGCCACGAAGACGGCTGGTTCGTTGTTGGTGCGACGCTTAGCAAGCTCGCCCCTCAAGCACGGGCGGAGACTAGTTCGGAGACTTCCGCAGGAACACTGCGTTAGTTCTGAGCCTTGCATTGCGTGGCAATGCGGCTAAAGCCTACGGACAGCACGTTCTGCGCTCCTTACATGCGAGCCGCATTGCCATGCAATGCATGGCAGAAAAGGAATCGAGAAAAAAAACTTCCGCAATTTATATTGCCCCCTCACCTAGCCTCTCCCCAAAGGGGCGAGGGACTATGGAGAAGTTTTTTTTCTCGATTCCACAAGCTCACACTCTATCTCCCTCCGACCTCGATTTTTGCCCAGAAGGGGCGTAAGCGATCGGTGCGGGTACGCACATCTTCCAGCAACACTTCCAGCTGCGGCTCGATGCGAGTGCGGCCGCTGGTGAGCTTGTTGCCGTTGAGCGTGATCCTCACGGGCTTGTCGAAGTCGACAATCTCCGGGCCCAGCCAGATGGTTGTCTCGGCCGATGCCGATCGGGCCGAAAGCACATTCTCTTTGAGGATCTTCGCTTCGACCTCCGTCGGACGGGCACCCTTCACCCAGTTTTGGGGATAGACGGGATTGGGAAACTCGCGGCCTTCGATCCACCAAAAGAAATTGTCCCAAGGTCGCATCGTGCGGCAGACAAATTCCTTGGGCGGTCCCGAACGAGATTGACGCCCCATCCAGTCAAATAATCGGAGGATTTCGTCGTGGAACGATTCGTGGCCGCGGCCGTGATACTCGGCCACCGTAACGTCGAACCGTTTTTTGAGATACTGATTCCAAGACTGTTCGTTCTGCGACATCTTATTGCCATCGAGTTCGCCGGCAACAAAGTACAGCGGCACGTGCTCGAGATTTTTCCAATAGTGGCTGACGTATTTGTCCCCCACAGCAACAAATGGAATCGCCCCGGCCCACAAATCGGGGTGCGCCTGCGCAAAGTCCCAAGCGGCCTCGCCACCAATGCCGTGGCCCGAGAGATAGACGCGGTCGGTATCGATTCCAAACCGACGGCAGGCATCGCGGAGGCAGGTGAGGACCGCCTCGTGCTCGCGGAGCGAGTATTCATAGCGGAACTGCTGCGGTTTCTGCCAGTCGACAGACAGTGTGATATAACCATGCCGCATAGCCTGGCCGTTGCGCGGGCCGACTGGCTCGCCGGAACGATCCCTGCGAATGGAGCCCGCCCAGAAATCGAGTTCCTGCAAGGGCGAGTTGTGCGCTCCATTCAGGGCGACAATCATGGGGTAGTGTCGATAGCGATCGTATTCAGGAGGTAGTTGTACGAAATAGCGAAAATTGCCGTGCTCGGTGCGACCCTCGGCCGACAATTCCAGTGCATCGAACTTGCCACCCTCCTGCTGAGGAACTTCCCACGGCGGCGCGAGGTGAGCAATCAGCTCGGCGACGTTCTCCACCGAGGCCCCTTTCATACTGCCGATCGATTCCAGTAACGCGAGGCGCTGGTGTGCCATCGGCTCGCGAAGGTACTTCAAGACGCCCTGCCGAATTGTGATCAACGACACGGCCGCGGCAAAGTCTTGTTTCGCATTGTTGCCACCTAGCAACCAACCAGAAATCGCCAGGGCTACTTTCTGTTCGGCAGAGAGCGAACTATCGTCGAAGAGTTGATCGAATGGCACCATCCGCTCGACCGTGCCCTGAGTGAGATCGGTAATAATCTCTTTGACGACCGGTGAAATCAGTTCGCGCTGCTCCGGATCGGAAATCTGTCCGGCGGTGGCCTGCAATTGCTGACCCAGTCGTTGCACACGTGCCTGGGCGCCTTCATACTGGCCAATCATTTCCCGAACGCGTTGCAGAGTTTCGCCAGAGACCTCCTCGGTGGGAAAGTTAGTGAGCAATCGCGTCACCAAGGGGTACTGTCCGGCATCGTGGCGGAGTTCAATTTCGTCCAGCACCCGTTTGGCACCCATTTGCCGTAGTTGGCGGGCTTGTTGCTGAAGTTCGCGCCGATCGGGGAAGCGATCCATCAACGCCTGCAGTTCGACACGGGCATCGTAGTAGTGCTGGCCTTGAAGATAAAATCGAACGACCTCCAACCATTTGTCGGCATCGTCCCGCGACACAACCTTAGCCAATATTTCTTTGAGTTGCGCTTTGGGGATGGAACTCGTTGCTAAGCGCATGTCCCATTGCACTTTTCTCGTAGAACCCTTGAGAGACTCAAGCTTCGCAAAACGATGATTCAGTTCGGTAATCCCTTGGATCACTGCCAACGGGCCTTCTCGAGTCTGCATCTCGTAAATACGACGGCCATAAGCATCGAACGGGGTGAGTCCCAAACTGGGGCCGACGCTGCCGACGGTGGTGCTGCCATGTGCCAGCGGCTGGTCGATGCGGATGGTGACCATCTGCGTCGGCACTTGTTCGAGCAACTCAGTCACGCGCAACTTGGGCACGAAGGTTCGTCGCAGGCCATCGTCGACGACGACGATGGGCAGTGGCTTGCCCTCGCCCTCGGGATCGGGATTGGCGACAATCTTGTCGATCACGCCTGGGGTTTTGGCGAACTTGCCTTCCAGAATGCGGCCGTCATCCATACGGATCCGCTGCCCGTTGGCGGGACCAGCCAACCAGCCGCAAAGGGCCCAGGCGAGGAGGCCCACGCTCCAAAGGTTTCGAGAGGTTCTTGTTCCGATGTTTACCACGTCGTCTCTGTTCGCTGCTCGTTAAAACCTGTGTCGGTCACAGATTGACCACTTCTCCGCCCTAATTCCATTGTGGGCCGCAACCATCTGGAGTCAATTTGCAACTGGTCGGCGAATCCATGAGAGCATTGACAGGCAGCCACCCAGAGTTGGAAAATGCCCCTGGTTTGTCACAATATAACGGTTACAAAGATTACACAGACCACAGCCACCTTGGGGAGACACGTAAGCGATGAATACCAGAACTGCCGTGAAGTCGCTGTTGACGCTCGTCTTGGGGCTGCCTGTGATCCAAGCCGTGCTGGTCTGGGTCGGTGGTTTGCTCGGTACCATGGGAGACGAGGCGACCCAATCAGTACTGAAGACCGTAAACACCACCCTGGGCATTGTATGGCTGACGAGTCTGGTGGGACTCCTCGTGGTCTTGGCGATGCAGTCGTTGGAAGATCGCGACAGGCCACTTGAGTAAGGGGCGATTGCCAGGAACAGATGTCGCCTGCACAATCGAGACTATGGAAAAAATCAACCGCGAGAGTCTGCTCCACGATCCCATCCACGGCTATATCCCGTTTGTTTCCATTGTCGATCCAGGCGAAACCGCGGAGCGGACGCTACTCGATCACCCTTGGCTGCAACGGCTGCGACAGATTCACCAATTGCAAACTGCCTGGTGGGTCTACCCTTCGGCCGAGCATACTAGATTTCAGCACGTGGTGGGTGCCATGCACATGGCGAGCCGGGTGGTGGATAGTTTGTACGGCAGCCTGCAGGAAGTGTGCCCCGACGTGCCTAGTCGGGGATATGTGGAATGCCTAGCGCGGATGGCTGCTCTGCTGCACGACGTGGGCCATGGCCCTTTCGGGCACTTCTTCGATGCGCATTTCTTAAGTGAATATAACCTGACACACGAGACCTTGGGCGCGCACATCATTCAGCACGAACTGGGAGATCTCCTCAAGAATGTGCGCACGTGTCCCAACAGCCGACTGGCGGATGGCGAAACCCTCGATCCCGGTCAAGTCGCCTGGCTCATCACGCGGCCAACCTCCGACGAAGTCGATCGACCGCGGTGGATGGTGATGCTACGTAGCCTGTTCTGCGGGCTGTACACGGTCGACAACATGGACTTCGTACTCCGCGATGCCTACATGTCTGGCTATAGCAGCCGATCGTATGATCTCGATCGACTGCTGAGGTACAGTTTTTTTAGCGATAAAGGGCTCACCATCCACGAACGGGGGCTCAACGCCCTGGTGCGATTCCGGCAGGCTCGGAGCGAACTGTTTCGGTCGATCTATTTCCATCGCACGGTACGGGCCATCGACGAAACGCTCAAAGGATTGTTCCGCGACAGCCGAGGGATGCTGTTCCCCGGCAATCCACTGGAGCATTTGGGCGAGTATCGGCACTTCACCGAATGGTCGCTACTAGTGGATGTCGCACGTTGGCACGAAAGCGAGGACCCCGCCAAACGGGATCTCGCGCCACGATGGGAAGCGATTCTCTCACGGCAAGTCGACTGGGAAATGGTCGACGAACGAATTCGGCTCGACCCGCACTCCACCGACGTTTTCCGCCAGGGGAAAGAAGTCGCCGAGCAAGCCTTACGGCATAAACTCCCGGCAGATCTACAAGATATCGCGCTTGCGATCGATCTGCCGACTTACATTGATCGCCCCGATCCGAAGACGCCTGCCGCCGGGCAGAATTTTCTCTATCGTTCTGCCACCGGCCAGGTGCGTCCCCTGACGGACAACGAACTCTACAAACACTTGCCGGTGAGCCAGCTTGCCTGCCGCGTGTATCTTCCCAAAGGGGCTCCGACCGAGCATATCAAAGCGGTGGCTGAAGCGCTCGATGCTTTGCTGGGGAGCGCGAGTGGCGATGATCTCACGAATATGTGAGGGGTGAGGGGCTAGGAGCTAGAGGCTAGGGGTTAGAGCTTCCACGGTAGCCGCGATCCGATGGATCGCCGGGGCCCATATCGTCCGCGCCCGCCGAAGATTAGGAAGTAGGGTGGGTGGAGCACGTCCAGTTGTGGTGGGTTACGTGAGCTAGTAGATTTAAATTCAAAATAGACCATAGCCCGACCGTAAACTGAGTGCGTAACCCACCTGAATACTTCGCTCACTCCACCCACCCTACAGTCTAGGCTTCATAGCGATCCCGTGCCTGTCCCCATTTCAAGCGGTGCCGCAGTAGTCCGTCGAAAAAAGGGACAGGCACGACGACCCGTCGTGTGCTCAGGTGCAGACCGTTATCGCGCGTCGAGCCAGTCCCCTTTTTTCGACTTCTGGACCTGCGCAGTTGAACTAGAGCTGCCGGGGCCCGTATCGTTCGCATCCACCAAAGATTAGAATAGAGGTAGGCGTTACGAACAGAATCCCTGCCCTCTCACCCCGTCCCCTGCCCCTCCATGGACACCTACGACAATCCGCTGATCAGCCGTTACGCTTCCGCCGCAATGAGTCGGCTATTCAGCCCGCAACATCGGCACAGCACCTGGCGGCGGCTGTGGATAGCTTTGGCCGAAGCGGAGGCCGAACTGGGATTGCCGGTTACCGCCACGCAAATCGAGCAACTCAAGTCGCACGTCGACGATATCGATTTCCAAGCCGCTGCCAAGTACGAGCGTGAATTGCGGCACGACGTGATGGCCCACGTGCACGCCTACGGGGATCAATGCCCCGAAGCGAAACCGATCATTCACCTGGGGGCCACAAGTTGCTTTGTTACCGACAATGCCGAGCTGCTATTAGTGCGCGATGCCATGCAGCTAGTCTGTGGGCGTTTGGCGGGAGTGATCAATGCCCTGGGGTCCTTTGCCCAAGCGCATCGCGATTTGCCGACACTGGGATTCACCCACTTGCAACCGGCGCAGCCGACAACCGTCGGTCGTCGGGCCTGCTTGTGGGCGTACGATTTGGCGCTCGATTTGGCAGAGCTGGAACATCGCCTGGGTTCGCTCAAGGCGCGAAGCACCAAAGGCACCACCGGTACCCAAGCCAGTTTTCTCAAACTGTTCGATGGCGATCACAATAAAGTGCGGCAGCTAGAAACACTGGTTGCCCAGAAGATGGGATTCGACTCCAGCTACGCCGTCACCGGGCAGACCTACCCGCGCAAGATCGATGCTCAAATGCTCGATGCCCTCAGTGGTGTGGCAACGTCCGCACACAAGGCGGCCACCGACGTGCGGATACTGGCGCATCGCAAAGAGATCGAAGAACCGTTTGAGAAAAGCCAGATTGGCTCGTCCGCCATGCCGTACAAACGCAACCCGATGCGGACCGAGCGTATCTGCAGCCTGGCCCGGTTTGTGACGAGCCTGCAAACCAGCCCCGTTGCCACAGCCGCCACCCAGTGGATGGAGCGCACCCTGGACGACAGCGCCAACCGACGGCTGGTGATTCCGCAAGCTTTTTTGGCCGTCGATGCGGTGTTGATTCTTTATCACAATGTCGCGTCGGGTTTGGTCGTGTACCCAGAGGTGATCGCCCGCAACCTTCGCGAGGAGGTACCATTCATGGCGTCGGAAAACATTCTGATGGCCGCGGTTTCCGCAGGAGGCGATCGGCAAGAGCTGCACGAACGCATCCGCCAGCACAGTCAAGCTGCTTCTGCGGAAGTGAAACAGCACGGCAAGCCGAACGATCTGCTCGAGCGCCTTGCCGCAGACGACGCATTCCAAGGAGTCGACCTGGCCGCCGCAGTGGACCCCGCGTCGCTAACCGGTCGCAGTAGAGAACAGGTTGATGAATTTCTGGGCGAAGTCGTCGAACCGATCCGCAAACGCTATGCGGATCGAAAAGTTGAAGATGAGGAGTTGCGGGTGTGATAAAAGCGTACCTTTTCAGCTCTCGATTGTCTTGACCCTCCTCTGCTTGCACCAGATAATACAATAGTAACTTCGCGAGAATCCTAACTATGAACCGCATTACAATCGACGACGCATTGAAGACGCAGCTATTCGGCAATACCGAGCCAATGGAATTGTGCGATTCGAATGGCTCGCCTTTGGGTCACTTTGTACCAATCGTTCCTGTTGGCCGAGATGATAACTGCCCCTATGAAGAGGAAGATCTCAAACGAATGCGTGCCGAACAAGGCGGACGCACTTGGGATGAGATCAAGAAATCTTTGGGTTCAGAATGAAGTTTACTGTGGTATGGAGACCCTCTGCCGAAGCCAAGCTAGCCGACATTTGGGCCGCTGCTGAAAATCGTCAAGATGTGACGTTGGCTTCGGACTCAATTGACTCTTTACTCAAGAATTCGCCCTCAGAAGTAGGCGAGTCGAGAGAAGAGAATAGCCGATTTCTTAGTGTTCCACCTCTTGCGGTTTATTACGACGTACTTGATCAAGATCGCATGGTTTTTGTGTGGGCAGTTTGGCAGATCTAATTAATTCACCCCGGCAGCGTGATATCCAGCACGATTGAAGGCTCGTTGGGTGTGGCCTCGACTGCACCGGCTGCGGCGGGGAGCAAGCAGGTTTGTCCCGTAGTAAGGGGTTTCTCGGTTGGGTCGCCTGAAATGTCCAGGCTGCCATCGATTCCCACGAGCAGATGGAATCGCTCATCGCCACCGATTGATTGAGGAGCGGTAAGTTGGCAGCGGTCGAGGGCAAACTTGTCGCAGTCGACGAGCCGTTGGCGTCCCTCCTGCTGAGTGGGTTGCGGCTTGACGGGGTCGACCGGTCCGCGCTCGAAGTCGATCGTTTCCAGCGACTGTTCGATGTGCAAGGGCCTGGGGTTCCCTTCGGCATCGACGCGATTGAAATCATAAAGTCGGAACGTGGTGTCGCTGGCCTGCTGAATTTCGGCAATCACCAAACCCGCGCCCAACGCATGGACTGTGCCCGCCTGGATGAACACGCACTGCCCCACCTCGGGCTCGAACTCGTGCAGACAGCGTTCGCACTCGCCGGCCTCCAGGGCTTGTCGTAGTTGCTCGCGAGAGACGTCCGGCTTTAAGCCCGCATAAATCTTGCTTCCGGGCTCTGCCGCCAGCACCAGCCACGCCTCTGTCTTCCCCAGGTCGGGCGGATCGAGCTTGGCCCCTTGCTCGTCGTTGGGATGGACCTGGACCGAGAGCGTGCGGTTGCAATCGAGAAACTTGAACAGCAACGGAAATTGATTCTGCGGAGCGTGTTTGCCAAAGAGAGATTCGGTGTGCTGCTGCACAAGCTGCTTGAGGGTTAGCCCCTCTGCATTTCCCGCCAATACGACACTCTGGTCTTCGCCATGATCGACCACCTCCCAGCTCTCGGCATAGTCGTCGCCGTCGCCGAGCTGTTTGTCGAGCATCGTGGCCAGCCGGCGGCCTCCCCATAGGTAACGTCGGAATAGGGGTTGGAATCTCAAGGGATAATCGCAGCTTGGCATTTCTAGACTGTGCTCCTAGTTGGGGCTCCTGGATGGAGTTCCTGGTTGGGGCTCCTGGTTGGGGCTCCTGGTTGGGGTATCTATCACTTCCTATAAACCCTTGTTAATATGGCACTTAAAGTGCTTCTGCAAGGGCTCGATTCGCGCCGTATTCTTATAGTGAGCTGGCGCATGAGCCGTCAGCGGTCAGTTTTCAGCAGTCAGCAAATCTAGTTTTGAAGTGCTGAGGGCTGACAGCTATGCAGTGAAACACATCTCCAGCCGACAATCAATCCACGCTTCGCCCCATACGCATGCCAGAGCCCAAAGACGAGCAAGAGCTAGAGCACTCGAAGATGTCGTTTGCCGATCATCTCGAGGAGTTGCGGACTGCGCTTTGGAAATCGATTTTAGCTTTGGCCGTGGGTTCTATCGTCGGCTTTTCCGTCGGTGGGTCGGTGGTCGACTATATCCAAACTCCGTTACGACAACAGCTTGAGCTCCACTTTGGACGGCTGGCAGTTCAAACCCAGGTCGACCGTCTGGAAGAGATGCAAGCGGCCGGCATGACAGTCCCAGAAGACTTGGAGGCTGCGGCGCAAAAGATTGTGGACGATGGCCTCGTGCCGAAGGATATCTATCTCGATCGAGCCGAGTTACAGCGTGCTTTGGGTGAGAAGGAATCAGAAACTCTGGCCGCGAAAGATCCAGGACTTCTTAGCGAAGACCTTGTTCTATTGCGAGCCTACGAACCTTTGTCGGCTGACTCCCGATTGAATCTTGTGGGCTTGAGTGCCCAAGAACCCTTCTTCGTTTACGTGAAGGCTGCGGTGGTCGTGGGGGCGGTTGTCTCTAGTCCTTTTATCTTCTTCTATATCTGGGAGTTTATCGCAGCGGGACTCTACCGGCACGAACGCAAGCAGATTTATCTCTACCTGCCTATTAGCCTCGGTCTGTTTTTTGCCGGGGCTGCGCTGGCGTTTTATGGAGCGCTCAGCTTTGTACTGACGTTTTTATTCTGGTTCAACGAGCAGATGGGCATCGTCCCGACGCTGCGGATCAGCGATTGGATTAGCTTTGTGCTGATGTTGCCGCTGGGCTTTGGCATTAGCTTCCAATTGCCGCTGGTGATGTTGTTCCTAGAGCGCATCGGCATCTTCACGGTTGCCGACTATAAGAAAAAATGGCGCATCGCGGTCCTGGTGATCTCAATTATTTCGATGCTACTCACACCTGCTGACCCTTGGAGCATGATGCTCATGGGAATTCCGCTCGTTGCCCTCTACTTCGGCGGGATCATGCTTTGTAAGCACATGCCGCGTAGCAAAACGAAGCCCATTGAAGGCATGCCTGAAGAGACGAGCGGCTCGTAAGCTTTGCGGAAAAGTAGCCTTCGAAAATAGGAACAGGCAAGACGACACCAAGAGCGCTGAGCGCTCAAGCCGTAATCGAACGTCGAGCCAGTCCCTATTTTTCGACTCCCAATCCCGCACTAAAGCTATCATTCTTCGGTTACGTGGCTTTCCTCGGCTCTTAGCGTTCTCGTCGCTTCCATGTCGGTAATGCGTCCAGAGATTTCGTCAAAGCGACTGGTCATTACCAAGGTCAGGATGGTGGCAACAACCAGATAAGCAATCACCCCAAGAATGTAAGCCACAGCCATCTCATCCTCGAAACGCCGAAAAGAGTACGCGTCGACAAGCTCCAAGTATCCCTGGGGCGGCATGATAAGCTGGAACGGAATGCAGGGCGCGAGCATCAGTTCCTCCAATTGCGAGCCGCCCCCACCGACCATCACCGCGCAGCAGCAGAACATATATCCGCCGCCAAAGAATATTAGTGTTGCCAGTGTGCCGCCCATGGCTTGCAAAGACGTTTTGCAATGGAGCGAGAAGGTAAGCCCCAAGTTTGTGGCATACCAGCAATGGATTCCAAACGTTGCGGCTAGAACGACAATCGCCCAAAGAAAGCGAAGATCGAGAATCAGCCCCAAACCCCATATCCCAGCCAGCACTACAAGTGCCCAACGAATGCTGTACAAGTTGCCCCACATTTTGGCAAACATGATCTCGCTCCCGGAAAGAGGCGTGGCCAGCAAGGAATCCCAGGTTTCGCTCTCCTTCTCGTGAGCGACCAAACTGGCGGCCCGCGACCCTAGCAGGATCAGAATTCCACTTCCCAATAGCGCTGTTATCATCGAGAGATACTCGAAGTAACTGCTGGTTTTGGAGCCCCACCGCTTGTAGACTGCCTCCCAAAAAGCATAACCGGTTAGCCCAGCAACTGTTGCTAAGATTAGAGCAACGGCAATCACACCGATCACCCCGAGCCGGGTCTTCGCAGTATCGGCAAACATTTCTTTCCACAGCATCGGACGCGTTCCCAGCGCAGGTTTCCATCTTGGTAATCGGAACGGCCAACGCGGAAACAGTCTTCTAACACCGCGTGAAGACTCGGCCAAATGGACGCCGCGCACAGCAAATGTGGCTGACAGCAACGCCGCGCCCGACAGAATGGTTTGCCAAAAAACTGTCCGCAGGACGCCCGACACATTCAATCCAAGCCCCATAGCAAAACGACTGCCCAAGGCTTGAATGAGCGCCCAAATGGGATTGATCACCAGCAGTGCATCCACAGCAGGCTTAAGAACCAACGTCCATACCCATGACGAACGCCCAAAGGCAGGGCCGGCTATGTTCAGAATGAGTGGTATCAGAAACAAAACGGCTAATAGCAAATAGATTCTCACCGTGGCATCCCGGGACCGGGCAGACCACACCGACACAAAGATGCTAAGTGCCGTGACCATCAGGGCCAAACTAGCTGAGAGTAAGAACAGAGTTAGCAGAGCGCCAACCGGTATTCCGCCAAACAGACGGAACAGAAACAAAATCGGCAAGCCAACCAAGATCATTTTGAAAAGCAATAGCAGCCGTGCAGTCGCTTTGCTCAATACGATTTCTCGGTCCGAAAGATCGGTAACGAACAGGTACTCGATGGTGCGACGTTCTCGCTCGGTAGCGATGGTACCAATCGCCAGTGAAGGGCCTACAGACAGAATGGCGAGGGTCTGCAGCCAGGCAAGTCCCATGAAAAACTCCGAGGCCATTGCCGAAGAGCGTTGTGTGGAGAGCGGTTGTTCTGAGAATTGCAGATTAGCTGACGAATTCTCGTAACAGGTCCACAACATCGCCAGAAGTAACAGGCCATAGACAACCCGCAACACGAAATAGCGAGCTCTGCGCGACGTGGAGACAAGCTCTACCTGAAATATTGGCCCCAACAGCATCACGCACCTGTCCCGGTCCAGAGAATGACTAGGACTGCATGTTAAACGTTATTTTACTGAAGCTCCAGCGCAACCATGAAGATGCAATGCTAAATCACCCCAAAGCTGGTTTCAAGAGTTCAAGGAGCCGAACGCGAATGCCTTGGGCAGCATCGGGACCAATCGCTAATGCACCTACCCGCGGCTAGCGCCGTCGGCTCAGTTAGATTCTGTGGCCGCTTTAGAACTAAATCTGATAGTGCACTTCCGGCTGCAGGTCGTCGGGGCCTTCGTTGCGCATTCTGAGTTTTGGCTTTTCCAGCACTACCGTTGTGTGCGGTTCGATGCTCGATGTAAGCCACACACTCGAGCCAACCACCGAATTGTGGCCCAGAACGGTTCGGCCTCCCAGGACCGTGGCGTTGGCGTAGATGACCACATGGTCTTCGAGCGTCGGATGACGCTTGTGACCACGTACCAATTGGCCATCGCCATCGGTGGCAAAGCTCAAGGCACCGAGCGTGACACCTTGATAGATCTTCACATGATTGCCGATCTCGCAAGTTTCGCCAATCACCACACCCGTACCGTGATCGATAAAGAAATGCGTGCCGATCGTTGCACCCGGATGAATATCAATCCCCGTGTTCTTATGAGCCCACTCACTCATCATGCGGGGAATGAAAGGGATCTCAAGCTCGTTGAGCAAGTGCGCTAATCGATAAACTGTAATGGCTTCTAAGCCTGGGTAGCAAAAGATCACTTCGTCCAGGTTCTTGCAAGCCGGGTCGCCATCGTAGGCGGCCTGTACGTCGGTGGCTAGAATTTGCCGCATCGCAGGCAGTTCGTCGAGAAACTGCAGCGTCTTGGCCTGGCCCAATGCTTCGAAGTCGACGTCTTGATTGCAGTCGCTGGTGGCTCCGGCCTCGTGACGTAGCGCGCGGCCAATTTGAGTAGTCAATCGATCGTGCAACCTATCGATCAAATCGCCGACGTAGTAGCGGACATTGCCACGGTGCAATCCCTCGCGACGCCGATAGCCTGGGTAGATGATTTCGAAGAGGTCTTCCAACGACGCCATAATCTCTTCGTAGCTTGGCAACGGGCAATGGTCGAGATGATTGATCGAGCCCAAATCGTCGTACGTATCGACAATGCGATCGGTGATGTCGGGCAATTGGTCCTTCAAACGGAAGTCGGAAGCCATGTTTCTGGTTTCTCCTGACGCGTGGTCACTCGTGACGCGTCTTGTGGTGGGGGGAGAGAGATCGAGATAGAATGCCACTTGCGGGGCATATGCAGGCGAGAATGTCCGGCCCTAAGCCGGACAGGTACAGCTACAGTAGTGGTGCAAGTTACTTTTCATGGTAGGAACCGAAGGCTAGTTGGAGTTGCCTTATTGGTCCGACACAAGACGGACCCCAGAGGTTCTCTCGGCACGGCAACCACTTGGAGTTTAACAATTCTGCCGGTGGTGGCAACGTTTTCCTGGCAGGAGGTTCTGCCAGTCAGTGCTGGCATTGTTGTTTTTTTACAACACGGAAAGCCGCAACGTGATGTCCCTCCGCCTCAAGAAGTAAGGTACGTTTAAGTAGACACCGGTGCTCTCATCACCTTGCACCATTTGGAGGCTCTCCCCATGACACAGTTTATCCAACTGTTCGATCCGTCGGTCTTGTTCTTTGTCGTTCTGCCAATCGCAGCGATCGTTGCTGCCTGGGCGCTGAAAATAGCCTGTGCTATTTGCGACCTGGATTCGCCCGATTTCTGGCACTGTGTGCTGGCCGTGATTGTGGTCGCTGTTGCCAACCTGGCACTTCGCTTTGCCTTACGCGCAGGGGCCGGCCCAATTTCTTTTGAAGCCCAAGTACTCGCCCCGCTGGCCACCACCGCCTTGGTGCTCTCGATGAGCATCCGTACCGGGCCCATCAATGCCTGCAAGGTAATGCTCGTACACGGTTTGCTTTGCGGTATGATCCTTAGCGCCGTGCTACTGATGAGCCAATCGCTACCCCTGGCCAGCATGTAGCAATCAGGGTGCAGTAATACATTCCGGTTGGCTGCTCGAAATTCCGCGAGAGGGCTCGGCTCAATCGTCGTCTTCTTTGAGCTTCGCCTTGGAAATGATCTCCTGCTGGACGTTGCCCGGCACGACATCGTAGTGCGAAAACTCCATTGCATAGCTGCCCTGCCCTCCTGTCATCGAGGAAAGCGTTCTGGCATACGTCGCGGCTTCCGCCAGTGGCACCTTAGCTTCCACCGTGGTCATTCCACCACCGGCCGTTTCCATACCCGACATCTGTCCTCGTCGCCCCGAGAGATCGCTGGAAACGTCGCCCACGTTGTCGGCAGGAACCGTGAT
Source organism: Bythopirellula sp. (assembly GCA_965216565.1). Lineage (GTDB taxonomy): Bacteria > Planctomycetota > Planctomycetia > Pirellulales > Lacipirellulaceae > Bythopirellula. Next base: position 2,901,991 of record OZ244170.1, read on the forward strand.
GTGCATGTTGACGATCGGCTCCAACAGGCTCGGGCGCGCTTCCTTAAACACCTGGGCGAACGCCTTACTAGCTGCGATTTTGAACGCCGACTCGTTGCTGTCCACGGGATGGTCTTTGCCAAAGTGTACTTCTACACATACGTTTTGAACCGGGTAACCGGCGACCACGCCCGCTTTGGTGCGTTCCAAGAAGCCTTTCTCGATCGCCGGCATAAAGTTACCTGGAATCGAACCGCCCACGACCGAGTCGATCCATAAGAAATTGCTCTTCTCGTGGAAGTGCTTGGATTTTATATGTGGGAATCGGGCTTTGGTGGCGTATTCCTCTGGGTCGGTACCTTCGGGGAACGGATACATGCGAATGTGTACTTCACCAAATTGCCCGGCACCGCCCGACTGTTTCTTGTGCCGATAGCTGCCGTCGGCATTCGCTTGAATTGTCTCGCGGTAGGGAATCTTTGGTTCTTTGGTTTCTACTTCGACCTTGTCGCGACGCTTGAGTCGTTCCTGAATTAGATTGAGATGCAGTTCGCTCATTCCGGTAAGCACCATCTCCTTGGTCTCGGGATCGTGCTCAAGATGGATCGTGGCGTCTTCCTCGGTAATTTTGTGGAGCGATCCGGATAGCTTGGCTTCGTCGCCGCGACTCTTAGGTTCGACTGCAAGTCCGACCATCGGTGTGGGGAAGCCGATTGGTGGCAATTCGACTTCGCCAATCGAAGTGCCGGTGTGGAGTTCCTCGCACTTGGCAACCGCCACGATTTCCCCAGGTCCCGCATCATTGATGGGCGAAGTTTCGTTTGCTTGCACGGTGAGCAGAGGACCGAGCTTGATCCCCTTGCGTGCACCGGGCGACTCGACGGTGGTATCCTTCTTGAGAGTGCCTGAGAAAATCCGCAGGAAGCTGAGCTTCTGGACAAACGGGTCGATGCGCGTCTTGAAAACCTGCGCGGCAAGCGGCGCGCTGGGATCGGGTTTGAGCGTTACCTGGTCGCCATCTTTGGTCCCCGTGCGGGTAATCGCATCGGGCGGCAACGCGGCCTGGGCTAGTGCGTCCATGAGTTCTTTGACGCCAATTTCGTTCTTCGTCGATACACACACAATAGGCGTCAGTGATCCTGCCGCAATCGACTGCACCATCAGTTGGCTCAATTGCTCACTGGTTGGAAGTTCGCCTTCGAAGTACTTTTCCATCACCGCTTCGTCAACTTCGATGATCGACTCGACTAGCGATTCGTTGATCTCCGCGGGATCGATCAGCGCGCCCTCGGTGTCGTCGGGCACATCAAGTGTGCTGGCCACACCGCGTAGCGAATCGCTAACGCCCAGCGGTACGTTGAGTAACGCACAACTATTGCCAAATACCTCTTTGATGCTTTCAACCAGCCCGGGGAAATCGATGTTGTCGGTGTCGAGCTTGGTGATGACAAGAATTCTGCCACAACCGGCCTTGCCTGCTTCGCTCCATGCCCGCCGGGTGTTCACCTTAATCCCAGCGTGGGCATCAATGGCGATGAGCGCGGTTTCCACCGCTCGCAGCGAGCCGATCATTTGCCCGACAAGATCGGGATAGCCGGGCGTGTCGATGATATTAAAGTGTTTGCCGGCGTGGTCGAAATGGGCCACCGATGCTTCGACCGAGTGCTTGTGGTGCTTTTCTTCTTCATCGAAGTCACAGATGCTTGTGCCGGCATCGACGCTTGGATTCGCATTGACCGCGCCGCTACCTATCAGCAACTGATCGACAAGGGTCGTTTTGCCGGCACTCCCGTGGCCGCAGACAACTAAGTTTCGGATATCTCCAACATTCCTAGCCATAACTACTCCAAATGAAAAGTTGCTTGGCGTGTTTCCCGGCTCGCTGTCTGCCGGGCTCACCCATTCAGTAGTAAAACTATCAGCCGAATTTAAAGGTCCTGAGCCGACGGCGCTAGCCGCGGGTTGCATTCGAGGCAACTCTGGTCGCGGAGTAACCCGCGGCTAGCGCCGTCGGCTCAAAAAAAGATGGCGGCTATTGTTGCTTAATGTTCCTCCTCGGTACGTTTACGCTTTGATACTTCCGGTATCTCCGGCTGCCGCCAGCGCGTCCGCCAACGTAATGGTTCCGGCATAAAGGGCTCGCCCAATGATGGCTGCCGCCAGTCCGGCATCGGCAAGCTCCGCTACGTTCTCTGCTGTGGTCACTCCGCCAGAAGCGACCACCGGCAACTCGACATGCCGCTGCATCTCGGCCATAGCAGAGACATTGGGCCCGGCTAGCATGCCGTCGGTTGCAATATCGGTGTAAACAATGGCCGCGAGAGGCGCATCGCGAAATTCATCCGCCAGTGCCGTCGCTGGCGTCGAACTAGTTTCTAGCCAACCATCGGTAGCGACCATTCCATTGCGAGCGTCGATCCCTAAAACCAACTTGTCGGGAAACTGAGCACACATCTCGCGGAACCAGTCGCCCCGTTTCAAAGCAGAAGTCCCCAGCACTAAACGGTCGAGGCCCAGGCCAAGCAGGTTTTCGATCGTCGCTTGGTCACGAATTCCGCCGCCTATTTCGCATTGCATATCGACAGCTTCGACGATCTGGCGAACCGTATCGTGATTGGTCGGCTTGCCATCGCGAGCACCATCGAGGTCCACCAGATGAAGATATCCGGCACCTTGCTCTTGGAAACTCTGTGCCACGGCAACAGGATCGTCGGAAAACACGGTTTCGCGATTGTAGTCGCCCTGTTCCAAGCGGACGCACTTGCCGCCCAACAGATCAATCGCAGGCCATATCTGCATCATGCGCCACCGCTATTGTTGCCTAGGTACCAAAGACTCAGTTACTAGATTCGGCTAGTGAAGAGTCCATTAATATCGCACAGGAGTGGGTAGTTTTCAAGCGGCGCGGCAAGCAGGAAGTGTCCTAAGACGGTGCCACTTAGAAGTCAGGAAAGGAGAGGAGATAGGGGGATGAATGGGGATCACGGGGATGACTTGTCCTGGCACTGGCACGCTCAAGTACTACTGCACAGGACCGGGAGTCGAAGAAAGGGGACTGGCTCGACGCTCGATAGCGTCCTGCGCCTGAGCACACGCCGGGTCGTCGTGCCTGTCCCCTTTTTTCGACGGAACACTACGGTACGGCTTAGCCTGCTGGCCTTAGCCCGCCGTCCCTAGCTCAGCAAAGTTCTGGAGCACACGCAGGCCAGCCGTCTGGCTCTTTTCCGGATGGAATTGCGTAGCGAACAAGTTGTCGCGCCAGATCGCAGCGCAAAACGGATCCGGGTAATCTGCCTCGCCGGCGACCACTTGCGCATCTTCCGGGACCACGTAATAAGAATGCACGAAATAAAAATGGCTCTCCTCCGGCAAACCGGCAAAGATTGGCGGTCGACGCGGCCAGGAAACGGAGTTCCATCCCATGTGCGGTACTTTGTATTCGCTCGGAACTTCAAATTTGCGAACCTCTCCCGGAATAATCCCCAGTCCCCGGTGCTCGCCATCTTCGTAGCTGCAATCGAAAAGCATTTGCAAGCCAAGGCAGATGCCTAGGAACGGCTTGTCTGCTTCGATCGCCTCCCGAATGGGCTCGACAAGGTCGCGACGTTCCAGCTCGGCAATCGCATCGGCAAACGCGCCGACTCCGGGCAGAACAATTTTGGAAGCCTGAGCCAACACGCTGGGGTCGCTGGTCACCGCTGCCGCATGGCCAACACGTTCAAATCCTTTTTGAACGCTGCGCAAATTGCCCATTTGGTAGTCGATGATGGCGATCATAGTGAGGGATCAGAGGTCAGGAGTAGGGGTTCAGGGTTTGTCAAGAACTAACCGCTCAAGGCTGGTAGCAAGCAGCCTCAAGAAATGACACATGGTTTCGGTCTAGGTTCCGACTTAGTACGGGACATTCTATCGAAATAATCGCTGGCATCTACTCACCTGCCTTGCTAGGTTGAATTCGCGAGGCAATTCATCATGAAAGGTGGTTGGCTATGTTGTACCGATTTCTGCTGGCGACGGGCGGGCCTGCGCTGCTGGCCCTAGCCTGTTTCACATTCGATGCCGGGCTAGCTCATGCTCAGCAAGCACCTGCGACCGACGTTTTGAGTGAAACGCAGTGGGATCGAATAGACGCTTCAGTCGACCGCGGGCTGGCGTGGCTCGCCAAACAGCAGCAAGCCGACGGCTCGTTTCCCACGGTGACCTACGGTCAGCCCGGCGTGACTAGCCTGTGTGTTCTGGCCTACCTCTCCCACGGCCATATGCCGGGCTCCGGGCCTTATGGCAAGCTGCTCGAAGATGCAGTTTCTTATATTGCTTCTTGCCAAAAGCCAAACGGACTGGTCGCCGTTGTGGCACCCGGTGGAGCGAAGATCGTCCGCAACGTTCCAAGAATGATGGGTGGCACCGCTGTTTACAATCATGGCATTGCCTCGTTAACTCTCAGCGAAGTCTATGCCAGCACGCAAACAACCACCGCCAAAAAGATCGAGAGTATCATCGAGAAATCGATCGAGGCCACACTCACCATGCAGCGTTGGCCCAAGGCCCGCAAGATCGACGAAGGCGGTTGGCGTTACCTAGATTTGCTCAACACCTCGGGAGAATCTGTTGATTCGAATCTGTCGAACACCGTATGGCAAATGCTTTTTTTGCGCTCCGCCAAGAACGCCGGTTTCGAAGTTTCGCAGGAACCGATTGATGGTGCCGTACAGTTCATCCGATCGTGCTTCCACAATCGCTACCACACATTTGTACTGATGCCTTCCCACTCCGATCACCGCACCCGGGGGATGTCTGGCGCGGGCGTGATGTGCCTGGCACTTGCCGGCTTGCACGAGTCTCCCGAGGCTACGACGGCCGGCGATTGGATTCTGCAGCACGATTTCAATCGCTACAACTACGTCGAACCGTTTGGCCAGCGCGGTTGGCTCGACGACCGTTATCATTATGGTGTGTTCTTCTGCACCCAGGCGTCCTATCAACTCGGCGGCAAGTACTGGGAAGAATTCTTTCCTCCCGTGGCGAGGGTGGTACTGACCAACCAACGCGAAGATGGTTCCTGGGACCGCGAAAGCCACAATAGCGACAATAAATATGGCAATAGCTATACCACTTCGCTCATGCTACTGACACTGGGGGCACCGAATCAGTTGCTACCGGTGCTGCAGCGATGATGTTGGGCTTTCCGATCGGCGCGGCGCGAACCTTACCACCACAAATGCCCTTACCTCTGATAAATAGGCAAAATCTGATACTGTGGAGTTAAAGCAAGAATCGAAAGCGCGGTCGAGTAGGGGCGCCCGTAGCTGTCCCAACCTGGCGATGGTTTCCAAGATCCATCGGCTTGTTGATTAGCTGCCAGCGTCTGAAGAAGAGTTGGGAAATACCTGGACCAATAGGCGTCGCCCATCTGATACATGGCCTGACTGCAATGATAGATTGTGTACTGGTAATGTTCATAGGGAGTCAACACTTCGTTGTATTTGAAAGATTGCTTGATCAAACGGTCTGAGGCAACCCGGGCACTCTCTGCGTGATGCTCGCCTGCAAGTTTCAAGGCCAGAATGCCAGCGCCGACAATACCTCGACTTGTGTACGGTCTTGGCTCTCGAATGCCGTACAGGAATTCTGCATTCTTTTCATCAAAGGAGCGTTGCACATAGTCAACCGCATCCTGGGCGTATTCCTTCGGCACATCGAACCCTGCGTTCTTGGCAGAGCGAAGAAAAGACAACTGCCACGCAGTGACGGACAAGTCCGAATCAGCCGGTGTATGAGGGGACCGTTGAGAGTATTTCCATCCACCGATATCGATCTTCCGGCGTTTCTTCTCCGTTTGGTATTTGCGGGATAACTCTAAGGCGAGAGTCACGGAGGATTCAATTTTTTGATTCTGCCCAGTCGAGGTCATACCGTATGTCTCAGCGAGCAACAATCCAGCCATTGCGTGGTTGTAAAGGGCGGCGTGGGCGGCGTTGTTTGGCGAGTAGTATCGTCCCGGTTTCACCTGAGAAAGCAAACCGTCCTCTTGCTGCGTCGACAAAACGAAACTAATAGCCTTCTGCAGCTGTCTCCCCTTCGGCGAATCGGAGGGTGCTTCGCCCGAGGACAGGACCGCCAAACAGCACAAACTAGTGATCCCAGGCTGACCAATGGGCCCGGCTGCGAACGAGCCATCAGGTGACTGAGATTGCAAAATGTAGTCGATACCGCGATCAACGGTTTTTTCTAAGAGCTCCGACTGCTTGTCGGTGAGTTCGAACGAACTTAGGGCAATCGGAGAATCCTCTAGAGATTGCTGGCCCAAAGAGGTTGGCAGTGGCATGAACAGGGCACAACTAATGCAGACAATCAGAAATTGCCAAGGCAGAGGCACTCGGCCGCAATTCCTGGATAGTTTGCAACGCCAACTGGAATTCTGCATTGCTGGTTCCCGGGTTAGAGCTCAGAACATAGCAATCATCGATCGAACAGTTGGAATCATTCTAGCGCATTAAGTTCCGTCCGGCGCATACGTTTTTGTGATCGCAGCAGAATTTCGAGAGCAAAAACGACCGGTCATTTCCAGTCGATGACTATTGGCAATGAGCTACTGCCCTGCGACCCGCTCAGGATAGACGACCATTTCGATGCGGCGATTGCGCTGTTGGCCGTTTTCGGTGGCATTGGAGACTACCGGGTGATTGGCACCATGGCCGATCACGAAGAGTTGCTGCTGAGGGACCGTGCCGCGTTTCGAAAGTGCGTTGTATACGGCCAGGGCTTGGGCAACCGAGAGATGATGGTTGGTGGGATGCTGTTGGGAGTGGGTGGGCCGATTGTCGCTGTGACCTTCGATACCGATGATGTTCTCGGGGAAGTTCCGTCGCAGCTCGGCGGCAACACTGTGGACGATTTGTTCAGCGTTGTTCTGCAAGTAAGCGCTGCCTGGCATAAACAAACCGTCACCGGCAATTTCGACACGCACCACGTCGCCATCCTGACGAACCGTGGCGCCCGGGATGTCTTTGATATTGAGCGTTCTCAGCAGACTATTGTTGGCGCGAATTTCCGCCCCAGCACGTTTTTCTGCCGAGGCCAGCAGGGCTGAGGTTTTCGTTTGCAATTGATTGTTGCTCTGCCGCATGGCGAGCAATTGATCAGCGGTTGTCTTCAGTTGCTGACGTGTGGTATCGACTTCGTCTGTGAGCAGTTGGATCTGCTGACGCGATTGGGCGAGCATGGTTTCCAGCTCTTGATTGTTCCGGTCCAACTCCTGCGCGCGAACTTGGTACTCTTGCGTCTGCTGGGCTAGAGTCTGCATTTGATGTTGCGCGGCAGCCGTTCCGTTCTGGCCGGAATTGTGCACAAGACGTCCACAACCACTTGCCGGGAGCAGCAACAGGAGAGAGAGCAATCGCAGCTTGCGCCTTGCCGTATTCATAGGACGCGAACAGTATCAGCCGCGCCGGTCGCTCACAAGGCCAGCTCTAGCTGACGAGTGCTAGCACTGGGCTGTTCCTCTCGAAACCCTGGTAGCGGTGTCGAGGGATACGAACCGTAAAAACGCTTGATGTAATTGCGATGCCAGCGTTGGGAAGTATGAGGTTCCCAGCCAAACCGTTGGAGCAGCCGGTCGGAAATCCGTTGATTTAAGGCGTCGCACAGGAGGGCGTCGGTCTGTTTTATCTCAGCCACCCCGTCCAAGGCCTCCACAGCCGCCTGCAGCGTGGCGAAGGAGGTCTTACTCGTCGACACTATGTACTTCAAGGCGAGGAAGTTGGAGTGGCCACGCGGTTGATTGTAATAGAGCAGGCAGCGGTCGGGCTGGCCGCTGGCCCGATAGGTGCTTCCCACGGGCCACAAGTCAGGCCACGAAAGAAGCTTGGGAAACCGGCGGAAATGAATGGCCACGAGTTGGCCGGCAGAGGTCTCGATCACCCCGTAGCGCCGGGAGCGAATCGCCGCAGAGGCTACCCCCGATTCGAATTCACCATGGAAATCTACTGACTTCACGGCGTGCCTCCTTCCTCTGGCCGGCCGAACAGTGCCATTTTGATTTGTTGCCATACTGCGAGTAGTATCCCCAGCATCGCAAAACTCACCAGCAGCACCACGGGCATCAGCCAGCCGATGCTAAAGATGGCTTGCAACCCGGTCGACCAAAACGATGGCCAACCAATAATGACGGCAAGGGTTCCTAAACAGAGAAAAGGGCCATAGGGAATCACATCATCGCGATGCAGCACCAGTTGTGCGACGCCAATAATCAGTGCGGCAAACGGCGCCACAAAGAAAATGACTACCCCAGCCTGCCAGCCGACAAAGGTGCCGACCATCATCATTAATGTCACATCGCCGAAGCCCATCGCTTCGCGCCCCAAAGCCGCCGAGCCCACGATGCGCACCACCCACACCAATCCCCCACTAACGATCATCCCCAACAGCGAGGTGAGCAATCCAATCCAATACGTCCCACCTATCCACCACACCAGAGGAATCGCAACCGTCCCCGCCAGAGCGAAGACTCCCAAGGGAGGCCGTGTGAGCTCTCGAAAAACACGACGCGCCACCAGCGCCAGCGCGCGGCAAATCCCGTGGCGACGTCGCAAGATTCGTGGCGCAATCGCAAAACACCAGAGCCAATAACAACCTAGTGCCATCGCCAGCGCTGGCCAACCGTTCAGCTCTTCGGTCCATTCGTTTGGCGCGGCCAGGGTGACAGGCTCTGCGTAGGCGGTGATTCCTGGCTTCATGGCTGCCAGCACCGGGGGCGGCAACGCGACTGGTTCGCCCAAGGCAGGTGGGGCCGGTCTAAGGTCTACGTGGGGCAGTAGCGCGGTGGGCAGCAATGTCATTAGCACCAGACCTAGCAGCGTGCCAATCACGGTGATGTCGTCCGGGATGAGTTTCTCATCGATATCAATAAAACTCGCCGCCGCCATGAACGTGATCAAAATGACATGGCTGACAAATATCGAATGGGTCAGGCTCTCTGAAACCAAAGGCAAAGCCAGCGGCACCGGACCAAAGATCTGGCGGACTAAATCGAATACGATCGCCTGCTGGTCGACTTCCCACCAATACAGGGCCGCGAGCCCCACCGCCATGCCCAACTCAATCAACAGTGGTCGTACCCAGAAACCACGGCCGTGCAAGTCAGACTCTCGTCGCAAGCCAAGCCAGCCGAGAACTGGAATCCGATCGGCGACGCCACGGGCAGAACCTCCCGTCGGAAACGGCCCCCAGGGACTGATCTCCCGACGATGCCATGCGAGCCGATAGGTGGCCCAATTCACCAGCGCACCCAAGACCGCCCCCACGCCGGCGACCAAGGCCAACCGTATCGAAAGCGGTAGCGCGAATAGGGCGTTCATAAAGAAAGGTCCGGGCGACAGGGAAAGCTAATTCAAGCGAAGCTGGAGGACGATCTGTTCGGCGATCTCCGCCGGCGTCCTATCTTCGGTATCGACCTCAAGGGTAGCACATGCCCGGTAAATCGGTTCCCGCTGGGCCAGGAGGGCCTCAATTTCGGTACGACCGCCGTGATTAGTCAAATTAGGACGCCGCTCGGCGGTGGTAGGGTCACCACCCATTCGCTGCTCGATCGTCGCTGGCGAGGCCGTGAGCCAGACCACCGCCTGGCAATTCTTGAGCAGTTCGCGGTTTGCCGGAGCCAAGACGGCTCCTCCCCCCAGCGCCAAGACGGTTCTTTCGCGACTACACAATTCCTGCAGAACCCGTGACTCAGCGACGCGAAACTCGGCCTCTCCCAATTCGGCGAATATTTCAGCGATACTCTTGCCAAGCGCCAGTTCGACCTCCACGTCGGCGTCGACCCAGTCGTAGCCAATACGTAAAGCGATCTGCTGCGCAACTGTCGTCTTGCCCGTACCGCGATAGCCGATGAGTGCTAGGGGAGAATTAGACACAGGCGATGAAGCAATCGTTAGAGTTAAAAACGGACCGGGCCGATGGTCCGCTTCAGCACTTCGCGCATCAGATCTGCATCGGCTTCCTGCTGCGTGAAAAGATAAAACTGTAGCATGGCCTGGCGAATGAACATTTCGACGCCCGTAATCACCTGACAGTTCCGGCTACGTGCTTCTTTGATTAGCAAAGTGGTTTCCGGATTGTAGACGGTATCGAAGACCAGTATCGAAGGCTTCAAGAAACTCTTGCCCACGGGCGACTCGTCGACGTTCGGGTGCATGCCCACCGGCGTGCAGTTCACCATAATGTCGCACAATGCTCGTTGGCGTGATTCCCAGTCGATCGCTTTGCAGTCGAAAGTCTTGGCAAGCTTCTCCCCCTTTGCCAAGGTGCGAGCGGCAATAGTGACCAAAGCGCCTCGGTTCCTGAGTCCGTACACAATCGGCCGCGCCACCCCGCCCGAGCCAAGCACCAGGACCCGTTTGTTTTTCAAGGGGCTTGGATTCGCACCGATCGAGCCAAGTGCGTGTTCCATGCAATCCATGGCCGCGTTGTAATCGGTGTTGTAGCCCACGACCTCAGAACCGTCGAACACGACCGTATTGACTGCGGCAATGCTCTTCACCGCCGGGTCGACCTTGGTCAAACTCTTGGCAATCATTTCTTTGTGTGGAATCGTCACGCTAAGCCCTCGAATTCCAAGCCGAGGTGCATCGCGCATGAACTGCTCGAGGCTATCAGCCGGCACTCGAAACGGGCAGTACACCGCATTGATTCCATTGGCATGAAAAGACGCATTGTGAACATGGGGACTCAGGCTATGACCTACCGGGTCGGCAATGACTCCATACACATCGGTTTTGTCGTTGATCGATCCATACCGATAGACTTCGTTCATATGTTTGAAGCTCAGCTGACCTGGGGCCAGTGCTCGCTCGTGATGAAACGTCGCGTATGTGTAGGGAGATCCAAATTTAGCGGAGAGGATGCGCGAGGGAGTGCCAATGTCTCCCATGCACATGCCCACCGTGGGCACAGAACTTTCCTGCATGACCTCCAGCATTCGCAAGTTATCGTGCGGATCGTTTGCCATGGTGGCTAACTTCACGAAATCGGGATCAAGCTTGCTCATCCGATTGTGAATATCGCGAAGGTCTTCCGGTGTTTTGCGAAAGTTGTGATAGCTAATAATGCGTTTCGTCTTACCAAAGCGAGGAATCTGAGCGGCAATGTCTTCTTCGATGTCAACGTAGTCGACGCCCTCGGCAATCGCCTCGCGCAGTAGCGTCTGCCGTGCCTCCTCGGTGCCTGCCCATTTGCCGCCGTCTTCCTTGCGACGCACCGTGATGATCACTTGGCACTTGGGGGGGATATCGGCCAGTAGCCGGCCGATATTCACTCGGCTGGCGACGTAGTCGAGCCGCAACTCAACCATCTCTGCACCCTGCTCCGCAAGATGCTTATGTTCGGCCATCATGTGTTTATGTCGGCTTCTGCCGATTGCTACGCAAAGCATAGGAGTGGGTGTGTCACTGGGTTTGAGATGAGCGGTAAAAAAGACTTATGATTGTATTGGTGAGTAGGTGAGTAGGTCTCGAAACCAATACCTACTCACCTACTCACTTACTCACCCCATTATTGTGCTGCAAGGACACGCTAAAATCAAATCCGCTTGAATTGTCGATCGAGTTGCTCGCGGGTAAAGACTAAGGCGGTGGGGCGCCCGTGGGGACAATGGTGGTGGTCTTGGGCCAGGTGCCGTTGTGCGAGTAACGCCTGCACTTCCTCGCTGGTGAGGGCATCGCCAAACTTCACAGCCGCTTTGCAGGCGATGCTATGCATCAGATCATCGAGCAGGTCGCGAGGTTCGGGCGTTTTACCCTCGGTCTGCAATTGTTCCGCCAAACTCCGCAGCACATCGCCGGGGCTGAAGTTTGCCAGCATGGCGGGATAAGCACTGAGCAGAACCGTTTCGCCGCCAAATTCTTTGACCTCCAACCCCAGGCTGGCCAGCAATTCGCGATTCTCTAAAACGGCTGCTGCCTCCGCTGCCGCCAAGTCGACAGGCTCCGGCACTAGCAGACGCTGACTCTCCAAGACTCCAGCCAACACTTTTTCGCGCAGCGACTCGTAAAGAATCCGCTCGTGGAGTGCATGCTGGTCGATGACTTCTAGGCCATCTTCATTTTCCACGACCAAGTAGCGATTGTGAATTTGTAGCGCACTCGTAGCATCGGGTGGATCGACCCTTTGATAGTATTCCCCAACCGCGGACATGGGCTGATTCGTTGGCTGACTCGCAGCTGGGAAATCGTGCAGGCGAAGCGGACCGGCGGACGCACCACTGTCGGCGGGGCTCTGCAGACCGCCCTGCCCCGCCCAGTTGGATTCGGAACCTGAACCAAGTTGACGTTTGGCCCAATCGAACAATTCGCTGCTTTTAGGTGTACTCTGCGCAATCTCATCGCTCTCGTCACCCTGGGACGGAACGGACCCGCGGGCCACTAAGTCGGTCGACAAGAACTTACTGCGTAACGTTCCCAACAATTGGCTATACAGGCGGCCGCCATCTTGAAATCGCACTTCCAGCTTGGTGGGATGCACATTCACATCTACCATGGCTGGCGGGATCTGCAGCGAGAGGAAACAAATAGGATATCGGCCCGTGAGTAGCAACCCACGATAGGCTTCCCCCAGAGCGTGCTGCAGAGAACGGTCGCGGATGGTGCGGCCATTGAGAAATAAATACTGTAGGCGATTGTTGCCCCGGTTTTGGGTCGGATTGGCAACATAGCCACGCAAACTGATTTCGCTCTCCTCGCTTTCGACAGGAATCAAATTCTCGGCGATCTCTTGCCCGAAGAGCGCCGCAACACGATCTCTCAAATCGGTAACTGGAGGCAAATCGTGCATCAAGCGATTGCCATGGGTCAGTGTAAAATGAACCTGCGGATTGCCCAGGGCTAACCGCGTGACTGCCTCGCTGATATGCCCCATTTCCGTCTGCGTGGTCCGCATAAATTTGTGACGAACGGGCGTGTTATAGAAAAGTTGTCGCACTTCGATGGAAGTCCCTTGAGGCGATCCAACTGGCTGAATGGGTTCGGCCACGCCGCCCACGATTTCCAGCACCGCGCCCGACTCGCAGTCTTCTGGACGGCTGGTAATCACCATGCGGCTGACAGCGGCGATCGAAGCGAGGGCTTCGCCGCGGAATCCTAGCGATTCGACCGAGAACAAGTCGTCGGCGGTAGAAATCTTGCTGGTTGCATGACTCGCCACGGCAAGTGACAGTTGGTCCGCTCCGATACCGCAACCGTTGTCGGTGATACGAATGAGCTCCGCCCCACCCTTCTCCACCGTCACATCAACACGATCGGCTCCCGCGTCGATGGAGTTCTCCACCAATTCCTTCACCACACTCGCCGGACGCTCGATCACTTCGCCGGCGGCAATTTTGTTGATGATGCTCGTGGATAGTTGGCGAATTTCTGGCATGGGACAGATTATTCAAGTTTCATTAAAAAAGAGATACTTGGAAATGATGACGATGCAATGGCCAACTGTTTTTCACTTTACAACTGACAGCGTAAGTTTTGGACCACGAATGGACACGAATCTACACGAATGAAACATACAGAATTGGAGATTACTGTCATTCCGAGGTCCGCCGAGGAATCTAGTCTGCCCCCTAAGTATTTCAGCGTCATAGATACTGAACTAGCCGAAAGTGAACACAGGACTACCCATAACTCCCCAGTTGTTTGAAATGTTGATTGAGATACCGTCCAGTAATGCTACTTGAATTCATTCATGTAGATCCGTGTCCATTCGTGGTTAAAACAACTCCACTCCATCAATCTGTGTCGTGCTCCGATTCACCCATCCCCGCTATCTCCAACATCCCCCAGTTCCTTCGCCTCAATCAAAGATTGAATTCCTTGATCTTGCGATAAAGCGTGCGCTGGCCAATTCCCAGGAGGTTAGCCGCCTCTTCGCGGTTTCCGCCGGTGAACTGCAGCGTTTCGGCGATGAACATCCCTTCGATTTCTGAGAGGGGCTTACCAACAAGCTCACCCAGCCCCCGCCCGTTTGCGTCGGCGACCGTCGACTCTCCCGCGGCCAGATCGTCGGGCAAGTCGTCCACGTCGAGCACTCCGTCATAGTCGACAACCACCATACTTTCGATCGTGTTTTTCAACTGACGAACGTTCCCAGGCCAATTGAATGCCATCAGACGCCGACGCGCGGCTGTCGACATCCCAGAGATTTCTTTGTTGTGCCGTTGGGTGTGCATTTTGAAGAAATGCTCGATCAATAGCGGAATGTCCTGACTGCGATCGGCAAGCCGCGGCAAATCGATCGTGACCACCTTGATCCGATGGTACAGATCTTCGCGAAAGGTACCCGCTTCAATCGCTTCCTCGAGGTCACGGTTCGTTGCGGACAAGATTCGCACATTGACCTGAATCGGTTCGTTTGAACCGACCCGCGTGATCTCGTTGCTTTCCAGCACGCGCAGCAATTTGATCTGAGTGGGTAGTGGCATATCGCCCACTTCATCGAGAAACAGGGTACCACCATGGGCATATTCGAACTTGCCGACCCGATCGGCGCTGGCATCGGTAAATGCCCCTTTGATGTGACCGAACAGTTCGCTTTCCAGAATATTCTCGCTGAGCGCGGCACAATTGAGGCCCACGAAGGGTCGGCCCTTGCGAGGGCTATTTTGATGAATGGCCTGGGCAACCAGTTCTTTCCCCGTGCCGGTATCTCCCTTAATCAAGACCGTGGCATCGGTGGGTGCGATCCGTCGGAGCCGATCGATTACCTCGTGCATCTGTGGGCTATTCCCTACGACGCCCTCGAAGCCAAATTTTTCGTCAAGCCGACGACTCAGTTCTGCATTCGCTCGACGCAGATGTTGGTTGCGGGCCGCGTTGTCGACCACCGCTCGCAGTTGCTTGAGATCGAGTGGCTTCAGCAGGTAGTTGAACGCTCCCTGCTGCATTGCCTCGACGGCAGACTGCACCGTGCCGTGCCCTGTGACGAGAATGACCTCCGCATCTGGCTGGGCCTCTTTCGCCGCGGACAGAATCTCTAGGCCACCCACATCGGGCATCTTCAAATCGCTAATCACGATTTCGAATGTCGATTTCGCCAACAGCTCGGCACCTTCCGAGCCCGAGGTAGCTACCGTGCAATCGTAACCTACGCTCGATAGGCTATCGGCCAACGTTTCGGCGTGGGCCGGATCGTTGTCGATGACAAGAGCGCGAATTGGAGGGCCAGTGCTGGCTACGTTCTTAGTTTTGGCCATGTTCGATGTTCAGTTTATTTGAACAGGAGGCAACGGAGTAAACGGAGTTTCTCAAGTGAGCATCAAATAAGGGAGTTGATCGCAGGATCGACGAGCAGCGTTGAATCGAGCCCGCGGCGAACACCTAGGCTCACCAACACCGCCGATACCTCGGTTTTCTCCAGTAAAGATTAATCTCTTTGTGTTGTAACTAAACGGTGTGGTGAGATCATCAATTCTCAATAATGGCCTGATGATCTTGGGGCAAACGTGCCGGTACGGGCAGGGTGACGGTGAACTGGGTGCCTCGGCCAACTTCACTTTGCACCGTAATTCGACCCCCGTGCGCCTCGATAATTTTTGCGGTAGTCGGCAGCCCCAGTCCAGAGCCGCCCGGTTTGGTTGAGTAAAACGTGTCGAACATTTGGGCCGCGGTGCTCTCGTCCATTCCGCAACCCGTGTCGATCAACAATAGCGAAACGCTGTCGCCGGAGGCAGTGGTGCGGGCCACCAACTGCCCTCCATGCGGCATGGCCTGCTTGGCATTGATTAGCAAATTGAGCAACGCACCCCGAAATGCTTCGCGATCCAGCAACACGCTGGGCAGCTCTGGATCGAGGTAACGGATCATTTCGATCTCTTCCAATTCGAATTCTGGGGTACAGAAATCAAGAGCCTCGCCAATCTCCAAATTCAAATCGCATGGTTGCAAATCGAGGTGTCGCACCTTGGCATAGTTGAGAAAATCATCAAGTAATTGTTGTAGTCGCTGACACTCGCGATGTGTAACCTCGATGCGCTTCAACGCTCTCTTTTGAGCCGGTGATTCGGTTTCGTCCAGGTCTTCCGCAAGCAATTCCATATTTAGCCGAATGGTCGATAGGGGATTCTTGATCTCGTGTGCCAGTGCACCGGCCAGGCGCGCAATCTCGGTGTATTGGTCCATCAAACGCTGAACCGCTTGCGACGTTTGATCTTTGCCTGAGTTTTTCGAATCTTCGGCCATAGTTGCTTCGCACTGCGGACTGAGCAATCCTACTATCATAAAGCAATCGGGGAGCGGCGAGCTAGGACTGGCACAGTATTTCTAGCGAATGGGAGATGGCATGGACGAAAAAAGCCGCAGGCATTTCGCCTGCGGCTTTCGGAACTTCAAATCGATAGACAGGGTCTAGCTGGTGGCGTCAGCCGTTTCGCTTTCGCCCTTGGCATCCTCACCATCGCCATCACCTGCAAGTTCTTGCATGGCGACCCGGCGGCTTAGCTTCACACGATCTTGCTCATCGACAGCAATAACTTTTACCTTCATGGCATCGCCTACCGAACAAATATCGGCGACGTTGCCCACGTACTCGTCAGAGAGTTCGCTAATGTGGCACAGTCCGTCGCGGCCGGGGAGGATTTCCACAAAGGCACCAAAGTCCTTGACGCTAGTGACGGTGCCATCGTAGATTTTGCCAACCTGCACACTGGCGGTCAGGGCATCGACACGAGCCAGGCCTGCCTCGGCAATCTCCTGGTCGGCACCTGCAACGGTGACGGTGCCATCCTCTTCGACATCAATCGTGCAACCAACGTCTTCTTGGATTCCACGGATCGTCTTGCCACCAGGACCAATGAGGAGGCCAATCTTTTCGGGATTGATCTTCGTCCGTAGCAAGCGAGGAGCACTAGCGGCAGTAGTGCCTCTAGGCCGAGGAATCACCGACAGCATGTTGCGAAGGATTTCAATTCTTGCTTCTCGCGATTGAGCGAGCGTAGCCCGAATGATTTCTTCGCTGATCCCTTTGATCTTCAGATCGAGCTGAATGCCGGTGATACCGTTCTGAGTACCTGCGATCTTGAAATCCATGTCGCCGAAGTGATCTTCGTCGCCAATGATGTCGGTCAGCAGCACAAACTTTTCACCTTCCTTGACGAGTCCCACCGAAATGCCGGCAACCGGGTTGGTGATCGGCACACCAGCAGCCATCAGGCCCAGAGTTGCACCGCACACGCTCGCCATGGAACTGGAACCGTTCGACTCCAAGATGTCGGAGATAATTCGCACGGTGTAAGGAAAATCGTCGTGGTCGGGGAGCACAGGATTCACGCTCCGCTCGGCCAAGGCACCGTGGCCAATTTCTCGACGGCCTGGGCCACGGATGGGTCGTACTTCGCCCACCGAGAACGAAGGGAAGTTGTAATCCAGCATGAACCGCTTCGAATATTCTTCGAACAGCCCATCGACACGCTGCTCATCGCGGCCCGTGCCCAACACAACGGTAATGAGCGATTGCGTTTCGCCGCGTTGGAAAACTGCCGAGCCATGAACGCGTGGCAACAGATCGACTTCGCAAATGATTTCGCGAAGCTCATCGGGTCCGCGTCCATCGGAACGCTTACCTTCTAGGATTAGCTGACGGATGACATGCTCTTCCAAATCGTGCCAGCTCTTGCCAAACGAATTTGTCGTGTAGGCGCCTTCGGCATCGGGATCGGGAATCAGCTCTTCCAAGGCTTCTTTCTTGAGCGAGCTAACCGCCTCGGCTCGATCGTGCTTGCCTTCGGTTTGACGCGCTTCGCGAAGCCGGTCGGTGTATTTATCAGCCAACACGTCGTACAGACCGTCCGACTCAGGAGTCTGGAAATCCATCTTCTGGACGTTGACCTTGTCGATCAGCTCTTGCTGAAGATCGCACAACTCGCAGATCACCTCGTGGGCCTTCATAATGGCCTCGGCCATCGTGTCTTCGGGAAGTTCCCGAGCGAAGCCCTCGATCATCAGCACGGCGTCTTTGTTGCCGGAGACAATCAAATCGAGCGTGCTGCTTTCCAGATCGTCTTGCGTGGGGAATGGCACGAATTCGCCATCCACACATCCCATTCGCACAGAAGCCAATGGCCCCTGGAATGGCAAGGGAGATAAGCCAAGCGCCGCACAGGCGCCGTTCATCGCCAGCACATCGCCGTCGGTTTGCTGATCACTAGAGAGCACGAAGTTCTGGATTTGAACTTCATCTTGATACCCTTCGGTAAACATCGGCCGAATCGGACGATCGATCAGCCGGGCGGTGAGTGTTTCTTTCATGGTGGGACGTCCCTCACGCTTGAGGAACCCACCGGGGAACTTGCCGGCTGCCGCCTGCCGCTCGCGATAGTCGCACATCAACGGGAAGAAATCGATTCCCGGACGCGCGGGGCCTGCAGCCGCTGCGGAGAGGACCACGGTATCGCCATATTGAACCGTGCAGCACCCAGCTGCCTGTTTGGCCAATGCACCTGTTTCAATCGAGAATACGCCTGCACCAATTTTCTTTTCTACTTTTATTCTTTCCACTTTCACATTTCCTAACTAATTGGGAATCTCCAAGAGGTCCTCGTCGTTCGCAGTGACGAACCGCACAAAGCGGCTGCCGACGGTTTGATGTACGAGGCTGAAGTTGGCCGAGAAGTTCATTTACGGCATACACTCTCTCGAGCGATGCCTTCCGAAGCAGAGGGAATAGAGGATTCAAGGCGGGGGTACGGGACGATCCCGCAATCGCGCTTCTCTCGCTCTGCCATCCTGGGCAGGCCTTAGCGAAGTCCTGGCTAGAAACGGAGTTTCGATTACCTGCGTCGCAACTACTTACGAATGTCTAAACGACGAAGCAAGTCGAGATACATTTGTGGATTCACTCGCTTGACGTAGTCGAGCAACCGACGACGTCGGCTAACCATTCGCAACAATCCGCGACGGCTCGCAAAATCTTTGGGGTGAACCTTCATATGCTGGGTCATTTCAGCGATACGTGAAGTGAGGATCGAAATCTGCACTTCGGGCGAACCGGTGTCTGAAGCACCGCGTCCATATTCTTGAACCAACTCTTCTTTACGCTGTTTTGTGACCGACATAGTTTTCCGCTTCTAAACTTTCCTTGAGGGACTTTCCTGGAGGGCATGTGAACGCATGCAAACGGGATATGTTTGCTGGCGCTCGGCGAGCTATCCTCGATGAACCAGCTCTGGGACCAACTGTTTTCCTACTGAGATTCTTCCTACAACATTGACATAGTATTTTCACAATCTACATACGAATCATACAATCTACCGGACTCGCACTGGCCTGCAACCTCAAATGGGGCCCGATTCCGACTATTTCCAGCGTTTTCGGCGGTCTTGGGGCCCAATGGCCCGGTCTGAACCGGAGGCCGTCGATGGCCCCCAGCGTCGGGTCTTTGCAATTATCGCCACTGGTCGTTGCAATCATCACCACTGGCAATCTTGGGTTTCCGACCCGATACTTAGGATCCGCCGACTCGAAGGTCGATTTCCGGCAAGAATTGGCCCGCTGAACGAATAGCATGCGAAGATTCGCTCAGTTCAATACATAGCTTAATGTAAGAGGAACAATCCGCCTGTGGGTAGTGTCGCCGTTGTTATCTTCATTTTTGTGATTGTCTTGCCCCTCGCAATCGCGGCGGCCTACTACTCTTATCTCCAACGCCAAAAACGTTTGGCCGACCTCTCGGCACTCGCCTCCCGAAACAACTGGAGTTTCCGATCCGCCAGCAATTACGCTCACGACGGCGAATATCCGCAATTCAGCATCTTCCGCGAGGGACACTCTCGCTACGCCTACAACACCATGCGGGGAACTATCGAAACCCATGGCGGGCTTTGCCCAATCCAGCTCGGCGACTACCACTACAAGATTACGACGCACAACGGGAAGAGTAGCTCCACCCGCACCTATCAATTCAGCTATGGAATCGTAGAGTTGCCGTACGTCGATCTGCCTGATCTTTCGTTCCGTCGAGAGGGCTTTTTCGACAAGGTGGCCGGGTTCTTTGGCTTCGACGATATCGATTTCGAATCGGCAGAGTTTAGCGATCAATTTAGCGTGAAGGGCTCCAACAAGAAATTCGCCTACAGCGTGATTGACCCACGCATGATGGAATTCCTGCTTTCCTCCAGTCCCCCCATCACTCAGATCGCTGGCGGAGCCTGCTGCATCTACGACTCGAAAATTTGCTGGTCCCCCGAACAGTTTCAAACAAGGGTCGATTGGCTGCACACTTTCTTCCAGCACTGGCCTCGGCATGTAGTCGACGCCTTGTCGGAAAGAACGGTCTAACATATAGACAGCACGACTCTTTTTAGCCACAGAGGTCACAGAGAACACGGAGGGAGATCGTTACTTTCCATACGCATTTTGAAAGAAAAGCTGTGCCACTGGGTTAGAGTCTTCTCTATTATCTCTGTGGACTCCGTGACTAGATTTTTCGAAGATTCACATAACATTCGACTAGATCGGTTTGCTCAAGACTCCAAGTCCACTATGCCTGAATACGTTCCTCTAATCATCGTCGCCTGCGTTTTTGGCTTGCCGCTGCTATGGCTGCTGGTGAATTACAATCGCTTTGTACGAGTGAAGCAGCACCTCCGCGAGAGTTGGGCCGACATCGACGTGGAGATGAAGCGACGCTACGACCTGATTCCCAACCTGGTCGCAACGGTCAAAGGTTATGCCACCCACGAGCAAGACGTCCTGACCCAGGTGGTAGAACTTCGCAATCGCGCGCTGGCCAGCACCGGAAACGCTACCGAGCAGGCCGTCGACGAAACAGCCCTGGCGATTGGCATGAAGCGTCTATTCGCCGTCGCAGAAAACTACCCCGATTTGAAGGCGGACGTCCACTTTCTCGCGCTGCAAAAAGAGCTTGCCAACACCGAGGACCGCATCGCCGCATCCAGACGTTTCTTCAACGGCAACGTCCGCGAATTGAACCAACTCTGCGAGCAGTTCCCCACGAACATCATCGCAGGGTTGTTTGGCTTCGAGCGAGCGGAGTACTTCGAACTGGCCAGCGAGGCAGAGCGCGTGGTACCGCGGGCCAGCATAATTACCTAAGGCACACGACACAGACTCGCTTCTATCTATTCCTACGGAATCTCTTGGTCTTCAAGCAGTTCTTGCCCTTTGCCACGAACCCTGAGAATGGTTATCCGAGTTCCTTCGATAATGAATACTGCTCGGTAATGGTCGCCCGATGGGGTTTTGAAGAGCGCCTGCCTGAGATTTCGCTTTATCGCAGGCTCTTCTTGGGCAGGACTACACAATAGCGGATTGTTCAGAATTCTAGCTTGTGCTGATTCGTAGGCTTCGATCCAATTCAGCACTCCTTTGATAGACCGTTCACCAATATATTCGGCGATCGTTTCTGCATCCCCGATAGCAAGAGGATGTATCGCGAGGCTAAAACTCATTCTCGAAGCTTCTTGTCGAGTTTAGCTCGCAACTGCTGCATAGCCTCTTCTGCAGGAACTCCCCGTTCCCCAGCATCGTAGCTTTCTAGAGCTTCGCGAACGGCGCTCAAGTCTTGCCGATTGAGAGCCTGCCAGCGGTCGATTACGACATCGAGAGAAAGCTCAGGGTTCCCCTGCTCTTCAACAAAACGCTTCGCAAAGGCGTTGAAGTCAGAAATCTCATCGGCGATGCTCATAAACTAATTGTAGCATCTGTCTGCAAGATGTGGGCAAGCTATCTGCCTTTACGCCGCCTTGCGGACGTCTTTTAGCCGCACGACATCCCACGCCAGACCGAGCTTTTCCATTGCCAGGATTACCCAGTAGGTGACGTCGATTTCCCACCAACGATGGCCTTGGCTGGCGACGCGTTGGTAGGCATGGTGGTTGTTGTGCCAGCCTTCGCCAAACGCGAGTAAACCAACCCACCATAGATTGCGGCTATTGTCGTCCGTCTCGTAATTGCGATATCCCCAGAGATGGGTCGCTGAATTGACAAACCAAGTCACGTGCAAGACGTAGACCATTCTGACGCCGAGGCCCCAGAACACCATCGAACCGCCTGCCCAGGCGGAGCCTAGACCCCAACTCTCAGGACCGAAATATCCACAGAGGAACAAGATTCCTGCCAGCACGAAATGCGAAGGCAAGAACATATGATGGATCGCTACCATCATTTTGTCTTTCACAATATCAGGAGCATAACGCTTCAGAAGTTCATAGTGCCATTTGCGCCCAAAGTCGGGCATAAACCACAATAGGTGGCTCCAGGTGGTGCCGTCTTTGGGCGAATGCGGATCGCCGTCGTGATCACTGTAAGCATGATGCTTGCGATGTTGGGCAACCCAGGTCAGTGCCGAGCCCTCTCCGGATAACCCCCCTAAGAAAGCCAACAACCAACGCACGGGGCGATAGGTTTTAAAGCTCTGGTGCGTTAGCAAGCGATGATAGCCCATGCAGACGCCCATGCTTCCGGTGATGAAAGCAAGGATGATGCAGGTGACTAGCGCAGGCACCGTGAAGAAAAACGGAGCAATCAGCGCCAGGACGTGGACCAATACTATCCAAATCACTATGGGCCAATTCAGTCCACAATCTCCCAGGGTGTTTGCGTCGATCGCAATCGAACCACGGTCGGCCAACGATGCATCTCCTACACGGTCCATGCCATCGGAAGAAGGGGAAGCATCAACATGTTTAACAACTGCGCGTCGACTGCGACGTGCATTTCGTTCTGAACTACTTTGCGTCACGGATGGTGTTCCTCGTCCAATGTGCCACGTACGAATGGTTGGGTGCGACTAAAAAAGGTGGGATCTCGGTAGTTGAGATTGTAGTCGTACGACGCTGAAACTTTGAAAGTATCAAAGGGGATAAGATAGGAAAAAAACCGCCTCTTTACTAGAGGAAACGTCTGCTAGCAGCAAAAAACTTACTCTCATTCTTAGCCAAGAAATCTTGGACTGACAAGGAGGCTAAATTGGCCAGTTCCTGCAAAACGGCCATTACTTAGCCCTACTGGAGCCGATCACCGCGGCGGGTTGCCGGGATTGAGGTAAGTAGACACCTGAAATGTGTCGGGCGAAATCACGAATGACGTCGCCCCGCAGTCGGAAGTATGTCGAACCTCAGCCCCAAGTGCCCGATAGCTCTCAGCGGTAAAGTCATCGCGACCGTTCGTGTTTCGACCGCTGACAACCACCCACTCCGGTGTGCACCAGGCAGCAAAGCCGGGCGGATCGCTACGCACACTGCCGTGATGAGGGGCAAGCAAAATATTGCAGTCCAACGCTGGTTCTGCCATCACAGCCTCGATCCCCGGCGATTCCAAGTCTCCGGGCAGCAGAATCGTTTGTCCTGCATAACGGATGCAAAGCATGATGCTGTTCGCATTGTCGCGACCTGCAACCCCAGTCCGGGGAGGATGCAAAACCTCAATCGAAACATCTGTCGATGCCGTGGCAAGATTGTCGTTCATCCAAACTTCTTCGATAGGTACGTCAGCGGCGACCAACGTCTCTTTCAAATAGTTGGGAGCCGTCAACTGACCTTGCGTGGCCCAAGGATCAAACATCAATGGAGAAACATACACGGTCTCGATGGGTACTCGGTCGAGAAGATCTGGGATGGCGTTGTAGTGGTCGATGTCGGCATGCGATAAAACCACGGCATCGATTCTAGAAATTCCCTGCGACCAAAGAAACGAAGCAATCGATCGGCTAGCCCCTTCGGGCGATCCCAAACTGCCTGCGTCGTACAGTAACGTCTGACCGCCGGGAAGTTCTACGACGACGCACGTCCCGTGACCAATTGCCAGAAAGGTGCATTGCAATTGCGACTTTTTCATGCGAAGTGAACTCGCACCAAACCCAACCGATATCCACATCGCGACGGCAGCCAGTTGCCACTTCCAATCGATACTACGATTGGCTAATAGCGCAATAATCCCAAGCAACGCGTATAACCCCAGCAACCACCAAGCTGCCGGACCGGCGGTGAAGAAGTGCCCAATCTCCCAACCCGCGGCGAACTCCACACACGACTCGGTGACTGCCAAACAAAATGAAATTAAACTTCCCAACACGTACCCCACCGGAGGCAAAACCCAGCCGACAATGCAGAGAGCAAATTCAGCCACCAAGGCAATCGCCACCAGCAGCCAGATCATAGGAGTTAGCAACACGCTCACTGGCGCTGCCATGTGGAAGTGGTAGGCCACCAGCGGAGCGGTAACAAGCCAGATCACCAGGGAGATCAGAACAAGCTGAACGAACCAGGTCCGACACGATTCCAGCAACTTCTGCTGCCAAGGCTTATAAGTTTCAATCAAATCGGCCAACGGGTCGAACGTGTGACGACGCTCAGCAAACCCTAGAAACCAGGCAATTGCGGAGACGCATAGAAAACTTAATTGGGTGCCACCGCGGAATAGCTCGCCTGGATTGATCGCCAGCACAATCATTGCTGCGACCGCGATGAGGTTTGCTCGCGTGGACCGTCTCCCCAAGAATACCGAAGTCATCGCCACCAAGATCAAGATGGTGGCCCGCAGTACCGGTGGACGAGCGCCTACGATTAACGCATAAGCCACTATCAAAACCGTCGAGGCAGCCAATGCCGTCCGTGGCGCAAGAATTCCAGCCCGCACGAAAAGCCATAGTATCGTCGCCAGAAATCCCACGTGTAGGCCTGATACCACTAGCAAGTGCACGGTGCCAGTATGCAAAAACGAGGCGAACTTTTCTTCAGTCAGCCGCTCTCGCTGGCCTAACATCAGGGCCAGTGCCAGATCGCGCTGTTCGGCGTCGACATACTTTGTGATTTGATATTCGCACCAACGTGTAGCGCGATCCAGAAAACTCGTTGGTTGAAACGCAGTGACCTGCTCCACGGTCACGCATTGGGGCATGCGGCAGAAGAGTTCGACAAAGCGTCCCGCACCGCGTTCTGCTTCGGCCCACTCATATTGGCCCGGGTTAATTGCCGGGCGAGGCCGGCCAAACTGGCCGAAGAGTTCGAGCTGATCGCCTCGCTGAATCTTCGCCAGCTTTCCTTCCACTCGCAGATTGCAACGGCCCGAGGTCCGAATCCAATCGCTACCATCGCGAACCGCGGTTAAGGAAACGGGGATCACACTCCGCGAACCCTCGGGCACAACCCTCAATGGGTTTGCCTTAGGTGCTGGTGTCCACTGAGCGCGACCCAGGGCAACCGCGCGCACACAAATGGGTTCTGAACGCGTTTCAGCAAATCGCGCTAGATGGCTATCGCCCAAATAATTCCAGCACTCGTGATGCCATGCGCCGCTAAGCGCAGCAAATGAACCAAGCAAGAACCAAGCCGAGAGCCGAGGGGAGTTGCTACGCAACGAGAAATAAGTTGCCAGCACGCAAGACAAAGCTAGCGACCACCAACCGTAAAGCCCCACGCTTCCCAGCACCGAACCCACGTATCGATCTGCAACGATCCCAGTCATCATCGCCAACGCGACCCAAAGTAGCGGCCGATAAGTCGGCACTTGCAGGCAAGTCGTGGGAGCAGGTTGCATAGGCCGTTTGCATCCAGTGGGAACTCACATTTTCACTGCGGATGATTCTACCAGGCGGGCTTCGCCAGCGAAATCGGACGACTTGGCTTGAATTCGCGGGCGGCAAGGGAAACAATACGCCTTCTTCCCCGTCATCCCGCCTGCCATTCAGGAGAGTCACCCTCCATGCGATCCACCACAGTCTATCAGCCCAGCCTGCAACTACTTCTGGCAGCCCTGGCGACTTGTTTCACGCTTTCGCAACTCTCGCGTGCCGTGAGCGTTGCCTCCAATCCTTCAGCCACCGCGGATTCGTCGGAAACCGCAAAGGAGCCTACCTTGATTCCCCGCAGCGTTCTCTTTGGCAATCCAGAAAAAGCTATGGCACGGATTAGCCCGAATGGTAAATGGCTCAGCTACCTGGCCCCCGTCGATGGCATTCTCAACGTTTGGGTGGGCCCACTTGATGCCCCAGACCAGGCCAAGCCCGTGACCAAGGATAAGGACCGAAACATCCAGGGCTATCGCTGGGCGTACAACGGCGATCAAATTCTTTACAGTCAGGACAAGGAAGGCGACGAAAACTGGCACGTCTACGCCACGAACGTCGAGACGGGTGAAACCACTGACCTGACGCCACTTGAAGGCATCCACGCTCGCATACAAGAAACAAGCCAAAAATTTCCCAACGAAATTCTGGTTGGCCTCAACGACCGCGAACCACGCTTCCACGACATTTACCATGTGAATCTTGAGACTGGCGAGCGAAAGCTAGTGCAAGAAAATCCTGGCGTAGCAGCCTACGTGACCGACGACGATTTCAACGTTCGGTTTGCCTTCAACTTCACACCTGACGGCGGGCAGGTGTTACTCAAACCGAAAGTTGAGGGCGAGACCGGCAAGGATGCCGAGTGGGATGAGTTCATCAAGGTTGGCCCCGAAGATGCGATGAACACCTCGCCGGCTGGCTTCGACAAGACCGGTCGCATTCTTTACCTGCAAGATAGTCGAGAGCGTGACACTAGCGGACTGTTCGCACTGAACCTCGACACTGGCGAGCAAACGCTCGTGGCAGAAGATCCCCGTGCCGATATTGGCGGTGCCATTACGCATCCCACCGAAAAAACGATCGAGGCGGTTAGCTTCACTTACTCCCGCACCGAATGGACCATTCTGGACGAATCCATTCGCGATGATCTCGACTACCTCAACTCCGTGGAAGATGGCGAGCTGGTGGTCACTGGCCGCACGCTCGACGATTCGCTGTGGACCGTCGCCTTTGTTCTGGATGATGGCCCGCTGAAGTATTACGTCTACGACCGGAAAAATCGCCAAGCAAAATTCCTGTTCAGTAGCCGCGATGACTTGGACGACTACCAACTCGTGAAGATGCGTACGCCTGTGATTGACTCGCGGGATGGTCTCAATCTCGTGAGCTATTTGTCGCTGCCCCTCGACAGCGATGCCGATGGTGACGGGCGTCCCGACAAACCGCTACCCATGGTTCTCGATGTGCATGGCGGACCGTGGGCTCGCGACGGTTGGGGATACAACTCCACGCACCAGTGGCTCGCCAATCGAGGCTATGCCGTGTTGAGCGTCAATTACCGTGGTTCGACCGGCTTTGGCAAGAATTTTGTCAATGCCGCCAATGCCGAGTGGTCTCGCAAGATGCACGACGATTTGATCGATGCCGTCAATTGGGCCGTGGAAGAAGGCATTGCTGACAAAGACAAGGTTGCCATCATGGGTGGTAGCTACGGCGGCTATGCCACGCTCGTCGGGCTGACGTTCACTCCTGATGTGTTTGCCTGCGGTGTCGACATAGTTGGCCCTTCGAGTCTGGTGACGTTGATGGAGAACATTCCACCCTATTGGTATTCGTTCTTGCCCGTCATGAAAATTCGTGTTGGCGATGCCAGCACCGAAGAAGGCCGTGCGGAACTTCTTAAGCGTTCCCCACTTTCATTGGTTGATAAGATCAAAAAGCCGCTCCTCATCGGCCAAGGTGCCAACGACCCGCGCGTGACGCAGCTCGAGGCGGACCAAATCGTCGAGGCGATGACCGCTAACAACATCCCCGTGACTTACGTGCTGTATCCCGACGAAGGGCATGGTTTTTCAGGCGAGCACAATCGCATGTCGTTTAATGCGGTGACCGAGGCTTTCCTGGCCGAGAACCTCGGCGGTCGTTTCCAGCCGGTGGGTAACGACTTTGAAGAGTCGAGCCTGTACATCCCCACCGGGGCGGACGACGTACCCGGCGTGGCAGACGCCCTTCCTGAGGGACGAGCGGAAATGCCACCCGTGGAAGAAGAGGCTGACGAGAACGAAGCGGCCGCCGCGTCGCCTGAGTGAATGTGGTAGCAAGTCTTTTTTGGAATTATGCTTGTCAATCTCCACAATCGAGCCGACAATGGAGGTGTAATGCACGCGAATACTTTTAACTTCTGGTTTACGACCGCTCGCTACTTCTATTTTGGCAGTAGCGGGGCTGGAGGTTTTGCGTAGGCGTTACTACAAATCCTACAAAGCAAAGACCCCGAGCACCGCAATTGTGGTTCTCGGGGTTTTTTTGTTGGTGCATTGAGAACGAAAATAATGCGTTTCCACGTCCCCCTCCCCCGTTTTCGGGGGAGGAGTTAGGAGAGGGGGCTGTCAGTGTTGAGATAGCAGCCTTAGACAAACTTCGCCAATTAGGCATACAAACTAATCTACAGGAGTAAACAAAATGATCATCGTCATGAAGCAAAACGCACCGACCGATGAGATCGACCACGTCGTCTCGAGCGTCAAGGAACTAGGGCTGAAACCAGTTATCATCGAGGGCACCGAACGGACCGTCGTGGCAGTGGTGGGCGAAGAACGGGACGCCGGCATCATGGCCCTGGAAAGTAGCCCGGGCGTGGACGAAATCCTTCCGATTGTCGCCCCCTACAAACTCGCGAGTAAAGAAGTCCGCCCCGAGCCCAGTACGGTCAAAGCGGGCAGCCTCACCGTGGGCAACGGCAAGATCGGTGTGATTGCCGGGCCGTGCTCGGTAGAGAGCGAAGATCAACTGATGGAAACAGCTCACGCCGTCAAGAAAGCTGGTGCCACAGCACTCCGCGGCGGTGCGTTCAAGCCACGCACCAGCCCCTATAGTTTCCAAGGTTTAAAGGAAGAAGGTTTGAAACTACTGGCCGAGGCTCGCAATCAAACCGGACTGGCCGTAGTGACCGAAGTGGTGTCGCCCGACGATGTTGACTTGGTTTGCGAATATGCAGACGTCTTGCAAATTGGCGCACGCAATATGCAGAACTACCGCTTGCTGGAAGCGGTGGGCCGTTGCCCGAAGCCGGCACTTCTGAAACGTGGCCCCAGTGCCACCGTCGACGAGTGGCTGTTGGCAGCCGAGTACATCCTCGACGGAGGCAATCACAACGTGATGCTCTGCGAGCGCGGCATTCGCACCTACGAGGCGCACACCCGGTTCACCTTGCCGCTGGCCTCGGTGCCCTACGTGCAACAAAAGACGCACCTACCCATCGTCATCGACCCCAGCCACGGCACAGGCCACACCTACATGGTACCTGCGCTTTCACGGGCAGCGATTGCCGCTGGGTGCGACGGCCTCATCGTCGAAGTCCACCGCAATCCCGACAAAGCGATGAGCGACGGCTATCAATCGATGACGCACGATCAGTTCGAAGAGATGATGACCGGTTGCCAGAAGGTAGCGGCGGCGATGGATTGCGAGTTGGGATAGCGGTGGGGAGTGATCGATAGTTGTTTGATAACCACAAAAAGCACAAGGAGGCACGAAAGAGTGTATGCAATGAATCTCTTTTTGTGACTCTTTGTGTTCTTCGTGGCTATTGTTAGCAGGATTGGCTGAAGTTGGGTGGCAGCTACACTTGTCCGCAGTGGACGTCGCCACTTAGAAACTATATTCGGACACGTGTCGGTGTCGCTTGCGACAGGAGGCTCGCCCGGTTTGGCTCCGGTGCTTTGCACACGGCTAGTCGACCCAAAGTAATTACTCGCTTGGCTGCCTGATCGCCATCCGACTGTTCGGGCTACATGCGGGCATTCTCATAAACCAGCATTTTTCTCCATCGTTGTGTTAAGGGGAACATTAATGGGTCGAATCACTGAAGTATTCATAATCGAAGAACTATGCCTGTTACATGGAATGTGCGTGCCCGAGTGTCCGGAAGTCTTCCGGATTCGGGACGGCGATTCATTTGCCTCTATTACCCCGAACGCCGAAAAGTACTTTGAGACCCTGGACGGAGACATTCGTTCAGCTATGGAGTGCTGCCCTATGTCATGCATCCAGGTTGTCGAAGTCGATGACTCAAGTCCTTAGCGGCGGCCCATCGATTTCTCTCGTTCGAGCGCAACCCACACGATGGGCCTAACGTCACCATCCTACCTCTGAATCAGCAATCGCCCTATATAGATCTCACCGATCGAGCTTTTGCTTCACCAACCACTGAAGAATCGCCCGCTGTACATAAGCGGGTTGGCGGGCGATGATGGTGCCGCTATGCGAATCAAACAAGAGCGTGGCTTGATCGTTGCTGGCGCCTGTCACTGTCGCGAGGTGGTTTGCCAGTGCTTTGACCACCTGCTGACCATCGGCAGCAGAGTTTGCATTCAGCGGGTAAAGTTCCAACTGGTAATCACGCGCAAACTGCTCGGCGGTGGAGATCTCAATCGTGCCTCCAAAGGAGACTCGCCAGTCGAGACCCAACGGTTCGAGCACTTCGTCGAGCGCCTGTTGCCAATTGCGATCACTCACCGCACACACGATGGTGGCCTCGGGCCACAGATCGAGCTCCGCCAGCGCGACCCAATCGACCAGGATGGGCACATCGAGTTCACGCTGCCAGTGTTGCACGACTTCCGCAAGCGGAGTTTCATTGGAAAACGTGAATAGCGCCGGTCCTGTCAGCCGAGCCGCCATCGCCGCGTGCAGGGGCGTCGGTGCTAGCCGCTCCACCGGGAAGCGGCTGCGTGTGAGTCGCCCATTGACCAGCCGTAGTCGTTCGAGGAACACCAACAATTCGTAATGAACTGGTTGCGATTGAGTGACGACCAACGAGTTCCCATCGAGTTCCACAGTGGCGACACCCCAACTCTCGGGAGCGACGAGTTGTTTGACAAGGTAAATCAACGTCTCGCCGTCTTCTGCGGAATCGACCAAATCGTCGAGAGGGTATTCGATCTCCCGCGTCTGCTCTGAGTTCTTACGCGTAACTACCACGTGCGGGCCACGATATTGATGCTCAAGTTTCAAGCTTGCCAACACTTCGGCGAGCGCGGCATCGAGCGTTACGTCGGTTGCATCAATCGAAACCCGCTGTCGTCCGGAAATGCCGGCCATCAGCAAATGCTCGGCGTCGACACTTACCGGCACGCCGGCTAGCTGCGAAGCGAGCTGCAAGAATTCAACCAGTGGCATCTCGCGGACCTGAATCCCTGGCAGCTTACGGGCGAACTGCTCGCGGGCGATTCGCGTTGCAGCCCCGTCGTCCGGCAGTTTCCCTCGCCGCACAAGTGGCAGGGTCGTCGATTGCGGTTCCGGCGCATTGCCGGCTTGCACATTGCCCACCTGCGGACGCGGCGGCATTTTGATTTTGGGCTCCGGGGATTCCGGCTCGGTATCGCTGAGGGTCTCCAGGTCGAGCGACTCGGGGTCGAAGTCCAGTGCGTTGAACTGGCGGCCATTCGCCGGCTCAATCTTCTCACGGCTAGCTACTTTCGGAACTTCGGATGCCGATGGTTCACTGGGTGTGGATGTTGGCTCTGATTGTTCGCTAAGCGATGCATCTGCTTGGGGTGTGGTTGGATTATCTGGTAGAGCTGGTTCGCTCTCAGCTGGATTGGTTGGCAGCTTTGCATCAGGTGCTGCTGGTGCGGCCTCTAACTCATGTCGAACAACCGGCTGTTGGCTTTTTTCTTGAACGATGTTTTCTTGAGCAATGGTTTCTGGGGGTGCTGCCGGCGTAGTTTCTGGCTTGGTTTCAGAATCTGGAATCGTCGCTTGGACAGACGCAACCTGTTGCGGGTCGACTTCAGAATCCCCGGGCCAGAAGGCGACCGCGGCGATTGCCAGCACCCCAAGTACTAATATTCCACCGGCAAGGGCTACGACTGGAAAAGCGGAGGCAGCTTGATCGGCTCCCACAACGAGCGGCGTTTCAGAAGGGGGCGAAGTTTCAGCACCCTCCTTCGGTGCCGCTTCTGCGGGAGAATGCACTTCAACCATGCTCCCGCAACGGGGGCAAGCGATGATCTGTCCGACGATCGACTCGCTGCGCACCGAGAGCGCAGCCTGACACGTCACACAGTTGATCTTGAATGGTTCCACTTGAATTTAGCGCCGTACGGGTCGCTGCCTGGTCATCGAATCTCGAACTCGATGACTGTTCTGATTTAATTCCATTATAGCCAGTTACTCAGTTTGGGGGACAAACACTTCTGGCAAAGCGTCACCCCGTTTTTCTGCCGCCGTGCGTGTCGTCACAACGATTACGCCGGTCGGGCTATCTGTATCTCGCAGGACGTATACCAATTTTTGCTTTGTATCGGACAAACTCTCAGCAGTGCGATCTGGATTCGCCTGGGCCAGAATTGCTTGCAGGATCTCACTCGCGGGGAGGTCGCGGAGGTCCATCCCAAAAGATTGGTTCTTTGTGATCCCCTCTAATTGTAGGTCACGCCCGGCGATCTCGATTTTGGCCCCAATATCCTCGGAAAGCAGAGCCAGGGCCTGCTCCAACGTGTCTTTGGCGAACGACATCGAAGTGACTATGGTGAGTTTTTCACGCAACGTTTTTGGCGATGCGCTAGGATCAGAAACAAGTTCCCCTTCGTTGGGCAATGACAGCAATAGCTCGCTAGCCATCAAGAAATTGTGCCCCGCGGCCACAGGCAGGTAGCACCGCAGCACGCTCACACCCTCGACCTCTCCACTGCGTGCGTAACTACCCAAGAGATTGAGCATGGCAGGAAATCGCTCGACGATCTCTCGTCCATGGGGATGAACCGGCTCCGACGAAATTGCAGTTTCCAGCTTGGCCGACGCATTGGGTATCCAAGCGGCAAGTTTCGCCCCAAACCGATGTGCGCGGACGCTGAGTGCGACACTCGATTGAAGTTCCAAAAAGAAATGGTCGCCCCAATGCGCGCTCAGCGCAACCCCCATGGCATCGTCCCCGGCAATCTTAGCGACGAGTTCGCTCAGTCCCTCGGCATCGCCCTCCAAAAGCTTATGCCCTTCGGTCTTGAGAAAACGCGTTGGAAACACCAGCGTTGCCGTTCGTTCGTCATCGGTGCGGTCCAGCAATCGTTGCATGTCGCGCGGAAACAAGGCGGGCTCGCTGCCATACTTCTCCAAGTCAGCGCGGTCTTCCTGATGGCAACAAACCAAGATGCGCTTACCGGTCGACTCCGCTAGGAAACAAACATAGCCATCCGCGCTAGTTTCATCAGACGGTAGGGATGTGGCGGTGGTTGGCTCGATTCGTAACGTCGTGTGCAAATCTCCGCGTACCGTGGAATGCACGGCGACCGTCAACGATTCGATTTCCTCTGGCTGCAGACCGGTTCGCTCGGTCAACCGTTGCACGGCACTCTCGCCCCACGGCCCCAGCGCGGCCATGATCTTTTCGGCTTCAGGATGGTCGTTAAGCTCCGCCATTCGCAAGTGGAGTATCAATTGCGTACCTGCGGGGATGTAGGTCAGTGCAAGCGGTTGTCCCACGGTGGGCGAAACCCACAATGTCTTCCCATCGTCTGCGATTGCCGCCGGAGCTACTGCGTCTCGCTCGATCGTTTGCTCTGCGGATTGCTCCGCAACTGTTTCGTTCGCGGCAGCTTCCACCTCGGCAGCAGAGTCTGTCTGACTCTCTTTCTGGGAGACATTTTGTGAAGACTCTTCTTTCGAGCAGCCTGCCAGAAGCAGCATCGCGCCAAGTAGAGAACTGCAGATTGCAAACGAAATGGGGTTTTGCGTCATTTGGCTCTCTCTCATCCGTGTATTTTCGAGTCCTCGGTTCCTGTCGCTAGCCTGCTGTTGTTCGCCAAGCTGCCAAAACGTATCATCCACGCCAATGGAGACTCAAGCATCCTTCCTAGTCTACTGGCGAAGAGACAATTATGAAATCGTTCGAGGCGGTGAAGCATTATTTCCATCTGGCAGCCGATCAATTGGAGTTTAGCGACGAAGTTCGAACTCTGCTGCTCACTTCCAAGCGTGAAGTCCGGGTGCAGATTGCCGTGGAAATGGATAACGGCGAACTTAATACTTTGATTGGCTACCGCGTGCAGCATGACAATGCCCGAGGGCCGATGAAAGGTGGCTTGCGTTATCACCACGAAGTCGACCTCGACGAAGTCCGTAGCTTGGCCTCGCTGATGACGTGGAAGACGGCCGTCGTCAATATTCCTTACGGCGGCGCCAAAGGCGGAGTGGCCGTCAACGCACGCGAACTCAGCCTACGGGAGATGGAACGTATTACGCGCAAGTTTGTCGACGAAATTCACGACATCATCGGCCCCGATGTCGACATCCCCGCTCCCGACATGGGCACCAATGCCGAGGTGATGGCGTGGATTATGAATCAGCACAATAAATATTATGGGTTCAATCCCGGGGTGGTCACCGGCAAACCGGTCGAGTATTACGGCATCCCCGGTCGCGAAGAAGCCACCGGCCGGGGCGTGGGCATCCTGGCATTAAAGACGCTCCAACGCTTGGGGCGCAAGCCTCAGGAAACTCGCGTCGCGATCCAGGGCTTCGGTAACGTCGGCTCGCACGCGGCAAAATTCTTGCACGAGACAGAATGCAAGATCGTCGCCATCAGCGATGTCACCGGCGGGTACTATCGACGCGACGGTATCAACGTGATGGAAGCCATCCGTCATGCGAATGCCAACAATCGTTCCCTCGGCGGCTTTGTGGGCACCGAGAAAATCACCAACGAAGAACTTTTGCAGCTCGACGTCGATCTGCTCGTCCCCGCGGCCCTAGGCGGAGTGATTCACGAGGAAAATGCACCGAAGATTCAAGCCCAAGTCGTCATCGAAGCTGCCAACGCGCCGGTGCGGCCCGAAGCCGACGAGATTCTCCACGAGAAGGAAGTCATCGTGCTGCCCGACATCCTGGCCAACGCGGGCGGCGTGACGGTGAGTTACTTTGAATGGGCCCAAAACCGTCAGCACTACAAATGGAGCCTCGACCGCGTCCGGCAAGAGCTAGACCGCCAGCTAACGACCGCGTTTGAAGAAGTGTGGACCATGGCCACCGAACGCGACGTCCCACTTCGCACCGCCGCCTTCATGATCGGCCTAGAACGCGTCCGCCGGGCGACGGTGTTGAGTGGGATGGTTTGAACGCTCTTGAAGAGCCGTGGGCGGGGACGCCACGGCTCGCTCTAGACTTGGGTGGTAGGGTGCGTGCAGTGGCAACGGAACGCACCGGAGAACACATTAGTTCTGGTGCGTTACGCTTTGCTGAACACACGCCGCCACTTCTTCGCACTCTTCCAGCGTCACGTCCAAATGCGTCACCGCGCGGACGCGTTGCGGACCGATGGGTAGCATGCGTACGCCTTGCTCGGCGAGCTCCGCGCAGAACTGCTTCGCGGTGCCACGGTCTTCGGCAATATCGAAAATGACTATGTTCGTATCGACGGCGTCGTAAGCGAGCTGCAGGCCTTCGGTCTCCGTTACCGCTTGGACAATCACCTGTGCCTTGGCGTGATCTTCGGCCAGACGCTTGACGTGGTGCTCCAGGGCATGGAGCGCACCGGCGGCAATGATGCCGGCCTGGCGCATGCCGCCGCCGAAGAGTTTGCGATGCCGGCGCGCCAGGTGGATCATCTCTTCCGTGCCACAGAGTGCCGAACCGACCGGAGCTCCCAGTCCTTTGCTGAAACAAATGCTCACCGTGTCGAAATGCTGGGCCCAGCGGTCCGCCGCGATCCCCGAGGCAACCACGGCATTGAACAGGCGGGCACCGTCTAAGTGTCGGGCGAGACCCTGCCCTGCGGCCCACTGGCAAATCGCTTCGACGCCTTCGTAGGGAAGCACCCGTCCGCCGCCACGGTTGCTGGTATTTTCCAAACAAACGAGTCGCGTCACGGGGCGGTGAACATCGTCGGGCTGAATTTTGTCTTGCAGTTGTTCCAGATGAATGATTCCGCCGCGTCCCGGGATGGGCTGCATCGACAAACCCGAGAGCTGGGCATGGCCCGCTTGTTCGTATTGAAGAATATGGCAATTTGCATCGCACAACACCTCGTCGCCGGGTCGGCAATGCACCCGCAAGGCAATCTGGTTGCTCATGCTGCCCGAGGGCACGAAGATCGCGGCCTGCTTGCCCAGCATCTCCGCCAAACACCGTTCCAACTTCAGCACGGTCGGATCTTCGCCAAACACGTCATCGCCCACCGGGGCGGCGGCCATGGCTTCGCGCATCGCGTCCGTGGGTCGGGTGACCGTATCGCTGGCTAAATCGATCCTGGGTGGGACACCTTTCAATTTCTTACCCTCTACGAAACAATGAGGAATAGTCGAGAGACGAGAGCCAAGAGGCGAGAGAAGTTCAACTCGCAAACTCAGGACTCTTGGCTCTGGACTCTAGACGCTCGCCTCTCAACTCGAAACGCACACCATGACTCTCGCCATCCAACGTATCGACACCTCCACGCCCGAGGCAAGCCAGCAAATCGAAGAGCTGCGCAAAAAGCTATCTCCCCAGGGAAATGTGGTGAGCGAAGCGGGGCGGCAGAAAACGATCGAGGTCTTTGGAGAACCGCTATCGCCCGTGGCGGCCGTCGAGCGAATCTGCGGCGAGGTTCGAGAGCAGGGGCTGGAAGCGGTGCTGGAGTACACGCAAAGGCTCGATGGGGCGGAACTCGATGCCGAGTCGATTCGCGTTTCGCCCGAGGAACTTGCCGCCGCCCACGAGGCAGCCGATGAGGCGTTTCTGGAAACTGTCCGCCGCATTCGCGAGAACGTTCTGCGATTCCAGCAA
Organism: Bythopirellula sp.; assembly: GCA_965216565.1. Classification (GTDB taxonomy): domain Bacteria; phylum Planctomycetota; class Planctomycetia; order Pirellulales; family Lacipirellulaceae; genus Bythopirellula. The sequence goes on from OZ244170.1 coordinate 2,938,507, forward strand.
GCCATCTTGCACGAGGATGTATCGATCGAGGTGCCCGAGGGGGGCTATCTCCGGCAGCGCTATTTGCCCTTGGAGCGTGTCGGCATCTGTGTGCCCGGCGGTGCAGCTGCGTATCCTTCGACGGTGCTGATGACCGCCGTACCGGCACAAGCCGCGGGTGTTGATCAATTGGCGGTTGTCGCTCCCCCCACAAAATTTGGTTCCTACAATCAAGATCTGCTAGCCACTTGTTACGAGTTGGGCATCGATGAAGTCTATCGCGTCGGTGGCGCTCAGGCAGTGGCCGCGCTCGCCTTTGGAGTGGAGGGCATTGCCAAGGTCGACAAGATCGTGGGCCCTGGCAACTTGTTTGTGGCCCTTGCCAAAAAGCAGATGTTCGGCACCGTCGACATCGATTCGATCGCCGGCCCTAGCGAAGTGATTGTGATTGCCGACGAGAGTTGCCGACCAGACTTCACGGCACTCGATCTCATCGCTCAGGCTGAGCATGCCCCCGGCTCCAGTATTTTGATCACCTGGAGCGAGTCGCTTCTGGACAAGGTGGCTGCCGAACTGCCAAAGCAGCTTGCCTCGCTGGAACGTGGCGACTTGGCGCGGCAATCGCTCGAAGAATTCGGCGCGTTGATCTTGGTCGCAGACCGCGATGAAGCAGCGGAGCTGGCCAACCACCTAGCCACCGAGCACCTGCACATCGCCTGTGACGATGCAGAAGATTTGGTCGCTGCCATTCGTCATGCCGGCGCTGTGTTCGTTGGTCCCTTTAGCCCAGTGGCCCTTGGCGATTACGTGGCGGGCCCCTCGCATGTACTGCCCACCGGCGCTACGGCGCGTTTTGCCAGTGGATTGTCGTCCAACGATTTCCTCCGTGCCGGCAGCGTCATTCACTTCACTGCCGAGGGGCTCAAGTCGGTGGCAGACGAAGTGGAGCTGCTCTCCGGCAAAGAACAACTCACCGCCCACGGCAAGAGTGTGACAATCCGACGAATTTAGATTTCGATTTAGACAGGATGACGGGATGAAAAGAAAAGTTTATTCCTGTAAATCCTGCAAATCTTGTCATCCTGTCCCTACAAAAAAGCCATCCATTTCATGAAATACTTCCGCGAAAACGTCGTCGCCATGCGAGGTTATGTCCCTGGGGAACAGCCGCAGACGGGCGACATCATCAAGCTCAACACCAACGAGAATCCGTATCCCTGCTCGCCGAAGGTGAAAGCCGAGATCGGCCGTGCTATTCAAAGAGGCCTGCAGAAGTACCCCGATCCCGCTGCCACGGACTTTCGCAACGCAGCGAGTAAGTTGCTCAACATTCCTCTCGACTGGATCCTCTGCGGCAACGGCAGCGACGACCTGCTGACGATCATCACCCGGGCGATGGTCTCGCCGGGCGATTCAATTCGTTTCGCCCAACCCAGCTATGTGCTCTATAAAACCTTGGCCGAGATTCAGGGGGCCAAGTGCGACGTGGTGAGCTATCAGCCCGATTGGTCATTGGGCGACGGTTTCATCAAGCCGAGCGATTCGCTCCGGCTCGCGTACCTGGCCAATCCCAATAGTCCGTCGGGGACGATCATCCCACCGGATGAAGTCGCGAGAATCGCGGATGCCCTGCCCTGCCCGCTACTGGTGGACGAAGCCTATGGCGACTTTGCCTCGGTGAATTGTTTGGATCTGGTGGCAACCAGCGAGAAGATTATGGTCTCGCGAACGTTGAGCAAGTCCTATTCGCTTGCCGGTTTGCGTTTCGGCTATTTAGTCGCCCAGCCGCAGATCATCGAGCAACTCGCCAAGGTAAAAGATTCCTACAACTGCGATGCCCTCTCGATTGCCGGTGCCACCGCGGCGCTCGGCGATCAAGATTGGTTCCAGGAGACTCGTACCAACATTCTCAACACGCGAGCCTTTCTGCTGGAGAAACTTCGTGGGCTCGGATTCGAATGCGTCGATTCCGAGGCCAACTTCGTGTGGTGCCAGCATCCGCAGCATGCCTCACAAGAGATTTACGAGTCTCTCAAATCTTCCCAGATTCTCGTCCGCTACATGAACTATCCCGACTGGGGAGATGGCCTACGCATCACGGTGGGCACGGACGAGCAAATCGAAGTCCTGCTAAATCAACTTGCGAAGCATCTTCAATGAGTGCTAGCAGCACCATCGGGGAAAGCTAGGGAACTCCTGCGGGTCGCGAAAAGGTCGCTGATTCTCTGCTGGCGGAACGACCGATGCAACCGGTATGAACTGCGCGGATCGATATCTGCGCATTGTTGCGTGCTGATGCAATGATCAGCACGCATTCCTGGCTGAAATACCGTGAGCTTACTGTGCTAAACGGCCTTCGCATCTTGTTTGTATTCGCACTACTAGGCTGTGTTCTGCAATCAGCTCACGCTGAAGATCTGCGAGCGCTGCCGCGGCCCTTGCCGGAAGCGCAAGAGAAAACACTGCCCACCGTTACGCCGGTGAGTTTGATCGAAGAAGATTATTCGCAGCAAGTGGCGGCCATGCGGGACGACCCGATGCTGTGGCAGCAATATCAGGCCCTGCAAGCTGGTGGCCCGGTCAACCAAACTGGTGGCGGATGTGGCTGTGGGAATGCCGGCTACGACCGTTGCGGCTGCAATCCGGAAGTGTTTCCCTGGATCGATGGGCCAGGATCGTGCGATGCCTGGTGCGTCGGCCCACGATGGGCTATTGAAGCAGATGGGCTTTTTCTGTTCCGCGACGATGCCAATTGGAACGGTGTCGCCGCTGACTTAGGCGTTGTGCCTACCTTAGTCGATCAATTCGATCACGCCCTCGGCGGGCGGCTGTTTGCCACTGCTTATAACGAATACGGCTACGGACTGCAGATCGGCTACGAGGGAGCCAACGATTGGAACGGTACGTTCCTATTTGAACCCGATGCCACCAGCGATCGGACGCTGAATTACGAAACACGGCTGAATTCCTTAGAAATCAACTTTCTTCCGAGAGTCCCGTTTCTCTGGAAATTCTATTCCGGGTTTCGCTACATCGAAATCGACGAGAACCTCTACGACACAACGGTTGTCGACAAGCCGATCCCTCCCCCGGTGAGTGGCGGAACTGCAGCAGCTCCCTTTGTGGACAACGGCAACAACTTCCTTCTGGAAAATCGGCTTATTGGTTTCCAGTTGGGCGGGCGGCGAGACAGCTGGCAATTAGGTAGGTGGATATCGATCGATACGTTCGCCAACGCGGGCGTCTATTGCAATAAGTTCAAGCGCGATGACGTCACCGTCACCCGCACGACGATCATCACTGGTGAAGATCTCGATACCCCGGAACAGGAATTCGACATCACGACGACCGAGGTACAGACCCGCGTCCGCCGAGACTTCGCAGATGTCGCCTTTGCCGGCGAAGCAGGCATCAGCGCCGTGGCACGCCTCAATCAGTGCCTGTCCCTCCGGGGCGGCTATCAGGTCATGGTTGTCGATGGCATGGGCGAAGCCCTCGATGCGTTTTCGACGCCACAACTCGTCACATCTACCGTGCTCTATCACGGACTGCAATTCGGCCTGGAATACCGCAGATAATTCGACCCTTCTAGGTCTCTAGGTAGCAATTCTCAGACGCAAAGCGCTCTCTCACCTCGCCCCGGCGTGTCGCCTTAGGAGACCCGAGGCCTGCTGAGGGTCTTGCCAGATTCCTCGACAGACCTCGGAATGACAGTTACCGACGTAGCTGTACTGACGTAGCTGAGTGAATCGATAGAACTCACCATAATTTAGGTTGTCCGATTGGCCGGGTTCCACCGTTTATAGCTCTGGGAACTGCTGCGCGCTTGCTCAGCTTGGGGTCGTGCCGATCGTAACGATCGTGATCTATGGCAGCGTTGAGTTTTTGCAACTTCTCTCGTTATTTGGCGTTGCGTTTACGCATCACGTCCTAAGTTTTTACATACGGCAAATTGCGCCCCCACCCGCCAACTAGCGGCACCCTCCCCCCACCTGAAGCCTCCCCCCTCCCCCACTGTGCTAGGAATGCGAATCATGAGCGGCATACTCTCGACGGACCCGATGTTTACCCGGCTCTTACGAATTGCCACTGTTGCCTTACTGGCGACCGTGATCTGTGCCGCGATGGCTTCGGCTCAATATTGCACGTGCGATGAATGCCATAGCTGCAACTTGAACGTCTGTGGTGGAAATTGCTGCAACGAACTACCTGAGTTGTGGGTCTTCAACACCCGTTGTGCGCCGAAGTGCTCCAATCTGGATCGAGGGTTGTATTGCATCAATGTTCAACGCTACGACCGTTGCAAATGCCGCTGGGTGAAAGAGAGCATCGAGACGTTCCTTGCTCAAGAGGCTTCGATGCCGACCATGATTTGGGCTCACGGCAATACGCTAAAGCACAAAGGGGCAATGAAGCAATGCTGGGAAGTTTATAAGAAAATGCGTTGTTGTCCCGGTAAAAAACGACTGGTTTACTGGTCATGGCCCGCCCAACGCGTCCACAAAATGAAGGGGCTGAAGTTCAAGGAAATGGTGATGAAGAATCTTCGCACCAAATATGTGTATTCAGAATATCAAGGCTACTACGTCGCCAAGCTGGTCAATCAAATGAGCTTGTCACAACGCGTGACCATTGCCGGCCACAGCTACGGCGGGATTATCTCCGCTGCCGCGTTGCATTATCTGGGTGGTGGTTGTCTGCGAGGCCTCACTCTCGAAGGAGGCGCACCGGTTGAGCGTCCCAACCTCCGCGGTGGAATGATCTCGGGCGCATTCGACAACGATGCGATGCTACCGGGTTACCGTTACGGACAAGCATTTGTCTCTGCAGAAGCGATCTTTATTACTCGCAATATCAAAGATAAGACGCTCAAGAACTGGCATGACGTCTCTTGGCGATGTCGCCCAGCACTGGGCAAAACCGGCATCAACGCCAACCGACTTGGACAGTATCGCCATAAACTTTGCCAGAAAACGATGACCATCGATGTGGGCAAATCGCATTATCTCAATCCACATCTGAAGAGCGTCACTTTTGTCCGGCTTTTATGTTGCCTCGCGTATCCCGAGTGCCAGGGCTGCCAAACCGCCGGGCAGCCGCTGCCTACCGAGGGAGAGCTAACGCAAAATCCCACGGCCGACGAAGCAGTGAAACAAGAACTGCTCTCTGCGGAACTCGAGCAGGCTTTTCTTGATGCCGCCTGAAAGGGTGAATATTTGGTGTCCAAAGAGAAAACGGCAAAGTTAGTTAGTTTGGCCGAAGGCCTTCTTCATCGTAGCCTAGGGCATCGCCCTAGGAACGTTAGCTAGATGCGACAATCTTTTGGCTGAAGGCCATACTCACCTTACCAAGAAGATGAATTAGGCTTTCAGCCAATGAATCTTCTCACCTCATCTCCTAGGGCGATGCCCTAGGCTACGGTGAACTTGGCCACCGGCCAAGATACTATAAGCAGTTTCAATAATCAAAAAAATCTCATGTGAGCCGATGGCGCTAGCCGCGGGTAGCGTTAGGCTACGTATTGTTCTGATACTACCCGACGCTAGCGCGTTCGGCTCATCGATTTTAAAACTGTCTCTAAAGAACAGATCAGTATTCCTCTACGGCTCACTTTTCCCTGGAAGCAATCAACGGTTGTTTCGCCCGGGGCGAGATGAAGTAGCCCTTCGATAAGAAGCGAACCACATACTGCTGAACTTGCTCGTTCTTGGGCAAGGTTTGGTGGATGCCTTTGACAAGTGCGAAATCACTGGCACCGGCCAGCTTGGTGGTGGCTACCGAGAGCAGCATATCATCGTCGCCGGGAATGGCATCGAGATAGCCTTCGTCGTCGCCCTGACCACCCGCGATAATGCCAAACTCAAAGTTGGGCACGGCCAAACGCTGTTCCAATGAATCCCAGCCTACCCCAGGTGCCAATTGCTTGAGCGGTTCGCCCGCGACTGCCTGGATCAGTTTGCTGTCGGCAAACGAATCTGCGGCACTGGCACCATGATTTGGCGGCGCAATCATCACCATTCTGCCAAATCCCAGCCGCGGACGTTCCTCTTCGGGAAGCGACTGGATATCTAGCAAGCAATGGCGGATCACGATATTGCCCATGCTGTGCGCGACAAAGTTTACTTTCTCTACGCCGTCTAGGTGCTGGAGCACACTCAGTAACGATTTGGCGTGATCGCCTATTTCGCCCAGAGTCGAAGGGTAACCGACGTTTACGACCGATAGCTTGCTTTCTTCCTCAATGTATTCCGACAGCTTGTTCATCCATTGCCGACTGGCTCCCAAGCCATGAACGACAATCACCACCTCCTTATCGAGCGGCGGCAGTTTCTCTTCGACCTTCACCTCTTCAAGCTCTTCCAAACAATGTTCGAGCGTACCGAAGGTGTGGCGTCGATCTTGCGGATCCAAGAGACGATAATGGCCAATCGTAGCGCTGCGCTGCACTCGCCAGTCTTGATAAACGACTTCGTCAGACCAAGTGAATCGGCCACCAAGCGTTCTCGCGCCTAGTCCGAACAATCCGCGCTCGGCATGCGCGGGCGAGAACAAGAGCGCTGCTAAGAACAGGCTCTCTAGCAAAACAATGATGAACCAAGGGGTGGGTGCGCGTCGCATCTTGAAGTCCTCCGTGTCTGTTCCGCGTCTCTGTTCCAGCGGTGGGATGGGGTCGGTGGTGCCTTTTCTGAATCGAGGAAGAAAACTTCCGTCTTCTTCATTCCCCTCACCTCGCCTTGGCGAGTCGCCTAAGGAGACCTACCTTCTCCCCACAAGGGCGAGGGACCAAAGAGAAGTTTCTCTTCCTCGATTCGCTTAGATTGTAACGCCCCCGCGACTGGTGCCCAATGTGCATACGGAAGAACGCCTCGGCAAGTTCGAAAAACAACGGAATTTACAACTTTTGCCCGGACATTCGGGGATCCTGGCACTAGCAAGAACTTGGCAATGCCGCTGGGATACAGACCGCTGATTGTCGCGGATTGCGCCACTGAGCCCAGTTGAAGAAGCTCCCTACCGCCCACTCATCATGCTTTGAATCGATAACCGATGTACGGCACGGTTTGCACGTAGTCATGAAACACGCCGAGTTGATCGCGCAACTGAGTGATGTGCCCATCTATGTCGTCGGTTGCGACGGCTTGAAAGTCTGATGTCACTGCCGCGGCAATTGTTTGACGGGTGAAGGGATGGTACGGCCGGCTGGCTAAGAATAGGAGAATGCGAAACTCAACATTCCCTAGCTGCACCGGATCCTGCCCCGCAGCTAAGCGGAACGATTGGGGACCTTCCAGTTTCTTTGTCTCGGTTGGCCAGGTTTGGTGCGCAGCCGAGTGCAGAAACTCGTCCAAGCTTTCGACCACCAGGTCACGCGAGTGGGAAGAATGATCCGACATGAACACTATTGTAACCGGCGATCCGTAGGATCGCGGCTATCTCTGTTCTCTACTGCGCACCAAGACTTAACGGACCGAGGAAATATCATCCGAATTCTGTGTGCCCCCTCTCCTAGCCTCTCCCCGCGGGGGCGAGGGACTGAAGAAGAAGCTATTTTTCCTCGGATCCTCAGCGTGCTACCGCGATGTGGTTCTGGCCGAGCAATTCGAGATAATCGAGCGCGATTGCCATCAACTCCTTGTTGTAAGGCGTCGATGGAAATACCGGACGATCGTCGTCCTGCATCTTCTCGAACAGTTCTTCCTGGTCTTTCTCGTTGTTCACTTCTTTCCGCCGCGCCAGGAACTTTTCCTTGTTGAGCGTGACGGTGGGTTTTTCTTTTTGCTCGAGATACCGTTCGATTTTCTTGTGGATGCGAGCAAAGTAGTCCGAGTTCTCGACCCGTTTCTGCGAACGCTGGCGGAGTTCTTCGATGACTTGGGCCGTTGCATGACGATAGTTCAAATGCTTCTGCGGCATTACGCGATCGAACTTCATCGCGTAATCGAGATCACTCTCGCCTACTTCCCAATGCGTTGTGATATTGGGAATTTCGACATCGCTGACAACGCCACGATTCTGAGTACTATCGCCGCTGGGACGGTAGAATTGTTGGATCGTGAGCTTTAGCGCTCCATAATTTGGCGGTTGGTGGATGGGCAGCAAGATTTGGCCAAGCTCAAAGAGTTGCTGCACCGTGCCTTTGCCGTGCGTTGCATGGTCGCCCACGATGATGCCTCGGCCGTAATCTTGAATGGCCCCGGCAAAAATCTCGCTGGCACTCGCGCTGAACTTGTTGATTACCACAACCAAAGGACCTGACCATACCATGCCGCGGTCGTCGTCGTTGTAAGGCTGAATCCGTCCATCAGGACCCTTCACTTGAACGACAGGACCGTGATCGATGAACAGACCGGTGGTCTCGACCGACTCGGGTAGTGAACCGCCACCATTAAGCCGGAGATCCATCACCACGAGATCGACCTCGCGGTCGTTGAATTCTTCCAACAGTCGGCGGACGTCTCGCGAAGTGCTTTTGTAGTTCGGATTTCCTGAACGACGACCCTCCATATCCATGTAGAAACTCGGCAGATCGATCACACCAATCTTGTAGAGTTTTCCATCGGGTCCGATTCGCTTTTTGATGACCTTACCAGTAGCTTCTTGCGGAGTTGTATCGGCAGAAAGCTCGGTCTCCGGAACGTCTAGCTTGCTGAGCTTGGCTTCCTCGGCTGGAGTTTCCAGCCGTTCAGCGGGATCGGTTCCGTCGGGAAGTCTTTCCAGGATCACGCTGCGTGCTTCGCTGTCTTTTAGCTCGATGCGAGCGCGGACGATGTCGTATTCCTGACGCCCCGACTTGTCCTCTGGCATGACTTGCAATCGCACGACACTTCCGGGGGTACCTCGGATAAGCTGCACAACGTCGTTGATCTTCATGTCGAAGATGTCGACCATCTCACCGTCCGCCCCTTGTGCGACACCAGTGATGACATCATTGACTTTCAAGCGACCATCCTTATCGGCAGCTCCTCCTCGTACTAATCGGCGAACAATCGTTTCTCCGTATTTCGACTCCAGCGTAGCGCCGATGCCGTTGAGCTCTAGCCGCATTTGGATCTCGAAGTTCTCCAACGTGCTGGGAGCCATGTACGTGCTATGAGGATCGAAGCTCATTGTAAGTGCACTAAGAAACATCTCCAACAGTTCGTCGTTGTCCATCTGTTCCCAGTTACGACGAATGCCCCGATAACGTTTGTGCAATGTTTCGACTGCTTCGTCGTGTTCAATCTCATCAGCAATCTGAAGCAGCAGGTCGTACTTCACCCGCTTCCGCCAACGCTCGGCAGCTTCGGCGGGGGATGTTGCATACTTCATCTCATCGGGATCCCGAACCATCGATTCGTCTATCGAGAAGTCGTGCTCTTGTTCGACCAACTCCTGGGCAAGCTTAATTCTCTCTTGGACTCGCATCAGAAAACGATCGAACACTTCCTTGGCGAATCGAACGTTTCCGCTTTTTACGAAGTCGTCGATTGCCGTCTCATTTTTTGAAAACTCATCGACATCGCTCTGCAAGAAGAACAGCTTCAAGGGGTCGAGCGACTTGAAGAACATTTCGAAGGTGCGTTTAGAGATCTCGTCATCAATCCGCATCTCGGAAAGGTGATTGAGATCGAGTCGCGAGGAGACAAGGATCGCAATTCGGCGATCGTCGCGCGAAGGTTCGTTGGGTCGCGCCGAGACGATGCTGGCAGAAATAATGCCGACGAAACTGCTAGCCAACAATAATCCCACGGCAAAAATTTGTAGACGCGGGAGGAAAGTTGGACCCTGACAGTTGGCTCTCATGCTAATTCCCTTCTATGGATGTTTGAGCAGGCAAACGTGTAGATCAAATGTTCCGGAAGTTGCCTGCCAGCACAGTCAGCGAAGACTCGCCCTTTGCGAGTTGGATTCGAATAACTGGCAATCGACAAACGGCACGCCTACAGACGTGCCGTCTGAGAATCTGTGACAATTAGGTGGCTGTCAATGTTAGCGAGGGGTCCCATGCGGGACAAGATCGACGTGAGGCGCAATTCGCCGTAAGTTTCTGCTGTCACCCAACTTGAAGCAGCATTCAGAGCCCCCACGGAACTCAGACGAACAGAATACTCGGACTGGGGGCCTCAGCGATTGCGGCGGGCACGACGCTTATCGCGGCGAGTGAGAGGCTTCTCGTAACGTGCCTGCTGGCCATAGGCCACAAGAACCTGACTGTTCCAGCGGGTACGTTGTCCCTCGGAATTGAAATCCGTGGACCAAACGGCAATTTCGCCCCCAGGCACGGTTGGGCTGAGCATAGCAATGCGAACCGTGCTGCCCTTGGTCTCGCGACGAACCGTTTGCTGGCATGTGCATAGCACCGTCTTGCCCTGGACCGAATAGGGGATTTCCAGGGCCACGATCGATTCTGTCTGGAGGATCGGCCCAAGCCCCCCCTCCCCTTGTCCGCTGGCATCGACGCTAGCTGCCGCTGTCTCCCGACGAAGGACGTAAGGAAACTTATTCGGAGCGAAATAGATATGGTCCACTAGGGTGCTCGAATCTTGCGTGTAAACGATGTCCCACACTTGGCATTCAATTTCGTCGGCAGGCAACATCAGAAGCTCATTCGGCTGGCGGTGCGACTCCAACAATTGACCTGCCTTATCTGTTGCAGTGTTCAACACGCGAGTAACCCCCTGGCCGATTACCTGCTTGCCAACAACGTTAATTGTGGCCTGCACCTCGAGTGCATAGCGATCACCTGTAACCGACTTCAGTTTTTCGACCTGGGTGCTCACACTGCGGCTAATGGAGCTACCCTCAAGTCCGGAGGTTTCCGTCGTCACTTGAATTTCGCGCCAACTCTCGACCGGGAATCTTGTCCAAGCGTGTTGATTGGGTTCGATCAAAAACACTTGATCCGCGATATCAACTTCTACCGTGCTCTCCAACCTTTCGCGTTCACCACTTTCACCAGCGGGAGTCACTGCGGAGATCGGCTGCAACGGGGTCGAGGTTGACTGGTCTTCGGCATGCACCGGCACGGCAGTCAGCAGGGAACTACCTAGGAGACATCCGACGCACACCACAATCGATGTCGCTGCGGCAAAAAATGTTCGATGCACCAGATGCACCGAAAACGGATGTCGACAATAGTTAGGCACAGTGTTTTCGAAAAGTGAAGAGTAAAGAGATTGGAATCGCAGTGATTGACAGGTCTTACCCTCAGGCAAAACTCATGCCGACAGCTCCCCTTGCTGCGTTCGCATGCCCCCCCAACTGAACATGCATGATAATTGAAGATAGCCGACAGTCCAAGCCGCAGCCTCAGAACCGCTGCTGCCTGGGTTCCGTATTCCCCGTAATCGCTAAGGGCACTGTTAAAGTGCTTCGATTCGAGCCACCAATTGCTGGTCCCAGCGAGGAAAGACTGAGCGTAAATCGAGCAGCAAGCGATCACTTTCTACGCGAATTAGCAATTTCGGAGCGGCCTCGGCCAACTGTTTCATTCGCGCATCACCTGTACCCGAATTGAATTCAATTTCGATTGCCCAACTCGGGGCTACCAGCGAATCGTCTTCGGTCTGCCACCATGTTGAGTCACACTCAACTGGTTTTGCAGACTGCACCGAATCTACATCGTTTAACAATGCAGCCAGCCGGTCAGCACGCTGTTGGAGATTTGCGGTCGGCGTAGAAAGCAACTGCAAGACGGGAATCTGATGCTCGACGTGCTGCTCGGTTGCGTAGATTTGCAGAGTTGCAGCGAGCGCCTCCAAACGCTCCGAGCCGATGGCAGCTACTTCCGAACTCCCAGAATTAGAGAGAGATTCAATCGCGCCACGTTTGCCAACAACAATGCCACACGCCGGGCCCCCTAACATGCCCGAACCACAGTTGACCACCGCGTCCGCCTGTTCCAGCAGTTCGCTCAATGTGGCAATCGATTGCAGATTCCACTGTTGTGGATTAACGAGCCCTGCATCGCGAGCGACAACCACTTCATAATCCGTGAGTCGCTGGCAAGCTGACTTCGCCTCGGCAAAGCTGTGCGTCACCCAAGCCGCCTCGGCACCAGCCGTTTTACAAATCAGCTGCGTCACATGTTCGGCCAGCGCCTGGTCGGCACCGTGGTACTCGCCAAGCACTTGGATCATGCGGTGCAGGGCTGTCTCCGCCAAAGGTGGTGCCAACTGCGGATTGCCCCCAACGATGCCGGTGGCATTTATCACTTGGCTGCTGGTCGGCTTGGCTCCCAACAACCGTCGCACCAGTCGCTCAGCAAGTTGCTCAGCTGAGGGAATCACGCCAGTTCCAGCGCGATCTAGCAAATTCTCGCGTAGCTCCTCGATGAATCCCGTTGCCCGTTGTGCAATCGTAGTTTGGTTGAGCCGTTCGACTGCGCCCTGAACCGTGGGATGGGCCAACAGATCTTCCAGCGAAGGAAGACTCGGCAATCGTGGATCGATTTTTTTCATGGAATACTCAGCGCGAAACCGATAGTTGGGGGCAAACTCAACCCAAATGCAATTATTACGCTACAACCTAAGTAGCGTCCATGCCCCAAGAACAGGGCGAGAAACTGTATTCAATCAGAACTGAGCCAAAGGCGCTAGTTGCCAATTCGCCATGGCGGGCGGCGGGACCGATGTTCTAGGTGCAGCTGCAATGCAAGATAATAGCCCGACGCGGAACCCGCTATTCTGTCTCGATACCAACTTGCTCGGGCGTGGGGAACGGATCGTTGGCGACGCGGTCGACGATCTGTTTTTCCTTTTTCGACAAACCCGACCCCGGCAGATGCTCGGAAAGCTGCCACGACTGGCAGCCGCACAAAGCCAGGCACACTACCACCAAACCGGTGCGTCGGCCCAGACTGTAGCAGTACGTTTTTAAGATGGGGCTCAAAACTTTTCTCAGTTTGATCTTTGCGACTAGTGATTCACGCGAGGTTGAGACATCCACTCGGCAACCGTCTGCGGTCCATCTGGTTCCGGGGGTTTCCCACGCAGTCGATCCCAGACCGAAACTCGATCGCTCTCCGCTCGCCTCGTTACTTGCTGGTTCTTTTCATCGCCACCAAAAGTGAAAATCTCTTTGGTACCTTGCCAGGCCTTCTTCGTGCCGGAAGATATTTTGCTCATGCCACTGGAGATTGGCGAGAATGGCGACTTGGCAATGCCATCCTCATTCTTCGGCCAACTCGGCATCGAGATCTTTGGCATGGAGACCTTGGGCATCGTGATTTTCGGCATCTTCACGCCCGACCAAAAACCGCCTTCATTCTCGGCAGCGGTCTCTGAACTAACCGCAGTCGATTCAGCGGCCACCGTGTCCGGGCTGAGAACTTGCGCGTGGAGGCTCATCGCCCCGTGAGTGAACAGTGCTAATCCAACGACAAAACCAAGACGAAATCTAGCGATCGCCATGATCGACTCTCCCATCTAAGAACTAAGCGCTTGTGGTTTCCCATCGCGAATTCCGCACGCAATACCTAGTCTGCGCCTGGTGTTCGCGGTGCGGAGTGTTTCAAATGCGCGAATTCTGGTCCAGACTGCTTTTGAGGGCTGCTATCGGTAGGGTTCCGATTTGCCTGATTGTCGGGCGCCCGCCATTACTTTAGGATGACAGCTGAACAACGATCCCAAGTTTGCTAGCAGTTAGACATCTCAAAATAAGTGACAGCATTTTCTCACAGAATCGGTTTCATTGGTGCCGGCCGGATGGCAACCGCGCTGGCGCGGGGCTGCCTGCAGGCAGGGCTTGTTCCAGCTGAAAATCTCACTGCCGCCGATCCGCTGCCCGTTGCTCTGGAGGCCTTTGCAGGTCAAGTTCCCGGAGCGAGCTCCTCAGCTTCGAATGCCGAGGTGCTCGACAAATCGGACATCGTCATCCTGGCGGTGAAGCCGCAAATGATGCCCAGCGTACTGGACGATATTAAATCGAACGTCGAGCAAAAACACATCGTTGTTTCGATTGCTGCAGGGATCACGCTCAAGCAACTAGCCAATGGTCTTTCGTCAGATACTCGCTTAGTGCGCGTGATGCCCAATACACCAAGTTTGGTAGGTCTCGGGGCAAGTTGCTATTGCCGGGGGCAGGCCGCCAGCGCTGACGATGGACATCTGGTGAGCCAGATTCTTGCCAGCGTCGGCGAATCCTTTGAAGTCGAAGAACCCCTGCTCGATGCGGTAACCGGTCTCTCCGGTTCGGGGCCGGCATTTATCTATCGAGTTATCGAATCTATGGCTGCCGGTGGCGCTGCCGAAGGTTTAGATGAAAAGCTAGCCCTACGGTTGGCGGCACTCACTGCGCGAGGCGCGGCAGAAATGGTACTCACAACCGGCCAAACACCGGCTGAGCTGCGCGAGCAAGTTTCCAGCCCCGGCGGTACAACGCTGGCCGGCCTCGAAGTCTTGGAAGCCAAGCAAGGCCCTCAAGCATTTACCGCTGCCGTCCAGGCAGCCACCGACCGTTCCAAAGAATTAGCCAAGTCCTAGGAAAACACACACATGTCCATTCTGTGTCGAGTCGACGACAAACTCGTTCCCTTGTACCGCGTGATGTGGGTGGCGGCGACTCCCCACTTCTGCGGCGAAGAAGATTGCATGCGCGAAGGTTGCTACGAAGTGCGCTTGGAGCAAGGCGAATCGGTTTGGGCACGAAACGACGAACGAGACGACATTTGCAAACAACTCGAACGCTGGCAAGGTGGGCTTGGACCAACCGAAGATGGCGAACAAGAGGATTGGTAAGGATTTATGAAGTTGGAAGTTTGAATGTTGAAGTTCCAAGTCAACTGAAATAAGTTCCTGACTGCTTGGGGCATTTTCTAAGAAATAATTCAACATTCAAAATTCAGAATTCAAACTTTCGAGGCAATAACGATGTCTTCCGACGAATCTGCTAACGACGAGTTGCACTGGCGGGAAACCTATTTCATTATGTTTCCTAATGATCGCCGTCCGGAACTAAAAGTTGTCGCCACGGCTTTGACCGAGGCAAATCGCCGCTATCGGATTGAAAATCCCGAATCCAATGATGAAGGGCAATTCGACTCCCTACTCGTCGAGTCGCGCGAAGACAATGCCGCGGTGGAAATCAGCTACGAAGTCGGTGATGCGGTCATTGAGCAGAACTTGCAGTGGGCCAAAGAACTGAAAGATCAGCTCACGCCAGATCAATTGCAGCAACTCATCCGATCAGACGCCCGACTCGATGTTGCCCATTTCGAGCGTATGAGTGGCCAAGAATCGGACGATGCAGATAAGACCTCAGGCCTCGACAGTGGCACCGTGGAACCATTTATGGAAGATGAGGAACCCTTCGAGATGCTCGACCCCACCTGTCTGCTGACGGTCGTGGAAACGTTGTGCATGCTTACCGATGGCTTGACACTCGACCCCGCCTCAGGGGAAATTCTCACTTGATGAATCGAGGAAAAACAACCTCGCCTTGGGCTCTTGGCCCCGTGGGGAGAGGCTAGGCGAGGGGGCAAATAGAATACGGAAGTTGTTTTTCGTTGATTCCTTACAGAGAGGTAGAAGAGATTCCCTTCCCGCCTTGCGTTGCTCGCCTCGGCGAGTAACGCAACGCGGCTAATCCGCATTCCGAAATCAGAAATTAATTTATGTTAGCTAAAGAACTGAAGCCGGGCGGCATCGTCCTGCACAACGACGCCCCGCATATCGTCGAATCGGTCAAAGTCCAATCGCCCTCAGCCCGCGGCGGCTCGACCCTGTATAAATTCCGCGCTCGCAATCTGGTGACTCGTCAGAAAGCCGACTTCACCTGCAAAGGGACCGACAATTTGCACGAGGCGGATTTTCAGCGTCGCGAAGTCACCCTGATGTATGCCGACGCCGAGCAAGTGCATTTTCTCGATTCAACCGATTACAACCAATACTCGGTGGCAGCCGAGGACGTCGCAGAGGAAATGCCGTTCGTCACCGAAGCGTTAACAGGCATTCTGGCATTGGTTTACAACTCAGAATGCGTGGGCATCCAGGTGCCACCCTCCGTGGAACTGGAGATCACCGAGTGCGATCCCGGCGTGAAAGGCAACTCGGCGACCTCACGAACCAAGCCCGCAAAATTAGAAACGGGCCTCTCGATTCAAGTGCCCGAGTACCTGAAGCAGGGGGAGAAGATCAAAGTCGATACGCGTACCAGCGACTTCCTGGGACGGGCGTGACCGGAGCGATGAGTTTTGGATTAGAAAGCCACAGAGAGCACAGAGCACAGAGCAAAGAGCCAAAAGTAGAGAGCAAGGAACACAGCGCACAGTTGCAATAGTTTGAGAGTAGTGACACGCGGTGCGTTGCGCTTCGCTGCACGCACCCTACAGGACTCTATACCCTATGCCCTGTGCTCTCCGCTCTCTGCTCTGTGCTCTAGGCTCTCAGTGGCTGACTAAAACAGCGACTTCTGCCGCTCGTTAGATTTCTTGGCGCGTTTCTTCGCCGCAGGTTTCTTTGCCGCCTTCTTCTTAGGAGACTTTTTCGCAGATTTCTTGACCGACTTCTTCGTGGCCTTTTTCTTTGGCGACTTTTTGGCCGCTTTCTTCTTTGGTTTCTTCGCAGCGGTCTTCTTCTTGGTGCTTTTCGCTGGCTTCTTCTTGGCGGCAGATTTTTTCTTGGTCGCTTTTTTTGCTGCTTTTTTCGATGGCTTTTTCTTAGCAGCTTTCGTACCCGCCGACTTCTTCGCCTTGCCGCCCGCAAAAACTTTGTCCCAATTGTCTGAAAATTCTTTTGTCGATCCAACTCGTACTACGCTCATACTCTCATTACTCCCAGCACATTCGGTTTGTGTTTTCGACCCACAAGCACATAACGGTTCGGCAATCATCTCTTTGTGCTCGTCCTGTCGGTGTGTATTTTAGTTTTGTTGTAGTTTTTTATACCGGAAACGCTGCGGCTCGTCAGCATCCACACCCAAACGTTCGCGACGCTCGCGCTCGTAGGTCTCAAAGTTGCCGTCGCACCAATGGACGTAGCCATCGCCTTCAAACGCTAAGATGTGCGTTGCCAGGCGATCGAGGAACCAGCGATCATGGCTCACCACTACCGCACAGCCAGCGAAATTAGCCACGGCTTCTTCCAGCGCTCGTAGCGTGTCGACATCCAAATCATTCGTCGGCTCATCGAGGAGCAGTACGTTGGAACCGCGCCGCAAAAGCTTCGCCAAATGCACGCGGTTCCGTTCGCCACCAGACAGCACGCCAACCTTTTTCTGCTGATCGGGACCCGTGAAATTGAATCGTGAGACATACGCCCGCGAGTTCATCTTGCGGCCTCCCATTTCCAAGGTATCGTGTCCGCCGGAAATCTCGTCGTACACCGTATTGTCGGCCTGTAGATCGTCTCGTGACTGATCGACATAGCCCAATTCGACAGTGGGGCCCACCTTCAGCGCTCCCGAGTCGGGCTCCTCCTGCCCCATGAGCATCCGCAAGAGTGTCGTCTTGCCGGCACCGTTGGGGCCGATGATGCCGACAATGCCTCCCGGCGGCAGACGAAAATCGACGTTCTCGAAGATCAGCCGATCGCCATAACTCTTCGTCAGCTTTTCAGACTCGATCACCATATCGCCCAGACGCGGGCCGGGAGGAATTTGAATTTCCAACTCGTCAGGTCGATCCTCAAACTGCTCGGCAGCCATTTGCTCGTACGCTTTCACGCGGGCCTTGCTCTTGGCCTGACGGGCCTTAGGGGCCATCTTGACCCATTCGAGCTCGCGCTTGAGCGTCCGCTGGCGGGCCGTTTCCTTTCGCTCTTCCATCGCCAGACGCTTCTGTTTTTGCTCGAGCCACGAGGTGTAATTGCCCTCGTAGGGATGCCCTTCGCCGCGATCGAGTTCCAGGATCCAACCCGCCACGTTATCGAGAAAATAGCGATCATGCGTCACCGCGACAATCGTGCCGGCGTACTCCGCCAGATGACGTTCGAGCCAAGCAACACTCTCGGCATCGAGATGGTTCGTCGGTTCGTCGAGGAGCAGCAAGTCGGGCTTCTCTAGCAAGAGCTTGCACAGCGCCACACGACGACGCTCACCACCGGAAAGCTTGGTGACATCCGCGTCACCGGGCGGCAAGTTCATCGCACTCATGGCGATTTCCACTTGGCGATCTATTTCCCAGGCATTGGTGGCGTCGATCTTATCTTGCAATGCCGCCTGCCGATTCATCAGCTTTTCCATCGCATCGGGATCATCGGCCACCTCGGCATACTTGTCGCCGATCTCCTCAAATTCCTTGAGCAGCGCTCGCGTATCGGCTACCGCTTCTTCGACGTTGCCTTGCACGTCTTTCTCGGTGTTGAGATTCGGCTCTTGTTCGAGCAACCCCACGGTAAAGCCTTCGGTGAGCTTGGCTTCACCATCAAAGTCCTTATCGACGCCGGCCATAATCCGCAACAGCGTACTCTTCCCCGAGCCATTCCGCCCCAGCACGCCAATCTTGGCCCCCGGATAAAACGCCAGAAAGATGTCCTTTAAAACCTCACGCTGCCCGATCTTCTTGGTGAGGTTGCTGATTTGATAAATGTATTGTTGACCCATAGTGGAATTCTGATTTTTGAAGGTTGAATGTTGAAGTAATCGATTGCTACAGTTTCTCTTGTGCCGTCTTAACACTTGCAGTAAGTATGGCAACAAGCTCGTTGCACTCAGTCATGATATCTGAAAGTAGTTCAGGTTTCACTGTTTCTGATTCTGACAGCAGTTCAAGCCAGTAGAGTGTTTCGTTGGCTTCGCGTGACGCAATCGACAGAATGGAAGCGAAGTGTTTTTTGCTTGATGCCTTTGCTGCCTCGCGATAGTTGGCGCCGATTGAAGTCCCTGAACGCAATAGCTGCTTGCCGAGCACCCACGCAACTTGGTTATTAGGAAGTGAATTTACCAAACGAATAATCCGCAAAGCAAATTCCTTAGTTCGTTTTTGCAAATCTCTCGCAGGCATAGTTCCAGAACACTTCAACATTCAAACTTCAAAGTTCCCACTTCTATTTATTCCCACTCAATAGTCGCCGGTGGCTTCGAGCTGATGTCGTATACCACGCGGTTGACGCCCGCGACTTCGTTGATGATGCGTGTTGATATGGTCGCCAGTAATTCGTATGGCAGGTGGCTCCAGTCGGCGGTCATGAAATCGTCGGTGTTCACGCACCGCACAGCCAAGGCGTCGTCGTAGGTGCGGCTGTCGCCCATCACGCCGACGCTTTGCACGGGTAATAGCACCGCAAACGCTTGCGAGGTCGCCCGATACAGGTCCGCCGCTTTGATTTCGCCGACGACAATCGCATCGGCTGCCCGTAAGGTTTCAAGTCGGCTTTTGGTGACTTCGCCCAAGCAACGCACTGCCAGCCCCGGGCCGGGAAACGGATGCCGCCAGACGATGTCCTCGGGCAGGCCCAGTTGCAAACCGAGCCGACGGACTTCGTCTTTGAACAAATCTCGCAGCGGTTCAATCAACTCGAAGCCCAACTCTTCCGGCAAGCCACCGACGTTGTGGTGCAACTTAATCGTGTCGGCAGGCCCGTCGGGGGCGGCACCACTTTCGATCACGTCGGGATACAGTGTTCCTTGGGCCAGATATTTGGCCCCCTCGATCTTGTCCGCCTCCTCCTTGAAACACTCGATGAACGTATGCCCAATCCGACGACGCTTTTCCTGAGGATCCGTCACTCCAGCCAGTTCGTTGAGAAAACGATCTTCGGCCTTCACCACATGAAGATCGGTTTGAAAATGGTCGGAAAATTCTTTGATGACCGACGCTTCCTCGTCCTGCCTCAGTAAACCATTGTCGACCAGAATACAGGAAAGTTGAGGGCCAATCGCTTCGGCCAACAGTGCCGCGACGACGGAGGAATCGACGCCTCCAGACAATCCGCAGATCACGCGATCGGTTCCCACCTGCTCGCGAATGGCGGCAATGGTTTCTTCGGCAAAGTCACCGAGCTTCCAGGTCCCCGTGGCCCCACAGAGCTTACGCAAGAAATTCCCTAGCAGTTGGCTGCCTTGCGGCGTGTGTGTCACCTCAGGATGAAATTGCAAGCCATAAATCGGAAGGCTCTTGTGCTTGACCGCGGCGTAGGGACAGGTATCGGTACTAGCCAGCGTTACGAATTCCTCGGCGATGCTGTCGACCTGATCGCCGTGGCTCATCCACACTTGCGTTTCGGCATCAAGATCTGCAAATAAATCGTCCGGCTGCGATATCTTGCATTGGGCTCGCCCGTATTCCCGACTGGGAACATTATTCACCTTGCCACCAAGTGCCTGGCAGGCAAGCTGCATGCCGTAGCAGATGCCCAAGACCGGAATGCCCAACTGAAACAACTCGGCGTCGCACTGCGGGGCACCGTCGGCATACACACTGTTTGGTCCACCAGAAAGAATAATGCCCAGCGGTGCGAGTTCCCGCAGCCGGTCGGCTGTGATGTCGTGCCGGACGATTTCGCAGTAGACGTTTTGCTCGCGAACTCGGCGGGCAATCAGTTGGGCATACTGCGAGCCGAAATCAAGCACCAATACACGCTCGGCAGCGGTGCCACGAACCGGGGCAGTGGTAGCAGAAGCCGTCATGGTCATCGAGACGCTCCAGGGGAGTCGAAGTCGGGCGACCTTACGACGCAGCTCGCCCGAACGCGGTGGGAAACCCAGCATTATAAGAGGGGCTGGGAGATAGGGGCTAGGGGCTAGTGCGGAATGTCTAGTGGCTCACGAGCCGGGTGGGGAAACGCCGTCCGCGTCCCTCCACCTGTTATTCCGAGGTCTGCCGAGGAATCTGGTTGGAACTAGAGCCTCCGTAGATCGATTCATCGCTTCGCTTAGATCGAAAACATTCACCAACTAGCAGTGTTTCGAAACTACTCGGCTTTCACTGGCTCGGATGCACTTTTCGCCACATTCATGTTGCCCAAACGCCACAGCAAGTTGCTCGTCTGCCCCTGGTAGGATTATATTGATTGTATCGAGAAGCCACCGCAACCTACTGATATAAGGAGATTTACGTCTTGCAGATTCTGCTCACCAACGACGACGGCATCTATGCACCGGGTCTGGCGGCGATGGAACGCCAGTTGCTTCAACTAGGAGATGTGACCGTGGCTGCTCCGCTCACTGAGCAGAGTGGCGTGGGGCACTCGATCACTTACCTGACGCCTTTGATGGCAAGGGAAGTGTTCGATGACCAAGGCCGCCGACGCGGCTGGGCCGTGGAAGGCAGTCCCGCCGACTGTGTGAAACTGGCCATCGCAGAATTATGTCCCGAGCGACCCGATTTGGTTGTGAGCGGAATCAATAGCGGACAGAACGCCGGTATCAACGTGCTGTACTCCGGCACGGTAGCGGCAGCGATTGAAGGCGCGTTTTTCGGCATCACCTCCGTTGCCGTGTCGCTGGAGTTCGACGACGAAGGTCGCTACGACAAGGCAGCCGAACAAGCCGCGGCAATTATCCGACAAATTTTGGATCAGAAAGACGCAGAACCACAGCTATACAACTTAAACATCCCACAAGCTGCACTGGGACAACCGGCAGAAGTACGCGTAGTACCCGCCGCCACAGAGCCTTGGGGAGAAGACTTCGAGAAACGACGCGACCCCCGAGGTCGAACTTATTACTGGGCCACCGGCCTGCAACCCGACCCGCCCAGCCACGAAGAAACCGATTTACAAGCATTGCGCGAAGGACACATCACACTTTCGCCTTTGAAGTTCGACATCAACCGACGCGAAAAACTAGCCGACATGCAGTCGTGGCAACTAGGCCATTTGGAGCAAACACGATGAAGACTTTAGCCTCACTTTCAACGATACTCTGCTTGAGTTTTACCTTCGGCTGCGATGTTCCCGAAATGGAAGTGGGAGAGCCTAGCCCCACGCCGCCAGCCAGTGCCTCTCAGGACGATGGCAAGCTGTTTGGCAAGGCCGATTGGTATCTGCCCGATGGCCGCGTCGATATGTCGGGCGTGGCTGGCGAACCACCGATGACCACCGGCACGCCGCGCGAGATAACTTGGAAGGACCCCAAGCAAGGCAAGCTCACACGCCGCGATGGAGGGGTTCTCGGCAAAGGCGCTTTGAACGCACTCCCCAAAGCGAAGAATCAAGTCACGTTCGACATGATTAAATACAACATGAATATTTACAACGCGGACAAAGGATATTACCCGCGTTCCCATAAAGAATTTATGGAAGATTACCTGCCCAACTACTATCCCGCCGCTTTGCCGCTTCCCACACTCGAACCGGGGGATGCGTATTTGTACGACCCTGATGATCACTTGCTCAAGATTTTTCGCCCGGGCGACCCCGGTGCGCCGCAGGTGGAAGGCGTCGTGGCATACGAAAAGGAAGCAGAATCTGCGGAAGAATAGCGAACATAACTGGAAGCTAACACACTGGCGATGCGGTAGCATCGCGGGTACCTACTCATCTACTCACCTCCTCCTCCCTCCACTCTTATCCCACCAAATATTATGAAGAATCCTTTCCCCGCCTATGTGTGGCGGCTGCTGTTTGCGGCTGCTTTGATTACAGTCCTACTGTTCAATCAGGCCAAGGCTTGCGATTGTCATCAGGTGCTGGCCTATGCCGCTCCTTTGCCGGCACCGCAGGTCGATAGCTGGCTCTTCGCACCGAGCCGTTACACCCACGATCCCGACTCGGGAGTACGCGTCGCTCAGTATCAAGAGAAAACCCCCGTCGAGCCGCTGCCCGACCAGCGCGCCATCAGTAGTGGCTACGCTCGCAAGCGAACTGTGCTGCGTGGACCCGATGGCAATATCAGCACGTACTACCAGGTGCAGAACTACGGCAACGGACGCGGTGGGATGGATGCTGAGTGGGAACGTTTCCACGATGCGTGGCGTGGTTCGACCATCGCCGGCGGCCAGTTCGGCGTGTTCCCTGGCTACGGATATGGCGGTGGCTTTGGCGGATTCCCCGGTTACGGCTACCCCGGTGGCGGGTATGGCCCCGGCTATGGCAACGGCTTTCTTCCCGATCGACGATTTGGCCAACCGGGAGTGCC
This sequence comes from Bythopirellula sp., assembly GCA_965216565.1. Lineage (GTDB taxonomy): Bacteria > Planctomycetota > Planctomycetia > Pirellulales > Lacipirellulaceae > Bythopirellula. The sequence continues at coordinate 2,961,481 of OZ244170.1, forward strand.
CGACCCGCGGCTGCTGGATCCCGATGGCGCCGACGGCTTCCGAGACCAGCGCCAACGCACGCCCGATCGACGCTTCTTCGGACCCAACTACGAACTACCCGGCGAACGCGATCGTCGCCGAGATCGTGACCGCGACAAATAGGCCACCGCTCTGCGGTGGGATATTTCCATCACCAAACTGCAATCTATCCTCCGGCGGAGCCGGGGGCTATTTGGCCGGAATTGGGCGATTGCCGCGCATACTGCCGACGGCGTTGATCGGCTTGCCTTTCCAAAATGGCTGGTAGTCTTCCAAGAGCCATCGGTCCCCGCTCTTCGTCCAGTAGAGTTTCACGACGTCGAAATAAAAGATCCGCGAGCCGCTCTGCTTGTGGACGCCGTCCAACTTGCCTTGGAACCGAGCCTCGGCAGAATCGGGTTCCGCGCCGCCGTTCATTTCTATTTCTAGCGAAGTGAATCCCGTATCCGTCACATTCGCTGCGGGCATCATCACCTCGATATCGCTCCGCACCTGATTCGCTGCGGGATCGACCAGTGCGAGCACTCCCGATAAGTCGTTCTGTTCAATTGCCAACATGATCTCGGCAACCGCCTGTTCCACCTGCTCGCGATCGGTTACCACCAACCGTTCCAAAACCACGAGTGCCAGCACCCCCAGGCACGCGACAACCAATGCCACCAGCGACACCAGACTGCGCCTATTCAGAAACACCAACCCACACAGCGTAATCAACACTGCACCAACGGCGTAAATGGGGATTGGGTTTTCGAAAAACGAAGACATAGAGAAATATCCAGCCGCAGTTTTATGAACCACAAAGTCTCGAAGGACACGAAGAGCGTCAGAAAGGTAGACCAACCGAATGGATTAGCTTAGTCAATTATTTCCTATGGATCGTAATCTTCTAGCTTAAGAATCCTTTTTCCTGGTACTCTTTGTGTCTTCGTGGTTCAAATCTCGTCTTTGGAATCTGCAGTGAGAATAAGTAGCCTTTCGCGCACGAGCATTCCTAGCGAGGCCAGCATCACAACGCCCACCACCGTAGCTAGCGGGACCAGGCGAATCTTGATCTGCCCCGGTTTGGAATAGTCAGGCGCGTCCTGGACAGTTTTCTTTCCGGTAGCGTCTTCCTCGACATCGATGCCGGCAATCACCGCTTCGTGTGCCTGGCCCTTGCGCTCGATTTGCGCCTGACGATCGCCAAACTTCCCACCGGTCGCAAGCAAAGTTGCCAACCCTACCGCCGAGAAGAGCGAAAACCACAGCCAGGGCGAATCGGTGATGGGAGCTTCTTTTGCCATCGAGGGGATCCGTTAGCTGGCTTCTTGATAGGTAGGCCAATCGGCATAGCCATCTTCGTCGAAAGAATACCACACACTCATCGGTGCGTCCTCGGCCAACGGCCAATTGTTGGCGAATCGTTCAACCAAATCGGGATTGCTGATGTAGGGTCGACCGAAGGCAATCAAATCGGCAACGCCACTGGAAATAGCGGCTTCGGCCGTTTCCTGGGTGTAGCCCGTATTGCCGATGATCGGTCCCTGAAACACCTCGCGAAACTCGTTGAGCTTCATCGGTTCGCCCAACTCGTGAAAGCCGAACCCGAGTCCGTCCATCACATGCAGATACGCCAGCTTGGCGCTGTCGAGTTGCTTTGCGACATACGTGAACAACTCGCGATACTCGGGCGAGCCCATGTCGTTGTACGCTCCATTGGGTGACAGACGCACCCCAACGCGATGGTCAGGCCATTGGCCGCACACGGCTTCGACAACTTCACTTAACAAGCGATATCGATTTTCGATCGAACCTCCGTACTTGTCGTCGCGATGATTTGTCTTCGATTGCAAGAATTGATCAAGCAAATAGCCATTAGCACTGTGAATCTCCACGCCATCAAATCCGGCGGATTTTGCCCGGGCGGCAGCCTGGCCATAGTCCTTCACCACATCGGCGACTTCGTCGGTTTCCAAAGCCCGCGGGACTTCATGGTCTTTTTTGCCCTCCGGCGTATGTACCTTGTCGCCTTCGATTTTGATCGCAGAGGGCGCGACGGGCAGATCGCCATTGTGGAAGTCACTATGCGAGGCGCGTCCGCAGTGCCACAGTTGGAGAAACATTTTTCCACCCGCCTGATGCACCTCGTCGACGACTTGCTTCCAACCTTCCTCTTGTTCGTCGTTGTAAATCCCAGCCGATTGCTGCCAACCAATTGCCTGCTGAGAAATAACGGTCGCCTCGGTGAGAATCAGGGCTGATGACGCCCGTTTCGAATAGTACTTTGCCATGAGCTCATTGGGCACACGCGACTTACCTGCCCGAGCCCGTGTCATTGGGGCCATGACAATCCGATTCGGCAATTCCAAACCATGCAAATTAAAGGGACTCAAAAGCGCAGCGGCACCCATGCTCTTCTCCTAAAAATAAAGTTATCCGCCTAAATTGCTTGCCAATAATCGGTATTGCTTAACCGTGGAGACTCGGAGGAACTAGGAATTCAAAGTCTAAATGGCTGGGGCGACTAAGGCTTGGAATAGTCAGTTAGCCATCCAGTCATTGAGCTTTGGTTATTCCTTTTCCAACATCTCCATCGTGGTGTTATAGAAGCCTACCGCTTCGCGAACAGGGGCCCGCCGTATTCGGCCGAGTCGCCCAGTTGCTCTTCGATTCGCAGAAGCTGGTTGTACTTGGCCATGCGATCGCTACGGGAGGCACTACCAGTCTTGATTTGGCCGGTTTGCAGGGCCACAGCCAGATCGGCGATGGTGGCATCTTCGGTCTCGCCGCTGCGGTGGCTGGTGACGCTGGTGTAGCCGTGACGGTCGGCCAGGCGGATCGAATCGATCGTCTCGGTCAGCGTGCCGATTTGGTTCACCTTGATCAGAATGCTGTTGGCAATGCCCTCGTCGATGCCACGCTGCAGCCGCTCGACGTTGGTCACGAACAGGTCATCGCCCACCAGTTGGCACTTGTCGCCAATCTTGTCGGTCAGCAGCTTCCAGCCATCCCAATCGTCTTCATCGCAACCATCTTCGATCGAACAGATCGGATATTTCTCAACCCAACTCGCTAAGAGATCCACCATGCCGGCGGAATCGAGTTCGTTGCCGTCGATCTTATACACCTTTTTGTCAGAGTCATAGAATTCACTCGAAGCGGCATCCATGGCAATCCACACATGCTCACCCGGCTTGTAGCCAGCATTTTCGATCGCGGAAAGGATGACGCCAAATGCCTCGGCATTGGCACCCAAGTCGGGAGCAAAACCACCTTCGTCGCCCACGGCCGTGTTGAGTCCCTTGCCGCTGAGCACCTTCTTCAAATGATGGAACACTTCGCAACCACAACGCAAGGCGTCGTTGAAGTTATCGAAGCCCAATGGCATTACCATGAACTCCTGAATGTCGACCGAATTGTCGGCGTGCTCACCGCCATTGATAATGTTCATCATCGGTGCGGGGAGCAGCCGGGCATTCGATCCGCCGAGGTAGCGGAACAGTGGTAGCTCGCAAAAACTGGCAGCTGCGTGCGCGGTGGCAAGTGAGACGCCGAGTATGGCATTGGCTCCAAGAGTCTTCTTATTGGCTGTGCCATCGAGGTCGAGCATCGCTTTGTCGACTGCCACCTGATCGAGCGCATCCATGCCGACCAACTCGTCGGCAATTTTTTCGTTGATGTTCGCCACCGCTTGCGATACCCCTTTGCCCATCCAGGTGTCGCCACCGTCGCGGAGTTCCCACGCTTCGTGAGCCCCGGTGCTGGCACCACTAGGTACCGCCGCCCTGCCCTGCGTGCCGTCGGCCAGCGTCACGTCGACCTCCACTGTGGGATTGCCGCGGCTGTCTAAGATTTGTCGTCCCAGGATGTCTACGATTGTGCTCATGGTGTGCACCTTTATATGAAGTGACTTGTAGTGAGTTGTTCTTGAATAGGCCAAGGCCCAGGGCCCTGCCGAACCACTCATTTTAGGGCATGTAGGTGCTTTGTCGAGGCGGCACCTGGCGGAGGCTAAGGATCGCCGGAAAACCTAAATAGCCGGACCGCCACGCGGTCCGCCGTGGTGAGCGGTCCGCCGTGGTGAGCGGTCCGCCGTGGTGAGCGGTCCGCCGTGGTGGGCGGCCCGACGCACTTCGGAGGCAAGTGTGCCTCCGGCTAAGGAGTGAGCTTCGAGTATCGCCTCACATCCTCGCAATGGGTTGCGATTCCGCACTGGCTGATTCAAAATGACCTATCGATTCGCATTCCTTCTGTCTTCTGAAAGGTACACACCTGTGAACTCTCGACTGCGTATTGCCTTGGCCCTCGTTCTAACGCTTCTCTCAACTTCCCCTCTCTTCGCGGTCGAAAAAGATGCCTTCCGCAGCCTCTTCGATGGAGAATCGCTGGAGGGCTGGGTGCAACGCGGTGGCGAGGCGAAATACAAGGTAGAAGACGGAGCGATCGTCGGCACCTCGGTGAAAGGCACCCCCAACTCGTTTCTATGCACGAAGCGGGACTACGCAGACTTTATTCTCGAGGTGGAACTCAAGGTCGATAACGAATTGAACTCCGGAATTCAAATCCGTAGCCACATGCACGACAAAGAGACAAAATATAAAGAAAAGAAAATCCCGGCTGGTCGCGTGCATGGGTACCAAGTTGAAATCGACCCCAGCGATCGATCTTTCTCTGGTGGTATTTACGACGAAGCCCGACGGGGCTGGTTGTACGATCTCAAGGGAGACAAGCACCAAGCGGCCCGTGCGGCTTTTAGGCGAGACGCGTGGAACAAGTATCGCATCGAAGCGCGTGGCAATAATATCAAGACTTGGATCAATGGGGTGCCCGTCGCCGATTTGACTGACGATGTGGATGACAGTGGTTTCATTGCCCTGCAGGTACACAGCGTTGCTGACGAATTGGCCGGCAAGCAAGTTCGCTGGCGTAACATCCGCATCCGCGAACTTGAGGCTGCGTCCGGACGCAAGCCTTAGACTCGGCTAAGCTTGGTAACCCGCCCCGCGTGGACCCACTCGGCAACGAAGATATTGCCTTCGGTGTCGAAACAGGCATCGTGCGGGTGGATGAACTTGCCATCTTGCCACTTCGATTCGTCTTCGCGAATCTGATAACGCTTTCCTTCTGCGTTTGCATCGGCCTGAATTCGCTGGCTATCGTCGCCAAGATGCGCGATCACATTATTCTCGCCATCCAGCAGCGTGACGCGGCCCACTAGATCGGGAACCAACATCACCTCACCAGAAACATCAATATTCGCCGGCAGTAAAAAGCCATCGAGTGTCTGCCGATGCTCCCCCGCCATGGTAAACCATTGCAACCGGGCATTCGCGCGATCGGCTACGACCACCAGCGGCTCTGATTTCTTGCGGTCGTCGATCCAAATTCCGTGCGGGAGGTTGAACTTTCCATCTTCATTTTCTTCGCTACTCGTGCTGCCAAACTTCTCAACCCAATTGGCATCTTTGTCGTATCGGTGAACGCAGAACGCACCGTATCCGTCTGCCAAGTAAAAACCGCCATCAGGATGGAACGCAATGTTGGTGGGCATAAAACGATCGCGTCCCCACGGATTGTCGTCTCGTCCGCGAGGATACTTGTCTTCCCCATCCACATAGAGCCCCGTATGCATGGGAGCGCCCTTGCGCCACACCTGCTCGCCTTTTACGTTGAGCTTGGCGATCGATCTTTGCTGATGGTACAGACAGAGGTAGAGAAAGTCCTCTCCGTCTTCGTTACGAATTTCGATGCCGTGGCCGCCACCCTGGAATTCCTTGCCGAAGGAGCGGACATAGTTTCCGTCTGGGTCGAAGACGAAAATCGAGGGATGATCTTTCTGGTCGAAGCGGCCTTCGTGAATGACGTAGAGTAGGCCTTCGCTATCGAATGCAACGTTGTGTGTGGTTTGCCAAGTAAACTCCGCCGGCAGCTTCGGCCACCTGTGCTCGACTTGGTATTGGTGATCGCCCGTGCCGACGTGGGTGGCAGAATCTGTCTTGCTAGCGGTCGCAATCGCCGGGGCACAAACTACGGACGCGGATACTGCTGCGGCTGACTTAACGAACTGACGACGCGTTTGAGACTTCTTGCTCATAAGTGAAAGTCCACCCTGGGCCGATGAGTGAGGAGAGATTGAAAACGACCAGCACTGTGTATTGCTTTTTTACTATATCGTTTTTTCAATGGGCGCCGACCCTATAGAGGAATTCGATTGCTGTATCGAATCAAGATTGGGCCAGCTTACCCGTGGCCGCCAGCCCCTGCTTCACCGATTCCAGCCATTCTTCGGTGGGAGCCTGATAGGGGCGGAATTTTACCTGGGTCCCTTGGTCGTCGCGATAGAGAATCGCGCGGTGCTCGCCTAAGCGGCCCGCAGCCGGCGAATCGATCAACGTCGTAGAATCAGCTGGGCTCATCTGCAGTGCTACGCGGAAGTCAATTTCGCGAAGCGTCAATCGATCGATACAGCGTGTGAGACTGTTATACGAGTCGGCCCACACGAACACATGAATCCCAACACCAGGACCCTCGCGCAGTAGTTCGCGAAACTGTTTGTCGAGCGCAGGGGTATCGCCATTGGTGCCTCTCTTGGAGAAACCGAAATCGTCTTCCTTCATTCGCAGATCTCGAAACTGAGCCAGATCATGCAGGATCAATACCTGCTTGGGTGCCACCTCATCGGGAGCCTCGGTTCGCTTTTTCAACTCAGCCGATAGCGAGCTAATTACATGCTTAGCATCTTGCGGACCGTTGACCTCGACACTAGCCCCTAGTGCCTCGGCAACCCGGGCCCAAGTTTTCAGATATTGCGATTCTGGTCGCGAACCATCGAGCACAGAAATCTGCGGCGAAGAACTCTGATGTTGGTCCTTTCGCTGAGCCACGAGAGCAGTCGCTGCTGTGCAGAATATCCCTAACACCAGGGCTTCGTCTTGCCCCACTACAAGCAGATTGTTCCCACCCTGGCGGCGTAGTACCAGGTTCGTCGGCGGACCGATTCGCACAGCCGAGCCCAGCCAGATTGTTGGTTCGACAACTTCAGATGTATCCTGACTGGCAACCGCAGCCACAAGCGATCCGTTACCCTTCGGATCAGCAGGCACATTGCCTTCAAAAACAATGGCCGGTTCCTCTTTGTACCCCAGTTGCGGAAGCTGTTCGCGCAATCCAGCCAAATAAACTTGCCGTTGCTCATCGCTCAGCCAAACGACTTGGAACAAGCTATTACCTTCCACCATCCCATTTTGATCGTTGTAGATCGCTTCGCCGGGACGGCTAAGCAATCGAGCGGCGATATTGTCGTCGCTCAGAATCAGATGAGCGTCGGCCTCGCTGCATTGCAATGCGATCCGCACAGCCATTTGTCCTAATGTGCTGCGGGCCAGCGAATAAGCACCTGCAAGTGTTTGCGAACCCAAGATCACGTGGATGCCAAAAGCTCGACCTTGCCGCACTAGCCGATCCAATAGTAAGGCAGAATCCTGGGCCAGCTTGTCGTCAACGACAAACAGTTCTTGAAATTCATCGATGATCAAGACAACACGCGGCATCGGCTCTGAGGAGGCTTTGCGCATACCCGCCAAATCCTGGACGCCGTGTTCGCGAAATATCTCGCCGCGGCGGCGCAGTTCGTCGTCGAGTCGCTCCAGAACGCTCACGCCAAATTCGCGCTCACTCTCCACGGCAATCACACGAGCATGGGGCAATTCGCCCGTAGCATACGCCTTGAATTCAACACCCTTTTTGAAGTCGACGAGGTATAGTTCCAATTCCAAGGGGCTATAGTGCAACGCCGCGTTGGTAATGAAAGCATGCAAGAGCGTCGACTTACCAGAACCCGTTTTCCCAGAAATCAACAAGTGCTGAGAAGTACCACGACCGAGCCGCACCGTCTGTAGTTCATGGGCCCCTGCCCTACCAATGGGCACCACCAGTTCGTGAGCTGTGCTACCAGACCAAATGTCTTCTTCTTTGGGTGCGACAACTTCAAATGGCACCTCCACCCGACTAGCCTCACGCGATTCCTGCGCAACATGGTGCAATAGTTCGGTGAGCTTCTCCCTGGGTGGCAAAACATCGAGCTGAAGTGGCAGCTTTTCGTAGAGCGGGTAGTTCCAAACCAATCGGTCGTTGGCATAGTGCAGGTGGACCGAATCTTGCAGCAGATCCTCTGCCTGGAAATCGCCAGGAAGCTTAGCCCCAGAATCGATGCTCATCAGCGTGTACACCCCACACCGAGGCCCCGTCTTTGCGATCGTCTTGATCTTTCGCAAGGCCGAATCGCTGAGCCCCGCTGGGAAGTTGGCCACCACCAACACATGGTAGGGCTCCGCCACTTCGCCAGCCTGCTCGTTGTAGGCTTCCAGTGATTCGAATTCATTCCGCAAATACTTCTGCAATACCTTTTCCAAGTGGTCCGACAACACGCCGAGACGCTCGTCAATTTGACGCGAGTCGGTCAGAATTCGACCACCGACGAGTTGTTCGTCAAAATCAGCAAGATGCATAAACGTGGCGAAGTTCTCGCCTAGGGCAGAAGGATCGATAATGGTGAATCGTAAACGTCCCGCTGGAATCGTGGTGAGGAAGCGTAACATCATCGACTGCAACACACCGACTGCCGCGGTGCGACCTGCTCCCGCAGTAGTGATCACCATGGAAGGATGCTCACTGAAATTCATCAGGGCGGGAAACTTCAGCTCTGTCTGCTGAGGCACCAGGCGAGTATCTTCCGACAGTCCCTGTTTGACGGCTGAAAGTGGTAAGCTGTAACTACCAAACTGCATGGCGGGCGGTTTCTGTGTGGGCCTCGTCCAATCGTGCCACTCGGTGGTTTGCCAGTTGGGGAATAGTTGATTGCAAGACTCTTCGATCTCGCTAAGCTCTGCGACCACCCGATTGAAACCCTCGTGCCAGGTGTCGGCCATCGATTGCCAGCCGGATTCGTAGCTTTTCTGGGCTTGGGTGATTCTGGCTTGATAGTCGGCTTCGATTTTCTCCAAACCCGTTTTGCATTTGGCTGCTAAGTTATCCAACTGCGGTGGGTACTTTTCGTCGGCCTCATGCTGAGCGGATGTGCTCTCTTGCTCAGCCTTGTCGATCGTCTCTTGTTTCTCGCGCTCCGCCAATTCGAGATGCATTTTGGTTTGTTCTTCGAGTGCAGACAAATCGCTCAGGCGTTGTTGTTCGGCCGCCTCCACCTCTTGATCTCTCTGAGCAACCAACGCTTCCGATTCCTCATCGCAATGCGTTTGAGCAATGTCCTGGGCAGTTGCCTCCCATTCGTTCGCACGTTCCAGCAATACTCGAATTAGGCCGTACTGTTCGAGCGATTCCCTTCGCACCCGATCCATGAATAGCCAATACCCAACCGCCGTGAGTGCCCCTCCTGCAGCGATAACCACTAGTGGAGCCCACCAAGTCAGCCCTAACAAAGGAAGACCTATGATGCCGCAGAGTATGGCCGCCCCCAGCCACCAGAGCGCCCAACGAGAACTTTCGAGCATCAAAGATGGCAAGAGCTGTGCTTGCATCTCGAGCACTCCGCGATGGGCCTGATCGATGGCTGAGTGAAGTCGGCTCTCGGCGGGCACTTCAGATGTGAGCTGCTCAGAACCCTCCACTTCAGAGGGCAATACGGGGTCGAACTCGAACGACTCAGCCAAGTTGCTAAGCTTTCGCATTGCCAGCAAGGTGTCGGCATCGCGAAGTAGTCCCTCAATGCGAGAATGGTGGGCGTTTAACCGTTGCCGCGTTTCGTGAAGAGCCATTCCCGGCAAGTCTTTCCCCGCATCATAAACGGCCAGCGCCTGCCATTCACTCTCCTTCTTACGCCGATCAATTTCCAGAGTTTTTTTCTTCTGAGCTGTTTCGAGGTTGCGGCGTTGTTCGTCGTAAGCCAGTTCCGCCTCGTTCAAGGTCTTCCGCAACTTGTCCTGAGCCTGCAACTTCGACTGACTATAGAGATTCTCCAATTCACGTCGCCACAATGAATTCTCCTTCACAAACTCATCGACTGAGGTTTGGCGCTCTTGGTCTGCTTGGGACAGCTCGCGTTCTAGAGATTCCGCCAGATCCTTTTCTCTCGCGGCGCGAGTATCGGCCAGCTGCTGCAATTGCTGCATCAGTTCTAGCTGTCGTCGTGTCGATAGTTTTGGGGAATCGGTCAACGGAGATCTCAAGAAAACAATTAACTTTCACAGTCGCGGTAAACGTGATCCAGCAATTGTTGCATACGGGCAACCGCCTCCTGCGTCTTCTTAATTGCCGGTCCCATGGGTTCTAAATAGGTTTCGCAAAAACTTTGGCTCACAGAATCTTCCCAATGATCGCCCGTATCGCGCCAAGCCATTTGCAACTCTTCCAGCGCATCGCGTAGTTGAGCGCTGCTAGTTTCCAGGTCCCATTTTCTCATTTCGTAATTCCAACAAAATTAACTAGCAGCCCACAGCGATTCGGCATGTGTCACGATGTTCAGACTTTCTTCGTGCAACTCCTTCGCCTCGATGGAGAGAGAGCTGCGAGTGTTCGCACTCACACAAGTTTCTTATATCAATTGGGGCTAATCTTTCTGTTTCTCTGGCAAATTTCTGGCATCACCACTCTCGCTAGCAGAATTAGCCGCAGGACGGTTGTCTGCTAGGGGCGGTTTTCAATTTTATAGTTGTCGAGCGCGCGAACAATCTTCTTCAGTCGACCTTTTGCTTGTGGCATTTCTTCCTCGAGAAGTTGCCTCAACACGGAGAGGCGACCTTCGAACTCGAATAGTTCGTGACTCAATTCTCGCCGCCAACGTTTCACCAACTCAGTCTTGTCTTCGCAATAACCGAGACGCGTCTGCGCTTTTTTCAATAGCTCGCGCTCTTCACGGCAGGAGGGGCGTTCATCGACCACCGGATACATGAGACACCGATTCAGATCGACTTTCGCCTGATGCACTTGCTCAGAAGCCAAGCGAACTTGTTCTTTCCAGTGCGGAGGCCGATCTGAGCGCAACCAATCGTCAGCCTTGCGAACTTCGCCAGCAAGTGTCTCCAGAGCATCTTTGGCTCGCTGCTCGAAACGCGCGATTGCCACCTGGAAAGACTCTATCGCATCGATTGATCTGACTTGAGCCGATTCACTCATGCGATGATGTCCACGTAAGGAAGAAATTCTCTGTTTGCTGACTGCGACCAATCACTTCTGCTGCAAGTACTCTTCAATCCGCTCTGCTTTGCGGAGCAAGAATGGCCCGTACTCTTTCGATTCCTCCATCGATCGGGCGATTAGCTTGAGGTGGTGCTCAAACTGTTCGACAAATTTTGCGTGCTCTTGATCGCGCCACGTTCCATTTAGATTATGCATCTGATTGGCCAGCGTGGACAAACGCTCTTCCAACTCGCTATTGAATGTGCTTAGCTGATGCGCAAATCGCCTGAGTTCAGCAGGATCGACTACTGCTTGTGACATAACGTGCCTCTCGAGTCTTCTCCGTCATATTTAGCGCATTGCAGCGCCCGGAAAGTAATGTTCGAACTGTTCCCCAGCAATCGGCCTGATTCTCTTGGCCAAGCCGCTTCGCCACTCGAAATGAATCGCGGTCCCTGGAAGTGATAAGTAGGTAAAAGCGGCCCATGGCGTGCAAATCACCTATAATTCTATAGTATCTACGCTAGGGGGAAGCGTAAAGCAAACGCCGTAGAATACCCCCGGTTGCTCCTACTCTAGCGATTATACCTGCTGGCTTGCGAGCCTTTGCCCGACTCTACAGCGTTTCGCTCATTGAGCTCGATCGCAGATGCGGTGTCGATACTTTGCCGTTCTTCCATTCTTGATCGATGCGTGTCATCTCTTCGGCAACCGCTTCCACGGTTCGCTTAATCTGCTCTTCAGTATGCGTGCTGGTGATGAAGAACCGCAATCGTGCTGCGCTCTCCTCAACAGCTGGGTACAAGATCGGCTGAACATTGATGCCACGTTCAAACAACGCGTGCGACAGCTTGACCGCGTTCGCTGAGTTGCCAGTGATCACCGGTACCACGGGCGTGTTGTTACTTAACCCCGTGTTGAGCCCAGCTTGCTTGGCCAAGTTCAGGAACAATCGCGAATTCTCTGAAAGCTTCGCCACCCGATCTGGCTCTTCTTGCAGCAGCCGGATCGCGGCCAATGCGGCTGCGGTATTTGGCGGACTCAAACCAACGCTATACACAAAGCCCGGTGCGGTAAATTTCAAATACTCCACAAGTGCATTGCTGCCGGCGATGTATCCGCCGCAACTGCCAAACGACTTGCTGAGCGTCCCCATCCAAATGTCGACGTCGCTGGGGTTCATGTCGAAGTGTTCGCTCATTCCGCGACCATGCAAGCCCATGGTCCCGATGGAGTGAGCTTCGTCGACCATCAAGAATGTCTTATGCTTTTTCTTGATTTCAACGAACTTGGGCAACTTCGGATAGTCGCCGTCCATGCTGTATACACCCTCGACCACAATGAGTACACGACGGTACTCGTGCCGAACGTCTTCGAGAATCCGATTACAATCTTGCCAATCGTTATGAGGGAATGGACGCCGCCGTGCGCCAGAGAGCATGGCACCTTGGACAATGCTGTTGTGCGATAGTGCGTCGTGCAGAATCAGGTCGCCGGCACCAAACAGGTGACCGATAGTCGTTTCGTTGGTGGAATGGCCGCCCACGAAAACAACCGACGACTCGGTGCCAATGAAATCGGCTATTGCGCGTTCTAGCTCAAGATGAATAGTCTTCTGTCCCGAAACCACTCGGCTGGCAGAAACACTGGTGCCGTACTTGCCCACAGCCTGCTGGGCAGCTTCGATAACTGCCGGATCGCCGGACATGCCCAGATAGTTGTAGCTGCAGAAATTAATGTATTCCTTGCCGTCAATCGAAGTACGATCGTTGGTGATGCCTTGATGGACGTTGAAAAAGGGATTCGGCAAGCCTGTGGCTTCCACAGATCTCAGATTGTCTTGTAGACGACAATACTCGGCCCCCTTCTCGAATACATAGTCCTCTTCGGGAACGATGCAGCTCGCGGGGCGGGGCGGCTTGCCCTTAATCTCGCCACCCATATGCTCTTCGATGGCTTCCACCACTTCGCCGCAGGTCTCCATGATGGGCAGGACCTGTTCGGGGAAACGTCCCCCAAAGGTTTCTTCGAGCGCCGCGATGATCTCAACTCTCTCTAACGAATCAAGGCCCAACTCGACAATATTGGTATCCCAATTCAACTCACCAACCCGTTCACGCCCGATTTCGCGAACCTTCTCGTAAACGATCTCCGCAATTTCCAGCGAACGACCGCTTCGGTGCGACGTGGGTTGTGGTGCTGACTGAGCCGACTCGACGGAGGCGGGGATCGTGCCGTTAACTTCTTCCAGCTCGGTGAGAGATTCAATGTCTGTGTCATCAACCTCTGCAACATCGCCTTCTTCGACCCAGGTAATTTCATCTGCCGAGGCTCGTTGACGGCGAACAGAGGGAGTAATTTCCACCTCACCCGTCTCCAGCGACCAGCTTGCCAATACCGATAGTGTGCCGGCCAAGTAGCAATCGCGGGCGGCATGACGTTGGATTTTGCCGCTAGACGTTTTGGGGATGCTGCGTGCTTTGATTAGCACCACGCCAGCAACCGATATCTCGTGCACGATGGCAACCTTCTTGCGAATTGCCTCGATAATGGATGCGTAGTCTAAATGGCGCTGTCGAATCGTCTCCTGAATAATAACAAGCCGTTCCTGCCCCTCTTCGCCAACCACCACTGCGGCGCCGGCGCCAGACTCCACGTGTTCGTGGGCATCTTGGACAGTGTGCTCGATATCCTGAGGGTAGTGATTCACTCCACGAAGGATGATCAAGTCTTTCAAACGTCCGGTTACGAAAAGCTCGCCGTCGGATAAGAACCCAAGATCGCCCGTTCGCAAGAAAGGCCCCCGACCATCGCTCAACCGCGCCTGGAATGTTTCCTGCGTGAGTTCTGGTCGTTTCCAATAACCACGGGCCACGCTAGGGCCAGCCACCCAAATTTCGCCTACCTGATTTTCACCCAGGTGCTGACACGAGTCTGGATTGGCAATCACAATCTGCTGATCGAGTAGATTGCCGCCACTACCGACGAGACTGCGGTAGTTCTCCTCATCGGGCCCCGCCTCGACGATTTCGTTTTTCTCTAGGGCTTCGGTGGTCACCTTCTTGATCGTGGGTTCGGCCTGCTTAAAGCCCCCCGTCACAATGAGTGTGGCTTCCGCTAATCCATAACAGGGATAGAACGCTTCTTTGCGGAACCCGCACTCGGCAAACGCTTCGCTAAAACGTTGCATCGTGTCGGCACGCACAGGTTCTGCCCCATTGAAGGCCAGCGACCAGCGGCTGAGGTCCAAGGTCTTCTTTTGTTCTGCCGTGACTTTGTCGACGCACAGATCGTATGCAAAGTTGGGACCACCACTAATTGTTGATCCGCTTTGAGTGAGCATTTGCAGCCAACGCACAGGTTTCTGCAGAAAGTGGGTGGGGGAGAAAAGCGTATTCGGCCGACCCATGTACAGTGGCTGCAGGATTCCTCCGATAAGCCCCATGTCGTGGTACAACGGCAACCAAAAACAACCGGTACCCGAACGCGTATGCTCAAATGCATAGGAGATCATCGCCGAGTTGTGCATCAGATTCGCATGCGACAGCATCACTCCCTTGGGAGTCCCCGTCGAACCCGAGGTGTATTGCAAAAAAGCGAGCGTATCGCCATGCACTTCGGGGCGACGCCATTGGTCGGCCAGCGAGCTCTCCCACTGATCGGACGCACGCCAACGCAATTGCTGAAGGGCCGGCGTATCGCCAATCATGGTCCGCACGCGCTCCAGAACTTCAAAGGTTGTGAGCGCTACCTTGGCTTCGGCATCGTTGGCGATCGCATCGATACGGGCCATGTTTCTGTTGCGGCGCGGGGGATATGCGGGAACCGCTGTCACCCCTGCATACAAACAGCCAAAGAACGCGGCAACAAAATCAAGGCCCGAGGGATATAGCAGTAGCGCACGCTCCCCCTCTAAATCCATCGCTTGCAAACCGGCCGCTATGGCACGGGCCTTGCGATCGAGGTCGGCGTACGACCATTCGATTTTTTCTCGTTCGCCGTCGACGAGAAAACGAAAACCCACGTCATCGCCTTGGTGCAACGCGCGGTGTTGCAACAATTCGATAAGGTTGGATGGACCAAAGAAAGAACCGGGAAGATGGTCGAGATGCACTGTTGTCTTTTTCCTGAAGGCAGGCTTAGGCGGGGATTTGACCAAGGTCACTGAGTGCAATCACTCACTCTCTTGGCCAGCTACTGAACAAGTCCGTCCCTGGAAATAACTTTCTGCGTTTTTCGGTGCTGTTTGACTTCGCGATGCGCAATCCTTGATTGTAAATAGCAGTCGACTCAGAAGCACCCCCTGCAGGAGGGATTTCACACATTATACCTCAACAAAAGAAGCCGACAAATGACGCTACCACCCTAACTGGCCACAAGCAAATCACTTACCTACCTATGTAAAAGATTTCCATCAATTCAGAAATGCAATGCACAAAGAACATCTACAGTGCTTTCACATTAGCTAGCCATTCCATTTACCGTGGCCGCTACCGCAAGGTTAACCCGCATATTTTAGTGTCAATCGACCCTTGTATAAGAGCGATCGCCTCTGTAGCGACAGCAACGTCTGCGAACTTCGCGGCTACTACTCAGCTACTCAGCTAAGGCGGTGCTGTGGGTGGAGCTTGATCGCGAGCTTACGATGAGAATGATCTCATTAGTCAATCTAGTTGGACAAAGCAGCACCGATTGGCTTGCTGTATACGCGTATTGCGTAAATAATAGAGACACCACAAGGTAATCCATAATTCCATCTCACATCCTATTGAAGGAGAAGAGCCTTGCTGACGGAAAACGAAGTTTCACGTAGCTGGAACAGACTGTTCAAAGATGGCACGTTTTCGAGTGATGCTTTCGATAGCGCCGAAGAAATGCTCGATGAGCTGCGTGCCGAAAGTCCACTAAGACATCGATTGAGCAACGAACTGGAGGAATTAAAAAAACTCCACGCCGCGCGTCTGGAAGCATAGCCTGCCATTGCTTGGCTTCGCTATTGAAGACAACCAGCAATCTACGAAACTAGAGGGCAGACGTAACTATCTATTCATTACAAAACGACGGTGAGCTTCATGAGAAGCTCACCGTCGTTTTTTGTGCGCTAGTGACTCAGCTTAATTGTCGAGGCTTAATAGACAACGCTTAGTAGACAACATCAAAGCCAAACGTCACGCCGTTGATTAATATCTCTTGCGTGCCGCCATCGATGAAACCCATATTCGGCAACGTGTAATCGACCTGTTGCGAGGCTCGACGGACGTTATCGATAAACAGCGCGTTATAACCTAGCTTCGCTGAGATTGAATTCGTGACCTGATAGCTCGCCTGAACTCGCATCTCAACCGTCGGCGAAAAATCTTCGTCGCGGCGGCCATGATTGGAATATGTGGGTGGAAAATAGAGAGGGTGATTATGCTGACCTGTAATCAAGTCCTCTCCCAGTGCAGCGGTCTGTTCCCAATTTTGAATATTGTACCCAAACAAAAACCGACCACCCCAATCCAGCCGAATGCGATTGTGTTGGTGCAACCATCGCAACGCCACCTGAGGACCTATCAAGTTATTGTCGATTCTAGTATCCCAAAAGCTTCGCCCCAGGACACCACCTTCAGCATCCACTAGAAAGTCGTCTCGCAGTCGCAAGTAACGCACGCCATAGCTCATCTCTAGCTCGTTATCTTGATGTTTCACCATGTGATGACGATTGGTCAATCGGTGTGTTCGCATAAACTCAATGCCCGAAGTGGTTGTTGAGTTACGGACAAAAACAGATTGAAATGAAGTCGGAAGTAAGACAAGGTCGTCTAGGTCCGCAGGCGTTCCGCCGACCAGGAAACTATCAGGAATTTCTCCTGGATCCTCGAGATCGAAGCCATCTGGACCAAACTGCCCGTCTCGATCGATATCATCAGCGAACCCATCGCCGTCTAATACGCCATCGCCATTATCGTCTGTTTCCAAAGCACCACCCGGTATTCCAGAGAATGTGCCATCGACCAAATCCAGGTAACCCACCATAAGGTTTTGAGGGTCATTAAATACGATTAGCACAGAGCCGAGCGGACTCAGGAGTTGGTTGGGGGCACCCGGGAACCGACTTGGCAAACCAAGTGGAGCTCCAGTGACAGTATCATCTTGACCCGTAAGACCAAAACCATAAATCTCTTCTTGAATCGCGACCGGCCCATCAAGGATACCGACCAGCCAGCCTGAGTTCTTATGGAAGTGCCCGAACTCATAGCGTTCTCCCCAGCCGAATGTAGCCCGCGGAGGTGAGTTTTGAATTCCACTAGGTAACATCGGTGGAGCGATGAAATTAGGATCGTTCAGATTGAAGAATACATCTTCATCATCGCCATTTGGATCGACTTCAAAGGGACGACCACCTACAAAGTTTCTCCACGGGTTTGTGGATGCATTACTCAAATTGGTCGTACCTAACACAGACCGCTCGCCCGTGACCGCCCAGTTCAGCTTGTCGTAGTGGAAGAAGTATCCACTCGACCGGCGAATTGGGGTCCCATCGAAGTCGATGTCGACCGGCGAGAAGAACTGTAGCTCGTGGTCGGGTGTATCCACCCAGTCATGAAGCTGCGCACTTGCTGTTGCCGCGCCGAAGGAAATCATCAGGCCGACAAGCAGCCACGTTTTGAATCTGTAGACAGTCATAGGTTCCAACTATCCTTGTTGGAGCACCAGCCAGTGGCTGATGCAATTCAAATGGTCAATGCCCTCGCACTCATCGATTGAGGACTCTCCGTGCCGGTAGTATCGGATTTGTGAGTCGTGCCGGTTGAGTAAGATCGGTAAAGTCTGACGAAAATACCGGCAAACCAACGCGAGGTGCTAGCAACAGAGCGTTCCTGACGGCGTGGTTTCAACCGACCGCTAGTCAGGCGAAACGCTACCAGCGAAGCGTATTTCTGCTTTCGCAGGCACCGTTCGTTTGTTCCCCTCGGAGCCAAGGGATATACTTCTGCTGGACCATTGCTAGCGACGTTGCCGGAGTCTTTGAGCCGTCTGCGGCCGCTAGCGAATGCCGACAGTTAATTCATGGGGTTTGCTTCGAGTCGGACCGCTAAGCGGTGCGTTGAATCCGGAGGCAGGTGTGCCTCCGGCTCGAGAGTGAGCTCCAACCCTTTGAAATATCGCTATACCAGCAAGCACGAGAATTCATCCGAGGCCAACATGTCTAGTTCTTTTCCCATCAGCGTCCGCCTTTTTCAATTGTCCTTGGCTACAGTTTTTAGCTGCTGGTCGGCAAGTGCGTACGCCCAAGCGGCCGTCCTAGAACAGCCTCAAGAAAAGGAACAAGCCGAAGCGACTCAGGATGCCCTGGGCGAACATTGGGTCCGACTCAGGCAGGACGACAACAAAACTCCCGTGGCGCTGGAAATAGCCATTGTTCGCTACACAAAACCAGAACTTGCCGAGCAGCCTCCTGGGAAACTAAGAGAGTATGTCGACCTGGTCGGAGCCGTCCATATTGGCGATCGCCAATATTATAGAACGTTGAACCGTCGGTTTCCCCAGTACGACGCCCTGCTCTACGAACTCGTCGCCCCGGAAGGTACGGTTGTCGAGAAGGGACGTGGCACGTCGAACATTCATCCCCTCGGGGCCATGCAGAATGCAATGAAAAATCTGCTCGAGATCGAGCATCAACTCGAGCAGATTGACTACACGAAACGAAATTTTGTGCACGCCGACTTTTCGCCCGACGAATTCGCCCAATCGATGAAAGACCGCGACGAGGGCTGGGTGCAGCTCTATTTTCGTCTCGTGGGTCAGGCACTGGCTCAGCAAAGCGAACAAGCCGCCCAGGGGAACTCAACCGACCTCGATATTCTCTCCGCACTGATGTCCAACGATCGAGCGCGGCAACTGAAAATTGCGCTGGCCAAGCAATTTGAATCGATGGAACTCATGCTCAGCAGCTTTGCAGGTCCCGAAGGCTCGACGATTATTACTGAGCGCAACAAACGCGCCCTGGAAGTTTTGAAAAGAGAACAGAAAGCTGGCAAACGCCGGCTGGGGGTTTTCTACGGGGCGGGACATCTTTCGGACATGCATAAACGGCTCATTGACGAATTTGGCCTGACACCTGTCAGTATCGAATGGGTCGAAGCCTGGGACCTACGGGCCAGATAGTCGGTGGTAATGCAAATCTCCGCCTGAATTATTAAGCGCTGAGCACGAAGTGTCGCAGCGTGCCGCAGAGAAACTATCGCGAGCCGTGTCGTCCCCGACCACGGCTCACTCAGGATTTTCCCGAGACAAAGACTCGGGCAAACAACTCATTTCCCTCGCTATCTTGAACGAACTGCAGATCCACTTAGCTCAGATCCGTGCTATTCGTGGGCAAAAGACGCGGCTGCTGAGCCGTTCCATACCGGCTTCACGCCGAGCCCTTAAATTGCTAGAATTGAGCGATTACATAAGCAATTTTTCTCAGTTCAGGAGAACCCAGCCATGGCGAAGCCAGGTCGAAAAGTTAAGAAAGCCAACCACGGCAAGCGCCCCGCGTGTAGCCGCCCTCGTAAAAATCGCCGTCAAAAGGTGAAGACCTAGAGCGACTTGCGAGTCGAGGAAAAACTTTTTCCTCGGGTTCCTCGCCCATTTAGGGAGAGGCTAGGTGAGGGAATCTAAGACGCAGGAAGCCATTCTTGCTTGATTCCCAACTCGAAATCTGCTCCTTGCCAAGGCCGATCTTGGGCAGCAGGCCCGTCTTGAATCTAGTGAGTGAGTTTGTTTGGTGGCAGGCAAAGAATTCATTGTTGATCCGAGTACGTTCGACTTCTCCAAAGTCGTCGCGGACATAGAAGAAATCCGTCGCTACAATCGGCAACGCGACGAGATGGAACAGCTCACCGCCATCATCCATGACGATCCCGAGACCGGCACCGTCATTGGCTACAAGGACAACACCGACCAAGAGTTTTGGTGCAAGGGTCACATGCCCGACTTCCCGTTGATGCCGGGAGTGATCATGTGCGAGACTGCCGCCCAAGTTTGCTCCTACCATTCTTGCAAACACGATTTGCTCGGCTGCGAAGTCGTTGGGTTTGGCGGGCTGGACAACATCAAATTCCGTGGCGTGGTGCTACCCGGCGATCGGCTTACCATTGTCTGCAAGATGACCAACTTGCGACGCGGACGCATGATTACTTGCCGCTTCGAAGGATTCGTAAAAGAAAACTTAGTCTGCGGCGGAGAAATTCGCGGCATCCCGCTCCCCGTCGACGAGCTCAAAACCGAAGCGAATTAGCTGAACCTTTTTTGGGTCTTCAGGTCATCTTTTTCAGCCATACAAGTGGCTGTGATCCCGAGGTCTGCCGAGGGATCTGGCCAGATTCCTCGGCAGACCTCGGAATGACATTAAGCTTCGCGCTTGAGTACTTATCCTTGAATACTCGAAAGGGTTCAACTAGCATTCAGCGGTAAGCTGTTCGTTGTCGAAAATCGAAAACATCAGAAAGTTATTTCTCCTCGATTCTCCCACCACTCAGCGTTTCCCAACTCTGAAATCCACATTCCGAATTGCACAATCACAATGGGTCGACGCGCTCTCCCAAAAATCGACACCCGCCTGGATCTTTCGCGTCACTTCACCACGGTCGACGAACTGCCGGAGCCTTGGGATGCGGCGTCGCTGTTTCCGCGCTCGGCCCCGTTAGAAATCGAAGTCGGTACCGGCAAAGGGCTCTTCTTACAGAATGCCACCATCGCGAATCCTGCGCACAACTTCCTGGGTATCGAAGTCTCGCGTAAGTACGCGAAATTCGCCGCCGCCCGACTCGCCAAACGGGATATCGACAACGGAGTGATGGCCCACGGCGATGGGCTGCGGGTGTTCCGCGAGTTGCTTCCCGACAATTCGCTCGCCGCCGTGCATGTCTACTTCCCCGACCCCTGGTGGAAAGCTCGGCATCACAAACGCCGTGTGCTAAATGAGGCCTTTTTGAAAGACGTCGTCCGTACCCTGCAGCCCAAGGGCAAGCTCCACTTTTGGACCGACGTCAAAGAATACTACGATGCCACGTTGGAACTAATCGCCGCGCACACGCCTTTGGAAGGCCCACTTGAAGTGAGCGAAAGTACGCCGGAGCACGACCTCGACTACCTAACCCACTTCGAACGCCGCACCCGGCTGAATAACGAGCCGGTGTATCGCTCGGAGTTTCTCAAGAACACCTAGTCCGCTTAAGGCAGGTGTCGCACCTAACGCAGTCTGAAAAGAATTAGGTGGGTGCCATAGCAACGCGGCGGCACACCGATTGGATCGATGTAATATCCTCACTCTCGGTGGGCCTGACGGCGCCACCCTACTTGTGATGCCCAAGGACCTCGGCTTTATCGCCCCGAAGCAACGATCTCTGTGCCCTCGGTGTTCTCTGTGGCTATCAATCACCATCCGCTCGATGGTCTGATGTTTATCGGTCGCGGCGGTTGCGAGGTGATGCAATGCTTACGCATTCTGCATCACCTGGTGGAATCCCTCACCGAGTGCAAAACAAAATGCCTGAGCCGATGGCGCTAGCCACGGGTAAATGCATTTGGCTCTACCCGGGCAACGTCTCATAGGTCCGCGTAGAGCTTTGCGAGTCGCCGCCTTGAGAGTTTTCCAGCGCGATGTCGTAGAGTTTTTGGCCCCAATGCGTGGGGTACTCGCCGGTGACGCACGCCTGGCAAAGTTGGTCGGCCGGTTTGTCGACGGCCAGGGCCAACGACTCCACCGGCAGATAGCGCACGGAGTCGGCCCCCAGTTCCTTGGCCATCGCGGCAAACATTTCCTCTTGGCTCTGATCTTGTTTTTGAAACTCTGGGGCGAACAACTCGCCAATGGTCGACATGTCGATCCCGTAAAAGCACGGCGCGGCAATAGGCGGGCAGGCTACGCGAACATGAATTTCCTTGGCACGTCCGATCTCGCGAATCTTCGAGATCAAAACTCGCATGGTTGTCGACCTAACGATCGAGTCTTCTACTAGCAAGACCCGTTTGCCCTCGAGCACCTCGGGAAGCGCGGTATATTTGGCCGCGGCTTTGGCTTTGCGATTTTCGCCCCCTTCGATGAAGGTTCGACCGGAGTAGCGGTTGCGTATAAGACCTTCGATACTAGGCACGCCTAAGCGGAACGCCATCGCATCGGCAGCGGCTTTGCTGGTATCCGGCACGGGCACAACTACAGTATTTTCGTCGCAGTCCAAGTCCTCGAGCCGAGCCAGTTCTTCGCCAAGGGTTTTTCGGGCCAGGTACACACTGCGATCGTCCAAGGAACTGGCGACATTGGAGAAATAAATCCACTCGAAAAAACAGTGGGCCCGACGGGGATTTTCGCTAAATCGCTCGATCTCGATTTTGCCATCGGAAATGGTAATCGCGGTGCCCGCTTCCAACGACTTTACCGACGAGGCGGGAATGCCCAGATTCACCAGTGCCACACTTTCGCTCGCCGCAGCGAACAGCGGACCTTCGATGGCGTAGCACATCGGTTTGATCCCCAGTGGATCACGGGCAATCAGCATTTCGCCCTGGGCATTGAGCATTGCCAGGCAATACGCACCATCGAGCCGCGTCGCCAGGTGACGCATCACGTCGATCAACGGCAAGCGACGATCGCCGGAAAGCTCGCGACTGATCTCGTGCATGATGATTTCTGTATCGTTGGCGCGGGCCAAGTGATGATCGTCCTCGGCGAGCAGCTTGTCCCGCAACAGCGCGAAATTGGCGAGTTGTCCGTTGTAGGAAAAGCTGAACCACTTGTGTTTCTGCAAATGGTGCCGTTCGAAGGGCTGTGCGTAACTGCAGTCCTCCTCGCCACAAGTGGCGTAACGAACGTGCCCGATGGCGGCGCAACCGGCGTACTCCCGCATGAGGCTTTCCGCTTTGCCGCGATGGTTCAAGCGAAATGCCTGATTGACGGTGCCGAGCTCGCGGTAAGTGTCGATCAATTGTTGACGGTGCGGATTGTAAGACGTCATGCCCGCGGATAGCTGGCCGCGATTTTGGATGTCGAGCAACATCCGCGGCATCAGCCGCGACACTTCCTCCGGCCCCTGCGGAGGACAGAGCGGAGAGGTCTCGCCAGTTGGCAAGTGATAGACGGCAGCCACACCGCACTCGTGATGCAATTCGCTCATGGGGGCAGGATTCAGGTAAGGGTGGGGAGAGCGTTGGTCGCGACATCCGAGTCGCGCTGTTCACACGCTCGATTCTACGCCCGACACGGATTTCCCTCAACGGGCCCACGCAGAAAGGCAGATTCTGGCAACTTGCCGATTATGGAGGCAGTTGTGGTATAATCCTCATATGGCAACTACAGGCCCATCCTCCGCAAGCTTTCCCGATGTCCAGTCGCTCCATCGCTTCAGTTCCAGCGACTATCTGCAAATGGTCGAGGCTGGGGTACTCGGTCCAGACGACCATGTCGAACTTATAGGGGGGATGATTGTCGAAATGTCACCTTCTGGTACGAAACACAATCATTTTTTGATTAGACTAATCGAGGCTTTTGCTCCATTAGTCGGCACGCATCAACTCTCTGTTCAGGGTACTTTGAGGGTTTCCGATGGAAATGTCTTTGATCCAGACTTGATGCTGTTGAGGTATAGGGCAGATGGCTACAAAACAAATTTGCCGACAGCGGAAGATGTATTGCTGGTAGTCGAAGCAGCGGAATCTTCACTGAAAAAGGATTCGTCTCAAAAGCTTTCGGTATACGCGACTGTAGGAATCAGCGAATATTGGATTGCTGATCTAAAGGAAGAACAGCTATTGGTCCACCGCGATCCCCACCAGACGAAGTATCGTTCGATGGAAACTTTGCCTAAGGAGGGTAGCCTGAGTCCACTGGCTGTCCCCGACTTCACTGTTGATTTGGCCAAGATCTTCGATTAGCTCTTGTGAAGAACGTTACCAAATCGCGCAGGTCTTCGACCGTCAGCGACTTCTCCAGGCCTGCCGGCATAAGTGAAATAGGACTGGGCTGCCGGAGCACGACTGACTTGCTCTCCAGCTCGAATCTTCGGCCTGCCGAGTCGGCGTAGTATTCTTTGCCATCGTCGCCGCCCTTGGGCAATCTAAGACCTACGTGCGTTTTGCCATCGTCGATTTGGAGAATCATCGGTTGGTAGTGCGGCGCGACTTCGCGGCTGGGATCGAGGATCGATTCGATAATCTTCGCTCGACTGCTGCCGTCCGCGAGGTTAGTTAGATCGGGCCCCACCTGCCCTCCCCTGCCGCCGTGCCGATGGCAGGCACTGCACTGGGGGCCGACCGGGCTGAAAAAAAGTCGCCGTCCCGAGGCAGCGTCACCTGATTCCGCAAGCAACTTTTCCCAAGCGTTCAAGTCAGATGCAGGCGGAATCTCCTCGTCGACCGGTCGCGTTTGGCCAGCTAGTCGGAGCACGCGCTTTGCCTCCTGCTGCAATGCACCGGCACCGTCTTTGGATAGTTGCTCAAATAGTTGGCGATGCTCCTGCCAAGCGGCAGACAGCCCAACGACCGCTTCGACGCGCATTTCCTCAGCAAGCGATTCGTAACCCACAATCTCGCGAAGCAAGCCAAACCGCTCCGCGTCCGAACGGGCAGCGAGAGTTCGCACTGCTTCCAAGCGGAGCTCCGCTGATTTAGATGCAAGAAACTTTCGCAATCGGTCCAACGTCAGATCTTTGTAATCAGGCGATATTAGCCGGAGTGCCAAGGCCTTCGACGAATCTGAGCGGTTGCTGTTACGAAGCTCTCTGGCCAGCAGCCCATCGTTGATGCCGCTGTGGCGCGGTTTCTTCTCGCCCTCGAGCCAGTCGATCGCCCCCAGGATCGCCATGTAGTAGCGTTCACTGGGCGGTGAATCCCGTAGTAGTGACTTCACTTCGTCGGTTAGTTCCGTGACTCGCTCCTCCGCAATCCAGCGTACCCCGAACAAGCGGACGTCTGGGTCGCTGGACTGGAGTGCCTTGCGGAGCAACTCGATCAATTGCTCGGCCTCCGTCTGACGGAGCCAACGTTTCTCAACGAGTTCTTCCAGTGCTGGGTTGATTGCCGGAGTTTGGACGGGTCCCGTCGGTATTCCAGCGTTCATATCGGCGGGCAGGGTCAGCTTCCAAATGCGTCCTTTGCCATGCACGGGATAGCTGCGGTCGACCCAATCGCCGAAGACCAGGGAACCGTCTGGAGCGATGGCCATGCCCGTGGGTCGAAAGTCAGATTCACCCTGCACAACAACTGTCATCGCCGCTGCGAGCTGGCCATCGGCTTGTTTACTCAACTCGTAGCGCTCGATACGATGATCGCCCCAACTCGTCACCCACAAGTAGCCCCGATGAGCGATCACCGCGGTAGGAGCTTCGCCCGTCCCGCAAACCATGGGGAGAGTCCCAGGCAGTTCCCCATCCCAGGCCAACAGTGGATGCACCCCGGCACGTCCGTACTCAAATCGAAAACCGTAATCGGCCCGTTCGACCACATCAATCAGTCGGCAGGGAGGCATAGCATCGGGATCGTTGTCTACGGCAAACAGTCGCTCCTTCGCCAGACATAGACTAAACGGATTCCAAAAGCCGGTGGCATAGGGCTCGATCTGCTCGCCCTTCCAACCGCAGCGAAAAACACGGCCCGCTCCCCCGTGATCGGAGAATGAACTTCCGTCCGACCCCACCAAGCGGTAAGCAACACCGAAGTTTTCACCCAAACCCAAGTAAAGTCCGTCGTCACTAAGGGCAATGCCACTTAGCGCGTTGTGAGGATACTCTTCCTTCGTTTCGAGTCGAACGATTACCTCATCCTCGTCAGCCACACCGTCGTTATTAGTATCCTGAAGCAAATGCACTTCGCCCCGGGTGACGACATACACCGCCCCATCGGGCCGCACGGCGATATTCAGTGCGTGGCGATAGCCTTCGGCAAAGGTGCTCCAGGCGTCGAGCGTGCCATCACCATTCGAGTCCGCAAGCATCCGGATGCGGTCGCCACCGGGACCTTTGTAATCGTCCGTGCGCTTGTGCGTATGCGACTCGACAATCAGCAGCCGACCCTCGCTGTCAAAAGCGACGCCCACCGGGGTGACGATTTCTGGCTCCCTGGCGACCCGTTCCAGCACACACCCTTCGACGAGGACGCGCGGTTCCGCAGCGTGGGTCGAAAGCGCAATTGTTAGCGGCAACAGCCCGAGCCAGTATTTCATAAAGTGGGGCCTGTGGGCCACAGCCAGGCGAAGATAGCACCGGCGATCGATGCTTGGATGACGCCTTCGATAACGTGGCCGACAATTCGGTTTTTAAACCAAATTGCATGAGGCACGATTGCTGCTGTGAATGTTAAGAATGCGGCTGTTGATATGAATCGAAAGACGGGCGTAAACCCAGCGTCAATGGGCAGTGCAAGTGTGGCCAGATACGCCAAGCAGAAGTTGACGACGAGCAAATATCCAACTTGGCAACCGAGGTTGGCTCCCATATTTGGAGGACCGTTCCACACTTGGATGGCGCCGAAGGTGTTGTTCTCCAGCGCCTTCTTGTACTCGGCACTCTTCGTAGCCTCGGCGTCGGGAGCGTGAGGAACCATGAAGTTACCACTCGGCAACTTCATTTCAGCCATCTTGTCGAGGAATTCACTTTCGTTAGGCAACTTTTGCCAATCTGCTTTGTGTAGTGGAATGATCATCCAGCAAACGAAACCAGAAAAGAACAAAGCGGCTGTCGTTAGCAGAATTGGCAGCCATAGCGAAAAGGTACTTACCGTTGATTCGAGCATTGTCCACTCTCCTTTGAAATTAGGATGGCGTTTCGATTGCGTGCTGTTGTAAATCCTCGAGGTCGACGAATTCTAGGGTTGAGATATGGGTAGCCTCCAGATCCACGGGCGGTGCGAAACCAGCCTCCAACGCCTGCTTCCAACGTTGGGCGCACAAGCACCATCGGTTGCCAGCTACCAAGCCAGGAAACGAGTACATCGGGTTGGGCGTGCTCAGGTCGTTCCCCACATGCTGCGAGAACGCCAGAAACTCATCACTCACCTGAACGCAAACCAGATGTAGCCCGACATCTTCCTTGCCGGTGCGGCAACAGCCGTCCCGGTAGAAGCCGGTCATCGGATCGGTGCTACACGTCTGCAATTCGGTGCCGAGGACATTTTTTGGTTGAGACATGCTTTTAATCGAACGTTGAAATTCTAAGAGATGGGGCCAACCGCAATGTTAACCGCAGGGAACGGGAACCTGCAATCCTTTCGCGGTGTCCAAAACGCCCTCGCCTACTGCAATAGCTTGCCAAGCAGATATCTATCTGTAAACCTAAGCATTAGCCCCGCAATAGGCACAGCCAGCCGAGCGAACCGGACCGATTCACCCAAAATAAATCAGGAATTCTCCATGTTCACTGTTAACGAATACTTCGATGGCAAGGTCAAATCGATTGCTTTTCAAACCGCCACCTTGCCCGCCACGATCGGCGTCATGGCAATCGGCGAATACGAATTTTCCACCGACAAACACGAAACCATCACCGTCGTGAGTGGCAAACTCACCGTGAAGCTTCCCGGCAGCGACGCTTGGCAGGACTACCCCGCCGGCAAAGTTTTTGAGGTCGCGGCGAATCAGAAATTCCAACTACAGGTCGAGGAAGCTACTGCTTACCTCTGCACCTATGCGTAAATACGGATCTAACTGATCCTAACTTCTGTCCATGAGTGGAGATCACCAATGTCTATTCGCTCGCTACGAAAATCCATCGTCTTGCTAGTTGTTCTCAGCGTCAGTACTTACCTGGCTGCTGAATGCGCCTCTGCCGAGACTGAAGACTACTACGACATCGGAGACTTTCAATACCAGGTATCAACCGATTCGCCCGAAGCTCAACTGTGGTTCGATCGTGGGCTGGCCATGTGTTATGGATTCAATCACGAGGAGGCGATCCGCTGCTTTGAAAAAGCTCTGCAGCACGATCCCGGTTTGGCCATGGCCTACTGGGGCATGGCTTACGCATGGGGGCCGAACTTCAACAACATGTTGATCGAACCCCCACAAATGGCCCAGGCCGACTTGGCAATTCGCATAGCCAGCCTGCACACCGCTAAAGCAACGGACAAAGAAAAGGCCCTCATCGAAGCACTAGCCAGCCGATACCAAACGCCATTGCCCGCAGATCGCGACGCACTCAATCAGGCCTACGCCGACGCCATGAGACAGGTTTACCAGAATCATGGCAACGACCCGCTCGTGATTACGCTCTTTGCCGAATCACTAATGAATCTTCAGCCTTGGAAGCACTGGAGCGCCGCGGGCGAACCGGGACCACACACGGAAGAGATCACCGCAGTGCTAGAGAAGGGCCTGGAAAAACACCCCGGCTACCCCGGCATGGCGCATCTTTATATCCACGCTATGGAAGCCTCGCCAACGCCTGAAAAGGCATTGCCCATTGCCGACGAACTCCGCTACGCCATGCCAGGCCTGGGCCACATGGTCCACATGCCGACGCACATCGACATTTGGCTAGGCGACTACGAGCAGGTCGTCGACTCGAATCTCGAGGCCATTGATGCCGACACTGCATTTCTCGAGCGCGAAGGCCCCTACAACTTCTACTCGCTGTACCGAATTCACAATTATCACTTTGTGGTGTACGGCGCGATGTTCGATGGCCAAAGCGAACTGGCGCTCCAGACGGCCCGGGAACTCAACGAGCAAATCCCAGAAGACATGCTCCGCGCCCAGGTCGACTTTCTCGATGCCTTTATGCCCACCGCCATCCATGTTCTCGTGCGGTTTGGCCAGTGGGACGAAATTCTCGAAGAGCCGCAGCCCCCCGAGTATCTACCGATGTCGCGTTCTGTTTGGCGCTACGCCCGGGCGCTCGCCTATGCCGCCACCGGCCGCGTCGACGATGCCGAGATCGAACAGCAGGAATTTATCGAACAACGAGAACAAGTGCCCGACACAAGTTTTCTTTTCCAAAACCCATCGCAAAATATTCTAGGCATCGCTGAGGAAATGATCGCCGGCGAGATCGCCTATCGCCGGGGCGAATTCGACGAAGCGTTCGAACATCTCCGCGAAGCAATCCGGCTGGACGATGGCCTTAACTACGACGAACCGTGGGGCTGGATGCAACCGGCACGCCATGCACTGGGGGCATTACTTCTCGAACAAGGCAACTTCAAAGAAAGCGAAGCCGTCTACCGCGAAGACCTCCGGCGCCACCCCAAGAACCCTTGGGCCCTGCACGGCCTGAGCGAAGCACTCCGCAAACAAGGCAAGACCGACGAAGCCGCCCAGTGCCGAAAGCAGTTTGCGGAAGCCTCTGAGCGCACGGATGTAAAGATTGATCGGTCTTGCTATTGCCGGTTGGAGGCGGAGGAGTGATGCTGTTCAACGCAGAGTGCGCTGAGGAGCAGAGGGCCGCGGAGAACGATTGGTTCCTTCCCTAGATGGGGAGGGTTAGAAAGGGGTGCCATGAGAAAGTACATTTTGAGAGCTTGGCATGACTGACAATCCATCTGATGATCACACCAGGATCAGCCTAAGCTGGTTACTTAAACTGGTGGCTATCTTCTGTGTTATTTTCGGTATATGGAAACTTAATGAGCCAGTCCCCGAGCCTCCTCCGGTTAAACCAGAGGGCTGGGACAATTTTAGACTGATCCACAGTCAGCAGGCGCTCGACATCATCTCCTCACCGGATCGAGTTATTGCCTATCAGCTACGGCAATTGCGGGGATTCAATGACGATCCAGAAAAAGACTTTGAGTCTCTGTCAAATCCTATAGAACTCGATAACGCGTCGGTCAGCCGGTTGTCTTCTTGCCTAAAGAAATTGGGAATGACTGAATCAGACAAACAACTTTACTATTTGTGGGCACCTCAATATAGTCTCAGGCTAGAGTTCATGAAGAATGGGAATATTGTAAATGTGTATTTCGATTTAGAAAGTAAATTATCGAGAGTAAGAGTTTTCCATAAGAACAGATCGGTCGGTGGTTTTTATGGGAATGATAAAGTTTTTACAACTGACCAGTCTTTGCAGATAGAGTTGGCGGTCTTATTCAGTCTAGCAGACAAGATTCGTTTACAACTTCTCGAGGCAGAACAATCCGACTCAAAGGAACTAAAAGAGAGATCTATGTTTAGTGGAAATCTCAAGTAACTTATTTGCATGCACTGATGCTCCTCATCAAATGCATCTAACTCGCTCTTAGTCGTGAGACACTCTGCTACATCCTGCCCCATCTTGCATTCCAAGCAATGTCAGCAAAGATAATAGGGATTAGGACAAGGAGAAAAAAGCCAAACAGTAAAAGTAGCCCTCGCCAGCCTCGGGTCCAAATTAGGTAACCGGGGAGAGCCAAAAACCAACCCAGATAGACCATCAGCCCAAAATCATAGCAAGGGGTGCAACGGCGGCTTTGGGCATCCCATACGACCCAAAATAAAATGGCGAAGGGAACCGCATAGACCGAGAAGAATTCAGCCACAGGTGAGAACGGCACGCCGAAGTACACATAAATACAATTGAAGGCAGTTACGGCTAGAGTCAAAAAGAGGAGCCAAGCGTAAGGTTGCCGAAAAGGCCAAACGCCATTCGAAGAAGAGCTGCGCATTTGCATTTCCGCTAAGGTGCCAGTTGCTCCTCAGTGTACCAGAATTCACTCAAGAGCCAATCTCTGACGCATAATCAAATTCTCTGTGCCCTCCGTGTCCTCTGTGGCAAATCAAATTGCCAACGTGATTTTACAACCGCCGCCCTTCATAGACCGTCACCGGCGAGCCCTCGGCTACAAACGCCGAGCTGGGGGGGCCGCTGAGTGGTTCGATGAACTGCTGGCCGTAGAGCGCTGCGACGTTGCACTCGAATTCCGAATGACTCACCTGCCACACTCGCCAGGGCTTGTGGCTGACGTGGTATTCACTGGTCGTGCCGTCACGGCGAGCCGTGTAGCCCCAATAGTGCTCGGCAATGAATTCTTCTTCGCTACCGGCAACCAGGGGCTGAGCTTCCCCCGTGGTTTCCGCCCTGAGACGCTGCCAGCTTCCGGCGGACTTCCACTCGTATTCGACGCGGCCCGGCACCCCGGGTTCTTCTGGACGGGGCGTGATCGCGTACCGCATTGGGGCGTAACAGAACTTCTCGTCATAAAACGTACGCGCCACAAACGCTACCATCCGCCGCGGCACGAGCTCTTTCACAAACACCACCCCCCGCCGCCAACCATCCTGCTCGTGGTGATAGCGCACGTAAAAACGCAAATTGAGCTCGGCGAAATGTCGGTAGAATGGAAATCCGATGCCCAACACGCGCGTATCGTGATACAGAAACCCCACCATGCTGGCCATTGTGCGACCTGCAAACGTATCCAACTCCGTCCCCGCCGGGACATACGGCAGGAGGATCGCTGGATCCATTTCGTAGTTAAGCATCGCCAGATGCGACCAGCGTGATGTGAGAAACGACTTGCCTGCCATATTTCATCTCGGTTACATATTGTTCCGCCAGACCAACCGCAGCAGTGGCTGGATTGTAACCGAATCGAGAGAGCTTCAGCCATGCGACTCGTGCAGTCGCGGCTGTACCAAGCATTCACGTCGATCCGCGCTAGTCGCGGGCAGCATCTTCCTGCAATTGACGTCGCACCTGGGCGTAATGCGCGGCGGCGCGGACGATTTCCAGATTCTGAAAATCGTATTGCTGACGGGTGCTACGCATCAGTGCGATCCGATCGTCCTTGAGTTGCCGCAGCCGGGACTCAGCCGCGCGGAGCGAAAGCAGATGACTCTCCGCCGCAGTGCGAACGGGAGAGTACTCGCCCACGCGTAGGAAGGGTCGGTAGTCGCGAAGTCGGCGGTGCAGGATCGCGATTTCCGTCTCAGCCAGTCGAACTTGCTCGTCCAATCTTCGCCGCGTATTGGGAAGCACTACGTGCTGGTAGTTCCGAACCCGCGCCTGTGCCGCTTTGTAGGCGATATGGGCCTCGACCAATTCGGGAGTAATAACAACGCGGCCTTGAACAGGCTCCGCAGTCGGCTCAGCCGTTTGTTCCTTGGCATTGGCACCAGCAGTGCTGACAAAGGTGAGCAAGAGCAGAAGACTAGGGACAGCAATAAAAATTCGCATGAGATACCAACTCCGGAAGAGAGAAGAAAAGCTGTGCGGCTAACTTCCAGAGTAATTGGGCTGCCCGAGGAATTCCAATCTGGGCTCGCTATGTCGCGTTTTCGCCACATGCAACGCGAGCAATCGTTACAACGCGTAGACGAAGATCGATGGTTAATCACGGATGGACGCGAATGAGCTGGAATCAGTAGGGTCCCGTCGCTGACGCTCCGGGCTGGCCCGATGCCCCTTGCCCCTTGCCCCTTGCCCCTTGCCCCTTGCTCCTTGCTCCTTGCTCCTTGCTCCGCTACAGCACGATAAGATTATTACGGTGCACGACTTCCTTGTAGGGGCAATGGCCCAGTAGTTCCGCGATGCGTTCGGTGGGTTGGCCGGCAATCGTTTGCATTTCCTTGGCAGTGTAATTAGTTAATCCTCGCGCTAACTCATTCCCGCTAGAATCGCAAAGCGAAACCACGTCGCCTTTGGAAAAATCGCCCTCCGTGGAGGTCACCCCAATCGCCAACAAACTACGCCCCCCGTTTTCGATGGCAGAGACGGCCCCCTGATCGAGAACCAACTTCCCCGCTGCGTTTGCGCTCCAGCCAATCCAGCGTTTACGGGAATCGATCGACTTGCCTTCAGCAATGATCAGTGTGCCGACGTCTTCGCCTGCCAGGATACGGTCGAGAATATCATCGCAACGTCCATTGGCGATCACTACGTTTTCGCCCGCAGCGGTGGCAATACGTGCCGCCTGCAGTTTGCTTTTCATTCCACCCAGGCTGAGTTGCACAGACCCTTGGTGATTTCCATCGTACACGGCATGTTCGCCGGAGGCATCGACATCAGTTACAACCGGGATGACTTTCGAATTGGGGTCAGCAGGATCGCCTTCGTAGAGGCCGTCAATGTCCGAGAGCAACACCAGCAACGGGGCGCGAATCAGATTCGTCACCTGCGCGGCCAGACGATCGTTGTCTCCAAAGCTGGTTTGGAATTCTTCGACGCTGACAGTGTCGTTCTCATTGATGATCGGCACGGCGTCGCATTGAAACAATGCAAGCAACGTGTTCCGCACATTGAGATAGCGTCGACGATCTTGCAAATCTTCCGCGGTGAGCAGGACTTGAGCCGCGTGAAGTTGATGTGGCTCCAGCGCCTGGTTGTACGATTCAATCAACAGGCTTTGCCCAATGGCGGCGGTGGCCTGCAACTGAGCCATATCGGTCGGGCGCTGTTTGATCTCCAGACGACCTAAGCCCGCGCCCACAGCCCCACTGCTGACTAGTACCACGCGCCGTCCCGCCTGCCACAGCCGCGCGAGCTGTGCCGAAATGGCAGCGACTCGCTGGCCGTCGAGCGTACCATCACTGGCAGTCAGCACGCGTGTGCCCACCTTAACGACCACCAGGTCGGCTTCAGACATGATTTCTTGACGAACGAGTTCGGGCATTTGATTTAGGGATGCGGATTTCGGATTGCGGATAGGAGTTTTTGGCTATGATTTGCCCCGTCTGTCCCTACTTCTCCCGCGTAGGTAACCAAACCTCCAGCCTACCCCCTCCTGCCTTCAGCCTCTAGCCAGGAAATACTGTACATATGCTCTTGCGAACATGTACGGACGTATATTATGATGGCCACAGCACTTGCAGCGAGCTACGTCCCGCGCCCATGAAGTCCCGCACTCGTGAATCTCCCTCCTGCATTTCGCTGCTTACCCGTGACTCACCTACGCAAGGCCGACCCATGAGCATCGACCAACTGACCCGGCGCCAAAAAGATGTGTTTCTCTTTATCCGGGAGAAAATTGAGAATCGGGGCTACGGCCCGACGGTCCGCGAAATTGGCGAAGAGTTTGAAATCAGTTCACCCAATGGCGTGATGTGCCATCTCAAGGCGCTCGAGAAAAAAGGCCTCATCACCCGCGAACCCAACATGTCGCGGGCCATTCAGCTTACCGAGGCTGCCTGCGAAGATCGTGGCATGCCGCTGGTGGGTCAGATCGCTGCCGGCAGTTTAAGTGAAGCCATCGAACAAGCCGAACGTTTTGAATTTGAAGATTGGTTCGGCCAGAAAAACCTGTTCGCCCTCAAGGTGAAAGGCGACTCCATGATCGAGGCCGCCATTGCCGACGGCGACCTGGTAATTTGCCGCAAGGCCCGCACCGCCGACCGCGGCGACATTGTGGTAGCACTCACCGACGACGGTGAGGCAACACTTAAATATTGGTACCCCGAAGCCAACCGCGTCCGTCTCCAACCGGCCAACTCAGAGATGAAACCCATCTACAGCCGCAACGTGAAAGTCTTGGGCGTTTGCACCGGCGTGGTGCGGAAAGTGTAGCGATGAGAGTCGGTGCCCGCGAATAACGCTAATCTTCGTGGATGTTGGTTAGCTGTTACTCTCAGGGATTTCGATAGCTTTTCTCAGCTACGTAGTTAGTTGTCTTTCCGAGGTCCGCCGAGGAATCTAGCCAGCCCCCTCGGGTCTACTTCGTTAGACGACTAGCTGGGGCGAGGTGACAGATAGCTTCACGTCTGTGAATCGTTATCCGATTCTCCGGACAGCATCACATAGTCTGCTCACCTGAATGCAACACAACCAAGTATTGCGATCGCTCTTAGTGCGATTCGGTTCCATTCCATCGCACCCTACACTTCACAACACGATTTCGTTCTATTTGCCCAATTCGTGGTAAACCTAAGCCGACTGTTCCAAATTCGTCGCTTGGTTCAGCTTGTTGTAGAGCGTCTTGAGGCTAATGCCCAATTGCTCGGCGGCCTGTGGTTTGTTGCCATCGTTGCGCTCGAGTGCTTCGTGGATGGCTTCCATTTCCAAATCGCGGAGCGAGATGGCACCCCGCCGTTGCTTTGCGGCCCCTTGCAGTTGCCGGCTATCGAAGTGCTTCGGTAAATGTTCGTGCCGAATCGGTCCGCTGTCGCAGAGAATGGTCGCGTGCTCGATTACGTTGGCCAATTCCCGGACATTTCCTGGCCAGATGTGGCCCAAAAGGGCCTCCACCGCGTCGGGGGCAAACTCCGCTTCGCTACCGCGTCGATGACGAGAAAGCAAATACCTAGCCAGATCGGGAACATCTTGAATACGTTCCCGCAGTGCCGGCAGGTTGATTTCGAATGTGTTGATGCGATACATCAAGTCTTCTCGGAATTCCTCCTCGGAGACCATCGTTGGCAGGTCGCGATGCGTCGCGCAAATTACCCGTACGTCGACAGTGGTTGACTTGTTTTCGCCAACGCGGCGAATCTCGCCGCTTTCCAGCACTCGCAGCAGTTTCGCCTGCATTGCTTTGGGAAGCTCACCGATTTCATCCAAGAAAATCGTCCCACCGTGGGCGACTTCGAACAGACCAACCCGATGCTCGTCGGCTCCCGTGAACGCACCCTTCTTATGTCCAAACAATTCGCTTTCGATCAGCGTTTCGGGCAGCGCTCCACAATTGACCGCCACAAAAGGATTTTCTGCACGGGCGCTCTGCTCGTGGAGAGACCGTGCGACCAGTTCCTTACCGGTACCAGTTTCGCCCAAAATCAACACGGTAGAATTGGTGGGAGCCACCTTCTCGATCAACAGTCGCACCTTCTGCATTGCCGGCGTCTTGCCAACAAGTTGCGGTGAACCTTCCAATCGCTGCACACGGTGCGTTAGCGCGCGGCACTTCTGCTCCAATTGACGTTTCTCGGCCACGCGCTGCAAGAGCGCCTGGATCTCGATTAGTTTGCAAGGCTTAGTAAGGTAATCAAATGCGCCATGACGTAGCGCAGCAATAGCCGTGTCCATCGAGCTCTTGCCGGTCAGCACCACGGCTTCCGTTTCCGGCGCGTGCTCCTTGCAGTGCGCAATCACGCCGATGCCATCTTTGCCAGGCATGTCCAAGTCGACAATGATGCAGTCGTACGTATTTTTCTCGAGTGCCGCGACGGCTGTCAGTCCGTCTGGGCAGACCGTCACCTTATGACCCAACCGCGGCAGTTCGAGCTTCATAAGCTCCTGCAGCGACTGTTCGTCGTCGGCAAACAACAAAGTCAATCCTTGACCTTTAGGCTGCTTGGTAGTGATGATGACTCTCCTTCGTTGAAAATTCGGTTGGCAAAGTCACGACAAACCGCGATCCCTTGCCCACGCCTGCACTGGTGGCTTCGATGTTTCCTTGATGCTCTTCCACAATTCTGTAGGTAATCGACAGACCCAAGCCGGTTCCCTGCCCGCTACGTCGTCGTGTGAAGAATGGCTCGAACAAATGTTTGAGTACTTCCTCATTCATCCCGCAACCATTGTCTTCGACAACTAGTTGTGCTCGTTGGTTATTCTTCTCAATCGAGACGCTCACCTTACCGCCGGAGTCCACGCTCTCCAGACCGTTGGTGATAAGATTCAGCATCACTTGCTTGATTTCCTGCGCGTTCACCTGCACGATCGCTGGGTCGCCGGACTTAAGCTCGATTTGCTTGTCTTGGTATTTGCCGAGGTGCTGCACCATATCGATCACACCATCGACCAGTTCTCGCAAGTCGGTGCTATGTCGCTGGGAATCGCCCATACGGGCAAAGTCGAGCAGTTTTTCGGTGATTTGTTTGCAGCGAAACGCCTCGCGTTGGATCATTTGCAGGTAGTCGTGGGCCACTTTCACATCTTCGGCGTGATCGTCTTCGACTTGCTCTAGAAGCTCGGTCAACCGGCTCTCCAACGACTCGCTGCACAAAGCGATCGAAGCCAGTGGATTGTTAATCTCGTGGGAAACCCCAGCCGCCAAAAAGCCCACGCTGGCCAATTGTTCGCTACGAACAACCTGGTTGGTCCGCAGTCGCACTTGTCGATCGAGGTCGTCGCGAATTTCCTGGAAGCGGGCCGTCATGTCGTTCATGGCCAGTGCCAGTTCGCCCATTTCGTCGTCAGTACCGAGTTCGATGCGGTGATTGAAATTCCCCTGAGCTACTTCGCGGGAACCTCTTACGAGTGTTTCCAGCGGATTGGCAAACCATGTGTAGAACAGTCGAACGGCAGAAACCATCAACAACAGTGCGACACCCGCATTCACCCAGGCGGCAATAATCGCTGTGCGGTAATGCGCCCGTACATCGTCGGAGAGTTCTTTCAAGCGTGTGTGCAAATGGCTGGGCAAGTCGGCCGCCAAATGGGCGAGTTGATCGATCTCTTCACGTAGCACACCGATTTGTGATTGATCGAGCAACCAATCTTCTTCGAGCTGATCATGATACTTTTGCGTGCCAAGTCGGCCGAGCACTTCGAAAATCTGCGATAGAGTTTGCCGTTCGTGCGAATCGTCGCCCAATCGGAAGTCGGCTTCGGATGCCACGCGGTCGAGCTGTCGACTGTATTGGTCGACGGCATCCACCAGATTCAACAATGCCTCGCGATATTGTTCACGCGTCCACTGAGCATCCCAGGGATAGGTGGCAATGGAACTCTCTAGTTCGGAATCGCTCGACAAAGCTTCCACGGCCGCGGGGAATTCCAGACGTTCTTTTGCTTGACTCAAGATGACGCGGATGTCGCTCACATGCTGACGAATTTCACCAGCCAGAGGCAACTCAGCCGAGCGCGCACTCAAACCTTTTACCAATCCGCGGTAAGCGTACAGCCCATAGTACGCACTAGCAAACAGCGCAAGCACTGTAACCAGCAAGAGACCCAAGCCTAGCTTGAGTTTAGTTCGAATGGGCCAATGGGACAGCACCGACGACCTCCTTGTCGCACACGGTCGCTTCCAGATTTACTATAACGAGTGTCTTCATGACACCCGACGGGAAAGGCAGTCTATCAGCCCAGTCGGAAATCGAACAAGAACAGTTCTCGCCTGCGATACTCGATGCCAGCGTCCGCGGCAAAGTGCTAGCAATCTGTATGCACGATTTTATCCGGAGGCATACTTGCCTCCAAAGTGCGTCGGAGCGCGTGGCGGTCCGCCTATTGGCAAACGGACGAGTTTATTCTCAAGACAATCTAAAAAGAGAGCTTCAGCATTCGCCAGCCGCTCCAATTGAATTGGTCAAACCGAATGACCTTTTTCAATAGCCAATAACCAACCAGAGCTAGCACCAGATTCCCCGTCCAGACGGCGATGGGATGCACCATGCCGCTTTTGGCGAAGTCGACCGTCACGACCAGCATGGGATAGTACAGCAACAAGATAGGCAGAAAACAAGCAAAGAAACTGCCCCAAAATTCGCCCCGCCGCAACAAGATGGCCACCGGCGCGCCGACCAATACAAAGCACAGACAACTCAACCCACCCGACCAACGACGGTGTGGTTCGGTATACAGGCGTTGCAATCGTTCTTGAGAACCACGCAGTTGGCCCTCGCGTGCGCGCCATACTGGCTCAGCAACCTCATAGCTGCGGCCCGTCATCAAGGCATAGCCCATATCAGCAGTCATTTCCTGCTGGAGCTGGTCGATTCTGTCGATCGTCTCCGACTTGGCAGGTCCGATTTCCCAGAGCGCTAAGTTGGAAGGGCTTTGCGAACGACTCATTTCGCCGGTAAACATCTCGATCGGCCACGACTCTTCGAACACGCCGGGATAAGTTCCCGATCCCCCCAGCAGATCACCCTCCGCATTGAGCAATCTTACTTTCACTGCATTCTGAACCCGATCGACGGAAACCTCCGCTTCGTCCGCAGTGATCAGTACCGGTTTGCCTTTGGTAGAAGTGATTTTGATGATTGGCTGCAAGAGCGTGCTGCCAGAAACGCCGCGAACGTTGATTTCTAGATTTCCTAGCCGCAAGGCACGTTTGGTCTTGAGACGCCCGTACACAATCTCTTCGAACGATTCCAAGAATACGGCCTGCACCCCGCCACGGCCCCAGGATACCGCTTTGTCATTGATCCAAACCGCCAGCACACTCACGGCCAGCGCCACAATCAGCGTTGGCCAAACCATTGCCATGGGTGAAATCCCAAGCGATTTCACGGCGATGACTTCGTTCGAGGCCGCTATTCTGCCGTATACAATCGTGCCAGCCAGCAACATAGTTCCCGGCACCGTGAGCGCGAGCGATTGGGGTATGAAATAGGGAATCGTCCGCAAGACACCAACTAGTCCGTAACCTTTGTCGACAGCTTCCTCACCCACCAAAATCAGCATCACAAACACCGTCATCGTGGTCAGCGTGACCATAAAGACGGTGAGCAGCTCAAAAATCACATAGCGGGTTAGAAGTCGCATGAATCAATGGATGGCCAAGTTGAATGGCTTTTACGAAATCGAATTGAGGGGTACGGTTATCGCTAGGCAAACTAGCTTGTAGAGAGCGGGCATACTGTAGCAAGCTATCGCCGTTATGCGACAGACCAGAAAAATGCTAGCAGCGAATAGCCGCGATGCGATGCATCGCCGGAGATATGCATCGCCGGAAACTTGGCGTGGGGCTCAGTCGTCATTCATTAAATCGACCGATGAGTCGCTAGGCCGTCCCATTTTCGACTGCCGGAGCGCTTCCATCAGTCCCCGCACCGCACT
Organism: Bythopirellula sp.; assembly: GCA_965216565.1. Classification (GTDB taxonomy): domain Bacteria; phylum Planctomycetota; class Planctomycetia; order Pirellulales; family Lacipirellulaceae; genus Bythopirellula. The sequence continues at coordinate 3,001,201 of OZ244170.1, forward strand.
GCAATAAGCAACGAGTGCAGCTTGGTAGTCGCCCCGATGCATCGCCTGATGGGCAACTTCGCGATCTTTGTGAATTTTCTTGAGATCAAATTCCCAATCGCCCTGCGCTTCTAAATCTTCCAATTGCCTGACTATATCCGTTAGTGGCTCGATGCGGCTGGCATTGGGGGCACACGTGTGGCGGCGATAAGGTGCTTTGCCCCGCAAGCCAATCTCTTCGAGCAACCCACCTGAATTCCCCGAACCGATGTGCTGCATCCAGGCAAACATCGCCGACAAAGCAAGCCCCACACCGCCCAGGATAGCGGGAATTCCGTAATCCAATAGCGCACAGCAAACAAGCACAATCCCGCTGAGCGTAACTGCCGCCCAAGTGAGCGGATGAACATTCCCGCGCGAACTACGCGGCTGAATAATGGTGCTGTGCGAGAGCTTCTGCGGAGCGGGCTGCCCTAACTGGTCGGGATCCACCACTTCGACAACGATTCCAGTGATGTTATCTGGTCCACCCAGCAGATTGGCCAAATCGAGTAAAGTTTGGGTCGCGTCACCGGGCGGCAACGATCCCATCACCATGCCAATTAGTTCCGGGTTGAGGGGACCCGTCAAACCATCGCTGCAAAGCAAAAAGCGATCGCCCTTTTCCAATCGAAACGGTCCCTCGACATCCACAGCCACCGTTGGGTTGGGACCGAGGGATCGGGTAATGACATTCTTGGGGACGTAAGCAGGAATTTCATCCTCGCTGGCGTGGCCCGCGGCAGCCATCTCCCAAACGAGACTGTGATCGAATGTGAGTTGCTCCAGCAGATCTCCGCGCAGTCGATAGACACGGCTATCGCCAATGTGGGCGGCGATTGCTCCACAGGGCAACACTAGCAAGCAACTACAGGTTGTTCCCATCCCCTGAAAATCGACGCTGTTCTGTCCTTTGTTGTAAACCACCCCATTGGTATGGCGAACGGCCTCGACAATTGCCTCGCTCGGCGAAAGATCGCGAAGCTTGTGATAACTGTGCGGGATATTGTCAGTTGCCAGTTTGCTGGCAAGCTCGCCTGCGGCGTGTGCTCCCATGCCATCGGCGACGACAAACAAATGACCGTGACTCTTGAATTGTTGCTGAGAATCGGCCAACGCCACGGCCAGTGAATCTTGATTGCTGGAACGACGCATGCCCACATCGCTAGCAGCCGCACAGCGTAGGCCACCTGAGATTTGTTCCAGCTTGACGTTGGGATTAGCCATACAGCGAAGAAAGACGTTTGCCAGGGAGTGGTGAAAGATGCCGCGGATTGGCCATAGGCAAGCGTCTGGTTTGCCAAGCTCGAATCAATGCAAGCTAGCTATTTTAACCGTTAAGCAAGCAGTGTGATAGTCGGCCAGTTTTTTTGGAAGGAGTCTCCCACCAGCCGCAAGTCGGCATGGTCAGCATCGAAACGGGCACCTATACTCCTGCCCCCGTATTCTGCAAGCATGTCTGGTCCCTCAGCAATTGATGAAGCATTTCACACCACAGCCGATTCACCTCGCCACATGCCTGGCCTTAGTCTGTTGCACGCTGCTACCTGGCTGCGTTCGCCGACGGCTGATGGTCCGCAGCAATCCGCCGGGGGCGATGGTCTATGTCGACAACCAACCTGTTGGCACGACCCCCTGCGCCACCGATTTCATTTACTACGGCACGCGCGAAATTCGACTGATCAAGCCCGGCTACGAAACCCTGACAGTCAACCAGCCCATTCCTGCACCGTGGTACGAGATTCCACCGTTAGATTTTGTCAGCGAGAATCTAGCACCTCAGAAAATACAAGACTATCGCACCGTCTCGTTCAATCTGGTGCCGCAAGTGATTGTGCCCACCGAGCAACTCCTAGGGCGTGCCGAGCAACTCCGCCAGAACACACAGCAAGGCGCCGTCTTGCCGGCCGCGGCAACGAGTGTCCCGGGAATCACCACTCCGGTAATCCCCGCACTGCCAACCATCCCCACCGACTCTCCAGCGGGTCCAGAATTCATTCCGCCGGGCGCGCAAACTCTGCCCCCGTCGGGTCAGATACTTCAACCGTTGCCGGCGCCGGCGCAGTAAGGCAATGGGCAATCGTCTTTCGAAGTAGCTGAATTCGTAAGAACTCAGATTGTGTGCTGGCTGAATTCTTGCGAATCCAGCTACGTACGATCGCATGCACAAACGCAACAAAGCCCACGGACAATGAATGTCGCGAGGGCTCTGCTACGGTGAATGTGAATTGTAATAGGCTGGAGGGGGGAGACAGTAGGCTGTAGGTAGTGGACCTCTAGCCTCGATTCTTGCTTCAACCTCTTAGTGTCTGAAGCCTCCAGCCTTCAGCCTCAAAGCCTTCTACCTACCAGGTAAATCCACTACCGATCGAGAAACCGACGAAGTCGACGATCAAGCCTGGTGCGGAAGAACTAGCAGCCACCTGGGAGGCAGTACCAGCCCCGCCGTCCGCAACTCCTGCGAATGAACCGGAAGCGGCTCCGCCCAACGAGGCATCCCAATACTGATATTCAAAGGCGGTGCGGAAGAAAGCCTTGGCAGGCAAGCAACGCAGGGCAAAGTCCCATTGCAAACCTGCTTGGATTTCACCGATGAACAGGTCATCGTTCACCCGGGCAATAGCCCCATCGATTGATCCCGCCGCGGCAACAGCGGCTCCTGCACCCAGCGAGTCAACTCGGGCTTCCGACTCCACTTCGTTGTGGCTACAACCCCACAGCACCGAACCACGGGCGCTGTAGTACCAATGGACACAAGAGCAAGGGAACAGCGGCTTACGACCATTGAGGCCAAATGTCAGCCCTGTGCCGTGTGCCTGACGATTTCGTCGAGCATAAGCAGCCAGTAAACCATCAATCGTATTGGACCGAGCGTAGATCGATTCATGATGTTCGATCAGAGCATAACGAACACCAAAGGCGAACTGGTTCTTGCAGCCATGCAAACAGAAGTTGCGAGTTAGCTCGATATCGGTGTAATACGCTTCCAGAATACTATTCACATCGTAGCTGTGTTCTGCAGGTGGCGGAACAGCGGTGATATCGTAGAAGTCGTGATCGTGTTCACCGGCTCGCAGATGGAAGTAACGACCAACGATACCCCACTTGCAACCTTGGCACCCGATCGAGATCCGAGGTGCACCGTAGATGTCGTCCAACGACGCTTGACCGTTGGCAGGGCCAAACTGAGCGGCAGTCACTAGAGGATCGCCCTCAGAGAAAACATAATTAACCGGTGCGCCGTTGATGTCTGGATTCAGAAACACAGCTTCGACGCCCACTACCAGGATCTTTGGTGGGCAGCAAGGTTGGCAACCGCAACAGCCATCGCAGCAGCCGGTGGTGCAAGAGTCGCAGCAGCCAGCTCCGCCATAGTTCATCACGGGCGAACCCCATTCCACCGCGCCTTCGCTCTGGACGTATTCTTCTGTAACAGGTGGTGCCGCGGCTTGACCGGCAGACTCTTCTGCCATGTAAGCCTGCGTGGCGAAGGCCACACGAGGATTGACTTGGCTGCTGGCGAGCTGCGTTGAATCAGACGGTTCGACAACTGGCAATGAGATCAGCTCAGCCCCTTGATCAAACCGTTGCGAATGGACAATGGTCTCTGAAGTTTGCTCTGTGGCAGATTTGCTACCCGAGACCGTTACGCCAACTACTTCTGGTTCAACAGCAGGCGAAATCGCCTCTTTGGTAGGTGCCACAGAGGCCGTTGCCTTCTCCTTCACGGGAGGAAATACCGTGAGGTCCTCACCGCGATCAACACCGAAGACACGTACGGTGGTTCCCTTCTCCGCATTCTCCTCTTCTTCTGAGGCTCCAATGCGTAGAACGTTCAGTGGCGCGAAGGCTCGCTTAGCTTCCCGCCAAGCGGACGATTCTTCGCCAGCTACGTTATGCGTAACGCAGCTACTTACGAGGGTCAGCGTTGCTAATGCAACTGCCAGGGTATGGTTCGATTTCATGATAGCAATGGCCTCCACGGTGCCATGGTGATCGTGCGCTGTGTCAAGCAAGGCGAATCGCTCAATTCGTTGAGCCGTCCTGCTATTGCAGCGTCACAACACTCTGGGGAAGGTTAAGTTCTATGGTGGGATGGTGATTGCGTGCTAACGGCACTCAATCGGTGGGTACAACACTTGTCATTCCACTCGCCCCTACTCATCACTGGGGCCTAGCAGGGCACTGCTCACAATCGGCCTGCTCCTCACAGGAGTTGCCAATGGCAGATACGGTGGGTCCCTGCTAAGTGGACTAACACACAGAAGGCGATCGACCCGCAGTTCCCCAACAATCAAGGAAATTGGTCCTCAGCCACACGACTGGCAAAAGCGTTAAAGTTCAACATAGGGCAAATAGGGACCCTCAGGAATTTTTTCCGCAGTCACGATCAGCACTAGAAAAGCAGATATCTGAGAGCCCTAGGGGAGGAGGTGAACTGGGCAATTTGTGACGTAGTTTCAAACGACCCTTCAAGTGGAGCGACCCGAACAGTCGATCCCAGCGGTACCGTCGGTAGATTTGGCACAGCGTGCTTCTGCCGGCTCAACCCGAGAAAACCCACCGAGCGTTCCTATCCCACTACCCGCACGGGTAGGAAGACTCGCCCAAGATTCTCCGACCGCTAGCATGCGTAAGCTGCCGCGATACTCGCCAATCCGCACCAAGGATTGTCGCAACGGATAAAGACCCACCTATGAAATCATCCAGCACTTTAGAGACTGGTCAGACTTCCGCAGAGCGATCCATTCACGCTTTGCCGGGATCGCGCTTAGCCGCGGCCGTCTGCTTCCTAGTTCTCTGCACATTAGCGTTTGCTTCCGAACGTTCCGGCGCTGCTGAGAATGTGCCTATTTGGATGAAGCCCCTGGCTTGGTCCAATCCCGAATCTAAGAAACCTGCCGCTCCAGAGTTGCAGGAGCGTTCGCCCTGGCTCAAGCCGATGCAACTTCGCTCAGACGCTTATGTTGAGTATCGCGAAGATGAATACCGCACCAACGAGCCAAAGTTCGAGACAGCAAAGAAACCGTTCCACTGGAGCAATCCGGCCGATTCCGTAGCCAGCGCTCCCCAGCGTAAGTTGACGGACGCTGAACAAGTCGAGTTCGAAAAGCAAAACTATGTCTGGATTCGACCCTTTTATTGGAACAATAAGGAAGAGTACCAGCAAGTTTTGCCTTGGGATTCCCTCGAAGGCACTGAAATAGGTACGCGGTACGCCGGGCAGAAACCATCTGGGTGGCTGGCTCCGTTCAATTGGACTAACAGCCCGCCTCGGATGGCTAAGCGATCGAGTTCCGCAACGGCCAACACGCAAGTCGCCCAAGGCGCAGCAGTGCTTAGGCATTTGCCGCCCGTCGACGGGACGTCCTCGCGAGCAGCAAGCTCTCGGACTGTGGCATTTATGATGCAAGAGGGGGAGCAGGCCGCCGAGACTATCACCGGCGATCAAGGAACTGAGACAATCCCGCCAGGCACAGCCGAAGGGCCCCTGGAAGGCGAACTACCGTTTGAGAACTGGGCCGGTGGAGATACGGAAGAAATCGGCACGCCTGGCGAAGGTCTAACTGGCGACGAAGGTGAGGGAATCATTGCCGAAGCGGAAACGCTGGGCGAAGAGCCCGACGACAGCAACAACTTGCAATTTCTCCGCGCGGATACCGTACTGCTCGATCCGGGCGAAATGCAATTCGATTATGGATTGACCTACTCACTGTTCGACATTGAACTTCCTTCGATTAATAGTTCTACCGAACTTGAGCACGCTCGATTCCGCCAAAGAGAATTGCTCACCCCGCTAGAGATTCGTTACGGATTCACGCGTCGACTGCAATTATTCGCCAATGCCCCCTTTGGGTGGTCGAACGTCGAATTCTCTAGAAGCGATCTCGACTTATTCGAAAACGACGGCGGTTTTGGCGACCTAACCTTTGGCGGAACGTTCCTGGTTCGGCAAGGCAACCAGTGCTGTTCCGACATTGTATGGACCAACTCGTGCACCGCGCCTACTGGGATCGATCCCTTCGGTCCCTCCCCAGCAGGTTTGCCACAGGCACCTTCGCTAGGTAACGGCACTTGGAACCTGGCTTCGAACCTACTATTTATTCGCACCTATGATCCGCTCGTCGTTTTCTACGGCTTCGGCACACGTCAGCACTTTACTCGCGACCTGAATGGCCAGAGCTTCCGTCCGGGACAAGAGTACAACTACAACATGGGCGTTGGCTTTGCCGTCAACAGCAAGGTCACATTTAGCACGCGCTTCAATGGTGCCTACGTGACCGAGGCGCGACTCGCCAGTCAGCGTATTCAAGGATCGATCCAAGAACCAATGGTCGTCTCATTTGCCCTAACCATTGCCCAATGCAATGGCCTCGTCGAGCCCTTTATCGACTTCGGCCTGACAGACGAATCGCTTGAATCAAGATTCGGCGTCATCTGGACGCGCTTCTAAACTAGTAAGCCGCGCCACAGAATTGCTGGGGTAAAAACAGCCGGAGGCACACCTGCCTCCGGAGTCCCGCTGGGTAAAACGCCTTTAACAAGCAAACGACACGCGTCTACGCGGAAGCGTTACTTGATCGGCAACTCGCGATTCTTGGGGATGATGCCCCGGGCGATACGCGAAGGATCGCGTGCAATCTTGTCAGTAAACACGCGCACGTCGTCCAAGATGGGTCGGATGCGGCGGCTCATGATTTCCACCGTGGCAATCAGATGGTTCACCTGGTGAATCGTCGATCTCAGGTCGTCGTATAGTTCGCGATCCTGAGTCAGTTTACCCAAGGTGCCATCCTTGCTGCTCAGCCCTTTCACCAACAGCGCCCCTTCGCCGAGCAGTTCGCTGAGGTTATCTACGCTCTCCTCAATGTTCTCGACAATCTCTGGTCCACGCTCGCCAAACGGCTCGGTGAACCCTTGCAGATTCACGAGGTTCTGATCCGCTGCTGCTAGGGCACCTTCCAAAGCCGCCAGTAGTTCTTTGGCATCGGAAACTAAAGATGGCAACTCGGCCAGACCCTGTTTCAGATCGCGTTTGAATTTTTCGTCGCCTACGACTTCCTCGACGTCGATCATCACACGGCTAAACGAAGCCATCGCCACTTCGGTGTTATCGACCAGGCGAGATATCCGCTGCGTGTCCTGACCACCAGCAATCTCGTTCATCGTATGGGCCAGTTGCGCCACTTCTTCGCCGGCGGCGCCGAGTGAGACGATTGTTTCCTTCAAATCACCTTGCAGGTTGGCAATGAGGTCCAGCGGCGTGGGATTGTATGTGCCGGGAACCGTTGTGTTCGGAGCCACCGGTTGCGCGTTGACGGCGGGTGCCGCGGGAGAGAACTCGATCACCGCATCGCCGATGAGAGAAGTTTGAATGCGCGCCCGCTCATTGGTTTTGATTGCCTTGCCTTCATCAATGTTGAGCGAAATTAAAGCGCCTTGGTCGGTATCCTGCACTTCTCCGACACGCCCAATTAGCACACCGCGCCGGCGCACAGGCGTATTGGGCGCCACACCAGGCGCTTGATCGACCAACAATTGGAGCTGATATTGATCGCGGAACGGCGACCAAGAGAAGTCGCTGCTCATCGCCAGCAAGATCACGACTATGATTGGCGTAGCCACAACGACGACTGCCACGCTGAATTGTTTTCTTCTATCTTCCATGATTTTGTCAGTTGTTGGTTGTCGATTGTAAGTCGTTAGTCATTAGTGGCAACTAGCTGAGGATCGGCTCAAAAACAACTTCATCTTCTAGTCCCTCTCCCCTGTGGGGAGAGGTTAGGTGAGGGGTTTTGAGTGATATCTCGAAGTTGTTTTTGAGCCGATCCGCAAGGCACAGCTCCATCCTGATCCCTCACACTTCAACATTCACACTTCATACTTCAAACTTCCATCTTATCAGCCATTTCCATCAGCCGATCGCCTGCCTCTCCCTTCACAAACTGCGAGACTCTGCGATCGTCGGAGTGGTCTATATCCTCCGGCAAACCGTCAAACAGCATTTGTGATTCGTTGTCTTCCAAGCGTGTAAGCGGATAGAGCATGACCACGCGGTCCGCCACTTTGTGGGCGGTCTTCATATCGTGTGTCACAATGATGCTTGTCACGGGATTGCTGCTCCGCGTATGCATCATTAGTTCGTTGATCACATCACTGACGATGGGATCGAGCCCAGTCGTCGGTTCGTCGTAGAGCAACACTTCCGGTTTCATCACCAAGGCCCGCGCCAAACCGACGCGTTTGCGCATTCCTCCAGAAAGCTCGGCTGGGTGTTTTTTTAAGACACTCTGCGGAAGACCTACCTCAGCCAGTATCTCCAGCATTTTCTGACGATGGGCGTTTCGGTCTTTGCCCCGATGTTGCACGAGTGGGAACATAATATTGTCGGCCACCGTCATACTGTCGAACAGCGCCGCATTTTGAAACACGAAGCCAAATCGCGTCCGCTGCTGGGCGAGTTCATGCTCGGGAAGTTGGTCCATGCGTTGGTTATCGAACTCCACAAACCCTTTGGTCGGGGTAACCAGTCCGATCATCGTCTTCAGCAATACCGTCTTGCCACAGCCGCTCTCGCCGATGATGGCCAGCGTCTCTCCGCGCGGAATCTCCAAGTCGATATCGCGCAGCACCTGCTGGCGTCCAAAGCGGATGTGCAAGTGGTTCACTTTGATAATCGGCTTGTCTGCCATGAAATTGCCGCCTTGCTAGCCCAACATCGTGGTCATACTGTACGGCCAGATCGCCGAGTAGATACGGTCCATGATTATGCTGAGGAACAGGTCCAAAATAATAATCAGCACAAACGATTGCACAAAAGCAGTCGTGGCGGCGCTCCCTACGCCCTCGGCACCCGGTTCACAGTGAAACCCTCGATAGCAACTCACCAGTGCAATGGTCGCCCCAAAGAAGAAGCTCTTCATCACACCGTAAAACAGATCCCACTTCTCGACCAGCATGGCAGCATTGGAACTGTAATGCTGGGTATCGATATTAAGTACAAAGATGCAATAGACCGCCCCCCCCACCACACCCATGAACATGGCCATGATTGTCAGCGAGGGAATCAATAGCAGGCAACTTAAGAATCGAGGAACCACAAGGTATTGGGTTGGGTTCGAGCCCATGCTCGCCAGCGCGTCGATTTGTTCGGTAACGCGCATCGTGCCAAGCTCCGCGGCAATGGCGCTCCCAACTCGGCCGGCTAGCATCGTCGCCGCCAATACCGGTCCCAGTTCGCGGAACATCGTTTTGTTGATGACGCCGCCTAATTGGGTTTCCATTCCGAAGGCGCGAAACTGCGTATAAGATTGCACCGCCAGCACCATACCGATGAACGTCCCCGTGAGAGCCACCACCGGCAAACTCAGGACGCCAATCTGGTACATATTATCGAATAGCGTCTGGCGATTCGGCAGTCGTGTGACAAGCCACCGGAGCGTGTTCATCGTAAACAATGCCATGTCGCCAATGGTGTAAAACCCATTGAGGATGTACTCGCCAAAGTTGGCCAGCGATTCGTACATACCGCGGAAGAGCCCCTGCCGAGGTCTTTGCTGGTACGGGGATTGCATAATTGAGGACATTGTTAATTTTCCGTTCGATGCTTGCTAAAGCGAGTAAACTCGGCATCGCGGCTAGCCGTTCATTTTGCGCGCAGAACTGCGCTGTTCTCTGTATTCGACCCAAGGAACCCTAACGCTTGAGCAAACTCGTCCGATCACGTTGAATTGTACGGTTGCGGAAAATGGGTAAGATGAGGCTCTGGTCGGTGAATTCCCTAGTTCTGCGAGATTTCCTTTGACCTTTCCCCGCGCGACTCGTCTTTCTCTTATGGGCCGGCTGGACTTCCAGCAAGCTGCCTCAGACGAAGTTCACCACGATGCTATCCCCCGGGAAAGGGACTCCTCAGCAGTGGAAACGCTCCTCAAAGAGTCTCTGGGAGCTGTTTACCGCTACTGCTTGCGTTTGACGCAAGATCCCGAACAGGCGCTCGATTTAACCCAGGGGACGATGCTGCGGGCATGGCGAAGTCGGCAGATGCTGGCAAGTCCGAACTCGGCCCGACCCTGGCTACTAAAGATTGCCAGCAACTGTTGGAATGACCACCTACGTGGAAAACCTCGCCAACCCCAAACCCTAGTCGAGCCGCCCCACTGCCGACTCCTGGTCCCAGAAATAAAACTCGAACAACAAGAAGCAGTTCGCGAGGCTCTCGCAGCGCTCGACGAGTTGCCCGCACGTCAGAGACAAGTGATGTATCTCGTAACCATCGAACAGCTACCCCAGACGGAGGTCGCATACATCCTGCAGCTTTCGCCCTCGGCTGTGAAAGCCAACCTCTCGGCCGCTCGCAAACAACTGCGTGAGAAACTGAAACCAATTTACGAACAATTCTGTCAGCCTCGAACCTGTCCGACAAAAGAATGATTCACTCCGACTGCCAACTCCTGGATGACTACCTCGATGATTATCTCGACGGTAAACTGTCGCCCATCGAGATGCGTCGCTTCACCCAGCATCTTGCCGACTGCGAGAACTGTCAGGAAGCGTTGGCCCAGCAACAATGGCTGGACCAGCTCTTGGTGCAGTCCAGTGATCTTGCCCCCTTGCCTGCCGAGTTGGCCACTATTTCGCTTAGCCCTCCACCGCGGCCTTTCCCATGGCCAGCGATTATGGCAACGGCGCTTGCTGCGTCGTTGTTGCTCGCATTCTCCTTGTGGGACGGCCCAGCAAATGACGTACGCGATCCTCTTGCTCAAGAAACTGAGTCTACAGCAACGGATGAGGCTCCGGACGAAGCCCTCGTGCAACTCGACGCACCGCAGGCACCGATCGCCACCTTTCTTGCCGAAGACGATGTGATTGTGGTGCCGGTGGAGAGCGATTCGCCGGAAGTCACGATCATTCAAGTCTACCCCACTGCCCAAGCCCGTAGCCGTTGGCGACGGGAGGCACTTTTGCACGCGAGTTTCGTATCTAATACCGGAGGTTAGCCATGACTCACTCTTATAGTCGTTTCATTTGCCTGAAGGCTCTTCCTACCATCTCGGCGATGCTGATCGTGGCAGCCATTGCCAGTCTCTGCCCTGCCCAAGGCTACACTGCTCCTGTCCAGCCAGTTGGACACACTCCTCCGGTACATCCAAGAATTGCGAAGGAACAACTCCAACTGCGGATCCTCGAAATAAAACTCGAAAGATTATTGGAAAAAGGCGTTACCGATGGCCAAGAATTTGAAAACATTGTGAACACAATTCAGACTCATCACGAGCGGCTATATAGCCTCTATGATGAGTTTCAAGCCAACCTGGACTTACAGGCAAAGCAGCCCAGAAGCCAGTCGTCGGAAAAGAAGTTGATCGAAGCAGAAGAAAAACAACTCGAAGCTATTCTCAAAGACCATCAGCAGCACCGTGCCCAGTTGCAACAGCAGCTGCAGGCCATGCAGAAAGAACTCGAAGCGGCACACAAAGAATTGGAGCGATCTCGGAGGGACCTCACTGCTTCGAATCCTGAAAAGGAACTGAGAACCTCGATCTACAAAACAAAACATACAGATGCTTCGCGTGCAGCGGAATTGCTCGATGAAGTTCTCGGGGACTCGGTACGAATCTCCGTCGACTCACGGACGAGCCACCTGCTGGTGAAGGCTGCCGATGAGGTGATGCAGTCAGTTTCGAGAATTCTGTCAGAGATCGATACCCCGGCGGAAGAACAACCTTCCAACCAGGCAGCCGAAAATGAGAGCCGTCTCCCGTCTAGCGCCATGCTGCGCGTCTTCTGGCTCAGCAGTGGTTCGCCAAACAAAGATGCTCCTTCGGCTGACAGGGTGCTACCGAAGTCAGTCTGCGATGGCTTGGTAAAAATCGGTATTTACAACCCCCATCTCGTCTCGCAAGCCACCGTCTCCATGGCACTCATGAATGGGGAGAACAACTTCCGTTTGGGGGATATCCCTGTCAAGGTTTTTGGTCAGAAGCTTGATTTTCATGTTCACGGTGTGGCCGAGACAACTCGTTCTGGCAAGCTTGGGCTGCAACTCGAGAGTGTTGTGAGACGAACAGAAAACGTAGGTTTCGGTGGAGGTGGCGGCACGAAGTCGACGGTGGTCAATCAATTCTCCGGATCAATAGTCACGCCGCTCGATCACTATGTCATTCTTGGATCAACCAGTTACGCCACGGGTACCCGGCAAGACGACAGATTCGGTCGAGGCATGGGAGAATTGGGGGGTGGTATGGGGGGAGGATTTGGCGGAGAGTATGGTGGTGGTGAGTATGGTAGGGGCGGAGGCTACGGAGGCGCGGGCGGCCGAGGCGGCGCAGGTGGACAAGGTGGCGCCGGTGGCCGAGGGGGCGCGGCGGGCGAAGCTGGTGAGTCCGGTCAAGACGGCGCGCCAGGCGCCGACGGGGCCCCTGGCGGTAGAGGTGGACGCGGCGGTGGAAGGTCTGCCAGAGATACCGCGAGACGAGCCGCCAACGACGAACCTGAGGTCACACAATTCGCCTACGTCGTCCAGGTCGTAGCCGCGGAAACTTACGGGCCCGAAGAATCTAGTAGCGAATCTGAGTAACAGAGAAAGTTTTCAGTTCGTCTTTTAGCCGACGAGCTACGTTCGGCCAGCGATTCCTAGAATCGCGGCTATTGTTCGTTGCATAGAAGAGCGTACGGCGCATAGAAATAGAATAATATGCTGTGCATATAAAAAGCCCTCGCCAATGGCGAGGGCTTTTATGTTTCTCGTAATCAACTGTGGCCGATTAGCTCTCGTCTTCGTCACCACCGCCACCGTCGTCGTCGCTGCCTTCGGCAACGGCCCCAACGGGCTCTGGTTCGGCTTCCTTCGTGACGAGGCCTTCAAAGGTAAGCTGCTTCTTGTCGCCAACCTTCTTCAAGGCCACCTTGATGGTGTCCTTGCCATTGAACTCGCCCTTGAGGAGTTCCTCTGCCAGCGGATCTTCGATGAACGACTCGATCGCGCGCCGCAACGGACGAGCACCATAATCGGTATTCGAGCCCTTCTTGATCAAGAACTCTTTGCCATCGTCGCCAAGCTGTAGTTCCAAACCACGTTCGGAAAGTCGGCTGCGAACTTTGCTCAGTTCCAGATCCACAACGTCCTTCAAGTCGTCGACCGTCAGATGACGGAATACGATGATATCGTTCACACGATTGATGAACTCGGGACGGAAGACCTTCTCGATTTCGTCCGTCACACGAGCCTTCATGCTGTCGTACGATGCATCCTCGTCTGGCTTTTGGAAACCGAAGGCTGCTTCGTTCTTAATCGCGTCGGCACCGGCGTTGGTGGTCATAATCAAAATCACGTTGCGGAAGTCGACGTTGCGGCCGAAGCTGTCGGTGAGTCGACCCTCTTCCATCAACTGGAGCAACATGTTGAACACTTCCGGATGTGCCTTTTCGATTTCGTCCAGCAACACGACTGCGTAGGGACGACGGCGAATCTGCTCGGTGAGCTGGCCACCTTCTTCATAGCCAACATAGCCGGGAGGGGCACCAATCAATCGGCTGACGTTGTGCTTCTCCATGTATTCGCTCATGTCGATCTGAATGAGGGCTTCCTCATCGCCAAACATGAATTCGGCCAAGGCCTTAGCGAGCAAGGTCTTACCGACACCAGTCGGACCAGCGAACACAAAGCAACCGGTCGGACGTTTGGGGTCCTGCAAACCGCTGCGGCTGCGACGCACGGCCTTCGCAATCGCCTTGATGGCTTCTTCCTGGCTGATCACGCGTTGGTGTAGCTCTTGCTCCATATTCATCAAACGGAGCGTGTCTTCGGTGCTCATTCTCGTGAGTGGAATACCGGTCATCTTGGAGACCACCTCGGCAATGACCTCTTCGTCGACCACACCACCGTTTTCGCGCGATTTTTCACGCCACTCCTTGGTGATCTGCGACTTTTTCTTCTTAAGCTTGTCGGCGCGGTCTCGCAGCGAAGCAGCCTTCTCAAAATCCTGATTGGCAACAGCCTCTTCCTTCTCGCGATTGAGTTGCTCGACTTCGTCGTCAATCTCTTTCAGATTTGGTGGCTTGCTCATGGTCTTGAGCCGGACGCGAGCGCCTGCTTCGTCGATCACGTCGATGGCCTTATCAGGCAGGCATCGTCCCGTGATGTATCGATCAGAAAGCTCAACGGCCGATTGAATCGCGTCGTCGGTGATTTGCACGCGATGGTGCTCTTCGTAACGATCTCGTAGGCCTTCGAGAATTTTCTCGGTGTCCTCGGCGGTTGTCGGTTCGACCAATACTTCTTGGAACCGACGAGCGAGTGCCGAGTCTTTCTCGATGTACTTGCGGTACTCGTCGAGCGTGGTGGCACCAATGCACTGGATTTCGCCACGAGCAAGGGCTGGCTTCAAGACGTTGGAGGCGTCAATCGCACCCTCGGCACCACCGGCACCCACCAGCGTGTGCAACTCGTCGATGAACAGAATCGTGTTCTTCGCACGACGCACTTCGTTCATCACGGCCTTAATCCGCTCTTCGAATTGGCCACGATACTTGGTACCGGCGACCATCATTGCCAAGTCCAAGACGACGATGCGTCGCTCGAGCAGCAATTCTGGAACGTTACCGTCAATTACGCGTTGGGCAAAGCCTTCGACGATAGCCGTTTTGCCAACACCCGCTTCGCCGAGCAGTACAGGATTATTCTTCGTACGGCGGCAAAGTACTTGGATGGCTCGTTCGATCTCTTTCTCACGGCCAATTACGGGATCGAGCTTGCGCTGACGGGCCAATTCGGTCAAATCGCGACCAAAGCTGTCGAGGGCTGGCGTCTTGCTCTTGCCACCCTTGCGGCTTTCGCGTTCTTCGCCACCTTCGCCGCCGCGACCACCACGACCGCCGGGCTCTTCGCCTTCCAGGCCATGACCAAGCAGGTTCAATACCTCTTCGCGAACGTCTTCGAGTTTTAGCCCGAGATTCATCAGCACTTGAGCCGCGACGCCTTCTTGCTCTCTGAGCAAGCCCAGCAAAATGTGCTCAGTACCCACGTAGTTGTGATTCAAGTGGCGAGCCTCTTCCATCGAGTACTCAATCACCTTCTTCGCCCGTGGGGTTTGTGGAAGCTTGCCCATGGTGACCATGTCGGGGCCGCTCTGGACGAGCTTCTCTACCTCTAAGCGAATCTTACGCAGGTCGACGTCGAGGTTTTTCAGCACGTTGGCGGCAACGCCACTGCCCTCTTTGATCAATCCCAGCAAGATATGTTCTGTGCCGATGTACTCGTGATTGAAGCGTTGGGCCTCTTGGTTGGCCAACTGCATCACTTTGCGAGCGCGGTCTGTAAATCGTTCGTACATAGCCATTCTCCCGTCGCGGTATCGGCATCGGACGAAAGCAGCGGCAGTTTCGGCACTGTCAGGCTGCCATTCGTCGGTTGGGTAATTCTGTTGTGGTGTCTGTTGTTTCTGTGTTCTCTGCTGTTACTGGCGGTGCGGCTTCGGAATCTGTTGTTTCCTCACGCTCCGCTGTCTCGCTTAATCCCTCTTTGAGCCGCAGTCGTTCGGCGGCAATCTCCTGCTGCCAATTCTCAGCAGCTTCCATTCGCTCTAACCGATCTAGCTGTCGCTCTGCTTCCTGCCAACGCTGCTGGTGCCGCCACAACGTGGCTAACATCAGACGTCCTTCAATGTCTCTAGCATTCTGCTTGAGTAGTTTGAGGAGCAATTGCTCCGCCGCCACCCAATCGCTTTCCAAGTATTTCTGCTGTGCTGTGCAGAACAATTGGTCCTGCTCTTGCCGACGTTTCGCCTTGGCAGGCGAGACGCTGACATCGTCTGTGTCTTCGGCAGCGGCTACTCGCTCCCAGCGGCTTTGCCACCAGGCAAGTAGCCACACGGTGACTAACGTTCCATAACCAATCGAGATCGCGTCGGTATCGATCCAATCGCGATAAACGAACGTGGCTAGCAACAACACGTTGGTCAATGTGGTAAATCCTACCGCCACTACCAATCCTGCCCAAGACCCCCGCATCCACAGATGCGGCAACCCCGGCCAAAGATAGGCCGACCAATGCAATCTCCTCGTAGGCACGGTATCGCTTCCTTGCGGTGGTGCCAAGCTGCCTGGGAGGTAAAGCGTGTGCCTCCAAAGCGGCTTGAAAAGTCTAGCCCCTAGTAGTGTAGAATCAAGGCAACCGAAAGTGGGGCTTGGATTTACGGCTACCGAACTTGTTATCTGGTGCGCGGTTACCCCCGGTGGACGGCCCGCGTGATGCGACCTATCCATACGAGCGGACATTTCCCCATACGGGACGATGAGAAGATAACGATAATAGGGGTTTCCGGCGAGGTCGATTTGGCTGCTTAATGTGCTGGGCACCCACAAAAAGTACGTCCTATCGCACCAAAAAATGCCGGCCTACGTCCATTTGCTAGCAAAATCCTGGTTCAGGCGATTGAAATGCAGAAGGTAAATAGAATTCTCGATGCCGCAGCCAACCGGGCCAATGAAGGTCTGCGAGTGGTGGAAGACTACACGCGATTCGTGCTCGACGATGCCCACCTCACCAAGCTGCTCAAAGAACTACGGCACAACTTTGCTGAGGCACTCGCGGAGTTGCCCGCTGTGGAACGCCACGCCTCGCGCGACACTCAAGAAGACGTCGGCACCGCGATCAGCACTTCGGCAGAGAATTCTCGCCAGGACACTTGGGCAGTTTGCCAGGCGAGCCTCGAACGAACCAAGCAATCGCTACGCAGCTTGGAAGAATTCAGCAAAGTCGATTCATCCAAACTTGCCGCCACTTTCGAACAACTCCGCTACCGACTCTACACCATCGAAAAAGCACTCAGCAAAACTACCAACAGCCGCTCGCGGCTGAGCGGAGCAAACCTCTGCGTACTGGTCGACGGCCGCGATTCTATCGAGAACTTCGGGCAACTGTGCGAATCGCTGATCGCGGCAGGCGTGGGCATGATCCAACTCCGCGACAAGGAGTTAGGAGATCGGCAACTTGCAGAGCGCGGGCGGTTACTCGTCGAAACGACGAAGCATTTCGAAGCTTCAAATCCCTCCCTGCAAGCGAAGGGGACCACAGTAGTCATTATCAACGACCGCCCCGACATCGCCGCGGCCATCGGTGCCGATGGTGTTCACCTGGGCCAGGATGATATGAGTGTGAAAGACGCTCGTGCTATCGTCGGACCGCGCAAATTGATTGGCGTTTCCACACACAACATCGAGCAAGCCCGCGTTGCAGCGCTCGATGGTGCCGACTACCTGGGCGCAGGCCCTACGTTTCCCTCCACGACGAAACAGTTCGACGAATTCCCCGGCTTAGACTTTTTGTCGACGGTCGCCCAGGAGGTTCGTTTGCCCACTTTTGCCATTGGTGGCATCAGGCCCGACAATGTCGCCAAGGTGTTGGAAACCGGCATAAGATATATCGCCGTCAGCTCGGCGGTTTCGAGTGCGGCCAAACCGACAAGTGTAGTTGAGAACCTGTTGGCGGAAATCAACCGATATCTATGACGGTGGGCGATCGGAGATCGGTCGGGTATGCTAAGGCGTTCCAAGTATTCCGAAATCAGTCCTCCGAAATCACACTTATGCTCCACGCAATTATCATGGCCGGCGGAACCGGCACCCGATTCTGGCCCGCCAGTCGCAATGCCACGCCTAAACAAATGTTGCCGCTAGTTGGAAAGTCATCCATGCTTCGGCAAACGGTTGGTCGCCTGGAGGGATTGGTGCCCCACGATCAAACTCTGATTGTCACCAACGAGCGCCTAGTCGACCCCATTCAAGAAGAGATTCCCTCGCTACCGGCCACCTGTCTGGTGGGCGAACCGTGTAAGCGCGACACCGCCCCGTGCATTGGCCTGGCGGCGCTACTCGTTAGCCGCAACGATCCCGACGCCACCATGGCCGTTATGCCGGCCGATCATGTCATTCGCTCAACTGATAGATTTCAAAAGGCCATCAAGCAAGCGGCCGAAATGGTCGATCGCAAGCCACAGCAGATTGTTACCTTCGGCATCCGCCCCAACTACGCCGCCGAGATTTTTGGTTACATCCAACGCGGAGCCAAGATCGACTTCACCGGGGCGGTCGCCCCCACGTACACGGTGAAGAGTTTCGAAGAGAAGCCCGACGCGGCTACCGCCACCCAATATCTCGCCTCCGGCGATTACTATTGGAACTCGGGAATCTTCATTTGGAAGGCAAAGACCATTCTCGATGCACTGGCCGAGCGGCAACCGAAGATGCTCGATCATCTGCAGAAGATTAACGATGCCTGGGGCACCGACGAACAAGCCGCCGTCCTCGAGCGCGAATTCACTGCCATCGAGGGCATCTCGATTGACTACGCCGTCATGGAAAATGCCCAGGACGTGGCCGTGATCGAAGCTCCGTTTGATTGGGACGACCTGGGAAGTTGGCGATCGCTTTCTCGTTTGCTTGGCACTAACAAAGACGAGAACACCATCGTCGGCAAACACTTGGGCGTGGCCACCAGCAACTCCGTCATTCGCTCTGACGACGATCACCTAGTCGTCACCGTAGGCATGAAAGACTGCATTGTCGTTCACACGCCCGATGCAACCTTAGTGGCAAACAAACATGACGAAGAATCCATTCGCGAGGTCGTCAAAGAGTTAGAAGCCCGCGGCTGGACTGAGCATTTATAGACATTGGCGAGACGTGCTCCAGCACGTCGGGTTCGCTGTACACCATGAGCACCAACAAGCCAGCACGTATCGCAGGAATCGATTACGGCACAGTCCGCATCGGCATTGCTCTTGCGGACTTGGAAGTCGGCATCGCGGGTCCCTACGAAACCTACACCCGCCGCAGCGAAGCAAAAGACGCCGAGTATTTTCGCCAATTGGCCCAACAAGAACGCCTCACGCGCCTAGTGGTCGGTCTACCGGTGCATTTGGATGGTCACGAGAGCCAAAAGTCTCGCGAAGCCAGAGCATTCGGCCAGTGGCTCACTGAGCTTACCGGGCTACCCGTCGATTACTTCGACGAACGCTACTCCTCAGCTCAAGCGGAAGAAATTCTCCAAGGGGCGCAGCTCACGAAAAAACGCCGTCAGGAGCGGATCGATCAGCTTGCCGCGCAGATTATGCTTACTGCCTATTTAGAGTCGGGCGCCAAAGGGCAGAAGAACCCTGGCGGGATTGAATGATCTCGATCTAGCGTGATGTTACTGTTGGGGCTCTTCATCTAGCAACATGTGCGTGGCACTGGTGGGCAGCGCCAATCGAATTTCAGCAGCCCCGAGCGCTTTGATGATCTGCATGTTTAGCTTCTCAGCAAAAGCGACATACTGCCAGTAGTCGGGAGGATGGTACCAGTAGAAGATTCTGATGCGAAGCGAATCGCGATTGAATTCGTCGAAGAATACGCGTGGTGGATAGTCATGATCCATACCCTCGTGATCCTGCAATAGACCCCGTATCACCTCTACTGCACGCTGCACCTTGTCAGCAGGGGTGTCAAGCTCCAGGGCGACACTCGTACAACGGCGAATGTGGGGGCGACGGCCCACATTTTCGATATGTGTTCGAGCCATGTCCTCGTTGGGTATCGTTACCTGATGTCCGGTTAGCAACCGCAGCCGCGTTGACCGCAATCCAATCTCTTCCACGGTGCCATCGTATCCTTTGGTTACAATCCGTTCTCCCACGCGATAGGGTTTGTCTAAGAAGATCATCATGCTACCGAAGAGATTCTTCAACGCGTCCTGAGCGGCAAGCGCTAAAGCCAATCCACCTACCCCAGCTCCAGCAAGTAGGGTCGATAAGGGAATTCCAAGCTGTTTGCCGCCCTCGAGAAACACCACCACCGCTGCCACCAAACTTGCCAATCGGCAGCAAACTCGAATGAATTGGGCGTCCAAACCTTTCGGATGAATTCTTGGCTGGGCGATTATCGATTCCGCAACTCTGGTACCCAAGCCGAGCACCACCACAATTAGGGCCAGCAGACAAACCAAATCCAGAAAAATTGTCACCGAATTGAGCACATCGCCACGCAGGGCAAGTTGGTCTAAGACAATCTTCTTAGCGGCAAGCGGAAGAGTGATAGCCGCAACGTGAAATAGTAGTGAGAAAAAGTATCCGACAACGCTAGTCCCGCGCTGCGACTTCGCCACTCGTCTGCCTATGCGATAGATCGCAAACATGGAACCGAACAAGACTAACAGAACCAGCAAGAGTCCAATCCACTTCCAGATCGGCGTGTTTAGCACTACCGAACGAGTCCATCCAGGAAAGGAGTGAATCCAGCTATCGGGGATCATTGACCCCGCGTTCGACAGATACCAGTCGTAGAGTCCAGGAGTACTGCCAGGTTGGTAGGGAAGATGTCGGACCAACTCAAAATAGTTGCTGGCTTCCTCAACGGTTGCTGCATCGAATAAGTACTCTCCCTTGCGAGCTCCGTCCGTCACTCGAGAAATTGTGATCTCCGTGTCGGGGATCCTCCAATTTGAAAGAGGTTCAGTATCGCCATCCGTCGTCAACTGATCCACGCCTGGAATCTCATCCCAGGGCGGAAGTACGATTCGATCCAGGACCTCCTTCAGACAAACTGCCGATTCTGCTGAGACACCACGCCTCAAAGCCGGAGCAACTTCACTGAGATCCAAGCAACTAACAATCCGGCGTGCAGTCTGGTCCCCGAATTCTCCGTTGACTTTCAACTGCTCATACAGCTCGCTCCAAGCCTCCAGATAACTCCGGAGTGTGTCTCGGGGACTAGACGTATTGGCAGGCTCCAGTGGGTTCGCCTGGTTTTGAGCCACGACTGGGGCTATCGTGATTAACAACATCGCCGCGATCAGATGGCATCGCAAGATAGGTATTCGTGATACGAAAAGCTGGCGATACAGTTGACTCGGTATCAGAAGTGTCATTATTTTCGCGCTATAGAATTACCATGTCGACCGACGAGAACCTGTAGACTTAGTATAACTAGCCTGACAGATCGGTGAAAAAACGATCTTTCTCCCAAAGCTAACGCCATAACTACCATGCAAAAACTGATCTTTGGCTGTGGATACCTGGGGTGCCGTGTGGCAGAACTTTGGAAACAGCAGGGCGCAGACGTGACGGTTGTCACCCGCAGCCAAGACCATGCCCAAGGATTTGAACACCGGGGCTATCAAGCAATTGTCGCGGACGTCACTAAGCCAGACACGCTCTCCGATTTGCCCACTGCCGACACGGTACTGTTTGCCGTGGGATACGACCGTTCGTCCGACGATTCGATCTCAGATGTTTATGCGGAGGGGGTCAAGAATGTCTTGACCGCGTTGCCAACTGATACCGGCAGTTTCACGTACATCAGCACGACGGGAGTGTATGGCACGGCAGATGGCGGCTGGGTCGACGAATCGACCTCGCCTGCCCCCAAACGTGACGGTGGCAAGGCCTCGCTGGCAGCAGAGCAAATTCTCGCAAACCACCCTCTCGGCAAAGCCGCCGTCATGTTACGACTCGCGGGCATCTATGGTCCTGGGCGGATTCCTTATCTCGACAAACTCCGCGCCGGAGAACCGATAGCAGCCCCAAGTGCCGGGTGGCTCAATCTAGTGCATGTCGACGATGCGGCCAGCATCGTCCTCAACACCGAGGCGTGGCAATCAAAATCAGCAGAAGACGGCCCCCATCTGTTTTGCGTTAGCGATGGCCACCCCGTCGTGAGGGCGAACTACTATCGCGAGGTTGCCCGGCTCATCGGTGCCGATCCGCCCAACTTCACCGAACCCGATCCGTTGTCGCCAGCAGCACTGCGGGCCGGTGTGAATCGTCGCGTGTCCAACGAAAAGCTATTGAAAACGGTCAACGTGAAATTCAAATACCCCACGTACCGCGAGGGGCTCAAGGTTATCCTGAGCTAGGTGAATTCGTTCACCACTTCTTTGCAGAATACGCGAAGCGATCTGTCATCTCGCCGTAGCGGGTCGCCTGCGGAGACCTGAGGTCTGCCGAAGGATCTAGCCAGCGCTAGCGGTGCCTAGCTCAATCATTACGCTAAACCGACAGTACACGAACACTACGGCGCTGGGTGAGCTTGAAATGGGGACTGGCTCGTGATTGCAGAGTTATGTTTTGGGAATTGATTAAACGTAGCTAAAATCACGTGCCTGTCCCCATTTCAAGCGGAAGTTACAGGTGGTCCGTCGAAAAAAGGGACAGGCACGACAACGTTGCGTGCGACGAGGGCTCAAACCGTGTTCGAGCGTCGAGCCAGTCCCTATTTTCGACTCTCAACTCGGCGCTATTGCACTAGGTCCAGCTAGAATTTCTCGGCAGACCTCGAAATGACATAGTGTGTCTCTATTCCTGACACTCTCTTCATCCAACAGAAAAGTTATTCCGCCGCGCTGTTGAGAACCATTCTCGATTACGGTTTCATTCGCGAATTAGTCACGACAGCTTGCGGAGCCGGAGACTCGACCTTTAGAATCGCAAGAGATTCAGGTAACTCTCACGGCGCGGTTTGTGCCTTCCCATCTTCAACCGACAGGCCCAAAGAAAAAGATGCTCGAACGGACTCCCCTCTTCCCCAATGTGATCGAACTGAATCATCAGGCTCGGCGGCGGATCACCTGCAGTGCGTATCTGATCTACGACGACAACGAGTGGGCTCTGTTCGATATCGGTTACGAAGATGCCGTCGACGATTGCATCGAGCTAATTCGCGAACTCGATTTTCCATTCAGCAAATGCAAGACGCTGATCGCCTCGCATGCCGACGTCGACCATATTCAAGGATTGTCCAAGGCCAAGCAGATCCTAAAGACCACCGTCACCAGCCATCCCGAGGCCGCCACCTACCTGGAATCGGGCGACCGACTGGCCACCTTTGCAGAGATCTCCGCTCAAGACATTCACCTGGAGATGCCACCCGTGGCTGTTGAGCACAAAGTGGTCGACGGCGACAAGATCCAAGTGGGCAATCTGGAATTAGAAGTCTGGCACACGCCTGGGCATACCGACGGCCAGCTCTCGCTCCGCATGGGCGATTTGCTCTTCTCCGGAGACAACATTTTCCGCGATGGCTGCGTTGGCGCCATCGATGCCCACCACGGCAGCAGCATTCCTGATTTCATCAGCTCGCTGAAACGCATCCAACAGAGCGATGCCAAGTGGCTTCTGCCCAGCCACGGCCCTGTCTTCCGCAAAGATAACGACCTGATTGCCCGCACCATCGAGCGGCTCGAAGGCTATCTGCACATGGCCGATTTCGGCACGTGTGCGATCGATTGGCCGCTGATGGACGAGTGGGAGCGCGAGCTGGTCGAGGGCAAGATTCCGGAGTAATTGCATCCGGAACCAGGGTCGGTGGGGGCTCACTACGTTCAATCCCAGCCACCCAGCCACTCACCCTGCTATCGTTGCTAGCCGATCGCGGCAAACTCTGCACAAAAATCTACTTCTGCCGATTGTGCCGGATATTCCCTCAACCTCAAGTTTGCCGCGGACCGATCTCTATCTTTGGAATCACTCGTCCAAAAGCTGTGCCACCCGCGCGCACCGCCTTTCTGGACAGACCCATAGAGAATCGAGGGGGGAACTTCGATGGTCCGCAGGATCTTATTTGCCTCGTGCTTGTTGGCAGCTACCGCATGCTG
Source organism: Bythopirellula sp. (assembly GCA_965216565.1). Classification (GTDB taxonomy): domain Bacteria; phylum Planctomycetota; class Planctomycetia; order Pirellulales; family Lacipirellulaceae; genus Bythopirellula. The sequence continues at coordinate 3,024,845 of OZ244170.1, forward strand.
CTGCTCCCAAGCCAACCAGGCAGCCGCGCAACAGGCTTATGGCCGAGCTTGGGGTCAAACCTATTCGACCCAAGACTGGAATCGCTTCTACCACTATCCCTACGTGTACTACCCCCAGAACTTCTGGGGCAACGAGTACTACCGCAGCGCAGATAGCCTGTACTACAGATATCCGCCTGAGATGCGGATTCCGGTCTACAATCGCCGCTGGCACAACTACTACCCGAACCGCCGCAAGTACCACTCCGGCCATCACTTTGTGCTCGACGTATTTTGAGCAGCATGCAAATGAGATTTAAGGGTTAGCCGCGACGCTACGCGTCGCCGGTAGCCAAAGCTCTCAGCTTGTCACTAACCGACAAAGAATCTCCACCGCCAGCGAAAGCTGCGCCTCGTCGATCCACTCATCCTCAGTGTGCGCCTGGGCGATTGATCCTGGACCGAACACGACCGTGGGGATTCCAAGCGCTGCGATCTCTGGCGCGTCCGTGCCATAAGGAGCACCCTGAATTTGCGAGGGTGCTCCGCAGTCGCGTGTCACTGCAGTAATACGTTCGCCCAGCTGGCGATTGTCATTGCCCTGGAGAGTACCGCTTTTCAGCCAGGGCAATTCGTGCTCTACGCGAGCTTTGCCCATCGTGGCATGCGTGGCGATCCAGTCGATCAATTCCTGGTAGGCGCTCTTGGCAAATTCACCAGGTGCCAGCCGACGGTCGATGTCGATCACTACCTCGTCGGGGACTGTGTTCACTCCCGTTCCACCTTGGATGGTGCTGACGGAAACGGACGGCTTGCCACACAGCGGGTGTGCTTCGCGGGTCGCCAGAATCTCTCGGTGATAACGCTCAACAGCCTGCACGACGTTCGACATCGCATAGATGGCGTTCACGCCCTCGTCCGGACGAGAAGTATGCGCCGCACGGCCCCGGGTGCGACACTTCCAGCGGACCACTCCTTGATGGGCAACTACAACATTCAGCGATGTCGGCTCGGCAACGATCGCTTCAGTCGGCCTGAGCGCTCGCAACTCTTCCAAGGGTAACGGACCACTGCAGGGGCTCAACTCCTCAGAACTAACCTCGGGATCCCAAAGTCGGCTTAGTGCTGTAGCCCCAGTGAACCCACATTCCTCATTGACCGTAAACGCCAGGAGCAGCGCCGCGTCCTGCCTGGTGGAGTTCTCCGAGACTCGCGCCGCCGCAGCCAGGATGGACGCCATGCCACCTTTGACATCGCACGCCCCCCTGCCCCAAATACGCCCATCTCGGCTTACGCCTGCAAAGGGATCGATCGTCATCCCGCCCACTCCAACAGTATCCTGGTGGGCTTCCCAGAGCTGGACAGACAGTGGGTCGGCAGACGGTCCACGGGGCACTCTCACCAGCAGATTATCTCGGCCAGGATGAACCTGTTGCCGTAACCAGGGCCAATGTCGATCCTGACAGTATGAAACCAGGAATTCTGTAACGGCCGCTTCGCCAGAAAATTCTTCTGAGTCTTCACATAGCTTGGGGTTTACACTGGGAAGCTGGACCAGTTTTTGCAGTAAGTCCTTTTCAGTCGGCAACATACGTCGATTTCGTTGATTTTGGGGGACTCGAGGATCGTTAGATGTTAAGCCGAAAATACCGCTAGAAGGGCAAAGAAAGTACTTTTTTTCCGGTATTCCGGACTAAACGTTTGCGTTGAATGACCAGTCGCGTTAAACTCGTAGCTGCGTGGGGTTCCTGCGCACTATTACCCTCTGTGGGTCGCTGCCCCACCCACAGAGGGCTTTTTTATGCGCAGACAGTCAGATCTAGCCAGCGTTCGTGCTAGCTTTTAAGGGTTTTCTTCCAATTCCAAGGTCGGCTGCACGACCCGAAAATACCTCAGCGACTTCCGATTATTTGGCCCTCTTCTGGCCAACGACAGGCGGATCCCCTCCGGCCTCGTAATTTTTTCGATTCCTCAGCAATCTTCCAGAGATTCGCTAAGCTCGGCTGTCAACTCCTTGGCAACGAAATGAAGGCAGATAAGGTAAGAGCATGGCTACAAAGTAGTCGCCACCCGCCTTCACGTTCTTGCCGCAGCTAAGGCCATTGCTCACACGGGGTACGAAGATCGCCCCAAATTCCAGGAGTTTTCAGAATGTCTGACAGTACGGTCGATCCCGCCACAGTTCAACAAATCGTCGGCGACTATAGCGACCCAGAAACTGGTCGCCCGCTGAAAGCGATGGAGCAGGTTCAATCTTGCTCAGTCGACGGCAACAAGGTTGCGATCACAGTAGGGTTAACCACTTACTCTGCACCCTTGTGGGAAGAAACCCGTCAACAGATTCAAGATCAAGTGAAATCGAGAGTGCCCGGCGTCGCGGAGGTTTCTGTCGACATTGTGGAACACGATCGTCCGGCAGAGCCCATTGGTACGATCGGTTTGAAGGCTAAGAGCGTGATCGCGGTCGGCTCAGGCAAAGGGGGCGTGGGCAAGAGCACCATCGCCGCCTCGGTCGCATTAGGACTGAAAAAAGCGGGATGCAAGGTGGGGCTGATGGACGCTGACGTCTATGGACCAAGTATTCCCCACCTGTTGGGAGTCGACGAAAAACCAAGCGCCATTGAGAACCGTTTGCAGCCAGTACTCTCTAACGGTATGCCGGTTATGAGCATGGGCTTCCTCGTACCACCGGGCGAAGCGGTCGTGTGGCGGGGCCCAATGTTGCACGGCGCTATCACACAGTTCTTGCGAGATACCGACTGGGGAGACCTCGATTACTTAATCATCGATATGCCCCCAGGCACGGGAGACATCGCTCTAACATTGTCGCAACTATTGCCGCTTACAGGAGCCGTTGTGGTTTGCACCCCTCAAGAAGTTGCACTATTGGACGCCGTGAAAGCTGCCGCCATGTTCCGCAAAGTGAATATCCCCATATTGGGAATGGTCGAAAACATGAGCTACTTTTTATGTCCCGATAACGGCAAGCGCTACGACATCTTTGGTTCTGGTGGAGCACGCGAAAAAGCTTCCGAGCTGGATATACCTTTCTTAGGCGAAGTGCCGATTGAGATTGCCATTCGCGAGCGCGGCGATGCCGGGGATACCGAGGGCAACTTTACCGATGGCCAAAGCGCGCCACATTTCGAGAGAATTTGCTACAGCCTGGCCAAGCAGATTTCTAGCAGCCGCGCAACGGAACCCCCCATGCCCTCGCTCTCGGTTTTGTAACCTGAGACGGATTGGCGAGCGGTGGGAAACTTGTCGATAGCCCTTTCACCGCACGCTCGAAGAGAGGGCTTTTTTCGAGAAGCTCGGCAGCTAGCATTGTCCAACAAAAAAAACGGCCAGCCGCGCAAGGCGACTGACCGTGTTTTCTGCTTGGGTCACCCAAAAGGACGACCTACAAGAAGAATCGAAGGATCTACTTCTTCTTCTTACGACGAGTAGCCTTCTTCTTCTTCTTTTTCTTAGTGGTCTTCTTCTTGGCTGCCTTACGCTTCTTCTTTTTCTTAGCGGTCTTTTTCTTGGCTGCCTTCTTCTTTTTCTTCTTCTTAGTAGCCTTCTTCTTCTTGGCTGCTTTCTTCTTCTTACGCTTAGTTGTCTTCTTCTTGGCTGCCTTCTTCTTCTTCTTTTTCTTTACGGCTTTTCTTTTAGCCGACTTTTTCTTGGCTGTCTTTTTCTTGGCAGCCTTTCGTTTCTTTTTAGCCACTTAAACATCCTCCATAGAGAGTTAGCAGTGATCCGCTACACCTGGGAAGAGAATCACTTCTGAGAAAACATGCCGCTCTTCCAAAAACAGCACGACATTTCATTGCATAAAGAAATCAAAATCCATCTCGTGTTTTTTTCTCCTATCAAGTCTCTCGAAAGAGAATCACAAGCAAGACTTGATCGTCACGTTAAGAAGTTCGTGTCGGAATTAGTATCGGAACACTTCTTCCTATATCGTGAACCTCTGGCCGTATTTGTACGAATTCACAACGATAGTGCAACACATTTTGGCGATTTTTTTTCGCGCCAGATGAATTTTTTCTTCAATCGAGACACGCAAAGTCAATCCAAACAATACGCGCGACCCATTTCTTTGATGCAAAGCAAGAAATTAATACAAAAAAATCTTCGTGCGATCATTCAACCAACCAACCGGCTGCTTCGAGCGCCGTTGCACCCCAAAGAACGTCGAACTTGCCGGTTCGAGGAGTCGTAAATACGTACTCTGCAGCCAAGAAAATCTTTCCCTCTGTTCAAGCACATTGAAATCGCGGAGTTCGTTGAGCAAGCCGACCCAGTAATGATCTAAACACTGTCGTCGAGGGTGAATGGGATCGAGCCCATACCATTGGGAAGAGACTGAAAAAATAGGGGTGTGGCGCGCATCAGCGAGTTGTTTCAAACTTCGGCTAACCTGCTCGGCGCGCGTCACAAGTTCGGCCTTTTCAAGACGACAATAAGGGAACAGCACCCGTCGAAACATTCGGAATCGGCGCTCATCGAGTGCTCGAAGTGGTTCGAGTGGCAAGTCGGAAATCACGATGTCGGCATTGATCTCAAGCAGAGCATCAACACACCGCGTTACCCACTCCAAAACTTGATCAACGGGCACTTCATAACCCAAATCGTTGCCAATATCGGTTATCAAAGCGGAAGTTGGCGCAGGTTTTGCTTCTCGAAGCGCGTCCCATAATCCACAGGAAAAAATTCCTGGAAATTTTTTTCCAAAACTTCCCGAATTGAGTCCGAACGAACGTCCGGCGCCTTTTGCAGCGTAGATCGTGAGTTCTTCATCAAAAGAACTCTTCGCCAAGGAAACGAGACGCGGAAAACCTCGCGACAAGTTACTCGCACCAAGAAAAACCAAGTTTCGATGCATCACTCGCGCTACTTATTGCAGACCATATATGTTGTGAAGAAGTCCGTAATAACGCAATCTTTACCTAGATATTGTGCCACGAGTTTAAACTAGGTAAGCCACGCATATTTTTCGGCGCACTCAACAAGTGTTATCCGTTGTTGCGATTGTTCTACCAAATCGACGCTTGGTAGGCCTGCAGCGTGCGATAACTCGAGTACGAAAGGTAGCCGAAGAACACAGCAACAAAAATCGAACCCCACGACAGGCCTACTAGAACCATTGCCGCGGCACAAATCATGGAGATTTTCAGCGAAAGCAGGATGCCCCGCTGCGGATGGGACAGTTGGCAAACTTCGCGCGAGATTCGTCCCCCATCCAGTGGATAGATGGGCAGCAAATTCACGAGCCCCCACAGGATGTTGATCTGGATCAGGCCTCCCAGTAAGAAGTTGACGATATCCGCCGCAAATGGCTCCCAATAGAATGTCAGCCCTAACATTCGCAGAGGGATTACGCTTTCGACCCCAAGCGACGCAAAGTCGATCTTCTCGGACGTCTGAACGCCAATCTGATGACCCACGGTTCTGACACACGCAATCACCAACACAGCCAACAAAAATCCAGCAACAGGGCCTGCCAGCGATATCTCAATTTGCGCCCGCGGCGAACGATCGCAATCGTCGCACGCGGCCATGCCTCCCATACCGTACAGTGTGATCCGCGGATGCCCGCCGTAGCGACGTTGCCAAACTGCGTGGCCGAACTCGTGAACTAAGATCGAAACCACAACCGCCACAACCCAAGCCAACAAGGCCGCGGGCGGAGTTTTTCCGTTCAGGCCAAGCAGAACCGTCATGATCCAAAAGTAAGGGTGAATCCTGACCGGCGTATCGCCTAGCCGAAAGTGGATGTCTCCCTGCGTGGGAGGCGGTTCATTGAGGAACACAGATGTCCTTTCCAGAACGTGTTTGAAATGCGTGTGCCACGGTCGAGGGTGTACCCTATTTGATGTAGCTGGATTCGCAAGAATTCAGAATGCCAACTGGCTGAATTCTTGCGAATCCAGCTACGGACAATCACGAAAAAAAAGTTGACCTGTCTTGAACCTCACGCCGACTGTCGTAGTGTAGCAGTGCCTGGTCCGTTGGCCAGATTGGAGATGTACTCAGCGGCCCGCTGAGAGGCGCCTCCATGGGCGATCTTGGATTTTAGCTGCGTAAGTTGATCTACATTCCTCTGGTAGGCAGCGGAATCTGTGAGCCAGTCAATCACGTGATCGGCCACGTCAGCGGATCGATCTTTGCAAGTAAGATACTCCGGCATCAAGACATGTTCGTCGCGGGGGTCGCTGGGCGAGTAAATACCTGCCTCGCTCTCCGCAAACGGGTCGGGGGCCGTCAGCAAATTCACCAAGGTGATGTAACGAACCTTGCGAAAAATACTCTGTACAAAATAGCCTAGCCGCGTGATTTGGTACTGAATGACCGACGGTTTGCAGTGGTAGAGGAGCTCTAACGAAACCGAGCCAGAGCAAGCCATCGTGCAGCGCGCGGCATGAATAAGTTCCGCCGTCCGCCCGACGTGGATCTCCGCCGGCAAATTATTCTCGGCAACGAGTTGGGCAACCATCTCGCGTTGCGACTGCTTATAGACGGCGACAGCAAAGCGGACGCTGGGCACCTGCTGGCGAACCATCTTTGCTGCCTTTAAGAACGCGGGCAGATTGCCTTTGATCTCCTGCGTGCGAGAGCCGGGCAAGATCGCCACTAATGGGTCGGACTCCGACTTCTGATCTTCGACAAAATTATTGTCTAGCACCCGAGATTCGAGTTCATCGAAATACGGATGCCCCACGAAAGTGGCATGGCAGCCACGCTCACGAAACCAGGTTTCTTCAAATGGCAATTTGCACAGTACGTGGTCGACGTCACGCCGCATCTTCTTCACACGCCAACTGGCCCAAGCCCACAGTTGAGGAGTACCGTAATACACAACCGGAATGCCATGAGCCTTCGCTTTGCGGGCGATATGCCAATTGAAACCTGGGTAGTCGATCAGCACTACCAGGTCGGGCCGTTCGTTCTCGAAGTACGCATCTGCCTCACGTAGCAAACGACGGAACTTGTGATAGTTGGTCACCACCTGAGCCACCCACATCACCGCCAATTGCGTAAGGTCGGCATTCAACGAACAGCCAGCCGCGGCCATCCGTGGTCCGCCATACCCGACGAAATCCCAGTGGTCGTGCCGCTGGCGCAGCGCACGAATTAGATTCGCCCCGTGCAAATCGCCGCTTGGTTCACCAACTGAGAAAAAGACCTTCATTCGTTCGCCTCGGACTGGAAGACTCGATTCGCGCGAAGTATGGCAAATTGGTGGAAACAGCGAAAGTTCAGTTGGACTGACCTTAATTGCAGACCACGAATTGTGCGAATTAGACGATGAGTTTCCGCGTGGAGATCGTTATAGCTGCTAGATCGCTCCTCTTTGTAGCTGCTAGATCACTCCCTAGCCGGAGGCACACTTGCCTCCGGACTACGGCGGGTCGTCCACCACGGCGGACCGCGTGGCGGTCCGGCTAGCAGCGATTCTTATGCTTCGCTGTCAAACGTGGTAGCGAGCCGTGGTGTCGTCGCTTCTAACAAAATGGCATGATTTCAATGCAATTTCCGGAAAAGTTCCGCCCGAATTCCCAAGATCACTCCCGCGACTGCGAAGCACTACAATGAGAGAACAAAAATAAGCAGACGGCGTCGCACGGCAACCCTTTCACGAGGCACCCCAACTGAGGGTGAATTCCCATGAACAACGAAAACTTGGCGGAAACGCAATATTTCGAGCCGGGCAAAGATCATCCCGCTGCCGTCGAAGGAAACGGTCCATTGGCTGAGTTCAAACCGTGGGTCTCCATTTGGACCAGCCCCAGACTAACCATCCGCCAGATTCTCAACACTGATCCGACCCTCTACATACTTCCCCTCATCTGCCTGATTGGCATTGCTGATTTCCTGGAAAATGCTGCGAACGAAAATGCCGGGGACAGCGTGCCTGTTAGCGTCATTCTGCTTCTTGCCGTTGTCGTCGGCCCGATTGCCGGCTTCGTCTACGTGTGGCTGTTCAGCCACTTGATCCGTATCGTCGGCAATTGGCTCGGAGGAGTCGCAGGTTATGCGCAGATAAAACCAGCTCTCGTTTGGGGCTCGATCCCCAACGCAGCGTCCCTATTGCTATGGATCCCTATCATTGCAATCTTAGGGAGAGACGCCTTCACCAGCTCAGCCGAATTCCTCGAAGGCGATACTTTTCGAGCAGCCATTGTGATCTGCTTGGGTTTGCAACAAATCATTCTGGGCATCTGGTCGGTTGTGCTGACCAGCAATACGGTGGCCGAAGTCCAGGGATTTCAATCCGCTTGGAAAGGCCTGGGAAACATTCTACTGGCGGGCCTGGTGGTTGTCTTACCGATCTTATTGATGATCGCCGTCGGCCTCGGAATAGCAGTCGCCTTGGGTGGGATGAACTAACGAGCCGCGGCGTGCGCGTCCCCAAGCTTCTCCGATCTAGGAATAAATCCGCACACCAAAAGAAGATTCGTCTTATGAGTTAGCTCAGTGGTCACCTACGAACTCGTGGTGACTAGCGAATTTCGAGCAACAACTCGAGATAGCTGCGCCGTTCGATCTCCGCCAATGCCAATTGATCTGCCAGGGCCGAAAGTGTGGAGCGTGCCTTCTGCAGCAGCGGATCGTTTGGCCCCGAGGCTTCCACACCGATCTCGATTTCAACAAACTCGCCCAATCCCTCGATCTGGTCCAGCGCAAACTCAATCTCCAGCTCGTCCCGCGACAATCGGGCGGTGCGGCGCTGCTTCGTAACGGTCGAGACGGGCGTGAACCCTAAGTGCTGGAAGATCGCGTGGCACGATTGCCGAGCCTGTTCCCCGGGGGCCAAAGCAACTTCTTCCTCGCAGCGGGTCTTCGTCTCCGCGTCGATTTTGGGCCCCTTATAGGTGATGCAATTCCACGTCCCCACGGAACGGAGACGAAACGCCTCATCGGTTTCAGAAAAATCGCGCGTCGGATGACGATAATAACAATCGACCTGCTCAACCGCGTCGCTGATCTGCAGATCCATCTTGGTCAGAGCATCGATGGTTCGCTGTAGATTGTCGACCCGATACTTTTGTTCGACTTCGAAATGGCTCATGATCAGACGCTTCCTTGTTTGGCGGTCAGCGGTCAGCTTTCAGCGGTCAGCCTTTGAATGCAAAGCGTGTAGGCACCTCTTAGGCACCTCTCAGGCATCGAGGAAAAATAACTTCTCCTTGGGTCCCTCGCCCCTGTGGGGAGAGGCTAGGTGAGGGGAAGAATAAATACGGAAGTTATTTTTCCTCGATGCTTTCGCTGACCGCTGACTGCTGAAAGCTACTACCCGCCTAATCGCTGAGATACTGCGAAGCATCAAACGACTGTCCTGCCTCGACCCGCTCGGCGACCCCCGCCGCATCGAGTGCGTAAAGTGGACTGATTTCGACCTCGGCTCCATCAGCCACGCTGGCACCGGCAGCCTCAAGCCAGCGGCGATGCTGGGCACACATCATCTGTTGCACATACTCCTCGGTATCCTTCGGCGCCCCTGGCGCATTCTTTAGCGGGGCAAAACACTCCTCCTCGGCAAACTCGACGACAATCGGGTTCTTAGCCTCGGGCAGCAGATCAAAGATGAATCGCTCGAACTTCAGGGCATTGGGCGCGGAAGGCTCGACTCGGTCGCCACCGGGCGGAAGATGCGCGACCTTTTTCTTAGCGATGTGATACGGGAGCGTACTGGAGATCGATTGGGCCCGTTCAAACAAGTTGCGATCGAAGACATGGATGGCAATGCTGCCGGCCCAGAATTGCAATTCCCCCTGGTCATCTCTCTTCTCGGCGACGTCATCGGGCAAATCGCTGTATTCGATCACATGCAGCCGGCCATCGATCATGGCAAAGTTGCCCACTTTTTCACCCGGCGTTTCTTTGGCAATCGCAAGCGACGTTAGCTCCGACTCGGCTAGCAAGTGGTAGCCGAGGAATTGGGCATCACAGACGGGGGCCAGCGGGTTATCGACTTGAAAGTAGAACAACGTGTTCACGCCGCGCGACTTCATGTCGTCGAGTGCCCCGGTGTCATGAAGCGCTGTGACGGTTCCACCGTGGCCGTTGGGGCTGAGAAATAAACTGTCCTTCTCCGCCAATAATAGCTTGCCCGAGTCGATGTCCACCGCCGGCATGGTTCCCTGGCAGAAAACTGTGAGTTCGTCCGCGGCGAGGCCGAAGCGGTCGTTTTCTAGCACAAACTTGACAGTATCTTCGTGCGTGGCGGGGCTCGTCATCAGGTACAGCGGAATAGAAACTTTGTGCCGACGCGCTAACGCGCGAACTTTCTCGACATGTATTTGCAAGAGACTCGCCTCAGAGACCGGCCCAATGGGGTAGAGACTCTTCGGCAGATCAAATCCGAGCCGACTCCCCTGCCCTCCAGCCGTGAGGATAACGCCAACTTCTCCCGCCTCCAGCGCCTCGATGCCACGGCGTTGGGCTTCGGCAGAAGAAATTCCCAAACTACCGGCTTGGCCCGATTCTCTTTCGGCTAGTCGCACGGCAGGCGGTGGCTCGGCACGCCGCGAGAGTTCGTGCCAATCGGGCTGATCCACTTCACCATGGAATAGAGACTGAATGAGCTGAAAATCTACGCCTTGAATTTGCCCCCCTAGCGTTGCTCGTTGGAGGTCGCTCAATTCGTCCCAATAGTGCAGCAGATGTTGCTGCCCGGTGGGCTCTAGGGTGGCCAGCAGTTCAGACTTAGTGGGGAAATCTGTCATCGTCAAAAAATCCAGTTTCGCACCCAGGCGTACGCCAAGAGGCAAAGGAGCGGAAAGGCTACGAAGACAACTCCGTAGGTAAACAACGAAGTCCACACATGTCGGGGCCAGCGTGCCATGTCGATATCACTCAGAACTGAAGTCCAAGGAGCCATTCGATTCGTAAGGGACTATTATCGCTTGTTGAAGGTAATTTCCTAGGGGCCAGCCGACGACGCTAGCCGCGGCTAGCGCCGTCGGCTCACATCGGACTCGGCAGGAAATCTGCCGTTCCCAAGTAGTTGAACCCAGCGGCTGTCGTCGACTATACTGCTAAGTTCGTGTGGCGTGATTTGCCGTCCACAGAACTCGCACAGATTTAGTTTCCAACGATCGCAGACCATTTATATGGGTCAGGCAATGGCTTGAGGGCCGCGATAACGCCCTCAAGGACTGACACCCGCAAGGAGAAATCAGACGTGGCATCCGGAAAATATCTTTTTACTAGCGAAGCCGTAAGTATGGGCCATCCCGACAAGCTGGCCGACCAAATCTCCGACGGCGTGCTCGACGCACTTTTTGCCCAAGACCCCCATAGCCGCGTGGCCTGCGAAACAATGGTCACCACCGGTGTCGTGGTCATTGCCGGTGAGATCACCACCGAAGCCACCGTCGACATGCAGAAGATTGTCCGCGAAGTAATTCACGATGTCGGTTACACCGAGGCTTCGATGGGCATTAGTGCCGATCACTGTGCCGTGATGGTCGCCATCGACGAACAGAGTGCCGACATCGCCATGGGTGTCGACGACGACGAGAGCAAAGGCAAAGACATCGGTGCCGGCGACCAAGGCCTGATGTTTGGCTACGCCTGCAACGATACCGAGGAGTTGATGCCACTACCCATTGCTCTGTCGCATCGAATTCTTAATCGGCTGACCGACGCTCGCAGGAATGGCGATGTCGATTGGCTGCGTCCCGATAGCAAAAGTCAGGTCACGGTCGAATACGATGGCAACACGGCTTTGCGTATCGACACGGTAGTCGTGTCCACGCAGCATGCCCCCGATGTCACCAATGAAGAAATTCAAAAGTACATTATCGAAGAAATTATCAAACCGGAGCTTCCTGCCGACTTGGTCAGCGACGACATCACCTACCACATCAATCCCACCGGAAGGTTTGTGGTGGGTGGTCCTCACGGCGACTGTGGCCTGACCGGGCGAAAGATTATCGTTGACACCTACGGAGGTTGGGGTCGTCACGGGGGCGGAGCCTTCAGTGGCAAGGATCCCACCAAGGTCGACCGCAGTGCCGCCTACATGGCCCGCTACGTGGCCAAGAACATTGTCGCCGCCGGCTTGGCTGAGCGGTGCGAAGTGCAGTTGGCCTACGCCATCGGTGTTTCCGAGCCTGTGAGTATCCGCATCGATACCGAGGGCACTGGCAAAGTGGACGACGCAGTGCTTTGCGACGTCGTCCGCGAGGTATTCCCGCTGTCGCCCGCAGGAATTATCGATCACCTGGATCTCCGCCGACCGATTTTCCGCAAGACAGCCTCCGGGGGGCATTTCGGTCGCAGCGAGCCGGAATTCACCTGGGAAAAGACCGACCAGGTCGAAAAGCTCACAGCCGCAGCCGAGCAATCGGCAGCCGCCACTTGAGAATCGAATTGCTAGCGGCCAACTAGACTGCGCTAGGCTGAACTCCAGCCCGTACGGTATCCTGAGGCTGTAGAAGCCGGCGGTGCTAGCCGCGGGTCTACCCGGATTGAACGTCGATACTGATATAACCCGCGGCTAGCGCCGTCGGCTCAGGACTATTATTGTTAGATCGATTTCAACGTAACAAGCGGACACTCTAACGGATTAAGTGTTGCTATGTCGGCAAGCTCGCAGCTTTCCTCTCCACAAATCAGCCAATTCGACTCCGTCGAGCAAGATCCGTGGCCGCAGCGATCGCGAAGTGCCACGCAGATTGTCGTGCTTGCTCTGACGGGATTGTTGATTGCTATCGGCGTGCTCTTCGCGGTGCGCCGGATGTGGGGTTCGTTCGTAAATGAGTTGCCGCCTCAGACGATGCTGCTCACCGCGGTTGTCGCGACTGCGATTGCTACCTTCTCGAGAATCGCCTGGCGAAGGGTCCGACCGCTCCGACTTACCATGGAATGTGGAAACAATTGGACCGATTACTTCGTCGGTTGGGGCACGTCGGTTGGCTTGTTGCTATTGGCGGTAGGTTGTTGCTTTCCCGCCTATCACAACAGCGACTGGCTAATTTGGCTGCCAATGCTCGTTGCGGATCAATTCTGGCGTCAATCCTATTTCGATGCCGGCAAACCGGGTAGCGACATGGAAATTGATTCTGCCGAGGAAATGATCGACGCACCCACGACGTTGCCACTGGAAGCAAGAAGCGGCGTCGAGGAGCTGGAAGACAATCAAGAAATAGTCCAGCAGCTCTATCGTGTGCGTGGCGATGATGGTGAAGAACTGATTTATGGGACGCTCCGTGCCGATTTTCATCCCGGCCAACGGACCGCAGTCTTGCACGTGGGCTTTTGCCCTCCCCTCCCCTACCTGCCCGAGATCGAAGCCGATCCGCTGCCGAGCAGTTCCGCGCGGCTGAAAGTCGTGCAATCTTTGGCCCACGGCACCCGTCTCGATGTTCGCCTCAGCGAAATCCCAAAGACCGACTGCCACCTGTGGATCGACATGTCCGCCACACCAGTCCAATCGGCGTAGGATTGCCCTACCCCATACCTCAGACTCGCGTTGTGAGGGTTCTCGAGCCGCAGTATAATTCGCGCAAGCTAGGAAGCATGCAAAGACCGCGTCGGGCTTGGCGTAATCGCTCGGCGGTTCAGCACCAGAACCAGTAAACCAACTTGAGTAGCAATCCCCACAGAATCGGACTGGGCGAAGATACGCATCGGCTAGCCGAGGGAGGACCCTTGCGAATCGGCGGAGTCGACATTCCTCACGATCAACATGCCGTAGGCCACAGCGATGCCGACGTGTTGCTTCATGCCATCACCGATGCCCTCTTGGGCGCGGCCGGCTTGGGGGACATCGGCGAGTTGTTCCCAGACAACGATCCAGCGAATAAGGACCGCGATTCAGCCGAGATGCTCCAGCAGGCACAAAGTTCGGTCATGAAGGCAGGCTACGAAATCGTGAACCTCGATTGCGTTTTGTCTGCCCAGCGACCGAAGATTGCTCCGCACAAGCAAACAATTCGTAAACAACTGGCTGAAATCATGAATCTCGACACCGACCAGGTAAATCTAAAAGCTAAGACGGGCGAAGGCGTCGGGCCCGTGGGACGATGTGAAAGTATCCAGGCAAGGTGTGTTGCCTTACTGAGCCGTAGGCGCTAGCCTCGGGTGACTCACCCTTTTATCCCCAAGCAATACAATACCGCGATGACTACTACCCAAACGAAGCAAGAACCGATGACCCTCTCCGATCCTCATCCGAGTTTGCAGATCTACAACTCCTTGACGAAGAACAAAGAGCCGTTCCGCACCGTCGAAGCGGACAAAGTCGGGATCTATCTCTGCGGACCCACCGTCTACGACAAGGCGCACATCGGCCACATGGTGGGCCCCGTGATCTTCGACTGCATCAAACGCTATCTTACGTACTGCGGCTATGACGTGTCCTGGGTTGTGAACATCACCGATGTCGATGACAAGCTCATCAAGAAAGCCAACGAACGCGGCATATCGATGATGGACGTCGCGGAGGAGAATATCGCCGACTACAACGAGAATCTCGCAGCCTTAGGCGTGGATCAAATCGATCACTTTCCACGAGCTACCGACTGCATGGATGAAATCATCGGCCTGATTGAATCTCTAGTCGACAAAGGTTTTGCCTACGCGTCGGAGGGCGACGTCTACTTTGAAGTGTCGAAAGACAACAGTTACGGCAAGCTTAGCAATCGTAGTGTCGATGCGATGCAAGGCGAGGGCGGCGGCACTGCGTCGCGCAAGCGAGGATTGGCGGACTTTGCTCTTTGGAAAACCGCCAAAGAAGGCGAGCCCGCCTGGGATAGTCCTTGGGGCAGTGGTCGACCCGGCTGGCATATCGAATGCTCGGCTATGAGCCGTAAGCTATTGGGCGAAACGTTCGACATTCACGGCGGCGGGCTCGACCTGGTTTTTCCTCATCACGAAAACGAAATTGCCCAAAGCGAATGCTGCCACGATCGCCCGATGGTTACCTACTGGGCCCACAATGGCTTGCTGCGTAGCGACCCCTCGGCCGGAAAGATTGGCGGCAAAGCGGAACGCGCCGGCTCCGACGAGGAGGCCGGCGGAAAAATGAGCCGCTCCAAAGGGGCGGGAGGTCTCGCCGAACTGATTGCCAGGCAAGGTGGCGAGCGAATTCGATTTTTCCTTTTGCGCACCCATTATCGCAGTACCGTACTATTCAGCGAACCCGCAATTGAAGAAGCCGGTGTTGGACTCGAAAGTTTCTACCGGCTCTTCAAACGCTTCGAACGCATTACCAAGACCAACTTCTACGCGCTCACCGCGGCTACGTCTCGCGGTTCATCGTTACTCAAGGTCGGCAAAGACCCAGCGCTCGACAAGGCAAGCGAATGTCGCAAGCGATTTCTGGCGGCAATGGACGACGATTTCAACACCGGCGGGGCCATCGGAGAATTGTTCGAACTCACGAAAATCATCAACCGCTATTGCGACGATGCGAAACTAGAAGAAGAAGGTGCCGGGGACGTTGCTGCTGAGGCGACACTAGAACTGATGATGACCACACTCAAAGAGCTTTCGGCGACGCTGGGGCTTTTCCTGAGCGAACCGGCTTCCGCAGGCGGCGGTGCCGGCGACGAGCTATTGGGGCAAATCATGCAGCTCCTGATCGATCTGAGGGCCACCGCCAGAGAGAATAAAGATTTCGACACTGCCGATGCTATCCGCGATGGGATCGATCCATTAGGGATTGTCCTTGAGGATCGTGCCGGGGGTACTGAGTGGACCGGTGGCGGTGCAGACTCCGTTGAGGGCTTGATGCAGTTGTTGATCGAACTTCGACAGTCGGCACGCGGCAAGAAAGATTTCGCCACTTCCGATACCATTCGCGATCGGCTCGGCGAGATCGGCGTCACGTTAGAAGACCGTCCCGGTGGTACCGAGTGGAGCAAGGCTTAGTCGCTCAAAAAGACTTAGCATCCTCGCTTCGACACGATTGGAAATATCCCTTAGTTGCAATCGCATGAGAATTCTTGGCATCGATCCTGGGCTGAACACCACTGGCTATGGTGTGCTGGAGATTACTCAGCGCGAGCCGCAGTTAATCGAGGCGGGAGTGGTCCGCAGCAAATCGAAAGGCTCGCTCGCTGAACGCGTGCAGGAAATTCATGACGGGGTCACCGATGTCATCGCCGCGCTACATCCCGATGTGATGGCCCTCGAGAAATTGTATTCGCACTACGATCGACCCACGACCGCCATCCTCATGGGACACGCGCGGGGAGTGATTTGCCTGGCCGCGGCCAGCGCGGGCATCAAGGTTAACGACTACGCCGCCACCCAGGTGAAAAAAACACTGACCGGCAACGGGCGTGCTCCAAAAACCCAAATGCAGCAGGCCATCGCCCGCGAGCTCGGGTTGTCAAACATTCCGGAACCTGCGGACGTTGCCGACGCCCTGGCTATCGCGTTCTGCCATCATTGTGTTAGCTTAACGGCCGCCCTGCAGAGGTAGCCGCCTTGCGTTGCGTGGCAACGCGGCTAACTC
Source organism: Bythopirellula sp. (assembly GCA_965216565.1). Lineage (GTDB taxonomy): Bacteria > Planctomycetota > Planctomycetia > Pirellulales > Lacipirellulaceae > Bythopirellula. Next base: position 3,041,286 of record OZ244170.1, read on the forward strand.
TAGCTCCTGACCTTCAGCCTACAGACTCTAACCTCCAACCTCACCATGATCACGAAGATCACCGGCACTCCGCTTTCGCTTTCTGGCGATACATTGACCTTGGCGGTGGGTGCCTTCGAATACGAAGTCTTTATCCCGGAATTCACACGGCGCCATTTGCAGGAAAAAATCGGCTCCGAAATCAGCCTCCATACGATCGAGTATCTGGAAGGCAACCCCATGCAGGGCCGACTCACGCCCCGACTGATCGGGTTCTTAAGCTCTATAGAACGCGAATTCTTCGAGCTGTTCTGCCAAGTCGATGGCGTGGGAGTTCGCAAAGCACTTCGGGCCATGATTCGCCCTGTGCAAGAGGTGGCCCAAGCCATTGAGGATCAGGATGCCAAAGCCCTCAGCGGTTTACCCGGCATCGGCCCGGCAACGTCCGAGCGAATAATCGCCAAGCTGCGTCGCAAGGTGCCCAAGTTTGCGCTTCTGGTTGCCCGCGATGCTCCCCAGCATGCAAGTGTAGAACGCGATGTCATCAGCGAAGCCTACGAAGTGCTTCGCGCGTTGGGCCATAGCGAGGGCGATGCACATCGTCTTGTGGAAGACGCGCTAGCGCAGAAAAAGAAGTACAAAGACGTCGAGGCGCTATTGCAAGCCGTGTACCAACAGCGACAGTCCTAGGCGACCGATCGTGACGGCAACTGGCTAACGCTAGCTTTGCTCGGTGCTCTCTGGCTCGGAACCTGCCGACTGATCTCCCGCTACCTGGGCCGGTTGGCCGCTGCCACCTTTACCTAAGACGTAAGCGAGCAATGCCGATCCGCACAGCCACAGCATATCCCATTCGGACATGCTATTTTCGATCGAAGGCTTCTCGATCTTTATCACATCGGCTTGATCATCCAGATCGGAAGGTCCGCGATCGCTCACCGAAGCCTTGACGGACTCTGGCGATTCAGCAGGCTCAGTTGCTGTGTCAGCATCGTCTGCGTCAGCATCTGCGTCAGCGTCGGCTGCATCGGCATCCGAGTCGTCGGTATCAGCATCTGCTTCCTCGGAACTCGCGTCGTCAGCATCGGCATCGGCATCGTCTGTGTCAGCGTCAGCTTCAGCTTCGTCAGCATCAGAATCGGCATCATTCGCAGCTGCAACCCGCTGGGGTTGCTCTGCGCCTTCGTTGACACTCTTCATGTATTCGACGTAGCCGAACTGGGCACCCACGCAAGCGCCCAAAGCCAAAATCGCTGCCAACGCACCTCGGCCAAGGCTTTCGCCCGAGCCAGCACTAGCGCCAGAGCGAACAGCAATTCCTGTAACCAGCCCGACCAATAAGGCCATGTAGGGCCAACTTACTTGCATCTGGTGCTCAAGAGCCATCCACGCAACTGCCGCCGCTGCGGCTCCAATGATTCCAGAGATAAGCGACTTCATAGAATTGCCTTAGGATTAGAGTCTTTTGAATAGCATGTTTGTCTTGGGAATGCTGCGATCGATTTCGTAGAACGACTCGCACGACTTGCATAGTATTGAGCTTAGTTTGCTGAGGTATGTGGGGTCAAGACAAAGCCAGCCGAGAAGTCGGGAATACCCTGAAAAACTAAGTCAGCCCGGTATCGGTAAAGCTTGACCAAACGTCTCAAAGTAACTCGACGGAATTCCCCGTAGCCCAACTTCGACTAGGATGTAACAAGTTTCAGACACGCGCTCCATCAACCTGTCGTCACTGGTCCCCTAGGAGTAAGGTCAAAATGTACGACGACGAGCCAGCGGAAAACATCAGCCGCACTCGAAACAAATCAGGGGCATTGCGGCTGCTGAAGGCACTGGCGGTTACCTATCTACTAATCTGTTTGCTCATGATGTTTCTGGAAAGATTCCTGGTCTACCATCCTCCACCGGCGCGCAACGAATCTGCGGAGATTGAGGCCCTGGGTGGCGAGGAAGCTTGGTTTACTGCCAAAGATGGTACAAACCTCCACGGCTGGTACTTCGCTCACCCTAGTCCGCAGCGCGCCATCCTCTATGCCACGGGCAACGGCGAAGATGCCGGCCGCAACGCTGAGTACATGGCGTTCTTACGCGACCATCTGCAAGCGTCGATGTTTGTGTTCGATTACCGGGGCTACGGATTAAGCAAAGGCCAACCTCACGAGTCGGGGCTGATTCTCGATGGCATAGCCGCGCAGGACTGGCTCGCCGAAGAAGAAGGAATCGGCACTGAAGAAATTGTGCTCTTCGGGCGCTCCCTGGGCGGCGGCGTGATGGTGGCTGTGGCCGAGAAGCAAGGTGCGCAAGGGCTCATCATCCACAGTTCATTTGCCAACATGGTCGACGTCGGAGCTTCCCACTATCCCTGGTTGCCGGTGCGATGGCTGATGAAGAACAGATTCGAGTCTGAAGATCGCATCAAAAAATACACGGGGCCTTTGCTGCAAATCCACGGCACGGCCGATGGGATCGTGCCGCTGCATATGGCCAAACCTCTTTTCGATGCCGCACCGACGGATGAGAAACAGTTTATCGAAGTTCTCGATGGCACTCACAACGAAGCCCTCACCGAAGAGGCGCTCAACCAAATCGCAGACTTCTTGAAGCGAGTGTCTTAGCGGCTCTGTGTCATCCGGAATGCATTAAACCGTTACCATCGTCTCGGGCATCTCGCGCAAGAACAGATAAACCATGACCACCAAGCCGATTGCTTCGGGAACTAGCTTATCCAGTGCAGGGCTCCAGCCTAGTTGGCTACTGAGATAAACGAACGTAGCCGCGGTGAGCACCGAGACGCCAAACAGGAATGTCGCAGAAAGGCTCACGACATCCTTGCCGGTCCCGCGCAGGTCGCGTAGTTCACGAAAAAACTGATACACGACCAAGGCAAAGATGATCGTGGTACAGATGGAATATTCTGCCAGCGCCGGCACTGCGATAAAGGCGTCGTACAGCCCGTGGGCGATTACCGCCAGTCCGAACGTGGCCAGTGCATGGGGCCCCCAACCACTGGGGTTACGCAGGCCCCGATAACAGGCCAACCCGACTAGCCCTGTCAATGACATATGCATGGGGTTAGCCGTCAAGAAGCGACCCAGCGCATCGGAACCGGCTGATCTCGAAAAGTTGATGCTGTTTTCCTCCAGTGCAAAACCCAAGCCAACGCACGCTGAGACAATTAACGCAACAATCTCGCAACGCATTCGCACAAGAAGAGGCATGAGAGGAAGCAAACAGAGGAGCTTCGCTAACTCTTCGCGCAAGCCAACTCCAGCGATGTAGTGCCGCAGCCCACCGACCAACGACGAGCTGTCTTTCAAACCCCATCGAAACTCTTGCCAGTAAATAAAAAAGAACGTGGGCCAGACACTCAATACGCCTAGCGCTACGCCGGCCAGTGCAAGCCATGTCCGAGAGCCGAGCCAACTCTGCGGTCGCATCACTTGCCAAAGAAACGCCAACCAGCAACAGCCGGTGATCGCCGCAAGTGCCAGGGGGCCTGTCTTGCCGACTGTTTCCCACAATCTGGACGGAATCTTCCACCACAGCTCCTGCCATTGCCCGGCTGATGCCATTTCATCGAGTGCGTCCCAGGGGTTGGCTGTGTCCTCAACTTTCGCCATCTCCGACCCTCGCTCCACCGGCGAACCCTGGACGACATAGCCGATCACAACCCCGAGGCCGATAATGATCAACACCATCCGCCAGAGGAATGCCGGTTGGCGGGATTTTGTCTCGAGCTTTCGTTTCCAATTCATAGCAGCAACTGCCTGAGATCGTTTTGCTTTGCGGAATAGCAGTAGTGTAGCAAGGCCCGGCCAACAGATTGAGGCTTCGTGCCTAGAGACATCCGCCGGGGGATATTTCTCGGTTTCCGCCCTCCAGCAGAATCTGATATAGTGTGCGGCATTGGAGTACATCCGTTCAGATTCAGGCTGGAGACTTCGAGGCGGGGAGGCCTTGAGGAGAGTCAGCCCCCCCGAACCCCACAAAGCCTACAGCCTCAAAGCCTCCAGCCTAAAAAAATGTCCCGCGAACCCATACTCTCCACCGACGACGTGCAGGCGAAGGCAGCTACCGAGCAAGCCGCGTCGCTGAGCTTGGAAGAGGATCAAGCGCTGCGTCCGCAACGCATGGAGGAGATGGTTGGCCAACGGGAAGTTTACGAACGGTTGAAGATCGCTGTCGACGCCGCCCAAATTCGCGAAGAACCTCTGGGACATGTTCTGCTCGATGGGCCACCGGGTCTTGGCAAAACAACATTCGCCACTTGCATTCCACGAGCCCTCAACGTGCCGTTGCAGATTGCCAGCGGGGCTGCGTTGGCCGCTCCCAAAGACTTGCTGCCCTACCTCAGCAATGCCGAGGGCGGTTCGGTTCTATTTATCGACGAGATTCATCGTCTGCCCAAGGCCGTCGAAGAATTTATGTACCCGGCAATGGAAGATTTTCGCATCGACATTACGCTTGGCGAAGGAGTCAGCGCGCGAACGATCAATATGAAGCTGCAGCCGTTCACCATGATCGGCGCCACCACCCGCAGCGGTTTACTCTCCGCCCCTTTACGCGATCGCTTTCAAGTCCGGGAGCATTTGGAATTCTATTCGCACGACGAACTTACTGAGATCGTCCGCCGCAATGCCAAGAAACTACGGATAGCCATCGACGACGATGCAGCGCTCAAGATTGCTCATTGCAGTCGCGGCACGCCCCGGGTGGCGAACAATCGGTTGCGGTGGGTCCGCGACTATGCCACCAGTCGAGCCGATGGCGAGATCACCTTGGCCGTTGCCAACGAAGCACTCGGCATGCTGGGCGTCGACCAACTCGGCCTCGACGGCCAGGACCGTAAGTACCTGGAGACCATCCTCCGCGTATTCCACGGCGGACCCGTGGGCGTGGAAGCGGTTGCCCATACACTTAATACGGCGACCGACACGCTGACCGACGAAGTGGAGCCTTTCCTCTTGCGAGCAGAACTTGTGATCCGCACGCCGCGTGGTCGCAAACTCACGACTGCCGGCTATCACCACCTGGGAGCCGAACCTCCGGAACGTCCCGGTGGCCCTCATTTCAATGCGGACTCTCAGCCAGAGTCTTCGGACCAGCCGCTGTTTGAGTAGGCGAGTCCCTCTGCCAAAGCCACACAAACACCGGCGCTAGGGCTAAGGCCGCCCATTGGTAGCCGGTGAGCCCGAACCAGAGCTCTACCTCGGGGCGAATGAATTCCGTCAGAAATCGGTAGCACAGATAGGCCAAGATGTAGAGCTTAATTAGCTGGCCGCGAAACTGACCGCGCGAACGCAGCCAGGCAAGCACCAGCGCGGCAGTCAAATGAAACGCTGTTTCGTAGAGCTGCGTTGGATGCCGGGGCTGCGAGTCGATTGCCGGAAAAACGATACCCCAGGGCAATTGGGTCGGCGTGCCATAGCAGCAACCACCGACGAAGCAGGCCAGTCGGCCGATGCCTACTGCGACCGCTACCGGCACGGCGAACGAGTCGCCCGTCTTCACATGAATCCCCAGCGACCACTTGGCCACTTCTACGCCAAAGTATCCGCCCACCAAACCACACAGAATCGTTTTGCCGTCGGAAAACCAAGCCATGCCGCTGAGCATGCCTTCCCAGTCGGCCAGCACAAAAGGCAACTTAGCTCCCAGCATCGCTCCACAAAAGGCACCGAGCCCCACGCCCAGTTTCTCGCTCTTAGAGAGTGGCAGCGTCTGCTGCGAGCCACGGCTCAAATACACCCCCGCCCCAACGGCCAGCATCATGATCAATGTGTAGTAAGGAGTAAGCATGGCAATTAACTCATCGAAATCGCGGCCTGCTGCTTAGCCCCATCCACCAACGGAGGCAAAGGCACGTGCCCCTCGCGGTACAACACGTTGTAGGCAGAAAACGGAATCACATGCCCGCTCGGCAACACGTGATGGACGCACGACTTCATCAACTGACGAACATCGAAGTTGTAGGCATCCATGAATGAGGTGGTGGTCACCCGGAACACATCCTCGGGGTCCAAGTCTTCGGCCATGGCCCGACGGAAGAAGTCTTCGCCAATGGCCAGCGACCGCTCGTCCGGAGGGGCGGAAGGCGAGCTTGCTCCAAGTCCCCCTCCCCGGGATGCGCCAGAGGCGGCTTCTTGGTCATTCGGATTATCCTTAACACCATCGATCTGCACCAGTTGCCCGTCACCACCACAACTGCCATCCGCACAGCAGGAGATCCGCGAAAGATACTTGCTTACCAACACACTCGCCCGCTGCCGGTTAAAAGTAATCCGCCCCGCAAGCAGATCGAGATGGTTGGCCAAATCGACAAACCGGGCCAGCGGCAGAAAATCCTCGCCGCTGCGATACGCGTACGCCAGCGAATGACCATTGGGATGCGCACAAGGCAGCGGTGAGAAATCTGATTCCTGCCAGTAGCTAGGAGATTGCTCGACTAGGTGGTGGAACACATCGGGAAACGTCACCCTTCGTTCCAATTCTGCGGGCAACACATATCGGCCCACATAAGTAGCCGGCTGGAAACTAACGCCCGTCACCCAAGGCCGACGCACGCCGAAATCGACGATCGGCCCAATCTGACCTTCATTCACCCCAGCCTGCAGTGTGCAAACCAGCGTCGTCCGCAGCCCCGCTTCGCCCAGCTTTTCGATCGCCTTCAGTTTGATCTCCAGCAACGACTCGCCGCGGAGTGCGAGCGAGCTATCTTCGTTCAGCCCATCGAACTGCAAATAGATTTCCGCGCGGTGCTTGAGCGCCGCCACTCGTTCCAGGAATTCTTGGTCGTGCGCTAGCCGGATCCCATTGGTATTGATCATCACAATGTCGATGGGCTGCGCGCAAGCGTACTCGAAGATTTCGAAAAAATTGGGATGGATCGTCGGTTCACCGCCGGAGAGTTGCAAAATCTCTGGCTGTCCCTCGACCTCCACCAGCCGATCGATCGCCCGCCGACATTCGTCCACAGTCAAATGATTCCCGCCCGGGCCGCTGGCCGCAAAGCACATGGGGCAATCGAGATTGCAGGCCGAGGTGATCTCCAACAACCCCAGACACGTGTGCTGCTCGTGTTCCGTGCAAAGCCCACAATCGAACGGGCAGCCCTGCGTTGGTTCTACACCAAACTTCTCCGGCACCTTACCTGGCAAACTATAATCGTGCCGATCGAACCACCGCGCATCGCTACAAACAAAATCCTCCCGTGGCCCATGCTCGCGGCAATGTTTACGGAAATACACGCGCCCCTCACGCTCCACAATCTTCGCCGGCAACAACTCCAAGCACTCCGGACAGAGACTTTGTGTGGAGCCGAGGTACGTATAGTCGCGGTATTTCATTCTTCGTCCTTGGGCTTTCTAAAGAATTTTTGGACTTTATTGGCTACGAACAACGCAACGACTGCACCAAGAGGAAACCCAAGAAACAAGCCGTATCCGATTGTGATTCCGGCATGATCCGCAGGGCCAGGTTTGGCAACTTCGACCGCAATTCTTGTGACCGAGTGACAGGTCGCTAAAAAAGTAATATAAGCAGAGAATCCAGCCAGCAACCAAACTCCGATCGATTTCAGTACTTCACGATTCATACGGAATTCTTTCTCTGCGCTCTACGGTTATATCCTAACCCTTCTCCGCCCGTTTCTTCCTAAAGTGACGAATCAGAGCAAAGATAGAGAGCCCTCCAAAGGCACACATGCCGAGGCCCCAGATTAAATATTCCGTACCGCCATGCCTGCTGTCTGTGGAAACCAGCAAAAGACATACACCGCAGAAAGTGGCAAACGCCGCCGCGCAAACCAGGACCGCAATCACCATGGCAGCCGCGAAGGAACTCGCGAACAGCCCCACCTTTTGCGCTGGCGATACCTTTTGCCCCCGCGCCTCGCTCTCGCGCACATTGCGAATCGTACGCACCAGCACCGGCACTGCCAGTATGCAGACCCAAAAGCCTAAACCAGGGCTAATCGCCACAATGCCGAATATCACCGACGCCAGGGTTAGCAGCAGCATCGTCGTTCCCAGCGAGAATGAAAACTTATCTGGTGCTGACGCCGCCGACTCCGTGGTGACCACCGGCGCACCCAACTCCGTGGTCAAGTCTTGACCGCACAGCCAACACTTAATTTGGCCCTCTGTTAACTCACCCCAACATTGCGGGCAGACGAGCTTGGTGGATTCCGTAGCCACTTGTGAATTCCTGTGAATAGTGTTTTTTTCGTACCAAGCTGCATCGATTCGATTAACCAAAACCCTCAGTGCACACCCTTAAGTATTTGAGCACAAACCACCAAGAAAGCGATAAACGCGCAAGCAACAACTAGGCCCAAGACGCCAATCGTGATAACGACAGCTTTCAAGCCACCAGAAAAATCCTTGAGTAGCGTTTGACGCGAAACCGGCTTGCCTTGCAAAAAGCCAACAACGGTTCTTATCACAAGAGGTAAGAAAGCGGCTGTCCCAATCACTCCCAGTAGCGGAGTGATTCGGTAAAGCCCCCCCATGACAAGAACGGATACCAATAGTACGACGATGTGTGTTCTGGAAACTTCCTTCTCGGTGTGCTCCAGCCTGGAAGCTGAAGATTCGATAACACGTACCGGGATCTCCGCTGAGGTTTGTTCCCTCGCTCCCTGCCCCGCTCCGCAAAGCCAGCAGTTCGCTTGGCCAGCGAGAAGCTTCGCCCCGCATTGGGGGCAGAGGGGATGGTTGGACACCACTGTGTTCTCATTCATGACCGAAGCTTCTCATGAAAGTCCGATCGCTGAGCAAACTCTTCCGCCATGAAACGCACGCGGCGGACCGCTTGGCCAATGATGATCCCCGTGAGAGCCAACGCCGCAAGTGTCATCAGTTGATGGTACCGCGGCACGCTGATATCAAGCGTCGCCTCGCGGCCAAACGTTGCCGGCCATTTGGCAACGCCTAACACGCAGAGGTAGCCAACCATGCCACCAATTGTTGCCAGTCGAACTAGCTTCAGATCGAATCGCAACGCCGTCATAGCAACGATCAGAAAATACCCCGCCACCAATGCACTACGTGGCCCCGAGGCAATCGAGAGCATCCCGGTAAGAAAAACCAAATCACCTGCCGTCGACGCGTAAGGAAGCCACGCGGGGAAATGCCGCATTTGCAAACAGATATGCACCGCCGCGGCCAGCATCACCCACGCCAGCGCCAATAAGGTAACTAGGGTATGAAATCGCTCGTCGACTACTGCTTCTTTGGAAAGCTGCAACACCCCCCAATTCGGCAACTTCCCCGCGGTGCCAAAATAGTGCCACAGATGGATTAAGTAGAAGATGCCAACCGAGGCGATCCGCAGCAGGTTCACCCGGGCTTCGCCAGCGTATTGCTGCCAGCGTTGCGTGATGTACCAGGACCGATCGGCCGCGGGGCTGGGGCGAGAAGGATTGGAAGAGATATCGGTGGCCATCGTAGCTCCTCTAAGATTGCAGACCTAGATTTGCGGGACAGTATACCGCAATACGGGCTATTTCCAGCCCCGCAGTAGGCCCCTGGGGCCATTGACACTTCCGCCGTCTAAGCGATATCTTGATGGATTGTCCATAAGCTTTATTCACGAGTAGTGCGATGGCCGTCCCTAAAAGAAAACATTCGAACTCCCGCAGCGGCAAGCGCCGCAGTCACGATCGGATTTCAGCAAGACAACTGCAAAATTGCACGAAGTGCGGTCAACCTACCCCCACGCACGTAGCTTGCCCCAACTGTGGCAACTACATGGGCCGCACCGTCGTCGAAGCGGAAGAGTAAACCTCCAGCCCGGTGGTACGCCACGGCTGTCCTACTTCCCAGACATAGGGTCCACAGGCGCGGTCTGCAGTCGAATCAATCCAAGCGACTGGCCAACCGGGCGCTTCCCTCCTGGTATCACCATGCCTAAAACTGCTTTCTTATTTCCTGGCCAAGGCGCTCAAACCGTCGGCATGGGTGCCGAACTGGCTAGCTCCAACTCTGCTGCCAAAGAGCTGTTCGATCGCGCGGAGAAAATCCTCGGCTACGATCTGCTCGATGTCTGCACCAATGGCCCCGCCGAAAAACTGAACTCTACCGTCTACAGCCAACCGGCACTGTTCGTCTGCAGCTTGGCGGCATTGGAACAACTTCGACAAGAGTCGCCCGAGCTTGTGCAAAGCTGCCACGCCACCGCGGGGCTCAGCCTGGGCGAGTACACGTCGCTGGTGTTTGCCGAAGCTATCGATTTCGAATCGGGGCTCAAGCTCGTGCAAACACGGGGTCGCGCCATGCAAGACGCGGCGGATGCCACGCCTAGTTCTATGGTCAGCATCCTCGGCATGGAACGCGAGCAAGTTGAAAAACTCTGCGACGATGCCCGCGAGGAAGAAATCCTCCAACTGGCCAACATGCTTTGCCCGGGCAACATTGTTGTCTCTGGCAATACGTCGGCCTGCGAGCGTGTGACCAAACTAGCCGAGGACGCCAGAGCGATGAAGGTGATTCCGCTGGCCGTCGCCGGTGCGTTCCACACCCCACTCATGCAGTCGGCCGTCGAACGACTTTCCGCTGCATTAACCGAGGTTTCCTTGCAGGAACCTCGTGTGCCGGTGATCTCCAACGTCGACGCCCAACCGCACACCGACCCCACAGAAATTCGCGACCTATTAGTTCGTCAGGTAGTTAGCCCCGTGCTGTGGGAAGATTCCATGCGGTGGCTGATCGACCAATACAGTGTAGAAGAATGTTACGAAATCGGCCCGGGACGTGTGCTTCGCGGCCTGCTCAAACGAATCAACCGCAAGCTACCCTGTCAAAGCGTAGCGGCATAATTACCACGGTTAAGGACGACGTTATACAAGAGTTCCTCTCGCCTTTGGGGAGAGATTAAGTGAAGGGTTGGACCACGATAGAATCAACCCTCCCCTAACCCCTCCCTTTCAAGGGAGGGGGACTCGACTTGGCCTACCGGACAGAGTTGCCTTACCATACTGAACCAGTAAGGCACCGGTGACAAACCAGAACGAATCTCAAGAAAAAAACCAAACTTGGAAAACAATCATGGCCGACAAAACTCCCCGCAGAATTAAAGTTGATCTCAGTGGCCAAACGGCACTGGTAACGGGTGCTTCACGAGGTATCGGCAAAGCGATTGCCCTGGCACTTGGTGAGGCTGGTGCTAAGGTCGCCTGCGTCGCGCGAAACGAAGAGAAACTGCGCGAGACGGCAGACGCCATCACTTCCGCCGGAGGAACCGCTGTTATCTACGCGTGCGACGTCACCGACTCGGCCGCCGTCCAAAAAGTTGCCGACGCGGTGATGGAAGATTGGGGCCAACTCGATATTGTTGTGAACAATGCTGGGATCACTCGCGATACATTGATTCCTCGCATGAGTGACGAAGAGTGGGACGACGTCATAGCCACTAACCTGCGTTCGGTGTTCCTCTTCACACGTGCCGCGACCCAAGTGATGATGCGACAGCGGAGCGGTCGGATCATCAATATTTCCAGCGTCTCGGGAATCATGGGTAACCCAGGCCAGTCGAACTACTCGGCCTCGAAGGCGGGAATCATTGGCTTTACCCAAACTGTGGCCCGCGAGATGGCCGGTCGCAAAGTGACGGTCAATGCCATCTGCCCCGGCTTCATCGCAACAGAAATGACCGATGCCCTGGGCCCCGCTGTGCAAGACGAAGTCAAGAAAAGGGTCCCTGCGAAGCGTCTGGGAGAGTCTAACGAGATCGCCGATGCGGTGCTGTATTTGGCCAGCGACTCTGCGGCTTATATGACAGGCCAGATCGTCACGATCGACGGCGGCCTAACCGCTTAGCCAATAGGAATTTGCAGCAACAGGGCCCGCGAGAGTCCGTCTAGACAATATCTCGCAAAAGCTATATCTTAACCACCTTCGCGAAACGGCTCTATTGTGAAGAGCATGCATACAGTGAACTGGTTGGCGGGACTGGCGATAAGATTGAATGCCAGCTTTGTCCAACCCAACCAGATTTTACAACGTCATAACTAAATTTGTGCACTAGAAGGAGGACCCTCCCTGTGGCCTCAGTAATGGAAAGAGTAACGGACATCGTGTCCGAACAATTGGGCGTCGACAAAGACAAGATCAGCGCAGACACATCCTTTGTGAACGATCTGGGTGCCGACTCGCTCGACACCGTCGAATTGGTCATGGAACTTGAAGAAGAATTCGACGTGAACATCCCGGACGAAGAGGCCGAAAAAATTCAGACCGTAGGCCAAGCCGTGTCGTTTATCGAAGGCCAGTCCTAAGCTGTCCTTTGCAAACTTCGTCGTCAACGAATGTCCCCGTTCTGGTGCCCTCGCGGCACAAGCAACTGGGCTTTCGATATCTCGTGGCACAGTCCAGTGCGCAGTTGCTCACCGGTGCCGTGCTGTCGGACCATCCAATTCGAAAGCGTCTCACCGAATAGCCGATGAACCGCAGGATCGCTGTAACAGGTATTGGTGCAGTCACCTCACTCAGTTGCCAGGTCGACTCACTTTGGAAGAAACTTTTGGCCGGCGAGAGTGGTGTGCATGAGCTGCGCGCTTTCGACACGACCGATCATAAAGTTAACTTTGGTGGCGATATCCACGACTGGTCTACCGGCGAATACGTTTCAGCCAAAGACGCGAAACGCATCGATCGCTTCACCCAGTTCGCCATGGTCGCTGGTATCGACGCGGTCACCGACTCGGGAATTGACTTCAGTACGCTCGATCCCTTCCGCTGCGGTGCAATTGTCGGCTCGGGCATTGGCGGCCTCAACGAAATAGAAACTCAAGAGCAACGACTCTTCAAGAAGGGCCCCGACAAGGTTTCGCCTTTCACCATACCCAAGCTGATGCTCAACGCCGCGAGCGGCCACATTTCCATTCGCTATGGACTACGGGGCGTCAACTACGCCGTCGCTACTGCGTGTGCCAGTGCCACGAACGCCATGGGCGAAGCGTTTCGAGCTATTCAGCGGGGCGATGCCGACGTGCTGGTCACCGGTGGTTCCGAAGCTGCCATCACTCCCATGGGCATGGCCGGCTTTGCCAATATGAAGGCCCTGTCGATGCGAAACGACAACCCCGCTGCCGCCAGCCGACCATTCGACGTCGATCGCGATGGCTTCGTGCTTTCCGAAGGTGCCGGGATCTTGGTCTTTGAAGAAATGGAATTGGCCCAGTCCCGCGGCGCAACCATCTATGGCGAAATCCTCGGCTATGGGGCTAGTGCCGACGCGGGACACATCACGCAACCCGACCCCGAAGGCAGCGGGGCCGCCCGTGCGATGAGCAATGCCCTTAGCGATGCCAAGCTGGAACCCTCGTCCGTCAATTACATCAACGCCCATGGCACTAGCACCCCGTTGGGCGACAAAGCAGAAACCATCGCCATCAAACGCGTGTTTGAAGACCATGCTCACCAAATGAACATCTCCAGCACGAAGAGCCAGCTGGGACATTTGCTAGGAGCCAGCGGTGGTGTGGAACTGATCATTTCTCTCTTAGCGCTCAAACATCAAACAGCACCGCCCACAATCAATCTGGACAATCCAGACCCGGCGTGCGATCTGAACTACACTCCCAATACGCCACAAGAAATTGGCATCCAACGTGTGATGAGCAACAGCTTCGGCTTCGGCGGGCACAACGCCTCGATCGTGGCGGGCAGCGTTTAAGCGAATTGTGAATTTCGGGTTTTTGAAATAGCCACGAAACTAAGTGTCGCCGGCCAACCGTAAGCCAGCGGCTAATATTCCATCTCAGCCTCAAAGCCTAGAGCCTCGAAGCCTCCAGCCTCAAAGCCTCCAGCCAAACTATGTCCGATTCTCGCTGGAACCAGTCGCTTCGCGATCGACTCAAACGCTTAGTCAGCCGTTACGCGCGGGTCGGCTCGGTGATCGATCACTCCGACATCGTCAACAGCGCCATCGTCACCGCGTATCGGAAACGCGATCAATTCCGCGGCGAAACCGACGCCGAGTTCCAGGCCTGGCTGAGAAAGATTGTCGAGAACAAGTACTACACGCGCAGCCGCTCGGAGCTAGCCCAGCGCCGTGGTAGCGGCAAGAACATCCACCTCGGTCCGCACACCCGACTCGACGCCCCCAGCCCCGAAAAGTCTCCCGAAGACAAAGCCAGCGATCACGAGGTGGAGCAACTCCTGGGCAAGCTGCTCAATCACATCGGCGAAGAACACGCCGAGCTACTTTACCTGTTGAACTACTGCGAAATGTCGCATGCCGAGATTGCAGAGAAATTCGATCTCACCAAAAACCAAGTCACCGGCCGCATCCGCACCGCCAACAAACGACTCGCCGAGGCGGTGCAGGAATTGGGGCTGGAGGGGTTGGAGTTGTAGGAAAGGGACACGGAAACTCTCCAGCTCATAATTCCTTGAGACTTTGCTGTGCTTGCTTATAATGGGATTTTGCTTTCAATACACTCAGCCTCCGCATCTTCTAACTCTTCTAGTTATACTCTTTTCTGGAGTAAGGCACCTATGCAGAAGATTCTGATCACCGTTTGCAGTTTTCTATTGATTGTTTTGCAGTCAGTTGTCCAAGCCGGGGTTACTGTTCAGGTTTCAGAGACGGGTGGCGATGTACTGTTCCAAGGCAACGGCACTATCGATCTCACAGACTTGACTTTTGATCAGACTATTGGCATTGGTAATCTGTTGTCGCCCGGAAGCGCCACCATGACATTCGGAAATAGTGGCGTGGGGGGAGATGTTGATCTATACGGTGGCTTGGTCGGACCATCGTCGTTCGGCTCCAACATCAATACCTTAGGCCCAGACCCCAACGGCGATGCATTTGCCTTGACTTTTTTAACGTCGACCCCGGCAAATAAGCTCATCGGTGTTCCGCAAGGTTACACAACCGGCCAGCCACTTTCTTTTTCGCAGAATCATGACGGCGAGACTTTCGACTCACTCGGCCTGGTGAAGGGCTCTTATCTTTGGCGATGGGGTTCTGGTCCCACCTTAGATTTCCTCGAGCTGAATATCGGCGTTGTCCCCGAGCCGTCTACGTTTGCCTCACTGGCGATGCTGGGGCTTTGCCTAGCTACGCGATTCCGCGTTTAATAAAGTCCGCTCACAGAAAACTTCGGTGCAAGCCGCATTCCTGACGGAGTGAAATCTGGCCTGCCAGACTGGCGCTGACTCTCCCGGCTAGCAATTTCCTTTCCCCACACAGCCGCTGCCAATGAACGGCTAGCCGAAGCGGTGCAGAATTTGGGGCTGGAGGGGTTGGAGTTGTAGGGTAACTCGATCCCGTCGCTGACGCTCCGGGCTAACGGACTTTTCTCTATTTCAGCCGCGACACCACGTGTCGCACGGCCCCTCCGGCAATTCGAAGAATCGCGGCTATTCTCTCCGTGACCCTCTTTTCTCGGTAACACTCCCTCGTAGATGACGCTTAATACAGCGTGGAAAAGGAATTTTGGCCTTTTTCCAAGAAAACCGCGCAGCGATCGCTCGCTTTACCCATCTATAAGAGTGAACAGAACGCACACGCATCAAACAGTGCTTTAAAACAGGAGACAGAAGATGAAATACCACCTCGCCACACTCGCCGTTATCGTCACCGCCCTTTTTGTCCCATTCAACGCTTCGACTGCCGCCGGAGAGCAAACTTCCCCGGTTGCTACCACTTCCCCCCTACCCGCCCCTAGTTTTCCGTTCTCCCCTCCAGAGGCCTGGCACGATCATTCGTCCACCGCCCTGGAGGGGGCCCTTCGTGGCACCGCTGTGCTGACCCGCGCACAGGGCGAGAAAAATCTGCTCGACTCCCAGGCCCGCATCTTCAATGAGCAGGCCCGCAGCATGCACTACGACAACAATGTGAAATTCACCGAAACGCAATTCAAAATCAAAGAGATGAAGACGGCCTATCGCGAACTAGAGCGTCGCCGCACCATCGCCAAACGTTTGCAGGGCAAGCAGATGAAGCCGGCCGTGGAAGAAGATCTGGCCCAGACGTATCGGCTCACTCAATTCGAGTTCAATCCATCTACCGGCGCCATTTTCTGGCCCAGTGCATTGGCCGGTCCCCGCTATGCGGCTTATCGCCATCGCATCGCCATGCTGCTAGACCAAATGATTCAATACAACGTCGCCCGCGACCCCTTCTATCGCGCAGAACTTGCCCGAGCTACGACAAGCTTCCGCGATGTGCTTCGCACCGACGCTGCCGCTGCTGGCACGTTGAAGCGACAATCCTACCAAGATGCTCAGCGATTTATCGTCGGGCTTAAGTACACACCCCATGTTCTGTCTCCTGCTCTGGGCGATATGGTAGCGATGACCTCGCGGTAAGCCTCTGCCGCTATCGCCACCCCATTTCCTAGGGCCTTTCCTGCTAGCACCCGCCGGTCTTGCCGACCGGTGGGTGCGTTTCTATACTCCTCGCCCTTTCGAGCAGGTTTCGAGGGTCTTGAGGCTTTGAGAATTCGAGGATTAAGAAATCAGATCCTCAAAGCCTCGAAGCCTGCCAATTACTATTCCGACTGAGGAGAGCACCGATGCACAATCGCATCGCAGTCACGTTTATTCTTCTGTTGAGCATTGCGACCGTCGCCGACGCGCAGTCCTTCGACACCTCGCGTCCTGGCGCCAGCGGTTGGCGGGCCCCTAAGGGCAACTCGCAAGTGGTTCAGGCTGCGGCGCGCTACGAGCAAGCCGCAGGATCTCCGGTGACATCCAGTCCCGTGACCCCGGGCAATGTGCGACGCACCTCCGGCCAAGTCGGACGAGCGCAGGTCTCCAAAGGCGCCGGCAGTTTACCGAATACCGACGGCCAGGTCTGGCGCGAGTACGACATTACCCCCTACACACTGCGCGATCCCGACAGCAGCCACCCGGAACAGGCTATCGTCGATTGGATCTTGCGCGAAACGGGTTACGAGGCCTGGCACTCGACGCCGGTTGCATTGTTAAGTGCCAATCGACGCACGCTGCGTGTGTACCATACGCCTCAAATGCAGTCGGTCGTTTCCGACATTGTCGATCGCTTCGTCAACGGGCATGCCGAGAATCACGGCTTTGGCTTGCGGATTATCACTGTCGACAATCCCAACTGGCGAACACGTGCATTGCCGTTGATGAAACCCATCCCTGTGCAGTCGCCGGGCGTCCAGGGTTGGATTCTCGCCAAGGAAGATGCCGCCCTCTTGATGGACGAGCTGCGCCGTCGCACCGATTATCGCGAGCACAACCCACCACATCAGAAGGTCCAGAATGGACAGTCGCTTGTCGTCTCGTCGATGCGCCCTGTGAGTTACACCAAGGGGATCATTCTCACCGACCAAACGTGGCCCGGCTATCAACCAGAATTGGGGCAGCTCGATTCCGGATTTACGCTGGAGTTTAGCCCCCTACTGGCACTCGATACTCACACCACCGACGCCGTGGTGAAAGTGCGACTCGCACAAATCGAAAAGATGCTCCCGGTCAAACTCGAAGTCCCCTCGGTAATCGCCCAAAACCAACGTGCTGAAGTTCAGGTGCCGCAGGTAACCATGGTGCAGATTCACGAACGGTTCCGTTGGCCCACCGATCAGGTCCTCCTGCTGAGCATGGGCGTCGTGGCCACCCCCGGCCCGACCAAACCGAATATGCTGAAAGACGCCATTCCGATGCTAAAATCGGCCCCCCGCGCCGATGCCCTGTTGTTTGTCGAAAGCAAGGGCCCCGTGGCACCGTCACTCCCCGGCGGAATCACCCCCACCGCTTCAGCCAGCCGACCAAGCCAAACTTTCCACGGAAGATATTAGGGGAGACTTCGAGGCTGTAGGCTGGAGACATTGAGGCTGTAGGAATCAAGTTTCTCGAAGCCTCGAGGCTTCAAGTCCCTCAAAGCCTTCTCCCCGCCTAGCCCTTGCAATCGATGACGGTTATCTTGGGGATTCTGCAGCCTACTGCTCGCGACCGCGGGCCTGTGGTCCATCGCTGCCCTAAATTGCCGCTCTGCCGCTTTGCCCTATGAATGCTCGCCCCAACTCAGCTCGACGTGTTGTCATCACCGGCCTCGGTGCCATTTCGCCGCTGGGCAATAACGTCGCCGAACTTTGGAGTGGACTCTCCTCTGGCCGCAGTGGCGTGGCTCCGCTGGAGATCATGCCCACGCTCGAGGGCAAGGTTCACTATGGCGGCGAAGCCGAGACATTCTCTGGCAAGATCGATGACTTTGGTACTCTCAACAAGACCGCCAAAAAGACGATCCGCAAAGCACTGAAGGTGATGTGCCGCGAAACGATGATGGCAATCGCCTGTGCCCAGCAAGCCGCCGCCGATGGCGGTTTTGCCGAGGAGCCTATGGATCCGGAACGTTCCGGCGTCGTGTTTGGCAGTGATTATATGCTCAGTCCTCCCGACGATTTCGAGGCGGGCATGATCAAGTGCGGGGCGGCCGATTCGGATTTCGACTATCCGCGCTGGGGCAACGATGGCCTTGGGGAAATGAATCCCCTGTGGATGCTCAAATTCCTACCCAACATGCCCGCCAGTCACATTGCGATTATCAACGACCTTCGTGGCCCTAATAATTCGCTAACTCTGCGAGAAGTTTCGGGGCTGGCCGCAGTGCGCGAAGCAGCCCAAACCATCGAACGTGGCCATGCGGACCGCATGATCGCTGGGGCAACGGGCACGCGGCTGCACACATTCAAGACAGTTCATGCAGCCCAAACCGAGCAACTCGCCGACCCTGAATTGGATCCTGCCGAGGCATCTCGCCCTTTCGACGCCAACCGCACTGGCATGGTGGTCGGCGAAGGTGCCGGAGCCATCTTGTTGGAAGAACTGGAATCAGCAACCGCCCGAGGAGCGACTATTTACGGCGAAATTGTTGGAACCGGACTCAGCACCGTGACCGACGCGAATCTCTCGGGATCGCCGATTAAAGCCTTCTCCAATGCTGCCCATGTGGCACTCCAACAGTCGGCCCTACAACCTGGAGACTTGGGCCACGTGAATGCTCATGGCCTGGGCACTCAGGCCAGCGATCAGGCCGAGTCGGAGGCAATCCGCGGGGTACTCGGCGGGTCGGCAGAAAAGCTACCTGTGTTTGCCGCCAAGAGTTACTTTGGAAATCTGGGCTCTGGCAGTGGCATGGTGGAATTAATCGCCAGCACGCTCGCACTCAAGGAAGGTCAACTGCCCCGGACTCTCAATTACGAAACGCCCGATCCCCAAGCCCCGCTCAACGTCACGAAGAACGGCGACGTGCCCGCTGGCTCCAGTTTTCTCAAGCTCAGCATCACTCCCCAGGCACAGGCTGCGGCGATCGTTGTCAGCCAGGCAACCTAGCGGCAGGGTAGTAGCCTCCAAGAGCCAAAAGGAGCTCCTTCGACTGGGTGCTAAACCCTTGCCCACAGGCACTTGCCAATCCCTGGGCCCCTTGACGCTCGGCATTGCCGAGGCTACCTTTACGAGATTGCGAACCACTATAAGTCTGCTTCGTAAAAGGAGTTTCGGCGGGCCGCCCATGCCCGGCAACCGGCGGCAATGGTTAGTTGTGTGCTCATTTAGCGCGCGGATGTTAGGCCAAACTCCACACGGCGAGTCGGGCTTGTGCAGAAGCGCGTTTTTTATATTTAGGCTTCGTGGCTGGAGACTTCGAGACTGGAGGAATCAAGTGTCCTCAAGCCCCTCGAAGCCTCCAACCTCAAAGCCTCCCCTAACAATTCGGTTTGCCGCGCAGCGGGCGAAATACGCTGCGGAAAGATTTCAACATGAACGCGAGTGAAGTACTGCGAATCGTCGATGCGATTCACCGCGACAAAAACATCGATAAGGAAATTGTGTTCGAAGGTATCGAAGCCGCACTGGTTTCTGCTGCCAAGAAGCACTATGGCGAAGAAGCCGACATCGAAGTCCATATCGATCGTGATAGTGGAGAAATCCAGGCAACACACGACGGCAACGAATTAGATTCTGAAGAAACCGTGGGCCGCATCGGAGCCCAAACGGCCAAGCAGGTGATGATTCAGAAAATCCGCGAAGCCGAACGCGATGCCCTCTTCGACGAATACACCGAACTAGTCGGCGAAATGGTCAGCGGAGTCGTCCAACGCTACGACGGCGGAGCGGCAACCGTCACGCTCACCAACGTCGAAGCCATTCTTCCTCGCAGCGAGCAAATCCCTGGCGAGTCGCATCACGTGAACGAACGTGTGCGAGCCACCGTCTTTGAAGTCCGCAAGAGCGGAAGCCGCGTGAAGGTCATCCTTAGTCGCGCCCGCCCTCAGCTGGTGCAGCGACTCTTCGAACAAGAGATCCCCGAGATCATCGACGGCGTGATCGAAGTGCGGGCCATGAGCCGCGAGCCGGGCTATCGTTCCAAAGTGGCGGTCAGCAGCAGCGACCAGCGCGTCGATTGCGTCGGCGCATGTGTCGGCGTTCGCGGTAATCGGATCAAAAATATCGTCGACGAACTCAGTGGCGAACGGATCGACATCGTCCGCTGGGACGACAACCTGGAAGTACTGATTCCCAATGCCTTGCAGCCCGCGGAAGTGGAGCAGGTGATTCTCTGCAAGATGCTAGGGCGTGCGATCGTTCTTGTCCGCGAAGACCAACTGTCGCTGGCGATTGGCAGGCGGGGGCAAAATGTTCGCCTCGCCAGCAAGCTTTCCGGTTGGGACATTGAGATCATGACCCAGGAAGAACTTGCCGAATCGATTGATCGCGCGGTGCAGGGCTTTAGCTCCATCGCAGGCGTCGAAGTCGAACTCGCCGAACGACTGGTGGAAGAAGGTTTCCTCAGCTACGACGACCTCTCGATCATCGAGCCCGATGCTTTGATGGCCATGGGCAGTTTGTCGGCCGAGCAAGTCGATACAATTGTCGAACAAGCCGAAGCTCGCGCCGAGGAGGCAGAGGCAGCCGCCGATGCAGCCCGCAAGCTAAAGCGCGAGCAAGAGCGTATCGCCCGCGCTGAAGCCGAAGAGGCCGAAGCCCTTGCCAAGCTCGAAGCAGAGAAGGCAGAAGCCGAGGGCACAGCCCCCACCGAAGGAGAAGCACCCGCTGAAGGTGAAGCTGCCGCAGAGCCGGCAGCCGAGGGTGAAGACTCTGCTCCGGAGGCAGCTACCGATAATTCAGTTGAAACGAATGAAGTAGAAGAAGAGCCAACCCGCGTAGGCGATGGCGAAACAGGATAACTAAGCCCGGCAAACGAATCCTCGTTTGCCAATATTTCAGGAGGACGTTGGTTATGGTTTCCTAGTACACTATTAATTTGCGCGACGGCCTTGATGACAGGCGTTTGTGTTTCTGGCAGAGAAACCTGGTTTCTCGCAGAAGTTTTAATTTTCGCAGGAAATCTGGCGCGTCGCAGGAGAACTTGATTTGGCGGTCCGAATTTACGCATTAGCGAAGGAACTGAAAGTTGACAGCAAGGAGCTGGTTGATATCTGCAACAAAGTGGGTATCCGAGGCAAGGGGTCTGCGCTAGCCAGTCTGTCTGACGAGGAAGTCGCCAAACTTCGCGACCACTTCAGCGGTGGTGGTGGCGCCGCCGAAGCCCCTGCTGCTCCGTCGAAGGCTGCTCCCGCACCCGAACGTCCCCGCGACGCCGCTCGCACCACTGGCAAAATGCCAGTTATCAGCACACCACGGCCCGCTTCGCCTCTCTCGGATTTTCGCAAACCGAAAGAAGAACAGCCCGCTCCCGAAGCCGAGGCTCCCGCCGAACCGCCCTCCCCCGTGCAAACCGAAGCCGCCTCAGCCCCGCCCAGCGCAGCATCTACGCCCGATGCGAAAGGTTCCGGTCCGTTGGCTGGCGTCATGCGTCGCGACGACTACGTGGGCCCCGGCGGAGTAACAGGCAAGCCGCCCACGCTCGACGAACAAAAGCCCGCCGCCCGCGAGCAGAAGCCTGGCCCCGGCAACGGCAATACCGGCCCACGATCCCGCCCAGCGGTAAAGTTGGCGCCGATGCCCGAAGTGGGCCCAGCGGCTCCCACCACCGGCAAGAAGGCCGAAGCAGAGCCCACCCAAAAACCAGATCTCAAACTACCAGCCGATGCGCTGCGTGCCGGCAAGACTGGCAGCAAGCCGCTATCTGCCCACCTGAGGCGTCACGAAGAATCGCTGGAAACTAGCAAACGTCGCGGCGGAAAACCCCTCACCCCCGTTGAAGAACTTCCCGCGGAGGGCAAGGGCGGCGACAAAAAGCGCGGCAAACGCGGCAAAGGCAAAGACTCCGAAACACCCATGCTCGGCGGCCGCGAGCATCGGCAACTCAATCGGAGTCGATCCGCACCGCGTGGCAATCGCCCCATGCGTCGTTCGTTCCGTCGCTCCAGAAAGAGCGGCGTTAGCACGGCAGCCCCACGTAAAGAAAAAGTCTCGCTACAACTTCCTTGCACCGTTCGCGAATTCTCCGAAGCCGCAGGGGTTCCAGCCAGCCAGATCCTTCGCATCCTGATGGAAGAGGGAGTGATGACCACCATCACTGCCGCAATGGACCCCGATCTCACAGAGTTGGTCGCTGCCGAGTTGGACGTCGACATCGTTTTGAAGGAAGCCGTCAGCTTCGAAGATCAAATGCTCTCCGATATTCGGGATCAAGAAGACGACGATGCATCGCTCGTGCCGCGACCTCCAGTGATCACCTTTCTGGGGCACGTCGACCACGGCAAGACCTCGTTGCTTGACAAGATTATCAATATCGATGTCGTTAGCGGCGAAAGTGGCGGCATTACCCAGCACATTCGCGCATACACCATCGACAAAGACGGACGACAGCTATCCTTTGTCGATACGCCTGGCCACGAAGCATTCACAGAGATGCGTGCCCGGGGTGCCAACGTCACCGACATTGCCGTGCTGGTAGTTGCCGCTGACGATGGCGTGATGCCTCAAACCGAAGAAGCCATTAGCCATGCCCGGGCCGCCGAGGTGCCCATCGTGGTGGCTTTAAATAAGTCCGATCTCCCGGGCGTCGATATTAATCGCGTGATGCAAGGACTTTCGACCAACGACCTGCTGCCCAGTGAATGGGGTGGCGAAGTGGAAGTGATCCAAACCAGTGCCATCACGGGCGACGGGGTCGATGACTTACTCGAAACGCTGCTCACGGTCGCCGAACTGCACGAGTACAAAGCCAATCCCGATCGCGCCGCTCTTGGCACGTGTCTGGAAGCTCAGCAAGAAGCGGGCCGCGGCGTCGTGGCCAAAATGATTGTGCAAAACGGCACGTTGCGGGTGGGCGATGTTGTTGTCTGCGGCGAATCTTTTGGCCGTGTCAAAGCAATGTACGACACACTCAATCCTACCAAGCGCGTGGAAGAGGCCGGGCCCAGCACCCCAGTCAATCTCACCGGCTTCGACACAGCTCCGGGTGCCGGCGAGCATTTTTATGTGCTCGACGACATCGCCGATGCACGAACTATTGCCGAAACGCGATCTCACGTCGAGCGCACCGCTTCGTTGGGTGGCGGCGTGGAGCACGTGACTCTGGAAAATCTGTTCGATCGACTCGATGGTGCGGAAGAGGTTCAAACCCTGAATCTTATCTTGCGGGCCGACGTACGCGGATCCATCGAAGCCATTCAGAAAGAACTGGAAAAGCTCGAGCATCCCGAGGTGCGGGTCAAACTGCTGCAAGCCTCGGTCGGCGGTATTTCCGAAGCCGACGTGACACTGGCCGATGCCTCCGACGCAATTATCATGGGCTTCAACGTGGTGCCCGACGAGCAAGCTCGTCAATTGGCCGATAAGCGCGGCGTGCAGATTCGCCGGTACGAAGTGATTTACAAAATCACCGAGGAACTGAAGGCCGCACTCGAAGGATTGCTCAAACCAGAAGAACGCGAAATCGATTTGGGTCGTGCTCTGGTGCAACAGACCTTCAAAATCAGCCGAGTCGGCACTGCCGCCGGTTGCCGGGTACTGGCGGGCACTGTGGCTCGCGATGGTCGGGCTCGCGTGATTCGCGATAACACCATCATCGGCGACTACGCCATCGGAACTCTACGCCGCGAAAAGGACGACACCAAGGAAGTCCGTGAAGGCATGGAATGCGGTATCCGTTTGGCGGGATTCAACGATGTCAAGGAAGGCGACATGTTCGAAGTTTACAAAATTGAAGAAGTTGGCCGCAGCTTCGATGACTAGATTGCCAGTGGTTCGTGGTTCTTGGTTCCTAGCGTTCAAGACTCACCCAAATCTAACTACGATCTCCAGCCTACTCCCACCGACTAAACATGACTTCTCGCCGAACACAAAAAGCAGCCGAAGCAATTCGCGAGGTGGTAAGCA
Organism: Bythopirellula sp.; assembly: GCA_965216565.1. Taxonomy (GTDB): domain Bacteria; phylum Planctomycetota; class Planctomycetia; order Pirellulales; family Lacipirellulaceae; genus Bythopirellula. The sequence continues at coordinate 3,065,531 of OZ244170.1, forward strand.
TGGCGATTCTTACCGACCTCAAGGATCCGCGCGTCGAGGGAGTGACCGTCACGTATGTTGAGGTGACGCCCGATATGCGTACGGCCAAAGTACATGTATCGATCATGGGAGACGAGGCGGCTCAGAAACTCTGCCTGCATGGCCTGAAAAGCTCCGCCGGTTTTCTGCAGCAGAAAGTCTCCAAGCGGATCGATACCCGCTACACCCCGCGTATTCAATTCGAGCTCGATATGGGCGTCAAAAACTCAATCGCCATCGCCAAGATGCTCAGCGACGTGCTCCCCACAGAACCACCCCCGCAAGACGAAGAGTCCGACACGGAGCCAGCGCCCGAACAGCCTTGACTTCGACGTCGCGAGAACCCGACCATTCTTTCGTACTTATTTTCTATTCCTTCCTCTCCAAGTGTCTGAGAATCTTTCCCGATGGCTAGCAATAATCGCGCCACACAAATTAACAAAGTCCTCAAGGTCGTCAAAAAGCACTATAAGCCGGTTGAACCTGTGAACGACCGTTCGGTTCTGGAGCATTTGCTCTATGCGTGTTTGCTGGAGAACTCGCTGCACGAGCCCGCCACGCAAGTGCTTAATGAGCTGAAGAGCGACTATTTCGATTGGAACGAAGTCCGCGTGAGCTCGGTTCGCGAACTTAGCGAGGCAATGAAGCCGCTCAACGACCCCGAGGATTCGGCCACGCGGCTCAAGCGTGTTCTGCAGAGCGTATTCGAAACGCAGTACTCCTTCGACATGGAGCCGCTGAAAAAGCAGAACATCGGCCAAACGGTCAAGCAGATCCAAAAATACAATGGCTCCTCGCCATTCACCGTAGCCTATATCACCCAAAACGCACTCGGCGGGCATGCGGTCCCCGTCAATAGTGGACTCTTAGAGGCAATGCGAGTGGTGGGAGTGATTTCCGATTCGGAAGCCGCTAAGCACTCAGTGCCCGGCCTCGAACGGGCAGTGCCCAAAACCAAAGGTTACGAAGTTGGAACCATGCTCCACCAACTGGGCGTCGAACTGAGCCGCAGTCCCTACGGACCAACGATCCGCAAACTGTTGTTGGAAATCGAACCTTCCTGCAAAGACGACTTACCTAAGCGACCCAGCAAAAAGGCCGCTGAGAAGAAACCTGATCAGAAAAAGGCTGATGAGAAAAAAGCTGCCGAGAAGAAGTCGGCTGAGAAAAAATCCGACGCGAAAGCCACAAAGAAGAAAGCAGCCGAAAAACCAGCGGCCAAGAAGAGCGGCAAGCCGGTAAAGAAGAAAAAGGTTGTCAAGAAAAAGAAAGCTGCCACCAAACCTACCAAGAAGAAAAAGGTAGTTAAGAAAAAGAAAAAAGTGGCGAAAAAGAAGAAAGTTGCCAAAGGCAAAAAGAAAACCACATCGCGTAAACTGTCTCGCAAGAAACCGAAATAGGTAGAAAAGCGAGTTGGTCTCAAAGCCAAGTCCGTACTCACTTACTCACTTACTCACTTACTCACTTACTCACTTACTCACTTACTCACTTACTCACTTACTCACTCTAGCACCCCTAACCCCTGACAATGGCTGGACATTCACACTGGGCGGGCATTAAGCACAAGAAAGCCCTGATCGATAACAAACGCGGCAAGCTTTGGAGCAAACTCTCCAAGGCCATCATCGTGGCGGCGTCCAGTGGCGGCGGCGATCCCGATACCAATCTGCGCCTGCGTTACGCGATCAACGACGCCAAAGCCGTCAGCATGCCCAAGGACAACATCGAACGGGCTATCAAAAAAGGCTCTGGCGAGCTCGAGGGGGGCCATTACGACGAAGTCCTCTACGAAGGTTACGGACCTGGTGGCGTAGCTGTGCTTTGCGAAATTCTCACCGACAACCGCAATCGCACCGCCCCTGAAGTCAGGAAGATTTTTGAGGTTGCCGGCGGAAAACTTGGCGCCACCGGCTGCGTGGCCTGGATGTTTCAGCGCAAAGGGGTCGTGCTAATCGACGCGGCAAAAACCAACGAAGAAGCGCTCATGGATCTGGCTATCGAAGCGGGTGCTGAGGACGTGAAAGCGAATGGCGACCAATTCGAAGTCGTCGCCAGCCCCGACAACTTCTCCGATGTGCAGCAAGCCATCGAACAGGCCGAAATCACCTCTGAGTCTTCCAACATCGCCTGGCTCCCCGACGATACGGTCGACCTCGACGCCGACACCGCCCGCAAAGTGCTGAAAATGATGGACCAGCTCGACGACCACGACGACGTGCAAAGCGTCGCCGCGAATTTCAACATCCCCGAAGATGCCCTGGCGGAAATCGAAGCGGAATAGTGCGGAGAGCAAAGATCCGCAACGACACAACGACGCAACGGCATTACGATTAGATAACAAAGTAGGGTGGGCTAGAGCGCAGCGGCAGCCCACCGACTTCTCTTACTTGGCGCTTTCCGAGACGGTGGGCCGTCGCTGCGCTTTGGCCCACCCTACACATTGGTGCGAATTGCAGGACCAAATCAGGAGTCGAAAAACAGGGATTGGCTCGACGCGATAACAGATCGAACCCACGACGCACGCAGCGGCGTCGTGCCTGTCCCTATTTTTCGACGGACCATCTGTAGCCCCGCTGGAATCGATCGGACGCCCTCATGCCAACTCAGAAATCACCCCCAGGCATTTGGGTCGGTCAGCCGCTTCATTATGTTTGCCTGATGATTCTCTCGTTCTTGGTATGGATTGCTTGGGCAAAGTTGGGCAAACCCTTTCCGATTGCGTTTTGGATCGCGATCGTCATCCCCATCGTGCACCAGGTGTTTGTTCTCTTGGCGTGGCGGTTGGAATTGCGATCCAGGGCGATTAGCAATTCGATTGGCTTCGGCGGCTATCTCGCCATCTTCTTTGTGCTGTTCTTTGGCCGGTTTGTGGCGATAACCGTTCTCGCTTGGCTCGACCGCGGGAGTTTCGCGCTTGCCCGTCCGCTGCAGATCATTCTCACTACGCTTGCCGCCCTGCCCGGCATCTACGCTGGCTACAGCGTGGTGCGGTTCTTCGGCATGAAACGGGCCGCTGGGGCCGACCACTTTGATCCCCAATACCGCGACATGCCATTGGTCAACAAAGGGATCTTTCGGTTCACAAACAATGGCATGTACCGCTACGCGTTCCTCATCTTCTGGGCCATCGCGCTGGGTTTCAATTCCTCAGCAGCACTTACCGTGGCAGCGTTTAGCCACGCCTACATCTGGGTGCATTTCTACACCACGGAAAAACCCGACATGGATTACCTTTACGGCAAGTAGGATCGCCGGCTGGGAAAGGCCAGCCCATAACTCTAACGACATGGGTTACCGCCCAAATCCGTTGGAGCTTTCACTCCAAGTGCCAACTAAGCTCAGCGTTTCGCACCGACGCGCCGTAACTTCTTACTAATTCGGCTGGTGCTGAAATGCACCACGACAAATCAGGTACTGTACGATGACGGTCATGATCAACACCTGATTGCTAGGTTCGGGAATACTTGTACCGTATGCTCGCACACCAGAACCAAACGCAGTCGTAAAGTCGCCTTGATTGCTAGTTCCATTTCCTTCTTTGAGGATTTGAATATCTACAAACGCTTGATTGCCCTCAGCAATGGATGCGAATTCCAGGTGACTACCAAATTCTGCATTATTGCTTGCCACCACACCTGTCAGATGTGAAACGAGATTAATCCCATCAATTAATTGAGCAAGACTTGTGCCCGCTCCAAAAAAGAATTGCTCGGCGCCAGCCGTACTACCGAGTTGGAACAGCACATCTTCCGAAATGCCAAAAATCGGCGATTTGCCTCCGCTAAGATTAGTGATAGATGGGTCGGTGTCTTCCGGAGCATTGAATTGACCATCACCTAAGATACTTGTAAAGACGGCTTGGAATTCAGGTAAAGCATCAATTTTAGCTGCAAGGTCTGAAAGTTCTATTGATGTATCGTCATCTACGCTAATTCCAACAAAATCGTCCCCTAAGCTATTGGAGTAAGAATGTACTGCGAAGATACCAGAACCCAAATCCGTAGAATCAGTAAAGTAGATCGCCGTGTCATTCCAATGCTCGCCTGCTGTGACAGCTGTGATAGTAATCTCTGAAAAGACTCTAAAAGGAAGCGTCGTATCGAAGGTTATTGTTGCTTCAGCAAACATTCCTGGAACTAATTCAGTTAGGTTTTGGATCTCAATGACTGCTGGAGTAGCTGAAAAGGCAGATTCTTCTACCGAATAGAGGGTGGCAAATGTTGCATTGGCTAATGCACTTCCTCCAGGAGTTAGAAGGCCAAGAGAGAGTATGACCAACAGATACTGGTAGATCTTTATAATTATAGACACGGCTTGCTAGTGGATCTGGAATAGTAGGGCGTAGTTGATTGAGGCGGTAGTATATGAGACTCACATTCGACGTAACATATCAGAATCCTCGTGAGAAAAAGCACTAGATAGCATCTCCATAATGCTATCCCCTAACGGATTCGTCAGACGCCGAGGCTAATCTGCACAGGGTTCATCGGCCGAGGTACCTAAACGAGTCCCACAATCAAAGTACCCATGCCATCGGAGCAATTAGTGTCTGAGACTATCTAAGCTGGTGAAAGCTCCAACAATCTGAACCGAACAATCACATCACCAGCTTCGATAGCAGCGCGGTCGCAATACTCAGCACCAAGAAGAAGCCGAGCATGTCGGTGAGCGTGGTAAGAATTGGCCCGGAGGCCAAGGCTGGATCGATGCCTCGCTTTTTTAGCAACAACGGCAATGTTCCGCCAATCATCACGGCCACCAGCGTGTTGAGCGCGAGCGCACCGCCCACCACGACGCCCAACCAAACATTCTCGGTGAAAAACCACGCGACGCCGCCCAAGAGTCCGCCGAGCGCCACGCCGTTCAATAGTCCCACCATTGCCTCTTTAAACCAGACGCGTAACAGTTCATGCGGTCGAATCAGTCCCAGCGAAAGCTCGCGCATACTCACCGCTACCGATTGACTGCCGCTGCAACCGCTCATGTCGGAAATGATCGGCAAGAATACTGCCAAGGCGATCACCTGCGACAGCGTCTCTTGATAGCCGGCGATTACGCTCGCGGCAATCATGTTGAGTACGATATTGATCGAAAGCCAAGACAATCGCAGACGCGATCTTCGCAGGGTGGGCATCGATCGGAATTCTTCTTCCACCACACCCATCGAACGCCGAAAATCTCTCTCGGCATGGGTCTGCCAAGCGATGTCGACCGCCTCGCGACTCACGACGCCCACCAACCGACCCTCTTCGTCGGTGACCGGCACACCCAAGAAAGCGTTCCCACGAAATATCTGATCGACCTCCATCAGTGTAGCATCCGCACTAATGGAGAGTGGCTCCGGGATCATGATGTCTGAGACCAACGTGGAGGACTCGGCAAGCAATAGGTCGCGCAGCCGTAAAACGCCCACCAACTTTTTCTGACGATCCGTGACATAGGCATATTGAACGTCGAGTGATCGCAGTCGGTCTGCGTCGGCTCGCAGCAATTCAATGACCCGGCCAACTTGAGCTTGGCTACGAACCGCGAACAGTTCCAGGGCCATCAGGCCCCCGGCGGAATCCTCGGGATACGCAGAAAGCTGACGGAGCAACGTTGCTTCGGAGGGTTTCATCGCCCCCAGCACCGCCTCGGCTTCGTCCTCGTCCAGCGAACCGACCACATCGGCCTGATCGTCGCTGGGCATCTCTTGCAGAATGGCTGCCGCAATGGCGGGGTCCAAATGCCCGACCGCCTCCACCGCCTCGACGTCCGGCATGTCATCTAGCACATCGGCGGCCAGGGCCGGGTCGAGTGTCGAGAGCATCGCCGACTGGTTTTGGTCGGACAGATCGCAAAACTCGCGTGCCGTCTCGTGGGCATCAAGTTGTTCCAGATACTTCTCAATGCGCTCGGCATCGCCCTCTTGGATCACATCGCGGAGGGTTTCGTTGGCTTGCGGTTCCATGATCGTGGAAATCAGGCGTTGGGAGCGAGGCGTCAAACGCGAAAAGCGAAACGCTCAGCTCTAGTCTCTAAACTCTTAGCTCTCAGCTCTTGACTCTAAGCTCTTGGCTCAGTCTTTGCCCACGTGCTCTACCAGCGGCCAGTACTCTTGGAAGTCGAAATCGGGGCTGTTGTCGGTATCGTGGCATTCGACACATCTCTGTACAACCTTGGCATTCTTAAAGACCTGGCCGTCTTTGTTGCCTTCGTTCTCGACAATCTTCAGCCGCATCGCCGCGCGGAGTTGCTCTTGCTCGGCTTCGGTGACGTCCGTTTCGCCGAGTTCCGCATCGACGTGAGCCTTGCCTGGGCCGTGGCAGTTTTCGCAGCCGTTGGCCGTCAGATGTGGTGTCGACTCCAGACCGAGGAAGCCGGACGCATAGGGAAAGTACTTCTGCGGATTCCAGCCCGTGGCGTGACAGCTCAAACATTCCGGATCGAAATGGCGCTGTGGATCGAGCTTCACTAGTGTCTCAGTCGCGTGGGAGTGCGGGGTGCCCTCGAAGATTTCCATCGCCGTGGTATGGCAATCGCCACAGGCAGCCGAGCCCACGAACTGCCCATCGGGATTCTTCACGCCTGTGATTCCCAATCCGTCGAGGCCCGTGTCGCGGAGTTCGTTTTGATACGTGGCCAACATCTGCTTCATGTCCGGCGAATCGTCAAACCGATGATCCAACGGCACGCGCTGATATTTCACCGGCTCGTCCGGGTCGTCGTAAATCCCCAGCACAATCACATACATGCCCTTGTGGCCCGACTCGATGAGCTGCGTTTCTGTGCCCTCAATCAACTTCGTCCGCAGCGGCGGTTCGCTCGCGCCGGCGGTGGTAATCAGATCGAACTGCGGAAACTGCTTCGCCAGCGGTGCGGCTTCGTTCGGGTCGGCACTTGTCATTAGCACCAGCAAATCGCAGTTCTCTTTTTCAAGTTGGGGCATGACCTTCCGCAGTGCTTCGGCTGGATCTTGCCACAGGACATCGGAGCTGTTCTTGATCGCAAGCTTATGCTTTTCGACCAAGATCGAGGTGATGCCGATGCGTTTGCCCCCGGCTTCGACCACGCGATACGGCTTGGTAAAGGGACTCGACGAATCGAACAACGAAATATTTGCCGAGACCAGTGGGTTTTGTTCCGCGTCGAGGTTCGCCAGCACAAACAGCAGCGAGTCGCTACTAAGTTGCAGTTCTCGGGCACCCAGGCCAATCGCCTGATAGCCTAGCTTCATCAGCGATTCGAGGGCGTATCGATATTTGATTTCCGACTGCGGACCGACGCGCCGCACCATGCCGCCCGAATCGAGCTTCACCAGCGGCCAGCCATCGGCCTCCAACTTCTTAATCAACGTGTGGCGACGCTTGAGGCCTCCCAGTTGATTGTCCAGTCCCGCACAACCGCACGGTTCGAGAAAGCCATCCATATCTCCGGAGAACATCAACGCAAACTGAGGCTTGGTCCAACCTTCGAAAATTGGGCCATTGCGTTTGACGGGGTCATTGTCTTCAGCACTTTTTCCGTAGCCTCCGTCATCCGTACTCGTATCAATCGATTCGGCATCCACAGAATCGGCCTCCGCCTGACTCGATTCGCTACCAGGGAGCGTGATGGCCGCGAACGCACCCAATGCGAAAACGAGGAAGCCGCCGCAGAAAATTTGTTGCCCAAGTGCGCCAGATGTTTGCATTGCAAGTCGCCGTGATTACCAAGGAGCCAGACTAGGATTCGACTGCACCAATCGTACCCTCTGAGCAGAGTTTCGACCAGCGATGTCACGGGGAGGGGCTAGGTGCTAGAGACTCGGGGCTAGCTGCTGCGTCGTGAATCCTGCAGAGCACTCGTAGGAATTTCAATCGAGGAAAAACAACTTCTCCTATGTCCCTCGCCCCTTTGGGGAGAGGCTATGGTGAGGGGAGCAATAAACACGGAAGTTGTTTTTCCTCGATTCCTTACCTTCAAATCTGCAACCGAGCATACGGTTCGCAGATCTTACGGCTCGACGGTAAAGTGCACGCGAAGCTGCACTTCCTTGGCTTTCGGATGCGTGGTTCTCAAAACGACCAGTGCATCGCTGCTAGCTGGCTCGCCGAGGCGCACCATCGGTGGCGTCCCTGGGGGGATCTCCAGAATCAACGGCACATGGACCAACTCGTCGCCGATCTCTTCGCGTTGGCCCAGGGTCGCTTTGAGTTGGTGCGGAATGGTTTTAATTACCTCGATCTCGGTTGCCTGGGCATGCTCGCCACGTGTGGAAACGATCAGCCGAGCCTGTTTTCCTTTGCTGCTAGAAACTGAACCCATCCGCAAGAGCCCCTTTTCCGGAAGCCAGCCGCGACCAAATATCGATATGTCCCCGACCGTATTTCCGGCCGTAAAGATGCTCAACCGAGCTGCCTTCTCCAGATTTGTTTCGATCCCAATCCAGCCCATGAATCGGCCAATCGTGCGATCCGCTTGTAATGTTGCCTTCACTTTCACCGCACCAACGGCGTCGGGCACTGGGAACTCCTCTGGCGCAACAGGGACGAACTCCAGTTTTATTTGATCCGCTAGATCTGGATCGCCGATCAGGTAGTCGGTCACCTCGACTTCTTCTTGAAAGCGGGAGAGAATAAATAGCTCCGCCGTGGCTTCCTCGCCGGCAGAGACTTCTCCGAATAGCAACTCCCCGGGAATTACCGACGTCGACTCCACAACGTCTCCCTCCACCGTCAGTGTGATACTGAGATTCTTGGGATCATTGGTGGAAAGGGTCGCCCCGTGGCGAAACGGACCGACTGCCGTCTTCGCGGTCCACTCCAGCAGGACATCGGTTTCGGCGCCGGGGGCAAGTTGATTGTCTTGCAAATCGCCCACCGTGCATTTGCAGGTAGTGCTTGCCACCGCCAGCATCAAGGGACGCTTACCGACGTTACGGACCTTAAACGCATGACTGAGCGTTGTGCCCTGCTCCATGTTGCCAAAGTTATAGAGCTGCTCGGGGACTTCTGCTTCAGGCCGAACATCGGTATCGATGGGCTCCGCATCGTCGGATTTATCTTCGAGGCTCAATGGGTGAACCACCGTCCAAGGCTGGGCCTGGTAATAACCCAACACAGCACCGAGCCCCAAACCAACGAGGACCGCACTAACAATCAATTGCAGCAATGAACGCATAAATCCGATCCCAGTTTGACGTCGAAACAGTAGATTCTAAGCTGCCTGGTTCGTGGTCGTCAATTTGCGGAGTTCGTGGCACGCCTTGCCTTGCGTGGCAAGGCGGCTAGGCGCCGAGCCGTAAGTGCTCGCGACACTTGGTGAAGAACTGCTGAAAATCCTCGCGGCGATAGTCGGGATAGGTCCAATCGCACGCCTGCCAGTTTCCGCCGCGATACTGCAGCGTGAACTCCGCGTAGATGCCCTCCCCCAAGTAGAGCCGATGGGCGTGGTCTTTGGTCGAGGCCAGTACGAGCTTGGCCAAGGTGATGTAACCGGGGTCCAAGTTCAGCGGTCGCGGCTCTGGATGATTCGCCTCGGCGGCGTACTGCTCTTCCCAATCGTTGGTCAAACGCTTGATTCGCGCCAAGTCGCCCGGATCGATGACATTCTGAAACGCAAGAAACTGCTTCTTCAGATCGTCTCCCATCGACTCGCGATAGTAATCTGTCTCGGTGAACTCAAACGCTTCACTCTTGAGCGCGAGCGGGCCAAACTCCGCTTGCGACTGCTTCTCAGCCCAGGCCAGCGCATGGTCGTAGCGGCTGCTGACGGCAATGAGTAGCAATGTCGGTTTTGGTTTTTGAATTGTGCCCATAATACTCCGGACCGCGTGGCGGCCCGGCTAGCCGGAGGGCCACGCCCTCCGAAGTGCTGTCAAAGAAAAAACCCTCTCGCAGCCGTCCACTTCCAACCTGAATGCTTAGGCAGATAGTTGTCCACCAAGTGAGCAAAGTGGGTCCTATCTTGCACCCACTTGCGACTACCACCCTCAGCAAGCCATTTTTTCTTGCAATACTTTTGATTGAGGCTGCGCGAAACTGATCCCTTTACGGTGCTACGCATCCGCAGCCAAGGTCGCTCGTCATTCCAGCCAATTAGCAAATGCACATGCGACGGCTCAGTCGCTAGATAGTAAATCACGAAGTCTTGTTTGTCACGCGACTCGATCAGCGATGTGAGGATCGCTCGCTGCGTATCTTCGTCAAACTCCTTAGGATCCTCGACCATCAATCCCCGATAGCGACTGGCCTCTTCTGCATCGGAAGGCAAGATGCCTTGGTGTCGTTTCACATATCCTTGCTTGCGGTCGGGCATCCAACTGCCGTATGCGTGGTAGGTGAATAGATAGACGGGCATGGTGACTCCAGAGAAGACAGCAACCAGTATGTGAACATTTGTACATATACTATTCGTTCGAGTGATTCGCTGTCAACCCTTGGCACTCCGGACCGCGTGGCGGTCCGGCTAGCCGGAGGGCCACGTCCTCCGGAGTGCTGTTACAGTAAACCTATTCCCTAGTAAGCTCGCGAGAACACCGCGCGTTTTGCGCTCGGCTGTCCACTAAAAATACACGTCCCCGATTCCTCCGGCCCATCCACCGGCACGCAGCGCGCCGTCACTTTCAGCTCCTTGAGCTTCGCTTCCATCTCCGGCCCGTCGACGAAATGGCAATACGCCAGGCCGCCCGGGGCGTCCTCGGCAAAGTACTCGGCAAATGCGTCGAGATCGTCAATCGTGGTGGTCGCTTCTTCGCGAGCTGCTGCCGCGCGATCGAATAGCCCCTGCTGGATTTCAGCAAGCATCGTTTCCACACCTGCCAAAAACTTTTCGCGTGGCGGAAACGGCTCGTCAGGCTTGCCGGCAATGTCGCGACGTCCCAAGGCCACTTTGCCCCCTTCGACATCGCGGGGGCCAACCTCAATCCGAATCGGCACGCCCCGTTTGACCCATTGCCATTTTTTCTCGCCGCCACGCATATCCCGGTCGTCCAGTCGCACGCGGATCGGTTCGCCATCGTATTGCTTGGCTTCCAATTCTTTTTTGAGCGATTCGCAATAGGCCAGCACGTCGCCACGTTGGTCGTCGCCCTTGTAGATCGGCAAAATCACCACATGAGCCGGGGCCAACTTCGGCGGCAATACTAATCCGTCGTCGTCACTATGCGTCATGATCAATCCACCTACAAGGCGCGTCGACACGCCCCACGAAGTGGTCCACGCATACACTTCCGCGCCTGTGTTGTCTTGGAATTTGATTTCCTGCGCCTTGGCAAAATTTTGACCCAAAAAGTGCGACGTCCCCGCCTGCAGCGCTTTGCGATCTTGCATCATCGCCTCGATGCTGTACGTTGCCACCGCGCCCGGGAACCGTTCGCCGGCCGTCTTCTCGCCCTTAATCACCGGCATAGCCATCGCGCTCTCGGCAAACTCTGCATACACATCAAGCATCTGCCGCGTTTCTTCCTGGGCTTCTTCGGCCGTCGCGTGCACGGTGTGTCCTTCCTGCCACAAAAACTCGGCGGTGCGTAGAAACATCCGCGTCCGCAATTCCCAGCGCACGACGTTGGCCCATTGATTAATAAGAATCGGCAGGTCGCGATACGACTCGACCCAGCGCGAGAATGTTGCACCGATGATCGTCTCACTCGTGGGCCGTACGATCAACGGTTCGTCAAGCTCGGCAGAAGGTGCCGGGCGCAAGCCGCCCTCAGGATCGGGCTCCAGCCGATGATGGGTCACCACCGCGCACTCTTTGGCAAAACCTTCGACGTGCTCGGCTTCCTTCTCCAAAAAGCTCATCGGGATAAACAGTGGGAAGTAAGCGTTTTCGTGCCCGGTGGCTTTGAACATGTCGTCGAGCCGCTTCTGGATATTTTCCCAGATGGCATACCCCCACGGCTTGATCACCATGCAGCCACGGACGTCGGACGTCTCCGCCAGGTCGGCCGCCTTCACGACTTGTTGATACCACTCGGGATAGTTCTCCGCGCGGGTGGGAGAAATTGCATTCTTCGGTGCTTTGGGCATTGGTCAGTGAGAGCTCAGAGGTCGGAGTCAGCCGTGTTGCCACGCAACACAAGGCAGCGGGAACCCAACATTCTATGCCAAACGCTAGCGGTAGAAAATCGCAACCCCTGCCCCCCAGCGAGTGCGAGGGCATTATGTTAGGATCACCCTGAGCCTTGCAATGCGTGGCATCGCGGGTAGCTGTGTCCCTAGCCTCCAGCCCCTAACTCCTAGCCCCTCTCCCCCTATGTCCGAGCGTCGATACGTTAGTCAACTCGCCGAAAACGAAGCCGTCAGCCAGGTTTTCTTAGCCTCCGAAAAGCAACTTCGCCCCAATCGCAACGGCAATCTCTATCTGCAGGTCGACTTAGGCGACAAAAGCGGCTCGGTGAATACCCGCATGTGGAACGCCACCGACAACGATTACAAGGCGTTCGACAACGGCGACTACGTCCACGTCGAAGGGGCGACGCAACTGTTTCAAGGCAATATGCAGCTCATCGCCAATCGGATTCGGCGAGCGCGGCCCGATGAGGTCGACGAGAACGATTTTGTGACGCTCGAGTCGGGCGAAGTCGAAAACATGCGTAAACGGTTTCTGGAAATCCTCGGCAGCATTCAATCTGCTCCCTTAGCCCGACTGGCCGCGGGATTTACCAAAGACGAAGACTTCATGGAAAAATTCTGCCGCGCGCCTGCCGGTATGAAAAACCATCACGCCTACCAAGGAGGATTGTTGGAACACGTACTCAGTTTGATGGAACTCGTTCTGGTGGTCGCCCCGCGCTATCCACAGCTTGATCGCGACAAACTGCTCATCGGCGTCCTACTCCACGATGCGGCTAAGATCGACGAGCTCGCTTACGAGCGCGACATTTCCTACACGGACACGGGCCAACTCCTGGGGCACATGGTGATGGGCGTCACTATGCTCGACAACAAAGTCAAACAGATCGTCCAGCAAGATGGCCTGCCTTTCCCCGATCGATTGCTGATCGAACTCAAGCACATGATCGTCAGCCATCATGGCGAGTACGAGTACGGCAGCAGCAAACTACCGATGACGCTCGAAGCAATCGCGCTACACCACCTCGACAACCTCGACGCAAAACTCGCCTGCTTCACGCAACTGATGAACGACTGCCCCAACACCGACAGCAACTGGACGCAATACTTCGCCCAAATGGGAAGAAAGCTGTTCAAGCCTGCCAGCGAATAGTCCCTTCCAACTTCAACCTTCAAACTTCCCCCTTACCCACATGTCTCTCGACGCCGCCATACTCCGTCACGTAAACGATCCCAGCTACCGCCCCGCCAAGCCGAAGGTGATTGCCAAGAAACTCGGCCTGGAAGGCGAAGATATTACACGGCTGAAGCGTTCGATCAAGACGCTCGTCAAAGAGGGGAAACTCGCCTACGGTCCCAGCCATTTGGTTTGCCCCGTGATGGAGAGTCACCCGGCGTCGAAGGTGGGGCAGGCGCCGGCGCGGAACAAAACACCTAAGCATATTGTGGGCACGTTCCGCAGCACCGACAGTGGCTACGGTTTTGTCCGACCAGAGAACACCACGCCCTCCATGGGCCGCGATGCCGACATTTATATCCCCGCCAAGGGCACCGGCGACGCTGCCAATGGCGACACCGTGCGGATTCGCATCGGCAACAAGAAAAGTCGCCAGGGCAAAATCGAAGGCAAAATCATCGACATCGTCGAGCGGGCCACCAGTCGCTTCGTCGGCACCTATCTCATCGAAGGCGGCATGGGGTGGGTGCAAATCGATGGCAAGGTGTTCACCACCCCCATCTATGTCGGCGATCCCGGAGCCAAAGGTACGCAGCCCGATGACAAGGTCGTGGTCGATATGGTCCGCTTTCCCTCGCACGTCCGCGATGGCGAGGGCGTGATTGTCGAAATCCTCGGCCAGCGCGGTCAGCCCGGCGTCGATACGCTATCGATCATTCACGAATACAACCTGCCCGGCGAATTCGCCGACGACGCCATTGAAAATTCCCGCAAACAGGCCGACAAATTCGACGAATCGATTCCCCGCGGTCGCAAGGATCTTACGGCCGAAACAGTGATCACCATCGATCCCGCTACGGCCCGCGACTTCGACGATGCCATTTCGTTAGAGCGGCTCGACAATGGTCATTGGCAGTTAGGTGTCCACATCGCGGACGTTTCCCACTTCGTCCGTCCCCGGAGTGCGCTCGACCGCGAAGCCAAAGATCGGGCGACCAGCGTCTACCTGCCCGACCGCGTGATTCCGATGTTGCCGGAAATTATCTCCAACAATCTGGCGAGTTTGCAGCCCGACAAAGTTCGCTACGCCATGACGGCGATCATCGAGTTCAGCGACGAAGGTCAGCGGATTGCCACCGACGTCTATAAAAGTGCCATCAAGAGCTGCCGGCGGTTTACTTATGAAGAAGTCGACGAGTACCTCGCCAATCGTGCTGGCTGGAAGAAAAAACTCACCGCCGCGGTGCACGAGCTTCTGGGCAACATGCACGAGCTGGCCATGATGCTACGTCAGCGCCGAATGAAACGTGGCTCGCTGGAACTGCACATGCCCGAGTTGGAAATCGATCTCAACAAAGATGGCGAGGTCACCGGCGCCCACCTGGCGGAAAATACCGAGAGCCACCAGATCATCGAAGAATTTATGCTCGCCGCCAACGAGGCGGTGGCCGAGACGCTCGCCGACCAAGGGCTACTCTTCCTGCGTCGCGTGCATGGCAAACCCGACCCCCGCAAACTTAAAGCGCTCAACGAATTTGTTAAAGACCTGGGGTTCAAAACCGAGAGCCTCGAAAGCCGATTTGCCTTGCAGAAGCTTTTGAACGAAGTGAAAGACGATCCCCGTCAGCACGCCGTCAACTACGCCGTGCTCCGCAGTATGCAAAAGGCGATCTACAGCCCCGAGGAAGAAGGCCATTACGCCCTGGCCAGCGATTGCTATTGCCATTTCACGTCGCCCATTCGCCGGTATCCCGACCTCACCGTGCACCGTCTGATCGACGCCCTCAACCGTGGCAAACCGCCCGAGCAGCAGATGGACGCCCTGCTCTCCTTGGGCGATCACTGCAGCGAGCGGGAACAACGGGCCGCCGCTGCCGAGCGAGAATTGAAGAAGGTCAAGCTGCTGTCTTATTTTCAAGATAAGGTTGGTGAAAAGCTGGAAGGCATCGTCACCGGCGTCGAAAGCTTTGGCCTGTTCATCACCGGCACCGAGATCCCCGCCGAGGGATTTGTGCACATCAGTGCACTTACCGACGACTACTACAAATTCGATCGCGGCGGCCACATCATCAAAGGCTTCCGCACGGGCAACAGCTACCGCCTCGGCGACCGCGTGCAGGTGGCCGTCGCGTCGGTCGACCTCGACCGCCGCGAACTCGACTTTCGCCTGCTCTCCAAAGGCGGAGGCAAACGCAGCGATAAAAAGGGCGGCAAACGCGACACGAAACGCAGCTCCAAGGGAAAAACCTCCCGCAAACCCAAAGCCCGCAGCAACCCGAAGAAAAAGAAAAAAGGCGGCAAAGGCAAACGGCGGAAGAAGTAGCTGGGTGGCTGTCGGCTATCGGCTGTCGGCTGTCAATTGTTGTTTGGGTGGCACCGACAGTCGCTCGCAAGTGATACTATCACTGTTTAAACTTGATTCGAGATAAATGGGGACATGCTACTTTTTCACCTCCGATCCAGCCTCGCTGCATTATTTTAATCTCGCTTACCCCCTACTCTAGAAAAAGTAGTATGTCCTCTTTATTTCTCTAACCCAACAGACGTTCAAGCCAGTCTTCGAAGTCAGAATCTTGACGGCGGGCGAAGAGCATATTCATATTGAGAGTTCGTACGCGGTCTGGCGTACCCCTGCTTTGGATTGCTTCTACGAATTCATCGAAAGCCCTTTCGTCTGCGCTCAATAATGCTCGAGCTTCTTCGGAGTCGATCGCGGAGAGACGCGAGAGCGCTCGACTACGAACATACTCATCGCCAGACTCAAGAATCTCACCGATCTGCGTTACTTCGTCGTCCGCACATAGATCCAAAGCAAAGCACATGAGTAAGGATTCTCCATTGGGATCCTCAAGCTCTCCACGTTTCTGAAGAAGTTCTACACGTGCTTTGCTCAACCCAGGCGACCGATCTTTTGGGGGAAGCGTCGTCACCGTTTTCGAGTCATAAGCTTCCACGGCTGATTCGGACTCGGCAAGGAGAGTTAGCATCTCTTCCAAACTCTGGAATCTGAGGCACGAGTCACCATCATGAAAAATGTGTGCTACCATGCCCGTCAGGGGGCCCTGTGTGATCACACACAGAGGATTGGAATCACAGGCATCGAGTGCTAATAGCAATTTTAACTCCGAAACAAACGCCCAAGCTTCGAAAGCAGGCCAGCAAGATAGCATTGACGTTGTAGATAGAAACTCGAGCCGCATTTTATCATTTCGCAGGCCATTGCATTGCAGTAGAAATTTTCTTATCGGCTCGGAAAGTCTTCCACCAAATGTCTGCTCGACTGAGGCCAATGCATTGCCGGTAGCTGGGGGGGCCGCTTCAAATCCTTGTTTGGCAATTAATGCCTCGATTGCCGACTGAATTCTCGATGACATTGCCCTGTCCCTCTGCTTTCCAATCGCTGACTATTTCGACTATCAGTGCGATTCCATTAGAACGAGATGCGACATGGATTACTAGAAACACATGTGTTTCTAGAAAATCATCGTACTGTCGCAGTTTGTTCTCGGATACTTCGTCGACGGTCGCCTTCTCGGGCTAACAATGGCATCGCACCTGCCTCTGCTTACCTCTTCCGTATTCGTTCATCAGCACCCTGCCTTGCGATGCGTGGCATCGCGGTTGGCTCTGGATTCGTTTATCCCGTCGCTGACGCTCGGGGCTTGCCATTCGTCTTCCGCTGAGCCCCTAGAACGCCGCGCCTAAACCGCTAGAATAGTGATGCACCATCACACCGCATCCCCCTCCCTAGCGCTATGGATATCGCTTCCCAACTCGAACGCACGCCCCTTTACGATTGGCATGTGAATCACGACGCCCGGATGGTCGAGTTTGCCGGGTGGTCGATGCCGATCCAGTATTCGTCGATCGTCGAGGAACATCAGCTCACTCGCAATGCGGTCGGGTTGTTCGACATCTCGCACATGGGCCGCATTCTGGTGGAGGGGCCCGACGGCGGGAAGTTTCTCGATTCGCTCCTCACCCGCTCCGTGGCCGACATGAAGGCGAGCCAAATTCGCTATTCGCTCATCTGCAACGAGGCGGGCATGGTGCTCGACGATGTGCTCGCCTATCGCCCCGTCATCAACGCCGACAAACCCCTCGGCTATGGCCTGGTTGTTAATGCCAGCAATCGCGAGAAGATTGTCGCCTGGCTGGAAAAACACAAGGGCTCCCACAACGTCGAACTGCGCGACATGACCAAGGCCTACGCCATGATCTCCGCCCAGGGACCGCAGGCGATTCCGCTGATTGACAAACACACCGAGAGCGAAGTGACCGCGCTGCGTTACTACACCGGCGAGATGATGACCGTTTGCGGGGTCGACTGCTTTGTGAGCCGCACCGGCTACACAGGTGAAGATGGGTGCGAATTGATTTGCGACGAAGACAAGATTGCTGCCGTGTGGGAAGCCCTGGTGACAGACGCCACAGAGCTGGGCGGCGGGGTCGTCGGTTTGGCGGCGCGCGATACCCTGCGGCTCGAAGCGGGAATGCCCCTCTATGGCCACGAATTGACCGAAACGGTCAACCCGGTTGCCGCCGGGCTCGAGTTTGCGGTTAACATGCGTGACCGCGATTTTGTGGGCAAAGATGCGATCCTCAAGTTTCGTAGCGACAACACCCAACCGGTGCGGATCGGCATGCAACTGGAAGGGCGGCGTGTGCCGCGCGAGGGATGCCCGATTTTAATGAGCGAAGAGACCGTGGGCTGCGTCACCAGCGGCACGTTTTCGCCCACCTTTGATCGACCGATTGCCATGGGTTACGTCAAACAAATTGCCGCCGCCCCGGGGACGTCGATCGCCGTCGACATCCGCGGCAAAGTCCACGCAGCCAAGATCGTCCCGTTGCCCTTCTATCACCGGGGCTAGAATACTCGGAGAGGAAACAATGAAACCTGAAGAACTACAATACGCCAAGACGCACGAGTGGGTCGCCGTCAGCGAAGAAGGCGGCGCGAAGATCGCCACGCTGGGGCTCTCGGCCTTTGCCATCGAAGAATTGACCGACCTGGTCTACATCGACCTGCCGGCTGTAGGCGCCAACGTAGAACAGGGTCAGCCCTTTTGCGAAGTCGAATCCGTCAAAGCGGTCAGCGACATCTATTCCCCCGTCAACGGCGAAGTGACCGCCGTCAACGAATCCCTGCCCGACGCGCTGGAAACCTTGAGCAACGATCCCTACGAAGCCGGTTGGATCGCGAAGATCAAGATCACAGACGAAGCCGGCCTCGACGAACTACTCAGCCACGACGCGTATCAGAAACAGTGCGAGAATGTTTGAAGGTTGAATTCTGAAGTTTGAATGTTGAAGGGCAAAATGTCGTGCTTCACGTGATTCAACATCTTTCTGATAGGCGACCTCACTCATAGCACTTACAACGAGTAACCCTCCCACTTCAAAATTCAACCTTCTCACTTCAAACTTGCTCCCTATGCCTTACCTCTACAACACCCCCGAAGATCAGCAAGCGATGTTGGAGGCCATCGGTGCGCAGTCGATCGACGAATTGTTTGATCCGATTCCCGATGAGCTCAAGCTGACCCGTCCGCTCGCACTCCCTGCCGCCATGTCGGAAGTAGAGCTCGACGCCCACTTTCGCGAGCTCCAGTCCAACAACGGACATGCCGGCGAAAAGGTCTGCTTCCTGGGTGGTGGGTGTTACGATCACTTTGTGCCGGCGGTGGTCGATACCATCGGCTCTCGCAGCGAGTTCTACACTTCCTACACCCCCTACCAGGCCGAAGCCAGTCAGGGCAATCTGCAGGTGATGTTCGAGTACCAATCGCTCATCACCGAGCTCACCGGCATGGATGTTTCCAATGCCAGTCTGTACGACGGCGCCAGTGCCGCGGCCGAGGCGGTGCTGATGGCCCTCGGTGCCACCGGTCGCAAAAAGATTGTCGTCCCGGCGAGCCTGCATCCGGAATACCGCTCCACGATCGTCACCTATCTGGAAAACCTCGACGCCGACGTCAAGCTCGTCGAAACACCGGGCGGAGTGATCGATGCCGAGCAACTGCGAGCCGCGGTTGACGATTCCACCGCTGCCGTGGTGCTCCAGCAACCCAACTTTTTCGGCTGCATCGAAGATGCCCAATCGGTGGCGAAGATCGCGCAGCAAGCAGGGGCCCTGTTGATCGGCGTGTTCGATCCCATCAGCTTGGGCATCCTTAAGCGTCCCGGCGATTACGGCGCGAACATCGCCGTGGCCGAGGGGCACACGATGGGCACGCCGATGTCCTATGGTGGGCCCTTCCTGGGAATCATGGCGTGCGACCAGTCGCTGGTCCGCCGCATGCCGGGCCGCATCGCAGGACAAACGGTCGACCGCCGCGGCAATCGCTGCTACGTCCTCACCCTGCAAACCCGCGAACAACACATCCGTCGCGAAAAGGCCACCAGTAACGTTTGCACCAACCAGGGTCTGTTCGCCCTCCGGGCCACCGTGTATCTCACGCAACTTGGTCCCCAGGGCTTGCGCGAGACGGCCAACCTATGCTTGCAAAAGTCTCGCTACGCCGCCGAGCAACTCTGCCAGGGGGAACGGTTCACACTGGCATTTGACGAGCCAACCTTCAAAGAATTTGTCGTTCGCGATGCCGAGAACCGCGTCGACGAGCTCATGGAAACCGCGCTTGATGCCGGTTTCCACGCCGGGGTGCCCCTCGGTCAGTGGTACCCGGAACTACAAGACTGCTTCCTGGTGGCGGTGACCGAAAAACGAACTAAAGCAGACATCGACCGACTGGTCACTACCCTTAATGTCGAAGCTCGGAATGAAGCTGCCATCCCATCCAATACGTAAGGGGGCCACCCATGAAGGCCATAGCACAACCTTTATTCACTCTGGGCATAATTATTTCGTTGTTGGTGATCCTCTGTTCCTACTCAAATCCTACAACGGCAGAACAAACGGGAGACAAATCATCGTCACTTCCAGGAGTATTCGAAGAAGGCAAGATAGTTACGCTCATTTTGGACGAATCAAGTGCCCTAGAGAGCAAAACATCGACTAGAACACTGACAAACGCAAGAATCGTAGAAATCGGGAAGCGTTTTTTTATTACGGGAACCGCCTATGTTACAGATCATGATGTCTACGAGAATTCCAAATATATGGAAGGTGTGTTCGTTGGCATCGCATGGGACAGCGTTTCCGAATTTCGTGAGCACACCAAAGAGCAATTCGACAACTATCTTGAAGAATGGAAGAGACGCTCCGAACAATAGCCAAGCAAGTCAGACCTGAGCCGTAAGGTGCGTTTCGCTAATGCTACACGCACCCTACAATTTCCTGGTGAGGGTGACCGAAAAACGAACTAAAGTAGACATCGACCGACTGGCTCAAACCCTAAACGGGCAAGCAAACGCACAGCTACAAACGGCTTCATCAGAAGGAATAGCTTCTCGCGAAGGCGCGAAGACGCAGAGGAACTAGCTTTCGAAGCTTTGCGTCTTCGCGCCTTTGCGAGAGACGTTACAAGAGTCTTTACTATTAAGAATCGATATGCGTAACAATCGCGACACCAAACTGATCTTTGAACTTTCCAAGCCGGGCCGTCGCGCGGCACGTTTGCCGGCGTGCGATGTGCCCGAACGCGAGTTGCAGGACCTGCTGCCTGCCGGTTCCTTCGCCGAAGAGCCCCCTGCCCTGCCGGAGGTTTCCGAACCGCAAATCGTGCGGCACTTCGTCAATCTTTCTACGCAGAACATGTCGGTCGACACGCATTTCTATCCCTTGGGCAGTTGCACCATGAAGTACAACCCCAAGCGGAACGAACGCGCCGCCGCCATGCCGGGCATGGCCGACCTGCATCCCTATCAGTCAGAAGCGTCGCTGCAAGGGATGCTCGAACTCCTCCACGGCATGCAGGAATACTTACAGGAAATCTCGGGGCTTCCCGCCTGTTCGCTGCAGCCTGCCGCGGGGGCGCACGGCGAACTCACCGCGCTAATGGTCGCCGCCGCCTACTTTCGCGACAGTGATCAAAGGAGTGGCAAACAGCGCACCAAGGTCCTCGTGCCCGACAATGCTCACGGCACCAACCCGGCCAGCGCCATCATGGCGGGATTTAAGTCGGTCTCTGTGAAAACCACCGCCTCGGGTTTCGTCGACATGGACGACTTCGCCGCGAAGTGCGACGATCAGGTTGCCGTGCTGATGATCACCAACCCCAGCACGTTGGGACTTTTTGAACCCAACATGCGCGAGATTGCCGACCAGGTTCACGCGCAGGGCGGACT
This sequence comes from Bythopirellula sp., assembly GCA_965216565.1. Taxonomy (GTDB): domain Bacteria; phylum Planctomycetota; class Planctomycetia; order Pirellulales; family Lacipirellulaceae; genus Bythopirellula. The sequence continues at coordinate 3,087,011 of OZ244170.1, forward strand.
GGTCTATCTGGATGGAGCCAACATGAATGCCATTCTGGGCATCAGCCGTCCCGGCGATTTTGGCGTCGACATGCAACACTATAATCCGCACAAAACATTCAGCGGCCCCCACGGTGGCGGCGGACCCGGTGCTGGCCCAATCTGTGTGACGGAAAAGCTCGCCGACTATTTGCCGGTTCCGGTGGTGCGTAAGAACGACGAGCGTTACTCGCTGGACTTCAAGCTCCCCAAAACAATTGGCCGCGTCCGCGCGTTCTTTGGCAACGTCGGCGTCTTGGTCCGCGCTTACGCCTATATCCGTACGCATGGCCCCGATGGTTTGAAGAGTGTCTCGGAAAATGCCGTGCTCAATGCCAATTACGCACTCTCGCGAATCAAGCACATTCTTCCGGTCCCGCAGGGCCACCGCTGCATGCACGAATTCGTGGCCACAGCCAGCGAACTCAAGCGCGAGAAGAACATCACTGCGATGGACATTGCCAAACGGTTGCTCGACTATGGATTCCATGCCCCCACCGTTTATTTTCCACTAACGGTGCCCGAGGCCATCATGGTGGAGCCCACAGAAACCGAGAGCAAAGAAACGCTCGACGCGTTTGCCGAAGTGCTGTTCCGCATCACCGAGGAAGATCCGGATCTGTTGCACGATGCCCCCCACTCAACTGCTGTAAGCCGCCCCGATGAAGTCGGCGCCGCCCGCAAGCCAGTCCTTTGTTTTTGTGCGGGATAGTGGCTTCATTGACACGAACTACTAACTTAATTCCCTCCCCTCGATGGGGAGGGTTAGGGAGGGGTGACAGCGGAGGGAATCACAACAGCCCCCCTCCCCGGCCCTCCCCACCGAGGGGAGGGAGTCGCAAACTCAAACCTCTAAACTTCTTGAGTCATCGCGGTGAATCCAATCCTCCTTCGCTTTGATTCTTTATCTTGCGTCCCCAACAATGTCCTACCCCTGCCAACTGATCGTTGATCCGCCCGCCTCCGGGGCTCGGAATATGGCAGTCGACGAAGCACTCCTAGAGCATGTCGGCCAATCGGGCTCTGCAGTGTTGCGTCTCTACCGGTGGAAACGACCGACACTGTCGCTGGGCTATTTCCAGAATTGCGAAGACCGACAATCGCACCCGGCAAGTCTAGCCGCCGATGTGGTCCGCCGGCAAAGCGGCGGCGGGGCCATTCTCCACGACTCGGAGATTACCTACAGTTTTGTCGCACCGTCAGACCATCCTTGGGCCGGAGATACCCGGCAACTGTACGACACGTTCCATCAGTCTTTAATCACCTGGCTTACTAATGTCGCCGGTAGTCAACTTGGCGAACGGCAGATTGTTCCCTGCAGCCCAGCGGTAGCAGACAATGGGAAGGAGGAGGCATTCCTGTGCTTTCAGCGCCGGTCGCGGGGCGACGTTTTAATCACCGACCGTACGGAGGCTGACGACTACAAAGTGATCGGCAGTGCCCAACGTCGCCGCCGCACCGCCGTTCTTCAGCATGGAAGTATTCTTTGGAATACCTCGCCGTTTGCTCCAGAGATTTGCGGTTTTGCGCAAGTGCTTGGAATTGACACAACAATTGAGCAGGCGTTTGAAAATCTTGAGACCAATATCGGCACACTTTTGCCCCTGGAAATCGAGCCGATTAATTTGCCAGCTCCAGTTCAAGAGCTTGCCAGGCAGTTGGAAGCTTCTCGCTACGGCCAATCAGCTTGGACGAAGCGTCGCTAAGGTCTCGAATACCGATCTGCCGATAAGAATAGGGTGATGCCGACAGAACTATTTCTGCGGAGGTTGCAGGCGGGCAATCCCCGGAAAATACCTAGGTAGAGGGGTACGAGCTAGGATTCGCGTGCATAGAATTCCTTTGGAACAGAGCCTGCTATTGCTGGCTGATTAACCCGGTCCTTGTTATGCTAGGCATCGGATAATGAGTTTTCATGCTGAGCCATATAACAGTGGCCCTAGCAGGCAGTAACAATCTAGAGGACGGCTGACTTTAGATCCTGTGTTGGAGACCCTGTGGGGGGGTCCCATCGATCAGGCTGGCCGGTCCATGGGTGGTACTTTTCTCAATGGACGTAGTACTAAAAGTCATCGAAGGCGCCAAAGAGGGCGGCGAGCTAAAAATCAAGAAAGAGAAATTCTTGATTGGCCGCAGTCCCAAATGCCACCTTTGTGCCGGTAGTACCGCCATCAGTCGGCAACACTGTGCGATCAAGCGCAACGACTCCCGAGTTTCCATCAAAGATTATGGCAGCCGCAACGGGACGTTAGTTAACGGCAAGAAAATCAAGAAAGAGACCGAGCTCTTTTCGGGCGACGAAATCACCATCGGCCCATTGAAGTTTTTGATCACCATCACGCACGGCATCAACAACACCAAGAAATCGGAAGTCAAATCGGTTGCCGAAGCGGTGGAACGTACCGTCGCCAAAGGTGACTCAGGATCCGCCGGCGACGATATTACCGATTGGCTGTTAGAACCCGTCGCACCTTTGCCTCAGTCGGTTTCCGAAACGCAAACCATCGAGATGGACGACACCAACGCCCTGCAAATGCTTCGGCAAGGCGCTGAGGAAGCGGGAGACGACGAAGGCTCGTCCATACTGGAAGGCGCCGAGTCGGAAGAAACCTCTGAAGACGACAGCAAAAAGGGCAAGAAGAAACCCGGTAAACTTCCACCAATAGCCCGAGAGCCCGCCACCAAAGATAGCCGTGAAGCCGCTTCCGAAGCGCTCCGCAATTGGAATCGCCGCCGCTAACCTTCTTCCGCTATGAATTCTCGTCGACCGAAAAAGAAAAGCCCTGACGGCGCTCTGCTAGGTTTAGCGTTTGATGCCAACGATGATCAAAAACGCATTACCCGCGGACCCAACTTTGTACTCGCCGGCGGTTCGCAAGAAACACATTCGGTGATGCAAGAGACGGCCATAAAGATCAACGAACATCTCGACCAACGCGGCAAACAACTCTCTGAGATCAGCCCTGGCGAACTCCGCGACATCGTCGAAGACATTCATGGCTGAGCGGGGAGCGGAGAGTCGAGAGTACAGCATCAACTGCCCCCTAACTCGCCCCCCAACTTCCAACCCCATAGCCGCGATTCGACGAATCGCCGGGGGCCCCAAGAAAAAGAGCCCTGGAGCAACGCTCCAAGGCTCAATAGATCTCTAGTCTCTAGTCTCTCAACTCTCAGAATTCACCTTCAACTGAACCGACAAGTTCCAGTTCGTCTTCGTTCTCACCTTGCTCGGCATCTTGCGATTCTTCTTGCTGATTTTCTTCGTCCGCTCCCCGAGCAGCCTTTTCCGCAGGCGTTAGCTGCACGTAGCCCAAGCCGCGAATTACTTCTAGCACTTCGCTGCAAGTCGGGAACATGCGACCGCTGGTTCGCTTGTATTCGTCCAGGGCATTCATGAATTCAACTTCCCCGTCCGTGTAGTCGCGCTCACAGGTGGTGGGGTCAATTTGGCGACGACGTTGAACCTTCTTGCGACGCTCTACTTTGGGAGCATCAGAGCCGGTGGAATCTTCACGGCGACGATCGATCGTGACTTCTTGATCGCCAGCTTCTGGCTTGGAATCCGACTTCTTCTTGCTGGCTTTGCTGGAGGACTTGCTGGCCTTGCGAGTCTTGGTCGAAGCTTTGGTCTTGCGGGATGTGGTTTTGGTGGCTTTGGACTTGGAAGCGGTGGTTTTCTTAGGCATGGGGAGTTGCTCCTAAAGGGGGCCCGTGGTGGGCAGGTCGCTTAGTGAATGTTCACCTCTGACGCTAGCAATCATCGGAATGCCGACTGAGTAAAATAGAACAACTAGTAAAAAAGATAGGTTTGCGTAGTATTGCCGGTTGGTACGAATAGTCCGGCCTGGCCAAGCTTTTCTGCATATCCGTCACAAACCGACCGGGCAAACTATTGGGCCAGCCGCATGGCTCCCACCTGCCAGCTAGTCGAGCCGAACTTGCCAATATTCCCGCCTGCTGCTACTTTTCCCCACCCCAATGGGCCCGATGTCAGAGCCCGTTGCGATCCGAGTTGCCGTTCGCACCACCGGCAACGCTTTAGATTTGAACAAGAGGCGTGCCAAGCTGCGCGTTGCCCATCATGCAAGGTTCCCGCTCTACCAACCACCCAGCCATTGGCCTGGTTCTTACACTCACGCTACTCTCCGCTGGTTGTAGCCAGATGAGTTCGCAGGCGCTCAACTCCGAAGGGGTGCGGCTCTACCAGAATGGCAATTACGTACAAGCCGCCGAGCAGTTCCAGCGCTCCGTGGCCAGCAATCCTAAGAATGCCGACAGCTATTACAACTTGGCCTCGGCGCTACACAAGAACGGCAAACTCTACGGACGCCAAGAAGACATCGCCCAAGCCGAGCAACTCTATAACCAATGTCTCGACTACGATCCCCAACACACCGAGTGTTACCGGGCCCTAGCCGTGCTGCTTTCCGAAACCGATCGCAACGATGCCGCGTTTCGTCTGCTGGAGGGTTGGGCCGGTCGCAATCCGCAGGCGGCAGACCCTCAAATCGAACTTGCACGTCTCTTGGAAGAAACCAACAACCTCAACCAGGCATCGACTCGTTTAGTACAAGCGCTGGCGATCGAACCTCGCAATAGCCGCGCCCTCACAGCGCTCGGCCGTCTGCGTGAGCGCGAAGGCGACGCCAGCCAAGCACTAGCCAACTACCAGCGATCACTAGCGGTCAATCGCTTCCAGCCAGAAATCTCCGCCCGCGTAGCCACCCTTCAAGCCGTCACCGGCTCGACCAGCGCGATCATGACCCCGCCCACCGAAACCCGCACCGTTCAGCAGTGGACACCCTCGAACTCGGTGAGGTACTAGGGGAGGCGTTGAGGCTGGAGGCTGTAGGCTTCGAGGCTGTAAGGTCCTTGCTCTTTGCTCTCCGCTCGTCACTCTTTGCTCTTTGCTCTTTGCTCTTTGCTCTTTGCTCTCCGCTCTCCGCTCTCCGCTCTCCGCTCTTAGCTCTTAGCTCTTAGCTCTTTGCTCTTTGCTCTTTACTCTTTACTCTTTCCGCAATCGCGATTTACGCCAACGGCGTTGCACTCAATAGCCTAGGGTTGCGAGCGTAAGCGAGCTACCCTAGGTTTCCGCGCAAGCACAGAGCTTACGCCGAAGGCGTTAGACAATGTCGATGAAGGTCACCTCGCGAATCGTTGATTCGCGGCTAGCACCATTTCCCTTTCATCGACTTCATCCCAACCCTTCCAATGCCTCGCACGCCAGGCGCAGCGATTCGCTCGCGTCCATGCGGTCGGCACATGCTCGAGCTGCGGCGGCGACACGTTGATCGGAGAGCAATCCGTCAAGAAGCTCCGCCACCCGTGGGCCGCGGAATTTTTTGCGGGGGATTATCTCCGCGACGCCCAAGCGTTTCAGTCGTGTACCATTGTCAAGCTGATCGTAAGCCATCGGCATCACCAACTGGGGCAGCCCCGCCGCCAGCCCCTGGGCACTGGTGCCGATGCCACCGTGATGCACAAGCGCAGCGGCGCGTGGCAATAGTTGGCTGAACGGCACAAAACCAAACGTCCTAATTCCCTCCGGCAAATCTGCCGGCAATTGCTCGGGATACTTCGTACAGAGAATCGCACGACGTCCCAGTCGGACGCTCGCGTCGACGGCGGCGGCGAAGATTTCTGCTCCGGAGGTCATCGCCGAGCCGGGAGCGAACACAAGCGGCGGTGTGCCGGCATCAAGAAACGCCTCGACGTCGTCTGGCAATGTCTCGTCGCCAGCTTGATCCCAAAGCGGAAAGCCGGTGGCCTGCACATTCGCCGGCCAGTCGGGCTGCGGCTTGGCAAACCAATCGGGAAACAGCCCCAACACCAACTGCGGCGAAAAGTACCACGTGTGCATCAAATTGCGGACCGGCTCGAGCCCCACTTCGCGACGCAGCGGATCGAGTTCTGGCGCTATGATGCGATCGAGCAAACGATCGGCCAGCCAAAACTGCGCTTTGCGAAACCACCCCGGCCACCAGTCCTGCATCAACATCTTAAACATCTGCGGCGACTCGTGAAAACTCCGCAGTGCCACCGGTGCCAGATGCACACTCGCCACAGGCGTGCCGTACTTGTCCTGATGCACGCGACTGGCGAAGTCTAAGCAATGGGCCACCAATACCGTCTCGCCCGCTACCACGTTGTCGTCGATCAATTCATACAGGGGCCGCAAAAACTTGCGGACGGTGGTTTGCATGATGAAGATCGGACCGCGCACAGGATTCCAGAGATCGGGATGATGAGCCAACTCGTGATATTCCTCCACCGTCCCGAGCGGCAAAAATTCCACGCCCGCCGCTTCGATGATGGGTTGAAAATGCGGATTGGCGATCACGGTCGCCTGATGCCCGCGCCCACGCATCGCCTGCGCCAAACCAACAAGCGGCAGCACATCGCCATAGCTTCCCAGGGCTGTCATGAGGTAGTGCATGGTTTGAGGCAGGAGACTTTGAGGCTGGAGGCTTCGAGACTGGGGGCTTCGAGACGCGAGGGTATTCGCCTGGCGGCTGTTGGCTTTCCGCTACCGAGGATTTCGCCAACGGCGTTGTACTCCATAGCCTAGGGCTGCGAGCGCAAGCAAGCTACCCTAGGACTTCGATTTCTGTAGATTCCACTACGCCGAAAGCGTTAGACACAATGCAACTTGTACTGCACAATATGTGAACTTCCAACACCCTGCGCACCTATCGTCGAACCCACATGGCCGACAGCGATCCTCAAGATGACGACGAATACGAGCTCGAGCCAATCGACCCAGAGATTCTGGAACGAGAGCGTCAGCGGGCCGATGCCAAGGTCCGCCAGGCGGAGCAGTCGGTCGACATCAACGAGTACTACGAGGACGAGCAGCCCGAGGATCCCATCACTTGGGACGACATGCGAGGCTTTCAGTTTTCGATTCGCCATTTACTGATTGCTACCGCCGGGCTGGCGGTCTTTCTTACGCTTTGGGAAATTGGCGAATGCTTGGCTTTGTTCCTGGGTGCCCTCGCGGCATTGGCTGGCGGTTGGTTCTATGTGTTGAAGCGTGAACGCGAAGCCAAAGACAAGCGTCAAATTGAGCGTGCAGCCCGAGTAGCCGGCAGTGGCAAGCCAACCGACCCAGATGCAATCGATTACAGCGAATTCGATACTTCAGAAGAACCCACTGCATCTCGCGAGTTTCGCTTCAGCTTTTCCATGAAGGAATTGTTTGGTGCCATGACGGTTGCCGCCCTGATGCTGGGGCTGATCCAAATATTGGGCGGCGCTCACAATGCAGCACTCGTGCTGGGATTGATCGCGCTCTTGGGCTTAGTGATTCACGTCGTCGGATTTGATCCGCCCCCGGTGGTCGTCCTAGGTTGGTGGCTGCTGTTGGTGCTGTATATCGTAATGAGTCTGTGGGCCGCATTCGGCTCCGGAGCGGTGGCGTGGCTGCCGGGAGAGACGAGCATACTTTTTGCAAGCATGCTGTACTAATGGCAGTCAGCTCTCGGCTCTCAATTCAAAGCTTATGAGCCCTCTGAGGTATACGCCAAAGGCGTTTCATTCCAAAGCCAAGGGTTGCGAGCGCAAGCGAGCTACCGTAGGTAGTCTCACGCAGTAAGATACTTACGCTGAAAGCGTTACACCTTGGGTTGCCGTGCGAATCGTGGATTCGCGGCTAGCTTGAAGCCCGATAATACTTCAATTTTTCACGGAGAAAGTCTCCGAAACCCTTCTCCGGCGCTTCGGCTGCCAACTCGTTGATACGACTATGCCGTTTCAGTTCCGCGAACGGTACGCTGTGATCCAGCCAGCCATCGTCGTAGATCATTTCGTCGAGTTTACCATTGAATAACCATCGCCAATCCCAACCAATCTCACGGGTCCGCTGACGGTAAATGCTCGTCGTGCAATTGGTCGTCAGACCATGATACCAACGTGGATGCTCCACTAAGGCATTGGCACTAACGACGTACTCCAGAAACAGTTTCTTTAGCTCCTCGTTTTCCACTTGCAGCCGGTACAGATACACGTCGTGGTTTTCCAGATACTTGGCACGCTTGAGAATCGCGTCCCTCTCGTCAGAGACCACGTACATAATCTCCTGCTGACGATACAGACTGCGGAAGAAGCCGTACTTCTGCCCCTGGCGGTAACGGACCTCGATCGAAATGCAAAGCCGCCCCTCATCGCCAAAGTCGAACACCAGCATCGGGTGACTGATAAACGACGAACCCCAATAGATGATCACACCGTCGAGACCGATTAGTTTCGACAGATGGTACTCTCGCTGTTCGTAGTGCGGCGTGAAGTCGGTCGACGTGCGGTACTCGGTATTGCGGACATTGTGGACGGTGATTCGATCGCCCTCGATTTCAAACCGTGGCAGTACTGCGAAATTGGGATTCCAATCGCGATCGTTCGAGGGTTTCTGCTTCAGCCACCAAACCATAAAGACGACGAACGCCGTCAGGATGACGACCATCACCTGCCACAAAGGTTGCCACCACGCAATGGCGGCCACCACCGACGCAACGCAGAGTAGGATCAAAGGCCAGGCGTACCAACGCGCTCGAGCCACGTCGAAATAGATCGCACCGATCGTCCACAGCAATAGCACGGAGACCAGCAGATACCCTAACGGCATGAGAATCGCCGCTGGTACGTAACCAAGCACCTCAGCAATACTTTCGAGCGAGAACAAAGTGCGACCTGGGTTGAACCGTAAAGGCGTCCGCGGCGAGTTTTCCGACTCCCAAATCTACTTTGCTCTGGGGGAATTTCAAATCGTTTGGCTTTTGGTCTCTCCCGTCACTGACGTTTGGGGCTGGCTTTTTCGCTCTCCACCCATGAAGTGACGTTTGCTTCGAGGATCCCCAACGGCACGGAGCCACTGCCCAGTACCACGTCGTGAAACGCACGGATGTCGAAATCATCGCCCAGTGCGTCTTCGGCTTGTTCACGGATTTGGCGGATCTTCATTTCACCCGTCTTGTACGCCAGCGCCTGCCCCGGCCAGGTGATGTACCGATCGACCTCGGCCTCGATATTGTGTCGGGACATGGCCGAGTTGTCGCTCAAATAATCAATCGCCTTCTCACGCGACCAACCGTAATAGTGAATCCCCGTATCGACCACCAGTCGGCAAGCCCGCCAGATCTCCATCGTTAGCCGGCCAAAGTCGCTGTAGGGATCTTCATAGAAACCCGCCTCGCGCCCCAGCCGCTCTGCATAGAGAGCCCAGCCTTCGACGAATACGGTAAATCCTTCGAAGCGTCGAAATTTTGGTAGATCATCCATCTCCTGCTGCAGCGCAATTTGCAGATGATGCCCCGGCACGGCCTCGTGCAGCGACAACGCTTCGATCATATACAGCGGTCGGCTCTTCAAATTATAAGTGTTCATAAAGAAAAAGCCGGCCCGGGTTCCGTCACCCGCCGGTCGCTGATAATAGGCAGACGTTGTTCGCGGAGCGATATAGTCGGGCACTTCCTTCAGTCCGTAGGAGACGCGCGGCAAATGGCCGAACAGCTTGGGTAGCTGGCCGTCCATTTTCTTCAGCACATACGACACTTCCTTGAGCAATTCTTTTTTCGTCTCCGCATAAAACTTAGGGTCCTCGCGCAAGTATTTTGTAAAGGCCGCAAAGTCGCCCTCGAATTCCACACGCTTGATGATCTCGTCCATTTCGCCGCGAATTCTAGCCACCTCAGACAGTCCCGTTTGATGCACTTCCTCGGGTGTCACATCCAGCGTCGTGTACTTTCGCACACGATGGCGATAAAACTCTCGCCCACCAGACACGGCGGAAATTCCTACTGAGTCTCGCAACTGCGGAACATACTCGGTCTCCATGAACTTGCGGAATCGCTCGTAGGTTGGCACGACGATCGAAGTAATAGCCTCGGTGCCCTCAGCACGCAGACGCTCGTGCTCACTCGCGGGAACGCCGATCGGAAACTTCTGAAATGGTTTATAGAGCAGGCTCTTCTGAGGATCGTCGACTATGTGTGCATCGATGGATTCTTCCCAACCCTGCATGGCCACAGCCGGTTGAACCCGATTGCTCGCCATCCCCTCGCGCATGAGTTCGATATGGCCGTCCGTATACTTGGCAAATGCCCGTAACCTCGAAATATAGTTCTCATAGTCCTGCAAACTGTCGAGGGGGACGTCGTCGGGAAGCTCTGGGAAGTTCAGATGAAATCCGTTTCGCTGATTGATGGGCATTAGTTGGTCGCCGAACTCGTGCTCGGTGATCTCGTCTCGGATCAACCGACGGAGGATGTCGTAGTTAATCTGCTGGTCCGGCGATAGCCCCTCGCGGCCGATGCTCTCGATCTCTGCCAGAAATCCTACCCGCGCTTCGTTCCGACGTTTGCTATTGGCCAACGAAACTGTCGGTAAACGATCGTTATACTGGTGCTCACCGACTCTGGTGGCAAACAGCGGATACTCCTGGAGATCGTGTTCCCAGATTCGATCCACGAGTTCTAGAAAACTTTCGTCAGGCGTGGGCTGGGCAAATGTCGACTGAGCCATAAAAACTAGCAGAGGGACCATTGCCCAAATCGGTCGGTACATTGTAGGTTCCTTGGGACGATTAAGAGTCATGCGAGTTAACGGAGAGGGTTTGCCTGGGGCTGTCCGGGATTTTCCAAATGAGTAACACGGCTACGGCAGTAACTGTCATTCCGAGGTCTGCCGAGGAATCTGGCCGGCCCCTCGGCAGACCTCGAAGTGAAAGCACGCTTCCTGTCTTGTGGTTTCTATTCGAAAATCCCGGACAGCCACGATAGACCTAGAATATATCAGCTTACGTTGCCCGGGCGGACAGCAATTAAAGACGACCCGGTCTCACTGACTATGATTTCAGATCAATGAAAAAGAAACGCTGGATGATCGGACTCTTACTTGCCCTCGGGATGACTTGGATTGCGGTTCGCTGGGCAAATTCCATCACTGCGCCCAACCATGAACTGGGACTGCAACAAAATCGCCTCGCCCCCTGCCCCGACAGTCCAAACTGCGTGTCGACGCGCGCCGAGACGGCCGAGCACCAAATTGAGCCTCTGCAATTCACCGGTTCGGCCGAAGAGGCTTTCGGGCGTATCAAGAATATTGTCGCGGCGATGCCCGGCAGCCAGATCGTGACCGTCGACGACCGATACCTGCACGCGGAGTTTCGCAGCACACTGTTGGGCTTTGTCGACGATGTCGAGTTTCACGTCGACGACTCGAAGGGCCTGATCCATTTCCGTTCCGCAAGCCGAGTTGGCCGATCCGACTTGGGAGCGAATCGGGAACGAATGAAAGAGATTCGTCAGCGCTTCGAGCGACCGTAAGCGGAGTGGTCACTCCAAGAGACTTCGCGTAGGTCGCGGCATAAAAAAAGCCCAGGGCGATCATAACGATCACCCTGGGCGAAACTTAAACTAGCAGTCACACGTTAGTTATTGTTCGATTCGTTATTCGAACTCTCCGAGCGATCATTCTCTCGTTGATTGCTGCGATCGTTTTGCGAATCGTTTTGTTGCGAATTGTTGTTATTCGAGCTTTGATTCGCCTCAGACTGCTGGCTGTTTCGATTCTCATTCTGACGGTCCATCTGTCGGTTATTCTCGTCTCGCTGCGAAGAGCTGGAATCACGATAGTTGGACTGATGGCGGTTCGACTGCGAGCTACTCGATTGAGAATCGACATATACCCGACGTCCATTCATACAAATGAATTCTCGACCACAGTTGTCGTGACGCAAACGATAGGTTCTTCCAGAATTATTGCTGTTAGCAGAACTATTTTGGTTCCACTGGTTTTGATTCTGGCTTTGATCGTTCCAGTTGCGATTGTCGTTCTGACGCTGGTTGTTGTTATTGGCTTGGTTGTCCCCACGATAGTTCGATTCGTATTCGTTGGGGTTGTTGTCTTGCCAATTACGATTGTCGTTCTGCTGATTCTGCAGATTTCGGTTATCGTTTTGGAGGTTTCGATTATTGTTGTTTAGATTCCTATTGTTGTTCTGGGAATCCTGATTACTGTTTTGAAAATTCTGATTGTTGTTACGTTGGTTGTTATTCCGCTGGTTGCGATTTACGCCATCGCGAATACGGTCGCGGGTTCGACGTACTGCGTCGGCGGTACCTTCGGCAGCCTCATTGGCCAAATTGCGCGTTGCTTCGCCCGTACGTCGAATTGCGTTACCGGTACCTTCCGCCGCTCGACGCACGCCATCGCGTACACGTTCCTGGGCATCGGCAGTGTCAGCAACAGGCACTAACAGTAATGCACTAAGTGCAGCCAGGCTGATAGTTCTAAATCTAATCTTCATAGCTTGTTCTCCTTAGATAAGCAGTTAATTGGGGTGAGAAACTAACGAGCTTTTCCGAAAGCCCATTTCCATTTCTAACCTCCGTAAATTCCCGTTTGGCCCCATCTCGGCCTCAACATAGTTGCTGGTTCGCCAAGACTCGGAATTGTGAATTGAAAAAACTGACAGCGGCGAGGGGAGGTTCACCGCTGTCAGCGCCACTTTTCGGTCCCGCTCCGGGAAGCGTTCCCTACGAGTTTTTGCAGGCGTCGCGGAGGTCGCGCACTTCGTCGTGCGTAGCCTTCACGTCTGCGTATTGTCGCTGCAACACGGCGTTGGCAGCCGTGCCGGGCGTTTCCTTCAGTACCTCTTCGTAAGCCTCTTTGATGTGATCCTCACCACGCTCGGCTTCCGCCAGCACGGCATGAACATCATCCGAGGTGAATGCCGTTTTCATCGAGGTATAAGCTTGATGTAGCTCAGCCAACCAACTCGCCTCGCAATCGACGTCTTCGCCATTGCAATTGACGATATCCGCCAGTTCTTTGGCTTGCTTCGCCCGCTGGTCGGACCATTTGCGGAATTTTTCTGCCAAATCAGATCGCTTGATCTGCTCGGCCGCTTCTCGAAAGCCTTCCGCACTGTCGACATTGGCTTGATGAAGTTTCTGTAGCCCATCAATGGTTTCTTCCTTCAAATCGCACTTAGTTTCAGGGTTCTGAATGCTCATTTCATTCCTCCTTGGAGTAAGATCATTAAAAAATGTGGTTCAACACCGCGGCCTCGGCGTACTCGTGTTAAGCGCCACGGCGAAGCTTGGGAACAACCAAGCCGATAATGAAAAGCACGATGAAGATCCAGAAACAAATCTGTGCAATCCCCGCTGATGCTCCAGCAATTCCACCAAAGCCCAAGACTCCAGCAATAATCGCGATCACCAAGAATGTGAGAGCCCAACTTAACATGTGACACCTAACCTTTCGTCTAAACTATCGATCCCTCAAGGGAATACGTAAGCGGTTTGAATCCGTTGACCAACAGATAGCTTTGCAAATGACATGCCGCTTGCAGGTTTGAGCGTTCAAGAACGATTCGCACTAGAGACTTTCAGCCCGACTCAGTGTCGAGTTAGCAGTGGTTGGCGCTAGAAAAGAACGCGCGGAAAGAAAATCGCAGGCATGGGCTTTAAAAAACGTCCATTGGGTAGGAAAATTATTTTCACAGACAAATTGCAGCCCTTTTCACGACAAGATGTCGTAGCCAACACTTATACTGAAACTCATTCAGTTTTCTTGTTTCTATGAGAAAATAGAACGTACTGACGGCTAATCCTGGTTGCCGAATCACCATGCTGGTGGGGTCGCGACCAATCACTAGCGCTTCCATCTATTTAACCTATGCCAAAAGCTCTAGCTACATTTGCACTGTTTGTCGGGCTACTGTTTACTCAGTTTGCCTCGGCACAGTTGATCTCTATAGATGGCGTACCCCCGCACGGTTCTTCCGGCCAGATTACGGGGAATGTCTTTGGTGTCGATCCGGCAACGCACAGCGTGGCGGCCTATCTGAATATCGAAGGCTCAGGTTGGTGGACCAAACCGAACTTCGGCATGCCCACTGTGCCCATCAATATCGATGGCACCTTCGAGGTAAACATCGGTTTCGATGGGCTCGACGAATACGCTTCCACTTATGTGGTCTCCGTGGTGCCCAACGGCCACACTCCACCGCAGATGAATGGGAGTTCGTCGCTTGATCTGGGTGGCAGTTCCATAGTGTCTAACTACGAGCAGCGTTATGGCACCAACCTAAACTTTGCCGGCTACGATTGGGGGGTGAAAGAAGTTCCCGCTATGGTTGGTCCAGGTGGGAATTACTTTTCTGCCAGTTCACAAGACGTGTGGGTTGACGGGGATGGTTTGCATCTCACGATCCAGAAACACGGCAACCTGTGGTTCAGTACCGAGGTGGTTCTACCCGAGGTACTCGGCTACGGCACATACATGTTTCAAACCACCAGTCGGCAAGATCTTTTAGACGCCAATGCAACCTTCGGTGCCTTTACCTGGGATAATTTTGGTGACGATGGATCGAAGCCCAATTGGCCATTTCGCGAGATTGATTTTGAAGACTCGCGTTGGGGCAATCCCAGTTCGCCGACAAACTCGCAAGCTGTTGTGCAACCCTATTTCACGTCGGGTGCCGTCCAAGCTTTCGCACTTCCCGATCTAAGCACCGATGCTGACCTCACTCGCTTCTTTCGTTGGTCTCCCGGCAAGGTGGAGTTTTTCACCCTGCTCGGACATCATCAGCCCGACGACTTCCCCGAATCGGCGATCATCGATCATTCGGTTATCGAGGATAACCCAACTACAGGCTTGAAAGTTCCTGAACCGGGTCGCGAGAACTTCCGCTTCAATCTATGGCTGAACAACAATTCGGGCACCCTGAGTGGCCAATCTGCAGAAGTAGTAATCAACGATTTCCAGTACGCGCCTTACTGGGCCGGTGATTTCGATTTCAACGGCAAAGTCGACGGTCGTGATTTTCTAAAATGGCAACTCGATCCAAGCATCGGTTCGCTCAGCGATTGGGAGGCCGACTATGGCAGCGTCCCCAATCAAACGGCTTCCGCCACTACCGTGCCCGAACCAACATCGCTCGCGCTATTCGCCGCTTGCGGACTGGCCCTAGTCACCCTGCGACGCAAAACCTACGCGTGAGCCGATTGCGCGGTTAAACCGCAAACGCCACCCATCGCGGACGAGTAGAACCGTGTGTTTTGTGCTTAGCACGTTGAAAATTTACATTCTTCACAGGAGAATTCCCAGAGACATGGCCGCCACCCAATATGTCCGCCGCACAATTACTCTCGCAGTTCTTGCCAGTTGCCTCGGGATGCTTCCGCTCTTGTCCCATTCGGCTGGCTCGAAAGAGGCCGCTACCGAGACTGTCGTTACTGCTAAGGCGGAAGACATTCTCGGTGATCCCGACTATTTAGCCTATTCTTACGGTGCCTATCGAGGGGAACATCGCGGCACCAGCGAGCCCACGCTGAACGAACTCAAAGAAGACCTCCGCATTTTGTCGGCAATGGGAGTCCGACTCATCCGCACCTACAGCACGCGCGCCAAACACACACCACGATTGCTCCAGGCAATTCGAGAACTAGGCCAGCAACCGCCTCGCGAGGGCAAACCTCCGTTTGAAATGCATGTGATGTTGGGTGCCTGGATAGAATGCCAAGGTGCCTGGTCAGATGCGCCCGATCATGAAAACCAAAGCGAAGACAACGGGCCAGAAATTCAAACCGCGATCGAACTGGCCAACGAGTACCCGGAAAGCGTCAAGATCATTGCTGTCGGGAACGAATCCATGGTGCATTGGGCCGAGGGCTACTATGTGCGCCCCAAGATCATTCTAGAGTGGGTCGAGCATTTACAAGATCTCAAACAGACAGGCCAACTGTCTGAGGATATTTGGATCACCAGCTCCGAAAACTTTGCGGCCTGGGGCGGAATTGCAGAATACCAAACCGAAGATTTGCGAAAGCTAATCCGCGCGGTTGATTTCGTTTCCCTGCATACCTACCCCTATCACGACACACACTACAATCCCAGCTTTTGGAAGACGCCGGCAGACCTGAAAGACAAAACTCCGCTCGAAAAAATTGACGCTGCCATGGCCCGGGCGAAACAGCACGCCCAGAACGAATTTAAGAACACGTCCGACTACATCCACAGCGTCGCCCCCAACAAGCCCGTCCATATTGGCGAAACAGGCTGGTCTACTCGCGATACAGGAATCAGGGGACCCGAAGGTTCGCGCGCAGCGGACGAATACAAAGCGAAGATTTACCACGACGCAATCCGCAAGTGGACACGCGCAGCGAACATCACCTGTTTTTACTTCGAAGCCTTTGACGAACCCTGGAAAGCCATCGCCACCCGCGACGAGTCGGAAAGCCATTTCGGCATGATCAATATCGAGGGACAGGCAAAATTCGCGCTGTGGGACATGGTCGACGCGGGAGTGTTCCAGGGCCTCACACGTGGTGGTCTGCCAATTACGAAAACCTATGCTGGTGACAAATCGCAGGTCCTAAGTGCCGCGATGGTTCTCCCGGAGTAATGAGCAGACTGTGGCCCACAGAATTCTGGCGGTGCACGTGCGCCAAACATTTCAATCCCCAGACGACATTTAGTCGCAGCGAGCGAGACGCGTTTGACCAGGGCCAGCGGACCGTTAGAATCTCCTCCATGGTGCTAGCTCGGGCGATCTTCGACTTGGTCGAAAACGTCCCCAATTGGAAAACATTCTACGGCAGAGGAGAATACGATGGCGCTCACACTCAAGGGACGTTTTGATGGCAAGAAGATTTTGATCACCGGGGGCACCTCCGGCATTGGCAAAGCAACCGCCGAGCGGATCCTGGCCGAGGGCGGCAAAGTAATCATTACCGGCACCAATCAAGAGAAACTCGACTCGTTCCAGAAAGAACACGCCGATGCCCAAACCCTGGCCAACGATGCCGGGGATCCCCAAGCGGCTAAAGAGCTAGGCGAGTTTGTCAAAACGCAGTTTGGCCATGTCGATGCCATCTTTCTCAACGCCGGCTTTGGAAACTTCGTGCCGCACAACGAGGTCTCTGCGGAGGAATTCGACAAGCAATTTGCGGTCAACGTCCGCGGGCCAATCCTCCATGCTCGGGAGCTATCGGGTTTGCTCAACGACGGCGGTTCGATCCTGATCACTGCCTCGGTCGCGCAATACTTGGGGATGGAAGGCGGCATCGTCTACAACTCAACGAAGGGTGCGGTCCGCACGGTAGTGCGGGTACTTGCCGCGGAGCTTGCACCCCGCAATGTCCGCGTGAACGCCATCAGCCCAGGCCCGATTGAAACCAGCTTCTTCAAGCGTGCCGACATGGCCGAGCAAGACGAGAAAGAGCTCACCGAACAAATCACTCAGCAAGTGCCGCTGGGTCGTTTCGGCGAATCTGAAGAAGTGGCAGCCGTCGCAACATTTCTCATGTCCGACGATGCTTCCTACGTCACCGGCAGCGACTACGTGGTCGACGGCGGCATGACGAAAATGTAACCCATAGTGAAGGGTCGGCACTCAACCGCTATTCTGAGTCGACTATTCACTTTCGACCATTGCCCCTCGTTTTCGCAAGCAGAGCTCTTCACAACAAAGTGCAGCCACTTTGTCTGCATTTCAGTGCGCGCTGCTCTGCTGGTGTTATTCGCACATCCTCAAAGTTATCTCAACTGCGGTGCGTCCCAAGGTTACAATAGGCGAGCTGCCATGAGCAAAGTAGCACTCTCTTCACTAGTACAGATAACTCCGAGCCTTACACAATCAATCCAGGTCCACAGCTACTGCTTCCAAAGAAAGAGACTTCATGACCAGATCGAACATAGGATTCGTTTGCACAGCACTTCTTGCCATTGCACTTTGTTCAACGACCAACGCGCATACCGATTTCACAGTTGGCACAGCCAACACCTCCAATTTTGATCTCGACGGACCAGTGCTCGAGACGCAAGGTGATTTGGGTACCAACACAGCGCAGGCGACAATCTTCGCCCCCAATCTGCCAACCGAATTCGTCACCGGTGGCGTGACGGCGCTAACTCTTGACGTAGTGGGCTCTCGCTTAGGCGGCAATGGCAACATCGCTTCAGAGGCCACGACACTGTCCCCTGATGGCATCGGCGTAGTTGGCGGCATTCTTTCCGACGAGCTCGGCCCTGGCGAAGCGCTGTCTTTCTCGCTCTCCTCAGTCAGCACGGGGGCTCAGCCAGTCATTACCGGTCTTGTGCTCGACAGTTTTCGGGACAGCTTTTTCCCCTTCTCGACGTTCACGCTTACCGGTGCGACGTTCAACGGAGGCGACACCACCTTTGATGGCGAGTTCGACGACCTCCCCCTCGCCTTCGATAACCCGGTAAGCTCCGTTACCATCACTTCCACCACCGGCGATGGTGCCAGCGATTTCGTTGTGTCGGGTGTTTCTGTCGCCATCCCCGAACCTGGGTCGATCGTACTGCTGCTCACCGCCTCGCTGGCCATTGTTAGCCGACGGCATTAGATGCGAATCTGTGTGTACAAGCGGCACACGTTACTCAGGCGCGGGGACCGTCACCTGCACTAATTCCCCTTCCACGGGGCTATGGCACCGGTTTTCGCTGCAGGCCATGTACGTGAGTTTGACGTTCAGGCTCGTCGGCGCTGATGTGTTTCATGGACTAACGCGAAGCGGTCAGCCAATTAACAAAGCCCACGACGGCGATACTTCCAAGCTCATGAACACAGTGTTGAGCCCTTCTGATTAGAACAATGTCGGCAGTATGCAATCGTCAATAATTCTTAGCTCGACCGTTGCCTAAACCTATGACAGGAGTTCCATAGGGAAGCTGTTTCCCCAGAGTTTACCCTCTTTTTGCAATCTAAGAGTTGCACCTCTATAGTATAGGTAGCGGGCACCGCTTTTTGAGCTTGAATAGGTACCTTCCCCATCATGCGGACCGCCGCTTGAAATTGGGAGCGCAATGTTTCCGGCGAAACTGCACAAGTTTCATTTTCACTGACCGCCTACATTCGGCAGAAGACAGCCTCATGAAAAAGACTGATCTTGTTTCACTCTTCCCAATGCTCCTCGGCATTCTGCTCGTGAGCATTTCTACCCTGCCGGTCTTTGGTCAATTCACTACAGTAATCAACATCCCACCTGATCCCGATCTGGGCAACGGCCAATCGATTGGGTCGGACACGCAGTTGAATCTCGGCGCGGGCGGATCGATCGGTTCGACGTTTGCCGCCGGTGCGACCGATGGCAGCAGCACGAATGTCGAAGTGAATATTTCTGGCGGCACCGTTGGCAACTCCTTCCGATCGTTCGGAGGAAGCACGGTCAACATTTCGGGAGGCGCTCTGGGAAATTCGTTCCGCGCCTTTAGCGGGAGTACCGTCAGGGTTTCGGGGGGCACACTCGGCGATAGTCTTGTGATTTCTGCGGGCTCAGATTTCGAAGTCTCGGGAGGAACCGTAGGTGATGACCCCGTGCTGTTTGTCAATGCGGTTCTTGACATGACAGGCGGTTCAATTGGCAATAACTTGGAGACTCGCAACAACAGCGCGGTCAACATCTCGGGAGGACACATTGGTACCGGTGCCGGTGGCCCGCGAACTAACTGGGATGTCTCAGGTGGGTTTGTCGACACCGATCTTCTCTTAAACCTAAACAGTTCTCTTGATTTGTCGGGAGGCTCGGTCGGCCATGGACTGACGCTCTCCAGCAACAGCGAAGTGAACTTGCTCGGCGACGATTTTTTTCTCGACGGCGTTCCCATCAACATCCCTGGCAGCACGCTACCATTCAATCTGCCGGCGGGAGCAATCTTGAGCGGCACTCTCTCCGATGGCGTCTCATTTACCCTTTCCACCGATCACAACGACGTGCTTCCCGATGGCACGATCACGCTTGTTCCAACGCCCATTGTGGTTACCGGGCCGCCCCTCATCACCCTTCCCGCGGACCCCGTGCCCGGCGGAGTGGGGGCGGGGCAGACGCTTGAAGTCACGAGCGGAACTGACCTACGTAACGATTTCGACGCGGGACCGGGCAGTACGGTCAACACCACCAATAGCAATGTTGGTGCTTGGTTCCAATCGGTAGGATCCAATGTGAACGTCTCCGGCGGTTCCGTGGGGGACGATTTCCTGGCCATTCGTAGCAGTTCGGTCGACATCGCTAATTCTGCGGTCGGCGAGCGATTCCGCTCACTCGAACAAAGCGACATCACCATCACCAACAGTCCTATCGGCGACAATTTTACAGCAGCCGGAGGGAGCACGGTAAATCTAAGCGGGACGACGGGGGGACGGGCTTTCCGACTCACCGAGAACAGCGTGCTGAACATCGATGGTAATGGTCAGGTTGCCACGCAAGGGTCATTCTCCGATGCGTTTCTGGCATCGGGCGGTAGCGAAGTGAATCTCAATAGTGGCAATATTGGCAACAACGCCGAGATTACAGGTAGCGGCACCACGCTCAATATTAATGGCGGGTCAATCGGGAGTTCTTTCGATGCAACGGACGGTAGTATTGTAAATCTCACTACAGGATCGATTGGTGGAGTAAGAGGAACCGATAGTACAATAAATATTGATGGAGGAACTGCTGGCGGAGTAAGTGGAAACCTTCTCAATCTGACGGATGGATCAATTGAATTAGCAGACGTCGAGACGTTAAACATGTCCGGAGGAACAATTGGCCCTGAAAGCCAGATCAGAACAGAAGCAAACCTGTCTGGCGGTTCCATCGGTCGACAATTAGAAGTAGACAGCGGAGCAGAACTAAACATCTTCGGCGGCGAGTTCATGCTCGATGGCGTAACGATTGCGGGGCTCGACAATCCTGGTGATTCGGCTGGCGTTACCCTGACTAGTCCGTTTCAATTGACTGGAATCCTGGAAGATGGGACTCCGTTCGCGTTTCACGACCTTGATCGGGATCTAATCACCGATGCCAATATTACATTGTTCAGAACGGCACTCCCCGCCATTGGCCCCGCTTCTATTTCTCTTCCTACTGACCCCGTACCCGACGGTCTACGCGATGGTCAAACTTTGACGATCGAGGCGGGTGGTTCCACGGGAGAGATATTTAACGCCGGACCAGGGAGCACCGTGATCCTCGATGGTGGGGAAATTGGTGAAGATTTCGAAGCAGTCGGTGCCGACGTACAAATTCTCGACGGCATCGTTCAAGATCACTTCGATGCCTTGGCTGGCAGCACCGTACTGATTTCCGGCGGTGATATTCGAGAATTTTCTGCACTGAACGGCAGCATAGTTGAAGTCACTGGGGGATTAATCCGCACCAATAGCGACTTTAATGTCTCAGCTGGAGCCATGGTAACAATCGCTGGTGGAGTCTGGCCCGATACCATTTTTAACGATGATGTGTCTTTCAGTGCCGGTAGCGATGTACATATCTTCGGTAGAGGCGGTTTCCGCATTAATGGCGATCCAATTCCTGGGCTAGAGAATCCAGGCGATAGCATCCTGGTAGACGCGTCCACCGTTGATTTTCTTCAAGCAATTCTGCGCGACGGCAATCCTTTCATCGTCAATGACGTGCAATCCGGCGCAATGATCCGGCTCACCCGCGTCGTCCCCGAACCTGGGTCGATTGTACTCCTACTCACCGCCTCGCTGGCCATTGTTAGCCGACGGCGTTAGATGCGAATCTGTGTGTACAAGCGGCCACGTTACTCAGGCGGAGGTACCGTCACCTGCACTAGTTCCCCTTCCACGGGGCTGTGGCACCGGTTTTCGCTGCAGGCCATGTACGTGAGTTTGACGTTCAGGCTTGTCGGCTCCTGCGGCGGAGTTTGAAAGCGAACCGGCAGATAGAGCGCGACCGGTCCGTCTGGATAGATGGGAAAAGTTAAATTCAAAACTTCTTCCACGTGGATCATTTCTGGCTTGTCGGCGATCAGCGCGTCGACATCCGCAATCAAATCCGAGGGCTCCAGTTCGATGAGCGTAGGACGCCCCAAACCGCTGATGCCCTCTTTCGGGAGAGTCTTGCTGTACAGGTGATAACCGGCATCGTCGGGTGTGAAGACGCCGCGGATAACGAGTTGCCCCTCGTCACTCCACGCCGCACTAAGTTCCACCGCAACACGTCCGCCATCGTCGTGATGCGCATCGGCAATCGGCTCATAGTCTAAACTGGCAAGCGGATTGCCGGAAACCTTCGCGGGCTCAGCCTTCACCTCCGCCGGTGCGGAGTCCTGGACGTCAGACTCGCTGCAGCCGACCACCGTCGATCCAAGTAGCATTCCAAGAACGAGTATGCTACGGCACCTTTTAATTCCTCTGAACTCAACCAATGAATTCTCCTCTATCTTTTCGCGTTTGCGTTTAATATCTGATGTCAATTCTGGTTCAACCCGCGGCTAGCGCCGTCGGCTCAAGAGGTATTCCGGGTTGATGGTGGTGCAAGCCTCCCCTACTTTTGCAAATAAAGCCAAACAAAACCAGTGGACCGCGAATCCATGAATTCCGATCGCTCGCCGTAAAGCGTGCTGATTTCTTGCTGGGCCTGCTGCAGTTCGGAAACCTCGGGAGGCTCGTCCTGCGCTGCCGTATCATCCATTCCCAACACCGAGAGCAGCCATTTGCCAACTGCCGAGCCATCGGCCCCTTCGGCCTCCGCATTGGGATCGTCCTCGACCGTTTGCTCCGCGGCGGTCTGCTCTTGCTCCTCTTGGGCTGCCTCCATCAGTTCGGTCATTCTCGTCGAAACCTCTTGCACCTTCTTATTCCACTCGGCGAACTTTTCTTCGTACTCGGCCACCGAGAGTCCATTGGCGGGAGAAACGAGCGTTACCGAATCGCCCACCAACAAATCGAGCTTGCCATCGTCGTTGACGTCGTCCACCCAAATGCGTGTCGATGTCTTGGGGCCTTCTAGATCGTCTTCGTCGAGCAGATTGTTGGAGGCGACGCGAGGCTCAGCAGGGATCAACGGCTCGAACGCCTCTAACTCTGGAATTTCTCCAGCGTCTGCCACATTCTCGGCCCACTGCACACCCCCGTTACTGGAACCGCTGAGCAGATCAAGATCGCCATCGTTGTCCCAATCCACGATAAACGGATCGCTATGGTGGCCCGCTATCTTCAGCATTTCGTCACCCAGCAAAATCGATTCCGGCTGCGGTTGAAAAACGCCTTCACCTTCACCGTAAAACACATAGAAACTACCGCCGAAATTTCCAACCACTAGATCAAGATCGCCATCGGCATCCCAATCAACGGCCGTCGGCCGCGTGCAGATGTTTTCTAAACTGGTGCCGCCATACTGCTCGGCATCGTCGCCAGGGGGAATAATCAGCGGCTCGCCATCGGAGACATTCAAAGCCTCCGCGGGTTGGAACGTTCCGTCCGGCTGTCCCCATAACACTTGAAACAGCCCCGCCATCGATTGCCCCATTCTCGAATAAGAACCGGACAGGATATCTAAATTACCGTCCTCGTTGAGATCCACCAACTGTGGAGTAGAGCTCGTGCATCACCACACGCCCGGCACTTCCGCCACTTCGTCGCCGGCCATCAGCCATTCGCCCTCGGCGAGTTGCATGTCGCCTTGGTTCTTGAAAACCTGAATCTTCCCTTGGGCGAATTGCCCGACGAGCAAATCCTTCTTGCCATCGTTATTGATGTCGGCCCAACAGGGGGACGCATAACCGGGCGATTCAACCGACACCGGTCCCGAGGGAGACTCAAGCTGACGCGGCACTTCAAACTCGAAGTTCACCAACCGCGTGCTGGCATCTGCCGAGGTTGTGGTCACGTCAGACGACGCGGTAGAAGTCGGCGCCGGGGCCTGGTTGGAACAACCCCCGACCAGGAGGGTCAGCAGAGGCAGGAGTGCCGCTAGAAGATTAACTCGACTGAATAAAGGGTGGCTCACAATCTGTTTCTCCCAAGGAGATGCTCTGTGATTCCTTTTAAAACGATCAATCAACATCATTCAAATGAGGCATTCGAACAAATTCTAGTTTAACATTTTGCATCGCAATTCGTACACCCGGGGAGAAAACTTGGTTGTTTTCACAGGCCGGAGTCTGGTAAAACCGCAGTGCCAGGCCGCACCGGCTTTCTGCCAGCAATACCAACCTCACGACCTCCACCGGGACAACTACCAACACGATGCCACGAATCTTTTCCGTTTCACTGGTGGTCTTACATTTGCTAGCTGGCGGCGCTGGGCACTCGCTCGCCGAGGATAGCATCCACATCCGAGCCAACCAGATTGGCTACCGCACGGACGAGCGCAAAGTTGCCATTGCCTTTTCGCACGAACCGGTCGAAGGGAGTTTTTCTCTCTTGGAGGTGCCGACCAAAAAGGTTGTGTTCACAGCGGAACTCACGCCCGCGTCCGCCCCGGGTTGGGGAACGTTCGCACATCATTATCGGCTCGATTTCAGCAAACAGACGAAGCCGGGCCGATACGAACTGCGGATCGACGACTCTGGGGAAACTTCGCGATCCTTGACTATCGGCGACGATGCCTATGGCGATTACGTCGAAGATCTCCTGCGGTTCATGCGCCAACAGCGGTGCGGATACAACCCGGTGCTCGATATGGTTTGCCACCAGCGCGACGGCAGGACCGCCTTCGGACCGAAACCAGCCGACACGTTTGTCGATGCCAGCGGTGGTTGGCACGATGCGGGCGACCAATTGAAATACCTTCTCACCGGCAGCAACGCCACCGCCCGGATGCTGTTGGCCTACGAACTAGAGCCCACCAAGTTCGACGATCGCACCGACCGCCTGGGCCATCCGCTTCCCAATGGTGTGCCCGACGTGCTGGACGAGGCCCGTTGGGGATTGGATTGGATCTTCAAGCTGCACCCCAGCCCCAAGGAACTCTACCACCAGGTGGCCGACGATCGCGATCACAACGAATGGAAGATGCCCGACCGCGACACCTCCGACTATGGCTGGGGGCCCAACAGCTATCGAGTGGTCTATGCCGCGGACGGCAAACCGCAGGGCCTGCGGAAATATAAAAGCGAATCCACCGGCCTGGCCAACCTCGCTGGGCGCTGCGCCGCGGCCATGGCCCAGGCGCATCGAATCTGGCAGCGCGATCTGGACGATCCGCTGTTTGCCGCGCGCTGCCTGCAGGCGGCCCGCGAACTCTATGCGTTGGGCAAGTCGCACGAAGGCGTCCAGCAGGGCAACTCCTATGGCGCTCCCTACCGCTACGCCGAGACCACTTGGGCCGACGACATGGAGTGGGCCGCCGCGGAACTCTTTGCCGCCACCGGCGAGGATACCTATCGCAACGATGCCATTCGCTATGCTCGGCTGGCGGCAGACACTTCTTGGATGCCACTGGAAACCGCCGGCCACTATCAATACTATCCCTTCGTCAACGTCGGACACTTCGCGCTCTACCCACATGTCGATGCCACACTGCAGCAGGAATTAGCCGGCTACTACCGCGCCGGCATCGAGGCCACCTTGGCCCGCGCCCAAAATAATGCCTTTGGCATTGGCGTGCCATTCATCTGGTGTTCCAACAACCTGACGACCGCGCTCGTAACGCAGCTCTTGCTCTACGAGCGGATGACGGGCGACCGGCAGTACCACGACCACCTGCTCGCCCAGCGCGATTGGCTCTTCGGCCGTAATCCCTGGGGGACTACCATGTTCACCGAAATCCCCCGCGATGGCGAATTCCCCGAGGACGTGCACACCGCTATCTGGAAACTCACCCGGCGTGCCGTACCGGGAGGGCTCATTGATGGTCCCGTGTATACCAAGGTTTACGACAGCCTGTTGGGACTCCATCTAGAAAACGACGACGAGTTCGCGGCGTTCCAAAACAAACACGTCGTCTATCACGACGACATCGGCGACTACTCCACCAACGAACCAACGATGGACGGCACCGCGGGGGCGATCGCCATGATGGCCCACTTTGGCACAACGCCCGCTAATGCCCGCCGAAGCGTTGCGCGTCGCACCCTGGAACCACCCGCCAATCTACTGCTCGACCACGGCGCCATTCGCCGCGGTTCGCCGGCCGACAAACGCCTCGCCCTGCTGTTCACTGCCGACAAGCACGTCGACGGCGCCAATCCCATTCTCGAAACTCTTACCAAACACAAAGTGCCCGCCGCGTTTTTCCTCACCGGCAAATCACTCGACGCGCCCCACATGCGCGACTGGACGCGACAAGCACTCGCAGCGGGTCACTACGTCGGCCCGCATTCCGACGGGCACTTGCTCTACGCCCCATGGGACGATCGGCAGCGGTCGCTTGTTTCCCAGGAACGTTTCCAAGCCGATCTCTATCGCAACCTGGCGGAGTTGGGCGAACTCGGTGCGGTGAAATCGCGGCCGATCTATTTCGTGCCGCCCTACGAATGGCACAATGCCCAGCACACCGCTTGGGCCAAGGAACTTGGCTGCCAGATGATCAACTTCACCTCCGGCAGCGGTTCGCAACGCGATTTCGCCCCGGAAGGTCACCAGGCATTTGTTCCCTCGGAAGAACTGATCGAGGACATTTTAGAGCACGAACAGATCTCGAAACACGGACTCAACGGCCACCTGCTCTTGCTGCATCTCGGTACGACTCGAAAAGACAAAGTCTACGCCCATCTCGGCAGATTGATCGAGGAGCTGTTGGCACGCGGTTATTCGATCGTGCGCGTTGATGAATTGCTCAGCGAAAGTAACACGCCGTAGTTCCAAATCTCCCCCCTGCCCTTCGGTCCTCTCTTTGCCGCCATGATCAAGACCTTCGACCAGGCCTACCAGTTTGTGCTGGAGCAAAAAGTCTGCACGGTGTTCGGCAGCAAGTGTTCGCCGTACCCCTCGCTATGGGACAACACGGCTCTTTCCGAGGAGAAACCCAAAGCGGGAGGCTGGAGCCCCAAGGTCACCGCTGTCTGGGATTGGAAAACGCGCATCCCCCAAACGTATCCCGAGGAAGTGTTCTACGGCAAAGTGCCGGGGGGCGATGCCGTGCTAATGGAGATGCACCACTTTCGCGACGTGCACTATGCCGCAGCGTACCAACCCGTTCACGAGCTAGACCCGCTCGCCCAGGAAGTGTTTGAGTTCATCCGCCTCGGTCCCGACTACACCGGCCCCTTGCGCAAGCGAGCAATATCAGAATTGGGCTGCACCAAAAGCAAGTTCGACACGGCTCTGAAGAAACTGCAAATCAGCCTGAACATCGTCCGCTCCAACGACCCGCAACTAAAAAACGATTTCTGGCTCCCCATGAGCGAGGTGCATGCGGATCTTGTGCGTGGGTAGCCGACTTGGAAACAAGTCCGTTCGCAAATTAAACCGTGCGATCCATTCCCTCTGCTCAGGCTCTTCGGACCACCAATCTTCAGTAAATCTATTGCGCTTGAAGCTCATAGGCAGCAGCTTGCGCTTGTCGACTATAGTCGATCGATTCACCGAGGATGCGAGCCGCCTCTTGATCAGCATGGAAACCTTTGGAATTCTCGCTGCAGACGAAGTCCAACCGCCACATCGCTTTCCTTTGCAACTTACGAATAGGTTCGAGTTGCTCCTCCGTGGCTCCCGCCTCCTGGACAGCAATGATTGCATCCAACATGTCGGTCATTGCTTTTGCGGCTCGATCGATTAGCGACCTAGTCCGGTCTTGAATGGTATCGACGCGTGCCTGGAGTTCGGCCTCAGGAACATTGTGGCAAGTTTGACATGCACGGTTGATGTTTAGCATCGGGCTCCGCACCCAATGACTACTGAACTTGGTAGCTCCCTGTTTTTCGTAAGGCATGTGGCAATCACTGCAGCTTACCCCAGCTCGCGCATGGATTCCTTGACTCCAGAGTTCAAATTCTGGATGTTGAGCTTTATAGACTTTTGTTCCGGTTTCTTTATGAATGTAGTCGTAAAACTCGCCGCCCTCGGGAAACTCTGTCTCGTCCCAGGTCTGCTCCACATCATCCATTCTCAGGCCATTATCCCATGGAAACGTGAGCGTCATTTTATTGGCGCAGTAATACTCCACGTGGCATTGCCCGCAGACGAAAGATCGCATTTCTTGCCGCGAAGCGTCTCGATTGGGATTGTAAGGCTCATCGCGATCAGAGTCTCGCCACTTCTTGATACTTGGCAGGTGCGGGACGGGGTCGTCGCTTTCCGCCAACTTGGCTATTCCATCGATAAAACCGGGGCGCGTTACGCGAATTTGCAATGTCTTTGGATCGTGGCAATCGATACACGACACCGGATGCGCCTCGCCCACATGAGGGTCTCCTGCACTTGGTCTTTTCACTCCATCTGGCGTTTTCTCAAGCTCGGAATGAACGTCTTGGTAGTTCATCTGGCTCACTGCTTCAAATCCAGCGACAACCGCTTCTTGGTCAAACGATTCCGCTAGCCGCTCAGCGGTCGCTTCAACACCTTGCTTCTCTAAGCCAATCCGGCGATAAGTAGGTATCAGCGAAGCGTGACAATGCAAACAGGCCCCTGCCTGCTGAACATCAGTCACTCGCTTAGTCACTTCTTGATCACTGAGCATGAAGGCGTGCCCTCGCGCTTCGCGGTAGTCGATACTGAAGGCATATCCGGCAAACAGACGTTTCAGCCAGGGGTCCTGCTTCAACTTACTGGGCGGCAACGCGTTACTCCCCCCATACTCGGTGCGCTCAGTATCAGCCGTCTTCAAATACGTCTCATACTGCAGTGGAAAGTTCTGCCCCCACGGCTCAGGGTCCGTGCTGATCTCTGAAACGTCGACCAGTTTCACAAAAGGAGCGCGCGCTTCTTGCTTACGTTCAAAAATATTCACCAATAGCGCAATGACTGCGAACGAAGCAATTGCAATCATCCCGGTTAAAAGAGCGAGCCAACGAAAACTCCGCGATTCAGATGATGCCATTCTGGTTTCACACGTCTTCTAGTTTTAGTGATTAGTTCAATCTCGCCCGGAACCTGACGAGATAGTACGAAAAGCATGTCCTACATCTGCATGACAGTGCACGCAGGAGAGCATGTCACCCTCTTTGGCATCACCAGAAACTGACGACGCGACCGGCAATAACGCATGCACCATATCCTTATGGCATTCGATGCACGCACCTTGAGTGACCTGCTTGTTGCGTGGCTTGATTTGTATCGGATCGTGAAAATCCTGCAAAGTAAATGCAACTGAATGAAAGAACCCGTTGTCCGCCTTGGTAATCCATTTGCCCGCAAAGTCATGAGGCAAGTGGCAATCATTGCATCCCGCCACGTGATGGTGGCTGCTTTTTTGCCAGGAGTCAAAATGCTCCTGCATCACATGACAGTTAGCACACGATTGAGGATTGTTGCTGAGATAGCTGGCACCTTTTCCGTAACCGAACGTAAAGACACCCGTACCAGCTAGAGAGCCAAGTAGTACAGCAAAGCCTATTTCACGATATCCAATGGGCCAGCGGGAGGATAACTTTCCTGCGTCATCCCCAATTTCTGGAAGTGGCCGATCAAGATTAGAGTTTTTCTCAGGCACAACGATCTTCTTCCGAATAACTTAGCGCCCTCAATTAATGAAACTTGGTGACATCTATCCTACTGACCGCACTGTGTATTTCAAGCAGGAAACAGGACGCGAGTTGAACGCAGAAAAAGGGAACGCTGGCCAGCGTGACGTTTCGATCCAACGAGCAGAAATCCTTGCTCGCACATCAGACTTTTTGTAAATTTGAGGCTCGCACAATCAATCGTTTTCCAGGTGTACTCGCAGTCTCATTCGATTCGCAAGGAGACGCTAATGATCCAATCTCGTCAACTTGGTTTAGTCGTTCTTATTCTCTCAGCTTTTGTCTGCAAGATTGACTGCAACCAGTGTTCCGCCGTGATCAGTGTCGTGCCTCCGCCTCAGTATCGCCTAGATGGTACGCTCGACGAAGGAGGCAGTTTTTTTGGCTTCTTTACGATTGATCCACTCGCCACCGATTCCTCACCCACAGAAGGAATCGGAAACTTCGCTCTCACCGATGTGAACATCCATCTACAAAACTCTTCGCTTTTCTCTTCCGGAGGGAATACGGCGACCTCGGGCTCAACGACGGAGGCGCTGCTAACGCAAAGTGAGTTCGCACAGCGACAAGCAATCAGCTTCACGATCCCAGCCAGCAATGGACTTTCGAATGTGTTTTCTGAGCTCGTTTTCGAGCCGTTCACCGGTGATGCCGATATCGCTGTGCCCTTAGAAGGCGTCTATACCAGTGGCCTATTCGATGGCAACGGACAAGACTCCATTGCAACTATCTCCGTCACATTGGTGCCTGAACCAAGCACGATCACATTACTATTGGCAGCCCTGATTGGACTCCTTGGCCGACCGCGCGAGTCGCATTTGTGAGTTCCAACCGGTCATGCTGCGTAATTGAGACGACGTTGATACTCTCGCGTGCGGCATAGCACGCACGGCTTGTACACCAGCGCTCCGCAACCGTTGCAGCGTTCGGGGGGAACTTCGAAACAACATAGCTCGGGGCGATCGTTGTCGGGCTCTTTGCCAAACATGCCACGGCGACCACTGGCGATGGCGCCGACCGTCCCGCGACTAACGCCCAATTTCTTAGCAATCTTGCGTTGCGACAACTGACCCTCCGCGAGCAGGCGGCTGATTTCTTGCACAGTGGCGAGCGGTAACATGCGCGGGAATTCCTCTCTCAGATTTGGTCAGTTCGTCGGATAAGTTGAAGAGTATTGATTGTGAGTTGAGAGTTGAGAGTATTCGCGATGTGATTTCGCCCCCCCTGCCAATAGCCGCGAGTCTACGACTCGCCGGAGCCCAATCATTGAACTCACAACTCGCAACTCAACCCTCACTCATCCTCAAACCAAAAGTCCCCAGGCTCGGGAAACGGTTCATGATCGTCCTCGGGGATGAACGCTTCCCAAGGGTCGTCTACCTGCGGAGCCTCGTCGGGAGCCACTCGCCACAAGGTAGGTCTCTTGACTCCAGCCACGCTCATATCACCCCCCATTCTTCAAATTCAATTGCCAATCTTTCACGCTCAATACCAAAGCCTCCCGCCTCCCGCCTCACACCTCACACCTCACACCTCCCCAGCACATACAAAAACCTAACAAGAACCGCGGCCAAAAACTATACATTTGTTCACTATTTTGTGCAGGTTTTTTGCGCGAAGAAAACACTACAAATAAAGGGGTAACACCACACACCAAGAGAGCCGAGGCGTCCCCGCCAATGGCAGCACAATCCCCGCGGCAATTGAAAAAACAGAATTGCCCCAATCCCAAATACACAACATCGTGTATGACAAAAATTCGGTGACACAACCCGTAGAAATGCCGCGATCCGAGCGGCTACTGGGTAAGCCCTTGCGTCGAAGATTCGAGCAGGTCGGAAAGCTGACTCTCAGAGGCCCGCAACACATCGCGGCGATCGGGCGTCAATTGTTCAAGGGCTTCCTGAGCTTCGGCGGTTTGGCCCAGATTCGCCTCGGCAATACTCTTGGCCGCGAACACAAACGCCGCGAGCCTAGCATTACTTGGATCCGCCAGACTGGCATTCTCCAACTGCCGCAATTCCCGACGCGCTAAATCGTATTCCTGAGAAACAAGCAGATAGTATCGCACCAACCCCTGCCGGGCCAACTGGTGCAAGAACGGATCGGCATCGGGAAATCGCTGCCAAACGCTTTTCCAAGCGTCCGGGCTATTGGTCATCTTGGCATGGTAGAGCTGGGCATCGACAGTTTCTCGCTTAGGAATTGCAGGCGTTCCGCTCCCGCGCAAATAGGGATCGCTTTGCGTCAGCCGGGCCAAGAGAATTCCGACCAGGACCGACGCCACCAAGACTCCCACCGTGGTTCCCCAGCGACGATTGGTTTGCCGCAGCCGAGTTTCTTCCTGCATCAAACTTCCCAACCGCTGCTGCCCCCCCGTCTGCGATTGATCCGTGGCGATCCGCTCGGCCAAAGTCCAAGCCTCGGGATTCTCGGCCCAACCCTCCTCGGCCGCCTTCGTAGCCAAAGATCGCATGTTCACCAGCAGCTCGCCCGGATTGGCAGGCCGGTTTTCCGACTGCTTCGCCATCATCTGATGAACAGTTCTGGCAAATGCACCTGATAGATTCTTCCGGGCATTCTCCAGGGGTTCTGGTGAAGAATTCACATGTTGCATCGCAATGGCAAGCGCCGTTTCGCCGTCGTAGGGCGGCGAGCCGGTGAGCAAGTGGTAACACGTCACCCCAAGTGAATAGATATCGCTACGGATATCGAGCGAACGCCCTTCGATCTGCTCAGGGCTCATGTAGAGCGGGGTACCCATCGTGACGCCTACCTGGGTAAGCGTCTTCGCATCGGTATCGGCAACACGAGCCAGCCCAAAGTCTGCCACTTTCACTTCACCCGTGTGGCTGAGCATGATGTTTTCTGGCTTGATATCCCGATGCACGATGCCAAGTTCGTGGCTCTTGCAAAGAGCGGAAACCACTTGTCTCATGATATCCAGCACGAGGCCTGGTTCGAGGGCACCGGTGCGCTGGACAAGCTGACCGAGATTCTTGCCCGGTACGTATTCCTGGGCAATAAATCGCAAGCCCTCGATCTGGCCCACTTCGTAAATTTGCACGATATTCGGGTGAATCAGCGAGGCCGCGGCCCGCGCCTCTTGGGCGAATCGTTCGACGTAGCTGCTGTCTTCCGCCAGCCGTTCGTGCAAGATCTTGAGGGCTACCTGGCGACTCAAAGAACGCTGTTCCGCCAAGTAGACGTCAGCCATGCCGCCGGTGCCGAGCTTCCGCAGAACAATATAGTCGCCTAGCTCTCGCCCCGTTAAATCCTGGCTAGCTCCGGGCGACGTCGGCTGGTTCATATAACACCCTGCTACCTGGGCAGTGAGACCGACTGCAAGACGCGCTGGGCAGCCTCCGACTTATTCAGCACATAGTAGTGGATTCCAGCAACGCCTGAATCCAGCAATTCTTGGGTCTGCTGCGAAGCAAATTCGACGCCTACCTCGAATTGCCCCTGAGGATCATCGGCATATTTCTCTAACTCTGCCAGCAGCGACTCCGGCAACTTTGCCGCACACAACGACGTGATCCGTTTGATCTGCTCGAGATTCGTAATCGGCAGCAATCCCGGAACGATCGGAATATCGATTCCTAGCTGTTCGCAACGAGTGCGGAATTCGAAGAAATCTCGATTGTCGTAGAACAGCTGGGTAATCACGGCGTCAGCACCAGCGTCGACTTTGCGTTTGAGGTTTTTCAGGTCTTCCTCGAAATTTGGTGCCTCTTGGTGCTTTTCAGGATATCCTGCCACAGCGATACCCACACTGGGAAATTCCGCTTTGACGAATGTCACCAACTCATTGGCAAAGTTGAATCCACCCTCGACAGATTGAAAGCTTGTTTCGCCCTGCGGAGGATCGCCTCGCAGGGCGACGACATTATCCACGTTGGATTCAACCGCGCGTCGCAGGTAGTCTTTAATCTGTTCTGCGGAACGTCCCACGCAGGTTAGGTGGGTAGCAACAGGCACCCCAAAGTCTTTTCCCACCTTGGCAATTAGGTCTAAGGTTCGGTCCTGGGTCGACCCCCCTGCCCCGTAGGTGCAGGTAATGTAACTCGGCTGAAAATCAGCCAGGTGCTTTAAATGACCAAATAGGGCTGTCATCCCTTTCTCGGTCTTGGGGGGAAACAGCTCGAACGACAATCCGAATTTGCCCGGACCGTATGCTTCTGCGAGGGACGACAAGTGCCTTTATCTCCTGAAAACTATTTACAAGACCGCTTGAGAAAACCTGTGTGAGGATAGGTTCTCAGAAACCAGATCTTTTTATATCAATTCGTTACTCTAATACGCTTTAGGTCTAGGTGCGCGCTTCACGGTTCTGTTCGCTTCACTCTACGTAGAGAGTTGCCGTTCCGCAATGTTGCGACGCTGTCACTACCTATTGCGGGGTTAAATCCGACAAAGGTAGTGAAAATGGGAGATTTTCTCCGCCTGGCGAGTTCGTGCCTACACTATTTACGCAACTATAGGCCTAGAATCCCTTCTGAGCAGGCATCCCCAGATAGACCCAAATTCGTTATACTTTCGGGTCTAGAACTTCCAAGCCACGGGCCCTGAACCCGGGCCGATTCATTCATAATCCATTAATTCGGCTGGAACATTCAGTTTCAATTGAATGAATGCTTTCAGAATATTCCTTCCGATTCAATCCAAAAGTAGAGCAAGATGAGCCAAACTCAAACTCCGCCAGCCACTAACGAATCCGACTTCGAGAGTTGGACCGAGGTTACTCCCCAAGCATTGTATAGCAAGTGTATGACCCTTGCTCGAAATCTATGGTGGAGTTGGCATCCAGAGGTCGTCAACCTTTTTCGCGACTTAGACCCCGTTCGCTGGCGTCAGCTAGACCACAACCCTGTCGCCCTGCTGGGCGAGATGACGCCCGATCAGGTCTCGGAGCGTGCTTCGGAGATGGTACTCTACACGCGAATTAACCAGGCACATCGTCGATTGAAGGATTACTTGAAAAACACGCAGACCACCTGGGGTGCGCGTAAGGCAGGTGTATTGGGATCGAAGCCGGTTGCCTACTTTTCTGCAGAATTCGGAATTCACGAGTCTGTACCAATTTACTCTGGTGGTTTGGGAGTTCTTTCTGGCGACCATATCAAAAGCGCCAGCGGATTGGGTGTGCCACTAGTAGCGATTGGTCTGTTCTACGACCAAGGCTATTTCCGCCAGCGATTGGATACCGAAGGGTGGCAGCAAGAAGAGTATGTCGACACCAAAGTCGAAAATCTGGCCATGGAGCCCGCCCGCGACCCTGATGGCAAGCCAATCACCATCGAAATCGAGACCCGCGAAGGTTCTCTCAAGGCCAAGGTCTGGTTGATGCACGTGGGCCGCGTACCACTCTATTTGCTTGATTGCGACGTCGAAGGGAATCGTCCGGAAGACCGCGAGCTAACCTCGCGTCTGTATGGTGGAGATACCCGGACCCGTATTCGGCAAGAATTAGTCCTCGGCATCGGGGGCGTCAAAGCTTTGCGTGCCTTGAAAATCTACCCAGGTGTGTATCACCTGAACGAGGGGCACAGTGGCTTTGCACCTTTGGAGGTGATTCGCGAGAAGATGCAAGACGACGGCTTAACTTTCGAAGAAGCACTTCGGGAAGTCGCCAAATGCACCGTATTCACAACCCATACTCCAGTCCCTGCTGGCCACGATCGCTTCGATGGCAAACTTGTCGAAGAGCATCTAGGCCCCCTGCGGGAAAAGATCGGCATCTCCTACGACCAGCTTATGGGTTTAGGTCGGGTCGAACCTCAAAGCCAGGACGAAACCTTCTGCATGACCGTCATTGGGCTGAAACTGTCGCGTCGAGCCAACGCAGTGAGTTCGCTCCACGGACACGTTTCACGAAGAATGTGGGCTAATCTGTGGCCTTGGCGTGTGGAGGAAGAAGTACCAATTGGCCATATCACGAACGGAGTGCATGTCCCCACCTGGTTGGCCCATCCGATGCAGATGCTGTATGACAAGTACCTGGGAATCGATTGGCAGCAGTATATGGGTAGCCCCAAGGTGTGGCAAAAAATCTACACCGTCGATCCCGGTGAATTGTGGGAAACGCACAATGCGTTGAAGAGCCGACTATTGGAATTCGTCCGTCGTCGTTCGAGCCGTCAGTGCCGATTCCGCAACGAAGACGAGAATTCCGTACTGGCCGCGCGAAATGTCCTGGATCCCACAGCCCTGACGATTGGATTCGCACGCCGGTTTGCTACCTACAAACGAGCCAACCTGTTCCTAAAGGACCTCGATCGTTTTGCCATGCTCATGGAGGATTCGAATCGTCCGGTCCAGTTTATTTTCGCCGGGAAAGCACACCCAGCCGATGAGCCCGGCAAGAAGTTGATCCAAAGCATTGCCAACTTGCGACACGATCCGCGCTTTGCCGGCAAGATTGTCTTTATCGAAGATTACGACATGAACGTCGGTCGCCACCTTGTTCAGGGCGTGGACGTCTGGCTCAATAATCCCCGACGTCCTCTGGAAGCCTCTGGAACGAGCGGTCAGAAGGTGGTACTCAACGGTGGTTTGAACTGCTCCGTTCTCGACGGTTGGTGGGCCGAGGCTTACAACGGCATGAACGGTTTCGGTATTGGCAAGGGTTTCCAACATGCCGACGATACGATTGGCGACGCACGCGATGCCGACGATTTAATGGCGGTGCTCTCCGAGGAAGTCGTTCCACTGTTCTATGACCGCGACGCGGATGGGCTTCCCCGGCAGTGGATTCAACGCATGACCAATTCGATCGCCACCTTGGCAGCTCGATTTAGTGCCCATCGCATGGTGATGGACTATGTGGAGCACGGATATTTGGTAGCAGCCGGCGGACTAAGTTCCGACATGAGTGTCCGCTAATTGTTGGTCCGCCTACCGACGCATTGCGGAACAACCCGCTCCGCTTTGTAGCCGAGCGGTCGGGAACAGGTACAATATGCTGTATCTTGCCCCGCTGTAGTTCAAAGAAACAAACGCATGTGCGCCGCTACAATTACCGCTCCCGATAACTCGGCACTCGATGAACTGTGCGCAGAATTAGCGCAACTATCGCGAGAGACGGACATCTCGGGAGATTGGCCCTCGGAACAACTCCGGCTGTGCGGCGAGTACGGCGTCTACGAGTGGTTCCTCGAGCCTCAATGGGGTGGCCAGAACTGGGCGGAAGATGCCATTGTCGAAGGCTATCTGGCATTGAGTAGCGCCTGCCTGACGACGACCTTTATCATCACGCAGCGCACCGGCGCCTGTCGGCGGATTGCGGGTTCGGAAAAGGACTCACTCAAAGAACTACTGCTGCCCGACTTGGCAAGTGGCGATTCCTTCGCCACCGTTGGCATATCTCACCTAACCACCAGTCGACGGCATTTGGCAAAGCCAGTTCTGCGGGCTCGTTCCATCGACGGCGGTTATGTGCTCGACGGATTTTCTCCCTGGGTAACGGGGGCTCCTTATGCCGAGCACATTGTGACGGGCGCAGTCCTGATGGACGGTGAAACCGCCACCGAAGAGCAGTTGCTGGTAGTTTTGCCCACCGACTTACCCGGGGTGAGCGTCCCGCCCCCAGAGCAACTAGTCGGCGTCTCCGCCAGCCATACTGGCCGAGTAGAATTAAAGAACGTCGAGATCGAAGATCGCTGGGTCCTTGCAGGACCGATGCAAAACGTGATGTCTAGTGGGATAGGAGCAGGTACAGGTGGATACCAAACTTCTACTCTAGCGCTAGGCCTGGCGAGGTCGGCCATCGATTTCATGGACGGCGAGGCCAACAAGCGCACTGATCTGGAAGTTCCACTGGAAGCATTGCGGCAAGACTACGACACGCTCCGCGAAGAGCTGTTTGCCACAGTGGCTGGAAGCCCCACCTGCAGTAGCGAAGAGCTCAGAAAGCGGGCCAACAGTTTGGTGTTGCGAGCCACCCAGAGTTCACTAGCCACGGCCAAGGGAACCGGCTATGTATTGGGGCACCCAGCCGGACGCTGGTGCCGCGAGGCGCTATTTTTTCTGGTGTGGAGTTGCCCGCAACCCGTGTTGTCTGCCAATCTATGCGAATTAGCAGGATTGACGGAGTAAGCCGTAAGAGCCAAGACCCTATTTCCGACTTAGCTAAATTGTATGACTAAAGAAACAGACCCTATTGTCGTTTGGCACGAACAAGCCGTTTCCCGTCAAGATCGCGCCCAACTCAACGATCATCAAGGGTGCGTTGTTTGGTTTACTGGGTTAAGCGGCTGCGGCAAAAGCACCGTGGCTAATCTGGTTGATTACAAGCTCCACGAACAGAAAGTCCGCAGCTATGTTCTGGACGGAGACAATGTCCGGCATGGGCTGAACGCGACCCCTCAATTGCTTGCCGAGAACTATGGCGAGGAATTTGCTAAGCGATTCGGCTTGGGTTTTTCCCAGCAAGATCGGGAAGAGAATATCCGGCGCGTGGGTGCCGTGGCCGGGCTACTTTCTGATGCGGGATTGGTAACCTTAACGGCTTTTGTCAGCCCCTACCGAGCCGATCGCGATGCAGTGAGGCATTCGCTGCCGGAGGGCGATTTCTTCGAAGTATTCGTCAACGCATCTCTAGAGACATGCGAATCGCGGGATCCTAAGGGGCTCTACAAGAAGGCGCGGGCAGGCGAGATAGCAAACTTTACTGGTCTAGATGCGCCCTACGAAGCTCCACAGAATGCGGAGCTTGTATTAGATGCCGATCAGCTGACGCCCGACAAACTGGCGGAGCAAGTTATCGAGATGCTCAAAGCCCGTGGAAAACTTGCTGCCAATTGAGAGTTGCAACTTCGATTTACCCATGGATGAACGTTCGGAGACACAGATCAATTGTTTCCGTCAATTGTCTCAGCTACGTAAGTGGCTGTCATTCAGAGGCCTGCCGAGGGATCTAGCGAGACTCTTCCTCTGATTCCGATTGATAATTCGGCTCACTTCCGTACATCTCAATCTGAAATCGCAGCAGGATTCAGCCAATTCGGTTAACCGCAGTCATAGAACCAAGACTCTCATGCGACACCGCAGCTAGCGGTGCTACCTCTCGCGGAGGCATTCACTCCCCTCGCCAGATTGATGTGCATCAGTTCCTGTTGACGCTTACTCGAGAATCGGCGTAGATTGAGGTTTCGGCAAAGTTTCGCAGTTTCCACCTTAGGAAGAAAAGGTCGGAGAGGTTGATTGGCAACTGGGGCAGTTGCGGATGGGCTACGAAGATGAACTGGGCTCTAACTACCTTGCCGGTAGGCGAATCGTTCCCAAGATTCACAAGGAGGTTAGAAATGATCGATACCGTACAAAGTGGTTCATACGGGATCTGGAACGAGCCAGACTTTAAAGAGTCTAGACAGGAAAGCCCCGAAGTCTGCATCAAATCCATTGCTCGGATTGCCTCTAGAATCGAAGCACGAATTCCCGGAAGAATCCGAGGGCTCTCTGTCTCCTCTTCTGGCAGAGCGATCGTGCTTAGTGGCACCTGTCACACTTATTATTCCAAGCAAATGGCACAGCACACAGCCCGCGGGCTGATGGAGCACGACCGGTTGATCAATAAAATCCGCGTGCTGCCTCCCAAGTAACCTTAGCTAGTAGGATCTGCTGCGGGCTCGCTGGCCGAGGATGAAATTTTCTCTGCCAATTCTAATACCAGTTGTTGTAACTCTTGTTCGCCGGTGTGAAATTCGAGCTCCACATCTAGTGCCCACAGCGGCGTATTTCCGAAGCTCGCGACTTGTAGCTTTACCAAGTCTTTTCTTGTACATACAGCGAAGTCGGCTTCCTGAGCCCAAGCCCCAAGCTGTTCGACCTCTTCGCGTGTGAACTGATGATGATCTGGAAACTCTCTCCAGGCGACTATCTCCACATCCAGTGATTTCAGCGTGTGCTTGAAGCCAGCAGGGTTTCCGATGGCGCAAAACGCAGCTACCCGCTTGCCTGCTAGTGCCTGCAATTGCTCAACGTCGCCGCGACAATTTCTCAGAGTTCGGGGAGCGTGACTAACCTCGCACCAGACAGCCTGCTTGGCGAGTTTGTTGACCCGCTCTCGCACTGCATCTCGACTTTCCCTATTCAGCATGTCGGCGCGACTCAGCACGACAGCGTCTGCCCGGGCTAAACCGGCTAGCGGTTCGCGGAGTGTACCGCGTGGGAAAACGTGCCCGAACCCGAAGGGTTCCGTAGCGTCTAGGAGAACGATGTCTAGATCCCGGTGAAGTTGCCGATGCTGGAAACCATCGTCGAGCACGATCAGTTGCGTCTCAAGTTCTTCGATGGCAATCTGCGCAGCTTGGATGCGATCCGCATTTTGCAGGTGAGGAACGTCGGGCAACGCCAGTTCGAGTTCGAGCGCCTCATCGTTGCGGCCATTCTGGCCTGCGCCGTATCCACGGCTGACGATCGAAACTCGGATAACGTGCCGTCTTAGAAGACGACACACCCACTGGACCATCGGTGTCTTCCCGGTTCCACCGAGTGAGAGGTTGCCCACACAAATGACGGGCACCTCGACGGTGGTCGATTCCGCAACTCCCGAGTTGAAACGTCGATTTCGCCAGTTCATGGCCAAGGCATAGGGCCATTCGCATAACCTCAACCCTAGCCGGAGCATCGTCGGTACGAATCCATGGCTGCGGCCGCTGACGATGTCTCGAAATGTACTAGGGTTAATCAAGCGAAGTTCCGTCGTCGTAGAAACAGGGTTTACCATGCTGTGAG
This sequence comes from Bythopirellula sp., assembly GCA_965216565.1. Classification (GTDB taxonomy): domain Bacteria; phylum Planctomycetota; class Planctomycetia; order Pirellulales; family Lacipirellulaceae; genus Bythopirellula. Next base: position 3,127,154 of record OZ244170.1, read on the forward strand.
CGTAATTTTCAGGATATTACGCCCGACAACCAGTCCAGGTGGCACATTTCCGGGAGTACGAGCGTCTTATTTTTTGGCAAACGCCCTTATAATAGAAAAGCGTCTGAGATTAACGCCGTTTTGCCCCCAGGGCTGAACTGTCCCCACCACTGACTGAACCGACAATTCCCTATGGCAAGTGCCACCGAAACCCCGCAGCAACCGACATCCGTCGGAAATCCTGAGCGGACCGAACAGCGATTCGTCGACGAGCAGATTCGACGTACCCGTCGGGCGCTGAAAATGGTCGATTTGGTCGCTGGCTGCATCACCTTGGTAATTGGGGTGCTTAGCTATCTGCTGACGATGGCCGTGCTGGAACATTGGGTAGTGCCGGGCGGACTAAATCCGACGACTCGCGCAATGTTGCTCATTGTGCTAGTCGCCGGCGTGCTGTGGTACAGTTGGCGATATTTCTGGCCCCTCATGAGCCGCCCTATTAATCCGGTTTACGCGGCCCACACCATCGAGCAAGGAAGCCCCACGCTAAAAAACAGTTTGCTCAATCTGCTGTTGCTGCGAAGTCGGCGTCGGCAAATCTCGCGACAAGTCTACGAAGCCATTGAAACTCAGGCGGCACAACGATTGTCGCAAGCTCCTCTCGACTCGGCGGTCGATCGCTCTTCTATCTTGCGATTAGGTTATGTGCTCGTGGCGGTAGTGGCACTTTGCTCGCTCTATCGAATACTGTCGCCCAAAGATCCGCTTGCCTCAGCAGGCAGATTACTCATGCCTTGGGCGAATATCCCTGTGCCCAGTCGCGTGCAGATTTTGGATGTCCAGCCCGGCGATACATCCGTGGCGCGTGGCGAACAACTCACGATCTCCGCAGAAGTGCTTGGCAAAGGCGAAGAGGAGCCGGTGCGGTTGTTCTACTCCCAAGCGGACGGACAGATTTCAAACCAAGAAGTTCTGATGACCGGCGATGAAGCTGGTTTGCGATTCACAGCACAAGTCCCTGGTCGGATTGCATTGGGGAGTAGCGGTGGGATTCAGGGCGACTTGGTCTATCACCTTGAGGCCGGTGACGCACGATCACCCGACTTTCACGTTTCCGTGTTCTCACAACCCACACTCGTTGTGGAGAGAATTCGCTACGAGTACCCGCTGTACACTCGCTACCCACCTCGCGAGGAAGCTTTTACCGGCGACATCAGTGGGCTCGAAGGAACGATTGTCACCTTGTACGCCGTGGCCAATCAGCCGATTGACAAGGCGCATGTGGATTTCGAGGCCGATGGTCGACACGACATACTGATGAACTCCGAAGAGCTGAGTGCTTCGGTTCGGTTTCCCTTGGAATTCAAAGAGGACCGTCGCACCCCAAAACACAAATCCTATGTCTTGCGGTACACGACAGACGAAGGCCGAACGAATCCTTCTCCACCCAAGTACCGTATTCACGTGGAGCGCGATCTCTCCCCCGAAATTGAGCTGATTGAACCCACCGAAGAATTGCTCGACGTCGGTTTGCAGGAGGAAGTATCGATCGGAGTTGAAGCCCGCGACCCTGACTTCGCACTGCACAATTTGGCTGTTTTGGGAGAAGTTGCCGGCGAACGTGTGATGAAGGAATCGCTGTTGTCGACCGACCACACGGGGCGCTTCTCAGGCAAGCTAAAAATCGTGCCCGAAGAACTAGGCCTCCGTGAAGGCGATGTCATGGAATATTGGGCAGCGGCAGCTGATAACCGTCGGCCCGAACCGAATCTCGCTTTTTCCGCACATCAAAAAATCCGAATCGTTGGCCCCGGCAAGCGCGAAGGCCTGCCGGATAACGAGCAGGAAAACCAACCCGGGGATGGGCAAGCGGGTGATAGCGCCGGAGAGAACGGCGAACAAGGCGAAGGCCAAGAGGGTGAGGGCCAAGAAGGCCAGTCGGGAGCTGGCGGCAACCAACAACAAGACGGCGAGAGCCAACAGCAAGGTGAAGGCGGCCAGGGTCAACAACAAAATGGTGAGTCGGGAGAAGGAGAACAGCAGAGTCAGGGGGGCCAGTCCGGCGAAGGAGAAGGCGAATCTCAGGGAGAGAGCGGTGGACAATCGGAAGGCGAGGGATCCTCCGAAAGTCAGCAAGGCGCTCAGAACGGCGAAAGCTCCGATTCCAGTCCAAGTGATTCTCAAGGGGAACCTTCCGCAGGCAACGAACGCGTTTCTCCCGACGGCGACAACGACGGCGAAGCGTTTGATCGTATTGCCAAGCATTTGCAAGAAAAACAGGAAGAGGGACAAAACGGCGAGGGTTCGGAGTCTGGCGACGGCCAGCAGCAGCAATCTGGAGATAGCCAAGGTTCGGAAGGTGAGCAGTCTGACGGAGAGCAAGCGGACGGTGAGCGCGCCGACGGCGGGCAAGAGAAACCGGAAGAAAATCAAAACTCCGCAGGAGCTGAGCAGAACGCTGCCGAGCAACAAGGAGAAGAATCGCAAGACCAGACCGCCGCAGGCGAAGGTGATTCGGATCAACAAGGCGAATCCGAGGGTGAAGGCGGAACCGAACAACAGGAACAATCCGAGGGCGAAGGTTCCCAAGGAGAACCCTCACCCCAAGAACAGTCGGGTAGTGGCCAGCAAGGCAGTGAACAAGAACAAGGCGGCAACGAGCAAGGTGATTCACCCGCCGCAGAAATGTCCCAGGAACAAGGCGAAGCGGGCGGTGGCGACAATCCTGGCGAAAACGAAGGAACTCCCAATTCTGACGGAGCCCAAAAACCGAGTGATAAGAATTCCGAGACGGGTGCCGAATCTCCTACCAACGATCAAGAGGCATCGGCCGAATCGCAAAGCAAAAAAGAATCTGACTCGGAAGGAAGCCAAGGGGGTGACCGATCGGGTGGGGGCCAAGAAGGCGCAGGACAACAAGCCGATGAAGAAGGCACCGGTGCCGCGGGCGAAAACCAATCTGCCGAGGATGGCGCGGGCCAGTCCTCGGAAACTGGCGAGGGCGAAACTGGTGAGAAGCCCGGCGGAGAGCAAACTGCCGAAGGCGAAACGGGAGAGTCCAGTGGAGATCAGCCAGGCGAAGGCAGCGAACAAGGTGATCAAGCAGGCGCTAAGCCTGGCGAAGGAGAAAGCGAAGGCACTCCGAAACCCGGGGAGAGTCCAAGCGATCCTTCCGAATCGTCCGGCGGAACACCCGAGGGTGGCGGCACCGGCAGCAACGATTCCTCCCCACCCCCTGGCGGCGAACTCGAACCAGCCGACGAAGCCAACCTCGACTACGCTCGCAAGCAAACCGACCTAGTGCTTGATACTCTGGAAGAACAGCTGCGCAAGAAGCAAGTCGACGAGGAACTCTTAGAAAAGCTTGGCTGGACGGCTGACGAGCTAAAGAGATTTGTCGATCGCTGGAAGAATCTGAAAGACCAAGCTGCCGGTGGTGGGCCCAATGCCCAGCAAGCCCAAGACGAACTCGACACGGCCCTACGCAGTTTAGGGATCGACCCGAATCGTCGCAGCGGCTTCAATTCTCGCAACGCCAAGGACAAGCTTCGCGATTTGCGCGAGTCGTTCCGAGGCCGCACTCCTCTAGAGTATCAAGAGTTAATGCGCAAGTATGTCAAAGGGACTGCTGGAGCAGATGACGAGGAGTAATTTTCTTTGACCTCGGAACGATGCAAATTGAACCACTAAAGCTTGAGTACCGAAGGACACGCTAAGTCCCATTTCCCCCTTTGTGGACCTTTTTCCAAAGGGCCTAGGTGGCCTCGGCACACTCGGCCAACAAGTCCGTGGGGTGATCAATCATTTTCCAGCCGTCGTCCCCGCATTAGCATCATCACTCCCCCCAGACCAAGCAAGGCAAGCGAGGCAGGCTCGGGGACAATGCCGGTGACCGCTACGTTGTCGATCGCGACGCCGTCAGCGCCGACACTGATTGTTTGATCTTTCGTATAACGAAAACTAATGACATGAGTGCCCGGCGAGAGTGCTAGGGGTCCGACGCTACTAGTGCTCGTTCCAGAGTCAGCAAAAATCTCAGGGCCATCGAGGAAGAGCCGAAAAAAGTCGAAGGTGGGCTCGGACTCTAAACCGTAATCGAACGCAAAGGTACCGCCTAACGAACCGATCATCACGGTGAGATTGAGGACGGAGGTTTGGCCGTTTATGAGGTCCTGGCCCGATTCGTAATGGTCGCCAGTTAGCAGTCCACTGACACCAGGCGCCCAAGGCAGCGTACCACCGCCATCCGCCCACACAACCGTTGTGCCGTTGTCGGAACTGATAGTTCCCCCATCAAACGTTTCGAGGATATCCACGGCCGAGGCCAACGTCGCGAATGAGGCGCTAATCAACAAGGCAATCATTGTAGAAAAGGTCTGTTTCATTAGTCACTTTCTCCCTAGAAGAGTCCAAATTTGTAATGCACTTGGAACAGTCGCAAGACTTGCCCTATAAGTCTTAAGATCGTCAGCCCAAGGACGAGGCAAGCTTGAGAAATCAATCGCCATCACCAACCTGGCACAGGCATTCAACTCCTGCTGGATTCTAGCAGAGTATTCAAGCGGTTACCAAGATTCGCTCTAAGTGCCATGTCAGATAGCAAGTTAGCCAATCTGCCGTCTAGTCAGGGCACGGAGAATCGGCGAAAATAGCCGCATGACATCTTCCATTCCTCGCTATCTGGTTGCTTTTCAACCCAAGCAGATTCCTCATCACTTTGTCGATGTGCTGGTGATCGGCGGTGGGATCGCTGGTTTGCGCGCGACCATGGCTATGGATCCAAAACTGTCAGCGCTGGTGGTGACCAAAGATCGCCTGAAGGAATCGAGCAGTAATTACGCGCAAGGTGGAATTGCGGGAGTGATCGATCCCGAGGATCGATTCGAGGACCATATTGCCGATACACTTTCCGCGGGGGCAGAACTTTGTGACCCAGAAGTGGTCGAGATGGTCGTGCGAGAAGCGCCTGAACATATTCGGCAATTGATTCGCTGGGGCACACAGTTCGACGAGGAAGAGGGCGAACTTCTACTCGGTCGCGAAGGTGGCCATGGCAAGCATCGCATTGTTCATGCCCTGGGAGATGCCACCGGCAAGGAGATCATGCGGGCGATGATTCATCGTGCACGCACGGAACTCGGCGCTCAGATCTGGCAAGATACATTCACAATCGATCTACTCACCCACGAAGGTCGTTGCCGTGGTGCCTTGGTTTGGAACAAACATCACGGCAAGACATTTGTCTGGGCAAAGGAAACGATTCTCTGCACCGGCGGCACGGGGCAGATTTTTCGTGAGTCGACCAACCCCCAAGTTGCCACCGGCGATGGCCATGCCATTGCCTATCGTGCTGGGGTTGAACTGGCCGACATGGAGTTCATGCAGTTTCATCCCACAGTGCTGTACATTGCGGGAAGTGGACGCACGCTGATTACCGAAGCGGTTCGTGGCGAGGGAGCCCTGCTCGTAGACTCCAATGGCGTGCGATTCATGCCCGAGTATGACGAACGAGCCGAGCTTGCTCCGCGGGATGTCGTCAGCCAGGTCATCGATCAGCGGATGCGAGACACACACCACCCCTGCGTCTATCTCGACCTCACACCGATCGGTGAAGAGCGAATTCGGCAGCGTTTTCCCGGCATGGTAAAGAGTTGCGGGGAGTTTGGCATCGATATCACGCGCGAGCGGATCCCGGTTCGCCCCGGCGCTCACTATATGATTGGCGGCGTGCAGGTGAACGATGTAGGCGCGAGTAGCCTGCCAGGCCTGTGGGCGGCGGGCGAAGTCACCAGTAGTGGGCTACATGGCGCCAACCGATTGGCCTCGAACAGCTTGTTAGAGGGACTTGTGTATGGTGCCCGTGCTGGGGAACAGGCCTCCCAAGCTGCTTTAGAAGTGGCAGACTCGTTCCAGGCGATTCCTTTGGAGAATCCCCCCCTCGAGCCACCCACCGAACCGCTCGATTTGCAGGACATCCGCAATTCATTGAAGAGCCTCATGTGGCGGGCAGCGGGTGTGCGTCGGAATGCCGAGGAACTGAGCGACGCCGAACACACGATTGATGGCTGGTTGCAGTATGTGCTCAATCGCCAGTTAGACGACTCCTCGGGCTGGGAATTGCAAAATATGCTAACCGTCTCTCGCGTGATGATCGAAGCGGCAATCCGCCGCGAGGAGTCGCGGGGCGTGCACCAGCGGAGCGATTTCCCCGATCAAAACGACGCTCAATGGTTACGCCGAATCGCTTCGCAACGACAACCAGTCGCATAGGATCAGAATTCTAGAAAAATCGCCGAATTCTGGTGAACCGAGGCCTGTTTCGAGACGTAGCGGCAGGTATAGACAGAGTCTGGGTCGGGGGGGTAACCTCTAACGGTACAAGGCACTGCCCCTGAGGCAGCATGCCGGTGTATCCCGCCGATTTGAGTAACGAGCCGACCCGGCTCCGACTTGGTTTCCGTTGGTCAATACTGTGAATTCACATGGAGATGTGATCTTCACCAAAGGCTTGGAGTCCATAGATTAGCGAACCTTTCCTGGAATTCAGATTCGAGTTTTCAAACGCAATATCTTCTGTCACCTCGCCCCGGCGAGTCGCCTCTGGAGACCTCGGCAGACCTCGGAATGACAGCTACTGGCGTAGCTGAGAAAAATGCTTAAGTGGTACAGGCTGTAAGTGGCGATCCTAGATCGACCACAATTGCTAAACATTAAAACTTGGAATGTCTTGTATTTTCGTCCTCAATAACTCGACTATCGATCAACCCTAGAAACAAACATTGCCATGAGTGAAAGTTCGCCCAACGCAAAAGTACCAATGATCGAGGCCCAAGGCCTCTCCAAGTTCTACGGGGTCTTCGCCGCCGCTCGGGACGTGACGTTTTCGATCAACCGTGGCGAGGTCGCTGCTTTCTTAGGTCCTAACGGCGCCGGCAAAAGCACCACGATGAAGCTGCTCACCGGCTATCTGGCACCCTCGGAAGGCACCGCTAAGATCGCCGGCTTCGATATGTCCAGCGATCGCCTGGAAGCTGCTAAAAAACTTGGGTATCTTCCCGAGAATGGCCCGCTCTATACAGACATGACGCCCCGCAGTTTGCTCACCTTTTTTGGCAACATTCGCGGACTCTCCGCTGGCGAAATGGAAGAGCGGCTCCAACGCATCATCAAGACGTGTCGACTGGAAGCCGTCATCGGGAAGCCGATCGGCAAATTGTCCAAAGGTTATCGCCAACGTGTCGGCATGGCACAGGCACTGCTGCACGAGCCTGAAGTATTGATTCTGGACGAACCCACCGCGGGACTCGATCCCAACCAAATCCACGAAGTCCGTAAGATGATTCGCGAGCTCGGACAATCGAAAACAATTTTGCTTTCGACCCATATCTTGCAGGAAGTCGAAGCGATGTGTAACCGTGTGATTTTCATCAACGAAGGCCGCATCGTCTTTGACGGCACGCCTGACGAATTGTCGAGCGATCGGGACAAGCTTGACGACCGTTTCCGCGAACTGACGACCACTACGGAGTAGTTGCCCGCATTGTCACGGCAGCACACTCCCTGCACTTTCATTTCCTCCATTATCCACAAGCTTTAGTAACCGCACGAAAGAGTTGTTGACATGAACTGGAACGTTCTCAAATCGATTTTCTGGCGCGATTTCGTGAGCTATTTCTCCAGCACAACTGGCTACGTATTCATCTGCGTGTTCGTTGTCCTTAGCGCTCTGGCAACTTTCTGGCCTCCCGAATTCTTTGCGAATAATCTGGCTAACCTCGACCAACTGAGTCGCTGGCTACCCTTTATCATGCTAGTTTTTATTCCCGCCATTACGATGAGCACCTGGGCGGAGGAGCGTCGCCAGGGGACCGACGAGCTATTGCTGACCGTCCCAGCCAGCGATTTAGACGTGGTACTGGGCAAGTACCTCTCGGGCGTTGCGATCTTTACCGTTTCGCTAATGTTTTCTGCCTTCTCTATCTTTCTGATGTTTAAGTATGGATTAGGAAATCCCGATCCCGGACTGTTTGTAAGCACCTACATTGGCTATTGGTTTATTGGTGCGGCGATGATCTCGATTGGTATGGTGGCCTCGTTTCTCACAGATAATCTCACGGTGGGCTTTATCTTGGGAGCGCTGTTCAACTTGCCATTGGCGTTGTTTGGTGTTTCGGACTGGGTTATTAAGAATCCAATGATCGCGCAAGCGATTCGTCGCTGGAGTGCTTTAGAACAGTTCCGCGATTTTGAACGAGGTGTCGTCAGCTTGGGTGGCGCCACCTACTTTGTGATGCTGGCCGTGGTGATGCTCTATCTCTGCATGGTGCTCATCGGCAAGCGTCATTGGCAAGCCCGCGATGAAGGCAGCTCGCTGGTGGGCCACTTTCTGATTCGAACGTTGGCGCTCCTTGCCATCGCGGTAGGCGTAACTGAGTTTGTGCAGAGTCGTAGCCTCCTGCGGGCAGACATCAGCAGCGAACGGCTCAACACCTTATCGAGCGATACAAAAGAACTGCTTGAAGAATTGCGAAATAACGAAGAGGCTCGAACCATTAAGATCGAGGCCTTCGTCAGTCCCCAGGTGCCCACGGAGTACTCGGCGACCAAGCTCAACCTGCTTTCAACGCTGGCCGAATTGCAAGCACTAAGCGGCGGCAAGGTGCAGGTGATCAAGAACGAGATCGAAACGTACGGCCCCGAGGCTGTCCGTGCGGAGAACACTTTTGGCATCACCCCGCAAGAAGTTGTTGTCGAAGATGGCGGCGAACGCTCGCAGGAAGAATTCTTCATGGGCGTGGCGTTTACCTCGGGTCCTGCCAAGGTGGTGATTCCATTTCTCCATCGCGGCATTCCCGTCGAATATGAGTTGGTACGGTCGATCCACACGGTTCTGAAAGCAGAGCGATTGAAAGTTGGCGTGATCGACACGGGGCTCGCGTTCGTCAATCCCTCGGGCGACCCCGATCGAGAGTGGCCCCTAATCCGCGAACTTCGTAAACAGTACGACATCGACGACAAACCTGTCGATCCTTCGCAACCAATCAAAGACTCCTACGATGTGCTGCTCGCGGTTCAGCCTTCGATGCTTGGCCCCCAGGAAATGGATCATCTGGTCGATGCCGTACGACGGGGAATTCCGATCGCCATTTTTGAAGATCCCATGCCCCAGGCATATCCCGAGCAAGTTGCTGGAACCGGAATGCCGAAACGTTCGCAAATGTCGATGTTTGGCGGTCCACCGCCCGAGCCTAAGGGAGACATCACACAATTGTGGAAAACACTTGGCATCAAAATGGATCCCATGGCTGTCGTATGGCAAGATTACAATCGCGAGCAGTCCGTTGCCACCGAGGCGGACGAACAGTGGGTGTTCATCGACCAGGGTAACGGGGCAACCGAGCCCTTCAACGAAGACGATCCCATTAGCTCAGGTTTAAACCAACTGCTGTTCCTCTATCCAGGATATATAACCAAAGACGAAGACTCGAAGCTGAAGTTCGAGCGTCTGGCAGTGACAGGCAACGAGAACTCGGGCACCGTCGACTTACCCATGCTTCGTCGCGGTCAGCGGAACAAGGGGGTCTTTAGTCGACAGACAACTTCTAACCCCTACATCATCGCAGCCCGAATTAAGGGCGAATACGCCGATGACGATTTGGCACTCAGCGGAAATTTGCTAGAAGGCTTGATCGACAAGAACCAAGGCAATTCCTCGGCTGCCGACAGCGCAAAGTCTGAAGAGGAAGAAGAGGAGGAGGAACTCGACGCCTCCAAAGATCTATCCTCCGGCGATGCTGCTGACGATGGTTCCGAAACAGACGATTCCGAAGCGGGCAAAGCTACAGACGGTGCCGCTGAAACCGACGCTGTAGAAATCAATGCCGTGGTGGTCACCGATATCGACTGGATCATCCCCGCCTTCTTCTACATCCGCGAGAGTGGCGACCGAATGTTTATCCCCGCCACTCAGAACGTCACCTTTATTCTAAACATCATCGATGCCCTTGCCGGTGACGAGCGGTTCCTCGAAATCCGCAAACGCTCGCCCCAGCATCGCACTTTGATCAAAATCGACGAAGCAACGGAAAATAACCGCATGGAATCGCGGGAGGACCAGGCCAAGCTATTCAAGGATATCGAAACCAAGAGAAGCGAAGCCCAGGCTCGATTTGACGAAGCGATTTCGAAGATCGAAGACAACCCAGATCTTTCGCAACGCGAAAAAGATCTCCGCTTGGAAATAGTCCGACGTCGCGAACAACAAAAATTGGAGGCAGAGATCCAATCTTTTGAAAGCGATCTGAAACGCACGCAAAAGCAGATCGACTACAAGCTTGATCAGAAAATCCGTGCGGTCCAGGACCAATACAAAATGTTTGCTCTCCTGGTGCCACCGATTCCTCCACTGCTGGTAGCGTTTTATGTGTTCTTCCGCCGTCGAGAGGCGGAGCGTGAAGGTGTGGCCCAAGAGCGACTTCGTTAGCAGGCGAACTAGAATCCTTTAGCAAATACTTCGATATCAAATACTCCGCTAAGAGATACGAGAGAGTTCATAATGAGTGAAATGGCAAAAACCATGATGTTTGTGGGCGCCGCTGTTTTGGCGCTGGTCGCTGGGTTTGCGACCCGGCCAGGATACGAAGATTTCGACGTGCAAGCCGAGGTAGGCAAACTGCTCAATCAATTTGAAGTGGAAGAAGCCAAACGGCTAAAGCTTGTGACGTTCGACAAAGAGACGGCCACTTCACAGGAGTTTGAAGTCGCTGAGGAAGATGGTCTTTGGACCATTCCCTCAAAGCAGGACTATCCGGCTGACGCCGTCAAACAAATGGCAGCTGCTGCTACGGGAATGATCGATCGGGAAATCTTGCGTGTTGCTGCCGAAAGTGCCGACCAGCATGCTGAACTGGGACTCGTCGACCCCACCTCATCGAACCTCAGCACCAGTAGCAAAGGCGTCGGCACTCGTGTGACGATGACCGACAATGATGGCAACGCCCTGGCCGACATGATCATCGGTAACAAAGTTCTCGACGAAGAAGACCAGTACTATGTACGCAACGCCGATCAAGATTACGCCTATGTAATCAACTTCGATCCCGAGCCGCTAGCTACGCAGTTTGAAGAATGGATTGAAAAAGATCTGCTCAAGCTGAATGCCATGGATATTCGCCGCTTGCACATCAAAGACTATTCCGCAGAGCTAATGCTCACCTTGCAGGGAATGGCTATCAATTGGGATCGACGTGGCGAGATGGAACTGGCCTTCGACGCTACCGAGAACAAGTGGATGCCAGTGAAGCTGCAGACCTTCGATCCAGATCAGAAGTCGATGGTCGAAGCTCCGCTGGATGAAAACGAAGAACTCGACGAAGACAAACTTCGTGAATTGCGAAACGGCCTAGACGATTTGACGATTGTAGATGTTGAGCGCAAGCCCAAGGGGCTCAGCTCCGACCTCAAAGCAGGGAGCGATTTTCTCGGCAACCGAGAGGCGCAGAACAGCCTCGTTCAGCGCGGGTTTGCACCGGTTCCCGTACAGGGCACCGACGAAACCGAGATTCTCTCCAGCGAGGGGGAAATCATCTGCACCATGGACGATGGGGTGGAATACATCTTACGGTTTGGAAATCTCAAGCTCGCCACCGACGGCGAATCGACTGAGTCTACTGGAACTGATCCCGACGCCGAGTCAGATGACGGAATCCACCGTTATTTGTTTGTCATGGCTCGTTACAACGATGGCATCCTCGAGCAGCCAGCGATTCAGGATCTGCCGGAGATTCCGGAGCCATCGGAATCACCGTCCGAAGCAGCCGAGAATTCTGACCAAGAGCAGTCCGAACAAGAAGATGCTCAGCAAGATGCCGACACAGCCTCGTCGGATGCGGAAGAACCCGAAGATACGGAAGCCACCGATTCGGAAGATGCAGCTGAGGATAGCGAAGCAGAAGACGCCAGCGAAGCCGAACCGCAAGACGACAACCGGAAACAGTTGATCGCCGCGCGTGAAGCTATCGAAGCCGAGAACGAGCGTCTCCAGGCTGAGTACCAGGAGAAAGTTGACGAAGCACAGCAGAGGGTTCAACAGCTCAACGAGCGATTTGGCGATTGGTACTACGTGATCGACAACAAGGTCTACAAAAAGATCCACCTCAGCCGCGATGACATTGTCAAAGAGAAAGACGAAGCGGAAGCCGAGACCGCAGACTCGGCAGCCAATTCGGCACCACCTGCGGGAAGCATTCCCGGCTTGCCAAATCTACCAGGCGGAACCCAATAGCTCGGCTTGCGCTAGGACAAATTCGATTGGCGAATTCAAATTCGCCTGCGGCCGCCAAGCCCCATCGCTGCCAACACAATTGACAGGGCGATCGTGCTTGGTTCTGGCACTGCGGCTGCGCTAGCCTCCAGCGATGGCGAGATGCCGTAGTTTGCCTCCCAAGCCATCAGATCTGAGCCAGACATTCCATTCCCCTGCCAATACAGAAAGTCGAAACCGTCGACAAAGCCGTCCGCGTTGAAATCACCCGTCGGAGGCGGGCCGGAAGTACTCACTTGCAATGTCCCGGTGCCTGAAAGCAAAGGCGAAGTAAGCGGTGCTCCGGAAGTGGGCGAACCCCAGATGCCCGCGGTCACAGGCACGCCATCTATCCAAAGTGCGTTTACCACGTCCGGCGCGCCATTGAAATCGAGGTCGAGGACTCCGGTACCAGAGAGCAGTACGTCGGCTGCATCATCTAACATGGTGCTTCCAACACTTAATGCACCCTCCACTACAACGGTATCCCCCGACAAAGCGCCAGTACCACTAAGTGCCAGTGTGCCGGCACCACTCTTTGTGATTCCCCCATTGGTTACCGGCACATCCAGTTCAAGATCGATGGCCGCAACATCGTCACTAATGTTCCACGTTCGATTTGCCCCGCCTAAATCAACCTGCCCCAAGTTGCCAGCTCCGGCTCCGGTGGTAACCAGTGCTGCCGCCCCAGCTAGGGGGGTAAAACTGATATCGCCAATGAGTTCGATCTTGGCCGGTGTCGAGGCATCCGGCATCAGTTGAATAGTATCGGCCACTAGCGAACCACCGATAGAAAACGTCTCGGTGGCATCGACCTGCAGGGTATGCACACTTAAGCTCCCACCATCGAGCATCACTGGGGCAGAGAACTGTGCGGAATTCGGCGTAGAGTCTGCCGCAGGGACGTAGTTAATCACTAGTATTCCCCCGGTAAGATCAAGAGCCTCACGAGCTACCAACTTGCGGATATTGTGAATTCCCGATGAAAGAGTGACCGTAACATCTTCATTGGCACGATCGAGAATAACGGTGTCATCGCCACTGGGAAGTCGAACCGCCGGTAGGGTGAGCGACCCTGCCCGAGGAAGTTGGCCTGGACCCTGCACCGGCGCAACCGGCGCTTGCCCGCTGTTCCAGTTGGCAAGCGTGGTCCACTGGCCATCACTGGCCGAGGTCCACAGCGCAGGTACAAGATTGTCCTTCAGGAATTCCGTGCCACCTTGAGCAACATTGAAGTCGAGGTTGCTGTTGCCATTGTTGAAACTTTGCAGACGTCCCGAGCTGGCATACTGCCAGTAGGTCCAAGGGTGAGTCACCCCAGCATCGTCCCAGGGTCCATAGAATCCATTGAACGTATCCTTCGGATGAGCAGTTTGCACTTCCGCGGAATCTGGATCGAGTTGATAGGCATAGCGAGCATCCCAGAGGTTTGGATAGCTCTCAACGATTTGATCACGAAGCGAAGAGGATGCAGCTTGCAACGTTTGCGAATAGCTTCCGTTGATGTACATCGTGGGACGGATTCCCATCACCTCGTGAACGCGATTTGAAAAGTCGATCGAAAACTGTGCCAACTCGTTACTCGTTCGAGTCAATGGGCCCTCCAGATCGAAGACCGGCATCAAGTACCCTGGTCGCATCCAAGCTCCAGCCATATCAATAAAATGATTGGCTTCGTCCGTGCCCGTATTAGCAATTCCGCCAGAGTTCGGCGTGCTGGCGATAATATCGTGCCGACCGAAATGGTAAGGCCCGGCATACAATCCGGCATTCGTGGCACGCGTGATGTTTCGTACAAAGTAGGGGTCGTCATAGCGCTGAGACAAATTGAAATCATCGTTGTCGTTCGATGGAAAACCACCTTGGCGCTTATCAATACCAGTCGTGCCGCCACGGGTAGACCGGATGAAGACGAAGTCGCGGTTCTCGACATTGTGGATGTTGTTCCACGTCGTCTGCGAAATTGTCCCCTGCCAGCGAGAAACGTCGAGCCCCAACACGCGCGATTGAGCGACAACCGGCTGAATCAAAGACAGCAGGCCACAGCAAGCAAGCACGATCGTCAACGTAGACCTGAGTATTGCAGTATAGAATGGTTGCACGATCTTCTCCGCCAATCTCTTGGAATGATTCCTGGAAACTAGAAGTTCCGTAGCCGATGCCCTCCAATTTCAATTATTGTTCCGCGGTATTTTTTCGACAACAAGTCGACCCACCATTGCGCGAGTTCAACACTAGTATGCGCAACAAGGAGAAGATCGCATTAGAAAAACAAATGAGAAGAAGTGGGAAATGCTCTACAAGACACTTCCAGGGTGAGCACCCTTAGGGCAAGTGGTTGCTACTTACGCTTCCACGCTGCTCCCCAACTCACGTGGGCCTTGCTGCAAAGGTAAGGTCGACAGATTCTCCACATCTTTCGTTTCTCGATTTTTGCAGGCGTTGCTTGGTTTCCTCACGCACTTTCAGTTAAGCTCGGAAGATTAGAATTCAGTTACAAGGTTTGGGTCGAAAAAACATCTCCATGTTGGAGGAGTCAAATGGAACATAGAGAGTGGCAGTACATTTTTTACAATTCCTCCTTCCGCGGTTTATTCTTGATAGCATTCTGGATGCTCGGTCCTACTAATGCTAACTCGGAACCCACCATCCAAGACATCAAACAGGCCTGGCAATCGCACGCTTTGAAAATGCCATCGTTTACCGTTCATTGCGAGATCCAGCAACAACGCACTGTGTTCAACCAGCCTCAAGCAGATGATCCGTTTGGAGATCCGCAAAAAGGCCCACCTCGAAGAACTGTGGATGTCTCAAAATCGTTGACTCTCAAACGTCGCGGTACGAGCCTATTGATCGACGTTGGCGGAGAGCGATATGACGCGGCAAGCAACACCTTGATTCAGCAAACCATACGCACAGCTTTACATCAGAATTCGGTGCGAAACTATAT
Source organism: Bythopirellula sp. (assembly GCA_965216565.1). Taxonomy (GTDB): domain Bacteria; phylum Planctomycetota; class Planctomycetia; order Pirellulales; family Lacipirellulaceae; genus Bythopirellula. The sequence continues at coordinate 3,142,384 of OZ244170.1, forward strand.
CCTTGAAAGCGACGACCCCTTTGCAATGGGTATGATGGCCAAAGGAACCCATAAGGTTGGGCTTACCAGGCCCTACCAGGCGACTCTCACGCAATTCTCAATCCCTGTCATTCTTTGGTGCGATCCTCTGTTTGCCACAAAGGCGAGTGGTTTTGATATCGAATCATCGAAAGCATCCCTGGAACTCTTAGATGATCCTGAGTTTGAAAAAACTATCGCAATCACATTCCATTCAAAAAGTGGTGCAGCCAGGAGGGAGATCATTTTGAAAGGGCACCCTCCATTCTTACCAATTCGCTCTGGCATTTATAAGGACGGATCACCGATGATCGTACGCGAATTGAATTATGTTGAGTATCCGGGCTTCGGCGAGCGAGTCGATTCTTGGAAATATAGTCATTATCGGGGCGACAGCGTCTTGGTGAAAGCTAGAGAAGGGAGCATCAAGAGGTTTGACGACGATCAGCCCCTGGAAGATGAAGACTTCGAACTAGACTTTCCCGTTGGCACACACATACTCGATTACAGGGAAGCTAAACGAAAGAGTGATTCCAAATATTGGATCCAATCAACAGAGGATACGATGGAGCGGATATCCCCAAGAGACTTCGGAAAACTACCGGACAAGGGCGATCTGGGAGCGGCTCTTCCTGGAACAACTCTTAGCAACGGCACATGAGATTGCCTTTGCCTGCTAAGCTTCCACGCTTCTCCCCAGCTCGCGGAGTTCCTCCAAGGTAAACAGCCCCGTGTTGTGGCCGTCGCTAAAGTGGATGGCGTAGGCGTAGTGTCCCTGCGGCTGCATGAAGGTGATGCGTAAGAGCGCCGTTTCTTCCGGCTTTAAGACTGTTAGCTCAGTAGCAGCGGGCGGCGGGGCGCGACGTTTTTCCCGGCAATGCGCGCAAGGGCAATTGTCCCGCAATTCTCTCACCATGTAATGGCGAGACTCGCCGTCGCTCCAATCGATTTGAAGCTGGTCGGGTTGAACTAAATGAAGTGAGGTTGGTCGCAAGGTCATATCACGTTTCTCGGTTGTCTACAAATCGTTTTCCCTTGCCTTCAAACCTCGGGAGCGACATGGCCGGCGCCAAACGGACATCGACCCGCAAACCCAAACGCAGATGAAGCTCCTCGGCAATTCGCTCCGGCTGCTGGAGGTGATCCTCGACCTCGACAACGAGCGCATCCATTGCACCTTGTTTGTGGACGGTCAGGCGATACTCAACCACCTCCGGAAAGCTGTGCATGATTTGCTCGATGGAACTGGGAAAAATATTCACTCCCCGGACGACCATCATATCGTCTGCGCGTCCGACGAGTCCGCCTTCGAGCAGTACAAATTGGTTCGATCCCGAACTGTTCCATCTCGGCCGCACCAGATCGCCGGTCCGATATCGAATAATCGGTAAACCAGGGCGTCCCAACGAAGTTAGCAGCAAGTGCGACAACTCTCCTTCCTGCGCAGGCTCGCCCGTCTCGATATGAACGAACTCAGCGATGAATTCACTTTCCAGCACATGGAGCCCCGTCTGACGCTCATCGGCGTATCCCCAGGGCCCCACTTCACTAGCTCCGCTATGATCGGTGACGCGGGCGTTCCACGCTTGTTCAATTCGATTTCGTGTGGCTGGGATCGATCCTCCCGTTTCCCCGGCGACTACGATTTTTCTGACGCTAAACGAAGCCAGATTAATCTTGTGCTCCGCCGCCACCTCCGCCAGATGCAAGGCGTAGGTGGGCGTGCAAAATATTGCCGTAGCTTCCGTGCGTTTGATCAAGTCCAATCGGGCCAGCGTATTCATTCCCCCACCGGGAATCGCTAACGTCCCCCGCTGCACCACAGCATCGTGAGCGCTCCAAAAGCCGATGAACGGCCCAAAAGAAAACGCCATCATCACCCGATCCCGCGGTGTGATGTCGGCTGCATCGAGCACAAACTGCCAAGTATCAATCCACCACTGCCAGTCCGCAGCCGTATCGAATACCGACAGGGGACGACCCCGCGTACCGGAGGTTTGATGAAAGCGGACATATTTCTCCACCGGCCAAGTCAGGTTCTTAGGGAGCGCGAACTGGCCTTCATCGGAAATCAGCTCTGCCTTCTCGGTGACTGGCAACTCAGACAGTTGCTCTAGGCTCTCTAGCGGCTGTGGGCAGCGGACAAATTTCTCACTGTAGAATCGATTGTGTGGCAATATCTCAGCCAAGAGACGATTCAGACGCTCCAGCTGGTACTTTTGCAGCTCGCACCGATCCAAAGATTCGAGTTCTCTGCGGTGCGCGAATGACTGAATCTCCATAGAGTCACCTCACCGCTCGATATCGTAAAGTTCAATCTTACGATATAAGGTCGCCCGACCAATCCCCAGCAACTTGGCCGCTTCCGGAACGTTGCCGCCGGAACGTTTCAATGCCTCAGCAATAATCTTGCGTTCCCAGTCCTCGATCTTAAGAGAATCGAGAGCAGGGCCTCCACTATCACGGAGGCCAATGTCGTCGGGCTTGATTTCACTTCCTTCGGCCAGCACCACTGCGCTGTCGATCACATTACGTAGCTGGCGGACGTTACCTGGCCACGGATACTCCAAGAGTTGTTTTCGCGCTGCCTTGCTAAGCTGCAAATCGGTCCGTCCACGCTCAGTCCGATAGTGGTCAAGGAAGAAATCGACCAAGAGTCCGATGTCCTCGCCCCGATCGCGCAGTGGCGGGATGTGCAGTTCAAACACGCTGAGTCGGTAATAGAGATCTTCGCGGAACTTCTTTTCTTGAACGTACTTTTGCAGATCTTGATTGGTGGCAGCGATCACCCGCACGTCGACCTGCACCTCGACAGTAGCCCCAACCGGCAAGAAAGGATGCCCCTCGAGGATACGCAGTAATTTAGCCTGCCCGTCGAGCGTTAGTTCACCCACTTCGTCTAAGAACAAGGTTCCTAGATCGGCCTGCTGAAAGTAGCCGCTGTGATCGCGATCGGCACCGGTGAACGAGCCTGCTTTATGCCCAAAGAGTTGGCTTTCCATCAACTCAGCAGGAATAGCAGCACAATTGACCGACACCATGGGGCTTTCCGAGCGGGGGCTCCCTCGGTGAATGGCACGCGCTACCAGTTCTTTTCCAGCGCCACTCTCGCCACGCACCAAAACACAGCCCGGAGCAATGCTCACCTTGGCAATTTTACTTTTTAACTTTTGCATCGGGTCGCTTTGGCCAACCATCTCGTCGTAGCCGGGCAAGTCTTGCACAAGACGCTCGTTTTCGCTCCGCAGACTGACTTCCGCCCTGGCTCGCACGAGAGCAATCACCGCGAGATTAGTCACCGCGATAATAAAGTCGAAGTCTGACTGGCGAAAACGGCCATTCTCTAAATAGACATGGATCGCTCCTAACGTGCGTCGGCCGCCATCACTATCCTTCTGAACCAGTGGCGCACACACGGCATCGGCAAACGTCACCGAGTCGCTTTCCTCGACACCCGAAGTTTGATTCGCAACCCATACTGCATGTCCCTGGCGAAGCACCAACTCGGTTAGCGATTTGCTCAAGCGCACCCGATCGGCTGCCTCTTCAGGAATGACAATTTTGGGTCTCAAGTTGGCTTCGTCATCGGCCCAAAGGAATCCGACATTCGCCGCTTTGGTTCGTTCCTGGAGCAATTCTAAGGCAACTCGCATCACCGCTTCGGGTTCCTCGCAGCTCAACAGATGAATACTCAACTGGTAGAGCAACAGCAACTCCTGAACCTGCTCGGGTGTTGGGAGTGCCGCGAGCACCTCTTGATTGCTCTGCTGAACGGCAATGGGCAGGTCCTGAACAATCGTTTGTGTGCGGGTCGGATCGTCATCGGTATCCGCCGTGGCGGGATCCTCCGAGAGAGTCAGCTTGAACTCCGTCGATCCGATCTGCACCAAATGACCATCGCCCAGAGTAGCCGTGTCGATCTTTTGTCCATTCACCATCGTGCCGTTGCGGCTTTTTTGGTCGTCGATCTGCCACTGACCATCGACTTGGGTAATGATGGCGTGGACGCGGGAGCACATGGGATCGGGAACCGAAATATGGCAATCCGTGCCGCGACCCAGCAACGTTTCGCGGCTAGGCTCGAGCGGAAAGTTGGTCCCGGAACGATTCCCGGTAAGAATGGTCAGATAGGCGTACACGTGGAGCGGCAGGGTGGTGTCCGGTAAGGAAGTTCAACAAACCTTCATCCTAACCCACGCCAGCCTATCAGGAAATGGAGACCAGGAATCGAGTGCAACGAAACCGGCAGTGATAGGTGCAAACCGCGCACAGGGAGCTCTCTTCAATCGCTTGCCGACGGATTTTAGCTCTGATAGACTGCGCGAGGCCAACTTGTGGAGGTGGCGGAGCCCCTTGATCAAGCCAAATACGGGCTGTGGCTCAGCTTGGTAGAGCGCTGCGTTCGGGACGCAGAGGTCGGAGGTTCAAATCCTCTCAGCCCGACTTGGCATGTCACCCGAAGAATTCGCGGTTCTGCTTACCTACCGATATGAGGCAGTGCGATACTTCCCCAATCATGCCCGGAATCGACGTTGTCCAAATAGCATGCAGTAAAAGGTGAAACCGAGGTACGACCATGAGGTTGGTTCAGGGACTTGGTGAGCGGCAAGTGGCGTGACGATCTGCGACCAGCCATAGTTCGCCTGCCAACGCCGCAAGTCCAGTTGATTCACTTTGCCGTCTGCATTGGCATCCCCGTCGGACACGGTCGCTCCGGACTGCATACCTAGTCCGATTTGCAGGGCCAGAAAGTCTGCGCCATCTACGTCCAGATCTCCATCGAAGTCTCCTAAGAATGAACTCGCCGTGCGGCGGTCCGCAAGCAGCTCCACCGTCGAGACGCCTGGGACTTCAATTTGGTGGATTCCTGGTTCCAAATAGACGACGTTGTATTCGCTCCAAACGGTCCGTGCTTTACTCACCACACGGTAACGACCCCCAGTGGTCACATTCACATCCCACAAATCCCCGCTTGCTCTAGTTGCCACAAGCGGCGCCGGTCGGTGTCCAGTGGCAAACATGGGGGTCTCTGCGTGTCCTTCACTCGCCACGTCGTAGAACGATGTTAATTGGGTGGCGTAGTCGTCGCGCACTCCTGCGCTATACCACAAACTGTGGCCGGCGGCACCTTCGGTTCGCGAACGTTCAATCATTTGCTCAACGTCTGCATAAGGTGTATTGGGGCCACTGCCATTGACGCGAATTCCCACAACCAACTTATCAAGCTCACCAGGTTCGAACGGTGCCACCTGGGCATCGATCACCGAGTTAAAGCTCCCGATACTGCTGCGATAAACTTGGGGCACGTACTCATCAAAGATGCCATCGTCCACCCACGCTGGCCAATCGGCATTGAAGTTGGTGCCCGAGAAGGGCGTGATCGACGGACTCACCGATACGTGCATCTCTGGGCGTGCAGTCTTCACCGCTTGATAAAGCTCGTCGGCAAAATCGGCCACTTTTTGCTGCCGCCAATTTCGAAAAGCGGCATCGTTCACGCTGCCAGGCAGGCTATTGCCGGTATCTGCAAGATAGAGAGCGGCAGTTTGACTGTCCCAACCAAACTCCCGAGGCCAGGCCAACCGGTCGTCGAACTGAACGCCATCCAGGTCGTAACGATTGACGGCCTCCAGGGTGATGTCAATCAAAAACTGTTTTACCTCTGGGACGGCAGGATTCATCCAAGCAAAACCGTTTGAACTATTGCCGTAATTGCCGCTCTGATCTTCCAGGAGCCAACCTTGGTTCTTCATGTAGGTAGCCAGTGGATTCGAGGGTGTACCACCCGAACCGATGAATTGCGCGGCAAACCCATACTCGAACCAACCTACCTGCACCATTTGATTTCGATGTGCATTGATCAGAGTCTCCTCCACCAAATCGCGATTAAGACCCAAGAAACTCGAACGATCTCCACCACCAGTTAGTGCAGCCAAGGTCGGCGAAGGGTAGTTGGTGAAGCCATTTTTCCACGTCTCGACATAAGCGGTATTTAACCCGATTGAGCGAAGATCACTAAAGACCGACTCCGTATTTCCACCTCCTTTGATGTGATCTGGCCCGGTAGTTGTGAGCCAAGTGCCGCGAACTTCCGGTGTTGCCGCTATGCAAGAAGTAGCCCACAGCATCAGCAGGACGCTACTCGATAAACAGCTCGTTCTCAGGGCGGTGTGCAAATTGAATCTGCGAATTGGGGATGGCTTACTCATGCTCAGAATCCTCCACCGGCAACGTCCAGTCGATAGGCGTCTGCGCGGCAACAAGCGGTTGAACCTCTTCAATCGTTTCTAGGACTTCCCTCGAATCCTTACCAGTTTCAGCCATGTGGGCTGCAATCACTCCCGCAGCCGTGCCACTAGACCATTCAATGGGATGGAGCCGCGTCGCCGAATTCGCCAGAAAACTCTGTGCCATCGTTTTCCCGGTTACTAACAGATTTTGGTGGCGATGATGCGTGAGCGCGCGGAACGGAATGCAAAACGGCAGAGTGTCGTGGGCTCCGGAAATGTATTTCGGATACTCACACCCAGCGAGTGGGTGAACGTCAGCGGGATAGGCTCCCAGGGCGATCCGATCTTTGAATACTTTTCCTGTCACTTGCGAAGCGGGGCCCGTTAGGTCGGCAAACTTCAGCACAAAGCCATCGAGTCCAATCGAGCGACGGGTATCGCGAATGTAGGGGAGCTTGGCGAGACCATGGCCAGTGCCCATCTCTTCGCCCGCCAAAACAATCTGGTCGGGGTCAAACTCACTAGGAGCTTGTTTGCGGAACCACTCGTGCCAGCCCAGCGCTCGCTGCTCCGCCGCAGCCAAGGTTTCTCCATTGATACCGCCCTGCCAATCGGCAACTTCTTTCTGCGTCTCGTGCTTTGACTTGAATAGGTAACCGAAAGGGTAATCGTTCCCGCCATGCTCTCGACTCTTAGAATATCCCCAGTTTTGCAAACAAAGGTCGCCAACCGCAGATTTTCCTTGGCCTTTGATCCGTCGATAGGTCCAAATTAATTCCCAGGGGTTCTCCTTGTCCTGGTAGTCGCCGTACCCGAGCCGATCTGCTTGGGGGACTGCCCTGCCCTGGGCACTGGCCGCGGATCGAATTCGCTGGACGAAACAGTAGACCGTCGACTGGCCACAGGTGTCGTTGCCACCAGTCTCACCTTCAACTTGTTCGACCCCTTGCAAATAGTCGGTGCCCGATAGGGCCAGCAACTCACCCCATTCTGTCGCGTCGACAAATACTGTTGAGCTACCAGACTTATTAATAAACTGATGTACCGTTTTGCTAAAACGCTTGGAGTCTTCCTCGCCGTACCAATCGGCTAAGTCTTGCGAAGGTAGCTTGTCGTATCCACGGTGAGGTAGCGAATCGGCAGCAGCGCGCTCGATGGCGGTAAGCGAAATAATTGCCTCACCGTTGTCGTCACACTCCAAACTTTTGACGACCGTTTCGTAGAAGATCGTCAGGTTGTCGGCCACTTGGTCTCGCATGGGATGAAGACTTGATTCCAGGTATTCCACCGGCCGAAAGCAGTACCGACTAACCCAGCAGTCCCCGCAACCGTCGATTGCCTGCAGGCTGCCCAGGAAATTGGGCGTGATATTACGCGGATCGCGGGCAATCAATGCGACGTTCAATGATGGGCCTTCCCCCTCGGCTGCAGCAACCGTGTGCCAGGCTTCGTCCACCGCCGGCACTCCGCTGGAAGTGAGCTGACCACCAACCCAATCGGTCGGTTCCAGCAGCGCTGTCTTGGCACCACTCTTGGCAGAAGAGATTGCAGCGGCAAAGGCGGCCGTCGATCCACCGGCTATGACGACGTCGAATTCGTTATGCACTTGGGTTTCGCCAGAGAGCGCGCAATTCCACTGACCGGCAGCGAACAAGAGCCATAGGCCCAGGCACTTGCCGATTCGGTATCTTGGTTGTTTCTTCGCATCAATCATCTGGAGCCCCGTTCCCTCTATTCATTTTTAGTGGTGCCCAAGGGCGATGCCAAGAATTGCGATTCTTCCATACGAACCATATGTTTTCGGAACATCGGTAGGAACATTGCACCGCCAATGAGCCCAGCTCCGATCAAAACGATCGCATGGAGATATCGACCCACAGCCAATTGCGAAATTGCCACCACCGGTAATGAAATTGCAATGGCACCCACGATCGCGGTCAGCGTTCCCGGCCAGAGGATACTATCTGTATAGACTGGCTCACCGGCAGCTTGCAACTTCGCTCGGATCGGTCCCCAACGTCCGGGTGGTCGCGCCCGACGATAGAAATCCACCAGCGTTCTCTCATCTTCTGGTGGAAACATTAGCGTGATTGTCCACCAAATCATTGTATTCACGACAATTGCAATTAATGCCTGCAACATGGCCATGGAGTCGGCGCGGGCACTGCTTATTGAGATCTGCTCTTGCCACCACGGCCACATCGGCAGCACTGCGCCCAACCCAAAGTAAACCACTGGCCCGCCAATCATGGCCGCCAACCACGAGGCAAAATTCACTCGCCACCACCACCATTGGGCCCAATAGAATAAGGCGACCGAGGCAAACATGCCCGCAATCACAGTGACGATGCCAAACAACGACTCCGACATATACATGACGCCGATACCCAATGCCAAAATGCCCAGCATCGTAAGCCGACCGATCCAAACAGCCGATCGCGTCGAGGGATCTAGCAGCCTTGAATTGGGGAACAATTGCCGAAATACATCATTCACCAGCGTTTGTGCCCCGTAGTTCAAGTGGCTATCGACTGTAGACATCACGCTAGCCAAGAGTGCTGCCACAGCGATCCCTAACATCCCCATCGGCAGATACTCTTTGAGCAAGATGCCGAAAGTTTCCTCCCGCGCTTCGCTGGTAGCGTGATACAACTCGGGATGGCTGACCAACACGCCCAACACAGGTAATGTCAGGAGCAACAGCATCGCATACAACGCCACCGCTGCCCAAATGGGAACCTTGGCAGCTTCTCGAGACGACACCGTGGAAAACAGTCGCTGTCCATCGAGATCGACGGTTCCGCCCCGGCCAATCGTATGCACAACCAGCCAAGCTAGGACGACCAGCGGACCGAGCACTTCATGACCCGGCACGGGGAAGACTGCCAGGATCTCGGTGTGCTCTTCGGGATGCGCCGCAACGATGGCGTCCGATAGTCCCGCAGGGCCGCCGAAACTACTTAGCACCGACCACAGCAAAAATGCACTTGCCAGTAAGATCACAAAGGTCTGGAGGACATCTGTCACTACGACGCCCACAAATCCAGAGATCCACACGTAGCCGACGAGTACTGGCAACACTGCCACTAAGGTGGTGGCTTTACTTTCGATTCCAAAAACGGGGCTGAGAATCTTGTGGGTGCCCAACAGTCCGGCACCCAGCCAAGGCACCATATTGAGCGCCACGGCAATGATCGCCGAAACGATGCGGACGACTTTGGCACGACCGCCACCAAATCGCAACGAATAGAATTCCGGTCCGGTGCGAACACCTAGGTTCCACCAGCGTACGGCAAAGAGCATTGCTACGATCATCCACCAGAGCGAGAACCGCGACAAATAGAACCACGCGACCGGCAACCCAATCACCGCCGCTAGACCGCAATAAAGTGGTGCAACGTCGGCGTTCATCGCAGTCACGGCGTAGGAAATTCCGTTCACCCACCCCGGCAACTTTCTGCCTGCCAGGTAGAAGTTCTCTTCATCGGCATTCGTCGTGATCCAGCGACTGGCAAGAATCCCGAAACCGAAACTCGCAATCAGATAGCCAACAACGATGGCAAGATCGACGGTTTGGGCAGAGCTGAATTCCATACGAGTGTCACGCTGATTCCACAGTTGAGGTGAACTATTCTAGGGCCGCAATGGAGCAATCTGCATTGACCGGCTGGCGGTGATTGCTCGACGAGTAAATGGCATCGACAATCGCCTGCACCTCACACCCTTGTTTGACGTCAGCTTGCCGAACACTGCGAGTTTCGACACTGCGTGCGAAATCTTGCATTTGCTCCAGGAAGAAATCATTTTGTTCAACTGGCGTTCTGCCATCGACAAGACTTCCCTCTTGTTCCAAGGAATGATTTACTTCGTCGCCAAATAATTCAAACGACAATCCACCTTGGGTCCCGGTAAAGCTCATCAACGAAGTTGGCAATTGTTTAGAGTAATTCCCCGCCCACGCCACGTGCAGATCTAGAACGGCACCATTGTTAAAGCGAACCAAAGCTTGTGCTGCATCCTCAACATTGAATGTTCCCGACAAGTTAGGAGGACCGGCCCACATTTCGTCGAAGTGATAGTCCCCCATGCGCACACCAAAGTTGGCAAACGTTTGTCCCAACACTTGGTCGACCTCCGGGAATCCCATCAAATGCATCGCCAAGTCGATCAGATGCACCCCCACATCAATCAAGACTCCGCCGCCGGAATACTCTCTGTCTGTGAACCAATGTCCCAACCCAGGAATACCGCGACGCAGGTAGAGCATGGCCTGAGCATGATAGATTTCGCCCAACTTGTTACCGGTTGCGAGTTGCTTGGCAACTTTGGCGACCGCGGTGTAACGATGCACATACCCAACTTGTAGGATCTGCCCTGTTGTTTCAACAACACGAGATAGCTCTAGACATTCCTTATGCGTGAGTGCCATGGGCTTCTCTAGGAGTACATCCTTACCTGCTTCAAGTGCGGTGTTCGCCAACGGCAAATGAAGATAATTGGGGACGGCAATCACCACCGCATTTGTTGCAGAATCTTGCCACAGATCCTCGGGACTGTCCGATGACTCTGCCCCGCAGGTACCGGCGAGTTCACGTGCAGAATCTAACTGCCGATCAACAATCCAAGCGACTTCCACGCCCGCTTCCAGCGCAGCTTCCACATGCTTCTTGCCGATTGTCCCTGCGCCGATAATTCCCAGTCTCATACCAAGCAACTTTCTGCGTTCAAATACACCTAGTTACGTGTGCTCGAGCTATTCTACGAGTGCGATTTTTTCGTCTGACGTACAGAATCTTGCTGCAACTGCCGCGAATGCCAATGCGGTGGTGAAACAGCACCTTTGGTAACAGCCTTCACGTCGATCTCTGCGAACTTACCGCGAGCTATGTCACTTTCCGCAAGGTCAAGCAAGTGCCTGACTGCCAATGTCTCGTTGCGATCAATCAGTGCCTTTCCGGCATCGAAGAAATCGAGGATGCTTGCCGCAGCATCAACAAACAATTGGCCGGTTTCCACTTCCACGTGTTGGCAGCCATTGTTTGCCAAGAGTGTCGCACTGAATGGCACATCCGAAACCTGGCTAAAGTTGACGACCGCCGTCCTCCCTTCCGGATATCGAAGTACATATTGGTGCAAATCAGCCGTGCCCAATCGGCACATGCCAGTAACATCGGCACCCATACAGCTAATAGCCAATTCAAACGGATGGATTCCGTACTCCTCAAACGACGTTCCAGAAGCATAGACGCTGATGCTCTGCAGCTGAGAATCAAGCTCGCCGACCCGCTGCTGTATATTGGTGGAGCGCAACGCCGAGGTCGATTGGATAGCCACCGAATATCGATCTGCCAAGTCGAATATCTTCTGGGCTGTTGATAAATCGGGAGCAAACGTTTTGTCTACGAAAGTTGGTTTGCCGAGTGGGAATGCCGACTCGCACATCTCTAAATGCCTCTCTGGATTCGAGGGTGCGAGGATCATCAGATAGTCTGAGACTTCGCTCAGTGCCTCGAAAGATTCAAAGTAGGGCAACTCCTTGCACTCACACCAATCGCGACTAGCATCTTCGATTAACGCCGCAGCCCCAACAATCTGATAACCACGATCAGCCAACGGTCCGCGCAGTGCATCCAAGTAAACATTCGCATGGAAGTTGTCCAACCGGTAGTCGAAGATGCCGATTCTTTTGTTGCCCATTCCTTAGCTCCGAATCGTATGTTCTGTACCGAGTGGACTTGTCATAAATCCGGCGCAGTCTGCACTCTTGCAGCCCGTTGTTTCAGGGCTAGTGATAGGCAAACGGTTTGCGTGGCGAACAGCCAACCAGGCAAAACACTCGGCAGCCATGGTTTTGGGATTCAGTCCTCGCTCTGTGACGTTCACAACTTGGTCGAAGTGATCTCCCAGCATGCGACAAATCACAGGATTCTCGCTGCCAGGCCCCGTAATCCAAACCTTGTTGGGCAAGGCCGGAAGCTGGTTGGCAGCTTGCATAAACGCGGATACCGTAATCGCACACAAGGTTGCGGCACCATCCTCCGCACTCATTCCTGCGATGTCGATATGATCGAATTGATGGAGGTCCGCAGCCTTCGGCAGCGATCTCTGAAAAAAGGGTGCCTGCAGCACTTCTCTCACCAAAGCCTCATCGGGCGTTCCCTGGGAGGAAATCTCGCCGTCGAGGTCATGCGGAACCGTGGCAATTTCCTGAACCCACTCATTTAGCAAGCCAACACCAGGTCCCGTATCGCCAGCGATAATTTCATTTTCCTTGCTAAGCCAAGTCACACTCGCAACCGAATCAAGATTCAACATCAAGGCCGGCCTCGGTTCATTAGCCATCAATGCCCAATGAAATAGTCCGGAAAGCGGTGCACCTTCCCCGCCCACTGCCATGTCGTGACGTCGAAAATCACTCACCACCGGCAGCCCCACCTTTTCCGCTAAAAACCAAGGGTTGCCGAGTTCGTAGGTGAGCTTTTCCCCAGGCATGTGTCGCAAGACATGGCCTGCGAAGCCAACCAAGCTTGCGCTGGCCACTTCCTGGGGAAGGCTCTTCGCCAGCAGGTCGTACGCTTTCACGTGATGCTGGGTGAGCAAGTTTTCCAAGCGGAGAATTTCCGTCGTTGGCAAATCGTTTTGTGTTGCTTCGAGCACTCTCCACCGCAACTCCTCTTCATAAGGCAGCGACAACCCTCCTAACGAACAAACTTCGTCTCGTCCGTCGGTATCGATGATCGCTGCTTCCACCCCATCACCAGAGGAGGAACAGATCATGCCGATAGACCGAATTAAAGATGAGTCGGGCACTCGAGTTCCTTAAATAAGGCATCCAGGATGCTTCTAGACTGGCAGTCTAACAGTTGAGAATTGACGCCACCTGACGATAAGCGCAATTTTTTCCACAATTTGCGAACGCCATGTTAAAGTAGCACTATCCTCAGCATTTCGAAAGTCTCTTGCATCTCTCCGAACTCTTGTGGCGTTAACGCATGATCTCTCAGGACAATAGCCGTCCACTGGAAATCGCTGTTCTCGTCGAAACCGACAACAGTTGGGGTCGTAGCGTGGTGCAAGGAGTTGCAGACTTCGCGTCGAAATTTGGCCCTTGGAATTTACTAGTCGATCCACGCGACTATAGCAAAAGGTGGTCGGTTCCCGATCGGTGGCGAGGCGATGGGATCATTGCTCGCATCAGCACGCCTTTGCAACTGGCAGAAATCAAGAACACCAAGCTCCCCACCGTCAATGTCGACGACATCTACGACGATCTCAAGCAGATCGGACATGTCAGAACAGACGAAACGGCCCGTGCCAAGCTGGCAGTGGCCCATTTCCGGGAACGCGGGCTGCAAACATTTGCTTATTATGCTCCACCGAGTAACGACTACTCCAAGAGTCGCGGCGAAGCCTTCGTCCAAGCATTAGCCAAAGAGAACTTTGCTTGCCACATTTACCAACCCGGTTATCGAGTCAGTCGACGCATTGATCGCGACGAGCTCCATAATCGCGTCCTGCGATGGCTCAATCAACTTCCTCGTCCAGTAGCCATTCTTGCGGTCGATGCGCGGCGAGGTCGCGAACTGGCAGAAGTATGTAGCATGGAAGGCATTGCCGTCCCAGACGAAGTGGCAATTCTCGTGGGAGATACCGACGACTTACTTTGCGAACTCAGTACGCCTCAGCTCTCGAGCATCCTCGTAGCGAGTCAAAAAATTGGCTACGAAGCAGCAGCCACCCTATTCCGAATGATCAAGGGCGATACCTGGTCAAGCGCTCCGCAGCTTATCCCTCCAATAGGCGTTGTGGGAAATCAATCTACCGACGCATTGGCCATCGACGATCCGATGATTATTAAAGCCATGCGATTTATTCAAACTCATGCCCTTCAAGGAATCATCGTAGAAGATATTTTGCAGGAGGTTCCCGTTTCGCGGCGATATCTCGAGCTTCAGTTCAAGAAGTACTTCGGACGCCTGCCCGCCGAGGCAATTCGTCAGCTCCGTTTAGAGCGGGGCAAAGAGCTGCTCACTCAGTCCGAACATTCCATCGATGCCATAGCTTCGATGTGTGGCTATGCCGGCGCCACTCAATTTGGAGTCGCGTTCCGCAAACGCTATGGCGAAACCCCGCTTGCCTTTCGAAAACACCTTACCTCGAGCGAGGCTAGCAGCACCCGTGCGTCGAATCGCTGACAGATGGCAATTTTTGAATTTCGACAATCGAAGGTTAGGTATTGAGAAGTTGAGGTACGGAACCGTCGCCACTGGCAATTGCTCTAAATCAAATCTCTTCAGCGGCTTAGCGATTCGAAATGGGTGAGAGAGGCCTTGAAGCCTGCACTGGCAAGCTTAAATCGAGCGGCTCGCCCTGAATCGAGCTGTGCGCATCTAGTGGAAATAATTACGCAGATTCGCTTTGAGCTCTTCCACCAAGCGGCTAGCATAATGGGTAATCACGGAACAGGATCGAGTCGCGCAGCTTACAGCTTTTCTTACAAATCTCTTGGTCACTGAATCTTTGTGGAGCGAACTAATGAAGATGACACTTACTCGATGCACGTCAGCAGTTCTGGCTACTTGCGTAATGGTTCTGGGATTCTCTATTTCTCAATCCCAAGCCATTGAATTGAAGGAAATTGTTCGGTTCGATGTTGATGGTGGTGCCGACCCAAACAATGCCGGCTTTTACGGGTCGAATCCTTCCGCTGTTGCCTGGAGTGGCAACAAGCTCTACGTCGCAGGCTTCAATGGTGCGACTGCCCCCAGTGTGGGCATTACGGAGATCACTAATATCGGTGCCACTGGTTTGGTATCAGGCACACTCGGCACAAGCTTTGCCAATTTCGGAGCCCCTGGCTCGCGCGGTTACTCTGGTTTAGATATCCTGGACGACGGTTCACTGTTGTCTGCAGCCTACGACGATGGCGCGGCAGATCCGAACGGAATTTCTGCCTACAACACCGCGGGCAACTCCAAGGTGTGGTCCAAGAGTGCTCGTGCTGGTAGCGGAGTCGGCTTCGATCCTGGCTTTAACGGCGATCCAAATGGCGCAGGCACTGGTTGGACAACTTTTGGTAGCGGTCGTCGCGCACTGCAAGATAATGGAACCGGTGCAGACATCTTCACTACCGGCAATGGGATGATTATCAATGGTGCCGGTACAGGAACGTTTTGGCGAGACATGGAATTCGAGTCCAACGGCGACATTTGGCTTCGCGAGGGCAATAACGTCATCACTGCCACTCGAACCGGCAACAACAGCGTCAATACTGCGACACTTGTTGTCGATGAACCGGAAGCCGATTTCACCAACATTCAGAATATTGCTTATATGGAAGGCGCCCTCGGCGGCGACTTTGTGATCTACAACGACCGAACTGGCTCTGGCCCAGGCCAGGTCTTTACCGACGTTATCAAGGCGATTCAACCCGATGGCACGCCTGAGCCAATTGCATTGAATCTATTGGCTCCAGTCGGCACCGGTGCGGGAGCTTACGACTTTAGTTGGTCGAACAATGCCAGCACGCTGGCCATTGTCGACTTTTCGAATCGTAACGTTCACATTTTTGAAGTTGTGCCTGAACCTCACGCAGCCTTGCTGCTTATAGCGGGTACCACTGGACTAGTTTCGCTGGGCCGCCGTCGGCGCTCTTAGCAAAACTTACAGTTCAGAAAGGACAAGACACTTAAGGGCCACCGTCGGAGATTCCGTAGGTGGCCCTCTTTACTCAGTACTCAGAGAAAGAGATTCGCAATGAGAAAATCATCAACGACTAGAAATAGAGGCAGGGCGATCGCACGATCCACAATTGCCATCCTGTTGGCGACGCTATTTGCTGCTTCCGAGACCCTGGCGGTCAATTTTGTAGAAGTCTCTCGATTCAATATCGATGATACTGCTACCGACCCAAATGCTCCCGATCCGCACGATATTGGTAGCAATCCAATCGCAGTGGCCTGGAGTGGAAGCCAACTCTACGTGGCGGGCTTCAATAACTCGGGATCAGCGGCAAGTGTTGCCGTTGTCGAAGTGCTAAACGCAACCACTACCGGTGTTGTCGGAGACCCCAACTTTAGTTCTCCTCTAGGAGGCACCGTCGGCACATTTGACAGCAGCGTGATCCAGTCGACTCCCAATTCTCGAGGTTACACAGGGCTAGACATTAGTGCAGACGGAAGCTCTCTGCTGGCGACTTTCGATTTTGGTGTGGCAGATCCCCAAGCCTTGCAAGTGTTCAATACTTCCGATGGTTCGCAGCGTTGGCGAGTGGGTGTGGACCTTACCGATCCCGCCAATTTCCGTGGCATCAGCGGCGGCTCTTTCGACCCCGACTTCAATGGAGCTGGAGGCGCTAGTTCTGGTACCGCGGTCGGACAACTTGGTTCGGGACGTCGGCATCTATACAACACGACAACCGGAGCTGAGATTCATGGTGGCAGTGGTAGTGCCGATCCTGGATTTATCTGGGTTCCCGCCGGCGGTCCAACGATAACTCGCGATATGGACTTCGATCCAGATACGGGCGACGTGTACGTGCGTCACAACAATCGAGTAAGTACAACCGAACGAACCGGTGCAAACACCTCGACCAACCAAAAACAGATCTTCGATCCTAACGGAGGCGATTTTGTCCTCGGCCAGAATATTAGTTTTCTAAGCAACACTACCGATGGCGACCTGTTGATTTTCAACAATCGCGATAATGCTGGCCCCGGTCAAACATTCGTCGATTCAATCCTTGTGACAGACCCCAATGGCGTTTCTGTCTCAAGCACATTTGCTTTTCAGTCTGGGTTCACCCCGGCTGATGGCTCGGCTCTGTATGATTTCGACTTTGATCCCGTGAGCCAAACTCTAGCCGTCCTAGACTTTACCAATCGCAACGTTCACATCTTCGAAGTTGGGACCGCTTTGCCGGATGACGCAGACTTCGACGACGATGGAGTTGTTACCGGCTTGGATTTCTTGATCTGGCAGGCGAATCAACCCAACACTAGCGGCACTGCTACGAATGCTGAGGGGGATGCAACGGGCGACGGAAATGTCGGCAGCGCTGACTTGGCTGCGTGGGAAGCGCAATATGGTGCAGCCCCTCCGCTATCGGGTAGCATCGGAGCTGTTCCCGAGCCTTCGACGATTTCCTTGTTGCTGTTGGGTACCATTTGTACGTTTACTAGAAAGCGGCGCATGAGCTGAGCTCAAGTCCGCTGCGGCAGTGCCCCGATGGGCAGCGAGGCACTGCCGTGTATTGTTATCTGCTCAGAGACATACTCGACCTCGATCGCCTGAGTTCCAGTCACTTCAGGCCAATGGAAACTCGAATAGGAGAGTTGACCGTGATTTCCGTCATTCGCAAACCACAAAAGAAGAATGGATTCACACTGGTCGAGTTGCTAGTCGTGATTGCGATTATTGGTGTGCTCGTTTCGCTACTGCTACCCGCAGTGCAGGCCGCTCGCGAAGCGGCGAGGCGGATCCAGTGCAGCAACAACCTCCGACAACAGGGACTGGGCATCCAGAACTATACCTCGTCCAACAAAGAGCTCCCACTTGGCTATGGTCGTACGCTCGAGGCGGCGCAAGATCCCAAGCGGAACTTTGTGAAAGAGGGGCTATTCACAGACATCTTGCCCTTCATGGAACAAGGCAACGTTCACGATCAAATTCTATTCCAGTACTACAAGCCGGGGACCAGCGTGGCCTATCACGAGGACCCAGCGAAGAACACTGTAATTCCGTCCTACATTTGTCCGAATTGGCCCGATGAAAAGGTGATTACAGACGTTCCTCCTGGATTCGAATATCAGCTGGGGGCCGTGAACAACTATGCGGGCTCGGGGGGTGCCGCCCAAGGGGCCGGTGAAACCTTAGTGCCATCGGCATTTGGGCCAGTCCCAGACAACGGTGCGTTTGCCATTGAACAGGTTCCGTTGACTGGCTCGGGGGGAATCCGAGGGACGCCGATGGCGGTGATTGGACGTGCGAGGAAACTGTCCGAAATAGTAGATGGACAAAGCAACTCGTTTGCCATTGGCGAATATGTGCACCGCAACTGTGAGTTCGGCACACTTACCGAACCTGCCCCAGGCAATGTCCGTCCCTGGTACTTGTCTGGCTTTGGTGATGCCCCTTACGCGTTTAAGGTCTTAGAGAATTCGCCAAACATTTGCGTGACGCGATCGGACATAGCATTCAATTACTTGCCGATGGGTAGCTTCCATCCAGGACTCGTGCAGTTTGCATTTGTCGATGGCAGCGTACACGTGATTTCCGATGACATTGAGCTAGATGTTTATAAAGCCTTGGCAACAGTGAATGGTGAAGAGATTGTTGATCTCTCCTTCTGATCCAGTAGTTGCGATCGAATCAAATATTCTTAGAAACAGCGACTAAGAATTCAGCTTCAAATCCTATATAATTGTAGGTGGCATGAACGAGGATCTGTGGATGACAAAACCTGTTGCCGGCAATCACCCTAGGCATGGAATGCTAGGCTGTGGTGAAAACTACAGAGGCAAAGGCTTAGTACTCTGCTCGCTGCTCGGCTTGATGCTTCTCTGTGGCTGCGACAAAGGGCCCGTCGTGGTGCCAGTCACTGGCAAAGTTACTTATCAGGGAAAACCTCTGGAATTCGGCAGCGTGACTTTTCAGCCCCGTCAAGGTCAGCCGGCCAGGGGTGAGATTCAACCGGATGGCACTTTTTCACTTTCCTCGTACGCACCCGGCGACGGCGCGGTGATCGGAACTCACAAAGTAAGGATCGCCTGTTACACCTCGCAGAAGAAAACCGATCAACAACCTGTCGGCGAGCAATCGCTCGGCAAACTATTGATTCCAAGGAAATACACCCTGTTCGATTACAGTGGTCTCACTGCCGAGGTGAAAGCCGACGGCAACAATTCTTTCGAGTTTAACCTGACAGACGATTAATGCTCCGTAGGGATCATCTCGCAAACGAACACCGGCAGATGAAATTCAACAGGCGTGGCCCGTATCTGTTTCTCTTGAAGCAAACGATTCTGCTCTGCCCTGTCCTACTCACATCAGCAGTGTTGGGAGCAGAGCCACCTGCCCGGCAACCGGTTCGGGGAGTTTGGGTGGCCAATGTTGCCTCTTCCGCACTTTCGAGCCCCCAGGCCATCCGGGATTTCGTAAATTTAGCGCACAGCTGCCATCTAAATACACTATATGTTGTGTGCTGGAATCGCGGTCACACAACATATCCGAGCGAGGTGATGCAGCGTCACTTTGGGAAGAAGTGCGATCCACGCTATGCCGACTTCGATATGCTCGCCGAGATTACGTCAGCGGCTCACGCAAAGCAGATTCGCGTGATTGCTTGGTTCGAGTTCGGCTTTTCCTGCTCTTACGGAAGACCCGACGGCGGCCATATCATCCAAAAATATCCACACTGGGCAGCACGTAACAAGGATGGAAAGCTGGCTTCGAAGAACAATTTCCAATGGATGAACGCTTTCCATCCCGAAGTGCAGGATTTCATGCTTTCTCTCGTCAAGGAAGTTGTCGAGAAATACCCCGTCGACGGCATCCAAGGCGACGACCGCCTGCCGGCCTGCCCTAGCCTGGCAGGATATGATGAATGGACCCTCGACTTCTATTCCAAAGAACACCAGGGCCGCACTCCTCCGGAAGATCATTTCGACAAGGATTGGGTCAACTGGCGAGCAGGCCTACTTAACGATTTCGCCAAGCGGATGCATTCTGAGTTGAAAGCAATCTCATCAGACATCGTAATCTCCGCGGCACCCAGCATCTTTCCCTGGAGCAAAGAGCAGTACCTTCAAGATTGGCCAACCTGGCTAGAACAAGGTTGGGTTGACGAGGTATGCCCGCAAGTCTATCGCGACAATGTCGAGAGCTACCGCAAAGAAATCCAACTTATTGTTGAGAAACAAGTCTCGAGTGAAAATCAAAAGCACGTCTATCCTGGAATCTTGATCCAAACTTCAGAGCGTGTGCATATTCGGCCTGAGACCATCAAAGATATGGTTGCCATAAATCGCAGTGCCGGTTTCTCGGGAGAAGTGTTTTTCTACGATGCGGCGCTCCGAGCCCAGCCCAGGCTTTTTCAAGAGCTTTATTCCAAGCCTCTTGAATAGCCCGAGACCTAGAAGACCAATAGCCACGGACGACTATTTTTTCTGGTCCATTTCCTAGGCTGAATATGCTCCGGTAGAAGCACCTCTCCATCTACCGACATATTTCTTTGATGCGGTGCTGGCCTATCCATCTATTCTCAGCATGTTGGTGGTTGCATATTCAACGCGGCGTGATTGCCAACGTCGATTGTCACAACTACACTCCACCTAGTCCGAGCTTTGCAGTTCCTATTCCAACTTGTACACGACCGTGAGAAGCGATCTTCGAACATTATCTCAATACATTGGATAGCGAGAAACCATGAAAGCATCAGGCGTACTAATTCGCAGTTCGATCATCGCGGCCTTGGGTGGGCTTCTCTTTGGGTTTGACACGATTGTCATCTCTGGTGCGGAACAGAAATTCCAAGCCCTGTGGGATTTGGATGACACGCTGCATGGATGGGCTATGAGTTCCGCGCTATGGGGCACTGTGCTTGGAGCGCTCGCAGGCAATATCCCGACCGATCGATTCGGACGAAAAGGGACATTGCTGTGGATTGGTGTATTCTTCTTCGTCTCTGCAGTTTGGTCTGGAATGGCCACAGACGTTTATTCGTTTATGATCGCCCGATTTATCGGGGGTGTTGGCGTGGGAGTGTCGACCGTTGCGGCCCCCCTCTACATCTCGGAGATCTCACCAGCCAGCATGCGTGGTTGGCTGGCTGGGCTTTTTCAATTCAATATCGTGTTTGGCATTCTGCTTGCCTTCATGTCGAATTCGATACTTGAGGGGACCAGCGAGAACGATTGGCGGTGGATGCTTGGTGTCGAGGCTATTCCAGCCATTGCGTACACCCTATTTACGTTTGCGATTCCGGAGAGCCCCAGGTGGCTGATTGGCATGAAGGGACGCCGTCAGGAAGGCGGAGAGATACTTGCCAAAATCAATCCCGACTCATCTGCGGAGGAAATTGACGCGGCCGTCGAGCGAATTGTCCAGGCTGCTGAGGTAGAAGAGCAAGCAACCGGTGGCACAGTGTTCTCGTCCCGTTTGAGAACGCCCATCCTGCTTGCTTTCCTGGTGGCTTTCTTCAATCAGCTTTCTGGTATCAACGCCATCCTCTACTTCGCACCGCGAATCTTAGGTATGGCTGGCTTGGAAGATCCTCGCTTGGGCCAAATTGGTATCGGGTTCGTCAATCTGGTGTTTACCATGCTGGGACTTTGGCTCATCGACCGTGCTGGTCGACGCAGCCTGCTGCTGATTGGTTCGATTGGCTATATCACTTCCTTGGCAGTCGTGGCAGCAATGTTCTTCACGAACGAGAGTTCCTTGAAAGTCGCTGGCGAGGCATTGGCACTGCAGGGTGCGGAGGAGAAACTCCAAGCCGCAGAAGACGCGGGCACAACCGGGCGAGTGTTCGATTCTATTCAAGCCAAGGCCACGGCAGCAAGAGAAGCGTTTCTCATTGCAACGGCCCAGGAAGACTACAAAGGCGAGCGATTCGATTTTAGTAAGAACGCTAGCCACGACGAAATACTAACGGCTGCCTCTCAGGCAGCTGAAGAGGCGATTGATCAGGTAGGCAACAGTAGCCTGGTTGTACTAATAGGAATCTTCGCCTTCATCGCCTCACACGCAATTGGGCAAGGTGCGGTAATCTGGGTATTGATCTCAGAAATATTCCCAAACGAACATCGCGCCGTGGGCAATTCCATCGGTTGCGGGACCCATTGGATTTTTGCCGCCTTGATCACGATGTTCTTCCCCGTGGCCATCAACAGCTTCTCGCCTGGCTATGTATTTGCCTTCTTTGCGGGGATGATGGTCTTACAACTCATCTGGGTGATCACCATGGTGCCAGAGACGAAGGGCATTTCGCTTGAAGAAATCCAGAAACAGCTTGGAATCGAATAGAAGATTTCGGCACTAAATGACAGTGCAACCAATTGTTGGATAGCGAACCACTACTCTTGCTTCATAGCCCAAGCCAAGGCTCCGATGACCGGTGCCGAATCGCCGCAAACGCTAAATTCAAGTCGATCTAGATTCCGGAAACCGTCGAGGGCGTATTCATGGTACGCCTCCTCGGCAATCTTTTTGTACCTGTCACGGACGTCTGGGGCCAAATCGCAAACGCCACCACCGATTACCAGGCGGTCGTAATCCCCCAGGTAGTTGGCATTCAGCAGAGTGATGCCCAGTGCCCGAGCCTGGTCGTCGAAAAGCTGCGTGGCAAGCGCGTCGCCATCGGCCGCCAATTCGCGTAGTCGCTTCGCTTTGTCTTTGATGGTTCCTTCGGCTGAATTCAGCGGATTGTCTTTCCATTCGTCGAGTGACAACCGATACTCAAGCTGATGGGCAAGTGCAGTCAGTGAAATCGCCGACTCGGCGGCAGCATAGGTATTGCCGACTTTTAGCTTCCGGTCGTGGGCATGTCGAAATGCGAATTCAGGCAGCAAAATGTGGCCAATATGCCCCGCACGTCCCTCACGTCCACGAATGGGCTCGCCACCCATCACTGCGCCCCCGCCCAATCCTGTCCCAACGATCACCATGAACAGTGAGTTCAAATCTTCATTAGGCAGAGAATCAGTAGGGACATCATCCCAAGAAATGAGCCGCCTCCGAACCACATACTCCCCCAAAGCGGCCGCCTGCCCATCGCCGAGGTAGCGGACGTTCAACTTAGGGGCGTGCTCTTGCAGCGCACTCTCTAGTTCTGCACGGATCGGAAATTGATCCCAAAACTCTGGGTTCAAGTTCGGCGTCATATGCAATACGCCGTCGTGAGACGCGGGCCCCGGCGTTGCCAGCCCCACGGTGGGTACATCGTCTAGCGATGCGCCAAGCCCCTCTATCTGAGCAATAATTTGCTGAACGATGGCTTCGATAACCGGCGCCGGGCCCTGATCGGGCGAAGTGGGAAACTGATCGGAAACCGATTGCACGCAGTGGTGCTCATCACCAATAGCGAGCGTGCTGGTCGTTCCGCCGATATCGACACCAATGAAATGCGGCATTGAGCCTCCTAAAACAATGTGGAAAAGACGATTATGGAAAAAATCGCCGCAGCGTGCCAGAGGCGCGCGACCAAATAGATAGAATCCGCCAACTACTGTTGAACAACAGACGGCATTTCGAGTCGATAGAGAGAGTTATCAGATCTCAGTTTTTCTAAACAGTCGAATAGCAACCAAGAACCTATTTGGCTCAGCTACTCACTGACTCATTTTTTGTTGACAGGCTCAAAATCGATGGTGTCGGCCTGTTTGTCTTTGCTGTCTCGATCGGAAGCAATCATTTCGCCGAGGGGTACCTCCGCTTCGACAAATGCCTCGCGTTCGGCCAACTCTGGAGAATCGAACTGGGAAACTATAACCGTGATGTTGTCCTTTCCGCCGTGATCATTAGCCTTTTTGACCAATTCATGGCAAGCATCTTCAGCGGAACAGTCAGAATTCATCACTTCTGTCATCTCATCGTGCGAGACCATGTCGTACAGCCCATCGGTGCAAAGCAGTAGTCCGTCGCCGCTGGTTAACGAGATGCGATAGCAATCGACCAATAACTTTTCTGATTTGCCACCGAGAGCATTCCAGAGCCAGTGACCGCGAGGGGTTTCTCTTGCTTTCTCTTCTGTCATCTGTGCCGACTTGCTAAGCGCCTGGCCTACCGTGTGATCCTCGGTCACCGCAGTCAATTTCTGGTCTCGCAGCAGATAACATCGGCTGTCTCCCACGTGGACAACGAATGCCCGCGGCCAAACGATGTAGGCCATCGTAAGAGTGGTGCCCATGTTTTGCCGTGTTGGATCTTGGCCAGCGGCGAGATGGATCTGATCTTGGCAATACTTGAGAGCTTCTCTGAGCTCGTCTTCGAAGTCTGCTTCTGAACCCTCTTCCAATCGAAAGCACCAGGCTAAGCTGTTCAGCACATAGGTTGTGAGTTTGTCGACCGCTACCGTGCTAGCCCTTTCTCCATCTGCCTCGCCACCCATCCCATCGGCGACAAGGAGCAGTTTCCCTTGAGAACCACCATAGATTCTCGTTTGATTATCCAACCTGAGGCTTGTTCGGTGGACCTTTAGCGACTTATTCAAGTCAGCTATGAGGTACTGATCTTGATTGGTCGGGCGTTTCAGCCCTTGATCGGTTAGCCCAAAACAATCCATTCGTGTCAGCATGTTTCTAAATCCGATATGTCAAGTCGATAGGTTCATCCACGTGAGCGGATCGCTGTGCGTCTTGTTCTGCAGATGTTGTGCTCAACAAGTCTAATCTATTTCTTGCTCAAACGTACAATTTTGCCTGGGGCGAAAGCGAGATCTTGAAGTCTAGCTATCTAGT
This sequence comes from Bythopirellula sp., assembly GCA_965216565.1. Classification (GTDB taxonomy): domain Bacteria; phylum Planctomycetota; class Planctomycetia; order Pirellulales; family Lacipirellulaceae; genus Bythopirellula. The sequence continues at coordinate 3,167,087 of OZ244170.1, forward strand.
ACATATTCCATTTTGTCGATCTAGGAACTTGTCGACCAATCTCGTCTGCCTATAAACCCTAAAACAGAAATCGTCTGTCGTATGGGGATATTCCTGACAGGCGCAGCACGACCAACTAACGCGAAATAGGTATAACTATGAAATTCAAGCGTGACATGCTCGACTCGTCCACAACCGAAAAAGTGGGAGGTATTCTCCAGCAACGCCTGGTAGATCTGATTGATCTTGCGCTTCAATTGAAGCAGGCTCATTGGTGCGTCGTAGGAAATAACTTTAGGGCTGTGCATCTCCAACTGGACGAAATTATCCTTACCGTACGAGATGCAAGCGATGAAGTCGCCGAGCGACTTTCCACGTTGGGATTGGCACCAGATGGACGCGCCAAGACAGTTGCCCAAGGCTCTCAATTGGAAGATATGTCGGGTGAATTCCAGATTGTGTCTGATTCTGTCACTGCTGTTGCGGATAGAATCAAATCTACGACGCAAGGCTTACGCGACTCGATTGGGGAACTGGGAGACTTAGACCCTATTAGTGAGGATTTGCTAATTGCCGTCACTAGCGGCTTGGAAAAGCATCTCTGGATGGTACAAGCTCAGGAAGTGTAAGTGAATCGCAGGAAATAGTTGTCATATTTTACAAAACTATAAGAAGCAGATTGCGACGTAAGGTACCCATGAGCGAATCGAAAAAGCCAGTGGCGCTAATTACCGGCAGCGGTCGCGAGCGCGTGGGCAACGTCATTGCCAATTTCCTAGCGGAACGCGGCTATAGCATCGCACTTCACTACCACTCTTCTGAGGAAGAGGCTATCCAATCTCGCGATGAGCTCCGAGAGGCGGGACACAAATGCGAAGCTTACCAAGCCGATGTGGCTTCGCAATCAGCCGTTGAGAAGATGGTCGACAAGGTGACAAACGATTTTGATAGTATCGATGTCCTGGTCACAACAGCATCGATTTGGGATGAAATACCTTTCGAAAAAGTAACAAGTGATGACCTAGAGAATAATTTTAGAATCAATACGCTCGGCACTTTTTACGCGGCGCGTGCAGCCGGATTGGTAATGGCTGAACAATCCGAGGGAGGTTCGATCGTGACGATTGGCGATTGGTCCATCGACCGGCCCTATCCCGATCACGCTGCCTACTTTATTTCCAAGGGTGCCTTGCCGACTCTGACACGTGTATTGGCAAGAGAATTGGGCGATCGCAATCCCAAGGTACGAGTCAACTGCATCCACCCTGGGCCCGTGATGTTTCCACCCGATGCTTCGGAAGAGAGAAAGTCGCGACTCATTGAGGCAACAGTCGTGAAGGATGCCGACTGCCCCGAAATGGTTGCCAAGGCAGTGGAAGCATTCATCACCAACCACTTTGTCACTGGCACCTGCCTGCCAGTCGATGGTGGGCGTCACATGTACAGCCCGAACGAACCTTAGTCCCGAGATTTTTATCTCAGGGACTCACCCACTGAAACTCGCACTCGCAATTCATTAACCACCAGTATTTAGTATACGGAGTAAATTATGGCATCTGGATACAACGTCGGTACCAAAGTGAAATGGAAGTGGGGCCAAGGTTGGGGGAAGGGCAAAGTTGAAGAACGATTTACAGAGATAGTCACCCGCACTATCGAGGGAAACGAAGTAACCCGCGAAGCCTCAGACGAAGAGCCCGCTTATCTCATAGAACAAGAGGACGAGGCTCAGGTGCTGAAGTCTCATTCCGAGGTGGAAAAGGACGATTGAGTAGGGCCGGCCGAGTGCAATCCTAGCTTGCAAATCGGCATGCATTCCCTTTGCAGGAACTGAAGTAGAGATAGTCTGCACTCTAACACCACAACATTCTCCTTGAAAATCATTCTCAATGAATCCAAGGAAGTAGCGATGCGGCGTGGAAGCAATGCCTCGCAATCTTTCCATGAAATTAGCTAGGGTAATCCCTTTTTGCGACGCGCAGATGCTGCATCTCTCGCAAGACATGCTAAAACTTGTACATCATGGATCATCTTCCGGCAGGTACTAAATCCCTAGTAGTCTCTTACCAAGCGATTCGGCGAGGAATCGGCGTCATCGGATTACTGCTTCCAATTGTCTTAGGACCTGTCGGCTGGTTCGCCCTCGGGATCGAGATTCAGGACAACATGAGCAGCTACTACCACACAGAACTGCGCGACCTTTTCGTTGGTGCGTTGTGCTCGATCGGAGTCTTTCTGTTTTGCTACCAAGGTTATGACTGGATCGAAAACTGGACCGCCAACTTCGGTGGGATTTCCGCACTAGGAATTGCGCTATTTCCACTCGACCCCAATACCGACTTACTGCTGCAACGCACCTACAGTGGCTATTTGCACACATTTTGTGGCGGCGTTTTTTTCCTAACTCTGGCCTTTTACTCGCTGTACCATTTCCCAACCAATCAAGAAAAGAATCACGAGTTGGCACCTCACGAGCAGGAAAGGAACTTTGTCTACGTTACCAGCGGAATAGTTCTCATGATCTCTGTGGCAGCAATGGCAGCGTATCTGTTTCTTCTTTCTAGTTCTCTCAGAATGCTTGCCGACGATTACAACCTTATGTTCTGGCTGGAGTGGATTGCAGTCTGGGCTTTTGCCGCTGCTTGGCTGACGAAAGGTCGAGCGATTCTTGCTGATATCGCAATCGATCTGATGTCCCTACCGGGACAGGTCCTTGGAAAGAAGAACGCTTAAGAATCCGGACCCGATGCTCACTTAGACGCTACAAGACTTGCCCTCACCCAGATCTTCATCCGAGCCTTCAGCAGAATCGACTTCCACGCCGTTCCAAAAAGCAACATGGCCGGCGATCTCTGCAGCTTCTGACTTAGGGGTGGGATAGTACCAAGCCGCCTGTTCATTAACTTTACCATCGACTACCACATCGTAATAATGAGCGGTGCCCTTCCAGCCGCAGATACTCGTCGCGGCGGAACGGGTTAGGTACTCCTGGTTGACACTCTCTGGCGGGAAGTACAGGTTGCCCTCCATCACCTTGGTTTTTGCGGCTTCCGCTAGAACTACCCCATTCCAGGTTGCCTTGGCCATTAAATTCTCTCCAAAAAATTTGCTGCGAGTTTGTGGTGATCCCTGGCAGTATTGTACCAATCCAGGGCGTGTGACAAGCTGCAAAACAACTCGAACCTAGATAGTGGAGATTGCCAGACTTGTGGTTTGTGTTTTAGGTTTGTGGGTCGTGTTATAGGTTAAGGACAAGTAAGTAGAGATGCTATCCCCCCTTCGCATGCATCAGTCGCATTGAGTAAAAAGCTGCATTGAGCAAATAGCCATGTCCCAATCAAAAAGTTCAGTCGCCAGAATCTGCGCCGGAGTGCCAGAGAAGAATAACACACTCTATTGGCGAGTTGGATTTGTTGTGGGCGATCCAGTTGCCTTGATTGAAATCTCGCAAGCAGATCGCGTCCATACCGAGCTGATTTTACGTGACATCGAAGTCGAGCGAGCACGACAATCGGCGCGAGCCGATAGCGTCTCGTCCCCCGCTGAGTTCACGCCGTCAGGGGGCTTATCCGGAGATCGCGAAACGGCCACGGCACAGGCTGCTGCCGAGTATCTTCGCCGACAAGACATTTCCGAGGTGGTGGCAGACAGAACCTTGCCACTGATCTTTGCGGAATACCTGTCCCGTGCCGGTATTGCAGTCGAGTGCGATCCTGAAATGTGGGTGACTGCACGTCGGCAAAAAACAGAACAAGAGATCGAGCATCTTCGTGCCGCGCAGCACACTACCGAACGCGCCGTACAGTTTGCTTGCGAGATGATCGCTCGTGCCAATCCAGATAAAGAAGGCTTGCTCACACTAGACAATCAACCTTTAACCTCCGAGCGCGTGCGGACCGCGGTTGATCATTTCTTGATGGACGAAGGATTCGTAAACCCCACGTCCATAGTTGCGGGTGGACCTCAAGGTGCTGATTGCCACAACGTCGGGGCCGGCACTCTCCGCACCGCAGAGCCGGTGATCGTCGACATCTTTCCTCGTTGTCGGAGTACTCGCTATTGGGGCGACTGCACTCGCACCGTGGTGCATGGTGAAATACCCGATCGAGTTCGCGAAATGCACCAGGCTGTTTGTCGGGCCAAAGCAATCTCAGAGCAAGCGACGGCCGTCGGCGTCACCGGCGAACAAGTGCACCAAGCTACAATCGATGAAATTCGCAACCAGGGCTTCTCTGTGGGACTTCCCGACGACGAGTCCCCCAACTCCTATTGTGCCATGACACACGGAACGGGGCACGGCGTGGGCCTGGATATTCACGAGCCGCCGCTACTTGATATCAAAGGACCGCCGCTGTTGGCTGGTGAAGCGATGACCATCGAGCCTGGACTCTATTGTCGAGAGATTGGCGGCATCCGAGTGGAGGACATGGTGATCGTGAGAGACAATGGCTGCGAGAATCTTAATTCCATCCAAGAAGGGCTCACTTGGACTTGATCCTTGACCAGCGCTAGAGAACACTGAGATCTAGCAGACCTCTCTTGTTATCATTGATTCCGACTCAATGGCCAAGCGCGCACAATCAATAGCTCTCAGGATATTTCGATGATGAAGCTTCCGCCGAATCGCAATGCGGGGTCGTAATGAAGCAGTGGATGCTATTCTTAGGCCCTGTTCTTTCGGTTTGCCTGGGTGTTGGGCTTTTTGTATCTGGCTCTTCGTCAGAAATTGCCTGGACGGCGGGGGTGACCGCGCTAACGGCAATGTGGTGGATTTTCGAACCGATTCCCATCCCAGCCACGTCTCTAATTCCGATTAGCATCTTGCCTTTCGTTGGCGTCTTAGATCATAAGCAAGTCGGCGCTGCCTACGGAAGCCAACTGATTCTGTTACTGCTGGGAGGCTTCATGCTTTCCTCAGCTATGGCCAAAAGCGGGACCCATCGTCGTATCGCGCTGACAATGGTTAGCCTCTTCGGTGGATCGAGTGGACGAAGACTCGTGCTGGGATTCATGGCCGCTTCGGCTGTGCTGAGCATGTGGATATCGAACATGGCCACAACGCTTATGCTGCTGCCAATCGTATTGGCTGTTTTGGAAGACGTTTCCGATCGGGCATTGCGTAGGGCATTGCTCCTCGGAGTTGCCTATGCAGCCAGTGTAGGCGGTGTAGGCACACCAGTAGGTACGCCACCCAATTTGATCTTCATGCAAAACTATCTCAAGGTGACCGGTACGCAGCCAACGTTCTTAGAATGGATGACTTGGGCCCTGCCCGTGGTCGTGGTGATGGTGCCGACCATGGGGTGGTGGCTCACACGCGGACTCAAGAGAGGCGCGCCGATTAAACTGCCTGAGGTTGGCCGTTGGCGGCCCGAAGAGGTACGAACGCTCGCCGTGTTCTTCGTAACCGCATTGCTTTGGATGACACGCACCGAACCCTTCGGCGGATGGAGGGCTTGGGCAGGCTTGCCGACCGCGACCGACGCCAGCGTCGCGTTGCTTGCAGTCGTGACCATGTTTCTAATTCCGAATGGGAAAGGCCAAAAGCTGCTAGACTGGGAAACCGCCGTCAAAATCCCTTGGGGAATCTTGCTGCTCTTTAGCGCAGGCATGGTCATCGCCGAGGCGTTTAAACAATCAGGATTGAGCGAATCGCTCGGCAACATGCTCACGGGGCTCGGGCAATTGCCAACTTTTTTGCTGATCTTATGCATCTGCCTGTCGATCACGTTCCTTACGGAAGTCACCAGCAACACGGCGACCACCACCTTGCTCATGCCTATTCTCGGCGCGGCCGCCCTGAAATCGGGCATCGATCCAAAAATCATCATGGTCCCGGCCACGATAAGCGCGAGCTTCGCATTCATGCTACCCGCTGCTACCGGGCCGAATGCCGTTGTGTTTGGTTCCGAGCAGCTCACGGTCAAAGAAATGGCGCGCGAGGGAGTCGCCTTGAATTTTATAGGAGTGGGGATCGTCTCGGTACTTTCCTATTTCTTGTTTACTTAGACAATGTTCAGGCGCGTGCCACAATCAGTGCTGCGCAAAAGATGGCTAGACGCATCGGGGACATGACTCCCAACTAAATTTCCGTGTCCAGAGAAACTACAGCTACCGATCACCAGCCAAGATTTTTTTGCCTGGCTTAAGTTACCAGCGGACCGCAGACACTCAACCAAGTTGAGTATTTGTCTTTGAATTCGGTAGAGACTCACTGCCCGGCGAGCGCCAAGTCGGTGGACGATTTGGCATCGGCAAGAGGCAACCGAAAACAGGCTGCCTCTTGAGAATTCCGCACATAGAGCCGATCACCCACCACGACGGGATGATTCCAGGTTTTACCATCCAGAGCAGGAATCTCTGCCAGTTTTTCATGGCCGTCTGGATCCGCTTTTAAGAGTACAACCTCACCCGTTTCGCTGATAATTAACAAAACTCCCGCGTCGGCAAGTAGTAACACTTGCCCTTTTCCGTAACGACCCTTTTTCCAACGTCGCTTGCCATCGTCGAGGCCAATACAAGCGAATATAGCACCATCGAATCCATAAGCATGATTCTTGTGGACCACAAAATCGTTGAAGTCAGGGTCAAGGTGCAGTGAAGTCCATAGATCTTTGCTCTTCAGCGTATCTCCATGACTTGTAATGTGAATACGACGGAGGCCCACGCCGATGCCCGAGGGCACTAGCAGATGATTCTCCCCGATGTCTTGAGGCTGTAGCGCACGGTAACTTTCAATCTTCCACTCGTAGTTCATTGTCTGCTTACCGTTAGCTGGCTCGAGTACTCTCATCCCGTCGTTGGTAAGCATCAACACAAGTTGCTGCTCGTCGATAACGACTGGCTGAGGTGAACTGTAGGAATGGTCGCCCGCCGGAGCACTCCAGCGCAAGTCGCCCGACTCCACGTCGAGGGCCAAAGTACCCATTTGCTCTTTGCCACCGGCATGAACGATCACGACTCCATCGATTACAAGTGGTGAAGAGGAGAATCCCCAGGTGGGCGGCTGCCGATCGGCGACCTCTCGGAGATCTTTCTGCCAAATGACCTCCCCACTAGTTGGGTCAAGCCGCGTGAGCAGTCCATTCGCTCCCATCGCAAACAGACTCCCCTCAGCCAGAGTAGGTGTGGCGCGTGGACCGGGGCCTCCTAATGCTTCGGAAAAACGAGTTTCTTCTTCGTGAACCCACAACTCCTGTCCAGTTGACGCATCGTAGCACACCACCGCTTCGTTAGGGCCGCGCTGTTCTTGCGTAAAGAGCAGCCCACCGGCAACCGCAAATGAAGACCATCCCGGACCAACCTGCGTTTTCCAAAGCTGCTCTGGTGGATGGGTACTCCAATCTGTCTCGAGATGCACGCCACGCTGACGACCATCGCGATTCCCGCCGCGAAAAGCGGGCCATTCGGGATCGGCAATCGCGTTGATTGCCTCGGGCGTTTGTAGTTGCTCAAGGCTCTGTGATTCGGCCCTCTGCTTCCCCGCGATGAATTGTTCTTCGGCAGTCGGAGTGAATCGCCAGTGGAGGCCCAAAGCAAAGTTCCCCCACATGCCATCGTTGCGGAGCAAAGTCGTCGCTCCAAATCCACAAGCGGCCAGTAAAAGAGCAACGATTGTTCTGCGAAACGACAATCGCCGGGAAAATAGAATCGCTCCCAGAGTAAAAGCGGCAATCCCAGCGGGAAAGACAATCATCATCAATCCAGCACCTTGCATCGATTCGTGCATCGACAGGATCGCGGCGGCAGCGAACGCGGCAAACCCAAAGCCACCAACGAGCCGCTCGCGCCAAGTAGCGCGGCTCGCAAACAACCACCATAAGATTAACAGTGCTTGGGAACCCATTAAACCGAAGAAAGCAGACATGAGAATCTTGTCCGTTAGATCTCCTACCAACGTTGGAATGCTACGGCTCACCGCCAGCACAACCAACAACAAGATCGCCGGCCAAATCCTCAACGGACGGTAGCAAGGTTGCGACTCGTCAGCAGCAGTTGAATTCTCCGTACTATCCATGAGTACCTCCTAAACGGTCTCCTCAGACTATTGCAGTGGGAATATTGAGAGCAAATAGTTCTTCGTTGCGATTGTCGATTTATTGGTCGGGAAACTAAATCGCTAATCTATTTGAGGGTGATCGTCTTACCTAGGGCGGCCGATTCTTTGGCGGCTGCTAATATTTCCAAGACGATTAAGTTGTTTTCCAGCGCCGACAAGTCCCCAGGTTTCACTGCCACATCGCCTCGAATTGCAGCGGCGAAGTACTCGAATGGGTTCCTAAAGGGTCGTGCTAGTGCATTGGCCTGAAAGGTCTTCTCCTCGCCATCTTCTTTTAGTCGTATTCTCATTTTCAGATTGTCCTCGCAAACAATCGAGCCCGTCTCTCCATAAACTTCCATATCTTTCCGACTCCGTGGCCAATTCCAAGAAGCTTGGATAATTCCCTGACAATTCGGGTAGCTAAGGACGATCGTGGCTTCGTCGTCGACGTCCGGATAGATTTCTGGTTGGAAGTTCTCCAGCACTGCCGTCACTGTAGTCGGCTTTTCATTGTCCATAAGCCAAGTCATTAGGTTTGCACCGTAGCAGCCAAAATCGGTGACAGCCCCTCCCCCATTGAGCTTGGGATCGGTTAGCCAATCGAGAAACTCCCGATTGACACCAATCTTCTCGGGCCCGGCGTGACCGCTATGGACGACTATTTTCCGCAGCGTTCCGAGGGAATTCTCCGCAATCAATTCTCGAGCACGATGATTGCTGCCATACCAGGTTGTCTCGTAGTTGATGAGCAGCAAAATGTCGTGCTCGCGAGCGAGGCGGGCCATCTCGCGCCCATGTTCTATGCTAACCGCCAAAGGCTTTTCTACCATGACGTGTATTCCTCGCGGCGCGCATTGTTGAACCACTGCGAGATGATCGAAGGTAGTGCCGAACGCCATCACTGCCTCGGGACGTGATTCGTTGAGCATTGTTTCTAGGCTAGGAAAGACTAAGTCTGTGCTGAAACTATGCTGCTGAGCGTAGCGGTGCGCCAGGTCTGCATTCGACTCAGCAATACCAACGATCTCGATGTCGCCTCGCGTTTCGCGTCCCAATAACCAATGCACATGTGTGTGCGTGAGCCCGGCAATGCCGACTCGCACGGGCTGAACGGGCTGTTGTGCCAACGTGGTAGTAGCGACCGCAAGCAGCATAATCTTTAGGCCAAATTGGAGAAAAAACAGATTGCCGAATTTTGCGTCCATTGCTTCGTGTCCAGAAAGGCCAATCGAATAAATACAAAGACAATGATAGCAATCCGAGTTGTGCCTCGAACAGGTTTTCGCCCCGTACTGTTCACTCTGCATGGTTCCCGCTTGCAAGGTTCATCCTTGGCAACTGTCTTGCAGGCATCGCCAGACTTGTAACGGTTGCAACACTTCCAAACAGATTTACAACGCACGCGGTTAACACCTCTTGGAAATTGTAAGGTCTGGGCAAACCTAGAGGCTAGATTTCTAGCACAGACGGGCAATTCAGTAATAGCAACGATTCAAGAGAAGAATTGGCATGGAATTCGCTTGCTTGTAAGAGCAGTGGTATGGAATCTCACAGTCAAGAAGATAGTGAGATTCGAAATGGCCTGGCAACTCGGGAGAGCTCCTGCCAGGCAAGACTGGGTTCGCGGGAACCGCTGAAACGCTCGGCGGAAATTGAACTCAGCCGAAAGCCACTCGTCTGAACAATATTGCGCGTCCTATGGAAAGGGAGAGACCAAAATGTTTGCACCTATCATGATTGCTTGCGGAAGCTTCGTTCTTTATATCCTTCTAGACATTTCTCGTTACGGCGTTTCCGGCGATGCGATTTAGTTGACGTCCCCCACATCGCTCGTCGTTTTTTACTTCATCAACTCCTTCTGAACTTCGTCACCCAATCCTCCGGAAATGGGGATCGGCACTTTGGTTTGTCGCAAAGCCAAGATGTCGGTCCCCGTTTTTTATTGGTGAGCTCTGCCTAAACTGTTAACATTGGGCAATGCTCCATCCTGCCCGTCTGCCAGCTGATCAGCTTCTGAACGAATGTCGCGTTTCTCACACGCGCCGCTCCGGTCCTGGGGGCCAACACCGTAATAAGGTCCAGACAGCGGTGGTACTCGAACACTCGCCCACCGGCATCCACGCCGAAGCGAGCGAGCGCCGCAGCCAGCAGCAGAATAAGCAAATTGCCTTGCAGCGACTTCGCGTGAATCTTGCACTCGCCGTGCGTGAGCAGCCGATCGACAAGCCCTCCGATCTGTGGCAGCAACGCGTGAAGAGCACACGCATCTCGGTAAGTGCCCAGCATGAAGACTTTCCTGCCCTACTGGCTGAAGTTCTCGATCAACTTCATTCGCAAGAGTTCGAAATCGCCCCGACGGCAGCCTGGCTGGGTATCAGTTCTTCGCAACTTGTGAAGTTTCTCAAAGTGGAACCTACGGCTCTTGCGGAAGTGAATCGGCATCGCAAACAGCTCGGAATCTCTCAATTGCGCTAAGTGAGTGGTTGCCGATTGTGCAAAACGTCCACATAGAAGTGCCAGATGTCTCTGCTATTGCCTGGGAGCGAAACACTCTACAATTGTGGTCATGACTGATTCAAACCGAAAACAGATTGTGCTATTTGACATTGATGGCACGCTGCTCTTGACTGGCGGAGCAGGTCAACATGCGTTTGTGGCGACGTTTCGCGAAGAGTTTCAAATTGCAGACCCCGCACTTGGTGTCCCGTTCGCAGGGCGAAGTGATCGAGCAATTGCACAAGAGCTGATGTCAATTAATGGGTTAGAGCCGAACGAGGAAAATTGGCAGCGGTTCTTGGCCGCCTATCTTGGTCGACTGGGAAACTCCTTGGAATTCAAAGAGGGGCAGGTCCTGCCTGGAGTTGAAACCCTGCTGGATGAGCTGGCTCAATTCGATCATGTGGCTCTGGGTTTGCTAACTGGAAATGTCGAGGCGGGGGCTCAAGCGAAACTCTCGCACTATGGGCTAGCCGATTGGTTTTCGTTCGGTGGCTTTGGCGATCACCACTCCAATCGCAACGACATCGCCAGTGCGGCACTGTCGTCTGCCCTACGACACCTGGAACTGGCGAATAACGATACCGGGCCCAGTGTTGGTGGGACGCTCGTCATCGGCGATACCATCCACGACATAACGTGTGCCCATTCCATCGGTGCCTTTGCAGTGGGCGTAGCCACGGGCAGTACCTCCGCGGAAGAATTAGCCGATGCGGGTGCTGACTTGGTACTGGAGGATTTGACTAACACTGATCAACTGTTAGCAGCGATTCAAACTCCGCAGATCTCAAAATTTATTGAAAGCTAATCTCAATCTAAAGCGAGGAATTCACATACGATACGAAACGTGAACCACCCACTATCAATATTCTTACCCCAGGAAAGACTGAGCGCGAACATGACGCCAACCCTTACCCGTATCACGGTCTTTCCCATCAAATCCCTAGACGGCTGCGATGTGACGTACGCCGAAGTGCTCCCCTCGGGCGCACTAAAAAATGATCGTCGCTTCGCACTGGTCGACTCCTCAGGTGGTGTCATCAATGGCAAACGTCTAGCAGCAATTCATCAAATTCGAGCTAGCTACAACTCCAATCAAAGCCGTGTTACACTTAGTTCCAAGGAAAACCAACAGGCCTTTTCACTCCCTGAGCAACAAGAAGAACTCGCGGCCTGGTGTAGCGATTTCTTACACTTTGATTGCCGGTTGATTGAAAACCAAGAAATGGGCTTTCCGGACGACGTTGAATCTCCCGGACCAACAGTTTTGAGCCAGGGAAGTTTGCAATCCGTTAGTGAGTGGTATAACCAATTAACGGTGGAAAAAACTCGGCGACGCCTGCGGGCCAACCTGGAGGTTTCTGCCGAGGAGCCTTTCTGGGAAGATCAGTTAGTCGGCCCTCCCGGAGAAGACCGTACATTTCAAATAGGCCCGGCCGTTTGGAAAGGCGAAGCCATATGCCAGCGTTGTGTGGTGCCTGCGCGGAATCCTGAGACGGGAGAAACGATCGCCAAATTCTCGAAAAAATTTGCTGCCAACCGCTTAGAAACACTACCCATGTGGTCGCCTCGCGAGCATTTTGACCACTACTACCGACTTGGGATAAATACGAGCTTGGTTTCTCTCGCGTCGGAGGACACAATCGAGATAGGCGACGAAGTAAGACCGCTGGAGAAAATTGGCTCTTGAGTGAAGTTACCGACATCCACGATTCCCTCGCTCCATTACCCTCGGTGAGGAATCGACGGCATTGGTCGTTTGTCCAGCGACACGGGTTGCTGCTCGTTGGAATTTCGCCGATTCTCGCGAATCTGATTGGCAGCGTGTTCAACATTCTGTTCAATCAAACTCAGATTGAACCCATGCTGTCGCCTGCGCAGCTCAATCGGTTTCACGCCTGCTGGCAAGTTTACAATCTGGTAGTCTATCCGCTGGCCATCCTTTGCTGGATGTTGCCGCTGCTGTGGCTGAGGCCCATCCATAGAAAGCTGCTCGACGGCGAGCCCGTTGATCCTGATCAGTTGGCAACCGCGCAGCGCTACGTAGTGAATCTCCCGTGGTGGTTCACAGCAATCGCGAGTGTCGGCTGGCTCAGTTGCATACCTGTCTTCCCCGCCGCGCTCAAAGCGGTGCCGGAACCTCTCGATTCCAGCGTCGTCTGGCAATTGATTGCTTCGTTTGTGACAGCGTCGCTGATCGCCATTACCCACAGTTTCTTTTCGGTAGAGATTGCCAGCGAGAAGGCGCTGTTTCCAATCTTCTTTCGCACGGAGAACCCCGCGCACACACCTGGGGCCCTGCCACTCGGGATTATGGGCCACGGCATCTTCTGGGTTGTCTCGGCGGTGATCAGCCCAGTCGCGTCGCTGATGCTCTTGATCATGATCCCCCACGCCACGGCCAAGTGGACCATGTTCCCCGTGGCGGTTGGCCTAGTGGCGATTGTCTACGGAATTGTCTCAGGAGTGATGATTAGCCGAAAATACGAGCTACCGGTTCGCCATCTCCGCAAGGCCGCCCGCCGCATCGCCAACGGCGATCTGGATGTCCGTGTAAATCTGCTGCGTGCCGACGACTTCGGACCCTTAATCGAACGTTTTAATTTGATGGTCGAAGGGCTGCGAGAGAAAGAACACCTGCAGGAAACGTTCGGTTGCCATGTCGGCAAAGAGGCAGCTCGACATATTCTCGAGCAAGAGAATAGTCTGGTAGGCAAGGAATCAGAAATCTCCGTCATGTTTGTCGACGTGCGGAATTTTACCGATCACTCGTCGAAACACACCCCGCAAGAGGTCGTCACGGCGCTGAATGTGTTTTTCACCAAAGCAGTAGAGATCATCGAAGAGCATGGCGGAATGGTGAACAAATTCTTGGGTGATGGCTTCATGGCCCTGTTCGGCATTGGGGACGAAAGCACCAATCACGCCGCTAGGGCTGTGGAAGCTGGGCTGGCCATGCTCGACTGCCTGGAAGGGGCCAACGACGAATTGGAGCAGGCCGGATGGTCAAATTTCCGTATTGGAATCGGACTCAACACCGGGCCTGCTATCGTCGGGAGTATCGGTTCTCCCAAACGGCAAGAATACACTGCTATCGGCGACACCGTGAACATCGCGGCGCGGGTCGAGGCGCTGACTAAGACCGTGGGCCACTACTTCCTGATCACAGAGGCTACCCGGCACCAACTTAGTGGCGAGACATCTCTTATCCCCCTACCTCCACAGCAGGTAAAAGGGAAATCCGATAGCCTACTGGTATTTGCCGTGGCCACGAATACGGCCACCGAAGTAAAAGCCAAGGAACCAGCGCGTTGAGTTGAATAGGTGCGGCTGTGAACGTTTAGCCAGGAATTCAAAACAGCACTTATTGGCTGAACTCTGCAAACTCTCTGCGATCAGCAGCCATTCGGTAACCGCTAAACTTTACCTGACCGGTGTTTGCGGAAAAACGCTGGCAACTCCTGCCCACAGCATATCCCGCATCACGATAACAACTGCATCCAGCGCGATTACATCCCTTGCAGCGGTTATCATGCATATGCGGTTCATTGCTATCACCTTCTGTTTTTCTATGGTCTTAGGGATTGCGGGGTGCCGCTGTCCGTCGGGCTGCTGTGTGCCAGGCACGCCGACTATGCCGTGCCACGAGAACTGGGCTGAATTGGACCCCACACCACCTAACTTGGTGGAACTGGTTTCTGCCAATACAGAGCTTATCCCCCTGCCCTCGCCGATGGAGACCTTCCAACTGCTCAGCCCGGGGAGTTGCCAATGTATGGCCGCCACGAATGCACCGATCGCCAACATGGTTGAACTAGAACGGCATTGGGCCCAAGTGGTCATCGAGTGCGATACCAAAGCGGTTCGTGAGAACTACTGCCTGGATCGCGATTTGCTTTCGCTTCACGCCAACGAAGTCCGCAACGAGTCGGCTGCCGCTGCCCTTAACGCCTTCTATCAGTTGGCTGGACTGGAAGCAAAGCAGCACTACCTACGTCTAGCGACCGAGGAATCGGGCCGCACGCTAGAACGAGTCGACAACCTTCGCGAGAAGGATATCAAGCTACCCGAAGGCGTCGATTATGGTGGAGTCGAAACGCAGGTTCACGATCTTCGGGACCGACAGTTTCAGCTCGAGTACTCACGCATTCAACTCAATGGCCAATTGCAAAAGCTGATTGATTGTCCGCTAGACGAGTTCAAATTCTATTGGCCTGAGATCTCTTGGGAAGCAGACCTAGAGGCCGTGGATGTGGAAACGGAGGTCGCCTACGGTTTGTCCAATCGCCCCGACATCCGTGGCTTGCAGCTGCTAATGTGCAAGATGAAGAGAGTTACCCTGCCCGTGGCACGTGCCGTGCTATCGTATGCCGATGGCGTGATTGGTTCGGTCGAGCCTCGCGATGGGATCCGCCATATCATTCGCTGTTTCCGCTGCAACGCGACGGAAGTCCCTGTTCGCTGCCGCCAGCTGGCGATCTTCTATACCGATACCGAAACGAAGGCCACCGCTGAGATCAAGAGTGCCGCTTACAACATTGCACTTCAACAACAACGCGTTGCCAATTCGCAATCGACGGTCGACAAACTCCGCAGTCGCGAACAAGAGCTAACTGACAAACGAAATGTGGAAAACGTTGCCGTCTTTGAAATTGCCAAAGCTCGGGGCGACCTTTACCGCGCAGAAATCGACTTGATCGAACACGTCGTCGCCCTCAAGATGGCCCGGGTGGAACTCAAGCGGGCTCAAGGCGTATTGGCCATGGAATGCGGCTTTATCCCCCAACTCTGCTGCGAAGACGGTTGCTGCGACGGCGACTGCTGCCAATGCAGCACCAAAAGCCGCTGCACCGCAAGCTGCAACAAGTGCAGCAAGAAGAAGTGCGTATGCGACTGAGCATTATCTGACGATTTAGTTCGGCCGCCGGCAGTGCGTTGCATCGCTGCTCGATGCTCTTCACTTTGGGGTCTCAACTTCCCCGCTACTGCCGGTTGAACAGTGCTTGGCGGAGTTCTTCTTCGAACGTCGCGCTTTTCTCCAACACGGCGCGGAAGTCGTTTTTTCCAAGTGCATAGAAAATAGCTTTTTCGCTGGCCACAATTGTGGCGTTGCGTGGCTCTTCGGTAATGAGAGCTGCTTCGCCGAAGTACTGGCCCTTGTCCAGGTGGGCGACCTTTTTCTCCTGGGCACCGTCATCGACCACCACGTCGACGCTCCCGTCGCGAATCAAGTAGAACAACTCGCCCGGATCGCCCTGACGAATCACAACGTCCCCCTCGTCGGCTTCGTGTACCATCATCTTGTCGGCAATCTCAGAGATCGTGCCCGGCGTGAGATCCGAGAACAGTGGGAAACCCTTTAGGAACTCGCAAATCACCGAGGTTTCTTGCACAGCCACGTCCGACTTGATACGGCCATCGACCATATTCACAATCCGGTCGGCCACGTCGAGAATACGATTGTCGTGGGTGACCATGATAATCGTCGCCCCTTCGTCACGGGCGAGTTCCTGGAACAGCGTCACGACCTCGCGGCCCGATTTCTCGTCTAACGCGGCCGTCGGTTCGTCGGCTAAAATCAACCTCGGCTTGTGAACTAGCCCCCGCGCTATGGCAACACGTTGCTTCTGTCCGCCAGAAAGCGATTTGGGTTTGTAATGCACACGTTCTCCCAATCCGAGACGTGTGAGCAGCGACTTAATTCGGCCATCGGCAATGCTGGGGTCGAGTCCAACCAACTCAGCCGCCATGTTGACGTTTTGATAGGCCGTGAGCGATTCGAACAAATTGTGCGCTTGAAAAATAAAGCCAAGTTCACGTCGCAATCGGACGATCATGTCGCGGTCTGCTCCACACAACTCATTGCCGAGCACCTTGAGGCTGCCTTCCTGAACGGTACGCAACGTGCCGATTAGCGTGAGCAAGGTAGTTTTGCCCGAACCGGAGGGCCCCGTCATGATGACGATCTCGCCGCGGCGCACTTCCAGATTGTTGCTAAACAGAGCCTGCTTGCGCAAGTCGCCTTCGCCAAAGAAGTGATTAACGTTCTGTACCTTGACGGTCTTGGGCAATTGCATGCCCTCGCCAAAAGCGCCACTAGTTGCAGGTATGGTGGTTTGAGAATCCATGGTCAGGCTGGAGGCTTGAGTCTATAGGCTTTGTGATAGTAAGTATTAAACAATGGGACCCAAGGCCTAAAGCCTCCGGTCTCGAGTCTATTAAAACAGGCTAGCTGGATCGGCGGCCAGTAGCTTTCGTACCGCCAGCATTCCTGAGGCGGTACACATGGCCATCGTTGTTAGTAGTACTCCGAATACACTGTGGCGAGTCATTTCCATGAGCAGGCCTGTTTGCCCTCCGAGCCAAGTATAAAGTCCTTGGCTGGCAATCATTCCGGGGATAAATCCGATGAGTGCCAGCAGCAATGCTTCAAAAACGATTAGCAAGATAAAGTACTTGGTCGAGTAGCCCATCGCTTTCAGCGTCGCAAACTCAGGAAGGTGGTCGGTAATGTCTGAGTAAATCACCTGGTAGCAAATCACCATCCCGACAACAAAGCCAATGATCTTGCCAGCCATGAAGATGGTTCCGATTGGTGTACTCTTGTCCCAAAAGCGAACTTCCTTCTCCAGATATTCTTGTCGCTTCAAAACCAGCACGTCCTTGCTGAGAGTCTTCCGAAGAGTTTCTTGCACTTCGTCCACCGAGTATTCATCCTTCACGTGAACAATGCCAATGTCGACTACACTCAAAGGGTCGCCAAACCGTTTGCGGTGCGGGTAGTAACGTGCGAAGTTCTCGGCACTCATCACCAGGTTGCCATCGTGGGCGAAATCGGTTCCCATCTCGAAGGTGCCCACCAGCGAGACTCTTTTGCCGGCCAACTCCACGTTCTCTGCCGCGAGCGCTGACGGATCTTTCATTTTGAAGGGGAAGTTCTTCTCTTTGCTCTTGGAATCAATTAGCGCGGTACCGGGCGCACTTAGGAACGGCGTTTGACGTACAATGTCTCTCGATTTGAAAATTGGCGCCCCTAGAGGAAAGCCAATCGAACGAATCGGGTAGCCTCGGTTTCCGACACCGCGTTTCATTTTGCGGAGCACAGAGGTTGTGAGCTCCGAGTAGATTGGATAAGCCCCCTCTACGCCTGGGCAAGACCTAGCCTGCAAGACTCGGTCGATGGGAAATCGCTTTTCGGCGGCCAGGGTAAACTTGGCCTTGTTGACGATGAAGATGTCGCCCCGCACGTCGCTCAGCATTTTCACCTGGCTATCGAAAAGAGCATTCTGAAAGCCAACCTGGGAAAACATCAGCAGCACCGCAAACGCAATACCGGCCAGCGCAATCACCAGCCGCCGCCAGTCGTGCGTCAGATTCTTCCAAGCCAGTGGTGTTTTGCGTTTTCCGAACATTCGTTTTCTTAGAATAAATCGACGGGGTCGGCTTGAAACAGTTTCCTCAGCGCCCCCAAACCCGATATCACGCACATGAAGACAGCCAGCACAAAGACGAGCAACATAATCTGCCAGGTCATTGTCATGGGCATCCCCGACGCAAATTCAACAACTTCGTACAGTACGAGCGACAGCAACAAAGATGGGATATAGCCCACAATGGCTAACATCACTGCTTGCTGCAATACAACCTTCGTCAGGTACTTGTTGCTGTAGCCAATTGCTTTGAGTGTGGCATACTCGCTCATCATGTTTTCGATATCTGTCGACAGCACCTGATAAACAATCGCCACGCCAACAAACACGGCGACCCACACGCTAAGAGTGAAAATTTGTCCTAACGGCGTTTCCGAAACCCAACGATAAGTTTCACGTTCATTGACAGTCGCACGAGTCAAGATTTCCACGTCGGTGTTGGTAAGTTCCACCGGATCGTAGTCCGACTCTTCAATGCCTTCCTCCGCCAAGGCAGGGACGCCAAAGATTTTTTCCAACTTGGCTTTTACCGCCAGTGCTTGGCTAGGATCCTTGAGCTTAATCAGCCCGAAGTTGACATCTTCCAGGGTTTGCCAGGGGCAGGCGCGGATATACCCTTCGGGGCTGGCCAGGCAGGCGCCGTTGCTCGCCATGCCGGTGCCCAATTCAAAGAGTCCGACGATCCGCACGCGACTCGGTCCGAGCGTAGTTTCGACACCGATATCTTTGCGAGTAAACTTGTGTTGTTTTGGCCCATACTCGGGTTTTGATTTTGTATCGACCAGCACAAAGCGCGGGTCCGTGAGTAGCTTTGCCTGATTGCGGATGTGCTTGCGTGAAAAGGCCGGATCGTGGGGATCGGTGCCCATGGTGATAATTCCCCGCCACTGACCGGCCGGGTCTTCGTCATCCCGCGAGTCGTACTCCACGGGTAGAGCATTCTCGATCGGGGCTTGCCATTCACTCAAGCCCAGATAGAACGGTCGAGCATGTTCGACTTCCGGCAGTGAGGCCGCCTGAAAAATACGACTCCGCGAGAAGTAGCGTGGTTCCGTCAGATGCAAATACGCGGGCGACCTAAGCATAAGATCGAATTCGAGTGCGTCATAAATTTGCGTTGCAGTGCTGGCAACGCCCCCGAGAAAACCCATCTGCATGAAGATCAGAATTACCGCAAAACCCACGCCAGCCACGCCCACTAGGGTGCGGACCTTGTTATGCGAGAGATTCTTCCAGGCTAGTGGGGTTTTCATTTTGTCGCATCGCCGTCGTGCCTATCAGAGCGGGCCCCTGATCGTCCGATGTATTTACTCAGATTTGTTGTCTGACGAGGAGGTATCTTCTACTTTTTGTGTGGTGCCCTGCTTTTGATCTGTGTCTTCGTCAAATTCGACCGTCACGTCCATGCCGACAAAAGCCTTGGCGTGGTCAACTGCAGCAGGATCATCGATCGCTATTCGCACTTCGACCACACTGCGATCCGCAGGGGCAAGTGGATTTCGGCTTTGCACGCCCGGTGGAGCTATGATTCTGCCAATGCGTTTCACGGTTCCTCGCATTCCTCCGCCGCGCTTCCCCGTTTTCTCATCCAAAGGTCCATCGGCGAACTTTCCGGAGAACGAGGGACTACGAATTGTGACCCCCTGCTCTTTCTGTAGTTCTTTGACATCTGCCTCGTACACCTCGGCTATACAAATCATTGAACGCAGATCTCCAACTTGAACGATCGGAGTTTGTGTAATAAATTCTCCCGGCCGCAGAAATACCTTCAGCACCGTGTAGGGACGCTCGTCGGTTGCCTGCTGATCGTCTTCTTCAGGGTGATCTCGCTTGCATTCAATGTCGAGCACGTTGTCGAGTTCTTTGGCCGGAACATGGGGCGAGAGCAAAACCGAGCGCTTCAGCGTTTCTTCCGCCACTGCAATTTCTTGCTCAATCGCCATGGTGTCGAAACCCTTCTTAAGCTGTTTCTCACTCAGTTCGGCAACCTGGATGTTCTCCTCCGCAGCCTTGACAGCCTTGGCCGCAGCTTCCTTGGCAGACTCCAATCTTTCGGCAGCGATCTTTTGCTCTTGCTTCGCCAGGTCCATTTCGTTCTTCTTCTTGGCCAATTGATGCGGGTTGACCAAGTCGGGATCAGCCTGGCTCAATTCGTACATGCGCTGATGCTCGGCACTGGCGAGTTTGCTGGCCTCCTTGAGAAGGTCAAGCTTCTCTTCCTGCAAAGGTAAAGCCGACTGCTTGGCTTCAGCCTCTGCCTTGGCTGCTTCAGCTTGGGCTCGTTGGGCTTTGATCATCTGAAGATCTTGTGCCCTTTTCTTGCTAGCGAGATCGAGCTTTGTCTTCAGAGCGTGCAGCTGAGCACGGCCCAGATCGTAGCTGGCGAGTAAGCCGAGTATTCCATTGGCGGGCACAAGAGCATTCTCTTTGACGTCGGCATCCAGCTTTTGCAAACGCTCACCGGGAATTGCACTAATCGAAATGATGCCTCCCGCTGGCTCTAGTCGGCCAAGTGCGTACACGGAGCGGGGCACATCGTCGGTCGAAGCTTCTTTTCCACCACCTAGAAATTGACTATCGCAACCTGCTAGGAAACTCAGAGGAAGAAGTAGTGCGGTTAAATTCCTGCGTGTAGGACGGTGGCCCATGCGCATGGTTTCGTTCTCGTTTTGTAAAGGGAGTCTTGCTTATTGAATAATCGAAGGAAATCTACTAATCGTACCTTGCGCCAACCGCCAAGCCGGGCTTTTGGGACGAGAATTCCTGGATTCGTCTTCATCTGAGCTGCAAGCAATCAGCCATCCCCGCTTGCTGCGATCAAGACTACTTTATTCAATATAATCAGAATCACTGGGCCCATGAACCGAAATCGTCCTGGTTGGCGGGTAGTCTTTGCACTTTCCTAGCTTTTCGGTTCGCATCATTCGTATTGCCTGAATGGTCTGATACTGGGTAGAGTTGACCCTCGCATGAGCAGCGGCTTAGGACTGCTGGTTTTCTTGCAGCGATAATCTCCAACAGGCAGATAGACAATATGCGACGGTTCTCTAGCTTTCTCATGGGTATGGTCTTTGGCGCTGGAATGCTCTACTTCCTGATGATCTATCACATCGTGCACGCCGCAGACGGGCACCATTTGATCCCAAAAATTGATTCGCAGCTTCCCGATACCTACGTCGATATCCGCGAATTCACATTTAAGGATTGGGCCGATCATTCCGATTTGGCCGCTGCGCTGATCAAAGCGGATCGGGGCGACCTAGTCGAAGGTGCTGCTTCTGGTGCTCTCCAGAGGGGCATTGACAATCTACTTGGTGGTAGAGAATCACAAGTGCAATAAGCACAACCCAAATAGCTTCGCGCCTTCGCCCGCATACGACGGGCAGTCAATAGGCCCCTTCTTAACCGACGCAATGCTACGACCCGAACAATTCTTACGGCCCGCGGCCGTTTGAAGTCGTCGGCTCCGTTATCACGATAAATCACTATGGACGAGTGAGCGATGCCGCGCCCTCTGTAGAGCGTAGCTAGCCAAACCAGCATTCGTGCTGGTCGACATTACTCAATGCCTCTGACGGTTAAGGTGATGACGTGGAATTCAATCGCAATCAATATTTCTTCCTCGGCATAGTGATCTTGCTATTTGGAATTCAAGTACGCAATGTAAGTGCCTATGTACTGACTCCCGAGGCGACCCAATTCTTGGCGGAGAACACTGGTTCATCGGATAATACCATGATGTCGTTCTCTCAAAGCATGGGGGCAACCCCTCGCAAGGTATTCCATCCTCCTGAGTGGCTCGGCTGGTGCCTGATGTCTGTCGGCGCAGTGCTTGTGCTGCACAGCTTGGCTATGCCGAAACCAGGCGGCTAGTTCTGCTTACACATTTACATCTACAGCATTCAATACTGTGCTTAAAGAAATGGCTAATCAAATGTTGCGTAAATACTTCCATTGGGTTGAGGGACTAATTGTGGCCGCGCTGATGTGCGCGATTACCTGGATGAACAGTCCCGTCTCGGCTTTGGACAGTTTTGCCGGCAGCAATCCGTACGACGCACGGCTTAATACAGGGTCTGGTACTAACAAAGGGAAGCAGGACGAGGATCAAAAGCGGATCCGCGAAGGCACGGAAGTCGTAGGGCGATCTGGCCACTTTCGCCAAGATGGCGATGGAGCAATTTTCGTCACCGATGATGGCTACGAACTGGGCGGGTTGCCCAATCTCAATCTTGAACGCATTGTCCGCACTCTTAAAACGGCGGACGACAGCAGCACCATCCGCTGGCGTGTTAGCGGCAATATCACAGAGTTCTCGGGGCGCAACTACCTGTTCATCACACGAGCTGTCTACAAGGCAAAAACGCCACCCCCAGTGCCGGCTCAGCTCTCTGCGGAATCCTCGGCGGACAAGTAAGCATCTAGTCAGGTCGGGCACACACTCCTCAGAAAGTAGTCTCGGCTTGACACTCACACGTGCAGTGATAGGATCGACCTGGGCAGATTCCTTCCAGGCAAACCCGCCGATTGGGTTCTCCCTTCTTCCTATTGATTTTCCACTTACCTTTCCGTGTTACGGGATTCGACTATGAGCTCTTACCAACGCATTGAGGTTAGCGAATCGAGCAATGTTTCGGTGGTTCGCTTTAAGGACCAGAAGATTATCGATCCTCAGGCAATTCAGGAATTGGGCCAAGAGCTATTCGACCTGGTGGAGAAAGAAGATCGTAAAAAAATCGTCGTCAATTTTGCCAATGTGGAGTTTTTGTCGAGTGCCGCTTTGGGCAAACTGATCACCTTCGAGAAACTCACCAAACGGCTCAAGGCTGACTTGATCCTGACAAACATTGCGCCGGAGATTTTTCAAGTATTCGCGATCACAAATTTAGATAAGCTTTTCCAAATCAAAGACAACGAATCTGACGCCCTGGCAGTGCTTTAGAAGAGCATGCTCGACACAGGCGTTGTTGCGTGGGAAGTGGATTTCTCATGCCAACTAACTAGAATGAAACTGTATCAGCGGCAAGATCGGCGGCTGTTCCATTGACCCCGCATGGATTTCATCGCACTCGACAAGTAACCCGGAGTGGTGAGTGATCTGGGTCAAGTCGAAATCACGAGAGGCGATTCAATAGGATCTCCATCTCGCAACTTTGCTCCGCGTCTAGCAAGGTCAGATAGCGGGAGCGGGAATCGCACAATTCGAGCACTGGCATGACTACCTCCGATCAACCTCTTACCTTAACGTGCGATTTACCCAGCACGCTGACGGCCTATCACGACTTTGTACAGGAAGTGCTCACTAGTCTGCAGGAATTCGGTTGGCCCGAAAAAGAGTTGTTTGGTGTCCACATGGCACTGGAAGAATCGATCAGCAACGCCATCCGCCACGGCAACAAAGAAGACCCCAACAAGATGGTGCATGTTGAGTGCCAGCTCGATGCCAACCGATTCTTTGCTGAAATTCGAGACGAGGGCGAAGGCTACGAGCCCGGTACCGTCCCCGACTGCTGTTCGCCGGACCGGCTGGAAGTCCCGGGTGGCAGAGGGTTGAAACTGATCCGGGCCTACATGGACACGGTGGAACTGGAAGACTGTGGCCGCTGCCTGAAGATGGAAAAACGGCTGAAATAGCTGTCGCAAATCGTCCCTTGCCGCTGCCCGTAGCGTTAGATACGATGGAACGTTCCGCCAACACTTCTGGTGCTTATTCCTCGGTAGCTCAGTTGGTAGAGCAAGCGGCTGTTAACCGCTGGGTCGTAGGTTCGAGTCCTACCCGAGGAGCTTGAGTTTCTTCGTCTATATTCTGCAATCGAAGCGTCTCGGCGTCGCGATATCGGTCAAACAAAGAATCTACAGCGTCGCTTGACTGAGCATAGTGCCCAAAGCAATAGTGCCAGTCGCTTCACGGCCAAGTATTCGGGCAGTTGGAATCTAGTCCACCATGAGCCGTACACCACACACTCCAAGGCCATACGACGGCAAAACTCTTTGAAAAAGGGGCGTAGTTCGAGTACGAGCTAATCAGCAAATTGGTCGAGCAAGTGAGTAGGATGACACCAGGCACCAACCAATTCAAAAGCCCCGCGTTGTGGATCTTTCTCGTCACCCTGGCAGTTGCAGTGTTTGTAGGGCAGCGGGTACCGCCAACTTGGATCGTTGGAAAAGTCGCGCTCGATGTCGAAACGGAAGACGGTGGCGACCCGTTTGTCTTGTTCCAGGGAGAACAGCGCGCCGTAGACACCGCGATTCCGCTTGCGGACTCGCCACTGACAGTTGCCAAACTGAACGCGGCTGAAGATAGTCCCGAAGCAGCCGATCAGCTCGTCTTCGAAACCTTCGACAATGGCAACGGCGAAGAACGCCACTATTTCCATCAATCGGCCCAACGACATTGGGGAATTTGGTCCTTCCTACCTGCCCTCATCGCGATACTACTTTGTTGGATCACCAGGGAGCCGATCTCCTCGCTCGCCGCCGGCATTGTGGTCGGTGCGGCACTGATTGGACAATTCAATGTGCTGGACGGCGTTCTAATCCCCTCCATTGGTACGCCCTCAGCGGCAACAATTCTGATTCTGTACCTTTGGTTACTCGGCGGACTCATGGGCATCTGGGCCAAGACGGGTGCTTCGGAGGCATTTGCCGACTACATGTCAGCACGCTTTGTGCGTGGCCCCCGCTCTGCCAAGCTTGTGGCTTGGTTGCTGGGAGTGATCTTTTTTCAGGGTGGAACGATTAGTGCCGTGCTCGTGGGAACAACGGTTCGCCCCCTGGCAGATGAAGAAAGAGTGTCGCACGAGGAGCTATCGCTGATTGTCGACTCCACTTCTTCGCCCATCGCGATTCTTATGGCATTCAATGCCTGGCCAATATACGTGCAGGGATTCATGGGAGTGGCGGGAGTCTCGTATCTAGCAACTAAGTCGGACCGCATCACATTTTTCTTTCAGAGTATTCCGTATAGCTTCTATGCAATGTTCGCGGTGCTATCGACGTTTCTGATCGCAATCGATAAGCACCCGACCTTGCCAAAAAAACTAAAAGCGGCCCGCAAGCGTGCCCGCGAGACGGGCGAGCTAAACGCACCAGGCGCGGAACCACTAGCCAACGACGATCCCGGTTACGATTTTGTGCCTGCTGGTTACACACCCAATGTGCTCGAATTCCTGTTGCCCCTGGCGACGCTACTGGGCGTAGCGATTGGTACCTACGTCGCCTTCGATTCGCCGGAAGTACTGTGGGCATTCGGAGCCGCGATGATGTTGGCCGCCGTGATAGCCTGGATCAAGGGCTTGAGCCTCCGACAAATCGTCGAGGCAATTCTCGACGGCCAGAAGGGCGTTATCTTGGGTAGCGTTATCTTGCTGCTGGCCATCACCATTGGCAAGCTCTCGCAGGACGTCGGCGGTGGGCCGTACTTGGTGTCGCTATTGGGTGGACTGCAATGGCATTGGGTATTGCCGGCCATGGCTTTCTTGATTGCCGTGGTGATCGCCTTTTCCACGGGCAGCAGTTGGGCCACCTTCGCCGTGACGCTACCACTGGTGATGCCCTTGGCCCACGCAGTGGCAACCAATCAGGGCCTCGCCCATCCGGAACTATTCATGACCATCTGCTTTGCCGCGAGCATCAACGGCGGCGTGTTCGGCGATCAATGCTCGCCCATTTCCGACACGACAATTCTCAGCTCGATGTGTACCGGGGCCGACCTGATGGCACATGTCACCACGCAAATTCCCGTCGCCGTACAAGCCGCATTACTCGCCGTCGCGGGCTGGACGATCATTGCGTTAGTGAGTGTCTAGGCTCCGCACAATTGCGACGTCATTTTCGAGAATACAGTTGTAGCCTTTTCAAATCGAAACGAGTTAGCTTGAGTGTCAGTGGGTTTGGCATACTGTCTGATGCAGAACCCTGCCGCGGAATCAGGAAACATTTCTCGGCAAACATCCGCCCGACTGTGCGTTTAGTCCGATGCCCCTCTGAGCTCTCGGTTGGTTCGATCATCATGATTCCGCAATACTCTCACGAATTTTCATACGATTGTTGCCCTGAGCTCGCGGGCTTGTGATCGGCCACAAACGGTGGCCAATCTGCTATAAAGGAAGAATGCCACAAGAACCTACCCCAGAAGTACCGCAAGCGCTTGCAGTGAAGCGGATATTTTATCCGCCCAAGGGCGGAATTGTTCTGCTGCTCGCCTTCATTGCCTATGCAATGATCAGCACCCGCGGTGAGAATTCGGCTTCGGTCATTAAGACGATGTCATTCAATATCCGAGCTGATTTTAATTTCGGCGCTCCTTCGAATGATGACAATGCCTGGATCTCGAATTCAGGCAATCATCGTCGAGATTTGGCGACGACGGTCATCAGTGAGCACGGGCCAGACATACTAGGCGTACAGGAAGCATTCAATCATCAGGTGAACGACCTTACCGCAGCTCTGCCGGAATATGATTTCTATGGGGTTGGCCGCAACGATGGGGCAACAGCGGGTGAGTACAGTGGTATTTTCTACCGGGACAACCGCTTCACGAGAACCAACCAAGGGACGTTTTGGCTAAGCCTGACTCCCGATACGCCAAGTGTATATCAAGGGGCAACGTTTCGGATCGCTTCCTGGGTAATACTACAGGATAGCGAAGCGGACAACCGAGAGTATGTGGTGCTCAACTCGCACTGGGCCCAAGGTCATGCGGGCACACGAGCTCGCAACTACTCTGCTGGTCTAGTCCGTGAACGTCTCGAAACGATTGCTGGCGACCGGCCTATCATTGTCATGGGCGATCTTAATCTGTTTGAGCCTCAAGTGGCGTACGATAGAATTACCAGCCAAAACGATCCCAATGGATTCCAACTACTAGATAGCTATCGAGAAATCTATCCCACCCAAGGTCCCAACGAAAGAACCAACCACGGGTATATCGGGCACATCGACGGCAAACGGATCGACTACATTCTGCACACCGACGGATTCCAAGCAGCAGCGGCAGACATCGTACATACCAATTACAACGGCAGTTTTCCTTCGGACCACTATCCGATTACCTCGACATTGGTTCTAAATCCTGAGGGCGATTTCGACGCAGACGGAGACGTTGATGGTATCGACTTCTTAGCCTGGCAAATCGATGCTTCATCCAATCCCCAAAGCAGTTCAGACCTTGCTATATGGGAAAGCAACTATGGCGCAATTTCTAGCCTGGTGAGTTCCGCCCTGGCATCAGTTCCGGAACCTTGCGCGGGCATACTACTAACCATGGGAGTCGGGACTCTTCTCTTGCGTGGTAGTGCACACAACAGAATTTGCAAGGATTGCCTCTAGTAATTAACTCCTAGATGTTCGCTGCCTACCGTACGACTTGTAGTGCAATCACACTAGTGGGAGTGGCATCCGTCACGGAAATTTGGCGAATCGCTATCGCGCTACTTGAGTCCTCTTGGCTGACAAGTATATTCCAGCTTGATCACGTTTGATCGAGCGAAATGCATTTACAAAGTCGGCGAAATTTAATTGACTGGCGCTGCCCATGAAGGGAAGACTGAACCACAATCGGTTCGAATCGGGCCTGACAAACTCTGCAAGTGACTCTCGCGTCCTGCCAATGCTCTATCAAAGTTTTTGTCATGCTTCAGAAAGCAGGAGAGATATTTGGGAGTTCTCGGTCGACATGAGTGACTTTCGTGCCTTCAACGTTTCGAAGCAAGAATTGAGACGGCTCTTAAGCCACGGGTACATCGCTCACGCACAGGAGATATCTAAGCTTGGCGAGAGCGGCAGAAAGTTTATCGCAATTCGCAGCCTTTCGATCCCCGAGGGATCTTGTTTTGTGTTGACCAAGAAAGGCCTGGAGCAAGTGAAGGCCGCCAAGACTGCTTCCGGCAGCAGTCGAGAGAATTGTCCAAGCTTACGATTACCACACTATTCGTTGCAAAGTGGACCTTCTCCAGACGATCTACCTCAGCTTGCCATTCCTAGTTGGAATCAAGAATTAAAGGAATTGCACGTGGCAGGACAACTTGTAAAAAGATTCCACCGCCCGGCAAGAAATCAGGAGACCATCTTGTCGGCCTTTCAGAAAAGTGATTGGGAACGACGCATTGCAGACCCTTTGCCTGTCGAAGAAGAGCGACTTGAGCAGACTGCGACGCGGCGACTGCAAGATGCCATTCGGTCACTTAATCGTCATCAGGCCAACAACCTGCTTGTGTTTCGAGGCGACGGCAGTGGCACGGGCATTATTTGGGAGTCCCGGGAAATTGCATAAGCTCGCCTGCTGACCCGCCCTTCCTCTCCCAGCAACTTCGTATCGAGCGATACTCGACGCCAGAAATATTCTGCGCTTTTGCATAACTGTTGTGACGATCCCCGGTAGGATACCGGGCTCTCACCGCGGAGCTAGCCACATAGGTGGTCAGCCTCAAAGCCGGGGGAATCACAAGAACAACTTATTGCTTCGAATTAAGTCCGGCTCAACCAGGTTGATCTCCGGGTTCTATCTTCCGCCGGACGTCATGGCATCGCCCGTTTGAGAGCGTCTTACTATTTGCGACATTCTGATCGCCAATATCGGCCGGCTACGGATTCTGCTTACTACCTAGCACAAGACGAAGCCGCGCCGAGTCTATCCATTGTATTCGTAAATCCTGGGGCTCAACGATGCGCCATTTCCCTTCGTGCTGGAACAAAACCCTCGCCCAACTTGGCTTCCGAAGAACTCGACGAAATGTGAAGCGCAAGCGGAACGAATTCAAGCGTTCTTCACGAATCGAGAGCTTAGAAGCCCGGCAAATGCTCACTGCCAACTTTGACTACTTGGTTGACACGTTGATCGATGAACTCGATCAGAGTACGAGCGATGGTGATGTATCTCTTCGCGATGCACTCTATGCGGCCGCGAATGACAATGAGAATGACGTTGATATCATCGCCTTCGCTCCCCACTTGGCTGGTGGCACGATCGAACTCGACGGTGAGCTGAACGAATTGTTGATCGAAAGTGACGTACACATTGTTGGACTCGGCGCGGGACTACTGACGATCGACGCTTCCGGCAAGGCGACGGATCACCAGCGTGCGTTCTCCGTTGCCTCGGGTAGTTCGGTAGCGATTAGCAATCTCACCGTCACAGGCGGTTACGAAGTTCTGGGCGGCGCAATCTACGCTGCAGAGGCCAACGTCACTCTGTCGGACGTATCGCTTACTGGAAATTTCAGCACAGACTCCGGCGGAGCAATTGCTGCCGTGAATAGCACTCTCGTCTTACAAGACAGCAGTGTCATTGGCAACGAATCCGCAGGATCAACGGGCGGCATCTTCTTCAATTACAACTCTAATTCATTGAGCAACGAAAGCTTGCTAATCGATAGCAGCACCATCGAGGGCAACATCTCGGCAGGTGCCGCAGGCGGCGTGAGACTTCACAGCAGCGGCGGGTCCACGGGAAGCCCTCGCAATGTGCAGATTCTCGATTCACGTCTGTCGCACAATCAGGCGCAAACACAAGGCGGAGCGATTTTCGCTAATTCAGGTTTCGACTTTTTAATCGACCAATCTACGGTTGTCGACAACCAGGCACTCACTAGCCATGGTGGCGGAATCTATGTGGATGGATCAGATGCGACAATTGCCGACTCACAGATTTCGGCTAATCAGGCTGCCGCAGGATCGGGGGGCGGCATCTACGGGAAGAACTCCGGTTCGTTTGAGATCACCTCGAGTACCGTCTCAAAGAATGTGGCGCTCGTCGGCGCCGGGATCTATAAAGTCCTTGAGGGCGACGATTACTTCCACGTGACTGGCAGCTCAATTCTCTCCAACCGAGCTGAACACGATTCGCTCGCTACCTCGGCAGCAGGCATTTACGTCGATGGCGGTTCGTCGACAGGCAATAGTCGTGAGTTCTCGCTAGTGAATTCCACAGTGGCACTCAACCTGAGCCGAGCGACGTCTGCCACCTCCACCGTCGACAATACCGTCGGAGCCATCACACTCAATAACATCGCTGTCGCCACGATCAAGAACTCGACCATCTCTAGTAATTCTGCGGAGGACTTTGACGGGGCAATCCGAATTGCAAATTCCGGGACGGTGACGCTCGTGAACACAACAATCACCGCGAACGAGAGCCTGGGAGACACTTGGGGAGCAATTCATAGCATCAATTCGACGGTAGTCGCCCATAACACAATTGTGGCAGATAATTCGTCGAATGGTCCGAATGGCGATGTCGATCTTTCCGATCTACGCGCTGATAGTTCTCACAATATCTTTGGCAAGAACGTTGGCGATCTCTCAGCCCTCCATGGAGATGGCAACCTCAAACTTCATTCAATTCCAGAACTCGGCCCTTCAGATCTCGGTCTATCGGAACTCGGCGACCATGGTGGTCCAACCTGGACCCATGTGCCGCTACCTGGGTCACCAGCAATCGATGCCGGTGACTGGCTTCTCGCTCGCGACGCATATGGGTTGCTTGGCGATCAGCGAGGATTCGTTCGCTTAGCAGAGGTAGGCATCGACATTGGTTCCGCCGAGCTTACTTGGTCTATCTTCGACAACGCAGATTTTAATGGCGATGGGCGAATGGATGAGATGCGATACGACACAACCACAGGGAACCTGTCTGTCCTGTCTAAAACAACTGAGAGCCACTGGGTCGGTTCTTGGGGGGTACTAGATCCTACGAAGCAGTGGACTGGTGCCACCGCCGGAGATTTCAACGGGGACGGCCGTGACGACTTCCTGGTCCAAGAATCTATCTCCGGAGAATGGACAATTGCGCTATCCGAAGGCTCACACTTTCTGGTCCAGGCGCTGAACTTGTCGACGAATTGGAACGCGCAGCGGCTATTCGTCGGCGACTTCGATGGCGACGGTGCCGATGAACTGCTTGGTCGCGCAACGGAGAATTCCAACTGGGGTCTGCTCGATTACGATGATCCGTCAGGCGCGACGATCAACCTCAACGTCGGTGCATCGCTCCAGAACTCGACGTTTCTCGGCAACATCTTCGTCGGTGATGCCAACCAAGACGGACACGACGATCTGATTGCCAGTGTTAGTCCAACCGATGCCGCTTCGACAGCAGACAATAGCATCGATTGGGAAGTGAGTCTCTCGCTCATTGACACCAACGACAATGTCGATCTCCAGAGCGAGCAGAATTGGAACGACTGGTTCGATGCCCACTTCGACAATCAAACTGGTATCCAAAAGATTGATGCCGACGCTGCGTACCGAGACATCGTTGCGATCTTTGCCAATGCCTACAACACGCTGGAACTCGAACTCTACCCCGGCTTGATGAAAGGCCCGGAAGCCACGGACCTAACTCTAGCAGGAAACCCTTGGGATCAGGCAGCTCTACTAGTCCAGAATTTCGAACAGGCAGGGATTAGTGCCAGAATCGTGACCGGTCAGATTGATGTAAAAGCAGAGGAGCTCGAAGCGTGGCTTGGCGTTAGCACTACGGGTGCTGCATATAGTGCGATTGCTAGTGCGCTGGACGCAGGCGCAATGCCGCTCGACGCTGCCGGGAACGATCTGCGAGATCCTAATAACCCACATCTTAACGGAATTCTTGCCACCCTCTACGCCAAGAGCATCCAATTCAATCACGCCTGGGTACAAGCACACCTCCCCACCGCCGACGGCTCCTGGCAGTGGCTCGATCTCGATCCTTCTTGGAAGCACCGCGAGCAGCGCACCCCGATCGATATTAGCGCCTTGGACGACGGAGACGGCCTGGGCATCTTCGATGAGTTTGACTATCTCTCGCTCCCCGCAGGCAACCAGCAACTGCCGCTGGAATTCTTCGAAGATCAGGTAATGCAATACCTGGCAAGCCAGGGCCTGGGCCAGTCCTTAGCCGACCTCTCCCAAGTCGGACCAATTATCCAGCAGCACTTCGAGACGTTTCCAACTGGGCTTGCCGAAGGCGTGGCAATCGTTGGTGCCATCACCGACCTGGGTGACTTCGATAACATTGTTGATACGCAGAGTCTGGCTGATCTCTATACGCATCAAGTGAGGTTGGCTGCACAAAGAATTACCAATTTGCCAGATTATGAACTGAGTTTGAGCGACTTGGATCCGATCTCCTTACTTTCCTACGCTGGGCTTGATCATGTCGTTGACCCAACCGCGGATTCCTTTTCATTCAATCCCGACCCAACCAAGTTCATTTCGTATAACCCTGTCCAGGGGGCAGGCACTTTTGACTATGGGCCCCATGAGCCGAGCCCAGATACCTCTTTCGATAGTGAATCAGACTTTGGCTTCTACACAGGCTTCGAGAAGAGCACAACGACTATCGAAGAAACGAACGTACCGATAAGCACTTCTGATCAACTAGACTCCTACGGAATCGACGGGTCTGTTAGGACTCATATCGACTTTGCCGGGAAGACGTTGTATCCCATCTTGCCGGAACAATATCCTACTTATTCTTCAGTTGACTTCGGGGTATCCAACTATGCACCCTTGGCACCAGTCAATGATGCCGATCTAAACGACAGTAATGTACAGTCTGCTACGATCGATGGCCTTGGGAATCAGACAATCACACTCACCACCTCAGCGGACGACCCTGCTATTGCAAGTGCAGTGGACATCCCAGATTATCAGATTACGGCAGACACCCGACTTAGCTTTGTCTTCGATAGAGCGATCCGTGGCTCACTCCATGGAATAGGATGGTCTTCTGTCTCCTCTGGATTCCCAGTTCTGAGCAGCGACCCCCACCAGTTCTTTCGGTTGACTGGATTCTACGGCAAACAATCTAGTATCTACGGTCATGCTGATTCTGAATTCACTGTCACTAGTGTTATCGACACAATGAACCCACTGTTCGATGTCACTTGGCTCGGAGGAACACGATACAAGTATGAAATTGAATTAGGGCATTCTGAATACAACTTTACGGGGACAGAGGAGATTAGTCATCTCGTGTTCTTCACCGAAGGAGACGCTAGCGTTGGAGGTGATAAGGTAGCCCAATCCAAGTTTAGTGAAATCTCCCTGTACGATGTTCCGACTGGCTACGACGGGACTTTCCAGATTCCGACCAATGCTACTGAAATAGTTTTTGATAGTTTTACAACACCCGATGGGATCGACATCAAGTCGCTAGACATTCCCAACTATCAGGTTACAGAAAATACAGTCTTAGAATTTGACTTTCGTGGCTTAGCACCTGGACCGGGTTCTTCGCACTCTATAGGCGTTGGAGCGACTATAGATTCCGAATTTGAGACAATATATACATTAGATCTACCCAGCATTGATGGTAGTTCAAGCCAGACTCAGACAGTCAACCTAGGAACAGAACTCGAAATTCCGAACGGTTCATTCTTAGATATCAGCCATCTTGTCTTTACAAACATCGGTAGTACGGGTGACCCTGGACCAGCACAACCCACTACCAGTTACTTCAGTAATATTTCGCTATATGAAGCTCCACTCGGCACAGCCACAATCCAATCGAATAATCCACACAACAGGATCAAACTCACAGGGTCAGTATCAAAGTCCCTAGATATCACGGATCACGACATCACTGAGAGTACTGTCCTGAGATTTGATTTCAAGAGCAACACCGAAGGTGCGCTCCATCTACTAGGTTGGGATACCAACAACACTTTTCAACAAGGATATCCTGACGCTGACGTCTTCGCCCTCTACGGCGATGACGTAGTTGGAACGCCTGCATACGATGGGACAGGTTGGGAACCGATAGCGATTCACCTTTACGGGGAGGACCCGTCTTCTCTCGGGAAAATCATCTCCCACCTCTTCTTCACTATGGACGGTGGTGCTGCCGGGTTAACAGCCGATAGTTTCTTCAGAAATATTCGCTTTGAAGAGCTAGAAGAGATTGATTTAGATGGCTCGAAACAGGTAAATCCAAACGGCTCTACTCACGAACTTCAACTGACCGGAACCACCGCAGAAACATTGGTCGTCCCGGGTGGTTACACGATTACGCCCCATACGGTACTGCAGTTCGAATTCAGCAGCAACAGCCAAGGAGAGATGCATAGGATCGGTTGGGATACAAACGGAACTTATTCTGAGGCTACTGATTCGCCCCGCCTCTATCCCGTATTCGGCAACCAAGCTTCAAGTTTGTACCCAGGCCTCAATGGAACCGCCTACAACTTCTATGACAGTATTGGCACCGATACGATTCAAATTCCAATCGGAAGCATTGTGTTCGATGGTGAGCCTAATCCGGTGGATCAAGTCATTTCTCGACTCATATTTACTGTTGAAGGAAACTCACTAGGGAGCAGTGCTCAGAGCGTCTTCAAGAACGTTAGCTTGACCGAAACTAGTCCCGCTGGTGACTTCTTCGTAGATGGTGCGGGTATTCATCTGTTGGGAACTGCTTCAAAATCAGTTGCAGGTACAGGAGTGGGGACTCACACGATTCGAGAAGACTCCTGGCTACTGTTTGATTTCAGCAGTACCCAACAGGGTGCTTTGCACCAAATCGGCTGGGAATTTGGGGATGCCACGTACGGGCAGAATCCGTCTGATGAGCAACTGTATTCAATCTACGGCACCTCAGCCAATAGTGGCGGGCTCTATAGTCGTTACAATCCTGGTCCTTCCAATCCTGGCGAAGTTCAAACAATCGCCATTCCTATCGGTCGGATCCTTGTCAACGGCAACGAGTCTCCGGACGGGAAAAAGCTCAATCGCCTTGTTTTTCGCAGCGTTGAGGGCGATGAAGGAATCGCGACTGAGAGTGTCTTTAACAATGTAAGACTGTGGCGGCCAAGCAGCAGTGCAACTATTCATGATTACCCTTGGTTCAGCCTTGAGTTAAATGGTAACTCTGCGAAGACAATCCCTATCGGTCACTACAATATAAGTGACAATACGCATCTATTCGTTGACCTCAACGGAGATGTTGAGGGGCTCCACCATGCAATAGGAGTTGATACAGACTCCACCTACGATGGAATTGAGGCACTTTTCCAGTTAAATGGGATTCCAGACGGCCGCTTCATTCAGATCAATCCCTCTGGCTTCTTCCCCTCCGATATACCACTGGGCAATCTCATCAATGGTCCAAATGCGGTTAACAATATCGTCTTTTTGAACAAGAGTGGTCCCTCGTCAGAAGACGCAAGAAGTGTCTTTAACGAAGTAAAGCTCTATGAAAAAATCGGCCCCACCGGCGCGCTATGGAGTAAAAGACTCTCGGTACCCGAGCACAGCCTCTCGGACATCAGCTTTCAGATTGATGGTTCAGGGGACAAACGTACAAGTCGACTCTACATCGACGGGGTGGGACAGTCCGCACCCTCGCAAAGCATTTGGGTCAGTGCAGGAGATAAGGCCTCGATCAAGGTAACCAACACCGTGCCGACGGCGTTCGGAATTGGCCAGGATTTCACCAAGACCTACACGCAAAACTACGACGAAGTAATCTCGCTAGGTCTTGATGCCAATCAGTTCTCTCGCGACGCCCTGGTAGCTAAGCAGGCCGATTTGCTCGCGGCCTTGCAGAATAACACGGACTTGGCTCACTATCTCAATGACATCGACGAGCTTCTTTCGCACACAGTCGCCAAGTATTGGTCGGATTTTAATCGCGACAATGCGGCGATTAATCAGATCACGAACACCCTGGGCATTCAAACTCGGGTTGGCTCTGGCATTGCCAAAGCCAAGAAGAATCTTCTCGTAGACGCGCAGACTGGCGACTTCATCATTGAGCATCTGCCCTACCAAATCGCCCCCGAAGGGATGGGCGTCGACCTGCCGAATGGTGTGCACTTTAGTTTGAATCGCTCGATTGGCTCCCTCGCCTCCGAAGCTTTCCAGCTTGTGGGATACAACGCTTCAGCACTAGAACATAATATCGTGGAGTCGGAGATTAATAGTGCCAGTGTCTCTACCATACAAGGGCTGCGAAATGCGTACCTTCAAGAATTTGGAGTGGACGATCAACACAACTTGATTACGGATGACTCGATACTCGTCTTTGACCGCTTATCCACAGGTGAAGTCCTCTATCGGGGTGAATGGCACAAGGACAGCAGTTTCCCTAACCAAAGTGTGACAGTTAGTGATCTGGCAAATCTTGAGAGTTATCTAGTCCACCATCGACCGAAATCTGGTGGCTCCAATGAATTTGCAGGTTCGGTATGGGCTAACCTGAACGATACAGAGGTTGACGGTGGGATTCGCATCCTAGTGCCAAAAGGCAAAAGCAAGGTCGACCATTGGGTAGGTAGTGTCTATCTGAGAGAAACTGCGGAATCTGGAACGTACGCTATCGTGAAAGAAGGGGGCGAGATTGCCAATGGCGGGTTTAGTGGTGATGTTTTTAAGACAGTCAACACCCAGTTGCCGCCCGTCGACTTCAAGTTCCAAACCTTTGCCGGCGACCCGGTCAATATTGCCAATGGCAGTATGTTTCGCGACGAAGTGGATATCGTCTATCCCAACCTCGGCGTGCCACTCAACTTCGCACGGCATTATGTCTCCAACTCTACAGACGATATTGGCTTGGGTGTTGGCTGGACGCATTCCTTTGGCGACATGCTGGTACTCGATCCAGAAGACACTTCAACCGGTGATCTGGTTTGGATCACTCCTTCCGGACAGCGGCACAAATTCGTGCCCAACGGTCCCAACTTTGAAGTTCCATCTGCCCTACATGGCGAATTCATCGATACCGGCACGCTCTACGTCTACAAAGACAAGAGTGGCATGGAGTATCACTTCGAGCAGAAGTCGATCACCGAGACAAGCTTAAACTCGTTGCAGGTCGTTGGACGCCTCGTGAAACAGATCGACAACATCGGCAACGGAGTGGAGATCGTCTACGTCAACGACTCAACACGTCAGATTGGCAGCGTTCGTGATGTACACAACTTTCTCCGACGTCTCGAGATCGAATATGCCACAGACGACCGAATCAGCGCCGTTCATAAGGTCGACTCCGGATTGATCGGCACCTGGAATTTCACCTCTGAGGAAATCAACGGCACCCAAGCCTCTTCCGATTTCCGACTGACAAAAGTAGAAGCACCACAAGTGAACACGATCGACTCGCAGGGAGCCTCGATCCTTGCCAGTCCAACAGTTCACTACGACTACTACACAACAGGCCCTAGCGTAGGCCTGATCGAAACCATCACCGAAGCCGATGGCGAAACACACGATTACGAATACTACCCCAATGGCCGCGTATTCCGCGTGAACGACGCCGACGGGGGTGTCGAAAGTTACACCTACAATTTGTTTAGAAACGTCACCGAATTCACGAATCCCAATGGCAATACAGAGATCTATATTCACCAGGACAATGGTCTGCTAGAGAAACAGATTCACGAAGACCGTACAAGGATGGTGCTTACGTGGGGTGAACAGGGAACTGATGCTGAGTACCTGATGAGCTCCAGCACCGATGAAATCGGAGCTACCGAGACTTTCACTTATTACGACTCCGGTGATTTCCGCCGCGAACTTCAGCAGTCGACCTCCAAACATTTTCAAAATGCCGATGGCACACCCGTTGATAGCGATGACGTATTCACAACCGATTTCACCTACGTCCAACCGCTCGACCGCCAACACATGTTCTTATTGGGACAAACGATTATCGATGCTGGCGACGAGAACATCACTACATCCTTCACATACGACAATCTAGGTCGACTAGAAACAACGACCGACGCCCTCGGGAACGTCACCCTTCGTGAATACTACGCAGACGACATTAATCCGACCGATGGATTACTCAAATCGGAGACAAGCGCCCGCGGAAATGACTCGGCTGATACGAGTGCTGTGAACGCTGAATATGTGCGGTGGCACGAGCTCAGCTCAAGTTATCAAGTCAACTCCGACACCCTCTCTGTGCGTTTATCAATGACCAATGACCTTGACGACAACGGCAAGGTCGCTATCGCCGATGCTATTCGACTGGAGCGGATAGACGGAGACTTCCCCTATAGCCGCGTCATTGATAACGACGACAATGGCTTGGACCTGGATGGATTCAATGTCACCGGTTCCCTTGGTCCCGATTACTTTTACTCAACTGGCAATACCTTGGCAGGCATTGAAGGGGACGATACAGGGCTCAAGTCACTCGGGACCAAAGCGACGTGGACTTTCACGAATTTGCAGCCTGGACACTACCGCGTACTTACCACCTGGGGAGTTGGAGGCAATCGTTGGCATACTGTTCCCTTTGACATCGTCGACGGCAACGACTTCACCGATTCGTCACGACTCACCGTAGACGTCGATCAAACGCTGCATCCCGATGATGTCGCACCTCGGTTCATCACCACCTTCAGTTACGATGCCGCAGGTAATCTCACCCAAGCCAGCAGAGACGGTCAGCCGACGACCGTCAACGAATACCACCACACGGGTGGCATA
The DNA here is from genome assembly GCA_965216565.1 of Bythopirellula sp. Lineage (GTDB taxonomy): Bacteria > Planctomycetota > Planctomycetia > Pirellulales > Lacipirellulaceae > Bythopirellula. The sequence continues at coordinate 3,205,451 of OZ244170.1, forward strand.
CTACGCACTACGAGTCCCCCGGATGCTGCGGGGCAGATTGTCGTCAGCGAAAACAGCTACGACACCCTGGGCCGACTGACCGACACTGAGACGTACCCTGCGAACGATCCCGAGGCGGCACTCGTCAGAAGTTTCGAATACGACGCCGTGGGGCGGGTGCGGTTTTCGACCGACGAACTGGGACGCATCACCACGCTTGCCTATGACGCACGAGGCAACTTGATCGAACAAATTTCCCCAGACGGTACCTCGATAGCGTTCGAATACGACGCCAACAGCAATCTCGTCCGCCAGATCGATGAACTGGGGCGAGAGACTCGGTCGAAGTTCGACAGTCGCGACCGATTGATCAATACGATCTTCGCCGACGGTGCCAGCGAACATATCCGTTACACCGGCACGGGACAAGTGGCCGGCACAACTGATGCGCTGGACAAAGAAACAGTGTTCCTTTACGACGCGATCGGTCGGCTTCTCACCACCACAAATGCACACAACTACTCTTTCAGCAATGAGTTTGACAAACTCGGTCGGCTAGTTGCTACTACCGACTACGAAGGCAACCGCACAGAGTTCAATTACGACTCATTGGGTCGGGTTATTAAATCACGCACACTGCCTGCGAACTCCGCGGAACCACTTCTCGCGCTGACTACCTTTGACTACGACGCCGAAGGTAATGTTATCCGTCAGGCCAGCTACGATACGGTGAACTTTGGGGTAGCCAATTCTATCGACGACCCGAGATCCCTGATCACCCCTGCAGCGATCGCTGCCAATTCGATTCAACTGATTGAGACCCAGTACGACGTCTTCAATCGACCCATCGAAGTAATCGCCGCCAGTGGTTCTATCAACCAAGAAGCGAGTAGCAACGTGTACGATCACACAGGACGTGTGGTCTATTCCTACGATGAATTGGGCCGAGTTAGTGAGTTGCGTTACGACCAATATGGCCGCCTGCTAGAAACCGTGGCTCCTGACCCGGACGGAACTGGATCGCAGAGTTCACCGATTACCCGTTTCGAATACGATGCAGTGGGCAATCAAACCGCGATCATCGACCCCAACGGCAATCGCACCGTGCTCCAATACGACGTCTTCAATCGCGTTGTCAATACAATCGATGCGTTAGGTGGCAAGACGCAAACTCTCTATGATACTGCGGGGCAACTTGTAGCCACGGTCGATGCACTGGGCCGAGCTACTTACTCAGTCTTTGACAAACGAGGGAGACTTACAAAAACTCGGTCGGCCGATCCGGACGGCACCGGGCCTCTGCTCCCTAGCGAGTCGCAATTCGAATACGACGGCGCCGGCAATCTCCTCCGCCAGATCGACCCGCGCGGTTATGAGACGCATTACGAGTATGACGATCTCCATCGGCTTATAAAAGAGACACGCTCTTACGAGACGATCGTTGACAGTTCCAATTCAGAACATTTCTCACTAATCAGAGACAACGGCAGCGCACCGGTCACGACAGGTTATGGCGGGAATGCCGAACTCGTTCAACACGACGACAACCAGCAGAATGCAAACCTACAAACTGCCATCGCCGAGTGGAGATTTGAGACACTGCCTGCTGGCAAATATCGCATTCTAGCCACCTGGCCTTCGAGCCCTGGTGGCACCAATGTGCTGACGGTGCAAACGAATTTCAATGAAGCAGGGTTTACAGCTATTGCAGGAGAATCGTGGGATCAAAGCTCACCGCCCGACGACGTACAACGCACGCTCGATGGAGTGACCACCGACTGGGCGATACTAGCAGAAGACATTGAACTCAGTGCGGCCAACAACACTCTTAGACTTCGCCTCCGCTCACAAGCAGGCGAAGACCTACTTGCCGATGCTATCCGTGTCGAGCGTATCGATACCCGCGAGTATGCCTATGACGACAACGACAACCTCACATCGGAAACCGATACTCTGGGTCGAATAACTTCCTACACATACGACGAGCTCGATCGAATCAAGACAGTCACCCTGCCCGATCCAGACGGCCCCGCGGGCCTTAGTTCTCCTCAAACAACTACCAACTACGATGGCTACGGCAACGTGACTGAGACGGTCGAATTTCGCGGTGGCGACAACCGCAAGACCCAGTGGACCTACGACACCCGGAATCGAGTGCTAAGCGAGACGCTCGACGTCGACGGTGACGCGGAAGTCGCCACCGAATTTACCTACGACGCAGCCGGCAACCTCATCGAGCAGATCGAAGCAGTCGGGGAGGTCAACGCCCGCACCGAATACTTCTATGACAATCTCAACCGGCTCCAGGAACAAGTACGCTATCGCTCCGCAGGCGATTTCTACGGTGTCACCACCTTCTATAGCTACGATGCCAATGGCAATCTCACAGAGTCCGAAGACGAGTATTTCGACCAAAACAATCCGCTAAACTACTTTAAACGTAGAGTCAACTTTACCTACGACGCGCTCAATCGAGAGACCAGTACAACCAGACATAACTTACTGCAGTCTGTTAGCCAATACGACGCGGTAGGAAATGTGATTTCGAACACAGACGGCCTAAGACGTACGACCACTTTCGCGTACGACCACCTCAATCGCCTTGTCTCCGTCGCCGGTCCCGACCCGGACGGCAACCTTGGCTCGCTCGAAGCTTCCGTCACTACCAGCACCTACGACCTATCAGGAAACCTCACCAGCCAAACCAACGGTGAGAACGAAACAGATCCCTTCTTCTACGATCGCAATGGCCGTCTGCTCTCGTCCACAGATGGCTTGGGGCATACGGCGCACTTCACTTATGACAGTGAAGGCAATCAGATCGCGTACACCGATCCTACTGGCAACGCAACCACCTACGAGTATGACGCGCTAAATCGACTCACCAGCGAATCAATCACCCTCGACAGTAATCCTGCAAGCCGCGGTTACGCTTATAGCGATGAAGGTAACTTGGACTCAATCATTGACCGGAATGGACGGACGCGAACGTTCTACTACGACGGCTTGGATCGTCTCACTGGTGAGTTTTGGTACGACCAGCCCGGTGGTTCGTTGGTCCAAGGCCTTTCCTGGTCCTACGACAGTTTGGGACGTCTTGAGGTCGACCGAGACATCCATTATGCCTCTGGAGCTTCGCAAGTTAACAACTACGAGTACGATGATCTTGGGCGAGTCACCGAACATCGCAACTACGATACGTTGCTTGGCTTTTCCTCCGATGCCCCGCGGATTGTGCAGCGGTATCAATATGATTTGATTACCAATAACACCATCAGTACCGTCCACTCGCAGCATCTACTGGACAGCCAGGATATCGAGCGGCATCGCGGCACAAGCACGGTCACGTTCGATAGGCAAGGTCGTGTTACCAAAATCACCGACGATGCCGACACATCTCGTGGCATCGATGCCAAGCTTTTCGACTTCCACAACGACGCCGCCAACCAAATGACTGGCGTCACCCGCACGGCCGACGGGAATTCGGTCTTCGACACACTCTACGGATACGACAATGCCGGTCGAGCAGTGAACATCGCCCACCAGCAGGCGGTCGGCCCTCAACTCTCGGCATTCAGTTCGTATCAATACCAGTATGACCGCGCTCATCGAATTACTGACCAATCTAAATCGCTTGATACATCGGTTGCCGCACTCTCGCAGGCCACTGCCAACAATGCGGAAGCCTTTAATTTTGACCAAGCCGGTCAGCTTACCGCCGACGACGCCGGCAGCTACACCTACGACGACAACGGCAATCGCACCGATAGTGGGTTCGGCGTCGGCGAGCATAATCGGCTCACCGAGGATGCTGATTTCACCTATCTCTACGACGACGAGGGGAATCTCATCCGCCGAACCGAGAAGGTTGGCGGGCCACTGGGTGGACAAGTTACTGAGTACAGCTGGGACCACCGCAACCGCCTTGTGCAAGTGGTCCACTACGACGCGGCTGGCAATACGCCAATCTCTGGCACGATCGACTACCGCTACAATGCCGCCGACCAACTCGTCTGGCGACAGGAGACCACTGGTGGCACGCCCAAGACGGCTAGGCACTATGTCTTCTCCGGCGACCATCGAGTGCTGGACATTGCCGACACCGGAGTCGTACGGCACCGTTTTCTCTGGGGACCTGGGGGCGATCAGCTCTTGCTTGACGAAGTCTACGGAGGTAGTGGCATTCAAGTTACCGAGGCGCTTTGGGCGGCCACCGACCACCTGGGTAGTGTTGGCCAACTCGTTGAGCCTGATGGCACTATCTACGAGCATCGCGAGTACGACTCCTTCGGCGACATCGAACAGGCGTTCGACGAACTAGGCAATGCCAAAGCCACCGGCAGCCTTCGCAGTCACGTTGCGCACGCTGGTAGTCTCTGGGATGACGACGCCGGTCTCTACAACAAGCGTGCCCGCTGGTACGACCCCAACACGGGCCGCTTTGTCGGCGAAGACCCCGCCGAAGACGGTAGCAACTGGTACCAATACGCCGGAGGCGACCCCATCAACTTCCGCGACCCCACCGGCCTAACCCCGGCGGGCAACCCGCTCAATGGTGTCAATGGCGGCTTTAGCGGTAACGTGCTCCGTGAGGAGAATACACTACTTCGCAATGTTGCAAGTCGTCCCGTTACTGCAGGATTAAGCTTCTCACAAATAGCAAGTTCAGGCCCCGTTAACAATTCTTTCCGAAATATCCAAGACGCTTTCTTCCAGCATGAATTCTCTACCTTAGCAACAAGCAAACTTAGCTCAGTCGGAATTGACTCAACTTCCCAATTCACCGTCAATGCCTCCTTAGACCGCATTGTAGCAGCTCAGAGACCTTTCATTGCCGTAGGTCCGGCCAGGGAACAGTTTGATGACCCGATTCTCCGGGGACTAGCAAACCCGCGGGTTCAGGGGGGGCTACAAGTTGTACAAGGAGTTAGTGAGGGATTGATAGCCGGTGGATTAGCACTCGCACCCGAGCCCACTCTAACGACAAAAGTAGCTGCAGGGGTACTGGGAGCTAAATCCTTTGACAGTATCCAGGCTGGTTTCAGGCAATTGATTTTAGGCGAGCAAGTCGACAGCTTCACGCGCACTGCGACCACTAACGTGACCACCGGCTTGGGTGCACCAGATGATCTAGTATCTTTTTCAAACTTTCTAGTTGATGCTGGTCCCAGCGTTGTTGGCGGAGCTGCACTCTCCCGGACATTGGCCCGGGGTTCGACAGGACTTGTAGACGATGCCGCAAGACTTAACAGCAATGTACTTCATACCAGCACGCTCTCGACTCACTCTTTTGATGATCTACTAGCCGCACAACGGCTTACCAATCAGATCGAAGTCGCAGCTAGCAATCAGATCATTAGCCAGACGAGTACGGCATCGCTGAGAGTAAAGTTGAGCCCTATTCTCGAGACCCAGCGTGACTTATCAATTCTAGCAAATCGTCAGTCAAATGTTGTTAATCGATTTCTTCAATCGAGTGATAGCCGTGTTGCAATATCGTTTCGTCAGGCCCAAACTGAAAACCCACCATTTGCAAATCTTATCCAAGGAAGGGTGCTTGACCGTCGGTTAAATTCGTTGTTAAAACGTCAGCCTCTGGGGAACAATGTGAGACTAGATCAAACAGTCCCTAACTCCGGAAGTAACTTGCGGCCTGATGTTTTTTTTCCTAGCCTCGACAACAAAAGTGTTATATTCGATTTTGGCGGTGTTTCGAAAATCAGGGCCATCCAGAAATTTGACGGACTCGCTGATGAAATAATACCGATAGTACCCTTAGAGAGATTCAAATGAATAAAGCTGATTTCATTAAGCGATGGTCAGATCCGACGTATCTATCATCTGTCAAAAACAATTTATTTGAAATCACAGACAATCGTTTCTTGGAAGGGCCAGCTGAACTTAGGGGGCTCATCGTTGGATTGAACGGAGCTCTTGAAGAATACGAATCCTTGTCATTTGAACACGCAACAATACGACTTATTGACTTCACCTATTCCAAGTTCTCTTGCAGCTTTAGTCATAGCAGACTAGAAGAGTTGGACTTCTCAGATTGTCTTTTTGATACATGTAACATGATTGGTACTCATTCTTCCAAATGTCATTTCCGTTCTACGAGAATCAGTGCCCCGACAATGAACGATGCTGTTTTTGAGAATTGTGACTTTTCAAACTCTACTCTCAAGGGACGAGGATTTTATGAATACGGAGGACGGCGGGCGATTTTTAGTAAGTGCAATTTTCGAGGTGCAAAGATAAAATCTCTTGAATTTCGGGCCTCCAAATTCATTCAATGTCTATTCGAGGAGACTATCTTTGAAAAATGTGATTTACGAGGAGCTAAGTTTGAAGGCAACATTGTAAATGCTGATCAACTCGCACGCTGTAACATAGATAGCACCATATTCTCGTAATACGAATTATGCAGAAGAGCTTGTCTAGGTATGTTTAATTCTCGACTGATCTTACGATTGCCAGGCTTTCGGATGATGGGGAAGTCAAGAGTTACCAGAAAGCATGTTTTGCACCTCTAAGTTTCGTTATCCCCCCAGGCCACCTCTGCCGGCTGTGCCACCACTGACTGATGGCAATGTGGCCACCATTGCTGTTCGCTTTACTATGCAGAATTTCGATAATTGAGTTTGCAGATTCTTGCGCCCGTTCTTTAATAACTAGACTCTATTTATTGGTAGTTAAGCGTTAGTTCTCTCGTCGAGAAATATTGCACGCTCGGTTCTCTTTTTGGCCTGCAAAAGTCCCTGGCATTTTGCCCCCGGTGACTGGCATTGTTCCCTTGCATCGCAGTGTCTGGGCAAACTAGCACTGTGCAAAATGTTTCTTGCCATCGGGCCCGACGGCGCTTGCCGGAGACCAAATTCTTGGCAAACTGCGATAGATCGGCATTCTAAGCCGCACCAAAGTTGGGAGTTTTTCGGCGAAGTCCTCATAACTTCACGCCCGTTTCTTTTTTCCCGAGGCCTTTGCGGTCGAGTCGGCTTCGGCAGAATCTTTGACGCGCAGCAGTGTGTTGGCCCAGTAGGCTTCGTATTTGCTGATCCAGCGCTCAATGATTTGCCGCAGCGGTGCCGCGTTGAGCGAGTTGATTCGCAACCGACCCTCGCTGCGAGTATTCACGAGTCCCGCCTCGCGCAGTACGTCGAGGTGCTTCATCACGCCGAAGCGCGACAGGTGGGGGAATTGCTCGACGACCTCGGTCGTTTGTCGCGGACCATCGCGGAGTAGGTCCAGAATCTCTCGGCGGGTGGGGTCGGCCAGCGCCTTCCAAACCTGATCATTCGGCTCGCTCACGCAGGACTCCCGACACTTGCCTCGGCAATTCGCTTCACGCTCTGGAGGTAGCTATCCCAACCCATCACGACCCCTTGGCGATGCTCGTCGAGAATTTGTCCGAGCGCCTGGTGACGCAGATAAACGTCGGTGCCGCCGGCGACCTGGGTCAGTTTGAACTGCACATGTCCTGCGACTGCATACGACATGAACATGGGACCTTGGATTTCGATGAGCGTCGGCGGTTTGATCACCTGGACAAAACCCCACAAATGTCCCTGGCCATTGCCAAGATCGCGGAACCATCTGCCGCCGGGCCATTCCTCCAGCACCATTGGCATCGGTTTGTTATCGGGCGTTGTACTTTCAGTCGTGAGTCGGCAGACAAGCGCCTTATAGGCATCGCCAATGGCGGTTTCGACTTCGATCGATTGCGTGATGTCGAGTGTAAGCTCTTGGGTATCGACCATGGAAGTTTTCTCCAAGTAAGTGTTTTGATGCTAAACCGATTGCCCGACTGGCGAAGATTGGGATACTTCGTTCGTGGCAGGCGACTTTACCGGTACGATGAAACTCATATGCATCTCGGCATGCCTGAGGTGAAACTTCGTCCACTCATCGCGACTGAGATTTCCCAAACCTGGGTGAATGGCCCGCTTGGATTCAGCGGCCTGGCGGACGATTGCTTGTTCGAGAGAAGCTAATCCTTCCTCCACAGGCATGTCGTCGGGACGAAAATTATCGGGAGCGGAGAATCCAGAGGGAACCTCTCTTTCGAGGAACTTTTTCTTCATGAACAGCGCCATGATCAAACGTAGCGGCGCGGGGAACGACATATCGAAGCCATCGATTGAGGAATTGAGAGTCATCGCCAGATGTTCGTAGATTTGTCCTCGCGACCAGTTGCCAAGCATTCGGACATCGGCCGCCGCCAGACTCCGCGCGTCGGCCAGCAGTTCATCCAGCGACGCATAGCGAACCGTGCGTCGGCCTTGTACTTTTTTCGTGTTGATCATGATTTTTAAACTCCGCATGTTGACTGACCGTAGCTCCCACTGATATGTTACTCGATAGTAACGTATTATTTGTGCCGCGACAAGTGGTTTTCAGCTCAATTTCTTCCCCAGATCTCAAGGAGCAAAACGATGCCTTCCCATGCAAATCCCGTCAATTGGTTTGAAATTCCCGTTACCGACATGACTCGCGCAAGAAGTTTCTACGAAAAGGCCTTTGGCATCGATATTCAGGAAACGGAGATGGGCCCCTTGAAGATGGGTTGGTTCCCGATGGAGATGGGCAAGCAAGGAGCGGCGGGGACGCTCGTCTTGGGCGATGGCTATAAGCCTTCGCACGATGGCTCGCTAGTTTACTTGCATGTGGACAGTATCGAACCAACGTTGGAAGCCATCGATGGTGCCGGTGGCAAGACCTTAGTCCCCAAGCAAAGCATCGGCGAGCACGGCTTCATTGCTCACTTTGAAGATACGGAGGGCAATCGCGTAGCGGTTCACGAGTCGCCCGCCTAGGGAAGATGGCTCGGTTGCTCCGGCGATCTGTCATATCGCGGCTATCACATGCAAATTCTGTTTTTTTGATGCGCTGCAGTGGTTTGTATTCACTCGAAACCGAATTCTTCTAGTGTGATTTCGCCCTCGGTTGACGTAACGGGGGTGAATTTCACTCGCGTATGCTGGAGGAAGTCGTCGTTGATTGATTCGAACCGGTCCGCAGCGCGCTGCTCGCCGACCTGGAACAACTCAGGGATGTGTTCGACCTCGTCGAGGCCCCATTTATCCATCATGCGGAAGTTGATATGTCGATAACGATCGCCCAAGAAGTACTTTAAAGGTAAGTGAATTCCTTGGACCTGAGATGTTCCCATGACATCGGCGACTCGTGGTGCCCAATACAGGAGCCCTGCATCGGCGCCGGGGGGCGACAAAGAAAACTGTGCTCTGCCTGTGCCGATGGAGAGCAGATGGATATTGTCAATGAAATACGAATCATCCGTGGATTCGTTCTTTTCATTTTGGAAGTTGTGAATACGGATAGCTTCGGCCAACGCAAGCACGCTGGGATCGTTCGCCCACATCGCACCGTCGACATACGCATGCTCACCAATTTGATGATGGGGGAAATAAGTGGGGGCTGCTGTTGCAGCGATTGTAACGTCGGTGACCTTAATATGCCGATCGTGATATGCCTTGGGCAAATGGCAAGAACGGAACACATGCGGTTCGCCGAGTGTTAGATTGACTGCCGGGATGGCGAGACGCGTGTAGCAGACTGAATCCAATCTGGTTTCGCCGAACCCCTCATCGAAAGCTTCTCGTAACGCAATCGGGCAGAATCGGGCACGAAATGCCGCGTCGAGTCCCCCACCGGTCCGCTTGCGAAACACCCAATTCGCAGGCGGAAACAATGCCCGCGTGACACCACGCGCTTTGTATCGTGGCCGAGGCGTAAAGATCTTCGCGCCATACTGCACATAAAAGTCGTGCATTCGCTCAGCGGAAAGGCCCATTGCCAAACCGGCAGCAATTATTCCACCTGTGGACGTGCCGGCAATCAGATCAAATGCTTCGGCTATATTGCGGCCTGCCTTCTGCTCTAGCTCTTTCAGAAACGAGGTGACAAACGCCCCACGAATTCCACCTCCAGCCAGGGAGAGAATCTGAAAGCGAGACATGGCTCCGCCATCCGGGGTCAGAAGCTAAAGAAACTTAGAGTACTTTAGTCGGCGACACATCGATCAGGCAAGAACCCATTGGAGGTCGGTAGGCTTACTTTGGAACTCGACTTAAAGCACAAGTATTAAGAAAGTCGAAAACGCAAGCCGCTAAGCCAGGGTAATACAACGCAACCGAGCATTAATGCAGCTGTGGGTTCTGGTATCGCGGTTGTAGCTGCAACGAGCGGAGTGGCGTCGTAGCCGAATTGCTGCTGCCAGATCAGGAAATCGAGCCCATTGCTCAGTCCATCACCATTGGCATCAGACAGTCCGTTAATACCATAGTCGCCTTCCCATTGGGCGAGATCGGCAGTATCGACATCAAGATCGGAGTCGAAGTCAGCTTCGAAGCTTGCGGGAGTGTAGAGGACAACATCGTTGCCGTCGCCGCCTTGGTAATTAACCAATAGCGGAATACCGCCCAGCACGGCGACCACGCTATCCTGCGGCTTACCAGCGAAACTCCCCGTTAGTGTGCCACCTACGTTAATGATTTCGAACTCTTGCTGGAGCGACAATGTGAATCCGGCCGTCAGCTGTACACTAACGCTGCCCGCAAGCAGCACGTCGCCCGTGACATCAACCCAATCGAAAGAGGTCAAGCTCTTATTACCTCCCCCGTTTGACAAACCACCAAGCTGGATTTGCAGTTCGGCAATGCTCTTTTGGTCCCACAAATCATTGATCGTGTAGACTCCTGTGTCATCTGTGGGACTGAATGCATCGGGAGCAAGAACTCCAAAATCAGTCAGGTTGATGTCTTGCGACCCAGAACCGGTTACAGTGCCGAGGTTGGTTAACCGGTCAATAATGGCGCCCGGCTGTTCAACGATCGAAGCGTGATTGTTGAGAAGACCTCCTTGTTCGGTCGTGAAGAGATCAGTGGAGATGATTCCCCCCGACTCAAGGTTGGCCGTCCCACCAAAATTGACTTGCACGTCGCCAAATGCTCCCGTTACGTTCAGTGCTGCGTTGTTCCTGACATTCAACGTACTGACGCTTCCAGCGTTCGGATCACCCACGGTAACTCCTGCCTGGGCGATCAACTCGGAAGAGCTGCCGTCGATTGTCAGAGTTCCGTTAGACCCGCCTGCCTGACCCACAGAGACTCGCCCGACACTATCGACGGTACCCGCCGAATTGATTTCAAGCATTCCGGTGCCTGCGAGTCCAATTGCCGTTGGTGTTCCTAAAATGCTCCAAGTTGCGCCGCTGACAGTTGCAGAACCAGTCGCACCAGACTGATTGCCAAGAATGGTGTCGCGGGTGGTGAGTGTTCCACCATTCTCCACTCGCAAGGAGGCCGTACCTGTGTCGCCGATAATACTGGCCAACGACTCCGCCACAACTCCCGCACCAACGACCGGCTGCCCCGAATCGATCGTAACGTTCTCGTTCAGGTCCGGAACAACGTCGGGCGTCCAATTTGCCGGCACGTCCCAATCTCCACCGACGCTCCCATCCCAAGTCGATTGGGCATATGAGGGAGAAGCTGGGGCTGAGATCATCCAAACCAATAGGATGGGGATAACAGCGAGGGCAGGCGTGCTGGGCAATAGTCTCTGTTCGATCATGGTGTCACTCTCAACGATCAATCGGCCTGTCGGCCTCTTAGTGCAAAACGACTTACGGCAACGAGACTGCTTATATTGCCCTATCTACACTGCTCATCCAAGCTTTTTCTTTCGAAATCTCCTGCCATAGCGTTATGTGATTAACAACGGCCTCAGGCACTTAGCCACAAATGCAATTCTTATATGCATTTACATCAACCATACATCTCGAATTCTCATATTCGTCGGGGAACGCACAGATCAAATGCGAATAAGCAAATAGCCCATTTTAACAAAATGTTAAAATCTGATAAAAACTCTGTTTGAGAAGAATAAGTAGTTTATTCGTGACCCAGAATTTGTTATGACAACTGCTAAAAATAGGCTGCAACTTGTCAGCTTACCTCTATTTCGCCAGTAGTTCGTCAAGCAAGTACTTTACGCAGGTCAACAAATCGACCGAATTTCAAAAAGCCTGGCAGGTTGTTGGCGTCAAGAAGCAAGTCGGTACTCGAGTAGAGGAGAGATTAGCAGGAAGACAGCTCACTTTCAGGATACGTCCAGCTGCAGAACTACCATTCAGGGGAGATAGGACACGATGAAATTTGGAAAACACTTCTCTAGCCGATCCACAAAGAATCAACCCTTGGCACGCACCGCACTTGGGCGCCGCGCTCGAATGGAGACGTTAGAGGCACGGCGTGTGTTAACTAGCTACTTCATCGATGGAAATCACGAGTCAATTCAAGATGCAATTGATGATGCCGCCAACGACGGCAAAGAAGACACCATCTTCTTGATGAGTGATACTTACTTCCAGAACATTCATATCCAAGATAACGATCCGCTCAAGATCATCGGTTTAGGGAACGTTGTATTAAGACCCGGCAACGGAAGTAATGGCGACACCAGTACCATCACCGCTGGCAGCGACGACATACTATCAATCTACAACAGCGATCATGTCACACTTAAGAACTTGAAGTTCAAATACGCAGTTGACGATGCGATCGACGTCCAGGACACGTATAAGATTTCGCTCTACGACATTAGAGCCGAAGACAGCAATGATGATGGTCTCGATGCAGAGAATGTAGACTACGTCAAAATTTACGACAGCAAGTTCAATTACAATGACGACAACGGAATTGAACTAATCAATGTTGGTTATGCTTACCTAAAAGACGTCCAAGCCAAACACAATGGCGATTCAAATGACGATTCGGAAGTTGACCAAGTTCTTGAGGGAAGTGAAGAATCTAATGATGGCAATGGTATCTACTACGTAAACGGCGGTAGTAGTGAGCCACAAGAGGCAATTGTCAGCGCATTCTCAAACGGCTCCCCAGACGGCCACTTGGAGATCTACAGTGGCGATTACTCCAAGAATTACCGCGATGGAATTCACACTGATGGTGTGAAAACGGTTGAAATCGACACGATCTACGCAAACGATAACGGCCGAGATGGCGTCGATGTGGAAGATTATTCTCAAGACGCTGAAGAGCTTACCATCCACTACGCTGCCACAGATTCTAATGGCGACGACGGTGTTGAGTCGGACGCCGACGATGTTTCGATCACAACATTCCGCGCTTTGCATAATGATGGAGCGGGGCTGGATCTTGACTCAGGCTACGAAGCCTATATCCACAACGCCGACTTCTCACACAACGGTGGTGCTGGGCTCGATATTGATTATGTCGAAGAAGTTGACATCGACTATATTCAGGCGAACTATAACGGCACGGACACGAACAACACCGGCTTGGACGTAGACTATGTCGACGAATTGGACATCCACAATAGCCAATTCATTGGCAACTATGGCGACGGCATCAATGTCTACATGAATGAGTACGGTGAGACGGACATCACCTGGGTCGACTCTTCATACAATACCGGCGATGGAATTCACCTGCGGTATGGCTCATCCGATCTGGACGGAGTCAACACCTCCAACAATGAACAGAATGGAATCTACAGCTACAACCTGTATGATCTCGACATTCACAATACGAGTTCTACGTACAACGATTACAACGGCCTGTTGATCGAGGGTAGCAGCAGCAACGGCCAAGATCCCGAAGGAAGCAATGGCAACGGGCACGGCTCCTTCTACGGGACAGATGTTCGCATCGAGTGGAGCGAGTTTGTCCACAACTACGAAGACGGCATCCATGCAGACCACGCGGGCAAGATCGTACTAGATCGCATCCGCTCTTCTTACAACGGCGACGATGGTTTTGACTCCATCAATCCCGAGATTCCTGCCCATGTAATCGATTCGATTTTTGAACATAACTACGATGAGGATTTCAACGAAGACTTTTTCTACGGAACTTAATCCTAAGTTCATCGCACTATGGGCTGGGTAGCCAACACTGCCTTGCTACAAACTGGACTCTTTAATAACAACTGTGGGGAGATCATCATGAAGTTCCAGAATCCTTTCAACAAGCAAAACCATCGCAGGAATCGACAGGCGAACCGCCCCGTCAGCGGACGGCGCACTCGAATGGAGACTCTTGAAGATCGTCGTGTGCTGGCCAACTACTTTGTGTTTGGCAATGGGGACTCGATTCAAGATGCAGTCAACGACGCTGCAAATGACGGCGTGGACGATTACATTTTCTTAAAGAGTGATACTTATTACCAAGATATTAACATCAACGACAGCGATTCACTAACGATCGTCGGCTTAGGCAATGTTGTTTTGCGTCCCGGCAACAATGAGACAATGACGATCAACAACAGTGAGGATGTCACTCTTAAGAACCTCACCTTCAGAGACTCTGATGGTGACGATGCACTTCTCGTCAATAACACGTACCGTCTTACGTTATATGATGTCCAAATCTTTGACAGCGACTTCGATGGCCTAGAAGCAAATAGTGTCAACACCATCGATATCCACAACAGCCGTTTCAACAGGAACGGCGACAATGGCATCGAGCTGAATAATGTTGGCAATGTCTATCTTCGCGACGTTCAGGCCAGCTATAACGGCTTCAACAACGACGAAGACGGCCGCAACAATGGGGTTGCCTACATCAATGGGAGGGGCTCTGAATCCCAAAGCAACGGCTTCGGAACTTATGCTGGTCATCTGGAAATCTACAGTGGAGATTACTCCAAGAACGGCACTGATGGCATCTATACCGAAGGCGTGGAGAAAGTAGATATCGATACGATTTACGCTAACGATAATTACGAAGATGGCGTCGACGTGGAAGATAGCTCTTACAACTATGCCGAAGAGCTAACAATTCATTACGCCGCTACCGATGCCAATGGTGATGATGGCGTGGAATCAAATGCTGACTACGTTTCCATCGATAACTTCCGAGCATTGCACAATGACGAAGCTGGGTTGGACTTAGATGGCGGGGAAGAGGCTTACATTCATAACGCCGACTTCTCATACAATGGCGGTGCAGGACTCGACATCGACTATGTAGAAGTCGTTGAAATCGATTACATCCAGGCCATCGCAAATGGTGCCAACACCGAAAACACAGGCCTGGACGTCGACTATGTTGATGATTTGAAGATCAACGATAGCCAGTTCATTGCCAACTACGGCGATGGAATAGACGTCTACATGAACGATTACGGCGAAACTGAGATTTCTTGGGTCGATTCCTCCTACAACACTGGCAATGGAATCGATCTGCGTTATGGATCAGCTACATTGGATGGCGTTAATACTTCCCATAATGAACGTAACGGTATTCGTTCCTATTACTTGCGAGACCTTTCGGTCAATAATACAAGTTCCACCTACAACAGCTACAATGGGTTGCTGATCGAAGGCGGAAACGGCAATGGTTCCGATTACCGTACCGATGCTAATATTTCTTGGAGCGAGTTCGCCTTGAACTATGAAGACGGTATCCATGCGGATTACGCTGGCGAAATTATCCTGGACCGCGTCAGCGCTACGTATAACGGCGACGACGGCTTCCAGTCCTTTAACCCTGACGAGTCCGCAGAAGTGATTGATTCGATCTTCGAGAATAACTTTGATGAAGATTTCGAAGAGATCTTTTTCTAGGCCGATTCGACACTCTTAAACTGAATAAAGTAGGGCAGGCACCTTCACCTGCCCTACTTTTTTCTGCGCCCACTTACTAGATTGACCGATCGCCAAGTCCACATGCCCGATGCAGTAGCTCTGCCGGGTGGAGTGCTT
This sequence comes from Bythopirellula sp., assembly GCA_965216565.1. Classification (GTDB taxonomy): domain Bacteria; phylum Planctomycetota; class Planctomycetia; order Pirellulales; family Lacipirellulaceae; genus Bythopirellula. The sequence continues at coordinate 3,221,196 of OZ244170.1, forward strand.
CGCGTCCCGTGGCATGCTTAATCTGCTGTCGACAGCTCACACCTGCCGCTACGATAGTGGTCTCAGAAGAAGCTTCACGTACAGCAGGTAGCAATCGACGTTCGCCCATGGCGAGCGAGACATCGTAGTGCTCTGCCTCGTACCCAAACGAGCCGGCCATGCCACAACATCCCGAATCGACTTCGGAGACTTCTTGACCTGCCAATCCAAGAGTCTGTTTACTCGGTTCCGTGCCGACCAGTGCCTTTTGATGGCAATGGCCATGGAGAAGAATCTTGTCAGCTTGCTGGGGGAAATTCAAACCGAGCGAGTCTTCTTCCGAAAGCTTAGCAATGAACTCTTCGAAGGTGAATGAGTTCTCCTCGATCGCTTTCGTGCGCGGGTCATCAGGTAGCAATGAATTGATTTCGTCTCGTAATGTCAGCAAACAACTCGGCTCGAGTCCCACGATGGGGATTCCCTGCTCTGCGTAAGGCGAGAGTTTCTCCACGCAATCGAGAACTGCAGCGCGCGCTTGATCTACGAGCCCCTTTGAGATCATCGGCCTGCCACAGCAACGGTGGCCGGGCAGAATGACCTCAAACCCGGCAGCTTCCATTAGTTCTGTGGCAGCAATGCTGACATGCGGATAGTTGTAGGTGTTCCACGTGTCGTTGAACAGCACCACTTTCCGCTTGCCAGCAGACTTGGGGCTTCGTCTCTTGAACCAACTAGTAAATGGTTCTTCGGCGAACTGTGGCAATTGCCGTTGAGATGTGATTCCTAGCCAACGCTCCATTAGAGCGCGAATCCAACCTGTGCGTAACACAGCGTTGGCCATCGGTGCCAGTAGACCACTTGTCCAGCGGCTAGCACGAGCCACATCGGCCATCATTCGCGACCGCAAAGGAATCGAATTCTTTTCATAATAGCGGGCTAGAAACTCAAACTTAATCTTAGCCATGTCCACAGACGAAGGGCACTCGCTCTTACACGCCTTGCATTCGATACAAAGATCCATCGCTTCGTACATGCGGGGTTCGGTCAACGATTCGTGTGGCAAACTGCCCGACAGTGCAGCTCGCAATAGATTTGCACGACCACGCGTGCTGTGCTCCTCTTCCTTTGTGACCATATAGCTCGGGCACATCGTGCCTCCGGTCGTCTTGCGGCAAATTCCCGCTCCGTTGCACATTTCAATCGCCCGATGAAAGCCCTGATCGCCAGAAAAGTCGATCCGCTCCGGCGCTGCCGGGACGCGATAATCGGCACCAAATCGCAAATGCTCAGTCATTGGCGGTGCATCGACCACATTGCCCGGGTTGAACAGATTATTTGGGTCGAAAGTCTGCTTCACTTGTTGGTAAAGGCCGTAGAGATCTGGTCCAAAGAACCTTTCGTTCTGCCAACTACGGGAGCGCCCGTCTCCATGCTCACTCGACCAGACTCCGCCATAGCCATGCAGTAGCTCGATAGCAAAACTCGAAATATCTGGCAGTTTGGCTACCTCTTCGGCACTCTTGGTATTGAGCATAGGCCGAATGTGAATGCACCCAGCGCTGGCATGAGCATAATAAGCAACTTTGCTACCTAGATCGTTGCAATACTTCTCGATGCTCGTCACATAGTCGGCTAAATGCTCAACTGGCACTGCAGAATCTTCGATAAACGGGATTGGCTTGTGATCGCCTCGTACGCTCATCATCAAGCCTAGTCCGGCTTTGCGCACTGCCCAGATGTTGCTTTGTAGTTCCGGCGTCAGGGCTTCCACAACGGTTGTGGCTGGCACTCCCTGTTGTTTCAAATGCTGCCTTAGACCGTCAATCTTGTGAGGCAATTCGCTCTCGCTCTCACCGTAGAATTCAGTGAAGAGAACACAATTGGGATCGCCTTCGACAAATGTATCTAGGAGCCTGGCGAACTGCGGGACATCTCGGCAGAATGTGATTCCCACACGATCGAACAATTCAATGGCCGAAGGGTTTGTTTCCAGAATAGTCGGCACCGCGGAGAGTGCCTCGTAGATGTCGTTAAAGTGGACGACTGCGAGTCCTGTATGTTTGGGTACGTCGACGAGGCCAAGCTTTAGCTCTTGCATCGTAGCCAGGGTACCTTCGCTACCGCACAGCAGCTTAGACAAGTTAAAACTCGGATCTGGCTCGCTCCTAAAATTGATCCCTTCAACTACCAGGCGATCAAGATTGTATCCTCCGCATCGGCGCCAGTGTTTGGGCGTGGTGTTTCGAATCGTTTCTCGGTTCGATTCGTCTGAGATTAGTCTGTGAATATCTCGGTAGATCTTACCTTCCAAGCTATCAAGTTGGACCTTGCTAGTAATAGTGTTCTCTTCAACCGGGCCAAAATCTACAGTGCTCCCGTCACTTAATAGGGCTTTCACCTCCAGCACGTGATCAGCTGTCATGCCATACATGATGGAATGGCTACCCGTTGCATTGTTGGCAACAATTCCACCCATCGCGGCGCGATTGCTGCTAGCCGGGTCTGGGCCGAACTGCAATCCTTGGGGCTGCAGTTGCATGTTCAACCGGTCGAGTACCACGCCCGGCTGCACGCGGGCCCACTTCTCTTCTGCGTTCACTTCCAAGACTTGATCAAGGTAGCGGGTGAAATCAATCACTACCGCCTCGTTGACCGTTTGCCCAGCCAGACTACTGCCGGCAGCTCTAGGCAAGATCGGCACCTGGTGCTTGGCCGCCAGTTCAATGGCCGCGTGCAACTCCTCGGCATGTTTGGGAAGCACCACGGCAAAAGGCGTCATCTGATAGATGCTGGCATCGGTACTATAAAGAACCCGACTGAAATTGTCGGAGCGAATATCTCCGCCAGTGCGTTTTGAGAGCTCAGACAGATACTCTTCCACGGCCGGCGGCAAGGGGCCGCAATTCTTGGTGCTCACCTCGGCTGAACTAGCTGTCATCCACAATTATCCTATTTGAGATCGATATCAGACCGCTACTACGACCAGCCCATTCGTGCATCATAGATCGCGTGGCAAGGCCAATCAACTAAGCTTTAAGTCTATTCTTCTTACTGAACCTCTGTGTAGAAACTGTGTCCTAGGCAAACAGAATCTTCGCTTATTCCATCTCAACCGCTGTCTAGAATTCGTGTGAACCAAATCACGCAATATCAAGAACTTTCTCCGCAAAAGGAAGATTTCCTAGTGAAAGCTCGCTAGAACGAGGGAACAGACTCATCTAGGCGAGCGTGATAGAATGCTGGGCTACAGTTTCCCGGTAACCGACCACGTTAGACGCAGGTTCGCTCTAAAACAGCTTCGGGAAGACTGAGAGTTCGCGAACAGGGAAGCCCAAACATGTCGTCAGCAAACTCAACCCCATCGAACGAGAAATCCTGGTGGCGGCGTCCAGCCGGTGGCCGCGAGGTGATGATCGTTGCGCTGCCGTTGGTGGTTTCCAGCTTGTCATGGACAGTGATGACGTTTGTCGATCGCATGTTTCTCAATTCCATTTCGGGAGACTCGATGGCGGCAAGCTTCACCGGCTCGGTCGTTTGGTTTGCGCTTATTTGCTTGCCGTTGGGCGTCTGTACTTACGCCGGTACGTTCGTCTCCCAGTATTTTGGCGACCATCAGTACGACCGCATCGGCCCCTCGATGTGGCAAAGCGTGTGGGTAGCGATTCTCTTTACACCTTTGGTGCTCCTGTGCATCCCGCTGGCGCCAATGATTTTTGGCTTTGCCGACCACTCACCTGAGGTGACCGAAAAGGAAATCAAGTACTTTCAGATTCTCTGCACCTGTGGGCCAGCTCTGCTGATCGCATCGGGATTTTCGACGATGTACGGAGGTCGTGGAGAAACCTGGGTGGTGATGATCGTCGACGCGCTGGCGTCGATCGTGAATCTGGTACTCGATTACTTGTGGATATTTGGATATGCCGGTTTCCCAGCTGGAGGGATTGTTGGAGCAGGATGGGCGACCGTCACAGCCATGTGGCTCAAAGTAATCATTTACGTCGTCCTCATTCTGCAACGCAAGCATCGTGAGCAGTTCAACACCCTAAGCTATCAACTAGATCGTAAGCTCTTTGGTCGGCTCATCTATTTTGGCGGGCCCAGCGGAATCCAAATGCTACTGGATGTTTCTGGCTTTACCATCTTCATCGTGCTCGTGGGCAAGCTCGGTTCGATGGAGCAAGAAGCGATGTCGATGGCTTTTAGCGTGAATACCGTGGCTTTCATGCCGATCTTTGGTATGGGAATGGCCGCGGCGATTCTGGTGGGGCAACACCTGGGGGAAAATCGCGACGATCTGGCCGCCCGTGCCACCCGAACTTCGTTGGAAGTATCGCTGGTATACATAGGTTTCATCTCTGCATTATATGCATTCACACCCAATCTATTTCTCGCCGGCTTCTTCACGGACGAAGGACCGATGACTGCAGACAAGTCGGCACTTTATCAAATGGCCGTGAACTTGATGCTCTTCGTAGCAGCTTATAGCTTGCTTGACGCGGTGCAAATGATTTACGTTTCCGCGCTTAAGGGCGCCGGCGACACGCAGTTTGTGTTGCGAACAAGTCTCGTTCTCGCAACGGTGTTTGCGATTTGCACCTGGTTAGCAGTAGAAGTTTGGAAGCTGAACGTCTACGGCTGCTGGGCGATAGTCACTTCCTGGATTTGCCTGATGGGAGTTGTCTATTTACTCAGGTATCTGACTGGCAAATGGCGCGCTATGCGGGTAATCGAACAAAAGCACACTGGTGTAGTGGAGGACAGTGCTCTATCAAACATTGGAATGGACGAACCGACCGCCGTCCCCGCCACCGTAAGTCCAGACGCGTAACCTCAGAGAAGATTCCTGTCTTTTAGCACCTGCAGCAGAACAGGCTCAATTTCTTCTCGAATCGCTGCATTCGCATAGCCAACCCAGGCAATGTTGGTTTCGCAGTCGAGAGGCGCTCGGAGCGGATCGCCCGCTGGCGAAGTGATAGCAATTCCTAGCTCTTCGGCGATCAGCATAGTGCAAACATCGTACGCATGGCAGCAATGAGCCAGTGCTTCGCCGCGCTCGTCGGCCACAGATTGCATGATGGGCCTAAGATCAGCCACAAATCGATCGGTTCCGCTAAACAATCCGTGCAATTGGCCGCCAGTGCTTGGATATTGATCATCGAAGCATAAAGTCCCGCCTGGAGGTTGGGGGCCAAGGGCCCTGCGCACGACCTCGTCGTTGATCGCTGCCAATACGTCTGTGACGCCTGGGAAAAATCGGCTGAACGTAGCAAACCCCATCTGAATGGACAATGCTGTCGAGGGCTGCAACTGTAGATTCCTCGCTTCACCCGAATGGAGGTTGTGCCGAATCGCTCCTACGCCTTTGCCGCGCACGGCCCACATCTGATCTGCTAAGTACTGTTTTACCAAGGGCAATTCTGTCTGCACAGCTAACACGATATCTTGCAAATCGGTTTCGTCGCCTTTGTTGGGTGCCACTCCGGTCAGAATCCATCCGCTCCGCTTTTGTACCATCAAGGGTCTGGTCCCATCGATGGGGTCGACGATCATCCGCCAACGGCAGGAATCTTCGCTGGCGCCTGTGGGTAGAACCAATTTACCCTCAGGCAAACCCTCGGCTACCAATACAATTGGTTCGAGACTGGCGATCTCGGCGGCAACAAAATCGACAAGCGTCTTCTCGGCGACAGCATCGAGGGCAAACACAAGGTCGCCCCCCTGCTCTGCCACCACAGTGGACAGCTCCGCAGCAGTTCGCTCTCGAGTGGCTGCAAGGACTTGATCTCGGAGGAGATCGTGGAGTCGTCGAATCTTCGGAAGTAAATCGGCAATTTCAAGCATGCCTTCAAGATAGCATAAGCCGCCGGAACTAGGCGAGCTGTACACCTTGTCCAATCACTGGAGAATGTCATGATAGATCTTCCGACACTACCCAGAACGAGACCTCGTTGACCGACAAATCAATCACCAAGCACGGAACATTCCAGTGCCGATCACACGGTAAGTTTGCGCAATGGTTGGCCGAGTCGGACGGCAGCCTAGCAGTCTCCACCTACAACTCTGGCAAATTGGTCCTTATTTGTAGCCGTCAGGATCGTCTCTGCTTTCGAACACTAGACCTCGCGCGCCCCATGGGGATAGCGCTCAACAATGGCCGCTTTGCGGTGGCCGTTCAGAAAAGCATTTTGCTGTACCGTGCGCAAACGGCTAACTCCCCTGAGTATCAATCGGCTACTAAACATTTTCAACAAGCCACTGAATTCAGAACTGGAAAGGTCGATTGCCACGATTTGGCGTTTGGAAAACGCGGATTGTACTTCGTTAACACTCGGTTCAATTGTGTTGCTCGCGCGGTCGAGGAACGCAATTTTCTATGCTGTTGGCGCCCACCTTTCATTCCTGATTTGATTGGCGAAGACCAATGTCATCTCAATGGACTGGGGATGCAAAACGGTTCGCCCGCCATGGTGACGGCTTTCTCCGAAACCAACTCTAAGAAAGGGTGGCGCACAGAAAATCGATTCGAGACGGGAGTGCTCGTTGATATTGCTCAAAACCGAGTCGTATCGCGAGGGTTGTGTATGCCCCATTCGCCCCGTCTCCATCGAGGAAAATGGTGGCTCTGCAACTCAGGCTTGGGGAGTCTCTGCTTGTTTGATCCTGCTAGAGAGAGTGTCGATGAGGTATGCCAGTTCCCAGGTTTCACCCGAGGACTTTGTTTGGTAAAGGATTACGGCCTAGTCGGACTCTCCAGGATTCGGAAAGAGCATGTCCTCGACACGACATTATTCCGTGACAAACCCATCAAAGCTCGAGCCGGAATCGGTCTGGTTGAGCTCTCAACTGGGCGCAAGGTCGGGATGCTGGAATTTGTCAGTGGTGGCAATGAAGTGTTCGAAGTGCTGTTCTTACCTGGTGTTAAGAAGCTTAGCCTGGCTCAAGACTGAGAGGCCTGCTACTTGCAAATCGGTTGCAGAGGTGTGAATTCCATGCGCCCTACACAGGGAGCGTTCCAAGGTGTGATCCATTCAAAGCAATTTATTGCCCCGCCAGCCAGCAGCGAATATCTTAAGGGCTTCATTGTTCCGCTCCCAACTCTGCACACGTCTAGTAGCTAGGCGAGGAAGTTTGGCTTCTCGATGCCTGGATTTCGCAAGATATCTCCGAATTTGACGAGGAGCCTACCCGCTGCCAATTTAGCCAACCAGCACGGTTTCTCCCGTTTGCTCCATTTCGAAACACTGGAGAATCGTCGATTGCTGGCCGGTTCGGATATCGAGATTCGCGCCGCAGGCACCACAGCCACGGAACAAATGGAACTGCGTATCGATGGAGTCGCAGTAGCCAACTTCAACGTTGATAGTGGAGATCCCTTCAACAATATTTTTCAGATCTTTAACTACCAGCATGCCTCGACGGTCGGAATCGACCAAATCCAGGTAGCGTTCACCAACGATGGGAACACCAGCGGTGGCGAAGATCGCAATCTTCGCGTCGATGGCATCACCTTAGACGGAACGGTCTATGAATCGGAACATCCGACTGTTTTCTCTACCGGAACTTGGACACCTACCGATGGATGCGCACCTGGTAACAAGAGTAGCGAATGGCTGCATTGCGGTGGGCACTTTCAGTTCAACGAATTGCCACCGCCTGCCGGGTCTTCCATCGTTATCGATGCCGCTGGGGAAACTGGCAGCGAACGTATGGAACTTCAAATTGACGGCGTTACTGTAGCGACATTCGATAGCGTGGGTGGCGACGCAGGCAATCGTGTTTTTGAAACTTTCCAATACCAGCACGATTCGTTGGTAACGGTCGATCAAGTACGGGTCGCGCTTACCAATGACACGACTCAAGTTGATCGCAACCTGCGCGTCGATGGCATAACCCTCGACGGTGTGCGATACGAGGCGGAGGCCCCGGCTACATTTTCGACAGGCACGTGGGACCCGATGAATGGTTGCTCGCCCGGAAATAAGCAAAGCGAATTTCTCCACTGCAACGGCTATTTCCAGTTTGCCGATGCGTTTGACCCCGGCACTTTATCGTTGGGCACGACTCAGCTCACCGTTCATGAAACCGACGGAACGGTTTCGATCCCTGTTGTGCGTTCGGGGGGAACCGACGGGGCCGTCGGATTAGTCTACGCCACGATTTCTGGATCGGCAGTGGAAGGTGCCGACTACACGCCTCAAACTGGTACGGTGCAGTTTGCCGATGGCGAAGTCACTCAGTTTATTGTTGTGCCCTTACTCGATGATAATACGCAGGATGGTGTGAAGACTTTCAATGTCGCTACCGATCTAGCCACCGGAGGTGCGGCCCTCGGATTTCCTCGCACGGCGACGATCACTATTCTCGACGACGAAAGCCCTCCTCCCTTCGGAAGTGGCGACGGTTTGTTGGGAGAGTATTACTCAGGAACTGAATTCGACACGCTAGAACTGATGCGCGTCGATAGCGATATCGATTTCAATTGGGGGACTGGCTCGCCAGATCCCTCCCTGCCCGTTGATAGCTTTTCCGTGCGATGGACGGGACAAATCGAATCACGATTCAGTGAGCAAACTATTTTCAGCGTACAGACCGATGGCGGTGTCCGGCTGTGGGTCGACGATCAACTCATCATTGATGAGTGGTCTGAACAAACTGCCCTTCACACGGGGCAGATGAACTTACTCGCGCTCGAACAGGTTTCGATCGCACTTGAGTTTTCAGAACAGTCTGGAAACGCGCTGCAAAGCCTGCAGTGGTCGAGCGGATCGCAACCTCTAGAGGTCGTCCCGCAAAGCCAGCTCTACTCAGCTCCGCCCGAACACATTGATCTCGGCGGAACATTTGCAAGCCAAAGCCTGTTCACGGGACTCACTCAACCCGTAGCAATGGATATTGCATCAGATGGTCGATTGTTCATTGCAGAGAAGGCGGGGATTGTCCGAGTTGCCCAGAATAGCCAGATCTTGTCGCAACCATTCATCGATATCTCGGCGATGGTCAATAACAGCTTCGATCGAGGACTGCTCGGGATTGCCGTTCATCCCGACTTCCCCACTTCGCCCTACGTTTATTTGGCATTCACTTACGATCCTCCCGAAGCCACGGGCACGGGGCTCGATGGCCCCGATGGCACTGGGAATCGTGTCGCCCGTTTGATTCGTGTCACCGCTGACAGCAACGCGGATTTCAACCAGGCGATCCCCGGCAGTGAAGTTGTGCTGCTTGGCACAAACAGCACCTGGTCAAACATCAGCCATCCGGAACTCGATAGCACCAACGACCTCTCGATTCCATCCTCGTGCGGGCCCGATGGTACCCTGGAGGATTGCCTACCTTCAGACTCCAACTCGCATTCAATCGGTAATATCGAATTTGGCGGCGATGGCATGCTCTATGTCACCATGGGCGATGGTACTTCCGTAGGACTGGTTGATCCACGGACCGATCGAGTTCAAAGCCTTGATAGTCTGTCCGGAAAACTCCTGCGGCTCGATCCCCTCACGGGCCAAGGACTTGACGACAATCCGTTTTACAACGGCGACCCCACTGCCAATCGGTCCAAGGTGGTCAATTGGGGATTGCGGAATCCCTTCCGGTTCGCTTTTCATCCCACTACCGACGAGCCCTACTTGGGCGACGTCGGCTGGACTACTTGGGAGGAAATCAACGTAGGGCGCGGCAAGAATTTTGGTTGGCCTTACTACGAGGGAGGCAATGGACAGAACCTCCAAACAGGCGGTTACGAAGACTTGCAATCCGCGCTTGATTTCTACGCCACCAATCCCGAAGTGGAACCACCTTTCTGGTCGAAGAGCCATGCGGACGGCGCGGTGTCCGTAGTCCTCGGCGACTTTTACACCGGCAATGTGTACTCACCCGTAGTTCAGAATGCGCTATTCTTCACCGATCTGTTCGACCCGGCCCTCGAAGCCATTCGCCTCAATCCCGATGGATCGCTCAAGGACGTTCTCACCCTGAGTAATGATCTGGGGACTGTTGTTGAGATGACTTACAACCCGGTCGACGGACACATGTATTATGTCGATGTCGGCGGTGAGGTGGGACGAATTGCATTCACTCCCGATGTGGCGCCTTCGGCAGAAGAGATCGCCGCGGCCCTGGGAGACTTCGATCTGGACGGGACGACCACGGGGCTAGACTTCCTTGCCTGGCAAATCGGCAGTGGGATGACAGACGGAGCAGCCATTACTGATGGAGATTCCAACAACGATGGCAGCGTAGATTTTATAGATCGCATCGCCTGGGAGACAAACTATAGCGCTGTAAATTCACTGGCTGGCGCATCGAGTAGTGGGCTTCTTTCAACAGCCATCTCCGCCCACACCACAAACGACCCTGCGACTCCTGATCTACCGCTAGCGGATATTGCGGCGGTGTACTGGTCGGACATTGACCTCAAATCAAGCGAAAGTCCTCAGCAGTCTTCTCAAGAGAATGTACCTAATCTATACGGCAGGTATCTGAACCTAGCGGATGAACTGCCCCAAGAATCGGACTCGCCTGTAGACTCCCTCTTGGAAGAAGATTTGTCTAAAGACGATTACGAAGATCTTGACGGTGCTCTCGCACTTCTTCTTGAAGATGATACGTTTTCGACCGTGCTCTAGGTTCCGGCGATCCATCGGATCGCGGCTATAGTCGTTCTCAAACTATCGTGGGGAGCGGCTGATTCCCGCTGAAGGCCTTTCCCTCCCGCTCTGCTGAGGAACTTTACAAGATGGAAAACGTCGTAGAATAGAGTGCAAAACCTATTCTCCCACTTTTCTGCACCCCTTTTCTCTCTTCCTAGCACTGATACAGTCATGGCCGCTGTAAGCGAACCGGTGGAAGTCAAATTGGAAAGCCTGATCCTAGAACATCAGGCCGATGTCTGGCGGTATCTACGTTACCTAGGTGCGAGTGCTGCCGACGCGGACGACCTCACGCAGGAGACCTTTCTAGCGGTCGGGCGATCAAAGTTCGAACAACGATCGCCGGCGCAGACGGCAGGCTACCTACGCACCGTCGCCCGCAATCAACTACTGATGGCGAGACGTCGGCAAGGACGCGAGGTGAATACTGTCGAGATGGAAGCCGCCGAAACCGTGTGGGCCGAACGTATCGAACCCCACGGCACGAACGGCTACCTCGAGGCGCTCGGCGATTGTTTGGAAAACCTCGACGGACGCGCTCGGGATGTCGTCAATCAGTTTTATCGCGACCGTCGTGGCCGAGCCGAAATCGCCAAGAGCTTAGACATGAAACCCGACGGCGTAAAAACGTTGCTCCGGCGTACCCGTGAAATTTTGCGTCAATGCATCGAACGTCGTATCACACGAGAGAGCGTGACTGATTCGCCATGAACGAGCCAGAATCAAAGTCTGATTGGGAAGATCGTCTGGTCAACCTTGCTTTGGAAGAGTCCCTGGGAGGGCAATCGCCCCCAGACCTTTCCGACGAGATTCTTGCCGCTTCGAGCCGTACATCGGTCGCTTCTCTCGAGCTAGGAGCACAGGCGATGAACGATCTTCAGCACGGAAAGATTTCCCGGCGTAAGCATTGGGTCATGTTTGCCGCAGCAGCCAGCCTGCTAGTGGCCGTGGGTATGCTCATGTTCATCCATAGTCGTGCTCAAACACGACTTGCTCTAAGTCCTTCTGATACCAAGATCAAGGCGAATGCGGAATCGTCTGAGTCTTCCCTAAAGCGTTCCGATTCTGGCTCTCTCGCCCAGAAGAACCTAGAGCGGTTGTCCCATAGGGAAAAGAGTCTCAAGGAATCGAACCGAGATCGCGAGGCGGCACTTCCTGCCGTCGAAGCGAAGAATGAAGATGAATTGAAAGAGATGAACATTCCTCACATAGTGAGTGACGGCGAACAAGCCGAAGAGTTTGGCGCCTTGGGTAACACTGATGCGATAGTAGACCAGCAAACTGTGCAGGAAGGTTCTCTTGAGTTATTCGGACGACCCTCCTCTTCAGGCAAAGAAGCTAGCCAGCCTACCCAGGCGGACGTTGATCAAGGGCAGGCGTCTAGACGGAGAGTTATTGCTTCAAAGGACGAGAACGGCAATCTTTCTATAGGGAGTGCTTCGACCGATGCAAAAAAACGCGATTACGATGAATCTCCCATTGTGCGCTATCTCGAAGTGCCGCCTCAATCCGCGGAAAGCTCCGGTGGTGAACGATTTCGCATCGATCGAGGGGGTACTGGTGGTCGAACTAGCGGGCAACTTCGCGGCGGTGCGGTTGCATCGGAACGTGGCCGAACTTGGAATCTCCATCAAAACTTTTATTACAAAGGCAGGTCGGCCGCTCCCCTGCCTAAAGAGTCCTCAAGTGAAAGCGACGAGAACGAAGTTCTTGCCGATCTGAAGTCTGAATTGGAAGCAAAGCATGACCAATATCTAGAATACTCCAAGGAGCTCGACTCAGCGGATGAAGCTTCTGAAAGTGCTGTGCTTTCTGCTTTGGCCAAACCCTATCGAGACCTTCAACAAAAAATCCTCTCCAAAAAACAAGAGCTTGTGGAACTTGAAGTGTCACAATCTGCTGCAGCGCAGGCAGCATCTAGTCCGACGGCTATAGAGGCTGCTGTGAAAAACCAAATCGAGGGTGATCCACAATTTCAAAGTTTGCAAGCAGAACGGCTTGCCTATAGCCAGCAGCTAAAAACATTGGAAGTCAAACTTAAAAACAAAAGCAATTCACCCGAAGCAAAACGCCTTCAAGAACAGATTGCTGGTTTGGATCAACAAACTCAGGAATTTCGTGTCGCAAAAGAGTCGGAATTACGTAACCGCTTCAAGGGATCTCCAAACGACATGCTTCAATCCACCATGATGGAATACATGTTGCGGAAGCAGTCAATCAATAATGAAATTGTCGAGCTTGGGAAACAATACAAGAGCAAACTAACTGAGTTAGACAAATCTGGTCAGACTTCTGCAAAGTTAGCCATCATCAACTCGGAAATCGAGCAACTAGCGGAATTAACTAGGAAATTGGAAAAGGAAACTTCTTCTAGGAGCGATTCTTCCATGCCTTCTGAATCCGCTAGCGGCAGAATCAACGCGCACCTCGGTCGAAAAATTGTTGAATATCAACAACTCGCTCGGATGAATCGCCGCTTTGGTTATCAAGATTCTGAGGAAAATCGCGAACGCATTGCCATTCTCTCAGAAGAGATCGATGATCTCCGCCGCACAAAGCGTCGCTATGAAGCACAGCAAGGCAGTGGGCCTGGCACTTCCGGCGATCAGTATGCCCGCATCTATGAGAATCCCTTTGTGCAGACCAAGACTTCCGAAGAAAACTTCAGCACGTTTTCTATCGACGTCGACACGGCCTCGTATGCCAATGTTCGGCGGTTTCTCATGCAGTCGGGTCAGTTGCCACCGCCCGACGCGGTGCGAATAGAAGAGTTGGTGAACTATTTCGATTACGATTACAGCGGTCCCACTGGCGATGTGCCGTTTGCTTCGCACGTGGAAGTTGCTGGTTGCCCCTGGAATGCCGAACATCGGTTGGTGCGTATTGGTATTAAGGGCAAGGAAATCGAACGCGGTAAGCGTCCGCAGTCGAATCTAGTATTCTTGATCGATGTTTCTGGTTCGATGAACGAGCCAACCAAACTGCCGCTCCTCGTAGAGGGCATGAAGCTAATCACTCGTGAGTTGGGCGAGAACGACAAAGTAGCGATCGTAGTCTACGCTTCCAGCGAGGGCTTAGCCCTCGAGAGTACTCGCGGCGACAAGCAGCAGCAAATCCTTTCCGCACTCAACAAATTGCGGGCCGGTGGCTCTACGGCGGGCGGAGCGGGTATCGAGCTGGCTTACAAGACGGCCGTTGAGAACCACATTGAAGGTGGCGTGAACCGCGTGATTCTCTGCACCGATGGCGACTTCAACGTCGGCGTTACCAGCACCAGTGACCTCGAACGCATGGCCGAGGATAACGCTAAGGATACCGGCGTGTTCCTCACTGTGCTCGGCTTTGGTCGCGGCAACCTCAACGATTCGATGATGGAGCGGATCAGCGGCAAGGGCAACGGCAACTACCACTATGTCGATAATTTGACCGAGGCCCGCAAGGTGCTGGTCGAGGAGATGGCCGGCACGCTGGTGACCATCGCCAAGGACGTGAAGATCCAAATCGATTTCAATCCCTATCAGGTTGCCGGCTATCGGCTGCTTGGTTATGAAAATCGTATGCTGCGAACGGAAGATTTCAACGACGACAAGAAAGATGCCGGCGAAATTGGTGCCGGACATACGGTCACAGCCCTTTACGAAATTGTGCCAGCCGGCAAGTCGGTGGACGTGCCACCGGTCGATGCTTCGAAGTATGTGAAGGCCACCGATAAGCCTTCCGAGGCAGAAGTTTCAGAAGAACTTCTAACTCTTCGTATTCGCTACAAACAGCCGGATGCCGATGTCAGCACCAAACAAGAGTTTCCTGTTACCGACCAAGGCAATTCGTTCACCGAGGCGACGCCCGATTACCAGTTTGCCTCGGCAGTGGCCAGCTTTGGCATGCTGTTGCGAGATTCTGAGCATAAAGGCAACACGTCTTTCGCCGCAGTGAAAGAAATCGCCCAGGAAGCGAGCGAGCGTGACCAGCACGGTTACCGGGCCGAGTTTTTGCAGATGGTCGACCGGGCGAAGCAGCTTTCCGGGGAGTAGTTTTTCAACGCAGAGTTCGCTGAGGGAATGAGGGCCACGGAGAAGAATCTCAACTATTATTGGAGATTCTCACGTAGCAAGTGGCTAAGGTCGGCAGAATCCCCAACAGAAAAAAATTATGTACGTGACGGCTCTACCAGCGTATTTGGGCGACTTATGGATCACGGTATGAATTAAGTGGGCAAGAAAGCATACAACTCCCAACAACGAAACGAAGAAAAAATAGGAGTGTAGCAGGTAGTGAAAGAAAGCAAGCGCTACCATGCCTATCAGTAGTCCAAGCGATTCTCTTTCACCCATAAGATTCAGCAGCGTTAAAGAATTGTTCAATGCGTTATCTTATTATCTGCAGAACAAGGCTTATTTTTAACTCTGCGGCCCTCGTGCCCCCCGCGAACTCTGCGTTTCATCCCACATCTACCCCACGTCGCTAATGTCCAACGCCTTGCCATAGCGAGTAAACATCTGTCGACGGAGTCGCGCATGGTCGGCATGTTTCAGACCTGGATCGGCGGCGATCAATAGCTGCGCTTCGCGACGAGCTTCTTCCAGTAATTCACGATCGCGATTCAAGTCGGCAATACGTAGCGGCGGGAGACCATGCTGCTGGGTACCAAACAAGTCGCCCGGCCCGCGGAGTTGGAAGTCGAGTTCTGCGAGTTCGAATCCATCCGTAGAAGAGGCAAAAGCCTCCAAACGTTCGTTTCCTTGGGCGCTTTCCTCATTCAAAAGTACGCCACAAAAACCTGGATGCTTGCCGCGACCCACCCGGCCGCGAAATTGGTGCAACTGGGCGAGCCCAAATCGCTCTGCACCGGCAACCGTAATGACAGTCGCATTGGGGACATCAACGCCGACTTCAATTACGGATGTGCTCACCAACACTTGCGTATCTCCTTCGCGGAACAGTTCCATCGCATCTTGCTTTTCAGCTGCCGACATCCGTCCATGCACTAGCCCGACACGAAACGCTTCGAGCTGGCCATTGGTAAGTTGCTCGAATGCTTCCGCTACACTTGGCGCAGAGATTGTTTCCGATTCATCCACTAGAGGGGCAACCACAAAAGCTTGTCGACCCTCGCGGAGTCGGTCGCGTACAAATCCCCACCAACGTTCTTGTTTGTCGGGTTCCACCAGATAGGTGCTCACTGGCTGCCTGCCTTCGGGCAACTCGCTCAGAGTGGAGACGTCCAAATCGCCAAATAAAGTCATCGTCACTGTGCGCGGAATCGGCGTGGCAGTCATTACCAGGTAATGAGGTGAATGATCCGTTTGCCGTAGAGCAGCACGCTGCTTTACGCCAAACTTGTGCTGTTCGTCAATCACCACCAAACCTAAGTCTTTGAAACGAACGTCTTCTTGAATGATCGCATGCGTTCCTATCACCAAATCGAGATCACCAGTCTCGATGCGTTCCAATAGTGCTTGCCGCTCGCTCTTACTGGTACCGCCGGCTAGCACGGCAAAGTTTACGCGACTCGCCGTGAGCCAATCGGCCAGAGTCTCAGCATGTTGCCGGGCTAGAATTTCTGTAGGTGCCATAAGCGCCGCCTGCTTGCCGTGCGCCACTGCCACCAGCATGGCATAAAGGGCTACGACAGTCTTGCCACTACCCACATCGCCCTGCAACAACCGATTCATGGGTCGATCGAGGGCCATATCAGCCGTCGCCTCGGCAAGAGCGGCTTCCTGGGCTGCGGTCAGATCAAAAGGTAGCAACCGACGGATGCGCGCATCGATTTTTGTCGTTGTCGGAAGCTCCGGTGCTCGCACCGACTGTTGTTGATCGCGACGCACTGACAATGCGAGTTGCAGGACAAACAGTTCTTGGAAAATAAAACGCCTGCGGGCCTCGGCTAGGGCTGCTTGGTTTTCAGGTCGGTGAATCGTGCGAATCGCTGCGGCCAACGGCAGCAGATGATATTGATCGAGTAGCTTAGGCGGAAACACTTCCTCTGGGACGTCTGCAAATTCATCGACAGTCCCACCTACCATGCGACGCATGTGGTATTGCGTAACCCCTTCGGTCAGCGAATACACCGGCAACATGCCCGTGACGCCATCGCCGGAATCCTCCTGATCCAGATACGTTACCTGAGGGTGCGACATTTCCCACATCATCCCCCGCATTTTGGGTTTGGCTGTAAATAGCACCGTCTGGCCTTCGTCGAACTTGCCACGCATGAACGGTTGATTGAACCAGGTAGCGCGGAGGTGGCCTGTGCAGTCGTGGATCAGGACTGCCACTCGACTTTTGCCAAACCCTCGGGAAGTGGACTCAATTTCCGTTACGATGCCACGCACGGTTTGCAACTCACCCTCGTCAAGCTCGGCAATCGAGCACTCGTTGGTCAAATCGAGATAGTCGCGCGGAAAGTGAAACAACAGATCGGCAGCAGAGCGAATTCCCATCTTCGTGAGAAGTTCTGCCTTCCCACGATCCACGGCACGAATCTCGTCCACGGGAGTATTCAGCAGAATTTTCGCGTCGGTGGCCATGGCCGTATTCTACTGGCAACACGCAAGCGAGAGAATCGGTCGCTACAGAAACTGCTGATACGCAGCGACAGCTAGTTCGTCGACGCGATCGTTCTCCGCATGGCCGCTATGACCGGCGACTCGGGTATAGAGTACTTGGTGCGTAGCCAGCAATTCGTCAAGCCGGCGCCATAGATCTTCGTTCTTTACAGGCACCATGCGTTTGCCATCCTTGCGTTTCCAGCCGTTGGCCTTCCACTTACTCATCCACTCGCTCATCCCTTTGCCGACATACACGCTATCGGTAAAGAGTTCCACATGCGACGATTTTTTGAGCGCCGCCAATCCTTCAATCACGGCAGTTAGTTCCATGCGGTTGTTTGTGGTATCGCGTTCGCCACCTGATTGCTCGACCTCTTTACCCGAGGCCGGGTGCCGCAACAAGAAAGCCCAACCACCAGGCCCAGGATTGCCGCTACAGCCACCATCGGTATACAAGTGCACTTCGGGAAGTTGTTCCATAAATCTCTCTATTCATCCGTGTTGATTAATCATCGGTGTTGGCGGCAATCGAGGGCATTTCCGGTCGATGCTTGGCGAGTTGGTCAAGCTCATCGGCTAAAGGTGATTCAATTTTCGGTTGCTCGGTCAATGCCCAGGGCAGGAGCACTGTGAATTCACTACCTTTGCCTAATTCGCTTTCTAGCGTAATATCGCCACCCAACAGACGACACAATTCGCGAACTATCGAAAGCCCTAGGCCTGTGCCAGAATACTCTCGCGTCATGGCATTGCCGCCAGCCAGAACGGTAGTGCCCTGTCGAAATTTTTCGAACACCAGCACCTGCTCCGATTCGTTGATACCCACTCCGGTGTCAGCCACGCTAAGTCGCAAATCTCCCCGGCGATCGCGGTGCGCTTTCACACTAATGCGGCCACCTTCGGGGGTGAATTTAATCGCATTGGAAAGCAGATTATTAAGGATCTGTTCAATTTTTCCTTTATCCTGAGTCATGATCGGCAAACCGGGTGTTGACTCGCAAACCAGGTCGAGGTTCTTTTTCTCGCTTAGCGGCCGCGCCATATCGCATTGCGCTGAGACAACGCTACCAATGTGAAAATCGCTAAGCTTGAGGTCCATTTTGCCACTTTCGATTTTTGCTAAATCGAGAATGTCGTTGATCATCTCCAGTAGCTGACGACCCGAACGTTGGATGTTACCGGCATAACGCTTTTGGGTATCCTCCATTTTGTCAGCCGAACTCAAGAGATCGCTAAATCCGATAATGCTATTGAGCGGTGTCCGTAGTTCATGGCTAACTGTGGCTAGGAAATCGCTTTTGAGCTGATTCATTTCGAATAGCCGCATATTGGCCTGGGCCATCTCGTCGATCTTTTCGTCTAGTTCTCCGTTCACTTCGCGGAGTTCGTCTTGCTGGCGGAGCAATTGCCGCAACATGCGATTGAACGCCGCACCCAAGTCTTCAAACTCGTCCCCAGTTTTGAGCGCAGCTCGCTGCTCGACATCGCCCCGTCGAACCAGATCGCTGACGTCCCGTAGGTGACGGAGCGGCTTGACGATGATGTACCGTACGACCATATAGAGCACTAGCATCGCTAGAAAGACCGTTGCGATAGCCGCCACTAAGAGCCATGCGGTATTCTCCGCCTTAGCTTCTTGAATCTCCTGGGCGTCGAACTCCACACGCATCACCGCCATTAAATCACCCGGCTTAAGATTCGGCTTCGCCACAGGGGCTGGAACCGAACTATGGCAGAAAATGCAAATTTCGGCAGCAAATACGGGTTCGTAGTATTGATAAACCAATCGCTCTTCGTCGTTGAGCGTATCGTCGTCTCTCATGCTTGGCTTTTTGATCTCACGCTGATCCCACTGCGGATCGATTTCTTCAATCAGCTCGCGGCTTTTCAACTCTTCTCCCATGGCGACCCAACGGTCCATCAACTCCCACTCATAAATATCGGTCGGCTTTCCGATGTCCTGCTCATTCTTTGGATGAAGAGCTTCCCAGGTGTATTGCTTGCGGCGCAGGTTGGCGGCAATGATTTCGTCGACCCGCTGAATGGCTGCCGACTCTTCCTGCTTCTTGAGATGCGCCTCAATCAATGCAGCATTGGCCAGTGCTTCACCAATAAATCGGTTGCGTTCGTAAACAATTTGATCAGTCTTCCAGCCATAGAACCAAAAACTGCCCATGATCAACGGCAGCAAACAAGCTCCGAACAACCAACGGCATTTACGCTCTAGGTTGGTTTCGCCGAGCGCTCGTTTGATGCCTCGATAGCTCATTTCGGGAGGGGCGGGGGTGAGGATATAGGGGGCAGAGAGTCGAAGTACTACACCTATTCTAGGGCAGCGCCGTAAGAAGGTCCAAGACCACGAGAGAACCTAGCCTATGCGTCTCGGGCCTCTCGCTCTTCACCCTATACTCTCCGCTCATAGCATATCCCAGGGATCCACGTCCACGGAACAATGAAAATCTTTGGGAAGTTTGAGACCTAATGTGGCCGCAGCAGCTATCTGCCGAAGCGGTTCGCTGGCGATTGCTTGCAGTTGGATTTGAAAGCGAAAGTTCCCTCGCAATTTGGGAATCGCTGCTGGAGCCGCACCCAAGACTCGCACGCCTTCAGTCTCCTGAGCCAACGCTTTAAGCCGATTTGCCAAGCCGTCGGCCAGATCGCTAGTCTGCTCTTCCTGGGGACCCCGCATGACAATTCTGACCATCGCCCCACATGGTGGATACTGATGCGTGACGCGACTTTTAAGTTCCCCCTCGGCAAACCTGAGATAGTCGTGACGGACGGCCGCAATAATTGCGGCATGGTCTGGGTTCAGGGTCTGCACAAGCACCCGGCCCCCCTTGGCTCCACGTCCCGTGCGGCCAGCCACCTGGGCCACAAGCTGAAAGGTCCTTTCCCCCGCTCGAAAATCCGGTAAGTGCAACGCCGTATCGGCATTGATCACGCCTACCAACGTGACGTTCGGAAAGTCCAGTCCCTTGGCAATCATCTGAGTGCCTAGCAGTATATCAATCTCGCCAGCGCGGAATTTCCCGAGCACCTGTTCGTGGCTACCTGCGGTCCGCATGCTGTCGGTATCCATGCGAGCACACACCGACTTGGGAAATCGAGCGCGAACCTCGTCCTCCAACTTTTGCGTTCCCAATCCGCCATAACGAATTGCGTGGGACTTGCAGTCGGGACAATCTGTTGGCGGCAATTCTTCATAATCACAATAGTGGCACAACGCTTTATTCTTTTGCCGATGGAACGTCAATGAAATATCACACGCGGGACAGTTCAATACAAAACCACACGCAGGGCATTGAATATGCGTAGAGAAGCCACGTCGGTTTAGCAACAGTATCACCTGGCCCTCTTCCCTTAGTGCCGCCACCATAGCCTGATGCAACGGACGAGAAATTCCGCCCCGCCCTCCCCGGCTCTGACCAGGATCGCGCAAATCGATTGTCGCCACATCGGGCAGCGGTCGATCAAGCACACGCTTCGGCAACGACATCCGTGTGAACTCACCATCAATCGTGCGCTGCCAGGCTTCCAGAGAAGGTGTCGCGCTTCCCAACACCAGTGGAATCCGCTCGGCCAAGGCCCGCTGCCAGGCGACATCTCGTGCATGATAGCGCGGAGCTGAGTCTTGCTTGAATGACGATTCATGTTCCTCATCGATCACGATCAAACCCAGATGTGGAGTGGGCGAAAACACAGCACTTCTTGCACCAATCACCACCTGTACTTCGCCGCGAGCAATCCGCTGCCAGTGGCGATGCCGCTCGACGTCCGACTGATGGCTATGCAGCACGGCCACGGAATCAAACCGTTCTCGAAATCGCCTCACTGTCTGCGGAGTCAGACTTATCTCCGGCACGAGTACAATTGCCTGGCGGCCAAAGCTTACCACTTTCTCGATGGCTTGCAGATATACTTCGGTCTTGCCGCTCCCAGTTACTCCGTGCAATACCATGCCACGCGGTTCTGCCTGCTCCAGGGCTTCCAGTATTTGATCGAGGGACCGTTGCTGATCGGGGTTGAGCTCAAGAGGCGGCTGCCGGTCCACCACTAAATCGTCCAAGGCGCCACTGTCGATGCGCTTCACGAAACTCTCAATCAGCCCCTTTTTGAGTAGTTGCTTAATGGGTCCAACCGTACATCCGGCAAGCTCCGCAAGTTGATTCTGCGTCAGCGGACGATGACTGGATGCAAGGGTTTCGAGCGCTTTACGCTGTTGCTTGGACGAGAGCTTTTGCTGCGAAAGATTCTCCGCAACGTCGGGGGGAACTTGCAGCAAGGTGACCTGTCGTGTTCCAGCGAGCTTTCGCACTCCGGCAGGGACTACCGCCTGCAAGACTTGCCCCCAAGGACACAGGTAATAGTCGGCCATCCAGCGTGTGAGTTGCAGCATTGCCGACGACAGCAGCGAGCTGCCATCGATTACAGCCGCAACTTCTTTCAATCGCCCTGGTTCAACGCCCTTCGTTTCCAATTCTACGCAATAGGCAACGACGGTGCGATTTGATCGACCAAACGGAACCTTCAACCGCCGCCCCACTTCCACCAGCCGATCAGAAAGCGACTCATCGGAGAATTGCCCCGGCACCAAATAGTCGTATTCGCCCGGTGCTCCTTCGCCCAAAACCACGGTAGCCACTAGCCGCTGCTCGCGCGCAGCCACCTCCCAGGCTTCAGGCTCGGTGTCGAATAGTTGGCGTTGGGACATGATTTAGAGTCGGGGGATAGAGGTCAGGGAACGCAGTATATCCGACTGAGTAGTCAGGTCTATTCCGCAGAGGTAATATGAGAAGACCAGAGTGAGGCGATTGTTAAATTGCCTTGCTGAACCCCGGCCCCCAAACCTCTGGCCCACCCTATGCGACTTGGCATATTTGGCGGAAGCTTCGATCCCATCCACAATGGCCATCTGGCCCTGGCGGATTGCTGCGCCGAACAAGCCCGTTTAGACAAACTCTGGTTTGTCCCGACCGCCCATCAGCCACTAAAACCAACTGGCCCGCGAGCCGCTGACGAAGACCGTTTGGCCATGCTCCAACTAGCGCTCTCGGGTAGCAGTCGCTACAGCATTTCGCAAATCGAAATTCAACGAGGCGGCGTCAGCTACACTTCGATTACTCTCGCCGCAATCAAGAAGGAGCAACCCGGAGCCGAGCTTTTTTTCTTGATGGGAGCGGATTCCCTGGCCGATTTTCCACTGTGGCACGAGCCAGCGAGAATCTGCGAATTGGCAACGCCGTTGGTCGTTCGACGTGCTGAACTCACTGAGCCTGACTTCGCTGTGCTCGAAAGTATCGTTTCGTCCGAACGCTTGGCTGAGATTCGCAGTGCTCAGGTTGAGATGCCTGCTGTTGCGATCAGTAGCTCGGAAATCCGTAGCCTGATTGCCAGCCGAGGTGACTGGCAAGAAATGGTGCCTCCTGACGTGGCTGATTATATCAACCAGAAGCGGATCTATACTTCGCACTAATAATGCTCAAGCTGGCTTTCGTAGTGCGCCTTCTTTTCGAGTCGCGTCGTTCCACCGCCGGAGTAGTTGTCACCAAAGAGATTAAAAACTGCATCCGACATTGAGCATCCCGAACAGCTCACAGCCAGTGCGAACAAGACTAACAGTCTGGCGGTTCCCATCTCTAATATCCTTTGGTAATCGTCATCCGTTCTGATACGATGCGATTATGCCGCTTTCTGATGTGGGTGAACCCGGTCTGCCAGGGCTGGGTGTAGCTTGAGCGAGCCAATGTCCGGAGCATCTTTGAGCGCATCGACCACATCCGCCAACTGTTCGCGGTAGGACTGTGTCATGTCGATCATCAGACAGCGTTTGCCCCGAATCAAGCAATGCCCTCCGCCCGCACCTTCTAGGGCATCTTCCCGGACTTCGTAACCAAGCTTCTTAGCCGCATCGAGTGCTTGAGCTAGTAATTGTGCAGTATGCATGGGTGCTTTCCCTATTCGTTTTTTACTTCTACTAGCCTGAGATATGAGTATTCGACACTGCAATCAGGCCTTAGCGCAGGGCGCTAACAAAAAAAGCGGGCGGATTATAGGGTTCCAAGTTAGAGTCGCCCAGGTGAATCCGTCGATAGAGATAAATAACGGGTTGCATGCTAGGGATTGCGCATGCGCTTTAGCGAAAATCGGGCAGCTAGTCCGACAGGGCAAACTAAGGCGACCGACTTCAACAAAAAGTGATAGCACTTCACTACCCGCGACGCAACGCGTCGCAAAGCTCGACTGAAGGGATTTGGCGATGGAAGGCGGAGAACTCTCCCTCGAACAGCAGGTTGAACTGCTCCAGCAACAACTTGTCGAGGCGCAGCGACTGGCCGCGTTAGGCGAATTGGTGGGCACCACCACCCACGAGTTCAACAATATGCTGATGATGATTCTCAACTACGCCAAGCTCGGTCTTCGCAACAAGGATAATGAGAGTCGCGACAAAGCCCTGCAAAAAATCCTATCCGCGGCAGAGCGGGCTGAGAAAATCACCAACAGCGTGTTAGGGATGGCTCGCAATCGCAAGCAAGAGTTTGCCCCCACCGATCTGCCGACCATCATCAATGAATCGCTCGTGCTTCTGGAGCGAGAAATGATGAAATACAAAGTGGCAGTACGATGCGAGTTTGCCGAAGTCCCCGAGGTACGGGCCATCGGGAATCAAATTCAACAAGTACTGCTCAACTTGATGACCAACTCTCGACAAGCCATGCCCGACGGAGGCGAGATTGTGGTTCGCCTCGCGCATGATCCCAACGAGAACCTGGTGGACTTGACGATACGCGACAGTGGCAGCGGGATTCCACGCGAAAAACTGCCGCGTATTTTTGATCGATTCTACAGCACGAAGAGTGGCCCCGACGAAAGTGGCAAAGGCGGCACAGGCGTTGGGCTCTCCACTTGCAAAGATATTGTCGACGCCCACCGTGGACGTTTGCGGGTCGAAAGCACAGTGGGCAAAGGCACCGCCTTTACAATTCGGTTGCCCGTCTATCAGGAACAGGCTTCGCAGCCTTCACAAGTTACGCCAACCCAATTAGGCGTTCCGAGTCTCGGTACCCACACGCGCGGCGAATCCCTGCCCAGCTGATCGCTTGATCCAAGCGAATTATCTTAGAATGACGCCATTTGCGGCACCGCCCGTCAAACGCGCCTGGATCTCACTCAGCATTGCCTGTTCGCATGCTTGATCTCGGCCCAAGGGAATCCAGTATTCTGAGAGCTTCGTCCGGCTGACTCGTTCGGTCACGCTACTAGTAAGTGAATTGTCGTTGCGGAAGATGGCCGTACCCGCTGTTGAGTTTTCTGGATGCGGTAAATCTTCCAGCTCTTTGTACACAGTCAGATCGATCAAGTAGCCGCTTTGCTCGGGAATCACCCGCACCAAACCGCGACGACGAATCGTTTGGAATGTGCTCTCCCATCGGTTGTAGCGTCCGACGGAATCTGGCCGATGGATTTCTGGAAGCGTTGCGCCAATTTGCGGAAATGTGTCGATCCGTCCCTCAGTAATAACATTACCCACGGTCTGTACGCGACTCTCTCGTTCGATGCGAAAATAGTCGTCTACGACATCAACTATTTGCTCCCAAGTCCAATCTTGGTTGCTCACAGGCACGAAAATGGGGTTAGCCACAGCGACTTGCGCAGGCGTGGTCACCTGAGGCGGCAGGATCATGGCGTTCCCCGAAACCGGTGGAGATACCGGCAAGACACCTTGAGAGTTTTGGGGAGGCGCGAAAAGTGGAGGTTGGCCCGAAGGAGCCACAAAAGTTGGTTGTTGCCCAAGCATCACCGCTTGCTGGTTTGCGATAGGCGCCGTCTGAATTGGCTGGCAACCTAGGGCAGTCACCAAACCAATCGGGAACCAACAAATTTTCCAGAGCTGCATGCGCACCTTGAGCCTCGCAGATTTCGCCAATCAAGCGGCGAATCGTCGCGGAACAAGTGGCAGGCAACAAGGGCAATTCACGCCTGCTAGCATTGGCCCCGTTTGCCTAACGGCGACGGAACAAGCCTCGGCGATAGCTACGGCCGAAAACAGATCCCCGATTGCCCTGCTGGCGTTCCCAGCGCATCGAGCGATAGTTCACCCCATGGATGTTGCCAGAGCTGTATGGATTCCCTCGGCTAATGACTCGGGCTTCAGCTTGGGGCATTTCCAAGCTCATGGTAGCAGCCAAGACCCAGGCACCAACGATTAAGCGAAACATTGCACTCTCCATAAATAAAAGATTCCAAGCAGGCACCCGCATTATACGCAGGCCGTATTGTGCAGGCAAAATAGAGAGAAGCTTTGGTAAGAAACACCAAAAGCAACAGGCCGGCCCCCCTTGCAGGTGACCGGCCTGGCGGTTGCAAAGCCGCGGCCAAAGTGGCTGTTGTGTCTGAATCAGGAGATTCAGAACGATGGATTATCTATGCCCAGTCGCATTTTCAATTCTTCAAAGCGAGATATGTACTCGTCATTCGTGGAATGCACGTGCTCGGCTTCGGTGATGAACTTCATGTCTTCGCGACAATTGAGATTCGCATCAATCATCGCCAGCTCATAGTCTTTCAGATCTTTGCCATACACGACAAGGAGTTTGTGCTCGTCGAATTGAACTTCTTGTGGAATTTGTGGATTCAAAACGGCAATTCCGGTACAACCGTCATTGACTAACATGTCTTCGAAGTCCCACAGGATGCTCTGCAGGATGGGCATGTCGATGTGTTCGCGATAGAGGTCCTGATGACCTTTGTCGTTGTAGCTATGGCTCGTCTCCAGCACGACGTCCACTACTGGTCCCAGAGGTTCGAGCAAACTCATGAAGGTCTCGAACACTTCGTCCCGGGAGGCCGAAGCCATGAGAACGGGAACATCTTGGCGGGTCTGCTCATCCCGATAGACATCGTGACGGAAACCTGCCGAGGGGACGACGTCAAGGTTGAACGACGGCCGTACTGCATCGGTCAACACGAAATCTCCGTATCGGCTAACTCCCAGATGCGCTTCCAGTTCGTCCGAGTTCAGCTTCTCAAAGCTGCTGGTCGACTGATTCTGATTTTCCTCGTGGAAAACGTAGGTGAAGAAGTTCTTTAAGAATCCCATCGGCAAACTCGTGGCTGGATCAATTCTATTTGTTGTGAACTATCGCCGAGTCAGTATCGACGGTAGTTTCGTTTGATGACTTCGGGCCATCGTGCCGTTGGGGAGTGAACTAGCGGATAGACCGTTACCGGCCCCGCTATTGGAATAGTAGGTTATCGTGAGAGGGAATCCCTTACGAAGCAGCCCGAGCGGAGGGCTTTAGAGAGACCTAGAGCAATAAAACCCGCACAATCGGACTCGGGGAGAGAACCGGGCTAAACGCATCTAGATTTGCTGAAATCGCACGTCAAGAATGATGCATTTGGGCAACGACAGGGCGTCGAGCGCGCTGGAAACACCAAATCCAAGCTGTCCCTATTCGGCAATCGGCTCGGGGAGAGCTTGCGACAGAGTGTAAAGAGCCATAGCAGTACCGTATTGCTGGTGGTAACCGTACAGCATGTAATCCCACCAGCTGCCATCCTTTTCTTGCTTCGGAAGCAACAAAGCGGCGAGATGACCTTCGAAGTGGGCACGCTCGCTCTCAGGCAATTGCTGGATGCACTTGGCTGCGTAGTAGTGACCGTAGTAGTAAAAATAGCCTGCCACACCGAAATCGCCAAAGTGCGGTGATTCACCAGGGATGTGCCGTTTGCGACTCATGCTGAGCCACCCATTTCTGGCGATCAACCGATTAAGCCAAGTGCGGAGAACTTCAAGCGTGACGTCTTCATCTCCGTAGAGTCGCATAGCTAAGTTGCAAACCTGCGAGCGACCCAAGCTTCCCGCCGGTCGGTTGATACTGTACCGAGGCCGGAGGCTCAAGTATTCACCGTAGGCGTAAGAAAAGTCGGGATATCGCTGACGACGTAGGGAAGCCATCGCCCGATTAATCTGTTTCTGAGGAAACTCAATTCCCAACGCCTCCGCATCTTTGAGAGCAATTAGCACCGTAGCAGTCGTAAAGCTAGATGAGCTGCCCGTCGGACGTTGGAACCGTGCTAATCGTGGGGTTTGCATGTTGTCGTGATCGTAGTAGCCCCAGCCGCCATCGAGCAATTCATCACGCTGGAGCCGATCGACGTGATAGTTGATGCTATCCAAAAGACGCTGCTTGAGACCCGCTTCATCAGCGGCCCTTTCGTGAAGCGACTTGAGTGCGTGGATCGCGAAGGCATGTCCCCAAACGTTGTATAGTGGGTAGCCAAAGTAGTCGTCGTAGGCATCGGGCTCACTCCGGCGGAGTTTTCCGCCTTCCTCAAGCAGCCACTCCTGCCCAAGATCGATGGCCTGCTCAACTTGGCTGAGCCGTTTTCCTTCGCAATGCTTACTCACTTCGATAAGCGAATCGAGGCACAATGCAGTAGTGGCGGTGCGGAATGCATAGTGGGAACCAGGTACCGGAGCCCAGATACGAAAATACTTAGGATTTGCCGAGCGCCCCCAGTAACCAGCATCAGTCTGAGAATCTAAGAGATAATCGATGCCACGCGTAACAGAACTTAGAATGACTTCCGCTGTGGGGGGCTCAATGTCAGCCGGCTGGGGACCTTCCACCGACAATGGGTAGCGAAGTTCAGCCGACTCTGAATTGGCTCCGTCAGCTCCAACTTCCTGCGAAACCGCCCGCTGAACTACAGCCGGCAAAGATAAAGCCACACATACACCCGCCAGCAGCACTACCCAAGCTCTAGCGCTTCGCCTTTGCATGGGCCTCGCAGGTTGCTCAATCGTAGTTGCCAAATATGAAATCACTAGTCTTCCTTGGACTTGTCTTCTTCCTTTTCCTTGACAATCTTGTCCCCCGCACTCAAACCACTGAGGACCTCAACCTTCTTGTCTTTTTTGCGACCCAGCTTCACGTCTTTACGAGTCGGCTTTTCGTTGTCACCAAGGAGTATTACGTACTTTTGCTTGTCGTCATCTTCATCGGTCTGCACATAGCTACTAGGAATAACGATAGCCGATTCGTTGTCATACACCGTCACGTTCGCTTCGCAGGTCATCCCCGCCACGAGCCACTCTGGTGCATTATCCAGATCTAAATCGATACTGACCATATACTTTCCAGCCGCATCAGGCACCGATAGCACTTTGGCAATTTTTCCTGGAAGGGATATATCCTCATCAGCCGCAGGCATGACTTTGGCAGGCAAACCGACTTTAAAATCGGGTAGATCTTTTTCAGCGATTCTTGATTCCACTTCAAGCGGACGCTGACTGACAACGGTCATCAAAACAGTGTTGGCTGACACTTTGCCAAAAGGCTTAAGCTTATTGGAGAGTGTTGTTACCTCTGTCCATTTCCCTTTTACCGAACGGCCGTAATACACCACACCATCGGTTGGTGCCTTAATAACCATTAAGGATCGATCACTCACGAGCTTTGCGTGCCGTTCGATGCTCTTGGCTCGGGCGTTGCGCTTCTTTTCTAGTTCAAACTTCGCTCGGATCGTACCTTTTTCCTTGGCAGTCTTTGCTTGCTCGAGCTTTAGCTCAGACTGCTCAATCCGCTTTGCATAGGTATCATCGTATCGAGGCAGAGTCACCTCAAGCGTATAATCGCGATTCGCTTCTTGCAGTTCCAAAGAGAGCTTTGCCGTAGCCACCTGAAATCGCTGTCTTCGCAAGACAATCTCCTCAGTCTCTTCGGTTAGATCGTCCGCTGCGTACATTTTTTCGAGCTGAGCCAGTTCTTCTTCTTGCGAGGCAAGGTCCTCTTTCGCAGAGTTGTAGCGGTACTCGGCGATCTCCACCATAAATGGGCGATCGGTTTCCCGGTAATAGTCGAAGTCTTCCTTCAATTGCTCATGCGATAATTTTGCTTGCTCATAGGCAATTTCCCGTAGTCGCTGCTCGCGCGGATATTCTTCCTCCAACTGCATCAGCGCTAGCTCGCTTAGCCTTTGGTCGATCGACTCGACGGCGAGATCTTTTTCAATCTTTTCTTCGTCGAATTTTACAAGCACATCGCCCTTTTTCACGGTTGCGCCGTGCTCCACTGCTTCGATTACCTTGAAGTCGGACCATACCTCCGGTCGAAGGATAATTTCCTCCGAATCGGTCGCTACGAAAACACCTTTTAACTCAGCATCGATTTCAAGTTTCTGCTGTTTCACCTCGTGTGGTTTCGGCTTTTTCGACTCGGAGTCCTCTTTCTTGTCGTTATCTGCTTCTGAATCTTCGCCCTTAGACTCTTCCTCCTCTTGGTTTTCGGAGGTTGCGTCGTCTTTCTTCTTTGCAGATTTCTCTGAGACGTTCGCCTTTGACCCTGGGTCCGATGCTGTACTCGATTCTTCCTCGGCTTCTTCCGCCTCATCTTCTTCAGCGTGAGGGTGTGAACGATTTTGCGACGGAGCGGGCTTGATCGTTTTGACAACAAACAACGATTCAGCTGCCAGCGCAGGCCAGCAAACAACCGCGAGTGCCAGCGTTAGAATCAAACAGGCAAAGAAACGCGACATACTCATATCTCTCCAGATACTACTTAGGTTGGGTGCTCGGCTATTTGATTTTCAAGACAACTACTCAGGGCGGAATCTCCGCCAGTGGGCATCTCGGCAAAATGGCGAAACTTTGCCGACTATAGATTCTAGCCCGTTAGCATGCTTAAGCCTACAATCTCATTAGTTTTGCGGCGTGAAAATTCCTCACGATGCCTCCTGCTCCCGATAACCACACGATAGGGAACATTAAGAATGCGAATGATCCCCAACGATTGCCGCGAATCTCGCGACTGATGTGGACAATTCCGGATAACCGGCACAACCGAAGATTACAAACGCCCGGACCTAGTGCCTCACCAACGAGAATTTACGAGAGCGATACAGACCCTCAAACAACTAACAACTGCCCAGAGGCATAGAAATTCTGTATCTTGGACCCTCGATTAAGACAGCATTCCCTAAAGAATTGACCGCGATAGATGAAAATTTACACCGAGACCGGCGATGATGGCACGACGGGACTTTTTGGCGGAGACCGAGTCTCGAAATGCGATCTCCGGCTCTGCGCTTACGGGACGATTGACGAGCTAAATTCTGTGCTGGGTATTGCCCGAGCAGGTGAACTCTCGGAGAGAACTGCTGAGATTATCGAGGCACTACAGCATCAGATGTTTGCACTCGGTTCGGAACTCGCCTCGCCCAACCCAGATTCCCCGGGAATTGTCTTGTTAGGGGACGAAGTGGTCAAAGGCCTCGAACATTGGATTGACGCATTGGAAGAAGACCTCGCACCGCTGAAATCATTCATACTCCCAGGCGGCTCTTTAGGCGCCGCCCGATTGCATTTCGCCCGCTGCGTGTGCCGACGTGCTGAGAGAGAAATTGCGAAGCTCGCCCAGTCGACTGAAATTCGCCCGACCGTGCTAAAATACATCAATCGGGTGAGCGATTTATTGTTTGTCTTGGCCCGGGCCGTCAATCACGAGGCGAACGTTGCAGACGTCGTCTGGAGTAAACCCGACGACAACTAGGAAAACGGCCCCAGGAAACCGCTGAAATACTAGGCCTGACAGGGGCTTCTTGGCGAGGACTTTACTCGATGCCGGGCCAACGACTATGCTACTGCTGGCACTTGGGTGAGAATTCTAATCACCACTGAAAACAGTGACCTCAAGTAGGCGGCTTGGGCGACCTGCCGGGGACACTTTCTAAATAATCGAAGCTGTTTTTTTGGAGGGAACGATGGGCGGATTCTATCGATATGCGCTAGTCCTACTATTTCTCTTGGCAAGTTTCGGGCAGGCTCAGCAAGCTATTGCCCAAAAAACACCTGATATAGCAACCGTCAACGAAAAGGCCGATGCCGCCCTCTTGGCGGGGCATAATGCCTGGATGCTGACGAGTTGCGCACTCGTGTTGTTCATGACTGCCCCGGGCCTAGCCATGTTTTACGGAGGATTGGTCCGTAGAAAGAATGTGCTGGGCGTCATGATGCAGTGCCTATTTCTCATGGGAATGATGACCGTTCTGTGGGCGTTGTATGGGTATAGTCTCTCCTTCGGCGGCGATGGGCCATATATCGGAAATGCCGACTACGTGATGATGGAAGGTGTGCAACGGGAATGGAATGAAGAGACCGAGGAACCCGATACCCCTATGTATGAAGTTGATGGCTACCATCAGATTCCCCGCTACACCCACATGCTGTTTCAGGGCATGTTCTTTATCATTACTCCCGCACTCATTTGTGGTGCATTCGCCGAGCGCATGAAGTTCAGCGCTATGGTGCTTTTCAGTATTCTCTGGGGGACGCTAGTCTATTGCCCGCTCTGCCATTGGGTGTGGGGCGGAGGAATTCTGGCCTTCGGATCGGATCATGCAATTCTCAATGGAGCATTAGACTTTGCCGGCGGCACCGTGGTGCATATCAGTTCGGGAGTCTCAGCTTTGCTGTGCGCGATTCTGATTGGGAAGCGCGAGGGTTATGGTACTGCCGACACGCGTCCGCATAATCTTACCTATACCGTGCTGGGTGCCGCGATGCTGTGGGTTGGCTGGTTTGGTTTCAACGCAGGGAGCGAGTTGCTCTCCGATCACCTCACTTCCAGCGCCTTCGCCGTCACTCATTTCTCAGCTGCAGCGGGAGTACTCGGTTGGGTCGCTTACGAATGGCTTACCACAGGCAAGCCTAGCGTGTTGGGCGCTGCCTCTGGTGCTGTGGCAGGACTGGTCTGCATTACCCCGGCAGCTGGTTTTGTGAATCCTATGCCTGCTCTGATCATGGGTTTTGTGGCAGGAATCGTTTGTGCACTGGCCTGTGGGTCGCTGAAGGGGCACTTTCGCTACGACGATTCTCTCGACGCCTTTGGTGTTCACGGCGTGGGCGGAACGCTTGGGGCTGTGCTCACAGGTGTATTTGCCACCCGAGCCTGCTGGAATATTGCAGGTACTGAAAAGCTAGGAATGATCGAAGGAGGCAGCATTATGCCGGGCCAATTGGCTGCCGTCGCGGTGACCTGGGTCTTTAGCATTGTGGCAACTTTTATCATACTGAAAGTTGTCGACTTGGCTGTTGGGCTGAGGGTCACTCCCACGGATGAAGTGAAGGGGCTAGATCTAAGTGAACATGGCGAAGAGGGTTACATTTTCGCCTAAAGAGTCGCTAGATGAGATTGGTACTGAGTGAAAGCCGGGGTAACTTTGTCCTCGGTAGTCCCACTTGGTGAAGAGCCGGCTAGCTAAACTAATTAGAATAATGAGAGTCCTATCATGAAAAAAATCGAAGCAATAATTCGCCATTTTAAACTGGAAGATGTGAAAAATGCTCTGAGCGAAGCTGGTGTGGCTGGCATGACCATTACCGAAGTTCGCGGCTTCGGTAGGCAGAAGGGTCATACCGAGACCTACCGTGGAACAGAGTACGCCGTCGATTTTGTGCCGAAGGTGAAAATTGAAGTCGCTGTGGCAGAAGAAAACGCCCAGGCGGTGATCGATGCTGTGATCAAAACCGCACAGACGGGGCAAATTGGCGATGGCAAGATTTTCGTTTCCGATCTCACCGATACCATCCGTATTCGTACTTCGGAAACCGGCGACGAAGCGCTTTAGAAATTCCGCTTGGCTGGCTCCGTAAATACCGCTTCATTTTTTCGTGCCCAAGTCCGAGCCTTCCGCTGGCACTGCCAGTGGCACACAATATTAGTAGCACTCCAGAGGGACACTGGCACAAGTCCGTTGTTCTTCCCCTTGTGCTATTCGTTGCCGCCCCTCCCTCTGCATCCCTCCTCCACGAGAGAAAGGCACCTGCGTGTCGGATAAATCTCGTACCATAAACATCTCGTCCCTCCGCGAAAGCCTCGGCACACAGCGCGACGCAATACGCGAACTTCACGACAAGGGGCTGCCCAGCACCCAGGTATCGGCAAGGCTCGCCTCGGTAGTCGATGCGATTGTGGTCTCGCTGTTTGATGCGTCACTCGTGGGTCACTCTGATTCAGAGGCCATTGAACATTTGCGGAGTCAGGTTGCCATCGTTGGCTTGGGGTCCTATGCCCGTCGGCAATGTTCGCCCTTTTCCGATGTCGATCTGATGATTCTCCACAATGCACGTAGCCCCGAGGAGATCTCAACCACGTTTCGACCCTTGACTCAAGGCATATTCGATATCGGACTGCAACTGGGACACAGCGTTCGCACAACGAGCGAGGCAACCCAGTTGGCCAAAGAAGATGCTGTGATTTGTACGTCGATGATCGATTCGCGACTGCTCATTGGCAGCAAGGAGCTTTACGATGACTTCCGCAGCAGTTTCCAAAAAATGATCGAGCGAAATAGACAACCAGTGATCCGCTCAATCTTGGACGCGCGAACTGCGGAGCGCGACGAATATGGCACCACGGTCTACTTGCTAGAACCACATGTAAAGCGATCTCGTGGAGGTCTACGCGATTTGAACCTGCTACGCTGGCTCGGTTTCGCGGAACGTGGTGTCTCCGACCCTGATCGGCTCCAACTACTCGGAGCCATATCGAAATTTGACCATCGTCGGCTGATCAACACTCGCCAGTTTTTATTGCGACTAAGAAACGAACTTCATTTCAATTCCGGGACTTCTCACGATCTGCTCAATCGCGCTAAGCAGCTAGAAATTGCTGAGAAATTTGGGTATCGAGGCGGCAAAGGCATGCTGCCTGTCGAGCGGTTCATGCGAGACTACTTCCGGCATACCAATCATCTCTGGCAACTCGTACGACGACGTGATGCTAGTTTGCAAGTCGCCTCACGAGTCTCACGGGTGCTGGACCCTATGCTTTCTAAGACGGTGGAAGGCGACTACCGCATCGGACTGCAGAATATATCGGCAACGAAAAGCGGCCTAGCCAAAATCAAGCAAGACATGGGCGAAGTCCTACGCTTGGTCGAACTCTCCAGGCAGCAGAACAAAGATATCGATCATGCCACTTGGTCGGCATTGCTGCTACGTGCTCCCGAATTCCCTGACGTCGACGATGCCGAGGTCCAACGCCAGTTCTGGAATCTCCTCGGAAAACACGAATACATAGGAGATGTACTCCGTGTACTCCACGAGTTGGGATATCTGGAAAAACTTGTACCGCCAATGCGTCACGCACGTTGCCTACTGCAGTTCAATCAGTACCACAAGTTTACGGTCGACGAGCATTGCATTCGTTCTGTTCGTAAAGCAACCAGCTTTGCCGACCGCAAAGACGTCCTGGGCGAAGCTTATCGGGAAATTCCGGACAAACGTACTCTACACTTGGCTTTACTTCTACACGATTTGGGCAAGGGCTTTGAAGAGGATCACAGCGAAGTCGGAAAACGCATTGCCGAAGAAACTACGTCGCTGCTCAAACTTGACGAACGGGCCGCGTCGGACATTGCATTCTTAGTTCATAAACACCTAGTGATGTCGCATTTGGCTTTCCGACGCGACACGAGCGATACCCAACTCATCAAACGTTTTGCCGCCGAGATCGGGAGCGTCGATCGCCTACGCATGCTTTTTGTAATGACCTGTGCTGATCTTGCTGCCGTTGGTCCGGGTGTGCTTAATGATTGGAAAATCGATGTCCTAGCCGATGTCTATCATCGATCAGTCAAACATATCCAACAGGAAGGAGACTCTTGGACGGAAACCCAACTCGAGCTACGGCGAAGCGACATCCGCGATTTGCTGACTCCCAAGCAACAGCAAGACGAATGGTTCGAGCGTCAAATCCAACAACTACCGGATAGCTACCTGGCACGCCGCAAAGCAAGCAGCATGGCCGAGGCTCTCGCCCGATTGAACAAACTCTCCGAGGGAGATGTCGACGTTTGGTGCGAGCCCCAGCAAGAGAACAAGCCTCTGCTGTTCACTGCCGGAGTTGATCGCGGCAGCGGCCGCGGAGTTTTTTCAAGCATGGCCGGTGCGCTTTCGGCGGCGTCTATGCAGATTCTTTCTGCAGACACCAATGTCCTTGACGATGGCCTGCTGTTGCTGCACTACGAAACTACCGATCAGATAGATCCCATCAAGACTCCTCCAGATCGCATCGAAAGAGTTTGCCAATCGCTAGTAACTGCCGTCGACGCTAAAGACCCTCCTAAGTTCCAACGACAATGGGGCCTGCAGCAATCTGAAGAATCGAAGCGACTAACTCAGCTATCCAACAAGGTGAGAGTAGACAATCGGGCCTCAGAAAGCTGTACGGTCGTCGAAGTCTTTACCTTCGATCGCTCTGGGTTGCTCTTCGAATTAGCTCGGAGAGTCCACGATCTGGAATTAATTATTCAGCACGCAAAAATCGGCACTTTTCTCGACCAAGTCGTCGATGTCTTTTACGTGACCAATCGTGATTTGCAGAAGATTACCGACGAGCAGCACTTAGAGCATATCCGTCAGCAGATTTTCGAGGTCATCAACGATTGACGAGGGTGCATTCAGGCAGACCCTTGGCTATTCTACGTTGCGCATTACACTTATCTCTAAAGAATGAGTCGCCGAACCAAGGGCAGCCCAGGATAGTTACCAATGGCAGATGAACACGTGCAACCTCAACGAGATGAGGTCCCCCCTCAGATCAACGCCGCGGAGACTGATCGTCAGTTGTCGCGGTACTTTTCCAATAGTTTTTCGCGCTACTCTGAGTTCGAGGAACTAGCCAAGGGTGGCTCGGCGATATTGCGGACCTGTACGGATAACAATCTGGGGCGTCGCGTAGTGATGAAGACATTGCACTCTCACCTGGCAGACAGAGAGTACCCACGTGCACGCTTTCTACGCGAAGCTCGCGTAACCGCGCAGTTGCAACATCCCAATACTGTGCCGGTGTACGAAATTGGCCAGGACTTGGAAGGCCGACTCTACTTCACCATGAAAAAAGTCGTCGGCGAAACCTTCCGCGATCTCCTGGAAAAACAGATTCTTGGGGATGCCGACGCCTGCCGCGTCTACAATCTCGATCGTATGTTGGGCGCGCTAATCCAGATTGCTAACGCGTTGGCCTATGCCCACGCCCATGGGGTGGTCCATCGGGATCTTAAACCTGAAAACATGCTCGTCGGCTCGTTCGGTGAAGTGATCCTACTCGACTGGGGCGTAGCTAAAGTCTGGGCTCAAGACGGCGAGGTCTCAGAAGCGGCGATTCTAGAGCATGAAGACTTAACTGACGTGGGGCAACGTCCCGGCACGCCTTTGTACATGTCTCCCGAGCAAGTTCGCGGCGGGGGCGACGACATCGATGCCCGCACCGATGTTTACAGTATGGGAGTACTACTTTACGAGATACTTACCTTGAAGGAACCACTACGCGGCGATCGCATTAATGAAACCTTCGAAATGATTCTCAATGAAGCTCCCATTCCACCTAGTGAGCGAACACCCAAGCGAAACATCCCCCGGGTTCTCGCTGCGATCGCGATGAAAGCCATGGAAAAAGATCCTGCCAATCGTTATCAGACGATGCTGGAAATGATCGACGCAATGCGCGATTTCCGCAGCCGTGCGTTTCAATCGCTCACCAATCAGTGACAACTCGCCTAGATCGCTCAAATCGTTGGTAACGTCCGCCGATCAGTGCCAGCGTGGAGACGAGCATTAAAACCATCGCGGCCGGTTCTGGCACCGCAGTGGCTACTGCCGTCAGTGGCACCACACCATTGCCCAATTGCTGCTGCCAAGCGAGAAAATCGAGGCCATCGCTCCGGCCATCTAGATTCGAATCGCTATCGCTATTCAACCCGTAATCTCCTTCCCATTGGGCTAGATCATCGGCATCCACATCGTGATCACCATCAAAGTCGCCCGGAGTATTGACCGTCAAGTATTGATCAATGGGTACGTCGAGTAGAGTTTGGACCGCCCCATCTGGCCAATGAATCTCCAACTCGTCAATGACTGTGGCGGCGCCCAATCCGAAGTGAACAGGTAAATCGCTCTGGTTGAATGTGCCGGCGTTGGTGTTTGCTTCGCGTCGAATGGTGCGCTCCTGCGGTGTGCCTTCGTTGATGGTGGCATAGAGCGAGGCACCTATCCCTGTTGTGTTATCCGTTGGTCCTGAAAGCTCCACGTACAACCAGTGATTGCCGTTGGTCGTGGCATCGCTAATGAAAACTTGCT
This sequence comes from Bythopirellula sp., assembly GCA_965216565.1. Classification (GTDB taxonomy): domain Bacteria; phylum Planctomycetota; class Planctomycetia; order Pirellulales; family Lacipirellulaceae; genus Bythopirellula. Next base: position 3,258,524 of record OZ244170.1, read on the forward strand.
CGGGGGTATTCGGATCGTCGTCGCTGGTAGTGGCGATCAAATCCTGATCGCCGTCCAAATCGATGTCCCCCCAGGCACTATCGTAGCTCCCTTTGTTCGTATCATTGAGCCCCTCGGCGACAGTTACATCCGTAAACTGCCAGTTGCCATCATTACGGTACAGTTTGCGAGCCAAATCTTTGCCGTTATTCGGCTTGTGATCATGGAAGAATAAATCGAGATCACCATCGTTGTCGTAGTCAACCGCCCGACCGCCATTGAGATCACCCGACGTGTCAGACAACAAAGCTTGCCCCGTAATCGCATCGACATCCGTAAACTGGTTATTACCGTCATTGCGAAAAATCTTGCTTGCCTCTGAATCGGCACCGACCATAAACAGATCCAGATCGCCATCGTCATCGAAGTCCAAGAACTCCGAACCGTAGCTGTTGTCCATGTATTGTGTGCCATTGGTATCCGCGATGTCGATAAAACTCAGCGTGCCAGTATCGGCCAACTGGTTTTCGTAAAAGTTATTGCGGATATCTCCTCCAAACTTGCACGTCGAGATGTAGATATCCAAGTCGCCATCGCCATCGGTATCACCAATCGCCATGCCGTATGCTTTGGTTCCAAAATCTTCTTGAAAACCGACCAAGGCTCCCACAGGGGTAAAGCTTCCGCCAGAACCTTGCAGGTAGATCTCATGCCTTTCTGGACCTTCCATCGCCAAGATTAAATCTAGATCGCGATCTCCATCGATATCACTCCAGGCAACGTTTTGGTGAAATCCAGGATCGTCGAGACCTGTGGCTATGCTTACATTGGCGAAGCTAGCGCCGCCGCTATTTTTTACCAGGTCCCCCTTATTGGTGCTTGTGTTTGACTGACCGACAAACATATCGACAAAGCCGTCCCCGTCGTAGTCGCCCCACGCGGCACTCCACGATCGATCTAAACCTTCAGGCAATATGCCAGAGATATTGCTGTAAGTCATCGAACCAGTGCCAATGATATTGTTGCGAAAAAGCTGCCGGGCGTTGGCGCCGTTTGGGTCACCACCTCCTTGGAACATCAGATCCAGATCGCCGTCGTTATCGATGTCTGCGAGCGACGCACTACGCGAATCATAATTGACGCCGCCAAGAATCGTAGATCCCTGTTCGCTGAAGGTTTGCGCTTCTGTAACCGATGCCTCTAGTAAAATACTCAGACACCACAGAATGAGGGCCCATCGGGTAACAGAATCGTATCGAGTCATTCCAATAACCTCCTAGTCAGCGTGCGGTCAGGTCTCAGAATAACCGATCTCGATCGAAGGGTTCAAACGAAACCAGCAAATAGTAAGTTATCTGCACAAGAATCGAGAATCAGTCAAATAGATTGCGAGATTTCCTAGAGAAATAGAGGACTGAACAAAGAACGATGCCCAGGCTGATGCCGCCTCACCAGCCGATCTCAACCAGTCTTTTCAAACTTCGCCACGCTAGAGCAGGCTGACTATACTGGAAAGCGTTTTAGAAAGTGCATGTCCTGTTTCCAATATTATGTCCAAACGCAAAAATCTCGCCCAATCCTTGGCCAAGTCGATCATGCCAGCTGCGCACATGACTTGGGCATCGCAAAGTGTTTCGAAGAACTTCGTTCGCACACGCGAGTTCCTCAGTCGTCGCCTTTGGATCTGGCCAATCATTGCCGTTCTCGTGCTACTGCTTCTGGGCTGGAGCGTACACGATTCCATTGAAAGTACTATGCGGGAGAATCTACGCTCGCAACTGCAGACGCTCAACGATGTAGAAGTTGCTATGCTCCGCACCTGGCTGAGCTCGCACAAAAACAATGCCAAGAGTGTGGCTAGCGATAGCGACGTCCGAGAACTGGTGCAGGCTTTGCTTGAAGAAGATCCAGCACACGATCACGAAGGGCATAAAGAGGAGATCGCAGCTCAACTCACGCAACAGTTGCGACCAGCTCTTAGCTCCCACGATTACGTCTCCTACTTTATCGGCACCAAAGTCGATTTGATCGCCTCAGATCGCGACGATGCGGTTGGGCTGAAAATCCCCTTCGAGTTTCGTGATCTCACAACTAGAGTCTTCGAGGGACATACCACGGTAACACCACCCTTTCCTGGCATTTTGCCTTACACAGATCTGGACGGGATTAAGCGTACCGGTGTGCCAATGATGTTCGTTGTCACTCCATTGCTCGATCGACACTTGCAAGTTGTGGCAACGTTAGGCATGCAAATCCGACCCGAGCGAGAATTCACAAGAATCTTACAGCTCGGCCAAATTGGCGAATCTGGTGAAACATTCGCTTTCAATCGAGAAGGCTTGATGCTCTCGAATAGTCGATTTACAGACGACCTGATTTTGCTTGGCATATTGCCAGACGAAGAGAATGCCCGCTCGATTCTCAAGCTACAGATACGTGACCCAGGCGGAGACATGACCCAAGGGTTTCGCCCACAAGTGCGCCGCTCCGAACTTCCCCTCACAAGAATGGCAGAAACCGCCATTGCTGGTCAGAACGGCACCGACGTGGATGGTTACCGCGATTATCGGGGCGTGTTGGTCACAGGCGCGTGGACATGGCTCGAGGAGTACGGCTTTGGCGTCGCTACGGAAATCGATCACCAAGAGGCCTACAGGCCTCTGATCATACTGAAACGAACGTTCTGGATGCTTCTGGCGCTACTGGCTGCTAGTTCGCTTGCTATCTTTATGTTCACAATTCGCGTGGCTCGACTCCAGGAGAAGGCTCGCGAGGCGGCCATCGAGGCCAAACAACTCGGGCAATACAAATTGGAAGAGCAACTCGGTGAAGGCGCCATGGGTGTCGTCTATCGGGGACGACATGCCATGCTCCGCAGGCCCACGGCAATCAAACTTCTGAATGCCGATCGAGTGAACGATATCTCAATTGCAAGATTCGAGCGCGAAGTTCAAATCACAAGCAATCTGAATCACCCGAACACGGTAGCCATCTACGATTATGGCCGAACGCCCGAAGGAATCTTCTATTATGCGATGGAATTCCTCGACGGCATCGATCTACAGCAACTCATTGACAAATACGGCCCACAACCGGCGGGACGCGTTATCTTTATCTTACAGCAGATTTGCGGGTCGCTGTACGAGGCGCATTCCACGGGACTCGTACATCGCGATATCAAACCGGCCAATATCATGATCAATCGCCGCGGTGGCGAAGGCGATGTGGTAAAAGTGCTCGACTTCGGTTTAGTCAAAGCGCGCAGCGAACAGATAGGAGCGAACGATCCCGGTACTGATTCGATGGCGGGCACGCCACTTTACATGTCACCCGAATCCATCCAACTCCCTGGATCCGTTGACGCCTGTAGCGATATCTATGCGGTCGGTGCCGTTGGCTACTATCTGCTGACAGGCCACCCTGTGTTTGAGGCCGAGACGCTCTCAAAACTTTGCCAGCTTCATATTTCCGAACCACCACAGCCGCCGTCGGAACGTTTGGGAACTGCGGTTCCGACGGAATTAGAGCAGGCCATTCTCAACTGTTTGGAAAAAAATCGCTCGAAGAGGCCACAGACCTCGCGAGACTTGGCCACTATGCTTTCGCAGTGCCCGGCAGCCTCGGATTGGTCGCTGGATAAAGCCGACATCTGGTGGAGTCAGCACGAGCGGGGACAACTTCCCGAGGGTAGCTCCTCGAGTACCTCCCCCAGCGGTTACGATGCGACAATCGATCACGGCCAGGAATAAGCGGCTACGGTTGCCCTCGCGGCACTATCTCTTGACGCTTCCTCGATTCTTCTGCGAACCTGTTCTCTGTGGCAAGCCTCTAGGATAGAAATTAGCTATCACAGCCAGGAGTCTTTCATGGAAACGGCAGAACGGAACGCGACGCAAGACGAATTGGATGCAGCCACCGAGCATGTGCTCGCCAGCCCCAAAGAGAAGTCTGTCCTCCAAATAATCGTTGTCCGACCCAAAGCCAACGAGCGGCAAACTCTCGAACGCGCGGAGCTCTCACCCTCCGGGGGAATTGCCGGCGACCGCTGGTCGGTAGACCACTGGGAACACCTGCCCGATGGCTCACCGCATCCGCAATCGCAAGTATCTTTGATGAATTACCGCGTTCTCGAGTTGATTGCGGGGAACTCCGCCGCCATGCCCCTAGCCGGGGACAATTTGATTTTCGACTTGGATCTAAGCGAGGAGAATCTGCCTGCTGGTAGTCGCCTGAATATCGGCAGCCAAGTTATCCTCGAACTCACTGCGGTGCCGCACACCGGTTGCGGTAAGTTTCAAAAGCGTTACGGCAAAGCTGCCCGCGAATTCGTCAATGGTGATCTAGGCTCGAAGCATAGCTTGCGCGGCCGCATGGCGACGATCGTTCAAGCGGGGACCATTGCCGTGGGAGATTCGATCGAAAAAGTCTAGCTCGTGATCGCCCCCGTGCGCGTCTGACACTTCTGGCAAAAGAATGTCGAACGCTGCGTCTGTACGATCCGCTTGATCTTGCCCGACGCACAACGGGGACAAGATTCATCGACGCGGTTGTAAACGCGATGCTCGTTCTGGTAGCTACCTTGTTGATTGAGAGCATTGCGATAGGTGCCGTCGCCTAGAGTGGAGCCTTCGTAGCGAATCGCTTCGGCGAGCACGGCCCGTGTGGCGACGGCCACCGCTTCCCATTGATCGCTGCTCATCGCGCGGCAACGCCGCTGAGGATGGATGCCGGCTACATGCAAGATTTCGGAGGCATAAAGATTGCCAATGCCGGCGACCGCCCGCTGATCGAGTAGGGCGGGTTTGATCTCCCGAGCAGAGCGGCCCAACTTCTGGCGCAAATCTTCCGCCGTGATTGTCAGTGCATCGGGACCCAGTGAGTTCGGACCAAATGCCATTTCAAATTCCTGTTCGGAATAGAGGCGAACATTGCCGAGCCCGCGGCGGTCCCAATAGTAGATCTCAGGCACTTCGCCGCTATCTAGCTCTAGCCGCCAGCGGAGATGTTCGTTGGAAGGAGGATCCACCAGCAAAACAAGCCCGGTCATTCGCGGTTCGATGACAATGGCATCGTCGGAATTGAGCCAAATGACAACGCGTTTCCCGGCGCGGCCCAGTTCTCGTATCGTGGCCCCCTGCACCCGACGACGGAACTGAGCGATCCCGGGACGAATAGCGATCGGCTTTCGAGTACAACGCAGCTTGGAAACGTTCACAATCTGGCTGCCCACCGCACCGGCGATCCCTCGGCGCATAGTTTCAACTTCTGGCAATTCAGGCATAGAACAAAGTTTGAAGGATGAAGTTTGATCTTTGAAGTCCTAATCTGACTTGTCGTATCCCACTTCAACCTTCAAACTTCAACGATCATACTTCCCTGCCCTTGACCAGTGGTTAGCACCGAGGGGAGAATTGAGAGTTCACACCAGGAGCCTTTATGTCGACAGCACCAAAACCAGCGAGCAGCCAAGTCCCCGACGATGCGGGACGCTTCGGTGATTTCGGTGGCCGATACGTACCGGAAACGCTGGTACATGCGCTCGATTTGCTGGCCCAGCAGTATGACGAGGCCCGCGGCGACAAAGATTTTCAAGCGGAACTGGACGACCTGCTGAAGAACTACGTGGGGCGACCCTCGCCACTCTACTTTGCGAAACGTCTAACAGAGCATTGCGGTGGTGCGGAAATCTGGCTGAAACGGGAAGATCTGAATCACACCGGTGCCCACAAGATCAACAACACCCTCGGCCAGGCACTACTCACGATGCGAATGGGCAAACAGCGGGTGATTGCCGAAACGGGTGCCGGCCAACACGGTGTGGCCACCGCCACCGCCTGTGCCCACTTTGGCCTTGATTGCATCGTTTACATGGGCGAAGAAGATATCCGCCGTCAGGCTCCTAACGTTTTTAGTATGAAGCTGCTGGGTGCGGAAGTCCGACCAGTCACCAGCGGTTCGCGTACTTTGCGCGATGCCATCAACGAAGCGATGCGCGACTGGATGGGTAGTGTCGATTCCACGCATTACATTCTTGGATCTGTGGTAGGACCCCATCCCTTTCCGCGTATTGTTCGTGATTTCCAATCCGTGATCGGTCGCGAAACAATCGAGCAGTCGCAAAACCAGCTTGGCAAACTGCCCGAAGTCGTGGTGGCGTGCGTCGGTGGGGGCAGTAATGCCGCGGGAATGTTTTATCCGTTTGTGGAACATAGCGGGGTTAGCCTCGTAGGAGTTGAGGCTGGTGGTCGCGGCAATCAGCCGGGAGATCATGCGTCGCCGCTTACCTATGGTAGTCCTGGTGTCTTGCACGGTAGTTTTAGCTTTGTCATGCAAGATGACGACGGGCAGACCTGCGATGTCCACTCGATGTCCGCAGGTCTCGACTATCCCGGCGTGGGCCCCGAGCATAGTTACTGGAAACAGTCAGAACGCGTCGAGTATACGAGCTGTACCGATGGCGATGCGATGCACGCCTTCGACACCTTGGCCCAGCAGGAAGGTATTCTGGCTGCGCTTGAATCTTCGCATGCTCTCGCCGAGGGCATGAAACAGGCCAGCAATCTATCCTCCGACAAACGAGTCGTGGTCTGCTTATCGGGACGCGGGGATAAAGATGCTTCTGAGATTGCCAGGCTGAAAGGAGAGGATTTCGGTTAGGTGACATTCACTAGCTGAAACGATCCACATGTCCGCAATCGACGATCTCTTCACTAAGTTGCGTGCCGAGGGGCGCAAAGCACTGATGCCCTTCGTGACCGCAGGCGATCCCGACGTTGACTTCACAGCCGCAGTGCTCCGTGAACTCGTCGCGCGAGGTGCCTCGATGTGCGAGGTCGGCATCCCTTACAGCGACCCCATTGCCGATGGCCCGGTCATTCAAGCGTCTTACACCCGCGCATTGAACAACAAAATAAAACTGGAAGCGATTCTAGAAACTCTCGGGCAAGTAGCACCCGATTTGGCCGCCCCCATAGTCACCATGGTTAGTTATGCCATCGTCTATCGACACGGTGCGGAGAAATATGCCGATGCACTTGTGAAGCGCGGCGTCTCGGGAATGATTGTGCCCGACCTTCCCACTGAGGAGTCTTCACTACTGGCAAAGATTTGTGAATCGCGTGATCTAAGCCTGATTCAGTTGATTACGCCGACGACCCCCAACGACCGCGCATTGAGAATTGCCGAGACCTCTAGCGGATTTATTTACTACGTATCTGTAGCAGGCATCACCGGCGAACGAACTGCCCTGCCCCCCGGATTAACAGACCGTGTTGAATTGCTACGCGAGCAAACACCGCTACCGGTGTGTATCGGTTTTGGCATCAGCCAACCAGATCACGTCAAGATGCTGGCACCGGTGGCAGATGGTTTAATTGTGGGCTCGGCCATTGTTCGCCGCATCTCCGAAGCGGAATCCACCAGCCGCCAGGCCTCTCTTTCCGCTGTTGGGGACTACGTGTCCTCATTAGTTGAAGCACTCGAAAATGTCTAGTCGCGGCGTTTTTTGCTCACGAACTGACTAATCTTGCGTCGAAAATTAGTGTTAGGGCATAATCGGTGCACTTAATTTGACCTGTTTGAAAATAGCAGAGTAAAATTGAGTAGGTTGAGTCGCGCGAACCGCATTGGCTTTTCTACTTCCGACTTCGCGCGATGCGACCACCACCACACAGGAGGTCGCCTATGAAAGCGAAAGATCCTCAAAGCGATTTGCTACTCCGGTTTTTTGCCGGCATGACAGAGTACACCTTCAATTCGCGACTTGGTGTTGCCGATCCACCTTTAGTAGATTATCTCTCGGAAATGCTTGCCGATTTTGTGCGGACTGACGCCATCTATGGCCTTCGCACGCCCACGGGCGAACGCCTATCACAGGTTTCCGATATGCTCAGCGAAGCCGAGGCACGCCAGGGATCTGCACGACGACGCGTGCATCGCCATATCGGCGACTATACCTTGTTTTGGAGCGGAGTCTATCCCGAGATCGCCGAGCGCTTTCGTGAAGGTCGCAAAGATAGCCTGATCGACTACCAAGACCAGGGCAAACGCAACTACTTGTTGGCAAGTCGATTGCCCGCCGATACGAAGTCGGCTCCGGACGAAATCCTCGAGCGTCTCAGCAATCGCTTCGACCTATGCGTCTACGGCTTGGGCGAAGTCCGCAAACAATGGGAAGAACGCGAAGGCGAAAGCGACGTGCCTATATTGCTGGGCTGAGTCACAAAATGACTCCACCGTCAAAGTGTTATGTCACAAGGCCCTTCGTCACCATCATGAAGACGTCTTCCAGGGTCGGTTCTCGCTCGGCAAACGAGATCAATCCACAGTTGGCCGCCACCAATTGATTCAGCAGGCGCTGCACGTCGGCATCCGAACCTTTCATTTCTACGATGCAACCGCGGGAATTCTCGTCGACATTCGTCACACCAGGGTTGCTCCGCACCAGGCTGAACCCTTGCTTAGGATCGCCCGCAAAGCGTACCGCGATTTGACGATTGCTGGTAATCTTGCGATAGACTTTGTCGATCGGGCCATGCAACAAGAGTTGTCCCCGTTCGATAATGCCAATCGACGTACAGCAATCGGCAAGCTCCGTCAAAATATGGCTAGAAATCAAGATCGTCTTGCCCATATTGCGGAGTTCTTTAAGCAGTGCTTTCACTTCCAATCGCGCACGCGGATCAAGCCCGCTGGCTGGTTCGTCGAGAATCAGCACTGGTGGGTCGTGGACCAACGTTTTCGCTAGGCACAACCGCTGTTTCATACCGCGCGACAAGCCGTTCACAAAATCGTCGCGCTTATGCGTCAAATCTAGCAGCTCCAACACATCGGAAAGCACTTCCTTGCGACGTGCCCGAGGCACTTGGTAAGCGACAGCGAAGAAGTCGAGGAACTCCCACACCTTCATTCCATCGTAGACGCCAAAGTTATCGGGCATGTAGCCGATACTTCGCCGCACGCTGATCGGATCTTGAGTCACGCTATGTCCGTTAACTCTCCCCTCTCCATGCGTGGCCTTTAGTAGCGTGGCCAAGAAACGAATGGTGGTACTCTTACCCGCGCCATTGGGCCCGATAAAACCGAACATTTCCCCCGCCGGAATCTTAAGATTCAGGTTCTCAACTGCCACGAAATCTCCGTAGCGTTTTCCAAAGTTTTGAATTTCAATCATCGGCTATGTATGTCAGGAGTGGCTATCTATCTAAGATACGTTTCTACGGGGTCTCATCGGAAAAGTCGTCGTCGAATAAAGTCGCCTTAGTGATTTTTACATCCTTACGGCTATTGGCATCGGGATGAGCACGAGGCAGGTCGCCAAAACGCAGGTGGGCCACTACGATAGTTGCCCCTTGAACCTGCGATGCCGCGGGAGTCACTTCAACTCCAGGCATCAAACCGTCTATGCGACCCACCAACCGGTATTCTTCCCGTCGGGCATTGCGAGAATCTTCCGCTCCCGAGAACCTAAAAGCAAGACCCAGCAGCGTATCGACGTTCAACCGTTCGATTGAGGCAAACGGCGATTGGCTTCGCTCTTTCCTGTAAGGTATCGGATTTGCTTTGAAATCGTAGCCGGTCAGGCCCAATACTTCTGAGCTCCCATTGCGAAATTTGCCAATCCAAGTCGCCTGATAGGCCGCAGCCTCACCATCATCGGGGAAGTACTGTCTCACAATAGCGACATTGTGCAAATCGATCCCCGAATGATTCTCAACTTGCAAATCGCCACGCGACGACTTACCGAGCTTGACCGAGCCCTCAAGTGGTATCATCTGTTCGCTGTGCACCATACGCGTTGAATTCGAAGAGATGGCCAACCCGTGTAAGGCTGGATTCTTCTGCCGCTCAAACGCCACTGCGTACTCTTGATCTCGAATTGCGGAATTGAGTTGCTCCTCACTCGCTGCCAGCGGAATCGCTACCGACTGCTCAATTTCGTATTCGGCGTCGTAAGTAGTAGATAGGGAGGAGTATAGGGCTGTGTATCGGCTCAGCAGCCCGCGGTCATGTTCGCCCTGCAATTCCAAAAGAGCGATTTCCGTTTGAGCGCGGACAAATCCAATGTCCAGCTGGGCCATCCGCACCACGCCATAAGTGCCTGCGATGGCAATCACAGGAGCAGCAATCCACGCCCATTCCACTCGTCCCAAGGCATGGAACACCATCCAGTTTAACGGCACCAGAATCACCAGATAAGCGCCCACGCACATCAGCACGAAGCCGGCCTTGGGCATTTCCACGCCGGCGGCATCCAAGAGCAAGTTGCGCATCGTATTGGCAACAGGACTAAACGTGTTCCATGCCCCCACACCACCTTCGCGATCCACCTTTAAGCTACGAGTTGTTTGCGATAAGCCAAAGGGAGTTTCATCTTTCACTTCCAAGCTTTCCATGTTGGCTTTGGCACCAGCATCACGGGCAAACATCCGGACACCCGTTATCCAATGCGCATCGAGTCGCTCCTCCGGATAATCTTGCCAATCAATCTGCATCCCGCCATACGGACCTTCGCTAAACACTCGACGTGGTCGTCCAAGTAAAGCCGAGTTGAGGAAGCTATCGAAGCCACCCCAATTGATAAAGTCGCGCTGCGTTAATTGAAATGACGAAACGACTACACTCCCTCGACCCACGTTACACTCGTAAAACAGCCCACCCCCTCCGGCTAGTTCCCTCGCATTTTCTCGAGGAGTAAGTTCAACCCCTGAGAACGGTTTCACAGGCACCAGTGGCGGAATGATCTCCCCCGATTCCCGCTCTCCCCAGTAGGTTGACCAACTTCGCAAATCGTCGGATGTGATACTACGGGGTCCTCCACTATCGACGGGTAATGACGCATCTAGAAAGGAGCCTCGCAAGACTTCCAAGGAGTCGGGACCATTGATAATTAGTCGACCTCCCCAATGCAACCAATCGAGTAGCGCTGCCTGCTGATCGTCGGTGAGTTTGGTGGGATCGACCTCATCCCACACCAGCACTGCCACGCCTGTCCACTGAAAAGCACTTGGCGGCAGAGGCAACTCTCGCTTCGCATCGGTTAAGGCAACTCGATAGTGGGGCTCAGAAATAGCATCGTATTCTTCTTCCCATTCGCTAAGAACCGAGTCGGTTACTTTTAGAAAAGCATAACGGGAAGGCTCCGCGGCGAGTACCTGCAGAAAGTACTGATACGACGGCATCCTTACCAATTTGGGAACTTGCTTGATTTGTCCGAGTCCACTGTCTCGATTCGTGAATTCCGCTAGCAGGCGCGTTGCCTGAGATCCTTGGGGCACAAATACTTCGCCGGCAATATTCTTCTCTCGCCCTTTAGCTAAGACGACGGGTCGCGAAATCTCAAACGTAAACTGAGTTTTCGGAATTCGAACTGGTTGCTGGTTATCGTCAACAAGAATCGTCGAGTGGTTCAGCACAAAATCTTGATAATTGGCCCTCATCCGCTGAACGGTTGGCATCCAATGCCCCGGCTTCACCAGCAACTTCGGCGTTGCCTCAGCCCCTTGCTCCTCGGCTAGCTCCTGACCAAACAAAGGCGTTAGGGCACTAAGTTCAATCTCCAGCTTCTTCTTTTTCTTTTCCTCTTCCTCTTTGGCTGGGGGATCTTCGTCAGTTGTGGACGTACACCCTTTGCAGCCCGCCGTTGTCACGATGGCCAGGCCTAATGCCAGGCAAAAAAATGACCGCAACGTACTACGACAGATCTTGTCGACCTTTTGTGCAAGCGATGCTGGTGTTGATTGGGGGTTAGACATAAATCAAGAAGGAGAGCCTGACGCGATCAGCATTATTCATAGGCGAATAAGGAATTCGTATTATTCTAGCCGATTGTGGGTGCCGCGTAATGGTTCTCGCGCACATCTGCCCCAGGCTTTGCATCAATCTTGTTGTGCCCGGGAAATCAGCGTCCAAGCAAAGATCGCCACTGCTCCCAGTGCCAAAGTCAACATGAGGCAAAAGGCCGATACCCGATCCTCAGCACCATAATGGAGTAACCCAAAGATACGGACTGCGATGGTGGACACTCCCGGAGGGCACACCAACAACGTCGCAGCTAAATCGCTCACGCCAATAATAGCCGACATGCATAGCGCGGCAACAACAGCGTGCCATCGCATCGGTAGGATGATCTGTAGTAGCCTGTGCCACCACGAGGCTCCTTCGCTCTTGGCACTGTCAAGCAGAGACTGCGGGACGGAAGCCAATTGAGCGGCCAACACAAGCGTTGCAAGCGGCAAAGCTCTCAGTGTTTGCACAACAACTGGAGCGAAGATGGTATGGTCATAGAGCCAAGTGAGAAACGACAGCGCGGAGTCTTCTGGTCGATTCAATAGACTTATCGTCAAAATGCCTAAGAGCGGGCCGGGGAGTGCGAAGCAAATCGCCAGTCCAAGAGCAGTCGCCCAGACTGGAATCTTTTGTGTCCGAAGCAGCCAAGCCAGTAGCACTCCCCCCGCGGTGGCGAAAACTGCCGCCAACCCACTAATCGCAACTGTCCACGCCAACTCGCGGCGATGCTCATAGGGACTCACTGCAATCAGTTCTGCTGCTTTTGCAATAGACCACTCCCGCTGAACTTGGCCGTCCTCCCGATAGGCGTGCATCCCCGCCTTACCCAATAGTCCTAACAGAGGAGTGACAAGTACCATCAAGGAGACGCACCAAACGATCATGTTGGCACCCCACTGTTGCGATTTCGCGACCCAACGTGAACTCTCCGTTGGAGTAACAAGTGCAAACCCCGGTAACCAAGCACTCATTGCAAGAAGCGCGGCCACAACGAGAGCAAGAACAAAGCATGTGCCCAACCACAGATCGAGTCCGACCATTGGCTGAATTGCATCACTTGCTACGATTTCTTGCATCGAGCCCACTTGGAGCGAACCCAAACTGGCCGTCGTATAAACTTCTTCGGCAAAAGTGCGAACTTGAAAAATGTCTGTTACAGTGATCTCGCCCGCACAAATCACACCTATCCATAGTGCAGCTGCCACCAGCGCAGGCAACGAGCGTCGGACGCTCACACTCCACAGCACTTGCCTGGCGGAGGCGTCCTGGAGCGACTCTTCTTCCCACTCGCGAGGAATATTCCGCAACGCGGCACCAACAATTAGAACAACCCAAGGAACGGCCGCCATGCCGTGTACCCAGATGGCACCTGTCCAGCCGACTAGCCAGTTTTGACCTTCTGGTATCAGCCAACCACTTTGCCCCGCTGTCGCTTGCCAGGCAGCCGACTGCACAAACAACGGCACAAATAGCATGGCAACAAACAGACACTCCATCAGCCGACGCCCGGGCAAGCTTGTCTTGGCAATGGCAACCGCCAACAAGGTTCCCAACGGAAGGCTGACTAGCCAGCAGCCTCCCACCAACCAGGCCGTATTTAAAAGAAGACCACGAAGTCGCTCACTGGCCAGAAGTAGGCACAAAACAAGCACGCAAGCAATCGCCAAAAATGCTAGTTTTCGAATTGCAGTGTTGGGCGTCGATTTTAGCAAACGGTGAAGTCTCTGACTGAGCCCAGCGGGCGGGTGGGGGTATCTGTGAAATCTGTTGCGTCCTGCGGTCCCTCGGCGGATTTGCAGCTAGCGCCGTCGGCCTATACGTCTCCCTCTATTTCACCACGCCCGCTGCGAAGATGCTAGCACCAGAACTGTAATCCTGTATGTGCACAAACTTGGCATAGCCCCGACCCGAAGGTTCTGATATTTTCCTCCGCCCCGGTACCAGCCCAACTCATTCTGGGTCAGCATGACGATACGCACATTGATCTCGATTCGAGGATTACTTACTTGCCTTTTGGCGGGAGCCATCTGCGGCTGCAGTATTTTTCCCTACGGCGGCAAGGAGCGGACCTCTATTATCACGCCTCGCATGCGCATGGCTACGGTGAGCGAAATCGGCGCACGCGCCAGCAAGGCTGACTCCGCAGAACAACAACAGATCTGCGAAAACCTGGCCAGACAAATCCAAACTGAGCCCGATCCCCTGGTGCGGCAAGAAATTCAGAACACGGTGGCAGAGTTTTCAGCCCCACTGGCTGAGAAAATGCTCATCGCCGGGCTGAGTGACGAAGACGTCGATGTTCGTCTGACATGTTGCTTCCGATTGGGTGAGCGAGCTTCGGTTACTACAATCGGGCCCCTTCAACAGGCTGTGCAATCCGATTCGGAACTCGATGTCCGGCTGGCTGCAATCGATGCTCTTGCCAATATTCCCGGACAAGCAACGGTACCCGCATTAGGGGCTGCCCTCGACGACCGCGATCCAGCGATTCAATACGCTGCGGTGCAAGCACTCAAGAGTGCCAGTGGCAAAGATCTCGGCAATGACGTCGCGGCTTGGCAAGAATACGTCGCGAGTGGCGCGTCAGTGCAGCCGGAAGTTTCGGTGGCTGAGCGAATCCAGCAAGCTTCGCCCTTCTAATACGCTGCCCGCCGGTCAGCCTTCCGCTCGGAATCCCTACCGCCGGGCTGATTACTTCTATGCTAGCTAGCAGAGACTGCAAACTTTCTGCGCTGATTCTTGCATAAGCTTCCCAGAGTATCAGGTCAGTCGCTACGCAGACCGCACCGCTAGCAAAGTCTGCCACGTTTCCCCCCCGCGTGGCGTGGTCGGTCATCTTTTGCATTTTTCCGTCTGAATTTCTCGGGCAAAGCTACCCGATATCAACTCCTGTGAACAGAACATGCGGGGGCATTCAATATCCGCGGTGAGAACGGAAGAACGGGGGGCATTCTCGTACTTCTTACGACCAGGCGAATCACCGCGCTGACAGTTGGGTCACGACCCACCGACTGCTAGTTCTGCAGCTAGATCGCAAAAACTACTGCTTAAGGGGTGAGTCTCCATGCAACAATGGTTGCCAGGACTGAGCGGAATATTTCTAGGCGCGCTGGCGCTCTCACTCTCATTGGCGGGTGTGACCGATGCCGCTACGAGTTCAGAAAAAGGAACCGAGCTGCGCTGGGTCTCTCCCTCGCGGACTAGTACCCCTGATCGTAAGCCGATTCGATCAACCCAAAAGCCCACTTCTGCGTCTACAAAGAATCCAGAATCAAAGACATCTACGAAGATTTGGAGAAAACCATCCACCGGCTCGAGCGCTGAGGGACTGCAAAAAGCAAAAGCAGCCAAAGCCTCGCAAAATGCAGTGGTGGCAAGACGAGCGAAGTCATCCTCCAGGAAAGCGAACAGCACTTCTTCCCAGGAGCAGTCGCCGTTTGATAAGTGGCTCATCTCTGAGGAATTAGAAACCGACGCCGGTAAGCAAATTGAGGTGACCGATAGTGCACCTACTCCAGACAATCCGCGCGTCGCCATCCGCCTCTTCCGCTCTCGGTCGCAATCCCGGGACGATCAGCCTCGCTCGATCCCTAAGCAGACTATGCACCCGACGGAACGGCAGGTCGACGACCGGCGACGTCCGCAAGAGCCACCAGCAAAGGACATTCCCGCACCCGAATCGCTAGTAGAAGGTTCACTGAAAGATGGCGAACCGAAAGATACTGTCGCAGAGACTCCGTTAGTCCCCCTCACTCGTTCGCAACAGCACCTCCGTACAAAACTACGTCGTGTGTTAGCCCACTATTACAAACGACCATTAAACACCCGGGATCGTAGCCCCTGGGAAATTATGCATGGCATTCTCGCTTACGAAGTCCATAGCAAGGTGCTTCGCGGCGGGCCGCAGGGCGAGCCCGTCACTGCCGTCGGTTGGCTCTGCTTCAATCAGCCGTGCAAAAAACGGACTCTGATGTACATCAACGACGAGGACGAGCTCCGCGTTCGAGTTGGCCCTGCTCTGCAAGGACACCGTGGACAGCTCTTGGCAATGCTGGCTCAGTCGAAAGTCAGTGCCAATTATCCAATGCGAGTCGAGGGTCACGATTTGACCGTGGCCGACTTGATCGAGATGGAAAAACGCACTTGCTACCCACGTAGCGAGCTTACTTTTAAGCTACTCGGATTGATGCACTATTTACCGTCGGATGCCCAGTGGATGAACGACCAAGGCATGCAATGGGACTTTCCCAAGATTGTCCGCGAAGAAGCCCGGCAGTCTCTCCGCGATGCCGCTTGTGGTGGAACGCACCGACTCAGCGGTCTGACGTTGGCCTACAAGACTCGCGAGGCACGTGGAGAACCGATCGACGGAGCCTATGTCCAGGCAAAACGGTATGTTGTCAAGCACAAGAACTATGCCTACCGCCTCCAGAACGGCGATGGTAGCTTCAGCACCGAATGGTTCCGGGGTCCTGGCAACGAGGACAGCCTCGATCGCAAGATGAAAACTACGGGACACATTCTGGAATGGCTTCTGTATGCCTCGGAAGAGCGAGATCTGAAGAGCTCCCGGATTACCCGCGCTACCAACTACCTGACGAACATCTTGTACAACAACCGCAATAAAGACTGGGAGGCTGGGCCGCTGGGTCACGCCATCCACGCACTGCTGTTGTACGATCGTCTGGTGTTCGTTCCGCACGATCAGTCGGACGTTTTGCCTATGGCTAGCAGCCCTACTACGACTAATTCACGCAAGAGCCGTACCGCTTCGAAGTCGCGGTCATCCAGCCGGCGTTCGCCTTCCAGGAACTCGCGGCAGGCTCAATCAAATCGGTCGCGTCGCTAGCGATCTACCAGTTGGCGATTGAATGACGGGCCGTGTTGCATTAAATTGCAGGGTGCCCGTTGCTTCTTTGTCACCACTTCGGGCCTATATCGCCTGCTGGGCGCGACTCGGAGCATCATGCCGCCAACCATCAAATTTACCGAACAGCTCGAAGCCTTCTGCGATCTTGCCAAGCGTCTGGCTAAGCGCGAGCAGACCGACGCCTTGCTGTTTCTGCTTGAAGGGTCCTACAATTGGGATCGACTCCGCGAAACGCTAGGTAAGTCGAATGTTATTTTGGCTAGTGACAAGGCGGAGCACTTGGAAGGTGCCGAGGAAGCTGGTTTCGACACGGTCGAGCTAAACATTCCCGAGAGCCCCGTCTATGTGCGGCTCACCCAATCGCTCCTGGAGAGTGTTGCCGACGACCTGCTTGCTCCTGGCGCCGGTGTCGTGGCCCTCTACAGCGGCTTTGACATTGGCATTATTGATTCGATTAGTGTCATTCGGCTCGACGAGCACCTCGGACGACTCACCGTCCACGACCTTCGACAACTGGAAACAAAGATACCACTGGAAACACTCAAAATGGCCGTCGACTTGGCAGTCGACATTGGTCGCGAGGGACGCGAAGGCAAGCCAGTTGGCGCTCTGTTCGTGGTGGGCGATCACCGCAAAGTCATCAAGCAGTGTTACCCGCAAGGCTTCGATGCCGTCAAAGGCTATAAGCCTGAAGAACGAAGGATGCAGGACCCAAAGGTTCGCGAGGCACTCAAAGAAATCGCTCAGCTCGACGGTGCATTTGTCGTTTCCGCGGACGGAGTCGTGATTGCTTCCTGCCAATATCTCTCGGCACCTGCCGAGGAGCTCACGTTGAGCAAGGGATTAGGTGCCAGGCATTGGGCCGCGGCTGCCATCAGCAAGGCCACTGCAGCGATCGCCATTGCGGTCAGCGAGTCGAACGGCACAGTGCGCGTTTTTCAAAACGGCGAAGTCATGCTCCGCATCGAGCCCTTCCGTCGCGCGATGAAGTGGAAAGACTTTCAATACGACCTGCCGTCGGGTCCTCCCACTACGGATTGATGCCTGCGCTTCTCAACCTTCGCCTTGCTATCTTAGTGGAGCCTCCTCCTGCGAGAGCAAACCAAAATTCCGTTCAATAGCAAGATCGCAAGTGTCTGGGGCTCGGGCACACGTGTGATTGAGACACTGTCCAACCACTGAGCGCTTGCCGCGCCTTGGCCACCCTGCCGGTACGCGACAAAATCAAATTGGTGCGACGCGCTAGTTGCCTGAAATACGTGAGAGCTTGCCTGCCAGGCAGTCGTATGTGGCAGAGGGAAGATACTGCCAATCGCATTGGTGCTTGGGGCGAGCTTTACCGATGTGCCATCGACAAACAATTCCCAACCTCCGCTAGGTGGCGGCACTAAGGGCGTTTCGCCAAATCCGTTCGTATGATGAAAGTCGATACGATACAGCCCGCCTGGCGTGAAACCACTAACCGCCTGTCCGACTCCTTCGCGGAGGAAAAAACTTGCACCCCCCGTCGGTATCGGCCCACCCACACCCGTTGCTGGAATAAACGCACCCGCTAACTGAAGGTAGTTACCCCAGTTGGTATCCCACAGGGAGACACCCGGGCCGTACAACCAATCGGGACTACCCACATTGATTGTCCAACCCGGGGCAGCGGTAACGACCATCTTGTCATCGCCCCCATTCACAAACTGGCCCGGTATTTGTTCCTCGAACGAGTTATTGACAAACGTCTGAGCCTCCGCCTGACTGTCTAACAGACACACTGCTACCGTCACGATCAGACACTCTACAAGCCGTACAGATTTACGAGAGGCAATCATCGAATTCTCCAAGTTGCGATTAAGAAGTCTTTACACTCAATACCCATGGCGTTCGCTGACGAAGCACCAGGAGTGCAAGACCCGACATTGCAAGCACGATGCCTGCTGGCTCCGGCACTGCGATAGGTTGTTGTCGAATCGTGAAGCTTGTGATTCCATCGGGAACGTCGATATTGAACTCGTACAGCGGTGTGGGAAAGCCGAAGTTCGGGAAAATTCCGCCCGAGGCCTCAATCTCGTCTTCGCCCCAGGCGACAGTGGTGAAGTAACCCGAGCCGGAGAAATCGGGGGGTGAGTCGAAATCGGGTGCGTCAAAATCAAGCCCGTCGCCCGGTGCAGATGGCACAAAGCTGGTACCGACCCCAAAACCGAGTTCCATACGGTAGGCACTCCAGGGGATGCCCGTCATATTGGAGACGCCCTCTTCAAAGGTGTACTCTGTCGTGCCACCGCTATCCATAACGATAAACTCTAGATCGACAGGACCAATGGCGTTATAGGCCTTTTGGGTCACTAGAAGTCTGTTTGGGGAATCTCCCACCACGTTATCGTTATTGGGATCCACCAGCGGACCGATAAACTCTCCGGCAACCGATCCGACGCCCGAGAACCAATTGATCATGGTAATTTTGCCCGCGTCTGCCGTGGAGCTGAGTAACATCGTTCCGGCCAACATAGCAAGGAAAGGGAAAAGTCTCGGTGTCGAGCGAAGTTGCTTCAATAAGGTATTCATTCGTGGTTCCTATTTGTCTGAAAACTGTATATGGCAATTAAGTTCTGTAGGTTTAGAAATACGTTTATCGTCTCCGCCAGTGCGCTAGCACACCGGCAACACCCATTACAAGCAGCCCCGCGGTAGCCGGTTCCGGCACAGGACCGATCTGAGCGTTATCAAACCGCGAAAAGACCGTACCGTTTTGAAAGCTTCCCGAACCAAAGATCCGCGCGGAATCGAAGCTGGTGCCTGATATCGAAAGGTTGTGATGGGTGATGGTCGAGGTAGTCACAGTGGACGAAGTGGTTCCCACAACGATTCCTCCGAGCAAAATCTCAAGGTTCAGCGAGTTCCCAATGTGACTACTTCCAAATGTAAACGCCTCGACATTGATAAAGTTTTCCACAAGACCGGTTGTCATTCTGAACGTTCCAAGTCCATGAAAGCCTGCGCCAGGACCAGGTACATAACCACCCTGCCCCAACACATTGTTGGGCGAGAAAGCAGGATCACTGAGCGTAGCTTCTGCTCGTTCGACTACGAACACAGTGGAAAAGCCATTCCAATCGTGGGAATCGTAGAAAGTGATTCCACCGTCTATAAAACTCGTGGACTGACTGCCTTCGGTCAGGCCGTCAAATGTGGCTAGCGCACCGACTGCCGGCAAGCTGCCGATGACGCTAGCCACCATTGCCACGAGTACGCCAAAGGCACTCTTAATGGCCAAGATTCTCATTGTTGATTCCTCGTTGTTGAATTGGCTTAAAGAGACAGAAGATGGCTTCCGTGTTACGCCTGTCGACGACGTGGTAGGAATCCGGCAATCAGTGCCGACAAGCCAAGCATCGCGGAGGCTGGTTCTGGTATTGCGATGGCAATGATACTGCCCGAGGAATCGATGATGCCCGTCGCAGGAGTGCCAGACGCAGTGCCCACGCCAATCGATGAAATCGCACTGGCAGGCAGACCAAGAGTATTGGTGTAATCTTGCAGCACAAACTGCCACGATTCACCTGGTTCCCAGATTCCATCGGGAGTCATGCTCTCAGATAGTAGTGGGTGATGGCTTCCGCCTGGATCGGAAATCATGTAGTCGATCCGAAACGCTTCCTGGACTGGTGGAGAAAGAATATCGTTCGCTTCACCGTCAAAGTTCGTGATGTTGGTCTCTTGGTCGGCTACATACCACACTTCTTGCCAGGCAATCCCAGATAGGTTTCTGATATCCACAATTGCATCGGGAGTAGTAGGGTCATCCGTAGCCTGACACACCGGGAGAAAAGTAGAGCCAATGTCGGCCGATGAGAGCGCCTCGTTGGCTGGGAACTCAGCGAAATGCCCTATTTCGTGAACATCGGTGGGAATCGAAAGCACATCACACTGCGGCGTTTCTATATGCACTACTTTCGCCGGCAATGCATAGGCCTGAGAAGCTAACAAAGAAATAAGGGAGACGCTCAACATCGATCGATTTAGTTTTAGATAAGTCATCAGATCTTCTCCTTAGTAGATGTAATATTGATATTCGTTGTTGATTAATAAATCAGTTCGCACATTAAGCTTCGAATTTTCTGCGGCAGGCAATCGTTACAACACACCCCAATCCTGCCAGCAGTAGACTTCCCGGTTCGGGGATAGGTAGCGCGTCTCCACGCAGTCGGTTCACATGAGCTCCACTTGGACCTCCGGAATTGTTGACCTGAACCGTCAGTGTGTTGATACCTGCTAAGAATCCCGTGCTGGTACTAAAAGAGTTGAACGAAGTGAAAGCCGTGCCCCCGCCAGCGTGCGTTGCGAACGATACGCCATTGAGCAACATGCTCGTAGAGTTATCTCCCGCAAAATCGCCGCTGATTGTCGCCGTAGTGGGATCCAACCCGGTCAGATCAAAAGTCAAGTCATAGGTGTAGATACCAGCCCCCGTTCCCGAAGTGCCGCCTGCGAGTGGGGTCACCCAACGCGAAGTGGCTGTATTGGGTACCCAACTGGGTGGAATTGGATTACCGGCAATTGCGGTGGGGACGCCCGTAGGGCCTGTTGTAAGGACCCAATGCGGATCGACCGCGCCATTGGGTAGGGGCACGCCCGAGTTATCGACTCCTGTGTTAAATAGCCCTGGAATTGGCACGGCCAGTGCCGCAGAGGCCATCGCACCGCAAGCGAGTACTACCAGACAGCTGCGTAAAAATTGAACTCTCATCAGATCTATCTCCTCGTAAAAAATCGTGAAAACTAGAAAATTTGACGTGTTATTTATCGCGTGTCACAAACTTCGTTGGGACGCACGTGTCATCATTACGCCCAGCCCGACTAGGCCCAGCAATAGTGTTGTGGGTTCTGGCACCGGAGTTGGGAACTCAATCATCCTGATCAAAGGCGTCCCGGTAGCCCCTGCACTGTTCGGGAACACTTCCGCTTGTTTGCGAATCACCAGGACATCGCCGGGCAAGACTGGCTGAGAAAAGTTGTCTAACCACAATTCCTGAGTGCCTAATCCCATCGTGCTGAATGTGATTGGATTGCCGTTAACCTCCATGCTGGTCACGCTGTTCCAAATAGCAGGTGGCAAACCTGCGGGTGGGGCGAGGATCTCTTCATGCCAATCGCCCCAGGCTTCCGTTCCGACGTTCACTATGGTTTCAACGATGTCTAGTGGCCCACCGGTGGCTAGGATGATATTCGGATCGAAGATCCCCTTGGACCAAGGCGGACCGTTGGGATCGAGATCAATCGGCTGCGGATTGTTGGGATCACCTACCAAAACAATCGGCCCAGGCTGTACCGGATGCGAGGTCGCTGGTCCACTCGCTGTTCCCTGAGCAAAGACCACAGTGTCGGTGAAGCACACTGCCATCCCGAATATGAGTAAACCAGTTAGTATTCTCATGGCATGCTCCTTTTAGGTTGATGGATTGCGTTTCGTTGCAAGCCTATCCCGGCAAGACTCACGAAAAGCAACGCGATAGTTGCTGGCTCGGGAACTCTGGCGATAATGCTGCCCGAGGAAATTGGTTGGAATGGAGGCAGATCGATCGAAGCATTACCAACTCCCATCGAGGCTATTGCATTGGGAGCCAGGCCTAGCAAATTGCCATAGTCCTGCAAAACAAATCGCCACTCCTCCCCACTCTGCCAGATCCCGTCTGGCAAGATACTTTCGAAGCGCAAAGGATGGTTGATTCCAGCAGGATCAGTGATGTCGTTGTCGATGCGAAATGCTTCTTGTCCTGCTGCCACAGAAAACGCAAAGTCGTTGGCAAAACCGTCGAGATTGCTTATGCGTGTCTCTTCGTCAGCGATATACCAAACAGACTGGAAGTCCTTGCCGCTGGTATTGGTGATCGAAACCAAGAAGTCTGGCAGCGCCGTGCTGTCCGTAGCTAGGCAAGAAGGGCTGGCAGAACCAAAAGTTCCCGGCAGGAGGCTTTGGTCAGCGGGAAACCCACCAACCGGGTCGCCTATCTCATGCACAGTGCCTGGGATGGATAACGGATCGCATTGGGGTAAGTCCACATGATTCACCTGCGTTAGCAAAGCATGGGACGGTTGGGCAACCACCATGCAGACAATCAGGCATGAGAGTGCTATTAAGAATTTCAGCTTGGGTAACATGATTCTTTCCTCGAGTGATTTCATGGGCGAAACACGTTTCATGGGTTGTAGTTTTTAGCGAAATCGCTTCAGTCGACGACGATGCTTGCCGCCGCTCGTACGCGAAATCTGTTTGCTATTGCTCTTCGACGCTGGGGTTCGATGCGACGCGGCAATCGCAGATCGGCATCGATGCGACGGCATTGCGACCTTCTCACTCCGGCTGAATTTTTCGAATTGCTGTAGTTCTTCGACTTCCATGCTGTCGTAATTGCTTAGCGTGACGGTACTCATTGTCATTCCCCTTTCTTAAGAAATGGCTCTAACGGGTTTGTCCCGTCGGAACTTGTGACGAAGTTTGTGAGTCGAGCAAACTAGAACTGTGCACCTCGACGGCTGATCCTGGTTGGAGCCATCCTTGTACCCACTCGAGCTGGATTGGCTTGCAGACGTATTGCACAACTCGCAGCTCAAGTGCCTGACGTTCGCGTTTACGGTCGTAGTTGCCATCAACCACGATTGCTCGCAGCTTGTTGTTCAGCGATTGCAACATCTCGAGCAGTTCGAAGCCGTCCATGTCTGGCAAACTCAGATTAATTAGCCACACCGCATCGCCAAAACTAGGTGCCAACCGCAAGGCACTGCTTCCCGTGGAGGTCAAAGTGAGCCGGATCGACTGCTTCCAAGCCGGCTCCACTAAACAGCGATAGTCGTCCAGCTGAGGATCGACAATCACTAAGCGCGAACCATTTGTAGTTGGTGAATTGCCCATGCAATGCTCCTGTTGTCGTAATCGTTGCCCATCTTCTGTTTCGAATGCTTGTGCTCACCACTTTTCAGTGGCCACACTTGCTTGGCACAGGACAATCGCACTGCGCGTGCCAAATCGAACGACGACAGCTCGCGATGAGCTGTAAGTTGTTTCTTCTCCAGGAGAAAGAATCTCTATGGCGTTAACGCAAAGAGAAATGCGTCTTGAAGCGGGCTGGTCGCTAGCGACCATTTAGGAGCGGATCGCTTCTACCGCTGGGAGCAAATAGCACCTGCGGTCAGTTTAGAAGTGCACACATTTAAAGACTTTGAGAAAATTGCCTTCGAGGGGAAGCGCGCAGAGCGTGGGCGGGAGGAGAGAGAGTCACCCAACTTAGAAAGCCTCTAGGGAACCGAGACGACCATGTGCCGGTTCATCAGCTCGATTCCGCCGCCGTATCGAGCCCCAATTTCTTAATTCGGCGCCGGAGAACACTGCGGTCCATATCCAGCAGCCGCGCCGCAGCCGCCTGATTCGAATTGGTCTCCCGCAATGTAGCTGCAATGAATTCGCGTTCGAAGTCTTGATGGGTGGGCCAGCTACCATCTGCCTGCGGCGCAAATCGCCATTGTCCTGCGGCGGGCTCTTCCCTTGGCAACGACTCCGCCGACGGTCTTGGCTGTCCCAGCTCGTCAAAGACGATGTCTCCTGGTTCGATCAGCTCGCTCCGCGATAGCATTGCTGCCCGCTCTAGTACGTTTTGCAGTTCGCGTACGTTGCCTGGCCAATGATGCGCCAAGAGCTTTTCTAGTGCTTCTGCCGCCAGGGGTTTGAAGGGCAATCCATGCTTCACGCATTGGCGAGCTAAGAGATAATCGGCAAGAAGTTCGACGTCTTCGGGTCGCTCGCAGAGAGACTTGGTTTTCAATGAGACTACTGCCAGTCGATAGTAGAGGTCTTCACGAAAACGGCCGGCAGCCACTTCTGCCAATAGGTCGCGATTGGTAGCAGCCAGCACGCGGACGTCGACTTCTTGCTCTTCATGACTGCCAACCGGTACGACAGTTCCCTCTTGTAATACGCGCAGAAGCTTCGCCTGCATGGCTGGCTCTAGCTCGCCCACCTCGTCCAGAAAAACCGTTCCGCCGTCTGCGGCCCGAAAGCAACCTAGCGCTTCGTAATTAGAATCGGTGAAAGCGCCTTTCAGATGGCCAAACATGTGGCTTTCGAAAAGTGTCCCCGAAATAGCCGCGCAGTTAACCGGCACGAAGGGTTCGTCGGAACGGGGACTTTGGGTGTGAATGGCGCGTGCAATAAGTTCTTTGCCCGTGCCGCTGGGGCCGGTGATCAACACGCTGGTACAGAATGGGGCGATACTAGACAGATCCTGCTGAATCTGTTTTACCCAGTTGGACTTACCCACAAGCGGGCGCGCCGCAGAATCACTGCGCACCGCAGTCCTGCTATCTAAGCTACACACGAGTTCACTAGCCCTCCCCCAAGGAATCGTGAAACACCCCGGTATTAAGGAACCGGTCCAACTCGTCTGCGCTAAATGGAGGAAGCGAACGCAATATCCCCGAGACAGGTCGCTCTCCCCACTAGAGTCGGCAAACTTTGGGCCGCATCCCTAGTTGACCTTAGTTGCGCCGATCCTAAAGGATCGAGCAGGAAATTGCAACTTTTTACTGGTATTTCACTATAACTTGGCCCCTCACTCGGGTAGGAGCGACTTCCCAGTCTGCCTGAACTTCCTCGGGTGGCCCACCGCGATTCCGACATTCCGCCGGGGCTGCCTTATTCCAGAGTGAAATAGCTGAGAAAATTTTGAGGGATTCTCTACCATAAGTTGAGTTCCAAGGGCCCGATCGCCACAATCGGTGTTTATGATGGAATATTCTCATTGATTGATTAACCAGTGGCTTTTCGACCTGATAGATCCCATCCCTTTCTTTTCGACTATGAGCACTCCCACCATCGCAGCAGACCATCGTAGTTTTAAATTCAACGATTTCCTGCAGAGCTTTTTCCGGCATAAACGGAAAGCCGCTATTCTAGCGCTGACAATTCTCATTGGAGCGGCATTGGTACTAGTATTCGCGCCCAGGACCTATCGGTCCGAAGCGATGCTCTACCTGCAAATTGGTCGGGAGTCGGTCCGGCTTGACCCCACCGCTACCACCGGCGAACGTATTTCTGTACAGCAGATCGATCGCTCCCAAGAAGTCACCTCTGTGATCGATGTACTTTATAGCCGCGGGATTCTTGAAAAGCTCGTCGACGAACTTGGCCCCGAGGTGATCCTTGCCAAAGAGTTACCCGAGGGTGAGGAAGAATCGAGCATTGCTCAATCGACTATCGATACGATCGCGAATTACACGATTATTCCATTGATTCAAACAATCAAGGGCATCGATCCGATCTCACAGCGAGAAGAGGCAATCGTCAGACTCGGAAGAAATCTTAGTGTGTACGCCGAACGCGATTCGAGTCTAATTACGGTGCGGTACGACACTAAGTACCCCAAGCTCGCGCAGCGCGTGATGCACAATCTTATTGAGATCTATCGATCGGAGCATTTGAGGCTGCATCGCACCAGCGGCTCGAAGGAGTTTTTTGCTAATCAACATGCCAATTTGGAAAGTCAACTGAACGATGCTGTCGACAAGCTGGCTGCTGCGAAGAATCGATTGAATCTTGTATCGATCGATTTACGACGAACTACGCTGGAAGAACGCCTGGGAAAAATCGAGTTGGCAAGCTACGCCAACCTACAAGAACTGGCCTCGCTGCAGGCAGAATCTGCAGACTTGAGCGAACAGGTGGCGGCCATTCCCGAGCGGATTGTTTCTGAAGATATTACCGTTCCCAACACGGGTACCGATGCCCTGCGGGAGAAACTCTACGATTTGCAAGTGCTCCAGATGGACCAAGAAGCCAAATATAGCAGTGACCACCCTGCCCTTCAGAATACAAGAAAGCAAGTGAAGCAGGCCCAAGATATTCTGTCAGCCGAAACTCGCGCTCGCCAAGAAACTACGAACGACATGAATCCCAACCATCAAGCGCTTGCCCTCTCCCTGGCGACTGTCGAAAGCAAATTGGCTGCTGCCGAAGCTGGCAAGAGTGCGTTGGAATCGCAGAGAAACACCATTTTGGAAGACTTAAAGACTCTCAATAACCATGAGCTAGAGATCGATGAACTAAGCCGCCAAGTGCAAATCTCGCGAGAGAAATATTTTCGCTATGCCGAAAACCTAGAGCAGGCGCGCATAGATGAAGAACTGAACAAGCAACGAATTTCAAATGTCATCGTAGCCCAACCAGCCACATTGATTGAGAAACCGGTGAGCCCCAACAAATTGGTGGTCATCGCCCTGGCTGGAGTCCTTACGATCGCATCGGTGATTGCCCTTGTTTGTTTCTGCGAACTTACTGGCAACCGGATTCGTACGCAAGAACAGCTCAACAGAGCCGTGGGTCTTCCCGTGCTGGGAGTCGTGCCCGAAGATCAAGAACTGGCCAGCGCTCTCGCCTAGTATTACTTTCCACGAAATCGCAAAATCAACTTCACAACGAAGCCCCAACATGAGCACCGAGATATCCCCCAACGCTGCCTCGCACTCAGGCGTTTCAACGGAAACAAGCGAGTACACGGATCGCGATCGAGCGTCCCAGGTCTTTCGAAATCTTACCGGTGCAGCTGGAGAAGCGATCGATTCAATCCTCTGGCGACTAAAAGCCAAACTAGGGTCAGATACTGCAATCATCTTCGGTGTCACGGGCGGTGAGAAACACTCCGGCACATCCACGATCGCCCACGCGTTGGCCGCCCGTGCAGGTCAGCAAACGGGTACTCGAGTGCTACTGATCGATGCCACCGGGAATCAAGCTCAACAGAGCGGTGGCGAACAAGTCGCGGGGTTAGGCGAGATCATGGCGGGCGAGATTGCACCATTGGAATGCCAAGTCACTACTCCCTACGAAAACGTCGACCTGATTGGCATGGATGCTTGCAATGCACTTGCAACGGGCGTGGAAGAACGGTTTATTGCAGAAATGCTTCATGAGTATGCCTCGCATTACGACATGATTGTCGTTGATCTGCCCGTGGCTGGTGAGCTCAAGAAAGTCCTTCCCTTAGCCAAACATCTTCCGGGGGTCCTCCTAGTTGTGCGAAGCGAAAATGCAAAGCACTCGCAGACGCAACAAGCGGTCGATCAGCTGACACAAGATGGCGTGAGTATCTTTGGCACCGTCTTGAATGGATATCGCAATTCGGTACCTCAATGGCTGAGAAAGTGGTTTTAGCCTGTCCCTACCGATTGGCTGACGGGTGACCATTTCTTGAATTTCTGAAATTGGTTAGACAAACGGGCCCAGATCGCGCATCGTAAGGGGTAATGACTAATTCTACCCCTTTTTCCGAGCAAGTCCAAGCCTGTGCAAACCGCTTGGCCGAGAGTGGAGTCCCTGCGCTCGCTGGCCTATTCGACCTCACCAGCCAACGTCTCGTTCGGTACGCCACGACTCTCACCCGCAATCAGCATGACGCGGAAGATGCTGTGCAAGCGGCCCTCGTTCAAATCGCCAAACATAGCAGTTCGTTTTCGAAAGCCAGACAGCCTTGGCCTTACTTATTGCGTGTCGTGCGAAACGAAGCCTTGCAAATCATGCGTCGCAAGCGACGATGGGCGCTGGCTGGCGGCCTTGCCGACTTGTTAACTCGATGCTTGGTAGACGAAGTCGAGCAAGAAGAGTCGTACCGAGCTGTTTGGTCCGCGTTAAGGTCACTTCCCTCGGCGCAAGCGGAAGTGGTTGTGCTGAAAATCTGGGAAGAGATGACCTTCGCAGAGATCGGTCAAATCCTTGGAATCAGCGCCTTCACTGCGGGCAGCCGTTACCGCTACGGTATGGAGAAACTTGCTCACAAGCTAAAGCCGACCGGTGTGGAGGTCACTCATGGGTGAATTTCATGTCGATAATGAAAGCTGCAATTTTGGCTTCGACGGTTTGGAGTCGATTGTGCAGTCGGCAGGTTCATACGTCCATCCCACGGATGATCTTCGACCCAAAACCCTGGAAGCGGCACGAAATGCCAAAAAGCAGCGGGTAAGGAACTTTCGGGTTGGCTCCATTCTCTTGGGGCTCTCGTTTATGGCACTGACCGGATTACCTGGCAGCCTTCTCAATTGGGGCTCGTCAGAAGCTGCCTCCACGCTGCAGGCGGTACGTCAGTATGACCTTCACAAGCAGGCATCGATGCGTATTCTCCATGCGGGCTTGGATCCTAGTTGGGCGTTTTACGAGGCTTTCATCCAACTGCGGACCGATCAAGCCAAACTCTTTGAAGAATCGATGTAGCCAAGTCAACTTTCTTAGACAAATGGCTCACTCTGGCGCATTATCTTCCTAACGGAGGTGTATCTACGCATCGATGAACCAGAGAACCGGCAGCCTAACGACTACTATGTTGCCTAGCCGCGGCTTAGTTTTGCAAGATCACAATGAACGTCACTGCCGTTTCAAACCGAGTCCAGGGTCAATGATAAGGCATGAGTGAAGTCTCTTTAGACAAAACGCTAGCTTTTAACAAACACCTCCGAGCGCTCTCGGCCGCAGGGGTACGCTTCGACCTAGGCGATCAGTCTCGGACAATTCTAGAAATACTTGAGCATGCCGACAAGAATTTGGCTCTACGGGCCAGCCTCAACCAGTCGATGACCGAGGCATTAAGTGAAGATCAAGAACTGCCGACAATCTACCGCAATGCTGTCCAGTCGGGACTTTCTTCAGGCAATCCCACTTCCGTTCTCGATTCGCTCAGCCGCATTCCTTGGACTGGTCAACAGATTCGACGTGTTTTGGGATACAGCTTTGTTCAGCCGTTAATTTTGTTTGCCATTGCGTTTGGTGGATTCATCGTTCTGTGCGCGACCTTCGTCCCGACAGCGAGCGAAATCTACAACCAACTCCAACGCGAGCCGCACTGGAGCATTCGATTTCTACAACTCGCTCGCAATTCGATGCC
Organism: Bythopirellula sp.; assembly: GCA_965216565.1. Lineage (GTDB taxonomy): Bacteria > Planctomycetota > Planctomycetia > Pirellulales > Lacipirellulaceae > Bythopirellula. The sequence goes on from OZ244170.1 coordinate 3,288,068, forward strand.
AATCTGGGGCCTGCTGGTACCTCTGCTAGTTCTGCTGTTAATCTGGCGGTGGTGCCGGGTGGCTGCGATTCCTGCCATCGGGCTGCCGAGTAGAGTTCGGTTCTCCCGTGCCATAGGTTACGCGAACTTTTCCGATCAGTTGCGAGCAATGGTACAGAGTAAAGTGTCATTGCCCGAATCCCTTCGACTGGCTGGCAGCATGGGAGGTAGGCAGGAGCTAGCAATTGCCGCTGAAGCTTTGGCGGATGCGGCCGAGCGCGACATCACATTGGCTTCTGACGATCAACGGTTGAATGGGCTTCCCCCGTTATTGCGGTGGACGCTCACCACGGAACTAGGGAGTCAATCGTTACCCGACATCCTCCACTTTGCTGCGAAGACTTATCGAAAAAAAGCCCAGAGCCAAGTCACATTCTGGCAAACTGCCTGGCCGGTGTTTTTTGGGGCATTGATCGGAGGGGCGATCGTCCTATTCTTCGGCTTGTGCCTGTTCGGACCTTACGTGAATTTGCTGAAAGATCTTTCCTAACAGAGTCCCAGAATGCCCAAATTCTTGTTTACTGCACAAACTTCGAATCAGCAGCATCACAGTGGGGAACTGTCTGCTGACAGCCTAGCTGAAGCGCAAGCAGAACTTGAAGCAAAGGGTTTCATCGTCCACTCGCTCACGCAGCTTTCCAACGAAACCGAATCTACGATAGCTCCGGTGCTGTCTGCTACACCAGCTGGATCCAATTTCGAGAGCGTCAGACAATTCGATCAACAGCTTTTGGAGTCTCGCATTGCAGACTTCCTGAACGAACGCGATCTCATAATCCCTGCCTTACAGGCTCTTGTCGAAGAGCTGCCTGCTGGGTCGAAAAGACGACGACTCGCGCAGCTTGTCGCTGAACTGCAAGCAGGCGTCACACCAGAACAGCTCGCCGCTGCAGAGGATGCCGCAGAAACCTGGCTTCCACTTCTGAGTAGTGCTTCACCATTTGGATCCAACCGATTCTTGTGCGATCTGTTTGAAGAAACTGCCCGCACCAATGCGATTCGGTCCGAATACTGGCGAATTTCAGCCTACCCGACGGCAATCTTTTTCATGGCAATCGCTGTGGTCGTATTCTTGAGTATCGTGGTTGTCCCTAGCTTTCAAGAGATCTATAACGACTTTGAATTGGATCTCCCACTACTAACCTTGGGAGTACTGCAAGTCTCGGAGGCGATTCTTTTTCATCCGGTATTGATGCTTTGCCTTGTAGTTGCGCTCTTTGGATTGGTCTATGCCGGCCTCAAGCTTATCCGAAGGTTGCAGGCTTCTAACTGGACGCTGGGAGCACTTTCCAACGGTAATTCTTCTCAAGTTGCAACCATGGCGGAGTTCGTGCGGCGGGTTGCAGAAGGATTGAAAACACATCTGCCACTGGCAACTTCTTTGCGGCTGGCAGGACAAAGTTGCGGAGTGCCCTGGTTACGTCGCGAATCAGAAATGTTGGCGAGTTCTTTAGAAGAAGACGGAGAGTTAGGGACTCCTCAACGATCAGGCTTTCCTTTAACAGTGGTTTATGCCCTGCGTGCAAGTCACGATGGAGGCCCCAACATCCGTCTATTGGAAGAAATGGCCACAAACTACACAGAACGGCTGGAGACCCGTTTCAGTTGGGCCAGCGGTTTTCTGCCCATCTTAGGAATTGTGATAGTAGGCATGGCTGTATTTCTAGTGGTGATGGCACTCTATCTGCCATTAGTTCAACTGATCGACGGCCTAACGGGTTAACTGTCTGGAGACTAACTTGAGCACAGATCACGCCGCCACGCATTTTGCACCTCCTAAGGTGGCTACCATTAGCCCTTGGCTTATGTCGCCCTGGTGGCCCGCTGACTCCCTTGGCACGAAGCAGAGATCGCTATTACGGATCTTATCTGTCGCGACAAGCGAAAACATCGTGCCTGCGCCTCTCGTCTTTTGCCTGGCTCATGAACATCGAGGCAGTTACAGTCGCAAACTAAAGCGGCTCGCGCAACGGCTAGCCTCTGGGATGACACTTCCCGATGCAATCGAGAATACTCCCGGCGTGCTGCCTGACGATCACATGCTTGCTGTTCGCTTTGGAACCCAATCCGGAATTCTCTCTCAAGTCTTCGAGTCGATACTTTCACGAGATCAATCCACGGGGCACTCACTGAGAGCTCGTCTAATCGAGCTTGCCCTCTACAGCAAGTTCATGCTTGCCACTATGTTCTTTATTCTGTTGTTCATGATGGTCAAAATAGTCCCCAGCTTTCAGGCTATATTCGATGATTTCGAGCTCGATTTGCCTCGGATTACGCTTTGGCTTATTGAGTCCAGCGAGTTCTTCATCAACTACTGGTACCTGTTCGCTCTGGTCCTAATCGGAATTTTCGTTCTGGGAGGCTCGCACGCCTCCCGTAGCTTTTTCAGTAGAACTCTGTTTTCTCGCGTCATTCCTCCGGTGGCGTCGTTACGCTCTGCCGAAATGATGGATCTGCTGTCCGTAAGTGTTGCCGCCGGTCGGCCAGTCGCCGGGTCGCTGTCGACCATGGCCCGCTATCACACCTATCCCGTGATACGCCGTAAGTTGTTGTTCGTCTTTAATGAAGTAGAGCAAGGCGCCGATCCTTGGGAGAGCATGGTTGCTACTCGGCTGATCAATGCCAAGGAGTCTGCTGCCATCGCCAGTGCCACTTCTCAAGAATCACGTGCGTGGACGATGAACCGATTGGCCCAGTTGCGCCGCGAACGATTCACCACCAAGGTCGATGCTTTTGGAAACCTACTTCAAACCGCGGCGACACTTTGCTTAGGTGCCGTCGTGCTATTTGTGGGCGTTGCTCTGCTCTTACCCTTATTCGATCTTGTCAACAACCTAAATTGACAATCAGCGATGGAAGTAATGATCTTCTCAACACAATCATACCTTTTACCGAAACAATTCGCGCGGCCTAGAGAGCGATCAGGCTTTGCCATGACCGACCTGGTTGTGGGAGCGACATTGCTGGTGGCTCTCATTTCTTTTGTCGCTCCTCTTGCGGTTCGCACCGGACGACTTTGGCAGGATACCGATCGTACACGTCTTGCACTGGACGAACTATCCAACCAACTAGAGAGGATCACTCGTCTTGAAGAGGCGGAATTACCTGCAACTCTTGAATCATTGACGCCCTCCCCCCACATAGCGAAGCGGCTCCCCAATGCCACTATTGAAGGCGAAACCATCACGGACACAGATGGCACACGAGTAGTACTTCGTTTGCAGTGGGATCGAGTCGGTCTCGCAAAGCCCATCACGCTCGTCGGGTGGGTCGATAGCTTGCCCGTTGAGGTTGATTTAGAGAAGGATGCGCCTGACGGGAACTCGGCGTTAGAAAATTCCACAGAAGAGAAAGCTAGGGAGAGTGCTGAGGAGACCACACCATGAAAAATCATCGTGGATACTCACTCACAGAATTAATCGCTGCGATGTCGGTTGGCACCGTGATTCTTGGACTAGCCACGGGAACAGTACATCGTGCCATGCGACTGAGTTCACAAGCACACGATTACCATCGGGTACATCAGGTTGCATTACGGCTCTCGGATCACTTCCGGCGCGATGTGCATCGTGCAGAATCGATAAGCTACAGAAATGAAGTCGACTCACCAGTGTCGATGGACTTGTCGGTACCCCGCCAGAAGGACATCGTTTACCGAGTTGAAGGAAGCCGCGTACTACGCCAGCAGTCTTTAGGTGAGCAACAGAACAGCGAGGTGTACGATTTTCCAAATGGGTATGCGATCTCCTTCGCACAACCACAGACAGGCTACGTTGAATTGCTTGTTGAGAGCGATGCAAAGCTTCCAGGAGTGCCGCCGAAAACCGTTTTGCATATCAATCCTGAGATTGGGCGATATTCACGGTTGGCTCAGGTTGAGGAGGCCACGCCATGAGTGCATCTTTTTTGAGACAGAATGCAAATCAGCGCCACGCGACGGTACTTATTTGCGTGTTAGCCTGCATGGCGGTCGTGACGGCATTGGTAACTAGTACAGCCCAAATGGCACTGCAGACTCGCAAATCGATGCGTCTCCAGCATCAACTACGTCAGGTAGAACAATTATTAGAAGCAGGCATCGACCGCGCTGCGCAGAGACTGGCGAACGACCCAGAGTACACCGGCGAAATCTGGAAGCTCTTGCCGACTACCTTTTCGGGCGGCGAGGAAGCTACCGTGACTATCGAAGTCTCCGCAGACGGCGAAACTTGGCCGCCCGAAGTTACGGTTGTGGCCGCGATGGGATCGGCCGAAACAATCCACACACAGCGATCTCACACATTCCCGCTTAATATTTCTCTCTCACCCTTGGGTGACTAGTCTTAAGGAGTTTACGATGAAATCTCTACTAATCGACAGCCAACGCTTTTCGCAGCCCGACAGACCGCGCGGTTTTACTCTCGTTGAATTGCTCGTGGTGATCGCCATCATTGGTGTGCTGGTTGCCCTGTTGCTTCCTGCAGTACAGGCTGCCCGCGAAGCGGCCCGTCGCTGTAGCTGTCTGAACAACATCTCGCAAATCGCACTAGCCGTTCACAACCATGAGTTTTCGCGGGAACACTTGCCTTCCGGTGTCATTAACCCGGAAGGGCCCATCCGCTCTGAGGAAGAGGGGCAACATGTCGGCTGGCTACTACAGATCGCGCCCTACATGGAAATGCAAACACTTTACCGCAACTTTGACATCGAAGCCGGAGCCTATGCCGCCACGAATAGCGACGTGAGGAAAGCCACTGTCGGTGTGTACATCTGCCCTTCCTATCCAGGCAGTGAGTTCAATGGTGCCGAGACGGCCGCTGTAGGTACCTACGCGGGATGTCACAATGATGTCGAAGCGCCGATCGATACCGACAATAACGGATTGCTATTTCTCAATAGCAACTTGAGATTTACCGACATCCTAGACGGCAGCTCGCAAACTTTCATGTTCGGCGAGATGCGACCCTTGAAAACTACCGGACAAAGTGCTGGCGAATTTGGCGGGGGTTGGTCTGGTCGAGTGAATGCCAGTTTAGGCTGGGTCAGCGGGACACGCTCTTCTCTGCGAAACACAAGCGGAATCAATGAGAATCTCGATTGGCATCGCAACGGGCTCACCGAATCGGGGCCATCTGGACCACTCGGCGTGGGAGGCTTCGCCAGCGCACACCCCGGTGGTGCCCAGTTTGCGTACGGAGACGGATCCTGCCAGTTCGTGAACGAGGATATCCAGCCTCAAGCATTCCAGCAGTATGGCCATCGGGCCGATGGGGTGGTGCAGGAACAGTATTGATACCGCCCGCTATTACCAACCACTAACGGCTATGCTTCCAAATCAATCTTGGGCACAGTAAACGGTTTGCGGTAATCGCGTGATACCATAGCATTCGCTTCGTCGTTGCCTTTGAACTGCAACGATTGAGGATCGAAGTCGAGCCATGGCCCCAAGGAGATCGCGCCTTCGTCGGTATCGATCTCGATATCATTAGCACGCAGGTGCGATGCCATGCGATCGAACGATGCCGAAAGCAGGGTGTTGCCTCGAATCTGCTCTGCAATGGCTGCAGTTGGAGTCACTTTACCCAGTTGATGTGAGATCGCACCCAAGTGGCACATGGAACTGGAAACGTCGCCATCGTGAATCTTCCCATTGAGCTTCGTTGGTTCGCCCGCTTCAACGGCCTGTAGCCAGTTCTTGTAGTGGTTCCCCCCACCCTGCCAACGCTGTACCTCACTGCCGTCGTTGTCATAGGCAATGACTTCGTTGTAAGTGTTGGGGATCAGTACATAGCCTTGCTCGCATTGGACGATCACGCCGATCTGCGATCCACGGTACCGGTCCATTCCCTCTTTCCAAGTCTCCCAATCAGTTTGCTCAGACTTGTCGCGCGGAAGGCCACGCGTTTCGAAAATAAGCGGAGCGTTCGGGTACTCGAAGTAAGCGATCTGAGTGTTTGGTGTATTGGCCGCGTCTTCGTATCCCAATCGGCCGCCGATGCTCAACACTCTGGTGGCCATTTGGTCTTCACCCAGGAACCATCTTGCGATGTCCATCTGATGGATGCCTTGGTTGCCCATATCTCCATTGCCCGTGTTGTAATCCCAATGCCAATCATAGTGGAGCTGAGGTCGCATTAGTTCCTGCTTCTCAGCAGGACCACACCAGAGGTCGTAGTTGATATGCTTGGGTATCGTCAATGGATTGGATAGCTTGCCGATACTTTGTCGCGGTTTGTAACAAGTACCTAACGCGTACTGAATCTTCCCCAGCTTCCCGTTTCGAACAAATTCAGCCGCCTCGTTGAGGCTGGAGCTTGAGCGAGACTGGGTACCGCATTGCATGATCACGTTGTAACGCGAAGCGGCGGCAGCAAGCTGCCTGCCCTCCCAAATATTGTGCGAGACAGGTTTCTCGACGTACACATGCTTGCCGGCCTCGGCAGCAGCGATGCCAATTAAAGAGTGTGTATGGTTGGGCGTGGCGATTGAAACCGCATCGATGTCGTCGCGTTCCAGCAGCTTGCGATAGTCGACATAAGTATCAAGGCTCCGTCCGAGTTCTGTTTTCCATTGAGTCGCACGTTCGGATAAGATCTGCTCATCGACGTCGCACAATGCCACGACGTTTTCCTTCAACCCCCTGAAGTGTTCCTGGCCGCGGCCCCTCACACCGATGATGGCGATGCGAATGTCACTGGGGCTTTTAGCAGCAGCCAAACTTGCGCCACCCCATGCCAGGGCACCCAAGGAAGCAGCTGAACCTACGACGAAATCTCTTCTGGAAACGGTCATCTACTCTCTCCGGTAATGCACGGTGGTCTGCTACAAGCCGAATCGCTTAGGGATCCGGCTCGCCTGAGCCCGCATTATAGATGATCTGTTCAGAGAGAAAACAAGTTCTAGAGTTCAATGCACAAGAAAAATGGGCGGCCAGACGGTGCGCGTCACCGCGCTCAATCGGAAAATTCCGCTGAAAAACCGTTCTGGCCGCAGCCGCCGAACTGGCTAGTTCTGATTCTATTTACAGGCTTTAGGCTTACTCCAAACCGATCGGTAAACCACCGAGCCCACCGCCTACGCCGCCGCCAATCGCCCCGCCGATGCCGCCAACGGCTCCACCGATGCCACCTCCTAGTTCGCCACCGATTCCACCAGCGGCACCACCGACACCCAGCCCACCGCCAGTTCCGAGGCCCACGCTAGTATCGCCCAATGACAGACCCAAACCGCTATCTAGTCCGAGGCCAACACCAACTTGCGAGGGGCCCAATCCCTTGAGCCCATCACCAAGTCCAAGCCCTTCCAACTTTCCACCCACGCCATTGAGTGTACGTCCAAGTTTTGCGCCCAGCATCTGTCCTTTGCCTTCGAGCCCAGCTAGTTGCTCTTTTGCTAGCGCTTCAATCTGTGCCATTTCTTCTGCCGTGAGCTCATCAAGACACTCTTCTGCCTCTCCTGCAATCGAATCGCCCAAGCCCTGAAGCTGTTGGCCCTTCTCGTCCAACTCCTCGGACGTACGGCCAACGATAGAATGAATTCGTTGAGCCTGCATGACTGCCCTTCGAGACAACAAGGCAGTGCCCGCCAGTGCTTTGTCTGCAGCTCGATTTGCGAGTTGAAGTGCCCCCACACATGTCATCGGGGGACGCAACCCAGGACGATCTTCAAACATCTGCGCCCAATTTTCGAGTCGCTCGCTGAAGTTCATACCCAGACGTTGATGAATTCGCTCGTATTGACTCAGTAGTGAACTAGGAACTCGGTCTACTTGGTGCCAAGGCACGCGACTGCCTGCTTCAGTGATCTTGCCGTAAAAATCTCCAAAGTGAAATTGATCTTGAGCTTTGTCTACAAACATATGCATGAGCATGTTGCCTGTGGCCAAAGGCTCGCAGTCTTCCAGACGTAGGACCAACGATTCTTCTAGCTGCTTCTTGGCGAATCGAACTGGAGCAAACAGTACACCGCGACGCTCTAGAACTTCGTCCACATGGCTGGCTTCAATCACTGTCCCTGCGAGCGTCTTTACTTTTCTGGCAGGCACCAGAATCTTTCCTTCGCCACGATCTGCCAGACTCTGAATCTTGCCGGTCATCTGCCAGAAGCCTGGCAATCGCTCGAACCCAGTTTTTGATTGAATCCAGCGGCCCGCTTTCCAAGTCATCCCCTGTGGAGAACGCCGCAATACACCGGTGACCCAAAGAAATTCGTCCTGGGTGTCGTCGAAAAACCAATAGCCGTCTACAAATTCGAAATCGTCAAGCCCTTCGGGAACAATCTCTCGCACCTTGGCGGGTGGCTGACGCGGCGCCTTCAGCGACATCAAGCGATCGACGTGGGGCCGCGCAAAGCCTTCGTGGACGGGCCCACGGAGTAGATGTTCGGGTACGGTATTGTCTTGGCCACTTCCGTCTTGGGGGCTATCGGGACCTCCAGAGTTAAGGTTGTCACTAAGCATCTGACGAATACCTGAATTGTTTTCTGAGTCATCCGACTCTTCCCCACCAAATATCCCAATGGGTAATTGCGATGACGAAGCAAAGTCGTCAGGTACCTGACCATCAATTCTAGGCTGGGCCATCTGCGGCATCTGCATGCCAACTGAAGCTTCCGCAACAGTGGAGTCATCACCTTGAGACGATGCTGGTATGTCACCCGCCGCGACTTGCAACTGTGACAATCCAGAGCCTCCTCCACCGGCGCTGGCTGTGGCTGAAGCACCTCCCCTTGCTCTGGAACGCTCGTCGCTCGACTCTTTCTCGCATGCCACGCATTCTGCCGCGTCACGAACCTTCGCCAGGACCCTGGTAACGACCCCTACCTCACCAACCAGTTGTACAACGCATTGAATAGCTGAACCCTCCGGCATCGATGCTAGCTCAGATACCGGCATACTCTTGTCGTTGACCAAGATATCGACTGAGTCGAAGACCAGAAACTTTCGCAATTCAGGAGTGGGCAAAGGGCCACTTTGCGAGTTAACTATTTCGAGCGTTAGATGAGGAGCATCGAAATCGACGAGCATTCCTTCGACCATCTGCTCGTTGATAGTTTCGCTGATTGCATACGACTTCGTAGAGCTACTCGATATGAAAGCCACCCCCATTAAGGTTAAGTATGCTGCAATAGATTTTTGCAAGAGATCGTTGTTGAATCGCATCCTGATCATCGCTCCATTGAGAGTTTGGTTTGCCTGAAAGTAGGATCTTGCCCACTCAGTACAACCCTAAGTCTAGATGTTTTGAAAACGGTGCGATTCACACGTGCCTAGGGATTACCTTACGCCAATATTTGATGGGCGCGGTCGATAGTACCATCAGAATCCGACTCCCGGTCGCAACTACTGGGTCTCTGCCCAAAACACGAGCTGACAAGGATGTCATGATTTGTTCGTTGTACAAATTGCATAGATCCAACTCGGTACTCGCCACGTGGTTGCTCGCTTTACTCATCTCACAATCGATCACCGGCAACTGCAATGCGCAGTGGTACCCTTCACCAGGGTATTCTGAAATCGATTCGGGTTATGGTTCGGCTGGAAACGGCAAAGGGTCGACTCGCATCGAAAGCTTATGGTCTTTACCTGGCTCTTGGGCTGAGCCAACTTTGATCGCGCCAGAAAACTTGAGCGGTCCGCCGCCGATCTATATCCCGCCTCCGGCTCCGAACAGCAAGCCCCAAGAGCCTGTCAAAAAGCCATCTAGGCTGGCGCAGCTGGAGAACAAGGCGGCTAGCGCTATTGCTAAAAAGCAATGGAGGACGGCTGAACGTGCCTTGCTCGGCATGCTGGAGATCCAACCAGATCATCGCGAGGCAACCAGCGCATTGGCAAATATTCTGCTTGCAAATGAGCGGACACGAAACGCGATCAATTTCCTCCAACCTAGAATGCAGCAGTACTTTGCTCAAGATGCACCGATGCTACGCCTCTTCGGCAGAGCACTGCTGCAATCAGACCAGCTTGAATCGGCACTTTGCACGCTGCACTATGCCAACTGGCTCGAGCCTGCGCTAGAAGATATCAATCTGCTGCTCGGAATTGCGTATCTTAAGGACGAAAGACCGCTAACCGCATCGACGTATCTTTGTTCTGGAAGAAACTCCAGTAGCGAGACTTTCCAACAACAACAGCTCACCTACGCCACTGCCCTGGCCCAACTTGGTCAAACAAAAACCGCTGACTCTATATTGCTCGGTTTGTCTCATACGCCTGCCAATCAGGAACTGGGCAAAGCTGCCTGGGCCAACCATACAGAGCTCTTGCAGGAAGTTTACAGGGCGAATCGGTTCTATGGCACGATGAAAACAACCATCCGTTACGACGATAACACGGGTATCGTCCCAACGACCAATGAATTCGGCACCGTAGGTGATGAAATCGAATCCGCGGGCACACTCGGATTGGTCAGCATGAATTACGACCTCTGGCGACACTATCAAGCCACCGTCACAACCGGGTACCAAGGACTGTTCACTCGAAACTTCAAAGACTTAGCCTCACAATTCGATGTAACTGACCACGCTGCCTATTTGGCGGGTTCCTATCGAACTATCACGCCAGAGAAAAGCCTGCCCTGCGCTTTGACCCTACGTGCAGACTACAACGACACGGCGACTAGCGGCACCTCGTTCCTGCAGCGAGCAGGCGTGGCCGCGGGAATCAATGTCAAGGATAGCGATTACACTTTGGCGAGCTTAGGTTATCGCTATGTCGATCTGGAATTCCTCAACCAGGCTGCCGGCATCGAAGGCACCCAGTTCGACCCTGATTCCCAAGCCTATGAGGTTGCTATCGAGCGGCATTGGCAGAACCTAGAGCGAACAACCACCTGGCAGCTTGGCTACATTCTCAACAAGAATATCGCCGAGGGCTCGCAGGCGGACTATCTTGGCCATCGGGCAATCGGCAGCATGTCCTATCTCATGGACAACGACAGTTTTGTGAGCTGCAATTTGCAATATTTTTTCCGCAACTACGACAATCTGCAATTCGCGACCGGATCAACTCGCGAAGACTCCGAGATATTGTTTGGTGCAACCTATGCCCGATTGTTGTGGGACGATGCATACCTTGTCGCCGAGTACTTCTACGACATCAACGATTCTGATTCGCCTACGAGCAGCTATCACCGCAATGTGATCGAAGTCGGTCTGCAATGGAACTTTGCCAGTGGAACCAGACAGCAAGATCAACGCTAGTTTTGTTGCTGCTCGGGAACGCTTTCTTTTCTTCTGCGAGTCGAATCACCTAGGGGATTCCCTCAGGGTTCTACGGCCTTCAGTGAGCCATGCTTGTCTAAGTATTGAACACAAGAATCCTAACGATAGACAATGTCATGAATGCAAAAATCTGGTCGAACGACAGAGAGACGCAGCGGCGACTTGGCGAATACCTAACCCTGCGGGGAATTACATTCGCCCACGATTCGATTGAACAACCTGCTAATGCATTTACTGCCGATGACATAAGTAGGGTAGACGAGGAACTAGTATTCCTAGTGTTTACCAAAATAACGAGTGCGGATCTAAATATTGTCCGGCAATTCCGACAGCACATGGCGGATGGGTGTTTTCTAGTCGTCTGTGCACCCACTACCGATCATCAGGTTGTTCTTGGTGCAATTCGGGCTGGCGCTAATGACTTTGTTTCTACCGGCGGGGCATTGGAAAAGGAACTCGACAAACTGCTTAAGCGTACTGAGTCTGAAAGATTGCAACCTAATCAGCGCGGTCGCACGATAACTGTCACTTCCTGTCACTGTCCAACCGATGCCACTTTCGTGGCTGTGAATCTCGCTGCCGCTCTAGCCAGCAGTGATCGCCATTGTGGATTGCTTGACTTTCATTGGCGTGGAGGCGATGTAGCATCGCTTCTCGAGTTGCAACCGCGCCACACAATACATGACCTCGTGGGTCGCTCTGCGGCGATCGATAGCGCCATATTTCTACAAGCTTTGACTCCCCACAAATCGGGCATTCGACTGCTAGCAGGGCCGACCTTGGGCACCCAGTTTCAGGTCCCGAACCTAGACGAACTGCGTCAGATTCACGAACTGGCAGGTACACATTTGCCGCAAGTTGTCATTAACACTCCCGATCCTTTCAGTGCCGAAGAGCTTGGAGCATTGAATTTGAGCGACAGCGTCGTTCTGATCATGCGAATGGACGTTGTTTCACTTCACCGTGCCACACTGCAAGTCAGGCACATGCAGGGTTTGGGAGTAGGGTCAGATTCACTTCGTGTGGTGGCGTTACAGAGCTCTCTAGCTGGGGAGCTTTCGATCTCTGTTGTGAAAAGAGCACTTCAAATAGAACGCATTCAGTTGATTCCCGAAAATTGCGAATTGCGCATGTGCTCGGTGAACGTGGGCAATCCAGTTGTCTTAGAGGCGCCTCGATCGCGAATGGCAAGAGCTATCACAGACCTGGCCCAATCACTAGCTCAGCCTCACCAGGGAACTTCGCAGGATACCAGCTCGGGACTGCTGGCGGCGAACTTGAAGAATCGCCTTTCTCGTTTTTCGAAACGACTAAGCGCTCGCGGGGAAATTAGCAGCACCGGGCTGATCGGAGTCAGCTCTTAGTTTTGCGGAGCCTGAAAGTGTGTACTCCGTTATCTTGCGAACCAATTGTGCAACAGACCGGACGCCCATTTTCTGAGTAAGATTGCTCCGATGAACCTCGACTGTCTTGATGCTAATCCCCAGTTGCTTAGCAATAACTTTCGTAAGCATTCCTTCAGCTACTAAGTGCATAACTTCGCGTTCACGCTTAGTAAGACCAGCAATCCGCGCCTCGAACTCTGCATCCTTTACTCGGTTCAAACGTCGCTGAAATTCACTCATCAGCCCAGATTGCACATTGGTAAGAAGCTGCTTGTAATCGAGAGGATACTCCATCACATCAAGGGCCCCCAGCTTCATAGCCCGCACTGCATCACAGACATTACCAGGCATACAAATAAAGACACATGGCAACTCGTGCCCATGGCTAACTAGGCGTTGCCACAGAGTGATGCCAGACATCTCCGGGTAGTTTAGTTCGAGCACAAGGCAGCCGACTTGTGATGCGTCGAAAGATTCGAGAAGCTCTAGCGGGGAACTGTACGCCTTAGTCCGAACAGTATTCTGCTGCAACAAGCTCAATATCGATTCTTGACTCTTCGATGAATGCGTGACAAGAAGGCAAGCGTTTAAGTCTGGCGTCATTTAACCTAACCTCCATGCTCAATTGAAATAGCTCCGCCCCTATTCCGATTTCGGCATTGCTCGTTCGCGAGTATACAAGGGAAACCCGCGCAAAGTCAAAAAATCAGTGCGCGAATACGCTAAGGGTTTTACTTAGTGACAATCTCCTGTCATCTCGTGACGTGTTCAACCTGAACGAGATTTAACGCGACAAATTTTCAGTGCTTACCTAGTCGCCGCCACCTGACATTCCACTAGTTGATATCTGCTATCGATAACCCTTGAAATCAAAAACTCTACCAGATCTCTATGGATTTCTTTCGAGTTCATTTTGGTTCCTCATGCAGACGGAGAATTCTGCTTGTGGGCAATGTCTTTATTAAATTCAAACGACTCTATAATCGAGAGAGTGAATAGCGATTAAGGGAAACCCCGAGCTCACCAAAACTGTTTGCCGGGTGAGCTAGTTTTGATAAAGCCCTCGTGTGCTCACTTGTAGGTACAAGTGCAAGGGCATCATGCCAACCATTTAATGACCACTTTAGGCATGTCTGGCAACTAACGCAAAATACATTCAAAACAACCAAGGAACACCGGGGATGATCACGGATACGATGGGGACAAGCATGCATTCTGGCGGTCAGGAGAGCACGTTTCAGCAGCTCAAGGCGAGCTTACACGAACAATTGATCAGCGAGCTCGATTTTTCGGCGATGCACTCTATGGATCCCGATGTGGTTCGCACTGAACTTCGCCGCGGTGCCGAACGACTCTGCGGAATGCACTCCGAACTGCTAAGCCAAAGAGATCGGACGCTGTTAATCGATGAATTGTTAAACGAAATGATGGGCCTTGGTCCGCTGGAACCGGTGATGCAGGATCCCTCTGTGACCGACATTCTGGTGAACGGACCAAACTGCGTATATGTCGAACGTCGTGGCAAACTTGAACCGACTTCGATCAAATTCCGGGACCTCGACCACCTAGTTGAAATCGTCCAGCGAATTGCGGCCCGGGTTGGCCGTCGTGTGGACGAGGCCAACCCGATGGTCGATGCGAGGCTCTACGACGGAAGTCGTCTCAATGCGATCATTCATCCCCTAGCCTTGGATGGGGCATTGGTTTCCATTCGCCGATTCTCTAATCGACCCTTCACCCCGCAAGACTTGGTGGCCCGACAATCAACTTGTCCCCAGATGATGGAGTTTTTGGCGGCGTGTGTTGCAACGAGACTTAACGTGGTGGTGTCAGGAGGTACGGGTAGCGGCAAGACAACGCTGCTCAACGTTCTGTCCGGGTTTATCCCCAACGATCAGCGAATTGTCACTATCGAAGATGCTGCCGAATTGCAATTACAGCAGCCCCATGTGGCACGCGTAGAAACGCGACCGTCGAGCCTGGAGGGCAAAGGCGAAGTGACGTCCCGCGAATTGCTCCGCAACGCTCTCCGGATGCGACCAGACAGAATAATTGTTGGCGAATGCCGCGGCCCGGAAGCCTTCGATATGCTGCAGGCACTCAATACCGGGCATGATGGAGGAATGTCGACCATCCATGCCAACAATTCTCGCGACGCGCTGAGTCGTCTCGAAATGCTCGTCGGCATGGCTGCGCCCGAACTGCCTATGTGGTTCATTCATCGTCAGATTGCCGAAGCGATCGATATCGTCGTTCAGGTCTCCCGACTTTCGGACGGGAGCCGAAGGATCACTCAAGTCTCCGAGGTCACCGGTATCCATGGCGAATCTCTCAGCATGCACGATGTATTCCGTTTTCAGCAAACGGGCTTCGAGGAAAACAAGGTTCAAGGCAGCTTCGAAGCGACTGGCATCCAGCCAGAGTGCTTAGAAAAAATCAAAGCGTGCGGAATCCAGCTTAGTCCCAAGATTTTCGAAACTGGCGGCTGTCCTGTTGAACGACTAGACGGTCTACGGGGAATGTAATCATGGCCAGCTGGATCACACCACTCATCTTCGTCTCCGGAACGCTTGCGACGTTCAGCATGGCCACGATGGCCTTCGATTGGATGTTGCGTCGAAGGATTGCCGCGCGAATGCGTGGAGTTGGCCTCCGAGGGAGCTCCGGTGAAGCCAACGGCACAAGCTTGTTTAAGGACATGTCGCGGTTTGACCGCGACTACATGGAACACTCCCCGGGTTGGCTAGAAAGATTAACCTCGCTGCTGGAGAAATCCAATACGTCCTTCACTAGCACGACCTTCTTATTCACCAGCGCCGCATTGGCTCTCGCCCTAGGTGCGATTGGTTACGGTCATTCGATTTGGTTGGCAATGACTCTCGCATTAGTGGGAGCCGTAACACCTTTGCTCACCATGGTCCATCGGGTCCGTAAGCTACAAACAAGAATTACAGAACAACTCCCCGAAGCATTTGCCATGATCAGCCGGGCCGTACGGGCGGGTCAAACGGTTCCTTCGGCACTACAGATTATTGCCAACGACTTCGAGCAGCCCATTGCGGGCGAATTCTCGCGTTGTCACGAGCAGCAGAATTTGGGCATCTCCCGAGAAATCGCACTTCGTGATCTAGCAAAGCGGGCAAGCGTGATGGAACTTCAACTCTTTGTCGTTGCAGTGCTGGTTCAATCCCGATCGGGTTGCGACCTGGTCGAGTTGCTTGACAACTTGGCGGAAATGGTACGCAAACGGTTGAAACTGAAAGATCGGATTCGCGCGCTCACCGGTGAGGGCCGCATGCAGGCCCGAGCGCTATTGGTGCTCCCACTTGCTGCGTTTATCGGAATCTATTTCGTCGCGCCGGAATACATTTCTTGCCTTCTAGAACGACCAGGTCTTCTGGCGGCTACCGGTGGGGCGCAATTGGTGGGGGTACTCTGGATCCGCAAAATCGTAAACGTCAACTACTAATCGCTTGGAATCCGGAACTGCAGCTATGATTATCTACATTGTCGCGATCGCGTTTGCCTTTCTGGCAGTTACCTGTGCAAGTTATTTGCTTTTTAGCTTCGCCGATCCCTATCGCCTGCGAGTGCGCAATCGCGTGGAGGAAGTCCGCGGACAGACGCCATCCCTATCTACCGAGACACCAACTTCGACAACCGGTGCTACGAACGGCATTTTTCATCGGCTTCAGGAAATGATCCCCCATCGGGCCGCCAACAAAAGCCATCTTGCTAAAAAACTTGGCCAGGCGGGAATCTACAGGCCCACTGCGGTGTCTTCCTATTACGCCTCGCAATTGTTTTTGGCGATCCTATCCGGCGCTATCGCTCTCTTGTGCTGCACGATGACAAGCGTCAGCCCAAGGATGGTTTTCCTGCTGACATTCATTGCTGCTGCCCTGGGGTCCTTCATTCCGGGACTACGATTGAAGCTTGCGATTCGTCGACGCAAAGCTGAGTTGCAAAAATCGCTCCCAGATTTTCTTGATCTTGTTACCGTTTGCCTCGAAGGCGGTTTAAGCCTGCAGGAAACGATCCGCCGCGTCGCCGACGAGCTAACTCTGGCCAACCCCCTGCTCGCTAGTGAACTGACCATCGTTCGGCGCGATGTCGAACTAGGTGCCACCGTAGACCATGCTCTGAAAAGGTTTGCGACCCGTTCCGACTACGAGGGCATCAAAAGCCTCAGCATTTTCATTCGCGAGGCACAACGATTTGGCACAAACATTGCCGAGGCGTTACGCAGTCACGCAGACATGTTACGCGTGAAACGTGAACAGTTAGCAGAGGAAAACTCGCAAAAGGCATCCGTGAAAATCTTACTTCCAACGCTGCTCTTAATTTTCCCAGCAATCTTCGTTGTTATAGTCGCGCCCGCAGTTATTCAGATTCAAGAATTGTTTGCCGGCCAATAGTAAATAGTCACAGAGCTAAACGATTTTCTCAATCGAGTCTTTCAAATATGTCAAATCTCAATCTATCAACGAAAGCTAGGCTGCACAGGCCCGGTCTTGCGGCAACTGAATTCGCTATTGCGGGTCCATTGCTATTGTTACTGGCTCTAGGTGGAGCCGACTTTGGTCGCGTGATGCATCACTACCAAATTGTAGCAGCCGCTGCGCGTGGCGGCGCGGAGAACGCGGCCGCGCATGGATTCACTCAATTCAGTAGACCCTTCTGGGAGGCAGAGGTACGGCTGGCAACCGTAGATACCATGTCGGCTCTTCCAGACTTTAACGAGGCGTCTCTCAGCTATAGCCTGTCCGAGCGGTTCGATACAGATGGTGTGATGCGGTTTACGGTCGATGTCTCCTATCCATTTCGCACGCTCATCGCTTGGCCGGGAATACCACAAGAGTTCACGATGCGCGACCAAGTTGAATTTCGTCGATTCCGATGAGCTGTGTGAACGAGAAAGAACCGATAGCCGTGATCTACCGAAGTAGAACAACTCGATATTCTGCAATGCGACTTCGCCCAGGTGTTACCACGGTCGAGAGCGCCTTAATTCTAACTACACTGTTGTTCATCCTGATGAGCTTGCTTGATCTGGGGCTTTGTGCATTCCGGTTCAATGCCCTGGGGTCGGCGGCGCATCGTGTTGCACGGGGACTCAGCATTAAGGGCACCCTCGCGCCCGTGGGCATCACCCCACTCGGTCCCGATCCTTACGCAGGGACGGCCGCAGACAGTTCGGACATTGTTGCTTCACTGAACGGCTTAGTTCCCACTATGGATCCGATCGACGTCCAGGTGATTGCCACGTGGCCTGATGGCGAGAATCGGCCCCGAGACCGCGTTGAAGTTCAGGTCCAATATGTGCATCAACCAATCTCTCCGGTACTACTTCCTTGGGGACCGCTCACGCTTACGGCGGAGTCCGCTGCCAGAATTATTAACTAGGCCAGACTCTGCAATAAGGCCGGGGTCGCTAATAAGGTACATCGATCATGATCCAAGATCAGTGCAATTCGCGCCGCATGCACCGCCATCATAGCGGGAAGACTCTCGCACTTTTGGCAATCATGCTACCGTCGCTATTGGCAGTCGTTGGGCTGGTGGTGGACGGCGGGCTGATGCTCAGCACACATCGCCAATTACAGAACGCCATCGACTCTGGCGCACTGGCCGGCGTCGTTGACTTGCAATCCGGCAAATCGAGTGCATCGGCTACGTCCACGGCGCAAGATGCCGTCCAGCTCTACAACAACTTTCCCGATGCTCAAGTCGAGGTAAACATTCCACCTACGACGGGACAGTTCGCCGGCAGGTCTAACCATATTGAACTGATCGCGACAGTCGACTATCAACCTAGATTGATGCCCGCCTTGGGAGGAGTTCTTAGCCAAACTATCCGCGCGCGCTCAGTTGCCGGGGTGGCAGATTCGCAAGTCGGTGCAGCACTTGCCATTCTGGACCCCGAACCAGCGAACCTGGACTACACCAATCTTCAAGGTGGGGGGCTCCTAGGGGATACAAATGCTATTGCTATTTCCGCAGCCAACCAATCGGCTGCGATCGAGCGACTCGAATCCGAACCTATAGTAGGCCTTGTTGCGGCAACGTTGCTGCAATCCGAACTAAATGCCGTTTTTACATCTGTCATTCAACAACTCGCCGATGACGTCGCTGCCCAACTGCCAACGACATCGGCTCCTAGTTTGTTGGGGGGACTAGAGATTGAAGGCAGCGGCCGAATACGTGTCGACGGGGCTGTCCATGTCAACAACGAGTGGGGAGATCGGGACGAGCGCGGTGAACCGTGTGGACAAGCACTCGGGCCACCCAACGCTGTTGCTTGCATGCCACTGTTGAGCACAACTCGACTGCACGCTCACGAGATTCGCGTTGTTGGTGGAGTCGACGACGAGAACAATTACTTGCCGTTCCTACAAGGTGCCAGAGATCCGCTCCGCGCCAATTCTCTGCCCGTGCCGGATCCATTCGAGGGAATCGCCACGCCCTCCGCAGCAAGTGATCCAGGCAACGTTGCGATTCCGACAGAACCTCCTGTGGATCTCGTGGTCGTTGCGCTTTCGCAAGCCGATGCACAAAATCTATTGGCCAATGTGCTGGGTAATCTACCGTTTGCATTGCAGCCGTTATTTACACCGCTTGTCGATGAGCTCACCTCGCTGCTCACGCAGCAGACGATTTCACCAGGGGTCTACAATTCTATTACCGTGTTCTCACCTGGCGGCGGAGTGACTTTCTCGCCTGGGATTTACATAATCCGTGGCACGAATGCTTCGAATTTGGCTGGGCTGACGATTGTCGGACCGGTCACCGCTAGCGGCGTGATGTTCTACGTAACAGACTCTGCTAGTTTCGACGCCGCGACGGGACTGCCCGATGCGGCAGAAGATCCGGAGGATCCTCCAACGAATAACATTGCTGCACTGTTTCCGAGTGTCTTAATGCTGCCGCTCTTGCCTGGAACATCGTATTCTGGTTTGAACGATCCTAGCAGTCCTTTCAACGAGATGCTGATATTCCAACGCCAACGCGATCGACGCCCAATTTTGATTGAGGGGCTGCAATCGGGAAGCGGAAACTACTCCGGCACGATCTACGCCAAATGGGGGCATAGCGCTTTTGTGCCCAGTGGGGGTTCTTATGGATTAAGATTTGCTAGCGGTACGATGCGAACCATCACCGTCGGCGATGCGCTTTTGAATCCTCAACCACTCTTGCCCGTTGCCAACGACGTTCTGCTGCTGGAATAGTTAGATAGCTCACAGTTCGTGGGACGTTTGGCAGAAACTTCCGGCGGGTTCAAACCGATTGCTCTTGGTTGAAGGTCGGGCATGCTATCCGTCTAGATCACTGGGGATTGAGATGGCCAACCTCAATTTAGACTCCAAAATAGTCCCCACCATAGGCAAAGCCCTTCTGCCAGGCTTCATCCAGCTCAAGACTAGCAATTGGAATTGCAGATCCTCCCAAAAAGAAGCTCGTCGCACCGAATAATTGCCTGTTTGCTGTCTTAGCTATACTATAAGGACAGGCAAATTCTCCATTGAATTCAAATCGGAACAAGAAGTGCGTTACTACGTCGTTCTATTAGCGATGCTGCTACCTGTGCCGACTTGGGGGCAGACAACCTCCTATCACATCGGCAATAGTCTCACGTGGGACAGCCAGCCCCTCTCGATGGAGCTCTACGGAGATAAGTTTGGGGCACCTCATCAGGCAGGTTACCACATCCACAATTCCTGGCCGCTGAAGGCGTTCGTCTTTGATCCCAACGCTGTGACGATCGATCCTCTAGAGGAATTCGGCAAATACACAGAGGCCTTGACCAACCATCAATGGGATGTCGTCACACTGCAACCGCATACAACGCAAAGCTCAACACTACGAACCGATATAGACTCTATCAAGTCAATCATCGATCTTGCTCGCTCTAATCCTGCAAACTCGGATACAACGTTCTACATCTATGAGGCATGGCCAAATCAACAAGGTCAAAGCTATCAAAGCAAATGGGAAGCCCCACTCCCGAGCGGAGCAAATCCTTTTACAAGCCTCACACGTGAGTATTTCGACCTTCTATATACTAAGGTCAACCTTGAGACCGATGCTACGATTCGCACTATCCCCGTCGGTGAAGTGCTCTACGAAGTTGATCGGGCCATGCGCCAAGGCAAAGTGCCGGGCTTCATTTCAATCTCCCAAGCCTATCGAGATGGCATTCACTTGGACAACGAAATTGGGCGTTACATCGCTTCGGCGACAACGTTTGCAACACTGTCAGGAGTGGATCCACTAACCCTCTACAAACCTCCTGGATTTCCTCAGAAAAACCTCTATCCACTTTCCGATGAGGTGTATGACGCCGTTAACCAGGCCATACGCGACGTGCTGAGTGCCGACGTGAATTCTGGTGTCTATTATCCGGTTACAGACTTTGACAATAATGGGGTCATCGGAGCCAAAGACCTTCGACTTTGGGAGAACTCGTATCCGGGCTTGCAATACGATTTAGACAAAGATGGAATGGTTAGTGGCCTGGACTTCTTCGAATGGCAAGTAGGTGCTACCAAGACTCCTATTGAGTTCGACGATAGCCCAGCAAATCTCGATGGACAGGGACTCGTCGACACTCAGGACTTACTGATATGGGAACAGGCCTACGGAACGGATGACCAAGCAGATTTAAATGGAGACGGCGTAACTGATGGCTTGGATTTCCTGCAGCTGCAGACCGAACTAACTCCATTTGATATCGCAGATGCAAACAATGATCGACTAGTAAACGGCGACGACTTACATTACTGGGAAACCGCCTACGGCTACAGTGGTGTCGTGGATGCCGATAGAGATCAGATAGCCACGGGACTAGATTTCTTAATCTGGCAGCAAGAAGTAGGCTTGCCTGCGGTCCTGCCTCCACCGAATGTCAGTGTCGTCCCCGAACCACAGACATTACTTCACATCATCGTGCTGACCATTCTCTCCCTGGTCCACCCCACATTTCGCATTAAGTGAATTCAGTTCCAAGCGAACACTCAATCACTCGGGCCTAGAAACGCCGTCTAGGCGCAGGTAACAGAAACTCTTGCTTCGACGATAGTCAAGTAAAGTATCCCCGAGTGGATTCGAACCACTAACCTTCGGCTTCGGAGAATGGTTAGAGTTTCCCGAAAAATCGCAGCGTTTCTCGGTAACCACGGCATCTTACACCCTTCACCGACCTTTGCAAACTCTTTTGGTGCTTGTCAGTTTTTATCGGACTATCACGGTAATCGGATTTTCGACGTGCACCAGAAACGGTAGTTACCGTTTTTAGATTTCAGGGACCGCTATATCAACTTGAAATTTGATTGTGCTCGATCACTCGCGTAGGATAGTTCTAAGTTACTACTGAGAGAGTGTGGCCTAGTAACGACTATTTAGTGTTGTCCGGAGAACTCGGAATAACTAATTAAGCGATCTACGTTTGCCAGCAATCTGCTATAAATTCCTGCACAGGAACGCCACTTAAAGAACCATTTATCTATCACCGAAACGATACAAGTTTTGACGAGATTTACGATCGCTAAGGAGAACAATCTTCGTTGCTTAGTCCGCAGAGGGCTCTGTCACAGATGATTCCAGTAACTTGGTCACTGCCCATTTGCCGTGGCCTAGCTTAGTGAGGTAGCCAGCCTCCCCTAGTTCCCTGAGAACCTTACTGAGGCGATCCTTCTTCCACCCCCAAGATGAAACCATCTCCCCCGTCCGAAAGTTGCAAAAAGTGTATATTATATTACTTACACTTTTTGCAACTTGCTCCTCGAACCAGGCATACCTCTCCAGGGCTAATTGGCTGAGAGGTTTTATGTCATTTACTTCATCAGACACGGTCAGTCCAACGTTCTCATTTGAGAAGACGATCACCGGTATCCCGTTGGGAAGGTTCGACCGAGCCCTCCCAATGGCCTGCTGCAAAGCGGCAGTGACTTGAACTCCATGAGCTGCTCGCCAGAGAGAATGCTCATAACCGACTCCGTGGATCACCCTACGGCCACCACTTTCGGTTGCTGCGGTCCACCTTTGCTTTTTCCACTCTCCATCCTGCTCCATTGATTCCAGGTCGCCGATTCTTAGTAATTCTGCCTGGATTACCTCGGGAGGAACTCTTGGTGTGCCAAGGATCAATAGCAAGCCACAGTCCTTGTGCCAGCTGTTTGAAGCTTTATCATCTCCCTGGCCAAAGTAGGCGGTTTTAGATATTCGGCCCCGAAGCCCACCCAGAGGACTATTGTCTGCCATTAAATTGTCGATGTGAGGCTTGTGACCGATAACTCCGATCCGCTGGGCATTGGGATACTTCAGCATTGTTGCGGCAAGCAAACTCGCCACAGTCGTGGCTTTGGTCCTGCGTTTGATGTCCCGCGGAACTTGAAGCTGCAGATGTCTAGGCTCTAAGATCCCATCAGGTGTGATATCAACCACCTCTCTACCCGAAAGCAACTCAATTCGAGCAGCACTACCCGTGGCGTCTGAAAAGATTACCGGAGTATTTTCAGGTAGCTCTGTTTTGAAGATGCCGATAACGGACTTGTCAAACTGCATGCTGTCGCATTTCTTCTTCGGCTGTTCAACCTTGATAACGCAAAGATGAAGCTTTCCGCTGATCAAGCCTAGCATCATTTCCATGGCACTTGCCAGATTGCCAGCGCTCGATGCCTGGTTAAATCTCTCGTCTTCATTCGGTCCCGATTGTCGAGAGATTGCGGATCTGCAGGCATTCAGAAGTCGTGCCTGAACTACTGAGCGGAGCTTCACGTACTTCGACGGCTCAAATTCTACAGTTCGTTCCGCGGCTTCCACTGCAGCGATAAGAGCTTGTGCTGTGTCTGCAAGAATGTCAAACACCTCAACGCAGTTTATGTCAACATTTCCAGGCCGCCGCTTAGTCTCTTGATATTTCGCTTCTGCCGCAATAGTGAATATTGCTTGTAGGTCAGAAGCGGAAATCGTGAGTTTGTGCCTAAGCAACTCAACTGCGTCTTCGTGCACCGCGAGATAATGACGTTGCTTACATACTTCGCCTCGACTGGCCTGAAACATTTTGTGAGTGGCTACTAAATGTGAACCATTCAAAGCGAGATTTCGTTTCTCGATAAAGTCACACCCTTCCCTGAACTCACAAGAAGGACAAACAGCCGCGCCAGGTGAAAGACCATAGCCCTCTGCTTCATTCACGGTTTGCTTGTTCCGGCAGACGCCGTAATTCCACTCAGCTTGAACTTCTTGGACACCGTTCTTCGCCATGCCTTCGAAGTATCTCTCCTCTTCCTCCGGAGACACTCTCGCGGGAAGCTTCGTTGCATCGAGTCCAAAATCTTTGCACAACGCTGCAACGAGCTCATCGCCGTTAGCATGAGTTGGGACGACAGTGAGAGATGTGAGAACGTGCTCTAGAATCTTGGAGTCCGCATAAGACTTGCCCGATCCGGTTGGCGAGCCATCAAAGTAGATTTCAGGTTTCTTAATAGCCTTAACGCGGGCTAAGAAGAGATCTTCCCTAAAGATGTCGAGACTTCGCACAGGACCCTTTAAAGGTTCTTGATACGGTTCTGCAGGAGGGGGAGGGGCAACTATTTCAACGTCCAGTGACCACTCTGGTTTAGGTCCTGGGGCGTTGAGATATTCACGAACGTCTTTGAATCCCTCGGGAGGGAGAGCCCAGCCGATAGATCGATTGAGTTGCTCTGCTAATTGCTTTGCAATCGAGATGGCCCCGTCTCGACCAGGCCACCTGTTGGTATCAGCTTTGAAGTCTCTCTCGCCCAACACAACAATTTCCCGATCCTCATGAGGTCTCAGCAGTTCTGCCAAATCATCAACACCACCAAGATTAGATGGGCGACCCATGGCACTCAGGCCCATCGTCATACAGGCGGCCGTGTCGCTACCGCCCTCGACTAGATAGACCGGACCTTGGGAGTCATGCCAATCGTCGGCGTATATTAGCCCTCTCTTGCTACCTGAAATGGCTCTCTTTGTTCCGTCCGTGCGACGCCGAGTTGAGATCCCTTTGACTCTCCCACTCGCATCACGTTCCGGAAATGTCCATTGATTGACGCCACCAGTAGCCATGATGCCTACGTTTAGTTTGATCAGCGCCTGAACATCAACTCCAAGTTCTCGTGCTAGCTTCGGAAGTAATATCTCTGCTCTAGCGGTTGCGGAAACGGACATCCGATCAAACTTGTGATCGGAAACTTTCTCAAAGTCGGGCTTATAATTGCTTTGTGATCCGGGTGGGTTGCACTGAGTTTTCGATCTAGCGGAGAAGGAGCTGTTGTTTGCTCCGCTCATAAAGTGCAAATACTGCCCGCCACGGTTGTGACCATTGTTGCTCTTAACCCGTCCGCAATAGACTGCGTTGCCGTCGATGGAGACTGTGCAGTTGTCGGGCTTGCTACAAATAGGGCAAGGCTTGGATTTTGAAACTGGGTGCCAGTTCTCTTTGCCATGTTTTACATTCAGGCCAAACAAGAAAGTGTGCCATCACTAAGTATCTGAAGAGGCATGCTACGAGATCGAGAACTGTGATTTGAAAGAGACTGAACTAGACCGAGAGAGACGCCCTATATCAATTGTCTAGGGCAAGCTCGGCATCGCTGATGTGCTTCTCTCGCTGCCGGTTTGTACGAGAAACACTAGTGGGGACTTCCTCAGGTAGCGTGCGTGCTAAGCAGAACCGCTGGACAGCCTCAACAGAGGTCATGCGGCGATGCCCGCACTCGAGATACTCAAGTGTCACTCGACTGCCTGACCTAGTAAGCAGCCCGGATTCCGTCCAGCGGAAGAAGGTGCCGTAAGATGGCCGGTAACCAAGGACGAGTTCGATGGCGGCCGGACCTAAGAGAAGTCTTTCGTTACCAAGCATGACTGATTCCTCACAAAGGATGCGATTGATTAACAATTCACATCTAGAGATATCAGAGCTGCTTGAGAATGGTATCTTCTGGTTGGAATCTGCTATGCGTTTTCCAAGTTATTCTTGTCAGACTCGTCGAGCAAACCCAACGAGCGCAGCTTATTCAAAACCGTCTTCTCAGAGATATCGAAATCCTCGTAGCCAGGTAACCTTCTGAACGATCCTTTGATTTTCCTGGCTAGGTCCAAATTGCTTTTCTTGTTAGGATTATGCTCGTGGAAGAACTGGGTGAGTAGTTTCCGATCTTTTTCACTGCTTAACTTGGCAGTCTTTTTTCCTCGGTCCGCGTACGCCTTCGATCGTTCTTGTTGAAGAGTGTGAGCTTCAATCGCACCTTCCAGCTTTCCCATGCAATAGGAGACAGAACACGCCTTCTCGATCAGCCCCTGAGAAACCTGTGAGCGGTACGCTGTGACGAGCCGTTCGACGATGGATAACAGAGTCTGCTCCGCGAGCCCTTCAATCGCCAGTCGATATCTTGGACTCCATGGATGCTCTCCGCATATTGGATCGCTTCACTAGGCCGGAGAGAATATTGTGGATCATTCGGGGTCGCTGCTTCCTCAAACTGTTCTAAGACTTCAACGACTTTCTTGAGATTATCTTTCTTGGTCACACGCAAAGTGACTACTTCAGCCTTTTTCTGCAGTCTAGTTATGTGATCTTCAATCTCACCGTACGGTTTGTTGATTGAAAGCAGGAGATTCTCTCCATCAAACTCGTACTGAAAAAGAATTTTGCCTTTCGAATAGACTGCAATCGTCGTCATAAGCACGCCACCTTTCTGTCGACCCGACTGGCTGACGTCATGGCGGTGGTACAGGCCACAACGTTCGGTCAGTGAAGTGGGAGCTACCCACAAGTACGAAACTACTTTTCGCCGTTTTGGAACAAGCCAGATTATGTCTGGTCGAAAACTGCCCTACAAACTAGTCTAGCTGTCACGGTCCCCGCAATGGTATTCGTTCGGCACCATCCACAACATGTTTCGTGCAGCTCTGTTTACCGATTCACCTCGCCTTATACCTAGATGCAAGAATGGCATTTGACCTATATATCTCCTCTGTGGCGACCAACTCGCGGCTGAATGAATACGATAGGCTAGACTGAAGTGAGTAGCCAATTGCATTTATAAGCCTGAGTGGGCGTCACTAGTGCGACTTTGATGTTTGCAGTCTGTGATTTCGATAGGGGCGACTGAAAGCACGAGGAGTTATCTGTTGCTTACGTTAATTACGTTCCGACCTTTTTAGCTTAGCGTCAAGGTAGTATATAAGATTCGCCGTCTATGCGGGATTCACTCCAGCCTATTTAGGATGAGCGGCGTCAGTACGGTGTCACCGCATTTTTTGCAATTCGAGTCAAGAAAATCTACGGAAGATCCGTTCGGCTCAAATTGATACCACCCATTGGAGTTGCCACCTATTTCAGCAACGATTCCAGCGTCGAAGGTGATCACCGCTGCGCGCAGGGCTGACTTGACGTTGGCATAGAGTATAACTCTCCTAATTGTGCTGTTTCTGGAGCAGGTCGGCGGATTTGTGCCGAACGCATCTCCTGGACATAGCAAACGGACCTTTGAGTTCATCTAACTAGAATCAGATGGATCCAGCCCCCCTCTAGTCACCGCACAACCAACGAATAAAGATGCGACAAAGACTTCATTGTCGAATTCGTCTAATATCTCTAAGGAGTTTTTTCGTAGCCGTGGTTGTCTGGCAATATCTCTTGACCAAAGTGGAAGCCCAGGAGGAGAGCATAGTGCAGTGTGAAAGACAGTTGACTACTGGCGATTGCAATCACATGCTCACGAACGTCGGAGTCTGGTCCCACGATAGTGCCTGGATCTATTACGATGTGAGAAGCGAGGTTGATGGCTCAAGCTTCGATGGGCTACTTATCGAACGAATCCATGTCCAAAGTGGAAAGGTCGAGACAGTTTACCAGGCAAGCCACGGAGCGTACTGTGGTGTGGTGACTGCCAATCCTGTTACTAGCCAAATTGTATTTATTCACGGTCCCGAGTTTCCCACCAAGGAATGGAGTTACTCCGCCTGGCATCGTCGTGGTGTGACACTCCGACCTGAAGTAGAAACAACACCCACAAATCTGGATGCCCGAAATTTTGTGAGCCCCTACACTCCCGGTGCATTGCGCGGAGGTTCTCACGTCCATACTTTTAGCGGAGACGGGCTTTGGATAAGTTTCACTTATGAAGACCACGTACTGGCAACATCAGACAGCCCACGAAGCGGACGGAACCAAAGAAATATAGGCGTCGCTGCACCCTACGGGCCCGTATTGGTCCCGAAGTCGCATCCTAGAAACCATAGCGGCTCGGCATTCAGCGTGCTAGTAACAAAGACAACCGACGCACCGCGTTCGGGGAGCGACGATATCACTCGAGCCTATAGTGATGCTTGGATTGGAAAAGATGGATATCTTGCAGTGAATGGATCACGACAGAAACGAGCTATAGCATTCATCGGCAATGTATTGGGGGCAGATGGTATTGAAGTTCCCGAATTATTCGTAGTAGATATCCCACAGGATGTCACTCGATCTGGCAAACATGCACTCTGCGGTACAAAACAGACAAGGCCCTATCCACCACATGGAACGGTGCAGCGCCGTTTGACTCATACAACAGAACGAAAATATCCGGGACTTGGAGCTGTTCGTCATTGGCCGCGCAGTAGTCCAGACGGTAGCAAAATAGCTTTCTTAATGCGCGACGATGAAGGCAAAACGCAGCTTTGGACTATCTCGCCGCATGGTAAAGATTTGAATCAGCTCACTCACAACGTTCTTCCGATGGAATCAGCATTCACGTGGCGGCCAGATGGCTTAGCGATTGCGTGCGTTGCGAATCAGCAAATCTGCGAGATCCTTGTGGAGACTGGAGAAACCGTTCCGCTCATGGCCTCACCCGAACAAGGATCTTCACTTCGGCCTGAGGCAGTGGTTTACTCACCTGATGGCACATTGATTGCCTATATGAAAGAGGTGAAATCGTTAGATGGAGCGAAGACCATCAACCATATCTTCCTGACGCGTTCTCAGTTCGCCTTAAACCGCTAAAACGTCAAATCTGGCGAAGCGGATCTATCTAACATTTGCAAACACTTCATCACTCTATTGTGGGCTGGCGATTTGTACGCAAGATTCTTCTCAACGGACACTGGGGATTTCGCTACATAAATCCCTTGCAGATCTCAGGTTAAGCTGATTCTTGAACTGACTACCCAGGCAAACTTTCCAGAGATATTGGTTAAATCATTGACAAGCCGACCAACAGGTATTCAAATGGTGTTCTGCTGGAATACCAGTCGCGTTTTAAAGTTTCTGCTCCTTTTTCACCTACTTTTAAACCTGGAAATCGTAGTCCATGACACTTTCTAAAACTGCCTATCAACACGTCCACGGTCTCATCGCTGATGGGTCTTTCGCACCAGGGGACGTTATTTCTGAGTCTGCTATTGCCAAAGAATTGGGCTTCAGCCGCACGCCAATTGGTGAAGCTTTGCGGCGGTTGGCAGATGATGGATTAGTAAAACAAGTCCCTCGTTTCGGCACGATCGTGAGGGAGATTCCTTTGAAAGAACTCATCGAACACTTTGAAGTCCGTGAAGCATTGGAAAGTTACGCGGCAGGTAAAGCAGCCGAAAGAATTAGCGAAGATGCACTTCAAGACTTGAAAAAGATTTGCAAGAGAATCGATCAAGAAATTATTCAAGCCGCTTCTGAAGGTAAGAGTTGCATCGAAGGAGAGGCTCTTCGACGCTTTCTTTCTGCCGACATGGCTTTTCACCTGCTGATAATTTCCGCAGCGAGAAATAAGCAATTACTTAAGTTTGCTAGAAGAACTGGGAGCATCGCGGAGGTGTTCCACGCTCGCCGTGGCAGCCACACGCTGCAAAGAGTCAAAGACGCAAACACGATGCACGAAAAGATTGTTGATGCTCTCATAAAGAGAGATAGCGAGGCGGCATCAAAATTGGCAGCCGAGCATGTCCGATTCTCTGCCGCGATTTCCTCAGCAGCCGAGGAGACAGGCAGAATGAGTAATGAGCTGGCATCGCTAAGCGGTCTAGATCTTAAAAAGTTGTTTCAGGAGGAAGAGGGGGAGTAAGAGTGTGCTGGCTGTATTTTTGAATTGAGTACTCGTCTGTTACATCTAAATATCGCGACCTCTTCACGAACGTTTGAAACTTCAGTTGATTTTCCGACAAAAGGTTTGAGTTCGCAGGTACTACTAAAATCTATTTTAAGGGAGGTGGATAATGAGAATATTACGGTTTGCATTTTCTTTGATCACACTGATCTGCATGAGTGAAGTTGCTTTCGCGCAACTAACAGATTCGCTAGTCAGATATTACAAGTTGGATGATGTAAGCAACTCTTCATCGGCCAGAGACGAAGTAGAGCTAGACGGCGTCGGAGTGAATGATCTGACCGTCAGCTCTAACAGCAGGAAGTCATTGCCCACCGCTGGGGTAACCGGGCAAGTTGGAACTGCTTGGGACTTCGAAAAAAACCCTACGGTTGCCGTCGGCGACTATGACAACAGTGGAGGGCCGCTTAACGGACTCGATTTTCTTGTCTGGCAACAAAATGCTGGAACATCCAATGTTTTACCAGGAGACCCTACCCCTGGCACGGTTGATAGCTCAGATCTGCTGAATTGGGAGAATCGATACGGTCTCGATCCGAATACTGCACCCCTGTTGGATGACCAAGGTTTTCCTTTGGGGCAATTCTTGGATGAGGGCAACAGTGTGTGGGATGGTACGAATGCAATCAACGGGGCATTTTTCTCCATTTGGGTAAGGCCTGAATCGCTTAATGCTGGAGTTGGTGAAGAATCACGAAATGTGATCATTAGTGAAGACAGTGCTGGCCAAGACTTCTACGTCCGTTCCACTGAAGGTGGAAAAGTCGAAATGGCCTTCGAGGGCATCGGAGAAGTTGTTACGGACAATGTGGAGCTTTCTGTCGGGCAATGGTCGCATATCTCCGGAGGCCTGATCGTCGATGACGGTTTTGAATTTACTAACACACTGATTCTATATGTCGACGGGGTTCAAGCAGGTTTCAATGACTTTGCATCTGTTAATACCCCAGATTCGTTTAATGACCTGACTCTAGGAATTCAAGATGACCGAGCGGACGACATTGACGAAGTTGCAGACCCTAACAATCCGTTGCTGGGTTATTTTGCTAGAACTTCGTGGGATGGACTCATGGATGAAGCTGCGTTCTGGAGGCGAGCACTTTCATCAGCGGAGGTAGTCGACATCTATGACCGTGGAGTACTAGGTCAAGGGCTGTTAGACCCACCGCCAGTTTTAGCTCTTGCTGCAGTTCCCGAGCCAACCACTGTCACCTTGCTCGCAACGGGTTTGCTGGGATTGGTAACTATCCATTCGCGCAAGAAATCTCGTACTGGAAAGGCGTTTTCGTAGCGCAGATGCATTCACCTAATTTCTATTTGGAGGGATAAGACTAATGAAGATGTTTGGAATTGATGCAATGGGACTATTGGTGCCCGGGGCGCTGTGTGTGAGCTTAGTGATGAGCACACCCACTTCCGCGGCACTCATCACCGACAATTTGGTTCGACACTATAAACTTGATGAGTCAGCCGGCGCGACCGAAGCCATCGATTCTACTGGCAATAGCAATTTGTCAGAAGACAACGACGTGAACCCAGGTAAGCTTCCTGCGCCTGGAGCGACCGGTATCATCAACGGTGCCTGGGACTTCGATCGAGCCAATGGCGAATTTCTTGACGAAGGTGACGCGATCTGGGGCGGTACCATAAATGTATCAGCCTCGATTTGGCTAAACCCTGCGTCTCTCACTGCCGCCGGTTCAAATGCCTATACCGTGTTCTCCGAAGACTCCTCCTCATTTGCCAACAAAGATGCAGTAGTACAAGTATCAGATGATGGTGCTGTTACTTGGACTCTCGAAGGCATCGATTCCCTTACTTCAGCAGATGGTCTAATAACTAACGGTGTGTGGAGCCATCTTGCTGTGGTACGCAACGGAACGGATATGAGGATTTACGTGAACGGCTCATCTGTGGCATCCAAGGCGATCAGTGGCACTACGACAGTCGATTCAGTAAATGATTTGATGCTTGGCGTTGCCGAAGATAGCGATGGACAAGACCCCTGGGATGGATTGATGGACGACGCCGGTTTTTGGGAGCGTGCGCTAAGTCCCGGCGAAGTCTCTGCAATCTATCAGCAGGGGTTACTTGGGAACGACCTTACTGCTGTACCAGAGCCGTCAGCTTTCTTGATGCTCTGCACAGTGGGATTATTTGTCCCTTCATGGTGTAGGTGTCGCAAGGGTTAGGAAAGTATCACCCTGGTGACGGTTCGCGGGAGGCCAGGGCAGCGCCTCTCGCGAATCTTCTTTTTAGTGTGACGAAGGAGTAGGGCATTGGATGAGGTTTGGAAAGCAGCCGAACTTGTGAGAACAAGCGTGAAAGTGAAAGTTCACTTTCAGGTGTTGCTACAGCTTGGACTTATTTATTTCACTTTTTTTGTTTGTCAAATGCAGTCAACAGCAGTTGGCCAAGATTTCTCGCTTGTTCCCGGTTCGGTTATTGGCTATCGCGCTGCCACGACTGACCAATACCTTTCTTCGCCCTCAATAGCCATTTTGCCGAATGGTGACTATGTCGCGAGTCATGACCTGTTTGGTTCTGGTTTTGACGATGAAACTTCTGGCCTGACTACGGTCTACCGTTCAACAGATTCTGGAGATTCATGGACTAAAGTGTCTGAAGTTGCCGACATGCACTTCTCATCATTATTTGTTCATGACAATGAATTATACGTACTCGGCAGCAGGCAGAGCGGCGGCGATTTTTTGATTCGCAAGTCTACCGACAACGGTTCAACCTGGACGACCCCCGCGGATCCCAACTCAGGACTAATCTTGCCCGGTAGTTTTGGCGGCACTTCGCACAACCCCGTGGTATACAACGGACGTCTTTGGGCCATGACACATGCCCAAGGTAGTCCCAAAGCACTATCTGCTCCTGTGGGATCTGACTTACTGAAGGCAACTTCTTGGACGCTGAGCAATCATATACCTAAGCAAACAAGTGATCTGGATGGCTACCCTTTTTCCGATTTTGACCGTTGGACTGAGGCTCAGCCAGTCGCTTCGCCTGATCAAGGCGTTGTTTATTTACCGAAACTTGCTGACTCAAGATATACAGCTCATCTCCGTGCCAATTCAACCACAGGTAATCTTACTTTTGATCGAGACAATGATTATGCGTTTATGCCAGGCGCTGAAAAGAAGTTCGGCATCTCCTACGATTCTGTGTCACAGAAATTCTGGGCTACATCAAATCCTGTCTTGGAAGAGCATGAAGATGACAATTCCGACATAGGTGGTCGGACCAGAAATACGGCTGCGGTTCTGTCTTCTTCGGACCTTCGCGACTGGAAACTGGAATCTGTTTTTCTCTATCACCCGGACAGAGCATTTCATGCATTTCAATACTTGAACTTTGCGTTCGACGGCGACGACATGGCCATAGTCTCGCGAACAGCATTCGATGATGGCCTCGGTGGAGCGGACTCTTATCACGACAATAACTTCATGACATTCCACCGCGTTGAAGACTTTAGGAATCTGACACCAACGCAAGTTCTCGTAGCTGATAGTGGAAACGATCGCGTCGTGCGGTATCAGACGCTGGATGGCATGCCTTGGGCTCCGTTGGAGGACTTTGCTGCGGGTAGCTACGCAGGTGCAACCCTAGATCAG
The DNA here is from genome assembly GCA_965216565.1 of Bythopirellula sp. Taxonomy (GTDB): domain Bacteria; phylum Planctomycetota; class Planctomycetia; order Pirellulales; family Lacipirellulaceae; genus Bythopirellula. The sequence continues at coordinate 3,321,428 of OZ244170.1, forward strand.
CCTTTTGGGGTATCGCAGATTGCCAATGGCGACGTCTTTATTGGTGAGCAAAAAGTGGGGGGGCGAATTCTTAGATTTGATGCTGCCGGCAATTTTTTGCAGGTCGTCGCAACCGAGGGAGTCGAGTTTACCGGTAATCCCGAAGCATTGGTGACTGGTCCGGATGGCAAACTCTATCTATCGGCGGCATTCGGTGGGGCGAATAGTGATCGCGTTTATCGGATTGATCCTGATTCTCAGCAAGTCGAACTATTCATCGACACAACATTTAATGGGGGGAGTAAGTCGTTCGACGACCCACGGGGCCTTGCTTTTGACGATCAGGGAAATCTCTACGTTGCTGATCGCGATGGAACTGATACGGGTAGTTCGGCGCAAAACCTGGTTCGCAAGTTCAACGGTCAAACCGGAGCTTTTATCGAAAACCTGTTTGTGATCAACAAGCCGATCGGTCTCGATTGGGACGAAGCGGGTGGGGAACTCGTGCTTTCGGCGGAATCGCCCACGGAACTTCACGCATTAGGTATCAGCGGGACTTCAGCACCACTCTACACAACCGCGAGTGACTTGGGATTGGTACTCGACCTAGAGGTTATCGATGGCACAGTCGTGTGGACCGATTTCAACAATGGAAGAATTGACAAACTAACTGGTACGGATCAACGCGAGACTGTTTCCGAAGGATTGAGTTCGCCGGGCCACTTGCTCGAAGTTACGCAACCGAATCAGCGAACTTGGACTTCCTCTAGCGATGGCCGTTGGCGTGAAGGACAGAACTGGAACTGGCTATGGGGCATCGCCAACGAATCGTCCGAAGTCGCCGTTTTCAATAGCATTGGCGGCGGATCGGTGAACGTAGAGCTGCTTGATGAAACTATAGTAGGCGGGATTCGTTTTCACGGCTCAGCAAGCCACATCCTAATCGGAACATCCACGCTCGAAATCCCCGCAGAATCCACAGACAAATTTGTGCAAGTCGTTGGGGGCCAACACACAATTCAGACACCCCTCAAGCTCGCGAGTGGCAGTGTGATTGATATTTCGTTCGGCTCGGAACTTGCTCTAGACAATGTAACTCTTGTAACCGCCGAGAGCATAACCTTGTCGGGAGCTGGCAAGTTGGTTGTGGAGGGGTCTCTTAGCCTGAATGATTCAAGTGGACCAGGAGTTCTTGTAACAGAGGACTCTCATCTATCCGGCTCTGGCAGTATTGGTGGTAACGTCACCAACCTCAGTGGGACCGTGGGACCTGGAACGAGCGCGGGAATGCTTACCATCACTGGTGACTACAACCAGCTTCCCGAGGCGGAGCTGCTCATCGAGATAAATGGCACGAATCATGGTGAGTTTGGTCTGTTGTCTGTCGGTGGTGTCGCAGCACTAGATGGCACTCTCTCGATCCAGTTTGGCAATCCTGTTGGCTATACACCTACAGCAGGAGATGCATTCGAGTTTGTGTCGACGGGCCTTGGTCTCGAAGGTGGATTTAAAGAGTTTGACTTACCCGCTCTTTCGGGAGATTTGTTCTGGGCACTTCAGAGTGATTCAATGACACTTACTCTCTTCATCGGGTCCGGAGCACTGGAGGGTGACTTTGATCAAGATGGCGATGTTGACGGCATCGACTTTCTCGCCTGGCAAAACAATCCTAGCCTTGGCACGTTGTCGAGTTGGAGCTCCAACTACGGAGCGATCGCTATTGGGTCGTTAGTCGCTGCCGCGACAGCAGTTCCTGAACCTGAGTCGTGTCTGCTGATGCTGATGGCACTTTCAGCACTCTCAATCAGAACGGAATATATGCTATGAATCTGAGCAGTCCGAATATTCGTCGAACTCACACCGGCTTTACGCTAGTAGAACTCTTAGTGGTAATTGCGATTATCGGCGTGCTAGTGGCACTTCTCTTACCGGCAATTCAGGCAGCTCGCGAAGCGGCTCGCCGAATGCAGTGTTCCAATAATCTTCGGCAGCTTGCCCTTGGGTTGCAAAACTATCATTCAGCTTTTAGTCAATTTCCTGCCGGAGCCATTGCGCCAAATATTCGCTTAGGGCCAACACATCCAGATAATGAAGGCTTCAACATTAGCTGGCACGCGCGTATTCTCCCACACATCGAACAGCAGAGTATTTATGAGCTAATCGATTGGACAAAGGGATATGACGCGGGCGAAGAAGCCGTGGGAGATGTAAAGCCGGTAGCTCTGCAACCAGTGAAAACATTCTTCTGTCCAAGCACTGATCCAGAATCACAACTAAGTTTATTCAATTCCTCGGCCATGTCTGACGGCACGCCGACGTACACTCAACACTACAATGGTGTGGCTGGTCCCATCATTAATCCGCCCCAGGCGGGCGAACTCTATCGCGACCCCGATACAGACGTACTTCGAGAAAACAGAATCTCTCCCGGATGCACAGGCGCGAATCGCAGCAATTTCTCTCAGATGGGCGTCTTGTATCCGAATTCTGAAGTCAGCATCAGCCAAATGAACGATGGGTCTTCAAACACCCTGGCCATCGGTGAACGCAATCTTGGGGAAGCAGCCTGGATAGCAGGAATGAGCAATACGTACAACTGGCCATGCGATGCTACAGGCTTCAAAAATATGGAATACACCATCAATTTCTGTAAAGAGCAATTGGGGAAAAGCAATGGTGATCCCTTTGATTGCTTCATTTATGGAAATTCGAGACCGTTTAACAGTGAGCATCCTGGTGGTGCCCAGTTTGCTTTCGCTGATGGATCTGTAACGTTCATTAGCGAATCCACGGGCATTGAGGTGCTACTGGCACTAGCGAGTCGAAATGGAGAAGAGGTCTTCGACCGTTGAAACTCTTTCGGCTCTTCGTTTGGTAGGAAAAGTATGTGGCACAAAATTAATCGAAGCTCTCACAAGACTGCGTTACAGCGGATAGCTAATGGCAATGCGTTACTTGGAATGTCTGTCTTGATGGCATTTGTCGCAGGATGTGATGGGGGTATTGCTCAATACGAGGTGACAGGGCAACTAACTTTTGAAGGTGAACCTGTCCCGCAAGGAAGGATTATTTTCACGCCACGTACTGGTCCAGATGGCTATGGAGCTCAAGGTGTGGCACGTGTTGACGCCGGCAAGATAATATCGCATGACGAAAAACGCATGATAGGTGGGAAGTATCAAATCCAGATCATTGGGTTTGACGGCATACCTTACCAGGATGGAAGCGGAGCAACCATTCCCTATGGACGACCCTTATTTCTTCCATTGCGAACCGAGCTTGAATTACCTACCCAGGACTCTAGTCTCCTCGTTGCAATCAGTGGGACACAGGGGAAGTATGAAGTCAACGCAGAAGTTGTAAGCGAGTAGTGTTTACTTATTATATTTCTGAACATTGAAACTAATTAACATGTCACCTCTCCAGACGATAGATATCGTGGTCCTCGTTGTGTACGTCCTTGGCGTAGTCGTCTTGGGATGCTGGTTTGCACGCCGTAGTACCCAATCCGATTCGTTCATGATTGCTGGCGGTGCCTTGCCAGGCTGGGTCGTTGGCTTCTCTATTTTTGGTACCTATGTCAGTAGCATTAGTTTTCTGGCAAATCCCGGCAAGAGCTACGCAGCGAATTGGAATCCGTTTGTCTTTAGCCTGTCCCTACCAATTGCCGCCTGGATAGCGACGCGTTGGTTTGTGCCTTTCTACCGTAATAGCAACGAGATCTCTGCTTATACGCATCTCGAGCATCGTTTCGGTGTGTGGGCGCGTACTTATGCTGTCGTATGCTTTTTATTAACTCAAATTGCGCGGATCGGGACCATCCTTTATCTCGTGGCACTAGCCCTATCTCCGATGATCGGCTGGGATATTCGGACCATCATTTTGGTGACTGGGGTTCTTGTAACTGGCTACACTTTGCTAGGCGGTATAGAGGCGGTTATTTGGACGGATATGATTCAGAGCATCGTTCTCACGTTGGGAATTGTGATATCGCTAGGCGTGCTGTTTTTCCAGATGCCGGCAGGACCCTCACAAGTTTTTGAAATAGCAACGGCAGACAACAAACTAAGTCTGGGGAGTTTTGGCAGTTCACTAGCTGAACCTACTTTTTGGGTTGTATTACTCTATGGAATTACTATTAATCTTCAGAACTTTGGTATCGACCAGAGCTACGTGCAGCGATATCTAACAGCTAATTCTGAGACCTCAGCAAAACAAAGCGTTTGGCTCGGTGCTTTGCTTTATCTGCCAGTGTCGGCATTACTGTTTCTGCTTGGAACTGCCCTCTACACCTATTATTCGGTTTCTCCCGACTTGTTGCCCTCCGCGGCAGGGGAGCTTAAACCCGATGCAATCTTTCCACACTTCATTCTGACCGAATTGCCCGCTGGCGTGACAGGGTTATTGGTTGCAGCGATATTTGCCGCCGCAATGAGCAGCGTCGATTCCAGTCTGAACAGCTCAGCAACGCTTGTCCTTTGCGACATCTACAAGAGATACTTTCGCCCGGATGCCACGGAACGAGAATCTATGGTCGTTCTCTATAGTGCGACTCTCTTTTGGGGGGTGGTTGGCACAATCGCTGCACTGGCAATGATTCATGTACAAACCGTACTTGATGCCTGGTGGTTGCTGGCTGGAGTATTCGGCGGAGGAATACTCGGTCTCTTTCTGCTGGGACTCATGGTGCCACGATCACATTCAAAACAAGCTGCTGTAGCAGTAGTTGTTGGGGTCTCGGTGATTCTCTGGATGAGTCTTTCTAGTGCCGATATGTGGCCTTCAGCGTGGGCCGCTTATGAAAGTCCGTTGAACGGGTTTCTCACGATAGTAGTGGGAACGTTTGCAATACTTTCTATTGGATATTTGCTAACAAAACTTAAGCACTTCCCACGTCCAACAGATTCCGCAGAGCTTAACTCCTAACCATAAAGAAGAATATGAATCGATCTTCAACAACAAACGGTTTTCTCAAATCGAAGCAGGGACCAAGATCATCCACAGATACATTGAAATTGCAGGGAATCATCCCACCATTAGTCACTCCCTTGGATGTCAAAGGTGAGCTGGACAAAGAGAGCTTACAAACTGTAGTAGAGCACGTGCTTGCAGGAGGAGTGCATGGGGTATTCGCTTTGGGTACGACTGGAGAAGCGACAGGCTTGTCTCAGGCGGTACGAAAGCAGGTCATCCAGGAAGTATGCCAACTTGTGCGTGGACGCGTTCCGGTGCTCGTTGGTCTGATGGACTCTGTATTGGAGAATTGCCTATCACTTGCGAGTGAAGCTGCCGAACAAGGTGCTGATGCCATCGTTGTTTCTGCACCCTACTATTTCAAGCTAGAACAAGCAGAGCTTCTACATTACGTGCGAACAATCAGAAACCATTCATCACTGCCAATCTATTTATACAATATTCCAGAGCTTACAGGCACCGAATTTACGCCGGAGACGGTTCTTCGCCTAACCGAACTGACGCAAGTAGTTGGGATCAAGGACAGCTCAGGGAATCCAGAATACCTCTCGGCCATTCAAAAAGTCGCTGCGGTACGTGAAGACTGGTCGATACTCGTGGGTTCGGACGAACTGCTTGTAGACTCTGTGATGAAAGGCATTCATGGAGGAGTTTCCGGCAGTGCAAATGTGTGGCCTCAATTACTCGTGGCACTTTACGAATCGGCCTCTCGTAAAGACTCGGAACGGTGCAGCTCACTCAGCTCCATACTCAAGGAACTCATGTCGATTTTCAAGTTCGGAAGTTACGGAATCGGTGGAATTCGAGGCATGAAATGCGCTCTTTCTCTTCTGGGGATTTGTGAAGATCGCCTGGCAGCTCCTTATGTCGAATGCGACTCCGAACAACGTGAATTCATAAAGGGGCAGCTAATGAGCCTTGATCTACTTGGAGATGCATCTGAGGGTTTGCAATACGAGATTCCCAAGCCCCACTTCAGAAGCAAACTCAATCGCAATGCTTCAGTTAATAGCTCGACTCATACCTAGCGAGCCAACTGACCACGTTCAAGATTAGCCTCAAAACTCTCAGTGATCTTCATCCAAGGAATAACCGTGACAGAGAAATCGTTATTCAGAAATCAAAGTCGACTAAAAAGTGTCCGAGCAAAGGGTTTCACGCTTGTTGAACTTCTTGTCGTGATATCGATCATTGGCGTGCTCGTGGCCCTGTTATTACCCGCGGTTCAGGCTGCTAGAGAAGCTGCTCGTCGCATACAGTGTACTAACAACCTTAAGCAGCTGGGCTTGGCGCTCTTGAATTTTGAAAGCAGCCAAGACGAATTACCTCCGTCGGCCGTGACCAACGAGTTTGGTCGTGAAGTGTACGGCAATTCGAATCGCTCATGCTTTGTTTTTCTACTGCCATACATAGAGCAACAAACTCTAGCCGACATGTTCGTGTTGGGCACTGGCACGAATTTTTCGGATCGTAGAAACTGGGAGCATCAAGTAAACCGACCTTTCTACCAAAACGTACTGCCGAGCTTGCAGTGCCCCACAACTCCTACAGGCGATCGATTGCTTGAGGGCTTGTCGACATCCAATCAGCCCTATCGAAATGCGGGGCCGACGGATTACTCACTTTACTATTGGGTTGCAGTCGGCCCACTCTCTGCTGAGGGCTTGGGGCTTATTGAGATGACATATGATGGACGTGATGCGGCACTGAAACGCAACGAAAAAAACAGCTTCAGAAGTATTACTGACGGAACCAGCAATACTTTGGTATTCGTCGAATCCGCCGGGAAAACGAAAGTTTACAATTCGCAAGGTATCATCCAGACCGATGTGTCTGGAAAAGATCTACGGGTCGAGGGTGGAGCTTGGGCAGATAATTTCAACCTTATGGATCTTCGAGGCAGTTCTGTCGACGGGCAAACACTGGGTGGAGTCTGTGCGATCAACTGTACCAACCTTCAAGAGGCCTATGCATTCCATCCTGGTGGCGCAAACGCTGTTTTTGCCGATGGCTCCGTTCATTTCATTAACGATAACATTCCGATCGCAGTGATGTCCGCGCTAGTGACTCGCGCCAATTCGGAGACACTTTCGACTCCGGATTTCTAGGGAGCACGACCACATGCCAAGTCAATCAGAGGAGATACTGCGTCACAGCCGCCGTATTTTTTTAGTGCTAATCATTACAAGTGTGGCGGTTCTGGGCTGTTCGCAACGTGAGGATTCATTCGACAGAAAACCCACCGTTAAGGCTACTGGAACAATACTCAGCAAAGGAGAGCCAGCGACAGGCGCGCTAGTCACATTCAGCAGGGCCGATGGCCCCGATTCTGAGTTCCCCGGAGCACAGGGAATTGTCGATGAGCAAGGAGCCTATGAACTCACCACTTATGAAACCAAGGATGGGGTGATCGCGGGTGAATATAAAATCTCTATCTTGTGGCCGTCTCGTGCTGATTGGTGGAATTCGGAAGAGGAGCCTGACTCATTGGACAAGCTGAAAGGCAAATACTCACCTAACAAAACTGATATACGCAGGACCGTACAAGAAAATGACGAATCGATCGAAGCAATCGAGTTGAAATAGATAGTCATACCACAGTGAATATTCTTGCTGGATATGACAATTGCACTCAGTAGATAGGAATCCTTTGTTCACAGTTCTAGATATGTACTACTCAATGAGATCGAAACGAGCCTGGGTCCGCATGCTAATTTGCATGATAATTGGAAGCTATGCGCAAGCGTCCCATGCTCAATCTACTCAATTCAACGGTGTCACGGTGCCAGGCGTGGTCATCGACCATTCGCCAGCATCCACCGGCGTCTACCTGACTTCGCCAACCATCACCATCATGTCTGATGGCTCATACATTGCGGCGACAGACCTGTCCGGACCAGGTTCCACCGAGTTTACGATTGGGCATACCCGTGTTTACAGATCGACAGACGATGGGCAGAGCTGGACGCAGCAGTCCGAGGTTGCTGGGGCTTTTTGGTCGAGTGTTTTTGAATATGATAATCAACTCTATTTGGCGGGCCCCTCCAAAGCAGGAGGCGATTGGGTGATCCGGGCCTCTTCGGATAACGGCGCGACCTGGACCAATCCTACAGATTCCAGCAACGGACTAATCGCCCAAGGTGTTTATGGGTCCTCACCCAATCATGTCGAGTCCTACGGCGGTCGCCTCTGGATAGCCGCTTCAGGACCAAGGGCTTTCTCGGCAGAAATTGGCACGAATCTGCTTGACGCCAATAACTGGATAGAAAGCGCCATCGTGCCTGAAGAGTTCGAATGGTTCAACGAGAACATTACGTGGTCTGAATCGCAGGTTGTTGTCTCGCCGCAGACTGGACTGGTGATGATGCCCAAGATCAAGAATCACCCCGTGACCGCACTACTGCGAGCCGACCCGAATAACGGTCAATTGACTCTCGACGATGAAAATGATTTTGTCGACCTGCCGGGTGCCGACAAAAAATTTGGCGCTAAATACGATCCAGTGTCAGGAAAGTTTTATGTTCTCAGCAATGTGATCCCATCTGCTCACGCCGATGAAACTCCTACCAACGCAGTTCGAAACACGACCGGCATTGTCTCATCAAAGGACTTGTATAACTGGAACGTAGAGAAAGTGTTTATGTATACGCCCAATCTAAGTAACAGAGAAGGTTTCAACTACTTGATGTTTGATATCGATGACGACGACCTGGCAGTGGTATCACGCACATCCTGGGACGATGGTCTAGGCGGAGCAGACAGCAATGGAAACTCCAACTTCTTCACTTTTCACCGCATTGAGGACTTTCGCACTGCTTCGCCAGAACAAGTACTCATAGCTGATACAAACAATAATCGTGTGATGCGCTACGAGGTGACTCAAACAGAGTTCTGGGCTCCAATTGGGGAGTTTGCGCTCGGCAACACGTTCGCCGGTGCTGCTCTTGATCAACCTGCGGGGCTAGCCCAAGACGCCAATGGATACGTCTACGTAAGTGAACAGAAGGATGGAGGGCGTGTGCTTCGTTTCGATGCCTTAGGCAATTTTGTCAGTGTAGTTGCTACGGAAGGAGTCGAGTTCACCGGCCAGCCCGAAGCGTTGACCGTGGGGCCAGACGGCAACCTCTACATGTCAGTGGCTTTTGGGGTCAACTCAGACAAGATCTATAAAGTGGATTTGTCCGATGATACTATCGCGACGTTCGTCGGGAGCAGTTTCGCTGGCGGTACATTGGACAACCCACATGGTGTCTCCTTTGGCCCTGATGGAAATCTCTACGTAGCTGACAGACAGAACAGCAAGGTGCGCAAGTTTAGCGGAGCTGACGGCACCTACTTAGGCGACCTGTACAGTGGCGTCCAGCCTGAAGCCTTGACGTGGGACGAGTCTCGACAGAAGTTTCTGGCTAGCAGTCGAGACTTGGACGTCGATCTGAATTCTGTAGCCCTCAATGGTAGCAGCAATAAGTTTTACGACCCCGATGATATCGGAGTCGCTCTAGGCATCGTGGCGATCGATGGTGATATCTACTGGTCAGATTTCGACAACGATCAGATTTATAAGTTCACAGGTCTCAATCAAAAAGTCAGCAGCGTCCCCGTTGATTTGGATGGCCCAGGCCGTTTGCTACACGTTGACCAGGCCGCTTCAGGAGAACGAGCCTGGCAGATGTCAGGCTCTGCAGACTGGAAAGAAATGACGAACTGGTACTATTGGGGACGGCCCGACACCAATGAGGAAATCGCCAATCTAGGTTCCGCTGCCAGCTCGTCTTCGACGATCACTATGAATCAGTCGTACACGATGAAGGGCTTGCGGTTTCGCAACGAGAATACTTACACCATAGACGGCGCAGGCGACATTACCTTGGAAGCTGACAATGAAAACGCGGTTCTGGATGCCCAGCTTGGCAGCCACAACATTTCCGTAAATGTCTTACTGAATAGCGATGTTATTGCTACCACCTCGAACTCAACAGAAATTCACTTCTCCAATAAGCTCGACCTCAATGGACACACTTTATCACTACATGGGGAGGGGCGGCTCTCGATCGGCAATCAGTTGCTGATGAATGGTGGTGTCTTCGTTCTAGACGGCTTGTCATCCCTCACTTTTGTAGCCCTTGCCACTTTAACGCTCAACGGGGATCTTGAGTTCGAGCCCGATAGTAGTTTGTCGCTGTCGCTCAATTCTACTTTTCAGCTGATCAATGGTATTACTAACGCTACCGGTCAATTTAATAATCTCATTCTACCTGATCTCGAAGATGGTCTGGTTTGGGACACCTCGAACTTCTACGTTGATGGAAGCTTGTCCATTGCCCCCCTTCTTTCAGCAGATTTCAATCAAGATGGTTTGGTAGACGGATTAGATTTTCTCCGTTGGCAACGTGGTTTTGGCACAGACTTAGGCACCCAAAACACAGCCTCTTTGGCCGACGGCAATGCAAACGGCGATCAGTTCATTGACAAGGAAGATCTCGCCATTTGGCAAGCTCAATATGGCACGCAAGAACCACCCCTGTCTACTTCGAGTGCAGTCGTGCCAGAACCAACCAGCTTAGTACTACTAGGTTGCCTTACCCCATATCTATTGCGAGTCAGCTTTAGATCCCGCAGAGAAAAGCAATCATGGCCGATCTAAAGCAAATGTTTGTGCAGTCCAGAAAGTTCAATAGTCGTCTATTAGCACTTCAGCTTACACTTATCAATTGCCTTACAGTCAATTGCCTTGCTGGTGATAGGCTGGAGACTGGCGAAGCAATTCCGGTAGGAACTGATGATAAGGTCGGTGTGCTTGCCCTGCCGAGTATCTCGTGCAGTCCGCTCGGATCTGTGGCCGTTTCTGATCGGAGACGCCATGATTTGTTTGTCGTCGCCGATCGCTGGCATCCAGCTATTTATCTGTATCGTTGGGTCAAGGATGATGAGTCGGGCACGCCGATTTTTTCGCAGCCAATCGAAATCACTCCGCCCTTTAAGACTGCAGGTTCCTCCCCTGGGTATGTGCTAACCGACAGGTCGGGCAATTTTGTTGGCTTCTGGCTGAAGTCAAACAAAATGGTTGTGGCATCCTATGATGAATCAAATAAGAGATTCGATACCCAGGGGGAGATAGAGATTGAGGCGCTTCCTCGTAATCCTAGCCGTCTACTTGTCCGCTTTATTGATGAGGGTTTACTCGAGTGCTTCGTCACTGTAGGAGATGGGGCGACGTATCGCCCAGGGAAACATCGTGCCAAAGACTATTATCCATACGACGGAGCTGGAATCTGGCGTGGCGAACTAACCCGTGATGGGATCTATCGATTTGGTTGCTCATGGCCTACACTCCCGAAAAAGATTATTGTCAAAGCCGAATTGCTATCGCCAAACCATGGTGCACTATTTGGGATCAGCAGCCTTGATTGGGTCAAACATGGCCAATCTCATCAACCTTTTTTGCTCTATGGAACGAAGCTGGGAGGCATCTTCACATTAGCGAACGCCTGGGATGACTCCCAGAATTCAAAGTCACCCCAGAAACGGCCAATCATCGACGTTCGTGGCTCGGTATTGCGACATCCGACCGTTGGCACAAACTTAACGGCATTCCCATCTGCTAACGGGAGCCGCATCGATTTAATCGTAGCGGGCGAAGGAGGTATGTACTACTATCGTGCAGCCAAGAAATCTGCAGATCATGGCGAACCCATCTATGAATCGCCTCGACACGTGTTGCAGGAGTCAGCTGACCTGTACGATGGCTCACTCGTCGTGCCAAATTGCGTCGACTGGAATGGCGATGGCAAAATCGATATTGTCGCCGGCAATGCGGCGGGCCAATTGTTGTTTTTCGAGAACCAAGGAACGAATCAGCACCCTAGTTTTTTACCAGCGACGTATCTTGAAGCTGGCGGTGAAAAAGTCCTCGTCCGTGGAGGCTATCGAGGCAGTATTCAAGGCCCCGGCGAGGCACATTGGGGTTACACCTGCCCTACAGTCGTTGATTGGAATCTCGACGGAACGCTGGACATCGTGCTGCACGATATCCGAGGCATTCACACCGTTTACATCAACCGCGGTACGAGCGCCGAGCCGAAACTTAGTCTTCCCCAAGAGTTGAACGTCGAGTCGCTTGAGTTACATGGCACATGGCGCACGCGGCCCGCGGCTGGAATGCTAGGTGATCGCATGGCTTATGTGACGTTAGATGATGATGACGAGCTCCATCTCTATTGGCGAATTGATGACACCAATCTCGAGGATGGTGGCAAACTTCTCCTTACCAGCGGCAAACCCATTCAGGCCAATTTTCTTCATGCTGGTGGAACTGGGAGAGGAAAGTTTCAATTCGTGGATTGGGATCAAGACGGCGCGACTGATTTGCTAGTAGGCACTCCTCGACATAGCACTTATCCAGAACCTGAGAAAGGTGTTCCCTGGAGTATGGATCAGGCAGGGTCCGCTGTACTCTTGTTGAAAAATACAGGCTCGAATGAACAGCCACATTACGAGTATCCAGCCGTGATGCACGTAGACGGCGAGTCAATGCACTTTGGCCAACACTCCTGCGCCCCTTATGCTACGTCTTTAGGAAGCGAGGATGGAGAATCGTTGAATATCCTAGTCGGCACGGAACTTGGTCGAATGATATTTTTCAGCGGCGAGGATATTGAATGGAAAATCATTCGTTAGTTCACGAAAACTTGTTCACGTATCGCATTAGTAAAATCAATTGACTCACTATGAGAGAAGGTGTTGCAGTGACAACCAAGAATAATCACGTTTATCTTGTTGCAAGTGGCGATTTGCGCCTCTCTGCCAATCAGCAGTGCTGGGAAGCCCAGCGAGATATGGAAACACTGCTCGGCAAACAAATCGAAAAGTTGGGTTACAAAATCAAACGCGCACACTCCTACGATGAGGAGCAGCAGCACGGCTTCATCTCCAGCCAGCGGCAAGGGTTGGAAGTTCTTCGTCAAATTCCAAACGATGCGCCATTGATTGTTGCCGAAGCCGTCTGGCAATATTCGCATCACGTTTTGGCGGGGCTAACATCTCACCAAGGGCCCATCTTGACCGTTGCCAACTGGTCTGGGCAATGGCCCGGGCTAGTGGGAATGCTGAATCTTAACGGATCACTATCCAAGGCAGGAATAAGGTACTCAACACTCTGGAGCGATGACTTTTCTGACGACTACTTTCAGTCACGCCTTAATGACTGGCTGCAAAAAGGTGAGTGTACGCACGATTTGAGCCATGTAAGCCATTTTTCCCGTGAAAACGCCAACGCCAAAGCGACTGCCCTAGGGCAAGAACTAGCGAAAAAGTTGCTGCATTCTAAAGCAATCATGGGCGTTTTCGACGAAGGCTGTATGGGCATGTTCAACGCTATCATTCCCGATCACTTGCTCAATGCGACGGGAGTTTTCAAGGAACGTTTAAGTCAATCTGCACTCTACTATGAAACGACGCAGGTCACAGACCAAGAAGCCGCCGCGATCCGAGATTGGATGGAGCAGCAGGGGGCGAAATTCGAAACTGGACCTGTACACGAAACCGACCTCACCGACGAACAACTCTTGCAGCAATGCAAGATGTACATCGCTGCAGTTCGCATAGCAGACGAATTCGGCTGCGATTGCATCGGCATTCAATACCAGCAAGGTCTCAAGGACCTCATTGCTGCCAGTGATCTAGTCGAAGGCACACTGAACAATACGGCTAGACCCCCAGTGCAAAGCAGAGACGGCATGCGGGTTCTTTATGAAAACGAGCCGCTGCCTCACTTTAATGAAGTCGATGAATGCGCAGGATTAGATGGGCTGATGACTTACCACGTACACCGAGCGCTGAAGCAGCCAGTCGAGAATACGCTCCATGATGTTCGCTGGGGAGATCACGACAAATCTTCTACCGTTGATGATTTTGTTTGGGTATTCGAGATTAGCGGCAGCGTGCCTCCTGAACATTTGATTGATGGTTGGGCAGGAGTCACGAGCGTCCGTCAGCCCCCGATGTATTTCCCCCTGGGGGGAGGCACAATTCGCGGAGTCTCGAAACCCGGTGAGATAGTCTGGTCGAGAATCTTCGTAGAGGAAGACCGATTGAAGATGGATCTCGGCAGGGCCGAGGTTGTCCGTCTACCGTTTGAAGAGACCCAACGCCGCTGGCAAGAAACCACACCCCAGTGGCCGATCATGCACGCAGTGACTTATGGGGTGTCCCGCGACCAACTCATGGCGCGTCATAAAGCAAACCACATTCAAGTCGCCTATGCCAACTCAGCGGACGAGGCAGATCAAGCCATGCTGGTAAAAGCTGCGTACGCGGATTCGTTGGGTTTGGAAGTATCGCTCTGTGGCACACGGAAAGATAAATCCGCGTGGTGACAGTTTGCTTCTTCTGTGATGAGCATTAAGGCTCAATCCGACACTTAAACAGCCTGAATACGAAAAGCTCGTGATTACAACACGTTTTTTTGATCTCACATACTAGAAATAAAGTCAGGAATATAGCTAATTATGCCCTACTCGATTGGAGTTGACTACGGAACGAGCAGCGTCCGAGCAATGCTAGTTGACGCCTCTAATGGGGCTGAACTAGCGACTGCAGTATACGAGTACCCCAGTGGTGTCGAAGGTGTCTTGATCGACCCGAGCGATCCTAACATAGCCCGCCAACATCCTGGTGACTACATCGACGGCTTTTACCACGCGGTGGCCGATGTAGTTCATAAAGCTGCGGGAATCAAAGGTTTCTGTGTGGAGGACGTTGTCGGTATCGGAATCGATACGACAGGTTCAACACCCATTCCAGTTAATAAACAAGGTATTGCGCTGGGTACGTTAGAAGAATTCAAATTGAATTTGAATGCGCAAGCGTGGCTCTGGAAAGATCACTCCTCCTACACCGAAGCGGAGAAAATTACTCGAGCTGCCGCGAATGCGAATCTACCCTATTTGGCGAAGTGCGGTGGTGTCTATTCATCTGAATGGTACTGGTCAAAGATTCTGCACTGTATGCATATCGATAGGAAAGTGGCGGAAGCCACCTACTCTTGGGTTGAACTTGCCGACTATGTTCCAGCCTACGTCACAGGTAATTCCGACCCCAATCGGATGTCGCGGAGCATCTGCGCTGCTGGACACAAGGCGATGTATCATACTGATTGGGGTGGATTACCAAGTGCTAGTTTTTTAGACAGCATCGAACGAGGATTGTCCCGTTTTCGCTACGTGACAACTGCTGTCCCCTCTGACCGACTGGCTGGACGACTTACCGAATCCATTGCTGAGCGAGTTGGCCTGGTAGCGGGAATTCCTGTTGCCGTGGGAGCATTCGACGCTCATATGGGTGCCGTTGGGGCTGGATGTCGCGAGGGAACACTCGTCAAGATCATTGGGACGAGCACCTGCGATTGCATGCTCGCGCCAATGACAAAAGCGCTGCCAGACATTCCCGGGCTTTGCGGCATTGTTCCGGAATCGATTGTACCGGGAATGTATGGTTTAGAAGCAGGGCAGTCTGCAGTGGGGGATATATTTAACTGGTTCATCAAACAGCTCTGCCCAGGCGAATATGAAAGCGACGATGAAGCTCACAAGGCACTTTCTAGCGCTGCCGCAAAGCTACTTCCTGGCGAATCGGGGCTGATTGCTCTTGATTGGAACAATGGCAACCGCACGATTCTGGTCGACCCTTTGCTGACCGGCCTACTTATCGGTCAGACTCTTCATACCACCGCGGCAGAAATTTACCGGACATTGATCGAAGCGACTGCTCTCGGTGCATTAACAATAATCAACCGTATCGAAGAATACGGAGTGAAAGTCGAACAAGTAATCAATTGTGGAGGCATTGCTGAAAAGAGCCCTCTGGTAATGCAAATCTATGCCGACGTATGCAATCGTCCGATGCGTATCAGTCGATCTGGTCAGACCTGTGCTCTTGGAGCAGCAATTTTCGGTGCAGTCGTGGGCGAAGTTTACCCGTCGGTGGAGGCAGCACAGCAAGAGATGACAGGCATTAAGGAGGTTGAGTATACGCCGATTCCAGAGAACGTCGCAATTTATGAGCAACTGCACAACATCTACCGCACCTTACATGATGCATTCGGTTTAGCTGAAAACACGCAAGCGTTGTCGGGAGTAATGAAGAATCTTCTCAATATTCGCAGTAGCGTTCGTTCAGGCAAAAGTAGCTAGGGAGTCCTGTCGACCGATAGTCGTTCATTAAGATATCAAGCCAGTGAAGGTTGAGACTTACAAAGGATCGAAACTATCCGTTTCAATTCAAAACAATCTACTTGTCAAGAGAAATTACTTCATTGAGGACTACCAGTGATGAGAAGCATTCTAGGTCTCATGGCGATCGCAATGAGCTTTTACACGGACACCTCGATTAAAGCCTTCGAACGTATCAAATACAATCATCCAGGACTCACGGTCGATTTGGGAGTTGGCCTTTGGGCTTGGCCACTTCCCATGGACTGGGACAGCGATGGCGACCTGGACCTGATTGTCTCATGCCCCGACAAACCGTATCACGGTAGCTATTTCTTTGAAAACACGGGAGATGATTCAAGACTTCCCGTATTCCAAGCCGGTGTTCGAGTAAGCGGTGGAGTCAAGAATGCACAGGTCTCCTATGTGAACGGTCAGCCGCGTGTACTGAAAGGACAAAACCCAGACAGAGGACGCTGCGTTGAATTCGTAAACTTTCTGGGTGAAGGTTTCAACGAATCACACGAGTTAGATTATCCGGCCGTAAAAGTTGGCGAAGGACGCGTACGGGCGAATCAATGGAAATATGTAGATTTCGACGATGATGGTGCGCTGGACTTGATCCATGGCGCCGGATTCTGGGGCGACTATGGTTGGGATAATGCCTTCGATAGTGAAGGAGAATGGCAACGCGGTCCGCTTCACGGCTATGTGTACGTCTTGCGGAACAAAGGATCGAATAAACAACCCGACTACGAAACTGCATATCGGCTGCAGGCGGCGGGCAAAGACGTGGATGTCTACGGAATGCCTTCGCCCAACTTTGCCGATTTTGATGGCGATGGAGATCTTGATCTTCTATGTGGCGAGTTTCTGGATGGTTTTACGTACTTCGAAAACGTCGGCACAAGATCGAAACCGGAATACTCGGCTGGCGTCTATCTAACGAATGCAGGCAAAAAGGTTGCCATGCATGTGCAGATGATTACACCCGTAGCTATTGACTGGGATCGTGACGGTGACATCGATCTGGTTTGCGGTGATGAGGATGGACGAGTCGCATTTGTGGAAAACACCGGAGCGATTGAAGATGGCACTCCGCTCTTCGAACAACCTGTCTATTTCCAACAAGTCGCCGAGGACGTCAAATTCGGGGCGCTAGTAACCCCGTTTGGGGTCGATTGGGATAACGACGGAGATGAAGATCTGATTTGCGGGAATACCTCTGGCAATATTGGATTCATCGAGAATCTAGATGGAGGCTATCCACCCAAATGGGCGGCACCGGAACTATTGGTTAGCGAGGGTGAAACGATTCACATTCAGGCGGGGCCTACTGGTTCGATCCAGGGTCCTTGCGAGGCCAAGTGGGGGTACACGGTTCTAAACGTCGCAGATTGGGACCACGACGGGCTTCACGATTTAGTCGTCAACAGCATTTGGGGCAAAGTCATTTGGTACAAGAACACAGGTACCAAACACGAACCGCAACTTGCAGCCGCTCGACCTGTCCAAGTCGAATGGGCAGATGAACCCATGAAACCTACCTGGAATTGGTGGAATCCAGACTCGCATGAATTAGTCACTCAATGGCGCACTACACCTTGCGTGATCGATTGGGACAAAGATGGGCTCAACGATTTGG
Source organism: Bythopirellula sp. (assembly GCA_965216565.1). Classification (GTDB taxonomy): domain Bacteria; phylum Planctomycetota; class Planctomycetia; order Pirellulales; family Lacipirellulaceae; genus Bythopirellula. The sequence continues at coordinate 3,339,233 of OZ244170.1, forward strand.
TGATGTTGGACCACGAAGGATACCTGGCACTCTTTAAGCGAGTTGAACGCGACAATCAACTCATGCTTTTGCCCGGCAAGCGTATATTTCACGGAGGTACCTTCGATAACAAGCACAAGATCGTTGAAACTAGTATTGAAGATAAAGAACGTGCACTGCTCCGCTTAACTAGAAATCAGGCCGGTGCCTCGGGAAGACGCAAGCTTTGCTTCTCTGACTGGACTGGTGATGGCAACTTAGATTTACTCGTCAATAGCGAGAACACGAACCTACTTGAGAATGTCGGCACAAGAGACGGCAAGATTCTGTTCAAAGACAGAGGCAAGCTGGGCACACGTACCTTGGCTGGGCATAGTACATGTCCGACGACTGTTGATTGGAATCGGGATGGAAAACCGGACTTAGTATGTGGTGCCGAAGATGGACGTCTTTACTATTTGCAGAACCCAAACTCGGAAGAGAAGTAGTTCTCAGTAAGCTACTCGTGCCCAGCAGAATTCACGCTTAGAAAGAGTAATTAGTCGCTATGAGAATCTGTGTTGTTCAAACCCTCCTTATCGCTGCCTTATTTGGTGACTTAGCTAGCGCAGACGAAAATATCACGGCGTCGACGAGTGCGACGATTGCGCAGCTACAAAAGAAGACTGGAAAAGAAGGATCGACAAACACGTTGCTGGGTTATGAGAATCCCGGAGATGGCGGCGGCGGACTTTTCTATTGGTCCTCTAATGCACCGAAGCCAATTGATGGGGGGACAATCGTTCGTTGCAACAATGGCGGGGCGTGGGTTCGGATTTTCAACGGACCGGTACATGCTGCTTGGTTTGGCGTATTGCCAACAGCGGAAAGGGACACTCTAACTCAAGAAGAGGTTGACCGTACTACCCATCGGTTAGAGCAGGCACTCCATGCAGCCGCTGGTGACACCTTGCGATTCGGGCAAGGCACATTCTATCTGTCTAAAACGCTCATCATTCCACCTAATACGCTGATAACAGGAGCAGGCCCACAAGATATTTGGACGCGCAGCCCAGGTGGCACGACAATACGACCATATGGGCCAGGAAAAGCCCAATTATGGCAAGACACGGGTGTGAAAGAGAACGATATGCTCCGGCCTCTATTCGTATGTGGCGGTAGCAATGTCCGATTTCGAGAAATAGGACTTCTTACTCAAGCCGACGAAAAGTCGGGCTCCACGGCATGGGATGTTGGCATTTTGCTACCAGCAACAAAACGCTGCTCGATCGACCACGTCAGCATCAGAGGTTATTGGCAAGTAGCCGCCTGTCTGCTCGATGCGACTTGGTCGGACAGGCACAAACGTATGATTGCTCTGCACAAGGGGCGAATAACGCCATCGTCGATGAACGAATGTACAATCCTCCGTTGTTTTCTCTCAGGCAAATGGGGAGTTATGATTCGCGGAGCAGACAAGAGAGTCTATGACCCACGAGACTTTCGAGATTACGACAAAACAGGAATGTCTGAACGTTGGGACGAGTGGATTTGGTCCTATGGTGGCACCTCCGATATTGAAATCATCAGTTGTCGAATCGAAGGAAAAGCTCCCAAAAGTCTACAGCACCTAGATGGAGGTGCATTCTACAGCGATGCCCCAATGGTAAATGGTGCGGCTGCTGGACAGGGGCACCGTATTATTGGTTGCAATTTACGTACGAACACCCGTTACATGGTTAAGCTCGGCTCCTCTAATCGAGATACTTTTATCGGCTGCTATTTTGAGGGCGGCTGGTGCGACCGACAACCGAACGGCAAGTGCCAAGAGGCCCCCTCGTTTATGACAAACGACGCAGAACATACTGGCCAGACGCGCTTTATTGACTGTCGTTTCACAACTTGCGATATCAAGTCGGAGTGGAACTATAAGAAGACACACACTTGGCCGTGACCAGAACAAGTAGCTTTGTCTGGCACAAGGGCAACTCAAGATAGGTCAGGGATTAGTCTTTGCTTCACTCCGCGCCATATCGCCATGCGATCCAATGCTGAAATCAGGAGAGTGCAATCGTGACATCAAAGAATATGGTATTGTTGGCCTTATTTGGAATTGCTCTCGACCTACATTTTACTAGCTCCGCAGTTGCAGACCTGCTACCGCCTAATACTCTCCGGATAAGCGAAGGGTTTAAGAACCCTCTTGGCTTCTATGACAAGGAACCAAGCTTTTCTTGGCGAGTTCCCGCCGACTCACAAGTGAAAAGCCAAAGCGCTTACCGTATCGTCGTCGCAAGCGACCCCGCACTTTTGCCAGAAAAGGCTGATTTGTGGGACACGGGTAAAACAGACTCAAACCAATCCGTCTGGGTGCGCTACTCGGGGCACTCGCTTGACTCTCGGAACTTAGTCTACTGGCAGGTGAAGTATTGGGATGAGAAGGATCGCCAGTCCTCCTGGAGTGAACAAGCGCATTTCGAGTTGGGCTTGCTCAATAACAGCGATTGGAAAGGCAAGTGGATACAAATGCAGGGCCCTAAGGCCTTTCCTCCTCCGCAAGTATGGTTAGAAGACCCTCAGCAAAGAGATCGCGAGGGTATAAATATAACGATCAACCGTGCTGAATACGGAATCCACACCGCAAATGGCGAGACGGTTGATATTTCCGACTCAATTCGGCAGATGGTACATCAAGACAAATACCTTCTTCAAGTGTCTGATCGGTTAGCCAAGCAGAGCACTTTTTCTGCTGGCGAAGCGAAACTGTTGATTGATTACGATCTCAATCTCAAGCATGTTCGTAAACTGCTTACCCAAGGGACCACGTTCAATTTACTATCGCGAGAAGAGTATGTGACCCTTGTTCCGGAATATTTCCGAAAGCAGTTCGAGCTGACTGGCCCCATAAAGAAGGCAAGGTTGTACATTACCGCTCGCGGACTCTATCAGGTCCACATCAACGGCGAGCGTATTGGTGAAGATCATATGACGCCTGGTTGGACAACGTATAACAGTTGGATTGAATCGCTCACTTACGATGTAACCGAACAACTTCGCAAAGGGAATAACGTCATTGCTGCCATTCTGAGTGAGGGTTGGTATGCCGGTCGCATTGGCAGTCCAGGTAAATATACCGAAACCCATCCAGAGCTCCTCTGTCAACTGGAAGTTACGTTTTCAAATGGGAAGAAAAAGGTCATTGTGACTGATCGGAATTGGAAGGCCACCAACCAAGGACCAATTCGTGTCTCCAGCATCTTCGATGGCGAGGTCTACGATGCAAGAAAAGAGATGGCTGGATGGAAGTCTACCGGATTCGATGATTCTCAGTGGAGCCCAGTCACTGCATCTGACCTTGATCCGAACGTTTCAATTGCTCCTAAACAACAGCCACCCGTTCGCGTTACGGAGAAGATAAATGCTTTACACGTAACCGAACCTGAGCCCGGCAAGTTCGTCTTTGATTTTGGCCAAAACGTGGTAGGCAAACCAAGCATTAAGATCCCGGTGAAGAAGGGCGAGACGATCAGAATCAGATTCGCTGAAATGCTCAATCCGGGTGGGACTCTATATACTGAGAACTATCGTAGTGCACGATCCAGCGACTATTACGTAGCAGCAAGTGACAAGTCGATTACCTGGGAACCTACGTTCACCTTTCATGGTTTTCGCTATGTCGAGCTGTCCGGATTCTCAACTGATGTCGGGCCTCAATCTAATTGGGTAACGACTCATGTGTTGCATACGGACTTTGAAAGAACCGGAAGGTTCACCAGTTCACATGAGAAGCTCAATAGACTGCAAGAGAATATTATCTGGGGCCAAAGGGGAAATTTCCTAGATATACCGACCGATTGCCCCCAGCGGGACGAACGCCAAGGCTGGACAGGTGATGCACAAATCTTCTGTCCCACGTCGTTATTCAACTACGACACCCATGCATTTTGGAAAAGCTGGTTGCGTAGTATGCGAGCAAATCAACGCGAAGATGGCATTATCCCTTGGATTGTACCTTCCAGTAGAGAGTTCAAGAAATTTGGTAGCGCAGCCTGGGGAGACGCAGCGGTTGTCGTGCCGTGGGAAGTTTATCTTCGAACAGGTGATGTTTCAGTACTTGAAGAAAACTATCGGATGATGCGGCGCTGGGTTGCAGCATACGAGCCTGATGCGAAAAATCACATAGTTAATCGCGATGGATTTGGAGATTGGCTGCAACCGTACTCAAAGGGGGATCTTCAAAAGAAACGCGGAGTATTAGTTGGTGAAACTGCTTTGGAATTGATCGCCACAGCGTACTACGGGCGAGGGACAGAAATCATGCAGCAGGTCGCGTCAGTTCTAGGGCGTGACGAGGATGCCAATTTTTACAAAGAAGAAAGGTCAAAGATCCGCGATGCCTTTTCCCGTGAGTTTTTCGACCAGCAGGGGCGACTTACTACCAAATTTGAAACGCAAACCGGTTATCTACTGGCTCTCGCATTCGATTTGCTCAAGCCTAGTCTTAAGGCAGGAGCGATTCGAAACTTATTGCGTGAGGTCGACGAGGGTGATGGACACCTCCGTACAGGTTTCGTTGGCACACCCTTGCTCGCACCAGTTCTCGACGAGAATGGCCACTCTGCAAGGGCTTACAGCATCCTTTTCAAGGAGTCATACCCTTCCTGGTTCTTTTCGATAAATCAGGGTGCAACGACTATGTGGGAACGCTGGAATAGTTTCAGTCATGCAGATGGCTTTGGCGATGCCAAGATGAACTCTTTCAATCATTACGCCTACGGAGCTATCGGCCAATGGATGTATGAGCGAGTTGCCGGCTTAGCGCCAGACTCAAAGCACCCTGGCTATAAGCATTTCTTCATTCAGCCGATACCCGGCGGGCCCTTGACCAAAGCCCGAGCAGAGCTTGAAACGCCCTATGGCAAGGCGGTGAGCGGTTGGCAACGAGTCGAAGATTCGATCGTGATCTACGCCACTGTTCCAACCAATTCCACAGCAACACTTATTGTACCGCAAATAAAAGAAGGTGAACCCAAGCTCAGTCTGGATGGTAAGCCTTGCTCGTTGGATCGGCACGATAACCAATATAGATATGAGATCGCTCCAGGTAAGTACGAGTTCATCCTGAAAACGGGATCGTTACCACTCGAATAGAAGATTCTGGATGACTCAATGAGTTTGAGGTTCCAGTGCATGGAAAACCTCTCTCAAAAGTGTTCGTGCAGCCCCGTACTTTTCAGTTAGTGTGTCGGTCAATTAGCATTCTGTTCGATTGGAGCAAAACGTTGTACTTGTATGCTATTGCCAGTCGCATTTTATCCCATGAAATTTAAACTGTACTACCATCAGCTGGGTTGGGCGGTAAAGCAGTCTCGAGCAGTTATTGGCGTAGGAGAATTTCTTCTACGCTGATATCCAAATCGTTGATTCCCTCCCTAACGTCACTCTAGAGACGAAGGCCTGCCAATCGAGGGAGTAATCTTGCTGTCAATTCGATGACAAGCAAACTGCTTGAATAAGCACTAGTCGGCTCAGGCATGCTGATGGCACTAACCTTTTCTAACCTATGCCAGCTCATTGCACCTCGCCTCAGTGATTTCGACCGAAGCTAGGAATAGCAGTACCTGTACCTGCTTCGGTTGAGCACTCCGAAAGCATTTAGAATGGAGCTACAACTCTTGGGATGCCCCCACACGCGTGACTAGCGACATACCTTACCTAGTTGCGAGATACACCACCCCTGCCATGAATGGGAGCTAAGAGTTTATAGATCTAACGCGGGTGGTCACCTTGTCCAGGTGTATAACTAGGGCGTGTGTCTGCCGAACAATACAAAGAAGAAAGCAAGAGATACCGACTTTCTACGAAAGTTACAGCTACTTACCCAGAGTGGCACTGATTTGGTCAGCGGTGAGAGAGAGCATATACTACCCCTTAATCCAGAAGCCCCCGGGAGGTGTGGTAAAAACTTCTGAGTAACCGGCAATCTGGAACGAGAAAGTTGTCTTTGTCCCATGACAGTTTTCTCGATACATATCATCAAAGAATCTGTATCAGGCCCATTACACTTTACAAATGACTCCGAGACCCTACTGAAACAAGTCTTGTTCAGTTCGGATTACGATCGAACCTAGCCCAGAGACTGGTCACTGCCCGATGACAAGTATTCACTCCTGAGAGACTAAAAAGAGCTGAGGAACGAACAACAATCAAGTGCCGACCTCAGCTCGCTGGAATCTCGAGCTAGACCACTTTGGATTACCCAATCTGTTGTGCCACTTTGATCCCTTTGGCCAAATCCCGCTCCGCATAGACCTGAGTGACGTCGGCCGTGCTGTGCCCTAGCACGATCTGAGCAGCCTCCAGGCCGAATTTACGCCGTATCTCGGTCGCAGCCGAGTGTCGGAGTCGATTGGGACTCCATTGCTCAACACCTGCTTTCTTGCAGGCATAATGGATAGCACGACGGTAGCTACCCGTGGTGTAGTGATCTTGGGGCTTCTTCTTTGGTTTCTTCTTGCGGTTAGTTCCTGGACGGTTGCCACAACTTAGCGGGGTCTGACGCGCAGCGTGTTGGGCTGCTCTCCGCTTCGCCTCGCTGTCACGCCGCTGAAAGCAGTACTCTTCTGCTGCTCTTACCAGATATTTGAGCAAGATATCCTGGGATCTTGGTCCAAAACACACTACTCGATCTCTACCATGGTGCTGAGTCTTATGGGTAGCTGGCCGATACAACCAGACTTCCTCAGCACGCTCGATGTCGCAAGGCCGTAGCTGGCAGACCTCGGCAGGTCGCATACCCGTGAGACGTTGCAGCCGCACCATGTCGGCAACGGTCGATGAAAGGCTTTCCAATGTGTCATCCACGACGCAGTCCTCAACGGGCATGACTGGGGCATTATCTCGAGCCTCAGACCGCCCATGCCGCAAGCCAGACACAGCCCTCAAGCCTTCATAGACTGCGGGGGGCACCAACTCTTCGGCCACCCCCCACTTAAACATTCGCTTGATGCGGCCAATTTGGGCATTCACATAACTCCGAGAGTTGTCGGCCTCGATCATACGCTGCCGCACAGCTTGGAGAGCAAGAGGTCCGAATTCTGAGGCTGGCGTAGTCTTGTACCAGTCCCTGAGGAACCGGAGGGCCAATTTGATATTGGGCGCTTCGCCCGTACATTTTCCGTCCTTGCTGTAGTACTTCTTAGCGTACTGCCAATAGCGGGCACAGAGCTCGATGACCGTGAGCTCATCGGTCGATCCGAGGAGCGGATTGCGACCGCTTTGCAGCCACTCACCGATAAGGCGGTCGTAGTCCAGTTTACTGGCCCGCGTGCCATGGGGGCCCAGGTAATAGTCCCTGCCATTGAGGGTGACGACAGCTTGGCCGCTAGCTCGATGCTTGCGGTACTTGGGAAGATGGTTCTTAGAGTATGGCATAGCGCAGGTCTCCTAGTTTCTCAGCCCAGAAACGGTATGTACCGTTCTTGAGCCTTAGGAAACGCCGCGCTGCCGATCATCGGCAGGTAACAGAAACTCTTGCTTCGGCAGTAGTTAAGTAAAGTATCCCCGAGTGGATTCGAACCACTAACCTTCGGCTTCGGAGGCCGACACTCTATCCAGTTGAGCTACGGGGACGCGGATTGTTCGGAATCATAGATTGCGGGGTGCAATGGGTAGCTAACCGGGGGGCCATTTCATAGGACGCCCACCCATTAGATGAAAGTGCAAATGGTCGACCGTTTGACCACCGTCTTTGCCGCAGTTCACAGTAACGCGGTACCCATTGTCTAATTCCAGTTGCTTTGCCACATCGCGGATCACCTGCCACAGGTGACCCATCAAGAGAGCGTCTTCCTCGGCGAGGTCGTCGATCGACGGGATAGGTTTTTTCGGAATTACCAACACATGGGTCGGTGCCTCTGGATTGATGTCGCGAAATGCCAGACATTTTTCGTCTTCGAAGACGATGTCAGCGGGGATCTCGCGGGCAATAATTTTTTCGAATAGCGTTTGACTCATCTTGGTGTGTCTCAATCACTTCCTAGCCTAAAGCTGTTCCAGTTTTATAGCTTCGTCTGGTAAGAGCACAGGAATTCCGTCTACTACCGGGTAAAGCAAGTCGCCTGCCTCTCGTAGGAGACCGGCGTCCATTTTCTTCTCCAGAGTCTGGCCGCAGTAGTTGATCAGCGTTCGATTCTCAATCGCCTGGTTCAGCTTGGCGACAAGCGCCGTATCGGCTTCGCTCAAGGAAGAATGGTCGTGCGGACAACGTAAGATGTCGAGTAACTCTTGATTGATCAAATGAATCTTCTCTCTATACAGTCGGCAACCTTAGGCATATGCGGGCTCATGCAAGTTGCTAGTATTCTGGGAAGTGCAGCCCGAGGTTTGCACGCATTTTATGGCTTGTTTGCGGCCACTGCTAGCGGACACCCCCAAGACGGGCGGATTTCAACGCCCCTAATTTGCCCAGATAGTGCTGGCATAGTGAGAATTCTCACCTCGGCCTGATGAACTTCTCCGACCCTGCCGATAACAACGGGGATGTCTCACAACGACCGAAGGGACGCGGTCTGGACATCGTGATAGACGAAACCGGGGTACTGGGTGGGCCAAGTTTCCAACTCTCTTCGACTGGAAGAAAGCCCATATTGGCGGGTCGCCGACTCGCGAGTGCTTTGAGAACCTGCCGAAAAGCAGGAACACGCGGCACTAAATTGTTTGACTGTTTTCAGCCTAGTAATCGCCGAGGTAGATAGCATGGAAGCTCATCGAAGATGGGCCGGCCCCGCGCTGGTACTTGTTTTCACCGTTCTCTCTCAAACCACATTCGCACAAAATACCCGCGTCGAAGAGCGTGATGGCGTGCGTTATCAAGTCTCAACCCGCAAAGTGCAACGCACAGTGCCGGTCACAGAGATGCAGGATCGCCATCAGACGGTCTACACCCAGCAAATTACGACTGAGAATCTCACTTCCCAGCAAACGTACATCACTCCGGTTACGCAGTACCAACCCGTAACGCGGCTACGGGGCCGTTGGAACCCGTTTATCACGCCGTACTACACCTATGATGTAAAGCCGGTTACCACTTGGCATCAGTCGGTTGCCAACGTGCAAGTCCCGGTGAGCCGTACAGCTTGGGTACCTCAAACCCAAACCGTGCAAGTGCCCGTCACTACTTACCGCACCGCGGAAGTTGAAGAAACAACCCGCGTCGCTATGAGCGAGCCGCGCACCTTCGCCACTGCCCAACCACTCGCGCCGACGGCCATCATCGCGGCGCGACCCAGCACTACGGTCATCAGTAGCACTCCGCTAGGCGGCGTGGCACTGCAAAACGACCCGCCACGCTCGGGAACTGGCTGGCAATCTCCTGGCAACTCGCGATATCGCTAATCATTTAGTGGTTGCTTAGTTGATAGTCACTAGAAGGTCACTTCTGGTGACTGAAGCTCGCACATCGCCGCGATCTGCCAGGCTGCCGAGACAAATTGCTCGAAGCTATGGAGCCGTTGACGAACGCCAATGTCGCCAGGAGACATAGCCCATCAACACACCACCCATCGCATAGGCTGCCGCTGCGCACCACATCAGGGTCTCGTGACCTCGGGCATCCAGTTGCCGAAGCGTGAGTGAAGTGGAGATGGCAAAGAAGGCTGCAAATAGCACGGTGAACCCAACCACAAACGAGTGGTCCACCTCGCGCAGTTGCTTTTTCATTTCTAACCAATGCTCCCAGCCTGTAATCTGACCATTGATCGGCTCGACCACTTCACGCACGTAGCGACCTGCGCGGGCAATGTTATTCTGTTCGGCGGTAAAGGAGAGCATCAGGGCTATTAACAAGAAAGGAATCGCGGCATTGGCAAAGGCAGACGGATGCTCGGCGGCCAAGTAGCCAGAGACCATCACCAGAACAATCGCGACGATCAGCAACCAGAAGATTCGTGACTTCGATTCTCGGATTTCATCCTTCAACGAGAGATATTGCTGCTTGGTAAATTCATCGTTCGTCATCTTGGGCCTCCGAAATTTGAAGCAGGTATTCAAGAAAAGAGTGTGAGAAATAAGCGTTGCAGTCTCCACGTAGTTTCCACGCAAGGTCCAGATTCTTGCACTCTCTGTGCAAGAGCCGTCGATCGCCCTCCTCCTGTCGCCTCTGCAAGCCCTTTCGTCACTGTAATCGCAGGATATTCTAAACACAACGGGGCAAGGCCCGCCTTTCCGAAACAGGGCTCGGTGCGATAAGATGCGTCAATGAAAGTCGCCATCTTCAGCACCAAGCCCTACGATCGCAGGTTCTTCGAGTCGGTCAACGAAAGCCATGGCCATAATCTCGTGTTCTTCGAGACCCGGCTCAGCAGCGAATCGGTGAAGTTGGCTGCCGGTTTTCCCATCGTATGTGTGTTTGTCAACGACCTGCTAGATAAGTCGATGGTTGCTGAGCTGGCGTCACACGGCACACGGCTAATCGCGCTGCGGTGTGCGGGCTATAACAATGTCGATTTGTCAGCTGCCGCCAAGAACGATCTCACGATTGCCCGCGTCCCATCGTATTCCCCTTACGCCGTGGCCGAGCACACGGTGGGTCTATTGCTAACACTTAATCGCAATATCCATCGTGCGTACAACCGAGTGCGAGAAGGCAACTTCGCCATTGACGGGTTGTTAGGATTCGACCTGCATGGCAAGACAGTTGGCGTTTTGGGTACCGGACGCATCGGGGCTCTGGTTTGTAGAATATTAAACGGCTTCGGTTGCAAGCTACTCGCCTACGATGTGAAGCCAAACCCTGATTGCGAATCGCTCGGCGTCGAGTACGTCGAGCGAGAGGAGATTTTTGCATCATCTGACATCGTCACACTTCACTGCCCTCTTACTCCCGAAACGCATCACGTCATCGATGCCGTGGCCATCGACCAGATGCAAAAGGGGACACTGCTTGTCAATACTAGCCGAGGCCCGTTGGTGGATACCGACGCGGTGGTTGCTGGTTTGAAGTCGGGCAAGCTCGGAGCCGTTGGCCTGGACGTCTATGAAGAAGAAGCAGATCTTTTTTTTGAGGACCTTTCGAACCAAGTGCTGCAAGACGACACACTAGCACGACTACTCACATTCCCCAACGTATTAATCACTAGTCATCAAGCATTTTTTACCCGCGAGGCAATGCAGAATATCGCAGAGACCACTTTGTCGAACATCACTGCATTTGAACATGGCGAACTCGATCCCACAAATGTTGTTTCAGAGTCGAGCTAAAATCTCCTGGCTAAAGTTATATCCAGTTGTCTTTACGCATGCCGAAAGCCTGTAATGAATAGAAAAAGTATGCTCCACTTCCCTATTCTCGCCTCAGCTCTGCTGCTGGGCACGCCTGCCCACGCTGGGGAGCTTCCTACCTCTACGCCAGAACAAGAAGGCATCTCTGCTGAGAAGCTGGAGCAGGTAGATGAAGTCATGAATGGATTTGTCAGTGATCGAATAATCGCTGGCGGAACCGTGATCATCGCTCGCCACGGCAAAGTAGTTTTCAATGAATGCTACGGTCTGAAGCACCTGGAAAGTAGAGAACCGATCAGTGAGGACACCATCTTCCGCATCTATTCCATGAGCAAGGCAATCACGTCGTCAGCAGCGCTAATTCTTGCAGATGATGGAAAACTCGACCTGAATGCACCCGTCTCCAGGTACTTGCCAGAATTTGCAGAATTGCAGGTGCTAGAGGAGGAGTCGGAGCGTCCCGCACAGCACGAGATGACAGTCACCGACTTGTTCCTGCATACCTCGGGCATCATCTACGGATCAGCAGCGGGAAGCGATGTCGAGAAGATGTTCGAAGTCGTGAACGTGCTCGACAAGAATTCCGACTTATCCCTGATGACTACTAAGCTGGGACAAATTCCACTCGCATTCGATCCGGGCCAAGATTGGCAGTATGGGGCGTCGTCAGATGTACTTGGCCGAGTGGTAGAAGTAGCTTCGGGTCAGGCCCTCGACGAGTTTCTGCGCACGCGAATTTTTGCTCCCCTAGGCATGGACGACACAGGATTCTACGTGCCGCCCGAGAAACAAGATCGTTTTGCTGCCAATTACTACTCCGACAATCAAGGACGGCTGATCATCCGCGACGAGCCAACGAAAAGTCGCTACCTAAAGATGCCGGGGCTTCAGTCAGGCGGTGGTGGCTTAGTAGGAACCGCGGCTGACTACATGCGATTCCTACTGATGATTGAGCGCGGCGGCGCCGTCAATGGCACCCGCATTCTCTCCCCAGAATCTGTCGGCCTTATGACAACCAATCAACTGCCGGAGCAGGCCGGTTGGGTGACTTTCGGCGAGGATGTCCAAACGGGCGTCGGTTTCGGATTCGGATTTTCCGTGGCCACGAAACCGCTCGAAGGCGACCCCCACGCACGGCAAGACGAGTACGGATGGGGTGGTGCGGCAAGTACCCACTACTGGATCTCTCCCCGCGACGAACTAGTCGTGGTGACGATGGAACAATGCATGCCCTTCACCACCCGCACGGAAGACGCACTGAAGCCCATTATCTACGACGCGATTATCAAGTAGCGCAGAGAGTCGGCGTTTTAGAAATCGCAAATACTAGTCGCGATCCGGCAGATCGCCGATGAGCGATTAATTTGCTCAACTGCGTGCACGGCGACGCGATTTCCGACCGCTTGGCGTGGCGGACCAGTCTTTGGTCAGAGATTCGAATACTTCCGGCGCCTCGTAGCGAACAATCCCCTTGCCCTCTGGCATTGGTCCAATCAGGCCCCGAAAGACGGGCATTCCTCGAAGACTCAAGTCAGTACTACAATCGTCGATGCCAATTTGGGTATGCATTTCCATGACAGTGTCGTGCTGATCGTAGTCGCGAGTGCGTAATTCGCCGTTTTTTCCTCGAGTCACAATTCGGATTGTTTTTTCAGCGGGCATAGGTGGGTTCGCACTTGTTGGATTTTTGGGGAGGGCGGTTCAGGACATTAGCAAGCATCGGTATCTGGCGGGCAAATGTGCGAACGTTTTTTGGTGTCCGTCGCACTACCTACAGAGGGAGGAACCTGCATAGGCGGACTTCTCTGGAGCTTCCTCACAAAATCGCTCCGAAGAGGACGGCGGGGCTGGTTATGACGGTCCCACAACCCACGAGTTTGCGGGGTATGCCAATTGGCCCTGCTAGAGAGAAATGAAAGGCTAGCTGTTCTTGCCGGACTGTGCCGCGAACATTAGATTAGAGGGTGCCGAAGGAGGATACGCGAATTGGCTAGCAGCCTGACTCGAAATCAGGTGCCCCGCAAGGGGTTGAGGGTTCGAGTCCCTTGTCCTCCGCTTGAGAAGCCTCCGCAGTAGCGGAGGCTTTTTTCGTTTCAAGAGTGACGAAGTGGGGGCTATTCGCCCGCTACTTTGGCCAGGTAAAACAAATCTTGGTACCCCGGGGCTGGTTCTGTTCAATCCAGATTCTGCCCCCGTTGCTCTCGATAATTCTTTTTACGATTGCCAAGCCCATCCCACTGCCCTCCACTTCGTCTCGCGGTTGAAGTGTTTGGAACATGGTAAATGCCTTCTGATATAGCTCTGGGCTGATACCAGGACCATCATCACTAACCCTAAAGAAAGTCATATCGCGTTGGTCGATCGTCTCGACAAGTATGTTGCCGTTCTCTTGATCGTGATGCTTGAGTGAATTGGAGACGAGGTTGCGAATGACTGTTTCTAGCGAAATCCGATAGCCGCGTAATTGAGTGACTTCGAACTGGGTTTTGACAGAGAAACCCTCTTTCTTGTTTAACTCGGAGACATTCTCCATGACTTCGTTCAGGTCGATGATCGTTTCCTCACCCTGCGAGCGACCCGCTCGCGAATACTCAAGCAAATCGCTCAGCAACTTATCCATGCGCGCTGTGCGCGACTTCAATTGCTTGAGATGCTTAGCTGCCTCCTCGGACAACTTTCCCTTCATATCTTCTTCAATCCAGCTAGACAAATGACTAATTGCCCTCAACGGGGCCTTCAGATCATGCGAGGCCACGTAAGTGAACTCTTGCAAGTCGCGATTAACCCGTTCCAGTTCATTGGCGTGTCGCTTCAGATCCGAGATGTCGGACCAGGTCGAAGAACTGTAGAGTATTGCCCCATTCTCATCCCTTACCGACGAGACATTCAATATCACAGGCAATTCGCTGCCATCGGAACGCTTGAGCGATAGTTCTGCGTTCTCCACTGAGCCTGAGTCCACAAATTGTCGAAAAGCACGCTCGACATCCTTTCGACATCCTTCGTGATAGATGAAGTGAATCGATTGGCCCAGGATTTGGTCTTTAGCGTCGTAGCCGAGTCGGTCGACGAGAAGCTGATTGCAATCCTTAATGGTCGCATTCAATGGGTCGACGTGGGCATGCATTGCAGGCGACTCCTCATAGAGAGCTTTGTACTTTCGCTCACTCTCCTGAAGTTGACGAATCAGATTCTGAAGCTCTGCATTCAGTTTTTGCAGAATCTCATTGTTAAGCTTCTTATCCGTCGCGTCTCGAGCTATGGCATACATGAATGAATCGCCCGGTTGAACAGCCGGACAGGTCCACTCCAACCATCGATACTCGCCATCCTTGGTTCTATAGCGATTCGTAAATCCACGTAGATCTTGCCCCTTCGCAATTTCGCCAAGAACTTCCCTGGTGCTCTCTCGGTCTTCGGGATGAACAAACTCCATATAGGGTTTGCCGAGGAGTTCTTCTAAGGAATATCCCAAGACGTGCGACCATGCGGGATTGAGCTTTGTAAAATAACCGTCAAGATTCGCGACACAGATCAGGTCGAGAGAAATTGAGAAGAACGTTTCAATTTCCGACTCAGTCCAAACCTGAGTAAATCCTGAACCCTCGCCCTGGAGGACACCTTGAGGCTTTGATGATTTCTGATTGGCAGTCATTTGAAATTAGCCCGATGCTTTTTGGCAACGCCTCGACTCGATTCTCTATTCAAAGATACGAGAATTCGTCTCGAAATGCACTCCCAGCATCGATGAAACTAATGCTGACCCTAGAAGTGAGTGTTCAGCGATTGACTAAACCCATTGCAATCACCATGAGAGTCTGAGGGATTCCTTAATGAGATCCCACTTGGCTCAAATTGCATCAACAAGGAACTGCGGGTTAAGAGGCTTGCGGAACCATCGGTCCACGCCCCCCTCGCCAATCTCTAGATTGTTGTCTTCTGGAGTAGAACCGCTAATCGCAAAAACACGTGTCTCATTATGCACACCATCCGAACGCAGTTGGCGGACCATTTCTCCGCCGCTACATCGTGGCATGTTCATGTCGACTAGGACCACCGAAGGATCGTTATGGCCTGCTAGGTACTCTAGTGCCTCGTCCCCGTCTCGAGCCGATACGACCGTATGGCCTTGCAATCGAAGAAAACCTGCAAGCATTTCGCGCTCGTTGTCATCGTCTTCCACGATAAGCACGGTCCCTGGTAGGTTTACCGTGCCCCCTGTGTTTGGACTCTTTAGCACGTCGTTATCGTCAAGACGTTCGATGGCCCCCTGTATTTCACGAAAAGTATCAGTGGCTTCGTCACTAGCTCCAGCCTTCACCTGCTCTCTGAACAAATGAAGTCCGATACTAATCGCATGCAGTTCGTTCCGGATCTCGTGACGCACTTCTTTGGGTAGTAGGGACCATTGTTCCCTGAGCTTTTCTGCTGCTTCCGGATTATCGGATACCTCATCCCGAACAATGACGATGTCGCGGGGTGCGTCGATCCCGACTTTGGCCGTGCCCCCTTGGACTCGGACAAAATGAACAGTGATGCCCACTTGTGGAAAAGAAATACGGTCGGATGTTCTGCGCGAGATGACGAGCATTTGTTTTACTACTGAACCAGTAACTCCATTTGTGGTTGCTCGTGTAAGAGCCCGAATTAGGGCAACCTGCTAAGGGAAACCCACTAAGGACTAACTCGAAAGACTATCACCCAACCTCTACTGCGGTCAACCTAGCGTTGCTTTAGCCTATAAAAGTGGTGGTTGTTAATTGGGGGACTCCAATCAAGTTGGGTTCCGACAATAGGCCGCACCAAACAGAGATTGGACATTCGAACGAAACGTTCACCTGGGAATTAAGGTTTTCCCTCGAATTGTCCGTACAGGCAGTAAATCTGGTACAGCCCAACTGATTTCGAAGAGGAAGAGCCACTTCGGCCCCTTTCATGGCCTATCTTTGAGAGAAGTTCTAGCACCACAAATATGCGATTAGACAGGTGATCTCTGACTCGGATTGGAAGACAGGAAAAGGCAATAGGACAATGACGATTGAAAACGGAGTAGTAGCGGCAACCCGAATCCTGATGATCGAAGACGATTCCGTTGACGAAGAGAATATTCGTCGACTACTGCAAGTCGCGGATGGCGAGTACGCCGTCTCTGCCAGGACTTGCCTACAAGCCGGAGTCGAAGTTCTTCGATCCGAGGAATTTGACGTTGTGCTACTGGATCTCACGCTACCTGATAGCTATGGGATGGATACTGTCAAACGTCTCGTTGAAGAGTTTCCAGGCACCCCGATCATTGTTTTGTCGGGCGTAGATGCCGAGCATTTTGCTCAGTCGGCTATCGAGCACGGCGTGAAAGACTACTTGATCAAAGGCCAGGCATCGGGGCAAGTTGTCTGCGAAGCAATCAGCCGAGTCATGGAAAGCGTGAGTTCCGACGCTTAGCCGCTCATGTTGGTGAAGCCCTCAGCCTAGCCTCACGCAATGGTCACATCTCCGAAATTGGCGGCATCTCGATCACCCGCCAATAGTGATCAAGCAACCCGATTAGCTGAATGAAGTCTTCTCCCGCCTTCGATTTAATCATGTAGCCTGCAACATGATTTTCATATGCGGCCAGCATATCGCGATCGTCGTCCGAGGTTGTCAGCACAAAGACAATTGATTTATCAAGTTCCGGGTCTTTGCGTAATTCTTCCAGGAACTCAATGCCATTCATGCGTGGCATATTGAGATCTAGCAGAACGATATAAGGGGGCTCAAGCTTCTCTTGCCCCTCTTCCCCACGAAGCATCTGCAAAGCTTCCATCCCATCCGAGGCATTCACGATCGGATTGGCAATTTTGGCTTTTTTGAATGCGCGTTCGATGGCTTCCGCATCAATCGCATCGTCTTCCACTAGTAACACAGTTACCGTATTGCTCGACATATCAGATTACTCCCCGTTGCTCGAAACCAAATCACGTTCAATGAGATCGGCTCATGCATTCTCGGGCTAGGGCCGGCAGAAGCATTAATCCAAGTCGACCAGAGTCCCTGCCATCGCATTGTCTGCGGATTGGTTCCGGTTGGCAAGGTATAGCCGACCCCTCGCAAATCTCGCACGTAAGATACACAGGCGATTCTGCCAATATTGCCTGAATGTTGACCGAATTGCACCTGGCTGTTGATCTACTCCAGTGTCTTTTCACTCTTGGTCTGTTTTGTTAGCATAAATCAGCCTTTTCTTATGATTCTTACCAGCTACGAATACCCCAATTGATGGAGCGATTGTACGTTGAGCGACGACACATCTTCGGCTTTATCTTCCGAGCAAAACAAAATATTAAAATCAGACAACCTGTATGTTGTCGGCGTCGGCGCATCGGCTGGTGGACTCGATGCGATTGAGCGACTATTTGGCAATATGCCTATCGACTCCAACATGGCGTTTGTTGTCGTGCAGCACCTTTCCCCAGACTTTGAAAGTCTAATGGACGAATTGCTGGCCCGGCACACATCGATGCCAATCCACCGGGTAAAAGATGGCATGCAAGTTGAAGCCAACGGAATCTATCTGATTCCACCTAAGAAAAACATGATGTTGTCTCAAGGGAAGCTTCTGCTAACCGATCAGGATTCAGCTGGGTCTTTGAATCTACCGATCGACATCTTCTTCCGTTCCCTAGCTCAAGACGTGGGCAATCGGGCTATTGCCATTGTCCTTTCCGGGACTGGCAGTGACGGGTCTCGCGGACTCCGAGACGTTCACGATGCAGGCGGGCTGGTGTTGGTGCAGGACTTAGAGTCCGCCAGTTTCGATGGCATGCCGCGCAGTGCTGCTTCAACTGAAGTCGTCGACGTAGTCTGCCCTCCCGAATTAATGCCTCAACGAATTCAAGAGTATCTACGCAATCCAGTCGAATTCGACCGTGAACAGATTCATTATCCTGACGACCTCACCGGAACCGGCGATCGTTACGAAATATTCCGCTTGTTTCGTCACAAGTTTGGAATTGACTTTTCCCTCTACAAGCCAGCAACCATCGATAGGCGAATCGAGCGCCGAGTTCAGCTAACTCGCTCCAATGACCTCAAATCCTATGTGGAATCGTTGGAGTCCAATACGGAGGAACTCGACACACTCTATCGCGATCTCTTGGTCGAAGTAACGCAGTTCTTTCGCGACCCTGAATCCTTCGATATTGTGCGTACAGAAGTTATTCCGCGCATGGTCGCAGATGCAGAACCAGATAACGAACTACGAGCCTGGGTTCCTGGATGTGCCACTGGCGAAGAAGCTTATTCTTTGGCAATGCTGTTTCAAGATGAAATTGCTCGCACTGATAAAGACATTAGCTTTAAGGTGTTCGCCACAGATGTTCACCAGAACTCGTTAGAAATGGCAAGTTCGGGTGTCTACACCCGCGCTGCTTTAGAAAACGTCCCGGAAGACTTCCAGTCCAAGTATTTTACGGCTAGCGGCGATCTCTACCACATCACACGTGAATTACGTCAGAGGGTCATTTTTGCTCCCAACGACATAACACGTGATCCACCATTTACGAAAATCGATTTTATCAGTTGCAGAAACGTGCTCATTTATCTTGAGCCCAAGGTCCAGAAGAAGGTTCTGTCTCTCTTTCATTTTGGACTAGAGACGGGCGGAATCCTCTTCCTTGGCCCCAGCGAAAGTTTAGGAGACCTTGCCAACGACTTTGCAACGATTGATCGTCATTGGCGTATCTATCGTAAAGAACGGGATGCCCGACTGCCAATGTCTGCCCGGCTGCCAATGACGTCTGCGCTTTCTCGTGTCATTTCCCAACGTCCGCCGTTTGTGGCGAAGAGCCCTTTGCAAGGTACAGATCCTATTCTGGCAAATGCATTCCATGAATTGCTTACCAAGTATGTTCCCCCTAGCCTGCTGGTCAATGAATACTTCGAACTGGTGCATTCCTTTGGTGATGCAACAAAGCTACTTATTCAACCCGAGGGCCGATCTACGCTTGATGTGCTGAAAATGGTCAACGGCGACCTACGCATGGCGATGAGCGCTGCCCTGCACAAAGCCAGCCAACAGAGATCCCCGGTTGTTTACAAGGGCGTCCGAGTCAATCTAGATGATGAGGAACTTCAGTACAAAGTAGTTGTCGAACCCTTCTTCAAAGACAATCACCGGATGTACCTGATTAGCATGGAGCGCATTGAAGTACCTGTTGCTCCCAAGCCAAGCGAAGAGCAGTTTGACGTTCAAGAACAATCAACAGAGCGGATCTCAGTATTGGAGCAAGAACTCTCTTATACGCGCGAGTCTCTGCAATCGACCGTCGAAGAACTAGAGACAAGCAACGAAGAACTCCAAAGCACCAACGAAGAGCTCATTGCCTCGAACGAAGAACTACAGAGCACGAATGAAGAACTGCATAGCGTTAATGAAGAACTCTACACCGTCAACGCTGAGCACAAGCAAAAAATTGAAGAGCTAACTCAGCTGACGAACGATATGGACAATTTGCTGAAAAGCACTCATATCGGTACGGTCTTCTTGGACCGCAGCCTGCATATCCGGATGTTCACACCGGCAATATCGGCTGCCTTCAATATGCTCGATCAAGATATCGGTCGTCCCATTGATCACATTGCTTTCCGGCTCGATCATCCCAACCTGATGGCAGATGTTAGCGATGTAATGCAGCATGCCAAACCCATTGAACGAGAATGCAAAGGTGCCGATCAAAAAACATATCTCTTCCGAGTGATGCCCTACAGGACAGGAGCAAATCGGATGGATGGCATCGCCATGACGGTGACTGACATCACGGCAGTAAAAGAAGTCGAAAAAGCACAGCAGAGGAATGTCGATCTTGCGCGGGCAAATAAGGATCTCCAAGATTTTGCTTACGCGGTATCGCACGATCTCCAAGCACCCCTACGTCACCTGGGTGATGCTTGCCAAGAGCTGAAGCGGACGATGTCGCCAGTAGAGCTGGAATCGTACGAACAGATGATTTCTCAAATAGGCAATTCTTCTGCCAGTCTGTCCAGGATGATCCAAGGGCTGCTGACTTACTCTCGCGTCTCCACACGTGGCAAGACCTTTGGGCCCGTCGATTGCGAGGAAATACTCGTGGATGCGGTCGAGGAGCTTTCGGAACAGATTACCGACACACGAGCGAAAGTGACGTCGGACGATTTACCCACGATCAGAGCGGATGATCGCCAAATAACTCGCGTGTTTCTAGAGCTACTTGACAACGCAATCTTATATCGAGGGAAAACGGAGCCAAAAATTCACATCGGGTGCCGCAAAGATGAGACCGACTGGTTGTTCTCATTTGAAGACAACGGCGTAGGAATCGAGGAGAGACACTACGAACGGATCTTCATCATATTCCAACGCTTAGGATTCAAACCCGAGGTGAGAGGAAACGGACTTGGCCTCGCACTCACAAAAAGGATTGTGGAACGTCATGGCGGACGCATCTGGGTAGAATCGGTACCCGAAGAGAAAACTACATTCTACTTCACAATTCCAGCAATTTAGTTTGACACGTTCGTCTAATCACAATCATTGATAATATGAATCTACTCTTCTAAAGTTTGAAATGTTACGGAGCTCCTCGATATGGATTCGCTACAAGGAAGTCCAGAGAACCAAGATACTATTCCTTTTGTTGTCGGAATTGGTGCATCAGCAGGTGGGCTAGAAGCCTTAGAAGAGTTCTTCCGAAACGTGAAGGAAGATTCCGGATTGTCATATGTTGTGGTCCAACATTTGTCACCCGATTTTGAAAGCTTAATGGACCAATTGCTTGCGCGGACGACTAACTTACCCATTAAGCTGATAGAAAATGAACAGGAAATCTTAGAGAACACCATCTACCTGCTGCCTCCCAAAAAGGAGGTCATCCTTTCCGAGGGCAAGCTCCTACTGACCGATCGCCCTAAGGGACGTGAACTGTCCTACCCCATCGACAACTTCTTTCGCTCCCTAGCCCAAGACATTGGACCGGCGGCAATCGCTGTTGTCCTTTCCGGCACAGGAAGTGACGGTTCGCGGGGTATCGTCGATGTGCACGAATCTGGAGGGTTCGTCCTTGTTCAGAGCGAAGCCTCTGCCCGCTTCGATGGCATGCCCCGAAGTGCGTGCGACACGGGAATTGTGGATGCCATACTATCTGCCTCAGAAATGGCGGAGGCAATTGAACGATACACGCAAAGCTCGATTGGACTGGGGCGCAGAGCCGATCTACTCGACCCACAGAGAACCAAAGGCCCTACGTTTGCGATTCTCAATTTATTGAAGAAGAGCTATGAAATCGACTTCAGCCACTACAAAACCAATACGATTTCTCGGCGCATCGAGCGACGGGTTCTGCTCAGCGGTTCAGAGAATGTCAGCACGTATGCCAAACGCCTTCGGACCGATGACAAAGAACTTGATTCGCTCTATAAGGACTTGCTGATCGGCGTAACGGGATTCTTCAGAGATAGCGAAGTCTTTCAGAGCCTGGAATCCGAGGTCATCCCGAAGCTGATTGAAAATATCGATAGCGAGCAGGAAATCAGGGTTTGGGTTGTTGCCACGGCTACCGGGGAGGAGGCCTACTCGATTGCAATCTTGCTAAATGAAGCCTACGAAAAAAGTGGCAAGGTACCTCGAGTCAAAATCTTTGCCTCGGACGTTCACCATGAGTCGCTGGAACATGCCAGCCGAGGCATTTATCAGGAAGAGAGCTTAGGGGGCCTCACTCCCGAAAGGAGAGAGAGGTATTTTGAAGAAAGGCTTGATGGCTTTCACGCTTCGCCTGAGCTACGCAAGATGGTGGTCTTCGTGCCCCATAATGTCATCTTCAATGCACCATTTACCAATCTAGATCTGATTACATGTCGCAACTTGTTCATCTATCTAACTCCCTCGACACAAAAAAAGGTTCTATCGCTGTTCCACTTCGGCTTGAAGACCGGAGGTTGCCTATGCTTGGGTTCTAGTGAAACGCCCGGGGAGCTCTCGCACGAATTTGAAGCTATTGACGAAAAGAGTCGCATCTATCGCAAGCATCGCGATGTAAATTTGCCTGCCAGTATGCGGATGCCATTCTCTAGTTCACCACTTTCACTGCCTCCAATCAGCACGACTGCAACTGAGACTCAGCCTGCCGGCATGCGGAAGCTGATGGGAACCTATGACGTATTGCTAGACAAGTACTTACCGCCCTCCCTGCTTCTTTCGCAGGAACACGAGCTCTTGCATACTTTTGGAGATGCTTCGAGCTACATGCGAGTGCCGAGAGGTCGGCCTCCCCGCAATGCACTCGACCTGTTGAACCCAGCACTTAAGTCAGCCGCATCGGCAGCAGTTCGGCGATCGAAACAAGAGGGTTCCGCTGCTTGCTATGCCAAGCTACCAATGGCTAACAGTGATACCGAGCAGCATCTCCGTATCTCCGCCGAGGTATTCACAGAGCAAGACAACCAAATACTGGTCTGCTTTTCACTAGAAGACGAAGTCACTATCGCAAACAGGCCTGCGGTAGAGATTGGGCATGCTGATATCACCTCAGAAGAGTACGACGCACTAGAAAGAGAATTAGCACGCACCCAAGCAAACCTCCAATCCACTGTAGAGGAAGCTCAAACCACCAACGAAGAACTCCAGGCCGCCAACGAGCAGCTCACTGCATCGAACGAAGAATTGCAGAGCACAAACGAGGAGCTTCACAGCGTTAACGAAGAGCTCTACACAGTCAACGCAGAGCACCAGAGAAAAATCGATGAGCTAATCGAACTCACCGACGACATGGACAATCTGCTTAACAGCACAAACATCCACACAATTTTCCTAGACCGCCAGCTACGGATTCGTCGATTCACTCCCGGAATCCGTGAAACGTTCAACTTATTGAGTCAAGACGTAGGTCGACCTTTCGGTTCGTTCACACATAACATCAATCACGACAATCTAGCCAGGCTTGCTGAAAGCGTGATCGACTCCAAGTCGTCCGTCGAGCAGGAAGTCCAAGATAAGAACGACCATTGGTACCTACTTCGAATTCTGCCCTATCAAACGAGAGGCCAGGTTGACGGGGCAGTCCTAACCCTCATCGATATCACTTCGTTGAAACAAGCAGAGTCGAAGCTGGCCGAATTGTCGGAAATCGTAGAGCATTCGGACGATGCGATTTTCCGACAGGACATTGACGGTACAATTCGCACTTGGAACCGTGGAGCAGAGCGGCTCTTTGCTATCAAAGCCCCTAAGGTTCTGGGAGGACACGTCGAAATGCTCGGCCTCGATTGCCGAGATATTGCATTCAATAAGATTCTAAAACTCACCGCCAGCGGCGAATCGCTCGACCACATCGAAGCCCGACACAAACGCCAAGATGGCGATTTCGTCGATATCGCGATCTCGGTTTCTCCAATTCGAGATGTCAACGGCAATGTCATCGGAGCGTCTACCATTGCCCGGGATGTCACTCGACAGAAGCAAGCAGAGGCAGAAGTCCGCGAAGCGGTTAAACGACGCGATGATTTCCTTGCGATGCTTTCGCACGAATTGCGTAATCCATTAGCTGCCGTTCTCAATGCTACCAATCTAATGACAGAAATCGGCCTTCAAGAAAAACCAATCGAAGAAGCCAAAGACGTGATCGAACACAATGTTCGGCACGTCGCTCGTATCCTTGATGATCTACTCGACGTGTCGCGAATAGCAAACGACAAGATCAACTTGCACAAAGAAGTCGTTGACCTGTGCTCCCTAACGATTGATGTTGTCGAATGCGTCCAGCACCGCATTGATGACAAAGGGCAGGAACTACACGTCCATCAGCCGCCCGAACCGTTGTACGTGGAGGGAGATGTTGGTCGTTTGCAGCAGATGCAAGTCAATTTGTTGGTAAACGCATCGAAGTATACGGCTGAGGGAGGACGCATCGAATATGAAGTCTATCAAGACGGCGATGAAGCTATCATATCGGTCACGGACAATGGCGTTGGGATCCCAGAGAGCTTATTGAATACGATTTTTGAGCCGTTCGTACAGGCAGAACAAACAATCGACCGAGCACAAGGAGGCATGGGCCTGGGGCTTACCTTAGTTAGCAAAGTAGCCGAGGCACATGGTGGCAGTGTCTCTGCAAATAGTGATGGAAATGGCATGGGAAGTTGTTTCTCCATCATTTTGCCTATCACCAGGAAGCGTCCAAAGTCTCAGGTGCAAACAGAGCTTACCGAGATCGATGGCTTGAAGCTGGTCATTGTCGAAGACAATGACGGCGTGCGAAACATGCTTGCGCGGACCCTCGAACTGAAAGGCTTTGTCGTTGCCACAGCAGCAACAGGCCGCGAAGGAATTGAGTTGATTCAGCAGATGCATCCCACCGTTGCGGTGATTGATATCGGTCTCCCCGACCTCAATGGCTATGAGGTAGCTAATGAGATTCGTGATGATCCCGAACTTCAAAACGTGCTAAAGGTGGCTCTTACGGGCTACGGGCGGGATCGAGATCAACAGAAAGCAATGCAAGCTGGGTTTGACATTCACCTTGTAAAGCCGCTCGACCCCGACGAATTGCTTCGCGCCGTCGCCGAAAAGTATGTCGCCATTACAAGCTAGCTTTCCGAATTCTATTTGACAGGCTATTCTTCAGACGTCTTACCGGCTCAAGTTGCGTTGCCAACATCCTACACTCACAACATCCAACTGGTGCACACCTTTGAACACGACTCGTAGAACTGCGTTGAAAGGAATCATCGGTTCTGGTGTGACATTCGGAACCGCTCCCTATGCCTTCGCTAAACGAAAACACACGCTTCGAGTGTTGGGGACGCATGTCACACTGCAGGAGGCACTCCGCAAGCAGGCTGAAAAAGACTTAGGTATTTCTATCGAGTTTCAGCCCGGTGGTAGCGCCAGAGTCTTGCACCAGGCATCCACACAACCCGAATCGTTCGACCTTTACGAACAATGGTCGAACAGCATCAAAGTGCTTTGGCAAGCGGGGGCCATTCAATCCATCGACGTAGAGCGTTTGACGTATTGGAAAGAGATAAACAATCTCACCAAAACAGGACAACTAACTCCTGCTGCAAACACTGGTGCCGGCGATGCTCCTAATAAACTACTATTCGTTCAAGAAAACAATGCGCTCGGCGATAACACAACCGGCAACATCAGCTTCCTGCCCTACGTTCACAATGTCGACTCGTTTGGTTACGATGCGGGCATTGTAGATCGTGGGGTCCCATATGAAACCGAAAGTTGGGGCTGGCTCTTTGATGACCAGTGGCAAGGTCGTGTAGCACTGGTGAATGCTCCAACTATTGGACTCTTCGACGCAGCCCTCGGTGCGCAATCGAGGGGACTGGCTGAATTTGCAGACATCGGCAATATGACTAAGCCGGAAATTGATTCCCTGTTCCGGTTACTCGTCGACTTGCGGCGGCAAGGACACTTCCGTGGCATCTGGAGCAGCGTGCCACGCTCGGTAGAGCTTATGAAGCGAGGCGAAGTCGTCATCGAAAGCATGTTCTCGCCCGGCGTATTTGCCCTCAAAGGCGAAGGAATCGATTGCGTCTATGCATCGCCTAAAGAAGGCTATCGTGCCTGGCACGGCGTGATGTGCCTTTCCTCGCAGACCGAAGGCAGCGCCAAAGACATGGCCTACGAGTACATGAATTGGTGGCTTTCCGGCTGGCCTGGGGCGTTTATCGCTCGGCAAGGTTATTACATTTCCAATCCCGAACGAGCCCGTACTCATTTAAGCAACGACGAATGGGATTATTGGTACGAAGGCAAACCTGCCCGCTCCGATCTTTTGGGCACCGATGGGAAGGTGGTCGTCAAACAAAACGAAGTGCGCGATGGTGGGTCCTACACACGTCGGTTCAGTAATATCGCAGTGTGGAATACGGTGATGGACAACTACGAATACACGTTACAGGCGTGGAACGAATTTCTTTCCGCAGTATAATCTCTGCAATCTCAAGCTATGCCAACTCAGTCTCTCAAATCGAAAATATTTGCTGGATTTGCAATCATTGTACTATTGCTGATCGCTAATGGGATTGTTTCCTATTTGGGCCTTGAGCATGTTCGCTCTGACAACTCCCGTCTAAGTCAGGTCGAGGCAACCCGCAACACGATCCAACGCATCGACCGAGACGTGCAGGAACTGAAACTACGCGTCGCGCGTTATGTTTCGACTGGATACGATTCCCAACGAGAGGAAGCGCACCTCCTCTATCAGCGCTTGATCGATAACCTGGACGCTGCTAAGGAGAGGGAACTGGAACCTACGACGTTGCAATTACTCGATCAAATTGGCGGCCATTTGCAGGAATACTCGAAACAATTCGAATTGGTCACCCAGGAACGAAGCCTTCGCGAAAAACTCGTCAATGTAGAACTTTCCTCCCAAGCAGAAGATGTCGCTAAAGGATTCTCTCAATTAGCTTCCTTCTCGGATTTAAACGAATTGTCAGACTCTGCACTGCTGGAAATGCTGCAAGTCCAGGCCTTGTTTACAGAAGCTGAGCAATCTCTGCTGCGGTACTTTGAAACTCCCGATTCCCTGCATGCTAGTTCTTTCGTTCGCTCAATCAACGCCACCATCTCTGGAGTAGAGTCAACAGAAGGGCCCAAAGAGGCTCTGAACTCCCTAGTCGAGTCGGTTCAACAGTTTGAACGTCTCGGCATCCGTGCCATTCAGGCTACAAGAAGCTATATGTTTCTCTTAAATGTTGTGATGTCAGGAGAGGCCTCGGAGATTTCCTATTACTCCCGTGTGCTGAGTGATCGTGCTGAGCAAAGCCGCGACGAAATTTCTGCCCGCGTGGCTGCCACGAGTAGTCGCGTGAAAAGGACGACGGGCTTCACCGTTCTAGCCGCCATTATTCTTTCCAGCTTGATCGCAGGTCGACTGGGAATGCTTATCGTCCCCCCCATTACCGCACTCACAAAGGCATTTGGCCAACTTTCCTCTGGCGAAACGCTACACGAAATTCCTGGCACCGAAAGACACGACGAAATTGGCCAAATGGCGCAGGCCGCGAAAGTCTTCAATAGCCAAAACCTAAAAACTCGCGAACTCCTGGCCGAATCCGAGCAGCTTAGTAACGAATTACAGGAACAAGCGTTGGAACTAGAGTTGATGAACCAAGACTTAGACAGTTTTGCGTACGTCGCATCGCACGATCTCAAATCTCCTTTACGAGGAATCCGACAGTTAGCCACCTGGATAGAGGAAGACGCCGGGCAACACCTGCCGGCAGAATCTGCCAAACACCTAGAGCTATTGAAGTCCCGCATCACAAAAATGGAAACACTCTTAGAAGACCTACTCGAGTTTTCGAGAGTGGGCCGTATTGAGCCAACCGCCGAGGAAGTCGATCTCTCTGAAATGATGCAGTCCCTGGTTGATTTGACCGACAACCCAAATCGCGTTGAAGTGCAGTGGGCCAATGATATGCCCACCTTCAACACATTGCGAGCACCTCTGGAACAAGTTCTATTAAACCTCATTGGCAATGCTATAAAACACAATCACCGGGACTCACACGGACGCGTCGACATCGAGTGCCACGAAATTGGCGACCGGTACAGGTTTATGGTAAAAGACAATGGTCCAGGAATTCACAAGAATGACCATGAACGCGTGTTCCAAATGTATCAGAGAGTCGGGGACACAAGTATCGAAGGCAGTGGTATGGGGCTGGCGATAGTGAAAAAACAGATTGAACATCTTGGCGGGGAAGTCACGCTCGACTCTCAGCTGGGAGAGGGAACAACTTTTGAATTCACCTGGCCTGCAACAATAGAAAACACTCAGGCGTAACGATTTATGAACCCTGGTACTCTCACAGTCTTAGTCGTGGACGATGACGTTGTTGACGTAGAAATCGTTGAGCGTGGGACAAGACAACGCAATTTGCCCTGCGAAATGAGGTCTATGCCAGATGGCCGGCATGCGCTGGAATTCTTGCGAAGTGACTCGTTGACGGAGGATCAGCGAGAACGATTAGCGATTGTTCTCGACATAAATATGCCAGGCATGAATGGCCATCAATTTCTAGAAGAGTTACGCAAAGACCCTCAGCTGCGTCGTACTCTCGTGTTTGTCCTATCCACATCAGACCACGTACGCGACAAATCAAAGGCCTACGACATGAACGTTGCGGGTTACTTTACCAAGCCAAACATTGACTCGCTAATCGATACATTGGAACTCTATGCTCAGCACGCTGAGTTCCCTCCTTGGCCAGGCGGACTAAACTAGCAAAAAAACGAGGCGGCAGCAGGAGAACCAATGGCTCCCCCACTACCGCCTCTTAGACCGAGTTGCTTCCATGCGGTACGCGGCTTCCGTGCCTTCCAGCGATTTACGAATAAATCCTGGCCCACCTGAACCCAGTCAAGCTCCGATCATCTCTCCCCTGCAACGCGCACTGTCTCCAGGCACGTTAGCGTCGAAGGCAAGACGAAATACCAAGGCCTCGGGGTCGAGCGGTTTTGGAAACCAGCCATCGACACCTTCCGGCCCTACTTCCACGCCGTAGTCGGTGGGATCACCACCACTAACGGCAAATACTTTTAACGTTCGCAAACGGTTGTTCGCTCTCATCCGACGGATGGCTGTTGCACCATCCATCTTGGGCATTTGCATATCGAGCAGCACAATATCGGGCGTGCGATTGACGTCCAAGTAATCGAGCGCTTCCTGGCCGTTGCTGGCGAGATCGACGTCATAACGCTTCGTTCTCAAATAACTGGCCAACAGTCGCGATTCGTTGGCGTTATCATCGACCAGAAGTGCGCGGGGCGATTTGCAATCTTCCCTCGGGGCTGAGGGGTTTTGCGACTTGCCAGAGGGACCGGCAGCAATTTGATTGTCAATTCCTTTCAGGTGATGGAATATCTCTAGCATCAAATGCTCTGTCTTGGCATCCTGCGTAGCATTAGATAATTCTTGCAGCTCTTGAAGTGCTTGCGTAGCGTTCTTCAAATGTAGATTCCGCTGGGCGTCTGAACTCGGATGCGAGATAGAGAAAGGCTCATTCTCTTCTCCTGCCAGTTCGTGACGTAGTACGCGAACATCACGAGGAGCATCTATGCCGACGCGTACCTTGTTGCCGTCAACACGCAAGATCTGCACACTGATTCCTAAGCTCGGGAAGAGAATTTTATCGTCTTCCCGACGAGACAAGACCAACATCGGCGGTTTCCTTTCCTAGAGAGCAGCGTCCCTTAGTGTCAAATGTTTCTGCTACTCTCGATTCCATATTGGGGACGAGCCCGCGTTAGGTGGGAGAACTGGTTTCGCGGGTGCTTTGCAGGACAAAGCGTGTCTGGTTCGATGTGCCCAATCTTAGGAACGGATAACCGTCGAAAATCATATTCGTACATCGTGTCCGATCGAACGTGCGTAGATTCTGCACAGAACCACCCATTCGTTCAACACCATTTTCGATTTAGTTTCGAAAAAAAATTTGCAGTATTGCTAGCGTATGGCAATGCAGTTTTGGGGTTGATTCGACGGTGCCCTTGCGCAGGAAAACAGAGGCATCTAACCGTTCATGCGGCGCGACCAATCGAGAGATAGCTTCCATAGCTTGGGCCCGCTTCAATCTCATGAACATGAAATCGAGAACATTGCTTTTGCGATCCATGATCGTGAAGATACAATTCGGCAAGCTGGGTCCACATTGCTTCGAATCACCATTAACGCCTCCAGGAGGACTGTGATGAAAACCTCGGTAGCCCTCACGCTGCTCTTAGCTTGTTCCGCAAGCGCTGCACCACCTGCACAGGTTTCAGTCCCTATTGAACTTGGTCCGAAAGCATACCGTAATGGAGATGCCATTGAGATCACTGAGGTGACGGCAACTTCCCCACTCCTCGAGCAAGGCGACTCGGTCACCGTTACTGGCAGATTCTATTTGAAGAGCCAAGAAACAGCGAATCTCAGCCTCAATCTGACAGCAACTGTTGGCGACGGTAGATCATTGGCCATTCCAGAGGCGTCGATGACTGTTAGCAAAGGACATGGCGAGTTTACCCTTTCAACGCTTATCCGTAGCACGGGGTATCTGCATCTCACGTTCTACGACCCAACCACGGGCAAACCTTTTGGCGGAACGTATTTTGGTACTCCACAACAAGTGAAATCTATTTCCAATTGGGATGTGAGCTATTACTTAGACTCGGAAAAGCCCTCGAAACGATTATCTCGAAGGCGAGATGAACTTGCAAAGCTGCAACAAAAGGTGCAAACGTTGGAGAAGCGATTTGAGGAGCTGAATCGCAAATTCAACGCCATCAAGTAGTTCGTTTCGCTGGAGGACTTAGAACCGCGTTCTCCCGCCCTGCCCTACAGACCTTGCTAGCAATACCAGCAAGCGGCAACTCCAAAATGTAAATCTGTAACGGTTAGCTTCAAACTTCTCAATCAACCGCCAGTAACGGTTCGATCAATTCTCCGTAGCGGTGCGCCGTAATTCTTGGGCGTCCTCGCTCGTCGTGTACTTTGGGGGTGCGCGGCAACTCATTGCTTCTACTCTTGCTGCTGAACAAGGACGTTCGCTGCATGGTGCGAAATAGGTTGGGAAAACACAGAAATCCTGTGGTGTTGTTCGGCTCAGTGCTGCTACTGAGCGCCGTGGTAGGCGTTTGGCACGCGGAACAGGTCGAGCAGGAGCGCCTTGCGCGGATTTCGGCTTCTAGTTCGTCTTCTGCCCTGTCCATCAATGAAGCTGGACAGAACTTCGAGCAAGATATCGAAGAAGAGGCCTATCTGGTCGAAATGCAAAAAGCCCTGGCTCAGGCCGGTTGTCCAGGGTGGATGACGCTAGCCAGCGAAGGCGAAGCGGCGCTGCACCCTCCAGAATCTGGCGGCGACATCCAGCAAGTCGCGCATGCCCAACCGGTGACAGCAAGTGAACTCACTGAGAGAACGGTTCCGCGTGTTTCTTATCCCGTCCCGGTAAGAGTTGCCAGCAGGCCGCGGATCTCGGTAGCCTTGCGCGAAGCTCATCCCGTGGCAGGATCGCCAGAAGATCCCGATGACTTGCTCGATGGCCAACCTGACCTGCTGAGCACCCCTGCAGGAGATCATGCAGAAGAATCAGAACCGCAGGCACCACCGCAACCGCCAGCGGAAAGTGCTAGCACGAACGAGAACGTTCCCGAGCAGCCGCAGTCAGCGCCCGCCAATCAGCCAGCACCAAGAGTGCAACCTCCCACCACACCAGCTCCGCCTGCCGTGGAAGTGCCTCCTTCGGCTACGCAAACTCCCACGATCACCGGGC
The DNA here is from genome assembly GCA_965216565.1 of Bythopirellula sp. Lineage (GTDB taxonomy): Bacteria > Planctomycetota > Planctomycetia > Pirellulales > Lacipirellulaceae > Bythopirellula. The sequence goes on from OZ244170.1 coordinate 3,370,760, forward strand.
CCGATCTTAGTTTGCCGTCTGTAGAAATGCCTACGAGTGAACAGCCCGTCAATGTCCCGCTTGATTTGACTCCCCCGGCTAAAGAACCCGCGGAGCCGGTCCAGCCCAAGCCCGTCTTCAGCTCCCCGCCAGCTGCCAAACAGACAAGCCCCAGTGTCCCGAGACAGGAAACCATCGAGGCGCCTGCGCCGTCTCCATTTTCGCCTCCACCCCGTCCCGCGGCCCCCCACTCGGTTTCTGCCCCGGCCAAGAAAGACAAGGCAACTTCGCATTGCGAATTCGTGGCACAGAACTGCTTTCCCACTGCCGAGGCATGTTCGAAGTGCCACGAGAAAATCTATGACGAATGGCGCGGGTCGAGCCATGCCTACGCGGCCATCTCGCCAATGTTTCATAAATTCGAGCAGAAAATCAACGATCTCTCGCAGGGAACGATCGGCTACTTCTGCTATCGCTGTCACATGCCCGTGGGCACCACGATGGGCGTCTCACGCGACGCACCGCTATGGGATTTGCCTCAGGTAGCTCGCGAAGGTGTCACCTGTGTGGCCTGCCATCGAGTGAATCAGCGCTATAGCAAGGTCAACGGCGAACGTCGCATCGAGCCAGGCAACATCCACGCACCCGTTTATGGTTCCATCGGCGGTGGCGGCGTTGCCGAAGTGTTGGCACACAAGAATGAATTCAAGGTGAAGACGCATCCCAACGAGCCTGGCCCGGGACAAGACATTCACGTTGCCGGCTATTACTTCGATCAATTGCACAAGGCGGAGTTCTGTGTTTCGTGTCACCAGGTGGCCGTGCATCCAGGCATCAAGCTGGAGGTTGTGTGGGAGCAATACCGCGCTTCGCCCGCTTGCAAGAAAGGCATCTCCTGTCAGGACTGCCACATGGGTCGGCTCCCGGGCGTGCCTAGCGGTTACGAGTATGATTCAGCCGCCGTAGTGAATGGCAAGAGTGTTAACAAACATCGCAAGCATGCCAATCACATGTTCTACGGACCGGGCTATTCGATTGCCCATCCCGGCATCTTCCCGCACAACCCTAAAGCAAAACGCTGGTCGATGCGCGAGTGGCTGCTGTTCGATTACCGCAATGGCTGGGGAACAGAAGAATTTGAAGAACGAGTTGCCAACGGACAAATCCGCTTGAATTTCCCGCCAGTGTGGGCAGAAGCCGACGACCGCTACGATGCTCGCGAGATCGTCGAGGACAACCAAACGAAGCTATCCGAAAAGGCGTTGATGCGTCAGCAGCTGATGGAAAACGGATCGCATGTGGATGGACCCTTCTTCGATGGACCCCAAGCGCGCGGTCGCGATTTGGAATTTCACTACATCGTTACCAACACGAACGAAGGTCATAATCTGCCGAGTGGTTCCTTAGGTGCTCAGCCTCAACTTTGGGCCAACGTGGCCCTTATCGGTCCGCGAGGGAACCGACTGTGGGAATCGGGATACACCGACCGGTGGGGGGATGTCGCGGACATCCACTCTGAGGACGTGCGTCATAAAAGAATTCCCTACGACTGGCAACTATTCAATCTACAAACGATGTTCCTCATTACCGGTGCCAAAGGTACCGACCGTGAGTTCCCCTTACCGGTGAATGTTGACTTCGATCAGCTCCCCTACCTGCGTCCCGGGGCCCAGCCAATTTCGGTATTGAACCATCCACCGTTTATTCGCATGGAAGGGCGCTCGCTGCCGCCGCTCGGCTCGCGGCAGGTGCCGTACAAAGTCCCCGGCCACTTGATGCAAGAGCCCGGTTGCTACCGGTTGTCGTTCCGAATGCGAAGCCGAGCCGAACCGATCTACTTCATGCGTTTTTGCGACGCGACCAAGGAAATGCAACGCGCCATGAATGAATGGATGGTCGACTTTCACCAATCGTCGGTGCAATTCATCGTTAAATAAGAACCATTGAATTAGCGACAAGCTCCCCAGACATGCCATCGCAATCCCATAGCTTCGAAGCAGCAATACTCAGGCGACTGATTTTGTCGACCCTGATCTTGCTGTCGATGTGTGGGCTAGCAAAGGCCGAGGCCTCAGGGCAACCTCTCTTTGAAGAGCCGGCAGCTCGCCTGGCTCAACGTTGCGGGCCCTACTCGAATTGTTGGCCGCGAGTTGAGGGACGCGATTGCAAAACTTCGCTGCTGCCATCGACCACAACAGGCCCGTTGGAATCGCCCCTATTCGGACCGCCGCAGGTAACGCGTCCGCTAATCGGTCCGCCTCTATTGCGACTTCCTCCCGTCCATGGCTGCCCACCCGATAAATGCCCGCCTCCATCTGCGCCGGGCTATATGGCCAGCCCGTTCCGGTTCGGGATCGCTTCGCCCGTTCCACCAGCAGTGGTTTCGGCGCACGCTCCGCCTTGGGAACAACTGCCCACGCAAGCGGAGCTCAAGGGCAAGGTGATGCGTGCCACGCCGCATCGTGCCGATTGTCGTAGTTCGCATGGGCAATATAGTAGCGGCGACTTCACGCCCGATCCCTTCTACAATGGCAATTGGGAAGTCTGTCAGGAGTTGGGCATCTATGGCAACAAACGTCTCAATCCCGTCCAACGCCCGGCCATCGAATGGGGCTTGCCCTTCTATTTGAATGGCCCCATCCCGCGTTCCGAAACATGGCTTGGGAAAACCAACCTGGTGCAACCCAAGTTCTATGTCTACGGCGACTACCGGTCGGCGATGGCATACAACGACTTCAACGGCAATGACCAATCTATTTGGGCGAACCGTTTGAATTTGGATATCGATCTATGGATTACTTCTACAGAGCGATTCCATATGTTCTGGGGACCGCTCGACGAACGGCTCGAATTCACTAGCCTCGTCTACGACAATGGTGAGGTAAACAGAAACGATGCCTGGGATGGCTGGGACCAGCGTACCGATACGATGTTTTTCGAGGGCGATCTGGGCTACATCCTCGGCGGACTACAAGGCATCGAAGCCCCCTTCGACCTGCCGTTTGCCGTCGGCTTGATTCCGCTGGTTTATCAAAATGGTATTTGGATCGAAGACGCATTCGTCGGCGCGGCCATGACGATTCCCGCCAGAAACAACCCGACGCTAGATTGGTCCAACTTTGATACCACTGTGTTTGTTGGCTTTGACGAAGTCACAAACAATCAAGCTTTTAACAATGACAACCGTGCCGCCAATATCGTAGGCGTCACGACGCAAATCGAACGTCGGGGCGGGTATTTCGAATTTGGCTACGCCTTTCTCGATGATGACGAGCAGCTAGGCCGCAGTTTCCATAGCATCGGTGCGTCCTACACCAGACGCTATTTGAATCTCCTTTCCAATTCAGTCCGCACCCTAGTGAACACGGGCCAGGACGGGCCGCGCGATTTGCGGCCTGCAGATGGCGTGTTGGTGCTCGTCGAAAATAGCTTCCTCACTCGCAATCCTTACAACGTAATCCCCTATGCCAACTTCTTTGCCGGCTTCGGTACGCCCCGGTCAGCCGCTCGCCTGCAGGGGCCTCTGAAGAACACCGGCATCAATTTCGAGTCCGACTTGCTCACCGGCTACCCTCTGTTGGACGACACAGGGAACAACACCTACGGCGGTGCGATCGGCGTCGATCTCCTGGGCTGGGATTTCGAGCAGCAGTTGATTCTGGAGTTTGCCTTCTTGCAAGCATTCGACGACGCCGCGAGCCGCGCTGCTCCGGGAGATCAGTATGCCGCCGGTATCCGCTACCAAAAGCCGCTGAGTCACACGCTAATTTTCCGCGCCGACGCGATGCATGGCTGGCTGGAAAACGCCGAGGACATCAGCGGTGCCCGCATGGAACTGAGGCGGAAGTTCTAGGGTGCACAGAGTCCACTGCGCGTGTCGTTGCTATTGAGATCCCAGATTGAACGGCTTGTCCCGAGCACCATGCACAACGGCAAGGATTTCCGATCTTTGTGATTCGACACGGTAAATGATTCGATAAGAACCTTCAATTACTTGCCGTATGTTTGTGTCTTTGAACTCGGGTACGAGTTGGCCCAATTCCGGTGCCGTCGAAATCTGTTTCGTACGTGCGGTAATACGATCGACCATGCGTAAAGCATATCGTTCCGAATCACCAGCAATGTACTCGTAAATGTCTGTCAGGTGCGAGATAGCGGTAGCCGTCCATACCACTTTCATAGCTTCAGACCAAACTGTAATCGCAATTGTTCAACATCCACGACGCGATCCTCTGCGGCGTCCTGCATGCCTGATTCAACGCACTGTCGCACGTAAATTCGATACATGAGATCGTCCCAAGTCGCATCCTCAGGCAGCTCTTTGATTATTTCAAAAGCATCGGATCTGATGTTTGGCGAGTTGGCACTAGCCATGACTGATTCCTCGAAAAGCCTAGAAAACCGTAGCCGTTAACCCGATTCATTCTACATAACATAGTGCTCCAGGGCGATTATGTTCCTACATTCAACGGTTTGCGGTCTTTTGCTTGCACGGGGCTCAAAACCGGCTATCTTGGTAGGTAGAGTTCCATCGGTGAAGTAGCAAAAAATCTGGCAACGCTAATACAAATAGAATCAACAGTCGAAGGCGTTTGGACATTTCCCGCATAGCGGGGACAGTCCTAACGCCTTTTTCTATTGGCTCGCGAAAATCCTGGCCGGCGCGTAAGCAACGCGACTCATTTCTTGCCCAGGAACCACTACATTTACATTGGCAACACTATTTACATTGGCAACACTATTTACATTGGCAACACTACTTACATTGGCAGCACTGAGGAGAAGAGATTCCTATGATTCGAAAGCGTATTAGTCTGCACTTGGTAATCGCATCACTTGTTATCGCACCCGGCGCATCGGCACTCGCTCAAACTATTTGGACAGGTCCAGATGTCGTGGTCGACCAGCCGGCCGGCGCGCCTCTCTCGGTCGTCGACGTCCTGATCCCGGGCGTAGCTTCGCTAACTCGCAATAGCACGGGATTATTGTGCAATACCTTGAATGGTGATACCTGTGCGTCATTTCAGGCGATCCCCTCTGATTTTGAGTTTGCGTTCTCCAATCTCAATGGCAACGGTCCGATTGTGTATGGCTCGGCAGCGAACTTTGCGAATTTTACGTTTTCTAACATGGATAGTGCCTTCCCGAACCGGGTGGGCAACGATCTGCCGAATCCGCAAAATGGCTTGCCCCCGGTGGCTGGAATTGGGCATCACCTCTCCAGCGATACCTACTTCGACATCGAGTTCTCGAATTGGGGCCAAGGTCCCCGTGGCAACAATCAGCCCGGTGCCTTCACCTACCGACGTTCTTCCGCCGTGCCGGAGCCGACTTCCATCGCACTTTGCACGCTACTTGGCACCTGCGTCTTAGCGAGTGTCCGACAACGAAACTAGAAGCAGTTTCAGAATCAATGAGCCGAACGCGCTAGTTGAAAATCCGCCATGGCGGGCGTCGGGTGGCATCAGAACAACACCTAGACTTACGCTACCCGCGGCTAGCGCCGTCGGCTTACATAGAACTATTTTCGGTTCTTGAAACTGGTTCTAGTACTCCAGCACAGGATGAGCTTGAAAAGGGGACAGGCACGACGACCCGACGTTTGCTCAAACGCAGGTCGTTATCGTGCGTCGAGCCAGTCCCCTTTCTACGACTCCCGGACCTGCGCAGTAGTATTAATGTCCCCCCACATGATAGCGATGGCAGGTAAGGCAACTGTCGCCGGCCGCTTGTTGCGTGTGGCACTCCGCGCAGCTTGCACGGGTGATAGGCTCAAAGCCGTAGACTGCCTTGTGCGGAGAGTCGCCCTCATAGTTCGACTTGGTGATTGCCGTTGTGCTGATCGCATGACAAGCCTGGCAATCGGCAAGGCTGGCTTGTGATAAATGGGGGCTGTGATTGAACACGGTGAAGTCGCGTCCACGATCGGTCGACTGTTTCGCCAGCCAATTGATTTCGAACTCACCGCTCTCTAGCCGATCGAGACTATGACAACTACCGCACTGCCCTGCCGCGGTCGGCACAAGCTGTTGTCGCAAGAGGGGCTCGGCAATCGCTGCGTGCGTGCCTTCAGCAGCTTCAGCCAACACATCGAGCCACGCAGTCAGAAACGGATCGGCGTGGCCCGTGGGTTGGTAGCGGATCGAAAGCGTCAAGTCGTCGCGGAACCAACCCCCGGCCGCTACCTTTTGTCGTGCTGCCGCCCGATCTTGGGCGCCTGCCGCAGAACTGTTCGCTGGCGTTGACTGCCGAGGTGGCATTTTCCGACGCGCCGCGATTTCGGCCGGCAAATCATTCAGCCATTGCGAACTGAGAGCGGCAACGTTCTCTGGCGCCAATCGCGCCGCAAGCCGCGAGAGTTCCGCCCCGCTGAGATCTCTCCCCAAAAGGGCTTGCAACCGTTCTTCAATCGCTTGCTGGCCGTGCGTTTCCAGATCGTAATATAGCTCCTTGGCTGCCCAGACAATCTCAGCGGCAGCCGCTAGTAGCACTTCGTCGTCGGGATCGATGTCGAAAAAGTCGAAATCAACGCCCACTTGTTTCATCGCCGCGGCTGCCTTCGGATCGCTGGCGATCAGCAGCTTGGTGATTGGAGGCAGTGCTCCGTCGAACTCGTCGCCGGCCTCCGCGGGCCACTGCCCAATCCCATGGCCACTGTCGGCCAAAGTTTCCGTCTCGAGCATCGGCAATGTAAAGATCGGAACACCTGCCACCCAACTGTTCGCCAAGTCTTCGTCATGGCACTTCGCACACGATGCTTCGTAAGGCAAAGTTTGCTGGAATGCACCGGTCTCGTCGGTCGTGTGACACAGCGCGCAATCAAAATCTTGTTTCGATTCCACAAAGTGTTTCGCCTGATGCGAGCTATGATCGAACACAATGCGGGTTCGCCGTTGAGCGGGCCAGGCGGTAAACTCCGGATGATCGGTCGCAAAGCTCTCGTATTGCTCGGCATGACAAGATTGGCAGGCCGAGTCGCTCATCCAGCTCAAATTGTGCTCGGCTCCGTGATGTTCGCGATGACACGTGCTGCACGCCAATGGCTCGGTGGGGTCGACATCGCGGTGAGTCGCAGGCATGACTGTCTCGGATTGGCCACTTGTTAGTAATACCTGCGGTTCGATATTGTGAGCCCACAGCTCGGTCCCCTGCTCGATTTGCTTGCGGTGGCACTCCATGCAGAGTTCCGACTGGGTGGGCTGCGCCAATTCAGGATGGGTCGCATGGCCGATCCATTCTCCAACCGTCTGATTGCCGGCCGCATGACAAGTGGCACAGCGATCGGTCGCGTGCCCCTCGGCCAACAGTTGGGCATGGTGGGTGGTCAGTTCCCCCGGTGCCAGGAACTCGTTCCGCCAGTCGGCACTCAGAATGACAATCAGTGCCCCCAGCGAAAACAGCAAACACCCCCAAACAAACCGCCGACGCTGCAGACGCAGCGACATCAACGGCTGGCATTGGTAAATGTGCGAACAATGGCCCTCGGGCGAGGGACCATCGTCGCAAGGACCTCCTCGACCGGGCGAGCGGTTGCACTTCCAGCGCTCCCCTTCCAGCACGGGGTGGCAAGCCGCCGCTTGCGGACATCGACCCAGCCGCGACGGACCAACCGGGCACGACCCGTGCTCGTCGTCGAGCGCGCACATCCATGCCTGGTTCGGTCGTTCGTAGGAATCGCCCTGGAAGTCTTGTAATTTGTCTCTCACAGCACTCCCCCATCGAACAGGTGGGCGAGCACTCCGTGCAATGCCGCGAGTAACAAGAGTGGATAGGTAAGACCGATGTGCAAGAACAACCACATCTTCAACCGCCACTGCAAAGCGGAGTGAAAGTCGAGATCGTCGCGGCGGCGAATCAACGCGAACAACTGCTCGCAATACTGCTGTTCGGCGCTGGAAAGGTAACGACCGATTGAAGTGAGGCCTGCCAAATGAGACCGGCGCAATTCGCTGTTAGGCTTCAGATAGTATCCGAGCCGACGTGGCCGCTCGAAGTATGACTGCAAGTTCTCTGCGTAGTATTCGCCCAAGGTGGTCGCGCCTGAGGAGCGTACCGCCGCCAGCGCGACTTGCTGGGCCCGCTCCTGCAACTGGCTCCGCAGCATGGGGATGCGCTCGTAAATCACTTCCTCAGCAACGTTGGCCAGCTTGGGTGGCAACGTCCTGGTCCAATAGAGCCCTAGCAACCCACTGGCAAAGGTTAGCCCATAGAGCACGGCGAGAATCGTCTCCAAACTTCCATTGGGTAACCGCCAGGAAATATGCATTCCAAAGACAGCCGCAGATGCCAGGCCGACATAAATATGTGTTTGCAACCAGGCGGCCGAGGACCCCCACGATGCCACCGGGATTTTTTTGCGCAGATTATAAGCCGCCAAGAATAGCAGAGCGGCGAGGAGCAGATAGCCTGTCTGGAAATCGGTGCGTGCCAGCCGATAGTCCTGCCAGCGACACCAAATCGCAACCGCTGCCACCGCGGCAATCGCAATGGCTGAATTTCGTAGTCTCCGACTGACGAATGATCTCATACCGATACAAGTGGACTTAGCTAATGGTTCATGTTGAACGACGACAAATAAGCCCGGAGGGCTGACACAACCTTAGCCGGTGCCGTCAGGCACGGGACTCATGGATGAATTAATGGTTAGGCCTGAAAGGCCGACACAGCGATTTTGTGTCGGCCCTTCAGGCCTAGCGTTTCCACGCCTAATACGCACCGGTGGCTCACGCCACCGGCTAAGGTTGTTATAACCCTCCGGGCTTAGTGAAAACTGTTTGCTGACTACTCTCAAGTACCGGTAGGCGTTGGGGAATAATCATTTTCAAGACTCAAACTTGAATACTCGTCAACACAACCTAGCGTCTAGCAGTCTGCATGCGAAGTGCTGGGGGCGAACTGGCGGATTTCTACCGACTCACCCACTGGGAAAGTTCCCCCAGGTTACCCAAGTCCAAACGCACCAGTGCATCGTGGGGACAAGCATTCTGGCATGCAGGCCCCGCAGCGTGATCGGCGCACAGGTCGCATTTAGTTGCCTTGAGAATCGGCTGGCGAGAGGTTTCATCGATTAGGATCGCACCCTGCCGGTCTCGGATCTCGACCATCCGAATGTTATCGTACGGACAACTATCCGCGCAGGTGCTACAGCCAATGCACGTCAGGTCGTTAATGCGGACGGTGCCATCGCCCGTGTCGCGGGCAATTGCCCCGGTCGGGCAACCGATCATACAGACGGGATCGACGCAATGCATGCAGGCATGGGTCACCATATACTGATTGTGTTGCATTCCGTGCCGTAGGAAACGCGGATTGTTGTCGTGCGTCGCAGCACACGCCCGCACACAATCGTCGCAGCGCGTGCAGCGATCTAAATCGATCACCATCGCCTCGCGACCGTTCATGAATCGCTTCTCGACGAGAAACTCAAGCAGCGCCGAGTCGACCTGCGGTTGCGGCACGTCGCTCGAGACTGAGGAATCAATCTCTGTTGTCTGCGGACAATAAAGCGTGTGCTTCTCGACCAAATCGTCTAGTACACTGGCCGAGATATGAGGCATGACATGTTTGACGATCGTCTTTTGAGGGATCCGCAACACATCGACATAGCCAAGGGCCCGCAGAGAATTCGACAGTGGCACGGGCTGGCCCTCGCGAATCGAGCGAATCGTTTCCGCCAAGCCATGAACTTGCCCTTTTCCAAGATAGGCGATCGTTCGATGGCCATGGCCATGGCGATGGCTGAGCCGGGCGAAACCTGCGCGAATGAGCGTTAGGCCATCGTTGGGCAGACCTTCCTCGACAATTAATGGCTCGTTCACAATGGCGTCAGCAGCAGGCGATTTGGTCGACGCATCAAACGCCGCCTGCCATTCAAAATTGCCATGCGTTTCGAACACCGTTGCCTCGGCCACCGCGCTCAGTTCCACTTCCGGCAATGAACCAAACAGCGGTGTTTCGCGCAAATGAACCCGCAAGCTGCTTTCGCGGTAGAGACGCTCGATGTGGTTCCGCAGCGCCTCGGTACGGCGCATCAAATCTCTCAGTCCTTGCCAACGAATTTCCAAGAGCTGCGCGTCGCCATCGGCGAGCACCGTAGCCGCTCGGGGCATCCGCGTCATGGCAGCCAGCTCACCGAAGATTTCGCCCGCGTGCAAGCTCAGCGTGTGCGACCCGTACAACAATCGCGGCACATCCTGCAAGAAGATTCTCGGGTGCGTCGAATGGTCCGATGTAAATGTATCGGGTTGACCTGTGGCGCCCTGCGCCGACCATTGGCTGCGAACCTCCGGCAACTTGGGATTCTTCCAAAGCCGCATCATTGAACTGAGCAGACCCGGCTTTGGTTTTTCCGGACGCCCCAGCAGCAGGTCGTCTAGTCCATCCAGAACGACCTTCACACGCCCAGAGAGCACCAAGAACGCGCTATTTCCATAGTCGCCTTCTCGCACCACGATCGAACCATCAGGAAAGTCGACCACCCGCGTGTCGTTACGCAAAATTCCTTCCAAAGGGACCGCCGCAGGAAATTCTTCGGGGTCCATACTCTCGAAAGGCTCGAACTTGAGCAATCGCTCCACGTCGGCATCGGTCATCGACTGGCCGAAGGGCGCATCCCAGCGCTGAGGTCGTGTGATGGCAATTTCGAGAGGCGCCATATCTGAAGACTCTTTCTATTTGTAATCCTGCGGCGAAGGAAGGTAACTGTCGATCACAGCCAAGTCTTTCCCATTGGCCGTCTCGGCAAACTCACTTGCCGCGGCACCAATCTCGTCGGCTGCGTTGACGAGTGCTTCGCTCTGCCCCAGCTTCAATGGCACCGAAAGCGCAGCGTCCACCGCATGGCTGAGATGCTCGTTCGGTATCTGCTGAGAGATCTCATAGAGCTTGTGTTTCAACCTGGCAGCACGTTGAGCGGATGCGATGCCGTACACGTCTTTTGAGGTCGCCAACGCGGTGGCTCGAAAACTCGCTTCCAAGTCTGCCAGCATCCCCACCACATACATCACGCGGAGTCTTTCTATCGACGAGGGCACGTTGCTATTGTTGCCCGAGCGCAAAAAGTTGTGCCGCACCATTCCCTGCGACCAGGCGACCAATTCGAAATCTCCACTGCCGGTCGGATGGCCGCCGACGTTCACCAGTTGTTCGTCGGGAGCGGAATGACAAGTCAGACATTGCCGCGCTATCAAATACAGATTGCTAGGATTATTCATGCCCGCTTCGATGCTGGCTTCAATTCTTTGCTGAGCATGCTCTGCCGATTCCTGCGCCTTGGTCGCACTGGGCCCTCCGTAATCGTTGTGTAGTGGCACCCAATCCATTCCGGCACCATGGCACGACTCGCAGGAAATCCCCGAGACAACCCTGACCCGCTCACCCTTCTGCTGCTGTGTGTAATGACACTTCACGCACACGTCGTTTCGCTTGACGCTGGAAAGATCGAGCCGCTTGGCGATTTCCTTCGCTTTTGGATTTCGATGCAGAGTTTCGAATGTCGCAAAGTGCGGAGTTTGCTGCCACTGCTGCACTTCCGACTCGTGGCACTTCGCGCACGATTCGGCTCCCAGGACCTTTGCGGGATCGCAGTCGATTTCCACACTATATTTACTCTCGGCACGAACGCTGCTCCCTGCGCACAGTGCCCAGCACGCGAGGAGAATAGCGATCGTTGTTTTACGCACTTTCATAACCTATTCCGTATTGGCATTTTGTTTCGCATCGAGGAAAAATATCTTCCATGTTTTTCCTCCCCTCACCTAACCTCTCCCCAAAGGGGCGAGGGACTGTAGGAGTAGATATTTTTCCTTGATGCTCACGCCTCTAACACCAAGTCTTCTTCCGGCACGGCGATACAAGCCAAACATTCCTTTTCGCTCACCGTGATCCCAGGTTGTTTTATATGAGCAAACTTTCCAGACCGCACCGCCGTTACGCACTGCCCACAGTTCCCGGCTCGGCACCCGGACTCCAGCCGCACCCCGTTAGACTCCGCGAAATCGAGAAGTGTCGAATCACTTTCTGTCCACACGGCCGCTTTATTTGTCTTCGCAAAGTTGATATTCCGTGGACCGGTGTTGCGATTCTTGCGATAGCGTTTCACACTCGCTGGACCAAAGGCCTCGAAATATATGTGATCGTCCGGCACACCCCAATCGAGTAACGCTGGCACCAGGGCTTCCATCATCGCCGGTGGACCACAGATGTAGAAGCGAAAGTTGTTCGACGGTAACACCTCGCGCAGACGCTGCAAATCGATATAGCCTCGTTGGTCGAAATCGCGTCCATTTCGGTCCCCCGGCATGGGTCGCGAATAGCTCACGTCGAGCTTGATATTGTCGTGCCGACTACATAGGTCGCGCATCGGCTCAGCAAAGGGATGCTCACGGCTATTGCGAAACCCAGTGAATACATACACCTGTCGTTCGTTGCGGTCGTGCACGATCGAGTTGATCATGCTCATCACCGGCGTCACGCCAATTCCGCCCCCAATCAGAACAACAGGCACCTCGTCCCGCGGATCGAGAAAGAAGGCTCCCTGCGGGGCTCGGACGTCGAGTTGCGAACCGACCTCCACTTGTTGGTGAAAGTACGTGCTCCCCTGCCCCGGCGGCAATGTCGGATTGTCGGTGGGTGGCTGAGCATGCTTGATCGTTATGCGATAGTAGTCTTCACGTGGCCGATCGGAGAGGGAGTAACAACGCACCAGCGCCGCTTGTTCGGTGGCAACCGGTAATTCGAACGTCAGATATTGGCCTGGCTCGAAACGCGCCAAGGGTCGTCCGTCTTCGGGCAGTAGATAATACGACTTACAGTCAATGGCTTCGTCTACGATCGCTGCCACCTGCATGGGCCTGGTTCCTGTCCAGGCCTTAAGCATCGGCTTGACGGCCCGCGCCCAATTCAACACGGCCCGTAGTTGCTGATCGAATAGTAGTCGCTGATTTCGATAGCGAATTTGCGTCTGGCCATTTCGCCGACGGGCGCGCCACACCGCCCACAGCAACTGCATTCCAGCTACTCCTAACAGCGCGGTCCCTGCGATTGTGCCCATCGAATGCCAGTCCACTTCGCTTCCTTGCCTCAAGCCGCGATTCGCTGCGGAGTCGTAGATCTTTCCGCCAGCAATTTCGCACCCAAACCCGCCAACCCCCCAGAATGCTTGTCGTATGCTACTGACAGCATTGACATTATTTCTGAACCTACGATTGCTGTCGATAACAATCGCGATGCTAGCAAGTGGCGATCAATGGATACATCCTAGCGGGACTTCGAATCCTTAGGATGCGTGGCAATCTCTTGCTGGGCGTCCTCAGAGGGAACCGGCCCGACTCTCGGCAATGGCAATGAGCCCGCCATCTCGTTGGCTTCGCGAGAACCAGGAATCCAGCTTCGTGCAGGCTGGGAGAGCACTTGCACCATCAATGTCACCGGCAAATTAGAATACTCTGGCTCAACAAGAATTGGCTCCCCCCCCGCCGCCACCATACACCCGGGAGCACCGTCGTTGATGGATTGACAGCGACCTACGATCGTTAACCCTGCACTGGTGAGATGAAATCCGCAAGAGAGTTCGTCGAAAGCCACACTTGCTGCTTCAACTAGATTTGCTTTAGGTCCAACCTTGCAATACAGTCGCTCGGCAAACGCTTGGAGAAGCGAAGAACTCATGCTCCCCGCACTGGCCACCAGGCTCCCATGGGCCACCTCGATTCGACCGCCGACCCAGCGCAGTTGTTCGAGTTCCATATCGATGGTGGCTTCGAGACGATGATCGGCGGTGGGCTCGAACCATGCTTGGGCATTCAGATCTTCGAAGCGGCCGTCCAAAGATCCATGCAGTTGGTCAAATTCGCTTTCAAGCTGCAGAACGCCCGAGTATGTCGAGCCTTCGCAAGTCGCAATGCCTGGCAACACACTTCGCAATAACCAACTCGGGAGTCGCTCTCCGCCCGTATCGAGAATTGCCGAGGTCGTCGTGCCCGATCGCTCGGCAATGATCTTAATCGTGGACGATGCCGTGGCATCTTCCTCGACCGGCAACTCTGCCTGAGCGACTAATTTGCCCAGTGGCTGCGCTCCTCGTTCTGAAAAGCAACGCAATTTCATCAGCGAGATTCGTTCGGCATTCGCACCGATGATCTGCACGGCTTTTGCTTGCAATTGGCATGGTGGTAGATCGCTGGCCGATAGGGCCGTGGATAGTGTCTCAGCCAATGCCGGGAAACTCTTGGCGGCAATTTCTAGCTGATCTGTATCGAGTACCAACCGCGGACCACGCCAATAGACGCGCACCTTGTCGATGGCACCGAGTGGATACCCGGTGTGCAGATCGGCCAGCGTCACTTGACGAAGATGCGTTGTGCCGGGGCGGGGCGAGTTGACCTCTCCCACCTCTACTTGCACATGCAGCTGTTGTGAGATGGCTTGCTGCCAATCGACTTCTCGCCAGGGACGCAATGAGTACGCCATCCACAGCAGGGTCGCAATCGCAGGAATCAACGCGCACAGCAAGAAAAGCGCGCGACAAACAATCCGCTGAGTTGATTCGTGCATCGAGAACATCCATGTCTCCCGAAAAATCGAAAATGTAAGATCGAAGATTGTTGATGTGCTCGTTTAGGCACAGGCCTAAGCACTATCAACATGAATTACGTCTACAATCTCACATCAAACATCCAACTTCTACTGTTATCTCTATCTCTCTCGAGCCATTTGCAGAAATAGCTCGTAGCGGCCTAGCATTTCCGGCAAACTGTCGCTGCCAAACTTCTCGACCACCGCACAGGCAATCTCAAAGGCGACTACGTTTTCCACAATCACACTCGCTGCGGAAATCGCACACACGTCGCTTCGCTCGTAGCTAGCCGACTCTGACTCTTTTGTGTCTAGGTTGACTGACTCTAACGGCTTGGCCAACGTGCTAATCGGTTTCTTTGCAGCGCGAATTACAATCGGCTGGCCGTTGGTCATCCCTGCTTCAAGCCCGCCCGCGTTGTTGGTCGGTCGCTCGTAGCCCAGCGATGAAGTCTCTTTCTTGCTCTCATCATACTGAATAGGATCGTGTACCTGCGAACCGGGCCGCCGCGCGGCTTCGAAACCTAGTCCGATCTCCACGCCTTTGATGGCCTGCACCGCCATCACTGCCTGGGCGAGTCGGCCATCGAGTTTGCGATCCCACTGGGCATGGGTGCCCAGGCCGAACGGAATGCCGTCGACCCGCACCTCCACGATGCCGCCCAAGGTATCGCCCTGTTTGCCGGCTTCGTCAATCATCTTTTTAATCGCCGGATCCCGATCGAGATTGAGGCCGTACAGTTCGCTCTTGTCCCGGATGGCTTTGAGCTCGTCCACGGTGCCATCGACCGGTTCAATTTTTTCGCCGCCCACTTCCACGACGTAGCCGAACACAGTCATGTCAAACGCCGCGAGCAGTTGCTTGGCGAGCGCACCGGCTGCAACCCGCACGGCGGTTTCGCGGGCCGAGGCTCGTTCGAGAATGCCGCGAATACTACCCAAAAACTTCACTGCCCCGGTCAAATCGCCATGCCCGGGCCGCGGCCGCGGCAGATCGTCGAGCCGCTCCAGTTTGTAATCGCGATTAATCACTTCCAGCGCGATGGGACTTCCCAGCGAAATACCTTTCCAAATCCCCGTGCGGACGTCGACCTTGTCGGTCTCAATCCGCTGGCGACCACCGCGGCCATAGCCTCCTTGACGACGCTTGAGTTCCACATCGATCAGGTCGGTATCAATCTCGACACCCGCAGGAAACCCATCGACCAAGGCCAGCAGGGTCTTGCCATGAGATTCTCCAGCGGTCAAATAACGCAACATCTTGTACCTGGTTGAGTTGGGCGATTCCGACGATTTTCCAGCGGAAGAGTAGGTTCCAGCCGTCGCGGTCGCAAGGCGAACAAACCATCGATTCTACACTGGCGAAGCTTGGCAGGATAGGCAGACAGATTGACAAGCTAGCAGAAAACGTTTTGTCTTGAGCTCGAATAGAAGCTGAAAAAGATTAAGAGCGAGACGGGCTGAAGCAGGCTGGAAATACGATCATCGTCTTCGCTTGTATTGTGAAAGCGCTTCTGCAATATCCTTGTCTGAAGGTTCGGGATCGATATTTGCATAATAACGCAAATAGCCATTGAGAATTTGTTTACTACTTTTGTCGAACAATTCAAAATCTACGGAGAAACTTAACAGAGTTGAGTCATCAGACTCAAACGCAACTTCGTAGACCTTGAAATACCCCCGACCAGTAACTTTTGGAGAAGTGTTACTTGTTAACTGTAAGGCCGGCTGGCTTAGAACGTAATCACTGAGAGGAGAAGATAGTCGATACTCTTTTGGCCTTAAAGGTAAACCGTATGGAGTTCGAATTATTATCTGCCACCAGTTCTTGTCGCTCTCACTTGTATGATTAATAGTGAACCACATTGCACCAGCTTCGATACGTAAAACCTTTATCTCTAGGCCATCATCGGGTTCAATGAATGATACCGCTAGTTCATCATCTTCAAGATTACTTCTCACCAACGCAAAGTAGGTCTTTGTTTTCGAATCATTTTTGAAAGAATTGCTGTCTTGTGAGATGTCAGCTGGCAACTCGGAAGATTCTTCTCTGAGAAATCCTGGAACACTGTCATCTCTCCTTCCCCGACAATAGAGATACGGTCTCTTCTTAATCTCAGGCAACAGTGATTCTAGACCCAACACTCTGCCATCATTGCAGACATACATACCTTCGAGAGTACTAGAGTTAGTTTCTCTAGGCAGCAAATGGACGCTTGTATCAGCCAAAGCAAATAAAAAGTTGTTCTGTTCGCCTCTGACCCCAATGCCCTCATTAGGATTATCGCGATTCCAATTAAAGTCTTGAGGGGAGGTCCATACCATCGAATTCGCACGATCTACTTCTATGACACTGATAGTATTCGAGGTCCCATCGTTACAACTACCAACTCTACTTCTACCAGTGTGTCTGAAAAAGCTCTGCTCTCCACCAACTGCCAGATAATTAGTAAAGCCTCTTCTAGACTCATGCCTCGGAGATCGATACACCTCGGGCATCTCTGCAATCAATCGTTTGTTGGATTGACTATCCCAGGCTTCGTCCAACTTAAACTTTGAATAGAGTTGGTCTTCACCGAGCATCGGCAGTAGAGCCACCCGCCAACTTAGGCCCGGCTCTCCGTCTCTCGTCTTTAGGCAGTAGAGGGGTAAATTTGGTTTATTGTCCAATTGCCAGTATGCCAATGCTTTTGCAATGACGGCTAGATTTCCTGCCGAGTTCTTCATTGCTAACACAGTTTCAGATGAGGACTCGTTCTGCACTAAAGTATTTGCAGCATCTGCTTTAGTCACTTCTGCGCTTAAGAAACCAGAATCTATCACAAGCACAATCGTAGCGACAACGAAGTAGTATAATCTGAATATGATAAATCGTAGTGTGCTCATTCTTCTATCGACTTGACAATTAAGAGATTCAATAACTACTAGCGATCCTGATCGATATTACTACCAATAGGGGATTAAGAATTGACACGCCAAAGAAATTTCTTGAATTCGCATAGTTACTCACCCCCACCCAAACTGCTTACCCGTAATCCGCTCACACGCTTCGATATACTTCCCGCGGGTACCAGCAATCACATCAGCGGGCAACTCCGGAGGCGGACTGTTTTTGTCCCAGCCGCTGTTGGAAAGCCAATCGCGGACGAATTGTTTGTCGAACGATGCCTGCGCTCGCCCCGGCTCGTAATCGTCGGCGGGCCAGAATCGCGAGCTATCGGGCGTCATCACTTCGTCGATCAGAATCAATTCGCCATCGACCTGACCGAACTCGAACTTGGTGTCGGCAAGAATGATTCCCTGCGCGGCAGCGTGTGCGACACCCTGGTTGTAGATGGCTAGGCTCGTCTCGCGTAACTGCTCGGCTAGCTCGTTGCCGATGCGGCGTTTCATCTCCTCAAATGAAATGTTGATATCGTGTGCGCCCACTTCCTCTTTCGTGGCCGGTGTAAAAATTGGTTCGGGCAACTGCTCACTTTCCACCAGCCCCGCCGGTAGCTCGACTCCACAGACTTGACCATTCTGCTGATACTCCTGCCAACCGGAACCGGAAAGGTAGCCTCGCACCACGCACTCAATGGGCACCACGTCTGTTTTGCGCACCAAGATCGTCCGCCCAGCTAGCGATTCGCGATCCGCCCCGTCGGGCAAATCCATCTTCTGCACGTCGGTCTCAATCAAATGGTGTGTCGTGCCGAGCCGGTCGAACCAAAAATTACTCACCTGCGTCAGCACGCGGCCTTTGTCCGGAACTGCGGAGGGAAGCACCCAGTCGAATGCGCTAATGCGATCGGTCGAAACGATCAGCAACCGATCGCCGAGATCATAGACGTCGCGGACCTTGCCCCTTTTCAGCGGCAGGTCGGGCAGATTGGTTTCCAACACAGGGGCTGCCGTCATAGGAATTCCCACTAGAAATCTCAGGGCTTTGCCGCAAAGTTTGCGGATGGACATGAATATACCGAGTAACGCCAGCCGCCGTCAGCCCTCCCCCTTCCGCCTCCCCGATTCCGCCCCCGGAAGGCATCCCGCGCCGAGCATTTTGCTGCTAAACTAAGAGCCACAGATCAATTGTCCTTCGACACGTAACGCATTCGAGAAGCTCGCAACTTCGCCTCAGCGAGTCTCCTAAGGAGACCTGCACCCCGAGGGTATGGCCAGGAAACATTGCGGGACTAGAGACACGGGATATCCGCGATGGGTCAGCTGCGATTCAACCTTGAAAATCGGGATCGCATTACCTCGGATGCCCTGCAGCGAATCTACGTGGCCGGCACCGAAGAGATTCCTTGGTCGACTCGATCCAAGTGGGAAGGCGACATCCTAGTTGTTGAGCGTGGCATCGACGACTCGGGCTCGGTCTATATCCCCTGGCGTGTCGATGGCATGGGGCAGTGTATTCTGTCGACTTCCACACTCGTCGAGCGAACGCGTCCTTATCTCTTAGAAGTGGAATTGGCCCGCGGACTGCTTAATCGGATTCGCAATCGCGTCTTTGTTTGGGAATGGCTGGGGCTTGAGACGCCGGCCAAAGTTCTCCAGCAATTAACGGATGCTACTCGCGACTTTTCCCGCGCGGCCACCACTCAAAGCAAACCTGCTGAGTCGGCGACCCTAGCCTTGAACGCAGTCGACCAGGCACTCGCTGCAGCCGACGAACTGGTCCGTTGCTACGCCCAACAAGCCATCGTGTCGCGGCAGGAGCAAAGCCCTATTCCCGCGCTGCTGGGAGTAGCATTGCCGCCAGAAACTCCCAGCGTCGACACGCGTCGCGAACTATTGAGTGCCTGCAACTTGGTTCAGCTACCGGTTGCTTGGAAAAAAATCGAAGCACGCGAAGGCAATCGTGATTGGAAGGATACCGATGAAAAACTTGCCTGGTGCCAGAAGGCGGGACTGAAAGTCGCAGCCGGCCCGCTGCTATTCATGGACGATGCCGGTGTGCCCGACTGGATGTACCTTTGGGAAGACGATTTCGACAACCTCACACGCATGATGCTCGATCACGTGGAGGCGGTTGTTTCCCGATATGCGGGCCGTGTGCATTTATGGCATGTAGCATCGCGCGTGAACACGGGAAATCTACTGGGACTGGTCGAAGAGCAACGTTTGCAACTGGTCGCCCAAGTCTTAGAACTAGTTAAAAAAATAGATCCTCGCACGCCCACGGTGGTCTCCTTCGATCAACCCTGGGGCGAATATCTGTCCGACCACGATGAGGACCTAGCCCCAGTTCACTATGCCGACGCGTTAGTCCGGGCGGGCTTAGGAATTTCTGGTTTTGGCCTGGAGCTGAATGTTGGCTACCAACCGGGTGGAAGTGCCGTGCGGCCCACCTTCGAAGTCGGTCGATTGCTCGATCAATGGAGTGTGTGGGGACTACCGTTGATGCTTACGATCACCGCCCCCAGTGATTACTCGCAAGATCCCAACGCCAAGAAGGGGATCGAGACCCTCTTTCAAGAAGGGGACGTATCGGGCGATCTCGATTATCAGCAGCAATGGGCCAGTTCTATCTTGCCACTGCTGATAGCCCGTTCGACGGTGCAGATTGTGCTGTGGAACCAACTGAGCGACGCCGTCCCCCACGAGTTCCCCCACGGCGGCCTCTTCGATCAAAAAGACCAACCAAAGCCCACGCTAGATCTGATGCGCGACCTGCGAAAGAGTCTGTCTTAGGGGAGACTTCGAGGCTGGGGGCTTTGAGGCTTCGAGACTGGTAAGATTCACGTTCGAGGTCGGAATTCTAACACTCCCGCCCATAGCCTTACCCTTCCAGTCTAGCGCGGCTTCTAAACCATGCCTGAAAAGACTATAGAGTGTAGGTGTAGCAGAATTCGCAAGAAATCAGCTAAATAGACTTCGGAATACTTGCCGAATCTCGTTACTTCGAAATGGGGCTCGCTCTAGGCCCAGAGGGCCGCAACAACCCTAGCCGGTGCCGTGAGGCACCTGTAACGTAGGCTTATCCTTCAGGTGAGCCCCGGAGGGGCGACACAATCGGAGCCAACCAATGCCCAGCACACACCAACAACTTCTCTACCATGTCGTGTTTAGCACAAAAAATCGCAAACCGTATCTTTCAAATCAACAACAACGCGAAGCAATCTTTGCCTACATGGCTGGGGTGGTAAAGAATTTGGACGGCTTCGCACTGGAGATCGGTGGTTGGAGCGACCACGTCCACCTACTTGTGAGAATCCCCGCCAAGCACGCGGTCTCCGAGTTCATTGGTCGACTCAAAGCAAGTACTAGTCGCCACAACAATCAGTCCTGCGGACAGATCCACAAGTTTGGCTGGCAAGATGGGTTTGGTGCATTCTCAGTAAGCATGTCGCAAAAAGACAAGGTCGCCCGATACATCCTCAATTAGGAATCGCATCATGCGTGCGAATCGTTTGAGGACGAGTACGTTGGACTCTTGAAAATAACACGGCGTGCAGTATGATGCTCGCTACGTTTGGGACTAATCAATTGTGCCGCCCTTGGGGCTTGTCTCTTGGCGTGCCCTATAACCGGGGCCTGACGGCCCCGTCTAAGGTTGCACAGGCCCTCCGGGCCAACCCTTGAAGAAGATTGCAGTGATTGTGAACTGCAGGACTGCTCAGAATCTGGCTCAAGAACAACTCATTGGGCTCCAGAGGCCTAAGCCCGATAGAGTGCTCCTTCAATACCTCGAAGCCCACAGCCCCAAAGCCTCCAGCCTAGCGCGGCTTCGCCACGTCGCTACCTTGAACGGCTTCTACACACGAGTGGAAGTGCAACAGCGTGTGATCGAGTCGGCAGAAATGCAGAGCTTGCTCACACTCAGGACGCAAACCGCTCAGTCGCAACGAGCCTTCGTGCTGCAACAATCGCTTTTGCAACATCACCAGTTGCCCCATCAGCACGCTCGGCATGAACTCGACGTCGTCCATTTCGAGGACCAGTCGGTAGATGAAGTGCTTTTCCATCAGCGCCCAAATGCGATCGGCAAAGTCTCCTGCTTCGTCAGGTTCGACATGAACACGAATGATTAGCCAATCGGGGCCCCGCGCGACTTCCATTTCTCTTGAACTTTGCACACTGCTCATCATACGGCTCCTTTTCTTTGGCCGAGAAGAAGGCGGGAACTAGTGGAAGTTTCCGCAAGGAGAGTGTGACCTCTCTTAATGCATTCTACGCCTATCACCAGAAAACAGACAACGCGAATACTCAAATCTGCGCGCAGCCAATTGCCTGATTTTCATCCGACCTCGAGGTGCCGGGATCTCGTTGCTAGCGTCACTCTTTGGGAGCATCCGCTCGGGCATGCCCATTCAGATTACGAAGAAAGCATTTCTGAAATTGTTTCTTTGGCAACTTGCAAAGCTTCGGGTAGCTTGGCTGGTTGGCGTCCGCCGGCCTGCGCCATATCGGGACGGCCGCCACCGCCGCCGCCCAGCGTTTGTGCTACCGGCTTTACCCAGTTTCCTGCGTGGGCACCCTGCTGCTGAAGGTCTTGGGAGACTCCCGCCACCAGGGTCACTTTGTCGTCGCCTTCGCTGCTTGCCAAGAGCACGGCACTCGTGCCAACCTTTTGACGGATTTGGTCGATTAACTGCCGCATCAGGTTCGGCTCCGCAGTGGGCGCTTCGGCCACCACAATGGTGGCTTCCCCTATTTTCTCTGCCGATTCAAGTAGCCCGTCAGCGGTAATCGGCCCCGCCGCAGCCCGCTCTTCAAGCCGTCCATGCAGCGTGCTGACCTCTTCAACCACTGCAGTCACCCGTTCGAGGACCGAAAGGGGTGCAACCGATAGCAAATGGGCCGTCTCGGTTAGAATTTGCTTCGCCTGTGACGAGGACACGGTCTCTTGGCCAACCACCGTCGACATCCCGCCGGCCTTAACCTCTGGGGCAGCACCGCCTGCTGCCAGCGTCTTGCGTAAATCGCGTTGTTGCTCCAGGAGTACTTGGACATTTCGGGGCACGGCCGACGGCGCACAACCCAGGAGCTGCGCCGTACCCTGCAATGCCTCGGTGATTTGACCGCTATGCTCCTCGGCTCGTTTTCCCGTCAATGCGGTAATGCGTCGAGTGCCGGCGGAAACCCCTTCTTCGCTCAGGATTTCGAACGCCTGCACCTCGCGGGTGTTCTCCAAATGGGTGCCCCCACACAGCTCTTTGCTAAAGTCGCCCATCGACACCATCCGCACCGGGTCGGGGTACTTCTCGCCAAATAGCATCATCGCTCCCTGGCTACGCGCTTCGGCCAGCGGCAAGGTCTCCCATTTGATGGCCTGCGCCGCCAAAACTTTCTCCTCCACGTCGCCACCGATCTTTGCCAGTTGCTCGCTCTCCACGGGGCTAAGATTCGTAAAGTCAAACCGCAGCCAATCCTCGTCGACTTTCGACCCTTGCTGTTGGGCATGTGTTCCCAGCAGTTGCTGCAAGGCGTGATGCAAGATGTGCGTGGCCGAGTGCGCTCGGCGAATGCCATCGCGACGCTCAACGTCGACGATCGCCTCGACCTTGGCCCCCTCGCTCATCGTGCCCTTGAGCAAATGGCCGATGTGGATCACCAGTTGGCCATCCTTTTGCGTATCGCTGACCTCGAATTCAAACCCCTCGCCAACCAACCGGCCCGTATCGCCCACCTGCCCGCCACTCTCGCCGTAAAACGGTGTGCGATCAAGCACCACACGGAGTGGATTCTCATGGCCAACTTCCTCCATGGTGTCGCACAGATGATCGTCCGGCGGCGTGCCGGCAATGATTCCCTTCACTACTGCCGGTGCTTTGGTGGTTTCGTAACCCAGGAACTCCGTGGAATGAAGTGCATGCTTCAGCGAATCGATCGGCCCCTTCGCGCCCATCACCGTGTGCTGCACTTTGCCGGAGACCTCGCCGTGCTCTTCCATCGACTTGGTGTAGCCTTCCCAATCGAAGGCCAAATTGTGCTCGGCAGCCAATGCCTCAAACAATTCTGGCGGGACGCCAAATGTTTGGTAAAGCTCCGCAGCCACTGCGCCTTCCACCTTCACACGATTGTCGGTGCGCATCTCCTCAAAAACCTTCTCTATCCGATGCAGGCCGTCATCGATGGTGCCGAAGAAGTTGGCCTCCTCTTTTTCAATGACACTAGCTACCCGCTCGACCGTTTCTGTTAGATCTGGATAAGGGGCCTTCATCGCCTCCACCACCGCTGGTACCAATTGATGCAGGAACGGTTCACGCACGCCCATCTGATGACCGTCTAAAACCGCGCGACGCAGCAACCGTTTGATGACGTACTTCTCCTTGTTCGGCCCGGGGTACACATTCTCGTGCACGGCAAAGGTACAAGCCCGCACATGGTCGGTAATGCGGCGCAGGCGGCGACCTTCTTCGCTATCGAGCGAATACTGCTGGCCGCAGATTTCCGCTGCGGCCTGGACGATCGGCATTAGGTTATCAATATGGTAATTCGTCGGCACACCTTGGAGCGTCGCAACCGTACGCTCCAGGCCCATGCCAGTGTCAATATTCTTGGAGGGCAACGGCCGAAGGTTATCAGGAGGATCGCCTACCCGATTGAACTGCGTGAACACTAAATTCCAGATCTCAACCGACTGCCCTTCGTCGGGATGAAAGTAAATTTCACTACACGGACCACACACCCCATCGGGCCCTTGACTCGGTGCGCTGGCGGGCCAAAAATTTTCGTCTTCTTCCAATCGCTCGATTCGCGCGGTTGGAAGCTTAATGTCGCTCGACCAAATCTCCGCCGCCTCGTCGTCGTCTTTATAGACCGTCACGCTCAGTCGCTCAGGATCGATCCCCAGCCATTTCTTGTCCGTGAGAAACTCCCATGCCCAATTGATCGCTTCGCGTTTGAAGTAATCGCCAAAGCTAAAGTTGCCGAGCATTTCAAAGAACGTATGGTGGTATGCCGTGCGGCCCACGTTGTCGATGTCGCCGGTGCGCAAACACTTTTGGCAGGTCGTTGCACGCGTGAAATCCAACTTCACCTTGCCCAGGAAATGATCTTTGAACTGGTTCATCCCCGCCGGGGTGAATAACACAGACGGATCCCAAGTGGGCACCAACACATCGCTATCGCAGCGACGATGGCCTTTGGATTCGTAAAAGGCAAGATACTTTTCGCGGAGTTCGTCGGTTTTCATCGGTGTGGGGCTAGGTGTTAGGGGCTAGAGGCTAGGGTTTTCTTCTCTTCGTTGTGGCACGAAATAGCCGCGATGCCACGTATCGCAAGGCACCCGACCAAGTCGCAGACACAAGCCCGTATGATATCGGTTCGGCGGAGAAGTGGCCACTGCCACTTCGAAGACAGGATGACTGGATCAGCAGAATCTAAAAGATGCAGAAGATGAGTACTCACCCAATTCATCCTGTTCGTTTCTTCAATCACCCCTTGCTCACCACTTCCAAAATCAGCCGGGGCGGCACGCCAATCGACACCACGTGCAGTTGCCCCATATACTCCGCCGCGGTCTCCTCAAGAAACCCCCGCTTCGCTGCGACAAACGTACACGTCGCGTCGGCTCGCACACAAACATTGCTAGCCGTGCCGGTGTCGCAGTCCAAGCCACTTGGCACATCCAAAGCAAGCCGCTTAGCCCGCTGACCATTCATCCACCCAATTGCCGTGGCAAACGGCTCGCGCGGTTCACCCTGGGCGCCGGTTCCCAGCATCGCATCCACCAGCCAGGTGGCCTCGCCCGCGTTGGCGTTGAGTTCGGCGGGTAAGTCCTCGGTCTGCGAAAGATCAACAATCCGCACATTGGTTTTTTGCAGAATCTCAAAGTTCTGCTGTGCGTCGCCGCTGAGGTCGTTAGAGTCACAAAGCAAAACGACTCGGCAACGAACGCCGTGAATTTCCAGATGCCGGGCAATCACAAACCCATCTCCGGCATTGTTTCCTTTGCCGCAGAGGATGACGGCCAACTTGGCATCGTCACCCGCAAGAGTTGGGTCCCAACTTAGCAGCAGCTCGACCACACCGCGCCCAGCATTTTCCATCAGCACCATGCTGGGAATGCCGTAGTCGTTGATGGCAATCGAATCGATCGAACGCGATTGCTCGCGAGTAAGTGCGATGCCGTCCATAGGAGATAGGCTATCGCTTGAAGGCTGCTGGCGGTAGTCCCGACGCTCCGGCGACTCCCACCACGGCGACTAAACTGCGAGTCGCGGCTATCTCAGAGCACCGTCGCTAAATGCCTCAAAGCCTCCCCTACGGCACCAAGAACGATAGTCCCGTCGACGCACCAAATTGATAACCGGCCGCTCGCCAGGTAAACGGTACCGCGTCGATCATATACGGAGCGCAGTCGCCGGGGCGATAGTGCCCTAACGTATACACGCATTCGTTCGGCGTCTTCAGACCCATCTTGTATGGCAAAATCGGGATCGTCCCGAAGAAGTGAACGCCTGAAAGCAGCGGCTGAGTGTAGGGTCCCCAGGTATGCCCGTGACGTTCAAGATGCACCTGCTCAAAGTACAACGGCTTATGGCAAAGGCCCGATGCCTTCCACATATACGTGATTTGCGACCAGTCGCGCTGCTCAGGTGTCCCCTGCTCGGGCGTACATTCGAAAGGAAAGTCCTCGCCTGCGTTGCCATCAATTCGAATACTCAGGTCGATGTTTTCCAGTCGTTGGGCGCGGAGCTTGTCGATCTCTTCCTGACAGCTCTGCTCGTTGGCCGCCCGCTCTTCCTGCAGGATTCTTCGCTGCTGCTCGGTAAGTTCCTCACTACCTGGCTGCAACAAATCCAAGTCAAGCCAATCGTCGGAGTCATCCAACAAATAGTCGGTACTATCGGGGTCAGGGCCGGTCCCATCGTGACGATCGAGCAAATCGTCCTCGGCGTCGGTCATTTTCTCGAACAGCTCCGAAGTCCCCGTCTGCGGTGTCGGCGTAATGTCGTCGGCCGACTCCCATAGATCTTGGGAAGCTGGTTGCTGAATCTCGGCACTGTCTCCATCGTCTTCTTCTAAGTCATCGCCGATCGACTCCTCCTCAAACAGATCCATAGGATCACTGTCTTCGGCGTCAGATTCTTCACGATCAGATTCTTCGGCTGGGCTATCGAAGAGATCGTACTCGTCGGTCGAACTCTCTTCTGGATCACTATCCTCTACTGGCTCCTCCATTTCTTCGGAATCTTCCTCACCGAAAAGCTCAAAGAATTCATCATCTTCAAACGGATCACTGGAGTCAGACTCCTCAGGCAGCTGAGCCAAATGCTCGATCCCGGCTGGCCCCTCGGCAAGCTCCGGCACAAGCGCCGTCGGCTCTTCCGAGCGATTCGCCAAGTCGCTATTCAAATCAGCGCGAGGTCGCGGCGCCACAATTTCAGAATCGTTCCATCCCGCAGCCACTACCTTGGGATCGCGAAACATGCTTGTCGAGACAGGCCGCAGCGGCGCACTAGCCCTGGGTCTAGTCGCACTACCAGCAATACCCCATTGCAGAGAATCGCCCGCAACATTATCGACGGGCAGCGCCAGGCTGTAAGCCAACGCAAGCGCCAGCGCGCTAGAATTTATCTTGCG
This sequence comes from Bythopirellula sp., assembly GCA_965216565.1. Classification (GTDB taxonomy): domain Bacteria; phylum Planctomycetota; class Planctomycetia; order Pirellulales; family Lacipirellulaceae; genus Bythopirellula. The sequence continues at coordinate 3,397,832 of OZ244170.1, forward strand.
GCAGATACTCGGCCGTGTAGTTGGGCGCTTCTTGCGTAATTGAGATGTCATGGGGGTGATTCTCCCGCACGCTGGCTGGCGAGATCCTGATGAATCGCGCTTCCTTGCGTAACTCGTCAATGGTTTTTGTGCCACAATATCCCATACCTGCCCGCAGCCCACCGACAAGCTGGTAGAGGAACGGACTCAGCGCCCCCTTGTAGGGCACGCGACCTTCCACACCCTCGGGCACCAACTTGCCATTACTGACAGCCGCACCCGCTTGTCGATATCGTTCGCTGGAGCCATGAACCATCGCCCCTAACGAACCCATGCCTCGGTAGGCTTTGTAGGTTCGTCCCTGGAACAACACTCGCTCGCCGGGGCTCTCTTCCAGCCCAGCCAACAAGCCGCCCAGCATCACCAGATGCGCTCCGGCTGCAATGGCTTTGGTTATGTCTCCTGAATAGCGAATTCCACCGTCCGCGATGATTGTCGTATCAGAACCAGCTGCAGCCTGAGAAACGTTGTACACCGCCGTAATCTGAGGAACACCTATTCCCGATATCACGCGCGTCGTACAAATCGAGCCGGGACCAATTCCCACCTTCACCGCATCGGCGCCGGCACGAACAAGATCCTTGCAGCCCTCCGCCGTCGCCACGTTACCGGCCACGACGTCGATATCCCACTTTGCTTTCAGTTCCTTAACTGTATCAATCACATTCGACGAATGCCCGTGGGCACTGTCGACGACCAGGAAGTCGACATCCATGTCGATCAAGCTCTCGGCACGTTCGAAATCGAACACGCCAATCGCCGCTCCCACTCGAAGCCTTCCTTGGTTGTCTTTACAGGCCTGAGGGAACCGTCGCATCATGTCGATGTCTTTGATCGTAATCAGGCCTGTCAGTCTGTAATTTTCGTCAACCAGCAGAAGTTTCTCGACCTTTTTTGCCATCAAAATCTTTTCAGCTTCCCCAAGCGTCACCGTCCCCGTAGCTGTTACTAGCTGCTGGCTGGTCATCACCTCGGCAATGGGCAGGCTGTTATCTTCTAGGAAACGCAGGTCTCGCCGCGTAATAATGCCTACCAGCTTGTCGTTCTCGGTAATGGGAATTCCCGAAACGTGCGCCGTCTCCATCGTTTCGCGAGCAGTAGCAACGCTAGCATCGGGAGGAAGTGTCACCGGATCGGCAATGATACCATTGGCCGAGCGCTTCACCTTATCGACCTCGGTGGTCTGTTCTTCGACCGACATGTTCTTGTGGATCACGCCCAGTCCACCTTCTTGGGCCAGCGCAATGGCCATGGCACTTTCGGTGACGGTGTCCATAGGCGAACTAAGCACCGGCATGTTGAGCGTGATGCGTGGCGTGAGCCGAGTGGAAACATCTGCTTCAGAAGGCACGATGGTGCTATGACGCGGCTCGATCAGCACGTCGTCGAAGGTGAGGCCGGGATCCCGGAGCTTGTCCTTCATGTAGAGAGACTCCGCAAGTGGGGGCTGGGGAATCTCGTATTATCATGCTTCGAGGTGGCTCTGGCAAGTCGTTGTGTCCCAGAGGTTTACAGGGCAGTTTGTTTCGATGCTATTCTGCAAACAATGCTGAACAGCTATTCGCCTGGGAGAGGTATCAAATCGTTTATTTGATGCCAAACAAGGACTATCGTAGACTTGATTGATCTAGCACCTCATCGCATTGGCACTCATGGCCAGAGGATACCCGTGACAAGAACTCTGAAGAATCCAATCCTCCAACTTGCAATTTTTTGTATCAGCACCCAGACCTGTCAGGCGATGGTTGTGCTGGATCAGTCTGTAAATGCGACAAGAAACGGAGGCATAACTGTAGCAGACGGCAAACTTATTGGTCAAACGTTTATCGCTGGCAGGAACGGTTTGCTCTCTCAAGTTGGAATTCAATTAAGAAAATCGTCAGCAACCGAGGATGCGACGCTACTAATCTATAATGCGTCAAACAATGAACCAACAACCTCCCTGGGGTCAGTTGCCATCCCAGTTAGTAGTATTGGCTTTGGAGGCTTGGTTCCCTTTCCATATGTTGATCTCGACGTCTCGAGTCTTGGCATTAATGTTACTGCCGAACAAGAACTGGCCATTGTAATTACCTACGATGGCAACGGGTCCTACTTTTGGCCCGACGCTCCTGCGACACCGGCGGATGTCTATCCGGACGGACGCTCAGTACTCCTCACCGAGCAACATGGGTGGTTGCCAGTCTTGATACCTAGGGATTATGGCTTTCGCACGTTTGTCGAATTAGTCCCGGAGCCTTCAACGCTTATTCTTGCCTTAACCGGTCTGCCTTTGACTCTCCGTCGGAAAAAAAGCTCTTCCTACCCCGGCCCCACGGTGTGAAACACATCCACCACCCACCACTCGATGTAGCGGCTCACGACGTTGCCATAGTCCAGCAAGCCCAATGGGTAGTACAAGAGGAAGACCGCATAGAATTGGTCGTAGCCGGTGGCTTCGCGGAGCCAGCATGCCAAGCCAATCACAGGCCCGCTGCTCAAGACATAGACGATCAGAATAACGAACACAGCATAGCTGTAGTCGGCGAGCCGTCTCTTCCGCTGGCGGTTCGGAGAAGAATCGTTCCCCACGTTGGACGAGCCAGGTTCACTCATCATCCACACACAGCCAAGAAACAAACAAGCAAATCGACAATTCCCCATTTCGCAAAGACGCGCAGGTCAAGACCCAAGAATTGAGCCGATTTGCGAGCGGCCGTCACACAAGAAATCGTGGCGGCTAATAAACTTTCACACAAGATAAGCGATCTCAATTTTCCCAATCTTGTGTGCTCCACCATCACGTGACACAAGATAGGGTTTCTCCCGCGTGGAGCAGTTGCCGCATTTGCCTGAAAAACAGGTACCGCCAACAAAAAAAGCCGAAACAATGGTTTTTCGGGGCATGCCAATTCGCTCTTGCTTCACTCTATCACAGGGCCAGGCAAAATCTCAGCTACGATTCTTGGTCGTCTAACGTCACCCCGGCAGATTGGCACGTGGCGTCACCAACGCAGGCATAAAAAAACGGAGGCCGATTCACTTAGAATCGGCCCCCGCTGGGTATCACTCTCAAGTCACTTGATGTGACAAGATTCTGACCTTAGTAGGTAAGGATCATGTCGCAAGCAACGTTGTTAACGCTGAAGTCACCGGCTGGAGCCCAGTCGGTACGAGCTTCAGGTCGTAGAATCAGGTTGTCGAGCAACTTGATGTTCGCACCAGTGGTGTAACCGTAGGTCGATACGCGGTCGCCAGCAGCAGTAAAGGGGCTACCGGTACCATCACGCCACCATTCAACACGCGAACCCAAGGACAGCCATTCGTTGAAATCGAAGAACAAGTAGTTCACGATTCCTACGTCTTCGTCGTCGCTGCCATCGATGTTCTTGTAGTCCGTTTGGAATACATAGTTCACACGATCGCTGACGTTCACGTCCAGAACAACCGACTGAGCGAAATCGTCGTCGCGATCCTGGGTGATGGAACCAAAGTTGCCGTAGGCGTTGGTCCAAGTCAGGGTAATGGCGTCAGACAGGCTAGCAGAGAAACCACCAAGGAAGTTGTTACCTTCATTGACGTTATCGAAGCCAGTGTCCCAACCAAGAGTCCAACCACCGTACAGAGTCATGTTTTCAAGACCGTTGTACTGACCCAAAACACCGGTGTGGGTGAATGGCTCGCTGTTGAACATGGTGTAAGAGTGGCTGAAGAAGAAGTTTTGAGGCGACATTACGCTCTCGTAACCCATGATCGTGTAGAAACGACCAATCTTCACCGACACGTCGCCAGTGGCGATCTCAGCGTACAACTGAGGAATAGCCCAGCCGTAAGTGCCGTGGTCGAGCGAAGCATCAAAAGTACCGAAACCAGGGGTTCCAGCACCAGGGTTGCCGAAGGCTTGAGTCTTCTGGGCGTCAACACCGTAAACGGTGTCAGCACGGAAACCGATGTCCAAACCGTGACGACCGTCAGCCTTACGCTCAACGTAAGTGTACATCTGGTGCAGATTGAATCGGTCTGGGGAATCGAGGAACGATCCTAGCGTGCCATTGCTTCCTTGCGGAGACAGAGGAGTGACATCGTCAGTCCAACCGAACTGAGTCCAACCACCAATATGGAAGTTGGAGAAGCCAAGACGATCCGAAAGGGAGAAATCTTCCAGGATGCCAGGACCCATTCCGCTCAAAAGCCCAACACCACAACAGCAGCATCCGCAACCGCAATCGCAGCCACAGCAGCTGTCGCCGCAGCAATCGTCGCCACAGCAGTTATCACCGCAGCAGCTATCGCCACAGCAGCCATCTCCACAACAGTTGTCGCCACAGCAACCATCGTCGCAGCAGCTGTCACAACCCACAGGTACAACGTTTTGGTCGAATGACCACTGTCCCACTCCCGTTTCGGCAAACGCGGGTGCCGCCGAAAGGGTGAGAACAGCGATACCGACTGTCCATGTCTTGAAATTCACCGCAAAGCTCCTTCTGCTTTTGCCCGTTTGTAATGCTGGTTCCGACCAGCCAATCAGCAGGGCAAGATTTGTTTAGCGAATCGCCGGTTCTTAACTCTTAGTCCGAAAGCACAACGCCATTCGCCGGGGGTTTCCATCCACCTCGCTATCAGGTATCGACCCAGTCGCGAGAACGAGTCGAGCCAGCAAATTCGCTTTCCTGAGAATTCTGCTAAGAATCGGTGCTTAATTGGTAGACCTTACCGATTGAATCGATTCGCCTGCGGAATACGCAGTTGCACCGTGCTACCGCAGTTGATGTCACAACTAGAATCCATTGCCCAGGCCGCAAAGCTTCACACGACTGCCAGCAATTTCAACAGCTTTTGGCTGCCCTCACTCTGCTGCAGAAAGCAGCTTCCAGCTTTTCACGAGCCACACCATCTGGCCTTCAGGAGTAGGCTTTCGCTCGAGCAGCACCCAGCAATCGAGCGGTTCCGCGTCGCCCCGAGCCAGCATGACACTGCAGCCAGCCTCCACCTGTCGGGCATCCCAGTTGAATTCGCAGCCGTGTAGCGTGAGCTTTACGTCGCCTTCCTTGTCCCAGGCGGAAATCGTTTCGACGGTCTCGTCACGAGCCAATTGCTGAGTGGCAATTGCCCGGTCGAATGTTGGCGGCGGTGCATTTGGTGCGGGAGAGCGGGGCATCATGTCGTACAGCCTTCTGGGGGTCATCAGGCTGGCCGCTTGATTCCAGTCTTCCGAAGCGGTGGCCTTCAGCCAATCCTGAGCGGTCTGTTCCGCTGAGCCCAGGGCCGCGGCATCGCGGACATAGCTATGAGCAACTGGGGCCATCAGAAATGCCACGCTGAGGGCTAATCCCGCTTTCGCCAAGAATCTGCCCGTTAGGGCTCCGTCGGAGGCTGCAATTCTCAGCAGCGCCAAACAGGCAATCGCGATCCCACACACCGGAATCACAGAGAAAATGGGCGATGCAAACAGAAGCGGCGAGGCAGCTCCCATCAGAAGTGCCAAGACGGCCAAAGTACTGAGAGACTGGTATTGGCCTAGTTCATCGGCATTGTGTGCGGGGAGGGCAATATCGTTCATCACGGGGCTGGAACCATCTGGCGATCGGGGCGAGAACTGCAACTGCCATTCTAGGCAGTGGATTCCTCGCTTCCAAGCGGCTCGTTAAATACCCGGGATTGAAGAATCAAGCCGCACAGAAACAACTGAATCAACGGAATATCCGTGGCCGTGATCACCGAAAACCCGCAGCGGTGCCAGAAAAACTGTTGTTGCCACTCACTCGCCTCGGCCCACCACGTAAATCTCTGAAAAATGACGATCGCCAGAATCCCAACGATGGACACGCCAACAAGCGACCACCCCAGCCAACGCTTCGTACGGCTCGGCAGCGCCGAATTCCGTCCCACAAGGAGAACTACTGCGCCCAATAAGACGCACCAAGCCAGATGACAACCGACAATGGCTTGCAGCGGAGGCCCGCAGCCCCAGGCCCCACAAATCGCATGTCCCCAGTCACTCTTTAGATTGGCGATGGCCAGCGCCGCGTACAGCATTCCTGCCCAAACAACGAGCCCCAGCACCCGGGGCACTGTAAGCAACTGCTGCGGTTGGGCAAGTGATTGACTCATCCAATTCGAGCCTTGGCCATGCTAAGACCTGAAACGGCACGCAAGCTCGACACCTAGACGATTCTCAATTCGCTCTCGTCATCATCGTCATCCTTGTCATCGTCCTTCTTTCCTGATTTGGCCAGAACTACCTCTTCATCATCGTCTTGGTCCTCGTCCTTCTTGCCCGACTTCACCAAGACAGCTGCGTCGTCCGCGGTCTCGAAGTGGTAGGCGTCTGCAAACAGAAACGAAAACATCAAAGTGCAAAGAACAATCCAGCCAATTTTCATCGGAATCTCCAAGTTTTAATTCGTACTATCATGTGTCATAGACAACCGCGTCAAAGGTGAACCGTGCAGTATAGTGCTTCACGGTTCCATTTTCCGCCCACTGAGCGGATTTCAAAGAATTTAGCTCACACAGATAATACTAACGTTCCCGGATCCCTAGCAATGTTTGCAAATTCACAGTTCACAGGCAGCGGTTCCATTTAAGCTAAGTCCGTTAGTCCCCGCAAATCCCTCCTGCAGGGCGACTTTCTGGAGAAGCTTGCATGATCTCAGCAGAAGATCACGAATCGGATCGATCCGATCCTACTATCCCAGCTAGCGACGCGGTCCATTCCGATTCCATGCCTAGGGCTCAGACGTTCTCTTTGTTGAGAATCACATTGACCGTGATCGGAGCGATGGCCATCATCGCGCCCCTCATCATTTACTTTGAGTCCGGGTACTTTGAATCCGGGAATGGACATTCTCCAGGACGAGGGCATCTCGGCGCTTCTTCTGGCGGATCGGGAATGAAAAACTCTCCGCCGTTCGATCTGTCGAACAGCACCGTGCCTGCGTCCCAGATTCGTCATGGCGGACCAGCCAAGGATGGGATCCCAGCGCTGTCCCGACCCAAATGGCTTACTGCCAGCGACGCCAGTTATCTAGGACCAGAAAATCGAGTAATTGGCGTCTCGGTCGGGGGCCAATCGCGTGCCTACCCCCTGCTGATCCTCAATTACCACGAAATCGTCAATGATCAGTTGGCGGATCAACCAGTGGCCGTGACCTACTGCCCTCTGTGCGATTCAGCAGCAGCATTCGACCGCCGTACAGAACTTGGATTGCGCGAGTTCGGCGTTTCTGGGCTCCTGTTCAATAGCAATGTACTGATGTACGACCGCACCAAGGATATTGAGAGCTTGTGGTCACAGGTTAAGGCAGAAGGCATATCAGGCCCCGGGGCAAATCGATCGCTCCGATCGATTCCCATAGAATTGACCACTTGGAAAGACTGGAAAACTCGACACCCGAATACAACGGTTCTTTCCCAAGAAACTGGTCACAATCGTCTTTATGCCCGGGATCCATATCATGGCTACCTCGAGAGATCTGAGTTGATGTTCCCCGCCGAGCCGCAAAGCGATCGATTGCCTGCGAAAGAGCGAGTCCTGGGAGTTTGGTCTGAGAACAAGTGGCGTGCCTATCCGCAATCGGAATTCAGTGCCAAGCACAAACGTGTGGAAGAAACTATCGAGGGCAGGCAACTAGTGGTCGAGTTTAATCCAGACGCGAATAGCCTGCGCGTCGCTAAGGCCGACAAGGGCATCCAGTGGATGTATTCGCTTTGGTTCGCCTGGTTTGCCATGCATCCGGAGACGGAGATCTATCGAAGCGAATCCGATTGAGGTTTCTCTCTACTCTGCCAATAAGCGGTAAGCCCCAGCGCGACCAGCCACGGTCCGTACTCGAGCCAGGTCAGCACAAAATCGAAGAACTGCGGACCGTTGTATCCGGTCGCAAAGATGAGTTGTGCGCCCATGTGATAACGAAGATAGAACCGCAAGTAGTACAACAACGCAAGCCCGGAGACAGCCCACCACACTCGGTTTCGGGCAAACGGCAAGAAAGGGAGTGCCCACGTCCAGTACCAGGGATTCTGGGTAGGCGCGAGTAGCCAAAACCATGCAAGGGTAAGAAAGACCCCCTCCAACAGTAGTTCGGCACTGCCATGCCGATAAATATTTCTGGCAATAGCCATGGCAACAATTAGGAACACGCAACCGGTGAGCGCCCTGGTCACCAAAAATGCTGCGGTCTTTCTGTTGGTCCCCAGAGCTCTCGCAATCGGCGCAATGCACGCCTGTCGCCAAGCGTTTGGGACAACGGCGAACCAGACATCCGGCCGAGAAGAATTCTCCGCGACCGGACGGATGTTTTCGTAAACCAGCATGAACAAAAAATCATTCATCTCCCATTCTGTGAGAAAAGCCTTTAAGCCGGTTGTGTGTTCCATCTCTGCCGTCAGATTCGCCGGCGGAGCAGGTTTTGTCAGAAACATCGGCGCTAAGCAGATGGCAGCGAGCACCATGGAACAGCTGAGATAGGTGATTGCGGAGCGAGTAGATACCTTGGCTGCTATGGCAGCTACTAAAACCGGTAATAGTACCACGGGGTAGAGCTTCGCGCCGATTGCCAACGTGGTTGTGAGGATGGCGCCAAAAAGTAACCAGAAATTCGATTTCGCTTTTTCTCTCAGCATCAATCGAACTACACAAGTCGCCGCAGCGAGGGAGAAAAACACCGCGATGGAATCGAGATGCCCGCTATTGGCAAATTCCTTCAGCACCAAGGGGCACCAAGCATAGGCTATCAACCAGCCTCGATGTCGTCCGATAGTTCGTAACAAGATCCCTAGCAAGACGATGGTTGCCAGGTCGAACAAGACTAGCACACTCTTGAGGATAGTGACCCGCTGTTCAATGTCGGCATCCTCGGGCGTAAGCACATCTCCGAGGGCAAAGACGGCCTGACTCACGGGTGGATAACACGTGGGCAGCTCAGCGAAGTGAATTCGATCGAGTACTTCGCTCAAATCAGCTGAGCTTCCCCGCAAATCGAACAACTGCTGGAGGTTGGCTGAATCGTGGATGGTGGCAACCGGCTCGCGTACTTGCTTTGGAGCGTAGCGATACGGATTCCCTCCCTCCGCGACGACCGCCCCATCCCATAAGTAGCGATATAGATCAAGTTCCTGAATCATGTGGCTGGGTAGCAGAACAGCTCTCAGCACGATGGCAACGACCACGATTAACCCTGCCAGCCTTGCCGAATCGTCGCACTTGAGTGCCGCAATCAACGAAAAGATGTAAACCGCGAAGCAACTAACGATTAAAGCGAGAAAGACCAACAGCGGCCGCTCTTGTTCCACGGTGCCGTAGGCGAAATCACCGCTGAGCCACGCCAGCGCTCCGTAAAGCATCCCTTGAATAACAGCGAGAAACAGCAGGCTACGCATTGCAAAGACTAGCTCTCAAGTTGCCGGGGCAGTGGAGAGTTCGGTTCACTTAGTCGTCGCAGCTCTTTTCGTCGTGGTCCGATTGCGTGCCTGGCGATGGTGTAGAGTATTTTGCCGCCCGCCTTAATCGTGCCCGAGAGCGTGCCACTGATCTTGCTTTGCCCGATGCGTTTTCGGTAAGGCACCGGGATCTCTTCAATTCGCAGCCCAGCCGCGACGGCCTTAATCTGCATCTCGATCGTCCAACCGAAATTGCGGTCGTCCATTCGCAGACGCTGGAGTGCGTCGTATCGAATCAGGCGAAAAGGCCCCAAGTCGGTGTAACGATGTCCCCAGATCCATCGCATGAGAAAACAGGCTAACCCGTTGCCTAGCACACTCTGCAGTGGCATCGCCCCTGGCTCGCGCTCACCCATCAATCGCGAGCCCAAGACCAGATCGGCACGGCCACGAAGAATTGGCTCGGCCAGCGAAGGCATCAAATGCACGTGATCGCTGTAGTCGGCATCGACAAACGCTACGATCTGCGGAGTTTCTAGTTTGCCCGATTCTATTGCACTTTCGATCGCAGCCAAACCGGCCAAACAAGCTGCTCCGTAACCCGCCTGCGGCTCATCGACCACCAGGGCCCCAGCCTCCCGGGCCAATTCTGCCGTGCGATCTGTAGAGCCATTGTTCGCAACAACCACTCGATCGACTACGGGCAAATCCCGCAGCACCAATGGCAACGAAGCTTGCTCATTACGTGCTGGAATGATGACCACCACACCAGCTAGATGGGGGGAGGCTGCGGTGGTTTCCGTACTGGAACACGCTGTAGATTCTGATCTGGTGTTCGACGTTACCGACATTCAATGCTCGCTGAGTAATGAACGGCGGCTTCGTCGGTTCGCTTTTACCGCGTCCCCGAGCCACCATATCCGCCAGATGTTCCACTATAGGATGGCGTCGTACTGGAACCTTCGTAAGTGCCGGGAGCATAACTGGCTCCCGAGTACGTCGGTACGCTGCAGCTTCCGCCTGAACATCCACAACTTCCGTCGCGACATCCACGTGCTGAATAGCAGCCTGAAGTCCAAAGTGTCACAACCGCCAAACACGCCATTATTACACTAGAAGAAAAACCTCGCTTCATGCCTGCTTCCTTTCGATATTAAACGCATCGTCGTTGGAAAGATAGAGAACTCATCTCATCGAACATCCTAAGTCCGATACTCTGTGGACTGCGTCACATTCGCACTGAAGATTACGGTTCCCACGGTCGAAAGTTCGCCAGCAGACACTAATCTTGTCAGAAGCCCAACGAACCGATCGCTAACAAGGGGCGGCTACGATAGTATTCAGTCGAAATGACGTCGGTGAGATTGACTACACAAAGCCCCAAACCGATCATCTATGCTAGCGAACCGTAGGGTTCAAACCTAGTGAGAAGGGATTTATGGGAAAGCTATTGCCAACAGAACATTGCGAAACTAGCCCGCTTAGCATCGATAGCAGTTGCCCATTGCTGGCAACAGTTTCAGTCGTCGTGCCGATCGGTCCGGGCGATGAATCGTGGCGTGAATTAATCGGCGATCTTCAACACTTACCCACCGATGCCGAAGTGATTCTTGTGGCCACTGCGGCGGAGCCAGAAGACTTTCAACGATTGGCTACGGTTCATAAATCAACTTGCCCAGTGCATTGGATAGTGACCCAGGCAGGCCGTGCCCATCAGCTCAACGTGGGCGTGGACAGGGCCTTAGGCGACTTTGTTTGGCTGTTGCATGCCGATACTCGAGTTCCCATCGATGCCTTCCCGGCTTTGGAAGATGCACTCTCCTCCGGTGTCGAGGCGCTCTACTACTTCGATTTGCAATTCCGCCAAGATGGGCCGTGGAACACGCGTTGGAATACGGGAGGGGTACGTTTTCGGTCTGAGTATTTGGGACTTCCTTTTGGAGATCAAGGTTTTTGCCTGAGTCGCGTTATCCTGAATCGATTGGGCAACTTTGACGAGAGCGCCCCCTACGGCGAAGACCATCTACTGGTGTGGGCGGCGCGGAGAAACGGGGTGCCATTGCGACGTGTCGACGCAACGCTGACCACCAGCGCCCGCAAATACGCCAAGTCGGGTTGGGTGCGAACGACCCTCTTGCACCTCTGGCGAACCGCTCGGCAGGCGCTTCCCGAGTGGTGGAAGTACGTGCGGGGGTGAGTTACCAGTTGTAACGCACGAGATACCAGCCGTCGCCAAAAGACGTTTTACGCGATAGCATGTGGTCCCCGGATAGTCCATTGTGAAATGAACTCGGCTGTGATTTATCTGGATGCCATTCGACATAATCTCCATATTCGCTCCCTGATAATAAGAAGCGGAGTGCACCCCCGTCAGAACGAATCACCTCGGTGAGTCTTACGTCACTTTCTGGTAACGAAGGTGAAATCAAAAGAATCAGAGTGTTAGGATTACTAATCGGATATGCCTTATAGGGTCCGATTGTTGGCGACTTGCTATCCTGCGTCGGCCATTCGCTGTCCAACTCCTCGGCAATAGGCTTGAGGCGATCTACAAGCTTCTCAACTCTTGCTTGTTTCCCATACCAACTAATGCCGGGAAGACTTACCGTTAGACCTATGCTGAAGCATATTAGTGTCATGAATACGAATACTGACTTTAGGCTTCGATATGGCTTGGGACCTCTCCAATATCCGTACACCAGCAGAAACAAGATGGTCAGTACTGCCCAGGTGACTGAATCAACTATAAGTCCGGGAGAGATTGCCGCTTGACTAGGATTGCGAGTATCGAGCTGGTCAAAAAGAATAGATTCTCCGGCCAATCTTCCTCCGAAATAGGCTTGTAGGTTTAGGCTAGCCAATTCGAACCTTGGATCGAGATAAGCCCAAATTGCAATGGCCACCAATAGGATAAACGCGATCGTCCACAAATGCCGCGGCCCACTGTCCAGCAAGAATCGCAATACTCCTCGCGGATAGCTAAGCCAGCGCGGAGTGCTTCCAGGGAGTTTTTTCGAATCAGTACTGTCGACAAGAACGGCCATCCCTCTATTCTAGGCGCTCAAGTTGGCCCAGACGACAGCTAGATTTTGAGTCACCCCGTAGCCGCGACTCTACGAGCCGCCGGGCCCCGGCTAGCCGTAGGCGAGCGGCTAATTCGTCGAACTCTTGGACTGGTCATTCAGCCCCCAGTCGTAGTCCAGGTATTCCACCTCCGCTTTGCCGCTGGCGACAAAGCCGCGAACATCCTCCGGAACATACGGCGCAATCGTCTGGAGTTGCTCGGCAGTCGTTTTGCCGAAGTCCTCGGCGAACCAATCCAGAATCGGCGACACAGAGACTACATTTTCAGCTCGATTGACGCGAAACTTCTCGCGATCGGCAAAAAAGTGCTTCGCATTCGTGGTCAGCTGCGCGTCGAGCTTGGCCGTCTCGTAGGCTTCATTGAGCAATCGTGGGCAGCCGATCGATGCACAAACTATCGCAAAGTGAATCCGCGGTTCGCCCAGCTTGCGGAGCACTTTGTGCTCCATGTCATTGAGCGAGTACGGCTTGCCTGCCACCAGCAGTTGCAGGTCGTCCCAAATGTTGTAGCCCCAGACTTTGGCTGTGTGATTGCGAATGCTGCTGGTAGGATACTCTCGCAAAATGCCTTGGACCGTTACCGCATTGTAGGCATTGATCCAAAAAGCCAGCTTTACCTTCTTCTCAGTCTTTTCTGTGAACGAAGCTGGGGATAGATGATCGAGGTACCGGTCAAGAAGTTGCACGTCCGCGGGAGTAGCTTTCCACTTCTTGTAGTCGACCATTCCGACCTTGTCTACGTACCTGGACAACAGCGCGTTCCAGCTCGAATGGTCGATCTTCTCCGCCGCAATCAATTGCGAGCCGCTGACCATCTCTCCGACCGTAACGGTTGCGGCCGATGCAGAAAGGCCCTGGGCTCCAAGCAGAGTGAATAGCAGCAATTGACTATAGCAACGTCTCATAGAACACTCTTTTCTCGATTGTTTCGGACGATTTTAGTTTCCTATTTCTCATAGGCCTACCCGTTTGTCGGGTCAGCCGCCTAAAACTTACAGAGAACTTTCGCCGGTAGAAATATCGGATCAGATGCACGTTCTTTGTTCCTCGGTGACTGTGATCCATTGCTATCAGCATAGGTTGCAAAAGGTTTCTGCGGTGTTGTGTGAGACACTTCACACTGCAGGCAACATTTTCACTTGTGGCTTGTAAGAATGCGGCGAGACTGTCGTCTAGCTAACAGTTCTCAAGCTCCGACCCTGACCCATCAGAAAAACTGAAACTTCGACAAGGAACAAAACCCATGGCTGACAGACTTTGGCATCTAAAAAACTGCGAGCTATTCCGGAAGCTTTCACCCGAAGAAACTGCCTATATCGAGAGCAATAGTTTCTCCCGCACCTACCCGGCCCGCAGTTCAGTTTACTTGCCTAACGAGAACGCCGACGCTGTTTTCCTGGTGGCTGACGGAATGGTGAAGGTTTCCAGCTTGGGGTCGGACGGCAAAGAGTCAATTCTTACTTTCATTGGCCAGGGCGAAGTTTTCGGTGAATTAGCATTAATAGACGTGGGGTGTCGTGACGAATTGGTCGAAGCGGTGTCCCGGACGACCGTTGTGATGATCCCTGCTGAAATTATTCACCGTGTGATTGCCAGGCGTAGCGACTTGGCCCTTGCCGTGACCAAGCTCGTAGGCCTGCGTCGGCAACGAATCGAGCGCCGGTTGAAAAACTTGCTGTTCCAATCAAGCCGCGAACGCTTGATACACTTGCTCCTCGACCTAGAAGAACAGTTTGGCCAAGAAACGACAGACGGGATTCAACTCCGCCTGAAACTCTCGCATCAAGACATGGCCAATCTCATCGGCACCACTCGCGAAACTGTCACTGGAATCCTGGGCGACCTTCGCAACGAGAAGCTGGTTCAGTGCCAACGCTGCAAGGTGGTGCTAACCCAACCGGCTCGACTGGCCAAATGCGTTCACCGCGTCCATACGCGGAGACCCGCTGCGGCAGCACCCGTCTCCTATACCCAATCGGCCTGGGCTACTTCCTAGATCTAGTCCTGCTCGACCACAGGCTGCGGAGAATTCTGCCACATGGAATCCCGACAAGTGCAGTCATGACTAACCCGCACGAACAAGGCTCTGGAACAACCGCCGCGGCAGCCTGACTGGCGGGCGCATGAATTGCACGTTGCTGCCAATGGAGAAAGTCCAGCCCATCGACGTCGGTATCGCCATCGGCATCGCCCGCAGTCATCGAGCTTCCACCACTCGAACCGTAGCCCGCTTCCCAGGCGGAGAGATCATTGCCGTCGACGTCACCGTCGTAGTCGAAGTCGCCGAGCTCAGGTAGTAAACTCCCATCGGGATTGTGAGCCACACCATCTAGATAGATGGTCGCATCTCCCTGGCCACTGAATTGGATGGAGTCGAGGGTAATTGCCGTGCCACCGATCGTTCCGTCGGCCAGCGATGTCCAAGCTTCCCACTGGGCATCGTCGCTGAGGTCCCACTGATAGAGGTGCCAATTACCATCAGCAATGACGGCTTTGCTCAGACCGCGGTCACTAGTCTTCGCTGGATCGTCCACCGCCAACTGCACGGTGATCCCTGGGTCGTCGGTCTTCAACCAAAAGCCAAGGTACCCTTCCGCGTCAATCCACTCGTTCGAAGCTGGCCTAGAGGGCGGGCTGCCAATACCTGAGAGATGCCTCAAAAACCAACCTGATGGATCGCCATCAATGACAATCTTCTGCGAGGCAGCGCCATCGTGGGCTTGCTCCGTAACGCGCGTTGCCGACGACCCACCAAATATTCCTTGGTTCGAACCCGAAAAGCTAGTCGGCCAATTGAAGTAGCCTTCGTCTAACTCAAAGTCTGTGAGCGTGTTCATATTTTCAAAAGGAGAAGCTGGAATTGTCGGCGGACCGATTAGAAGTTTTTCCAAGTCCGCCATGCTGCCATTGAACACGTCGCCATCAACGCCCCCAGCGATTCCCGGGACCGAAGAACTATCCGTCCATTGCCAAAATTTCCAATCGGTCCAGTTGGGCGTGTCTGAGGCTACCGGAGGATCGGTTGTGCCGGTGCCTTTCCACCACGCCAGCCACAAATCGTGCGTAGCCGCTTGCTCGGCTTCGTACCGGTTGTTTGCCCTCCACAGCCCCGAGTAGATCATCGGGCGTACGCCCAACGAATCGTTGACCGTGTCTGAAAATATCTGAGCCCAACGGGAGACAAATTCTCTTTCCAAAGCCAGGTTGCCAAAGTCGGGGTCCTTCTCCAAATCGAGTACTGGCAATAGATATGAGCCGGAATTGTAGTAGGGTGAGATGGCATCGACAAAATCACTCGCTTCACTGACCGCGTCCAGATAGGGGTCGGTCCCCGGCAACAATGGCCCGCCGGCATACGAAGTGAATGGCACTCCGTTCTTACTTTCCGGTCGAGCAAAATGATAAGGCCCCACCAATACACCAGCAGCAGTTGCCCCCGCCATATTGGTATGGAACTTGGAGTCGGTAAAGTTCACACCCTCCGTGGCCTTAGTAAAGGCGAACTCGATCCCTGAGTTTTTTACTTGGGACCAATTGATGTTGCCTTGCCAATGCGAAACATCGATTCCCGAAATAAAAGGTTGCCCCCAAGCTGAGGAACCTAGCAGAAACAACACGAAGCATGCGTTGCCAAGACGAGGTCTACGCGACATGGAAGGTACCTGAGATACGAATGCTGGACGGGTAAGGTCGAAGGTAAGAAGGTCCCTCCATCTTATGTTTTACCGTAAGTTCCTGGCAAACACGCAAATGCGTTTGCCAGTCGCGAAATAACGCAGCTATAATGATAGATATCGTTATTTCTTCGGTACTTTATCAGGCACCCACTCAAGACAACGTCGCCATGGAAAAAAAGCAACTACAAGAGAGTCTGAACTCGCTGCATAGCGAACTGAGTGATCGTGACGCGATTGACGGTAAGACTCGCGATCTACTGAAGACTCTCTCCGAGGACATCGATCGACTGCTAGACGATAGCACTGAGAACACCCCCGAGGATGTCGAGCCAATTTCCGACCAGGTCCAGGACCTCGTCTTGAAATTCGAAGCTGATCACCCCCAGCTAACCGCCGCTTTAAACCGAGTTGCGTTGGCGCTGGCAAACATGGGTATCTAGGCGACTCCCTTTGCTAGTACCTGTCCCTCTTTTCCTCACCTAGTTGCCACGCGTTTCTTGACGTGGGATACTAGAGCTTGGGTCGCCTCGAACCATCAAACTTTTTTTGCCAGAATTGTTGCAGGGGATATTACCATGAAATCGTTCGCCGTCTTGCTTTTGGGTTGCTCGCTATGGTTAGGTTCAGAAAGACTAGCTCAGGCACAGGTCGCCTATGTTTCTTACTACCATCCGGCACCCGTCTATAGCCAGCCTGTGGTATACACATCCAACTACGTGCCTTACACCACGAATTACGTACCCCATACGACTTACTATGCCCCGGCACCAGCGGTCTCGTACCAGCCTGTTGCCCGTGTGCGAACCCGATATCGTCCCCTTTTGGGCGGCTCCGTGACCCGTGTGCGGTATGGTTATGCCCCTGTTTATCATCCCCCGGCACCGGTTGTGGTTGCCTATTGAGGCTCAAAGGCCGAGACTAGGGGCTGCGTGGTGACAAGTAGGTCACCTCCAGCCTACCGCCTGACGTCCGACGCCTTCCTCAATTATGGCCGAGCTAAAGACTTTTCTCTTTACCGACATCTGTCGCAGCGTTGATCTCAAGAACGAGATGATCGGTCGGAGCATGACCGAACGCGACGCGGCGTTTGTTTCTCAAATCCTCTCGCCCCATCGACTGTACATCGAGCAGGATCTTGCGGAGAACGGGGGACGCGTTGTCTCTACGGCAGGCGATGGACACTTTCTGGTTTTTCAAAATACGGTGCTTGCCGCCCAGTGGGCTGCCAGCGTCCAACGCCTTCATCACGAGAAACCAATTGAGACCCCCGGCGGCGGAAACGTCGAAGTCCGCATCAGCATGCACGTCGGCGTGCCACAAGTAGACCCTAACGACCCAGACAATTTTGTCGGCAAGACGGTCGACTACGCAGCACGGCTCAACGACTACGCCAATGGCAGTCAAATCCTTGTGTCGCGTAGTGTGATGGCCATTCTGGATGACATCGGGCTAGATGGCATCTCATTTCATAATCACGGTCGCCGTCACCTCAAGGGCATTGGACAGGTCGAAGTTCATGAGTTGCTTTACGATGAAGACGGCCCACGCACTCCCAGGCAACGGCCCCAAAGTCATTCCGACCGCCAGTGGACGGTCATTCCTACCGTCGGTTTCGAAGGTAGCGAAGGCTCTGGTGATGGGTCCGATGTTTCGCTTGCCGCGCCGCCCAGCTTGAAACGAGCGGGCAACTATCAGCTAGAAGAAGTCCTCGGCAGCGGCGGCATGGGCGATGTCTACAAGGGCCGACATTTGCAGTTTGGACGAGTGCGGGCCGTTAAGGTGATCAAGCCACAGTATGTGGCCTCCGGCAATAAAGAAATGATCCGCCGCTTCTATCAGGAAATCAAAGCGGTGGGGACACTGGAACATAAGAATATTGTGGTGGCGATTGACTCCTCCACGCCCGAGGATCGATTGCATTATCTGGTGATGGAATACATCGACGGGGTGGCCCTCAACGACTTGGTCGATCAGGCGGGTCATTTTCGCGTTGCTGATGCTTGCGAAATCATTCGACAAGCAGCACGAGGGTTGCAATATATTCATCGCAATAACATGGTGCACCGCGACATAAAGCCTTCGAACCTGATGATTTCGCTATTCGATAGCGATGGCGTGACGTCGAGCACAGCCGTGCCCCACGAGGGCGAGGAGATGGTGGGCGTCGTCAAGATTCTCGACCTGGGTTTGGCATTATTGAACGAGGAGCAGAACGAACGTCTGACGCGGTTTGATAACAAAGCGATGGGTACCGGCATGTATATGTCGCCCGAGCAATGGAAAACCACCAGCGTCGATATTCGTGCCGATATCTACAGCCTGGGTTGTACGCTATATCATTTGTTGGCCGGTAATCCGCCGTTCTTCGATTCTGATCTTCGTCCAGAGAAAGCGCACGAGAAATCGGCGATCCCGCCCATTAATACTGGCGACAACATTCCGCGTAAGTTATGGGATGTGTTGCGAAAAATGACCGCCAAGAAGCCCGAGGATCGCTACGCCACGCCAGCGGAAGTCTCGATGGCACTCACACCTTTTACCGAGGGCAGCGACCTCGTTTCCCTCGTGCGTCAATATGTCGATCCCAATAGTTCACCCAGTTCTATTCGACATACCCGCGTCGACTCTGGTGCAGGTGTCGACACCTGGCTATCGCGGGCTACCCATCTTTATCCGACGCGTCGCTGGCTATTCGGTCGCGCCATCCCACTACTCTTACTTGGTTTTGGACTAGCGAGTGTGTTTTATGTGATGCAGCAGAATCGCAAGAATACCATTGCCGAGGGAATGCTACGCGAGCGAAAGAGTCTGCTCAAAAGTGCTGACAATGGCGAAGAGTGGCTCGGCAAAGAGATCACAAAACGGTTTGACATTTTGCTCAAGGCAGCCAGCGACCCACAACTGGGCGATTTAATAAAGAATTTCGACGCAGAAGAGGTTCGCAGCCAGGAAGCCGATCACCCGCTCATCGCATGGATCGAGAAACAGCGGAAAGATAATTACGACGATGCGCACTCCAGCAGTTGGTTCATCAACGACTCCCAAGGCCGTCAAATCGCTCGACATCCCTTCTTCGAAGACGGGCATATCGTGAACAGTTTTATGGGCGATTACTCGCATCGAGACTACTTTCATGGCGAGGACAATCAACGGGAGGAAGATAATACCGAGAGTGTCCGTCCGATCGAGGCACCCAATATCTCGGCGGTGTATATCAGCAGTAGCAGTGGCAAGCTGAAAGTGGCGTTTTCTGTACCCATCTGGTCGCAGCCCGAAGGAGACGATGAGCCTCAGGTGCTTGGGGTGCTCTCTTCTTCATTTAATCTAGGCGACTTCGAAGTCTCTGGCCTTCCGCATAGCGAAGGCGAGCAGATTGTGTTGGTCGATATGCGCGTCGACTATTTGGAAGGTGAAGCCAAGCGGGGATTGATCCTTAACCACGAGCATCAAAGCATCTGGAAAGAAAAAGTGCCGCCGCGAGTTTCCAAGCAGGTTCGCGAGGCAATGCTGGCCGGGGAGGATCGATTCATTCCCGGTTATCGCGATCCGCTTTCGATTGATGGGGAGAAAACATTCTGGGGTGCTTTCGCCCCGATCGAT
The DNA here is from genome assembly GCA_965216565.1 of Bythopirellula sp. Classification (GTDB taxonomy): domain Bacteria; phylum Planctomycetota; class Planctomycetia; order Pirellulales; family Lacipirellulaceae; genus Bythopirellula. Next base: position 3,417,592 of record OZ244170.1, read on the forward strand.
TACTCGCTCCGCGACCTAAAAACCGGCCGCATGAGAAAAGTCCCCTCAGGCTGGACGGTGCTGGTGCAGACCGAGGCGATTGAGTAGAACCAGATTCAAAAATCGAATAAAGACCTATGTGAGCCGGCGGCGCTACCTGCTAGTAGCGTAAATCGAGGTGTTGTTTAGATGCCACCCGATGCTAGCGCGTTCGGCTCATTGATCTTCAAACTGCTTCTAGCCAGAATTCAACATCCCATAAAAAAGAAAAGCCGACGATTTCTCGCCGGCTTTTCTGTTATTTGGATTCGCTATGAACTAAACAGGTGTTACCTGCTCAGCTCGCGGGCCCTTGGGACCTGTGCCTTCAACATAGGTCACTTTTTGGCCTTCCTTCAGGTCGTCAAAGTGAACACCTTCGACGTTCGACATGTGGAAAAACATGTCCTGATTTGTGCCGTTGTCAATGAATCCAAAACCTTTGTCCGTTAGTCGCTTAATAGTACCTTCAGCCATCTCAAAAAAACCTCAACAAAAAAAGCTCGATGCTGACCCAAGATCAACGCAAAAATGCGGCCGCATCGTTCTTTGAATATAGCGGATCGGCTCTAGATATCAATCGTCTATCGAGAGAATAATTCGCACCCAGAAGCTAGCTATTTCAGTGCTTTTACACTTCGGTCGCAGACCGAGAAAGCCCTATCTTAACTGGCTAGGGTTCCGCTCGTGTGGCTTCGATATTCGTGGAGAAACCCAATTTGTGTATCGAGTTTGCCAATTGGGGACGTCTATTTGCGTTCGCTAGTCGCAGGCTTGGCCACCAGTTCTAGGAGGCGATCCACAATGCCCGCCACAAAATGTTGAGTCAGCGTTGCCGCCAGGATCATCAGAATAGCACGCGGCTGATCTCTAAGCACCTCGCCCGCCAGCACTAACGCTAATCCGTTGTGCTTCATACTGAATCCGAAAATGAGCGACACCAACGATGGGCGATCCAAGCGAAAAAGGCGTGATGTCACCCAGGCGGAAAGAACGCCTAAAGCCGATAGAGAGACTGCCAAGACGACGGCAAAGAGGATGGCCTTGAGGCTTTCGCTAGAGAAAATCTCCGAACTGTCAGTCACAGCCAGCGATGCGTTGGTGTAGTTGAGCGTCAGCAGGGACACAGAACTCACCAACCGAATCAAGCCCCGCTGCTTTTCGATGGCCTCGACGCCGACAATCCGATTGTAGGTGAGCCCTGCCGCAGAAGGCAGGATCACCCAGATAATGAAAAAGACCCCCGAGAATCGCACCACAAGTTCTTCCGTCTGCTTTGTCTCCTCGGGAGATAGCAGAAAGCCCATCAGCTTGAGCATCTGCGGTGTGGCCAGCGGGCTCAATACGATCGTGACAATTATGAGCCCCAAACCAAGTGCTACATTGCCACGAGCACTTTGGGTCCAGGCCACCGAAGAGTTGGCCACCGGCATGGCCGCGATCAAGGCGAGACCTACCATCAATCCCACGGAAGCAGATTCGCCAATGGCAAACGGCAGTGCACGGCTGAGCAGACTGATATACAGCCCAGGCACCACCCAGACGAATAACAACGCCACCAGCAGGATGCCCGGTTTTTGCATGAGACTACGCACTTGCGACCATTGGACCACCGAAGCAGCGCAAAACAATAGCAGCGCCAGCAGTATCATTGGGGCGGTGATATCGCTACCGGCTGATTGGCCGAACGTGAGCGAGCGAATCAGCCGTGCCGGTTCGGGCATGAACACAGCTAGTACATAGCTCAGCATCAATAGCCAAAGGAAGTTGCGATGCATCCAGCCCACAACGACAGTAAACCAATGTCCATCCTTGTTGTTTTCCTCGAGCGCCATACAAACTCTGTGAAATGCTCAGATCAGTTGCGTTGATTTAAAGGCTCGAGTGACTGGCGCCGGAGTACAGCCTCAGACTTGAGGCACCGGAATAAATTGAGACGCCCTGTGCGAAATTTATCTTTCTCTAAGAATAGCAGATGCAACCGCATCTTTCATCGCCAGTATCGCCCTTGGGGAGAACCTCTTCGACAGCAGCAGTGTCCATAGGACCTGCGAACCCCTATAGTGTCATGTCGCGACTGCGATGCCGATCCCCGCCTGCCTTCCCCCTCAAAATTCCTCCCTATCCATTCTCGCCTTATGTCGACTGCCCTGGAACCAGCTGAAGAACAATTGGAGTTGTCCATTCAGGGTGGCGACAGTGTGGCTGCAGTGCAAGTTGTCGAACCGCCAGAGGCTCGCATTTTCTACGGTTGGGTGATGTTGCCTCTGGCTACCCTGCTGATGCTCGCGACGAGTCCTGGTCAAACATTTGGTGTGGCATTCTTTAATACCCATTTCCTGGCTGAGTTTGGATTGAGCAAGACAGGTCTCTCGACTATCTACCTCGCGGCTACATTGCTGGCTTCATTCTGCATTCCTATGATTGGCCATTTGGTCGACAAGTTTGGCCTGCGTCTCGCCGTGCTCTGTGCCCTGACAGGCATGACTCTTGCCTGCGTTGGTTGTTCACAAATCACAGGTAGCTTCACGATGTTCTTGGCATTTCTTGCGCTTCGTGTAACGGGCCCAGGCACGCTGACATTGCTCTCCACCAATACTCTGGCTGCCTGGTTTGATCGTCGACTTGGCAGAGTCAGCAGCATTACGCAAATTGCCATGGCAGGCAGTTGGGCAATTGTACCCGTGTTGTTTGTAACACTGATTGATACGTTCGGTTGGCGCGATGCCTATTTGGCAATCGCAGGTGTGTTTGCCTTGGGCATACTCCCGCTGATGGCTGCCTTCTATCGTCAATCGCCGGCGGAGCTAGGACAAGAACCCGATGGGGTGCGCTTCGACTTAGATGGATCCAAAAACCCCACGTCGTTTCAATATCAGTTCACGGTAGGCGAAGCGGCGCGGCACCATGCTTACTGGATCCTGGTTGCTTCCACCGCGCTGTGGGCATTGATCGGAACGGGTTTGATTTTCCATTTGGCCCCGGTTTACGAATCGATAGGACTGACGGCCAAAGATGGCACAAACTCATTGACCAGCTTGGCGGTGGTGATGGCAACCATGCAGCTCGTTGGAGGAGTATTGGCAGACCGCATTGCGTTGCGCTGGATTCTTCTCACTTCGATGTCGCTGCTTACCTTTGCTTGTGTGCTGTTTGCCACCGCAGAGACACATCGGATTCTATTTTTGGGCTACGTCGTGTATGGAGCTTCGCAAGGTCTGATGACGATCATCGCCAACACGGCTTGGGCAAGATTCTTCGGTCGGCAACACCTCGGTAAGATCCGCGGAACATCTCTCACGGCCGCAGTCGCAGGAAGTGCTGTCGGCCCAGTGATGATGGGCGTGAGTGCCGACTACCTGGGTGGTTTTGCACCATCTTTCTGGCTATTCGCCGCAGTTGCCGGAGTGGTCACCCTGGCCGCATTCTGGGCGACACCACCCGAGAGCACTAAGCTCCCAACTGACGCCTAAGGTCCGCGACTGTGTCGCGTACCTGATCGAAATCTGCCAGGCGTTCTTCAAGTTCAGTCAGTTGACGTCGCAACGCGGCCACTTCAGACTTCAACTCGCTAACATCTGAGGAACCCCCGGCTGGAGCGGAACCCGCAGGCTGGGTCGCCGACGCACTTATTGAAGTCGGAACGGACGCTGCAGCAGGCGCCGACGCGGAGACGTCCGGCGGGGATGAATCCTGGGCTGACCCGAACTCGTTGCGAAGCTTTTCCAATTCACGCTCTTCGTACAAACAATGAGTAACCACACATCCACGTCCCGGGGGAGTCAGGTATTGCAGCAGCCCTTTGTGACGCAAAGTTTCGACGATCGGCTGTAGCTCTGATATACCCTTGATGGGCTCCATGCGAGCGGCACGGCCCCGCAACTCGCCGAGTGTTTGGGCACCACGGAGCAACAACTCGGCCATCACCGCAAGTTCCACTTTATCGACACCCAACCATTCGTACATCAAGTGACGGTACTTCTCGGCTCGACCATCGCCCTGAATCTGCGAAACGGCCCCCTCTTTCCGCAACACTTCTAAAGCGTCGTAAACCTGCTCTTCGTCGAGCTGCATTTGGGGCGACCGATTGCTTTTTTGGTTGCAACCATTCACCAACGAATTGAGCGTGAGCGGATAGTTGTCGGGCGTCGTCTTCGCCTTCTCGATGAGCACTCCGACAGCTCGGCGCTCGATTCGCCCGAGCGGATGCCAGCGCTGAGGATCTTGCTGGATGGTTTCGCCGGCCATAATTTTTCTTTCTCTCGTTCCTGAAGTCGAATGAGCCGAATGCCTTGGATGAATTGTCAGTTTACCACTGAATCGCCCGTAGGTAAGGGTCCGGTAGGCCCGGGCTACGTTACAAACCTGTTACGCTTGGCACGTTGGTAGAATCGTAGAATTGAAAGAGGGCTCCTAGCACTACAGCCCAGCATCGGGAGTTGAAAAAAGGGACTGGCTCGACGCTCGGATTCGGTAGGCCCCGCCAACGGACGCAGTGTCGTCGTGCCTGTCCCTTTTTTCGACGGACCACTGTTAGCCCTGCTGGAAATGGGGACAGGCACATGATGACGTCTACGTGTAATCACTTACAACGCTATGTTTCGCCATCACGAGCCAGTTCCCGTTTCAGGTTTACCCGGCGCTGGAGTATTAGCCGACCGTTGAGTGTGACTTAGATTGACAATGGGCAGTGACATTGGGAATCATTGCGCACGACTATAGAATCAGATATTAGCCGCGATCCGATGGGTCGCCGGAGCGAACATGCCAAATCAAACTATCCTCACCATCGAAGACGATGCAGCCATCCGCCGCGGTGTGGTCGATGCGCTTGCATTCGCTGGGTACCAGGTGATCGAAGCGGGCGACGGAGAACAAGGTTGCCAACTGGCGCTGAGTCGCGATTTTGATCTGCTACTGCTCGACCTAGTTCTGCCAGGGATGATGGGGCTCGATATCTTGCAGCAATTCCGCAACGTGCGGCCCACCGTGCCCGTGATTATCCTTAGCGCTCGCGGCGAAGAAAACGACCGCGTCTCTGGTTTGCGGTTGGGAGCCGACGATTATGTCGTGAAGCCGTTTAGCGTGAACGAACTGTTGGCCCGGGTCGACGCGGTATTACGTCGCTCGCCCGGCAGGCCCAGCGAGATTGCTACCATGCAACTGGCCGGGGGCGAGGTCGATTTTAATCGTTGCGAAGTGCGATTCAGCGATGGGCAATGCGAAACTCTCTCGGAGCGCGAATCGGAACTGCTGAAGTACCTGGCACGGCATGCGGGTCGTGCGGTCGCGCGGGAAGAATTGCTCAACAATGTCTGGCAAATTGATGCCCGGGGTGTGAGTACGCGAACAGTCGATATGCACATTGCCCGACTGCGAGAGAAGCTCCGCGACGAATCGATCCTAGTTACCGTGCGGGGCAAGGGTTACATGCTGGCCAACAAGATTGCAAATTTACCATGAACCGTCCCTGGCAAACCTGGTTGGCGTTTGCACTGTGCGCGGGTTTAGCGCTTGCCGCCTTAGGATGGCTGACGCACATGGCGGTCCGCGCCGACTTGGCCCAAACCCGATCGAACCGCCTCGCACAGATTGAACAGAACATCAGCCTGGTGCTTTGGCGGATGGATACGAAACTGGCCCCCCTCATTGCGGAGGAAGTCGCTCGGCCTGTTTCCTTCTTCAGGAGCGAGAACAACTTTGCCACGCCGGCAAATAGCCCGTTTGGCGACTTCGACGGCCCTTACGGTGATTTGTTGGAAACGTTACCGGAGAATGTGATTCTCAACTTTCGCTGTCCCAGCGAAGGGAAATGCGAATCGCCACAAGTGCCCAATTCTGGAGTCTTTGGGCGAACCGAAGAGTCTAAAGTGCGTGCGGAATCGCGGCTCGACCAACTATCCCAAGAAGTGAGTTTTTCCAAACTGGTCGAGAAACTCGAGGATTTCGCAGAGGAGGAACCTTTCTTCCGCTCCGAGAGTTCGTCTCAAGAAGTGCTGGATAACAGTTTCGTCGGCAACAAGTTAGCGGAGAAACAACTCAAATTGTCGCCCTCCAAAGGCAAGGCCAGCAGTTTTCAGCAACGGGCCCAGCGCTACGAAGACGTCACCAAACAACAGCTTCGTTCACGGGGATCAGGACGCGGTGATTACCGAGGCACGGAATCCGGAAGAGGTGGTGGTGAACTTTTTGGAGGAGAAAGCCGTGAATTTGAAAATGCTCCTGAGCAAGCGCAGCAAGACGCGTCTGCTCCAGTTTCACGTCCGACCATCGTCGAAGGTGTGAGCCGACCCATTTGGGTAGACGACAAGCTCTTGCTGGTGCGTCGGGTGGTTGTCGATGGAAACAGCGAGGTCCAAGGGAGTTGGCTCGATTGGGACGGCATCCGCAAGGATTTGCTCGAAGAGGCAGCCGAATTGCTTCCCAATGCCAGTTTGTCGCCGGTCTACAATACCACGGAGGCCGATCCAACTCGAATGCTCGCAGGACTACCCGCGATGATCGATTCGGGGGAAAAGCTCGTTGTGGTTGAAGTTTCCGAGCCCATGCGCTGGGCACTGTGGATCGCCTGGCTGGCGTTTTTGTTTGCACTCCTCTCAACCGCTCTCTTGTTAGCGGGCGTGCTTGCTCTTTCCGAAAGACGGGCCGCCTTTGTCTCGTCCGTCACGCACGAATTGCGCTCACCGTTAACAACCTTTCGCATGTATTCCGACATGCTCTCGCGCGGCATGGTCCCCGACGCCGAGCGCCGTCAGCAATATCTGGAAACTCTCCGCACCGAAGCCGAACGACTCACCCACTTGGTGGAAAATGTACTGGCCTACGCCCGCCTGGAACGTGGTAGAAAGGTGAATCGGCAGGAAACGGTAACTGTCGAGGAGATCATCGACAGACTCCAGGAACGGTTGCACGATCGCGCAGCGCAGTCGAATTTCGAACTGAAGGTCGACATAGCCGAAGGTGTCGGCAAACGACCGCTGACAACAGAAGTGAGCGTGGTCGAACAGATCTTATTCAACCTTGTCGACAACGCCTGCAAATACGCAACTACTGCAGCAGACCGAACGCTTCACTGGGAAATCGCTGGCAATGCGGGAAGCGTGGCATTCACCATCCGCGATCATGGCCCCGGCTTCGACGCACCCCACCGTGCCCGACGCATGCAGGCATTCAGCAAGACCTCGGAGGAAGCTGCGGTCTCGGCTCCCGGGGTTGGCCTCGGGCTGGCGCTATGCCGCAAATTGGCCAAACAACTCGGTGGCCGACTCGAAATCGCCGATTCTTGCGATGGCGTTGCCGCCACATTGTATTTGCCAACGAACACGTCCGTGTAGTCTGATCACAGGCCCGGTGGTACAATACAAGAGGTTTGCTGACTGCAATCTTTTTCTCCCACTCGAGGTTACTCGTGTCTTCGCAGCCCAAGACTGAACTCACTACCGAAGAGTATCTCGCCATCGAGCGCGAGGCGGAGATCAAACACGAATACTATCGCGGCGAAATGTTCGCGATGGGTGGAGCGAGTCATCGGCACAACCTTGTCTCTGGGAACGTATTCGCCGACATTCACTCTGAGCTGAAGGAACGAGATTGCCAGGTCTTCACCAACGATATGCGCGTGAAAGTTTGTCCAACGGGCCTCTATACTTATCCCGACGTGATTGTCACTTGCGAGCAACCGCAATTTGAAGATAACCATTTCGATACACTGCTCAACCCGCAGGTGATTATCGAAGTCCTCTCCGATTCGACTGAGCAGTACGACCGCGGCAAAAAGTTTGAGTATTACCGCCAGTTAGCATCGCTAAAAGAATACGTGCTAGTGAGCCAAGATCATGCCCACATCGAACGTTTCTCGCACCAAGACGGAAAGTGGGTACTGAGCGAAGCGACCGGACTCGACGCCGCATTGGAACTACCCTCGGTCGACTGCCAACTCAAGCTCGCCGATGTTTATGCAAAGGTTGAGTTTGAAAAGTCGGCTTGAATCCTCTTTTGCCAAACCTCGACCGATTTCTTCGAAACCAAGCCGTCTATAGCTGCCCGCTCAAGTCGACTATGATAGAGCTAGGCGTCCGTTGGCAAGATTGGGCCTTGGCGGGCGAATAACAACCTGGAACTTGCTTTTCACTATTTTCATTTGCCTCCATGCCCCGTCGATTTGGCTTCTTGGTGTTCGCGTATCTGGCCCTGGTGAGCTATGCGCTGGTGGTATGGCTACCTACGATCGTCGAGCGATACGAAAGCCTGGCAGAAAAGCATCCGAACCTGGCCTTCTCGTACCTATGTACGGTAGGGCTTGGGGCACTTGTGCTGGTAGTTGTTTCGCTATGGATCTTGATCCGGCTGCTCAAGAATACCTGGCGAAAAATTCGACTGCGAAAACAACGCGATACTGAACCCGGTCAGATGTCTGCCCGCGATAAGACTGCAGAGATCACAGAAAATCTCCAGGCCGGTGAAAACTTCGCCCGTGACACTTCGGTTTCGGAAGAACTCCGCGAAGAAATCCGCAAGAGTCTGAAAGAACTAGAAGCCAAGCGTACCGCCTCGGAGCTAGAGATAGTCGCCTTCGGTACGATTTCTAGCGGCAAGTCGTCTCTGCTCAATGTGCTCTCGGGTCGGCAAGTGTTTAAGTCCAATGTCGTGGGCGGCACTACGAGTACGCGCAGCGAGATCCCCTGGCCTGGGTCCGATAAGGTAACGTTGGTCGACACTCCCGGTTTGGCAGAAGTCAAAGGAGAAAGCCGCGCAGCCGAGGCTGCCCTGGCAGCCAAAGATGCCGACTTGGTACTGTTGGTTGTTGATGGCCCACTCAAGGCTTACGAAGTTGATCTGGCCGAACAGCTTCTTGCGATGGAGAAACGCATTGTCGTCTGTCTCAATAAAGAAGATTGGTACGACAAAACCGAAAAAGAACAATTGGCTGGTCAAATTGCGGAGCAGTTGCCTACCATTTCCGCTGAGGACATCGTTGCCGTACGCGCCACAACCGTCACTCGTTCTAGAATGCGGGTGGCCTCGGACGGCTCGGAAGTTGCGGAACAAATTGAAATGCAGCCCGACGTCCAGAATCTTGCCGATCGGCTAATGCAAATCGTCCAACGCGATGGACGCGATCTGCTCTTGGCAAATTTGCTATTACAGTCGCGCGGCTTGGTCGACCAGTCGAAAGAACGGGTCCGCGCGACTCTCGACCGGCGGGCCGAAGAGATTATCAGCCGTCACATGTGGGCAGCCGGAGGGGCGGCAGGGGTCAATCCGTTCCCACTGTTAGATCTAGCCGGCGGCAGTGCGATCACGATTAAGATGGTTATCGAGCTTGCCCATGTGTACAGACAACCGGTCGATACGGACATGGTCGTAAAGATGCTCGAGCAACTGGGTAAAAACCTCATCGCGATGGTGGGCGCCACCGCTGCCACTCCTGCGGTCGCTGGCGCCCTGGGCACCATGCTGAAAACGGTTCCCGGCATTGGCACAATCGCCGGCGGCGTGTTGCAAGGATTAGTCCAAGCGCTCGTCACTCGCTGGATCGGCAACGTCTTTATGAAATACTTCCAGGAAGAAATGAAAACGCCGCCGGGTGGCTTGGCCGAATTGGCACGCAGCCAGTGGAACAAAGTCACCACAGCAAATTCGCTGCGGAAGCTCATCCAGCATGGCCGCGACGAGCTGATGGGAAAAAGCAATTCGAAGGCAAACGATGACTGAACACGATAGGCCTTCCAATGCTGAGCCGACATCCACTGCTGGCAACGCTCAAGACGATTACCTCGCTGCCTGGGAAGCGGTCCGCGCTGCGATCGTGAAGTCCGAAGCTTGTAGTCCCGAGGAACGCGAGCACTTGCAGCGCGACATCGAAGACCTGAGCAGGATGTCTGAGAAGTTGGAAACGGGCCGCGTCGAAATCGTTGTATTTGGCGAAATCAGCACCGGCAAATCGGCCCTCATCAATGCTCTGGTCGGCGAGCAAATCAGTCAGGTCAACGTGCAGGGGGGTTGGACCAAGGACGTTTGGCATGTGCCCTGGGAAGGCATTGGCTACTGCGTGCCCGGCTTTGCCGATTCGCAAGTCGTATTGATCGACACGCCAGGGCTCAACGAAGTGGAAGGCGCCCAACGGGGCGAAATGGCACGAGCGGCTGCCGAAAAGGCCGACTTGGTGCTGTTCGTTACCGACTCGGACCTGAACGAAACCGAGCACGCTGCCCTCATTGAACTGGCCGCCAGCCATAAGCCCATTATTTTGGTGCTGAACAAATCGGATCTCTATTCACCGAAAGAGCTGGACGAGCTACTCGGCGTGCTGCGAGGCCCCCGGCTTGGTGGAATTGTCGACAGCGAAAATATTCTCGTCACCCAGGCGGCTCCGCGGGAAATGGAATACATCATCGAGTCGGCCGACGGCTCTACCCGCAGCGAATGGCGTCGGCCCGAACCCAAAATTGACGCGCTCCGCGAGCGAATTCTGCATGTATTGGATACCGAAGGCAAAGCGCTGCTCGCACTCAATGCCGCGATGTTTGCCTCCGACAAAAGCGACCGCATGGGGGCGTTACGCGTCCAGATGCGCGAGGCGAAGGCCGCTTCGACCATCTGGAGCTACGCTGTGATGAAGTCGCTTGCCGTCTCTCTCAACCCGGGGGCAGTGATCGACGTACTCGGTGGCACAGCCGTGGACGCCGCGATGGTGGTCAACCTCGGTCGCATCTATGGCATCAGCATCACCACTGCCAACGCTCGGCAGCTTGTCACTTCGATCTTGAAATCAGCCGGCTGGGTGATGCTCGGCGAAGCGGCAGTCAGCTACGCGTCATCGGTGTTCAAGGGGCTCACACTCGGCTATGGCACCGTGCTCACCGCCCTGCCCCAAGGCGCAGCGGCGGGCTATGGGTCGTATATCGTCGGTCAGGCAGCTCGCTACTACTTCCAGCACGGCGCAAGCTGGGGCGACGAATCGCCGAAGCAAGTCGTCACGCAGATCCTGGAGAACACCGACAAAAAATCGGTGCTGGAGCGGCTCAAGATGGAGATCAAGAAAAAGATCTCGGTGAACCCTTATGCGGGAAAGGGTGAGGCCCGCGAATAGCGCGGATGCTCGCGAATAGAAATTCTCGTGGCGAGAGAGTTATGAAACTCTTGATGCAAATGTTGAGACGATTGCTGCGAAGCAAACTTCAATTGATCATTCAGATCCCGTTGGCTTCCTACTTTGGGGAAGATGAGGAAATGTCGCTTCGCGATCAGCTCGCCGAGTCTCTTGAGGTTGTCTTTCAAGAAAACGATTGTGGAGTCTTTGATGGGACAGACTCGGGCATGGGGAAGACGAATCTTTTCATCTACGAAATCCCGTACCATCGATGGGAAGATGCTTTTCGTCTCTCAATGAATGAGCTCAACAGAACTCAGCTCGAAGAGAAGGTTACGATTGCCTATGGCTTCATGGACGAGGAAGAACTGAAAGTAATCTGGCCGAGCGGATTCGAAGGGGACTTTTCCGTTCTTTGATAGAGTATCTGCAGCCACTCCGCGTGCCTCCGCCGTTCCGCGCCCTCTGCGTTTCATCCCTTGGCATCGCCCTGCTGCCCTGCCATAGTATTTGACATGCTCACCACCATCCAAGGCAATCTCTACGACTACCCCAAGTATTACGACTTGGTATACGGCTCCGACTGGAAAGCGGAATTCGAATTTCTCGAAGACTGTTTCGAAATGCATGCCGGGCCGGTGGTGCGGCGTGTGTTCGAACCGGCTTGCGGCACGGGGCGGCTCCTCGTGAAACTCGCAGAAGCGGGATACGAAGTGGGGGGGCTCGACCTCAACCAGGCAGCGATTGAGTTCTGCAACGCTCGCCTCGAACGCCAAGGCTTTCCGCCTTCCACTTTCGTCGGCGACATGGCCGACTTTCAGCTCAAGAAAAAAGTCGATGCGGCATTCAACACCATCAACAGCTTCCGCCACCTACAAACCGAGGCCGAGGCCCAGGCCCATTTGGAGTGTATGGCGGCTGTGCTCAAGCCGGGCGGCATCTACGTGTTGGGCATCCATCTGACGCCAACCGCGGTCGAACCGATGCAAGAAGAGAGCTGGTCGGCCCGCCGTGGCAACCTGGCGGTGTGCTCTCGGCTGTGGGTCAACGACTGCAATCTTCGTACGCGACGCGAAACCGTGGGGATGAGTTTCGACGTCTATACGCCCACTAAACAATACCGAATCGAGGATCAGGTCACTTTCCGCACCTATACGGCCGAGCAAATGGACGGTTTACTGAAGGGTATTACCGATTTTGAGGTAACTGCAGTCTACGATTTCAGTTACGACGTTGGTCGACCCGTTGAAATCGGCCCCGAAACCGAGGATGTGGTCTATGTTCTTAGGAAGCTGCCTTAGATAGGTCTTCGCAAGAAGCTTTGTCCAGGGGAGAATTGAAGTCGCGCCAGTTGGTGGCGGATTTCTGCACGGCCCAGGCCGTTATCCTAGAAAACATAGAAATGTCTTGCTTCGGCAAGTGAATACTGGTGAGCGCAACTTCCTCTACATCCGCTGATCTCCTGGTTCCTAGGTCGGAGCATCAAGATAGCCTGGTCGACTTCGTGCGCTGGGGGCTCGCTCAATTGAAGCTCTCCTGGGAAGAAACTGCAGATCGTGCGACCGTAGTTCTCGACGAATCGGACCGCAAATTTTTTGACGGCAAAGAGCGAATCACGCTGGCCCTCAACCCAGGTGCCGAAACGGCCACGTCCGAGCCAATTGCACTCGACGGACGATTCGCAAGTTGGCTGTTGAATAAACTCCGCGATTTGAAACCCGCTGTTAGCCTTTGCCCATTCGATCAACCCACGTCAGTCAACGACGTTGTGGCCCGACTGTTTGAAGCCTACCAAGTGGACGGTGGACAGGTTCATCTTGGTGGCTGTCAGTTGGATGATCTGCCATTCTTGCGACTTACTTATGCCAATACTGACGAATCAGGCAATCCTTGCGTCTGCCATATTTTCGTGGCTCACGATGGAACCTCGGTATCATCCGAGCAGGCTGAGGAACTAGGCCTCCTGCAAGTTGAGCCTGTCCTCCACTTGCCCCCTCGCATAGATGAAGCAGCCTTAGGCGCCTTGCTTTCGGCCGGAGAGCGGATTGCTGTCCAAAGCTGCAGTGACAGGGATCCTAGCGCCCGCGTCACCGATCCACTGGTGACCGCGCTGGTTTGGATTAAACATGCCAGTGGCAAGCTTCAGTTTACGATTGACGAAACGACTGTTGAGCTGCCTTTTTCAGGCTGGGCAAAGCTGATTCAAGCTCCGCCCTATGTCTCGAGCCGCTCGGGCGCGAGTAGCTTCCATCTGGCCGCGACCGATGAGGGCCATATCGATGCGCTGAGTGAAATCACGCAGTGCGAGTACTCGGGCAGAAAGGTTTTGAGACAGGACCTCGTCGAGTGCTCAGTCACCGGCAAGCGTGTACTGGAAGAATTCACGCGACGTTGCCCTGTGAGCGGTCGACCAGCTTTAGAGGAAAATTTCCGAGCTTGTAGCAGTTGTGGCGAAGAGGTAAGTCAAAGTGCACTCGACGTAGGCGTATGTGCCGGTTGTCGGGGCGTTGTTCCCACGGCCAAGAACGATCCGCGACTGGTATGGATCCTTAGTGAACACAAGGGTCTGGAGAGCTGGGGACGGTGGAAGATCGCCGAAACGGAAAATGTCTATATCGCTGTCGGTAGCAAGATGCTCCGCCGCCTGTTGGTGGTCGTTGACAAAGAATCGCTCTCAGTCCGTCACTTGGCTACCCGGGGACGCATCGGCTCCCGCTGGACACCTGTTGCCCCAGCTGAATTTGGCCAAATTCTCGCGTAGGCTAGCAATTTGACTACCTATTTGCTGGCCCTCTATTCCGGTCTGCACGTAACTCCTAGTTGTTACTTGGGATACACACAATCCCCATAGATTGCCTAGACGTTGATTCGTGCGATTGTCAAGCCTTCTGGGCCTGAAATCAAGCATTTTCTAGCCTTTGCATCTGGACCGGCCATTTTGTCCAGGTAAAATTAAGAGGCTGTAGTTGGCTAGATTCTCCCCCCTCTCAAATACTGTATCCCGTCAGATTCAAGCAACCCACACGCGGCACAACTTCGCTCCCCATCGACCTTTCCATTTCTTGGAGTACTTCGGGAAGGTTAAGACGAAGTGGCCCTCGCCTTACGGCACCTATTGCTGACGCACAGTAAAGTCTGGGATCCGAGAATTTTTGTCTGGGCAGGTGCGTGTGGATCTCTCCTGTCCTGGTTCGGATTTATTCCAAATTCAGAGGATTTGTTGCTCCGTTTAGTTATTCGCTGCGTACCCACGTAGAACGTGTTCGCAGGATCCAAAACGAAGCTTTATGCAGATTGCCATCGAACGTTTGGGCAGAAAGTTGGTTCGAGTCAGCGGCGTGCGCGCCCGACTCCCGTTTCGTCCAGCCAGTCGCTTGATGGTTGTGTGCCTTAGTAAAGAGAAAACATCCCATGTTGTTTTCTGCGTAAGTGTAATCTTCTACCAAATCTAAGTGTTGTTAAACCAACCGCAGACTTGGTGTTAGAGTTAGTTGTCTTTGTACTTATTTTAAGTGAGGGGCCTAATAAATTAGAGGGGATGTAACTGCTCTTCCTGCGGTTCCAATGGATCAACCGCCAGGCCGCTTTTATCGTCTACGAATACTCCCTGCTGGCAAAACCTGACTTACCCATTCAGCTTATTGCCCAGTACGACTCAATAGTCATTTGCGATAAAAGAAACCGGTGCCTCAAGGGCCCGTTATTTACCCCACTTAATGAATAGAAGCCAGCTTTAAGAAATAGAGGGTCGAAGAAAAAATGTGGCAGCCCCAATGATGGGCGCCGCCGGGCAAATTCAGATTTGGACATACTATTGAAACTGAGGAGTGTTGACTTTGTACGACACACTAATTGATCACGATATTGACGAAGATTCCGTTGCTGAGGTCGAGTCGCAACTTACCACCAAGAGTCGCTCCAATAGCGATGACAGCGATAACGAAGAAAATATCGCGCTAGAAATCGGGAACGATTCGAAGGACGATGTCGATACCTCGCTGGAAATCGACGGCGAATCGATGGAATCCGAGAGCTGGTCCGATGACCCCGTGAGAATGTATCTCACACAGATGGGTGAGATCCCCCTGCTCACGCGGCAGGAAGAAATCAATCTGGCCCGTCGAATCGAAACCACTCGTACCGCGTTTCGTCGCCGGCTGCTAGCCTGCGACTTCGTCATCCGCGCCGCATACAAAGTGCTGAACCGGGTGCATCGGGGCGAACTGCCTTTCGATCGTACCGTGCAGGTTTCGGTAACCGATCGGCTGGAAAAAGAGCAGATTTTGGGCCGCTTGCCGCACAATCTGCGTACTCTGGAAGTCTTGCTACAACGCAACGAAGAAGATTACCGCATTGCCACCAGCAAGAGCGAGAAGCCTGCCGCTCGTCGGCATGCCTGGGCTCGGTTGGCTAATCGCCGCCGTCGTGCAGTCATGCTCATCGAAGAGCTAGGTTTGCGTACCCAACGCATCGAACCCATGATTCCTGCCCTGGAAGACTTCAGCGAACGGGTCGACGAGCTGCAGCAACAGCTCAAGAAGATGAAAAAGGATCGGGCGTCGCTCGAGCAACGCAAGCCGCTGCTGATCGAGTACCGCAACATTCTGCGGATGACGCAAGAGTCGCCCACCAGCTTGCGGCAACGCGTGAGCGACCTCAAGCGGATCTACTCGCGTTACCAACGTGCTAAGCGTGGTCTTTCCGAGGGTAACTTGCGATTGGTCGTTTCGATTGCTAAGAAGTACCGCAACCGGGGCCTCAGCTTCCTCGATCTCATTCAAGAAGGCAATGCCGGCTTGATGCGAGCTGTCGACAAGTTTGAGTACCGTCGCGGTTTCAAGTTCTGTACGTATGCCACCTGGTGGATTCGTCAGGCGATCACCCGGGCCGTGGCTGACCAAAGCCGTACGATTCGTATCCCCGTGCACATGGTCGAAACGATGAGCCGCGTACGCAACGTGTCGCGGGCCTTGCTCCAACGCCTGGGACGTGAGCCCACGATCGAAGAAACGGCTCGCGCTGCAGGTTGCTCGGTGGACGAAGCGCGTCGCGTACTCGCCATGAGCCGCTACCCCATCAGCCTCGACCGCCCTGTGGGCAACAGCGAAGATAGCCACTTTGGCGACTTGCTCCCCGACTCGGGAGCCGAAAGCCCGGCCATCGGCGCCGCTCAGGAAATGCTTCGCACGCGGATCACCCAGGTGCTCAAGACGCTCAGCTATCGCGAACGCGAGATCATCAAACTGCGTTACGGCTTGGGCGACGGTTACAGCTACACGCTGGAAGAAGTGGGCCACATTTTCAAAGTGACCCGCGAACGTATCCGCCAAATCGAAGCCAAAGCGGTCCGCAAACTGCAGCAACCCAGCCGCAGCCAGGAACTGTCCGGCTTCCTCGACTAACGACAGCCCCCGACGATAGCCCCCGTCAAAGGGTTTTTACTACCCCGCTACGTTCCACGTGGCGGGGTTTTTTTATTGAATACGGAGACACGGAGGGCACGGAGAAGATTGAGACAGGTTGCCTCGGCGACTCGCCGAGGCGAGATGACTGGATTGGCAGGATGAACCGGATGAAATGCGTGCTGGCCGATAAGACACGGACAGAATGGACACTGTCGTAGGGTGGTGGCGACAGGCCCATCGATGGAGAAGATGCAATGCCCTGAGAATTGATGGGCTGCCGCAATGCTTTGGCTAGTTCTACTGATCTACATCAACCTATTTGGTGTGCCGCCGCTCCGCTTTGGCACACCCTACCTACTCTAAAGCATTCTGATTCTTACTTTCTCAATTTGCGATTCAAAAGAGCTCCGCGGCGAGATCCCACTGCGCCTTAGCGCCTCTGCGAGACGCGATAAACACGACCGACAACTTTTCTCCCAAACCAACTTGATTCGCACACTATATTACTATACATTTGATCACCTTCGTGCGACATACCCAAAACACTTCTTCCCCGCAGGAGACTCACGATGAGTTACGCTGATTCGATTCTGCCTGAGTTCGAGCAAGAGATGGCCAATACCCGCAAGGTGCTTGAGGCGGTGCCGAACGACAAGCTCGATTGGAAGCCGCATGAAAAGTCGAACACGATCGGCTGGAACGCCAACCATTTGGCAGAGATTGTGAACTGGGTCGAGGGAACCTTTGCCGCTCCGGAGTGGGATATCGGCCTGGAAGGGACCGAGGCCTATCATTCACCGACGCTTGAGTCTCGCGAAGAAATACTCGCCCTGTTCGACAAGGGCGTGGCCGACGCGCGGCGCACGATTGAATCTGCAACTGAAGAATCCGTGAACGAAATGTGGTCGCTGAAAGACAATGGCAAGACATTGATCGAGGTGCCACGTGGCGTGACTGTCCGAACCTTCATTCTCAACCACACCATCCATCATCGTGCGATACTGTGTGTGTATCTGCGGATGAACGACGTCCCCGTGCCGGGGATGTATGGTCCCTCGGGAGATGAGTAGACTTTCCAGCAATTGTAGCCACACCTGTTGCTTACGCCTTAAGGCTTTGCGAAAGGCTCGGCGTTAGAGTAGCGACTTCGGTTTCTTTCGCTGGCGCGATTCCAGGGTTGTGCCGTTGGCTGTGCTGGGCGCACTGGCCACGGGATCGGCGGGGCCGTCGAGATCGTCGCCCTGACGCACCGACTTTAGTCGATCGGTGGCGTACTTCACGTAGTCGTCGGAGAGTTCGCAACCCAGAAATTCGCGGCCTAGTTTCTTAGCCACCGCGAGTGTTGTGCCGCTACCGGCAAAGGGATCGAGAACCAACTCGCCCTGGTTCGAGCTCGCACGGATAATCCGCCCCAGCAGTTGCTCGGGCATTTGACAACCGTGGAAGCCTTGCCGTTCTTTGAACGTGCCCGCTACGCGAGAAAAATACCAGGTGTCTTGCTCCGGATCGAAACCATAGGCATCGCTCTGAAAATCTTGCGGACGCAAGATCCAGGTGTCGTCCGGCAATCGCCCTGCCGGGTTGGCTCGCTTGTCGCCATAGACCAGCGCCCGAGCCGAAGGGACGCGGATTGCTTTGTCGTCGGCGTTGAAAGTGAACTGCTTTTCGTCTTTCACAAAATGAAACAGATGTGCGTGCGACCGGCTGAACTTCTTCTTGCAGTTCACGCCAAACGTGTAGTACCACACGACCCAGCTCCGTGTAGAGAATCCGACTTCCCGCTGGGCCGCGACTTTTAGCTCCGCCGCATACTCATCGCCAATCGCAAGCCAAAACGTACCACTTGGCTTTAGTACCCGATGTACCTCACTAATCCAATCGCTACACCAGGCGATGTATTTCTCGTCGTCCTGGCGATCGTCGTACTGGTCGTACTCGAAGCCAATATTAAACGGCGGATCGGCAAACACCAGGTCGACACTTTCGTCGTCGATCTTGTGCATCAGCTTCAGGCAATCGCCTTGGTGGATCTTCCCTGACTTGAGCATGGGGGATGTTTGATGTGAGATGTGAGATTGTTGATGTCAGACCGATCGCGCCTGCTCATGTTAATGAATCTCACAGAAATCTCAATGCGATGCTACTTCGCACTGAAATCTTGCGACTTTTTAGAGTCACAGAATGTGTGAGGAAATTAATTTGACGCGCGAAGCTCGGCCAGCTTTTGTGCGGTGCCGACGAGTCGATCCCAGTTTTCCTGGATATACTCGGGCGGGCCACCCACTTGGGCCATCACCACGGCCGCCTTTTCGGTTGGCACCATTTCGATGGCATCCCAGGGACAGACCAAGAGTTCGTAGGGATTCGATTTCTTACCGGGGATGTGCACGCACACTTCGCATCCGACACACCGCTCGAGATCGATCTCGCACCATTGCTGTGTACCCTTGATGATCCCGCGATCGGTTTTCTTCAGCTCGATACAATCGACCGGGCAGACCTCCAAACACGATTCGCAGCCCGTGCAGTTATCGGCATTGATGATTGCCAACTCCTTGGGGACCTTCTTTCTTGGACCTTGTTTAGCCATATCTAGTTGCGAGTCTTCAGGCGCCAGGCGCGAGTTTTGCGGAACAATAGCCGCGATCTGATAGATCGCTGGGACATTGTGAAATCTATCACAATCTTACCTTACTATCGGCTTGCGGCCAACTGGGGCTTGGGCGGAATTCTCACTAAATGGGCCAGTCCAGCCCGCGTTTCACTGAATAGAGGACTCGTCTAAACTATCTGCCAGTGGTGGCATTGCTGGCCAATTTATTAGTCGTTGCGGGACTCTCAGTGCGGACTCGATCATGGCCAAGTGGCTCTCCACTCGCAATCTCTCCACTTACGCCCTGCTGGCAACAGTTGCTGGTACTGTAGCCGTTCTGCATTGGCTGGGACGAGGCTGGTGGTGTGAATGCGGCAACTCCCAGATTTGGATCGGCGACGCCAATAGTTCCCATACTTCTCAACACTTTGTCGACCCCTATAGCTTCACGCATTTCCAGCATGGGCTGGTGCTCTTCTGGCTTGTTGGTTGGGCAGGTAAGAAGCTCAAATTGCCTTGGCAACGCTGGCTAGCAATTACCATCGAGTGTGGCTGGGAAATTCTTGAAAACACGCCGCTAATCATCGACCGCTATCGTCAAGCCACTGCGGCCCTTGGTTATTCGGGCGATTCGATTTTCAACAGCCTTGGCGATATCGGTTGCTGCCTGGCAGGATTCTACGCCGCTCGCCGTCTCGGTTGGCGAAACACATGGATTGTGTTCTTCGTCATCGAAGCAGGACTCTTGATCACTATCCGCGATTGCCTACTGATGAACGTGCTGATGCTGGCCGTGGATGTTCCCTGGCTGAAAGAGTGGCAACAAGGGTAGGACTCGGATCACACGCTACTCAATCGTAATGTCGACCATCAGATCACCCGCTACTCGTTCGAGCGCTGTGCGGAGCGAATTGGCCGTGACGTTTGCCGGCAGGCGAAGTAAGGCATTGGCGCGGAACAGAGGCTGCCCCGAGTTGGGGGCGTTTGTGCACTCGGTGTTGAGTTCTTCCACATTCACACCCTGGGCTGCCAGTACTTGGCTCACTTCTCTCACAATTCCTGCACGATCTTGGCCAACGAGTGACAAATGCACTAAGGGGCTAGATGACTGCTCCCCTTCCGCACTGTCGGGCAGCACAACCGACTGCAAGCCTGAGTCGGTTAGTCCCTTGATAGCAGCAGTGAGCGATTTGGCACCGTCGGCATCGACCTCCACGCGCAGAATGCCGGCAAACTGTCCTGCCAGGTGCGCCATGCGGCTTTCAATCCAGTTGCCACCGTGCTCGGCGACCAATTCGGATAGCGAACCCACCAATCCTGGCCGATCTTGACCGAGAACTGTCAACACAAGGGAAGTCTTACTCATGGTTAGTGACTTAGCTCTTGGGGATAACTTCGCCGCGAACGATGTCTTCAAAGGTTTGCCGCTCACGCACTACGTTTGCCTTGCCATTTTCAATCAGTATCTCCGCGGCAAGCGGCTTGCTGTTGTAATTGCTACCCATCACTGCGCCGTAAGCACCCGCGCAACCGATTACCAGAAAATCTCCCACGGCAGCTTCGGGAAGTGGCCGACTACTAACGAATCCGCCCTCGTCCTGCGTAAAAATATCGCCCGACTCGCATAACGGCCCACCTACCACGACTTCGATATCCCTGGGTTGGGGACGACCCGGCTCTCTTTCCCCTGCCGCGTAGCAGATTGCCATGGGATGGTAAGCACCATACAGGATCGGCCTCGCCAAATTGTTGAATCCCGCATCGACCAGATAATACAGTTTGGACCCCATCTGCTTGATTGCACGAATCTCCGCAATCAAACTACCGCACTCAGCGGCCAGGTAACGACCGGGCTCGATCTCCAAGCTCACCGGATGGCCAAATTTTTCAGCCAGTTTCTGTCGTGTGCTATCCCATAGTTGGTAATAGCCTGAAAGGTCAACCGGCTCGTCTTCATTACGATACGGAGTCGGCACCCCACCGCCGGCGCTAATCGAAGTGACCGAGGAGCCCACCTGCGCAGCTATTTTTTCCATCGCTCCGCAGACTTGGCTCAGATGCTCCATGTCGGTGCCCGAGCCAATATGCATGTGCATGCCGGTGATCGAGATATCGTATTTTGCGGCTCGAGCAATGCAATCATCGACATCAGCGTGCCAGATGCCGTGCTTCGATCCTTCGCCCCCCGTGTTCGTTTTCTGGCTGTGGCCGTGACCGAAGCCGGGGTTAATCCGCAACGTGATTTCACTCCCCGGCGCCCGTTCGCCCAATTGATTGATCATATCGGGCGAACCGCAGTTGACGGGCAGCTTATGCTCTACAACCAAATCTAGCGCTTCGTGATCGAAAATGTCGGCCGTGTAGACGATTTCTGGAGGATCCGTCTTGCCACTCTCGTATCCTGCTGCCAAGGCTCGGCGAACTTCGCCTGCGCTCACCGCATCGACCACAACGTTGTGTCGCCGCATCAGGTCCAGAATAGCCAGATTCGAACTTGCCTTCTGGGCGTATCGAATCGTGTCGAATTCAGATAGATCATTGATCCGCTCAACGATGGTGGCAGCGTCGTACACGTAGACGGGCGTGCCAAACTTGCTGGCCAAATCGCCAATCGAATGGCCAGCTATCTCGCTGACGATGGTGGGAAATCTCTCAGTATGCATTGCCATGTAGGTTCTCTCGACTCTGGGCTCTCAGCTCTGAACTGTTGATTCCGTCAGTATAACAAAGCGGGCACCGATCTTACAGCGACCGGTGCCCGCGTGAGTTCAACAAATTCCAAGCTTCAGGGATTGGCTAGAAGCCTCGGCCAGCGCCGGCGGCCTGAGCCTGTGCCTGCATGGCCGCCATACCGATGGCACGCAGCACACCCTCTTCCGCTTCGAAGCGAGTGAGGATTCCACCCGGTATTGACTTAGCGACGATCCGAATATGATCTCGGCCAGCCGATTCCTCGGAGAGCATGGTGGCGATTCCCTCGACCATGGCTTTCTCATCACCTTCGACGAATTCAACGGCCATGTTCATGATTTGCTGCAGCGAAATCGTGAATTCCATGGGTGGCACCGCTTTGCCTGGATTGGCAAGTGAAGTGTCGATGACCGACTTTGCCGTATCGAGGCATTCACGCCCCAGAGCAAAATAGACAGACTGTTTGCCGATTCCGACGGCTACGTCCATTGTTTCGCCAAAAAGCTGGCGAGCCTCTTCCTCATCGTCAGGAAGCGGGACTTGCATCGTATGAAAGTTGACGTCGCCATGATTGGCAGCGTCCCATTGGATGCCAGGAAAATCCTCATCCTTTTCGGCGACTTCCTCGATCTTCTTGAGTCCACTCAAGACTTTGGTTGGCTCGCCAATAAATCCACCAGCGACAAATGTGAGCGAGCTTGGTGCCAGATTCAGCACCATCCCGCCATCTAGCATACCCGTCTGCAAAGTTGCCTGTGCGGCATCCAAGAAATCGTCCATGGCACTTTGGACGGTTTGCTTCGCCTCTTCCGTCTTCAGCTCGGCTTCTTTATCAACGGCTGCCTTTACCTGCTTACGAATGGCACCAAACATTTGCTCAATCTGGGCAATATCGGCCTCCGTCATTTTGGAGGTAATCGTCATCGTAGCTGCGGCTTCGGGTTGGTAGAAACCTGCAAAATTTGTCTTTGAATCGCCGTACATGGCCACTTGCTCGGCAAGCTTAGAGCCTTCTACCGCTGTATAGACAAAGTCAAGAAATGCACGTTGCTCACTCCCGTCCAAGGACAAGCCAATGGTTAGCTGATCGATATCGTTAATAAGCTGCTTGAGCTGCTCGATTTGCATCGCAGTGACTTCTTTGCGTGCTTCGTACTGCTCGTCTGTTTCGTCCTCAAGCTTTCGCAACCCAGCTTGCATACCTTGCTCGAGAGCATCGACTGCACTCTCCCGGTACGGCTGAGGAATATTTTGGATATCGACCTTGGCACCCAAATCGTAGTCGCCTGTAATCTCCGACAGCAGCTCCGAGGGATCGTCCGGAATCGATTCCAACATTTGTTGCATGGGTGAAACAAAAGCCCAGCCGTTCTTCTCTTTCAGGAATACCGGTTGTTGGGGAGTTTCGACCCGCGTAATGCCGTTTCCGACATCTTCGGTGGTGAACCCAAACAACTGCAATGGTTGGAGTAACTTTTGAAGGTCCGTCACTGGCAGACAAGCTGCTCCGTTGAACTCCGCGCCATCGGACTGCACGATAACACCAATCGGCTTGGTTTTATCTAAGCCCTGAACGTAGCCCATGATCATTGGCTCGATCATTGCGCCCAACTGTGGCTGGCCGGCCAGGCTGCCTGCGAAGTTGATGTCTTCGATCAAGGCGTCGTACCCCGAGAGCGCAATAACGGCCAGCGGTTTCATTTCGCCAGTCGCTGCCTGTGCGGAGTCGGGTTCTTCCAATAGCACTGCGTCTTGCGCAAAAGCCATAGGCCCAATGGAAGTCCCCAGAACCATAGCGACGCAAAGCGACGCCAGGGTTAACCAACGAGAACGTTTGAGATTGATCACAACGATTTCTCCTCTGTTAAGAAATTGGTAATTCGCGTCTCGTAGGTGGTACGAGATATTGGCTCACAAAACTGTTTGGGTGAGTTTCATTGCGAGGGGCGGGTGCGCACCGCTACACGCAGCGCAAAGGGTCCGCTGGTACTAGTACGCATGTCTGGTTGCTGGAGTTCCCTACTTAGGCAGGAAATAACCCACCTGGGAAATGCAGCAGACCGCCAGTTATAACGCTATTCGCCACCACGTACGAGATTATTGGCAGCGTTGGACAGAAAATAGTCGAGAAACCCAAACGAAACACGTGCACAATCTACAAATCGCTCCGTAGATTCACACAATTTGGGGGGGCTAACTGGCAGAACGGGCTTATCGTTCTCGATAGGTGATACGTCCCTTGGTCAGGTCGTAGGGGGACAGTTCCACCCGTACCTTGTCACCGGGAACGATACGGATGAAGTGCTTGCGCATTCTTCCTGCCACATGGGCCTGGACGATATGTCCGCCTTCGATTTCAACGCGGAAACGCGTATTGGCTAGGGCCTGGGTTACAACACCCTCGACCTCGAGTGCCTCTTCTTTTTGCTTTGCCATAAACTCCTCAATGAGAGATGCTTCAAGTAGAACTAACAGACAACTATTCGGGCCATTCCGGCCAATGTCAACTCGCAAGCATAGCACGCGGCAGTACTTGCGTCGAGAGTTTACATCCAGCCTCGTGGAGAAATCCAGCAGTTTTAAGGCCTGAAACCAAAATCACCGCCGATACCCCCACTTCTCCACCGTTGTTCTAAGAGTCTTGCCGGAAGCTTCAATTTCAGCCTAATTTGCCAGTTATCGCGATTGCCGAGCCCCGCAAATGTGCGAATACACCCGCTAGCACCCGCTCCCCCGTTTGACGTAACTCGTTTGCGGGCGACAATGTATGATAGGGGGCAAAGCAGCCAAGTGACTTCTGTGGCGGGCTATCTAGCCCACTCCCCTATCACTCGCAAACTGCTTGCATAATGGTCTGTTTTTTGGCTCTGTAGGCACGTTTTATAGCGATTTATTCTCAGTGAGCACTTCTCCCCACTCCAATCCTTCGCAAGGCTCGGCTCAACCACCGTCTGGCTCGGTTGACGAAGACGCCGTCCAACGTGCAAAGCACGAAATCCAAGGGCTCGTCCAAGAGGTCGTCGAGCTTTCCCGCTCGGAGATCGAACCCGCCGAATTCTATGCGGCTCTGATGGACAAATCGATTTCCGCTTTAGCAGCAATTGGCGGCGTGGTGTGGATCCAAGAAGAAGGCGCGCCACTCAAGCTGGAATACCAAGTCAACCTGCGACAAACCGGTTTGGCCGAGAGCGAAGAAGCGCAAATCCAGCATGGTCGATTGCTGCAGCAGGTCATCGAAAAAGGCGAGCCGACGCTCGTGCAGCCCCACTCGGGAACAGGCGCCGCTGCGGACGGCGACGAAAATGCTGCAGCAAATCCGACCGACTACCTATTGGTGCTAGCCCCCATCAAGAGCGACCGAGGCGTTGACGGAGTGGTTGAGGTGTTTCAGCGCACCGGCGCCCGACCGACCACACAGCGCGGTTATCTCCGCTTTCTCAATCAAATCTGCGAACTTGCAGGCGAGTACGTCAAGACCCGACGACTACGGCACTTCGCCACGAAGCAATCTTTATGGGAGCAGCTTGAAGCCTTTACGGCGCTGGTGCACGAATCGCTGAATTCCCGCGAGACTGCCTACACGATTGCCAACGAAGGGCGGCGCTTGGTGGGCTGCGATCGAGTAACCGTCGCCTTGAAAAAGGGCAGCAAATATCAGATTGCCGCCATCAGCGGGCAAGATACGTTCGACAAACGATCCAATGTTGTGCGGATGCTCCGCAAATTGGCCACGGTTGTTTCCAAATCGGGCGAAGACCTGTGGTTTACCGGAGATACTTCCGACTTGGCCCCGCAAGTTGAAAAAGCGGTGAACGCTTACGTCGACGAATCGCACACCAAGCAAATTGCTGTCCTGCCCCTTCGCGAGCCAAGCGACGAAGAGGACAAGCCAGGCGAGCCCAAGAAAAAGAAGCGTGAAAACATTCTCGGCACGATCATCATTGAACAACTCGTTGATAGTCGCCAGCCTGAAGGAATGTTACAACGTATCGACGTGGTGCGGCGACATAGCTCTACCTCGCTTACCAACGCGCAGGAACATGAAAGCTTATTCCTGATGCCTCTTTGGCGATTGCTGGGCAAAACAAGTGTGCTCGTTACCGCCCGCAATCTGCCCAAGACGATTCTCGGCCTGGCGGCACTAATCGGCGTTATCAGTGCCCTGTGCTATGTGCCTTACGAATTCACCGTGGTTGCCGAAGGCAAAATGTTGCCCGAAGTGCGTCGAGATATTTTTGCCACGATCGACGGTATGGTGGAAGAAGTTCATGTCGATCACGGCGATTTGGTGAGCCAAGGACAATTGCTCACGGTGCAGTCGAGCATTGAACTGCAGGAGCAGGCAATCCAACTGCAAGGACGTCTGGCAGAAACCATCGAAGAGCTCTCTTCCTTAGAGCAACAACGCAAACTGCTGGATCCAATCGAAGCCGACCCAGCAGAGATGGAACGACTTACCGGGCAGATCACCCAACGCCACGAATCCCGGCTTGCGCTTGAGAAGCAACTTGCTTTGCTAGACACCAAGAAAGAAATGCTGCGGACGACCAGTCCTATCGACGGCCGTTTAGTGACCTGGAAACTGCGTGAGTTGATCGAGAATCGCCGCGTCAGCAAGGGTCAAAGGCTAATGGAAATTGCCGATCCCTCCAGCGATTGGGAGCTTGAGATTCAGGTTCCTGAAGCCAAGATGGGACATATCGTCGAACGACTGAAAACAATTCAGGCGGACGACCCCGATGCAATGCTGGAAGTTTCCTTCATTCTCGAAACCCATTCTGACGAACGCCTCACGGGACGAATTCACAAAATCGACACGAATGCCGAGGTTCATGGCGAAGACGGCAACACTGTGAAAATGGTCGTGAAGTTTGACCAGGAAGAATTGAAGCGAGTTGTGGCCGATCCGGCTAATGAGCTGAAGGTTGGTGCCGATGTCAAAGCAAAAGTCCTCTGCGGCAAACGGGCCATAGGCTACGTTTGGTTCTCCGACCTGTTCGAGTTTGTGCAGTCGCGGATCTTGTTCCGCTTCTAAAGATAGGCATGCCGGCACAATTAAGGGGCCCCTCCCGAGGAACATTCAAGATGATTTCATTTAAAGCAGTGCTTGTTGTTTGTTTGATTGCGCAGAACGGAACGACGAGCCCCGGTTCTGGAGCCACCAGCGACAATCCTGTGCTGGCTCCCTGTCTCATTCGGCTCAAGAGCGAGAACGAGATTCGCATCCCAGCGCAGGAAGCGGGCGTGCTGATCGAAATGCCAGTCATTGAAGGCACGAAGGTGAATAAGGGAGATCTGTTAGCCAGAATTGATGACCGCGAGGCCAAAGCCACATTACAAATCACCGAATACGCCCTCGATTCAGCCAACAAGAAAGCGGAAGAAGATATCGAGATCCGATATGCCCAGGCAGCCGAGGCAGTCGCCAAAGTGGATTTAATTCAAGATCAGAAGGCGAATATTACACAACCAGGCGCTGTGCCAGAGATTGAAATCCGCCGCAAGAAGCTCGACTTAAGACGTTCCACACTACAAATCGAGAAAGCACAAAAAGATCAAGTTCTGGCTGGGCTAGAGGCTAAGACAAAAGCAGCCGAACGAGACGCTGCTAAGATGGCGCTCGACTGGCGAACCATCGTGGCGGCTTTCGATGGAGAAGTCGTCGACACCTACCGGCACCGCTCGGAATGGGTGAATCCAGGTGATCCCATCTTGAAGCTGGCCAGATTTGACGAACTGCACGTGGAAGGAACGGCAAATGCCGACAACTACGATCGCGTGGAGCTTCAAGGCAAACCGGTCACCGTCAAGGTGGCACGTGCTCGCGGTCGAGAGATACGAATCGAAGGCAAAATTGTGTATGTCGATCCGATTGTTCGTTCCGACGGCAGCTACATCGTATTAGCCGAGATCAAGAACAAGCAGGAAGCGGGTAGTTGGCTCATTCAACCTGGTCTGAGAGCCAGCATGACAATTCACCTGAAATAGCCACGCATGCCGACCCTCTCCGACAGCATCGTTTCTAGCTCATCGCGAACGCTGGCCGTTCGTGTGCGGCCAGATCTCAAAGCGCGTCGGCAACGCTACCAGGGTCGTGTCTATTGGGTAGTGAAAGACCCGGTCGGGCTGCAATACTACCGGTTCGAAGAAGAAGAGTTTGCCATTCTGCAGATGCTCGATGGCGATGTCAGTCTGGAAGAAATCGCCGAGCAGTTCGAAGCGGAATTCCCTCCACAGACCATACGCGTGGAAGAATTGCAAAACTTCCTGGGAATGCTCTATCGCAGCGGGCTGGTCATCTCCGACTCGCGGGGGCAAGGCGTACAACTTAAGCAGCGGCACGACGAGCGCCGCAAGAAGGAATTGATTGGCTCGTTTAGCAACGTGCTGGCGATCCGATTTCGCGGATTCGACCCAGAACATATCCTAAACGCTATGTACCCATGGGTTCGCTGGTTCTTTACCACCCCCGCACTCATTTGTTGTTTGATCCTCTGTCTGAGTGCGGCGACCCTTGTTGCCGTACAGTTCGATGTTTTTCAGTCGCGGCTGCCTTCGTTCCAAACTTTTTTCAGCGCACAAAACTGGCTCCTCATTGCGGCGGTCCTTGGCATCACCAAGGTCATCCATGAGTTCGGCCATGGATTGCCCTGTAAACACTTTGGCGGCGAATGTCATGAGATGGGGGTCATGTTTCTGGTCCTCACCCCTTGTCTGTATTGCAACGTTTCTGATTCTTGGATGCTTCCAAACCGTTGGCACCGGGCCGCTATCGGTGCGGCTGGGATGTATATCGAAGTGGTGATCGCCTCCGTATGCACCTTTATCTGGTGGTTCAGTGAGCCAGGCTTCCTAAATTACTTGTGTTTGAATGTAATGTTCGTCAGTTCGGTCAGCACCATCCTGTTCAATGCCAACCCGCTGCTGCGCTACGATGGCTACTACATTCTGAGCGACATCCTGGAGATTCCAAACCTCCGACAAAAGGCCAACTCGATTCTCACCCGTAAGCTACGCAAGTGGTGCTTAGGGCTAGAAGAACAGGAAGATCCGTTTCTGCCGAAGCGGAATCAAGGTCTGTTCGCTTTATACACGGTTGCGGCATTCTTCTACCGCTGGTTTATCTTGCTGTCGATTCTGTTTTTCCTCAACAAGATCTTCGAACCGTATGGCCTCAAAGTACTCGGTCAAATGATCGCGATGGTTTCCATTTGGGGGCTCGTTTTTATGCCCCTACAAAAAGTGTACAAATTCTTGAAAGTGCCTGGGAGTTTAAGAAAAGTGAAAAAGGTTCGCGTGTACGCCACACTACTGGTGCTGGTCGGCCTGATCAGTGGTCTGTTGCTGATTCCGTTTCCCTCGAGTGTCATCTGTCCCTTCGAATTGAAGCCTCGCGGTGCTGCGTCGGTTTATGTAGAGGTGGAAGGTGTGCTTAACGAATTGCTGGTCGAACCCGGCGAGCAAGTGGAGGCTGGTCAATTGCTGGCCAAAATGGAAAATATCGATTTGGAAATCGACGTCGCCCGCCTCCGGGGCGAGCAGAACGGGGCATTAGCCCAGTTGGAAAGCTTGAAGCACGTGCAGTTTCGTGACGAGCAAGCGGCTTTGCAGATGGATCTCACTCGGAAACGATACGAATCGATTACCGAACAGTTAGAACAAAAACTCAAAGATATGGGTCGGCTGGAACTTCGTGCCCCAATCGCTGGGACTGTTATTCCACCGCCGAAGTTTCGAGAATCGTCGGTCGACGAGCGCCTGCAATTAGCGAGTTGGTCTGGCTCACCGCTACACAAGAAAAACTTAGGTGCGACACTTCAACCCGATGGCCAACGCGATCTATTCTGCCAAATCGGCGACCCCGACCGTTGGGACGCCGTGCTAGTGCTCAATCAGCGCGATCTCGATTGGGTGCATGGCGGCGAAGAGGTGCGGCTCATGTTTGAAGAATCTCCTTATCACATATTTGTCAGCAAGATTCAACGTATCGCCACCGACGAACTCGAGGGCGTCTCGCAACAGTTGGCCAGCACTTCCGGCGGGCCGGTGCCGGCCCAGGCAGATCCCGATGGCGTGATTCGTCCACTCGACACTTCCTACCAGGCCGACGTTCCGTTAGACAACTCGCTAGGGCTGATGCGCAATGGGCTGACCGGCCAAGCCCGCATCAAAACAGCCCCCCGCACACTCGCCAGTCGACTGTACCGCTATTTGAGCCGGACGTTTAGCTTTGATTTGTAGCGGGGGTATTCATCCTACTCGACTAGTTTTTTTGTCAGCGGAACGATCAACGAGCGATCGTCACTACGGATTAAAATGCCAATAACGTTGCCGTCGCTCGCGGCCACTACGCTGGCTCCGTGCCAAGTGTCGTCCAATGGCACGCCGGGGTCGACGCCCCAGGCAGGCACTCCTGCACTCTCAAGCATCGTTAGGCGCTCCACGGCAATGGGCATTGTCATATCGTCGCTACCGCAAGTGACGATCAATTCTTCAGGAGCGTTTGCTGAACGTAGTTTCGTCACGGGCCAACTCACGATTTTTGCGTCGAGCTCGCTCGGTTGACGGCAAGTAGCCAGCGCTCCTAAGGCATTTGTACCACTTAGGGGAAGAGAATTCTCTTTGCCAGAAACCTCTAAGCTGTACTCTTCCTCATCGCCTTCGTCGATTACCAACATGTTGGCTGGGCCCAGTAACCGCCCATCATCCAGGGGCAACAACCAACCACGCTGACGTCCCGCCCCTAAAGCACCGAGAGCTCCCTGTTGACGGCGGTAGCCTAACAAGGATCGCGGCGTGGAAGATCCGGTCGGCAGCGTTGCCGTACCGATGGCAATTCGCGGTTGCCAATTGATCCATTCATCGCGGGGCGAATTGAACAATTCGAAGCGATGACCCGTCGCGGCAAGATTGCCGGGGCTATTGGGCGTCGCAAACGAAACCCCACCGGCTGCAATCGTGGCCAAGGTCTCGGCATCGAGTTCGATTCCACCCAAGCCGATCTTCACATCCAATCCGCTCGTGCTCCAGAAGCGAGTGTTTTCGCGAATTAGTTCACGATAGTTGGGTGAGATTAGTGCCCGTGCTTCGACGGTTGCGGCATCGTTCGTTAGCCCCACCGATAGAATTTGACCTACAACGACACCCCGATAACTGATCGGTGATCCACTCTGCAAGCCATAGCGTTTCTTGCCCTCTAGCACGACCTCCAATCCGTCGGCAATGTTCTCTGCCGGGGCTGAGGCTGTTTCCAAACCATAAAACAAATTGCTCGGCGGGGCATCCGTTGGTCCGGGAACCACGCCCACGTATTGTCCTCCAACCAATGTATCGAGGCCGCGTACCTGGCCGACGCTAATATCGGGGCGCTCAATCCAAAATCGTGATCCTTCGCGCGCCAGCGAGGCGGCGGCGGCAGTAAACTGAATTCGCACGACTACGCTATCGAGCGTTTCGTTTAAGAGTATTTCTCGTACCTCGCCAACGTCGATGCCCCGAAAACGTACCGGATCGCCGGGGTGCAATCCGTGGCCTTGCGAAAAATGGACATCGATCATCGGCCCTTCGCCACGAACCTGAAACCACACCAGCCCACCCGCCAAAATCGCACATACCAGCGTAGCAATCCACATCTTAGAAACTAACAGCCCCGCAGTTTTCGCAGGTGATGGCGCCTCACGCACTTCCGCCACGGGATACTCGTTGCCATAGTCTTCTGGGGCTGGCTTGTTGGATTCAGGCACAGTCGTCATCCCAAATGGTGTGCGGATCGAAACAGATCGACGCCAACATGCTCATGGCGACGCAAAACACAAATGCCCACACGGCTGGGCCAAAATGAAACTCTACAAGACTCCCCA
The DNA here is from genome assembly GCA_965216565.1 of Bythopirellula sp. Lineage (GTDB taxonomy): Bacteria > Planctomycetota > Planctomycetia > Pirellulales > Lacipirellulaceae > Bythopirellula. The sequence continues at coordinate 3,449,251 of OZ244170.1, forward strand.
ACTTAACCAGCATCACCATGAATGCAAGCAGCATCACGTCCATCATGCTCCACTTGCCGGCAAACTCCATCACTCGATACGTCCAAGCTTTGTGCTGACGCTGCATCACGCCCAACAAACTAAGCTCCAAGAGCAAAACGATCTTCACCAATGGAAACACGATTGAAAACAGAAGTACGACAATGCCAACAAACCAGTCGCCTTCTCGCAACAATTCAATCGTTCCCACCAGCAAACTCGACTCGCGACGATGGCCTAGCTTTTCGATCTGCAAGATTGGTAGCAAGATCGCTGGCCAAAACAGCACGAAGGCTGCCGTTGCCGCGGCGGCGGTTCGGCTGGCAGACTTCGCGCACAATTGATCGATACCCGAACCACACCGCGTACAAGCAGCTATTTGGCGCTCGACCAACACCGGCACGCGATGAATCTGTCCACAGCAGTGACAGGCTTTGAGTTTCATATTCGAGACACTCTGGGGACGCTCGATTTCCAAGCAGTCGGATACTTAAGGGAACCACGAATGAACACTAATCTACACTAATGTTATGAAACTCATTCGCGCCTTTTAGTATTCATTTGCGTTACCCCATCAGCTTCAGAGTTACGCTCCAACAAAGATAGAAAACAAGCCGCCGAAATCCCGCCCGATCCAAACATCATTGCCATTACCATAATCTGATATCTGGCGGCCACCAAGGGATCGGTCCCCGCAAGAATTTGGCCGGTCATCATCCCTGGAAGCGAAACTAGCCCTACCGAGAGCAAGGAATTCGTGATTGGAATCAGTGCCGCCCGCATTCCTGCTTGCCGTGCTGCTTCGTATTTTTTTCCGTCTGACTTCTCAGAAACAAATCTTTCCGCGGCGATGCTTAGCGAGTTCATGGCCACAGAGAATGTCATCCCCCCCAGGGGCACCAGATAACGGGGCAGAAACCAAGGCTCCAACTGCAGTACGGCTTGAGTAATTAAAGCCAGGCACACCCCACCACCCAGGGCAATGGAAAGCCACGCCTTGAAGTAGTAGTTGCTTCTTCTTTCAGCTACAGGTCCCAATGCGATCCAACTGGCTGCACTCACCATGACCAAAAGAACAGCAAGAATCACCCAGGGCTTGTCTGATTTAAAGATGTGGGTCAGGACGTAACCGACAGCAAACAACTGGGCCAACATCCGTACCACGGCCCATACAGCACGACCTATACCGAGCGACCAGCGATGAATGATCACAATCACCAACAGCACGGGCAGAAAACCTATGGCCAGGTTCAGCAGTGAAATGGTCGGCAGCGGGTCGCGCATAAGTGGTCTACTCTAAGGTGTCGCCGACTTGCACCGGGTAGCCACGCAAGAATGTCGCGGCATCCATCGCCCGCTTCCCCGCCGGTTGTATTTCTTCCATAGCCAGCAAACCTGCTCCCGTCGAAACCAGCAACTGCGACTGAGATTTCACCACTGTGCCGGCGATGGCTTTCGATTCGTCATCCAGAAACGACGAACGATGGACGATCAACCGAAGCGGTTCTCCCCCTTCTCGTCGCCAATGCGTGTACGCCCGCGGCCAGGGTTGCAGGGCGCGAACCTGATTGTGTATTTGCTGGGCGGACTTCGACCAATCGATCAGCCCTTTTTCTTTGGAAAGACGCGGCGCCTTGGTAGCTTGCGCCTTGTCTTGCTGAATCGGTTCCGCCTTGCCACTTGCCAAGTCTTCAACCACACTCAACACGAGCTCCGCCCCCTGCTCTGCCATCCGGGCTTCCAGTTCCCCAGCCGTTTCATCGGGATCGATTGGGATCCGCTGCACGCCCAGGCACGGACCGGCGTCGAGGCCCGGCGTCATTTGAATCACCGTGTTTCCTGTTTCCGTGTCACCATTCAGTACGGCCCATTGCACTGGCGCAGCGCCGCGATACTTGGGCAGTAGCGAACCATGCAGATTGATCCCGCCCAATCGGGAAACCTCAAGCGTTGCCGGTTTCAAGATTTCGCCATAGTCGCAAACAACGAGCAAATCGAGTTGCAGAGACGTCAGCCGTTCGCGGGCTTCGTCGCAATTGACCGTCTCTGGAAGCCACACCTCAATACCCAACTCCTCGGCGGCCTGCTGCACGGGCGAGGGCTGCGCGCGTCGACCCCGCGGCGGACGCGAAACCGCGCAGGTCACCTCATGCGATGATCCCCCCAACGCCCGCAGCGTTGGCACGGCAAAGGGACCAGTTCCAAGAAGAGCTAAACGCATCAGGTTTGTTCCGTGAAATCCGTCGGAGGTGGTTCAATGTAGGATGTAAGATGCTTGATTGCTGATCTGCTCGAATCCTTCTAGAGTATCAACATCAACAGTCTCACTTCAAACACGGTTTATGTTCTTAGCTTTTCTAACTCCGCCAACCGATTTGCAATCGCTTCGTCGCCGGGCAATTCGCCACATTCTCGCCGACTGGTGAAGTCGATTTCAAACTCTTCAAGCTGATCGCGAACATCGGCGGCCTGGGCAGGTGTAAGCCGGTCGATAAACAGCGTCCCATCGAGATGATCGGTTTCGTGCTGCACGATCCGTGCCAGCAACCCATCGACTTCGCCGGTAAACGCTTCGCCAGAAAGATTGTACGCTTCGACCTTGATCTTTTCCTTCCGCACCACCGGGCCCATTACCCCTGGGATGCTCAGGCAGCCTTCGTCGCCCTCTTCCTGCCCTTTTCCACCGCTTAACACCGGATTGATAAACACCATTTCGGCGTCCTTGTTACTGGCATCGCCCGAGGGATTGGCCACGAATAGCCGATAAGGCAAGTCAACCTGGTTGGCCGCCAGACCCACTCCCTCGTGGGCATACATCAGCTCGAACATTTGAGCGACCAGGTCGCGGAGTTCTGTATCAACTTTCTTAAGTGTCCGAGATACATGCCGTAGCGTCGGATGAGGGTAATGGATGATTTCAAGCTTCAAGGTGCTACCTGCAGTCAGAGGCGGGGCGATGCGATTGAACTTACTGAGGCCATTCGGGAAATCTACAGACGCGAAGCGTGCTGTCACCTCGCCCCGGCGAGTCGCCTTCGGAGACCCGAGGTCTGCCGGGGGGGGCTGGCCAGATTCCTCGGCAGAGCTCGGAATAACAACTACTTCCGTCGCTGTGCTGATTGATCAGACTCCTGGAGGGTCCAAGCAGTGGGTTGAATTATAACGGACGCACAGCACTTGCAGGAGGTGCCCTCGTTGAAACCAGGAGCAAGAAAAAAGGTAGGTGCCTACTAGCACCTACCTTTATGAGTTTTTGCTGATTCAATCCAACACTAGCGCTGGATCGGATACCAAGGCCCGCGAGCGTAGTAAACGCCGAATTGGGCTGTATCTGCTGGCCAGACGGGCGTATTTCGGAAGCCACCGCCAAAGGGTCCAGGACCTGGGTAGTTGCGACCAAACTGATGATCGATCCGCGAGATACGTGAGCTTGGTGCGCCCCAACTCCAATTCGTCTGCAGATTCGCCGTCGGCGGTACCACCAATGCTACAGGCTGGCCGTAGGCGGAGTGATTGAAATTGCCATGCCAGTTGTACTGGCTGGCGCGTCGCTGAGCAGTCTTTAAGTACGGCATTTGGCAAGCAGGTACGCAAGCACCCGATGAGCAATCGCTACATTGGGCAAACGCCGGGGCTGCGACGATGCATAGCATTGCAGCAGTCAATGAATGGATGATCTTTTTCACAGTACCGTTCCTTCGGTAATCAAGTGAGATGGGGAATATTTCAATCAGCAGATTTTAGAAACGCCAGTTCAAATCGTGGCGAATATCTTGCAGCTTCAATCCACGTGTTCGATAGCGGATCTTAGCTCGATTCCAACCTGCCCCGGGTGTGTAGGCATAGTGCGAACGAGTGTGCTTGTACATATACTCGTGTGGCATCCACGGTTGGTAGGTAGTGTAGGTATGCCCGACATTGGCAGGAACAGGGACCGGCGAGATATACATCTGAGCGGCCGTACCGCTAGGCTGAGGTCCAACGTAGTAATTAGCAAACAAGTCACGTTTGTCTTGGTAGCTAATGATACGCTGCCATTTGCCTTCCGCGGCTTGGCAGGCAGATGGAACCTGTACGATGCCGACTAAGGCAGCCAGCAGGCTGGCCCAACAAAGAAAACGGCTGACCATAATTCCCCTCCGTCAATGTTATCTTGGTTCGCGGAAACGCACCGCAACGGATCCTTACCCTCACAGGGCAAGCATTTTCACGGCGGGAATTTCCCTATAATAAGGGCCGCTAAAGGTTGGTTATTGTGAGCCAGTCGTGGTGGGATGTCCGCAAGGCGGAGATCGAGGACCGGCTGCGAGGATCTCTACCATTGGATGTCGGCATGTAACGGTCGTGACAATCAGTTTTTGTGTGACGGAGACGACGTTGATCGGATTTATGCTAGCCAGTTCGGGGTGCTTCTACCCTGTAGCTCGACGGCTTGTGTCGCTATAATCCCCCTAGTCGTTAAAGCTTCGCAGTGGATTGGCCATCGCATTCGCAATCGCCCTCTCGGCTTGCCTTTCGGCATTCGTCACCAACCCAAACCCTAGTAAATCGGAGATGTCGTCTTGGCAGGCACCAAGCGAAAAAAGACCGTGGCAAACAGTTCGAAGAAGCCAGCTAAGAAGAAGCCCACCGCCCGAGCTAAATCGGCTAAGGCCAAATCGAGCGTTGGCGCTAACGGTGCCGCGCCCGTCAAACGCCGTACCACGGCCAAAGCAATGGCCGCCAAGCAACGGGATATCTCCGTCAGCGAGTTCTTCTCAAAAAACCGGCACCTGCTGGGATTCGACAATCCCCGTAAAGCGCTGCTTACCACCGTCAAAGAAGCGGTCGACAACTCGCTCGACGCCTGCGAAGAGGCCGGAATCTTGCCCGAAATCTGGGTCCATGTTCAACAGACCGGCAACAATCGCTACAAAGTCGGCATCCAAGACAATGGCCCCGGCATCCTTAAGAAGCAAATTCCATTGATCTTCGGCAAGCTGCTGTATGGCTCCAAGTTTCATCGACTACGCCAAAGCCGGGGTCAGCAAGGCATCGGAATTAGTGCCGCCGGCATGTACGGCGTGCAGACCACCGGCAAGCCGATCAAGATTATTTCTAAGGTGTCCGTACGCAAACCGGCCCACTACTACGAAATTCAGATCGATACCAAAAAGAATCAGCCCAAAATCTTAAACAACCGTGGCGAAGGGCGCGACATCCCGCCTGGTGATAAGGGCGTGAAGGAGATTGAAAAGCATGGGATCGAATGGGTCGAGCAACCGCACGGCACCCGCGTAACGATCGAGCTGGAAGCCAAGTTTGTTCGCGGTCGCGGGAGTGTCGACGAGTATCTACAGCAGACAGCTATCGCCAATCCCCATATCTCACTGCACTATATCGATCCGGAGGACTACGAATACGAATACGAACGCTCGGCTACCGTGCTGCCCCGGGAACCAAAGGAAATCAAACCGCATCCTTACGGCGTAGAACTTGGCCGGCTTGCCACAATGTTGGAAGATGCCGATTCGATGACGCTCTCGGAATTCTTTCGCACGAGTTTCTCGCGGGTCACACCGGCTGTCGCAAAGAAGATCTGCAATACAGCCAAGGTCAGCACCCGCAGCAACACGCACCGTGTCGGTCGTAAGGAGGTCGACTCCCTGTATCAGTCGATTCAGGATACGAAGATCTCCAACCCCGCCACCGACTGCATTTGTCCGATTGGCGAGGACCTTATTCTGAAGGGCCTGCACGAAGTGGTGCCTGGCGAATTCTACACTGCTGCCACTCGGCCCCCGTCCGTTTATCGTGGCAATCCGTTCCAAATTGAGGTCGGCTTGGCTTACGGCGGTACGGCTCCCACGCAGAATGTTACCAAAGAACTGCTGCTTGAGTTGCTTGATGAGACCGACGCCCGCACCGTACGGCAGTTTCTCATTCACACCTTCAACGGATTGGGAGGCGATGCAGCTGACAAAATCGTCAAAGCGGCAAGTCTCAGCACCCGGCAAAACCCCAGTAAACTGAAGCCGAAGGAGATCGAGAAATTCTTCACCGCCATGAAGAAAGTGAATATCGCTGAGGGCCAGTCGATGGAAGTGATGCGTTATGCCAATCGTGTACCGCTACAGTTCCAACAGGCCGCCTGTGCCGTCACACAAACCGTCACCGGCACCAACTGGCGGAGCTATGGTTTGAGCCAGTCGCGAGGCTCCTTGCCGCGTGGGCCGGTTTCGCTGATGGTACACATCGCCAGCGTTTGGGTGCCGTTCACCAGTGAATCGAAAGAAGCGATAGCCAACTATCCCGAGATTCAAAAAGAAATCCGTCTCGGTCTGCAAGCCGTCGGCCGCAAGCTAGGCATGTACCTGCGCCGACGATTGAAAGTAAAACAGCAATCCGATCGCCGCGAAATATTCATGCGGTACCTAAAAGAAGTCTCCAAAGCCGTGAGCGAAGTGAACGGTGCCAAGGAGAAGGAACTGTACGAACAGCTTGTCAAAGTCGCCAAACGCCGCACCGCAGAGGCCGACATGAAACTCGACGACCGCGGCCGCCCCATTGAAGAGGATCCCACCGAATTGAACCTGGGCGATAACGTACTTATCGTCGACCCCTCGCAGCACAAGGCGGCGATCAATCGCGTGGAGATTGAAGAGGAAGAAGACGGCGAGGAAGAATGATTTCTCTCCAAGACGCCAAAAACGATTACGAGTTATCAAGTTTTATCCCTCTGATCTGACCAACGAAATTATTTGTCGAAAAGACAGCTTTATTTTGACCTATATCTCGCCTTGGCGTCTTAGCGCCTTTGCGAGAGACATGTCACCTGAGATTACCAATGGCCAAGAAACGACCTACCAAAACCGCCCCCCAAAAACCACGCGTCAAACTCACGCCCCGAGATAAAAAGACGATGGTCCGGCTCAAGGGTCTTGCCGATCGGGTGGTGAACGCCGCCAATGCCCGCCGCGACCCGCACGTCGATATCCCTTCGCGTACACTGTCGAACGTGCGCTATAGCCCCCGCAAGCGGATCATTGAAATGGGCAACGGCAAGAATCGCCGCCAGTTGTTCGACCTCTCTCAGGCGAAGGCATACATGCGGACGATGCTCGTGGCCGGCGGTTGCAAAAAACTGCTCGACCAAGGAAAAACCACCAGCCTTCGAGGCATGTTCTACATGCTCAAGCACACGATCGAAGGTGCCAAAGAAAATACCTTCGACGAACAGAACGAGTGCGACACGATTATCGAAGATGTCGAGGTGCTGCTCGATTCGATTCGTGAAGAGTTGCATCTTTATGCCGAGAATCGCGGGGCCATGGTCGGCAGCATCACGCTCACCGACAAGGGCGACACGATCGATTGTTCGCGGATGGGCTCGGGCGGTTACGCGATTCCTTCGATCGTCGAACCGGAGGTTATACAGCTCGACCGCAAAAAGTGCAAAGCCAAGTTTATCCTGCATGTCGAAAAAGGAACGGTCTGGCAACGGTTCAATGAGGACCGCTTTTGGGAAAAGCATAACTGCATTCTCACACACGGTGCCGGTCAACCACCCCGTGGAGTGCGTCGGTTGCTTTACCGGATGCACAATGAACTGAAGCTACCCATCTATTGCGTCCTGGATAATGACCCCTGGGGCTACTACATCTACAGCGTGCTCAAGCAGGGATCGATCAACCTGGCCTTCGAATCGCAACGCATGGCCATCCCTGAGGCGAAATTCCTCGGATTGCGCAGCATCGACTTTGATCGCTGCGAACTCTCCGACAGCGTCAAAATCTCGCTCAACGACAACGATCGCAAACGGGCCAAGCAGATCGCCAACTATCCCTGGTTCGAAAAAAAGAAACATTGGCAACGCGAAATCCAACGGATGGTGAAGAACGATTTCAAGCTGGAAGTCGAATCACTCATTTCCAAAGACATCAGCTACGTTACCGAGACGTATGTGCCTGAGCGACTTGAGGCCAAGGATTGGCTAGATTGAGGGGCCAAGTGTTAGGAGATTGGGACTAGTGGATTGAACAGGAGGACGCAGAGGACACGGAGGTAGTTGGCTAACGTTCACTCATCGGGAGTAAGTTCGACTGCCACAGCCCAGTCTCTATTCAAGTTCGGACGCCTTGCTAGGATGGCTTCTGGAGACTTAGAACGTGAATGGGTAAGCAATTCCCCACCACTATTGAGTTCTCCAAATTTTAGTACTACCTTCAAAGGCTCGATGTCTCGGCGCCTTTTAAAGTGAAACTCCAGCTCAAATGGAGCCCAATCGTGCGGGCAATAGGCAACCCCGCAGACGACGATACTCAAACGGCTTGTTCTCTCGATCCTTAGCCCAACTATTCCATCACACCAGATATCCCGTGACCTAGTGAATTCTATTTGATGCTCAAAGAATCCGCTTAAATAGAATTCGATCAGTAAGGAAAGCGGGCGACTATCGCCGGACATGCCTTGCTGAGTATTCTCATCTCTGAATACCCATTGCCACAATTCATTGCAGATGCGTTCTTCGGTCGATTCAAAAGCTGGCTTGTCAGTATCAGCGAAATCAATACCCTCTGATTGAAAGAGTTATTCAAGATGCTTATCTATTGTAGCACAATATGATGGCACATCGTCCTCAGCGGTTCTCTGGCACCTCCGCGAACTCTGCGTTTCAAAAAAGCCACTCATAGCTCAGCCCGCGCTTGCCCTGATGTGCGTCGGCAGGCAGTCAGTCGGACGCAGAACGCATTCGGTCGAGAGCGCAAGCAACGTTTGCTTTCGCTTCAAGTCTGCCTCTAGCGGCAGTTGCGCAACACCTAAGAGTCGCCGCATGATTTCGCAGCCGGCAAAGCCGATGGCGAGCGACCAATCAAAACTGTCCCCGACGCGATACTGCTCAAACACCGCAGTAAAGACGTCGGCCGACTGAGCGCTGAGATGCAAATGCGCGAGAAACACCCCTACATCGAATTCCGGCCGGCCGAAGAAGGCAAACTCTGGATCGATGATCGTCGCTCCGACGGGCGTCATCAGCCAACTGCCGGGAAAAAAGTCGCCGTGCAATAGACAGGGTCCATCGGAAAGATAGACATCGCCCAACGACTTCACTTCGGCCACATACTCCGGGGAACTTTGCAGATCGATAGCCGCCTCGGAGAGCCCTGGCGTTATTTCGTCCAGGTCGAGTCCATTGTTGGCCGCAAGAGGTAGCTCGAAAATATGTGTGTGATTGAGCTCACGCATGGCACGGTTTGCCAACCGTCGCTTGGATGGTGGTGAGAACTTGAGCCCGTGCAAATCGCTAAGCCACGTCGACAAAGTCGCCGTCAGCTCAGACGTCATCGGTTCGCCCTGATACGCACTAACAAAGTCGCAAGCCTCGCCAACATCTTCCAAAACCAGCACCCTCGACTCGGCATCCAGTTCTAACAGTTTTGGCATGCGCTCGGCCACCTGCTCGCATGGCGACGTGAGCATGTAGAATCGGGCCTCACTTAGAATGCGATCCTCTGGTGCGGCAATGTGCGGATACTTTTCTACCCAGGGCCGCGATTGCTTGACAATCAGCGAGCCATCCGCCAACCGAACCCGTAAAGTGCAATTCATGTTGCCTTCGCCGGCACGGTCGATCCACAGCAGCTTTTCAGCGGAGTTCAGCAAGCCGTGCTCGACTAGAAAAACCTGCAACTCCTCGGGGCGTTCCGCATCTAAGTAGAACTTACCCGGGTGCTGCGCTGCAAATTTGCCTCGTTGATTTTGCATGTGGGCCTGATGAATGGACTGGGTACGACGCGAAGCTTTCTCGCTATTCTATTACTCAACCGTATCGTAACAGACCATTGGAAGCTACTTCATTCTGTATGGAAGATCACCAATGTCAGGAAAACGAGTCGAATTGCCCTCGTTCATAGATTTTAATTTGAAGCCAGAAACTTGATGGGCGGCTAATTGTTCATTGTTGTGGTTATCAGCGTGGGGACAAGCACTGCGACCAGGATGGCCGCTTGAATTGCTTCGATGACCGAACCAGTCGCCTCACCCATGAGTTCGCCAGCCGCAATTTGCTCAACACGAGCTTTGCGAGATTTGATCTCTTTCTTGTCGAAGACCTGATTCAACAAACTGCCACTGCTGGCCAACGAAATGAGAACGGTCGTACGGGCATCCACTTCCGCAACGTCCGAGAATATCGCATTACGCAGCCGCTGAATGATTTCATCTTCCGGCCCGGGATCGACCTCGGGATAGATTTTACGAGTAAACAACAGCAGCACCTTGTGTTCGTCAGCCCGAAGAATCTCTCGTTCGCAAAGCTGACGAGCCACTCGATGCCGAATATCCTTGATGCCCGCCACCTGAGAAATCCAATGCTTCAGCGACTTGGGCTTCTTAGCACTGGCAATAAGCTCTACGCACTCATCAATAATCGGATCGCCCAGAGGGCTGGCATCGAGAACCTCAACAATTTGCTTTCCTTCGGCGTCGATGGATATCCGCTCCTCCAGCAATAGTTCTGTAAGGATCGCGCCTGAAGTCATGTATTCAACATAGCCGTTGGCGCACGTACCCTCCTCATCGCGCAGTGCGAGGAGCATGATTTCTTCGTAGACGAATAATGAATGATTGCTAGTTGTCACGGCATAGTCCTCTGGAAGCATACTGATTGTATGCTATTCGTCGCGATCAACGAAATATTGCCTAAGAAAAGACAACACGCCACAAGGCGCCACCTAGGATGACTGTGCCTAGGACCGACGCACCGATGGTGATGATCATGACCGCACCACTGGCAATATCTAACGCATCGCGGACATGAGGGTTGTATTCGCGAGTGACCACTTTCGCGAGTCGTTCTACCGAAGTGTTCAAGAGTTCCACACTCAGCCCCGCCATCATGCAGAGCACGACGACGCACCATTCCATTTTGGTAATTCCCAGCAAGGCACCGGCTACAATCACACCGGCAGCGATGCCAAAATGACCGATGAAACTCTTTTCTTGCGATATGGCAATCCACATTCCGCGGAAGGCAACCGCGAATTTGTCGTACCAGCTTATATCACCAACCTGGAATTCACCTTCTGAGTGCGATTTGTTCTGATTGTCATTCATTACTCTAGTCCGAAGACGCCCGCTGGCGGGACTTCGATTCCTGTTTTGCTGGTGAGCCTCAGCTTTGGCAAGAAACGTGGTTCGACCATAAACCGCACACCGACGTTGTCTTTGCTTTCGTCCACGTTAAACCCAAGTGTAACCAACATCGATTCGCCGATGCGAGTCATCGAGAACGTTTGCCCGATATTCCCTCCATCGCTGAAGTCGTAGGAGGCGCTTGCCGTAGAAATCCATTTTGGACTGAGCCGATAGCTATAGCTACCGGTGATCGAGTTGCTGGTAACGGGTCCGTTAATTGAGCGGACGCCCACATACGCATTCCCGCGAGAAGGACGATTCAGCAGCACACCCCCGGAGATCATCCGCAGTCCATCTCCAAAGAAGTCAGCAGCACCATCGGAAAGCACGGTAAATCGGTCGCCCAAGTGCCAACGGACGTCGTAGTCGAACAATCCAAACTCTTGACCAAAGTTGTCTCGACTTGCCTCAGGAAAATAGGTGAGGTTGCTGTCTACTGTTAGCCAATCCACCAGGTGCTGACGTCCGGGTCCGCCGCGTTTGGTTTGCCAACGATGGTGCATGCCGGTACGGAGTGCCATGAGATCGTCGGCAATCTCGGTACTTGGCGATGTCACCCACCCCTGTTGTCCACTGCGAAACGCGTAGAATCGAGGATCGAAGCGGGCGTCCATCGGCGCTAACGGGAGCGTCGGATCAAGGCTCCCATCAAACAACCGACGGCGGAACTCGATGATCGAGAGATCGTCCAGCGGATCGTAGAGAGTCAAATCGCCAATATCCTCGTCGGCATCCGCATAGGAAAATTCTGCATCGAACGTCACCTTATGTGCAAGCCCGTTGAGGTTGAACAGTGTATCCTGAACCTCGGGATAAACAGCCCAAAACGGCACGCTCGCCCGTACACCAGTGTGAACATACGCCCGCTGCAATTCTTCGCCATCCAGGGCCTGCCCCCAATGGGCCAATTCGCCCAGTGCGAACGGCACGACCTTCACCGGACCAACTTCTAATGGTAGATCAATTTCCTGTCGAGTGACCAGTCGCTCGCCTTCCACGTCTGCTTCCCAAGGCAACACCGCAAACTGGTCCGCCAGGATTGCATCCACCGGCGCATCGGCAACATTGATGTTCGCGTACGCGGCTTGAGAATGTTCGAACCATGTCAATCGATCGCCCAATAGCGATTCGCCCAGCCAATAATGATCGACCCGCGGCAACCACTGGGTTTCGGTGAAAAACTCATTCACTTGGGCGTTGGCTTCGATCGACAACGCACGGTTATCAGCCAAGCGCTTGAGCCGGAGGCCAGTGCGCGGGTCCTTATGTTCGTCCCACTCTTGTTCGTAGAATTGTTCCAGGAAAGTACGATCGCTGAGCCAGCCTACTTCCCCGGTCAAATCCCAACCGTTATCAAACCTTTGTCGATGACGCCCAAATAGTCGGAAACGATAATCTTCTTCAGGTACGATTGGCGAACGACCCCGTCCGAGATTGTCGAAGCCATCGTCCTTGATGCCCCAGAAATCCCAGAGCCCTTCGGCGGGACCTTCGTAGCCCAGGGCATCGGTGCGATCGTATTCGAACGTCGCCCCGTGACCGACGCCGCGGTCACTGAGATAGTCTAGGCTAAGTCCCAAATCTGTTCCCGGCGGAGGATTCCGGACGCCAAACAGTTGGTAGGCATCCAGGTCGACTCCCAATTGAGTCCCAAAAATGTTGTCGTTGCCCACACGTACTCGATCGATGAAGAACGAGGGCTTGCTAAGATCGGTGGCAATCGTCGGCCAATAGAAAACGGGGATGCCCCGTAAGTAGACAAAATTGCCACTGCTCTCGGCCATTTGACTGTGATTGGCCACTACCTGCCCGGTACGTGGATCGAAATCTTGTCGTTGAACGTCCTGAAAGGATATCTGGTTCGCACCAAAGTGATACGCCGGCTCTTCCAGCCGACTGGTTGTGACCAGCGCGTTGGTCGCAGTGAAATGCGATTCATCGAGTTGACGAATGGCAGCCGCCTTAAGCCGCACGAGCCCTTGGTATTCCTTGTCTTCGTACCGAGGCAGCGGCGTCAGCATCTCGGCATTGAGTATCACCCCAATCTGCCGACGAACATCGTAGAACATGCGGTCGGCATAGATCACGCGATCGCCCTGCCGGAACTCGATGTTGCCCTCCATGTAGATTTCCAGCGGGGCATTTTGGGTTTGGAACGACTCGGTACCAAATCCACCCCCACCATCGGCAGTCCAGATGACGGCACGGTCGGTGGTGATATCGATCGTTCCCAACGGGCCAAGAGCAGCGGTAATGTCTCCGACTGGCAAGCCTTCCACTAAAACGCGGATCCCACCGGAGATGACCACCACTCGCCCGCCCGTTTCCACCACGCGCGATTGAATCTCGGGCGAAGAATCGTTACGCGGAAACATTTGCAGACGACGCATTCCCGGGGGCAACGGCTGACTCTCCACAGGGGCGGGAGTCATGCCCGTAAACTGTGCCAGCATCACTTGTCGGCGCCGCTCCGGATCGAACTGCGCCAAGCCGCGATCGTACACGGCTGGGCGAACCGTTGGCTCTGCCGCAGGAGGAGGCACTTTTAGTCTAGGTGCCGGAAGTGTAAGCGTGCGATGAAACCATGTGGAGGCGGTTTGTCGACCGAGCTTCTTCGCTTGCTGGCTATTCTGTGCCGGTTGACGATAGTCAACTTCGATCTTCTCGCCTTCGGGGGCCTCCATGTAGGTGATCACCTTGGTCGGAGCGCCCGGACCCCCACTGCGATCGATCCAAAGAACCGCTTCGGGTCCACGCGCGTAGGTCAAGCCTTGGTGCATGTAACAGTTGCCACGCAGATGCCACACCTCGTAGGCGCCCTGTTGCCAACGACAGCTCCAGTCGGCCGCAATCGTCACTGGCTGCGTGGGGTCGGCAGGCGTACCGCCAAGATCGTCAGCACAACAAGGAATTCCAAGAAGAAGCGCGAGAGCCATGGACATCGCCAGGTGAGCGCACCAGGAGACACTCCGCTCAAGACGGACCCTCTCCAGCCAACGCGATTCCTTTCGCGCAGTGATGTTCGGCATCTCTTTCTGGCGCGAACGATTATGGCAAACCAGCTTCGTTTGCCCACGCGGATAAATCTTTCCGCGTGATGGAGTCGTGTGCGCCCAACGACAAGCAGTGCTTCGAGTTACGTAAACTCACGGTCCCCAAAATAGGGCGGCGAATTATAGGTGCCGGTCAATCCTAGGGTCAAGGCACCTTCATCGACTGATAGCAGAATGTAAAGCCATTCCTGCCAATGACTTACAGTGGTCATCCGGGACCCAATTCTGCTTGAGCGTTGCGGCCTACCCCACGCCCCAGAATCTGACGGACTCAGCAAAACTCCGCCCAATCGTTCATGCATTCATCGGACCGCTTAGGAGGGGCTAGTTTTCCTGCCAAGAATTGCCGACTATGGCAGGCGAGTCTGCCCGCCCCGCCCTTCCCTCCCAGCGACTACGGAACCGATGACTGAGCCCGTTACGGATAGGCCCTCCCAGGTATGGCCACTCGCAAATTGGGTCGTAGCGAAACGAAGTTGGCTGCTAATTGTCGGCTTGGTCGTAGCAGCTTACTGCGCCTACCTGGGTACAGGGTTGCATCTGGACCATTCAGTAGAAGACCTCTTTGCCGAATCGGACCCCATCCTCCAACCCTACCGACAATTGCAAGAGTCGTTCGGCCGAAATGACATTCTGCTCGCCGTGTATGAGGAGCCCGATCTCAAGACGGATGCGGGACAGCAGCGCATCAAGCAACTTACCGAAACCATTCGCGAGGTCCCAGGAGTCGTAGGGGCGGTCTCCCTGATGGACCTACCATCTGCCGCAGATTTTTCTGATACAGTACGTGGCGAGAAATTCCGCAAGGTGTTTACTGGTTACACCCACAACAAGAATCATAATATCGCCGGTGTGATTTGTTTGCTCGATGTTTCCACAGGCGGACTTCAGGCACGGCGAGATACTTTGAGCCAAGTGAGGGGAATAGTCACCGCTCTGCCCTCTGGCACCTTGGTGGGGGAAACAGTGATCTTGCAAGAGGCTTTCGATTTACTCGAAGCTGACGGTCAGCGACTCAATACGTGGTGCACCGTTTTGCTGCTGGCAGTTGTGTGGATTTGCTTCCGCAGCTGGCGTTGGCTTGCGCTAACCTTCGTTGTGGTGCAGATGACGCTCGCGCTTACACGGGGCCTATTGGTTGCCCTGGGTTTGCAGTTGACGATGGTTAGCTCCATGCTCGCTGCCATTGTAACGGTCGTGAGCGTAGCGATGGTGATTCACGTGATTGTTCGGTTCCGTGCGGGAATCAGCCGGGGGCTAACGCGGCAAGAATCGCTAACACATACCATGCAAATCTTAGCATGGCCCGTTTTCTTTGCTTGCCTCACTGATGCCGCGGGCTTCGCAGCGTTGATGATTTCTCAGGTAGGTCCCATTCAAGACTTTGGACTCATGATGGCTCTAGGCAGCATGACGGTCTTAGTGAGTGCGGTTCTCGCCGTACCGGGAATCGTGCTGCTGGGCAGTGTGGGCTCAACTCCAAAACCTACCTCAGCAAGTACAGGACTGAAAGACAGTTTGGTTCGACTGCTAAACTGGGCGACTACGCATCGCACAAAACTTCTTTCCGGCGGGGCCACCCTTTCGCTCGTTGCCGCCCTAGGATGTCCATTGCTGCAAGTGGAAACAGATTTCACCAAGAACTTTCATCGCGAGAGTGATCTGCTGAAGGGCTATGGCTATGTCGAGGATCGTTTCGGTGGCGCAGGCGTTTGGGACATTTTGATTCCCATCGATCAGCCGCCCAATAAGAAGTTTCTGTTAGACGTGCTCGCCTTGGAGCGAAAGCTGGAAGACCAAGTTGAAAATGTCAGCAGTGCCATTTCATTGGCCGATGCAATTGACGCCGGTACCGCGGGACTCGATAAGATCGGACTCTTGGCCGGAACGGCGGTACGCAGTTCGATCAGTCTCATGCGAGCGAGAATACCAACCTTCGTCGAAGCGATCTACTATCCGGCCGAACCGCAGCAACCGGGACTAGTGCGAATCATGCTCCGTAGTCCAGAGCGTCTGCCTGCGGAGGCCAAATTGGAAGTGATAGAGGAAGTCCGACGTTTAACGCGCGAAAGTTTCCCTCATGCTGAAGTCACGGGCTACTACGTGCTGCTGACAAGCTTGGTCGACAGCCTGCTCGGCGATCAGTGGACCACTTTTGCCGTAGCTGCAGTGGCGATTCTGGCAATGATGTCGCTGGCTTTCGGTAGTTTTCGACTCGCGGTAGTGACACTAATCCCCAACGCACTGCCGGTGTTGTGGGTGTTTGGTGCAATGGGACTTCTGGGAATCCGCATGAACATGGGCGCGGCGATGATTGCTGCCGTTTCGTTGGGGCTATCGGTCGACGGTTCGATTCACTACGTCACTTCATTCTTGCGCGAACGCCAATCGGGGGCGTCAGTCACCGTAGCACTAGAGCGCGTACAAAGTACCGTGGGCTTAGCAGCCGTACTGGCCACGCTGGCATTGGTGATAGGCTTTGCCACCTTGTGCATCAGCGAATTCCTGCCCACCGTCTACTTCGGCACACTGGTCAGCCTCTCGATGCTCGGCGGACTGGTGGGCAACTTAATAGTGCTGCCAATTCTCATTCAGGCAGTTGAAAAGAACCCCCAAGAAGATACTACAGTCGGCGATGCTCGCATTCAACCGCATCTCAACGGGCATTTGGGACAATCGGTTCACTCAGACCAACTGAAGCTTTAGAACCTGCTAACAGTTAGTCTCTGCGAACTTTGCGATCTCTGCGGTTCAACTATTGCTGAGTTGAATCTAGAAACCTGAACAGATCGTGGAGGACATAGACCTTCCTAGCAAACAAACTCAAGCAATTAGTTCCCAACTAACCCAGCATCCGGCGACAGCGTATACATCAACACATTCAGCCCAATGCGGGCGGCGTCTTTGCGGGTATAGCCACGGCACTCGAGCGCCTCGTGTTGTTCCAAGGCGCAACTGATATCATAGGGTGAAAACACTACCGCCCACCGGTCATCGATTTTGATACCTTCCAACTCGGGCTCAACTTTGCGCACCCTGGCACGGAGCGGTTCATCGGCTTGTTGCGCAACGGGATCGCGGCGTTCTACTTGACTTATGTCAAAACCACCGGCTGCGTTGGAAAAAATGGGATCGCTTGCCGGAATGCGTTGTAGATTTGCGGAAGGTATTACAGCTTTGATCTCGCGACGGAACGCTTTGACAAACTCTTCGCTCGCACAAATGGCATCCGCCATCAGAGTTCCACCGTTTTCCAAATAGGCTCGCAAATTGTCCCGTTCGCTAGGTGTGAACCGGAAATCGTGCCTGCCGTGCATAAACGCCAGGATGAACCGCTTGAGGTTTTCATCGCTCGCCTTTAAGGGAAACTCGCTGGTGTTGATCTGAAGTTTGAGATCTCCCTGGGCCGCTGCGCGGAGCAAGTTTACCAGAGCACCAGGTGCATCGTTGCATCCGCCGCCGTGCTGGAGCTTCGCAATTTGAATGGTGCCGCGACTGTCGGCTGCATCGAGCGCTGCAATATCAGACAGATCCACGAACGCCGCCTCCTTGCCCTTGGGTTCGCGATTGGTGGCATAGGCCAATACGTTCACGCCCACGGCCATGGCATCGTCTAAGCGATTCTGGGTAATCTTCGGCATGCCAAGTTCCCGCCCGGTGCCATAGAGTTCCCAGTAGCAGGAGAGATCGATTTCAGAAAACACCATGCAAGTTCGGCAACCGTATTCCACGGTCCAAATACGGCCTGCATAGGGAGACTCCGGCCGTACCAGTTCTTCTACTCGCCACAAGGGATGCTCGGGTCCGGCACGCCGCAAGTCGTATTCCTGTTCGGGAAAGACTCGATTAACGAATTTGCGAATCTCCTTTTCAAATTGCGTTCCATCGACACAACATGCCTCTGAAAACAAAAAACCACCACGGTCGAGATAGTCGCGAATCTTTTTCGCCTGCCCGTCGAGATTGGGTGTGCGACTCCCGCTGAGCAAAAGCACCGGTGCCTGCAAGAGATCGTCGACCGAAGAATCCTCCAAATCGACGATCTGCCAAGTCATGTCGAGATCCCACAACTTCTCGGCTCTGGCGGTGAGATGGGCGACGTCACTCTCATGGTTGTTCCAGTCATCCCCTGGTTCGTGCTTGAGTTTCGCCACGAGAACGGGACGTCGGCCTTTGGACAAAAACAGCAGGGCATATGAGGTAACCACATGAGGATTGTCTTCCGAGTGTCCCGAACCAATCCAATAATGATTAAATGGATCCTGCTGACGGACGAGAAACTCAGCTCCTTCGCGATACCAGTCGTGCCCGCCAATCATACGGCGAGCTGTAAGGCGCCCAACACGTTCCAGTCCGTACAGATAGTAGTAGTGCCAGACTGCCCCACCACCGCCACGACGTCCAGGATTGCGTCGCACCGAAAAGTTTCTACCCAGCCAACCAAGTGCTCGTTCTAGCGAATCGTTTTCTTCCTGTGGCTGGCAGCAGCGGACCAATCCATTCTTCACTTCTGCGTTGGGCGGATTTACTCTGCCCGCACAAATGACCGTAGCGCCGATCCCGGCACAAGTCATGCTCGCAAGTCCCTCGGTCCAACCCGATTGATAACCCCAGGAGCCGTCCGCATTTTGACAACCGGCCCAATACTCCGCCGCGCGACGCCAAGTGGCGGGATCGACTTTGGCGCCGGCACGCTCAGCTTCGTGGAGCGCGAGCACAGCAAACTGCGTGTTGCTATTATCGCCGCCACCTCCGGGGTAGGACCACAAACCGGCGGGGAGCTGATTGGTTTCCAACCAACGGACCGATTCCTGGATTGCCAATCTGTCGCGATTAGGTTCGGCTGCGCAAAGCACCATGGTGCGGAGGGCAACGCTATAGGTCTTTTTGAGCTCAACTTTACGGAGCATTTTGAGCGCGTCTTGAATGACCGGATCGCTAGGTGGCACACCACAATTGAGCAGGGCCAATGTACACAAGGCCGTGACTCCGCCCTCGTACTGGGCCACATCGTTCCAGGTACCTCGATTGCTCTGCTGGCTCTTGAGATATTTCACGCCTTGGTCGATCGACTCGCGCACCATCTCGGCCGTCACGGGCCCTTGATCCTGAGCCAAGGCTGGAGCCAGCCAAAACAGAAAACAGGCGGCAAACCCAGCTCTGAAGGCAATCTTTCTCAGCGAACGTTCCATGCGTTTGATGCGAATCCTAATTCGTGCGAAAAGCCAAAAGTCTAACTGTATCGTAAGGTGCGATAGCTAGGGAAACAATGCGCACGAATGCCCTACATTGTCGGTTCCTTCCTGCAGCTATAGAATTATCGTTGCAAAGCGAGCTTCCAGCTGGCCAACGAAATTCATCGACCAAAGCCAATTCAGATATCTAAGGATGACACTTTGACTACCAAGACCCGCAACCTGGGGGACATCCTCCAGGAGTTTAGGCAACATCGGCAGGTTATGCAGCAGGAGCTGCAGAAGGTGATCATCGGTCAAGATGAAGTGATTGAGCAGATCTTTGCCGCCATCTTCACCAGGGGGCATTGCCTACTGGTTGGTGTGCCCGGTCTGGCCAAGACGATGATGGTCAGTACGCTATCTCAAATTTTGGATTTAGATTTCAAGCGAATTCAATTCACGCCCGACTTAATGCCTTCGGACATTACCGGCACCAACGTTCTGGACGAAGACGAACATGGGCGTCGAAGCTTCCGATTTGTGGAAGGGCCTGTGTTTACGAATATATTGCTGGCCGACGAAATCAATCGTACGCCGCCAAAAACTCAAGCTGCCCTGCTGCAAGCGATGCAAGAACGGGAAGTTACGGTCGGGCAAACAACTTATCCCCTGCCCGACCCGTTTTTTACGATCGCTACACAAAACCCGATCGAACAGGAAGGCACCTACCCACTGCCCGAAGCACAGCTTGACCGTTTCATGTTCAACATCAAGGTCGACTATCCCACTGCCAGTGAAGAAGAGCAGATTCTCGCCGCCACCACGCGTGGCGATAAACCTGAGGTGAACAAGATTCTCTCCGCTCGAGCGATTCTCAATCTACAGAAACTCGTCGGATCCGTGGCCGTCAGTGAGTACATCATCAAGTACGTGGCAACGCTCGTTCGCGCAACAAGACCGAAGGACGAAACTGCGCCCCAGTTTGTCCGCGAACTAGTCGATTGGGGTGCTGGTCCCCGCGCTGGACAATTCCTGATCCACGGTGGCAAAGCCCTCGCCGCAATGGATGGCCGCTTCACCGTGGCGATCGAAGACGTACAGAAAGTGGCCGTCCCCGTACTGCGTCACCGTGTAAGCACCAACTTCCAAGCCCAAGCCGAAGGCCTCACGCCAGAAGATGTCATCGCCAAGCTGCTCGATGCGATCCCCGTTCCGGAGATCCCCAAATACAGTGGGCAATAAGCAGCGGGCTGCATGAAAGTAAACCACAAAGGCACGAAGAACACAAAGGAAGGGACAGGATTACAGGATTGGCAAAATCAACGGGATTCTCTTGATACCTATCCTGTTAATCCAGCCAATCTTGTCATCCTGTCAAAATGTCTGAGTGGCCCCAGTGGTAGTTAAGACGACATGTCTACTGTCGAAAAGTATTTAAAACCCGAAGTAATCCGCCAGATTTCGCGGCTGGATCTGCGCGCTCAGTTCATTGTAAAAGGATTTCTTCAGGGACTTCATGCCAGCCCTTTCCACGGTTTCTCGGTCGAGTTCAGCGAGCATCGTAAGTACGCTCCCGGCGACAATCCCGACGACATCGACTGGCTGGTTTACGCTAAAACAGACAAGTACTACGTCAAGAAATTCGAAGCGGAAACAAACCTCACTGGCTACCTGGTGATGGACCTGAGCGCGTCGATGGCTTACACGCACTCGCAAGAGCTGAGCAAATTCGAATACTCCATTTGCCTGGCGGCAGCGCTGTGTTATCTGATGATCCACCAGCAAGATCCGGTAGGGCTGGTCACCTTTGGCGAACGCATCGTCGACAGCCTCGCACCAAAGTCCAAGCGACAGCAGATTGGCAATATTCTATCGCTACTCGCCAGGCTTGAGCCAAAGGACAAAACCAACGTTGCCCAAAGCCTTTCCCAACTGGCAGCTATGCTCAAGCACAGTAGCTTGGTGATGATATTTAGCGATCTGCTGGTCGATCCGGAACCGGTGATCGCTTCGCTACGTCAACTAAGGCATGGGGGTCACGACGTGATTTTGTTTCACGTTCTCGATCAAGCAGAGGTCGCTTTTCCATTCGAGGGCTTGGTGGAACTCCGCGATCCGGAGACGGGCGATGTGCTAGAAGTTGATGCCGATGCTTATCGACGCGATTACTTAGAAGAAATCGAAGGCTTTCGCACCCTGTACGCCAAGGAATGCCGTCAAAGCCACATCGACTATGTACCACTAGATACTAGCATGCCGTTCGATCGAGCACTGACCGAATACCTCGCCAACCGTAGAAGCTGGGGGTAGAAATGGGGCCCTCTTCCCCGGTAGGGAGGGCGGTTTAGATGACAGATTGAACTCACAACTCAATACTCATCACTCAAAACTCTTTATGGGATTCCTCACACCAGCCTTGCTTGCCGGAACGGCGCTCGTTGCCGTGCCGATTGTGTTGCATCTCATCATGCGTCGTGAACCGCGTCGGCTCGTGTTTCCCGCGCTACAGTTTATTCAACAACGTCAGCACGCAAATCGTCGCCGCCTCAATCTGCGACATTGGCTCTTGCTGGCTCTGCGCTGTGCGTTGATCGCCGGTATTGCTTTCGCACTTGCCAGACCAACGCTGAAAGGCAGTGGTCTGCGCGGCAAAGAAGGCGCACCCCTCGCTGTAGCCCTAGTCGTCGACAACTCGCTACGGATGCAATACATCCACGAGAACCAAACCAGACAGCAGGCGGCATTGGAAATGGCCCAGGCGCTCGTTACCAAGCTCCCCGAGGATGCTCAAGTGGCGATCCTTGATCTTGGCCGTTCCTCGAGTGGCTTTGTTGTTGACCTGAGCACTGCTGAGTCGCGATTACAAAACATGACGCCCTCGGCTAACGTCCGACCGCTGGAAGACGCCGTGCAAGAAGCCTTCGAACTTGTTGCCGACCGAGAGGACTACCGCCAAGAAGTTTTTGTATTTAGTGACATGAGCACTGCCGCCTGGAATGAAACGGCGCAACAATCGATCAACAAGCTACTCACCGATTCGCCCGAGATCAGGCTCTACTTGGTAGATCTCTCCAGCCCTAAGGTCAACAATTTGTCGCTGGATCCTTTGCAAATCCGGCGCAGCTCGCTTCGCGCTGGCGAGCCGCTCCACCTGCGAGCGCCCGTTTCTGCGATTGGGAAAAGCGAGTCGCCGCTGATCGAACTCTATCTGCTCGATAGTAATGGTCAGCCCGTCAAACGGGGCCAGCGCATGGTGAACCTTTCTCCAGAAGGGACCGGAGAAGCAACCTTCGAACTTGCCGGCCTTTCGCTCGGTTCTCATCAAGGTTTTGTAAAGCTACCTGAAGCAGATCCTCTAGAAGTCGATAATACACGCTACTTCACGGTAGAAGTTCAGCCGCCTGCTCAGGTCTTGTTGCTTGCGGAGCGCGAGAGAGATGCGGTGTTTCTACGCGAGGCACTGCAACCCTCCCTAGCCGATGGGTCGGCACCCGCTCGATTCGATTGCAACGTAAAAAGATTTTCAGAAGCTACGAAGATTCAGTTAGATCAATACGATGCTATCTGTTTGCTCGATCCGCCCGACTTAAGCGAACCCCTGTGGAAAGCACTCGTCGACTATGCCGACAACGGAGGTGGCATTGGGATTTTTCTCGGCCACCGTGCGCGAGCAGCTACTTTCAACAATAGCGCGGCGAATCAGCTACTGCCCGGGCCACTGAAACTCCGATCTCGTTATGCCACTTACTTGCGACCGCGAGGTCTAGATCATCCAGCGCTTGCCGGCTTGCGAGACTACGCTGAGGAAATTCCGTGGCAAGTGTACCCAGTCTGGCAGTTCTGGGAATTCGACGAGTTCGTGGGGAACACGTTTATCGTGGCCCACTTCGACAACAACCGCCCAGCTCTTTTGGAGCGTGCGTTGGGCCGCGGCCGCGTGATGACGTTGGCCACGCCGCTATCCGACCCACTCGAACCAAAGGATCGCGAGCCCTGGAATCTACTCCCCACCGGCCCCGAGCCGTGGCCCTTCTTAGCACTCAGCAATCAACTCGTAGGTTACCTGGCCCAACGAGGCAACGACCAGCACTCTTTCCAAGCTGGAGAAACCGTCAATCTCCAACTCTCGGCCAAGCAGCAGGTTTCTAGCTACGCGCTCTATCTGCCCTCGGGGGATTCCGTCCGGCGCAGCCTCCCGCCAGGTGACGATACGATTCGAATTGGAACAACGGGCGACTTGGGGAATTACCGTGTGGCTGCGGGTGGACAAAACCGCCTTTTGGATCGCGGTTTTAGTATCAATCCTTCAGCAGACATCTCGCGACTGGAACGCATCGATGCGAAAGAGTTACTCGCAGCGCTTCCGAAAGATCAGGTCGAGATCGCTGCTAATTTGGGGGACGTCGAACGATTTGTCGACATCGGACGCAGCGGCAGAGAACTTTTCCCCTGGGCTATTTCGCTGGTCGCTCTGGTCTGGGGGGCAGAACACTTACTTTCTAACCGCTTCTACCGGGAGGCGGCATGAATACCTGGGGATTCGACCCGCTGGGAGGACCAACACTGCTGACGGTCTTGGCTGTGCTGATGGTTGGGGCGCTGTTTGTGGGACCCTCGGCCAAGAAACTCAGCGGGAGAAAAAAACTCTGCCTGGCTGCCCTGCGTGGTGCTTCAGCGCTAATAATTCTGCTAGTTATGTTACGGCCCACGCTTGTAACAACCGAAACCCGCAAACAGCCGGGTACCCTGCTAATGCTGGCCGATAGCTCTCGCAGTATGCAGATTGACGACTCGGTAGGCGATGCGTCGCGCTGGGCAACCCTCAAAGAAATGCTTGCTACGTCGAGCGAAGAATTAGCCGCTTTGGCGGAATCCTGGGATTTGAAACTCTACGAATTCGACCAAGAGATTCATCCCGTGCAAATAGAAGAGGGCCAGCCAAAACTTGCGGAAGATCCCGATGGTTCGGAGTCGGCAATTGGCTCAGCGCTCGACGACGCACTACAACGAGAAGCGCAGCAGAGAATTGTGGCAGTCTTGCTAATGAGCGACGGTGCCCAGCGCGCGTTCGCCCCGCGCGATATGCCTCCGCAATCGGCTGCACGACGGTTGGCTGTTGACCAGATCCCCCTCTATACCTTTACCTTCGGCAAACCCGCGCTGGGCCTGCAGTCGGACCTCCGTATTGACGACATGTTGGTGAGCGATGTTGTATTTGCCGAAACCCCGGCCGATGTGCAAGTCGTATTGGGCGCCGATGGCTATACGAACCAATCATTCAATGTCCAGTTGTTGTGGGAATCGCTGGAAGGTGAGATGGAAGTTGTCGATGCCGAGCAAGTCACGGTGAAAAACAATAGCCGACGGATTCCCATCACGTTGAATCACACGCCGGTAGAACCGGGCGAGTATAAAGTCACGGTTCAGGTGGAATCACCCGAGGGAGAACTCGCCACCACCAATAATCAGCAAAGCACTTTTGTCACTGTCCTCAAGGGAGGCGTGAATGTGCTGTACGTGGCGGGCTCGGCACGCGTGGGGGGTGGCCCTGGAATCGAACCCAGGTTCGTGCGGAGTGCCTTAGCGCCCCATGCCGACATCAACTTGCGATACGACCTGCTCGACTATCGTCGCCAAAGAATCAGCTTTAGCGAGCAACTGCGTGAAGGCAAATACGATGTTTTTCTACTAGGCAACGTCGATTCCTCGGCCTTCGATAAAGCTACTTGGCGAAAAATTGCCGAGGACGTCGACCGCGGCGCCGGATTGGCAATGCTCGGTGGGTTTCATAGTTTTGGTCCAGGCGGATATCGTGGCACGCCATTAGAAAGAGCCTTGCCGGTGATCATGGGCAAGGCGGAGCGTCAAAACTTCGGCGAACCACCGCGACAGGATATGCATATCCCAGGACCCGTTCGATTTGTACCCGTAGAGCTTGGTGGACAGCTGCACCCCATCCTGCAAATCGAGACGGACGAGACACAATCGTTTGATTGGGCTCAATTGCCGCCGCTGCCGGGAGCCAACCGCATAGAACGCTCGCGGCTGAGACCCAATGCTCAGGTCATCGCAGAAACTTCCGATGCACGCCGCTGGCCACTTATGGTGACCGGGGCCTGGGGAAGTGGGCGGACAGTGGCTCTTGCCATCGACTCAACCTGGCGCTGGCAGATGGAGGGCTTCGGCAATGTTCAGCAACGTTTTTGGCGGCAACTTGTGTTATGGCTAGCTCGCAAGGATGACACCGATGCCGAGGCCGTGTGGGTTCGGCTCGATGGTCGCCGGTATCAGCGTGGCAGTCGCGTGGAATTCTCATTGGGCGTGAATGACGAGCAACGCAACGCAATTGACAACGCCGCTTTCGAAGTCCAGATCGAAAAGCCGGATGGCTCTACGGTGAGTGTCGTTCCTAGCCCTCGGGGGGATAATCTCGCTGGCAGCTTTACCGAAACCGACCTGCCCGGTGACTATCGGGTGACGGTGGCCGCCTCAGCGGGAGGCAACGTTCTCGGCTCGGCACAAGCACGATTCACGGTCCCCGACCGCGATATGGAACTCGATCAACCCGCCGCAGAGCCGACCCTCATGGCATCGCTCGCCAATCTCACCGCCGAAGCGGGCGGCTCAGGACTTGCTCCCGAGGAATTTCCCTCCTTGCTAGAGCAACTCAAAAAACGCACCAAGGAATTCGAAGAAGAGATCACCCGCAAGCGTTCGCTCTGGGATACGTGGCCCGTGTTGCTCGCGCTAGTGGCCATTCTCAGTGGCGAATGGTATTTGCGAAAACGGTGGGGGCTTGTGTGACAAACTAGAAATCTAGCATTGACCCGAGAAACAATTCTATGAAGTCGACTCATTCCTTCTGCTTACCTCTCTTGCTGGCCTGCGGCTTAAACGTATATGCCAGCGAAAGCATATCTGCTGAGCACCTGGTCACTATCTTCAATGGCAAGGACTTTACCGGCTGGGAACTTCCGAAGCAGGATTCGCATCGGGCATCCTGGCAAATTGAAAACGGCATTCTCAAGGTGAAAAACGACCCGCAGCAGGAGGGCTCCACTCTCTGGACTAAGAAGGATTACCGCAATTTCATTCTTGAATTCGAATTCAGAATGGGAAAGGGTGTGGTCGACTCTGGTGTGTTCCTGCGAAACTCAAATGACCAAATTCAAATTGGCAACTCGGGCTCGCTGAAACGCGACATGACCGCCTCGCCTTACATTGCCAGTGAAAGAGGCTATCCGGTGGAAGCCAATGGAATTAAGAAGCTGCTTAGGCCCCGAGATTGGAACGGTATGACCATCGTCGCCAAGGCAAACGACTACTGCGTCTGGCTTAACGGACAATTCGTGATGCACTATCGATCGAAGACTGCCGATGAGAAAGGGCCGATAGGCCTTCAGCTTCACCCAGGGCGTGAAATGGAGATCGACTTCCGCAACATCCGCTTGGCGGAGCTCAGATAACGCTCAGCTTAAAAAGAGCTCTACGGGGCGATGATCGGTGAGCTCAGACCTTCGGTAGCCGCAAACTGGCTGATGACGTTTAAGAATGGTGCGCGAGCATATTGAAAAAACGATATCTGCCAACTCGACGCGTCGCCGGTACTCCAATGGCCTGCTTGGATAGGGATTCGATCTAGAGTGTATGCCGCAAAGCTGGTGAACATGATGGCGACAAAAAGCCCCATCAGTGGACCGGCTATCATTTCCAACAATGGCACAAATCGGAGGCGAGTTCTGGAAGCCTTTTCCAGCAGGATCCGCATGATCGTGACGGAGAGGAAAAACACGCCCCACACGCAGGCAAAGACTACATGCCAAGTATAATCTTCGCCGGCGTCGACCTTCTCGGCAGCAAAACTACCTAAGGGTGCTCCGACAGAAAAAGCCAGAATGCCACCCAACAGCACGACCAGCAGCAACACAGAGTTGCTCCACAGTCCTTCGTTGATGGTCATAGCCACCCCGGCAAAGAATACAAAGCACAGCAGAATTACAAGGTACAGCATAGTCAGCTTTCTTATTGGCGGCCGTCGATTCCCAGGGCCCTACTTCAAGACTCTCATTAATTCAGGTAGCGATGTCACTCCTTTAGCGACAAGCAAAATCCCTTCTTCTTGCAACAACCGCTGGCTCGAAGCGCGGGCCGCTTTTTTCAGCAATTCTACCTTCGGCTGCTTCATCAAGATCTCGCGCATCTGGTCGTTGATCTCTAGCAATTCGAAGATGCCTGTCCGACCGATGTAGCCATTGCCCTGACACATTTTACAGGGCTTCTCGATTTCTTCGGGCTTCGGCGGACGATAGAGCTTGTCGATTTTTCCAGCAGGAATGCCAAGCTTCTTCAATATTTGCGGGGGCGGTGTGTAGGCCACTCGGCAGTCGACGCACAATTTGCGGACAAGCCTTTGATACAGCACACCCTTTAACGCCCTGGCGAATTCCTTCGGCGGCACCTTCATTTGCATAATACGAAGTGGTGCCTCCGCGGCCTCCTTGGCACGAACACTGGTGATTACCAGCTTTTCGTCTTTCACCTCGTTGAGCAGCAACTTCGCCGACTCGCTGTCGACCAAATCGCGGCAAATGTAAACGTTCGGATAGCTGCGAATTAGCTTTGGCATCAAGGTCGCCGGAGTTTCGCCTTCCTTGGCATTGTAGGTATGCACAGCAGTGTTCTGGATCTCTTGCTCGCGATGATTCTCCTCTTCGATAGTAACGAAATCTCGCATGAGTCGGTCAGTTTCTTCAATCGAAACATCGATCAAAGTCGTCAGCCCACCACCCGGCAACGTAGAGAAAATCAGCAAACCTTGGTCGGCGTGCATCAGTTCGCTCCACTTTTCCTGCAGCCCTTCTCGCATGCCCAGATCGCTATAGGTATCGAAGGTCTGCTTTTCGCCACGGAGGTACATAATGACGCGCTCGCCCGTCTTCACTCCTTGTGCAGTCAGAGGACACAGATAGCTGTTGCCTTCGTATTTGGCGGCAAACTTGCCCTCTTGCTTTTTGCGTCGCTCACGCACATCGAGGTTCGACAACGTTTTCATTACCGCGAGCATCACGTCGCCCGACTCGCGGTCCACGACTTCGCCATTGTGCCACATGCCGTCAATCTCGTGCTTCACGGCAACACCCTGTTGCGAGAAATCGAGCAGCACACGCTCGCTACGACGTTTCGACATGTCGGCTACTAAGTCTTTCAGCAGCAGATAGCCAGGTGAATTGCGGGCCGAGAGCAAGTTGGCATTATCCGTGGTCGGATCATCGGCTCCCATCGCAAAGAAATCGACCGGAGCACCTTTCTCGTAGTCGGCTTTGCGTTCGGCATTGACCTTGATTCCCACCTTGCCAAGGACACTGGCAAACGCATAACGCCACCATGGTCCCGTGAGTACTGTCTGGTGAGGCTGGACATTCTTATTGTGAATAATCACATAGGGCACCCAGGTGACTAAGAACATTACTAGCCATACCGGAGCACGGATGATTGTAGCTAGGGGCAGAAAGAACAGCAGGGTCGCCACTAAGAAAAACGGAAAGAACGCAATCGCGTTCCACTTGCTATAGCCCAGCTTGTAAATCTGAGCATCGCGGTTCACCCAGTCGGTGGCACCGACCCACATCCAGAGCACCACAAATAGCATCAGCACCTTGAGCAACGGCATGATGCTAAAGCTGAGCCTTTCGACATTCGCGACAAATTCCTTTGCCCCGGCACCAGCCGCTGGCTTGTTTTGGTTGTTGGCCGCGGCAGGCTGATCGTCTTGCACCTTGTTGAGGTTCTTATTCTTCTTTAAATTGTCCGCCGCCATATCGGCTCGGACGGCCTCGCCACCCAACACCGTTCCAACACCTACCTGCCCAAACACAACCTGGGTTGGGGCAACTACCAGAAAGGCTAGCAGGACCATCATCGAAACCAGAACGGATGTGACTACGCGTTTCATCAAATCATACCGCCTTGGGTTACGTCGATTCCCTTGAGGGCCATCTTCAATGCTTCTCGGTTTGGCGCCACTTCCATGGCAACTTCACGATCGATAAGTTCCTCGTCAACCAGCTTTTTAAGGCTCTGCGTGAAGTCCTGCATGCCATCTTCTGCACCCACACGGATAGCACCCGGCAAACGGTGATCTTCTTCCTCTAATACGAGTTTTCGCACCGTCGGCGAGAATGTCATTATCTCGACCGTTGGCACACGGCCCACTCCCGGCTTGATCGATTTCAGCAGCTTCTGAGCAACGATCCCCTTCATGTTCATCGCAATGGCGCTGCGCAGTGCGCTGTGCATTTCTTGCGGGAAGAGGTCGAGGATACGACCAATCGTCGATGCTGCCGTACTGGCATGAATCGTCCCAAATACCAAGTGACCCGTTTCCGCGGCGTGGATAGCCGTCATAAACGTTTCCTTGTCACGCATTTCGCCCACCAGCATCACGTCGGGATCTTCACGCACGGCATGCTTCATGCCGACTTCGAAATCAATTACATCGAGCCCGATTTCTCGCTGGTTGATCAAACACTTGTCCTCGGTAAAGACGAATTCGATCGGGTCTTCCAGCGTCAGAATATGTTTGCGATAGCGTTGGTTGATCCAGTTGAGCATCGAGGCGATCGTGGTACTTTTACCAGAACCGGTCACCCCCGCCAGCAAGATCATGCCCTGGTCGTAGGTACAAAGTTGCTCCATGGAAGGCGGCAGGTTCAGCCCTTCGAAGTCGGGGATCCAACTATTTACACGACGAGCCACCATCCCGATGTGGCCAAGTTGCTGCAGCAGGTTCACGCGGAATCGCCAGTTGGTGCCGTCGACTTCCAGCATATGGGCAAAGTCGGCACCACCGTCTTTGTCGAAAATCTTTCGGCTCCGCTCGTTCATCAGCGGAAAACAGAGCCGCACCATCTCTTCGTCGTCAATGGGTCCGCGGTTCATCGGACGCAGCGAGCCATCGACACGCACCATCGGCGGCTTGCCAACCTTGAGATGCAAGTCACTAGCTTCGAGCTTGACGCAAGCGCGGAACAGCTTGTCGATTTCCAAGTCTTTATGGACTGCAACAAAACTATCGTAGTCGGATTCGTTGATCGAGCTTTTTGACATATCCACACTTTCCAGGGCTAACTCGTTGCTGCTTCTGGAGTTTGTTCACGCTGATTCCTCTCCCCTAGTCGGGAAAAGGAAATCATACGGCTTCGATTGCTATCCGCACCGGGACACCCCGCTCGGCCATCACGCGCTTGGTTTCTTCTATTGTATACTCGCCAAAATGAAAAATGCTGGCTGCCAGTGCCGCATCGGCTTTTCCAGCGGTTACTGCTTCAGCCAAATGCTCGGGGCAACCGGCCCCACCGCTAGCCACCACAGGGATGGGGACCGCCTCAGCCACCGCTGAGGTAATCTCCAAATCATACCCGTCTTTGGTTCCATCGGCATCCATGCTGGTGAGCACAATCTCACCCGCTCCCAATTCCACCACCTGACGGGCCCAATCGACCGCTTCAAGCCCAGTACCAATGCGGCCACCGTTAATGTGTACTTCCCACACCTCGCGACCTTCTTTCATCACGCGCTTGGGATCGATATTCACCACAATGCACTGGCTGCCGAATTTCAGTGCCGCTGCTCGCACAAACTCTGGATCGCGAACCGCCGCTGAGTTGATCGAAACTTTGTCGCATCCAGCCAACAGCAAATTTCGGATGTCTTCCAAATCTCGAATGCCCCCGCCAACAGTCAGCGGCATGAATACTTGTTCGGCCGTCCGCCTGACGACATCGAGCATAATATCGCGACCTTCATGGCTAGCCGTGATATCAAGGAACACCAACTCGTCGGCACCTTCTCGTTCATACCGCGCGGCGACTTCAACCGGATCACCAGCGTCGCGCAGATTGACGAAGTTGGTACCTTTGACAACTCGGCCACTCTCGACGTCCAAACAGGGGATCACGCGTTTGGCAAGCATCGAAGACCGATTGACCTCAGACTAAGTGTGAGAGTTGGAAGATTGCCATACCGGAATTTCAACCCGATGAGTCGACTTCTGCCGCCTCGCAGGCGACCGAAGTCTCGTAAGCTATTTAGTTTAAGTAGCTTGCGGGGGGTGGTCAACTAGATCGCTGGGGGCACAGTTCGCCGTAATCGAGACAGACTCGGCGGCATTCGGGCAATGAGTCCAGGAACAGACGGCCGTACGATTTGCTATGAACCCTCGGATCGAGAATCACGACGCGTCCCTCATCGTTACGCGTTCGAATCAGCCGGCCAAACCCTTGCTTCAATTTCAGGGCGGCTTCTGGCAATTGATAATCGCGGAATGGCTGCCCGCCACTGGCGCGGATCGCCTCCAATCGAGCCTCCAGAAGAGGTCGATCGGGCACACTAAACGGGAGCTTGGCAATTATCACCTGCCGCAGTGCGTCGCCAGGAACATCGACCCCCTGCCAAAAACTGTCGGCTCCAAGCAAGATCGCGCGGGGATCGCGTTTAAACTCTTGTATCATTTGGCTGCGAGGCGTACCGTCCGATTGACTGATCAGATTCAAATTGTTCGCCCGCAACCAGGGCGACAGCGTCGCCGCGACACGACGCATCATCTCGTAACTGGTGAGTAGCACAAACGTGTGGCCATCCTGCTCTCGCGTGAAGTGTTGAATTAACTGCACACACGCGCGAAAATACTCTTCCTGCTCTTTACCCGGATCGGGCATGCCCTGCATTGTTACTAGCTCCGCTTGCTCTTGATAATCGAAAGGACTATCGAGCTGCTCGGTGCGTGTCTTGACCAATCCCAGTCGTTCGCGGAAGAAGTCGAACGAGTCGTCCTTGCCGATCGACAATGTCGCACTGGTAAGAATGACGGTCGGCAATTTCTGAAATAGCTGTTCTCGCAATGCTGGCCCGACATCCAAGGGTGCCGCCGAGAGTGTCATCCTCGGCTGGCCTCGCCGCGTTTTGTAAGACTCCATCCAATAAACCGCCGAATCAATCTCCTGACGGTGCCAGGTAATCAGTTCCCCCCCCAAAGCGACGAGTCGATCCGAGGCGGAGATGAAATCTTGCCGTTCGGTTTCATCCTGCTGCATGTCGCCGGCGCGTTTGACTTCCCGCGCTAGGACTCGCAATTCAGGGCTGAGGGGATTGTTGATTTTGATCGGACTACGTACGCGACCGTTTTGTGGTGCGCTAGCCTCAAGCCAATCACCCAAGTCGGCAAAGAATTCGTCCGCCGCGATGCGACACCTATCCACTTGCTCCGAAAGTTCTCGCAAGCCATGGTGAACGAGCAGTCCCTTTTGCGTGCGATCGTTGTAGAGCCGACTCAAGGTGTATTCGATTTGCCCACTAGTGATGCGGACTCCCAAATGGTCGGCCGCTACCGATTCCACCGTGTGGGCTTCGTCCAGCACCACCACCTGGTAATCGGGAAGCAAACTCACACCCTGGCGTCGCAGTGCTAAATCGCTGAAGAAGAGCGCGTGATTGACGATCATGATTTGCGCATGCTGCGCCCGACGCCGATCCTGATAGTAAAAGCACTTCTTATAGCTTGGGCACCGGCGCCCCATGCAATTGCCGTGGTCGCTGGCCACTTCGTCCCACACCTGGGGGGCCGGCTTGAAGTTCAAATCGCTCAGCGATCCGTCGTGCGTGGTTTCGCTCCAGGTGCGGAGCTCCTTGAGTTGCGTCATCGATTCGTCGGTTTCAAACAAAGTTTGTCCTCGCGAAACCGCTTTTTGCAAGCGACGCAGGCTCACGTAGTTGCGACGACCTTTTACGAGAACAGCGGAGAACTCACGAGGGATCACGCTATTGAGCAGCGGCAAATCTTTCCGCAATAGCTGTTCCTGAAGACTTATGGTGTGCGTGGAGATCACCACCCGCAGAGGCGGTTCTTTCTCGCCTCGGTCTGCCTGCTTCTCAGTCGCTGCGAGAATCGCCGGTACCAGATAGGCAAAGCTCTTCCCTACGCCGGTGCCGGCCTCCACGACCAAGTGTTCTTCAGCATCGATGGCAGCCGCCACCGCATCGGCCATCGCCAATTGCTGAGGTCGATCCTCATACTGCTCTAGCCGTCGAGCAATCGCACCGTCTGCACCGAGAACATCGGCAACCGTGATTTCAGTGGAGGAAGCCAACCGTGGTTTCTCTCAGGGGGGATGCGTGACGGGACCAAGAGCCTAACGAGGTTTGGCCGTGATCGTGCCCTCGTCGGGGCTGCTGGCGGTGGCGTACAGCTTTTTGGGAATCCGGCCCGCCAGGTATGCCAGTCGACCGGCTTCGATGCCTAGTCGCATGGCGTCGGCCATGGCCAGCGGATCTTGGGCATGGGCGATGCCCGTGTTGAGTAGCACCCCGTCGACGCCCAGTTCCATGGCCTGGGTGACATCGCTGGCGGTGCCGACGCCCGCGTCGACAATCACAGGATAGTCCGGGTCGTTGTCTTTGAGATACTCCATACAAATGCGGATGTTGTTCGGATTGAGGATCCCCTGCCCCGAACCGATGGGGCTTCCGGCAGGCATCACGCTGGTGGCCCCGGCTTCTTTCAACCGTCGTGCCACTACCGGATCGTCGGTGGAATAGCAGAGAACCTGGAAGCCCTCAGCAACCAGCTTTTCGGTGGCTTCGATCGTAGCGACTGGATCGGGCAGCAATGTTTTGGTATCGCTCAGAACTTCCAGTTTCACCCAATCGGCACCAGGGTTTTCCAAGCCCTCCAGAATCTCGCGTCCTAAACGCGCTACTCGTACAGCATCTTCGGCATTGAAGCACCCAGCGGTATTCGGCAGCAGTGTGTAGCGATCGGTATCGATGAAATCGAGCAGATTGTTGCCCTGGGCATCAATCAATCGCTCGCGGCGCACCGCTACCGTAATGCAATCGGTGCCCGAGCGCTCCAGCGACTCCTGCATCAGGGGATAACTAGCATACTTGCCCGTGCCGACAATGAGCCGACTCTGCAAAGTATGCGTGCCAATCGTAAGCTGTGATTCTTGAGTAATGTCAATAGACATGGTGAATTCGTTTGTTGGTCAGTCGTCAGTTACAAGTTGGATTGATGTCCGCTCTCAAACTAGCCCCCACCCACTAAGGTTACTACTTCCAGTTGATCGCCCGCCGTGAGTTTGGTCTCGGCATGATCGGCCCGAGGTACGAGTTGGCGGTTGCACTCCACCGCGAGATACCGAGGGTCGAGTTCCAGTTCGCTAATGAGTGCTGCAATGGTGATCTCATCCGCCACTTCGCGCTGCTGACCATTGAC
Source organism: Bythopirellula sp. (assembly GCA_965216565.1). GTDB lineage: Bacteria > Planctomycetota > Planctomycetia > Pirellulales > Lacipirellulaceae > Bythopirellula. The sequence continues at coordinate 3,483,945 of OZ244170.1, forward strand.
TTCGATTTGCATCTCAAACTCCGTTGCCGCCTCAGTCTCGCACCGCAGCCGTTCGAAAGGTGCCACTTGCCACCAGAGCCAACGTCCCCCGCTGAGGTTTGCCCGCCGCATTCAAACTAGAATTGAAAGGCAAGGCGTAAGAACAAACCTGGCCGGTGGTCGCCTCGGCCACATACACCAGGCTTCTGCCAATCTGGGTACCGGCACTTCCGCGAGGCAGATCAGCAACTCCGGTGACCATTAGGTACTTGGGGTTTTTGGCGTAGCCTTCGAAGTCGCCTTGGATATTGCGTTCAAACAGCGCCGTAAACTCGGCAGTCCGCCGACTAACGACCGCAGCACGCAAGTCGCCCGTGAGGAAATCGAGAAAATAAAACGCTTCGACTTCGTTATCGGCAAAGCCAGTGGCGATGGCAAAATTTGCCTCGCCATGAGTGGCCGAAGCGTGCACTAGCTGTGGCTGACCAGTCCCAAACCAAGCGACCGTCAATAGCCCACCCGCGAAGACACCCAACACCACGAGTGCAGCATGATTGCAGAACTTCTGAAACATGGTTCTTCTCCCAAACAAGGATACGAGCCGATGGCCTCGCTCATTCACCGAGGCCACGCTATATGCATCGTACCGCTTTGGGAGACGAGAATCCAGGAGGTGGAGATCTACCTGCAGCCTCGGGACGCTCAGTCGCTTCCGCCGCCACCAAATCGCATGACGTAGTACAGCAGAATCATGACTGACTGCAGTGTTGCCGCCACATAGGTCCATGCGGCCGCATTCAGCACACGGTTGACATATACCATGCTCTCGCCGGGAACTATGCCGTGATCGACGAGCAGTCTCTTAGCCCGTGCACTGGCGTCGAATTCTACAGGCAGATTGATGAGCTGAAATGCGGCGACGCAGCCGAATGCCACGATACCGATCATCAGCAAAGTGTGACCAAAGGCGATCTGTGTGTAGAGCAGTCCGATGCCAGCAAAAATCAGTAGCGTGCTGAAACGTCCACCGAAGCTGGCAACCGGCACAGCCATGTTGCGAATCACCAGTGGTGCATATCGCTTGGCGTCTTGCAATGCGTGCCCCGCCTCATGAGCGGCAATTCCAACTGCGGCGGTAGAGCGCTGTCCGAAGACACCCTGACTCAATCGAAGCACTTTGTCGCTCGGGTCGTAGTGGTCGGTCAACTGACCCGGCACCTGCTCGATACCGACGTCCTGCAAGCCGGCAGCGTCCAGGATATGACGCGCCGCGGCAGCTCCGCTGATCGAAACAGGGACTTTCGACGCTTCGGCATAAGCCGACTTCACTTTCATCTGTGCCCAAAAAGCCAGCAACAAAGCCGGAGCAAGATAAAGGAAGTACATGGGATCAAAAAACATGATCAAATTCTCCAGCAACTATTTTGCAAATTCGAAAAACTTAGGTGAGTCCTCAGCCGGGTTCTGACAGATCGCCCGGTATCGGTTCTACGCAGAATGCTATCGGCCGGTTCGCCCAGCGGCAAGGTGACAATTTGCCTGCATAGATTGCTTATTCGCCGGAAATGGCCATTTATTGGCTGCCTACGGCAATCGGAGCTCCGGTACTCCACCCCGCCTCGTCCCGTTCCACCCGATGGTAGAGGGTATCGCGCTCCACCGGTTCGCGACCTGCCTCTTCAATGACGGCACGAATTTTCTCGACACTCAAAATTTCCGGTGTCTCCGCTCCTGCGTCGTGATAAATCAGCTCGTGGCGGACCGTGCCGTCGATATCGTCGGCACCATACGACAAAGCTACCTGCGCTGTCCCAACGCCCAGCATGATCCAATATGCCTTCATGTGCGGTACATTGTCGAGCATCAACCGACTAATGGCCATCGTCCGCAAATCCATGGCCGCCGAGGGTTTGGTGATATGGCTCAGCCCAGTGTTTTCAGGATGAAACGCCAAGGGGATGAACGTTTGAAAACCACCCGTCTCGTTTTGCAACTCCCGCAATCTAAGTAGATGGTCGATGCGGTGAAACGGCTGTTCGATATGCCCGTAAAGCATGGTGCAATTCGACCGCAGCCCAAGTTCATGAGCGGTGCGGTGCGTTTCAAACCAACGGCTGGAGTCGGCCTTGTGCTCGCAAATTTGGTCACGAACTTCGGGATGGAAAATCTCGGCCCCGCCGCCGGGTAAGCTTCCAAGCCCTGCATCCTTCATGTCTTCCAGCACCCACCGAATCGATTTTCCGGTCAGCCGGGCAAACCAATCGATTTCCACAGGTGTCCAAGCCTTGAGGTGCAGCGTCGGATAGGCATCTCTCAGCAGGCTCACCACCTTGCGGTACCAATCGTATTTGGCTTGGTGATGCAGTCCACCAACGATGTGCATCTCCGTGCTACCCGCGTTAACCGCCTCTTGCCCCCGGGCCAGGACTTGTTCGTCGCTCATCCAATAGCCCTTGGCATCGCGCAGGTCGGCACGAAACGCACAGAACGTGCAGCGGTAGACGCACACATTGGTCGGGTTCAAGTGGGTATTGATATTGTAGTAAGCGAAGTTGCCGTTCTTGCGTTCACGAACGACATTAGCCAACTCACCCAACTCCGGCAGCGGCACATCGTCGCGGTACATCAGCAGACCATCGTCAGCCGAGAGCCGCTCGCCTGCTTCGACTTTCTCACGGATCGTTTCAAGTTGGGGGGAAGATGTGCGAAGCATGGATGATTGTCGGCGGTCCGTTGTTAGTTGTGAAATCAATTCCCGGCGACGCTCACCGCAGCGGGCAAACTGCGTGTCGCGGCCATTTCCCTAGTCCCTCGCCCCGAGGGGAGAGGCTAGGTGAGGGGGCAATACAAATACGGAAGTTATTTTTCCCCGATTCCTAATTATCATCCAGCCCCTAACCAGAGGTCTAGTGTGCCAACCGCAAGAAGTCCCAAGCTAATCACAGCATTCACGTTGAAAAAGGCTGTATTTACGCGATCCAAGTCGTCAGGACGCACCAAGGCGTGCTCGTAGATTAGCAGTAAGGCGACAGCTATTACCGCTACCCAGTAGAGCCAGCCAAAGGGTTCGTAGACCAGCGGCAATGTCAGCAATGCAACAATCGTGAACAAATGACAGGCCGCAGCGATACGTAAGGCCCCGGCAATGCCCCAACGAGCTGGCACGCTCTGCAGGCCATTCTGTTGATCGAACTGAAAGTCCTGACAGGCATAAATGATGTCGAAGCCGGCGACCCAAGTCAGCACCGCCACACCAAGCACCATGGGTGGCAATAGATCGGCGGGGTGCTCTAGCACGACGTCACCACGGATGGCTATCCAGGCCGCCACCGGCGACATTGCCAGTGCCGCACCCAGCCAAAAGTGCGCGTAGGACGTGAAACGTTTGGCATAGCTGTAGCCGCACAAAACTAACAACACAGGCAAGGACAAATACAGTGGCAATCGATTCGGTAGAAACAACAGCGTACTGGCGATAAATGCCGCGCCACTGAGCGCAATGAGAAACACTACTTGGCCAACGCTCAACAACCCAGCTGGCAGATGCCGCCCCGCAGTTCGAGGATTCTCGGCGTCGATCTTTCGATCCACCAATCGATTAAACGCCATCGCAGTTGTGCGGGCCGTCACCATACAGAGGAGAATGCCAACTAGTTCTTGCCAGCGGATATCAAATCTAGAAACAAAAAGTTGGTCGAGGTAGGATGTTTTGATGCCAACGCTCAGCGTGAAATCGTGTTGAACCGCAATATCTGTAATCTGCAGTCCCTTAAACTCACTCGGGTTCTCAACGGCTCGCAATCGCCAAGCCATCACAGCAGCCAATAGCGCGAAGGGCAACGCGAAGAGCGTATGACTGAAACGAACTAGAGACAGATAGTGGCGGATGGTTTGCAACATGGTCTTGCCTTGTGTCGCGTGGCGACACGGCTATTACTCTTTACTCCGTGCCCCATGCTCCTTGCTCTTCGCTCTCAGCTATTCACCGCCCCAGCGTTTCATCAGATTGTTTTCGATGCCCAGGTGATCGCAGATCCGTGCGACCATAAAGTCCACCAGATCACGCAGCGTCGTCACGCCATGATACCAGCCCGGAGAAGCCGGCATCACTACCGCCCCCGATTCGTTCGCCAACCGCATGTTTTCGATATGCGGGCGAGAAAGCGGAGTCTCACGCGGCACGACGACCAGTGGTCGCCGCTCCTTGAGATGCACCTCCGCAGCACGTTGGATCAGATTTCCCGCCGCACCGTGGGCAATGGCGCTCAACGAAGTTCCCGAGCAGGGGCAAACAACCATTCCTTTGGTAAGAAACGACCCACTCGCCATCGGTGCATTGAAGTCGCGAAAGTGGTGATAAACCAGCTCGCCCTTGCGACCCGCTTCGACCGAAAGCACATTGCTATCGGCGGTGCTGATTCCGGCACTTTCCTGCAACATGCGGATCTTGCTATCCGAAGCACCAGCCACCTCGTCCAACATGAGCGACTTGGCAGTAAAGTTCTCCAAATCAACGGCAAGCTCTAACTCTTCCTTAATCACTTGCGCGCCGCTGGGGCTAATCGATAGATGCACATCATGCCCCGTGGCCAGCAGCACTTCGATCAATCGCATCGAATAGACGGCCCCGCTCGCCCCAGTAATTCCCATGCAAACTTTTTTGTCACTCATCCTAGTTCTCTTCTATTTGAATTTACTTCGAAATCTATGCCACAGACGCATCTAAGCGGGTTTGCTCCCAACATAAAGTGTCGCCACACCCAAAGTCAGTCCGCGGAACCAAACCTCGGTTAAGCCAGCCGCTCGCATGCGATCTGCCAATGCCTCGCCTTGCGGAAACTCACCGACGCTAGCGGGCAGATACTCGTAAGCACTCTGTTTATTTCGCGCTAGCAGTTGTCCAATTTTTGGCAGCACGTTGCGAAAGTACCATCCATAGATTGCCTTGAATGGCTGCCATCGGGGTGAGGAAAACTCCAACACCGCGACTTGGCCACCGGGGGCACATACGCGGACCATCTCCCGCAAGCCAGCATCTGTATCGGCAACATTCCTCAATCCAAATGCCACAGAAACAACTTGAAACTGATCGCCATCGAATGGCAGGTGCTGAGCGTCTGCCTCGACAAAGCTCAGTGACTGAGTCTCTGGTTGTCGCTCGCCTTTCTGACGTCCGATGGCGAGCATTTCGTGACAAAAATCGGCGCCTACGATCTGTGCCCGACCCTCAGCAGCTCGATGATAGGCCAGTGCCAAGTCACCAGTGCCCGTGCACAGATCGAGCAACTTGCCGTCTTTCACCGGAGGAACACTCCGCACAGTCCGCCAGCGCCAATAGCGATCGATATTGAGCGACAGCAAATGATTCATCAAATCGTAACGCCCGGCAATCTCCCCAAACATCTGCCTGACGCGTGCTCCCGATTTGTCGACGGTTGTGCTCATTTGATAATTGATTGTCACCTGGGTTAAGCCCAACGCGTTAACATCGGACAGAATAGACTCTGGCGTTTCCTCAGGGATTACCCGCGGCTAACGCCGTCGGCTCATTCTTCCGTAGCAAGCCGTGTCGTTCCCGACCACGGCTCAACCGAGCAAAATCTGCCGCACTTTAGAATCTATCAGTATCTCAGTACAATGATCCCTCTGCCATGCCAACCGATCATTTTACAAGTGGATTAACACCTTGCCACGGCTCTCAGTCCACTATCTGCCCCAGTTCGTCTCGGAAACCGAGCTCGCCGACAGTGCAGTCGTGGTGATCGACTTACTACGAGCCTCAAGCACAATTTGTCATGCTCTGTCCGCCGGGGCTAAGTGTGTGATGCCTTTTGTGGAAGTCGACGAAGTCCGCCACCAGGCGAGTAATTTTACGCAGTCAGCCATTGTGCTCGGCGGCGAGCGAGGGGGGCGTCGCATTGAGGGATTCGACCTGGGAAATTCCCCTACCGAGTACACCCCCGAGAAGGTGTTTGGCAAAACGGTGCTATTCAGCACAACCAACGGAGCCCGGGCTGTCGCCCACGCGCACCTAGCGAGGCGGGTTATCATCGGTGCCACCGCCAACCGTCGAGCGGTTGTGGCGGCGCTGGCGGAAGAGCCTGCAATCGATATCCTCTGTGCCGGTACGAACGGCAACGTCACCCGCGAAGATATTCTTGCAGCCGGTGCGATTGTCGACGCGCTTCTGCCGTTACCCGACTCCCAGTGGGAGACGAACGAATGGGTCGATGCCGTCCGCGGCGAATGGCAGGAACTGCTCTCCACCGCCACCGCCCTGGGACGCAGCGTAAGCGAACAACTGGCCCTAGAACTAAGAGAAACCACCGGCGGCAAGAATCTCCTGGCCATTGGCTACGATTTTGATCTCGAAGTCTGTGCCCAGGTCGACACGCTCGATCTTGCCCCCGAGCTGGATTCCGAGACGGCGGCTATTGTCCTGTAGGTGGCCACTTCGCACAGACCCCACTTCGCACAGACATAGACGCTACCGCCACCGACAAGGTAAACTCTCTATTTCCAACTCACTCCCGTCTTACATAAGAAATCCACTATGGCAGGACGCACACAAGATTGAATAGACCCTAGTCTTTTCTTGTGCCTTTCTGTTGTCGTGGGTCTACCCGTATTTATTACATCGTCATTCTTGATTGGTCATTGACGTTTGAAGAAAGTTGCTCTCACCATGGAAATGGAAAAACTAGTCTCCCTCTGCAAGCGCCGCGGATTTCTATTTCAATCCAGCGAGATCTACGGGGGATTGAATGGCTTCTGGGACTATGGCCCTCTCGGCGTGGAACTCAAACGCAATATCAAGGGCGCGTGGTGGCAAGACATGGTCACTTCGCACGACGAATTGGCCGCGGCTGACGGTGCCCCCTCCACTCACGAAATGACCGGCCTCGACTGCACCATCATTATGCACCCCCAAGTATGGAAGTGCAGCGGTCACTACGACCTGTTTTGCGACATGATGGTCGATTGCCGTGAATCGAAGCGACGCTACCGCTTCGATCAATTACGCGGTCGCTGGGTCGAAGCCAAAGGCAAACGTATCTTTGTGACCACACTGGCTGAAGTGGAAGAAGAAAAGAAGACCTTCAGCGTCGTGCCCTAAAGGCGTTCAACCTGCGAGGAAAAGATGCGGACAAACTTGCCTGGGAGGGCGAGGCAATGTCCCTCGACAAGCTCGATTCCTTAGAAAACGTCTTTGCACCGGAAGCGAAGGAAGTTGGCACACTTACCGAGCCACGCGAGTTCAATCTGATGTTCAAAACGATCGTCGGCGCCATGGGCACCGAGGACGATGCGGCTTTCCTCCGTCCCGAGACGGCCCAGGGCATTTTTGTCAATTTCAAGAACGTTCTCGATAGCACCCGCGTGCGGATCCCCTTCGGCATCGCACAAATGGGGAAGAGCTTCCGCAACGAGATTACGCCGCGGAATTTTACTTTCCGCTCTCGCGAGTTCGAACAGATGGAGATCGAGTTCTTCTGCCATCCCGACTCCTCACGCGACTGGTACGAGTATTGGCGCGATCGTCGTATGCGTTGGTACACCGATCTGGGCCTAGCCGGCGAGCGGCTTCAACTCCGCGAGCACGAATCTGACGAACTGAGCCACTATTCCTGCGGCACGGCCGATATCGAATACGCCTTTCCGTTCCTTCCAGAAGGTGAGCACGGCGAACTGGAAGGGATCGCCCACCGAGGCGACTTCGACCTTCGCAGTCACATGGAGGGTAAGCTGGTGAAAAATGCCGAAGGCTGCTTGGAAGTCGAACAAGGTCCCGATGGCAAACCCAAATACAAAGGGAGCGGGCGCGACCTCACCTATCGCGATGATCAAACCAACGAACGGTTCATCCCTCATGTCATTGAACCCTCAGCCGGAGCCGACCGTGCGACGCTGGCGTTTCTTTGTGAAGCGTACACCGAGGACGAACAACCGGACGAAAAAGGCAAGATGCAAACCCGCACGGTGATGAAGCTGCATCCGCGGATCGCGCCCATCAAAGCAGCCGTCTTCCCGCTGGTGAAAAAAGATGGCATGCCGGAAATTGCCCGCGACATTTATCGAGGTCTTAAACAACGCTTCACAGCGTTTTACGACGAGAAGGGCGCAGTTGGACGCCGCTACCGCCGTCAGGACGAGGCAGGCACCCCCTACTGCATTACGGTCGATGGTCAAACTCTCACGGATCAGACCGTCACCATCCGCGACCGCGATACGCTAGAGCAGTGGCGCGTGAAAGTGGACGATGTGGTAGAGGAGATTTCTGGCCGGGTGAGCTAAGAGAATCTTCTCAACCAGCCAGACGCGATGAGAGTTGGTCCACCTGCCCGCGCAAATTCGCCAGCAGCATGTGACTACTCGCCACTTGGTGAAAGTGTTCGTAGTAGTGTTGACTGCTACTTTGCCGACTGGCTGAGAGCGAGCCGGTGAGTCGCTCCAAATCGTGCAGTTGCTGGTCTACCCCATCAATCTGCCGATTCAACCGACGGCTATTGTTCCACAACCGCGCGGCCATCCACACCAGCCCCACAATGAGCGTCCCCTCGGCGGCAATCGTGGCAGTCATACCCCATTGCCAGGAAGCAGCCAATCCAAATGCCGCGGCCCACACCAACAGACCAACGCCCCCTGCAAAACCGACCACGCCAACGAACAACATTAGGCTAATCAAGCGTGTGGCAACAGTGCTGCGTGCTTGATCCCATTCCGCTTGCTTGTCTCGATGTCCAATGGCTCGCAGACGGGGACTCTCATGATACGACTGGAGATTCTCAGGCCCCCAAGTCCGCGGTGGAGTGGCGACATCTTGAGTCGACTCGTGCCGATACGCGGTGCGAAGCTGCTGTCCAATGCGTCGCAAGCGCTCTGAAGTCTCATCACGTTGCCAAGGATTGGGCGGCACTTCTTGGAACCGTTGCCGATCCATGGCTTCAAGCTCCACTCCCGTATCTACAACCTGTGCGGCTGACGCCGAGAGTCGATCGTTAAGATCAAACTCCGCTTCGCAACGCGTGCACACCAGCGGTCCATCTACCGCTCTGGCTACGGCAGGAACATCTTGTTGGCAATCGCGACACCACATACGCCGGCACCCTGAAAGACGAGAAAGTAAGAATAGCCCTATCCATAGAGCATCGGCCTGCAACCTTGGCAGACTGTAGCGATTTCGTAGAACGCGCACCTACTCGGCGGTGCTAGCATTCTCGCCTGCGGGCGCTGAGGAGCGATAGAAATCGCCCCGGAGCCAATCGACGATGAGCCCCAGCGAATGATCGTCGAGCTGATTCATTCGCGGGTCGTCATGCGGAGCAAATGCTGGCATCCGGTCGTTCATTTCGCCGTAGAAGCGTTCATGGCCAGGATTGCGGATGAAATCGATCATCCATTGCCGCGACATGTAGCCGGTGAGATCGGGTGAACCAACGTCTTGCATCTCGCCAAAGCTATGGCAGTCGGTGCAACTCATGCCAACTTCACCCACCTCGGCCAACCCGCCTTCGATCAGGGCCCTGCCCTCTTCGATGATTTCTTCGTCCTCTTGGTCCATCTCGCGCTGATGCGGTAGTTGCGCCTCGGCAGAGAGAGCCACGACGATTTTCTCAACCGCCGATTGCACATTGGGATCTGTCTCGGCGAGCGATTCGTTGACAAAGTCCACCATGTCGGTGTAGTCGCCATCGCCCACAAACGGCGACCCGGGATAGCCAAAGTAATGCAGCCCGTCGACTTGGTTGGGATCTAAAATTCCGGCAATCCACTCACGGCTCCCTACACCGTAGAGATTTGGAGCGGAATACTCTTCCGTATCGTTGTTCAGAATCTTAGCGGCATGGGAAGTTGATTTGCCGGGGCCCATGTAAATGTGGCAGCCAATGCAATATTGATTGAATAACTTAGGCCCTTGCAGATAAGGATCGTTTTGCAACAACGACAGCGCCCCTTCCGGCGGAATCTTCTCTGGCGAACTGGCGAGCTCAATCGCTCGATGCGCTTCATGCTCGGCTTCGCCCTTGGCTTGGATAAATGTTTGCGAGGCTTGATAGGCCTCGTAGTTTTCGGCGCCTTCCTCCGGCTTTTCTGTCCACATCGCAAAATAGTCGTCGTATAGTGCCTGCCCAGTAAGCAAAGCCGCGCCGCCCAATAGAACGAACAGCAACGCCACGTTGAAAATATGTCCGCCCCGACTGCGACCAATCCACGGCATCAAAAACAATACCACCAGGATCAAGGTGGGAATCACAATCGCGCCCCATACCTCCAACTCGCCGGGGAACCACTTCAAAAACTGAAACAGAAACAAAAAGTAGATCTCGGGCCGTGCTGCCGCATAGGGATTTGCGGGGTCGGCCGGGGCGGTGAGTTCTGCGCCGCCGTAATAGACCGTCGCACCCAATACCACCGCCAATACAGCCAACGCTGCCACACTGTCTTTAAGAACCTGGTCGGGCCAGAACATCGTATCGGGCGCTCGCTTGGCATCACGAACATGGAGCCCATGCCGACGAAAAAGCGCCACATGCACGACGAGGAACAGGACCAACAGCCCCGGCAGCACTCCCGCATGCAAAGCAAAAAACCGTGTTAGCGTGTGATGCCCGTATTCGTTGCCGCCAACAGCCAGCGTCTTGACCGCCGGCCCCGCTCCGGGTGCCAGACTGGAAAGTTCCGTGCCTACCTTCGTGGCCCAGTAGCCTTTCTGATCCCACGGCAACAGATATCCCGTCAGCGCCAATCCCAGGACGATCAACATTAGTATTAAACCCAACACAAAGTTGATCTCGCGGGGAGCCCGATAGGCACCGTCAATCACCACTTGCAGAAAATGAACTCCCAGCAGCACCACCATCGCTTGAGCCATAAAGTGGTGGATGCCCCGCAGCAGCCAACCACCAGCCATTTCGTGCTGAATGTAGTAGACGCTTTCCCATGCCGTCTGTGTGCTGGGGCTGTAGGCCATCCACAGAAATATGCCGGTAATCACCTGGGTGGCAAACGCCATCACCAACGTGCTGCCCCACACATAACGCCAACGGGCACCCCCAGGGATTGGTTCGTAGAGTGCTTCGTGAACCAGCTTTTTCGCGCCGGTGCGATCGTCGAACCATTCGCTGACTTTTTGAGTCACAGAACTCATGCGGTGGGCACCTGCTCTGCGTGGCCAGTTTGAAAGTCGATGAATTCCACCCATACCTCGGTCACTTGGGCGTCGTCATCACCAATCTCTTTGAGGGTGACAGGGAGACGATCCATATCGCGTGGCGCCACCTCATCGTCGCCTCGCGCTCGCGAACCGTCCAAATTGAATGCACTCGTGTGACACGGACATTTGAATTCGTCGTCGCCCTCGGTGTAGCCGACAAAGCAGCCTGCGTGCGGGCATTTCGCTGTGAAGGCAGTCGGCTTCTGCTCGCCTGGGTTGCGAACCAAATAAACTGCTCCAATTTTTTGCTCGGGATACCGGTTCCAGGCATCCTCGCGATCGTGGCTCACAGGGAAATAGCGGGGCTTACCGTCGGCAGGTATCTGAGAGAGCAGCGCGATCCTCACCTCTGGGCTTTTGTGACTCCGGAACAACGGCGAGAGATAACTGACGATGCCGACAACTACCGGAGTAACCGTAGCCACGGCCCCCGCCACAATCGCCATCACGGCCGCAAAAAACGTTCGGCGATTCGCAGGGTTAGGTTCGGAAGTCGATTTTTTCGAGGGATCCGTCATTGCGTGTCTCTAAGAATTCAAGTCACACCTGATTATAGTTACCCCAGAGCCGCGCGCAGCTTTTCCAGAACCTGACTTTGGGCGTCGTCCATCGACATTGCCATGGTAATGCCCGAAGCAGCCTTGTGCCCCCCGCCACCGAACTGCTGGGCAATTGCCTGGACATCGAAATCACTACGACTCCGCAGGCTAACTTTGGTTTTGTCGGGCTCCAATTCCACAAACATCACCGCGACTTCGGTGCCCGCAATAGTGAGCAGTGTGTTGATCGAATCCTCAGTATCCGTGGTGTTCGCCCCCACGGCTGCAAAATCTGCTTGCCGAACCTGAGTCCACATGAGTCTCCCGCGGCACTCCGATCGGATGTTGGAGAAAATGCGTCCCCGTAACAGGATTCTCGCAATGCTGTGTTGCTCGAACAAAGCCGAAAACACCTCCGGCGGGCTCACTCCTACCGCGACAATCTTTGCCAGGGCGGCAAATGTTTTCTCGGTTACGGAAGAAAAGCGGAACCAGCCCGTGTCGGTTGCGATCGCCGTGAACAATGGCATGGCGATCTCTTGGGTCAGCTCTACCTGCAGTTCCTCGGACAGTTCCAGAATCAATCGGCCGGTGGCCTCGGCCGTGGCGTCGCGAAACACCGCGGCGCCTAGGTCATCGCTACTCACGTGATGATCGATCACCACACGCTTGCCAGGGAATTCCCGCACGACGTCCGCCATGGGGCCCAACTGCCCCCACGCACTCGTGTCGACAACAATCAAGCAATCGCACTTATGCAGCTCCTCAGCTTGAACGGTCCGTCCTAATTCGCCGATGCGACTCTCCGGATCGATAAACCGAATATGCTCGGGAACCTCGTCGCCGTTAACGATCTGCACTTGCTTACCCAAGGACTCCAACACGCGCGCCAGCGCCAATTCGCTACCCACGGCATCACAATCGGCACGACAGTGGCTCGTGAGAACAAACGACTGGCAGTCGGTAATAATCTCGTGAAGTGGTTTCCAATCGATGGACATGGTTATTGGCTGTAGGAAGAAGACTGTAGGCTGGAGACGCTAGTCTGGGGCAAACAATAGCCGCGATCCGATGGATCGCCGGGAGCACGTACTTCACTCCTTATTCATATACTCTTCGACCAACTTGGCCACCAACGCGGGATTATCCTGCTCGACCAGATGATCAATCTGTTGCTGCTTGACGCCCATCTTTTCCATTGCCGCTGAGGCCTGTTTCCACTTGGTGGCGCGGGCTTTGCCCTCAGCCAGATAGAGATCAGTCACCAGCTCGCCCAAACGCTGCAGCGAGATTGCGTCCTTGTTATCGTAGTAGTTCTTGATGATCTTCTGCTGATGTTTCGAATATTGCTTGGCCATTGTAGCTCGTTGATTGAGGAAATCGGATACTGCGGAAAATTGATCGTATTCGTGGGTCAGGAAGGAGATAGGGGGTTGTTGGAGATGCTGGGGATAGCATTGACTGCGGGCTGATCTGTCTCTGTTAAACGTAGAGACCAGAGGAAAATGGAATCCGTCCTCCCAGGAAACGATCCTTGCAAACCAGGCAGGTAATCGAGGAATCCATCCCCACTATCTCCACCATCCCCTCGTCTCCTTTATTGAGACGCACGAATGTTGCGAATCCTTGCCAGGAAAAGCCGCCTTTTCTCGGCATTCTTGGCGCGGTAGATTATGGTACTCGCTCGCTGGCCAAGGCGATAGCCGATCTTGTCATCCAGGCGATCCCAACCGTCGACGACCAAGCTATAACCGTTCACGATTCACCTTTTGCCCAACAGGTTCCATAGCCCGATGCCCGTTATCAAATTCACGAAGGAAAAGAAAGAAATCGAAGTCCCTGATGGAGCCAATCTCCGCGCCGAGGCGATCAAGGCAGGAGTGAATGTGCACCAGGGGCTCAATGGAATGGGCGCCGGCCTCAACAAAGTGATCAATTGCCACGGCTTTGCACAATGTGGCACGTGCCGGGTGAACATCACCAGCGGCATGGAAAACGCTAGCAAGATGGGCATGGTCGAAAAAACAAGATTCAAGATGCCAATTCCAACACCTGTGACGCCCGGCGGACTCGATCCGCTGCCCACCATGGCGTTCATTGGCAACGAAGAAACAATGCGGCTTGCTTGTCAGGTAACCGTCCACGGCGACATGGAAGTGGAAACCGGTCCCGAACTCGATCTGTTCGGCGAAAACTTCTTTAGCTAACTAAGACTGTCAGCTAAACGCTCTCCATGAAACAAATCATCGCTATCGTGAAACCGTTTCTGGCGGAGAAAATCCTCGATGGCCTCCGCCGCGCTCCGCTCGAAGCGCTCGAGGTGACCGAAGTCAAAGGCATGGGTCGCCAGAAAAGTTATCTTGATCAATATACCGACAGCGAGTATGCCGAGGCGTTTCTCCCCAAAGTACAAATCACCGCCTGGGTCGACGAAACCCGCGTCGACGAAGTGGTCCGCAAACTAGTGGAACTCGCCCGTACCGGCCGCATGGGCGACGGCAAAATATTTGTCCTCTCCGCCGAATCGCACGAAATGGTACTGGGCGAGTGAGCAGGAATGCTTCGCCCTAAATCAATCCCGCTTGGAGTGCTTCATGTTGGTTGGTAGCCCACTAAACTCGTTGTCGTTCTATTTTGGCTTATTCTTAGCCACATGGTACTCTTCAGTATTTGCTAATGCGGTCGAGACGTGGACCGATGCAACTGGTAAATACCAATTGCATGGAGAATTTGTAGAACTCAAGGACGGATTCGTCCATCTGCGCACAAGCGAACAAGAGATTAAGCGAATTCCGCTAGAAAAGCTCGGTGCAACTTCCCAACAGCGAGTGAATCAACTTCTGGAAGAATCGCAATCCACGCCAAAATCCGGAGCTCTTGAGGTTCCATCGGACTTGAATTCGCTCAACGAGCATGCCAAGAGCGATATTTCACCAAACGAGAACATCGTTGTTGCTCTGTGGAAAGCCTATGGGTTTGAGAAGCTCGACCCCTCGATTCGCGAAATCTATCTTCAGAACTTGGGACTGCCTCATGGTAAGACATCCGACTACTCTTTTCTCACATGGCAGGAATTCTGTCATCGTCAAGGGTCAGGTGTAAGTCTCCAAGCAGACCCTTCGCCACTGCACACCAGCAATCGTTCTGCGGTTCAACAATGGTTAAAACTAAATTCCACTTCACTCGATCAGGTAGTCGAGGCGGCAAAGAAAAAGAGTTATTACTCGCCGATGATAAATACTCCCGGTCAATCGGCGATATTTACCTCTTCGATCCCGATCATGCATTTAGCACGAGACTTGACTCGGGCCCTGATTGCTAGAGCGAATCAATCATTGCAGGACGGGAATCTAGATGATGCTTGGAGAGACTTTATTGCCTCCTACAAGATAGCTCGTTTGGTTGGTAACGAACCCACCTCGACAGGTTTGATGCTTAGCCACGCCCTCGAACAGACTGTCTGCATGGCAATTGTGGAGCTTACAGTTCATCCAGGTTTCACAAGAGATCTTGCCGAAGAATGTCTAACCGACCTCAACTCTCTGCCACCTGCCTCTACGATGTCAGAAAAAATGGCAGTCGGTGAGAAAGCCATGCTTCTGGATGTAGTCAATCAGATCATTCAGAAGGGTCCCGAAGGGCTCGCCCGCGTATCGATGCTGTGGCTTGAATCACAGGGAGAAATCCCCCCCATCAAATCGAGCGAGATCGAGAAACGAGGCCTGAGCAAGAATTGGAGCAAAGACTTTGAAACCGTGTGGAGACAAACCCCGTCCATCATCTCCACAGACTTTGATTCAATGGCCACAGCTCTCAAAACAGGAGACCCAAGGCTAAGACTCAAACAAGTCTCTCAATTGCAAAAGGAGATAAGTGAACAATACCAGGAAAACCGGATGTATGCGATCTTCGACAACGATCAATCGGAACAGGATCTTCGTGACGCAAGTCAGATCTTATCGCAAGGCAAATTACCTGGGGAAGTCGACGCTGAGGATATTGTGGCATACCTGAACACTATGTGGTTTCCGGATGTCACATTTCTGCTAAATTCCGAAATCTCTTCGCGTGTTCGCTCGGGAACTCTCCCGGTTGTCTTAGCCCTTGGCGCTTATCGAACCGAAAATGGTCGCCTCCCAAACAATTTGAAAGATCTAGTACCCGGATATTTCCCACAGATACCAGTCGGAGCGGTATTCAAAGCCCCGCTCGTCTACAAGAAATCTGGAGACGGATATAGCCTCTACAGCCTTGGTCCTGACGGCATCGACGACGGTGGCAACATGGATCAGAGTGGGGAGACCTACGACTCTGCTTTTACAGAGGCTCAGTTCGACCTGTGAGCCTACGCTTACTCCGCCGCGGCGAAGATGCGGTTGAAGATGTTCCGCACCTCGTGAAATGTCTCTTTCACCTCAGCGCGCAATGCGTCGACATTCTCGTACCCCAACAGAAATGCAACCTTGGCAAGCTCCAAGGTGTCGTCAGGGAATTCGTGTCGGCCCGAGGCATTCATGAGCCGGATGCAGGCTTCCACATGCCGTTGGAATCGGTAGGCCTGGCGGAGGAAGGTAGCGTCGTCACTGGCCAGTATTCCCGCGTCTGAAAGGGCCGTCAGGCTGGCCAGCGTACCGGGAATCCGCAACTCGGGCCGCTGCTGGCCGTGCTTGAGTTGCAACATCTGAACGATAAATTCGGTATCCATCGTGCCGCCTGGCCCGCGCTTCAAATTGCGGGGCGAGGCCGACTCCTCCAGCTTGAGGCGCATGTCGCGAATAGCCCCGGCATCGCTCGACTGCCAACTGCTGCAATAAGTCGCCGCAGCTACGGCCTCTAGTGCTTTCTCCACGGCTATTTGTGAGCCCGTAATCATGCGTGCTTTGCACAGGGCTTGCCTCTCCCAAAGCTGCCCCCCACCTTCCTGAAAATAGCGGACGAAACCTTCCAGCGACACGGTCAGCGCCCCGCTGCGACCGGTGGGGCGGAGCCGAGGATCGATCTCGAATAATCGGCCGTAGGGTCCAAACTGGTTGGCCCGTTTGATGATCCGTTGCCCGAGCTCATTGAAAAAGTGATTATTGGTCGTCGATTCGCCCCGACCCCGTGGATCGGCAACCGTATTCCCCTCCGCTTCGTAGAGAAACACCAGATCCAAATCACTGTGGTAGTTGGGCTCTCGGCCACCCAACTTACCGAGGGCCATCACCAAGAATTCACACGGACGACCGATGCCCTCTTCCCCAGGATGCCACTGCGCTGCAATTGGATTTTCCGCTTGGTTGGGAAACTCGCCAATCGTTGGCTGACCCAGCTTGACGATCAACTTCTCATATTCCGCAGAAACTATATCCTTCAAACACGCCTCGGCAACGTCAGAAAGCGCCGCATGCGTTGTTTCTACCTTGTCCTTGCCCAAAATGTCTCGAACGCCGACACGCAAATGCTGGGCGTATTTGAAACTGTGCAAAATCGGCTCGGTATCTTCGGCTCCACGGGTAAGGTCGGCAAGCGATTCTTCCAGTACTTGCAAACTGGGCAGTTGATCGATGAGCAGGCTATCGAGTAGTTCATCGATCATGCCCGGATTGCTCGTCAGTATCTCCACCAGGTAAGGGCAAGCGGCACAGAGCGTGACGTACAGATTCAGCGTCGGATGATTGTTGCTGAACAACTCCCACAGTGCCGCCTTGCCGCCGAGCGAATCACTCACCCGGCTTAGGGTCATAAGCGTCGCATCGGGATCGGGCGTCCGCGCAATCGACGCCAGCAATCGTGGGGCAATAGCAGCGAGGAAGAGCCGACAACGTCGCGAAGAAAGAAATGGAATCGGCTCGTCAGCCAGCGACATCAAATTCGCGTAGGCCGCCGGCAAATCGTAAAACGGATATCGACCCAACACACGTTCAATAGTTTCGTCGGTGGGGTCGGGGTCGTTGATTAAATCGACTTCCGGTTCCGTCGTGGCATCGTCGCCAAACGCATCATGCAGTAAGTGATCGAGAATCTTGCGGTTTACCTCCGTCCGATTCTGATAATCTTCCTGAAACGCTGCCAGCGCCGACTTCTCAGGTGTTCCGAGATAACCCATCCGCGTGGCCACCCGGGCTAGCTCGTTCTCTGTTGTTGGCAATAGATGCGTCTGCAGGTCGTACATAATCTGCAGCCGATGCTCCAGCTTGCGTAGAAAAGAGTAGTTCTCCTCGAGCAGCATCCGCTCCTGATGCGTCAAGCTGCCTGCCGATTCCAACCGGCCAATGGCCTCGAGTGTATTACCAGTGCGAATCTCCGGCAGCGTGCCGCCACCGAGCAATTGGAGAAATTGAATTACGAACTCAATATCGCGGATTCCGCCATGGCCTGTCTTCACGTCGCTGAGGCTGATGCCTTCTTCAGTCGCACGATCTTCAATTCGGCGCTTTAGCAATTTGATACCGGTGATATCTGCAAGCGATAAGTAACGCCTATACACCCATGGCTCGAGTTGCTGCAAGTAGCGATTGCCCAGATCCAAGTCGCCGGCCGCGGGGCGAGCCTTCACGTACGCCTGTCGTTCCCAAGTGCGACCTCGATTTTCGTAATAGGCTAGCGCGTCGTCCACCGTCCGAGCCAAGGGCCCCTGTCGACCCTCGGGACGAAGCCGCATATCGACCCGGTAGCAAAAGCCCAGATCCGTGGCCTCGGCCAACAGCCGAATTAAGTCTTGCGCCACTCGATTGGCAAAATCTTGAGCATCAATCGCGGCCTGCGAAGAGTTTATTTCTGTCGGCTCATAGAGCATCACAAGGTCGATGTCACTGGAGTAATTCAGCTCCAGCCCACCGAGTTTTCCTAAGGCAAGCACGACGATGCTCGGTACCTGATGCTGCTGACCGTTGCGGTGCCCTCGTTTTCGCTGATGATGACCGATGGCAAACTGCAACGCAGCATCGACTAATGCATCGGCCAAATACGATATCTGTCGCGTGACCTGCGCTACCGGCAACTGACTCACAATATCCCCGTAGGCAATCCGTAGCGTTTCCCGTCGCTTAAAACGCCGTAGCGCCTTCATCGCCGCGTCTTCATCCTGCACAGACTGAATACTCTGCACCAGTTCTTCCACCAACATATCCCGCGATACCGGCCGGCCACGGGTAGTTCGGAGCAGCTCGTAACTCTCCGGATCGGTACATAATTGATCGCTAAACGATTGGCTGCAGTTCAGCATCACCAGCAGGTTGGGCAGCGAATCGGGATCGCGCTCGAAGAGCGCTGCCGTGGAGAGCGGGCTTCGAGCCGCTTGCAAAAAACGCTCTAAATTGTTGAGCGCCATATCAGGATCGGCCAGCCTAGGCGCGATCTCAGCAAACTGCCTGCAGATGGTTCCTAGCAAATCGAGCGGAATGCCCGTGGTGGCCAGGCGGGTCAGATTTGCGTGTGCTGTGCGCGGATCGACTATCCCCAAGGGCTTCAGCCAATTGGTAGCTGTGTCGGGAGAATCGAGGAGGGCATGGACTTCATCAATCTGCATAAACAGTAGTGTATCAACAGACGAGGCGACGTGCCTAGAACTAGAACAGAGACGAGAGTCTAGAGTCCAGAGCTTGCGTACGGAAAAGCAGCTGCGATCCTACGGATCGCCGGTGAACCTGCTCTAACTCTGCCCCAGAGAAAACAACTCTGGTCCCACATGCTGGGTGACGATTGTGCCAAACAACGTGTGGGCGTTGGCGTCGTAGATGGTCACCGGCAGCGACTCGCCTATCTGCCGACGATTGCCTTCAAAGACGACGATACGGTCGCACAGTGTGCGGCCCGTAAGCTGCACTTGCTGCTCGCTGGCATCGGCATTCTTCAAACTCGCTTTGCTCAGCCCCTCGACCAATACCTCGGCCTGGCGACCCAAAAACGCATGATTGTCTAATTCGCTTATCTCATTCTGCAAAGCCAGAAGTTCGTTGTTCCGACGCTTCTTGACCTCCTCAGGAACGTCATCAGGAAACAACTCAGCACCCCGCGTGCCGGGCCGCTCGCTGTATTTGAAGATGAAGCTATTCTTGAAGCGTTGTTCCTCGACAAGTTCCATCGTGAGCTGGAAATCCTCGTCACTCTCACCACAGAAGCCAACTATAAAATCGCTGGTCACAGCCGCATCGGGAATCCGCGCCCGTATCCGGTCCATCATCTCGCGATAGTCTTCAATCGTATAACCACGCTTCATCCGCTCCAACATCCGGTTCGAGCCCGTTTGAGCAGGCACATGCAGATACTTGGCGGCCTTGGGAAGCTCTGCCACGGCATCGAGCAAGTCGTCGGTCATATCTTTCGGGTAATTCGTGACAAACTTAATCCGCTCCAGGCCATCAATTTCATGCAGCGCATGGATCAAGTCGCTCAATCGCCACTTGCGGCCGTCTTCGGTGTGGCGGTAGCTATTGACCGTTTGACCCAGCAGAATGATTTCCTTGCATCCTTCGCTCGCCAGCTGCTTGGCTTCGATGACAATCTCACTGGGCGGACGGCTTTGCTCCGGCCCCCGCACGCTGGGGACAATGCAATAGGTGCAGAACTTATCGCAGCCAATCATGATTCGCACATACGCCTGATAGGGCGTCGGTCGCATTTGCGGATCGCGCAAGGGATCAAAGCTTTCGTGGCTCCGCTCAATCTCAGTCCGCGCACCATCTTTGCGGCCCAGACTGACTTCCATCTGCGGACCACTGCCCTCGGCGATTTCTGTGATCAGCTGGGGCACCTGATGCAATTGACCAGGGCCCACAATCAGATCGACGTAGGGAGCCCGCTCGAAAATCAGTCGCTGGTCTTTCTGGGCCATGCAGCCCAGCACACCAATAATCTTGTGCGGATTGTGCTGCTTGGCATGCTTTAGTCGGCCTAGAGCGCTATAGATTTTGTCCTCGGCATGCTGGCGGACGCTGCACGTGTTAAACAGAATCGTGTCGGCATCGCCCGTGTTGTCGGTCAGCTCGTAACCCTCTTTGCGCAGACTTGCCACCACCAGCTCGCTATCGAGCACGTTCATCTGACAACCAACTGTTTCGATGTATAGTTTTTTCATAGGTGTGTCGAGAGACGTGAGCTGTGAGACTCGAGTGTTCAGTAAGAACAGCGATCTAGTCGCTGGACTCTCAACTCTGGTCTACCCTCACGCTGCGGCCTCGTCGCCTGTCTTTTGTTCGCCTTCTTGATTCGACTCTTGTTCCACAGGGTTGGAAATAGACTTGCCCAGTTGTTGTTCAATTTCGCCGCGGAGGTGATTCATCACATGATTGCGACGCTGAGCCATCAATCGCACCAGCGACATCACGGCCACATAGCCGGCAACCAAGATAAACACCACGTCCCAACGATCCATCGCAGTTCCTCCCGGGGAAAACCAGACCCCATATCATACACGCCAAGTGGGGATCGCCGCGAGACGAAATCTCGCAGGGCTAGCAGCCAGAAGTAGGCGAGAATCGAGGATCGAGATTCCCCCTGCTAGTAAAACCAATGGTATAATACAAATGCTATATTCCTAGTCGCAGATTGCAACTTCGCCGTACATAAGAGGGTGCGTGAAAATGACTATTGAAGCCCATGTCCAGAATGGTCAGATTGTGTTGAGTAGCCCTCTGCAACTTCCAGACGGCACGAAAGTAGAGGTGTCTGTTCCTAACAGCTCGGAGACGACCTCCACTGAGAATTCGCGCGGTCAATCCATTAACGAACGCCTCAAGGAATTCATTGGCAAAGCAGAAGGTTTGCCAGAGGACTTCGCAGAGAACCATGACCACTATTTGCATGGAACTGCAAAGAAGTCGGACTCATGAGTTTTCTATTTGCAGATACCTACTACTTCTTGGCACTTGTAAGTCCAGGCGATGCCGGCCACTCGAAGGCTCTTGAATTCGGAAAAGAAAATGAGAGGCCAATACTCACAACGGCTTGGGTCTTTACTGAGATTGCAGATGGGTTGGCGGATACAAGAAACAGAGGCCTTGCGCGGCAGCTCTATGAAGATTTGAAGTCAAACCCACTCGACCAAGTCATCCCACCAACCTCAGAGCTATTTGAACTAGGTCTCGATCTATACAACAAACGACCAGACAAAAACTGGTCGCTTACGGATTGTATCTCATTCATTGTCATGCAGGAGCAAGGAATCTCTGAGGCCTTGACTGCCGACCGGCATTTCCAGCAAGCAGGCTTCGTAGCCCTCTTGGCTTGAGTCTCACCTCTGCAGACCTCTTTTCCGTAACGTTCTCTGCGTTGAACTATCTCGCTCAAGAATCAAACGGCGTTACCGGCTTCGAGTCGTGCCGGAGTTGCATGAGCTTGCGGACCTTGCGTTTCATCCACCAGCCGACCTGCGTGTCGTCTAGGCGAAGTTCCTCCAGGGCGGGCAGATCATCGACAAAGTACAGCCCTTCGCCGGTGATGGGATTGCCCGAGAGATCCAGATGCTTCAGTTGTTTGAAATTATCCAAATACTGCACCGCGTCGTCCGTGAGTCCGCAGGACGAAAGCTCCAGATCGGTCATGTTGCCTAGAGCTTCACGCTCCTCAACCATTGCCGCAAGCAGTTCCACCGCCTGATCGGAATTCTGCAACTTGATACTCGTCACCATCTCTGTGAGTTGGGCAAAATCTCCGAACGACTTCTCGAGCCAATCCACCGCATTAGTTTTCACTTCCGCGCCAAACGCTTCCATGCGATCGAACACCCGCTGCACGGCCAGGTACTCGTCCATCTTACTGGCAATCCATTGCCGTCGGTCGGTGCGAAACTCCGTGTACTGCTTCGCCTTTTCAAATGCTTCCTGCAACACACGAAATTCTTCCACTGTGCCGCCATGATCGGGATGCACCCGTTTGGCCTTGTCGCGGTACGCTTGCATCACATCGTCTTGCGTATAGGGTGGAGCCAGTCCCAGTTCGACCATATAGTCGGGACGTTTGTCCTGCGCAGATTGCGAATTGTTCGCCGACATACGAGAGCTCACATCAAAAAGAAGAAGGACTCTTACAGACTACCCACTACCGAGCGAGAAGTCGACAAGATGAGTTACAGTTTCCCAAGGAACCTGTATCGGTATTAGGCTTCTTGAGCCCTAGGGCTACTCTTACGGCAAATACCTCGCAACACCGCCACTCCCAACAGGCAGCCTATGAAGTAAGCCGGGAAGTCCCACCAACTGAATGTGTTGCCGAATACAAGCCGCCCGAGCAGCGTGGCTCGCAAGGCTTCCAGCCAAGGTGGATGCCAAAGTTGAAGAAACTCCAAGAGGCAAGTTCCCAGGCAAACACCGATCGCAATTTGCCACACACACTCTACCCTTGGAACAATGAGAAACAGAAGCAGCATCCACAGCAAGACGTATGCCACGCTGGCGGGACCGAAGTTGTTGATCACTTCACTTCCCGCGCCTCGGTAATACTTGCAGCCTAGGCCGATCGCAATCACAAGCGGAACCAGACTACCGGCAATCATTCGTCGTTTTGCAATTTCAGATGTCATAGCTTCAGATGTCATAACGCCTCTGTGTGAATTTGCACCCTCTCGTCGAGACTGCCATAGGATACTGCGGAAAGAACCGGAAACTCACCGGCCCTCCCCGTGTGCCTAAGGCGCCTAACAAACCGCTCATTCATTATCCCTAACTTAAGATGCTATACTTTCCTCATCCCACTACCATGTGATGCATCAACTATGACTCCGTTCCAACTATTATCTAAATCCGCTGGACTTCTGCTGCTTGCCACCGCTCTTGGTGTGGCTACGGCGCAAGCTGTGCTACCAATCGACGTGGAAGTCATCACCGAACCCGGCGTTCCTATCACCGCGCCACAACAATGGGCGCAACTCTTAGGCACCATGGATTTGGGGCGCGTGCGTCTGCGTCCCGCTACCACCGGCGACGCCCCCGGCGTGACGCAAAAAGGGACCCGTTTCAAGATTGTCGCTGTACTCAACAGTCGAGGTGAATTGATAATCGATAAGAAGCGTTACCGCGCCAGAGATCGCAAAACGCTCGCCAACTTTTTCGAGTTACTGGCCAAGACCGAATCGTTTGGCGAAGAGCTTGGCCGATTCAATCTCACGCAAAATCAGTTTCGCCAAGTCCACAGCAATCTATCAAAGGTGTTAGGCCTTTCTACCCTAGGCAAACGACCTGCGGAACTCATCAATCAACTCCGCGACAAATTCTCGGTGCCGATCACTGAGAAACCCTCTGCCCGG
Source organism: Bythopirellula sp. (assembly GCA_965216565.1). Taxonomy (GTDB): domain Bacteria; phylum Planctomycetota; class Planctomycetia; order Pirellulales; family Lacipirellulaceae; genus Bythopirellula. The sequence continues at coordinate 3,507,901 of OZ244170.1, forward strand.
GCTTTGTTGCGAGAGGCCCCGCTACTGCAAATCGAACTCGGTGAACTCTCAACCGGCACGGCGCTGGCCATGGCCCTACGCGAAGCGGGACTGATGCTGGTGCCCCAAAAGCCAGTTGGCAAGCCGCTACAGATTCGTATCGAACCAGAAGATCCCAAGTGGCAATCGTGGCCCGTCGGTTGGAAGCCGGAAGGAAGCCCGCGAGAACTGGCCCCGCAGCTGTTTGAGTTTCTCTCGGCGGAGATCGATGGCTATCCGCTAGAACAAGCGCTAGAAGCTCTCAAGCCCCGGATGGGCATGCTAGTTGTGTACGATGCGCGTACGCTCGCGCGTCGCGGCATCGATCCAACACAGATCCCCGTGAAACACCCCGCGGCTAGAACTTACCTCAAACGCGTCGTCGACCGCCTCTTGAGCCAGGCCCGCCTGGCAGGTGAGCTACGGGTCGATGAGCGAGGTCAGTTGTTCTATTGGATCACTCAATTCGGAAAAGACAGCCCCCGCGCGGAGCAAACCGCAGAGCAGAAGGCGAAACAGACAGAGCAATGATTCTTAACTAATTATCAGGTAAGTACTCCATGAAAAGCTGCCCCCTGATCCCCAGCCAATGGGAACTCCCACAGGTCCTTCGCGTCCGGTTGGGCAGTGGTCCCGGTCGTCAAAGGGCCATGCTGCACGACGGGCATCTGCTGTTGGTGCTACACGATGTCCCACGACGGCGCACCTACATTCGCGACGCTCAGTTGTTTTGGCGGAACCCCGAGGGGAAGTGGCGTTCCACACTAGCTGTGGGAGGTGAAGTGGCGGTCGATGAGCACTTGAAATCGTTTGCCGGTACAATCGACCGACTTGCTGAATCGTTTGATGATGCCGACGAAAGCGAAGAGTTTTTTGAAATTCTGCGATCACTCGGTCCCCTACGTCGTACGATTCGCAATCTACAGGCAGCGTTACAGAATGCCCGCGAAATACTAAGCGACGATCTCACCATCATCGACTGGCGCGATAAGGCCTACGAGTTGGTCCGTCGTGCCGAGCTTCTCTACAGCGACGTCCACACAGCCTTGGAATTTGAGACGGCCCATCAAGCGAAGATTCAGGCTGAAGCCAGCCGACAACGAGCCGTGGCGGCACACCGATTGAACGTGCTCGTGGCTTTCTTCTTCCCCATCGCCACCCTCTCTTCAATTCTCAGCATGAACTTGCACCACGGATTGGAAGAATGGGAAACACCCCGCGCCCCGTGGGTGTTGCTTGCCGTGCTGGTAATCAGCGTCCTGTTGGGCGCTCTTTTATCGCGGCTCATCACCCGTCCGGCTAGGGCACCCCATCGCGATGCGAAGCAAGGTAAAGACGGGTTCGCTGAATAGCCGAAGAGTTTGCGGCCAGGAAAACTACAGCAACTCTTCCAACTCATCAACTAGCGTCTCAAACCGAGCGAGCGCTGTGTTCACCGGCCCAGGTTTCGACATATCGACGCCCGCGTCCCGTAGGAGATCGAGCGGATACTTGGAACAGCCGCCTTTGAGAAACGAAAGATACGCGTCGAGTTCCGCCTGTCCGCCGCCCAAAACGCGTTCGCTCAATGCAATCGCAGCCGACAGCCCGGTAGCGTACTTGTACACATAAAACGCACGATAAAAATGCGGAATCCGCAGGCACTCCAGTTTTAGCTGCTCGTCGATCACAAAATCGGGGCCGAAATAGGCCTCCAACAACTTGCCATATTCGTGCTTCAGGCAATCGATCGTCAACGGCTCACCCGCCTCGGCAAGCGCATGAATGATCTTTTCAAATTCCGCAAACATCGTCTGCCGAATGATCGTGCCGCGGATGGCATCGATATCTCGGTTCACTAGGTAGGCCCGCTCCGCATCGCTCGAGGCCTGATCCATGAGGTGCCGACTTAGCAGTTGCTCGTTGAATGTGCTGGCCACCTCGGCGACGAAAATCACATAGTTGTAGTAGACAAATGGTTGATGCTTGGCCGAGTAGTAGCTGTGCATCGAGTGCCCAGCCTCGTGTGTTAAGGTAAACACATGATCGAGAACCGTAGGCTGGTAGTTCATCATGATATACGGCGCGCCGTCGAACGTCCCGCAACTAAACGCCCCACTCTGTTTGCCTCGATTGGGATATCGATCGCACCATCGTTCGTCCGTAAGACCGCCACGCAAGACGTTGCAGTATTCCTCCCCCAGGGGCTCTAGCGACTTGAGAACCGCGTCCACCGCCTGCTTCCAGGTGCGGCGTTGGTCCAGGTCACTGAGAATTGGCACGTACGTATCGTAGTGGTGGATTTTCTTCAGCCGCATCTTGCGACGTCGCAAATCTAAGTAACGCTGTACGACATCGCTCCGCTTGCGCACTGCCGAGATTAGGTTGTCGTAGACTTTCAGCGGTACGTTATCGGAGAACAGAGCCGCTTCGATAGCGCTGGGATATCCACGTGCCTCGGCATAGTAAACGTCGCCTTGCACCGAACCGTTGAGCGTTGCCGCCAAGGCGTTTTCGTGACCTGAGTAGACGTCGTAGTACTGGTGAAACGCAGTCTTGCGTACTTCACGTTTTGGAGAGTGCAGACAAGCCGAGAACGACGAGTGCGAAAGTTCAATTTCTTCGCCTTTCTCGTTCTTGACCATGCCAAACTTGAAGTCGGCATCGGTCAACTGTCTGAACGCATGCCCCGCCGCATCCGCCATCTTGCTTTGCATGGCAAGCAGACGTTCTTCGCTATCGGAAAGCGTGTGCGGCTTGTATCGCACCAATCGCTGGAGCATCACCCGGTAGGGTGCAAGTGCCTTAGACTTGAGGAGCTTGTCGAACTTTCGAGTCGGGATCGCCAAGAGCTCGGGGCGAATGAAGCTGGCAGCTTGCCCGGCGGCACTTGCGGCGTGCTGAAACCGACCCACCATGCGCTGATACTTGCTTTCGGCGGTATCTTCGGTCGACTTGAGAAACGCGTAGGTCCCCAACCGCTCGGCCTGTCTGTCGACTTCCGCATCAAACTTCAAACAGGCAGCCAATTTCTCGGCACTCTCGGCCAATGTACCTGCGTACTTAGCGTAACGCTTGCTCTTTTTTTCCCACTTGGCAAAATCCGTTTCCCAAGCTTTGTCGTTGGCGTAGAGCGTGCCCAAGTCCCAGGTGTCGGCGGGCTTCACTTTGTTGCGCGAGGGAAGCGTCTTCGCTTTCGCCCGCGACTTTTTTTTGGTGGCAGTCATTGCTTCTCTGAAGGCCCTTACCAGCGGAATACCATCGAGCCCCAGGTCAATCCGCTGCCAAAACCTGCGAGCAGCAAATTCTGCCCCGACTTGATCTGCCCGGCACGCACCGTTTCGTCCAAAGCAATCGGAATGCTCGCTCCCGAGGTATTGCCATAGCGCTGCAGATGCATGACAACGCGCTCGCGCTCGATTTCAAGCGACTCTACAGCAGCGTCGAGTATCCTCACGTTCGCCTGATGCAGGATCCACCAATCGATCTCACTCAGTGATAGATTTGCCTGCGACACCATCTCGCGTGATGAGTCTTCGATCCAGCGAACTGCCCACTTGAAAATGGGGCGTCCTTCCATTTGCATAAAATGTTGTTGATCGGCACCTATCTGCGGATCAAAAGGTTGGCTCACGCCGCCGGCGGGTCGACACAATAAATCCGCCCCACTGCCATCGGCTCCGATGGTGTAGCTCAGCGCACCTTGCTCGCCACTTCCCGGGGCCAGCACCACTGCGCCGGCTCCGTCGCCGAACAGGGGATATGTCTTCTTATCGTTGGGATCACTCACGCGTGAGTTCGTATCCGCGCCAATCACCAAGGCCCGCTTGCTACAACCCGTGGCGACAAACTGCATGCCGGTCACCAGTCCGTACACAAAACCCGAACAAGCCGCCGCCAAGTCCATCGCCCCGCAACGCAAACCGAGTTGGTTTTGCACCATCGTCGCCGTGGCTGGCATCAGTCGATTGGGCGTAAATGTGGCTAGCAGGAGCAAGTCGATATCTTCAGGACCCACATTGGCCGCATCCATCGCACGCTTGGCGGCTTCAATGGCCATCTCGCCGGTACCCATACCAGGGGGCGCATGTCGCCGTTCCTTGATGCCCGTCCGCTGTACGATCCAATCCGCATCACAACCGAGCGAAATCAAGTCTTCGTTCGTCACCACATTGTCGGGCACAAAACTACCGGTGCCTACAATCTGCACGCCCGTCAACTGACGGATTGGCGACGCGGCGGCGGTGTCTTCGGGAACGCTCATCTCAGGTAGGTGCTCAGCGGAGAATAGTGGCTGGCGGTCGTTGCCAGACGGTGTTGGGTGTCTTTGCGACTAGATATGGTTAACCAGAAGATTAAGCCTTCTACTGGGCTACCGCAAGCCCGCTGCCTCAGGCAGACTTGCGTCGCTGCACGCGCCGCACCTGACGATACAGCAAAGCGTTGCCCTCTTTGCCAACCAATTCAATCGCCCCAGTTTCTCTCAGGCAGTAGGCAATTCGCTGCGCCACCCAGCGCTGAACCTGGAGTCCTTTCGCAATATGTCCGGTGTGAAATTTGTTGGGCAAATTCCCAGGCAACATTTTCCTTAGATCGGCGAGTGTGCGAAATCGATGGACCTTGCCGACGTCGACCAGTCGCTGGTCTTCAATTTGGAAGTCTTTCTTACGGCGACGACGGCGCCGGCCGTGCCCTGGATAGCGAAGCTCCTCGACTTCCACGAGCGCTACTTCTAAGGTTAACCTTTTATGCGGAAACACACGAGTGAAATACACCAACTCGTCAAATAGATCGAGTAGTTGTCCTCGCTTGGGGCTTAAGCGTCGCTCAATAATATCGCCACCGCGGCGATCCATCTTTAGCAATTGTTTGCGTGTCACGATCGGTTTGACGACCTTCACGCGATGCTTTTTTAGAAGCTTGGCAATCTTATCTCGAATCGCCGCCAGTGAGCCATGTTGGATCTCAATCAATTGGCCCCGACGCACGGCATCGATGCGATAACCCTCGCAAGCGACTTCGAGCGCACCGCTCTTGGCTGCGTAATGTTCCTTGAGTTGGCGATGTAAGGATGTTTCCATATTTTATGGTTCGATGCCAAAATCGGCCACTGTCAGAAGTGTTGTCAGTTCGTATCCGCGTTCGGCAAACGCTTCTTTGCCCCCTTCGAGTCGATCGACAATGGCCAGCACGCGTTCTACTTTCAGTCCCACCGCTTCGCACCGCTCGATCGCCTTCAGCGACGAGCCGCCGGTGGTCACGACGTCTTCTACAATTACCAGCCGTTGTCCCTCTTCAAAGGGACCCTCGACAAACTTACCCGTGCCGTGGGACTTTGATTCCTTGCGGACAATAATTCCTTTGAGCGGTATTTCTTTGACGCCAGCGAGAGTCAGGATTGCAGCGGTAATTGGGTCAGCACCAATGGCCATGCCACCAACCAGGTCGGGCATGTTGTCGTCCAAAAGTTCCAGCATCCCTGCCCCAATCAGCCGAGCGCCCCGCGAGTCGAGCGTTACCTTCCGACAATCGAGGTAATAACTCGCCTGTTTGCCCGAGGCCAAAGTAAAGTCGCCGAACTGCAGAGCCTGCTCCCGAATCAGATCAATGAGTTGTTGTCGGTCGTACATAGATAGGGCTCCCCGAAGAATTGGCGAATTTGTTTCCAGCTCGGGGTATACCATGATTCATTGACCGTTTGTAGGCCGTGCGGCGCATGTAGCCAAACGGAAGTAGCCGAGTTCCGACGGATCGCCGGTGCCACTCAATTACTGCTCAGACTTCATCGTCAGTACGACTACCTACGAATGGTTACACGAGAACCAATTGTGAGAATGTCATACACGTCGTCCACGTCGGAATTCTTCATGCGAATGACTCGTCCCGTCGGATCCGTAGTCGTGGGGCCAGTGGCACCACTACCCCGAATCAAGACAATCTGGCTGGAATCGCCCGATGCACTATTGAGCATAATGCTCTTATTCTTGTCACCGGCCGAGGGGTTGGAGAGCGACGCGTCGCCCGGCGTTAACATTTTTTGATTGACAGTCCAGTGACCTTGTTCGACAGATGTCGTCGGCTCGACCTCCAGAGGAAACTCGCCCGCGTAACGTCGATCGAGCATCAGGGTCATCCGCCGCTGTCCCAAATCGATCTTCGCCTCGAAGGGGCCGCGCATTACTTTGAGTTCCTGTCCCGGCTGCAGACTGTCGGGATCGCTCAAACCATTGATCTTTGCCAATAGTGGCCAAGGGACGTCGTACTTTTGTGCGATGCCACGCAGATTCTCGCCAGCTTGAACCAAGTACGGCGGCTCGAGTCGATGTTCGCGCGAGTAGATCACGCTGCCTGCCAGCTGGCTCAACAAGGTATTCACTTCCTTCGTCTCTTCCGGCGATAGCGAAGGGTCGCCGTACCAATCGCTTAAGAGGAGCAATCCTTGCGAAAGCTCACCTCGGTCGAGTGCCGCTTGAACCGTCAATCGAGTTGATGCGAACAGCGAAGGTGGCTCAGGAGTCGACGAACCAAAAGACTCTAACGGCGGAGCGGACGAAGTTGGTGTCGTTTCGTCAGTGGATTTTGCCATTGAGTCGGGTTGCGGTGGATTGATCCCCGCGCCAGGATTCGAGGTGGCAGCATTCAGATCTGAATCTGCCTTGGGTTCTGGAAACGCAGGGAGTGGCGGCAAATCTGGGACTTCCAGCTTTTGCTCACTAGGAATTTCGGGTGCCGCGCCAAACTGTGGCGCCTCGGCAGCAAATGGAGGAGCCGCTCCGGTAGCCGGCGCTTGTGGTGAACTCGGCGCCCCAGGAGCAGCTTCGAACTTCGGGGGTGCCGCATCGAAGGTGGGCGCGGACTGGAAACTTTGCGGCACCGACGCCGGTCCTGTAGCCGCACCCATTCCGGGCGCTGCAGGTGAGGATCCAATCTCCAACCCACCCCCTGCCGGCATCGACCAATCGGCAATGTCTTCAGGTAGTTCGGGTTCTTTCTCGTTGATCTTGTGCCAGAGAAAAACACCAGCGATCGTCAACAAGGTAATCGTGACTAAGGGACGGATGGAACTCACAACTATTTCTCCCCGGCAAACTGGAACCGACTTACGAGAAAGACAACAAAGTTTCTCTATTCCAATAGAGCGCAGCACCGGCTGCAGCGGCGGGAATCATAGGTAAAGCAGAAAAGTGGGGCTACATCATTTTGCCAGGGTGTTTTCTGCTCTCGGAGAAGATGCTAGCAATCATTGAAACTGCACTATTTTGCAAAATCGCAATGATCAACTTGCCGCGGATCGGTCGCTAAAGAGCGAACTCCCAAAGACCTGTACTCTCGCCAATGGTCAGCGTGGCGACTGCCGCCGCACACAAACATGCAAGCATGGCGGCTGCAAGTACCATGGCTAGCGCTATCGTCTTGAAGGCTCCCAAGCCTCGCGTCTGAAATAAATAGATCAGTAGCGCAACAATAAACACCAGCACTAAACTAATCTGCATGACGCGTCCGATTTGGTGACCCCGCTCAGCAGCATCCGCAAGGCACCACATGATTCCCAGCACCAGTAGAGGCAGACTTAAGAAGAAGTCCCGTGGCGAATTCTCCTCTGGAAGAAAGCAGGCAATGACCCCAAGCACTGCCGAGTAGGCGAGCAGCCCTAGTACAATATGGCGTTTTCTCGCAGCGTAGTCGTTCGATGAGTCGGACGCGAACCCCTCCGCCGAATCGAATTCTTCAACGTGCTCGGTCTCTTCTAGTTGATCATTCATAAAATGGGTCCTTGAACTTACAAGGCGGAAAGACTGGCATCACCAATCATACACCCAACCTGCCCCAAGGATATTCACCAACTCTGATTAGGAAGCAGCAAAAATGGCCGCGCTCTGGCAGATCGCCGGTGCTCTACCCCACCGGTTCCACCACGCCCCCCTCAGGCAATATCTCCCGCAACGGGCACTCTTGGCACTTGGGTTGCCGTCGACAATAGTGATGCCCTACGTGCACCAGCAGTGCGTGCAGTTCGTTGTAGGTCGAAACATCTTCGGGCAGTTCACTCGCCAAATGCTCCTGCAGTTGATGATAGTCGGCCCCGTAGTCAATCCACCCGTGGCGGGCGAAGATCCGGAGCGTGTAGGTATCGACCACCAGCGCCGGTTGTTCGAGCGCATAGAGGAGTATCGAGTCGGCAGTCTCCGGTCCAACACCGTTGACGGTAAGCAACTCGGCTCGCATGCGTTGCATTTCGACGTTCTTCATGACCTCCAACGAACTGTCGTACTCGTCCACTACAAACCGCATGAGATTTTGCAGCCGCTTGGCTTTCAACCGATAGTATCCCGCCGGCTTGATGAGTTCGGAGAGTTCCGCTTGATTGATCTCGACCAGTCGCTGCGGAAGGATCAAATCGGCCTCGCGCAAGTTTTCAATCGCCCGCTCGACGTTTTTCCAAGCCGTGTTCTGCACTAGCACGGCCCCGATCATCACCTCCCACGGAGAATCGGCGGGCCACCACTGCTGCGGACCGAGTGAATCGAATAGCTTTCGATAGAGTTGAAGAGTGTTGGGCATACTCGGCGGTTCTGGAATGCAATGGAATGCAAGCGTAGCGTCTCCTCAATATCCCAAAGTGTGACGCAGGTTCTAGCCAGTTCCCTGGGTAAAAGCAAAACGCATCGGCCTAGGTCCAAGAAGCATACCCAGCTATACCCGATGAAACCTATATTTATTGTGCATATTGAACTCTCTCAGTTCTATTACGTTTGACTTCTCAGGCGTAAGTTGTTTTGCAATATCTTTTCAACTTTCAAAATCTGCACCGATTCGTCAACAAATTGCAAGTAAGTGTGGCCATTGCTAGAATTCCTTGCCTATTCACTGAACTTTTCTTGGCACGCTCACTAGTGATGCCTGCAAATTCTGCTTGGAGAGGCAACCATGCGGCGGTATCTGATTCTCTTGCTGGCCGGTATCTTGGCAGTCCCGACTTTTAGTCACTCATCCGCTTTGGCTATCAACCGCAGTTGGGACAGTGGAGGGTCGAACGACAACTGGTCGAACACGTCTAACTGGTCCCCCAACGGCGACCCTGGCGGCGATGATTTGTTCATCGGCAATCTGCCCGCAGGTCAAAATCAATTCACCCTTGTCGATTTCGACTACTCGATCGATACGCTCAGCATGAGTGGCGGGTCGTCGGCCGACACCGATGGCAACCAACTTGATGTCAACGGCCTGACGTCTCTTGCCACTGGTTCAAACGCTCTCTTACGACTGCGGGAGCGGACGACCGGCAGTCCCTTGTTTCCTCAATCTTTGGTTACCAATACGCTAACCGTCGGAGAATCGTCGACTGTCGAAATGTACGATGATTCCGTTCTAGAGGTCGACAGCGGTCTGTTCACCCTTCGTGGCACTCTGGTTGGCAATGGCGAACTGCAGCTTACTGACGTTGTTCCCTCAGCAACATCGCTATTCAACAATTCGGGCACCTTGTCTGTGGGGATAGCCCCTTTCGGCATCAATCCCCCTGCGCGAACCCTGACGATCAACCGCAGCACGCCCAACGCCCGTATCGATTTGGATGGCGATGGTACCGGCGTGGTCAGCTTGCAACAGAATGCCACACTCGATAACAACGTGCAGATCATTGAACCTTTCAGTGGCAATCTCAACATGGGCCCCAATTCCACAGTCGATATGGCAGACGCCTGGCAGGTCGACGGCAACATCAACATCAACTCGTCGGAGTTCTTTCTGACCGCTCCAGCCACCATCACCGGCGGGCTGTTGGGCCTCGACAGCAGCGGGGTGATCACCCTCGACGAAGCAGACGAAGAACTACACTTCGACGCACCGCTCCTATCCGGCGGCACCGTCGCCAATAGCGGAACGATCACTTTCAACGAGGACGCCCAGTTCAGTTCGAGCGGCGATTTTCAGATGAACGGTGCGAGCGCCAGCATGGTGGTGAACTCGAATGTGACCATCTCCCAAGATGGTTTCAACCTGGACGGAAATGGAACGGCCACGAACGTTATCGATATCAATCAAGGCGGACGCCTCGATTTGGTCGGAGCACCTGAACTTCGTGTAGATAACGTGATCAATATTAACGGCGGAGAACTCGTACTTCGTGATTATTTCCTTGAGTTCAACAATCTTGTTGTCCTAAATTCTACGCCGACATCCTCCGCCAAAATCCTATCCGAATTTGGCCCCGGAAATTCACCACATAATCTCGGAGATGGCGTCGGCACTGGAGACGCAAGATTAAATGTTGTCGGAAACGGCGTGTCGGAGATCGAAGTACCGGCCAGTAATGAAGTCTTCGTGTTTGAAAGTGACGCCTTGGTAGATGTGGCCCTTGGGTCAACCTTGGAGATCAATGGGCTGCTGACGATTATGCCCGGAGCTCAAGTCACAGGCGAAGGGGTCTTCCGAACCGGTAGGCTTGGCATCCTTGAAGGCGACACCACAATAGATGTCGCAACAATCGATTTTGACTATGGCTTGAATACCAACATTTCGTTTCCAGACCATTTTATCGGCGGCCATTTAACTATCAATGCCGATGCCATTGAGGAAACAGACTCGGGCTTCGATGGCGATATGGAAGTCCGCTTCGATGACAATGTCCTAAGTCCTTATAATGGCCGCCTGACGATGAACGTCCCCGGTGGCTGGCGGTTCAACTCTGGCACAATCACACTAGACCTGATCTCCGGCTCCGCACCCAGTATGCTCAGCGGAGATCGAGTCACCATCGGGTCGGCTGCCACACTCGTTGCCGATGGACAAGGCATTATTGTCGACGCTCCATTTACACTAGAGGGCAATCTCAGTATTCCCGATCCAAATCACATCCTCAACTCAACAGGCCCCTTAGGCGGTCCCCGACTCGAAAACCGCATCGAAGGCGGCAGCATTACGGGGCTTGGCTCCCTAGGACTCATTGATTCGAATCTCGCCGGCTTCGGCTCTATCAACCCCGAGATCAATGCTGCCAACAGTTCTCGCATCACCGCCGACGATGGCACCCTCAATATCAATGGCAACATCGAGAATGTGGGCGAACTGGTTGTCACCGACGATGGTGTTCTCAATGTTGCCTTGCCGTGGACAACAAGCGATACCGACACGGGACTCGAACTCCAAGGCGGGGAAGTATCGGGAGCGTCTATCAACAACATCGGCAACGGCATCCGTGGCCATGGTCTCGTCACCGCACAGATATTCAACCTCGGCACCATCCGTGCCGAAGGGGGCGGCACGCTCATTTTCGATCCTACTACGGGATCCAACACCTACAATCAATCGTCTTCGCAAGGAGATTTCATCGCAGATACTGCAGATTTGATCTTACGCAATCCAGGCGGAACACAGAGCACGTTCGGTGAAGTACAAGTAGGTAGCGGACAAGAAATCTCTATCGAAGGGTTTCGTCTAAACTATGAGCCAGGGGCGCGGCTATTCATTACTGAAGGAACGTATCGCACCCAGGATCGCTTTTCATTCGATGGTATTTTGGACATAGCTGGAACAACTCCGAGTCGCATTGTTGTCGAGTCTTCGTTCACGACAGTGTTCCTCTCGGATACCGACGCAGATCTCGATGCTGATTTGGAACTCGACGTCCCAATTGCTGCTATCGTACCCGGCGCGTCATTTAGTGGTGCAGGTGCGCTTATTATTTTGGATGGCAGTCGGCTGCACTTACAAGACGGGGCGAATGTTGGGGTGGCCGTCGAGAACCAAGGATCGATTTCGCCAGGCGCCAGCAACTTTGACAATGCCGGAATGGTCACGGTGGACGCATTTGAGCAAACTACAACCGGCATCTTACAGGCCGACATTAGCGGAGTCGCTCCTGGTACCTTCGATCTACTGACCGTAGACAACAACGCGCTATTGGATGGCACTTTGGAGGTCAATCTGTTCGATGGCTTCGAGCCGATTCTAGGCAACAGTTTTACGATCCTCGAAACCACCTTTGGAAACGTCGGCGGCACATTTGACAATTTAGATTTCCCCATCTTCAACGGCCTGACCTTCGGTGTCGTCTACAATCCCCAAAGCGTCGTGCTGCAAGTAGTGCAAAGCGCCGATGTCGATATGGATGGCGATGTCGACGGCATCGACTTCTTAATCATCCAAAGCACGAACCCGTCCCTCATTCCCCTCTGGGAATCGCAATACGGCTACAGTTCGTCTCATGTCGCGGCAGTCAGCAGCGTGCCAGAGCCCTCGACGATTGTGTTGGCACTCCTCATGACCGTTGCGAGTGGCCTCCGACGCGTACGAACAACCAGCTAACCGTCCACATGTTCGCATGGCCGATGAATAGGGATACGTAATTCCTAGAGAGCGCTGCATCTCAAGCTTGATCGACAGGTTCTTCGGTGCGATTTCGCGAACGCTCTCTCGTGTGCTACATCTTCCTCGTGCCCTTAGTGTCTTTGTGGTTCGACAATTTTTCCCGCACCATCTCCGCTACCATCACGCCGCTCCGTGTCAAGTTGATTCTTTTCGCTACTACCTAAAAATTGCTAGCAACAAATTGGCCGCTTGAAAGGCCACTTTCGCAATTGTCAAGTGAAGTTTTTTTGACAAAAACTTTCTCGCCCGAATCGCCTTTGTCGCTCTTCATGGTGGCAAGTATAATTGGGAACTGAAACGATCAATCGCCAAGTGAAACGAACACGCAATTTGCGAAGCGAACACCGATTCACGACGCGACTTAAACATAAACAATGTGTGGGTACCGAAGACGTGCTTTCTGTAAGACCTAAAGTTGCTGAGTTAGTTTTTCAACTCTACGGGCGCTCCCTGCATCCCGAGCTCTTTGAAATCCATCAATCTCGCTCGATCAAGCGCGCAGGTTACGAGGCCCAGGTGCAGATTACCAGTGCCGGCCATTGTGTGCTTTGGAAGTACGAAGGGATTATTCTCACTGAGGTCGCGACCGCCGCGCATCACCCCCTGCCTACCACACGTCGTTTAATATCTCATAAACTCAAAGGCGACCGCTCCGACCGATTAGAATGTCATGGCGGAGTGCAGTACGAAATGGCATTTTCAGTAGAACCTGCCGACGCCGACAAGTTTCGTGCCTATCAAAGACAGTTGACTCTGCAGGCCACCCGCAAGGGAATGCTGCAACAGTTCGATGCAAGTGGACGATTAGAAACCGGCGCGATGAGTTATATCAATGTCGAGTCGCGCGACAAACTGCTCAAAGTACAGGCGTTCCATACGTTCCCAGACGACTGCGCGATTCTCAAGATTCAATCGTCGTACCGAATCCCGGGTTAACAGTGTCGGCAATGACACGATGAATACGTCGCGACCGAGCGGAGCAGCTTTGCTCAAAAAGCCTTAGCCTGTCAAACCCGCAGCAAAACTCTGAATCGCTTCGGTCACCGCGTCGGGATTCTCAAGCGTTGTCATATGGCCAGCCGCTGGGATCTCCACAAACTCTGCTTGGGGCATAGCCAGGGCCATCTCTTTCATTTCCTGCGGCGTGCTGATTTGATCCTCAGCCCCCACGAGCACTAACGCAGGCCAGTTGAACGTCGCCAATTCCTCACGCATGTCGGGCCGACGTGCCATGCCTCGCTGTGCGGCCGCAATAGCAGCCGGGTCGCTGCGACGAATCATTTTGTCGATCTCGTCGGCGATCTCGGGTCGATGGGCAGGGGTGCTGGGGGAGAGCAGTTTCGGCAGCATCGCCTCAGCTGCCGATCCTGCCCCGGCGGTGGCAATTCCGTCTGCCATCTCAATCCGCTTTGCCGCACCCTCGGCCGTATCGGCCGCGGCCTTGGTGTCGCAAAACACTAATGCGCGTATTCGTGCTGGAAACAGACGGGCGAGGCTCAACAGAACATATCCGCCCATCGAAAAACCACAAAAGATGGCAGGCTCGGAGACTCTCGCATGGTCCAGCGCCGCCACCACATCGGCTGCGTAGTCGGCCATGTCGATTCCCACATCGCCATTGTCTTCGTCAAGTGTACTTCCGCCGAACCCTCGCAGATCTGGCGCAAACACTTTGTGTGTTTCGGCCAGGGCCGCAATCTGTGGACTCCACATCTTGTGGTCGAGCGGAAAGCCATGAATCAAGACAAGCGGCGAACCCTGCCCGCTGAGGTAATAGCTCAGCTGATAGTCGTCGCGAGAAAACGTTGTTCGGGGCATCGACCAATCCCTATGGGACAGAAGCATTTTGTTTTGCAAGTTCCGCTTCGAACATTGCCAACTGCTTTCGCATGACCTGCAAATAGGGATGCATTTCGACGGCTTGGCGTTGGACTTCCACGGCTTTTTCTAATTCGCCTGCCGCGTAGTAACATCTACCGAGCGTATCCATAAAGCTGGGGCTTTCTGGACTCAGTTCCAGCGAGCGCAAAGAATACTGAACCGCCTTCTTGTAATCCCCTTCGGTGTTACTAATCAACCACGCCCAGTGATTGTAAGACTGAGCATCTTCAGGACGCTCCTTGAGATATCCCTCCAATTCCTCGGCTGCTTTCTGTATGCGCTGTTGCGTCTTGTTGACGTAGGCCTCATCCGCTTCCGGCGAACGGTACATAGCAATCAACACATCCGCATCCAAATTCTCGTAACGGAAAGCAGAATCGAGCAACTTACGCTGGAGGTCGTAATCTCCCTCGTCCCGTGCGTGACAAGCTTGGAAATAGTCTCGCTGCGAGAAAAACAACCTCAACGCGCTATTGCGAAGCACTTGAGCCTTGAGGCGTCCATTCTCGTCAATCGCGGTACACAACTCGGCCAACAGCTCGGCAGCCTGTTGGTTCTCGCCGCGATCATGCAACCGCAAACTGGCTAGCCAACGTCTGGCATCGGCGGACTGCAGTACGGGCAACTCATCGACCACATATTGCCATTCCCGCTCTGCCCAGTCGTGCCGACCCATTTCGCCAATCACACTCGCAATCCCGGAACGCTGGCGGACATCGTCGGTGGTTAGATTGTAAGCCTGCTTGGCGATTTCCTCAGCCGCCTCTGTGTCTTCGATGCGCCAACGTACCAGTGCGGTGAAATAAGTCAGCAGCCGATCTCCTTCGATTTCGTCTGCATACTGCTTCTCTAACAGAGGAGAAATATCGAACCGCTTGTGCTCCCAAATCCAATTGAAGGCAAAATAGATACTGGAATCTGAAGTACTCTGATCATTATTGGCAATGCCCGCTCGCCGCTGCAAAACATCGTAGACGAGCTGCGGATCTGGATTCTCGCTGCAAATTTCTAAAAAGTGGTCGACAAGAGTAGACGTCAGTTTTTGGCTCGTCTCTGGCGAGTCTTCTGTAAGGAGCTCGATCTCACGATCGATGATGGCAAACCACTGATCGTTACTCGCTGCGTCTGATCTTGAGCGTACCCGTTCCAATGCCACCTTGATCCACTCCGCAGGAACCCGCAGGCTACCGCCCAACTCCGTCTCAATCATCGCGATTTGGCCGGTGGTAGGATGGGAAGCTTCGACGCTAGAAATGACTTTCAAAGCTGCGTAACGGGCGAGCTGAAGCGACGGCTCGAACCGGACGATCCGGCACAACGCACCGATGCCTTGCGCGTTGGGAATTGCTGCCAGCCCGTCCATCCGACCTTTACGCTCTTCCAACGAGAGTGAATCGTAACGCTTTAGCAGGAGCTTGACGTCGTTTGGGTCCTCGGCATGAACCCATTCGATGCGAAGTTTCTGCAAGATGTAGCTGGCACGAACGGCTATTTCCAAATCGGGGTGTTGCTGAACTCCTTGCAAACGATCAAACACATCCGAACCAAGCTCGATAAGCTTCTCTTCTGCTGCCTGACGGCTATAGAAATCGTCGTCCCCAAGTTGTTCAATGAGTTTGGCAATCGACTGAGCTTGGCCAGAGGAATCTTTGGCGGGCGAGGTATCCGTAGTCGCGGCAAAGTTGAGCTGGATGCCTAAAGAGAGCGAAACGATTGCACCACAGGCGAATCGGCTGAGGAGGCGACTCTTGCAGTTGCATCGGCTAAGGGCCATAAGAAACTCTGCACCGCAATTAGTTGGTATGAACGAGCTCAATTGAATCGACTTGATCCCGATGAGGACATCCGGGCTGAGTCCGAACCAATTTCTCCAAACAATTCTTAGTTGGGGAGCTTAGGACTCAGGCTGCTCCATTTGTTCAATATACTGCCTAAGCCGCTCTAGTTCGTCACTTACATTGCGGAGTTTCAGCATATTTTCAACTCGTTTTACGAGTTCGACCTTATTTACGGGCTTCGAAAGAAAATCGTCCGTGCCAGCTTCCACAGCTCGTTCGATATCGCCCAGCTCGTTGAGGGCTGTGATCATCAAGATCATGATGCCGCTTTTCTCCGGATCATCTTTCAGCCGCTGACAGACTTCAAAGCCACTTAGCTTGGGCATCATGATGTCCAGCAGTATCAAGTCGGGCTTGAATTGCTCGACTTTATCGAGCGTATCTTGACCGTCCACCGCCACGAGCGTCTCAATTTCCATGCCGGCCACATAGGCCTCGAGCAATTCGACGTTCGCTTCGTTGTCGTCAGCAATCAGTACGCGGGGTTTATCAGCCATGAGTCTGTATGGTGTCCTTATTCTAACAACTTGGCGTTGTAGTTTTTCAAGCGGCTAATGTTCGGCAATTTATCCCGAGGCGGATGCCCCAGCCTGTTCCAGCGTTGCCGCGGGCACGGGAAAATCGCGGCATAGCTCGCGGATTTCGCCTTTGATTTTTTCGTGGACCGACGCCTCTTCCGGAGCCCGTAAGGCTTCGAGAATCCAGCGAGCAATCGTCCGCATTTCCTCGGTTCCCATGCCGCGGCTCGTTAGGGCTGGCGAGCCAATTCTAATTCCCGAGGGATCGTCTGGCCTGCGCTCGTCGTAAGGAATCATGTTTTTATTGACGGTGATTCCGCTGGCATCGAGCACCTGCTCGGCCATTTTGCCGCCAACACCCAGAGGAAGAACATTGACCAACAGCAAATGGTTATCAGTTCCGCCGCTGACGAGTTTCAAACCACCGCTGGCCAGGGCTTCGGCCAGCACCTGGGCATTGTCGATCACTTGCTGAATGTACGTCTTGAACTCTGGCTTGAGCGCTTCCCCGAAACAAACCGCTTTGCCGGCAACCACATGCATGAGCGGTCCACCCTGAATTCCCGGGAAGACGCGACTATTGATTGTCTTAGCGTATTTCTTTTTTGCCAGACAAAGCCCGGCACGAGGCCCGCGCAGTGTTTTATGAGTAGTCGTGGTCACAAAGTCTGCGACCGGCACCGGATTATCGTGCAAACCCGCGGCAACCAATCCCGAATAGTGGGCCATATCGACCATTAGTTTGGCACCCACGTCCGCCGCGATCTCGGCAAATCGGCCATGGGGGATTTCGCGCGGATAGGCACTCGCCCCGGCGACAATCATTTTTGGCTTATGCTCCCGCGCCAGTTGAGCCACTTGGTCAAAATCGATGCGATGGTCTTCTTCCCGCACGCCATAACTGACGAAATTGTACAGCATGCCGGAAATGTTGAGGTGCATGCCGTGGGTGAGGTGACCGCCGTGAGCCAGGTCCAAACCCAGCACCGTATCGCCGGGCTCGAGCGCGGCTAGATAGATGGCCATGTTGGCTTGCGAGCCCGAGTGTGGCTGCACATTGGCAAACTCGGCACCGAACAATTTCTTGGCTCGATTACGGGCAATGTCCTCAACCACGTCGACATACTCGCAACCGCCGTAGTAACGTCGTCCCGGGTACCCTTCGGCGTATTTGTTCGTGAGCACACCACCGACCGCCTGCATGACTGCGGGACTGGTGTAGTTTTCACTGGCAATCAATTCCAGCCCGTCCTGTTGCCGATCGATTTCATCGGCTACAGCGGACCACACTTCAGGATCTTGGGAGGCAAGAATATTAGTCATCGAATACTCAATCGTTGAATTCAATTTGCAGGCAATGGGGTGAGTTTGGCATCGCGATCGTTCAGGATTGCCGGTTGAATACTGTTATTGTCAATCCAGTCGGCTGAAGTGTCAATCGTCGCCCGGCGTAGGTAATGTCTTGGGACTGTGTTGCTAAGGAGTCAAGAAAGGAGAGGAGATAGGGGGATGAATGGGGATGACGGGGATGGCTCGTTCTGCCGCCGGCCACTTTAGTACGACTGCGCAGGACCAGAAGTCGAATAAAGGGGACTGGCTCGACGCACGATAACGGCTTGCGCCTGAGCACACTTCGGGGCGTCGTGCCTGTCCCCTTTATTCGACAATATCCAGCATTACCCTATCTCCTGAACGTTTTAGTGACAGCACCGTTATAGGACACTACTCCAGCGAATTACTTTCAGTTAGAGTCACACGAAGTGTGCCCTTATTATCAGACAAGTTCGCGGCAGATTCGTTCACCCGTAAATAGAGGACCGAGACCCTGGCAGGTTCGATCGTTGCCTGGCGGCCTAGATCGAGCGGATTGGCAAAGTCAATCGTAGGCCTGACACCCAGGGGCCTCAGCACGCCGATGAGTTTGCCAAGGGGCTGGCCGTTGTGATAGCGAATGGTCACGCCGTCTGGTTCGCAAGGCCAAGGCTCCGAATCGTGGGCAACCTGGTAACGTCCGCTAGCCGAGAGATGATACCTGCGACCTGCTTGCAGCTGCCAACCAGTGCTCTGCCAGCCTTGGGTAGCTGAGATCTCGATAGTGTCGCCCAGAGGCTCTCGAATACTCGGGCCATGCTCAACCATCATCCGCTCTACGTCATACCCATAGTCCAGCGCAGCGATGAATGCCTGCCATTCCATTTTCAGTTCATGCCAGTGCTGAGCAAACAGGCGTTTGAAATTTCGATTGAATTCTTTTTGGCTGTAATCGCTTTCGGCGAGAAACTCCCAAGCCTTGCGAAATTTTTCTTGGTGTCGGGGATGGGAATCGAAGAACTTGCACAAAGCCCAACACCAAGCGTATTGCTCGGTGGTGAGTGCGCGGCCTTGGCGAAGCTCGATGACACCGTCCATTGGTAGCGGCTTGCTTTCGCGGATCAACTTGATGCGTCCCCACAAGGGCGTCTCCTCGCGGTTGTTTGGAAAATACCGCAGCACTAGTTGTCCATCTTCCCAACGATGCGTACCAAGCAGTTCCGCCATGCCTTCCATGTACCAACCGGGTGCCGCCTGGCCGAGAAAGGCGTACATGAAGCCGTGTGTTCCTTCATGCAGCAAAAGATGTCGCCGGTAATAATCGCTGCTTGGCTCGGCAATCCACAGCTCAGCATCCTGGCAGTAACCATTGGCGAACTTACGATTTGTTTCTGGCAACAATCCGAGTGCTGCAAACTTCGCACGATCTTCCATGAGGAATGCCTGCATTTGCCAGGTTCCGACTTGCTCCCTTGGAATCCCAAAGTAATCGGCCCAAAGTGGCACGGCTGCATCGAATACCGCGCCGAGCCCATCCACGGCATCGCTCGGCGGAAGATCGGTGTAGAGCCGCAGATGACGACCTGCGATTTTACGGATGCCAACTTGAGCTGCGCGGCGCTCGTCGACCTTGCGCTGGGAGACCTGTCCGAAGGTGGTGTCTACACACAGTAGACAAACTGCCACGAAGATTAAGAGCAATCGGATCAAGCTGGCTCCTGGAGCACCGGCGATCCGTCGGATCGCGGCTACTCTCGAAAAAATTCTGCAACGTTTTACTTGAATAGCTTATCAAAAGCCCGGTTCAATTCATCGCCAATAACTTGCGAGGCGGCACCTTGGAGCAATTGCTGCGACAAGTTGGCTACCGCGCTGCTGTCGAGGCGTGGGTTATCGAACGTGCCGGTAATGGGGATCTTCAGCACCTGTCCTGCCAGCGACTGAAACGCCCGCTTATCCCCCAGCCATTTTCGCTGGATCGGAACATCGAGTTCCATGGCAAGAGTTTGATCGAACCCTACCGATCCATTCGAGCGAACCGGGACATCGTCGATCGTGAATTGCAGGTCACGATGGTACACTCGTCCCTGTGCAACCTGAAATTGGATTTGTTGGTCCGTCATCGAAAGCAATTTCACTTCGCTGGGGGTGGTTGCCGATTGCAACAGACGGTCGCTCTGGGTGAGCGATTCTAGTTGACTAATTAACGAAGCCAGATCGTTCAACATAGGCCCTGGGGTCACTCGCAATTGGTGAACTTCCAGCTTTCCGGTGACACGGGCCTGTTCCGGCACAGCCAGCGGCACTTGGGTGTTTTCTAAGTCGAGAGAGAATTGCCCTTGCGCGCGTGTAGCGCCGGCTAGGATAGGTGCCACGTATTTCAGCATCGCCTCACTCACTTCCGGAGAGATCGATACGTTGGAAATCAACGGACCCCGCGGCAACACAATCTGCTCGGCACCGGGCGAAAGGTAAGCGACCGGCTTGGCGGTGAGTCGGCCTTGCCCCACAGCCACATCGAGCGGTGCAATTTGCAACTGCCCATCGCGAAGCGTACCTTGGAGCTTTCCGCCACCCACCTCCAAGCCAAAAATGTCGGCCGTGTTCCAGCCGGCTTCCGCCGATGCACTCCACATTTTCGACCAATCCTGAGATTGCCCGCTGCCATCGGCAAGTTGACCTGCTACTTGGAACCGAACCTGACGATCGCCCTGCAGTTGCACTTCCGGGCCCAGGTAGGTTGCGAGTAGTTGCGCAAGTGCCTCGGAATCGTATTGCAAAGCACCGGAGGCCTGCACGAGTCCATCGCTCGTTAGCTTTTCCACCTTGGCGGTACCATCGACGCGGAGCGTTTGCCCTGTGAGTGAAATCTTGTCGACGGCCATGCGATCGGCGTTTACATTGTAATTCAGATCAACCACTGTCTGAAGTTTGGGTTCGCTCCAGGCAATTTGTGGCTGAACACCTGCTGCCCCGGTGCCGCCCGCGCGGACAATCGCCAGTTGGTCGACATCAGTGGAGATATTAGCTTTCACAAGGCTACCGTCGCTCGAAAGTTTCATGCGCCCTACGGCATTGCCTCGCGCCCAACTTGCATCGCGACCGCCGATAAGTCCGAGCGCGGAACTCAGCCGTTCCAGATCGGCCCGAAACGCCATTCCTCCTCGGGCTGTTGGCACCGTGCCCTCGGCAAGCTTGAGCAAAATATCGGCCGATCGGAATGTCACAGTGCTCGACTGAAAAGTTGCTTCTCGCGAGGCGAGATTTCCCGCCTCTTGGTCCCAGCGAAAATCGCCCGCAAACTCGACACGGGGTTCGACGATTTGCATCGCTTCTTTGCGGAGCTGAAGATTCGTCAGTCGTCCGGAGGACTCGACAACTTGCACATATCCGGGCGCCGAGATCAGCTTGGCCTGAAGTTGCGCCTCGCCTTCGAGTTGTTCCGGCATGGCATCGACCCAAGGTCGTAACCGACCGGCCCACGACGCCAGCGGACCGGCAGCCTCGACGGAGAGGTTCAAAGTTGGCGACGCCGCTTCGAGCGAGATGGGTTGGAGCAGCTCCGCATCAAAACGATCCCGGGCTCCACGGAGCTCGGCAGTGAACGAGGAAAGTTGACGAGGTTGAGAATCCACGGCCGTTCCGCCCGCGTTGAGCGTGACCTTTAGTTGAGGCTCGGCCCAAACCAAATTGTTGCTCTTGGCAACATTCAATTCGGTAAGCTTGAGTTCAGCCCCAGCACGAAACTGATCATCTTTCGTAGGTACAAATTCGAGGGTACCCTCGCCCCGACCCTGAAAATGCCAGTCGTCGAGATCGACAAACTTGGCCAATTCGTCCGAAAGCTTTTGTAAATCAAATTGAAAACTGCCATCGACTCGTTCGCGGGTCGATTCGAGATTGGCTTCGGCAAAGGGCGATACCAGCGACACATTCTTGAGCTGTGGACCGCCAGAGCTGTCTGCTAGCGCCATCTTGGCTTCAATTGGCTCGGTCCAACGGATTGCCCGCCGGCCGTCGTTGCCTACGACATTGGAGATCGTTGCCGCAAGCGTCCAAGCAAATCCTTCGTCGGCCGAATTGGTGCCTGCTTGAAATTCCAAATCGCCCGAGTCGATCCATACTCCCTGGCGAAGCTGCAATGTATTGGGCAACATGGCCGCTAGAGTTTGCAGCTGCACTTTGCCAGCCAGCCCATTCGGACTGCGGGGAAGATGTTGCAGGTCGAGTGTGCCAAGATCTGCCAGGTTGAATGTTCCCTGCAGATTCACCTGGGCCCAGTCACTGACGATGTTCAATCGCTGAAAATGAATCTCATCATTCTGCAATGACAACTCCCAGGGAGCATTGAGCGTTTGAAACTGAATGCGGTCGCCAGCAATCGCATCGGCCTGCAAGCTGATTTGGCTTCCCTCCAATCGACCGGTCGAACTGAGACTCGTCTGCCCTTGATCGTCGGTGCCAATCGTGACTTGGGCATCGGTCGAAGCACGACCATTCAGCCACGCACCAGGAAGCACTCTGGCGAGCCACGGTTGCAGAGGTTCTAGGGGCAAGTCTTCGGTTAGCAAATTGACTTCGGTTTCATTCGGAGAGGACTGCTGCATGCGAAGATTGAGTCGGCCAACTTGCGGTTGGTCGTCGACCGTCAGTTCCCCGGTGCAGGTTGTCGCAACGCCTCCAGGCACATTAGGTCCGACCAGTGCCGACAGATCGAGATTGGCAAGAGTCCAGTTGCGCTTGGTTGCCACGTCATGACCGTGGACCGTGCCGCCGACGACTTCAATTTCCATCGAGGGTGTGGACGAGGCATCTACAGTCGCTTGCTCCGACTCTGAAGATTGCCCGCCGGAAAACTGCGTCAGCATGTCTTCTAAATTGCTGCCTTGGGGGTGCGTGACGAGCGTTGCCGTCGGTTGATGAATAATGATCTTTCCCAGATCAGATTGATTGGTCACGAGCGCTAGCAGCGAGCGATTTAGGGAGATGCGCTCCACTGTAGCAAGCGGAGTTCCCTCGGCATCGACAATTCTCAAGTTGCCGAGAGTTTGCGACCCCATCCATGCGAAGCTGGCATCTCCGGAGGTCACCGACCACGACGGATCGGGCATCGCCCAACCCAGCAGGGTGTCCCGCACCGGGGTTTGCGAAACGATCGTCGGCAAGGCGGCGGCAACAGCCAACAGCAAGATCGTGAGCACCATGAACCGACGAAAGAATTTTCCCTTCCGGCGGCGGGGTCGTCTGCTGGTTTCGGGTTCGTCGTATTCCTCGCGATTGCGTTTGCGCTTCCTGGCCATCTTGCTACTTCCCTGGTCAAGCTAAAGTTGAGAATCAACGACCCCTGAGCCGACGGCGCTAGCCGCGGGTACCCGAGATCAGGCTTTGCCCTGATGCTACCCGCGGCTAGCGCCGTCGGCTCATTACATTGAATTAGTCATCCCAGATTCTAAGCTCCCGCGTTCCAGGCACCTAGACCGAGTCGGACCCTGGGGATTGCTAGCAATATTGGTTCGCTAAGTGGTACGGAGCCTGCACTGGTTCTACAATCGCACTATGGTCTCCCCGCTCTCCCACTTTCCACCTCCCCTGGTAGTTCTCTCTGCACTGCTCTGCCAGGTACTCTGTTGGGGGGCATTGCCTCTGGCCGCACAGCAGATTCCACCACCAAAGCGAGTTCGGCTGGTGTTCCAGCTTCATGCACCCGATTTGCCTAGCGAAACGAAAGTCTATCTCGCCGGGAGCCTCAAAGAACTCGGCAACTGGCAACCCGACCAGGTGTTGATGAACGCCTGCGGTAACCATCGCTGGGGGTATTGCCTCGAGGTCGAGCCGACGAAGGCCATCGAATACAAATACACTCTGGGAAGTTGGCAGCGAGAGGGAGCGGATGCCCAAGGCCAGCCGTTGTCAAACTTTGTGCTCCATGCCGATCAAAATGCGACGGCCCAAGACGAGGTTCTGTTTTGGTCCAAGCCACAACCGCCAAAGATTGTAGGCCAGATCACCGGAGAGCTGCGCTATCATCGGCAATTGGAGTTCGAAGGCCTTCAGCCGCGCGATTTGATCGTTTGGTTGCCGCCCGGCTATGAGACATCAGAGCAAAGGTATCCGGTGCTCTACATGCACGATGGTCAAAACTTATTCGATCCTCGCACGAGCGCCTTCCGCGTCGATTGGCAAGTGGACGAAACTTGTACCGAACTGATCGCCGCCGAAAAAATTCCGCCGCTGATTGTCGTGGGCATTTCCAATACCTCCGACCGAACAAAGGAATACTTGCCGAGTGAACTGGGCAAGAAGTACCAGCAAATGATCTTGGAAGAGATCAAACCGCTGGTGGACCGCGAGTATCGCACCAAATCCACACGCGAACACACTTTTGTCGGCGGTTCCTCAGCGGGCGGATTGTGCGCGATGATGCTCGCTTGGGAGCATCCCGAGGTTTTCTCCGGAGCCCTTTGCTTTTCCCCGGCACTTCGAATTGAAAACAAACATCGCAATATTTCGCTCAACTATGTGCAAACGGTCGAAGATTCGCCCCCACCGAAGCATCCCCTCTTCTTTTATTTCGACAACGGCGGCATCGGCCTGGAAGCTACGCTCCAACCAGGTATCGAAGCAATGCTCGAAGCGCTCAGCGACAAAGGCTTCCGCAAGAACGAAGATTTCGTCTGGGTGCTTGACAAAGACGCCCGTCATACCGAATCGGCCTGGGCGGATCGATTCCCGGCTGCGGTTCAATCTCTATTTGATCACACTCATAGACATTGATCACGCCCATAGACAATAAATGTCATTCCGAGGTCCGCCGAGGAATCTTCGTCGCCCTAAGGGTGCTAGATCATTTCTACAGTTCCTAGAGCGTGTGTCTGAGATTAGCTAGATTCCTCGGCGGACCTCGGAAAGACAAATTGCTTCGTGCCCGATTTCGTAAAACGCGTTGTTAGCGCACCGCTTGTCAGTGGGGCAAAATCTGAGAAAATGCGTTTTCGCAACTTCAACTCTACGTAGCTTTCTGCCAAGCAAAAGGAACCTCAGCCATGTCGCGTCCCGTTACCCTCTTCACTGGCCAGTGGGCCGACCTCTCCTTGGACGACTTGGCACGCAAAGCCCAAGAGTTTGGCTATGACGGCTTGGAGCTCGCCTGTTGGGGAGATCATTTTGAAGTCGATCAGGCGATGGCCGACGAGGGCTACGCCAATTCACGACGTGAACTATTGGGGCGTTACGATCTGGAGTGCCATGCGATTAGCGCGCACTTGGTCGGCCAGGCGGTATGCGATCCGATCGATTCCCGTCACCAATCGATCTTGCCCGACTACATCTGGGGCGATGGCGATCCCCAGGGCGTCAACGAGCGGGCCGCCGAGGAACTCAAGAACACGGCCCGTGCCGCACAGCAAATGGGGGTCGAAGTAGTGAACGGCTTCACCGGCTCGGGCATTTGGCATTTGCTCTATTCCTTCCCGCCTGTGCCAGAAGAAACAATCGAACAGGGCTTCGCCGATTTTGCGGATGCATGGAATCCTATTCTCGATGTCTTTGGCGAGTGCGGAATCCGCTTCGCCTTGGAAGTGCATCCTACCGAAATCGCCTTCGACATTTATACCGCCGAACGTGCCCTGGAGGCCCTGGGGCATCGCGATGAGTTTGGCTTCAACTTCGACCCCAGCCATCTGATTTGGCAAGGAGTCGATCCCGTGGAATTCATCCGCGCCTTCCCCGACCGCATTTATCACGTCCATGTGAAAGATGCGATTGTAACCCTCAACGGCAAGTCGGGTATCTTGGCCAGCCATCTCAATTTTGGTGATTCGCGACGTGGTTGGGATTTTCGTTCGCCGGGACGTGGTGGCGTGAATTTCGAAGAAATGATTCGCGCCCTCAATGACGTCGGTTATGCAGGCCCCTTGAGTGTCGAGTGGGAAGATGCCCGCATGGATCGCGAACATGGTGCCCGCGAGGCCTGCGAATTCACCCGTCGGCTCGATTTCACTCCGGCCAACGTGGCATTCGACGCCGCCTTCTCCGAGGGTTAGCGCTGTCGGCCAACGACACTCCGCCCACAACACGCCCCCGCAGCTCAACAGCACCTTAAAAGCCCCAAAAAACCGGGCCGTGCTACAATGAAGTGTCCACCCCTTCATCACACCGGCCGGACCCACCCTGTGCGTTCACCACTCATTATTGCGCTGCTTCTCTCCGTTGCATTCACTGGAAATGCAAAAGGCCAAAGCCTCAAGCACGGTGAGTTGCTGTTTGTCGCGCCAGACGTCTACTCTCCATCATCCCAGGATGAAGTGGAATTGAATTCGGCGCAGGCGGACGAACTCTTTGAACAATCCCGCCAGGCAGCCGGCGCGGGAGAGATCGGCACGGCGCTGCAATTAGCAACGCGAGCGGTCCGCGCCGATCCCAATCACTCCGATGCCCGCCGTGTGCTCGGCTATCGCCGCGTCGCCGGCACGTGGGCGGGCAGCTTCGCGGCACGCCGATTGGAACGCGGCGAAGTGTGGAACCAGCAATTCGGCTGGGTTAAAGCCGAAGACTTGCCGCGCTGGAAAGCTGGCGAGCGAAAGGTAGGCAAGCGCTGGATGAGTAGCGACGAAGACCAGCGAAAACATGCCGACATCCGCAGGGGCTGGCAAGTACGGACCGATCACTTCCTGGTCACCACCAACCACAGTCGGCAAGCCGCCGCCAAGTTGGCCACGCAACTGGAAGTTCTCCACCAAATTTGGCAACAGATGTTCGGCGGATTTTCTCTGGACCAAAAAGTATTGCTCCGTCGATTCGAAGGACAGGCCACCAGTGGCTATCGCAGCAAACCGTTCCGCGTGACGTATTACAAATCGCGCGAAGAGTACAACGACGCCTTAGTCCGCAAGCAACCTCGTATTGGCATGACGCTGGGAATCTACTTCGATTCGGATCGCTCAACACATTTCTTTGCTGGCGAAGATCAAGATGCAGGGACGATCTACCACGAGGCGGTGCATCAACTATTTCAAGAATCTGCCCCTGCCGCTCGCAGCGTGGGAGCGCTCGCCAACGCCTGGCTGGTGGAGGGAATCGCCTGCTATTTCGAATCGCTGAGTAAACACGACGATCCCGAAATAGGTCCTTTCTACTCTTTGGGGACCCCAACGGCGGGACGACTACCCGCAGCTCGGCATCGTCGACTGACTGACGATTACTATGTTCCTCTGGCCGAACTTTGCTCGCTCGGCACGTCCGACTTGCAACGCCGTTCCGACATCGCACGGCTCTATAGTCAATCAGCAGGGCTGGCGACCTTCCTCGTTCATGGCCAGGAGGGTTCGTATCGCCCAGCACTGGTGAAGCTGCTCCAGCTCATTTACCAAGGTCGCGACCAAGCCGATTCGCTTGAGCAACTCACCGGCCAAAGCTTTGCGGAACTCGACCGGCAATACCTGGATTTTCTTCGCGAAATACCGCAGTAGTCGAGAACTTCTCACCGTTGACCGTAGTCCCTAGTAGCAGTACGATCAGGGCTCTTCTGGTGGCTGTAGTTCAGTTGGTTAGAACGTCGGATTGTGATTCCGAAGGTCGTGGGTTCGAATCCCATCAGCCACCCTCTCTGATTCGCGGGAAAATCGCTCGTACCTAGCGTAAATCTATTCGGACCTGCGATCCTTGCCTTCCACATAGCAGGCTTACTCCGATTAAAAGATGATCTGTTCAGGTTTAAGGCTGCCTGACTCGTCATTTCTCGATGCCATAGTCCCGTGGGCGAATTATTATAGAATACTGGCCCTTCTTCCATTGGCACTTCGAGAACAGCATGCTCCACCACCTACTGGCTGCGAAAAAATTTGCAGTGGCCCGTTTCGGGTGGTTGTTCGACGTGCCATCGAGTGTCGAGCGCTACGATTATCGAATGTATCTATCGATGATCATTGCCAACTACATCGCTCTGCTACTGCATCTCTCTTGGGTGTTTATTTTCTACGCGCTCGACTTCATGCCGTTAAGCATTATTAATGTCGTGAGCGTGATCTTTTGGATATTTAGCATCAAGATGCTCCGCGGCTGGGGCGCTATGCTCACTGCCGTAGTGCTCGGCTCTACTGAGGTGCTGATCCACCAGTTTCTGGCCGTGTACTACTTAGGTTGGGGTTATGGATTCCAGTTCTATCTACTGGTAATCGTTGCCTTCACTTTCTTAATGAATTTTAAGAAAGTGATGTACATTCCGGTGACGCTCTTTTTTGTTTGCTTAACCTCCTTTCTCGGTTTCTATTACCAAGTGCAATATTGGAATATGCCACACGTTGACTTAGGCGACACAGTCCGCGAAACCTTCTTGATGATCAACGTCTCTAGTGCGTTCGCGATTCTCGCAATCATGTCGTATGTCTACAGCGACGCGGCCCAAAAGGCCGAGGCGATGCTGGACCTGGAGCGGATCAAATCGGAAACGCTACTGCTCAATATTTTGCCGGTGCCCATCGCCCAGCGGCTGAAGGAAGGCCATTGCGAAATTGCCGACCACTTCGACTCGGCCACGGTGTTGTTCTCCGATATCGTCGGCTTCACGGCTCTTTCGGAGAAAGTGGCGCCGAAGGAACTCGTGAGACGTCTTAACAAAATTTTCTGCGCATTCGACGTCCTGGCAGAAAAACACAATTTGGAAAAAATCAAAACCATCGGCGATGCCTACATGGTGGCGGGGGGATTCCCGGAAGCTCGCGACGGGCACGTGAGAGACGTCTGCGCC
This sequence comes from Bythopirellula sp., assembly GCA_965216565.1. Taxonomy (GTDB): domain Bacteria; phylum Planctomycetota; class Planctomycetia; order Pirellulales; family Lacipirellulaceae; genus Bythopirellula. The sequence goes on from OZ244170.1 coordinate 3,536,559, forward strand.
ATGGCACTCGATATGCTGGACGCCGTGCAGGAGTGCAATCAAGACGACGAGTTACCCGTCGACATCCGCATTGGCATTCACACAGGCCCAGCGGTAGCGGGTGTGATTGGCACTAAGAAGTTCGCCTACGACGTCTGGGGCGATACGGTCAACACAGCCAGCCGCATGGAATCGAGTGGCGAAACAGGCCGCATTCAAATCTCGGAGCAAGTGGCTACCATGCTAGACATTACCTTCGAAGGAGAATTCGAAATCGAAGAGCGCGGTACCGTAGAGGTCAAAGGCAAAGGTCGGATGAAAACCTACTGGCTCCTGAGCCGTTGCGAAGAAGCACTGCCGACCAGGGAGTGCCAGGCATCTGCGCTGTGAACTGTGCATTTTAATTGAGCGGATTTCGCTTCTCTCATTAGAATCAAATGGAACTCATACTCTGGCTCATCAATGAATTGCAGGTCACTCGCAAACAAGCCGAGGGCGCTGCCGGTGCCCTGTTGCAATTGGCCCAAACGCGGCTGCCGGGGGAGAAGTTCGTGACGGTCGCCGATACGATTCCCGCCATTTCCGATGTCATCGGCAAGTCGCCTCGGTTCGAAGTGACTGAAAAACCACGTCTGGACGAGTCGGTAAGCCGTGTCTTTGGCGGCTTAGGGGGATTACGCCCCCTGGCCGGCCCCTTCGCAAAACTTGGACTCGAGAAAACCTCGATCCGGCCGTTTGCCGAAGCACTCAATCGGTACCTGGACGAACGAGGAAACGCCGCCGCGGTGCACCTCCTGCAGCAAGTCTGGAGGTAGACTTTTTATAGCCCTATCAACCGGTCATATTCCGAGTGATGGCCGATCCAAATCCAAACAAGATCTACACCATCTTCAACTGCAAGTGCTCGAAAATGTAGACCAACTCGCGCCGATCTAAATCGACCCACTTTCTTGAATTGCAGCGAAGGGTGATTCAAATCTGACTTTAAAAGCGAAAAATTCTTGTCGGCCAATCGCTTAATAGAAGCAGGTAAATCAGAATAGCACTTCCAAAAATTCGATGAGGCGAAGTGCTTCATAGCTCGGTGGTCTTACCCTCACGATGCTCATGTAGTGCTTGATCAGCTAGGGCATCAAGTTTGCCATCGGCCACATCCTTCTCAAGCTGTCGGTCCCACGCATCAGCGTCAAAACCTGCAAACCAAGCGCGGAACCTCTCAAGTTCATTGGCAGAAAGCCCTGCAACAGCGTTTTCTAATTCATCGAGACTCATAGTGATTTTCATCATAGAACACCTTTGGTAGACGGTCAAACTTGATTTGAATTACTAATTATATATTCCTGGTACCAGCTACCCGTTGCGACGCCTTTCCTACTCTGAGTAGAATCGAGAAACCACAATCTCCTCCGCTCCTCTACCCAAGCCACTCCTCTACTAAAAAAACGTCGCATGGCAGAGTTTGAACATCCCGGTTCGTTTTATCTTGGTCGTAAGCACGATCTCTCTGCGGGTGAAACCGGCACCGAACCCATTCTTTACGATAGCAAAGACCTAACCACGCATGCGGTTTGCGTTGGTATGACCGGCAGTGGCAAAACGGGACTTTGCCTGTCGCTCATCGAAGAAGCGGCGCTCGACGGCATTCCCGTGATTGCGATCGATCCCAAGGGCGATCTTGGCAATTTATTGTTGGCCTTTCCTGAACTCCAACCGAGCGACTTCGAGCCGTGGGTCGATCCCACGGTAGCCTCTCAAAAGGGGCTCACCCAGGCGGAACTTGCCGAGAAAACTGCCGAGTTGTGGAAGAACGGCCTCGCCCAATGGGGCGAAGACGGCGAGCGGATTCGTCGCTTCAATAACTCGGTTGAAAAAACAATTTACACGCCGGGAAGTTCCGCGGGCATCCCGCTGACGGTTTTGAAATCGTTTGCCGCTCCTGCGAAAGAAATCGTCGCCGATGCCGATGCCTTTCGTGAGCGCGTGCAGTCGACCACCTCGGGACTATTGGCGCTGCTGGGCATCGATGCCGATCCGGTGCGGAGTCGCGAACATATCTTCCTCTCCAACCTGTTGGATAGCGCTTGGCGCAAGGGCCGCAGCCTCGATCTGCCCGGCTTGATCCACGAAATCCAGCAGCCGCCGTTCGACAAGGTGGGCGTCATCGATCTGGAGAAGTTTTACCCAGCCAAAGAGCGTTTTGAGCTCGGTATGCAATTAAACAATCTGCTGGCCTCCCCCTCGTTTGCCAGTTGGTTGGAAGGCGAGCCGCTGAATATCAAGAATCTGCTCTACACCGCCGAAGGTCGACCGCGGCTTTCGATCCTTTCGATTGCCCACCTCAGCGAAGCGGAGCGGATGTTCTTCGTCACCATTCTGCTCGGCGAATTGTTGAGCTGGATGCGCACCCAACCAGGCACCGGCAGTTTGCGGGCACTGCTCTACATGGACGAAGTGTTCGGCTATTTTCCACCCGTCGCCAATCCGCCCAGCAAACGCCCCATGCTCACGCTGCTCAAACAAGCGCGGGCTTATGGCGTGGGTGTGATGCTCGCCACTCAAAACCCTGTGGACCTCGACTACAAAGGTCTCTCCAACGCCGGCACGTGGTTTTTGGGCCGACTGCAAACGGAGCGCGACAAGGCGCGCGTGCTCGAGGGATTGGAGGGAGCCTCCGCCCAGGCGGGTTCGTTATTCAACCGAGCCGAGATGGAAGCCACCCTGGCCGGCCTCGGCAGCCGCGTTTTTCTTATGAACAATGTCCACGACAATCAACCGCAAGTGTTTCACACCCGCTGGGCCATGTCGTACTTGGGCGGTCCGCTCACCCGCGATCAAATCAAGACGTTGATGGCCGATCGAAAAGCGAGCGAATCCAACGGTCAGGAAACAGCAGATTCTACCGGGACCGTCGTGGAGCCAGAGCCGGTTGTTACCAATCATCGCCCGGTGGTCACCGCGAGCGTCACACAAAAGTATTGGCCGGTCAGCGATTCACTACCCCGCGAAGTGGAAGTGCAGTACCGCCCTGCCCTGGTCGGCTATGCCCGGATGCACTTTGTGCGCGCCTCCTACGACGTCGATCTGTGGCGCGACTGCGTAGTGCTGCAAAGTGTGCATGGCAAATTGCGCGAGCCGGTGTGGGATTCGGCCATGGTCTTCGATCAAACCACCGAACTGCGGGACGATCCGGTAGCGGGTGCCTCCTACGCCGATCTGCCCTCGCCACTTGCCAACGAGAAGAATTACAAATCGTGGGAGAAAGAGCTTATCGATCATCTCTACCGCGCGGAGCGACTCGTCTGCTGGCGCTCGAAAGATCTCGACGCCTCATCGGAGCCCGACGAATCGGAGGGCGACTTCCGCATTCGCATGTCGCAACTCGCCCGCGAAAAGAGGGACGAGCGGAAGGAAAAGGTTCGGGCAAGATACAAGCTTCGCCTGCAACGTGCCGAAGAGGCTGTTCGTAAAGCGGAAAGCTACTACCAACAACAGCGTTCACAGTTTTGGGGGCGGGTCGTCGGTGTGCTGATGATGATCCTCCAAGTGATATTGGGTGCTTTGGGGATGGGACGCTCTCGCCAGGTTTCAACATCCTCGGCAAACCAAGCCATGCGAGAACGGGGCGAAGCATCGCGCGCTGAGCAAAAACTAAAAGACAAGCAAGCCGCTCTCGAAGAACTGAAAGAAAAGATCCAAGGCGAAATCGAGGATCTGGAATTCGATTTCGAGCCGCAGAACATCGAGCTGGAAAAACTGGAGCTGCCCCCCATCAAAGGCGACCTGCGCGTCGACCGCGTTGTGCTCGCCTGGCTCCCCTGGCAAACCGACGCCGACGGCGTCTCGCACCCGGCCTACTAATTCGGCTGTCCCACCGTTGGGTGCCAGGCCACGGCGATCTGCCGCTGTGGGCATGCAGTCCTCGCTCCACATGCCCACGCAAGCGTGGAGCATGGCACCCACTCCTCACCGCACTTTGTAGGTCCGTCGCTGCGCTGTGGCCCACCCTACCTTTTTGGCAGCTAAGCGTTATTCCGACACTCAGAGACACCTTTGGATAAAACTGAAAAGGGCACTCATAGGTCGGGACAGCAGCCGTTGGTTTGTCGGAAGGTGGCGACTAGAATAGAGCACCTACCACGTCCCCTTGCTGACCCCTATCGGTCGCCCCCACCAATACAAGGAACACCTCTCTTGCGTCCGAACTTCTTGATTCCGATCCTGCTTGGCCTCTGCACCTTCGCGGGCTGCCAACAACGGATCGCCACCAGCTTGCTTGGCAAATGGGAAGGTGTCCCCGACACCGCAGCAGCGCGGCAATCGCGGGAAGCAGAGAAATATGGCGACAAATCCGACCCCGGAGCCCCCGAGTCGAAAGCAAAGCCCCCAACCGATTGGGAAGCTTACGACATACGAGTCGTTCTAGATTTTGTAAGCCGCAGCGATGTGAAGCTATCGCTGGACAATGGCTCCCAGCCTGTCGAAGGCACCTGGAATATGGTGCAAGCCGGACCGGTTGCCTGCACCATCGAAATCGAAACACAAACCGCTGAAGATGGTGGCGCGGAACTTCGCCGTTACAAACTGGAACTCGATGAGCGTGACGGCCAGTTATACGGGTTCATCATGACCGAACTAGGTGCCGATCGCGGCCTCGGCGCACTCTACTTTCGCCGCGCCGACAACTAAGAGGTGAACAACTGCGAAGCGAGGACACATAACTTCTCCACAAGTCCCTCGCTCCCCTGCCCACCGCCTACTGCCCACTCCCAAACCCAAAGGCCCCCCATGTCTGAACGCGAACGTTGGATCGTTTATCCGTTGATCTTCTTCGCACTCGGCGCAGCGATTCGTGACAAACTCATCCAACGCGTAGAAACCAAAGAGATGATCTGCGAAAGCCTGCAGATTGTTGATTTGGAAAATCCTACTTATCCACTGGTAGAGCTAACATTCGCACGGCACTCTGGCAACGACCCCAACCAGCAAGCCGAGCAAGTGGGCTCGCTCCGCATTGTCGATAGCGATGGAAATCTGGTCGGGAGCATCGAAAGAAATGGCTATATCGAACGCCTGCTCACCCGGCAGGTCCAAGTCGTCGACCCCCACGACCATCCTTTAGTGAATGTCGGCACCGAACCGGTCCTCGTACCGGGGACGATCAACGAAGCAGGCAACGAGGGCACCATCACCCATCAAGGCGTGATCTATCTCAACAACGAAATGGTCGGCACCAGCAAAATAGAAGTGACTCCACCGCCCAGCAAAGAACCAAAACCAAACGAAACCCCCTAGACCACAACAAACACCGCTTGCGTCTTCACGAAAAACAATGAACGACACCTACAGTACGTAGGGCCGTAGGGTGTGCCAAAGCAACGCGGCGGCACACCGAATGGGTTGATGTCAAAATCTCACCCTAAACCACGATCGGAATGGTAGCCAGATTCGAGAGCACAAACGCGATGGAGTTCCGTGCATTGCGTTGATTCCCAGACTGCGTCGGCGCTTCACGTTGAGCGCAGCTTAGCCAGCAGCTTGCTTTGACAATAAGCACAAATATAGAATGGCGAGTACAACACAATAGCTATGACCGCCAAATCGCACGTTTATATTCTATTCCAACTGAGACCAGGCAGTGAATTTAGACAAGCTTCCAGAAAACCTACCGCAACCAATAGATGACGGTGCAGCAGACCACTTAGTCGGCGAGGGCCTTCCTAGAACTCTGCTTCGTACGACGAACAATGAGACTATCGACCTTAGCGATTCGACAGGACTGATTGTGCTTTACATCTATCCGATGACGGGACGGCCTGACACGCCGCTACCTGATGGTTGGAATGCCATCGCTGGTGCCAGGGGGTGCACACCCCAGTCTTGTAGTTTTCGAGACTCATACGAAGAGCTACGGGCACTGGGTGCAAAAATTTTTGGTCTCAGCTCACAGTCTACCGACTTTCAACGGGAGGCAAAGAATCGCCTCAATCTTCCTTTCGAGTTGCTTAGCGACTCAGAATTGGCTCTAAAGTTTCAACTTGGTCTCCCCACCTTCAAAGTTAAGGAGATGGAATTATACAAGCGAGTTACACTTATCATTGTTGACTCTTCTATCCGCAAAGTGTTTTACCCTGTGTTCCCACCGAGTGAAAACGCCAACAAAGTACTACTATGGTTACGGTCGAATACCCTAGATTAGTACGTAGCGTGTGCCAAAGCAACGCGGCGACACACCGAACAAGACGATGTCAAACTTTCACTCTCGGTGGGCCTAGCGGCTCCACCCTACGTCAGATAATTCTCGCTCTGAGATTCCGGCGGAAACGTGAACCACCGGGCGGCAAATCGCGAGCGCCTTACCTAACCTATTCGTGAAAGGCACGAACTAGGATCCCGTTCATCCAACAAATCCTGTCATCCTGTCTAACAAAACTTTCTCGGTACTAAAGAACAAGAAAACCCTCACCGACTCCGCGCTACCTAAGAGAAATTGCAACCACCATTCTTGTGCCATTTCAAGCGCGATCGTCATACAACCAGTCGTGGAGGCAGAAATGCGTTCACACAAAATAGGCGATCGCACAATTAGCTCGCTTGTATGGCAAAAATCGTGAGACACAAGATGTGCCCCTCATCCCCAGGCAGAGGTAGTGCCTTTTCTCGAGAGAAACGCGGCTTTCGAAAAAAAACGCGTATTGGGTCGCTTTTTGGGCAGTGGCTAAATCCACTTGCCTTAATCTATCACAAGGCCACGTGGTATCTAAGCCGTTCTTTTGGTCACTCAACTCGCAAATCGCAATTCGAATCTCTACTACCGCTCAAAGTGAAACTCACCACTTGCGTTCGACGCGGGATTCAATGGCTGCGGGTGATTTGTGTTCGGTTGAAACGCAGGGACGACTTGCCCCGCACCGGGTTCATTCACGGTCGTGGGAATCGGTTCGGCTTTCGCCTTAGGTTCCCACAAGGCCGCTGCAGCGGCTTGGATTTGCGCGTTCGTTTGGCCCGGTTGTTCTGGGCTAGGAAAGGCGAACGGAGCGCCGGCAGTAATCGGCTGGGCAGCCACTTCGGGAGCCCATTGGCCCGCAGCACGTAGAGCTGCAGTCTCTCCACTCGCTGGGATGGCTTGGAGGCCCGCTGTCTGTTCACCAGATTGCTGAGCGCTTAGTGACTGGGCATTCGCATGTGAGTCGCCCGCGTCTTCCGGTGCATCGGCGGAAGGCGGAAGCTGCTGGACTTCTTCGAATTCTGTCTCCGTTGGAATCAGCTCCAACGGCGAGACGTTGTCGAGCTGCTGTTCGTACGGCCCGTAAGCAACACGAGGAGCTTTGGCGGAAGCGTAACTCAGCGGCCGACGCTTGCCCCGCGATTGCTCTCGCTCGGCGGCATCCCGGTAAGCCATCTGAGGCCAGCCGCCCTCGCTGAGGTACACGCCGTCGTAGTCGAGCAAGGTTCCCTTGGCATAGTGGACGTTTTTCACTGCCAGCACATATTCCACCAGGCTACGTTGATGCCGGCTCTCGGCATCCGCCAGGCGTCGCTGGGCATCGAGGAACAGATCGAGTGGTGCTTTATCCGCTTCGAATTCGGCCCGAATTGCTTCTAGCTGCACACGGGCAGCATCTAACCGATTGAACGAAGTTTGCGAAACGACATAGGCCCGATCCATTTCCGCCACCGCAGCCGCCACGTCGTGAAGCACCTGACGCTCTTGCTCCTGCAGAATGGTACGTTCGCGGGCCAGTTGCAACTGGGCGTTACGAGTCGCAGCAAAGCCACGGCGGAAGCCGAGCGGCACATTCAACTCCACCCCTGCTTGCCATTCCTGGAAGTCGCCGCCGGTGAGGTTTTCGTAGGCATTGTCGAATGCTGGATTGTTGTTGTCCGGATCGAGTAGATCCTGCCCAAATCCCCGCCAACGGTAGCGACCGATGACATCGAACCGAGGCAGGAGGTAATTCTTGCTGGCAATCCACTCCAGCTCGCGACGTCGCACTTCAAACCGTTGGCGACGGAGTTCGCCACGTCGGATTAGCGATTCGCGAGTAATCTCGCACCAATCGAAGGCTACCGGCGCCGTTAATGGCTCGTCGGCAGGCCGGACCAGTCGGCCGTCGCTGGGCGGCAAGCCCATCAGCAGCCGTAAACGACGTTCCGCCACGTGCACACCTACATTCGCACGGAAAGTACCGCCACCAAAACCGTTGCCAGTCCGTGTACCGTCGATCAGCCGACCTGTGAGGGCGTTTTCCACCTCTTCCTGAAAGCGGAAATACTGCTCGCGAGCTTGTGCTTCCTTGAACGCCTCGCCACCGCGTCGCCCGGCTTCGAAACGAGCCTGAACGCCCCGCCAGGTTTCCAGAGCGGCGTCTCGTGCTTTGATCTTCGCATCAAGATCGCGGTAAGCATAGTAAAGGTCCCAGTAGGCGTTTTCCACGTTACTGACGAGGTCGCGAACCGCCAGTTCGAAATCTGCCAGCTCAACATCTGTGTTCACACGGGCGATCAGCACACCGTTGTAGACGCCCGGGGTCGTGCTCGGCCCGGCAATGCGGTTGAATTCCATGCCGCTGCCCTGCAGCAGAGGATGACGGAACTCCGATTCGAAATTCACGTTCCAAGCACTGGGAAACAAGTTGCTGGGGGCGTTGTTTGAATCGTATTCGATATTGTGGCGAAAACTGAATTCCGAGCCGGTAACAGCCCGTTTTGAGAGCTGCGACTGAATAACTGCCAGGTCCTGCTGCAGGATCCGAGTGCCGCCGCCGAAAAACTCGTTGTTGATCGCCTTGTCGTTCTTCTCGCCGAACACGCTGGTACTGAACTGGGCATCGAAGGCACTAAGTGCGGCGTCGATGCCGAACCGTGGATCGGTCTCTCTCACCGCGGGATCCCAATAGGTTTCTACCGAAGAAGGCGCCCGAAGCACGGCCCCACCCAATTCACGCAATACCTTCGACTGCGAAAGGGCCAGATGGACGACCTCTTCTAGCGGCAACTCCCAGTATTCAGGTTCTTCGTTGTCGGAAAGAGTGAGCGGCTCGACACATGCCCAACTCGAATCAACCGCGCAGCACTGATTGACTTGTGGGTACTCGATCTCCGAGGCCATCGTGCGATAACAATCGGACGATTTACCCGCTTTGAAATCGCAGGCCGAGCGACCGTGGCAACCTAGAGTGGCTGCCAAGACGCTACTAAGCAGTGCGAAGAGTTGCATTTTTGTGGATGGCTGTCTGTACATGTCAGCAGATCGCTTTGTCGAATCCTGGCCACCCCTGGCAGTAACTCAATGACGGTACGCACGGCGATTACGTAAGCCGATGGACCCTCGCTATCGTTTTCGGCGCCCGAGAACCGGAATAACCAGAGTTTTCGTGCCGAATTGTTAAAAACATCAAACTTTGCTCGACAGTCAGAGTTTGCGCAAGTTGCCAGCAGCGGCCTCTGGCATCGCTGTTTCCGTCTATTGTTCGCCGCTAGCAAGAGTGTTTTCTGCGGTCTTGGATATACTGAAACTGTGATGTCCTCGACCGAAAAACCGACGACCGACGGCAATACGTGGGACCAACTAGAACAATTGGCCGACGAGTTGCATGATCTTGCGCGCACTCCGATCGATGCTGCTGAGTTCTATCGCGTACTACTTCAAGGCGCGGTGGCAATGCTAGCTACGGACGGCGGTGCGGTATGGCAACGGGATGCCCACGGCCTGTGGAGCATCGTCTATCAAGCCAATCTTGCCCGTGTGTTGGACACACAGAATCCAGACACCGCTGCGACACATCAACAATTGCTGACGCGGACATCCCAGTCCAGGGAGGTCCAATTGCTATCGCCCGGCAGTGGAACGGCAGACACACTGGAGAATCCCACAGATGCTCAAGTGTTGATTGGAACCGTACCTGTCGAAAGTGGTCCGGAGCGTTTGATCGAGCTGTTTTTGCCCACCGGTTGCGGCCCGGAGATTCACCAAGGCTGGCGGGAACTGTTGGAGACGCTTCGCCAGATTGCTGCCGATTATCATGCCTGGGACGAATTTCGTCACCTCCGGAAGGAACAAGGCTTCCATACCAGTTCACTCGCGATGCTACGGCGGGTACACGGAAACTCCGACCTACAGAGAACCGCGTTCGAGGTAGCGAACGAAGGACGTCAGCTCGTGGGTGCCGATCGTCTGAGCGTCCTGCTGCGAAGAGGCAATCGCTGGCGGCTCTTGGCTGTGAGTGGCGTCGACCGTGTGGAACCTCGCTCCGATGCTGCGAAGAGCTTGTGCCAATTGGCGGATTGGACTGCGCGTTGGAACGAACCGCTGGAATATGCCGAACAAAGCGGCCTCGAGAGCCTACCTGATGAATTGGCGGACGTATTGGCCCGTCATGCAGACCAATCGCAGGCACGTTCGGTGGTTGCTGTGCCACTAGAATTCGTTCGCGAAACAGAAATACGCAAACCAACAACCGTCCGACCATCGGCAGTACTCATCGCTGAGCAATTCCAAGGCGACAACACCACGCTGACTCGACAGCATGTGCAAGACCTAGGCGAACTATGCGTCCCCGCTTTGCAGCAGGCCGATCGGCTCGATCGATTCCCGCTACGGACGATTCTCCGCTGGAGCGACCGCTGGGCCAAGCTGGGTTGGCTACGCGGCATCGCCAGAACGCTTTTGTACGCGACCGCAGCGGCAGCCTTGGTGGGAGCACTGGTATTTGTGGAGCGCGACTTCGAAGTCGAGGCCTCCGCCAACCTGGTTCCTCTGGTCGATCACGATGTCTTTGCGTCGACTGATGGAACGGTTGCTACGGTACTCGTAGACCATGGAGATAGCGTCAATGCGGGAGATGTTCTGGCTACCTTGGACGATCCTCAACTAGTGCTCGATTTGCAACGTGTCCGCGGCGAGATTGAGACGACTCGCAAACGGCTGGAAGCCATCGCGGTCGCCCGCACTGATCGGCAAGTGCGAGAGAACATTGAATCGGAGAGCCTGTCACTCTCCGCGGAAGCCGAGCAGCTTCGGCAACGGATGAACAGCCTGGAACGGCAGACGGAGATTCTCCTTGCTCGGCAATCAGCGCTAACCGTGAAGAGCCCCATTGACGGCATCGTGCTTACTCTCGACGTGCAGCACCTCTTAGAAACACGCCCCGTTTCTCGGGGGCAAGTGCTGTTTACAGTGGCCGATCCCAATGTGGGTTGGCAGTTGCTCGCTGAAGTTCCGCAAGACAGGATCGGCCATGTTACCCAGGCTCAGGACGAACAGGAGTCTGTACCGGTCAGAGTTCGACTGGTGGGCGACATCGATCAAATCTTCTCGGGACATCTTAACGCTATACGGGAAACCGCCGTGCTGGATGTCGATTCTCTGGCCGAAGACCTGCCTGCCGTTCAGGTGGAGATCTCCCTAGACGACCAATTACCATCGATTGCCCGACCGGGCATGAACGCCGACGTTCGGATTTACTGTGGGCGTAAGTCGCTCGGATATGTCTGGCTGCATGACGTTTGGGAAACCGTGCACCGTTGGATAATTTTTTGATGAACAAGCTCCAAGCAATTTTCTGCCTAGTGCTGCTGGCCTCGGTGCCTGTAACTAACGCATGCGCTAGCGATGTGGAACCAATTACCATCGAATCCGTCGTGTTGCGGCCGCTGCGTGCTGCCGAAATCCCAGCTCAGCAAACGGGATTGCTACTGCAGGTTTCTGTAGACGAAGGAGAAGTCGTCAAGAAGAAGCAAATTCTAGCCACGTTAGACCCTCACGCAGCCCATCTAGCGGTGAAGCAAGCAATCGCCGAACGCGATCAGGCTCGAAAGGTTGCCGAGAATCGAATCAGCGTTGAATACACGGACAAAGCGATCGAAGTCGCTGAGGCGGAATTGCGGCGTTCGATGGAATCGATCGAGAAATTCCCGAAGAGCATTTCACAGTCGCAAATTGATGTGGAGCGATTGACGGTGGAAAAACTTCAACTCGAGCGACAACAGGCAGAGCACCAATTGTTACTGGAATCGTACTCCTTGAAGCTCAAAGAGAACGAACTTGCTGCGGCGAAATTGGCCTTGGAGAAACATCGCCTGCAGGCACCTTTCTCGGGGACTGTGGTTCTCGTGCGGGGACGCGTCGGTGAGTGGGTCGAAAAAGGCGACCTTGTGTTGCGACTGGTAGCCGTGAAGAAGCTTCGTGCAGAAGGGTTCCTGCCCGTCGAACAGGCTTCGGCAGATCTGGTCGGACGAAACGTAACTTTCTCAACTGAACTCGGCGGCAAACCACTGCAGGCCACTGGCGAACTACGCTTTGTCAGCCCCGAAATGGATCCGGTGACACGACAAGTTCGCGTTTGGGCGGAACTCGATAATAGTGCTGGCACCCTGCGTTCGGGTGGCCAGGGAACAATGCGCATCGAATAGACCCAGAATCCAACGTTCCATGGCAAACGCTTCGCACCATCAAATGTCGGCTATCGATCGCCCCCTGGCGCTGCGTGCGCGACAAGACATTCAAACGGTAGAGGCTGCTTTCGTAGGCCAAGCTGCCTACGTGCTGAAGGATTCGCTGACACTGGAACTCTTCCACCTGACCGCCGAAGAGTTTTTTCTGTTTCAGGCGGTCAAGGTTCGAACCACGCTTGGCCGACTGCGGCGTGAATTTGAACGACGTTTTGCACCTCGGCGGATCACCGAGCTGGCAATTCAAGAGGGATTGAACCAACTGCATAAACGAGGATTGCTTCTTAGCGAGGCTCCTGCGCAGGGGAAAGAGCTCTTGGAACGCAGCAGGGAACGTCAGAAACAAGAGTGGCTGCAAAGCTTCGTCAGCCTGCTTTCGTTTCGCCTGGGAAGTATTGATGCCACAGGGTTCATTGATGGCATGTACCGTTGTGTTCGCTGGGCATTCTCGCTGCCGTGTTTGCTTATTGTCGCGGCAACGATGTTCTACGCCCTGCGAATTCTGTTTGTGGAGTTCAGTGAATTGACGGCCTCGCTCCCGGCCATGGCGGAATTAGCCCAGCCCAAATATTGGGCAATCTGGCTCACTACCGTCGCCATGGTGAAGGTTTTTCACGAACTGGGCCATGCGCTAGCTTGCAAACACTTTGGCGGACGTTGCCACGAAATTGGAGTGATCCTGTTGGCGTTCGTTCCCTGCTTATATTGCGATGTGTCGGACGTATGGCGGATGCCCAACAAATGGCACAGAATCGCCGTCTCCGCTGCAGGCATGGCGGTGGAATTGTTGATTGCTTCGCTCGCCCTGATTGCCTGGCATTATGCCGCGCCCGGTATTTTCCAGCTGTGGTGTTTGAGCTTGGTCCTGATCTGTTCGGTCACAACCCTATTTGTGAACGCCAATCCACTGCTCCGCTACGATGGCTATTACATTCTGTCCGATTTGGTGGAAGTGCCCAATCTCGCGACACGCGCTCAAAGTCTACTTAGCCAGCGGCTTACTGGATGGCTGCAAAATCAACCGCCTCAGCAAGACCCGTTGTTGAGTCCCGCACGTCGTCGAGCAGTGACACTCTATGCCATTGCCGCCAAAGTCTATCTCACATTGATCGTTCTGCTGATTTTCGCTGGACTGATTGCAGTAACTAGACCCTATCGCCTGGAAAACCTTATCTACACACTGGCTGCATTGACCCTGTGTGGCATGCTCGTCGCCCCGCTGATGAGCGTATGGAGACTCTGGAATAACCCCGTTTCGCGCTATCGATTGAGGATACCTCGAGCTCTGCTCCTAATGGTTTTGGTAGGTCTGCTGGGTGCCGGGGCATTTCTGTTTCCGATCGACCAATCGCTGACTGGGCCTGCCGTATTTGTTCCGCAGCAAGCTCAGACTATTTACGCAGCTACCGGTGGTCAGTTGGTGTTTGCTCAACCGGCTGGGACCGTCGTTGAGAAGGGAGAGGTTATCGCGCAATTGGTGGACACAGAGATCGATCTTGCAGTGGCTGAGCAGGAAGGCGAGTATCTGGTGCGTCAGGTCAGTTACGAACAGATCGAGACAATGCGTTCGTGGGATGAAACGGCCAGTGCCCGAGCCCCTACCGCCCGTGCGGCGTTGGCTGACGCTAAAGCCCAATTGGCGGAGCATCGCGAGCGGCAGGATGCACTAACACTTAGGGCTCCCACAGCGGGTGTGATTGTCGCGCCACCTGCGATTGAACCCAAAGCGAATACTCAAGGACAGCTGCGAAGTTGGATTGGCTCACCGCTGGAACCGAGAAACCGCGGTTGTTGGATCGAGCCAGGCACTATTATTTGCAGTGTGGGTAACTCCAAAGATTTGAATGCCCTGGTGGCCATCGAAGAAACAGACGCGCCGGGAGTTTCGCCTGGAATGCAGGTACGAATTCTAGTCGAATCCTCACCCGTTCGTGTCGTCGAAGGTGTGGTTATCGACGTGGCCAAGCGCGGGAGTGCTCGATCAAGTGCTGCGTCGACCGGGGATCGGACAAAGGAACACTTAGCGGAGGTCCGACTAACGACCGACGATCCGCTTCTGATGATCGGCGCACGCGGTACTGCCAAGATCGAAGCGAGCCGTCGCACCCTGTGGCAGATTGCCTATCACGAAGTGCATGAAATGCTCAAGTTGCCTTGGTAGTCGCTACGGCACGAGCGCCACAAGCCCGACAATGACCGCTGCTTCGAAGACACCTGCCGCGACATGACGTGGAGGATGATGCCAACGGTAAGGGACACAATCGCCGGGTCGATAATGCCCCAAGGTGTAGATGCATTCGCAGGGCGGTCGCGCGACCATCAAATACGGTAGCGCGGGAATTGTGGCTAGGAATCGCCCTGCTGAGATAAAAGGCTGGACGCAATGACCACGTGTGTATCCATAGCGCTCGGCGTTGACTTCTTCGAAATAGAGCGGTCGATGATGCATACAAGTGGCAGCCCAGTGCTTTTCGTAAACCGCCCAACCGCAAGTAAGACGTGTATCGCCCACCGGCATGCTGGTGCGTCGACACTGTGCGGCGATGTCTTCCGGTAGTTTGCCAGCTGGGGCGGCAATGCCTACACGCACTGAAGAGATCGGAACGGCAACGAAACAAGGATCTCGCTGGACCTGTCCGGCTTCGATCTGTTCTTGATTGTTTTCTGCACCCGGCCCCACCGCATCTTGGAGCATCGCCAGATGATGCTGTTCCTCTAGCGATCCCTGCAGCGAAGTCAATTCAGTGCACCAGCGGGCAGCCATGTGGACAATAGGTTCCCAATCGAGAGCAGGGGTTACACCCAGATTCCGCAGTTCGCTAGCATGTCGTTGCTGTAGACGACCGGCAGGACTAGCAAGCTGGAATTCGGAATCGCGGCTTACGAAATCATTGGCAGAAGGCTGACTATTGGCAGTGGCAGGCCATAAGGTAACGCAAGCAAGTGCCAGCGCAATCCCTCGGAGCCATGTGTTTGCCCGACGACCGGAACAGCGGGGTAAGTTGCATGCGGGGAATGTCGTTTGCATACGGTCGCTCAGCTTTCAAGGGTAGGAACACGGCAAACAATGCCGTCGCTGTGCGGTGTATTCGTCGCGTTACAACCCTATTCTCAAGAAGATTCGTTGTGCGCCTTACGATCGTTGTGAGTGGCGCATCCGGCAAAGTTTCTCTAGGCTCGCACCAAAACCAGGCCGAGGACGGCCTAAATGTCTAATTTCCGGCTGCCAGGCAGTTCCGCGAATGCCTGAATACTGAGGCCCAAATGTTTGCATCTGCATGAGTTTGTCGGGATAATCAGTAATAGCTCGTATGGATCACGAATCCGTCGGCATGAAGCAGAGCAAGACGCCCTCCTCGCCACCCTAACTTGCTAGCGAATCACCCTTTTCTGTAGGACACTTCTCGCATCATGGGTCTGTTCACAATCTTTGCAAGTTGCCTGGGGCTATTTCGCCGTAAACGAACTTCTCATTCGGAGCAATTACAAGCTCGACCACTCGTGCCGCGCACCCTCGAGCGCCGACGCGTACTCGATGCTTCAGCCGCCGGAGCAGCACTAGCGCCCCTGGCCGAGCTGACCGACACCGTACAAACCGGTTTGTACGATACAGGCGAAGGCACGGAAAACGAAGAAGAAATTGTCCTATCTGGGGAGTCAGAAAACACGTCGCCCTCCAATCTGCAGATTCAACCACTCGATCCTGTATTGGAAAACGGTTTCGCTCAGTTATCTTTGTCGTTTGACGACCCCGACTTTGAAGACTCCCACACCGTGGAGATCGATTGGGGTGATGGAACGGTAGAGACCATCAATCTCAACGAAGACCAGCTATCGCTCGTCACACAGCACCAATATCTTGATGACGATCCAACAGCCACGCCATCGGATCTGACTCCGATCATGGTGACCGTCACCGACAGCTATGGAGAATCGGTCAGCGAGTCGGCCACTGTTGAAGTGATTAATGTCGATCCCGAGATCACGTTCTTCTCTGTCACTTCTCCCATCAATGAAAATGACAGTGTCATTTTGCAGCTGGCGTTCGAAGACGTAGGCTCGCTGGATAACCATACGGTCGAGATCGATTGGGGCGACGGAACTCCGATCGAGACGATCATTCTGAGCGACGACCAGTTTTCGCTCGTCACCCAACATAAGTATCTCGACGACAATCCTAGTGGAACTCCAAGTGACGACTACACGGTGACAGCCACGGTGATTGATGACGACACTGGCAGCGACTCGGCTATGACGGTTGTTACCGTGAATAATGTCAATCCGATACTCATGCTGAATCCACTGGCGGATATTAGCGAAAACGACAGCACAACTCTCAGCGGCAATGTGAGTGACGTCGGCACGCTCGATACTTTCACGCTCGATATCGATTGGGGCGATCCCTTGAGTCCCGACAACGTGCAGTCGTTTAACCTAGGAAATGTTGTTCTAACCGAAGCGGCCGACGGGATTAATTGGAATCCCGTGACGGGAGACTTCTCACTTTCGCATCAGTATCTCGACGATAATCCCAGCGGCGATCCCAGCAACGACTACACCGTGAGTGTAACGGTCACCGACGACGATACCGGCACCAACATGGCAATGGCAATGCTCACCGTGAGCAATGTTGCCCCGATGGTCACCATCAACGATGCGCCGCTCAACAGCCCCGAAGGCACGCAGATTGATCTAACGAGTACAGTCGTCGACCCCGGCTCGCTCGACACCTTCACCTATGCTTGGGAAGCCTCTGTGGGCGGCAATGTCGTGGCCACGGGAAGTGATCCAAACTTTAGCTTCACACCGGCTGACGATGGAACCTACCTGGTGAAACTGGAAGTAACCGACGACGATGGTGAGTCGGGTATGAATATGGTCTCCATAGAAGTGATGAACGTAGATCCAACTTTGGCACCCATCGCCAACATCACAGCCAATGAGGGCGAGTTCATCATGCTTCCTCCGGCTACCTTTAGCGATCCCGGATTTGATCTCGTAGCGGCTGGCACCCAGGAGAACTTCACCGCCACCATCGACTGGGGCGATGGAACCACCGAGCCGGTCGGCGATATCACCCTGGTCGAAGTCCCAGGTAGCGAAGGCGTGCTTACCACCGGCACCATCCAGGCCATGCATGCTTATGCCGACAACGGAGTTTACACCGTGACCGTCACCGTGATAGACGACGATGGTGGCAGTGCCTCGCAGATGTTTGAGGTCACCGTTAGTAACGTTAATCCCACGCTCGATCCCATCGCTAATATCACAGCCAATGAGGGCGAGTTCATCATGCTCCCCCCCGCTACTTTTAGCGATCCCGGGTTCGACTTGGCAGCGGCTGGCACCCAGGAGAACTTCACCGCCACCATCGACTGGGGCGATGGCACCACCGAGCCGGTCGGCGATATCACCCTGGTCGAAGTCCCAGGTAGCGAAGGCGTGCTTACCACCGGCACCATCCAGGCCATGCATGCTTATGCCGACAACGGAGTTTACACCGTGACCGTCACCGTGATAGACGACGATGGTGGAGTCGGGATGGCGGAGTTTACCGTGACAGTGGCCAATGTTGCGCCATCTCTCACCGGCGTGGATGGCTCCGAGATATTGGACGAAGGCGAAGAGTTCACTCTGGCTGACTTTGGGTTGGGGATTAGTGATCCGGGATTCGACAATCCCCTCAACGTCGGCGGTGAATTGGAAGAGACGTTTACCGGAGTTTCGATCGACTGGGGCGATGGCACTGCAGCGATTCCAGTAAACGTCGTGAATAGAGTTTCGGGCAGTGAAGGTGTATTGACCACCGCTGAATTCGACCATGCAGCCCACGCTTACGCCGATAACGGCACGTACACGGTTACCGTCACATTCTCGGACGATGACGGTGGAGTAACCGCTGCTGAGTTTGAGGTGATCGTGAACAACGTGGCGCCAACATTGGTGCTCACCGATCGGGTGCTGGTGATCAACGAAGGCGATACGCTCGATTTGTTCGACCTTGGCACATTTAGCGATCCAGGGTTCGATAACCCAGCCAATCCCAACGGTGCCTCGACAGAGAGTTTCACCTACGAAATCACTTGGGAACAAGGCGTTGCGCCGGAAGGTGGCTTACTCCCAGCCACAGAAGTGGACGGGATGCAAGGCACGCCTACCACAGGCACATTGGCTGACAGCCACCTCTATATCGACAATGACGACGATAGCTTTTTCACCATTACGGTCACACTCACTGACGACGACGGCGGCAGTGACACGCAGCAGATTATGGTGCAGGTCAACAACCTCAACCCGGTCCTCGATCCTATCGCAGCAACCGATATCAATACCAAAGGCGAGACGGTCCTGACGCTAAGCTTCGATGACATCGGTATCGAAACTGCCTATCTCACCGCGGATGACAGTGCATTCCGCATTATGATCGATTGGGGTTATGTGGGTGTACCCGGTATGGAAGGGTTTATTGAGCAAGTCGACTACAACGGCGGCACTCCCGAGTCGTTTGTCATTCAGCATACCTACATGCAACAGCCGAATCCGATGAATCCCGCGGCCGATCTCATTTTGCGCGTCCAAATTCTGGACGATGATAATGGCAACGACCTAGTCATGGCCGAAGGTGCGAGCAACATCGAAATCGTAGCTATTTCCAATCCGGGAATCGGTGGGCAACCTGTCAGCATCGATACCACTCCGCAGGTTCCCCGGCTCACGTTCCAGCGCACATCGGCTACAGCACTCTCGTTCCAGTTTTCCACTACCTCTGAGGCTAACGTTAGCGGCGGCGATATACGCTCTGCCTCTTCTGATTCCAAGGCAACGACCGAACAAATCCTGGAACTGCGGGTCATCGACTCCTACGGTGTGGAAAGCGAGGGAATTCCGCTCAAGGCAGAAGTCCTCAACAACTTGCCTGATTTGTTCTACAAGCTTCCAGACAATCACTACGTGATTTATCTGGTCCGCCAAGAGACTAACAGCGAACGTCTGGTCATCGAGATCTATCTACGCGGTGGCCGTATCATCGATCCTACCGATGACAGCGAGGGCCTGCGCAATCGTCCGCCCACAGAAGAACAAAATGACCTGCTTGACCAAACGGGCGAACAAGGTCAGCAGGACTCTGATGTGGACGCCATGCTGGAAGAAGTCAAAGAGACGCTCCAGGATGAAATTGAACCCGAGGGCGAATTGCGGATCGAGCCAGCACAACCAATCGCTCCGCCATCAGAACAAGAAGTCGGCCCGGGAATCGACGAGGGAGCGAGCCGCGACAGGTCGACGACGCAGATGCTCGGTCTGGCCACCGGCCTGGTTGCAACCCGCTCGTTTGGCACCTGGGCTCGCCGTGTCGATCGCACCTTGGCCCAAGCAGACAAGAAAAAATGGCGAGAACTTCGTCGTCGCACCCGGCATAAGCGAAAAAACCGGTAACAGTCCCTTTTTCTCCGCCGCCGAATTACAATCAATGGTAGGGCTTTTCCGCCATCCGGCTGCCCCTGACTTGGCAATTTTCTATTCGGATCTGGGATCGATTTATGGCCGCGTGTCATGTCTGCCACAATTTAGCCGACGAGTCCTCACTTGCCGCTGGAAAGTGTGGCGTGTGTGGCGCTGTGCTGCGTAAGATGCCACGGCGTAGCATTGATGACCAAACGCAGCCGCTCGATCCCACGAAGACTCCACCTTCGCCAGAACCGCCCGCCCCTCCCAGTTCTCCCGGCGAACAAACCATCACTCTTGGTGAGGAACAAGCCACGGTCATTAGCCCGATGGATCTCTCCGCCGGTTCACCACCTGCAACAGACACAGGCGAGGACTTGGGTCCGGAGCATGATACGAACAGCGGTCAGGAGAATCTCGAAACCCATCGGACTGAGACTCCTGCTGAGCCGACTGATTCAGATCCCTACAAGACAGTAGCTCCCGAAGAGAAGCTACCAACCGAAGAGGCACCGACTTCGGATCAAGGCTCTTCAGATGAGGGGCAAGGCACCGTTGCCTTCTCGCCCGATCAAACCGTCGATTTCGCAGCCGGGATCACGGGTCTCGACAGCGATTCGGATGATCCTCCCTCCGACGAAGGCCAAGGAACTGTTGCATTCTCGCCGGACAAGACCATCGATTTTAAAGGAGACGTCTCTGGCGATGACCTTGATTCTTTGGTCACGGCCAATTGGGACACCAATGTCGAAGGCGATGTGAAGGATTCCCGGGGCACAATCAAGCAGAAAGACACCGTGCATGGCCAGATGGCCACTAAAAGTTCGATCGTGGTTAAGTCCCGGCAATTCCATAGTGGGCGATCTGCCGTCGATCAAATTATTTCTCCTGCCGATGCACCTGACTACGAGTTGCTCGATGTGATCGGTGAAGGCGGCATGGGCGTGGTTTATGCCGCACGCCAATCGGCGATTGCTCGGACTGTGGCCGTCAAGATGCTGAAAGGCAAAGACACAGAGTCGGTAGAGCAGAGAGAGAAATTCATTTCCGAAGCGGTAGTCACTGGCGAACTCGACCATCCGAACATCGTGCCTATTTACGATCTAGGCTCAAACGATAGCGGTGCCCTCTTCTATTCCATGAAGCGGGTGAAAGGAACGCCATGGAACAAGGTACTTAGCGAGAAATCGCTTGACGAAAATCTGAACATATTGCTAAGGGTCGCCGACGCGGTAGCGTTCGCCCATGCCAATGGCGTGGTGCATCGCGATCTGAAGCCTGAGAACACCATGCTCGGCGACTTCGGCGAAGTGCTGGTGATGGACTGGGGACTTGCGCGCATCAGCCCCGACTTCCCTAATGCCGACTCCGTGAGCCAATCGGACGTGATGGGTGGCACGCCCGCCTATATGGCTCCCGAGATGGCTACCGGACCCATCGAGAAGGTAACAATCGCCAGCGATATTTATCTGCTGGGGGCCATGCTCTATGAAATCATCGAGGGTCGCACCCCTCATACTGGCAGCACCGTAATGGCCTGTCTGTTCGCTGCCGCCAAGAACAAGATTCCTCCGCCCAAGAATCCCGGCGAGTTGTCTGACATAGCCCTCAAGGCCATGGCAACCGATCCGGCGGATCGTTACGCGTCAGCTCGCGAATTCCAAGAAGCCTTACGAGTGTACCAATCGCACTCCGAGAGCATTGTACTTACTGATAGTGCTGCTAAGAGTCTGGCCGAAGCGCGTGACAAGGACGACTACGATCTATTCAGCCGAGCCATGTACGGTTTTCAGGAAGCGGTCACCATGTGGTCGGGCAACCGACGCGCCAAGGAGTTGCTTTCGGAATCGAAAGTGGCCTATGCCAACTCGGCGTTAGGTCGTGGCGACTTTGAATTAGGCCTTTCGCTACTGGACTCGCAAGATGCCGAGCACGCGGAGGTGATTGCCCAACTGGAAGCGGGTCGCAAAGAGCGCCGGTCGCGGCAACGTCGCATGAATCTCCTGAAAGGTCTCGTGGCAGCGCTCATTGCCGCCGTGATTGGCACGGTTGGCTATGCGTATGTGGCTGTAAGCCAGCAACGCGACATTGCCGTCAAGGCGCGCGACGAGGCAGTCACTCAGCGCGACCGCGCCGAAGAGCAGGAGAAAATTGCCAAAGAGCAAACAAAACGCGCCGTCGCGGCAGAAAAAGACGCCTTAGAGCAAAAAGACGTAGCTCTGGCCGCCGAAGAAGAGGCTGTGAAACAAAAAGTGAAGGCTGACGTCGCCAGAGACAAGGCTATTGAGCAAGAAAAAATTGCTAAAGAGCAACGCCAGCTAGCCGTAGAAGCCAAGCAGCGAGAAGAGTACGAAGCCTATGTGGCTCAAATCGGATTGGCGAATGCCAAGATCGAAGAGAACGCGTTCGACCGAGCTCAGCAACTCTTGATGCAATGCAACGAGGAGCTCAGCCGCTGGGAGTGGGGACGGCTCGCCTATCTATGCCAACTTAGCGAGGCAACCTGGCAGTTGGACGGGCCAGTGGAAGACATCGCTTACTCTCCCGATGGCAAGTACTACGCTACCGCTGATCTGGCCGGCAACGCTATCCTCTGGGACGCAGCGAATCACAAGAAACTCAAGACCCTTTCTCACGGGCAGTACGTCCACGCAGTCGCCTTCGATAACACGGGCACCAAGTTTGCCTCAGGCAGTAGCGATCGAACGATTCGCATCTACAGTGTCCCCGATGGCAAACAGTTGCGACAACTTGCGGGACATAAAGATGGGGTGATTAGCCTGAGCTTTAGTCCAGATGGCCGCCAACTACTAAGCGGTAGTTTTGACAACACCGCAGTTCTGTGGGACGTCCGTTCTGGAAAACCAGTTCAACAGCTGAAGGGGCATAGTTGGTGGGTCTGGAACGCGGAGTTCTCCAAAGACAATAACCGCATTGTTACCGCCGGTCAGGATGGCAAGGCAATCGTCTGGAGCCGTCAGGCGAGCCAGGGAGCCTACCGACCTCTAACCGAATTTACAAAGCATCGCGGCCCAATCAACGCAGCGACCTTCTCGCCAGATGGTTCTCGAATCGCCACGGCCGGAGCCGACGGACGGATACTGATTTGGAATCCCGATGAAGTCCAGCCTGTGGATATTGCCCGACGCATTGATAACGAAGTCGATCCACCCGCCCCCTACGTCGAATTCTTAGGTCACGAAAAACCGGTTTGCTCGATTGCCTTCTCACCCGACGGGTCGCAATTGATTTCTGGTGGCGAAGACAATGTCAGTCGAATTTGGCAAGTGGCAACTGGCGAACAATTGTTGAGCTTGCGGGGTCATACAAGCTATGTCCGAGACTGTGTGTTCTCTCCCGATGGCAGTCGGGTGCTCTCCGCTAGTCGAGATCAACAAGTGAAATTATGGGATCCCTCGTCGTATGGTGAGGCCCTGGCGTTGGGCCGCAACGAAGGTTCGCAACATGCTGATGCCGTGCTGTCGGCGCGATTCTCTACCGACGGGAGTCAAATCGTAACCGCCAGCCGCGACCGCACCGCACAACTGTGGGACACGCAATCGCAGACTTTAGTCGAGTCGTTCAACGAGGGACATGAATTTCTGGCCTCCTATGCTGTGTTCTTTAGCGGTGGTAGCAAGCTGGCGACTTCCGCTGGGGATGGCACGACCCGGATTTGGAACGTCGCCAGTGGTACGGAAATCGATAGTCTCAAGGGCACAGGTCGCACAGCGTCGCTTGATGTCTCTGCAGACGGTCGTTGGCTTGCCACGGCTGGCAATGAGAACAACGTGAAAGTATGGGATCTAAATTCTAATAAGTTGGTTGCGAATCTAAGGGGACACGAGGAGGCTGTGAGCGCGATTAGTTTTGCCTCGGATGGCACGGCCTTGGCTTCGGGTGACGAACGAGGGCGTTGCCGGACCTGGATTCTGGAAGACAACCAGTGGCGGGACGGACAAGAGCTACGAGGACATAGCCGGGCCATTACGGGACTTGCGTTCACGCCGCAGGGTCGACTAGTTTCGGCCAGTGGCGACAACACATGTGCCCAATGGGATTTGAAAACCGGTCGAGAGTTGACCACGCTTGTTCTTAAGCATCCTGGTTGGGTCACCGATCTGGATGTTTCCGAAGACGGTGCAATGGCTCTAACAATTTGCGACGATGGTCAGTTGCGGTTGTGGTCTTTGGAAGACGCCCGGCCACTTCGCAAGATTCAGCCCCGTACCAATGTGCTATTCACCTCGGTCGATATTTCGCCTAACGGGAAGTTGGCTATCGCTGCCTGTGCGGCTGAGGCTTCTGTGCAAATGTGGAAGTTAGATACGGGCGAAGAGGTCACTGATGGTAATGCAGCTTGGCTCGACTTGGGCGATCGCAGTGGTATCCTCTGGTCGGCTCAGTTCTCTCCCAGCGGCGATCGCGTGCTAACGATCGGCGGAAATGATGCACAAATGTGGGATATCGGCAGCCGCGAACAACTAGTGCGATTTACCCCGCACGGAACCGTGGCGTCGGCCGATCTGTCACCCGATGGCAGACTTTTGGTCACCGGCAGCTGGGACCGTTCGGCCAAGATTTGGGATGTCTCTACAGGAAAAGCGATTCGCAAGCTCGACGGCGTTCACCAAGGTTTTGTGAATAGCGTTGAGTTTTCGCCGAATGGAAAACTCATTCTCACGGCTAGCGACGATGGTACAGCCCGCGTTTGGGATGTCGCGTCTGGCGAGGTAACCGAACCTATATTCCAGGGTCATTCGGGGCGTGTCCTCAGTGCCCGCTTTAGCGCCGACGGCTCGAAAGTGCTGACCACCTCCGGTGACAAGACCGCGAAGATTTGGGATGCAAGCACTGGCAAAATCTTAACAACCTTGTCGGGACATCGATGGGGCGTGCTGTGCGGAGAGTTTTCTGCGGATGCCAACAGAGTTGTCACGGGCAGCGCAGATGACCAGGCGATTGTCTGGGACGCCCGCTCAGGTGAGATCCTGATGAAGTTGGCCGGCCACACCTCCAGCGTCACTGGGGTTGCCTTCTCGCCCGATGGCAATCGAGTACTAACTGGGAGCCGAGACAGCCTTTGCAAGCTATGGGATGCCCGCACTGGCAAAGAGATTTTGACACTCGAAGGTCAAAACGCTGAGATCACTTCGGTGAGCTTCTCCCCGGACGGACTTTCCGTTCTGACGAGTGACCGCGATGGCCAGACAAGACTGTGGCCGGCGCTCGACTGGCGACAACGGCGTCCCCAACAGGCATGGCACACTCCACGCTAGCAGTCTCAATTACAATACTTCGACTCGCACTTTATCTACGCTAGCACCGTTCACCTGGAAACCTCCTTCAGGTGTATGGCAAGATGAACCGATAATGTTGACGAGTACATGCTCTGCGCACAGGGACTGTGCATGCATAGCGACGACTGTCTACCAACTAATTGTCGAACAAGGAAGTGTCGACGTGCTGAAGCCGTATCGAATTCATGACGCCGAAAATCGGGCTAGCTCTTTCTCGCGCCGGCCTATTGTCTTGGCTCGGCTACCATTCGTTGGTCAGGAAGTAAGCCCGCCTGGCGAATACCACCCTGAGCATGAGCGCGCGCCTCAGGCAATGCCTCCAGCTCCAGCACAGGTACCACAGCAGCCAAATTTCGAGAGTCTTGCTGCACCGCATTTGGAGTCGCGCAGCTTCTTGGCAGATGATCAGGTTACGTCCGAATACAATTCGCCCCGGATAGATCCCGGTCACCAAGCTACTGAGATTCAGGCGCCAGAAGTACAGCAACCAGAGATCCAGGCGCCGGCAAATCATCAGTCCAATAATGAGCAACATTCTTGGACGCGAAGCGCAAAGAACCCCGGCGGGCTCTATCAGCTACAAAAGCAACTTGCTACCAACTCTGGGCTTATTGTAACCCTGGCACTGGTTGCTTCGGCACTGTTCCTCTACATGGCAATCATTGCTCCTGTGGAGCCCCCGACCGTGGATTATAGCAATAGCTATGAATTCTACGGTGAAAATCAGGCGGTGCCACAAACGAACCTGCCAGATACCGAGATGTCTTCTGAAGCTCAGGTGAATTCTCTGGACCTTCCTGCGGATCCCTTTGAAGTCGGTGCGGCGGAGTCGGGTCGAGCCGCGCTGGTGCAGGGCGATAACTCGTCCATCGGCGGCACACCCACTCGCCCCAAAGACAGGGTTGCTGCTGCTATTGACGAGGAGCTCAAGCTTGCACCTTCACATTCTGGGATTAGCAAACGACCCGAGGTCGTGCAATTGCCAACCATCGATGAGGATTCGGGGAACGTGGAACTAATCTTCGACGATGCCAGCGCTTTCACATATCCCCATACACCACAACCGATTTTCGACTTTGGCCCCTTGAACATTACCGATGATCCGGCAGATGCACCGAGTCGAGAATCCGCAAGCAAGTCGGCCGTGGCCAATCGACCGCAATTCAATTAAGCAGACGAAGCTAGACATTGGTATCCTGCGCTCCTCTGCCATATCGGAACAAATTATTATGAGTCAAATCGATCAGGCGTTCATTCAGGCGTACAGCTCGGAAGCACCGCCGGCCACCCCGGCAAGCCATCCCCATAGCATTAGACAACCGGCACCCAGGCTGTTCCAGGATCAGCCGCCTCCTGCTAACAGCTATGAGATGGATGTCCACGCCGGTGTTCGATCTCCACATGTCGATTTTTCCAGCGGCAGCGAAACTGCAGCCCACGATCCTCGGGCAGAGATCGCAGCGCTGCAGCAGTCGAGCGTGGCACAGGCCATGCCCAGTGGTGTGCAGTCGGCTGAAGCTCCCTCGACGCCAAGACAACCTCTGTCCAGCTTTGCGGCAGCTCAGAAAGAGAGTACGAACTCGTTTCGTCCTGTGTTTGAGGTCGACGCCTTTCGCTGGCCGGCGGTGACGACCAATTTGCTACAGCAACATGCGTCGATGTTAGCACCAATTGCTGAAGAGCTGATCTCGTCTAGTGAGGCGGGGCGTTCGATGGTGGCCATCGCCGGTGCCCGTCATTGCGTAGGTGCGACAACGATTCAGCTAAGCTTGGCACGAATGCTAGCCGCGGCCGAAAAAGAAGTCGCAATCGTTGACGGCGATTTCGCCACTCGTGCGATGGCGAAAGCACTTGGACTTGAGTTTGACACAGGTTGGGAGGACGTCTTAACCGGTCAGGTACCACTGGCCGAAGGGGTCGTTCATTCGATTCAAGACAATATCTCTCTGCTACCTTTAGCGGGTCGAGACTCGAACCCTGTTGAACTGTTGGCAGGCATCCAGGCTTCGATCAGTGCTGGGGTGCTTCGGTACCATTACGACGTGGTGCTTATCGATTTTGGCGATGCCGGTCGCCAACCTCAATGGCCAGTTGCCCAGAAATTGTTCGAGCAGTGCCGCATCGATTCGAGCATTATCGTGGCAGACGCCGCCCACTCCAATCAAACGATGTATGAGAACATCGACCCGTTGATGAATTTATTTGGGAATACTTGTCTGGGTGTGATTGGCAACTCTACGGTCTCCCCCTCGATCCCCACTCGCTAAATCGAACGACGCATGTACACAGAATATTGGCAACTCGAGGCGAAGCCTTTTGAGTCCAACTGCGACGAGCGGTTCCACTTCCCTTGCGCCAGTCAGCAAGCAGCCCTCAACAAACTACAATATGCTGTCGACAGTGGTCGCGCTGCCGCCATGATTGCCGGTGCTTCCGGCTGCGGCAAGAGCCTGGTGATCAGGCTGCTCGAGTCGAAACTTCAAGCATCGGTCGGCAATTTCATTCAGTTGGTATTTCCTCTGATGTCGACTCGCGATTTATTAACGTATCTAGCTGAAGAAATTGGTGCACCGGCTGCCGATCCTCCGCTTAGGACTGTGGAGGAAAGCCTGCGTCGGCTCGAGTTTGCCCTGGAAGAGCGCGATCGAAGGGGGAAACATACCGTGCTGGTGATCGAGGAAGCCCATTTGCTGGAAGACTCGGGACTCCTGGAAACGCTACGGTTGCTAATCAATCTGCAAGCTGCCGGACGAACCAAACTTACGCTTCTGCTCGTCGGTCAACCGCCGCTTTTATCAGGACTGCGGAGACACGCGACCCTGGATGAGCGGCTCGACATGAAAGTGCTCCTCAAGCCATTCACGGAGCAGGAAACAGCCGACTACATAATCCACCGGCTCAATGCCGCCGGTGCCTCGCGACCCATCTTCTCGGCCGCAGCGATGGATGCTGTCCACCGGCTTTCAAGCGGTATCCCTCGGCAGATTAATCGCCTTTGCGATTTGGCCTTGGTCGTTGGTTTTGCTGCTTCGCAGGAGAGCATCGATCCCGCACATCTGGAGTCGGTCCACAAAGAGTTGGTCAGCTTTCCCGCTGCCGCCTAGTGGTAGCGGGAGCAATGTTCTTTGGTCGCGGACTATTTCGCCAATTGTTCCCAGGTCTGTTTGCATAGTAGACTGCTGGGATGGATGGCAATCTATTAGTGACCCTAGCAGGTCGTCTGGCAGCACAAGAAATATCGGCCGACGAGTTTCTGCGCCTGGCAGCAGCAGAGACTCAATCTCTCAACAATCAGGCCTCTGACTTTGCCACGGTTGATCTACAACGGTCTCAACGCTGTGGATTTCCCGAAGTCATTTTTGGGGAAGGCAAGACGCCGAAGATGATTGCGTCGATCGCCCAAGAGCTGTTGGCCGAGCAGCAACCTGTGCTAGTCACTCGCGTAGAGGAAAGCAAGTCGACACCCTTGCTGGAACAGCTATCCACAGCGCGTTACAACCGTGTCGGCAGAACGCTGAGAGTCGACCCCGAGGATTGGCAAAAACTCGCGGTCGGACAAGTGGCTGTGATCACGGCCGGCACTAGTGATTTGCCAGTGGCTGAGGAAGCGCGGGAGACGCTTGACTGGATGGGCATCGCAGCCACCATGGTGCACGACGTGGGAGTTGCGGGGCCACATCGGTTGCCGGAACGGTTGGCCGAATTTTCCGAAGCCGATGCCATCGTTGTTGTCGCGGGCATGGAAGGAGCGCTGCCCAGTGTTGTTGGCGGCTACGTGCCCTGCCCTATCTTTGCTGTGCCTACGAGCGTGGGATATGGAGCCAACCTGGGCGGCTTGGCGGCATTGCTGTCCATGCTGAATAGCTGTGCAAGTAATGTGGCCGTCGTTAATATCGATGCGGGCTTCAAGGCAGGCTACCTTGCGGGGCTCGTTGCCAAGCGACGACATCCGTAATTTTCAGGCTTTGCTATGTCACTAATCAATATCTCTACTGAACCACTACCGTCACTACCGACGCGTGCTGCAGACAGTCACAAGGGCGACTACGGTCGCGTGCTGGTCCTAGGTGGCTCGCGAGGAATGTCGGGTGCCCCGGCACTCGCGGGAATGGCGGCTTTGCGTAGCGGAGCAGGCCTGGTGACGCTTGCCGTTCCGGCACACATTCAGTCTACCGTTGCTTCCTTCGAGCCTGCCTATATGACGCTCAGTTGTGGGTCCGAGGAAAGTGCATCGATTACTAGCGGCGAGCGCGAAAGGCTTCTGCGTGTAGCTGGCAATATGTCGGCAGTCGCATTGGGACCAGGGATGGGAACAGATCCGAGCACTGTCACGCTCGTGCATCGGCTGTTTCAGGAACTCACGGTGCCAACGATCGTCGATGCGGATGGACTGAATGCATTGTCCAAAGACATCACTCTACTCAGCAATTCACCAGCACCACGAATTCTCACGCCTCATCCAGGCGAATTCGCAAGGCTAGCCGGTACACAATGCTCCAATGATGAAGAGGAACGAATCACCCAAGCTGCCGAACTTTGTTGTCGTGATGAATCGGGGAATACAATCGTTGTCTTGAAAGGGCATCGGACGATCGTGACC
This sequence comes from Bythopirellula sp., assembly GCA_965216565.1. Taxonomy (GTDB): domain Bacteria; phylum Planctomycetota; class Planctomycetia; order Pirellulales; family Lacipirellulaceae; genus Bythopirellula. The sequence continues at coordinate 3,566,334 of OZ244170.1, forward strand.
GATGGAAATCAGTATTCGCTCAATACAACTGGCAATCCAGGCATGGCGACAGGCGGCACTGGCGATTGCTTGACGGGCATCATCGTCGCGCTATCGGGCCAAGGACTAGATCCCTTTGAAGCAGCACGATTCGGAGCCCATGTCCATGGCCTGGCCGGCGATTTGGCAGCAGCTCAAATGGGACAGATATCGATGACGGCTCGTGACCTGATAGAATTCCTACCTCAAGCATTCCTGCAATGCCAATAGCGATCAGCGAGATCAGTCCTTTTCCATCGAGACCGATTGGCCATTCCACTGAATGCTAAGTTCCGCGTCGAACACCTGCTCGAACAGCCCGGCACGACGCCTGGCTGCCCAAAGATCGACCTCGGGGAACTCGTCTGAAATCACAAGTAGCTCAACTTGATTCTTCGTACACTTCACCATCACAGCATCAATGGTCTGGTTGTGGCTACGGTCGAGTCCCCCGGCGAGTCGCAAAATGGAGGCTAGGGTAAGCACCCGTTGCTGGTCATTGGACGAGAGGCGGGAAAAATTGTCGTGCTTTTTCTTCGGCAGTGCCCCACGGTGATAGCGGGCCACGTTGGCGATAATCTCCAACTCCTCCGGTCGAAAGCCTTCCAAATTGCTATGCAGAATCAAATGGTAAGAATGTTTGTGGTGGCCATCGTAGTTGATCAGATAGCCCACATCCTGCATGCGGGCGGCGGCATCGAGTAAGCGGCCGTTTTCCGGCTTAAGCTCGTAATGCTCGCTGAGACCCTCAAATATCTGCCCCGCCAGTTTGGCAACCTGCTGCGAGTGTTCTAGCTCAACTCCACAAGCAACGGCAAAGCGCTCCATTTGAGATATTTCATCCGGTGGACTCTGGTTGGCGGCGCCTTGCATTTGCTCGATCATCGTGAGCAGCAAGCCATCTCGAACCCCGTAAGCATGCACTTGCAAAAGGTTCACCCGAAACCGAGACATGATGCAGTCGATCACCGTTAACCCGGGGACAATGATATCGGCGCGGTCTGGATTTAGTCCCGCAACTTCCCGGCGTTGTTTCACAGAGAGCTTTCGAAGTCGATCAATCAAGTGGCGAAGTTCTGCCCGAGATACCTGGCAACCCGCAACGGGGAGACGCGACTTGCCTTTCGAAGCCATCACCACGCCAGCAAGGTTGGTGAACGTGCCGCCCGAGCCGATGAGGAGATGGATTGGTGCTCCCGGCTTGTCGGTAACAGCCTTGAGCTCTTTTATAATCCATTTTTCCATGCGGTGGAAATCATCGCCGGCCAGCGATTGACCACCGCCGAATTTCTCGCTCAGCCGAACAGCACCGAGACGCGTGGCGAACATCGATTCAATATGTTCGCCACTGGCAAGCACAATCTCAGTACTCCCGCCACCAATATCTGCCAGCAATGTATTCTTACCGATAAGATCGAATCGACGCCGAACGCTATGAAATGCCAGGTGCGCTTCCTTCTCGGCACTGATGACTTCGACGGACTGTCCAATCACATCTTGCGCTAAAGCGCAGAACTCGGCGCCGTTGGTCGCTTCTCGCACAGCACAGGTGGCAATGGCGCGTAAGCTCTCGACGCCCATGCCATCGGCGATGGCTTTGAAACGCCTCAAGGCGGTGAGTGAGTCGTCAATCGACTGCTGATCCAGTTTACCCGTGTTGGCCAGCGCCCTTCCAAGCCGAGTCGATTCCCGTTCTTCGTCAAGAATTCGATAGCGACCGCCAGCTTGAGCCTCAGCAATGACAACCCGGATACTATTACTGCCAATGTCGATGGCACCGAGCCGAGGAACGAGATCGGGGGCAAGATAAGCTTGTTGTTCCGGCATCCGGGAACCAAAGGGGTAGTGGTGGTCGTCATCCTAAACGGCTTCTGCGGAGAGCGAAAAGTCAGTCCATTAACTAAGAGTCGTTGACCACTTCGCCTATTGGCAGAATAATCGTGAAACAACCACAGGACAAGCGACCCGCTCGATTTAACAACTTTGCGACCCATTCAGTGCCCATAATTCGCGATTTAAATGCCCTCTCCGAAACCGCTCGTGGGGGTGCTGTAGGGATTGGTAATTTCGACGGAGTTCATCGCGGTCACTTGCGCATCGTCGAGCGTTTGCTTCAGAGAGCTAAAGACGTCGGCGGACCTGCGGTCGTGTTTACCTTTGATCCGCACCCGGTGCGTATTTTGCGACCAGAGCAATGCCCACCCCCACTCACCTGGACCCTCCGCAAGGCCCAACTGCTGGCTGAACACGGCGTTGACCAGATCGTTGCCTACCCGACAGACGAAGCACTACTGCAACTCACTGCTAAGCAGTTCTTCGACAAGATCATTCGCGACTCGCTTCAAGCCCAAGCAATGGTCGAAGGGCCTAACTTTTATTTTGGACACAATCGGGAAGGCAATATTCAGAAGTTGGAAGAGCTAACCTCCGAGGCAGGAATTTCACTAGACATCGTCCAACCCTATGCACTCGATGGCACGATGGTTTCCAGCTCGCTGATTCGCCAGCTTGTGGCCCAGGGGGAAGTAGCGCAAGCTGCCAAGATGCTCTCTGCTCCCTACCGCATCCGAGGAATGGTGACTCATGGAGCGGCACGTGGTGCTAAAATGGGCTTCCCCACTGCAAACCTGGAAGCCGTTGATACTTTACTGCCCGGTACTGGTGTCTACGCTGGACGTGCCATCCTTGAAGGGATCGAGTACCCCGCGGCCATCAATCTTGGACCGAACCCCACTTTCGGTGAAGGACTACTCAAGGTGGAAGTTCATTTGATTGATTTTGCCGACGCCATTTATGGGCAGACGTTGGAAGTTGAATTTTTGTCGAGACTAAGAGACATTACAAACTTTGATTCACAAGATGCGTTAGTTGCCCAACTTCAGCAAGACGTCCAGAAATGTCGAGACATTGCTGAGGATAATTAACTGATGGCAATCAAAAGCCTCATGCTTGCCAGCCACGAGCGAATCGGGTACAAGCGAGACAGAATTTTATGAAGCAGTACCTACAACTTCTCGATCATGTTCTTAAAAGCGGCGTAGCAAAATCGGACCGCACAGGTACCGGTACGCGCAGTGTATTTGGCTACCAAATGCGATTTGACCTCGGCCAAGGCTTTCCTTTGCTGACCACCAAAAAACTCCACTTGCGATCGATCATTCACGAATTGTTGTGGTTCTTGCGTGGTGAGACGAATGTTCAATATCTGAAAGAGCAGAAGGTTTCGATCTGGGACGAATGGGCAGACGAGCAAGGCGAATTGGGGCCCGTCTACGGTAAGCAATGGCGAAGTTGGAGTACGCCAGATGGCCGGTCGATTGATCAGATTTCTGAGGTGGTCGAAATGATTCGCACGAATCCCGATTCTCGGCGACTCATCGTCAGCGCGTGGAACGTTGGAGACGTACCGCAGATGGCGTTGCCGCCCTGCCACCTGCTTTTTCAGTTCTATGTTGCGGAGGGCCGTCTTTCTTGCCAGCTTTATCAGCGCAGTGCCGACATCTTTCTAGGGGTTCCCTTCAACATCGCTTCTTACGCTCTGCTGACCATGATGATGGCACAGGTAACTGGCCTCGAGCCAGGTGACTTTGTGCATACCCTCGGCGATGCCCATTTGTACGACAATCATTTGGAGCAAGCGCAGCTACAACTTTCGCGAGAACCAGGGGCCTTGCCTACGATGCATCTCAATCAAGAAGTGGGCTCTCTATTCGATTTCACATTCGAAGACTTTCAGCTAAAAGATTACAATCCCCAGCCCCATATCTCGGCACCAGTCGCTGTATAATCAAAGCGATTGACCAAGAATACGCGAATCTCTATGCAACTCAGCCTGATTGTCGCACTTGCAGAGAACGGAATCATTGGTCGCGACGGCGACCTACCCTGGCACCTATCGGCCGACTTGCAGAGGTTCAAGCGATTGACGATGGGGGGCGCAATATTGATGGGGCGTAAAACCTGGGAATCCATCGGCAGACCATTGCCGGGGCGCAGGTCGATCGTGATCTCACGCCAATCGGACTACCATACTGGGTTCGACGAAGTGATCGTAACCGCGAATCTCGACGATGCACTCTCCCATGCGCGTAGTCACGAGTCTGCCGAGGAGGAAGCGTTCGTCATTGGAGGCGCACGGATCTACGAAATGTGTCTCCCTCGGACGGATTGGCTCTATGTGACGCGCGTCCACGCCGAAGTGACTGGCGATGTGACGTTTCCCGAGGTCCAGTGGGCCGACTGGCAAATTGTGAGCGAAGATTCGCATGCCGCAGACGAGAAAAACGATTTCTCACACACTTACCAAGTATGGCAAAGAAAAAACTAACTCGCTGCCAGTGGACCGAAGCTCAGGTCGACCCCGCCTACTTGAAATATCATGACGAAGAATGGGGAGTACCGGTCCACGACGACCGTAAGCAATTCGAGTTTCTCACACTCGAAAGTGCCCAGGCTGGCCTCAGTTGGTGGACGGTACTCAATAAACGGCAAGGTTACCGCAAGGCATTCGCCGAGTTCGATCCCGTGCGAGTTGCACGGTTCACCGACAAGCGGATCGAACGGCTTCTCAAGGATCCTTCAATCATTCGCAATCGGCTGAAAGTTGCCGCAGCGGTGAATAATGCGAAACGCTTTCTAGAAGTTCAGGAAGAATTCGGATCCTTCGACGATTACATCTGGCAGTTTGTGGACGGACGTCCAATACAAAACAATTGGCGACGCTTAGAAGAGGTCCCAGCAACTACGAAAGAATCCGATTCACTAAGCAAAGACCTCAAGCAGCGCGGCTTCAAGTTTGTAGGCAGCACCATCGTTTATGCACACATGCAGGCGGTGGGAATGGTCAACGACCACCAAACCAACTGCTTTCGCCACCGTGAATGTGCCAAGCTAAGCCAGTGAAGCCTAACCATCGCCGAAGGGAATGATTTCATCCAGAGTCTTTTCTCCGCAGCCCAGCATCGCTAGGCGGTCGAATCCAAGAGCACAGCCCGAACAGGCTGGCAATCCCGTCTCCATGGCCGCCAGTAGCGACTCGGGCAGCGGCAGGCAGTCCCTGCCGTCAGCCTGACGGGCCTCATTTACGGTGTGAAGCCGAGAGCGGAGTTCCTGGGCATCGGTCAACTCGTGGTAGCCATTGGCTAGTTCGACTCCTTGCCAGTACATCTCGAACCGCTCCGCCACCTGATCGCCATCCGGCTCCTCAACAATCTTCGCAAGGGCAGCCTGACTGGCGGGATAGTGGTAGAGTATCTCGGGTTCTGATTTGCCTAGTTGGGGCTCCACTTTGGTAGCCAACAGAAAATTGAGCCATTCGTCGCGATCGCTCGTACACATGCCTGCAGGCGTTTCGATATCAAGTGCCCCAAACTCTTTGGCTGTTGACTGATGGGGGTTCACACCGACGAACTTCTGAAATGCCTCCCCATAGCTGGTGCGTTTGGCGGGCGGTGTCTGCACCAAGGCTTGCAGCAGTTCATCTAAAAGATTCATGCCGCCCTGCATATCGTCCCCCACTCGATACCATTCAACGATCGTAAACTCAGGGCGATGCAGTGCCCCACGTTCCTCGCCGCGGAATGATCTGGTGACTTGAAACAGGGCCTCCATCCCTGCCGCCACTAGCCGTTTCATATGAAGTTCCGGCGAGGCCTGGAGCCACTCCGGCATTGAATCGCTCGCGCTCTGAGCACACAAGACGCTTCGCGGTTCGATATGGAGTTCTGGTATCACTTCGTGAGACACCAGCGGAGTTTCGACCTCAACAAAATCCCTATTAAGAAAGAACTGACGCAGCTTCGCCAAGAGAATGCTTTTTTGCCGCAACAGTTCAAGGTTGATAGCCATAACACTTGCTGAAATGAACGCTGCTTCTTACTTGACAGGTTGACCGGGCAACAGCGGCGGCATCGGGCAGTCGAGCATATCGCAAATTCCCCGCAACAGTTCCGCCTCGCGAATTTTCACTTGATCGTCCGCACAAATAGCGGCAGCACAGGCATCGACTAGCCGCTCGCGAAGCTTAGGCGAGACCGAGGCGAGCTCGGTCAACGCCTGATCGAGTTCAGCAAGTTTGCATTTCTCCTGCGGCAGCAATTCGATGCGGACTTTCGGCAGATGCTGTGCGGCTTCGGCCAGGGCCGCGACTGCATTGTCTGGTGAATTTCCCGTATAGGCCAAAGTCGAGAGCAGTATCGAACATTCTTCGCCCAGGCGAGTCAATGCATAGTATCGAATCCGCGGTGGGCTGGCTGTTTCGAACTGCGGACGTAAGTGCCGCAACAACACCCGATGCAAGGTCCACTCGAATAAGGCAACTCGATCGTCGGCACGAACCAGTTCCCTGAATGCCAAGGAAAACTCGCGATACTGTGGTTTGGTCATTGCCCGTAACGCAGGAAGTGCCATATCTACTAACGGCAGCCGAGTTCGAGTATCGAGCTCATCCACAATCTTGGAGACGGCCTGCGTGAGTTGCACGACGTCTGGGCGAATATTTTTCGCTAACGCTTCGAATTGCTTTTTCCGAACAGAGCCATTCTTGTCTAGCAGTAGCGAAAAAATTACAGCCCGTGCGCCGTAAGCCTCGTGAACCACGGCTACCAGTTCGTCGGGCAGTTGATCGACTAACTCGTGTGCATAGGTCCGATGTTGTTCAGTGGGGCTACCAACCTGATCGGCAGCATCCTCGACCACATCCACAGGCACTTCGTCTCCTTGAAATTGCGAACCGACGAGTCCCGCAGCTCCTGCAATTTCGACATAGGCCGAGGGTTTGGCAGGCATCGCAGGAAACTTTCCATTCCACTCGGGATCGAGAGCCAGGATTCGCTTGCCTAGTGGCGGATGCGTTGCCATCAATCCGGTGAAACCCTCCCGAACGCCTTGCCCGAAATACATGTGGCTCATCTCAGCCGCGTTGGCATGTTCGATTCTCGAACCGAAGACGGCGGCCCCGATACGCTTCAGCGCTCCTGCTATCCCACCAGGGTTGCGCGTGAATTGCACCGCAGAAGCGTCGGCCAGGTACTCTCGCTGCCTGGATACCGCGGCCTTAATCAAACCACCGATCGTAGTGCCGACAAATCCGAGGATCACCAGCACCAGCCCAACTAGAAATAGGTAGGCCACGCCGCCGTTCTTAGAGTTGCGGCTGCTTCCGCGACCACTGTGGGCAGCAATCCGGAAGAGGAATCTTCCAATCAGTCCCATCAGCAATATGCCATGAAGAATACCGATCAATCGGATGTTGAGTCGCATGTCGCCGTTGAGAATATGACTAAACTCGTGGGCCACCACGCCTTGCAGCTGCTCGCGGGTGAGTTGCTCGGCAGTGCCTCGCGTGACGGCGACAACCGCGTCGCTAGGAGAATAGCCCGCCGCAAAGGCATTAATCCCCTGTTCCTGAGCCAACATATAGACAGGCGGAACAGGAACTCCGGAAGCGATCGCCATTTCCTCAACGACGTTTAGCACGCGGCGTTCGATGGGATCGTTCGTATTCGTATGAATCCGCGTCCCACCAACGGCTTCGGCCACGGTTGTGCCACCGCCGCTGAGCGCGGCTACCTTGTACGCACTGCCACCCAGAATCAAGACCAGAGTAGCAGCGCCAACTAATAAACAAATAGCAATCTCGTCGGAACCAAAGTTGACTGCGCTTCCTCGGTCCTGCGCCGAGGCAACCGCCAATGCAGTGGCCGCGACTACCAAACCAACGATAATAACGACGGCCAGCACGAACATGGCCACCAGCCACTTGGTGCTGCGACGGGCATCGCTTTGGCGCTGAAAAAAATTGGTAGACATCGGCTAAGAATAGGGGGACAGAGTTCTATGCACGTCGGCTTGTAGGCCACTTCGTACAGTTTGCATACGGGCAAAGATGCTACTAGCTAGCTCTTCCCCGACTACTCAATCCTGCTCCCTCAAAACGATACCTTCGGCGCTTCGGCGATGGCTTCGCTGTCGAATTGCAGAAGCTCTGCATCCGTCGCATGACCGAGCATATTCGCAAAGACCACAGGAGGAAACGTTTGGCGGTACGTGTTGTATTCGGTCGCCGAGTCGTTGTACGCTTGCCGGGCGAAGGCAACTCGATTTTCTGTCGACGTCAGTTCCTCGGTAAGTTGGGCCATATTCTGATTGGCCTTCAAATCGGGATAGGCCTCGGAAAGTGCAAACAGCTTTCCTAACGCGCCAGAGAGCATGTTCTCAGCACCAGCCAATTCCTGCATAGCAGCCGGGGCGCCTGGGTTGGCCGCCGCTTTTTGCAGCACACCCGCCGCTTGGTTACGGGCATTAATAACAGCTTCGAGCGTATCTTTCTCATGGTCCATATAGCCCTTGGCCACCTCGACTAAATTGGGAATCAAGTCGTAGCGACGCTTGAGCTGAACTTCAATCTGCGAAAAGGCATTTTCGAATCGATTCTTGAGTGCCACTAGGCGGTTGTAGACCCCAACACCATACATTGCGAGCAACAACGCTAAGCCACCAATTACTGCCAACATGATCCACGCTGTCATGGTTATCTCCAGAAATGAGCCTAATGGTTTTCAGTTTTCTCAAGGTACACCTTCAGCGCAAAATTGCAAACCCGCAGGCGCACGATTGTTATTCGCAAAGTGTGAGAGAATCTTGCCTGGGAAATCGAATAGTCTCTAGCAGAGTTACTAAAACTCGATCTCCATGCGATCCGTCGCCAATTCGATCTTAGGGAAGATCTTCTTGGCCGAAGCGATGTCGAGCTCGTCGCCCGACTCGGAAAGTGGGTTTAGATGGACCAAGACGAGTCGTCCCACATTGGCGGCGGCGGCGACTTCCACAACTGGGGTGATGCAGCTGTGGCCGGTAAGCTCCGCTTGATCGGGCTGGTCGTCACCGAAGTTGCATTCGTGCAACAGGAGATCGACATCTTTGATTTTTTCGATGTAGTCCGAATCCTTGGCTGCGGTAGTATCTGTGACATAAGCAAAAGAACGTTCCGGCCAATCGATCCGATAGCCCACGGAGCCTCCCGGGTGTTTCAACGGAAAATGCGTTAGCAGGCCTCCATCGGAGAGTGTGATTTTTTCCGTCAGGGGCTTGGAATCGAAAGGAGGCTCTACAGGAAAAAGAAACTCCGAGAACAAGTGCTTTTCGACCGCTTCCAGCTTCTCAGGTTCGCCGTGAACCGCGACCTGTTTCATCTCTTTGCCATTGAGCACGTCCAACAGAAAAGTCAGCCCCACGACATGATCGAGATGGGCGTGAGTTAAAAAGATGTCGAGAGTATCGGTATGAAGATAATCGGCGATTCGGAAGGCTGCCGTGCCTGCGTCGAATACGACACCCAACTCCGGAATCATTAGGCACGCAGTATGCCTATGATCGTTGGGATGGTATCCGACTGTGCCCAAAATAACGAGTTTCATATCAGCCCTTGCCAAGGCGGTAACGTAAGGAAATTATTGTAGCTCCCACTCTCCAGAGAAGCTACGTGATAGAAGCTGAAATCTGGCCTCTTGTTGAATACAGCTGTCGTCCATTTTACGAGATTATTCGACCTTATTGGTGAAATTGATGAGCAACCGAAAGTCTTTGCAAACGATGTGCCTCTATGGCTTAACGATATTCGTGCTTGCCGGTTTGCTGCTCCTCGCCTGGCCGCCAAACAGCACCACCCCAGAGGTCGTGGTCTACACGGCCCTGGACCAGGAATTTAGTGCGCCTATTTTTGAGGAGTTTCAGCAGCAAACGGGGATCCGTGTCCGGCCAAAGTTCGACACCGAATCGACGAAGACCGTCGGACTTACTCAGGCCATCCTGGCTGAGCGAGAAAGGCCCCGCTGCGATATCTTCTGGAACAACGAGATCGTCAATACTTTACGGTTGGAAAAAGAAGGATTGCTTACGAGCTATCCCACGGCAGCCTGTTCGACGTACCCATCTCAATTTTACTCGAAGCTGGGCCTCTGGCATGGCTTTGCGGCTCGCGCTCGTATCCTGATCGTTAATACGGAACTTGTACCGGAGGAAAAGCGGCCCAGTTCGATCATGGACTTGATCGACCCGCAGTGGCAGGGACAAGTGGGGATCGCCAAGCCTTTAGCTGGGACCACTGCCACCCACGCGGCGTGCCTATTTACAGTTTGGGGCGATGAGAAAGCAAAAGGCTTCTTCACACAACTAAAAGACAATGCTCGCGTGATGGCTGGGAACAAACAGGTGGCCCAAGCGGTGGCCAAGGGCGAACTCGCATTTGGAATCACCGATACCGACGACGCCATCATCGAACAAGAGGCGCTCTGGCCCGTGGAAATCGTCTTCCCCGACCAGGGTGACGAGCAAATCGGCACCTTGTTTATTCCCAATACCGTCGCGATCATCAACGGCACGAAGCGCGTACGCGAGACAAAAGCACTCGTCGATTTTTTGCTTTCTAGAAAAGTAGAACGCCTGCTTGCCGAAGGGCCCAGCGCGCAGATTCCACTGAACGCCGAAGTACGAGTCTCGTCGCGAGTCGAGCCTAAACAAGAAGCGCGGGCCATGAAAATCGATTTTCAGGCGGCTGCCGAAGAGTGGGATACTACCGCTCTATTCCTACGCGATCTATTCGCCACGGCCAAATAAGACTACAACCCGCGACGATGGCGGCGACGAGGCCGCTGGCCGGGTGCCCTGGGCTTGGGTTCTTTGGGTTGTTCGTCTGCTTCTTGCGGAGGTGCGACTTGAGCTACTGCCTGAAAACCTTCGAGCTCGTCACGCACCAGGAGCGTATTGATCAGCATTTCAATTCGCGTCAGCTCGATACCCTGCTCAGGCGTCACAAAGGAGAATGCGATCCCCTCGCGGCCCATGCGGCCTGTTCGACCAACACGGTGGACATAATCGTCCGAGGACTGCGGAAGATCGTAATTGATGATATGGGAGATGCTGCTCACGTCGATGCCCCGACCCACTACGTCCGTGGCAACCAAGATTTCCACGTCGCCACCACGAAACTTTCGCATCACTCGATCTCGCACGTTTTGAGCCATATCGCCATGAATGGCATCGACGCCTTCAACCTTTTTCGTCAGCTTACGCTGGACGCGGTCGGTTCCCCTTTTAGTCCGACAAAAGATGATCGCCTGCTGAGGCTGTTCGCGCTCGAGTAGTTTCACAAGGAGATCAAACTTGCGGTCCTCTTCGACGGTGAAGTAACGTTGTTCGATCGTGTCGACGCTCTTGGTCTTCGGCGAGAAGTCCATGATCTCTGGGTCGACCATGTAACGCTTTGCAAGTCGTTCGATTCCCGGGCTGACGGTGGCACTCAGCAGCAAAGTTTGTCGCTTCTTGGGACAGCGGCGGAGGATTTTTTCAATATCAGGACGAAAGCCAATATCAAGCATGCGATCGGCTTCATCGAGAACAACACAGGCAATTTGTTCTGTGTTTAAAGTTCCCCGGCCTAGATGATCGAGCACGCGACCGGGTGTGCCGACCACAATGTCGCTGCCCTTTTGCAATTGATTGATTTGGGAGCGAATCGGTTTGCCACCATAAACTGCAATGCAGCGGGTCTTTCGGCCTTTCGCAAGTTTGACAATCTCGTCACGGACCTGCACTGCCAATTCTCGGGTGGGGACCAGCACTAGCGCACGAGGTTTGTGACCCTTGGTCAGCTCGGTGAATTGCTCCAAGATGGGAATGCCAAAGGCGGCTGTCTTGCCAGTACCCGTACGTGCCTGACCTAGCAGGTCGAGGCCCGTCAATGCCTTGGGGATCATCCCCGCCTGCACAGGCGACGGATCGTGATAGTGGGCAGCGGCGAGCGCCTTGAGCATCGTTTCCGAGAGTCCAAGTGAATCAAAACTAGGTGTCGCGGAAGAGTCTGAAGAAGCGTCGATGTTCGGGTCTTTCACACTTGCCGAGGAGGCAAGCTATGGTGATGAAATAATTGGTGAACAGTTCAGGGAGAATTAGTACGAAGTCTCCCAAGTCACGCGGTAATTAAGGCAATTAGGCTAACATGCGTGATATTGCTGGTCAACGTAGGATCGTCGCATCAGCCAGTTCACTGAAAGAGCCCAGGTCCCTTGAAACCGCAGACAGAAAAAGGGGCCGACCGCGCCATACCTAGCGCCATCGGCCCCTTCAAGTCTCAATTTCAATCCGCTCCGGTGGAGCAGATTGGCTCAATTACTTTTTGCGAGAAGACTTCTTACGAGTGGTCTTCCGCTTCTTTGTGGCCTTCTTCTTGGTGCTCTTCTTGGCCTTACGCTTAGTGGCCTTCTTCTTCGTACTCTTCTTGGCCTTGCGCTTCGTGGACTTCTTCTTAGTCGACTTCTTTTTCGTCGACTTCTTCTTGGCGGCCTTCTTCTTTGTGGCCTTCTTCTTCGTGCTCTTCTTGGCGGCCTTACGCTTAGTGGCCTTTTTCTTGGTGCTCTTCTTGGCCGGCTTACGCTTCGTGGCCTTCTTCTTACGAGTAGCCATAACTTGCTGGCTCCTTCCCTGACGCGCCATGGTTGTTATGAGGCTCTCTTCCCGGGCGCTACTAGGCAAGAAAAGAACCAACGTAGAACTGTCCGTCCGGCTCCAATGCTGAATTCAGCTGCCGAACGACAACAACTTTCAATTACGGCCAGTCAATCCGACGTGTAGAAACATGAATAGAATCATGATCGGAAGTAACAAATAAACTCATGACCGTAAGGTTTACTCCATTGGGTCTATCAAAGGATCGCACTTATTGACGAGCGAGGACAGCTTTCGACTGGTCCCCCTTCGCATCGCTTGTCTCTTGGCATAGCCAACGACCGTCTGAGTCATAAGAATCAAACAAAACTTAGATCGATTCAAAGCACTGTGCGCGCATTGAACCAATATATCGAACCATCAGTCAAGACGAATTTAGAGATAATGAGAAAAAATTATAGCGCCATGGTCTTCGCCACAGTCAACGAAGCCACTGATTTGCATTCCGCTAGGCAGTTGATCGAGAGCAATCAACTGACTCGAGCATCGTTTCGCAACGACATACTTAGTCGTCACTCAACTTGTCCGGCCCAGTCGGCGAGCAGTTGCGTTTGATCGAAAAATGCCTGTTTTTCTTGCTGCAAAGGGCTCTTGAAGAAACAACTCAGAAAGCCGAGCGACCCGGTTTCGTTACGCTCGTGAGCCAGCGCAGCAAACCGGGCTAGGTCTAGCACTAGTGGTGCGGCGAGCAGCGAATCGCAACCCTGCCAAGTGAGTTGCAAAGTCATCGGAGTATCCAAAAAACCTCGGAAGTGGATGTGATCCCAAGCTGTTTTCCAATCTCCAAGGCTCTCGATGTGCTCGATACTGACTAAAGTTTGGGGTGCGTAGCCAAGGATTTCGCCGAGCAAGTGATCCTTGCTAGTTACTTTGGCCTGCTTGTTCGCAGGATTATCTAAGACTTTGCCATCCATGTTGCCAAAGATGTTGTGGCCCACCCAACTCATCACCGGGAGATTTCGTGCGGCAAACATTGGTGCCAGGACACTCTTGAGCAAAGTTTCGCCCGTCTTGCCGTCGCGGCCCGCATGGCACGTCTTTCGTAGCCGAGCAAGCTCATCGATGCCTGCCGGCGTGGCGCCCAGTGACGGGGTAAAATTGACATAGGGAAGTCCAAGGTCCAATGCGGCGATGGCATAGAGGCTGCTGGCCGGCAGTGGGCAGTCGGCCGATGCGAGTTGACTCTGGGCCTGCTCCCAAGAATTTGGCCAATCAGACTCAGGCACGGGCGCTTCGGTTGATGCCAAGTTGACCACCACGACATCGTGCAGGTCGTTGGCTTGCTGAAACTCGGTGAGGTCGGCTTGCAAGCGTTCGATGATTAGTTGAGGAGAAGACTGGTCCTGGTCGATTTCGTTTCCATTGGCCAATTCGCGAATGGTTTCGCCGACGTTCCAAATGGAACCGGGTCGAATCCGTGCGTCGATACTTTCGAGATCGTCACTGCAGGAATCGATCAACGATTCGCTAAAGACCCGGCTATCTCGATTTAGCCGCTGCGCCTCGGCCTGGAGCGAACCCGAGCGAATCTCGTGCCCGCCCACCACAAACTGGTCCCAACCGGGTAACGGTAGATGATCGAAGGTGGGTAGCGCGCTAACCAGTCCGATTGGCTCGGTCAGCTTTTGCTTCAGGGCGGCAAGTCCGAGAGCAGCAGAAACGGCTACTCCGCCACGAGCCCCAACTAACCACAGTCCAATTTTGTGCGTGCTCATGGGAAGTCAGATGGCTGGCTTGGCTCTCGTCTCTAGTTGTTAGTCTCTCCACTCATCAAGATTGTCGCACGATTCTGCGCATAGCGTCAACGGGCCGGTGTCGAGCAACATCGGACAACCGGTTTTAATCGCCAAGGTCGACGTGTAAACTGAACGCTTCGCTGCTCTCCGGTGTCCGTGAGGCACCCCACTAATAAATCTCTGATATTGAATCTCTAAGGAATCACCTACCGTGCTAGAGAAGCTCGAAGCGGCGCCACGTGACGCCATCCTGGGACTGACTGCTGCCTTCAAAGAAGATAGTCGGCCAGAGAAAATCAACCTGAGCGTTGGGGTCTACCAAGATGAGACTGGTACGACACCAACTTTAGCGTCCGTGGTAGAAGCCGAAAAACGATTGGCCAGTGCTGGAGGCACGAAGTCGTACCTGCCAATTCCAGGCCTGCCTGCCTACGTCGAATCGGTACGAGAGTTAGTGTTTGGCCAAGGTCACGAGGTGATTGAGTCAAATCGGATCGCAACAGCGCAAACTCCTGGTGGCACCGGGGCGCTGCGTGTGATCGGCGATTTTCTGCATACAAATTTGCTAGGGGCTACCTTGTGGATGACCGATCCCACCTGGCCGAATCATCCCAATATTTTTAAAGCTGCCGGTGTGCCACTAGAGAGCTTCCCCTACTTCAATGCGGCAACCAATCAATTGGACTTTGCCGGGATGATGGCCGCCATCGAGAAGATCCCCGCTGGTCACGCGATTTTGCTCCATGGTTGTTGCCACAACCCAACTGGCGTCGATCCCTCTGTCGAACAGTGGAAACAAATTGCCGATACCGTCTACGATCGTGGCCTGCTGCCGATTTTGGACTTCGCCTATCAAGGCTTTGCCGATGGCATCGAGCAAGACGCGGAAGGACTACGTGCATTCCTCCGACCCAATTGCGAGTTGCTTGTTTGCAGTTCCTTTTCGAAGAACTTCGGGCTGTACCGAGAACGGGTGGGAGCACTCTCGGTAGTTTCCCCCGACGCCGAGTCAGCCCAAGCCGTACAGAGCCAACTCAATCGGGTGATCCGCTCAAACTACTCCAATCCCCCCGCTCACGGCGCAGAAGTGGTGACCTGCATACTGCAAGACGGATCGCTTCGCAAAACCTGGGAAGAAGAGGTTGCCACCATGCGAGCGCGTATTAATGGTATGCGCAAGAGCCTGGTGGACGAACTGGCAGCCAAGGGCGTACCGGGGGATTACAGCTTTATCAATCGTCAACGCGGGATGTTCTCATTCACCGGGCTGACCAAGGAGCAAGTCGAGACACTCCGCGAAGAATATGCCATCTACATCGTCGGCTCGGGACGCATCAATGTCGCGGGGCTCACTCCCAGCAATATCGGTCGCGTGGCAGAGTCGATTGCTAAGGTGGTCTAGCAGTCAATTGCGGTTAGTCTGCTTGTCTACGCATGGTAGACTGCGTCAGTACGCTGAACTCACAGGTATCCTGGAGATAGGCGTTCTGGTACCCTAGTACTAGTGACTTTCATTCTGATCGCCTTTGGATAAATTGCCGGTGAACATTCTTTTTGCCACTTCCGAAGCGGTTCCCTTCTGCAAGACCGGTGGATTGGGCGATGTTTGTGGAAGCTTGCCGCGGGCGCTTGCTGAACTGGGACATTCTCCCACGCTCGTGCTGCCTGCCTTTCGCCAAGTGCACCAAGCGGGTGTGCCGATCGAACCTACTGGCGTGGAGTTCGAAATTCCCATTGGGCAGAAGAAAGTCCACGGACGTTTCCTGCGGGGGACGTTGCCCGACTCCGAAGTGCCGGTCTATTTTGTCGATAACCCCGACTACTTCGACCGACCAGAGCTCTACTGGGAGAACGGCGAGGACTACCGCGACAACTGCGAGCGCTTCACTTTTTTCTGCCGAGCCGCGCTGCGTGCGATCACGCTACTCGACTTAGGAACCGATCTTATCCATTGCCACGATTGGCAAACGGGCTTAATTCCTGCCTACTTGAAAACGATGCTCAACGATCGAGCTCCCTACGATCAAATCGCTAGCCTCTACACAATCCACAATCTTGCCTATCAAGGCAGCTTTTGGCATTGGGACATGGCCCTCACCGGGATCGATTGGAAGTACTTCAATTGGCAGCAGATGGAGTTCTACGGCAATCTGAACTTTATGAAGACGGCGATCGCTTTTTCAGATGTTATCAACACCGTGAGTCCTACCTATGCCGAGGAAATCATGCGGCCGCCGCTCAGTTGCGGGCTTGAAGGAGCCTTGCAACACCGCAGTGCGGACCTGTATGGAATTATCAACGGTGCCGACTACTCGGCTTGGAATCCTGCCACCGATCCTCACTTGGGCGACAACACATACGACGTCTCGACGGTAGACGTCGGCAAGCCTGCCTGCAAGGCAGCGCTGCAACGGGAGTTGGGACTACCCGAACATGCAGATGTGCCCCTCCTTGCCGCGGTAGGACGACTAGCCGATCAAAAAGGATTCGACCTCATCGCCCGCGTCATGCAACAATGGGCCGGCCAACGCGAGTTGCAGTGGGTCATCCTCGGAACGGGAGAGCCCCGGTATCACGAGGCGTTTCGTCAGTTGGCCAAAGAGAATCCCGGACGGGTGGCAGTAAGGCTGGAGTTTTCTAACGAACTGGCTCATCGAATTGAAGCCGGGGCCGACATGTTCCTCATGCCTAGCCAATACGAGCCCTGCGGCCTGAATCAGCTCTACAGCATGAAGTACGGAACGGTACCAGTCGTCCGCAAAACGGGCGGCTTGGCCGATACAGTGGTCGACACCAATGAATCGACGATTGCCAACGAGGTGGCTACCGGGTTTGCATTCGAGGAATACACTTCGCTGGCCCTGGCCGACACGCTAGAACGTGCGTGCGGATACTATGAAGATAAAGACACCTGGCGAAACTTGATCCTTCGCGGAATGAATCAAGACTGGTCCTGGAGCCGAAGTGCGGCAGTCTATAGCGATCTCTACCAGCAAGTTTGCTCGCGCCCTCGCCAGGCAATGTCACCCGCGTAGCCCACCGGTGGCCAAGATCGTAGCGGTACTGCTCCAAATATGATTGATAAGCCAGTTTCCGAACTTCGAACCGATCCGGTGACCGGTCGCAAAGTCTATATTGCCGAAGATCGTGCCGGACGGCCTTCCGACTATTCCAGCCGTGAGCAAGAGGTCGTCACGCAGGCCTCACGCAAAACGAGCGAGTGCCCTTTTTGTGCCGGTCACGAAAAACAGACGCCACCGACGTTGGCCGAAGTGGATGACGCCAACGGAAACTGGCGCGTCCGCGTGATACCCAACAAGTACCCTGCAGTGAGTGAAGACCCCTCGGACCCCAGCAACACAGCTCCGCTTCTTGATGCTACCCGTCAGCCAGCCAATGGATCTCACGAGGTGATCATCGAGTCGCCCGAGCACCTTGGCGATCTTACCGACCTATCTGCCGAACATTTGACCACAGTGCTCGCGGTCTATCGCGATCGGGTGATGTTTCATTTGAAGCAGGACCAGAACAAGCAGATCAGTTTATTCAAGAATGTTGGCTATGCGGCAGGGGCCTCGCTGGAGCATGCGCATAGCCAGCTGATTGCGCTGCCCTATGTGTCTCCAGTTCTCGAAGCTGAGTTAACGGGAACGCAGCAATACCATCAGCAACACGGCAGTTGCCAATTCTGCGATTTGCTAGCAGAAGAACTTGCATCCGGAGAGCGACTTGTCGTCGACGAGGAGCACTTCGCCGTGATCTGTGCCGTGGCCGCGCGTCAACCTTTTGAATTGTGGATCGCACCCAAAGCGCATGCGGCCAACTTCACAACTGCCACGAATGACCATCTGACGCAGCTTGCAAATCTCCTGCAACAGATTCTCAAACGTCTGCAGCATCACTTGAAGCCTCTGTCCTACAACCTTCTGTTGCATACCTCCCCTGCCGGTGAGCAGTACGAGGAGACCTTTCATTGGCATTGGGAATTAATCCCGCGCACAGCCCAGCTGGCTGGCCTGGAATGGGGCAGTGGCGTCTATATCAACTCGCTTTCGCCGGAACGTGCCGCCAAGTTGCTGCGGCAGACCGAAACAGCCTAGTGAGGCTCGCCCCACGACAGCGAATGTGTCGTTCCTACTAGGAAATCATTCAGAATAGGCGTCCGCACGATATCCCAACGTGCTCTGGTGGTGAAGAGTAACGATCCTGTAGAATAAATGGTCTCAGGAAACCTTCACTTGTGTGCCTGTTACGGGTTCCATTCGTGGCGATCCTGCCAATCATTTCACCGTTTTCTCCGCCAGATGGCTAGTCGTAGTCGGGCTAAATTGCAATCTTGGAAGGAACTGGTTTAACTCCTAGCTATTCACCGACCCGGCCAACCATACCTACTGCTATGAATCATCCTCTCCGCCTTGTTCTGGTTTTGCACAACCATCAGCCAATTGGCAACTTTGATGGCGTCTTCGAACAAGCATACCAAGACAGTTATCTGCCGTTTCTGGACGTTTTCGACCGGTTCGATACTCTACGGATCGCTTTGCATACCAGCGGTTCGTTGATGGAGTGGCTCGACGCCAAACATCCCGAGTATGTCGACCGCCTGGCCGGGCTGGTGGCCTCGGGAAGAATTGAGATTGTCGGCGGAGCCTACTTCGAGCCAATCTTGGCCATGATCCCCTCACGTGATCGCGTGGGACAAATTTCCTCCTACAACGAATGGCTCGAGGCACGACTGGGGGCAAAAGTTCGCGGCATGTGGGTTCCCGAGCGTGTGTGGGAACAATCGATGGCCAGGGACATCGTCGACGCCGGCATCGGCTACACGATTCTCGACGATTTCCATTTCAAAAATGCGGGCCTCTCCCAAGAACAGCTCCACGGCTACTACGTTACCGAAGACGATAGCCGTGTACTCAACGTCCTGCCCGGCAGCGAGCGGTTGAGGTATCTAATTCCCTTCCAGGATGCCCACCAAACTATCGATTACCTGCGGTCTGTTGCTGAGCAACACCCGGGGGCGGTGATGGCCTTCGGGGATGATGGCGAAAAGTTTGGTACCTGGCCTGGTACGAAGGAGCACGTTTACAATCATGGCTGGTTGAACAACTTTTTCGAAGCACTGGTTGCGAACAGCGATTGGCTGAAAGTCACCACTCCCTCGGAAGCCATCGAGAATGTACCCCCACTAGGTAAGCTGTACATTCCCGAAGGTAGTTATCGGGAAATGACCGAATGGGCTCTACCCGCGGCCAAAATCAACCAGTTCGACGATATGTATCACGATCTCGAACATCAAGGTCAGTGGGAAAAAGTCGCTCCATTCGTACGCGGAGGTTACTGGCGAAACTTCAAGGTGAAATACCCCGAAACCAACGCCATGTATTGTCGAATGCAGATGGTAAGTCGTCGCTTGCAGGAGGCGGTCGAAGCCGGCGCCAAAGGCGAACTTATTGATCAAGCACGCTTAGAACTGTATCGAGGACAATGCAATTGCAGCTACTGGCATGGTGCGTTTGGAGGAGTCTATCTTCCTCACCTCCGGAATGCCGTCTACGAGCATCTGATCGCGGCAGACAATCTGCTTAACCAAGCAGAAGATCGTGGTTGGCAGCCTGGGCAACAGCCTTGGGTAGAGCTGGAAGCAGATGATTACAATCTGGATGGTCGACCCGAGACGCTGCTGGCCAACAATCGGCTGACCGCGTTGGTCTCGCCGGTCGAAGGTGGACAGATCTACGAGCTCGATGTCAAATCGATTTGCCATAATCTACAAGCATCGTTGACGCGTCGTCCCGAGGCTTATCACCGTAAAGTCTTGCAGGGTCCCTCGTCCGATAACGGTGAGGTCGCCAGCATCCACGATCAGGTGGTGTTCAAGCAGGAAGGTCTCAATGAGCGTCTCGATTACGACAATTGGGCCCGCAATAGCTTGGTCGATCATTTCTATTCCGCAGATGTTTCCCTAGAACAAATCGCAAATGGTCAGGCCGAAGAGCACGGTGATTTCGTACACGGACCCTACGAGGCCAAATTGCGTCGCAACGAGGATCGCGTCCAATTGCAACTCATTCGCACAGGTACTGTTCATGGTCGTGAAATCAAAGTTACCAAGGGCATCTCTCTGAATGTTGAGGAATCGGCACTAGAGATCGCTTACTTAGTAGAAAACATACCGAACGATGTCACCCTGCATTTAGCACCAGAGTTCAACATTGCCGGGCTCCCTTCAGGGGCGGATGATCGATTTTTCCGCGGGGCCGATCAGCAAGCGATGGGCCAATTGGGAACCCAGCTTGATTTGCATGAAACAACGGAACTGGGACTCGTGGATCAATGGCTCGGCATCGATGTCGGACTCACATTCAATCGTCCCACTTCGATTTGGACCTATCCGGTCGAAACCGTCAGCCAATCGGAGGGTGGGTTCGAGCTTGTTCACCAATCGGTAGCCGTGCTGCCGCATTGGGCGCTTGTGCCCGACCTCAATGGTCGCTGGAGCATGACAATGCAGCTTGCCATTGATACCAGTCTGGCAGAATCGCGAATGGAACAGTTGCCCGAAGTCGCAAGAGTGTAACTGCCAACTTAAGTACTCGCCGTGGCGAGATCGTTCCAATTGACCTCGGTTGCGAATTCTTCTGCTTTAAACTCGACTTGCCCCAAGAGGGGCACACTACAGCGACGAGCAATCTCGCCAGCGTTAGTCGCCAAACTATCGTCGGTCCTGCTGGTAGGTTGATTGAGTACGACTCCAGCGATCGGCAAATCTGGAGCTTTCGTCTGGGCGGTGATCACCGTTTGCAATGTGGCATTGATCGTACCCAATTCGTTGGCGGAGACAATTACCAGGGGATATCCAAACTCTCTAGCCAGGTCGATGTTGTAATCGTCCCAACTGAGTGGCGACATCAGACCTCCGGCGCCCTCAACGATCACCACTTCTGAGAGGTTCCGCCAGTAATCCAATCCGGATCGGAGTAAATCACGGTCAACCTCTTTTCCGGCAGCCCTCGCGGCTTGCGGTGGTGCCACGGGCAGCTCGAAGCATTGAGGACAGACGCGAGCAAACTCACCCGGCTTCCCAGCCGCTTGCCACAGCAGTTCAGCATCTTCTGCGATAAGTCCTGCAGATTCCCGACGACATCCGCTAGCCGCCGGTTTATAAACGCCGACGCGGCATCCTGCGCCGGCCAACTCCCGCGCAATCAATGCTGCGACATGAGTCTTGCCGACTTCGGTATTTGTACCGGCGATAAACAGGCCTGCCACGAAAGAAGTTCCCAGTCCGAAAAGGCCAAAAATTATAGAACTAAAAACTCTTCCACAGCTTCGCGCATCGTTTGACGATCTGCCGAGACGCCCGTCCAAGCCTCGAACGCCAAAGCCGTTTGTTCGATTAAGAGCGTCAAACCATCGATCGTCGTGCAATCGAGTTCTTGCGCCTCTCGCAACAGAGCCGAGGAGGGCGGATTGTAGACCAAGTCGGCGACAACAGTCTCGCGCGGGATGGTCGCCAGTTTTATCGGCATTTCATTGGACGATGGTCCTTGTCGGAGAGAACTGGCGTTGATCAACAAACGACACTCTTCGCCAAGATTCAAAGACTCGTTGCTTGGCTGCGAATGGCAAGTGCAAGATTCCAACGGAGTTTGTTCAACCAAGGTATCTACAAACTCTTTTGCTTCGGCTTGTTGATCAGCATCCTTGCCAATTAGGAGAACTTCCTTGGCACCCTGCAAGGCGAATTCCGCTGCTAGTACACGTGCCAGCGGGCCAGTCCCCAAGATTGTAACTTGGTTGCCCCGAATATCTGTCGATTGCTCAACAAGGTGACTCAGGGCTTTTCCCAGCGTGTTTTCGCCATGCAACTGACCGCCGACCTGCTTAATGCAATTGACCTGCTTGCTGAGGCGAGCCACCTCCGAAATCTCCTCCAGATAGGGGAGCACGGTCACATCGTGAGGCGGAGTCAGCATGATGCCACGAAAACCGAAAATCCTGGCGCCTCGCAGTGCCCCTTCAAAATCGAGAGCTGGAATCTGGAATGTCAGGAACCGCCAATCGAGCCGCCCGGCCTCAATCGCCTTTTCCAACATATATTGGGTGGGATTTCCAGCCACACGATCGCCCATCAAACAACATACATCTTGCTGGGGCTGATTGGTCACCGGTTTGTCCTCAGGAATACTCTTCGATCAAAGCTGCTCATGCGACGGCGTATCTGGAAATCCTATTTTGACTGGCTCTAGGTTAGTTTTCAACGGCACCTGAAAACTAGATTCTGCCTGAAAAATATTCCCGTCGTCCTCTCTGGCAGGCGTAACGTACAATTGCAGAACCACATCGGGCCCGACGTACTCAACTCATATTGCTGCAATGTTGCGACGTAATCCGCTAACTATCCTGCTGCTGATAGCTACTATTGTAGTCGACATCGTATTTGTGACAGTCCGTTTGCCCGGCGGGCTCGACAAACGGGCGCTATTCGCGGGGCTTCTGTTCGGACAAATGGCGGCCTGTGCCATTTGGGCCGCTCGCGGAAGTAGTGGGCACCGTCTGGGGCGGGGCAGTTTGCTCGTGATTGCTGCTTGCTTAATTGGACTAGCCTCGGGAGGCAGCGCCCTGCTGGGACGCTATCAATGGCTGGCAATCTTAGTCGGCTATACCCTCACCGTATATGGCGCGACTGTTCTGTTAGCCTTCGCACAGAAATACACCTCCCAGAAATCCGAAGATTCTCCGGCCGAGCCAACCTGGCAAGTCTCGATCATCGAGCTCTTTGGCTGGACGATTTTGGTGGCCATCGCCAGTTTCGCAGCCCGCTCGATGGAATTTGGTTTTATAAGACTCGACAATCACATCATTGAGAAAGTTGTCTTGCTGTTAGCCTTACCGCTAACCTTGGCTACGTTCATTCGCAAAGACCTGGGCGATCTTTCTCAAGGAAAAGCGGCGACAATTGTGCTGGTCGTTCTGACGGTAGTTATCGCCTATCTACTTCGTACAAGAGATCCCAACATCGCGTTGCCGCTAATTTTCGGACAGGGAGGCTATCTGGTGCTGTGGTTTTTAGTGCTTGGCATGGATCGGCTCGTCCGGCAAGCCCAGGGTACAGAAGAACAAGTGGCACGGTTCGCTCCTCCTCCGGAACAGGCAGAAGACTCACAGCAACTCGATCCCTGACGTGCTTGTCTGTTCAACCGTCTTTCGAGCCTTGATGCGTACATACGGCGCAATCATTTGCGAACGATGGCCGAAAGAGCCCGGTTCGGCCTTGGCATCGGCATGCATCGGTTCAATCAAATCCTCGATTACAAAGCCGGCTCGGCATATGCCACCGACAATCTGTTCCCAACGGTGCAAGAATTCCAAGGTGCCTTGTTCCCGTAGGCGACAGGGCTCATTGGCCGGCAAGGGTCCCTCTCGATAATACGTTTGCTGAATTCTATAGTGGCTCCCTTCTAAGCTCGTATCCGATTGCAAGCTGACTGGAGTCTTGTGCTGGCTTACGTAGATTCCACCGGGTCGAATCACCGTGGCAACCTGGCAAAACACGGGATCAACATCGGGGACATAGCATGTGCTCACCGGGTGAATCACCACGTCGAAACTCGCCGGTGAGAACATACTTAGATTGTCCATCGAGCCCTGAATGACTCGGATATCGTACCCACGCACTTCCGCGACGGTACGATCCAGCGCAAGCATTCCCGCACTAATGTCAACGACCGTCACACGGGCACCACACGCTGCGTACAAGATACTATGCTTTCCACCTCCGGCAGCTAAGCAAAGAACGTCCGAACCGGCGATAGAGTTTCCCAGCCACCCAAGCGGATCGACTGTCTTGAGCGGTTCTCTTAAATCTTCGTCTCGCACAGGCTGAGCTAAGGCAGCTTGTTGGCGAGCCAATTGATCCCACGCCCGCGCATTATGTTCTAGGGTAGCGGCGGTGTTGCGATTAGTACCTGAACTCTTCGGCTCCGCCATGATTTCGACCAAGTACTGGTTCTCTGGAAACTAATTAATCAGAACTAGCTATCAACGACTAAGATCGTGTCGATCGGATGTTGATCACCTTTTGGCAGGAGAATATTGAAATTACCTGAGGGTACTTTTTCAAACTCTACCGATTCGCCGGAATCAAAATGTCGTAGCGACTCAGCCTGGAGTTTGCCGGTTCCTGGCAATTCGATCCATCCCTCGTCGTTGGGTGGTGGCGGATCAAGCAGGTGAAGATAGATTGTGCCGCCGCTCTTGGTGGTCACCCCCCAGTCTTGAGGCGGACAAGGGCCTGCTTCGCTCGCATAAACTGTCTTCCCAAACTGATCGAGCCATTTCCCAATAGCTTCTAATCGCTCGGCAAATTCCTCCTGAATAGTTCCGTCCGGGCGAGGGCCCACGTTAAGCAAGAGATTCGCATTCTGGCCTGCGGCTCGAACCAGGTAGTGAACTAATTGCTTTGGCGTCTTGAACTTTTTGTCATGGACATTGTAGCCCCACGAACCATTGATCGTATCGCAAGTTTCCAAGGGCAGACTGCCTATGACAGAATCCTCACTGAATCCGGTCGTGTTCTGCCCCGGCAAATCGCGTTCGAACATCTGAAAGTCTTCCCCAGGGAAAGGTGCCACATGATGATTGTTCCCAATCAGGCATGTCGGTTGCAGTCGATGAATCAGGCCGTAAGTTTGCCCGAGCCGCCAATCAATCTGTGTCTCCTTGGGGTCAAAGTTGCCCTGGTTCTCTTTGTTCTCCGGGAGTTTCTTTGATTTCTGGTCCCACCAACCATCGAACCAAATCCCTGCAATTTTGCCATACTCTCCGCCGAGTAACTCGGTGAGCTGAGCATCCATGAAATCCAGGTACTTGGAAAAGTCACCCGACTTGGGACGCCCCGAGTGCCGTCCTGTTTTCCCTCGCGGATAGTAGTCGGGATGTGTCCAGTCGAGATGAGAGTGATAGAAGAACAGCTTCAAACCTTGCTTCTCACACTCCTTAGCCAATGGCTTGAGTAAATCTTGGCCATAGGGAGTTGCGTCCACGACGTTCCAATCGGTAACGTCCGAGTCCCAAAGTGCAAAGCCATCGTGGTGCTTACTGGTGATGGTTACATACTTGGCACCAGCACGCTTAAACAGAGATACCCATTCGGCCGGATCGTACTTTACTGGGTTAAACTGTTTTGCATACTTCTTGTACTGGTCGAC
The DNA here is from genome assembly GCA_965216565.1 of Bythopirellula sp. GTDB lineage: Bacteria > Planctomycetota > Planctomycetia > Pirellulales > Lacipirellulaceae > Bythopirellula. The sequence continues at coordinate 3,591,802 of OZ244170.1, forward strand.
GGTCATCTTTTCGTTGTGCATCACCCATTCACCGCGCTCCAGTCCACTGTAAACTCCCCAGTGAATAAAGATCCCAAATTGATCATCGCGAAAATCTTGTTGCTCGGCCTGGCGTTGTTCCGACGGCGAGGCCTGCTGCTCTTTCGTGACGCCTACCTCTTGACTCAAGGCAATGCATGAGCCGTTGAGCAGACTAGTAACTATCACGCACAGGAACGCGAATGAAACCGCACATTGTTGGCGGGTTGCCAAACCGTTCATAGAGTCACTCCTGAGTCGGACCGAGTTGGAACCTTCAACTGATCATCTTACGCCACCGACCTCTGCGGTTGAGGAACATAGTGAAAAAAGTTGCCGACAGAATCAAGGCGTTCGGCTCAGGAACCTTGTTGATCGCTCCCACAGCATCGAGATCCATGCCACCGGAGCCGGTCGTGTGCCACGTGTCGAGAATAGGATTACCCAGCGAATCTACGACCGAGCCATCTCCCGGAATATCGACCAGTCGAACGAATTGAATCGCATTCAGATCCACCGAGCCACCCGTGACCAACGGATCGCTGGCCAACTCGCTGAGGTCGAATGGCGTTCCAGTCAAAGTCAGATTGACTCCGGCAAGATTCTCGATGTTGGTTGTGTTTGCGCCTGCGAAATCTCGCCCAAAGGGGACGTGCAAGTCTCTATCTGGATCGGGATTATTGGGATCGGGTTCGATGTTGAGCGAGGTCGCTGGAAAGCGCGCGAAATCTGTTCCGTTCGAAGATACTTCGACAAAGGCCAACTCCGCAAAGACGATGTCCGGATTGACGTTGGGATCAAACGTAAAATCAAAAGCGTTTTCGAACACAGCGAAGTCAGCACCGGGGCCATCGACGATCGTGGCTTGGAAGCCCACTGTAATCGAACCCGGGCCCTCCCCTCCCCCTGTGGGATCGGCAAGATCACCTAGCGAGACGATTACACCATCCGCTGCGCCCAGGCCTTCAGAGGCGTCTCCGAACGACCCCAAATCAACTTCGCTCGTGGGCGAGTAATCGACGACCGTCGTGGCCCAAGCGGCAATGCTGGCGGGGTCGACGCCAGCATCGAGGTGGGAATCAAACGGCCCTGCTTGAGAAACTGCGACGGGAAGGAGAAATGCCAAAAGCGATGTCATTCGGAAACGTTTCATTTGCTTGTCCTATCTATGGGTGTTGAAATTCAAGGGGATGTTCTTCTAAATCTTCCACCCGCCAGTATCAGCCAGCTACTCGCCAGGAAGAAACCTGCAGGTTCGGGGACTACGTTCAAAGTTCCGACGGGCAGAGCAACACCCTGTTGCCAGAGCAAAAAATCGAGTCCGCCAACATAGCCATCTTCATCGGCATCTCCGGAGGTGAATGTTGCGCCGGACGTCGTACCATAATGCGTTTGCCAGATGTTAAGATCTTGCGAATCAACAATACCGTTGAGATCGAAGTCCCCAGACGTAGCAGCGACCTCCAGTACCAAATCGTCGATGGCGACATACGCGGGCGTGTTCATTCCAAAAGAAGGATGCGTATCGCTGGAACTGAGACGGAAATCGAGCCGGGAAACGCCTAAGCCTGACAGTGCTGCGAGATCCACTTCGGTCCAGTCCTCGAGCAGGTAATCCTCGTTCGGATCGGTAAAGCGGTAATCCGCCAGATAAAACGGGACACTGCCTACAAAGTTGTTGGCATCGTTATAACCTTCGACCGTGAGCAGAAACCAATCGGGGTCGTTCCCCGACAGACCGCCAAATTTCTTCGCAAAAGTATCGCCGTGCAACATGCTCAAAGCTGAGTAGGTGGTATTGGTGATTAGCACGCTTGCCGGTTCGGCACCTGCAGGAAGGGAGATCTCGGGCACAATGCCTCCGCCGGCATCGAGGCCACTGAAAGCCACGCCATACTTGGCCGACCCGTTCGCACCGCCACCCGCGTATGCGCTATATTGATTGCCCGGTCCCGGTGTATTGGGATCGGTCGTTTGCGAATAAGCCCAGCCGTTCCAGCAACAGCCACTACCAAAATCGGTGTACAGATTGTTGAACATCGTGCCATAACTGGTGAATCCGCCTTCTTCGTCGGAGCCGTTGTAGAAGTCTTCGCCAACGAGCGGCAACTCTTCGAAATCGATGGTGACGGTCACGGCCTGGGCAAAGCTGGCCCCCAGCATCAGCAAAACCGCAATCGTGAGACTGAGGGCATGCTTTTTCATTCCCACCCTCCAATTGCCTCGCCCCCGGCGCGGGAGCAGAGAGCGGCAAGCACTTTCAAGTCGAGATCGTCAGAAAGAAAATGAACCGAACCGCTGCAAGTCAGCCCTTGCGCACCACCCGGGTGTTCGCTGCGGATGTCGTTTTCGGTTTTGGGATTCGCCTTTTTCGAGTTGATTTCGTAGGCCTGAGTCAGAATGTTGCGTCCGTTGATCCATTGTCCGTCGGCAAAGCGAGAATCCTCTGCCACGATCAATGTCGAAACGGTTCCGTCTGTGATTTCAGAGACACTGACTTCCCGATCAACTAGCAAGACACCTCGTTGAGGATAGTTAGGTGTGACGGTGTTCTCGCCATTGATACCGGCGTAGTGGGTCGGACCGCGGCTTACCTCGTCCAACTCCGCGCTGGGGCAGAGGTAAACGGCGACCATCGAGGAAGCAGGCTCTTCGTTCACAGGATGGTCGAACGGTTTGCTCAAATCGAGGCGATTGTAAAGCGATTGCTGTTCGAGATGAGGGAGCAAATAGGCAGACCAGGCCAGTTGCCGTTGGTCCCTTCCTCCCCAGGGACGCCATTCTAAGCAGCCGACCGGATACGCTTCGTGCACATCGTGATACGCAATCAGTGCAAGTCCCAATTGCTTGAGATTGTTCTGGCACTTCACGCGTCGTGCAGACTCTCTTGCCGCCTGAACAGCGGGAAGCAGCAGAGAGATAAGCGCGCCAACAATGGCGACGACCACTAGCAATTCGACCAGGGTAAAACCATCTCTAGAGCTACCGACCCGAAATCGATTCATGCCAAACGCGCTGCACCTTGCGGTGCCACCAGCGCCTCCGCCTTTCATCATTCCCGATTCGATTGCCACAGCTCAAGTAACAGCGTGCCCGTCCAGCACGGCCGAGCAAAGACCTGATAAACCAGTCCTGAGGCAACCAATCGAAAAAAAGACTCATTACGAAGCTTTCTACCCGCGAGAAAACTTCATACCAAGCGTTGGTAGGTCTTCTGACTCCCAAACTCAAGCCTGGCAATGCCTTCTCGGTCGCCGAGGCGGCCAATGGCTGAAGAAATGCCTTGCTTGAAGTCGTTTGGTCACAGCGGCGGGGCCGTCCCGGATTCGCACCGGAGTTCCCTGTTTCGTCGGTCGAAGAGCAATCTTTCGACCGACCACCAACGCACGTTCAATGCGAAAGCTGTTATAGGCCTGTCATTTCTAATTGTCAAACCCCACCAACTCCGGCTAAAACTTGTTGCTCCCCCCTCTGCGAGCTAGAATCGAGTATTGAGCTGGGTTGGGGAACCTCGAGAGGATGCACCTGTGCCAGAAACTGCGCAGTCTTTTGCTCAACTTTGGCTTCGCGATTACGGAGACAAACTGTACGCCTACGCGCTGAGTCGCGTTGGCGGTGATCGTGCGTTGGCCGAAGATTTGGTGCAAGAAACGCTGCTAGCCGGGCTCAAAGGGTTTGCAAATTTTGCCGAGCAGTCGACCATCGAAACTTGGTTGTTCAGTATTCTGCGACGCAAAATTATCGATCACTATCGTCAGCGCGGCCGCCGTGGCAAAGAGTTTGCCTATGAAGACTACTTTTCCGAGCACGGCAGTATCAAGCATTTAGGCGATTGGCGGTACGATGCCGAGCAATTACTGCAGAACCAGGAGTTTCTGGAAGCTGTCCATGGATGCCTGCAAAACCTAAGTGAACCGCTGGCCGAGGCGTTCTCCTCCAGTGTGATTGACGGACTCGAAACCGAAGAGGCTTGTAAGCGTTTGGATATTACACCGACTAATCTATCGGTCCGATTACATCGAGCTCGGCTTGCGGTGCGTCGATGCCTAGAAATCAAGTGGTTTGAGGAATAACTGGATGTCTGTTTGGCGTGCCATAGTGATGTTGCTGACGCTTAAATGCGATCACGCTACACACTTGGTTTCCGACAGTTTCGAGCGCGATCTCACCGCCGTCGAGCGCTGGGCCCTCAAACTCCATCAGCTGAGCTGCAAATACTGTCGACGACTAGCCAAGCAACTTGAACTCATTCACTCCGCTGCCCGCACCACCGCAGCACCGGCCGGAGAATTGCCGGCGGAGGCCCGCGATCGTATCGCCGCTGCCATTTCCAGCTCAGAAGAGAAAAACAGCTAGTCCAACGCAGCTAGCAGGACCACTCTCATTTTTTCTCAGATTTCTTGTAGTCGTTCGCTCTCAACCACGACTAACAGTTCAATCGCACCCAAATAGTCACTCATGCTGACTACAGTTCGGGGCCGGAACACGGAACTTTCTTCGAGAGCTAGTGATACCTAAACAACTATTCTAATCGTCCTGGAACAATACATCTTGGCCTGGGCTCAACCCACGCTGACGACGCTCGACCAGACGAACTAGTCCGACCCTTTTTCAAAATCACCTTTATTTTCTGCGCGAAATGTACGCGCCCACCACACCCTGAGGAGCACCCACTTATGTTACGAACCAACCTAATCGCTACCGTCCTTACGCTGGCAGTCCTATCCGCTAACGCCAACGCACAATTGGCGTCGACCGACGTCCCTTCCACTCCCACCGATATCCAGGTCACCGTCACTAACGAAGGCAATTCCGATTTCACGCTCACGCCGCTTTGGTTTGCATTCCAGAATGGTGGCTTCGATCTATTCAACACGGGCGCCGCACCGTCGCCTGGATTGGAACTGATTGCCGAAGATGGCGATGTCGCAGTACTCACCTCTGAGTTCGATGCCGCCGGCCAACCTGGGAATCGGCAAGGTGCGGTGTTTGCCCCCGGTGGATTCGGCGGAGCTCCAGTGATCGAGCCCGGCGAAACTGGCACGGCTTACATTACGCCCATCAATCCCAGCAACTATCAGTTCTTCAGCTTTGCTTCGATGATCATTCCTTCCAACGACACATTCATCGGCAACGAGAGTCCCACGCAGTATCAGGTGTTCACCCCTGGCGGTGACATTAATGATCCTTCCGGAACGTTTACGATTCAGATTTTTGGAAACGATCTGCTCGATGCGGGAACGGAAGAAAACAATGCGATGGGAGCAGCATTTTCCACCGAGGGAGGCAGCCCCACCGACACGACTGACGGCATTGGACCGGCCGGCGACTTGAACGAGTTCTTGAATACGGGAACACCTTCAGGGCTCACCATCACCGATTTCATTGCACCTGGAGAACTCGTAGCCACAATTACGATCTCGCAGTTACCAGAACCTTCGACGGTCACACTCGCGATGCTTTCCCTCGGTGGAATCATCGTGAGAAGAAAGAGGTCGCTTCACACAGCATCATAGAGCACTACGACCTAGTGAGAGTGGCGGAACACGACTCCCCCCAGTTCCGCACGTGTGAAGCTTGGGCGACCGGTCCCCCACCGGTCGCCCTTTTTTTGTGCGTAGTTGCAATGCGACGACCAAAGATAGAAATATCGCAAAAGTCGATGGCTCGGGGACCACCTGGTCAGCGGCGAAGTTTGATACAAAGCCGTAGTTGTTTTCCCACAAAGCAAGATCGCCCGTAGTGTAGAGCGACGGAAACCCACTTTGCCACTCGAGAAAATCTAGTCCGTCCACGTTGCCACTAAAGTCGAAGTCTCCATCAATCGCGGGACTGGCATCGAGTCGCACGTCGTCGAAGTCGACTTCCTGATCTGAATTCGTATAGTTGGGATCCTCTTCATTGAGATGGACGAGCAAGATGCCCAGCGATTCGTTCATCTGGGGATGGCTTGCTCCCGTGGTGAATGTCACTGTACTGGTAGCGAATTCACCATCAGGGATCAAACCAGCAAGTGTATTGTCATCTTCTTCGAGCATCATGCCCCCCGCTTGCAGTTCCACACGGTATCCCGTGAAGCCTTCTAGTGGAAAAAACTGTCCGCTCATGGCTGTGGCGGAATCAATGTTACCAATGCCAACTTCAAGCGTATAAGTGGTGTAAGGCTGAAGCGTTGCAGCTAGTTCTTGATAGAACCCATACTCATGTCCCTCGCTGCCATCGAAATTAAATGCAATGCCGACTCGCTGACCTTCTGGTGCACCTGCTGGAAAGTTAGCAAACACTCCGGGATTCCCGATGGGATCTGGTTCAAACGGAGTCAACGTTCCGATGAAATAGGTGGGCCCATCTCCCTGGCTTGTCACGTCATTGGGGTCGTACAGATCCCAGCCGTTGAGCTCGCCGAACGTGAACTCATTGACAACATTTTCACCGGTGATGTCTTCAAAGCCCGGATTCGTGACGGCCACCGGCGCTGCCCATCCAGGAAGAGCGAACAGCAAACACACAACAGCTAAAACAGTGGCAATACACTTCGAGGAGCAATTCATAACCCGCCTGCAATTCAATACAGAGTTCATGGCTTCAATTCGATTCTAAGTGGACATCACGCGAATGAACAGCAATTACACAGCAAAATCAGTCACTTGCTGCGCCGCACGCAGACGCCGGTTCTCCTGTCGCACCAGTTGCCCACAAGCCGCTGCAATATCCGCCCCCAGCGAATAGCGAATCGTCGTACTCAGGCCGTCCTGCTTCAGCACCCCAGCAAACGCGTCGCGCACCTCTCGATCGCTGCCCACCAGTTCCGGGGCATCCTCGATCGGATTGTAAGGAATCAGATTCACGTGGACATCGAGACCTCGGAGCCAAGCGGCAAGCTCCCGAGCATCCTCCAAAGTGTCGTTCATCCCCGCCAACATGAGATACTCGATCATTACCGGCTTGCCTTGCAACTTGTTGAGCTGAACTAACGCCGACCGCAGTTCTGATAATTGATATTGCCTGGCAAGGGGAATCAATCGCTCCCGCGTTGTTTGATTCACGCTGTGTAAACTCAGTGCCAGGTTAACCTCGGGAAAGCGGCGCACGCAGCGAATCATTGCCTCAGGTATCCCAACCGTGGAAACCAAGATTTTCGCGGGCGAATGGTGAAACATCTCTGCAGCCGTCAGCAACTCAAGAGCTTCGTACAAATTTTCTTCGTTGTGGAACGGTTCGCCCATGCCCATGAAGACAATATTCCGCACACGGCGTTGTTCCTCAGCCAGTAGCTGCCCAGCTTGCAAAACTTGATCGGCGATTTCCGGCGCGGAAAGATTCTGAGCAATGCCCATTTTGCCAGTTGCACAAAACTCGCATGCCGCAGCGCAACCCACCTGACTCGAAACACACAGCGTCGTGCGGCCGGTCGCGATACGAAGAATCACCGACTCGATAAGCAACCCCTGCCCGGTGCGGAACAGCAGCTTACTAGCGCCATCCAATTCCGAGTCGACTTGAGAATGGAGCTCCAAAGGATGCAAGGCAAGTCGCTCAGCCGCGGGAAAATCCGCCAGGGCCACTTCGTCTTGCTGAAATCGCTTGAGCAGCGCCGCCCGCAATTGCTTAATGCGCTGCGGATCGATTTTCAATTCGCGATGTAGCTTTTCAAGCTCGGCAGTGTGGTAGATGCTAACTGACAATGGTCTTGCTCGCCTCGCCGGGCAGTTCTTGCACATATCGCGGCACCATGTAGCCCGGCAGTTCGCTACGCAGTTGCTGTACGATTCGTTTCCCTTCGCTCAGAGGAACCTCAAAATGTGCGGCGCCCGTCACCCGGTCCAACTGATGTAGATAGTAAGGCAACACATCAATTTCTATGAGCCGTCGGCTCAACTCCGCTTGCGTTTCTACGGAGTCGTTCACACCACGTAACAGTACCGCTTGATTGAGCAACATGACCCCCGCAGCGCGGAGACGCCCGAGCGCACTGGCAACCTGGCCGTCAAGCTCCTGAGCATGATTCGCATGAACCACCACAATCGGCTTGAGCCGCGACTGCGTCAGCCAGGCCATCATCTCCTCAGTCACACGCGCAGGAACAACAATCGGCAATCGGGTATGGACACGCAACAGACGAACATGCTCAATGGCTTCGATGCATGCAACCAATCGCGACAGCTTCTCGTCGACCAACATCAGCGGATCGCCACCACTGAGGATCACTTCGTGGATGGTGTCGTCATCGGCAATGGCCTGCAATGCACTATCCCAGGCCGTGTCGCTATGAGGAATGTCGTGATAGGGAAAATGTCGTCGGAAGCAATAACGACAATGCACTGCGCACGCGCCAGTTGTAACGAGCAAAGCGCGGCTAGCGTACTTCTTCAGCACACCGGCTTCGAGTTGAGCCTCCGCATCGCCTACCGGATCGGAGACATAGTCTAGCTCCGGATTCGATTCGCTAGCCAGCGGCAGCACCTGTCGCAACAGAGGATCATTTGGATCGCCCACCTGTATTCGGGCCAGGTACGAGGGCGGCACAAAAACGGGAAAATCTGCGGCCCCACCCGCGCCAGCCCCAGCCAATTCCGGCGGCAGTTCCAGTAACCGGCACAGAGTCGGGGCATCCCGCACGGCGGCTTTTAGCTCGTTCTGCCAAGGCATTGACGCCTGCACAGATTCGGCGCCGACAACACTCCCATTACTCGCTAAAATGCTCATTTTGATATTCTAAACAAACCCCACTCATACGCACAGTCTTACGGAAAGATCACCAGTGGCAACATATAGTACCAACGAATTTAAGAAGGGGCTGAAGATTCAGATCGATGGCGTACCATACCAAATGATCGAGATGAACTTCCGCAAGCCCGGCAAAGGAACTGCGCTCTACGAGTGCAAATTGAAAAATCTCATTCGCGGCACCGTCACCGACCGCACTTACCGCGCCGGCCAAACCCTGGAAGCGGCCGACGTCTCGGAGTTCACCGCCCAGTACCTCTACCGTCAGGGCGAGGGCTTCGTCTTCATGAACAATTCCGATTACGAGCAATACGAGCTCTCCGCCGAGCAGGTTGGCGACGGCGCCGGTTTTCTGAAAGAAGGCATGGACTGCCAACTCGTCATCTACAACAACAACCCGATTGGCGTCACACTACCCAACCACGTCATTCTCCAAGTGACCTACTGCGAGCCTGCCGTCAAAGGCAACACGGCCACAAACGTCACCAAGCCTGTCCAACTAGAGACGGGCGCCGAAATCCTCGCCCCCGCCTTCATCAACAACGGCGACTGGCTCCGCGTCGATACCCGCACGCAGGAATACGTGGAACGGACGAAAGAGCCCGAGGGTGATTGAGTCTTTGTCAACGCAGAGCACACGGAGAAGCAGAGGGCCGCGGAGAAGTTAAACTACTACAACATCGACTGACTGGTTTGCCGTGGATATGAATTTATCTATTTTGGTTTGAGATTGCTCCAAAGATAACTTCTGAGAATTATCTTGTGGATCCTGCCAATCCCGTCATCCTGTCTAACAAACTCTCATTCTTATTTTGAAATTCTCCGCGACCCTCTGCTTCTCCGCGCACTCTGCGTTGAATCCCCTTCAAACCGAACAATAAGACTCCGCAAGCGCCGTCGGTAACTGTAGTGCTCCACTTCTAGCAAGTGACGCGAGGTATCGAGATAGCGAATGCCGCCGCTTGTGGTTTCGCCATTTTTCCGTTTCAACTCCTGAAACCATTTGAAATCCTGGGCGGGCTGGTCGAGTGACTGCAGATAGCGCGTGATGAGCTGGGCCTGATAGTCAACCAACCCCCATTGTCCACTGTCTGGTTGAATCAGCCCGGCACAGAATAGATCGTCCCGCTCCGGATGAAACACATTGAGAAACAATTGCGGCTTGCCGTCGCTCCAGTTTAGGTGCTTCTGGTCGATAAACGGAAAACTGATTTGAAAACCGGTGGCAAACACAATCAAATCGACTTCGGCCTCAGTACCATCGACAAACTTGACCGTCTGTCCTTCGAAACGCTCAATGTCGGGGCGTGCCGCCAAATCGCCATGGCCGAGATAATAGTGCATTTGCGAATTGATGATCGGATGGCTCTCGAACAGCTTATGATCCGGCTTGGGTAGCCCAACTTGTTCGGCACTGCCCAGTGTCCATCGCACAACCATCCGAGCCCCAAATCGACGCAGCCATAACGGCATCCGCCAGCGCAGCCAACGTTCGTTGAATTGATCGATGGGCATCCCTTTGAAAAACTTGGGGAGCACGTGATAGCCACGCCGCAAGCTGATGAGTGCCTCCTCAGCATGAACTGCCGCGTCCACCGCGATGTCGCAACCACTGTTGCCACCGCCCACCACCAGCACCCGCTTGCCCTGCATGACGTCTGGCGTTTTGTATTCCCCAGAGTGCAACACATCACCCGTGAACTCACCGGGGTACTCCGGACGATTTGGGTGCCAGTTGTGGCCGTTGGCGATGATGACACCCCGATAGCTACGCTGACAACCATCGGTTAGGGTCACTTGCCAGCCGCCAGTGACTGGTTCCATGCGGTCGACCGCGACACCGAATTCAATGTGTTCGTAAAGCTTAAACTCGCGTGCGTAACTGTGCAGATACTCAAGCACCTGCTCGTGGCTGGGGAATTCCGGATAGTCCGTCGGCATCGGAAAGTCGGGGTACTCAGTCAGTCGCTTCGAAGAGATGAGATGGGTCGAAGCGTAGACGCTGCTATGAGGTTTTCCGAAATTCCAATTCCCGCCGAGGTCATCCTCGCGTTCCAGGCAATCAAAAGGAATTCCTGCCTGGAGAAAATTCTTAGCCACTGCCAGCCCAGACGTACCCGCACCCACTATGCAGTAGCGTTCGGTGGAGGAATTGGGAGCGATCACAGCGGCACTGTTCTAGGCAGGATTCTTCGGGTAATCCCCGATTTTTCCCGACCCACTGCTACATAGCAATGCCCCGCCCTTGACTACTTTACCCAAATAGTGTACGTCTGTATATATTCTCACTATTTAGCAGTAAACCCTCCCCGCCATCATTATGCCCGCAATCCCCGTGTTGACCCATGATCTGCGAACATTGCATGGGGCCAACGTGCGACGGCTCATGGCCCGACTGAATCTGACACTGCAAGACGTAGTCGAGGCCTCGGATCTCGACGAAAGGACCGTGCGCAGCATTCTGCAAGGCGTCACACGACCCCATGCCCGTACGCTCCACAAACTAGCCACAGGCCTGGGAGTTGAGGCAGACGAGCTATTTCAGGATCTATCGCACACCCATCGAGCTTCCTTCGACCGGGCTACCAATCCCGCTGTTTCGGCGGCAATCGATGCCGATCCCCAGCGGTTCGCAGACTGGACCCCCGCCGAGTTTGAAGAACTATTCAGCCGCATGGCGGTGGGAGGCGAACTGACCGAAGAGGGCGTCCTCACCTCGGCCGAGGCGATTAATTCGCGTCGTCAATTGATGAGCCAGATAGCTGTGATTCTAGAAAGCGGCGAAGCCGATCACCTGCGCGAGTTTGTCGCCATGCTCTATCATCGCGTGACAGATGTCAGCCATCTCACGTAGAAACGCGCACTACTTTGGCGATGGGTAACTTGTCGATCCGCGCTGCCTGCTCGATCGATTCCAACCGATAGATTGCGCCATCGGAACCGACGAAGCGATCGTCCGACTCCACAGGAAACTGCTCTCCCATGACAATTGTAAACCGCTCGATAGCGGTGGGAGCATTGGAGGTGTCGCTCACCGTAGTTTCATCCGGCTGAATTCGCACTGGCATCGCAGTATAGACATCGTCCCAACTAGTGATCTCAGGCCCCTGGCCCAAGTCTTGCCAAACGGCCCGCTGTACGTCTACAGAATCGTCGCAGCCCAAGGCAACGCGCAGTTCCCGCGTTTCGCACTTCAATCGGCCTAGCAGCGAATGCTGGTCCACTGCCAACACAGTCCACTGAGAATCGTCGGCATCGATGATGATGTCCCCCAGTTCCAACCGTGTTCCAGCATCCGGCAATTCCAAATACCACACGGCATCCGATTGAACACTCGTACCACCACTCGGCTCAGCTTCACTCGAAATCTGCTCTCGACGCAGCGAGGTAAGACCGGCCACGAGCGATCCTGACTCGCGCTTACGCAGGGACACGGTTTCCAAACCATCTACCGAAGTTACAAAATCTTGGCTAGGATCAAACTCAATGCTCATCCGGTAGTTCCTTCCGACCTAATTTCAAAAGGATCGCAATCAAGCAACTTGCGATCGCACCAATCGACGGTGCGCTGTAGCGACTCGACATAGTCAACCCAGGCAACACTTTGGCCATCAATCGAATAAGTAGGTTTGGGACTGGCTCGTAGCTCTTCGAGCTGCGTCAGCGTCTGAGCTCGAATTGTGGAAATCTGCTCGGTTTCGCTCGACATGGTTAGATACACCTCAATTGGAAACGGAAAATGGTTTTCTGCCCTGTAACGGGCGTTAGTTCATAACGAACTTGATAGACCTTGCCGGCGTCAGGAAATGCTTCGTTCGTAGAGACATAGATTTCGTGCCGGAAGTTGTACCCATCGCTATCTACCGTCCAGGTGTCGTCGGTTTGCAAGCTGTCGAACACCACGTCACTAACCGTCAACGAGACCGCATCGTGACCCGTGACGGCACTCAAGCCAGAGGGGTCGTTGGTCGTTAGTTCGTAGATGCTGTATTCGATTGACGAAACAGATGCCTGGTTCAAATACTGCCCCGACGCGTTGACGACCCGAGCCATGAGAACGGCAGAACCATTTCGAAACACTTTTGATTTGAAATCAGCCGCTATCGGCATTTACTCGCTCCTTCCAATTGAAGTGGTCAATCACAACAGGCCCCTGGCAAAGGCAACTCGCCGCTAACACGTCACGCCGCAAACGCTTCGGCCCCAACATTTTCGATTCCTGAGAGATTGACCTCCGCACGCTCGGCTCCATCTGTTTGCAAGCCCTCCTGCTCGACTGTGTAGGGCCCCGAGAAACGGCAAGGCTGAATGACGGCCTGGCCTCCACGCGGCATGAGCACCCGAGGGTGTTCGGTCGCGATTGTCCCTCCGGAACTCGTCGCAACTGGTCCCCAACCGGGATGGTTCAACCGGCGTACGCAGTTGTGGTAACAGAGTAAGTTGCTTAGATCGGAGATCATTAGCGGAGAAATCCCGGCTGCCAACGCCTGGATGTCACCGTCTTGCAGAGCGATATCCAATAACGCAACTTCCGCAGCATCGACTGCGGTGCTTGTGGCAAGGTTCCCCAAGCTGAAATCATTGACGCCATCAAAGAGTCTTTCGTGATTCACTTCGGTTTGGTTCCCACCGTCCAAATAGACACGCCTGGCAGTCGCCGATTCAAAGACTCCCGTCACTTGATGCCATTGATTCGCAGACATCGGCGCAGTCGACCGTGCCGCACTGGTACTGGAAACTCTAGATATCGCAACCACTTGATTCGCATTATGTCCCTCGTAGTTCAATCCGTGATACGATCCCGTCGTCGTGTTGCTGACACGCATCAAGGTCATCAACGTAGAACTGCTTGGAACGCGGAACCAACCCGTCAAGGTAAACGGATAGTCCGTCACAGATAGCGAACCAAGGTCTACTAGATTGCTCGATCCTATTGCCAAAGCCATCGTTGGTTATGCCTCACGCAATTCTAAGGAAATGAGTTCCACGTCTCCCACCAACGTGTCAGCCACATCGGCCGCCTGGCGATTCACTAGCACCTGCAGAACATCGCCTGCGGCTAGCCCCGTGACCGCGATGGAATCGCTCACGGCAACAACGATGTCTCCGCTAGTTGCAGGGGCTGCGGTGGTTACTTGGCTGCTTCCACTCGCCGTTGGAGGAGAATCGAGGTTATCTCCAGCGGCAAAATGCACGAGTTCAACCTCGAATTTGCAGTTGCCCGTTACAGCCGAACTGGTTGTCCAAGTCAAAAGGGCTTCGATCTCACCGCCCGCAAAGTGGCTTGGGACAACCGCTTGAAATTGAGCTTGCTCTTCCGTGGAGTCATCAAAGTCCAGCACCACAAAGTCGCCTCGCATGTCGACCGTGGCAAAGTCGGCACTTGGCGGTCGATTGGACAATGCGTCGGCAGTCATCAAAGAATCACCGCTTGCCATTTGCTCTACACTCCCTTCGATTCGTTTGTTGGCATGGAGAAATATTTGTGAATGGCCAGCCACCAGTGCATTGCTGACTGGCCATTCACTCTGGAAGTGCTAGCCAGTGCACTTGACGACATACCGAGGGTTGAGAACCGCTGGAGCCCCACGTTCGCTCGCCTTGAAGCGAAGCACGATATCATTATTGAAATCGGCTTCACTATTGATGGGTGCTTGCGTCACCGTAATTGGCCAATTCTCCATGTAGGCGAACGCCTTCGAGAAGTCGCCGATAAACCAGTACTTCTTCGCATCGGCGGCAGCAACGCCCGAGTTCACGAGCCGCCGGTAAGCAAGGCGACTTTGCTCCACTCGATAGTTGCCCAAGGGATTGGTAGCGGTCGTCGTGGTCGGCAGGCCCGATCCCACGTATGCAATCTCCGTGGCGTTGAACACGCGATGAGCGGCATGGCGATAGGCTGGCATCACCAACACGCTTGTCCCGCTAACGAGAACGGGTTCGCCGGTCGCTGGATCGCTCATTTCGGCAAACAACTGCTCAGCAGCATCGACATTGGTCCAGTCTACTAACTCGTTCGACGCCAGCAGATTCGCCCAACTGCCAGCGGCAGAGAACGTATTGAAGTTTGCCCCGTTCTGGTTGAAAGAGTTGGTAATACCCATCACGGTATCGAGTAACCGCTTCTCTTTGTTGAGCCCCAACACCTCGCCTACCTCAGCGGCACGCGACAAGATTAAGTTAGTCCTGTCGAAGAAAATCGCTTCTTTCGTCACCGGGACAATAAAACCATGCTTGGCAGTTGACGGCGTTTCGATGTAGTCTTCGCCGAATCCGAGATGAGGATAGGGCATTCCGTTCCCTACTTCGTCGATTCGATCCTCAATGCGATTGACTCCCGGGATCTTTTCTCCATCGAATCGTGTCGGAATCGTTTGAACAAGTTTTGATGCAACGAAGGCTTCCTGGGAATAGGAGTCCAAGATTTTCGAATAGATCACCTGGCCTGCGATGTTTAGAAATGCGGTGACATCGATTCCGTCGGACGACTCCGTCAAGCTTACTGAACCGCTGCTCCGGGGATCGAGCATCCGCACCCAATGACGGCCTTCGGGGACGAGTGCCTCCGCCAAATCGCGGATGCTAAAATCTTCTGGTTTCAGATGCCCTTCACTGAGCGATTCGGAAAGATGCCGAACCGTGTTTCCGGCTCCGTCCAGATCGTAACGCCTCTTAAGTTCTCGATAGTTCAAAGTCACAGATTCTTCTCCTGTTTTGCGGGTAGTCTGATTCTGGCTCTCTGCCTCATCACTCTTCGAAATTAGGCGGCCGCCTGCGGACCTCCGCGGACCACTGTGCTGACGACATCGACAAACACACTCGTGCTGGCAGTTGGAACCCGCTTCACGCACCGTCCAATGGCGAGGTTCGCAGAAGCGACCCCTTCTACAATCTGGTCTTCCAGCTCCGTTCCCAAAGCTTCTTCGGCACCGCCGATGAAGTCGCCAATCTCAAATGTTGACGAGCTGCACTCGAACTCAAACACGCCACTCGTGGCGACTCGAATGGAACCCGATGATTCCGCTGGTGAGGCCTGCATCGCGACGCCAAGAAACTGGTCGTGCAATAATTCTTGATTTGCTGCCGGTGTTCCCTGGTCAGTCAGACCCGAGGCCGGCTTTGCCGTCCCACTATCGAGTACGACCAGATCGCCAATTTCGATTCCCGCTGAACTCGAAACCGGCATGAGGATCGGATTCGTCTCTCCGTAACGCCAACGCATAGAACTTGCCATGAATTTCTTCTCCTGAATTTAGGGTGTGCAAATAGACAATCGGCTTTGTTTAGTTGAGGGAGCCAACACGCTGAATAGCCTTGGCAAACGCTGAAGCACCTTCCGGCTCATTGGAAGGCTGAGATTGCAGAGCAATTTGATCGACGGAGCGAGGAATCCTGGGCGAGTTTAGTTTCGAGGATGTACCAGCCGTCTCAAGAAGTTCAACCCGCTCCAACACTAGCTGTTCGAGTTGCGAATCGTCTTCGATTGCGAGCAACATCTCATAGAAAGCCCGGCTTACCGTTTGAGGCCCCGCAGCACTCCTGTTGCCATTACCTTCCCGGTGCTTTGGTAAGCGAAGCCCATGCTCACAGAGCAACTCCAGCGTCTTCCTCTGTCGGGCGAGCCCCGCACATCGAACTTCCGACTCTTGCAACTTTTCACGCAGGCTCTCAGCACTTTGACGACTGTGCTCCTCGAGTAAATCTGGGCGACAATTCTGCAGATGCTCCAAAGTAAGCTCATTCCACTTGAGCCCTTCTTGATCGTACTCGTACAAACCCAGCGTCGCGGCAGGATCGGCGACCAAGTCGACACTTTGAACATGCGTAATCTCTTCCACCACAGTCGATTGCCCATCTCGCGTGACACGTGCGAGTACGTTGTGAGAGACTCCCACATTCCGAGGATTGTGCTCAGCATCCCAAACCAGTTGCTCCGCCAAAGGATGTTTGGGATTGAAATGCAAGTCTCCAAACAGCCCTTCGCTTTCGCGAAACTGAACCTCCCGAATCACGCCCAGCCGATCCTGGTAGTCGCGTGGCGATAAGGGCCCGCTCTTGGGATGATTCACGTTGACTTTTGCTCCTTCATAAAGCGATTGAGCCTTCCGCAGTGCATTTGGTTCATACACCCGGCCATTGCGCGAGGTGAGTCCGATAAGCTTCACTCCCTTGAGCACGCCGCGTTTCGAGTCGACACGAAGCGTTGTTCCTTGCGAGTCGACAAATTCTTGTAGAGCTTCGGCCATTGTCTGTCAGTCCTCATTCATCCTTAGTGAATAAAAAAAGCCTCGGACAAAAACCTCAAGGGTTCTCGTCCGAGGCTCGATGGGATACGCCTGCCGCTCAATCAGCACACGCTCTTTTCGATACCTGTTTGCCTGGGGTCGCTTACGCCGCTTACTTCACCATCCGATCTACGTTGACCCGTGTGTACTGAATGTGTCCGTCTTGTACGTTCACCGTCACACTTGCGGTACCAAAGAAGCCACGACCACTGACGCTTTCGATGAGCCTGTCAAATTCCTGACGGGCTTGGGTGCTTCGATCAGTCGAATTCAAAGAGTTTTGTTTGCTCATGATGGGTCTCACTTTAGCAAAATGCGAAGGTCATTTCAGCAACTATTATTGGCCACTTTGGTTGGCCGATTCGTCACGATGCATGAGGATGTTCTTTTGCTCCTGGTCATAGTCGAGCCCCAACCGCAGGCTCCATGTTTGAGGTGAAATTAGTCCATTGTCGAACGCCACCTTTTCGACCTGGCAGTCTCTTACCTGGTCGCGCACCCGTAGCGACGGAGGTGTGATCTGAAGTTCGATCAATTTTCGGGTGTCGCGGTGTAGGCGTCCTTGGGCGACCGCATTTTCGATTACATGCCACATCACGCGGCGATCGTCTTCAATGACACTGGCCTGAAGTCTTTCAAACATTTTTACCGCAGGACCCTCTGCTACGAGTGTCGAGGCATAGTTTGAATTCGAGGCGTCGGAAGTAAACATATACTCTGGCATCACCAGCCTGGCGGCCACGGCACGCAGCTCTGCCTGTAGCACGGTTACGAAATTACTGGCGTTGATCCCCGCAGCAGGAAAGTCGTACTCGGTGCCGTCAGGGGCATCGAGAATCGTGCCCGGTGAATACTGCGAAAGCTGACGTCGCCGGCCACTTGCCGGGTCAAGACCACTCGCTTCGCTATTACCGCTGACAAACTGTTCGACACCCGTGCGAGAAGCGCCTCGATGCTTGCGAATTAACGCAATTGCCGACTGAATTTCTGAAACAATGCTCATGTTTCGCAGCAGTTTTTCTATCCGACGCAGATTCTTGCTCACCGGGTAATACAGGGGCAAACCTCGTTTCACGTTTCGATCCACGTTTGCCTTTCGATGCTGAACCTCCGTGGCAGGCACCACCTCACCGTCAACAAAATAGGACAAGACCGATTCCACATCATTTGCCTCTGTATGAATCCCAAAACTAGCCTCCGGACTCTGTAGGAGTTCCCGCGGTGTGACTACTTGATCTGGCTCAACAAATCGAACACGAGTAATACCTGCGGAATCAACAAAGAATCGAAGAAACAGCTCTCCGTCGCGATCCATACGACGCATCATCTCCTGTTGCCTTGATTGCCATGAGTTCTCTTCCATAAACTCCTCGAGCAGTTTTTGCACATCCATTTCCAAATTGGTCGGAGCATTAGCACCTTTCCGAGCTGACGCCCGATAATGATGACCGACCCCGACGACATAGCTCGTCCGGTTTTCAATGCCGTTAATTGCAAACTCATTGGTTGCTACCAAGCGTCGACTCTGTTGGCGGATCTCTGCCAGTTGCTCAGTATTCCCATATGGCACGCTGCGGGCTGGGACGCTGCCCTGTTCGCTGGACACAACGTTCCACCAAACGCCATCGTCGTGCACATAGGCTTCAGAGGGATCGACCAGTTGACTCCACAACGCATCGCAAGCTTCGGTCAGGCGTTGTTCTAATTGCGCTTGGCTATTGCCGTTTGCCATCGTTGTCATCGTTCTTGCTCCCGATTTGTTTAACGTGTTGAAATGGATTCATGGATACTAGTTGACTGTTGTGTCATCCTCGATACGAACTATCCGACTGCCAATCGGTCGCCCAGACCATCGTCGGGAATGTTCTGGTTCACACTACCAATCAGCCGCACTGCCATCTCGAGGGCGTCCGGACCATCGTCGTGAGCGCCCAGCGGAAAGTCGCGCAGTTGGTCTACAAGTAGCGTGGTTGAGACGGAGCCTTGCACAAAACGCAAACGCCGCTGCGAAAGCAATGCCTCCAATCGGCGTATTCGAGATTGCTTATTCAGAGTATTGTGAATCGAACAGACTTGTAGCGAGCGGAGCCCGCGTGTGTTGCACTCCCGACGAAACTCGTCGGCTAGCAGTTCTTGAAACTGATTGGCTTCTACGCCAAAGGTATTAACCCGATGCCGCTCGCAGAGCGTCAACCCATCGGCGACCATCTGCGAGATATGCCGTTTCGCCAAATCGGCTTCGACGTACATGACTCCGCGATCGTCCATGCCTAGGACAACAAAAGCAGAGTAGTCGCCCTGTCGAGACTGCACGCCTTTGCTGGGATCCAAAGCAATTACTTTCCGCGGCAACTGTTCCGGCCACGCTTGGAACCACACGTGCTCGCCAAAGTACTCATCCGGCCATTCGCAACGTTCGGGATCGATCGGTGAACTTTGCTTTTCTCTCTCAAATGCACTGCGGCCTTCTTCCACACACATTTTCATCAGCGTGTATAGATCCTCTTCCTCAGGCCATAAGAGTTCCGCACCTTCATCCATTGCCTTTCTGTTCTTGACATAGAAAAACCAAGCATCGCGGCGGGCAGAGTGGTTGCTGAGATCGCAATATATCGTTTCCCATCGCTTCCACAGTGCGTCGTTCGTGGGCCATTTGAGAATTGCCTTGAACTTCTTCGAACGCCACCCTGGATTGCGATCGAACTGCATCGCCAGCGCATCGCGGTGGAGGGCTGTTGCTAGGTTGAGAACGTTCGTGTGCTTGGTCCCCGCCTTGAGTAGGGTTCCATGAAACCAGCGCGTCGAGCTTTCTCGGAGCGTGGCCGATGCCATGTGGTCATCGTTTTGCAAATCATCGCAGACGATCAGCGAGGGGCGAGACTCTCTGATTCGTCTGCCTCGCAATCGCTGCCCAGTTCCAAAACCTTCGATCACAACTCCATTTGGAAGAATCATAGAACCACGTCGCCAGCGGGCCCCGCGTCCTGTTGCCTGCGGAAAGTCGCGCGCCAGGAGCGGATTGCCCTCTAGCTCGGCTTTGATGTTCTCCAGATGAGTTTGTGCCTGGTCCTTGGTATCGGAGACTAGCCAGATGTAAGGCTCCCACGCATCTAGTGCCGCCCGGAGGATGTAGCACAGACTTCCAATGGTCGACTTGGCCCCGCCTCGCGGGCCGATGACATTGATTTTCGTGCCGCGCTGGTTGTGCATATCGTCCAGCTGCTGTCCTAGCCAGCAGTGCATAACCGAAGGCTGCCGGTGGAAGTGCCGCGGCAAGTAGCGACGGCCCCACGATAGTGTGTCGAGCTGACTACTACGTTGCTTGCACCGGATACGTCGGCCAATGCCCTGGAACAACGCACGCGACAATCGGCTGACGTGGCTATCTACCTGGCACGAGTCGGAGTTGGGGTCGATTCGCCGCCTGTGGTCACTCATCTTGCGGTTCCTCATGAGTCTCGTCGGGTTCTGCTTCCGCCATCTGGGCCATTTCAGCAAGTTTCATTAGTACGCGATCACGATCTTCCTCGCAGTTGACGCTAGTGAAAATCACTTCGATCAGCTCTTTCAAATATTCCTGCAGATCCTTGGTGGTCACAGGCTTGCTAGAATTCCGGTTTCGACGCCGTTTTGCTTTTTGCTCCAACCACCAGGTGGCTGCGCGCCAATGCTTTTCATCCTCGGCCGCCTTGTGAACCGCCTTCATACGATGAAGTTCCGCCATCCCTTCGCTGCGTAATAACTCTTGGGCGAACTCTGAGTCGTCCTCCATCTGTTTTTGAAGTTGAACGATGGTCGCACGCATAGCCTGTGCGGCGGACGCCCGTTCGCAACCCATCTGCACCATGTGACAGATCGCGTGTTTTTGTTCTGTGGAAAGA
Organism: Bythopirellula sp.; assembly: GCA_965216565.1. Taxonomy (GTDB): domain Bacteria; phylum Planctomycetota; class Planctomycetia; order Pirellulales; family Lacipirellulaceae; genus Bythopirellula. Next base: position 3,612,713 of record OZ244170.1, read on the forward strand.
GGGGGCGTTGATTCGGGCATACACGAGGCGATTGGGGCGAGTCAATCCGTTAAGGCTTGTTCATTTGATTCGTTGCGGCTAGTCCCCGACATATTCAAACGACACCACAGCCCGGCCGGCGGAACTTCGATAGTTGGCAAACCGTTGCGCATTGGACCGGCCCGAGCCAGTTTTCTTTACGCTAACCGCTTTCCATTGTGTAGAACGTTTGCAATGGCGAATGAGCGATGGGTGACTGCTGGTGACGTTGATCCGCAATCCCTCTGCGCGATGCAGCGACGCCACGGCAGCCACCACCCGCATGCCGATGCCCATGCCTTGAAAATCTGGCAGCGTCACTATTCGCGTGAATCGCCTGTGACCTTTCTTCGCAATCACAGGAAGCGTGGCACAAAACGCCACTGGCTCGCCCTCCCAGGTGGCCAGGTAGCTGCGCGCTCCGATGGCAAGAGAACCGCTCAGATAGTGATGCTTCGCAAACAGTTTCCAAGCAGCCAATTTCGAGCGGTGGATTTCCAATTGAATTGGGGGTCGCCGAAGACGCCTCCGGTGCAGTTGACGCGTGGCCATATCCAAGACCCAATCCGCCTCCAGCCACTCCGCCACGTCGTAGTGGCAGGTGACCGCTACGAAGCGGCGCGGGATATTCCTCTTGCGAACTGCCTTGGAGATGGCCGTCGAGCAGGCCTTGGCCACATTGCGATCAACCACACTCGTGAACTCATCGAAAACGACTAGGGGTCTAGAGTCTAGAGACGAGAGCCCAGAGCCACTCTGTCCGCGAGTCTCTTCTGGCTCTCGACTCTCGTCTCTAGACTCTCGACTACCCAATAACGCCTTGGCCAGATTGCAACGAAACTGTTCGCCACAACTTAGCACCTGGTAAGGTTTGATCCAGGAAGGCGGCGAACTGAATCCCACTGCAGTGAACAACTCGACAACTTGCTTCACTGGCAAATCCTCGAAGCAGTCGAGCACGGATCGTTCTGCTGGCCAGCTCTCGGTGCTATAGAGTTCTTCTCCGTACAGCTCATTGGCAATGGTACTTTTTCCGCTTCCCGAGGGGCCCACGATCAGACCGATGTCCCACGATTCCTGACGACTGGGTGTCTCCACCGAGAACTTCTCGGAAACCCTCTCCTCTAGCGGCACATCGAACATGCCTGCCACCTGCTGCACTCGAAACGAATCATAGATCGGGCAACTCACTACAACGTCAACACTCGACATCGACGCCCCTCCTCTCGCATACGCTCGTAGATTTCGCGCTGTTCCTCTTCGTTGTCGCACTGCACAACGACTTGAAATAACTCGGGAATTTGCAATTCTGCTTCGGCCAGCGAATCTTCTCCGCCATTGGCATGTGCTCCCGTCTGCAATTGATCCAGCATTTCGGCGACATGCGGACTATCGAAATCGCATAGCCCCAGCAAGTCGTCTACCTGGCCCATGTTTGTTTCAGCCAACGCCGCCAGGGGATCGTGCGTTAACAGAATCTTCAGGGCTTCCTCTTCGTTCACGTCGAGCACCAACACCGGCACCTTGGCATCAGGTGTGGTTTCGGCGCGGAGATGCCCATCAATTAATTCCAATCGGCCGTCCTCCAATTCTCTGGCCAGCAGTGCATCGGCATAGCCAATCTCCGCAAGCACGCCGCATAAGGCATCGCGTTGTGCGGGAGGATGGCTACGCCAATTCCTGGGATTAGGCACCAAGTCGCTGGCCCGAACGCGACGCAGCTCTTTTATGCGATCCTGTATTTGCATCTAATGACTTTCTCTGCAATCAGTCGCTTAATGCTGTTTAAGCAACTGCCTGACCAAGTCGCGGACCTCTTTGATTTCGCTGCGCAGTTCCGTCCGCATGCGTTGGTTGCCTATCTCGATGGCTGCCAATCGGGCTTGAACTTCGCCGATTTCCCGAGTGGAAACGTAGTCTCTCGCATTCCTGGTAGCGAAGTCTTCCTCGGGTTCCGACGGCGACGCCACCGTGGTGGCCACGGCACCCAGAATTGCCGTAATCAATGTCGCCGCCGCAGGCCAACTTAGCTCTCTGCGATGGGGCTTCGTTTGCGATGGTTCAGTTTGGTCCATACACCTGGGCCCTTCCTATTGAACTTTTCCACCTGCGGTTTCGGAACGTAAGTTAGGCGAGTCACCTGGCCCCAGTGGCTCTTCGCTTGGCCGTACACCAGCCGCCATATCGGTACGATTCGCATCGCCAGCAAACGCATTGAGGTATTCCAAAACTTGCACGTAGTTGCCGTACATTCGCATCGAATCGTTGACGTAAATAAACGTGCCGCGAAATCGACTTTCCAGGCGCGTCCAATTGCAGATAGCTCGATCAATCGCGCCTAGCAGAATCAGCGCGTTCTGACTGCGGAAGTTGAGTTGACTGCTGACGGGGATATTGGGATCGCTACCGTCTACCGCCCAGGGCAACGCAATCAAGCCACCAGGAGCGTCCTGAACGTCGTCGCCGCCAAAGGGCTCGGTCGAACCCAATAGAGTTTGGTTCGAGTCGATCGCACGCTCGATAAGTTCTCCCAGCGGAGTTTTCTCCGGATTGTAGGTCACCCGGCGACGCATCCGATCGCAGGCTAATAAATGTGAGATGTAGTGCGACTTGGTGGTATTATCGAGACCGCCCCGCACACCGAACTCATCGTTTGAAACCACTTCGCTGCGAAAATCGAACAGGGGTCCCAACGCGGCCACGATATGTAAGTTGCGAAATTCAGAGATTGCCCGACGAAATTGTTCTTGTCCTGGGTCACCAGCTGGCATGGTTAGTTCTCCTTTGTCTGAACTTGAAGTTTGGTGGGAGCAATTTCATTGAACCGCTCTCGTAAATCTCTTCTCAACGCGTCAGCCCAACTTCGCTCGTCCTGCGACGAACGGTCACTGTCGGCAATCGCATCGAGTCGATCGAGTGCAAGCCTTCCTGCAACCGCATCTTGTAACGGGTCACGTCCCTCATGTCGCGAAAGTTGTAGAAGTTGTCGAGCCTCATGGTCGTCTCGCTGGATGGGTTGAAATATGGCCGCCGATTCGTCGGCGACCTCCTCTTCTTCCTTAGATGCTGCGGTTGATTGCTGCGTACTATTCCCCGAGAAAGGGACGCCGACGACCTCGGGCGTCGTTCAATCGGTTCTTCATTCCGCGTCCCACTAGCCAACCAGCCACCGTCCCAACGGCCAGCACTGCCCAGCCTGCGGGACCGCTGAGCCCGAGAGTCGTGGCGATCTTACTGCCAACGTGTTTCCCAACACCGACGCTTCTTGAGGCAACCAGGCTCCTCACTTTTTCTAGAATCGAATCTTGCTGGGAATCAAGTTGTTGCCGGGTCGCATAGTCGCCACTCGGTTGCTTTTTCCGCTCGAGCCTCTCAACGTCGGCCGCCAATCGATCAAGGCGCGCGTCTCGCACAATTGAAGATTCTTCGCGCTCGGCGATCCGTGGCTGTTGGGGATGCTGTGGAATCGGCGTGAGAGGCTGCGCGGGTTCGGGCATGGCAGGGCGAGGACAGAGTCCGTTAGGGCAGTTCACCACAACCTGCTGTTTGCGACCGAGAACTCTACCTACAAAGCTTCGCAAGGGACGCCCGCAGCTGGCATACGTTACCCCATCTCGCTGGCCCCAAACCACCGCAACGAGCTGGCCGCGGTCATTGAACACCCCGCCCCCAGAGTCGCCCGTTCGCACTGCACTTCCCAACAACACACTCGTCTGCCCTTGCTGATTCGAAGTACCCACGGCCAGGCCCGAAACACATCGATACTGACCCGACTGGCCATACCCACAGGCGGTCAAGTTTGATTTCTGATTTAGTTCAAACGCCACAGGCGCTGGTTGCACAGGTGGATTGGCGATCACGAGCGCTGCCAGGTCAGCAGATTCATCAAGCGCGACTAACCGTGCCCCGTACGTACGGCCACTGGCAAACTGCACTACAATCTTCCCCGTACCTTCGCGAAACAGGTGCCAGCAACTGAGCACCAGCCCCGCACGCTGGTCGTTCGAGCAATCGATCAACGTACCGCTGCCGACGTTCGAGAAACCTGATAGCTGGTTGAGGACGCGACACGACGCCTCCGCAGGTACGCTTGCCTCTGACCTTGTTGCACATAGCGATATCAAAGCCCCGAGCGCGAATGCAATGGTAAGCTTCTTAGAAATCGGTAGGTTTCGCATCTTAGACCCCCGCCAATGTAAAGCGATATCGATAGAACGGACTACGGGCCAGATCGGCGGGTTCTGTCACCCGGTCGGCCAAGTGCGGCACCGGATCGATGCCTCCCCCTACACGATCAGCCAGAGCGCAGGCTTCTGAGCAAAACGGCGGTCGGCTGGTAATCTTTAGATCATCCATATCTGGACGCACCCACAATCGCCACATCGGCATGTGCCGCAACGCGGCGAGGAGCACGCCGAAATATCCGTAGTCGCAGCCAGCCAACCGCCGAATGTACCTCACAGCACCCGGTTGGTCGTAACCTCGCCAACGATCGCCGGGATTGGTTTCGAACACGTCAATCGATCCGGGCAGTCGTGCCACCTGGCTTTCCAGTGTCACGGCACGGCCTCCCTGCAGTTCGCGCACTTCGCAGCAAAACAAGGTATCGCCCCACCAAACCGCTCGCGCCGCATGGGTGTATTCGCTACGACCCGCGATGCGAATCAAGCGTGCCAAGAATCCGCGACCTCGAAAGAGCAATAGATCGCCGTCGCAGATGCGATCTTCCGCGTGCCGAAGCAACAACAAGGATCGAAAGTTGGTTTCCAAGAGTGTTTCGCCCCTCCGAGTGCGCACAAAAAAAGCCCGGCGAGAACACAATGGTCCTCAGCCGGGCTCTTCGGATACCTGCATTAGGCTCTGGTAGATACCTCAACGACAAGAGCTAACTTATCGCAAAGCGTGGCCCAAGTTCAAAGAGAAAGTGAGAAGATTTCGAACGCGCCTTGGCATGACTCGATAGCAACGACGGTCCTTGGCTTCGGAATAACATCAACACTAAGATGTTCTTAGTGAGCCTTCCCCTAGATGCGTCGGCCGATGAAACCCTGTGCAGGTTAGTAAGAGTGGATATGCTCCAGCTTTGGATGTAACTACAATGTACATCCGCTACATAGAAACGTGTCCGCCACTACTTTCAATGCCATGATAAAACTTGTCCTCTCTTACAGGCCATCCCTATGCACTTGAAATACGAGAACAGAGTTTTCGGAGAACCTCTACAACTCCTTGACCCTCCTAACTCTCGACTCATGTGGCAAACCCTAGGTCCTGCGTGGCGTATATCAAGTGGTAACGTTTATCGCTTGAGCTTTTTCCCATCCGTTGACGGCATACAGAAAATTCGGTCTTCCGACATGGCGTTTCCAGAGGAATGTTGCGTCTGTAGCGAGCCTTCAACGTGTATGCTTCCAATCAGGCCACGGTCGTGGATGCGTTATTTACTAGAGAGATTCGGATGGAAAGAGCCACTGAGTATTCCTCATTGCAAAAAGCACTCAAATAGAAGATATGCTGTTTTTTGCGGTGGTTTCTACCTCATTGGCTCACCAGAAGTTCGGTGCTATTGCCTAGGGCTTAACCAACAATTCCTAGAGAAGATCCGTGACTCTTATTCAGAAGGGGAATGCCAACCGCCTTGGGAATTTGCACCTAGACATCATTGTGATAGTGGCTGGCACCTCAGTACCGTTGAAGAGAACTGGGTAGGTAACTATTGGCGTCCATTTTGGACCAGTTTGAATGAAATAGAAAGGCTAGAGTATCTAAAGCGATGGAACGCTGACGAAACCTGGAGGGCTTCCTTTCTGAATAAAGACGGTGCATGGCACAGAAGAAGCGACGAAAAATACTGGACTGCCGACTCTAAATGAAAATCCCAGCATTCACCTCGTCAAAATCTTGATTACCGAGAATTGTGCTTATTTACCAGGTATTTTTGCCATCACTTACGTAGTGCGACCAGCAAATCGGCTTTTGGATGAGCTACACCGGCGTGAAACGCCTGGGCAGGAGAAATCAACAGAAACTACTCAACGTCCAGCGAAGTTTCGCCGGCTCGCGATGCGGCCATTGTGGTCGCGCTCGTAGATACTGAACTCTGCCCACACGGGAAAGTGATCGGAAACCTCTAAGGCTTGCTTCTGAGTGAGGTTGTAGAGTCGCATGACATCTAGCACACCCGATCGGCCTGCGTACTCAGTCGTCGAGGCTTGGTGAATCAGAATGTTGTCGTACTGCTTATTCTGCCGCGTGTTGGTCCAGACGCCGGAAATCAATGGGTAGATACCAGGGAGTTCACCCAGACGCCGCATATGGCGATCGTCGGCGTTGAAGTCACCGAGCAATATAATGTCGTCCTCACCACGACTCGATCGCCGTACCACGCGATACACCTCGGCCAGCGCGTCGAGTTCATGCTGCAAGACTTTAGAACTGGGGTCTGTATGCGTGTTAATCAAAGTGAACGTAAATGCTTCGTCCGGATTCGCTTGGCGGGCTCGGAAGGTGGCCACCAACGGCTCGCGATGAAGCATGTTATCGGGGTCGCCAATCGTGTAGACACTCTGATGATCGATCTCCACGGTGGCTGAATTGAAGATGTACGCGTACTGTTCTTTTTGAGTCGTATTACCAATGCGTCGGCCAATTACATAGTCGAAACGAGAGCCAGATTGATTGATCAACTTGATGAAGTTGGGAATCAGGTATTCATCTTTAGAACTAATTTCCTGAACGGCTACGACATCGAATTTTCTGACGATATCAGCCAGTGAATGCATGACGTACGTTTTGCTGGACTTCTTTTTACCGAAGTCCTGGATATTGTACGAAGCAATCCGCAGCAAAGGCCCGCTGTCGGGACCTGTATCGATGGCGGCACCGGCCTGTGCCGGATATTGTTGTTCCGCCGAAGCCGGAGTGGGCGCGGGCTGTTGCCAAGCACCGGGAGTTTGGTAGTTCCCCGAAGTGCGAGATTCTCGCGGTTGGTTGCGAGCTGACTGGCCAAGTTGGTCTAGACCTCCCCCTTGCAGGAATAGGTATCCAAACCCACCCATGATTCCCAGCGTGATCAATGAGAAAAAGCGCTGCACAAGCCCCTCCTTGGGCGACGTGCGATTATAGAGTCTCTTAACTTATCGTCCGTTTGCCAAACTTTACCGAAACCAAAACGCGCATGAACAAACGAAGCGAGAAGAAAAATCGAGGTAAGTTATCCAACTTTACAAGAACGAGCCAGACAGGCCAGTGCTAGCAATCCGCAATGAGAAAGTGCAGCAAAGAAATGCGCTGTGCTAGCTGTTGGCGAGCGACACCAAATGTTCCAGCTCGGGAACAATCACTTCCTCCATTGCCAGTCGCACTGCAGGCGTGGAACCTGGCATCGTGAGCACGACTGTCTGGTTTCGAAGTCCGCCTAAGGCGCGGCTTAGCATCGCGGCGGTGCCGATTTCTCGGTAACTGAGCATTCGCAACAATTCGCCATAACCGGGCAACTCCTTGGTGAGCAAACCAGCAATTGCCTCTGGTGTTTGATCTCGGCTAGAGATCCCCGTGCCGCCGGTAATGAGAACGACGTCGACGTCTTTACGATCAGCAAAGTCGCGCACTAATTGGGAGATAGCGGTAGGCTCATCCGCAACGATCTCTCGCGCAGCAACCCGATGTCCGGCCCATTCGAGAAACTGCACGATCGTTTGTCCACTACTGTCGGAGTCTAGATCCCGGGAATCGCTTACTGTGAGAATCGCGCAGCTGACGCTCTCTGGAGCGGCTTCGCGGTGCTGCTCGACTGGATCCTTACTCTCAGAATCCCTCATCTCTGAATCGCCGCTCTCTGGGCCAGCCATTTTATGTTCTCCTGCATCGGTTCCATTAGCTATAATTGAGCATAGGGAACATTTGATACCAATGTAACCGAAACCGGAACAACAGAGCCTGTTCGCATGAGATTTTTGTTGCCAATTTTCGTAGTGGCGATCTCCGCTTTAGCCGCGTGTAGTGATCCGACCCGTGCCGACGTATTCGAGCTTGAGGATGGAGGGCGAATTGTCGGCACGCTGATCGAGCATGGTAATGAAGGGGAATCCGTCATTCGCAGCGAGTCGGGGGCTCTGGTCACTCTCGAAGAGAGTCAAATTCGCAAGGTCGTCCGTGTAAGCGACGATTTATTGGAATATCAGCAACGCAGCCGTTCGATCCCCGACACCGTCGGAGCGCATCACCGATTAGCTGCCTGGTGCAAAGAGCATCAACTTTCTCGTCAGCGAAAGCACCACTTACAGCGCGTCTTAGAACTTGACCCCAGCGACCGAGAGGCTCGCATGAGTCTGGGCTATCAAGAACATCAGGGCCGCTGGCTCACTCGCGACCAAATCATGCAGGCGTGGGGCCTGGAGATGTACAAGGGGGACTACCGCTCCGTACAGGAGATTGCGCTCCTGAAACGTCGTGACAAATATGAAAACGCGGACGCCGAGTGGTTCGACAAGCTCAGGTTATGGCGACGTTGGCTCGATAGTCGCAGACGCGACGAGGCACTGGCCAATCTTCGAGATGTCCGCGACCCCGTGGCCGCTCCCGCGCTGATTAAGCTGCTGAACAAGGAACGCAATCTGGAGGTTCAGGAACTGTACCTTTCCATTCTAGGAGAACTCCCTCATGCGGCGGCCATCGAGAAGCTGGTCGAGTTTTCCATCTACGATCCACTCCCTGAAATCCGCGAACTGTGCCTCGAGAGTTTGCTTCGCAATCATCAACCGTTGCCGCTGACTCCCTATACGAAGGCCTTGAGAAGTCGAGACAACGATCATGTTCGGCAAGCGGCTGCGGCTTTACATCGCATCGGAAATACCGAAGCGATCAGTCCCTTAATCGATGCCTTAGTAACGACCCACAAGTACAAGAACCTTAATGCTCCGCCAGGAGAGATGAATGCTTCGTTCTCGCCGTCCGGCGGCGGTGGAGGGTTGAGCATGGGCGGAAACAAGAACAAGGTAATTCGTGTTGTGAAGCACAACGACGAGGTCCTCCGAGCCCTGGTCGATCTCTCAGGCGGCCAAAATTACGAATTCAACGAGGAAGCCTGGCGACGCTGGTACGTAAATACCCAAATCTACGAAAACGTCGACGCTCGGCGTGATGAATAGAGTTATCACCACTCAATACGTTTCGTTTCGACCCTGACAACTCATAACGGATTAGTTCATGTCACAACCTACCGTCGCGATCGTTGGTGCTAGTGCTGACCGAGAAAAATTTGGCAACAAATCAGTCCGCGCTCATGTGGCCCAAGGGTACGAAGTATTTCCTGTGAATCCCAAAGGCGGAGAGATCGAGGGCCTGACCGTTTTCAAAACCCTCGCCGAGATTCCTGCCGAACGCCTCAACCGCATCAGCATGTACGTACCGCCCCAAGTGGGACTCGCGATGATCGACCAGATTGCCGCTCAGGGTTGCGACGAACTGTGGCTCAACCCGGGTAGCGATAGCCCCGAGCTAACTGAACGTGCCCGCGAACTGGGCCTGGAACCCATCACCGCCTGCAGCATCGTCGACGTCGGCATAAGCCCGAGTGAACTATAAAGCTAATTCTGCGGCTCAAAGTTCTTTCACGCCGCCGAGGCGGCTTTTCTTCGTTCCCACCAACCAGCACTGATTTTCGAAAGTGCGATACGGTCTTCCAGGTTGGGCCGAAAGATGGTGAGCAGTAGCAACGGCAAGTACCAGGCGATAAAGATGCCGCCGTTATAGGCATGCCAGAATTGGGCCGCCAGCATGATTGCCGCCGAGCCAGAAATCAATGTGCCCAGGTTCTTCTGCAAGGGCCACACGGTGTAGCTAAAAGAGAGACCCACAAAGGCCGCCAATAGTGGATAGCGGTAATAGTGGCTCCAGGTTGTCCAAATTCCTTCCAGCATCGCAGCGGTCGGCGAGCGGAGGCCAAACATTTGCAGTACGCGTTCGAAGAACATTTCGAGACTGGTCGCTGTAAATGCCAGAGTGCCGATTAAAACAACAATCATCAACAGCACACCAAAAACGAATCGTTTGACTCCGCGCTCCCAATAAAAGCTACACCACAAGGGAACCAGAAACACAGGGTAGTAAATTGTCCCGGAAGCCAAACCTACGAGCATGCCTGCCCACAGCGGATAGCGATACAACACGACCGCCCACACCAGAAGCGACCCTGGTAAAGCATGCAGCACATCGCCGGTCCAGAGGGCCGTGTAAGGCAGCATCAAATATAATGTCGCCACGGCAATTCCACCGGTCAGGCTTTCGAAGTGCCAACGACCGATGACGATCACGCCCAGGACGATCATCGTATGCGACAGAATCGCCATCACCCGAGCGGTTGCCTCGTGGACTTTCCTGCGCTGAATGTCTTCTTGCTCGTCGACAGTGGCTGTGGACTTACCTTCTTCAGCCGAGATAATCCGCTGCGTGGCAATTCGCGGCATCGTATAGATAAGCCAGAATCCCGGTCCATCCGTAGTGAAACTGTCCGACTCTGTCTGCTCGATATCTTGTTCGCCTTCGGCGCGAATCTCTTCTACCTGCCGAGCGGGCGACAGATCGCTTGCGCCGGGACGACCCGTCACCACATTGGCCATCAGGAAAAACATCAGAAAGCTGCCCATGAAAAACAGCCCTGCCGAATTCAGATTGGGCTCTAGCAGCGGTCGTCGCACCATCGCCGTGTCGAGTAGCAATCGCAATAAGAGCACCCCTCCAGCGACAAACAGCCATAAGAATCCTAAGTACTCGATCTCCATCGAACGTTGTACGAGATCGATATTCTCCCAAGCCCATTGCACTAAGAGCAAACCAGGTGCGAGTGAGATCAGCAGAAACAGGTCGACGTTCCTCAAGCTCCAAATTCGATTGAACTTGAAGTACAAGGCCAACATCAACAGCGACGAGAGATAAGCCCAACTTGTGGGATTCACTCGTTCATATTGGAATAGGATTTCTGCCATACCGTATCAAACAGCGTCCGCGTGCCTTGTGAGAATAGAGTATTACCAAAGCACCTAGTTGCGCTCTGTGGACCTTGTCTTTGCGGAAGACAAATTGCATCAAATCTAAAGGACGCCTAGTCCTGCAGCGATATACCAGGAGTCGAAAAATAGGAACTGGCTCGACGCGTAAACTCGGTTTGAACCGCCTGGCGGGAAATGGGGACAGGCACCTGATTGCGGCAACGCGTAAACGGTTTCTACGTAAGACTTCGCAATCACGAGCCAGTCCCCATTTCAAGTTCACATTGCGCTGGAGGACTCGACTCTCTTAGGATAAGCACTACAAGTAGAGTTGCAACTGGAAATGAGAGAACCTAGGCCGCACAAGAGCTTTGACGACAGTGGTTTAGGCAAAGCTCTCTCCGCACCTGCACCACGCTTCGAGCTAACTACTTACCACTTCCAGCCTGGTTCTGGCCATGGTTGCCCAAGGGCTCTCAGGAGCCAATTCCAAGAACATCTGCCAGTGCGCCTCTGCTTCGTCCGAGGAGCCTAGACGATCGAGAAGACTCGCCAAGTGATAGTGCACGTCGGCGTATTCAGGATGGATTGCTAGTGCTCCCTGAAAGGCCGCCAAGGCCAACTCTAGCTCATCGTTCTCTACGAGCACACATCCCAAACTGGCTCGTGCTTCGACGTATTCTTCATCCAACTCGATGGCCATGTAATAGCGCTCGCGAGCTGCGGAGAGATCGCCCCGACGATACAGTAGATCGGCCAACGAAAAGTGATTTTCGGGCGTCTGATCTCCTGCCACCAGCAAGGTGCGATAAACTTCTGCCGCTTTGTCGAGTTCGCCTTCGTCTTCCCACTGTTGGGCACTCTGTTGCAACATCTCCGCAGTAGGTATCGATTCCTCCCCGGATGTGTCAATTTCCAGCACCGGCGCTGCTTCGAATCTCAAGGCCGGTTGTTGCTCATCTTCTTCGATCTTATCGAAGTCAATCAGCAGTTGCCCGCCCGGTTCGGCTAAGTCGTCTCCCCGCCGAAGAAACAAGCGCGACCCTTCCACCACGATTGCAGGATCTGCCAGGGGTCGATCGGAATCGGGACACAGCTTATTCAGCTCGCCAAGCTTTCGCTCGATGACATGCAGAGAGCAGCCATCATGAAGCAGTGCTGCCAAATGACGGGCAATGGCCACTTCTTGAAAATCAAAGTAGGGCAAGCGGCGAACCATTCGGCACGCCTCGAGAGCGCCGCATCGATGCCACCGTCGGATGGCTGCGATGGGGGCTTCCACCAAGTCGGCCAACATGGCTGGTGTATAGAGTTGCCGCACTCCTTGGGTTTGGTCAACGAGGCCTAGTCGCTCCCAAAACTCAGATTCTTTCACGACCTCGGCATCGTGTAACGCGGATTTGTCTGCCCACATTGAGGGTGCTGACTTGTCGTTCCCTAAGGCAGCGGCCAAATCTGCGTGCTCGTCGCCAATCACTATCAGTGTAGGCAGGGTTTGCTCGCTTGAGACCACTTCGCCGCTACGCTCGGCAATCAATTTCTTCGCCTCACGGCGCGACATTCCCGATAGCCGACCGACCAGCGCTACACGCTGATTTGCGAGCGTTTGCTTCTCGGATGTGTGTTCTTGCGCACTCGACATGATATCCCAATAGAAAGACGACCCTCAGCCAAGTAGGTAGTCTCTAACAGGGCCGCGCGAGTGTCAACGAGGCGTTGCAAAGTGCTGCGAAACTGCGGGAATGCAGCGGCGCCTAGCGAGCCTCGTTGCTGACCAAGGCAAATAGCTTCGGCTCGTTGGCCGATTCGGCTAGCTGGGTGTCGTCCGCTCCCAGAGTTCCTGCCGGCTCGTTTTGGGCACAGCAGGCGTCGCAGACGGGCACTTTCATCATGATCGTTCGCGGCACACGATATGTGTAGGTGACGGGTACTTTACGGCAAACCTTGCGAGAGACATTAACCGTCTCCTGCTTCTCCATCATTCGACAAACGCGCACCTCGTAAGGCTCGACCCGTTCCTCCTGCACATAGCGGCATACCGTGTACGGCACCTTGCGGCAACGCTCTTCGGTGACCATCCGGCAAACACGCACGGGAACCTTACGTTCCACACGCTCGACGACCTGACGACAAACCGAATACGGCACCTTGCGACAACGCTCTTCAGTAACCATGCGGCAAACCTGCACAGGAACCTTACGTGTCACTCGTTCTGGCACCATGCGACAGACTTGCACGGGGACCTTCTGGACCACTTCTTGTGGACAGTGTTCGGTAATGGGCACTTGGCAAGCAACCAAATTTGGCCGCCAAACACGCTGCACCACCTGCTGAGGTGGAGCCTGTACATTAGCCCAGACAAAACCGGGACGCTGATACTGCAACGTGCCCGAAACTGGATTGACTACCTGGGTTCCAGGCATCCAGGTCAGGCCCCGTCGCGCGGGAGCGGCAGGCTGCACCGCGGCTACCTGATTGACATAACAACCGCGGTCGGCATACCGCGTAACATAGCGTGTTACAGGACGCATCACGGTGTAGCGACGCTCTCGACACTCGGTTTCTACGACCTGCCGCATGACCGTATAGCACTCTTCACGCTCTGCGGTCTCCCAGACGGGACGTTGCACAGTGTATCGCTCTTCGCGTTCAGCAGTTTCGATGATATTTCGCACACGGTTGTAGCTGCAGTCACGCATTTGAGTCTCAAAAACAGGTCGCTGGACCGTGTATCGCTCTTCGCGGACGTTCGTTTCATGTACCGGGCGAGTCACTGTATAGCGGCGCTCACGGCACTCTGTTTCCCACACCGGCACTTTGCGTGTGACTTGCATTTGCTCGCAGACCGTATCCTCAACTAGACGATAGGCGGTCACCTGCCGTTCTTCGAATACAGTTTGACATTGCACCTGATAAGCGGGCCCACACGTGGCGCACTGCGCCCGTGCTTCCCCTGGAGCTACGATCCCGAACATGCACGCCAATGCGGCGCACCCTAACAAGCAGCTCGTGCTGTTCATACCAATAAACCCCTGCGTGTTTTGATAAGACCGGGCGAAGGTTAAGTGAAATCTGTTCGCCTGAAAAAGTCCCTCTAGATTAGTGTTGCGGACAAACACCCCGAGGGCAAATTTCCATTGGCACTGAAATTCACTGCTAGCGGCTGGATTCCTACGAACCGCTAGCGCACGAAATCGTCCGTTTCTCGCACTATTTCAATCTGAACGGGCAAGTGGAGAACGATCAATGGGTCCGACGAACTGAGGAAAGAATTTCCCGATCGGCACGCGCCACATTCGTCATAATCGTTACAGCTTCACAGAATCTATGCGCTGCAAGCAAGAAAACCAGGGAACTCCATATTTCCCCTTAAGTGGAGCCGTCATGGCGAGGCCTTCAATTCCGCAAGTACCTCACGAGCCTGCTCCACCAGAGCTTTCAGGGAGCGGTCGTAATTGTCCCATTCAGGAGCCGTTGCGATGAATTCCTCGATGGCGGCCGACAGCCGAGGGAGCTCTTCCTCTGGATTCTTCTCGTGAATTGTGCTGGCGCTCTCCAAAGCATTGCGAATTATCGTGTTCCGCTTATAAGTTTGACGACCCGGCGACTGCTCGCGCGAGACACTTGTTTCAATAGCATCGCGGTCGAGCATCTCGCGAATCGCTCCTAACGACTTGAGACTCCCCTGTCGTGCTAAAGCTAAGGCAGCGTTGTAGCGAGTGTCTGTATGCAAATCGTCGACTAGCTTTTCTAATTCCGCGGTCAACTGCGCATCGGCTTCGTCATGCTGGGTAATCACGCCCAATGCGTAAGCCGTCTGCGAGCGGATCAGATCGTCTGGTTGATTGGCCAGTTCCACAAAGGTCTGCACAAGGTCGGGATGCTCGGGCGCCACGGGCTCGTCCCCTTCGAGTGCCGTTTGTGCCCGGACGGCAATGGCGTCAATCGCGGCACGTTGGACACCAGGATCAACATCTTCCCGAGCCGCAGTAAGCAGCTCTTCCAGTCCCTCGGGAACCTTAAAGGCTCCCAGTGCCGAGCAAAGAAACATCCGCAGCTTCACCGAGTTTTCATCCGTCTGTTCTGCTTCGATTTGCTCCGCCAAGAGTGTGGCCAACTCGCTCGCGAGTTTTTCATTTCTTTTTAGCTTTGGGTACCGCTGTTCGACCCGCAACATATTGGCCAGTTCATAAGCCTCCTGCCAACGATTCTGATTCGAGCTACGCAGCTTCTCAACCATGGCGGTCGGATCTTCCCCGCTACTGGTGGCCAAGCTCGTCACAAGCCACCATACTCCGACGACGAACATCACAATGATAGCCGGCACCACAAACAACTGGATCAAGAATCGCGCATTGGGCGGCTCGACCGGCGGTAGCAAAGGCTCGTCTGGCAGGGAAGAATTTCCGTCAGTTCCTGGGTTTGCTTCTGAATCAGGTGGGTTGGATGACATCGTGCTTGATGGGAGGATGAAAATAGCGTGGCATGAATTTGGGCGGCTGGGCCGATTGCCCGAACCTCCTAGAGTATCATGTCGGTTGCATCCGGACGAGTACCGCCCCCAGAACCCTCTGGCTCTTTTGAAATGCTATTGCTAAATCAGACGCTGCCAACCCCTGCGGAGAACCTTGCGCTGGACGAAGCGCTCTTGGAAATGGCGGAGGCTGGTGGACTTCCAGGCGGCGTGCTGCGGATGTGGGAATCACCCACCTATTTTGTCGTGTTGGGACGCAGTTCCAAGGCCGAGATTGAAATCGACTTGGAAACTTGCCGACGCGAAGGTGTGCCCATCTATCGCCGACCCAGCGGCGGGGGGACAGTTATCTCCGGACCTGGCTGCATTTCTTATGCGGTGGTTCTAGATTTTGAATCGCTCCCCCATCTCCGGGCCATCGACGAAGCGCATCAATATGTCCTAGGCCGAGTCTGCAAGGCACTAGTCAAACTTATGCCAAACATCGCCCGCGCGGGCACCAGCGACTTGGTCATGACTTCCGACGACGACAGACATCGAAAATTCTCCGGAAACGCGCTCCGCATGAAACGCAACCATTTTCTGTACCACGGAACACTGCTGTACGATCTTTCGCTAAAACTAGTCGACCGCCTCTTGGCGACTCCCACGCGTACACCTGAGTATCGGGAGGGTCGAAGTCACGCCGAATTCATCACCAATTTGCCGCTGGATCGCAACACGATCGAGTCGGCTATGATCGAAGAGTGGGAAGCGAAAGAACCCTTTACCGAGGCACCCTGGCAACGAACTACCGAACTGGCAGACGAGAAGTATAATGAGCTGCCCAACCCTGCCCAATAATTATGATTCACAGGGGGCCAACGGCTCACAATGCATCGCCAACCGCTGCAAACAATGCTTGACCTCTACGCGGACTCCTACCGCGACGAACTAGAAATGGTCGATCGCATTCGGCGATTGGTCACGGCTCACGACGATTGCTTCGAGCGGACTTGTCGGCCTGGACACATCACGGGCTCGGCGTGGATTCTGTCTCATGATCGTACGCAGTGTTTGTTGGTACACCATCGCAAGCTCAATCGCTGGTTGCAACCGGGAGGCCACGCGGACGGCCAAACCGACGTAGCGGATGTTGCGCTTCGCGAAGCCGAGGAGGAGACCGGTCTCACAAAGCTGGAATTGGCACTGAGCAGTGGGCAGGTCGTGCCATTGGACGTCGATGTGCATCTGATTCCTGCACGCCTGGATGAACTGGGAAACGAAATTGAATCCGCCCACGAGCATCACGACATTCGATTCTTGCTTGTTGCTGAACCCGACCAACCGCTGGTTCTCAGCGATGAGTCTCACGATCTACGCTGGTTTTCCAAGGATGAGTTGCTAGAGGCCACAGATGAGGAGAGCGTGCTTCGTATGCAGCGTAAGGCAGGGCCGCGGTGAGCAAAACGCCGCCGCTTCTCAACTGCCCATTGCCGTGTTAATTTAGTTGTTGAAAATACAGGCTTGATTGCAAAGCCCATTCCCTCAGCATTAGCCCCTACAGAAAACCTATGTCCACCGGATTCGGTCTCACCAAGATTAGCCGCGACGAACTCCCAGAAGGCGAAGTGCTGTGCGAGTATTGCACCGCCAAGTGCTGCCGCTACTTCGCCCTACCTATCGAAACGCCGGAGGACTATGGCGACTTCGAATACATCCGTTGGTACCTTCTCCACGATCGAGCTAGTATTTTTAAGGAAGACGACGATTGGTATCTGCTGGTGCACACCACCTGCAAGCATCTGGGTGAAAATAATATGTGTGGCATCTACGAGACGCGCCCGCAAATTTGCCGCGACTACACAACTAAGAATTGTGAGTACGAAGACGAGTGGACCTACGAGTTCTATCTAGAAACGCCAGAGCAGGTCCACGATTACACCGAAGCCGTGGTACAGCCCAAAGGAAAAAGCATTCGCAGTCGCAAGCCCGAGTTGTTGCCGGTGATTGGCTGATCGTTGTCAGTCGACTGTAGGCCGTAGGCAGTAGCCAGTTGTGAGCACTCCACGGCTTGGATTTATCTGCGTCGCTCCTTAAGCACACTTCAACATTCAAACTTCACTCATCGAACTTCTCCCCGCATGGCTGATCGAATCAAACCCCGCACGCTCAAGGGATTTAGGGACTATCCACCCGCGGCAATGATTCCGCGCGAGGCGATCATCGAGACGGCTCGTCGGGTGTATCGCTCCTATGGGTTCAGCCCGATCGATACGCCGGCGCTCGAACACCTGGAGATTCTCACTGGCAAGGGCAGCGAAGAGACCGATAAACAGCTTTATCGGTTCGAAGACCACGGTGGTCGCCAAGTGGGCCTGCGATTCGATTTGACGGTGCCTCTTGCTCGTTTTGTCTCGCAACACATTCAAGATCTGGGGACGCCTTTCAAGCGCTATCAGATCGCCACAGTGTGGCGCGGCGAGAACACCCAACGCGGTCGTTATCGCGAGTTCATGCAGTGCGACTTCGATACCATCGGCACTACGAGCACCACCGCTGACATCGAAACCGTGCTGATTGTGAACGATCTACTGGTGGCGATTGGTTTCAACGAGTTCACGATCCGGGTCAACAACCGACTGGTCCTCAATGGTCTATTGGAAAAAGAGGGACTCTCCGACAAGAGCGGCGCCGTCCTGAGGGCATTGGATAAACTCGGAAAGATCGGCCCGGAAGGGGTCACCAAAGAGCTGACTGATAAAGTGGGAACCTCCGCCGACCAAGCCGAAAATGTTCTGCAATTGGCGAACCTCACTGGCACGAATGCCGAGATGCTCGAGGCATTGAAGCCGCTGCTGGGAGACAACGAGACAGGTGGGCGCGGTTTAGCGCAGCTTACAGAATTGATTGAAGCAGTCTCTGCGGCAGGTGTCCCAGCCGAACGGGTGCAGCTAGATGTCTCGATCGCTCGCGGGCTGGACTACTACACCGGCATGGTGATCGAAACGTTTCTTGGCGAACTCCCAGAAATCGGTAGCGTCTGCAGTGGCGGCCGTTACGACAATTTGGCGGAGCTCTACACCAGTCAACAATTGCCCGGCGTGGGGGCTTCGCTAGGGTTAGATCGATTGCTGGCAGCCATGGAAGAGCTGGGCCGTATCGAACCGAAGCAGACTCCCGCAGAAGTTTTTGTTCCGCTGTTCGTCGCCGAGCGGAGGGACGATTATTTGCGACTGGCCTCGCAACTGCGTAACGCTGGGCTGGGCGTTGAACTCTATCCCGAAGCGAAAAAATTGGGCAAGCAATTGCAATATGCCAACCGCCGTGGATTTCCGATCGCATTAGTTCTAGGTGATGAGGAATTCTCCGCAGGTAAATGCCAGGTCAAGAATCTTACGACCGGCGAAAGCACCACGGTCGTTTTGGAAGACGATGTCTCTGCGATTGCGGCAGAAATCCGCGGCCAATTGGCCCTGTGATCCGAGAAGTGTGACAAGCACTTGTCACCGCAAGTCCAGCATTCTCTATGAGGTGTTTCCCCCGCCTCCACTAAAATCAAGCCGGCCCCTCTGTGATTTCCGATCCATGTTTTGCCCCCTGCTCCATGAGCCCTTCCCCAGTGACCAAGCGCAGCAATCACTACGAATCGGCGTTCGAAGGCTATCTCCGCAAGCACAAGATCGCCTACGTGGCGGTCGACGAAAAACGACGGAGCGTCGTATCGCAAGGCTCGGGGACACTTAAGAATCTCGATTTCATCGTCTCGCCCAGCGATTCAGTTTCACTTCCGATCGACATCAAAGGGCGTCGCTTCCCTTCTGGCACGAAGAACAAACAATATTGGCGGAACTGGTCGACTTGGGACGACCTAGATAGTCTCGCTCGCTGGCAAGAGAAACTCAGCCCCGGCAGTTGCGGCCTGTTGGTTTTTGCCTTCGACGTGGTCGGTAGTCGTTCACCGATTGAAGTGGAAAGGCTTTTTCCATTCCGCGACCGCTGGTACGCGTTTCTGGCCGTTCGGGTGGCTGACTACATTCAGTTCTCTCGACCGCTCTCCGCCAAGTGGAACACCGTGGCCATGCCTGTCCCGCTGTTTCGGCAGGCCGCTTTTCCTTTTGACGACATTCTGCAGGGGGAATCCTGCCATGGGAAACTGCCGGTCGACTCGCTCCATACCAGCGATTAAACTAGAGACAGCTGATTGACCGCTGTCTCTACCAAGAAAGAACTAACCTATGGCTTGGGCCGTCGTCCTACTCTGTATTATTCTTGGCTCGTTTAGCGCGCTGCGTTCAAGCGGGCGAAAGACGGACTTCCGTCGCACCAAAGAAATCGATTAGTCGGCTGAGCAAGAATCAGCCTACGCCGCGCGATGCTCTGCTTTGTTCGCGGCTAGCTGTCCGACGAACTCTGCGATGGCAGCGACCGTGTGGTCGAATTCCTCACAAGTTAGCTCGGCAAAGATGGGCAGGCTCAGCACTTCTCTTGCCGCTTGCTCAGTGACGGGCAAGCTACCCGCCTCATAGCCCAACTCTTGGTAGCAAGCCTGCAGGTGCAACGGCACAGGATAGTAGATGGCCGAGCCGATTTTGCGTTCCGCCAAGAATTGCTGCAATTGGTCGCGCTGACCATGTGGCACGCGGACGGTGTACTGATTCCACACGGACTCGTGGACCGAGTCAACCTGAGGTACACCCAGATGTCCGTCGACGCCCAGTCGTTTGAATTCTTCCGCATAGCGATCTGCATTTTGCCGTCGTCCCTCGGCCCAGGCATCGAGATGTTGCAACTTGACGCCCAGCACAGCCGCTTGCAAAGAATCGAGCCGACTGTTGACGCCAACCATGTGATGATAGTAACGGGGGCTCTGTCCGTGATCGCGAAGTACCCGCAGCTTATCCGCCAGTTGCTCGTCGCTGGTGGTAATGATTCCACCGTCGCCAAATGCCCCAAGATTCTTTGTCGGATAAAAGGAAAAGCAACCCAACTGGCCTAAGGAACCGGCAGGCCGTCCTTGGTACTTGGCACCGATGGCTTGGGCGGCGTCTTCGATAATTGGTAAGTCGCCTGTTACCGCGGAGAGGCCCTCCATGTCGACCGTTTGACCGAACAAGTGCACCGGCATGATGGCCTTGGTCGCGAGCGTGATTTTCCGTTCGACATCTGCCGGATCGATGTTGAAACTGTCTGGCAAGATATCGGCAAACACCGGCTTCGCGCCGAGTCGCCAGACCGCACCAGCTGTTGCAAAAAACGTGAAGCTAGGAATGATCACCTCGTCGCCGGGGCCAATTTCCAACGCCATCAACGCAAGTAGCAACGCGTCGCTCCCCGATGCACATCCAATTGCAAACTTGGTGTCGCAGTAGTCAGCCATAGCGGCTTCGAAATCGCGACAAGCAGGCCCATGCACGAATGCACCCGACTCAATCACTTCGCCAATAGCCGCTTCAATCTCAGTACGCAGTGGAGCGTTCTGACGCTTGACATCTAACATCGGGACAGGTGAACTAGTGGGGCGATCAGTTCCGGCAGTCATAGATTCTCTCGGCTCAATTGCTTGGCAAAAGGGACTCGGGGCACAGGGTGCATGGAAGTCGGGAGAGAATAGCAATTTCGCCTATTCAGGCAAGCTCAGTCAGCCGCCAACCGCCGCCGCACAACAATAAGTCCGTTGCAGAGAGTGCTAGCAGTGGCCATAATCTTGGCGAAACGTTCACGTACCTACCAAATTCTCCCACGCCCCGGAGTTAGCGCGATGTATATTCGCCCCGTAAGTCATAGTTTTCTCTCTGCAATGGTTGCGCTTTACATAGCTGTTGCCGCCTCGCACTCAACAGCTCACGAGCATGAAGAGGCACACACGGATGCCTATGAAGTGCTCAAGCAGGATGTTGGCACATGGGAGACCGAAACCTCCATCTGGACCGCACCCGGGGCCGAGCCCTTGGTTAGCCGAGGCAAAGAGAAAAGCTATATGCTGGGGAAATTTTGGTTAGTCTACGAATTCGAGGGTTCTATGGCTGGCCAATCCTTTTCCGGGTCTGGAAATCTTGGCTATGACGCGAAGAGAAAAAAGTACATCGGCACTTGGGTAGAGAGCACTAGCCCCAACTTGGGACTGCACGAAGGCACCTGGGACGAAGCGACAAATTCGTTCACTATGTACTCCGTCGCTCGCGACCCATCAGCCCAGCCCGAAAAGGCCCATAAGATGGTTAGCACCTACCAAGACAAGGACCACCGCAAATTTGTGATGTACGAACAGATGCCGGGCGAAACCGACGAGTGGCGTAAGATGATGGAAATCAAATACACACGTCGTCAGCAAGACAAAGACGAATAATCGTTGCACCGCCAGGCCACGGCACATAGGCTCGACGGGAAGTAACAGAGTGGAGTTACTGCCGGAATTTCTCGAGCTGAGCGACTGCCAGTTCAGCAAGCTGCGGCGTATCTTGATATCGATCCGCCATCCGCTTAAGCAACGCTGTGGCTTTCGCTTGCTCTTTGGGTTCGCCCGAGTTTAACAGGTTTGTTGCCCGATCGAGCTCGCGTGCCCGTTGATAGAGTGTGCGTGTTTCTTTCGAGCGAGTGAATTTCCTCTCGGCAATTTTTAAGTCCTTCTCCACGGTCGGCCACCGGGAGAGAACTCGTTTGGCCCGAGCCAGGTTAAGTGCCTGCTCCGTGGGGCTGGCGGAGGAAGAGTCGCTTCCCAAATCCTCTGCAAACTTCTCGGCATGTCGGCCGATCTGCCCTAGCAACGAATCTAGCTCCTTGCCTTCCTGGGTCAGTTGCAGGACGTGGCCCCGATTCTCCACCGAGACTAGCACCGATTCTAAGCGTTCGATCGCCTCCAAAAGCTGCTCGTCTTCGAGCAACTGCTTTGCCTGGGTGGTGAGTTCTTCAATCTTCTCCCACTGTTGCTCGGTGGGCAATCTTCCTGCCTTGACCAGCGAAGCGATCATCAATTCCTCCAACCGTTTTGTGGGCAGCGAGCCCGTCTTGGCATACAAGGCCTCGCCGGCGGGCGTCACGATGTAGAGCGCCGGGATTGCGGATCGTTTACGCGGGAAAAACTTTTTCCACATTTGAAAATCGCGACTAGAAACATCCATCTTGAGAGGGACGAACTCTGCGATCAGCGGTTGCAGCTTCTCTTCCCCTTGCAACCGTTTCATCAAAGTCACGCAATGCGGGCAACTGGTCGCTCCGGCCACTGCAAAGATGGGTCGTCCCGTACTCTGTGCTTCTTGAACAGCACGCGCTACGGACTGCGCTAATCCATAGTTAGCCGAGAACACAACTGCCAATAGAACGACCGCTGATAAGAGTGGCTTCATCGCTAGGACTCCCCAGGAGCCAACTTAGAAAGTAAACCAATAAGAAGAGCACCTCTATTGGCCGCCCCAACCTGCTCAGGCTCCAGAGCGTAATTGTCCTCCAGATCGAGGGCATATGCAACTGGCCGGTTTACCCCATTCAACGCAGCGGAAACACACCGGCTTTATCGGCGTTTTCCTCAATCAGCTGACGCGTGGCACGTTCTTGATTTTCCAAGGCACGGGCAGCCGAGCGGCGAACGCGACGGTCTGCAATGCTATGCGCAAACCAAGGGGCATCGGTTTTGATAGCCTGCGTCAGTTCCAGTTCCACTTTGGACTGTTCTCCATTGGTTTCAGATTCATCGCGTGAGAATCGAGTCAGCAGTTCGTAGCCAACCAGTTTTTCGGATCCCTTCTCAAGCGTGGCGTGCGACTCAATCATATCGGGGCGAATCTGTACTTCTTGAGCCAAGTCGATCACGTTCTTGCCGATGTATTCGTCCAAAGTGCGAACCTGCAGGGTCCCTTTGAGATCGATTCCCCAGTCGGGACTGCCCGAAAGCACCGTATTGAGCAGGACCTGACCAAAGTTCTCACCGGAAGTGTCGATCTCGGCCTCGGTCCACTTTTGGCTAACAAACTCACTGTCGCCGCCCATAGTGACGATTTCTTTCGAAGCATTGGTGCGGACCATGATCTTCCGTAGCTTGGTGAATTCCATATCGATCGTAAACTCGCGTCGCACCGTTTGCTCGGTGGTGTATTCGCCACGAAAGATTAACCCACTAACGATGACCGCCAGCACGATCAACAGAGGGATGCCGATGAACCAGGCGTAACGACGTTTCGATGCTACGTTTTCAGACATAAAAATAAGTGCCGGAAATGGGTTGAAAATGAGTTCCTTCACTGTAAACACCGAACAGGCTTGCTGCCACTGCCAAAAAGTCCGGCTTTTGCGATTTGCTTCTCGCCAGGCCAACTGCTGTAGAGCTTGCTCCAGTAGGTCGTCCGCCACACGATCTTGGTTGGTCGTCATTTGATGCCCCATCGGCCGTATTATTCGTGTAGATTGGTGTGGATTCGCGGTCAACTTCTTTCGACAACATCCCTCCATGAAACTCACCCCCGCCCAGGCCCTGCTCCGCGCGCTGGTTGCCACGCTGTTCTTCTGCAGTGCGCCTGCCTGTGTGCGTGCTGTGGAAATGAACGCCTACACGCTAGGTGTGGCCCGTTTGGGGATGGCAAGCTTGGGCGTATTTGCCGTGCTCCTCTGGCAAAGGAAACTCTCTGTCAGTCAGATTGCGCAATGGCCCGCCCGCACTTGGCAGGCGATGCTCTCAGTCGGCCTGATGTTCGGCCTGCACTGGCTGTTATTCTTCGTCAGCATCAAATGGGCGAGCGCCTCGATCGGCGCGATCGGCATGTCTACCTACGGTATCCAACTCTTAGTTCTGGGATGGGTGCTGGGCTTCGGTCGAGTCACGCCTATCGACGTGGTAGGCTTTTTCTTTGCTGTCACGGGCACCATCCTGCTGGTGCCAAAATTCGACCTGGCCAACCAACAAACGTTAGGTCTAGTGATGGCGATAGCCAGCGGAACGGCCGCCGCCACACTTCCGCTGTTGCATCAAAAATTCTCCGACGTCGACAATAACCTCCGCACCTGGGGACAATTCACTTTTGGCATTCCCGTCTTCTGCCTCTTTTTTCCCGAACTGAATTGGGACGTTCCCTCTAGCGATTGGTTGCCGGTCCTGTATCTAGGCTTCGGTATTGCGCTGGTGGGTCACGCTCTTTGGATCCAGGCCACCACCGCTCTATCGACCACCGTCACTGGTATCCTGGCTTATGTCTATTTGCCTGGATCGCTGTTGTTCAGTTATCTGACCATCGGCGAACGCCTGACGGGAATCATGCTACTGGGCACCGCCTGCGTCCTGGTGGCCAACGCCCTAGTGCTCTGGAATCAGTCGAAGCTCCGCGCGCTTGAAGCGAATGTGCCAGAAACTATGTAGGGGCACGGGCAATGCTGCTGTTCGCAAATGGCCTGCAGAGGATTGCTACTTGTACTTTGCGCAAAGCACCTAGTGGGTCGCTGCATGAATGCTGCTACAGCGAATCGTCTCCCGTGCGTGTGAGGGCGAAGTAGATCACGTAGAACCACGACAGGAACCCGGCCACAATGGCCCAGAAGATCGATTTATTTCGTTCCCAGCTGCACACCACGGCAACGGCTGCACCTAGTGTAATGCCGGAGTGCGTGACGTTTTGGACAACGGTTTCGGCGAGAAGCATCGGCAATTTCCCTTTGGCTTTGGTTTTCTAGACGGAGTGTTATTTTGCCACAGAGGGCACAGGGAACATAGAGAAACAACTATGTGGACAAGACTTCCACGTAATCCATCCTTGAAAGTTCTATCCGGGTATTCGCTCCGAACTGCCGGATATTGGCTTTTTTGAAGAGCCTTTTCCGTGAGTGCAAGAATTACGAGTCTGAGTTTTGCCTGGCAAGCAGCAGGGGATCGACGCTCGCCTCGATCTCCGCAATGAGGTCTGGATCCATGTATTTATACTCGTCGGGAATATCCAGGACGTGAAATTCCTGGTGCCGCATCTCCCCGGGAAATTTGCTCGCCACCCGTTGGTGATGTTTCCGCTCCATGAAGAATACGACGTCGGCCCACTTCAAATCCGCCGACGCCACGGTTCGCCGCGCGGTGGGACTCGTCCCCGCCGACCGCACCTGCGCCCGCGGATGCCTGGCATACACCTTCTCCGCAGTCGGACTCCGCCACTGATTCATCGTGCAGATGAAAAGAAGATTAAGCGACATCGGCTCGCTCTGTTTGGTTTCGTGGTGTGGTAATTCGCTGCCCGATAGGTGGGGCCTTTTTAATTTACCACAGAGGACGCGGAGGTCGCAGAGGTGAAAAGTCCTTAGTGCCACTGGTTTTGTAACTAGAGTAAAGATGGTGAATACATAGCTAGCGATATCTAGGCTATGGTCATATCAATGGGCGGGTGGTGTTGAAGTGGTTTTATCCCACTGTTTTCCTCACTCGATATTGTCTCGCTTCTCAAGGTTATGTCGAACGCATAGTAGCTGAACATTCTCTGCTGCCAATGATGTTCCACCGCGGGAATAAGGCAGAATGTGGTCGAAGTGTAGTTCATCGTTGGCACCACACATTACACACTTTCCTCTGTCTCGCTTCCATACCTCGAGCTTGATTCTAGTTGGTATTAACCTGCCATGAGATAGCTCTGCGGTCATCTCGGACTTTTTGCCAGCTTCAACATTCTTTATGCGAAGCGTGAACTTGAAGACTTTCCTAACGCCATTCCCTTCCAAGCAAGAATCAATGAGCTGAAACACCCCATTAAAGGACCAAATTCCGGGACGCAGCTTCTCGTAAACGCGTACCATTTCTGGAGAGCGAAGTTTCGATTTGTATTCGTTCGCGGCATTATGAAACTTACCGTTCTCGGTGAGTTTTCCACTTGGCAATCGCTCTGGTTGATCGACTAGTTTTGGATTTGGGCATGTTGAAGTTTTCGGTTCATCGTGGCCCTCATAGATTAGTGTTAGACCATCCTTAGTAATTGTATCTGTATAAGGTGCATTGCTACGCTGCGACATTAGCAAGATCGAGGGCCGACCAGAGGACGAGAAGTTCATCCCTCTCTGTAAATTGAGACCTTCTCGTTGGCACATCTCGGCATAAGAAACAATTTCGTTCGACATAGTATCTCTTCATCTGTGAGTCATCATTCTGTACATTCCCATAATATAAATAGCGACCACATTCCCTTCCACTAGACTCCGCACCCTCCGTGGCTTTCTCCCTCTCCAATGAAAAACGGGCCCCGGTGCAATACACCGAAGCCCGTTGGGAAAACCATTCATTGCGAGGCACTAGCCCCTAGCCCCCAGCTCCTACCCACTAGCCCCTACCCAAAAAATATCGCTGCTCGCGGGCGTCGGTGCCCCGAGCGTCCTGCTACGAGCAGCGGTTGGAAGTGGTTAGCTGTCAGCTCTCAGCTTGTCGAAACAAGGCTGAAAGCTGACCGCTGAATGCTGATGGCTTTAACTACATCCCATCGAATTGCCACAATTGTGGCACAGGTAGCAGTTGCCGTTGCGGACCGTGATGGAGCCGCAGCCGTCGCAGCTGGGGGCGTCGGTTTGGAAGCCGGCAAACTGCTCGTTGCGGTCGCCACCGGCTTCGTCGTCGGTCCCCATCATCACCCCAGCACGCGCCAGTCGGTTGGTGTAGCCTTTGGAGTGACCGTTGGCGTGGCCATTGGTAGTTGCACCGTTTTGGCCTACCTCTGCCTCCTTGGCAACTGCCTGCCCGTCGGACTTCTTGTCGACGGGCTTGGTCTCGGTGAGATCGTCGCCCAGATCTGCGTTCGGGGACGAAGCGGCTCCCCCACCCCCTGCTCCCTCGCCGAGCGTCGCCTCCTTGTAGCCGGGCAAAAACTCGTTGCCCAACCAGCGGAAGATGTAGTCGATCAGACTCTTGGCGATGCGGATGTCCGGGTTCTTGGTGTAACCCTGCGGCTCGAACCGCATGTGCGAGAACTTGCGGACGTAGTCTTCCAACGGCACGCCGTATTGCAGGCTCATCGACACGCTGGTCCCGAAGGCGTCCATCAAACCGCCGATGGTGCTGCCTTCCTTAGCCATGGTGATGAACAGCTCGCCGGGGCGACCGTCCTCGTAGAGGCCCACCGTGATGTAGCCCTCGTGGCCGCTGACGCTGAACTTGTGCGTGAGCGAATGCCGCGTTTCGGTCAGCCGTTCGCGACGCGGTCGTCCCACCGTGGCGGCCAGCTTGTCTTTGGCCTTGTCGCCCTCGGTCGACGTGCTCAACGGTTGGCTTTCCTTCGAGCCGTCGCGGTAGATCGCCAAGGCTTTGAGACCCAGCTTCCAGCCGTCGACGTACGCCTGACCGATTTCCTCCGGCGTGGTTTCCCGTGGCATGTTGACCGTCTTGGAAATCGCCCCGGAAAGGAACGGCTGCGCGGCACCCATCATCGTCACGTGCGCTTGCCAGGCAATCGAACGCGTGCCGTTGCGGGGTGAAAATGCACAATCGAATACCGGCAGATGCTCGTCGGCTAGTTCCTTGCTGCCTTCGATCGTGTCGTGACTATCGATGTACTCGAGAATCGACTCGATCTGCGGCTGGTCGTAACCCAACGTCTGCAGTGCCAGTGGTACGGTTTGGTTGACGATCTTCAGCATGCCACCGCCGGCAAGCTGCTTGTACTTCACCAGGGCGATGTCCGGTTCGATGCCGGTGGTATCGCAATCCATCATGAAGCTGATCGTGCCGGTAGGCGCGAGCACCGTGGCCTGGGCGTTGCGGAAGCCATGCACGCGACCGGCGGCCAGTACGTTGTCCCAAGACTTGCGAGCGGCAGCGACCAGATAGTCCGGACATTCCGGCTGGATCTGCTCAACCGCGTCGCGATGCTTTTGCATCACTCGCATCATCGGTTCGTGGTTGGGCTCGTACTCGTCGAAGGTGCCCACGGCCTCGGCCAGCTCGCTGCTGGTAAGGTTCGCCGCACCGTGCATCAGCGAGGTAATCGCTCCACAGATGCCGCGGGCTTTGTCGGAATCGTAAGCCACGCCGCCAGACATTAACAAGCTGCCCAGGTTCGAGTAGCCGAGTCCGAGTGGACGGAACAGATGGCTATTGCGGGCGATGTCGGGCGTCGGATAACTGGCGTGATCGACCAAAATCTCCTGCGCGATGAAGAACGTCCGGCAAGCCGTTTGGTAACGCTCGTGATCGAACGTGCCATCGTCCTGACGGAACTTCATCAAGTTCACGCTGGCCAGGTTGCACGCCGTGTCGTCGAGGAACATGTACTCGCTGCACGGGTTACTGGCATTGATGCGACCACTGTTGGGGCACGTGTGCCAATCGTTGATGGTCGTGTCGTATTGCACGCCGGGGTCGCCACAGTGCCAGGCACATTCGGCCATCCGACTCACCACTTCGCGAGCCGGATAGGTTGGGCCAGGAATGTTTTCGTCGGTGACCCAACGCGTGGTCCAATCTTCGTTCTTTTCGACCGCTTGCATAAAGTCGTCGGTGACGCGGACGGAGAGATTGGCGTTTTGGAACATGATCGAGCTATAGGCTTCGCCATTAAAGTTGGCCTCGTAGCCGCCCTTCTCGATCAGCACGCGAGCCTTTTGCTCTTCTTTCCACTTGCACTCGATGAACTCCATCACGTCTGGGTGCCAGACCTTGATCGATTGCATCTTGGCGGCGCGGCGCGTTTTGCCGCCACTTTTCACCACGGCTGCAATTTGGTCGTAGACACGCATGAACGAGAGCGGGCCGCTGGGGTTGCCGCCGCCGGAAAGTTTTTCCCGATGCGATCGCAGCGTGGAGAGGTCGGTCCCCGTACCGCTACCAAACTTGAAGAGCATCGCCTCGCTGCGGGCCAGCTCCATGATGTCTTCCATGTTGTCATCAACATGCTGGATGAAGCACGCGCTGCCCTGCGGATATTCGTACGGATTCTCCGGCTGCGCGACGTTCTGCGTCACCGGATCCCACCGCCAGTTGCAGGGATCGCCCGACACGCCGTACTGATGGAACAGACCGACGTTGAACCACACTGGTGAATTGAATGCACCATGCTGATGCAAACAGAGCCAAGCCAAATCGCGGTAGTAGCGCTCGCCATCTTCGGGGCTGGCAAAGTAGCCATCTTCCAAACCCCAATCGGTAATGGTGCGGGCAACGCGATGCACCAATTGACGCACGCTGTACTCGCGCTCTTCGGTGCCGATTTCGCCGTAGAAGTACTTGCTGCAGATAACGTTGGTGGCAAGCTGCGACCAGAAGGAAGGCACTTCGCAGTTGGTTTGCTCGAACAGCAGTTCGCCGTTCTCGCCTTTAATCTCGGCACTGCGGGTTTCCCATTCGACGGTGTCAAAGGGATCGGCAACGTCCGTGGGGCAGAAGGTGGTATCGACCTTTAGCCGACCATGAAAACGCTTGACACGTTCCTGGCTATCGGAAAGACCGGGGTTGGTTCCTTGTGAGCTCTTCATTCCAAAGTCGACAGTGGCCACAGCATAACCTCCTGTTAAATAGATTCCTGGGGCATCCATACCAATGATCGGAAACATGTACTCCTGTACACCAATCCAATCTAAGTGTAACCAATATTAGGTCTGTCCGCCAAACATGTTTTCAGCGAGCGATGCTCGGAAGGAAACAAGCTTCTGGGTTGTCGGGTACCAGATTTTGGGGGGTGATAGACCTTGACTCGTCAAAAACGAGGTAATTTATTCGCCAAAAATCTACATGTTGTATGTGATGCCCTAAAATACATACTACATCCAGTTTTGAAGGGCCTGATCTTACACTCTTCGGCCCGGCCGTCAACTGGATATTGTATTTTTCTTAACCTGCTAGCACACAACAGGTTGTGGCGAGTGTGCAGTGCTAGCGAAATGTCCAGGGGAGAGTGGTCGATAAGTTTGAGAGGCTAATCGTTAAACTCTGCCACGACCGGGCTTTAGCCTCGCGATGGCTGTGTAAAGCAGCTACCCTCCCGGCACTGCGAGTTTCCCCACGGAGGTTTCTGAGCCATGAGAGTCCTATCCTGTGTTTTCGTAGGAGTTGCGATTTCTGTCTGCACTGGCTGCACATCGGTTCGAGCGACACTATTCGAGGGATTCATGGATTCAATGCTCTGTTCTCTGCTTGATTCCGACGAAAAGATCGACGCCCACGTGCTTAAACGCAAGGGAATTGAGCCAGGCAGCAAGGCGCACAAGAAGCTGGAATATCACGAAAAATTCAGCCGCGACTTCTATCGAAAACACGACTCAAACTACTAGAGATACTTTAGGGCCCGCCTCAACCGAGCAGCTCTGGATTGAGCCGTACCAGGGCGAAATTAAGTGCCGCGGCAAACGAGACCCAGGCCAGGTAGGGCGTCAGCAGCAGCCCCGCTGCGGGCTTAATCCGCCAGAATGCCACGATCGTTGCCACAATCAGACCCCAGAGCAAACCGATGTCTACCAGAGCCATCGTGCCCTGTTGCCAAGCAAAGAACAGCCAACTCCACAAGGCGTTCACAATTAGCTGTGCGACAAATAAGCCCATCGCTAGCCGGGCACCAGCGAAGCCTTTCTCTCGCCACACCAGCCACGCGGCAATGGCCATCAATGCGTAGAGCACCGTCCACACCGGGCCAAATAACCAAGCCGGCGGCGACCACTCGGGACGAATCAACTCGGCGTAGAAATCTGGAGCATTGACCGAAGCAATCGCACCCACGGCCGACGCTGCAAAGCTAAAGAGCAGCCAACCAATGAGACCTAGAGTTTGATTTCCGACAGACATAAGATTGCGACAAGACCTCGAACAAACAGGTTCCTATAGGGTTTTTAGGGCCCTAGATGCAAAAGAGAAGTGGAAAAACCATCACGAGATGACGGAACAAACGAGTATGCGGCCTGCGGTTGAGAGAGCGAAAAAGCCCGCGAATCTACGCCGATGGACGCGAATAAGGGCAAGGCATCAGATCGAGATCAGTCCCTCATGTGACCGAGGATTTGAAGGACTCTAAAAACGGGGTTGCGCGCATCATATGTTTCATTTGAAGCGAGTTCCAGCAACTCGGTAATCTTGGCTTTATACTGCTCGTTGATAATTAGTTCCAAATCTTCAATCTCCTCCAAATGCTCTGTAATAAATCCCTTCGGGACATAAGGAGACCAAAACTGAAATCGCAAACTCTCAAATGTTCGCAAGTAGTGCTTTGAATACTCTTTCTGTCGAGAGATCTTTCTCGTAACTCTCTCGACAGTTTCTTGATTGCTACCATACTGCAATCCCCGAATGTGAGTGGTGACCTCACACAGGATAGCTTCTCGATTCGCAAAATTTAGCCCCAAGACGTCAAGCTCATTGAGACCTTGCAGACCACCACCTGGGGGCCTGACATTGTAGTCAACGACGTCGCACTGTTCGATTAACTGAAGATATGCACCAACAAAATACTCACCAACGTCAGTAAGCATTAGTTCTCCCAATAAGAGGAAGCCACGAAAGAGTTGTCCGATCCGCGCTATTCGTGGTCCTCAACCGAACCACCGAACTAGCTGGAGATCTTCCCAATCTTCACCCGCGTATGAATCGACCGATGACCGGTCTTGCGGCGAGAGTTTTTGCGGCGGCGGATTTTTTGCACCACGAGCTTTTCGCCCTTTTCGGCTCCCAGCACTTCGGCTTCCACTTTCGCACCATCCAAGGCTGGCGTGCCGAGCTGCAGATTGCCCTCGCCGTCGCTCACGGCTAGCACCTTATCGAAGGTGAGCTTGTCGCCGGCGGAACCTTCGCGGAAATCGACCGTGAGTT
This sequence comes from Bythopirellula sp., assembly GCA_965216565.1. GTDB lineage: Bacteria > Planctomycetota > Planctomycetia > Pirellulales > Lacipirellulaceae > Bythopirellula. The sequence continues at coordinate 3,644,907 of OZ244170.1, forward strand.
CTTGACCTTCTTCAACTTTGTATTGGCGACCGCTGTCGGCGATAATGGCGTACATGGCTCTGGGAGGGGTTAGGGGCTAGGAGTTAGGGACTAGGGTTCTCGATTTTTTGGGCGAGCCTTACAATTTAGCGAATTCACGGAACATCGTCGAGGGGTCGGGTGTCGAGAATGGCCGCGATCCGATGGATTGCCGGGGCCTAAATCTCCCGAATCCGCACCTCTCGACCCGTATTGTCCTCGCACTGAATGCGTAGAAACTCGGGTGAAACGTCCTCGCGGCTCATCACCATCACCTGCATTTCGTGCTCATCTTCCAGCCGGGTGAGATCACGCCGCTTGCGATTGTTCAGATAACTGGCGACCTCCTCCTCCACCGTCACCGTCACTCGGGCCACCCGATCGTGCTGGGCACACATGATTAGCTTGCGGATCACCTCGATGGCCATGCTCTCGGCACTTTTTACCAGCCCCGATCCGGTGCAGCCGGGGCATTCTTTGTAAACACTGCGCTTCAGACTAGGCCGAATTCGCTGGCGAGTCATTTCGATCAGACCAAACGGACTCGTGCGGAGGATTTTGGTGCGGGCCCGGTCTCGCTTCACGGCGTCGCGTAATGTGCGTTCCACGGTGCGACGATGCCGATCTTTCCGCATGTCGATAAAGTCGTTTACCACGACGCCACCCAAGTCGCGGAGGCGGAGCTGACGAGCGATTTCCTTAGCCGCAATTTGATTGAGCTGAAAGGCCGACTCCTCGGCAGAGCCGTCGGTGCGAAAGTTCCCACTGTTCACATCGATCGCCACCAAGGCTTCGGTTTGATCGATGACGAGCGACCCACCGCCGCGCAGCGGAACTTGTCGTTGATTGATACGTGAGATTTCTTCGTCGAGCTTGTATTTGTGAAACAGCGGCTCCTTCCCTTCGAAGAGCTGCAGCCGATTGACATAGCGCGGCATCACAATCTGCAAGAACTCTTTGGCTCGCTCGTAGGCGCCCGGCTCGTCGATATAAATGCCATCGACATCGGAGGTGAAGATATCGCGAATCGTGCGAATAATCATGTCGCTCTCTTCGTAGATATCCACCGGCCCTGTGGTTTTCTTGATGCGGCGGACGATCACCTTCCACAAACGCAGCAGGTATGCCAAGTCGCGCGAAAGTTCCTTTTTGGTCCTATCCGTACCGGCAGTACGAACAATAAAGCCTAAGCCCTTAGGTGGGTTTAGTTCGCGAAGGATATCTCGCAATCGGCGCCGGGCATCTTCGTCTTCGATCTTCCGCGAAACGCCAATCCGGCCTAGGGCTGGCATTAGTACGAGATATCGGCCGGGAATGCTGATGTAAGTCGAAAGCGTCGGCCCCTTGGTGCCAATGCCTTCCTTGATGACCTGCACCAGGACTTCGTCGCCGCGCCGGAAAATATCTTGAATTGGAGGCTTAATACGGGGTCGGACGCCGGGACGTGCGCGACGGGTTGCCGTCTTGGTTCCGCCGTTTCCGTTTCCTCGGCCTGAACCGCGATCGCGATTGCCGCCCTGATTGCCGTTAGCTTCGATGGCCTTGTCGGGATCGTATCCGCCTTGGCGAAAATACTGCGGCTCGACATCGCTGATGTGCAAGAAACCATTGCGACCTACGCCGAAATCGACGAACGCCGCCTGAATACTTGGCTCAAGGTTGACAATCTTTCCCTTGTAAATGTTTCCGACGTAGTTGTCCTGGCTGCTGCGCTCCACATAGAGTTCTTCCAGCAGGCCGTCTTCAACAATCGCAATCCGGCATTCTTCCGGTTGCGCTACGTTGATGAGCATCTCCTGTTTCATGGTGCTACTTTCTGATTGTTTGTGACGCTTCGTCCGTCGATCCGCTTGTGGTTTTCGTTTTGGGATGTCGGTTTGCATCAGATATTTCGTTGACTTTTATTTCGTTGACTTCGTTATTTGTGTTTCCCAACGCGGTACTAAGTACTGCTACACTGGAAACTCTGGGAATACTTTGGATAATTCTTCTTTGAGATAGGTTTTCACTTCACGCGCGCCTTCGAGAGTGCGGACGTGCTCGGCAACCTTCTCGCATTGTTCAATATTCACACTACGGCAGACACGCTTGACTTCGGGCACTGCCGCTGGAGTGACGCTAAAGGAGCGCAGGCCCATACCCAACAGCAGCATGGTGTACATGGGATTGCCGCTCATCTGGCCGCACATACTAATTGGTATGTTGTGCTGGTTGGCTGTTGTTAAAGCCATCTGAATCATACGAATCACAGCCGGATCGGCTCCGGTGTAAAGACTCGCCACATCCTTATTGCTACGATCCACTGCCAAGCAATATTGGATGAGGTCGTTTGTACCGATACTGAAAAAATCGACCTCTTCCACAAATCGGTCCATCATCATGATGGCCGAGGGGACTTCTACCATCATGCCAATTTGTAGATCGCGATTGAATTCGATGCCAAGTTCTTCTAAATCCTCCATGGCATCGGCCAGCACCATCTTGGCCTGGCGAAATTCCAGCATCGTGCTCACCAGCGGGAACATAATGCGGATATCACCCAACGTGCTCGCTCGCAGGATGGCGCGCAACTGCACACGGAACAAATCGCGATTGCGAAGAGCCAGGCGAATGCTTCGCAATCCGAGAAACGGATTGCGCTCGTCCTCAGGATCTGGGAGCGAGCGCATTTTGTCGGCGCCCAAGTCGAGCGTCCGCATGACGATCGGTTGATCCTTGATATCGTTGGCTACGGAGGCATAGGCCTCGAAGTGAGTTTCCTCGGATGGATCGTCATCGACCCCCAGGTAGAGAAATTCCGTTCGATAGAGCCCGATGCCGGCCGCGCCACGTTCCTGGCACTGCTTCACTTCGTGGGGGAACTCGATATTACCCAACAGAGTGATTTTCTGGCCGCAGGTGGTTTCGGCGGCCAAATCTCGCAACGTTTCCAGCTTGGCTGCTAGGTTGCGCTGCTCTTCTACTTCATGCCGATATCGGGCAAGCGTCTCTTCGTCGGGGTGCAGGATGATCTGCCCCTGATCGCCATCGATGATGATGGTATCGCCGCCCGAAATGTCGGTCATGAATGGCCCAACACCCACAATTGCCGGAATCCCCAAGCCCTCGGCCACAATCGCCGTATGGCTCCCGGGCCCGCCAATCTCTGTGACCATACCCAAGACGAACCGCGGATTGAGGTGGGCCGTCTCGCTCGGTGTAAGGTTGTGAGCGAGTACCAACACGGGCGACGTAATCTGCGAAAGTTCTTCGCGGCGCCGACCGAGCAAATTGCGGAGGATTCTTTTTTCGATGTCAAAGATGTCATTTGCACGCTCTGCCATGTACTTGCCTTCCAAGGACTGGAAGACTTTGGCATAGCGACGTAGAGCACGGCTCACCGCATACTCGGGCGAGTAGTGGCGGGTGCGGATCATCTCTTGAATTTCTTCGTGCAGGCGAGGGTCACGAAGCATTTGCAGATGGGCCGAGAAGATCGCGGCGTAGTCGTCACCTAATTGGTCGGCAACGCGCTTGCGATTGTGCTCCACCTCTTCCACCGCAGCATCGAACGCCTTGCCTAGACGCTCAAGCTCTTGCTCGACGGCATCGCGCGGCAGGAAACGACGGGGGATCCGAAATCCCTCGTTATCGAGAACCAATGCTTCGCCGATCGCAATACCAGGCGATACGGCAATGCCTTGGAGGCGTTCCATTGCGGCCTCACTACACGCCAGCAGCAGCGGGGCGCGAGTGCCGATCTATGCATGAAACTTTAAAAAGGGAGGATAATGCGATTTCACGCGAGATCAAACCATTTGATCTGCGCCACAAACTCATATGCAATTGCTTCTTGCCACATCAATCGATAACTCGGGCAAGTCAACAAAAGTAGCTCCCGAAAGTCTCAGGCAACAGGCCGAACTCTCGTCACCCAGCCTAAGCGGCTGGACGCTTACGTGGTTTCAAACCCAAGTGCTTATCGGATTGGCGCCCCAAAGAGATGCGAACACCCCTGAGGCCGTGCCAGTTATCCCGAACTGCCTTGGCTCATTGTTTCATCACTAGCGAAATCGCTTTCGACCAGCCGGGTGAGCGCCTCAATCGCTTCTTTGGCGTCGGCCCCTCGGGCTTGCAGGATCACTTCCGTTCCCTGCGCAGCTCCCAAAGTGAGCACGTGCAAGATGCTTTTGGCGTCTACGGACTGGTTGTTGCGAATCACTTCAACTTCTGACTCAAACTGCATCGCCGTGCGCGCCAGCATTTCTGCAGGTCTTGCATGTAATCCTTGCGGATTGCTGATGACTACCGTGTTTTGCACACAAGGCGATTCCATCAAGTAATCTCTTTATCTCTCTTGGCTGTTACTGGCTTGGCTGTTACTGGGGCAGTTATCTCCGACCAACCTGAACGGCTGTCAGGTGCCTCCGTCAGACAAACTGGTTGTTATCCGCTTCTTCTAACAACTGCCAAACGTCGTCGGACGTCTTGCTTTGCTTCAGAAGCTTGCAGAAAGTATCGTCGCGAAGCTGTCGCGAGATATTTTCTAAGGCCCGAAGGTGGTCGCCTGGTCGATCGGGAGGAGAGATTAACAAGAACAACAGGTGCACTTTCTCGCCGTCTAGGCTATCGAAATCGACACCGTCCTCGCTCACCGCTACTGTACCTACCAACTCGTCGACACTGGGGTGTTTGGTGTGAGGCACAGCGACCCCGCGACCAATTCCTGTGCTGCCCAACTCTTCTCTTTTTAGAACCGCTTCGACGATGCTCTTGTGTTGATCTTCAGTGATCTTTCCCGACTCCAGCAGGGCCGTTGCCATGGCTTGGATCACCTGCTCTTTGTCGTCTACGTCTAAGCTGGTTCGAATCGCATCGCGACTCACAAAATCAACAAACTTCATAAGATACTCCACTCACAAATATGTATTTATGCAAAGGCGCTCGGCCGAGGAGCAATCGCTCCGCCACTGGGCACTGGTACTTTTTTGAATAACATCGCCACGAGCCACCCGGGCTGCGCAACGCTTCAACAACCTAACTTACTTACTCGAATCTAAGGCTCAGCTTATTCAACTTCACCTTATTCCTCTTCACCCTCTCCTTCGATCGGTGCCGGCTCGAGCCGGCGTACCGAAGGATTGCGATGCTTGTCTTGAACTCGTTCTTTGTATTTTCGTAATTGCTGTTCGATCTTGTGAATACACGATTCAAACGACTTCATTAAGTTGTCGGATTGATCATGAGCTACGAAATCGTGTTTATGTTCAGCAGATGCTTTGATGTCGACTTTTGGTAGGTTTTCGTCTTTCACATCGACGACGATCTCAATCGCAGTCAGGCGGTCGAAAATTCGACCCAGCTTTTCAGCTTTCACCTTCAGCTTTTCCTGCGAAGCGTCGCTCAAATGACCATGTCGAACGGATATATCGAGCTGCACGTAGGGGAACTCCTTGCCAGAGTGCGGGGACTGGTCATCGGCCTCAGGGATCCAATGCCTTTGGTAGAGACCTATTTTAGAACTTCATTCTAGCGATTTACGATCCAGACGACAAACCTACTCGCTCAGTTATTTGCGAGCACTTCCCGGAAAAAGGGCCATTTTTGCCATTGCGTCGTACCCAGCGAGCCTGTCTAGACGGCCTTGATCCGACCACTCCAACCGAGAGGCCCTACCTGGGAGACCTAGGCATCAAGACCCGGCCGGCATGAGATCGTTGGACTCGAATCGATTCCACAACTTCCGCAATGCGCGTTGCCGCTGCGAGGAGTCGGCCTCGGGACGATAGCCCGCCTTGTAGGTGGATCCGGTAATCTGGTTGAGGTTGTAAGTTGCCAGCACTCGATAATCGAGGCTTTCGTTGTCTAACCAGCCCAGCAATTTGACCAATGCCCCGTTCTGTTGCTGCTCGGCAGTGAGGCCAACTTCCTGGTCGCTATAGCCCTGGACCATTTCCATTAAATCCTGGGTGGCCTCGCGGCCTCGCAGTGTTTCGAATGCATCTCGCACTTGTGCAGCAACTTTGGGGCTCAGTGCTATCGCTGCGCGGAGACTATCAATATGGTCGTCCCAAGCTTTGCGTTGATCCACGTCACTCAGCGACTTCACGAAAGGCTCGAATTGCCCAACGTGCAAACTCGATTTTGCGGCCAAGGTGCGCACCTCGCGCCGACGGCCTAGTCCTGCCGGATCATTTAGTTCAAGTAGAGTGATCTCAACGGGCTCCTTCTCGACCAATTGTTCGGAGAGAGCCTTCTTGGCACGACGTTCGATGTCGGTCACCTCTTCGTGATCGATCCACACCGGTAGCTCTTCGATTGGCGAAGGCAGTTCGTCGATGCCTTCAATCGTTTTCCAAGCTGATGGGGCTTCAATCGTTTGCTTGCCGCCGCCTAACCCGGGCCATTGCACACTGCCGCTGGTCAGGTACCAATCGACCTCAATAGGCGCCACCTCGGTTTCGAAATTGCTACCCGGCACAAATACGCGACGCACCTTGACTGCAAGACTGGCAGAACCACCCAACTTCATCTCGCGAGTGTCCTCACCTAGCTTCAGCAGTAGCGGCCCACCATCCAAACCTGCATTGATCAATAGTCGGCCATACAGGACATCGAGACCGACCCCCCCTTCACTAGAGAGTTGGTCGGCGTCGAGAATTTGAACGCGCGTCCCGCCAGCCAAATAGATGTTCATCTCTTGCAAAGATATATGGGGCCGAAATGTTGGGAGTGTCAGCAAGTGATCGCCACCTGTGATGGCTGTTCTTGGTGGCATGCGAATCCACTTTCCCGTCTCAAAATCTCGACGCAACAGAATATCGGCAGCCACACTCAGGTAGTTGCCCATTTGAACCGGCCCTTCCGGCTCTGGTGGAGGCGGCACTGAAGACGCCCCCCCTACACCAAAATCATCTGTCAGTGCATCGTCGGTCGCGACTCGATCAGACCCTACTCCTAAAATGGGTCTCACAGGATCGGTCGTTTGCGGCGGCAACGGGGCATCGGGCGTGGCCTCTGCCAAGGGATCGCCATCTAAGGGACTGCTAGTCGAGGAATCGCCATCGGCACCAGACGTCGCGGTGCTAACCCCGGGAACCACTGAATCGGGCTGACTTGCGGCAACGGCGTCATTCGTCGAATCGAGGTCGCCCGCTGAAGGGGAATCCACTTCTTTCTCCTCAGCTTCGCCTGAGGAAGTCGCATCGTCGGCAGAACCCTCGCCCTCCCCTGTGGTCTCAGAAGAGTCCGTCTCTGGTACAAACGGAGGCGCCGACGAATCGTTGGTCTCAACCTGAGGCTCAGGTTCGCTTACCGATTCGATTTCAATAGCAGGTCCGCTTTCGATGCTTTGCATGTCAACCGAGGCCACGCCTTCCGGCAATTCCGGCTCAGCAACTGGACGAAAGAGAAAATAGCCCAACGCCCCAAACATCGCGACAATGCAAGCTGCTGCTACCAGACGCAGTTTGTGATGACGCTCGGCAGTGGCAGCGCGCAAATAGTCCGGCACCTCAGCTTCTTCTTCCACATACTCATACGAAGGTGGCACGGGTGCGATGGGCACCTGGGGACGCGGTGCTGCGGGTTGTTCGACAGGGGGTGCCTGGTGAGCGGGTTCGATTCTTAGCGACTTCGTCCGCTCGGCTTCTTCCGGCAAACGATACATCCGATCGCGAATCGAGGTTTCGATCTCTGCCGGCTCACCCAATACCATCGTCAGCACATGATGGCACGAAGCCACCTCGGCCAAATGCATATCGGCTTCGGTACCCGGCTCCAGGCAAATCCGCTCGAACTCGGCGACGCGCTCAGGAGAAAGTGTATTGTCCAAATACTCCGAAACCGTATTGGCATCAGCAGTGTCAGCCTCGTCTCCCAGTACATCCTGGCTATCTTCGGCAAGAACCGCGGGGGCACCCAATCGAAGACGGCGAACTGTATCGCGGGAGCGATGAATCAACTCAGTGGCAAAATCACTGGACTCAATTTTCTTGCCCAGATCTTCATGGTCCTCTGGTTCTAGAATGTCATCGACATAAGCCAGCAATGTTCGGAGGGTGAGTCGCATATTTTGTTTCTCGAGTTCTCATTCTCGGGGGGGAACCTGCGCGGGAGCGCATTGGCACCCGCCTTTACCAGTATTAGTGGCAAGCCGCAAATTGGTTCGTGCAGAATTCCTGCGAGAAAACAGAGAATTATCGAGAGATGCCTAGGATCGCAGAAAAATCAGCGACCGCAGGTCGCTTAGCTGTCCACTCGACTGCTGTTCCCGTCGTCGTTCTGCCAAGCTCTTGGCAGCCGGGAACACAATCAAGGCCAAGAGAGAGGCCGAAATCTGAAATCCTGCCACAGCCAGCGGGTGGAGGCGCGGCAAAGTGTCCGCTCGCAGCGTGGTTCGCAACGCCTGAGGAGGCTCCCAGCCATCGACTGTTCTGACCCAAGTCGAGGTATCAAAGCGAGTAGCGACGATATCTGGCTCTCCCCGAGCTTGTTCAAAATGGCTCAGCAGTGCGCAGATTAACGCGACCAGGCAAACGGTAGTCAAACATCGGGCCAAGACGAACGCCTCCATTAGGGCCGCCACCGAGATAAGAAGAAAACTGCGTGGTGGTACCCAGAGAAGTTGCAACCGGCATTCCGAGTCGCAACGCATTCAACAGCGTTTCATGCAGAAAACCCTGCTATTGCAGTGCGATACGCCGTTGCAAAAGAAAAGCAGAAGCCCGGAGATGAGGTAATTCCGCCACAGGCAAGTTGCGCGAGTGTTGCGATTATTCAACACTTGCGCACTGAAGGGGTCATTCCGCAAGTTGCCCCCACGCACAAGTCAAGCGCCTGGCTTAATTTTCTTAGCCGTACTAATCGCTAAGTTTCGGCAAAATTATTTTCAATTTCGTTACTGTTTGCCTGTCTGACATTTACGTCACGAAATTTTCTAGAAACTACTCCGCAGAGCATTTGCAGAATAAAATTTAGTAGCAATTCAGTTATGGTATGCGTATCGTAATTGTCAGAAGGGCACGACGTAACGGCAAGGAAGCATTGGCTTGCGTGAAATAACAAAACAACTCGCGCATGAGAAAGCAAAGTTGCCTATGTCTACTCAACAGAGAGAACGAGTCCGTCGAGTACGCCGCGAAGCGGAGGGATATCTCGAACTAGGGATGCCCGAGTACGCTCTGCGCTCGCTTCAACGCCGAGGACGCTTGGTTCACAGCGACTCGCGAGGTTGCTATCTACTTGGCGAATGCCTGCGAGAACTTCGTCGCTATAACGAAGCCATCTTTCCCCTTCGCCGAAGCCTGCAACTCATCCCCGACGACATCCACGCGTGGATGGCACTGGCTTGGTGCTACAAACGTGTTGGGCAATTAGACCGTGCGATCGGCTCGCTAGAACGGGCCGTGGAAATCGAACCGGGCGAAGCGGTGTTGCACTACAACCTGGCCTGCTATTGGAGCCTGGCCCACAATCCTCATCAGGCGCTCCGCTATCTAACGAACGCCTTGGATATCGACGGCAACTTCCGCGACTTTGTTTCGGACGAACCCGACTTCGATCCAATGCGAGCCGACCCGCAGTTCCAAAGCCTTACCGGCATGCTGGGTTAGTGAGATGGTGCCGACGGTGCACTCTCGATGAATAGGGAAGAGACCTTTCCTTCGGTGATCTTTCCATGCCCTTGAAATGCCTCCTTTAATGCCATTTTCTTGATTCGCCTCTAGGATCAGATAACATGGGGGCTTACTGAGACCCTGGGGCTTCCGATTTCTACTCGTTCCCTAGCGCCATGTTTTCTCTAAGATTCACTTGAGACTTCACCAACACCGATCTCCCTCTGCTAATTCCTAACGATTGGTCGGCTCATGAACACGAACAAAACCATCGTCCTATTATCGCCCGCATTGATCGCTCTCTTCTCTACAGTTTTGTGTGCCAACCAATGGACCGGAGGTGCTGGCGATTGGTTCGACGGAACCAATTGGATCGGTGGCGTACCTGACATCACTCGTCTCGCAGACATCCGTGATGGCGATGTTCAATTCAATGCACCTGCTTTCGCACGAGAACTAAGGGTCGCCACAAATGGAATCGACGGCACGTTAGGCGAATTAGCTGGTACGGACAATCTAACGATCGAACGTAGCGCGGGTATTGGAACTGCATCTGGCACTCTGACTCGTACCGGTGCAGTGTCAATCATAGGCGGGGACTTTTCGCTCGGTGATCTGAACTTCGCCGGCAGCTTAGCAGTTGGCACTGCAAGTGGCACTGGAACCGACAATGTAGCGGTGGGTAACGGTAGTTTATCTGTTACTGACGGGAATGTCATATTGACTTCAAATGTGATTGCAAGCGTCGGAACTGCTGGTGGAACTGGTACCAACAACACCCATACCGGCAATGGACAGGTCGACATTACGAATGGAAATTTTGAAGGAAGTACACTTCGGGTTGGTATTGCTGGTGGCACCGGTAGTGCTAATGGCTTTGCCGATGGCACTGTTTCGGTGACCGGTGGCGATTTAGTCTTTTCGCAGTCGATTACCGTCGGTCTATCGGGGGGCACGTCAAATTTTGACGGAGACGCTGTGGGTCTGCTCACCGTCGATCAGGGAAATATTTTTACCGACATCATTATTGTCGGGAGAACGTCGTTTCAGAGTAACGCATCTGGCATCTCTGATGGCAGGCTTATCATTAGCGACGGAAATATCATGATGGAAGAGATGAGTGTTGGACTTCCAATAAGTGGTCCTACTTACGGCCTTGTTGAGCAGACACGGGGCGTGATTAATGGGTTTGACTTCACGCTGGGAACTGCGGGCGACTTGGTGCTTGGAATCGATGGCACAGTTCTCGGTGATGAGTATAGCCAGTTGAAAGCGAATAACGTCGCGCTGGATGGCAACGTCGAAGCCCGTTTTCAAAATGGCTTTCTGCCTCAGGGTGGCGACAGTTTCGATTTGGTAGTTTCCGATAATCTGACTGGCAACTACAACTTGTCGATCACTGGCATCAACCAGCAAGACTATCCCAACCTGCGAATCGTTGAATCCAGTCGGCTGATCCGTGTGAAGTTCTTGGTCCCAGAGCCTCAACTTGGACTGCTTCTAGTCGCTTGCCCCGGGCTTTTCACGTGGATGAGGCCGTCAAAGCGACTCAGTCGATGACTAGGCCCAGAGTCATAGGGGCATGCTAGGTTAATGGCAAAGCTTTAGGTGCAATTCTTCGAGTCCTGCTGACTTCAATTCATGACTGCCATGAGACATTAGCCGCGATTGCTCCACAAAAAAACCCGGCTGACGCTCGCGCGCCAGCCGGGATAATGGAAACCCTCAGCTTCGGTTCGTAAACAAGGCTTAGTAGTTATACTCGATGCCTGTTTGCAAACCGTGAATCAACAGCGAACCGTTGGAATGAATCCAACCGACTTGAGCTGGTGAGTTGAACGATGGAGGGATCTGATCGGTCGTTAGAGCCACGCCGGTCACACCCATCACTCTCCAACCGCCATACACCCGGCAGTTGCAGCTATACCTGTAACTCGCTCCTAAGCGAAGTTCGCCGAGGATCGATACGTCGTCCTTGTCGTTCTCTACGTAGGTCGAGTCATTGCCATTATTTGCGTGTCGGACGGTACCGGCAGTAGGTGCATCCATCCACTGGGCAACTTCGATGTGATTGCCGTACAGGCCAACGTTCGAAGCACAATGAAGTGCTAGACGTCCACTGCTACCACAGCGATAAGTACCTCGGCAGCCAAGCTGTCCACCGTACAGTGTGTTATCAGTCTGTACGTTGTAGGCAAGGAAGCTCTGAACATTGGTATCCATTCGCTCGAAATCGGTGCGGAACCAGAAGTCGTCGTCCATGCGGAGGAAGCGTGCACCGAGAACGGTGGTCACAGAGTAACGAGGTAGCGAAGCGCCGCAACCTCCACAGCCACCCATGCTGCAGCAGCCATCGCAGCCGCCAGCACCACATCCACCCATGCCACATGCAGAACCGCCCATGCCGCAAGCACCGGCACCCGAGCAACCAGAGCTCAGAGCTGGGATCCGTAGCAAGTTCGCTTCGATATTCTGCATCGAGAACGTATTGCGTACCGAGAACTGACGCACTTCTACATCGTAGGGTGCGGTGCGATCCTCAGTCGGTGGACCGTAATCGTAGTAGTCATTAACCGGTCGATAGTCAGCCACAAGACCTGTTGGGCTGTATTCCCAACCGCGGAAATCGATCATGCCGTACAGACGGTTGGCGTCGACAGTCGTATCGGTGACGAACGAAGTAGCACTCTCTTCGAACAATCCCCAGTAGACAACTTCCCAACCATGAGTTGGTCCGCAACCACAGGAGCCTGCACCACAACCATAGGCGTCGCAGCCGCCGTAGCCACAGCCACCGGCACCACGTCCACCGCCCATGTAGGCACCCAGACGAAACTCAACACCGGCTTGGTAGTCGATGTCAGCATCGCGAACCTCCAGGTTCACTTCGCCGTCTGCTGGGTAGTAGCCAGGAGCACCCGGGGTGGGCGTGGAGAACGAGATTGGCACGTACGGACCACGATCGCGATCCATCAATAAGCCATAAACGCCGCCGAACCATTGTGGGCGACATCCACCACAAGCGCCATCGAGGCAACCTACACCGGCGTGTTGGCCAGCACATTGGCAATAGCTTTGTCCACCGTTGAATGTGTTGTACGAGTTGTAGCAACCACCATCGCATCCACTGTAGCTACCTTGGTAGGCAGGGGCGGGAGCAGGGGCTTGTCCCTGGCAGTTGCCCGTAGGACAACCAGCAGCAGGCACCTGCGCTGGAACCTGTTCTGTGTAGTTTTGGTGACCTTCGCCGTGGTGCTCCATGGCCGAGTAGGCCATGGCCGTGTACGGCGGGGTTTGAGCATAGCGACTCGCAGGCTGAGTCGGTGCCGCGTAAGGCTGTCCCGATGCCTGGGGTGCAAAACTCTGCCAAGGTTGTTGGGCGGAGTAGGCAGCGGGGTTCTGCTGCTGTTGAGGCGGATTGGAATATCCGTACTGATTGTATTGGGCACGGACGGCGTCGGCTCCTTGCAGAAGCACGGCCATAGCGGCCAATGCCGCGATTCCGCTCCCTCGGGTCCACGAAACTCTCATTCGTCGGGTCTCCTTTACGTGGTATTGCTCCCATCCTTGGGAACAGGCACCGGTGCAGTTGTACGTGTTTTTTCTGTTAATCCCGTTTTCGTACTTTGTCTGCGTCGGCAAAAAAATTGCATACTGCGAGTTTGGACGTAGAGATTCGTCCCTAGATGCCAATCGACCAGTACGACCGGTACGCATTGGTAAGGCTTGCAGACTGCAAAGATGTTTTTCTGGGTCCCAGAGAAAGAACCGTTGTAACCGTCAAGCTCTAGCAGGCACAGGTTTCCAGGCCCGCAAAGTTTACCTGAGCGTTACAGCGAAGCCCTAAGGGACCAGACGCTTAGGCCGCTTGCGGCTTAGCAACTTCACTCGCCTTATAGAGGGCGATCACTTCATCAGCCAAGGCGCGATAATCAACGGCACCGGCCGATTGGGGGGCGTAGCGGAAAATCGACTGCTCGAAGCTGGGGGCCTCAGCCAGCCGTATATTCCGGCGAATTCGCGATTCGAACAGATGCACGTTCTTCCAGGCTGAGCCTCGCCCACGAGCGTCCTGGAAGAAGGCCTCGACGTCGCCCGTTACCTCAGCCGCCAACCGGGTGCCCGATTCGTACAAACAGAACATTACCCCGGCTAACCGCAAACGATTGTTGAGTCGTTTGCCCACCAGGTCGATCGTCTCCAACAATTTGCTCAATCCGTGCAGCGCCAAAAAATGCGGCTGCAACGGCAGGAACACATCGTCGACGGCCGACAGTGCGTTGATGGTTAAGATGCCGAGTGACGGTGGGCAATCGATGATCAGGTAATCGAACTTGCCAGCCGCCGCGCTCATCTTATCGCGCAAAATTACCTCGCGACCGACCACGCCCGCAAGTTCCACTTCGGCAGCCGCCAAATCGATGTGTGAGGGCACCACGCTCAGGTTCTCGCTGATCGTTTGCCAGGCATCTGCCAGTGGGACATCGCTGGTGAGTAAATCGTAAGATGTGGGCAATGGCGATTGAGGATTGAGACCCAAGTGCAATGAGGCATGTGCCTGCGGATCGAGATCGATCAATCCCACGCGGCAACCACTTTCGGCGAGTGCCGCGCTGAGGTTCACAGCGGTCGTGGTTTTCCCCACGCCGCCCTTCTGATTGATAATGGCAATGGATCGCATGTGTGCTGTCCGCTCGATCGACTTGTGGGGTGTGATGCGGCGCAGCGAAATCGCACCGCAAGGGCGGCGAAGTATAGAAAGTCCCCCCTGAGCAACCCAGATCATTCCGAGGGATTGCTAGCACCTTTGATGGCTGTATCCCTCGTTAGGCCTAACGACAAAAAATACTCCTGGAGCGTTTCTGCCATTGGCTGGCACGCGATGAGTTCGACATTGCCGCTGTCGGACATAAGTTTGCCCAGAGTCTCAAAATCGTCGGTGAATAAGACCGTCATTTCGCGGCCCTCTTGGGCGAACCGTAATGCCCATTTCCAACCGACGAGATTCGCCAATTGAACGTCCCAGAGATAATTGGAATCGGAGGTGAGGGCAAACCTCAAGTGGACCATCCCTCGCGCATCAGAAAGGTCGACGCTAGAAAGTACCGAGTATCCCGGAAGAATTGGTAACGTCTCAAGCGAAGCTGGCTCACTCCCATTGGGGTCGAATTGGAGCAGCATCGCCTCGACCTCGCCGTCTTCGACAATCAGGCGGGCATTGTCAGGCCCCCAAAACTGAGTGGCCCGATGTGCCGATTCATAGCGGTTCCACCACGAATAAACGCCCAGCGCAATGGCCAGACACATGAGCAAGACGACAAGTTTGGTTCCGGATTGCAAAGACATTTCTCCCAGGAGTTCGATCGACGCCGCTTTTTCTCACCTGCCAAGCTCAGTATACTAACCGTTCTGCGAAGATATTAAACACGCTTGCAATTAGCATATCTGGAATGAACGAATGCCCGATAAATTCGATCCTTACCGCGAAGCTCTCGTGATGGAAACCGCCACGGTTTGGCCGGAAGAGTACGATCTGGACCCCCGCCAGCAGTTTGAACTGGAATCTTTGCTGCACGAGTCGCCCGAAGAGGCTTCTCAATTGGAGTATGTCCGAACGCATACCGGCTTTTGCCGCACGATTCACGTCACCGAAGAAGATTATCAGCGCGTTGCTACCTAGCCCTCAGCATTGCTGGGGGGACTTGTCTCAAGAAATAGAAAGCACATTGTGACTGCCCAGGCCAAAATCACCCGCGTTGAGTTGGCCGAGCGTAGCTACGATATCGAAATCGGCAGCGGCAATCTTTCCAACTTGGCCAACTTCCTCGGCCCCCGCAGCCAATCGTCGCACGCGGTGATTGTCACCGATACGAACGTCGACGGGCTTTATGCCGACAAGCTTGGCGACCAACTCACCGAAAACGAGTGGGAGGTGCACCTACTGATTGTCGAGGCCGGCGAGCGCAGCAAATTGCCCGAGGTGGCCTTCGATCTGTGGGAAACCATGCTTGCCGAGGGCACCGATCGCCAGTCTGCCGTAGTAGCCATCGGCGGTGGCGTGGTCGGCGATTTGGCCGGATTTGTCGCGGCAACGTTCGCCCGGGGGCTGGAGTTTTTCCAAGTCCCTACAACGCTACTCGCACAAGTCGATAGCTCCGTCGGCGGCAAGGTCGGCATCAACTTGCCCGGAGCCAAAAACATGGTCGGCGCCTTCTGGCAACCGCAAGGTGTGTTGGTGGACGTCGACGTGCTCGGCACGCTCTCCGATCGCGAGTATCGCGCGGGACTCGCCGAGGTGGTGAAGTACGGTGTGATTCTCGACGAAAAGTTCTTTGCCTACTTGGAAGCAAATGTCGATGCCATTAATGAACGCCAATCGCAGGCACTCACTTACATCGTCGAAAGCTGCTGCCGCTTAAAGGCCGACGTGGTGGAAGCCGACGAGCGAGAAATCACCGGCCTGCGTGCCGTACTCAACTACGGCCATACCTTCGCGCATGCCTTTGAGGCTGCCGGCGACTATGGCGAGATGCTCCATGGCGAAGCGGTATCGATGGGTATGATGTGTGCCGCTCGACTCGCCGAACGACTCGGTCGAGTCGACGCTAACTTTGTCGAGCGGCAAACCAAGTTGTTAACTGCCCTCCAACTGCCTCTGGAAGTGCCGAAGTTTGAAGCCGACGAACTGATCGACTTGATGCGACGCGACAAAAAGGTCGATCAGGGGCAATTGCGATTTGTGCTCCCGAGTAGGATGGGACACGTGGAATTGGTCAAGGATGTGCGTACCGACGACGTTCTTGCGGCCCTCAAGGGCTAGAGCGGTTAGCTCATAATGTCTGTCACTTCAGACCCTAATGTAGTAGGCCAACAAGAGGGTGTGCGCCAGCAGCTCCTACTAGCGCTGGTGCCGGGCATTGGCCCGCTCATCCGTCGCAAGTTGCTGGGTAGATTTGTGACAGCCGATGCGGTGCTCGGCGCTTCGGCCGGTGAACTGCAGTGTGTCGATGGCATCGGACCTACCTTGGCACGTCGCATCACGAAGGCGGACGAAGAGGTTGACGTCGATGAGCAGTTGCGAATCGCTCGTGAAAACGATGTGCAAATCCTGCTCGAATCTCATCCAGAATATCCACCGCTACTCAAAGAGATCCCCGATCCACCCGGTGTTCTGTTTGTCAAAGGGTCGCTCCGCTCCGGCGACCAACTCGCCATTGGCATTGTTGGCACACGACACGCAAGTCGCTACGGTTTGAAGCAGGCGGCAGCGTTTGCCACTAGCTTGGCTCGCGCAGGCATCACGGTTGTCAGCGGCATGGCTCGTGGTATCGATAGCGCAGCCCACCGCGCGGCTCTCGACGCCGGCGGCCGCACCATCGCCGTGTTGGCCAGTGGGGTGTTGAAACCTTATCCGCCTGAGAATGCGCAACTTGCCGAAGAGATTGCCACACAAGGTTGCCTCATGAGCGAAGCCGCACCCACCATGCCGCCAATCAGTGGCATGTTTCCGCAACGCAATCGGATCATCAGCGGTCTCTGCGTTGGGTCCATTGTCATCGAAGCCGCCGACCGCTCCGGAGCACTCATCACTGCCCGCCATGCTTGGGAGCAAAACCGCGAAGTGTTTGCCTTGCCGGGACAAATCGATAGCCGCACTTCCCAAGGACCACACCGACTCATCCGCGACGGAGCCAAACTCGTGACGTGCATTGAAGATGTGCTGGAAGAGTTGGGGCCACTCGCAGAAGAAACTTCGCGCGAGGACGGCAGCACAGTCCGCGTGCCGGCAGAGGTGATGCTGAACGAAATCGAACAACAAGTGCTGCAAGCCATCGACCCCAAGGGGTCCCTCATCGACGATGTCACTCAAGCCTCTGGCTTACCCGTGCACCGAGTACTCTCGACAATCCACGTCCTAGAAATGCGGCAACTGGTCCGCCGAGTCAGCGGCAACCGCGTAGCCAGGGTCTAGCAGATCGGTGAAGCGTTGAATCCGCTGGGCCTAAGCAGCTCACCCCCCTGCAGGACTATCGCACGATAGCTCAAGTGTGGCAGAATCGATCACATCGAAATCTCACACCTGGGCTGATTTCTGCCAATTTGGGAACAAAATTGCAAGTTTGGCAGTCCTAGGTATTGATGGTGATTGATGCGAACCAATCGGGTACGTTATCCCGTAACAGACTAGCTACCAACAAGTTGCGCGTCTGCTGGCAGATACTGAAACGCCCTAATTCCCGTATCGCGGCATGAAACTTGCATTTCTTCGTCACTATCGGAATGACCGATTACTCCATCACCCAAGGATCCGCACTTGTTTAGTTGCGAGGGTTGATGGACTCCAACTTGGACGGCAGGGAGAAAGGATCTTCTCCTAGTTTACGTCGAACCCTCAGCACGAGGAGTTCGTAGAAATGATGAAGCAACAAACCCAAAATTTGAAAAACGATGAATCACTCGTTGTGGACTTTACTGACCACACCGATGAGCAATTGTTTCGCCAATATCGCGAATCGGAAGATTCGTTGATATTTACCGAGTTGGTCTCACGTTACCAACGTGAGCTATATAATTATTTGCGACGTTTTCTCGGCGATGCCGCCATGGCCGAGGACGTGTTTCAGGCAACTTTCCTACAGGTCCACGTCAAACGCGAGTTATTCCAGTCGGGTCGCAAGTTTCGACCCTGGCTCTATACCATCGCCACCAACCAAGCCATCGACGCACAGCGCCGCAACCGTCGGCACAAGCGATTGAGTCTCGACCAGGCTCAACGCACTAGCGGTGAAGAGATGGGTACGTTGATGGACATGGTAGCGACGGGCGACTCCACCCCCTACGAGCAAGCGGAAAAAACTGAGCAAGCCGAGTGGATTCGCGCGGCTGTCGATAACTTGCCAGAAACCTTGCAAAGCGCTGTCCAGCTAGTTTACTTCCGAGGGATGAAATACCGTGACGCTGCAAAGATTATGTCAGTGCCTGTGGGAACGGTTAAGAGCCGCCTACATTCAGCACTGCAGAAGCTTGGGCAATCGTGGCGGGACGTTCAGCCTCAAGAAATGCGTTGATCTTCAGTCGGATACAATTGGCCAGCTTCAATTGTGCCCCGTCAACTCCACATCCAACACAACCAACCGCAAGCCCGTCATCTCCATGGCGGGCTTGTGTTTTATCAATGACGACTTCTCGATTCGGAGGTGCAACCGATGAGAGACCAACTGCTTGCCTATCTACTCGACGACCTCGAGCCCAAACAGCGCCAACGCGTCGAAGAACACATCGCCAACGATCCCACCTGGCAACATGAATTCGAAAAGTTAAAGTCCTGCCTGGAATCGGGCGAAGAGCCGCCAGAAAAAACAACTTGCCCACCACCCGACTTGGTACAAAAGACGTGCTCATTAGTGCGTCTCTCCGATAGCCAGGGGCCGCCTGGATCTTTGAGTGAGGCTCGCGAATGTTGCTCCAATCGCCGCCGCTGGACGTTACTCGACTTGAGCATCGGCGCTGCGATCTTCGTCGCGATGGGTGCCCTGCTCTTCCCCGCCTTGGTCGAAAGCCGTCGCACCGCCCGTCGCCTGCAATGCCAGGATAATCTCAAGGAGATCGGCACCGCATTGATTAAATCGCACGAAGTCCAAGGTGAAGGCCTCCCCCATATCGGCTACCACGAGAATGCTGGGATGTTCGTTGTGGAACTGGCCGAACGCGGAACGATCGATCGTGGTGAGCTGTCTCGATTTCTTGTCTGCCCCAGTTCAGATCTGGCCGATGAAGTCTTCCAGGGTCGAACCGTATTGCGGATTCCGACTCGTCAGGAACTCCGCCAGCTTTCGCGTGAAGCTCTTACCGAATTGCGGCAACACATGAGCGGCAGCTATGCCTATCAGTTTGGCTATCTCGACTCCGACGGCTCCTACCTGCCCATGCCGTTTGTAGGACGCAGCGATGTGCCAATTCTTGCCGATCGCCCCAACTTGTCAGCCTCGGGCATGGAAAGTTCCAATCACGGCGGTTGCGGGCAGAATATTTTTAGCCAGGACGGCAGTAGCCGATTTCTATCAACCTGCGAGTCCGATGAGTGTGTTGGGCATCCTTTTCTCAACGACGACGGTCGGCATGCTGCCGGCAAGAGCGAGCGCGATAACGTGCTCGGCCGCAGCGATGCGACGCCCGCGGGCTCGGTCATTCCACTCGGCAACTAGAGCAGACGGTTTGGCTGCCTCGGTGTTTCATGACAAGTACGGTTAGAAGCAACTGAATGCGGACTAGTCCTCATCAGATGCAGCCTTTCGATTGAGGAAGATACCAATACCGAATAGTGCCCCACCGACAAGCATCATTGGTAGTATGACTGACCGCCCGACTCCCAAGTCTTCGAGGCTCTCCTGGGGTATTCGCCGCAACACTGCCATGATGCCTACTATTGCCACTCCAAGTCCCGCGAGTAGCGTTCCCAAAATCTTCATCGAAGGTTCTCCCAAAGTATTGTGCTCGTGACGGTCTGGTCTATTGAGCACCATTGCCAAGTGTAGCCAGGCGATGAACTTCTTGTAAGTTCGCCAATCCGCATCAATTCCTTAGACCTGTCTAGGCGGGTGCCATGCCCACGCATGGGGAGGCTCGATATCCGTTGGCTCGTCAAAACACATGGCCACACGGCTTCTCGGTAAGGTTACGCGTGGGCATGTGGTGCACGTGTTCATCCCGTAGGCCGTCGCCCTATTCGGCGTGGCCATGGCACCCGGCGATGACTGCGGTCGCCGCGATGGCCCACTTCAGTGTTAACAGGTTGCCCCGGGGCATCAGGGGCGTCCCCCAGGCGTTGCGAAAGTGCCACATTTGGGCGAATTGGCAAAGCCGGTTAGCCGGGCGGGAAACTCAATTTTCCACTGATATTTCAGCATTTATGGAATTCCTGGGAACTTCTGGAACTCGCTTGGCATCCAAACTGCAGAAGAGAAAGACAACTTCCTTCATTAGCCCCCCGTTTCATGGCCGCTCTCCCCACTGGGGAGAGCGGTAATTACAACCTCCCAAGCGAGACGAGTAAGAGACAGCCGCCGAACTTCCTTCCTCCCGAAGTTCGGCGGCCTTTATGACACCCTCCCAAGACCGCGATGGAGAGCCCTGTCCCCTCGGGCTCTCGTCGCGGTCTTTTCTTTTCGTTGGTCAGAGCACTGCCTCGCAGTGCCGACAAATCGAATCCCCCTGCGTCAGTGTCCCACGTCGTGATGCTGACACAAGTTGCGATCCTTTCGACAAATTGTCGCGGGATAATTTCCAATGGAAGATCCCACGCTCCCCATGTTCGGTGGGAAGGCTTTTTTTGTGGTACCATATCTAATGGGGGCAAAGGGCGGAGGGATAATTTGGGTCGGCCGTTCTATTTCATTTTGCTGGTAGCCATTCTGCAGGTTTGGTTATGGGCCCCTTGCCCGATGGCATTCTGCCAAGCACCAACGCCGCCCGAGGTGTTGCCCTCAGACCAAAATTCGCGGGAACACCGGGGCCTTGCCATTCTTCGAATTTCCGAGCAACTATTAGACCGTCTGCTCGCCAAGGACATCGATAAGCATTCAGAGGTCGATCGCTGTGTGTTGGGCACACGGGCCTTAGGAACAGCACACACTGCGGGGCAAGCTGACGTTGATCCCAAACCGAACAAGGACGATGCCTCTTTCCAAATAACCGTCACTGGTGAAAGCCGATCGAAGACGGTAGGTCGCAACGGACCGGCAATTATTCACAGCCGTTCGGTCACAAAGTGGGAAGTGAAAAAGAATGTGCACTTCGACGAAGGAAAGTTCTATACCCAACCGGGAACCATCGAAAGCAAAACGAAACTAATTCCCACAGGCATTGATGCAACCGTGCCAGGACTCCGTCGCCGACTTGTGAAAAGAATTGCTAAAAAGCGTTTGCAAGAACAACGCTGCCAGGCGGAGCGGATCACGGAAGGGAAAACCCGGGAACGAGTGCTCCATCAAGTCGACAAGGCGATTGATGAGCGGATTGATCGATTGAATGCACGAATCCAGTCCCGACCAATTCTCAATAGAATATTGCCGATGCTCGATTCGCGGGCCGTTGATGTGTACACCAGCGAAAATTGCATCCATCTTGCATTCATGGGAAATAACGAAGCCACCGCCGTTATTTGCCCGCTAAATCGCTTAGAGCCCACCGAATCTGAACTGTGGATTCATGCCTCTTCTCTGGGGCTGCCGATTCTCGAACTTCCAAGCCTGATCGAGTTGCCGGGCGCCGCCGACAAATGGCTGAACGACAATTTATCGAAGCTCGATCTCCCAGCACCCATCGTTCCCGGACCCGATATTTCCGGTCTGGATGAATTAGCGCCGCTAAGCTTTCAGCTCGTCGACGGATGGGTTGTCATGCAGTCAAAACCCGCGGCACCAACGGCGAATAAGTCCGTTCTTTCTGACCGTCAGCAATAAGAACGCAGCATGGCGAGCCGCCAAGCCACATGACCTGCGATCCCTTACGAATTTCCCAAGTTCTTACTCAAGAGCAAGCGTCTTACTTGCAACTTCGCATCGCAGAAAAACCGGCTTGGGTCAGCGAGTAGCCACCCTTGAACGTCTCCTTGATGAGCAGTTCCTTATCGCTCATTTGTTCGAGAGTCTTGCCGTGTCGCTCTAAGTCTTGACCGGAGAAGCACAACATTTGGCCCGGGGTGATGCGGTACTCACGATAGGTTTGCAATACGCGTTGTTCAGATGTGGTTAACATGGCTCTCTTCGGTTAATAGTCAAACTTTGACAAAGGAGGGTTACACTCTATTCGAGCAGGTCTGTCGCTGGTTATCCAGTGGTTGCGGGACGTCTTCGACGCCGTTTTCGCTTCGTAGCACTGGCATTTCCTTGGCCAGGCCGCTTTTTTCCTTTTCCGCCGCTGGGTCGAGCGGACTTTTCATTCGATTTGCCATAGGGACGCCGAGACGATTTTTTCGCTCCCCGCCGACCCGATCCGCCACGCCGTGCAGGGGTGACGGCATCCGTGGGTTCGAATCCATCGACTGTCGGTTCCACGTCGATCGAAAGCTTAGTCAGACGCTCAATTTGCTTGAGAAATCCCCGCTCGTCTCCCGCACAAAAGGAAACAGCAACGCCTTCCGCCCCGGCACGGGCCGTACGGCCAATGCGGTGAACATAGACTTCTGGGGTTTCGGGCAAATCAAAATTCACCACGTGCGAAACATCGTTGATATCCAAACCCCGCGCGGCGATATCCGTAGCCACTAGCACCGGGGGACTCTTGCTCTTAAAGCGGGCCAACGCACGATTGCGGGCGCCCTGGCTCTTATTGCCATGAATTGCTACGGCCGTGTGTCCATCCTTGTTCAATCGCTTTACGATTTTGTCCGCGCCATGTTTCGTGCGGCTAAAGACTAACGTCCGACTGCGGGGCGTTTTTTGCAGAAAGTGCGAAAGCAAATCGGGCTTCCGCTTCTTGTCTACCAAATGCACCGACTGGGCGATCCGTTCGGCTGGAGCCGCGGCTGGAGCCACTTGAATCGAAGCGGGATCCCGCAGCCATTGCTTGGTCAAACGACGAATTTCATCTGGCATGGTTGCAGAGAACATGAGCGTCTGTCGCTCGTCGGGGACTGTCGCGACAATCCGCTTGAGTGCCGGCAGAAATCCCATGTCGAGCATCTGGTCCGCTTCATCGAAGACTAAGATTTCTAGCTTCGACAAATCGATGTAACCTTGACCCATCAAGTCGAGTAGTCGTCCCGGGGTAGCCACCAGCGCGTCGACGCCGTGCCGCAGTGCCTTCACTTGATGATGCTGCGAGACGCCACCGAACACGACTGTTTGCCTCAGGGGCGTGTTCTTTCCGTAACGCTCAAGGCTGCTTTCAATTTGGGCGGCCAACTCGCGCGTTGGCGCGAGCACCAGCGCTCGCAAAATCCGCGGCTTGGGCCGAGCACCGTGCTTCTTGTTCTTGTTGCGTTTACCCGATTCGCCTTGGTGGGAATTTTGCTCTAAATTTTTCTTGGGGCGTGGCGGCAGCGACTCCAGCAGCCGTTGCAGCATGGGGAGCGTGAACGCCGCCGTTTTGCCAGTGCCGGTTTGGGCACAGCCAATCAAATCGCGACCGGATAGGACAACCGGAATGGCTTCCGTCTGAATCGGCGTCGCGTTTTCGTAACCTAGCGCAGTGGTAGCGCGGACAAAGGGCTCAGATAAACCGAGCTGGGAGAACTTCATTGCTTCGATATTCTTTCTACTGGTGCAGCAGACTGGTTGCGACGGGGAGTCGAACCTTAGGATTAGCCGTGCTGCGTACCCTTGGCCTATTTATTCCTTAGAGGAAAGGCGGGGTGGTTGCCTATCTATCGGCCAGCGTCTTCCCTTCACATCGAGGAAGAATCTGACGCCAAAACACCATGCATGCAAAGCACAATGGAAATGACGGTGGCCGCAAGGGGCAAGAGAATCAATCGCGATCGAGAGTAGACGAACCTAGTTGCTTTGAGTGGAATTCACTGCGAAGTGAAAGTCGCTCTACCAGATGACCGCTAATATCGAATTTTGAATGAACTTCGCTGGCGACACCCTTTGGGTGATCTTGCCAAGAAGTCTTACACCTTTAATACGTCCAGATTATACCAGACCCCATCATGCCTGACTAGGCGGCCCGGCGGTAGGTTTCGAGCGATAGTCCGGTGTCGGTGTGGGCCTCAAGCCGCTGTTCCACAGACTTTCTTGCTTGGGTATCGGACTCACTTACCCAAGCCGCAAGGTCTCTAGCGGTGCCATTAGCGGCCGCAGCGGAACTGCTGGCGGCATGGACCGAGCAGGACAGTTTGGAAACTTTTCGCCTGATTCGGAATGCTGCGACCACACACCACAGCCAGCTAGCAGGCAAAAGGAATGCAAAATACTTCGCTACTTCGCTCACCGTGTTGACGGCCTGAACGGCGAACACGGTTGACCCAGCACTGAATAGAGCCACCAACGGCATCGTCAACCACACAACACCCAGCGACGGACCCAGCAGTCCCGGATGTAGCAGCAACCAGTCGCCTGCCTCGCTATGATTGCGATCGTCCATTGCTTCGCGCAGGGCCCGCAACAGACTCACCAGATAGAGATAGACGCAGCTCAAACCAACAATCGACCAAGCCACGCCCCCCGCCATCGGAATCGTAAGGCCGGAACCGGGGATCGAAATTCGAGGTCTCGCCTCATTGGCTACATCGCGCAGTGTCGCTGCAGGACCAAGATCCAATCGTTCTACGTGCCAACTCAGGAGCCTTATCTGTCGTTCGATGCTGGCGATCAGCGCAGCCGTCTCACGCGATGAAAGCCCAGGATGATTCGCCGCAGCAGCTTCTTCGGCAATGGCGAGAGCCGTGCTGCAAGCTTCAATATATTCTTCCGCAGAAGGCTGGTAGTGAATCGTACTTGGCGAGCTGAGGCTACTGTTTCTGCATCGACAGAGTTCGCTGCACTGATCATTGAATTCTTGAAGCAGTACAGCCTCGTCGGTGTTGAGCGGTGGGCCATCGATGCTCGCCAACGATGCCGGGAGGATTTTTCCGCCATGCTGCGCGGCAGCCACAAGATGATTCCAGCTGATTTCCAAGTCGAGACAGTTGCGATGAATATCAACCGGCTCGATCGTCGCGACCCAGAGCAACACCAACGCCCAAACGAGCAGCAAGTGCATCACACCACGCACACGTTGGATCAGTTTTTCCATCGTCTAAATCGCTGGGTGAAATTACAGGCGTCGAGAAACTTTCTATTCCCAAATCCCACTCCGAGAAATGGTGGGGAATGATAGCAAGACGCCCCTAACCCAACAAGCCGAGACATACACCAGCCTATGAACTTCGTAACCTCAGTAAGATGAACGAGTTCGGTTGATGAGTGGTCGATACTTGGCCTCACAGTAGCAGCCCCACAATGAAGAGAAAAGAATTGAGATACGCTCCCCATAAAACTAGGATAGTTGGTCTAAGATACGCCAACTCCATTTCCAACTAAAAGCGAGCCGCTCATGCAGTGTAACTCTCTGCGTTCTATTCATTGTCTTAGTCTCGTTTTGTCTGCCGCAATCTGTATTGCGGGTTCTGCATCCCGTGCCGAGGTGATCAATATTGAAATCGATCCCCGCGATCCTCCCGATCCGGTTTACGTGGGCGACGATGGAGTACTCAGCACCACGGGTGGAACTGTTTGGAATCACCTGGGACTCGACTTTCTTAACGATGTGTCGAAAGATAATCTGCTCGATGAGTTTGGTCAGCCAACCGACGTCGACGTGACATTCGACGCCACTGGTAGTTTCGACGCCAACTTTCGTCCGATCGAACTCTACGCGGGTGGTGGCACAGGCATCTTAGAAATTAAGAGCCTGGATCCCACGCTTACTTACGATCTGGCCGTATACACTACCAACGCGAATCTCTCGATGACGGCCACCGATGCCAATGGCAGTACTGTCCAAAGCACCGGTGCCACTTTCGATATCGAATTGCCCGGCGACCAAGGCGAGGAGTATGTGCTGTTCACGGGCTTAGTGCCGTTCGATCTCGGCGGGAGTATTCTCGGCTTGAGAATCGAAACCGGCGGTGGCGGCCGCATGGCAGGACTGCAGTTGAGGTCAATCCCCGAGCCGGGTGGAGCGACACTACTGATGGTAGCAATTCTTGCTCTGCAGAGACGGCCGAGCTAGTCCGCAGCACCCGACCGCAGCACTTCCCGCTGTTTTACCAAGCGGCGAATGTTGTCCATGTCGTCGTTGGGCGTCGCGTCAATCAACCTCCGCGTGTAATCCTGGCGGGGGTCTGCGTAGATGGCCTGCGACGGGCCAAACTCCACGATCTTGCCCGAGTTCATCACGGCCATCATGTCGGCCATAAATTTTACGACGCTCAGGTCGTGACTGATAAAGATATAGGTGAGCCCTCGCTTGTCTTGCAAGTCTTTCAGCAAATTCAGGACCTGGGCCTGCACCGAGACATCAAGCGCCGAAACCGATTCGTCGCAGATGATAAACTCCGGCTCGACGGCAATCGCTCGGGCAATGCAAATACGCTGGCGCTGTCCACCGGAAAATTCATGCGGATAGCGGCGCAAGTGGCTGGCGCTCATACCGACTTCTTCCAAGAGTGCTGCCGCCCGGTCTCGGCGGTCGCGCCGGGAGCTGCCTACGCCTTGAATAATCATCGGCTCGGTGACGGCCGACTCGATCGTCATCCGCGGATTGAGCGATCCGTAAGGATCCTGAAAAATGATTTGCATGCGGCTACGGATTTCACGAAGCTCGCTCGTTCCCAACTCGGCCAAGTCAATTGAATCGAACAAGACGTTCCCGCCCGTCGGTTCGATCAATCGCAGGATTGCCCGCCCGGCAGTGGTCTTGCCGCAACCCGATTCTCCCACCAGTCCCAATGTTTGCCCCCGATAAACACGGAAGCTAATGCCGTCGACCGCCCTCACATGATCGACCACACGGGAAAGCATGCCTCGCTTGACGGGAAAATGAACCTCCAGGTCTCTTACTTCCAGTAGCGGTGCTGTGCCTTCCTCGACACACTCCGTATCGTCTTCCCGCGGCGTCTGCTCCCAGGGGTGCTCCATCGCGGTAAGTTCCGACTTGGGATGCAACAACCGGCCGCGACCATGCGTGACCAGATGATTCATCCTCTCGGCGTCCATCTTTTTCTCGACGATTGTCGGTTTGCCATCGACTTGTTTCACTTCCATAAAGTCGTCGACCGTTGGCAAATGACGGAACTTGCTGTCGAGCCGTGGCCGGCAGGCGAGCAATCCTTTGGTGTAAGGATGCTGAGGCGACTCGAAGATGTCTAGCACCTTTCCGTACTCGACCATTTCACCGCGATACATAACCATCACTTCGTCGGCAATCTCGGCGATTACTCCCAGATCGTGCGTGATGAACAGAATCGCCATGCCGCGCTCGTCCCGAAGTGTGCGGAGCATGTCGAGGATTTGCTTTTGAATGGTAACGTCGAGCGCGGTGGTCGGTTCGTCGGCAATCAGCAGCTTCGGATTGCACGACAGCGCCATCGCAATCATCACCCGCTGCTTTTGACCACCCGACATTTGATGAGGGTAGGAATCAACTCGCTGTTCTGGATCGGGAATTCCAACCTCGCGAAACAAATCGATCGTCCGTTCTCGTGCTTCCTCTTTCGATACATGCTGATGGATAATAATCGATTCCATCACCTGACTGCCGACGGTGTACACCGGGTTGAGCGACGTCATCGGCTCTTGGAAAATCATGCTGACATCTTTACCCCGAATGTCGCGCATCTCGGGTTCGGGCAGGCCAACCAGGTCTTTACCCAACAGCGCGATCCGGCCCGATTCGATCTTGGCCGAGGAGGTCAATAGTTGCATGACCGAAAGCGAAGTGACCGATTTGCCAGAACCACTCTCACCAACAATGCCCAGCGTGTGTCCTTGATCGATACTGAGCGAAATCCCATCGACCGCTTTGACGACCCCATCTTCGGTATGGAAGTAGGTGCGGAGATCGGCGATGTCTAGTACAGCTGTGGTCATGATTCTTGGTTTGTTTTGATAGCCACAAAAAGCACGAAAAGTTAGTGCGGCGTCATGAGGTATTTTTTGACGTAAAGCTTTTCGCTTCCAAAGTTGATCAACAGGCCTGTTTCTATTCGCGATGATCTCAAATAGCCCAATAGTTGGGCAACATGTTCGTCTGCAGTTGCCCTACAGGCCTTTAGTTCTACAATCAATTGGCCTTCAATGAATAGATCGGCAAAGTATTCTCCCAATACCGTTCCGTCTTCATCTATTACGTTGAGGGGATGTTGCTGTAGCACTTGCAACCCTTGTTTCCGTAATCGATGTACCAAGGCATTCTCATAAACCTTTTCTAAGTGCCCGCAACGGTGGTATTTGTGGATGTCGAAACTTGTTTGTCGAACGATGTCGCATAATTCGTTGATCGAATCCCACGCTGCCTTCATGTTCAATTGCCTTCTCGTGACTTTTCGTGTTTTTTGTGGCTATTCTTGGCTTTGCAATCGTAGTGCAGTTCGCCTTTGAGGGTCAAACGAAGTGGTTTCCCGGATAATCCCTGATAGCACCGGGGACCTCTGTTGCCCGTGATAGCAGTTCCCAGTTAGATTCTAGGCTTCGAGGCTACCCGCCACTTGGCTGGGCTGGCCTACACCCTAAGACGGATCTCAAGGAACTTACGATATGAAGGCGTTCTCCGGCACCGCATGGTTGCTTTTCTCTTTGATTCTCTCGACGCTGCTCTGCCCTGCCCTATTGGCCGCTGACCCCATCGATAAAAAACTACAAGAGGAACGCAAGAGTTCTCCGCAGTGGATTTGGTCGGCAGCACACAAAAAGAACAAGGTGCCCGAGGGTACTTGCTACTTTCGAAAATCGCTGAAATTAAGAGTCCCCGAAGAAGGTGAAATCCATATCACGGCCGATAACCAATTTCAACTCTACGTAAACGGCCAACCGGTAGGCACGGGTTCCGATTGGCGGCAGATCGAAGTCTTCGACATCACCAAGTATTTGCAAAAAGGCAACAATACAATCGCCGTCGAAGCCACCAATTCCGATGCCGGGTCGGCAGGCATGGCAGCGCGGGTGCTGATCAAGGAGTTGGGCGGAACCTTTCAGAGTTACTCCACCGATACCAGTTGGAAGACCAGCGTGCGCCGCTATCGAAATTGGACCACTCCCGGGTTCCCGGAAAGCGAATGGGTTGCCGCGGCCAGTTTTGGCTCCTTGGGTGCTGCCTTGCCCTGGGGCAACGAAATGGTGGTGGCCGGTGAGGGATCTCGCTTCGAGATCCCAGTCGATTTCAACGTCGAGCGACTGCTGCAAGACGAAGAAGTCGGTTCGCTGATTGCCATGGCGTTCGACTCCGCGGGAAACATTCTTGCATCGCGTGAGGGAGGTCACCTTCAGCTGATTTCCGACAGTAACAAGGACGGAACGTTCGACTCTGTTCAGGTGTTTTGTGATCAAATCAAGAACACGCAGGGCATTCTCTCACTGGGGTCGCGCGTGTTTGCCGTGGGACACGGGCCAGAAGGGGTTGCGCTCTACCAGCTTCGTGACGGCGATCGCGATGGCGTGGCCGAAGAGATCACTAGTATTGTTCCTATTCGCGGTTCGCGCGGCGAGCACGGAGCCCATGCCGTTCGTTTGGGCCCCGATGGATTGCTTTATGTGTTGCTTGGCAACTATGCCCGCGTCGGCCTACAGCCAGGTCCGCGTAGCCCTTACCGCAATTGGTACGAAGGACATCTGATCGATCCGAAAGAGGAGGATCCCCGCGGACACGCCGTCGGCATTCCCGCACCGGGCGGAACAATTTTTCGTACCGACACTAGAGGAAGCTTTGTCGAGTTGGTGGCCGGCGGTTTCCGTAATCCCTATGACTTCGCATTCAATGCCGAAGGGGAATTGTTCACCTACGATGCCGACATGGAATGGGACATCGGCGCACCGTGGTATCGCCCCACGCGAATCAACCATGCCACCGCCGGAGCCGAATTTGGTTGGCGGAGTGGTTGGGCTAAGTGGCCTGAGTATTTTCAGGACAATCTCCCAGCAACTTTCAACGTTGGTAAAGGTTCACCCACCGGCATCGAGTTCTACGGCCACACGGCATATCCCGAAAGGTATCGAAATTCACTCTTCGGCTGCGATTGGGCGACCGGGAAGATCCATTGCTTTCACCTTCAACCCAAGGGGGCCAGTTATGAGATCGAGCAAGAAGTATTTGTGGCGGGACGACCACTCAACGCTACCGACATCTCGGTCGGCCCCGATGGTTCGCTGTACTTCTGCACGGGTGGCCGAGGTACCGAAGGCGGAATTTTCCGCGTGAGCTACCAGGGAGAAGAAAGCACACCATCGCCCGACGATCTCAATCCCGTCGAGCGCGTGTTGAGCCAGCCTCAAATGGACGCCGATTGGTCGCGATCGATCATGGCGCGCACCCGAGGAGCTGTCGGTGCCGAATGGGGCGTACTATTAGCCGAGGCGGCCCGCGACACGGAGCGCGATGCAGCGGAGCGACTGCGAGCGATTGAACTAATGGTATTGTTTGGCCCGCGTCCGAGTGACGAGTTGCTCCTTGCCTTGGCCGAGGACGAGGACCTTCAGGTCCGGGCCCAAGCCACACGGCTGATGTACACCAGCACGTCGCTCCAATGCCGCGACCAGTTGATTCGATCGCTGGAAGACGAGCACGCCCTGGTTCGCCGCCTGGCTTGCGAAGCTCTTACGCGGAGCGGCCTACCTACCGCAGCCGAAAAGCATGTGCGGATGCTGGCCGACGAAGACCGCCACGTGGCATTTGCCGCGCGACGTTCGCTGGAACAATTGCCGGTCGATTTGTGGGAAGATCTGGTGCTCGCCTTAGGTGAAGGCGACAGTAATAAAAACATCATCGGTTTTTGTCGCGGAGCGAACGCGTTGCTTGCTACGCGGCGAGATCAGAAGACGGGTGAAGTGATCTTGCAAAAATGTAAAGAACATTTAACCGACAAGGAATCGCCCTACACCGAAGAGCAGCTGACAAGCTTGCTACGCACCACCCAACTGGCCTTTATTCTCGGTAAGCTCGACAAAGGAAACTCCCCCGACTTGGGAGAAATGTTGCTGGCTCGCTATCCGAGCAAGAATCGTCCGGTCGATCGAGAGCTGGTCAAGCTGCTCGTGTTTTTGGACGTGGAGGGCGCGGCCCAAAAGTTTGCAGCACAAATGGAATCCGACATTCCTCGCGTCGAAAAAATCCATATCGCCGCGTTCGGCGCAAAATTAGAATCTGGCTGGGACACCGATTCGAAACTCGCTTTGATGCATTTTTACGAGTCGGCCAGGAATTTGTCTGCTGGATATAGTGTGAGCGCCTACGTAGAGAATTTTGCTCGAGACTTCTTTAGCAAATTATCTCTCGAAGAACGCGGTCACATTCTATCGGCTGGAGAACGATGGCCGACGTCTGCATTGTCTGTACTTGCTAGATTGCCTGAGGAAGTCGATACCGAGATGCTAACTAAGCTTCGCGAGCTTGACGCCCGTGTTCGGCCTTTGTGTGAGCAGCATGACAACTTCCGGCGGCTCAGGGTGGGCATTCTGGCTGTGTTGGGTCGCAGCGGAGAGGCAGATTCGCTGGCCTACCTACGCGAGATTTTCCGCAATGAGCCCGAGCAGCGCGACACCATCGCGATGAGTCTCACGCAGCATCCCGGTGACGAATCGTGGCCTTACCTCATCGAATCTTTGAAAACTGTCCGCGGAACTGTCGCTCGCGAAGTTCTTGCAGCCCTGGTAAAAGTTCCTCAACGACCCAGCGAACCGGAACCCTACAGGCAGGTGATCTTACTTGGACTTCAGATGAACGCCCAGGATGCCTCGCTGGCGACTAACGTTTTGAATCATTGGTCGGGACAATCAACACAATCTGGCGAGGTCTCTCACACCGAGCAACTCAAGACTTGGCAGAAGTGGTACGCAACAACGTTCCCCGACGCCCCGCCTGCTGAGCAGCCCCTCGATACGGGCAAAGACAAATGGAGCTACGAAGAACTGTTAACCTATCTAGATAGCGACGCGGCACGCTTGGCAAGCGCCGAGCGCGGCAAGCAAGCTTTCACCACAGCCCAGTGCATCAAGTGTCATCGCTGCGGGGCGACCGGAGAATCGATCGGTCCCGACCTCACGACCGTTGCGCAACGTTTTCAAAAGAAAGAGATCCTAGAGTCGATCGTCTATCCGTCGCACATCATTTCCGATCAGTACGCCAGCAAACAAGTGTTGGCAAGCGGACGAACTTATGTTGGCCTGGCGGTTCCCACAAAGTCTGGCACCACGGTGTTGCTCCCTGATGGCGAAAAAGTTGAGCTTCTTGAGGAAGACATTGAGAGTATTACCCCCAGCCGAATCTCGGCCATGCCCGAGGGCTTGCTGAATCACTTGTCCCTTCAGCAGGTTGCCGATCTATTTGCCTTCTTGAGCGAACGCCGAGGGCAAGAATTGGCCACCGAGGCGGCACCCAGCATTCGTTGAGCGACGCCGACTATTCGAGGGCAAAACTGTAGTCAGAGAGCAAGAGACTCTCAACCATCGACGACTTCAAGATCTGCTCGATGCGAAAACGAATAATGCGGCGTAGTCGCATCAGCCCCGGTTCGCGAAAGTCATTCGTATGCGCCGTCCGCACTGCGACGATCACCTGATCGCGGAGCCGATGCTGCCAGGTTTCCAGTGTTGCCAAGTCTTCCTCGGTGGCAGTGGGCTCTAGCAGAAAGTGGACCGCAAAGCTGAGCTTAATGGTCTCATTTTTTTCCGGACGCAACTCTTTGATTCGGATCGTGCCCAAATCTAAGAGCCGCTTAACGGCTGGGGCAGCATCTTCTTCCGCACTCTCTGCGGGAGGAGCTTCCTCCTGCGACCAGGCACTCAGAGGCGGAATGGTCAGGTTAAGTAGCATCGCAAGCGTCACCGCGCGGAATAAATGGAGGACGGCCCTCCGATTGGCAACAGCACTGGAAGGCGGGCACAAATGATTCGGATTTCCCATATTGAACATTCTCAACCCTTCTCTAAATCGGCTCCCAGCCGTAGTTATCGATCACAACCTGGCGGACGCGATCTTTACCCAATATCGATTTGGCTGCGTCGGAGATTCTAGTTTTAATCGTCGCCCAACGAGGATCGCTCAGTTCGTCGAGAGTTGCGCTTCGCAGGATGCGTACGATCATGTCGTCGAACATTCCATGATGCCGCTCGTGAGCAGCTAGCAAAGCGTTCTCGTCTTTAGGGTCCACGACTACATACAATTTGCAGCGCGTTTGTACCCAGGTCCGAATATTCGAGTTTTTAGAATCTTCGTGTACCAGTGTGGCTGATGAAATCTTGAAGTTGCCAATCAGCACTTCCTCAAACGCTTCCAATGGCGTGCTGTATTCTAGTTCGTGCAGGTAGTCGCTAAGTTCAGGCATGTCCGTGCCGCCGCAGCCGCCCAACATCGGCGCAGCCACGAGCAAGGCTAGTAGCACGACTTTCGACCGGCATTGCTTTTGTGAATGGGCTGGCATACTTCGATTCGTTGTTATGGCTCGTTCTGGAAGCGACGAACGCCTGATCTGATCCTCTTGACTCTCAAGCATAGGTTGCGCACAGGCCCTAGACGTAAGCTATGCTTTCCACAGAGCGTCTAGATGCCGAGCGATTGTTCCGTCTGTAACGAATCTTCGGAT
This sequence comes from Bythopirellula sp., assembly GCA_965216565.1. Taxonomy (GTDB): domain Bacteria; phylum Planctomycetota; class Planctomycetia; order Pirellulales; family Lacipirellulaceae; genus Bythopirellula. The sequence goes on from OZ244170.1 coordinate 3,678,798, forward strand.
TCGGGCCCTATCGACATCCGACGGTCACACTGAATTCCCTTTTTCAATTGATTTGATCATGATTCTTTGCCGTCTCCAACAGCTCGCTGCCCTATTAGCCGTTGGGCTCAGTTTGAGTATGCAGCTCGGCTGCTTCAATGCCGAAGCGCTCATTGAATCGCGGCGTTTAGTCGCAATCAAGGCGAGACTTGAAGAAATCGATCTCGGCAAGTACCGCATCTCGTTGCCTCAGACCGAGTCGGTCACCGAAACGATTGAAGTCAATTTCCATGTCTTCGGCCAAGTTGCCAACCGCGATATGGAAACGGTGTCGCAGCTGCTCGAATCGAGTCGGCCTGAAATTCGAGACCAATTACTCGTGGTCACCAGAAATCTTAGCGAGGCTGAACTGGAAGATCCTGAGTTGTCGTCGCTACGTGAGCACATCGCTAAGGTGGTAAACAACACCCTGGAAGGTGACCCTGTTCAATCGGTCGGCTTCTACAATTTTCGCTACGCGATATTCTAGGCCTGCTCTGTATTTGAGCTCTGTTTTTTAGGTGCCGAGCTAAAATCTCTTCTGGTCGTGCACATTTCTCGAAATGCGTGACTCCGCATTGCCTTCGGCAAGATTCGTCAGGGAATAGTTCACACGGGATTGAAACTAGCTACAATCAATTGCTATAGGACTCCACAATCACTGGGGCCCTCCCCTAGAGTCTTCCACCCTACCGTCATCTGGCCAATATCAATCCCCCGTTCGTTAGATTGTCTAGCAATTTAACGTGCCCTTGATAACAAAAAGCTGAGGCACGACCGATGAGTGATCCAAGCAACGTAAGCCGACGTAAGTTTTTTCAATCGAGCGCTGCTACCGCATCGGCCCTGGGCATGGCCGGAACCGTGCTGACCAATACCGGCACAGCTCATCCAACTCCCAAGGACATAAATGGCCGGCTAGGGATTGGCTTCATCGGTCCCGGCGGGCGAGGTTTCGACGGTCACGTCAAGCCGCTTGCCAAGATGCAAAAGAATGGCGAGGCCATTGAGCTCGTTGCCGTCAACGATGTCTACAATGTGCATGCCGATAAAGCTGCGGACCACATCGAAAAAGAGACGGGCAAGAAACCCAAGCAGTACAAGAATTACCACGAGCTTCTGGCTGACCCAAGAGTCGATGCCGTCTGCATTGGCACGCCCGATCACTGGCATGCCCGACAAACAATCGATGCGCTCAAGGCCGGCAAGCATGTCTACTGTGAAAAGCCGATGACCCACTCCGTCGAGGAAGCATTCGACGTGGTGAAAGCATGGAAAGAGTCTGGCAAGGTGATGCAAGTTGGCGTTCAGTCCACTTCGCTACCCATCTGGGACAACGCGAACTTGCTCATTCGACAAGGCAAATTGGGCAAGGTGCTCATGTTCCAAACAGAATTCTTCCGCAATTCGGTCATGGGACAATGGCGTTACTACGAACTCAAGAAGGAAATGTCGCCCAAGAATATCGATTGGAAGCAGTGGCTGGGCACCGAGGAAGGCTTGGCCCCCAAGATGCCTTTCGACCGTGCTATCTATGCCCAATGGCGTCGCTTCTGGCCATTTGGATCCGGCATGTATACCGATCTGTTTGTCCATCGCACCACCTCGATGCTCAAAGCCACAGGCTTGCGATTCCCGGAACGTGTCGTTGGTTCCGGGGGGATCTATCTAGAATACGATGGCAGGGACGTGCCCGACGTGGCCACCGTGCTGGCCGACTATGGCGAAGGTGTGCAAGGAATGATCTCGGCAACCATGTGTTGTGCCAACACCCCAATTCGTCAACTGATTCGCGGACACCACGGATCGCTGGTATTCGGAAATGGAGAAGACTTCGGCGGCTTCAACTTTGTCGCCGAGCGTCCACAAGTGACGTTGGATAGTTCCATTAAGGACGAAGAGTTCAAAACTGGTAAGTTAAAGAACTCCACCTACGAGCATCAATGGAATTTTGTGCAGTGCTGTTTGAATAACACACCGTATCTGGCCAATTGTCCTCCGGACTTGGGTGCCGCAGCTATCGTGACCGTCAATCTTGGGTCGCGTAGTTATCGCGAAGGAAAGGTGTTCCACTTCGATCCCAAAACAAACAAGGTTGCCAATGGCGACGAATCGTGGGCAAAGCGTTGGGAGAAAATGTCGAAGAATCGCGAAGAACCCAAACACGTTTTCGGCTGGCAGGCCGGCGACACTGGTAGCACCCTCCAAGAACCTGAGTATCAGTCGTTGGAAGGCCCCTGGATCGATGGCAAGGATCCTGCGATCACCTAGGGAAATCCTTTCCTTGCGGACGAAGAAGTAATCCCGTGCCAAACAATCTTGCCTTCGACGAACTCTCCTCCAGTGCGAACGATCCGGCAGAGCTATTTCGCGTTGTCGGTCGTCAGCTGGTCGACGCTGGAGAGTTTCATCGACTGTTCGATTTGCGGCTCGTCCAGCGGCGTCACGAACTAGGTCTCTCACCAGAGCCCCATGCAGCGATCGATGATCTCGACGAACAGGTTGCCACCAAGCTTGAGCAAGGCTACCTGGATGCCTGCCGTGAGATTGGCCAATTGTTTCTCCAAGCAGGCCAACCACTCGTAGCCTGGCGCTATTTGCGGCCCACTGGTGAGAAGCGATCGCTGCGGCGATGGCTTTCGAGCGTAGTGCCAAATGAAGAAAACGCCGACGAATTGATCGAGCTTGCCCTGCACGAAGGGATCGATCCCGAACGTGGCTATGCTTGGTTACTGGCTAGGCGCGGCACATGCCAGGGGATTACTGAACTGGAAGGCATGCAGGGACATTTGCCCATCGATCAGCAGGCGGCCTGCGCCACGGTCTTAGTGCGACAACTTCATAAAGAACTCTCTGCAAATCTACGCGGCCATCTCGAGCAACTTGGCCAGCAGGCAGACGACCACTTATCGGTGCAGCAACTACTTGCCACCTGGCCTCAACTGACCGCCGAAGCTCATTTCCATGTCGACACCTCGCATCTTTCTACGACTGTTCGCTTTGCGCGACTGCTGACGGAACCCTCCATTCTGGAGAAGGCCATTGAGCTAGCGGATTACGGCGCGCAGCTTGCCGAGGATTATCAGTATCCCGACCAGCCGCCCTTCGAGGAACTCTATCCGACTCACGGCATGTTTTTCCGCGCAACCCTTGGCCAGGACGTCGATCAGGCCGTTGAGTATTTTGGGGGTCGTGCCCGCGAGAATTCCGAAGATCAATCAAGCACGGCCGAGATCGAGACTTATCTAATACTACTAGATCGATCTGGTCGCTACGTTCAGGCATTGGAAGAGTATGCTTCGCTCGTGCCGGAAGACTGTGAGCTTTCGCCCTATGCGCCCAATCCGCTGGCCCTAGCACGAAAAGGAAACTGTTGGTCTCAATATCTCGAACTGTGCCAGTCCCGCGACGATATTGTAGGCTTCGCAGCCGGGAAGCTTCATGAGCAGCGAGATCAATAGCTAACTTCGCGACTTACCGGACGACCACCGACTACGGACGCTTGCCGGATTGAGGCTCGTCAGAAAAATCTGGCCGACGCCGTCGCGGTCGATCGTCGTTGTCTTCGTTCTCGAATCGACGGGGGCGTCGCTGGCCATGGGGGGGGCGATCATCTCTGGGGGGAGGAGGCGGGGCCCATCGATCTCCGGGCCGCTGATCGTCACGCTCCCGATCTTCTCGAGAAAACTCTGGTCGCTGCCTTGGAAGCGAACCGCTATACATTTTACGGAGTTGCTGCTCCATTTTATCTTGCGGCAGGGCCAACAGCGTTTCTTTTGTCGCGGCATCGACCTCCTCGACAAAAAATCGCTCCAACTCCTGGTCGGGAATACCTTCGCCTTTTTTGTGTGGACCTGGGCGACGACCCTCCGTAGCCACCCAATGCGCCTCGCGCATCCAGGCTTCGATCTGCATTCGCTTTTGCGGCATCGAAAGCCTCATGAAGGCTTCCGATTTTTCTTCCGGCAAGACACGACGAATGGTGTCCACCACCTCCATCGCCAGTTCCAAATGCTGCCGAGTCAGAAATTGCCAAAAGCGCTCGCGGGACGATCGTTTTCGTTCGTTTTTTTGATTGTCAATTCTATCCTGCATAGCTCGAGCTCGAATTGCCTCCAACTGCGGTCGAACTTCTCTGTACAGGGCTAACAGTTCTTCCTCGGTGAGCGTCAGCAGACGTTCTTTCGATTGCTCTTCAATCATGCGGCTAATTCGACTCAACCTCTTGTCGATGTCCAGCTCTCGCAGTTCAAACTGCTCGCTGGCCGTGAGTCCATGCAGCCAGTGTTGGTAGGTCAGCATGGTTTCCTGCAATCTGTCGGCGTCCGGAGCACTAACAATCTCCGCGTGCAGAGATCGCAGCCGATCTTGCTGTGTGACGGAGAGGGCTCGAAAGCGATTGAACTTTGCCCGCAGTTCGACTCGCTGCTCATTTTCTAAGGTGTCTAGCCAATTCTCTCGAGAGTTGTCTGCAATGACTTGCAATAGTTGCGAAAGCTCTGCTTCGGTGTGTTCCTTGGCCACGGCGGAATCGATGCCAAGGATATTCTTCAAACGTCTGAGAAACTCGACTTCGCGAAACTGCGAGTAGATATCAATGTATTGAATCACCGGCAAGTCGGCAGTAAGTTGCTGGTTAACGTCCGGCATGACAAGCCGCGCGACGAGCAACCCCGCCAGAACCGCTCCTACCGCCAATAGGCCTGTGGCCAAACGCCGCTTGCGCTTCTGCACTGGCACAGCCATCGTCATCTTCCGCACGTCGTTGCCAGCCGATTGGACGACCATTTCCATCGTTGTGCGGCTAAAGTTGTCGTCCACCGTTATTCGCGGCAGTTCGTCGAGTGCACCCCAAGCGCGATCCACCCCCTGGAGTTGCCGGCGGAACTGTTCGTCAGCAGCCAACCGACGCTCCACCTGAGCACTCTCGTCGGGCGAAAGTTCTCCGTCCAGATAAGAGACAATCAGTTCTAATTGCTCTGATTTCTGATCGTTGGGAATGGGACTGCTCATGTGACTATCGTGTGAGATAACGGATACGGTCCAGGGTTCCACTCTCCTCGGGAGAGAGGATAGGCGAAGGGCTGAAGTGACAAGTGAACCAAGCCTCCTCTAACCCCTCCTCTCCGCAGGCGAGTCACCGAGGCGACCTTTCAACGGAGGGGGATCTGTTAATGAATCTAATGGTGCACCGTGCTGGAGGTAGGGCTCCAACACATCACGGAGGTTATTACGAGCACGCGACAATAACGACTTGATGGCCGAGGGCGTCAGCTGCATGACATCGGCAATTTCTTCATAGCTAAGGTGTTCAAACTTATTTAGCAGCACCGCCATCCGTTGCCGTTCGTTCAGCGTTGCAATGGCGAGTTTTACGACGTCTCTCAATTCCGCTTTGTCCAACTGACGGGTGGGCATCAGTCCACTAGCTGCGGTGGCTGTTGCTTCAATCGGGTTGGTGGCGTGCTCCCCACTTTCGCGATTCACCAGATTGATTTCCTTTCGGCGAGCCAATCCACGCAGGGCATTCAAGGCAACATTATTAGCAATCGTATATAGCCAAGTGGAAAACTTCGATCCCGGGATGTAACGTTTACGGGCACGATAGACGCGCAGGAACACTTCCTGAGCCAAGTCCTCTGCCATGTCGCGACGACCCACTTGGTGCGACATGAGCGACACCAGACGATTCTGATATCGTTGCATCAGTTCTTCGAAGGCAGTCGCATTGTCATCGCGCACCTGTAGCATTAACCGCACATCGGGATCTTGTGCAGTGAACCGCTGGGCGGTGGAATCGCTAATGGCCAACCGTCTTCTCCGCAGGTCAACTTTTTCGAGCGCCGTTCACCAAGGACGGCCTCTTTATTTCGAATCTAGGATTTCAGACTTAACACTTGGAGTCTCAGATTCCAATCTCCAAATCCAATGTCTTCAATCCGCAATTCGTTGTGAGTGTCTATAGATAAAACCCCGCGGAGGGATACAGGTTTCGCTGCAGAATTTAATGCGGAAAAGCCCTACAACAGGCTCTCCAGCAGCAGTCTGATTTTGCGAAGCTCTGCTCGATGTTCAGTTCCCTCCAGCGGAGGCATATGGACGGCAAGAGCCCGATTAAAGCCAACTGCGTCGAGCTGCGAGATCAACTTGCCGTAGTCCACTTCTCCTTTGCCGACGCGAACATGCAACTCCGTCTTGGTCGAGTCTCTCAATTGTACGTGCATGGTGTAAGGAATCACCTTCGAGAAATCGCGCCCTTGCCGCGGACCTGTGATGTAATGACTAGGATCGAGAGACAGTCCTAGGCCTTTCACATTGTCGCACAGTACGACTGCGGTGTCGGGATCTTCAGTCATACAGCCAATCTGAGTTTTCATCGCCACCAGACAACCTTCGAATGATGCGATACGCACGAGCTCTCTCAGCCGCTCGATTTCTGCATTGAAGGGCGTACCCAATTCGGCCGCTGGGACCACCAGAGGTACCACCTTCATCGCCTTGGCAAGTTTTGCACAGGCAGCAAACTGCTCGTAGTACTCCTGGCCTTCGCAAGATTGTTCGACGCTAAAAGCCGCCACGGTCAAACGATGATTGTCGCGGCAAGTCTCAAGAGCCTTATCAGGATCGGAGAGCACGACGGACGGCTGGACCCAACCACTCTGATCTTCGTGAAGGGGGATTTCAACCGCGACAAATTCCAAGTCTACTAATGTTGGTAGAACTTCTTCGCGAGGCTGATTGGGGAAACATTCTGTCGACGCACAAACGATCAAAGGGGGAACTCCTCTCGGCTAGGGAGGCTACTTTTGGAATCAGAGCATCTATCGTGGAAACATCTAGGTTGATTCCTGGCGGGCCTACACCCAGCGGATTGCAAAACTGAACTTCAGGATTATCTAGGAAGAGCCCAAATACCTGGGGACCACTTCCTGGCAAGTAATTTAGCGTGAATCGAGCCTGCGAAGCAACACCGCGACGGTTGCCAGCAGTCGTTGTCTCTGGCCGAGGTGCCAGTAGAATAGTGAAAATGTCTTCGGCCTATTCAGCACAGCGCTAGGAATAAACTCTTTCGCAAGGTTTTTCCCGCTGAATCCAGGATATCCCTTAGATTCGGTGGCTCGATAGCGTCGCATTGCACCCCTAGAGCCAGACCGCTTGAAAACCTGTCCATGACCCCGCCCTAGCCGGCGTCTCCAACTATTACCCGGCACATCATCTCCACCGGAGCCTACTATGTCGTCCGCATCGCCACCCGGCCCACCCTCGTCCCCGCCGCAGCAGGTAGTCATCCAGCAGCAGCAATCGGCTTTGGGCCGTTATGGAAAGTACGTCCTGATGCTACTCATTTTTTGCGTGATGGCACTCATTGGGTTACAAGCCCGCTACGAAAGCTACTTCAGCAAGCCCGGCGAGCCCCAGGAGAAGTACCATTCGCTGAGCAAAGAAGCCACTAAGAAAGTCGCGGTCGTCAGCGTCTCTGGGACGATCGTCGAAGGCAACGATTTTGTCAAAAAGCAAATCGATCAGGTTAAGAAAGACAAAGATGTCGTGGCAGTCGTATTGCGGATCGACTCTCCTGGCGGCACCGTGACTTACAGCGATTATCTCTACCACCATCTCCGTGAGCTAACCACCCAGGAAGACCGCCAGCTACCGATGGTCGTCAGCATGGGCAGTATGTGTGCCAGCGGAGGCTACTACATGGCCATGGCTGTGGGGGACGAAGAGAACACCATCTTTGCTGAGCCAACAACGTGGACCGGTTCCATCGGCGTAGTCATCCCGCACTACGATCTCTCAGGTTTGCTGGCTACCTATAGCGTGAAAGACGACTCGATCGCCAGTCACAAGAACAAACTCATGGGTAGTCCGACACGTGAGTTAACAACCGAAGAGCGTGCCGAAGAACGCGAGTTGCTCCAGAATCTGGTCAACATCAGCTTCGAGCGATTCAAAGACATCGTTCGAGCCGGACGTCCACATTTGGCTGAAGATGATGAAGCGTTAGACAAGGTTGCCACAGGGCAGATTTTTACGGCCACACAGGCACTCGAACTCGGGCTCGTTGATAACATTGGGTTTATCGAAGAAGCTATCGAGCGCGCCGCTGAGCTTGCCGATCGCGATCCGAAAAAACTGCGCTGCATCGAGTATGAAGAGCCACCGATGACGGTCAGCGACCTATTGAGTGCCCAACCCGCCAAACGCAACATTCTCAGCGGTGATCTCCAGGCTTTGCTGGACCTTACGGCCCCCAGGGCATACTACCTCTGCACTTGGCTGCCGTCTGTTCTCTCCAACTCGAACCCTTAGCCAAAACACGTTACGGTCGCTTATCTTCATGCCGCATTTGTTAAATGACATCGATCAGTTGCTTGGCGACTGCATTGCGAAGTTGTGCCTGCCAAAATTCCGCGCGGGACAGGTGCGCAATTGGCTCTTTAAGCGTCGGGCAACCGATTGGCAGGACATGACCGATCTGCCCAAGCCACTTCGGACTGAATTGGCTCACGAGTTGCCGCTGTGGACGACAGAAATCGTCCGCCATACCAAGGCAGACGACGGCACAGAAAAGCTCCTGCTCCAGCTAGCCGACGGCGGACAAGTCGAGTGCGTGCTACTCCGCGATCAGGTGCGTCGCACCATCTGCGTCAGCAGCCAGGTGGGATGCGGTATGGGGTGCGTGTTCTGCGCAAGTGGCCTCGACGGCGTTGATCGCAATCTGACGACCGGGGAAATCGTCGAGCAAATGCTCCGCCTGCAGTTATTGCTCGACGAGGACGAACGTCTCAGCCATATCGTGATGATGGGAATGGGCGAACCGCTGGCCAATCTCGACGCAGTGCTGTCAGCCTTGGACGAGGCTCACCGCGACGACGGTCTGGAAATCAGTGGTCGCCGGATCACAATTTCGACTGTGGGCCTGCCCCAAGCTATTGATCGCCTGGCAAAGCTCGATGCACCCTATCGCTTGGCAATCTCGCTGCACGCACCCAACGACGAGCTCCGCGACGAGCTGGTGCCCGTCAATGACAAAATCGGTCTTACCGACATCATGGCCGCAGCCGATCGGTACTTCGCCGTCTCAGGAAGACGCATGACCTACGAATACGTCTTGCTCGCGGAATTGAACGACCGACCGGAACACGCCCGACAACTCGTCACGCTGCTCAAGGGACGCGAGGCACTAGTGAACGTGATTCCATACAACCCGGTCGCCGGGCTGCCTTACCAAACTCCCAGCAGACGTCGTCAACAAGAGTTCCGCCAAATCTTGGAGAACGGTGGCATCCGCGTGCAATTCCGACACCGCAAGGGCGATCGCATCGATGCCGCCTGCGGCCAACTGCGTCGCTCGCAATTGCAACAGCCGGTCGTTAATATCGACACCACTCCCACATCATAGAGCCAGTGCTCAACGAACGACCGCACCTCAATTACTGGGGATCGTTGCCGTTATCTAACCGGTCTCGCATCTCCTCCAGTTGCTGCTCGAGTTGTTCCATCCGTTCCATCACCCGATCGCGCTGTTCGTTCCCGAAGCCAAATCCGCGGCCATTGCCTTCTTCAAAGATACGAGGCATGCGGAACTGTAGGTTCTCTTCGAGTCCTTCGAGATTCCCAAAGTTGAACCCTGGCAGTCGGTTGTTCGACAGCGCTTTCACGCGGGCGCGGATTTCCTCGGGAAGTTCTTGCAAGGCTGCATCGTCGTCCCCCTCGATCGTCCAAGTCTCGTCACCCTTCTTAACGACAATCTTCGCGGGCTCGTTATTCTTGCGGGTGATATTCACCGAGTAACCGCCTGGCAGTGCATTGTTGGTTTCCCACTGTCCGTTGAAGTTGAGTCCCGCGCCGGGGAAGATCCGGAAAGCGTTATTCCGCCCTTGCATCAAATCGCCAAACATGTCTCCCTCGCCTCCAAAACCAAAGCCCCGATTGGACTGCTCAGTCAACAAATCAACCGATCGCTCCTCGGGAACAACGACTATCGTCTCTTCCTTCGAAAGCCGAATCAGCCGCAGTTCTAGTGGCTTACCCTCACTCGCGCGGACCACTTCGGAAAGCTGTTCCATCGACTGCAATGCCTCGCCGTTAACACGAAGCAAGATGTCGTGCTGCCGTAGACCTGCTTTTGCCGCGGGGCTCTCGGGCACGACTTGCTCAATCACCACGCCCATGTCGGCGGCCAATTGGAATTGAGTTCGCAAAACTGGTTCCTCGACATTCCGGCCACGTAGTCCCACCCAATAGGCGGTCTGCTCGGATTGCTCACCTTCCTCCGGGTCGTTCTCACGAATTTCCGGCAAATCGTCATTGGCGGTGGGAGCGATTTCTACGATCCTTCCCTCAGGTTCTTCTAGGGCTGCCGCCGAAGCAATCTCGGAATTGGCCATACCGAATCCCATCACCATGGCAAGCGATGCCAGGCAAACAATTTCCCAAGATAGTCTTGTTTGTTTCATCCTTCTTCTCCTTCAATTCTGCTCAGCTAATTAGCGTAAATACGAATTCAACAATCTCCTTCCCTAATTCAGGGGAGGATTGAGGACTCAAAGCACAGGCCGGCTCACTGGGACCACATAGGCGTCGTCAACCGGTACGGCCATGGGGACGACTTGTTCGTTCTGTTCGATAAAAAACGGTGCATAACGGCGTCGACCCCTGAGGTCCATACCGCGACGTTGCAGTTGTCGCACAAACGCGTCCGGCAACGTTCCGACAGAGGTTTCGCCCTCTTGGTCGGCGCCAGCCAGTTCAACTAATGGAACCCGCAGCCGATTTGCTTGGCCTTGATCGTCGCGGACCAAAAGCGTCACCACATCGTGATCGTCCAGTTCTGGCCTTATCGCTGGCGGTTTGTCCGCTACCTTCGGTTCAGGCACTTGCTCGATGTCACCCGCCGCCAGTTGATGCTGAAGATCCTCTGCAGTTCCTCCAGGCCGAGTCAGCCATCCAAGAGAGAAAGCAATGAGCAAACCCGCGGCCAGCGCCATAAAACTCAACACGCGGCTATCGGCTTGTCGTGCGTCGGGTCGAGTATCGGCCGGAGGCAAAGTCTTTTCTTGAATTGAGGGCCTCACGAGCGACTTCATTTCTCGTCGCCACGTTTGGTTCTCAAGAAATGCCAACGCGCAGTCGCGCCAGCCATTTTGCTGCTCGATCGATGCCAAGAGCCGTTCGCGCTCTGATGCGGAGAGCTCGTCATCTACGAGGCGATCAAGCAGAATGTGTTTCTCTTCCGATTCTTGCATGGTTTATTGTGGTGTTGAAAACTGATCGGGAGCCACCGTTGCCAACGCCCTTCTCATTTTGGCGCGAGCACGATGTAGCCGCGCTTCCACGGCACTAGCGCTGATTCCCAAGTGATCTGCCAATTCTCGATAACTCCAATCCTCTGTATATTTCAGCATCAGCATTTCGGCATCTCGCGGGGGCAAGTGCTCGATAGCTTGTCGAACGATCTGTTGCTGTTCTCTGACAAGAAGCCAATCAAGTGGATCGGGTTCTTGAGTGAACGAATCTTCTTGGCGATCGGCATAACTTCGGATTAGCTTCTTGCGTCGTCCCACCCGTCGGCGGTACTGCAAGGCAGCGGTCACTGCAATGCGATAAAGCCAAGGGGCCAGCTTCGCAGGATCACGCAATTTCGCAGATCCTGCTATTGCCGTTGCACTGACCTCTTGAAAAACGTCCTCCACAGCCGACGCCTCCACTCCCCGGGCCAACATCACCGTCAATAGCCAACGCCGATGGGCAGACAATGCTTGCTGCCAATCGATGATTGTCTGGTCTGCGTTTGACTGGTCGGGCGAATTCATAGGCTTGGACAATGCGACGCCGGAAAGATAGTTACCGCGGGGCTACACATCTTGCGGTTTATTTTTGAGGAATTCACTGGCGGTCGCAAATTCTTGCCAGCTATGCACTTTCGGCGAAGCTCTGGAGCGGAGTATCCGTCGGCGAGAATTTCAGCCAACCCCACAGCAGGACTGCTCCGGCCAGCAGAAATAGGCTGATATTCTGCGAAATGCTCAACCCCGTGCCGAATACGGCTGACTCATCGATGCGGATAATTTCCAGCAGGAATCGGGAGATCGGGTAAATCGCGAGCAGCAACCCGATCACCTGGCCATCTCGCTTGCGGAAGGGATAGAACGACCACAGGAGCCACGCGAGCAGCGCAGCATTGATTGAACTGTAGAGCTGCGTGGGATGCAGTGGCCGACTGCGTGGCGATAGACTCCCATCGAGTTCGAACGATTCGCCCGAGGCCAATGTGAGTCTCAAGGGTTGCTCTCGGCCCGAGCTTTCAAACAGCTCTTCTTGCACAACTTGCATATCGCTGGCGTCTCGGTCATTGATTTTTCGCAGCTGGGCTCCCGGCTCCATGCCTGCTAATTCTGCCGCAGAGCCACTCTCCACCGAGAGGATCGCCGGCTGATCCTGTTGCGTGACGGAAGAACCAATTTGAATTCCAAACGCGCTGCCTTGGCCGAGCTGTTCGAAGTAGGGAATGCTGTCGCGGGGAAACGTCACGCCCCAGGGGTGATCTGTCTGACCACCATAACAACAACCGTTGAGTAAACAGCCGATCCTGCCAAACGCCAAACCGATCATCAAACTCGGTGCGACGATATCCGCAAAAGCCAACACCGGCAGCTTATTTTTGCGAGCCAACAGAACAAAGGCCAAGGTCCCACCGATGATCGAACCATAGAAGACCAAGCCACCCTCGGTAAACTTGAACACCTCAATAAGTGTTGCTTTCCAGTTTCCTTTGTCGAACCGAGCATCCCAATACTCGATCACAAAAAACAACCTGGCACCAGCGATACCACTGATGAAAACGCCGAATGCCATCGAGATAATGACGTCCGGGTTGAGCCCCACCTGACGTGCGCGGTACAGCACCATCGCCATCGCGGCGATCGAACCCAAGAGTACCATCACACCATATCCGCGAATGGGAAGTCCCTCAGGGAATAGCCGCGGCACGAGCAAGAATACGGCGCCGCCTAACAACCAACCTGGCAAATAACCTGCTAGTTCACTCGCAGGACGATTACTGCGAAGCAAATATATACCAACCGCAATTCCGACGATCACCCAAATCGCCAGCAAAATGCCCATCCCAAACAATGGCATGCCATGGAGTTCGATCGGAATACGAAACAGTTCTGAACACATAGAGAAAAACTTCGAGTCGCTGTGAGCCGGAGGCAAGTGTGCCTCCGGCTAGGACATCCCAATCTAGGGCATCCCAATCGTGTGGTTATCGATCAATCGAGCTGGCCCGACCCTTGCAGCCAACGCCACGGTCGTCGGCCCCTCGATTGTTTCCACCTCGGTCATGGTTCCGTCCTTCAGAAAGGCAATGTAGTCGATCTGGCCGATGCCCGACGATGCCAATTGCTCTCGCATTTGCTGCTCCAACACAGCGCAGTTTTGTTCGCCCGCGGCATGCTGCTGCTCAGCTAGCTCAAGAGATTTCCACAAAGCGGTTGCTTGCTGGCGCTCTCCTGCATCTAAATAGGAGTTTCGCGAACTCATCGCCAGCCCATCCGACTCGCGCACAATTGGGCATACCTTGATTTCCACGGGCAGATGAAAATCTTCTACCAATTTGCGGATCACCAGCGACTGCTGATAATCCTTTCGGCCAAAATACGCGAAGTCGGCCGGCACAAGCTGAAACAACTTCATTACCACAGTCGCTACGCCTCGAAAGTGCGACGTGCGAATCGAGCCTTCAAAGGGCTCAGCGATCCTACCTACATCAATGTAGGAATCGAATCCTGCCGGATAGATCTCTTCGACAGCAGGCACAAAGGCCACCCAGACTCCACGCTCGGAGAGAAGCTGAATATCTTTCTCCAAGGGCCGCGGGTAATGCTCAATATCCTCTCCTGGCCCGAACTGCGTGGGATTTACAAATATGCTGACGACCGTCCGGTCACACTCAGCGATCGATGCCTCAACCAGGCTGAGGTGCCCTTCGTGCAGCGCACCCATAGTCGGCACGAAACCAATCGTGTCTCCCGAAGCCTTAGCTTCCCGAACAGTAGTTTGCACCTCGTGCGGAGAACTTAACTGCCGAATGATTTGCGCGTCGATCATAAATATTTGTTAGGGCATGAATGTTAATCGAGGTCTTTAGATTGGGGAGGTGCCGCTGTGAATTCAGGCCATGCAGCTTGGATGGCAGCCAATACTTCAGGCATCACCGCCTCAGCACTCGGTCCCCCGACAATCGCTAGCGGCCCATTCCAGGAAATTCTATCCCGCACCTGACATTCATCTTCCAACTGCCCCCGGGAATTGCAATCCCAGGCGACCACCACACCCACATCCGATCCCGCAGTGCAGCGTTGATTTTCGTGTCTTTGATGCCAGGTCGTGGTAATTTCCAATTCCTCATGCTCCGGCGAGAACGCACTCGTATCTAGGGACAGTTCGTCTTGGAAACGGCTCTTGAGAATCGAAGATAATTCCTCGGCTGGCGTGCCATCACTGGCAACTACGGCCACCACTGGCGGTGCCTGCCGGAGATGGCTGGCCAATTGGAAGAGGGTCCATCCGCTCAAGGGATGAACCATGGCACCAGCAATTTCACAAGCAGGTTCCAAAACAAACCGCCGAAATGTCATTCGAGGATGCGGCACTGTAAGAGAATCGCTGGAAACTATCTGGCTGTCGTAAAGCAATAAATCGACATCTATCAACCGCGCATCCCAACGCACGCGACGCTCGCGACCCATGCGAGCCTCTAGGTTGTGCATCTCATGGGACAATTCGAGAGGCTGAAGGCGGGTTTCTAGGAGCACGCTCGCATTGAGAAATCCATCCTGCCCAGCAGGGCCACCGACTGGATTGGTGCTGTACCACGCGCTCCGCGCCAGCTGATTGGTGCCCGGGAAAAGCGAAATCCCTTTCACCGCCTGGTAGAGATTCTCAGACGGGCACCCCAAATTCGACCCTAGTGCTAGCAATGCCCGAGCCATAAATTCCAATCAGTCACGACGTCAAAAAATTTGCCATTACTTTTCTCGCCAGAGACCGAGTAGTCAAGACTGCGAGTCTCGGTAAGATATGCAATATAGCGACTGGGTACAAAAAAAGGAGTTCAAGACGTCTTGCCTTGAACTCCCTTCGTAAGCATCCGTGCCATCAAATGGGGAGGGGCATCCAGTCCTCAACAGAAAGCATGCTTCCTGCGCCGACGGGCGTTCCCTACTTTGTCGCCCCCCATAAGTTGAACAGCAATGGCTCGCTAAAATCGTTTATTACAGCAGTTCTCAAGTTCGTTTCGACATTCGCAGACGGTTCGGAAGTTATCGTGCAGAAGGTAGACATACTTCAATGAAACAACGCAGGAATATCGGAGACCTCTCATTCCATAGAGAATCTCGGGCAATAGCACTAACGCCAAACAACGAAAACTGCAGACTATCGCAATGAGGATCATCGGAGCGCAATCTTAGCGCTGAAAGTCGTGCCAGTTCTTTACCAAGTCCCACCAGTTGCGACCGCCTGGGCCCCAACACAAAAGCAATCGAGGTAATGCCAATCGAGGTAAACAAGACGAGCAGTCGGAGGCACTGCTCAGGTTTGAGGTCTTCAAATACTAAAAGGTTCCATCAACAGGAGGCGATTTTTGCCGCTCTCGGCACATATGTCAACCATCGATTTTAATTTTCCGTGTCGAGAAAAGTTACCGAAAAAACAAAATCGACTTGACAAAGTTATTCTAAACAGAATTCCGCTTCGTCCACTTATCTGAATCCGATTCTGTCGTTTACGATGCGATGTTCTGCTGACCATTTGTTACCACACTGAGACACAATTCCACTTGCCGATGACTACTTCCCAATCGAAAAACAAACCGGTGCGGATTGCGGCCTTCGAGAGTCGCCGTATGGCCGAAATGGAAAAACTGATTGAGCGCACCGGCGCGGTTCCTTTCGTCAGCCCTTCGATGCGCGAAGTCATCGTGGAAGAAGATCGTCCCGCCATTGATTTTTGCAATCGATTGATCACCGGGCAAATTGATGTAGCTATTTTTCTCACCGGCGTAGGAGTGACCAAGTTTTTCGAACGCATCCAGCGACACGTACCGCGTCAACGTGTGCTGGATACTCTTGCCGATATCCAAACCGTAGTTCGTGGCCCCAAACCCTTGGCCGCGGTCAAAGCAATCGGGATTACTCCCTCGCTACGTGTACCGCCACCAAACACCTGGCGTGAAATTCTTTCTACGCTCGATGCGCAGCTACCCGTTGCGAACCAAGTCGTGGGGGTACTCGAGTACGGAGTACCTAACGTCAGTCTGAATGCTGGGCTCGAAGCTCGCGGTGCCACGGTGGAATCGGTATCGATCTATCGTTGGGATTTGCCCGAAGACATCGAGCCATTGAAAGCTAACGTTCGACGAATCATCGCCGGGGAAATCGATCTGGCGATGTTCACCTCTGCCCAACAAGTGGTGCACTTACTGAAGATCGCAGGACAACTCCAGCAAGAAGAAGAACTGCGCCAAGCGTTGACCAAAATCGCAATCGCATCCATCGGTCCGACGACTAGCGAAATGTTGCGATCGCAAGGACTCTCCGTCGACTTCGAACCCTCCGTTGCAAAAATGGGACACCTCATTAAGGAAGCGACGTCACAAGCGGAGCAACTACAAAAACGCAAACAACAATTGGCAGCGCAGCTTGTTCTCACCAAGGAGAGCTCGACTGACGGACAATGGGACGACACGCCGTTCATGCGAGCCTGCCGTGGACTACCGACACCGTACACGCCCACGTGGCTGATGCGGCAAGCCGGTCGTTACATGGCCGAATATCGCGCCGTGCGAGAGAAGACCTCCTTTCTCGAGTTGTGCGAAAACCCTCAGCTTTGTAGCGAGGTGATGTGTACAGCTGTTGATAAACTAGGAGTCGACGCGGCGATTATCTTCTCCGACCTGCTCCCTATCCTGCAGCCGATGGGACTAGACCTGGAATTCGTGGCTGGCGACGGCCCACGTATCAACAACCCGGTTCGTTCAGCCGATGACGTAGGCCGTGTGAAAGAGCTGGAAAATGTCGATGCCCTGCACTATGTCGTCGAAACCGTCTCGCAAACCCGCAAGGACTTACCGGCAGATATCCCACTGATCGGATTTGCCGGAGCGCCGTTTACTTTGGCAAGCTATGCGATTGAAGGTGGCGGCAGCAAGAGCTACCTCCACACCAAGACGCTCATGTATCGTGAACCTGCCGCTTGGAACGATTTAATGCAACGGCTCTCGCATTCGATCACGATCTACCTGAATGCTCAGATCGCCGCCGGTGCCCAAGTCGTGCAGCTCTTCGATAGCTGGGTCGGCTGCCTCGCCGTGGAAGACTACCGCACCTTTGTGATGCCGCATGTGGCCAGCATCATTGGCAATCTGTCGCCCGGAACGCCGGTAATTCACTTCGGCACGGGCAACCCCGCCCTGTTGGGTTCTATGACCGAAGCCGGTGGCGACGTCATTGGCATCGATTGGCGCATCAATCTTGCTAGCGCCTGGCAAACGGTTGGCACCGATCGCGCTGTCCAAGGCAATCTCGAGCCGCTTGTGCTGCTCGCGGACCAGGAGACGATCGCAAGCCGCGCGCAAGACGTGCTCGACGCCGCCGCAAATCGGCCCGGGCATATTTTCAATCTCGGGCACGGCGTGCTGCCACAGACGCCCGTTGAAAACGCACGGTTCTTGGTCGATTACGTACGCCAAGCCAGTGCTCGACAATAAACGGCATCGCAGCTTTTAACCTATGCCCAACCGCCACTGTCGACCCGTCGCGGTGGGCGGACCGAGGCACTCCGGAGGCAGGTGTGCCTCCGGCTATTTGACAAGCAGAGTGAGCTGTCAGATTAAGCCGAGGGGCGACGGAAGTACTGATATGCTAGCAGCACTTCGTACAGGTCCGTGGAGACGGTGATATCATCGTCTTCGAAGTCGCTCAGCCAGGTACGCTGGCTATTCACAGCGTCGGCCAACAGCGGAAGAATTTCACCGGCCGAGACGGTAATGCAGCTTTGGCCCGACTCGTTCTTGGAGATCGTCGGAGCTTCTGTTTGCTCGGGACCACAGTACAATTTCAGATTATGAGGCATGTCGAGGGTTCCTTCCCATCGATAGTGGATTTTCTTAACAACTACTCAACCGCGCACTACAGCACAGCAAGACCATGCCCCCATCTTTGAAAGTTATCGGCAGCACCGGCTGTGGGCATTAAACCTATTCGCCAGCTATTTCCGTTTTTTCCGGCAAAGGTGCTAGCACCAGCGGTGCTGAGAAAGGAAGGAGATGGGTTTCCGCAGCTTCGTTGCAGGATGGTTTCGATAGGCCCCTCGATTCGATGGATTCAGATCAGAAGAACGATGGGCTGCTGAGTCGATTTGGCCCAACCACGGCCCGCCAACATCGGTGCAAGTCTGCACGCTGTAAACGCCATCCCCAATATCCCCATTCATCCCCGCATCTCCTTCCCTTAGTCCACCCGCAGGGCTTGCATCGCTAGCTGACCGCGATACGGTAGAGGCATGGATTTCAAGCAACGACTACAACGTGCCACCGAGCGTGGCCAGCAGGCCCGCGACGAAGAGGCCCGCAAGGCGGCTGAGGCGGCCCTTTCCGAAGAGGAATGGCGACGTCTGCACTCCGACTATCGCCTGACGCTCACCGAACATATCGAAAAGTGCCTCAAGCAATTGGGCGAAAACTTTCCCGGCTTCAACTACGAGACCGTCGTCGAAGACAAGGGCTGGGGCGGAGCCGTGCGACGGGACGACCTCTCCCTCAAGGCCGGCAAGCGCGAAAATCTGTTCAGCCGCCTCACCATGACCGTTAGCCCGCACAGCGACTACCATGTGCTGGAGCTGCAGGCCAAAGGCACGGTCCGCAACAAAGAGAACTTCAGCCGCAACCACTACCAACTGCTCAAGGAAGCCGATCTCGATAGCTTCACGCAGTTAGTCGAACAATGGACGCTCGATTACGCCGAGCACTATGCAGCAGGAAGTTAAAAAAGTTTGAGGGAAGAACTCATGAAGCTTGAGCTTTCAACTTCAAACTTCTAACTTTCCTCAGCCAGGGCCAAACTACGCAGCGCGTCGAGGCAGCTCACCACCGACTCCGGCTTGGTCTCTTGCCAGCCTTCGCGTCGATGGGCGATGATCGCCAGCTTGAACGACTCGAAGGCCTCCGCCAAATCGTCGGGCAATTCGTCAACATCGATGTTCAGCGGAACTCGCCGCTCTTGCGCTGGCTTGGTTGCTGTAGCCTCGTCGGCGTCTTCACCGCCGGCATCATGAGAATCGGCCGCAGTGATCTCCGCCGCTTGCGGCTTGGCGGTCTGGCTCTGAGTTTCAGATGACTGCTCCGCTTTCGGCGTACTAGAGGCTTCGCCTGCTTCCGCTGTGGAAGACGACTGGATAGCATCTGCCGGGGCACTCGACCCCTCAACCTCATGTACCGCAGCCAGCTCAGCCTGCTGCTCCTCCGGCGGCGTGCCGAGGGTCTCCCAGCGTTTGCCCCGCATTTGCGAGATCGACCATTCGTTGCGAATGGATCCCTCGAGCCACATCTCCGCATCGTCCCAATCCAGGGCGGCTTGGAAATGGCTCCAAAAGAGCCCTTCGTACTGATCGTACTCCTCACCAAAACGCTGGAAAACGCGACGCAGGCGGCCCACGTGCTGGCTAGTGACACCCCCCACGAGTTGGGCCCACGCCTCGTCGGAATATTCCGAGACGGCAACGCCACTGGTCATCAGCGACTCGCGCCATTCGCAGATGATGCGGCCCTTTTCCCAGTTGGTGGTGCTGACAAGCCGATTCCACTGCCCGACAAACTTTTCGGCAGCGGCGTCATCGGCAACGACGTCATCCGACTTGGAGGAATCTACTTGTTCGTCGGTTGGCGTTTCTTCGATGGTCGCTGTCGTGGTTGAGTCTTTCGCCTTGGGGGCACGTCGCTTCTTTTTCGCCATCTTGCGGCTCCTTGCCTAGCCAGAGTTTGTATCGTCTGAAGAAGTTGCCAGGGCTGTCCAAATGATCAACCAAGGCAGGGCCTAGACTGTAGCAGTGGCGCACTGTCATCGCTAGCATTTTCGAAAGCCAACTGACAAGAAACTCGCCAAAGAATTTGCCGGTGACTCGCGCAATCGTTACATGCAGCACGATTCGCGATTGGATGGCGAGGCGATGAGGCTTCGAACCAGGTCTGCGGAGTCGGCAAGTGGTGGATAACCTGTCGATCTCCGACAGCCGCTTACCCGCCGGCGCGTTCGTCGGAGTCGAATTCGCAGTTCTTATGGGCACCGTCGCAGAACGGACGATTGGCCGAAGCACCGCAGCGACACAGGGCAATCGCAGGTTTGTCGGGACTTATCTCAAACTCATTGCCGTCTGAATCGGTCAGTGTGAAAGGACCCTCAACAACAAACGGGCCATGGGGACGCATGCGAATTTTGACTTCTGCCATCGATTCAATCACCTTTCAAAGAATGAGATAAAACCTGAATGAGCGAAGTATATCCGAACCATGTATTGCCGAATAGTTTCAAGTTTAGGAGATGGGGGGAGATTCGAGATAAGTAGGGATGGCGTAAGAAACGCCACTACTACCATGTCATTTCGAGCGAAGCGAGAAATCTGGCCAGATCCCTCGGCAGACCTCGGGATGACTAGTTAGCGTATTGGGCTGAAAAGCCAGTTGCTATTGATGAGCCGAAGTCGCTTACAGCTCATTCCCCAGCAGGCAGCAGGACAAACAGCACGCGGAGGTTGCCGCGATTGGCATCCAGCCTGGGGTCGGCGGTTGCGTCTACAGCGCTCTCGTCTTCGGCAGAATCAGAGGCGGCGAACTCTGCAGCAGAAGGTACCGCTGCTTCCGTTCCACGGCCTAAGTAGAGAGCCCACGCATTACTAGTCGAACCCTGAAGCGAAAGCCAACTGCCCAACGATTCGAGCGCGCCATCTTCGGCAGCAAAGAAAGACAGTGCCGGGGCCGCGTCGCTTTGACGACGGATGTTGACCGTTGTCCAATCGGAATCATCGCTCTGGCAGTGAAGTAGAATCTTGCGAATCTGCAGCAAAGGGGCGTCCACTAAGATCATTTGAGCGCGGTAGCCCTCGGAGGACGTTGTCGATGCCGGCGAATTCATTTGCGTAATGCCAGAATCCTCGAGCAACTGGGCAAAGGCGCCTTCCTGAGCAGCACCCGCTTTAGGTTTCAGGTGCACATGCAAATGTTCGAGCGGTGCGTCGCCCAATAACTGATCGCCGATCAACTCGACACTGGGCGAAGGAATCGTACTGAATTCCGACTCTGTCACTTCGTTCTTGTTTTGCCGCGACGAGAACATGGCTCCCAGACCGCCCATCCCGGCAATCTGCGTGTTCTCAGAATTAGCGCCACGAATGATGGTGTCCGGAGCACCTGCCTTGGCGTTGTCACCTGACATTGCCACCTGGTCGCCCGCGGGATTCTCGCCACCCTGGTAGAACATTAATAGCAAAGCCGCCGCGATGGCAGCTGCAGCGTAGACAATCCGTCGGCCCGATCCATGGTCGTTAGCCTCGTAGATGTCTGTGTTGTAGTCCAGGCTGTCCTCCAACGTTGAGCTTCGTGGTTCAACCTGGCTCCACGGCTGAACCTGAGCGCGCTGCAGCACTAGCTCGCGCAGATCGATGCCCAATGTGTGCGGAGGCAAGCTACGCACTGCCTCGGAAGCAGATCGCAATTGATCGAGCATTTCTCGCGCTTGCTCATCTTCCAACAGACGCGTTTCGACCTCACTATGCTCCTCAGCGGTCAACTCGCCATCGAGGTACGCACTTAGTAGCTCGCCATTCAAGGGTTCTTTGCTCATTGGAGATTGGTCTTCAGATTCGGCCATGGTGTTCTCGAAATCCTAATTCAAGTTCCTATCCCAATTTCCCCTCCCCCGTCTTCGAGGGGAGGGGTTAGGGAAGGGGGTTTCATCCAGTCACGTCTTCATCCTGCAACATCGCTTGTAATTGGTCTTTCAATTGCACACGCGCACGAAACAAGCGACTTCGGACAGTGCCTACCGGTACGTCCAGGATGTCGCCGATTTCTTCGTACGAGCAGCTTTCCATTTCACGCAGTACCAGAATCTGTCGATGCTCTTCGCCAAGTTCTAGTAGCGCCTGCTGTACCAATTGTGCACGCTCTTTCTGTTCTAAATCCTGTTCCGGCCCTTGGAGTTCGTCGATCGGCTCTTCGCCTAGCTGATCCTTCGCGGCATCGACCGAAACTACAGGCCGTTTCTTGCGACGCTGGCTCAAAGAGAGATTGATCGCAATGCGGTACAGCCATGTGTAAAATCGGGCGTCGCCTCGAAAGGTATCGAGCTTCACCAGCGCCTGCACAAACGCGTCTTGTGCCAAATCGCTGGCATCGTGTCTCGATCCGGTAAACCGGACCAAGGTATTAAACAACCTGTCTTGGTATTTTTGCACCAGTAGCCCGAACGACTGCGTGTCGCCGCTAAGGGTCGCCTGAACCAGTTCGGCGTCGTCCAATGGAGTTTCGTCCGGGGGGGGTTCGTGGCTCACTTTTCGCTCGGGTATCGGAGGGTTGGACGCGCACACAGGCGGAAGAGTTCCCACATTTTACCGGCTGAAAGGGGGCGTCTTGGGGCTTTTTATCGCAATTCTGCTACTATTTGAGCATGGATCCCCTCAATTGGATAGATGACGGCCTCCGGCAACTCCGCCAGCAGGACCTACTGCGGACGCTTCCCCCGGCGATTGGCGCCGCTGGAGTTGTGGCGGTGGACGAGGGTCAGCGGTATCTAAACTTTGCCTCCAACGACTATCTGGGCTTGGCGGCCGACCCTCGGCTGGTCGACGCCGCCGTCAATGCCTCGAAATCTACGGGCGTCGGCCGCGGCGCCAGTCCCTTAATCTGCGGTCGCGCCACCTGGCACGAACGGCTGGAACAGCGGCTGGCAGAATTCGAGCAGACCGAAGCCGCCCTGCTGTTCCCTTCCGGCTTTGCCGCCAATACGGGCGTGATCCCAGCACTGGTCGACAAAGACGATGCTGTCTACAGCGATGCTTACAACCACGCGAGCATCGTCGATGGTTGTCGGCTGTCGAGGGCGCAGCGATTTGTCTATCCGCATAACGACACCGATGCCCTGGAAAAACTACTGCGTGAGGGCCACAGCTTCCGGCGTCGCCTGATCGTGACCGATACCCTGTTCAGCATGGACGGAGATTTCGCCACGCTGAGTCAACTGGGCGAGCTGGCTGAAAAATACCAGGCAATGCTGATGGTCGACGAAGCGCACGCCACCGGGGTTTTTGGCGAGCACGGCCGTGGATTGGTTGAACACTTTGCCGATAGCCACCCTCGGCTGCACGAGCAGGTTCAAGTCCGCGTGGGTACATTGAGCAAATCGCTCGGCTCAGCCGGTGGCTTCGTTTGTGGAAGCCAGTCTCTGGTGGACTGGCTGGCCAATCGAGCCCGATCTTACGTCTTCTCCACGGCCCACCCCGCGGCAGCCAGCGCCGCAGCACTTACGGCATTAGAAATAGTGGAGAGTGAACCCGAGCGACGGCAAAGGTTGCTAGAAACAGCCCAGCGCGTCCGCTTGGAGCTTCGCGAGCAAGGTTGGACACTGGGAACAACCACCAGCCAAATCGTGACAATACGCATCGGTTCCGCAGCAAAAACCATGAAGCTGGCGGCGGCACTTCGAGATCGAAACATCTGGGTGGGAGGAATCCGACCACCGTCAGTGGCGGAGAACGAGTCGCTCCTGCGAATCGGCCTTTCTGCAGCGCACAGCGACGAGATGATTGAGCAATTGCTCGCAACGCTGGGTGAGTCCCGCAGTTTGGTCCTGGAATCAGTTCCTCTTCAAATGTAGCTGGATTCGCAAGAATTCAGATCACACGAGTCTGAATTCTTGCGAATTCAGCGACGGGTTGCCCAGCAATCGATCGTCGCCCCTAAGTGCAGATCAATCGCAATGTGACGGTTCTGCGGGGTCAAAATCGCCAGCAACGCGGCCCTATTCTGAGAGTATTCGGTAATCGTAAGCCATAGGCCAGCAAAAACTTGACGCTGCCCAGGTGCCCACTTACGATCGAAAATAGAGGAACTTCCCACCACCTGAAACACTTTCGTGTGGTCGGTGATAGGCTGTAGCTGAATACGCAAGTATTCAGAACACAAATTCGGCTGAATTCTTGCGAATCCAGCTACGTTCTACAAGGAACATCGCTTGGCACTCGTTTTCCAAATCGTATTGGCTCTCGCCCTGGTCACGGCCTTGGTGAGCATCGTGCTTAGCACCAAAATCTGGCATTGGACCCAGGTGGTGTTGGTGACGTTCATCTTGCTATTTGGCATCACCGCAATGTTCCTAGGTGCTGAGGTCTTTCGCATTCATCGCAATCTGCGCGCTGGCATTCCGAATTTCGAACAAAGACTTGAGGCCGAAGCTAAAAAGACAGAGCGTCTGCTCAACGGCGCGGGTGAGGACCTTGGCATACGAGAACTCGAGCACGAATTGCAGCTCGTCACCCGGCAACGCGGTCGCGTTTGGCGACAAGTGCAACCTGTGGGCCAGGTCAGCGATCAAGGCGAGGTGACCGTAGCGGTTCCCCAACCGGTGCCTCACGGACTCGATACCGATTCGATCGTCTACGCTTTCGAGTCGGGCAACCCCATCGAAGGGGCCCAGTATCTGGGTGAGTTCCGCGTCACTGGTTCTACGGCCGAGGGCGTGACGTTAGAACCCGTCACACTCATTGATCAACGAACCGGCGAGCGACTCGCGAATAGCGGCGGGCCCTGGACCTTGTTTGAAACCATGCCCTCCGATCGCCACAATTTGTACGAAGACCTCAGTGAGGAACAACTTCGCGAGCTACTGCCCGAATCGACAGTCGCTGAGTTCATCCATCATGGAGAAGAGGCCGACAACGATGATGATCCTTGGAACGTGATTAGCTTGGATGCATCAGGCAATCGGGTTGACCCAGACTCAGCAGATGCAGTGGCGAAAAAGCTCTATGATCGACCATTGCGAGACTACGCCTATCTATTCGAAGAACTAGCCCGGGAACGTGTAGAAGCACGGGCGCAAATCCAAGCCATCCAAGGCGACATCGCTAAGCTAGAAGAAACCTTAGCCAGCGCTGAAAAGCTCAGCCAATTTCGCCAGGAGCAGATTGACGCCCTGTCGAGCGATGTCGAGGGAATGCGCAGCGATCGTGAAAAAATTGAGTCGCTACGCGATCGGGTTCAACAGGGATTGTCCAACGCCCTGAAACGAATTGAAAGTCTTCTGGCAGAAAACCTCTCTTTGGCCCGCCAACTCAAGCGGCAGCAGCTACAATCGATCGAAGAGATCGACTCGCGTGCTCCTTCGCCCCGCGACCTAGGTATTCTTAGCCCCTAGCCGGAGTAGAATTACCGGGGCTAGAATTCCGCTGGACCCGGTTTCGCTATTCCTCTAGTGCAGTAGTGGGCCGTCCAATACCGCAGCGAGAGCGGTGCTAGCAGGACATTCCACTTCCTGGAACCCTTCGTGCGATGTATCTTTCTTGACCCTTGCCTAGGCATGGCGATAAACCACCCACTACCGACAACCGACCACTGACCAACTCCCCATGGGTTACGACAACCGCGACTACGCCTACGGTGCCCAACCGGGCATTCATCTACAACCGCCCCAGTCGGTGACGATGAAGCTGGTGCTGATTACATTTGTTGTGTACGGCCTACAGCTTTTCGTGCAGTCGTTTTCCAATTGGTTTGTATTGACCGCCGATTGGTTTGTGCAACCTTGGCGTTTCTACACGCTGCTCAGTTACGGCTTTCTGCACGACGAGCAAGGCGTGCAGCATATTCTGTTCAACATGCTGATGCTGTGGATGTTCGGACGCGAGCTAGAAACCCTTTACGGCCGGCGGGAATATCTGCTGTTCTACCTCTGGGCAATCGTTTTCGCAGGACTGTTCTGGTCAATCAGCGAAGCATCCGTGGGCCGAGGCCAAGCGGCTATGCTCGGCGCATCGGGCGGAATCAGCGCTCTCTTTGTGCTATTTGCACTCAATTATCCACATCGTCAGGTGCTCTTCATGTTCGTGATTCCCATGCCGATGTGGGTTGTCGCACTGATGTTTGTGGGGCATGACATCTATGGTTCGATCTATCGAACCAGCAATATCGCCTTCACCGCTCACTTAGCGGGAGCTGTTGCGGGGCTTTACTACTACAAATTCGGATTCTCACCGTTTGCGTGGATTGCAAACCGGTTCTCGGGCGTAAGGCCCAAACGGGGACCGAGCTTACGCCTGCATACGCCGACTGCTGAAGACGGACCGAATGAGGACGATCGCGAAAACGAAATTCTCAAAAAGATTCACGAGCAGGGCCAGGAAAGCCTCACGCGGAGTGAACGAAAGTACCTGGAGAAAAACAGCGAAAAGTATCGACGCAAACGGTCGTAGCACCCCCATAGCCCCCGGCTCCGTCGGGGGATTGTGTTGGCCTGCGTTGTCACGATCCCACGGCAGAGCCGTGGGCTAGATGAATTGATTGCGTATCAGTGAATTGGTTGCGGATTAGATCGTTAGCTCACTAGATGGAAAGGATTCCAAACTCTTGTCACGCTTGCTGAAAATGTGCTGCTTCGGAGCGATCTTGCTGCTACCGGCACCCATGGCTTGGAGGGCGTGGCGTGAGGATACGCCTCCAACGCGTTCCCCTCTTCTCGCAACATTGCCCAGGAGCCAGGGCATGGTGCAATTGCCAGCCGGCAGCTTCGCGATGGGTAGTCACAACTCTGGAGAAATGGACCAGGAACCGGTCCACGATGTGGCTCTGCGAAGCTTCTGGCTAGACGTGCATCCCGTGACCAATGCGCAGTTCTCCAAATTCGTCGAGAGCACCAACTACGAAACTACAGCTGAGGAGCTTGGGTACTCACAAGTCTTCATGCGACGCAACAAGCAATGGCAGAAAGTCACCGGTGCCAACTGGCGACGACCGGAAGGTCCCGACGACACGCTTGTCGGCAAGGAAAATCACCCGGTGGTCCAGGTCTCCTGGTTCGATGCCGCCGCGTATGCCGCGTGGGCAGGAAAGCGGCTACCTACCGAAGCAGAAATGGAATACGCCGCGCGAGCGGGTCTGAATGATCGCGACTATCCGTGGGACGATCAAACGCCGGCGGCCCAACGTGCCAATGGTTGGCAAGGCTGGTTCCCCGACGAGAACCACAAACTTGATGGGTTTTCCGGCGTCGCCCCCGTCAGCAGCTTTCCGCCCAACCGGTGGGGGCTCTACGACACCGCGGGCAATGTCTGGTGCTGGTGCGCAGATTGGTACAGCCCGGAGTACTACGGCGCAGCTTCCTTGCGCGACCCCGTCGGACCGAAAACAGGGTCTGAGCGAGTGCGCCGCGGCGGCAGTTGGCAGTCGTCAGACAACCACGAAGGCGGCCTCCGCCTCGCCCAACGCGGACATGCCCCACCCGAGCAATCGACCAATCACACCGGTTTTCGCTGTGCGCATTAGTGCAATCTTTATCTGTCGGACCACGTGGCGGTCCGACTATCCCCCAAAATAAAGCCCCTGGTCTTGTGAAGATTTTGCGCTAGTGTACCGTTAGTGAAACTAACGCTCCACAATGCCAGCTGGTTGGGAATATGCGATGAGTGCAGAAGGTTCGAATCGAAAAATCGTGGTTACCGGTGCTTCCGGGTTGGTCGGGACACCGCTGGTCAACTCACTCGAAGCCGCGGGGCACGAGGTATTGCGTGCCGTGCGTCGCGAAGTCCGCGATCCTGCGAAAGAACTCTTCTGGAATCCCGCTGCAGGGGAAATCGACCGAGACAAACTTGCCGGTGCCGATGCGGTGGTGCATTTGGCCGGAGCAAACATCGCGGGCAAGCGCTGGACCGAGGACTACAAACAAACATTGATCGATAGCCGTGTCGATGGCACGACACTCATCAGCGAGACCATGGCCTCGCTCGATCCCAAGCCACGTGTGTTGGCCTGCGCTTCGGCCATTGGCTACTACGGAGATCGCGGCGTCGAAGTGCTCGACGAATCCGCTTCCAGCGGCGATGCCTTTCTGCCCGAAGTCTGTTTGCAATGGGAACGCGCTTGCCAACCAGCCCGCGACGCGGGTATCCGCGTCGCCAACATGCGACTCGGCGTAGTTCTAAGCCCCGAAGGTGGTGCGCTTGCCAAGATGCTGCCGCCGTTCAAGATGGGGGCCGGCGGAGTTCTAGGAAGTGGCAAGCAATACTTCAGCTGGATCTCACTCAACGATGCTGTTGATGCCATCGAACACGTTTTGGAAACCCAAGACATTACCGGACCCGTGAATCTTGTGGCACCGGCCCCGGTCACCAACCGCGAATTCACCAAGGCCTTAGGCAAGGTTCTGTCCCGCCCCACGGTGATCCCCATGCCCGCCTTTGCGGCAAAATTGGCATTGGGCGAGATGGCCGATGCCCTCCTGCTGGCTAGCACACGGGTCGATCCCAAAGTGCTACGGGAGACGCAATTCCAGTTTCAGCATCCCACCGTAGAATCTGCTCTGAGAGATCTCCTGCAGAAATAGCCTCTCTTTTTGAGGGCCATTGTGAGAACTATCTCATGCGGTAAAATGGGGGGTTCTAACATTACAGCGCAGGGTGAGCTTGAAATGGGGACTAGCTCGTGATTGCTGAGTTATGTTTTGGGAATTGATTAAACGTAGCTAAAATCACGTGCCTGTCCCCATTTCAAGCGGAAGTTACAGATGGTCCGTCGAAAAAAGGGACAGGCACGACGACGTTGCGTGCGATGAGGGCTCAAGCCGTGTTCGAGCGTCGAGCCAGTCCCTATTTTCGACTCGCAACTCGGCGCTGTAATACTTAACTCTCTCATGGAACTCAGGAATCGCTATGCACTCACAGGTCGTGGTACTTGGAGGAGGACCCGGGGGGTACGCTGCTGCCTTTATGGCTGCGGATCTCGGCATGGAAGTCACGATCGTCGAAGCCGATGACCGACTAGGCGGAACTTGCCTGTTGCGGGGATGCATCCCATCCAAGGCACTGCTGCACGTAGCGAAGGTGATCAGTGAAGCCCGCGAAATGACGGAGTGGGGTGTCGCCTTTGGCAAAATGAAGCTGAAGGTCGACACCATGCGCGACCGCAAGAATCAGGTTATCGAAACGCTCTCCGGCGGGCTGGCCCAACTGGCCAAACGTCGCAAAGTACAAGTGATCCATGCCCGCGGCGTGTTTGTAGATTCACAAACCTTGGAGCTTGAGAATGTCGATGAATCCAAGCACGATAGCTCGCGACTGACTTTCGACCATTGCATCTTGGCCACAGGCTCTGTGCCCGCAATGCCAAAGATGTTCGACATTGGCTCGCCTCGGGTGATGGACTCCACGGGTGCTCTGCAATTGGCCGACGTGCCGAAATCTCTATTGGTAATCGGCGGTGGCTACATCGGCCTCGAAATGGGCACCGTCTATGCCGAACTCGGTTCGGAGGTGTCGGTTGTCGAATTGACCGAGGGACTTTTGCCGGGCGCCGATCGGGATTTGGTCAAGCCTTTAGAAAAACGTTTGCAGGGCCTGTGCAAGGAAATTCGGCTGGGCACGAAGGTTGTCGGGTTAAAAGAAAAAGGCAAACAGATTGAAGTGCAGATGCAGGGCCCGGATTTCGAGGGCGCGCTGACCTACGACCGGGTGTTAGTTTCTGTGGGACGTCGCCCTGTATCGCACGGCATTGGGCTGGAGAACACGAAAGTCACCCTCACCGAGCAAGGCTTTGTAGAGGTCGACGCCCAGCAACGCACATCCGACCCTCATATTTTGGCAATTGGCGACATTGCCGGCGAACCGATGCTGGCTCACAAGGCCTCGCACGAGGGCAAAGTGGCTGCGGAGGTACTCGCCGGCGAACCTGCTGCCTTCGAGCCGCAGGCCATGCCAGCCGTGGTGTTCACCGACCCCGAAATTGCCTGGGCCGGGCTCACCGAAGGCGAAGCCAAACAGAGCGGTCGCAAAGTAAAAGTCAGCCAATACCCCTGGCAAGCCAGCGGCCGGGCAATCGCCATCGGCCGAACCGACGGCATGACCAAGTGGCTCGTGGATCCTGAAACCGACCGTGTGTTGGGCTGTGGGATTGTCGGTTCTGGCGCAGGAGATTTGATTTCCGAAGCGGTGGTCGCCATTGAAATGGGTTGTGTCGTCCGCGACGTGGCCGACTCGAT
This sequence comes from Bythopirellula sp., assembly GCA_965216565.1. Classification (GTDB taxonomy): domain Bacteria; phylum Planctomycetota; class Planctomycetia; order Pirellulales; family Lacipirellulaceae; genus Bythopirellula. The sequence continues at coordinate 3,709,121 of OZ244170.1, forward strand.
TCATCCTCATCCCACGTTGAGTGAAACGGTCGCCTTTGCCGGCGAAGTTCACCTGGGAACCGCGACTGAGGTTTATCGTCCGAAGAGAAAGTAGTACTTATAAATGTTGAGGAAACGGGTTTAGGCCGAGAACAATCCCCCTCCCTCGCAGGGAGGGGTTAGGGGAGGGTAGGATTAGGCTGGACTCATGGGCTCGCGATCAAAAAAACGAGTAAGCCAGCAAACCCGTGATCGGGCACTTAAACTAAGGAAACAAACAACTGAGCCAGAAAAGCTCTTGTGGTCGATACTTCGCGCTCGCCAGCTTGCTGGCCTGAAGTTTCGCCGACAACACCCCATCGAACCCTATATCGTTGATTTCTATTGTGCTCCTTGCCAATTGGTTATCGAACTCGATGGAGAAAGTCACGAAGGTCGTCAACAATATGACGCAGAGAGAGAAAAATACCTGCATAACTTAGGATTGACAGTCTTCCGAGTTACTAACGATGACGTAATGAATAATTTGGAAGGTGTGGCCGAAGCGATTTACAGGGCCACATTGAATGAAAGACCCCTCCCCTAACCCCTCCCCTGCAGACAGGGGAGAGGGACAAATGGGCAGCGAAAACAAAGGCCCCCTATGTCTGATACAAAAACCGATATCCCACCGTCACCAATTCCAGATGACGTCGACCCTGGCGAAACCGCGGAATGGTTGGAGTCGCTCGATTACGTGCTGGAAAGCAAAGGCCCCGAGCGCGTAGGGAAATTGCTGCACGTGCTCGACGAAGCGGCGCACCGCAACGGAGTGGAACTGCCGTTCACGGCGACCACTCCTTACTACAATACCATTCCCCGCGACAAGCAACCGCCCTACCCCGGCAATCGAGAGCTGGAACGCCGCATCAAAAGCTTCGTACGTTGGAACGCCATGGCGATGGTCACCCGCGCCAACCGCGACCCGGCCGCCCCGGGCGGACATATCTCCACTTTTGCCTCCTCGGCCACGTTGTATGAAGTGGCCCAGAACCACTTTTTCCGCGGTCGGGGCGAGGATGGTTTCGGCGGCGATCAGGTTTACTACCAAGGTCATGCCGCCCCTGGTATGTACGCGCGAGCCTTTTTGGAAGGCCGTCTCACCGAGCAAAACCTGGTGAACTTCCGTCGCGAACTCAGCGAAGGTGGCGGGCTTTCGTCCTATCCCCATCCCTGGTTGATGCCGGAGTTCTGGGAGTTCCCCACCGTTTCGATGGGACTCGCGCCCATCATGGCCATCTATCAGGCGCGGTTCAACGAGTACCTGAATGACCGAGGCATTCTCGACACCACCAACAAGCGTGTCTGGGCTTTCCTGGGTGACGGCGAGTGTGACGAACCGGAAACGCTCGGTGCCATTACCCTGGCCGCCCGCGAGCATCTCAACAATCTGACCTTCGTAATCAATTGCAATCTGCAACGCCTCGACGGCCCGGTGCGCGGCAATGGTAAGATTATTCAGGAACTGGAAGGAGCGTTCCGAGGTGCCGGTTGGAATGTGATCAAAGTCATTTGGGGCAACGATTGGGATCCCCTGTTGGAAGAAGACGACCTCGGAATACTCGCCCGGAGGATGATGGAAGTCGTAGATGGCCAATACCAAAAATATGTGGTCTCGCCTGGCAGCTTCATCCGCGAGGATTTCTTCGGCAAGTATCCTGAACTGTTGGAAATGGTGAAAAACTACTCCGACGAAAAAATCGCTAAGCTCCGTCGTGGAGGACACGATCCTGAGAAGGTTTACGCGGCATACAAAGCTGCCGTCGAGTGCAAGGATCGACCCTCGGTTATCATTGCCAAAACCATTAAAGGCTATGGCCTGGGCGAAGGCGGCGAAGGCCGCAATGTCACCCACAACCAGAAAAAGCTCAACGAAGATGAGTTGCGCGAATTCCGCACCCGCTTTGGCATCCCGATCTCCGATGAGAAGGTTTCTGAGGCACCGTTCTATCGTCCGCCGGAAAACAGTCCCGAGATGATTTACCTGCGCGAGCGACGCGAAGCTCTGGGTGGCTCAGTTCCCAGTCGAACGGCCAAGCCAATTACAATGAAAGTGCCCACTCTGGCCGACTACGAAAAAACGCTGCCCAAGCTCGTCAGCAAAGGCCCCGGCAAAGAAATGTCGACCACCATGGGCTTTGTCCGATTGTTAAGCGACCTGCTGCGAGACAAGCAAATCGGCAAGCACATTGTACCGATTGTTCCCGATGAATCTCGCACGTTTGGTATGGAAGGCTTGTTCCGGCAAGTTGGCATCTACGCCCACACGGGCCAGCATTACGATCCGGTCGACTCCGATCAAATCGCCTTCTACAAAGAGGCCCGTGATGGCCAACTCTTAGAAGAGGGCATCACCGAGGCGGGGTCGATGTCGTCGTTCAACGCTGCCGGCACGGCTTATGCTTCGCATGGCGTGAACATGATTCCCATGTTCATTTACTATTCGATGTTTGGCTTCCAGCGCATTGGCGACCTGGTTTGGGCGGCAGCCGACATGCGGGCCAAAGGCTTTATGCTCGGCGGCACCGCAGGACGCACCACCCTCAATGGCGAAGGACTCCAGCACCAGGACGGGCACAGCCTATTGAATGCGATCGCGTTCCCCACCGTACGCTCGTACGATCCGGCCTACGCCTACGAGACGGCCGTGATTATCTTCGACGGACTGAAACGGATGTACGAAGACAACGAGACCGCCATCTACTACATCACGCTGGAGAACGAAAACTACCTGATGCCCGAGATGCCCGAGGGCTGTGAAGAAGGCATCATTCGCGGCATGTACCAGGTGGCATCGCAGGAGGCGAAGGGCCATCGGGTCCAGCTATTCGGTAGTGGTGCCATTCTGCGAGAAACGTTGCGAGCCGCAGAGATTTTGGCCGATAAGTACGACATCGCGAGCGATATTTGGAGTGTCACCAGCTACACCCAACTCCGACGCGATGCCCAAGAATGCGAACGCTGGAACATGCTGAACCCCGGCAAGAAACCGCGTCGCTCGTACTTGCAAGAACAGATGGAGGGCCGCGAGGGTCCGACCATCGCCGCTTCCGACTATGTGCAAGCGTTGGCCGAGCAGTTGATGCCTTGGATTGAAGGCGGTTACACGGTTCTCGGTACCGACGGTATGGGACGTAGTGAATCGCGCGAAGCGCTGCGGCGTCACTTCGAAGTCGATGCCGAGTGCATCACGATTGCCACACTCTACCAACTCAGCAAGCTCGGCAAGGTAGATGCCAAGGTGGTTACCAAAGCAATCAAAGACTTGGGAGTCGACCCCGAAAAACCCTCGGCACTGTTCGCATAAAGCCAAGACCGAATGCACTGCCGACGAGTACACAAGAGAGACGTAACGAGATCTAGTCGAATCTAAGAATGTTTGAACAGAAGAAAACAAAGAAAACAGAGAAGCGATGATTAGCTCCTTTCCGGCTTCTCGGTTACCACTGTTTACTCCTGTTCAACAAATCCCCACGATCCATTTGTAAGAACGTCAAAGCAAGAAATGGCCACACAAATAACACTGCCCAACTTGGGCGAGAATATCGATTCGGGCGACATTTTATCGATCCTTGTTTCCGAGGGCGAAAGCGTCACCGCCGATCAGGACTTGATCGAGATTGAAACCGACAAAGCCACCATGCCGGTGCCTAGTCCCCAAGCGGGCACGATCGTCAAACTTCTAGTGAGCGAAGGCGACACGCTGGAAGTTGGCGCCCCGTTTGCTGAAATCGATGCCTCCGGTGAAGCACCTGCTGCAGCGCCCGCGGCCCAAGAGGAACCTGCGAAGGAGCCTGAACCAGAGCCCGAACCAGAACCGCAGGCCAAGGCAGAACCGGAACCGGATTCCGAGCCGACTCCACCGCCCGCAAAAAGTCCGGCACCTGCCGCAAAGCAGCCTGCTGCTGAAGTTACGCCCCCTTCAGCAGTGCCACCCAAAAAAGTCGCCACCACGCCTTCGCCCGCTTCTGATCGCGATTTACCGGGCGATGGTCACTCGGCCGCCGCTGCTGGGCCCGCCGTGCGACGCTTGGCTCGCGAACTTGGCGTCGATCTTCGCAGTGTCCAACCTAGCAGCACTTCCGGCCGCCTCACCGAAGACGATGTCCGAGCCCACGTTCGGCATCGCAACGAGCTAGTCGACGCTGCCCCTTCCGCAGCTGTCACGCCTCCTGGCAGGCCCGATACCGATGGTGCCGGAGCAGTGCGACGAGAGAAAATGTCTCGCATGCGGCAGACCATCGCGCGGAATATGATGCAATCGTATTCCACAATTCCTCAGCTCACCAATTTCGACGACGTCGATGTCACCGAGCTAGAACGAATTCGCAAAGATAGCAAAGAAGACTACGCCTCTCAGGGCATTAAGCTCACGGCAATGCCTTTTTTGATTAAGGCGATTGCCGCTTCGCTCAAGCATCATCCGCTGTTGAATGCTTCGATTGATGAAGAAGCGAATGAAACGATCTACAAGGAATACGTAAATATCGGAATTGCGGTCGATACCGAAAAAGGTCTGCTGGTACCTGTTCTGCGGGATGCAGACCGCAAAAACATTCCGCAGATAGCACGCGACCTCGCCAACCTGGCAGAGTCGGCACGCGATGGAACCTTTACGGTCGACGACCTCCGCGGTGGAACATTTACGATTAGTAACTTGGGCGCCGTGGGCGGCACTTATTCCACGCCGATTATCAATCCACCTGAGGTCGCCATCTTGCTTGCTGGTCGCAGTCGCATTATGCCACAGTATGTCGAGGGGCAGTTGGAACCTCGGCTGATGATGCCTCTTTCGATCACTTACGATCATCGCATTGTCGACGGCGCGGCAGCGGCCCGATTCCTCAACGAGGTCAAAGGCTTTCTGGCCAATCCAGGTCGGCTTTTGCTAGCTCCATGAGTAGGCCTCGAATAAACTACCTGCAAGTGGTATTGGTCCCGTTGCTGATCTGGCAACTGCACTGGGTTACCTTGGAGAGCAGTGTGGGCGAGCAGTTCGATGTCTGGGTGGGCACAACACGTCACGAGCAAACCGAGAGCAAGGGAATTTACCACGCTCGGTTCGATGCCGAGAAAGGCCGCCTGACGAAGCCCACCTTGGTCGCCGAGATCGAAAGCCCCGGATTCCTGACGCTCGATCCAACCGAAAGCATTCTCTACGCAACGGGCCGACAGCACGAAAGCGATTCGCTCTCTGCCTATCGCATCGGCCGCAAGAATCAAGCCACACGTCTCGTGCTCATCAACTCTCAGCCGATCGGCGATGGCGGGGCCGCCCACCTGGCCACCGACCGCACAGGAAAACTCTTGTTATCCGCCCAATATGGCGGCGGGTCGCTGGCTGTGTTTCCTCTCAAAGAGGATGGCAGCATTGGCAAACGCACTCAACTTTTGAAGCACAAAGGCGGATCGGGAATTGTCGCCAAACGCCAAGAGGCACCGCACCCACACTGGGTTGGTACGTCTCCCAATAATCGCTTTGCCTTTGTTCCCGATCTGGGTCTCGATCGCGTCGTGATCTACCGAATAGACGACACCAACTCCCAACTCACGCGCCATGGCGAAGGAGTCGCCCCCGCGGGCGCCGGTCCCCGACACATGAAGTTCCACCCCAACGGCAAGTTCATCTACCTGCTCAATGAATTGGCCCTCTCCGTCACTGTGTTTACCTACGACGTAGAGCAAGGGACGATGACCCCGATTCAAACGATTCCCACACTTTCGAAGGAAGCGAAAGCAAAGGAACCGTTTGTCAGCGCATCGGAAATCCGCGTTCATCCGTCGGGCGACTTTGTATACGCCGCAACGCGGGGTCACGATTCGATTACCGTGTTTCGAACACAAGCGGACGGCAAACTGAAACTCGTCGAAATCGAACCGGTCCGGGGAAGCTGGCCGCGGAATTTCAATCTCGACCCCACCGGCAAATGGCTCGTCGTTGCCGGCAGAGATAGCAACACCCTCTCCGTGTTTGCGATCGACCCCTCTTCTGGCGAGCTTAGCTACTCTGGCCACACTGCCCCAGTTCCGAATCCTATCTGCGTATTATTCGGCAAGCCGTGATTCATTGCCGACGAGAGCAAGAACTTAGCCCTTTTCAACGTTCTGTGAGAAAGCTCACACCTCGGTGAAATTTCTCTGAATCTTGGCTGCAAACGGTGGAAAGTTGGCCAAAATCGCGTTACACCATAGGACGCGATTGACCTAGGCCTACCGCGCTGACGGTCCACCCGCAATCAATGGCCAACTACCACGATTCCGCGAGGTACAGAACGATGAAGAGCTCTACAAATCGCAAACCGACACAGCACATGGAAACTCTCGAAAGCCGCCGCATGTTGGCAGGTGATGTCGCCGTGTTCGACAACTTTACCGACACGCTATTCATCAATGGCGATGCGGAAGCCAATTCGCTGCTTATCGAAGGAACTGGCAACGCCGACGAGATCCGTATCACGGGCTTACCTACCTCAGGCGGCGCAACCACAGTTAATGGTCAGGCCTCAATCACTGTGGAGCTAATTGATTTCGACCGAGTGATCGAACTGATCCAATCTGACTTGGGAGCAGGGGACGACTCGGTTTTCTTTGAAAATGCCACTATCCAAACCAACATCGATATCGACACCGGCGCAGGGAACGACGACATAGAGTTCACCGTCACCCAAGTCCGCGGCTTCGTTGCTATTGTGGGCGATGGCGTTGACGACTTTACGCTCGATACGTTTCACGCAGTTGACGACGTTTCTTTCCGCGTCGAACAGGTGGGAGTTGCCGACGTCAATGATGCAAGAATCTTTGGCAATCTGAACATTGCCTCCACGGGCCGTAACAATTCGGCTACCGATTGGGTGAATGTGACCAACTCCGACATTGTCGGTGGCGACATCATGATCACCACCGACAAAGCGGGACGTGCCTGGGTCACCGATTCCACCGCCACAGGTGTGTCCATCATGGCACTGCGGGGCGGCGACGCCGACTACAATGTCGAAGCCAGTACGATAGGCAGTCTCTCGATGAGCACGCGCGGCGGGAACGACTCGCTGCACATTGGCTCAAACGACATCTCAGGCTCCGTGACCGTCCTGTCGCGGGGTGGAAATGATGACATCACCTTCGACAACGTCGATATCGGCGGTGCCGTCGATGTGCAGTCGGGTGGCGGCAACGACAATCTATTTGCTGACCAGGGCACCTGGGGAGACACCAGCATCAAGACGAACTCAGGTGACGACAATGTCACTGTGTTCGATACCACGTTCACTGCTTCCCTGCTGATCAACACGGCGCGCGGCGAAGACGAATTGCTGGTATCGAATATCTCCGTCGACGGAGATGTCGATCTAATCGGCGGGCGTGACGAGGACGTCTTTGAGGTGGTCTTCGGCGACATCGGTGCTGATTTGAACATCCGCATGGGTAGCGGCAACGACGAACTGACTGTCAGGAACAATACGGTCGGCGAATCGGCCCTCTGGGATGGACAGAGCGGGATCGACACCCTGATCGACGACGGCAGCAACGTCATTGGCGATGCCCTGACGATTCTCAATTTCGAGAATGTCATTTGAGATCGTTAGCTATCTTTGATCGGTAACGATTCAACATATTTGCGGATCTCGTCGCGGACGCGTCGATAGGCAGCGATTGCTTCCTCCTCTGTGGTGGCGTCGCGCGCTAATCGCGGTGGGTCGTCGAAGGGATGGTGGACCACCTGCGCTGCACCCGAAAACACCGGGCACGATTCCGCCGCGTTGTCGCAGACCGTCACCACATAGTCGAACTCGATGCCTGAGAGCTCATCGACGTGCTGCGATTTCTGCCCGGAAATATCCACACCGGCTTCGGCCATCACGGCGACCGCGGATTCGTTGAGTCCGTGGGTTTCAATTCCGGCGGAGTAGACGTCGACAACATCGGCTTTCAAGTGCCGTGCCCAACCCTCAGCCATCTGACTGCGGCACGAATTGCCCGTGCAGAGAAAAAGAATTTTTTGTCGGCTCATTTTGGATGTCCAGAGTGGTGAGTCGAGTGTCCAGGGTCAAGTAAGTAGTTGTAGTAACTCTAGTCACTGGTCTCTAGTCTCTAAGCCTCATGATTTCCTGTTGTTGCACGGGTAGCGGGCAGCTAAGATGCCCGGCATGAATCGCCCTGTACGCCAGGCCCCTCTCGATACGGGGCCGCTTTGCCATACGCAAAAACTTTTGCCCAACTCGCGGCAAGATCTAATTGTCATCGCGCTATTGCTGCTCCTCTCTTGGTATTTGCGGTCCCTCTATCAAACCGAGTCAACCACCGACCAGCCTCTGCGGGCGGATGCAGGAAGATACGCCAGAACCGCATTCAACCTGCACGTTCACGGCGCGTTTTCCAAAGAGCCTCCTTCACGTGAAGTTCCACAATCCCGCACCGATCTCGCCCCAGGATACCCACTTTTTTTGACGTTGTTCCTAGAGCCTACCGATCAGGACCCTGGCTGGTATTTGGATTTGGATCAAGTCCGCGCCTGGCAGGCAATCATCGGTAGCGCCGTGGTGCTTCTCACCTATTTGCTTGCGCGGCAGTTCCTTGCGCTTGGCTGGGCTGTGGTTGTAGGCGTTCTCACATGCGCTAGCCCCCACTTGATTGTCATTAGCGACTATGTGCTGACCGAGAGCTTATTCATGCTAGTGATGATGAGCGGCTTCCTGCTGGCTACGTTCGCCTTGCGACGCGCACAGCTAGGGTTCCTGTTCGCCGCGAGTTTTCTCATCGCGTTGTCGGCCGAAGTGCGTTACATCGCCCTCGCCATGCCGTTGTGTCTCGTGCCGTTGGTGTTTATGTGGCCCCAAGTTAAGGAGGGTGCCGCAACTCGATCACGAGTTGCAGTGTTCGCAACAATCTTGGCAGCGGTTGGTTGTGTTCAATTGCTGCACGCAGGGTTTCAGCAGCGGACCCTGGCCAATGCTCCCGACAGCGACCAATCTGCCCCCGAGCACTTTCGGCCTAGGTCTCCTTGGGAATATCTTAGCCGAACCGTCCGGCCACCCAGCTATTACGTGGCCGGGGAAAGCCACATCTCCTCTCAAAATCCCAACCCGCAACAATCACTGAAACGCACCGAGGTGAACCTCTCGGATGCCCCACTCGCCTACATTCGTTGGAACACGTACGGCCGCCTCTTAGTGAACTGGCATTTCGATAACGCTTACAACGGCGATGTCTATCTCTACCCCATGCTGCGAAAAGGATTTGAGGAGCATCCAGGGCTGCAAATCGTACATCGCACGATGCGGCTATTGCACTGGCCCCTGCTGGCGCTGTCTCTAGCTGGCCTGATACTGCTCGCCGTGCAAACTTGGCGAGGCAACCTAACATTGGAATCCCAAATGGCGTGGCTCCCAGCCCTGGGAATGGGCTACTTCATCGCGGTACTGACGCTACTCGCCTGGCTGCCACGCTACTCAATCCCCGCACGACCGTTCGTTTACCTGATGGCAGGATTCTGCATCGCAAGTCTAATTCGCAAGTCCCCTCAGGACTAAGCAGTAGCAGACAAGATTGCAGGCAAAGCAAATCACTAAAGTCCGCAACATAGCCGGAGGCACACTTGCCTCCAGAGTCCTACGAACCGCCCACCACAGCGGGTAGACAGTGGCGGTCCGGCTATCAAACGTCTATATCTAATCTTCCGCACCTAGTCTTCGGGCTGACTTTAGAAACCCATCGTCTAGCGAAAGCCCTCGATCGGAAAGCAAAACAGCGGAATCAGCAGCGACGCCAACCCTATGGCCCACCGCCACGGCCCCAGCTTGACCTTGTCGTTTGCCGTTGGCGGATGGTGGATTCCCATTAATATCACTAGCACCAACATCGGCGTCCACATGACGGCATGCTCGAGATTGATGACGACATAGAAAATCGTCAGTGATAAAAACCAACGTGCCAGCGTGTGGGCTCTTTTCAAGAACAGAGCATAAATGGTATGCCCTCCGTCCAGTTGACTAATCGGCAGCATGTTGAGTCCTGTAATCAACATCCCGACCCAACCGGCCATGAAGAAGGGATTGAGTTGAGACAAACCAATCCACTGCTGGTCGGCCCACTGAGGATGGGCCCGCTCGAGCATCATCTGCCCAATCCAAGGCATGTAAAGTTGAAACTCATCGACGGCCGCGGGGCGCGATAAATCGAGGTCGACGATCCCCCACCACAACACAGGGATGGCCACCACCAGCCCCGCCACGGGACCTGCAATACCGATGTCGAATATCTGGCGTCGATCGGCCCGCGTACCATCCATCCCAATCACCGCGCCCATCGTACCGATGGCATTGAACGGAATGGGAATACACAGCGGATAGCTCGCCGGGATGCGGTGTCTGACCGTTTGCAAAAAGTGGCCCATCTCGTGGGTGAGCAAGATGGCCAGCACAGCCACCATGTACTGCAAACCTGTTTGCCAATTGTTGGCCACCGTGTGCCACATCACCGCCGAGTTGCTAAGGAATTCTTCTTCCAACGGGGCCCAATGAGTGGTTCCCACCCAAAACGTCGACACGCAAGTCGCCAAAAAAAGCACAATCGGCAGGAATGTATTCCGCTGGGGTCGAAAATGCAGATCCGACACCGTCAATTCCGGGGAGCTGGAGAAAGCCGGGTCGTCGTACGACCTGTCCTTCGGCACCGTGCGCCGCGGTTGTTTCTCGGCAGCGGGCAGTCCGGTCGGTGGAGGATCCGTCGACGGAGTTTGCGGGGGGACGGGGACGGCCGATGAAGGGTTGGGGCCGTCTGGTCGGGGGGGAACCTCGGTGCTCATTGATTAATCATAGCACAGCACGCCGGGCCGAGAACAGGTGAATGCACATAGGACAACCCAAGTCGGGCCATCACAGCAGTTCGATGCTCTTCACCCCATTCGCATGACTCGACTGCGCCGCGGACAAACATCGCTCAGCAGCATGCAACAAGTCGGGCGGATGAAAATTCTTTGGAGGCAGTGTCACGGAGGAGATGCCGACACTAATCGAAAAATAGAATTCATTGTTCTGAATGGCAAGATCGCACGTTTTCTCTTCCAAAGCACCGATCAACTGATTGGCCACACGCACGGTGAGATGCCGTTCGTAATTCGGCATCAGCAATAGCCATTTGTGCGAACCAAGCTTTACGATTTTCACTTGCTCAAGCTCCTGGCACTCTTCGTGCAGCATCAGCTCAAGCTGCTTGCGCTCCTGCTCCGGTTGGTTCTCGCTACATTCGATATCAATTAGCATCACGCTCAGTGGACACCGGCGCGATCGACAAGATCCAACCGCCAGGGTTAGTTGCTTAGGAAAATCGGCCAAGCCGTTACTCTCAGCGACCCCACTTTTTGCTATCTCTGGCGACGACTCGGGGCCGCCTCCACCAAAACTAAGATCGGAGGCTTGCGCTAAGTCCGCGGTCGGAGCAGAAGCAGTCGGCTGGCCTGCATCTGCCGGGGCAATCAGCTCATTGGCAGCGTCTTGCAACTCTAAGGCGGCTGCCAGCACTTCGTCGTATTCGCGCTCTTCAGTATTCGATGGCGAGCTAAGCGGCGTAGGGAATTCTTCGCACAGCAGCGCCATCTCCTGGTGCGCTTGCACGACGATTTGTTCGTAGGACGTATTCTGCTCGAGATTCAAATTCAGCACATCCGCCAATTGCTCCACTTTTTCTTGCAGAGGTGGAAGCAAATCGTGAAGAGCGTCCTTATCGAATCCGCAGTAGGCTTCCCCGGCAGTCAGCAATTCCGGCAAGGCTTGAATCCGATTCTGCCCCACCAAATCGCCAAGCAATCCCGCGAGGTGTAAGACCTTGGCCAAGTCGACAACCGCATCGCCCTTGGCGATGGCGGCCAGTTTCCGATGGTCCATGGAAATCGCTTGAACCAGTAGCTCTGGCAAATTCCAACGACGCAGTAGTGCCGATGTTAGAGTTTGGTGATCGAACCCGAGAGACTGCACTTCCAGCTCGCCCAAATCGGAACGGTTCTCCAACACACGTCCGAGAAACTGGGCATAGGGCACGCGGAGCTGATCGAGCAGCACCAGCACTCCAATGTCTTGCAACAATCCAGCCAAAAAGGCTTCGTCACCGTCGCTGTTCCAATATTGTTGGCTCAATTCCCGAGCAGCCACGGCACGCACGAGCGACGACTTCCAATACCAGACAAGCTGCTCTCGAGCCACTCCGGCAAATAGCTCTTCAGGCAAGCTGAATCCCAGCACCAACAGCTTTAACGGTTTTGTTCCCAGTAGGGCTAACGCTTGATTGAGATCATTCACTTCGCGGCTCAAACCAAACAGCGAACTATTCACCACCTTGAGCAGTTTCGCGGTGAGTGCCGGATCGTTTTCGATACAGTTTTTTAGTTCCGTGGCATCCACCTGCGGATTGCTCGTCAATCGCACGACCTCCATCGCCACAGCAGGCAACGAGTAGAGCGATTTGGTGCGGTCGACGATGGTCGCCACCGTGGTCGGCGGATTGGCTTCGCGAGGGGGTGTAGCAAGCTGGGTATCCATGCAATTGGCCGGTCTTGGGAGCAAGGGCTAAATAGGCGTCTCTTCGAGTCGCGCGCAGATTGCGGCGCCAAAGTATAGCTCGCGATTGCTAACCGGGACGCCGTTGCTAGCACAATCGTCACAACCGGTTAGCCGGAGGCACACGTTCCTCCGCTGTGCCTTGGACCGCATGGCAGTCCGGCTAGGGGATACTCAGCTTCTTAATGCACTAGGGGAATTGCTAGGCGGGTGGTTAGAATATCGCCCTTACGGAACACGGATTGGGAGCTCCTATGCTGGTTGTCAGGAATCATTGTCTCGCGTGGCTAGCGTCTTCGGTTGGCTTGCTGCTAGCTCAATTCGCGGTAGCCCAAAACATCGTTCCGACAAGCGCCACAACCCCGGCAACCTCTGACTCCAAGTCCGCCGAAGTCGAGAAAATCCGCCGCATCGTGGTTGGCTTAGGAGCGGAAGCGGCGACGCCGGCACGGCTGATCCAGCTGACACGCAATTTGGCACCCGAGGTCGCCTGTCAGGCGTATTTGCTTGTCGCGGATGACTTTCTGCGGGAGGGACAAGTCGATTTAGCGGCACAAATTCTCGAGTATCAATTAGAACACCACGCCAAACAGCCAGCCGCCGAGCAAGCCGCCCTGCAACTGGTGCAAATCTATTCCAGCGGCGAATTAGCACACACACAGCGCAGTAAAAAGAATCTCAAAGGAGGCCTGTCGCTCCCTCCCGGATGGCAAAGGCAACAGTCATCCAATCAGCAGCCGGTTGGCAATCAGTCGCATTCGAATCACAATCTGCTCACCTACGCCTCTTATGCAGCGAATCGCCAACTACAACAGTTGCCGCAACTGGCTAAGGATTCTGCCTTTGCATTTCAGTGCGCTGCCACGGCCCGACGGGGAGGCCGATCTTCGGAAGCCAAATCTTGGCTCACTTTAGTCAAACACAAACGCGATTTTCCTCAGTGGCGCAAGCGAGCCCGCGCCGAGGCCTGGCTACAAGACCAGCGTGAGGGCCAGCCCCCGCTGCCAACAATCTCTTGTCCTCAAGCCAGTAAGCCACCTCGTTTAGACGGCATCTTGAACGAACCACTCTGGGAAACCGCAGGCCGATTGAACACCGGCGACGACCAAGCTCATCAAGAATCCGAAGTGCGAGTTTCATTCGACAAAAAATACCTCTATCTGGCTGGGCGATCGAAGAAGATCGAAAATCAAATCTACCGCAATGATGCGAAGCCGCGGACGTACGATGCGGACCTTTCCCAACACGATCGATTGCAGATCTCCCTCGACATCGATCGCGATTATGCCACTTGTTATCAGTTCACAGTCGACCATCGAGGCTGGACGAACGATGCCTGTTGGCTGGACACCAGTTGGAACCCCGAGTGGTTTGTGGCGGCGGGCGGTGCCAAACTTTGGACTTTCGAAGCGGCGATCCCCTGGAGCGAGCTCACGCCCCAGCCTCCCCAAGCGGGTGGAGTTTGGGCGATTGCCGCCCAACGACTGATCCCGTCGGGAAAAAGGCTACTGGAAGAATCAGATTCTAGCGGCGAATTTAACCTCTTACTTTTCGAGTGAATTGCCCCCCTGCCCCCTGCCCCCTCCATCCTGTATCCTCCCACTTATGGCATGGATGATCGGCATCGACGAGGCGGGGTACGGACCAAATCTGGGTCCGTTGACGGTTAGTGCCACCGTTTGGAAAGTGGAAAGCGAAGCGCGGAAAGCGGATCGCGTTTCAGATCAAAGCCAAGCGGTTGCCACGTCCGTTGAAAATAACGTCGACCTCTATGCTCGACTGGCTGCCCTTGTTTCTCCCACGGTTCAAAAAAACCGGCTGGCCATTGCCGATTCTAAAGCACTCTACAAACCGAAGGGTGGCTTGCAGAATCTAGAACGCGGCGTCCTCGCGGCGCTTGCTGTCTCGCGTGGTAAACTGCCGACCCGATGGCAAGATCTAATCGAACCCCCTCCCCAGCTTCCCTGGTATGGCGACTTCGATTGCTGCCTTCCCATCGATGCGACGAGTGAAGAACTGCAGGAGCTTGCCGCGAAATTCTCCGCCGTTTGCGACTCAGCAGACGTCGAACTTACCGATGTCCGCACCCGACTCGTGTTCCCTCGCGAATTCAACGAGCTCACAGAACAATACGGGACGAAGGGTGCCGCGCTCTCGCACGTCACCATCGGCCTTTTGCGTCAGACCATCGATTCCCTGCCCCCCGGCCCCCGGATCCCGACCTCCACTCACCATTACATCTCCTGCGACAAACATGGCGGCCGCAATCGCTATGCCGCGCTGCTGCAACATCACTTTTCCGAGCACTGGATTGAGACACACGAAGAGAGCACGCCAATTAGCCGGTACAGTTGGAGCACTGAGGATTCTGAATTTCACATTTCGTTCCAGGCCCGCGGCGAATCGCAACTCCCCACGGCCCTGGCTTCGATGACAGCCAAGTACCATCGCGAACTGGCGATGCGCGCGTTCAATGCCTATTGGTGCCAGCTCGTTCCAAACTTGAAACCAACGGCCGGCTATCCAGTCGATGCCAAACGCTTCAAGCAGGCCATTGCGAGCAAACAAATCGAATTGGGCATTGAGGATGCCGACCTCTGGCGGTATCGGTAGAATCGTGGTTAGTTGTCAGTAGTCAGTTGTTAGTTGTTGCCTTTTGATTCTTAGGACTCTTAGTAGTACAGCGCAGGGTGAGCTTGAAATGGGGACTGGCTCGTGATGGCGAGAGTTTACTTCGAGATCATCAAGGTGTAGCCGCCATCAGGTGCCTGTCCCCATTTCAAGCGTGGTGGTCCGTCGAAAAAAAGGGACAGGCACGACGACACAGAACGAGCTGTGGGCTCAAACCGATTTTGAGCGTCGAGCCAGTCCCTATTTTTCGACTCCGTGCGCTGTGTTGTAGAATCTGAAAACCCATACCAGCGAGAACTCAAAAGCACAAACCATGTTCATCTACATCGCACGTCACGCCTGGGCTTATGAATTCGGTGATCCGCGTTGGCCCGACGATTCGCTACGAGAATTGGAGCCCGAGGGTGCCGATCGGTATATGCAAGTTGTACAGGCACTCGCAGAACGCAATTTTGCACCCGATCGAATCGTTACCAGCCCTTACACACGTTGCCGACAAACTGCTGAAATCATCTCCCAATACTCGGCCAACTCTCCGGAAATCTTGGAGCTAGATGCCCTGCAGCCCGGCAGTCAATTCGACGAACTTGTCGAGTGGTCCCGCAACGCCGGTGGAGAACAGCTCTGCTGGGTGGGCCACGCCCCCGACGTCGGCCTGATGACCGCCGCCCTCGTAGGCGATGGTCACGCGAATATCCGCTTCGCCAAAGGTGCCATCGCCGCCATCCGCTTTCACGACCAGCTCCGGCCCGGCGAAGGCGAACTCTATTGGCATGTCACGGCGAAATCGTTAGGAATATAAGGCGGACCGCAAACAAAGATTAAACGAGCTGGAGGAAACAGAGGGAGCAGAGAACGAAATAGACCTTGCTCGTGTCACTTAATTCTCCGTGTCCTCTGTTTCCTCCTGTTAAAAAAACAAGGAAGTAATCTCACATGGCCAAACATGGCAAATACGACTGCGTCATTATCGGCGGTGGTCACAATGGGCTCGTCTGTGCTGCTTATCTCGCCAAGGCGGGACGAAAAGTTTGCGTGCTGGAACGCCGTCACGTGCTCGGTGGTTGTGCCACCACCGAAGAACTCTGGCCCGGCTACAAAGTTTCGACCGCGGCCTACGTGATTAGCCTGTTTCAAACCGAGATCATCAAAGAGCTGCAGCTTAAGTCGCACGGTCTGCGGATTTTGCCGCGCTCGCCCTCGTCGTTCACGCCGCTGCCCGATGGCCGCAGTCTGACGATGGGCCCCGACGAAGCGCTGAATCATCGCGAGATCAGCAAATTCAGTCCTCGCGATGCAGCCACGTATCCTCGCTACGAAGCGCTGCTGGAACGCATCGCAGCGGCGCTGGAGCCCACGCTCAGCCAAGCCGCGCCCGACCCCCTGCCCTTGCCTTCCGGCTGGCGCGACATCGGCATGGCCAAACGGCTCCGCGACGGGAAAAAGCTGTTCCAAATGCACAGTGCTCTCAAAGCGCTCGGTGCCGACTTGCCCGAGGCGGTGGAGATTCTCACCGGCGCCGCCCGACCGATTCTTGAGAGATGGTTTGAAAGCGAAGTGCTCAAAGCCACGCTCGCCACCGATGCCATCATCGGCGCATTCACCTCAATCAGTTCGCCCGGCAGCGCTTACGTGTTGCTGCACCACGTGATGGGCGAAGCTGGGGGATCGCGCGGCGTGTGGGGCTATGTGCAAGGCGGCATGGGTGGGTTGGCCGATTCCATTGAATCAGTTTGCAAAGAGCTGGGCGTAGAAATCCGCCGCGAGGCCCCCGTCCATTCCATCCACACCAGCAAACAGGGTGTGGTGGGCGTAGGCCTCGATGACGGTTCGCAGATCGAAGCCCGGGTGGTCGCCTCCAGTGTCGACGCGCATCTCACCTTCGAAAAATTCTTGCCGCCCGAGGTGTTGCCCGAGGAATTCCGCGCGGCAGTCTCTCGGATCGATTACTCTTCCGCCTCGGCCAAAGTGAATCTGGCCCTCGCCGAGCCGCCCAACTTCACCGCCCTGCCGTCCACCGGCGTCATGCCGCATCACCATGGCACGATGCACGTCGGCCCGACGCTCGACTATCTGGACCGTGCCTACGACGACGCCAAGTACGGACGACCCAGCGACGAGCCGGTGCTCGAGATGACGATGGCCACCAGCGTTGATGACACCATCGCCCCCAAGGGCAAGCACTTGCTGTCGATCTTCGTCCAATACGCACCCTACCACTTGGCCGAGGGACATTGGGACGATCAAAAAGAGGCCTTTGGCGATCGCTGCGTGGAAATCCTCTCCCGCTATGCCCCCAACGTGCCGGATGCGATCGAACATCGGCAAGTCCTCAGCCCCTTGGACCTCGAGCGCACCTACGGCATCACCGGCGGCAACATCATGCAGGGCGCGATGGGCCCGCACCAACTCTATTGCTTTCGCCCCGTCGCCGGCTGGGCCGACCACCGCACCCCGGTGCCCGGGCTCTATCTCTGTGGCGCCGCCAGCCATCCCGGCGGCGGCGTGATGGGCGCCTGTGGCCGCAACGCGGCAACGGAGATCTTGCGAGACCGGTGATATGTGTGAGGGTAGATGTTAGATTGTTGATGTGGGACAACATTCAAGCGAACGTAGGGTGGCGCCGCCAGGCCCACCGTTTCGGTTGGTTTGTACCAGCACCAACGTTGTGCCGCGGTTTCGCTTGGGGACGTCCTGCGAGCTTAATTCGCTGCCACGATCGCGCTGTCGGTGCGGCGGAAGACCACGTGGATCTCGTCCTCTCGCACGTCGAGCGCCTCGATGCGAATCTTTGCATCGTCCGGCACGGTCGAAATCGTTAGTGTCGGCCTCTCGCCGCTGACGTCTAGCGCGATCCCCTCTGGCAAAACGGGATCGGTCTTCAGATATTGTTCAAGAATCGTTGCCGCCGGTAGCGGCAGCTTGCCCACAAGCACACGATGCAACTGGAACGTCAGATCAGTTTGCTGGCTCTTCGCCACGGCAAACTCGCACGACAGCACAACGTCGGTTGCTGGCGTTTCCAGCGTGATTGCGAAACGGATCATGTCGTCTGCCAGCGAAAGGTGCGGCCGCCGCAATTTTCCACCCGACTCGGAAAATTCCTGCTCCAGCCACGCATTAAGATGCCGTTCTGCCACGGTATAGGCGAATGTATCTTGGGTAACGTCCGGCGAACGGATCAACTTCTTTAAATCGCGTGCCACCTGCTGTTGGTCGCCATGAGGATTCTTGACGAGGACATCTAACTGTTCCGGCGGCATCTCCTGAAGACGCCGAAAGTCTTCCGCATCCAATTTCAAGAACAGACCTAACGAGTTGGTCATTCGTTCAAATTCTGCCGTGGCGGCTATCGAGTCGGCCTGGTTCACAGGCTGCTCCAGGGCCGCGGCATAGAAAGCGGGTGTGGAACTCGCCAACCAATAGCAGCAGGCCACCACGCCCAGAAGGCAGCAGAACATTAGCAGACAAATATGTACGCAGCGCCTAATCAGTTTGAAAATCATGAAGTCGACATCCATATTGATAAATCGAATTGACAAACCTGCAGCATTCTTGAGCTTCTACAAACAGGCACGCCTTCCAGTAAAGTATAGGTCACGCCAGGGATATGGACGGCCGCTCCCATTTTGCACGGCTTTCGTAGCGCCCGACGTGTCGTCGTGGTTCAAGAAAGCGGGTAGCACCGGTTGGCCGCGAGACCTACCGGTGTGACGACAGTCACAAGAGGCCTCGGGAAAGACTCGAAACCTCCTGTCGCGGCGCGACCCAGGTAGGCTATCACCAACCTGGGCTACCCCTAGGGTGTCGGGTGGCGCCGCGAGGCCCACCGTTTTGGTTTGTATCTGCACAATCGATGTGCCGCCGCTTCGCTTTGGCAAGCCCTACAGTTCTACCTTCGTGGCTAAAACTATCTCCGCGACTCTGCGTCTCTGCGAGAAAACCCCTCCCCCACACGATTCCCGACTCGCGGGCCCTAGAACTACCCCGTGCGATGTGAGATGTTAGAATCAAGGTGTGGACCGAGTTCGAAAACGTCCACATCATCCTTCGAACATCAAACATCCCACATCCCCAATGCCCTCCGAAGAAGAACTCTACCAAGAACACATCCTCGATCATTACGAAGATCCGTTCCATCGCGGCACGCTCGACGAGGCCAGCCATGCCCACGAAGATAAGAATCCGCTGTGCGGCGACGTGGTGCGAATTGAGCTGAAGCTCGCGCCCGATGGCAAAATTGAGGACGCCTACTTCACCGGCGAAGGCTGCGTCATCAGCCAGGCGTCGGCTTCGATGCTGCTGGAAGAAATGCATGGTAAAACGGTCGACGAAGTGAAGGATTTCACCGCCGAAAAAATGCTGGAACTCTACGGCCCCCGCCTTACCCCCAACCGCCAAAAATGCTGCCTGCTCTCCTGGAAGGTCCTGCAGTCGGCGGTCCATGCACCATTAGAGAACTAAAACTACAATACTCTCGCAGAGACGCAAAGGCACAGAGAAACTGCAGATCGAATCTTTGCGGCTCTGCGTCTCTGCGAGAACTAACTTAGAATTAGTAGTTCGTTGAAATCGATGAGCACTATCGACCAATCACAAACCGAGCAATCCATGCTGCTCCCCGAAGCGTTGCGCGATGACTTTCCGATTCTCACTAGCGACATCCACCAGGGCCAGCCGCTGGTGTTTTTGGACAATGCCGCCAGCACTCAACGTCCGCGACAGGTGATCGACGCGATTAGCGGCGTTTACGAGCGCGACTATGCCAATGTCCATCGCGGCATCCACACACTCAGCGAACGGAGCACCGAGCAATACGAGCAGGCTCGCGGTAAGGTTCAGCGATTTATCAACGCTGCGAACCCGCAGGAAATCATCTTCACGCAGGGAACGACCGCGTCGATCAACTTGGTCGCCAGCAGTTGGGGTGGTAGCAATCTCCAGCCGGGTGACGAAATCCTCACGACGGTGATGGAACACCATTCCAACTTGGTCCCCTGGCAGCAGGTGGCCGAGCGAACCGGTGCGGTGCTTCGGCATGCCACGCTCACAAGCGACGGCCAGCTCGACATGGAATCGTTCGATGCACTGCTCACGGAGCGAACCAAGCTGGTCGCTGTCACTAGCCTGTCCAATACCTTGGGCACGGTGAATCCGATCCAACAAATCGTTGCCAAAGCGCACGCTGCGGGTGCTTTGGTGCTGGTGGACGCCGCCCAAACGGTTCCGCACATGCCGGTGGATGTCCAGGCGTGGGATGCCGACTTTGTCGCGTTCAGCGGTCACAAGATGCTGGGCCCCTCGGGCGTAGGCATTCTGTATGGCAAAGAATCGCTGCTCGAGGCAATGCCGCCGTTCCTGGGCGGAGGCAGCATGATCAACGAAGTGAAGCTCGACAGCTTCACCCCCGCCGAGCTACCCGCTAAGTTCGAAGCCGGCACGCCGCCGATTGCGCCCGCCATTGCGATGTCCGCAGCCATCGACTATCTCACGAACGTTGGCCTCGAAGCGATCCATGCCCACGAACAGCATTTGGTCGCACTGGCCTACGATGCTTTGAGTAAGATCGACGGCCTGAAGATTTTGGGCCCCGCGCCCGAGCATCGCTCGTCGCTGGTGAGTTTTTCGTTTGATCGCATCCATGCCCACGAATTCGCTCAGGTGCTGAACGATAGTTATGGCGTTGCCGTCCGTGCGGGTCACCATTGCACGCAACCGCTGCACAGTTTGCTGGGCATCACCGCCAGCACTCGGGCCAGTTTCTATCTATACAACACGCCTGCTGAAGTCGACCGACTGGTCGAAGGCATCGCGGCGGTGCAGAAGATGTTTGCTCCCAAGGGACGCAAACGACAACGGCGTAGCTAGAAATCCTTTCTTTGGATAGATTCTCGAATCTTTGCTATATTGAAGTGGCGATCAGTTCTGGGGCCTCGGAACACCCCCTGATCTCTCCCCACAGCGAAGGAATCGACTTCCCGATGCGCAGTTTCTCCATGCCCGTCCGTTCTCGATGTCGCTGGTACGACTCGGCATTCACGCTCGTCGAGTTGTTGGTTGTGATCAGCATCATCGGCGTCCTGGTAGCTCTGCTGTTACCAAGTATTCAAGCATCGCGCGAGTCGGCCCGCCGCACTGCCTGCTCCAACAACCTCCGACAGATGGCCTTGGCGGTGGAAAATTATCATACCTCCAAACAGGTTTTTCCTCCCAGCAGTACGCACGATGTCACTACGAATTGGGATTTGCTAGAGCAGCATAGCTGGTCCAGCTTGGTGCTCCCCTACTTGGAACAAGACTCGTTGAATCAGTCGATCGACTACGAGCAAGAGCTAACCTCCCCAGAGAATATCACCGCTGCCACGACCATCGTTTCTATTTATCGTTGCCCTTCTTATACCGGGGATGAGTACAGCACCAAGGAAGAGTACGCCAGCGTCGGCGACTTCGCCATCGGCAACTATGCCTCGATCGGCGCGAGCACGGTTGGACACATTTGGGGAGAAACCTTGAAACCAGACGGCGTCATTTTCCCGCTGGCAGAAATACGTGCCCAGGACGTCACCGACGGTTTGACACACACAGTTTTTCTTTGCGAAACGCGTGAAGAAGGGTTTCGCGTTTGGATGGATGGCCTGACGGCTGGGCTAACATCACTGCGTTTTAGACAGGGGGGCCCACGCTACGCAGGACCGGAGATTTCCTTAAACTATAAGCCTTACTACCCAGTAACACCGCACTTAGACTATGGCCCATCGAGTATGCACGCCGGGGGAGCGTTTCATTCCTTAGGCGATGGCTCGGTTCGTTTCATTGCCGACGACATCGAACCCGAAAATTATATCGCCTATTGCACTCGAGCCGGTAGCGAAGTCTTCGATCATGGCCTTTAGTTTTCGATTCATCCTGCCGTCGTTCTGCATGCTCTCAATTCTTGTCGGCTGCGGTCCGAGTGAGACCGATCAACTGCTGACCCAACTCCACGACCCGGATGTCGAAGTCCGACGGGCTGCCGTCCAGTCGTTGTCGGAAACAGAAGGTGAGCCGATTTCGATTGCCCTGGCAGAGACCATTCAGGACTCGGATCAATTTGTTCGCCGGGCAGCAATCGAGGCCCTGAGACAACGCACCCCACCGGCCGTCGCCCAGCTTCCTCAGATCCTACCGGCCCTGGAAGACCCAGAACTCTCGGTCCGTTTGGCCGCGGCAGTTACGATTCAAAAACTCGACGCTAGCGAATCTCGTTCGCAATCTCTGTTGATCGAAGCGTTACGCGGGGGCGAAGGTGGAGTTTTTTTGGATGTGGCCGAACTGGGGCCCCATGCCAAGTGGGCCGTGCCGACTTTGAAACAGCTCCTCGCGCACCCCGATACGAAAATCCGAGCCCTGGCCGCCTTCACCTTGGGAAAACTTGGTCCGGCGGCAATCGACGCCGAATCAGCATTGCAGCGGGCCACGAAGGACCAAGAAGAAATCGTCCGCAAACGAGCAACGCAAGCACTCGAGCTCATTCAGCCCACTGCCAAGAATGAGCCCTAAGCATCGATGAAGAATGACTTGTCCCTAAGTTCCTCGCCCCTTAGGGGAGAGGCTAGGTGAGGGGGGACCACACTACGAAAATAGTTCTCCCCCGATCCCATAATCTGCAGGCAAGCCCACGCTTTCGATCAGATTTCTGACCCCTCTGCCAGCACACGCGGCACTCTCTTTACATTCTCGTTACACGCCACTCGGCGAACTTTTCGTAAAGTGAAACTATCGAAAGTATCGTAGCGTGTTTCGTGTTGGGCAACGTGCCCTCGCGTGTTCCCTTTTCTTGCAGAGAGGAGTTTTGTGATGTCTCGAATCAAACTATCTTGGGCCGTGCTGGCACTATTTGCACTGATGCTGCCTGCCGTGAACCTGCTTGCGCACCCCGAAGCCATTCCTGATCCGGGCGAGCAAGTTGCGGAGAATCCCGCGGCTGATGCCGTCGAAACAGTGGTCACTCAACTGGTCAAAGAGGAAAAAAACAAGGAGACACCTCCGGGCAAATTCCCCACGTTCTTAAAGAAGAGCATCGCCTGGCTGATTGCCGCCCAACACAACGACGGTGGCTGGGGCGGTGGCTCGCATTCCAAACAAAGCATCCGCGACCCCCATGCCGTGGTGACCGACCCCGCGACCACGTCATTCACTCTGCTCTCGCTCATGCGTTCGGGCCATACCCCGATTAGCGGAGAGTACAAAGAACAGGTCAACAAGGGTTTGGAATACCTGCTCGCTGCCGTTGAAAAAGCGAAGACGGAAGGCCCGCTCATCACCGACGTCACCGGCACCCAGCCACAAACCAAGCTAGGCCGTTTTGTCGATACCTCCATGACCGCCCAGTACCTGGCCCGCGTGTTGCCACTGTTCAAAGAGAAGGATCCAATGCATCTGCGAATCGATGCGGCGCTCGACAAGTGTCTCGCCAAACTGCAAGTCTCGCAGCAAGCCGATGGCAGTTGGGGCAAGGGTGGCGGTTGGGCTCCCGTGCTACAGTCTTCGCTTTCCTGCTCGGCGCTCGAGATCGCTGCCGCCAATGGTAAGCAGGTCGACCAGGAAGTCCTCGACAAAGCTCGCAAATATCAGAAGGACAACTTCGACGTTTCCTCTGGTCGGGCGAAGTCGGAAGCTGCCGCCGGCGTGGAACTCTACGCCTTTGGTGGCTCACTGCGTGGCAATGCCTCGGATGCTCGCGAGGCGCAGCAGCAAATTTCCAAGGCCAAAGAGGAAGGAAAACTGGCCGCAGACGCCTCGATCAATGAAGAGTCGCTACGGATTTCTGGCGTCAAGGACGTCGACCAGGCAAAAAAGCTGGCCCAGGCCGCTGCACAGAACCAAGCCCAACTGCGCCGCTTGGACGACGAAAACTTACTCAAAGGTTTTGGCAATAACGGTGGCGAGGAATTCTTAAGCTACCTGATGACGAGCGAATCACTCGTGATCGCCGGGCCCAAGCAGTTCAAAAAGTGGAATGACAAAATGCTCACCCGCATGGAGAAAATCCAGAACGCCGATGGCTCCTGGAACGGGCACCACTGCATTACCAGCCCCGTGTTTTGCACAGCCGCGGTTGTGCAGTGTCTCACGACGGAAAACGATGCGGAGTTTCTCACCGAGATGGCCAATCGCACGGCTGGCGAGAAACTCGTCAGCAACGAGTGAATGATCGTTTGACGCCATACAGTCCCTCTCCCCCTTGGGGGGAGAGGTTAGGAGAGGAGGCTCCCGGAGGCAGGTGTGCCTCCGGCTAGGCGGTACACTCAAATTCTTAATTGCCTCGTCGACTTTGGAACTTCTCCCATGCGAATCATCTTTGTTTTGATCTTGTTGAGTGTGACGGCGTGGGCGTCTCTTGCCCCAGCCGAACCGACCACACGGGAACGAGCCCTCCAACATGCAGCAGAATTCCTCTGGAGCAAACAACAAGCCGACGGCTCCTGGCGGAGCGACTACTACGGCGTGATGCGCAGCGGCCAATCGCTCACGCCATTTGTGCTCTTCGCTCAGATGTTGCACATCGACGAACTATCCTCCGCAGAAGCAGGACGCATCCGGAAGGCCACGCAATTCCTCCTGGCTCACCTCGACAAACAGGGTGCCCTCGGCCGTAGTGATCCAGACATTTTGGAATATCCCGTTTACAGCACGTCGTACGCCATCGAAAGTTTGCGGCACATCCTCAAGTATCAAAAGGCATGGGGTCCAGGTCCGTGGGACGAAATCCGTGAAGCGCGACAACGTATGATAGATTTCTTGGCACAGGCTCAATACCAGGAAGCCAACGGATTTGAAGAAACACACGTCGCCTACGGAGGCTGGGGATTCAACGCACCGGTCGGCAAGGGAGTTGTGGGGCACATGGACATCGCGCACACCCGCAAAGCGCTCGCCGCGCTTGCTTCCACCGCTGACGAAGACGAATTGAAACAACTTCGTAACCGTGCAGAACTGTTTCTGCTCTTGATGCAAAAAGATCCGCGAGCGAAAGCAACCCAGCCGCATCCCGTGGAAGTCCCCGAGGATAAATCTTCCTCACACTACGACGGTGGCTTCTACTTTTCCCCCGTCGCCCTTTCTGCCAACAAAGCGCCCTACGATGAGAAAACCCATAGTTGGCCCAGCTACGCGTCGGCCACATGCGATGGCATTCTGGCGCTACTGGCGGCAGGCGTTTCGGCAGACGATCCGCGTGTCGTTGCCGCCACCGATTGGCTGCGCAAGCATCCCGAAGTAGATTATCCCCAGGGCGTCCCCGCCGATCATCCCGAGCCTTGGGGCGATGCCATTCGGTTCTATCACTACGCCGTTCGGGCAGAGGTTTATGACAAGCTGTCATTTCCCACTGAAGACAAGCAGCGTCTGCTCACGGCAATTCTCAAACACCAGCTACCGGACGGAAGTTTCTCCAATTCGGATAGCCCGCTGATGAAAGAAGACGACCCGCTCGTATGCACCTCGCTAGCGATGATCGCACTCGCTCACTGCAGCATGGACTAGCGGAAACTGCTTCGCGCCCTCGGCCGGTTTGATATACTGGACGGCTTACATTTCTTATCTCTTTTCGTCTGGTAGAGTGAGGCACCGTCATGGCCCGCATGCGTATCCCCTTCCCAATGCCCCGTCGTCGAGGCGGCTCCCGAAGAATGCCCGGCATGGGCGGCCGAAGTAGCTTCAAGGCACGGCTAATCATCGCGTTGGCCATCGCGGCATTCGCGCTGCTCAGTTACTACGGCAAGCCCAAAGATCAGAACCTCGTCACCGGCGACCGCGAACGCGTGGCCATCTTGGAAGAAGATCAAGAGATTCAGCTAGGCCTGCAAGCCGCACCGCAATTGGTCCAGCAACACGGTGGACCGACAAGTCGCTCGGTGCATCAGGAACGGGTCAATCGAATCGGCTTTCGTTTGCTCACCGCGCTCGAAAGAGAATTGCAGGAAAAAGGCCGCAGCAATCCCTACCGAGAAGCCTTTCAATTCACCTTGCTTTCCGACCCCAAGCTGGTGAACGCGTTTGCCCTGCCGGGCGGACAGGTGTTTATCACCGAAGCGCTCTACAACCAACTCGAAACCGAAGGCCAAGTGGCAGGCGTGTTAGGCCACGAGATTGGCCACGTCATCATGCGTCATGGTAACAAGCAAATGGCCAAGCAGGGTTTGTTCCAAGGCCTGGCCGGAGCGGCGGGTGTGCTAGGTGGCTCGGAGGAAAGCGCCCGCGCCGCGCAGATGGTGTCGCATGTCCTCAGTATGAAGTATGGTCGTGAGGCCGAGCTCGAGTCCGATCATTGGGGCGTGCGTCTCTGCGCCATGGGTGGATACGATCCCCGGTCGATGATCGGTGTGATGAAAGTGCTCGAAGAAGCTGGAGGTGGCGGTGGAACGCCGGAGTTTTTCAGTACCCATCCCAAACCAGCCAACCGCGTTGAATATATCAAACAAGTCATTCAGGAAGAATTCCCCAATGGAGTTCCCGACGAGCTGATTGATTGAATCTCGTCAGCAATCTGAACAACACTTGCGAACAGTCAAGATGGCCACGGACCGGCAGCTCACCATCATCTCGGGCGGACAGACAGGGGCGGATCGCGCCGCGCTCGACTTTGCCATTCGGCGGGGCCTTCTCCATGGCGGTTGGTGCCCGCTGGGACGCAAGGCAGAAGATGGCCCGCTAGATAGCAAATACCAATTGCAAGAAACCACCAGCCGACGTTACGACCAACGCACTCGCTGGAATGTACGCGACTCCGATGCCACGCTCCTGCTGACGATCGATGCCGAGCTCACTGGCGGCACCGGGCTCACCGCCCAAGTTGCTCAGCGCTTGGGTAAACCGTGGCTGCATCTTTCCCGAGCCGAGTATCCTGAGGCCCAAGTCGCTGCGCAGCAGATTCGCGAGTTCCTGCTCCGCCATCAGGTGCAAAGGCTAAACATCGCCGGCCCCCGCGCCTCGCAAGCACCAGAAATCGCCGAATACGTCGACGCGGTACTCAACTGTGTACATCCCGCCACTGCTTAGCCACAAAGAACACAAAACAGCACAAAAGAGTCTGTCCAAAGTCTTCTCTTAGATTATCGTGGCAATAAACTTCTACCCGACTCTAAGACTCCCTCCGCGGCCCTCACCCAACTCAGCGATCTCTGCGTTGAACCCCACCGCCTAACGACGCTGTTCAGTCTCGTCGGTGTTCGAAACCTTCTTGGCCAAACTCGTGTACTTGTCTGCCGTGTTCTTCTTGCCCTGGGCTTCGTACATGGCAGCCAAATTGCCGTAAGGCACCATCAGCGATTCGGATCCCAACACTCCCTTTTCCACAGCTTGCTCGATGAGATCCGCACCTTTTTGCGTGAGCTGGATGGCACGGTCGCTTTGTTGCTGGTTCCAATAGGAAACACCCATGCTCACCAGAGCATCGCCGTGCTGCTGAGGCCCAGCCATCGTGGTGACGGGGAACGGATTGATCAACCGATCCGCTGCCTTGTCGTACCAAGTGCAGGCTTTCCGATGATCTTCGTGATGAATCGCGTGCACGGCTCCGATCTGAAAGTAGAGTCGACCCATGAGATACGACGTGTCGGGCAATTCGTCCCGAGTCTTGGCCAGTCCGCTCAGTTTTTCTTCCGCCAGCTTGCTGTACTCCAGCGCACTGTCGGCTTGTTTGCGAAGATGCTCGATCTGAGCCGCCTGGAAGTACGCCAAACCCAAATTCCAGTCGTACAATTCTTGCAGCTTCGGATCGGTCGTTGTGTCGCGGAGCTTGACCGCGGTCATTTCTGCCTCTTCAATCCATAAAGCGGGATCGATGGGCGGTTCCAAATTGGCTCCGGCTGCAAGTGCTGTGACCGCCACATACAAGCGATGCAGCGTTTGACTGTCGTCACAGGCAATGAGCTGTTCCGAAATCCCGGATGCGCGCTCGATCCACTCTGGAACTGAGATTTCCTTTTGGCGAAACTTGCCCTTGGAAATGTAAAGAGCCATATCTAGGTGCGACTCGACCAGCAACTTCGTCGCGGCCACCTGCAGGTGGTAGTCCTCGGTCGTGGCCAACTCATCTGCCAGATCAATTGCCCCAGAAAGCAGCGGAATCACGCGCTCGGCAACCTCTGCCGAACCCAACGATGCCAACAAACCCATTTCGCGCAGCGAACGAGCCTTGTCGAGCGGTTCGACATCTAGATCGTTAAATACTTGTTTGGCCAAAACGGAAGCTTGGTCGTATCGCGCTAGCTTTCGCAAACATCTTGCATGCTGCAAGAGAAACGAATTGTTCGAGGGTTCTGCTTCGACGGCTTCCGCAGCAAGATGCTCGGCACTGATGGCTTTGCCGGTTTCCAGCAGCAGGACCGACAGCAACCACTTGGCGTCGGTATTGTCTTGGTCGAGTTTCAAAACCTGCCCGAGATCGTTAATGGCGATAGACGGACTACTGGAAATCACGTTCTCCGCTCGATTCAAGAACAGGTTTGCCTTGATCGGCTGGATTCTTACTTGAGAAATCGATAAGCTCTGCAGGTCTGGCAGACATTCCGTGTTCGAACCATCTCGGTTTGAATCGGTATCTGCATAACGGAGTACAACGCCGCGCTCGGGGAAACCACAAGCGTCGTTGTTGCCAGTGGAATCTGTGAGTAGCGCGGGCCGAATGCCATCCAAACCGAGCGAGGCAACCAACCGATCTGCCCGCAAGGGCCTCGGCAGTTCCACCTCCACAGCATCCACCACGTCACCGTCAAAATGCACAAAAACATTTTGCAGTTGATCAAATCGATACTTGAGCTGGCTCGCCTGGGTGCTCTCGCTGCGAGGGTCGCCCCAAGTCCGCAGGACGTTGAACCGCGTGGAGATTCCAGGGGTAATACCGTGGAAGCTGAGGACCTTGGTCTCAGCGGGAATTGCTTTGGCCAGTTGATTTTGGCCCGCTTCAGGGCGATCGGTAACTTCGATCTCGCGCGGCTCCTCGGCCGGCGCTGCCGCTAGATCGGGAATTAAGCCCTGGGCCGGTTCCGCCAAATCGGGCGTGTAACCCGAACTCACGGCGATCGGCTCCAGGCCTTCCGCAGTGCCAGCAGCCTTAGCGGTGTCGAGGTCTTTCAGCTTCTTGCTGGCCACCACGATCGACTTTTCAGCCGGGCGAGTGATGCAGTTCTGGCCATCGGCCGCATCATGGGCACTGGCAAGTGACCCACTCAGCACAGCCCAACCAAATCCGGCAACGGCCAGCACGGCCGGCCAGACAGTGAGCGCTCCTCTAGAATTCCCCCCTCGCATGACGCCTATCTCCTTACGAGCATCGCAGCCCTTCACAACAACAAGTGCATGGTGACCATCCGTGGTTACTCACGATCGCGGCTTGCAATTGCCAATCTCAATTGCCGGGACCACTTAGAATTGTTGGACTCGAAGCTGACAGATTTGAATGGTTGCTGGCACGACAATGCGGGTAGTCGCACCTTTCCATCGTCCGTTATCGACCTTGCGGGTCGTACACTTTGCAACAATTTTGCCAACTGGCAAACAATTTCCTGCCAGGCAAGCAGTGCTGGCGGGGGGGCTCGCAGAGACTGCAAGAGGAGTTCACTCAATTCGCGTCAGTTCGAGTAGCCGCAGGTCCATTACACTTTTGCCGGGGATCTTAAGGGCGCGGAGCACCAACTCACCGCGACCTGACTCCAAGGTCAGCTCGCCCAGCGGCAATGGCTTGAACAACTTCATGTCACCTTCTTCCCGGGGGAAGCGGTCCCGCTGGGCCGCGGTCAGCGGTGGATCGTAGGCCGGCGCTACCTGCGCTTGGCACGCGTGCTGGCCGCAGCGAAGTTCGACCGTCGCACCGGCGTCCCCCTCGGCACAGGTGTAGTACGCATCTGCCCGAAAGCGACCTGCCGCTGGCACTTCAATGTCCCAAACGATGGCGTCCTCTGGCGACGTCCAGTCACTAAAAAAGGTGCTGTTGAAGTGACGACTCGAACGGCGGATATTCCCGCGGGTGGTGGCATCGCGGGCAGGCAACTGGGTCGCAGGTAGGCCTGGATACCCAACCGTAAACGGTCGCCGCGGTGCGGCATTGGCCTCGACTACCTCCTTCCGCCAAGCGGAAACGGCGTTTTGCAATTCCTCAGCCTCGGCTGATCGCGTTGCTGCCAGGTCGCACGTCTGCCCGGGGTCGTCCGACAAATCGTAGAGCCGATTCTCATTATCCAGCACCAGTGTCCCGCGACGCGCTGCGATTCGACCAAACCAATGTGAATACAGGATTCGCTCGGCGGATGACGGTTGCTGGCCGCGTAAGAGCTTGGCAAGGCTCACCCCATCGCGTGCCGGTCCCTCCAGAAGTTCCACTCCAGCAAGCTCGGCAAGTGTAGGTGCCAGATCGATGACACCTGCCAACTGCTTCGTCACAAGACCGGGCTCAATCACGCCCGGCAGACGAATGAGCAGGGGCGAACGCACGCCACCCTCGTCGGTCGATCCCTTAATCCCTCGCAGGCCACCATTAAAACGATGCCCATTGGGTCCGTTGTCGCTGAGATACACGACAATCGTGTTTTGATCGAGTTGAAACTCTTCCAAAGCCGCGAGGAGTCGACCGACGTTCCAATCGATGTTTTCGCACATCGCCAAAGCGGCTCGCGTATGATCGAGCTTCTCCATGTCGGCAAGCGTGCCGCGCTCGCTTAGTGACTGCTGGGCATGACGCTCCCACCAGCGGTCGGGAACTTGCATCGGCGAATGCGGAGTGTTAAAAGCCATCAGCGCAAAGAAGGGTTGCTCGCCCGCTTGCTTGAAAAACTCGATAGCTTCGTTGGTGATGTCGTCTGTCAGATAGCCCTGACCGCGAGTGATCTCTCCATCGCGATCCAGCAGGGGCGAAAAGTAGTCGGCCCAATGGCCGGAAGTGAATCCATAAAACGAATCGAACCCGCGGCACAGCGGATGAAACGGTGCTTGGGTGCCATTGTGCCATTTGCCGAATGCCGCCGTTCGGTAACCGGCCGCCCGAAACGCATCGGCGAGCGTGGGGACCGAGGGGTCCAGCCGTTCGTTGCCGCCGGTGACGCCAGTCACGCCCACTCGGGGTGCATAGCAGGCGGTCAGCAACTCAGCACGTGTCGGTGCGCAGACAGGTTGCACATAAAAATGTTCAAACGACGCCCCTTGCCCGCGCAGCTTGTCGAGCTGGGGCGTGGCAAGATTGCTATTCCCGTGGCAGCTAAAATCGCCCCACCCCTGGTCATCCGCAATCATGATCAGCACCGAGGGTCGAGCAGCAACGGCCCACGCCGAGCTGTTCGCAACGACTGCCAGTGCAATGGAGAGAATCCAGAAATTAGAACCTCGGAGGGTCAATGTAGTCATCAGGAAGTCGCGTCGAGAGTACAGAGACATGTCGGCTCAAGGAATTCGGAACGATCCGACACCCGACCTATTGTAAGGTCGGCGTCACACAGCGGAACGACTATTCTGGGGGTGACTCAACGAGTCAACGGCTCAAGTACCGCTAGTGCCGCCTCGTTCTTGCCTGATTGGCAAGGCTCGAGCGCAAGCTGCAGCAATTTAATCTGTCGTTGCGTAAATGGAATCGCTGATTGTGGGTCGGGAACTTCGGGCACTAGCCGTGTGGCCGCCGCGGTGATCAATTCCGCAATGCTCTCCCCGGTCGTGGCCGATACGCGGCAGACATCGGCTGCCAAATCGACGGGCGGAGGCGCAAGGTCGATTTTATTAATTACCACCAACAGCTTTTGGGTATCGATTGACAGTCCCATTGCGTCCGCTTGCCTGGAGACAATTGCTTCGGCGGTGAACTTACCGGCCAAGTCGGAGCAGGTTGCGTCAAGCAGCCAGAGCACCAGATCGGCCTGTTCTACCTGCTGCCGCGCCAGGTCGATGCCTGCTGATTCTAAAGGATCGTCCGTCGCGTGCATGCCCGCCGTATCGAACAACTCCACCGGCCAACCATCTAAGGCAGTCGTAGCCGATACCACATCGCGGGTCGTCCCCGGTTGGTCGAAAACAATTGCCCGTTCGTAACCCAAGAGCGCATTGATAAGACTGCTCTTACCCACATTGGGCTCCCCAGCAATCACCACCTGCCAAGGCTGCGTCAGATGTAATCCAAACTCGCCTCGGCCCAACAGCGTGGTAATACGCCCCCCAGCCGAGTCGCCACCGCGACTCACGGAACTCAGCAATTTCTTGATCTCGCGAATCTCTTCTTCCAAACGCCCATGATACTGACGCAGCAAATAGTCCGCCGTTCGCTGAGTTTTGGCATGACCCAAGGCCAGCTCCGCCTCGTGCTGCAGCAGACTACCTGGTTCGTCCTCTAACCACTCTTCCCATTCGACATGTTCGGCACCGTCGTCAACCAGGGCAGCGATGATGCGCGCGGGCGATTGATATCCACCGTGGCAATGCACCTCCACCCGCTGATTGGCGAGTGGACAGACAATCAAGTCTTCCCCCTGCCAGTGGCCATAGGCAATTTTTGAAAGCGGTAGCTCGCTAAGCGGCAAGCCGCTGGCGGAGCGAAAGTGTTTTTCCACGTATTGAATCGCAGCCGGGCCTCGTACACCCACCACCGCCACAGCGCTGCGACCTTTAGCAGTCAACAGGCAAACCTGTGTGACGTCGCTCACGCTTGCTCCCTGGCGATTGTGCAAATCGTCGACAGAATCATGTGCGGAATGTGCTTAGCAGGTCCCGCCTTCGTGCCCAAATGAGGAACGATCGCAGCCACGCCTCCGCCGGTGACAAATAGTTGGGGAGCCACTTCGCACTGCTCCGCGATGCGGGTCACTAACTCGGAGATGGCACCCACAGCGCCCCAATGCAACCCCGAGGCAATCGCTTCCTCGGTGTTCTTGCCAACCACTGGAATTGTTTGGTTGGCATCGATTTGATCGAGTTCCGGCAAACTGGCCGTGGCAACGTGCAGAGCGCGAGCCGAGAGCGTCATCCCCGGCAAGATAGTTCCACCTTCGAATGCTCCATCCGCAGCCACCAAATCCACTGTGCCCGCGGTACCCAGGTCGACCACAATGGCCGGCGACTTCTGATCGCGAAGCCGATTCACGGCAACCGCGTTAAGCAATCGATCGATGCCAACTTTTTCGGGAGCGTCGACCCGAATCTCCAGCGGTAGATCGCGATAGCTGAGTTTGCGGGGCGAGTTCCAGCCGAGATCGCTAAACAGCTCCAGCAGGGGCGATTCAATATTAGGTCGCACCGAAGCCAGCACGACTTCTAGCTCTTCCAAGATTTCTTGCTCAAGCCAGTGGCGAATCGCTGCCAGGCCACGCTCGCGGTTCTCCTCGCTACAGTCCACAGCCAAATGAAGTGTCGGCTCGGGCAACTTAGGCGCGGCGATGGGCAGTTCCGTCGCTGGCTTGTCCTCACACGCGCTCAGCGGGGCGAACCAGCCTAGCTTAGTGCGACTACTCCCTACATCAATTGCCAGAATCCCGCCGATGGTGTCCGTGCCGCTCATACCGACTGCCGCTCTTGGATCAAAAGATCGTGGGCTCGTCGCACCAATTCGTTGAGCCCCTGTCCGGTGACTGAGGAAAATAACATCACTTCTCGGCCTATCGACTGGGCCAACTGTTCGCGAATCTCCTCTGCCTCAGGAATCTCAGCTTTACTAACCGCGGCGATCTCAGGGCGGCTTGCTAGGTCTGCATCGTACTGCTCGATCTCATCTCGAATCGCACGATAGTTTTCCACCGGATCGCTACCGTCCATCGGCAATGGTTCCACGAGATGCACCAACACGCGAGTCCGCTCGACGTGGCGGAGGAACTCGTGACCAAGTCCAGCACCTTCGTGGGCACCTTCGATTAATCCCGGAATGTCGGCCATCACAAAGCTGCTGTCTCGATCGACTTGCACAATGCCGAGGTTGGGAATTTTCGTGGTGAACGGATAGTCGGCAATCTCCGGCCGAGCCCGCGAGACACGGCTCAAAAGAGTGCTCTTGCCGGCATTGGGTTTGCCGAGCAGGCCGACGTCGGCGATCACTTTCAGTTCAAGAGAAATCCGCCGCTCTTCGGCTGCGCCGCCCCGAGTTGCTTCGCGAGGCACTTGGTTCGTGGAAGACTTGAATCGCGTGTTCCCTTTACCACCCTTCCCACCGTGAGCCGCCACCACGCTATCGCCCGGTTCAGCCAGGTCCTTCAGCACGAAGTCGCCCTTGGTATCGATAATCACCGTGCCGGGCGGAACGTAGATCGTCAGGTCATCGGCATTCGCCCCATGGCGGTTGTTGCCTGAGCCCGAGGCCCCCGGCTTGGCTCGCCAATGTTTGCGATGGACCAATGGCGAAAGCGTATCGACGCCCTCCTTGGCCACGATGTTCACACTCCCACCGTTTCCGCCATCACCGCCATCGGGCCCGCCTCGAGGAACGAACTTCTCACGGCGGAAGCTCACGCAACCGTCACCACCCCGGCCAGCTTGGACATCAATAGTTACGCGATCAACAAACATCGTGGGGAGTGAGCTGGATTTGATTCAGTTTTAGTGAGTAGCGAAACAGGTCCCTCTCCCCCGTGGGGAAAGGTTCGATGAGGGGCGAAGTCGGTTAGGGATCAACCCTCCCCTAACCCCTCCTCTCCAAAGGCGAGTCGCCGAGGCGACCTTGCAAAGGAGGGGGATTTTCAACTTTCTTAGAAGTAGATTTTCCAATAAACAAAAAAGGATGCACCCAAATCGGCGCATCCCTTGGTTCAAACCTTCTCTAGACTCTGGTCTCTAGACTCTTGCTCTCAATTATGCCGATTGAACGATGTTGATCCGTCGTCCCTTGCGGTCGAACATCACTTGTCCGTCGACGAGCGCAAACAAGGTGTAATCCTTGCCCTGGCCCACTCCACTGCCGGGGTGATACTTGTTGCCAACCTGGCGAATGAGAATATTACCGGCCTCGACCTTTTCGCCGCCGAACTTCTTCACACCACGTCGCTGAGCATTGGAGTCGCGACCGTTACGGCTAGACCCCTGACCTTTTTTATGAGCCATTGTACTTTCACCCCCTTCAACTGGGGTGCCTACCATCTACTTAGGGCAATAAAACTGCGGAAATCAATCCCCCAGTTTAGCAAGTCAGATAGCTTAGCGGTAGACCCAGCGATAAGCAACGCCTTCGCCCGTGCCGTAGTACTCGGCATAGCCAGGAGCCACGCCAAAGCGGATTTCCCGCTCGTTTTCGGCCAAAGTATCGCCCGGACGCCAGAAATTGAGCTGGAGCATTTTGCGGAAAAACCGCCGCCCCTTACCGAAAGAATCGCCAGCCTGGAAGGCCTCGGGGTTGTCTTTCCAGCGATAGGCATTCGTGAGGCCATTGACGTAGACGCTCAGAAAATCGATCGAGGGGTCGACATCTTCCCAGATAGCGACGCCCCACAGCCCACCGACCGATCGACCACTCTCGACAGCTAGCAGCGATTCAGAAATCTCTGCACTGTTGAGCAAACTGTTTCCAGAAAACTCGCGCTCTTCAATCACCGGCACTGCCGCAGGCAGCACCCGATCGAGGTACGCTTTGCGGATCGGTTTGCCTTGGGCATCGCGATCTCGACTGGTCAGGATAAATTGCGGAACAAAGCGGTGCGGCTCCGGGGCCACTTCTCCGGTCTTGAAACTCCCGTCTGCTTGCTCTTCGGGGCCCAGCGTGGCGCCGGTGTTCCTCACCCGATAGACCATGTACCAAATCAACTTACGCTGCATCCGGCCCGAGGGCTGTGGCACGTCGACGTAAACCATTCTTAACGGCTTGAACGACAACTCCAAACACCAGACGTCCCGTCGATAACGAACGTCCTTGGCCATCTCGTAAAGTGTACGGCTCTCTGTGTCGTAGTTAGGTTTCCGTTGGAGCGACTTGTCGGCGAGCAACTCAATCACATCGTGTTTGCCGACGGTGTCTTCTGGATCGATGTCTGGCTCGATAGTAGTGACCACTCCCGCAGCAAACCGCGATTCTCCAGACTGCGCAGCCGCCTGGGCGTTTGCCGGATTTTCGACAGCAACCAGGGAGAGTCCCCCGAGGAGGATTGTGGCGCAAACTAAGCGGGGAATAAATCGTGACATGGAGGGTCTCAGCCGGTAAGAGGCAAATACAAAGGTGTATATGCAGTATAAGTACCGGCAAGCCAGGCGGCAAATTTTAGAGTGTCGGAGGCCCTATATTCGGCACAGCCAGTGCAGGTGTCAGCTAAGCCGCAGGAGTAGGATGTATCGAAGCCGTGAGCATCCCTACCTGTGAAGGGTGCCATTTTCTGGCCTGCCTAGCAGTGGCACCCGGCGAGAAATCGAAATCCCAATTGCAACGATCACGAAACTAGCAGTAGTAGGTTCCGGAATCGTAGGAAACTCGACGACAAAGCTCGAAACTGGCAATCCAAACATCGCAGCTTCATCGTTCCACGCAAGTTCGTCACCAGGCAGAAAACGTGGATCTAGTATATGCGTGTAAATTTCTGGAAATCCTCCCCTCCCAGAATAATCGTTAGGTTCTCCGGGTGCCCAATCTGTGAAATCAAACGGCTCGCCTGTCACCCAACTCCAACCGACCGCAGGATCAATTGTTTCGAGCGTCCGGATTCCGCCAATCCACCAACCTGTTCCTAGGTTGAAACGTAGAGTTCCATCAGGACCTTCCGCCACAAAAGGCGAATCCATAATCAATTGTTCAATGAATTCATTTTCTTCAGCGGAAGTGATCGACGCTAGATCCCCTCCAAAGGCCAATGCTGCATTTCTTGCTTCTTCCCAAGAGACTCTGTCTTCCTCACTCCGACACGATGGCCTCCTCCTCCCATTACCACAAAAATGCACAACCTGGTAGCGATGATCGTTGCCTCCCCTTTCGGTCCTCCATAACTTAGCCGGTGACCTAGTCAATTCTGCTAGCGTTGGACTTAACGAAAGCATTGAAAACCCAAGGACGATTAAAGGGATGTAGACGGTTTTTGTCATCATCGATGTGGATTGCCAAACGAAAAAAAGTCGCCGCGAATCCCACGCTAGTCACCTTCCCAGGAAAGATGAGCGCTAGGTTTCGCGGCGACTTTTTTTCGTTGGCGTTTCTCTTGTGGACTAATTGTTTAACCGGGCTTTATTGTAGCTGCAGCTGCTGTCCGTGGCCAGAGATTCGACACCCCCCATAAAAACATCGGCCCCGCGCACCTACTGGGGGTTCAGGCGCACGGGGCACGACGAATACAGCCGAGCTATTTGGGAGGTTGGACCTAAACCGACTGTTCCTTGAAGGACGACTCGGCAGTTGGCTCGGCATTACCGAAATCGGGGCCCGGTCCACCACGGCGTTTTCCTTTGCGTGGGCGGCCTTCTCGATCGCCTTCCGGCGGAGGTCCAGGAGGCCCAAACTCACCTCGACCGCGACCTTGACGCCCTCGGCGAGCTTTCATCTCTTGGGCCAACTCCTTGAATTCGTCGAGGCTCAATTGACCGTCTTCATTGGCATCGAAGTCTTGGAATACTTGCTCCGGGTCGGGGGGGCCCATGGGTCCGCCTTCGGGACCTCTTGGTCCGCCGCGCTGCCGCTTCTTGCCTTTCGCTCCCTTACCCTTGCCTTTTCCTTTGTCGCCTTTTCTCAAATCACGGCCCCGCTCACGTGCCCGATCGCGAGGACCACGTTCACGCTCGCCATCCTCGACCGAATCTTGATTTTGAAGTGGGCGGAAGCGATCTCCATCGAAACCCTCGCCACGCGGACCACGCCGGGGTCGATCTGCGCCCTCAGGTGGAGGTCCTGGTCGATCGCCGCGACGTCCACGCTCGCCTCGAGGTCCACCTTCGCCGGGAGCACCGAAACGCTCGCGCATTTTTCGCACGGCTTTGGCGAGCTCCATAAACTCGTCTCGGCTGAGGTGGTCGTCGCCATCGGCATCGAACATTTCAAACATTTGCTCGGGATCGCCACCCGGCCGTGGCCCACCTTCGCGTCCTTTGCGACCGCCCCGCTGTTCGCGAGCAGTGGCACGTTCGTCGTCGCTCAGCTGGCCGTCTCCGTCGGCATCAAAACGCTCAATCATTCTTTCGCGAATCTGGGAACGATCTGGACGGTCCGCGGCCCCCTGGTCCGTACTGTCGTCGGCACAGGTGACCGATCCTGTGAGTGATAAAACCGCTACGAGGGTCAGTAGAGTGTGGATCTGTTTCATGGGATTATGCTCGCTTGTTGGATGGCGACGTTTTGTCACGAAAAGCAACGTCTCTACCTACTAAACTCCACAGGGCGTTGGGAGTTTCGTGAGGAGGGCAAAAAACAGAGATTTTCTCCCTGGGACTTCGGCTAGCCCAGGTATCCCTAGGGAGGGGCGGTAGCGTAGAATGCTGAGCTCTCAGAAACCCTTAATCACCGCTCCGATTGACCTCGCGTTATGGACCACCCTGCCATCTATCTGGCCTCTGTTTTGGGCCTGGGAATTGCCGCCCAGTGGGTCGCCTGGCGATTTCGTCTGCCTGCCATCGTTCTGCTGCTGCTGTTTGGCGTGCTGATGGGCAAGTTTGGCCCGCAGCTATCCTCGGATTCGGACGAGGGATTTTTCTTTGCCGCCATCTCGTTGGCCGTTGGAATCATCCTGTTCGAAGGTGGATTGACGCTGAACTTCAAGGAGCTGGGGGGGTCGGGTGCCGTCGTATTCCGGCTGGTGACGGTGGGACTGGTGATTACCTGGCTCTTTACCGCTTGGCTCGCCTACAACGTGGTCGAGTTCTCCCTGCCGATGTCGTTCCTCTTGGGAGCATTGCTGACGGTCAGCGGGCCGACGGTCGTGCTGCCACTCTTGAGGCATGTGCAACCGGTGCGTCGCATCGGCACACTCGCTAAATGGGAAGGCATCGTCAACGATCCCATCGGCGCGGTGCTGGCCGCGTTGGTGTTCGAAGTTATCCTGCACCATCCGGGCGAGGAATTTTCCAGCAGCTGGTTGACTGGCCTGGGGACCACCCTCTTCTACTCCATCCTGCTAAGCTGCGCCAGCGGATGGCTATTGCTGCAATTGCTCAAACGCTATTGGGTGCCCGACTACCTGCAAAACCCGGTCATCCTGTCCTGGGTCATCCTGGTGTTTGCCATTTCGAATCAACTCGCTCACGAGTCGGGATTGGTGACGGTCACTCTGCTGGGTCTGATTCTCGGAAATCAACGCACCGTGGCCGTTCGGCATATCATAGAGTTCAAGGAAAACTTGAGCGTGCTGTTGATCTCCACGTTGTTCATCGTGCTTTCGTCGCGACTGAAAGTCGATGCTGCGGCACTGGAAATGCTTGGCTGGGAAAGCGTGCTCTTCGTTGTGCTACTCATCCTATTGGTGCGTCCCATCGCAGTTTTCGTTTCTACTTTTGGCAGCAATCTACCTTGGCAAGAACGGGCTTTCCTGGCTTGGGTGCATCCACGCGGAATCGTGGCGGCGGCCGTCAGCTCCCTCTTCGCCTTGGAGATCGTGTTGGAAAGCGAGCACGGGGGGCTGGATCTCCTAGCTTCTGAAGCAGACCGTTTCGTACTGATCACCTTCTTCGTGATCGTCGCTACAGTGACGACCTACGGATTGACTTTGGCTCCGTTGGCCCGATTGTTGGGACTCTCCGGTGAAAACCCCCAGGGCATCATCTTTGCCGGTGCCTCGCCGGCGGTTCGCGAGATCGCCATGTCCGTGCAGGAAGAAGGCTTCACGGTCCTGCTGGTCGACACCAATCCTCGCAACAATGCCGCGGCCCGCATGGCAGGGCTCAATGTCTCCTACGCCAGTATCGGCAGCGAATTTGTCCAGGAAGAAATCGATCTCGGCGGCATCGGACGACTATTGGCCATGACGAGCAACGACGAAGTGAACACTCTAGCCGCGATCGGCTTCATCGAACGATTTGGTCGCGCGGAGGTCTATCAGGTCGAAGTCTCTGCGGCCTCGAGTGATCGTACCGAAACCGTCGGCGCGTATCGCACGGGTCGTACGCTGTTCGACAAGCCGGTCACCATCGAAGAACTCGAAGAACGATTCCGCCAGGGTCAGGTCGTCAAGAAGACGCTGCTTACCAATGACTTCACCTACGACGATTTCCTCGCTCGTTATGGCGAGAAAGCGCTCGTGCTGTTTTGCACAGACACAACGGGCAAGTTCCTCATTGTGGCTACGGGCGAGACTGACATGGCACCACGGCCTGGCCAGAAAGTCTTTGCTTTGGTGGACGCAGGAGATAATAACTCGTCCGACAGCATTTCCTCGAAGGCTACCTCATGAAGACCACATTGCTCTGCTCGATGTTGATATTTGAATTGTGCCAGTTGTCTCAAGCAAATGCACAGGCAGTGGCCGAGCTCAAGGAACCGCGGCAAACGGATTCCTCGCAAGCGCTCGAAGAGTACCTAGCCAAGCCCGATGATACCTACCGCTGGAAGAAGATACGCGGCGGCACGTTCGAGGATGCCAAGTACGTCGAACTCATTCTGCACTCGCAGTCGTGGCGAGAAATCACATGGAAGCATCAGCTCTGGATTCTTCGACCCAAGAAAGTCACCAGCGAGCAGGCGGTGCTGCTGATTACTGGTGGAACCTGGTCTGATGAACTAGAAGAAGCTGACTACCCCACCGAAATCCCGGGGCAATTAAAGTACCTGGCCAATCTGGCTCGGGAAATCGAAGCGCCGGTCGCCGTGATTATGCAGGTGCCCAATCAGCCGCTGTTCGATGGAATGGTGGAAGACAATCTTATCTCGTACACCTTTGAACAGTTCATGGTCACCGGCGAGGCGGACTGGCCGCTGTTGCTACCCATGGTGAAGAGTGCCATTCGGGCCATGGACGCAATCGAGGAATACTGCGAGAAGTTTTGGCTCCTGCCGATTGAATCCTTCACTGTCACGGGAGCTTCGAAGCGGGGCTGGACCACGTGGCTCACCGGCGCCAGCGATTCGCGCGTGAATGCCATTGCCCCGATGGTCATCGACATCCTCAATATGTCGCCCCAAATGGATCATCAGCTGGAAGTTTGGGGCGATTTCTCAAAGGAAATCAGCGAATACACCTCGCGAGGCCTGCACGATATCCTACCCACGCCTGGAGGACAAAAACTTGCCGCCGTTGTCGATCCCTATTCTTATCGCAAGTCGCTCACGATGCCCAAGCTCATCATCAACGGCACCAACGATCCCTACTGGCCTGTGGATGCGCTGAACTTTTATTGGGAGGGACTTCCCAGCCAAAAATATGCGCTCTACGTGCCAAACGGTGGCCATGGATTTGAGAGTTATGACCGAGTGCTGGGCGGCATCGCGGCGCTGCATTGCCAGGCAGACGGCCAGCAGGACCTCCCAAAGATTACGTACAGTTTCCAGGAAGACGGAGATTCGATTCGTCTCACGATCGCGTCGGACCAACCGGTCGATCTCTGCCAGGTCTGGCAAGCCGATGCCCCGCAGCGGGACTTCCGTGCCTCCAATTGGAATGCGACAGAACTCTCTGGCAACGGGAAGAAGTATGAGCATGTGTTTCAAAAGCCTGCGACCGGTTCGCTCGCCGTGTTCGGCGAACTAATTTATCGCGACCGAGGTTTTCCACTCTATCTTTCCACCAACATGCACGTGGAAGTGAGCGAAGCGACTGCGAACGAGGCAAAGTAGCCGGACCGCTACTGTCTACCCGCGGTGGTGGGCGGTCCGCCGAACTCGGAGGCAAGTGTGCCTCCGGCTAAGGCCGTCTACGTCCCAGCAAGCTGCCAAGTGAGCGGAAATTGCTTGTAGGCATCTACCAGGTCATCGCACTTGTCGTACTTCTTTGCTGGGGCTAAGAACGCTTCGCCGCGCAACTCAATTTCCGGTTGCTCAAATCGCCAAGGCAAGACTTGGACCTGAGGAACAGAACCTCGCGCCGTACTCACGCGTTTGATGCCAGTTCCAAGTTCGGTACCCTCAGCCATTGAGTACAGCTCGCTGGCATTCCCGTCTTGTCGAAAGCAGGCACTGCATAGCCAGAGGCTCATCACATCGACCACCTGTAAGAACAACAGGGCTCGTTGGGCTAACTCTAGGGTATGACCTGCGGGGTCGAGCCGTTGCCACTGCATCAGCCATTGCTGGCGATCGGTATCGATTCGCCTCACCCAATCTTCGACTTCCTGCAAATCGCATGATTTCGATGAGGTCTGCAACAGTCCGCGAAAATGGCTGGCGACCAGCCAACCGGCCAACGGACCAATTCTCGCGGCGCTGTCGATCGATCCCGACCAAATCTGAAGCGATTCGCCAACCGGCAACTCACGGAACGAAAGTGGCTTGCGACTGGCTTCGTCGAGCCGAGGGCACCGATCCCACTCGTCCCAGCCATCGTCGTGATGCGTGACTGCACGCAACACCTCGACGCGCATCGCAGAATCCTGCATCAGGCTGGGAGCATAAAACTGTGCCAACTCGCCACTAATCCGCGCATGCTCCACCTGAGTGACGATCAGCCAATGCGGCGTGCCGTCGGCATCAGTGTCTTCTGTACAGGGGATTTCTGCACAGGGGATTTCCGTGCGGATCACAGTGACTAAATGCCATCAAAATGGTTAATCGAGGCTGTTTCTACACGGCTGCGTAGAAGCTAGCGAACTCGTCGATTGAAACCGGCTTGATCTTGTCCGCATTGCCGGCCTGGCCGAACGACGTCATGCGGGCGACGCACACGTCCTTCATCGCAGCACGTGCAGGCTTCAGATAGTCGCGGGGGTCAAACTTCTCAGGCGACTCCGCAAATACCTTGCGAATTGCACCAGTGATGGCCAGTCGATTGTCGGTATCGACGTTCACCTTACGCACTCCGTGCTTGATGCCGCGCTGGATCTCTTCGACTGGCACGCCCCAGGTTTGCTTGAGCTGACCGCCGTTGGCGTTGATGATGTCTTGCAGTTCTTGAGGAACGCTACTGCTCCCGTGCATCACCAAGTGGCAATTGGGCAGTCGACGATGGATCTCTTCGATTCGCTCCATGTCTAATACTTCGCCGGTCGGCTCGCTCGTGAACTTGTAAGCACCGTGGCTGGTACCAATCGCCACGGCCAAGGCGTCGACCGAGGTTTCGGCCACAAATCGTTCGGCTTCGTCCGGATCGGTCAGGAGCTGATCTTTCGTGAGCTTGCCGGTGGCGCCGTGGCCATCTTCCTGCTCGCCTTCGCCAGACTCGAGCGACCCCAAGCATCCCAGTTCGCCCTCGACCGAAACACCTTGGGCATGGGCCAGTTCGACGACCTCTTTGGTCACCCGCACGTTGTAATCAAAGTCGGCTGGAGTCTTGCCATCGGCCTCCAGCGAGCCATCCATCATGACGCTGGTAAATCCATTTTCAATGGCACTCTTGCAGGTCTCGGGACTATTGCCGTGATCCTGGTGCATGACCATTGGGATGTTTGGATAGAGCTCCGCTGCCGCCAGCATCAGATGCCGGAGGTAGTTATCTTGCGAATAGGATCGAGCACCGCGGCTCGCCTGCACGATGACCGGTGAATTGGTCTCCTCGGCAGCTTCCATAATTGCTTGGATCTGCTCCATATTGTTCACATTGAAGGCCGCCAAACCGTAATCGTTTTCAGCAGCGTGGTCTAGCAACAGTCGCATGGGAACTAAGGGCATCGTACTCAACTCCTCGGTTGGAATAGGATCGGAGGGAAAGGGTGTGCAAAATCTTCTCTGGAAAGTGCTGCCTGGAAAACAGAAAACACTAGGAGCCCACTGCCGGTGGGCTGAGAAGCCCTCCATTGTAGCAACTTGAAGGGCAGAAAGAGAGGGGGTCAGCGGTGCTAGTCGCTCGTCGCAAGTCGAGTCCCTGTAAGGATTTCACTGGGCGGCACTTGCAGCAGTCGGATCAGCACCAGTTTTTGCTCCGCAGGGCCATCCTTTTCCACCCCGTGGAAAGCCCAGCCCAAGCTACC
Source organism: Bythopirellula sp. (assembly GCA_965216565.1). Taxonomy (GTDB): domain Bacteria; phylum Planctomycetota; class Planctomycetia; order Pirellulales; family Lacipirellulaceae; genus Bythopirellula. Next base: position 3,753,268 of record OZ244170.1, read on the forward strand.
CTGCGACTCGGGTAGACAGCCAATCACTAAGACTTCGCCCGCGGAGAGCGAAGCCTTCATCACCATTTCGTCGTAAGCCACCCGCTCTCGTGAAGGCGTCACCAGGAAGATTCCTTGATCGCTGCCCGCGTAACGATTGCGCAATTGACCATGATGCAACTCGGGGGTCAGCCGCACTGCAGCACGCTGCCCCGCAGCCAAACTTGCCCGCAAGTTGTAAGACGCCTGGACCTCGTCGTAACTCTGCCCCTGTAGTCCGTCCCGGCTATTGATAAACACGTTAATCTTGTCCCGCAATTCTGATGCCTGGACGGTTGCCTGGTCGTCTCGCTTCAGTTGCAAGAGGCGCCGCACAACACGGGGCGATGCACTTGAGTCGGTGATGACACGTTCGGGAGATTCATCTTCTGGCTCCGAATCACCTAGGAATTGCTCAGTAAGAATGTCCGGCATCGAACCACCCAGCACACCTACCCGGAATCCATTGCGAGACAGTTCGCGACGCGGCTCCAGGGCGATACGTTGCTCGTCGATCGTCGCCCAAATTTCATCCGCTATTTGCCGATCCTCCGCTGGGATGCGAACCTGAAAGATCTCCAACGTGAGACTCTTGGGTCCCGTCTCGACCGCCTTCAAAAAACTCTGCGGCGTATCCGTAGCAGGTATCGTCAGCATCGCACCGCAGCCACTGCACGCAGCAATTCCCAATGCGCAGCAGATTGGCGCAAGAAATCGGGTGAACTTCGTGTACCGAAACAAGTGCATACCGGTGGCGTTCTATTCCAGTGGCCAGGTGCGGACGAATTCAGAAGCGCACGAACAGTACGACCCGGGAAAACTGCTGTCAATGCGATTCCACAGGGATCGGGAACCATGCGAGAACTGCTAGCAGTGGCACTCGGCAAACTGGCGACTGTTAGCGTGGCTAAGAACAGAAATTGAAAGCTAGCCGGAGGCACACCTGCCTCCGGAGCCCAGCGGACCGCCCACCACGGCGGGTAGACAGTGGCGGTCCGGCTATTGCACTTGAAGACACTTCTTCACAATGCAGCAGCCTCAGCTCCATGGTCCTAAAGTACCTGCAAACAGGATCCAGCCAACGCGTCGCTTGCCAATCTCAACTCGGCAGCAACTTCGGCGTTGGCCAACGGGTGCCTACAATCTTGCCATGCTCGGCAACCAACTCGTCGAAGCGATGCTCCAAGAACTCGTAGAGATGCGCCGGCGGGTCGAGGGCTAACCATCGTTGGGCCAGGCGATCCATCTGGGCGTCGTACGCTTTTTGCGATGGTCCGTGCGCATAGCAGCGCCCCGCGTGACGGCGGAGATCGCCATCGAACGCGGGGCCAATATGCCACAGTTCGTGGACGATTGTGGAGAGCTTTTCTTCCAAGCTCGTGTTTTGAAATCTCGGCAGATAGAAGCTGAGAATGTACAGAAACTCTCGCCCCTGCTCATCGCGAAGCGATTCGACTCCGTAGCGCCGGCCCCCCATCAGCTGATAGTCGGCTCCGGCTTGAAACTTGAGCGGTGTGAGCGAAGCATAGATGCCGTGTGTGGTGTCTTGCCGGGCTTGATTCAGGCTGATGGCCACACGCGAAAGATCGATATGGCCCAGCTCGGCAAGACGGGTCGTCATGTCCGAACAAAGTCGGCGCATCGCGCGGCAAAAGTCAAACTGGGGGCTGGCCGGCAATCGATTGCCACGCCGCTGTGAGGGCCGTCCTTTGGCCGGGCGATTCATCGCCATATTGCCATCACCAAATTGAGAATCTAGCGAAGAATTTGTTGCCGAACTATTCGGCGTCCTTTTTCTCTTCAGCTTTTTCTTCCGCATTAGCAGCGTCATCCGCTCCGTCCGCAGAAGCTTCCTCGCTACTAGCGTCTGTGGACTCTTCTGTTGCGTCTGATTCTTCTGCTGCTGGTTTCGTCTCTGAGGTTTCTTCTGAATCTTCGAAAGCTGGCTTTTCGCTGCGCTGCACAACGCGGTCGCGGACTCCAACAAATTCCAGAATCGCCCGGACGCCGGCGTCGCCGAGTCGTGGTTGAGCCATTCGTACGATTCGCGTGTAACCGCCGGGACGATCAGCAAAACGGGGGGCGATTTCATCGAACAAGAGAGCTACCGCCTCCTTGTCTTGCAGCAGTTGCAAACAGCGTCGGCGAGCGGCAACTACTGGTGCTACCGCTTGGTTCCAGGCTCGCCAGTTATCGCTTTGTCGCCACGTCTTCCACTCTTGGCTACCACGCTCGGCACTCGTCTCGTGCTGGGCGGCAGCCTCTTCGGCAGATTGGGCGCGACGGGCGATGGTAATGCATTTTTCCACCAACGGCCGCACTTCCTTGGCCTTGGCAATCGTCGTGATAATGCGGCCCTTTACCTTGGGGGCATTGTCGTCGAACTCAGCGTCGCGCTCAGTCAAAATCAAGGCACTCGCCAAGTTTCTCAGCAACGCGCGTTGATGCTTCGGATTGCGACCAAGCTTTCGGCCTTTTCTGCGATGTCTCATGGCTTTAACTCTCAATGTTAAGCGCGGGCGATAGGCTCCCGAACTTAGCGACAAAGGAACTACATAGTTGCTGCGGGACTAGGAACTCGCATACCCAAATGCAAACCAAGTTCTCGAAGTTTCATCTGCACCTCAGCAAGTGTTGTCTCGCCAAAGTTGCGAACTTCTAGAAGCTGGTCTTCCGAACGGGTAACCAATTCTCGAACCGTCATTATGTTTTCCGATTCCAGGCAGTTACCTGCCCGCACGGATAGATTCAACTCGGCAATGCTCATGTTGAGCTTGGCTTCCAACGCGCTGTCGGCGTTCGACATAGAAGCTCCACGAGCAGCAGCGTGAACTTGGGGACCAAGCTCGGTGTACTGCACAAATGGCGTGAGATGCTTTCGCATGATCTTCGCCGATTCGACCATCGCCATCTCGGGTCCGACCGAACCATCGGTGAAGACTTCGATCGTTAGTTTGTCGTAGTTCGTCTTTTGACCAACACGAGTCTCTTCCACCTGGTAGCGTACTCGGGTGACCGGACTGAACACTGCGTCGACCGGAATGATACCGATCTCCTGAATATTCTCGCCATGCTCAACAGAGGAAACATAGCCGCGACCATTTTCGACGACCATTTCAATGACAAATTGCACGTCGTCGGTCAGCGTCGCGAGGACCAGGTCTTTGTTAATAATTTCAACCGACTCGTCACATTCCACGTCGGCAGCAGTAACGTCACCGGCGGTGTTCTTCTCCACTCGCAGCACCTTGGTGCTATCGCTGTGGTTTTTCACAATCAGTGACTTGACGTTGAGCACGATGTCGGTGAGGTCTTGCAGGACTCCCTCGATCGTCGTGAACTCGTGCTGAGCATTGTGTACTTTGATTTGAGTTACGGCACTGCCTTCCAGGCTGGAAAGCAAAATCCGCCTGAGGCTGTTGCCAATGGTCGTGCCGAAGCCGCGCTCAAAAGGCTCGGCAACGAACTTTCCATAGGTCGACGTCAGCGTGCTGCTTTCGCACGTTACGGCACTTGGTAACTCAAGTCCACGCCATCGAATATGCATCAGAATCCTCCACAAAAGTGGCTTGGGTAAATACCCGAATTGAATCTTAAAAGAAATAACCTACTGACCGTACAACTTGCGTACTAACGCGAGCAAAGCCCTGCATACTACCGCGAGCAAAGCTCGACGATCAATTGCGTCTGGATCGGAATCGAGACATCCTCGGCCTGTGGCAAACGACCCACAACACCTTCCGGAATTTCTGCCTCGCCGCTAACGGTCAAGAAATCAGGCACATCGCTGCTTCCTTCGGACAAAGCACCTCGAACCAGATCGAGACTCTTGGCACGATTCTTCACGCGAACGATGTCACCGACGTTGACCATGTAGCTGGCCACATCAACGCGACGGCCATTCACCGTCACGTGGCCATGATTCACCATCTGTCGAGCCTGGTTGCGGCTTTGACCGAAACCGAGTCGATGGACGATGTTGTCGAGCCGCCGCTCCAAGATGCTCATGAGCACATCGCCCGTGTTGCCCTTGGTATGTTCGGCTTGATGGAAGTACTTCCGGAACTGTCGTTCCAGCACTCCATAGTAATGCTTTACCTTTTGCTTTTCGCGAAGGTGCAAACCGTAGTCGGTCATCTTGCCGCGACGATAGTTCTGTTGGCCGGGAGGCGCTTCGCGTCGCTCGAAGCCACACTTCGATGTGTCGCAACGCGTGCCTTTGAGAAACAACTTCATGCCATCGCGACGACAAAGTCGGCAAACGGGTCCGGTATATCTTGCCATAAGTTTTATTCTGCTCTGTCTAACTAACGCTGTGAGAACTGATTTCTATGTTGAAAAATAGCTGCCAGCGGTCGCTCCATCTTTGGCAGGATCCATTTGCAAATAACTACACGCGCCGCTTCTTGCGGGGCCGACAACCGTTGTGTGGCAGGGGCGTCACATCTTCGATTGACTTAACTTTCAAGCCAGCGGCTTCCAAAGCAGTGATGGCGCTTTCGCGACCGCTGCCGGGGCCCTTCACTTTGACGTCGACGTCCTTCATGCCGAACTTACGCGCCTTTTCGGCCGCCTGTTGTGCTGCACATTGCCCGGCGAACGGGGTGCTTTTGCGGCTTCCCTTGAATCCACTGGTCCCGGCACTCGCCCAACACAGGGTATCGCCCTTGGTGTCGGTGATAGTGACAGTCGTGTTGTTAAAGGTTGCCACGATATGTGCGACGCCAACGGTCACGTTGCGACGTGCCGTCTTCTTTTTGGTCTTCGAGGTCTTGGCTTTTGTTGCTTTGGCCACTGAGTGAGTTACTCCCTAATAATCAATGTCTGTTTGAACGGCCTGTTTGGGTGATCGCTTGGTGGTGATCGCTACTGCAGGTCACGATTACCTTAGATCTTTAACGCCCTTCTTACCGGCAACTGTCTTCTTAGGTCCCTTGCGAGTACGAGCATTGGTTTTGGTCCGCTGACCTCGTACCGGCAAACCACGACGATGTCGCAAGCCGCGATAGCAAGCGATGTCGCGTAGTCGCGAAATGTTTTGACTTGTCTGACGACGCAATTGACCTTCAACGACGTAATCTTTGTCGAGCAGCGCCGCGAGGCGGGCTACTTCGTCTTCTCCCAACTCGCGAGCTCGTGCTTGCGCATCGACTCCCGCTTTGTGGCACAATTCTCGCGCTACCTTCGGACCAACACCGTAGAGGTAGGTTAGAGAGACGGCCGTGGGGCGATCTGGTGGTATGTCGACACCTAGCAAACGTGGCATCTAATAAACTCCGAGTCTGGGAAATGATTTAGTTTTTTTGATTTGTATGGATTCGCAATTGGCGGGCGGCTGTACTGGCCACACTAGGGAATCGAGGAAAATAGCTTCCGTGTTTATTCTGGGTTTATTCTGGTTCCCCTCACCCAACCCTCTCCCCAAAGGGGCGAGGGATAGAGGAGAAGCAATTTTCCTCGACTCCTCAATAACTCCAACTCTTAGCTCTGGACTCTAAGCTCTTAGCTCTTAGCTCAACAACTAACCCTGGCGTTGCTTGTGCCGCGGGTTGCTGCACACAACACGGACGACGCCGCGACGGCGAACGATTTTGCACTTGTCGCAAATCCGTTTCACACTGGCTCGTACTTTCATCGCTGACTCCTTGTAGCTCCGCCAATACAACGGCTCCCTGCGGGTCCGCCGATATTGGGCAAACATATGAATATGACCGACTTAGGCCATCCCTTCAAGGGCTACTCACGCCTAGAAAGTCGGTTTTTTGCCGGGCTGCGACACAATAGATCGAACCAAGCCGGCTCACAGGCCTAGCTCTTCGAGCTCACCCGGCTCTGGAGGGCCTGTTAGCACTCGCGGACCACTTTCGGTGAGGGCCACCGTATGCTCGAAATGGGCACTTGCCAGGCCGTCGGAGGTGACTTGCGTCCACTGATCTTTCAGCATCTTCACCTTTTTCGTGCCCATGTTCACCATCGGCTCGACCGCGATCACCAAGCCGGGCTCGAGACGGAAGTCGCCCGATCCTCGGAGCGAGCGGCTGGGGAAATTTGGCACTTGTGGATCTTCATGCATATCGCGCCCGATCCCATGGCCGACAAAGCACTCCACGGTGGAATACCCGTGGTCGGCCACGTAAATGGCCATTTGCTCGGCCACCTGGCTCCAACGCTCTTTCTCGGCCATCAACTCAATCGCCAGTGCGAGTACGCCCTGGGTGGCATCGAGCAATTTTCTGACTTCGGGGTCGATCTCACCCACGGGATGAGTCACCGCCGCATCGCCGCACCAACCGTTCAGCCGGCATCCGGTGTCCATGCTCAGCACGTCGCCCTCTTCGAGTGAGCGATCCGTAGGAATGCCATGCACAACCGCTTCGTTGACGCTCATGCAGCAAACCGCTGGGAAGGGGCGCTTATTACGTGAGGAATTCGGATAATTCTTGAACAGCGGCACTGCGCCCAACTTGGCAAAATGCTCTTCCACCGCGGCATCGATCTGGGCCGTTGTGGCGCCAGGGACTACCAATTTGGAGGCAATCTGGTGCGCTTGCCAGACGGCGAGCCCCGCCTTGCGCATGAGATTGATCTCCCGCTTGCTCTTCAACTCGATGTGATGCGTTAAGTCTCTTTTCATAGCGATTGCCGATCAATCTTCCAAAGCCGCTGTAATGCGGGCGAACACCTCGTCCATTTCGCCAATCCCACTGACGGTCGCCAGGACGCCTTGAGCACGGTAATAGTCGAGTAGCGGCATGGTTAGTTCTCGATACTGGCTAAACCGTTTTTTCACGACTTCTTGATCGTCGTCGGCACGTCCTCGACCGTCGAGACGGCTTAGTAGAGTCTCTTCGTCCACCTGAAACTCGATGACTTTCGTCACCGGCAGGTAATGCTCTTTGCACCAATCGTCGAACGCCTGGGCCTGGATGAGGGTCCGAGGGAAACCGTCCATCACGCAGCCATTCTTGCAATCGGGCTCGGTAAGACGCTTGGCCACAATCGTTTGCACCATCGAGTCGGGCACCAGTCGCCCCGCTTGCATATACTCGTTTGCCTGATGGCCAATCTCTGAATCTGCCAGGCATGCCTGACGAAACATCTCGCCAGTCGAACAGTGGGGGACGGCCAAGTACTCCGCCAGCCGAACAGACTGCGTCCCTTTACCAGCACCTGGTGGACCTACAAAAATGACCAACATGGTTGTAGCTCTTTGCTCTCGGTCGCGGAGCAGCAACTTTTCGGATGATGCCCCCATGGATTTGGCCCAACTTAGGATTTCTCAAGTAGTCCGGAGTAGTTCCGCATGACGAGGTGGCTGTCGATTTTCTGCACCAAGTCGAATGCCACGCTGACGGCAATCAAAAGGCCCGTTCCACCGTAGAAGCTGGCTACCATGAAAGAAACGCCCAACCTGTTGGATATTAGCGTCGGGATGATCGCCACCAAAGCCAAAAAACCGGCTCCCACATAAGTTATCCGGAACATTACCTTCTCCAGGTAATCCGCAGTTCGCTTCCCAGGACGATATCCCGGGATAAACGAACCGTAGTTCTTCAGGTTGTCGGAGACATCTTTCGGGTTGAAAGTAATCGCCGTCCAGAAGAAGCAGAAGAAGTAAATCAAGCCGATATAGGACAAAACGTAGATAAACGAGTCCCGGGCGAATGCCTCACCTAGCCAGCCGAACATTCCTCCCCAGAAACTGCCGGGCTCCCAATTAATTTTGGCTAGCTGCATGAAGACGATGCTTGGCAGCATCAGCAAACTGCTAGCAAAGATGATAGGCATGACGCCTGCCTGATTCACCTTCAAAGGCAAGTACTGACGGGTACCGCCGAACACTCGCCGGCCCCGAACGTGCTTTGCACTTTGCATGGGAATCCGACGTTGGCCCAGCGTGATGTAAACCACGCCCACAACCACGGCAACAAACATGCAGGCCAGAATCAGCAAGTCTTCGATACCCTTTTTGCCTTGTCCCGCACCTAGTTCCAATGTTGCATCGTTAATTAGCTCGAAACCGGCTCCCGGCATCTGAGCCAAAATACCAGCCATAATCAGCAGACTAATCCCGTTGCCGATGCCAAACTCATCGATTTGCTCGCCGATCCACATTAGAAATACGGTTCCCGCAGTCATCGTTAACACGCCCGCTATCTTCCAACTAAACGGCAAGACACCGCCTACCAGATAAGCGTCGTCGATAAAGTTCACGACGTACGTGTTCATATAGATGAAGCTTTGGATCAGGCAAATCGCAACCGTTGCATAACGGGTGTACTCGTTGATCTTCTTTTGGCCTGCTTCGCCTTCCTTTTGCAAAGCTTCCAGGGGCGGATAAACGCTGCCCAAAAGCTGAAAGATAATGGAAGCCGAAATATAGGGCATAATGCCCAAGCCAAAGATGGTGACCATATTCAATTGGCTGGCACTAAAGACGGCGACTTGCTGTAGCACGTCGCCCATCCCACCACCCGCTTCACTGGCGGCCCGAAGTTTGTCGGCGTCGACAATGGGTAGCGGAATTTGAAATCCCAGCCGATAGATGGCTAGCAGACCGAGGGTCAGCAGAATTTTCTGGCGCAACTCGGGAATTTGCCAAACGACACGAATCTTTTCCCACATGGGTGCATCCTGACTTTACATGTATCGCGAGAGGGTCGGAAGTTCAGGACAATATCGAAGGCGGGTTCGCTAATGCGATGTGACGGGGGAAGTTAGTTTTTGGCTGCGTTGCTCTTGGCTGCCTTTTTCTGGGCGGCAACTTTTTCGGCGACAGGCGTCTTACCAGGCACCACAACACATTCCCCACCTGCCTTTTCGATTTTCTCCTGCGCACTTTTGCTAAATCGATGAGCAGCGACTTTCAGCTTCGTCTTAATTTCGCCGTCACCAAGTACCTTGAGCACATCGAATCGACCCCGAGCCAGATTCTTCTCAGCCAATGCTTCCAGGCTGACTTCTTCACCAGCGGAGAATGCTTCGTCAATCTGTCCGACATTCACAACTGCCACCTGGAGGGCCCAGCGATTGTTGAAACCACGCTTGGGGACCCGACGTACCAGCGGCATGGTACCGCCTTGGAAGGTTGGTTTGGAAGAGGAACCTCGGCGAGATCCCTGACCTTTATGGCCACGACCGGAGGTCTTGCCGTGCCCCGAACCCGGGCCACGACCAATACGTTTTCGCTTTTTATTGCGGTTAATCCCGCGATGTACGTCGCTCAGAATCATGACAAAGTCACTCCCCGCAGCCGTTCCACGTCAAATTTGGGTCGAAGTTGATTCAAAGCAGCAATAGTGGCTTTGACCAGCGGAATTGGATTATTCGAGCCGAAACTCTTCGTCAAAATATTATGAATGCCAGCAGCTTCGCAAACAGCTCGCACTGCCGAACCAGCAATCACACCAGTACCAGGCGATGCTGGCACCAGCACGACACGGGCGGCTCCGTAGGTGCCGGTCACCTGGTGAGGAATGGTTTCATCCTCGACCGGTACAGCAACCATGCTCCGCATGCCTTCTTTAACAGCCTTTTCGACGCTGGGAGGCACTTCGTTGGCCTTGCCATAGCCCCAACCCACCTTGCCTTTGCCATCGCCCACAACGACCATGGCAGCAAAGCTAAAGCGACGACCACCCTTAACCACGGCAGCACAGCGCTTAATTTTAACGATCTTTTCCAACAACTCGCCACGCTGCTTGTCTTTGGAATCGTCGGAACGTCGTTTCTTTTTCGAGCCGGTAGCCACGTCGAAATACCTTTTGGGTGTCAGTAGTTAGTTGTATGTTGCCAGTTGTGCGTTGAAAGTGAAATGCGGTCGCTCGTTAAAAATCCAAACCGCCAGAGCGTGCTGCTTCGGCCAAAGCTGCCACGCGACCGTGGAACTTAGACTCGCCCCGATCGAAGCAAACCTTGCTCACGCCTGCCTTGGAAGCGCGCTCGGCAATTTCCTTGCCAATCGCCTCAGCCGCGGCAATGTTGCCACCATACTTCACTTTTTTGGACAAATCTTTATCGGCAGTCGACGCACTCGCCAGCGTTTTGCCTGCCAAGTCGTCGATTATCTGCGCCGATATATTGCGATGGCTGCGAGTGACACAAAGTCGGGGTCGCTCGACAGAACCACGCGTTCGCTTACGCACGCGATAGGAGCGACGTTTGCGTTGTTTGCCAATTGCTTTGGAATGATCCATGGTACGCTCGCAACTTTGTATCTGATGTAGTGCTGTTTCGCAGCCTAACATCGGTTTGAACCTGCATTTGGTGAGTAGGTGAGTAAGTGAGTAGGTAAAAATCGAGACCTACTCACCTACTCACTTACTCACCCCATAACTATTTTGCTGTCTTACCAGCCTTGCGCCGAACTTGTTCACCTTCGTAGCGAACGCCCTTACCCTTGTAAGGCTCCGGCTTGCGTGCGGCTCGTACTTCCGCCGCAAACTGGCCGACCTTCTGTTTGTCGATCCCCTTCACCACGATGTGAGTTTGGTCGGGACACGTGACCTCGACTCCCGCTGGGATCTTCTTGTGAATCTCATTGGCAAAACCGACACGCAACTGCAGGGTATCGCCCTGCAACGCAGCCAAATAGCCAACGCCGTGCACTTCCAGCTTCTTTTCATAGCCTTCGGTAACACCAACAATCATGTTTTGCACCAACGCGCGAGTCAGCCCATGGTAGGCCCGATCTTCGCGGTCGTCTTTCTCTCGCGAAACAACGACCTCTTTGCCATCGTCCCCGACAGTGACTTTCACCTCGGGTCGGTGGCTCCAAACGAGCTTGCCAAGCTTTCCTTCGACCGTAATCTCGCGATTGGCCACGTTGACCTTCACGCCCGAGGGAATCTCAATAGGTTTTTTACCAATTCGCGACATGCTAGCTCTCAGCTTTCAGCACTCAGCACTCAGCTACGTCAAACTTCAGCCATAACTAAGCTGAAAGCTGACCGCTGATAGCTGACCGCTACCATAGTTCACACAAAACTTCGCCGCCCAAATTCTTCTGACGTGCTTCCCGATCGCTCACCACACCACGACTGGTGCTGATGACCGAAATTCCTAATCCATTGAGGATCGGACGCAACGCATTGGCGCGACTATAGACTCGACGACCTGGTGTACTGACCCGCTTGATATGGCGGATCACGCGTTCGCCATTGGGGCCGTACTTGAGATCGATTAACAAATTCTTACCCGGACCATTCTGGGTTTCTTCTTCGTGCCAGTCCCAGATATAACCTTCTCGCTTCAACACCTCGGCCAATCCGCGCTTTACCTTGGAATGGGGCACATGCACAATCGGACGTTCAATGCGAACGGCATTGCGGATGCGTGTGAGCATGTCGGCTATTGGGTCGGTCATCATAGTGGTTGGGTCCCTCTTGAGGGTCTTAACTTTACTCTTACTGAAGCAATTACCAGCTGGCTTTTCGAACGCCGGGAATCAATCCCTTATCGGCCAGGTTGCGGAAACAAATACGGCAAATACCAAACTTGCGATATACAGCGCGAGGCCTCCCGCAAAGCCGGCAGCGGCTTTCCGTCCGAGATGAATACTTCGGCTTTTGGTTAGCCTTCGCGATTTTCGATTTACTTGCCACGGAGGGTAAGTCCTTTCTCAAAAACTCTATTTAGGCGTGTCTTCTGTGCGGAAAGGCATGCCGAGTCCTCGCAGCAATTCGCGAGACTCGTCATCGGAATCTGTCGAGCAACAGATCGCGATGTTCATACCTTGTACGCGTGTGTATTTGTCTGGATTTAGCTCCGGGAACACCAACTGTTCGTTGAGCCCCAAGCTGTAGTTGCCACGACGATCAAACGCCTTCGGATTCAAACCGCGAAAGTCTCTCACCCGTGGCAAAGCCAAGGAAATCAATCGATCCAGGAATTCGTACATCCGGTCGCCCCGCAGTGTTACCTTGCAACCGATGGGTACGCCTTCGCGTAGCTTAAACGCGGCAACCGACTTTCGAGCCTTACAAACCTGCGGCTTTTGACCGGTGATTTCTGTCATCGCCGACAGCGAATCTTCAATGTGCTTCTTGTCTGTAATCGCACTACCGACACCCATGCTGACAACAATCTTCTCCAGCTTGGGAAGCGACAGACGATTCTTGCGATTCAACGAACTCGAAAGCTCGGGCAAGATCTCTTTTTCGTATTTTTCTTTAAGTCGCGGGGTCATTGTTCAGGCTGTAGGCTGGGGGCTTCGAGTATTTGGTTTTAGGTTATCTCTGATTTTTCTTTGCTTGAAGCCTCAATGTCTCGAAGCCTCAAGCCTCCTGCTTTACTTCTTCGCGTAGGCTTTGTGAGCTGGTGCAATTTCGCCAGCGTTCGCGCCGCATTTCTTGCAGAATCGCTCTTTCGCACCCTCAGCCGAGTACCGAGCACCCAACCGCGTTCTGGCATTGCACGACTGACACACATACATGACGTTCGAAAGCTGGATCGGCATTTCTTTGCTCAGCCGGCCCCCTTGCGGATGCTTTTGGCTGCGGCGCACGTGTTTGTAAACACGATTGACGTTTTCCACCAACGCCTTCTTGGTAGCTCGATCTATTTGGATTACGCGACTTTGCGTACCCCGATCGGCACCTGTTACCACTTCGACCGTGTCTCCTGTCCGAATCAACATCTCTAAACCACCTCGTTGGCCAGACTGACGATCTTCATGAACTTGCGTTCACGCAGTTCGCGAGCAACAGCACCAAAAATGCGCGTGCCGCGCGGGTTGTTATCTTTATCGATCAGCACAATGGCATTGGAATCGAAACGAACGTAGCTGCCGTCGTCGCGACGCGTGGGAGCCTTGGCTCGCACAATCACGCCTCGAACTACGGACTTCTTCTTCACGTCGCTGCCGGGGATTACACTCTTGACGCTGCAAATAATCACATCGCCAACGTGAGCAAATCGACGTCGACTGCCACCCAATACCTTGATGCACATCACTTCCTTGGCGCCGGTATTGTCTGCGACGGCAAGGCGGCTTTGCATCTGAATCATGGTCGTGCCTTTAAAAAATCTTTTACTTCATCCCCCGGCAGAGCCGAGGGCTATTACAAACTTTCTTATCCGAACCAATCGTTTTGCCACAGTCCACTCGCCGGGGCGAGCAATGCAAGGCAAAACACCAGCTATTCTTCACCGTCCGCCGTGCGTGCTTCTTCTTGCTTAGCGGCAGCTCGCATCGCTGCGATGTCTACTTGCTGGCTCTTCGCCACAACCCGCACCAAATCCCAACGCTTGGTCTTCGACTTAGGAGGGCATTCAATAATCTCAACCGTATCGCCCAATTTCGACTCTTCGCTTTCGTCGTGCACATGGCAGACGGTCTTGCTGCGGATGTACTTGCCGTACTTGGGATGCTTTACCTTACGGGCGATCTCCACCCGACGGCTTTTTTGCATCTTGTCGCTGGTAACTACACCAATGAGTTGTTTCTTGGGCATGTGTGGGGCTTTCGGCTATCAGCTGTCGGTTTTCGACGCACTGGCGGCTTTTTCTCTTTCCGTCTGAATGGTCTTCACTCGCGCCACGAGACGCCGTTGCTTCCGCAATTCGCTAGGAGCATCGAGGCGATCCGTTTGCGCTTGAATATGGAAACGAAAGAGATTCTCTTTCGCATCTTTCAACGTGAGCTCCAATTGCTCGTCGCTCATGTCTCTTAATTCGGTGGCTTTAATCATTGTGGCTCTCGGCTTTTGGCTTTCGGCTCGCTGTCACTTACTAGGTCACTGACAGCCAATCGCCCCTTTACTTTCTTTTCACCATACGAACCCGAACCGGCATTTTATGCGCGAGCCGAGCAAAGCAAATCTTGGCTGCGTCCTCGCTTACGCCAGAAATCTCGTAAAGTATGGTGCCAGGTCGGACAGTCGCGGCCCAAAAATCAGGCTCGCCCTTACCCTTACCCATACGTGTTTCCAACGGGATCGACGTGATCGACTTGTGAGGGAAAATGCGGATATACAATTTTCCCTCGCCGCGGATGTATTGCTGGGCAGCAATACGACCGGCTTCGATCGTGGCAGCGCTAATCCACCCGCCCTCTAGGGATTGCAATCCGAAATCGCCAAAAACGACTCGGTTGCCGCGGGTCGCGTTACCTCTTATACGACCTCTTTGGCTTTTTCGGTGCTTGACCCTCTTCGGCATCAACGCCATCGGTCTCGTCCTCGTACATACCTTGGTTAATCCAAACTTGGACGCCAATATGCCCTTGGGCAGTCTTGGCCTCCTCGAAACCGTAATCGATCTTTGCTCGCAATGTGCTCAGCGGAATCGATCCGGTAATTTGCTTCTCGCGGCGAGCCATTTCGGCACCACCCAATCGACCAGCCAACTGGATCTTGATGCCTTTGGCACCCGCCTCCATGGTGGACTCCATCGCACGCTTCATCGTGCGGCGGAAACTCGATCGTTTGGCCAACTGCTCGCCAATATCCTCGGCCACCAACTGCGCTTGCAGTTCAGGCCGCGAAACTTCTTCAATCTTGATGTTAATTCGCCGGCCCACTAAGGCCTGCAGCTCGTCCTGCAACTGTTCGACTTCCTGACCTTTACGGCCAATAATCACGCCTGGTCGAGCTGCATGCAGAATCACTTTGACTTCGTCACGGGTGCGTTCAATCTCTACCTTGGGGATGCCGGCAAACTTGTGCTTCTTGTGCACAAACTTGCGAATCTTCTGGTCTTCGACCAGCAACTCGGCAAACTCTTGCTTCGAAGCATACCACCGGCTCTTCCAGCCCAGCATAATGCCCGTGCGAAAACCAATTGGATTGACTTTTTGACCCATTGTTTAGCTTTCAGCTTTCAGCCCTCAGCTTTCAGCCCTCAGCCCCAACCATTGAAAGTTGATAACTGAATGCTGATCGCTAGCGGCTTCTACTCAATTGAAACCTTGATGTGTGAAAATCGTTTCTTGATGATGTGTGCCATGCCGCGGGCTCGAGGTCGAACTCGCTTGAACATGGGGCCACCATCCACTCGTGCGTCGACCACTCGCAGACCGCCTAAATTAGGAGCCCGCTGATCCTCGGCGTTTCCTAATGCGCTTTTCAGCACTTTTTCCAACATCCGTGCACCGCGTTGCGGCTGGAATCGCAAAATCGCCAACGCTTCGTCTACCCGCTTGCCGCGAATCAAGTCCGCGACGGGGCGCACCTTCGTGGCACTAATTCGGGCGTGTCGATGAACTGCTGTGTATGCCATGGTTTAGCTCTTAGCTTTCAGCCTTCAGTTTCAGCCCTCAGCAAATTTCGCTGAACGCCGACTGCTAACCGCTCACTTACTATTTACTTTTGCCGCCGTGGCCGCGGAAATTCCGCGTTGGCGAAAACTCACCCAACTTGTGGCCGACCATATCTTCGGTGACAAACACCTTCTGATGAATCTTGCCGTTATGGACCATAAATGTGTGGCCAACGAATTCAGGAATGATCGTGCAAGCACGAGCCCACGTCGTGATAGGCTCTTTGATCCCCTCGTCGTTTTGCTTATCGATCTTGGCGTAAAGCTTCGGATCGACGTAAGGGCCTTTTTTTACTGAACGTCCCATGTGTTCGCTTTCAGCTTTCAGCAATTACCTTTCAGCTTGTTGCCTCAAGCTTATAAAGCTGATGGCTAACCGCTGACCGCTAACCGCTTCGACTACTTCTTCACTAATTTCAATTGACCATAACGTTTGCTGCGTCGGCGACGTACGATCGCCTTGTTCGATGGCTTGCGACGCTTCCGCGTGGCACCACCCTTTGTTGGTTTACCTTGTGGCGTTACTGGGTGACGTCCGCCCTTGGTACGGCCTTCACCACCACCGTGCGGATGATCGACTGGGTTCATTGCTGTACCGCGAACATGAGGCCGACGCCCCAACCATCGCTTGCGACCAGCTTTGCCCAATACCACCGCGCTGTGTTCGCCATTGCTCGTGGAACCCACCGTGGCACGACAAGCCGAGGGAACACGGCGAATTTCACCGCTAGGCAACGAAAGCTGCGCCCAATCGGCCTCGCGAGCCATCAGCGTGGCACTCGTGCCGGCACTTCGGCAGAGGACTCCGCCACGGCCAGCTCGCATCTCAATGTTGTGCACCGTGGTGCCCAATGGCATCTTGGCCAACGGCAGGCAGTTACCCACCTTGGCCGGTGCCTCGGCACCGCTCATCACCTCGTCGCCCTGCTTCAGGCCGTCCGGGGCAATGATGTAACGCTTTTCGCCGTCGACGTAATAGAGCAAAGCAATGCGAGCCGAGCGGTTGGGGTCGTACTGAATTGAGTCGACCTTCGCTGCCACACCATCCTTGTTACGACGGAAGTCGATCAGCCGGTAGCGACGCTTATGGCCACCGCCACGATGACGCACCGTGATTTTGCCCTGGTTATTGCGACCACCCTTTTTCGTGATCGGCCGCAGCAAGCTCTTTTCAGGCTTGGCACCGGGCGTCAACTCAGCGAAGTCGCTCACCGTGGCATTACGCCGTCCGGCTGAAGTCGGTTTGTATTTGCGAATACCCATGTGTGTTAGCCTTCAGTTTTCAACAACTAGCAATCAGCCATTTAAAAGCTGAATGCTGACAGCCGATCGCTGACAGCTCCCTTTAAAACAATTCAATGCGATGTTCCGCGTCGAGCGTGACGATCGCCTTTTTCCAATCTTTAGTGCTGCCAAACTGCATCTTCGTACGACGCGGCTTGCCCTTGCGGTTTTGAACATGCACCTTCAGCACCTTCACCTCAAACAACTCTTCCACAGCTCGCTTCACATCGCTCTTGGTGGCCAGGCGATTCACCTGGAACGCGTAGGCATTGCAACGCGTCGAGCGATGCATTCCTTTTTCCGTCACCAGCGGCTTCAGGACCACTTGATGCGGTTCGAGCGTGAGACTTGTTTTCTGTGGAATATGTCTGGGCATGGCTTAAAGCCTATCTCTTACGAATCATCTCTTAAACTAATGGCGAATCAGGACTCTTCCGATTCTGCTTTCTCACCGTTGGACTTGCCTGCTGCCTTACCCTTCAATGCGTCGAGCACCTCCGTGGTCACCAGCAGCCGCTTGGCCGACAATACATTCAAAGCATTCAAATCCGAGTCGGGGCTCACCGAAACACCGGAGATGTTTCGGGCACTCTTGTAAACGTTGGCGTTGTAGCCGGGTGTCGCAATCAGCAACGAATCGTTTCCACACCCCAATCGCTCGATGATTCCTACCATGTCGCGTGTCTTGGGTGTTTCGAACTCCAACTTGTCGACCACCGTCAGTTCGTCATCGACAATCTTCGAAGCCACCGCCATCTGCATCGCCAACCGCAAGGCCTTGCGAGGCAAGCGATACGAGTAGTCTCGATTCCGCACGTTATGAATGTGTCCACCACCACGACGAATACCACTACGACGCGAGCCAGCACGGGCATTACCAGTACCCTTCTGGCGGTACATCTTTTTGGTTGAGCCGGCACAAAAGCCTCGACTTTTGGTCAGGTGCGAACCTTGCCGATTGTTGGCTTGGTACATCACCACTGCATCGTGCAACAACTGCTTGTTGATGCGCGGAGCGAGGTCGGTTGGCTCAATGGTATAGGTGCCAACCTTTTTACCCTTCGCATCGTGTACGGCTAGTTTTGGCATTTGGAAGCAATTAGCTTTCAGCATTCAGCTGTCAGCTATCCTCGTTCTTAAATTTCAACCCGGCGTCCGCTGACAGCTGATCGCTGAAAGCTACCTACAGTTTGTTAGTTTGTTGTACGACCACATACCCACCGTTGGGGCCAGGAACAGCACCGCGGATGAGCAATAAGTTGTTTTCGGCATCGATTCCAGCCAGCTTTTGATTGCGGACCGTGCATCTCTTGTTGCCATACTGGCCCGGCATCCGGATTCCCTTGAACAATCGACTCGGCGATGCGCTGCAGCCAGTGCCACCCATATGACGGTGACATTTCTTCACACCATGGGATGCACGCTGTCCGGCAAAGTTGTGTCGCTTCATCGCACCGGAAAAACCGCGACCCTTGCTGGTGGCCACTACGTCTACGGCCTTGATGCCCTCGAAGGCGTCGACCTTAACTTCGGAGCCAATTTCCAACTCTCCGGCACTTCCACGGACTTCGCGGACGAATCGCTTTGGTTCGCAACCGGCTTTCTCAACCGGCTCAACCCCGGCGGCACTCCGTTTTTTACTGCGCTTGCTATCGAGTTTGGCGACCTGCCCCCGCTGACTGCGACTGGCCAAGCGGCGCGGCTTATCGAGATAGCCCAATTGAACGGCTTCGTAGCCATCGCGTTCCGGGGTGCGAATCTGCAAGACGTTGCATGGCCCCGCCTCGACGACGGTTACCGGCACGATCTTTCCTTCTTCGCTGAATATCTGCGTCATCCCGACCTTGCGGCCCAAAATACCGACGACGCTCGTGCCATCTGCCATAGTAACGATCCCCAATGAAACGCTTGCAACGCGGGAGACACTCGCCGTGGCGAGGCTTACCCACGCAACTTCCTATCATTTGATTTGTATGTATCTCTGCTTGTGGTTAAAACCGCCGCATAAACGAATGAGCGGCAAGCCAAAAATACGCCTGGCTAGCACTTACGCGTACTAACCGCTTGTTGCTTTAATCTTGATATCGACACCCGCAGGCAAACTCAACTTATTCAAGGCTTCGATCGTTTTGGCCGTTGCTTGAACAATGTCGATCAACCGCTTGTGAGTGCGGATCTCGAATTGGTGACGTGCCTTCTTGTCGACGTGAGGTCCCGAAAGCACCGTGTACCGTTCGATCCGGGTCGGCAGCGGAATGGGTCCGTGCACAACCGAGTTGGTCCGTTTGGCCGTGTCCACAATCTCTGCAGCGCTCTGATCAAGCACCGAGTGATCGTAGGCTTCCATACGGATTCGAATTACTTCCTTATCTGCTGCCACGTGATCGCTCGCTCCAGCACTGCTGGAATTCGTTGCTCGGGAACCAAATATCAAAGAACAAGGTTCGCCCCTGTAAACAGTGACGAATCGCAAATTCTAAACCTCATCCCAAAGAGCGTCAATGGCCCGAATTGTGAGTTCAGCCCGATTTTTCGAGTTTCGAGAGCAGGGCCCTTTTGCCAGTCCAAATCCCGCTCCGAATCAGTGCGTCTAACGGCAGAATGGGCAAACCCTACCGATCGTCCCAGCAGTCCAGGTTCGGCTCTCAATGCGACATGACTGGCACTTCCCAACGGCTCCACTAGAATCAGCCCTAGGCGTTTCTCTTTCCATCTCTTACCCCGCGCATTCGTATGAACAAGCCCGAATCGTCCCCCGCAACCGGCAACCGGCGCCAATTCGTCCTCGGGACCGCCGGGCTGGGGGCCGTCACCTGGGCTACCTTGGCTGCGGAAACCAGTGCCAAAGAGCATCCCGGCCACGCCCACCTCATTGAGCCGGGCAGCACCGTCCTGCTGCAAGGGGACTCGATCACCGACACCAAGCGCGACCGCGCCACCGCGGACAAGCCCAATCATCAGCCGGCCCTGGGGAAAGGCTACGCTTGGCTTTCCGCTGCCCAATTGCTCGTCGCTCGGCCGGACGACGATTTGAAATTCTTCAACCGGGGCATCAGCGGCCACAAGGTTTTTCAATTGGCCGAGCGCTGGCAGGAAGATTGCCTCGACCTCAAGCCCGATGTGCTAAGCATCCTCATCGGCGTGAACGACATCTGGCACAAGCTCAGTGGCAAATACGACGGCACCGTGGCCGTCTACGAGAAAGACTATCACGCTCTACTCAAACGGACTAAAGCAGCCCTGCCCGAGGTGAAACTTGTGGTTTGCGAGCCATTCGTCCTTCGTTGCGGTGCGGTCGACGACAGTTGGTTCCCCGAGTTCGACGAATACCGCGCTGCCGCGAAGCGAGTCGCAGACGAAGCAGGCGCCGTTTTCGTACCGTTCCAAGCGATGTTCGATCGGGCGATAAACTACGCCCCGCCAGAACATTGGGCAAAAGATGGCGTGCATCCCACCTCACACGGAGCGGCACTCATGGCCAGCACCTGGGTTGATGCGGTCTCGGGGTAGTGGATAGAAGACAAGCTGCATTGCTGTAGCTGGATTCGCAAGAATTCAGCCAATCAACGCTCTGAATTCTTGCGAATCCAGCTACGGAAAACCTTAGATCCTCTTGCCGGCTGTCAGTTGTCAGTCTCTGGATTCTCGACTCTCAACTCTTGACTAGCAAGCTTCTGCAGCATCTCGTTCTTCTCGAGACGGAATTGATAGCTCTGATCACTAGGATCAAGCTGCACTGCCCGCCGCAAGTGAGGTTCGCCCCGGTCAAACTGCCAATCGCGGCAATAGGCACTTCCCAAATTGCAGTGAGCCCGCGCGTTGTGGGGAGCCGTCTCCAGGACGTTCTGCCACATGGCGATCGGATCGCAATACAGTTCGTTGCGGCTCACCGTGAGTGCCACCAGCAGCGAGGCGGCGCTTACTACTGCCAGTGCCGGTGCCAATCGCCACGGCACCCAGCGATCCAGCACATACCAGCTCGCAAGCACCACCAAGGCGGTGATTGCTGCCAGTGCTAAGTACATTCGATGTTCAAAAGCACGATCTTCGATTGGCATGATGCTCGATGTCGGTGCCAAAACCAAGAAGAACGCCAGTCCCAGCATGGCAAGCCGTGGCCACTTGCTCCAAGCGAAACCGCAAGCACCAAGCAGACCTAAGACCAGCAGACCGGGCAGTGCTGCGTCGGCAAACTCATCGACCAACGGCCACCCGTAATCCAAACACTGACCCAAAGGCAGCACGGCAAGTTTTAAATAATGCAGAATCACCCCCGCCTGGGTCATCAGGTATTGCCAGGGAGTCACTTCTTCCAATTGAAAACCTGCCGACACTCGACCATCCGCCGAGGGCCCTCCGGCAAGCACAAGCCCCATCCAAATCACAACCGGGGCCATGGCCAGGTAGATTCCCCAACGCTTCTGCCAAACTTCTCGCCAACTACCGGCGAGGAAAGCTCGATCGTAAAGCAATAGCACCAAGGGCGCGGTCACAATGATTTCCTTCGTCGCCACACCGAACCAAAAGCTCGATACCGCGAGCAAACACCAGGCAGGCCTTCTCGCAGAAACTCCCCGCAACACACAGTACAGGCACCCCAGATAGAAGAAGCTCACCAACGATTCCAAACGCTGAATAACGTAGGTGACACTCTCGGTCTGTAGCGGATGCACTAACCAAAATAGTGCGATCGCAAACGCGAGTGGTCCGCTGCTACGCTGCAATCGAGCATCGACTCCTGGCAATCGAAGCGTGCGTCGCACCAAGTCGAACAGCAGCAATCCTACGCTCAGATGGATCAACAAATTCACGACGTGATAACCAAATGGGTCGAGCCCGCCGATCTTGTAATTCAGCCAGAGCGACAGCCTTCCAATGTGCCGCCGCTGCAGTCCATGGGGAATCTCCTCTGCCGCAGGCCACAGCTGGCCGATTGTCTCGTTGCCAATGACGCAACCGTAGTCGTCAAGAAAGTACTGGCCACCGAAGCTATTGCCGTAAGCCAGCAGCGTGACCGCCACCAGGCCGAGCATGAAGATTCTGGTCTGTTTGCGCTCGCTCATCTTGCCTGCTCCTGCAATTCGAGTTTTCGCATCGCGGAGGTAGCAGGTATGCCACTTGTCTTTTCGAGGTCCGCCGAGAAATCTGGCTGAGCATTCGCACGCCACTGCAGTTCGGTCTGTTGCCCGTGTGTCGACAGACGTTTCCAGAGCGGTTCCGACGGCACGCGACGAATATCCTCGTGCACAGCCGACAGCAGCAACTGAAAACCCAAGATAATCATCATCGCGGGGATCACCACCGTTCCGGTAGGAGCACCAACGCCCGCCCAGGCGTACATGAGCCAGTTGACTCCGCCATAGCCCATGCCCCCGCCCGCCAGCATAATCCCGGCCAGCAGATAGACGCTCTGCAGATTGAAATCGTAAATGAAGTTCTTCAGCCACAGCCGCCGTCCCAAACAGCGGGTAAGTTTCCCGGGAAACTCCTTGAGCACTTTGCGAATCGACAGGTGCGAAGTCTCCGCCCCGTAGCGAGCCGCCATCGGCACGTCCACCACCACCGCCTCCAGCAAATTCAACTCCGCCAGCAGCGAGGTCTCGAAGAAGAACGAGTTTTGTAATTTGTCTAGCGGCACACGGTTCAGCACATCACCGCGAATGGCCACGTAGCCATTGCAGGGATCAAAGCAATTCCAGTAGCCGACGGCCGCTTTGGTGAGAAAGCTCAGCATCAGGTTACCCGTCCGCCGTAGCGGCGGCATCGCGTCGAGGGCCGCGAAGTCGCGGAAGCGGTTGCCTTTGGCAAAGTCGCCGCGGCCGGCAAGCAACGGCTGCACGAGCGCTGGTAAATCGTCTACCGACATCTGAGCGTCGGCATCCATCTTCACCACGATATCGGCACCCAATTTCAGCGCCCGGCGAAATCCGGTCACCATCGCTGCACCCACGCCGCGATTGGTATCGTGCGCGATAAGTTCGATGCGCGGATCGACTAACTCCATCGACTCCACCAACTCCGCAGTCTCGTCGGAACTGCCATCGTCGACGACTACCACGGTCTGTACACATTCAGGAATGGTGGTCAGCACGTCGAGGATTTGCGCCGCTTCGTTATACGCGGGCACCACGACCACAATGTAAGGTGCGGTCGGTTCGTCGCGTTCGGCTGTATGGTCGACGTCTATTTGCATCTTGCTACTACGAATCGGAGAGAAAATAGCCGCGATCTGACAGATCGCCGGGGCCCAAAAATGTAGCATTTTTTCAACACGCGGCGCTGCAAACCAACGCGCACCCAACCAATCCGTAGAACCTGCAAAACCAGAACTCCTGGCGTACTGCCGTGTCCCCGCCACGCGGCTGCCTACAGGGATCGCAACTCTGTTTCCCCGAACGCCACAGACAGCTAAAATAGAATTATGACAACGCTTAATGAGATCCTCACTGCGGCTCAGTCCTTGCCGGAATCGGAACGTGCAGAATTGATTGTTGCACTGTGGGACAGTACCGCTCCCGAAAATTGGCCTCCGCCCAGCAAGGAGTGGCTTGTCGAGGCTAGCAGACGTAGCGATGCCATAGACGCAGGCGAGATGCCTGTCGCTGAATTGTCTGAAGTCCGAAAACGTGCCCGGCGGAAGGCCGGACTCGATGAATAAACTCTTCATCTGTTCGGCCGCCGAAATAGACTACACAGAGTCATTGTGCTGGTATGCGGAGCGTAGTCTCCAGGCTGCGAACGATTTTGATAGTGAGCTACAACGAGCCTTTCGTGAAATCCTTGAGGGCCCTAACCGTTTTCCCAAGTGTGACGAAAGACATCACTTTTTGATGATGAGACGATTCCCGTTCCAAGTTATCTATCGGCTCAAGGGCGATACGGTTGAAATAATTGCGATCGCTCACACCTCCCGTCAATCGGCCTACTGGAAGAATCGCTAACCATCGCTATGGACGATTACTCCCCACATGCAAATTGGCCGCTCGGGTTGCTGGGAGCAATCATCGGCGCAGCCATCGGCAGTCTAGGATTCCACCTGCTTCTTCAAGGCGGCTTTTACGGCATCGCCCTCTCCGGCACGCTGGTCGGCTACTTCTGCGGAAAGTTCAGCGGCGGCCATTCCAAACCTCTCGGCATCGTCTGCGGAGTGATCGCCCTGCTGCTGGGGCTATTGCTCGAATGGCACTACTTCCCCTTCCTCGCCGACGACAGCTTGGGCTACTTCCTTACGCACATTCACGAGCTCAGAACCATGACACAGCTAATGATCGCCCTCGGCACAATCTGCGGCTACTGGCTGGGAGCGGGAAAGAACTAAGGGCTGTTTCAAAACCAATGAGCCGACGGCGCTAGCCGCGGGTAGCGTAAGGCTAGGTGTTGTTCTGATGCTACCCGCGGCTAGCGCCGTCGGCTCACACAGAACTGTTTTCGGAACCCTCCCTCCGCGGTCCTCTGCTCCTCTGCGATCTCTGCGTTGAAACAACGAACCCTGCGTCCAAGAAAGAACGCTACAGAAACTTCTTCAGCACATCTTCAGGCGCGGGCGAATACGTGCTGGGTTCCATCGAGCAACTTGCGCGGCCTTGGCTCAAGCTACGCATCGCGCTGGAATAGCCAAAGAGATTGGCCAGGGGAGCCTCCGCATGGAGCACGGTGCGATTGCCGCGCTGCTCGGTTTGGTGGATGATCGATCGCCGCTGCTGCAAATCGCCGACCAGGTCGCCCACATGTTCCTCAGGTGTGCTGAGTTCGAGCGTCATGATTGGTTCCAGCAGCACGATACCCGCTTCACGCAGGCCCGTATCGAAAGCTAAGTTGGCTGCTGTTCGGAAGGCAATCTCCGTGCTGTCGGTCTCGTGCATTTCGCCGCCCACCAGCGTTACCTTAATCCGCATCAGGGGAAAACCGAGCACACCGCCCCCCTGCCCTGCGATCTCCAGTTCCTCCAGCACGACGGTCAGCATTTCATTCGGCAAGCCATGGTCGAGCGAGTTGGTGACCATCACGCCGCCCGAGGGGGAGTCGAACGGTTCGACCCGTACCCGCACCGCCGCGGTGTGTTGCACCCCATTGATGAGCCGATTGCAATGGCCATCGACTTCCACCTTGCGCTCGACCGTTTCGCGATAGCTCACGCGCGGGTTGTGAACCTTGACGTTGAGATTGAAGTCTCGCTCCAATCGGTGTTGGATCACCTCCAGGTGCAACTCGCCCATCCCGCTGATTAGCGTTTGGCCCGTTTCTTCGTTTTCGTTGGCCGCGAAGGTGGGATCCTGCTTGCGGAGCATGTCGAGCGCTTGGGACAGCTTCTTCTTGTCGCCGGTACTCTCCGGCTCGATGGCCATGGAGATCACCGTCTCGGGGAATTCGATCGACTCGAGGAGCACCGGCGCACGGGTATCGCACAGCGTGTCGCCGGTGACCGAATCCCGCAAGCCAATCACACCCACGATGTCGCCCGCGTGGGCCACTTCGAGCTGCTCTTCCTTCTTGCTGGCGTGGATTTTCCAAAGCTGGGCGACGTTCTCCTTCTTATCCTTGCCGGCGTTCAGCACCCGACTGTTGCCCTTGAGCGTGCCGGAGTAGATGCGGACCCACGACAGATCGCCCGTCTTGTAGGGCAAAATCTTGAATACCAAGCCGCAGAACGGCTCTTTCGGATCAGGCTTGCGGACAACCTTCTTGGGCTCTTCGTCGGATGACTTCTTGCCCTTCTGTTTTCCTCCGGTGGGATCGACGCCTTCCACGGGAGGCACCTCCAGTGGATTGGGCAGATAATGCGCCACGGCATCGAGCAACGGTTCGACGCCCATCCCATGCAGGGCCGAACCGCACAGCACGGGCTGAATCTGCAAATGCACCGTCGCGTTGCGAACCACCTTGTGAATCAGCTCCGGCGGAACAGTTTCGCCCTCCAGAGCCAGTTCCATTAGTTCGTCGCTAAAATTGGCGAGCGTCCCCAGCAATTCTTCCCGCCAAAGGTCCGCCTTGGGCGCGAGTTCCTCGGGGATGTCTGCTACGACGATTTCCCGACCCTCTTTGCCACCGGGGAACGAGAACATCTTCATCGTTACCAGGTCGATGACGCCCCGAAACGGATCGTCGACATGCGCCGGTCCCAAACCAACCGGAATCTGCAACGCCACCGGCGCCGCATCGAGTCGCTCCTTGATCTCATTGAACACCGCCTCAAAGTCGGCCCCTTCGCGATCGAGCTTGTTAATAAACGCTACCCGCGCCACCTGATACCGATTCGCCTGCCGCCAAACGGTCTCGCTTTGGGCTTCGACCCCTTCGCGAGCACTGAACACGATCACCGCCCCATCGAGCACCCGCAGGCTGCGTTCCACCTCAGCGGTAAAATCGACGTGGCCTGGGGTATCGATCAGATTGATCTGCACATCTTTCCAGGGAAATGCCACGCAGGCCGAATAGATGGTGATGCCGCGCTCCGCCTCCTCGGCATCGTCGTCCGTGGTGGTCGTCCCCCGATCGACTTCGCCGGCGCGATGCTTGGCCCCCGAGACATACAACATCCGCTCGGTGACGGTCGTCTTCCCGGCATCGATGTGGGCAATAATGCCGATGTTGCGCAAGTTTTCGAGGGTTGTTGGCATTGTTTTAGTTGCCCGCGAATCACGCGGATACTCGCGAATGTGGTGCTACTCTGTGGGGTGCGATGGAGCGTAGGGTGCGATGGAGCGTAGTGGAATCGCACCGGATTGGAGCACGTCTAGTGGTGCGATTACGCTTCGCTTCATCGCACCCTACTTACTAGTTGCCTCCCAGATCTGTCTTTCGTATAGCCGCAGAGAACACAAAAGTCTCAGAGCATTTATCGTTTGCATCAACTAAACAGCAAGATACGCTTCTCTGTGTACTCTGTGAACTCCGTGGCTCTAGCATTCTGTCCACTGCCAGCACTGTCACACGAAAATTGGCGAACATTCGCGCTATTCGCAGACCCACCGACGGCGCACAAAAAAAGCCAGGGACCAGAGACTAGCGTTTTCACCGAAAACCCTAGTCCCTAATCCCTAGCTCCTAGCCCCTCCGCTACCATCCGAAGTGGGCAAAAGCCTTATTCGCATCCGCCATGCGGTGGACGTTCTCGCGACGGGTCATCGCCGCACCTTCGCGGTTATAGGCGGCAACCAATTCGTCAGCCAGCTTCTGCGGTGTGGGGCGACCCTTCTTTTCGCGGATCGCAATCAGCAGCCAACGAATGGCCAGCGACTGTTGCCGGACGCGGTTCACCTGCATCGGCACTTGATAAGCGGCACCACCTACGCGCTTCGAGCGAACTTCAATCGCAGGCTTCACATTCTCTACGGCCTGGGTGAAAACCTCGATCGGCTCCTCAGCGGGAACCCGTTCTTTGATGACGTCGAGCGCCCCATAGAAAACGTTCTGAGCGGTGCTCTTTTTGCCATCAACCATCAGGCAATTGATAAACTTCGCGGCCAACAGCGATCCGTGCTTCGGATCCGGTTTAAGCTGTTTGCGACTGGCAGTGATTCGGGCCATTGTTTTAGGGCTGTCAGCGGTCAGCTGTCAGCAGTTAGCTTTGTGTTCTAATGGATAGCTGAAAGCTGATCGCTGACAGCTCACGGCTACTTCTAACTCTTCTTCGCACCGTATCGGCTACGTGAACGCTTGCGGCCTTCGACACCCAGGGTATCGAGTGCACCGCGTACTACCTGATAACGCACACCAGGCAAGTCGCGGACTCTTCCGCCCCGGACCAGAACAATACTATGTTCCTGCAGGGTGTGGCCTTCGCCAGGAATGTACACCGTGACTTCCTTGCCGTTGGATAGCCGCACACGCGTGATTTTACGCAACGCGGAGTTTGGCTTTTTGGGCGTCATCGTTCGCACTTGAAGACACACACCTCGCTTTTGCGGGCACTGATCCAGTACCGGCGACTTGCTGAACTTGCGCTTCTTCTTGCGATTCTTTCTGACGAGTTGATTAATGGTCGGCATGAAAGCTACTTTCGCGACAACTATATAAGGGTTCCGATAAAATGTGGTGAATCAACCAATCTACCGCAATGGGGGGTGGTGTCAACCGGCTAACGCGGGCCTAAAAGCCCCGCTCTTCCGTGTCTCCCGGGGAAACATCTCCGGAAGATGCATCTCCTGGCGTTTGACCGTCGGCAGGTGGCATGGGGTCGCTGGGAGCTTGTCCACCTTGCGAATAGCCATCTGACGGGGGAATCGATCCATCAGCTTGGGGCGACTCGGTCGACATCGGCCCTTCACCAGAAACCAACGGTTCGTCGGAAGGCATGGGATGCTGATCCCCAGCTTGTGGAATCTCGGCTTGGGGCGGTTCGACGCCACCCGAGAAGGGATCGGCTCCAGGAACGGGCGCTTCGGGAATCGATGGCGGAGCCTCGGGCGGTGCCGGTGGGGCGGCCGCTTCCTCGGATCCCAAAAGTGCATCCAATCCGCCTGCCGGTACTTCGCTCTGGGCAAAGGGATCGCTGGGACCCGTGCCACTGTCGCCATTGGTGACAGCCTGTCCACCCGACTGCAATGCCGAGTCGAGCAGTGGGAACGATCGTTCCAGCACCTTCTCCTTTTCGGCCGCCAATGCTTCCAGTGCCGCAGGATTGATCCGCACTTCGGCATCCTGGATGGAATGGAAACCCGTTCCGGCCGGAATCAGGTGACCAAGAATCACATTTTCCTTGAGGCCAACGAGGTAGTCGGTCCGACCCGCCAAGGCCGCTTCGGTAAGCACCTTGGTCGTTTCCTGGAAACTGGCGGCGGAGATAAAGCTGGAGCTTTGCACCGACGCCTTGGTGATTCCCAACAATTGAGTACTGGCAGTAGCCATTTTGCTTTTCGCACCCTTGGCAATCTCGCCACCAAGAGCTTCGATCTGAGCATTGGCTTGTTCGAGCACGTCCTTAGGTACGATAGCGCCCTCAGCGAATTCGCTGTCACTCTTACTAGTGATTCGCAGGCACTTGCTGATCGCTTCGTTAGCCTGTCGGAAATCGAACTTGTCGATCACGCTGCCCGGCAACAAGTCGGTGTCGCCAGGACTCTCAACTCGAACCTTCCGCAACATCTGCGAAACGATAATCTCGATGTGCTTGTCATTGATTTCCACACGCTGGCTGCGATACACATTCTGAATTTCGCGAGTCAGGTATTGTTGAACCGCTTCCTCACCAGAAATTCGCAGAATGTCGTGCGGCACAAGGGGCCCATCAACCAAGGCCTCTCCAGCACGAATTTGATCGCCCGCATGCACCCGCAAGTGCTTACTGTGTGTGACCAAATGTTCGCGTTCGATGCCAGTTTCGCTGCGAACCACAATCGATCGCTTGCCGCGCTTCTTTTCGCTCTTGAGCTCGACGATACCGTCGATCTCTGCGATCACAGCAGGATCCTTTGGTTTTCGAGCTTCAAAAATCTCTGTTACACGTGGCAAACCACCGGTGATGTCCTGCGTACCCGAAGCCTCACGCGGCGTCTTGGCCACGAGCTTTCCAGGGGAAATGAGCTCGCCTTCGGCAACTTCCAAGTGAGCACGCTCCGGCATGTAGTAGAAGTCCAAGATCTTTCCATCACTGGGGTCCTCTACCACAATCTGCGGATGCAGATCGCCCTTGTGCTCCATCACTACAAATCGAGTCTTACCACTCGGGTCGAGTTCGCCACGAATCGTTTCGCCTTCGATCAAGTCTTCGAAGCGAATCTTACCACCGGTCTCCGCCAGAATCGGGATACTGTGTGGATCCCATTCGCAAAGAACGTCGCCTGGCTTCACTTCGGAATTTTCCGCGGCGGTCAGCACGGCACCTGCAGGCACTTCGTACTTTTCAACCTCACGACCGCGATCGTCAACCAAAGCGATCTCGCCATTGCGAGCTAGGACCACCAATTGACCTTGGTCGTTGGTAACGAACTTCAGACGGGCGTACTTCGCGACACCACCCTTCTTGGCTTTGATGTCGGAATCTTCCACGTCACGCTGGCCTACACCACCGATATGGAACGTCCGCATCGTCAACTGAGTACCCGGTTCGCCGATACTTTGGGCGGCAATGATGCCCACGGCCATGCCCTCTTCGACCATCGAACCGGTCGACAAGTCCATGCCGTAGCAGCAGCGGCAAACACCCAACGCGGCATCGCAAGTCATCGGACTACGGACCTGAATTTTCTCCAGACCTAGTTCCTCAATCTTGCGGGCCACCTCAGAAGTAATCAATTCATTCTCAGCAACAATCACTTCGTCCGTAATCGGGTTCACGATGTTCGCGCGACTCACTCGACCCTTGATCGAGTCGGCCAGGCTCACTTCGACCTTTTCACCACGGTAAATAATTCCCTTGGTGATACCCTGAGTCGTACCGCAATCGTCTTGCGTTACGACCACGTTCTGAGCCACGTCGGCCAGCTTACGCGTGAGGTAACCCGAGTCGGCCGTCTTCAGTGCCGTATCGGCCAGACCCTTACGGGCACCGTGCGTACTACTGAAATACTCCAGCACGGTCAGGCCTTCGCGGAAGTTCGCCTTAATCGGCGTTTCGATAATTTTACCGGACGGCTTGGCCATCAAACCACGCATACCGCCAAGCTGACGCATCTGCTCGACACCACCACGAGCACCCGAGTGAGCCATCAAGAAGATTGGGTTCACATAGCCGTCGCTACGGTAATCGTTTTCCAAACCGACCATCATCTCGGCGGTAATCTGCTCGCGAGCATGCGTCCAGGCATCAAGCACCTGGTTGTACCGTTCCACTTCGGTGATCACACCCCGTTGGAACAGCTTGTTGAACTTCAGCACGCTCTTCTCGGCTTCGCCGATGATCTTGCCCTTGGTATCGGGTGTGATCAGGTCGTCGGTACCGAACGACAAACCGCTCAAAGTACTCTGACGGAAACCAAGTTGGTTCATATCGTCCAAAAGCTCGATGGTCGCCCGACGGCCTACAAACTCGTAGCAGTCGGAAATAACCTTCGCCAACTCGCTAGAACGGAGCGACACATTGTAATAGGGCATCCCCTTCGGCAAGATCATGTTGAAGATCACACGACCTACCGTCGTATCGATGCGCTTGCCGAAACCATCTTCGGCACCCATCTCCTCACGCAGACAACGGTTCTCTGGCAACCGCACTTGGATGCGGGCATGTGTAGCCACCTTGCCGGCGGCGTAGGCTGTCTCAACTTCCTCGAGCGAACTGAAAACCATTCCGTCGCCCAAGCAATCTGGCACTGTTGTGGTGAGATAGAAACTACCCATCACCACGTCTTGAGACGGACTAATAATAGGAGCACCGTTTGACGGGCTGAAGATGTTATGCGTACTCATCATCAGCGTATGAGCTTCCACCTGAGCTTCGATCGATAGCGGCAGATGCACCGCCATTTGATCGCCGTCGAAGTCGGCATTGAAACCCTTACAAACGAGCGGATGCAAGTTGATCGCGTTGCCTTCCACCAGCGTCGGCTCGAATGCCTGGATACCCATCCGGTGAAGCGTGGGGGCACGATTCAAGAGCACAGGATGATTCGTGATCACTTCCTCAAGAATATCCCACACTTCCTCGTCTTTGCGCTCGAGCATTTTCTTGGCGCTTTTGATCGTGTCGGCATGACCCAGTTCTTTCAGTCGTCGAATAATAAACGGCTGATACAACTCGAGGGCAATCTTCTTGGGCAATCCACATTGATGCAACTTCAACCGAGGACCGACGACGATAACACTTCGTGCGGAATAGTCGACTCGCTTACCAAGCAAGTTTTCACGGAAGCGGCCCTGCTTACCCTTAATCATATCCGTGAGCGACTTCAGCGGACGGTTGCTGCTACCCAGCACAGGACGCTTGCAGCGGTTGTTGTCGAACAGGGCGTCGACCGATTGCTGAAGCATTCGCTTTTCGTTGCGAATAATCACTTCCGGGGCATTCAGGTCGACCAGCTTCTTCAGCCGATTATTGCGATTGATAATCCGGCGATAGAGATCATTGAGATCACTCGTAGCAAAGTTGCCACTGTCCAAGAGTACCAGCGGACGCAGATCGGGCGGAATCACTGGGATCACATCCAGCACCATCCACTCAGGCTTGTTGTCTGAGTCGCGGATCGACTCCACTGTCTTGAGTCGACCAATCAGATCCTTAGCCTTCTGCTTCGAGCCGGTCTCTTTCAATTCGACGCGCAAATCCTCGGAAAGCTGTACGAGGTCGAGACTCGAAAGTAGCTTGCGAATGGCATCGGCACCCATGTCGGCTTCGAAACCTTCGCCATACTGTTCACGTGCCTGGCGATACTCTTCTTCCGTAAGCAGTTGCTGCGGTTTCAGGGCGGTCTCGCCCGGGTCGACCACGACGTAATCCTGGAAGTAAATTACCTTTTCCAAGCTCGTAGTTTTCATGGCGAGCAAACTGCCCAACCGACTCGGCATCGCCTTGAAGAACCAAATATGCACGATCGGTGCCGCCAACTCGATGTGGCCCATGCGCTTGCGGCGCACCCGACTGTGCGTCACCTTCACACCGCAACGATCACAAATCATGCCCTTATATTTCATGCCGCGATACTTGCCGCAGGCACATTCCCAGTCCTTCTCGGGACCAAAAATACGCTCGCAGAACAAGCCGTCCTTTTCAGGACGATAAGTACGATAGTTAATCGTCTCGGGCTTTTTCACTTCGCCAAACGACCAGCTACGAATATCGTGCGGTCGGGCCAGGCTAATCTTCACCGAGCCGTAATCGTTAACGCGATCGTAATTCGAGCCTTCAAGAATACTCATACGATTCCTCTTTGGAATATTGCAAATTGGTCAATGACCATCAAATGACTTCAAGCTGGCAAACTTTCGACTTACAACTTTAGAACTGCCGCTTCTCCAGTTGCATGTTAAGCCCCAAGCCACGAATCTCGTTGGTCAGCACATCGAAGCTTGCCGGGGTGCCGGCTTGCAATGTGTTTTCGCCTTTGACCATCGACTCGTAAATCTTGGTGCGGCCTTCCACGTCGTCGCTCTTTACCGTCAGCAACTCTTGCAGAATGTAGGCAGCACCGTACGCTTCCAGGGCCCACACTTCCATCTCGCCAAAGCGCTGTCCGCCGAAGCGTGCTTTACCACCCAGCGGCTGTTGGGTAATCAACGAGTAAGGACCTGTGCTGCGAGCATGCACCTTGTCGTCCACCAAATGGTGAAGCTTGAGCATGTAGATGTAGCCCACAGTGGTTTCCTGCTCGAGAGGTTCCCCAGTACGCCCATCATGCAAGCGAGCCTTACCGTGGCGTGGCAATCCTGCTTCCTCTAGTGCATCGTTAATCTCTTCTTCGCTGGCACCATCGAAAACAGGTGTTACCGCGCGGAAGCCTAGCTTGCCGCCAGCCCAGCCTAAATGCGTTTCCAAAATTTGGCCCACATTCATACGGCTCGGAACACCCAGCGGATTCAACATAATTTGAATCGGCGTACCATCTTCCAGGAACGGCATGTCCTCGGTTGGCAGAATCTTAGAGATCACACCCTTGTTACCGTGACGACCTGCCATCTTGTCACCGACCGAGATCACTCGCTTGGTGGCGATGTAAATCTTCACCATCTGCAGCACACCACTGCGAAGCTCGTCGCCACGCTTCATGGAGTTGAGCTGACGATCGCGGGCGTCCATCGCTTCTTCGACATTGGGCCAATGCGACTTGTAGATTTTCTCTACGTCCTTGATCCGTTGCGGGCTGCGAAGCTCGAGTTTTTCCAAACGGAACTCACCCGCACGGTCGGCAACAAACTGGGGCTCTTGATTATGAACCAGCTCATTACCGTCTTCGTCGGTTAGCTTCTTCTGCACGACGCTTTCGATTTCGGAAACCATCGCCGTGAAGGCGGCGGCAATCGCCTCGTTGCCTTCTTTTTCGGCTTCCTTCAAGGTGCGTTCGAATTCCTTGCGTTCGTCGTCGCCCAGGCTCATACGACGGGAGAATTTTTGCGTGTCGATCACGATACCTTCGACGCCAGATGGCACCTCGAGCGAATCGTTCTTCACGTCCTCGCCCGCACGACCAAAAATGGCGTGCAGCAGTTTTTCTTCCGGAGTCAACTCGGTCTTCGACTTCGGCGAAACCTTGCCTACCAGGATATCGCCCGGGGTGACAAAGGTACCGATCTGCACGATGCCGCTTTCATCGAGATTGCGAAGCGCCTTCTCGCTAACGTTGGGAATATCGCGAGTGAACTCTTCGCGGCCAAGTTTGGTTTCGCGGATCTCTACGTCAAACTCTTCGATGTGAATCGAAGTGTAGGTATCCTTCTTCACCAACTCTTCGCTAATGATGATCGCATCCTCGAAGTTGTACCCTTCGTAAGACATAAACCCGACCAAAACGTTACGACCCAAGGCCAACTCGCCTTGGAACGTGGCAGCACCATCGGCAATTACATCGCCCTTTTCCACTTTGTCGCCAGGACGAACAATTGGCTTTTGGTTTTGACAGGTTCGCTCGTTCAGGCCGACAAACTTGCGTAGGTGATGAACTTCGGGGCCAATCTCAATGCGATCCGCATCGACATAGGTGATCGTTCCCTTATGACCAGCACGCACCAGCATGCCGGAGTGACGAGCCACATCCTTCTCCAAGCCCGTGCCCACAACCGGTGGCTCGGCCACCAATAGCGGCACCGCTTGACGCTGCATATTACTGCCCATCAAAGCGCGGTTCGCGTCGTCATGTTCCAGGAACGGAATCAAACCAGCCGACACACCAATCATTTGGCTCGGAGCCACATCGGTGTATTCAATTTTGTCGGACGGCACCAACACGAAGTCAGACCGATAACGGGCCACGACCGCGTCGCCTGCAATCGCGTTGTCCTTCACCGGCACATCGGCCGAAGCCACGTAGGCTTCCGACTCTTGGTCGGCACGCAACCAAACCACTTCGTCGGTCAGCTTGCGATTCTTAACCTTACGATAAGGCGTGACCAAAAAGCCGTAGTCGTCGACCGAAGCGTACATCGCCAGGCTCGAAATCAAACCGATGTTCGTGCCTTCCGGTGTCTCAATCGGACAAATTCGACCGTAGTGAGAAATGTGTACGTCGCGCACTTCAAAGCCGGCACGCTTACGATTCAAACCGCCAGGGCCCAGGGCCGATAAACGTCGCTCGTGCGTCAGCATGGAAAGCGGATTGGTTTGATCAACCACTTGCGACAATTCGCCGCGACCAAAGAAGTACTCAATCGCTGCCGAGATACTCTTAGGATTGATCAGACTTCGCGGAGTCATGTCGTCGGCATCTTTCAAACTCATGCGTTCTTGCACGGTTCGACGTAGCTTGAGAAAACCCTTGCGGATTTCGTCGCATGCCAGTTCGTCGATCGTTCGCAGACGACGATTGCCCAGGTGATCGATGTCGTCGACCTCTGCCTCGGTTCCACCGCCGGCCAGGTTGAGCATGTACTGCATCGCGGCAACCAAATCTTCCGGACGCAACACCATCTCCGACTCGGAGACATTCAAACCCAACTTACGGTTAATGCGGAAACGTCCCACACGGCCAAGTCGGTAACGATTGGAATCGAAAAACTTTTCGTGGAACAGCGCCTTCGCTTTTTCCAGTTGAGGTGGATTACCAGGACGCAAGCGCTGATAGATCCGCAGCAAGGCCTCTTCGTGGCTCGACGTGTTGTCGTCGGCTAGGGCGTTAATCAGGTGGGGCGACTTGGGAAGCTCCATCACTTCGATCGACTTCACGCCCGACGTGCAGATAATCTCCGCCACGTTTTTCGTGATCCGCTGGCCCGACTCGATAATGATTTCACCGGCCCGTTCGCTTCCGACCGGGTACACAATGTCTTCAACGCTGAGCTTGCCTTCCATCTTGGCCGCACTACGGCCATCGACAACTTTCTGCTTGGCCACGTCATAGAACGTACGCAGAATTTGGCCATCAAGCCCCAAGTCGGGTGACATGGCTCGCAGCAACGTCACTGCGGAGAACTTACCGCTTTGGTCGATGCGAACGGTGACACTATCTTTCTTGGTCGTGTTCAGCTCGATCCAACTACCGCGCTCGGGAATAACCCGGCAACTGTAGATGCGACGCTCGCCAGCTTCGACTTCCGAGACGAAGTCGATACCAGGACTACGATGCAACTGGCTAACCACCACGCGCTCGGCACCGTTGATGATAAATTCACCACCACCCAGCATGATCGGCAAGTCGCCCAGATAGACCTCTTCCTCGACCGGCTGATCTTTCACAAGCCGCAACCAAATCCGAAACGGACGACCGTAGGTCAGCCGTAGTTGGCGGCATTCATCGGGCTCGTAGCGAGGCTTGCCCAAATCGTAGCGCAAGTATTCTAGCTTGATCGTCTTGTCGTAACTTTCGATCGGGAAGATCTCTTGCAGCACACTTTCGAGCCCGTCGACTTTGCGCGACGTATTGTTGGTGCCATCGTATTGGAGAAAACGGGCGTAGCTGGCCGTTTGGATCTCCGTGAGATCTGGAATATCGAATACTTTGCGAACACTGCCGAAAGACCGAATGTTGTCGGTCTCTAAACGTCGCTGAGCGGTGACTGCCATAGGGCGAGGTGCTCCGTTCTCACAAGGTGGGAATGAGACGAACGTCAGGAAACGGACCGGGGCGCAATCGCACCCTGGGCCGTAATTTGCCTGACGGAATGATCGTTAATTAAGCGGATTCCGGCATCGTCCCCAGGACGATGGGAAGCTCTCCAGAGCTGTAGCCTTCGCTGACGCATCGGCACCGATAATCCGTTAGAAATCGCAAACCACAACCGCCACCTACGGGAAGGGGCGGTTGCGACGTAGGAATCAACTATTTGACAGAAACTTCTGCGCCAGCTTCTTCGAGCTCGCCCTTCAGCTTCTCTGCATCTTCCTTGGAAATGCCTTCCTTGACCTTGCCGGGAGCGCCTTCCACAAGTTCCTTGGCTTCTTTCAAGCCCAGGCCTGTGGCACTACGCACAACCTTAATCACGGCAATTTTGTTACCGCCAAAGGAATCGAGAACCACATCGAATTCGGTTTGCTCGGCGGCTTCGCCACCGCCACCGTCTC
Source organism: Bythopirellula sp. (assembly GCA_965216565.1). GTDB lineage: Bacteria > Planctomycetota > Planctomycetia > Pirellulales > Lacipirellulaceae > Bythopirellula. The sequence continues at coordinate 3,789,908 of OZ244170.1, forward strand.
CACCACCTGCAGGCGCAACCATTGCGACCCCACCGGCTGCGGCTTCGATGCCGTGCTCCTCTTTCAGATAATCGCTCAGCTCTTTGGCTTCTTTCAGCGTCAGGCCTACGATCTTGTCGCCTAGCTCTTTGGCATCGGCGGAAAATTCTGCTACTGCTGCTTCACTCATGACTAAAACTTTCCTTTCTCGCGCTACTTAGTTGGGATGCTCGCAATCCCATGTGTGTGGGTGTGAGTAGGTGAGTAAGTTAGTAGGTTTCCAAGCTGAGGCGGTTCCTCAATCAAAGCCTACTCACCTACTCACTTACTCACGAAAAATTTCTCTATTCGAAAACGACTTCCCTCACGGAAACCCGCTTTTTTCTAATTACTCTTCTCCTTCAGCTTTCGTCTCGATTTGGCTAGCCAACTTGCCTCCTGGGCCCTTCAACTGGGCAGCCAACGTGGCTCCCGGACCTAGGATTTGACCAACCAATAGACTGAGCTGCTCGGTACGGCTCGGCCATTTGCTGACGGCTTTGACGTCGTCGGCCGACAACGTGGATCCATCCATCACGCCGCCCTTGGCGGCAAACGGCTCGTACTTGGCTTCCGCAGCCATGCGGGTGACTTCTTTGGCCAGGGAAACAACGTCTTCGCCGCCCCAAACCACGGCCACAGTTCCCGAGACCCCTTCGAAGGCGGGAGCCAACGAAGTGCCTTCAGTTGCTCGGCGTGCCAAGCTATTTTTGACCACCAACAGTTCGATGCCTTTGTCTCGCAGTTCCTTGCGAAGCTCGACGTTGGAATTTGCTTCCATGCCAATCACATCTACGAGCAGAGCATCATCGACGCCGTCGAAACGACTCTTAAGCTCGTCGGTAATCAGTTGTTTCAGGTATTTGCTCATAACTATTGCAGGTGATTGAAGATTGCAGACTGGGAAGTTACAGCGCCAGCTTTACGCTCGGGCTCATCGTGGCGCTGATGTAGGCCGATCGCAGGTAAACGCCTTTGATGGAGGATGGCTTGAGGTTCATGATCGTATCGATAAACGCCTGAATGTTTTCGACTAGCTTCTGCGAATCGAAACTCAGCTTGCCGACAATCGCCTGGACGTTGCCGCCCTTTTCGTTACGAAATTCGACCTTACCCGCTTTGTATTCACCGATGGTCTTGGCGACTTCAGGCGTTACCGTGCCGGCACGGGGCGAGGGCATCAAGCCACGGGGGCCCAACACTTTACCCAACGGACCAACTACTTTCATCATGTCTGGCGTTGCAATGCAGACGTCGAAGTCGGTCCAGCCGCCTTGGATCTTCTTGGCCAGGTCTTCGTCGCCCACCTCGTCGGCACCCGCTTCGCGAGCCGCGTCCGCAGCCGGACCTTTGGCAAACACAACCACGCGTTGCTCTTTGCCAATCCCGTGCGGCAACACAATCGAGCCACGCACGATCTGATCGGCTTGGGCGGCATCGACACCCAACCGCATCACGATTTCAACGGACTGATCAAATTTCGTGGCGTCGAAGGACTTAAGCGCATCGACTGCCTCGGACAGGGGCAGCGCCTCTTGAGGCTGCTTTTCCAGCGACTTCTTGATTCGTTTGGCTACTTTTGGCATTTCTTATTCGCTTATGTTCGGGGGCGCTCCGCTTCGCCGAAGCGAAGCTCGCCGGGCTTAACCTTCGACTTCGATTCCCATGCTCCGGGCAGTGCCGGCGATCATTTGCACCGCGCTGTCCATGTCGCTGGCATTCAGGTCATTCATCTTCATGGTGGCAATCTCTTCGAGTTGCGATCGCGTGACCTTGGCCACCTTGTCTTTGTTCGGAACTCCCGAGCCCTTGGCAATGTTGGCCGACTTCTTCAACAGCACGGCAGCCGGCGGGCTTTTGGTGACGAAATCAAACGAGCGATCGTTGTACACATTCACGATCACCGGAATCATCATCCCGTTGGCTTCTTTGGTCTTGTCATTAAAAGCCTGCACAAATTGCCCCAGGTTCACGCCGAACTTACCCAGCGCCGTACCTACCGGAGGAGCAGGTGTTGCCTGACCACCAGGAATTTGAAATTTGGCAGAGCCTACCAATTGTTTTGCCATGACTGTCTCGTTTTCTTAATCTCTAATCCCTCTCCCCCAAGAATGGAGGGGGACTTGGAATGGACGCTATGTTTGTTCTACCTGCCAATATTCGAGTTCCACGGGGGTACTGCGACCGAAGATATTGATCATCACCGTGATGCGACCACTCTGCTCGTCGATTGCGTTGACCTCGCCCTCGAAACTTTCGAAATTGCCTTCCTTCACCTTGACCTGGTCACCCAACTTGAACGCGATGTTCAGCTTAGGTGCTTCATCTGTCTCTTCTTCCTCTGTCTGAACGATGCGGGCTACTTCCTGCGGCAACATTGGCGTAGGCTTGCCAGCCGAACCGGTGAAGTCGCCTATACCCGAGGTTTCGCGAACCGCAAACCAGGTGTCGTCGTTGATGTGCATATGCACCACGATGTAACCCGGATAGAGCTTACGCTCGACCACTTTTTTCTTGCCTGCCTTAAACTCTGTGACCTTTTCGGTCGGCACCATCACGTCGTCGAAGAACTTGTCCAAGCCTTCGATTGCAATCTTCCGCCGCAGTGCGTCGGCGACTGATCGCTCGCGGTTGCTCTGCACCTTGAGGATGTACCAATCCATCACGATCGGTTCATCCGAAGGCTTTTTCTGGTCTTCGGGGTCGACTTCCTTCGTCATCCGAGCAAAGGTTGTCGGTCGGGCAAGGATCTCGACATCGTCGTCGAGCGCCTCTTCCGCTTCTCCGGAGGAAGCCTCATCCGCTGCATCGTCACCCGCAGACCCAGCGTCCGCAGATTCGTCGCTAGCAGTTTCAGCCACTGGCTCCGACGCCGTGCTTTGCTCAGCTTCAGGTGGCGCAGAATCAGCAACAGCCGCATCTTCGCTGGCGGCTTCTGCTTCGTCTGCCAATTTGCTTGTGTCGTCAGTCACAAAACACCCGTTTCGTTCGCTAGTTTCGCTGCGTTACCTTGTGGGCAACTGACCAACGCTAGATGAACAACCCTATGAATCCCTTCAGGACGATGTCGTAAACAAACAACAATCCGGCCAGGAAAAAAATCACCACGATCACCACCACCGATGCCCGCCAAAGTTCCGACCGACTGGGCCAGGAGACCTTGTTCATTTCCGCTTCGACAGAAATCAAAAAGTCTGCAAACTTCGAGTAGTTGATAATCCGATGGCTAATCCACCATCCGATTCCCAAGACCACTAGGGGGATCACGTATTGTTCAATTTCGGTATCGCCACGAGCACTGAGCAACCAGGCACCCGCAGCAACAATCGCCACCATGGCATACAAGGTGACGTTACGGGCAACCTTGCCCTGACTTCGCTTGTATCGCGAAGTGCTAAACATTCCTGCAATTAACTCAGCCACGATGTTTTCCGCTACCGGTTAGGAAACGGCTCACTACTGGAGATTTAAGGCCCTAGTCTCTCGACCCTTAGCTCTCAACCTTTATATGGCAGGGGCGGTGGGACTCGAACTCACAACCCCTGGTTTTGGAAACCAGTGCTCTGCCAATTGAGCTACGCCCCTGTGGGAGAAAGCAGAATTCCGAAAGCGGAAAGCGGAATTGCCAGTGCCGGCTATCCAACTTTTCCGCTTTCCGCTCTCCACTTTCCGCTTTCAAGTTTACTCAACAATCTTGGTGACAACGCCCGAACCAACGGTCTTACCACCTTCTCGAATTGCGAAACGAACACCGTCGTCCATAGCAATTGGCTTCATCAGCTCGACGCTTAGCTTGGTGTTATCACCAGGCATGCACATCTCGGCATCGCCAATCAGATTGGCAGTACCGGTGACGTCGGTCGTACGGAAGTAAAACTGGGGACGATAACCGCTGAAGAACGGGGTGTGTCGGCCACCTTCCTCTTTACTGAGGACGTAGACTTCTGCCTCGAACTTCGTATGCGGGGTGATGCTGCCCGGCTTGGCCAGCACTTGACCACGCTGGATATCTTCACGCTTCACACCACGAAGCAAACAACCAACGTTCTGACCAGCAAAACCTTCGTCCATGGTCTTGTTGAAGGCCTCGACGCCCGTGCATGTCGTCTTGGTGGGTGCTTCGGTCAAACCGATGATTTCGACTTCCTCACCAGTCTTGACCGTACCTCGCTCGATACGACCCGTGGCTACCGTACCACGACCTTCGATCGAGAAGACGTCTTCGATAGCCATCAGGAATGGCTTGTCGTTTTCGCGAACAGGCTCGGGAATGTAGGAATCGATGGCATCCATCAACTCGCCGATCGGCTTGGCAGCCGCTTCGTCTTCTGGATTTTCGATCGCAGCCTTCGAATTACCACGCACCAGAGGCACCTCGTCGCCGGGGAAGCCATAGGTGGTAAGCAGTTCGCGAATCTCGAGCTCGACCAATTCGAGCAGTTCTTCGTCGTCGACCAGGTCGCACTTGTTCAGGTAAACCACAATCTTAGGCACACCCACCTGACGAGCGAGCAAAATGTGCTCTCGCGTCTGAGGCATCGGGCCATCGGCCGCGGAAACCACCAAAATGGCCCCGTCCATCTGGGCGGCACCGGTGATCATGTTCTTAATAAAGTCAGCATGGCCCGGGCAATCGATGTGGGCGTAGTGACGCGTATCGGTCTCATACTCCACATGCGCAACCGCAATGGTCACAGTTTTGGTTTCGTCACGTACCGTACCGCCCTTGGCGATATCCGCGTAACTCTTGAACTTAGCCAGACCCTTGGTGGCCTGCACTGCAAGAATCGCGCCGGTGGTGGTTGTTTTGCCGTGGTCAATGTGCCCAATGGTTCCCACGTTGACGTGAGGTTTGGTGCATTCAAAGGTATCCTTGGCCATTTTTCTCCCTAACTACTTTCGGTAAAATGTGTTTCACAGACAAAAAAATGGAGTTGTCTTCAAAACTCGCAGACAATAACTGGTGTCACTATAAAATTGGTTTGTCAGGCGTAATCTCAAAAGCTGCTGATGAGACTTGAACTCATGACCTCTTCCTTACCAAGGAAGTGCTCTACCACTGAGCTACAGCAGCAAAGCCAAGAGCTGAGAGTCAAGAGTCGAGAGTTTCATACTACCATCACCTTCTCCGGCTCTTAGCTCTCTGCTCTGGACTCTCAACTCTTACAAAGCGGGTGAAGGGAATCGAACCCTCGTCATCAGCTTGGAAGGCTGTTGCTCTACCATTGAGCTACACCCGCGGGGGATGGTTGATGTGAGATGTATGATTGATGATGTCAGAACTCGCACCCCCGACGTTGTCAATCACCTCACACCCAACAAGCTCACTTCAAGGTCCTACTACTTCACACCGATCTACAATTTCACAACTCACATCAAACATTCTTCATTGGGGGGTGCAGGATTCGAACCTGCGAAGGCAGAGCCATCAGATTTACAGTCTGACCCGTTTGACCGCTTCGGTAACCCCCCGGGCCCTGCCGTTTCGCCGACGCTTTACTTCTTAGTCAAAGTGCCTACTGGCTGCGTTTGCTAAGGCCCAGCGTGAGAGATGTCCTACCTCAAAGAGCAATCCATTTGCACTTAGCAATTCTTGTAACTGCGTTCCTCGAAACCGTCTTTCTTGAAACCGCGTCTCTTAAAACGATGTCCATGGGTTTAGCAGTTACTCGGAAACACCCAGTCGCCACTCAGTATCAAATTTCTCAGTATCAGATTTCATCGAGGCCACTCGCAAGCGGCCTACACATCTCCTTTACTAATTTGCACTTCGATCCACCCTACGCTGCTACTCGATTTCGACTCAATGACGAGCTAGCGGAGGGACTTGAACCCACAACCTGCTGATTACAAATCAGCTGCTCTGCCAATTGAGCTACGCTAGCCTGGGTAGGGGAAACTTGTGCGAATCAACTAATATACCCAGCGTGGATATAGCCGCAAGGCGGGTCACAGCGAATTTCGGGCCAAAAGTCGCTTTTCCCAAATCGAGGCCTGCCCAAAACTTAGACACCCCCCGCTATCAGCAAGGTTCCCCTAATTTCACACACATTTCTTAGCCTTCGAGGCTGAAGGCATTCAGGCTCGAGAGCACACGATGCCCACCGCTTCGAAACATCGAGAGCGGGCAAGACCCCTCGGCGTCCCCCAGCACGACATACATATGACATATATATGAAGCAAATATTCACCCTAACGTCACCCTAGCGCAGCGAGCCAAGGCGTCCCCGCCCTTGGCCGCAAACCCCTAAGCATTCGGGTCAATGACCGGCGCTGGCGGCAGCGGGGCCGGTGCTGGCGGGAAAGGCACGTTGGAGTCATCGTGGTTTTGCCACACGGCTGGTTGCTGGATGGCGGGCGGAAGCTCTGGCATTTCGTCGAGAATCTCGATCACCGGTAACTGGGCCCGCCCGAACTCTCCCGTTTCCAAGAGTTGCTCGACGGTTGTATCCCTGAATTGAGCCTCTGGCTTCCCATCAGGAAACTCTGGAGCCCGCTCGATCAAGTTCCGCACATCAGCCAAATCGTCCCGCAGACGATCTGCCCCCAACAGCCGGAGGCTACCTTCCACGCCGAGAATCACTAGAGTTTCCCTGTCCCGAGAAAATACGACTTCGCTCACCAACTCACCATCAAACACCTGCAATTCGGTTCGATATTGATCGAGCACCGTGTCCCAAAATTGCAATCTCCCCCCCTCAGCCTGCAGCATCAATAGCTCGGTTCCTGGGAGCATGCCTAGCGGCTCGTTTCTAGCCAGGTTGATTTCTGAAAGCGTCTCGCCGGAATTGGTGTCAATAACCGACGCTTGCCGGATGAATTTGCTAAAGGCCACCACTCGCCGCCCATCCTCAGAAAACGTGCAGTAACCATCGATGTCGAGTGTGGGCAAATCCACGCTTTTTGAGGATTTGGCCTCCAAGTCCCACGTTTCCATCACCGTCGTTAGCCCCGGATCGCTGGCCGTTTTAGACTCGCTGAAGACAGCCAGTGCACGGCTCGATGGCACAAATTGCAGAGAAATCGGCTCGCCCTCGAGAGGCGGCAATTCCCAGAACAGTTCGCGGCTCTTGAAATCGTAGACCTTAACTTGCTTTTCCCTGGTGTTGAGAGTCGCAAAAAATTTCAGATCGTCCGATACCGCAATATCGCTCAGATCCTGACGTTGCTGAGGGTCTTGGTAGAGCGGGCCCCACAACTCATCGCCGGTGCCCGCTTCCAAGTCGAAAGCAAGCAATCTGTCGTGCGTCGCCATAACCAGTTGTTTGCCATCAGCAGAAGCGACGATCTCTGTGCCGATGTTGCCAACTGGATGGGAAGTAAACATTCCTGCCAAGGAGTTGGCGACCACTTCATTAATCATATTAATCGCACCGGCAAATCCTGATCTCTGTGAGATGTTGCGTTGAGGGGGATTAAAGAAATCGTGCGTCGCCTGTGCAGTTCCCTCAGAGAGATCAATTAGCTGTAGCTGAAAGAACGGGGTCTGTTGCTCTTCGGGAACCTCTGTATTGGCGTTTGGTGCCTGCTCGGCATTGGGATCAAATTCGGGGGGATCGGGGCCGACAGCCAGCAAAATGAACTGATCGGCCTCCGGTGCCAGCAGCACCCGTCCCGGACGATGGAAGGCAGAAACCGTTTCCGTACGGTCCTGGCAGATGTCGTCCAGGTTCCAGAATCGCAGGAATTGGTCTAATCCGACCGAAGCCAGCCGTTTCCCATCAGGCGAGAAGTCGACATTCACCACATCGCCCCGATGAGCGGGAATCCTGTGAATTCTCGAGGGGTTGTCCAATTCGGCCACCTGAATCAACGGGCGACGATCTAGCAACATGGCCAGCCGAGATTTTTGCTTGTCCAGCGCAGCAAACCGATTGCGCTGATAGTCGATGAACATTCCCGAACGAAACCGACCATACTCCGCACCCCGTATTTGGGTGCCCTGCACGAGATCGAGTTCGTAGTAGGATACGTCTGCGTCAAACAGCGCCGTCTCTATATCTAGTAGTGAGTAGACGTTTTCGAACATTCCCCCCACACTCATGCCAAAAAAGGCTACCTCCTCCTCACTCACTGCCAGAGGGAGCAAATCCATTTCCGCTTCTTCCGAGCCTAGTGGAAAGAGCTTGGTTTGCTCCGTGTCGCTGTGGTACGTCCAAAGAAATCCTCCCGCTTCGGTCTCGCAGAAACAGGCAACGATAGCCGGCCCAATCTTGACCGTACCCTGTATCTTTGTCCCTGCGCCGGGGGAAAAGTACTTTGTCGTTTCGTCACCCGATTGCAAGTCCTGGTCGGTCAATCGGTGCCAGCGGCTTTGCTGCTCCCCATACTCGTCCACCGGCAGCGAGGTGTTGCGCAGGTATTCCGGGTAATTTTGAGCGTACTCGACTTCGGATGTCAGGTTTTGATTCACAAAACCCGATTCCTTGGCCGTAATCGTCTCACGCCAGGGCTGATCGTACTGCCGCTCGATTCTTAGCTGGTTCGTGGTTAGGTCCCAGACTTCGACGAACATGGTGCCTAATGCAGTTGGGACTTCCTTTTCATACCCTTCCTGTCGGGAAACCATAGCCAGGTTCTTGCCATCCATTGAAAAGTGCAACTCGACGACCTCGTCCATGCCGCTCTGCAAGATCGCATTGATCTTTCCCGACTCGGCATCCCGCAGTTCCACCTCATTAGTTACTCCCCCCAGCGCAAGAAGATCCCCCCGAGGAGAATAGGCCATCACAAAGCTGTTCGGGCGCTCCAGTGGCACGGACCGCTCTTCTCGCACCGTTTGGTGGTGCATGGCATGCCACAGAAAATCTCGCAAAGCCGACGGGCAGCGATCTTCGTTTTCCAGCAGCGAACGGGCCATCATTGGGTCGGTGCCCAGCAGCCGCCCCGCTTCGCTGAGCGTGCTGTTGTAAGCAACCCGCGCCGCACGCGCTTCCTGCTGCTCGGCCAGCGCCCGGGCAGCCACTGCTTCTTCGGCACTCTGTTTGGCTTGCTCTTCGGAGGCAACCGCGCGATCGCGCTGGGTTCGGGCCTCATCCCGCTCGGCACTCACCGCAAAAAACGCGAAGGCTGAGACCGCGGCAACCAACAGCAATCCGGCCGCGGCGGCTCCCGTGAACCCCCGATGCCGACGGGTCCAACGCTGGATGCGTTGCCCAATGGTGTCGGGCCGAGCATGCGTGGGCTCGTCCGCCAGGTGACGCTCAATATCTTCGGCCAATGCGCGGGCCGACTCATAGCGCTCGTGCGGCTGGCGGGCCATCGCTTTCAGGCAAATCGCTTCCAGCGACTTGGCGATCTGTGGATTCACTTCGCGAGGCTTTTTAAAGGCCCCCGACTGCACGGCCGAAAGAACCACACCCACATCAGCCCCGCCAAATGGCGGCCTGCCGGTGAGCACATGATAGAGCGTTGCCCCCAAACTGTAGACGTCGCTCGCGGCACCTAGCTGATGGATAGCGCCCGCAGCCTGTTCGGGGCTCATATAACCGGGTGTGCCGATGGTCGATCCCATTTTGGTCGGTGCGGAATCATCGGCGGAGGCGGGTTGCAGAGTCGATTCCGGAGATCGCAATTCCGAATCTCGATGTTCAGTTCCAACCTTGGCCAGCCCCCAATCGACCACCAGCGTTTCGCCGTAGCGACCCAACATGATGTTGCCGGGCTTCAGGTCGCGGTGCAGTACCCCACGACTATGAGCGTACTCAAGCGCGTCGCACACGTCGATAAATCGCCGCAATAACTTCCGCAACTCCAATTCATAACCGACTTGCTTGGGGTCGCGACCCAACGTGCGATGAAATGTCTCGGTGGCATCCTGCAAGCTATCGCCGCGGATGAAACGCATGGCGTAGAACGGTCGCCCATCGGCATAGTGCCCCAATCCGTACACGGGAACCACGCCCGGATGCTCCAACCCGCCGGTGACCTCGGCCTCCAGGACGAATCGATTGCGACTACCGGGATCGTCGGCGTAACGCGGTTGCAGTTCCTTGAGAGCCACTTCGCGAGAAAGCTCGTCGTCGACCGCCACCGACACTTGGCCGATCCCACCTTTGGCATGCATTCGCACGACACGAAATCGCTCTGCCGCGGAGGGAAACTCTTTCGAAACCGACGAAGGGCCCACCTGGGTCGAGTCCGGCACCCGCGTTGCCGTCGAGGGTAAGTGGGCGAGACTGGCATCGACCGCCGCCACCCCGAGCGTCTGCAGTTCATCGCCCAACGAACCAACGCTGCTCAATGTCGCCAGGCTACGCACCGGATTGTTATCGTTGAGTTCCAGATGCTGCTGGACCAGGGCATCGACTAACTCCTTGGTCTGCTGACTAAGCGCACCTTGTCGGTGCAAGATTTCACCCAGCGACTCATCGTCGGAAGTGGTTTTCTCCCGCACGGCGGCTACGAGCGCATCGCGTTCTACCAATCCCATCTGCACGGCCAGAATACCGTAGAGCAAATCGCGATCGGAAAAGCTGGCTGCCATTGCCGCGTCTCGGAGATTCCTGATAGCAAGGGCAGAGATCGACTAACTGCCACTAAATATATCGTAATTGAATCCCGCAAAATTCTCTACGCGTGCTAGTGGAAGCGTAGAAACACCAGCGGCCAGCGCTAATCTGTTTAAGCGCTGGCCGCGGCGACGTTCATTGGCTTTGGCGACAGAGCCATGGCCCTGTCCCAGGTTGGCTAATACTCCAGGTATCCACCTGCCAACAGTCGATTCGTTGGGACGTGGGCCTGGTAGTTCTCCAGATCGATTGGCAAATCGAACTCGGCTTCCAACTCGCCCCGTAGCACCCGCACGTGTTTGGGGGCATCGATGCCGAGGCGAATACTCTTGCCTTTGATACCGACAACTTTCACGGTGATATCGCCAGCTATTTTAATCTCTTCTCCAAGTTTGCGACCTAATACTAGCATGACTCGAACCTCCTCTTTTTGATTATCTCTGGAAACCAGCATCGTTGCAGCACTGCGCAACGTACTAGTGAATTGCCTAGGAAAACAACCGATTCACTTCTTCGCTAGAAAAGCAGAAGCAACGGGTGGCCCACGGCAAGAGAAAATCGGTTGAGCGACAGAAATGCCCAACCAGTCTCGAGCAGTCTCGATTCGACCGAGAAATTGTGGAGTAAGAAACTCGCCGAGATAAAGGCGACAACCGACTAACTTTCGCAGCCCGAGAACATGGCTGGAACGCTTGCGACGGCGACGACGCTTTTGGAGAGACGTGAGCTCTTGCTTGGCAAACTCGCTCTGCAGAGGTTGATCGGAGCGAACCACTTGGTTCGAATCGGCATCCGACCCGCAACTTTGTTCAAGCTGGGGAGAGGTGCAACCTAACAAGCACAGAAGTTTGAGGATATTACAGAGCATTGCCAATCCTTGGCGTGCGGCAGAGAGAAGTTCTCCAAGCCGACTTTAACCTTCCTTAGTCAAACTAGAACGCGGTGAATTTTTCTGAGTGGAGGCGATCGGACAATCGCCCCCGTGGTTCAGACGCACACAATATGTTCGCACGCACCTGGATGCGTCAATCGCAATTTTTTGCGGGTGAATGTATTGCTAGCAGAAGCCCCCAATGCCTTCACTCTGCAACACGGCGTTGCAATTACTCCTCAGCTTCCTGAATTACTCGGATCGATCGAAACAGGAACAACGCTCCCACCACGCTGCCCGCAAACGCTAGTGCCATGTCCTTTTGCGGATCCCACAGATCTCCCTGCTGGCCGTTGTAAGCTTCGGCGTAGTCGGGAGCCATCGTCACAGCGATGGCCCATTCGAATATTTCATACAGCGCGCTAATCCCTAGGATTGCAGTTACCGCCAGACAAACGCTCGTCCAGCGGGAAAGTCGGCCATAGCGCATGGCGACTTCGGCGATCGGCCCCACCCACAGCGCCCCAAACGCAAAGTGCACGAGCCGATCGTAGTGATTCCGCTCCCAGGAAAACCACTCCGAGATGCTGCTGCCAAACACCGCCGCCGTCCACTCGTCGTACGGCACATACGAATAGATATAGCGGGCACCCAAAATGTGCAGCCACAAAAACACCACCAGGCAAACGAACGAAACCCTCGAAAGCCACTGCCTGCGCTCACAAACCAGCAACAGCGCAAGCGCCAACACCGTGGGCGAATTCTGCATCGGTTGCAGAGACAGATACGGCGCCCCCACTAGGGACAGAGCTAGCAAAACAACGGTGATCAGGACCAGAAAAATTGCACTATAGCCTAGAACCTAGGTCTTTCACCAAGCTCTAAATACGTCTACGCAAGATCCAGGGAATACTTCCTGCGGCAACCAATAGAAACGAAGACGGCTCTGGAGAAATTAGAAAATCGACCGAGTAAGCAGTTAGTTCGTTACCGGTTTGCTGAATGTGATACGTGTACGTTCCGTGTCCAAGCGGAAGTGAAAAGCCTGACCCACCTGTCGAAGCGGCTGCAAGTGCTGGAAGCATGTCGGTTCCGGGAGGTAGAGGATCGAGATGGTTACTGCCGAGAAAACTGCCGATGTTACTCCCGCTGGGAATAAGACTCGAATCACCTGCGATGATCGCGTGAAACCCTCGATCACCCCCACCACCACTAAGCACATCTGTGTAATCGCGCTGGACTAAGCGTGACAGTATTTGACCCCGAGCAATTGTGAAAGTTAGGTAGTCGCGGGTATCGCCGGACGCTTGCACGGTGCCGTTGATGATGTGATTGAATCTGCCTTGGGTAAAGACCACGGGTGTGGGATTTGCAGGATCACTGGAGAGATCGCCATCTACACTTTCGTCGTAGTCGACGAATGCGACCGCAGAAAGACTAAGTGAAACGAAAGCCACGGCGAAGAGAAAGAATCTTTGGAACATCATTTCGAATCTCCTGCTGGTTGGATCGAACTTCAGTGCATTAGCCTTCAGGGATCAATAGCGTGGACTGACTTCCTAAATTAACAATTCTTCTCCAGGATTACCAGAAACTTCTGGTGACAAGCTGTACTTTCACACCCAATCGGTGAACTGCTTCACAGAATACACCTCAGTCCGGCTTACACACGTCCGAATTCAAATCCTTGCTCATCCGCACGTGCTTCAAGTCGTGAAACATCGTCGGCCCGTCACCAACAATTTCGTAGCCCAACCGCTCGTAGAATCCGACGACTGCTTCCCGCGCGTTGAGCACAATCTGCGCAGCATTTTGTTCTCGGGCGATCGTTTCCAATTGTTCCACTAGGCTTCGGCCGACGCCCGATCCCTGCGCGGCCTCGTCGACTGCCATGTAGCGAATTTGCGATTCCTCAGGAGAGTTGAAATGCAAACGGCCCACACCCAACAGTCGTCTGGTTTCATCACGCACCGTCACGTGAAAAGCCCTGGCACCGGGCTCATCAAACTCGTCCCGCTCCGAACCGTGCGGCTGATTGAGAAATTTGCGTAACACCTGCCAACGCAACTCGAAATACTCATCGAGTTCTGCAGGAGTTTTCGGACTACCGAGAATAAGATCGCTCACGACACGATTCTCGTCTGCAGGAAGTGAAGAGTCGAGGGCACTGCTGGCTTAGTAAGACAGACGGGTTGAAATTTGCTGCCTCAATTTCCATCCAGTTTTGTAGGGCGAGCTAAAGCGAAGCGGAAGCCCACCGATTCTAGCTGGTTGGAATCTCATCAAACGGTGGGGCATCGCTGCGCTGAGGTCCACCCTACGACTGTCATCCTGTCTAAACGAACCCGCGACGATTCAAACAGAGAATCAATCCCATCGAAATCAACATTACCGACGTGGGCTCGGGCACTACCGTGGTCGAGGACGACCCGGCTCCCAAGGAATCCGTGTACTGCGTCTGCCAGGCGAGAAAATCGAAGCCGTCAATCCGACGATTGCTATCGCTATCCCCATTGCCATGAGTAGCGCCGGTGGCCAAGCCGTAGTTGGTAGTCCAACGAGTAAGATCGCTCTGACCCACGATTCCATCTTCGTTGAAGTCGGCACCTTGGATCGGCTCGGCACCAATTAAATCGATCAGCATATCATCGAGCAGCCCCCGCCATTGTCCCCACGAGTGCCCTTCGCTGCGTTGCGTGAACGTGAAGTCGTATCCATTCGCATTGAGCAGGTTGGTAAAGTTCACGCCGCCACTGCCGTCGCCGATAGTGCCCGCTGTCACGTAGAGATCCACCTCGTTCTGCAGCGACTGCGAAGCGTACAGATTGAAGATACTGGAAAAATTCGAAGGCGATTGCACCGCGATATTCTCAAACACATCGGAGCGTGTCGCCCCAAAGTAGGCTGAGTTCACGCCACCGAGGGATGTTCCCAAAATCGTTCGACCGGTTGCCGAATCCAACGTGCGGTAGCCGGCATCGATCTGCGGCACGAGTTCGTCGGCTACGAAGCTGGCGAAATTCGAGTTCCCCGTGTATTGGTCCGCCCGACGATTGGTGCCATTGGAGGGATCGCGCGGATCGATAAAGACGGCCATCGTCGGTTGCAGCAGGCCTTGGTCAATCAAGTTATCGAGCACCACAACGGTGCTGCCCAAATGGTCGGCGGAATACTCGTGCCCATCGGTGACATAGACCACCGGCAAATTCTTCAGCTGCGCGGCGTTGTATCCGGAGGGCGTGTAGACTCGGTAGTTCACGTCATAGCCCAGATTGGAACTAGCCGTAGTTATGTTGCCAGTCAGGGTACCTTGGGGGACGCCCGCTTGCCGAACTGTTTCCTGGGGAAACTCATAGCTCGGCATCCGCAGCTCGCTGTTGGGTCCGAAACCGCCCCACATTTGCAGTGAATTTGCCGGGTCGAGAATCCATTGTCCGCTGCGGACAACCTTGTAGTCGAGCCGCGCATCGCTGGGGAACGTCTTCTCCAAAATCCACAAGTCGGTGCCGGCAAACTGCGTCCCCTGCCAACCGGAGGAAGATGGATTCCAGCCGTTAAAATCACCAGGCCAAGCGACGCTACCCGCCGACCCTCGATACAGAAACGCTACTTGGTTGTCTTGGGCGTAAGGCACCTGCCCGGCATTTTGCAAAGTGGACCACAGGCTGTTGAGCGCCGCGGTCCGCTGCCCGGGGTCGGCAATGCCAACAGTAGAAAGCAAATCGCTCTTGAAGTCGGCATACGATGGATAAATGGTCTGCCGAACGTAATTAGGATCCGGCGGCGACTGCGCCTGTGAATTCTTCACCGATAGGCAGCAGGCTAGCGCGACCAGCGCCCAGATGAATTTTGTTTTTTTAGGCATGGGAATCTCCTCGTTCTACAGTTCAGTATTCCCACGCACCCGAGCAAAAACAACCCCGCAGAACCCGCCTCCGGCACGGCGCTAACCGCAGCCGGGGACGGCACGACCCCCAAACCAAACTGCTGCTGCCAAATGAGAAAATCGAGCCCGTCGCTGCGCCCATCACCATTGGCGTCGCCGACGTCCGTGCTGGCATAAGCGGTTTCCCACAGACCGAGGTCGTCGCTATCCACGTCGCCATCCATATCGAAATCAGCACTGGCCAGAAAGTCGGAAAGAACGATGGCGTTAGGATCGAAACCACTGCCCAAACCGTAGTTCACCTGAAACGAACCCCAGTTGCCGATAGTCGATAAACGCCCACCATTGGCGACGTTGTCGAGCGAACCGGTGAGAATCGAAGCCGTGAGGACAGTGAATGTGTCGAGGGAGCTCGGGTAGAATTTACCGCCCCCGATGTCGAGTAGTGAAATCTCCAGATCGCCGCCCAGCGAGGCCGCGCTGCTCACTGCCAGTTGATCGTATTGCGTTCCGACCGTTGCGCCACCAATTTCCAGGGCTAGGCTGCTACCGCCCAATTGTGAGTAGGAACCGCCAATCGATAAAACGCCTGCTGAGAGCCCGGGCTCCACCCGACCGCGAATCTGCAGGTTGGAAGTGGTCGAAACCTGGCCGTCACCTGTCAGCAAGCCATTCTCTTCGACCAGAATCAACGCGGCCGACATTTCGCCGCCATTCGAGACGATTACGGTCCCCTGGCCGTCGTCGCCAATGACTTCGACCCCGGTGATGCTCCACAATGATCCGGCGCCGTCCACGACCACAGTTCCTTCGCTGCCGGCGTCTTCTCCTACCTGTCCACTGTCGTTGGTGACCGTGCCACCATTGAGAATTTCCAGTCGACCCACGCCTTCCCTACCGACCGAGAAAATACCACTCATATTCCATGCAGAATTGGGATCGCTGATCCGAGCGAAGCCATTGGAAGTCGCGCCGAAGGTACCCAGAAAGCCACTGCCGCTGGCAACCACTCCGCCATTGAGAGCGTAAAGTTCACCATGGCTTCTAGATCCAACCTGCAGGTCAGGGGTGATATCCCAGAGAGATCCGGCACCGGTGATCGTGGCTGTGCCGGAAGCATTGGCTTGGATCCCAATAAAGGAGGTATCATTGTTCGTCATTCCAGCACCATTGCGAATAGTGAGATTACCCGTCCCAGAATTTCCAAGTGTCACTTGCCCTCCGCTATTGTCCCAAGTCGAGGCGTCGAGAGTCAGCTCGCCTACGGAATTTGAGTTCAGTCCGATTGCCGTCCTGGTTGCTGTGATCGCCGCACCATTTTGCACAGTCATCGTACCCTGGCCAGTCGAGCCCACCGTGATCACCTGCGTACTGTTCCAAGTGGCATCGTCCACCAGCGCAGTACCAACAGCGGTGGCAAGGTTACCTATGCCGCCCCCGTTGCTCGAGAGTTCGGCACCGTCCAGTAGCATAAGATCTCCTTCGCCACGGAAACCAACCACAAAGGTGGAGTTCGTACTCCACGTGGTGTTGGGATCACTTATCGTGACCTCGCCGCGAGACCCCGCTTGTGCCCCCAGAAAGGTAAGCCCCGACACCTGCACTTGACCGGCGCTGTCCAGCGTGAAACTCCCGTTACCTACGTTGCCAACCTGCAGTCCAGGCGTCAGCCCCACCCCTCCAGAAAAGTCGGCAACGGACCCAGCACCGCTCACGGCGATCGACCCCCCCGAGTCTGTGGTTACTGTAGAGGTAGCTGTTGGGGTGCCGCTACTAACAGTCAGGTCGTCGAACTCATCGGGGCCTCCGTTGGGGTCCCAGTTGGCTGGGTTGAACCAGTCATTGTCACTGGCATCGTTATCGAAAGCACGAACCACCGCCCACGATGGGTTGGTCGAGACGGCCGCAAACAGGATGGCTATGCTTAGCGCTAGCTGGCAGAGATAGGTTACAGGAAACGAAATCGGTTGAATCTTATTCAAGGTTGCCACATCATAGGTGAAGTTAGATTGTTGGTAATCGATCATTCCCTGGATAAGGAATGAAACTGGGGGCGATTGTATCGCAAATTCTGGATAGTAATAGATCTCCACATTTTTCCAGATTGGACGAAGCCAAAACGGTCACTTGGTGGAAAGTCCATGAACCGCGACAATGCAAGCTGCGCCAGTCATCTATTGGTCGGACGTCGACTCGTCCATTGATAGCAGTCGCCCAAAGTATGCGTCTGCACTGTGATTTATCTGGTAACTTTCCGGAGTCACTTGCCCGCGCTTCACTGGCAAGTGACAATCATGCTAACCCAGAAATTCGCACCCTACGTAACACGAAGGAATTCCGTTATGAGCCAAGCCGTTGAAAAAGAGCTCGAGCATTTCATGGCTGGGCTGAAAAAGCGAAATCCGAATCAAAAAGAATTTCACCAGGCGGTGGAGGAAGTCGCCTCCTCGGTGATGCCTTGGTATCTAGATCACGACGAGTTTCGGCAAGCGCAAATCTTAGAACGACTTACAGAGCCAGATCGGATTATCATTTTCCGGGTTAGCTGGGAAACCGATGACGGCTGCATTCGAGCCAATCGTGCCTGGCGAGTGCAATTCAGCCATGCTCTCGGCCCTTACAAAGGGGGCTTGCGATTCGCTCCATCGGTCACTCAAAGTGTCCTCAAGTTTCTAGGCTTTGAACAAATCTTCAAGAACAGCCTCACCGGTTTGCCAATGGGCGGCGCGAAGGGGGGATCGAATTTCAATCCCAAAGGAAAAAGCGATCGCGAGGTCATGCGGTTTTGTCAGAGTCTCATGACCGAATTGCATCGGCATATCGGGGAAGACATTGATGTCCCCGCTGGAGATATCGGTGTGGGCTCGCGTGAAATCAGTTACATGTTCGGTCAGTATATGCGGCTCGAGAATCGCTGGTCGGG
The DNA here is from genome assembly GCA_965216565.1 of Bythopirellula sp. GTDB lineage: Bacteria > Planctomycetota > Planctomycetia > Pirellulales > Lacipirellulaceae > Bythopirellula. The sequence continues at coordinate 3,808,117 of OZ244170.1, forward strand.
TGTCATGACTGGCAAAGGACAAACTCACGGGGGTAGCGCGGTCAGAACCGAAGCAACCGGCTGGGGTTGCGTCTACTTCTTAGAAAATATGCTGAACCATGCGGACGAAGAAATTGCTGGCAAGCGCATAGCCATCTCCGGTTCTGGAAACGTAGCGATCTACGCCGCTGAAAAAGCACTAGAAAAAGAAGCCAAGGTTATTTCGCTAAGCGATTCGGACGGCTTTGTTGAGATCGAGGATGGGCTCAACGAAGAGCAGTGGGAATTTGTGCGAGACTTGAAAGAAAACCGCCGCGGACGCATTTCCGAAATGGCAGACAAGTTCGCAGGCGTCACGTTTCACAAGGATGAGGCGCCTTGGGGGTTGAAATGCGACGTGGCCATGCCGTGTGCAACGCAGAATGAACTCGACGATAAAGCTGCTAAAACCTTAGTCGACCAAGGTGTTCTTGCCGTCTGCGAAGGAGCCAACATGCCCACGACCGCCGCCGCGGCTGAGGTTTTCGAAGAGTCCAAGGTACTTCACGCACCGGGCAAGGCGTCCAACGCCGGAGGCGTGGCGGTGAGTGGCCTGGAACAGAGCCAAAATGCCATGCGTATTAGTTGGTCGCGGGAAGAAGTAGATCAACGATTACGCTCTATCATGAGCGACATCCATCAGCGGTGCACAGAAGCTAGCGGAAGCGAGAATCACTTCAACTACGTGGACGGGGCCAATCTGGCGGGCTTCCAAAAAGTGGCGAAGGCAATGCTGGCCTATGGTGTGACTTGAGTCTATTGGGGTGCGAGTCCGCGTTGTTCCCTGGCACCTTGAAATCGATCCAGTAGTTTCTGCCATTCGCAGAGCACATGCCTAAACTCTTTTCACCGCATCTTCGCGCGCTCTGCGTCTCGAATAGAAAACTAGGGCCATCAAAACCAACGCCGACCCACTAGGCTCCGGCACGGTATTCACTGTCGCCACCAGCGACGAAACGCTCATGCCAAACTGCTGCTGCCAGATGAGAAAATCGAGCCCGTCGCTGCGCCCGTCGCCGTTGGCGTCGCCACTTTGGAACGGGTGCAACTGACTGTTTCCGTAAGTCGACTGCCAAACGCTGCGGTCTGCAAGATCAACCATGCCATCGGCATTGAAATCGGCCGCGATCGCTGGGACGACGCCCAACAAAATGTTCGGCTGACTTGGGTTTGTCTCGTAGACCAGATTCCAACGCAACTCGGCTGGCAACTCTGGCAATGTGACTTCATCGAACTCGCCCGAGAGCGTATCCAAAGAGTTGGTGAACAGATTGAAATACGCATTCGCGGGAGGCACGTAATTTGGGTCGCCTGGGTCGCCCAACGACACGTCCAGCTTGGCACTATCAAGTGTGATCGACCCATCTACATCAAAGATGGGCGGATCAAAAGGCTCGGCGCCGTTTAAATTCAACTTGAGTGTCCCGCCACCCGAAAGGGAATAGTCTCCGCTGATTTCCGTTGGCATTTGATCGGCTCGCAGTTCCAACACGCCGCCTGTTTGGGTTAAGTCTCCGCTGAATTCGCCTACATTCTTAAGCGTCCCTCCGGAAAACACAAACTGCGAGGAAAGATCAATATCTCCTCCACCCATATCGAGAACACCGCCCAGCAAGTTCAATGTGCTGCCACTTTCGACCCGAAGCCTACCAAAGGCGATTTCCAGATTACCGCCGCTGTCGATCGTGAGCGTACTATTAAAGAGCTCCACATTAGATGTCAGGAGCCGAGATCCGATTCCTTGGATTTGCACAGCTGAACTATCAACTAAGAGCGTCGGAGTCTCAACAGCTCCGCCCGAATTCACCTCGAGCGAGGCACCGAAAGAAGCAAAGAAGCTGTCCGACCTCAAAATCGAGTTGGGGTCGCTCACTTCCAGCATGGATGTATTTACCAATTCTACTTCGTCAGAAACGACAACCTTAGCTCCCGCTTCCACGATTAGCTGTCCAGTTGCTCCGGAATTGAGACTTCCGATCTCCAGGCCGCGCGAGATATTCCAAGCCGATCCGCTGCCGGTTACCGTTGCATCACCTTGTCCCCCGGTCCCAAATCCGAGGTAAGCATCCGTGCTCGCTATCTGCTGTGCATCGGCAATGTGAAGCGTGCTCGAGCCCCGGTACCCCGCCCCCAAAGGTTGACTGGAAGATAGTTGTAGATTGACCGTGACGTTTTGATTCGGATCGCTGTTTAAAACAATCTGCTGCGTTGTGCCGGAGGTCTGATCGAAGACCAAGTCGATGTCAGTAACCAATCCTAGTGCATTGATAGTTCCTGTTCCTGTGAGGTCGTGCCGTGAGGCAAACAGACTGCCCGCATCCAGTGTGCCATTGCCGAAATGAATTTCGCTTCCTACCGCACTGCTCTCGCGAGTCACCAACACTTCGCTGGCAACTTCCACCACGGCGCTGTTTTCAATCAGCAGCCGACCCACGCCACGATTTCCCACGTCGAGGTTGTCATTGATCTGCCACTTGGTACCGATGCCATCAATCGTTGCGGTCCCCATGGAACCAACGTTATTGCCCAGCATAGCCTGTCCGTCGGTCACTAGCTGACGCCCTTCAGAGATGGTCATCGTTCCGACGCCATCGTGACCCACACCTAAAGGTCCCGGCTGTGTATGGTCGAGATTCACCACCACGTTCTGCCCGGGGTGACTATTGAACGTCCACTGTTGCTGAGGACCTTGGGTTGAGTTGAACGTAAGATTGCTATCTACCACAGCCCCGGTGATGTTTGCCGTTCCCGAACCGGTAAATCTGTTTGGATCAAACCATAAGCCGTGCGCATCGATCGTTCCTGAATTGAGACTTACTTGGCTAGTGGCACCACTAGATTCTTCAATGATCAGATCACCGACGACTTCTACGAGGCCCCCATTGGAAACGCTCAAGCTGTTTTGCCAAACGGTCCCCAGCGTCACGAGCATCGCACCCGTTTTCTTGAGGGTCGAACCGGCACCGTCCACGCTTACGGTACCCGTTCGGTAAATGTTCTTTGCAAACTGGCTGTCGGCGGTAACCGTGCCGCCCGCAGTGTTGATTTCGACAGCCCCTCCATCGCTGATATGCAGACTTCCTTCAGTGCCGCTATAGATGTCCCCGACACGAAAGAAGATCTGGCTTGAATCCCACCGAGAACCAGCGCCCGACACATGGACCGTGCCATTGCTCATTGCTGTACCACTACCCGAGCCAATCCAGCCCTGACCAGTCTGCAAGTTCGCGCTCCCCGTGACTTCTACAATCCCTTGTCCCCTCATGCCCACTCGAAAATCAGCTCCCCCGGACCATTGGGTTCCGGTTCCGTCCAATAACAAGCTACCCTGGGAACCCAGGTCCACACCAATCCATGTCTGATTGCTATCCACCTGAGAGCCGGAGGTGACTGACAACGCTCCCACACCACTACGCCCAATCCGCATAAGATTGGTAACCAGAGGGTCGACCACAGGATTGGTCAATAATACCGCATTCGACGAAGAACCAGACCACACGTCCGCGGCTCCAGTGGAATTCGGATCAATCGTAATGGTCGCCCCAGCCAGAGAACCCCCGCAGAGGACTATTCCAATGCAAAAGATTTGGTAAATCGTGATGTACCGCTGCACAAGAGAGTCCTTACCGTACTTCTAGCTGACATTCAAAAAGAGACACCGTTCCGCGATCATCGATGCTCTCTACTATATCAATCGGTAAGGTGGAACACTAGTTTTTTACTTCTGGGTAATGGCTCACTGGTAAGTTCGTAGGCTGGGCTAAAGCGAAGCGGCAGCCCACAAATTCTAGCTGGTTAGAATCTCATCAAACGGTGGGCAATCGCTGCGCTGTGGTCCACCCTGCAGCTGTCACTCTGTCTAAACAATCCCCGACGATTCAAACAGAGAATCAACGCTATTGAAACCAACACCACCCAGTTCGGCTCCGGCACGTTAGTCGCTGCTGCCACCAAAGGCGTCGGCACGCCCAATCCGAATTGCTCCTGCCAAATCAGGAAGTCCAGGCCATCGCTGCGCCCATCGTTGTTGGCGTCGCCAACCGCTGTGCTGGCATACGCCGCTTCCCACAGACCTAGGTCGTCGTTATCGACGTCGCCGTCTTCATCGAAGTCGGCATCGAAAAAGTCGACGGTCGCGATTTCTAGGCTCACCGCGTTGGGGTCGGTTAAATAGTCAACCGGGTCCCAAGTGACAAATCTCCCGCCCAGAGCGTCGGGAAAGTTCACCGAGGCAAATGTGCCACTGATGGCATTGGAAGATTGGATAATCGTAAACCGATCCCCCGCCGTCGGCGTGTACCCACCCGTGTCGAGCGCCAACACATCGAGCGTGCCGCCCAGGGTAAACGCCGAATTGGGATCGCCCGAGCCATCGAGTTGGTCGTGCTCCGTTCCTGGTGTGAGCCCGCCAATTTCGAGGGCCACTCGGCCAAGATTCACCACGTCGTAGCTGCCCTCAATGTCGGCGATCGTCGTGCTATCTCCCGGAGAGTGAATTCCGAAATCGATCGAAAAGCTGCCATCGATCACGACATTCTTCAGAGTGCCAGTTCCTGTGAGTGTGCTGAAAACTCTAATCGGCTCGGCTGGTGAATCACCTTCGATTCGTCCGTTGTTCACCACACTGCCAATGAGCCAACCGTCGCCGCGGATGGTATGCCCGGCAGCCTGAGTCAGTACGCCGTTAACGGTACCGCCACGGATACGTGCGATTTGATTGCCGACGGTGTTCACCACAATCTCACCTGTACCATCCAGTGTGAGACTGCTGTCGTATTCCAAGGTTGATACAGTATTGACACTGGTGCTATTCACGGTGATGGTGCCATTGTTAGTGATCCCCGACCCTGCCAAATTCATTCTCAAACCTGCGGGGATGTTGACGACACTTCCAGTGGTAATAGTAAGATCGCGCAGCACAGGGTCTTGCGTCACGACCGTAATGGCACCGCTGCCCGTGGTCGTGAGACTACCACCGGTAATTGACGTGGTTCGCAATTCGACCGCTCCGCCATCGGCGGCTTCAATCACCCCCGAGGAACCTTGGGTGGTGGTCGAGTTGCTCGATTGGAAAAGTAGCGTCGCACCTGAATCTGCCCGCATCAATCCGTTGTTCGTCATGGTGGAATTTTGAGACAACACCGATTCGGTAAGCGCCTGTGCGAGAATTGTCCCGTCGTTGACGAAATTGATTCCATTGAGCGTACCTGCTCCTCGGATCGTGTGACTGGAACCATTGGTTAATTGAACATTGGCGGTGACCACGGATCGAGAGGTCTCTCCGTCAAGGAGAACTTCTCCACTGCCGTCAATAGTTCCGGGAGAGCTGAATCGCAACTCGGCAACACCCCCACCCTGTCCATCGAGCGTAATCACTGAGTTGTTAATGATACCTGCACTTGTCCCAACAAGATCGCCAGACCCGGCAGTCATAATCGCGTTGAAGGGAGCATTGAGCGTAATGCCGGACAAGGTGGTAGCCGAATTCACATTCATCTGATTGAACGAACCACCCCCGACCGTCTCCAGCGATCCTCCCGCGAGCACCGTATTCACTCCGCTGAAAAACATATTGTCCGTATCGGCGATCAACTGCCCTCCGACGCCTTGCGAGTAGGCAACGTTGTTCATCGTGATCGAAGCACCAGGCGAAGTGCGTAATTGTCCGTTGTTGATGAAGGACATGTTATCCATGATGAACTTTGCCGACGAATCTCCTGACGTCTCTTCTGCTTGGAACACACCGTTGTTGATCCAGTGCAGTTGGATGGTGCCTTCGCCGCGAATCGTGTGCCCCACCCCGTTGGTCACTGGAACGCCGGCATTCGAGCCCCCCGTGACCACGGCTTTCGAACCAACCAGGTTGTCACTGTTGAGGAGGACTACTTCCCCGGTACCTGAAATGGTCGACAGGTTTCCAGGATTGAAACCGGAGGGAATCGCAGTTCCGTCGCCCACGTTGATTGTTCCATCGTTCACTATGCTGGAACCAGTGGGCTGCAGGGTGCCCGTCGTGATATCAATCGTGCCGCTGTTTTCCAGATCGCCAAAAATTTCCAGCGTGTTTACCTCAGGATTGCCGCCGACGATCGCCTTATCGGCTGGGCCTGGTTGCGTGTCATCCGACCAGTTGGCACTGGAATCCCAAAAACTGTTGTTGGGATCGCCGTCATCCCAAGTCCTGTCGACAGCGTGAGCTGTTGTGCAGAAAAGAAGAACGCCCTGGAAAGACAACATGGCAACCAGTGCAGAGAACAGCCCAGAGAATATCGCAGAGCGCATTCGCATCTGACACCTCCCCAAAGATCGATCAGTCGAAGCAATGCTGAAAGTCTAGCTACCAACTATTGTTAAGCCATCCTTTGACAAACGCAACAATTTTTAGCGTCTGGCACGCTTTCGGGGCCGTAACAGCCAGCTGGAAGTCAACAGTGTGAAACAGCTTACGATTCCCCCTGGCTCCGGCACGACGGCCACTACCGCAATCCCCCCCAAGGTGCCGGTGTATTGCTCCTGCCAAATGAGAAAATCGAGCCCGTCGCTGCGTCCGTCATCGTTGGCATCGCCGACATCAGTGCTTCCGTAAGCCGCTTCCCACAGACCCAAGTCGGCGTTGTCCACATCGCCGTCTTCGTCGAAGTCGGCGGTGAACTCGGCTAGATAGTTGCTCAGCATGATCAAGTCGTTGGGGAAGTCAAGCGTCACTTCGAACGATCCCAAACCACTGGCGATGTCGAGCCGACCACCGTTGACAACGTTGTCGAATCCGCCAACAAGCACGTCTGACGAGAGAATGATGAACTCGTCGGTCGCGTCGGGTGTGAAGCCGTTGATCAGCGCGAGCTGCAAGTCGCCGTCGATGTTTGCCATGCCGGTGACGTTCACAAAGTCGAACTCCGTGCCCTGCAGGTCGCCGCCAATCTCGATCTCCAGTGCGGCCCCGGTTTGCTGGATGTAATCTCCGATAATCGTGGTGCTACCGGGCGAAGCGCCGGGGGAGAGCGTGCCACCCTGGTTGGTCAGGTCGCCGTCGAACGTTTCGACACTCAGCGTGCCGCCGGTGAAGCTGAACAACCCGCCGGAGGTGTGTTCGATGGTGGTGGCGTTCAGGGCACCGCCGCTGAGGCTGACCCTGCCGGTGGCGAACACTCGGGTGGTGCCCGTGCCGGTGGTCAGTGTGCCGCCGTTTTGCACGTTGATTCTTGCCGTGCCGGTTCCGTTGTTGCTGCCGAGGGTGAGCAACGACGCCCCGGTTTGGGTGAGCGTCGAACCGGCGCCGTTGATGGTGATCGTGGCGGTGGCGTCGCCGCCTGACGTGGCGATGCTCAGGTTGTCCGTGGTGACCGCTGCACCCGTCTCGACCGTCAGGTTACCGGTCGTGCCACTAACGGTTGAACCCGCGATAGAAGTTCCGCGAAAAATGCCGCTGGCCTGATTGCGAATCGTGACATCTGCGGTGTTGCCGGCGGAGCCCATACTGGAGCTATTCGTGACCGTGACGGAGGAGCCGGCCCCGTCGACGACGAGCGTTCCATCTCCTCCACTCAAGCCGATGCCAAGTGCGTCCACCGTAAGAACGGCGGTGCTGTTGATATCGAATGTTGTGCCATCTTCGATGAGGTAGAAGCCAAAGTTAGCCTGTCCGCCGTTGGAGGCAGTAAGGGTCTGCCCTGTAGCCAACTGGAAATCGGTTCCGCCGTCGATATTGAGCGTGCCACCGTTGATGATGACCGGGCCGTTCGCGTTGAACGTGCCCTGGCCCGAGAGACCGACGTTGATCGTCCCCGTGGCATTGATCCCGGTCGCCCCCGTTCCGGTGGTGAATGTGCCGCCGTTTTGCACGTTGATCGTAGCCGAGCCGCTGCCGGTGGCACTACCGACGGCGAGTATCGCCGCACCGGTTTGGGTGAGCGTCGAGCCGAAGCCGTCGACGGTGACCGTGCCGGTATCCCCACCGCCGTTGGTGCTGATAAAAATACTTTCCGTGTTCAGGGCTGCGCCGAAGGTGCCGTCATTTCGAACTGACAGGTTGCCGACTGTGGCGTTGTTTAGAGTATCGGCTATGTCGATGTCGCGCAAATTTCCGATCGCCTGGTCACGAAACGTGACATCGCCGGAGGCGCCGTTGCCGCCAATAAAACTAGAACCCGTTGCCGTGACAGTGCTGCCGATTCCTTCGGCCAGCAAAGTGCCGTCGCTGTTAAACCCTACGTCGAGGTTATTTCCAACATCAAGGTCAGCGCCGCTGTTGAACTCGAATGTTGTGTTGTTGATCGAGTAGGAGTTACTAAACACAACCTGCCCGTCGTTGGAAGCATTGAGTACCTGCCCCCCAGCCAACTGAAATTCGTCCGCGTCGCCGACGTTGAGCGTGCCGCCGTCAACGTTGACCGGGCCGCTGGCGTTAAACGTGCCTTCGCCCGTGAGGCCGGCGTTGACCGTCCCGGTGGCGTTGATCGTGGTGGTGCCACCGACGTTGAGCGTTCCGTCACCGGTGATAGTCAAACTGCCTGCACCTCCGGAAGAACTGCCGACGATTGCCTGATCGGCGATGGTCGCATCGGACGCCGCACCATCGATGGTTGCCATGCCTACGGCACCGGTGGTATTGGTGGCAATGTTCAGATCATTCGTGAAGAGGCGACCGCCGGACTGAATCGTGAGGAAGCCCTGCGTTGCATTGAAACTAGACACGCCGATGTCGAGCGTGGCGTCTCCAAACTCGGCAACTCCGCTGTTTTGGAGCGTCAAAGTTCCCTGACCCCCGCGTCCGCCGATGGGATGGGCTCGGCTGGTTCCCAGCATCGTTAGTGCCGAGCCGTCGCCACTGACGGTCAACTCTCCAACCGAGCTGGACGACGCTGTTCCCACGGCGAGAATCGCATCGGCACCACCCAGTTGCACAGGTGTACCGGTTGCGCCAACGACGAGTGTGCCATCGATCTCAACATCCTCGTCGACATCATCGCCATCGGTCGAGATGGTGTAGGCCCAGTTCGCAGCGGAGTCGCTCAGAAAACTGACACTGCCTGCGGAGACGATTAGTTCCTGGCTAAACTCATCTTGCGTGAAGGTGACGTTGTACGTGCCTGCTTCGTTGAACACCGCGTCGTCCGCCGCGCCGGGCACTGTGTTTGGATCCCAGTTGGCGGAATTGTCGAAATCCCCCGAGACAGGGTCTTCCCACTCAATGACCGCCGCATGGGCAGTGTTCCCAAAGAGAGTTACCCAACAAACCAACCACAGCAGACACTTCATAGCAATCTACCTCAGTCCAAGATGCAGTTCAGAATGGTCTCTTCCGAGGAGATTACATTTCTGGTAAGGCAAGGGCTTCTAGACAGGCAACGGGGTATTGTTTTCGAGGGGGGCATTATCGTCGAGTGACGAAGCGAATGCAAGAAATTTGGCCAGAGCCCTGCCGAGGGATCTCGTTAGACTTCTTGCTTTGCTCGAAATGACATGATTGCCGCCAAGGCACACAGCACCAGTCCACTCGGCTCGGGAACGCTACTCACCGATGCGGTAAGCGGACTTGCCCCTCCCAAGCCAAACTGCTCCTGCCAAATGAGAAAGTCGAGTCCGTCGCTGCGTCCGTCATCGTTGGCGTCGCCGATGTCGGTGCTGGCGTAGGCGTTTTCCCAAAGTCCTAAATCGTCGTTATCCACATCACCATCGCCATCGAAGTCGGCTGACAATGGTGTTGAAACTTCTAGTAAGACACGATTGCCGACGGTGTCGTAGTTGACGTTCCACTGCAAGAGCCCCGTAAGTGTGGGTAGCGATGTTCCGCCAGAGAACGTGCCGCTGAGCGTGCCAGAGGTGAGAATCTCAAACGAGTCGCCAGCCAGGGGCGAGTAGGTACCCCCACCCAGATCAATCAATTGCACGTCCAACATCCCGGCCAGCGTCGCGGAGCCGGTGACATCGAGCACGTCGAAATCACCCGCTCCTGTACCTCCGATTTCGATTTCCAACGTACCCGACTGCTGGTCGTAGCTACCCGTGACGTCGGTCGTGCCGGGCGAAGTTCCTGGCGCCAGCGTGCCCCCCTGGTTGGTCAAATCGCCGTCGAATGTCTCGACATGCAACGTGCCACCGGTGAAGTTGAACACCCCGCCGTCGGTATGTTCGATCGTTGCGGCGTCGAGAGTACCGCCACTGAGATTAATGGTGCCGGTGGCGTTGATTGTGGCGATCCCATCTTCAAGAATTAACGTTCCATCGTTTTGGACATTGACGGTGGCCGAGCCTAGCGACGCATGGCCAATATCCAGTGAGCCGGTGCTGGTCAGCGTGAGTGAGGATCCGACGCCATCGATGGTGACCATTGCCGTTGTGGTTGCGCCGCCGAAATTTGCCATTTGGATTCCAGTAGCAGTGACCGTCGCGCCCGACTCGATAGCCAACGTCGCCGTTGTTCCGGCTGCGGTGGAGTTTGCCATCAGCACACCGTTGAGGTCACCGGTCGCTTGCTGGCGAAACGTGACGTCGGCCGTATGACCAGAGGTAGCCCAAGTGCCGGCAAAGTCGGATGTAACGCTGGAGCCCAAACCATCAACAACCAATGTTCCACTGCCGGTACTTGCCCCGACATTGAGAGTCAGCGCCGACAGATCAGCTCCGCTGTTGATCTCCACGGTCGTGCCTTCATTGATATTGTAGGCACCAAAATCTACCTGGGCGTCGCTACTGGCGGTAAGTGTTTGACCACTGGCCAGATCAAAAATGTCGTTAAAATCATCTTCCACCGTGAGTTGCCCACCAATGACTTGGACCGGCCCGTTGGCGTTGAAAGTGCCGCCCCCAGTGAGCCCAATGTTCACCGCTCCTGTGGCGTTAATCGTCGTTGTGCCAGTACCGGTAGTGAATGTACCACCGTTTTGAATGTCGACAGTGGCGGAGCCCGTGCCGGAAGTGCTACCGATCTCAAGCGCCGAGGCACCAGTCTGGGTGAGCGTCGAATCGGTGCCGTCGATGGTGATTGTGCCAGTTGCGCCGCTTCCCGCCACACTGGCAATGTCGATGCTGTCCGTGTTCAGTGTGGCGCCGCCAGAGCCGTCGTTGCGGACCGAGAGATTGGCCACCGTGTTCGGGTCGCTAGAATTGGCTAGGTCGATGCCGCCGAAGGTGCCTGTGGCCTGGTCACTAAGCGTGATGGTGGCGGTGTTATTGTTGTTTCCCCAGTTGCTAAAGCCGGCCGACCCGTCGACGCTAGAACCAGCGCCCGTCACTACAAGCGTTCCGGAGCCGGGATCCAAGATATTCGCGATGTCGAGATCGGCGGCGGTGAGGCTGGCGCCAGACTCGATCATAAACGTGGTGTTGCCATCGATGTCATAAACGCCGTCAAACTGGACCACGCCCCCATTGGTCGCGGTCAGTGTCTCGCCGCTGGCCAGATTGAACTCATCACCTACGACACTGGGTCCCACTTGGAGCGTGCCGCCGTCGACGTCGACCGATCCATTGGCGTTAAACGCACCTAAGGTCGAGATATCTATCAGGCCGTTCGTCCAGATAATCGTGTCGCCGCCTGCGCTGGCGACGGTCTCGTCGTTGATCGTCAGGGTTCCAGTTCCCTCGGCACTCAAATCATTGCCTCCAACGTACAAGTCACCGGAATGGAACAGCGATGAGCCAGTACCGGTGAGCGTGACGTCGCCGTCCGATCCAGAAGACGAAGCGATAAAACCCCGCGCGCTCGTCACCGATCCACCCGCCTCGATGTTGAGCGTACCGTCGCCGAAGTTTCCGGTGATCAAATCGTTGGTCACTTGCCACGTCGAGTCGGTGCCAGTTACCGTGGCGACGCCAACCGCGCCGGCCACTTCTCCGATGACGCCAAACGCGCTGCTCGCCGACCCTTCCGACTCGACGTTCATCGTGCCCGAACCATTCAGCCCCACAAGCACCGTCCCCGAACTGTCCCAAGTCGAGTTGTCGCCCGTGACGGTCACGTCCGAACCGATCGAACTGCCCACCAGCCCGATGAACGCGTCCTCATTGGTCATCGACGCGCCGTCCTGTACGGTCACCCTTCCGCGGTCGTCGAAGCCAACCGTCAGGTCTCGGCCTACGTCGAGCGTCGCGCCACTACCCAGCACAAGGTGAGGCAGGTCGGTCAGCGTCAAGCCATCGACCACATAATCATCGGTCGCGTCACCGGAGTTGGGTGTGTAAGCGCCGCCCGTTACCGTAAGCGTGCCATCGCGGAAAGTGAGCTGACCCTCGGCCGTGTTATCGAGGCCGGCATTGGCATTGAGCGCACCGCCATCGAGCGTGAGGGTCGTCCCGGCGGTCATCGTCATCGTGCCGTTGGCGTTGAATGTACCGTCGGTGATTGTGAGGGCACCAGTATTTTGGATCAGCGTGGCACCAGTGCCGGTGTTGAACACACCGCCAGCGGACACGACAACCTCAGAATCGACATTGGGATTCGTCGCGTCGCCGATAGTGAGCGCCGAGGCGCCAGTCTGAGTAATCCTCGAATCGGTGCCGTTCACCGTCAGCGTTGCTTCCTGCACTGCCGAGGCCGAAGTCGAAAGCGAGCCGACGCGAATGCTGGCGGTATTGACCGTCGAGCCGGAGAGCACATTCATCCGTCCCGTGCTGCCCACACTGCTACCAGCTACAAGCGTAATCGTGCCATCGAGATCGTTAAACGTCGAGCCATTTTGGAAGGTCAGCGTCCCCGTGTTGCCTACGGAGCCGAGAATCGTGGAGTTAGAAACATCCAGCACCGAACCGAACCCATCTACGATCACCGTCCCGTCACCGCTCGAAGATCTGCCGGCAAACAGATTGCCTGTGCTTACACTCGTCGAGTCTTGAATCGTCAGAGATCCATCCGACCGAATACTTAAGTCGCTGTTCACCACCATCGCGAAGTCACCGCCGTTGGTGTTTTCGATCGTCAAATCGGTGTCGATGAAAGCATCGTCGTCCACTGTGTAAGTGTGAATGAAAATGAACGCGCTACTGGCAAAGCTGATGGTGCCGTCGAGTACGAATAAGTCGCTCACCGTACGGTCAACCAGTCCCGGCATCTCCACGTTGAATGTTCCCGCCAGGTTGAACCGGGCGCTCTCGTTGACGTTTCCCGGTTCGTTATTGCCTGCCCAATTGTCAGTATTATTGTACAGGTCGTTTGCCCCGAGACCGGTCCAGTCGATGATCGTCTGGCCTGTGGCAGAAAGGCTCATCGCGAAAAACGCCACGAGCACGACCACAAAACTGCTCCCCCAACGCATGAGATTTCTCACGACATCCCCCGTCAATGGTTGCTCTTACCGCTCCGTCTGAACCCACGAAACAGAACGGAAGAATGTGCTTCAAGCAGGCAATGCCGCATTGTCGCGGAATCTCCACACAGAAGCAAGAAATTTAGACAGGATTACAAGATGAGCCAGATTTACGGGATAAGAAAGAAGGAACAATAATCATCCTGTTGATCCTGCCCATCCCGTCATCCCGTCATCCCGACTGTTTTTTTCTTGGTCCTTCGTGCCTTTGTGGTTCATCAAGAGAACCACCGCCAGCGAGATCAGCACCGCACCACCCGGTTCTGGCACTGCCGTGGTCGGGGACGACACGGCTCCCAATGGGCCCGTGTATTGCGTTTGCCAAGCGAGAAAATCGAGCCCGTCGCTGTCACTATCATCGTCCGCGTCCGCTAAGTCGTCGACAGCGTACGAAGTCTCCCAGCGCGTCAGGTCATCACCGTCCACATCGCCATCGGTATCGAAGTCGGCAGAGAATAACCCGCGCTCAATCGCACCCACATCAAACCCCGCCCCCACCGGTCGCGGCTTGCCTTCCAAATCGATCGCAGGCGCCGCCGTCGAGGTACCTGCATCGAGCCCCAGCGAAGTGGCCGTCAAATCGTAGTCGCCGGTGGTCCAATCAAAAAACAATTGATTCGGATCGCCCACTTGCGAGTTGCTGTCCTGCCCAGAAAACGACTGCCACTGATTGAGCGAAAGCACGGACGAAGCATCGTCCGCAGTAAACCGAGAAATCACAATGTTGTAGTCGCTGGTGAGTCCCGTCAGGCTGTCGGGCGAAATATCGAGCGCTCCGCGAAATGAATGTTCGTTCAAGAGAAAATTGTTATAGATGGTATTGCCGGTCGCGCCATCTCGGATGTTCAGCGCCCAACGGCCATCGCTGGCAACGTGCACGGTGTTGTTCACCACGACATTGCCAGTCGAGGGTGCCCCGCCGTCGATTTGATAGAGCGAAATGCCACTCGCGTGCGTGTCGTAAATCAGATTATTTTGAATCCGCGAGTCGACCACGCCATCCATGTTGATGCCGCTGCCGCCGCCAACGCCGTTGTCGTAGATCACGTTGCCCTCAACAAGCGCCCCGCTAATCACACCATCGCCACCCAAGCTCGCGTCGCCATTCATGTGAATGCCATTGGCATTGTTGTTCCAAATCTCGTTGCCACGAATCACGGGGCGATCACCACTGTTGGAAACATAAATGCCGTGCTCGTCGTCGGCCCCAGTGGTGCGATTGTTTTCGATCAGTAGATCGTCGACGAACCCGGTAAAAATGCCCCAGCGAAAATTATCGACCGCCCACACATTGCGAATGGTCACATGCTCGCTGTGATTGCCCGCCCCACCGCCCACGGCACGAATTCCCGCTCGTGGCATATTGCTCACGTTAAAGCCGTCGACAATCACGTGCGACGTCCCTTCGAGGTTGATCCCATCGGGAGTCGATGCATTCTGCTGAACCACCAGCACGCCAGGCTCGGCGAAAAACTCAATGGGGTTACTTGGCGTCCCACTGGTGGTGAGATGAAAGCCGGTGTAGTTGCCTGCCCGTACAACAACCCGATCTCCCGGTCCCACCTGCGTTGCCGCGTGTTGCAAGGTTTGCCAAGGCGCACTAGCCGAACCGGTGGCGCCGTTGCTGCCATTGGGATCGACATAGAACTCAACCGCCCAAGTGGGCACTGCCAAAAAAGAAATCGCCGCCATCGCGCAGCAAACAAATAAGAAATCCACTCTCTTTCCGCTGGCCATCGTGACCCTCCTCTGCTAGTTGTTCCGGTCGTCATTCTACAGAGTCGGCTCAGCCAAGATGAAGAGCGATTGCTTGGTTTCCGTGCGAGACCATCAGACAGCGTCTAGCGCGAAGTACTTGCGAAAATAGGCTGTAATCACTGAAAGAATTGCCATTGGCGGCACCTCGCGGCTACAATGCGGGCCGCAAGACAGGCAGTTTAAATCGCTCAGGGCTGCCAGCGTGTATTTGAGGGGCTCTATCACTAACTCAGACGTTAGTCTGAAAGGAACGACTCATGAATCGGACACACATTCTATCCATTCTCATCGCTGCACTTCTCGCAGTAGCATCATCCCCCGCACTGGCAGACGTCGATGTCTCGCTAAATGTTTTCCCCAACGATTTCTCCGACCCCACCCAGGGCGGCTCCTGGCAACTTGTTGCCATCACCGATACGCCCCTCTCCGATGGCATCGTCGGTTTGGTGACACGCTTTGAAGACGGTACCATTCCAGCCGCCGGCAGCGTCAATCCCAACATCGGTGCTGATATATTTACAATCGGTACGTTTGCCGACCCCAATGGACCTGACTTTGTAGAGTTTGTTTATGGTCAGGCTTCGCCCTACGTTTTCGGTGTCGGCCAAATCACGAGCCCTTCAAACATTGGTCTCGATCCGCTGGGAGATCCCACCTGGAACTTCGCCTCGGAAATTGCCACCGGCACGATCCCCGATCTCACGACAATTCCCGTCGAAATCCTCGCCGCAGGTAACGAAGTGTTCGAAACCATCAGTGGTGGCGTGCAAGCGGCAACCATTGACCAATTTGTCGTCCGCGTCCAGGTGCCCGAACCTTCAACCGCGTTGCTATTACTCGCAGGTTGTTGTGGAGTTGGTTTCCGACGCCGTTAATTCTAGGCACGATCCATTGATCCATCCCCCGGCGGAGCCGGGGGCTACTTTGTTGCGCCGGCAGGTTCGACCTCGAAGTTGAACGACCACCGCCACTCGTCGAAATAAAGATTGTGGCCGTCGATCTCCACTTCGCCGCGCTGAAAATCGTTGGGCTCGCTGCGGAAACTCGTTTTCGGTGGCGACAATTCTCGGCCGTAGTCGAGATTCACAATCAACCGGTACGGATCCATCCGCCCGCACAAGAATTCCTGCACCCTCGGATCTTCGTGCTGCTGCATGCCATAAGACGCATCCACCGGCAACCAGCCCCACGGTTCGATGTACATCTCCGACCAATCGTGCATGTTCCAATCGCCCGGTTTGGTTTGCCAACCCGACTGCCATCGCGCCGGTACCCCTGCCGCCCGGCAGAGCGTGACAAACGTTAACCCCTGCACCCCGCAATCGCCGCGCCGCGCTGCCAGCCCTTTTGCCGACAAGTTGCGAATGGTGCTGTACTCCATCTCCGCACACCAGGGCACATTGGCCGACACCCAGCGAAAGATCCGCCGTGCCTTTTCCAAAGGATTCGTCTCGTCGCCCACAATCTCCGCCGTCAGCGAGCGCACCTCGGGCGTGAACACGATGTGCGGCGCCCGCTCGGCGGTGTGCTCTCGATAGACCACACTCGTCGTGTCGTACTCTTCCACCAAAGCGGGGTCCAGCTTGGGGCAATACGCACTGGTGACAAATTCATACTCCACTTCAAACTGCTGCGGCTTGTCGGCATCCTCAACCGTTTGCTCAAAATAAACCGTCCGATGCGGTACTCCATTCTCCGCCACCAACGTCGGCTTGGGCGTCGCGCTCAATAGTTTTACATCGCGCTGCTGACGATACTCTTGTGGAAACGGCAACCAGACCCGCACCCACGCGCCTTGCTTAACGCGAGGATGATCCCCGGCAATCGTCACGCCGTACTTCACGCGGTGATGAATCGGGGAAACCTCCGGATCGTCGGATTTTTCCGCCAACTCGACGAGTTGCTGCAATTCCCCTGGCAGATTGAAATTGTCCTCGCCAGGCTTATGTTGCCCCGCCGCAGCCCGTCGTTGTTTTGCGTCGTCGCTAAACCGAAATAACGTCCCCACGGCTCGACGGAAGTATTTCACCTCGCCGTCAATCACCCGGCCTTGCAAGTCGCCCTCGGCATACCAACGTTCGACATCCTCCAGCGTCGCATCAGGAATACTCTTTTGAATCTCCGCCAGCACCTCCGCGGCAGTCAGTGAAAAGTCGTGACGAATCCGCCGCAGGATCTCCCGTTCAATCGCCGCCGGTTCGGTGACCGGCGCCTCAAGATCGTCTATCTCACGGGCCAACGCCGCTTCAGCTTTGGCAAACTCGCCCTTTTCAATCAAAGCTTGCACCTGCGACTCCTGCCCGCCCATGGCCGCTCCCACCCAAACGGCGGGTCCTAAAAAGAAGCCCACTACAAAAACTTGTCCCCAGAAACTGTAATCGCGCATTTTACACATGGCCTCGCGTTGTGATTATTGTAATAGCCTGGCAAAAAGATTGTATTTGACTTCTCAATGGGTCTGCAAATCGATTGCTTTTTGTCGGAACTCTTAGTGCTTGCTCGTACTCTAACTGATTGCCCAGAGGTTGGCTTGCAAATGCGGCCTTAGAAACCTGTCTGACACTCTTTGTCTGGACCAGAAAGCAAAACACGATGCGACCAAATCAGCTCAACAAACTGAGAATTGGCAAACGCGATTTACTTGTGTTCATCATTGGGCTGTCAGCCGGCATCGTGCTAGGCCTGGGATCGACTCGATGGCGTGCTAGTCCTGTTTACAATCTCGTTCCCCATGATGTAGTCATCGTTCGTGGTATGAGCCTACTTCCAAACGCTTCAGCTCAGGAGACTTATACAGTAAACCCGGACGGGCGGATTGATTTTGGTCCAATCTATGGGAAGGTGCCAGTAGCTGGACTGACAATTGATCAGGCTGAGGTAGCTGTGCAAGACGCAATAGAAGCTAAGGATCCAAAAGCTGACTTGTACCTATCGATCTTATCAACGGTAGAAAAGTAGGAGGTCAACTCTATGTGAATCGATGGCCTCGCCATAGGCTACGTTGAGTAAGCCCTTCGGACAATCAACCAATTTGTCTCCCCTCCGTGTCCTCTGCGTCCTTCTGTAATAATCTTCCCGCCCAGTAAAAAACGCCGCAAACTCCCGGGGGAACCTGCGGCGTCTCGTCCGATTTTCGTTTGCTAGTCTCGCTTAAATATCCAAAGCGATCTTCTCTTCCTGAGCAGCCAAACGCAGTTTGTTCAGCGCCCGGGCTTCGATCTGGCGGATGCGTTCCTTCGTCACGCCCAATTCCGCGCCGACTTCCTTCAAAGTCAGCGGCTCGCGGGCATGATCCAGGCCAAAGCGTCCGATGATGATCTTCTGCTCGCGCTCGTCCAGCCGACGCAGGATGCGTTGCACCTTCGACAGCCGATCGGCTTGCAGCGTCTCTTCAATCATCGGGTTGCCACGACCCTCTTCGGTGGAACTGAACAGCTCGTCGTGACTCGTACGGAAACGATCGCGTTGACGATACTCGCTCGGAATCGTGCGGGCAAAGTTCTTCATGATCGCCCAACTGGCGTACGTGCTGAACTTGTTGCCGCGGGCAAAATCGAACTTCTCCACCGCTCGCAGCAGCGACAAGTTGCCGTCGCTCACCAGCTCGAAGAAATTCTGGTCCGGCGACACATGCCGCTTGGCAATCGAAACCACCAACCGCAGGTTCGCACGCGCGATTTGGTTCTTCATGTTGACGATCTGCTCGTACAACTCTTCGATCTCGTCCATCACCGCCGCTTTGGGATTCTCAAAATCGAGCGTTTCCCGCAATCGGCTAGCCTTGAACTTCAGGTAGTTGTACTTACGGAACAAGTGCTGCTCCTGCTCTTTGTTCAACAGCGGAATCTCATACAAGCTCGCCAAGTACGGCGGTAATCCCGAAGGTCGGCGCGGCTTACGCGTCGGCTTCTCGGCCTCAGGCATGGGGCCTAGGCAAGCCTTGTCGGCACCCTTGCGAGCAAACCGCGGGTTGGGCATGAACTCAAGCTGCAGATCGGCAATCCGCTCCGCACGCATCTCGTTCACAATCCGATAGATGGTAGTTTTCGTCCGGTTGTAATCGCGGCAAAGCCGTTCGACAGACAGACCGCGACGGAACGCGCGGAAGATATTCTTCTTCTGCACTTCGTTCAGAGGACCGCCACCCGCAGGGAACAACGCATCCTCGGGGTTATCGATATCGTGCTGACGCAGAGCGGTTCGTACCGTCTCGACGCTACGACCGGTGCGCTCAGCAAGCTGTCGGGCAATCTCGGCTTGGGTATGACCCATGTTGGCCATTTGCCGGGCCCGGTCGATAAACTCGTCGCGTTGCTCGTCAGTTAATTGACTAAATCGCGCTCCGCGCTCCACACGCTCGGCATTGTTCTTCACAAACCGATCGACGCTACTGCGCAGAAAACCGACACGCTTGCGACCATCGAAAACCAATCGACGGCTTACCAAACCGAGGGCTCGCCACCGGGAGATCGTCTTGGTCGAAACGTTGAACTGCTTAGCTAGCTCTTCGACGGTAAAGACTTGTTCGCCAACGGTATCGGCACTCAAGTCGGCCGAGTCCGAAAGATCCTCGACAAACAATCGCAGGTCGTGGACCAGGTCGCTACCAGGAATACGGCGATTCCCCGCTTGCGGCAGGGGCTCGCCTGCAATGTGTGGCAAGACCTCGCCGGCCGGATAGTTTCCGTCGTTTTCGATTTTACCGATGAGTTGCTCAGCGGCATTAATTTGTGAAAGGGCCGACTCCCGGGTCAGCTGTTGCTGCTGCCGGTCGCGGAGCCATTTCAGCAATGGACTTTTATAATCTTGATGCATGTTCCACCTCTTCTCGTCTGGGTGCCTCTAGTCTGTCGAAGATCTGTTAGTGGAATTCCTTGCGATACGTGTCGCCCACCTCGTTCGATTTCTTCTCTCTATCTACCTCTGTAGATTTCCAATCTGTAGTGCCAAGTGCCTCCTGCTTCTCTACTTACTAATCAATTGCGGAATCAAGGAAAGATAACTTCTCCAAAATCCCTCGCCCCCATGGGGAGAGGCTAGGTGAGGGGACTCTATAAATACGGAAGTTATCTTTCCTCGATTCCTTAGTTCGTGCTGCCTCAAATATGTCGCACGAACTGGCGTTTTCCTTACGCCAAATCTGCTATCTGCTAAGGGTTGGGTAAGCCCGGAAAAGCCTGCCGCGGTCGACTTGACTGCGGTGCCGTCGCTGCTATCAGCAACTTGGGTCTAAAGGTTGTACGCAGATTAGTAGCTATGGGTCGATAGAAAGTTCGCCCTCTAGAAACCTTCTACGCAAGTATACCACTCAAACTATCTCCCTAACCGCTTATTGCACAAGCACTTAACGAGATTTCTCTGAAATCGTCCAAATTTGTCCTGCATAAAACACCTAGAACGCCAAAGCCATCGGGAAATCCCTGACAGCCCCCGCCCCGCGACAGCGGAAAATACGCTGAACTGTCTAGCCCGTGGGCGTCGATTTGAGAGTTTAGAGAGGAGAGTCAAGAGTCCAGAGACTCCTAGCTCTTCTCTCTGGACTCTCGACTCTCCTCTCTCAACTCGCCAGGACCAACCGATGCGAATACTCGCCGCCCTCAATGCATTCGCCTTTGCCTTCGTAATCTTGGGGACCTGCTCCATAAAGCTGGCCGTGGCTGGATTCGTTCTGGAAGCCAACCCCGATACCAAAGCCACCACCACCGTGAACATCTCGCTGGAGGCGGGTGGCAATTTCATCAGCACCGAAGAAGGGCAAACCGTTTCGCAACCGATGAACGTCGCCGCCCAGTTTGCGTACCACGAACGAATGGTAGCCTGGTCGGCCGATTCCAAAGCCGTGGCTCGCTCCGTCCGTCAATACGATACGGCCTCGGCCACCATCAAATACACCGACCACCAGTTGCAACCCACGCTGCCAGAAAACACGGGCCCGATCGTCGCAGAAATCCGCGGCGGTTACCTGGCCTTGAACTCGGTAGGTGGTAATCTCAATCGCAAGCAATTCGATTTGGTAAATGTCAGCGGCGATTCGCTCGCACTCGACCGACTGCTGCCTGGCAAAGAAGTGGCCGAAGGTGAAAACTGGTCGCACGATACCGCCACCATCGCCCCGCTTTTGGGAATGGACCACGTGGCCGTCTGCGAAGTCAGCAGCGTGGTCACCGGCGAGTCGCAGAAGCAGGTACAAATTCGCATGGCGGGGACCGTCCACGGTACGATCGACGGAGCACCCACCGAAATTGAGCTTCGTGGTGCCTACCTGTTTCATCAAGGACAGAAACGAATCACGAAGTTCAACCTGGCCATCAAAGAAAACCGCTCCGCCGGCGAAGTGGTCCCGGGCCTCGACACCGTGGCGCAACTCCGCATCACGCTGCAGCCCGCTTCCAAACGGCATCGGATCGACGACCGACTTGTCAACCAAGTTAGCGATCTCGCCAAACCCGTTTCGCATGGATTGCTGTTCGAGAGCGAAAAGTTTGGCTTTCGACTCCTCCACGATGTGGCCTGGTACATCACCGGCGAGCAAAGCGATCTCGTGTCGTTCCGCCATCTGCAAGAAGGCCGACTCACCGCCCACTGCAATATCTCCAGCCTGCCCGCGCGGAGCGAAGGACGCGCGACGACGTTGGAAGAATTTGAACGCGACGTCCGCGCTTCGATCGGTGACAACTTGAAGAAAGTGACCGCCAGCCGCGAGTGGACAACCGCCCAACAAAACTCTTGCCTAGGCGTGGTGGCCACCGGCGAAGTCGAAGGCGTCGCCGTCCAGTGGCGTTACTATCTGATCGCCTCGCCCAACAAGCCCCGCGTCTCGCTCGCCGTCACCGTAGAAGATTCGCTGGCAGAAACCTTCGCCGACGCCGACCGCCAACTAGTCGATGGCCTGGTGCTAGGCACCGACACGCCCCTAGAAACTGCACGCCGCCGCTCGCGGACTGCCCGCTAGAATAGGTGGGCTGACGCTTCGCATTGCCCACGCTACACACTAGGGCCGCGCTATGCCAGGTTAGCGCCAGCCTACCTGGGTCGCGCAGCGACAAGAGGCCATCAGCGTGCTAGGTAGAGTGCGTAATAATCACAAAGTATCTGCGGTGGTTCATACCGACGCTGTTTTGAGTCAGGCAACTTTGACCGCCCCAAACGCTGCAAAGCAAGAGTTCTTATGCAGTAGTTCGACTTGGCTAAAGCCGACGCTTCGGAGCAATTCGAGTTGGTAGGTTACCGGCCTCGGCGAATCTTCACGGTCAATATATTCGAACACTTTGTCTCGATAGGTGGAGTCCTTCAACGTTACGAGGTATTCTCCATAGCGACTCCACATCATTTCTTGAACAGCTTCCGTTTCGTGCATTACCAAGTCGGTAATCCAAACACTTCCGCCGGGACGAAGTAGACGATAAAACTTGGAGAAAACGTTTCGCCAGTCTTCATCATCACGTAAGTGATGAAGAACGGCGGCGGCAAGAATTACATCGTAATCACAGTCACGCAAGCTGGCCTCCCTGAAGTCGGATGCAATGGGTTTGATCATTCCCTCATTCACAGCACTTACGCGTTCAATTGCTCGATTTAGCATGGGCTCGCTTAGGTCGACCAAATCTACTGAAAAACCATTTCCGAGTGCCTTTCGTAGTTGGATTGTATTGTTGCCAGCCCCACAGCCAATATCCAACACTCTATCTATTGGGGACGTTGCGGCAACTGCCGCTGCTGTAATCAAATCCATCACAAGAGGAGCGTCGATTGTTGCTGATTGTCCAGTCTCAAGGTTAGAAAACCGTTCAACATCGTTGTCGAACCGTTCTCTGATTTCTGTTGTGGTCGATTTCTTGTCTAACGGAGTAGGCACAAATACCCTTCCAAGTAGCCAATTGCGGTATACAGCTCTCAAAGAATAGCAGTTTGATATCGGTTTAGACAGACGGTGATACCAGAGGGTTCGTTACGGACATCCTCTATCACCTACCGTGAAATAGCCTGGTGAACGTCAGACATACCCGTAGCCCTTGATCACTCTGCTGAGTATTTACGGCACGCGGTCACCAGAGCCTCAATAGATTTATTTCCGACAAGATCGGCTGCCAATGTGCAGAATTGCTAAGAGCGTAAGAGTGAAAGAAGTAGGTTCAGGGATATTCGGTCGGGCCATCTTTAGCTCTCCAAGTCGGACTTTCACTCTGGCATCGACTGAGAAGAAATCACCGTTTCCAGCCGCGGAGTTGAGCAGAAAACTATAAGGCGTACCGTCGCCTAGAACCCCTGACAACTCAACGTCGCGATCCTCGATTAACAGTTCTTGCTCTGGTAAGGAACTGAGCGAGGAAGTCAAGTCGACTCCATCCAAGAAGACTGTTTCTACAAAAAATGTAACGTCGCTGCCCGAATTACTACTGAAGCCATCACCAAAGATTCCTCCACCAATGTTTGCCACACCATCAAGAGAGAAGTTCTCGCCTACAGTTCCCCCACCAATCGTGGCAGCGCTGCCGAGCTCAATCGAAACTCCATCACCAATACTACCCCCGAAGACGTTAACGGTTGAACCTAGCGGAGCGGCGAAACCGCTGCCCAAACCCCCATTCTCCAAGTTGAGAACACTGCCCTCGCGAAGCAACAGATTGGTTCCTAAGAATCCTCCATTGATGGTCAGCTCACTATTTTCTTCGGCGAGCAGATTCCCGAAGTCACCTCCACGAACTTCTACTTCACTGCCTCTTGCAGCCACAAACCAATCGCCAATCGTTCCTCCGGTGATAACCACTTTAGCATTCTCATTGGCAACCATGCGTTCCCCGATTTCTCCACCGTTAATGATCACTTCGCTGCCTCTATAGATGTAGAAGTTGCTACCTACCATTCCGCTGTTTATCGTTACCTGGGTACCTGCAACTTTGAAATAGTCCCCGATTCCTCCTCCCTCAACACTTATGCTGGAATCGACTGCTGCAAAACCGGGTCCTAGGTTTCCCCCATTCTCGAGAATTAGTGATTGCCCTGCACGCAATCCTTTCGGAGCTGGATCAGTAGGTACTGTTAACTCAGAGGGTCCTGCCGTAGGAATACTCGCTTGCGTGAGCGACATACTACCTATGCGGTCGCTGTAGCTTGTGGCCCTGGTGGAGTAGATTTTGTCTGAATTGAAAATGAATACCGATCCGTCGGTCAGCACTCCAGACAAGAGTGAGCCAAGTGGCAGATAACTGAGTGAATTGACAGGAGCGCCATCAAGCATGAATTCACCCCCGATAACATTGAAGTCAGTGCCACTATTTACAACAATTTCCGGTCCGAGGGCCCCTCCGCTCAAATGGAAGGAGCCACTGATCCGGGCTCCAGCCCCAAGGGAACCACCCATAAACCTGATCTCACTGCTTGGAAAAGCAAGCAGATCATCACCAATAGTTCCACCAAGGACGTCAAGTCGAGCCACTTGTGTGGGGTGAGTAATTCTTGCGGATCGGAAGCCATCACCAAATGTCCCTCCCGAGATGGTAACGGTGCTATCTGGATAGGTCTCAAAACCATCACCGATTGTTCCTCCAGTGATTGACACCGTGCTGCCGCCATAAGCGCGAAACTCCGATCCTATCGTTCCACCATTGATAGAAAAGACTCCGCCACCATGAACCGCCGACTGTGCCCCAAGTTCACCTTCGTCAAAAGTAACGTCGCTACCATTGAATGCAGCAAGGCCGTCACCGATATTCCCGCCGGATATGTTTACATCGCTGTTCCTGTGAATTTGCATCCGTGCACCAATCTCACCTGAAGTAATATTTACATTCGTATTAGCTATCTCCAACGCTTCTCCCACCGTTCCACCACTTACATTCAATGTTCCACCGATAGATGTAAAAAACTTCGGCAGGCTACCTC
Organism: Bythopirellula sp.; assembly: GCA_965216565.1. GTDB lineage: Bacteria > Planctomycetota > Planctomycetia > Pirellulales > Lacipirellulaceae > Bythopirellula. Next base: position 3,833,079 of record OZ244170.1, read on the forward strand.
CAGGCTCGACATTGAGTGTTTGAGTACGCCTTAACCCTCTTGGTATTGGATCATTTGGCACTGTAATAGGATTAGGATCTAATGTGGGAATTGACGTGGTTATTAGCGTCGTTCTTTCACTAAGGATAAAGTCACCAAAGAAATTGCTGGAACTGGAATCAGTTTCAGTCCTTTGTTGGAAGAAGACAAAAGCAGTGCCGTCAGTTGTTATCCCGGTTAGAATGCCGCCAGTCGATGATGGTACATTTGGAACCGTTGTAGTTGGGACTCCATCGAGTTCAAATTCACCACCCAAAATGGTGGCCTCACCCTGGTGCACAATATCAAGACCAATTGAACCCCCGCTATAGTTGAACTTCGAACGAGAAAATCCAAATAGTCCATTACCAATCGAGCCACCCGTGAGATTGACCTCTGAGTCCGCCCAAAGAATGAGACTATCCCCTGCGCTACCACCTTCGCCAATATTTACCTGAGTACCTGTGACGATGGTTTCTCTATCTCCAAGATTTGGACTCGGTGGGATGTTGAGAATCGTTGAAAATTGTGCATCTGCACAAATAGACATAGGGAAAGAAATTATCAAACTCAATCCAACTTGGCTGAAAATTCGATTCATAGGTTTATTCTTCCGCGCACGAAAAAGCCCCTACGAATCTCGCACTACAGACATCCATGGGAAGCCCGAGTGAATTGATTCGTAGGGGATTAGCGTTAGTTCTTATCGGGTGTTAGTTGCGAGGGTCGAAACGCCGAACTCTCGTATTCTAACCTTTAGTTCAGGTAAGGAGCAAAACTTTTCTGTAGGAGAATGCCAACTAGACCAATATACTTAGATGAAATTCAATCGAAGTAGGAAGTTGGCAAGGTATTCCCACTGTCCTAAATCGCTATGCCATTTCAGTTTACATGCCATAATTGCTAGTTAGTTGGCATTTCAAGAGGCTTTAGTGTACTAGCTCTCCGTTTCAGTCGCCCGCTTTCAACCTTGGTTCAGCTATTCTTATAAAACGCGTCGGAGTGAAACGCTAAGGCACTTTGGGGCGGTGCCAAATTTGCCCCACATCGCTTTCTTGCGAGGCTCGGATTCAAGCAGATTCCACCAGGGGTGGAACTCACCTCCGCTGGAATCTTCTTATTGCCGGGTGCCATGGCCACGCCGGAGCAACTAATAGTTTTCGCAAACTTGCCGATTCTCCAACATGGCCACGCCGAAGCAACTGAAGGTCTTGGCGAACTTGCCGATACTCCAACATGCCCACGCAACACCTCGGAGCAGGCAGCGTGGCCATGTGTGTTGTCGTGTCTCAGAAACCAACAAGCGTGGGCATGGCACCCGGCCCTCAGCGTTTGTATCTTTCCGGAAAAGGGTCAAAAGTGGGAGAGTATCGACCCACGAGAGAATTCTTGGGTAGCACCGACACTTGTCCGCAATAATCGTTGCCATCCGTTAGGCCTTATTCGGACACGTGTCGGTGTCGCTTGCGATAAGAGGCAATCCGGGTCTGCCTCCTGTGCTACGCACACCGACAATCGGCCGAACAAGATTTATCGAGTGGCGATGTCAACTACGACCGACTGTCGGTGCCACCCGCGTGGGAATTCAGCCTGAATCTTGATTGCCATTGCGAGAGAATACAGCCACAAAGATTAAGCTTAGTAAGAATCCGAAAAAACCTCCGACCACTGCCCCTGGAGCAATGCCAATAAAGGCAAAATCCCCCGCTCCCCGCTGAAAAGCGATGATCGGACCAACAGTCATTCCGATAGCTGCACCACAGCACGCAGATAACGCTAAACAACAACCCGTGATTAATTTCGAGGGTTTAGTTGCTTTCTTGGTGTTCTGGCTGTCGGTGTTATCTGGCGTTGACATCGTCCGTTCATAGTAAGGAAACGGGATTAGTGGAGCTAGCCTATCCACAAGAGAAGGGACTCACCTCCGCTGGAATCTTCTGATCGCCAACCTACCTTAGCATTGTCATTCCGTAATGCTTCCTCAGTGATTCTTATTATTAACTGATCGCGTAGCCAGCAATTCCTAGCGAGGCGTTTCGACAACTGTTTGGGGACGACTTGCCAAAACCGCTCTCTTCGTCGCCCAGCAATTCCTAGGTAGAATCAATCACTAGCCGTGATGCTGAGTTTACCCGACGAGGAGGGAATCGCACGGCGTGCAAGTGCCAATTCCCGACGGGCTCAATCCCCGTAAATCCTCAGTTTTTGGGCCACGACGGTAAACACCGCACCCACACCCGGACAGTTCGTCACAGGCAGAATCGCGGAAAAAGCGAATTCCGCATTTGCGAATTCCACACTCCCTGGTGTCAGCAAATTAAAGTGACACAAGATGTGATTCGCCTAAGAAAACAACTGCTCGCTGCCCTCAATCACCGGCACAACAACGATGCCGCTTTCGGTAACGCGAAATCCCCGTTTGCGGTCCTGTTCTAGATCGACGCCTACCGTGGCCCCGTCGGGGATGTAGACGTCCTTATCGATAATCGCCCGCCGTATGATGGCCCCTTTGCCGACGTGCACGCCCTTAAACAGAATGGAATTGCTAACCTCGGCCCGCTCTTCAACACGAACCTTGGGGCCCAGAATACTGCCGGTCACTTTCCCCCCGGCGATGATGGTTCCCGTGGCGACTATGCTGTCGTGCGCTTCACCGCGGCGGCCCGAATCTTCGTCGAACACAAACTTCGGCGGCGGCAGATTCGGCTGATCCGTCCGCACTGGCCAGTGGTAGTCGTACATGTTCAGCAGCGGGTCGACGCCGGTAAGCTCTAAGTTGGCATCGTAATAGGCCTCAATCGTGCCCACATCCCGCCAGTAAGCATCTTCCTTGCTGTTTTCGTCTTGGAAGGGAAACGCCATCAGGCGATGCGTATCGATAATCGACGGAATGATGTTCCTGCCAAAGTCGTGAACGCTATCCGGCAACATCGCATCCTGGCAGAGCTGATCGAATAAGAAGGGGGCGTTGAATACATAGATGCCCATCGATGCCAGGCAGTTTTTATCGTCGCCCGGCATGGTTTTGGGTTCGGCGGGCTTTTCTTCAAACCCGATGATTCTGCCGGAGTCGTCGGTTTGCATCACACCAAACGATTTGGCTTCCTCCACACCCACCCGCAACGCAGCAATGGTCAGATCTGCCTCGTTCTCCTCGTGGAAGGCAATCATCTTGCTGTAATCCATCTTATAGATATGGTCGCCAGCGAGGATCACCACATGCTCGGGTCGTTCTTGCTCCAGCGTGTAAATGTTTTGATAAACCGCGTCGGCGGTGCCTTGGTACCACTGCTCGTCGATACGCTGCTGGGGCGGGAGGATGTCGATGAATTCTCCCAGCTCGCGGCACAGCAGATGTTTCCAGCCCGTGGAAACATGACGATCGAGACTCATCGCTTTGTATTGCGTGAGCACCAGGATCTTGCGAATACCACTATTCAGGCAATTGGAGAGCGTGAAATCGATAATCCGATACGTGCCGCCAAAGGGCACCGCGGGTTTGGCTCGATCTCGAGTGAGAGGCTCCAACCGCGAGCCTTTGCCTCCTGCCAACACAACTGCCAAAACGTCCTTCATGAGAATCCTTTCCTAGGCTCGCTAACGCTGAGAGTATCGCTGATTCTAGTGGACTACCGATTTCAGAGCAATTCTCGGTAAGAATCTCGATAACCCTCGATCATTTGAGGGGTAGAAAACCGGCGCTCGGCATCCACTGCCGCCGCATTTCCGATTTGCCTGGCAAGATCTGGGTCTTCTAGCAAGCGTAACGTATAGCGGGCAAACATCGCCCGACTCCTGGCCGCCGCCAAGAATCCTGTCTTTCCGGCCTCGATTAAAGTGCGATTCACAGGCACATCCGATGCCACCACCGGTACGCCCGCCGCCATGGATTCCATAACCGCGACCGATCGCGTCGCTTCCTCACCCGTATGCCACACAACATCGGCATGCGACAAGTAAGCCGGCATATCCTCGCAATATCCCAAAAACTTCACGACGGCTGGTTCGCTAACCAGCCGCGCATATCGCTCCAATCGCTGGCGTTCTGGTCCGTCGCCCAAGATCAGCATGACCGCGTTTTCGTGGAGCGTCCGCACCAGCTCGAAATGCCAGATGGCCTCGTCCAGCCGTTTGCTCCGTACGAGCGGGCCCACAACGACAATCAAATTGGCATTCACCGGCAAACGGCGTGTGCTGAGGAAATTCTCTCGACCGTGGCGATGCGACGAATCCACCGACACCCCAGGTGGCACAATCCGCAGCTGCGACGAATCGACAGACATCCGCTGATAGTCCTGCGAGAGCTCCTCCGAAGGCACCACAATGTGATCAAACGCCCGTAGATACTTGGTCCTACGGGGCGGCGGTACGGATAGCGAAGCAACGAGTCGGGCCCCGCGCGCCGCTCGCCTGGCAAAGGTAATATTCCTGGCAGCATCCAGATCCCAAACGTGCACTAGGTCGGGTCGCGTTTGTTTGATGAATTCCGCAAGCCGCCAAGACGCAAACGGATCGAACCGCCAGCGACGTTCGAAATGGTGGCATGGGATTCCGCTAGACCGCCAGCTATCGAGAATGGAAGGCCGTGCGCGAAGAGCAGCGATTTCTACCCGCTGCCCAACAGCCCTTTGATCGGCCGCCAATAATCGGAGCTGGCTCGAGGTGGCATAGCCATCCAGCTCGGAGATCACATGCACGATGGTTTGTTTGTCGGCCATACTGGGAGTCGTTACGTCTGTCACATAAACAAGGGGTCACAGGCAATGGCCCGAACTGAGTTTTCTAGATTGGCTTTCTACGTTGGAAGACTATTTTACTCGGTAGCAAGTGGACAGATAGGTATGCCGCCTGACATACTTTTCCAGAGGAACGAAGACGCCAACGACTGAAACTTGGTCGAAGGCAAAAGCACCCCACCTATCCGAGGAAAGTCGTCACGTGTCTAGCGAAACAGGGATCTGGACTGAAAGCGAGGTAGCCGGGCACACCTGCCACTTATTTCAGCCCAACAGCCCCTCGCCGCATGGCTATACGGTGCTCTACCTGCAGGGGCTTCGCTCGGGTCGTTTGAAATACCAGACGGGCATTGTCGATCAAATGGCCAATCAAGGCTTAAGGATTATCGAACCCGAGGGCGACTTTAGTTGGTGGGTCGATCGCATCAGTCCGCGGTTCGATGCGGAGCTTTCTGGGGAACGCTACATCGTCGATCACATTGTGCCATTCTTGGAATCGCACTGGCAGTGTAAGCCGCCTCAAATCGCATTGTTGGGCCCCAGCATGGGCGGACAAGGGGCTTTGCGGATGGCGTATAAGTATCCCAACATTTTCCCCATTACGGTGGGAGTCTATCCGTCGATCGATTTCCAAAAAAAGATCGAGGAAGGCGACAAGAATCTTTCCGCCATGTACGACGATGCCGAAGCAGCGCGGCAAGATACCGCTACGCTCCACATTCATCCGCTCAATTGGCCACGGCATCAGTTCTTCTGCTGTGACCCGGCTGACGTTCGCTGGCACGAATCCGCAGATCGGCTGCACATGAAGCTCTACTCGCTCGGCGTTCCGCATCAACTCGATTTAGAGACCACAGCCGGGGGCCACACCTGGCAATACTTCGAGCACATGATGCCCAAGATCACAGAATTCCTTATGGAAGCGTTTGAGAGCGAACGGTTGCGAGTGGTTTAGTGCAACTACCTAATGACAGCAAACGCTAGTGGAAATTCCTTTGACACCAACTATGCAGAGGTGGCAGAATGGAAGTATGAGAAACATTCCAATTTCAGACGATGGCTACGAAAAGTTGACAGCGGCGGCTTTAGCTGCTGGCTTTGCAGATGTTTCTGCCTTTATTCACGCAATGGTTGGCGAGCAAATCTTAGACCCTCGCGAGCCGATGCGAGACGACGAACTAGCCGAGAGCCTATCTGAATGCGATCAGGCAATAGCTGACTTTGAGGGGGGAGCCGGCAACGATGCCGAACAGGCCATTCGCGATATAGGGCGAAAGAGAGGCTTCGATCTAGGGGGATGAATACCGAGTCTTCATCCTCGAACAGTCGCTCCAACGACTCGAGCATATTCTTGATTACATCGCCTTACATCATCAGGCTCCTCTGACAGCCGAAAAGTGGCTAAGGAAAGTTCTGGAGAAGATTCGCTCGCTGCGTCGCTTTCCACACCGATGCCCCTACGCTCCGGAAAATAGCTCTAGAAACTATGAAATCCGAATGTTGATCGTTGATCGATACTTGCTGCTATTCAATGTCGACGAAACGAATCGTGTTGTGCGAATTCTCACAATACGGCATGGCAGCCAACTAGAGAATGCTGATGATCTGCCAGAGGAAATATAGAGCTAGTTTAGAGATCGGCAACCGCGTTGCTTAGCGAATAGCCGGCTGGCCGGGTCGTGCAGGAGGTTTTCTCAGGTCGATGTGGTTCCACTCGCCCTTGACGACCCCTTCCAGCTTCACTTCGCCCGTTTTTTGGATGTAAGTTAACTTGCGGGCGGCCTGTTCGGAGAATGGCGCACCGACAAATTCTTGATGAATCAATGAGGCGGGACGTGTGCCGTCTCCCTCAAGCACAAACATAGTTTTGTGTTGATCGTATTTCGCATACTCGGCACGTGCGGTGAATGTGCCGCGCTCGCCAGCGGGGCCTTCGATAGTCACATCGCCACTGGCCAAAAGTTCTATCGCGTCCATGGCGGGCAGGCGTTGGGCACGTGCTGTGGGGCTTTGGTTCACGCCAATTCGATCGCTCGTAATCCAAATCGTATCTGGGCCCGGAGTACCGCTTAGGGATATAGCCAGCTTTTGCTCCCAAGAATCAACCGGCCCATAGACTGCCCGTGCATCGCCCACAACCTCCACACGGCGTTGATGCAAATTGCCCTGTACTCCCTGTCTGAATTGCACATTCAGGTAGCCAAGCTTCTGGCCCATCCCGCCAAAGTTGGAATTGGCTGACGGGGAGTTAGCCGCCGCAATCCTTTTCATGGGGCTGCCACCTTTGGTGAGGTGCACCGACTCAATTTCTCCCGGTCCATCACCTTCAATTTTGCCGGTTTGCTGATTTACTCGGATCGATTCAAGTTGCATCACTTGAGTCGACGTCAGACCAAATTGATCGCGTTCTTGGAACTGGGCATGGACGCCTTCCCAACATTCGATTTGCGCGATTTGGGTGCGTTGCTGGGTAGCGGCGCCATCAAACTTCACAGGACCTGCCAGTAAGGCAACCATTCGCTCGGTATCCAACACGCCATCGAGACTCTGGGCGCGTACTTTGCCGCGGAAAGTGATCTTTCCATCGATCAGTTCCATGTTCTCATGCCAAGCGATTGAGAAAGGCTGGGGGCTGGGAAGCGGATTGCCGCGGAAATCCTTGTCCAGATGCATGTTCAATTGGCCGGGGGAATCGATCCACACATTGCTACTGCCCCGATTGAGGCGCAGCTTTTCTGCTTGGATCGACATCCCAGCGGCAGAAATAGTTGCGGGTTTGCCAACCAAGTCGATTTCTGCGTCTTGGGTATCGGCGTTCTTCACACTCAACGTTTGTGCCTGGACCAAGAGGGGTTCCGTCGTCGCATTGTTCTGGGCGGTCTCGCGGAATACGACATTGCCTTGCACGCCAATGTAGCTCACCTCCGGACGTCGCTCTCGCACCGTGAGGTAAACCTTTAGTTCATCGCCCACCACATGATAGGCTCGCGACTGTGCTTGTTGACGATTGCTGGCCAACATCGGCTGACCGCGGGAGTCCCTGCCGTCGGCCGTGCCCAGTTGCAAACCACTTTCCTTATACTGCACATGGACGTCTAAAGAGTTTACCTTTCCGGCAAGCTGCGGAGATTCGATCCCCACCAGTCCCGTGGCAACGATATGTTCTGGCACGACGTCACCCGGTAGCAGCGAGTCTTCCGAACCGTCGATTTTTCGTTCTCGCAGGGTGACCTTCAAGTGATTGGCCCATAAGGTGCCTAGACCAAGCATGTCGAATTTTGGGCGACCGCGAAGCGAAAGTACTGGTTTGCCGTTAATTCGCTGGAGACGCATTTCCTGGGTCCAGCGCACTTCGAGGGGTTCCGATTTTTCTTTCCCCGTCATCGCCAATATCCGTCCGTTACCGGCCGCCATTAATGTCCCGATCCGCTCGGGCGAATCTTTGGGCGGTGCCTGGTACCGAACCATCGGTGCGTAAATTTCATTGCCGTCGTAGGACAGTATTACTTCGTCTTTGCTATCGAATGTGACGCGTCGCGAGTCGATCTCCAGACGCATACGATCGCATCGGGCTGCAGCCTGCTGGGATGGAGCCTGTAGAACCACAGGCGATTTGTCGCTGCCCAGCGCTTCGATGGATCCGGGTCGAAGTTTGGATAAGTTGCTAGAACCCTTGCTCTCGCCGGAGTGGTGCATATCGGCCGGCTTGATCCGAGGTTGCTCGCCTGAGAAAAACAGATTCAATTCGTGGCAGAATAGCTGGTCACGAACCTCAGCGCTGTACTCTTGCACGACCTGCACTTGGTCTGTGAACGAAGCCATGTAGTTGGGGAAGTCGAACCGAAAACGTCCGCGGCTGGCGATCTTCACGGGCGGCGCCTTACCGGAGGGAGCCTGTGCATTGTTCGGGAAAAAACTCATTTTGTTGGGAGTTAGCTGGGCCCGCACATCGTACAGGATCTCTAACGAATCGATGCCACCCAATTGCGGACCACCTGAACTAACCGGGGCACGTTCTACGGCAACTAAGCGAATTTCCATCACCCGCCCTCGCCCCCAATGCGGGCCAAGCTGCATCTCCACCTTGTCATCGGTGCGAATCATGTCTTCGTTGAGCGTGACATCACGTGTCGTAATGAGCAAATCGTCCTCAGGCCCTGGCTCGCGCATGTCGCTGCGGACGACGATGTCGCCAATCAGCTTGCCCTGCTGAATACGTCCCATACCGCTAAGCCCAGGCAATCCCGGCGTATCCATTTGCAGGACCGCACCGTGGGGTGCCTCGAGCACAACCGCGTCCCGGGGAGCCGGTGCACCCTGCACACGTGGACGAGGGAAGAAAATCAGCACACATTTCTGCACGCGCACCTTGCCATCGTTCCCAGGGTGATAGTCATCAAGCACGACCATCATCCGCTCGGTTTCAAACGTCTTGGGAGGATCTTGAAGCGTCCAGTGCCCTGCTGGAAAGTAGGCCGAGAGCAGGTCGCGATGCTTGTGCGTCGCTTTGCGCTCGACCCGCAACTGGTCGAGCTCTAGTTGCTGCTGGGCCTCTTTATTCTGCGCACCAGGCTCGATGAACGGCACCGCAAAGATTACATAACTCTGGTACACCACCACCGTCAATGCAAAGGCAATCGCGGCGTGAGTGAGGCGAGTTAGCATGGAAAGCGGAACGGGGAAAGCGAAAAGCGGAAATACTCTGGCCGCAAGGCTTCAGCCGAGCGGAACGTTTACGCCGCGTATTTACGGAAGGCGGCATCCCAACGGCTTGAGTTTTTGAGCATGAGCTCCACAATCTCGCGTATCGCTCCCTGCCCTCCAGTGGCGTTCGTGACGAAGTCGGCCGCCTGACGCACTTCTTCAGCGGCGTCTGCTACAGCAACGCCGAGGCCAACTTGCGAGATCGGTGCCAAATCGGGCAAGTCGTCGCCCACATAGCAAACACTTTGGGGGGGAATGCCCGTTTGTTCGCAAATTTCCTGCACAACCGGCCACTTGTCCTTGACGCCTTGCCGTAGAAGTTCAATATCGAGTTCCGCGGCTCGAAGCTTCACCACCTGCGAGCTACGTCCGGTAACAATGCCAAACTGCCCGCCGGCGTGCTGCCAAAGACGTACGCCCTGCCCATCGCGGATATGAAACTGCTTCGACTCAACACCCTGGTTATCGATAGTTACCAGTCCATCGGTCAGCACACCGTCGACGTCGGAGAGTAGCAATTGGACGTGACTACATTTTTCGGCAAGGTTCATCGTAATAGCCCTCGGCTCTGCCTTGGGATGGGGTTGGGAATTGACGTCGGAGAATCCCCCGGCAGAGCCGAGGGCTAATTAGTTTTTTCAGTGGCTAGTCGGCGTACTCATCGACGGGATAAATGCGGATGGTGGCAATGTTGTGCGGATCATCTTGTTCCGCCGGCGGCTCGGGCAAGAGGCTCACCACATCGGTCACATCGATCATGCCAACCGGCAGACCTGTGCCATCCACGACCGGAAGCTCGCTAATCTTGCGCTCGGCTAAGATCTCCATGGCCGTTGCCATCGATTCGCCGGCCAACACGGTCGTTGGTTCGCTAGCCATGACTTCGCTTACGGGGCGATCCAGAGCTGTGTCGCTCCGGGTTTCAATCAAACGTGCCAAATCGCTATCGGTGAATAGTCCGATTAGCTGACCGTTGTCGCTCGTAAGCATAATCGCTCCCGTGCGTCGGCCAGGACGTGTGCAAGTGACGAGGATTTCCCGAATTGTTTGGCTGGCCCGAGCAACCCGACACTCGCCCAGAATACGCATGTGATCTTCCACTCGGCTAAGTTTCAGTCCTAAGGAACCACCGGGATGGAAGCGTGCGAAATCTTCAGCGCCAAAACCCTTCAGTCGACTAACGACCAGTGCTAGGGCGTCGCCTAGGGCGAGCATCACTGTGGTACTCGTGCTGGGCGCCAAACCCATCGAACAAGCTTCGTCCAGTTTACCTAGCGTCAGGTTAACCGCCGCGGCACGGCCCAATTTGCTTTGGGGATCTGCCGTGATGGCAATGATCGGTACCGACATCTCTTCGATCGACGGCAGCAGTTGAGTGACTTCGCTCGTTTCGCCACTTTGCGAGAGAACCAACACGACGTCATAGGGGTGGAGTCGACCAAGATCGCCATGGAAGGCTTCGGCGGGATGCATGAAGTGGGCCCGTGTGCCGGTGGAAGCGAACGTGGCGGCCAGCTTCTGGCCGATATGTCCGGCTTTGCCCATGCCGGTGACAATCAAGTTGCCATTTAGTCGGTAGAGGAGGTCGATTGCTTTGAAGAAGTTTAGATCGAGTTTGTCGACCAACTCGGTCAGAGCACGGGCTTCGGAGCCAATTATTTCTCGACCGAATCGTAAGACTTCTTCTGGATTGTGAAGCGCTGAAGTGAACGGCGCACGGCGGGCAGCATTGGGGGTCATCGAATCGTCTTCCTTGACATCTCGATTGGGGGAAATCTAAGGCCGCGAATTCTACGCGATAGCCCTAGCGACCACAACGCGAACGCTGCGGTGCTAGCACTATCTTGTCGGCTTATTTCTTCGCACGTTTTCCTCGGCGACCGCCTTTGCCGCCACCTCCACCGTTTCCGCGGCCAAAGGATTTCGAGGACTTATTGCTACTTAGCGAGCGAGAACGGCTCCGATTGCCGCCACTGCTGCTGTTCGCAGAAGAGGTACGCCCACTGCGAATGCGTGAAGTCGCTTGTCCACTGGATTGCTGTGAAAAACTGCGCAATCGCGATTTCGGCTGCGAAGACTTCTTGCTCGTCGACTGCTGCGGACTCTGGCCCCGCACGATATCGCGACGACGTTGTAGGTTCCCGCTATTGGAGTTGCCGCTGAAACTCCGTTGTTGGGATAGGGCCTGCTGCGAATTCGAGTTGCTCTGTTGAGATTTTCTCTTAGCTCGATAGGCCTCCATGCGCTGCTGCCATTGTTGCGTACGATTGCCCTCAGCCTGGGATGATCGAATTCGGTTCGACTCCTCCTGTTGCTGTGCGAGCTGACGCAATCGAGCCCGACTCGATTCGCTTGCACGCAGCCTACCTTGATCGGCAGACTTCCGAGGCTGGAAGCGTTCCCGCTCTTCCTGGTCGGCCAATTCCTCACCGGACACGATCGATCTTGAACGCGAGCCGTTGCTACGTTGCAGAGTGCCGCGTTTGGCTTCCGAGTCGCTGTTGCCTGAACTAAGCGTCCGGCGCTGGATGTACTGTCGCACACGATCGCTGGAACTTTCGCTTTTTGCTGTGGTCTGACTCCGTCCCGCTCCGCCGGTGCCACCACCCTGGCCGCGGCCTTGGCCACGATCATTCACGACTGTTGCTCGGTCCCGCTCGCGGGTCCGGCCTTCATTCCGACCACGGGCCTCGTCCCGACCGCGATCCCCCTCGCGGGTACGCTCCCTACCGATATCTTGATTAAGCAAGGTTCCCTCGCCACGATTCCGACGACTTATGCTCCCTACTTCACCAAGCAACGTCCGACCACCGTCACCGCCCCCTCGTTTTCGAGTGACTTCGGTGAGTCGGCGCTCGACACTCTTGCGGCGCTCGGCGACAAGCTCAGCTTGATTGAGTTTGCGGAGCTTCATATCGCTCTTTCCTTTGCGATGAAAATCGTGCGCACCGACGATCAAATCGCGACCTGAGGACCGGTGGCCTGCATGATGGCCTTTCCCTTTTCCGCCATGACCACGATGCCAAGAGTGATGGGCAAAAATAGGGTCGTAGTATCCGCGGCGACCCGCATGGCCGTGACGGCCGTGGTTGTGACCCCAAGGGTGAATCCAGCCTGGACGCCGATTGTGGAAACCATAGTAGTAATGATGGTGGCCGCGATCGATGAACAAGTTGGCGAATAGCAACGCCGTGTTGAGTACGCGATGTGGCCGATAATAGTGATGGGCAAATCCCACGTGACGGGTTCGCCAATAGACCGGCGCGTAGAGCAGTCCGCGACGAACCACGGGATAATCCCAATAGCCACCGACGTAAACGTGACCTCGCGGCGTGCAACTATAGTGGCTTGGTACCCACACCCAGTCGGGTCGGGCCTGGTACCAATACCCAGCTTGCCACGCATAAGTATTATTCGACCAGCGCCAAGTGCCGGGAGCCCAGATGAAATTCTCACCGGGGGCTGGACTGGAAGGACCTTGTTCTAGTGTTGCCGGTGGCGCGGGCAGGAATTGATTCTGCTGCAACTCAGCCTCGGTCCAGAAACCGGGGAACCACTGCCAGCCGCCTGCGACTTGATTCCACTGGCCGGGCACCCAGTTGCGGCCCGGGGGGACATCGCGATAGAAACCGCTTACCCACACAAAATCTTCGCGTTCGGGATCCCATTGAAAGTAACCACCAATCCATTGCACATTCTGCCCTTCAGGACGAATCTCTGGTGGAAACTCTTCGATCGATAGCGGTGGCTCGCGGGGAATGATCTCCGTCGGCTGCGCGTCGAGCGCTAGCGGTTCGGCAAAGGCCTCGTGAATGGGACCCTGCTCTAGAACTTGTGGTTCTGGTAATGGTGCCGATTCCGGTGCGGGCGGTTGCGCAACAACCTGCTGCACCGATAGCACTAGCAATAAAGACGTTAGACTTAACGTGTAACTCATAACTCGATTCATAGATTTCATAGCATTCCTCCTCACATTCCTCCTCCAAGGCGCTCACCCCGAGCGCAGGCAAAGAGAATTGTATGCATCGCCCGTGCCAAAACTGCCAGCATGTGCTGTTTGACGGTTCTGGGGCTAGAAATACAGGCTGGAATTGCCATGCGAGCCATGCGCATGGAGCGACAAGGTGTCTCGCTCTCGCGGCGCATGTCGTCAGTTTGTGGCTAGCATTGTGGCGCCATGTTTAAGAGAACTGCGCGAACTCTTCACCGGATTGATACGTAGCACAGTTCAGAGAGAAGTAAGTGCCACACCGATCGCATCGATGCGCCACTTACGATCAGCGCATAAAAAAGCTCCCAGAAAAGCACACGTCCCAGGGGGGCAAAGGACGTTGAAACCTTTCCGGGAGCGATTGGACGCAATTACGCTTGCGTGCGGGCGGACATACTAGCGTAGCTGGTATGCCAGGAGTGTGTATCGTAGCGGCGGGAGGCTTCCGTGCCTGCCGCAACCGCTCCGTGGGTTGATCGACTGATTGAATAAAGACAATCAACCCTTCCACGTGGTCCTGTTAGATCTTCCCCTATATGCGGTTAAAGTGACTTCCTTGCCAAGTTAGCTCGCTACACGCTCTGAGATAACTGAGGTTGTTCTTAGCTGAGTTTCGCTTCCGTGCTCGACACAAATTCGTTTCACCACAGCCTTCGTTTCGTTGCGTGGGTCGGGAGAATATGGCAGGTAAGAATCTCGGTCAAGGTCGGTTCGGAATTCTTTGAAAAAACTTTTTGATTTGCCTGCGTTGCTTTCTTAAGAGTCGCTCTGACTTGTATACTCGCCATTGCAAGACCAAATATGTAGTGGGTCTCGTCTCCTCTCTTGCTAGCATTACGCGGCATGATGATCCGTTTGCTGATGAGCCGAATGAATCCAACCGGCCACTTCGGCGACTGTTGGCGGCGTCATCTCGGCGAGCCAGAGAACATGACGATGTTCTTTGAGTGTGAATTCCACCTCGGCGAGCAGTTCTGTCGGTGTCGCTTGCGAGAGCTTCTGCGAAGAGCCGTAACCAACTGCTGCCAATACCCGGACGGCCTCGGCTGGCAAATCGGGAATAGCAATCCGGAGCTCTACCTCACGCTGCCAGGCAGCCACAGACTCGGGAGAAAACCGCTCGTCTTGCAGTTTGGTAGCTAACCTCTCGGGGCATACCTCAATCAACTGCTCTGCAGTGCGAATGCCCAATCGCAGTAGCCGCCCTGCGATGCGCGGACCGAGCCCCAAAACATCGGCGACGTTGCTATGCTGGTTCCACGGCGTCATGGCAGCGGATGATACAGCTCGCCGCATTTAGCGCGAAGAGTAAATCCAAGTGCTAGCCGTGACTCGCAATTTACCCGCCGTGGTGGGAGTCGCTGGGAATATGTGAACGCAACCGCTGCAACGGTCATGCATGCGAGCAAGTGATGAATCCGCAGCGGGGGCAGTTCTCTATTTGCATCGCCAGGAAAGAAGGGCTCGCTCACCGCTGTAGCCCGTCGCCCTCCGCCCAGAAGTCGGCCAGATTAATGGAGAGTTCCGATAGACGTGGCGACCATCGTTGTTAATGAAGAAGTCGAACTGCTGGGCCGCTGCTGCCCGACCGTCTGTCCTACGTATAACATGTAATAGATACTCAGAAAGCAGCGCAGAGACTGTTTGGTGGAAGGTCGTTCGCGAACTTGACTTTATCAACCTTCCCTGGATCAGTTCCACAGGTGCACCTTCGGGCAAACGCCAATAATCGTCCGCCGAATACGGGCCGGGCGTCGAGGGTGGCGAGAACCCAGGCAAAGGTTCGAATTGCGGCGTGTCGAGGCTCATGGCTGTATTGTAACCGAGGCGACGCCTCCCAGGCCAGCGTTTTCACGGCCCTCCGCATTCTGTTTGATATGCTCCAGCACTCGCACGTGGATGCGATGCACTAACCAATCGGTCCACAATGTCCAGTATGCATGCGGATAAATCTTGAGCTCGTACCAAGTGCTGCCTTCCAATCGCGTTTGGCCATCGGGAAGTTCGATCAATCGAAACTCGCCGCGGGTGCTGCGGAACGAACCCTTTAAGTGCGGCGGGTGAATGTGACGGTATGGCGTGAGTTCGAACATCGGCTCAGGCTGTTCGGTCACGTCAAATGCCAATCGGTGCGGCGCGTTCCACACGGTGATCGGCTCGACGAAGGCACCGGTGGTGAACTCACAATGTCGCACGGCACCGACGCCCTGCCCTTCAATCGTGGCTCGTAGAGGGGCAGCGATGCCTAGCCGAAAAAACCACTCGGGCTCGGCGGTGATCTCCGGGAAGCCGATCACACTTTGCCAAACTTCTTCCGGTGGGGCATCGATAGTGACTGCCGACGTCATGACGAACGTATGTTCGTCTGGCAAAAACCCTTCGGCAAACGAAAACATCGGCAATGCCAGGCAGCTCATCGTCAGTGCTTTGTTCAGCGGTCGGCGCAGTTCGGCCATGGCCTTACCAACCAATCCACCACAAATTCCTAGCGGCACCATAATTGGTGCTGCCATAAAAATGCACACGACACCCTCAATGGCGAATAGCAAGAGGCCAAAGCCGATCATGAACACGGCTCCTGCGGCGACACCCATAGAGGGCCATGTGCCGCGAGGCTCGCGGAGGTTAAACAGATAAGCTGAAGCAACTCCAGCGATGAATGGCGTGCCGAAAAACATCACTACGCCATAGCTTTCCCAGAGGGCACTGGCCTGGATCATCGTCGTGCCATAGAGGGCTGCTATGGCAATGCCACCCAGCGCCGAGGTCATCCACGCCTTGGATTGGCTTGTTTTCTGAGTATGCAACTCCTCCTTGAGCTGTTGGTTGAAACGCTCGCGTGTCGGCAATCCAACTAAAATCAACATCACGAGGATGTTGATCACCGGCAGCAAGATAAAGATGGCAAGGGTAGGCCGCTGGCCTGCATCAATGGCGCGGCGAACAGACATCGCCACTGCTATCCATAGAAACGGCAGCGTCCAGAGTATCCAAGCCATTCCCAGCCACGCGGGCCCATTGTCCGTAAATCGCGAGCGTCCCGTCATGGTGGGATTCAGAAAATCGAGTGGCGTGAATATTTCATCGGTCACCAATGCGATCACGATAAACTCGACCACAAACTTCACTGCCATCAAGCCAAAGCCAACTATTGCGTACGTCTTGCGACTGACTGGCTGGGAGAGCCCAAAGATGGTTTTCAGCAAGTCGGTTCTTTTCGCGTAAGAAGCCATGGCGATGAGTTCCATTCGATTTGCTAAAGCAAGAAATAGCCACTGAGATCACCGAGCACAGAGAGAACCTAATACGCTTTGCAATTACCGGCGCGAGCATCTCCTCTAAGCGCCTCTGCGGCTTTGCGGGATATCTAGAAAACTACTTCTTAGGCAGAATTGAGCGTTAAGTGGCAGGGACACCGGCTTCGGCGAACCGTTCTTGCAGCGCTTGGACCTGCATGTCTGTGTCCCGCAAAGCCTCGAGCGCTTTAACTGCCGCGGTGGCCGCTTCGATGGTCGTCAGGCACGGGACGCCGGCACTTACCGCTGCGGCGCGGATGCGGCCCTCATCGGTACGGGCGCCTTTGCCACTCGGTTTGTTCATGACCAAGTCGACTTGGCCATCTTTCAGAAAATCGATGAGATTCGGATGACCCTCGCGGATCTTTTTAACTCGCTGAGTCGGAATGCCTTCGCCAGCAAGTACCTTGGCGGTCCCTTCGCTGGAGAGCAATGAGTACCCCATGGCGTGCAGGCGACGAGCCAAGTCGACAATTTGCGGCTTCGCTTTGTCGGCGACGCTCACAAACACTTTGCCTTCCATGGGAAGCACGGTCCCGGCTGCTAATTGGCTTTTAGCAAACGCCATGCTAAACCGAGGACTGGTGCCCATCACTTCGCCGGTTGAACGCATCTCGGGGCCGAGCACGATGTCGACTCCGGTGAATTTGATAAACGGTAACACACTTTCCTTCACCGAAACATGGCTCGGTACGGGATCCTCGGTCACGCCCTGCTCGGCAAGCGAAACACCGGCCATCACTTTAGCGGCAATCTTGGCAACGGGCATGCCGGTCGCCTTGGCAACAAACGGAACGGTGCGGCTCGCACGGGGATTCACTTCGATGACATATAGTGTGGGGCCATCTTCTTCATCGCGAACAGCAAACTGGACATTCATCAGGCCGATGACGTTCAATTCTCGTGCCATCGCCACCGTCGCGGAGCGAACTTCTTGGACCATCGGTCCAGACAAACTGTAAGGCGGAATAGCACAAGCCGAATCTCCCGAGTGAACACCCGCTTCCTCAATATGTTCCATAATGCCGGGCACAATGACGTCGGTACCATCGCTCACCGCGTCGACATCCACTTCGATCGCACTTTCTAGGAAGCGATCGAGCAAAACGGGTTGGCCCTGAGCGGCGACAAACGCCTCGGCCACGAATTTTTCTAATTGCGACTTATCGTAGCAAATCTCCATCGCCCGACCGCCCAAGACAAAACTAGGTCGCACCAGCAGCGGGTAGCCAATCTGTTCGGCTATGCGACGGGCCTGATCCATGGTGCGTGCAATGCCATTGGCTGGCTGACGCAAGCCGAGTCGCTCGAGCAGCTGTTGGAATTTCTCGCGGTCTTCGGCCGCTTCGATGGCATCGACACTGGTACCGATGATTGGCACGCCAGCATTCTTCAAAGCACGGGCGAGGTTGAGCGGCGTTTGTCCGCCAAACTGCACGATCACCCCATCGGGCTGAACCCGATCGCAAATGTTGAGTACGTCCTCCACGGTAAGCGGCTCGAAAAACAGCATATCGCTGGTGTCGTAGTCGGTGCTTACGGTTTCCGGATTTGAATTGACCATCACCGATTTGATGCCCATTTCGCGGAGCGCGAAGCTGGCATGGCAGCAGCAGTAGTCGAATTCGATACCTTGGCCAATCCGATTCGGCCCGCCGCCAAGAATCATGATCCGCTTTTCACCCGGCTCCTTGGGCGGAGTCTCGTCTTCCAATTCGTATGTGGAATAGTAGTACGGGGTGTAAGCCTCAAATTCTGCAGCACAGGTGTCGACAGATTTGAATGTAGAGACGATGCCCAGTTCGATCCGTCGCTTGCGGACGGTTATTTGTGCGATGTCAAAAATGATTGCCAATTGTCGATCGGAAAAGCCCTGCCGCTTGGCCGTCCGCAATAATTCCGGCGAGAGCACCGCAAAGCTCTTACACTCCCGCAGCCGATCTTCGGTTTCGACGATTTCCAGCAGGTTATCCAAGAACCAAGGGTCGATCCCAGTCAATTCAAAGATCTCTTCGACAGTCATGCCAAACTTGAGTGCGTAGCGCAAATACCACACGCGCTCGGGGCAGGGTCGCGAGAGCTTTTCGCGAATCTCCGCTTCTTCGGGACGCTCATCGCCGTACCATAAATCGGAGCCATCGGAGCCAAAACCAAAACTGCCGACTTCCAGTCCGCGCAGAGCTTTTTGGAACGATTCCTTGAACGTACTGCCAATGGCCATTGTTTCGCCAACGCTTTTCATTTGTGTTGTTAGCGTGTCATCAGCATCTGGGAATTTCTCGAAGGCAAACCGGGGGATTTTTGTGACGACGTAGTCGATCGAAGGTTCGAAGCAGGCCTTCGTCTCGCGGGTGATGTCGTTGGGCAGCTCATGCAATCGATAGCCGACGGCCAGTTTGGCAGCAATCTTGGCGATCGGGAAACCGGTCGCCTTGGAAGCCAGGGCACTGGAACGGCTTACCCGTGGGTTCATCTCGATGACAATCATCCGGCCATCGTCGGGATTGATCGCAAACTGAATGTTTGAACCGCCCGTTTCGACTCCGATCTCGCGAATCACCGCCAGGCTGGCATCGCGCATTCTTTGATACTCTTTATCGGAAAGAGTTTGAGCCGGGGCCACGGTGATCGAATCGCCCGTGTGAACGCCCATGGGATCAAAATTTTCGATGGCGCAGATAATCACAACGTTGTCGTCGACATCGCGCATCACCTCCATCTCGTATTCTTTCCAACCAATGATCGATTCTTCGATCAACACTTCCGTGGTGGGAGAAAGATCGAGACCGCGCTGCACAAGCTCATCGTACTCCTGCCGGTTGTACGCAATCGAAGAACCACTGCCGCCCATGGTGAAGCTGGGCCGCACAACTGCCGGCAATCCTATCTCGGCGACCCACTCACGCGCTTCGGCGAGGGTTGTTAGTGTTTTGCCGCGACAGACGTCCAGGCCAATCTTACCCATCGCCTGCTTAAATCGCTCGCGACTCTCGGCCTTGTCGATCACGTCGGCCTTGGCACCAATCATTTCGACACCATACTTTTCCAGCACACCCTGCTTTTCCAAATCGATGGCGACGTTCAATCCCGTCTGCCCACCCAGGGTGGGCAATAGAGCGTCGGGGCGTTCTGCCTCGATCACCCTGGCAACCATTTCCCACGTAAGTGGTTCGATGTAGGTGCGATCAGCGGTCGACGGATCGGTCATAATCGTCGCCGGGTTGCTGTTCACCAGCACCACTTCATAGCCTTCCTCGCGGAGGGCTTTGCACGCCTGGGTACCGGAATAGTCAAACTCGCAGGCTTGGCCAATAACAATCGGTCCAGAGCCAATGATCAGAATGCGGTGAATGTCGTCTCGTCGAGGCACGGTACAGGCTTGAGGTTAGAGACTATAGGCTGGAGCTACGGCCAACGACTGCGATTTGGAGTTTACCCGCCAGAGCGAGCATCGCCGGTTGAGGCCGAAAACGCTAGTAAAATCGCTCTATCGTATCGCGCCATTCGGCTTGGCTTCAAGTAGGTAGATTCGTCTGGACTCTTGAATGGCCCAGGCGATTCAGACCAGATCTGCCGGGCCTCAGGCTACCGCTTCCTGCTGCAAACGCTTATCATTCATAGACTGTTCCACTCGAAAAAAAGCTCGATAAAATACTGGTCTGCATTGGCTGCAGCACACGGATGACCATGCATGGAAACATTCTCAGGACGCGCCGCCAGCAAGCTGGGCTCGGCTTGCGGACATTCGCCGGCCTGATCGATCAACGCGCGTCCACCGTGAGTGCCATCGAGTCGGGTCGCCGCCCGGCATGGCGGGATCGCTCGCTCCAAGAGCGCATTGGTCATGTCTTAGGCAATTCTGGAAAAGTCGACTCACAGGACTCTGTGGGCCATTTGGCATCCGAACCAAAATCTGCCCTCGGCGACGAACTCACAGCGAATGCCAGTCAGATTGGGTGCTGGTGGTCGAGCGAGGCGGCGGCCAGCTTGCAGCCCCTGGATGTCGCAGCGCTGACGAGTTTTTTACAACTTGTGCCATCCCTGCCGAGCGAATCGACTATCCAGCCGGAACCGCAATGGCCCCAGCGTACCGAACTCACCATTGAATGGGAGGTTGGCAAACTACTGGGGAAACAAAGTCGGCAGCTCTCGGCCGCGCCAGTCGACGTCGAATCCATCCTTGAGACACGCGCTGGACTGAGGCTGGAGATCGTCGCGGGCTTAATTCCTCACTTTAGTGTCGAGGCCTGCATCATTGAGACGCACGGAACCGCCACTTTGTATGTCGATCGGATTTTTGCCGATAGCCGACCGTTCGCCTGTTACCGTCAGCTCCTTGCCAGGTGTGCGGCATTGTGGTTGCTAAACACCGGCTCACCGAAAGATTCGGGCTCTGTCCCGCACTTCTCCGCTCTGCGAATGAGTCAATACTGGCCTCAAGTGCTTCGCGATTGCGAGCGTTTTGCACTGGCCCTCATGCTGCCTGCCACACCTACCTTGGGTGCCGCCAAAGCTGTGTATCGAGAACTAGTAATCAATGAAGGCTGGGTAGAATTCGATGTCGCTTCTCGAACTATCCGCAATCGTCTTGCCGAACAGTTTGCCGTACCACCCGCTCTGGTGCAGCGTCGGCTCATGGGTTGGCCCTGCCATCTGTATGGCCGTGTGGCTCAAGCCTTGGCGGCAGAAGAAATCACACTGCCACCTACCGATTGGTTCGTTGAAGCCCAGCCTGAACGGCAGCGATTACTGTTTGAGCTAAGCAGTGAATCAACCCGCGAGTCGTGAGTCTTGACCAATAAAACACTCACCACTCTCCCAATCCAATTAAGAATTCGAGCCGAACTTCTGTATCGTCAAAGTCGGAGCCGATACCGAAAGAGGTGAAGAAGTTGTCGTTGCACCAATAAGTGAAATAAGTGGTGACGAACAGGTGATCGTCAACTAAATCATCTAAATTCAAGTCTTCCAGTGAGTCGCCTGATTCGATTTGGGGTCGGATCGAAAAGCGCTCATGTGGCTTCCATTCGAATCCAGCGACAAAACTAACATTGGCTTGATCTTCCGTTGCTGAATCCGATACAGCAGCGATACTGGCCCTGGCAGTTGCTTTGCTGTATCCGATGCCAATTCCAGCAAAGGGATCGATGGTGCCTTCCGGAAGCAGGTGTTTATTCAATTGCAGGGTGAATGAGGTAACATCTAAATCAAATTCGACAGGCACAGTGCCAACCGTCGTACTGCCGTCGAACCAATCAGATCCCACCTCTGCATGGAAGTCTAATGTCTCACTGAGTGGCAGATTTCCCATTAGCCTCACCCCATAACTCCAGTCATTTAGCGTCTTGAGGGTTTCGTCGTTGGGGCTCGACATACCGAAATTGAAGCCAACATATTTTCTGCCAAGCAGACCTTGGCCCATGGCAGTCGAATTCTGCCACAGCATCAGGAGCAGAAGACAAGTTAGAAGTCTCAGAAGACCCGAATGTCGCTTGGTATCAGTCGCAGAGCTAGCCTTTCTATCTTGGCCGAATGCCATCGATAGCTTTGAATTGGACATGGGGAAGCTCGCGTCGGCATAGGGTCTCGGGCTGCTGGGGCCTCAAAATCTGTGAACGGAGAATATTGGGCACTGTGGGTTTCCACAACCCAGATAGGAAATCAGCTAGCACAGGGAATCACTTTCCCTAGCACCCGGAAGGCCAACCCTATAGCGGCAGCGGATGATATTTGAGCTAGAACACGATCGATGACTATCGCTTCTTCTTCGCCCAGACTTCCATCCAGTGATCGAGTCCTTCTTTCGGTTGCGCTTTGACCACCTGCTCGATCTCTTCGGCGTTCATTCCCCGATCGAGCATGTCTTGTTTGAGTTCGGCTTCGACCTCTCGTTGACGCACGGCATTCCAGCATGCCGCGGCCACACAGCCAATGACTAAGAGAAGCAGAGTCACGCAACTCACCACGACCAGAATGACCACAAATCGTTGGTCGCGATCCAAGCCATAGAAGTCTGTCGGCAAACCATCGGCATCAGTTACAGGTACTCGCGCGAATAGCAGCGGTAGATAGTTCATGAGTTTGGTCTCGGTTCTATGTTCTTCTATTCTTCGTCGGTTTCGAGCGGAGCTGCTTCGAGAATGGTCTTTATCTCATTGGCATCCAGACCCCGATCGAGCAGTTCTCGCTTGAAATCGTCCTGCTGCCTCTGCCGGGTCAGTTTGCCAATCTGCTCGACGATCGTCTGAATGATTAGCCAAGAAAATATGACGACCAAAATGAGGATGACAAAATTGAACGGCAAAGGCAGGAAATCGAGGATCGGAGCTGACAGGGCTTCGTTGTTTTCCACTTGATAATCTCCGCTACAGATTCATTTGTTTTTCAGTTACCGGGCTATCTATAGGACTCCCAGAGGTCGCCACCCTATTCTCGAATAGGTGATGGCTTATTCGTCGCGGACCGAACATTCTTTGTCTGTATTTGGTCGATCTTACAGCAAGACATAGTAACATTGCTCAGTGTAAGCACTTAGACACAGGACTTCGTCCTGCCTATTTCTTAGGCGTCGGATGCCTACCAAAAATTGACCCACCACCTTAAACTGTTTAGTGTGAAGGTTTTGGCGGGACAAGCAGGGATGCATGGTTGCCGAGACGACGTGCTTGCTGGCATGGAGCCCAGCAGCAAGTCTTCGCTGGACATCCAATCTCCCAATTCCTTCAACAGCATCGATTATCCCACATCCCTCCGCCCTCACCCCCTAGCCGAGGCGGCATTTGAGCACTCCCAGTAAAAAACCTTGGGGTGGCGTCTTTGACGGGGCGATTGACCCCCGAGTCGAGAAATTCACCGAAAGCGTGAGCTTCGATCGCCGCCTCTATACGCACGATATCCGAGGCTCGATCGCCCATGCGCGGATGTTGGCTGCTCAAAAAGTGTTGACTCAAGATGAGTGCGACCAAATCGCAGCAGGGCTCGAAGAGATTGGTGCGGAAATTGCCGGCGGAACCTTCCAATTCCGTGAGGAGCTGGAAGACGTCCACATGAATATCGAACGGGCACTCGTCGAACGGATCGGCGATGTGGGCCGAAAACTGCATACCGGGCGCAGCCGTAACGATCAGGTTTCTACCGATTTTCGTTTGTGGATTCGCGATGCTATCGATCAACTTGATGCAGCACTCCTCGAACTGCAACGGGCTTTCGTGGGTCGTTGTGACGGGGACGAGGGGGTGATCCTTCCCGGCTACACGCACTTGCAACGTGCCCAGCCCGTGCTGGCCAATCACTATTGGCTGGCATACACCGAAAAATTCCAGCGCGATCGGCAGCGACTTGCCGATTGCCGCAGCCGCGTGAATCAACTCCCGCTGGGCACCGCAGCCTTGGCTGGAACTACCATCGATATCGATCGGCAACGGGTCGCCGACGAGCTCGGCTTCGAAGGCATCGTGGCCAACAGTCTCGATTCGTCCAGCGACCGCGACTTTGCGATCGAATTTGCTTTTGTGCTCACCCTCGTGGCCGAACACCTGAGCACCTGGGCGGAAGAATGGATCCTGTGGACCACCAGCGAGTTCAATTTCCTGCGCTTGCCGCAGGCCTATTGCACCGGCTCGTCGATCATGCCGCAGAAAATCAATCCCGACGTGCTGGAACTCATCCGCGGCAAGACGGCCCGCGTTGTCGGCAATTTGCAGAGCTTGCTCGTGCTGGTGAAGGGTCTACCGCTGGCCTACAACCGCGATTTGCAAGAAGACAAACCCCGGGTGTTCGACTCCTCCGACACGGTCGGTGCCTGCGTCGACCTGGCTGCCTCGGTAGTGGCCGGCGCGGAGCTAAATCGCGAAGCGATCGCGGAACGGCTCGATCGAGGCTATTTAGATGCTACGACATTGATGGAATACCTGATTGGGCTCGATGTTCCGCAACGCACGGCTCACGAAATCATTGGTCAGCTGGTCGCGAAGGCGATGAAGCAAAACTGCGCCTTAGCGGAACTGCCGATCGAGGAATTTCAGTCGGCTCACGAGGCACTCGACAAGAATGTTTACGAAATACTTGGTGTCGAGCGTGCCATCGCCGCATTCAAGAGCCAGGGTTCCACGGCGCCAGCATTGGTGGCCGAACAAGTTGCTGCCTGGAGAAAGAAACTTTCATGACGCGACCGCTCTGCTTTTCGACCAAGAGTACGAATAGCCCCTGGCTTTGCCGGGGGATGCGAAACAAGGCCAGCATTGATGTGATCCCCCGGCAAAGCCGGGGGCTATTAGCACTATTGTTGTGGATCGCTTTTTGTCCTGCGGTGTATGGTCAAGGAGAACAATCCGACGACGTGCTACGTGCCGCCGCGCGTCGCAGTGTGGCGGTGGCTACGATTCTCGACACTGAGATGGATACCCCCACGAAGCGGCTGTCCGCTGTGTTTGCGATGCTCGATTTGGAGGAGATCGCCGTGGCGGGAGCGCTACTTGAACCGGCAATAGGGGCCGACTACAACGCGGAAACTCGGGCAGAATTGGTACGAGAATTTGGCACAGCTCGCTTTTTGAATCTGGCGCGTCGTGACAAACCTGTTTCCGATGACAATCCCGGGCCGCTGGCGGGAGCTCGTGAGTTTGCCAAGAAGTGTCTCGACGCCGCGGCGGACGAGGCACGTGATCCCAGTCGAATTGCCAAACTTGTTGAGCAACTCAACGCGCCCGAGCCGGCAATTCGCAGCGCGGCACGCATCGATCTCTCGGTCACTGGAACTGCAGGTGGAAAAGCGGCACTCGAAGCATTGGCCCAGGAAACAGAGCCCGAGCGTCGGGCGAATATCATGCAGGCCATCCTCCGACTGCGACCGGATGTCGATCCACTGCTGCTCGCGATATTGGCCGAGGGTGAGGGATTGCTGCTTCGCGATGCCGC
Source organism: Bythopirellula sp. (assembly GCA_965216565.1). Classification (GTDB taxonomy): domain Bacteria; phylum Planctomycetota; class Planctomycetia; order Pirellulales; family Lacipirellulaceae; genus Bythopirellula. The sequence continues at coordinate 3,858,740 of OZ244170.1, forward strand.
CGAAATTGCAGGACATACAGGGATGCTCGACGCGGCGCCCTATCTGGCAGCCATTGCCGTAAGGCCGGATGTCGACCCCACCGTCCAGGCCGCCGCGCAAAAAGCCCTGACAAGCATTGGCCTTTCGCAAGCAGATACTTACAGTGCCCGCGGATTGCTGGTGGGGGAAATCAAACGCCTGGAAGCGATGGAGCCACTGCGGCAGGCAGGCGAGAAAACCTGGTGGGTATGGCAATCCCAAGAGCAGCCTGAAGCTGGAGATGCAGGACCGCAGCGGCTGACTTCGCATGAGCTAAGCGCTGCACAGATTCATACAGCAACTCTTCATCGGCTCGCTCGCACTCTCAACAAGCTAAATCTCAACAAACCTCAGCACCGTCAGCTCGAAGCGATGTACTTTTACGAGCTACCAGACCAATTGCTAGGAAACCTTGATCTCGGGCTGGATACCTTTTCTGCGGAAGAGCTTTCTCAGGGTTTCAAGAATGCGATCGCAAAAGACCGTGTCACCTCCGCCGTGCGATTCGCCGCCGAGATGGCACGCCGACGTGACCCTGCCGCTCTACGTTCCACCGATGCCCAACGATCCCCTTTGGCGGATGCCCTGGAGCATCCTGACCGACGGGTTCGCTTCGCGGCACTGGAAGCGGTGATGAGCATTGCTCCTCGTCAATCATTTGCCGGCGCAAGTGCAGTGCCCAAAGCACTTTGGGAGTTCGCCGCTGCTGCCGGGACTCCCCAGGCGATTGCCGCTTCGTCGCGCAGCAATCAAGCCAGTAATTGGGCCGGACAGCTCCGAGCGCTGGGCTACGACGGCATTCCAGTCACCACGGGTCGCCAAGTGCTGCAAGCGGCGCTCGATTCCCCTCGCAGGGCGCTCTTGGTGATCGATAGCGATATCGGCAACCCTCTCCTCCGCGAGGTGTTATACCAGTTGCGCGGTCGCCGCAGGACTAAACAGCTTCCCGTGGCAATTTTCAGTAGTCTGCACAACCTGGCTGAATCGCAGAAGCTCGCCCAGCGCGACCCTTATTTGCTGGCAATTGCCCGTCCCCAGCGCGAGGGCGACTTCGCCGCTGTCGTAAAAGGTCTAGAAGCCTTGAATCCAGCCGCGGCGAACGAACAAACTCGCAACGAGTGGGCCACGAAGAGCCTCAAATGGATTGCCGAACTCCAGCAAAATGGCCATCCGTACGACGAGCTGCACCGCGGTGCCGATTTGGTCGGATCGCTCGTTTACCAGCCAGAACTCACTTCCGCCGCACTCGAAGCCCTGGCCGCGCTGGGAACCTCCGGTAGCCAGCAGTCGCTGCTGCAACTCGCCAGTAGCCCGAGCGCTTCCCTGGAAACTCGCCAAGCAGCCGTCCAAGCCTTTGCCGACAGCGTCACTCGTTTTGGCAGAGTGTTGACCCCATCGCAGGTTGCCAAGCAGTACGACATTTACAACGCCAGTGAGACCGCCGACCGCGACACACAAAAAGTATTGGGCCAATTGCTCGATATCCTGGAAGACAAGCCGCTTTCACCTGCCTCGCCATGAGTTCGTCCAACTCTACCAATCTGAATTCCTCTCCCGGCAACGAGCCGGGTCCCTTACTGGGAATTATCGGTTCCTGTCAGGCGATGCGCGAAGTGTTCCGCGTCACCCGGCAAGTGGCTCAGTCGCAGGCTTCGGTTTTGCTACTAGGCGAAACAGGCACTGGCAAAGAACTGATCGCCCATGCGATTCACGAGCTGAGCAGTCGCCGCGAGCGCCCCTTTGTCCGCGTCAATTGCGGTGCCCTCAGCGAAAATTTGCTGGAAAGCGAGCTCTTTGGCCATGTGCGAGGTGCCTTCACAGGGGCGATCGACAATCGAACTGGCCGATTCGAAGCGGCGCATAAGGGCACGATTTTTCTTGACGAAATCAACTCGACTTCGCTGCATCTGCAGGTGAAGCTCCTGAGAGTTCTCCAAGAGCGGGAGTTCGAGCGTGTCGGCGATACCAAAACCGTGCAGGTCGACACTCGGGTGGTGGCCGCCAGCAATCGCGACCTCTTGGCACTAGCGGCTGAGGGTGATTTTCGAGAGGACCTGTACTATCGGCTCAACGTAGTACCGGTGTATCTGCCGCCTCTTCGCGAGCGTGCCGAGGACATCCCAGAGCTAGTCAGCCACTTCTTAAACCTCTACAACGAACAGAACGACCGCTATGTGGCTCACATTGATCCCCAGGCAATGGAAGCTCTGCAGAAATACACCTGGCCGGGCAATGTCCGCGAACTACAAAACTACGTGGAACGGGCCGTGGTGATGGCCACCGGCGACGAGCTGAGCTACGACCTGCTGCCGCCCGAAGTGACCGACGGTCGCACCCATACCGCATTGAGCCCGCGGCCATTGGACTTTGGCTCTTTGACCGAGGAGTTGGTGCGGATGGGTATCAACGGGGTGACCGACAGCGACGACAACATCCATGGCCGAATTGTCGACCCCGTCGAACGCGAAGTGATCGCCCAAGTGATGAGCAGTTGCGATCACGTACAAATCAAGGCGGCGGCGCGACTGGGCATCAATCGCAACACGCTGCATAAGAAACTCAAACAATACGGGCTAGATACCGACTCCTCGGATAAGTGAGTGAGTCGGATATCGATCGACAATGAACCCAGGCGTTAAAATCCTTTGTTTTGCGGCATGCTACGTGATTGCGTTGGTGCTGGAGCTTCCAGGGCCGTGGACGCGAGCGCGCTGGCGTCGGGCGGCAAGCATCCTGGCCGCCTCAGCGGGAATCGTTGCACACACTGCATATCTGGGGCAACGCGTGGCGGCGCTGCCCACGTTGCCGCTGGCCAGCCATCACGACTGGTTGCTGCTGGCCGCGTGGCTATTGGCGGTAATTCAAGTCGGGGCCTTATTTTACTATCCGCGCAAAACGCTGGGCGTGTTTCTGCTGCCGGCAGTACTCGCCCTAGTCGGTATGTCGACCTATGCCACACCCAAACCGCTAGCCTCGTTTGAGGCGCCCCGCGTGTGGGGTTTAGTGCATGGCGTGTTTCTGCTGCTGGGTACTATCGCGGTGCTGCTTGGCTTTTTAGCGGGGCTGATGTATTTGGTGCAAAGCCGACGACTCAAGCAGAAACGATCGTTGAGCAAAGGATTGCTGCTGCCCAGCCTGGAATGGTTAGAACGTATGAATAGTCGTTCGTTGGGCGCGGCAGCACTGCTGGTGGGCGGAGGATTTTTGACTGGTGTGGTCACCCACGTCGCCCGCACGGACGACCTCTCCACCTTGCCTTGGACCGACCCAGTCGTCCTAAGTCTCTCGGCAATGCTGCTCTGGCTAGTGGTAGCTGAGGCATTCCGCATGATCTACCCCGCCGCACGTCGGGGACGTAAAGTCGCCTATCTCACGATCGCCGCTTTCGCTTTTCTGCTGCTGGTTCTGGCGTCAGTTACGTGGCAAGACTCCGTCCACCAAGCGGGCACCGAAGACTCTAGGCCCGCCTCAATAAGCCAACTCATCTACACTGCCGACGGAGGTCATCTATGAACCTCCAAATGATCGGCTGCACGCATCACGAAGCCAATCTCGATACCCGTCAGCTACTCGCATTTAGTCCTGAGCAAGTTGAGGCAGCACTGGCCCAGTGGAAAACGGAATTCCCATCAATCGAATTGGCACTCGTCTCCACTTGCAATCGCGTGGAACTGTATGCAGCTGCGTTGGAGGCGGAGAATCTACCGACATTCGACCAGCTGATCACCGCCCTGGTGGATTTTCGTGAGATTTCGCCCGACACTGTGACCGGGCACCTCACAACGCTGGTCGACCAAGACGCGCTACGGCACGTTTATCGTGTGGCTTCAAGCCTAGAGAGCATGGTCATCGGCGAGTCGCAGATTCTCGCTCAGGTGAAACAGGCCTATCAAACAGCGTGCGCCGTGGGCACTGCCGGGCCTCTGCTCCACGAAATTTTCCAATCGGCGCTACGGACTGCCAAACGAGTCGCTGGCGAAACGGCATTACATCGCCACCGCGTGAGTATTCCGAGTGTGGCGATTGCCGATTTGGCAAGTGGTGTGTTCGAATCGTTCGATGGCAAGCATGTGTTAGTCGTAGGCGCCGGCGACATGGCCACGAAAACACTCGAATTGCTCACAGAAAAGTGGCGTCCGCAGATTCACGTCGTTAACCGCAATCGAGAGCGCGGCGCAGAATTGGCTAGTCGATTTGACGGTGAGTCTCACCCATGGAACGACTTGTGGGATCAACTCGCGGCGACTGATTTGGTGATTAGCACTACCGCGGCAGAAGAGCCAGTCGTGGAAGCGGGCGACTTTGCCGAACACGTCGAGCCCCGACGCCACCAGAGCACCTTGTTCATTCTCGATTTGGCTGTGCCCCGCGATTTCAGCCCCGAAGTAGGAAATGCCCCGGGCGTGTACCTCTACTCGCTCGACGACCTGCACGATGCCTGCGATCGCAACCGAGTGGCACGGGCTGCGGAAGTCCCCAAGGCGGAGAAGATCATAATTGACGAGACGGCCCAATTTATGGCTGAGGCAGCCCATCGGGCCGCCGCCCCGGTAATCACCCGCCTGCGAAGCGGGATGGATGTACCCAAGCAGGCGGAGCTGACACGGCTGTTTCAGAAGCTGCCAGAATTGGACGACGCCAGTCGCGCAGAGATCGAAAAATTCGCCGACCGCCTCGTGAATAAGATGCTGCACCCGCCGCTAGAGTCGCTCCGCGACGCCTCACAGAACGGCTCGCACACCGGATTGGTGGATGCCGTGCGGCGGTTGTTCAAGATTGAAGATTGATGTCTCTCGCAAAGCCGCTGAGACACAACCTGCCTGTCGATTAACCCATAGATCGCCCGGCGATGCATCGCGGCTAGGGTGAGCTATGAGTTTGAACTTCTAGATCTTAGATCTCTTCTTCGCCGTCCTCGTCTTCGTACTCGTATTCGAATTCTTCTTCGCCCAAGTCTTCGCCGTCATCCTCGTATTCGTACTCGAATTCCTCGCCGTCATCTTCGCCGTCCAATTCGTCCTCGTCGTCGTCTTCCACCTCTTCCCACTCGTCGTCTAATTCTTCCTCTGTATCGTCGTCACCGTCCTCTTCGTCCTCGTACTCTTCATATTCGTCACCGTCTTCATCTTCTAAGTCGCCATCTTCGTCTTCGGTATCGGTGACATCTTCATACTCATATTCGTATTCATCGTCGCCGTCTTCATCATCGACGTCTTCGTATTCGTACTCCTCTTCGTTCTCTTGCTCTTCCTCTTCCTCTTCCATGGTGAAGTAGCGACTGGGCGATGCTGAGCAGCCGGTACCGGCCAGTTCCAAATCTGGTAAGGCCCAAGGATCTATTTCAGACGAATAAGATTCGAGAGAAGGCATTTCAATTGACGGCACGTTTGACTCCTTAACCAACTCACAACGGATTGGGCTTACCGACTTCGCGGGCAGTGTCGCCCATCGAAAATCGGCTTGGCGTTTCTTAGCTCACAAACTCGACGTTACGAATTTGATCGACCGAGGGCAATTGTTCCAGGGAGCGCAGACCAAAAACTTGCAAAAAATTCTTGGTTGTGCCGTATTGGAATGGTCGGCCAAGTTCCTCAGATCGTCCGACAATACGCAATAATTCGCGTTCCATCAACACTCTAAGGATTTCGCCGCACTGAACTCCACGAATTGCCTCAATTTCTGCTCTCAAGACTGGTTGGCGGTAGGCCACTACCGACAACGTTTCCAGGGCTGGGGCTGTGAGACGCAATTCCTCGCTGCTGCCATGCAAACGACGTATCCAATCGGCCAATTGAGGGCGGGTCATAAGCCGAACTCCTCCGGCCACTTCTACTACCTGCATGGCACTTGCACGAGCGTCGTGACGCTTGCGCAGCTGCTTGAGTAAAGTGCGTGCCTGGGTACCATCGGCTAATTTGGCGAGTTTGGCCAGTTTTCTCGTGGAAAGTGGTTCGCGGGCCAGAAACAACACCGCTTCTAGCTGCGCGATTAGAGCTTCTTCGTCCTGAGGTTCTCCTGCGGGAGAGCACGTAGAAATCTCGCCCCGCAATGCCGGATGCCATGGGGCTAGTCCCCGTTGGGCAGGCTGCGGCGAAAGTAGGCCCGGGGTAGGCCCGCCCTGCCGACGCGGCACAATTCCGGGCCAGTTATGGGGGTACCCATTCATCTCACTAACGCCTGGGGAGAATCGATGCCGTATCCATGCTGCGCAAGTCGTTGATTGGTTGGTGGCGTTGCGCGAGCCATCTGCCAACGCTCGACTTCCGCGGTCACTTGCTGAATGCATACGGCCGGGCTTTCGGCGATTGCCTCAAATTGTTGAGCAACGCCTTGTTGTGTGCCCAAGGGCATTTCGCAGCGAAAGCGGTAGAATCGTCCGTCGCTGCCCCAAGCTTCCAGGGCGTAGCCTTCGGGCCCGAGCGCACGGAGCCGCTGTAAGAGAGGCTGCAATTGCTGATCCAAACTCGCAGCAACTGGGGCTTGGGGAGATTGGGCTCGCGTTGTTTCGCTTGGCAATACCTGTATCGGAATTGTTGGTGATGGCGATGTCGCTGCCACAGATCCCGTCATGCCCCCCGGTGTGAGCGTTTCGGGTGCGCCAAAGCGAGGTGCGGTTTTTGCTTCCACGGGCTGTTCGTAAGGTTGTTGCCAACCCGTGGCATCTTTCACCACTTCCACCACACGATCGACAAACTTCTGGCCACTGGGGGGAAGCGGGCCGTAATAGATCCAAGCGGCGGGCAAACCGACCAAAACGGCTAGCATAACGCCTGCACGAAACAGTTCTTTCATGGTTCTCACTCGCTGCGGGACGAGAGCTGACTCTGATTAGGGCGCGAATCGTAGCGACTGCACTGCGACGAGCCAAGAGAGACTGTCGATTCGTGTTCCTGCCCCCTGCCCTCTCCCCCGACCCTTCCTACAATGCATGCATGAGCGAGGCTATCTATCTCGATCACAATGCTACCACTCCGGTGCTGCCAGAAGTGGCCGAGGCCGTGCGCGAAGCCTCCCTCCAGTACATTGCCAATCCCGATAGCCAGCACGAACCAGGCCGACAAGCACGGCGGGCCTTAGAAACGGTCCGGGAGAAGATTGGCAACCTGCTGGGCGCCCAGATGGCAGGCATGGAAGCCGATCGTGTGGTTTTCACTAGCGGGGGGACGGAGGCTAACAATCTGGCAGTGTTGGGAATTGGGGCTTTGGCAGGTGAAAACCAAGGCCATCTGGTCACTTCCGCGATCGAGCATCCCTGCGTGAACGAGGCGATCGACCAACTTCAATTGGCGGGATGGAGGGAGGATCGCGCCCTGCCCACCGTCGATGGAGTCGTACCCGTTTCAGCGATTGAATCGCTGCTGCGTCCCAATACGAAGTTAGTCGCGCTGATGTTGGCCAACAACGAGACCGGTGCCATTCAACCGGTAGCCAAGATCGCCGCAATCTGCAGGGAACGTGGGATCCTGGTCCACACCGATGCCGCTCAAGCGGTGGGCAAAATCCCCGTCGATTTCACGGGCCTTGGAGTTCACTCGCTAAGCATGGCAGCGCACAAGTTTGGTGGGCCACTGGGCATAGGTGTTTTGGTGCTCAAACATGGACTCGAGCCTCGGCCGCAACTCTTGGGGGGGCATCAGCAATCGGGCCTGCGGCCGGGAACTCAAACGGTTGCATTGGCGATCGGAATGCAGAAGGCGCTCGAGATTAGTCTGGCAAGAGGTAGCGAGTGTTCCGGTCGTATTGGCCAATTGCGGGACCACTTTGAGCGGGCAATCACCACCTCGCTTCCATCGGTAACGGTCCTCGCTGTCAGTGGACCTCGACTGCCGAATACTTCGAACCTGGCGTTTGTTGGACTCGATCGGCAAGCTTTGGTCATGGCTTTGGATCTCGCCGGGGTGGCCTGTTCCGCTGGTTCCGCATGTGCCAGTGGATCGAGCGAACCCTCGCCCACGCTGGTTGCCATGGGGCTAGAAAAGCGCGTGATTGACGCCTCAATCCGGTTTAGTTTGGCAGCTTCCACGACCCCCGCGGAAATCGACGAAGCGGCCCGCCGTATCATCAACGTATGTAGGCAGTTAGAACTTGCCGGAAACCCTTAAAAAAAGCCTCTAGCACCTCCCTGACAGACCTCAAATCGGATAGACTGAGGGTTGGATTTTTGGGGCGAATTGAACGTGGTTTCTGAGCGTTTTTGATAGCGTGCTTTTCAGCATCCCCGAACTATGCTGAGCATTGGCAAAAGAGACCTATATTGGCGACCGTTGTGTACCGTGCGTGTGCGCAGGATTGCCTTCCATTAGCAATCATTAATTGGACGGACCCATCGTGCTCGACGGGGTAACTGTAATCGATTTGCCACGCTGCCGAGTAGAATCGGGAGAGCACCCGGCAGCCGTTGTGCCTTCCTTCGTGGCTGGCCCCGAAAACCGTTTGGCCGTAGTCGCTCTGAAGCAACTGCTAGCTGCGGAAGAACTGTCCAACGGATCGGGTTGGTTCCACCCACTCGTGCTCACAGGGCCTTCGGGGTCTGGAAAAACTCAATTGGCTAAGGCGATCACCCGTCATTGGTCCGCGCAACTCGGCGAGACCGACGTGGCATATTTCACAGCCATTGATTTTGCCCGCCAGCTTCACTCGGCACGGAGCGAAGGCCAAATCGAGTTGTTCCGGCAATACGTGGCAGCGCTAAAACTGCTTGTAATAGAGGACTTTCAGCATCTGCCGCAGCGCTCGTTCTTGCAACGAGAGTTTCGCGATACGCTCGACTTACTCCGCGAAGTAGGTAGCGTTGTTGTTATCACGGCCAGTGAAATCTGTTGCGAAGACTCCGGGTTGCGCGATCGTTTGCAGAGTGGTTTGACGGTTCGGCTTTCGCTTCCTGGGCTGGAAGCTCGCCGAGAAATTTTGTCTCAAGCTGCACACATCCGCGACATGCGGCTTACGTCGGACCAATTGGTCGAGCTATCGCACCGCGTCGACGGACCTGCTCCAAGACTCTGCCAAGCCCTGGCCGAGTTGGAAATGCAGCAGCAACTCGGCACGTCCGTCACTGCTGCTTGCCATCCCCAACTTAAGATCAAACAAATTGTTGCTGTTGTAGCGCGCTACTTTAAGCTGACGCAAGCTGCGTTACAAAGCTCTGCCCGGCGTAAGTCGCTAGTGCATGCCCGCGGCATGATCGTTTACTTGGCTCGCATGCTTACCAACTTGAGCTATGCCGAGATAGGACGTGGCTTAGGCGGACGCGATCATTCCACCGTCATGCATGCCCACCGTTGCACGCTCAAGCTTGCCGCCACCGATTCCACTACCCAGCGCGATCTGGAAGAATTGAGACGAATTTTAACCGCCCACTGAATAACGATGTTCAACAAAAAGCCCGGACAACTCTCACATTACTGTGTGGATAAACTGTTGGCAGCATGTTGATGCCTTTGCCCCCTGAAGATGTGTTTTTGTAGTTCACCTTGAGTGCAGCCTCTCGGGTTGATTCATCGACAACGCCTCGACGGATAACAAACACGCTATGAACCGGTTTTCCACAGCGAACGCGATTCATAATGTCCTGCAAAATACTGGGCCATTTGCACATTGCTGGTGACATTTCGACATTTCACCCCAACCCATTACTACTACAACTATTTAAATATCTATTAAGAGTACAAAGACTTAAGCCAACAGGAGGTGAACCTTGGCAACGACTTTGGAAGAACGAACAGATACCTCGGCAGCCGGTAAAGGAAAGCAAGCTATGAAAATCTCGTGCGATCGCGAACAACTGTTGCAAGCCTTTCAAACGGTTGCCACGGTTGCCCCGGCACGTAGCCCCAAGCCGATCCTGCAAAACGTCAAGCTGGAAGTCACCGGCGACTCGGCAACTCTATTGGCGACCGATCTCGAGATTGGTATTCGTCATCAGGTTACAGGTGTCGATATTCAAACTCCCGGTGTCGTCGTGCTCAACGTCACGAAGTTTGGCTCGATCTTGCGGGAAAGCACCGACGAAACCATACACATCGAGGCCGATGCTCAAGGTGCCGTCATTCGGGGCGAGCGGAGTCAGTTCCGTCTTTCTGCTGAAAATCCGGCTGACTTTCCGCAAGTCACAGGCTTCGAGGAAACTGGCTTTTACGAGATTCCCGCCCGATTGCTTCGCGAATTGATCCACCGCACCGAGTTTGCCACGGACAATGAGAGTAGCCGATACGCCCTGGGCGGGGTCAAGCTGGAGTTTGAAGAGAACCAAGTCACCGCAATTGGTACCGATGGTCGACGCCTGGCGAAGATGACTGGGCCAATTGTGGCTTCGGGAAGCCCCGAAGATCAATCCCAGGTAACGATCGTACCAACACGTGCGATGCAACTGATTCATCGAGCCATTGCTCCTAACGATGCCGAAGTGCAAATCGCACTGAAAGGCAACGAGATATTGGTACATACGGCCAAGGCAACCATCTCGTCCCGGCTGTTAGAAGGTCGTTTTCCCGACTGGAGAAAAGTCTTCCCCGAAACGGGCCAAGGCGGCGTGCAATTGGAATTGGCTGTGAATGCGACAACCGCCGCAGTAAAGCAGGCAGCGATCGTTACCAGCGACGAAAGTCGTGGTGTCGACTTCACCTTTGGCGATGGCATGTTGGTACTTTCGGGGCGTGCTGCCGAAGTGGGTCAGTCACGGGTCGAACTGCCGATTAGCTATGACGGTGAAGAGATGGGAATCACGCTCGATCCAAAGTTCGTGATCGATTTTCTCAAGGTGCTCGATGCCAGTAAGACCTTTAAGTTTGAAGCCCAAAACGGAGAGAGTGCCGCAGTTTGCAGCACAGATGATGGTTATGGCTATGTGATCATGCCCCTGGCACGAGATCGATGACCCACGACCGAGGGCGAGCATTGGACGAAGCTCTAGCTGCTGAAAAGCTGGCCGAGCTCGAACGTCGTCGTGGTAAACAGCAACGGGGGTTTTACGGCCGTCAGCCCAAACGGGTGAGCAATGTAATTGCTCAGCTGGTGCAGCGTCGGGGTTATGCCCAGGTCCGAGCTGCGAGTAACCGAGAGGATGCCTGGCGACAGGTCTTGGCGGCCGAACAATGCGAAGCATGGGCTGAATCGACCCGCGTTGGACCTCTCAAACGGGGAGTGTTGGAGATCCAAGTATCGAGTTCGCTATTGATTCAGGAACTTACGTTTCTCAAAGAGAAATTGCTCAAACAACTGATAGAAGCCTTGCCGGACGACGGCATTAAGCAAATTAAATTTCGCGTCGGAAAAATCGATTAGCAGAGCGTTGCCTGTGAGCAACGGCCGACGCGAATAATCTAAAGCAAGATAGTTAAAAACATGGCAGATGAAAAAGCACCCAATGGCGAAGGCAACGGTAAGTACGGCGCCGACGACCTGGAGCACCTGAGCGATCTAGAGCACGTTCGCGAACGGCCCAGTATGTATATTGGCGATACCACCTCGCGTGGCTTACATCACTTGGTCTACGAAGTGGTCGACAACTCGATCGACGAAGCCATGGCCGAACACGCCAGCGAGGTCAAGGTTTCGGTCAACGCCGATGGCTCGGTAACGGTCGAGGACGATGGCCGAGGCGTTCCAGTCGAACGGCATCAGCAGCTTTCTGAACAGATGGACCGCGAAGTGTCCACGCTTGAGGGCGTGATGACCGTTCTGAAGTTCGGTGGCAAATTCACCAAGGGGGCTTACCAAACTTCCGGCGGTCTACATGGTGTGGGCGTGACGGTGGTGAATTTTCTTTCCGAATGGGCCGAAGTCGAAGTCTGCCGCGAGGGGCACGTTTACCACCAAGAGTATGAGCGTGGTGTGCCCAAGGGCGAAGTCCGCCGAGTGGGCACTACCGACAAGCGTGGTACGAAGACCACTTTCAAGCCTGACCCGCAGATTTTTCAGGTCACAAAGTTCGTCTACGCCACCTTGGTCAAGCGTCTGCAGGAACTGGCATTCCTCAACCGCGGTGTGAAAATTGTCATCACCGATGCCCGCAACGACGAGACCGAAACTTTCCAATACGAAGACGGCATTCGCGAATTTGTGACGTGGCTCAATCGGGCCAGTGGCGCAATTCATCCCGACGTGCTATTTGTGGAAGACGAATCCGACGGCGTGTCGCTGGAAATCGCTCTACAGTATTCAGACGAATACACCGAAAATGTCCACACTTATGTAAATAACATCAGCACCACCGAGGGTGGTACGCACCTCTCTGGATTTCGCACAGCTCTAACTCGTTGCCTGAACAACTACGGCAAGAAGCAGGGAATGTTCAAAGACCTCGTGCCCTCGGGCGACGATGTCCGGGAAGGTCTCACAGCGGTCATTAGCGTGCGGGTCCCGCATCCGCAGTTTGAAGGGCAAACCAAGACTAAGCTGGGTAACAGCGAGGTAGAAGGCATCGTCAACTCTGCGTTCGGCGATTACCTTTCGAAGTACTTGGAAGAGAACCCCAAAACAGCCAAGCAGATTATTCGCAAAATCCTGTTAGCCGCCGAAGCCCGTGTGGCCGCTCGCAAACAAAAGGAACTCATCCGAGAACGCAAAGGTGCCTTGGCTGGCGGTGGTTTGCCGGGCAAGCTGCGAGATTGCTCTAGCAAAGACGTCGACAAGTGCGAACTGTACCTGGTGGAGGGCGATTCTGCTGGTGGTAGTGCCGAGGGAGGGCGACTTCGCGAGTACCAGGCAATTCTGCCCCTCCGGGGAAAAATCATCAACGCCTACAAATCTCGGGAAGACAAAGTGCTGGCCAACGAGGAAGTTCGCAGCATGATTGCCGCCGTTGGCACAGGGATTGGCGACGATCAGGATCTCAGCAAGCGACGCTACGGTCGGATTGTGATCATGACCGATGCCGACGTCGATGGCTCGCACATCCGCACGTTGCTGCTTACATTTTTCTATCGGCAGATGCATGAACTAATTGTTCAAGGACATATCTTTGTCGCCCAGCCGCCACTCTTCCGGGTGCGGAAGGGAAAGAAAACGCACTACGTCCAAACGGAAGACGAAATGAAGACTCAGCTCTTAGAGCTCGGCTTAGGCGATAGTGTGTTTGATCCCGGTAACGGCGAGCTGGCCGAAGGCGAGAAGATGGAAAAGCTATGCCGTACGCTGGCTGCTTTGGAAGAATCACTGATCGCCCTGGAACGCCGTGGCATTAGCCTTAAGATCCACGCCGAACGGCAAGATCCCGAAACGCTCAAGTTGCCTGTGTATCACGTTTTTCTGGGTATTGAAGAACATTGGTTTACGACACGCGTGGCACTCGACGAATTCGTTGCCGAACAGGAGAAAGCCACGGGGCACGAACTGCGGGTTGATGCCGGCGATGTCGCACCGGAGGCCGAAAGTACCAATGGCGAAGCGCCCAAGGAGGGCCCGCTGGCACCGAAGTTACGCATCATCGAATTGCATGAAGTTCGTACGATCAATACGTTGCTCGGAGATCTCGACAAGTTGGGCTTCTCAATCGATGCCCTCATTCCTCAGGACCGCACGGGCGAGGAGGGCTCGCGCTATACGCTCCGCCGCGGCGAAAGCGAAACAGGGCTCGAAGACTTGCGTGGCTTGCCTGCTGCCATTCGTGCCGCGGGAGAAAAGGGTTTGCAAATCACCCGCTTTAAAGGCTTGGGTGAAATGAATGCCGAGGAACTGCGTGAAACCACGCTCGATCCCACCAACCGCACGCTCCTGCAGGTGAAAATGGAAGACGCCGGCGGCGCCGACGAACTATTCCGCGTCCTGATGGGCGACAACGTCGAACCCCGGCGGGAGTTCATTCAGAAGCACGCACTCGACGTGAAGAATTTGGATGTGTAGCTAGAAAATGCGTCTGATCTAAGCTGGGCAACAAAAAGAGAATCGGCGTTTTACGGCCGATTCCCAGTGCCTTACGAGAATTTGTCATTGCTGCGGCGACTTACCAGTGGCGGTTTCCACGGTGGCGGTCCCAATGACCAGTCTGATGGTAGCTCCAATGGCCGGGCACGTAATCGAAGTGATCATTGTGCCGGACGAAGCCGCCGGGTTGGTAATCGAAGTGGCTGGTATCGTGCCAATCGTAGTGATAGCCCCTTCGTCCTCGATAGCCGCGCTGGGAGCATTGCGCGCGATAACCATGGGGATTGCCGATGTCTAAGTGGACGTTGCGTCCACCGAGATGAAGACCAAATCCACGTTGGCCGTGGGCGGCATTGGCTGGGCTGGCATCAACACCGACGAAGGCAAACAGGGCGGCAGCGGTGAGTGCGATTGTGAAAGTTTTCATAGGTTCTTCTCCTTCAAGCTTTGGGGTGGACAACGGGGTCAATGGTTCCACTCCGTCATCGAGATACTTTTGCAAGTCGTATGCCAATCCGCACAAGCGGCCTAAAAGTAAGGGTCAAAGGGCCGTTTGTCTTCTTTTGTGTGATTCTTAAGAGCTTGGTTTTTTGTGATCGATACGATCGCAGCGTGGTCACATCGATCACGACCAAAAATGGAGACTGAGATTTCACTGGCCATTTGATAAGTTCAATCAAGTGGCATTTGGCCAGGCAGAAAAACGACGTCTATCAGCGTTTTTTTACGACAAGTCGATATAGCAGGGGAATCGAACGCTTGCCTCTGGGGGTCGCGCCTAAATCTTGTGTCGCGACATCGCGGGTCACACAATTGAGAAAAAGTCACGGTCCTCTATTTTGTGTAAGACTGCTTCTGCACCCACGATGGCTAGTGCGACGCTTGGGTTCTAAATGGCACAAGAAGCGGCGGTTGACTTGGCCGATCGATTTCTTCGGCAACCAGAGAGATGTCGCGCGCGAGCGCGTTTCCGCAGAGGAGAAGTTCTTTCGAAATCAAATTTGAAAGCCTAAATGATGATTGCCCAGGGAGAAACGACTCTTCGGCGGACTCGGAATGGCCGTGTCACCCTGCAAAACGATGGCTTTCGCCGCAAATGCCGATAAACTAGGCGAAGCGTTGAGTTTCGATGAGTTTAGGGGGAACTTGTGATGCGATACTTCTATGCCTTGAGTTTTTCTCTTGTGCTTGCCGCACCTGCCTGTGGTCAGTGGAGCCTGAGCCAGCTCTTTGTGCCGGTTGTGGAGGATTTTTCTTCGTTCACAGCCCCGGTCTCTGTGGGGAACTGCCAGCCCTGCTGCCAATCAGCTGGACTCCGACATTTGGGCTTTCTCGGCGACCAGCAATACGGACTCCGTTTCCAGCACGTTTGGTAACAACTACATCAACGGCGAAGGGCTCAACACGGGCGGCGTTTCGACGGAAGGAGTTTACGCATTCGACAACGGAGCCGGACTGCGGGGCATCGGGCCGCAAGGTGACGATACGAGGTGGTCTCCGGGAAATCTTACCATCAAGCTGCGCAACGACACGGGAACGACGATCGAACAGCTGCGCGTCGAGTGGGACTATCTGCTCTATAACGACCAAACGGGCCGACGTTCTTCGCAACTCTTGATTTCAAGCACCGACAACACGGGTAGTTACGCTGCCCCGTTCGGCGGTTCAGTTCTGACGCAGGATCAGCCTCAAGGGACGCTCTCCTGGCTGAACATTGCAAGAGATGTGACGTTCAATGCCAGCATTGCCGCGGGGAACGATTACTATTTGCGTTGGAGCTTCGATGATTTGGCAGGTTCTGCAGGGACTGGTGTGGACCGCGATGAAATTGGCATCGCTGACTTGCGTATCACTCCGCTCGCAGAACTCAAAGGCGACTTTGATAACAACGACGTTGTGGATGGCCTCGACTTTTTGGATTGGCAAGTGGATCCTGGCATTGGATTACTATCCGACTGGGAAAGCAATTATGGCATTCGCGTTCCGATCGCGGCGACGGTCTCAGCAGTTCCTGAGCCAGAGTCCTGGTTGCTCGTAGCAACCGCGTTGGGAGGAATTATTACCTTCAGGCACAACACGTGCGCCGCCAACAGACCTTCGTAGTGTACGCTGCTACGCACAGCGTTCTCCCTGTTGCGACAATTCTTGCAAATCGTAGGGTGTGCCAAAGCGAAGCGGCGGCACACCGATTCGTTGAAGTCTGCTTTGAGAAATCGATGGGACTTCGGTACCACCCTTCGATCGAGCGGCCGTTGAGGATCCAGCGACCGACCAAGAGTTCTACTCCCACCAGCGCGGCCAAAAAAGTCCCTCCGCCGCTGCCCCAAACCCTTTCGCCAACAGAACGGCCCGGTGTGAAGGCCGTGCAGAATGGTTCAATTTTGCAGCAAAGTATGGAACCCCTACCGTTGGCGCACAATTCACGACTCACCAAATTATCGTGGACGGGCCATTGATAATGGAGAGACCTTCAGAATTGCCTGCACTGGCAGTTGCCTCGCGAGCAGTCCAAGCTACCGTTAAGGTAGTGACAAAGTTGTCAGAAAATCTGCCGAGAGACGACCAACGATGCGTTATCTAGTACGAGCAAGAGTGAAACCGGGTTGCGAGGCGGCGCTTTTGCGGGCGATCGAGGAGGGGACGCTAGGCCGAGGCTCCGTCGCTGGGGGTGAGTATTTGCGCGATATGCAAAAGGCGCGGCTTTGCGAGGATGGAACAACGCGCTGGGTGGAAGTCTGTTACTGTCCAACCCCTTTGGAAGAAGAGCGACCGTATTGGGAAGAATTCTTTGAGTTGGAAAAGATTCAAGACGCCCACTCCCGCGAAAACTGTCTCGACGAGAACGGCACCGAAGCGTGGGCGTGTAGCGACTGCGATTGCACCGAGAAGTTGGAAGCCAAGATGGAGAATTGGGGTTGCTCGTTCTTCGCCTCTCTCAAGCAGCATAACGACGAGCCCAAGTAGTCGGCGATAAACCCAATGCGCACGGCACTCTCCGTTTTGCCTCGATTCTTGCATTACGGCAATCTTCTCGTCATATTTTCTTGAAGGTTGCAGTTCCAACGTTCTCGTGTGGGTGCCCAACTTCTTGTCCGGAGAATTCCTCATGTCGGTCGGTTCCAAACAGAGTCGTCGCTCTTTTTTGCATACAACTCTTGGCGGTTCGGCTGCACTTGCCGCGCCGTATGTTGTGCCCGCTCACGTGCTCGGTGGCGAGGGTGGCACTGCGCCTAGCGACAAACTGGGCATTGGCCTTGTGGGTGCCGGGGGGATGGGTGGCGTCCATTTGAATTGGATAACGAGTCAGCCCGACTTGATGCTGCGGGCCGTTTGTGACGTAGACGAAGGGCACTTGGATTATTCGGTCAACCGGCTGCGCGAAAAGGGCAATGCCAAGGAGTGCGAAGGTATTGCAGATTTTCGCGAGCTGGTGACTCGGCCCGACATTGACGCGGTGTGGGTCACCACGCCCGATCATTGGCACGCGCTGGTGACCATCGCGGCGGCGCAGGCTGGCAAGGACATTTACTGCGAGAAGCCGCTGGCCAATTCTATTGGCGAAGGTCGAGCCATGGTCGACGCCGCGAAAAAGCACAACCGCGTTTTGCAGTGTGGCAGTCACGAGCGCTCTGGTGCGAACGTCCGCCGCGCTTGCGAGTTGGTGCGGAGCGGAAAGCTAGGTGAAATCGAGACGGTGCGGATCTATTTGCCTTGCGAAGAGAATCATCACAATGAAGCCCGCAGTCGACAGGGTGAGTTAGTGCCCGCCGAGGTACCGGCAGCGCTTAATTACGATTTCTGGTTAGGCCATACCGAGGAAGTTCCGTATGCCGACAAGCGGTGCCATTTTTGGTGGCGATTCAATTCACGTTACGGCCAAGGCGAGATGACAGATCGTGGGGCGCATGTGATCGACATCGCACAGTTGGCACTCGACATGGACGACAGCGGCCCCGTGGAATATGAGGCGACCGGCGATCAACTCCAAGGTGGGCTCTACGACGCGTTCATGGACTTTACGTTCGAGAATCGCTATTCCAATGGCGTGCGGATGATTGGTCACAAGACGGGCCCGCGCGGAATTCGATTTGAGGGCAGCGAAGGTTCGCTGTTTGTGCATGTCCATGGGGGCAAGCTGGAAGCCGATCCTGCAACGTTGCTGGAAATTGATTTGGGAAAAGACGATGTTCAACTGGGACGCACGGATGACCACAAGCGGAACTTTATCGAATGCGTCCGCTCGCGCGAGGTGCCCTTTGCCGGGAACGAAGTGGGGCATCGCACCGCCACGGTTTGCCACCTGAACACGCTGGCCATGCGTCTCGGTCGACCACTGAAGTGGGATCCGAAAGCTGAACAGGTGATTGACGATGAGGAAGCCAACAAGTTGCTGTTGCCCAAGATGCGGGCTCCGTGGTCATTGTCTTAAAACACGAATTGGACATTCTAGCGGGCATTCTGGTCCACTCGCAGGCTGAGCTTGACGTAGATTGCCGTTCCAACGCAAAATCTGGCAATCGGTCGGGGCCGCTCTTCGCTCCGTTCTTCGAATTTCCTGCGGGGCATTCCCTCACAGCTTCCCTTTAAGATGGACGGCATGATGACCGATCGCGATACGCAACCCTCAGACTCAACAACAGAAGAACCCCTCTACACGCCCGCACCGAATGAGGCTCAATTGACTGCCCGTGCGGTGGTGGTGGGTTGTTTGGTGGGCAGTGTAATCTCCTGCACGAACATTTACGTTGGGCTGAAAATCGGTTGGTCATTTGGTGCATCGATCATATCAGCCGTTCTGGGCTTTTCGGCTTTTGCCACATTCGGGAAAAGGCTGAGCGTGCTCGAGACCAATTCGGCGCAGACAGCTGGCTCGGCTGCGGGTGCGATGTCTTCAGCGGCTGGGTTGCTGGCGGCGATCCCAGCCATGAACTTACTCGGCTACGAGATTCCTTGGCATATGCTGATGTTATGGGCGCTAGGCGTAGCCTTTCTGGGGGTATTCTACGCCGTGCCATTGCGTCGACAGTTTGTAGAAGTCGACAAGTTGAAGTTTCCCACCGGCACAGCTACCGCGCATACCATTCTGGCTATGTTTAGCGATGCGGGAGAAGCAATCGCTAAGGCACGCATGCTCATTCTCACGGGAGTGGCCGCGGGCCTATTCACACTGGGCTCTCACTTTCTGCCAGAGCTGGAATCTCCACCACTAGACAAATGGACGGGCATACCACTACTCGCTGTATTAGCTACTTGGACTTTTAAGATCTATTTGGGGCCATCGCTGTTTGGTGCTGGATTTCTGATCGGTCCGCGGGTCGTGCTTTCGCTGGTCCTCGGGTCAATTGTTGCTTGGGGCATACTTGGGCCATTAGCGCAATCCAATGGTTGGGCACCAGGCGAAGTCATGGATTTCAAAACGGGACCACGGGGTTGGATTCTATGGCCTGGCGTAGCATTGATGGTGAGCGAAGCGCTGACGTCCGTGGCGCTGTCTTGGAAATCGTTTGTGCAAGTTGCGCGAATGCCGAGAAAAGCCGCTGACAGCGCAATAGACAACGATCGGATCATCCCCAATAGTTGGTGGATCGGTGGGCTTGCTCTCGGCTCGGCCTTAACGGTGTTCATCGCTTCTAGATACTTTGGGATTCCCTGGTACCTGGCACTGGTTGCGGTGGCTCTGTCTGCATTGTTGTCGGCCGTAGCAACGCGATCTATGGGCGAAACCGATATCAATCCGATCGGCGGTATGGGCAAAGTGACGCAACTGGTATTCGGGTTTCTGCAGCCGGGCAATGTCGCTAGTAACTTGATGGCCGCCGGAATTACAGGCGGCGGAGCCTCGCAAGCGGCCGACATGATGCAGGATTTGCGGACTGGTCACATGTTGCAAGCATCGCCTCGAAAGCAGTTTTTGGCTCAGCTTTGTGGAATTTGTGCGGGCATTGTGTTTGCGGTGCCGGCATACCATTTGTTGACATCTGCCTATGAAATTGGCGGCGAGAAACTTCCCGCGCCTGCCGCGTTAGCCTGGAAGGCAATGGCTGAGTTGCTGGTCGGCGGTCCCTCGGCGCTGCCAGAGCATTCAGTGACCGCGGTCGTGATCGCCTGTATTGTGGGCGTCGCACTTTCTTTGTTGAGAACGATTGATTCCATCAAAGAATATGTGCCCAGTGGATTGGCGATGGGCATTGCGTTCATCATCCAAGCCTATTACTCGCTAGTGATGCTCTTCGGTTTGGTAGTGTGGCTCGTTTGGAAGCGCGTCTCGCCAACGTCCGCCGAGAATTACACTTTTGCCGTCGCCTCTGGATTGATTGCCGGAGAAGGGTTGATGGGCATCGTCAATGCCGGACTCACGCTGCTGGGCATCGGTTGACAATACCAAGTTAGTTCGGCGGTCTTGCAACGGAAGAGTAAACGAAGTCGTCAAGACTCAGGGACAGATCTGTGAGCGTCGTTGTAGAAATGCCGGGCCACTAAAATGAGTTCGATCGCTACAACCTGCATGTCGCATGAGGATTTTCTTCCGAGCGTACTGCCAGCTAAGACCTGAGGCGTCGCACTAGTCCATCTTTCATTAGGAGCGGTACTTTTCTTTCGCACTCTTCTTCTGATGGAGTAGGACTAATGATCTTTGTCTGGGGATCGAAGTTATATGGTAAAGTCGATGAAATCGAAGGACTCGGACACGTGGCGACGGAGTTCGGCCATTTGTTTTGGATCCCAGTGATTCCAAAATGTTCCTACTTTGTGACCGAGGAGGACAAGCACACCTATCAGGGGATGCCAATTGGTCTTTCGGCCAAATCGGTATTGGTGGCTTATGCTCGGGCGGCGTCGATCATCTTTTTTGTCGCTGCATTGGGAGCGATCAACACCATGTTCAATCCCACGGAAGTTATCGATCCCGAAAGAGTAAGATCTGTGAAGACGACCATTATCCTGGGAGTGCTCGCCATCCCGACTTTCTTCTACGTCTACAGTCGGCCTATTCGGTTTGCAGATTATGAAACTGCCATCCGCTTGGCAGACAGAATTGGGTTCGACGAGCGATGGAAGACCTGCATTGAACTGCTGTACGATCGAATTGATAACGACGAGGCGGAGCGGAGACTAGCAGCGCCCGAAGCCGAAGCGGAGTACGTTCAGCCGACTTTTGATGAGAACTTCGATTACGAGACGTTCAAAGAGCAATACGCCTAGGATGACCGAATCTGGCTCTTATCTATTTGGCGATGACTCTACTTGGCGATGATTCTGCTTGGTGACGATTCTACTTGGTGACGTAACGTAGGACCTCCACAACCTGCTCCGGCGTTTTGGCCCAGGCCATTGCTGCCGCGTCGACTTCTTTGAGGGGGTGCACGATCGAGTCGTCGTGGAGTGTGATGTAGGGCTTATCCAGAGCCGCGCACATGCCGGCGTCGAATGCCGCGTTCCATTGCTTGTATTTGTCGCCGAACCGGATCACTGCGAGATCGCATCGCCGGATGGAAGTCCGAGTCCGGATTGCATTCACTTTGGCTGATTGATGATCGCGCCAATAGGGTTGGCTGGGCTCACCTAGTACATCGCCGGCCGCATCACTTGCTTCGTGATCGGTAACCGCCGACGTGTATTGAACATCGAGTCCAGCGGCTTCGGTGCCTTGGATGATTTGTTCTCGCCAATCGGTATGGATTTCGCCCGAGAGATAAACGGTCCATTTCATCATTGCTTTCCCGTGAAAGGTGGAGACTAGTTTTCGATAGAACTGCCACGTTGGTGGGATATTTTATCTGATGGTAGCAGGTGTGTCATACGGGCCGATGGTACGTACTCTTTGCGTGCCAATAGGGAGGTAATTCGTTCAGTCCTGGCGAAGCGGCTCTTCCGAATAGGAAGGAAGGCCCTGAGTAGGCTCGGGCAATGAGGCGATTTCATGTCCCGACGGTCGCTCATTGCTAGCAGTGCCGATTCTTCTTGTGCCTGGTGGGCCTGTTCTTTAGACTCGCTCGCCCCGTTTCTTCGACCTCCGTGAGATTCTGCAACTTGCGAGCGTCGAGCACATCTCCCAGCCTTGAAGGAATGCACCATGTGGATGCGCGCCTGTTTAGCAATTGGTTTGACCCTCCTCAGCATGACAAGTACTGAGGCACGACTCACCGAGCCGCAAATAGTCCGGCAGTCGTCGGTCGTTCTAGAGCAAATCATGTCTGCCCCGGCGCAGAGCATTCCCCGCCAATTGCTTACCGATGCCCAGGCCGTAGTGATCGTGCCGCAGCTTAAGGGCGGCGCGTTTGTCGTCGGCATTCGCAAGGGCCACGGCGTGGTCGTGGTTCGCGAAGCGAATGGTGGTTGGCGGGCGCCGCAATTCGTCGAGATGACCGGCGGCAGCGTGGGTTGGCAAGCTGGCGTGCAGTCGTCCGACGTGATCTTGGTCTTTCGTAGTCGAGAGAGTCTCGACAATTTAATGAGCGGCAAATTGACGATCGGCGCCGATGCTTCGGTTGCGGCGGGTCCCGTGGGACGTCAAGTGGCGGCAGCAACTGACCTAGATCTCAGTGCAGAAATCTACAGCTATTCGAGAACGCGGGGTGCGTTCATCGGCGTAGCTATCGATGGCACTGTGCTGAAGAGCGACCCTCTCGCCGATGGCCGTTACTATCCAGCGGGTGGCGGCATTCCCCGTGAAGCGAGCCAACTAGTCGGCCAACTTTCGGCGTACGTCGGTGGAAGCACGCCGGTCGCGGAGACCTCGCTCGTTTTGCCATCGACGCCTGAAGCAACCACCGACGCCAGTCGGCATCAACTGATGGAAGCCTCGCGACGCTTGTTTGCCATGCTGGACCCAACCTGGCAGCAATACCTGGCTCTACCCGAGGCCATCTATCAGCCGGCTCCGCTCGAACGAGAGACTTTGGTCGGGCTGGAACAAAGTTTACAACGCTATGAGGCCGTGGCTGCGGATCCGCAATTTGCATCGCTATCAACTCGGCCAGAGTTTCAGCTAGTCTTAGCAACCTCGCGACAGCTAGTGTCTCAACCACAACAAGGACAGCTTGCACTTCCGCCGCCACCAGCAGGGAATCAAACAGTTCAACCAAGGTTTCCAAGGTAACTGGGCTAATTGTCGAGACTGCCTCGCCAGGCGTTTCAACCCGATCTGACGGTCTTATTTTTGCGCCTCTGCGTGAATGATTTGCGCGTTATTGCTTGCCGCTAATCGGGGATAATAACTAGAATTAAAGATCAGATTCCTTCTGGCTGTCTTTGTCCCGATGCATTTGGTTTTGAGAATTATGAATACATCCTTGCAACGAAATAGAACTGGATCAACCTGCAACGCGTTTACGCTTGTGGAACTGCTGGTCGTCATTGCGATCATCGGTGTGTTGGTTGCGCTACTGCTCCCAGCCGTGCAATCGGCCCGCGAAGCCGCGCGACGCACCCAGTGTTTGAATAATCTAAAGAACATTGGCTTATCGTGCCTGAACTACGAATCCGCTAGAAGCGAGTTGCCCCCCAGTAGCCTTAACGCCAGGAAAACTCAGGCGAGTGGCTTGGGTTGGCCAGTATTGATTTTGCCTTATGTAGAGCAAGCGAGTGTGAGCGAAGAGGCTGTGGAAAAATTCAGAAATAACAAGACGAACAACGCTTACGGCGCAGCATTTGACGAACTCAATCAACTGCTGCTGCCGATGTATTTATGCCCAAGTGATCCTGAACTTAAAGAACAGGAAGAGAAATTTGGCTCGACGGCAGCCGCCAAGGCACGCAAGCCCATGAGTTATGCGGGTGTGGCAGGGTCCTACTTCGCCCGAACGGGTGAATGCGGACCAAACCAGGCCAGCGAGCACGATTGTGTTGCGAGTTCTGTGACTGGCCTTTTCGGTGCCAACAATTACGATGGATTGATCATCCAAGGCTGGGGTGTGAAAATGAACCAGATCACCGACGGGACGAGCAATACGGCGATGCTTGGCGAGCGGACCTATCAAATTCGCACTTGGATGATCGGTGCCTATTGGATTGGAACGACCGAACCACCTAGAACCCGTTTTACGCAGCCACTTCCCGAGGGTCCCCAGGCGAGCACCGCCCATTTCTCTAGTAAGAATTTCAGTGAATGGGGTTTGAATCACGATCCCTTCGATGGTTGTTACAAAGACCACAACAATAGCCTTGGAGATCGTCCTAAGGTTCCAGCTAGTACGCCGCGGGTCATTACTGTGAACGATTTGCCGTTTGCCAGTAATCATCCGGGTGGTGTGAATTTCGCATTCGGCGATGGCAGCGTACGATATCTTCAAGAAGACATCGACTACGATACCTATCTAAGATTCGGATCTCGCAATGGCGACTTTATCATAAGACCTTAAATCTGCCATGCATCGACGAGATTTTGAATTAGCGTTAACAAGCATAGCTTTGTCTGTGTGCTTGATGGGTTGTGCCGAGAAATCGAGCGATCCCCGTGTCACGGGTCAGGTGTCCCTACAGGGTTCTCCGCTAACGGATGCTACCCTGATGTTCTACCCGCCGAATGGTCGTGCGACGCCGGTTCCTCTTGAGAAAGACGGCACGTACAGCATTGTATTGCCACCGGGCAATTACAGGGTCGCAGTTATGCAGGGCGCAAACATGCCCGAAGATTACGAAGAGGGTGACCCAATTCCCCCGCCTGAAAATCCGGTACCGAAAAAATATTCGCGGAGGCAAGGCTCTCCGTTAGAAGCAACCGTGGCCCCCGATCAATCGGAGCCGATTGACTTTGCTCTAGAGTGAGGAAAGTCTCTCAGTGCGTTCTCAATAGCCGGAGGCAAGTGTGCCCCCGGCCATTCTGTCATGGTTAGGCTCTAATCATTTGCCTCATCTGCCGGTGTTGATTCGAGCGCTGAATCGTAGAATTCGATCAGATCGTCGCGCAGCTTTTTTAGCGACGGTTCGTGGATATACATCATGTGGCCACCCTCATAGTAGGTGAGCGAAAAGTTTTCACGCAGTTCTGGGGCCAACTCTAGATGGTCCCTCGTGTACTCCAAGGCGTGGAAGGGGGTGGCCAAGTCGTAGTACCCACAGGCCGCGAGCACTTTGAGGTAAGGATTGGTCGCCATCGCCCGGCGCAGCGTTTCTGAGGCGTTCACATAGCGATTCTGGAAACGATCGTAATTCCAAGGATGGACGTTGCCGGTGAGAATCTCATACACCCGGTCGTTGGTATATTTCAATTCTGAATAAAGGTAGTCGTTCATGGCTGACGTAAAAGGCCCAAACACGGCGGCTCCACTGGGGTCGTGCCCTGCTCTGGCGCCCACACTGTTGCGGTCGCGTCCTGTGTAGCGACTGTCGAATCGGCCTACTACCAAATCGCGATCGCGGAGCAATTCTTTGCCAAACATCGGCCCGGGCACGCGCAGTTTCGACTGCATCAGATACTGCTCGGAGAGACCCGTTAGCCTTGCCAGTTGGCCAACAATGGCGGCACGCTCCGCGGCGGGCAAGGCATCGCCTTGGATGAGTGCTGGATGATACACCTCCAAGGCAAACTGACGCGCCTCGGCAGCGACTTCTTCGACCGTCTTAGCCTGCAACTGTTCGTCCAAGGCGTTGTGGTACCAGGCCGTAGCTGCATATGTCGGCAAATACGACGCAAACGCAACATTGTTCTCGGGGCGGAAGGATAGAGTTTGGAAATCGACGACCGCCGACAACAGCACGATTCCATTGAGGTACATGTGGTAACGCTCCTGCAGCGTACCGCTCAGCCCTGCGGCTCGCAGTCCCCCGTAGCTCTCGCCGATGAGAAATTTTGGCGAACTCCAGCGGCCGTACTTGGTCACATAGTCGTGAATGAATTGACCAACGCTGCGGAGGTCTTCCTCGTAACCGTGAAACTGTTGCTTCTTCTCACCCTTTACGGGACGGCTGTAGCCAGTGCTTACCGGGTCGATAAACACCAGGTCAGAAACATCGAGCAGCGAGAAAGGGTTCTCGACCACGCGCGCCGGGGGTCGTACACGCGAGGCATCATCGGGCAGTCGCACGCGCTTCGGGCCCAACGCTCCTAGATGCAACCATACGGAGGAAGATCCCGGCCCGCCATTGAAACAAAATGTGAGGGGCCGTTTGCTGACATCATCGACGTCGTCTTTAGTGTAGGCGACGAAAAACACATGAGCTTTGTCCTTCACGCCGTCTTCTTCCAGCAGCATTTGCCGGGCGGTTGCGGTATACGCTATCTCTTTGCCATCGATCGTTGCCGTATGTTTGGTAATGGAGGGCTTGGGCGGTTCGTCCTCATCCTCGGAATCGTTCTTCTTGTCGGCTTCACTCTTCGAAGCTTTGGAGTCTGCTTGTGCCTCTGAGCTCTTCGTTTCAGTTTTGTCCTCGTCAATCTCATGCGCACAGACTTGCAGTGAGCAGGTCAGGACTAGAAAACAACAGAGGGAAACAACCAGGGTGCGCAGCATAGCTAGATTCTCGGCGGGTCCGAAGTCGGTGGGAGCCTTTATTGTACCATCGAGAAATCGGGGCACCAAACTGAGCAGTTATGGCGATTGCCCTCAGCGTCGACACTTGCGTTTAATCAACCGCGGTTTGCATTTGGGACAGCACCGCTTTGGTTGGCAAGTTTGCGGTTGAGACGAGACACTCGCGCCTGAGTCAGCGGCGAGCGGCGAGGGTGTGTTGGCACCAGACGAAGGCAGCTTGATACGTATGTTTCGGTAGTAGACGGTGCTGCCTGGGTCGTGAGCCTGCAGTGCAATGGTGCCACTGGAGAGTTTTCGATGAGGCCGATCTTCGGGCGGTTGGACATCCTCGGGTTCAGTGTATTCATTGACGGTCTCTCCATTGACCTTCACAGTAATATCCTGGCCGCGAACGATCACGTGGTAGTCGAACCACTCATTGTCTTCGGCGGGTGCTTCGCGGACATCCTTGACGTTGTAAATCGATCCCGTCTTGCGCCAATCACCGTGCGTTGCGTTCACTTGCGCTTCGTAGCCATGATTGGGCCAGCCTTCTTCCTGGTACTGGGTGTGGAAGAAAATGCCGGAATTGGAGCCGGGCTTGGTCTTCACTTCCAGCTTCAATTCAAAGTCGTCGAAGTCGTGATTACCTACCGAGCCACTGTAGAAAAGATGACTGCGCTCTCCACCGACCACAATCAGTCCGTCTTCCACTCTGCACGAATCCTTGTTTTCGCTAGCGGTCCAACCCTCGAGCGACTTGCCATCGAACAGCGGAATCCAACCGGAATCGGCCACCGAATCCGTACTATGCCAGGAGAGCGAAAGGAACAAAACAAGTGGGAGACATAGCAGGCGAATCATAGTTCTTTGGTCCAGGTTCGAGAAAAACGGTCACGAAAAATCGAATGTGGTGTTAAGCCAAGCCTAATCCCTGGCTATCCAGTTGCAAGTGGCGATTTTCCGAATGGCTAGTCTGCGGCGCGGCATTGGCTTATGATTCCCCATTGACGCCACATATTGCTCATTCTTAGAGGAACTATCGTCATGAAGTGCACGATTTGGTCGTTGGTATCTGGCTGCTTGTGGTTGGTGATTAGCTTGCCCGTCGGTGCGGTCGATTGGCCGCAATGGATGGGTCCTGGCCGCGACAATGTGTGGCAGGAAACGGGATTGATTGAGAAGTTTCCCGAGGGTGGTCCCCCGATCGTTTGGCAGACGAAAGTTGCTGGCGGCTATGCCGGTCCCGCCGTGGCCAGTGGAAAAGTCCTTGTTGCCGACTATGTGACTGCCGACGATGTGAAGGTCGCGAATTTCGAACGTGAAGAATCGACCGGTACAGAACGAGTCCTGTGCCTGGATGAGTCTACCGGAGAGGTATTGTGGAAGCACGAATACTCGGTGAAGTACACCATCTCCTACCCTGCCGGGCCGCGTTGCACACCGACCGTTCATGAGGGCAAGGTATACACACTTGGTGCCGAAGGGCATTTGTTTTGCTTAGATACCGAGTCGGGTGACGTCCTGTGGTCGAAGAACTTTCCGGAAGACTATGGGGCGAAGACATCGTTATGGGGCTATGCCGGTTCGCCGTTGGTGGATGGCAACAAGCTAATCTGCGTCGTTGGTGGAGCAGGTAGCCATGTTGTGGCCTTCGACTTGGCCACGGGTGAAGAGATCTGGAAGAACATCTCAGCCAGCGATCAGGGCTACTCGCCCCCCACGATCATAGAGGCCGCAGGAGTGCGGCAACTCATCCTGTTGCGGCCCGATGCCTTTACTTCCGTCGATCCCGAGACGGGCAAGGAATATTGGTCGGTGCCTTACGCGGCAACTAGTGGCTCGATCATCATGTCGCCGGTGGTGATGGGCGACTATCTCTATGGCGGCGGTTACAACAAGCAAAGCCTGCTAGTAAAACTCACCGCCGATCCCCCGGGTGCTGAGGTGGTTTGGGGGAACAAGTCGAAGCACGGCGTCTCGCCGGTCAACGTCCAACCGATAGTGATTGGCGAAACCATGTACGGCGTTGATGGCAGCGGCGAGATGATGGCGGTATCGCTCCCCAGTGGCGAGCGAATTTGGAAGTCGACTGAGCCAATCAGTGGTGGCCGACCCCAGAGCAGTGGCACAGCATTTCTCGTGCGTCAGGACGATCGATTCTGGTTATTCAACGAACTGGGCGAATTGATTATCGCCCGTCTGACGCCCGAGGGGTACGAAGAGATCGATCGCACGAAGTTACTCGAGCCCACGAACAATGCATTCGGTCGCGACGTGCTCTGGTGCATGCCGGCTTTTGCCAACAAGCGGATGTATGTTCGCAATGACGAGGTGTGCATTTGCGTCGACCTCGCGGCACAGTGAGATTCGGAACCGTTGCATTCGATGAGTTTGCTAGGAGTTGCACCATGCAGAGAACGATTCTGGCTCTAATCATCAACTTCTGCCTCGTGACGCTGGCATATGCAGACGATTGGCCACAGTGGCTTGGGCCCCAACGGGACGCGGTGTGGCGAGAAGAGGGCATCGTTGATGCGATTCCTTCTGAAGGTCTGCCCATTAAGTGGCGTATGCCGGTCGGACTTGGTTACAGTGGCCCAGCGGTCGCCGATGGCCGCGTGTTCGTGATGGACTACCAGAGCGAGAGTGGCGAAGTGGCCAATAGTCCTGGCGGAGTGACGAAGCTCACCGGCAAAGAACGCGTGTTGTGCTTCGACGCAAAAACGGGCGAACCATTGTGGGAGTATGCCTACGATCAACCGTACGGGATCTCCTATGCAGGGGGGCCGCGGTGTAAGCCAACTATCAGCGATGGCAAGGTTTATGCGTTGGGAGCCGAGGGACGATTTTCGTGTCTGGACGCAGGGACGGGTAAAAAGATTTGGGATGTGCTGCTCACCAAGGCGTATAACACCAAGACAGCGATTTGGGGTTATGCCTCGCATCCGCTTGTGGATGGTGATCTGGTATTCACGCTAGCAGGTGGCGAAGGGTCTGTTTGTGTTGCGCTTAACAAAAGCGATGGCAAAGAGGCGTGGACCGCCCTCTCAGCACCGGAGCCTGGTTACGGCTCGCCGACAATGATCGAACACGCGGGCGTGAAACAACTTTTGATTTGGCACCCACTATCGATGAACAGTCTCGATCCCACGTCAGGGGAAGTCTATTGGTCGATCCCATTACGGCCAAATTTCGGCATGTCGATCATGGGCCCACGCAAATTGGGTAGCTACCTCTACGCTAGTGCCATCGGTAATATCTCGGCACTGATTGAGTTGGACGACACACAACCCGCTGCGGATATTAAATGGCGGGGCAAGGCCAAGAATAGCGTTTACTGTTCCAATAGCACACCGTTCTTAGAAGACGGGATGATCTATGGGTGTGACGTGGAGTCGGGCGCGTTGATGGGTGTGCGAATCGAGGATGGCACGCGGCTGTGGCAGACTACCAAGGCCGTGAATAACTTGCAGCGCCGTTCACGGCACGGCACGGCATTTATCATCAAACATCAGGATCGTTTTTTGTTATTCAACGAAATCGGCGATCTGATATTTGCCCGGCTATCGCCAGACGGCTATTCAGAGGAAGGTCGATTCCATGTTTTGGAACCGACCAACGAAGCGTTCGGTCGCCCAGTTGTCTGGTCGTGCCCTGCCTTTGCGGGACAGGCGATGTATGCCCGCAACGACAAAGAACTGGTGTGCGTCGATCTCGCGGCGCAGTGAGGTAAAGCAAGCGATGAAGAGCATGCGGATCGGAATAGCGGCTAGCTTCGCATGTCTAGCAGCATGTTTTGCGATCGTGGAAACTTCTGCGGAACCGTCCTCGGATTGGATTCAGCTATTCAACGGACGAGATCTGGAAGGCTGGACGCCGAAGTTCGCTGGTCATCCGTTGGGAGAGAATTGTCGATACACGTTCCGCGTAGAAGACGGTGTGCTCAAGGTTCTCTACGACCACTACCAATCGTTCGACGACAAGTATGGCCATCTTTTCTACAAAGAGGCATTCTCCAATTATGTGTTGCGGGCTGAGTATCGCGTGGTTGGTGAGCAAATCAAGGGCGGCCCTGAATGGGCAATTCGAAATAACGGGTTGATGATTCACGGGCAATCGCCTGAGTCGATGAGGCTAGACCAAGCTTTTCCTGTTTGCGCAGAAATGCAACTGCTGGGCGGCAATGGGACCGATCATCGCACCACCGGCAATCTTTGTACGCCGGGCACTAACGTGGTACTCAATGGCACGCTCGATCAACGGCATTGCATCAACTCCCACTCCAAGACATTCCACGGCGATCAATGGGTAACGGCCGAGGTGGAAGTCCACGGCAGTGGTCTCGTCCGTCATAAAATTAACGGTGAGGTGGTAATGGAGTATGACCAAATACAATATGACCCCAGTGATGCCGACGCCAAGAAACTTATGAGCGACGATGAAAAGCTGATTTTCTCTGGCACCATCTCTATCCAAGCTGAGAGTCACCCCTTTGAGTTTAGAAAGATCGAGCTGCGCCGCCTGAAAACCCCGTAATTGCCAGTCACGGAGTGCAGATCGCTTTCTTCAAGGAGCTGAAGAGTCCTAAGTGCCTTATCTGCTGAATTTTAGGCGAAATTCGTTGACACTCTCCCCGGTCCTAATCAACGTGGAAATAGCGGGTCGTAACGGTTGAAATTGCTGTAGGAATTACAGGGATTCTTAGGGCAGCCGTCTGTAGTGGGCCCCGCAGCGTGACTTCTGCTCTCAAATCTGGGGGTGTTTTTCTTAGTTCATTGGGGAGTTTCTACGATGATGCGAATTCTAACTGTTGCCTTGGTGGCTATTTCGATGGTGACCTTGGCCGGGGTGGCTCAGGCCGACCAAAGCCGACCTAGCCAATCGACACTTAGTGCCATGGGTCTGTCCGGAATGCAAGTGATGAGCGATAGCCAAGCACTCGAGGTGCGCGGCATGGGCTATTACCAACCGTACAACAAAAAGGGTGTCGCGATTGCCTACGGCAAGTCCTACGCCCACGTGCAAGGCAAAGGCGCTAGCGCAGGTAGCAAAGACGGCTTCTATGCCGAAGGTCGGCACGTTGCCGGTGGCAAGCATGGTTCGAAAGCCAAGATTGTGATTGTCGTAAAGAAGGGCAAGCGTCACGGTGGCGGTGGTCCTCAGCCTTACGCTGGTGGCGGCGGCGGAGGAGGCCACAAGGGTGGCAAGAAGGTGAAATCCGTCACGGTTTACGCCGGCGGATACTCGGTTGCTTACACCAAGTAGTTCACCGTTTAGAAACGACAAATGAGAACAGGGCCGGTGCAAAATGCGCCGGCCCTGTTTTGTAAAACGATAAAAATGTTTGCGTCTTCTTTGCTATCGCTCAGTCGTCGCTGTTCATATCGACGTCCACCAGAAAATCGCCACGAAGAAAATTCCGACCCAGCAACAACGGATAGTCCATGCCGTTGCGGTCGTTGAGAGTTACCAGTACTTCCTTCTCAAGGCCCTTCCAGCGGAAGGTGAGTGGCACCTTATACCGGCGCTCGCGGTCGCCGGAGGTTTTAATAATGACGTAGCTGTCGATCCGACGATCCAGCCAGCCTGTTTTGTTTCCACCATTGTTCACTTTGAATCGAATCACTTTGCCCACATTGGCCTTCCAGCCCTTCTCTTCGTCAACGATTTCCATCTCTTCGACGTGCAAGGAGCAGCTTTTCGCTCCTGTATCGACTCTTGCTTTAAAGAGCAATCCACTTTGTTTTTCTAGAATGTCAGCGGTGGCACCGATCACCCGCTTTTTCTTCTCCGGTGGTTTTTCTTTGGGATCTTCACCCGGCCCATCCTCGGAGTCCTCATCGACAGAGGGCTTGGGTTTTTCTTCCTTTTCGATGTCTCCGCCGTCCTCGACCTCTGCTTCGGCTTCCTCGGCGTCTTCGACCGACTCTGGCTCGTCGGATTCTAAATCTGCGGATTTGTCCTCCTCAGACTTCTTAGGCGGGGATTCTTCCTGATCTGGTGTGTCGCTGAGCTCAGCGACTGGATCGGCGATTGCAGCAATCGGATCCTCAGCTGCGACGCTGGGCACCAGCTCCTGCCTTGACGAAAACAACATGCAGGCGACTACTACCGCGGCGGTACCCCACCACGCAATACGCCCAAACCCCTGATTTGCAATCACGAATAACTCTCCCTACAACCTGCCACTCTGGTCACACAAAATCTCACGCTTCTCCGAGCCCTATATTGTCTGTCATAGCAATCGGAAATGGAACTAGGTGGGGGTACAGATGCGTCGAAAATCGAGGATTTGCGATCCCACACCGGGACACCGGACGAGTTATAATAGCTAGATTGGGGGTAGATAGAAGCCCTCCGGTCTCCTTGCTTCAGAGTGGGCGATCGACGTTTCGTCGCCCCAAACTGAGCCTGGATCCCGCCTTAAGACATTCCCCGATTATCTAATTCTTGGATTGGACACGGATTTACAACTGTGAGTGCTAGGTCTTTAAGTCAAACGATTGTTCTGGGCATGATCTTGCTCGGCGGCATTGCTTGCGCAATGCGTTACCAAAGTCGACGCGATACGCAAACTGCCATGGAGGACAGTTTGTGGCGGTTAACCTATGAATTGCAGTTCTCGGCGAAGGAGTCACTGGCTGACGAGCCCGATTCGACCCTGCGCGTAGGAATTCCGACGAATCGCAACCATGTGAAGCTGGTAGACGAAGAATACATTCACACGGGACTCAGTGAGAAAATTACTCAGTACGAGCGGACCGGCAATCGAGAACTCATCCTGACCACAGAGCATGGCGGCGACTATACGGTGACGGCAGAATTCGAGATTCTGCTGACCCCGGATATCGCGTGGACCGAAGAACAAGCCATGGAAGGGTTGACGGAAGTCGCCCGCCGCCGCTATCTCTCCGCTGAAGACGAGCTACCCGTGCAGAGCCCGGGCGTGCAAGGAATTGTCCGCCAAACACTCAAAGGTGATGCGGAGCTGAACGATATACTTCAAACTCTCTACGAGCACTGCTCGAATCTAGAGCCTCCTGATGCCGACGATGGAGCAGACAACGTCGACTGGGCTCTGGCCAATAAAAAGGCGACAGCGCTGGGGAAGATCCGAGCGTTCGTCACGCTCTGCCGGGCAGCGCGAAAACCGGCCAGACTAGTGGCTGGCTTCGAGCTGCGACAAACCGACGTCCCCCGGCCCCATGTTTGGGCTGAAGTGTTTATCGGTCACCGCTGGGTTCCCTTCGATCCGGCACTTGGCAATCAACGGGTGTTGCCGGATAACTTCATTGCCATTCGACGAGGCAGCGAGCATATCAACCGGACAACGAGCGGCGACATTGTTCAAGACAAGTATTTCATTCGTCGATTGCCACCTGCGAAAGAGGTTTTCCAAACAAGAGCAGAAAGCGTATCACAGATCTTCGATTTGACGCGTCTGCCGGTGCCGATGCATGAGATCTTAAAGTTAATGTTGCTGCTGCCCCTGGGTGCGTTGATCACAGCTTTTTTTCGAAATGTGATTGGCATCCGCACCTTTGGCACATTTGCACCGGCATTGCTGGCGATCAGTTTTGTGTACGCCGTTTGGGGTACCGGAATTGTTGTATTAATCGTGGTCGTTATGGCAGGGCTATTCGGACGGAAGCTCCTGGAGCGACTCCATCTGCTGATGGTTCCCCGGTTGAGCATTGTGCTGACCATGATTATCTTGTGCTTGGTCTTCAGCGTGTCGCTACTCGACTATCTGAACATGACCGATAGCGGTCAGGCCGTGCTGTTACCCTTGGTGATTCTTACGATTTTGATTGAGCGATTTCACGTTACTGCCGAAGAAGATGGCGTGGCTTTTGCCATGCAATTGGTGGTGGGTACGACAATCGTTGCCGCCTTTTGCTACCTGCTGCTGAAGTGGAAGTATATCGGTCAGTTGTTATTGATCTATCCCGAAGCCCATTTCATAACGATCGCTTTGTTCATTGTGATTGGCCGCTACTCTGGCTATCGATTAGTAGAGCTATGGCGTTTCCGCGACCTGGTGAAATCCGACAAATCCTAAGTGCTGGCCACCATGAGCAATAACTTTCGACGATTCTGGGCTTGGCCAGAGGAGCTTGCTGCCAGTGGGATTCTCGGCATCAACAATCGTAACGTTGGATTCATCCTGGAGCACAATCCCCGCGAGTTTTACCCGCGGGTCGATAACAAACTGCTGACGAAGCAGATTTGCCAAGAGAACAGCATCATTGTCCCGGAAACTTACTGCGTACTCCGCGAGCATACCGACTGCCATCGTTTTCCAGAGATCATCGGTGATCGCAACGAGTTTGTTATCAAGCCCGCCAATGGAGCGGCCGGACGTGGGATTGTCGTTGTCGCCAAACGCGAAGACGACATCTACATTACTTCCAGTGGGAGAAGAATCCCCTGGAGCGATATGCGGTATCACCTTTCTACGATTCTCTCTGGGCTGTATTCCCTAGGAGGACAGTTGGATCAGGTGATCGTCGAACGCCGCATTGTGAGCCATCCCCTGCTGATGAGCTTGGCTGTCGAAGGAACACCAGACATTCGAGTGATCTTGTACCGTGGGGTGCCAGTGATGGCGATGATACGATTGCCAACAACCAAGTCGGGCGGACGTGCCAACTTGCATCAAGGCGCGGTGGCAGCTGCCGTCGATTTGCAAACGGGTACCACTTATGGTGGCGTTTGTGAGAATCGTCGCATCACGCATCATCCCGATACCAAGGAACCGATCGCCGGTTTCGAAATCCCCAGCTGGCGGGAGTTGATCGACTCGGCTATGCGAATGTCCGACGCCTTGGGCATGGGCTATATCGGCGTCGATTTCGTGATCGACATCAACACGGGCCCGGTGGTGCTGGAGGCCAACGCCCGGCCAGGGCTTGCCATTCAGTTGGCGCACCAAGAAGGCATCTTGCCGCGACTGGCATTTATCGATTCACTCGCCGACGAAGCCCGCCAAGGGCAACGGCGCTGGGAGCTCATCCCCCAAATCGTCGGCCACGGCAAATCAGCCTATGTGAGTGAGCCCAATTGACTCTAGGGCTAGCTTCTTTTCACGCGACTTTTTGACGCCCAGCAAGTTTGTACGGCGGTGCGTCGAATCTCTGAAGTCGTAGGTTGTGGTAACCTACCCAGGCTCGGGACTCAACGATACAATCTGGGAAATCAAGGACAAGTTTGATTGTGAATACAGGCTGACCAACTTGTTCAGATGTAGCAGTTGTCGCCGATCGTTAGCAGCATGCCAGTTGTTCTGCGGAGAAGCCTCGTGTCTCCGTCTGGGATATAAGAATTGAAACGGACGAACCATGCTTACTCTATTGGCAGCGGCAGATTCTAACGCCGTTTCTACCGCGCCAGCTTGGGTAATGATCCTTTTTGCCGCAGGGATGTTAGTTACCTACATCGGTGTGGCGATCGATAGTTTTCACAAGACAGTTGCTGCACTGGCCGGAGCAGTTGTACTCGTAGCGCTCGCGCTGGTGCTCGATGTGTTGCCCGAATATGAGAGCGTCTACGAGATTCTTTCTCACGACCTGAACATCTTTGGCGTGATCATCGGCACCGGGATTCTCGTTGATGTGACTGGTAAGAGCGGCCTATTTCATTTTTTGAGTATTCTCATTGTTCGCGCGACCGGGGGCCAAGCCGCCCCACTCTATTTTGCTATCTGCGGTTTGACTTTCGTGTTTGTCGCCGTGCTAACTATTGTGCCGGCCATGTTGATTCTCAGTAGTTTGGTGCTGGTGATTTGCCGAGCACTTGATTATCGGGCCAAGCCTTTTTTGCTCTCAGTGGCCATCTGTGCCAATAGTGGAGCCATTGTGACCTTTGCCAGCGGTCTGCCGAATATCATGATCGGTACGCAGGCGGGGATTCCCTACGTCCAGTTCCTACAAATCTCAGCACCCTACGCGTTTGTTAGTTTTTTGATTGCAGTCGTGATGATGCGTTTCTTTTTTCGGAAAGAGTTGCCTTGGCGGCAGTCCGCCGAAGAAAAGGCCGCACTGGAAAATAGGATAGACGAATTCGATCCATGGGCCTTAGTGGAGAATAAGTCGCTACTCGTGCGTAGCGCCGTGATACTGGTACTCACGGTAGTGGGATTTGCGCTGGCCCAACCGCTGGGTGTCGGCATGGACTTTATTGCCATTGCCGGAGGTACCGCTGCATTATTGTTTGGCGGAAGGAGCGTGGAAGACTCGGTTGCGAAGGTGAATTGGACCGTCATCCTCTTCTTCCTCGGACTGTTCTTGATCATCGGCTGTGTGAAGTCGACGGGAGCACTGGCTTGGTTGGCGACCCAGGTTGTCGCCCTCTCGGGCGGACGGATTGAAGCTCTGGTGCCACTGCTCACCGCATTCTCCGCTGGAGGATCGGCCATTGTGGACAATATTCCTGTCGCGGCAACGCTCATCCCGATCGTCAAGCAAATCGGTGGCGGGGCTGTGCCGATCGAACCACTTTGGTGGAGTGTCGTACTCGGCTCGAATCTTGGTGGCAATGGAACACCGATCGGTTCGATCTCCTGCGTGATTGCCCTCTATACCCTGAAAAAGGAAGCGAACCAATCGGTCTCTTGGGGTGAATTCTTCAAGATCGGCGGGAGCATCATGATAATTCAAGTGATCGGTGCAATCTTCTATTTACTCATGCTCGATCATCTAGAATGGATCCCAACACTTGCAAACTAACTTCGCAAATGCGTTCTCTCAACAAGAGGGAGCCTTTTTGCAAAGGTGAGACACCAACATGACTCAGCCAACACAACGCCAGGTCGATGCTGACCTTGAACGATCGATCGACATGTTTACTCGTGCCCAAGTCGGTGAAGTTGGGCAGGTGGATGGGGTGCGTCCAACACGCGTGTTGGCAGCAATTGATGGTTCGAGTCAAGATCTGGCTACGGCATTGCTCACCCGACAATTGGCCGAGCGATTGAGCTGCGACGTTGGTTTCGTGTTAGTCACCGACGACTCAGAAAAACACATCGATAAGCAGGCTTTGGACGAGTTGACTGCGATTTCGGCGACCGAAATACAGTTGCCTGCTGAAATTTCGCAAACTTCACAGACAGATGAGAATCCCGCCAATTACGATTATATTCTGGCAGTTGCGAACGATTATCAAGCGGACCTTCTGGTCGCTCCTTGTCCGTTTGGACGCGACTTCGAGTCACTAGGTGAGGATAGTACGGGTACGGTGGTCGACGTACTGACGGCCCGCTGGGATGGATCGCTAATTGTCACCCGCAGACCGGACGCAACGGGCCGCGATCCGACGAATCACTTGCGAATTATCCTGACCGGCGAGAATCCTGCGGCGGAGGCAGCAGCAAGATTGGCGGTTGGTCTCGTCCAGCCAAATGGTCGGATTGAGCTGTTGCTTTTGGTTGAAAAGAGTTTTTACGAAAAATTCCGAGAAGCGTTGCACTCCGTTCAGCCTGGGATGGATGTTAGCTATGAAGACTTGGAAAACGCTTTGGCCCAGACTTATGGTCGACTTCATGCGTCCTTGCAAATGTCTGCTGCTTCCGTTGGCTTTGCCTATGAACTGCTTATTCGCCATGAAGGTGATGAATTGCCCATCACCCCCGAGGACCCGAAGACACACCCCGCGCTGATGGTGCTTGGCATGGAGCAAAGTAGTCTCGACTCGCAGGGTGAAGTCCAGGAGTTCATCCGCCGATCGCCTCATCCGGTATTGGTTGCCTCGGTAGAATAGCACACGCCACGGGCACTAGTTACGGGGATCAGATTCTTAACCGTTGGCTTGGCAAATTGGCATTGAAACCATCAGGCGTCGCCAGGGTTCTCAGAGCGCGTAATTCAATACACCTGGCTGTTCGCCGCATCCGTTTGGACATCTGGAATGCCGAGGGGCGCCTGTCATTAACCAAGAAATCTCCGAGAACCAGGATAATCGCTACGAGCTTCCAGGGAAGATAAGTCGTGTCCGAGATTACATGCTAGGTTTCGGTAAGTGGACGTAGTTTTGAGCGCTTCAACCTAGCGTTGGGTTCCCTATGATCTCGGCGTCCTATAGAACTCAGTAGTTCACTAAAATTACGCGCATTGTATGCGTTGCCTCGTGTCGGTTTAGCAGCAGACACATCTCAGATCCTTAGCACCATGCTTACCAGCAATAAACCAGATGTGCACTTGAAGGACTTTGTCCGAGTTCCAAATTGCATTCTGCAAATTCTAGATACATCGTCGGTTGATCTATTCCTCCAACACGATCATAAGGAAGCACCAGTATTCTACAGAGATGCTGGTTACCCTCTTTCTCAAGACCGTGTCCAAGGACTCTCCGAAAGCTGTCAGGACGCGTTGTTTGTCCGTTCACGTGATTTCGCCAGTTTTAGTAAGGACCTTGTCGATTCCCTGGATCACGCCCTGGTAACACAAACTTTACCAGCGGACGAACGTTTTGAACTCTTGCAATGCACCGTTTCACTTGAAGTCGAACAGTCGCTGCGGATGGTCAACTGCGATAGCTATGTCAGCCAAGCGAACAAGATCGGCCGGCAAATTGTCCAATTGGTCAATGAAAACGAGGTGCTTCCGTCCGAGCTCTTCGACATTGTTCGTCATGATCACCATACCTTTGTTCATGTGACCAATGTCGCAGGCTATGCCACCCTACTGGCTAAAGAGCTTGGTATTAGCGATCGGAAAGAGCTCGAACAAATTGCAATTGGTGGCTTGCTACATGATATGGGGAAAAGGCATATTCCCAGGTCGATCTTGAACAAGAGCGAACCTTTGACGGGCGAGGAACGAGAGGTAATTCGTCAACATCCCCAAGCAGGCTACGAGGAACTGTGCCGACGCGAGACTTTGGTGCATGGTCAACTGATGATGGTTTATCAACATCACGAACACCTCAACGGACATGGTTATCCAGTAGGCATACTGGCCGACGAGATTCATCCTTGGGCGAAAATGCTGGCTGTTGTTGATGTATTTGATGCAATTACAGGCTTTCGTCCTTACCGGTTTCCGATGACCTGCGACAAAGCGCTCGAATTCCTAGAGAGTAGAGCGGGGAGTCAATTTGATGAGGAGTTTGTGTCTTGTTGGACCTCAACCATGAAGCAGACCTAGGCGATCTTTGGGAAGAACTCGAATCGCGAGCCGTTCTCCTTAAACCTGCTTCAGAGTCTATAGAAGATCAAAGTCCAATCGAGTCAGCGGACGAGAAACGTTTGTACGAACGCTTCTCCATGGGTAGAAAGGCTATCCTTAAAAGGGGATGTGAATCTCATGCGATCTACACGAAAGATTGCTCTCGTACCGGAATCGGATTGATATCGCCCGTTCAAATATTCCCTAGGGAGCGCGTGGTAGTACATCTAAACCGCCAAAGGGTTTACAAGATGCTGGTAACCCGGTGTCGACGACTTGGTGAAAAATATTACGAATGCGGCGCCATCTTTTACCTTAAGTAAGCGGGTAGTCTAGGTCTTTGAAGCCTGTCTCTTACCAAGTTGCCTCTCGTGCGGCTTCTTGGATCTGAACGAATTGTTTCTGATTGACCGCGAACAGCAGTCCCCCTACATTGAAAGTCGTAGGAATTTCTTGAATCTCGCGACACATTGAATTAGGGAGAGCATGCCGTGAAACGTTTCATTCTAGGTTTGATAATGGTTGGTGCTGCCGTCTTGCCCATGAGCTATCTGGCAGCTCATTGCGAAGTGCCGTGCGGGATTTACGACGACGGTGCCCGATTTAAGTCGATGTACGAAGACCAAACGACAATTGCCAAGGCAATTGACAATATTGTCGAGAGTGCTGGAACGCATGATGCCACGGGTCACAATCAATTGGCGCGCTGGGTGACAACCAAAGAAGAGCACGCAACCAAGGTGCAACACACCATCTCGCAATACTTTATGACGCAGCGAATTAAGTCGGACGACGACAAGTACGTCGACAAGCTTACTTCGGCCCACGCCGTATTGGTCGCCGCTATGAAGTGCAAGCAAGGTGCCGATCCAAAGACCGCCAAGGCCCTGCACGATGCGATTCACGAATTCCAGCATGCTTATCTTGAGGAAGAGAAGCACTAGCGGGCGTCCGTTTCTGAAGCTTTCCCCTACCCCCCTCCCCCGAAAACAGGGGAGGGGGATATATTGAGCGAAGAATTTCGGGGAACCTTTCTTCACATCGCGACGTAGTAGTACCAGTTGTCGGCGCCGCAGGGCGCTTGCTGGCGCTTAGGCACGAGCGCGAATAATGGTTTAGTCCATAGCTAACACCATTTCTCATTCAGGGACGAACCAGGCGATGAGCCCAAGGGGGGCACGCCGACTCTCACCTTGCCTACCCTTCCCTGGAATTGGACTATGATTGTTCAGTCATTCTTGCGCAATCGAATTGCGAGTCTGCATTTCGTCGGCTACGCGCTTCTGATGGTATACAACCCCTCCGCGCATGCCGGAGATCCCGCGATCGCTTTCGATTTTGGCCGCACCGCGGAGTGCGTGGTGGTTTCTGATGAAGCGGGTGGCGAACTGTTTGACGATCAGAAACTCGTGGAACTGAGGTTTCGCATTTCGGTGCATCTGCTCTCGGGCAATATCGACCAACTGGAAGAAGTCCGTGTAGAAATCGGCGATCGCGATAGCCGGATTCGAGTGCATACATTTTCGCCTAAAACGACGTTAGAAAGCCACCATACCCAGAGCATCCGTCACACGCGAACGAAGGAAAAAGGCCATACGCTCGATGCAACGTTAGGTGGTAAATTGCCGGTACTATTGGGCGATGCAACAGCGAGCGTCACGCCTTCGGTCGGCGGTGGATTGCACAAGAGCGAGACGGTAACCGACACCGAGTATCGCGTCGCTCCTAAACATACGGTCGTCGCCAGCGGCACGATTGGACAAGAGCACGGCGTGTTTTTCAAAATGAGGTCCTCGCCCCTTTCTTCGCTCGAAGGCGTCCACGAGCTGGTTGTCCAATTCGTCGTGCCGCAAAGTTGGCGGGCGGATAGCTTGCGCGTCTGCTGCCAAGCCACAGGCCAGGACAAGGTGTTGTGGATGGAGCAGGAAACCACCTGGGCGCGGGTCTGTGCGCCGGTGGCGATCTATCTGGCCGGCGACATCCAAGCCCGTCAGGCTGCGGAGAAATTTGCCAAACAGCGTCGCCTGTAGCTTAGCCAAGTCTTTCCCAAACGAGGAACGGGACCAGCCAAAGTGCGGCGGAAGTTGCGAAACCAATGACTCCCAGGGCTGACAGCCTTCTCAAATGTCTCCAAGGATGGAGAAATGCCCGGCAATCACCAACGACGCACCATTTAGCGCCATCACTATCACGGCGCAATTCTCCATTATGAGACGCTCCTCCGCGGCTGAGCGTTCCGGTCGATTCTCCCCAAGTCGAGAAAAGACAGGCATTTAGTGCAGATTGGCATTGGCGAGCGACTTTGGCATCAAGCTTGCATAGTGATTAGGGACCCGTAGTTGGGCTTCCCGCCCCGCCTCTCGGAACAGAGGCTGTTTTTTCTTAGAAGAGGTAATCCAGATGGACATCGTCCAAAGCATTGCGATCGGCAGTGTCGCCGCCGCTTTTGCAATGCTCACCCTGCGTGGCTCTCAAGCCAAATTCTCGGCGACCCTGGCAGTTGGAATTCTTGGTGCTCTACTCGGGCTGGCCATCTATGTGGCCATGGGCCGCGATGGGGTCATCGACCTGGCCGTCAGCGAATACTTGGTCAGTGGCTGTGGTGCTGTGTCGGCATTGTTTCTGTGGATCGTCGCGCAGCGGCTTTTTATTGTTCCACCCAGTCAGACGGCGCGGGCAACTCAGGCGGCGCAGGCCACTCAGGTAGCGCAGGACGAAGAGCAGAGCACAATTCTAACGGTCCAAGGTTAGACTTCTTTTTCGTCGATCCAAGACATTAGCTTACGCAGTTCACGGCCGACCTGCTCAACGCCATGATCCCGCTCTCGGCGGCGAGTGGCTTTGAACCCAGGTGCGCCGGCCTTGTTTTCTAGAATCCACTGACGGGCGAATTCACCCGACTGGATTTCTTCCAGAATGCGCTTCATCTCGGCCTTGGTTTCGTCTGTGACGATACGAGGCCCGCGTGTGTAGTCGCCATACTCGGCGGTGTTAGACACACTGTACCGCATGTAGTTCAAACCACCTTGGTAGAACAAATCGACGATCAGCTTCAATTCGTGCATACATTCAAAGTAAGCCATCTCGGGCTGATAGCCGGCTTCGACTAGCGTTTCGTAGCCAGCTTTCACAAGGGCCGAAACGCCGCCGCACAGGACGGCTTGTTCGCCGAATAGGTCGGTCTCGGTTTCTTCGGCAAAGCTGGTGTGGATGACGCCGCCCCGGGTGCCGCCGATTCCCTTCGCATAGGCGAGGCCCATTTGGAAGGTTTCGTCGCTGGCATCGTCGCTTGTGGCAATCAAACAAGGCACGCCACCGCCGGCCTCAAATTCGCTGCGAACCAAATGGCCCGGGCCTTTGGGTGCTACGAGCAAGAGGTCGACTCCCTTGGGTGGTTCGACTTGCCCGAAGTGGACGTTGAAGCCATGCGAACACATCAATACGTTACCGGGCGAAAGGTGGTCGCGGATGCTCTCACGGTAGACGTCGCCCTGCACTTCGTCGGGAAGCAGAATGTTGACCACATCGCCCTTCTTGGCAGCTTCATCCGCGGGCAAGGGTTCAAAGCCATGGCTGGTGGCCAGCTCGTAATTGGCACCGCCGGGACGCTGACCGACAACCACGTCGATGCCACTGTCGCGTAGGTTCTGCGCGTGGGCGTGACCCTGCGAACCATAGCCAATGATGGCTACAGTTTTGCCCTTCAAGGCATTGATGTCGGCGTCTTTGTCGTAATAAATTTTGGCTGCCATGATTGATGAATCTCCAGAAATTGACTTGTCTTGATGTGTGGTGTTGAGTCGAGAGTCTAGAGACGAGAGTCAAGAGTAGAGAAGTGCTTCGCAACTGGCTTTCTCTCTAGACTCTTGTCTCTCGACTCTCAACTTTTCTCTAATTCTTGCCGACGGGCTCCTCGGTGAAGGAGCGGACGCTACCTTCGTCGGAACTTCGACAGGCGCCACGAACCATGGCAATCCGACCTGTCCGTACCAGCTCCGTAATGCCAAAGGGCCGCATCAGGTCGATAAAGGCTTCGACTTTTTTCTCTTGTCCAGATATTTCGACGATGACCTGTTCCGGGGCCACATCTACCACGCGACCGCGGAAGATCCGCACGAGCTCGCGGATCTCGGTGCGTTTACCATTGGCACAGTTCACTTTGACGAGCATGAGATCGCGCTCGACAAATTCCTGGGCACTGATGTCGTCGACCCGTACCACAGTGACAATTTTTTCCAGTTGCTTGCGGACTTGCGCCAAGACATTGTCGTCGCCGACGACCACAAAGGTCATGCGGGAAAGATGCGGATCTTCG
This sequence comes from Bythopirellula sp., assembly GCA_965216565.1. GTDB lineage: Bacteria > Planctomycetota > Planctomycetia > Pirellulales > Lacipirellulaceae > Bythopirellula. Next base: position 3,902,552 of record OZ244170.1, read on the forward strand.
GTTTCGCCGACCGCCAGGCTATCGATGTTGTAGCCGCGTGAGGCAAACATTCCGGCGACGTGCGCCAACACGCCAGGGACATTCTGCACCAAAGCAGAGAGAACATGTCGCATAATGGGGCAACTCCGGTGGCAAGGGAAACTACTGATCATAATCTGGCTTTGTGCCCCAGGCAAGCCGCCGCAGGCTGCATTGGGGGGTGAAATAGCGTGGATTTGATGGACCATGACAAGATTCTGGGGATGCTACCAGCCAGAGGGTCTGCAGGCGAATTCTGGCGAGCGGCATTGGTTGTTTTCCTCGATCCCCAGTGGTAGGTTGGACGGTTTTGACCCAACCCACCGGCGACCCTAGGGGCAGTGGATTCTCTGCAGAATCTCTCAGGTCTCTACGATGGCCGGCTTTGATTGCATAAATCCGATGCCTTCTACCCTCCAGGACCAATCGAGTTCGGCCAATGGCCATGCGCCGTCGGCCATCCGCATCCGCGGGGCCCGGACGCATAATCTGCAGGATATCGACCTGGAGATCCCGCACCATCAATTGGTTGTCATCACAGGACTCAGTGGGTCGGGGAAAAGTTCGCTCGCCTTCGATACGCTCTTAGCTGAGGGGCAGCGGCAGTATGTCGAGAGCCTCTCGGTTTATGCCCGGCAATTTTTCGACCAGATGCAGCGGCCCGACGTGGATGTGATCGAAGGGCTACAGCCAACGATTGCTATCGACCAGCATCTCCAAACCACCAATCCGCGCAGTACCGTCGCCACAGTGACGGAAATCTATGATTTCCTACGCGTGCTGATGGCTCGTGTAGGGGAAGTGGCTTGTCCCAATTGCGGAACGCAAATCGAACAGCAAACGCCTGTTGAAATCCAGCAGGCGATCGAGGCTCTGCCGGAGCAAACCAAAGTGATGATCCTGGCCCCCATGGTGCGGGGGCGGATGGGCAAGCACAACGACGTGTTCGAACGCATTCGCCTGGAGGGTTTCGCCCGGGTGCGCGTCGATGGCATCGCCTATGAGGTGGAGCAAACGCCCGAACTGAAAGCACGTAAGCACCACGACATCGACGCGGTGGTCGATCGTGTGATCATTCGGCCCGGATTAGAAAACCGATTGGCGGAGTCGGTGCGGTTGGCGCTCAAGCATGGCGAAGGAGCGCTGCGGGTGAGTTACCTGACTCCCGAGGCCAAAGCGGAATCGAATGGGGCCAGCACCAAAGAATGTACCGCTGAGAATGGCTGGCAGGAACGAGTCTTCAGCACACTCTATGCTTGTCCCGATTGCAAGGAGAGTTTGGCCGAGGTGGAACCACGCACTTTCAGCTTCAACAGCCCCTATGGGGCCTGCCGAAGTTGTGAAGGGTTGGGCGTGTGCGAAGGTTTTGATCGGTCGCTGGTTCTGCCAGACATGAGCTTATCGCTCTCCGGTGGTGCTTGGGCACCTTGGCGCGGAGCCACTGGCGCCGCCAAGAAAAAGCATCGTAAGCTGGTCGAAGACTTCATACAAACGGAGCTTGAGGCAAAACAAGTTGCTTGGGATGGGGCCTTAGATGCGTGGCCGGAGGATTCCCTGCAGAAACTTCTTGATGGCGATGGAAAGAAGTTCCCCGGTCTGATTGCTCATTTGGAAATGGACTATGCCAACGCCAAACGGGCATCAGTGCGGGAAAAGCTCGAAGAGTTTCGCTCGCAGGTGGTATGCGACGATTGCGGGGGCTCGCGATTACAAGCAGAGGCCAGATCGTGCCGGCTGGGCGGTTTGGCGATTCACGAAATCACGGCGCTGCCAATCGAAGACTCACTTGAGTTTTTCACCCATCTCGAGGTCGCACCCGTTGCAGAGCCTATTGCCGAGCCGCTAGTAGGAGAAATTATCAAGCGCCTGAATTTTCTGCAGCAGGTGGGCGTGGAATATCTTTCGCTCGATCGGCCGGCCGATTCGCTAAGTGGCGGAGAAATGCAGCGTGTGCGTTTGGCGACTGGCATCGGCTCAGGTTTGGTGGGGGTGCTGTATATTCTTGACGAACCTTCCATCGGCCTGCATCCCCGCGACAACATGCGACTCTTGGAATCGCTGCGCGAATTGCAACAACAAGGCAACACGGTTCTTGTGGTGGAACACGACGAAGTAGTGATGCGCACCGCAGATTGGCTCATCGATATGGGGCCAGGCGCGGGCAAGCGAGGCGGCCACATCGTCGCCGAAGGAACTCCCGACGAAGTGGCGGCCGTGGAGGAATCAATTACCGGCAGCTATCTTTCGGGACGCATGGCTATCGAGGTGCCTGAAAAGAGACGCCGTACCGCTAAGTCGCGGATGCTTCGCCTGGAAGGTGCCTCGGTGAACAATTTGCGTGAGATAGAAGTCCAGATTCCCCTGGGGACCTTCACCTGCGTGACTGGTGTGAGCGGCTCGGGCAAGAGTTCGCTAGTCGTCGATACCCTGGCCAACGCACTGGCGAGGAAGCTCAATGGGGCAATGCGGAAGGCAGGTCCCTATCGTGCACTGCGAGGAGCGAGCAAACTCGATCGCTTGATCCACGTCGACCAATCGCCCATTGGCCGCACGCCGCGTTCCAATCCGGCCACGTACACGGGCATTTTTGACGAGATCCGCCGAGTGTTTGCGGGCACTAAGCATGCGAAGCAATTGGGCTACAAGTTGGGCCGATTCAGTTTCAACACCAAAGGGGGTCGGTGTGAAGAATGCCAGGGCCAAGGCGTGCAGCGAATCGAGATGCGATTCCTACCCGACCTGTTCGTGAAATGCCCGATCTGCCACGGTCGTCAATTCAATCGGCAGACGCTGGCCGTCCGTTATCGAGAGAAGTCGATTGCTGATGTCTTGGCGATGAACATCGACCAGGCCGCCGACTTTTTCGAAAACCACTCGGCAATTCATCGCATGTTGGAGAGCCTAGTGAACGTCGGCTTGGGTTATCTGAGCCTAGGCCAACGCTCGACCACGCTTTCGGGCGGTGAAGCGCAGCGGATCAAATTGGCCGCGGAACTGGGCCGTGCGGCGCCCGGACATACTCTTTACATTCTTGACGAACCAACCACAGGCCTGCATGTCGACGACATTGGTCGACTTTTAGCCGTGCTGCAACAACTGGTCGATCTAGGCAATACGGTGTTAGTGATCGAGCACAACCTGGACGTCATCAAGACAGCCGATTGGCTAATTGATATGGGACCCGAAGGGGGTGCCGCAGGTGGCCAGATCGTCGTGGCGGGTACGCCCGAAGAAGTCGCCGCTTGCGATGAGAGCCACACCGGGCAATGGCTGCGAGACGTTTTGTGAGCGGAAGCGATTTCCGAAAAAGCGGCAGCACTCAGTAGTTTCCGAGCTCAAAGTGCGCATTTGAGGAAATTGGTTTCTTCAACGTTCTCCCTGTCGGTATCCTAAGGGGATACGTGTCGCAGGGCACATGATCGCAATTGGGGAGACAAGTTATGCGAGCAAATTTGCAGCTAAGGGGTACTGAAAATTGCCCTGACGGTGTTTCGGGTCGTTCTCTGATCGAAATACTCGTAGTGATCAGCTTGATGGCTGGCATGTTATTCGGTTTTTTCTTTCCGCTCTTGAAGAAAGTGCGCGAAGAAACCCGCCGTCACCGATGTGCGCATAACTTGAAGGAGATCGGTTGGGCGGATCTCCGGCATGAAATGATGAGCGGCCATCTGGTCCCAGCGCGACTTGGGCCCGACAGTACAGCTTCCCTCGAAGTGCGACACCTCCGCACACCTATTGAGCGATCAGGTGCGAGCGGCTTCGTGCTAATGCTCCCCTACTACCGAAAAATTCCCAGACCGACGAGAAGGGAATTAGTAGAGAAATTAGATGTGTTTGACAACAATGGAATCTGGCCTCCGGGAATCTTTGGAGTGGTGAATTGGCGGACAGCAGAGCGAATAGAAGCGATCGGTACGCGACCAAGAATCTTTGTATGCCCTGCTGCCAAAGATGAACCCAGAACGACACTCCAGCAATTCCAGCATTTTGATCCGTTACCTGCTACCGGCAACTATGCATTCGTGGCTGGTCATCGCGGGGTCTTTAGTCTGAACCCTGTCAACGCCTGTCTTGCTAAACATCACAATTCAGGACCGCACCTCTACTGGACGACCTACGCCCTCAAAGATATCGAAGACGGAGCCAGCAATACGATCTCTGTAGGTGAGGTCTATGGCAGCCATACGGCCGAGAGCTCGAATATCTGGACATACACTCTCCGCTATTTAGATTGTTTTCGCGTGACAGACGTAAGACTCAATACTCCTCCTGGAATTGCTGGCAAGAGAGTTGGAACAATGCCAGCCTTGGTCAATGGTGCCTTCGCTAGTCGTCATCCTAGAGGTGCCAATTTCGTCTACGTCGATGGACATGTAGAGTTCATGAATGAAACCATCGACTTTGATCTCTACCAAAATCTATCGACTATTGCTGGTACCCCCCAGGAACGTGACGCCATCGACCAAGCGTTTTGCAATGAAAATCGCTTCTAATAACTGCGGACTTGGTACAATCCCAATTCTACGACTCTAGTCACGACGAGTTGGGGTTGGCATGCACAAGATGATTGGCGAAGCCCCTGGTCCGCCGGCAGGTTGGCTGGCGATGCGATCGGCGCGGGAATTCGCTCGCGATCCGCTGGAGTTCTCGCAGCGGATGGTTCAGGAATATGGGCCGTTAGTAGCACTGAGGTTTGGCCCCGTTCGGGCTTTCATTGTTGCCGACCCCGAAGCGGTGCACGATGTGCTCGTCACCAAGAGCAAGCACTATCGCAAAGAACGGCGCACCAAAAGTGCTGTGAACAAGATGGCTGGCAACGGCATCATCGCCAGTGAAGGCCCCTTCTGGCTTAGGCAACGGCGAATGATGCAGCAGGGATTCACGCCCCAACGTATGGAAGGCTATGCGAACGTAGTCGTCGACTGCGCCAACGAAATGCTAGGGCACTGGCCTGGGGAAGGGACACTTGAAGTTGCTCGCGAGATGTCGAGCCTGTCGCTCAAATTCATCTGCCAAGCGATGTTTCAATTCGAGATCTCTGGCGTGCAGGCCTACGATTGGGCCGATGCTGCTGAGGTGCTTTCCGAATCGGTTGTACAGGAATTGGGGGCGATGATCCCGATTCCCGATTGGCTGCCAATTCCCACAAAACGCCGTAAGCAGCATGCTCGATTCGTGCTAGAAGATGCCATGCGATCGATCATCCGAGAGCGACGCCAAGCGGGAGTCGACAAAGGCGATATGCTCTCCGCTTTGATCGCAGCCGAGGATGTGGAAGGTGACGGCACTAAGATGAACGATCAGCAAATCCTCGACGAATGTCTCACATTGTTGCATGCCGGCTACGACAGCACTGCCGCGGGGATGACCTGGTGCTGGTATTTGCTTGCCCAGCATCCAGAGATTCAACAGCAGGCTGTTGATGAAGCTCGCCAGGTTCTGCAGAACGAGCGGGCCACCTATGCTGACTTCGACCAGCTGGTTTTCATTCAGCAAGTGATCCAAGAGACGATGCGACTCTACCCGCCGGCTTGGATGTTGATGCTTCGCGAGGCGACACAAGAGACCGAGCTCATCGGATGTCGGGTGCCGCGTGGGAGTTGGATTTACTTGGTGCCTTGGGTGACGCATCGCAGTGAACGCTGGTTCAACGATCCGTTGCGTTTCGATCCGGAACGATTTTCTAAGCAACGGCTGGGCGAATTTCCCCGGAATGCCTACTATCCGTTTGGTAAGGGTGGCCATTTTTGCATTGGTGAAAAATTGGCCATGACTGAGATGACCCTGGCCGTGGCCACCGTTTTACGAAAGTATCAGTTCTCGCTTCCTGCAGATCACTGTGAAGTCGAGATCGAACCGCATACGGCAATTCGACCCCGAGGTGGACTGCGGCTCGAGATTCGACGACGCGAAGAGGTGAGCTAGACGAGAACAGCGTTTACCGAGCGCACAAAAATACCCGACTGGCCAACTAAGTTGACCAGCCGGGCTATGGAATCGCCCCCTACGCGCACTGTTGCTAAAATCCCGGGTGACAGTACTAGTAGTGCGAGACGGCTTAGGCGAACTCCGCTTCCATGGCAGCGTCGACAGAACCTTCCCAGTTGAAGTCGGAGTCTTCGTCTGAAGCATCCTCTGGGGGATCGCCGTCGCTGATTCCTTCTTGATACTCTGACACTTCCCAACCGAAGTCGTCGAAGAATTCTTCGATTTCCTGCTCGACTACTACCGTATCGCAGGTGGTATGCACCCAATCGGCATCAAGCCAACCGTGGTAACAGGCATACCATTTCTTCAAGTATCCATCCGAATTGTACCGGGTGTACAACCGATCGTAGGTATCGATCGAGAACGATGCCATGTTGCCAAACTGGGCACCTTCCCAATCGCCGCCCTGCAGTGGAATGTGGTCGTTCACTGTCGAAGCTACGATGCGGAAGCTCATCGTGCGATGCCAACGGCCATTCTGGCGGTAAGTATCGACCGAGATGTCCTTCACCCACCCACTGCTATTGTCCTTAGACGTTGCAATTCGGTCGGCGTCCGACGTGCTCGAATTGCCATCGCTATCGCGGTACGACTGGCCGTTGTAGCGGCCGTTGTAACCGTAGACAGTTAGCACAGGACCATCGTGCCGACCATAGACGTCGGCATCGAAGTAGAACATGGCGTACTTGTCTTCTTGCCCAGCAGGCCATTCGCCAGGTGTGACAACAAAGGTGAACCCGTCTGTCAATCGACCGCGGTGCTCTTTGAACTCGATCGATACGAAGAACTCATCGGCAGCCTCGTTGTATTCGAGGTCGACCGATTTGATCTTTCCGGCCTTCTTCTTCTGGTGCTTACTGTAGAAGTCTTCTACCTTGTAGACCATTTCCTCGGTCTGCACCGTCGCCAGGATACCGGCATCGATATCTCGGCGATGCTCACCATCACCCAAGGCGAACAAATCCGTGCGACCGGTGCCAACATTGGCATCGCTGTCGCGATTGTCGTCACCTGCATCCATCGTGGTGAACTGAACACCGTCAGGTGTCTCAAATTCGACGATGTAGTTACCAGCCTGCAGGTTATAGAACAGATAGAAGCCGGCATTGCCATTCGCATCGAAGCCGGTGACTGTCGAAGCAATCAGAATGCTATCTTCATTGAGCAAGTTGACCACCACGCCGTTCACGCCGAGGTCACCAGAGTTCTGCATGCCATTGCCATCTTTGTCGATGAAGAAGTAATTGCCGACACTGGCAAGTACATCGACGATGGGGTCGACAGGCCAAATATCACCTTTGGCATTGCCACCGAAATTGGTGGTGAAATCGCCAGTGAAATCAGAACTTTCACTCGTGACGAGGAACTTAAGATCTTGGCCACCGTATAGATGTGACAGCAGACCGCCTGTGACCGTCGTCCGGATCATGTAGTTGTCCGTGGTGCCACCGGAATCGGTCGAGGAGAATTCGAACACTTCGCCGGTAAGCAGTACGCCGGAGAAATCGACTACAAAGTCGCCATCGACGTCGACGTCGCCCAACAGCACAAAGTCGTCGCCACCGATTCCGGAAACGAACGAACCGGTATCATCGACGACGAAGCTCAGCAAGACATCGCCATTAAAGAAGAGACCGGCAGGATTGACCTCAGCTCCGATCGAAAGCGGGGTGGCCTGCAGATCGAAGATGTCGGTTGTGGCATCGTAGGAAACCGTTCCCCCGGAGTTGAACGAAATGTGGGGAGCATCTTCACCGCCGCCTGGGTCGTCCGGATTCTCGTAGTGCGACATGTCCATGTCTTCCGCACCCGGTACCGTGACAACAGCGGTGTTTTTGTAGAAGTCGTCGCTGATCTTCTCAGCTGTAAACAGCCAGTCGGAGGCAGCCAAGTGATGCTGCAGCCAAGCCGGGTCGTTCTCGGGTGCGTGGTTGAGCCAGCCCCAGCCAGAAATTCCGTCGAAGCCGCGGTGGCCAGAATCGTCGTCGGTGTCACCAAGTTGGAAGGAGAACGAATGCGAACCGGCGTAATCCACGAGATCATAACTGGCCAAATCGCCAAACAACTTGGTGATGCTACCGGTATTGAGGCCGGCCAGGGCATCGTCGACTTGCAAATCGTCGTCGCCCGCTGCCAGTGCAGCGCCGTCATAGGAGAATTCGATGTCCCAAAGTCCAGACTCGCCTGGCACGTAAGCGTTACTTTGAACGAGTCCGCCAAACACGGTGCCGGAAATCGTGATCATGTCGCCATCGATCACCATCTGGACGTCAGCACCATCGGCTTGATCAAAACTAAACGTATGGATGTCGGTATCGTCCCATGTGGTGAGTCCATCGAGACGCAAGCCGTACAGTGGTGGACCGGCATTGCCGTCGGGATGATTACCTAGCTGATAGGTGCCATCGGTAACGAGGTCCGACAGGCCAGTCTCCAGATCTAGAGCGACAGTCGCATACTCATACTGCCAAGTTTCGCCTGGCGACAGAATCAGGTCGCTTCCAACATCCGAAGCGGCCAGGAATACGATATCGCCGGAAGTGGTCGATACGTCGTCGCTATTGTCGCCGGGAGTACCGTTATCGTCGACAATCACCACGTCGTCGAAATCGAATGGCACGTCGCCCGTGTTAGTAACCTGGTAGGTAAACACCACGGAGTCGCCGGCATCGATTTGAACTGCCTCAGGCAACGTATCAGCATCGATTCCGTTCGTCAGCTTTTCGATATCGATGTCAGGGTTGGCAGCAATTGGGTCGATCGTGCCGACATCCCCCTTCGCATTACCCCCAAAATTAACCGAGAAATCCCCAGCAAAGTCAGAATTCTCGCTCGTGGTGGTGATGCCCAGGTCTTTGCCCGCGTATTGGGCGGAGGTCAGTGCGTTGGTCGTGAGCAAACCACCTGTGATTTGGAATCGGTAATCGTATTGATCTGTCGTACCGCCCGAATCCTCGGAGCCGAATTGGATGATTTCGCCGGTGAGCAAAACCCCGGACTCGTCGACCACAAAGTCACCATCGATGTCGACATCGCCGGAGATCACCAGATCGTCACCAACCACGCCGCCAATTAGGGCGCCGGTGTCGTCCACCTGAATGTCGATATTTAGATCGCCGGAGAAAAACAGTCCCGAACCCGCTGACGAATCGATCGAAAGCGGAGTCGCGGCGACGGAGAAGGCATCGGTCCCGCTATCGTAGGCGACGGTTCCGCCAGAGTTGTAACCAATTACCGGATCGCCTAGTGGCTCCACACCAACGAGCGTTAGTACGCGGCGTTCTTCCAAGGATTCGTGACGTAGCGAGCGCCCCGAGATGCGGTTGTATTTCTTGGCTTCCGCCCGACGGCGACCTTTTTGAAGTCTTTGCGGACGCTTCCGGCATAAGTAACTAAACATAAGAGTGACTCCCCAAAACCAAATAATGAATCGATAAAGCTAGTGATCAGTCGAAACAGAGTTTGCCAGCATCGAAGGTATGAAAAACAATTGAAAAAGTAATTGACGACGGAAAGTATTCGATGCGCTATGCAGCCATATACTAATTACGAATTACGACGAAGGCGCGGATATGGACGCCATCGTTCAACAAAAAACGAAAAAATATTCTGCAACTAGTTGAACGCATCTTGCGCAAGCGCGCAGTACACCACATCGGTGAACTACATTGCGGGAAGAGTGCATTCAGAGCAGCCTTGCGCCAGAAAACCGGAAACACATCAGTGTTGATTCCAGGTCTGCTCCCTCACCAAGCGTCGATAAATCCAACACGTGACGCTAGCCCGCAGAAGAAAGGCAAAGTCAGCGTGTTCAGTTCTCGACTGGCTTGCAAAAGCACAAATAGAGGGTGTCCTAAGTCTCCCCAAAGTCAGCGATTCTTGCTGACTTTCCATCTTTCACCTGCGGCCGAACCAACGCTCGACCGGCCTAACTAAAGTTAGCTTCTTTCTTTTCTCGATAACAAAACAACCGATCCACCAAGCAGAGCCAGAATGACGGTTCCGGGCTCGGGAATACCAAAGTTGTTAACCGTGGCATTGTCGACCGAGAAGTTCTGAGAAAAATCAGCAGGGAGCGTTATGCCACCACCTGCAATACGGATCAAACCAAGATTCGCTGACGAGAATACAACTGGATCGGGACCCAGTTCAGGATTCGGATTCTGTAGGGCGCCGCCAGTAATTTGGTAAAGCACATCGAGGGTGTCCGATCCAGTGGCATCCATGAGCACGCCAAGCACGGTGCCCGTGAGGAGCGATCCGCCTCCAGCCACACCATAATCGGCGCCGACGCTATCTGGGGCACCCGCATTGAATACTACTGAAACTGTACCACCATTAGTAACGGTTCCATCAGATTGGATTTCGACACCGCTAACTGAGAGGGACGCACTGAACGCGGAGCCAATGGTGCCACCGGAACCATAATGACGACCTGCGTTGGAGGGGCCAAATTCGCCGCCTAACTCAAGGTCGTTGGATGGGCTGGCGCTGACGGTGAATTGCAAAGTACCCGCATCAAAACTGCCGGTAACTCCTGCAGGGAAAGCAAAGTCAGACCAAGCGTCTTGTTCGGCTGTGCCCAAGATATCGAGAGGACCAGCAAATGTGCTGGCTACAGAAAAGCTAAGAATCGCCATCGCCAGGCCACAGCGCAGAGAGAGCCGTGCCCAGTCGGAAATCGTCGAAATCATTATTGCTCCCCAACAACGACCCGTTCCAAACAGGGCCGTTTGCCGAATCATTCGCTATCGCGAAATTTCCCGGCGGCTAATTATCAGTAAGCCAACGAAGCTTGGGGTGAGGATGAGAATGGTGTCCTGCAGCCAGCTTGTTTTTCCATGCCTACTCAAAGGTGTATGATCAATGAAAACAATCCAAACGCGTCACGGAGAGTCCGCGCCTGTGCTGGATAGATTAACGGGGCTCTCTGACCGCGTCAAAGATATTGAACGTTTTTATTTGGGTTCCTACCAAAATATGGTGGCCACCCACCACTGCGAATTCTTGTAAGCCGAGTTCTCGAAAGAGCTTAGCAGGATGGGAATCGGACCAGCAGCGACCACAAACTTTTTTTGCCCAGCGATTTGTAGCCAAGCCTATATCCGCTCGAAGACGGTGGCGATGCCCTGGCCGATGCCGATGCACATGGTGGCGAGGCCCAGCGTCGCGTCGCGGTCGATCATGGTATGAATGAGGGTCGTAGCAATTCGTGCCCCGCTCGCCCCTAGTGGATGGCCGATGGCTAAGGCCCCGCCGCGGACGTTCACCTTCTCGGGGTTGAGCTCCAGCATTTCAATGCAAGCGAGCGACTGCGCGGCAAACGCCTCGTTGAGTTCCACCAGCTCGATATCTGCTAGCGTCAAGCCGGCACGCTCGAGTGCTTTCCTGGTTGCCGGTACGGGACCAGTGCCCATCACAGCCGGGTCGACACCGGCGACCGCGGTCGAGCGGATTCTCACCAGCGGCTTCAGACCGAGCGATTTTGCCTTCGTCTCGCTCATCATTAACAGAGCCGCCGCGCCATCGTTCAGTGGCGAACTATTGCCCGCGGTCACGGTGCCCATTCCGGGCATGAAAGCGGGTTTGAGCGAAGCCAATGCTTCTAACGTGGTATCGGAGCGAATGCATTGGTCAGTCGTTACCGTGACAGAAGTGCCGGACTCGTCGCGACCACGGATTGGGATGATCTCCTTGTCGAATTCCCCCGCCTCGGTGGCTGTTGTGGCTTTTTGATGGCTGGCCAGCGCAAACTCGTCCTGAGACTCGCGACTGATACCTCGCGACTGGGCCAGGAATTCCGCCGTGATGCCCATGTGCAGTGCCCCCTTGCTCGTCACGTGGAAGAGTTTGGGATTGAAGTCAGCCCCGGCATCCATCGGGATATGGTCCATGTGCTCCAGTCCCCCGGCAATTTGCACATCTTCCCCACCTGCTGCGATGGAATGGGCCGACTGGTTCAAGGCTTGCAGACTACTACCGCAGAGGCGATTAATGGTCGCTCCCCCCGTGCTGCTTGGTAGCCCCGCCATCAGCGAAACGATCCGGGCGACATTAAACCCCTGCTCTTTTTGCTGCTTGGTATTCCCTAGAACGACGTCTTCAATCTCCGCCGGATCGATCCCGGTGCGTTCCAGCAATCCCCTCACAACAGCCACAGCCAGGTCGTCGGAACGGACGTCACGAAAAACGCCCTTTTCACTGGAAGAACGGCCAATTGGCGTCCGGCAGGCATCAACAATTACAGCAGTAGTCATAGGATTCTTTGCAACTACGAATGAGCATTAACGGGCATGAATGAGAAGTAGATTGGTCCTAGCAAAACTCAAAAAGCAAACGCCATTAGTGTCAATTCGTGTTTATCAGTGGTTAAAAAGGGAACGAGCAAGTCACCCCTACTCGTAGAACTTGTCACCCGATTTTGCTACCTCCAACAACATCTCGGTCGATTTGTACCTTTCGCCGAGGGCTTCGAACTTGGAGAGCTTCTCGACAATCTGCTCTGCACCCACACTGTCGGCCCAGAAAAACAGGCCGCCCTTGAAGGGTGGAAAGCCGGTGCCGAAGATCATCGCCAAATCGACGTCGCGGACGTTGGCAGCGATGCCGTCTTCAATGAGCCGGGTGGCTTCGAGCAGCATGGGGAGGAACAATCGATCGGCAAAATCGGTTTTCGGAGTTTCGGTTTCCTGCGAAGTGGAATTCGAATCGATGATTGCCTGCGCTTCCTCGCTGGGGATCGGCTTGCTCCTGCCCCGCCTGTCGGTTTTGTAATCGAAAAATCCTTTGCCATTTTTCTGTCCCAAGCGATCGGCTTCGACCATGGCGGGCAAGATTTTCGAGGGCACCACTCGATCGGGGAATGCCTCCTGCATCACTTTTCCAGCGTGCAACGCGACGTCGAGGCCTACCGTGTCGTACAGCGTAATTGGCCCCATCGGCATGCCAAACGAGGTGGCGGCCCGATCCACGGCTTTGATGGAAGCCCCCTCCTCCAGCAAGAGGAGTGCCTCGTTCATGTAGGGAAGTAAAACGCGATTGACCAAAAAGCCGGGGCCGTCGCCAACCACAATGGGCGACTTGCCCAGTGTTTTGGCATATTCAACGGCCGTGGCAATGGTGTCGTCGGAAGTCTGTTCGCCTCGGATCACTTCCACCAGCGGCATCCGCCGCACGGGATTGAAAAAGTGCAGCCCGCAAAATCGGTCCGGATTCTTGAGATTCTCGGCCAGCTTGGTGATGGGAATGGTGGACGTATTGGAACAGAGGATCGCCTGCGGACCAAGTTGTGGTTCGAGTCGTTCATAGAGCTCATGCTTGGCTTCGGCATTCTCGTAGATAGCCTCGATCACCGCGTCGGCAGCGGCCAATTCTTCGTCATTCGTTGTACCGTTGATGAGCGGAGTGAATTTGAGGGCTTTCTCGACGTCCGGGCCACGAGTCTTCTTGTTAAAGCTGACTTCCTTCAGAACGCCCTGCACGCCACGTCCGACAGCCTCTGCCGAGACATCTCCCAAAGCGACGGGCAAGTTTTTCTTCACATTTGCTGCGGCTATCCCCTGCCCCATGATGCCGGCGCCAATCACCGCTGCGCTACCAATCTCCCTGGCTGTGGCCCCTTCGGGACCGGATTGTTTCTTGTTGGCATCGCGGAGGAAGAAGACATTCAAGAGAGCCCGATTTTCAGACGTACCCCACAGTTCGGTAAACCCTTCGGCTTCCATCTTGCAGGCGGTCCACACGTCGACCCCTGCCGCGCCAAGCATCACCTCCAGCGCCGCCATTGGTGCCGGGTAGTGCCCCTTGGTTTGCCCTTGGATGTAGGCACTGGCGGTGGCGCCGACAAAACCGAGCTCTGTTTCACTTAGACCTAGTGGCGCTTCCCAGCAGTCGCGATCTTTCTGGTAGCTTTGCGAATTCTTTTCTACCTGCACTAAGGCCAGCGCCGCTTCCAGTAGTTGGTCGGGTACAGCCAGTTCCGCCAAGCCCATTGCCGCTGCTTCGCGCGCGTCGATGGCTTCGCCGCCCGTGACGAGTTCCACCGCATTGCTAAGCCCTACCAGTCGCGGCATGCGTGCCGTCCCGCCCCAACCGGGAAACAGACCAAGTTTCACTTCGGGAAAAGCAAAGCTCGTCTCACGGTTGTCGGCCATCACGCGTCGATCGCACCACATGGCCAGTTCCGAGCCACCCCCCACGCACAATCCACCGATTGCGGCGACAGTAACGAAGGGACACTTGGCCAGACGCGAAAAAAGCTGTTGCCCGCGCTCGGCAACTTGCTGCACGACTTCCTTCGGCTCGTCGAGCGAAGCGACAAATTCGCGGAGGTCCGCCCCGGCGATGAAATTACCATCTTTGCCTGAACGAATCACGAGCCCCGCGATGCCGTCGTCCTGTTCCAATTTGGTCAATTGGCGGTCGAATTCTTCCAGCACATGATGCGATAGAACGTTCACCCCTTTATCGGGATCATCCAATGTGAGCACTGCCACATCGTCGTGCATTTTGACTGATATCATTGAGTTTCCAGACACCATCAGCCTCGGGGATATGAGAAGTTTGATGTATGATTGAGGTTGTAGATTCTACGGTGGTCAGTCCAGAAGGCCTACGGCTCCATCAACGCTTGTACATCGTCCAATTGATTCGGAATAATGCATTCTATGGAAGCTCGCCAATCAAGCACAGGTGGATCGCCCGTCGAAAGCGAAAACGCGGTACGTCAGGGAGGCTGGCTGTTTCCGCTGATGCTACTGGTGGTGCTGCTGGTGGCTCTTGGAATGGTAGTGTTGAATCGGTCTTTTGAAAGTGCCGGCGACAATTCCGTGGCCAGGTCGGCGTGGACCCCGTCAGACAAGCCAACGGGCGAGACAGTCCAGCTAGAAATAGATTTTGGCAACGGCGCGAAACGGCAAATTGCCGCCCTGCCCTGGGAGCCTGAAATGACGGTGGTCGATGTGCTGGAATCTGCCCGCGAGTTCCGGCCCGCGGTCGAATTCACCCAACAAGGTGAGGGGGCCGGCGGTTTTCTCACCTCGCTGGAAGGCCTGGCCAATGAAGGGGGCGGCAGGCGCAATTGGCGGTTTTTCGTCAATGACCGACCTGGAGAGACCAGTTTTTGCGTGGCAGAGGTTGCCGCTGGCGATCGAGTCTTGTGGGAATTCACCGGCGAATACTAGAATGAATGCCCAAGCCGCGAGCGGCTATTCAGAATTGAAAGAGGAAATTATGAATCGAAATAATTGGCGTGAATTGGCAGTGTTTGGGCTTCTTCTGGCAATCGGTGTGCTGGGGCGTTGGGCACAACCCGATTGGAACTTCACGCCGTTGGCTGCCATTACGATCATAGGTGGCTATTACTTCCGCAATTGGATGCCTGCTGTGTTGCTGCCTGTGAGCACATTGGCAGTTTCAGACATTGTTCTGCCCGCCCACGACAGTTGGGCCGTACTGTTGGCGGTCCACTTGATGATGATCGTACCACTGGCGCTAGGACGCCTGGCGCGTGGTGCTGAAGGTTGGCAAGCGGCCTGGCGGTGGGGCATGTGTGGTATTGTTCCGGCGACGACTTTTTATCTCGTCACCAACTTTGCCGTATGGGCATTCACCGGAATGTACGACAAAACACTTAGCGGTTTGGCGGCGTGCTATATCGCCGCAATTCCCTTCTACCGCACTATGCTGGCCGGCGACTTGTTTTACCTGGTCGTGCTAGGTAGCTGTCTGGCAATTGCAAGTATGAGAGTTACAAGTCGTGAGCCAAGCGTTGCGAGAAGTTAGTCTCCTCGCAACCCGCTACTCAGAACTCGACTAGGAAAAGTCTGCTTCGGCCGGCTCCGCGACTTCCTCGCCACCTCCCCAGCCTTCGACGAGCCGATCAACGTCGGCTTTAGTGGTGAATACGAGTTCGACGATGTTCAGCTCGGTAGTATCGTCGTCCGCAGTTGCGACTCGTAGGTCTTTCATTGCGTCGATCAAAGATTCGACTTTCAATTTGACATCGTCCGTCATTCCTGCGACGACAGAATCGCCACCCTCTTGGATAGCACGCAGTCGGCTAAGTAGTCGCTGACGTTCGAACTTGGGGCCAGTGTCTTCCAAGCCGCCCCTGCCGCCACCGAAAAGTCGGCCTCTGCCCCGAGCAGAAAAGCCATCGTTGCCTTCCAGCATCGCGTCTTCAAACTCTTTGGCCTTCTTGGCTTCTTCTTCCAGGACGTCTTTCGATAGCTTTGCCAATGCGTTCAGTGTTTCGGCGGCATTGATATCCTGTGCCTGTTCATAAGACGGAAAGTCCATCATCTTGCTCACATAGCAGCGATCGTCGAGGTTGAACGTGTCGCCAGCGATTAGTTCGTTGAGCGTGTCTTGGAGTTGAGCATTAGGGCTCGCCTTGAACTGCTGAATGAGCACCGCCACGGCTTGGACTTTCATCCATTTGTGAACGTCATCCGCCATTTCTTCAGGATGGTCTTCCTGTTTGAGGAGGGCGAGCATCGCGTTGGTAAGACGATCGGCATAACGCTCATCGACGCCGTAACGCGCATGACGTTCGAGTCCCACCAATGCCCCAGTCTTCACTGCGGGATGAACGGATAGCTGTTTCCCTTTGCGTTCGATGGTGTCTTTTTCCAAAAAGTCGAGCAGCAATGCCGTTGCTTCCGGCAGTGGCACTGGTAGAGTTGGGTCGTTGCCACCGGGAGCGTAGCGACTATCGAGATTGCCGATAATCAGTGAGGCGTTGTAACGCACTGCAGGATGATAGTTGTCGATGGCGAGGACTTCGGCAATTTTAAGACACAGCTTGGTTAGCTCTGCCTGCGAACCCGCATTGGCAATCTTTCGGAGGTATCGTTTGAAGAGGTCTTCCCGACGGTCGCCAAGTTCACCGAGATTCTCTGCGTCGGTGCTAGTCATGATTGGGAAGTAGTATTTGGTGAAGTACTTCTTCACGTCATCTTCGGCAGCACCGAAACCAGCAGGATTCTGAATTACGTTTCGCAGATCTCGTTCAAGCTTCTGAGCCTCGCGCTTCTTCATCACGGGAATTGTCTTATAGCGTTGCGCCCAAACTGGAGCGACAGTGCCAAAGATCAGCATTCCGATGAGCAGATTGCGGATAGCACGTAGACTGGAAGCGTTCTTGCTCGGATGAGATGGCTTGCCAGCCAAGTAGAATTTACGCATTGCCCTAGTCCTCTGTTCCTAAGGAGTAAGCCGGTCCCGCGGAGTCTGCGGGTGGATAAGTTACCTCTCACTCTATTGTACGCAGTTAGGGCGGTCCTGCAAAATAAGCCCACAAACTCGTTACAATACGGCTGGGAAACACCGAATCGATGACTTTACTCTACCACGATCGCCGCTTTTTGGATCACCAGACGGGCAACCATCCCGAGTGTCCCGAGCGGCTCCGTGCCATTGACGAATTGCTGGAATCGCAGGGGTTATTGGGACGTTGCCAGCGACCAGAGTGGACACTTGCCCCAAACCACTTGCTCTCGCGCTGCCATACGCAAGCTCATGTTCAATTGTTGGAAGAAGTGGCCAAGAACGGGGGCGGTAACCTCGATCCAGATACGGTCGTCTCCCCGAAATCCTTTGATGTGGCCCTACTAGCCGCTGGGGCTGTGGAGGACGCCGTGACTCGAGTGCTAGCCGGCGAGCAGAAATCGGGCCTGTGTCTGGTGCGGCCACCGGGTCACCACGCGGTGCGGGAAAACGCGATGGGCTTTTGTCTACTAAACAACATTGCCTTGGGAGCTCAGGCGGCCATCGACCGCGGCGTCGAGCGAATCTTGATCGTCGATTGGGATGTGCATCATGGGAACGGCACTCAGGCCATCTTTTACGATGACCCACGCGTAGGTTTTTTCTCTGTGCACCGCTGGCCGTTTTACCCAGGCACCGGGACCGCTCACGAGACCGGGACGTCCGCTGGGCTTGGTACGACTTGCAACCTACCGCTCAGCATTGAAACTACTCGCCGAGAGTATCACGCAGCGGTGGCACGGGAACTCACCGACTTCGCGGCAAAGATCAAGCCCGAATTGGTATTAGTAAGCGCGGGCTTCGACGCGCACCGCGCCGACCCGATCGGCTCGCTAGGACTGGAAACAGGTGATTTCGCAGAGCTTGGCGGGCTCGTTCTGGATATTGCCAATAGCTATGCCGAGGGGCGGATCGTGAGTGTGCTGGAAGGCGGCTACAATCCACCGGTGCTGGCCGAATGTGTGGCGCAGCACCTGAAACAGTTGATCGCGCATGAGGAGTAGCCTGTCGATGCGGCGCGGCTGGACGTTGCCACCGCGTCACGCCCACGAACTACTGGTCGGCATACACGCGAGTACTGACTTCCTTGGTAATAGGTTGCCGTACTTCGTCGGAAACCACTTGCACGCGCACCCGCTGGTCGCCGGCGCGGAGGCCTTGGGCCTGAATACGGAAGACCGACTCGGCCTTAGGTGCCAATTGCGCCAAAGGCGAAAAGACTACCCGCTCGCCTTGGATCGCGTGTCGCGATTCTCCCTGCCCCGAGATGGCCCGCATGCCTTGCGGCATGATGGCTCCCACTTGGACGTTGGTTGCTGCTTTGGAACCTTGGTTGACGACAGTAATCTCGTATGTCGTCTCGCCACCGATTTCCACGGGGCTTTCCAGATCGATGACTTCGAACATCAGTGCCACAATGCCATCGACACGGACGTGTGCTTCAGTAGCGTCTTTCAAACCCTCGCTAGCCTTGGTAGAGACTTGGAGGGTGTGTTCACCGGCCTCGATAGGGAGTGTAGTGAGCTCGACGGTTCCGCGCTCGTTGGCCGGCAGTTCCGCCAGACTCCAATGCACGCTGTGCGAACTGGCGTCGTATTCGCCCATGTTGTTGGCACTGACAAATTGCAGTCCCTTAGGAAGTTGTGTGGTGAGTTGAACTTCCTTGGCCGAGGCCGTTCCAGGATTGTCGATGCTTACCTGGTAGGTCGCTGGCCGTTCAAGATAGCGCTTCTTGGGGCCATCGACGGTTACTTGCAGTTCGGGAGCAATGACCTCAAACTCGCAACTCGCCTGCACCTGAAGTCCTGCGTCGGCTCGAGCCGTCATGACGTTGGTGACTCGTCCTGCCTGTTCGGCCGTGAGCACTAGCTCCAGTTTTCGAGATTGTCCCGGACTGAGGTTGCCCACTTCAAATTCTAGAGCCGGGCCCGCTTCGTGGCTGACGCCTTCGGGTACGGTTTCCAAGAGCATGATCCCTGTGGCCTCGCCACTGCCGGGATTCGAAAGTTCTACTTGAACCAGATGCTGGTCGCCGGCGTGAACTTGCGACTTGCTGGAAAGTCGTAAGGCAAGTTCCGGACGTGTGCAACGAGCCTTGGCCGAGGCTTGCGTAGCAAACGTGACCGAAGCAACACTGCCAAGTTCGCCTTCCTCGACGGGGATCAACTCCATTTCCACGGTTCGTTCTTCGCCGACCGAAAGTGTTCCGATGTCCCACACCACCCCAGAACCAGAAACAGAGGCTCGAGGTGCGGTGCCGACTAGCTCCGTCCCAAGGGGGATCTCATCATGAATCTGGACGCCTTGGGCTGTCCTTTGTCCGGTGTTTTGCACTCGAATCGCAAATGTGCAACGTCGGCCCACTTGGATTTCTTCTGGGGCTAGCTTTTGAATGGTGACGGAAGGATTTTGCGGGCCCTCGAGCAAGCGTTCGCCAGGACGGCCCGTACCGGGAGTGTTAGCCAAACCAGGGGTCGGTGTGGCGTTACCCAGCGAATCGGCAGCAGCCAGTGGCGACGCGGCGAGATTGGATTTCAAATCGTAGGCGGGAGCAGGTTGGGGACGCGAGGCAACTTCGGCTTTCGCACCATAGTCGATTGGCGGCACGGCAGGTGCTGGTTTTGAAGGAGCAGCACCTTGCTGACCATAACGGCCCGAGGCGGTTGCTGGAGAATTTGTTTGGCGCGGGAGCGGCTTGCTGCCGGCAAGTATTTCGCCAGGTGCTTCCGCAGCCTTCGGGCTTGGCTTTGTCGGAGCAGACTTGGCGGCAGACGTTTTTGGTTGTTGTAAGCTCTTGCGGAGTGGATTGAAACTATCCGGCCCCTGTCCTCGAGCCACTTCTTGCTCGGCAAGATCCGGAACTGGTGATCCAACTGCTTTCCCGGCCTGGGAGGGTTCTGGCTTGGCAGGTTGTGGCTTGTCTGCAACCGGCGGTTGCACATGGACCGAGGCATAGCGATTGCCGAGGGGAGGTGTCGGGGCACTCGAAAGGGGTTTTGCGACCGGCGCCACTGGATTTTCTATTCCGATCTTCGATTTCGACGAAGTGAGCGTATAGCGTCCCTTCGACTTTTTGGTCGATGGGGCGTTCATTGGCGGAGGCGAGGCAAACAGTTCCTTCAGTTCGTCGGTATCGAGCTTTTCTGCCGAGGCGTCCGCGCTATGGGCGATGCCCGTTTCGCTTTTGGGCGCAGAATTCATCAAGTGGAAGGCCGAGAATCCGCCGCCACCTAATAAGGCCGTCACCAGGCCGAGCTTGATGAACTTGCGACGCAGAGTGGTACGGACCGAACGCGGGGAGGAGGTCTTTTCCATCGGTAAACCTTGGCTTAAATGCAATACGTGAGTTGGAGGAGTCCATATGCCGCGGAAGGGTGCGCTCTTCTCGCGACGAAAACGGGGTGCGAGTAATTATCAAATGGCCGCCCCCGGGCAAAGGCCAGTCGATACGCACTGCTAGCGTTGCTAGATAGATTGCCTATCTCTGCAGACCATCCGCTCAGCCGTCGATACAGAGAATAGGCATAGAATTAGTAGCGGAGTCTCCAACAGGGAGGTTGGTTGTGGCAGGGCAAGATCTCATCGGTGCGTATTTGGCAGCACCACTCATCTCGGCAATTCCCACGAACCCCTCCTCAGCGACCCTCGCCCTAGTGGGGTTGGTCTCCTGGTTGAGCTACCAATTATTGATACGCCCAGGCCATGAAAGTCGGCCCCGATTGGTAGCGCAACAGCCGATCGTCCCCCAACCGCATATCAAGAGCAAAGGCGTCCGTCCTCGACGGCGCGTGGCTTAGATCTTTTCGTTGCCCGCAGATCCCGGCGTTCTTCGCGGGCTGTCTATTGCTGAACTAATAGGAAACCGATTGAACAACTTCTCCAATCGGTGCGCCAGACCGTTTCAGTGGCAGACGACTGCGGATAGTTAACGGCAATAAATCGGCGAGGTTGCTTGGAGCAGGTAGAAGTCCCAACTCTTCTCTGCCATCTTCAGCATCCCATCGGCCCGGCTCATCGGGACTGATCACCCAGCATCGATCCGAGTTCTGATCGGGGTAGACATACACACAATCGATGTCACTCTCGACAAAGGCAATGAGCGCTGGCAGCACAGAGCCGCCTGCAAATTCGGCCTCTCCGGCCGAGAAGGTGACCTCATCGTCAATCGAGCCTTGATTGGCTGACGGCTTGAGTGTCGTTTCGTCCTGGTCTTCGTTGCCTTCTTCGTCCCAGGCGTTTTCCCAGTTAGGGTATTGCGCCCAGTATTGCTGCGGAGGATTATCGCCAGTCACACGAAGAGTGTTGTCCATTGCTAGGCCTCTCCCATTTGTTCAGATTTGCGATCCTCTCGGGCTGCTACTCTCGCACATAAGAAAGGGTGAGCAGCACGTAGCCAGTCACCAGATTGGCATCGCCCTCTAGCCAGCGTTCGTTCGCGTTCGTCCAGCTACCGTTTTTCTGCTGTCGTTTGGCAAGTGCGGCGATCAACTCTTCTCGCCAATTGTGTTCGTCTCCCTCAGCGTCGACGATGGTTGGCTCGCCTAAGGCGTTCAGCGTTTTGGCGAATGTGTGGTAGTAGTAGTACAGACCGTTGTCGGACATGTACGGGTTTTCTTCAAGCGTATAGTTTTCGGTGATCCACTTTTTGGCTGCTGCCACGCGCGGGTCGTCCTTGGCAACGCCGGCATAGATCATGCTCTTCAGTCCCGCGTAGGTCATCGAACCGTAGCTCCGCAATCCGCCTTCAGGAGTTTCGCCCGCCTGACTCGATCCACCGGCTGCAACGGTGTAATAGAATCCACCGTCAGGATTCTTGGAGGCGAATTCGGTGTCGTTGTATTTCGTGTCGAGGTTTTGACATCGGGAGACAAAGACCAGCGCCCGTTGGATGGCGGCTTCATTCGCTTCGTTGCCGAGTGCCTTGAGGGCGTCGATCATAAACGCGGTGTTGGAAAGATCGGGCCGACTGTGCCGACCGTAACCCGCCCCGCCGTAACTGGTACTGGATGCGTCGTGGCCCTCTTGGTCGTCCCACTGTAGTCCCTTGAGAAAGCTATCCGCCTGTTTCAGCAGCTTGTCGTACTCGCCGTTGCGATTGGCTTCGGAAAAACAAAGCACTGCCAGGCACGTTTCGTAATTCCGATGGTTGCTGCCCTCGGCATAAATGCCACCATTGCTGCGGGCGTGGTCTTCCAGATACTCAATGGCTTTGGCAACGAGTGGATCTTCAAGCGAGACACCGTTGCGGATCAAAGCCGTCGTTACTAACGAGGTAACTCCGGTGCCAGCAAAGGAACTGAACGACCCGTCCTCGGCTTGTTGTGCGCGAAGGTAGTCGATTCCTTGGCCGACCATTCTGGCCAGATCAGGCTCGGCCGCATGGGTCGATAGACCCTGCAATTGGAAACCGGAGAGTACGAGGACAGAGAAAGCGATGTAACGTAGCATTTTTTGACCCTTACTCAGGTTGAAAGATCAACGCGCTAGCGAAAGGCAGTCTAGGTGCTAACTTCAATTTCTGGTGCAACCCGCAGCTAGCGCCGTCGGCTCAGTTGTTATTGTTGCACCTTGGGTGGGCGAGGCAAAGCAGAAATGGCCTAATGACCCGCTGCAAGCCAAGCGAGTACGCTCAACCAGAGCAAGCAGAGGGCCGCGGAAACGATCAATTGCCAGCGACTTTTCGTTAGAGGAGGTGTCGTCCCGTCTGAAAAGGAACTCTCACCTTTGTGCCCCGCTTTCGACTTCTTGACCGACACGTCTTTCTTTAACGCGTTCTTTTTCACGGTCGTCCTCAGCGCCGCGGCTCTTCGGTAGAGTCGGGCAGCGAGAATTGAAAGCTATGGCGAAAGCCTTCGTCGAAGTCGAACACGTCGTCAAAATCTTCGCGACGATCGTTAGGCGTTTTTCGCATCTGTTCGATTTCAATCAAGTTGAACACGATTTCACCAAAATCGCTAGTCGACTGAATGCCCCAATGGTTGAGCACGCTCTTGGCCATGTAACCATATTGCGTATGGGCGTATTGCCGCATTGCTTCGCACAATTCTTGCCCGGTGACATGCCGTTCTGGTTTGTCCTCGCCGTCCGAGTCAAGAAGGCTCTCTTTTTCGGCGTTCAACTCGGCGTCCAGATCACTCTGGGCCAAGTGATCGGTGCCCATGCCCAATTCTTCTTGGGCATGCCGCAGCGCTTCGAAGATGAAGACGTACGCGTCGAAATGGTAACGCTCGTCGCGACGGAGTAGTTCGGCAATCGGATGATCGGGGTCTAACATAGCAGGATGATGAGTCATGGTGTTTCGGCGCGAACCAGATTTGAAAGTTGGGTCCGGGTGCCGATGGGTCTGATTATTATTCTACTCACTTTGGGCGTTTGCGTCTTTGTCTGTTGGCGGAGATTCTTCCTCAGTCTTTTTCTCGGCCTTTTTGCGTCCCGATTTCTTGCGGCTTCCCGAGCCCCGCTTGGTGACGGTCAAAACGTCGCCGGCGTCGATCGTAATCCTTCTCATATCTTCTGTTTCTATCAGGAGTTGCGACGCCAGAATTTCCTGGGCTAGCACTTTGGCCTTGCCATTATTGGTAACAATCTCCGATCCCACCGGTGGCAGTTCTTTTTGCAATTCCTGGTAAGTATCGTATTCGTACCGGAGACAACATTTAAGCCGTCCACAGCGGCCAGAAATCTTGCTGGGGTCGAGCGTTGCCTTCTGCAGCTTGGCCATTCGCATCGAAACGGGCGGCATTTCCGAGAGATGCGTGTTGCAGCAGACCGGTTTTCCGCAATCGCCGTAGTCGGCCAAAATTTTCGCTTCGTCGCGTACCCCGATTTGCTTCATCTCGATGCGGGTTTGAAACTCGTGGGCCAGATTTTTGACCAACTGGCGAAAGTCGACCCGCTCGTCGGCCAGGTAATACACCACCACCCGTTCGCCGCCGTAGATATGCTCGACGTCCACCAGCCGCATGTCGAGTTTGAGATCGGTGATGTGTTTGGCGCACAGTTTGTGTTCGCCTTCTTGCTGCTCCATGAGACGGCGCAGCTCGTTGTGGTCGTCGTGATTCTGCTCGCGGAGGATCTGACCGTTCTTCGGTTCCTGCATGGTAGAAACCACATGCTCGGTCGCTTCGCAGAGCACTTCGCCAGTTTCCAGGCCGCGACTCGTGCGGGCAATCACCTGCGCGCCGCGCGCAAAGTGATCGTCTCCTTTAACGCCAAAGACGCCCAGGTTTCGCATCACGCCATGTCGAACGATGTATTTCGCCATAGGCAACAAGTATAACGATTGTGTGATTGTCGGAGTAGGTTGGATTGATCGGTGAGGCCTGAGAACCGCAGCCAGCCGAGAGCGTCAGCAATCGGATAAACCAAGGTGAACTGCACATTGTGAAAGGCTGCCAAAAATAGTTCGTTTCCCATTGAGAATACTGTTAAAATAGATGCACGTCAGACCTTCACTCTCGCTTCTGCATCGCGAACTAGAGAATTGGCCATGCCAACCGGGAAGAATTACCGGATCGATCCCTATTCGCGTCGGCTGTCCGTCGAAACGCTGGAAGATCGGCGAATGCTGGCAACCTTCTCAGTCACCAATCTCCTCGACGGCCCCGTGACCGCCGCAGGCGACCTGCCCGGTAGCCTGCGGCAAGCCATCTTCGACGCCAATAACCTGGCCGGGCCGGACGACATCGACCTCACCGGCGTTAGTGGCACGCTGCTGATGACCGACGGGGAGTTTGAGATTACCGATGCGGTTGCGATCAACGGGCCAGGACAAAATTCGCTGACCATCGATGCCGGCAACGGCACTGACGGCGTATTTGCCACGGGCGATGGGCATCGCATCTTCAATGTCGACGATGTTAGCAGCAGCTCTAGAATCGATGTCGAACTCCGCGACATAACACTAACTGGTGGGGACCCTTCTCTTCAGGGTGGTGCAATAGTTAGTCTTGAAAATCTGACAATCGAAAACAGTTTCATAACTGGAAACTCCGCAGGCATTTTCTTTACTAGCAAAGGAGGTGGTGTTTCAATAATTGGAGCGACCTTGGTAGTCAGAAATAGCACAATCAATGGCAACTATGCCGCCAGTAGCGGAGGTGGTATTTATGCTCGTGACAGTGACTTAGAGCTCACAAGAACTATCATCAGTGGAAATGACTCCGATTCGAGCGGTGGTGGAATTGCGAACGTCGATTCCAACTCTCTGATCCAGGAAAGTCAGATTTCAGGCAACTCTGCCTTCCGGCATGGCGGTGGGGTATCGAATCGGGGATTTGGCTATTCTTCTATAATTGCTAATAGCACACTCAGCGGTAACACATCACGATTCTCTGGGGGAGCACTTACTGAATACTCTGGAACCACCACTCTCATTTCGTCAACGATTGAAGGTAACTCGTCCCTTACCGGTCGCGGAAGTATAGCTGCTAACTGGGATAATTTTGTCACTACCATCGTGCTGCGAAATTCGATTGTCTCCAACACGACCGATGCGTCAGGATTACCTTCTGCAGACTTAGCTAGTGGGCCTCCAGACATTACCAAATTTTACGTCGATTATAGTCTAGTTGAAGATTCGGGCGCCGTCACAATCACCGGATCGGACAACGTAGTAAGCGTTGACCCCCTGCTCGGCCCGCTCCAAGACAACGGCGGCCCCACCTTCACGCATGCGCTCCTCCCCGGCAGCCCGGCGATTGACATGGGTGATCCCGTATTCTCCGCGCCGCCCGACTTCGACCAGCGCGGCGATCCCTTCACCCGCGTGCACAACGGCCGCATCGATATCGGGGCGTACGAAGCACAGCCACTGCTGGCCGATGCGAATGGCGATCACGTCGTCGATGGTTTAGACCTGCTGTTGATCCAAATCGGCGGTGGCGACATCGCCCGCTGGGACGCCGATTATGGTGCTAGTGAGCCGATGGAGCTGCCCTCGCTGGTGGTGACGACCGATCAGGATGTGGTTGATGCCTTCGATGGGCTCACCTCGCTCCGCGAAGCCATTGAATATGCCAACGGACTAGCGGGAGCGGATACGATCTCGTTTGATGCCTCGCTCACCGGAGGCACGATTCTGCTCACCGAAGGCGAACTTCGAATCACCGATTCGCTGACAATAGATGGCTTGGGACAAAATTCGCTGACCATCGATGCCGGCAACGGCACTGACAGTGTGTTTGCCACGGGCGATGGACATCGCATCTTCACAATTGACGATGGCACTGCAGCTCTAATCAACGTCTCGATCAGTGGGCTCACGCTGACAGGGGGAGATGCGGCCAATGCTCCGGAAGCTCCCTCGGGCACCGATGGGGAGAATGGCGAAGCAGGCGGAGCGATCTTCTCTTTAGAACATCTAACCGTTGCCAACTCTACGATTTCCGGCAACGCAACTGGTCAGGGTGGTCAAAGCAATTATCACCCAGGATCAGGTGGTGCAGGCGGAGGCATCTATGTCCAGTATGGCGACCTGACGCTTACCAACTCCACCGTCAGCGCGAATCAGACTGGCATGGGGGGATATGGCATTGGTTTCACTTTTCCCGAAGCCGATGGCGGTCATGGAGGAGGCATCTTCAGTGGCAGTGGCAATGCGACGATCACCGGCAGCAGTATTGTTGATAACCGAACCGGTGATGGTCCGCTCACCAATACGCCTAGTACTGGAACGGCTGGAGATGGTGGCTCTGGTGGAGGAATCTACAACGCGGGTGGAGTGCTGAATATTGCTGGTAGTAGCATCAGTGGCAACTTCACAGGCGATGGCGGTCACCAATCGGGCTATGGTGGCACGGCAGGTAGTGGAGGCGGCATCGCTCATTTCGGCACGCTACTCTCGATCGCGGACTCCTCGATCGAAAACAACATAGTTGGACGCACCCTTAAACTTGATGGGCAATTCGGCAATCCAGGAGGAAGTGGTGGCGGCATCTACGCGGTTGATAGTGAGGTGATGATCACCGCGAGTACCATCAGTGGGAACCGAGGAGCCGACGCCGTGATTTACCGCGGCTACGGAGGGAAAGGTGGGGGCATCTACAACAAAAATGGAAACATGACGATCACCGGCAGCACCATCAGTGGAAATTTCACGGGTCGCTCTGGAGAAGAGGTTTTTGGTGGTATCCAGGGAGGTAGCGGCGGAGGCATCTATCAATCGGGCGGTTCCCTGACCATTCGCTCTACCACCATCAGTGGCAACGTGACTGCGGAAGGAGGCAGCTCATTTTATGGCGGAAGCAATGGTGGACACGGTGGCGGAATTGCACATCTTGGGACTAACCTAACGATCGAAGACTCCACCATCTCCGATAATAGGACTGGCCGTGGAGGAGATGGAGGCAGTTCTTCTTCCGGCAGTGGGACTGGAGGTGCAGGTGGCGGTGTTTTTGCCGTTAGCACGTCCGTATCGATCGAGGGCAGCACTATTAGCGGGAATCGAACGGGAGATGGTGGAGATGCTACCAATGGAGGCAACGGAGGTAGTGGAGGGGGTCTCTCTATCAGCGCAGATCAGCTTGCCATATCGCACTGCACCATCGTTTCTAACCGTACTGGCGATCCTACAGAGCCTTCTAGCAACGTTCGTGGAGGCGATGGCGGTGGTATACGGCTCGTTTCGGTAGACTCCTCTACGATTTCTGGCTCGATCATCGCCGACAACCATGTTGGATATTTCTATACCTATAGTGGTCCAGCAGAACTTGGCCTTGGTCCCGACATACGTGGCGGATCAGCAGGCTGGACGCTCACGCACAGTTTGATCGGTGACAACACAGATACATCACTTACCGAAGCCCAATCCCCCGACATCAACGGCAACCTCATCGGCAGCGCCGCCGGCGCCGGCGTGATTGACCCCCTGCTCGGCCCGCTCCAAGACAACGGCGGCCCCACCTTCACGCATGCGCTCCTCCCCGGCAGCCCCGCCATCGACATGGGTGATCCCGTATTCTCCGTGCCGCCCGACTTCGATCAGCGCGGTGATCCGTTTACTCGCCTGCACAATGGCCGCATTGATATCGGGGCCTACGAATCGCAACCGCTACTGGCCGATGCAAATGGCGACCACGTCGTCGATGGTTTGGATCTGCTGCTGATCCAAATCGGCGGTGGCGACATCGCTCGGTGGGACGCCGAGTATGGCGTGAGTGAGCCGTCGGCTCCGCCGCTTGCTGCGACGCAGTCCGGGGTTGAGCCGAGTGTTGCATCCTTCTGGCTGGCCCTACCTGAAACCGTGGCAGACAATCGCGAGGAACCTCTGCCGGAAGACGCTGCGTTTGCGTTCGTTGAACAGGCCACAATCCTAGCCGATGTCTCCGAGGCAGATGATATCCGCGATTCGCAGACCATTGCGGCTGGCGCGACCGACTCCTCCGATGACCTGGAAGACGCCGAATTAGACGAAGCCCTCGTCGCGCTGTTTGGTTAGAGCCGCCAACAGTCTGTCGCCCCTTCGGGGCTCAACAACGGGGGCGCTTTGTTCCAGGGGCTCGCGCCCCTGGCTATTCACTATCGTCCCATTGGGACTGAATTCGAGTCTTGGGTGGTGCCCGGCGGGTGGATGTGGTTCAAGAAGCTGACCGCTGAGTGCTGACAGCTTGTTCTTCACTGCGGTCGCACCAGGATCCGCCCCGAGTTTTCCCCAGCAAGCATCTTCTCCACCTCGACAGGCACCTCCGCGAGCGTCACTTCACGCACCAGGGGCTGTAGCGTCTGTAACACGTTCCACTCGCCGAAGAGCTTTTGCCAGATTTCGAGTCTAGGGCCGCGGGGGCACTTGGCCGAGTCGATGCCGGCAAGCGTTACGCCGCGGAGGATGAATGGGTAGACGGTCGTTGGAAGGTCGTGCCCGCCCACTAGTCCACAGGCGGTGACGCAGCCGCGATACTTGGTGGAGCGCAACAATGTGGCGAGCGTGTTGCCGCCGACGGTGTCGACCGCCGCGGCCCAACGCTCCGAGAGCAGTGGTTTGCCAGAATCGTCATTCACCTCTTCTCGGGGGATGATCGATTGGGCTCCGAGTTGTTGAAGCAGTTCGGCCTTGTTTGGTTTGCCTGTGACTGCGACGACCGAGAAGCCCAGGTGTGCCAGCAGCGCGATCGCTACGGTTCCCACTCCGCCGGTGGCGCCAGTGATGACGACTTCGCCATCCGTGGGTTCGATTCCCTGGTGCACGATCGCGGCTACACACTGCGCCGCGGTAAAACCGGCCGTGCCATAGGTCATGGCATCGCGCGGTGTGAAACCGGTTGGCAGCGGCACCACCCAATCCGCGGGCGTGCGTACGAATGCCGAGTACCCGCCCCAGCGTGGAGCGCCTTGCTCGTAGCCGGTCACCAGAACCTTCTCGCCGGGCTTAAAATCGGCAACCGAACTAGTGGCGACCGTCCCCGCGCAATCGATTCCCGGCACATGCGGCAGGTCGCGAACAATCCCCGCTTGCGCGCGGGTGGCCAGGGCATCTTTGTAGTTGAGCGATGAGCAATCGACTTCGATCAGCACTTCGCCGGGCGGCAAATCGTCTGCCGATAGAGTTTCCACTTGGCAAGTGAGATTCTCGTCGGTATCACGTCGAACAACTAAGGCGGGGAACGAGTCGTGTAGAACCATTTTGCTCAGGCCAATTCTATCGGAAGCTGGTCAATCTTGGCGGCCAGGATAAAGTCGTTCTCGCTCAGACCACCGATCGCGTGAGTCCACAACTCAACTGACACGTTGCGGTAGCCCTCGATATGGAGATCTGGGTGGTGGCCATCGTCTTCGGCCACAACAGCACATTTTTCGAAAAACCGAATGCCAGCCATAAAGTCTTTCACTTGCCAAGACTTGCGAATGCGTTGGCCGTCGCGAACTAGTTCCCAACCTTTCAGTTCTTCGAGTTGGGCCTTGGCCTCTGCGGGTGTGGACGGATCGACGCCACCCTCGCAAGGCAGACATTTCTTTTGGACAAGTTGCTCGGAAGTCTGAGTAGCCATGGCAGATTCTCTCGCAATCGATACGGGGAGCTTGTTATGTTACAACCTATAAGCAATTCTCTACCGAGAACTAGACATCGTCAATGATTGGGTGCTAATCCGGGGGCGCGAAACATTCGCGGAATCCCCAGTGCAAGAAGCCATTCAGAAAAACGAACGAATCAGATGAGCGAAGATAAATCGACATCCTCGGATCCTGATCAACAGAAGCCCAAGTCCTCTCTCGAGCGGACTGCCCAAATCGAAGAAACGCTCAGCTTTCAGCAGCGTCATCTCGAAGAGTTTCAGGAGGTAGTGATGCGTCAGCAGGCAGAACTCGACCTGTTGCGGCGTGACGTCGAACGGTTGAAAGGCGAGGTGCATCGGCTCGGCGAGGAGACCGGCAGCGATCTCCCAGCAGACGAGAAACCTCCGCATTACTAGGTCTGCGCAGGTTCTGGCCAAGTTAGCTACAAAGCCGCCCGGTGACAGTAGTTTGTCACTCGACCTTGTAGGTGTACAAACGTCTAAGTCCCGGTGCTGCAAGAGATAGGAGCGATGCTGTCACTATTTGGTAGTCTGGTAGTCACGTTTGAGCGCCCATCTCCAAGAATAGAAGCAGGTATAACTTCTCCTAACAAAGTTGACCGCCCCTACCGGGGCGTACTTCAACATAGGAGAAAGTACTTTGCAATTCGAATCGACTCTCGACATCACACCCAATACGTCATTCGCGGCAGCTCCTGCGACGCAGTCTGCCAACGCTTATCTGCCTGAAAGTTCGCCTGGCATCCAGGTCACCAAAATTCTCTTATTGCTAGCCAACCGTTTCGATTGCGAAGTGGTTTCTGCGCAACTCCGCGAATGCAGCACCCTGGAAGTTGTGACCGCAACCGAACAGTTTTCAACGGGACTGGAGCGAATCAAAGATCTCAAGCCGCAGATCGTGGTTTACGATCCCCGTTCCCATCCCCACGGCATGAGTTTGCTAAAAGAGATGCTTCTGGACGAACGGCTTGAGAATCTTGTGATCTTCGACGATCGGGTGCGTGAAGGCGCTTTGATTAAGGCCATTCAGTTGCCTCGCACAAGCTACCTCACCCGACAAATTAGCGCTGCCGATCTCCGACGTGGGCTCGAAGCGATTGGTGCAAGCTCTGAGCAAGTATACGATGCGGAGATCGAAGCGAGAATCGTCAGCTCCTCCAAAGGGAAAACTCTGCTGCAGCAGGACGAAGGACCAGCGTTGGCTTCGCTCACTCAACGGGAATTTGAAGTCCTAGAGCAAGTCGCGGGTGGTTGGTCCGTCCGCGAATGCGCAGCGAGGCTCAACGTAGCCGTGAGCACTATCGATAATCACAAATCAAAGATCATGAAAAAGCTCGATGTCCGAAAGGCTTCGCAGCTCATTCACCTCGCTATTCATGAAGGCGTAGTCTAGCCATGCGGGGCGAGTCACAGTGCCCCGGCTAGTCGCAACGACGCAATCACGCGAAAATCATTTAGCAAACAATTAGAGGCGTAGTACGTTTGCTCTTCGACACCATCGAAACGCCGTTTGAAGTCGGCATGCCCGGCCAGATTGTAAAAGTACTTGTTCACCCACCACGCATTGACCCCTCGACTCCAGCTGAAGTGGATAAGCGGGTTGCTGCGAAACTCGCGATCTTCAATTCCTGCCAATGGCGAGAGCCCTAGCATCACGCGGTCCAGTCCATCGGCTTGAAACTGCTCGATGGCTACCTTCATGATGCCCTCCTCCGCACGCAAGGGCGCGTCCGGCAGGCGGCGTTTGACCGAGGGCGAGTGCCCCACTACTTGGCCGGCGGAATAGATCGGATCGAAACAGATGAACGCCACCGGATTGTTTTCTGGAGAAAACAGGAAGAACTTGCGTACGTCAGTTTCATCCTCAAACACTGGCGGTCGATTGAAAAAGTACACTGCCTTGCGGCTGCGGCGCGAATCGAACCAGGCTTCGGAGAGTTCGATGATCGATTGTACGTCGACGTCTTCGGCATAAGTGCCTTCGCGCACCTCAAAGCCATGCTTGGCAAGCCAGTTGGTGGCGTGGCGGAGTCGCTCCTTCTTTTTGCCGCTGAAACGATAGTCGGCCAGTTCCAGACGTGTGTCGCAACCCATTTCGTTAATCCAGAAACCTAGCGACTCGAGAATCGCTGCGGTCCCCCGACCGATTTGCCAAAAGCAGTTTTTCGGATGCGCGGCAACAAACTCCTCCAGCAGGGGGCGATGCAACTCGGCGGGC
Source organism: Bythopirellula sp. (assembly GCA_965216565.1). GTDB lineage: Bacteria > Planctomycetota > Planctomycetia > Pirellulales > Lacipirellulaceae > Bythopirellula. The sequence goes on from OZ244170.1 coordinate 3,935,054, forward strand.
CCCACAGGATCGGCCAGAACGCAATGGACGCCCCAATTCTTGGCAAAGGCCAGATAACAATCTTTGTGCCAGAAATACGACAGCCCTGGCTGCACCGCAGTGGAATAGGCCTGCGTGAAGTCGCCATACTCGCGCACAAGTGCCAAGCGTCTTTCATTTTCCGAGCAACCACTCATCGTCCTGCTCAGTGTACACGATCGGCTCGGGCGACAGGCGATTGATATCGAATGCGTCCAAGAACTCCTGAGCTGTCTGCGGTTGGCGTTGCCCAAGGCCACACCACTCGGCAAGCAAGCCAATGACGCGCTCCGCCGAGACACCCTTCTCCTGATAGGCGGTAAGACGACTATCTCCATGCCGTTTTGCCAGCCGCCGGCCATCTTCGCCGATGACCATCGGCAGATGGGTGTAAGTGGGTAGTGGTCCAAGCGCCAGCCGTTCGTAGAGCAGAATCTGCCGCGCTGCGGACAAAAGCAGGTCATCGCCGCGAACCACCTGATCAATTTCTTGGCGTGCGTCGTCCGCCACCACGGCTATTTGATAACTCGGCAGACCGCTCTTCGTACGAACCAGAAAGTCGCCGACCGTTTGCTGAACTCGAAACGATTGCTCACCGGCAAAGGCATCGACAAAGTCGATCGCATCTTCGGGCACAAGCACCCGCCAAGCAGCATCGCCTTCTCCAAGCTGCACAGGATCGCGAGGCGTCTTCTTTTCGGGTCGGCAGGTGCCAGGATAGCGCAGTTCGTGATCGCCTCGATGGGGTGCAGATAAACTGGCCGCCTCGATCTCTTTGCGGGTACATCGACAGGGATAAATCTCTCCCCGACTGGCCAGTTCGGATAGAGCTTGTTCGTAAGGCTCTAAATCATGACGCTGATAGAAAGGGCCTTCGTCCCAATCGAGCCCGAGCCATTCAAGAAGTTCGATCGCCTGCTCGCTGGCACCGGGTTTAATTCGCGGACCATCGAGGTCTTCGATACGAAGCACGATCGTCCAGCCACGCTGGCGAGCGAGTGCCCAGTTGACCAGAAACGTCCGAGCGTTGCCCAAGTGCAGAGCGCCGGTTGGTGAGGGAGCAAGTCGAGTCTTGGGCATAAGTGAGTGATGGCCAATTGGGTATGGGGAGCTGCGACCTATTATGAGAAACGCGGCTAGTTTGGGCCAGTTGGCGGCCCTGAGAGAATCTCCTCAACCTTTATCCTACAACCGGCACGTTCGCGCAAATCGGTACAGGCATTGGATTAGACGTACGGGGGATTGAGTGGGTCGTGCCCGAGTCGGCGGCGGTGGACTCGCCATGCTGGCTGCGGGGCTGTTAATTGCTTGCAGAACCCGAAAGTTCGGGTAATATAAGAATAGACCCTCATTCGAGGGGTTACCTTCCTTATCAGGTCTGGTGCTTGTGGATCGCATTCCAATTAGTTCTTCCTAAACCCGCATTCGGGTGAAGAGCTTTCTTTTATTGACTTCCCATTTCATTGGCGAAGTCGGTCTCCCCAACACGCGAGCCGTGTTTGCGCACCCGATTTTGTCTCATTAATATTTTCACAGGTTCACCATGTATAGCACTACTAGATTTTTGTGTTTTATCGTTATCTTCTTGGTCAGCAGTTGTCATCAAGCGTTGGCCAAATTTGATCTGCAGGTCAATCTAATTGAGTCTGGATTTAATTCCAGTCAGATCGCCATCCTCAACGATTCCATTGCCCAGGCCAAAGCCGTTTGGGACGATGTGCTCATCGGTTATCAGGCTGGCATCAGCAATCCCGGGGTAACTGTCACAGTCCGTCAAGGTTCGACCTTTGCGGAAGCGCAGATCAACAGCAGCACGGTTCAGGGAGGATTCGCTTTTCCAGTGACTGCTACAGTACGCATCAACCCTGCCGTTGTCACAGCATTCAGTGCTTGGGACGGTTCGGGGCCGACTGATCCAGATCCTAATTTTATTGGACTCAACTACGTCGACGACATACTCGCCCACGAGATTGGGCATGGCCTGGGCATCGGCACGCTCTGGACATCCAACGGATTATACACTGGTGGTTCCTTCAGATACCGCGGTGCTAATGGAGTCCGGGCCTACCGTCGCGAGTTCGATCCGAATGCCACCTTTGTGCCGGTGGAAGACGCTGGCAGCAGCGGCACGATGAACACTCACTGGGACCAAATCATGCGAAGCAGCACGCAAGAAGGGAACCCTGGCGATCCCTGGAGCTTGGATCCGCGCGTGGGCGTAACCGATTTGCTCGGGCGAGACCGCGCTTTGGAATTAATGACCGGCGCACTCGACCCCGACTACGGCGAGCCATTCTTGAGCAGCACCACGATTGCTTCGATGCGGGATATGGGCTACCGCACGATTCCGGAGCCATCGGCTATATTGTTGGCACTAATGGGAGTGCTTGGCATGGGCCGCAGACGCACGGGTTAGGGTAATTTGCCTGTCAGTCATTTATCCTGATCGCTCAGATCGTCGCCACCCTCTTGCACAATTGCCTTGGTGATCTGCTTGCGTAGCGTCTCGAGCTGATCGATCTGTTTCCGTAGGCGAATTAGTTCTCGGTCGATGCTATCCACGTTCCGTTCTTCCATGGCGTTCAGGGGCCGGTCGTTGTTGGTGTCAGTCCTGCTGATACGGTGCAGCAATGGAATCAGCAGCGAAAGAGCAGCGTCTACGATCGACAAAGCTGCCAGGAATCGAAGCGCACGATCGCCATCGATTTCCCATACAAGCATAACTGAGGCGAGAATCGCCAGGCCATAGACGATTTGAATCGCGATCAGGTAAACCCACGAAAACCTTTTGGCCAAGCGAGCAATCGAGAGCAGGCAGACCTGGACCGTCGCTAACGTAAAGATGGCAAATACGCCAATGGTTTTGAGATACCACTCAGATTCAAACTCCGGCCAAATCGCAATCATCAGTAGAACGGTCGTCACGAAGGTAAGCAACATTCCGACGTAGGGCAGTCCATTGCTGCGACGAGGTGTTCGAGAGAGATCGCATGCCAGGCCACACAGACTTGCCACAGCCAAGACGATAGTAGTAATCATGACGCGGACTTCGAACCAATTCCACTGACCTCGAAGTATGATGACTACTCCAGCAATTGCCCCTAGGACGACCGACCCGGTTAAGAGCTTTAACATAAGCCGTTTGAGTGAGGATTTTTCTTTCATAGTATTTGCTTGTTGGTTATTTTTTTGAGAGTGACAAGCAGGCTCGTCGACGCGGGGGGCGTCGACGAGCGCTGCCAGTATTGCCCGACACTGCCAACAGCGGCGGGCCCACGGTCTATCGCCATTTCAACACTTGAAACACTCCCTCGCCTTCGCGAACCTTCTCGGGCAGTGCTAGTAAACGATCGCGATAAATGCTCAACAGGACAGCCACCAAGAAAAACAGTCCTCCGCCCACCATCATATAGATCGCCGTTGTTTGAAGCTGATTGGGAATACGCAACAGGCCAAGCAAACTAACGACGTACACGGTGAGTGCACCACTGCCTAGCAGGGTCGAGGATCGAATGCGACAAACAATTCCGATACCCAAGAGCCCTAGGCCGACTGCCAAGACTCCAATCTCGTGGAGCATGACCCAACCCCAGGCGTGGGAAGATCCCCAAATTCGCTGTTGCAACAGCCCTATCAATAGAGGCACGCTGCTAAGGATGCTTCCAAAAGCCAAGTTGAAGCTTACCAGTTCGTTCCGCCGCTCTGTTTCGCGGAACCAACCGTAATATCCAAAGGCCAGCATGATCAAACCACCACAGGTCACAAGAAGTTCGCTTTTTTGCAAGAAAGTGAATGGGCTAAGCACATTGACCACGAGCATCGTGACAAGCACTTCGCCGGCGGCAAGCACGAGGAAACTTCGGCGCCAGGCATCTTGTCGAGTGAGTAATGCGGCTACGAGCGATGCTACGATTTGCACAGCCAGCAGCCCCAATAGCGACGCATTCGCTTCGTTTACTAAGACGCGCGCCAACGAAAGTAAGAGCGCCGCCACGCCGCCCAATCCAATCCCCACCCAGCTAAAGTAGTGGCACTGTTTGAGCCTCTTCTCGCCAAATACACCTGTTGCTTCCAGCAACCGTGCCGCAACTAGTGCAACCAATCCCACCGTCGTGGCAGCCACAATCGGCGCGTATTGAGTGTAATCGAGCCAAAGAAGCGTCTGCCAAACACTCACGCACAACGAGATAGCGGACAGCACCGGCGACATAGCACGGCGTGAATGAACACTTGCCATACCAAAGCTAAGCGAAGACGCAGCAAATAGCAGGCTGAGCCAAAGATGGGGTGCGGCAACGGCAAGGACTTCCACCAGACCCAATATCGCAGCCAACCCTACAATTAAGAGTAGGCAGGTGACCAATTCGGCTGCGCGAGACCATGCTAAGCGGCGTGCTTCACTCTTGGTAACCAAAGACGCGACTACGATTGCCAAGGGAATCAGCATTTCAGCTACCAACGTGATTGCTGTAAGGGGTATGCCAACCATCGACAGCGTGCCTGCCGTGGAGAACATGGCGAAAACAGCCGCCAACTGCCAGTTGCGTATAACTCTTGCAGACTTGGATTCCCGCTCTGCCCGAATCGCACTCCATACACAACTCGCTGAAGCAACTGACATTGCTACGATGAACAGGCCCTCGAATTGATAGGGGAATGCGTCGCTCAGAACTTCCAGTCGAGCGCGGCCATAGAGTAATAGCCCCAAAAGCCCGGTTGTGACGTGAAGTCCACTGACGATCGGTCCAGAAGACTGAAGCAAAGCTTGCAGTTGCTGGGTGAGTGGTCCTCCGCTTCCACTCTCGCTCTGAGAGGTTCTCGCCATGTTGAGAGCCAGGGCCGTGACGGCCAGCAGCAAGGTGACTAGCGACATCGTGAATGGAATACTAAGTAAGTCGAGCAAAATCACTGCCGCCCAAAGCACGGTGAGTACCGCCGAAACAATGTATCTTCCACCGGCCCTGACAACGAGTTGGGAGTAAACGTAGGAATAGGCTCCTGCCATCGCTAGCAGCAGGGCGAATAGTTTGAGATGCGTTTGGGTTGAGACTAGTGGCTTCGCGAACCAGCCCAGGTCGGCAAAGAAGGTTTCGTAAAACAGTCCACACAACCTGCCCCCTAAGAGTAGCAGCAGCCCTGCTGCTAGAGCCGTGTGACCTGCTTGAAAGAATGCTTTTCCAAAATTCTGACGACTGAAAGGACCTTCGCCCGACGCAAATGCGCGCTCGGCATGAATGCAGATCATGCCAATCACAACTAATAGTGTGGAGGGGGAAAGAATCTCCCAGAATCTCCCAATGTTTTGATCGGCCAATAGCAGGAGCCCTGTCATCGCTACGCCACCTACAATGGCAAACACGAATTTGGGGTCGGCTAAAACCCTGGCAACAGACGCGTAGATCAAACAGCAAGCCACCGCCGGCACCCATAGATGCCCTCCCTGGTCGAGCGTGATCAATCCCTGGGCATCATAGAACCATAGGTTCAACGGCATCACTAGGCAGCCGAGCATCGTAATCGCTTTGCCGGCGGTTTGATAGCGCGTGTATCGGGCCGTTGCCATGCCCGCAGCGACTACGGCGCAATTCGTAATTCCTAAGCAGGTGGCTACGACGACAGGGTTTTCGAAAACACCAACCGACCAGAGCCACACGACAAGTCCCACAACAAGTAACCCCGCCCCGCAGGCCATCAAGCCTTGTAGTGATTTCGGGTTGAGGAGTACCTCAATGAAACTACGTGACGACTTTTTGCCGATGGTGTTTTCCACGGCCGCTTCCTCGACAACTGTGACTTTTACAAACTCTTCTTCTGGTTGCTGGTGATGATCGGCCATGGCCCAATCCCCCGATTTGTTTGGCAACGCGCAGCTAGGCGAGACCGTGAACTCGAAGAACCTGCTGCACGCCTACCTTCAAAGCAGAACTGGTGCCAGTAACCGGAAAATCGACCTAAGATATGTTCCAATAGGTACTTAGGGAGATGAGGCAGCAGCACCGTAGGGTCAGGGTATACTTTCAGTGTACCGTCAGTGTACACCCTTTGTACTCAGCCTTTAGAAGAGACGAACCATGATTTCAGCCTCAGAGCGGAAATTCGTCCAGCTGCTTTCTCAACTGGCTTATAGCAATCCATTCCAACCACAGCGCCTCGAATTAGAACGACAAGCGCTTGGGAAAGAGTACCAACACGAAGATCAGATCGCTTGGAGCAAGAACCAGCACATCGAAGATGCGGATCGGCCCAACGTAGTGAGCCTCACGACGCGAGCCGAAGAATTGGTCGATCGATTACGGGAACAGATCGAACTGGACAACAATGTTTCGGCAGCGGAGCAAACCCAATATCAGGATTTAGTGCTCTACGTTCTCTATTATCGTCACGTGAGCAAGATCCACGTCGATCAAAACTTGCTTGCCTCGCGCCGATCGCGACAACAAATTGCCAAAGCATGGCGGGCCTTTCGCCCGCAATACGAACACTATCTCGTCCTGCCGCAACTTAGGCTACCTTTGGCCGAGGAGGCAGCCCATTTGTTTGCGTGTTTCTTCCAGATACGTCGTGCCTTTCGGAATGTCTTCGACCATATCCTGGGTGATTCACGACCGGCCGCCGAAGTGCGCGGGATGGTGTGGCAGTCGGTCTTCACTCACGACATGCGGCGTTACCAAACTTCGCTGCACGATCGGATGCGAGACATCACGACCCTAGTCACAGGCGCTTCGGGAACGGGTAAGGAACTGGTCGCAAGAGCGATAGGTTTGTCGCAGTACATTCCTTTCGATGCCGAGAAAGAGCAGTTTGCGGGCGACCTGGAACGGGCCTTTTTACCAGTAAATCTCTCTGCCCTGTCTCCCACTCTGATTGAGTCGGAACTGTTCGGGCACAGTAAGGGAGCATTTACTGGCGCGGTAGCCGACCGAACAGGTTGGCTCGAAAGTTGCCCGCCACATGGCGCGATTTTTCTCGATGAAATCGGGGAGCTCGAGCCTCAGTTGCAGGTCAAACTGCTACGAGTCGCGCAGAATCGTACCTATTCACGTATCGGAGAAGTTCAGGATTGCCAGTTCTGCGGCAAGCTAATTGCCGCTACCAATCGGGATTTGACCACGGAGATTCGCGAAGGCAGGTTTCGCGAGGACTTATTCTACAGGCTTTGCAGTGATCGCATTGAAATGCCTTCTTTGCAGACTCATCTTGAAGATCGTGCCGAGGCACTGGAGGGTTTTGTTGCCTTCATTACGAAGCAATTGGTGGGTGACGAGAGTGAGAAACTAACTAGCGAAACTCTCGAGTGGATCGAGAAGGAGATGGGCTCTGGGTACCACTGGCCGGGGAATATTCGTGAGCTTGAACAATGTGTCCGGAATATTTTGGTGCGACGCCACTACACTCCCCGAGAGACAGTTGAGGAACAGGCTGGCCCGGCAGCATCGCAGGCGTGGCTTCGTGAAGCTCAGGCCGGAACACTTACCCATGCGGAACTACTTACGAATTATTGCACTTGGGTCTATGCCAAGCTCGGTAGCTATCAACAGACGGCTGCCGCGTTGGGACTCGATCGCCGAACTGTGAAGTCGAAGATCGATCGAAAATTGCTCAATCAGCTCACGCGAGAAAGCAAAAACTTTTCAGCCATCCTGTAGGTCTGCCAACCCATTGGCGAGTCGGTTTTGCGGCAGACGTCCTCTTTGGGCATCGATACAATGGGAGAATCCCAGTTTCGATCAAGGAGCCAGCCCTGTGCCATCCAAGAGTGAATCACTTCCAATTGTTGGATGGCGCGAGTGGGTTTCACTGCCCGACCTCGGGATCAATCGCATTAAGGCAAAGGTCGACACGGGAGCACGTTCGTCCTCGCTCCATGCATTTGATATCGAGGAATTCCAAAGAGAGGACAAGCCTTGGGTTCGGTTCAAAGTTCAACCGGTGCAACGCAAGGACGACAGGGTAGTGATCGCTGAGGCCAGGGTGCTGGAGCATCGCTCGGTTCGCAGTTCCAGCGGCGAGTCTTCTACCCGCCCGGTGATTCTGACCAATGTCGTATTGCTAAAAATGAAAATCGAAGTTGAATTAACCTTGGCAAATCGAGACGAGATGGGTTTCCGCATGTTGCTCGGTCGCGAGGCCGTCCGTGGACGCTTTTTGGTAGACTCAGGCCGGTCATACTACGGCGGCAGACGAAAGCTGAAGAAGAAACGAAAATCATAGAGCTGAGATTTCCCCTCAGCCGAACCGCTTATTAGAAGAGAGAAATGAAACTCGCCATCCTATCGTGCAGCCCCAAATGCTATAGCACGCGTCGTTTACGCGAAGCGGCGGATCAGCGCGGTCATAAAGTGAAGGTGCTCAACACGCTAAACTTCGCCATCGATTTGCGTGAGGGCGATCCTGATTTGTTTTATCGGCAAAAGCTACTTTCGCATTACGATGCGATCTTGCCGCGCATCGGTGCCTCGATCACCTATTATGGCACAGCCGTCGTTCGGCAATTCGAGCAGATGGATATTTTTTGCGCCAACTCCTCTTCGGGACTAACAAATTCCCGAGACAAACTTCGGAGTTTGCAAATCTTAAGTAAACACCATATCGGCATCCCGGAAACTACTTTTGTACGCGACAAAAAGGACGTGTTGCCTGCGATCGAAAGAGTGGGCGGGGCTCCGGTGGTCATCAAGTTGATCGAAGGTACTCAAGGTATCGGTGTGTTGCTGGCTGAATCGGTAAAATCAGCCGAGGCGATTATCGAATTGCTGCAAAGCCAAAAGCAGAGTGTGCTAATCCAAAAGTTTGTGGCTGAGAGCAAAGGACGCGACATCCGCGCCTTCGTAATCGGAGATCGCGTGGTCGCTGCCATGCGACGTGTGGCCCAGGGCCAGGAGTTTCGTAGCAATGTGCATCGGGGGGGTCGGACCGAACAGGTAGTGCTCGACACAACCTACTGCGAGACGGCTATTCGGGCTGCCCAAATCATGGGGCTGCGTATCGCAGGTGTCGATATGCTGGAAAGCTCGGAGGGTCCGCAAATTATGGAAGTCAATTCCTCGCCAGGCTTGGAAGGAATTGAACGGTGTACTCAACTCGACATTGCAGGTGCGGTGATCGACTACATCGCCGCCCAGGTCGACTTTCCCGAAATCGATTTACGCCAACGGCTCACCGTCAGCCGTGGATACGGTGTGGCAGAGATTTTGGTGCCGGAGGGCTCCGAGTATGTCGACAAATCGATCAGCGATTCGGGACTCCGTGAAAAAGACATCAATGCGCTAACTCTGTACCGCGGCGAAAAAACCATTCCCAACCCCCGCTCCGACCGTTTACTGGAACCGGGCGATCGCCTACTTTGCTTTGGTAAGCTAGAACGTATGCGAGATTTGATACCTGCCAAAACTCGCCGTAAGCGTAGGCCGAAGGTAAAGGATCTTCCCGATTTGCCAGTGGCCGACGAGGTGCTTTCTGATGAACCTCAGTCCGCCGCAGCCAACAAAGCCGGATCTTAAGTCGATGACTTCCAGCGCAGAATCACGTCCACCGAGACCGATCCAGAATTGGGATGGTCAGGAAATCTTGCCGGGGGAATCTCGTGATGTGAAGTTAGGAGTTTCTGAAAGTTACAGCAGCATGACGGTGAAGATTCCCATTCACATCCGTCGTGCTGAGGACGATGGTCCGGTAGTGTTTGTCACAGCCGCCTTGCATGGTGACGAAATCAACGGTACCGGTGCCATCCGGGAATTGATTCAAGATGCAGATTTCCGATTAAAACGTGGAACGTTGGTGTTAGTTCCGGTGTTAAACATTTTGGGATTCGATCGCCACACACGTTATCTACCAGACCGCCGTGATCTCAACCGTTCCTTTCCCGGAGCGGTTGATGGGAGTCTGGCAAGCCGAATGGCCCATGCAATCTTTGAGAAAATCGTATTGCGCTGCGACTACGGGATCGATTTGCACACGGCCTCCGTGCGGCGAACCAACTATCCGAATGTGCGAGGCGATTTGACTGATCCTGAGGTTCGCCGCTTGGCCAAGGCTTTTGGTACCGAGATTGTGATCAATGGCAAGGGCCCTCAAGGCGCGTTTCGCCGCGAGGCTTGTCTGGCGGGTTGTCCCACGATTATTCTCGAAGGAGGAGAAGTCTGGAAAGTCGAGCCAGGAATAGTCGCCACTTCATTGCGCGGAATCAAAAACGTGCTCGCCAAGCTGGACATGATCGACAGAGTGCCGACGCCGCCCCTATTTCAAGTTGTGATTGAAAAGACTAAATGGATTCGTGCCGAGCGCGGTGGATTCTTGCAGTTCCACGTCAAACCGGGAGACATTGTTGAAAAGGATCAGCCGTTGGCCACCAATACTACATTGTTGGGAAGAGAACACAGCATGTTACACGCCCCGTTTAATTCGATTGTGATCGGGATGACTACTCTACCGGCGACCAGTCCTGGTGAGCCAGTGTGTCATCTCGGTCGCCTTCCCAAAGGGGTAGAACTTGCCGAACTCAATCGGAAGCGAGAGAAAGATCACGGTCTGGGCGAGCGCGTCCTGGAAGACTTGGCCTCGAACATCCATGTTGTGGAATCGACTGATGAGAAAGCTGAAAGTTAGTGCCAACCTTTGCGATGCTTCGCCAAGAAGAACGACATTGATATTGAGCAACACCCTCTGAGCTATTCTAGCGTCGTCTGTGGCTAGCCCTCGATCACCTCGATAATCCGTGTGGGCGACAACTCGCCCAAAACATCGACCACCAAGTCTGCCTGGGAAAGTTCTGCGCGAGTGGCGGTACCCACCAGGGCGATGCTCGTCATGCCGGCGTTGTTGGCCGCTTCGATTCCAGCGGGGGCATCTTCGATCACGGCGCAATAGCTGGGATCGATTTCTAGTTGCTGGGCGCCGAGCTGGAAAACTTGCGGGTCGGGCTTGCCGCGGGTGACGTCGACGCCCGTGACGATTGCCCCAAACTCTTTGACTCGCCCTAGAGATTCCAGGGTAAGCATCACATTGGCCGGCGGGCCTGAGGAACCAACCCCCAGTGCGAAGCCGGCTGTGGCGAGTGCGTCGACAAGCTCAGCAGCGCCGTCCACCGGAGGAAAGGCGTCGCGAATGATGTCGCGATAGAGGGCCTCCTTGCGATCGTCGAGCCGCTGAATTTCGTCTGCAGAAAGATCGCTTTTGTAGAGTTCTGCAATGATATCGGCGCTGGTGCGACCAAACGTAGCACGGAATTCAGCTTCGGTGAATTCGACGCCCTGCTCACTCAGCATAGCCTGCCAACTTTGGAAGTGTGCTTGATAAGAATCGATCAGCACGCCATCAACATCAAAGAGAACTGCTTTCTTAGTCAACTTGCCTGCTCATTTCTTGTCAGTAATGACACGATCACTAAGGTTGCGAAGCCTAGCGGAATGGTAACGATACCTGGTTGGCTGAAGGGCACGAAGGCATCTTCAGCCGACAGGCCATAGACCTTCGAGAAGGTATCGCCGCTTAAAAGAATCCAAGCCAAGGAGCTGACCATGCCTACGACAATTGCGGCAATGATCCCCTGCTTGGTCGTCCCCTTCCAAAATAGGAGCATCACCAGTGCCGGCAAATTGGCCGAGGCTGCCACGCTAAAGGCCCATCCAACCAGATAGCCGACATTGAGTTCTTGAAACAGAATTCCCAGGACGATTGCTAACAAGCCAATCACTACCGAGGCAATTTTGGCGAGGCGCACCTGCTCGTGATCGGTCAGTGGTTCGTTGCTGATCATCGCCACCAAGTCATGCGCGACCGCACCGGCGGAAGCTAGAATTAACCCGCTCACTGTGCCGAGCACGGTTGTGAAGGCAATTGCCGAGATGATGGCGAACATCCACTCGCCAATGCTACGTGCCAAGAGCGGTGCGGCCATGTTGGTGTCGGTGACGTCCATCGCACCGCTGGTCATTGCACCCAGCCCCATATACAGCGTGAGGACATAGAAGAATCCGATGCAGCCAATGCCGACGATCGTGCTCATGCGCGCGGCGTGTTCATCTTTGACGGTGTAATAGCGAATTAAAATGTGTGGCAGCGAGGCAGTCCCGCAAAATAGGGCCAACATCAGCGATAAAAAGTTCAGCTTTTCAGAAAACACATCGCCGCGAATCCCCTTGAATTTGGGATGTTCCCCGGGCCGTAGCACTTGGCTACCCGGGGTTGGCTTGGGGGTGTAGGTGGTGGTGACCGTGCCATCGGTGGCGGTAGATTTCTCTGAACTCCACAGGATGACTTCGCTCTCTTGCAAAATGCGAAAGAACTCCAGCGGTCCCACGGGACCCGTTTTTTGAACACCTCCCGGCAATTTGCTAATGTGTCCCACCGGCGGAAGCGTGGCCTGCCCTTCTTCAGTTCCTCGCGGTACCCCGTTGATAAGTGTCTGTCCGTCAGGAGTCTTCGTGACGGTGATTGGCCCTAGCGGTTTGTCTTGGACTTCGAACCCTCGCTGGAGAATCATAACGGTTAGCACACCGCTAAAAAGTACGAGCAGAGATCCTTTGAGGAATTGCACCCAAGTGGTGGAGACCATGCCGGCAGTCACGACGATAGTGATCACCACGGCACCAACGATGGCGACACCCGCCCAATGTGGCAATCCCAAGAGTGGTTGCACGAGCACGCCTGCTCCCACCATTTGCGGGATGAGGTAGAACACGCTGACGGCCAAGGTGCTAATGCCCGCGGCAACTTTGATGCCAGGCGAATCGAACGTGGAGTTAAGCGCATCGGCAAACGTGAATTTTCCGAGCCGTTTCATAGGCTCAGCGACAACGAACAGGGCCACCACCCAACCGGCCAGAAAACCAATGGAGTACAAAAATCCGTCGTAGCCGAAGAAGGCGATCATGCCGCAGATGCCCAGGAACGACGCGGCCGAGAGGTAATCGCCGGCGAATGCCACGCCGTTGACGAACCAAGGGATTTCTCCGTGGGCTGCAAAGTAGCCGGCGGACGACTTTGCCTTGCGACCGAGATAAAAACTCAGGCCGAGGGTTATACCAACGAACAAACAGAAGATGACAATCGCCTGAGGCGACGCGGAATGGATCACGAGTGGTCCTCCGTCTTTTCGGATCTCGGACCGGGATCGCACATCTTTCCGTAAATCAACGCTAGTACAAATGCTGCCACAATGAGGGCAAAGCCGTAGATGATGGCGAGATTGATTCCCTCCAGCGGCATCTTCTCCATGGCGTCTGGCGAAAATGCACTCAAGCCGACAAAACCACCATATAGCAGCAAGTAGAACAGGAAGAACTTCAGGCCGAGACGCGAGTTACTAGATTTCATCTTTGCAAGGACCCGAGGAGTGCGAGAAAAGTCAGGTCCTAGGATAACCCGCGGCAAAGCGGATTGAAAGTGCGGCTCAGTAATCAGGAATAGATCGAATGCTAGTTCCCTGGGAACGAGTATTGGTTGTAAAGTTTCGTGAGTTGCGGCTGATGTTCCTTGGGTATGGTGATGGTGACCCCAGGCCAAAGGTATTTTAGGACGAACTCGTTCTTTGGTTGCCACCGGGGATTCCAAAGTTCGATTGCCTCCACGGTACCCTCTTCACTGCGTAGCACTTCCAGATAGTCCCACCCTCGGAACATGCAGTGATAGATAATTCCTGCTGACGAAACGCTGAGAGTATTGAACAAAAAGACCAGGCAAATGCTGACGAGGATGGGAATTGAAGCACCCGTGAAGGCGGCCACACCGGTGGGGTGTCGGTCAAAATAGATTGCAGCAATGCCGAAGGCGACTATGACTAATAGCTGCTGGAGGAGTGCTTTCCAAGGAATCGGCGGGACGAACGATACCACAATCGGGCCTGCCTTGCCGCGAGACCAGCGAAGTCCCAAGAACGAAAACGCGAGCGTGGACATCACAAAGGTAACGGCAAAGAGAAGCAGTCCCCGTTTGTATTGCGGACTAACGTCGAGTTGCAACACCTGGCTGGCGGTCGTCAGATAAACGCCCAGCATGAGCATCAGCAACAGCATGTCTCGCAGGCGAAAGCGCATAAGATTCTGCCCAAACGGGACCACGAATGTAGCGGATTCAACGAATGACAAGGATCGATCTCATTCGCGATATTCGACTAGTTCGTGGTCAACCTTCACACCAGTTGTTGTGGCAGGTTGAGCCCTGGGGCGGCAAGGGTGCTGTCGGTGCCGGTGAGGAATTCGTCGATAGCTCGTGCTGCCCCACGGCCTTCGTTAATCGCCCACACCACCAGGCTTTGACCGCGTCGGCAATCGCCTGCAGCGAATACGCCTTCGAGGTTGGTAGCAAAATCGCCGTGCTTGGCGGCAAAGGTTTTCCAATTGCCGCGTGGGTTTTGGGTGTCTAGCCCCAGCATCTCGCCGACGGTGAGTTCTGGCCCGACAAAGCCGGTAGCTAAGAACACTAAGTCGGCAGGCCAAACTTTTTCGCTTCCAACTACCTCTGAGAAGGGTGCCTTCTCGCCTGGCTTCGACCAATCGACGGTGACAGTCTTCACGCCGCTGACACGACCATTGCCGTCGTCCACAAATTCCTTGGTCATCACGTTAAACTGTCGGGGATCGTCGCCCAGCTTGGCGGCAGTTTCGGCGTGTGAATAGTCTACGCGATAAATTCGCGGCCATTGCGGCCAGGGATTGTTCGCGGCCCGTTGTTCCGGTGGGACATCCAGCAATTCGAAATTGACGATACTGTTGGCACCGTGCCGAAGCGACGTACCGATGCAGTCGGCTCCCGTATCGCCACCACCGATGACAATTACATTCTTTCCGGCAGCGGAGAGATACTCGCCATCGGGGCTGGGGGCATCAAGCACGGAACCGGGCACTAGGCGATGGGGTGCACCGTTCGACTTAGTCGCGATTGTCTCGTCCAACAATGCCTTCGTATTACGGGTAAGAAAGTCCATGGCTAGATGAATGCCATCGAGTTCCCGACCGGGGCAGCCTCCGGTGGGATCAAACGGTTTTGTCGCACCAGTGGCCATGAGCAAGGCGTCGAAGTTTTCGAGCAATTCCTTGGGATCGATAAACTCCATCTTGCAGCCCCGCTCCATCATGATTTGAGTCATGTGCCCGGGCTGGAAATCTTCTTCCAGTCCCACGTGGGCACAAGTGACGAACTCGATCCCCTCCTTCTTCAGCAGATTTATACGACGTTCTACGACCCCCTTGTCGAGCTTCATATTGGGAATCCCGTACATCAGTAGTCCACCGATGCGGTCGGCCCGTTCGTAAACAGTTACCGAATGGCCAGCCTTATTGAGCTGTGCAGCGGCTGCGAGCCCAGCAGGCCCACTGCCGACAACGGCCACCTTTTTGCCGGTGCGGTGCGACGGCGGCTGCGCAGTCACCCATCCTTCGGCAAACCCGCGGTCGATAATTGCGTTCTCGATATTCTTAATCGTCACGGCAGGATCGATGATTCCCAGCACGCAGGCCCCTTCGCACGGTGCAGGACAGGCTCGGCCGGTGAACTCGGGGAAATTGTTGGTCTTATGAAGCCGATCCAGCGCTTCCTGCCAGCGACCGTGGTAGACCAAGTCGTTCCACTCTGGAATCAAATTGTCGATGGGACAACCCGTATCCGACTGGCAGAATGGCACCCCGCAATCCATGCATCGCGCACCCTGGGTGCGAAGATGCTCCTCGGCTGGTTCCGTGTAAATCTCTAGAAAATCGCCAGCCCGCGCAAGCGGATCCCGATAGGGTACAACTTCACGAGAGAATTCTTTAAATCCGGTAGGTTTGCCCATGGTACGTCAGTTGTTAGTAGTTAATGGTCATTTGGATTGTTAAACCAAGAAGGCACGGAGAGCACTAAGGTACGCATTGTGTGAACATTCGTAACTATTTGTGGCTGTGGTTGCTCTCCGTCTTCTTTGTGTCTTTGTGATTATTCTTTGCATCTTGGCGAGTGTATTAAACAACCGCAGGCTCTTCCGCTTGCGATTGTCTTTCCATCAAAACGCGTTTGTAGTCGGTGGGCATCACTTTGACAAATTGCGGGAGTGTTTCATCCCAACGGTCCAGTATGTCTGCCGCGACGGTCGATTGCGTGTAGTTCTGATGCAACTCGATTAGTTCGCGTAGTTCGGCAAGATCTTCGCCGTCGACTACTTTCTCCAACTCGACCATGCCGAGATTGCAACGGGTTGCCAAGGCGTCTTTCGGGTCCCAGATATAGGCCACCCCGCCGCTCATTCCCGCGGCAAAGTTGCGACCCGTTGGGCCGAGTATCACGACGCGCCCCCCGGTCATGTATTCGCAACCATGGTCGCCAACCCCTTCGATTACGGCTTGAGCGCCGCTATTGCGGACGGCGAATCGTTCTGCTGCGCGACCCCGATAGAAAGCCTGACCCCCGGTCGCTCCGTACAGACAGACGTTGCCGACGATAATATTGTCTTCGGCGGCAAAGCTAGAATTCTTCGGCGGGTAGATAATGATCTTGCCCCCAGAGAGTCCTTTGCCGATGTAGTCGTTGGCGTCGCCTTCCAGTTCTAGAGTCACGCCCTTGGACAAGAACGCGCCAAAGCTCTGCCCGGCTGAACCGTTGAATTTGAAATGGATAGTGTCGTCGGGGAGGCCCTGCTGACCCCATTTCTTGGCAATCTCGTTGGAGAGGATCGTACCCACGGTGCGATTGATATTCACAATCGGCAGTTCGGCGCGAACTTTGTCTCCGTTTTCCAAAGCTGGTTTGGCGAGATCCAATAGCTTGGTAATGTCCAGTGACTTATCGAGTCCGTGATCTTGGCCTTGAGTACAGTAGGTGCCGACATCCTCGTGAGGAAGTTCGACAGGAGTTAGTAAGCTGGTAAGGTCTAGCCCGTCGGCCTTCCAGTGCTTGATCGCATCGTCGGTCTCCAGGCAGTCGACTCGTCCCACCATTTCGTCGATCGTGCGGAACCCGAGTTCCGCCATCAAGGTGCGGGCCTCTTCGGCGACCATGAACAGGTAGTTGACGACGTGCTCCGGTTTTCCGTTGAATTTCTTTCGCAGTTCAGGGTCTTGCGTGGCGATGCCGACCGGGCAAGTGTTCAGGTGGCACTTACGCATCATGATACATCCAAGGGTAATCAGCGGTGCCGTGGAGAAACCGAACTCTTCGGCACCTAGCAAAGCGGCGATGACCACGTCGCGGCCAGTTTTCAGCCCGCCATCGGTCTGCAGTACTACGCGGCTTCGCAAATCATTGAGCACTAGTGTCTGGTGTGTTTCGGCAATGCCCAGTTCCCACGGCAATCCGGCGTGTTTGATGCTAGTTAGTGGAGACGCACCTGTGCCACCGCCATCGCCTGAGATGAGGATGTGGTCGGCAAAGCCTTTTGCCACGCCTGCAGCGATGGTGCCAACACCCACTTCGGAAACTAACTTCACGCTTACTCGCGATTCGCGGTTCGCATTTTTCAAATCGTGGATTAGTTGTTTTAGATCCTCAATGGAGTAAATGTCGTGATGCGGCGGCGGGCTGATGAGCCCCACACCCGGCGTCGAATAACGTATTCGCGCGATCGTGTCATCCACTTTGCGACCGGGCAGTTCGCCGCCCTCCCCTGGCTTAGCGCCCTGGGAGATCTTGATTTGCAACTCGTCGGCATTGGTTAGATAGTTGATCGTGACACCAAAACGCCCAGAGGCTACCTGCTTAATGGCCGATCGCTTGGAGTCTCCATTTTCGAGTGGTTCAAACCGCACGGGGTCTTCGCCACCCTCGCCGGTGTTGCTCTTACCACCCATGCGATTCATGGCGATGGCTAACGATTCGTGTGCCTCGGCTGAGATCGAACCGAACGACATTGCCCCCGTGCAGAATCGCTTGACGATTTCCGTGGCACTTTGGACTTCTTCAATGGGAATACTGCCGCCGTTGCTGCCGGGCTTCAATTTCAAAAGTCCCCGCAGTTGGCAGCGTGTCCGTGCGTCGTGGTTAATGTGTTCGGCAAATCTTTGATAAGCATCTTTGTCACCCGATCGGGCGGCAACTTGGATATCAGTGATCGATTTGGGATCCCACATGTGGCGTTCGCCTTCGGCACGCCAATGAAATTCACCCGGGTTGGGGAGTACCGGCAGACGGACTGCTTCTTGTCGCGGATAGCCGAGCGCGTGGCGGCGCATTGCTTCTTGAGCAAGAACATCGAAGTTCACGCCTTGAATACGGCTGGCAGTTCCCACGAAGCAGCGATCAATGACTTCGTCGCGGAGGCCCACTGCCTCGAAGATTTGGGCACCCTTATAACTTTGCAACGTGGAGATGCCAATTTTGGCCATTACTTTGAGCATGCCTTTAGCGACGCCCTTACGGTACTTGGCCACTAGATCGTGGTCTTCTTTGGTAACGGGATCGTAGATTTCGCCATCGGCCACGGCTTCTACTGCGGGATGGGCGTCCCCTTCGCCACTCTCAGCGTCGGAAAGTGCCGGTTCGCCACTGCCTAGCAGGCCTTCTCGGCGTGCTTGCCACAACGACTCGAATGCCAGGTAAGGATTGATGGCATCGGCCCCGTAACCGACAAGGAGGCAGTGATGATGTACTTCGCGGGCTTCGCCGGTCTCGACGACAAGTGCAACGCGAGTCCGCTTTGATTGCTTGACTAAATGATGGTGCACAGCCCCCACTGCCAACAAAGCTGGAATTGGAACGCGGCCTTCGCGAACTTCACGATCAGAAAGCAATAGCGTGGTTTCGCCAGCATCGACAGCTTGTTCGGCCTCTAGGCACACTCGGTCGAGCGCTTTGACCATTCCTTCCGCACCGTGACTGCGTGGCCAGGTGATGTCCAGCGTCTCGGTGCTCCAGCCGGGCTGGGTCATGTGACGGATGGCAGCAAGCTGTTCGTTCGACAGAATCGGATGAGGAACCCGCAGCCGATGTGCGTGTTCTTCGGTGGTTTCCAACAGGTTGCGTTCAGGCCCGATATAGCACTCGAGCGACATGATGACTTCCTCGCGAATCGAATCGATCGCTGGATTAGTCACCTGCGCGAAAAGCTGGCGAAAATAGTCGTATAGCATTCGCGGCTTATCGGAGAGGCATGCCAGGCACGAATCATTGCCCATTGATCCAATGGGATCTTTCTCCACAGCAATCAGAGGCAGCAACATGAACTTCATGGTTTCGATGGTATAGCCAAACGCTTGCATTCGTTGCAGTAACGTTGCCGAATCGAAACCGTGCGCCTCGTTTTCTGGTTCTAGGTCGTTGAGCGAAATGCGTTGATCCTGAATCCACTTGGCATAAGGCCGTCGCGAAGCAAAGTCACTTTTCAACTCTTCATCGGGAATCAATCGCCCTTCGTCGAAATCGACCAGAAACATCTTGCCCGGCTGCAGTCGCCCTTTAATCTTCACATTGTCCGGTTCGATGGTGGGGAGTACGCCAACTTCGCTGGCCATGATCACCCGGTCGTCGTGGGTGATGTAATAGCGTGAAGGCCGCAGCCCGTTGCGATCGAGTACGGCACCAATGTATTTGCCGTCGGTAAACGCTATCGAAGCGGGGCCGTCCCAGGGTTCCATCAGAGTGGAGTTGTATTCGTAGAAGGCCCGCTTGTCTTCGGGCATCGTCAAATGGTTTTGCCATGCCTCGGGCACCATCATCATGACGGCTTCCTGCAAGGTTCGGCCCGACATCAGCAAGAATTCCAGCACATTGTCAAACGTACCTGAATCGCTGCAATCGGGTTCGACGACTGGAAACAACTTTTCCAGATCGTCCCCAAACAAGTCGCTCTCTGCCACGCCCTGACGAGCCTTCATCCAATTCATGTTGCCACGTAAGGTATTGATTTCGCCATTGTGGCTCATGAATCGGCATGGCTGCGCGCGGTCCCAGGAAGGAAATGTGTTTGTGGAAAATCGCGAATGCACCATTGCTAGGTGGCTAGTGTAGTCGGGGTCGGCTAGATCCGGGAAATAGCTGAACAGCTGCTCCGTGTTGAGCATGCCCTTGTAAATAATCACTTTGGTCGACAGCGAGCAGATGTAGAACATCTTGGCCTGCGAAAGCGACTCATCTGTGCGTAGTAGGTGACTAGCCTGCTTGCGGATGAGATAGAGTTCGCGCTCAAAGGCGTCGCCATCGATGCCGTCAGCTGCGGCGACAACCAATTGTTCGATTTGTGGCTCGCCAGCTTGCGCGGTCGGGCCAACGTCGGCCGCTTTCTTGTCAGTTGGTACAAGCCGCCAGCCGACGAGCTTCTGGCCACGTTCGGCAATCAGCTTTTCGATCGTCCGCTTGCACTGGTCGCGCTCCATTTCGATTCTTGGCAGAAACACATTGCCGGCGGCAAACCGTCCGGGCTTGGGCAGGTCGACGCCCAGGTCTTGCTTAACGACTTTCTGCAAAAACTCGTGCGGGAGAGCGGTGAGAACACCGGCACCGTCACCCGTGTTGGCCTCGCAACCACAAGCACCGCGGTGATCCATGTTGCGAAGTATTTCTTCGGAGTCGACGACAATCTGGTGACTCCGCTCGCCCTTAATATGCGCGATGAACCCGACGCCGCACGAATCGTGCTCGTTGGCGGGGTCGTAGAGGCCTTGCTTGGCTGGGTAATGAATCAAGTCTGTTTTCTGCTGCATGATTATCTTTCCACCTAGGTAACTGACATGAAAGTCAGTGTGTCTTTTCTTGAATCACTCTTTTACTTTGCGATTGTCTTGAACGCGCGCCATTTTGCGAGCCATTTCCATTGTGGTAATGCACAAAATCATCATCGGCGCAGAGCAAATTAACGAACTGCTTGCCAATGTGATTGAGTAGGCGGTCGCGATGGTTGATGATTCCTAACGGTCGGACCATCGATTTATCAGCTAAGGCAACAGTGACTAAGGCACCAGTCTGAACTTCTTTCTGTACGGTCGGCTCAGGCAAAATGCTAATGCCCGCCCCACCCTCAATATCGCGCTTAATCATTTCGATATTGTCGAATTCGTGGGTGATGTTTACGTCAACCTTGTTGACCATCAGTGCCCGATCAATTTCTGCGCGTATTCTTAGATCGACTTCGAACGTGACGAACGACTCACCTGCTAGGTCGGCAATCTCTACTTTTTCGCATTGGGAGAGTCGGTGCCCAGGGGGGCAGACAACGACCAGCGGTTCTGTGCGCCAATCCATGGCGGTGATGGTGCGAGATTCTTCGGGGTAGCTAATCAGGCCCAAGTCTACGGTCCCTTGCTCCACTGCCGCATAGACTTGGGCGGGATGCATGTAATCAAGCGTTACCTGTGCACTAGGATAGGCCGCCTCGAACCGTCGCATGAAGGCACTCATGTGAGCAAGCCCTACAGAATAGATTGAGGCCACTTTCAAGCTGCGCGCCGTTTCATCGTGCAGTGAGTGAATTTCGTCAGCCAGTTCCTGATGCTGCTTGACTAGTTGGAGGCAGCCCTCGAAATAGCGTTCTCCTTCGGGAGTAACCACAAAAGGTCGTTTCGTCCGATCGAGCAGTTGGACACCTAATCGATCTTCCAATTGTTGAACTGCTTGACTGGCGCTCGATTGCGAGATGCCGTTGTCGTCGGCTGCGCGAGAGAAACTGCGCCGCTGGACAACCTCGCAAAAGATTCGCATTGATCGCAAGTTGATATTCATTGAAACCTTCGTTGTGCAGTTCTGCGCGCAACTTCCAGCAGTTCAAACTCGTGTTGACCGATGGTGCGGGCGCACCGATCGCTCCCAAAATTGCCCGACTTCGCCGCTAACGACGATTCGAGACTTAGAAGGCGTGACCTTCGATTCTGGCAGAATCTATTCCAGCGACGGCAGCTTTCGCGGAGAAGCTATCTAATTTGTGAGTGGCACCGTCTGATGGGCGAGCTTCCAGATGCTCGATTAAATATCCTAATATGAGGCGTGGCCAGAATCGAAAATCGAGATATTAGAATAGCCGGGCGCCTTACCAGTGTCAAGCCGCTGGATAACTCGTCAAATACGCCTTAAACCATTGCCATTAATGGCTTTAACGCCTCAATTCAGGAAGTCGTTCAAAGGCGTAATTGTGACCCCGATCCCGGATTACCTCTGCTGAGATAATGCGATCCGGCTTGGGTAAATAGCCGATACTGGGATCGCGACGCTTCAGAGCTGCGGCGTTTTCCATGCCCTCGATCACACGACCGAAGGCGGTATGTTTGCCGTCCAGATAGCTGGTAGGAACAAAGCATAAGAAGAATTGCGAACCGCCGGAGTTGGGAGCACCCGTTTTGGCCATGCTCAATGAACCGCGAAAGTGTTTGCGATGATTGGCCTTCGTGTGCTCGTCGCGAATCGTATATCCCGGTCCGCCACTGCCCGTGCCTTGCGGATCGCCACCTTGGGCCATAAACATGGGCAGTACGCGGTGGAAAGTAACGTCGTTGTAGTAGCCCTGTTTCACAAGGTTAATAAAGTTGGCAACCGATTCGGGCGCTTCGTTTTCGAACAGCTCTACGATAATGTCGCCCTGGCTAGTTACTAATTTCACCCGAGGAAGATCGTCATCCGCTGCCTCTTGTTTGCGAAGGGCCTGTTCCTTCTGCCATCGCAAACGAATTTTCGGCAACTCTTCTTTCCACATAGCCGCCTGTTGCTGCACGCGCGTGCTCGCTTGCTGCGATTGCTGTCGGGAGATGTTATCGAACAATCCTCGTTTTTGAGCTTCATTGAAATACTTTTCAGCCAGGTTGTACTGCTCCAAACAATAGGCGGAGACACCGCCCAGGATCCAGAGATCTTCCCACTTCTCCCCTCCTCCCCCTTCCAAGAGTGCTTTGATAAGAGGAAGGGCACGTTCGTATTGATCTCCCCCATCTCCACGAGTGTCGCCGGTGACAAAGAATCTAGCCAATAGGACCAGTGTTTCATTGACCTTCGGGAACTGGTCTGGATTTGCCTTATAAGCGCTGAGCCCGGCCGAGACGATCTGTTCCAGCAGAGCCTCGTTTTGCTTGCGGACTTGGTCGATTTGTTGCTTGACTTCGCCCTGGGCATCGCCGGAGTCGGCCTTTTGCTTGTACAGCGATTGCAGCTTCTCGGTCGAGTTCCGCCACTCAACGAGAGCTCGGTCGAAGTTTTGCTTGGCATCAGCCGCGGAATCGGCTGCCGGCGCGGCCGCCGTTTCTTGGGCTTGAGAGTCAACGACGAAGAACGCTGACAAAAGAATGAATAAACAAATGCGTTGCATGGGATGTCGCCTGAATGTATTTCGGGTCACAATGGGTGATTGAAAGTCATCCAACATAGCAGAGTCCCATGCCCAAGCGAAGACGCCTCCAAACTGAAGCCATTGATAGCACCGACTTGCGGATTATTGGCGGTGTGTTTCGAGGAAGTAAGCTCACCTACGGTGCCTTTCAGCAAGGGGGCAGCCAAGTCACGCGCCCTATGAAGCATCGCGTGCGTGAAGCGATGTTCAACTTGGTGAGTACCGAGTGCAAAGGTCGGCATGCGATCGACCTATTTGCCGGCACGGGTGCATTGGGTTTGGAAGCGCTCAGCCGCGGAGCGGTGAGTGCCACCTTTATCGAGAAGCATATCCCCACGGCGAGAGTTGTGCAGGAGAATATATCGGCATTGCGTGTCGACGATCGCTGTCAGCTTCTGACGACAAGTGCATTCTTGTGGTCGAAGCGAGATTTGCCGAAGACCGACGGTAAGGTGGCAAAGACGGAAGGACCGAGCTACTTTGCTCCCCCTCCCCTCGACTTGCCCTGGCTGGTGTTTTGTAGTCCGCCCTATGCGTTTTACATTGATCGCCAGCAGGAAACATTGGAACTAATTGCTGCGATCATGAAGTACGCTCCGGAAGGGAGCATTTTTCTAGTCGAGGCCGACGAAAGATTCGACTTTCAGTTGTTGCCCGGTCAGGTTGCTCTTGAACGGGGCGATCCAGGCTGGGATGTTCGCACGTATCCACCCGCGGTGGTCGGCGTGCTGCGTGGTTGAGCAGAGCCAGTTCTCATAGACTCTCTAGATACGCCGCGGTCTCGCGGTGCAGTTTCAGCACGGCTTGCTTTACTTTTGCAAATTCCGCGCGTTGTTTTATTGCGTCGACCACTGGTTGCCAAAGGTGCTCGGGCAAACTGGCATTGGTGGCGAGACTTTCAATTCGGTTGGCGGTCTTGTTCAGCACATCGCTGTCGGCTGTGTAATCTAGCAGAATTGCATGCGTGACAATCGCAAGTTGGCAAAGTGCTTCATGCTGAGGAGAATGCGACCTGCCAACTTCTTCTGCGAGGCGGGTGCCGTCGGCTCCTCTTAAGACTTCCAAAGCAATAGGCAACGGCTCCCCGATGCCGGCAGGAATCTCAGGTAATGCAACGTCGAGCTCGTCGGCGGCTTGCTCGGCTTTTGTCATTACACCAGCGTAACGGTCGCTACCGTAGCCTTTGCCATAGATACCAATGGCCAAGCTCCATTTGCTGCCCAGTTGCCAAGGCATTGCTAAGGGGACTATCGATGGCATTTCCGCTGGATCTGTCTCTGTCTCCTCTTCTAGCCAGTCCAACTCCGCAGCGGGAGCTGGTTTGGCAGGGCTGACTAAGTTTTGCTCGGACTCCGATTCGTTCCAAACCGGTTCGGGCAATTCAGCTTCGGGCCTGTCGAATGGTGCAGATTTGGGGGCTTCACTTTCGATTGTTGGGGTAGTTGAATCATATCGACCCGTTTCCCCGAAACTGCTGCCCTGAGTTGGCTCAGTCGCTGGTTTGCTTGAACTTACAAACACAGCGGGAGTTTGCGGTGGCGCTTCGGTGCTGGGATCGAAGTGGACCTCTTGCCAGCAGCCAATCAGGGTTGGGGCCAAGATCAATATCAAAGCTATCTTCGTATAGGCATTCATCACAATTAAATATAGCCGACAAATCCATAGGGAGTGCAGATTCGTGGATCGGGAAGCGATCTTCCACAGCAGAACTGTAAGGAACGACAGCTAAAATTTCGGTTATTGACGCGCATGCGCATTGCTCTGGTCGAACGGGGTCAGGTTCGCGTAACCTGGGCAATATGGACGAGGCTTCTCAGGATCAAGAGAGTTGGCTTTCCAGAATGGTGAAGCCTAGGAATTCGATCACCCCTGCGCTGGTCGGCAGTATTCTTTGTTGGTTGGCGCTTCCACCGGTGGGCTGGAGTTACCTGGCTTGGGTGGGGCCCATACCGTGGCTGTTGTTGATTGTTCAGCCTCTACTGCCTGGTCGCCGGCCTTATAGGGCCCTTTGGCTGGGAGGCATCGTTTATTGGCTTCTGGCAGCTCACTGGATTCGGTTGCCGCACCCGGCCAACTACATCGCTTGGGTGGCGCTTGCCGCGTATTTGGGAATGTACCTGCCCGCGTTCGTCGCCCTGTCTCGCGTAGGTGTGCATCGCTTGCGAATGCCCTTGGTATTAGTGGCCCCCGTGGTGTGGGTCGGGCTCGACTGGTTGCGCGGCTGGCTCTTGACCGGCTTTTCGATGTGCTCGCTTTGCCATTCGCAAGCGATCCATCCATGGGTCATTCAGATTGCCGATCTCGGTGGCGAATATTTGGTGACGTTTGTCTTAGTGCTGGTCGCAGCATGCCTCACATCTCTAATAGGTGAGCTTTTCTCGGATTCAGAGGCACGAAGACCGATGACGCGGATGCTTGTTGCACCACTACTTGCGATCACGGTACTTTGCGGGACAGCTTTCTACCACTCCCTCCGACTGACCGAACTCGCTGTACAGAAACGGGGTGAGCATGGAAGTGCCAGGATTGCACTTATCCAAGGAAATACGCTCGCCGACTGGAAAAGTGATCCCGCCAAACAGCAACAGATTATGGACGAGTATATTGGTCTTTCGGTTGAGGCTGCGAGTAAGCACGCTGAAGTCGACCTGGTGATTTGGCCGGAAACGGCTTTTCGCCAGTCGCTACTCACGGTTGAGTCAGGCTATTCACCTCCTGTGGAATTGGTACCGCCCCCGCACTTGGAGGCTTCCACCAACTATCTAAAACTCTTAGTCGAACGGCTCGAAGCAGCGGTGTTTGTGGGTATCGACCGAATTCACATTCTTCCGGGTGATGAAGAATCCCCGAGCTTTCTTGGTCATAATTCGTCGGTGATGATCGACAAAGATGGCAACCGCGTAGGCACCTACGACAAGATGCACCTGGTGCCCTTCGGGGAATACATCCCACTTGCAAACTGGATTCCGCTGCTCTACCGCATAACGCCAGTGACTGGTGGGGCTCAGCCCGGGGCGGCGCCTGCAGGGTTGCTGATGGACGATGTGCTTTACGTGCCCAATATTTGCTATGAGTCTGCTGTGCCGCGGCTGATTCGGCGGCAAGTGAATGCGGTTGCAGCCGAATTCGAGAGGCGGCCCGACGTGCTGGTGAACCTGACCAACGACGCCTGGTACTGGGGCTCGAGCCAGCTCGATTTGCATTTGGCGTGTAGTGTGTTTCGAGCCGTTGAAATGCGCATTCCCCACGTGATTGCCGCTAACGGTGGATTATCCGCACACATCGATTCATTCGGTACGGTGCAGCAGGTTAGCGAGCGGCAAACACCCACTTACCTTGTAGCCGATGTGCAGGTGAGAGATCGGGCGGCGACCTTTTATAACCGCTGGGGCGACTGGTTGGCGATTCCCTGTGTGTTATGCTGTGTAGTTTTGGCGGTATACGGAAAAGGCTTTCACCGCAGCACAAAACGCTGACACTCCCGGTCGCAGCAAGGTTAGCTATCCCCTATGGCAGTCGTTCTGCAACTACAAGATGCCCACAAACGCTACGGCGAGCAGCTTCTACTCGACGGCGCAAGCTGTGCGCTAGCGGACGATCAGAAGGTGGGGCTCATTGGTCGCAATGGGGCGGGCAAGAGTACGCTGTGTCAGGTGCTGCTGGGGAACGAAGAGCTCGATGCTGGAGAGGTAGTCCGCAGCAAGAAGCTTCGGCTCGGTTACCTGCGTCAACACGACCCGTTTCAGGAAGGCGAAACGGTGATCGGCTTTTTGCAGCGTGATAGCGGTCAGCCTGAGTGGCGTTGTGGCGAGGTGGCCTGGCAGTTTCAAATTCCCGATGCCATGCTCGATCAGCTAGTGCGGGAGCTTTCTGGCGGCTGGCAAACACGTGTGAAACTTGCGGCATTGCTGCTGCACGATCCGAATCTTCTCATTCTCGACGAGCCGACCAACTTCCTCGATCTGAGAACCCAGATGCTGTTGGAAGAGTTTCTCCGAGAGTTTCGCAGCGGGTGTCTGATCGTATCGCACGATCGTTCGTTCTTGGAACGTACCTGCACGCATACGCTGGAGATCTCGCGGGGCCAATTGACGATGTTTCCCGGCGGAGTTGATCGCTATTTGGAGAATCTAGCCGAGCGTCGCGAGCACGATTTGCGCGTGAATGCCGCTACGCTCACGAAGCGCAAGCAGCTTGAGACGTTTATCAATAAGAATCGTGCCAATGCCAACACGGCGGCTCAAGCTCGTAACAAGGCCAAACAACTCGAACGGCTCGAGCTGATCGAAGTTCAAGGTCAAGAAGCTTCGGTAGGTTTTAGCTTCCCCAAGGTGGAGCCCCGCCAAGGGACGGCTTTGCGGACCGAGCAGTTGGTGATCGGTTATCCCGACCATCGCGTTGCCGAGAGCGCTCAGGTCGAGGTGGAGCATGGCTCGCGCGTCGGTGTGGTGGGTGACAACGGCCAAGGTAAAACGACCTTCCTCCGGACAGTATGCGGTTCGCTCGACCCCTTGGACGGACGATTGAAATGGGGCTATGGCTGCCAGGTAGGCGTCTATGCACAACACGTGTATACCACCTTACCCGAACGCGATACGGTCGAGGAGTATCTGCAGCATCAGGCAGCACCGGGAACAACAATCCAGCAACTCAAGGACGTGGCGGGCAGTTTTTTGTTCAGTGGCGATACGGTGACCAAGAAGATTCGTGTGCTCAGCGGTGGGGAACGTGCCCGGCTGGTGCTCGCGGGACTGTTGCTCGAACAGCACAATGTTTTGATTCTTGACGAGCCAGGAAACCATCTAGACGTAGAAACAGTGGAAGCTCTGGCTGATGCCCTCTGCCGGTATGAAGGGACAGTGATATTCACCAGTCACGATCGCCACTTTATGCATCGCGTGGCCACTGCCGTGATTGAGGTGCGCGATGGCCGCGTGGCCAGTTACCCATCCAGCTACGACGACTATGTGTACCGTGTGCAGAAGGAACTGGAGGACGGCCTGCGGAGCGAACATACTGTGCGCGGCAGCGAAGCCAAGGAAGCCACAGGCTCGCGCAAGCTGGGCGGTCGGGAAGAGCGAGAATTGCAAAAGCGACTAAAATCGCTGGAGCGTAAGATTGCCAAACTCGACGAGCAGAAGAACGAACTTCAGCAGGAGTTGCTCACCGTCACCGAAGCTGCCGCGGCCCAAAAGCTCCACGAGGAGATGTCTTCTTTGACACCGCAGGTCGAGGAACTGGAAGAGGAGTGGCTTGAAGTCTACAACGAACTGGAATCGTAAGGCCGGCTAGGAGATACACTCCGGCAATCCGTTGAGTCACAGCTAGCGCCTGAATGAAGGTACTATCCCTTTCTACCGGTACAGTCCCACCCTCTCCGTGGTCAATACCATAGGCTCTGGAGCGTGTCGAAACTACGGCGTGACGTAGGTTTTAGCAGTGTTTTCCCCATTTGCTGGAGCTACCCCGATGCCCCGATTTCTGCTGCGACTACCCACTGTCTTGATTGTGCTGGTGGGCTGCTGTGCTTCGTTACAAATTCAAGCCGCAACGACCAACGTAACATTTACGGTCTCCTCCAATACGGATGATGCGTCTCAAGATTCCGGCGGGACTATGTATGTTTCGTCTGTTAATTCTTATATGAGTCGATTCTGCGGATATCGCTTTCAGAATGTGACTATTCCGGCTGGTGCTACGATCACTAGCGCCACCTTGCAGGTATATGCTTACGGGGGGGGAACCACTAGTTTCTCAGTAGACCTCTTGGCCCAAGATGCGGACAATCCTTCTACATTCACTTCGAGCGGCAGTAACATCAGTGGTCGTACTGGTACTTCTGCCCAAACGGTATGGTCAGTCGGTTCAAGCTCATTTACAGATGGGCAATCCATTACTTCGCCCGACTTTGCCTCGTCCATTCAGGAAGTAGTCGACAGAAGTGGCTGGGCGTCGGGGAATGCGCTAGTCGTATTGACGACGCACAATTCTGGTGATAAAGGCATCTCTCAGCGTGATCGAAGCACGTCCTACGCTCCCAAGTTGCACATTACCTACTCAACAGGTGGATCGACCTTCTACGTTCGCACCGATGGAGACGATTCGAATACTGGAACTGGCGATTCTACTTCAGAAGCATGGCAAACCATCGACAGAGCGCTGACAAGTTCTTCTGTGGGCGAAGGCGCTATCATTTACGTTAGGAGCGGAACCTACAACGAAGAAATAGCCCCAACAAGAGATGGCACTTCCAGCTCACCGATTCAGGTAATTGCGGACCGAGATGGCTCGATCTTCGGAGGTATAGGTGGCAACGTTGTTATTCAAGCGCCAAGTGGCACGAGTGCGTTTGACCTGGAGTTTGACGACTACATTAGATTCACCGGATTGACGCTACAAGGTAACGGTACAGACACTGTTTTTCTTTCGGATTGCGCCGGTGTGGTATTCAATTCATGCGAGGTTTCCAGTGGCACTGATGGTTTTAACATCGCTGGAAGTAGTACCGTGACACTGAGTAATTGTCTAATTCGCAGCAACTCAGCAGATGGAATTGGCCTCCATGGAGGTACAACAACCGTTTACAACTGTACAGTTGTTGCTAACGGAGACGACGGCATCGACGCAGGTAACAACAATGCCACGGTGGTCAATTCCATCATTGCAAACAACGGAGACTATGGTTTCTCTCGACAATCGGATGGCGATGGGACATTCTCCAATTTCTACAACTTGCTCCACAACAACACGAGCGGTAACTATAACGGTGCCTCGACTGGCGTCGGAGAGATTTCGTCCGACCCCTTGTTTGTAGGAGGTAGTGACTATCACTTGCAGAGTGGTTCACCAGCCATCGATGCAGGGGCAGATCTCAGTGGCACCGTTGATAACGATATGGATGGCAATGCCCGTCCCAACGGATCGAGCCACGATATGGGGGCCTACGAAAACACGCCGTCCACGGACTACTACGTGCGATCCGATGGCAGTGATAGTAATTCAGGAACAGGCCCCACGGCGGGGGAAGCTTGGGCGACAGTCGAACATGCAGCCGAGCAGTCGATAGCAGCGGGATCCATTGTTCATGTCCAAGCGGGGACCTATGCTGGCGCTATCTCGGCAGGTGTGAGTGGGAACTCGGGGAGCCCGATCCAATTTATCGCCGATCGCTCCGGCACGGTGACCGGGTGGCCATCGGGAGAAGTCTACTTGCAATCGAGTTCTGGGAACAAGGTAGTGGATATTGATGGTGAGGACTACTTGGAGTTTTACGGCTTCACTTTCGACGGTGAACCTGGAGACAGGGCAATCGCCATCGACGATAGCCAAGGGATCGTCATCAGCCACTGTGAGATTTACGGGGGTAACCGAGGAATCGAGATCGATAACGACGCCGAGGTGACGGTCCTCAACTGCCTGATTCATAACAATAATCGGGGAATCGAAGTTATCGATGGTACGGCTGACATTTGGAACTGTACCATCGCAGACAATACAGTCGATGGTTTTGAGCTTGAAGATGGTACGGCAACAGTCACCAACTGTATCATTGCCAACAATGGTAATGCTGGAATCGACTACAATAACGGTACATTCACACACACCTACAACCTGGTTTTTGGGAATTCGCCCGATTATGAAGGAACGAGTGCTTCGACGGGAGAAACTTCCGTAGATCCGGAATTCGTTGCTTCCGACAACTACCGCATTGGTGAGAATTCACCAGCCATCGACGCAGGCACAAACGCATCTGGAACGATAGACGATGATCTGGCAGGAACTGCTCGCCCTATCAACGGCCTTTGGGATATGGGTTGTTATGAAGGCCCTGGGTTGATTGGTCATTGGATACTTAATGAAACCACTGGGACGAATGCGACCGATTCCTCACCATTTGGACAGGATGGCACCTACACGAATGGAGTCACTCTCAATACGGCTGGACCGTATCCAGGAGACGCAGCGATTGCAGCGGCATTTGATGGAAGCAACGACCGTGTAACGCTACCAAGTGCCACGCATGATTTTTCGAACGGGATCACGCTCGCCGCCTGGGTGAAGCCCTCTGCGACCCCCAGTCCGTATGCGTCCATTGTTGCCTTTGGCAACGGCTCGACAGTTGACGACATCTGGTTCGGTTGGCAGCCAGGATACGGCTTAGAAATTTTTCTAACAGATACAGTAAGTGGCGCTTCGAACACATTTGCCGCCGACTACATAGAGATGCAAGTTGATGTGTGGGAGCATTGTGTGGTGACGATCGACGCAGCTGGCGACGCAAAGCTTTACCGAAATGGCGTCGAAACTGCCAGCAAGAACGTTAGTCTACCAACAAATGTTACGCGAACACAAAACTTCATAGGACATTCCGCGTTTGGCGACCCTTTTCCTGGAATCCTGTTCGACGTTCGGATGTACAACCGAGCGATCTCTGCGGAGGAAGTCTCTGAACTCTACGGTTTAGTGGGTCATTGGGAAATGAATGAGAGCACAGGTACCACGGCAGCTGACTCCACCGGCTATGCCAACGACGCCACGCTGGCAGGCGCTACATGGACCAGCGATTGTGCGGGTAACTATGCTTTAGAATTCGATGGGGCGGGTGGCATCGCTGCGACTGATTCCGACTTCGACCCGCCACCGACGGGGACCGTCGCTTTTTGGATGCGCTCCGCTGGCAATCCAGGGGCGCGTTCCCGACCGTTCGGCAATGGTGGTGACTGGGAGATGCGGCAAGAATCGGACGGCACCCTTTCCTTCGATATTGGTGGCGAGGGCCCCGACGTGGGAGCAGGACCTGATGCATTTATCACTAACGAGGGGCTGAGTTTTCAGAACCGCTGGTACCACGTTGTTGCAAAATTCGATGCCGATGACGATTCGTTTGAGGTCTACATCGATGGAACACTTGTCAACAGTGGCATCAACGGTAACGACATGACGGAGCAGGTGGAGAATATCCTTTCTTTTGGCACGCGGACTGGAAGCACCGAGTACTGGGAAGGAGCATTGCGTGACTTCCGCATTTACAATCGACCCATTTCCAATGAAGAGATTGGCAGACTTTCAGGGCTATTAGCCCATTGGCGGCTCAACGAGTCTTCGGGTTCCGTGGCAGACGATGCTGGGGCACTCGACAACGATGCCACCTATGTGGCGAGCCCCACGCTAGGCGTACCCGGCCCCTACCCCGCTGCCACCGGCACGGCAGTTGCGCTCAACGGGACCAGCCAATCGATTACCTCCGGTCAAAGTCTGCTGAGCGGTGTCTCGGAGTTCACCATCATGGGCTGGATTCGTCCGGATGACACTGCGCCTGATAAATCGTTCTTCGGTCAGAATGGTGTGATCGAACTGGGAATCGACACTGCCACAAATCAAATCGATTTGTGGACTGCGGCTGGCGGTTCGATTAACGCAACCGTGCAGCTGCCCTACGGTAAATGGTCGCATCTATCGGCTACCGGTAGCGGCACCGAATTGCGGCTCTACGTCAACGGTCGACAAGTTGCCTCAGGAGGTTCCTCAACCTCCAACTATGGAAGCAGTGGGAACGCATTCAAAATTGGCGAAGGGGTCCTCAACTCCACGGGCGACTATCTGCCAGCACGCGTCGACGATGTGCGAGTTTATGGACGACTACTATGTCCGCACGATGTGAATGCGATTTACAAAGAAGGTCGTCCCAGTGGTGTGCGGATTATCGAATGGGTTGAAACGCGGTAGCCTACCGAATCAATTCGTGGCTTTTCAGCCAGGCCTCAAGCACCAGGGGCCAGTTGTCGACTGGCAATCCGCGTTGAAGCATGCCGAATCCGTGGCCCCCCTGCTCGTAAGCGTGGAATTCTGCTGAAACGCCGTGATTCCGTAAAGCTCTGTAGTAGCGGAGGCTGTTCTCGATATTCACCACGCCATCGTCCGCCGCATGGATCAGAAACGTGGGGGGTGTGTTATCCGATGCCCGCCGATCAGGTGACAAGTGTTCAATCAATTCCTTCTCCTGACGATCCCCCAATAGGTTGCCGCGAGACCCGCCGTGTGTCACCTCCGACTCCATCGAAATCACAGGATAAGCCAAAATTGCGAAATCGGGGCGACTGCTTTGTTTAGCGATCGCGTCTGTGGAGTCGGCATTTCCCTCGTCAGCAAGGGTCGCGGCGCATGCCGCTAAATGCCCACCTGCAGAAAAACCGAAGACACCGATGCGGTTGGTTTCCAACTGCCACTCGTCGGCG
Organism: Bythopirellula sp.; assembly: GCA_965216565.1. Classification (GTDB taxonomy): domain Bacteria; phylum Planctomycetota; class Planctomycetia; order Pirellulales; family Lacipirellulaceae; genus Bythopirellula. The sequence goes on from OZ244170.1 coordinate 3,968,516, forward strand.
CGGGAGCGGACGATGCGTATTGCCCGTTGAACATCCATCAATGGCACGGGATGCTCGTGAGCTCCACCGCCCTGCCGATATTTCAAAGTGAATGATGCCATGCCACGCTCGGCACACCACTTCCCGACGTCGATTCCCTCCTTGTCGAAGGAAACTCCTCCATACCCGCCGCCAGGACAGATCACCACTGCCGAACCAATTCGGTTTCCCTCGGCAGGCAAATTCACGGTGAGTGTGGGTACGCGAGTGCCGGTGATCCAACGATTGGTAGTCCCTTCCGCCTCTCGGACTTCCACTTTCTCTGGACCCGGTATTTTGCCCTCTGAGTTTTCCTCAGGAATGGGCACCTCGCCCTCCGACCACAAGGGAATTTCCTCTGCGGCAGTAGAAGCTGCGAAAGTCATTGAATAAGCAAGAAGCAATAAGACCGCTAAACGGCAAACTGCGCCTTTTGAAAAATCCATGGAAATACTCCAGCCTGAGTTTGAACATCAGCTAATAGAATACCTAGCTCAATCGTTCATTCAAGCAGGAGTTCATTTCTTACGGATTCTGCCGCAACAACTTAATGCCGTGCTTAGTAAGATCAGCAAGGTTGTCGGTTCGGGCACTGCGGTCGCCAAGGTAGGTGGAGTGCCTGCGCCTAAGTTTTGCTGCCAGACGAGAAAATCGAGGCCCGTGTAACCGCCTGGGCCATAGCCAGCTTCCCAGGTTGCAAGGTCTTGGTGATCGACAAATCCATTGGCGTCGAAATCGCCTGGAATCGTCGCGATGGAAGCAGCCTCTAGAATGATTGAATCTGTGACTCCATCGATAAATAAATTCCAATTGAATCCCAAAGGCAGGATGGTGTTTGCAAAGTCTAAACTGGCAAAGTCGCCGAAGGTGAACAATGTGAATTGCTGCCCCACGATCGGCGTGAAATTGGGATCCAGCGAAACTTCGAGCGTGCCATCGAGGAAGATGTTACGCGAAACATCGATCAAGTCGTTGCCGCCGTCGAACAGATCGATCGCAATCGTGGCGTCTTCCAGATTAGAAAGGTCTCCCGTAACTGTGAGGAGCCCGTCAGGTTCGATCCGGCCACCTAGATTGCGCACCACACCACTAATAGGGCCGGTGCCAACAAAGATAGTGCCATTGCCCGCGAGAGTACCTCCTTCGATGTTCACCACTTGCGAATCGAGCGTACCGTTGTTGAGCCAAACTTCGCCGTCTGCTTCAATCAAAGTTTCGCCAAATGTGGTAAGTGTGGCTCCGGCAGTCACTTCGACTGTCATTCGTGCCCCGGGATCGCCAGAGACTGCAAGTTGAAATATCGTGGAATTAATGACCACCGTAGCATTTTGGTCGCTACCCGATACGTTCCGAGCTTCTGCAATCCAAAGAGAACCGGGTGACCCGGGCGTAGTCCAGTTGACGCCCGTTGCCCAGTTGCCAATTGCCGAAGTGGTCGACCACTGATGCTTTTCCGTCACTGGATCGCTGATGTAGAGTGCCGGGCCGTTGGAGCTGGGGACTGTTGCCGCCGGAGCCGCGTCGATCACAATGTCTCGCCCCGCAAACACGTGCATACCGATGATGGCGTCGATGATATTGGCGGGACTAATAGGGTCGGGGACATTCAGTACCACCACGGGCACGTTTTCTAAAGTAAGCGAACCGCCGACGGCATCGATTTCCATTTCCTCGACATAGTATCCCGGTACACCACCGGCCACGCCGCCCGCTCCTTCGACCTCGACCAGAAAATCTGGCTCATCCAGTCCCACATCGATTCCCATATCGAGAGCTGTGAACTCAGAGACGACAGTCACATCGGCACCCGTATCGAAAAGAAACTCGATATTTTGAGTCGATGTGCCGTTGTTTTCGACGTCCACTTCTAAAAAGAGTCCGCCATTGGCAATCACGGTGGGAGTGGAAGGATTCTCATGCAGAGGCTCTCCGGCGAGCACATTCGCTATGTCAAACACATAAAAGGGGCCTTGCAGAAAAGAGTCGGAAGGCTCGAGGTTCAGATTCGTGTATCGGTTGATTCCCTGTTGATCTCCTTGACCAAGATCGAAGAACTCGACCTGGGGAGTGCGCATCGTACGACCCTGGTGCTGAAAAATCTGTGGCTGACTATTAAGAATCTTGACTCCATGCTGGGCAACTAGGGGAAGCCCGACAATATTTGGTAATTCCCAATCGGAACCTGCCTCTAAGATCGAAACACTCGACTGCCCACGAAAGTCGTTGGGATCCATTTCCAAACTGGCGCCAGCGCTAACTCGGTCTCCTAAGCCAGCAGCGTAGATCCCTAGGGGATCGTCAATAGTCATGAAGATCGAACCGCCGGTGGCTCCGAAAATCTCTTGCTGATTGATACCACCAAAGCCTTCTGCCGCGACATCAAACCCGCTATTGCTGGCAGCAGACTGGGTAATAATGTGAACCGCAGCGCCTGAGTCGAGCAAAGCAATATCGTGGAAACCTGAACCCAAGGGAGTTCCAACCTGCGTGGTTTGTGGGTCGGCAACAAAAAACTGCAGATCGTCATCTTGAGATTCGAATTCATCGGTCAAACCGATGCCTACGAAGGGAATAAAACCACCAAGCGGCACTTCATCGGCACTGCCCATGCTAGCAAAACATGCGCAGAGCATGGCTGCAACCAAAATCTTTTGGAACATATAGTTAGTCCTAGTACAAAGTGAGTGCCGCAATCACGGCCTATGAAATAGAAAGGTATACAAGTATTAATTCACGCACCTGATGTGCGCTAGGGTATCGAAACTAATCGCGCCGCTCTCAGAGGACGCACACAGCAACTTTTAGTAAGCCACTGCCACACGGACCACAGAGCGTGGTCCAGAGAAGCCCTTCTATATTCCAAGGAGCCTAAAACCCCATGCTCCTAGGGTCTAAGCTACGCCGACGCTCAGTTCATGTCAAGTTGGGCAAGTTTTCCATCGCACCACCAGAGCTACAAAACCCTAGTTTGTGAAAGATCGGAATCACTTTGTGCGGGAAATACTTTCGATCATTCCTTGCCACAGCACTACCGCCGTCACCAGGCTCGGCAACAAGAAGGGGAACATCACCAGCAGAGTGGTCAATGTCCAACTTGGATTGTGCCAAGCATCAGCGCAAATCGCGGCGACAATCGGCACACTGAAAGAGGCGTAGGCCATCACCCCTAGCAGAGTTGCTAGCGAGAAGCGCGGGCGGTGCTGCGTTTTGTTGCGAATCTCCATACGACTCTTTCAAGAGAGTGAGTGCCCTATCTTCTTTATAGGACCAATCTTACATGTTCTTGTTAAAAACGTTCGCCAAAGTGTTGGATGCCCCAGATTATCAAAACGTTCTGTGTAGGTTGCAATTCCCAGCTATTTGAGCCAAGATACGCGACTCTTCCACGGAATCCGGAACATTCTCAGGAGACAAGGTTATGATTCGCTCCGCACATGCTATAGCTGTATCGTTAATTGGAATCGCTTTCAGCTTTTCCGTCTGCCATCAATTGGCTACAGCCATTGATATTACTGTTGACTATCGCTACGACAGCAACGACTTTTTTGATCCAGCAACCACCGATGGCCAGCAAGCCAGGGCTGCGTTAGAAGCAGCGGCCGCGCGCTTTAGCTCCATCATCACGACATCTCTTCTACCAGCAAACTTTAACGATGACTTTACCGATGCACGAATTGGATTCACTCATCCTGGAGATGGAGGCGGTTGGCAAGTAAGTGGGGCCAATGGTCAAGCCTCTGATTCACTCGCAGGTGATCCCAATAACGCAGCTGACGAATATCGTGGGCCTTGGTCGCTGGCTGCAGACGAGTGGGTTCTTTATGCTGCAGGTCGCTCGTTAAGCTCTTCGGGAGTTGGTGGTACTGGAACCGGCTTGAACTTTACAAGCGTCTTTAATGATGACAGCTCTGTCCTCAATCGCGGATTCCGCACAGGTAGCAGCTTCGGCGATTTGCCTGTGTGGGGTGGAGCTATTACGTTCGATAACGATGGTGGCGTGAATTGGCACTTTGATCACACGGTTGCATCGAGTTCAGGAACGACCGATTTCTATTCTATTGCGCTGCATGAGATTGGTCACGTATTGGGTTTGAGTACCAGTTGGAACGATTGGGAAGCCCAGATGTCAGGCAGCACCTTTGTTGGACCGAACACTCTAGCTGCCTACAATGCGGACAACGGTACCTCGCTCACAAGCTTGAATGTTGAAGGGGGTGGAAATAATCACTGGGATGATGGCGCTTACGATTCGAAGATTTTTTCTGGAGGTAACCCTATTACGGTCGGTACTGTGGGACTAGGTAATTTGCAGGACTTGCTTATGGAGCCAATTGCCAATTTTAGCTTTCCCAATCGAAGAAGATTTGAATTAACGAACGTTGATGTCGCGGCACTCGAAGACATTGGTTGGTCAGTGATTTCACAGGCTTTCGATCCGGCTGACTTTGATACCGATGGCGATGTCGATGGCGACGATCTGTCCACATGGGAATCGAGCTACGCGTCGAACGCTGGCGGCGACGCGAATGGCGATGGCGTTACTGATGGCGAGGATTTCCTGATCTGGCAGCAGAATTTCACGGGCAGTTCCCCTACTGGGCCACTTTCGTCAGTACCAGAGCCAGGGACTATTGCACTGGCAACCTTCGGTCTATGTGCCTTTGGCTGGCGTAGACGCAGATAATCATCGCACCGTTATGCTTGATTCGATGAGATCCCACTTGTTGCCGTAAAGGTCAGCAAAGACGGCTACCGTTCCGTAGGATTCTTCTCTTGGCTCTTCAAGAAAAGTTACGCCGCGGGCTTTCATGTCTCGGTAGTCGTCCCAGAACGAACTGGTTTCCAGGAAGAGAAATACGCGGCCTCCTGTTTGATCGCCGACGCAGTTTCGTTGACCGGCCGAATCTGCTTTAGCCAAGAGCAGATTGCATTCTCCAATTTCGGGACCGACCCTCACCCAGCGTTTTTCGTCATTAAGCGGAGTATCTTCCAGCAGCACGAAGCCGAGCTTCTCGGTGTAGAATTCAATCGCTTCGTCGTAGTCGCGGACTAACAGGCTTAGTTGAGCAATGTGTTGAGGCAAGAGCAGCCCCTAAACTTCGCCTAGGACCAGCGTGATGTTCTGGCCGCCGAAACCGAAACTATTAGAGAGTACTGTGCTGCACTTATGCTCGCGGGCCTCGTTCGGAACGTAGTCGAGGTCGCACGCAGGATCGGGTGTTTCGTAGTTGATCGTTGGGGGCACGATGTTGTGCTTGAGCGTCTTTAGGCAAACGATGGCTTCGGTCGCCCCTGCCGCGGCGATGAGGTGCCCCGTCATGCTCTTGGTGCTGGAGACGGGGATCGAATCGGCCTGGTCGCCAAACGCTTTGCGAATGGCAAGCGACTCTACTTTGTCATTGACCGTGGTACTGGTGCCGTGGGCATTGATGTAGTCGATCTGGTCGGTATTCCGCCCCGCGTCAGCGAGTGCCATTTGCAGGCAACTCGTGGCCCCCCTTCCCTCAGGATGGGTATCGGTAATTCGGAACGCGTCGGCGGTAGTGCCGTAGCCCAAGATTTCACCATAGATTTGGGCGCCGCGTGCCTGGGCATGTTCCATGCCTTCTAACACCAACATCGAAGCACCTTCTCCCAGGACGAAACCGTTTCGATTCAAGTCGAAAGGACGCGAGGCTTTCTCGGGCTCGTCGTTTTCTTCGCTTAGTGCTGTAAGAAGATTGAAGCCAGTAACGCCGAAAGGATGGATCATGCTGTGCGCGCCGCCGGAAAGCATGACGTCCGCCTCACCGCGACGGACAATTTCGGTGGCCTCGCCAATAGCCTGGCTGCTGGCGGCACAGGCGGTCAAACAATTGACATTGGGTCCCTGGGCGTCGAACATACCCGCCAAGTACCCGGCTGGCATGTTTGGCTCCTGTTCGAGCTCTGCCTGTGGATCGAGGATCTTCATGCCCGCTTCGACGAATGACTTAGTACTGAGCTCGCCGGTTTGGACGGCGGCTGTCATCATTTGCGAAAAGCGGTAGAAATCTTGCCCTCCTTCGCCGGCACCCAAATAAACGCCAAACTTGGTGGGTTCCACGCTGCCGAGTACGCCGGAATCATCGACGGCTTGCCGAGCAGCACCTGCAGAAAAGCAGGTGTGGCGGCTACGATCTTTCCACACCTCGGCATCTTCGCCAACTTCGGCAATAGACCAATCGCGAACTTCCGCCGCGATATTTGTGGGAAAGCTACTCGCATCAAATAGCGTGATGCGCCCTACGCCGCTTTTGGCGGCAAGTAGGTTATCCCACAACTGGTCGACCGTGGTGCCCAGCGGAGTGACACATCCGATACCAGTGACGACTACACGACGTCGCATGGCAATTGCTCCTTCGTGGAATGACCAATGCCCAAGGACCTAACAACCAAAAAGAAGATTTGGCCAAGGACGACTTTTCGCTCTTCACGGGTCATTTGTGAATTGGTCATCATTTCTATGCCGGCTGTCCGTCGGCCGTCTCTACTAAGGGATAATCCTTTTCTTCCAGTGGCGAGCCGTCCTCGTGGACTCCGACTTCGAAAAGCCGTACAAGCGTAAGCCAATGACGAAGATCACGCGGCCGAAACAGCCGTTGTCCTTGAAGAGCTTCGTTGGCATCGCCCAAACGGGCAAAAAACAACAGCGATTCAGCGTGCAGACGCTCGCCGATGTGCGCAGTAGCAGAAACGGCTGCGCCATCGTTGCGGATCGTGTCGACCCGCACCCGATAGGTGAGGGTGTCGCCCGGCCGAACCTGGCAGTGGAACTTAGCCTTGGAGAGTTTTCCGAGCACAACAAGTTCGCCAAAACCATATTTCTCACTAACCAGCAAGCCACCCGCCTGGGCCATGCCTTCGGCCACCAACGAATTGGGCATGATCGGATAACCGAGCATGTGATCGTGCATATGCTCTTCAGAGAGCGAGACATTCTTCACGGCCACGGCATGGGAGCCGCTGACGAATTCTGTGAATTGATCAATCCAGAACCAACGCATATCTCGCAATCCTCAAAGAATAGGGTTCGTCGAACCGGCTAGGATTGTTGTGCCGCCAACTTGTGAGAGACAAAGCTGCACATGTCTTTCACTGTCAGCTGTTGCCCCAAATTCTGCACGGATCGATCGGACTCAAACTTGCTGAGATCGGCAAACGGCATCCGCTCTTTGAGTTGTTCAAGGCCGGCATCGTTCACTTTGCCGCCTTCAACATAGTCGGAATTGGTGAGAATATCCTCGGGAAACAATTCGCCACGTTCGATCTTAATATCAAAAGCCTTCTCCAGACGAAACACGATATCGAGAAAATCAATCGATTCGGCATCGAGATCACCCTGCAAGGTGGCTTCTGGGGTGACTTCGTCGTCGTCTACGCCGAGAGCATCGACCAAGGCTTCCTGTACTTTCGTAAAAATTTGTTCATCAGTTGGCATGGTGATTCAAACCTCCGCTTACTTTTTGTAATTCTGTCAATTATGCCTAAGCAACACCGACTGGTGCATCGATGCCATAGGTTAGTAGTTTTGCTTGTTGTTTTTGAAGTTCGATCATCCGTTGATCAAGTTCGGCTTGCCGTGGGTCGGTATCGCCCAAATTGTAACGTTCCAGAACCAGACGACCGCTCACCGAAATGCGATCTTCCACCTCGCCAGTAAAGCGAAAGTGGGTCAATCGATCATCACTCTTGGTTTGCTGCACTTTGATGACTAACTGGTGTCCAGGTGTCACAAAGTCGGCATACTTGATCGCACGTGCTTCTTGGAGCACGACAATGTTGTGGGCAAAATCTTCACTGAGCCGAATCAGCCAGGCACACGACTGCGTGGCGGCCTCGAGCATGAATACTCCAGGTAGCACCGGAAACTCGGGAAAGTGATCCCCCAGATACTCCTCGGCAAGCGAAACATTCTTGACCGCTGTCAATTCAGTGTCGGGCTCATAGGAGCAAATCCGATCCAGAAGGCAGAATCGCATAGGCGGTTTCCAAACAGCGGCGAGTAGCTGTGGTAGATTGGGTGGGATGGCAAAATGGCAAACACGCGATTATAGCCCTCGGCGCCCCCAGCCACAACGGTTCCAATCCTCGAAATATAGTGAATTGAGAGCTAGGGTTATAGTGAAATAGGAGCTAGGACGACGGCCCAGAGGCTAAGGATTGGGGAAGAGAATCGGACCGCAACAGTCACTCCGTATCGCTCACTTCAGTGGAGCTTACTTGACTGAAAGGTCCAGCCGCCGCAGTTCGTCCTTGGCCCGCAGCACAATCGGGCGAAGCTCCAGGTTCTTGTCGTAAAGCTCGACGAGGCCCTCCAATACGATTCTCGCTTCCATCAGGTTCCCCGAGTCGATCAAGCCTGTAGCGTGAGCAAGCTTCTCTTCCAAAAATTCTAGCTGCGAACCTTCTTCCCCCTGGCTTTCCTCGATGCGGTCCATCTGACGTCGGGCCAGTGCTACGAACGCCTGGTCGTACTTGTCGTCGCTAGCCTTAAAAAGGTTGACTAGCGCTTTGTACTTGTCCCAGGCTGAAAACCGATCGCCAAAACGCTCTAGGCTCCTCGCCTCGCCAAACTGCCGCTCGGCTTCCGAGTCGGGGGCACGCCGAAGTCGTTCGTTTTTGTTGAGCCGCTTTTCAGCTCGATTGATAGCTACTTTGTTGTCAAACTCTTCCAATTCGTCGGCATACTTGCTTTCTGGAAATCGCTCCCGGAACGACTCTAAATAGAGTTCCTCGGCACGCGTCCAATCGAGGGAACTATCCGACTCCATCAAAGGTTTGGCATAGGAGAACAGTGCGTCTTCCGTTGGCGGCCAAAGGATCCAGGCTCCCACTCCAATTACGGCTATCAAGCTCAAGGCAAGAAACCAAACACGCTCGTAAAAAGGACTCGTGTCGCGTTTCTTAGTTCGTCGTTTTTTGAGTCGCTTGACTTCGGCACGATCCTGGGCGACGGCGAGCGTCCCTTTTTGGCCCGAAAACGCCTGCTGCGTGGCCCCTGCCCCGCTGGCAACCTTGCGTTTGGCATTCACGATGGCCCGGTGCGTTTCTTCTGCCGAGGTGAAGCGATTCTTTCGTTTCACCTGCAACAGTTTTTCCACCAAAACATCAAGCCACACCGGGCAGTCGAGTACGTGGGTCGATACGCGTGGGACGGGGGTATCTCGCCGCGTCATGACGAGCTCACTCGGAGAATTGGCGTTCCAAGGCAATTCGCCCGTCAAACACTCATAGAGAATGACACCCAGGCTAAACAGATCTCCCTGCGGGGACGATGCCGACTGTTTGCCTTTGAAGACCTCCGGAGATATATAGTGAGCAATCTCCATGGGGCAACGCAAACCCAGGACGTCGTCCCGATCTGCCCATGAGCAGTCAAAGCCAGTCAGTTTGGCTTGATCCGTGTCGGTAAATAGAATCCGCGTGGGCGTGAGTCGCTGGTGAACGATCCCCCGTGCATGGGCGTGGTGTAGCGCAACGCAGATTTCATCGGCTAGGTCGACAGTCACTTCCCAGGGCAGACGGCCACGACGGTCGAGCCGCTTGCGGAGCGATTCTCCCTCGACCAACTCCAGGGCGAGATAGGGTTGGCCATTTTCAATGGCACCACCGTAGTAGCGAACGATGCCAGGGTGTTGCATTTTTTGCAGTGTCTTAAAGTCGTCTGCAAAAGTGCTACCGCGCATGGGGCGGTTGACTATGTCTTTAGATAGCAATTTGACGGCCATCGTCAGTTGTCGTTCGACATGAATCCCCCGCAGAATATTGCCCTCCGACTCGCCGTCGAGCGTTTCTTCAAGGGCAAATGGGCCGATGCGCGTTAGCTGCATAATCGGAGGCAGGGAGCATGAGGTAACCGAAGCCGTGGCAAGGCAGTAGCCTTACCCTTTCTATTGTAGTCCGATGGGCTACCGGAGCAATTCGAGTTACACAGTCCTCAGATTTGGCTAAGGAATGGTTAGATTCAAATCTCACGCCTAGGCATTTAGGCCGTAGGTTGCTCGGCCGGTTGTGCCGGAGCTTGCGGTTTGGGTGATGGCTCGGGCTTGCCATTGACGATTTTGTCGTGGCCAACGCGTTCCTCGACAAGACGGAGGATTTCGTCAGTAGTAGGCCGCTCGTAGATAAAATCGTCGAGCGTGAATTTCTTCTCATTGCCATCCGCTTCATAGTGGAGCTTGGCGATTCCCTTCTTGTCCCACTTCTTCTTATCGATCTTGGTGATCTTATCGAGCGGTACTTCCTCACCACGACTGCTGCGGAGTTGCTTGTCGTCGAGTTCAATCCAGCGTCCGAGGGAACGGAGCACATTGATCAAGACTAACAGTCCGGGAATGCCAGCGATGCCAACCATATAGAACTGGACTTGAATGTCAGCGTCGCTTTTGGGCTCGCCGGGATCGTAAGGTTCCCAACCGTTCTCAGCAGCAACCTCGGGCCAACGCTCCAGTTCTTCCACCACTTCCAGATCTGCATAAGCCTCGGCACGCGCTTGCTGTTCCGGGTAGGCATACTTTCCGTCGTAGTAGGACCAACCGGCGAACCCGAGCAGGACTAACGCTACGGCTGAGAGCCGCAGAAGATGTTTCTTGCTAATGTCTGTACGCAATGCCATAAAGTGCCCCCAGCAGATACGAATCCAGCCACGAAAGCTTTAGTAGTTTTGGAAGAGCCGCCTTGCTCTGTGGAAACTTGTGCAGAGTTATTCAACCTAGCAAACAAGTCTCTATTATGGAATGAGAAAGCGAGAATAGAAACTCTCAAACGGTGACGAAACGTGTCACCGGAAGTCATTAGCCTCCATTTAGCCGCATAGCTGCTGTAACCGGGCTAGTCGCTATTAGCGTGTACTCCGGGCAAACTAAACAGTTTTTCCCTTATATGGAGAACCGCCGGAGCCTTCTGAGACGCTCGCAGAGATGTAATTTGCTGGCAATCGGATTTTCGGGATGAGAAAATAGGAGTTAATGACTCCTTCAATTCAATACGTGCGAACAGCTCTTCTTGGATGCATGGCGATGCTATTTTCGTCTGCTCATGCCCTTGCGGAAGTCAGCGTGCAGACCGGTGATGGCCGTGCATTTTCCGGCCAGGTAGATAGCCGTACTTCCGATCAGGCTTTGTGGCTTCGTCACGAAGAGGAAGGCATCATTCTCACAAGTCGTGTCAGCTGGAACGATATCTCCTCGGCTGAGGTCGATGGCAAGTCAGTTGAGATTGATGAGCTATCCGATGGCGCAAACGAATTGATATCGGTGCCAGACGCGGGTCTGCTGGTCGAATTTGGTCCACTCCCGCGTTTGATCCCACCCGCCCCACCGGCTCAGCGACGGGGGCGAATTACCAGCCTGGAGGTTGATGCAAGATTGGTGAATCTGGATCGCACCGCCGAACCCGATGGCTACGAGATTGTGATCGCTGCGATCGATGCCTACGGCCACGAAGTTCCCGTGCGTGGCAATTTGTACGTGCGGCTGCAAGGTGAACGCAACGAGCACTATTCCGGCAGAATTCGGTTTGAGAACCTTCAGCAGTGGAGTCAGCCAGTCTCTGAACACGACTTCGTCGACGGACTGGCGATCTATGCCTTGCGATTCCGTCGCGGCTTTGGACCGGAGTTCGATGACGAGCTCCGACCGGACGCTCAACTCAATGTGCGGCTGGGTGTTTTTGGCGAGGGCAACTACTCCGCGACCGTCCCTGTGCCACTTTGGGAGTTCAGTCCCTTCAAAGACAGACTCCAGATGTTCGAAGGTAGCCGATTCTTCCGAGACGAAATCACGCATCGCACGCGGCACCTAAGTACAGATCCACCGGGAATCTATCGTCGGGTGTGGCGAAATCAGAGACGTTAGGTCTCGTCGGTAGAAGCTTGCTCGCCGTCGGGAGCTCGACGATCCTCGCCACTGCGGCGTTCTGTCTGAGGCGGCGTAGAATCCGCTTGCTGCGATTCTTGTCGACGCTCTTTCTCACGCTTCTCGAGAAGGGAGTTCAAATCATCCGGTACATTCAATCGATCTACCATGGTATCAACTGCTCAGATTTAGTTGGTGGGGTTCGGAGCAACTACGGAATGCTCGTGACTTGGCGTGGCTTCGAAGGGAAATCCATAGGGTGAGTAGGAGGCTGGATAACAGCCGGTGTCCTCGGCCGTTGGCGGCAGACGGTGCAATAATCCATATCTGGGGCGGCGTGGATTACGAAAGGTATCTGGCAAACGTGCTTCGTAGGGACGGGGATTAATATCCAAAGCTCCCCTCGTCAGTGGTTCCAATGTACGCATTAGCTTGTGCGATTCGCGTTCGTTGATAATCGGTGTATAAGGCTGAATATGAGGTACGAGTGTGACAATGATTTCAGAGCGTTTCTTCTCGATGACACGTCGTTGGAAAATAACACCTACATAAGGCAGGTCGCCCAGCCAGGGGATCTTGGTTTGGATGTTACTGTCTTGCTCTTGGATCAAACCACCAATCACCATGCCCTGGCCGTCGGAGAGGATAATATCGGTCTCCACTTCGGTCGTTTCTTCGGAGGGCAAACCTGTCTCGGGACTCACCTGGCCGGTGGACACTTCTGGCTTGATCCGCATCAATACGCGACCGTCGCGCGTGATGCGTGGAGTAACAGTTAGTACAACACCAACATCTAGAAACTGTATTTCCTCAAGTGTGCTTGTCTGTGTTGTGGTAACCACACGAAAGCCAAGTTGTTCGCCCACTTGCATGCGTGCTTGCTGACCACTAACAGCGAGAACTTTGGGTGAAGCGAGCGTCTTGGCATCGGTTGTGTTTTGGAGGAGTTCTACCAAGCTTTGGATCGCACCACCGGTCGCTTCCAGAAAGAAAGCGGAAGTATTGGCTGAATTGGCGAGACCCACTGTGCGGAGGTTGAAGTCGTTTCCAGAAGCCGAGACACTGAGGGCATCGAGGTTCACGCCGCTGCGGCAATCGCTATCTAGTTCGATCTGCAGGATGTTGGCTTCGATCAGCACCTGCCGCGGCGGTTGATCGGCTTGGCAAACGTAGTCTTGAATTTGGGCCATGTTGCCCGGATAGTCGACGACGACGACTGCTTCGCGTGTGCGTCGGTTATCGCTGGAAGAGGTTTCTAATACCCATGATTTGCCACCTGGGGATAGCAACCCTTTGACTGCTTGATCGATGTCTGCGGCCGATGCAAAGTCGAGTTCTAGGACTTCAACGTGACGACCCCCTGCACTTGGCGAAAACGAATCGGCATTTTCCATGCTGGTGATCATGATAACGCCATTGGTGCTCGTCCAAGTGTGACCGGACGCCGAGAGTAATGCGTCAAGCACCTGTTGCCAGGGAACACGATCGAAAGACGCCGTAACAGGCGTTTCCGCAGTCGCGGCAAAGACGAGGTTTAGGTTCTGTGTCTCGGCTATCAGGCCGACAACTTGCCGGAGCGAAGCATCACGTACCATCAAAGAAATGTCTCCCTCGTGGTGTTCGATGACCGCATCCCCCAACTGCTCGGGAGTTACCAGTGGAATGACTTGTTGATCAGCTGGTTTTGGTGGTTGCACCTGCACTGGCAGCGCTTCACCGACGGCATTTCCTAAGGTGTTTCTCAGCGTGTCGACGACCGAACTGGGCGAGAATCCCGAAGATCCCGCGGTATTTGTCGCAACCGGAGAAGATTGTGCCTGAGAGTTTGGCGGCGGTAACACAGGTTGAGCGGTGGCTGGAGAAACGCACGAAAGCTCGAGGCATAGTAAGAGCGCCAACCAAACTCGGCATCGTGCCGATGGTTCCCGCCTCATGCTTCCTTGCACTGAGTTTACTTGCCGCATGTATTGCTCACGAACCTCGTTTAGCGTGATTTCGATTTAGTTAAAATCACACCTTGCGAAGTAATGTTGCTCACTTCATAGCCATCAATCTTGTCTCCAACTCGAACATGAGTGTCGCCGACTTTGGCAATTCGCTCTGAACCTGTAATCAAAACAATGCCGGTGCCCTCGTCTTGCATCTCATCTAATTGCAGATCGTGCTCAGTTTCTGCGACGATGTTCGAGTTCTCTCTTTGCACTTCCACTTCTAAAATGTTCTTGTACCAATCCGGCGTCGAAAGAGGATCAAGGCGAACGATTTGCTCGGTACTGAATTGAGGCCACTCACGTTCAGCCCGCTTATCAGCCTCTTCCTTGAGTCTTCCTTCTTGTGTTTGGATACTTACATCTAGGTCTGAGCTTGACGTGCCGTTAGGCTCACTTGCTGCCACAGGTGATGGCCCATGCTGCGAGTCTGGTAGCTGCACGACGATCACAATGGCCAACACAGCCACCAGCACGCCAATAAGTGCTAGCTGCGAGCGCGTAACTCCAGCCTTATTCTGCTTCTTCTTGATCGTCATTTTTATCGCTCTAACTGTTACGTCTTATTGGAATCGGTCAGGATGCGGTCATAATATACCGTCAATGTTGCTAGCATCTTGTGTTCTTGGCCTTCTTCACTGTTGCTCACGGTCAATTGGGTAACGTCGGCAATCCATCTAGACTCGGAGAGGCCCTCTAAGAACAAACACATGCTTGCATAACTGCCGGTGCAGTGTAGCTGCACATCGCTTTGACGATGGGTCGCTACCAAGGTTGGCTTTTCCATGGTGAGCTGTGAAATTTCCAGTCCACTGACCGCCGCAATGCTGTGAAGCGTTTTTGTAAGTTCCTCACCGTTCAATGGTTGGGAAAGTCGAGTGCGAATCTTCTCGCCTTTGGCATCTAGTTTTGCTACATCTTTTTGTAGTTGGTGATGCAGTATGCTAACGGGTCCCGAACGTTGCAGAAAATTTGCCAACTGTTCGATGCGCTGCAAATCAGAAGCTTGCTGGTCCTGCACCGTGCCATATGCGAAGTAGTAGTAGGAACCAACGGCAATTGCCAAAAGAGCAAGACCGATGCCATGCAACACCAGCCCCAGCGAGACAGGTCGATTGTTGTGTGTGCTGTTCTTCATTTCCGTTTACTTGGTGTTACAGGACGCAATCGATGCGAAAGGACTGCATCGGTTGCCGATTGACGACGATCGTCTCGGTGTTGCGAACTTGGATATCTGCAAATGGCATCGAAGATCGGAGCTGTTGTACGAATAGCCCGACGGCGCTGGTGTCGATGCCAATTCCTGACACAGACATCTGCTCTTCCGGGGGATTGGAGGCCAGCGGACCTTGCTGGCGATAGGTAATGTCTTCGAGAAATACCCGGCCATGAGTCGCCTCAGCGGCACTGCCTACGATAGCCAAGAGAGTAGATGCCGGCGTATCTGTCGAAATCGCAAGCTCAAGCTCGTAATCTGTTCGGGTGGTAGAGATCCGACTGGTGAGTTTTGTGATCTCCGCCTTGGCTGCTCGGACAGGAGTGTATTGTGCTTCGAGCGCTTCCAGTTGGATTCTGTCGTTGCGGGCTGGCCACCAAATAGTAGCACCATGCACTGCAAGTGCGATAATCGTAAGGGCAAGGATCTTTGACCACTGGCCGAGCCGAGTGTGATAACACTGCCGATCGAGTGCCCGTTGACTCATTAAATTGACGTAGGTATTCATCGTTTCTCCCACGCTAGAGCGGAAAGAGCAATTGCCGGGCCCAGTAAATGGGTCCAGTTGGCATCCACCAAGTTGTCGGTCTGTTGCCCGTTGCCGAACTGCCAACGTCGATGTTCCAGACCAAGTCTTTCGGTTAGCAGCGGCGCGATTCCATTGACGGCCGATCCGCCCCCAAACATAAAGACGCCTTGGGGAATAATCTGGCGTCGCTGGGTTTGCAGATGCGACATAGTCCGCTGGATTTCGAATTCCAGCTTTTCGATTGGGCCAGAAATCGAATCCAAGATCACTTGAGCTCGTTGGTCGCGGTTCGCTGTCGAGAGATCATGTTCTTCTAGTAGTTGCACTGCTTGTTTCTCATCGATGTCGAGTTCCGAGGTGATCGACTGTAGAACCTGCTTGAATCCACAATTCTTGAGAGGCCGAACATAAACGGGACGTCGGTTATGCACGATACAAACAGTTGCCTGGGTGTATCCCCAGTCGAGAGCGGCCCAGGTTTCCTTGCTCTTGCGAGGCAGTACCATCGATACTGCTCTGGCGAGAGCCAGTGGAGCACCGTCGATCGTTCGGCAATTCCAGCCCAGGCTCGATATTTCTTGGGCCAGATTGTCTGTCCATATTTGGGGTGCAGAGATGATGTTCGTCTTTAAGGGCGATGTGCCTTTCTCGGGTGTCTCCGCATGCCAAGCGGCACATTGCAAGTGCGCCGCTGGTTGGCAGGTTGCTGCTTCGACCAATTGTCGAAGTTTGCCTTGGCGGTTGGCTGCAGTGTCTAATGCCCCGTCGACTTGATGTGTTCGACAGATACTCATTGGGAGAGCCGCAGCAACGTTCTTTCCCAGGAGATCGCGGCGTAAATCTGCGGCGGTGGCCATTTCTTCACTCGATCCGATGTACTTGCCCGAATCTGCTGATGTGAAGTCCCAGCCCATAGTGCGGGGAACAATGGCCGCTGCTGCAAGTTCCCAGCGCTTGTTCGACTGAACCACCTGCGCAACCTTCACGTGCGACGTGCCAACGTCGATACCGATCCAACCAGTTTTTTTTCGCTGAATTCCTAGCATGACAATCTCGTTGGTAGGTCCCTCATCGGTTAGCCAAAGTGGAGAGGTCGAACACAGGCAACATCACAGCCAGTACAACGATGGCCACCAGGGCGCCCATTCCGATTGTGATCAACGGTTCGAGCAATCCGACGACCTGCCGCATCCGCGCCTCGGTGTCTTCCTCGTAGTAGGCTCCCAGCAGGTAGGTGACTTCACCCAAGTTTCCTGTGTTTTCGGCCGTCATCAGCATCTCGCGGGCCGATTCAGGGACAATCTCCGAGGTCTCAAGAATACTGCCCAGGCTGCGACCATTGAGTACAGCCTCTTCCATTTCTTCCACAAGTTCGTGGTAATGGACGTTCTGCATGGCGACTTTTGTGAGCCGCAAGACATCGAGAAGCGGGACACCGCTTTCGAGCATCATGCCAAACATTCGGCATACTCGACCAATGAGCTGCGAGCGATAGACCTTGCTAACAACTGGCATCTTGAGCCATAGCAAATCGAGTGAGCGGCGCCCGCCGTCTGTTTTTCGCCAGACTAACATTCCAGTTAACAGCGACCCAGCCAGAGGAAGCCACAACCACCAACGGCTGCGTAATTCGCTCGCGAGCATGAGAAGCACTTCAGTAACAAATGGCAGAACTAGTTCGTATTCTTCAAATATCTGCGAGAATCGGGGTAGGACGAACAGAACCAAGGCGACCAATACCGAAGAGGAAACGGCGAACAACAGGATTGGATAGGTCATTAGCGCGCGGAGAGTACGCCGCGAGCGAATTTCTCCTCGTTGTACAGCCGCCAGTTGCTTGAGCACATCCGACATCTTTCCGGAGGCCTCGCCCGCAGCCACTGTTGCCACAAAAGTTGCTTCAAAGACTTCTGGGTGTTCGCGTAAAGCGTTGGAAAGCGGGTTCCCCGCCATCACGGAATCGTGGACTTCAGTCAGCACGTTTGCCAGGGCCGGTCTTTTGCATTGTCTGGCTAAGGAACCCAAGGCGGTAGCCACATCGACGCCAGAACGGGTCATGATCGCGAGCTGCGAAGTAATCTCGGCAAGGGCATCTTTGGGAATCGAGTTGCCACCGAAACCCCAGCCCGCCGTCTCCTGATCGGACGAATCCCAGTTAGAATCGTCGGCCGAGGAAATTAGATCGCTAGCAGACATTTCCTGTTCGGAAATGCTGCCTTCGATCCACGGCATTGTGTCAGTTTCAGTAGCGTTCATCTTTTTGTTCTATTGTTCGCTTTCATTGCGAAGGAGTGCTACGCAATTTGTCGGCCTTGGTTACTCCACGAATGCGATGCGAGCAACTTCTTCTAAACTCGACTTTTCCTGCTCAGCCAAACGCAATCCACCCTCGAGCAAAGTGGGTAGGCCTTGTTCTGCGTACCAATCTCTGATTGATTCCAAGGGTGTGTTTTTTGCAATCATGCGACGCAATTCGGCATCGGCGGGTAGCACTTCGTAAATACCCGTCCGTCCTTTAAACCCTGTATCGAAACACTCACGACACCCCTCTCCGCGTGAAAAACTGCGACGCAAGTCTCCTTGATAGTGGAGGGCTTGGAGGTATTCGGCAGGCGGATAGTAGTTCGTCTGACAGTTCGGGCATATCGTCCTGACCAGTCGCTGAGCTACGACCCCTACTAGTGCGGCGGCCAGCTTGTAGCTTTCCACCTCCATATCCAACATGCGAGTAATGGCGCTAATGCTGTCGTTGGTGTGCAACGTGCTGAGTACGAGATGACCAGTTAGCGCGGCCTGTACTGCCACCTGCGCAGTCTCGGCATCGCGGATTTCACCAACCATAATCACGTCGGGGTCTTGCCGAAGGATAGATCGTAAGGCCGAGGCGAACTTCATACCTCGTGTTCCATCGGCTTGCACTTGGTTGACAAGGTCAATCTGGTATTCCACCGGGTCTTCGACCGTCACGATATTTCGGCTTGGAGACTTGATGAGCTCCAAAGCGGAATAGAGAGTCGTCGTTTTTCCGCTGCCGGTCGGCCCAGTGACCAATACCAAGCCGTAAGGCTTCTTGAGCAATTGCTTAATGATGCCTAGCGTATCTGGAAGGATCCCCAACTCGTCGAGATTAAAGGTTAGCCGCTGCTTGTCGAGCACACGAATCACCACCTTCTCGCCCATGACGGTCGGCAATGTGGAGACTCGCAAGTCGACTTCCTTGCCGTCGGCAATCACTTGGCACCGACCATCTTGCGGCAATCGTTGTTCGGCAATATCGAGTCTGGCCATTACCTTGATACGGGAGATAATAGCCGGATAAATGTCGCGCCGCGGACGTAGCATTTCTACCAGTTGGCCATCGATACGAAACCGCACGGTGCCAAACTTTCGACTAGGCTCGATGTGAATATCGCTGGCGTTCTTGCGGATCGCCTGCAACACCAGGTAGTTCACAAGATTGATGACTGGGCTGCCGTCGACAAGTTCGTGGACGGACGAAATGTCCATTTCCGAACTGTCCATCTGCAATTCAACAGCCGACTCGTCCAAATCTGCGGTTACGGCATCTACACGAAAATCTTCTTCGTAAGCCCGCCTGAGCATTCGGTTGATTGACACCGAAAAGGCAAAGACCGGTTTCACTGTCAGCCCGGTGACATGCTCGATTCGATCGATGGTGTCTAGATCTTGTGGCTCATCTGTTGCAATGATCAGAGAGTCGCGAACACGAAAGAGTGCCAACGACTGCAACTCTTCAGCCAGCTTATGTGGAATCAGCTTTACCGCTGCAGGGTCGAGCATTCCTTCACGAAGCCGGACCGCAGGGACGCCCAATTGCGCTTCCATGAATGGCAGCAATTGGTCTTCGTTCGCAAAACCAAGTTCCAGCAACGACTCCCCAAGCTTCTGACCCTTTTGAGACTGATGGTTCAGCGCGGCTTCTAACTCTTCGGAGTCAATAAGGTCGGCACCTAACAATCGCTGGCCTAGAGGCCCACGTGGAGTGTTAGTTTCGGAGGCAGCAAACATCGAGGATCGAATCGGAGATTCGGACCCTTCTGCGTTAGAAGTTGTGGGATTAGTGATGGTGCTCATTGAATGAAGCTCCCGACGGCTGATTTTGTACCGTCATGGCACTCAAAATGACTTCCGACCCTAGTCACACGCAAGACTTCTTCACACAAAGGCGTAAGCCCAGAGAGTTTCACGGTTCCGCCGAGGTGATTGATGCGATCCCGCGCATCGAGCAAGGCATCGAGACCAGCACTATCCAACAAAGGAACACCGGTAAGATTTAGAACAACCATTGGCTGTCCACCGCTCAGGTTCGAGTCCAGAGTCTTTTCTAGGTCTTCAACCGAATCGCTAATTAGAGGTCCCTGTAGATTTACTACGTCTACAGCACCTTGAGATTCCACTTGAAACATTGCCGTTACTCCAAGGGAATGGTGACTAAGAAAGTGCTGCCTTTGTCGAGGGTGCTTTCGACAGTGATATCTCCACCGTGCATGCGAACCACTTCTCTGGCAAGCGAGAGTCCCAAGCCGGTGCCAACTTCGTCTTGCACACGGCTGTCAGACGAACGGAAGAACTTGTCGAACACATGCGGTAACTCTTCTTCAGAGATGCCAACACCTGTATCTTCGATGGCGATCTCAAGCGATTCGTCGTCCAGTTTCACCTTCATCGCCACGTGGCCCGATTCGGGCGTGTACTTTGCGGCGTTGCCTAGCAGGTTCACTAGCACCGCTACCATTTTCTCTTTGTCGAGATTCAAGACACGCATTTTTTCTGGCAATCGAACTTCGAACTGCTGATCTTTTTGATCCATCAGGGGTTGGACCTTGGCCAGGACTTCCTCAAACAATCGGGCAGTATCTGTCTTTTGACGATCGGCAGACAGCGAGCCCACTTCCATGCTGCTAATGCTCAGCAGATCGTCGACAAAGCGGGCCAGACGGGTCACCTCGCTATTGATCGTGTTACAGAATTCCTTCTGCTGCTCGACTTCGATGTTCTTGCTTGTGGCCAGCATCTCTGCGTAGGCCTTGATATTCGAAAGTGGTGTCCGTAGCTCGTGGGTCGCGGTGTCGATAAATTGATCTCGCATTTGGTCAGCGAGTTTTTGCTGAGTAACATCTCGAAGCGACCACACCAGCCCCTTGAAGGACTCGCCTACCAGGGGTTGTCGCGAAACGCGTAAGACACGCTGCGAATCCCCCTCCTGCCGCTGCGCCTCGGAGACAACCTGACGATTTTGGCATTGCGGGTCGAACAAGGGGCAAGCATCTAGTTCTGGCAGTTCGTCCAGTAGCCTTTCGCCAAGCATTGTCCCCTGCAAGGAGTGTTCGTCGTCCGTGCCGAGCAAAGCACTTATGGCGCGGTTCGCAAAAGTAATCTTTCCTTCAGGGTCAGTCAGCACGATGCCGTCGGAGAGATTTTGTAGAACCTCGGCCATTTCATTTTCATTACGGGAGGCTGCCGCGTCTGCCAGTCGTTTTTCGATCTCGCTGCCAGAGGTTTTGTTCTCGCTATCCGCGAGAGCGGCGATAAGGCGATTCCATCCTAATGCCGAGGCACTACGCGTCTTCAGCTTTTGTGGAGTTAACTTTGCGTGTGGAGATTGCAATGCTAGGGACCGCAATTGAGCATCGATTTGGGCATGACTGCTGGTGATCGTCCAGAGGATCTTGCCACCAATTGCCACGAATACTAGCGGAATAAGAAGCACGAGTGGTGCGTACTTGTCCAACTTGTGCAAAGTAGCCAGCAAGCTGGACTCACCGAAGGCAATTTTCAAGGTGCCAATCTGCTTCGAGTTCACCATGAGAGGGACATGGTATTCCTGTATCTGGCGTCCTTCGGACCCAGTGAACCGGATGCCCTGAACATTTTCCCAGGTTAGCAGACTGCCCTGAGGCTTAACTTCAGGGGAACCGACTAAGGAAACGTCGCTATGCGCTAGAACGACTCCATCGATGCCAATCACGGTGGCATATTCGACGAAGGGTTGGTTATGCGCCGAGATTACCTGCTGTTGCAAGTTTTGCTGACCATGTCGCAAGTACGACATCTCGATAGCCGAAGCGGTCTTTCTCAGGCTCGCAAGACTAGAGTCGCAGGATTGTTTGTTGACAATTTCGTGCGAAATCATCAACACCGCCCCACCTAGCCAACAGAGCATGGCTAGAGAGAACATGAGGTAGCAGGCGACTACTTTCCTCGGGAATCCCAGATTGGTTGGAGAGGCGGACATTTTGTTTTGCGTTGGTGGTCACGGCAGTGAAATCGACTCGACTAGGAAACGGGAGTTGCCATTTGGTCAAGAACTGTTTTCACAAGTGCCGAGGGGCTAAACGGCTTGGAAAAGACTGCATTTATTCCGAGTTCTTTCTGCAGTCGGGGTAGTTCCAATTCCAATCCTTTGGCAGTCAGCAAATTGATGGGACAGTCGACGTACTCGGGCATTGATCGCAAATGCCCACAAAGTTCCAAGCCAGTCATCTCGGGCATCTGCTGGTCCGTAATCACCAGATCGAACTTCGTTTCTTGTGCCAATTCGTACGCAATCCTGGCGTTCTTGGCTGTGACAGTTTCAAAGCCAGCCTCTTCCATGGCAAACTGGATGACCCTCGCCAGGGCAAGATTGTCATCTACTATCAACACTTTTTTCAGTTCGTCGTTCATCAATACTGCCTAATTGCCTTTCAAGTCAGTGATCGACAGCTTCCAAGTCTGTGGCCTAGAAGTCGTCGTAAGTGGTAGCTCCGTCGCCCGAAGTTGCGCCAGTATTCGCAATGAATTCACCTGTGTCGGTATTGTACTTCCAACCGTGAGTCGGGGTTCCCGAAGCAACAATCGGAGTGACGGTTGTTGCCTCGACGGTGTTTGTCATTGGAGCCACAGGGCTAGTTGGGAACTGTCCGCGGATGTAAGGGGCCAACGCAGTCTGCAGACTAGTAGCGGCATTCGCACAGGGTGGCAGTGTTCCACCGTTGTCCGCAGTGTAAAGCTCAATGGCATCACGGACGATCGTAAGTGTTTGCTTCAGACCGTTGTCGGTCGCAGTTTGCGAAGTGCTGAGGAACTTGGGAGCTGCAACACCGGCCAAGATTCCTAGAATCAGGACCACAACGACGAGTTCAACCAGGGTGAACGCAGAATTCTTCTTGTTCATTGTTTTAGTACCTCAGATAAATTTCAAATTTGTGTAAGCCCTTGCAGGCCAACTTCTGTTTGACGTGACTCTAAAGGCAACAATAGCTCTCAAATGCGTCAGAGAGCCCTACTGCCGTTAATGGGACCCACCTAGGTAGATCAATTAGTTCTTGAAAAAGTAGCTTGTACTATTTGACAAGAGTCAAACAACTCTGCTCAGGAGTCGCCAGAAATCTGTCTCTAAGCTGCACGATCGCACTAGGCGGCACAATCGGACTCTCATTGCCAACAGCTGCAACTTGTAAGCTATTATTTTCTGGTGGGAAAACGTCCTGCTGCGGAGAAAGCTCGCTTTTACGAGTAATTAAGTTTTCTGGGGTAATCCGCTTGAGGTTGTCTCGCAGTAAAGACTTAGTAGTGAAATTCGATATGGCATTAGAAATCGCATCACAAACCGAATCAGCCATCCAAGGCGCGAAGAAGAGCCTTAGCTCTTTGGAACAAGCACTCGGTGCCCGTTTTGGAATTTGGAATTTAGCACCCGGTGGCGAATTTGAGCCCTTGGACGTTCCAGACAACAGCTCAACCGATATCTCGGTGGTTCTGGCCAGTCTGGAGCAGGCAAGCCAACAGCAAAAGACTGTATTGCAGTCGTTCGCCGGGGACCAATGTCAATTGACGGCCCCATGGCCTGCAGGCCACACAACTCGTCTGTTTGTTACGACTACGGTTGACGATTCGCAGGCAAGTCTCGCAGCAGAGCTATTGCAGGTCACCATCCAGGGAATCAAGCAGCAATCCGAGATCCAAGACCTGAAGGAAGAGAATGCCGCCTACTTAATGCAACTCAATGAGGATATGGAAGAACTCGTCTTTCTCCGCTCAATTGCTGATAAATTGGCACTGGGTGATCTGTCGCTTAATTCCGAAAAGCTGCTGCAATACATCTTGCCCGCCCTGGGTGAGTCGACCGGAGTAGAAGCCGTTCACTTTGTTGATGGACGACGGGGGACTACGCCGGAAATTGTCGAATCCTGGTTCTGTGGCAATTGCCCGCAGCGTGTGGATATAGACATAGTCAACCTGCTTGCGGAAGACTATTGCCCGAACGTGCAAGAGTCACCCATAGTCGAAAACAACGTACAAGACAGAGAATACGGTGCTAAGTACGAAGGCGTTGAGGGCTTCGCTATTGTGCCAGTCTCCACTCACTTGATCACATTTGGCTGGATAGTGGCTATCAATCGGAAAACAGAACAATCCAATAAGCACCAGCATCCAGTGTGGCAACTTGGCAACGACGAGCTTGGGACTTGTGAGGTTTCACTCATGAGTACCACCGCAGCAATGGTGGCCTCCTACTCTCACAATGTTACGTTATTTGACGAACGTGAAGCACTTATGCTAAGTGTCGTGCGGACTTTAGTTTCTGCGATCGAATCTCGCGACCAATACACTTGCGGCCATAGCGAACGTGTTGCCAGATATGCCAAGAGGCTAGCCAAGGAATTGGGGTACGATCAAGAAGGCTGCAAACAGATTTACCTCACAGGTCTGCTGCACGACATTGGGAAGATTGGGTTACCCGACTCCGTCCTGAAGAAGCCTGGCTCGCTCACTAAGGAAGAATTCGCCGAGATCATGAAGCATCCCGACCTGGGTTGGGCAATTCTTCGTGAGTTGGAGCCCATGGAGTACGTGCTACCGGGAGTGTTGCATCACCACGAACGTGCCGATGGCAAAGGCTATCCCGACGGTTTGATGAGAGACAATACTCCTTTGGAGGGCCGATTGTTGGCCGTTGTCGATGCGTTCGACGCCATGACCTCCGACCGTCCCTATCGTAAAGGAATGCCCTGGGAGCAAGCGGTCAGCATTCTGCTGGACGGCGCCGATTCCCAGTGGGATGCCGAAGTCGTCGACAAATTCGTCGCTATTATGCCAGACATGCTTAGTATCCGCGATAACTATCGTCGTCCGCCGCTTCCGGTCAGAAAACCTGAAGAAGAACAAGCAGAAAGTCAGGCGCTCCCGAAGGACGAGAACTTCGACGTCAGCGAACTACTCAGCGCTCACTAAGGACCAAGTTTCTCCCGCGAAATTGGACCATTCAAGGACACCTCTCGTGAAAACTCCCCGCCCAGCGCTCACGATGGTTGAACTGGTTGTCGTTGTCTTGATTGTAGGCATCATGGCTGCTGCTATCTCGCCGAGAGTGGCTAGCACGATGACTACCTCACGGGTGCGTGCGGCTGCTCAAATTATTGCCTCCGATATCGAAATGGCCGGTCATCGTGCGAAGGTCCGCGGCACCCCGCAAGAGGTTAAGTTCTCGCTCGGCAATAGTTCCTATGAATTATTGAACATGAAGCACCTTGACCATCCAGGACAAAACTACATGGTCGATCTGACTGCCTCTCCTTACGACGCATTGTTGGATAGTGTTTCGTTTGGCTCTGACGGTACTTCGAAGTCGCTATGGTTCAACCGCTTCGGACGACCGGACTTCGGAGGTTCGATTGTCGTAAGCGCAGGAAACAAACAGCGTACAGTGCTGGTAGACGGAGTCACCGGAAAGGCAACTGTGCAGCCATGACTCGACGAGCCGGATACACCTTAATCGAATTAGTCGTGAGTATGGCAGCAGCTGCCACGTTGATGGTGGGGCTGGCATCATGTCTTCACATTGCTTTTCGAGTCTTCGATGCCCAACTGGCATCCATTCGAGCATCGAAAGCTGCTGAAGTCCAAGCCGATATCATGCGAGATTTGGGTCGCGCTACGATTTTCACTAGCAGATCCAGCGATGCGGTGACTTTCAAAGTTCCCGATGAAAACGGCGACAACGTTGAGGAGACTATCAGCTACTCGTTCGACCCCAATGGCGAGTTATCGATGACGTTCAACGGCACGTCGAGCATTCTCCTTAGAGACCTAAGTTCTTCCCAGTTCAGTTATCTTGCACGATCGCAAGCTGGCAGTGCGCCGGTACCTGCGATGTTTGACGTCAGCAAGTGGGGAACCAGGTGGGACGGAAGCTCTACCGGGTCGGTCGTCTATGAAGAATTTACCGAGGAGAAGGAATCCTCGGATGTCAATCTGATCTCAGTTGATCTACCTGGAGGAACCGTCGCCGGAGACCTGCTGATTCTGGCGGTAGCATTTAATGGCCAAGAGTCCTTCGTCGATCCGTCGGGTTGGACACGGATTCATGCATCGGAAGATAACCAAGGCAGAGTATCACTCGGCGTGTGGTGGAAGATTGCTGATTCTCCAGAAGCCTTTAGTCACTCGGTGGCGTGGTCCGATAGCGACGAGGCCTACGGCTGGATGATGCGATTTACGGGCCACAATACGAGCAATCCGATCGAGGCTTCGGCGAATGCAAAAGGAAATTCCATCTCACCCACCTCACCCGCCGTGAGCACGAGCGTAGACAACTGTTTGATTCTCCGACTAGGCGCTTTTGATCGCAATTATATTACGACGGACGACGCAGGAGTTACTGACCATACAACGATAACTATGGATAGTAGCAGCTCAAACGGTTCTTCGACTTCCGGTGGAGCGGCTTACGCAACACTAACCACGGCAGGCGACAGCGGGTCAGAGACTTTCCAGCTTAGCCAGCAGGAACAGTTTGTCACCGTCACAATCGCAATTGCACCGGAGGCAAATTAATGCTTTGCAGAGTACCAGAGTTGTGCAAGCTTTTTGGCAGTCGGCGGACGTGCCGCACGGGCATCTCGCACGTGGAAGTGCTTGTTTGCATCCCGCTAGTGGGTGTCATGCTGGTCAGTGCGATGAACTCTACAGGTAGTATCGTACGCACTTGGAATTTTGCTCACGATCAGCACCGCGCTCGCGCAATCGCAGAGAATTTGATGGCGGAAATTCTGCAACAACAGTACGAAGAACCTGACGATACGCCCACCAATGGGAGGGAATCGGGCGAGTCGGCCGCTACTCGACTAAACTGGGATGACGTGGACGACTACAACGGCTGGAGCCAATCGCCACCTGCTGATAAATCGGACACGGTGCTCAGCGGCTATGTCGGTTGGTCGCGAGCTGTGAGCATAGCATATGTTGAGCTTAACGATCCTACCCAAACCACCGCTGATGACGAGGGTGTAAAACGAATCACAGTAACAGTCACAAATCCTACTGCAGAAACAATCGTACTGGTTGCCTACCGATCCAAATGGGGTGCGCTCGAGGAACGACCTCTACTTAACACCAACATTCAGGGATTCGTGTCGCACGAATTGGAAGCTAGTGGTAGCACGTTTCACGATGGGGTGCAGTTGCCAAACCATTCGGAGGACGAGTGATGTATCGCAACCGGTCAAAGATAAAGTCTGGCCAGCGAGTTTACCGTCTTGCAAGCCTAAGTTCTCTGCGGTCAACTCGCATAGGCTCGCTGTATCTTTCTGTGTTGGTTACCTGTACCGTCGTAAGCGTCTTGGCATTGGCAGGGATGCGTGCGGCGCGTGTGCACTTGAAATCCACCACTACCGGAGTTTATGCAAGCCAGGCACGCTTGCTTGCCAAATCGGCCATCGAATTGGGGATCGCACAACTGAGAGCGAATTCCGATTGGCGGACGTTCTATGCTGTCGATACGCCCTACCCTTCGCCGGCGGTCGCCAGTGCGGGAGGAACCTTCTTTTGGCGACTCAAAACCAATGGAGGTTCAAACCGATCTCTGCAAGGAATCGGCACGGTGGGCGATGCTGTTTGCACTTTGGAAGTCAAACTGTGGCAGCAACCAGACCTCGATTGTACCCTACTCGCTGGCGGCGATATCACCGTGAACACCGGTTGTTCGCTCACTTGCGAAGACGGACCGATCTGTGCCAACGGTGACTATAACAATTTAGGTTCCACTACGGCGGATGTTGAGGCTCAGTCGATTACTGGCAATACCGTTGTAGGTACCGAAACTGTTCCAGGCAATCAACGTATCTTGCCGAGCCCAGATCCAATCTTCGAATATTACGAGAGTCAAGGCACTCCGCTCACTCCAGCAAACATGATGGGCACGCTGATAGTTGCCCAAACGGTACTCAGTCCAAATTCCAGCTGGGGCGCCACAAATCCGAATGGGATTTACGTAATCGATGCCGGAAATAGCAACGTCTCAATTTCTGACAGTCGGATTGTCGGCACGATTGTCGTAACAAACTTGGATCCCGGAAAAAAAGTGATTGTCGCTCAACACGTGAACTGGGAGCCAGCCCACCCAAACTATCCATCGCTATTAGTGGAAGGCGACCTTGCCATCGAGCTCAGAGATGGAGAACTAACCGAATACGTGATCTTTCCGCCTTCGTTTAACCCGTTGGGCACGCCTTATCAGGGAGACGAAGACAGCGATTGGAATGACAGCTTTGCCTCATCACTGGCAGGCGTCGTTTATTGTACTGGTAACTTAGAAATCGACGGCAGTACCTCTGCAGATAGATCCCCTGATCTACGGGGTGTATTTATCGCCGATGGTAATTGCATAATTCGAGACCGCATGTTCCCAACAATAAAACACGATCCAATTCCAGCGATGGACCCACCTCCCGGGTTTGGTGCCTTTGAAACCATGGAATCTGAGTCGGCCGTATCGATGTTGAGAAGCTATTCAGGCAGCGGTTTAACCGATGAACTACTAGACGACAAGCAATGGGCTCAATACTTTAAACCCAATCTGCCAGCCGAGGCAACCGGCTGGCGAATCACCCGAGCCGAATTCTATTGCGTCAAGGAATCTAACAATAGAAATTTTGAGGTAACTCTCTATACTCCAGACGGGGGTAATATGCCCTCGAGCACGGTGATCGATTCAGTCTCGGCCAACAGCAACGATTTAAGTTCCTCGCTGAGCTGGCAAGGATTCGACTTCAGCGGGACAGCCACAATTCCGGTCGGCGATGGCGTATGCCTGGCACTGACAACTGCCGTAAGTCAAGCTCCACTGAAGCTTGAGTATTTAAGCGGCGGAGTGTCTCAACCCGACTCGGCACTAATCACGGGGGATCCCTCTTGGAACAGCTTTGAAACCGACCAAGCACTCCTTTGCCGAGTTTACGGAGTGTATTACACAGAATCTGGAGCGTCCAAACCGGTCGTCATCGAACCGGGTAGCTGGCGTCAAATAGATAGTGACTAGAACTGCCGGCTCCGTCATGTCAGTTAGAGAACAGTTCCCGGGGGTGAGGCCGATCTTTTCACACAGCGCAGCAAAAAAGCCAGTCGCCTGACGTGCTTCCTTGCACCTGGGACGACTGGCTTATGGCGCGAATCCTTTCACGCTTGACTAGTTGCTAGGGGCTAGGAGCTAGAGACTCGGGTCTCGGAACTCTATGCTCCCTGCTCTTTGCTTAATAAGGTCCCAACGGTTGGGGGTTGCACATCAAGAAGTCGCGCGGTCCCCGAGTGGTATAGTACGGATAAGCCGTTTGCCCGGACTGAGGACCTGGTGCGAAGTTGTAGTTGGCGGGGTACCCACCCGAGTGCGGGCAACAACCTCCGCTGGCGAGACGGCCGGCAATACGTTGGCAAGGACCACAACCGTCGTTGCAACCCCCACACTCATCGCTACAGCCGCCACCCATCCGGCAACGCATTCGATCCATCGCGTTGCAAATACAGCAGCCGGAGCCACCATCGGAGCAGTCACCGCAGCAAGTGTCGCCACAACAACAGTCCCCACAGCACTCGTCGGCACAGCCGCAGCTGCAATCGCAGCAGCAATCCTGAGGACATCCACAGGAGCATTCGCCACAGCAACCTCCGTCACAGCAAGAGCCTTCGCTGCAACAGTCGCAGCCACATTGGCACTGGCAAGTTTGACAGCCAGACTGGGGCTGCAGGCCATACAGCAGTCCGCCCGTCATGTTCATGTCATACCCACTCGGGCCTTCATGGTAAGCGGTCCGCATCACATTGGGACGCGACGCATTTTGGCTACGCGCAATATGGCTAGCCGGTCCGTTGTCCTTTTTCACGAATTGGCTGCTACCAACGCAGCCAGAGGCAGCCATCGAAACGACGGCAGCCAGCACTAGAAGCTGTTTCATCAGATTTCCCCCTGAGTCGAATAGAGAGGAGACGCGTGAGATATGCGGGTCGGCGCGCTGCGGGCGTGCCGGTACGAGTCATCCTGTAGAACTGGTATCGGCGGTAGAATCGTCAGAATCCAACAAATCGGAAACGACTCTCTCTTGCTAGCACTACTGTGCGTTGAGGCGATACCCTCCTAAGAACTAATCGACTTGCAACTTAGCCGGACCGCCACTGTCTACCCGCCGTGGTGGGCGGTCCAAGGCCCTCCGGAGGCAGGTGTGCCTCCGGCTAGGAGGGGCGAGCTTTGACATCGCCCTCCACGCACCGCTATTGGATTTTAGCGGCGGTTTTGCTACAAATCTGCACCCGCATAGGGTGCGCGATCTTGCAGCCTACGCTAGCGTCGCCCCCCTCTCCCGCATGCCCAGAGATCAAGGACGATCCATGAGCAACTTTGCTCGCGCGCTCCGGCTCGCACTTCGACAACGGTTCACCATTTGCGCTGCGCTTTTTTGCTCGCTCGTGGTTGCTTTGCTCTGGGCCGGGAATATTACAGCGGTCTTGCCTGTTGTGGATGGTGTCATGCACGGCAAGTCGATTCCTGACATGATCGACGAGGAACTAGCGGCGTCGCAAGACAAGATTGATGGTCTCCAGCAGAAGTTAGCGGAACTGGATGCCGTCGATACCAAGAAGTCATCGTCCCAGATGAGACAACTGCGGCTCGAACTCACTGCTCAAACAGCCTGGCGGGAGACCCTCAACACAGCGGATGAGACAGCCAATCGCTGGTTACCCACCACGGCCTTTGGCACCTTGGTGGCTATCTGCCTCGCCCTCTTTGCCGGCACGGTCTTGAAGAACATCTTCCGCGTTGCCGGTCTGTATCTCACCTCTCGCTTGGGTAAGGTCGTCGACTTTGAACTGCGGAAAGAATTCTACCGCCGTAGTTTGCGGCTCGACTTGGTGACTTTTCGAGCGACTAGCACCGGGGATCTAATCAATCGATTCACTACCGAGGTAAATTGGATCGCTCATGGAGTGATGACCGTCTTTGGCACTGCGGTACGTGAGCCGTTGAAAATGATGGCCTGCTTGATTGGCGCTGCCTGCATAAGTTGGCAACTGTTGCTACTGACGCTCATCTCCGCACCAGTTGCTGGTTATGCGATTCACTGGTTGGCCAAAGCCTTAAAGCGAGCAAATCGTCGTGCCTCCGAAGAATTTTCCACCGTTTTCGATCATTTGGAGGAAAGCTTCGAGTCGATCAAGCTCATCAAGGCCTTCACGATGGAATCGCACGAACGGGGTCGGTTCCATCAGATTTCTAAGCAATACTACAAGCGATCGATGCGAATCGCCTTTTACGATTCTCTAGCTAGTCCTGTCGTGGAGGTGATGGGCATTGGCATCATCTTGGCGGTCGTGATGGCCGGTGGCTATTTGGTACTTAATGGTGAAACGCACATTCTGGGGATTCGCGTCAGCGACGAGCCACTGACCAACGGCATGCTGACCTTGTTCTATGCCATGCTCGCTGGGGCAAGCGATCCAGTTCGACGTCTGGCTGGCGTATTCAACCACTTACAACGGGCTGCTGCCGCGAGTGATCGGGTATTTGAGTTGTTCGACCGGACTACACGTCTGCACGAACCGGCAGTGCCGATGATGCTGCCCGACAAAGTAGGCAGATTGCAGTTTCAAAACGCCTCGTTCAATTACCAGGAAAACGAACCAGTATTGGATCGTGTGACACTCGATGTAATGGCCGGCGAAACGGTGGCTATCGTTGGGCCCAACGGCTGTGGCAAGTCGACATTGATGAACCTCGTGGCTCGTTTCTACGATCCTGCTGCAGGCTCGGTTATGCTAGACGGAATCGATTTGCGGAATTTGAGACTACGCGAGTTGCGCGGCCGATTGGGGATGGTTACGCAAGAGACGCTGCTGTTCAATGACACGGTGGCCAGCAACATTCTTTACGGTTCCCCTGGGGCGAGTCGCCAGGAGGTGATCGCCGCCGCAAACAAAGCCCACGCTCACCAGTTCATTACTGAAAAGCTTGCCGATGGGTACGACACCATTTGCGGCAACAAGGGGAACCGGCTCTCCGGTGGGCAGCGACAGCGAATCGTGCTTGCCAGGGCGATTTTGCGCGATCCCGATATCTTAATTCTTGACGAGGCAACTAGCCAAATCGATGTCGAGAGTGAGCGATTAATCCACGAAGTGCTGGAAAAATTCGTCCGCGATCGAACCGTATTCATGATTACCCACCGACCAAGTACTCTGGCACTGGCCGACCGCATCGTTGTGATGGATCGGGGCCGCATCGCCGATGTCGGTAGCTTCGACGAACTTTCAAATCGCTGCGAACTCTTCCGCCGTTTAGCGCATCTTGACTATCGAGAGAGTGCGTAATAGTAGCTGCCATCCGTTTGCAGCTTGCCGCGGCTCAATATATCGCAAGGCAGGCGAGAGTCCTCTATGATACTACATAGAGGATACTACATAGAGAGATTTGCCTACGAGACTCCCTCACCCCTGCCCCCTCCATCCTAAACCCGTTCCAATGTCGACCCACGAACTCCATACCTTGCACGAACGATCGTTCGAAGGCAACCGATTCGTCTACCCGGTATTGAGTCGACGATCGCATGGCATCTCGATCGGAGTGAACCTCAATCCCGACAAGGTGTGCAATTTCGACTGTATCTATTGCCAAGTCGACCGCACCCGTCAAAGCGAAACACAATTTGTCGAGATGGACGGACTGCTCACCGAGTTGCGTGACGTTTTGCAGTTGGTCGCCTCGGGCGAGATTTTCCGAACCAACAAGTTCAAAGACACTCCCGTGGAGCTGCGGCGACTCAATGACATTGCCTTCTCGGGCGATGGTGAACCGACTACCTACAAAAACTTCGACGAGATCATTGCTGCTTGCGCCGAGGTGAAAGTCTCCGCACGACTCGATGAGGTAAAGATGGTGTTGATCACCAATGCCAGTATGTTCCACCGCGACCACGTCAAGCGTGGGCTTGCAATTCTCGACGCCAATCAGGGTGAAATCTGGGCCAAGCTCGAAGCGGGAACAGAGGAGTACTATCACCTTATAGAACGGACTCCCATTCCGTTTACTCAGATTCTGGACAACATCAAAGACGCTGCCCAGGTGCGACCGCTTGTTATCCAGTCCTTATTCATGCGAGTGAAAGACGAACCTCCCTCGGAAGCCGAGTTATTGGCCTTCTGCGACCGGCTCAAAGAAATTACTGCCGCAGGGGGCAAACTCAGCCTGGTGCAAGTTTACACCGTTGCCCGACAACCTGCCGAAAGCTTTGTCACTCCGCTGGACGACTCCCAGGTCGACGCGATTGCCGAGTTGGTACGCACTCGCACCGGCATCCCTTCTGCTGCTTTCTATGGTGCCAGCTAAACGATCTGTCTTTGCGTTGCCGCTAGCTCCAATTATGCTGGTAGCTTAGTCAATCGCTTCTCCGCTGCAAACTTGAAGGAATAACATGAAGATTGCCGTAGTAGGCACTGGTTATGTGGGACTAGTGACGGGTACTTGCTTTGCCGACAGTGGCAACGACGTGGTTTGCGTTGATATCGATGAGGCCAAAGTCAAAGCGCTACAGGATGGAAAGGTTCCCATCTACGAGCCAGGGCTGGAAGAAATGGTGGGCAATAATATCGCGGCGGGGCGGTTGAGCTTCTCGACCGATCTGGCTGAAGCTGTTAAGCCCGCTGAGATAGTCTACTTGGCAGTGGGCACTCCTCAGGGCGACGATGGCTCGGCCGACCTCTCGGCGCTGTGGGCCGTTGTCGAAGGTCTGGCATCCCACCTACGTGAAGATGCAGTGGTTGTCACCAAGAGTACTGTTCCTGTAGGCACCAATGCACAAATCGATGCCCAACTGAAAGCACTCACGGGTCGGCAGTGCGAAGTCGCCAGCAATCCCGAGTTTCTAAAAGAAGGCGCGGCAATCGACGATTTCGAGAAGCCCGACCGAGTGGTTGTAGGCGTGCGTAGCGATCGTGCAGCCGAAGTGTTGCGACAACTTTACGCACCATTCTTGCGGACAGAGCATCCTTTTCTCGTCATGACGCCCGAAAGTGCCGAGATGACCAAATACGTGGCCAATGCGATGTTGGCAACCAAGATCAGTTTTATCAACGAAATGGCTAATCTTTGTGAACGGATGGGCGGCGACATCAACGACGTACGACGTGGCATCGGCCACGACAGCCGAATCGGTTTTGCCTTTCTCTTTCCCGGCGTGGGATATGGAGGAAGTTGTTTCCCCAAAGATGTACGCGCTCTTACTGCCATGACGGAGGAGCATGGTCTGGTGCCCAACATGTTGCGAGCGGTCGACCAAGTCAACGATCAACAAAAGCAGGTGATGATCGACAAGATCAAGCAGCACTTTGAGGGCAATCTATCTGAAAAGACCTTCGGCATCTGGGGCTTGGCATTCAAGCCACGCACCGACGATATCCGCGAAGCCCCGGCACTGGTGCTCATTGATTTTCTGCTTGAGCAAGGTGCCAAGGTGCAGGTGCACGATCCAGAAGCAATTGGTAATGTGCGCAGCGAATATGGTGATAAGCTTAGTTACTGCGAGCGTCGAGTCGATGCAGTACGTGATGCCGATGCATTAGTCATCATGACGGAGTGGAAGAATTATCATCGGCCGAATTGGGATGAAGTGCTGTCCGCGATGCGATCGCCTACCGTTTTCGATGGCCGCAATATCTACGAACCCGAGCGCATGAGCCAGCGTGGTATCCGCTACTATAGCATTGGCCGGCCCACGGTTTAGCTGGCCAATCTCAAGATCCCTCGACCGCTTGTGCCAGCATGTCGCGATACGATGCCTATTAATTGCAGCTGAGTGCAATGTATGCTTCATTACACTCTGTAAGGATGGCGTCCGACGGTCGTACTAATGGTATCGGAAAGTGGTTGCCTGCGCAGATCGGAACATGATTCTCCTCAGCTAGACCCTTTCAACACCCCAAGAGTTGATTGAATGATGATTCATTCCCCTGATCGAATGCTGGCGGCAATAGGACTAGGCATACTGTGCCTGTCGACTATGGTGGCTGCCGCGGAAGATGAGCAGTCCCAGCCATCCACAATGGTCGTTCTAGAACTCTTCACATCCCAGGGCTGCAGTAGCTGCCCCCCCGCCGATGAATTGCTGGCTCAAATTAGTAAGCTGAATGACGAACACAAATTGCCCGTGGTGTGCTTGTCGTTTCACGTTGACTACTGGAATTCCCTAGGCTGGAAGGATCCTTACAGCAAGGCCGAGTTCACTGAACGGCAACGCGACTACGCCCGGGTATTTCGAAATCGCTCGGTCTACACACCGCAGCTAATCGTGAATGGAAAGACGGAGTTCGTCGGTTCCAAAGCTTCCGCCGCTAGGAAGGCAATTCGCAATGCGCTCAAGGAGAAGCCGCGAGTACAAATCGAGATAACAACTGTGTGGGAGGAAGAAAAGAATCAGTGTGCAATTGAATATTCGTTGCAAGGTGTCTCCCCAAAAGAGCTTTTGAACATAGCGATTGTTCAGAAGCAGGGGACGAACAAAGTTCCACGTGGTGAAAATGCAGGTCGGGCACTAGCTCATGCAAATATTGTGCGAAATTTCGAGTCAATCGCGGTCGAGAATCCAACAGGGAAAGTTGCCATTAAGCTGCCAGAAGACTTGTTGAAGCCGCAAGATGCCAGAGTCGTCGTTTATGTGCAGAATTCAGAATCAAAAGCAATCTCCGGCGCCATAGCGACGGATGTTCCCTCTAAGTAAGCCAGGAAGATAATTATGCTCTCTTTCCCCATCACCATCCCAGTACGCTGGCTCATTGGCTGTGGTCTTCTGATTTCGATTGGATGCAGTAAGCAGGCGTCCGAACCTAGCCCCCCTTCCACACAGGAAACTGCACCAGTGGCGAAAACTCGTGCTCCTTCAGCATCGAGCGATCAGAACCCTGCTTCGGACATGTCTGGCATGGCGAAAATGGCTCCCGATCCTGAAGCCATCGTCTTCAAAGACAACGTCGTCAGCAACGCCGAGGCTCCCAAAGGTTTAGACGGCCTCGTGTTTTTCGATACGCAGGAAAACCGCGTGAAGCTGAGCGATTACGTCGGCAATAAGAACGTAGTGCTTGTGTTTACTGAAGGTTTTGCTGGAATGCTCTGTCCGTTTTGCAAGACACAAACCTCTCGACTAGTTGCCAATTACGATAAATTTAGGGAGCTCGATACGGAGATTCTCGTAGTCTACCCAGGTACTCGGAACAAATTGGACGAATTTATCGAAGCTGCTAAAAAGACTAGCAAGTCACAGGTCGATCGTGTGCCGTTTCCCTTGTTGCTGGATGAGAACTTTAGAGCTGTTGACTATTTTCAAATTCGGTCGAACCTCGCCCATCCCTCAACTTACGTCATCGATAAGACAGGCACAGTTCGCTTGGCCTACGTTGGCAATGACATGAGTGCAGACCGGCCCTCAGTGAGTGCACTGCTCGAGCAAGTTCGACTGGCAAACTGAATACCTGAATCAATATAGAGCTGCCAGTGGGTTGGCCGACAAGCTAGAATAGGGTTGGAATCAGATAGTTCTATCTAGCACAAACTTTTGGCACGGCGATGGTTCAAGACTCGGCAGCGAATCCGCCAGACGGTGCCCCAGCGCAGCGGGCCCCTACGCAAGAAGCACTTTTGTGGTTGGCGGTGGAGCGCGGGCTGCTCAGCCAGGATGATGCCACCCGGCTAGTTAAGGAGTCGACGCACAGTAGTCGCACCCCTCTGGAAAGCGCGGTCGACGAAGGGCTCCTCAACCCTGCCCAGGCGGAGTTTCTTTCGGCTATTGCCGAACCTCAGCGATTCATCAATGGCTACGAAGTTCTCGATTTGATCGGCTTTGGGGGGATGGGCGTCGTCTATCGGGCGAAGCAGGAAAACTTAGATCGCGAAGTGGCACTCAAAACGTTGCGTCTTAGCTCGCTCGACAACCCAACGTTGTTGGGACGCACTGAGGTGGAAGCGCAAGTAATTGCCAATTTGCGACATCCCAATATTGTGGCGGCCTACGACTATGGAACTCATGACGGCAAGGTATATCTCGCCTTGGAACTGGTCGAAGGGGAAGATCTCTGCACGAGGCTCGATCGAGAAGGCGCTCTGGATGAATCTCTGGTTTGGGCAATGGCACACCAGGTGGCTGCAGCACTAGCCTATGCAAACGAATTAGATGTTGTGCATCGCGATATTAAGCCCGCCAATCTCTTGCTCACCGACCCACTTCCCGGCTTTGGGCTCCGTCCTGGTGTACCGATGGTCAAGGTTACCGACTTTGGCTTGGCTCTGCGCGCAAATACTTCAGTCGACCAAACGCGCCTTACCTTAGCCGGCGCTGCACTCGGCACCTTGGCTTACGTTGCTCCCGAGCAGTTGCAGGAGTCGACCGTTGACCTGCGAGCTGACGTTTTTGCGCTTGGTGCTTCCGTATTTCATATGCTTGCTGGAGATGCTCCTTTTGCAGGCACTACACCAATGAAAGTGTTAATTGCGAAAACCACCGGCGATGCGAGCTGGCGAGAGTTGCTGCCCAAATCGATTTCACCGGAGTCGAGGCAGTTGTTTCGCGACATGACGGAGAGCGAACCCGAGGCGCGACTTGGCGGTTACGGCGAATTACTAGAACGTATCGAACGGTTACTTGATAGAAAAGATTCTGAGGGCCTCCTGCAAACTACGGCCTTTCTCCAACCGAGAGACGGAGCTTCGCAAGAAAAGCGCAGGCCTGTGAATAAAGCGACGAAGACCGAATCGCCCGTGCAGACGCGGCGAATTTCCATCCTAGCCGCTAGTTTTGCGATACTACTCGGTGTATCAGCTCTTCTACTTTATTTGGGCCAGCCAAAGTCTCGCGCCCTGGTAGATGCCGACCTACCAAACTGGACCACACGAAACAGTGAGCGAATCTATTTTTTTACCGGCAAGCTCCCAACGAATGGACGCCCCCAGGGGCTATGGAACGATGCCCAAGGCGACGAGGGGGAACTGGTCATGGCCGGTTCGAGTGGTTCTTACACGCTGCCTCTCCGCACAGCGGAGGGTAGATTCTTAACGGAACAGTACCTGTTCCGAGTGAATATCAAGCCCCGACAAGCAAGTCGAGTGGAAGTTCACTTTGGTCGTCTTGAGCCGGAGGAGTCAGCAACCCGGCTGGTGGTTCAAATTTCAGGGGGTCAAGCTCAACTTGGTTTACGCCCCGGAGCCGATGCAACCTTCAAGCCTTTTTCAGAATTCGAGCCGGTTCGATTAGAGACAACTAACCCACTGGCCTATCAAACTCTAAGTATTCGACGCTGGCCAGAAGGTTGGGCTGTAAGCGTGAACGGCACTAGCCTGGGAACCATTGCCGCAGTGGAAGGCGAGGAGTTCGACCGTATTCAGTTCTTCGTCAACGGCGGTGAAGCCCACTTTGCCGATATCGAAGGACTTCCGTTAATAGAAGCCAACAGCGAAGTTGGAAGCTAACTATCAGAGTCGCAGAAGACCTACCTGCCCCGCTCGCAGACAATTGTCTAGACGATTCACCTAGGACGAAGATCTCTGGCGATATAGCGTGTGGTCCACCGCACCTGCCATGGCTGAGAGGTTGAGATCGTGATTGAGAAAATTCGCTAGTTGCTCCGCAGCGTCCTGGGCATTGTCTAAGACGTCGCGGTATCCGATTACAAGCCTAGGAATCTTGTACTGATTTAGCCAAGCGTCTACTTGAGAGAGTTGACGCGAAAAGCTCTTAGCAAGTCGTTGCTCATCCAAGTCGGCCCCACGACGGCCAAGGCGGTCGAGCATGGTCCGTTGCGAACGCAGTACCTCATCGATCTCACGCTTGATGAATACGATGCGGTAACTGTGCTGGGTTGGCAGGTGGGGTAACAACTGTGCGACGAGTTTGACCACTCGCCCCTTTGCTTCGGGTAGCCATTGCTTGTTCTTGATTAACTGTCTGGCTGGCTCGTATTCGTAATACCCACGGGGATTGTCCTCATCTGCTGGACGGTTTTCATCAACTAGGGGCGTTATCCCGCCGGCAGAGAGCATCTGCATCATCATCGAAGTCCCTGAACGAGGAAGTCCAGAGACAATCGTAACCGTCCGATTCACTGGGACCGCCTCCGACTGTTTCGTAGTGAAGGTCTCAATTGGCCATTGGAATTCAGAGCTATTCTCTACCTCAATATCTGCAGTATCCTTCCGAAGAGTTTCTTTCTTTTCTACCGGCGCGTTGCGAATTCGCACACGAATCGAACGGGCCTGCTGCCGATGATGTGTTGCCTGAGGCTGATCACCTAGTCGGTTCTTATAGATTCGAGCCAACCGACTGTGTGCAGCCGCATTGTTCGGATTCTGTGAAAGGGAAACAAGTAACGCGTCGATGGCTTCGGCCAAACGATTGGTGCGGTGCAGTGCTATTCCGAGCAAATGATGAGCGCGAGGAAAGTGGTAACTCATGCCGACTGTCTCGAGAAAGAACTCTATGGCTTCCAAATCGCGACGCTCTGCCAATGCACAACGTCCTAAGCCGAAGAGTGCCCGCGGCTGCTCAGGATCGATTTCCAGTACAAATTCAAAAGCTCCACGGGCATCGTCCCATCGCTTTAGCTCGGCAAAGATTTCGCCGATCGTTAGATGCATGTCAACCGACCGAGGTTTTGCCGTGGCAACTTTCATAAACCGTTTGGCAGCGCCTTCCAAATCTCCCTGAGCTAGTGCGACGAGGCCGCGTAGATAGGGTTCTACAAGTGGCCCTGGGTTGGAAAGTACTCTACAGCGGCCAAACTCATGTTGTTCTTCTGGCGTTAGGATTGGATTTTCTGTTTGCTCCTCCGCATCTTCTCCTGATTTCTCTGCTTCTTCTTTGCGACGTTCTTGTTCTTCTTGGATCTTTGTCTGAAACTCCTCGACCTTTACCTGAGCATCTTTGGCGAGTCGCTCTCTTGTCTCGAGCAATTCGTCGACGATTCGCGCCAGATTCTCGACTTCATCCAGCGATCGATAGCAAAGCATCAGCAAATTGGCAAAGCGAAGTTCATCGGGCCAATCGTGCCACAACTCCTCCAGAATCGTCTTGCCCTCGGAAAATCGATCGTCATCCAGATATGCCTGGGCTAGATTGAACTGCAATTCTCGGACGGTCCGCTTGACGGCTAGCTCGGCATTTTCGCCCGGATCTTCGATGTATCCCAAATCGACGAGTTGCTGCAGCGATTGCCGCGCCTCGTCTGGATCGGTTCGGTAATCTGGCGGCAACATTCCGCTATCGCCTTCAACCTTCTCCCAGCTATCGATTGTTTGCACCTCCGGAGTCGAATCAAATATTTCGAGCAGTGGTTTGCCTTGCATATCTTTGCCAACTGGCAAGTCGAACAGTTGTAAAATCGTAGGTGTGATATCTAAGAGAGATGCCCCGAATACATGTTCGCCCTGCTTGATGCCGGGACCGCGAACCACAAGGATGCCATAGGGACTATGCTCAATGGCAGGGCCCGCCGGCTCGAAAGGTATGTGGGCCGGGCGCAGATGATCGCTATGAAATCCATGATCAGACATCAAAATGACAGTCGTTTCGGGACCGGCAAGTTGTAGCAGCACGCCTAGCATCATGTCGTGGTAGCGATAGGCAGCTTCCATGACACCTTGGTACAGATCAAAATCTTTCTCAGGAATATGTGGCTGACGTGGTGGATGATACTTCATGAAGCCATGACCAAAGTGGTCGATCGCATCGAAATAGACTCCCATAAAGTCCCAAGGCTCATTTTGCATAACCGCCGTGGTGGCTGCTTGAATGGTTGTGCAGTCGGCAAGTGTGCGAGCGACCGCTTCCAGCCGCTTGTCAGTCTCTTGGTCGATCTCAGCTGCCTTAGGAACAAACGGCAAGAGGTGATCGGCGGTTAGCTCAGCAGGATGCATGCGGAGTCTTCGCAGAGGATCGACCAACCGCTCGGGATGCACGGTGCCTGGCTGCATAGGCCACGGCTTTCCGGCCGGGGCCATTGCTCGTTGGTAATGATTGGAAATCATGACGCCGTTAATCGGCTCGACGGGGTGCGACGGCCACCAACCAACGACACACGACCGTAGATCATTTTGATTGAGAATATTCCATATGGCCTTCACTTTGCGACTGGCGCTAGAGATGGGGCGTACGCGACCCGTATCGGGATCCGGCTCGGTGAACCCGTGCACTCCATGCTTGAATGGTCGGACTCCGGTGGCGATGGTTGTCCAGAGCATGGGCGAGAGAATAGGCCGCAAGGTGGCAAGGCGCCCCGAAACGCCACTATCGACTAGGCGTGCGAGTGCGGGCATTTTTCCCGCGTCGAGCAGTGGCTGCATGATTTTCCAATCCGCAGCATCCCAACCGATAAGTAGTACTTTGCGTTTTGCCATAGTTGTCGGATAGATGTTCGAGGGATGGGTGCTGGCAGTATAGTCCAACAAAAAACGGGTCGCCCAGGAGACGACCCGCAGTGTCTAGATTGGATGCAATGAGGAGGGCAATTAGTTGGATTGTTCCTCGTGCTTCTGTCGGCGTGACCGTCGAGTTGCCAGTAGCCCCGCGGCACCAGTAGCCAATAGTGCGAGACCAGAAGGTTCGGGAACTGAACCGGCGTGGATTGCAACGCCCGGTTGGGTTTCGAAGGCCCAGCCGTGAATCGTTAACTTGCTGTAGTCCCCTTCCAGTTCGACATCGACCCAGGCGAAACGCGAGTCGCTATTCACATCGTCGAACTGCACACCCAAGAATCCCCGCATGCCGGGAAACTGCCCGTACGATGTAAAGAAGGAAGTAGGACCTGTGCTGTAACCACCAAAACGACTATTCAGGGTGGGGTGGGTGTAGCTCGCTGTCACACCGCCACCGGTAGAAAGAAGCTGCTTGTAGTAGCGAACCGAGGAAGTGTTGACATTAATGCGATAGCTAGAACTCAGAAATCCAAGTGCCGCGTTACTACTGCCTCCAGTGAAGAGACCTGCGTCGACGTTGGTCGAGCTCTGCAATTTTCGAGCGTAGCCACTCGTAGCAATTTGCCCACCGAAACCGATGTTCGATGCGTAGGCGTTTCCTCTATTGGTTGTGTTCCTATACGACCGAAAGTAGTTGTAGAATTTTACAGTCGCCATGGTGCCGGCAGAATTTACGTTCGTACTCGTGCCCC
This sequence comes from Bythopirellula sp., assembly GCA_965216565.1. GTDB lineage: Bacteria > Planctomycetota > Planctomycetia > Pirellulales > Lacipirellulaceae > Bythopirellula. Next base: position 4,010,612 of record OZ244170.1, read on the forward strand.
CCACGTTGAAGCCATCAGTGGTTGAAAAAGAAGTCTTATTCAACCCAAGCCGTAGGTCCGGCGTGCCATCGTTATTGAGGTCCAGATCGAATGTCTGACCTGGGAGAATCATGATGTTTTGATTTATCTTGCCACTGGTCGCTGCCTCGGCCGCCTGTCCGCCAACGAGTGCTGCGCTTGCCGCCGCGGAATAGCCAATGAGCTTCTTCTTGAGTTGGCTCTTTTGATTCTTGCGCGCGAGATGTTTCTTCGATGTGCGACGTTTACGCATGAGATCTCCCCCTTTGGAAGCCGGTTCGTCGGAAAAGAATTGAGCAACTAGATGGCAGCCGATGTCTTGGGCTTAATATAGTCGCCGGGAGTAGAATTCACCAGTTTAATCGAGTTATTTCAATAGATACTGTTAGAGCTCGGAAAGCTGTATTATTTGCGGATAGCAATTAAACCGAGTCTGATTCAGAATTTACGACGTGGCCTTTCGCACAAGATTCACCATGGGCTGATGCCAGCAAATCATACGTGGGGGTTTGGTAGCTAAAGGGTAGTTTTGATTTCAAGTAGCTAGGAAAACCATGGAAGCTGAAGCACGCAGTGATGATGCGTTGAGAGACTGTCCGTTTTGCGGGGAGAAAATCAAAGCGATTGCTAAAAAGTGCCGGTACTGTCGCGAGTATCTTGACGAAGAGATGCGAGCGCAAAACTTGAGGGAATCGATGCCCTCGGCAATCGACCGCTTCATCGCGCCGGACTATACGCCCTCCTATGCAATTACCGCTGGATATTTAGGTTTATTCTCCTTATTGCCTTTGATCGGAGTTCTGGCAATTGCTTTTAGCTGGCATGCCCTACGCCGACTTCGGCAAAATCCTGAACAACTTGGTCGAGGAAGAGCAATGTTTGGCTTGGTGATGGGGATCATTACCACATGCTTCTGGGGAGGCATAATCATCGCCGCCGCCATCAGTGGGTGAGGCCGCTATTTGCCAAGTCAGTCAGTCCCTGCGGTAGACAGGTTCCTGGTCATCAATTTGCCAACCGACTACGTCATTCAAATTCAGGCGGAATGGCAGCCCTTGGCGGAGAAGCGGAAACAATTGCGATTCGCCCACCAACTCTCCTTCAAATTGCAGGCCCCCATAGTCTCGTGAGATTGAGTCAACCGCTAAGCGAAATTCTCCGCTCTTAACCTGTGGGATACAGTACGCTATCACCTCCAGTTGCGGATTCGCGGCCGACTCGAATCGTCTTGCTACCTCAGACAGGGCGAGTCTATGCTCTCGGTCACCAACCACATTGGGCTGCTGTTGCCAGGAGCTTAGTGAAAGTCCCTGTCCAAGGACCAAGGGCACAACACCGCTTTGTATCCAGTGAGAAACCAAATCGTGATGTGCCGGATGCATTCGAAAACCACGCCAAGAGTCCACATCTTCGATACAGAGAATCCGGGAATGGCCTTTGGATAGTTCGCCTGTGACTCTTCGGGCAACATCCTCTGCCTCTCGATGCTCGGTTTCGGAGAGGGCCACAGTCCCCACGACTAGCCAGTATTGGCACTTAGCGGCAGTTTCGAGTAATGGATGCGTTTCGCCGTCAAATTCCCAACCTCTGTCGAATGGCCCCTTTCCCGTTGCCAACCACACTCCAGATTTATCGAGCTGAATTGCAAAGCATCCGGAAGATTCCTCCCTGCGAGATCCCAGTGAAAGCAGTTTCTTGTCCGATAGTTTGTTTCTATCTAACGCGCTTTCGATCTGTTCGCTGTCCAAGTGCCAAGGTGTCTCGGAGAGAAAGACTGCATGAACAGTGTTAAAGTCATAGGGCAGTGCCACGGGGAATTCTCGTTGCAGTTCCCCGTATTCTTTGCCCCAAAAAACAGGCCCAGTTGATTCGCTGTGATAGAACGCAGTCGCCGACTCATCTTTCCTGGCGACTTCTAGTGCAAGTTGCTGCGCGCGGCGATGATTTTCTGTCGCTGCTGCCACGATTGCAAGATAGTCGACGTCGTTTGATTTCTGTTCGCGGCGGGACGCAAGCTGCTGAGCTTCTTTAAACATGTCCGTTCTTAGTAAGGCTGCAAAAAGACGAGCCTGATACAGGTCCCTCGTATAAGAGTACGAGAAGGAATCCTCCTCACCCTCCAGTAACTTCTTGGCGTGCTTGGCAAATGCCGAGTGGTCGCCTTGCTCCCAGGCAGCATTGGCCAAGTGGCGTGTTACTTGAGAGTCAGAGCGATGTGTGGTTCGATGGGCTAACACCAGTTGTTGCAGTCCATTCCAATCCTGGTCAGCGATGAATTCACGTGCCAAGGTATTAAAGGCATCTTCCTTTGAGTTGTCAGACCCATAGTGCTGAGCCCAAGTTCCTGCAGCAATCGACAGTTGCAAAATGTGAGTATCGAAACCAGCACGACCGTTTGCCTCGGCCAACGATCGACCTTGCTGAAGCGACTCGATAGCCGAGTTCCACAACTGCTTTCCAGCCGCGAGTTCTGCTTTATAGTAATGCCATTGAGGATCGTCCGACTGATGTGCTTGGTGCAATTCGAGAAACGCTGCGACAGCTTCCCAGTGCCCTACTTGCGATGCCAAATGGCACAGTTGTGCAAACCGGTTTCTCTTTTCGTCTGTAAGATTGTAGGCAGCGCTAAATCGTCCTTGCTTGTAGAGGACATTTGCCAGCATATAGTTGAGGGTCTCTGCATTGTACTGCTGGTTGTCATTTGGGTCCGATTCAGATGGTCGTTCTAACCCTTGACGCAAGAGCGCTTCCGCTTCTGCGTAACGACCATCCTCCTCTGCTAAGTGAGCAGAAAAATAGTAGCCCGCTAAGGAGTTGGGAAACTCGCGAACGAATTGAGCGCTAATCTGTTCGAGTTCTTCGAGCGAAAATTGCGAGCCAATATCCTGGTATTCATAGACAATCGCGGTGAACAGCGCCTGCTTGCCGGGCGATTGATTCCAAGCCTCAACCCCGCGTCCAATGGAGCTCATCGCGTCGACATAATTTTCGACGTAGCCATTGCGCGTCTGCTCGTCGTGCTCCGCTTGAAAGGCGAGTCGAAATTCGTCTGCAGCCTCTTGGAGTCTGCCAGCACTGCGCTGTGCAAGCCCGGCGACGTAATGACTTGCTGGCGACGTTGGGGAATTCCTTTGAAGATAGTCTCGCAGAAACGCAATCGCCTCTGGGTCTTGCCACGCAACCGATTGGGCCACCAAGGCTGCTGCTTTAGTTGGGTCCTTCTGACGCTCTAAGATGTTCTCAAACTGAGACTTCTGTTCAGCAGGCAACGCCAATAGCAGGGACTGCAAAGCGTTGGCGTGGTTAGGATCGATGCGGAGTATCTGCTCCCACTCCGCCAGGGCATTTTCATCTTGGCCCGAACGTTGGTACAGTCGCGCCATTGTTTCACAAAGCTCAAGTGTCGGTCCCACACATTGCTTGTACTTCTTGGCATACTCGATGGCTCGTGCAGGATCTTTCCAGCGATACGAATTCATCAGGCCGAAATAGGTCCCAGGTGTCTCTTGCGGTCGAGAGATTTGCTCGAAACATCGCAGTGCTTCGTCCTGTTCCCCAGCGGATTGCCAAAGATAACCAGCCGTCAGCCAACAGTACCCAACCATTTCCGGCGGGATCGGCTGGGTCTCGGCTTGCCGGAGTTTGTTTGTCGCATTTTCGTAGTCGCCCTCAGATATAAGTTGGTTCGATTCCGTGAGCAGATCGCTCCAGCGATTAAATCCTTCGTACAGATTGGTATCGAAGTGCCTTGCGTAAACTCCCCACTCTTCCGAGTAGTGAATGCCTTGATCCAACCGCTCCCAGTCGTACAGCTTCCACTGATCACCATCCCAACCAAGGATCAGACGCAATTCGGCACGGTCTTCTAGGTCGGGTAGTTTACCGTAAGCATAGATTATGCGAGTGTCGTGATCGTCCTCCGGAGTGAGTACACGAGCCACAACCAAATTGCTCCAGTAAGTATCTACATAAGCGGACTTTTTTAGCTGAGTTCGCAGATACCGCTTCTCCAAGAGATTATAGTTATCGAGATTTCCACCTAGCTCGATTCGCTTGAATAGCTTGTGGTGATCAACCAAATTGCGGAATTGCTCGCTATCATTTGCCGCTGCAAATGCTCGCAGGTTGTTTAGTAGGCTTTCGATTGCTTGACGCTCTTCGACGTTTTCAAGCGGAATGCCAGGCAATACGTCATCAGAGGCCTCGAAGTTGCTAAACGCATCGACGGCTTCCGATTGCAGATGGGAAGTACTGTGCAAGCGGGTGACCGTCACGTTCTCGTCGGTTAACCGGGTCCGACGAATCACAAACCCAATAAATACGACAGTTGTGATTAGGCTAAGTAGAATTCCTCCCACGATGAGCAGGATTGGAATAACGCGGCGAGGTTTCTGGCGTTCGTCGATGGAGAGCCACTCGACATCCGAATCGAAAGAAGGATCGTTGCTGTGATTCATTTGCAGGCGGCAGGCGTTGAGTGACAGTCAAGGCGACCGCACAGTTCTTGGTGGAAACTAGACCCCTATTGTTTTCAGCGTCCAATTCCCGATTAGCACGGCGATCAAACATGAGCCAATCCAGGTAGGCCACTGTCGCTGCACTATCGTATGACGCATCTCACGGAGGCAAAAGATTCGATAAGGGATCTGCAAAACTACGGCAATCCAAAGCAGCCAGCCCACACGATGGAACTGGATTGACTTAGTCAAATCACCACTCGACAGTGCAATAAAACTTCTTGTCAAACCGCATCCCGGGCAATCGGTTTCGAACCAATAGCGGCTGCCACACATGGGCGGGAGCTCGACGCCACCGATGGTTACCGCCGAGGTCGTTCCGCTATCTTGGACGGAGAGCACAAGTGAAAGACCAAGTATCACAATGCTTGCTATGAGCATCGTCCAATGTCGATCGCGCAATTGTCGAACAATCTTCGCGGAATTAAGACTGGACCCTGCCTGATGTTCTGCGACGGTCGGTTCGAGAACCAATTGGACTTCGTCATTCATGCGGGTCGCAATTCTCAAAAAAATCAGCCCATCGTTTCGTTAGATACAGAAGGAACAAACACGGTATCGCACTGGATGCAGCGTAACTTGCGCCCTGCCATTTCGTGGCGAAAGCGATACTTCTTTTTGCAGCTGGGACACGTTACCGAAGCTGTTGATGCGGGGTTGGCCAGCGCTTCGGAAGATGGACTATTGTTGGCCGTGGGCGATGGGGCGGGAGGCACTGGGGGTTTGAACGGTTCGCTTAGATTTGCTTGAACGGGGGCTGCTGCGGTGCTGCTTTGCTCTTCCACCAACAGGCTAACCGGATCCAAAGGAAGCTTTTCCTGGTTGAGTTCCACCCACCGTGCCGCGTCTCCATTCAGTGGACTTTTCACGTTGTAAACCTGATAGGCCAGCAATTCGCCGATGCGCATTACGATGGACGCCAATGGTTCGCCGGAACTCCAGTGGTCGCCCACACAAATGGCATGGGGAGCAATATTCGGATGAAATACGGGCGACAACATGCGGCATTGGGGTGGAGTGCGCGGATAATTCCTTGGCAACACAATCTCAACCATGTGGCTTTTAACGCCTTGCAACTGGTCATCGACCATGCGAACACTATTAATACGAAACTCAAGTTGGTAGCGCTCGGGAGGATCTCCCTCGGCTTGGATCAAACGGACTCGAGGATGAAGCCGCGCGTACTCTTTCAGTTTTGCATGGTCGGCAGTCAACCGTCTCAAACGTACCGTACTCATCAATCGCTCTCCTCAGCTTCTTGATCGGTAACGATATTTTGACTGGTGATGTCAAACCGTTCAGGGATCAAATCGACCAGCGTGCTAAAGTCGATCGCAAATCCCAGCCCTTCGGCAATCCTCTTTTCAGCAGTCATAGAGTTGATGCCGACTAGGTGTCCCTGAGAGTCGTAGAGTCCCCCGCCACTATTGCCGGGGTTGATTGGTGCGGAGGTCTGCAAGATCTTAAACTTCATATTCCCGCGCCTTTGACTTCGAATTTGCGAGAGGCTACCTGACGTATGGGTCCAGCCCAACCCGTGGGGATTGCCTACAGCAAATACTTCATCGCCAATCTTAGCTTTTTCGTTGTTGTCCCAATTTGCCTCTTGGACGTCTCGATTAGAAAGTGGAGCTGATACGATGGCCAGATCGATACCGTGGGGAGCGACCCATTCAACTGCGCCGGGAATCGACACTTGACTAATCGACATCACCATGACACTGGCGAGGTCGGACAGATTTTTTGGAGCACTTGTCGTCGAATCGGAGTAGTTCTGGTCGATGACATGCCGGTTCGTCACGATGTAGGCCTGTCCATTGTTGACTTTTAGCACAACGCCCGAGCCGATGCCGGCACGTCCGAACCCGGCATCAATTTGAATTAAGACATTCGCCCGCATGGCACGTGCGATGTACTCAGGCAAGTCGTCCAGTGAACTGGCATCAATGGCGAGTTCCGACATAGAGACGGCAGCCCGCGGTGTGCCAAAGTAGCTGGACAGCCCAATAGACCAGCCTACGACGTCTAACAGTCCCAACACCATCGCGGCAACGGCTAGTCCCATACCCCGTCGATTTTCGCGATGGATCACCAGGGCGATGCAACCGATCAGGATTGCGATAAGTCCCGTGATTATACCGAACAGAGGAATGCCCAGCAGTGCGACGACCATCGCCCAAATGCTCGCCCGATTCCACCTCCTATCAACTTTCCTGGCGTCTTCTGCCTCAAGACTATTGAACGATTTAGGCGTCGGGAGTGGCTCGGTGCTTTGAAGTTCTTCGCGAGTGATCGTCAGCGGCGTTTTTTCGCTGCTGGCAATCGTAGCTTTGCCCTCGGTACACTCATACGCGCTGCAGCCGTGGCCCTCTTGCCAACAATTTTCGTGGTGGACCGCTCCGCAAGACGTGCAGACCGCTACGGGGATGCTGAGGCTAATCTCTGCGCTGCATTTAGCACATAACGCCCCCGCCTCTCTCTCACCGGCATTGCGTATGATGGGGTCGTTGTGTGACACGTGTTTCACCAAGCTCAAAAGACTATGCATAATTACGCCAACATGGCGTCATATCTCGGAGACAACCACAAACAGTAGCATCAACGCAGAATAGATCGCAGACAGTACGATGGCCGTCCATCCCATGATACTAAAAAGTGGCCCGCATCGCTTCAGTTTGTCGCGTCTGGGAAGAATGTAACCAAGGGCGATCAATAGCATCAGAGGAGCACAAAGCCCCAACAGCGAGCAGATAAAGATTCCTGTCACCCATTGTTTCATGGATTCCAGCTCATCGCTGAGCTTACCTTGACGACGAAGATCTCCCGCCGACATGGGATCGACTGTCTCAAAATCTGTTTGGCAGTATCTGCACCGCAGAGCAATCGATTTTATTTTCTCCCCGCATGCTGGACAACTCTTCGTGTCTCCCCAGGCGGTGAGAGGTGCTTGCACCGAGGCTTCCGACTTGTCGATTATCGATGCCTGGTCACAACCATAGGTTCCACAGCCACCCACTTCTGACCAACACTCTCGATGGTGCACTTGATCGCAACTTGGACAGGTGACGCAATCTTCGCTGACACCAATGTCACTCTGACAAATGGGGCACAGCGCATCTCGCCCAGCATCCAGGGTCACCGAGTTTAGGAGCTTCAGGTCGGCGGTAACTGCTAGACCCTGTTCGCAGCTGGGACAGCGGAACGAACGATTGGCGCGGTCCTCGGGCAAACGGATCTTCGCACCGCACTGGCAAGTAATCGTTGTGCTGCTGTCCACTTGTTTACGGCGCCTCAGCCACTACGCTTAGCAGGACTCGCACCACCATCCAGAATCCCTGCACGGCAAGTGAAACCAGAAACATCTTTTTGCCCTTTGGTTTACCCTGAATCATCCAGATGATGCCTACGATACACCCAATTCCGGAACAGAGAATAGCAATCACCCACTCACCGGTGGACAGGTCGTCGTCTTCGTAACCTCCAGCGGAGCTGGTCTTCTTTACCTTCTTTTGTTCTTGTTTTTTGAGATCGGGATCAAAGATCTCTCCGCAGAACCGACACTTGACCGCCTTGCGAAGAATCATTTCGCCACAGGCGGAACAGGGCTTGCGGTCGTCTTCTTGAACCTCGCCGGAAGTCAAATCTGCTTCGCTCAGTCCAGCCAGCGGCGACGCGAGTGGGTCGAGTGCATCGTCCTCTTGTTGAAGATTCGGGATCTGCAGCACACCACCGCACTTGGGACATTTGGCTTTTTTCCCGGCGGAACTATCTGGTGTGCTGAGCGTGGCACCACAGCCGTTGCAAGTCACTTTGATAGACACTGGTTAACTCCCCTACAGTTAAGATCCTGTCATTACATTCGAAATAGCAGATGCATCGAAAAGTTGGCTTCTATTTTATCGAACCTCCGTCGCCGATTCCTCATTTTTCTCCTGCGGAACAGCCGTCATCGGAGATCACTCCTTAAATCGATAGCGGCCATGAGAGACTTGAGCAACCGAAGGAACCACACAAAGGCAACGATGGCCGCCACAAGTATCGTTATGCCGAGAATTCCCAAGACAATCCCAGCTTCCTGATCTCCCAAAACCACACTAAGAATACCAATTCCAACGGTGCCGAAGAATAATACGACACCGAAGATTATGAATCTCGCCGCACTGCGAGCCAAAACATCGTCATCAAGATGTATTGCCGTGCGGCGAATAAACAGAATGAAGAAAACGTTTCCAATAGTTGAGCAGAGGCTTCCGAGAGACTTGAGAGCCTCTGACTCCATCCCACTACCAAACATAGAAAGGCCTGCACTTGCCATCGTGCAGAAAAAGGCGGTCAACGCAAAAGCACGGGCTCCACTGTTTGCAGGAACCGCGGTGGTCCGCGCTTGTCCAATGAGTATGGTTAGGCCGGCTCCTAGAATGGTCAGTCCGGCAACTCCGAATACTGTTAGAAACAAGACTGACGGAGCCTTGTTATCTTCTTCCACAAAGGCACCAGTCACCATCAGTGCCACCATCATCGCAACGAAGCAGACAAAGACAATGACTATGCCGTAATAGATATTCGCCAATCCTCCTCGGACCTTATACCAACTGGGATCATTCGGATCGAATGCTCCGCCACTCGTCCTGGCCATCGATTTATCGAAAATCGTGCTGCAAAAACGGCACTTCACGGCCGTGCGAATGATCATCTCGCCACACGCGGGACAAGGCTTACGTTCGTCTTGGTCCTCTTCCCCAGCAGTTGTTTCTTCCTCACCATAGCCTCCGAGAGGCGATGCGATTGGCTCGAGTGCGTCGTCCTCTTGTTGAGGGCCGGGGATCTGCAACATACCGCCACACTTGGGGCATTTCGCGCGCTTGCCGGCAGCAGAGTCGGGCGTGCTGAGTTTACTTCCACAGCCGCTGCAAGTCACTTCGATGGGCACTAGTTAATTCCCCTACGTTGAAAAGTCAGTCTTCGGAATCAAGAGTACGTCGCTATCCTCAGGGCGTTTCTTCCTAGAACCAGTTTCAAAAACCGAAAACAGTTCTATGTAAGCCGACGGCGTTAGCCGCGGGTGGCGTAAGTCTAGGTGTTGTTCTGATGCTACCCGACGCTAGCGCGGTCGGCTCATTGGTTTTGAAACAGCTTCTAGGCATTCTTAGACTCCTTTAGGGAGAACTCCAATACAGTTTTCCCAAGGACAATCTGATCTCCATCTTCCAGAATCCGGTTGGTTACGGGAATACCATTCACGTAGGTTCCCTCAGGCGAATCGCAATCTTCGATCACAAACCGGCCTCCTCGATTGACGATCTGCGCGTGCCGAGGTTCGATGGCGTCGTCTTTGAATAGATAGATATCAGCCTTGGGCGAACTTCCCAAGAAGGTGGTGTCCTTGAAAAGGATAAACTGCTTGCCGGCCAACGGGCCCTTACGCATCATTAGCCAAGCGGTCTTTGTCCAGCCCTCGACAAGTCCGACAAACAATCCGACCGACGCACCAATCACGGCAAACCCAACGCCACGGCTATACGTGGCCTGTCCGTCTTCGGTAAGCAGCACCAGGCTAATGGGATCGAAAAGCAGACCCCCCAGCAATCCACCCAGTACCGCGCCGACTAGGCCATTGATGATTACTTTTTTCTCGCGCAACGCAATGCCTTGGCCAATCCCGGCAGGAATCGAGACTATAGCCCACGCCGCTCCACGGCCCATCATCAATACCAATAGAGCGAGCCCTGTGGGCATGACATTGGGATCGGGATCTTCCCATAGACTTTCTGCCAAAACGCTCATGATTCCAAATACAAATCCTGTGGGGATCAGAGCCATGACTCCACCAAGGAACCCAACGCCGAGTCCCACGAAGCCACAACGAATTGCCCGCAGAGGATTTCGGCAGATGATCCCTTCGGCAGAGCCCAAGAGCAGGCCAATGAAACCAGCAACCGTGGGGAACAGTAGGAGCTTGGCGGCCAAGCCTTCATCTTCCAGATCGTTGTCGTCGACCCAGGGTTCCAAAATTCCCCACCCGATGAGACCACCCACCATGGCGGCGAGGGAGAGATAGAACCAGTTTGCGTAAATCACCTTCACGATCCACGACTGATGTCCCATCTCGCCGAGGTCACGGCTGAGGTATTGCTGCATCTCGACGTATTGCTCAACGTCGGGTGAATGCAGATCAGTGGACGTGATACGGATTGGATCCGACACAAAGACTACCTTTCGTCCGGTTCTGGCGAATCGGGAACTTCTAGTTCGGGTTTACGAGGCTCGAGACTTGGTGCCGCGGGAAGTTTATCTGCCAGGGGAATCGGGGTTGTTTGTTTTTTAAGATTCGATTCCGGAACTGTTCCTTTCTCGTCGCTTTGCGATTTCCTCTCTTTGTCCGCTTGCTCGAGTATCTTTAGCTGCTTGGCTTGGAGACGTCTGGAAAGCTCCGCCAGGGCCCGGCGTTCGCGGTCGTCGAAGCTGTATCTTGAGCTAACCTCGTCCAGCCGCTTCGATATTCCCAAGAGATTTCCGATCAGCAGTTTGCGATCGTTGGCGAGTTCTTTGAGTTGCTCCTCGGAGAGTTCGTTGGTCTCGGTCGGCATCGATTTCATCTGCTTGGTGGCAGAGGCCAGAAATTTCTGCACCTCGGCCAGTTCTTCGCGCAAGCCAAGTTTCGTCAGGCGGAAATCGGTGTAGTTGAACACCACACCGTCGACAATCGCTTGACGCTCCCAGGAAGACTTCATGCCGGCAAGCAGATAGCCCAAAAGGAACAACGCCAACAGGGCCAGCGGCGTCGCCGCATACGAAAAGAATCCAGGTTCCTCAGCGGGGCCGATTCCATTAGCACCCTGTGCGTTTGCCGAACCCTCCTTGGCAGCCTCGGCGGCGGGATTGCGGATGCTGGCTTCGACGGTGCGAATGGTATTGCCAATCCAATAGTGACTGATGGGAGTCGGCTTACCATTTTTCCAGGCAAAGACTCCCTCTAAATCTCTCACTGGATCGACAACATAGGCGACTTGGCCGGGACCCGAGAAAAAATGCTCGTGGATGAAGCAGTCGCGGTCGGAGAGGAAAATGCCGAAGTCGGGATGCGAATGGTACCAGCCGACAATCCGTTTGTCTTCGAATCGAGAATCCATCTCGCTATTGATCTGGCTCCACGATTCGTGCGTGAAGGTGACCTCGGCAAATTTGCTAGTGGCGCTCTCGCAGCGAATGAAATCTTCGGCCACAGCATAGGGACCATCGTCGTCCTGGTACCACAATCCGACCAGCACCCCGCAGATTTCAACGGAGGTGTCTTGCTTGGCATGCTTGGATATTCCTTGATGGACCTCAGGCGAAATGTGAAATCGAAAATCCGACTTGCCACTGGCAGGAAACTGGCTTTGCTGGAGTTGTTCGTCGGCCAAGCCTCCGACATCAATATCACTCATGCCTTGCTCCCCCATTTGCTGTCGGATCCTGCAACAACGGCCCCAGCAATTCTTGCCGGTCTCCTGCAAATTCGTAGTATCTCGCGTCCATGCCCGCACGTCCTGCTAGGATATCCCATGGTGGGATTCCGAGTTCGCCGAGTGTTCGATCAAGCAGAGACGAGTCTTCGCCTAGCGTGTGATAAATATTGGGAGTGCGCGGTTCGTTGCATTTTTTGCAGCGGCCCTGGTCTTCAGAGACTTTACCTAGCGAGGTATAGATTTCCTCGGTCTCATCACAATTAGTACAGGTAAGTGTGGCCAGGAGGTCTTGATTGGTTTCAATCACCGCTGCGGCTCCCAAGTCGGATCGGACGCGCTCCAAGAACTCGCCCACGGTTGTCTTTGCAATCTGCCAGTCTAGTTCTTCCACCGGTTCGTAGGGCTCATGCGAGGGGCACTCCTCAAGTCTTGAATAGCTCACCAGATAACTTTGGTGATTGGTGCCATCGAGCACGAATCCTTGTCCGGCAATCGACGGTAGTTGATGTAGCATTTTTACTGCTTCTTGCACCTGAATGCCAGCAATTATTGAGGAAGAAGTTGGCGTGGTGGGTACTTTCCCCTGTTGCATCTCTTCGCGAGTGAGCAGTGCGCAACTCCTACGGGCCTCAAGCATTTGCCAATCGATCTCGCTCATGGTGCATTCGTAACACGGCCCCGAGGCGGCGTCGAATACCCGCGCAACCCCGTCGAGCCGTTCGATAGCTCCATCGATCCACGGTTTCCCAACCCTAGCTGCCGATAGATTGATGGCCACGCGAGCCTCGCGATTGTCGAGACCGCCGAGAATCACATCAGCCCAGCGATAAACTCCCAAACCCAAATCATAAACGATGTTGCCTTGGAACGACTGGGTGCGAAGCTCAGGATAGATGTCCCGTGCGCGTTCCGTAGCCACTTCCGCTTTGGCCCGGCCACAATCATCGCCGCGGTACAGAACAGAACGAGACAGATTCGAGTTTTCAATGGTATCCAAATCGGCAACGAACATCTTGCCCACGCCGAGAAGGGCCAAGTTTTTGATGATTTCGTTTCCCAGTGCCCCCGCACCAATCACCAGAGCTTTCGAGGAAGTTAGAAGCTGTTGATCCCACCAACCAATCAGATCGAAGCGAGAGAAGCGTCCTTCCTCTAGCGCCGAACCAATCTTAATGGGATCCGTCATAAGAACTCCGTCCGATTCAGTCGCACCCGACGCCAAGGATTGTGCATGGAGAATGGAACAGACGCCCCACCCCGGCGGTTATTTCCGGCTGGAGTCTAAGGATATCACCCTCTTCGACGTGGGCGGATTCCAGCGTGTCTGTATCCAAGAGCTGCCGGCCAGATTTTTTGTGATGAAACTTGTAGCTCATTGCCTGACCATCCGGGCTGTGTCGAGGCAGATTCATGCGATCGATCAAGACGGCAATCAGACGATTCACTTCGGCATCGGGAGGAACTTCTACCAATTGACGTTTGTTGCCGGTTGCGTCCCAGACTTCGATTTTGATATCACTCATACGCTGCATTCTCGAACGTCTATTGAATTTCTTACTTGGTCCTTGAATCGCCACGAGGCCACTACTTCAACCATTGCAGAGAATTAGGCGAAGCATAAGCAATTGCGGTTATGTAGATTTTAACCACATGTTTTGTGTGTACTACAGCAGATTTGCACTACTTTCTTGGGTGATCGTCCGCTGGGAGGATGCAACAAGGCATTCGCAAGAAGTTCTTCCAGTGATAGAGTTTAGCTGTGCTTGTTGGCGAAGCCACGATCACCATGCCCGTGCCAGAAGTCTACTGTGCCACGTTCCTTTAGCATTGCCTTGAAAAGTAATAATCCAAATTGAGTTCGAAAGAGGACCAGTCAGCGATTTGGATGAAAACGAACCGTCGCGATGCCAATAGCCGGCCCACCACTGTCTACCCGCCGTGGTGGGCGGTCCGAGGGACAGCGAAGGCAGGTATGCTTCCGACAGTAAATTGAACTCTAAGTCACGATTATGTCGCCCTTGTCTCTTTCATTGGCAAGGTGCTAGCTAGCTCGATTACGCTCTTCACCTAGGCCGAAGTTGTCTTAACGGCTCAGGGCGATTCTGCTAGTATCCGCCCCGCTCTTTAGAGAGCCAATCAATCTCAAGTATGTTGCTATTCCAGTGAGACTATGATGTCGAATCCATTGACGGTCCTCATTCCTTGTAAGGATGAACGCCTCAACATTGTGCCCTGCATTGAATCCATTCAATCGTTTGCCGACGAGATTCTGATAGCGGATTCAGGCTCAACCGATGGCACTTTAGAATTGGTTCACAAGCGTGGTGACTGCCGTGTGATCGAACGCGAGTACATCAACTCGGCCGACTTCAAGAATTGGGCGATTCCGCAGGCGAGTCATCCCTGGGTTCTTATTCTGGACGCTGATGAACGGATCACAGAGGAACTAGCGGCAGAGATTCGGCAGACACTTGCGAACCCTGCCGTTGAGATCGATGGCTATTGGATTGGAAGACAAAATCACTTCGTGGGTCACCGCATCAATCATTGTGGTTGGAATCGAGACGGGGTGATACGGCTTTTTCGGCGCGACGACGTGCGTTATCAAGAGCGCTGGGTACATGCCAAGATGGAAATTGAGCCGGAAAGGGTAGCTCGCCTCAAGGAAACGATGTTGCATTACACAACGTGGTCGACCGACGACTATTGCGAAAAGTTGAATCGCTATGCGAACTGGACGGTCAACAACTACGTGGCCAAGGGACGTCAGCCGAGTGTGCTATCGATGTTTCTGGCGGCACCGCTACGATTCTTACAGCTTTACTTGTTGCGAGGCGGGATTCTCGATGGCGCCCCCGGTTTTCAGGTATGCATGTATTCGGCGTTCTACTCGTTTATGAAACAGGCCAAGCTATGGGAAGTGAGCCACGCCCGATTAGAGCCAGGTGCCGAACCGAGGCTGGCAGTTCACGCGAAAGACACAGCCGACGCCGCGTAGAAATGAAGCGAATTGCTTAGGCCTGCGTTTTCAAGCATGCTCAGGCCGCTTGTTGCGACTCTTCGGGAACCGGCACTTCATCGCCCGCCGATCGCTCTAGATAGATGAGCGTATTCTCGTGGGTGTAAGTCTCCAGCGCAGCCAGCAGGCACGTATGCAGTCCCGCCCATCCATCACGCCAACCAGATCGCAATAGATACGTCTTGAAGAATGTAGCCACCGTCCTACTCAGCATTCTCGACGGAGTGGACTGCTGCCCTTGTAAGAAGACTCGTCCAGCATTCGTAGTCGCAAGTGCGACACGCTCCTCAATTCTCTTTGCCGGATTGTCCGACGTTTGCACGGCTAAACGAGAGCGAAGTGCCCCAGTACATTCGCTCGGGATTTTCAGTTCAGGCAAACCATCTATTAGGCAATAGCTTCCGACTTCGTGCCGAAAAAGTCGCAAGGAGTCGGACCGTTGAAACCCACCGTAGCGAAGGTGCGTGCCCTGCACGCAAGGTGTCGTGCCGACTATGTACCCATCCTTGGTGGGATTAAAGATTAAGGTGTGCTGCACCTGCCGACCCAGCTCGGGGTTGAGGTGTTCGTTACCCCTTACCTGCAAGATCCATGGATGCTGTGCCTGCTGACGCGCGAACTCGAGCGCCTCGCACTGATTACAAGTTGGGCTCTGAATGATACGGCCTATGCCCTGGCTGCGGACGATATCGAGCGTACCGTCGGACGATCCCATATCGACAACTAAGATTTCGTCGGCAAAGTCGCGCACCGATTCCAAACAGCTGGCGATTGTCGATTCGTTATTAAAACTAGAAATCAGTACTGAGAAGAGTTGTGAGCCGCTGTTTTCTCGTGGGCGAGCCTCGCCTAAAAATTGCCTGGCCTCGTCGGACTGTTCGATTAGTTTGGCTGCGAAGGGTTTCTTGAGAATGGCTTGCCGTACGATTTCTGCAGCCCCGGGATTGGATCGCCAGTTGCGTGGATGGAGCAAATCGCGGACGTCCCTGCCCTGCCGTTTCCGGAAGCGATGACAATGTTTTCGATATCGTGCGATGCTTTCCAAATCGATCAGCCAAACCTTGTCTTGCGGATCGACCAGTAGGTTCTCCGCCTTCAAATCCTTGTGAGCAACTTTCAGCTCGTCGAGTCGCTGGAGAATGTCTGCAATTTGCTCCCCGATCGTTTGCATTCTCGCAGCGCTGGGATTTTCGTGACGCAGGAGTCGATAGAGTGTGGTGGACTCCACATGATCGGTAAGAAAGTACGACCGTGTTTTCAACGGTCCCACGGTGGTTTCGATACAGGCCCGAGGTCGCGGCGTAGGCACTCCGAGATTGTATAGATACGTGCTATTTTGCATCGATCTGCGGGCAGTTGTTTTAGACAAAGCATTCTTGGCACGCGTGCCGAGATCATTGAGATCTTGGCATTTGTAGACGTACTCTCCCGCGCGATCCCGTATCTGGACGACCTTGCAGCTCAATTTCACATGCAAGGGCTCGCCCTCGGCCAATTGAGCGTAAGGGTCCTGCCACAGTTTTTCGGCCAATTCCTCTGGTAGTTGGCTGTCCCAGAGCATTGCGCGTTGGAGGGAGCGGCGCTTTAGGACCTGCAGCTTTTGAAACTGATCTGTCATGCGGCTTTGCTTCAAGCAGTTGCGTGTGCTCACTTGCGAATGCCAGTGCTAGCACGTGAGAGTACGCGATTATTTCTTAATATTGCGACCTGTTTGGCCGACGATGTTAACTCTTGCGGCCTGGGCAGCCGATACCAATTCTATCGGTTGGAGGGCCTACTGCCGCCTATGCAAAAAGTGCGGCAGGAGACGTTTTGTTGTCAGTAGCGTTCATGTGTCATCCAATAGAAGAGCGACTGCGAGTATGAAATCCATCGAGCAACCGCTAGCACCGACTCGCTGGTTCCGCGTGGGCAAATATCTATTGCCGGTCGGTGTGAATCACACCAGTTGGCGACGCACAAAGTCTCCCAGCAAACAAGTATCGGCTGCAGAGCTAGCTGCCGAGCATCCCGAGCAGGTGACTCTCGAAACCCTTGGCTCGGAGGAATTGCTCCCAGAGTTTCCCTATGCATGCATTCAGTCGGGAGCAGTAACCGAAAAAGCCCTGCCAATTAAGAAATGCCCCGCCGCGTTCGTCGCACGAATACAGAACGGACAATCTTTCGGCCGTCATTGCTGCGCAATCGGCCCAGCAGGGAAAGCTGTTCGAGAGACCGGGTTCAATCTTGAAGGCAACGTTCGCAACCAGGGCTCGTCAATGAGCTCGTTCCGACCTCGCTATTGGCGTCGTCGGCTTGAGGGTGACGTCACTTTTCGGCCTTGGCTTCCTCCCAAGCACTATCTTCGCGGGCGGGTTGCGATTCTCAATACACGGACGAGCCACAACTATTTTCATTGGCTCATCGATATTCTGCCCCGCTTAATGCCGCTCGAAAAGTTAGGCCTACGAGCAGATTTCTATCTCGTTGAGTGTCTCAGTGAGTTCCAAAAGCAGGTGTTGGAATTTCTCGGCATCGACCGCAGTCGATTGATCCAGCCACATTGCCGCATGTTGATCGAAGCCGATGAACTGTTGGTTCCATCGATGCCGACTCCAACGTGTTTACGAGACTTCGGTAAATTTGTCACTGACAAACTTGGCACTCAGTCTCAGTCCAGTTCTGGAAAAAAGATCTATATCACGCGTCGCGCGACAGGTAGCCGTGCGATTGCCAACGAAGCTGAACTGATCCGCGTGCTCGCTGCTCGAGGATTCGAGACCCATGCGATGGAAGACTACACACTCCCCCAGCAGGCGTCACTCTTTCGTCAAGCGGATGTAATCCTGGCGACTCACGGAGCTGCTCTCGCCAATTTGATCTTTGCCCATCGTGGGGCCCGCGTCATCGAAATCGTACCCGAAAACCGATACAACGCGACATGCTATCCCAGAAAGAGCCGCATCCTTGGCCTGCACCATCAACACGTGTTAGTTGAAAGTAGCAAGCACAAACAAGTACTCAATGTTTCGTTAGCAGACATCGAGGCTGCTCTTGTATGTGCTGATGAGGCTACAAGCCACCAGAAACAAGTAGCTTAAGAAGGCACCTCGACGAAATAGTCGTGAACCATACATCGCTCAGAAATTACAAAAACTGGAGTCGTCCTGATATGCAATCTCCAACCCCTTGGCAAAGTGATCCTGTCTTCATAGAGATAGGCGTTCAGAGTGCCGATGTTGCGCTTAGTTTGCGCCACGAAGGGTACTCGAAGTACTTGGGAGTTAGTGAAAGTTCCGGGCAGGTGGCTGCTTTGCAGGCCGCTCACCCCGAGATCGCAGCCGATCTAGTGCACAGCAAACATCGTAAGGTGGTGCGTCGTAACAACGCGCAGGTCTTGATTCTTTCCGGCCTCTCGGTCTTGCACCTATGGAAGTACCGATCGGTCCGTCACGCAGAGTGTGTTGCCTGGCGAGCAAGTTTTTCGCCTCTAACGCTCTTGGGCATGCTGGGATGCTTACTGCAGATGCTCACAAAGCGATATTCAAAACCACAAATTGTTTCCCTGAAATCGGCCACAGGAAAACCTCAGCGATTGTTCGTCACCCGCGTGTTGCGACCGAAACTACCAGGGCAAAAGTCCTTGCACTTTATTCCTCACCGACTAGGAATAAAGGGTTTATTCGATCGATTCGCAGAGCAAGGGTCAAAGTATGTCGTGTTGCGCTGGTTTGACGAACTGCCCGAGATCAAGCCGAACGAGGATGTCGACCTCCTGGTGGCCGACGAATCACTGGATAGCGTCTTGGAAACTCTCAGCTCGCAGCCTGGAATTCAACCTTGCGATCTCTACAGTGAACGAGGTTTGCCGCGTTCGGACTACTGCGGTACGCCTTACTACCCAGCCGCAGTCGCACAGCGGCTTTTAGATAACGCAGTTCGGCACAACGACCTTTGCATGGTGCCTGACGATCAAGACTACTTCCATAGCCTTGCCTATCACGCGGTTTATCACAAGGGTTTGAAATCCGATCTGCCAGTTAGCGGCAGTGACGAGCAGCGAAGAAGCAAATCGGACCACGACTACGCCGCCATTTTGGAATCGATGGCGACCCAGTTGGGAATCGACGTCGAGATATCTCTTGAGGGATTACACCGCTATCTGCAGCAAACTGGTTGGGGACCTTCCGACGAAATGCTGGCCCGGTTGGCAATTGCCTGCTGGCGAAACCCATGGCTGCAAACGCTGGCCAGTCGGCTGGAAGGTCACATCCACGACCAAGGCCTGGCCGTATTTGTAGTTCGCCGTGAAGCCGTGGATAGAGGTTTGCTAGAGCAAATCACCGACATGGTCGAAGTGGGCGGATTCGAGATTCTTCAAACCAAGAAGCTCAGCGAAGAAATGATTCGAACCGGTGCATCCCAAACACGGGGAGGCAATTGGAAGTTGGAGGGGCCGTTTGATATCTCAGGCGGACCACCGGCAGCCGTTATCGTCGCCTACGACCACCAGCCGTTGCCACTAACCGCGAAGCAAAGCCGCAAGTTTACGACGCGGACCAATGCTCGGCTGTTCGTCAAAGAAAAGATTCGCGATGTCCTGTGCGAGCAGTTGCCCTCGGGCGAGCGATTCAATGCCCTTCATTCCAGCGACCATGCCGCCGACGCCCTGCATTTGATTGAAACACTCGTGCCAGAGTTGATGGACGATATCGTATCTCGTCTGACGGAATCACCACGAACGATCCCCATTCGCAAAGAAATCCGTCGTGCCGCTTAAGCACTAGCACAGTATCCATTTTGAAAATAGAGAGTTCGGAGACAGCAAGAACAATGCGACCTCAAGATTATTGGCAGGACGACCCCACATTCATCGAGATTGGTGTACACGATGCGCATCTTGCATCGAGCATGGCCCATGAAGGCTTCTCGAACTACCTGGGAGTCTCGACAGACGCCCGCCAACTGGCCAAATTGCAGCAACAGCATCCCGAACTAGCCAACTCTTTCGTGTTCTCCAATCGCGAGCGACTCGTTCGCAATAATAATGCCAAAGTTCTCGTTCTGTCGGGCACCAAGATGCTCCATCTCTGGAAGTATCGATCCGTGCGACATTCCGAGAGCGTTGCCTGGCGACCCGGTTTCAACGTCGCAACCGTGGTCGCGTTCATGGGCTGTCTGTGGCACATGCTTAGCAGAAACTATTCCCGGCCACGCTTGGTAAAGTTCCAAACTCCCAGTCAGCGTACTGTTCGTCTGGTTGTCCATCGCATCCTGCGTCCTCGATTGTGCAACCGAAAGTCGCTGCACTTTATTCCCCATGAGTTGGGAATCACCGGCATGTTTCAGGCGTTTGACCAGCAGCAGGTTAACTACGTGGTGCTCCGCTGGTTTGATCGATTGCCGGTTGTCGAAGAGCACGAAGACGTTGACTTGCTGGTTGCCGACGACAATTTGGGTCAGGTGCTTGAGCTACTTCAGAAGAAGCCGGGCATCGTGCCATGCGATATCTACAGCGAAACCGGATTGGCAAGATCCGACTATCGCGGTACGCCCTACTACCCACATCATGTGGCGGGATGGCTGCTTGAGGGCCGCATTCGCCACAACGACTTATTTTATGTCCCAAACCGCTACAACTATTTTCATAGCCTTGCCTACCACGCGGTCTATCACAAAGGAACGCGATCGAATCTCGATCGCGGCAACACAGGCTTACGCGCCCGGCGAGGCACACCGGGACACGATTACGTCAGTGTTCTCAGCGAGATGGCCAAGAAGTTGCAGATTGAAGTCGACATTAGCTTGGAAGGCCTCCACCGATATTTGCAAGACACGGGTTGGGGTCCTGCCCCGGAGTTACTCGCACGCCTATCGCTGGCTTGCAAAGGCAACAAATGGCTGAGGTTGTTGGCCAGTCGCTTGGCCCCCCACGTCCACGACCAAGGTCTGGCACTCTTCGCAATTCGTCACGAGGCTGTGCAACGCGGCTTCAAAGACAAGATCATCAGTAAGATTGAACAAGGCGGTTTTGAAATTTTGGCCGTGAAAGATCTTTCCCCAGCCGAAATTGAATTCAGTGCCCTTCGCACCCGTGGTGGAAACTGGCGCACCGGGCCATTTGATATCTCGGGGGGACCTCCGGCGGTGGCCGTAGTCGCCTACGACCCGCAACCGCTAAAGCCCAATCGCAAGCAGTATCGCAAGTTTCCCGAGCGCACTAACGCGAGAATCTTTCTGAAAGAGAAGATTCGCGACGAAGTCATCGAAGAGCTGCCTGCCAACGAGAGTTTCAATGCGGTTCACTCTAGCGACCATGCTGCCGAAGCGTGGCATCTTCTAGAGCTTTATGCACCAGAACTCATTGAGACTGTACGTGGGCAACTAGCTGGAAAACACCAAGCCCAAGGCAAACAGATTACGGAGCGGCGTGCGGCGTAGTCTTGAATATGGGAATTACTAGACCATAACGGATTCTGGGGAGAACACCGTGAAAGTTTCTGTCATCCTAGCTACTTACAACGAACCAAAGTGGCTTGCGAAAGTCATTCGGGGCTACGCGGCGCAGACACACCGAGATTTTGAACTCGTGATCGCCGATGATGGATCGACTGCCGACACGGCGGAAGCAATCGAACGCCTGCGGAACGAAACAGGCCTCACCATTCTGCACGTTTGGCACAAGGACGATGGATTTCGCAAGTGTAGAATCTTGAACAAGGCGATCGAGGCTGCCACGAGCGACTACCTCGTCTTTTCCGACGGCGACTGCATCCCTCGCGAAGACTTTCTAGAAGCCCATGTTCGGCATGCTGCCCCAGGTCGGTTTCTTTCTGGAGGATTGGTTCGCCTGCCGATGGATGTGAGCCACAAGATTTCGGCGGAAGATATCGAAGAGCAACGGGCCACCGATTATTCCTGGCTTCGCAACAAAGGGATGTCCTGGAACAAGAAATGTCTGATGCTGGTGAAGTCGAAATGGCAAGCCAGATTGCTCGACTTCCTCACCACGACCCGCGCCTCTTGGAACGGTCACAACGCCTCGGGGTGGAAGAAAGACATCCTCGAAGTCAACGGTTTCGACGAGCGGATGGGTTATGGAGGAGAAGATCGCGAACTAGGCCTGCGACTGATGAACAAAGGAATCGAGCCCTATCAGCTCCGTCACCGTGCCGTATGTGTACACCTGGACCACAAGCGGGGCTACGTCCACCAAGATATTCTTGCCTGGAACCAAGAGCATCGCACGATGGTGTCGAGAATGCGACTCACGTGGACCAGGTTCGGCATCGCGGCTGCTCAAGAAGAGGCCACGGGCGGCATGATTCTCCGGTTCCCCACGCAGCAGGACGAGGCAGTGGTTCTTGGCGCCGAGTCGACAACCCAGTCCACAGCCGACGGCATGATCGTGAAGTTCCCCGAACGGGAAGAGCAGCAACAGTCCGCACGCAAGGCCGCCTAGGTGGTAACGCCCAGATTAGCGAGAATCAGCCAAATCGAGGTGCACTTCTGGTTGAGTCTAAGCCCGTCTCTAGCCTGCACGAACCGATGAAGCCGAGACGAAGTCAAGTTAGCTGTGGTAGGGTGGCGCCGTCAGGCCCACCGTGAGTGAGATTCTGACGTCGTCACTCTCGGTGTGCCGCCGCGTTGCTATGGCACACCCTACGTACTACGTACTTCGCAATGTACAGATGGCAGTCAATTGCCAAAATGGATCGATTGATGAATCCTGCAATTGGGAAGTGTTTGCCTTAGCTCTTGCACTTGTTCATCACTTACTGGCGTGCCATAGAGATGAAGCGACCTAAGATTCCTCAGTTGCACCAATTGGGATATGTCGTTCACCTGCGTGTTCATGAGGTAGAGCACTTTGAGATTCGTCAACTTTTCCAGGGGGGATAGATCGCTCACCCGCGTGTTGACGAGCACTAGGGACTTGAGGTTCTTCATCTCCGCCAGGGGCATGAGATCACTCACCTGGGTGTTGTCAAGATGAAGTGTAGTGAGATACTTCATGTCAGCTAAGGGCGACAGATCACTCACCGGTGTGTTCGAGAGGTAAAGCCATGTGAGCTTCTTTAAGTCCGCTAGCGGTGACAGATCTCTGACCGCTGTGTTGCTAAGGTTTACCCATGGTACCCTCTCGCCGAACCACTGTTCCTTCGTTTTTTCCCACGAGCTTTTGTTGATTTGAAAATCGACAATAGTATTTTGGTAATGGGAACTGATGTAAACTTTGCCGCCCAGCTTGTTGACCCAAACAGCCACACTTTGCTCTTTACGTATTTGCTCCAGTTCCCAACAGATCCAGCCAAGCAGAATGGACAAGACGGTAACAACGATCAGCAGCGTCCGCACACGAAATCGGAGCCAGCGACGGCGGAGCTTGGCAGTTTTCTCAGTATCTTTGTGCATAGCATCATCGTAGCCCTGAGTATTCTGATTAGCTATGTCTGAAACGACGACATTCATGTTGCTCTAACTGCCAACAGGCACATCGACCGACGGCTTGAAATACCGCGGGTGGCACCGACTGTCGGTGTTGCCATAGGCCCATAGAAGGCAACCAGGCGTAAAATGCTGAGGCACTTACGGGCTGTGTCGAAACAGAGTGAGATTGTGCCATCGTCCCCCTCGTTGTGCCGCCGCGTTGCTATGGCACACTCTACGTACTACGTACTATTGAATTGTTCAACCCATGTTACGCCGAAGGCGTTGAACTCTTCAGCCCAGGGTTGATCGCGAAGCGATCTACCCTGGGCTATGGTATGTATCCCCTTCGGGGAATGTCCATGCTCAAGGCGTGAGATGACGAGACTCTTACAGGCTGTGTCGAAACAGTAGAAATAACAATCTCTTCTGATGTTCGAATTCGAGAAGACTCCACGAGCGAGTGACTCTTCTGCGTTGGATTAAGAGGTCATAGCCAGCGACTTTGTGGGACCCCTACTCGCAGTGCAAAATTAAATTGCGAGTTGCAACCTACGCCCGTCTTTCCGAGGTCTGCCGAGAAACTTAGGGCATTACCAGTGTTCGCGTTCCGCTTGGCCGTGTACGTTTCGCGGTATGTTGGCAGACACCGCCAACAACATAGCAGGACGAAAATGTGAAAAAGTCTGCTACGCTGCTTTGCCGTAGGCGATGTTCGTGAGCCGTTGGTAAAGTTCGCAGCTTTCTGCCAACTCGTCGTGGGTGCCGATTTGCGAGATCTTGCCGTTTTCCATCACGACAATTCGGTCGGCCAAAGATACGGTCCGCATCCGGTGCGTCACCAAGAGTGCCGTCCGATCGGCTAGA
The DNA here is from genome assembly GCA_965216565.1 of Bythopirellula sp. Lineage (GTDB taxonomy): Bacteria > Planctomycetota > Planctomycetia > Pirellulales > Lacipirellulaceae > Bythopirellula. Next base: position 4,034,890 of record OZ244170.1, read on the forward strand.
AACTCTTCTAGCACTTGATGAATCAGTTGCTCACTCTCCAAATCGACCTGGCTGGTGGCCTCGTCGAGCAGCACGATTTCTGGATCGCGTAGAATTGCCCTGGCCAGTGCAATCCGTTGCCGCTGACCGCCCGAGAGTCGATTGCCGGCCGGTCCCACGATGGTTTCGAACCCATCGGAAAGTTCGTTGGTGATAAACTCATAGGCTTGCGCCTTGCGAGCAGCGGATTCAATCTCCTCTTGCGTTGCCTCTGGCGAACCGTAGGAAATGTTGAACGCAACCGACTCGTTGACCATGGGCGTTTCTTGACTGACGATGCCCATCCGCTGACGAATAGTGTGAAGACTCACGTCGCGGAGATCGACGCCATCGATGCAGATTGCACCAGAGTGGGGATCGTAAAACCGCGGCAGCAGATTGAGCAGTGTCGACTTGCCAGAACCATTCGGTCCAAGAATGGCAATTGTTTCGCCCGCTTTCACACGGAGATCGATGCCCTCCAAGAGCGGCGTCTCTGGCATGTAGTGAAACGCCACGTTGTTGAAGTGAATCGATTTCTTCAATGGGCCTAGATGTTTTGGTTGAGCTGGGTCGAGCAACTGAGGTTCCCGGTCGAGGACCTCGTACAAACGGTCCGACGCTGCGACGCTTTGCTGGATACGGTTCAACAGTGCTGAGAGCCGTCGCGCGGGGTCGGAAATGCCAGCCATCATGGCGAAGAACACACTCATCAAGCCATGTGTTAACGGTACATCGCTGATTTTGATGCCAAACAAATGGGTGTGGTGCGTGAGGACCAGATAGCCGCCGGCGAGCGCCGTCAGCAGGATCATAATCACGCCTAGTAGCTCAGTCAGTGGACTCACCAGCGAACTGTAGCGAGCCGTTTTCATCTGACAGTCGTAATAGACTTTAGCAGACTTTTCGAACCGCTTTTGCTCGGTCTCTTCCATGGTGAACGACTTGATGAGCTTCACGGTGCTCATGGTTTCGGTGAGTGTCTCGAAAATGCCGGACAGCTCGTGCATCGCCTTGCGATGGGCTCGCTTGAGCGATTTGGCAAGCCACATCACCGTGTAGCCGGCGATGGGAGCAAACAGTAGCGTTAGCAGCAGCAAACGCCAGCTCACCGTGGCCGCAACGATCAGGCAGGTGATCATTTTCAATGGTTCTAACAACGTGGCACCAAAAACCGTTCGCACGCCAGAGTAGACCCACGTGAGATCGGTGGTGCACCGATTCATCAGATCGCCACGGCCCTGCTCATTGAAGCTGGCCATGTCGAGCGAGAGGAGTTTCCGGTGAAACTCTTTCCGCAAGTCGAGGCTGACCGTGCAGCCGAGCCGTGCTACGAATAACACATTGATGATCCGAAACATACTGCGGAGCAGCGTGCCTGCAAACACAAAGATCACTACGAGCACGAGTGTCTCGAACGTCGAAGTTGGAAGGTATTTGTGCGCATATGGAGACGCCCAGCGATACCGTTGCACATACTCCGCGTGGATATTCTCCTGATGTTGATGCTCCTTAATGTCAGACTGCAAGAGCAAAGATTTCTGCGAGCCCTTCGGGGCACCTGCTAGTTTCTTTTCGAGAGATTCAATCTCAGCCTGATGCACTGCGACTTGCTCTTCGTGCTGAGCGAGCTGGTCGTCGACCCACTCGGGCAAAGCCCGATCGGTCATAATGACATCAACTACAGGGAAGACTGCACTCAAATTCGCGGCCCAAAGAATGGCCACGCAGATCGCGCTAACAACACAGCCCAGGACGTTTAGCCTGTGTTTTAGTGCGAGACGCAGGACTCGCTGAAAGTTCTTCATCGAGAATCGTTTTGCAATGGGGGAGGTGCGGGATATTGCACATTGCTTCGCAGCGTGTGCAGCCAGTTGCAAGACTTATTCACTAGGCAGAGCTTCTCTGCGAATAGCCTTCCTGCAAATGCGGCGAGGAGTGTAGCAAACCCACTACTAGCACCCAAGGGCATTGGGTAGCTAGCATCAGACCCGAGGCCGCTAGTTTTCAGCCAGTTTCCGGGTCCTGGTCAGCGGAAGATAGCATGCAGTCTGAACTACACGTTTGTATAGAGCGACTGGACCTCGGCTGCATCTACAGCTCGATCATAGATTTGCACATCATCCATCCCACCTGAGTAGGCCCGATATCCACCATGCTGCGCGCCCAAGGCTAAAGGTAGATTGTTCGTCGCGATCGTGAACTGCTCGTCCCGACTATTGTCGAGTTGACCATTGATATAGAGCTTGATCGAAGATCCGTCATACGTGGCGACCACGTGCATCCATTCGTTCCCATCGGTTGGATAAGTAACCGTACTGTTCAGGCGATAATCGTTCTTGTCACTTGCCTGGTTGAATCGCACAAAGACCTTGCCACTGGAACTGAGCGAGAGTTCGAAGCCGTCGGTTTCACCATGGTCGGCCTTCTTCACCAGATATTGGGTGCCCTTGGCGTCGGGGCGAATCCAGGTGGAAATCGTGATCTGCTGGTTCATGTCAAGCGAGGGAGTATCGGTGATTTCTACATAGTCTGACGTTCCATCAAATTGCATCGCACTACCCGTCGGACCGGCAACAACTTGAGGGCTACCATTCACATTTCCGTGGTTCCCCTGCCCCGAAGAGTCTGTCAGTGTATTGCCGGAAGTGCTGTCGAGCGACCAGTGTCCGACAAGACCTGAAGAATTCGTAGGCAAGTTATTAACAGTAATGTTTACCTGATCGGAGCCGGTGAGCTGACCATCGTTGGCCGTGAGCTGGAGAACATAGCTCCCTGCAGCGGAGAACTGGGCGGTGGTCGTGGTGGAGCTATTGTTACCGAAGCTCACACTTCCAGGCCCGGAGACCACGGTCCAACTAGTCGAAAGGTTCCCCGGGCTGGGCAGCCCATCGTCACTGACTGAGCCAGAGAGGACAACCGACTGACCTAAGGTAATCGTCTGGTTGTTGCCCGCGTTGACCTGCGGAGCCTGGTTGGTGGGTGCCCCGGGGTTGACGGTGACGGTCACTTGATCAGACCCGGTAAGCTGGCCGTCGTTGGCCGTGAGCTGCAGAACATAGCTTCCCGCAGTGGAGAACTGGGCGGTAGTCGTGGTGGAGCTATTGTTACCGAAGCTCACACTCCCAGGCCCCGAGACCACCGTCCAGCTCGTGGTGAGATTCCCTGGGCTAGGCAATCCATCGTCGTTGGCCGAGCCTACGAGTACCACGGACTGCCCTAAGGTAATCGACTGGTTGCTGCCGGCATTGACCTGCGGCGCTTCGTTAATGGTGTTACCACCTGGTGAGAGATAAGTTACTTCGAGCATGGGCCGATCCGAAGCATTGCCTGTCTCACGGGAGCTAAAGTCGATTCCATTGCTGGCATCGACATAGTCTTGGAAAATGAGACCATGGTTCGAGGAAGGATCGTTCACCCAGCTCTGGACAACCGCAATCCCGGCACCGTTAAGAAGCAGCTCGTAGTTGCCCGAGCTACTGGCGGAGAGTTGCCCCAGGACGGTTGTCCCTCGGTCCGCTGCACTATCGGCTCCCTGGGAAGCCCAGGCAGCGCCACCGGCTGCTTGTTCCCAGGTGGCCGAGAGTTCATCCCAGGCCCGCTCCAGAGCATAGACTTCGTAGTCGTTGGACGTGGAGTTAGTGACGTTCAGTTCCAAACGGGCGGAGGTGACCGTACTTCCAACCGGAATCGCACTGACGTCCCAACCCAATAGGGCCGCTTGATCAGGCTTACCATCGACTTCCAGGCTCGAGCTGGAGCCGAAGTTCGAGTTCGACTCGTCACTCATGATGTAGGTATCACGAGTGCCGTTGTAGTTGACGAAAGGGTAGATCCCATCCTGGAAGGCCATGGTCACCGGTCCCGAGCCATCGGTGACATTCACCGTCACTTGGTCCGACCCGGTGAGGAGTCCATCGTTGGCGGTAAGCTGCAAGACATAGTTACCCACCGTGGAAAACTGGGCCGAGGTGGACGCGGAGCCGCTATTGCCGAAGTTCACACTTCCAGGTCCCGAGACGACTGTCCAGCTAGTCGAGAGGTTCCCCGGGCTAGGCAGCCCATCGTCGCTCACGATGCCCGAGAGAGTGATCGATTCGCCTAAGAGTACCGACTGATTATTACCGGCATTCACCTGTGGAGCCTGATTCGTAGGCAAGTTATTAACAGTAATGTTTACCTGATCGGAGCCGGTGAGCTGACCATCGTTGGCCGTGAGCTGGAGAACATAGCTCCCTGCAGCGGAGAACTGGGCGGTGGTCGTGGTGGAGCTATTGTTACCGAAGCTCACACTTCCAGGCCCGGAGACCACGGTCCAACTAGTCGAAAGGTTCCCCGGGCTGGGCAGCCCATCGTCACTGACTGAGCCAGAGAGGACAACCGACTGACCTAAGGTAATCGTCTGGTTGTTGCCCGCGTTGACCTGCGGAGCCTGGTTGGTGGGTGCCCCGGGGTTGACGGTGACGGTCACTTGATCAGACCCGGTAAGCTGGCCGTCGTTGGCCGTGAGCTGCAGAACATAGCTTCCCGCAGTGGAGAACTGGGCGGTAGTCGTGGTGGAGCTATTGTTACCGAAGCTCACACTCCCAGGCCCCGAGACCACCGTCCAGCTCGTGGTGAGATTCCCTGGGCTAGGCAATCCATCGTCGTTGGCCGAGCCTACGAGTACCACGGACTGCCCTAAGGTAATCGACTGGTTGCTGCCGGCATTGACCTGCGGCGCTTCGTTAATGGTGTTACCACCTGGTGAGAGATAAGTTACTTCGAGCATGGGCCGATCCGAAGCATTGCCTGTCTCACGGGAGCTAAAGTCGATTCCATTGCTGGCATCGACATAGTCTTGGAAAATGAGACCATGGTTCGAGGAAGGATCGTTCACCCAGCTCTGGACAACCGCAATCCCGGCACCGTTAAGAAGCAGCTCGTAGTTGCCCGAGCTACTGGCGGAGAGTTGCCCCAGGACGGTTGTCCCTCGGTCCGCCGCACTATCGGCTCCCTGGGAAGCCCAGGCAGCGCCACCGGCTGCTTGTTCCCAGGTGGCCGAGAGTTCATCCCAGGCCCGCTCCAGAGCATAGACTTCGTAGTCGTTGGACGTGGAGTTAGTGACGTTCAGTTCCAAACGGGCGGAGGTGACCGTACTTCCAACCGGAATCGCACTGACGTCCCAACCCAATAGGGCCGCTTGATCAGGCTTACCATCGACTTCCAGGCTCGAGCTGGAGCCGAAGTTCGAGTTCGACTCGTCACTCATGATGTAGGTATCACGAGTGCCGTTGTAGTTGACGAAAGGGTAGATCCCATCCTGGAAGGCCATGGTCACCGGTCCCGAGCCATCGGTGACATTCACCGTCACTTGGTCCGACCCGGTGAGGAGTCCATCGTTGGCGGTAAGCTGCAAGACATAGTTACCTACCGTGGAAAACTGGGCGGAGGTGGACGCGGAGCCGCTATTGCCGAAGTTCACACTTCCAGGTCCCGAGACCACGGTCCAGCTAGTCGAGAGGTTCCCCGGGCTAGGCAGCCCATCGTCGCTCACTATGCCCGAGAGAGTGATCGATTCGCCTAAGAGTACCGACTGATCGCTGCCTGCATTTACCTGTGGTGGTTCGTTGATATCAATCGATCCGAAACTGAATAACACTCCCTCGGCGCGGCTCCCACGCGAGGCGAGAACAACGACTTCATCGGTGAAGTTTTGCTTCGTGCTCGTTACGTTATTCAGCGACCCAGAGATCAGTGTTTCACTACTGCCAAACGAAATATTGTTTGTCGCAGTTTCCTTGTACAGAATGTCGCCGCCTGAGTCGGATTCAGTGTAGGCCACAATCAAGCGACCCGCATCTTCGTTGAGGATCACAATGGGCCGCGTCCCACTGCCGGCGACGTCGTACATGTTGTCCCATTGGCCATTGGGTCTGCGCACGAGCAGGGCGATTTTCGTCTGCCCTCCGCCATCATAACTCGTTTTCACGGCCGCATAGAGCGTTCCATCTGAGGCAACCGCCACATTGAGGTGATCGTCGGCCATACCACCGCCTCTGTTTTGTGCTGATTGCGAGGCGGGAATTTCGTCTGCGGACCACTGATTAGGGTTTGTGCCATCTACATGGTAACGAAAACCAAAACGCTCGGTCGATTGATTCGACCACAGCACGCCCACCGTGTTATTGGGCATGGCAGTGATCACAGAAATATCGTCACCATCAATGTTCGAAGCCAGCACGATCGAGCTACTCCAATTCGAATACAACCCGTCGCTGTAACGAACTTCGACGCTATCGGATTGATCGAAAGCGATCCACATTCGACCCAGAGAGTCGATATCGATAGTAGCGGTCTCGATGCCGCCCGGCAGCCCCATGTCGACGAGAGTGGGCCTTTGATCCCACATGACATAGCTGTTGAGATTTGCATCGTACTCGACTGAGGCCAATTGGGAATCGGAGCCATCTAGCAGGAGAATATGCGCGAGGTCGTCGATCGATTTTACATCGGCCTTGTAGCTGCTATTCGAGGTAAGTTGAGTCGTCTGTGTCCATTCATCGCCGTCTAGCCGCGAGATCCAAGTGCCGTCATTATCCGGAACAACGCTCCACCATTGGTTAGCATATGTCCAGATTTTAGATTGTGGTTTTTCTCCCGTGTTGATTGAGGAATCGATCGAAAGATCACCGATCGGCGCGATCGAAAGCATCTCTTTCGACTCGAGATACTCGAATAGCAACCTGCGTGAGCCGAAAGCGGATTGACCATGCGACTTGCTGTTGTGGAACATTAGCACCTTACCCGTGACGACGACCGTTGATGTCCTGGCTAGACAGAAACGCTCGAAGCAATCTGGAAGAGAAAAGACGAAACCAGGCGGGGAGCTGGGAGGAAAGCTACGTGTGACGAGGGGAGAAAAGTCGTCGAGGAGTGAATCTCCATACTAGGCAGATGGAGAAAACGATCTCAAACAACTAGTTAGCAATTCTTCTGCCAATCCTCAGAAATGGGCAGGACGGCAGGATGTCCGCCCCCTAATTGCAGCGGTCTTGCCAGCTAGAAGCCATCTATTAGCGATATTTATTGGTAGACGCGAAGATCTCTGCGGAAGCAGAAGCGTGTTGGAGAAATGAAACACGCTGAAGAGGTCTGTTGACGAAACGCAACAGAGGCACCGGTTGACTATAGCTAAATTCGCAAGAATTCAGCCAATTGAGAGGTTTTGGATTCTTGCGAATCCAGCTACGCCAGATAGCGGACTGCTTTACGCCGCGTCTGCTTTGCTACGCTTTACGCTGCGGGAATCAGATTCGTCCGCAGGGATCTCGAAAGAACAGGCGGTTTGGCCAGCCTCCTTGATGACTAGGCCAAATGATTTAGTCGCCACGCGATCTTCCGAGGCAGCAATCTTAGGTTCACCGTGGACGAGTGCAAATTTGCAGTGCCCCTGGCGGAACACCCGTGGTGCCATCGTTGCAGGTCGTTGACGCCAATTTAGGCTTCGCTTTGAGGATTGTACCTCGATAGGTAGATTAAAAGCGTCGGTGTTTTCGGAATCAATAACCCACTCGGGCAACTGACGCACAAGGTCTGGCGTGGCACGCTCTCCAGGATTTAGTACTAGGACCCAAGGATACTGCGGCTTCTTGGCTTCTGCGTCGATCAGCAGATTGTCCTTTTCAACTAGCGGGCCATCGACATCGGCAGGTTTGTCGAGCGTGTGCCAGACTTGGAGCTCGACGGTCGAAGCGTTTGGTTCGACTAGCAGTATTTCATCCGCCACGTCTCGCACCGAGTCGATCGTTCTAACCAGAGCTAGCCGATCAACGTCCTTTCTCGAGGCAGGGATAATGACCGAGATCCTGTTTGCAATCTCGGCCCCTAGATACCCTTGACGAAGTAGGTGGCAAGTCGGCATGTTGCTTTCGTTCGCCCACGATTTCAGCGTTGTCTGCAATAGTTCTTGGCGAAATACCTCAGCAGCTTCTGTATGCTCGCGCCAACTTCGAATGTGCAAAAATCTTTGCACATCTTCGATGTGCCGATGGCAAAGCCTGTTTTGGTCTCGGTGAAACTTAGTTTTCTCAAAATCAATCAGCCACACGCGAAGTGACTCGTCGACCATGAAGTTCTCTGGCTTGAGGTCGTTGTGGCTGATGTTTAGCCCAATCAATTTCTGCCAGATCTCAGCAACTTGGCGGGCAACGTTTTGTAAACTTCCAGCTGGCAAGGTTCCAGCACGAATCGCATGGAAGAGCGTCGAACCACTGATAAAATCGGTCAGCAAATAGGATCGGAAGCTCAAAGGTCCGACACCATCTACCACACAGCCTCGGACCTGCGGCACGGGGATGTTATTCTCAGCGAGCATGGCAGAGATCGCCGCGCAGCGGATGGCAGTTGGCTTGCGCCACAGCATGCGCGCTGTACGGGAAGCCGTCCCCCAAACATGCCGTTTGAGTAGGAAGCTTTGTTGGAAAGGATCCAGTTGCGGATTGTAGACCCGCAGCACCATACATCGATCTTTCTCTTGCAAGACGGTCGCTTGATGGATCAACTGCCGATCGGGATCGTCCCACAGGGCGTCGACAAGATCACTAGGCAAAGAACGGTCGCACATCAGCTTGCGGGTTAGGCCCGACCGCTGAACTTCCAGCATGTTCTCCAACCGATGGTTCGAAAAAACTTGTCGCACGACTGATACCAACGCGAAAAGACAGGCTGACTTCACAAATAGTGACGGTATGCTAACGTTTTCGACGAATCGGCCAATAGTACATCAACAGATACCGACAGGCTTCGCCAAATATCCAGTTAGCAGTAGAACTGACGACCGTGCGACGACAGCAGTGCATTCATCCGGCAAATGACCCAGAAAACGAGTCTCTACTCGCATTCTGTCACTATCCCTAGAGTGATCGACGACTCTCCGGCCCCAACAAGTGGTCGGTAAGCATATTCCAGACGTGGGTACCTACGCTTTCTCTCGGCGTCCCAAGGACGACCGAAGCACGTTGCCCCGCGTTGAGCTGCTTGCTCTGCTGGACGTCGAGCACAACCCTGGCCGTAAAATGAGGTTCTAGCAGTTCCAGTTGAGGCGACTGATCGGCAGAACTCAAGTCTGAAGCCGCTTGCCGCACAGGCAAAGGCCCGCCAAAGATTGCACAGAGGGCTGGATCCAGCGGTTCAAGCGATGCACGCGGTTGAATACTCTCGATCCGACCGGAGAACCGGCCACCCGTGGCTAGGGACATATGAACGGGAATGTTATGACTGGTATGCAGCGCGGTCATGTCGCTTTGAGGAATCGAGAACGCAATGGATTTTTGAGCTTCATTGCCGATCTGCAGTAGGGATTCTCCCTGGTGGAGAAATACACCGAGTTGGGAGTCCAAATTCCGCGACACGACATGGCCGTTGACCGGTGCGCGGAGTGTAAGTCCTTCGACTTGCTCAGTCAGCTCTGCGAGTTGTTTCTCGAAGGCGGCAAGCTGTTGGCGTTCAGCGGCCAATGCGGCTAGCTTTCTCTGGCCAAGCAGGCTGCGGATTCGCAGTCGAGTGGCCGCAAGTTTTGTTTTTTGGATGGCATGATCCCGCAACAATATGTCGTTGCGTAAACGGGCCAACATTTGTCCCTGCCGTACAGAATCGCCGCTACGGACAAACATCTCCTCCACAAACCCATCGGTTTTTGATCTCACAACGGCCAGCGGTTCATAATCGACGATGCCAACGACTCGCTGCGCCCCAGGCCAAGGCAAGCACACCAAAGCGATGCCGCCGACGATTCCAATCGCTGTGAGAGTTGTTGCCATTCGGTATCGCATCGCAACGGCCTGGACCGATCGAGCACTTAGCAACCGAATCAATCGAAGTAACGGCGTGCCATACCAAGTGATCACAGCAAACGCAGCGAGGACCACCCCTGCTCCGTGCCACATGGTTGCTGCTGCGACAATCAGTCCCGCGCAGACGAAAAGTCGCCAAACAAATGCAAGGATCGCATACGTTCGGATCAACACTGCGCGACTGTCGAGTTTGAGTTCACTGTCTCGTGGCAAACCCAAAAAGAAGCGGCGAGCCCACCCACGCAGCCAACTATGGGCGGTAACGGCCAGATTCGGCATTTCAAGCAGGTCAGTGAGGATGTAATAGCCGTCGAAACGCATTAACGGATTCGCATTAAACAGCAGCGTAGTCACCCCGGCCATCAATACAAGATTGGCGCAAAATTGATTCATGATCCCGGGAGATGTCGCACTCCATATCAATGCAGCTAGTCCAGCGACGTAGAGTTCCAGTTGCATTCCCGCCGCGGAAATGTGCAGGCGTTGTAGGCGGCTACGAATTCGCCAGGCACTTGTCACATCGACATAGGCAATAGGCAACATCAGGATGAATTGCAAACCCGTCTCGCGCACCGTCCCCCCATAACGATGGCAAACCAGGCCATGGGAAAGTTCGTGAATCACCTTGAGCAAGACCCAGGCAACAAGCAGACTAAGCTGTCCGGTTGGACTGAAGATCGCGCTCGTAGACTCTGCCAGACGATCCCACCGTTGTGCTACTGCCACTAGACCAAGTGCGACAATGGAGACGCCAACTACGGTGGCCCATTTGCAATAGATCCAAGCCAAATAGGGATAACATCGGGCGATCCACGCCTCGGGACTCCCTAGCGGAATTCGGAAGAAGATGGGACTGTTGCTTCCTGTTCGGCGCTTCGGCGCCGCAGCGGCTTGGGAGGAGGAGCATGACGTTGCGCTCTGCTCGCCCACTTCCAAGAGGTCATTCTGTGCGGCCCAACTCAGGATCTTCCGCGCCTGTGGTTCAGATAGCGGAGGGTCACCGAGCCACTGACACCCACTTGTGAGGGTATCCGCCCAAGAACTGTTTCCATCAAGCGACGCTAACACCAGGTACTCACTTCGACCCAAGCGATAAAACTTTGTTTGGAGGGGATCCTCCAAAATATAGACAGTTTGCCCGGCTACTTGTTGCGGACGAAAGATAAGGTCGGACCGGAGTTTTGGCGACGGATCGTGTTGGTTGGTCGCTGCGGACATAAGATCACCACCCCAACCACTGGGTCAGTGCCACATAAGGTTGATGGAATAGAATCCAACCCGTACGTGCCCAGCCCGCGCTCACGCGGGCCTGCCCTTGCATGCCGGGCCGCAGTGCGGCTTGGTGATTGGCCAATTCCAGTTCTGCAACAAACACTTGCTCCGCCCCACGAATTTCTGCCCGCGGATGAATGTTTTGTATGGTGCCCGTCCAGTGCTGGCCAGGAAATGCCTCGAGAGTTACCGAGGTGACTGCCTCTTCTTGTGCATAAGTAACACTTTGTTCGGGAACGGCGACCTCGACCAGCACGTTGTCGAGCGGAGCAATCTCCATCAGGGTTTGACCAGTGGTTACCGGTGCACCTTCCACACGCTGTAGGTCGCCACTGATCACAACGCCATCGAATGGTGCGTGTATGGTCAGATGCTCTTGGCGGTCTCTCAGGAGTGCAAGCTGATGTTCGAGTTGCTCCATTTCTAGTCGTGCCAATTGAGACTCAGACGTTCTACGCTCAGCGAGAGCGGAGTCGCGACTCTTTTGTGCCTTCTCATAAGCGGCTTCCAAAGAGGCGATTTGCCAAAGGATTTCTCGACCGTCGAGCTCAACCAAGGGTTGGCCCTGCGTCACGACATCACCAGGCTCGACCAACGTTTGGACGAGCGTCGCCTCGAAAGGGGCCGCAACATAGCGGCGGGTGACAGGTTCCAGTACGCAGGAGCAATGAATCTTGTGAGGGAGAGGAACCGCCATGAGTGCTAAGAATCCAGCAACAGTCCACGCATACATGCGTCGCTTACTGCTGTCGCAGAATCGGCTGCGTAGCTGCTCGGTCAATCGGGCCCACGCACTCTGATGGGCCTTGCGGGAAACTTCCAGCGCTCCGGCAACCATTGGTTCGGCTCGACTCAACCACGCAGTGGCGAGCGATTGTTCGAGTTCTCCGTCGCCCCAAACTAACATCGCTCCCACTACAAATCCTGCCCCGTCCCGCAAAGTGTGGCTGACCATCCACTCACAGCCTACAAGCTGAGCGAGGTGTTCAAGTGTTTTGGCTGGCATGGCTCTAGTTTGTTGCCACGGGTACGCGAGTGGACTGGCAGCGAGAACGGTTTCGTCCAGCGCAGATTCGATGGCACGGACGCGCTCGGATCGGTGGTCGAGATCATTGCGAGTCGAAACTGCCTGCAAACTGCAAGTGCCATTGCGTCGCACCAATCCGATCGCCATTTGGCAACGCGCAAGCTGGGAAGGAAGGCAACGCGAGAGGGTTTGCGCTGCGGATGACAGGTCTGGGGCTTGAATTGATTCGAGTAGGAGCTGCAACAGTCCGGAGGCGGTTTGCTCGTCGGAACGGGGTGCGCAGTGATCGTGGTCGGGTCGGGAACGCGTCCCAACAGGAGAACCAATAGAAGGCGAAGTGATCGACATGGGAGGTAGGCAGGGAGAGGATTGTTTGTGGGGGGAGCTGGACTACTTTTGCAGGTTGAGCGAACATGCCTGTCCGCTTTTCAGGCGAGCTTGTGGATTGGGAATTCGCACCTTGATGGCGACCGTACCACTCTCGGCATTGATAACGGGCGAGACAAATTCCACGGTGGATTCCACATGGTGTCCGTCTACGGGAAAGTAGACCGTTGCGGAATCGCCTTCAGATACCTGGGAGGCGTTTACGCTATTGACGTCGAACATTGCGTAGAGCGGATCGAGTTGCACAAGCACAAGCAGGTGCGGATCGTTGGGGGCGGAAAACTCGCCCTCGTGCTTCAGCACTGTAGTTACCACTCCATCGATGGGTGCCCGAATCGTACGACGATCGATTTGGACTCTTATGCTCTCGTACTCTAGTTCCTTCAAACGCTGCTGCTCTCGAGCCGCGGTGAGTTGACCCTCGGCAATCGCCAGGTCGGCTCGGGCTCTTTCCAGTTCTAACTCACGAGCATGACCGCTAAGTTGCAGAGATTCGAGTGCTTCGAGGGTATGCCGGCGTAGGTCGACCTCGGCTTCAGAGGCGTTAACTCGGCCGTGAGCATCCTTTGCCACCTTAGCGATTGCCAGCATCGCCGCTTGCACATCGATGTCGAGTTGCACTAAGGGATCGCCTTCGCGTACTTGAGTCCCTTCCTCCACGAACATGCGTCCAATGATGCCCGATTCTGGAGCAGCGACATGAATAGTGCGGTTCGGTTCGGTGAAACCATCGCTGGCAGATGCATCATTGCCGATCGCTTCTGTCGCTGAGGATAGAACGACCACCGATACGAGACAAAAAAGCGCGGCGAAGCACGGCCTGCGCAGCTTGGGAGTGTTCATAGGGAGGGCTTTCGTGGGAGTGCAGGCAGACTTCTCACCGTAGTGGTCGCAGTCGCCTGTGGGGATTGCACTGGAAAATCTAGCTCACAAAACCAGGGCTAGCCTGCAAGTTGCCCGGGAAAACAAGCTGATTGTCAGCGCGAGAGAGCTCGCGCAACTTGGAGAAGTGGTAAACGTCTGCGAAGACACTAGAGCCATTGCCGGTCTAGTCGTCAGAACCGCTACCAGCGTTATATCAGTTGTAAGAGGAGGGAAATGTCGCCTGCCAAATGAACAACGAAGTTGGCAGGAGTCATTCTTGCCTCTATCGAGTTGAGCACTGCACGCAGGGGTCGAACACAATCAGTTCCCCTAATGCTCGTTTGAGTTTGACTTGTGCGACGGCAAATGAGGTTTGTGCGCCGACCAACAGCTGTTCTTCATTCACAAGCCGGTCCTCCGCATCGAGCAGGTCAACCAAAAAAAGGCTTGTTGACTGATCGTGACCGGGCAATTGTTTCCATCGTTGATAGAGATAGTCAACTTCAGCCGCGGTCGCAGCTAGGGCGGCACGTCGAGACTCGAGCAGTGCATGGGCGACATACACTTCTCGCAGAACGATCTCCACCTCAGCACTAATTTCAGCCATTGAAGCATCGAGCTGATGGCTTACCCGACTCAGCTCGAGCTGGCGTTGGAACAACTGTGACTTCGCCCGCCGATTTCCGAGAGGCATTTCGAAAAACAATCCAGCTGTGTAGCTTGGCGCACCCTCAGCGAACTGGTCACCGAGTGCCCTGCCTAGCTGGGCGTCTCCCTGCAGTCCGTTGACGTAGGATTCCACGACGAGTGCTAACGATGGCAACACTTGATTGGCGGCAACATCTGTTTCCACCGCAGCGATCCGCATTTGGGCCATAAGACTGTCGATTTCAGGGCGTTGGGCAAGAGCCAATTGTCTCGCCACAATCGCAGAGATTTCCACATGATCTTCCCGTGGAATGTCTAGTGGCGCAAGTTCCACATTCGGATGGCTGAGTAACAGGGGCGAATTGACTAGCGAGCGGAGTGTTGCCTCGGCATCGCGTACCGAAGCACTTGCACGCAACCAACTTGCTTCGCGGGTGGCGACTTTGGCTTTGGCCCGTTGAATTTGGCTGCGAAGTACGTCGATCGCCTGCCGATTTTCCAGATGGTTGAGTATCGCCCGAGCCCGTTGCAGGTTGCGACCTTGTTGCAAAACCAGCGCCCGCTGGAAGTACAGTTGCCAGTACTGTTCAGCAACGCGAAGCAACTGATCCTGTAGGCCCGCGGCGAACACATCACTGGCAATCCGCACGTCGTATTCTGCCTGGACAATCACCGCCTCATTGAAGGCACGACCGGCACCACGCAGAAGCGGTTGGGTGACACTGACCGAGAGGCGGGTTTGCGCTTGGTCGTTGGGAATGAAGAACGTAGAGTTGCTATTCTGATATCCGAGGCGTTGCGCGACTTCGACGGAGGCACCCGACCGTGTTTTTCGCCTCACACCGATATTCTCAGTGAACGTATCCTCCAGCAACCTGGGAACCCCGCCCGTTGTTAGAAAGCTACCGACGGGTTCGTCCCGATCAAACCACTTGGCATCGACAAAAGCTACGGGGTCGAAAGTAGCATCGGCCTGAGTTACCAGGGTCCGACTAATCTGCGGCCCTACACGCAATGCCTGCACTTGTTGCGAGTGTCGGAGTGTTTCTATCGCCAGTTGATCGAGGGTTAGCGGTAGCGATTGCGTGCCGGGACGCTGTGGTTGGACCACCAACTGAGACCACCAATCGTTACCTTGCACAGTCGGCAATGTGGTCGAGTCTAGAGTCAGCGTTTCTTCCACCGGTGGAAGCCGCTCGAGTAGCGGAGTGCCCGTGGCTATTGGTTCCCAATGCTCGCTATTATTGGATTGAGCGCAACAAACCGTGACACCGTGACAAAGCACGACGGCTAATCCTATCAATAGCTGAGTTACCCTCTTATCCATCGTCATCCGTGCGCTTAGATGCGGATCCCCACCTAGATAGGTCTCCGTTCGTTCCGATATTGCCTTATGTGTCTATTTCGACAGTTATCAGGAGTCCACCGTAACTGATACGGGTATCGTTGCGGCTTTTAACGTCCAACCTGAATTTGTATTCGACTCAGGGAGCAAAACCGATCAATCACGAACTTGAAGACATATCGCTACAACCATTACATCTTTCCAAGGTCTTCCCGACAGTTGCTGCAATGCGATCGAAAGTATCAGCAAGAGATAGCGTCACGACATGCGTGATGGATAGACCGGATAGTAGCTGCTTTTCTAACTTCGGGTAGGAACCAGGCGCTTTTGTGCTGGGCAATAACCTACTATTTCAGAGCGAATTGAGTGAGTTGTCCGAACGCTCGCCGCACCTCCCTGCCCCTTTGCCAGACCGCTATCTGATGCCCCGATTACCCTTTTGGCAGAAAGCCGCTCGTTCCCCAGACAAGGCTAGTGCGATCCCTGCGGCAACCGTTCAATCGGCCCGCCCGCTCGACCTGGCCACGCTCGAAGACCGAGTGTTGTTCAGCGCCGGGCCTATACCCTTGGATGGAACAAGCGGCGAACCCATCGAAACCGCGGCCATCAATGCAGCACCGGTTCTCAGCGATATCGATGTAAGTCTCGACGAAATTCTCGAAGACTCAGGCGCTCCCGTGGGTGCCGTGGGAACTTTAATCTCAGATATCGTCGACCTAACGTCTAGTAGCGCGAGCGTCGATCGCGAGGATTTTGTTCCCTTTTACGCAGCCGCCAACGGCGACAATGCGCAACGCAACATCGGATTGTGGTGGGATGGTTGGGACGAATGGGCAACAAAAGCCAAATTGAGCCTGGAAAAGCATGGTTCGCTCTGGATGCACTTGCCTTATGGCAGAATTACACCTGGTCAAATGGACTTCGATGGCCGTAGCGACGCAGCCGCTGGAGTGCCTCCCCACCACGGACCGCTACCGCATATCTCTGATGGCTTGGCTCATTATCTAGAGCAAGTGGTGACACCTACCGACGAGTTGTTCTTCTATTTCGGTGCTCCCTACCAAATTTATACAGACGGGATGACTTATACCGAATTTGAAACAGCTGTGCTAACAGAGTTCAGCGATATTCTGACGTTAGCGGACGACGCCAAAGTGAGTATTGGTTTCGATAATACTTTTGGCCGACCTGCATCGTTAGGAGGGATTTGGTCCGTACTGGGCGGACCCACCGGGTATCATGCCCAACTATTTCAAACTGTTGCCTCCTACGGTGTGAATGTCATCTTAGAACCATGGATCTACAAAGGAGCAAGCTGGGCGTACGACTACGATACCGTTTCGGCAGAACGGTTCTACCGCCTGCAGGAGCTTCACTTAGGTGACGAACCCAAGGGTACAAATTGGGAGAATCGGGCATTACTAAACAACGATCACTACCGCTTGCCAGAAGATGCCGATGTCGTCGAATACTACGGTGGCAGTTGGGATACTGCCCTTCGTGAAATTCTATCTATGGGCGAAATCCCTATGAGCCGACTCGCCACGGATGATTCGCCGTTCCAGCCGTCTTGGATCGAGTTTGCCGACGAATTGATCGATCCCTCTACCCTAATTCCCTTGGCGGGGTACGACCCACCCGATAGCACAAGCCTTCAGCAGAACTCCATAGATGGGCAGCTGGATTCTATTGAGCTCTTCACTGGCGACCCGACATTCGCGGCCCTCGCTACCAACTCAACTACCGGGGAGAGCGATTTCACACCCGCGGCTAATCTCGACAATGTTTTCGACTCCGATGGAGTAATTTCAGGTGTCGCGATTACAGGAGTCAATTCCACCAACGGGACGTGGTGGTACAGCACGAGTGGTGGTGATAACTGGGACGCTTTGGGAACGGTCTCAGACACCTCCGCTCGTTTGCTCGCTGCCAACCCTCTCACGCGGATATACTTTCAACCGAATGCCGAGTACAGCGGCACAATAGCTGACGCTATTACGTTTCAGGCATGGGATCGAAGCGACGCAATTGCGAACGGCACTGCTGGTGTCGATGTAACAGCCAGTGGAGGCAGTTCCGCATTCTCAACGGCCAGTGATGTCGCATCCCTCACAGTTGCCAATACAAACGATCCACCAAGTATCGGTTCGATTTTAAACCAGATCGGTATTGAAGATTCAGTAGTAGGTCCGATAACGCTCACTCTCAGCGACATCGATACACCATTGGGAGATCTCATAGTTACTGCTTCTTCCAATGACCAAACTCTAGTGCCCGATGGCAATCTTAGTGTCAGTGGTTCCGGTGCTAGCCGTTCTTTAACGATCACTCCGGGCCAAAACCAATTCGGCACTGCGACTATTAGCGTGACGGTTGACGACGGCACCGATTCGACCACTGAGAATTTCACGGTAACCTTTACTCCTGACCCCGATCCACCGGTGGCAGTTGACGATTCCTACGTGGCAACTGAAGACGAGCCTCTGGTCGTGTCGGCCGATGGGCCACTCGCCAATGATATTGACCCCGATGGCGATTCACTGACGATGGCAATCGTCTCTGGTCCAACGAACGGCAGCCTTGTTCCGCAGTCAGATGGGTCGTTCGTCTACACGCCCAATCCAGGGTTCCTGGGTAGCGATCAATTTCAATACACTTCCACTGATGGAACTTTTGTTAGCAACGTTGCAGTGGTGCAAATAGTGGTTCAGCCAAATCTGGCACCCCCTCCCCCACCGATAGATCCTTCCTTGGGGCGGCCACCGCAGCTCATCGATCGTCCCCCACGCGAGTCCACTGCGACGACGACTTCAATAGGCAGCGGCAGCGAAGAGCTAGGGCAAATTGAGTTGCAGTTGGTTTCACCTAATTTGCCGGCCAACCGAGGCGTTCGAGAACTACTGCTCCAGCCGCAAGAGTCAGTAGAGACCGTTGGGCAAGCTTCAGTAGCCGACACTACGGCAGAGTCTCAGCAAGGAGCAACCACAGAGAATGTAGAAACAAAGACTGCTGTAACAGAAACGGCTTTGGCAGAATCAGAAGTAACAGACTCTGTGAATATAGATCAATCAGCGGTGGAAGACTCCACAGAGGAAAAAGTTCCCGAGCAAACTGGAAAAGACACGACCCCTAACGAAACTTTGGACAACCTCGAACCGGTCGCTATAGAAGTTGAACCAGGGGCCGACAAACTTGTCACGAAACTCGAGGCTTCCGACCTACAACACGACGCCAAGGATCTGCAGGAAGGATTGGATGCCGACGGAGCGAAAGTGGCAGGCGCGGCACTAGCTACCGGCTGCGGGATTTTGGCCATGCGCAGCGGCTTCCTCAACGGAATTTGGCAGTGGACGTGCTCCACATGGCAGAGAAAAGACTTACCGCCAACTACCAGCAATGCTCAGGCAACTTCTGGTGTGCCAGGGTTGGGCTCAAAGAGCGATTCGCGCGCGGACGACGTGGAAGAGTCGGGGCCCTAGTTCTCGACAAGATCAGAACGGACACGGTTTTGTAGCAGCTCCCGACGCGCTCGGCTCAACGTTACCGCTGAGACTTTCCACCCCAATTCCTTGCGGGCAAGTGCTTGGAGCTCTCTCAGGTAGAGACCAGGTTGTTGTCGAAATTTCGCCAAAAGCCAAGGAGTATAGGGTTCCCAACTTCGCCGACGTCTGCGAGTTGTCTTCGGGAGTACTCTGCCTTCTTCTCGTCTTGTTTGCTTGATCCGACGGACCCAGGATTCCGAAACTCGGAACTGAGTTGCCACCATGCGAGTATTTCCCCCTGCATCGCAAGCAGCGAGTACGCTAAGTCGAAATTCAGGCGAATAGGCTTCCATCGTACAACTCGGAAAACATGGAGCACCTGCCTATGGGCTAGGCAAGCGAACCACTCGTCAGTTTTAGGGCGCAATTTGGGGGGTGTATAAGGTCTACGGGCTAAAGAGCCTGCTGGACGCATGGATAATCTAGGATATATAGGTTAAGCAAATCGGGCGGTCCGGGCCAGCAAATGGTTTTCATAAGAACAAGATGAGTGCCATGCAGTCCCAAAAAATGCCTGCCGAGGCGATGGCTACACAGGATTCTGAGCCAAGAAACCCCATTGAGTGTCAGGATTTACCGCGAATAGCCACCCTCTGCTATTAGCAGCCAAGGTGACGTACCGTCTTCTGAAATCATCTTTTAACGCGGCAGTAGATACGGCTCAGAATATACCTCTGAAGAGGTATGTAGATTTGAATAGAGCCAAGTCCGAGCTCTAAACGATTCCTAGATCCAATGGGTGGATGTAGAGAACCGATAGGTCGGTTTCATTTCACGGAACGTTCAACGACCCCGTTTCCAAGGTTCCAAATTGCGTTAGTTCCGATTCCTCACACCAATACCCTTCTTATACGGTTCGAGGATAAGGCTCGGCACAATGCGATCGAACGTACGGCGGAACCACCAGCAGCTATCGGGATTCAGATAGATGATATCCCCTGCCTGGACAAGCACTGTTTCTCGAGAATCGTATCGCGCTTTGATCAAGTCGACGTGAATCAGCAGTGGTTTGCCGTCGGGACCGACGCGATGAACAGTCACGGTCGTTGGTGAGTTGATGGGGTCGATATACCCTGCCATCACGACTGCGGTGACCACATCGATTTCGCGTTCACGAGGAAGAATGAATCCGACGCCGATTTCTCGCTCGCGGTCACCGATGGTGAATCGGACGTTGTTCGTCGTATTGAGTTGTCCCACTACGAAGAAGACTTCGTGCCGGCGACTAGGAACGACCACAACGTCACCGGGCTGTAGACTAATATCTTCTTTGGAGAGCTGGCTGGGACCAGTTTGCCGCAAGGGAATTCTTAGTATCTGTTTATCGCCTTGAATAATGCGCTGTTCTTGAGACATAGCGTACTGACCCATTTGGGCAGGCGGCATCATCTGTTGGCAGTTTACATATTGAGGTCGTCCAGGGTGCATGGCACGAGCTACTTCAGGCAACCCGGGCGTCGGTTGAAAGACGTCGAACTCATCTCCCATCGCTTGCGGCGTTATTGGCGTTGCTTCGATGTTGGACTGCGGTGCCGGCCACGGTTCACTTAACTGTAACGCGGGCCGGTCAGTACCTTGCTGAGTGGGGACTGCCAGTGGTTTTGAGACCTTGATGGCACTTGTGGGCGAATTCAATTTAAGGGCAACGTGCTCTGGTTCAGGTGCTCCATCAGGCACCCAACAGGTAAGCCCAGGCGAAACTTGTTCGAACCGAGCCATGTGGACGGGGTAATTTGATTGTTGTTCCGTTGCGGACAGCTGAGGTAGCCTCATCGGCTGGCCATGCATCGGGAGCCGGCGATGGATTTCAATCACATCCGCAGACTCTTCTAGCAGGCCACCAGCCGCGGCTAAAGCATGCCCCACGTCATTTTCAAACTTTGGAAGGATATGGACGCCCGGTGCCTGGACCTTACCCAGTACAAGAATGCTGGTAGAACTCTTTTCAGCCAGCGTTACGCTGACTCTAGGGTCGACCAGAAAGTCTTTGCTATAGGCAGCTGTGATATTCTCCTGAGCTTGCTGAAGGTTCTTCCCTCCGACAATCACAGGTCCTACCAGCGGCAATTGGATTTCGCCGCTTGCCATCACTTGCACGCGGATAGGATGCACCTCGGCTTGGTCGAATAGCCCTGGGACAGTAATTTCCAGAATGTCATTGGCGCCAAGGATATAGTCTGCAGGGGGCTGAATCGTAAGATTCGAATAATTGAGCGGTGCCCCGGCGGTTCGAATCGGAGTGCGAAAGCTATCTGGTAAACACCTGGCAGGAATGCCGTGCGAACGCAAAGGAGCCCAGCAGCCGGAGGCACTACCCAGCACACAAAGTAGCAGCACCAGCGTGACCTCACTAAATCGTGAGCGCAAAGCAGACTTCTCAGTGCTAGCAGCTTTCTTAGGTGGACGAATACTCGAATTCATTAGAATCGTTTACCGGCTGGATGGAGGAGTTTCTTACGATGGTGTCAATTTGCAAAGGTAACTTGCATTGTTTCAGTTATTCGGGCTTTCCCGAATTGAGCGCCAAAACGATTTGCAATACGCATAGACTCACTGCAGAAGGGATACCTTTGCCAAGCAGATGCCCTTAGCTGACCGGCATATCTTGCCAAGGTTTGGTGCCAGTTTGCCTGGAATAAGAAGTGAGCAAACTCGATTGCTAGCAACCCTAGCAATCGCCGAAGGAGATAGTTCGTCGAAAGACCAGATTCTCAGCCGGTCGGTGCTTCAGCTAAATGCCCGTTCTAGCAGCTCATCGACAAGCCCTGCCTGTTCGGCTGTTTCGGATTCGCTAGTGGTAGAGCTTTGTAGATCTAAGTTTTCGCCCGCCCTATCCATCAACGCTGCTTGTCTGGGCATAAATGTCTGAACGAAACTTGATTCGACGGTCGATTGCTCGGACATGATACTAGTTCGTTCATCAACGGTATCGCGATCCCAATTTAGTGCCATCGCCGCGTCGATCATCGCATTGGGTGTCGCTACAGCAGTTCGAGAATCGTTTGCCGAAGATCCCGCTAGTGGCAATAACTCAGTTTGCCCGTAGGTAGACTCCCAGACGGCCAAGTCAGAAGTGTCGACATCGCCATCGCCGTCACTGTCGCCGTCGCTCTGCAACGCTCCGCTAGAAATGCCGAAACCTATTTGCCAAGCTAGAAAGTCGAGTCCGTCGATGACATCGTCGTCCACAAAGTCGGCCGAGGGGACGCCCATTGAAGGCAACAAGCTAGTCGGTGCGATTTGGAGACCAACCAACTCGGCATCGACGATCCCGAACTGGCTCCCATCAAAGTAGAGTGGGCTTGTGAATGTTCCACTTGTGGTGGGACCTAAAGATGTCGGATCGAAGACAAATACGTCTTCATCCTCGCCGGAAACACTCCCTGCAACAAAATCGCTTTGGACTGCCAAGTAGATATTGCCTCCGGCATCCACCGATACGCCTGTTACATCTTCGGGACTGAGACCCACGTCGCTACCGTCAAAGTACAATTCCCAGGTGCCTGCGGTGTTGTCGCCGAGCGAGGTCGATGTGAAGGCAATAAGGTCGTCGTCCCTGACAGAAAGCCCCAGAATCGTATCCGAGCCGGCGATCGAAACTAGTACTCGTCCATCAGGCAGAACATCGATTGCATCAATATCGCTGGATGATCCGTCGAGTCCCACATCACTACCATCAAAGAAGAGCTCAAAAGTGCCTTGGGTCGTCTCGCCGAAGTGGGTCCCAGTGAATTTTACGATGTCCATATCCTCGACCGTTCCAGCAATGCCGGGGATAGTCACACCCAGCGAGAAAGACAGGAGCAATTCGCTAGGGCTGAGCAAAGTGAATCCATCCACTCGAGCGGCTTCAATTCCAACGTCTGAGCCATCGAATAGCACTTCAAATCCGATACCATTGAAGATCAACACATCTTCATTGTCCGCAGTGATATTCCCAACAGTCGAAGTCTGATTGACCCCCAGGAGTAGCACAGAATCTTGACCAGGCACAACGGTTACATGGAGCGTATCAGACGAATTTAAAGAAGATGAACCGCCATCTCCTGAGTCTGTGACTTGAATCGTGAGATCGCCTTCCCCGGTGAAGCCAGGGTCGGCAGCAATGGTAAGCACATGCGAGACAGGATCGATGGCTGCGCTGATACCCGAAAATGAAGAGAGTATCGTAAATACTGCCGCAGTTGCCGGGGTTTCGACGTCTGAGTAGAAAGCATCGAGATCGATCGAATTGTCGGTGCCATTCTCGATCAACGAAACATCTGGCAAACCGGCGAGGCTGGGGGGGTCGTTCACAGGATCGATGTTGATAGAGACTAGTGCGGTGTCACTCAGGCCCCCAGCATCTTGGACCTCGTAGACGAAGCTGTCGGTGAAATTCTCGCTTCCATCGTGGGTGTAGCCGAAGGTTCCGTCTGCATTTAATGTCAATGTTCCGAAACTGGGGGCGGTGATGGGTGTCGTGGTGACCATCAACGACCCAGACGGCAAATCGTTATCCAACAGGCTAAATGCACCACCCACCAACTGCCCTGCCGTACCGCCTTCAGACAGGAAGAGCGAGTCGTCCTGGGCCTGAAGCGTAGTGTTGCCTGCAGAAGCAGACGGAATGTGAACCGCTACCACATCAAAGGGGCTCAGCCCATAGAGGCTACCGTCCAGGAGCAAATTCGAGGCATAGTTGCCAGTAGTGTTATTGCCAAGAGTCGTTGGGGAAAAGACGAAGACGTCGTCATCTCTGATATTGCTATCCGCCAAATCGAATGCATCAACCGCCGATAGGTAGATGTCTCCGTTTTGATAGACACTTAGTGCATCAATGTCTTCTCCCTCTAAGCTCACGTCGCTGCCATCGAAATGCAACTCCCAAGCTCCCGCCGTGGTACTGCCCAGCGAAGTTGGTGTGAACAAGAAAATATCCTCGTCAGCACCTGTGATGGCCCCAACATCGAATGTACCGCGAGTCGAGACCAAGATCCGACCATCTGCCAGCAGGTCGAGTGAATTGATATCCTCACCGCTAGTAGTCAAGCTGACATCGCTACCATCGAAGTACAGTTCGAATGTGCCGCTTGTGGTGGAGCCCAACTCCGTGGCAGTGAATTTAACGATGTCCGAGTCGTCGACGGTCTCGGCAATTCCAGGGACAGTCCCAGAGGAAGCGAAGGAAAACAGCAACTCGTTTTCTGATGCGATATCGAATGCGTCGATCTCAAGTCCACTAAGGCCTACGTCCGAGCCATCAAAATACGCACTGAATGATAAGCCATCGAAGAATGCAATATCTTCGTCTTCGACCGTGATCCCCCCTGGCAGAGTAGCCATCGAATTCAGAGCAAAGTACAGCGACTCCGGTGGATTGGGGATCGTTGTATCTACCTCAACGCTCAGCGTCACTGGCACTAACTCGTTGGTGTCGTTGTCGGCGATCTTTGCAGCACCAAAGTTGAGCGAGATTTCGTATGTGCCATCGTCGAAAGTGCTAGCCACTGGAGAGAGCGTGACCTGGTCGAGAGTGGAATCGTAGGCGAATGTATAATCCGTAGATTCAGTTTGTGGCACTCCATCTTTTGTAAGAGAAACCGTGGCACTCGTCACCGTCGCATCATCAAGGCCAGAACTAAAGTCCAGCAATGAGATCTCCAATGAACTCTGGACTGTGTTTACTAGGACTGAGTGATTAGCTGTGTCTAAATCGAGAATACCGTTGTCACTAGGTTGAGTAAGTCGGGCTCGGGGAGCACTCGCAAGAGAGAATCGCTGATCGAAATCGAGACTCAACGAGAACTGACTGTTGGCATCCGTTTCAAATGCATCGAGTGCTGGTGAATAGGTCGAAACGTTCACTAAATCCAAGTCGGGATCAAATTCGATCAGCTGCAGAAAACCATCTGCACCGGCAGGCCGTTCTTGAAAATTGGCAAGAATTTCTATGACTTCGTCCCCGGCACTATTGAGAGAGACTTGGTGTGCCTCTCCCCCGAAGTGACCGCCTAGGACCATGAAGATTTGAGGGTTTGGACTCACAAGATCCTGAAAGACGTCCTCACCCGAACGCCCGTCCGTAGTCAATTGTTGGGTTGAATGTACGCCACTGGAATTGACGTATGCGTGGGTGGTAAGAATGGTTGGTAAGTCAGCGTAAGCATCGAGTATGCCCTGAGCCCAGGTGATGGCGGCGTCGCGGGCTTCCCATTCGATTGTGAGATGGAGGAACTGCCGGTTGTCTGCGGTAAAAATCTGGAAATGGTTCAGTTCGTCAAAAGACGATCCGCCATACCAGCTTTTGCCGTCGTAGCGAGAAGCACCGAAATACTGAGTATATTTCGACGCCCCTTGGTGCGTGTTGTCGTCATCATAGTCGTGGTTGCCAATGGCCGCGCTATAAGGCAGCAATCCGTCAGGGTCGTTGATGGGGTTGCCATCGAGAATGCTTATCGCGGTGTCGATATTTTGCCACTGCAAATCGTCTTCTGGGTCATCGACTAAGTCGCCTACTTGAGACAGAAAAACAATGTTGTTGCTTACCACATGGTCGGCGACCCATTGCGTTTGAGCATTCAGCGTGGCGGGAGACGACTCCGCCAGCGTTTGCGTATCTGGCAGGAGCACGATGGAGTAGGGAGTGCTGGCGAGCATCACCCGCTGCTCAAGCTGTTCGATTGACAGCCGCAAGTCGGTACGCCGTGAGTGGGTCCGTTGTCGCTTCATTATTTGCAACTCTGCAGCCCTTGATAGGGATCACTCAATCAACTCCGGCTGCAATTTCAGTCTCGCAAGGGCACGCCACGAGGGGTTAATCCCCTCGAGTACGATGTTTCCACCAGTAAGCCATCAGCTGTGCTCTTAGAACTTGTGTGTTTGTACTCTGACCGATGTTAATGCGATTCAACGCTAGGGGGTCGGCCGTACTAATATTGTTAATTCCGCGCTGAACCGAGAAGGCGATCTCGATGCCAGCGTTTTTCGCTATTTCGGCAATTTCTGTGTTCGATGCTCCACCTGGGTAAGCAAAGATGGGGAGCACCTCGCCAATTTCGCGCTTTAAATCGTTATACGAACCGACGATCTCGCGTTGTGCGTCTCCCAGCGAAATCTGTGTAAGTAACGGGTGCGTTTGCGTGTGGGGCGCTAGCGTTACACCTTGATGAGCTAATTCTCGCAACTCGTCCCAACTCATCACACTTGGCGGCGGCAAATCAACTGCTTGCTGCTCGCAAAGATCGTCGACCAATTGCATGGCGTGTTGATGTTCTAGTTGCTTTACATGATCGCGAATCATTCTATAGGCGAGCGTGCGCTGCTCGTCTGACGAAAGATCAAGCTCTCCGCACGGCGTAGTAATCGACTGTTCTCTGCCATACCAAATTGCCAGATGTAAGCGATCCCACCAAAATCGTCGCTCTGCCGCATCTGGATAAGCGGTGGGAACGAAGACCGTCGCAGGTAAGTTGCGCGACTGTAAGGCAGGCCAGGCAAACTCAGCAAAGTCGCGGCAAGCGTCGTCGAAAGTGATCGCTATGGAATTTGGGGGCAGCACCGCCTCGCCTCGGCATGCCTTCAGCACATCTGCCATCGATACTACTTGGCCCATCTCAAGTACCAAATCGAGTTGGTCGGCAAACTGCTCTGGGGTGGCACTAATTAAGCCTGGATAAAGCTCGGGAGTATCTGCTGCATAGTCGACCCGATGATACGTAAGTACCGCCAGCGTATCTGAGCGCGGGGAGCCAGCCACTCGGTCCAGCATTTGGAGCATGGCACCAAATGTGGTAGTGCTGGCCGCGCTGAGCGCTGATTGTCGAAGTGTTTTAAGCATATTTACTTTGCTGGACGTGCCATTGAAGGATTCATCTCCGTCAAATCGCTGCCCTGCCCTGCTTCGGGGCGATTCCCTTCAGAGTGAGTAGCGCGACGACGCAACCGAGATGTCAAAGCTTGTAGTCCCGCCCGGCAGAGATTACTTGCGATCTGCACAGCAGGCATGGGATCGCAGAGCGAGAGAATATCGAATGTGTAGCTTGGTCGCAGCAGGTCGGTCATTGCCCCCAATGCTTCGCGCCGCTTCGGCAATTTCATCACCGGATGGGCAGAAGTTCCCCGCAAGACCCGCAGAATCCAGCTGATCTCCTTCTGGAAATTCTGCACCCGCACGCCGGTGCGATACTCTGGGAGCGTAGCTGATGTGTCGTCCGGAGATCCTTGTAGCGTCAACTCGCAAAGCTCAACGGGAAAATTGACACCAGCAGCAACAGCCACCGGCAAAGAACCCCAAATGCGACCATTGATTTCCATCAACCGCGCTTCGCCTTGTTCGTTCTGCTTGAATTCAGCCATAGCCAGGCCGGTCCAATTCAACGCCTTCAGCAGATCGAGCGTATGTCCGTAGAGCTTCGGATCGAGAGATTCACTTTGACGCAGTGAGCTAGCGCCGCCAGTAAGAGGGACTTCGCGGAGCCGACGATGCTGAAATGCACAAATAGGTTCGCCTTTGTGAGCGAGCACTTCCACGCCAACGCCCGCACCCTGAAAATACTCCTGCAACAATACCGCACACTGTCCCTCGAATGCGGCCATTTTATCACGCAATTCAGTTTCATCGCGTGCGTATTCTACGCTCCAAACACGTACCGCCTCCTCGCCCGCAAGTGTGTGGGAAGAATTGGGTTTTAGAACGAGAGGCCAGCCAAAATCAGGAGCTGCGTCGATTGCTTCTTCGACGCTGTGCACCAGGCAGGTCCGTGGGTAAGGTACGTCTAGTTGATCGGCCAGTTTAAACGTCAGCCCCTTGTCGCGCACGGTAGCCACAGAGTCGGCCGGCGCCCATGGAACCCGGCAAACCTTTTCCACACGTTCGCGTTCTGCTTCCAAAGGTAAGCCCGTTTGTTCGGTAACGGGCAGGATCAAATCTATGTTGTATTGCTCCACCGCCTGCAGCAAATCTTCGATGAACTGATGCGGGTCCGTTTTGGGGCACGCGTACACAAGGCGATGCTTCGCGTATCGCGTTGCCAGTCCAGGACTACGAGGATCTGCGTCTGCCGCTACGACCTCGTAGCCACTGCGAGCTAGCGCACGGATCGATGCTACTGCCGCTCCTCGGCAGGCGTCGGTAACAAGAACTCTGGCTTTGGGAGATTTCACTACGGATTACTCTTAGGATTGTTCTGTTCGTAAAACGTCGTGATCCGCCGACTCACATCTTGCACGACGTCGTCTAGACTCTGGCTGGCATCAACAACTTCGAAATGCTTCACCAGATCTTTCATTTCCAGATAGTCGCTTCGCCGTTGTTCCAGTAGTTCCAGTGTCCCCTCCCCCTTCCGCTGAAAGAGTATTTCCGCAGGAGCGTCGAGAAACACCAATAAATCGGGGCGAGGGTAAAAGCGGTTTAGCATATACCCGTGGAATCGTTGCATCCTCGTCCGCGGCGCATGATTGGCAATGTCGTAAGCGTAATAGTCCGGAAAAAAATGACGATCGAAAATCACAACGCATTGTTTCCGCAGGTAATACCAGGCAATGCCTTGTCGATACCATTCTTCAGCGAACCGGTTTGCCACGCTAAGGGATGATTTTGCCGTTTTCAACGATCGCTTGAACCAGCCCCGTTGAGGCACTGCATTCTCTAATTGTTTTTCGCGAGGCCCTCCCGCATATTTTTTCTTTCCCGTTACCCGCCACAGCGCTTGTGCGAAGCGGGTCGTCGGCAACAAATGGTTGCAGGCTTCGTGATTGACACCCATATAGACATATTTTGTCGGGACCGGTAGGCTCTCGCGCAGTCGGGCTGCGACTGTCGTCTTTCCTGAGCCATCGGGGCCGATTAATGCGACGGTAAACATACTTCTTCCATTACAGATTCAATAGCTTCAAATAATTCGTTGAGATTTACATCCTGCGGTCGCGCAACAGAATAGACGTTCTTTCCCTCAACGAGTTGGTCTATCAGTTGGGCGCGCCGCGCGTAAAACTCGTCCAGCAATCCTGAGGAAGGCTGTCGATGAATCGCTTCAATGTGGTTCGTATAGAGTAAGTCAGCGGTATCGGCATCTTGCAATTCTGTCAATCGACGAACCGCGTCATCCTTGCTGAGTTGGCGTACGTCGATGTCAGTACTGGTATGGGTACTAACGAGCAGGATCGTCTGGAGGGTGGCTGACCGTGGACTAATCGGTTCGCCTAACCAATTGTCAATGCGGCGGTCAATGTACCGTTGACGATCGACACGATCGACAAAGTGCCGAAGGCGATCGCTTTGCTTCGCACTAACGCTCTCTAGCAATTGACAGAGTGGCTGCAATCCTCTGGCCGCGTAACGCCATTTCGCCATATGCAGCCGATCGCCGAGCCCGACATTTACTAAGCGATCGTCAGCATTCTGGACATGCCAGTCTCGGAGGCGTAAAGTCTCAGGCACCCCATGGAGCACTTGTCCTTCGTCGGAAAGGTAGCCCCACTCCGCGGCAAGGTATTGAGCCCCTTGTAGCAAGTAGGCTAATAGAGTGCCTGTCTTTCCGCCGCCTGAACTTCCGCAAACCAGATAGCCGCGATCTCTGTGAGTAAACGAAGTGCCATGAATCCCCAGCAAACCTTTCGCTGCAGACTTGAGATTAAGCAGGGACCGCAGCAGGGGCAGACGTCTTAGGCCCGAGGGGTACGCGACGCGGAACTGTTGCGTTTGCCACGCAGCATCTGGCAGATCGATCTCGATCGGCAACTGGCCCTTCGTATTCTCGACGAACCGAATCTCAATATCTCCCTCGCCATTCGCTATTTCTTCTAGCGCACCAGTTGCTTGTTTCACTATGCCAACGTCTGCCGGTGACGCATCAATGAGCGTCAGGCGTACGTGGTCATGCAAGTTGAGTGAAACGTGATTCATAGGTGATAAGTTGCAGGTGCGCTGTGAGTTCGGCTGATCCTTAAACTGGTTGAGGGGCTTCCGCAAATCCCCAGCGCTGGGCGAGTGGTATTCCGATTAGTTCTTCAAGTTTCTCTACATCCGACCGAAAACGATCTCGAAGCAGTAGTTCTGCATGAGCTCGGATTGTCGCTCGCTCCGAATCTGCGAGCTGGCGGTAAAGCAAATTGCGTATCAAGCGAGAACGCTTCACTCGTCCGCGAAATCGCTTCCAACCCAATTCGCGGCAGATTTGCGAAAGACTCTTTGTAGCACTGCAAAGTCGGTCGTATCGGGGCATGCTGGCGGGCATCACCTTGGTTTGCAACTTGGGCTCCAGGGGCATCGACGCAACACCAAGGAAATCCAATACGCCCAGCGCGTGTTTCTGGGGATCCTGCTTCAGGTCATCGAATAATGAAATGTGTACTTGTGCGCGAGGAAAGCACTCCAAATAGTTGGCGACATACTCTGCGTAACAGCCCTCCTCGGCGATTTCAGGTGTGTCTTCAATGCGATCTTCCAACGGGCCATTCCATTTTCCATTTCGCACACCATCGAGATACATAGAGACCGCTCGATCGATCGGATTACGCAGGCACATCATGAGTTTGATATTGGGATTCATTTCAGCAACGTAGTCACGTGCTACTTGGGAGTAGAGATACGAATGCGAAATCTCTGCGATCACTTTCTCCGACCGGGCCTCCGCAAAATGATCTAAATACCATTGCCAACCTTGATGGAAATGGTGGTCGAAAAAATAGAGCCCTTTCGTCGGAATCATGTAGACGTCTGGATGTCGTGATAGAACGTCAAACAACCACGTCGAACCAGCTTTGCTGGTGCCGATGTAGATAAAATTCGGACCCTGATTTGATGTTGGCGTGCTCATTTACTTCACACTGTGCGCGTTCATGTCGGTCAAGATGTCAGATAGGTAAGCCTGGAAACCTCTTTGCCAAAGGGTCTTGCGGACACCCTTGGCGATACGTCGGAAACCTCGCCCATCGCGATAGCGGTACACCGTCGCAGCCCAATGCTCCAGAAGTAGTTGGGCTTCGAACAGTCGAATGCACTTGTACGGAATGGGCTCGTTCAAGAAGTACCCTTCCAGCAGGTTCTCCTCATAACGGCGCAGTTGTTTGGCGTTGTACAGCAACCCGCCACTTAGTAGCTGTGGGCCGGAGGCTTTGACAGTCATCAGTAGTTTTGCCAGGTCTTCAAAAATGGGTGCTTCGAATCTTCCGGGCGTATCGAAAACGGTTACGCGGTTGTCGGCGTCGATAAACGCATTACGAGGGGCGTAATCCCCGTGCACTTGACCGGTAGGAATAGTGTCCGGCAGATGCTCCTGGGCATTTTCAATTAGACGACGATGGATCTCGCTGATTCGAGTAGGACACCCTGCACGATCTTCCAAATAAGTAGAAAATCGTTCGATCGACTCCAGATAATCGTCACGCGAAGTGTTCCGCGTTTCGCAGTGCTCAAGCGGCGGTAGGTCGTGATGCTTTCTCAGCCAGCCTCCCATATGTCGGAAGGCAACTTCTAGCTTTTTAGAGAGCTGAACATTTCTAAAGCGGTGCGAGTTATAAAGCAGTTGTCGCAAGCTAGGCTGATCGACCCACTCCATCACCATAGCCTGCTCGTCATGAAACAGATCGTAGATGTGGACGGTACCAAATCGTGGGTCATTGTCTCCGAAGTGACCCTCAATACGTTTTAGAGCCGCGAATTCCTTGGCTGATTTCGTGGTTGGATCGGCCCGACCAAAGAGCCGCGGGCGGTCGACGTACCCTTCGGTGCTCAGCTTTTGGGCATAGGCGATATCGCCCGGTCCCACGGGAACCTTCACGACCAGGCTGGGGCATTTGGATTGGGACGAAAGTCGATAGATATACAGATTGCAAAAGCGACGATTGATTTCCTTAAGCAGTGTCAAGGTCCCTTCGCTATCTTCTAATCCCCGGTAGCCATGCAGTCGATCGCGCAACCTCTCTGTAATGCTGGTGGCGTCGATGGGAGCGTATTGCATGGTAGGTTGAGTCATAATCATATCTGCTCCGCACTGGCATTGGCTGAAAGGGCTGAATCGCCAAGACGAAATCGAGCGGGGAGCAGGCGATTGATCTCGGGGAAGAGTTCACGAATTTGTAGAGTCTTGAAATAGGCCAACCAAACGGCCCCGGTGGCAATCACTGCAAGTGTGAAGGAAACAATCCATGGTGGACTCAATAAGAATTGCAGTGCAAGTAACAAACAGCCAGTGATGATGATCGTCAGGTGGATTCGGGCCACGATTCCCGGAATGCGAGCCAAGTGCCCGGCGCGAGTTAGCGCTTGGTGATAGGCGACGTTTTGCGCAATTAGCACGAGGGAGCTTACGGCAGCACCACCAAGTGGCCCGTAGAATGGTACAACTGCCAAATTGGCCAGCAACGCTACCAGACCGGCGCCCATGTCGATTTTCATGATCGTTTGCACGCGATCGAACACGCGTAGTGTGAGTGCATTGAATCCGAATGCCGCGTTCAAATAGATGCTAAAGGCGACGATCGAAAGCACCGGACCTGAGCTGGCATATTCCTCGCCAAGGAGTAGCACAGTGGTCGGGGTCGCTAGAGAAAATGAAATCAGAAACAGGGGGAAAGTTAGTAACCCAATCCAAGCGGTGCTGCGCCAGTACAACTCGCTAATTTCATGTTTTTCGTCCCGCGCAAACATCCGCGCGGCCGTGGGGACGTAAAGCAGCCGGAAACTGTCGTAAACTACCTTATTCAAATTTGCGATCGGCAAAATCGCTCGAAACGAAGCGACACCTACTGTGCCATGGAACAGTTCCAACAGCACAACCACCAGGCTTGTTCGCAGTCCAAACACGACGTCGGAGCTGAGCAGCGGAATCCCAAAGCCAAACCATTTCTTCGTGAATCGTTCGCTCTTAATTTTCTTTAGTTGTGTGAGAAGCTCTTCTTCGCGAAGTATTCGCCACAGCAACTGAGCCGAGATCAGTACTCCGACAAGTGTTGCCAGCACGTAGGCCCCTGCCAGGAAATAGGCGTCGCCACCATATGCCATCAAGCTAATCACCGCGGCCAATCGTAAAAGTGGCGTGAGGATATACCTTCTCACGAATAGCGCCTTCACCCGACCGAAGATGGCCAACAGCTTCTCTAGCAGACTCTCTAGTGCTAGTAGCGGGGCCAGCGAGATAATGACCGCCAATACAGAAAGCGAAAGCGGATCGCTAACTACCGTAGCCGCTAGCGTGCCGTGTAGCGAAATTACCAATCCAATCAGCAACACGCCAGTCACGGCTATCGTGGAGAAGGCGACCAGCAAACTTCCCTTGACCCGATTGAGTTCGTGTTTCTCATGGTAAATGGGAACGAATCGGTTGGCTGCTTTGTCAGTCCCGAGCGCCGTCATCCGCGAAGCCAGTGCGGCAATACTGTAGCCGTAGGCAAACGCGCCGTACCCCTCCTTGGCCAGGTACCGCACGATCAGCACCTGCACTATGAAGTTGATGGCGATCGAGATCATGCGACCGAGCAACATTAAGCTCGATCCGCGTACCTGCTTCTGGGCTTCACTCTGGGGACGTATTTCGCTCATGCGGTTACCCCCGAGGCTGCCTGTGCCTGCTTTGCTTCGCGTGTTGCAATCAGTGGCACACAGCTAGCCAAGGCAAATATCAGCCAGAAGAACCGAATAAACGAATAGTGCAAGAATATCCCGCACAGGAGATAGGCCAAAATCGCCATCGCAAACATTGCCGCCAAATTGGCCAATTCAGGATCACTTTCCAAATGGGTGCGACGAACTTGGTGTAAACCGTGGAGCGTTACCCCGCACATGGCCAGAAATAGCCCTAACCCCAGCAGACCAATCTCAGAACTCAAGTGGAGGTACAAGCAATGCGCGGCACGATCTTCTTCTTGAGCCCGAAAACCGCCCACCTTGGCGTACTTGCGATTGTAGAACGGGAAATTGCCAGGCCCGACTCCTAGCAGTGGATGCTCAGCGGTCACGCGGAGCGCGGCTAGCATTGAAGTAGCACGCCCTTTGATGGCGCCATCCACATCTTCGGCATAGGCTGCCTTGTTGCCCGTGATTTGGCCGATGAGGGTTTGGATAGTATCCATGCGGGTCACGAGCTGAGGGAAAGCTGCAAGCATCAGCAACGACGCCGCACCTAACATCAATAAGTGCCTGCTGCGGATATAACCGGCGAAAACCATGACCATCGTAAGCATCACAAAGGCAACTGCAGCGCCACGAGAAAACGTCAATATGCAGCCAGCCGCAATTAAGAATGCTGCCGCGACATAGCCAAGTTTTGTCCAAGAAGTCTTGCGAAAGGCAGGTAGCACAGCCAGCGGCAACAGCATGAGCATGTTTTGTGCGTATCGATTCTGCTCGCCTAGGGGGCCCGCCGAACGACGCTGCTGCACATGCTGGTCCACGGTGAATCCTCTGCCCTCCATGGGCACCTGTGCAAAGCCGCCATAATTTCTAAGGTGTGTACCGGTTAGTTGCTGGATCGCAGACAAGCCACCCATGAAACTTCCAGCTACCAACAGTGCAATCACCACTTTCTGCAAACATGCACGCGTGCGGACGACGTTGCAAAGAATCAGAAACAATGCCAAACCTTCGATGACCTGTCCCTTTAGCATTTCAAGAGCCAGCCCCGGAAATCGAGCCGACATACTACTAATGACTTCCACCGCCAAGAGTCCTAATGCCCATGGCCAAGCGCGGGGGAATACGAAAGACTCTTTTTTCGACACCAGCAAATATAGCCACACTAAAAGCAACGCCGCAGGCGGAGCAATCGCGGCTGCCACTTTGGGTACGCCGTGGAAACGCATCGCTACAACCGGCACATTGGCAAACAGCATGAAAACGGTGAAGGCCGTGATCAAATCTGGATAACGCACCGCCAGGCAAACCATCGGAATCGCTGCGCACGCTACGAATACCAACCAGCCATTCGGAGAGGGCAATAGAAATAGCAAGCTTAGCGTCAGCGCAGCGGTTGCCAGCAGCGTGACCATTGGCCAGACAACGCCATAACCAGTTTGATTCGTGGAAGTGGTTGAAGGTGTTAGCAAAATAGAACGGTCTCAATAGTTTTCAGTAGTTAGGCTTTCGAGCCAGCGATCTCAACAGCACGCTGAGGTTCCCACAGGTGAATGCGGCGTCCTCGCACCGTGTTGATAAAAGCAACCAAAGCTGCGGCATTCACTACACAAAAATAGGCAGGCAGAATCGCAATCTTCAGCGGACCTCGCAACACGGAACCTAGGGCAACGAAACTCAGTGAAAAGCCAACTACAGCAATCGAGTAAAAAAGGACCTGCAGACCAAACAGTGCGGCATACACTGGGGAGTGTGTTGCCAGGATTGCGTTAACGACAAAGAGCAAAATCAGCGGGATCACCATCAATCGCCGCAAAACTTTATGCGAAAACAGCTGAACGGAGTAGAATCCATGACGGAAGGGATTGAGGAGGTCCCGAACCATCATCACGCCCCGTAGGCCACGTGTCATCACACGAACCTTACGCCCGAATTCGATTCCCTGCGATGCAGCCACCGGTTCGTAAGCAGCGGCCTGCTCTGCGAAAACCAATCGATGCCCCTGCTGAATCACCCGTACACTAGTGATAAAGTCGTCGGTGACTCCGTCCGGCACAGTGAGAAACAACCGCCGCCGGATCGCATAGATGGCTCCTGTTGCGGATATCACATCACCGGCTTGGCTTTCCCAACGCTTCAGCGCGCGATCCAAATTCCAATAAGCCCTTTCCCCGCCACCTTGATCGGCTTGGCCGGTGTGCTTCTGGTATCGCTGATCTCCCGCAACGCCGCCAACCTGATCGTCAGCGAATGGGGCAGCCAGCTGACGAATGGCATCGGTGGCGAACATGCTATTGGCATCGGAGAAGACTAAAATATCTCCCTTAGCACGATCCACTGCTGCGTTGAGAGCTTGCGCTTTGCCTTGTCGGGGTAAATCTAGTGCCATGATTCCTCGATTAGCATATTGGTTCATGATCGCAACGGTTTGGTCCGTGGAACCATCAGACGCAACAATGATCTGCAGTTTGTCGGAGGGATAATCCAATTGCATCAAATTCTCGATCTTGTCACCAATGCTGGCCTCTTCGTTATGTGCGATCACAACAACTGAAACAGAAGGCGAATGCTCCTCTGCCTGCACCGGCTTGGGGAAGAGCCAGGCACGCACCGCAACCAGCAGCGGAAAGCCGAAGTAGGTGTATGCGACAACCACTACGCCGAACCAGAAAAGTATTTCGAATAAGAACATCTTTGGGATCACTACCTAGAAACTGCCGTCGAACCAAATAAACTCACAAGTTGTTCCGCATTCTGATGCAGGTCGAAATCCTCCATGATGCGCTCTCTAGCATGCTGGCCCATGCTTTGCCGAAGCTGAGGGTCTGCGGCAAGTTTGGCAAACGCATCTGCAAAACCCGCCACGTCTTTCGGCGATACCAGGAATCCAATCGCGTCGCTGTTTACGAGCTCTGGAATTCCCGAGAGTCGACTCGCTACGACCGGCAAGCCACATGCCATCCCTTCCATCAAGGCCACGGGAATTCCTTCCCGCCGCCCATCACTGGTTGGCACGCTGGGTGTAGCCAATACGTCGGAGTTCCGCAGCAGCTCCACAAGCTCATCGCGCGTTTTCGTCCCATGAAACGTCACGCGGGATTCTAGCGATAATCGCTGGGTAAGCTCTTGCAGCATCTCCAAATCTGATCCATCGCCTACGAAACTTACTTGAGCATCGATACCCTGCTGCGTGAGTTGATCGAGTGCTTCAATCAAATACCGCTGGCCTTTCACTTCGTGCAGCGTACCGACGCAGATAATATTCAGGCTGCGAATGGTTTCCTGCTGTCGTTCAGGCAGCGATCGAAATTTCTCCAGGTCCACGCCACAGTGGATGATGTTGATCTTCTCCGCATACTTCTGACCGCAATGCTGCAGTATTTGGTCGCGATTGTAAGAGGAGATTGTCACCACAAATGCGGCGTGTGCGACTTTCTCGCGCAGCATATGTTTGAAACGATGCAGATCCGACCCATGGGCGGTAAAGCTAAAAGGAATATTCGTCAGGCGGTGAATCACATAAGCCGCCATGGCGGGGTGGTTTGCAAAATGGGCGTGAATATGTTCGACGTTGTCCCGCTTCATCTGGCGAGCGAAGGCAACGCATTTGGGATAGATCGTGAGACCGCCAACAAGAAAATTTCGGTTTCCCAGGTTCCAACGAACAATTTGCCAAAGCGTGGAGAGGTAGCACAGCGGC
Organism: Bythopirellula sp.; assembly: GCA_965216565.1. Classification (GTDB taxonomy): domain Bacteria; phylum Planctomycetota; class Planctomycetia; order Pirellulales; family Lacipirellulaceae; genus Bythopirellula. Next base: position 4,072,077 of record OZ244170.1, read on the forward strand.
TGCTGGAAGAACGTTTGCAAGTTGGCCAGAAGTATCTCGCCGTTCACAAAGGGCATGTATCGCGCTTTGGCTACGTAGCCTTCAGCTTCCGCGTGCATTACCTTCGGTTTGGGCGAAGCCGAGAGATAGTCCTTCAACTTCCGAAACAGCCCTGCCCCCGCGACTTCTTTTCCGCTGGCACTGCCTCCAAGCAATGGAAAGATCTCGACGTCGACCCCCTGACGCTCTACGGCAATCATTTCATACAGAACAAATGTCTCGGTGAGCTTAGGAAACCGCGACATCAGATAAGCAACTTTACAAATCTGTCGAGGAGCGTCCACGGCTGGAGAGTCGAAGCCGTGCTCAGTGGCCTCGGGGCATTCTATGGTCGAAGAAGGCTGGCTCATTGTGCAACTGTCGTGGCCTCCTGGCTAGCCTGTCTCGAGTCGAGAGTGGCAGCCATGTTGGGTTCAAGATGCAGGTCACCATTGCTCATGGCCACTGATGCTGCAGCGCGAATCGATTCAATCTCTGCCTCTTCCGATTCCGCCCGTTCGATTAAGCCAAATGCTGTGACTTCATCCTCGGGGAACATCGAAATACCAACTTTAAGATCAATACCCAAGTTGCGGCTAACGTCTTCCTGCATTTTGGCGGCAATTGCCAGAGCCTCCTCGCGGCTGAGCTCTGGTAGAAGAGCGAGGAAGTGTTCTTTGGTTTGGGTCAGGATGTCGCACGACCGGAGATGTTCCGACAAATACTCTGCAGCTTGTGCCGAAATATATTGCTGGATCAGCTTCTCGCGAAACTCTTGAGTGAAGCGGTCTAGGGCATTCTCTCCCTCGCCGGCTTCCGGATTGAGGGCCAGCATGGCAATTGGTCGGTGGAATAGCCGCGCTCGACGCACTTCTTGGACAACGGCCGATTGCGCTTCTTCGTAGGGAATTGTGCGAACCGTGGCATGGCTGACGATGGCAGTTGCGGCGGCGGAATGGAATTCATCAATTTTCTTCCCGAGCAGATAACTCAAAGCAATGGTCGTCCAAGTGGCCAAGATTTCGGTGACCATCAATGCAAAAGCATTCTCCTGCGGGCCGTACCCTGCCATGGCTCGAAGAGTCACCACACACACAACCGCCAGCGGAATATACCAATAGACCGAGATGCGGCGCAGCGAGGAAATTCCCAGTACCAACATACCCAGCACAGGCGCCAGGAGATAAACGAACGAGGCTAGGTTGACCTGCTCATTAACACGTTCCACGTTGTAGAACGCGAAGAACCAGCCAAACAAAACCAAAATAGATAGATAAAGGCGTCCCATAATTGTTTGAACTTAGGTGTCCTCTTGAAGTGTCGTCTTGATATTTCTCTGCATAACTTTGTGAAATAGACTCTTGAGGTGGTCAGTAAGCACCCCGTTTAGAAACGATGGCGAACACAGTTAACACCAAAATGCGAATGTCGTAGAAGAATGACTGGTTTTCCAAATACTCGATATCGAGCTGCGCGCGTTCTTCAAAATCGATATCACTTCGACCACTGATCTGCCATAGACCGGTGATACCGGGCGTTACCTCTAATCGCTCTGTGTGTCGAAGCTCATAGGTTTCCGCTGCAAAGGACGTTGGTCGAGGGCCCACGAGGCTCATGTTTCCGATTAAGACATTGATTAGTTGCGGCAACTCGTCCAAGCTCGTGCGACGTAAGAACGACCCCACGCGTGTAATCCGTGGATCGTTGGAAATCTTGAAGTCAGGCAGCGTGAGCTCATTCAGGTGGGCCAGTTCCTTCTTCAGTTCTTCAGCATTCGTGACCATGGTGCGGAACTTGAACATCTTGAACCGACGCCCCCCGATGCCGGTGCGATTCTGAAAGAAAAAGATTGGGCGACCATCTTCAATCCAGATAGCGGCCATGCAGCACAACATCAGTGGCAGAAACACAGGTAGCGCACAGAGGACGACGAAGATGTCGAGAAAGCGCTTCGAACGACTAACTCGTCGTTGAATGCCAGGTGACTTGCGTAACAGGACTTGTTGCACGACAACACTCAATGTCTGGAGGTGGGGAGATTAACGAGAGCGGTTGGCCAGAGGGATGAAGGCCAGCATCGAGCTGCCAAGCATTCCCATCAACAAACTGCCACCAATCACGATCTTCTTGTTGGGCCAGGCAGGCTTGATGTTAGGCGTCGGCGGCTGCAATACGGTTACGCGAAGATCAGCTCCCCCTTCATTAGCAACATCCTTCGTCAGTCGCATTTCTGTCAGCTGGACGACGATCGAGCTGTGCAGCACTTCAAGTTGTTCAATCTGTTTTTGAAGATGCAGTTGTTCTAAACGTTGGCGGTCGACGATCTTGGCATTGGCGAGTTCTTCTTCGTACAGCTTGCGGAGTCGGTCCTCCTGCATTTGCACAGCGCGTAGTTCTCGATCGAGCACTCGCGGGGCTCGGTCAACGAGCGTTTGCAACCGTTGTTTCCAATCGGCAATCTGCTTATTGACCGCTCGCAATTCGGGATGCTTGGCATGGTATTTTTCAACGAGTTCTTGACGCCGGACTTCGGCTTGAAATAACTCTTGTTGCAAGGCAACAGGTTCTTGCATGCTCCGCATGTCAATCTCATTGAGCATTTGCAAGGCAGCCCAACCTTGCTCGGAACTGGCGTCATTCGATTCCAACTTCGCCACTGCCTGATCCCCCGAGGGAGCATAGTTGGCAGTCACCACTTGGGCTTCAGATCTGGAAGAAGCAGAGGCCGGCAAGACAAGTGCTTCGTTCGTGCGAGACATTTCAATATCTAACGTGGCAATGCGATTCTCGAGTCCGATGCGTCGGCCGCGTACCTCTGTGTAGGCCGTCGCCAAATCTTGCAGCTGTGACTGTTGAAGTGCCCACCCTGCATCGGTACTACCCAGGACGGAACCCGTTTCGACCAACTCGCGGAACTCGAGCCGCAATGCTTCCAGTTCACCACGAATGCCTTCTTCAGTTTGCGCTAGCGAATTAAGGGCATCGATCTGACCGCCTTGATCGAGCTTCAAGAGAAACTCTTGATAGTGCTCGATCAAATGCTCGGTAATTAGCTCACCCTGCACGCGATCGTCCCAGCGGAGAGATACGTTGAGTATCCGTGTGCCTACGATCGGTTTGACGGTTAGTTCTTCAGAAAGAATTAAGTGTAATTCTTCCGAGGTGAGCGGGCTCGTGGCAGGCCCATTCTGAAAGCTCGAGATAGCCTGGCTAACAATGTGCCAACTCGACAAGACTTCCGCTTGCGTGGCTGTTAGTTCGGCATCGCGTTGCAATGCCTCTTTCTTCTCCAGGCGTAGCAATCGACTACCAGGCTCAAGCAGTAAATTGGCTTGGATTTCGTAGAGTGGCGTTGCTGTTTTGTAATACGCTATTCCTAGGGCCAAACAAGCCAAAAGAATGGCAGCAATCCAAAACTTTCGTCTCCACAAGCGGAGCAGAAGTTCAATAGGTGTAATATTAAAGTCGTCCAAAACTACGTGTCCTCAGCGCAAGAGTGGCCATTGATTGACAATCAGCGAAGTCAGAATTCTCCCCATGCCAGAGCAGTGCAGTGCTGCTAGTCGGCGGCCGGTTGTAGAGATGGCCTCGAAGCTATGCTTCGCATGATATTCGCTTGGCTTCACATGATCTTCACACCCCAGATTATCCCAGCCCAACTGTTTGTCAAACTAATTGCCAATCGGCAACGCGTCGTCTTTTATGTGTGTCATCAAGGACGGGAGATCGTCGCCGGCCGAGAGTGTGATCGGAAGGCACTGATGTTCAGATAACTGTAGCGATTTTCAATTAACTGTAGCGGATGTCACTTAAGTGTAGCGGTCAGGGCAATTGCCCTGACTCCTGATGCTGATATTAAAAGTAAAAAAAGCGCAGCGATTCTTTCAACGGGCCACGACAACGCCGCTTATTGGACAGTGACGTCGCAATCAATTGGCTAAGACTGCCGCTTTGTCATTTCGCAGAAGCGTATGCGGAGCAAACACTCTCAGCGACGTACTTGGCCTTGGATATGTGCGAAGTAGTTTTGCAAAGTTCTGAACATTGCTCACAGTCGCAATTACAATGGAAGGGCGCTTAATGCAAGCTACAAGTGCTCTCAATCTTTACTCGCACTGCCTGTCCGAAGGCTATTACGATGCCAAGTTGGTTTAGTCCCTATTCCGTATATGCCAGAATGCCGCGCGACTATTGGCATGTTCGCGAACCGACCGGTAAGCACATCGAGGTCAACTCGCTAGGCGGATATCCCATCGATATGCGCGGCAAGGCAGAGCCCTACTCGGGTGAGTCGAAAGACGGCTTTCCTCTGCGTGATCAGAATCGGGAAGGCCTACAACTGCTGCCAGTGACCGTCACGCAAATGGCCCTGGGTCACTACGATTGTTGGCTTGAAGATCAATCGGAGGAACGTGTCGATACGATTCGGCGTTGTGCCGAATGGCTTTGTGAACATCATGGTTCTTGCCCGGCGAAGCTAGACGGTTGGTCGTACCATTTCGATCATGGACGGCTGGGGATTCGAGCACCGTTCATCTCTGCCATGGGCCAAGGCCAGGGCATTTCCTTGTTGGTCCGTGCGCACAAGATAATTGGTGACGACCGTTATTTAGAGACGTGTCACCAAGCGATGAAGCCTTTCTATGAAGGCTTAGCGGATGGCGGTGTGACAGCGTATTTGCCTGACAATGGAATCTATTTCGAGGAATATCCTTGCCAACCGTACAGTCATATTCTTAATGGGCACATGTTCGCCCTATGGGGTGTCCACGACTACGGCATCTATTTGGATGACGATAAAGCCCTGCAGCTGGCCCAAGCGGGTGCGGATACTCTCGCTAAGCTCCTGCCGCGTTACGACATTGGTTATTGGTCTCGCTATGGGCTGTTCCCTCATCCCACTCCGAACGTCGCTAGCCCCTTCTATCACGAGCTACACATCGCTCAGCTGCGCGCGATGCATCTCATGTATCGGCATCAAGTGTATGCCGACTTCGCCGACCGTTGGGAACGGCAATTCACAAGTTGGATCAATTTCACTCGGGCTGTATATGCCAAGGTGCGTATCAAGAAGTGGGTTAAGGCAACCAAGCAACAACTGGCAGCCCAAGGTATCGAGGTAGATGCTGCCACTGACATTTGGACAGGAAGTAAACAGATAGGCACGTGAAGAATGCTAAAGAGATAGGTCCCAATAGCTGGCAACGACGATAACACTTCTTTGACTAACCAGATCGCTCTTTATGAAACGTATATTACTAACAGGTGCTGCTGGCTTCATCGGTTTCCATGTTGCCAAAGAGTTTCTGGCCCGCGGCGATGCCGTTGTGGGTGTGGATAATCTCAACGAATACTATGAAGTTGAACTGAAGCACGCGCGACTACGAGTCTTGGACGAGTATCCTAACTTCGATTTCTATCGACTCGACCTCGCCGAACGGGAACATACCCAGGAACTCATCGAGAGCCAATCCTGGGACGCAATCGTTCATTTGGCAGCACAGGTGGGGGTGCGTTACTCGGTAGAAAACCCAATGGCGTATGTCGATAGCAACTTGTTGGGTTTCATGCATGTGCTGGACGGTGCTCACAAGGCAGGGGTTGATCATTTCGTCTACGCATCATCAAGTTCGGTTTACGGGGCCAATCGCAAGATGCCGTTTTCGGTGAACGACAATGTCGATCACCCGATCAGCCTTTACGCAGCAACAAAGCGCGCCAACGAATTGTTGGCCCATTCGTATAGCGACATTGCTGGGTTACCAACTACCGGTCTGCGATTCTTTACGGTCTATGGTCCCTGGGGACGACCTGATATGGCTGTCTTCAAGTTTGCGCGCCTGATCATGGCTGGCGAGCCGATCCCCGTGTTTAATCGTGGCAAGATGAAACGCGACTTCACGTTCGTCGACGATGTAGCCAATTCGATTGTCCGGCTAACCGATCGGCCACCCAGCAAGAATCCCATGTGGATGCCAGATTCCCAGGATCCCAGCCAGAGCCGCGCACCGTTCCGGACCTACAACATTGGTAATCATACGCCGGTGGAACTAGACCATCTGATCCATGTCTTGGAAGAGGCACTCGGTGTTAAGGCGAAACGCGAACTACTTCCTATGCAGCCAGGCGACGTCCACATGACCTACGCGGATGTGACAACGCTAATCGAGGACGTCGACTTCCAGCCTTCCACCAGTATCGAAGATGGCATCGCCCAGTTTGTCGAGTGGTACCGCAGCTATCATGGTGCCCAAGAAGAAAGCGCCATCTACACCGATACGTAGGCCTATTGCAACGTTAGGGGTCGGAGTTTCTGGGCTTACGCAATCGGATGGTAGGTGCGATGCGAGTCGGTCCTAAATTAGGACTAGTCGTCTGCGGTGATAGCTGGGTTCCTCAAGAAGTGAAAGACTTCCTAATCTTCTTGGCTTGTTTACTGATCTTCATAACTTCGTCCGAGTCTTTCCTTTCCAGATTCTTCAATTGCAGCCCCATGCGATTATTGCTTTGCAACGTTTTGTTATGTCGATCCAAAAAGTCCCAGTAGAGAGTTGTGAAGGGGCAAGCATCATCGCCTGTGGCTTCGGCGGGATTGAATCGGCAGCCGGTGCAGTAGTTGCTCATTCGCTGAATGTACTTTCCCGAAGCCACGTAAGGCTTGCTGGCCATCACACCGCCATCAGCGAATTGAGACATACCTAGCGTGTTTGGCAACTCGACCCACTCGACGGCATCGACATAAACTGCCAAATACCACTCGTGTATCGCTTTCGGATCGACGCCTAGCATCAAAGCGAATAGGCCAGTGACCATCAACCGTTGAATATGATGGGCATAACCATAGTCGAGAGTCTGCCCGATCGCTTGGCTTAAGCAATTCATTTCAGTGTCGCCGGTCCAATAGAAATCCGGCAAAGGCTGGTTCGCTTTTAATGCGTTTCGCTGCAGGTAGTCGGGCATATAGAGCCAGTAGATGCCCCTGACGTATTCCCTCCATCCCAGAATCTGTCGGACAAAGCCTTCAACACTGTTGAGAGGTGCCTTGCCAGCTCGAAAAGCTACAACGGCTTCGTCAATCACTTCACGCGGACTGATCAACTTGAGATTCATCGCAGCCGAGAGTCGCGAATGATACAGGTAAGGCTCATTGGTCCACATCGCATCCTGGTAGTTTCCGAAGTTGGCAAGTCGATGTTCAATGAAATCATCGAGAGCTTGTCGAGCCTGCTTGGGCGTCACTGCCCAATCAAAGTGATCGAGACTGCCGGGGTGTTGTGCAAACTTTTCGTGGACCAGATCGAGGACTTCCTTAGTCGTCCCATCAGGGCTAAATCCCTTGGAGTCAGGTACAGCTTCGGGCCCTTGTTTTCCGAAAGAGCCCCGATTCTGTGGATCATAATTCCACTTGCCTCCCTCCGGATCTCCTCCATCCATCAGAATGTCGTGTTTCCGTCGAAGTTCTCGATAGAAATATTCCAGTCGTAGTTGCTTACGACCCGCGGCATGTTCGGCAAAGTCATCGATCGTACTCATGAAATGACGGTCAATGCGAATCTCTAGTTCAACATCAAGCCTTTGAGCACTGTCCAATAGCATTTCGCGAACACGCCACTCCCCAGGTTCGACAACAATGAGCTTCTGGGGATTGAATTGTTGGATAGCCGACTCCAGCTCGGCGTCTAAACTCCCCTTATTTTCTGCGTCGTCTAGCTGGCGATAGGAGATGCGAAATTTTTTCCGGGCCAAGCTCTTGCGGAAATGTCGCATACTCGCAAGGAATATGGCAATGCGTGCTTTGTGCGTCCAGACGTGTGTCGACTCTTCAGCGACTTCAGCCATCCAGACGACATCTTGCTCGCGATCGAAATCATCGAACGCGCTAGAGTCTATGTCGAGCTGATCGCCGAGTACGATCACCAGATGCCGACAATTTTGAGTTGACTCTTTGTCACTCACAGGATTTTGGCCCTTTCAGGTTGCAGGTGGCTTCATCTACGAGGCTTGTAGCCATCGACCGACGTAGTAACCGACGCAACTGATTGTCGCGGTGAAAAAAGTTCCCCAAGCAAGATCGATCAGGGTAATCATCCAGGGCCAATTCTTGATTGTTGCATGATTCGTCAAATCGTAGGTAGCGTAGGTGACTAGGCCTAGGAAACCTCCAAGTGCCAGAGCCTTCCACGGAGACCCCGTGGACAAAGCAGGAGCAATGGCAAACACTACGACCCCCGCTGTAAATATTAGATAGAACGCGACTGCTGCATACCAATTTGGCTGTTCTGCTAATAAATGGCCAAGGTGATTCTTGTAGAGATTGCGTGCCACGAGCCCTAGCCAGATCGAATCGATTGCCAAGCCAGCGATGATGGTTGCTAGGTAGATTTTAAAGTACACCATGCAAATCTTTCTAAGTGAGAATAACAAACAGACCGGATTAATTTATCTGGTTCGGTGTTATTGAGTACTCTAGGCCAGCAAAGCACTTCGACCACCTGGCCGTGGGAATATTATCAAAGATACTACGATCGTGATGGCATTCCTGATGTTAAGGCTTAGCTGGTTGGAAAGTATGGTGTTACAGGTTCTTTAAGTCGCCTCGCCACTTGTCATTAAGGGTATCAGGCCTAAAAAATAGAAGTATGGAATGGGCCATTTAGTCCCAGTACTCCTTGATACTACCCGGCTCAATATGGCCAGCGAGGTTGACGTTGAAAATCGCAGTGATTGGGGCTGGAATCAGCGGGAATCTGGCTGCCCGATTGCTGGCCACGCGACACCAGGTACAGCTTTTCGAGGCCAATGGGTACGCAGGCGGGCACACAAACACGGTCGACATTTCCACTCCAGAGGGACATAGAGCCGTCGATACCGGGTTCATGGTCTATAACAACGAGACCTATCCAAACTTTTCCCGAATGCTGGCGATGCTTGGTGTCGAATCGCAAGCAACTGAAATGAGCTTCAGCGTTAGTTGCGGTGCGACTGGATTGGAGTACAACGGCACGTCGCTAAATGGACTCTTTGCTCAGAGAAGTAATTTAGTGAACCCTGGCTTCTATCGCATGCTTTCTGACATCGTGCGGTTTAACCGCAGGGGCGAGAAATTTGCGAAGGAAGCTGATCCCAATAGCTCGCAAACACTGGGTGAATTCCTCAATCGAAATCGGCTTGGCCAGCAATTCCGTAGGCAGTATTTAGTCCCCATGCTCGCGGCCATATGGTCTGCAGCGCCGAACACTGTAGAACAACTCCCTGCGTATTTCATCTTGGGATTCATGCATAACCACGGTTTGATGCGACTTCGCAATCGACCAAAGTGGAGAACAATTGTCGGCGGTGCGAGACGGTATGTCGAAGCCTTACTCGCCCCAATTGCCAGCAGTGTTCGACTGCGAGCACCCGTTAGTCGGATCGAGCGCCAAGCAAGAGGCGTTTTGGTCCACCCTGAAAATGCGTCCCCAGAAGAGTACGACGCGGTTGTGCTAGCCACGCATGCCGATCGGTCGCTTGCCATGCTCGCGGATGCCACGTCTAGCGAACGCGAAGTCCTAGGTGCCCTGCCCTATCAGTCGAATACTGCGGTGCTGCATTCAGATAAAAACCAACTGCCACGTAACAAACGGGCCAGGGCCAGCTGGAATTACCGAATACCGGTCGGTAGTACCGTTGCACAGAACAGCGCAAGTGTGACCTACGACCTCAATCGGTTACAGAATGTGCCAGCGATTGATCCAATACTCGTTACACTCAATCCTGCTGAAACTATCGACCCGAAAGCTATCTACCAGACGATTACCTATCGCCACCCGGCTTTTAACCTGCAGTCGGTTGCAGCTCAGCGAAGCTGGAAGGAGATCAATGGGGTGCGGCGTACTTGGTTTTGCGGTGCATATTGGGGTTACGGTTTCCATGAAGACGGTGTAAACAGCGCACTACGAGTTGCTGGGCAATTCGGCATTTCGCTGGAACATCTCGCCACACCGATCGCCTCTATGCCGTCGCTTACTCAGCAGCGCTCTGCATTGGCTACGAGTCCCAGCCCACTTTTAGAGGTCGAGTAAGACGCAATGCACAGTTGTCTCTATCGTGGAATGGTGACTCACCGACGAAAATCGCCGGTCGAACATGAGTTTAGCTACGGCATGTTTTGGCTCTATGTTGATTTGGATGAATGGGAACAAGATAGAGAAAAGGTACAAGGACTTACTGACCGATTCTTCGCCCCCGCCTCGTTTTGCCGTCGCGATCACCTGGGTGAAGAGAGTGCGAAGCTAAGCACGGCTGTTAAAGAGTTTGTCAAAGACGAAGCGGGCGAAGATCTAGCCGTAGAAACGGTCCGCCTACTGACGCAGCCCCGGTCTTTCGGATTTTACTTTAGCCCCTTGAATCTCTACTTTTGCTTCGCCCTCGACGGACAACTCGCCGCAGTGGTTGCCGAGGTCAATAATACGCCTTGGGGCGAACAACATTGTTATTTGCTATGGCATGGCAATCGGTTGGCAGACTCCGAATTTGAGTACCGGCACGACAAAGCATTTCACGTGTCTCCATTCATGGAGATGCATCAACAGTATGCTTGGCGAGTTGGCGTGCCGGGGGACACACTTGGTGTTCACTTGGCGGTCGAACAAGATAACAAAACGTTCTTTGACGCCGGCATGAAACTTTCTCGTCAGCCACTCACCGGTTGGACACTCGCTGGCAATCTAGCCAGAAGCCCAGTGAACGCTATTCGAGTACTGACGGCCATTTACTTTGAAGCCTTTCGACTTTGGATAAAACGATGCCCCTACTATCCCCATCCCAAAACAAAACCCAATCGCGTGCCGGCAGCGTAGAAACCTCCGCCGGAGAGTCTCTAGGTTGGATCGATCGCTACTGTCGCAAACAGGTTCTGAAGCGGCTTGCACACTTACAGAGTGGGAGCATTGCGTTTTACGAAGAGGAAACACCCCTGGAACTTGGATTGCCATTGTCGTCTAGCGATTTGGGGGCTGACCTTTATGTGCGCAATCCTCGCTTTTTTCGACGTATCGTAACTGGCGGAACAATCGGCGCAGCCGAGGCTTATATTGACGGTGATTGGGCTGCGGATGACCTGCCATTCTTGTTGCAAATCTTTGCCGGCGATTTGAAGACGTCGAGTGAGCTCGACAGCCAATGGCGGTACTTAAAACGACCAGCAGAAATCATCTGGACATGGCTCAGACGAAACACACCGACTGGTAGTCGCAAAAACATTGCCGCTCACTACGATCTCTCAAATGAGTTCTATCGCCTCTGGCTTGACGAAACGATGGCCTATTCGGGTGGAGTTTTTCCATCCAAGAATGCAACTCTTGCCGAAGCTTCGCGAAACAAGTTTGACCTTATTTGCCAAAAGCTAGACCTTCAGCCAGGAGACCGTCTCTTAGAAATTGGAACCGGCTGGGGCGGCTTTGCGGTATACGCGGCAGAGAATTACGGTGCCATAGTAACTACGACTACTATCTCTCAGCAGCAGAGGGAATACTCGCAACAGTTGTTTGAAAACCGAGGACTCCGCGAACGCATAACATTGCTCGACAGGGACTACCGCTCTCTTGAAGGGAATTACGACAAACTAGCGAGTATTGAGATGATCGAAGCAGTTGGCCACGAGTATCTACCGTCTTACTTTGCCAAATGTGATTCCCTGTTGCGGCCAGGAGGTCGTATGGCGTTGCAAGCCATCACCATTCCCGAGCAAAGATATGATCGGTACCGTCAGTCCGTAGACTTTATCCAGCGCTATATTTTTCCCGGTGGGGCATTGCCCTCGGTAGAAGCCATTCAGCAAGCAGTAGGTAAGAACTCTGTGCTCCGGTTGATAGGAATGCAAGACTACTGCTCGCATTATGCTCGCACTCTGAAGTTATGGCGCGAGCGGTTCTTCGACAATCTGACCGAAGTCCGACAGTTGGGATTCAACGAACGCTTTATTCGCTCCTGGGACTACTACCTGTCCTATTGCATCGCAGGATTCCGTGAACAGCAAGTCGGCCTCGCACATTTACTCTACGAGAAGTAGCCGTCTAACATGAACACGACAACACTTGCCGAGCACCGCTATTTGCCCGACCGCTTAGTGCGCTTCGGTATCCGTCGCTTACTAGCCGATCGGCTGCGGGGTTTGCGGACTAGCGGACCTAGCGTGGCCGAATTTGCAAAAGTGTTGCGGGCTGAATCTAGTGTTGCCATCGATGTGGAAGCGGCGAATGCACAGCACTACGAGGTCCCCGCACCGTTCTTCCAAGCTGTACTAGGGCAAAGGCTTAAATATAGTTGTGGCTACTGGCCAGAAAGCACCACGACACTCGACGAATCAGAGATTGCCATGCTTCGGCTCACCTGCGATCGCGCAGGACTTGTCGATGGTCAGCGGATCTTAGAGCTAGGTTGTGGCTGGGGATCGTTGTCGCTGTGGATGGCCGAGAACTATTCGAACTCTCAGATTACAGCAATGTCTAATTCCGAATCACAACGGGAGTTCATCGAACAACAGGCAGCAATCCGCGGGCTGACAAATTTGCAAGTCCACACGGCCAACATTGCTGACTTCGCCACAAGCGACACCTACGACCGCATCATCTCCGTCGAGATGTTCGAGCATGTTCGCAACTATGAAGTATTACTAAGACGAATTCGCGAGTGGCTAACTAACGACGGGCAGCTCTTTGTTCACGTGTTCTGTCACCGAAAATTTGCCTATCCGTTTGAGGTAGATTCGCAATCTGAGAGTGATGCTGGAAACTGGATGAGCCAGCACTTCTTTACCGGCGGCATTATGCCAAGCTTTGATTTGTTTCGGCATTTTGATGATGATATGCAAGTGGTCGCAGATTGGTGGCACGATGGAACACATTACGCACGAACAAGCCAAGCGTGGCTCGAGAAGTTGGATTGCCATCGCCAGCAAGTCTGCCGCGCTTTGCAGATGGGTGACAATCCTGCATCTGTAAATCTCCAAGTGCAACGTTGGCGAATGTTCTTCATGGCATGTGCAGAATTGTTTGCTTATGATAACGGCCATCAATGGGGCGTCGGACACTATTTGCTACAGCCCCGAGTTGCCAAATGACACTTACGACCGCTTTGCTGATAGCAGCAACCGTCATCTCTGCCCATATGCTTGTCTTGTGGCTCATTAGTTTGCCTCTCCGCGACGTGAGCATCGTGGACATCGGGTGGGGACTTGGATTTGCAATCGTAGCGTGGGTCATCTACTTTTCGGCGGGTGCCGAAGGTATCTACATTACGACGATCGCAGTATTGCCCACCATCTGGGGACTGCGGCTTGCCGGCTACCTGGCTTGGCGCAATCACGGTGCAGGCGAAGATCGCCGTTACGCTGCCATGCGAGAGAAACACCAAGGGCGGTTTTGGTGGGTAAGCCTCTTTAAAGTCTTCGGCTTGCAGGGAATTGTGATGTGGGTCGTCGCATTGCCGATAACGGTTGCCCTGGCAACGTCATCTTCAGATCTCAGTTGGAATGGATTGTTGCTGCTGGGCTTGCTCACTTGGGTCGTAGGATTTCTATTCGAGTCCATCGGCGACTGGCAGCTAGCCCGATTCAAAGCGAAAGCAGAGAATGAGGGCAAAGTGATGGATGAGGGGCTCTGGCGGTACACGCGTCACCCCAACTACTTCGGCGATTTTCTCGTTTGGTGGGGACACTGGCTTGTGTCGCACTCACTGACGAATCAGTGGTGGACCGTTGTTAGCCCGCTTGTTATGTCGGTATTCTTGATGAAGTATTCTGGAGTCGGTCTCTTAGAAAGCGACATCACCGATCGTCGACCTAAATATGCCGAATACAAACGGCGAACAAACGCATTTTTCCCGTGGCCACCCTAGATGGCTGCGGTGCCAGAATGGGAATGCGTCACCAGTAGTGACTCCTTTATTCGACCACAAGAACACTTGTACGTCGACAGTTTCAAAATAAGGGCATGCTTCTAAAGGTCGACAGCCAAGCTAGAGTAGCCGTGGGAAAAACAACAGAACCCTCGGACTTCTGCCTTTCAGATGCGAGCTGATGTACGCTCGTAGAGTTTTTGTGAATCAAGCAAGGTTCGCACTAAACACTTAGGTTACGATCCCTCAGCTTCATCCTGCTGGCTGCGGAGGTCATGCCAGTTGATGTCGCTTCTAGTGTGTAATCGACCGGCGGCTTCAGAGATATCTGGAAAAGTCTCTGCCAGCTTGGCACCGATGTCTAGAGGTCTCAAACCGATTCCTAGGCGAACGAAGAATTGTTCGGAAAGTGATGTTTGGCAAGCTGCTACCGACTTCTGCTCTTCTCGGAGATTCTCTAGTAGTTCCCCTGGGTCGTGCTCATCTGATGTCAGTAGTGCGGAGTGTCTGAGATAACCACATTCAAGTAAGTCTGTCTTCGCTTTGCGAAGGACAGAGCGTACCAAATCGTTCGGGCTTTCACTCAGAACCCTGCCGAAGGATTCAGCTAGATGTTTCTCAAGGGTTTCTAATAGCTTCTGACCAAGCTCCAATGGCTGCACCGCGCCACGACGAATAGTGTCGACAAACTCGGCTATTACCAGGTGGCTAAGCTCCTCAATGGGAGCTTCTAGTTCGCTTGATTCACCGGGCGACCTTTGAAACAAGAACTCAGATAGCGCTGCTGAAACTTGTTTCAGGTCAGCGTTTCGTTTGTGATGGGCTTTCTTATTGTCTTGTTCATCCTCTTCCACCGTTGTGCTGGCAGAGATCTTTGGGTAGTGATCGAGGACCGCGCGTACAATCCAGCAGTTTGCGTATTGTCCAAAAAACTGGGCGCTACTGTCTCCATTAGCATCAACTTCCCGCAACCAATGACTGGCAATTGTCGCCAGAAGTTCCTGCTGCTGGTTTCGATTCACTTCGTCAGCCAGATTCGACAGATTGACACACTCAAAGGGACGTAGCGAATTCAAATCAGCCGAGTCCGCCGATTCGGCAAGAAGTACTTCGTTGAGAGAGGAAGTTCGCAGGTCCGAGTTCAAGAGCAGGTAGTCTGCGATGGATTGCAGCTTAGCCGCACAATCGGAGCTGCCATTTTGCGGAAGCGAGGTGATGCTTACATCATCGAATGGGCGATCTTGTGACTCAAACAGCGAGGCGGCTCCTTCCGGAGTGCCATCACCGCAATTGCCGTTAGTCTGAGCGTGAGAGAACTCCGTGAGAAAAGAGAGGAGATTCGACGCAGCCAGTGTGTCTCCACTACCCAACTCATAAGTATTGGCTAACAGCCCATGCACTGTCACGCTTAGAGAGGCAGTTTTGCAAAGTGCGCGTACCGCTTGGGCGACATCAATTAGCGTGCCGCTGCCGGTCCCCCCGCTTGTTCCCGCAAGCAATACGACTCTGAGATGTGCGTTGTTCTCTGGGCGTTCATGCTGCTGGGCCAGTTTGGTAATTCGTGAATGGATCGCGGAGAGTATTTCTTCGGCGTGATCTACTGCAGCAATTCTTCCGAGGGGTCGAAAGCCTCTCGTTTGCAAAGAGCGCGGGATATTGTACAGCCATCGACGACTGACCCAGCGGAGCAGATTTTGCGAATTGTCACGGTATTGTTTAGGGCGTCGCAAAGGGATATGAAGAAAATCTTCGAGCGACAATTCGCCCTTCTCACCCAGACCTCGATCGGGTTTCAATGAATCGCGATCAGTATCAATCGCAAGCCAAGCTAAAGGAGTCTCGCTCGCCAAGTCAGTTTCACCGCTGCGAGTCCAGAGTGCCCTCAGCATGCGAACTCCAATGCCGCCGACTCCGATAAACAAAGTGGGAGTTGCACTGCTGAGCTTTTCCAGATGAACATCTGGGACCTCCACATCAACGATTCGTGGATCAACAGTCGGATAGCTGAGAGGTGGGGCAACTTCCTGGGGTGGTTCAGCACATTCGGGCGTGGGGCTCTCGCCGAGTTCGTCATTCGACAAGATTTGAGTTGCAGTGTTGAAAGTGGTGGCTTCGATAGCTTCGGTGTCCAACTCAGCAACAGGCGTGGTATCAGTGATCGTTGACGGAGTTGGGGTTACAAAGGTACTTTCTGGGTTTCCAGATTTTGGGCTCACGCCCGGTGCGTCACCTGACTTAAGTGCTGTGACAAACTCGCGGCAGTTCGAAAAGCGGTCGGCAGGGTCTTTTTGCAGTGCTTTGTCGACGACTTGACGATCTTGCTCACTAAGCGGACGCAAGTTCGGTTTCGCCAAGGTATGCTGTTTGGCCAGCTGGGCGGGAGTTCGACCAGGAAAAGGCATCGTCCCAGTCAATAGATACTGATAGACAATCGCCAAACTGTACTGGTCGCTTCGCGAGGAGGGATTGTCGTCGAATATTTCAGGTGCCGAGTAGA
Organism: Bythopirellula sp.; assembly: GCA_965216565.1. Lineage (GTDB taxonomy): Bacteria > Planctomycetota > Planctomycetia > Pirellulales > Lacipirellulaceae > Bythopirellula. The sequence goes on from OZ244170.1 coordinate 4,088,467, forward strand.
GAGGTGTAATGCCACCCATCATGGAATTAAGAGTTTGAGTAGCCAGCTGTTTGACCAGGCCAAAATCTGCAACCTTAGTATGGTCGCCTACAACCAGCAGGTTTTCTGGCTTGATATCAAGATGCTGCAATTCATGGCGTTCAGCCAAATAGTCGAGTGCTTCGGCTGCGTCCCAGAGATAGCTGAGCAGTCGCGGCTGAGATATTCCAACTTGCCCATTTGCTTGGCAGCTTTGGAATTCATCCTGGAGACTCATGTCCGCTAGCTCGGTCACGATAACCAGCCGTGACTCGACGATTTCATACCGTTCGATCGTCAGGATGAATGGATGTCTGACAGACTTGACGCGTTCAAGCGCTTTCAGCTCTCGCTCCGCCATGCCTTCGCTGCAATGGCCATAGACAAGCTTGACGGCTTTCTCAACACCACCTGGGGCAGTTGCTTTCCACACTTCGCCATAGCCCCCGGCGCCCAGTCTCTCGACAATGGTATAGCCAGTGGGTAACGGAAGGGTTGGAGTCTCAACAGCCGACATAGGACCTACTCATTTTCAGGTGAATTTATGCACTTACTAAACCGTGACGGCATCCGGGCTTTCATTATGTAGAGCTTTTGGCTTTTCGATTCCGCCGAGGGCCAGATCTATTCCCAATTCGCAGATCTCTCGATGATCTTCTTCAGCTAGCCCCGCTGGTAACACGACGCGGATGCCCGATTCATTGCAGTGAGCGATGATTCTGCCGAGCCGCTCCTTGCTGCGAGGATTCGTAGTAATTCTGCGAGCGACTGAAGGCGATAGAACTAATAGATCGGGCGAGATGTCCGCCATGCTGTCGATGCACGTAGCACCGCCTGTAAATGTATCGAATGCCAATTCAGCACCAAGTGATTTCAATTCCGAACACAGTTTAACTGTTTCCGGCGATTGCACTGCCCATTCCCAGTGAAGCAATACACCCAGTCGACGTTCGCTGGAAAGACATTCCTGGGCCAATTCGAATGCACGACACAACCGGCGGTCGAGTCCGGCATGGAGGTCAAATCGCAGGAAGAGTTTGCCTTCCGTTGAGATCGAGTCCGCGTGTCGAGCAGCAATCATCCAAGCTAGTTGCTGTAAACGCGAAGGCGTCGAATGCGGATCACAATGCGTACATTCTTGCAACTGAGACGCGATCGATTCTCCGATTGAGATGAACGCACCTTGGTGAGAACCAGAATGGACGTCAACAAGACGGGACCGACAAAGTGGAACTGTCTGCCAAAGCAGTGTTTCGTTCAATGATCGTTGAGTCGATAGGATGGCGAGGTCTTCATCTTTCTCATCGGTTCGCTTCTTTCCCGCCAAAGGCTGCGTAACCATTCGTTCCAGGCCACTCGCTTTACGATCCGCACAGCGAAAGGTCAGTTCCATTTCACCAATGCGAACCGTATCGCCGTCTTCCAAGAAGACGCTATCGATTGGTTCCCCGTTAACATCTGTCCCATTGGTGCTTTTCAAGTCTTCGAGTTGAAAACCCTCGACACATCTCGTGAGCCGCGCATGTTCTCTCGACACACTCGTAGAATTCACCTTTAGCTTCGTGTCGTCGCCCCGCCCGATGACAAAAGGGTATTCTTCGATGACGACCGTCCTCAGTACTTGACTGTTGGCCGGATAATATTCGAGACGAGGTCGATCGTCGTTCTCGCTGCGCAAGGTAGGTGTCACTGGATGCTTACCTTCATAGGAGGATGAGAATTCAACAGATTAGTTGATTGGGGCTGGCGGGATTTGAGTAGCTCAAACGCCAATCTACCGGCAGCCCGCAAGCCGAAAAGTTTCGTTGTTCCACAAATAAAGCCTAGCATGTAAGCCGAGTGGTAATCCGGATTCGTTACTCAGACCTTAAGAAATAATGCTACATTTCATTTGGGCCGAAGATTTCAGCGCTACATCTGCAAAGCGAGGTTTCTGTGACAACCGATACAATCGCAACATCAATTACAATCGTTTCAACAGATCATTCCGCCTTGCGGGAACTTAGTTGGACTCTCCGTTCGCTCGGTTTTGAAAGCGTCTCCTCCGCAGACTGGAGCCAGACCGCCATGTGGCGACTCTCGGATCTTCCGGGACTATTTCTCTTGGACTCTCGTGATACGGAAGAGATCCAGGCCTGTTTGGAAGCACCCAGATCGAAGCCGTACAGATATTGCTTGGCTTTTCACGATGCAATTTCCAAGTCCGAGGCCACCAAGCTTTTAGATTCTGGGGCCGAAGACATTGTTGCTTTCCCTGGAAATACCGGAGAATTGCTGACCCGACTTCAGGCAGGATTGCGACGCATTGAATTTGAAACAAAACTCGAGCAGCAGATGTCCAGTGATTCCGCTTCTGGTGCCACCACGGGAAGTGGTTTTGTTCGACGACTAGAGCACAAGAATAACGACAATCTAGAGCACAAGAACAACGACAATACTGAGACGACCAACGGCGTAGTCATCGTTCTTAGTATCGATCAACAGGATATTCTGTGTACGCAATTTGGCTCCCTAGTGTCAGAGATGGCCAACAAAACCCTAGCCAATTGCTTGGTTGAGCAAATGACTGATGGAGACTTCTTCGGCTCGTTGGAAGATGGCGTGTACTTGGTTTATCTCGAGGGCAGCAAAACTAGCGAAGGGTCCCAATTCGCGGAGCTCATCGTCAATGAATTCAAAGCCCAACAGGTTCTAGCGCCCGAATTTGGAGCACGAATTACCTTGTCGGGCACGGTCCTAGATAACGTTAATAAGACTCCCGCACAGGAGATTGTTCAACACGCATTAGAAGCTTTCCAGCAGGTAAAAGACTCTGGAGGGAATCTGATCGTCGACGCGAATGATCTAGAGCAGTACTTCTCTGCTTGGCAGCGATCGAACACCGAAGCAAATTCTGCTAATGAGACTACGGCTAAACATATCATGGAGCCCCTGCCCTTTGTACTGACAGCGAATGATTCACACTCAAACCATTCCGAGCCTTTGCAGTTCTACACACTGCAATCTAAGGCACCCAAACCACCTTGCTCAGTGGTCGTCGATCGCGAAGCCCGGTTGCTTGGTATAGTCGAAGAATCCTATTTCGATCGGCCTGGCACAGAATCTATCCAAGATTTGGAAGAGCATATCACCCCGACTTCGGCAACAGTTGATAAGTCTTTGCCGCTGAGTGAACTTACGGACTCCCTGGCGACGGCAGGCAGCGACTATCTGATAGTTCTCGACAACGAGAAGCCCATCGGTTACATAACGCGAGACAAGCTGGCAGCAACACACTCGATATCTGTTAACCAGCAGGAACTTGCCCCACTCTTCCGAGCGGAGCACGAACTTGAAGAGTTAGTCGTACCGGCTAGCTAGTACATCGATGGAGTTCTCATTCCTCGCCGCTCATCGCCGTGAAGTAGTTGCGGACGGCATGATCTAGAATCTCCGAGGTTGCGACCTTAGGCAGCTCGTTGTATTCGCAGAAATGAGACACTTGGTCCAGCAAGTCACGCGCGTGGCACCGACGTAGCGGTCGACCACAAGTGTCGTAATGGTGGGAAATCAGATAGTTCAAGGCTTCCAAGGAACACTCCACACCAGTCTTTTGTGCAAAGACATTGAACAATTTCACAAACTCTTCCCGAGACGGTGCCCCTACTTCAATTTTGAATGGAATTCTTCGCAAGAAGGCATCGTCGGCCAAATCGTGTGGCTCTAGATTCGTCGAGAAAATAATCAACTGCTCAAAAGGAACTTCCACCTTTTTACCATTGGCAAGGCTGAGGTAGTCGATTCTGTTTTCCAGAGGCACGATCCAACGATTAAGTAGCTCGGTTGGATTGACTCGCTGCCGCCCAAAATCGTCAATCAGAAGACTTCCGCAATTGCTCTTCAATTGCAGAGATGCCTGGCTAACGTGGCTGACGGGGTCATGCTTCAGTTCCAGACTGTCCATGGTTAGTTCGCCACCCACAACTACGGTAGGTCGCCGGATGCGAATCCATCGATGGTCTTCATCGGAGGACTTGAGAAGTTTGCTAACACTAGATTCCACAGGTTCATGGCACGAAGCATCGAAGAACTTGATGATCTGACCATCTTCCACGATTGCATGCGGGACGAGAATGTTTTGGCCGAAGCAACGAGTGATCCGCTGAGCGACTGTTGTCTTGCCATTGCCTGGGGGCCCATAGATAAACATTCCTTTGCCAGCGCTAATTGCAGGGCCTAGCTGTGCAAGCATCTCAGGCTCAACATTAATGTCGGAAAAGGCCTTCTCGAGCTGAGCACATTTGGGTTTCTCCGTTCGAATTGTCTGTGCCTGCACAGAGTCGCAATAGTCGTCTAGCGGTACCGGTGCCGGCCCGGAGTAGGCACACTCTTGCATAGCAATACGAGCACGCTCGCGACCTTGATCGGTCAGCTGATAGACGTGGTCTCCTAGTAGTGCGGAACCGGTAGGAGCGATATATTGTTTCTTTCTCAGATGCGAGAAAAGGTCTTCGAGAATGGCAAGCCTCAAACAGGTATTATCGGAGATCTGCTTCCCGGTCAGCGATCCGGCATTTAACAAGATCTTGAGAATTAGGTCCTCGATGAGGGTGGAGTCTAACCCGGTTTCTTCCAATGTACTCGGTTCTTCAGGAAGAAATGCATCGTCGAGCCCGAGTGCAGCAACCAAGGCCTCTTGGCTTTCTTCTCCAGACCGATTCCAAGGGCTCTCCTCCGCAGGCTCTTTGATATCGGGTTCTTTGGTTGCTGTCGCTGTGAGAGTGTCATCGCTAGTCATGGCTTGCTTCTTTTCTTTGGATTGAATTGTCAGTTTGCGGCTCAGTTGCCAGCCAAAATTTGTAAGTTCGTAATGCTTGGTCTTGGTTCCGGATCGCAGCAACTGCAACTCGACGAGTTGCGAGACCGCCTCACAGCAGTTCTTTGCATAGTCCGGATCTTGAGGGTTATACAACTTGTGCTTGCCACTACGGACAGCTGCTCCGCGAGTGTCGGAACGGCTGGCGATTTCCAGGCAGCCCCGGTTTTGGGCAGCTAATTCCAGTACGTCTTGCTCTTCCTGGCTCAGAGATTCCGGAGCTGTGAGTGTATGCATAGAGCGTATTCCCCTCCCCAATCACAAAAAGTCGCTATCTAAAGCATAGCTTTTTCTAGCGGTCGGGCTTGGATCGTTTAGCTGCCCGCAGTGGAGGCGCAGAATCTACAAATCAGGGATGCATATGTCCCTGCTGGGTATCGCCGGTATCCTGTGACTTGCACAAAAGGACGCTTCAAGGCTGTTGTTTTCTCTAGGGCAAGGAGGGCCATTCAATCTGGCTAGAGAGTGCTATTGCACAAACCAACGTGAGCTAGAAACGGGCAGACATAGTCTCTTCCAGAGAGATTACCCGGGCGATCCACTTTGGCAGCACCTATGATCAATCACGTCTGCTTGATATCGTCTTGCGTCTCTACCACTCTGTGATTCAGTGCTAATGAGAGGATCTGGGTGAGTGACCTTCACCCCAACTTCATTGTCGCCGAGGATTTGGTTAGACGATTCCAGCTTTAGCTAGTCTTTGCAATCTGTACTGGTTGTCCTTAGGGCCTGAGAGTCCAAGTTTTGTGATTTCCGCTTTCGAAATCGGCGCCAATTGAGTTTCCTGCCTGTACAGAGCGTCTAAGATACCGAGCGTTGGGCTTAGAGCTGATCCCTGGAAAAGGTAGACATAGACTATCGAGGTAGGCATGCATGATTGCAGGTGACCAATGTTTTCGATACTATGACTATCAGTTTGAGTTTCAAGCATCACGTCTTCTTGTCCGAGAAAAAGCACCACACGTGAATTCTAAGAAGCCAACAACTTTGGCGAACTTTATTTTCGAGGACATGGCGTCTCAGATCGAATCGACGGGAAAGATCGGTTGCAAGTTAACCCTGTCGGCCATCGCATCCCATTATGATGTCAGCTTGAGTCCCGTGCGAGTTGCCGTTGAACGGCTTGTCAAATCGGGCTATTTGTCCAGCACCGAATCTGGTCGTCTAGCATTCTGCGATACTCAGAAGAAGAAAAAGAAGTCGAAACGAAAATCTGTTCCGGCACCCATTAATTACGTTGAGTTAGTTCGAACAGATGTAATTGCAATGAGCCTAAAGGGCCAAGAGGGTTTTCTTCGGGAACAATCGGCGACCGAGCGATACGGTATCGGTAGGACCGTCCTCAGGCCAATTCTTAGTCAGCTAGCTGGTCAAGGAATCATCGAACGAATTCCCCGGAGGGGCTGGAAAATCAGACCGTTCGACAAAGACGACCTCTGCTCGTTTATCGAAGTGCGAGAGTTGCTGGAAGTCTATGCTTTGAAACTTGCCAGACCCAGACTAGCGAAGGAGAAACTGACCGCACTTCTTGAAGCCAACCAAGGCAGGAAGTTAGATGATGAGTTCATACTGAACAATAGTCTGCACGACTATTGGATCGAACTCTCTGGGAACCACTACATCCAGCGATTTTTTCACCGGGATGCGGTCTACTATCGTACGTTGTTCGACTATGCCACGCCTGAGGCACATCTCGTGAAGAAAATGGCTGCACAGCATTGTGCCATTCTGGAATCTCTGCTCGAAAAGAAATGGGCAAAAGCTGATAAGGCGCTGCGCGAGCACATCCAAGCGCAGAAACCGATTGTTAAACTCTTGGTCGAAAAGCTAAAAGAGTCGGCCAAGTAGTAGATCCTCAACCAGTTGGATGAGCAGATTTCACATCGGCTCCCCTGGCAATAAGATGTCTCCTCATAACAAATACAGTCAAGCCAACTCCAATGAGTGCGAGGCTGCCGGGTTCTGGAACCGTGTTTAGTTCGGTGGACTGTGAAGATGGAATGGTTGATTGTTCCTGCCAAATGAGAAAGTCCTGACCATCGACATCGCCATCTCCGTCAGCATCTCCGTTGCCCACGTCAGCGCCAGAGACCATGCCATAGTGGGACTCCCAATATGGGAGATCAGCCCCGTTGACGGACCCATCCTCATTAAAGTCGCCTGGTATTAGTGGTGGTTCGTTAAGTTGGAAGAGCAACGCATCGAAATAAGCGAGCCGATTCGGAATAGAGTCGTTGATGGCATCAATCTGGAATGGATAGAGCGCGTCGGTGTAGCGAAGCGCGAACCAGGGCAAGATGCTTTCGGCAATGTCTTCTCTAGTTGGGTTGTCCTGGGCATAAGTCGAGATAAACGTTGGGTCAAGTTGTTGGGCAGACAACCAACCTGGAGCCGATGAATAGTAAGAGTCGTAGGATGTGTGGGCCGCTTCATGAAACAAGATCTCTTCCAAGTAACCCCCGTACTGGTCCGCTTGGTCTGTATGTATCAAGATATTGTTGTTTCCTCCACCAAAGGGTTGAAGTCCTTGGTGAACTGTCACGGAATCGACGTCTGTGCGCATTGATGTAGGAAGTCGCCCCACGGCACGTGCGTATTTATCTGCTTCAACTGCGGCTGCCGCTGAGTCGCCGAACTCTGGATTTATTTGGATCTCTGAGTCGAGCCCGTCGAAAAACGTGGCATCAAATAGATGCATCGGTTGGAACAGCCATTGATTGACTCGACGGTCGAATACCAACCGCTGCTGCATCCCAACGTAGGTCATCGAGTCAAACGCCGACCAGTCCTCATCGGTAATGATGTTGTCGCGGAGAAACGCAGTGCCAGAAAACGGGGGACTCTGTCCGCAAGCGTGGGGAACGGTCGACCAGTTGCAGCTATAAAAGAGGCCAATGCAAATTGCAATTCGGTAGACCGATGGCATGAATCGACTCTTCTCTTCCCGAAATGTTCCGCTCAGGACTTCCTAATCGAGGCTGCCCCTCCCCGATAACAAAAACCTGGTCCTACCCCGCAAGAAGGCAGAACCAGGTAATCAAAAGGCATTATAGTCCTTGTTGAGAAAGATTTATAGTTTCGATAAGGATCGTCTTCTCTGGACTAACAGGGTGGAAATTCCTATCCCCAACAAAGCTGTCGAAGCTGGTTCGGGAATCACCATCAGTGAAGCATCATCAAAAGAGACGGTTGCCGCTCCAGTACCACCAAATTGACCGAGCACTCCCAGATTGTAGGCAATAACAGTCACTGGCTGGCCGAAAGTCGGAACCACTTCCGTGAATGAATGATTGACATAATCGGGATTCGTGCCGGTTTCAAAAACGTCTGCGTTAGTAAAATCTCCAAAACCGAGGAACCCACCCGCTCCGAAGTAGGAGACGAACATTCGCACAAAAGTTCCAGCAGTATTGGGATCTCCAGGATTACCCAGGACAGTATTCGCAGTCACTTTGTAATCAACAGATAGTTGGATTGTCTTACCCTCAAAGGCAGATGGTGCACCACCGAATCCCGCAAATGCGGCTGTGTCGATTTGTGGATCAGCACCCGGGTTGGCATGATCCTTGGTAAGCGTGGCGTGTTCGAGGCCGTTGTTTGGCATCGTTAAGTCATTGGTAATCGCCGGATTCGCTGTGAAGAATGTCTTACGCCAAGGATCAGATGTGTTTGGATCTTCAGGTTCCAAAGGACGTGTGTCCTCGAAACCGGGGTCAGCAAGCAACTCAACAAAAGGGACCGCCGCGGCAGGAGTCACCAACAAGCCGAGCGCGACGCATATCGCCGTCAATAACAGTGACTTTGACAAAACATACTTAGCAATCATTAGACAAGCCCTCCAAGAAAAAAGTGCAACCTATAACGGATTTCAGTTTGCAACCAACAAACGTTTACTCTTCGAGTTCCTAACGTGCAGTGCTCAGAATCTAGTCTTTAATGGATTGTGACACTTACCTACGACTGTTTCGCTTTCGTAGAGCTACTAACCACACTCCTCCGGCAAATAGTAGGGCAGTATGTGGTTCGGGTATCGACGTGATAGCCGCCTGGATTGCCTGGGCACCGTAGTTGTTCTCCCACGCAACTAATTCCGCAGAAGTGCCGCCGGCAATAGAGCCCCCTTGCTGCCACAACAAGAAATCAAAGCCATCAACATCGCCGTCCATATCGAAATCTCCCGCCAACGGAACATCGGCATCTAGCGAGACGTCATCGAATATGACGGTAGCTGTCCCTGTCATCTGATTCCCATGGGCATCGTCAGGAGCGATCAGTCCGACATTAAGATCGATCGACGTCACTTCGATTCCGAAGTTTGGGACGACCACACTATAAGAGACCGTTTGATAGTTTGGATCGACTGCTACTGGAAACACATCACTAGGGAAATTCCCATTGGGATCCGGTTCGAAGCCACCAAATCCAAGGAACCCAACGGATTCATTAAAAAACGCCAGATGGGTCCTGACCACGACCGAGGGGGTCGTGTTTGGGTCGCTCGCATTCATATTGAACGAAGTAACTTTATAGTTACTGGTCACGTTCATCGTTATTCCCGTGTAGTCAGTGACTGCGGAAGATGCACCCAGACCAGCAAATGCACTTGAGCGAATACTCGGACCAAACGCAGTGAAAAGTTGGCCCGTATCCAGGACAATTTCGGCATGTTCCGATCCAGAAAGCGGATCGGACGTTGCATTCACCGTAGGCATTGGTTCGTTACCAAAGACCCACCCCCAAAAGCCATTTGGATCGTCAACCTCCGTTGCAAATTCAAACCCATTGTCGACTAACAACTCAATTGCGCTAGCCGAGGAGCACGATAGGCACGAAACAACACTAAAGGCCAATGCAATTTTGCTTGCCAGCAGTAATTCTTTGAACATGGAGTAGTTTCCCCTAAAGAAAAGCGTGCGTATTTTTTGGAGTGTTTTTATTGATGTCCTGAAGCTCTGATAGCCCTTTGCGAAGTTCAAAGTCTGTAAGACAAGAATTAGCACCTGAGGAGTATCCCGCACATACCCATGCCAAACATTATGACACTGCTTGGTTCTGGGGTTAAATGTGTCAATGTTTGCTCAGGAGGATCTAAGTTTACCTGCCAAACCAAAAGGTCTAATCCAGTTACGGAGCCATCCGAGTCTGCATCGCCTTGACCAAACGTAGCGCCAGAGATTAACCCATAGTTCTCTTCCCACAATGCGAGATCTAAACCGTCTACAGATCCATCCTTGTTAAAATCTCCTGGACTCGGCTCGAAAATGGGATATCCCTGATCTTCGAAAATTGCTATATCAACTTCTGTGAGGTCGAGTCTTTCGCCGTTCGGAATCGCACAGCCATTCATCAGAGTGTCGTCCAACCCATCCACGCCTAGACACGTACTAAGGTGATAAAAGTTCTGACCTTCTAAAAAAGCTCCCTGAGGTACGTGCGTAACCTGAACGTCCGAACCATACACATCGGCCGCTGCAGCACCAGAAAAGAACATGGGGTTTGGATCACCGACCGGATCGAGTGGATCGCCATTGCCCCCGTAGTAGGTCAGCGAGTCGTAGAGAGACATGAAGCCTCCGTTGATCTCGCCGTAATTGGATGCGTTGAAACTTCGGTTCCCTGCCATGCCCAGTCCGTGCCCAAATTCGTGCATGACCACACTGATAAAGTCACCCCGGTTAAACTGGACGGGATCGACTCGCAATTCTGGTTGTGGGTCGAACCAATAGTTGTTTTCCACAAAACTTGGGTTAAACGAGAGCTGTACGTCGAAGCCGAAAGAGGTTTCTCCAGCATTGGAACCTGTCAAAATTCTTGTCAGGGGACCTGGTTCCCAGATTGCATTCCCATCGGGGGCGGTACCCAAGAATCTTCCAAAACTGAACGTACCTCCTGCACGGGCAAGGCCAAAGTCTGAGACGACATCAACGACAATAGTTTCATTGGAATCGAATTCGCGACCCCACTCGTCTAGAGCTGCTACGATGTTCTGTTGGAACAAAGAATTGGGATCCAGCCAACCGCGAGAAGCAAACCCACCCGTCGGGTCGTCAATATACTGGTAGTCAAAAGAGAGCCCTGCGCTACAAACGCCGGGCAACAAGAGCGTGCCCACTATTTGCGCAATCGTACAGCGCCAAAACGAATTGCGACTACTAGCCATAAGAGGTCGAACCGGAATGAGTCGTAAGTTTTCGTCAGTAACTAGATTGAAGCGTGTGCTCTACGTCGAATCTTTATCTTGACTTTTGCACAGCGTCTCACCCGCGCCTTCTGCAATTCAATCCTATATATACCTATAAATGGACGTCAGGCAGCAGCGAGCCATCCGCCCAGGTGTTACTTTTGTACACAATAACAAGATTGTCTTGGCCTGGCAATGAGTTTCTGGAAAAAAAGAAAAAACAGAGCAGACTTGGATAACATGGAAGTGGTAGTTGGCCACCTAGACCTAACCTCAATTTCTTGCCTCCAGGTTTGCCACCTCTAGCTCGATAGTTTTGCTTTTTGTGTATTTTGCGCCCAATGAGAGTTGCGTTAGATTGTGCACAATGTTAAATTCGAGATTAGTTCGACAGGAAGCCGCACTGACCGCCCCGCGAAGGGCACAGTTTTTGGTGAGAGTTTCTATTCCCCATTTGTCAGCTTTCTCCAGAGGAAGAGTAGCATGGATCTTGTTCGTACCCATGGTGTGGCCAAAGTTCGCAAGCCCACTCGATCTAAGGTAAGTGCTAACATGACTTCTTTGTCTAGCCGACGCAGGAAAATCGCCCAGCACAGCGGTTTCACTCTCGTCGAACTTCTGGTCGTTATCGCCATCATTGGAGTCTTGGTTGCCCTTTTGCTACCCGCTGTTCAGGCTGCGCGCGAGGCAGCTCGAAGAATGCAGTGCGTAAACAATCTAAAGCAACTCGTTTTGTCGGCTCACAATCACGAGAATGCCAAGGAAGTATTCCCCATGGGGTACTCAGGTCCGTGGGACCTAAATGAGAACGGCTGGAATGATCCGGAAGAAGGACCCGGTTCCGACAAATGGAGATACTCGAACATCGGGATGCTCCCCTTCCTTTTACCTTATTTAGAAGCTTCCCCTATTTACGATCGACTCGACGAACGATTGCTTCGGCAACATGAGGAGAAGGTTCCTGGAGAAATCTATGGAGGGTATTGGCTCTTGGCACCGTCGAATCCACCAAGTTGGGAGATGGTTTTTGCCAGAATTCCAGCTTTCATCTGCCCTTCTGCTCCCTCCGACGAGCCTGAGGGGGGGAGTGTCGATTCTACTTTGACCCTAGAACAAGGTTCGGATGCCTTTGTCAGCTGGACTGGTCGATTTTTTGTAAACGAAAAAGGGCATGGGCAATCCGATTATGTTGGAGTATCGGGGGCATTCGGGCAAATACCGTCTAAGCGAGATTGGTTAGGTATTTTCGTGAATAGAAAGATTCACGGATTCAGACACATCTCTGATGGAACGGCGAATACGCTTATGTTTGGGGAAAATCAAGGTGGGCTGGCGGGACAGCCGCTACTTGGTTTCCAAAATCCATACGTTGGAATAGCTTGGATCGGTGCAGAAGGCTGGCCCGTCATGCACGGTCTCGCGACCGGTCCTACTGCTGCGATTGATCAATTCAGTAGCACTCATCCTGGTATCGTCAACTTTGCTCTCGCCGATGGCTCCGTGAGCGGACTCAACGAAGAGATTGACGACGTAACATTACGCAATTTGGCGGGCATGGCAGATGGTCGGACTGTCGGAAAGTTTTGATCATCCGTCGGCAGTTTGTTTCAACCTAACTAGACGATTGGATGCAGCTGGAGAAAGCATGAGAAATAGTTGTCTCAACAAACGGCGATATATCGTTCGGCCAGTTATCGCCCAGTTACTTCCTCTGCTTCTAATGGTTTGCCTAGGACTGTTCATCACCGGGTGTTCTTCGAATTCCGACGACATCGTCATTCCGGAGCCGGGAAGTGTACCCTTGCCGAGCATGGAGGAAGGGGATACTCCAGAACCAGGGAAGCTCAGAAGGGTAAAGATAGATTAGCTGGTTGGATCGCTAAATTGCATTTTTCCTGCGCGACGGATAGGCCGGTGTCGCGTACGCTGCGACATGAGTGAACGTGTAGATCGCCTACGAATTTGAGTTCGAATTCTTAGGTGGGTCGGCACTTTCATGGCCAAGTCGACGACGAGTTTCAAGGGGGTCGATGGCAGCCAAGATTGCCAAGGTGGCAAGTTGGTACACGCTCAAGATGATAAAGATCGTTCGCATGTCGAAGGAGGCTTCCAGCGGACTTGCCAGCTTGGCACCAATTCCGCTGGAGAGGTTCAGCATAGCCATGTACGCAGTAAACTGAGTAGCCGCAACGGGAGGCCAGGCAATCCCCATAAACATGGCAAACATTGCCACTTGCATGAATCCAGCGATTGCTGTGGCGATGAGAAACAAAACAGAAATAGCCAAGTGGTTTTCCCAGAGAGGCTGGCAGAGCGCATGGGCCAACCAGGTGGAAGCCAACAAAAGGATAGCAATGGCAACGGTACGTTTCGCACCAATTGCAGAAGCAACAAATCCACCTAAAAGAGAACCTCCCAGCCCAAACCACACGGAATAGTTACCTTCCAGTTGTAAGTATTCCAGACTGGTCCAGCCCAGTTCCCGTTGTAGAAAAGCCGGCCAAAACACAAGGTGTGCCATTATCGCCACTAAGGAACTCAGGGCTAGTAGAGCGGCCAAGATTGAAGATTTCACTGAAAATGCTTTTGCTAATCGTCTGAAGAGTTGCGAAATAGTATGGTCAGCTTCGTCTTGTTTATGGCTGCCCTTAGATAAACGGGCGGGAAGAAATGTGTCAGTAGGACGTTCACGAAACAAAAGCGGGAATGCCGCAATAGAGAGCAAGATTAAGACTTGTAAGCTTGCCGCTGGTCTAATCCCCGAGGAAAGCAGGAGGCCACCGATGAGCGCGGCACCAATGTACTGCCCTAAATAGGACGATGCGAACATAAATCCATTGGCCATTCCCCGTTCTTTTTCAGGAAGCAGATCGACTGCCAACGCATCGACAGACACATCCTGCAAGGAAGCAAACATATTTGCCATAAGAACCAATATCCCAAGCCAACCCAGCTGAGAGGCTAAGTCAGGTAACAAGATCATGATTCCTAGCGTCAGCGCTAGACCAAGTTGAGCAGCGAGGATCCAGGGGCGACGTCGCCCCATTGAACTGTACCGGTACCTGTCGATCAGAGGTCCCCAAACCCATTTCAATGCCCAGGGCCAACTTACTAGGGCCACCATGTTGCCCACAGCCTCTGTAGAAGCGCCCTGGTCGATTAGGAAAGTTTTGAGCCCGACCCTTACAAAACCATCGGGCATTCCCTGGGCTGAATAGAGGACGCAAACGGTCGTTAATCGCAACGACCGTCGGTTATTGAGAGTGGGCAGCATCGGAGGTCCCCAGGTTTTTAGAGAATATTCTCTAGGCAAACTATCACAAACCGATTAAAGTTGTAATTATGCATTGTGCACTAAATCAATTTTTGCGACACTCCCTACCGCAACTTTCCGCTGGAATTTTGTTGGCTTCAGCACTCCAGCAAAGTTTGCACTCTGAGTCGGTCACTAGAATTCCTGCCGAGTTGCGGTCTGCGCGAGAACTGCCTGCGTTCTATACAAAAATGATTGATGCTGACGGGATTCTTATCCTGTCATCAGACAAATCGGAGGACGCGGCACTGGTGGAAGCGAAGTACTTGATTGTCAATGTACTGCGAAGTGCCCCCAAGCTACGAGAGGCTCTAGTTGACTCTGGATTACGCGTCACCGTAATGGCAGCCGACGAATATACGTCTGATGTTCCGGAATACCAAGATTTGAAGCCGAAGGACTATTGGGATCGGCGGGCCCGCGGATTGGGAGGAACGCCGGAAATTCCAGTCACAAGTTGCGGGGAGGAGAATCTGCTTCACTATCCGGGCGACCCCTATGAGGGAGAAAACATTTTGTTGCACGAATTCTCTCACTCGGTTCATCTGGTCGGCATGGCGAAGCTGGATCCCGATTTTGATACCCGTTTGAGCCATGTATATGAGTCGGCCAAAAAAAGCGGTCTGTGGGAGGGCACCTATGCGATGGAGAACCGTGAAGAGTATTTCGCGGAAGGGGCACAGTCATGGTTCAATTGCAACGCTCCCCCCGGCAAAGTGCATGGGGAAGTACGTACGCGGGAAGTCCTACGCGACTACGACCCGGAGTTAGCCAAACTTATCATTGAAGCCTTTGGAAAAAACTCGTGGCGATACACGGCTCCTGGCCTACGCTGGGGACAAGGAAACCACAAAGAGTTGACTTGGCCAGCGGACAAACGCTTTGCCTGGCCAGATTCAATTAAGGATGTCGATTTGGGAAGGATATCGAAAGCAAATAGCGTACGGAGATCTAGCAGTACGCAAGGTTCTGTAGAATAAAGAAGATTAATCGGTTAGCATTTAGAAACCGAATTGAGTCACTGGAGATAGTATGAATACACAATGGCGAGGCGTATTACCAGCAGCAACAACACAGTTCCGTGAAGACGAATCGCTCGATATCGATGCGACATTGCAGCACCTAAATGCAATGGTCGATGCCGGAGTGCACGGCATGATTATGCTGGGCACAGTCGGTGAGAACTGTTCTTTGCGATTTGATGAGAAAATTGATCTCCTTAAAGCAACGGTGCAGAGTATTGGCAAACGCGTGCCCGTGCTGACAGGGGTCGCTGAGTATACAACTTCGCTGGCTTGCGGTTTCAGTCAGGCTGCACAAGACGCAGGTGTCGATGGCCTGATGGTACTGCCAGGAATGGTTTATAAATCTGATGCTCGTGAAACAATTTCGCATTTTCGTACGGTCGCTTCGTCGGTTGACCTGCCGATTATGTGTTACAACAACCCGATCAGTTACGGCGTCGACATTACACCTGAGATGTTTGATGAGATGGCCGACGAACCGAAGTTCGTGGCCATCAAAGAGTCGTCAGAGAATTGCCGGCGGATTACAGATCTGAGAAACCGCTGTGGCGATCGTTACACGCTGCTTTGCGGCGTCGACGACCTTGTGCTAGAAAGCCTCGTTCTAGGTGCCGAAGGTTGGGTGTCTGGGCTGGTCAATGCGTTCCCGGCAGAAAATCGGCTGCTTTGGGATTTGGTCGCGGCAGGGCGTCTCGAGGAAGCCGTGGATGTCTATCGGTGGTATACTCCTTTGCTGCACCTGGATACCCACCCAAAACTAGTGCAGTACATTAAGTTAGCCACTGCAGAGTGCGGCTATGGTTCCGAATATGTTCGTGCACCCAGGCTGAAGCTGGAAGGTGCGGAACGTGCCGAGATTCTTGGAACGATTATCGATTCCATAGGGACGCGTCCGTCTGCTGCGAAATACGATCTGGCAGTCGTTTCTTAAGTGCACATTTTTCTTTTGCAGAAATCAAGAGATGAATCCCATACTCATTGGCGGAAAGTGGCGACCAGCAAACGAAGTAAAATCATTTAGCGCCTCCAATCCTAAGAATGAGGAATCGTTGGAGGAAAGCTACCCAATCAGTAGTTGGGAGGACTGCAACGAGGCATTGGAAGTTGCAGCCCAAGCTGCCGAACAATTGGAAGTGGTTTCAGCTGATAAGATTTCACAGTTTCTTGAGAACTACGCGGATCGCTTGGGAGATGCAGCTCAGGAAATCTGTCAGCAAGCAGAGTTAGAGACTGCTTTAGCTGTAAGCCCCCGACTGCTCGAAATCGAGATGCCACGCACGATCAATCAGCTTCGGCTGGCTGCCCAGGCTGCTCGCCAGGAAAACTGGCGTGCCCCAACTAGCGACCCCGATGCAGGAATCTACTCATGTTACGGTTCGATTGGACCGGTATTGGTTTTGGGTCCGAACAATTTTCCGCTCGCCTTCAACGCTATCTCTGGTGGAGACTTTGCTGCAGCGATTGCAACTGGGAATCCTGTGATTTCCAAAGCACACTCTTCTCACCCAGGCACATCGCGTTTGCTTGCCGAGCAAGCCCATGATGCTTCGGTCGAGGTGGGCCTTCCTGTAGGAACAGTGCAAATGTTGTACGGCGTTTCCAGGGAAGACGGTTTGCGAATGGTTGCCGACCCGCGTCTCAAGGCTGCCGCATTTACAGGTAGTCGTGCAGGCGGGCTTGCGTTGAAGAATGCTGCCGATTCAGTGGGCACACCGATCTACCTCGAGATGTCTAGCGTCAATCCTGTATTCTTCCTTCCCGCCGCCTTAGAGCAAGGGAGTACAGACTTAGCGACAGAACTAACAAGTAGTTGCTTGATGGCCGCAGGGCAGTTCTGTACTTGTCCTAATATGTCGGTTTTGCAATCAAGCAATGTTGCTGATGGATTCCTAAAACGAATAACAGAATTGATGCAAGAGCGTCCTGTTGGTCCATTGCTAGCCCGGAGTGCACTGGAAAGTCTCGAACAGTCGGTGGCAACTCTTCAATCTGCAGGAGCTAAAGTGCTTTGCGGAGGTCGAGTTTCGGAGCAGCAAGGCTATTGCTTCGAGAACACGCTGTTGAGCGTCACGGGCGAGCAGTTTTTGTCATCCCCAGAAACCTTACAGACCGAAGCGTTTGGGCCAGTGAACTTAGCGGTCATGGTTCAAGATGATAATGAATGCTTAGCAGTCGCGAGGCATATCGAAGGGAGCCTGACGGCCAGCATTTATTCCGCAGCCGATGGTTCTGACGATACACTTTGTGCAAAACTCATGTCAGTGCTCCGCCGAAGAGTTGGTCGGCTCCTCAACGATAAGATGCCAACTGGCGTGGCCGTTTCTCCAGCCATGAATCACGGCGGACCTTTCCCAGCGACCGGGCACCCCGGATTTACGGCCGTAGGAATTCCAGCTTCTCTTCGACGTTTTACTAAGCTGGACTGTTATGATAACGTCCGGCCAGATCGCCTGCCCCCGTGTTTCGGGAGTGCATCTACAGATTAGCTGGTAACTCATAAACAAGAGTTTGTATTAATGGGTAATCAAGTCAGAGCAAGCGCGGAAAATGTTGACCCCTACTTCCAGTCAACATTTTCGATTGAGGAGTTTCAAAGAAGACGTTCGCAAGTTTGCGAAAGCATCGGTGATGCGGTGGCAATTATCCAGGGCTCTGCAGCAACAGGCGCCATGGACATATTCCGGCAGCACAACGATTTCTTTTATCTCTGTGGTGTCGAAATCCCTCACGCGTATCTTTCAATCGATGGCCGGAAGAATACTTCGACGCTTTATCTCCCTCCGTTGAACAAACGTCTGGTTGAGACAGACGGCCCAGAACTGAATGCGGACGAAGCTGAGGTTGCTCTCCGGCTTACGGGAGTCGACAAGGTCAAACCTCTCTCAGCACTGAAAAGTGAGTTACCAAAAACCTCGGTCGTGTACCTCTGCCATCAAGCGCCCGAGGGCAAGCAGGCCTACCAGGACTCGATCCGAGAGGCAGAGCAGCGTGCGAAACACGATCCTCTCACGCAGGATTCTTCTATTCTGAAGAATTCGGCGGAAAAGCTCCGTCATCACCTCGGTCAATGCACTCTTAGAGATTTGTCTCCCATCATCAATGATTTAAGGAGATTGAAGAGCTCGGCCGAGATTGAGGTGCTACGCCGCGCAGGTGCTATTACCGCCTTGGCCCTGAGTGAAGCCATCCGCTCTACTCAACCTGGGATAATTGAGAGTCAATTGGCTGCTGTAGCAGATTACGTTTTTTTACTGAACGGTGCACGTGGAGGTGGATATCGTCCAATTGTTGCCAGTGGTGCCAATACTTGGAACATGCATTACTATCGCAATAACTGCCGTCTGAAGGATGGTGATTTAGTCCTGTTCGACTACGCACCTGATATCGAGAATTACACAAGCGATATCGGTAGGATGTGGCCAGTAAATGGAAAGTTTAGCCCTGGGCAACGCGAACTGTATGGGTTTGTCGTAGATTATCACCTGACTCTGTTAGAACTGATTGAGCCCGGTAAGACTCCCGCTCAAATAAGAGCTCAGGCCTCCGAGCGCGTTCGACCCATTGTCTCTAAAACGAAATGGTCGAAACCCTGCTATCGCGATGCAGTGGAGAAATTGGTGGCGACAAGCCGCGCTTTTACACATTCAGTTGGGATGGCGGTGCACGATGATAGTGGGTACCAAGAGGACGATCGGGAGTTAGAACCCGGTCTTGTCTTTGCCTTGGATCCCCAACTCTGGGTTCCGGAAGAGAGGCTCTACGTGCGTGTGGAAGACTGCGTTGTCGTGGACAACTCCGGGGCTGAGAATTTCACAAAGGCTGCCCCTCATACACCCGATGAAATTGAAAAATTAATGGCTGAACCGGGGCTTCTTCAAATTCGACCCGATTTGTGTCTGGAAAAGGTTCACGGATCAGAAGTGCCTGAACAAGAATCATCATTTGGGAGATTAGCAGTTTCTCCGAGCTAATTCCTTATATTCCTCAGGAGTTTGTATTACCTTGCGATTGTGTTATCTCGTCAGTCAGAGCAACCGCAGACTAGAATGTAGCACCCTTGAGCGATGAGCAGAGCACTTTGGGTAATCGGCTCCAGATTGGGGAATTGAAAATGGATTGTCAGGAGGGGACTAGTCTACGAGTCATCGATTCCCACACGTCTGGTGAGCCAACTCGCCTTGTGATCGAAGGCGTGCCTTCCCTTGGCAACGGCGATATGGTCTCACGCCGGGAACGACTAGCGGCTGATGCCGATTGGATTCGTACATCACTCATCCTTGAGCCTCGCGGGGCACCATGGATGGTTGGCGCCGTTCTTCAAGAACCAGTTGACCCGACGTGCGCTGCCGGTGTGATCTTCTTTAATAACACAGGCTACTTGGGCATGTGCGGTCACGGTATGATTGGCATGGTAACCACACTTGCCCACCTTGATTGCATTAAGCCCGGCTCGCTTCGCTTTGAAACCCCTGCTGGCATCGTATCTGCTCAGCTGAACTCTGATGGCTCCGTTACCATAGACAATGTTGTGAGCTACCGTACTCAGCACAATGTTCCGATAGAGATTCCAGGTATAGGCCCGGTTGTCGGGGATGTTGCCTATGGTGGCAATTGGTTTTTTCTAACGAGCGTTCCAAAAGTCGAAATGGCTCTCATCCACAGCCATACTGAGCAAGCTATGCGAATCATGGAAGCGCTCGACAACCAAGGAATCCGCGGTGACGACGGAAGTCTGATAGATCACATAGAGTTGGTTGGTCCCCCCAGCAATTCGCAAGCAGCGCACGCGAGGAACTTCGTCCTGTGCCCCGGTGGCCATTACGATCGCTCACCATGCGGTACGGGCACAAGTGCCAAGGTTGCTTGTCTTGCTGCAGACAATAAGCTCTCACCGGGTGAAGTATGGGTTCAAGAATCTATCACCAAGACTACGTACGAAGCCAGCTATCGTGAGGTCGATGGAGGGGTCAAGCCAACTATCAAGGGGCAGGCCTTTGTCACAGCGGACGTTAGCATAAGAATAGATTCCCAAGATCCGTTGCGTCATGGATTTAAGACCTCATAAAAACTCGTCCTCCCTACACCCTCTTTGTTTATGAATCCTAGCCAACGAACAGCGATTGTGATTGGCGGCGGTCTCGTCGGGTGCGCAACTGCCTACTATCTTGCTCGAGATGGCTGGAGCGTACGGTTGCTAGAGCGCGATCGCATTGGCAGCGGAGCCTCATCGGGAAACTGTGGTTTCATCTGCCCAAGTCATGTAATGCCAATGGCAGTTCCCGGTGCCGTGTCTCGAACTCTGCGGACGATGCTGGGCAAAGATTCACCCGTTGCAATCAAATTGAGACCTAGTGCATCGCTTTGGTCATGGCTCGCTAAATTTGCATTGCGGTGTAGAAGCAATCCCATGATGCAGTCGGCCTCTGCTCGACATGCGCTGCTGCAGTCGTCTATGGAACTCTATCGGCAATTAGTCGATCAAGAAGGCCTTGCGTGTCAGTTACAAGATCAGGGTCTGCTGATGGTCTACAAGTCGAAAAGCGACTTCGAGCACTTTACCGCAACCTCAGAATGCCTCAAAGAGGAATTCGGTATCTCGACGACTCGCTTAGTTGGAGATGAAGTAGCGGAATACGAGCCCGCTCTACGTCGTGGGCTGGCGGGCGGGTGGTTGTTTCCAGGAGATGCACATGTGCGTCCTGAGTGCTTACTAGACTCACTCTGCACATTACTGGACAAGTACAAAGTGATTGTTGAAGAAGGAGTTGGCGTGAATTCCCTCAACATTCAAGAAGATCTACTTCACAGTGTCGAAACGTCGCACGGCTCGAGATCGGCAGACGTTGTGGTTCTTGCCACTGGTGCAGAAGCACCTTTCTTTGCGAAGCCTTTGCAATGCCGTATCCCGATCCAGCCTGGCAAGGGCTTTTCGCTAACGATGCCCTACGCAGATGAGCATCCGAAGGTTCCGATGATCTTTGAAGAACATCATGTTGCAGTCACACCATTTCAGGGACAGATGAGAATTGGTTCTACGATGGAATTCGCCGGCTACGACCGGTCTTTGAACCAGAAACGGTTGTCTCTCCTAGTGAGGTCTGCCGAAGACCATCTGGTTCATGTTCCAGATACAGACAAAGCGGAGAAATGGGCGGGATGGCGACCAATGACTTACGATGGCCTGCCATGCATTGATTGGGCTCCTGGAGCAAAGAATGTGATTGTGGCTGCAGGCAATGGCATGATCGGATTAGCCAGCGCACCGGCAACAGGCAAGCTTGTCGCCCAGTTGGCAAGCGGAGAGAAACCTTTCATCGATCCTGAACCCTATTCTTTGCGACGCTTCCTGTAACGTTTTCTCCTTGGCCTAGAGCTTTCGAAAGGGATAAATTCAATGGCGGCGTTACTCCAATTCGAGAACGTTTCCTATCAAGTCGGTGGTCGCTCAATCCTCGAAAATATCACCTGGTGTGTAGAATCGGGCCAACATTGGGCCGTTCTAGGAGCCAACGGCTCGGGAAAGACCACCTTACTGAAACTTGCCTGTGGATACCTCTGGCCGAACGCAGGAGGAGAAATCCGTCGATTGGGCGAAACAAGCACAGATCTACGCGATCTGCGTCGCAGCATCGGCTGGGTTACTTCCACGCTGAATGCGCGGATAAGGTCAAATGAAAAAGTGCTCCAAACCGTCCTGTCAGGAAGATTCGGCCAGATTGGCTGGATGCCCATCGTAGGTGAGGAGCCAACGGACGAAGATCTCGAATTAGCAAGACTTTACTTGCGGCAAATGGGATTACTTAAATTCGAACATCAATCTTTCTGTCACTTATCGCAGGGAGAACAACAAAGCGTACTCGTCGCAAGAGCCCGCATGGCGCAACCTTTGCTAATCATCCTTGACGAACCCTGCATCGGGATGGATCCCGGCGTCCGTGAACAGTTCTTGGGGACACTGGCAGACTTCATTGCTGAGTCCGAGGCACCATCTCTGATTCTCGTCACACATCATTTGGAAGAGATTTTGCCTGAAATCCAGAACGTTCTCGTGCTGAGAACTGGCCAAATCGCTGCGATCGGAAATCCGTCCGATGTGATCGATCAAGAGATCTTAGCAAATATCTACAATACTGCGCCTCCCGAGCTGGTGTACCGCGGCAACCGAACTTGGCCTGTGTGGTCTCAGGAAGAGTAAAGCTCCAACTGAGTCGTTTCAATTGGGCGCCATGATATTCTGCTGCTGGCTAAGGTGCTGGCCGCACTTGTGGATCTACGCCCAAATGATTGCGAGTCCTGATGCACCGCATAGTGGACAGGCAAAGAATTCCTGGCTAACAGGAACCGCGGCTTGGAAATATGTGGCAGTCATCCAGTATTAATTAGGTATCCGATGCAACCATATCAATTACTGCTCTGCGCCTTCACAGCACTATGTAGAGCATCAGTAGATTGTGCGGCCACCGTTCACGTCGATTGTGGTCCCGGTGACGAAGTTGGCTTCCTCGCTCACCAGGTAGAGCAATGCCCCGGCGACGTCAGCAGGCGTACCAAACCGTCCGCTAGGTGAATCAGCTAGGTAAGCGGCTTTGTCTTCTTCACTCGCCTGAGCATGTCGCTCGACAGGGATCCAACCGGGAGAGATCATATTGACCGTGACGCCGTAGGACGCAAATTCCCGGGCATTACTACGGGCAAGTCCAACCTGCCCTCCCTTGGCGGAAACATAGGGGCAAAACTCCGGCCAAGCTCCGGGGAAAACCTCGCTCGTGATATGCACGATTCTTCCCCAACGCTGCTCACGCATGTGGGGCAAGCAGGCTTTGGTCAACAAGAATGGACTCTTTTGGAAGAAGTCGACCATCCGTTGAAAAAAATCCCAGTCGTAGTCTTCAATTTTATTCAGGGGTTGTTCGCAAGTTGCATTGAGGACCAGGATGTCGACCGGGCCAAGTTGGCTTTCGATTTCGGCAAGCATCGTCTCGATGCTCTCCTCGTTGGTCACATCTGCCTGGACTAGGCAATGATCTCCGCCGAGTGCCTGCAATTGGGCAAACGCATCTTCTGCAATCTCCGAATTGCCATGAAAGTTCATCGCGACTCGGGCTCCATGCCGAGCAAGGTCCAGCGCCATCTGTTTTCCTAGTCCACGGGTGCTACCAGTGACTAGCGTTACTCGGTTGTTGATAATTGGATTCATGGACGAATAGCCTACGGCACGGTCCTTTCGCTGCAAACGATCAGGCAATTATTTCCTGAATTGGTGAAACGGATTCTACGCCCACCAACTTCTGATCGAGTCCGTTATAGAAGTAGCTCAATTGGTTCGGATCGAGGCCCATTTGGTGCAATATCGTAGCATGTAATTCCTTGACAGTGGTCGGACGGTCGACTGCTCGGCTGCCGAGTTCGTCGGTGGAACCGAGACTGAATCCACCCTTGATGCCACCACCGGCCAACCACATGGTAAAGCCATAGCTATTATGATCGCGGCCAGTGCCCTTAGCATACTCAGCCGTAGGCTGTCGCCCGAACTCACCTCCCCATACGACGAGCGTCTCGTCCAACATCCCCCGTTGCTTCAGATCTCTCAACAGGGCTGCAATGGGTTGGTCCGTTTCGCCGGCGTGCTTGGTGTGGTTGTGAACCAAGTCGCCGTGGGCGTCCCAGTTGTAATCGATGTGATTGCCTCCGGAGTAGAGCTGAATGAATCGAACCCCTCGTTCAACTAGCCGACGAGCGAGCAAGCATTGCGAACCGAAGTGATGTGTCGGTTGCTGGCCAACCCCATACATGTCGAGTGTGGAAGGTGTTTCCTGTGAAAAATCAACTGCCTCCGGCGCCGACATCTGCATCTTGAAAGCCAATTCGTAACTGGCAATGCGTGCGGCAAGATTCGAATTGTCATTGCGAGTGGCCAAGTGACGCTGATTAATTGTGGCGAGCGTATCAAGCATTTCACGCTGCAGTTCACGCGTTGTCCCCTCTGGGCGGGAGAGATTTAGCACCGGGCTGCCTTCGTGTTTGAATGTGGCGCCTTGATAGATGGCCGGCATGTAGCCGCTGGACCAGTTTTTCGCTCCAGAGATCGGCCCCCCGGAGGGATCGAGCATCACGACAAAACCGGGTAGATTTTCGTTCGGCGAACCCAATCCGTAGTTGACCCATGACCCCAATGCCGGACTGCCCGACATCAACTTGCCCGAGTTCATCATTAGCATGGCTGAGCCATGGATGGGTGACTCGGCTGTCATGGAATGCAGAAACGCAATGTCGTCGACACAACTTCCAATGTGGGGGAACAGATCGCTCACCCACTTACCGCATTCGCCGTATTGTTTGAACTTCCACCGCGGCTCCACAATCCGGCCTTGATTTTTCTTGCCGCCACGGCCAAAGGTATCGACGGCGACCGTCTTGTCGTCCATCCCGATCATGTCAGGCTTGTAATCGAAGGTGTCGATGTGGCTCGGACCGCCGTACATAAACAAGAAGATCACATTCTTAGCCTGGGGAGGCAGCATCGCACTCTTGGGATGAAGCGGGTTGGCAGCAGCCGATGAGAGTTCAGCCGCCTTGGCCGAATTTTCGAAGAAACCATCGCCAGCCAGCATCCCAGTCAACGCGGCCGCACCAAAACCTGCGCCGGTCTCCCACAGAAATTCGCGTCGCGTGCGGTTACAGAAATCTCTTCGTGCCATGGTTCTTAGTCAGTCTTTAATCGAGAAATACAAACTCATTCAAATTATAAACCATTAGGCAGTACTGTACCAAAGCATCGTGTTCGTTGAGTCCATGCTCTGCTTGCATAGTGTTGAGCAACTTCACACTGTCCTTGATGGTGTTTTCATCGGGATCGCGTAGGAGGATCAGCCTCAATGCACCATTCACTTGGGCCCAAGGATCGTCACCCGCTTCACGCTCAACTCGTTCTGCAAGGTATCGTGCCTGATCTTGCATAAAGTCACCGTGCAACAGATTCAAGGCTTGTGCCGCTTGTGTGGTGTTGAACCGAGCTTCGCAACTCGTATCTGTCTCAGGAAAATCAAACAGCGACAGTTCCGGAGCGATAAGGCTTCGCTTGATGTGAATATAGATACTTCTGCGTGAAGCATCGCGTCGATTCGAGGTGTGCCAATCTTTACCTGGTTTGCTCTGAGTCGCTAATACCTCTCGACTCAACGGTGGGTAGATGCTTGGCCCATAAGTCGTGTCATTGAGTTCGCCTGATACAAACAACACCGAGTCGCGGATCTCCTCAGCCGTCAAACGACGCATATCGAATCGCCAGAACAAGTTATTCTCCGGATCGGAGGCGAGGCCCTGTGGAGAAGCAGCACTGGCCATTTGATAGGCATTTGATAATAGAATCAACCGATGCAAAGGCTTGAGCCGCCACTCGTGGTCGATCAGATAGAATGTAAGCCAATCGAGCAGCTGGGGGTGCGTGGGTGGAGTGCCAAGCTGTCCGAAATTGTTCGCGGTTCGAACTATGCCGCGGCCAAAATGGTGCTGCCATACGCGGTTGGCCATCACGCGGCCCGTCAACATGTTGTCTGGGCTGGCGATCCATGTTGCCAACACACGCCTTCGCCCGGTCGTGCGTGCGTTGCTGTCTTGCATTGGAATGTTGGCCGTCGCTCCGCCGAACAGCTCAGGGAACTCCGGTTCCACCGCTTCGCCTGGCGCATGCGGGTTGCCCCGAAACATTACATGGGTCGTGCCGGGATGGGGTTCACACTTGGCGAGCGACAACACCCAATCTGCCGGAGGCAATGCTTCTTGTTGCAATTGAATCTTGCTTAGCTTGGTTTTGATCTCTGAATAGGTGCGGAAAGTCTCTGCGCTCATGTACTCATGAATTTTCTCGCTGAGCAGTTCCTCACGGGCCTCGGTTTCGGATCGATTTTGATCGGTGGCCGACATCTTGCGGATCGCTTGTTCCTCAAACTTTCGAGCCTGGTCACCAAATATTTTCGTCTGCTGTGCCAGCGCCACACGTTTCTTGGCGGCATCCTCTGGGGAGCAATCCCACAGGCTGTGAGTCTTGGGATCATTGTTGCGGGGAATCGCATAGGGAGTGACATCTGCAAAGAATGCCAAGAATTTGTAGTAGTCGGTCTGAGGTATGGGGTCGATTTTGTGATCGTGGCACCGTGCGCAGCCTACCGTCAGGCCCAAGAAAGCTTGTCCGGTGGTCGAGACGATGTTATCCAGGTCGTCGTAATGTGCCTGGAGGGCGTCGACTGGTTCGTCATCCCAAGTGCCCAAGCGATAATAGCCGGTGGCGGTGATCGACTCCTTGGTTACCTCGTCAAGTTCATCACCGGCAAGTTGTTCGCGGATAAATTGATCGTACGGCTTGTCTTCGTTGAAGGATCGAATCACGTAGTCTCGATACTTCCAAGCGTAGGGCTTCGGCGAATCGCGTTCAAAGCTATTGGTTTCAGCGTATCGCACCACGTCGAGCCAATGTCGGGCCCACTTCTCGCCGTACCTTGAAGAATCGAGCAGCTTGTCGACCAATCGCTTGTAAGCGTCCGGGCGTGTGTCGCCTAAGAACGATTCCAGTTCCTCGACGCTCGGTGGCAAGCCAGTCAGATCGTAATAAAGACGACGAGCTAAAACAGCGCGTCCGGCCGGCGGCGCTGGTTGTAAGCCCCGCTGTTCTAGGCGATGAAGGATGAAATTGTCGATCGGGTTGCGAACCCAACTAGAGCCTTTCACTTCTGGGAGCGTGTGCCGCTCTGGTGGCACAAACGCCCAGTGCGCCTCAAACGTTGCTCCATCTTGAATCCATTGCCGAAGGACTTCAATCTCTTGCGGATTGAGAGGTTCGCCCTCCAGCGGCATACGCTCGTCCTCATCGCGAGAGGTCACACGATTGAGCAGCTCACTCTGCGCAGGCTTCCCAGGAACAATTGCATACCGCCCCGATTCGGCTTCGGCATGAGCAGAAGCTGGTTTGTGCAGGGCAAGCCCACCCTCGGCAACGTCGGGGCCATGGCAAGAAAAACAGCGTGACGCGAGTATGGATTGCACTTGTGGAAAGGATGAACCAAGTTCAGCAACCGCAGCACTCGGGAATACCGGGCAGTACAATGCGCACATCAAAGCTGCCCGATGGATAAGCAAGTTGTGGTTGCTTGACGTGAACACAATGCTACTCAAGAAAGAAGAACGCGACACACTAGGCTCTCAGTATAGCCTTCACTCTTTACTAATAGAAATCATTAATGAAGAACTGGGCGCAGCCTTCATCATTCTGCCAACATGCCCCCGTCCTTGATTGTTTCTACTGACTTTCTTCGAAGCACGTATCAACTGCCCTTCCTCAAGCCACGGTTGAATCAGCACCTTCTTCAGTGGATTTCCGCGGACTGTAATGGTTTTCTCAACGCGGTTTCCTTTGTCCGTTCTCTCGTAGGTGACCTGAGGCCAGTGGGTTGTTCCATCTATTTCGATCGGCACTCGAACCTCCATTGAAGTCCATTCCTCCGGCATATTGTCACTGACGGTGAACGTGCTTTCGGGAATCGAATAGTCAACTCCCGCCATGCCTTCCAGAAACAACAGGATCTTCCCTGCGTTGAAATTTGAATACTGATCACCCCAGGGAAATGGTTCTGCATCCCACGCTTCAGGGGCAATTGGGATTCCCCAATGCATGTTATAGCCCTTCAAATGAGCCAAGGCACACTTGTTGGCGTCGCGCCCTACGTGACTGTTATACATCCCGATGAGCGCGTAGTAGTTGGTGTCGGGTGTGGAAGAGAACTCTGGATCCTTCACATTCTTTAAATCTGGAATCGATCTAGACGACAGGGGAACCTTCCAAAAGAAACCATCCTCAGAGTTTAAGGCCCAGCGCCGAGTCATCTGCAGAGCCCACTCTTCCGGAAAATAGCTATTTCGCATGTAGGCAAATCCGCTCCAGCCCAAACGGTCTGGCCCACCGCCGAAATAGCTGGGTCGATGCTTTTCCCACATATCGTTGAGCCAGTGTTCGCCGCCCTTCAAGTTGACCAATTCTAACCAACGATCCGGATTCTCTCGGTCGCGGGTTAGGATTGCCATCTCCCTCAAATATTTGGCCGCGTCGTAGTGGCAGCCCCAATGGCTGTGCATGCCGTCTTTGAAGAGGACTTTGAAATAATCGTCGTAACAGTCATGAAGGAAGTCAACGTCTCCTGTTCGCTGATAAATTTTCCAAGCCCCGATGACGTGCTCAGTCGTGGTGCCCCAGACGGGAGAAAACCATTGGATGCCTTTGTTGTCTGGTAGTGCCCCTCCGTCTTTAGCATAGGGCAGCAATGGCTTCCAGTGTAGGACGTTGCCATAGGCATACGTTTCCTTGTCCGCGGTCCAAGCTCCTACTTGGATCTGAAAATTTGCATCGTAGCGGTGCATCCCGAGAAAGTTGTTGACTGCCGACTGCGTATGCGGATACATCTCCCACCCCTCCTGAACGTCGATGTAGTACATCATGTGTATCGCCCAAAGGTAGTAGTAGATGTCGACCATGTCCTGATCCGAACAACGGAAGTATGGAATCTGGTAGTTCAATAAATCATTCATAGCCTTCGTTTTGTCAGACATTGCACCGTGAACGTCGTACAGCACTTCGCGAGCATCTTCCAATGCCGTCGAATACTCATCCGCCATAGCCCACACAATGGTCGTACCTTGTTCGTCACACATCGTTTCGAAAGAATAGCTGCATTGGCTGTTCTCATCGGTACTGGACTTGAAATTCTCGATCGGGCTAGAAGTCGAAAGAACAGTGCTCATCCCGTCGTAGATCAGTTTGCCCGGCTGCGATTCACCCTGAACCGGGTGGGTAGTAACGGTGCCGCCTTCAGAGATGTGAACAACTTTATCGGTCTTATTGTGTTCAACAGTTGCGGTTGACGTGAGGCTCAAGCGAGGGACAAATAGGCTCTTGCCATCGAACAGTAGCCGTACCGGGGCATCAGCCGTGATGTGCGAGCACACGACATCGCTGTCGGCGATAAACTTCTCCTCGTGAATCTTTACTCCAGCTACTTCGTATTCGCAGATGACTTTGTCTGGCCGCCATTTCATCGAAACGGGCGCCGGTGCTGGGTAGTTTTTGCCATCGACGATCACCGTGCCATAAGCGACGCGCGTTTGCGAGTAAAATTCCCAGCCACGAAAGTCGTGGCCGAAGCCGCTTCCCTCATGCTGGACCAGGCCAAACCCTCTGCCTCGCAAATCGTGGAAGAAAGGGTGAGTGAGACCGATCGTTTCATCCTCATGCTTTTTCCAGCAGTGGTAGATTCCTCCAATGTAGTAGGTCTTGTTGCCCGCTAGAAATGCGTGCTTCCGCCCTTGGATTTCTTGACTCAGCATTTCGCAGTAGTCTATGTACGGCGGCTTGGTCTCGGCTGGCTTGGTCTTGCCGGTTGCTGGATTACTTAGCGAAAGGACCGCCAGCATGGCACCCACAATCAGCATGAGTGGACTGGATATCCAAAGAAGAATTCTCATCTAACCTATCTCCATTCGCTTGCTAAACGGGCCCGCCGGACACCTTCCAGCGCATCGTTGTGACGCTTAATATTCGCTTCACTAGGAGCTGCACGTTGTTTCTCTCGTTGGATATATCTCTCCAGCTCGCGGATTCTGGCGTCGAACATATCGTCGATGTCTTCGGCACCCACTTCCTCCAAATAGGTGAGCAGTCGATTGTGAAGCTGCTCGGCCCTCTCCGGCATCTGAGCGACCAGATCGGTCGTCTCGCCAATATCCTTGATGAGATCATAGAGCTGCACTTCCTGGGTGTGCAGATTCATGACCAGCTTGAAGTCACCGTCACGAATGGCTGACATAGGCAACGTGCCACCATACCACGGGAAATGAAAAATCAACTCCTGGGTGCCCCGGTCAATAGTGCCATGGTTACTTTTCTCAAAAACCTCTCGAAGGCTGCCTCCATCATACTCCTCCGGTAAAGGATCTCCTCCAATTAAGTCATTGATCGTCGCATAGAAATCCCATCCCGCGATGGGGACATCGCAGGTTTCACCTCGCTTGACGCCAGGCCCAACTACCACCGTCGGCACTCGGATACCACCCTCCCAAAGCTGTGCCTTCCCTCCCCGTAGTGGGTTGTTGTTCCGAAACGATCCGCCGTTATCAGAAGTGAAAATGACGTAGGTATTTTCTTTGATTCCCAGGGTCTCAATTTTTTCAAGGAGGGATCCTACACCCGTATCCAAATCTTCAATCATGGCCGCGTAAGCGAATATCGAAGAATTACGAGGGGGGTTCTCAAAGTCTCTTTGAATCACTTTCTTGCCGCGGGGAAGCTGCCGATATTTTTCGATGGTCTCCTTTCTTGCGCGATTCGAAACATGAACCGCGTAGTGCGAAACTTGCATAAAGAAAGGGCGGTCTGCAGCGACCTGTTTCTCCATGAACTCATTTGCCCTGCGAGTTACGCTAAAGATCCGTTTCGGATCATCCTCCGGCATTGGGGTTTTGTCTTTAACGACGAGATAATCTCCCTCGCCGTTGTTGGTATTGCCATCCGAAGAATCGAAGCCCGCATGCTCTGGAGAGCGAGGATGGAATCCCCACTTTCCAAAATGCCCGGTGATGTAATCCGCATCAGCGCGTTTGACCATCTCGGCGAGCGAGACTTCGTCTTTGCAGTCGATACCCCTCTCAGCCGCGAGAACATCGTGCACAATGGTCTGCCGAAGACGGCAAGGCGTTTTCCCAAACTGCATACCCGCGCGGGAGGGCGTGCAGGTGGGTGCGCACGCGTAAGCATTAGAGAAAACTAGTCCCTCTCTGGCCATACTCTCCAACGCGGGTGTCTGATAGTAATCGCTACGCGACTCCGGAAGGTCCGACATCATTTGTACGGAGGTGTCGGTCCAACCCTGATCGTCCGTAAACACCAGAACAATGTTCGGCTTGTCCGCAGCGCTGCAAGTCGACAATGATAAGATTGAAAACCAGAGTATTGGCAAGTATCTCATGGGTAATCCCCTATTCACTACCCTATCGAAATGAAGAAAGACCAGAGACATTAATGGTCGATCCGCTTGAGGACGCATCACTTTCTCCGCTTACGGTCACTTCAATCGTATGATTACCGGGCGAGAGATCCGTTACCGACCAACGAAAGGGCACTCTTCGCTGATCCATCCTGCCCACATGCACATCGCCATAGCAATACTGGTTGACGCCCCCGACAGTTTTGCCATCAATCTTCACACCTGCAATGCCTGCGTTGTCGTACCGCAATCCCTCCCACTCAATGGCAGAGCCATTGAACTCAGCCGAAAAACTATTGCCTGGTTCCGAGCTATATCGTCCACCGCCGCGTAACTCCCAGGAGCCTTCGAATTCGATTGCTCCCAGGGGAATCGACGTCTTGCCCTCGCGGTTGAAATACATCCGGTAGAACTCGCCAGTTTCGATCTCATAGAACGGGCGGAACTCTTGATTGGTGTGTAAATTCCGTGCTGGATTGACGCGTGCCTCGCCGCCGATTTCCAAATAGTCCGCTGGAATCCTCAGAGTGTCCATTGCCGGGAGTTGATGTTCTGACTGACGTGCCGTTGCTTGGACCATGACTACAGGACCACAAAGCACAGCAACCGGGGAGACGCTCCCAGGTGCAGGCTCGAGTCGGGGTGACATATCGAACGTAAGAGTCACGACGTCCCCAGCCCGCCACTCTCTTTCGATCTCTGCCCAGGTGCCTGGCACGGCGTCCACAGAACTTGGCACACCGTTAAGAGCAACACTTACGCCATCCTGAGCCCAGAGTGGCACACGAAACTTGAGTCCAAACTGGCTTGGCTCGTCCGAGTCAATTCGAATCTCAACATTGTCATCTGCCGGAAAACGCGTTTGCTGAGTTACGCGCACGTCTCCCCCTGGCCCCTTCCAATCGACAGACGAAGGTATAAACAGATTCACATAGAGACTCTTGTCATCATGGAAATAGATGAGGTTGTGATAATCATTGACTGTTTGAAGAAAGGAACCTTGGCAGCAGAACCATACTGTGCTGTGCGACTTCTGTGCGCCGTAGGTGTTGTAGCTGGAGCCATACATGATCATTCCATAGTCGTTCATCGGCACCATCGCACCAACGCCGTTGTACACCAGTCGCTCTATCCAATCGCCGTAGCGAGCGTCTCCGGTAAACTGCATCAGATAACGGCCCAGTTTGAAGCCAGCCCATGAGCCGCATGATGTTTCGAAGTGAAAACGGACGTCGACGTTGGCTGCCCCACGCCTGATGCCGATCAGCGTTTCGGGCATTCCATTGGGAACGATGAAACTCTCTTCCGGGCCATAGCCACCCGTGGCAAACAATTGGGTCTCATCGAGAAAATCATATGCGTTGACGATTGTATCTAAAAATCTCTGTTCGCCAGTCGCACTGTACGCCATTGCGGCGCTGCTCAGAGAGTTGACGTGGCTGTAAGCATGGAAGCTTCGATGCGTGGTTGCTTGTTGGAGAGTCCCAAATACATCGTCCTTAGCAGCCAATGAATCCCAAAAGTTGTCGTAATTCCACACTTTGGCGAACTTAAGATAGCGATCGTCTCCGGTCAGCTCGTAAGCTCGGTAGAGATTCTCCGCCAACGTATACCACTCAGTAGGCCGAGCGTATGGATTGGAACGGTCGAGGTTGTTCTCCGCCCAAGTGGTGATCTTGTCAAGATACACGAGGGCAACGTCGCTGCCGATGTACTCGTACACATCGACAAGACCACCTACCATTTTCTCATAGTCGTAGTGACTTCCTTTTCCTGCTTCATAGCCATAAGATCCGTCCGCGCCGATCGTTTTACCCCATTCCTCCATTAGGTGCAGGGCCCGTTGTCGCACGGCAATGTCTCCCGTAGCGCGATACATGCGAGCGAACCCTCCGAGCCATTGCCCGAATGAAAGTGGTCGTTCGCTGTACGCACCCCCCAAGTCTTTGCCTGGCGCCCATTCTCTATTTTTTAAACGAAACCCACGTAAGATATCGTTGGGCCGCAGCTGCATATAGAAGTCTCGCACCTGCAGAAACTGCTCCTGATGCCTGCTGGGTAGGAGACGCACGCCGTTGTAATTAAAGGCTCTAATTTCGCGTTTACCACGCGGAGGAGGCGGCGTGGTACTGATTGATGACTCATCGCCACTAGCTTCACCCGGCAACAAAACTAAAAACAAAATCGCCGTTACGAATATTTGCTGCATCAGAGGTGATTTCTTTCTATTCTCGGCTGTAGAACGGCCAACAGAAGTTTGTCTTAAGATAGAAATGCTCAGAAGATTCAAACTGGAGCAACTCGGCATGTGATCACGCCATATGCCGTGGAACTTGCATAGCCGCGGTTCAAGTAATCGCTACCCTTCCAAATACCACATGGCCAGATAACATCAAGGAGCAAACAGAGCCTCTTAAGTGAAACAGCTTTGATCGCCCTGGATTGCAACAAAAAGGAAAAATACAGTCCAGAAATCGAAGTTTTGTCGAGATTCCAATACAAAAATCGGTGCCTGAAGGTGTAGCCTATGGGGGTCTAGACTGGCCACCAAAGGCCAAGTTCTACGAGAGTTTCTGGGGGTGTTGGGAAGAAGAGCATTTTAATTGTTACGGCAAAATTAAGAGGTGTGAGATGGCGACGCAGCGTAAATATTCCGTCTGGTTAGGGCTGACGGCATGCCTGATTTTCGGTGCGTACATTTATCGGAGTTCACTTGAAGCATCCAATGGACCGAGCGGCAGGAAGCAATCGTCCAATCCCCGCCTGGCATTGATCGTAGGCGGCCCCGATCCTTTTTGGCAGGAAGTAATCGTCGGCGCAGAAGAGGCGTCGAAAGAGTTCGGGGCGACATTGACGGTTATCGAGCCCAACGGGACTGGATCTGGACAAACAACCGCTTTGGTAAGAATTGTCCCCGATAATTTCGACGGACTGGCTATCAGCCCCTTGGCACCCGGCAGTCAGACACAATTGATTAGCAAGTTAGCAACGAAAATCAAAGTCGTGACCTACGACAACGATGTTCCTGATTCACTTAGGCATTTGTACATTGGCACAGACAACGTAGCGGGAGGGCGTTTGGCCGCAGAACTGGTTATGCGCGCGTTACCCGATGGAGGCAAGATTGCACTATTTGTGGGGGACAATGAACGGCAGAACGCTCGTGACCGAAGGCACGCATTGATCAATTCACTGCGCGGCCAATCCTATAAGGGCCAAAAGGTTGATGAGGAGAATGCCGACGACGTAACTAATCCCATTCAGGCGGGAGACTATACGATCGTTTCCACGTACCTCGACGACAGCAATCCTGAGAAGGCTTTGGCTAATGCGAAGCAAGCCCTGCAAGATCATCCGCAACTTGCGGGCATGGTGGGCCTGTACGGATACAACGGTCCCGCGTGTTTAGAGGCGCTGCAAGAACTGGATAAGCTTAACGAGGTTAAGCTGGTTGCCTTTGACAATCATGAACCAACGCTCAAAGGAGTTGAAGAAGGATTGGTCGAGGGAACCGTTGTACAAGATCCCTATTTGTATGGCTACGAGTCCATCGAAACATTGTGCAAGTTGTGCCGAGGGCTGCCAGCAGCCGTACCGGTGCCTGGGGCAGGTTCCATCGCACTACCCTCAGCCGTGGTTGATAGTAAGAATCTACAGAAGTATCAGAAGAATCTTCGGCAGCGAATTGCAACGAACAATCCCTAAACATGTAGCTTTGCTTTGACTGTCAAAGCACTCATGATTTGGAGAGAGAACAGTGCCTTCTAATTTGTATTCTCGTGCCATGACTATTATCGAGCTGTTAGTCGTGATAGCGCTGATTGGGGTACTGGTTGCACTACTTCTCCCTGCCGTGCAATCGGCTCGTGAAGCCGCCCGTCGAACGCAGTGTAAGAATACGCTGAAACAGATTTCTCTCGCGGCCTTGCTTCACGAAGATACGCATGAAGCATTTCCCACGGCCGGTTGGGGCTGGACCCAACCTCGCAATGTGAAGCTCGATTCTCAAGGCCAATATCAACGGCCAGAAATCCTGGGCGAGCAGTCGTGGGGCTGGAGATATCAACTGTTGCCCTTTATTGAATACCAAGCACTCTGGGCACTGGAAAACGATTTTGAAATCCGAGCTGCCAAACCACCACTCATCAATTGCCCCAGTCGACGTCCCCCCACGTTCTATGGAGGCCAGCAAGGAGGAATTAGTTCGACTGTGCTTGGGGATTACGTAGGCAATGGGGGGGACACAGACGAGAGCGGGTGGAATCTGCTTGGTTTGACGCCCGACCCAAGTTGCAAATGTCGGTTCCAGACCGGGACAATTACTTGGTACGAACCAGCAGAAATTCAAGCAAAGAAGAAGCCGCTCAGAAACCCACTGGTCAAAACTAGCCTGATTACCGACGGCACATCGCGCACGATGCTATTTGGTGAGAAATATGTGAACGGACTTTGGACGGCGGGAGGATCTTGGGGAGACAACGCAGGCTGGTATGTCGGTCGCAGCTGGGATACTCAACGGTTTGCCGTTCGCCCGCCACAACCCGATTCATTCTTAACCCATTTAAGCCCCAGCGTCGTCAAAGGATATCGAAAATACGATCGCTTTGGTTCTGCCCATCCCGAAAGCTTTAACTGCAGCATGGCCGACGGCTCAGTCACCTCAATCAGTTTTGAAGTCGACATGAAAGCCCTGATGCAATTCTGCAACCGTCAAGATAGTACGTTGTAGTGCAAATTCCTGCATCCACTAAACATGCTGCCCGTCTGACTCGGATGATTCTGATAGGCAGTTTTCTTTTTATATGCGTCTCTTGTGGCACAAACGAAGTTGTCACACAGATCCCTGAAGACCATGCTCGGCTCAAGGCCCTCGCCACCGTTTACGCCTATGCCAGTCGCGACCTGGGCCGCCCACCCAGGAATACCGACGATCTATTGCCGACTTTCGCCAAAGCGGGCATCGAGAATGCAAGTGAATACTTCCTGTCGACTCGGGACGGTACACCTTACGTCATCATTTGGGGAGTTGACCTTGATAACAAGTACCGAGGCTCCGATTTAATACTGGTTTACGAACGCATGGGGATTGAGGGCCGTCGCCTGGCTATTGCCTGTAATCATTCGCTCGTTGAAATTGACGAAGACAAGTTCAAGAAACTGTCTTGGCCAGCAGGTCACCAGCCCGATTAATGGTTATGGTAACAGTTCGATATTAGGCCCACTTGCCTATTCGCCAAATGTTATTTTGATGCTCGCCGCTTGGCTATTCTCTGCCAAAGGGATACTAATGACGACTTCTCCATCAGGCTCCGACTCCGGTGTCGATTGATGAGCTCCGTCTACCCAGACTTCACAGTTCCCATCGGGCACCCCGGCTAGGTATGCTTTGGCAATATGTGCAGTGCCACTCCGATTCTCTACTGAAAACTCCAGCTGTCGTAGATCTCTATCACACACAATTGGTTTGTCGCTTGCGATTCCATCTCGAGCTAAGATCATATGAAAGCGGATATCCTCGGTAATCATATGAAACCGCTGGCCAAGTCCATCTCGACTCACGACTTGTAGCTTATCGTCGCTAGTTGTTAATGATCCTCCGTAGGCAATAATCCCGAATAGCGGATCGTCTACCACCACCGTACAAGCGGCATTGATGCCTCCGGCCAAGCCGTGATCGATCTCGCCATCGTAAAACCAGGGGCCGCGTGAGAGATCCTTCCGCATCCAGGTGTTGCCAAACTTCTCGACCTGGAAATTCCAACCCGCCGCTCCGTCATTGCCCTCGCCCGGGTACCAGTAGCCAAACTTTGACTCCGCCGTTCCGCAATTGACTAGGGCCCAAGAACTGAGAATAGAAGCGTATCCCAGCCGCAGATATTCAGCCGGGTTCTCCGCGTAGTACAGGGCATAATCGAGAATCGACCAACCACCCATCTGCGACATATAGCAAAGATGCGTGCCCCTTCCACTGCGAGCGCTTCCCAGTGAAAAGTAGGCCGTTTCCAACCAACCACGTAGCGCGATATTCGTGGCGAGTTGCTTTTCCATAAACGCCCGGGCATTCTCCCGGCTTACACTCGGATGCGAATACCACTTCTTCAGATTCTTGTCGTACCATAGGTTTTCGTCGGGCTTAAGCTCGTGTTCTAAGGCATAGCGCGAAACCGCATGGGTCGACTCAAACGCAGTCCGATCAAAATGCATCTCCGACTTGTAGGGGTGAGGATCGTCGTAGATGAAGTACTTCACCTTCTTTTCCCATTCGTTGCGGAGAAAGTCTGCGTCTGCCTGGCGGCCTTCCACTTCAAGTGCAGCAATCAGATTGACAAGATACTTCTCGTGAAAGTTCCCTTGCTTATAGGCCCAATCGCTGAATCCCTTGTGCGACCACAGCGGAGGCCCCGGCATGTAGATCGAGTAGGGAACCTCGAAGTACGCCTTCGCGGTACCAAAAGCTCGCTCGAGATATCCTGCCGCGTCGAGGTAACGAACCTTATCAGGGTTCTGCTTGGCAATCTGATAGAGATTGTAGTACAGCAGGATATAAGTGGTGTAATCGAAAGTGCGCCATAGTCGCTCTTTCCCCAGCCCTGTACCCTCGACTTTGCCATATCTATTTTTAAGATGTTCGATGGTCGAAGGTTTCGTGGTGCCCCATTCAGCATTCCGGTTCAAATACCAATTCTCTGAACCGTAGATTCCGTAGGGATGGGGTAGTTCACTATCTGTACGTTGCAGCTTTCCCCAAACAA
Organism: Bythopirellula sp.; assembly: GCA_965216565.1. Lineage (GTDB taxonomy): Bacteria > Planctomycetota > Planctomycetia > Pirellulales > Lacipirellulaceae > Bythopirellula. The sequence continues at coordinate 4,126,636 of OZ244170.1, forward strand.
AATTCTCGACGAAATACTCAAGCGCCTCAATCTCCTTCGGGTTTGGATGGCCGACATTCTTCTCAGCCAAATACGCACACTTGCTGTTGGAAGGATCATCCGAGCCACCAACCATATACATCTGGAGGCCATCCCTGTCCTCCGGGCCACGCAAAACTTGGTTCCGCATGTCCCACAAACTAAACAATCCGTCGTACCATTTGGTGCGATCACGGTATTGTTGATTGCTCGTAATAAACGCGGCACGTTTCTTAAATACAGTTTCCAGTGGCAGAGTCACAAACCATTCGAGAATAAGCTTCTCGTCGTTTCCATAATTTACGGTGAGGAGATTCTCGCCCAGTCGCTCAAACCGCACTCGATAGATATGAATATCAGGCTTTCTCTCCCCGAGATAATCAAGGTGCGTTTCGCTAGGAAACTCTGCCTGTACAGAATTAGAGTCCAGTACATTCTTCGTGCGCAGGGAGAATGTCGCCTGCAGGTCTGTTGGGACTACCATTCCCGGGACGATGTGAATATCGAACAAGCCTTGTTCGTATAAAGTATCGCGAACCCCTGAATAATCCTGGGCCCGTTGAAACCTGAATCCATAACTAACTGTTTCCTCGGGACCAAGCGTGACACTGGTATGCTCTTTGCGCCAAGTACCGCGTTGCTCGCCCGCCCCAGAGAACGCAGAATGGATGAATGCGATCCGATCTCGATCCATGTATTCCAAGGCCGTTCCCGCCAGGGGAGTCATCACCAAGCGGTCACCCGAACCATCGGCCCGCACCCAGTAAACAAACGACCCATGTCCGGCTATCAGGCGGTGCATGTTTAACCGCGTTTGATACGTTGAACCGCGCGTATTGATTACCTCCGGCAAAGCAATGTCGCCAATCTCTATAGGCGTATCGCTGATATTTGTAATCTTTATTCGCCAGATAAGCCCATCGTGGTCCCACTCAAACTCTTCCAGGAGTTTCAAATCGGGTCGATCTTTGCTACCGATAAGATGCGATAGGGTATATGACGTCGCAGAGCGATGGCTTGATTCTACTTTTCCCTTAGCAGCAGCAAGCGCTGTAACGAACTCTTTCCAGTCACCGCCATCAACTCGGTAATTGATTATCAAGTCACCCAGGCTGGCCCCATCTCGGATCAACTCGAGTTCGGTGTCGTCCCCTTCAAATTTAAGGCTAGTCACACCTGCTGGGCCAATCCCCACCTCAAAGTGACTGTCTTGGCCGACAGCACAATTACCTGCAATTACAAAGCTGCAGCAGAGCATTGCCTCAAGAATTGATGCTCTCAAAGTGCCAATCATTTGCTGAATAGGATTCATAAGATAGCCGTTAGGGGATATTGCCGCATGATCCTCCCCCGTCATTACGAGATCCCAACTGCTCCCATCTCTTTGGATCGATTTCATAAGTGAGCACATGCACGGACCCATCGCAATTGGCGGCCTGATAGATTCCTGGGTGAGACGAGCCGAAGCGAAACGTAGCAGATTCTCGAGGCCCTTCGGTATCGGGTCGCGGCATCCCAGGCATCAATCCATTGCCCGGATTTACATAACTGCTGGCCCAGCGAATCGTGTCGTACTCGTACCCCTGGTAGACGGCGTTGTTATCGGATTCCAAATTGGCACCGTGCTGGGGATCGTGATAGTCAACGTGCAGAGACCGCTCAGAGACAAGCATCGTCTGCGCCGCACCGTCCGTAATCTCCTGTAGTGTGACGCCAAACCGTGGAACGACTACGCCATCGAACTTGTCGGCCTGCTCTCTACTGAACAATCCATTGCAGAAGTAGGGATAATATTGAGCGCAGCGGGGATGGGGACCCGCTGGTCGGCCTTGTTTGTCTGGAGTCGTCATGGCCGGGATTGCGCAGCCGCCATTGGCGGCGTAGTCGGTTTTCGCGACCATGTGGTCCTGGGGCTGATCGGAATTGACCGAACGTTCGGGAGCGAAGCTTAGTCCGACCGAGGTTCGACTGGGGCAATGAAACAGGGGAACGACTGCCGTCTTGAGCCGCACTAGCTCCTGCTTCTTTTCCGCCCAAGGGAGACCCGAGCCTATCGCACGCACATGGCTGTGCTCAATAAAGTCTAGGAGAGAATAAGGCCAACCGCCGGGCTGCTTATCCCCGAAGCCCAGATCTGGATCGCCAACCCAGCGATGCCCCCAGCCCCCCGGTGGTAGAGTGCCATGAACAGACTCATGCGTCAGGCAACCCAACGCCATCTGCTTGAGGTGGTTTGAGCATTGCAGGCGACGCGCTGATTCACGAGCCGACTGGATCGCCGGCAGTAATAGCGACACGAGAATTCCAATGCTGGCTATCACTACCAACAATTCGATGAGCGTAAAACCATATTTCGAGTGATTGTCTGGGCGAAACATTGTTCACTTTACAATCTTATTGGGACGAGGTTTTCCGCGTTCTTCGGGGAATGGAAACACATTCGATTCGGTAGCCCACTGCTTCCACTTCCCGTGAAGTTCAGAAGCGAGAGCCGGATGCTGTTTCACCACATTGTCAGTTTCGCTGCGATCGTGCGACATGTCGTAGAGTTCCCAGCTATCTTGATTGCGGTCGTCAAGAGTCACCAGTTTCCAGTCTCCCTCGCGGATAGCGGCATGATTGAGATGCTGCCAGTACAAAGTGCGATTCTCGGGAGTCTCAACGTTGCCAGTCAGATACGGCATCATACTGATGCCCGGCGCCGGCTTTACGGGACGGCCGTCATGCTGCGATGGATAACTTGCATCGCCGAGTTCGCAGAGCGTCGGCATGATATCGACTAAGTGAAACACTTGGTTGCCCACAATTTGCCCGCCTTGGGCGATCCCCTCTGGCCAGTGGGCTACGAAAGGAGACGCAATGCCTCCCTCATGGACGTACTGCTTGTATTTGCGAAGTGGAGTATTGGAGTAGTGAGCCCAGCATTGCCCTTGCGAAATACTCCAACCCCCTTCCTTACGCCACTCTGGGTAATTTGCGCGTTTGTACTCGGGCCAGTTCATGCCATAAAGATCTAGTTCTCCCGAACAGCCATTGTCGGAGAAAAACATAACAATCGTGTTGTCCAATGCTCCCTGCTGCTCGAGCCGTTCGACAATACGACCTATCCCTTGGTCCATTCGTTCGACCTGCGCTGCATAAATCGCCCGACGAAAATCCAGTTCTTCTTGTTCTTCACTTTCCAAGCCATTCCACTCGGGCAAGTTGCTGCGATCAACTAAGTCCTTAAATGGAAGTCCCTCGACAGGGACTTCTTCATGCTGTTTGCCTTGGGGTAGCTTCTGACTGTTGGGGAGGAGTCCCATCTTTTGCATTCGATTGAATTTCTCCTCACGCAACACATTCCAACCTTTCTTGTATCGTCCGCGATATTTCTCGATGAGATCGTCGGGCGCTTCCAGAGGAAAATGTGGTGTGTTGTAGCATACATGTAGCAGAAAGGGCTGATCTTGATCCTTTGTGGCTTGATCGATGTAGTCACAAGCCGCATCCGTGAAGAAGTCTGTCGTGTAGAACTCCTCGTCAGGACGATAAGGGTTTATCGGGTTTTCCTGGGCCTCGATCATCAGTTTTCCATCACGATAGATGTCGCAGCCTTTGAGCACCTTCCAATAGCTATCGATGTGAAGATAGATTCCGGTGAAGTGGTCAAACCCTCGGACTTCTGGCTTCGCCGCTGGCACGTGTCCCGCATGCCATTTACCGGTCATGTAGGTTGCATAACCGGCTGCCTTCAACACGTCTGCGAAGGTTACACAGTTGTCGTTGAGGTGACCCCGATATCCTTTGCCCGGGTAGTTCTGATAGACCATCAGCCCCATCCCTGCTTGGTGGGGATAAAGACCTGTTAGCAAACTCGCTCGCGAAGGGCAACAACGTCCTGTGTTGTAAAACTGAGTAAGGCGTACACCACTGGCAGCTAGCCGATCCAAACTTGGTGTATCGATTTCGCCGCCAAAGCACCCGATATCGGAGTAGCCCAAGTCGTCGGCAAAGATCAACACAACGTTAGGCCGCTCGCCTGCCAGGCTAGACGATTCCAGGGACAGAAATGCAATCAGGACAACCACATTGACATAATCTAGGCGATTCATTGCGACGGCCCTTCACTCGTCGAGAATGTATACACCGTCTTGGTTCGATACTCCTCGCCTGGCTTTAGTATTGTCGAGGGGAAATCACTTTGATTGGGGCTGTCGGGGAAATGTTGCGTCTCTAGGCAAAACCCGCCTCGGTGAACATATTGCTTGCCAGACTTACCGGTGAGACGACCATCGAGAAAATTCCCCGAGTAGAATTGGATGCCAGGCTCTTCGGTACGAATCTCCACAACTCGGCCGCTGGTTGGTTCGTAGATGCGTGCTGCCAACCGCATCTCTCCGGCTGATCCCTCCAAAACGAAGTTATGGTCGTAGCCCAGACCAAACTTTAGCTGCTCGTTCTCTTGGTTGATGTCTTTTCCAATTGGTTTCGGGCTCGTGAAATCAAACGGCGTTCCCTCAACTTGCTTGAGTTCGCCGTTTGGAATCAGGGTTTCGTCAACCGGAGTAAACCGCGAGGCATTGAGCATCAGCTCATGGTCGAGAATCGTCCCTTCGCCGTGTCCTTTCAAATTGAAATAGGAGTGCTGCGTCAGATTAACCGGCGTGGCCTTGTCTGTTGTCGCAAAGTATTCCACCGCCAGGGTATTGTCATCGAATAGCTTGTAGATCACCTGCACATCAAGATTGCCCGGGTAGCCTTCTTCGCCATCTTTGGCTGCGTAAGTTAGCTCAAGCCCAGTCCAAGATTCTCCGGTAATTGGTTTTGCATCCCAGACAACTTTATCGAAGCCAATGACTCCACCATGAAGATGATTCTCACCATTATTTGTCGCTAGCGTGTATTCTGAACCGTTGAGAGTAAACGTGCCTTTTGCGATCCGATTTCCATAGCGTCCAACAATCGCACCAAAGTACGGTTTGTCGACCGCGTTTATATAACCTTCGACGTTGTCGTACCCTAATACGATGTCGCCCATGTTCCCGTTACGATCAGGAACGATAATGGAACTGATGATTGCGCCAAAGTTGGTAATCTTGACCGTAATCCCCTCTGAGTTGGTGAGCGTATAGAGAAGGATGTCGTCAAAGTCGTCGACTTTGACATCTGCCGCACGGGTGGCCGAACTCAGTAACAAGCCGAGCAATAAAGCAGCAATAACTTTCACGGATGGTTCTCCCTAAATCACGTTGATGTGTGGTGCATTGCAATCAGAATACGGTTGGAAATCCACTGATCCTTAGGGTTGTGCAACCGTAAGGAACAAGCGTAATCGGCTCGGCTTGGGCGTCGTTCGGCTTTTCCTGGGGACTCCAAGGAATAGGTCCCGCCATTTCGTTGTAGAGTTTCCAGTGCGGAAGCCTGATCCCCTTGGTCTGGATTTCGATCGGCGCTGAGCTTAAGGTCCAGGGGTTCTCCGCGGTGATTTCGTGATGCACAATTTGGTAGTGTTGTGCAAGATCTTTGAGAGAGTCCTCAAGAATCGCATAGTTCCAAGGAGTCTTGGGATGCACTTCCTGGTAGTCGCCGTGGTCGCTCCAAGTTTCTTCAATCTTGAGGGCAAACAGCAACGGCCCGCGATGGAATCCAACGCTGTTCTCATGCCAACGTTTCGTGATCAGTTGCATCGGAAGTTTGAGTTCAATTGCGTCCCCCGACTGCCATTCACGATCAAGAACAACAATACCCCCAGTTGTGGAACCCTTCTGAAGCTCGCCATTGACGCGCACTTCTGGCGACTCGCACCAGCCAGGAATTCGCAGGTGAAATGGAAATCGAACTTGTTCTTCCATTTGTAATTCAAAAGTCACTCGACTGCGGAAAGGATACTCAGTCTTCTCAGTCACGGTGACTTCTGTGCCGAGTTCGCCAACTTTCGCGGTCACTGTGCTAGGCGCGTAGACCAAAGCAGCCAGCCCATTGTCGGCCGAGGCCATCCACAGATGTTGGGTGAATTTGGGCCAGGCCTGATGCAGATTGCAAGTGCAGCAGGGATAGCCAGAGAGCAGGCCGAATACCATTCGGTCGGGCTCGTTGTTATAGAAATTGCGCGTGCCGTGAGACACCATCACTTGGTTCGCCAGTTGAAAATATTGCCTCGTGTGGCAGTCGTCGCTGATCTGAGAGGTCAACACATTGAAGGCGGCCGACTCCAGGCGGTCGGCAAATTCAGTGTCTCCGGTAATCTCCAGCATTTTTTCCAGAGAGAACATCATCTCGACGACCGTGCACAGTTCGGACCCACGCGTTAGGGTCTTGCCATGCAACGCTTCATCGCCGCCGAAAAGTCCATGAGGTTGGCCATGGAACCGTTCTAGGTCCAGGAAGGCTTTTTTGACGGATCTCAGATACCTGGGGTCGTTTTGAGATTGGGAGTATACCACCGGTGCCTTCATCCCTTGGGCGAGATTCACACAGTGGAACGGGTACGCTGTCGCATCCTTGGCAGTCCACTGCTTTTCATTGAAGGGACCTTCCGTCGCGATATCTCCTCGCTTAAGAAAAATCTCAGTGTAGGGATGCGTCTGCGAGTGGATCAGGTCGCCCAGTTCAAGCAGAAATTCATCCCCAGTGATATTGTAAAGCCAGTAAACGATCAGCAGATTGTCGGCACCGCGTCGGTTGCCCCAGAATGTCCAGTGGCCCAAGGGAGTCTTGGGCAATTCTGTTAGTTGGAATCGGAAATATCGCGTCAGAGCCTCGATGACGCGCTCGTCTCCCGTAGCCATGTAGTGCTGCTTAAGCGCCTTGAGCATGACCATCTTTGGCCACCAGTCCCTGCGCTTATCTCGCTGCAAACCGGGCTCAGGCTCGGGTGGGCTAGTAAATGGAATCGGCCCCAGGTAGCCGTCTTCGCGTTGGTGGGTGAGCGTCCACTCGACCCATCGCTCTGCCTTGGCAACTAGAACTGGATCGTCAAGTATGTGTGCCAGAGGCAACAGCCCGTCGATCCAATACGGACCTCGTTCCCAGCCATCACCATCGCCCCCCAGCCAACCGTTGCGTTCGCCAACCACCTGGGGGTAGAGTTCGTCGAGGTGGCCCGACATTCCGGCGGCCATTCTCTCGAGTTGATCCCTTAGCCATCCCTGGGGACGAATTGTTCCTAAAGGCAATTCCGTATACGGCTTGTTTACTAGGGGAGCCCGATTGGTGATGTAATGCGAGTTTCTCTTTTCGTCGTCATCAGCCAGGCAAGGTTGCACGAAGCCGGCATAAATTACAGTGAGAAAAACGTATCGCATCGTGCCGCTAGTACCGAGCTGAAATTCAATGTCAGATTTAGGTTTGCGACCGCGAAAGCCGCTCAGTGTGGGTTTCTCCCCGATGATTCGGCCACTCGCTCTTCGGCCGTATCCTCTTCGAAGGCAACTTTAATCTCCAGGACTCCAACGCACGCATCTTCTTGCGGCGTCATGAGAACCCGGATGGCATCGCAGTTCAGCTCCGCGGCGGGGTGTACGACGTTGTACTGGTTAACTCGCACTCCGTACTCGTCGGTCACATAGAGATCCATCGGAACCCACTCGCCTCCCTTGTGGACTTCCACGGACCAATCGGCCGGGAGTCTTACATCGCTATGGTTGTCGTACCAATAGAGCCCAACGCTGCGTAGCGTTTTTTCTTCAGAAAACCGCCCCTCAATCCACTGTTTCTTACCCTTCTGAGGACGACTCGACCACCGTGAATCTTTATTGCCATTGGACCATCGCGGCTCTTTCCTGTCGCCTACAGCCGAAATCGTATCCTCGGAAAAAGTGTGCGATGCAGTTACTTTCGAAAACGGACTCTCCTCAGGCAACGAGGTCGGGTCGAACACAGCCAAAGAGCGATCACGCGGGAACCAGACGTTCATCGAACTCACCCCACGGTTGTTCCATGCATAATAAGGAGTGAGAACAAGCTCGACCTGCTCCACTTGTCCATCGGCGGATATCGCATTAGCTGGGATTGTTGCTTGAACAAAAGAACCGGCATCAATCGACTTCTCTGAAACAACCGCTGATGAAGTATCTGGCGGATTTTCAAAGAAGAATCGTTGTGTGGCTCCGACGTTGTCTACACCTTCGGCACACAATACGAGCGGACCTCGCGTTAGTGCAATACGGTTACGGTTGGCCTCGACGGCAGGATGACACTCAGTGACTCGCACAGGCATGGGCAGCCGCAGGTTGACACGGTCGCCGGCTTTCCATTCTCGTTCAATGGAAGCAAACCCCATTTCAATATCAGTGTCCACCGCGGTTCCATTCACAGTGATCTGAATCTGTTCTTCTGTGGAGTCCGCATAACGATATAAGTCGCCTGGCACGAATTGATCTTGTGCCCAGGTTGGGATTCTCAGTAGCAAGCGAAACCTAGATGGCTCTGATGGCCCCAGGACCACGCTTATCTCGCCATCATTGGGGTAGGTGGTCTGCTGCTTCACAGAAACGTCCGCGCCCTCAAGCTCAACCGTCGTGTCACTTTCGGCATAGAAGGTGACGTACAGGTCGTTTCCATTGTGGGCGTAGGTCATGCCCGCGACTTGGGGTAACAAGCGAGCGATATTTGAAGGACAACATGCAGTTCCGAACCAAGGGGCTCGGCCGGCTGTGCCGTGGTTGAACGGATATTTACCATCGGCCTCGAGAGGATTGACATAAAAGAATCGATTGCCTTCTAGATTAACTGCTGCGAGCACGTTATTCAGTAGGGCAACCTCGGCCACATCGAGATACTTTGCGTCCTTGTGCAGCAAAAACATTCGGTAGTTGAACAGAACATTTCCAACGGCCGCACATGTTTCATTGAACGCATCAGCGTTGGGCAAAACATAGGCCGGACCGAATCCTTCGATGCCATGTACCGCGCCGAGACCGCCTGTGATGTGCATGCGGGTGTTGGTGATATTGCTCCAAATATGCCCCAAGGCAGAGCCATAGGCGGGTTGCTCGGTGAGCGTTCCCACGTCGGCCATGGCTGAATAAAGGTATGTCGCGCGGACGGCGTGGCCAACTGCTTCCTTCTGCTCTGCCACCGGCGCATGTTGCTGTGCATAGGTAGGGGCAAGCACTCCCTCGCCATCGGGAACGTAAGTGACTCCCCTGATTTCCAAGAACTTTCTCGCCATATCGAGATATAGCTGCTTGCCGGTGACGCGGAATAGTTTCACCAGGGCTAGTTCTATCTCTTGATGCCCTGGTGCCTGATTGATCGGTTTGCCATCGTTGAAATCTGGGTCACCTTCAAAAATAACTCGGTTGATGTGCTGAGCACTCTTTTCGGCAACCTTCAGCAATTTGTCCTTGCCGGTAGCTTGAAAATAGGCGATCGCAGCTTCGTACATGTGCCCCACGTTGTAGAGCTCGTGGCTGTGCACCACGTACTCGTAGGGGGCGTCGCCCATCATTTGTTTCGAAGTTCCAACACCTGTTGTATGCGAAGGATAGAGGTAGCCGTTCTCATGCTGGGCCGATTCGATGATTTCTGCGAGTTCATCGAGTTTCGCTTCTAACTCGGGGTCTTGTCGCAATTGCAGTAAGTACGCCGCGCCTTCCATAACTTTGTAGAGGTCTGAATCTATAAACCGGTGCGGCCTATGCCCTTCCACTTTTTTCCCCGCCAAGTAATCACGGGCAGCCTTCAGGTGGTCGACCCCTGGCTGAGTTCGCTCAAACGCAAAGGGGACCAGCACCTCGCGCTGCGTTACCAGTCGAGGCCTCCAGAAGTCGCTGGACATGTTCACTTCGTTAAAGGGAACTGGCTTAAGAGGGTAATCAGATGTTATGCGATCTGATTGACGGTTATCACCGCCCTTCCCTTCCGCCCCTTCCACACAGTTCATGGCAACGACAAGAAAAGTCACCAAACAAAAGCCCGCGCCGAGCCAGAGCTTTGCTTGCAAAAAATTGGGTTGGACCGACTTTTTCATAAAAATTTCCGCTTCACTACTGAGAACAACGAGTACTACTTAATCTCAAATTCCATTCTGCTCACATCAGCAACATCGTCGGCGAATTCTGCGCCGAATGTTTTGGTCCCGTTCGGTCCTGAAAGCTCAACCTTATAAAGTCCCAAAGGTAGCCCCAGCAAATCGGGATCATCACTCTCGGGCACTACCGATCCTCCGGGATTGGTGATCCCTTTGAAGACGGGTAGCCCCTCGCCCATGAAGCTCTCTAATTCAACCGCCACCTCAGCACCAACGACTGGTCTTTTCTTCCGCATAAATTGCAACTCTGTGATGACGTACTTCGACATCGACTTGTATTCAGTCAGTCGGTTTTTAATCTCTTCCGCAGTTAGGCTGCCGTCCCCGTCAGTATCGATGTTTCCCAGTGCTGTTTTCAAAGCCGGGCTAGCTTTCAATTCTGCCCCGGCGATCTTTCCGTCTTGGTCGGTGTCGTACTTGCTCATCGCTAATTCAGCAGACTTCGTCGGCTCGTAAGTCTGTGGCACCACAGGGCCCGAACATCCTTGGAATGCGAAGAAGCCGATTGACAAAATCGGTAAACAGTAACCCCGCTTTAAATTCATTCGGTAGAACCTTGCGAATCCATTTTTGTGTTGCTGACCTTTTGTCTTGAGAGGAGAAAACGATAATTACGGAAAAGTGTGCTGTATTGAATACGATCCTAGTGAGTTTCTTTCCAACAAAATGAAGTACTATCGGCTCAAGGATTAGGGAGCTATGCCAAGGGCGATTTCCCCCTGACATTGGCCACCGCCGTCGTTCCGCGCTCCCAAACGTTCCCATTCATCTGGATCAATATCGTAGGAATACGCCTTCACCGATCCGTCGCACATACAGCCCAAATACACACTGGGATGAGAGGAGCCAAATCGATATGTGGCTGCCTCGCGAGGTCCTTCCGTATCGGGCCGAGGCATGCCGATCATGTCGCCCCTGAAATCTACAAACCCGCTGGACCATCGTGTCGTGTCCCAATCGTACCCCTGGTACATCGAGTTGTTGTCTGAGGGAAGATTTCCTCCATGCTGCGAGTCATGGTAATCGACATGCAGGGAACGCTCGCCAATCAGCAACGTGTTTGACGTACCATCTGTAATCTCTTGCAATTTGACGCCAAACCTGGGCACGAACGCGCCGTCAAACTTGTCTGATTGCTCTCTATCAAAGAGACCACCGCAAAATAGATCAAGTGGATAGAATTCCGCGCAGCGAAGCTGGGGACCAGCTGGGCGCCCTTGACGATCGACAGTTGTTATTTGAGGAATCCCGCAACCGCCACTAGCGGCGTAGTCTGTCTTTGCCACCAGGCTATCGGGCACATCATCGGCGTTAACCGAGTCTTCTGGACCATAACCAAGTTCCGGCGCTCTTCGGCTGGGACAATAGAACATGGGGACGGGAGTCTGCTTCTGTCTCAGCAAAGCTGCACTCTTGTCAGCGGCGCTTAGACCCGAACCAATCGTTGCGACGGCACCCTGCTCAAGATAATAGAGCAAGGAGAACGTCCAGCCCCCGGGCTGCTTTTCTCCGAAACCCATGTCCGGGTCACCTGTCCAGCGATGGCCCCAGCCGCTAGAGGGGAGATAGCCAAGAGCGGATTCATGATTCAAGCACCCCAGACCCATCTGCTTGAGGTTGTTCGTGCATTGGACCCGACGAGCTGCTTCTCGCGCTGCCTGAACAGCTGGCAACAACAGCGCCACAAGGATTCCGATGATCGCAATCACGACTAGCAGTTCCACTAGGGTGAAACCCTTGAGTCTTCGCGAATATGTTCTTTGGAAATATTTCATGTTCTTATTCACCTAAGAGTTCTAAACCTAGAGCCTTTCTACTGTTTTCGCCCTCGTCGGCTACTCGCCGCTGCCCCAGCAAGGGCGAGTAGCCAAAGTGAGGCTGGCTCCGGAACAGTCGAAGCCGCTGCGAGAGGAGCGCCAGAGTCAATTCCAACTCCGTATTCAATTTGAAATTCCAGGAAGTCGAGACCTGTGACAAAACCGTCGTTATCAGCATCGCCATCCGCCTTCGTAGCTCCGGGTCCAAGCCCGTAATTCGCTTCCCAGGTCGCAAGATCATCACCATCAACATCGCAATCGCTGTCGAAGTCGGCATCGAGTGCACAAATCTTGAGAACTCCTTCTGCCTGATTCAGATAGATCGTTGGTTCGTCGGTACCGTTATCGGCCGTGAGTTCGCCAGCATCGATGTAGCTTTGATATCGGGCTACCTCGCTGACATCGGGATCGGGCAAAAGTGCGCTCAAATGACCGTAAATATTAATAATCGCGTTGTCTCGAATATCAAGGCTGACATTGCCTGAGGAAGGGACGGCCTGACCATTCAGAAACCAATCGCGATTGAAGGACAAGTGGCCCCCATTGCTGGGATCACCAGCCACGTTGGCCGCGATGTTGATCACGGCATCGCCACTTAGCTCCGCGCTACCATTGCCCTTGAGTTGTCCCAAATTCATCCAGCGAGCGTTGATGGTGCCGCCGCTCATGATGAGCTCGCCATTGAGCGGGGCAGAGTCAGTAGGATCTTGCAACGAATGATCCACGAACTGTTCGGGGATCAACAGGCCGTTGGTGTTAATCACGCCGCCGGACATTTGTACCGTGGCCAGAGGATTAGGATGCACGGGACCGCCATTGAAGCCGGGATAGCCACGACCTACTTGTAAATGAAATCCCACTGCATTGGCATTGGCGGGAGCGTTCGGATCGATTCCGATGTCCAACCGACCCCCCGTCACTAGGAGCGTATTGATAGCCCCGCCGTCGCCTACGCGTACACCGTACGATTTAGCGTGTACGGAAGAGTCGATCAATGTCGTAGTTCCGTCGGTGTTGAAAAAGTTATCGTTATTGCGATTCGGGCCATCATCGAAATTTGGATCTGTTAGCGGATAACATCCGAAGGGAGGCAAGCAGAAATTAGGATCATCCCAGCCGCCGTTGGGGAAGGTGAACGAGTTAATCGGTACGATGCCAAATGACCAGTTATTCGGATCGTCCCAAGAATTTGTCGCCCCATTACCGGTGAAGTTGTTCGGCGGCTGCCCAAGCGCGCTAAGAGCAGACACTTGAACAATTCCAACAACTATCACGGCTGTTGAGATTCTTGCGATGCACTTCTTGGTGTTGGATATCAACTGGGAGTTCCTCATGTTTCTCCTAGAAAACGACAACGAAGGCTGCTCGTCGCGACTGCGACCGAGGCGAGGAGACAGATCGATGCTGGTTCCGGAATCGTGGCAGCCGCAAGAGGGGGAATCGTTGAGTCGACCCCTACGCCAAACTCAATCTGCCACTCGAGGAAGTCGAGACCATTCACAACACCATCGTTGTTGGCGTCTCCATCAGTTTTAAGTGCCCCGCTACCCAACCCGTAGCCTGTTTCCCACGTCGCCAAGTCATCGCCATCGACATCGCAGTCGCTGTCAAAATCTGCATCTAAAGCACAGATCTTGATTACCGAGGAACCATCGAAATAGATCGTCGGTACATCGGTGCCGTTGTCTGCTGTGAGTTCTCCTATGTCGATATAGCTCTGATAACGATCGACTTCGCTTTGGTCGGGAACGGTTTTAAGCTCGTTCATGTGCCCTGTAATTGTGAAGATAGCATTCTCACTAATATCGATATGGGCATCGCCAATAGCATCGACGGGTTGACTGTTGATGAACCAGTCTTGACGCATCTCCAAGAAACCACCGTTGCCGGGATCTCCGGGAACGTTGGAAAAGATATTAATCACTGCGTCGCCACTAAAAACTGCGTTGCCGTGGCCTACAAACTGGCCAACGTTTATCTTGCGCGTGTTCAGCGTCCCGCCAGTCATTATGAATTCGCCAGATATCGGCTCTGTATTGTAGTTATTGTTTGGATCTGGTTGGGGATCGACAGACTCGTCGACGAATTGCTCGGGAATTTTAACGAGCCCAGTGTTCACAAGGCCCCCCGACATAATCACTGTCGCTTTCGGATTGGGTGTCGCGATCGGATTTTTGTTGAATCCTCGACCGACGTCCAAAAACCATCCCACCTGGTTCGCATTGGCTGGGGCATTTGGATCGATTCCGATGTCCAACTGACCGCCAGTAATCAACAACGTGTTGGAAGCACCGTCTAAACCAACCCGCACACCATAGGCCTTGGCGTGGACCGAAGAATCGATCACTGTCGTCGTGCCCTCGGTGTTGAACATGGCATTGTTATTGCCATTCGGTCCATCATCAAAATTTGGATCTGTTAGCGGATAACATCCAAAGGGTGGCAGGCAGAAATTTGGATCGTCCCAGCCGCCCTGTGGATTGGTGAAGGAGTTGATCGGTGCGATGCCATAGTGCCAGTTATTAGGGTCGTCCCAAGAAGTCGTCGCTCCACCGCCGGTGAAGAAATTGGGTGTTTGCCCGGGAGCGTTCTGCTGCATTAAGAAAACGGTCCCAATTACCAGCACAGAAACTTTGAGCATCAAAGGTTTCATGATCTGGCGAACCTTCCTATCTGAGCCGACAGTGCCGTTCTCCTGAGTTTGCTTACAGCTCTCCATGCTCAAGGACCCTTTCAATACGGCATTGGCTGGCTTATCGGCGTCGGCGTAAGCCTAAGGCCGCACTCATTCCAGCGAACAACAACAGCGAGCCTGGCTCTGGAACCGTGGAAGCTCCCACAAGCGGGGCTCCCGAGTCGACTCCTACGCCATACTCGATCTGCCATTCCAGGAAGTCGAGTCCAGTAATGAAACCGTCGTTATCGGAGTCTCCGTCGGCCTTAGTCGCTCCCGGCCCGAGGCCGTAATTGGATTGCCAAGTGGCGAGATCGTCGCCATCGACATCGCAGTCACCATCGAAGTCGGCGTCCAAAGCGCAGATTTTGATCACTGAACTACCATCGAAGTAAATCGTTGGATCGTCCGTGTCGTTGTCGGCTGTTAGCCAACCATTGCTCACATAACTTTCGTAACGGGTTACATCTGCGGCCAGCGGCACAGAGGAGAATTCATTCAGGCTGCCAAAGATGTTGATGATCGCGTTGTCGGTGATATCCAAACTCGGTGTCCCTGTAGCCTGTACTGGCTGACCATTGATGAACCAGTCGCGGTTCATAATCAGATGCCCGCCATTGCCAGGGTCGCCGGCGACATTTCCTTCAAGATTGATAACAGCCGTACCGCTAATCTCCGCATTGCCGTCGGCGACAAATTGACCGACATTCATCCAGCGAGCATTCATCGTGCCGCCGGACATGAGGAATTCGCCATAGATCGGCGCCGTGTTGTAGTTGTTGTTGGGGTCCGGTGCCGGATCAACACTTTCATCAACAAACTGCTCGGGGATCAGCAGACCGTTCGTTCGAACTTTCCCCCCGGTCATGATCACCGTTGCCTTAGGATTAGGATTTCCGCTCTGGTTAAATCCTCTACCAACGTCCAAGTGCCAACCTACGGCATTGGCGTCATCAGGCTCGTTCGGATCGATACCTACGTCCAGCTTGCCGCCAGTGATCATGAGCGTATTAGAGGCGCCGTCCAGGCCAACCCGCACACCATAGGCCTTGGCGTGGACCGAAGAATCGATCACTGTCGTCGTGCCCTCGGTGTTGAACATGGCATTGTTATTGCCATTCGGTCCATCATCGAAATTTGGATCTGTTAGCGGATAACATCCAAAGGGTGGCAGGCAGAAATTTGGATCGTCCCAGCCGCCCTGAGGATCGGTGAACGAGTTGATCGGTGCAATGCCATAGTGCCAGTTAGTGCCATTGCTATTGGGGTCGTCCCATAAATTTGTCGAACCCCCTCCGAGCCAGAAATTAGGACTTTGCCCCAATGCATCGAAGGGCAATAGAAAGAAACTGGCTAGCAATACAAATGCACAAACTGAAACGATTGACTTCATGACTTAAACTCCTTAGCTAAAAGTCTCACGTGAAATCTTCGAGGCGGAAAACCAAACAGGCTCTAGATAGAGGCCCGCACAGAGTGGTCAACGGGGTGAGCGTGCCCCGTGCACCATGAGCGTTATTCCCCAAAAGACGATGATGAGACTCCAATCGCATTGGCCATCTCGCTCTTCCATAAACTCCATTACCACCTATTGGTTGTGAGCCCTCCTCGAACTCCTTCGTCAAGATCTATGGAGGAGGCCCCAAGACCGAGAGAAGAGGTTAGAGGAGGGGTCCTCGGATCGAATCCGAGGACCCCAACCGATCAATCTAAAAACTAAATTCCTAGGATACTACTTCTTCCTTGCGACGAAGTATTAGCCAGGAACCGGCGGCCATCATCACTAGACCCATAGTTGTTGGCTCTGGGACGGTAGCAAAAAGTGCATATCCTGTTGGCACGGTAGCGCCTGTTGGTGAACCCGTGTTAGGATCGAAAACCGGTGACGTTCCTGTTGGAACAAACTCGTGATGAAGAGTGAAACCACTACCAGCGGCAATCCAGCCGTTAGATACGTAGTTATCGACGAAGTAGTCGTACTCTTCCTCGGTCAAGTTCACGTCACGCTGGCCATTGCCGTTTCCATCAGTCCACCACTCACCAAATACGCGTAGCTGAGCGTTGTCGCTGATTTCCAGCAGTGAAGTACCGCCTGTGTTGTTGGGGTCTTCGAAAGCCTCGATCCACAGAACACCAGGAGAGAAACCGTTGTTGTCATCATTGAGTCGCACAAGGGCGTTGCCGCTAAGTGTGACTGTAGAGTTGGCGTCTTGGGCACCAAGGCGCAACAGGTCGGTGTTGATCTTACTATTACCACTAACGTGCATTTCTGCATTGATACCTACGCTACCCGCTGGTGGGCCAAACGCTTCGGGAACCGTCAGAATGGACGCATTAACTGTACCACCCGACATGTTGAACTGAACAAGGTGATTGGGGTCGTTGTTCGTACCCCGGCCTACGTTAAAACCAAATCCACCTTGGTTCGTTATGGAACCACCGGTCATATTCAACGTGTTGCTTGCAGATTGATTGTTAAACGGCGACGGCAAGGCTGGATCAAGAGGGTGACCAAGCTGGAGACCAAAGGTAGTGGCGTTGACCGACGAATCGACCAGGGTGACAGTGCCGTTCTTGGTGAATCGTGCGACGTTGAGGTCATCCATTGCGTTGGGATCAATATGCCGCTCCGTGGCACTCTGGGGAACCATACCCGAGTCCCAGTTCGATGGTTCATCCCAGTGGTTCAGCGGTACGCCATTGCCACCCAGCCATTGATTGTCAGCAGATGCCAAGTTGGCCAGGCAAACTGGCAAAACTACAGCAAAGGCGAGCGATAGAAGTCGAAATTTCATTAGTGCTTTCCCTCCAAAAAACTCAAGCGAAAAGAGACCTAAGAACACCCCCACCATCAAGAGGGGGGACACGAAAAGAAACTATCTCCTCGATTAGATAACCTTCCTAGGTCGGAAACAATCCAATTACTAAACGCAACAAGGTTTAGTACCGGAAATTGCATGAGAATTTCGTTAGAAGTGCAAAATTACTGTGGCCCGCTCGTCCTAAATCCCTACCATTAAAAGGGTAATGGAGCTGAAGCCTCCAAAAAAAAGCGCACTGATTAGCCTCCTAATTGAGGGGATACTCACTCTCATTCAGAATCCGTTCCTGGGCTAGAGGATCAGAAAGGAAGAATCTCGCGAATTCCTTGACTATTTACCTCCAATTCGTCCCTAAGTTGGTTGTTGCTTCTTGTGGCAGGTGTTCTCAGGCGACCTATTTATGGATCTGGGCGATCTGTACGCAGTTTATGGGAATAAATCACGCTTGGGCTTCAAGTGACAGGCTGAGGGGATGGATCGAATGGACGAACAACAGGGAAGCGCTGACAGCCAAAAGAATCTCCTCACGGCCGAGGACTTTGTAGCACTTGTACTGCAGCACGAACATCGGATTCGAGGTTTTGTCGCTTCCTTAATGCTCCCTTCAAGCGAAGTGGACGATGTATTCCAAAGTGCTTGTCTGGCAGCGTTTAAGAAACTCGAATCGTTTAGTTACAAGGGGGATACAATCCCCGATGAAGAGTTCGTTCGTTGGGTCTGCACGATTGCCCGATACGAAGTGCTACAAGTTTATCGAAAGCGTCGAAACGCGAAGGTCGTTTTCAGTAGCGAATTGGTCACCGAGATCGCAGATATGCAATTGAGGAATACAAAACTGATCCTTGATCGCACCGATGCCTTGGCCGAGTGTGTCGAACACTTAACCGAAAGGCAGCGGTCGCTGGTCACCATGCGCTACCGAGATGGCACACCCGTGGCAGATATCGCAACATACCTCGGGAAGAGTGCCAATGGCATCTACAAGGCGCTAGAACGAGTTCGAGCACAGCTGATGGCTTGCATTCGCAGGAAGCTTAACCAGGAAGGTTTTGCTCAGTGAACAATTCCAATAGCAATGACAAGCGTCCTTCTTTTGCTGAGCTGAGGCGGCTGCTGAACGAAATGTGGGATGGCAACTTCAGCTCGGAGCAGTTGGCCCAACTCAACGAATTATTGAGTAGCTGTGAGGAGTCGCGTTGGGACTATATCAATTCGGTGCATTTGCGCGAGGGCCTACAGCGATGGGCAAAATCGCAGGGCGAGGCGAGTACCTCAGACGTTGTCGAAATGATTCGGCGAGCTACGCCAGACGCAGCAGATTTCGCCGATCCGTCTCAGGCCGATGAATTTGGATTCACCAATGCCGCGGTAGCCGCCGCCATTGAGGCTACTGAGAACAAAACCGCTTCTCAGCGAAACATCGCTATGAGCGCTGCATCCTCCAACGCTCATGGCTCTCGTTATACAAGGATATTCTATGCGTCCGCGGCGATGCTCCTGGTGTCCTTGGCATTCTGGCAAATAAGACCCTCGAACAAAGTCGTCCCTATAGCTGAATTGCCACCCGTAACTGAGGACAGCGATAACCCTCTCGACGACACGAAACTCACGCTCTACGAGTCGCAAACCGTGGTAGCCAGGGTTGCTTCGCTGACGCCCGATGCATCCTGGTCGCGAGGCAAGGAGCCAGCAGATTTTCTGATGCGACTCCGCCCCGGAGATATCATTGGTATCGACAAGGGTCTGGCAAAAATCGAGTTCAGCGACGGCGCGTTCGTTTTGCTGCACTCCCCAGGTGTGCTGCAAATTAATAGCGGTTCTTCGGCGCAACTATTTCATGGGCGCGTTGCTGGCCGAGCCGAAAACGGGAATTTCGTCCTAACGACTCCCTCGGCTACCGTCGTTGATATTGGTACAGAATTTGGAATTGATGTTGGACTCACTGGCACAGACGTGACCGTTTTCGAAGGCGAAGTGCACGTCCATGGAACTCTCAGCGACCGGGGCAGCAGTTCGGTGCGTCGACTCAAGCAGGGCATGTCAGTGAGAATCGACCCACAAGGCCTGCCCCACAGGCTTATGAACGCCGCCGACTTTAGTCGACAGTTGTTCCAGCCTGAAGAGGTTGCTCTCGACCAACTGAACATCAGCCTGCTCGATTTAATCAGTGGCCACGAAACCGCCCAGCCGCGAATTGCTGGATCCATTGATCCAGCAACAGGCTTCTGGGGTCGACCTCCTTGGATTGACCCTGAAACATTGGGAACCCAAAGAGGTGATACTCAATTCACCCAGACCGACTGGAACCCCATGGTCGATGGTGTTTTTATCCCGCGCTCCAACGCGAGAGAAATGCAGATCGATTCTTATGGACATATGGTCTATCTGCCTGCCAACAATGGATCGACCTGGGGCCCCATCTGGGCCCGCCGACGTTCCGATATCGATCTGAGCCGCGAGCTCTTTTCGGATAATGGGCAAGACCACTGGGGCAGCGGTACACTTGCGGCCGTCCGCGACCGTCTTCAAAAAACTCGCGACGGGCTAATGGGGTTACATGCCAACGTGGGAATTACCTTCGATCTGGACGCCGTCCGCAAGACACGGTCCCGGCAACTCGATTACCTCAAAGCCGTCGTGGTCAATCTGGATAGTTCAACCAATACGACAGAATCCGCCGAGAAACCTCTGGCCGACTTGCGCGTGTTTGTCGATGGGCGGTTACGGTTCAGCCGACTCGAATTCGGCCGGGACGATGGCAACGCCCAGATGGTGGTTCCCCTGTCTCAGGAAGATCGCTTTTTAACGATCGTCACAACCGATGCCGGAGGCGATCCCTCTTTTGATCACGTCGTTTTGATCGATCCCATTCTCCAGCTACAGCCGGAGTCTACTACGACAGCTCGTTACAATGGCGAGTAAGGCAAATTTTTCTGCCTCGCCAGAGCCCGACTCCCAACCTAGACGATTTCCTGTAAATTGGGGATCCGCTCCGGTTAATTCACCCCAACACAAATCCATGTTCTGATCTGATCATGACGATCCCCAAGGTGCCCCTTCTTGTTATCGCACTCGTCCTGTCATTCTCGGGGACAGCGCGCAGCGAAACCAGTATCGCGGTGATTGCAATTCCTGAATCCGAGTCGCACAACGACCACTATGTCAGCAATCGCCAGCCACTTGTTGCAAGCAGACTGATCAAGCTGCCCGTCGGTAGCGTTAAGCCCCGCGGTTGGCTGTTAGAAACTCTCAACAGACAACGCAATGGCCTGGCAGGCCATTTGCCAAAGGTTAGTTCGTGGCTAGAGAAAGACGGCAATGCTTGGCTTTCAGAAGATGGTCGCGGCAAGTGGGGCTGGGAGGAAGTTCCCTATTGGTTGAGAGGTGCCATTAGTCTGGCAACGCTTTTAGAGGATGAACAACTCGAAAAGGAAGTTCAGGTTTGGATCGAGGCGGTTTTTGCCGGGCAGCGACCCGACGGACACTTTGGCCCCTTGCGAGTGTTCGGCGACGATGGCTCGCAAGACCTTTGGGCTAACATGGTCATGCTTGCTTGCCTGCAATCTTACTACGAGCACTCACTAGACCAACGGGTACTTGATTTAATGACCAGGTACTTCCGTTTTCAAGCCAGAATTCCAGACGAGAAGTTCCTTACCCACTTTTGGCAGTTCTACCGTGGTGGCGATAACCTGCAATCTGTTTATTGGCTCTACAATCACACCGGTGATGAGTGGCTGCTCGACCTGGCAGACAAAGTTCATCGCAACACTTCCGATTGGCGTCAGCAAAACGATCTCCCGAATTGGCATAACGTTAACATTGCCCAGGGATTCGGAGAGCCGGCCACCTATTTTCTCCAGTCTCACGACCGAAACGATCTCGCCGCTGCCTACGACAATTTCCATACTGCTCGAGCAGAATTTGGCCAAGTGCCCGGTGGTATGTTTGGGGCCGACGAAAATGCACGCACAGGATATTACGATCCGCGTCAAGCCATCGAGACTTGTGGCGTCGTAGAGCAGATGATATCCGACGAGTCTTTACTCTGCATCACTGGAGACACTTTCTGGGCCGATCACTTGGAGGAAGTTGCATTTAATACGCTCACTGCGGCCTTCATGCCCGACTATCGTTCGCTGCGGTACCTAGTGAGCCCAAATCTTGTACGTAGCAACCGCCGCAATCATGCACCCGGTGTTGAGAACATTGGCCCCATGTTTGTGATGAATCCTCTGAGCCATCGTTGCTGCCAACACAACCATTCTGTCGCTTGGCCGCGTTTGGTAGAACACCTGTGGATGGCCACTCCAGACAACGGCATCTGTGCCACGGTCTACGGACCCAGTTCCGTCAGCGCCAAGGTGGCCGACGGGGTCGAAGTCCGCATTGTTGAAACGACTCATTATCCTTTTGAGGAAGAGACAAAGTTCAAGCTCGAATTGCCTCAGCCTGTCGAGTTTCCGCTCTACCTACGGATCCCCAAATGGTGCATGGAATCTGAAGTGTTCGTAAACGATACGCCCGTGGCTGAAAACATGGCTCCCAATAACTACGTTCGCATTTTGCGAACCTGGAAGGATGGAGATACCGTTACCCTGCAAATGCCCATGAAACTAAAAGTTCATCGGTGGCAAAACAACCGCAACAGTGTTAGCGTCAATCGAGGACCGCTAACGTATTCTCTTCAAATTGGCCAACACATTGTTCAGTGCGATCCCACGGTTACGGCTACACAGGATTCGCAATGGCGAGATGATGTTGATCCCGAGGAATGGCGCGCTTTCGAAGTCCTCCCCAGCACACCCTGGAATTACGGACTGTTGCTCAATGAGCCAGAACCCGAGGAATCGTTTGTCGTCGAAACACGTGCCTGGCCCGAGGATGACTACCCTTTTTCCACCGAGACAACTCCAATAGCTTTGAAGTGCAAGGCGAAGAGAATTCCAGAATGGAAATACGATCTCACCGGACTCTGTGCTCCATTGCAAGACAGCCCAGTCTATTCTGATGCCGCAGAGGAAACGGTGACGCTCATCCCCATGGGAGCCGCCTTGCTTCGAGTTTCTGCCTTCCCGGAAGTCCGCAGTGATCGGAATTTGCCTCGCTGGAAGGCGGGTATACCTGAACAGCCTGCTTTTACAGCGAGCGCGTCTCACTGTTTCGAACATGATCTGGTATCGGCGATGGTTGATGAACTAGAGCCTTGTGCCTCGAACGATCGTGGAATTCCTCGTCACTCTTTTCTCCCCTACACCGGTACAACCGAGTGGCTGCAGGCTGATTTCAAGAATCCCCAGACTGTCGACCAAGTAAGAGTTTATTGGTGCGACGATTCTTCGAGATACGATGATGCTCCTACCGGCACCTTCGAAAACTCCCCCCCTACAAACTTGTGTCGTGTACCAAAGCGATGGCGGTTGATGTACCTTGTGGACGATAATTGGGAGGAAGTCACTTCGAAAGATCCCTATGGCGTTGAGGTCAATCGCTACAACCTCACAAGATTCGAGCCCGTCACAACGACGTCGTTACGTCTCGAAGTGGAACTCATGGAAAACGCCTCGGCGGGTGTCCTGGAGTGGCAGGTAAGTCCAACCAATACCAAGTAGTACATTCGTATTACTTGGTGCCCAGGAACTAGGGTGGGGCACTTCAAGCGCTGCGATTGCTCGTGCGTTTGTGGCGGAATAGACTTATCGGCAGTGCCGAGAAGAGGAGCACCATGCTGTTGGGCTCGGGCACCAATGCTACAGTTGCCACCTGGGGAGTCGCTCCGTAGCCGGTCTCCCAGTCTGTCAAACTGCCAACACTAGGATTCTCTTGCCAATGCAAAAAGTCGAGCCCGTCGACGTATCCATCGGAGTTGAAGTCGCCGGGTGTGCCACTTGTACCCTCGACAAGACTCCAATTGTCAATCGCCACCAACGATTGGTCGGGCACCGCGTCACCAAACTTGAATACTAAGAGCTCAACAGAGGTAGTGACGACATCGCCGATGGGACCCACAATCCCCCCGCCCGAATAGACGGTAACTAACGATCCGCCATTGATTGAATACGAAACATCAATGGTATCTGTACCCTCGAAGTACTCTACCTTGAGTTTCAGGGCATCTCCATCGACATACCCGATGGAAATATTGTTGGGAGAAGCTCCTGCAATGTGGTCACTGTTGCCCATGAAATCGTTATGGTCCACCCTAAAGTGTCCGAAGCTGTTGTACACAACATCCAGAATGCCGTTGGCACCAATTGATCTAAACTTGAGATCACTCAGGGTTCCGCCTGAACCTGATAAAAGATGCGGGTCGAGTACAACGTCCACCTCGTGAGTGAATGAGCCGACTGTGCCTCCAGTTGACCGATTGAGAGTCGTACCGGGCTGGCCATGGGCGTCTGTGATATTGTACCTACCCGAAACGATCCCAAGATGGCCATTGGGATCACCATTTTGGTTCCAAACAGGGTCCAAGTTGGGGTCGTTGAAGTTTTCCACGAAACCAATCGGCTGTCCGTGGGCTGCACATACTGCGGCAATCATCACAAAAAGGAACAGCACCGGTGTGACTATTCTGTTACGACTATTTTTTACGACTAAGCCCATAGATTTCGCACTTTGTCCGAATTAGTTGAAAGGTTGATTGCCCTAAGCAATCCGTGCCATCGCTATTAGGTGGTCCGCCCAGAGCGCCGGCTCAAGCTTAGAAATACGGTGGATAATAGGAGCATCAAAATGCAATTTGGCTCGGGCACAGAACTGATTGAAGCCAACAAAGGCTCGGCACCGTAGTTTGTCTCCCAGTCGTTCAAGCTTCCAACACTGGGGTTCTGTTGCCAGAGCAAGAAATCAAGACCGTCAACACTGCCGTCCGAATTGAAATCACCTGGAATAGCGTCGGGGACCAAACTCCACTTGTCAATCGAAGCGACAGCCTGTGTAGGCTCATCACTACCCCACTTGAATAGTTCGACTTCAACAAGGCTCGTGACAAGATCGCCTAGGGAGCCCCCGTTGCCAGTGCCTGTGTAGAAAGGAATGGCCGAGCCGCCATTGAGCGAATAGCTCACATCGACGGTATCTGTTCCTTGGTCATAGTCTGTTGTAAGTTTCAGAGTATCCCCGTCCGAGTAACCAATGTTGGTATTGGGCTGGAGGTCGCCCAGCTGAACATTGTTGGGATCGCTGGAATTCAGGTGAAACAGCCGCATGGCTCCAAAGCTATTTACTACGAGCTCCAGAAAACCGTCCGCACCAAAGGACTTGAATTTGAAATCACTCTGAGTTCCACCCGAGCCGGAGAGAAGAAAGGGATTCAAAGTCAGTTCGATTTCGTGGGTGAAGGAGCTGAGCGTCCCCGATGTATTGCGGAGTAGCTTCACCCCAGGGGCGCCATGGGCGTCGGAAATGTCGTACGTACCCGCAATAGTCGCGGGATGACCATTGGGGTCGCCGCTGAAGATCCATTCGTTGGGGTCGTACGAGGCCCCGCTGAACTCTTCTACGAATCCAGACGGTTGAGCATGTGCCACACACGTCGAAAGAACTATCGCCAGCAAAGCTAGGGTCGGCTTGACTGACCTAGTGCGATTCAAGACCCTGGCACGTCGCA
Organism: Bythopirellula sp.; assembly: GCA_965216565.1. Classification (GTDB taxonomy): domain Bacteria; phylum Planctomycetota; class Planctomycetia; order Pirellulales; family Lacipirellulaceae; genus Bythopirellula. Next base: position 4,151,594 of record OZ244170.1, read on the forward strand.
TGGCAATTCTCCCTCAACTCGGAATCGGTCCCGACATTGTCGTCTACTGAAGCAGCTGCCGCAAGAAAATTGGGAGCGTCGCTGGCAAATTGATCTCAGCCAGAAAAGCTCCCGGCAACTATTTCTAGAGGCACCCAACCAATCGCGCAGAATGAAGCCCTTATCAGGGTGCAGCTGCCCCAAATCTTCATGCACCGCTAGGGAATTACAACCGATTTCGCCGAGAGCAACCGACCAAGCTCAGGCTTGCAATTGCCAACAGAGCGATCGACGTCGGCTCCGGAACGGCTGCCAGTCTCCATCGGTCAATCGCTGCAACAGCTTGAGTTGATGGGTTGCTGCCAAACTTGAACAATTCAAATTCAACGAAGTTTGTAATAAGGTCGTCGATGGGGCCATCAATACCACCGCCTGAGTAGAAGGCCTGAGTCGATCCGCCATTGAGCGAGTACGACACATCAATGGTATCCGTGTTTGCGTTGTAAACGGTGGTGAGTTTCAGGAGATCCCCGTCAGCAATACCAATATTCGTGCTGGATTGGATGTCGCCACCTCCGCCATCGAAATCATTATGGAATATTCGCATGTTTCCGAAGCTGTTTAGCACAATTTCCATAAAGCCATCCGCGCCGAACGACTTCCACTTGAAATCTGTCCCCGTTGTGGCGAGTGGATTGAAAGTGACTTCAATCTCGTGGGTGTACCCGCTAAGTGAGCCCGAAGTGCTACGGCTGAGCTTCACACCGGGGGAGCCATGGGCGTCTGTCATATCGTACGTTCCAGCGATAGAAGCGGGATGACCATTCGGGTCACCGCCTTGATTCCAGGCAGCGTCCAAGCCGGGACCGTCAAAGCCATCATCGAAGGCCATCGGCGTGGCACGAGAGGTGCCTTCCAATAGAACGACCGCTAGGAGAGCTAGAGCGAGCTGAGCTGTGAAGAATGAACTTGAGTTTAAGATTGTTCTCATTAGATCCCACCCCGCATAAAGCAGAACTGTCGGTTTTTTAAAAGGATGTATTCGGAAAAGAACCGCTCTGGCTCGCAGAGAATATGTATAGGTGCCATCTGTCAGCTACATCCCCAGCGTCAGGAAATTGCAATAGAATCGGAAGAATCTAAGTCTTTTTTCCAAAAAACGCGGCCCTGCAGCTTGAAATACGGGATAGGCAGAGGATCGGAGATATCTCATAAGTCCCCCGCCAGTAACGTCTTGGCGTTATCAGCCTCACCTTCCCAGAGATCGCCTTCGCCCAAGTAGGGAGGCAGACAAGTAGGCTAGCAGAAGCAAGGCATTGGGTTCGGGGACGATAAAAAACACATTGTTCTGCATCGACATGCCAGTGTTGAGCTCAATCACCTGGCTGAGCGTATGGTTCTCTAAGTCTACGAGCGAATCGACAAACGGATCGTCGAAGAAGTCGTCCCCTGTATAGAAGAATCGATCAGCATCGCGGAGCCGCGTGAATTGGGAACTGAGGATTGCAGTCCCCAAGTCGCCCATGCTAGACCCAGGCAGGTGATCTTCGGAGATAATTCCGACCCACATATCGAGATTGTCGACGGTGTTGTAGGCGCTGGCTAGTTGGGCCTGGAGTACAGGATCAGAAGTTAGGTCGGCAAACGAATTCACAGGTGGGAGGCCGTAAGACGTTCGTGATTGATTGTAGCTATTTAGCAGGCCATGATCGCGCCCCCGCTGGATATCGAGTGCCGCAAGATCGAGGGGAATACCCGATCCTGGCGGACCAAGCAGCATATTGCGAAGTTCGTCGACCATCTTGGTATCGTTTTCTTGCGCCGCCTGACTTGCCAGTCCCTTGAGGATTTGGTTAGCAACCGTGGGATCGTTCGATAACAGACTTGGGTTCATCGATGCCTGAACCAATCCTAGCGTCCCAGCATTTGACCCATCTGGGTTTGCAAGTGCCAACTGGGGAGACTGCATGCTGTGGCCATATCGAAACGCCGCTGTTGAGAAGGCAAGCGTGATTGAAGCGTCGTTAAAGAGATCATAAGAAAAGTCTTCCGCCAACGGTGCAGTACTACCGATCATGGCTGGCAGGAACTCGTTGTACGTGATTGCCTGCATCTCCGCCCCCACAATCTTGCGGGCCCGTTGATAGATTTCTTCATCTGTTAGCGTAGCGTCATTTGCCGCAAGCAAGTCTGCTAGGCGATTGTGTTCGCGGACAAAGAGAGCGTGGATCGAAGTGAGTCCGACGTTTTCATTGGCACGCTCGTCGCCTGCCAGAAAGAACCCGCCGGCATTGGTTCCCGGCAGCAAACCACCCGCGGAGGTAATTAACTTGCCACCCGCCATCGTCCGCAACGATGCGGCCGTTCCCGCATCGCTGCCATACACATTCGAAGCGTCGATGTACGACGTGTTACTATTAATTTGCCAACGCGGTTCAAACTCGAACCCTTGCGAAGTGAGCACCATGCTGCCATCACCCGAATTCGGATCAAACTCCGACCGGTTAAAAGGGATCGGGCCCGGACCGAGAGGATCGTTGGGGTCGTTGATCGGAATACTGAAGTCGCCCGCAGCCCCAGTCGAAAGGTTATTAAAGACCGAGCCGGTGCGAATGAGGGACATGTCGTGTGTTAGAAACTGGCCCCAATGGACAACCCAGTCCGACAGCCCGCGCGCATTGATAATACTCCCCGTTTGCGCCAGGACAATATTACTTACGTCCCGCGGGTTAGGCTTGCCGGCGCGAGTAATCTCATCACCGATCTGATCGGGGTAGTCATCGTCGTAGCCAAAACGAACAACCCGTTCGCCTGCCACCCCTGCTTTGGTAAAGAAAGTGTTGTTTCCTGTTCCGTCAAACGTGCGGAACTCTTGGCCGCTTGAGCTATCTATCGCAAGCGATGCTGCCAGGCAGAGAGCAATATAGCACCGATTCCTTCGTAATCCTGAGACGCACAACATCAAGGAATCAATCGCTTTCTGAGGTAGATGAGTTGAGATCTTCGAATAACCTTTGGAAACTGAGAAATCGCGAGTTGTTTAGGATAACAAGAAACTAATCTATGGCCCAATATTTTGGTATAACAAGGGATTCTTAGACACTAGATTTTGGGCGGGGAATTCTAGTCGATTCACTTTTTTGTCCAAAATCACATTGCTGTTGTAGTTGCTCTCTAGAGGTCGTTGTATTCATTTCTTTAGGTTCAAGATCCGGGCTGATTTATGGCTCCCGTTCGAATTGGCACTATTTCCGCAATGGCTCTCTTGGGAGCTGTCCTAGGCGATCCCGTCATCCATGCCCAGCCCGCAGTGGAGGGCCAATGGGGCAGCGTGCTTAATTGGCCACTCGAAGCAATTCACTCCGTCATGCTGCCCACGGGCAAAGTTATGGTTTGGCAGTCGTGGCAGACCAGCGTCGCCCTTTGGGACCCGGCAACCGGTTCGTTTGAGGATGCCGAGTTTCCCTCGGTCAACATTTTTTGCTCCGCTCACACTTGGCTGCCCGACGGCAGATTGTTTGTGGTGGGTGGTCAAAAGCCGGCTGGAAGTTTATGGGGAGAGCCAACCGCCGACATCTACGACCCCTGGACGAATACCTGGGCATCGCAAGATCCAAACGTCCCCGATGTTCCTGCCATGAACCTCGGACGGTGGTACCCCAGCGCAACAACTATGGGCAACGGCGACATACTCGTGACTTCGGGATACTATTCTCCGAACCCGCCCTTCCCTACAAGACTCAATCCCTTGCCGCAAGTCTATGAGCATGAAACCAATACTTGGCGTGATTTGACCGATGCAAATCAACATATACCGGAATACCCGCGAATGATGCTGGCCCCTGATGGTCGTGTTGCATTGCTTGCCGACTTTGCCAGCGATTCGCAATGGCTGGATACTTCGGGGACGGGTCAGTGGTCTTTCTTAGGCGACAATCTCGACGGCGGTCTGCGCGACTATGGCCCTGCCGTGATGTACGACGCAGGCAAGGTTGCCTACTTGGGTGGAGGCGGAAACCCCACACAAAAAGTCAATCTGCTTGATCTCAACGACGCAAATCCGCAATGGACTTATGGTGCCGACGACATGACTCAACCCCGTCGGCAGAACAACGCGACTATATTAGCCGATGGCACGGTATTGATTACAGGTGGTACAAGTACCTCAAACAATGATCCGAATGGTGCCGTAACCACCGCCGAAATTTGGGATCCCGTTACCGAGCAAGTCACTCAGGTTGCCTCAGCAAGTAACATCTACCGTGGCTATCACTCCACCGCCCTGTTGCTTCCCGATGGCAGCGTATTAGTTGCCGGAGGAGAACATAACCACAACAATAACGGACCCTTTGTTCAGAATTACGATGCAGAAATCTATGAGCCCGCCTATATGCACAGCGGTTCGCGTCCGACGATTACGGACCTACCCGACGCCGTGAGTTATGGAGAAACTTTTTTTGTAGAAACGCCAGACGCAGCAATCATCGCTCGCGCATTAATGGTCGTGCCAGGGGCCGTTACGCATGCTCAGGACTGGAGCCAACGGGCCAACCGGCTCGATGTGACGGAGGTTAGCGGTGGAGTTGAAATCACGCTTACCTCCAATTCCAACGAAGCCCCTCCGGGCAACTACATGCTCTTTCTGATCGATGACAATGGCATCCCCTCGGTCGCCGAGTTTTTTATGGCAGAGTTCGGACAGCCGGGAGATTTTAATTTCGACGGCAACGTTGATGGACTCGATTTTCTCGCCTGGCAAAGCGACCCCACTGTGGGCAGCTTGTCTGAGTGGGAGGCAAACTACGGAAATCCTACCGCTGCCTCTACCGTACCCGAGCCGTCTACTATCTTGATGGCCCTGGGGGCATTCTCTGCCTTAGGTTTTTTCTCGGCTCGGTATCGTCGCTGAGAGATTATGCTTGAAGAAGAATGTCTTGCCGCACCACTGATTGAGCCACACTGCAATAGTCATGAGACTTTTCATTTTCATGGTCGCAATGATGCCTCTGTCCGCGCTGGGGCAGACCAGCTTTAGATCCACCCTCGATTCATCTCAGGTAGTGAATAACCCTTCAGACTCAACGGCAACGGGGGTAGCCACCCTCACCCTCAACGCCGAACAGACAGAGCTTGCTTATTCGGTCCAGTTCTTTGGTGTCGATCTCGAACCTGTTGCTGAGAATCGAAGCGATCCAAACGATATCGTGGCGATCCATATCCACCTTCATGTTCAAGATGTTATAGGACCGCACATCCTTAACATCTTCGGCGTTCCATCGTTGGACGACGATGACTTAGTGGTCGACTATGAGAATGAGTCGTTCTCTGGCGTGTACGACGCCAGCGATGCCTCCCGCGACCCAAATACCGGCGCGGTTTTACCGCAAGCTTTTCCACTCACGACAAAACTCTTTCCAACGTCATTCCGGTTGCAGGAATTGCTTAACGGCGAGTGGTATTTCGCGGTTCACACCAAAGGCACGCCTGGCGTCACCCTCCGAGGAGAAATCTTTGTCGTCCCAGAGCCCTCCTCTGCACTGCTTTTAACGCTTGCTATGGCGGGCGGAGTGCTTCGAGAATTCCAACACAAATAACCTGAGCAGGTTCCTCATCGCAGAACATTCTGTAAGCCGGCTTGGAAATTAGGTTGTCCAGAGCCTGAGACATCGTCAATGAGGCGTCACTTGAACGCAAGGCAACATTCTGGGTGCCGACCCAGGGTGTACCAGAATTCAGAGTCGAGTTCTGAGGATCAAGTAGGTCCCCGAAGCAACTCTTGGCGTAGTAAGCACGCCTTGTAGGAGGCGAATGCTTCGTCTAAGAATATTTGTTATCTGACGTTGAATGGCTATTCATGCCGCGGCACATGATGGTTGTGTCCCAGGAGATGTCCCATCTCGTGAAATACTACGGACATAAGATCGTAGGCCCCATCTTCGCTAGGGTACAGTTCGGGTAGCAGGTAGTTCTCGAATTCGTCCCAGAAGTTTATCGAGAGTGGTTCTTCAGTGATAGAATAGCCGCGTCCCGCCCCGTCCTCGTCGATCCAGACAGTATTTGTTTGTGTATCGGCAATTCCTAGAAAGTCGTTGGGCAGATTCACAAGTTTGTACTGTGTGGTTTGCAGCTCGTTCAAGTCGGATTCCGGCAAGCCTGCAAGACTGAGCTGTGATAACGCCAAATCGACAGCAGACTCTAATTGCTGTTCTGCGAGTTTCTTAGCCGGACGTGGATTGTCTTGAGTCGTGATGGCAGCGGTGAGAGGACCAGCAGGCAATACATCGATATTGATGTTTCCTAGTGCGACATCGCCTCCACCACCCGAGCCCGTATTTCCGCCGTCGTTGACGGAAATTGAAAGCAAGTCGACGTCTTCGCCCAAGAGCCCAGCACCAGGAAAGAATCCAATATTGGTGGTGACGTCGATAAAGGCGTTGAGATTGGTGATTGTTCCCGTCAGCGAGAGTGTATCGGTGTCGCTGCCTGCAACGGTAACGCCTCCGCCGTCCGTGGCAGAAAGATCGCTCAATCCTGCGGACAGCGTGACGGTGACTAGGCCGCTTGCCGAGTCGACATCTGCGATATCGATTTGGCTGAGATCGATGCCAGAAAGTAAACCGGTAATTACGGAAAGATCGGTAGGTAGCGCTCCAGCATTGGTGGGATCGTCGTTGACAGCCGAGAGATCGACGTCGATGGTGCCAAACAGGATGTCGCTTCCACCGCCGGTTCCGGTGTTGCCCCCATCGTTGACAATCACCTTGATGGAAGCGGCGTCGTCGCCGGTAAGGTTCAGCGCCCCGAGATACCCGACATTGGTAGAGACTGCCAAATAGGCGTTGAGTTCCGCCAAGGTGCCGGTGAGAGTGACCATGTTGGTGCCGTTGCCGGTAGTATCGATCGACGCGTCGACCACCACCTGGAGAATACCTGTATCGGCCATCAGGGTGACGGTCAGGTCGCTGGTCCCGGCATCGACATCGGCGATTGAAATACCGCTGAGGTTGAGGTCGGTGAGGGTGTCTTCGACCGCTGCCAACGTGGTAGGGAGCGCTCCAGCATTGGTGGGATCGTCGTTGACAGCCGAGAGATCGACGTCGATGGTGCCAAACAGGATGTCGCTTCCACCGCCGGTTCCGGTGTTGCCCCCATCGTTGACAATCACCTTGATGGAAGCGGCGTCGTCGCCGGTAAGGTTCAGCGCCCCGAGATACCCGACATTGGTAGAGACTGCCAAATAGGCGTTGAGTTCCGCCAAGGTGCCGGTGAGAGTGACCATGTTGGTGCCGTTGCCGGTAGTATCGATCGACGCGTCGACCACCACCTGGAGAATACCTGTATCGGCCATCAGGGTGACGGTCAGGTCGCTGGTCCCGGCATCGACATCGGCGATTGAAATACCGCTGAGGTTGAGGTCGGTGAGGGTGTCTTCGACCGCTGCCAACGTGGTAGGGAGCGATCCAGCATTGGTGGGATCGTCGTTGACAGCCGAGAGATCGACGTCGATGGTGCCAAACAGGATGTCGCTTCCACCGCCGGTTCCGGTGTTGCCCCCATCGTTGACAATCACCTCGATGGAAGCGGCGTCGTCGCCGGTGAGGTTCAGCGCCCCGAGATACCCGACATTGGTAGAGACTGCCAAATAGGCGTTGAGTTCCGCCAAGGTGCCGGTGAGAGTGACCATGTTGGTGCCGTTGCCGGTAGTATCGATCGACGCGTCGACCACCACCTGGAGAATACCTGTATCGGCCATCAGGGTGACGGTCAGGTCGCTGGTCCCGGCATCGACATCGGCGATTGAAATACCGCTGAGGTTGAGGTCGGTGAGGGTGTCTTCGACCGCTGCCAACGTGGTAGGGAGCGATCCAGCATTGGTGGGATCGTCGTTGACAGCCGAGAGATCGACGTCGATGGTGCCGAGTGATATGAGTGTTGTGCCATCCTCGATCTCCACCGATAACGAATCGATGTCGTCGCCTGCGACATGCAATGCGCCGACATACCTGATGTTGCTGGAACTATCGAGATAAGTGTTGAGATCACCAGGTAGTCCCGTGAGGGTTAAGGTATTTGTCGTAGAGCCTGCCGCAGTTACACTGCCTCCGCTTGTGGCCAGCAGACTACCGCTACCGGCAGTGATGGTGAGTGTAATAACTTCATCGTCAGGTTCGCTAAGCAACAACTCACTAAGATCGACATCTGAAGGGAGGTCCTCGGTCGCATCAATGTCTGTCGGCATTGAGCCCAGGTTGCTTGGTGGGTCATCCACTGCCGTAATATCGACATTGACATCGCCCAGAGCAACCGGTGCCCCACCATCACTCACTGAGAGCGAGATCGTCGCCACGTCGTTTCCGGCGAGATCAGCAGGGCCCAGGTACCCGACATTGCTGATCGAATCGAGATAGGCATTGATCTGGGCATCAGTTCCCATGAGGGACAGTGCGCTAGTGCCGCTCCCGGAGACCGTCACTCCGCCCGCGCTTGAGGCGGAAAATATCCCCACATCTGCCGACAGCAAAAGGGTGAGTGATCCGCTATCGGGGTCAAGGAGTTCAACGACACTCAGATCAAAGTTGCCCAAAGTGTCTTCCACCAGTGACATGTCGGTAGGTAAGCTACCCGTATTGGTTGGCAGATCATCCACCGCCGTGATGTCGACGTCGACATCGCCCAGTGAGATTGTGGTTTCCGCATCACTGAGCGACACCGAAATCGTATCGGCTGCTGTGCCAGATGCATTGAGGGCACTCGTGTATTGGATGCCGGTGATCGTATCAAGGAAACTATTTAAGTTAATGGGTGAACCTGAAAGCGTTAAAGAAGAAGTGCCACTGCCTGATACAGCAACACCTCCCCCGCCAGTCGCAATTAGAATTCCGCTAGTGGCTGACAAATCGAGACTCAGCACGTCGCCATCAAGATCAACGAGATCCAATCCACTTAAGTCGACCTCCCCAGGCACATCTTCAAGAGCTGAAACATTGGCAGGCAACGAACCGGCATTCGAGGGAGCGTCGTTTACCGCCGCGATGTCCACGCCAAAACTGCCCAGCGCAATCGGAGGATTCCCATCGTTCACCTCCAGAGAAATGGTATCGACGCCGATACCGCTAACGTTATCCGCACCGGTGAATTGAATGTTGCTCGCGAGATCTAAGAAGCTATTAATGTTTGCTGCATCGCCCGATAAAGAGAGGCTAGCTGTTCCGGATCCGCTGGCAACGACTCCATTGGCACTTGTGGCGTTGAATGTTCCTCCCAGTGCAGATATCGTCAGCGTTAGCTGATCTCCATCGGCGTCGAAAAGTGATACATCGCCGAGATCCAGATTGCCGGCAATATCTTCGGTGACTGCCAAATCAGTCGGAATAGTCCCGGAATTGATAGGGGCATCGTTCACCGCGATGATATCGATGTCGACCGGACTAAGGGCCACCTGCGACTGCCCGTCGGTGACCGAGATCTCCAGCGTATCGGCTCCGGCGCCTGCGATGTTGGTGAGACCTGTATATTGAATATTGCTCGTCGTAGCGAGATATGTATTGAGATTGGCCGGAGAACCTGTGAGCGACAAGCTCGTCGTGCCGGTTCCGCTGACCGTCACACCTCCGCCGTTGGTAGCCGCAAGTGTCCCGCCCCCGCTCTCGATGGTAAGTGTCAGTAATGCACTGTCTGGGTCGGCAAGCGTAACGCTACTCAAGTCGACCTGTGAGGCAACATCCTCTACAGCAGTGACCGTAGTAGGCAGAGTTCCAGAATTGATTGGTGGGTCATCTACGGATGTGATCGAAAAGCTAAAGGTCTCTGTCAGAGGAACGACTCCGTCTTCACCATCGTCTGACAAAGAAAAATCAAAGCTGTCTGTCGTGATCTCAGCACCACTGTGAACGTATAAGACCAACCCCGAATCAATATCAAGTTGCGTAAACGAAGTGATGGGCGTGCCAGGGGCGGTTGCCAGTTCCAATTGGCCCTGCGTAGGACCTGCCGTAACGGTGTAAACCAAATCCGAGGCCTCATCGTCGGGATCATTTGCTGCAAGTTCGCCTGCAGAGATGACGCCGACGTCGCCTTCAATCAGCGAGCCACCGAGATTGTGGACTAGTGTTGGTGGATCGTTTGTCCCGACCACCTGAATCAATGCCGAGACCGCGGAGGTAAGGCCTTGGTCATCGGCTAGGATATAGTGGATGGTGTCGTCGATTGTCTCGCCAGATTCCAGGCCGCGGACGATTGCGCTGTTCCGTGGGTCGTAGGTGAAGCTTCCATCCGGGTTGATGTCTACGATTGCCCCCAGATCACTCAGAGCCTCAAACGATTGCAGACTCACGATTCCACCGTCAGGATCAATGGCGTTTACCAGGACCCCTGGGGCCGCGATACCCACCTCCAGCTGATCGTCCCCGGGACTTAACGGAAACGTTGTACTGCCTGCCACCGGGGGACGATTGTTCTGGTCGGGTACGTTATTGGTCTGGATGAGCGTGCCGATACTTAGTGGATGATTGACAAATTCTTGCTGGACGCTACCGCCGCCATCTGCGCCGAAAATATCGACACTTCCGCTACCATTAAGGTTAATAAAGTAGGTGTCGATCGCCAGCATGAGGCGGCATTCGAGTTGCTCGCAAGCGAGACGTTTGGAACGAGTGTGATTTTCTCGAGTCATCTGGATACCTTTCCCTGGGCATCATTTGTGGAGGAAATACACGTCTAGCCCTGAAAGCAACCGTTGAACTATTCGGTTTGCTAAAAAGCAATCACCAAGTCCGAGGCAAGTGTGATTTGACTGCCATCAGTACGATCGCCGAAAGCGCGGATGGTTGGGTCGCCACCCGGAACCGTAGCGCTGCCGCGGACATCCGACCAGTCCCAGCGAATCTCTGGCCGAAGCCAAATATTTGAGGTCAAGAAACAATTCATGCCAGCAGTTAGCGCAAAGTAATTACCACCCCGCAGCACTGGCCCACCGGGGTTGTATTCCACCGGCACCCCTATCCGGCTGTGATCTTCGTCGCGAAACCATTCGAATCGAAAGGCACCGACATACCATTCGCTAGCGTCCCACAACAAGTACTGGCTAACGCCGTACCACTGGGCATGGTCGTACGACACTGTCGACGGTCCCAGGTTGGCGACTGTTACAGTATTTTGCTGACTCCCAAAAACTGGCGCAACGATATATCGCCAATGTTCTGAGAATTGTTGCTGGTAAACCATGTGGAGCGATACACGATCGTCAACCAGGGAGCGACCTCCGCTGATGATGTTGGTGAGATCGTCACCAACTTGGACCACGACTGAAAGCTCATGAACCCGATCGGTAGAACGTAGTGTCGTGCCCCCTACGATTCCCCAAGTATCAACGTTACTGTCCCAAATATCCCAGCCTTGGCTGTAACCCAGGTACCAGGTTGTTTCTTGGCGTGGCGAATATGCTGCGAGCGCTCCGGTTTGCGTGAAAGGAGTAGCAAAAGCAAAGGCGTAAGAATGCGAATAAAAGATGTTCTCTGGTGACGCAAAACGTTCGTAACCGGCGATGGAGTAGAAGTGGCCCAACTTCAGGGAGAATTCATTCGAGTTGGCGGGAGCTACTTCTATATACGCTTGGGGCAGCGCGAGTCCGTATCGCTCATTCTCCGAGTTCCATTTGCGAGTTCGATCGTGGTGCCGTTCTAGCCCAGGGACGCTAACAAACTGAGAATCGTAACCGTACGTCGCGTCTATTCGGGCCATCACATCCCAATTCTGGTAATCGTCCAGTAACTGGGATTCCGAAAATAGATAGTATTGGTTCAATAAGTATTCGTTAGCACGGTCATTAAATAGTACGGGGCGATTCAACCCGTTGGTTGGTTGATCCGGGTTGCCGGTGTACCCTTGCGCTAGCCAGCCTCCCCACTGAATGGCGGCATCGGTGGTGTGACCTTCATATCGTCGTTCATCTACAGCGAAGAGTGTCGACCCAAACTCATCGAGAATTCCGCTCGTTAGTGTGATACTCTCACCTTCATCTGATTCAGATTGAGGCCGAGTTTCGAGAAAGGACGCCACAAAGGTCCCCTGTTCGTGATGCTCTATTAGGGGAGCCTGCCGCGGTTCCGTGTCTTGGTCTACGGACGAATGGATCGGTGGTAACGGTCGGAGCAGATCGGTTGCTATCACACGTTCCAGGCAAACGAATTCAAGCAAACATGAAACGAAGATGACTACTTCTTTACGAAGAGAAAAATACCGACTCATTACAAACTTTCAGACGAGCGATGGCATCAATACCCTGTTCTGCAACAAAGAGACTGGTTACCTATAAGCAGCGTAGGAGTGCGTGGCAAAGAAGTAGATTCGGTGAAAAGAGCTCAGTGCGAGGGCGCTGTAAGCGTCGGCTCGCAGTGGACAAGAGCTGCTGGGTGAGGAGAAATACTGGCTCCACACTCTTGTGTCAACTTTGATCTCCATTTGAGAAAGTTGATATACGATGGGAACCTTGTGAAAACCCTCTTAATAGATATGCTCACCTAGAATTAATATCGAGAGACTGGGTAGCCTGAGCATTTTGTGGTCTGTTGCAGACCGATTTAGCATGAGGTTAACCACAGGCCTTCGACGGTTAACCAACATCCCCTGACGGGAACTCAAGCTTCTAAAGAATCTTGAAATAATAGGGAACGCGATCTGGAGAGGCTAACGATTCCTGGCGTCTGATAGCAAAGTGCACTCCACAGAATAGCTAATTGAGGGGCTGACAGAATGTCATTGTGGGGCCGCCCACAGAAGAGCAGTAGCGTATATAACGCTAGCTATCGCTCGACATCTTTAGAGGAATTGGAGGAGCATGAACTTTTAGTAATTGCTCGAAGCACGCCCGGTAGGACTCGAACCTACAACCCCTGGTTCCGAAGACCAGTGCTCTATCCAATTGAGCTACGGACGCGTAGTGGATTCGTCTGTCAGCATAAGATGTCTAGTGATTTGCGACAAGTCATGACCACGAAATGCAAGGTGGGGATCGTGGCCGGTGGCCTTAGGTTGCTTGAGGGGAATTGCTGATGCCGGGGGAGGCCAGCCGCTATTGCTAAACAGTCGGTTACGCCATCGATTCCACGAGTGTGAGAAGTGCCATCACCACTGCCATGAACACGGTGATCCACATTCCGAAGCGGACGGCATGATTGAGGATGGGGCCCATCTGCTCGTGGCGGGTCGCGGCACAAACCAAGCTAACGCTAGCGATCAAAGGCACCGCGTACAGCAGGTTCACTACCGCCAACAGTGGGACGATTGTGATTGAACTGTCGTTGAGAAGGGAAGCGAGCATCACGACGATTCATCCTCCGGCGCATTCTCTTCTGTTTGGTTGCCAGTCTGGGAAATGATGAGCGGACCGCCAGCGGCATCGCAAATTACCAGTACGTTGAGCAGTCCCGCCACCATCGTGAAGATTGTGCCAATTTCAAAGTAAGGGTGGTGGTCCACCGTCCATGCGGCCAATTCGTTAGGCTGCATCGATTCGTTATTCGAGTAATCAATCCACTCAGTTCGTCGGTCGGCCGGGGGAGCCATAAAACCATTCAGCAATGGTTCTTGGTTGTTCATCACCCGATGCTTTTGAACGAGCATCGGCGTGGCAGGCAATCCTACGCCGAGCTGGCACCAGTGCTGCCAGCGGTATTGCTGCTCCCAGGGCACGGCAGCGTAAACAACTTTGCCGCCGCCCAAATACATGCCGTAAACGAATGTTCCCAGAATGCAAATGAAGAACAGAATGCCCTTGGCCGTGCGTCCTTGATAAATGTGACCCAGCCCGGGCAGCGCCCATGCCAGGAATCCAGCCAGCCAGGGATTCTTTAGATCGATTTCGATCAAGTCTTCGGACTCCGTGGAGCCAACCGCATTGGGGATTTTCGTTTTAGCCATCGTTCAATTCAGGCCAATTCAGGCATGGTGAGGGGACTTGCTGAGTAAGCTCCCCATTGTAAGTGTGGCAGGTGAAAAAACCCAGAGCAGGTGGCAGTTGGCTATTGGTCGGTCGAAAACGCTATCAGTGCGACAAGAGGATTTCGCCGTCTCGGACGTTATCTTGGCAAAATTCACCAAGAATCAGACGTACCTCACGCACAATGCCCTGGCAAAACCTAGAACGCCAGGAATAGGGTCACGATCACCAGCAGCACCAACACGATGATTGTCGCCATCCTGTTGCTTTTGGCCTTCTTCGCCTTGGGGCGATCCACCTGTAATCGACGCGTCAAATTGGGTGGCACATCGCGCACGCCCGTGGCCATGATTTGATTACTACGTCGACGGTGGATCGAAGCACCCTCGCTTGAGGTTCCTGAAAGCAACTGCTCAAGTTTTTCCACAACCACCGTCGCACTATCTGGGCGTTCGTCGGGCGACTTCTTTAGCAGTTCATCGACCAAATCGGCCAACTCCGCCGGGCACTCAGCGAGGAGAACATCGAGCCGCGGTGGCTCGGTATCGAGGTGTTGGTCGAAGATCGTGCAGAAGTCGGGGCCATCAAACGGTACGCAGCCCGCGATCATCTCGAATAGGATGCAACCGGTGGCGTACAGGTCGAGCCGTCCATCAATATTCTCCTCACCGGTGATTTGCTCCGGTGCCATGTAGCGCCAAGTGCCGACGGTCTGACCCTGTTGGGTGAGTCGATCTTCGTTCAAGTCGCGAGCCAAGCCGAGGTCGCCGAGCTTCACCAGGCCATCTTCAGATAGATACAGGTTTGCCGGTTTTAAGTCGCGATGCACGCAGCCTTTGTCGTGCGCGTGCTCCAATGCCTGACACAATTGCAGGGCCACCTCCACCGCTTCACGCCAAGGCAATTCTTTTCGGCGTTGCAATACTTCTTTCAAAGAGCCGCACTCCACCAACTCCATGGCGCAGTAGATACTGCCATCGTGCAGACCCGCTTCGTAGTGGCGGACGATGTTTTGGTGATTCAGCTTGGCAAGCATGGCCACCTCGCGCACAAAGCGATTCTGCACTTCGGGCTCTAGCTCCTTGGTACCGTGCAGAAACTTCAGCGCGACGCGTTGCCCTGTTTCTCGGTGAGTGGCCTCGTAGACCGCACCAAAAGCACCCTCGCCCAGGCAAATGCCGAGTATGTAATGGTCGCAAATTTCGCCAGTCGTGGGCATCGGAAAGGGGTCGGGGTTCAGGGGGCTCGGATGAGGGAACTCAATAAACAGCTTCTATGATAAGGGTACCGATGGTTCTTGCACACACGTTGATTGGGGGCGCGTTTTTCGACCAATTCTGGGCAGCCTTGCAGAGGACTTCTCAAGTGCTGAGCCCGTTGAGAATGGGGGACAAAAATGGTAAATTAAAGAGCTTGAGGCGAGGCTGAAATTGAACCCCTAACCCCTGCCCTCCGCCCCCTCATCCCCCCCAAGAAAGGACGCTCAACGTGTCGACCGATTCGTCTGATCCCAACCTTCCCGAAGACGACGACCCTGCAGGTGCTATCGCCGCCCGGCTCATCGATTTGCCGATCGAAGATGAGCTCAAAGATAGCTATCTGACCTACGCGATGAGTGTAATCGTCAGTCGCGCTTTGCCCGACGTCCGCGATGGTTTGAAGCCCTCGCAGCGTCGAATTCTAGTAGCCATGAACGACTTGAACCTCACGCCGGGTGCTGCCCGCGTGAAGTGTGCCAAGATTTCTGGCGATACCAGCGGTAACTACCATCCGCACGGCGAAAGCGTAATTTATCCTACCCTCGTTCGCATGGCCCAAGAGTGGAACATGCGCCACATCCTGATCGACAAGCAGGGTAACTTTGGTTCGATTGCCGGTCTGCCGCCGGCTGCCATGCGATACACCGAAGCCCGCATGTCGCAGTTTGCCGCGCTGATGCTTGAAGACTTGAAGCTCGACACCGTTGACTTCGTTCCGACCTACGACGAACGGCACGTCGAACCAACCGTATTGCCGTCGAAATTCCCAAACCTGCTAGTAAACGGCACCAATGGTATTGCTGTGGGTATGGCCACCAGCATTCCACCTCACAACCTGGGCGAGGTCTGCCAGGGCGTCATCGAATTGATCGACAATCCCGAGATCACTATCCAGGAACTGATGCAGCACATTCCTGGTCCCGACTTCCCTACCGGCGGCATCATCTGCGGCAGGTCCTCTATCTGGAAAGGTTACGAAACGGGCCGCAGCACCATTACTGTTCGCGCCCGCACGTCGATTGACGACAGTGGCAAGAAAACGCGAATCATCATCCATGAAATTCCGTTCCAGCAGGCCCGCGACCGCGTGGAAGAACGGATTGCCCAACTGGCCAACGACAACAAAATCCCTGGCATCTCCGCGACTCGCAACGAGAGCGATCTGAAAGAGCCGGTGCGATTGATTCTCGAGCTAAAGCGCGACGCCGATCCGGACGTGGTGCTCAACCAGCTATACAAGTATTCGCCGCTGCAGGATTCGTTCTCGATCATCTTCCTGGCACTCGTGGACGGCAAGCCGCGCGTGCTGAATCTCAAGGAGATGCTGGAAGAATTCGTCCGCCACCGCGTGACGGTTATTCGCCGTCGCACGCAGTTCTTGCTCACGAAGGCTCGCAAGCGCAAGCACACGGTGCAAGGCCTGCTATTGGCCCACGCCAATATCGACGAAGTCATTCGCGTCATTCGGGCATCTAAAACTCAGTCCGAGGCCAAGCAAGCCTTAATGGATATTAAGACGCCGGGCGCACTTTTGAAGCGAGCCCTTGGCGACGAAGGTTATAGCCAATTCCAGGAAGAACGTGGCGTTGCCGAAGAGTATTCGCTAACTCCCGTGCAGGCCGACGCGATTTTGAAGATGACGCTCGGCCAGTTGGTCAACTTGGAGCAAGAGAAACTAGCCGACGAGCATGCGAAGCTACTCGAGGAAATATCCGAGTACTCCGGCATTCTCGCCGACCAGGCCAAGATCTTCGCGATGATCCGCGACGATTGCCAGATGCTCATCGACAAGCACGCCAACAAACGGCGGACGGAGATCTCCAACGAGGAGATCGGCGACGTCGATTTGGAAGACCTCATCGAAGAAGAGCAGATGGTGGTTTCGATCTCCCATCAAGGCTACATCAAACGCACCCCAGCCAGCGTCTACCGCGCCCAGCGTCGCGGCGGCAAGGGTATCAAGGGAGCGAAGACTGACGAAGACGACCCAGTCGAGCACTTGTTCGTCTCCAGCACGCACGACTACTTGCTGTTCTTCACGAACAAGGGCAAGGTGTACTGGCAGAAGGTTTACAATCTGCCGCAACTGTCGCGCGATGCGAAAGGTCGGGCAGTCGTGAATCTGCTCAACCTCACAGAAGACGAGCAAATTGCCGATTGCCGGGCGGTCCGTGATTTTGATCTCCCCGATCATTGCCTGGTGATGGCTACGCGCAAAGGTCTGGTGAAGAAGACACTTCTCAAGGCCTATCGGCGTCCCATGAAGACTGGCATCATTGCCATCAAGCTGAAGGACGACGACGAATTGGTCGACGTGGTTGTTACCAAGCCGGGCGACGAACTGGTCCTAGCCACAGCGTCTGGCATGGCAATTCGGTTCAACGAAGCCGATGCCCGACCCACCGGCCGCAACACGAGTGGCGTGAAGGGCATCAATCTTGGCAAAGGCGATGCATTGGTGGGGATGGTGGTCGCTGACCCCGACGCCACACTGCTGACGGCGTGTGAAAACGGCTATGGCAAACGGACCCCCTTCGGCCCCAATGCAGCCGACCTGGACGACTCCACCGAGGACGACACCAGTTCCTCTTTCCGATACCGCACCCAAAACCGCGGCGGCAAGGGACTTCGCGACATCAAAACCACCGACCGCAATGGTTCGGTAATGGGCATAGTGCGTGTCGACGACGAAGACGAGTTGATGATGATGACCGCTCGCGGCAAGATTCAGCGCGTGAAGGTCAGCGACTTCAATGCCATTGGCCGCAACACGCAAGGCGTGCGTATCATGACCCTCGACGAAGGCGATACCCTGGCGGCGCTGGTTCGCGTTCCGCCCGAGGACGATGACGACGAGGCAGACCCCGGAGCTGAGGCACCAACCACCGAGGCGTGATCAGCGAGGGTTTGCGGTGTCGGCCACGACGCCTACCCACTTGGTGCAAAGTGTTCGAGTGTAAGCAGGCGATAGGTCGTTGCCGACCGCGCTAACACTTGTACGCTTCGACGAACGTCCAATTCTGCGGTTTCAGGCCTGCGCGTACGGGATTGTTCTCAACATATGCGATTGTCCTTCGCACATCTGCCTCCGTATCAAGAAACACCTTCCAGCCGCCGCTTGCCCACGGCGAGGGCAGTTTGCCATTTGAGCGAGGATGATCGACAAATGGATGCACGTCTTCTTCGTTAAGTCGACGAGTAGCAGCGCGTTTCAATGCAGAGATCACTTCGTCACCCCGCAAACGATGTGTACCTACCACCAAGTGAGCGTGGTCTGGCATGATCGAGCAGGCGTAGACCGAAATGCGAAGTTGCTCGATGATTCTTGTAAAGCCTCGGCCAATGGCTCTCGCTTGTATGCCCGAGAACTCTACTGGTTGATGTTTCAAAGCTTCCTTAGTCTTGCGACGAAGTTGAATGTCATGGGCAACACCAGCAACCGAATGCCTGGTATTTACCTTAGTCGCTCCCCCGCCAACTTCGTATAGGTGGTGGGCTCGGACCTCACTAGAACCGCTCCCCCGTGGGTCGTTCGGAAGCCAATAGCCATATGTTGTGAAAATCAGATGAGTACCAAGCATCCAAATATGATAACAAACAACGCCCCAGTGTTAGCGGTGTCGGCCACGACACATCCATGATCGAGCCATAAAAAACACGTGACCTCCCCGCATCGGCGGGTATAATCAATAGCGATCCCATGGAGATTTCAGCCATGTCTCGCACCAAACGTCTCGCCTTTGAAACTCTCGAACGTCGCCAGATGCTTGCTGGTGATCTGTTCTACGATCCAATCACGCCCGGCACTTTCGATCGCATCGTTTTCGTCGATCAATTCGGCGGCGACTTGAGCGGCGTTGCCGATCCCACCCCAGTCGTGGGACAAAAGGTTTATGTCTCCATCGATTGGTCGGCTGTCGGGCTCGATCCGGCCGATACCTACTTTGTTCAGCTCGATATGGATGGAGAAATTCTCGATACCCTCTTCTTTGAGCCATTCTCAAATACAGACTACCCCGCGTTGTTCCATGGTGGGTGGATCGCTCAGCCCGATACCACGCACACCATCACCGTCACGCTCGATCCGAATAACCAAGTCGTCGAAACGAACGAAGCGAACAACACGTTCACCTTGCAATTCACCACACGCGACGCGGACGATCTGCCTGCCAAGTTTGGCAATCCTATCGCGGGAACGCAGAATGTGGATTGGGTACTGGGTGGCTACGTGGATGTCGATCCAGGCTTCTTTCCGGATTTTGAAGATCATCAAGGAGAAACCAATACCACACGCGAAGGCCATAATGGCCTCGATATCGAGGTAGCGAATTTCGCCGCCCAAGATGCCGGTGTACAGGTGATCGCCGCGGCTCCAGGCATGGTGATCGAAGCGGTCGATGGCGACTTCGATCGCGAGACGGTCCTCAACTTTGCCAATGCCGGGAACCGCGTGTTCATCGATCACGGCGATGGCTGGGTTTCGCAGTACTACCATCTTCGCCGCGACACCGTGGCGGTGACGGTCGGTCAACAAGTGGAAACCGGCGACGTGCTAGGGCTGGTCGGTAGCAGCGGCAACTCTGCCGGGCCCCACGTGCACTTCGAAATCCAGCATCATGGTTCTCCCGTGGAGCCGTTCATTGCCCCCGAGCAGTACTTCGTCGCTTCGGACTTCGATAATAGTGGGAACTCCACGGGGCTCGACTTTCTCCTCTGGCAACAAAATGTCGGCACATCCTCCGGAGCAACAACGGCCGAGGGCGATGCCAACGCAGACAATACCGTGGGCACTGCCGACCTGCTGATTTGGGAATCCCAGTATGGCGACACTCCCCTGCCCTACGTCTTCGACCCCGTGTTGCCCAACAATCTGCTCGATTTTGGCGTCACCAACGATATTCAAGATGGCGTGAGCACCGGGTTCGGGTTGCCATTGGCCCAATTCATCGAGCGACCTTCGGAAGTGGAAGCCTTTCCCGGTAGCAGCGAGTGGATTTTGGCTTGGGGCATCTTTAGCTCGGTCGAAGCTGGCGACACTTGGGAGGCTCAGCTCTATCGACCCAATGGGACGTTGGTCAACGACTTTGCAGCAGTCACCTTTGCCAGCAATCAGGGCAAAAATTCAGGGCTCTTCAATCCGGGTCTGACGGAAAACATTCCCGGCACGTGGCGCGTCGATTTCCTTTACAACGATGTCAAAATCGGCGAGCGGACTTTCGAAGTCGGTAGCTCACTCCCAGAGATGCGCGTCTTCGAAGATGGTGCGGGGACATACATTCTCGATGGCCGCACCACACCGATAGACTTTGGCTCAGCGGCCCAGGGCGGATCGGCGCCGGAACTGACTTTCAAAGTCGAGAACCACGGTTATGCCGATCTCACCATCAGCGGCGTCAACCTTCCTGTGGGGTATTCCATCACCGAGTCGCTCAGCGCAACCATTGCCGCCGGCACGAGCGATACTTTCACGGTCGAACTCGACACATCCGTGGTCGGGTCAAAAACTGGTCAGATTGTGATCAATTCCAACGACGCCAGCGAGGCCGCCTTCGAATTCGAAGTGGAAGGCGAGATCACCGCCCCGCTGGCGGCAGCGTCGCTACCCGCCTCGGCGTTCTATTACCAGAGTCTCGCCCTCTACGGCGAGGCCTCCTCAGAGACGAGCTTGCCGTCAGCGGAGCCAGCAAGGGTTGCTGCGGCATTGGAGCAATCACCCTCGACGGTCGACCCCCTGCCAACCGCTTCCAGCGCCGGTTCCTTTTATCCGTTGAGCGAAGCCGATGAAGACGAAGCAGAGGAAGCCACCGACGAGGCATTCACCGAACTCGGCCCGCAACTCTAGTTGTGAAACCCGAGCCGCGCTCCACTGCTTGCCCGCCGTGGTGGGAGTCGCAAGGCTGGGGCTAGCTGCCGAGCACGCATTTTTGTAGGCTCTCACTTTCCCCCGACAGCCTCCAGCCTCAAGCCTACAGCCTCCCCCCATGTCCGACCCTTACTTCCAAAAACTGTTTGCCGACCGCATTGGCGGAGTTAACTACGGCAAAGACGATTCCATCTACAAGTTTGAAAAAATCAAGCGTGCGAAACGCAAGGCTCTGGCCGATTTCCCGGATCGCCAGTTGCTCGACTTTGGCATCGGCGAAAACGACGGCGTCGCCGACGAAGTTGTCCTGAAAACTATGGCCGAGGAAATGGGCAAGCCGGAGAATCGCGGCTATGCCGACAATGGCCCCCCAGTGTTCAAAGAAGCGGTCGCCCGGTTCATGCAACGGCAATATGGTGTCGAGCTCGATCCCACCAAAGAGATCATCCATTGCATTGGTTCCAAGTCGGGGCTGGCCATTTTGCCCTCGGCATTCATCAATCCTGGCGATATCACGTTGATGACGGTCCCCGGTTACCCAGTGGCTGGAACGCACACGTCGTACCTGGGCGGTGTCGTTTACAAATTGCCACTGCTGGCGGAGAACGGGTTCCTGCCCGACCTGGCGAGCATTCCGGGGGATGTGCTGGAGAAGGCAAAACTTCTGCTGCTTTGCTTCCCCAACAGCCCTACCGGAGTGACCGCCACACGCGAGTACTACGAGCAGATCATCGAATTCGCCAAGCAGAATGAAATTGTCATCGTGCAAGATGCGGCCCACGGGTTACTCTCATTCGATCGCGAACCGAACAGTTTCCTCGCGGTGCCCGGGGCCAAGGACGTTGGTGTCGAAATGCACTCGATGAGCAAGGGCTTCGACATGATCGGCTGGCGGATTGGTTGGATTTGTGGCAACGAACGAATCGTCAGCGCCTTTGGCGACGTGAAAGACACCTCCGACTCGGGCCAATTTATCGCCATCCAAAAAGCGGCCGTCGCGGCGCTCGACGATCCGGAAATTCCCAACCGTATCCGCACCAAATACAAGCGTCGCATGGAAAAGCTTGTCGCCACTCTCCGGCGCTGCGGGTTCCAATGCGAAATGCCCGGCGGTACGTACTTTCTATACACGCCCTCGCCCAAGGGATTGGAAGACGGCCCGACGTTCGAGAACGCCGAAGCCGCTAGCCAGTATCTCATCACACAGCAGTCGATTTGCACGGTGCCCTGGGACGATGCCGGCTCGTTCCTCCGCTTCTCAGTCACTTACGTCGCCGAAGACGAAGCAGCCGAAGACGCTTTAATGGCGGAAACCGAATCGCGACTGAAGAACATTCGTCCGGTGTTTTGAGAGACCAGAGACCAGAGACCAGAGACTAGAGACTAGAGACTAGAGAAATCCCCCTCCCTTGAAAGGTCGCCTCGGCGACTCGCCTTTGGAGAGGAGGGGTTAGGGGAGGGTTGATCGAGAACGCTCAACCTTCAAGGTGCGTTCCGCTAACGCTCCACGCACCCTACGTGCAGAATCAGCTATTCGCTCGATTCGCATAGTTCATTCGCACATTGCGTGATCAAGAGAATTCAGCGAACCAAGCTCGCCGGGTTTCTGTCTTGGTGATCATGGCTAAGTCTCGTCCACTCCGCGAACCCCTCCCCTTAGGCAACGCCTGCAAGCTCGCCAAGACGCTTGCGCCGGAGGAAATCTACCCCCGAGACTTTGTTGCCCAACTGTACGAGGTCCAGGAATATCCCTCGCTCATCTGGTGCGATGATAATTACGCGACGTCGCGCGAGGAACTGATTCGCATTCAGTACACCCCCGAAAACGGCGGCGTGCCGCTTAAGGTGAAGTCTGTTTGCTTACCGTTTGTGCTGGTGAAGCACCCCCGCGGACAGCAATTCATGATCGACATCCGTCGCGTGAAGCTGGCCCGACTCGACCGCGAGTTCGCCAAAACGGCTTGGAAGAGCCTCCGCGCTCGCAGCAGCAAGCGAAAGAGAAAAAAGTAGGGTGCGATGCAGCAAAGCGGAATCGCACCATTGCATGGTAATGCGCTCTCAACATTCACGTTCCGCCAATCTGTTGGCGGTGTCTGCCAAGACACTGCGGAATGCAATCGGTGCAGCGGGACGCTATCGCTGAATACGCCCTAATGCCTCTCCCCTCCGGAAAAGCTAGCCGAGGGGCGGGGCGTTTTCGATCAACCCTCCCCTAACCCCTCCTCTCCAAAGGCGAGTCGCCGAGGCGACCTTTCAAAGGAGGGGGACTTGTCTAAACTCTAAGCTCCAGGCTCTAGTCTCTTGACTCTAGACTCTAGACTCTCCCCTCACAACACCGCCGCGCGTTGCTCGGCACTTCGCAATCCCAGGTTGCCATAGCGGTGGTACACGTGCGAGAGGCTTTGCTCCTGGAAGTACCACAGCAATTCCACCCGACCATGGGAATTGACCGGTGCATCGGCGATGTACTGGCCATCCACCGCCGAGGCAGTGCGGACCAGGGGCGACACACGTTCGGCACAGGCGTAGCGAATCCGCTGCACGTGGCCTTCGCGTACCTGCTGTGCCAGGTCGTCGTCGGCCAGTTCGACAAACTCAATTGCCCCCGCCCAATCTTGGGTGATAGTTTCCAGCAATTCGATCAGCCGCGAATCGTGATCGGGCAAACTACTGACAATCGTCCGACAACCGGCCGTCCGCGCAGCCACCACCCGGGCAGATAGTTCAAACAGCGAGTCCTTGGGATGCACACGCACGTGCATTTCGCCGATCGGCAAATAGCGGCGGAAATTATCTTCACCAACAAGCAGAAAATGATCGTGAGCGTGGTCGAATTCCTCGGCCATCCAGTGCTCGTAGCTTTGCACGGCGTCGATAATCTGCCGTAGCTCTTCGTCTGAACCGAGCGAACCTGCACTGGCTTGGAGGAGCTCACAAAAATCATCGAGGCTGGTGTCGCCGAGATCACTCGTATCGCGACCCCGATTCACGGGATCGGGTGTATCTGCCGTCTCTTCAAACCGCATCAGCGGAGCAACATAGTTGGGCCCGCCCGCTTTGATGCCCGGTCCGACGGCGCTCTTGCCCATCCCACCGAAGGGCTGTCGCAGGACGATCGCCCCGGTCGTCGGACGATTGATATAGAGATTCCCCGCGCGGATTCCTTCCTGCCAGAGTTCGATTTCGCGATCGTCCAGGCTTTCCAATCCCGAAGTAAGCCCGTAGCCAGTGGCGTTGACCAGATCGATTGCCTCGTGCAAATCTCGCGCACACATCACACCCAACAGGGGACCGAAAAACTCGGTGCAGTGCGTCATGCTTCCCGGTTGCACGGCCCACTTCACACCCGGACTCACGAGGTGAGGATTCCCATCAACATGAAGCCGCGGCATCACGGCCCACGACTCGCCTTGCTCCAACTCTTTCAGCCCCTGTTCCAGCTCACCGCTGGGAGGACGGATCAACGGACCGACCTTGCTTGGCAAATCCCAGGCGGAACCGACATGCAGACTCTCCACCGCATCGCACAGCGCCGTGCGGAAACCTTCATCGTGATAGACTTCCTCTTCCAGAATCAACAGCGACGTGGCTGAGCACTTTTGTCCGCTATGGCCAAAGGCTGAGTGCAGAACATTCTTGATCGCCAGATCGCGATCGGCCAGCGCCGTGACGATCGTGGCATTTTTGCCGCCGGTTTCGGCCAGCAAATTCATCGTCGGCTTGGCGGCCAACATCGTGAGCGCTGTTTCGGTTCCGCCGGTAAGGATCACCGTATCCACGTCATCGTGAGTTACCAGTTGCTGACCGACGGTCGCGCCACTGCAGGGCATAAACTGCAATGCCGACTTCGGCACGCCCGCCTTCCAAAAGCATTGGCAAAGCAGATAGGCAATCAGCACGGTATCAGACGCCGGTTTTAAGATCACACTGTTCCCCGCTGCCAGCGCTGCCGCCACGCCGCCGCAGGGAATTGCCAGGGGGAAATTCCACGGCGAGACCACCACCACCACGCCCCTGCCCTCTGCCTCCAAACCCGGCACATGGTGAAAATACTCTGCCGAACGGCCATAGAATCGGCAGAAATCGATCGCCTCGGACACTTCCGGATCGCTTTCGCTGAGGAGTTTCCCCCCCTCGGCAAGCATCGCACCCATCAGTTCACCGCGGGCTATCGCGAGCAGGTCCGCCACTTGCGCCAGTACTTCACGACGCGCCCCGACCGCCATTTCCCGCCAATCTGCGCCATCTACCTTGGCATACTCAACGGCCCGCGACACATCCGTTTCGGTAGCGAGTGTGAATCGCGCAACCACGTTTTCAGGCCGAGAAGGATCGATTGAATCTCGCGCCGTCGGCCGATCGAACCGCTCTTCCCCCGCCACCACCAACGGCACATCCAATGCCTGCTCCCCGCAGTGCGATTGCCAACGTTCAATAATCTTCTGTGCCCATTGGCCATTGGCCACTAACGACCAGTCTGTATCGGGTTCGTTTTGAAACGGAGCATCCCCCGACTTCTGCTCCCCGAGCGCTGTGCCCTTGATTCGATCTTGTTGACGTCGCGGCTCAGCAGCCACCGATTCCATCAAATCAAACGATTTGAGAAACGTTTGCTCCAGTTCTTTCCACTCGGGGCTATCGACGGTCAGGCTGAAGGCGTGTCGCAAAAAGTTTTCGTCACCGGTGTTTTCGTCCAATCGCCGCACCAGGTAACCGATGGCATTGATAAACTCGGCCTGACTGCAAGCCGGCGCGTAGAGCAACATATTCTGTGTGAGTTCAAACAGTGCCCGGCGTTGATGGTTAGCCATGCCCTCGAGCATTTCGAACTGCACCCGTTCCAGCGCCCCGGCCCGCACGGCGAGCACCAACCCGTAAGCCATAGTGAACAGGTTGTGCGATGCGATTCCCAGCCCCACCGCGGCGAGGTTCTCGGGCTGCATTCCGTAGCGGAGCATCCGCTTGTAATTGGCATCGGTTTGCACTTTCTCTTGGTACGGTGCCTGCGGCCAACCCCGCACACTGGCCTCGACCCGCTCCATTTCCATGTTGGCTCCCTTCACGAGCCGAATCACCACCGGCGTGCCGCCACCTTCCACCCGTTTCCTGGCCCACTCGGTAATGCGCTGCTGCATCCGAAACGAGTCGGGAATATAGGCCTGCAGCGCAATCCCGGCGCGTACCTGTTCCAGTCCCGGCCGATCGAGCGTCCGCATGAAAACTTCGGCCGTGATCTGCAGGTCGCGGTACTCTTCCATATCTAGATACACAAGCTTCTTTACTTCCGTACCATCAAGACGCTCGTACCGATTCTTTGCCGCGGCACGATAGAGCAACTCCATCCGATCGCAGAGGACTTCAACCGTGTGCTCTCTGGCGAGCGGTGAAACCTGTGAATAGATCGTGGAGATTTTCACAGAGACGACTTCAATCTCCGGCGTGGCGAGTGCTTGCAGATAGAGTTTCAACCGTCGCTCAGCTTCCTTCTCTCCCAGTAGCGCTTCACCCAGGAAATTGACATTCATCCGCACGCCCGATTCGCGGCGTTTGCGGAGATAGTCTTTCAGCAGTTCTGGCTCGGCGGGCAGAATGACGTTGGCTGTTTCCTGCTGCATCTTTTCTTTCACAAACGGCATCGCCACCCCGGGCAGATACGCACCAAAAGATTGAAAACCTTTGAGCAGTGTGCGATCGAGCGTACTGAAAAATCGGGGCACGCCCTGCACGTCCAAGATGTGGATCAACTGGTCCGCGGCGCGATGCGGCAGTCGCGAGCGAAACGCCTGATCGGTGAGCTGCATGAGCGTGGTCTTGTCGGCGGGCGACTGCATCATGCGGTCGAGTTCCGCCTGTTGCCGGCGCTCGGCGGGCGTTTGCAATTGAGAGGCCTGCGTTTGCAGGTGCCGGGCGAGGAACAGTGCCTGCTGGATATCCTCGTCATAAGGCGAATCGGCAGCGGGCTCAAAGTCGGCGAGCAGTTGGGAAACCGTGTCAATAACTTCGCGGGCTACAGCAGTCGGCAGCGAGGGGCTCATCGGGCTGATTCCTGGCAATGTGGTTTTGCAGCAAAGGTCTCAGCGCATTATTCGACGTCCGCACGGCAGGAGCAAGGGAGTATCAGCCAATAGAGCAGCCAAGATTCGCAACGACGCCCAGGCCAGCCAAGTTGCGCAGACCTTAAGACAAGAGGCGCAGTCTACTGCGAATTGTTAATCCGCTGGGCCAAGTATTCCAGAATATCTCGGATGGAAATGACTCCCAACAGGGCATTGTCTTGCGTGATGGGAATATGCCGATAGCCGCCGACATGCATCTTATGGAGAGCAAAAGCAATCTTGTCTTCCGCATCCAGCGTTTCGGGCTTGGGGGTCATCAGAGTTTCGATTGCTTGATCGGCATACCCGTCCACCTCGGCATTGATTTTCAGCAAGGCATCGCGCTCGCTGAAAATACCTGCGATCTGATCCCCTTGCACGACAATCACGCAGCCGATGTCCGCCTCGACCATTTGCTTCAGCACATCGCCTACACTGGTGCCTACCTCAGCCGTAAGAGGCTTTTTGGGGGAAAGCGACTCAATACGGTCCTTCAGCAATCCCTTTTCGACTGTGCTTTTCGGGTTGGGGTAGCTCATGTCGGTGAGGGAGTGCTGACAGTCGTCGCACATATCCGCACCTTCGATGTATTCAGCTCCACAATGGGGACAAAGCTTCATTATTCCACTTTCCAAGTTTCGCCGGTGTTAAACATCGCTTCCAGATCGCCAGTGCCTTTGTCGGCGATAGCCATCTTTACTTGTTCGTTGATCATCTCGTCGTACCGCTGCTGATCGATGGCGCGGAACACACCAATCGGCTCCGGGAAACCATCTTCGTATCGCATTCGGCTCAACAAGTAGGCCAGGCTCGGTTCGGAACTGCGTTCGTCGTGGAAGAGCAAATCGTCTTCGTTGATGCCTTTGCCAAGTTCAACCACTTCGGGATCCAAGCCATTTAAGCGGATACCCTTGTTGCGGTCTTTGCCAAAGATTAGCGGCTTGCCGTGCTCGAGTTCCAGCGTAGTATCGGCCTTGGTTTCGCGGTCTTTGGCATACTCCCAGGCACCATCGTTAAACACATTGCAGTTCTGATACACCTCAATGAATGCCGTGCCGCTGTGCTCGGCAGCCCGTTTCATGACGTTGCCCAAGTGTTTGATATTGGTATCAATACTACGGGCGACAAACGTGGCTTCGCAACCAATGGCTATGGAAAGCGGATGCAACGGATTATCGATCGCTCCCATCGGTGTGCTCTTGGTCTTCTTGCCTAAGGGCGACGTCGGCGAGTATTGCCCCTTGGTCAAACCATAGATGCGATTGTTGAACAGGACGATATTCAGGTCCATGTTGCGGCGGATGCAGTGCATCAGGTGATTGCCACCAATGGAAAGACCGTCGCCGTCGCCCGTGATCACCCACACTTGCAAGTCGGGCCGACAAGTCTTGAGCCCCGTCGCTACCGCAGGGGCTCGACCATGGATCGAGTGAATGCCGTACGTGTTCATGTAATAGGGGAACCGGCTGGAACAACCGATGCCGGAAATAAACACGATATCCTCGCGCGGCACACCCAACGAAGGCAGCATCTTTTTCATCTGCGCCAGAATGGAATAGTCGCCACAGCCGGGACACCAGCGAACATCCTGATCGCTAGCAAAATCGGTAGGTTTCAATACAGGAAGGGTCGTCTCGATGCTCATGGTTTCGCTGTCAATTGTTAGTCGTTAGTTATCAGTTGCGAGTAAGATCATCAATCTGCGATCTCACATCTCACTCCCCCAGCACTTCGTCAATTTTCTCCACGATCTCTGCTACGTTGAAAGGCTTGCCTTGGATCTTCGTCAGGCCGATCGTGTCGATTAAAAAGTCGTTGCGAATCATCACGCTCAATTGGCCGAGGTTCAATTCGGGAATTAGAATGTTCTTGAAATTCCCCAGGATCTCTTCCAAATTCTTTGGGAATGGATGGATATAACGCAGGTGGCAATGGCTGACGCTCTTGCCGGCTTGTTGCGATTGGTGCACCGCGGTCGCACACGCCCCGTACGTGCCACCCCAGCTCAGAACCAGCAAGTCGCCGCTGTCGGGGCCATCTAGTTCTTGCAGTGGCACGTTGTCGGCAATTCGCTGCACTTTCTCTGCGCGAATCTTGCACATGTGCTCGTGATTCTCGGGATCGTAACTCACGTTGCCCGTGCCGTCTTGTTTTTCCAAGCCGCCAATGCGATGCATCAAGCCAGGCGTGCCGGGGATCGCCCAAGGACGGGCCAAGAGTTCGTCGCGTTTGTACGGCAAAAACTCGTCGCCGTTTTCCATCGGGCCGGGATGATTTACCTCGACCGAGGGAAGTTCGTCGATCTCGGGGATTCGCCAAGGCTCTGAGCCGTTCGCCAAGTATCCGTCCGTTAAAATCATGACGGGGGTCATAAAGCGGACGGCTAGCCGCCAAGCTTCTTGGGCCACATCGAAACAGTCGCCCGGGCTGCGAGCGGCGATAATCGGCATGGGACATTCGCCGTTGCGACCATACATGGCCTGGAACAGGTCGGCCTGCTCCGTTTTCGTTGGCAAGCCCGTGGAAGGACCGCCCCGCTGCACATTAATCACCAGCATCGGCAGTTCTGTCATCACGGCCAATCCCAACGCTTCGCCCTTGAGGGCAATGCCGGGGCCGGAACTGGCAGTCACTGAAAGCTCGCCGGCAAACGCGGCACCGATCGCTGCGGTCACTGCGGCAATTTCGTCCTCAGCCTGGAACGTCAACACATCGAAGTGCTTATGCTTTGCCAGCTCGTGCAAGATGTCGCTCGCCGGCGTAATGGGATAGGCACCCAGGAACAAACGCTTATTGCTGCGCTGGGCGGCCGTGAGCAAACCCCAAGCCAGGGCGGTATTGCCCATCATGTTTCGATAGGTGCCCGGCGGCAATTTCGCGGGGCCGACGTGGTACTGGGTGTTGATCGCCTCGACGGTCTCGCCGTAATTGAAACCTGCCTTCAGCGCTGCCGTATTGGCCTGGGCCACGTCGGGCCGTTTGCCAAACTTGTTTTCAATAAACCGCAGCGTCGGATCGAGCGACCGATCGTACAGCCAAAACACCAAACCCATCGCAAAGAAGTTGCGGCAGCGGTCGGCTTCTTTCTGACTGAGTCCGAGTCCTTCAACGGCCAGACGAGTGAGTTTGGTCATCTCGACGGTGTGTAGCTTATAGCCTTCCAGGCTGCCATCTTCGGTTGGGTCGGTTTCGTAGCCCGCTTGTCCGAGCCCCTTCTTTTCGAAGGCGTCTTTGTTTACCAGCAGAATGCCGCCTTTGCGGAGATCTTCGAGGTTCGTCACCAACGCCGCCGGATTCATGGCCACGAGAGCATCGACCGTATCGCCAGGCGTATAAATCTCGTTGCTGGAAAAATGAATCTGAAATCCACTCACACCCGCCTTGGTACCACGCGGAGCGCGAATTTCTGCGGGGAAATCTGGGAACGTTGCAACATCGTTCCCCAAGAGTGCAGAAGTGTTGGTGAACTGGGTTCCGGCAAGCTGCATGCCGTCCCCCGAGTCGCCACAGAATCGGACGGTTGCTTCTTCGATATTGCTAATAGACTTCGCTTCAGCTGTGGTTGCCATGGTTGGCTAGTTGTCCTTGGAATCAATGTGAGGCTTGGAGTGGGAGAGTCATGGTGTGAATGATCGCGGAAAGGAATCGCTCGCCAGAACCTAGGCACCTTCGCGTTCGCTGGGTGTACTGCTCGGTTCGGGCGGCAGATTGTAAATCGTCTGGGGGAAGTGATCGACCAGGTAGTGGATGATTCCCTTAAACGATGCCAGCCCTTGCGGCTTGCCATCCTCGGCCACAATCGGCATGCGTCGATAGTGGCCTTCAGACATTTGGCGAATTGCGGCGCCAACGGTATCGCCCGCATTGAGCGTTTTCAGATCGCTGCTCATCAGTTCCGAGATCGGAATGTCGGAACTCTTACCCGACGCCATCCAAATGAGTGCGTCGCGCTCCGTGAAGATGCCCACGAGCTTATCGTCATCGCAAACAAGCGCGCTGGCAACGCGGTTGTTCTTAATTAGGCCGAGCACTGCGCCGACCGTATTCTCGGGAGAAACCAATAAAGGTTCGGTGGGGTAGGCAGCCGTCACCTTGTCGGTGTTGAGGCTGAGATGAAAACTCACGGCTTGGGTGCCTTTTGATCCGTTACTGCGGGGTGTCGTCAATCAAAGGTGACGAGCGTACCATCAAGAAAATTTACCATCTACGGCAGACCCTTAGAACAGCAAAAAGTCTCGGAATCGCGGGATTTCGGATATGGGAGAGTCGATTGCGGATATCCGATTTCTGATCTCTCCATGCCGATGGAGGACAAGGGCTCGAGGGCGACCTGCTAAGGCAGCCCCATCGGGGCGACAGGGAGTAGCCAGGGGCGGGACTCCCCGGGATCCTAGGTACCGATACGACGCTAGCCCTGAAAGGGCGACACACTGACGCGTCAAACGTCACACCCCGTAAGATTTCTTGCCCCAACCTCAGCAAGCGGTTATCCTCAAGGGTGGTTGAGAGACCAAGAACGTCCACGAAACAAACCGAGTTAGAACCAACGCCAGCCGCCACCAATCCAAGCACCCGCGTCACCCCAAGGGGGTGGGCCCCCGGTGCCAAGATTGGTGGCGGCTTTTTTCGTGCGAGTCAAGACACTTCGTTCTACCAACACGCACTTGGAGAGAATTAAATTTGCATAAGAAATATTGCACATGGTTGGCCATTGTGTTGCTGGCACTCGCCGCTAGTGAGAATACCTGGGCGGAGTTTCGGTACGACGTTGTTGCTGTCACCGGCGATGCCGTGCCAGATGGGAATGGGACGTTCCTTGGCTTTGGATTGCCTTCACTAAACGACTCTCGCCAGGTTGCATTTTTCGCTCAGCTCAAAGACACTACCGAAGGCTCTTTGGACAACACTGGCCTATACCGCAGTGACGGCACCAGCAGTCTACTTCAAGTCGCGCGTGCAAGTGACCTTGCACCTAATGGTAACGGCACCTTTTTTGAACTCCATCGTCCCTCACTGAATAACGATGGCCAAGTTGCATTTCGTAGCGTCCTCATCGGAACGAATGGTGGCGATAGCGACAATGTAGGACTTTATCTTTACGAAGACTTTATCGGCACTACCCAAGTAGTGCGGACGGGCAACTCGGGTCTCAACGGTACGAGTATTGTCTCAAGTCTCGGAAACCCAGCCTTGAACAACACGGGTCAAGTTCTCTTTCGTGGTGGATTCACTAATACCAGCGACTACGAGATCGAAGTTGGCTTCTTTCGGATTGACAGCACCCAGAGCATCACTCCTATCGTTTTGGAAGGCGACTCCGTGCCAGATGGCAATGGCAGTATCGCACTAATTATTCCCCTAGACTTCAACGATATGGGGCAGTTCGTGTTTGGGGGAAGGCTCAGCAACACGATAGGTGGGCTCAGTGATAGTTTCGGTACCTTCCGTGGCGAGGGTCCGGGCACACTGGACCAAGTCGTCCGCAAAGCAAGTGCAACTTCTGTCAGCAGCGGAAAATTCACAAATATAGGCCCCGCATTGATGAACGGTGGGGGGCAGGTCGCGTTGTTCCTTAACTTGGGCGATACAAGCCGTTTTCCTAGTGACGATACAGGACTCTACTTGTACGATGATCTTGTTGGACTCAAGCAGGTGCTTCGTGCTGGTGACCTAGCACCGAATGCCAATGGTGAATTTCTCTATTTTGACTACCGTTTCCAGGGACCTCTGATAAACGATGTCGGTCAGATCGCCTTTCCAGCCCGCGTAGGCACCAACATTCTCACCGATTTCCACCGGGGTCTGTTCATAACAGATAGCTCGGGCAGCACAAAACAGATCGCACTTGCTGGGAACACTGTTCCAGAGGGCAATGGTGAGTTCTCAACATTCGAGAATCTAGCATTCTCCAATTCTGGTCAACTCGCTTTTGAAGCAAACCTGGCAGGCACTAGTGATACCAGCAGCGATGACAAAGGACTCTATCTATACGATGATTATGCCGGGTTAACTCTTGTCGCGCGAACCGGTGGCAGCTTCCTCGACAGCATCATTGTTGATGCGAATTTCCTGAGCGGAACCCACGGGATTAACGATGGAGAGAGGGGACTGAACGATCACAGTCAGTTGGCCTATCAATTTACACTCGCCGACGGTCGCCAGGGCATCGCTATCGCGACGCTTGTCCCCGAGCCGAGCACGTTGCTGTTGAGCCTGCTGGCCAGCGTTACTTGGCTCTATAGAAAACGCGACTAGCCGGACTGTTACTTTCTATCCGC
This sequence comes from Bythopirellula sp., assembly GCA_965216565.1. Classification (GTDB taxonomy): domain Bacteria; phylum Planctomycetota; class Planctomycetia; order Pirellulales; family Lacipirellulaceae; genus Bythopirellula. The sequence continues at coordinate 4,185,004 of OZ244170.1, forward strand.
CTTGGTGGGCGGTCCGGCGCACTCCGGAGGCAAGTGTGCCTCCGGCTAGCGAGCTGTAAGAGGACTTTTGGTCGCTAAATGCTTCTACCCACCTGAGTTTTGCTGGTTGTTACATACCGAACGTCGCACCGCACAATTTTCCTTGCCCGCTGACGCGGGAACGGCTATCCTGAAGGGCAGTTAGCAGATAGGAATTCCACACTCCGTTCCTGAGTTAGAACTAACGCCAAGCCGTCACCAATCCAAGCACCCAAGTCACCCCAAGGGGGTGGGCTCCCGGTGCCAAGATTGGTGGCGGCTTTTTTCGTGCGCGGGTCACGAGCTATCGTTCCAAACATTGCCATCTGGGGAGATCTGTTTTGCAAAAGCCAGCCTATGTGCTCTTGTCGATCGTGTTGCCGGCATTGGTCACCGTCCATTCTACTCAGGCGCAATTTCGGTATGACGTTGTTGCTGTCACCGGTGATGCCGTGCCCAATGGAAACGGCGCTTTCACAACTTTCTCGGTACCGACACTTAACGAGGTCGGTCAGGTTGCGTTTAGTAATGTTCTTAGCGATCCCAATAGTAGTAATGACATCGCAAGTGTTTACCGCGGTGATAGCACTGGCAATCTCGTAGAGCTTGCCCGCTCGGGCGATGCCGCCCCCGATGGCAACGGTATATTTTCAAGCTTTGGCTTTCCCAGCCTCAACGATTCAGGACAGAGCGCATTTCGAACTGGGCTCACTGGCACAGTCGGAGCGAGCAGCGATGACACAGGGATTTTTCGAAGCGATGGCACAGGAAACGTCGTGCAGATCTTCCGCGAAGGCGACGCTGCACCCGATGGCAACGGTACCTTATCGAATATTGGTTCCGACTCCGATCTAAGCAATGCGGGCGATGCCCTTTTCAGTGGTTTGCTAAATGGCACCTCTGGGGGCAACACAGATCGATTCGGAATCTTTCGGAGCGATGGTACCAGCAGCCCTGTGCGAATCGCCCGCGCAGGCGACGCTGCCCCCGATGGCAACGGTACTTTCAGTGGATTTAGTCAACCTAGATTGAACAATGCCGGGAAGGCGACATTTATCGGCTTCTTGGCCAACACCAGTAACGGTGGCGATGACGACACAGGGTTCTTTATTGGCGATGGCATTGGCGGACCGTCGCAAATTGTCCGCGGTGGCGAGGAGGCTCCCGATGGAAATGGAACCTTCGCTGCTTTTTCGCGCACACACGATTTGAATGATGGGGGCCAGATCGCCTTCGTCGGCTTTTTCTCTGGCACCAGCGCCGGTACCGGCGATGACGAGGGCATCTTCGTCGGGGACGACTCAACAAGTCCCATACAGATCGCCCGGGCAGGCCAATCAGTGCCTAACGGCAATGGCGTCTTCACTGGTTTCGGGCCCCCCAGACTCAACGATAATGGTCAGACTGTGTTTTTTGGCGAGTTCACTACAACTACCGCAAGTCGAGGAGTCTTTCGGGGTGACGGTACCAACGCCCTTGTAGAGATTGCCCTTAGCGATGAAGCCGCCCCGGACGGAAACGGGGTTTTTTTTGGCTTTGGGACTCCCGACGTGAACAGCGCCGGTCAGATTGCTTTTGTCGGAACGCACATTCAGACGAACGAGGGCTCAAGCGACGACAGGGGGCTTTACTTCTACGATGATCTCGTGGGGTTGAAACAAGTCGTGCGCGAAGGAGATGCTTTTCTGGGTAGTACCATCACCAGAATAGGATACCCAGGACCCGTAGGACGTCGGCTCGACATGCGGAGCGCGTTAAACGATCTCGGCCAGCTTGCCTATCAATTCGAACTCGCCGACGGCCGCCAGGGCATTGCCATCGCGACGCTCGTCCCCGAGCCGAGCACGTTGCTGTTGGGCCTGCTGGCCAGCGGTACTTGGCTTTTTAGAAAACGCAGCTAGCCGGACCGCTACTGTCTACCCGCCGTGGTGGGCGGTCCACGGCACTCCGGAGGCAAGTGTGCCTCCGGCTATTCAGTGATTACCCTACTGTTGACAGCTATCCGATTCCCGGTGAGTTGTCATTGGGGTTGGCGTAGAACTTCTCCAGCTGGATCCCGCCCCGCTGCTCTTCCTCCAATAGTTTGAGCCGCCCTTCGAGTTGCTCCACTCGCCGTGCCAGCACCGGGAGCAACCGCTCCTCGGGGTCGGCTTCCTTGGTGCGAGGCACTTCGGGATAACCGAGTTGCCGGTGCAACGCCGCGAACATTACCAGGGGATCTTTCTGCCGATTGGCCCAAGCGATCCGGCCCTCGCGCGTGCCGAATAGGCGCGGTGCCTCTTGCTCCGTTTGCTCGTTGGTCGCAGTGCCAGACTGCCGCTCGCGACGCTCGTCGTAAAAGTCGCTTCGCACATAAATAAGATCGGCCAGTTCCACGATGCCGATCTGACGGCGGACGATCAAGATCCAGTCTTGCCAGTTTTTGTCGAACGAAGGGTCCGCAGCCATGGCCTCCAGTCCCAGGTCGTAGCCCAATCGGTTGCGGCAAAGTGTTTCCAGCTGATAGAGAAACAACCCCTGCCGGGTGATCTCTGGTTCGGTGCGGTAGGCTGCTTCGCGAGACAGAATCTCCAGCCCCACACGCAGGTCGAACCGGCTGCGGTCGTTTTCTGCTTCGCTCATCACATAACACTGAAACGGCGTAAAGTAATGCTGCAACTGTTTCATGCCGGTGGAAAACATCCCCAGGTGCTTGAGCTCGGCCAATAGAAAGTCGATGGCCATGGGCAGCTTGGTCGTCGCCAGCACTTCTTCGCGGACAGAGACCAGCACGTCCTGCGCCGGCGTGTTGTCGGCCAATCGCTCGCCGAGAATGCGAAAAAAGTGGCTTTGCTCGACGTACTCTTCAGATTCCAAAGGAGAAAAGTTCTCTGGCGATGAGTTTTCGAGCGAGGCGGCATCACTCATGGCTGGGCCTCGGCGGAGAGATGCTCGCTCAAAAAGCGAACCGACTTTTTAAGTGCCCCGCGATCCATCACCGCAAACACGTGCCCCGTGTCCGGAACCATGTACAGTTCCGACGAGACACCAACGTCGCTCAACTTGCGGACCATCAGCTGGGGGCTTTCGACGGGCACCAAGGAGTCTTTCTCACCGTGGAAGAAAAACATCGGCGGGTCGTCGGAACTGATAAACGCTGCTGGGGACGCATTGCGATATTGCTCGGGCACCTCTCGACGGGTGCCTCCCAGCCAGAAGCTGAGCATGCGTTGATCTTCCGGCAACACGCGAAACTCGCAGGGCGCGCCGCCGCAGGCGACTGCCTGTAGCCCCGTGGGCAGTTCGTTTGTGGGCTCGCTAGTTGCCGAATCGCGTTTGGTGTGGGTGCCTAGCAGTGAGATGAGTTGCGCGCCGGCCGAGTAGCCAAAACCACCGATTCGCGCCGGATCGATTTTCAATTCTTGGGCTTCCTCGCGCATCCAAGCAAGTGCCGCGCGGCAGTCTTCGATTTGGGCGGGAAACTTATGCTTTGGCGCAAGCCGGTAGCTGATCGCAACGGCCGTGAAACCGTGGCGAGCGAACATTTGTGCTTGGGCCGAGAGCTGGGCCCGCGAGCCCAAGTGCCACGCCCCGCCATGCACGACCAGAATTCCCGGGAAGGGCCCGTCGCCCTGGGGAGCGTAGACGTCGGCCTTGAGCGGTCCAGAATCGCGCTGGCAATAGACTTCGCCAAACCGCATGTCGATTTCGCCGCCCCAGACTGCCCCGCAGCTGACAATACCGGCAAACACTGCCAAACCTAGGGATGAAAGACGAGTAAAGTTCACAGCTGGTTCTCCAGGACGATTGGTCGCACGCGCGAGTTGTTCTTATAATAGGCGGTTGGCGGTCGGACCATGTCGATTTCGCCCAATTCGCGGAATCGAACGGTTACCGTCCGCCCGACTCGCCTATTATATGCTAGCGGCCTTACTGGGACGCGATAAACCAAGGAGATGGGGGGATGTTGGAGATAGTCGGGATGGATCCCAGGTAAGGGCTGGGCTGAACATGAAGGCAGTATTCCTAGGCCGTGGATTTTATTGAAAAGCATTTCCAAGGATTCAAATAAACGACGACAAGTTGACTCTCGAACAATTCGCAACGCGTATACCCACAGCAAGCCATCCCCAATATCCCCACCCTCCCCCTATCTCCTTCCCAAACAAACCCCTGATTTAAAATCAATGACAGACAATTTTTCAAAGATCGAAGAAGCAGTCGAAGCAATACGCACTGGCGGAGTTGCCGTTGTGGTGGACGCCGAGGATCGAGAAAACGAAGGCGATTTTATTTGTGCCGCCGAAAAAGTGACCACTGAAACGGTCAACTTTATGATCACTCACGGTCGCGGCCAACTATGCATGCCGATCCTTCCCGATGTAAGCGAGCGGCTTGAATTGCACCCCATGGTGGAATCAAACACCGCCCCCTTGGGCACCAATTACACCGTGCCTGTCGACCACCGGACAGCACGCACCGGCATCACTGCCGCGGAACGGGCCTGCACGATCAACGCGATTTGCGACCCGGCTAGCGTCCCCGCCGATTTTCATCGACCTGGACATCTCTTTCCGCTCGTCGCAAAAGAAGGCGGTGTGCTGCGTCGCGCCGGCCACACCGAGGCGGCCGTCGATTTGGCCCGAATGGCGGGCCTCAGCCCGGCCGGTTGTTTGTGCGAAATCCTCAACGAAAGTGGCGACCGCGCAGATCGGGACCAACTCCATGCGTTGGCTAAAGAGTTTGATCTGCCGTTGATTTCGATCGAACAACTCATCGCCTATCGCCGTGTCCGCGAAAAACTGGTTTATCGTCAAGCCGAAGCCAACTTGCCCACCAAGTATGGTCATGGAAAGATTATTGCTTATGGTGTGAAGTACGAATCGCAGCAGCCTGTAGCGTACGTGATTGGTGATCTCACCAAATCCACCGCCCCGTTGGTGCGATTGCACTCCTCGTGTTTCACTGGCGATCTGCTCGATTCCCTGCGCTGCGATTGCGGCGACCAACTGCATATGGCCCTCGACATGATTAGCCGCGAGGGCTGCGGCGTGCTGGTCTATCTTCCGCAAGAAGGGCGAGGCATTGGACTGGTGGAAAAGGTGAAGGCCTACAAACTGCAGGACGAAGGGCTCGACACGGTCGAGGCCAACCTGGCCCTGGGATTCAAAGCCGACCCCCGCGATTACGGTGTCGGCATCCAGCTATTGAAAGATGTAGGGCTCAGTCGCGTGCGGCTGCTGACGAACAACCCCAAAAAGACCGACGCGTTTATCTACGGCGGTTTCGACCTGGAAGTCGTGGATCAAATTCCTATTGTGCCGCCAATCAACGAGCACAATGCGGAATACATGGCGACGAAGCGCGACAAGATGGGTCATCAATTACCGGATTAGTTCTACAGCGCTAGGTGAGACTGAAATGGGGACTGGCTCGTGATTGCGAAGTCCGGCGTTGAGATTTCTTAAGCGTTGCCGCAATCGCGTGCCTGTACCCATTTCCAACGGGGTTTATCAATGGCGAAAAATAGGGACAGGCACGACGACGCTGTTCGCGTAGGGGTTCAAACCGGCGTCGTGCGTCGAGCCAGTCCCTATTTTTCGCAAGAATGTCAGAGGCACTCGAACAAACCGTAGCTGGATTCGCAAGAATTCAGAAGCATTCGGGCTGAATTCTTGCGAATCCAGCTACCTTCAAATCCAGCTACCTTCAAAGTGAATAGCTCAAGCTTCAGCCGGACATCTGCATGCCTCAGCTCAAGTTCCACGTCAACCTATTCGGCAATCCCTTCGCTTGCACGTGGGAAGAAGCGGCTGCTGCCCTGGAACTCTTGCCGCGGATGATCTTTGAGCCGGATGGCAGCTGGATTTATTCTGGCGGCGTCCGCCAAGATCGCTGGCAGATCGACGGGCACTTGTTCGATTTCGACGGCCGTTTGCACCGCGTGGAATTGCACGGCAGTTGTCCCGAGACAGATTTAGACGCTTTGCTCCGCTGCTTCGGTTGGCCCGAGCAAGAGTTGCAATTTGAACGCGTGCTCGAAGGCGACCGCCTCAGCGAAACCGAATTCCGCACGGCCGTGCAAGTGGATTAGCCTCCATCTCCGAGCGAGCCGAGGCGTCCCCGCCCACGGCTACCAGGCCAAGCCCGCCTTGACCGCCCCGCCGTTGAACGTCAGGTCGTCAGAGACGTCGGTATTCCAAAGCTGCGTTTCGTACTGAGCGCGTAAGGTGAGGACGCTCCAGCCCAGGTTCCGCTGCCACTCTAGGCCGAGCGACGCTTCGGAAATCACCATGTCGGCGTCTTTCTCCTCAACGAAAGTTATAGGTTCCGATCCAGTTCCCACAACTAAATTAGCGTCGTTCGACGATCCTGCTGTTGGGCTTATTGAATAGACGGTGAAGAGTTCTCGACGCACTTCACCCGAAAGAAAGCCAACCCGACCTGAACCCACGAGTGATAGTTCGATTTGCTCAGTGCGATAGATCAAGTGGCGGACATCTGAAAACAGGCCCAGCCCAACCCCAAGATTTGTGTTCTCACCCAGGCTGGGGACTTCAATTTGGAATGCGACACTTTTCAGTCCAGCACCGAGTATTATACTCGTTTCATCCACAACAAAGCGTTTATAAAAATCTGCATCGAGCGATCCAGTCCGAAGAGAATAGCCTGTTGTATGTTCAGTTGGGCTTGTTTCTATAAATGGATTTCCAGGTGGAATACTACGAAAAGCGAAGTCGCGAGGTGTGGTAAAGGCCGAAATATAGAAGGGTGAATAAAAAAGCAACTGGGTCTCTGTCTCAGCTTCGTAGCCCCACAAACGACCGCGGATGCCGTAGCCCGATTTGCTTTCCCAACCGAGCGTGATTCGAGGAGTCACATAGTAGACGTCTTCGCCGTCTTCGGTGAAATCGATGCCACCGAATTCTGGCCGAAATGCCACGAGTTCGACGTCGGCCTGCCAGGCTTTTCGGGGAAGCGTACTCACTACCCTGGCGGCCGTGAGGTCCAAGGTGGGGGCGAGAAACGTTTCGACGTGCGAACGATTCGCAGCAAGCGGTTCATTTTCCGCAAAGTCTTCTGAATGAGGATTGCGCGCCTGCGGTTCGGAGTCCAAGAGTTGGTCGTAGACCGATCCCTGCCCTACCACAGGTGGAGTAGCTGAGAGAACAAGCAGTACAGCGTAAAGCCAAGCTAGGCTTGTGAGGCGGTGCATCGTCGCCTTGCGGGGAGATCGGGTTGCGGCAAATTTGGGAGCCAAAGTTGTAGCCCAAGAACCACAACGCCACGAGAGTAGTCCACCGATGCTAGCTAGGGCATACCGACGTACTGCTATTTGGATTTCCAGTCCACGTCCGACATCTTCGCCATCGCCAGCACCAAGGCTTGTGTCCCGCTACGGGCATGCCCCTCTGCGGCCAGTTCCTTGTAGAGCCGCTCGGCAAGCTCCAAGCCGGGCAGTTCTAGCTTCATCCGGCGCGCTTCTGCCAGTGCGATGCCCATGTCTTTGATGAAATGTTCGACGAAAAAACCGGGCTCAAAGTTGCCGGCAATCATCCGCGGGGCCAGATTCGAAAGCGACCAACTTCCCGCAGCGCCGGTGGCCACCGATTGCAGTACGCTCTCTGGGTCGAGCCCCGCTTTGTGGGCGTACAGCAGTGCTTCGCAGACGCCGACCATATTCGAGGCAATCAGCGTTTGGTTCACCATTTTCGTATGCTGCCCCGCACCCGCTTCGCCCTGCCAAACCCAGGTCTTACCGAGGATTTCCCAAATGGGTGCGAGCGTATCGACGACATCATGCTTGCCCCCAATCATGATCGAAAGCGTGCCATTCTTCGCACCGACGTCGCCGCCCGAAACCGGGGCATCGATGCTCGCCACCCCCTTGGCCTCGGCTTGCTGTGCAATTTCGACCGCCAGGGAGGGCTCGCTCGTGGTCATGTCCACCAGGATAGAACCCTCGTTCGCCCCCGCTAGAGCGCCTTCTTCCCCAAGAATCACGTGCCGAACATCGTCGGGGTAGCCGACAATTGTGAAGATGATGTCGGAATCGGCGGCGACTTCACGCGGCGTGTCGGCCCATATCGCACCTGCGTCGAGCAATGCCTGGGCTTTGTCGGGTGAACGATTGGTCACGATCGCTTGGTAACCAAACTTCAGCAGATGCCCACACATCGGTGCGCCCATCACTCCAGTACCGATCCATCCAATCCGGGATTTCTGACGAGACACTTGTTGCATGCGACTTTTCTTGAGTATGCCGAGATGGCGCCCCATCCACTGGGCTTACTGCACTGGGACGGTGCCCACGGCTCCTGATTCCGACGAGAAACTTGCTGGCAAACCTATCTGCGGAGCGTACCGCACTCGCAGCACCATCGCAACCAGTTCGGCAACACTATCGACGCCCATTTTCAGAAAGATCTTCCGACGTCGGTTCTCAATGGTCCGCAAACTCACCGAAAGTGCCTGGGCCATCGCCTTGTTCGAAGAACCCTCTAGCAGTAGATCGAGCACGGCAGTCTCTTTTTGATTCAAGCTTTCGAGCCGACGCTTTGCCTCCTGCTCTGCCTCGCTTCGATCGCGATAGGCTTCGTCTTGCGAAAGTGCCGTGCGGATGGCTTGCCAGAGTGTGTCGTCGTCGAACGGTTTATCGAGCATTGTGACTGCACCGTTCTTGATGGCTTGCACCGTGAGTGGCGTACACGCAAATGCGGTCACAAAGATAATTGGCAGCACCAAGCCGCGCTCGATTAGCGTTTCCTGAAGCTCCAATCCATTCATGCCAGGCATGCGGTAGTCCGTAACCAAACAACCTGGCTGTCCATCGTAAAAATCTAGAAACGCTTCGGCTGATTCGAATTCTTTGGCGGTTGTTCCCATCGATTGGATTAGCCCAATGATGGAGTCTCTCGCCATTTTGTCGTCGTCGACTACGAAGACAGTTTGCTCACTCATCATCCCTCTCTACTTCCCTTGAATAAAAGCACAGCAGCAGCGCATGATCGGCCTTGGATCTACCGCAACCAATACATAACGAGCAGTTGCTGAAACGTAAAACAATCTAGAGACGTCTTCTAGACGCCGTCAAACTCTGCGCGCAATCACAGAGTAGTAATTCAACTTTGTTGGGTAGACTTTCGTCGTACCTAACTCGGCCAACGTCAGGCCGCCCCCCTGCCGGATCGAGGTGATCCCGATATAAACGCGCCTGGCAAGGCATTGTTTACGATTCGGACTTGTCTGCAACGGCTAGTCCGAAGCGAGCGGGTGAGATTATTCTTAGGCTGGAAGTGTCTGGCTCGCGAGATGCAATTCACCGGTAGGAGTGGCCATTGTCACGCCTTGCTTGTCACCTGGCAAGGCTTAACTGGTATACCAATTCAAACTGACAGCGCTTCGGGTCATAAATGTGGATTGCAAACTGCAATTACTCGCACGTTGTGTGCGATGGTTCACCCAGAATCGACCCGTGCGCAATGAAAACGCTTTTTTGCGAATCACGAAACTAGGAGACGACACTTTAGTGCCGGCCACCACGGCGTCGCAGCATATTCGCAAACAGTCCCACGGCCACTAGTGCCACAGAGGTAGGTTCCGGGACGATTCCCAGAAACGAAACGGTCAGCACCAAATCCACAGGCTGGGAATTAGAAGACTCTTCGTTTTGCTCGGTCATGAATGTGAACGATTCGACCTTCACGTTGACCGATCCCAACTCCATGCCAGCCAGATCGGGGGGGTTCACAGGAACTACCTGCTGAAAGAAACGGTTCTCTTGCCAGATGCGCTGTTCCGTCAAACCGCCCGAAAGATCCTCGGTAAGCGCCAGATTCATGAATTCGTTCTGGGCATCCGTCACGCGACCGGCGACAGTGGCAAACTCAGTATCGGAACCAGCATCGGCAGAGAACGTAGAACCCACATCGGCAGGCGAAACAATCAGGGAGTCGAAGAGCGTCACACCATTGGTGGGTGCGAACTGATTGTCTCCAAAAACCAAATCGAGGTCGAACTCGTCGGTGCTAAAGATGTTTGAGCTGCGATTCACGCTCACAGTCCGTTCATAAAGAAGCGTTCCGCTTTGAGCCACATTACCAGGGATAACCCATGCCAAGGCGATGATCGACGCAGCAAATAGAGACGGAAGTAAGAGTTTGTAGTGCATCATGAATTAGTAGAGCCGTGAGAAAAGGTGACCCAAACGGGCGTGTGCTATTGGTTCGTGCGACTTCGGTTCCCCAAAATCGGCGCACGAAAAAACCCCGCTCTAGAAGCTCATCTCACCAGTGCATGAAGCACGAGGGGGAGAAGCTTTCAGAGTGGGGTTACAGTAGCGTTACTCGTCAGGTTGAAAAACGTTCGCCTCCGGGCCTGGAATAGTTCAGCCAGCAATCCCGAAGGAACTCATATTTTAACCAAAATCTGCGGTTCGCCGCAAGAAAATTCTCGTCAAAGTCGGACTATCGCAGGATTCTGGTTCTATCGAAAAACAAAGGCATCTGAGAATAACAGCTCTGCCACAGTATTATTCGGCAAAGAACTCGAGATTATTGCCTAGCCGGAGGCACACCTGCCTCCGGCGTTCTTACAACCCCGCGACTTCATCTCAGCCGTCGCAATGCGCCAGCAATTCGTCCCCGCCCTGCCGGTGGCAGAAATCGCCAAAGCTCTCGCCCTCTTGCCGAGCTTCTTTGAAAAACTGAAACACTCGCACCAGTTCTGGGATCACTTCGTCGTGCGGTACGAGATCTTTGTAGATGAAGTTGAGCCGATCGCCCTCGCGTCGTCCGCCCAAGAACAGCGTGTACTTGCCCTTGGCTTTTCCCACCAGGCCGATGTCGCTGTTGTAGGGTCGGGCACAGCCATTGGGGCAACCTGTCATACGGAAGGTAAACACCTCGCCGCCCAGGTCCATGCTCTCTAGTTCCGCTTCGAGCTGATCGATAAACCCGGGCAGCGCCCGTTCGCTTTCGGTAATCGCCAACCCACAAGTGGGTAGTGCCGGGCAGGCCATCGACCAGCGCCGGCTCTGTGATATATCTTCCGACAGCGGCACGCCATGCTCGCGTAGAATGGCTTCCAATCGCGGACGCGACGACTCTTCCAAGTCGCAAAAGATGATACTCTGGTGCGGGGTAAGTCGCATCGCAGGACCCAGCTCATCGCAGATGAGCCGTAGGGCCGACTTCAATCGGAATTCGCCCTCGTCCTTAATCCGGCCATTCTCCACGTTCAGCCCATAGAACCAGCGCCCGTCACCCTGCGGGTGCCAGCCCAGGCCGTCGTTGAAATCTTCGATCACCACCGGCCGCGGAGCTGGAAGCTCGTCGCCGTAGTACTCTTCGACTTTCTGCTTGAACCGGTCCAGTCCCCAGTTGTGGATCAGATACTTCATCCGAGCGACTTTGCGGTCGGATCGGTTGCCAAAGTCCCGCTGTACTTTCACGATGGCAGTTGTCACGTCGATCACCTGGTCGGGTGTCACAAAACACATCGGTTGGGCAATTGCCGGGAACGTCTTCTTAGCACTGGGCGTTACACCAAAGCCACCACCCACCAGCACGTTATAGCCGACGATCTTGAAATCTTCACAAATGGCCAGCAGACCCAAGTCTTGGCTATAAATGTCGGCGGCATTGTCGCCGGGAAGCCCGATGCCGGTCTTAAACTTTCGCGGCAAATAGGTCGGCCCGTATATGGGCTCTACGCCGTTGCTTTCTGGTCCACCGCCGGCGCGTTGCTTCTCGCCCGTCTCCAAGTCCGTCAGCCATAGATCATGGTACGAAGGAGTTTGCGGCCGTAGATGCACGGCAATCTCTTGAGCCAACTCTTGCATCTGGTCATAGACTGGATCGTTTTTGTAAGGAACCGGCGAACACATGACATTGCGTTCCACATCGCCACAAGCAGCCAGCGTGGTGAGCTGCACTTCGTTGATGCGGCGAATCGATCGCTTCAGGTCCGACTTCAATACGCCATGCAATTGCAAACCTTGCCGCGTGGTGATCCGCAACGTGGTGTTGCCCACCTCGTCGCACAAATCGAGCTCAGCCAGCATCTGCGAACTATCGATACGGCCCCCCGGCATCGCCGTGCGAACCATAAAGCTGTAGACCTTACCATCCTTGCCCCGCTCGTCGCGATTGTCTTGCTGGTAAGTGCCGTGATGCTTGAGCAGTTGGATGCTCGCCTTACCGAAAAAGTCGTTCTCGTCGGCCAGTTCCTGGGGAATGGGCCCGGAGAGGTAGTTGCTCTCGTCCTTAAATACTTCAACCGCGCTAGGCTTGGCCTCTTTGGCGGGTTTCGCCTGGGCAGCTTTTGCCCCGTTGGCAGTCGGATCGGCTGTTTTGCTCATGTGTGTAATTAGAGTCGATGTGTTTTGAAGAAAAGCCCCTGGGGATGGACGGGACTTGGGAAATCTATCAGCTAAATTGCCTAAACGGCATAGTTGACCAATATGGCATCATAGCTTCTAGACCCGGCTGCGGCCAGATTGGCTCACGGAGTGCTAGCCGCCCGCCATTCTCCCTTAGAACATCAAAACCAGCCGTGTCTCCACAGTCCACTTGCCACGGCGAGCAATACAAGGCCAGCCGGGATCTCTAAGGAGTGGAGCAGACTCCAAGTCCCTCATCGCAACCTCTTTTTTGTTAGAATCTCTAGTGAGTTTTTTGTCTTAAAATCAATCAAACTGGCATGGGATTCGTGTGGAATTTCTCGACTCGAATGCATACTGGGTGCTGGGTGGCATCATCCTCTACTTTGTCGTTGGGATCGCCATCCTGCGCGGTCCTGATATTCTACGAGGACTGCTGCATACTCGGCTCCGGCAGCAAGACATCATTAGGCGTCGCCAAAATCTCGCCGATTTGGCTGTTCGCAAGAGCGGCATCGAAAAGCGTCTCGAAGACGATGCACCCGTCGCAAGAAATTCGTTCGGCCCAAATAACATAAAGCAGAATTGGCGTTGGCTGCTCCTGGGATTTGGTTGCACCGCCCTGGGAGTTTACGCCTTTCTCCACCCCTATGCTTTGCAATCCCTGGAGTTCACCGGCCGCCTACGCTCAATGGGCCAGCTACTGCAGTTCCTTTGGAGTTGGCCAGTATGCTGTGCATCCTTCGTATTTGGCATACTCTGCATATTCTCCAGCTTCTGGCCCATCGATGACTAGGTTGATGACTAGGTTGTAGCCCGCCCCCTCTCGCCGTACGATGCGACCCATGAGAGAGCAGCAAAGCATCTGGGGACGAATCGCGGTTTGGCTAGCCACCGGCTTAGGGGTCGGATTGGTCTCGCCGGCACCCGGAACTGTCGGCGGGTTGTGGGGCCTGCCGCTCGCGATGGCCATTGGCCAGTTCTCGCCGGCCGCGCAGCAGGTTACGACCGTGCTAGTCGTCCTCGTGTCGATCGCCATCTGCACCGTCGCGGCACGGTTGCTCGGCGGCAGCAAAGATCCGCAATCGATTGTGCTCGACGAAATCGCCGCGTTGCCGATCGTTTACTTGGGCGTCTGGGAGCGAACCCCCGCCATCTGGATCGCCGGGTTCCTGCTGTTTCGGCTCTTCGACATCACCAAGCCCTGGCCCGCCAAGCAGGCAGAAAAGCTACCCGCCGGTCTAGGCATCATGGCCGACGATTGCGTCGCCGCCTGCTACGCCTGCTTGGTCTTGAATCTGCTCGTCTGGCTCGACTGGCTAGCGATGCTAGAAGATGTTGTTACCAGATAAAACTTGCGCTAACCTTGCGGTGCTGCACTGATCGGATATCGCATAATGGCAGCGGCGGGCTGATCGAGTTGATCGGGTTGTACTGTGTAGACATCGCCTTTGTGGCGTAGCGTATCAACGACAGCGGAGTTCACCCGATCTTCGCGACTCCCATCGCCTTCCGTCCAAGATCCTTCTCCCTCAACGGTGAGTAGCGTTTCGATTTGACCTTGTTGCGCCGCAGCCAGGATCGTATCGAGATCGTCGCTTCCAAGTTGCTGCGAAAGTGCGGTGCCAAAGCGCTCGAGTATCCCACCGCGCTGTGTCTCGAACTGTTTCTCCACCACAGGCCAAGCTTTCTCGTGAAGTTCTTGACCGCTGAGATCGTCAGGATTTCCCGTCACCGAATCGTCGATCAGTCCATCGTAACCGCAAGTCTCCTGGAGAATCGGGAAAAGATACTGCACTCCCGCAAAAACTAACGGCACGCGCTCGCCACCCAAGAACGACTTCAGAGCACTGTCGATGTGGTGAAAATACTGTTTGATTTCGTCCTGTTTTTTCACGTCGGGGTCACTGCCACCATGACCGTGGAACATGGCCGCACCACCGTCTGGCGCGGTGGAGTGATGCTGCAGCGAACTGACGTACTCGTCAATGTTCAGGGCAGATCTCAAGTCGTCAGGCAGGTCGGCATCCTCGACTTCACTGATACTCCACTTCGTGCCGAGGAAGAGACGCAGTTTATTCAGACTGGCGGCCAGCAGGTAGAATCGTCCGTCATTTTGCAACAAACGGCAGAGCGGACGGACATGAAACTTGTCCGAGCAGACGCAGCGTGGCTCAAAAGAGTGCGGTAGCCGCCAGCGCTTCACCGTGTTGCCATCCAGAAAAATAGCGAGCCCCTCACTTTGGTGCTGCCACCAAGCATCGTCCGACTCGAGATTTCGCAGTTCTTCGATTTGCTTTTGTACCGACTCAACCGATCCGGACGCGTTCTCTAGCGCTGCCTCTGCCTGGTCGATGACATTCTTAAAATGAATACGGTTTTTCTGAACCTTGCTACCAGAACGTTCGGTGGGCATATAGAGCGAGCAGAGGCAGTCACCGGACTGGTCAGCCAACTGGGTAAGATCGTCACGTGTGAATTTGTCCATGGAACTTCCTCTATTTTCGAGTGTGTTTTTTTCTAACTAGAACCGGTTTTAAGAATCAAGAACGGCTCAATGTGAGCCGACGGCGCTAGCCGTGGGTAGCGTTAGTCTAGGTGCTGTACTGATGCTACCCGACGCCCGCCACAGCGGTTCTGCAACTATCGTGTTCGGCTCACTGATTTTGCAACTGCTTCCAGTCGAGTCGATGATCTCTCCGTGCTCGTAGCTCTAACTAGAACTTACTGGGATGTTAAATGAATTGGTCTAAAGAGTGAGTGCTCCCACGGCACTGTCTCGATCGGGCTCTGTAGACAACGTCCGCAAGTTTAGCAGAGCCGCCCGACTTTTCTGCGAAGTGCGACAAAAAGGTCACAAGACGACAATCTGTCGCAGATCTAAAAAGGGGACATTCTACTTTTTGGTAGCTCGCACCATGAAAAACGGGGACAGGCACGACGATGCTACGGCTGCAGGAGGGTTCAACCTTTCGAGATGCGTCGAACAAAAAGGGGACATTCTACTTTTTGACAGTTGGCGATGAGTTCATTAGGCTACCGGCATGCCTCGAACTGCTCGCGCCGCTGTTGGTAACGTTTGCTATCACGTCTTGAATCGGGGGAACGCGCAGCAAACCGTCTTCCATTCCGAGGCCGACTATGCGAGTTTCTGCCAACTGTTGGCTGAGGCGAATGAACGGGCGAAGTGTGCCCCGATGCGGCTACTTAGCTATTGCCTGATGCCCAATCACTTTCACCTGCTGCTCTGGCCACGCGAGGATGGCGACCTGGGCCGCTGGATGCAATGGTTGCTGACGTCCCACGTGCGGCGTTACCACCGGGTGCATGGCACGAGTGGTCACGTGTGGCAAGGTCGCTTCAAGGCATTTCCAATCCAAAGCAACGAGCATCTACTCACGGTCATGCGCTATGTGGAGCGCAACCCGGTGCGGGCAAAATCAATCCCTGTCCGCCGGGCAGAACGATGGCCGTGGTCGAGCATTGGCGAGCCACCCCAAGATGTCGAGGTTCCCAAGTTGACTGCCCCGCCGGAACCACGCGCCGACAATTGGTTAGAATGGGTGAATACGCCGTTAACTGTGCCGGAACTTGCTGCGGCGCGGGAATCGGTGGTGCGTGGCCGTCCCTTTGGCAACCCGCGCTGGGTGAAAACCACGGGCGAAAAGCTCGGCTTGCAGTCGACGCTTCGCCCCCGCGGCCGTCCTCGCCGCTCGGAAAAGTAGAATGTCCCCTTTTAGTCCCTTTTTAGTCCCGCTCTAGTTCTATGCAGCACAATTATGGACTCATCAGATATGCAATTTACGACATACCGCAATGGTGGCCTCCTTTTGGACATCCCTGAGAAATGTATTGTTAATGAATTCTTTCCGCAAATTGATATCGTTGACCACGCCGATACATTCGATATATCCGGCCAGATTTTGGAGACTGCAGAGGAAAAAGATGGGGCTCTTGACAATCTTCAAGTGGGAAGTGCGCAACAAGAATTCGATCCCGATGTGCATCTCGTCCATTATGCGAAGATTGCCGGAACATATTCTGGGATGGAATTGGTGAGTTACATTTGCCGAGACAAGTCCACAGTAGGCTGCTACGAGCTACGTCGCGTAATCGAGTTAGAGCAGTCAGCTGATGTCTCAGCAGAATTCATTGTCGTCGGGAATGGCCATTATGAGGTAATCGCATCAGTAATTCAAAAGATATTGAATTCGTTCAGATTCTATTTCGACGAGTGGAGAACAGCGCAAGCTGCTTTAAGTGTAACGAAAGAAACTGATGGACAGGCTTCGCACAGTCAAAGTGATTTGCCGGAGTTACCTGACTTTCCTGAAGAGATTAGATACCTCGCGGAATCAGTTCAAATAGTGCTTGCAGACAACTCTCGGGAGGCATTGGAAGATTTTGATTCATCAACACTTGACAAGGCAATGGACAGTCGAATTAAGGGGCTGTCTGGGGAGGAAGCAAAGCGTCTACTAGAAGCCGATGAGAAAGCTCTTTGCTCATGGATCGACAAGGGACCCTCAGAATGGGAGTACTTAGGTTTCCTTTGTGATATCTTGTTGAGTAGATCTGACGAAGGACTTCGGTCATAACGGATGGTAGAAAAGAAAAAGAAGAAAAAGGGGACATTCTACTTTTTTGATAGTTCGCACCACGAAAAACGGGGACAGGCACGACGTCGCTAAGGCTGCAGGCGGGTTCGAGCCTTTTGAGGTGCGTCGAGCCAGTCTCCGTTTTTCGGGTGCCATCCTAGCGAAGTGGTACTAGAAACGGTCAGCAGATCGATTAAGTTTAACACATTCGTCCCCTGCCCCGCCCGCTGACCCCTGCCCCTTCACGCCATGCCCGCAACTATTCTCGACGGTAAGTCACTCGCCAAGCAGATTCGTCAGGAACTTGCCGCCGAGGTTGCCGACTTTGTGGAAACGCAAGGCGTCATTCCCACTTTGGCTGCCGTGCTGGTGGGGGCCGATCCTGCCAGCGAGGTGTACGTCCGCAACAAACGCCGCGACTGCAAAGAGGTGGGCATGGAGAGTCAGCTCCACACGTTGGGCGAAGAGACTTCGCAAGCGGAACTCTTGGAACTGGTCGACCGACTGAACACCGACGAGGCGGTGCACGGCATTCTGGTGCAACTTCCCTTGCCGGGGCAAATCGATACCGAGGCCGTTCTGGAAGCGATCAGCCCGCAGAAAGATGTCGACGCGTTTCATCCCGAAAGCGTCGGTCGGCTGATGCAAAACCGACCCATCTTTTTGCCGTGTACGCCCCATGGTGTGGTGGAGCTATTGAAACGAAACGATATTTCGCTTGCCGGCAAACATGTGGTGATCATCGGCCGTAGCGAGATCGTCGGCAAACCGCTCTCCGTGATGCTCGTGCAAAAGGGGGCCGACGCGACGGTCACCCTCTGTCACAGTCGCACTGCCGACTTGCCCGCGATGACTCGGCAGGCCGATATCCTGGTGGTGGCCATTGGCCGAGCGAACTTTGTGACCGCCGACATGGTTCGCCCGGGTGCCGCGGTGATTGACGTGGGAATCAACCGCACCGAGACGGGACTGGTGGGCGACGTCGATTTCGAGGCCGTGAGCGAAGTTGCCGGTTCCATCACCCCGGTCCCTGGCGGCGTGGGGCCATTGACGCGCGTGATGCTGCTGCACAACACGCTCACCGCCGCCCGCCAACTGACTGCATCTCGAAAAAACTGATTTTCCGAATTTCGATTTCTACATCATGTTGTGTGACACGAATTTCTTCACACAAGATAGCCGCATAGGGCCATTAACCCATCACGGAGTACGCTGGCGGAGTGCTTCGTACAGAACGATCGCTGCGGTGACCGAGACATTCAAACTATCGGCCATCCCCCGCATCGGCAGCCGTACCGCTTGGACCTCGTCCCCTTCCCACCGCGATGTGAGCCCCTCGGCCTCGCTCCCCAGCACAATGGCAGCCCCCTGCCGGTAATCGATTTCCGAGTAGAGCACCGTGGCATCGGGCCGAGCCGCGATGATCGGCGTTTTCCACCTTTTGAGATGCGAGATAGTTTCTTCAAACGATGCCTGACAGACGTTTCCCGCAAAGACGGTCCCGGTGCTCGCGCGAATGGTATTGGGGCTATAGAGATCGGCAGCAGGATCAACCACGCTCACCGCGTCGACCCCCGCCGCATCCGCCGACCGCAAGATGGCACCCACGTTGCCAGGCTTTTCGAGCCCTTCCAACACAGCCACCAGTGAGTTCTCGGGAAGTTGGAGATCCTGCAACTTCCGCTCCGGCCGACTGGCAACAACGACCACGCCGTCCTCGTTATCGCCAAACGCCAGTTTTGCATACACCTCCTCTGAAACGGTCGAACAGGTTTCCGCATTCTCAGCCACCAAAGCAGCGGCTTCCTGCCCTTCGGGGGAATGGATCAGTTCCTGGCAAACGAATGCTTCGGTAGCGATTACCCCCGCATTCAAAGCCCGCAAAATCGGTCGGGCACCATCAATGAGGATCCGCCCCTGCTTGGCTCGCTGACGCGAGTTGCGAAGCTTGATAGCCGCTTTGATGCGTTCGTTCTGCCGACTTGTGATGTGGTGTTCGATTGCCATTTATGCGGGCCACCGTCCGAATATGCCGCTGGGAAGTTTTCGGCCATCTGCGGTTTGCAGATAGAGATTGCCGCAACGGGGGGGCTGACCGCAGTGACCAACCATGCCATCGGACAAGTAAGCCCCCAGTTCGGCCGAGCCAATGCCCGGCGAATGACAGGTGCACAGCACAAACAATCGCTTCTCCGACGTCAGCTGGCCACACAACTGTAGCAGCGGCAGAAAATCGCGTTTGATCGACCACTCCTCGCCCTTCGGGCCATGGCCATAGCTGGGCGGATCGAGAATCACAGCGTCGTACTGATTGCCCCGTTTGACCTCGCGGTCGCAGAATTTCAGGGCGTCCTCCACAATCCAACGGATCGGAGCATCGCCCAAGCCCGAGGCCGCCGCGTTTTCCCGAGCCCTGGCCACGACGCTCTTGGCAGCGTCGATATGGGTCACTTCCGCCCCCGCTATCGCTGCAGCCAACGTGCTTCCGCCGGTGTAGCCAAACAGATTCAGGACCTTCGGCGGTTGCCCCGCCCTGCCAACCTGTTTGGCGATCCATTGCCAGTTGCGAAACTGCTCGAAGAACACACCAACCTGTCCGGAAGGCAGTGGCGAAAGGTGCAGCTGGATGCGGTGCTGATCAGAGAGCTGCACCGGAAAATCTATTTCTGCACTTCGCCAGCCCTTGTCCTTCGAGAGCCAGGTGCCGTCAGCTGCTCGCTCTCCCTTGTACTGCGCATCCGCGTGGCTCCAGTCCTTCAGACGTGGCTTGTTGTCTGCAGCAGTCGGGCATGGTCTGTCTAGAATCCACTTCCCAAACCGCTCCAGCTTGCGGCCATCCCCAAAGTCGAGCAATTCGTAATCGGGGCAATCAGCAGCCATTGCATTCATCGGGACCAGTAGAAAAGTTGCTGACGGAGCCGACCGGTCCACATCTCGTAGCCATCTTCGTTGAGATGCAGTCCGTCACCCACGAATAGCTCTCTGCGTGGTTCGCCCTCCTCGTCCAACATGGGTTCCCAAATGTCTACAAAAGCGAGCCGTTTAGAGTCTTTCTTACAGTCAGCAGCGATCAGGGCGTTGGCTTCCTGCATTTCCTCGGCTAGCTTCCAACGAGCAATGCTTGGCTTGATGGAAATGTACATCAGTTTCGCTTTGGGCAGCTTTTCAAGCATCTGCTTGTTGAATGCCTGAAAGTCGGCGTGAACCTGCTTCGCTTTCTTGCCGCCGGCGATGTCATTATCGCCTGCGTACAGCACCACAACATTCGGCTGTTGCTTGGCGACTAGTGTGTCAAAATAGTGGACCGAATCGCAAAGCTCCGATCCACCGAAACCCCGATTGACGGACCTTTTTAGGTTGGGAAAGTATTTCGGCAGATTCCACAGTCGAATGCTGGAGCTTCCCACGAAGACGGCACCGCCCTCCCCTGGTGGCTCATTTTCGTCAGCTTTTTTAAACTCAGCGATGGTCTTTTTCCAGCGTTCCGGCTTGCAAGCAGACTCTTTTCCGCTGGCTTGAACGTTTTCAGGAGTGTCCGGCTTCGTCTCGGTTTCAACAGCTTGTCCTGTCAAAGCCGGCAAGCAGATTGTCAGAAAAATCGCCTTTTTTACGGTGTCTAGATACATTTTGCTCACTCCCGGTAGTAGGGATACTTTCACCGATTGTTGGGGGACTCGATTTCTTACACTTGGGTCGGTACTCGAATAGGCGTAGAATGTGTGGTTCGCGCCAGCTCTCCAAGCAATCTTGCCGACCCTTCCCGCTCACTTCGAATCGACCACACGGACGTATGCCCGCCTCAGACATCATTATCAAAGGCGCTCGCGAGCACAACTTGCGAGATGTCGATCTGGTTCTCCCCCGCAACAAGCTTATCTGCTTGACCGGTGTCAGCGGTAGCGGCAAAAGCTCGCTGGCCTTCGATACCCTATATGCCGAGGGGCAGCGGCGCTATGTGGAAAGCCTATCGACCTTCGCCAGGCAATTTCTGGGGCAAATGCCCAAGCCAGACGTGGACCACATCAGCGGTTTGAGCCCTTCGATCTCCATCGCCCAAAAGTCCGCCGGCAGCAACCCCCGCTCCACGGTGGGAACGATCACGGAAATCTACGATTTCCTCCGCGTGCTATTCGCGCGGGTGGGCCAAGGTCGCTGCCACCAGTGTCAGCAGCCGATTACCGCCCAAACTCGTGAGCAGATTATTGCCAGAATCCTGGCATTGCCATCGAAGGCGAAATTCTCGGTGCTGGCCCCCATGGTCCGGCAGCAGAAAGGCGAGTTCCGTGACCTTTGCGAGGACCTGCTTAAACAAGGGTTTGTGCGAGCCCGCGTAGATGGTCAGGTTGTGCAGCTAACCGACGATTTGGGACTCGATCGTCAAATGCGGCACGACATCGAAGTGGTCGTCGATCGGCTCGTGAACGGGCCCAGTATCCGTACCCGACTAGCGGAGGCAGTGGAACTTGCGCTGAAAGTTGGTCAGGGGAATATCATCGTTGCCACGGAAAGTGATGACGAGGAAAAGCCGGCTAAGAAATCGACCAAGAAGAAACGTCGTGGTGCACCGCTGGAAGGCGATCTAGTGCTGTCGGCCGATTATGCCTGCAACTCTTGTGGTATCAGTTTTCAGCCCCCTTCGCCGCAGTTGTTCAGCTTCAATAGTCCCCAAGGAATGTGTTACGAGTGCGACGGTCTAGGCGATATGTTCAGCTTCGATCCGGAGAAGCTCATCACCGAGCCGGAAAAGTCTCTGGCCAAGGGATGTATTGAGTTGGTCGGTCCTTGGAAGGATCTGGGCCGGTGGAAACGGCACATCTACAAGGGTGTGGCTGATTCGATGGAGCGTAAGCTGGAACTTGAGTCTGGGACACTTGCCGAAACACCTTGGCAAGAACTCACCGAAGAGCAGCAGTTTCTGTGGCTATGGGGAACGGGTGAGGAGCAT
The DNA here is from genome assembly GCA_965216565.1 of Bythopirellula sp. Classification (GTDB taxonomy): domain Bacteria; phylum Planctomycetota; class Planctomycetia; order Pirellulales; family Lacipirellulaceae; genus Bythopirellula. The sequence continues at coordinate 4,206,926 of OZ244170.1, forward strand.
ATCACTTACACCTGGCGAGGCGGGAAGAACTCGCAGAAGTATGGCGGCACGTTCGATGGGATCATTCCAGAACTGCTGGAAAAGTATCGTAGCGCGAAAAGCAAATCGCTGATTGCTAAGCTCGAAAAGTATATGAACGTTATTCGTTGTCCCGATTGCGAAGGACAGCGGCTTAGCCCCCAGGCACGTTCCACAACGGTTACCACAACCCATGCCGATTTCGCCAACCAACCGGAGCTGACGCTACCGCAGATTTGCAATCTGCCGATTGACGAGGCCGAAGCGTTTTTCTCGGATTTGGAGCTTAACGAGACGAGTGCCACTATTGCCGCTGAGGTATTGAAAGAAATTCGCGGTCGGCTCGGTTTTCTTGCCAATGTGGGGCTCGATTACTTGTCGCTCGATCGCACGGCACCCACACTTTCGGGTGGCGAAACGCAGCGGATTCGTCTTGCGGGGCAGATTGGCTGCGGGCTGGTCGGTGTGCTTTACATTCTCGACGAACCTTCCATTGGACTGCATCCACGCGATAACGACCGCCTGCTGGGGACCCTCGAACGGCTTCGCGATCAAGGTAATACCGTCGTGGTAGTCGAGCACGACGAAGACACAATGCGGGCGGCAGATCATATCATCGACTTCGGCCCTGGCCCCGGTATCCGCGGTGGCGATGTCGTGGCCGAGGGCACCGCTGCGGAGGTGGGACGCAAGAAGAAAAGCGTTACCGGAGCGTACTTGGCGGGGAAACGCGAAATCAAAGTCCCCCCACAAAGACGGATTGGCGAGACCACTTCAGCGGTCGGAAACAAGCTCCGAGTCATCGGCGCCCGTCACAATAATCTCAAAAACGTCGACGTCGAAATTCCCCTCGGGGCGTTCGTCTGTGTGACCGGCGCTAGCGGTAGCGGAAAGAGTTCGCTGGTAAGTGATATTCTCGTCGAGGCCCTACGGCGCGATCTTAACAACGGCAAAGGCACGCCGGGCGATCACGACCGCATCGAGGGGTTGGAGCACCTCGACAAAATGATCGCCATCGACCAATCGCCCATCGGCCGTACGCCACGCTCGAACCCGGCTACGTATATCAAGGTGTTCGATGACATCCGCAGCCTGTTCGCCCAACTGCCCGAATCGAAACGACGCGGATTTCGCCCCGGACGATTCAGCTTCAACGTGGCAGGAGGTAGATGCGAAGCTTGCAGCGGCAATGGGGCTAACAAGCTAGAAATGGATTTCCTGGCCGACGTGTGGATCCCCTGCTCTGTGTGCGGGGGGCATCGATTCAATCACGAATCTCTCCAGGTGCAGTACAAGGGGAAATCGATTGCCGATGTGTTGGAGATGGATATTCAGCAGGCCCTCGAGCACTTCGAAAACGTCCCCAACATTCGGCACAAACTCGAAACGCTCCATGCCGTGGGGCTCGACTACATGAAGCTGGGGCAACCCTCGCCAACGCTATCGGGGGGCGAGGCTCAGCGGATCAAGCTGGCCCGCGAACTCGTCAAGAAATCGACCGGGCGGACGCTTTACATGCTTGATGAGCCCACCACAGGGTTGCACTTTGCCGATATCGAGATGCTGCTGCAGGTGCTGCATGCGTTCGTCGATGCGGGCAATACCGTGCTTGTGGTCGAGCACAATTTGGACGTGATCAAAACGGCCGATTGGATCATCGATGTGGGCCCCGACGGCGGCAAAGCGGGCGGACAAATCGTAGCCGCCGGCACCCCCGAGCAAATCGTAACCGGTGAGACTGCTTCAGCGGTCGGAAAGAAAAAACAATTCTCCCACACCGCCACCGCATTGGCCCCCTACCTGGGCGCCACTCCCACGAATGGCAAAGCCAATAAGAAATCTCTCCAACGCCAACAGGTGAAACAGGCAAGCCACATCGTGGTGGAAGGTGCCCAGCAGCATAATTTGCGTGACGTCTCGGCTAAGATTCCCCGCGACCAACTGACGGTTTGCTGCGGTCCTAGCGGCAGTGGGAAAAGCTCGCTCGCCATGGACACGATCTATGCCGAGGGGCAGCGTCGCTACGTCGAGAGCCTGAGTAGCTACGCCCGCCAGTTTGTCGGTCAGTTGCAGAAACCCCAAGTCGAATCGATCGAGGGTTTGTCGCCAGCAATTGCGATCGAACAACGGACCACGGGCCATTCGCCCCGATCGACCGTGGGGACCGTAACAGAAATCTACGATTACTTCCGCATTCTGCTTTCGCGACTTGGCCAAATGCATTGCCCTGAATGCGATGCTCCAATTGGGACGCAGAGTTCTGACGAAGTGATCGAGGCGGTACTTTCCGAGCCAGAGGGAACGAAACTCTATCTCATGGCCCCTGTGGAGTTGGGTGCGGGGCAGACCTATGAGGATCTTTGGAAAACTCTCGGCGATGCAGGATATGTGCGTGTGCGGGTGGATGGGCAAACTCACGAATTGGCAGGGATGCCGTCGATCGACCGTCGCCGCAAGCACGATGTGGAGGTGATCGTCGACCGTGTCAGTATCCGCAAGGCGTCGCGGGGACGATTGGCCGACAGTATCGAAAATACGTTGACCCTTGGTCGCGGCGTCTTGCACACCGTGCATGTCGAGCCGGACGTTCCTGAGCAACGGTGGGTTCACAAAGTACACAGCCAGCACTTGGTGTGCACCGATTGCAATCGCAGCTTCGAGCCGTTGTCGCCGCATCATTTTTCGTTCAATAGTGCATTGGGTTGGTGCGAAGCTTGCGAGGGTCTTGGGGTAGAAACGGGTGCCGATCCTGCCGCTTTGCTACGAAGTACTCAGATGACGCTCGCAGAGGGTGCGATTCTGGCGTGGCCGGGCGTCGATCAGCCATTGTTTGCTGCGATGCTCAAAGCCCTTTCCGAACAAATGGGTCTGCCCATCGATGTGCCTTACGATCAGCTTTCACCCCGGCAGCGACGCTTAGTCCTCTACGGCACTGGCGAAGAATGGATTGTTGTAAAAGCGGGAAGTGGAAAGCGGAAAGCGGCAGGCGCGACTGCTTCTGCAGCCGAGGGCCTCAAGTTCCAATACAAGGGCCTCTACCCCGCTCTGGAGGAAGCTTCACGCATCTCCCCCCGTTTGCGAAGCCGCTTGGAAGAGTTTGTCGGCGAGATCGAATGCAGCGAGTGCGGCGGCAGTCGCCTGCGCGACGATGCCTCGGCAGTACGGTTTGCCGGGAAGACAATCGATCAGTATTGCCGTTTGCCACTGGGGCAATTGATCGAGGTCGTGAAGAAGTGGAAGCTGCCCGCTGCACAGAAAAAGATTGCCGGCGAACTTGTCCGCGAGATTAGCAATCGGCTCACCTTCCTGATCGAAGTCGGGCTGGAGTATCTGACGGTTGGGCGCTCGGCGCCGACGCTCTCGGGTGGTGAATCGCAGCGGATTCGTTTGGCCAGCCAGGTGGGAAGCGGCCTCTGTGGTGTGCTCTATGTGTTGGACGAACCCACCATCGGGTTGCACCCGAGGGATAACACTCGGCTAGTGAATGCTCTCCACAAGCTCCGCGACCTGGGCAATACGTTAATGGTCGTCGAGCACGATCGCGAGGTGATTGACGGAGCCGATCAGATTTTGGACTTCGGCCCCGCCGCCGGGCGCTTGGGGGGAGAGATTGTAGCGCGTGGCACGCCAGAGGAAGTCGCCAAACGTCGCAAAAGCGTCACCGGGCCGTATCTCTCCGGTAAAAAGGCGATTGGCGTCCCCAAGAATCGCCGTATCGACACCGACGTATCCGCTTCAGCGATCGGGAAAAGCAAATCCGGTCCTACACTTTCAATTCGAGGCGCTCGTCAGCACAACCTGAAGAACATCGATGTTCATTTCCCGCTGGGCAATCTCATTGCGGTGACGGGCGTCAGCGGCAGTGGTAAAAGCTCACTGGTCGAGGACATTCTGTATAGCCAACTTGCTCGTACGCTGCATCGGGCAGGCACAACGCCGGGGGCACACGATCGTATTGTTGGCATCGAGCATATCGACAAGGTAATCCGCGTCGACCAGCGTTCGCTCGGCAATAGCCCGTCCTCGAACCCAGCGACGTACACAGGATTGTTTGAACTCATACGTCAATTGTTCGCCCAACTGCCTGATTCTAAACTGCGAGGCTATGCGGCCCGACGGTTTAGTTTCAACGTTCCGGGGGGTCGCTGCGATGCCTGCGATGGGGCGGGTCAGCTTTGCATCGAGATGCACTTTTTGCCAGATGTGTGGGTCGATTGCGACACGTGCCAAGGGCACCGCTTCAACAAGGAAACGTTGGAGGTGAAATATCGGGGCCGTTCGATTGCCGACGTCTTGGAAATGTCGTGCGGAGAGGCGTTGGCTCTGTTTTCGAATATCCCAAAGATTCGACGGATCTTAGAAACGCTGTGCGATGTGGGGCTCGACTATGTAGCACTGGGGCAGAGTGCGGCGACGCTCTCGGGCGGCGAGGCCCAGCGTGTGAAACTTGCCAGCGAACTTTCACGGCCCGATACGGGCAAAACGCTTTACTTGCTCGATGAACCAACGACTGGCCTACATTTCGACGACATCACGAAATTGCTGGACGTGTTGCATCGATTGGTTGATCTCGGCAACACGGTGGTAGTGATCGAGCACAACTTGGACGTTATCAAGCAAGCCGACTGGATTATCGACATCGGACCCGAGGCAGGATTCGAAGGTGGAGAACTTGTGGGCGCGGGTACTCCAGAGCAGATAGTGAAAAGTGGCGGCACCGGTAAGCTCGCTACAGCAAGCGGGAAGAAGCGAAAGAAGTCAACGATGTCGCACACCGCGGCCGCGTTGGCCCCGGTGCTCAAAGCAGGGCCCAGCGTGAAGCGGAAACTCTACGATTTTGCTGCGGCTGAAGCCAAGCGCGAAGGCGACCTGGAAATCAGCGAATTCGGCGAGAATATCAAGATGCCCTGGGAGATCGATGGTCGCCGCTGGCATACGCAGGACCGGGTAAATCGAGCTGGAGGTCCTTGCCAATGGGATGGCAAAATTTTGGATCGCGTCGAGCGAAAGATCCAAGAGTTGGGCGAGTTCAGTGCGACCAACTGGGATAGTAAGACGATCGTCGAGATTGCGGCCCCCAAGAAAAGCGATGGCTGGTTTTTCCACGCGATTACCGCCGAGCCGTGGCTCTTGAAAATGAAATTTCGCACGGCCAAGAAAACCTTCCAACGCGACCAGCTTATGGTGGCCCTGAATCTCAAGCCATTGAACGATATCGCCGAGATCGAAGCCTACGGACGTGGGCCACGCGTGAAGTGCAAGAACCTGCGTGGTCCGTTCCAGGAAGTGGAAATCCGCGCCTACGATTGGCAGGAAATCGATACGCCGGAGTTCTGGAGTTTTCTGGAAAAGGCGGTCCAAGGCTTCGGAAAATTCACCCAACGGATCGAAACGAATCCGGAAGATGTGATGCCCTGGAAAGTGCTGGGCCGCAAGTGGCATCTGGCCCGCAAAGGATTCCCGCCCGGGAAGCGCCCCGAATGGTCGGCTGAGGTTCTTGAGGAGCTGCTCGAATTGCTGGCCGATGCAGCGAACGAATTCGCCGAGCAAAACGGCGCGGTCAAGGGTGACAAGGGGGCACAGTTCTTATGGAACAATCAACAGGTGGTGAACGTCATGGTTCCCTCTCAACGAGAACCCTGGGCCGTGGTTCACACCAAACGATTGGCCTCCGTGGAGTTGGTTCTCAACGGGCCGACCGGTGCTTTTGCAACCGGACGCATTGCTGACCTCGGGGCGGAGCGAACGATCTCCACCAATGGCGAGGAGCGTGATCAGGTCAAGCTCAGGTTTGTCGATACGGAGCACCTCCATCAAGGCGACCTGCCCGATTTTCTTAACGAACACTTGTCCTCAGTGAGCGATAGCTCAGCCGAGAGCTCTCTCTCTTAATGCTCTTGAGCAGGGTGGTCTTTAAAAGAGAACTGGCTCGCGATCGCAATTTGTCGCTTGACCATTCGTTGCGCGTTCTAGCGATAGCTCTTGTCCCTTCTAAGCGGCGCTGAGGTCCGTCGAATAAGGGGGGCAGGCACGACGATGCGACGTTTGCTCAGGGCACAAGCCGGCTGCAAACGTCGAGCCAGTCCCCGTTTTTCGACTACCGACACCACGTTTTAATACGAGTATCTCGGAAGACTCACGCTGCAGAACGTAACGCAATTGTCGCTGCGTGCCGCGCATAAAAAAGCGATCTGGGGTATCGTGGAGGGAGGTGAGATACGGACCCCAGATCGCGAAGGCTACAAAGCCTAAATCGTTAGCTTGCGCGAAACAAGCTGTCTGTTCTTTTCTCAGGCCACCGGTGGACCGTTGGTGGTGTCTGTGAGCCCATTCATCAACGAGCCCAGTACGGGCGACTCAGGCAATCCTTCGAGCTTGAGAGGCTGAGAAGGTTGGAAATGCTGCCCTAAGTCTCCATGAAGTTGCACACAATCCAGATAGACTCTTATAAAGCTCTCGTCTTCCTGAAGCATAGTTTCCAGCTTAGGCAACTCTTCTTCTGGGAGTACATCGTCCAGATACATCCAAACAAGCTGCTCACAGTTTTCGAGTGCTTCACTGCTAGGGTTGCCCTTTTCAGGCACATCAGAGTTGGTGTTCTTTTCAGTCATAATTGTTTCTGCCCTTTTCTATATGTTCGCTGAATCGTCGACTTAGCAGTCGACTGGTGGGAATCGGTCTCAGCAGTCCTGGTAATCGAGGAACAAAAATTCGCTCGATCGATTAGGACGTGAAGGTGGGGTGCAGCTGCCGCGACCCTTGATCACTAGGTCGCGGTATTTGCTTCTTTCATCGGCCTACCATCGAGCAAATGGTATGCCGATTTACAAAATTCTGAATATCTGGGCAATATCAACCGCCAACTGCTAGGGAAGCCACTGACAGCATTATTCTCCGGCAATCAGTGCTTAAATACGTGGCAATTGAATGAGCAAACTGGTTGCAGGTGAACCATTTACGTTGCTCTCGGTAACCTGGCCTACCTGCCGCTGACATTGGTTTGCTTGCGTTATCTCGTTCCTTATCTAATTCCTGCTCTCGCCAATAGTCCGAGAAAATATGAAACTTAGGGCACGGGCAATTCGTCTATCAAATTGGACGCCTTATCCCACAGCAAGGTTCATCTCACCAATGCAACGAGCCGCGTTAAATTTCGCCACTGCCATGGCGTTTGTGATCTTGGCAGACCAGGCTCAAGGCCAGAAGCCTGCGTCTACTAATTCCTACGCACAGGAGTTGCTAAGGTTCGATAGAAATGGAAACGGCAAGCTAGACGAAGCCGAACGGGCAGCGTTGGCAGCAGAAAATGAGCCCGCTGAGTTACCCTTCTCGGGTTTGCCGCTGATTTGCGAAGGCGAGGCAACTGGCGCTGGCGGAGGCGGCGGTTCGAGCGTTTCGGAAATCGAAACACAAGTCGAAGCTCAATTGCCGGCAGGGTTGGGAAGGCAAGCGGTCTGGCGATTTCAACGTCATCCACTTCGGCAACCCGCGGGCGCGCCGCTTCGCGAACAGCCACCCCAGGAGCAAGCAGAGCTAGACGCCAACGACTATCAAGTTCAGACGCCTCCTATCGAGCAACCATCGAGCCCGCCGAGATCTGTAGGTCTTAGCAAGGCCGTTCAGTATCGTCTTCTTGCCAATCGGGAGCGTCAGCAAACTCGGCCAACGCGTTTCCGGCAAGCCGCTGTCTTCGGAGCAACCATCGGGCTCTCGAAGCGCGAGCCTGCTCGATATCGGCCGGTGCAATCCTCGTGTTGCGGATGCACGCGAGTCGACATCTACATTCCCTACCGATAGGCTGAATGAGCCTGCATCGAAGCAAGACTTCGGCCATTGTGATATGTTGGGCATAGGCCCCCGGCGACTTATCAAGTCGCGGCGCGGCTCATCGTAACGCATTGCAAGATGGCACTTTGCGTTGCAAAGTCATTTAACTGTAATAAGTTGCGGTGTATCAGCTGTATTCAACAGTTATCACGAGGTCTCAGGAACTATCACCCTGATTGGCACACTGTGCCAATCAGGTTTTGGCTCGGCATCTCCGCAAAAGGAGATGCAGTATGTCCTTTATCGATCCCCCTCTTTCGCCGAAGAATGGCAACATTCTCAACGTACTAATGATTTGCCGCGTCAGTAGTCCTGGCGAGGGTAAACAACGAGAAGATTCGAACGCTGACCAAGAAGCTCGCTTGCGAGCCTATCTACAGCAGATTTGGTCGGGTCCTGTCGAAGTGCAGGTGATCGCCGGCACGGGCAGCGGAGAGGACGTTGAGCGGCAGGAATTGCACGAAGCCGAACTGGCAGTCGAAAACGGCGACATCGATCTCGTCCTCTGTGAAGATCTCAGCCGTATCTCCCGGCGTTACCATGCCCAAAGTTTCTGTGAGCTAGCCGGGACCATGATACTCGAGTGATTGCCGTCCATGGAGACGTCGATACCGGAAGAGCCAATTGGCAAATGTCGGCAGGATTTAGTTTTATGCGTCATGAGCTGTACAACGCTGATACTTCAAAGCGTATCCAGCGGAGCCACCAAAACCTGTTCGATCAGGGCGGCATGTGCCAGCACCTCATCTACGGGTACCGTAAAGAACCTGGTAGTAAGACTGACGATGCGATGAGTAAGGACCCTGGGGCCGAGCCGATCTATCGCGAGTGGTTCGACAAACTCAAGGGAGGTGCTTCCTTTGCGGAAGTCGCCGACTGGCTTAATGAGCAGGGAGTGCCCGTCGGTCCACTATGCAGGGGTTCTAAATGGGATGGCACGATGGTAGGCCGGGTCACACGGAATCCACTCCTAAAGGGTCTCCGCGAGCGCAATCGCAAGATGAGCAGGCGCGTCAACAAGTCGGGCAAGTATCGAGCCGTGGCAGCACCGCCTGAAATGCTCCGGACTCGTGAGTGCCCGCATTTGGCATTCCTAGAGCCTGATCTGTTTGACGAAGTGAACGAGCTGCTCAAAGTGCGCAATGAAAACCATCGTCGCGCTAAAGAAGGGATTTCTGATCCACGCAAAGGCGTTCCCAAAAAGCGGACCCAGTGGCCGGCCCAGCAGGTCTGCTGTGGCGTCTGTGGCCGGATCATGACTTGCCAGGGCAAGAAAGATCGACGTACTCTAGTGTGTAGCGGTGCGGCTAGCTATCGATGCTGGAACTCTGTCAGCTTGAATCTCAACATTGCTGGTGAGAAGTTGGTAGGGGCGATTGCAGCAGCGATCGGTCAGTTGCCTGGCTACGACGCAGCGTTGGCGGCTACTGTCGAGAGGCAAACTGAGCAGGTTCTATCGACTCGCAACCAACGGCACCGGCAGTTAGGTGGGGAGATTACTGATGCCAAGCGTCAGCTAGATAATCTTACCGAAGCTCTCGCTCAGAGCGGTGGAAGCGCCGTATTGCGAGAGAAGCTCGCCGATTGCAAGCCGGTCCGATCAAACTATTCGGCTGAGTTCGTCGTAAATCTCATCGATCCACCGCAACCGGAACGATATCGCCAGCTGATCTGGGAGCTATCGCAAGGCGAGAATTACCTAAAGGAGCGTGAAATCGCCACGCAGGTTGGTGTTACCCAGCCGGTGGTCCAACGGGCCAAGAAACTACACCGCCGCATGATCAAAGCAGGCCTGACTGACGGGTATGTTCCCGTCAAGGAAGTGCCAGCAGGGCGGAGTCGCTTGCGGCGCCACAAACACAAGCGGTACCGGTTCGAACCGTTAGTAGATTTTCCAAAAGACTGGCCGAGCTGATAGGCTTGACCACTACAGTATTCGTTAATCAGTTTTCGCACCCGTGTTGGCCAGGCCACGCGGGTTTTTTTATGGAGGTACGTCAACAATGAAACATTCGAATCGGCAGACGAAACCCACGAAGGATTCGTCCAAGGCGACAAGGGCTATTTGGGAACCGGATCGTCCTCTCGGCAAACTAGTTCAATTAATCGCCAGACAGATAGCGGTAGATGCCGTGCGAGAGCAACTAGGCGGACCAGATGGCACAGGAAGTAGTAGTGAAAATCGTCGTAGATAAGACGTAAGCGCGTAGCGAGCGATTGGCATTGGTTTGCAGCTGGTGCTAGGTATTCGTTTTCGCGTCCTAAACCCACCGCGATTTTGCGTCATAAAGATATGGTGAAGGTTTAGCTTTTAGGGCTTTCACTCTCTCGATAGCTCGGTGATCTCGCCGAGCCGTTTCTTTCTCACACCATTCTCGCCGTAGCGGACCATAGCGGGTCGAACTACGGTTTTCCAAGGAGATTCTATGTTCGAGATGCTCTGCACCGTGCTAGCCCTAGGGTTAGCGGCGGCGATCTTTGCCTTGTGTCGAGAAGTCCGCCTGCGAAAGGCGCTCACTCGACTGTTGAACTTGATCCTAAAACATTGGCGGAACCATGAATGAACTTATAGTAACCAAGCTGATGACAACTACCCTGATGACACTTTGGCTTACCGGCTGTTGTGGTGATCGAGTGAGTAGCGTCGTCCGGGAAGCGGCCGATCGACAGGCCGAGCAGAATCAGTCGATGGCCCAGCTGCAAAGGGAAGTAGCCGAGGGTACGCGGCAGCTGGTCGAAGCAGATGCCCAGTCTAGAACCGAAATAATTGGCGTGCACCGAGATTTACAGACGGAACGAATTCGACTTGATAATTCGTGGGACCAGTTGCAGCGAGAGCGGCGCAGCGACTCGCTTCTTATATCGATGATTCCAACAGTTGGTGCAGTGGTCGTCGTTTGTCTCCTACTAGGTTTCTGTTGGCAGGCCCTGTTTCGAGCCCACGGCGAAGATGTGTCGCAGGCTGAGCTCAGTAGCCTGCTCGTCGAAGAGCTTGTTGGCGAGTCGCAACTACTGCTGCAATCGGATAGCCAATTGCTTGCAGAAGGTGGCAACCCTCCGGACGAACAATCTCTAAACGACGAGCTCTCGGATGAAGGCTCACCCGAGAGTTGATAGCTAGTTCTCATCGCCTAACTCTCACTCTCTATGGGCGAGTTCTTTGTGTTTTATCGGGCGTTACCGGTGTAGGTAGCGTCTGTTTACCCCTCTGACTTTTGAAAAGGAGTACGAATATGAAAGTCTTGGTGATCAACAACGACGGAGGTGGCTTTGCCGACTACTTGGACCTCTCCCATGGCACCACGGTGCGAGAACTGTTTGAGCGACAAGTGGGGTCGTCCAACTCGAGAGACTATCTCATCCGGGTCAATCGGCAACATGCCGCCTCGGGGCAGATTCTCTGCGAAGGAGACCGGGTCTCGATCACTCCCACCAAGATCCACGGTGCACACTGCTAAATAAGCAATAGATCTACAAAGCGACTCTTCCAAGTGGGTCACTGGGCAGTCATGCCTGGTGGCCCTCGTTTTTTTGAACCCTTCCTCAACAAGGAGACTCGACTCGATGAATCGACACATTAGTTCACTAGCCCGAGCGGTGGTTATTATCCACCAGGCATTGGTCCAACGGCACGAGCCGCAGCGCTGGCCCGAGCTTCCTGGCAGCTGCTGGCACAGAGCTCTCAAACTGCTGGAGCGTTCCCAGAGGGCCAGGTGCCGCAACTGGATCCTGGCAGCGGATCGACTGGCTCGAGAATTTCACGGGGCTCTAGGCACCCTCGTATCGCAGCTCACTGAGCTGCAGCAAGCGGAAGAACAGCCAGCGACTAGTCTCCGCTCGAGCAGCTATCGAGACGTCTACCGAGACCTGACCGAACTAACTAGAGAATTCGCTACGGTCAAGTACGAATCGTCTCATCACCAACTAAGGATTAGTACTGAGCCGATCGAGCTAAACGGCATCTATCTGGGGCCCTTCGAGATTAGGTTGGACCTCGGTCGCCTCGATGACACCCCGGCATATCGCGTCGTGGCTCTGGAGCCCAATCCGGCCGCCTCTTGTGAAGAGGTGACCCATCCGCATGTGCTAAATGAGCTGCTGTGCGAGGGCGAAGGCCGGCTGGCGATCAATCGCGCCCTCGCTGAGGGCCGCTTGCTCGACTTCTTTCAGCTAATCGCCGGTGTACTGCGGACCTACAACGACGAGAGCCCTTATATGGAGCTCTCTAACTGGGACAGTCAGCCGTGCCATGGCTGTGGGGTGCTAGTGCACCCTGAGCAGGGGGATGGCTGCTCAGACTGCGAGTCGTGGCTTTGCTACGAGTGTGAAGCAACTTGCTCGAGTTGTGGAGAAGGACACTGCCATCAGTGCCTTCGATCCTGTGGCCGCTGCGAGGAACCGTTTTGCGCGAAGTGCCTTAAAACCTGCTCAGGCTGTCTGGAGCAGGTCTGTAACAGTTGTTTAATCCCAGACGCAAGGGTGTGGTGAATGCTATGAAGAAAATCAAGAGTCAACCAAATCCGTCTCTACGGTTCTCTCCCACCGCCTGGGCCAAGCTGCAGTATCTCCGTGATGCAGGGGATACCGAAATCGGCGGTTTCGGGATCGCCTGCTCCGAGGATCTCTTGTTGATCGAGGATGTGGTGCTCGTTGACCAGCGGTGCAGTGTGGTGGAAGTTGAACTGGAGGACTCGGCGGTCGCGGATTTTTTCGATGGCCAGGTCGACCAAGGTCGACAACCGGAAGAATTTGCGCGGGTCTGGATTCATACCCATCCGGGTAGTTCGGCTCAGCCTAGTACGACTGACGAAGAGACCTTTAGCAGAGTGTTTGGCGGTGCGGACTGGGCGGTGATGTTTATCCTCGCTCGTGACGGTCAGGCCTACGCCAGGCTTCGCTATCACATGGGGCCGGGGGCAGAGATAGAGCTAGCCGTCGAGATCGACTATAGCTTGTCGTTCGCTGGCTCCGAGCATGAGCTATGGCAGGCGGAGTACGAGCGGTGCGTCCGCAGGAAAGTTCAGCCGGTCGTCGGCAAGCGGAGTCAGCCGCTGCTCAATTCTGAGGGTAGGCGTCTCACCGACCCGTGGCCTGCCGAGCAGGGGTCGGTCATCAACTGGGATGCCGAGGATTGGCTCGATGGCAAACTCTTGCACCAAGACGATTGGCCTGTCGACTTGTACTACGACGCTTGGCTCGACTACGTGGATCCAGCGGAATTCCCACAGGAGGCAAGTCATGCCGACTACTAACGAGGACCGTTTTATCAGGCAACAGGAATTGGTTCCAGCAGATAAGTTGAAAACACTGCTGGTGACGGTAATCGGCGCGGGCGCTATTGGCCGCCAAGTCGCATTGCAACTGGCGGCTCTTGGTGTTCGCCATTTACAGCTTGTAGATCATGACGTGGTGGATGCGACCAATGTCACCACGCAAGGCTATCTGGCCAGTGACATCGATCGGGCGAAGGTCGCAGCGACTGCAGAAGCCATTGCATTACTGGACGCGGACATTGAGGTGATTCAAGTCCAGGATCGTTTTCGGTCGCGACTGGATGTAGCCGAGGTGGCGTTTTGTTGCGTCGATTCGATTAGTGTGCGTCAAGCGATCTGGCGCTCCGTCGCTAGCCGCATACAGTTCTGGGGCGATGGGCGGATGCTCGGCGAGACGATGCGTGTTCTGGTAACGACCGACCTGGTTAGTCGTGACCACTACCCGACGACACTGTTTAGTGAACAGGAAGCACAAGTCGGCCGCTGTACGGCACGTAGCACCATCTACTCGGCTAATATAGCCGCAGGGCTACTGGTGCATCAATTCGTGCGCTATCTGCGCACTCAGCCAGTTGATGCTGATCTCACGCTTAACTTGCTGGCTAGTGAGTTGAGCGTGGTTGACTCTGAAACTTAACCACAGTTGGCGGACTCCAAGTGAGATCCGCTTCATGTCAAATTTCTAACAGTGAGGCGGCTACCGAGAACGGTAGCCGCCTCTTTTTATTAACAAAGGAGAACCGTAATGACTCAGCTAGATATCGATAGAGCGGTGGCCACCGCTACCGGAGAAAGCCTCTACGAAATCAGTCACCGGGGGTTTGGGATAGCAGACCCTCTGGAGGTAAGGCACGACCCAGAGCCTCACTGTTCCCGAGGACTCTGCCGTGACAGTTGCGATGTTGCGCATTGTTCTAACAAATAGGTAGTCTCGAAAGGGGGATTTGCGATTTGCAAATCCCCCCCCTTTTTTTTAGCTATCAGCGCTTTCCAGATTCGTGGGACTCGATATTCGCTCCGATTTACCAATTCAACTTGCGGAACACACTCCTGTTTCGCGCGAGTTCAAAATCTTAAGCTTGAGTCTTCAGGCCGGCTACATGAATCTTCACCCCGCTTATGATCCAAGCGAAGTACGAAAGTTTGCGGTGGTCTACATTTTGAAAGGAGCCAAGTAACGAAATAAAGGCTAGCATTAAAGTGCATCGCCTTTTCTGCTTCATCCATAAGCCTAATGCTATCGCTTCTAGAAAATTCCGCACTCGGTTCGAATCCGTTCCCGGCCATTCTATCAGACACTTATCGAGACTTCACGTTGGTCTACTCCAGGGGAATCTGGCATAACTACCGTCGCCAACTAGCTCGCTCTACGTTGCCAGGGGAACCAGCTTGCACCTGGTCATGGGCAAAGTAGAAGACTCGAAGTCGAACAGTGTCGCTCAGGAAATCGATTTCGCCCAGCTCGATGCGGCTAATCTTTAACCCTGTGCGGGCCTCCAAGTCCTGAATCAGCTCTTTATGCTTTTCAGGCTTAATAAGCTCAATGTTCTCGTAGCGAACTTTCTCTTCCAACTCGTGGCGTAGCAGTGGTGTTTGTTCCAGAAAAGCGGCTAATCCGAAAATCAGACCGTTCGTCACGAAGATTTCTGCATAGCTCATATTCTTATTTGCCAAGGCATTGATCACTCCGATGCCAATGACTATGAACAGATAGGTCATTTCCCGAATCGGAATTGGATCCGTGCGGTACCGTAAGATGCCAAAGATAGCGAACAGCCCGAGCGCCATGCCTAAGTCCAATTCAAACTTCTTCAAAGTGAAGCAGATAAAGAAGACGAGCACGTTGAGCATGCAGTAACCGAAAATATAATCTTTGATACCGGAGTTCTTGTAATAGACACCCCGTACGATAAGAGCCAGGAAGAAACCATTGATTAGAAACCGCACGAGCAACTTGAGGATGTCGTCGTCGTACAGGGGGATATCGAGAAACTCCATAGCGGTTTTACTCTCTTAAGCAAGTTTCTGAATGGCTCTTAACTTTGACTTGAATCGGTTCGACTTAAGTTCCGGGTTAAGCAAGTGGGTGCCCAGGCAGTACTTACTTACCCTGAGCGGTCGCACTTTGTGAATGCGAAGCTGCTGGCGAATCGAGGAGTGACGCGAATCTTTTTTCTGTTTTACCTCTGCGATCACTACCCCAGGGAGTTTGCACAGACGTTGGTCGGTACGAAACTCAACGTTGCAGTCGAGTGTAACTCGTTCCGTACAATTTGCGTCGACAAGAGTGATGCGGGAAAATTTGGTCCATAGCTTAGGCTTCAGATCGAGGCCTTTCCCAACTTGATTGTTCAAAAAGTCCTGGGCGTCTTCGGAAAATGATTCTTCGATTGCAGGAATTGCCATCCGGCTTTTGACTGTCCGCCCTTTATTATTTTTTTGTTTGATCTCAAAGAAACAATCGCCTGTCGAATGATATTCGCGCATCCGATACTTATGGCGATTAAGCCTGCCGTTGTGATGCTGTAAGTAACAGTCGAATTGAGGGCTGTCAAAATAGAGACTCGAATAGCAAGTATAGTGAGTATTGTCGAAAGACAAGGCTCGGTAGGCTGGACGGATGTTTTCAAGCAAAGTCGGTAAATCTTCCTCACTAAACACGTACTTTGTGTCAACGCGATTCATGAGTGTGACACCATCCAATTCAGCCAGGCTGACTGGCTGTATCGACTGGAGAGCATTGGTCGAGGTTGAATTCACTTTAGTCTTTAGGCAGAGCCACGGGGCTGGGCTGAATGGTAGTGGATTTTGCTAAAATGGTTTCGGAGCAACAGTCTCTTCGCCATCTCGCGAGCAAAGCGAGAGGATGATTGTTGGATCTAATTCGTCGCTTAAGAAATGTACTGAGCCATCACAAGCTAGTGAGTGGGCACCTCCGGGATGTTCTGAGAATATACGTTCGTCTTCCCAAGCCTTGGGAGGTTCATGGGTATTGACGCCTTTGTTGATATGGCTAATGTTGCTTCCCGATGCCCAAGCTCCATTAAGACTTAATTTTCCACTCTTCTTAATGTCTACACCTCGACCCGTACACTCCACAATACATATAGTGTTCGAAAGCCCATCAGTAATCTTGCCGATGGTAACAGTCGGCGGTTCAGTTAGCTGCTTGCCATCAGGCAATCCTTTCGTTCCCAGCAGAATCCCACGTTGGCTGCCATAGTCGACATTACTTGTCGGGTTCTTCTTGTCTTTGGCGGGCCCAGAGATTCCCAGGTAGTCGATACAACCCAACCCTTCGCCGGCTTGACCTGACAAGTTGATTAGTCGACCGTCGGCGTCGCGGTGTTCTTCAATACGGCTCGTGCTGGGACAAAGATAGATCGGTAGCACAATGCTCGTGGCCGGCAGATTTACGGGATCTGTGAGTGGAATGCTAAAATCGATGAGGTCGTGCAGTTGCTGTTGTTCTACGTAATCCAGCAAAATGCTGGACCAGGAGTAGTCGAATGTTGACGGGTCATCTCGTGGCCGCGACCACAGCTTGCCAGGCGGAAACTTTCCACGCTGGCTCTCGAAATTCAATACAGCCACACCAACTTGACGCAAGTTGTTCTGGCAGATTGAACGTCGACTACTCTCTCGCGCCGCCTGAACGGCCGGCAACAGTAGAGCCACCAGCGCACCGACAATGGCGATCACGACCAGCAACTCGACTAACGTAAATCCAGTTTGAACGGCGTTCCGAGCTGGAGCAATTCTTAGCGACTTCATAGCAATTCTTCGAGCGGAGTGTGTATGAGTACAGCTAGGGCCCATTGAGGATCGACAACGTCCAAGGCGGCTTACACTGTTCTTGGCAGAGAAGCAGTAATTCGATATGAATCGTGAACAGGGTGAGAGGTCAGTTATCGTTTATAGTTTCATTGCGACGGGTTTGAGGAATTAGAATCTTGTCGTCTCAGCAATCAGGATCTATTCAATATCATTGTGAAATTCATACCCCGCATCGAAAGCCGAATCCCACGATGCGTCGGGAATAGAATCCCCGTTTTCATCTGTAGATAAAGCTTTCACGGCGGGGTGCGAACGATTGACTGTTCGTGGATCGGCGTGTGCTGCATCGGTATTCTCCTGGAAATGCCCAGGGTCATGCGGATTCGACACAAACGTATTGTCTTCCGTATCGTCTTCAGAAGAATGCACTGGTGTCGGGGAGTTCGTCGACAGGAATACTATCTGTGAAATCGAATCTTCGGAGCCTTGCTTAGATAGTGACGAAGATTCAGCAATCTGGTTGTCAGATGGAGCCTGTACCAATGCCGATAAGGCAGCATTGTTAGCGGATGTGCCGTAAGTCGTTTCCCAATCAGCCAGATTGCCCACAGCTGCGTTTTGTTGCCACAACAGGAAGTCGAGCCCATCAACAACTGTACTCGAGTCGAAGTCGCCTGACAGATGTTGCGTTTGCGTGCCCGGTGTACCCTGGCTAGCGAAACTGACTCGCCAATTTGCGGAAGTTCCATAGTTACCGGTCGTGCTGACAACTTCCAGTGACGGCCCACTGCCATCGGCAACAGTAGGCCATGGTGCATCATCGGAGTAAATAAAATCGTGAATGATCGCATCGTTTTCGTCGACGAGGATCACTTGCTCGCCTCCGTTCGAGAAGTCATTCGTATACTGACCAGCAATCAGCATGCTGCTCCCATAGCGAGCATCGAAAGCAGCGAGGTTTTCGACTACTACAACGCTCGCACCAGGGCCCAGAGAGGTAACGCTACTTGTGGTGAAATCGAAGTCAATACCATCAATAAATCTTACGCCGTTGAGGCTGATCGAATCGAGGGTCGGATTGTGCAACTCGATATACTCAAAGTCGTTGTCCTCAACACCTGGAACAATAGCCAACTCGGCTGGTGTCGGATTGGCAGGATGATATTGAAGTTCCGTAATTCTTAAATTCGTAGCGTCTGCGGGAACCTCAATTGAGAATAGGCCCTGAGATAGCCCACTCCAACCACCGAAGAAGTCACCTGTGCCTTTCGCGCGGGCAGTTATCTGTGTTGATTGTGTAATTGAAATTGGGCCCGTGTAGAGAATTGCCCCCGGCTTGATTCCACCACCTTCGTTCCTGGGATCGCTCCCATCGAGCGTGTAGTAGATGCTCGACCCTGGAGACGATAGAGCAACTTGCGAATTGACGGTGACGTTCCCAGGGTTGGGGCTGAACGCAGGTGCGGTGATTACCTGCGTATCGATCCAATTGGCACGAGCGATGAGCCAGTTCTTCAGATGGCTTACTTCCCCTTCCCAACCAGTAAGGCCCGGATCGGCCAGCGGACCACCATTGGGGGCAGGGCCGGGATACCGTGCTTCGTTTCTGACTTGCGATTCAGTCAACTGATCGGTTAATCCCAACAAGGTGGCCTCCAAGTTGGCATTGGAAAACACTGTTTGCCGCAATTCGTTCCAGCGGTCGACCCAAAGCTGCTCGAAGTCGGGATCTTGCATCATCCGCCCCAGATAGAAGCGAACCCAGTGGTACTGCTCATCGACCATCCACTTTGTGGGATCTTCTGTTCGATCGTCTTCGTCGGGGCCCATCGCCCGATCGAAATCCCAGAGAGGACCGTAGGTTAACTTTCCGCCCCGGTCTTTCGTCAAATAGGTACTTAGGCGGAATGCATCCGGGTTTCCGGAAAAGGCATTGAAGATGTGAAAATCGATAGCAGCATCGACGTCAAAGTAAGCCTCATAGCCTAACACCGAATCCGTGAAGTTTGGTCCGTAGAGCGCGTCTTCGGCGTCTTGCACGTAATCGCGAATGTAGTCGCGCTGGGCCAAGGTCAGGTCGAGTCGCTCAGGCTCACTGTGGTTGAAGTAGCCGCCCGTGGCATTCGTCCCGCGAGATGTTAACCAACTTTCGTCATTTGGGTCGCCATCGGGTGCTTCTTCATCGATCTGCAATATGTAACCACCTGTAATCTCTGGTGCCGAATTCTGAGTCGGCGTAAGTTCGGAGATATCAACTCGGCTATCGTCACGCTTAATGACTTCCATCAATACATAAACGCCGCGATAGTCGTTATCCGAAAGTGTTCCCCCGGTGAAGTTCGAATAGACTTCGACAAAACGCGTCCGAGGAGCCCAGGTACCTGTCTGACGACTTAGGTCGTAGATCAAAGCATGGCGAGCCATCGCACGGTCGATGGTCCAAGGTGCGTAGAGAATCCAGTCTGATTCTGAAGGCAAACCTAGCAGCGAGATATTCTGATCTGCACCAAATTCGTCTCGCAGTTCGATTCGCAGATTTGGTTTGTCATCTTGACTGCCAAATGTACTCTTGCCGCGCTTGTGTTGGCCGATGACTGAAGTAATGTCGGCTGGGTTCGTAAGTGAACTTCGTCCCGTGCCAGGGTCGACATCGTACAAAGCGAAAGATGAATCTTGGAACTCGCGGTCCGGGACCCCTTGATTGAAATTATCTAACACAATCACCGGTAGATCTGAATTGAAAGTTGCCACCGATGAGGTGGACTGGACATAGGTTGCCGTGAGGATTGGCCCAACCTGCCCGGCAGAACCATAGGCTCTTGCTCGCACTTGCGTAGTGGCGTTGACGGTAACTGGGCCGGTATATATCTGTGAATTCGAGTCGGGATTGGTGCCGTCGGTGGTGTAATAAATTGTCTCACCCGCAGAAGCGGTCATCGACAATTGGAATGAGCCAACAAACACGCCCCCCACTCTTGAAAAACTGACATCCGAGGCGCGAAGGTTTGTGTTGGGCAACCCAGGCGTGGGGGCTTCTAGTTGCCCAATCAGGGGCGGGTCAATAGGGCCGCCTGAGGTGAGAAGCAGGTTTGGCACCGACAACATGTCGGAACTAGGACTACGATTGAGTGCATGTATGGCAAGTGAATTGGTACCTAGGTTCAGCAAATGGGAGTAGCTGCTGAGGTCAAAGTTTTCATAAACAACAGCCTGGCCATCAGGATGATCGGCAGTAGCAACTGAATTGTAGACCCCCGTCGCAGGGGCATTGGCACTCGCGACTCGCGTACCATTGATGTATGCGATGAACCCATCGTCATACTTCATTTGAAGTTTATCTAATAACGTGTCGGGGTTCGTGATGGTGAAATCCGCACGTACATAGACCGTTGTGGTACCAGGATCAATGGGCGTATCGAGCAATCCGAGATTCGCGTAGTTTGTACTAGAGGTCTCGTAACCCATGCTGATCGAATCGAGGTCCCAGAGAGAATCGTCAAAAGCAGTACTCGTCCAAGTTGCGTCAACGGAGTTGTCTGTGGGAATCAGATAGCGAGCCGTGCTGTTAGGATTGACAGGATTTGTCGGATCGGAATCGAAAGCTAGACCATACGAGACATCACTGGTTTGAGCTGGATAATTGGTTCCACCTGCCCCGAACTCTGAAAGCACTGTACCGCTGGGGTTAATGAGTGCCACATACTCCCCTCCAGCGGCAAGCGAGAAGTTGGTATGCAAAAAGCCAGCTGAATCTGGCGTATTATTTCCAGAGGCAAATACCGTTAAGAATTCGCCCTCTCCTAAGACTACGCTGGGAAATAACCATTTGTTGTTGTCCAGTGGATCGTCGGTTAACCGATATCCAGTAAGGTTGACGCTCTGGTCGCCATTGTTGTAAATCTCGATCCAATCGGGCGTCGCACCATTGCCATCTTCGATCGTATCGTCGTTAGACGCCATGAACTCCGTAATGATCGGATCGGCAGCCAGTAACTGGCGAGCCTCAAGAGCTTCGAAGGTGAGTCGCTTGACGGACTTGCTCATTCCACGCCTATGTTCGCTTATGACCGCGTCATAATTCTAGTTTTAGGAAGAGGTTCCGAACTTGCGGCAACGACATTTCATTGCGGTCCAGAAATTCTTACGGATCCTCAGATACATTTTGAGAGAGTTGAGCTACGGGGTACGACTCCCACTTACTTAGACAGACTTGGAGAAGAGCTTTCTCTTTTCTCCAAAATTCTAGAAGCGTAGCCCGAATCTTGAGTATACCAATATTGGTCTAGCTGTCAAGCTTCGAGCTTGTGTTTCCGACGCAGCCTGGGAGTTAAGTGACGCCGCGCGACATGACTCTTCTGTGACTAAGCCCATCTTGAGACTCTAGGGCTGAGATTAAGTGCCTTCCATGGACGGTGGCGGGTCGTTGATGTGTCTTAGCCAAACCAGGTACAAGCCAACAAAGGCTGTGGCTCCGATAGCTAAGCAAATTGTGAATCCTTCCCAATTGCGGACTATGGCCAACATGGGTGTCAGGAAGAGCATGACCTGAAACGTCAATGCAAATGGTACCGCTGTGAGATCGCGTCGATGTTCCGCGGTCACTTGGTCTCGCACATCATCGGGCAGTTCTGCCTTCAAGTGACTCCATAGGCCGAAGGGCCACGTTGTCCGATAAAAATTGCGTAGCACAGCTGGGTCAGTCGGTGGTGTGAACAGGGCACCGAGAACTGAAGCGATAAGCCCAATCGACCCCACGACGAGCAATTGAAAATGCGGGGAGAGTTCCGGATAAAGTAGCCGCTGTAGAAAAGCAGCCATCATTCCCGCGATCATTCCAATAGCAAAACCGCCCCCGTTAAAACGCCACCAGTACAGCCTCAATATGATGGGCATCATCATGCCTCCACCCAAACCCATGATGATCCAGTCCCAGATTTCATTGACGTTTTTTATGCTATAGGCAAAGGCAAAGCCGATGACAACGATGGCTGCGATGAATATCCAGGTTGCAAACAATAGCTCACGAATCCCCGCCGTCGGTCGGAGATGTTTTTGATAGATGTCCCGCACGAAGAGCCCAGCTGTCATGTTTACATTTGAATCGAATGTAGACATGGATGCAGCCAACAAGGCAACGATCATTAGGCCGCGCAGACCGGCAGGAATAACTAGCAGCAGGACGGCCGGCAGAATACGTTCGGGATTCACAGTACCGTGATAACTGATCAGCAGCACTTTTTCTTTCCATTGCTCTCCTAACAATGCTTGCAACTGCTCGATGAACTGGGGGTCCAACTGCTCCGGCGAGTTGATGAGGCCTGAGGTGTATTCCTGCCAACTCTCTTCGTTGACCTCTGGTGCATGGTTCTTGATGAGAACAGAAGCGTCTTGAATGACCGACTGATCAGGAAATAAATTGCCAATCAGCACTAGCCCCAGCACGGCAAAACTCATCATCATTGGCCATCGGGCGGACATGAGGCATGTCCACATGAAAGAGAGCTTACTGCATTCGGCGTCGGTTCGAGCACCGAAATACTTGGGATCGTCACCTGTACCAAGACCGAAGAAAAGATTGCGGAGTAGGTAGAGGCCGACAAACAGAATCAGATGCTGATACTGCTCGTAGCCTGTCGGCATGCTTGTGTTCCACTGGGGCGCGGCAGACATCCAACTGGTGTTACCAGTGATCTGGGTGGAAAGCTGCTCCAACGCTCCAGCGTCGGTTATTTGTGTCATTGCCAAGAAGCATACGAGCCCCACGGCGGCGAGGATAACTACTGATTGCAATAGGTCAGTAAACACTACCCCGTAGAAACCCGAGAACATCGTATAGACGGCTGCCAGACAAATCACCACCAAGGCGCATTGCGTGGGGGAAAAAGGCAGAAGCATAGAAAAGAACAGGCCTACTGCCTTGGTGAGGTAAGCCAACATTCCGATTACCCAAGCAATCGTGGCGATTGCCTTAGCAAGCTGTGCGAACCGACCTCCAGGTCCATCACCGAAGCGATAGATCATCCACTCGGCACCGGTCAAGCAACCGGAACGTCGGTGCCACTTGCCAGTCCACAGCATCATCATCACGAGCACCAGCACAGCTCCGCCACGAAACTCGATAAACAGCCCTCTAGGACCAAGGAGA
The DNA here is from genome assembly GCA_965216565.1 of Bythopirellula sp. Classification (GTDB taxonomy): domain Bacteria; phylum Planctomycetota; class Planctomycetia; order Pirellulales; family Lacipirellulaceae; genus Bythopirellula. The sequence goes on from OZ244170.1 coordinate 4,229,966, forward strand.
TACAAGAACGAGACAATCACCATCGTTCCGGCAACATCGAGATAGCTAGCCATTCCAGATGTCCCCAGCATCCACCAGGGCAGAGAACGGCCACCGACGAGATAATCTTCCAGGCTGGCAGAAGCTAGTTTCTTGAGATAGAAGGTCAACGCTATCAGCAGGCACAGGTATAGCCCGATTACTGCGTAGTCGAACCAATTCAGGTAGTCGGCAGCCAAATGGCTCACTCCTTTGTATCTAGCCACCCATCTATAGAAACCTAAGCGCTGATTTCTCGCGCTTGCCAACTGTTTCGGGGGTAGTTAGAAATCGTCTTCAATGACTGAAAAATGTTGATTAGTCTTTTTGGAGGATGAGAGTATTTCGAGAGACGTTTCTCAACTAGTCTTTAACGTAGGTAGAGACAAATTATTTCTGCCACCCGGTAGTCTATTGGGACCTCAAGCCATTGGTTGCCTTCATCATCTTGACGCACTGAGTAATCAAGTTGCTCCAATTCGTCTTCCATTATGTTGGTGCGGCAAACGGTATTAAAAGGCATGCTCGTTCTTAGTACGGCTTGGTCGCTCTGACCGAGTGGATCGTAGAGCCGGACAACGACTCCCGAGCCATTTTCCGCAGGCTTCACGGTATTGAGGACAAGCCGACCATCAACTGCAAAGAGGGACCGACCAGCGTCACTCGAAGATCGCTGTGTCCACAGCAACGGCTGATTGAAAGTGATTGCCTCTGAAACGACATCCCCTTCCCGCCAGTCGCCTTGATGCGGCAACACGGCGTAGGAGAATTGATGCGAGCCCATATCGCATTTCTCATCAGGATAAGTAGGTGCGCGAAGCAAGCTTAACGTAAGCACGCTCCCAGAAACGCTATATCCATATTTGCAATCTGTGAGCAAGGCCAGGCCGAAACTTGGTTCTGAAAGATCGGCCCAGCGATGTCCTGGGACTTCAAACTTAGCCGCATCAGCCAGAGTGTTTGTATGTGTTGGTCTTTCGGCATAGCCAAACGGCATCTCGAATGTTGCACGATCGGAGCGAACCGTCGTGGGGAAAACGACTTTCAGGAGTTGATGCTTCTCCTGCCATTGCACATCGCAGTGGAATTCAAGTCGTCGTGCCCCGGCAGCCAGCCGAATGGTTTGCGACATAGAACTCTCAAGTCCCAATGGCCTTTCAAAGAGGATCTCCGCTTCGAGTGGGCCAGGAGATACGATCTGGCACTTGGTGGCGGGCTGACAAACGCGGCCCGTTTCTAGGATTGACGGATCTACGTCCCATGCGTCCCACAAGACGGGCCGATCCTCATGCATCACTAGGGAATTTCCTGCTGAACTCAATACCGACCTTCCCGACTCTAGGCATACAAGTTCAAGGAGGTCGCCATTCTCAGTAAGCGTGGCTGAGATGATCCCATTCTGGATGTGAAGCTTGCCGTCGTGAAGTTCGACGGATACAGGTTCAATCACTTCGTCATCTGCTTTGACTCTTCCGAATCCAAAGGGGGGAGATTCAACCAGGGATGGTCCTCGGTCGGGAACATCCACCACCTCGCGACGAGCAACGGAGGTCGTGTTTAGAGGGGTGATGACTGAAGAAGACGAATCGTTAGGTGAAAGTCCGTTGAGCAACTCTTCGCGAAGTGCCTGGCCATATTCAAGAATCGAGGCAAAATCTGTGCGAGCCTGTTCGTGAACTTCTGCTATTGAGGAACCTGGAAGAATGTCGTGAAACTGATTGAGCAGCAGTTTTTCCCAGAGTTTGTCTACCTTCTCCTTCGGATATTTTGCATCGCTCTCGTACTGACTAAGTACCCCAACAAGTTCGATATCGTGCAACAAACCTTCGCATTTTCGAAGGCCTCGCTTCATTAAAGCCTGACTCGTATAGGTTGCCCGGTGACCCTCAAGATAGAGTTCGCCTGTTACCGTAGGGATCGAACGAGTTTGGTTCTTTAGCCGTTGGAAGAATTGCTCAGGCGACCGTTGATTAGAGCGAGGCACTCCCAGCAGATCTTTTGTGCGTCGCAAACTTTCCAGCATTTCAGCCGTCGGACCACCACCACCATCGCCATGTCCAAACAGATAGTAAGCATCCGCGCCGCGATCTGAATTCTTATAGTTGGCTGCGTGGTAGCGAAGCTGCGACACTTGGCAGGTCCCGCTATAGGTATCTGCGGGTGGGAAATGCGTCAGCACTCGGCTTCCGTCGGGGCTTTCCCAATAAAACGTGTGATGCGGGGGCGAGGTAAACTTATTCCAGGATAGCTTCTGCGTTAAGAAATTATCGATTCCTGCCAACGACATGATCTGGGGCAGTTGTCCTGCGTACCCAAAGACATCCGGATTCCAAAACTCAGTGCAACGTCGCCCAAATCGGCTTTCAAAGTACTTCTGTCCGAACAAAAACTGTCGGCAAAGTGATTCGCCTGAGGGCAGATTGCAATCGGGTTCTACATACGTTCCTCCCACAGGAAGCCACTGACCTGAATCTATCTTCTCGCGAATCCGTTGAAACAAGTCTGGGTTCTGACTCTCTATGCAGGAGTACTGGTAGGCCTGGGGGCAAGCAAACAAGAACTCTGGATAGTCATCCATATGCAGCACGACGGAACTGAAAGTCCGCACTGTCTTTCGATAAGACTCCGCCAAAGGCCAAAGCCAAGCGGTATCGATGTGGGCGTGTCCCACTGCACTTAGTTCGTGAGCAAAGCCGCCGTTGCCGATTCTCAGTAACTCGGCGAGGATGTCTCTGGCAGGGCCCCATGTCTCCCGGTCACTGGGATCGAGTAAGTTGCAAACCTGATTAAGATCATACAACAGACGACCGGCCCAGGCAGAATCTAGCGCTGGGCGTACTAAGGGTGTTTTGCCAAGACCAATGCCTTCTGTCTCCTGAGATGGATTACGATCAGCAACCAACTCGGTCAGAACTCGTAAATCGTGATATAAGTCCCATGCTTCCTGGTCGTAGCGTCTGATCTCGCACGTTTGCAGCCAATGAGACGGACGATGAGTAGGCTCGGGCCATGGGAGACCGGGAACTCCATCGGGCCCCAGTAGATGATTGCATGCCACCTCGACATATAGCGTTAGCTCTTCAGCGCCAGTGGATTCTTCAATCAACCTTGCTGTTTCCCGACCCGGGTTGAGGCCTTGGATAGAACGACCATCTAGCCACAACAGGGCCTCGCTATTGCTTAGCCACGCTAGATCGACACGGTGCCCTTTCCACTCTGGCGGTACACATACTTTCAATCGAAACCAAAATGTAGCGAAAGTCGGGCCGAGGGGATCGCCCATTTTGCCAGGACGATACGTGAGTGCCTTGGCCTCTTCCCACGAAATGCGAGAAACGGGGCCGGCAAGTGAAATCTGTGGAATGGCACAGCGATCTGGATAGATCGCCTCTTCCATTCGTTGGTTGAGACCGAGAATTCGATCGAGAACGTAATTCTGCTCACCCAAATAAGGCGGAGAACCTGACGAATGATCAAGGCGGTAGGGATTCGACGTCTGCGGCACCCTCCTCTTATTCTCTTGCCTTTGCATTGCGCTGGTTTCGTTCTGAGTTGGTGAGGTAAGAAAGAGAAGAGTGATGCCTAGGCAGACGTCTATTAACGGTACTAAGACTTACCGCTGACGATTGAGTGAGTTGCTCGTCCAATCGATCCACCATCAAAAATCTTGAGCTTGCTTGGTTCCATGAGCATCGGGCCTTTCCACTTATCCTTGTCACCTCCTGCGATAAACCAATCGACACAAGTATCCATAAAATCAATTGGGTCAGGGCGTTCGAAAGATGCGATAGGTGGATTCATGTATTTGCCAATGCCCTCGCAGTCGATCGTGCAAACGGAAAGTTCATCTCCCACGGAAATACCCGCCTCGTTGGCTGCACGTATCACGCCCATGGCTGCTGGAAGCGTGACGCACATAACTGCGCTAGTCTCCTCTTCGATAGAACGAATCCATTTTCGAGCCACCTTGAAACCTGCCTCGAAGATGTTTTCGTTGGATTTGCAAGGCCTGTCGATTAGTTCACCGAGTGCACCGTCTTGACCCGACCAATTGTCCCATTCTCGGATTCGAGCCTCAGTTATTAGGTTATGTCTTTGAACATTGATGCAATCGATTCGGTGGTGTCCGAGTTTCTCCAATCGCGTTAGCATCGAGCCAATATAGTGAGGAGGAAACAATACAATTGATGGAATATCAAAATGTGTCAGATCTTCGGATAAAGCGACAACTCCGGTTGCCTCTTTCAGTAAGCTTTCGGTCCATGAAGGAATCGGATCTGAACTCGTCACCAGGAAAACGCCATCGAAAGCACGAATAGATTCGGTGATGATGGGATCGTCCCAGTGACTGTAATTTACTACCCGTACCCGCGCGTTGCGGTCTCGAGCAATTCTCTCCACAGCTGAAAGCCACAATTGCAAGTCGGGAGAGAATGATTGCGGAGCTATGCTAGGAAGAACCACTGCGATCTGCAGCCCAGTTGCTGCTGACCTCGCTTTCGTGGTGAGCACTAATCGTCGGTTAGGGGCTCGTTCGAGCAATCCCTTTCGCTCCAGCTCCTCCAGGGACTTTCTCAGTGTGACTCGGCTTACGCCGATGTCGTCCGCGAGATCCCTCTCCGCTGGAATGTCGGACAACGCGTAGTCTCCCTTTTGAATCCGGCGCTCCAGCAGTTTGGCGATACGAAGATGCTTCATGATTAGCCTGAGAAATCTGCCCTGACGACTGCGGAAAAATGAACGTTTCAGCGGAACTAGACCAAGCAGTAGTCCAAATCCGGTACTATATAGTCTAATTAGAAAATCAGCTTTTGTGAATGGTTGGATCATGCAGTTCTCCCGACCCTTTAAACCACAGTAAAAACTACCGGGAACATACCATATTTGGTATATTCCTATCCTTCGGTAGTACTGTTCCAGGCGTTACAAACATTTCCCGGCCAGCATGGACAACGATTGAGCCGGACAGCTCCGCAGGCCTGAGAACCTACTAACCGAGTAATTCTTGAGCTACTCCCAACTAGAGACTGACTATTATGCAAAAGCATCTGACCCAATCCGCAATGGTGTGCCGCGCTCTGTTGGTGTTCGGGTTTATTGGACTCCCGGTTCCGGACGGTTTCGGCAAAGAGCCGCTCAACGTTTTATTGATCATCATCGATGATTTGCGGCCTCAACTAGCTTGCTACTGTCGTGACGCTATGAGCACGCCGCACATCGACCGACTAGCGGCGAAGGGAGTGAAATTCAATCATGCTTATTGCCAATATCCGGTATGCAATCCAAGCCGTTCTTCATTCCTCACAGGATTGCGTCCCGGTGAACTTGGCATACTGACGAACGAAATCTCACTACGAAAAAAGTGGCCAAACAAAGTCACTTTACCCCAGTTGTTTCGCAACCACGGATATTACACAGCGGGGCTAGGGAAAATACTTCATCAAGGTCTCGATGATGAAGGCAATCAAACTTTATTTCGTGATACAGTCTCTTTTGAGCATTCCTACCGAGCATTAGGAAACAGCCCGCCAATAGGAAATACGGGTAACGGGCGACAGGTGGGTGAGGGAAATATTTCGTGGTGTCGCTGGCTGGCAGCGGAAGGCGGTGACGAAGCTCAACCAGACGGCATGATTGCTGCGGAAGCCGAGAGATTACTAAAGGAGAAAAGCGGCGAACCCTTTTTCATTAGCGTCGGTTTTCACAAGCCTCATGATCCCTTTATCGCTCCCAAAAAGTACTTCGAGCACTATCCAGATTCTGCCGTCCAGCTGGTCGACGAGCCTGCAGATCGCACGCCATTGCTAAAGTATGCCATCCCCAAAGGGTACGATTTCTCGAACTTCACGGAACAAGACTGCAGAGAGATTAAGCGAGCTTACCAGGCATGTACGAGTTTCTCCGACGCACAGGTTGGTAAGCTCTTCGCAGTGCTCGACGAGTACTCACTCTGGGAAAATACAATGGTAATACTGATGGGTGATCATGGTTATCACTTGGGAGAACACGACTGGTGGAATAAAGTGACCGTCTTCGAATTGGGAGCGCGGAGTCCACTTATGATGTGGGTTCCTGGCTGCGACTCTATGGGCCAGGAGACGGACTCGGTCGTGGAGTTTATCGACCTCTATCCAACCATCATCGACTACGCCGGGCTTCAATCTCCTCATCAGCTTTCTGGGAAGAGTTTGCGCCCAGTTTTGGAAGATCCCTCGGCAACCTGGACGGAGCCGGCTTTCACCCAAGTGACGCGGCCAAAGGTTGGAATGGGTTACAGCGTTTGCCAAGGCCCCTGGAGATTCACGCAATGGGGTAGGGATGGAGAGGGAGGCTTAGAGCTCTACAATCACGTTGATGACGAGTCTGGGTATTACAATCTGGCAGGTAAACCACAATTTGCGAGCGTGCAAGAGAAACTACAAGAACTTTTGGTGCAAGGGTTCCCGACTTTGAAATAAACTAGGTTAGTCTTGCAGTGTGAAGTCGTGTGTTTGCTTGCCCTGCACGACATCCACTTTCAGCCCACTCAGCTCATGGTTACCGTACTTGGCTGGAATGGGAACGTATTTCAGCGGATCCTTTTCGGGCTCCTCGAAGAGTGGCCCGGTGGGGGGTTGCATCATGGGCGAGGGCTCGTGGGACATAATAACCACGGTCGCTCCTGGGCCGATCTCAACACCTGAGACTTCATATTTTCCGAACTCGATATTGCCCGAAATGACTTTTCCATTCTGGCTGACAAATGCAATCGTTCCCGTCGTGATTGGCTCGTCTTTGAAAGTAACCTTACCATTAATGGTAGAAGTAGGCGGATTGCATCCAAGAGTCATGGAATACACTACAGATGCGAAGACGCCCGCCAGCACATGAATGCTCGTGCGATTGGTGATGTTTCTTGTCACGTGCTTACTCATAGTGATTCAATGATCTCCTCGCCTCTAGGCGTACTCAACGCCCACCAGACATTAGCATCCATTCCATCCGATAGAACCCGAACGCTACCATCGCCAAGGCCAACATTCATAACACCAGGATGAGGAGTTTGTGCTACCCGTGGATTACACGGGCCGCCGCGTTCGTGGGGGTAAGGGGCACTCTGAAACATAGAGACCGGCCCTTGGACGTAAGCCGCAAATGTTGGTTGCCAGTAGTCAAACCAATCCCATCGGGCCCACATCGTGCCACCGTCCGCGGAACCGCCCGGGTGGGGGCCGGTGGAGTTGCAGTTAGCAAACTTCTCGGCGACAAAAATCGTATTCGAGACGCCATCAGTAATTGATCGGCCCAAGTCTGCTTTGCCCTCCCATATTTCAAGCGTATCCTCATCACAGGTGTTTCTTATCCGTAGAGGCGGGATGGGTCTGCGTTTGGCGATATAGAAGTCAGCGTACTCTTCGTAGGCTGAGAAGACCTGGAAATTTGTGGCGTAGCAACTTCCGGCCCATCCCCAATTGGGCAGGACATACGATTGCGAATCTTCTGAAGGGCATACATAAACCTTCAATTCTTGATTTCCGATTCTCCTGCGTATATCGCGCGAGCCAGCCTGTTGGGTGTAGTTGCATGGATAGTCTTGCGTGACTGTCTCCTCTATCAATGCTAAATCGTACAAGTTGGTTTCTTCTAGATAAGGCAGCATGTGGAAAAAGATTGTCCCAAATGTGCCTGTCTCGTCGTTTCCTAACCAACCTGTCTGCGGGGGCAAACTCTTTCTTGCACTTTGCGCGCTTTGGAGACCTAATCCCATTTGCTTTACATTATTTTGACACTGGGCTCGCCGCGCTGCATCGCGAGCCGCCTGTACAGCGGGCAGCAATAACGATACCAGCACGCCGATAATCGCAATGACCACCAGTAGTTCGACCAATGTAAATGCTACGCGCAGCTGAGAGGTATCGCGGCGGCTCATTCTGACGTTTGACATGTCCCAAGCTCTTTGATTTCGGAAATTCGAGCGTAGCCAACACTTGGGGACACCAATACTCTGACTTATAGGCTTATAGTTGCCAATCATCTTAAAACACCTGAAAAGAGAATTCACAAGATCGGAGAGAGTATGACTATTTCGGATCACCCCACCTGAATTTCTTAATAATGATCAATTACAGACACTTCTCGATGTCAAAACCAAAATCGTTGAGATCAACAGCAAGACTGAGCTTGGCTCTGGCACAGTGGCAACAGAGGCCCACAGACTTGTCACGCCATAGTTGTTTTCCCAATCTGCCAATAAACCGATGCTTCTATCTTGTTGCCAAAGTAGAAAGTCGTTTCCATCCACGGTTCCATCTTCATTAAAGTCCCCGTCCAAGACGACTCGCAACAACGTATCCGAACCATCGTAGCTCACTCTAATCGACCCCGTTGAACTATCCGTAAACACCAAACCCTGAGTGATCAATCCATTCATGCCACTAGTGGCGTCTGAACCAACGATGACAACCTGACCTCCTTCACCAATTCGTACGCCCATCGTGTTCTCATTGCCAGGGACAGTATTCGTTGCAAGATAGGTAGCCAGATCGCCGCCGGGAGCGAATAAGATATTTGAAGTCAGAAGAGTTCCCGTAGTGATATCAAGTAATACATCTACCAGCTCAGACGTGGTCGAAGAGTTGGGAGTGCCACTGCTATCCACGCCATACTTATCGCCCAGAATAGTCGTGCCGGCGACATCGACCAATCCAGCGATCGTTACTGTGATGTCGTTATCGTCCATCTGTAAATTGCCGTTGCTTCTTCCATCGTACTGGCCTAGCAATAAATTCCCCCCAACAGAGATCAGGGCTCCAGCCTGGATATCGACATCCACATCGCCTTCATTAAATGCAACGAAATAGTTCGTGTTTAAAGTGACATCTGCTCCGGACTCGAACGTGAATGTTTGCCCGGCTTCATCAACGCCGAACAAAAAATCATTCACATGGAGAGTTGAATCAATCGTCATATCCGTGCCGCCACGATCCACCCGCGCTCGATCAACGTCAGTCGGGACCCGAGGCGCGTCAGGCTGAGCGTCGTCACCGTTCCAATTGGCTGAATCAGTGAAGTTGCCGACAAACATACCGGCAGCAGTACCTCGCCCCCAGCGGATCTCTGCAGGAGTCAAAGCTGTCAGTGTGGCATTGCGGAGTATGTCGAGATAACGGTTCTCATATCCTTCGTAGTCTCTTCCGACTGTGAGGCCAGTTCCTGAAGGAGTATTGTCCATGTTGGTTGTTTGGCCGGCCACACTTGCTTCGATTTGAGTATCCTCGTGCCACTCGTTGAATGAATTCACAAGGATTAGCTCATTGATGTCTGTGTCCGTGTGCGGCAATACGGCGTCATCAAGCATCGCTTGCATGACTGATCCAAACCCTTCGCCGGGCAAGTATCGAGCGGCAGGATCGTTGCCGGGACGCACCGCTTTGTCGTTGTATCCTGGTGCCAACCCAGGAACAAAATCAACGCCAAGGGTATTAGCAGAGCTCTGTGCCGCTGAGTAGATATTTGCTAATTGGTCAATTCTAGATTGGTTGACGACGCCATCGTTAAACACCTGACCATAAATATCAAAGCCAGTGACGGCATCGAGATTTGATGCACCGGGGTCCAACGAATTGAAGACATGATCGCCGATGATGTAAGGATCGTACCCATGCTCGAGTTGCATGAACAGACGCAGATCACTCAACGCATTTGCTCCGGCTGCATCATCGAAATACTCCCGCGTGAGATACATCACGACGACCGGACGACCATCGATCCTCATGTAGCTGGGATCGTTGAATACATTATTGGCGAGATGTTGGAAGTCGGGAATTAAATTTGAATAGTTAGGACTGGCAAACGTTCCGAGACGCCCAGTTGACTCGTAATGGACGGTGTAGCTTAGTTCTGAGGCGCGAGGATGGGTGAGAATGTTATTGCGTATCGTGATATCTTCGTACGAGTTCGGTCCCCACCAACTCATAGACCACATGGAAATATTTCCTAGGTGGCTTTGGTCGATGTGGGCAGCGATGACATTCGGATCACGGCTACTGTATTCGTCACCGGCGGCTGGCAAGTGGTCGTCCGGATTTAAGTGAGCACGCACAGATTGGTTAAGAGTATGACCACCCTCGCCTGCTCCCCACCACGGATAATAGTAGACGCCAACTGTTGGGTCCGCGGCGGCATTGGCAGTAAAGCTCAGCAGCATGATCAACGCGAGAACGACTTTTTTGTTGCAATTCATGTAGGTTCGATTTCTTGAACGAGGAGCAATCAGTCTTATGAGTTCACGCGTAACAGGTCTGAAGTTGTCTTGTCGGAACCCGACATTTAGGTGGTCTACTCACTATGATTCACTCTGGTTGGTCGGCAAATCATCGCTTTGCCCATTTCACAGTGACTCTTGCTTCTACTAAGAGCTTTGTTCGTGGAATAGATATCTGGGGAATCCCATGCTTCCAGACCAAAGCATACCAATTTTGGTATAGTATGTCAAGCCAATTGCTCGACTCTTGAGCAATCACCCGCATGAGAGAAGTGAGTTTCTTCCCACGAATTCAAGAGCTATGGAGTCAAATCGAGCAGTACGCGAGGAGAGACTGGCCCATCCAGAATTGAACTAGCGCTAGACTGGCTCTTTGACTTGTTACCCTAATTCCTCTGCCCTGTGTCGATTTCATGCTCTGCATGGTCTTGGTAGTCGCGACGCAGTTTTTTAAGTTGCTCTTCCACTTCGTCAATAATCGTCGCGTATTTTGGATCTGGGTAAAGGTTTATTAATTCATCGGGGTCTTGGTCTAAGTCGTAGAATTCCCATTCGTTCGACTTATAGAAATGCATCAACTTATATCGTTCCGTGCGGATACCATAGTGAGGAGCAACCATATGGAACGATGGGTGCTCGTAGTAGTGATAGTAAATCTTGTCGCGCCACGACGAAGGCACGCTGCCATCGAACAAGGGCACCAGCGATTCGCCTTGCATGTCATCAGGAACCGGCATGCCAGCTGCTTCGAGAAAAGTCTCTGCATAATCCAGGTTCTGCACGAGTGCCTCGCAGTGTGAGCCCGGATCAATAACGCCGGGCCACTTGACGATTAGCGGCATTTTTAGCGATTCTTCGTACATCCAGCGTTTATCGTACCAACCATGGTCGCCCACATAAAATCCTTGGTCAGAAGAGTAGATAACGATTGTGTTCTCAGACAGACCTAGTTCTTTTAATGTGCTCATCACTTGGGCCACGCTTTCGTCCACGCCCTTAATGCATCGCAAGTAGTTTTTGGCATAGCGTTGATACTTCCAACGGATCAACTCTCGGCCCTGCAGATTGCTCTCGTGAAAGGCCTTATCCTTGGGCACGTATGCAGCACGCCAGGCTTTCAGCTGCGAGGGAGTAAAACGCTTCATGTTTTCCAGCGCAGATCGATCTTGCCGTTCCTGAATAGCCTCACCTTGGAAATCAGGCGTGAGATCGAGAAAAAGATCGTAGTGAGGATCCAGATGCCGATCGATCTCCATCTCTTGCTCTCGTGCAGGTGAAGCATTGTCCTTCCATTGGTCGAATAGCGTGGCGGGTTCAGGTATGTCTATCGCATCATAAAGGTGAAGGTGCCGTAGAGCTGGCATCCAGGCCCGATGCGGAGCCTTATGCTGACACATCAGCATGAATGGTTTATTCGGATCTCGGGTTTGCCTTAGCCATTCGATCGTCATCTTGGTTATGAGATCGGTGCAATAACCTTCCACTTGAGTGGTACCATCCGGGCCTACGAAGTCAGGGTTGTAATACAGCCCTTGCCCGGGGAGGATCTTCCAGTGATCGAAACCTTGGGGCCTGCTTTGAAGATGCCACTTTCCGAATAGAGCGGTTTGGTAGCCTCCCTTTTGGAGAAGCTTTGGGAATGTTTGCTGATCTCCGTCAAACCGCCTTGAATTGCTGGTAAAGCCATTTATGTGGCTATGTTTACCTGTGAGAATTACCGCTCGGCTGGGACCACAAAGGGAATTTGTGCAGAAGCTGTTCTCAAAGAGCATCCCTTCACTCGCTAAGCGATCGATGTTTGGAGTGGGGTCTACCGATTTAAGCCAACCGTTGTAAGCACCAATGGCATGAGGCGCATGATCGTCGGAGAAGATAAAAACTATGTTGGGACGCGGACGACCATCCTCAGCCGATTGCGCAGGGCCATGAAAAAACACAACGCCTGCCAGAGATAGAAAAGTGTTCAGTATCCGCACGGTTAATCCTTCCGTTCCATCTATCCGTTTGCTGGCCGTGGTAAAGCTACCGTGCCCAATATACTACTTCGCTATTTCTGAACGATCGTATTTCGGCAGGGTGCCCGTAGTTCGAATTTCGTTTCGCAGAACCATTCCAGCTTTGCCGGCTAGATTTAAGTAGAAATCGCTTGGCAATCCCTCGTAATCAATAAACTTTCCACCGTTAGCGACAGGTGGATCATTCGTGCATTTGAAAATCGCGGTACCTTCGTCGACTTCGTCGAACATCGCAAAATAGAGCATATCGCAATTTGCTCGTTTTGCTTCAACGATTTGCTTCCAGAGAAACTGGCCCTTTAGTCTCGGAATCGCGTTCAGCTTGTCACCCTTGAGGTTATGCCAACTAAAGCCGGGGAAAACCACAGGCATATAGTCCAGGTCTCTCTGTTTGGCCCACCTGTTGTCGATTCGCCAATAGCGCTTCGCATGGTTGCTGATGTCGTCTAATGTTCGATATCGCCCTACGGTCCATGGACTGAGAACATCAGCAAGCTGAAGAACTTCATGCAAATGAGGATCGGGAATCGAATCACGCTTGAGCTCACGCCAGCCAGTTGGAATACCAAGCATCACGCTGCAGTTGTCCGCTTTAAAAAACTTGATCAACGCTTCGCACTCTGAGAGAGAGTACTCGCGTGGTTTGGTTTCGCTTCCGAATCCAACCCCCCAAACGGCTACAAGAGGTTTCCCCTCGTGGAACTGGTACGCGGGGTTACTGTCTATTTGAAGTGTCTCTCGCAGATTATGCCAATCTTCTTCAATGGTCTGGACACCTCCAGCGGGGAGACCAGAAAGGTCGTACATCACCACGAACGTTCTTCCAGTTTGGTTGGCGCTATCACTGGCATGGCGAAGAACAGTGTTGCGATGGCGAAGGATACGATCGTTCGATAAACCGTTGGCGAAGCGTTGCACAAAAGCTCCATCGATACCGTATTCTCGCATCCACTGAAAATGCCTGAGCACCGTTTTGTGGTTCGCACTGCTAAAGACTTTGGCAACTTTACCTCCAGTGTGCTTGAACCCTGTCTCATAGAGTTCATCGTCATCGTACTCCGAGATATCGGGCCACAGGTCTACCGTGACGCTGCCGGGAGCGAACTTTTTGCCCCGCTTTCCCCAATGCGTCCAGCCCAGATCCATGCCATCGCCTTCGCAGTTGAACCAGCCTTGATAACCGCACATGACCTTACCCTTGAGCGTACCGCGATTAACCGCTTGGGAACGAATGGTGGAACGCGTATTCTGGTTCTTGACGGTCTCGTTTAGCAAAACAGTTAATCGACTGACAATGTCTGGATGTAACTGATACAAGTTCTTTTCCTCAAACGGATCATCCGCGAGATTGTAGAGCTGTCCGCGCGGGCCCGTGGCGGATGGCTCGATATATTTTGGTTTCGAAAATCCTCCCGAGCCGAGTTCAGTAATAAGCTTCCAGTCGCCATCGCGCACCATCATCATGGAAGGACGACTGCCCGCCTGCATGACGAAACTCTCACGCACACCTTTGTGGGCGGGGCTCTTGCTGAGCAATGTCGAAGAAAAGTCGACACTATCGGGACCAGCCTCAGCGGGGAGATTTACATCCATGATGGCGGCGAAGGTTGCCAGAAAATCGGTGAAACAAACAAGCTGGTCGCTGGTGGAATTGGGCTCCACTTGCCCTGGCCACCGGACAATCATCGGCATCCGATGGCCCCCTTCCCAGGCATCCGATTTCATTCCTCGAAAGCCCCCCGTGCTCGAGTGGCCAAATTTTTCGACATCCGTCTCACGCCAGCAAGGTCCGTTATCGGAAGTGAAAATGACTAGTGTGTCATCAGCGATTTGCGATTGGTCTAATGCATCGAGGACTTTTCCGATTTCGTCATCCACCATCGAAGCAAAGTCCCCGTACAAACCAGCTTTGCTTGTGCCCTTGAATTCATAGGAAGGTAGCCAGGGCGTGTGAGGAGCGGTATAAGCCAAATAGAGTAGGAGTGGTTGTTTTCCGTTTGCTTGTGACTTTGCATGCCCCTTGATGACCCGTACAGCCTGACTCGTAAATACTGGAAGCACCTTCTCAAGTTTCATTCCTGGTGCAATTCCACCTGCCAACCGTCTTCGTCCCTGGATTTTTGACCAGTCTTCCGAAAAATCGTCATCGATGTGTTCGGTAGGCGGCTTCACTGCCTGATCATCTTGAATGTAGAAATATGGCGGAATATCGGTCGATGCTCGCATCCCATAAAATTGATCGAATCCGCAATCTACCGGTCCACCGCGCAATGGTTTGTCGTAGCCTTCTTCCTGGAAGCCAAGATGCCATTTACCAACCATCACCGTGTGATATCCTGCACGCTTGGCCACAGAGGCGATGGTTGTTTGATCAGGCTCGATCAGGCTGTGTGTTGGCCAGCGGGTAACATCTGTACGGAAAGGATATCGACCGGTCAGCAATCCGTAACGCGACATGTGGCAAAGTGGCCCCGGAGCGTGGGCATCGGTAAAACGCATCCCTTGCTTGGCAAGCTGATCGATGTGTGGGGTAGATATTTTCGACTGCGAGTTGAAACAGCCTGGGTCGCCGTAACCCATATCATCGACCAGAATGAGCACGATGTTTGGCTGGGTCGGACGACCACCTGCGCGGTGAGGCCATGCCGCGGCCAATAGAAGAATGCTGCTCAGGGAAACGATGGTTAGTCGTACAAACATGTCGCCACACCGCATACTCAGGTACTCCAGCGAAGACGCTAATCGCGAACCTATCAGCTTTCAGAAGCTATGTGCTACTTGCATCTCAAAGTTTCCAAATAGCATAATATACCAAATTTGGTATAGTGCAAAGCCTGTCCCTCAAAATAGTGGCCATTTCGCTCGTGGATGGCTTGCCTCGCGCTTAGCTACCTTGCCTTGAAGGAGAATACGGGACTCGCAAAGGATTTTTCTCTCACCTAGTGTCTTCGATTAACAGGGTTTGAAGTATGAAAATCGTCTCAGAAATCCAATTACGAATTCTGCCAATCTTACTTGTCTTCGCTGCTTGCGAATTGTTCGGTTACACCTTAACGGCCAAGGCTCAGTCCGACTCAATAGACACGACAAAAGTGATGAGCTTCAACGTACGATTTGGAAAGGCCGACGATGGCCCCAATCGATGGGATGCACGCCGAGACTTAGTCGTTAAGACCGTGAAAGATTTTGATCCCGATATTTTGGGCACTCAGGAAATGATGGGATTTCAATCGAAATTCTTTCAGCAACAGCTAACAGATTATGGCTATCACGGAACCAGCCGTATTCCCACCGATGACGATCAAGAGCAGTGTACCATTTTCTATCGCACGTCCAGGTTCGAGAAAACTGATGCGGGTCACTTTTGGTTGAGTGAATCGCCCGATCAGCCTGGATCAATCTCCTGGGATTCGTCGCTGCCACGCATGGCTTCTTGGGTAAAACTAGTCAATCGGCGAGACCCCAATCGCGAATTCTTCGTTTTCAATACTCACTTTGACCATGTTGGACAAGAAGCCCGACTGCAAGCGTCTGCGCTCCTCCGCCAACGGATTCAGACCATTGCTGATGGTATGCCGACAATTGTCACTGGAGATTTCAACTCTGCTGAAAACAGCATTGCTCACCGAGTTCTATTGTTTGCCACAAAGCAGCTTACCCTGATTGATACATTTCAATCTGTAAGAACGCGGCCCGATCCCAATGCAGAGTCGACCTCCTCGCGGTGGAGTGGCAACCGTAAGGGGAGACGCATTGATTGGATCTTATGTTCATCTCACTGGGACGTAGCACACGCCGCAATCGATCGGTCGAACGACGAAGGGCGATATCCCTCGGATCACTATCCCGTAACAGCGCACATCTCGCTTAAGTCTGAAGAGGTGACCGGCAAGTAGTCATTATGACAAACCAATGCCGTCTCGATGCAAACGCAATGATGGTATGGCCAACAGACTCTCTCTAGCCTAGAGCAGTTCAGAGAATTCGGGCCTGATTGCTTCTTCAGAATGCATGCCTTGTTCTGCGAATGCTTGCTCGTAAGCATGCAAATCCAGTTCCTCACTAATCGGAATTCGTACTAAGACCTGATTAGGTTGCAGATCATAGCTCTCGTCACTGTTCAGTAGAGAGCTATTTTGCTGCTCGATTGCATCTTGATCATCCTCTGCGGAGCCTTGGTTCGCCACAGCCCAGAGCAGCATGCCAGCGTCTCGAACTGCGCTGAGACCAGGCGAAGGTGACGATTCAATTGTCTGAGCCGAGGAAGCAGCGAGTGTGGGTTCAGACGAAAAGCTCGAAGCGGTTGCGATTTGAGAACTAGCAGGTGCCGCCAATGGTTGCGACTGGCTGAGACTCACCTGCCAAGTTAGGAAATCAATTCCGTCGACATAACCACTCGCATCCCCGTCTGCTCCTTGGCCAGTGGGGATAGTTGACCCGTAATCGTTTGTCCACTTCGTTAAATCACTTGTTCCGACCGAACCGTTTTCATCATAGTCACCAGCAATGGCCGGTACACCGACTATGCTAAAAGTTGAGGTCTCAAACGAATCCCCAATATTGCCCCGGCCATCGGTAGGAGTAAGACGCAGTTGGTAAGTGCCTGAAGTGAGTCCGGTTGTATCCCAACTAAATACGTCGGACCAGGTACTTTCGCCAGTTGAGACGTTATATCCACTAGACGATGCAACGCTTGCATGTTCGATCGCCCTCCCCGCCTCATTCCATGTTGCCCCTCCGTTGTTCGTCCACTCGATATCAACCAGGTTGTCTTCTTGTCCAGTCCATTGATCCATGGTGCCTGTTTTCCAATCGTCAGTGAGCGACAAGACGACTGAAACGAGGTTCTGCGGTGTGTTGACTATCGCAAATCCAGATTGCAACTCCGGACTGATAAGATCTCCAAAAGAGTGCAGCACACGCACATGATCGATTGGAATATTGTTGCCAGTAATCCGAAAGTCCGAAGCACCATTCTGTCTGTTGCCAAAGTAGGCATTGTCCAAGTAGAAGCGAGCAGTCCGCCATTGTCCACTATTTTCCAGGGTAACCGAATTCGCATTCTGATAAGCGGCGCTGGTGGAATCGTACTGGATATTTAGATTTCCGAAGCCAACATCTCTATAGGTCACTTCCACGATGGCATTCAGTCCGGCTTCGACTTCGCTTGCGAAGCTGTCATCAATTCGCATGTACATGTACAGGGAAGTGGGTGTACCAGAAAGCTGCCGAACCATGCGGCCATCGTTGGTGGTTGCCGTGGTTTGGCCATCCCCCGCCAGTTCTACCTGCTCTAGCCCCTTGCTGGCATTGGTGTTTCCCAAATCGGCATCAACTGCCAACATACTTTCCTTGATCACGCGCACGCGTCGAACAAACAAATTCCCGCCTGCTCTCTCTAGTCGGAAATCCGCGTTGCCAGTTTGGCTGTTGCCAAAGTATGCATCTGATAGGTTGAAACGGTGCGTTCGCCACTCGCCACTATTGGTTAATAGAGCAGCACTACTAGCCTTCGTAGATGAGGTTGTCGAATCGTATTCCACCTCGAAATTACCCGTACCCGAGTCCAGATATTCCACTTCGATCGTGACATCTCGGCCGTCAACTTCTTGGAAGAGGAATCCATCATCAACCTGAAAATGCATTAAGTCATCAGTGGAAAAGATCGCATCGAAAGTATTACCATCGATGGTGAATGGCATGGTTTGGATTTGGCCACCCGCGACACTGACGTAATCTAGGCGATCGCTTCCAGAACCTTGCCAAACAACTTCGCCGCCAACATTCGCCCGATTTTCTAGTTCTGCTTCGGTGGGAATTGTGTCGTTAATTGAAATCTTGTTTTGCAACGCTTGCTTTGCCTGCCCTGTCAGTGCCAGCCACCAATCATTTGGCCTGGGGTCGCTGGTCTGATAGGTGAGTGGGTCGCCCTGGGCGTCTGTGTCGGGGACAGGAGGATCGTCGCTAGCCGGTATGATATTCGTCCCCTCGTCATACTCATCGAACATTCCGATGAAGTACCAGGGGGCGTTGGTTTCGTTGGCAGCATCACTGATCATGCGCCAATAGAATTCGCCATCTTCACGGTCGAGTGATGTGGCCGTGTCGTCGTTCTGCAAATGAGTCCAGGAAAACCCAGGGAAAATGTGAGGGATATGATCGGCTGTGCCGTTGAGAATCGCTTCGTTGGGAGCAAACGAGTCACCACCCCACCAATACCCTTGCCAAGGGATGTAGGCATCGTTCAGGTTCGCATTGGCATGTTGCGTGGGTGTCTGTGTATGCCGACCTGCACCTATTACATACACGCCCTGATTCTTGAAATAATTGACTAAGTCCGTCTGCTGGGCCGTCGTATAGCTATTTCCGCTGCTCACGTAGAGTCCGAAAATTGCAACAACTGGCTTGCCATCTTCACTCTGGTAGTGCGAGTCGTTCAGCATGTCGAAGCCATTGACGTCGCTCAAGTATTCCCAATCGTCCTTAACCTGTTGAATCCTTTCCCATCTTTGAGCTTCGGTGCCTCCGTTTTGAATATCGTATTCGATCGCCCAGGTACGTCCCTCGCGATGCGCCGCGTCGCGGGCATTCACAACGGGCCATTGCGGCTCGCCGACATAGGAGTTATCGGGCTGTTTAAACATGAACGACTCAGTGAACCGCTGCACAAAAACACCATCGATATCATGCTCGCGCATCCATTGGAAATGGCGATTTACTACTGAGGCATTGGCTGAGGAAAATAGATATGCTTGCTCGCCGCTAGCGGTCGATACACCCGGCACCGCGAATACCTCGGTCGAGTCGTAGTCATTCACATCGGGCCACTGCTCCACGGACCAATCGCCCGGATTGCCCCAGTGGACGTATCCTTCGTCGGTAGCATCGTTGGGAGTATTAAACCACCCTTGATAGCCTGCCAGTACTTTCCCCTTGAGCGTGGAAGCATCGACTTCCCTGCTGAACCCTTGGTAAGGAGCTTGCCAGGGAGGCGAATCAACATATTCCAAACCACTATTCGGAAATGGCGTGTCCGATATTTGTACAGAAGAGACTGGCGTACCAAATGCAACGACGCGGAAATCATGACCGTTAGAACCATTCTGGAACTGTACGTTGTCCAGGTAATGGTACGAATTTACAAATTCTTGCGAATCAACACGCGAGGATCGCGTGTGAAACTCCGTTTGATCGAAATTGCTTGCGACACTGTCGTATTGAAATCTGACCGTTCCAGAGCCTTCGTCAAAGTAATTGATTTTGGCGTAAAGAGTATCGCCAGCCTGAAAGCCAGGAAAATTGGAGGGGTTGGTATTGTAATAGAGATAGGCTGGTCCAACGTAAACGTTAGTGCTATCCCGCTGCTCTAAGCTCCAGGTGCCATCGCCACTATTGGACGAGGGCGTCGTAAACGTAAGGGTTGTTAAGAGGACTCGATTTTCGAGTCTCTCAAAAGTTGATTTGCGGCCGGCTAGTGAAGCAGTAGAGTTATTCTTCGATTCCGTGCTCATTGACCTCTGTCCCTACTAAAGTTGTTGATTGGTTGAACTGTTGTACAGAGGAAGTTCAAGCAAACGCCTGCAGGCGCGGCTCGCACGCATATACTGAGTCAGCCCAAGTCTCAGTATACCAATACTGGTCTACTTAGCCAGCATTTGGGGAGATTCCACCAGAAGGCCCACATTTGAGCCTCATGGATTAGGAATGGATTCCCCATGATCTCACCCCACCGCGTGTATGCAGCCATTCTTGGGATCCGCTGCTGCCTCTCGATTTATAGAGGCTCGACTCATATTTAATAGGGTCAGGTGGAAATGGGCTTGGTGAAAAAGCAGCGAAAATGACTTTTCCAGGGATCAGAATTCATTTGCTTGACAACTAGACCAATATTGGTACAGTAGAGCTATTGACACTGCTTTTCTAGATGGAGGGATTTTGAGGGTCTCGTGGCTTACGGGGCAAATGCCGTGCGATCTCCTCAAAGCGTTCCAATGATCTAATTGTTTCTTGATCCAGACTAGTTTTCTTTTTTTGGAGGGAGTAAAGCTCATGAAGCGTGCAGCAATATTTAGTTTGGTAGCCAGCCTTTTGGTGGCAAGCCTTGCGGTCGTCGACCAAGCAGACGCCGCCACCCTGCGTTACCGTGCAAGTGGCGACTGGAGCCTGATTACTGATGGGGTAACCCCCGGCTGGGGTCCCAACCCTAGCGGCGTTGGTGTTTCGTTGCCTGGGGCTGGTGACGATGCCCGTATTAACTTTGGTAACAATACAGTTACGGTAACATCCGCAGTTCCTACTGTGAGTCGAGTTCAAATCGGTGTGGACGAAAGCGGAAACGTAGTGGTCGCCAATGGTGGCACTCTCTCAGCCGACCTCGATATTCTCGCTGGAAACAACAACTCCAACGCCACCGGAAATCTAATCGTCAATAGCGGTGGAACGGTAAATGTTGGCCGAATCTTATGGTCTGCCAACGATAGTTCGGACGGCAATATCACCATTGATGCAGGTGGCCAGGTCAACGTGGCCAGTCACCTGTGGTTGGGTGTAACGGGAACTTCCATAATAAATATTGATGGTACGCTGACTCAAACCGGTGGTATTTTGGGTCTTGGTACAAACAACGCTTCGACTCCTAATGGCGGTACGGCCACGGTGAATGTCAACAGTGGCGGGCTTCTGGCTTTGAACAACATTTCTAGTGCAGGTGGACTGCCATCGGTTCAAGCTGGTTCGCTGCTGAATATTACCGGAACTGGCGAAATCACTGTTCCCGGTGATTTCACTAGTACGTTGCAGGCCTATGAGGATGCCGGCAAGCTTGTTGGTAATCTTGGAGTATCTGATGTGACGATCAACCTCACCAAGAATCCTGGCTTTACGACTGCATTCATAGTTCCAGAGCCCGCTAGCCTTATGTTGTTCGCTCTGGGGATGAGTGGGATCCTGCTTCGCAAGCGAAGCTAAACTCCAGGCATGCATAGAAATGTTTTAACTCGATGAATTATCAAACGGTTGGACCAAGTCACACCTCGGCTTGGTCCAACCTTTTTTTGGCGCTGGGTTGAAAGAATCAATTTTGGATCACACCAAACCAGATCCAGCCAGGAGACCAATTAGCAGTCCCTCGAACGCAAAGTGAACGAATTTGACATCGAGATTATCGGAAAATCTCATCCAATCGCTTGACAACTAGACCAGATTTGGTATACCATACATTAATGGCGAGGGCAGGCTTATTTGCCGCTTGGTGGGAGTGTTTTCAACCTGTGTCACAGGATCATTCTCACCGACTTATTTTTGAAGCTGAGAATTTTCGCCGCAGGCTATTTCGAAAAACTACTTCACTGAATCGTTGGTGCAAGAACAAGTTTTTAGTCGTAACAGAATCGATTTCGGTTTGTTGAAATTGGACCTGGCTATTCGGGCAGCCTAGCTAGGGCGATCTCAGGCCAAGGCCACGTCGGCTTCGTATCACCGCCGTGGCACCTTTGGCTTAGAGGGGAATCGACTCGATATGAGGGAAACGGTACCAAATTGTTTCATGAGCGGCTCCGGTATTCACGCCGCCGCTCAAACTACTTATCTCGACTTTTAGGGAGATGGACTACTGATGAAGACTTCAAACACAATTCGTAGCATCCAGATGGCTGCCGTTTTCATTTTTTCTGCCATGCTAATTACCGACCAGGCCTGGTCTGTTGTCTTTCGTTACAGGCAGAGTGGTAACTGGGGTGAAGTTAGCGACGGTGTAACTGAGGGTTGGTTGGTAAACCCCGCTGACCCCAATGGTGCCGCCGTCCCTGGGCCAAGTGACGAGGCTCGAATCAACTTCGGTTTTAACACGGTGGTTATTGAACCCGATCCCAATGCTGGTCCTGATCCAAATGGTTTTTCAGGGGTTGCTGTAATCGACAACTTGAAGATCGGTGTCGATGAATCTGGTGTTCTAGAGGTTAATGACGGTGGTAGCTTAACCGTTACCGATGCCAACATCGGTCACAATGGTTCCGTCCAAGGCGTTATGGATATCAACAATGGCGGCGTTGTAAATGTGACGAACAATCTGTTCATGGGAAGAGTAGACGCGACCAGTCAAGGCTTCCTTAATGTGAACCCCGGCGGTGTGTTGAATGTGGGTCAGCACCTCTGGTTAGGCGGTGACGGTCCAGCCACAGTCTTTATCGAAGGTACCGTGAATCAAGCTACCGGTATTCTCGGGCTTGGTTCGATTGACTTTAATCTCGCTAACACTGGATCTGCTACCGTTAATGTATTGAGCGGCGGCGAATTGAATCTCAACAACATTCACGCCGATCCAAACCAGCTTCTCTCCATTCAGCCGGGCTCAGTAATTGATCTCCAGGGATCTGGCCGAGTAACACTTCCAGGAAACTTCGTTGACGTGCTGCAGGCTTATGAAGATGGTGGCCGAATTACCGGGAATGGCTCGACGGATAATGTCGACATCACCACGGAGACAATCGTAGGAGGTCCTGGAGATTTCGATTCGAATGGGATCGTCGACGGCTTAGATTTCTTGGCTTGGCAAGTTGATCCAAATCTTGGCGACCTCGCCGATTGGGAAGCGAATTATGGTACGGCTGGACTCCAAACAGTAGTAACTTTAGCTGCCCCTGCATTGTCGGCAGCTACGGGCGTGCCTGAACCCGGAAGCTTGGCGCTGATGCTAATCGGCTCGTGTGCCGTTAGCCGCGTGAGGCGAAGACGTATCAATTAAGTTCTTGTCTACTGACAAGCAGACCTTTCATGCCCCTACTGACATCCAGCATGGGTGTCAGTAGGGGCACTTCAAAACAACACTGTGAATTCGTTTAGTAGATCCTAAAGAATTCTAGTCCCGAACACTGTAGCGTGTATCGAAATCGCATTCGGCAGTTCTTGCTTTCTTCCCAATGGAGTTCTCAGATGAATTCAAGTACTAATCGCCGGTTGGCTTTTACCCTTGTGGAACTTTTAGTTGTAATCGCAATCATTGGGGTATTGATCGCTTTACTGTTGCCGGCTGTCCAAGCGGCACGAGAAGCGGCACGACGAGCCACCTGTGTCAACCAGCTCAAGCAAATGGGCATTGCCCTGCTTAATCATGAAAGCGCCATTGGAGAATTCCCCACGGGCGGTACCGAACCTTGGCATGACGAAGGCGACTCGAGCGTATCTTTCGGTAAGGGCTACGGATGGATGGTGCAGATTCTGCCGTACGTCGAGAACCAAGCATTACAGGACATTTCCAAGGGCTATGGTGCAGGCGACGAAGCGCGTGATCGCATCGTACGTTCTACCCCCGTCGGTCTGTATGTTTGCCCGTCCAGGCGAGGCCCAGTGATTTCCTATGAAGGGACGGTAGAAGATCCAGACGCCTGCCAACAGGGATGTGCTCTCGCCGACTATGCTGCCTCGACGCCAGCAAATATTCTAGACGTCAACCAACCCAGCATCGACCCATGGTTCTGGCAGGGGATAATCCACGGCAACGTCGTGGCAGCGAAGAACGAACTGTTGAGATACAAGGGCCGAAAAAAATATCCGGTCAGTTACCGGGGCGTAATTGCCCGCACTGGCATGACGAAACCTTGTAAACCAAAGAACATCACGGACGGTCTTTCAAACACGATGGCTCTTGGTGAGAAACGCCTCTATTCTAATTTTTATGAAACGGGCACACCCTCCGATGATATCGGCTGGACCGATGGATGGGACCCAGACATCATACGCTACACGGGGTTCTTGCCAGGGCCCGATGTCCCAGGACCTGGTAGCGTGGATGAGAGACAGGCCTATGAAAGCAACAATCCTGCATTGAATGGGTACGGCTTCCATTTTGGCTCTGTCCACCCGGGTGGATTCAATGCCGTGTTCGCGGACGGTCACGTCACGTTAATTCAGTACGATATCGACTTACAGTCGTTCAACGCATTGGGCGACCGCCAGGATGGGCTACTTGTGAATCTCGACCTATAACAATGGCGAGGAATTCAACTCGGTCCTGGTCGCTCGCTAATTGCGGATAAGTTGTTCGGATGAAGATGGTAGGAGATGGGAAGCTCCTAAGTACAGAGAAGCAAAGTCAAATTCCTCAACCGATGATTCGGAACGTCCATTCTTTTAGCAGGCTAAGATGCCGTAACAAGACTCACGATGCCACTTAGACAGACCGAAATTGCATACTCGCAGGGCATAGCACAATCCACGTCACCGCTCTCGCATGTGATTGTTAGCCTTGCTCTGATTGTGGCCCTCAGCTCTCTTCCTAGCCGAGCATTTTCCAAAGAATCAACTTCAAAGAAAACTAATCTGGAGCGTGTGAACCTCTTCATCGGAACGGGAGGACATGGCCATACATTTCCTGGAGCTACAACGCCCCATGGAATGGTTCAGTTGAGCCCCGATACACGCACCTTGGGTTGGGATGCTTGTGGAGGTTATCACTATTCCGACAGCTCAATCATCGGATTTAGCCATACCCACCTAAACGGCACAGGTATCGGTGACCTTGGTGACATTCTCTTCATGCCTTTTGTAGGTGAAGCTCACCATGTTCCCGGCCCTGAGGATGATCCCGACAAAGGCTTCCGCTCTCGCTTCAGTCATGAAAACGAGCAAGCTGAGCCCGGATACTATCGCGTTCATCTTACCGATTACGACATCGATGTGGAGTTGTCCGCAACCTCACGAGCAGGATTTCATCGCTATACCTATCCGTCGGATAAGCAGCCGGGATTGGTAATTGACCTGGCCCATACGATTCACGGTCATCGCAACCCCATAGCCGAGTTGAGAGTCATCAACGATCGTGAAGTGGAGGGTTTGAAGCGAACACGAGGGTGGGCCCAAAACCACCACGTCTATTTTCATGCAAAGTTCAATCGACCTTTCACCTGCACACTTTATGAAAACGGGAACCCATTGCCAGGCAAATGGTCTGTTGCCAACGGCAATACTCAGGCAGTGTTGCTATTCTCGGAAGACAACGATAATCCATTGCTTGCCAAAGTTGGTATTTCATCGGTTGATTATGAAGGTGCTCGTATCAACGTAGAAAACGAGATTCCCGCTTGGGATTTTCAAGAAGTCCGTCGAGCAGCTCAAGATGCCTGGAACAAAAAGCTAAACACGATAGACCTCGTAGGCGGATCGGCTGATGACCAGACAATTTTCTACACGGCGCTTTATCACGCTGCGATATCTCCCAATTTGTTCAGCGACGTCGATGGACGATTTCGCGGGCTCGACCAACGGATTCATGCCGCGAGCAATGGTCCGATGTACACGGTCTTTTCACTTTGGGACACGTTCCGGGCATTCCATCCTTTAATGACGGTAATTGACCCGCATCGCAACGATCAATTCATTCGGACGTTGCTCACACATTACGACCACGGGGGCATTCTTCCTAAGTGGGAACTTGCGGGCAATTACACCGGTACAATGATCGGTTACCACGCGGTTCCCTTGATTGTCGACGCCTATCGAAAGGGGAGTCGGTCGTTTGATGCGGAGAAAGCTTACGAAGCGGCCGTCAAGTCGGCACATTATAACCCTGACAGTTTTTTGTATCCGTCGGACGGGGTCCGTTCAAAACTGAATCCTCTTGCTAAGAAGTACAACGATACACTGGGTTTCATTCCTTGTGATTTGGAAAACGAATCAGTTTCTAAAGCATTGGAATATGCCTACAACGATTGGTGTATTTCACAGCTAGCCATGGAACTCGGCAAGACTGACGATGCAGAGAAGTATGCGGAGCGAGCACGCTATTATCAGAAGTACTTCGATGCCGAGACAGGATTCATGCGTGGAAGGAATGAGGACTTTTCCTGGAAAGAACCTTTCAACCCTAAATACTCGGAACATCGAAAAGACGAATATACTGAAGGTAACGCATGGCAATGGACTTGGTTTGTGCCTCACGACGTCGAGGGGCTAGCCGAGTTGATGGGTGGTCGATCGTCTTTCCAGGCGAAGCTGGATCAACTATTCACGGAAGATTCCACCATTGAAGGAGAACATAGTTCCAGCGATATCAGCGGTTTGATAGGCCAATATGCCCACGGCAACGAACCTAGCCATCACATCACCCACATGTACAATTTCGTTGATCAGCCTTGGAAGACCCAAGAGCTAACCCATCAAATTCTTACCACCCTTTACTTCAACAAGCCAAACGGTCTTTCAGGGAACGAAGACTGTGGGCAAATGTCGGCTTGGTATCTACTGAATGCGATGGGACTTTATTCTTTCTGCCCTGGTGATCCGAGATACTCTTTGAGTCGGCCGCTTTTCGATCAAGTGATCATTCATGTGGGCGACGGAAAGACGTTTACCGTACGTGTTTCTAAGAATTCCCCACAGAACAAATATATTGATTCTGCATCACTGAATGGGGAACCGTTGGCAAGCCCGTTCGTTTCTCATGAAGCTGTGATGGCAGGCGGATTACTCGAATTCACATTGGCGGCGAAGCCTAACGAGCAGTGTATGGTGGGGAACTCGAATACGGCTGCTCGCTTGCCTGAATCGCGAGAGAATTTTTCGAGAATAGACAAGCTCTTAGTAGAGCCTCCACATAGGGTCTCTGGAACTGAATTAGGCGGCGGAAGGTAGATTGATCAACTAGTGCGACGGAAGATGTTTGTGCCCTGGTAGGCTGCGTCTCACAATCTCCAGCTAATAGCCGACTCCAATAGCGGACGGCTTAAGAAAGAAAAGATATGTCCAGCAATAAGTGGTTTTGGTTAGTCGTAGCGGTGCTCATGGTTGGCGCGGTGATGTACAACCGCAAAGAACTTTCTGCGCTTGACGTAACCACCGATCCTCCTCGAATAGCATTCTTAGTGGGAGGGAGCACGGACCCATTTTGGCAACGGGTGGCTAACGGAGCTACAGAGGCTGCGGAGAAGTATGGCGCAGAACTAGACGTGATCGTACCAGAAGATGGGGGTGTCGATCAGACGAAGCGACTGCTCACTATCAATCCTGAGAACTACGACGGTGTCGCGGTAAGCCCCATGCAACCAAAGAAGCAAACCCGCCCGATTAGTGTCCTCGCAACGCAAACCAAGGTTGTGACGTTCGACAACGACGCTCCCGAGTCAGTTCGCCACTGCTACATTGGGTCTAACAATTATGTTTCCGGCGTCCAATGCGGACGACTTGTTAAAGAAGCGCTACCGGATGGTGGGAAGATCGCCTTGTTCGTTGGCGACCACGATCGAGAGAATTCGCAACTCCGACGGCAAGGTGTTGTGGACGCCCTAAAGGGCGAACAGAGAACCCCTGGCGAAGAACTCGATCCGATCGAAGAATCAATTGAAGCCGGAGACTACACAATCGTCGCGACCTATCTCGACGGGGGCATCAACGACGTTGCTTTGGAGAACGCTAGCCGAGCCTTGGAAGAGCATCCAGACTTGGTCGGCATGGTTGGACTATATGGCCACAATGCTCCCATGTGTTTGAAAGCTCTCAAGGAGAACGAGAAACTCAGTGATGTCAAAATCATAGCCTTCGACGAACACGAGGATACACTTACAGGCATTGAGGACGGCCATATCCATGGAACAGTCGTGCAGGAACCTTACCAATACGGATACGAAGCAGTCAGAATCTTGGTTGCTTTGACAGAAGAAGATTCTTTTCAACCTTATGCGGGCGAGGGATCTATTTATCTGCCTTGTTCGACAGTGAAGGCAGAAAATCTCTCGGAATTGCTTGGTAAACTCGAAGCTCAACAGACACTCAATAGCAACTGATCGAAGTGCGGCTCACACGAGTGGTGCTTCAACCTGCGTTCGGATACGGAATCGCATGGCTGATCCAATCCCTGAGACCAAGGAAGTCGGTGACAACGAATGTTGGTGGGGCTAGCCCAGAGCAGTTCGACGATGGGCGAAGACATTACTCGGAAGTGCGGCCGCATCCGTCCTTGGGGTATCGCATGCCTAAAGAATTCTAGTATTTCAGCCCAAGCTAGACTGAGTGAAGAATTTGTTTTCTAGCATTCCAGCTAGTAATAAGTTGAGTCGAGGCTCAACCGTGCTCAGCTTCCTAGCTCCGATGGGCTTGAAGTTAGCTTTTGATGATCACATGTCTCTTTCTATTGCAGTAGTACTCAACAGATAACGTGACCAAGGAATAGTGATAGCCCTCTTCCGAGAGCGTAGCTAAAACCTTTATGGCGTTTTCAAATCCTAAAGCGTCACATCGTAAGAACCAGTAGCTGCCCGCATACGCATCGAAATCGGAATACTAAATCTCGCGGCAAATCGTGGCATAGTCTTGGGGGGTGTTTAGCAATAGCCGACAGCCCGTCGAGGTTATCTATTCGACTTGCCCAAGGACCGAAATGATACCTGTTTGAATTAGCTGATGTCGTCCCCTATCTTACTGCTTTAGATTGCGCGTAGGCGGATTGTCAATCAGAATAGGCACTCAAACGAAAAGAGCCAGTCACGTTGAAGCCCAAAAAACCGGTGGGGGTACCTGTCTGATCACCAAGTTACTTCTCAACAGCTAATCCAAGTGTTTACGGCTGAGGTAGGATGGGTACATGCTGTACTACCTATCCTTGGGGTCGTCCGACCCTGAAAGAGTTTGTCGATGTATACCTGTTAACTCTTCTCACTTGTTTGGCTAAATCGCATAGACACAATCTAGTGGCATCGAAACTTCGCTAACCATTGACAGTCGTGGCCACACTTGTGCGAGGTATACTAAGATAACACGGCCCAGGTAGATTCGTTTGGCTGGCCCATCCAAGTAATCCGAGAAGCGCTCTATGCGATTGCCACAATTACTAGCGATTTTTCACCGTCGAATAATGATCTTACCTCCGATTTTGGCGGGGGCGATGATCTTGTATGCAGTTGTTTACCAGCGCGAATCGCCTCAACAAGAGACCATTCCGGAAGCATCACGGCCACTGCTTGTGATCGAGGTACCACAGGGGACGGTCGTACCGCGAGTGTTGGGATTCGGTAACGCCCGTCCTGGCGACATTTGGTCGGCAGTCGCAGAGGTGAAGGGACGAGTAATTGAGACTCACCCAGATCTATCGGCTGGATCAATTATTCGCAAAGGTGAAATCGTCGTACGCATCGATCCTACAGAGTATGAGTTGCAGATCGCTCAGCTCAATGCAGAGGTAGCCCAAATTCAAGCTCAGCAAGTTGAACTGAGAATACAAAGAAAGAACAATCAAGATGCCCTGGCAATTGAACAAGAGTCATTACTTTTAGCAGAACGCGAATTGAAGAGATTGGAGAAATTGCGTCCGTCCAATGCTGTCACTGAATCGGAATATGAACAGAATTCTCGAAATGTATTGTCACAAAAACAAAGTGTGCAATCGCTACGTAGCTCTCTTAGTGTAATTCCCTCACAGCAGGAATCTCTTACAGCAAGCCTAAACTCTCGAAAAGCTGCTCTTGATCAGGCACAACTCGATCTGCAACGAACAACGATTAAGGTCCCGTTTGACTGTCGGCTAAGTGAAGTATCGCTGGAAAAGGGACAGTTTGTGGCAGCAGGTCAAACACTGTTCGACGCCTTCGGAGCAGCCGTTACAGAAGTGGAAGCACAAATGCCAATTGATCAAGTTCGCAAACTGCTTGATCCCAGCGCAGCTCCACTGGATATTGCCGCCAATGCGATGCAATCAGTCCGAACAGTATTCGACGTTCAAGTGATAGTTCGACTGAAGACAGGTGATTTTGTGGTGGAGTGGGACGGCAGGTTTGATCGAATTCGGGAAGAGCTCGACCTGCAGACACGGACGTTGCGTGTGGTAGTCGCCGTGGATCGACCCTATGAAAATGTTATCCCCGGCAAGCGTCCCCCGTTGTCGCCAGGGATGTTTTGTGAAGTTGAACTTCGTGGAGCTCCGCGTGTTGGAAAAACCTTCATTCCTCGTGCAAGCATTCGGGATGGGACCGTCTACTTGGTCGATGATAGTAACCGACTCCAGCGTCAGCCAGTCGAGATCGCCTTCTCTCAAGGTGGTATCTCAGTGATCGAGAAGGGCCTCTCGGGTGGAGAACGTCTGGTGGTTTCAGATCCCACGCCGGCTATCGTGGGGATGCTCGTCGAGCCAAAACTTAATGAGGAGATTCGTGAGAACTTAGTGCAGGAAGCGGCAGGTAAGGGCGACTTGCGATGATCAACTACTTCGCTCGACATCCTACTGCGGCCAATCTATTGATGATTGCACTAGTGGCCATCGGACTGCTCAGCATGGGGCAGCTCCAGCGCGAAACATTTCCGGATATCACTCCAAGCGAAGTGCAGGTACGTGTCATCTATCCTGGCGCAACAGCGGAGGAAGTAGAAGAAGCCATCTGCCAGCGGATTGAAGACGCGGTAGACGGTGTTCGCTTTGTCAAAGAGTTACGCGCCGACGCACGGGAGGGCGTCGCCTCAGTCGTCGCAGAGATGGCTGATGGCGGAGATTTCACGACGTTTCTAGCTGACATCGAGACGGAAGTTGACGCTATCGACGATTTTCCAGATGACGTCGAAGAAGCAATCGTTTCTCAACTAGGTACCACTGACCCAGTATTAGCACTGGTGGTATCAGCACCGATGACGGCACCCGACTTGAAGGCCTATTGTGAACAACTCAAGAACCGGCTTCAATTATTGCCCGGTATTTCGCTAGTCAGGATTAATGGCTTTTCCGACCATCAACTGCGCGTGGAGCTATCCTCGGAAGCTTTGATGCGCTATGGCTTGAGTCCTTCAGATGTCGCACGCATCATCGGAAAACAAAGCGTCGACCTCCCTGCTGGCCTGCTGGAAACGTCAGAGCGAGAGTTTCTAATCCGTTTTGTGGAGCAGCGCCGGACGCCCCAAGAGCTGGAAGATCTAACCATTGTTGCTGGACCTAGCGGATCTAAGGTGCGACTTGGAGACGTAGCTCGTGTACGAGACCTTTTCGAATTTGCCGAAGACAAAGTGCTGCTCAACGGACAGCGGGCAGCCGTGGTGCGTATCGAAAAGACCAAGAACCAAGACATGATTGAGGTAGCTCATGAAGTCAAGCAGTTTGTCGATCACGAGCTACAGCGCAACCCCATGGTTGCAATCCTTGTGACGCAGGACACCTCAACTCTTGTAGTTGACCGCTTGCAGATGCTAATGCGCAACGGCTGGCAAGGTATCGTCTTGGTATTTCTAACGATGTGGTTATTCTTCAATCTCCGACTCTCATTTTGGGTGGTGCTGAGCGTACCAGTTTCGTTTCTAGGGGCATTTTTCTTTATGGCCCATTTTGGGATCACGATCAACATGATTTCGATGGTCGCTTTGCTTCTAGCATTGGGACTGCTCATGGACGATGGTATTGTGATCGCTGAGAACATCGCATCCCATCTCGCCCGCGGCGTGAAACCGATGCCGGCAGCCGTGGATGGTGTCTCGCAAGTGAGCGTGGGAGTGTTTTCTTCATTCCTCACCACAGTCTGCGTACTGGGACCACTAGCAACATTAGCTGGCGATCTGGGAAAAATACTCCGCGTAGTGCCGATAGTTTTGATTTTGGTCTTAGCGATCAGCCTAGTAGAAGCATTTCTAATTTTACCATCGCATTTGGGTCATTCGCTTGAGGCTGTCAGCAAGAGAAACTGGTTTCGTGAAAAGTTTGACTCTTGGTTGGAAAAGTTGCGAGAACACATTGTTGGGCCTGCAGTGGATATCGTTCTGCGGTGGCGTTACTTGTTCGTCGGTTGCATTATCGGCCTGTTTCTGGCGACACTAAGCCTGATGGCGGGTGGTGCAGTCAAATTCATCGCTTTTCCCGAGTTGGACGGCGATGTAGTTGTCGCGCGAGTGGTTTTACCGCCAGGGGCACCACTGCAGCGTACTGAGCGGGTCGTCGAACAACTCACTTCGGCGCTCGAACGCGTTAATGATCAATTCACACCAAGGCAACCTGGCGGGCAGAATCTAGTACGAACGGTTGTTGCGCAGTTCAATGAAAACGCTGACGCATTCGAGAACGGTCCTCATGTAGCTACCGTGACGGTTGACTTGCTGGAAGCTGAGGTACGTGACGCCACGATTGACGAGATTATTGAGAATTGGCGCAGTGAAGCAGGCGCACTACCAGGCGTAATTGATGTCGTGTTTGACGAACCGGCCATTGGCCCGGCTGGACGGGCGATTGAAATGCGAATTCAAGGCAACGATCTACAGGAGCTAAAAGTAGCCTCGGCTGAAGTTCGTGCTTGGCTGAAACCATTTCGTGGAGTCCAAAATCTAAATGACGATTTACGCAGCGGTAAAACAGAACTGCGCATCAGACTTCGTGAAGGAACTTTCGGGTTGGGACTCGATGCTGAAACTGTTGCCCGTCAACTGCGTGTCGCTTTTCAGGGGAGTAAGGCTGATGAGATTCAGGTCGGTGCCGAATCCTACGAAATCGATGTGCAGCTACGTCCAAGTGATCAAGACACTTTAGCCGATCTCGAAACTTACTACTTTACTGGTTCCAATGGCGAACAGATCCCTTTGGAAACAGTGGCCGAAGTTTGGCAAGACCGGGGTTGGTCCCGTATTGCCCGCGTGAATGGGCTGCGCACTGTCACAGTACGCGGCGGTGTAGACACGCGCAAGGCCAATGCTGCAGCTCTGCTGAGCAAACTTAAGCAAGAACTACTTCCCACTCTAAGAAAGAACCATCCTGCGCTGAGATTTGATTTTGAAGGCCAATCGAAAGAAGCTGCTACCACGCAGAATTCAATGTTGCGGGGGATGCTGGTAGGCCTATTGGGAGTGTTTGCGATTCTCAGTTTCCAGTTCCGCAGCTACCTGGAGCCGCTCACAGTCATGATGGCTATTCCTCTAGCTCTGATGGGTGTGATCTGGGGACATTTGATCATGGGTATCGACTTTAGCATGCCGAGCATGCTCGGTTATGCCTCACTTGCTGGGATTGTGGTGAACGATTCAATCCTGCTTGTACTCTTTCTCAAAGTCGAACGTGAGACAGGAAGAAATGTATTAGAAGCATGTGGTTTGGCTAGCAGAAAACGTTTTCGCGCAATTTTACTTACATCTCTCACCACAATAGCAGGGCTCTTGCCGTTGCTGGCTGAACGCAGTTTGCAGGCGCAAGTGCTTATTCCCTTGGCAGTCAGTATTGCTTTCGGACTGATGGCTTCGACTGTTCTCGTGTTGTTCGTCATTCCTTGCTTGTATTTAATCTGGGACGATTTTGGCTGGGTCACCTCAATCAATGGCGATGATAACTTGACGCATCACAGTTAGGCTTGGCTAGACAGAGGCAACAGTACCGTTTTCACTCAACTGCTACTGATATAAAAGCCCTAACTGCACTTATCACGCTATGGATGAGCTCCCAATCGATACTCAAAGCGGATTACCAGTGGGTACAGATACCCTCAGTCTGACGAGGCACGAGAATGAATAAATTCATGGTGCTGTCTTTTCTTGTATTCGTCGCCTTCTCGACGGCGGTAATCGCCTACTCCACAGACCATTGGATGACGCCGACCACCGTATCGTCACTGGGTCCAACAATCGAAGATGTTCAGGAGCTTACGGAACTAGTAGCGATGAAGTTTACTGTCTCCGATGTTCTCGCGGCCGAGGAGGATGGCTACCGAGGGAGCTGGCTTGTTAAAGGTGATGTTTGGCTCGGCATTAATCTGATGGACGCAAAGGTCACAAACAAAGACAATGAAACTCAAACGGCAGAATTACTATTACCTCCGCCTCACGTTACTTCTGCGCGGGTCGACCACCATCGGACAATGACTTGGGACGTGAAAAAGGGTTCCTGGAACCCGCTTGAGTGGGATCAAAGTCCTCTTAGAGACGAAGCAATGAAACATGCTCAGCGACTAGTAGAGCATATGGGCTCCTCCGAATCACAGAAAGAGGAAGCAAAACGACAGGCAGAGCTGATAATCGAGAACATCTACAAAATGGTAGGCTGGGACGTAACTGTACGGTGGCAATCCCGAGACTATACTGCCCCTCCATTGAGCCTATGAACTATCATGGACGGTTCGAACTGCTGACTTATTCGCATGAGGTCGTAGATCGAGCGACCGTACCTAGAATTCCCTCAGCATTTCGATTTAGCTAAATCCAACCGAAAAATGTGGCATAAGGTGTATGGAGGCGGTTTAGCTATGACTAGAACCGAAATCGCTTCCTTCTTAGGTATTCCTTAAGCGAAGAGACTACAGATGTCTGTCGGCAGTACTACCCGGGGAAGCATTCAGTCCATGGATGTGGATCTACCTTCCTCCATCTTTCAAATCGAAGACTCAGCGGACACCAATGCCGAGTTCGTCCTGTGGCAACCGGACTCATCACAACTTGATGTTCTTGATGCAATACCCGGAATAGGGTTTCAGATCGAGACGGCCTCAGACGGAAAGCGATTGATCCTGCCCGCTGGAACTACCACAGAGAAAGATAGGCTGAAATACTTTTTCACTGCTTCGTGGCATTACGGCCTTCAAATCTTGCAAAGACAATTGCCCAATAAATTTACCCCAGAAGTGGTCTTTTCGTACCGCATGCTGTGGTTCTTCTTCAATCGTGCCCGCAAGATGCAACAGTACATACGTAAGAGATTTTTGCAACAGATGGATCTCGAGTTGCAGGAGAAAGAACAAGCACGGAAATCGCACGGCGAAGAGCCGATGGGCATTTTGCCCTGGACTTCCGACGAACAGTCCAGAAAGCGCGGCTACCCGGCCTCGTTGAGGGAGTTTTTTGACCAAGGCAACCAGGAGGCCTTCCAACATGGCGTTGAGGAGCCTACCACTGCCCACAAGATTGAGTTCTCTCTCGCTCGAGCCGCCAAGCTGGAATCGCGGATTTCTTTGGATGAGGAACAGGCGGCTAAACTAGTCAAGAATGCCCTCTTCGATGTGGACGATATCACCGAGTTGCCAACTGGCGAGACTGCTCAACAACTTGAGGAATTGATACTCCATCACCTCTTCTCCCAAATTACAGGTGATAAAAACCAGCCGGAATTCGATAACTGGTTTGCTGGTGGGCGCAGCGTACTTGTCAAAGAACTTGCAAGACAACTGAAAGACCATGACGAAAGTGATGCGACGGGTTTGATTACAGCTGCACTCGTTCAATATGGCTGGTACGCATCTCAGTATCTGGCAGGGTGCATCCAAGCGGTTATGCACGACGTGTCGAAATGCTTGCCACAGCCACTTACTGCCGACGAAAAGGATGCCTTTGAGTTGCTCTACAATCCTCAATCCTCGTTTGGTGGCTTGCCATTGATTCTGCTGGGCGATCGATTGGAATTCGTACGCATCATTGCAGGCGAGCTGTTGGCAGCGCCGAAAGATACCGAGAGAATTGGTGAAATCCACTGTTTACTGCAATTCTATGTCTCTATGGTACAAGCTCGCCGGGAAGCTGATCGTGAGTCTAAGAGGGCATCGCACCACACTAGCCAATCTATACAGGCCGAGGACGTGGAAGATGAGTCACCTGAACTCGTATTCCACCCCTTACGATCACCGAAGGGGATAAAAAACCCCACTCAGGACGACGTGATCTTTCGAGAGCAATTTAAGATGCTTTGCCTATCGTTAGCGGTACAGATCGGCTTCAAATGTTCTTGCGAGTCACCAGATTTGAATTTCGAACTGCACGAGCAGAACGGCCTCAACGCCATGATTTCGCTAGCGTGCTCTATCTGCGACAAGTCTGCGTTAAGAACAGAAGTCCGTCTGCCAAGGCTTCAATCGTAGGAGCAGTGGGTGAACAGCCTATTATGCTAGCAGATTTCAAGAGTCGCGAGAACTCTAGACCGTGAACCAAAAAAACTTCTGATTTTCTGGTTTTTCGGTCTCTGGCCGCCTGCCGGGCTTCCCTGACTTGATAGAGGACCAAATGTCTTGGCCCTGGTAAGTGAGGAAGCGCCCCTCTGAGGACGCGACGAAGCAACGGAATGCACTATGGCAGCCAATTCAGAGAGCAGGAAGCAATCCCACCGGGAACAGGCACACCCTCCGCGCGAACTTTGCCCTAATGACGCTTGGCTAACGGCCGAACAATTCGCGGAAGAAATCAAGTGGTCGATGGCCACCCTCCGACGTCGCCTCGCTGACGGTACGGTTGAGAAGTATCAACCTGGAGGCCCACGCTGTGCAGTTCGCATCCACAGGCGCGAATTGGAACGGTTCACAAGGTTTCCATGCGCCTCACCTCAAAACACGAATGCCTCTCGGGCAAACGAACCTGACTCTATGTCCGTAGTTTCAAGACCATCGTCTCACCTCGCTGGCCCCACGCCAACCTGGATGAGACGCAGATCATAAAGGAGATCAATATGCCAAAACAACGAAAGAACGAACAAATACGATGTCCACATTTTACCTGGAAGCTAGCCAGACGAAATAATGTCTGGTATGCCGATGGCCGCAGCAACTCGGTCAACGCTGGTCGTCATTCTCTCGGGACAAAAAGTAAAGAGGTAGCCCTGCGGCAACTTCCTGGACTCGATCAAGCACGCGCCGAAGACCTTGGCTTAATCCCAAAGCCTCACAGAGATCCAGCACAGGTTGTGCTTCTCTTATTGGAAGAAGGTAGGAAATTGTACGAGCAGCACATCGCACGTCCCCAGTTGGCTGGCGGACTTCGCAAGTCCTCACTTCGTCGCTACAGGGGGGCACTGAACAAATTTCTGCCCTATGCCAAACAACAGGGCATCACGACCTGGAATGGCGTTACCGAGACACTCTTAACCGAATATATCGCATTCTTAGAAGCCAAGAATGCACCCCATACTATAAAGAAGGATCTAGTCATTGTGACGGGTGCTCACAGATGGCTGATTACGGCAGATCATATTCATGGCGTGCAGCCTATCAACCTGAAGTTCCGCGCCGGCGAGAGCCAAGCTCACTATTGCTATAGCCCGCAACAGGTGAAGGCAATGCTAGAACAGAGCCGCGAGGATCCCTCGCTGCGTTGGCTGGAATTGCTGATTGTGGGTCTTGCTTGCACTGGTCTACGTATCGAAGAACTATTGTCTCTGCGATGGACTGATATCGATCTCGAAAAAGGGCGATTGGAACTCACTGACGAGTCTGGGCATTGCCGCACAGACGGTACGCAGCTGCGGCAGACCAAGAGTGGGCGTAGCAGAACCCTGTCAATCCACCCTGACCTGCTCGCCATGCTGCGAGACATCGTGCCTAAGAAGGGATTTGTGTTTCATAGCCAAAAAGACGGGAGAATTGATGCAAGAGATGCTCGAGGTATCTTCGTCAGCAAAATCATAGAACCACTCGCGGTGAAGTATCCTGAGCGACAAGGATCGAAGACTTTTGCTGATGCCCGATTTCACAGTTTTCGACATTACTTCTGTTCGACGTGTGCCAACAATAGTGTGCCGGAGCGAATTGTGATGACGTGGTTGGGTCACTCGAACAGTGAAATGATCCGGCACTATTATCATCTCCACGATCTGGAGGCGAAGCGTCGGATGGACAGTTTAAACTTCCTCGGTGAGTGTGGTGGATGGTCCACCGGCCAAACCGGGGATAACAATGTTATGGATGATGCCGGACCAGGAGGTCCTGAGACACGAGACAACAGAGATACTGCTGATTGACGCAGTCTTGGCACAGTTAACTGTGCCAATGAATCTTACAATTAAAAATGCCTACAAAGATAGAGCTTTTAGTAGTAGGATTCAGAGAACCCGGCGACTTATCAAGTCGCGGCTATTACGACTCTTGAGCCAAGACATTCCCCATGCCCAATCGACTAGCCGATGAAACCAGCCCCTATCTGTTGCAGCACAAGAACAATCCAGTGGATTGGTATCCGTGGGGGCCCGAAGCGCTGAAGCATGCTAAAGAGGAACAGAAGCCAATCTTTCTTTCAATCGGTTACTCGGCCTGCCATTGGTGTCATGTGATGGAGCACGAGAGTTTCGAAGACGAAGAGATCGCTGCGGCACTCAACGAGAACTTCGTCTGCATCAAAGTCGATCGCGAAGAGCGACCTGACTTGGACCAAATCTATATGTCGGCTGTGCAGGCGCTGACGCAACGGGGCGGCTGGCCGATGAGCGTGTTTCTGACGCCCGATCTTAAGCCATTCTATGCAGGGACTTACTGGCCGCCGCGAGCCGGGAGGGGGATGCCAGGGTTCGATCAGGTGGTCGCCGCCGTGGCCAATGCGTGGAAAACCAATCGCGATGCGGTCGTCGAACAGTCGCAGCAATTGACCAATCACCTGGGCGAAATGCAGAAAGGCTCGGACACAGGGGAATTGAGTGCCGATTTGATCGAGGGTGCAGTCAAGCACTTCGCTCAGACTTTCGACTCACAGCATGGCGGTTTTGGCGGAGCCCCCAAGTTTCCCGCGCCCATGGTGTTGCGTCTACTTCTGCGAGACTACCAGCGCCGGCAGCAGCGAGAATCGCTCGACATGGTCCGCACAACGCTCGATAAAATGGCTGCCGGGGGCATCTACGACCATCTGGGCGGCGGCTTTGCACGCTACTCGGTCGACCAACGTTGGTTGGTGCCCCATTTCGAAAAGATGCTGTACGACAACGCCCAATTGGCGGTTACTTATCTAGAGGCGTTCCAGGTAACCGGTGACGAGGCCTACGCCCGCGTCGTGCGGGAAATGCTCGACTATGTGTTGCGCGACATGACCGACCCCGCCGGCGGTTTCTACAGCACGGAAGATGCCGATAGCGAAGGGGTCGAAGGCAAGTTCTACGTTTGGACCCCCGATAGTCTGAAAGAGGTATTGGGAGAACAGGCTGCCGAGACGTTTGCCCGGGTTTACGACGTCACCGAGTCGGGCAATTTTGAGCATGGCCAGAGCATTCTCAATTTGCCGAAGTCGATCGCCCAACACGCTAAGCTACTCGACCGCGATGTGGCAGACCTGGAGGAAGAACTCGCCGCTAGTCGGGCCAAGCTTTTCGAGGCGCGCGAAAAACGCGTGCATCCTCACAAAGACGACAAAGTGATCGTGGCCTGGAACGGCTTGATGATCGCAGCCTTTGCCAAGGCTGGTGCCGTATTGGGAGAGGATCGTTATTTGCAAGCGGCCCAAGACGCGGCCAATTTTCTGCTGCAAGAAGTTCGCCGCGAGGACGGCCGTCTGCTCCACACCTGGCGTGGGGGCAAAGCAAAGTTGGACGCGTATCTGGACGACTATGCCTATCTAGCAAATGGCTTGATCTCGCTGTACGAAGCGACGTTCGTGGGCCGATACCTCGACGAAGCGCAGGCATTACTCGAAACAGTGCTCAAGCATTTCCGCGACGAGAAGGACGGAGGATTCTATTTCACGGCCGACGACCACGAGGAATTGATCCTCCGTAATAAGGATCTCTTAGATAACGCGGTACCTAGCGGCAACGCGATGGCGGCCACGGCACTGTGGCGAATGAGTTTGTTCACCGGCGACGATCGATACCGCGAGGCAGCACTAGGGGCTTGGCGAGTGACCGGGGAAACAATGCGACGCTATCCCTCGGCTGCCGCCCAATCGTTGCAGGGTGTCGATAGGGTTCAGGGACCGAGTTATGAACTCGTGTTGGCAGTAGATCTGAGTGACGATGCCGAGCAGCAGGTACTCTCGCAGTTGCAGCAGCGCTATTTGCCGAACAAGGTGCTGGCTGTCGTAGGTCCGAATGTGCCGGAGCCGCCTGAGGCCGCGAGCGAGCTATTGGCGGGCAAAAGCCGTTTGGGCGAGGCGGCAACGCTCTACGTTTGCGAAGGATTTACCTGCCAGGCACCCTCGCAGGGGGCGGAAGAAATCGAACACGCGCTCGATGGACTCATGCCGATCGGCTCACTCTAGCTCAAGCGAAGACTCAGCGAGCGCCGCCTTCTCCGCCTGATCGATTTTCTGCATCAGCTCTTCCATGCGTTTGATTTGCTGACCACTTTCGGCAATGAGCTGCTCGAGCACAATAATTCGGCTGGTGAGTTGACCATTGAGATCGCGGGCCATTTCGTGCATCTCCACTTTTTCTCGTTCGATGTGGGCGAGGGTGTCCTTTTGCGCCCCGTCCCATTTGCTAGTCGGACGAGGTTGCAATTCGATGGGGCCTTGGTCGCGTCGGCGTCGGGAACGACCAAAGTAGCGCGATGCCCGTTTCATGAGAATAAACGTCAGCAACCCCGCCCCGGCAAGGAACATCAACAACGGTGTGAGGTTGGCAAGTAAGATCATGGTTTTCTGAGTACAGGATGACAGGATCTATCGGTTTCACAGGATGAAGCTTTGATGCACCCCATTGTGAAGCCCGGCATATAATTCCAAATCCTGTACATCCTGCCAATCCAGTTATCCTGTCTAGGTATTGGCAGAATTGAAGGCCGCTTTGGCTGCCGTTTCGACTTCTGCTCGGGGCACCTGATGTTTATCGGCAATTTCTGCGACGGATTCGTATTCTGGCGAAAAACGGACGCTCCCGTCTGGCAAAGTGGCCACAATACCGGCAACCTCACCCCATTGTGTGACAGCACTCACCTGCTGGCGGGGCAATGTGAGCCGTTGGAGCGCCGACTTGCGAATGCCTAGCGTTGTGGTTTCGGCAAAGATGATGCCGGCTAGCTGCTCCGCATCGCGCGGTTGGCATTGCACTGCCAGCAGTACACCAGGCCGATGTTTCTTCATCTGCAGCGGCGAAGTCGCGACGTCCAGTGCACCCGCTTTCCACAGTTTTTCTATGCAGTAGCCCACCGATTCGCCGGTGATATCGTCCAGGTTGGTTTCCAGTAGCACGATCGAATCCGCGGTAGTCGATGCCGGCGAATCCGCACATTCCCCAACCATCAGCCGCAGTAGATTGGGATGTTCGAAGTCCTTTTGCCCCGCTCCGTAGCCGATGCTATCGATCGTCATCGCCGGCACGGGGCCAAAGCTCTCGACGAGGGTGGCGACTATCGCAGCCCCGGTGGGCGTGGTGAGTTCCCCTTCGACATGGCTCTCGGCAATCGGGATTCCGCGCAGCAACTCGCCGGTGGCGGGTGCCGGAATGGCGCAGCGACCGTGGGCAATTTCAATGAACCCCGTGCCGGTGGGAATGGGGGAGGCGACAACACGGTCGACCCCCAGCAGATCCCAAGCAATGGCAGAGCCCACGATATCGGCGATTGAATCGACCGCCCCCACTTCGTGAAAATGAACTTTCTCAAGGGTCGAACCGTGCACCTTGGCTTCCGCCTCGGCAAGACGGTGAAATATTTTGCCTGCCAGGTCTTGTTGGGTGGGCGTTAGTTGGCTCCCCTGGATCATCTCGGTGATGTGATGCAGATGGCGATGGGCATGCTCCGGCTCGTGCTCGACGGTGAGCTGCAGTGCGCGAAAGCAACTCTTCTGTACTTCCTCGCACTTCAATCGGCAACTGGGCAGGCCCAACGAATCGATGCCCGCCTGGATGGCCCCCAACTCGACGCCGGCATCCACCAGCGCCCCCAGCATCATGTCGCCGCTCACACCACTAGCACAGTCGAGGTAGGCAACACGCATCTAGGTTTCTCAGTTGTGGAGATGGAGAGACAAACTAGTTGGAGAGGAATTTCAGCAGAGAGCAAAGAGCTGAGAGCCAAGTGGATTGAGCTGATTGCTGACTGCAAACCTGTGGGTTCATTCTAGAGAAGCTTGGGCGAATCGGCAAAGAGCGTTGTGCCGCGCGCTAGCATTGACCCAATTTCGGGGAATTGGTACCGTCCCACCCGCTCACGCTCTATCCTTTCATTCATCGATTGTGCTGTCATGGGTTCCACCGCGGCTTGCAAAGTTGGTTCTGCTTTAGGCGGATTGCCAAGCCGGATGAAGGTGCTGTTTATCACCACAAGTGCCCGACCTTGCAGTTGGCTAACTGAGGCGTTTGCTGCCGACAATGCCACGCAGATTACGCTGGAGGAAGTCATTGGCAAAGCTGCCGGCTTGATTCGCCTCCGCGACGAAGTCTTCGATGCGGTGCTGGTGACTCACGAACCAGCCGAGTTAGATGCCCTCGATCTGGTTGAGGGACTGCGGGGTGGCGGCAATGAAGAACCGATGATCTTACTGGGCAGTGAGGCCCCCGAGCATATCGACGCCCTCTGCTACGAGGTGGGTGCCGACGACTACTGCTGCATCGGAGAAACCACCGTCCGCGGATTGCTCTGGAAATTTGGCCGAGCGATCGAACGGCATCAGCTCGTCCGCGAAAATCGACGGCTCGTCCAGGTGGAACGCCAACGTTTGCAGCAAGAACATAGCGAGGCCCAACGCTTGCTCGATCAGCAACGTGCCTTGATTGAAGACCTACACAATCTCGGCGAAGAGAATAGCCAAACGGAAGACGCGTGCGACAATACCGAAACCTCCACGCAGCGAACCCAATTACCGACGGAGTTTTCACCCGCGCTAGTGAAACACTATCGCGAACTGCTGCGCGCCTACGTGATTATGGGTGTCGGAAACCTGGCGGATGAGATGAACACTTTGGCCGATCATTTGGCTGGCAGTGGTGCTTCCGCCCAACGGGCTGTCCAACTGCATGTTTCTGTGTTGGAGGATTTGGTGCAGGGCTTGGGCAACCGTAGTGCGAGGCACGTCATCAATCGCGCCGATCTCTTGGTGCTGGAGGTCATGGGCCACCTGGCCGACGACTACCGCCTGCGGTACGAGCAAACGATGTCGATTTCGGATTTCTGATTTGGGATCGTGGATCGTGTTTCAGCTATTCCGCAATCCGCAGTGGTAAATCTGAATTCCTCACTGCCCCTAGCTCCTGGCCCCTCTCTCGGCCACAATGGCGGGACTCTTGGCCGGACCACCTTTCTCAGAAAGATCGGATGAGCGATTCCACAACCACCCTTGAAGATCTAAAAACGTTGATCCGCGAATTTGTTGCGGAACGCGAGTGGGAAAAGTTCCATTCGCCCAAGAATCTGTCGATGGCATTGTCCGTGGAAGCCTCGGAATTGATGGAGCATTTTCAGTGGATTGATCTGAATGAGTCGCGGGCCGTGGCAAACGACCCGAAAAAGCTGGCCGAGGTGGGGGAAGAGCTGGCCGACGTTTTTGCTTACAGTCTGGCACTAGCCGACGTGTTGGGGCTCGACTTGGCCGATACGGTACGTGCCAAAATGGTGAAGAACGTCGAGAAATATCCTGCCGATAAGTTTCGCGGCATCTATAGCATTGAAGACAAGCGGGACAGCGTCGAAGACAAACGGGGCTAGTTCGTTGCGGCATGGAACGACCTTTTAGTCATTTGGCGATCGTGGGTGCCAGTGTTCGTGCTGCTGCGGAGTCGGTATATCTTTCAGGTCGTACAGCGGTCGCAGCCGACCTATTTGCCGATGCTGACCTCCGCCAACTTTGTCACGCCACCGAGATCAAGGACTATCCCTCGGGGCTTGCGGAGTGGCTCGAGCGAACAGAGTGCGACGCCTGGATCTACACAGGGGCGCTCGAGAATCATCCGAATCTGATCGACGACTTGGCTCGGATCCGCCCCCTTTTGGGAAACGCTGGCGACACGCTCCGCCAAGTCCGCGATCCGCTTGTGCTACAGCAGAAATTGCATGCCCATGGTTTGCCTTTTCCCGAGACGTACAGTGCCAAACATGGCAAGCCACTCGCAGGCGACTGGCTCGTGAAGACGTACCGTGGTAGTAGCGGCAGCGGTGTCCGTGTCGTCCCCCTCCCTTTTAGGGAGGGGCTAGGGGAGGGTGGAGTTTTCGCAGGGTTCCCCCCCTCTCCTAACCTCTCCCCGGAGGGGAGAGGGACTTCAATTCCAGGGCACTATCTGCAGCGTCGAGTTCAAGGTGACCCAGGTGCCGCCATTTTTGCCGGGGAAACTCTACTCGGCGTCAGCCGACAACTTGTGGGCGAAAGCTGGACGGGTGCAGGCGTCTTTCAGTATTGCGGATCGATCGCCCCCTGGTCGTTTGCACCCGCTGCGGAAGCTACGCTCCAAGAGATCGGTCGCGTGTTGGCGGACGAGTTCCAATTGCAGGGACTCTATGGGGTCGACTTTATTGACGACGGCCAGGAGATTTGGCCGGTGGAGGTGAACCCCCGCTACACGGCATCGGTGGAAATGATCGAACTTGCGTATAGTCTCCAAGCGATCGACTGGCAGCTGTCGACATGCTCCGCGAGTAATTTGCCACAGTTGCCACCGCTCAGCCGACAGACGCCCTCGACGCACCTGGCCAAGGCAATCTGGTTTGCGAAGAGTCCGTTACAGATCACCGCGCTAGCCTCTTCCTGGGCATTATCGCAGAGGGACTTGTCGGACATTCCCGTGCTCGGCACGACGATCGACGTCGGCGACC
This sequence comes from Bythopirellula sp., assembly GCA_965216565.1. Taxonomy (GTDB): domain Bacteria; phylum Planctomycetota; class Planctomycetia; order Pirellulales; family Lacipirellulaceae; genus Bythopirellula. The sequence goes on from OZ244170.1 coordinate 4,274,590, forward strand.
CAGTGCTGACCGTGCGAACTGAAGGTTGGACGGCTGAGGAAACTCTTGCTAGTTTGCAGCAGCGGATCATTGAACTGGAAAGTCGATTTGGAGAGTGATGAGCACAGTGCGACTAGGAGTAGTGAGCGACACCCACGGCCACGTGGAAAACACCCGCCAGGCTGTGCGGATGCTTGAGAGCCTAGAGGTCGACCGCTTGCTGCATTGCGGAGATATCGGGACGCCCGAGATCGTCGAAATGCTAGCCCCCTGGCCCACCGACTACGTGTTGGGCAATTGCGACTACAACGGGGCCGAACTGGCCAGTGCCATTGCTGCGGCTGGGCAGACGTTTCACGACCAGTTTGCAGAGCTGGAGATTGCGGGCCGGCGGATTGTCCTGCTGCACAGCCACGATCGCCGCAAATTTCGTGAACTTACCGAAAGCGGCGAGTGGGATCTAGTTTGCTACGGCCATTCGCACATAGCATCGATCGATCGTCACGGCGAGACCCTCGTACTAAATCCTGGGGCGCTGTACCGTGCGAATCCTCATAGCCTGGCCATTGTCGAATTGCCGGCGCTCGAGGCGCACCACGTGACGCTCTAGATCTCATGAGGAATCGAGGGAAAAAAATTCCCTATTCTATTGATCCCCTCACCCAGCCCTCTCCCTTGAGGGGCGAGGGACTAAGGAGAAGTTTTCCCCTCGATTGATCAGAGCACAGGCTAACCAGCGAGTCGATCGATGCGGTTGATCGGGATCGTCGTGGGAAGTTCTTCTTCCACAGCGTGGGCGAATTCCATCTGGTAAGCATCTTCTGGCGAGTCGTCGTAGTAAGAACGCAGCACAGAAGTTGCTTTGAACCCAGCGCTCTTGAAGAAGAGTTGTGCTGGCAAATTCGTTTCGCGCACTTCTAGTGTGATTTTTGTACGACGTTGGCTAGAGAGCTTGCCGATGAGCTTTTGCGCCATCTGCTGGCCAATGCCTCGGTGACGGGCACTATCGGCCACGGCGAAGTTGAGGATATGTAGCCGCGACTTGTGCAGCTCGTAGATCATGAAGCCGACAACACGCTCACCGTGCTCGGCAACCATGCCAATGCAGTTGCGTTGACGCAAGCAGCGAATGAAGTCCTCTTCGAACCAGGGGAATTCAAAACTTTCGCGTTCAATTTCCAATACTTCCGGCATGTCGCGTCGGATCATCCAGCGGATATGAACGCGTAACTGCTGTCGGTGATCGGCAGCCATGATGGCCTCCTTCCGTGTCGGCCTATGAGTCGACTTCCTAGTCAATCCGTCACCCATTTGGGCTCCATCCCTTGCTGTGCCCGTGAAGGAAAGCCTTCAGCGAGCCTTATTCTGATCCCTGTGCGAACGTCCCGTCGCAACGGCACCCAGGCATCTCGTCATGAGGCATCCTGGGGCAAGTGGAACGGGAGCGTACCAAAACCACCCAAATGTGCCAAGCGCGAAAAAGAAACCAGTAAAAATACGGACTTCGAAGCTGCTAGCGACCCTATGTGGAGTACCACTCTGGCAGTAATTCCGTGTGGTTTGTTCCGCTTGTAACGATCGCAAGAGCTAACGGCTGAGAAGCGGAATCAGAGCCTCTTTTCAGAGGCCACTCGGGCACTCGCAACACTGGTAGTAGCCTAAGTTTTAGGGGACTAAAACCACGAATCTCTGCCCCGCGAGGGTCCTCCTCTCGCCATGAAAATAACTTTGGAAATGAGAAAGTATGTCGGAATCCAAACCTAGTTCTGATTCGGTCGATGCCATTGCTGCCCGACGCGAATATCAGGTCATGAAATGGATGATCGTCGCGGCAATGGCCGTGGCAACCGCTTCGCCGCTGGCGCTGAACCTGGTCGACCCCGACTTGTGGGGGCACGTCCGCTACGCCCAGGATTGGATTGCCGACGGCAAGTTGCCTGTCACGGCAACGCATACTTTCACAGCCCCTGATCATCCGTGGATTAATCACGAGAATCTCGCAGAGCTATCCTTCGCATTGGGTCACTCATATCTGGGAACGAATGGCCTGTTGATGGCCAAGTGCGCTTGGGGTATGGGAATTATCCTGCTGATGGTTTGGGTTGCTAGCCGCCATGGTGTGCACCCGTTGCTGAGTTGGGCTGTCATGCTGTTGGTGGCTTCCAACTTGCAAGCCTTCTTCCCGCTGCGTCCGCAACTCTTAAGTTTCGGATTGTGTAGCATCATGCTAGTGCTGCTCGATTGCGGTTTTAGACTTTGGGAGAGTGAGCGGCGAGTGCGTTGGAAATTTCTCGCTCCGCTACCGTTCGTCTTCATCGTTTGGATCAATTCGCACGGCGCTGTCGTGGCGGGCTTGTGCATTCTCGGTGCCTACTTGGGGGGGCGATGTATCGAGCTGCTCATCCATCGCAATGAACTAACTACTTCAAACCTGTTGGGGCTGTCGACCCTAGGACTGGCAAGTGCTGGTGCGACGATCGCGAATCCCTATGGCCTGGAACTGCATCGCTGGTTGGCTTCGTCGCTGGGTCAGCCTCGGCCTGAGATCACCGAATGGGCACCGCCCGCCTTGGGCGACCCTATATTCTGGCCCTGGATTACGCTGCTGGCCCTGATGGTGCTGAGTTTGGTTGGGACACGTTTGCGTCGTGATTGGGTGCAGATTGCGATTCTCGCCCTCGTGGCCTGGCAATCGGCTTCGCACCTTAGGCACATTGCATTCCTGGCGATCCTATGCGGCTTCTGGCTGCCCGCGCATCTGCAATCGGCCCTGGGTCGCTTGCGCCCTCGTTCTGCCCAACGACTGGGGATCATGCGACTCTCGCCCTGGCTGCGCCGAGCAGGACTCGCGGCACTGATGTTGAGTATCGGATTGCAAGGCATGGTGCTGGGCCGTCGATTGACAGATTTCCCGGTAGATCGCGCCTTCTATCCGGTCGACGCAATTGAATTTATGTCTCAGGAGCAGCTCACCGGCAAGCTGGTAGTCTCTTTCAACTGGGCCCAATATGCCATTGCCGCCTTGGCTCCAGATGTTGAAGTCGCTTTTGATGGTCGGTTTCGAACTTGCTATCCCCAAGAGATCGTCGATATGCACTTCGATTTTCTGTTGGGAGAAAACGAGGGCAAACGGTATCGGAGCGAAGCCTCGGGTCCCATCGATGGGTCGCGCGTGCTGAGCTACGGTGCTCCAGACTTGGTGCTAGTGGATCGTAGCTACGATCATGCCGTGGGCGTCATGCAAGACGTCACAGCCCGACAGCCGGGGAGTTGGACGTTGCTCTATCGCGATGCGACGGCGGAGTTGTGGGGACGAACCACCCGCTACGATCTGCCCACCAGCGAGCAGTATTTGCCACTGGCCGCCCGGTTGATCGACGACAGCGAAAAGATCGGCGGAGTGGCGTGGCCCGCGCTTCCCTGCCCTCCAAGTGCCAAGCCCCGGGAAACGAGCCAGTTAGCCGAACAAGATTCAGAAACGAAACCAGCGACATCACTACCCCAAGCCCAAGCCATTTAAGTTTTCCCTGAGAGGAACTTCTCCATGAATAACGTCCAAACGTTGCCCGCCGATCCAGAATTTGTTGAGCCACAGAATGCCGTCACTCAGACTCCGACTCCCACTGCCGTGCCACCGACGGTCGATCAAGAGTATCTCCAACGGATGGAGTCGACCCTCGACGCCGCGTCACAAACGCTCTCCCAAGAGATGGATGCCGACAAGCCGGCAGCGGATGAAAAGCGGACCAAGCTTGCATTGTCGATTGTGATTCCCGTTTACAACGAGCGAGATACGATTCGCAAGATTGTCGACCTGGTACGAGCTCAGGAATTGCATCACGAGATTATCATTGTCGACGACTTTAGTATCGACGGCACGCGCGAGGTTCTACTAGAGCTTGCCGGCGAACCAGATATCCAAGTGATGATGCATGGCTACAACCAGGGCAAAGGGGCAGCGCTTCGTACAGGATTCAAGATGGCCCACGGCGATGTGGTGCTGATCCAAGATGCTGATTTGGAGTACGATCCCAGCGATTACGCCCAACTTCTAGAGCCTCTAGAAAGTGGCGAGGCAAACGTCGTTTACGGATCGCGCTTCCTGCAAAATGCCGAACAAGATCCTTCGAAGATACATCGCTTTGGCAACTGGCTGCTCACTACTTGTAGCAATCTATTCACAGGCCAACATCTCACCGACATGGAAACGTGCTACAAAGCGTTCCGTCGAGAGATTCTCGACAAGATCAGTATCGAGCAAAATCGCTTCGGATTCGAACCGGAAATCACTGGCAAACTATCGCGACTGGGATATCCCATCGTCGAAGTGCCTATTGGCTACAATGCGCGTGGTTACGAAGAGGGGAAGAAGATCGGTTTCCGCGATGCGGTCAATGCCTTCTGGTGCATCGTAAAATATCGCAATTGGGGTTAGAAAAATTACCCTTTGCACTGAAAAAGCCGTGTCGCGACGCAACGCGCGGCAATCCCGTACCCTACTCGCCTAGCTGCGTGCGAGGTACAATCGGATCTTGCTATCTAGAGTTATTCAGGATGCTATCGCGATCCGAGTGGACTATGCAACTGTCCCCCGAAGTAGACGAGATTCTTCAAGAGGTATGTTCGATCCGTGCAGAGCGGAAGCAAAAGCTTGATCGAGACATGCATTTTATCGATGCGATGTACGATCGAAAGATTCGCCGTGTGCACTCGGCTTCATTTTGGAATCGGCCCTATTGCTCCTGCGTTTCCAAGCAGCCTTTCTGCCTAAGACGATTTTGCACTCGCCGAGTAAGATGGCTTCGACATCAGTTTCGAAGATCTGGCTGAGCCAGCGGCTGCTAAGTTTGTATCGTGCGACGCCTCTCACCGCGGGTAGACGATAGCGACGCGGCTAATCTTCCGAATTCAAAAAGGTCTGCAGGCAGCCGCGTTGCCACGTAACTCGAGGCAACTAATTAGCTCGATTTGCTCTGGCCCTTCTATTAGCAAGTGATTGTGATTAGCATTACTTGGGCAGGCAGGTGCTTTTTTCTCTGCCGTGATTTTTTTGCTCTGTTAATAAACCCGCACCAATAAATTCAGGTGGTTCCATGGATTCTAAGAATCACAATCGTCGCACCTTTGTTAAACACACCGGTGGAGTAGCTGCCACGGTAGCGGCCGTTCCCTATTTCTTATCCGCCACCAAGACTTTGGCGGATGAAAGCAAATCGAAGAATGACCGGTTGCGAATAGGCTTGATCGGAGCGGGCGGTATGGGAGTCGGCAACCTGCATGTAGCAAAGGAGTGGGCTGATACGGTAGCGATTGCCGACGTTGACAGCAACAAATCGGGCTGGGGCAATCAGGAACTCACCGGTGGCAAAGCAGATGAATACAAAGACTACCGCAAGCTACTGGAGCGTGATGACCTAGATGCCATTCACATCGCAACGCCTGACCACTGGCACGCGAAGCAGTTGATTGAGGCTTTGCATGCTGGACACGACGTGTATTGCGAAAAGCCACTCACGCTGACCATTGAGGAGGGCCAACAAGTTCGCAACGCTGTGCAGGAAACAGGCAAAATTGTGCAGGTTGGCACCCAACAACGCAGCACGTTCGAGTTGTTTACCAAAGCGATTGCCATCGTCGCTGCGGGGCGATTGGGGAAAATCAAACGCGTGCAGGCTGCCATCGGTGGTTCCCCGGCTTCGCCTTCGATTCCCACTGCCAGTGTTCCTCCAAATTGGGATTGGGATCGTTGGATTGGTCCAGCCGAGATGGTGGACTATCGCTTGAAGAAAGTTATGGTCCCCAACGAAAACGCCGAAGGTGACCAGCCAAAAGAAAAAGAAATTGCCTACACCAATGGTCATTTCGAGTTCCGCTGGTGGTACCACTTTTCGGGAGGCAAGTTGACTGACTGGGGCGCTCACCACGTAGACATTGCGGCCTGGGCCTTGGAAGTGAATGGCCAATCCGCCGTGCCGTTGTCAATTGGCGGTTGGGCCAAACACCCAGTACCTTTCAAGGATGGGTATCCTACGGTCAACGATCGTTACAACACGGCTCTCGAATTTTCGCTCCGTGCCGAACTGCCCGACGATGTGGACATGATCATTCGGCACGATACCGATAATGGTGTGTTGATTGAGGGCGAGAAGGGACGAATTTTCGTCAACCGTGGCAAGCTGGTGGGTAAACCCGTTGAGGAGCTCCAAGAAAATCCCTTGCCTGACGGTACGTTGCAGAAAGTCTACGGCGGTATGCCGATGGAGCATAACGAGCGCAAGGCCCACTGGGCCAACTTCTTCCACTGCATCAAGGAGCGAAAGCAACCGATCTCAGACGTCGAATCGCACATGCGTGCGCTAAATATCTGCCATCTGGCGGGCATCACCGCACGGCTTGGCCGAACGATCCATTGGGATGGAGAGACAGAGAAGATCGTGGGCGACGACCAGGCGAGCGCATTCCTCAGACGGGAATATCGCAAGGGTTACGAGATAGAGGTTTGAGAAGAAATCGAGGACGGCAGAGCCCAGATCGCGGCTAATACCGCACCTCAACAACCAAACAGCTCACTTCAAACTTGATCGTCACTCCTGCTCCATGTACTTCGCATTGACCGTAGTATCGGGCGGGCCAAAGTCGTAAATGCGGTACTGCTTGGTGATTTTGGCGCCGCCTTTCTTCAGAGTTTTGTAGGAGAGGTCATTGCTCTCCAGCACCCAGGAGAATTCTGCTTCTTGAATGCCCCACTCCAGTGCAGCCGGAACTAGTCGGCCCACCAGTGCGATACCAATGCCCCAACTTTGATATTCGGGTAGCACGTTTGTACTGATTAGCCGAACCCGTTTCAGTTCATTGCGTTTGCGGAACAGTTTTAAGAAGCCTAGCGGAAACAGCTTGCCATCCATCGCCTTGATGCGCGGATTGTAGTCCAGTAGCCCAAACATTGTCCCGACGGGTTTGCCTTTGATCTCTGCCATGGTCGTGAGTTCAGGCACGATCATGTGTTTCATGCCGGCGGCTTGCTTGCGAACTTCGCCATCAGACATCGGCACAAATCCCCAAGTGGAGACCAGTGACTGGTTGTAAATATCTAAAAAAGTTTCCAGCTCTTGCTCGAAGCGACTAATGTCCATCGGACGACATTTGAGCTCGAAGCGATCCAAGACAATGTGGCTTAGCTGATGCAAGCGTTTCGTAACTTCCTCGAGCATGTCGACGTGGCCCCAAAAGGCGAACAAATCTTGGGCCTTGCGAAAACCGTACGCTTTGAGCAGGTCGTCGTAGTACGGCTTGTTGTAGGTCATCATGAACCAGGGTGATTCGTGGAACCCATCGATGAGCAAACCGCATTCGTAGTTGAGCGAAGGATTCACGGGACCGCGAATCGCTTCGATTTCGTGGCTGGCAAACCACTCCCGCGCCGCGTCGAATAGCCGACCGGCGGTCTCTTCGTTTTCGTCGGACTCGAAAAAACCAAAAAAACCGCGATTCTCTTCGTAGCGACGGTTGTGAGCATGATTGATAATTGCCGCCACGCGACCGCACGGTTTGCCATCGCGTTTGGCTAGGAAGCACTGGATCTCGGCGTCGTCGTAAAAAGGGTGCTTCCTAAAGTTCAGCAATTCCTTCTGGACGATACGAATGGGGGGAACCCAGTTTGGATCGTCCCGATAATGGTCCCAAGGGAAGTTGAAGAATTGCTTACGCTCGCTGCGGGTCGAGACGGGGATGACTTCCAACTGAGGCATATTGAAGAGCGCTGGTTTAGGAATTCTAACGGCGGCGATGGACTGACCACTGTAAACGTAGGCTCTAGGGGCGGTCAAGGAAGGGATGGAGACGGGAGCTAAAGGTCCGGGGTCCAGAGCAGGCTTGAAGTACGGAAACAGGCTGTCTTAGATGACTCTGGAGGCTCAACTCTTAGCTCTAGACCCCTCTAGCCCTTGACGCTCCAACGTCTGGAAGGCAAGTTTTTGTCATCTGACGGTTGTTTTTTGTTCAGTTGGCGTACGAGCTTTCTCATGTCTCAAGCATTGGTCACAGGAGCGACGGGCTTTGTTGGTTCAAACCTTGTGGAGCAATTGCGTAGTCGCGGTTGGGATGTCAATTGTTTGGTCCGCGACTCCAACCGAGCACAGCACTTGGGAGATCTTGGCGCGAAACTAAGCCCCGGCGAATTGGGCGATCGAAAGAGCCTCGATCAGGCCATGAAAGACTGCGATGTGGTGTATCACGTCGCCGCCAGGGTGCATGCACTCAACGAGTCGCAATTCCAGCGCGACAATGTGACGGGGACCAGGAACGTGGTCGAAGCCTGTGCCGCTTGCGACAACATACCCACCTTGGTTTATGTTAGTTCGTTGGCTGCCGGGGGACCTAGTCAACCTGGGCAGCCCAAATCTGAAGCCGACGAAGAGCATCCAGTATCGTCCTACGGCGAAAGCAAGCTGGCTGCTGAACGAGTTCTGCAGACGTTTGCTGGGAAGGTGCCGGTGTCGATCGTCCGTCCGCCTATTGTGTTTGGTCAGCGCGACACGTCGAGTTTGGCAATCTTTAAGGGCGTCAAGAATTTGCATCTACACCTGGTCCCTGGCTGGCGCAGTTTCCCAGTTTCGGTAGTTCATGTGACCGACCTTTGCGATGCACTGATTCGAGTGGGTGAAAAAGGTGAGCGACTTTCGCCCCGTCCGGATGATTGCTCGGTCGACGCTTCGGGAAAATACCATGTGGCAGCCGAACGTACGCTGCACTACGGGGAACTGGGGCACTTAGCAGGCAAGTCACTTGAGTGTGCGGCGATTGCTTTGCACGTACCACGGTTCATGATGTGGATCGCCGGAGGGTGGGTCGAGCTGGTCGGCCAGGTGAAGGGTCAACCAGGTATATTAAATCTCGATAAAGTGCGCGAAGCCGTAGCAAGCGGTTGGGAATGTTGCGACGAAAAGATCCGTAACGAACTCGGCTATCGGCCTGCAGCAACACTTGAGGAACGATTTGACGAAACGGCCCAGTGGTATCGCCAAGCCGGGTGGCTATAAGATAAGTCTCGAAGAGAATTCGAGGCGCTGGGCCCGTTTTTTAAGAAGGCAATAAATAATGGTTGAACAGCCTAAGGTGCGACAGGAAGATCTCGAAATCACCGTTCTCGGGCCGCGAGAGGTTCGTTCGCCGCTGCGGAGATCCTCAAAAATGGACATAGGCCTCAGCAGCTTTACGCCCGATGACATGCGTGTGCTTTATGAGCCACGGTTCCGGCTACGCGAAGCAATTTGCAAGACTTCCTTTGAGCGCGCTGGAGCCCGCCAAGAAATCTTCTTTCAACCAGAAAAAACTACTGCCGCCGTGGTCACTTGCGGGGGTCTCTGTCCTGGTATCAACAATGTGATCCGAGCACTCGCCCACGAACTGCAGTTCAACTACGGGGTGAAGCGTGTCTTGGGTATCCGCTATGGATATCGTGGGTTGGGGCCGGAATCGGAGCGTCCTCCGCTTGAGTTGACTCCGGAGGCTGTGGAAGACATCCATCACCTCGGGGGATCAATACTGGGGAGTTCACGCGGACATCAGGATCCTGCTGAGACCGTCAATTATCTGGAACAAGCTGGAATCGATATATTGTTCTGCATCGGAGGCGACGGCACCCAGCGGGGGGCACACGATATTGCTCAAGAAGTCAGCCGTAGGAAACTGCCTATTGGAATCGTTGGCATTCCCAAGACCATCGATAACGACATCAAATTTTGCTATCGCACATTCGGATTCTACACGGCAGTTGCGGAGGCAGAACGGGTCATCGATTGTGCGCATGTTGAGGCGAAGGGTGCGCTGAATGGCGTGGGGCTAGTGAAACTGATGGGTCGCGAAGCAGGGTTCATAGCCGCCGCGGCCACTGTGGCTAGTGGCGAAGCAAATTTTACGCTGATTCCAGAAGAGTCGTTCGAGCTAGAAGGCGAGAACGGTTTTCTGCCAGCCCTTAAGCGACGTCTGGGATCTCGGCAACACGCGGTGGTAGTTGTCGCAGAAGGCGCGGGACAAAATCTCCTTGCGGATGCTGGTTTCGAGTGTGATGCTTCAGGCAATCGACGCCTGGGAGACATTGGATTGTTCTTGAAACAACAGATCATTGATTACGGGAAACGAGAGGAATTTCCAATTGAGGTGAAATACTTCGACCCTAGCTACTACATCCGCAGTGTCCCTGCGAAACCTGCGGATAGCCTGCTCTGCGAAAACTTGGCACGTCGTGCAGCCCATGCTGGGATGGCAGGCAAGACCGACCTGTTAATAGGCATGTGGCATAATCACTTAATCCACGTGCCATTAGCTGTTTCAACAGGGGCCAAGAAGCGGCTTTCTACAGACGGCGAGCTATGGACTTCTGTGCTGTCGATCACAGGTCAACAGCAATGGCAGCAACCGTGATCAGACGAGCTTCAGCCTGAACAGCTTTGACGGTGCAATTCCAAGTTTCCGCTAGCCAAGATCAAAAGAATGGGTTTTCGTCGTCGGGATCTTCTTCTGGTTCTTCTTCGGGTTGGAAAGGACTATCCTCAAACGCTCTCGGTTCTTCAGGCGCAACTTCCGCAGTTCCTGGACGAGCAAAGGGGTTTTCGTCCTCTTCAGGTGCTTCCTCTTTTTCCTCAGCAGGCAGAAGTCGATAGTAGGTAGGCTCGGTCGTCCCCGTCTCTCTGAGGCATTGAACTAGTCCACGGTTATTTACCAAGAATAGGCTATCCGACTTGTCGTTGACCAATGCAGTCGTGCCCGTGCCGGCGTCCAATTGCCCCAAGACTCCGCCGGTTTCTTTTTCCAGCACGACAAGATTTCCATACCGATCCAAGCCATAAACATTTTTTGCACCTTCGGAGGCAAATTGAGCGATGCCTTGCACCTCCCATCGGGGCTGACCCGTTTCGAAATGCACGGCATGCAAGGCGGGTTCTTCACTGGCGACGTAGGCCGTTCTCGCCACAACTGCTGGCCTTTTTACAATCGGATGTCCCGTGGAGTATCGCCAAACCTCGGCACCGGTTAACTCATGCACGCAGTAGATATAACCGTCCCGCGACGTGACGTATAAGTAAGGTTCTAGCTCGGCCGGTTGGGCGACGATTTCGGCATTGGTTTCTACCCGGTATAGCACACGCGGTCTATTTGCTTGAGACACATAGAGATAGCCACGATCGGTAGGCCAGGTAACAACCTTGCCAGTGGCTGTGGGTGCGTAGAAAATTCGACCAATCGATTGATGGTACCAAGCATCTTGGGTTGGATCTTCTAGCGAGTAAGCTTCTACAGTCCCGTTGAACATCGCGGCGAAGACATACTCCTCGCTAAGTATTGGGGCAGCTGCGGGTGCGCCCCCCAATCGCTGAGTAATCCGCAAGTGGCCGCTCTTCACATCAAACAGATGAAGATAGGTGCCATTGATGACGGCTACATACTGATCGTTCGCTTCCATGCCAACAAAGGAGTCGTGTCGCGAGGGAACCCGAACAGTCCAAGCCGTCGCCCCAGTCTCCGCGTCAAGTGCTTGGAGTGTTCCTCCTGACGACAGCGAATAGAGACGATCGTTATGAAGCTTCCAATTAACAATACGATTTCGAGATACATCGACACCAACTTGCGCGAACCAAACTCGCTGTAATCCAAGCCGTTGGGCTTGATTGGTTTGGATGAGCTCCGAGCAGTGACCAGTGCTGGATAAACAGAATCCCAGCACGGTGGCCGTCAAGCATCTGGCGAAAGCACTGTTGAACATATCCCCTAGTTTTCCATGCATGTGTTTTGGAATCCGAATATAGCCGCGGAAAAGTTGTTAATACTTGATACCAAGTCTTATTCTAGTCAGAACTTATCGATGCAGCAAAAAGCTTAAGTCATCGATTATTGGCTCTTCGCTGGCAATAAGTCCCTCTATCCCAAGAGGTAGCGCTACTAACAGCACACAGGCCAGATTTGGCATCTAGACCATCTTGGTAGCCGTCCTCTACGATAAACACCGATAAACGCAGCCAAAATAGCCTTCAGCCAATGGGTCATCGCGACCTGCGAATGTCGTCCTCAGACGAACGCCCCGTGTCAGAAGCGATGCTATTCTTTCGGAACCTGGATTAGAACTTGCCGTGACCAAACCTGCCCGCCAACTCAGTTCCCAGATGTCGACTATTCTGGAAGAGGTGGTTGGATATCTAAATTTTTCCTCGGGGACAAGCGACGCAAAGTTTCTGCGGAACATCAACCTGCTCTACGCGGAGTTGGAAGATGGCCAGCCCTCAGCAGACACGCACCAGCAGCTGAGTGAGATGCTGCTGGAAACAATTTCTCGTTTGCAGAAAAATGGGAAGGCATTTGAGAATATCGAGCAGGCAGAGACCGTAGTTCAATTGTTGAGCGGCCAACTTCTGCATGCATATCGCGAATTCCACATAGACTTGCTCTTCCATCAATCCGATGCCGGCTTGTGGCGACCGTTTTTTGTGGGTCGGGCCTTGGAAGCATTGGTCTCGCAGGGAGGGCCCTGGGAGGAGCACGACCGAATTGTGCAAGGCGCAATTGCACAAATGAACGACTACGTTGGTTATCGCCCTGTGGCGACCTTAACTAGCGGCAATCAGTCAATGCCGTATGCACACGAGTTTGTGCGACCCATCCCGCTCTTCATTCGCGGAGCGGGTGTTGCCGTGGGGCGGTACGAGAAAATCATTTCCTTAGCGCTGGATATTTTGGCCAATACAGATGAGGATCTTTTAAACCGCGCTTGGTTCGATTTGGAAAGATTGGAAGAGGTAGCGCTTGACCCACGCGAATACGATTTCGATCACCCGGCAAACCGTCGGCCCAACTACCACTTCGGTCAGTGGGATCCTAATCGGATTTCGAATTCCGGATATTACACACGTATGGTTTTGCAGCAGGTGACGCTTGATGCCCTGCTTTCGCGTTGCAAGGATGAGGATTGTTCAGAGGAAACGCGCGAGAATCACATCCACGAGGCGGCTGCGGTGCTGGCTGGTACCATCCTGATGGCCTCGGGTACGAGCGGTGACGGACCTGGCCGGCACGATTCCACCGTCACGCTCTCCACACTACTACCTCACATTGCATCGTATCGCGACGACTTTTACGAGCAATTGCTGTTGAACACGGAGGGATCGCTAGGTGAACATTTGCGAGAAGAAGCAAAGCGATTCCGGCAGCCCTTTGGCGCGGCCCGCCAGCACTTGAATCATGAGTTGGCTCGTCGACGCGCCAAACAAATGCAGCATGTCCATCTGTCGCATCTATTTGCGCGCCTTGGATATCCGCATGCTGCACAGCGTGAGGCGGAACTGGTGCGGGTGCCAGCCGCGCGGATGTTGAGTGAAATCTACGGGCGCTTGACAGGTGGTCACGATGCCATCGACGACGGACAACTCGACCAGGTGGTGCAGCATCTCACAGAGTGTGAGAGCTTGGTGCTTCGGGCCATCGAATGCGGCGCGTTAGTGGATCCTTGGAACGTTGTTGGATTTGCCGGGAATTTTAGCTTGTTTCCGGCTCTGGAGAATTCGGTTCACGATTTCCGCGTTGACGAATTGGTGGATTTGGTCGAACAGGTACTCGACCTGGCCGCACGCGCGTGGAGCGAATCGGCTGCCAGAGACAACAGTGTTCTTGAGCAACAGTTTTCCGCCATCCTAAGCCGCATGGCTGCATGGTGGGATCAGTTTGCTACAACCACGGTGGAAGGTATCCAGAGACTAGTAGCCAAGGAAATAGAAGTCTCCGCGAATCTTGTGGCCGGTTCGCTCAATGCTTGGCACAAAGCCGGGGCGGCCGCGGGTGACATCGGTTTCTGGCGGTTATTCGTGGAGCAGTTCGACTCCTCCAAGGCGTTTCAGTTGGTGATCGAGGCGCTACTGGATCATCGCGACACAGTGGCCTCGATGGCCCTGATGATGCAGTGGGTTAGTCAAAAAGACAGAACGCCATTGGAAGAAGGCGATGCCTCTTTCAGACGTTTGGCTTTCTCATGGCTGGCGACCGTGGAGCAGCAGCAAGGGGAGCAGAACGAGGATTCTTGGCCCCAAGTGGCCAAGTTTTTCGCTTACCTAGAAGCCAACGCCGAAGAGTTTTGGGAAGTTCCCTCTTTGATGCTCGATTCGTCACTCGGTTCGTTGTTTGACGAGGTCATTGACGACATCGAAGATGCCGAGTTTTTCGAAGATCAAGAAGACGATAGCGAAGTGATGGAAGAAGAGGACGAAGACGAAGGACTCTTTGAAGCGGCTTACGAAGAAATGGTTTTTCGCGATAGTTCCGACGATGGCCGAGAGGGAGACTTAGCAGACGACGAAATTGCTGCGTACGAAGATACCGAATGGGAGATGGAAGTCGAGCGGTTGCATCAGCGATTGCGATTCTTGACTACGGTGGCACGTTTGTGGAAACATGCCACGATCACCTGGGGTTCGGTCAACGATTCGAATGCCGAGAAGACGGAAATTTTCGATCAGTGGCTAAATCAGTGCAGCACCAATTACCGGCAATTGGTCGAATTGCTGGAAACGGTCCACGGGTATCGGTTGATGGAGCCTTCGGGCTCTCACGAGTCGCTTGTTGAATTCGATCGGATGCGGACGATCAAGGAAGGCCTAATACAGAAGATTCTCACCACCTGTGTGGAAACGAGTGACTCAGCTCGGTTGCTTGCGGCTGTGCAGGGGGAACGAGCGGGCGCGGCTGCCGATGCGTTTGGAGAACCACTCAATCGCAGTTCGGTTTTGATTTTGCAGGCTGTACTCGATGGGGACGTGGAATCTGTTCGCAGCACCTGGCCCGATTTCGTGAAGTCGATCCAGCCGAGATCATTGCTATACCTGCCCCATTCAAGAGGCGGCAAACCTCGTCAAATTGTGGCCACGCGTGGACTGCAACAATTGCTACACGACTTGTTGGGATGGCTGCCAGGGCTGGGCATGATTCGAGAGACTTGCCAACTACTGGAACTTGCCCAAGAGATGGAGCACGCCGATATGCAGCGCGAGCATCCCATCGGCCCAGGTGCGGTGACCGAGTTCGATCGACTCTTCGCTAACGGCTATCAGGCAATTGTCCGCTCGATAGTGGCCTCGTCAGAAACTTGGAAACCCTCCGACGATCGTTCAGGCTTCACCCACAAAGAGCACTTGCTGGTGGATGCTCTCCAGCAACTCACAGAGCGACAGCTGAATCATTGGTTACAGCACAGCCGCACCTTGCGGCTAAGTGTGGTGGAGCGACTTTCTGATGATACTAGCTGGAAGAGCTTCGTCGAGTTCATCAAACGTTATGGGGGCGACATATTTGATCAGCGGTTCATGAGTTTTGGCAATCTACGCGGTATCTTGCACCAGAGCGTCGATATGTGGCTCGATAGTATGGCAGACAACCCCGACGCGGCAGAAGATATCCGGCTTCTCGAAGACTTGGAAGAAGGTCATCCACGGGATCAAGTTGTCGACAAACTGACGACTACCATTGAGGCAGTCGTCGAAAACTACCAAATCTATCGCGACTACAACACGACGACTACGCAGTCGGACCATGGCGAATTACTGTATACGCTGATAGATTTTTTGCGGCTTAAGGCAGCCTACGATCGTGTGGCCTGGAACCTTCGGCCAGTCGTATGGGCCCACGAGATCTTGGTGCGTCAACAGAAGTCACTGGCCTCGGAAATGTGGTGCCAAGCATTTGCGGAACGGACTGCCGAAGCCGCTGATGCCCACCTCAAACAACTCGCAGCGCTCTCGCAACAGTACGGCATGCAGTTGCCGACCATTGCAGATCGTATTGGTGAACGGTTTGTGCGACCATTATTGATCGATCGCGTGAAGGCGCTGATCGAACCAGCACTAACCGCCACGGGGGACGATCGGAAAGAGGCATTCCTGGCACTCGACCGCGAAATAGAGAGTCTAGCGATCGAACCGAGTGGCGCAGGGCTTGTTCTCCCCGATTGGTTAGCGGCCTTGGAGGACGAAGTCACCGCCGCCCGCACTCGCTCCTCCCGCTTGCCCTCCCGCGACCGCCTGGGAGGACGCATCGGCCAAGTGCTACTCTCCTGGGACGAACTGCTCGCTCAGCTAGAAGAGCCTGGCGGTGACGAGGCATAGTGTTTCGTTAGTCTGGACGAGCCATCCTCTAATCCCTCGCGACGACATGCCGCGAGAAAGACTAGCTTCTTGATACAGCCGCAAGATGCATGGTCCACTAGTCTGGAAGAAAGCCCGCAAAAACACTTCAACAATCAAACTTCACACATCAAACTTCCCCCACCCCACCCTTGCCGAACCTGCCTTCGGCCGCCATATTGGTAGTAGACGCTTGTTCATCTTTTGCGGTATGGAGACATTCTATGAACAACTTGGTGACCTGCCCCCAGTGCAGTAGCGAATTTCAAATCGACCAAGCTCTCTCGGCCCAGTTGGACGAAGAGATCCGTGGCCAGCTTCAGGCTGAGTATTCCAAAAAAGAGCAGCACCTGAAGAAGCAGCGCGACCAGCTTGCGCAACAGACCGAGCAACTTGCGAACAAGGAAGCAGAGCTGGCCGAGCAGATTAAGCAGGCCGTCCATAAGGAACGAGAATCGATCGCCGCCAAAGCCCGCGTAGAGGCTCAACAAGCGGTCGCCGTCGAGATCAAAGACCGCGACGAGCAGCTTAAAGACGTTCAGCAGCAGCTCAAGGGTTTTCAACAGCAGGAACTGGAACTCCGCAAGCAGAAGAGGCAGCTTGAGGAACAGGCTCAGAAGCAGGAATTGGAACTACAGCGTCGCATGGATGAGGAACGCAAGAAGGTCCGCGAAGCTGCCCTGAAGCAAGCCGATGAACAGTTTCAGCTCAAGCAGGCGGAGAACGAGCATGTCATCGAGGCTATGCGCAGACAGATTGACGAACTAAAACGCAAGGCCGAGCAAGGTTCGCAGCAGGTTCAAGGCGAAGTGCAGGAGATTGCGCTGGAGAATCTGCTAGCCGAGGCTTTTCCGGGCGATGTCATCGACCCAGTGGCCAAGGGCGTACGGGGTGCCGACGTCATTCAGCACGTGTTCGATGGCAATGGCCGCGAGTGTGGATCGATATTGTGGGAATCGAAACGCACCAAGACTTGGAACGACAAATGGCTGGGCAAAGCAATCGACGATCAGCAGGAAGCTCGGGCAAGTTGTGCTTGTATTGTTAGCTCGGCGATGCCGGAGGCGATTTCCCACTTTGGCGACGTCAACGGAGTGTGGGTCGCCGGTTGGCCCTGTGCCCGCAGTGCCGCCATGGCGATGCGCCGTGTGCTGATCGAGACATTCCAAGCGCGTCGGGCCAGCGAAGGCCAGCATGGGAAGATGGAGCTGGTGTACGGCTACCTCTCAGGCACCGAGTTCCGCAATCGCATTCGAGGACTGGTCGAACCCTATATCGAAATGCAGGCGGACTTGGAGTCGGAAAAACGTGCCTACAACAAACATTGGAATAAGCGACAGAAGCAACTCGACCGGGCGATCACCAGCACGACCGGTCTCTACGGAGATTTGCAGGGCATCATTGGCAATGGGATGCAGGAGATCGAGGGCATGGATTGCCTGGCGATCGATACTGCCGAGGCTACGTCGCCAGCTCGGGACTGAGTTCTGCGTGTGCCGACCGAATAGTTGCCGAGTCGATGATTTCCGGTGCCGAGATCGATCCCAAGAGCAGTGCATGATCGGCGAGCCGACTTACTTGTCGCGGCACGCCGCCTGCTATGCGATGAATCTCTGCAAGCGATTGGTCGTCGAATAGTGGCTGCTGACAGCCGGCCTCTACCAGGGCCAGTTGCAGATAGCCCACGGTATCGAGCTCGTCCCAAGGTTCCAGTTCGATGCGGAGATCAATCAAGTCACACATTGCTGCCCCCAGTCTATCGGTTTCCTGTTCGTGACAGGTAAGCACCAGGCTCGGCGGGGAAGCGAGCGCGCTGCAATGCTTGACTAGTCGCAACAGTTGCGACATCACGTCGGGTCCGGCTTGGTGGGCATCGTCGAGTAGTAGAACGGTCGAAGCACCTTGGACACTGCTTTCAAATAGGCGGTCGGCAAGATTGCGATATAGGTGAGGGAGGTCGTGCCCAGGCGGCATGTGGCATCCCAGCGTTGTCCCAAGCTGTGAGTAGAAGTCTCTCGTACTGAGGCCTTGCAAGCTGAGCTGGGCGACAGACGCATTGCTCCGACGACAGTCAGTCGCAAACGATTGGAGCAGTAGCGACTTCCCCAGGCCAGCAGCTGCAGTCACGAAGGCCAGCTTGCCGCTAGAGCGAATGTAGCGAAGTCGAGCGAGTGCTTCGCGTTGGCTGGCCCCTTCGAAGAATAGGCTGTTTTGGAGCCCACCGCCAAACGGCGAATTCTCCAAGCCCCAATTTGATGATTTCAAATGATCAGCCACTTGAGCGTTGCTCCTTGAGAAGTGAGAATTCCTAACTAGCATCGGCTATTTGGCAACTGCAACTTTGTGTTTGCGGCCCAGAAGCCATTGCATGCTCCAACTTGCTAGCCCCGCTATCATTGCCATGCTCGATCGGTACTTCAGCGAAGAGAAGATAAATGCCCCGGCGGTAACGCTAGGGGGAAGTGAGGCGCATCACCTGCTACATGTGATGCGAGCTCAACCAGGGCAGAAAGTCACACTGTTCGACGGCCACGGAGGCGAGTTTGCATCGGAGGTTTCGCGCTGTGGGCGAGCCGAGGTGGAGCTGTCCGTAGGCCCTCGACAGGAAATCGAGCGAGAGCTGGATTTTCAGCTTACGTTGGCAGTGCCGCTGCCTAAGGGCGACCGACAGCGGTGGTTGGTCGAAAAGTCTGTCGAAATGGGGGTCACGCGTCTACTGCCGCTGAGCACTGCGAGGAGTCAGCAAAATCGTTCCGAAACGCCCGCCAAGCTCGCCCGTTATGTGATCGGAGCCAGTAAGCAGTCTGGCCGGAATCGGCTCATGGAGATTACTGCGCCGGTTAGCAATTCAGACTTGTTAAAGCAACAGGCCACCAGAAAAATTCTTGCGCATCCTGGGGGAGTGAGCCTCTCGGATCTGGATTCCGCATCCACGGCAGACACAATTCTCGCCATCGGCCCGGAAGGTGGATTTACAGACGAAGAGGTAGCCCAGGCCAAGGAACAGGATTGGCAGGTCATTGGCTTGGGGGAACGCATCTTACGCGTGGAGACTGCCGCTGTGGCGCTGATAGCCAAATTACTGAATTAGCCCCAGGTACCCATAGAGGCTGAATGGGCACGGTTTGCTAACGAGACTCTTTGCTGGCCGCGTCGATGCTTGCCATTCGTTCTTTCGCCACTTGCTTTTGTGCCGCGTTACCGTGCTTAGCGATGCGTTGGTAGAAAATCTTGGCCACTTGCGGCTGGCCATTCGCCTCGGCACGTTCGGCACGAGCAAGATAGATTGTCGCGCGCTGCGATTCACCGGCAGGCCCCGGTTGAGGAATTACTAGCGGCCTGGCGACGAATGGTTCGTTATCGTGAGCGTGAACAGCCAATTCCTGTCTGGCGGGAGCGTGCCGCAATTTGCGCCGCTGATCCGCCTCGGCAAGCAGGGCCCGATCGATTTCGGAATGATCGATAATCGTCGCGCCTACCCAGAAATTGCTGGTTGTCGTAGAGCGTCCGAACGAACGATTCCCCAAATTGCGCTGCAAACCCGGCAAGTGACCGCCCAGGGGACTCCCAAAACTGCTCTTCCCTAGCGAAGAATTCGTCACGCCGCCCAGAAAAACGCCTCCACGGTCTGGCACCACCACTGTCGTCGAGACTCCCGTAACACGAAACGTGGGCAATTGCACTGTCACTTGGGCGTGGCAGAACATATTCGCCACGCATCCTTGCCAGAGGAATAGCGCAGCAGCGGGAAGCAACCAACATGTACGGCTCATAGAGATCGCAATTCGATAGGCAAGGTGTTCCGTCTCAAACGTCACCACTCAGCCTACCGAAAAACTCGATTTCCCGCGATCTGTTTTCTCGTAGTCCCCAGTATTGAGAGACTGAACTAGGAGTTCGAAGCCGAAATGGCCGAAGCCGTTACCAAGAACTCAAACTACCATTGTGAGCCGACGGCGCTAGCCGCGGGTATTGAAAGTATCACTCTGAAAATCGAAGCACCCGAGGTAGCGCCTACGGCTCAAAATCTTCACAATAGCATTCCCGAAACTACTTCTAGACCCTTCGGTCTCTCCGCAGCAGCAGAGTGACGACACCAATGCCTAGAGTTGCCAGCGTCGTTGGTTCGGGGACGGCTGGCTGTGTGGTAAACACAATCGTTGCCGCCAGCTGGTTATTGTTATTGTAAGTGCTCAAGGTGTTTGGATGAGGAGCGGAAGAGCCTGGGTAGTCCAACAGCAATCCCGTGCCACTGTTGATTACGCTGACGCTTAAGCCAGGAAACAAGCTGGGGTCGACAATGCTGGCCGACGTAAGAATGCCTGGTACTCCATCGTTCCAATTGATGTCGGTCAGGCGAATCTCCCAGCCTTCCGGAGAACTGCTTGCCGGGGACCCACTCGTGTTGATCAACGAAACGTCGACAGAATTTGCGTCGATATCAACTTCCAGGTTGTACTCTCCGAGTTTATGGAACACGAATTCGGGGAAGATGACATCGGGATCGAGCACCACGGCTGCGGGCTGAAGGCTCGAAGAAGCTGGAAACGCAGGGACGACGCAGGTAGGACAGCCAGCTTTGGGCGCTGGATCGAATAGATTCCCTAGATTGGGATCATTCTTAAAGATCATCTCGCCATCGATAAAGTCGCCCAGCAAAGTCGCCGAGGCCTGGGTGAGAGGGATAGTTAGCAGGGCGAACACCAAGCAGAGTTGAAGTACTCGCTGCAGTTGAATTCCTCGTCTTGACGCGAGGATAAGTGATTGGGTTTTGTGGTTCATTAGACTTCTCCTACACAAGTATGCAATTCAGGTGTGATGGCTTTTGGAGTTGGGATAGAAAAGAAGTGCGCCGCTTCGCAGGCAGGCGAACCGAGGTGTCTATCCTTCGATCCTGATTGGCAAGACGGAAAGAGAAAGAGACTCTTCGCTGTGAAGAGTTCAATTTTGCGAAGCCCTGATCGGGCACTTCCTACGACTGCTACGATCCCACAGCAAAGCGCCTTACCAGCAGTACAAACCGATGTTGTCTTTTCGCAACATGCTTAGAACCTGTTTCAGGAAACGAAAACAGTTCTATGTGAGCCGACGGCGCTAGCCTCGGGTAGCGGAGGTCTGGGTGTTATTCTGATGCTACCCGACGCTAGCGCGTTCGGCTCATTGGTCTTGAAACAGCTTCTAGAAGAGATCATTGCGCTGCGTCGGCGCATTAGAACATCTGGCTTTGGCCTTTAGCGAACTTCTCGATATAGTTATCGACTTTGAATTTGCGTCGGGTACTGTCGCTGGTCATGTATCGAATCTTGCCGAAGATGGGCCGCTCGGGCCCCCACGCTCGGTCGTATCGTCCCAACACCCAGAAGATGCCGCTGTAGCTGTTCGGGTTTCTGCCGTCGACCGCATACTTGTTGTTCAATTCGATCATGATCCGCAGCGCTTCCTGCGGCGAACTGCTCCAATGCAGGATCTTTTTCCCCCACAACATCCGCAGATAGTTGTGCATACGACCCTCGGTAACCAATTGCATCTGAGCGGCATTCCAAAGCTCGTCATGTGTTTCGGCTTTTTCGAATTGTTCTAGGCTGTAGATAAACTCGCGCTCATCGTCGGCGTGTTCGGCCAAGGTCTCCTGCGCCCAGTCGGGAAGCGAGCTGTAGCGTGTGTAATCCTCGGTCTTCGAGCACATGTTGTAGCCCAGTTCCCGCCAGGTAATTAGCTCGTCGAGAAAGCTCTCTGCGGCTTCCCCAGTGCCCCACCAACCCGATCGGCTGCCGTTGGCTTTGTGCGATAGTTTGTTGATGTTCCAGTCAACTTTATCCATTAGCTCAGAAAATACTTCGTGCACTGAAATATGTCCGAAATGCAAATAGGGCGACAGCCCACTGGTGGCCTGCTTCTCTGGATGATTCCGCTGTTCGCCGTAATTATCGATTCGATCGGAGAGAAAGGTCTTGAGTGTCTCTTTGGCGGCTTGCTCCCCACCGTCAAACACGGCCGGTTCGACGGAGTGATCGATGGGGAAGTCTGCCAGGCACGCAGCATCCTCAGCAAGTGAGATCGGATCCGCTACAGGCCAACGCTCAGTGATCTCCTCCGGCAATTCGAACTTGCCCGCGTCGCCCAGTTCTTGGAGCGGATCTTCATCGGGGAAATCAGTGAGATAGTTTGGAAGTTCTTTCTGTAGATAGCGGCGCAAATCGTAAGCACGGGAGAAGACCTTGTAGGTAGCTCGCATGGGTAGCAGGCCATTGGAATCAACCACTTCGAACTTCACCGGCAAACGCTCGGCTACCTTGGCTTGCATACGTGGCAAAAAGAAGCAGGGAAAGTCGTCACTAACCACAACAGAGGCTTTGTTCGCCAGTGCCATCAACAGCCCGTGGTCCGCCCCAGGTTCTGGTTCAAGATACGGATAGTAGATTGCAGGCGTATCTTCCAGGCGACGGGCATTATCCGCCATACCTTGAATAACAAACCAGTGGAATCGATCGCTAGCCCAGCGATAATCGCACCGCAGCGCTTCGAGAATTACCAGTGGCTTGCCGAGATCGCGGGCATACTCCGCAGTTCGCTGCAACGCAAAGTTCCAGCGTGTCCGGCGGTTGGCAACCATCCAATACAACACAAACTGGGCATCGCTATCCACTTCCAGGGAATTGAGCGCACGAACGCGTAGCTCGGGGACAGACGCTTCAGAGGACATAGACCAATGTGGGGAATGGTGTGAACGAATTTAGGAGATAGTTTTCTCAACCGTAAACTGAGGTTGAGAATAACGCCTTTCACCTAGAATCGTCTACTGCCCGGCTACATCGACGACCGGTCCTCGGATCTTAGACTGTTGGTGTTCAGCCAAGTCGACGATCTCCGACTCCGATTTACGATCCTTGGGCTGCCACAACTCGACTACAGGACGCGCATACTGTTCGCGATGGGCACGAAGAACTCGTCCAATTCGTCCATCTTTCAGTTCAAGATAGGATCCAATTGGATAAAGAGAAACCGTCTTGAGCAAGGCCCGGACGGCAGCACTGTCGAATTTGCCTTCTCGGACACCATGTAATAGATGGACTGCAGCAAAGTGAGGCATCATTGGGGGTCGGTGTGGACGCTGCGAGACCAGGGCAACAAACACATCAGCCACAGCAGCCACTTTAGCGGCTTCGTGAATCGCCGCCGCGCGGCGATTCCTGGGGTAGCCCGACCCATCGCAACGTTCATGGATTTGATAGGCCACCAAACGACTCAGGGGCGGAATGATGTGAGTGTTCGCTTCGAGAATCTCAAAGGTATGTAACGGATGCAACGCGACGGCGGCAAATTCTTTGGCCCCGAGGACCTTTTGGGAGTCGCGTATCTCTTGGGGGACACGCGACATGCCAATGTCGTGCAATAGACAGCCCATGCCCAATTCGAGAATAGTTTTTTCATCCCAACCGAGCGTGACGCCGAGCGACGCAGCGAGCATGGCAACGTGGTAATTGTGCTTGCCGACAAACTGAGCTTCGCCCACGGTGATTCCCAGCTTGACAAAGAGATCCATATCCTCGGCCACCTGGGAGAGTGAATCCCGAGTAATGGATTGCGTTTGGCCAAGGTCCATCGCATGGCCCTTCTCCAACGAGACGACCAAGTTTTCCACCTGATCGCAAGACTCCTCGTACTGCTTTTCGAACAGTTGTTCAGTCGCAGAATCGTAAGGAGTTACCCCATGCTCCTTCACCTGCTTAAGAAAGGCTGGGCCGGTGGTTTTGATGGATAGATTGCCGGGCCTGGTGATCTGTTGATCGAGTTGTTTGCTGACCTCTGTTTCATAGTCGCACGTGACTTTGCCATGGGCAGGCAGTGGGACAGAGTCATTCTCGCGAACAGTTTTTTCAACCTTGGGCTGCGGAGGAGTTTTCTTTTGCTCAGATGGCCGGATGTTTTTTGCAATTTCAAACGGCGCGTTATTGAGCAAAACGCCGTGATGTCGAGTATCGCACTGAGTGCAGTGCCAATACTCCCCCTCTTCGCTAATGGGGGCTGGCTCGATGGGGAGCATCAGGCGGCAGGCAACGCAGGGAGAACCTGTTTGCACCTCGCCTGCTGAGGAGTCCGTGGTAGCGGTTGGCATATGCCTGACTTCCGGTTGTCAAAATCTTGAGCTGCGAATTTAATGTAGAGTCTTTAGAACCATACGTTTTGATCGGAGTCCTGGCTGAAGAACTAGCACTGAAATGGTGCGAGAGTGTGATTGTCCGTACCTCTAAGGAGTGGGCTTAAGGAGGTTTCGGCGGGTTGTGATCGTGCTGAGGACAGTTCCGATTGTGCAAATTAGCGATCTTCGATATCGCTCTTCCGGCTTTTTTTCACGATCCCGAACAGATGGCCCTGATGGTCTCCCCCAGTCCAGAAACCCGCGTAGTGATCGGCGTAGATCATCACTCGTGCTGAGTAGGTGCCTAGTCCTGGAAAGCCCATTTTATCGACGCAAATTACCGGCGTATCGCCTGCCCAGCGCACAGGCAGTGTTAGCGGTAGAGTGACATCGTGATCTCCGTACCGAATGCGAGCTTGGAACAGCCAAAACTCGCCTTTCACATGCATCACACCTTGCAGTTCGTACTCTTCTGTTGAAAGCTCTGTCTCTTTCTCGCCTGATATAGAAAAGTGCCCTGATAGCGTTACTCCGGAGAGTTGTTTCGCAAAAAGCTCGTTGCGTTCCATCTCGCTTAGCACCGAAGTGGATGGCGATTGTGCTACGGAATCGTCATGCTCAGGCTGAGCAATGGCCATGTAAGCTATCCCAGTTAAAGGTAAGGCAAACAGAACAACGAGAAGGAATTGGCTGGCATCTCTAATTGGCTTGTGCATAGATTTCTCCTCTTCCGTTAATATCGCACAATGACGGTTCCAGTAGATAGTGGAGTGACCAATATTCTACGCACATAGAGGCCAGCGCACAAAAAAGACCTCAGTCCACAAGGGCCAAGGTCTGCCGAAGTTTCAGTCGATCGCAGCGTCTAACGCAAGCCAGGGTAGTAATTTCCTAAATTCATAAACTGTGAACTGGAACCGGTCGTTGGCATGCTCTGCACCGAGGTTCTGGACAATTCGGTATTTACCCTAGCGGTGCGAACCTGCTGACGTAGTTTTCTGATCTCCGCCTGCTGAGATTCCACGCTCTGCTGTTGTTCTCGTTGAGGCTTGTAAAATGCATAGTAGTTGGGAAGAGCGGTTCCCTCGTCAGTCACGAGGCCGAGTGAAAGATAAGGGCTGATTGTTGGTTGGCGTGAGACGTTTTGAAATGGTTTGCCACGCGCCGCAACGTTAACTGTTTGGCTTACGGGCCCAGCTAGTCTGCCTGTGGTAGGTTGCTGACGCGAACTGCCTCCTCCAAAGTAGGTGCTGGCTGCAGTTCGATATCCATTCTGCGCTAAAACATGTTCCGCCGAGATGGTTGTGAATAAGCAGATTGCGAAAAGGCAGGAGGATCGTTTTAGGAGCTCGTTGTTCGGTAGGCGGTTCATTTAATCGTCCACTCTAGGCATAGGTGATTTAGAGAGCATTGGGCTCATAGCCTGTTTAATCGGCAAAGTTTGACATGCACCTTGTGCCTAAGTTCGGAATGCTGGCATGGACTCGTTGTCTTGTAATTCAAGACTCATCATCGATTTGCTAGCACAGCAGAGCATCTAGGCTCGCAGAATTCATTTATGTCCTATTCCATAAAACCCCGATAAAAGCAGTCAGAAGTGGGTTTACTTGACTTTCCTGACCAAATTACTTATGATTGGTAGCCGATGACGATTCCTTGCCGAGTAAAGTCCAGCCGAAGCGGCGAAGAAGCCCAGAGTCCTTTAAGAGTTTACAGACCAATGGATACTGCCACCGCCGATACCCAAGCGAGCGAAGTTAACACCAGTCGCCCCGCGGCACCGCCACTGGAGCCAACGCCCGAATTCCTCGCTGAACTTGCCGAGCAAAGTGCCAAGCTCGAGACAGCGACTCCGGAGGAGATCATTGCCTGGGGTCGAGAACGTTATGCTCCGCACTTGGCAATGGCGACCGCCTTCGGCCCCGAGGGTTGCTTGATTCTATCGATGCTCGCCAAAGCGGCACCGGACACCTATGTATTTAACCTCGATACGGGTTACCAGTTCCAGCAGACGCTTGATCTGCGAGATCGCATTGCCGAGAAGTACGGTATCGAGGCCGTGATGCTGCAGCCCGAGTTGACGGTACCGGAATACGAAGCAAAGCATGGCGGCCCGCTTTATAAAACCAACCCCACGCAATGCTGCTTTGATCGCAAGATCAAAGTTCTTCAGCAGGCAGCCGAAGGCCAACACGCCTGGATGAGTGGTATTCGCCGCGACCAAAGTAGTGATCGCGCCCAAGCACCGATTGCAGGATGGGACAAGAAGTTCAACTTGGTAAAAATTAGCCCCTTAGCCAATTGGACTAAGCAGGATGTGTGGAAGCGGATCGTCTCGGAAGGTGTCCCCTACAACCCTCTGCACGACCAAGGCTATCCCAGCATTGGCTGCTGGCCTTGCACTCGCGCTGTAGTCGATGGCGATGGAGACGAACGTGCCGGTCGCTGGAGTGGCACTGCTAAGACCGAATGCGGGCTGCATTCGATCGAGGAACGAGACGGTAGTGGTATCTAGAGAAGAAGCGGCAAAATTCAATTGCCCATGGGTGTCTTCTATCATTGCGACACGGCTCTCAAAACTGGATTTCGCAGATGCATCTGACAGCCAAAACTGAATACGCATGCCTGGCGGTGCTGGAGCTGGCTCAACATTTTGAGGCGGATCGACCTGTCCAATTGCGTTTGGTGGCTGAGCGTCATGGCATTCCTGCTCAGTTCTTGGTGCAAATCTTACAGGAACTCAAGCGAGCCGGCTTGGTGACTAGCACTCGTGGGTCCTGCGGAGGCTATCGGCTCGCCAGTTCACCTCAAGAGACATCGCTGGCCGAGGTGATTGACGCGATCGAGGCTTCGGAAGACCCCAATCGCTGTGCCGCAGTCAAGTCTCCCTTAGCACCAGTCTTGATGGAAGTCTGTCATGAGCTGTCGGCCGCACGACGCGCGTATCTGGAGGGGATCACGTTATCCGACCTTGTCGAGCGTGCCTGTGCTGGCCAGGATCCGATGTGGTACATCTGAGATCCAAGCCTCAAGAATCGAGTCTTCTCAGTACCCTGGCTGAGAGGGATTGAGATTCTGAAACGATACCTCGCGCGGCATGTCGAGTTGCTCCGCAGCCAGGCGTAGGCAACGTAAGCCTTCTTTGAAATCACCCACCTGAAACACCAATAGGTGTTCGGTTGGCTCGTCGGCAGTAGGGTCGAATTGACGCAAATAGTTACTATAGATGCCCGCCGACTCACGCTCCAGAGCGTCGCGCAAAGGTTGGATAAACTGCTCCATGACCTGCTCGGGGTCGAGAGTCGAGCGAAATGATAAGCCGACTTTATCCATAGGAATCCTTGTGGGCCTTAACCCATCAGTGGTGGCCTGCCCAAAGCTCTGCGGGCATCGGCCAGTTGTCCTCGATGCATGTAGGGATGAAACGCTACGGCGGAGAGCGCCTTGCCATAGGTTCCGAAAAAAGCCTCGCGACCCGGGGGACAATCGGCAGTCGCATTGTCGAGATCTTCATCTGTTAGCTTAGCCAACTGAGCCAAGGTGTTTTCACGAATTTCATCCCATTTGGCGATGATTTCTGGAATAGAGACGGTGTAAGTTGCAGCTTCATCTGATGGCTCGGTTCCGCGACCAAACGAGTCGCCCCACTCAGCAAGTGGATGTGGGGTACCGAACATCAAGGGGCCGGTAAGCGATCCCTCGGAGTAGACCAAGTGACCGGCAATCCAGAGAGGATGGTTGCCGCCGTTGGGCGTCGGAGCTGTTAACGGAGCATCGGCCAGATCTTCAAGTAGCGGCACGACCATGCCTTTGGAGGTTTCAATTTGTGCGGCTAATAGATCGATAGCTTTCATCTTCGAGAGCCCTCCACTAGATTCAAGATTCATGACCAAGTCACAGATTACTAAGTATATCGCTTAGGCCGTTCGAGGGCAGCGGGCATAGAAACGCAATCTTGCTCCCAATTTCCACCGAAGCGTACAACACCAAGGCGAACAATGATGAAACAACGCGTCCTTTGCTGGGTACTTGGGTCTGCCCTATTAGCCGCTCCTAAGGGCTGGGTCGATGCAAAACCAGTGCGCATTCTGAGAGACTTGCCCTACAAGACTGAGGGCTCGCCCTACGAAATGGCCAAGTGCAAGTTGGATTTGCACCTGCCAATGGACGAGGACAACTTTCCCATAGTGATTTGGCTTCATGGCGGCAGCTTGAAGCATGGTGCGAAAGACGCCGCGATTGAACAGAAAGTTGCCGCTCGTCTTACCAAATCGGGTGTGGGCTGTGCGAGTATCGACTACCGGCTTAGCCCGCGAGCTAAGTTCCCCGCGGCAGCGGAGGATGTGGCCGCTGCCGTGGCTTGGGTCCATGGTAGGATCGCTAAACATGGTGGTGATCCGGGAGCGATATTTCTCGGCGGACACTCAGCGGGCGGATTCCTTGCCGCTATTGTAAGTAGCGATGCCAAGTATCTTGAAGTCCATGACTTATCGCCGAGCGAATTGTGTGGGGTAATTCCCATCAGCGGCCAGATGGCAACTCACACAACGATTTTGGAGGAACGTGGTATGGGAAGTGATCCGCGGGTTGTCGACGAAGCAGCACCACTATTTCATGTGAATAGCCCTACTCCACCGCAGCTGGTCATTGTGGGTGGTTCCGACTTGCCCGGTCGAGAAGACGTCAATCGCGAATACGTCGCGGCTTTACAGAAAACGGGCAGAACAAACGTTACATTGCTCGTTGTGCCGAAAAGAGATCATCAGTCGATAGTCAACCAGATTCATCAACCGAACGATGAAGTAGCTCGGGCGATCCTGCAATTCGTCACCCAACCTCAAGTATTGAAATTAACAAAAGCAGAAATCGGAGATATCAAACCTCTAAGTCGTTTCGGAAACATTTATCTTGGCGGTCAGCCGACACAAGAAGATTTGGAAGAGCTTTCTAAGCAAGGATTCCAAACGATTATAAATCTGCGTAAGCCCAATGAGATCGCGTGGAGCGAGGCAGATCAGGCCGCACAACTCAAATTGGAATATATCGCCCTGCCCTTCCAAAGCGCATCAGAACTCACTGACGAGCTGTTCGATTCAGCACTACAAACTCTTAGAAATCGGCAACAGGAGAAGACCTTATTGCACTGTGGCTCTTCCGTTCGAGTTGGCGCCATCTGGTACGCTTACCGCCGACTGGAACAAGGAGTGTCCCCCGAATTAGCCCTGCAGGAAGCCATAATAGTTGGGCTACGCTCGCCGAATCTGCTGGAAGTAGCAGAGAATTATGTGGAGCAGCGAGAATCTTCCAAGTCTGAAGTTCCATCGTCCGATTCGGCAAGATAGATTATTAATAGTAGGAATTAGCAAAAGCCAGAATAGTTGCAGGAGTCGTATTATGGTTGTTCGCGGACATGTCGAGGAAGGTCGCATCGTCTTAGACGAGGAAGCACCTCTCAAGGAAGGGATGAAGGTGCGCATAGAACTACTTGCTGAAACCACAACCAATGGTGAAAACGAGTCCGCGGAGTCCTCGTTGTACGATCGAATGAAGGAGTTTGTCGGCTCCGTTGAAGGGCTGCCAGCAGACGCGGCTGAGAACCACGATCATTATTTACATGGCCAGCCCAAGCGGCAGTAAAATGATTTTCGCGGATACCTACTACTTTCTGGCTATAGGCAACAGCAAAGATCAGGGTCATCAGACCTCAATTGAATTTGCAAAAAACTACTCAGGTTCACTCTTGACGACTGAGTGGGTGCTTACAGAAGTTGGTGATGCACTTTCTGGAACGAGTCAAAGAGAGAGGTTCATAGCACTTCTGGAGATGCTCTCCAGGGATAGTTTATGGACTGTCGAACATGCCACTCACGAGTTCTTTGAAAAAGCGGTCGAACTCTTCGCAAATCGAATTGACAAGTCCTGGTCGCTTACGGATTGTGCTTCGTTTGTCCTAATGCAGGAGAAAGGCATCAAACAGGCTCTCACGGCGGATCGACATTTTCAACAGGCAGGTTTCGAGGCCTTATTGGCATGAGGTTAGACCGTGCAGGTGACATGCGAAAAATGCGATAAGTCTTATCTGGTACCAGATATTCACGGAGGGCTCGTTGCCAGATGCTCATCGTGTGATCATCGAATGGTTTTGCCAATTAGAGACGAAGAAAAGCTACTAGAGTGGGCTTGGTCTTCGGAGTGGAATCGATTGTTCAGTTTTCAAACGGGTGGTGGAGCTGGAGGGCACCGTCCAGAAGTGATCGACGAGTTGATCAGAATCTTTGAGAAGCGAAGAGCTATTGAGGCAGAGAAGTGTCGCCTGGACAGAGAAATCAAGGTGGCTGCAGATATAAAACCTTCCCAATGTTCGCCAACTCAATCCGAGTCGAGTAACGAAACTCGAAAGACGCCAAGAACTTTCACGAAGATCGAGGATTTACTCACACTTACACCTATCGAATTTGAACTGTTAATCGCTGGTCTTTTCAGTTGCCAGGGCTTCGAGGCATTTGCAGTGGGTGGAGCACACGATGGTGGAATTGACGTTCGGATGCTCACTCCGAATGGCAAGACGCTGTGGGGTGTGGCTCAATGTAAAAGATACTCGCCCAATCGACCCTTGGGTCCCGGAACTATCAGGGCTTTTCACGGAGCGTTCACACAGACTGTAGCAAAACTCGGATATGTTATTACGACTAGTCAGTTCACACCTTCGGCACGTGCAGCAGCGGAATCACTTTCATGGCTAAGTTTGCTTGATGGTAGTGAGTTGCTTAAGCTCATTAGACATGTTGAAATAACCAGAGGAATCTCGATTAATCGAGATACTTACAGTCCCACGAAGGCTGAGCTTGAACTGCCAGAATCGCTATCAGATTCGAGCGAAGTTTAAACTAATTAGTGAAGTAAACAAGGATTAGCTCTTCACAACACCCTTTTCATCGAGCAGGTTCATGATCCGCTCGAGGCACTCATCTACGTCAATTTCGTGAGTGCCAAGCACCAGGTCGGCAGCGGACGGTTCTTCGTAGTCGGCACTGACGCCGGGGAAGTTGGCGATTTCGCCTTTGTCTGCTGCTACATAATGTCCCTCTTGATCACGGCTGCGGCAAACGTCGACTGGGGCGTTCAAATGTACGACGAAGAAGCGTTCTTCGCCCACAACCTCCGCGGCTCGTTGGCGAACTTCTTCACGTGGAGCAAGGAAGGCAGCGATACATACTAGGCCGGCGTCGTTAATCATCTTGGCGACTTCCGCACTGCGGCGTAAATTCTCGCTGCGATCATCTGCCGTAAAGTCCAAGTCTTTGCTAATGCCACGGCGGACGTTTTGTCCGTCGAGAACCGTGCAAGCACGTCCCAGATCGAAGAGCTTCCGTTCTAGCCCATAAGCTAGGGTCGTTTTTCCCGAACCGGCCAACCCTGTGAGCAAAATCGTGGCCGGTTTTTGGCCATAGCGAGCTTCGCGTTCTTCTGCCGTCACATTACTGCGTTCGGCGTGCAAGGTTTCGCTGGCTTGGTCGTCCCAGTGATCGGTCTTGTCACCAGCAGATCGTTGCAGAATCATGCCCGCACCGACGGTAACGTTCGAGATCCTATCGATAATGATAAAAGACCCGGTCCCGTGATTGCCTCGATAGCCATCGAATGCGACCGGTTGATTGAGTTGCACGTGACAACGCCCGATTTCGTTGAGACCAAGTGTCGGGGCATCTTTGCGATGCAACGAGTTGACGTCGATCTGGTAGCGGAGCGTTGTCACCGAGCCAGTTACAAGCTTGGATGCCTGCTTGATCATGTACTGCTTACCAGGTACTAGTGGCTCGTCTGACATCCAAACCACCGTTGCATCAAAGGCATCGGATATCTGTGGAACGTTATCGGGACGCACTAGCATGTCGCCTCGGCTGACGTCGATTTCATCTTCCAGCGTCAGAGTGACCGCCAATGGCGTAAATGCTTCGTCGAGTTCACCGTCATACGTGACGATAGATTTTACCTTGCTCGTTTTTCGCGATGGCAGGACCATCACGTCATCGCCCCGACGGACTCGGCCCGACGCCAGTGTGCCGCAAAAACCGCGGAAGTTTAGATCGGGTCGGTTCACGTACTGCACGGGAAATCGCATGTCGATCAGATTGCGGTCCGAGGCAATGTGTACGTTCTCCAGGAGATGCATCAAAGTGCCGCCCTCATACCACGGCATCTCCTCGGTGGCTTGGTCGACAACATTGAGCCCCAGTAGTGCACTCATGGGCACGAAGTGCAGGTCGCCCATGTCGAGTCGCGTGGCGAAGTCGATGTACTCGCTCCGCAGTTCGTCGAATCGCTCTTGGGAATAGTCGACCAAATCCATTTTGTTCACTGCGACGATCACATGCTTGATGCCCAGCAGCGAAACGATAAAGCTGTGCCGCTTGGTTTGC
This sequence comes from Bythopirellula sp., assembly GCA_965216565.1. Taxonomy (GTDB): domain Bacteria; phylum Planctomycetota; class Planctomycetia; order Pirellulales; family Lacipirellulaceae; genus Bythopirellula. The sequence continues at coordinate 4,307,286 of OZ244170.1, forward strand.
GTGAGTACGCCGTGATCTTCGCGGGCATCGATCAAAATGATGGCCAGATCGCAAGTGCTGGCGCCTGTGGCCATGTTGCGTGTGTATTGTTCGTGGCCGGGCGTGTCGGCAATGATGAACTTGCGTTTGGCCGTGGAAAAATACCGATAGGCCACATCGATGGTAATACCCTGCTCGCGTTCAGCTTTCAGCCCGTCGGTCAGTAATGCGGGATCGAAGTCTCCTCCGACCGAGCCCAGCGTGACCGAATCCTTTTCAATCGCGGCGAGCTGATCTTCGTAGATCATCTTCGAATCGTACAGCAGGCGACCAATCAGTGTGCTCTTCCCGTCATCGACGCTACCACAGGTAAGAAAGCGGAGCAGTTCTTTGTGCTCGTGCTGCTTGAGATAGGCGTCAATATCAGTGGCGATTAGTTCAGATTTATGACTCATTTTGAATTCGGATTTTAGATTGTTGAATTCGGGATAAAGATTCGGATTTCGAAGCCAGGATCTCGCAGTTAGAAGTAACCCTTGCGTTTCTTCTCTTCCATCGATCCAGCCTGGTCGTAGTCGATTACGCGGCCTTGACGCTCGCTAGTGGTTGCCAGCAACATTTCTTGAATGATCTCTGGGAGCGTTGTGGCGGTGGACTCCACGGCTCCGGTCAGGGGATAGCAACCCAGTGTGCGGAACCGAACCACACGTGGCTTGGCCTTGGCGGCCAACTCGGCTGGCATGCGATCGTCGTCAACCATGATCAGTGCTCCATCGACGTCCACTATCGGACGTTCTGCAGAAAAATAGAGCGGAACGATGGGAATCTTTTCCAAGTGGATGTATTGCCAAACATCGAGTTCCGTCCAGTTCGAGAGTGGAAAGACTCGGATGCTCTCGCCTTTGTGGACCTTGCCGTTGTAAAGGTTCCACAATTCAGGACGTTGGTTTTTTGGGTCCCAGCTGTGATTTTTGTCGCGGAAGGAATACACACGTTCTTTAGCGCGAGATTTTTCTTCGTCGCGGCGGGCCCCGCCAAAAGCGGCGTCGAACTTATACTTGTCGAGGGCCTGCTTCAAGGCATCAGTCTTCATGATGTCTGTGTGAACATCACTGCCGTGGGTATAAGGTCCCACGCCCTGCTTCACGCCTTCTTCGTTGGTATAGGCAATCAGATCCCAGCCGAGTTGTTTACGGATGAGGTTCTCGCGGAATTCGATCATCTCTCGGAATTTCCACGTCGTATCAACATGCATCAAGGGAAATGGTGGCTTGCCTGGATAGAAAGCCTTTTCAGCCAAGCGGACCATTACCGAGGAGTCCTTGCCCACCGAATACAACATTACGGGGTTATCAAATTCCGCGGCAACTTCGCGGATGATATGAATGCTCTCTGCTTCGAGTTGCTTGAGATGTGTCAGATTGTAGGAGCTCATCGGCAGGCGGGAGTAAAGGTGATTTGAGGGACTCTGAAGAACGTTTTCGAACGAGTTCGAAATGTATGGATTTTAACGATCCACGTAGGCCAGACCCGCTAGTCTAAATGTCTGGCATGGACTGTTCAACTCGGCCCCCTGGCGGAAATCCGACTTTTTACCCTAAGTAGCGGCAAAACCCGACTCCCCCCTGCCAATTGGCAACTAGGAACTTCGACCTAAATTGTTGCAAAGAAACTCACTGGCCCTGATAATAGAGACCGAACACCGCTCCCAAGCAGATAGGCGGCGCTTCTCCTTTGACTATCGGAACAGAACCTCCCACGAGTAAGGCCTGCTAGCGAACGATATTTTCACGTCGTCAATATTCCGTTAGTTGCTTGTCTGGGATTGCGAATTTGGAACCGTCCATGTGTAGATCCCTCCCTCGTGCTCTCGAACTAGGAAATCTCGCTCGCGCAGTGCTGGCGATGATCATTCTTAGTGGTCCAGTTCAGGCCAACTGGCTTGATGACGTTGGGTGGAACGATCTTTCCGATTTACTCGGCAGTGATATGCCTACCGGCAATGGCGTGTTTATTTCGCAGGTCGAGGCCGGCCAGGGAGGAAATCAAAATCAATACTTCCCTGAAACTGACCCCAACAATACCGTTCACATAGACGCCGCGCTCGACCCTCTTGGCGAACTGCCTACTTTTGTGAACGGTAGTTCTGGCATGCACCCAAACCCTGCGGTTTCGTCGCATGCCACGAACGTCGTCGCAAATGTTTTCTACGGTGATAGAAACGGGCAGTCGCGCGGAGCCAATACAATCGTCGTCTATCAGGCGGATGACTATCTCAGGAATTTCTTGAATTGCGGTAATGGTACCGCCTGTAATGCAACAGCACCTGGCGACCCGGAATTTGTAGATCCAGCGGACAGCCAAACCAAGCAGTATGTGGTGCAGAACCATAGTTGGGCTGGAAGTTTGGGTGACGGTTTCGATATCCGCGCCCTTCGCAAGGTGGACTATCTGGCAGATGAGTTTGAGATCACCATGGTGGTTGGTGTGTCCAACGGCGATGCTGATCCCAATACTGGAACCCCTGCTCACCCGGCATTAGAGAACCTGCTGGCTCATGGCTACAATTCACTAGCCGTTGGAGTCTCGGCAGGCGACCATTCCATCGGACCCACGACTCTAAGCGGATATGGCACCGGACGCCAGAAACCTTCGCTCGTATCACCCTTGAACTCGGCCAGTTCAGCGACTGGGACCGTGTCTGGTGCAGCAACGATCTTACACGACGCTGTAGGCGGAGCGTTTGCTAAACGAAGTGAGACTATGCGAGCCATCATTATGGCTGGGGCAACGAAAACAGAGTTTCTGAATTTCGTTGACCCTGAGACTTCCGCAGTCGACCCGTGGAGCCGTTCCTCCAGCCAACCTCTAGATGATATTTTGGGCGCGGGGGAGCTAAACGTCTTGGAAAGCTACCTGATCACGGAGGGTGGGCGAGCCGTGGGTGCGAAAACACCGTTTAATCCTGCTGACAGCGGATCCTACGGTTGGGATTACAACAACGTAACTTCCACAGACGTGAGGCACTACGAATTCGAGATTCCAGCAGGCAGTATCGCCCTCGATTTTTCGATCATGTTAACTTGGAACGTGGACATAAATCCAAGTTTCCTATCTCAAACGCTTGCCGACTTGAGCTTGACTTTGAAGGATGAAACCGACTCGGTCATCGAGTTTAGCAACAGTGCAGACGACAATGTCGAACACATTTACATCGGTGAGGGCCAGGCTCTCGAATTTCTTGGTCCGGGCACATACACCCTAGAAGTCGCTGGCGATATCTCGCGCGACTATGGATTGGCTTGGAGAACTAGCACAGCCTTTGGCACCGATCCAAACAATTTAGTCGTGTCCGCAGACTTTGATCAAAACGGGATTGTCGATGGATTCGACTTTTTTGTCTGGCAGCAAAACGAAGGCATTCTGGTAGATGCACTCCATGTTCAAGGCGATGCCGATGGCGATGGCGACGTGGACGGAGCGGACTTATCGATTTATGAAATGCAGTATGGCTCCTCGCCCACGCTGCCCTCAATTGTCGGGATCCCAGAGCCTAACACATTCGTCCTGACTCTCTTAGTCGCCTTGGGCGGTGCCCTGCCCGTGCGACGCCGACGTACAGCACTTGCTTAGTCTGTAAGTCTTAGCCTGCTGAGCCGTCCAGCAATCATGAGTGCCGATTTACTTTCGATTCGTAAGCGGATATAGCTGAGGCCGAAGCCCGATCTATGTCATCGCTTACCGGTTTGTTCCGGCTGGCCAATGCGAGAGCCCCGGCAAGCAGACACAGCCCCGCCCCCCCCAACCTCAATAGTGTTGTCAGCCAAGGGCGACTGTTGCGAATGGCATCTACTTCTGCTTGAAGTTGGTTGAACTTCTCCTCAGCTGCTTCGACCTTCGATTTATCAATTTCGATTGGGTCACCTCCTGCGTCCAATCCGGGATTGTCGCCAGCCGTGTGGTGAGCATATTGGTGAGAGAGGTTGTGAAATTCTCTTCTGGCTTGCTGGATCTCTTGAGCTTTTTCGGTGGTGAGCGTGTGCTGCCCCCCGAAGAGACCGCCATGCAGGAACGATGCCAAGAACAAAGCGATTCCGAGTGCGAAGAGTCCCTGCGCCGTTTTTTCGTCGCCCATAAATCAATCCTGCACGAGATTGACTGATTCCGAACCTTTTACGTCAATCAAATAGGCCATAGCAAAGGGGTCGATATCATTCGGTAGAAACTCTACGTGGCCATCGAGATAGGTGGAATTGACTCCACCGGGGTGCAAGCTGCGGGGGGCAGCTGAAGTATAACCACCGAATAGCCCAAACTTTCGATTCCACTTGTCACAAGGCATGCGTTCCAGTTCCGACTTAGCCAGGCTTGCGACCGAGCAACGTAGCAGCATATCGGAATTGGGTCCTAAGAAATTGGGCAATTGTACTTGTTCGACGATGTATTGCGCGTTGAGGGGGATGTACGGACCAAAATTGCCTCCGTAACTCTTGTCGTGGTGCATATCGAAAGCCAGCAGTGAAGCCCCATTCCAAGGCAGTGCCCAGGCACCTCGTTCGTCCGTGTCGATCTCGATGGTTCGAACTTCGCTAAGCAGAATTGTGGAGCTAGTTCCGTCTTCGATATTTTTCAACTCTTGTCCTGAGGCGATGAGGGCTCCTGGATAGAGCATTTGCAGATTCGTGTGGTATGGGCTCGTGTACGCCGCATAGTTGCCTTTGGCGAATACTTTGCCATTGGTGTTGGCTTCATCGAAATAGAATCTGCCGCGAGCGGCGTCGCTGGGACACAGCATCGATTCGATTGCATTCTGTTGAGGATTATTGTCTTGATCGAAGATGCTCTTCTTCAGGTCGAATTGATCGAAGAGGGCGCTCTGCTCCGCATAAGGAAGGAGCATGACCGCCCAACCAATCATCGGGCCACTCATTTGATCGAAAACTGGATACCTGCGGCGGCCAAATTTCATGGTCTTTTCTTCGACCAATCCGCTGGGCGGTAATTTGCCCTCAGCAGCTTCGTAACTTTGCACTGCCAACGAGAGTTGTTTGAGATTATTGGTGCACTGAATCCGGCGTGCTGATTCGCGTGCTGACTGTACGGCCGGCAACAGCAGTGAGATAAGAACGCCAATAATGGCGATCACCACTAAGAGCTCCACCAAGGTGAATCCCGTCACCCAAGAGCGGCGCAGGGACACATCGCCAGAGTTTGAATTGCTTGTGTCCTGCGTCATGGAATGTTCCTGCAAGATTGCATCCTACTGGCCGATTGGCGAAAAGTGCCAGCGTGGAACTTGCCGACGTGGCTTATTTCATCCACGACCTGGCTGTGCGCCAAGCATCGGTCCGCACCGGCAGGTAGAAAGCTGCCCCCGAATCTGCTTCGCTACTCTTACCACTTGATTATAGGACAATACTACGAGAAAACCAATTGTTCGCCGAAGGTGATCTGCCGTACAAATCGTTCCCGGCGCCCCATTCAGCCAAAATCGTAGCCCAAAGCGATAGCAACTCTGTAGGACTAGTTCGCTGGTTCGAGACTTCTAGTGGCGGTCAAAATCGGTATACTCGGCGGTTTGTTTATCCAATTTAGGTGGAGCGCATATAGCAACACCGAATACTTAGTGAGTTGGAAAGTCAGAGAAGGAGCGAAACGCTATGAAAACAACTATTCTAATCGGCGGTGCCATGTTAGTCGTCGGCCTTGGAAGCTGGGTGATTGCCCAGGAAAACATGCCAGCCAAACCTCAGCAAGGTGAGCCCGTGAGCGAACAAAAAGTGACCAGTCAATATAGTTATGCCATTGGGTTGAATATTGGGCGCAACTTCAAATCGGAGGGTACGGCACTCGATCTCGAGACCCTATTAGCCGGAGTTCGGGACGGGCTTTCTGGTGAGAAACCAAAGTACGACGATGCGACTTGCGCACAAGCTTTGCAGCAGCTACAACAACGTCAAGCCAATGCCCATGTAAATAAGAATAAGGAATTCTTAGCACAGAATCGCCAGGCTGAAGGGGTCAAGGTTTTACCGAGCGGATTGCAATATAAGGTTCTAAAGCAAGGCGATGGCCCTACTCCTAGTTTGAACGATACTGTGCGAGCGCACTATACGGGTCGCTTTATCGATGGTTCAGTCTTCGATAGCTCGGTGGAAAGCGGCAAGCCATTCGTTACTCCCGTCACACGTGTAATCAAAGGTTGGACGGAAGCGCTAACCAACATGCAGGTTGGATCGAAATGGTTGATCGTTGTGCCTAGCGAATTGGCATACGGCGAAACGGGTATGGGGCCAATTCCCCCCGATTCGACGCTCGTTTTCGAAATGGAATTACTCGGCATCGAATAGTTAGAAAGCGGCAAACTAGAGGGCCAGCTATCTGGTGCAGGGGAGTCCCGGAGGGCAGGTCCCTAGGGGCGTTTCCTTAAGTGCTACCCGTAAACTGGCGTTTCCTACAGCCCATTCCTTGCGGCCACCTCGACGATTGCCGCCAAAGTGCGCAATTTTCTTTGCACCGGCCCCCATGTGGGCTACCTTTCAGGAAGCAGTGGGGGGTTGGCAAAGATATACGGTCTGCGTGCCAGGGTCCCTCAAGATGGTGGTAACTTCAAACTGGGAGAGAGTTTCGGCGATTCGAGAATTGTCGTGAGTGTTCTGAATCAGAACAAAAGTAAGACAATTCTCCTGCAATAGTGGGTCGAAATACGCGATTTGAGGTTTCCCACAGTTTTTGTTAGTACTTGGTTGCATGGCAGGAAACTCTAGCTAAAATCGCTGGAATACGCATTCGGCTTAGCTTTCGGAGCTTAGCCGTTTTACAGGACAGCGTTCGCGCAAGAGATACACAGCGCCAATTGTACTAATTCTTACATAGTTTTCGTTCGACAATGGAGGGCATCTAGATGTCACGTAGTTTGTTTTCGCTGCTAACAGCAACAGCTTTGTTGGTTGCAGCACTTCCAGGTCAAGCCTGGGCTGGTTCTTGTGGAAGTTGTGGCTGCGGTTGTGCAGCGGCTTCCGATTGTGGCTGTGGAGATGCCTGCGGTAGCTCGTCTGCTTGCGGCGGTTCGGCTGCTGGTTGCGGCTGTGCACCACAGATGACAACTAGGACGGTCATGGTTCCGACTTACGTAGAAGAAATGCGTACGGTTACCACGACTCAATACAATCGCGAAGAGCGTACACGGACTTACACCGTGAACAAGCGTGTTCCTCGCACCGAAGAGCGAACCTCCAATTACACCGTGATGGTTCCAGAACAACGTAGCCGCACCGTAAACTACACAGTTTGCAAGCCGGTTACAGAGACCAAGACTCAAGAGTACACCGTTCAGGTTCCTTACACTGAGGAACAAGAGCAGAGCTACACCGTGATGGTTCCTTCTTACGAGGACAAGACCGTCACCTACACCGTTCAGGTTCCTTACACCGAGGAAAAAGAACAAAGCTACACCGTGATGGTTCCTTCGTATGAAGACAAGACCGTCAGCTACAGTGTGCAGGTTCCTTACACTGAGCAAAAAGAAGTTAGCTACACAGTTTCGGTTCCTTACACCGAAGAGCGTCAAGGCAGCCGAACCGTGTCGAAGCGTGTTCCTGTGACTACGATGAAGACCGTAACGGTTAACTCCGGACACTGGGAAACCCAGACCATGGAAGTTGGCTGCGGTGCTGGAAACGGCGGCGGCGGAGCTTGTGGTAGCGACTGTGGCTGCAATTCCTGCGGTGGTTGCGGATGCAATTCCTGTGGTTGTGCACCTCAGACTCGCACCGTATGTAAGCGAGTGTGGGTTCCTTCCTGCGAAACGAAGGAAGTACCTTGCACCACTTATCAATGCACCACTGAAGAGGTTCCTTACACCTACACAGTGTGCCTGAGCCGTCAAGAAGAGCGAACTCGCACCGTCACTGTTAATAAGTGCCGCACTGAGTCTCGCGAAAAGACTGTTAAGGTTTGCAAGATGGTTCCAGAAGAACGAACTCGCACCGTCACTGTTCACAAGTGCCGCACCGAGGATCGTGAGCGAACTGTTAAGGTTTGCAAAATGGTACCAGAAGAACGAACTCGCACCATTACGCTTCACAAGTGTCGCCCCGAAACTCGCACCCGCGAGTATCAGGTCACACGTTACGAGCGTGAGCAGAAGTCTCGCGAAGTGTCCTACACTGTCTGCGTACCGCAACAGCGTACTCGCACTTACAACGTGACTGTTTACGACTGCGTGCCTGAAGAAAAGACCCAGACTTACACCGTATGCGTGCCAGTCCAGGTCGAGAAGCAGGTTCCCGTACGAGTGTGCAAGATGGTTGAGAAGACCATTGAAGTACCTTGCGGTGGCGGCGGATGCGGTTCGAGCTGCGGTGGCTGCGGCTGCTGCAACTAGTCACTGACTAGCGTTCATACGCTAGATTGAGTGATCAGTTAGCTATCAAAAGGGGCCAAGTCTCTTCGGGGACTTGGCCCTTTTTTTATGCCGACAGTCTCTCGGGAACGGAATTCTTAGAAAGTCGCTTTACAGGCAGGCCTATCCACCTTGCCGTATTCCTGCCGTGTTTGGTATATCCTGCATCCGATAGACACGATGTGCTAGCAATCGGCCCCCTGGCTATCGAGTAGGGCTGATTTCACGAGAGGGTGGAGAGCGCCTCCTGGGAGGTGTTATGCAAAGGAATGCTACCGAAATCTATACGTATATTTGTCTCCGGCTGTCTATGCATTCTGAATGCGATGGTCGCCCAGGGTGCTGACGAAGCCCGCGTGCTGCCGCCCCCTGGAAGCGGCGTCTCTGCACCTGCTGAAGAAAACTTGCTTCTCGCTCCACCCGAGGAGTTGCTGACCGACCCCAAGCAAACCGAGGGGCTCCTTGAGGAGTCGATCACCGAAGCGATGGAGTCGGTCCCAGAGTTGCCTCTTGAGCCGGCACATTGGTACCAACCGTCGTATTGGTTTGGACCAGCACCTTGGGATGTTGGATTTGAACTGGGCCTCAACGGTAGCGAGGGCGTGAACGAAGCACTAAGCCTTCGTTCGGGCGGCCACATCCGTCGCAAAACGAAGAATTGGAAAGTCGATAGTAGCCTCGTCTACAATAAAAACAGCGCCAACAACGTAGAGACACAGAACAACGCGCTCCTCGACTTGCGGCTGGATCGGTTCTTGAAAGATTCGCCCTGGTCGCTGTTCTTTCTCCACCAGACTCTCTACGACGAATTCCAGGCGTATGATCTACGCGTATCAGCCAATGCCGGTTTGGGTTATGAATGCAGCTGCTACGAAGCCATCGAAACCATTCTCCGCTTCGGTGCTGGTACGTCTCGTGAATTTGGCGGTCCCGATAACGATTGGGCGCCTGAAGCCCTGATGGGTTTGGAGTACACGCATCAACTGACAAAAATGCAGCGTCTTGCTGCCAAGCTGGATTATTATCCTCAATGGGATGATTTCACTCAGTATCGAGCCGTAGCCGATGTGGGTTGGGAGATTGATCTGGATCGCCCCAAGAATCTCAGCTTGAAGTTCTCGATTGTGGACCGCTACGACAGTACGCCCAACGGAGTCCAGCCGAACGAGTTGAACTACTCCGCTTTACTGATTTGGGGCCTCTAAACAAGCTCTGAGGAGCATTCGATTGGGATTTCGCACCCGCTGGTCGGAACCGCAGAGCTAGGCTATCATAAGCGGTTTCCGTCCAGACTGCTCCTCCCTCGTGGTAATTCAGCGTGGCAAATTCAAAAGCCCTTCCGCCCGATAGCCACGCCAGAAAGCCTCTCCACTCGATGCCGTTGCGAGCCTAAGTTATGGACGAAGATCTGCTGCAGAACTTAGAGCAAACCCTGGCTCGCGAATTGCCGCTCTCTCGAGCGATGGAAATCGAAGTGGTCTGCTGGGATCGGGAGACCCTGGCAATGAAGATGCCTCTGGAACCCAACAAAAACCACCAATACTCGGCATTTGCCGGCAGTCTGAATGCGCTATGCACCGTGGTCGGTTGGGGGACCATTTTTCTCTTACTGGCTCGTGAGGGGCTTTCCGGCAACGTCGTTATAAGACGGGGAAAGATTCGGTATCACCGTCCGGTCATAAGCTCAGAAATCACTGCTCGCGGCCTGCCTGTCGATGCAGAGCAACTCGACTACTTTTTCGAGCTGATGCGAGACAAGGGAAAGTCGAAGCTCGATCTCGCAACTCAAATTGTAGATGACGAGGGAATCTTGGTTTCTTTTCAAGGCTCGTACGTGGTTCTAGACGCTTAGATTTCACCAGCAAAACCTGGCCTCCTTTGCATGCCAAAATGGCACTGCTTGCCAAGTCGCCGGCCTTCACTTGCCACTCTGACACCTGCCATAATGACAAAGTCGTCTGGAGCGAGTATTTGTAAGTTGTTTGCAGATAGTTATTTACGGGAATTGTTGGAAGTTGTGATTTGATTGGCACGCGGAGTGCATTTTCTCGCTTCGAACAATTGTCAGCCTGCCTAACCGATTTAGTGAGGTGGGTTGTGAGAGAAGAGTTTCCAGGTTTTAGGAGGAACAAGTTATGACTAATTGCAACTCGAAGAACCGTTTGCAGAACTACTTTCCATCCCAACTTAGTGACGTAGACGCGTTGGTCAGCCAATTTTTTGGTCCCGGACTTAAGAGTATTCAACGGGCCTATTTTGCACCGGCTAGCGTGTGGGAAGAGGACGAAGCTTACCACGTGCAGCTCGACGTTCCCGGCGTATCGAAGGAAGATGTCGAGATAACATTCGACAAAGGCAAGCTGAGTATTTCCGTAGAACGCGCAACTCCTGAGGAGCGACCAAATCGCCATCATGAGGAGCGAACATACGGCAAAGCTGTACGAGAAATTGCCCTGTCTTCACAGGTCGATCCGGAGAGCATTTCTGCGGAGCTAACCAACGGCGTTCTGCACGTCACCGTGACGAAAACGCCTGAGGCTCAGCCAAGACGGATTGAGGTTAATTAGTGACAAGGCACTGTGGGCCGATTAGTAATGCCCGAATGTGCCAATTCCCCTGAGGGTCGTACCATTTGGTGCGGCCCTTTTTTTTGTAGACTAAGTTCTCTGCCCTACCCTACCAGCCAGCGGCCCAACAGCAAACCGGCGAAAACGGCGGCCAGTCCCAGCACAAGATTGGCCCCAACATTCAAAGCCGCGACGTTATGCTGCGTCTTCTCAATAAATCGGGCTGTCTCAAAGCCGAACGTTGAAAATGTGGTGAGCGCTCCCAAGAATCCAATCGTCGCCGCGGAATGGGTGATTGCGTTCCATCTCGGAATATCGGCTGACTCGAAGGGAACGAAGAGTCCCAACAGGAAACAGCCAGCCACGTTTACCACCAGCGTGCCGAATGCGAAGTGGTCTCCCAGCCAACGTGCGCAAGCCAGATTCACGCCATAACGACTCACTGCCCCGAGGGCACCACCTACGGCAATTGCAAGAATATGAGAATTCATCGTGCCACTATTGAACTCGATAGCTAGCTGGTCAACAACCAGCAGCGGTATTGTCTGAGGGTCTCACTTAGAAAACCCGGTGAATCGAGCGCATCGAGTGCGGTTTGCTCCCTCGGCTTAAACTTTTGGGGGACCTGCTCGTCCAACCCCGTGAGAGTTTCCTAGACACCCTCTGTACCGTAAATGTTATATTGGCAACGGAGATTCACCACTGAACTGAGAGATAGGCACATGCGTTGGTCGGTAGGAATTTTAATTTTATGGAGCCTGGTCACCGTTGATTCGCGGGTGGTTGCTGAATCAAATCCATCGGCGGTTCCCCATCGCGCCGTTTCTAACTTTTCGTTGCCCGATGTTTATGGTAAGCCTCACGAATTGGCCGACTACGCAGAGAACCAACTCATTGTTGTGGCTTTTCTCGGTACCGAGTGCCCCTTGGCCAAACTGTACGGCGGCAGGCTGGCTAAGCTTGCCGAAGAATTTGAATCGCAGGGCGTCAAATTTCTGGGCGTCAATTCCAATCGCCAAGACTCGCTAACCGAAATTGCAGCCTACGGGCGGCGATACAACATCGACTTTCCACTGCTGAAAGATACCAAGGCCGAAGTCGCCGAAAAGTTTGGTGCCACCCGTACCCCGGAAGTCTTTTTGCTCGACTCGTCACGGCAAATCCGTTATCAGGGTCGCATCGACGATCAGTATGGCGTTGGCTACAGCCGCAACGCTCCCGAGCGCGAAGAATTGCTGGAAGCGATCGAAGCATTGCTCGCGGGACGCGCCATCGAGCTGGTGAAGACCGAGGCGGTCGGTTGTTTGCTTGGCAAACCTCGAGAACCGGATGCGGATAGCCCAATCACTTACTCCAACCAGATCTCTCGGATCTTGCAGAAGCATTGTGTCGAGTGCCATCGCGACGGCGAGATTGGCCCCTTTGCCCTCACCGAATACGACGAGGTCGTTGGTTGGGGAGAGATGATCGAAGAGGTGGTCCGTACCCAGCGAATGCCACCCTGGGGTGCTAGCCCAGATCACGGGAAGTTTCTCAATGCACGTGAGATGTCGGACGAAGAGAAGCAACTTATCTACGATTGGGTGCAGGCCGGGGCTCCTGAAGGCGACCCGCAGGAGTTGCCCGCCCCTCGCGAATTCGTCTCCGGATGGCGACTGCCGCGTGAGCCCGATCTGGTCGTCCCAATGAGCGAGAAGCCTTTTTCGGTCCCAGCCGAGGGAGTGGTCGAATACCAATACTTTGCCGCCGACCCGGGATTCGAAGAAGATACTTGGATTGCTGCCTCCGACGTAGTGCCGGGCGAGCGGAGCGTTGTCCATCATGTGATCGTCTTTATTAGCCCGCCGGAAGAGCGCAGCCGCCGCGGGCTCGGTTGGCTTGCTGCTTATGTGCCGGGCCAGAGTTCGATGCAATTGCCCACCGGTCAGGCGCGACTGGTGCCGGCAGGTTCAAAATTGATTTTCCAATTACATTACACGCCCAACGGGTCGCCCCAAGAAGACCTCACCAAGATCGGACTTGTATTTGCCGAACCAGAGACGGTTACCGAGGAGATCATCACGGTCGTGGCCTTGGAAGAGAAATTTGAAATACCCGCGCAGGTAGAAAACTACAAAGTCTCCACAACACGTCGGCATTGGCCGGCCGCAGGTCGGTTATTGGCCATGTCGCCACACATGCACGTGCGGGGCAAGTCGTTCCGTTTCGAGGCGATTTGGCCGGAAGGATCCGAGGAGCGTCGCGAGATATTGCTCGACATCCCCAACTACGATTTCAATTGGCAAAACAGTTATCAACTAGCTGAGCCGATTGAGATTCCCCAGGGCTTCGCGATTGAATGCATCGCTCGCTACGACAATTCCGAGCAGAACTTGGTGAATCCCGACCCCAATGCAGTGGTGCGTTGGGGAGATCAAACCTGGGACGAAATGATGATTGGTTTTTTCGAAGTTGCCGTGCCCCGTGGCTATTGGGAATCGAGGCAAAGTCGTCAACCAAAAGAGCCCTCCGCAGCCGACAAGGAGCGAGCCCAAAAAACGGCCGATACTTTGTTTGAACGATTCGATGCCAATCGCGATGGGCGCATCGACCGAGACGAATTGCCCTCCACGTTCCGAATCTTTGCTTTTCATCGGTACGACTGGAACGACGATCGTGTGATCACCATCGAGGAAGTCTACAAGTTTGCCTTGGAGTCGGACGGCCATGGATAGCATAATCCCGGGCTGGATGCTGGAACGAATGAAATTGCCGACTCAACCTCGCAGATAACACGAAACAGACTAGACGCAAATGAATTGGCTTGCTGAATGCTTTGCTCGGGCGCGCTGGTCGTTCGGTTTGTTTCTTCTGGTGATGAGTTCTCTGGCCATTTGGGGCTATCGACCCCAACCGGCCGAACGCCCTGCGGTTCGTAGTTTGGATGAGTTGGCAGAGAGCCAGGATGCTGAGCCCGAGGAGGTTGTTGAGGACCTGCTCGATACGTCCCAAGTCACGAGCGAGTTTAATCTCAATCGTAGCGACGCTTTTCTGGTAGTGGAGTGCAGCGATCTCTTTCGTCCCGAGTCGGCCCGGGCGCTGCGTGCGATGGTGGCCGCGGTCGAGGGCTTGCCAGTCGTCGATACGGTATTTTGGCTGGACAATGTTCCGATGCTCAATGTCTTTGGCTTTGCCGAGCCGTTGTTTCCGGAGAACGATGCTTCGAGCGAGAGCTTTCGCCAAGCGGAGCAGCGCCTGCTAAATCATCCCTTGGCTCGTGGCCAGTTGATCTCTCCCGATGGCAAAACGTTGATGATGCCACTCGTCTACGATTGGCTTTATCTCGAAGAGAATGAAGATCTGACCACATCGGTAGTTCAAGCTGCCGATCGGGCGATCGAAGAGCAACTAGCGACACTCTCTGAGGCAGACCGCCCAGAGTTTCGTGTGCGGATCACAGGGAGGATTCCGTTGTTCATTGCGCAGGAGGCAGCCTTTGATCGAAACCAGGTTGTCTTCCGCACGATTGGCTATGGGCTGGCTTTGCTGTTGTCGATCATCATGTTTCGGGGCTTCTCGGCGGTGTTGATCCTCTCTGCCGCACCTATGCTGGGCGTGTTCTGGAGTTTCGGTCTGCTGAAGTTCGCCGGCGTGTATATCAACGAGCTTTCCACGGTCGTCATGCCTCTGTTGGTTTCGATGATTGGCCTTACCGATGGTGTGCATTTGTTGGTGAACATTCGCCGTCGCCGCGTGGCGGGGGACACCCCCTTGGAAGCATCCAAGTGGGTGATTTCTCACGTGGGAGTGGCGTGCCTGCTCACTTCGCTGACGACGGCCATCGGCTTTGGTTCGCTAATGCTTGCCGAAAGTCGATTCGTGCAGGAATTCGGCGAAGTGTGTATGTACGGAGTATTAATTGCATTTTTGGCGGTGATGTCTTTCATTCCTTTTATGGCCAGTACTTGGCTGGGGAATCGTATTCACCATGGCGATCAACGCGACCTGGTCGGCCCCCTGGTCGCCCGTTTTCTGCCGATGGTCGACTGGATTCTCAAGCGGAGATTACTGGTCTCAGGGTTGTCCATACTTGTGACACTCGCGATGCTGGCCACCTCGCTGGCGCTGCGACCTGACAATCGCATTGCCAATCAGTTGCCGTCCACCACCGATGCCTACCGGGCACTTAGCCATTGCGACGATCAGTTTGGTGGAATCGATTTCTTACAAGTGTGGCTGCGCTGGCCGGAGGAGATGTCCAGCGATGCCCCCGAGATTCTCGCCGCGGTACGCGACGTCGAGAAGGTGGTCTCCAACGAACCGCTAGTCAGCCATCCCCTTTCGATTCGCAGTATGCTGGCCTCATTTCCCGGTGGGGCCGATGACCTGCGGACGCAGATGACCTTTTTGTCCTTGCTGCCGAACGAGCTGCGCGGGTTTTTCTTTCGACCAGAAAACCGTCGTGCCTTGATTGTTACCCGTGTTCAGGACAAAGGCATTGCACAGTACGTACCGGTGTTTGACCGGATGGACGCAGAACTGGAGAAGTTACAGAAAACGCACGCTGGCTTCGAGTTTTGGCTGGGTGGGGGTCCGATGTCTCGTGCTAGAAACCTCTACCAGATTGTCATCGATCTGGCGACGAGCCTGGGAGTGGCATCGATCATCATCCTGGTTGTATTGGCAATTTTCTACCGATCGTTGCGGATCGGCTTGATCTCGGTGGTGCCCAACATGTTTCCGCTGGTGGCGACCGCCACGCTGCTGGTGGTGATGGGCGAGCCGCTCTACATGTCGAGCGTTTGTGCCTTTACTGTTTGTTTGGGGATTGCCGTGGACGATACCATCCATTTTCTCTCGCGTTTTCGCCAGGAGGTAGCCGTTGATGGCGACACAGAGAACGCCATCCGCCGGACATTTCAGCATGTGGGGACCGCCATGGTGATGACCACCGTCATCTTGGTCTCCGGATTCATGGCGATGCTGCTCTCCGACCTCCCGGCACACCGCATTTTTGCCGCCATGGCTTGTGCAACCATCGGTTCAGCCATCGTCGGCGACCTGATTGCCCTGCCCGCTTTGCTCTCTTGCTTTGCAAACGAGGAGGGAACACGCAAGGTACAACCGGAATAACAATACTGACGCTCTTGCAGCGATAGTCGATTGACTATGCCGCGGGCCTCTCGAACCAGTACAATGAAGTGACTGTCCCCTTTAGTAGCAACGCCATGATCCAGATTGTCGATAATTACGATTCCTTCACCTACAACCTCGTCCAGCGGTTGGGCGAGATCGATGCGTCGCTGGAAATCCGTGTCGATCGAAATGATGAGACGACGGTCGATGAGATTTTGGAACGTAAGCCCGAACGCGTGATTATCTCCCCAGGGCCTTGCACACCGAATGAGGCAGGGATTTCTGTGGAGTGTGTCAGCAAGTTTGCCGGCAAACTTCCGCTACTGGGTGTGTGCCTGGGCCACCAATCCATTGGACAGGCGCTGGGCGGCAAAATTGTCCGCGCGGGGCGTTTGATGCATGGCAAAACCGATCTCATTCACCACGATGGGACCGGGCTCTTTGCGGGGCTCGACAATCCGCTGCAAGCGACTCGCTACCATAGCTTAGTCATCCAACCCGAGTCGATGCCGGAGGAACTCGAGGTAACCGCCTGGAGCGACGCACCCAACGGCGAGCGAGAGATAATGGCCGTCAAGCATCGAGAACTGCCGTTGTTCGGCTTGCAGTTTCATCCGGAGAGTTTCCTTACGCATGCGGGTACCGACCTGTTGCGCAACTTCCTGGCGATTTGAAAAATGATTTCTGTTCGCGAAGCCACAGAGTATGTCGCTCAATGGGCCAAAGCATTGCCCGCGGCAGAGGTTCGGTTTGACGATGCGATCGGTTTGCAACTGGCAGAGCCGGTGGTTAGTTCTGTTGATTCGCCTCCCTTCGACAAATCAATGCTCGATGGCTACGCGGTGTCGATCCATGACCAGGCTCCCCAGCGCAAGATCATTGAAGAAGTTCTCGCCGGTGGTGTCCCCCATCATGCCGTGGTGCCGGGGGCCACAATTCGCGTGATGACCGGTGCCCCCACCCCCGACGGTGCCGACGCTGTGATCAAGCACGAGGATACGAAGCTACTTAATGATTCGACGGTCGAAATCCCTGCGGAACCATTGAAGGAAAGTGCCGGCATCATGCGTCGGGGCGAGGCATTTCACTCTGGCCAGCAACTCTTAGACGCCGGCAAACGCCTCACGCCGATCGATCTGGCCCTGTTGGCGGAGATTGGCCAGTGCAGCGTGCGGGTGATTCCCCGCCCGCGGGTGGCCGTGCTTTCCACAGGCAATGAATTGGTTGAATGCGGTACGGCGGTTGGCCCTGGCCAAATCACGAATAGCAATGGCCCTTTGCTGCAATCCACTCTGCAAGCGGTCCATGCAAAGCCGATCGATCTGGGGATCTGTCGGGACGATCCAGATCGGCTCCGCGAAGCGATGAGTGAGGGCCTCGAAGCAGACATACTCTTGGTCACCGGCGGTGTTTCGGCCGGGGTGATGGACTTGGTGCCTGGCGTGCTGGAGGAGTTGGGCGTCAAACAGGTATTTCACAAAGTCAAAATGAAACCCGGCAAACCGATTTGGTTTGGAGTGAGAGAGCGCGAAGATCGTCGCACGCTCGTGTTCGGGCTGCCCGGCAATCCGGTGAGCGCGCTGGTAGGCATGGAACTGTTTGTCAAACCGGCGCTGCGGGCACTTAGTGGCGAGGTATTTGCCCCGCCCCGCACAACTCCTGGCGTGCTAACCACAGAAATCGGCCACAAGGGTGGACGTCCAACCTACTATCCTTGCTCCATCGATTTTGAGAACCGAGACTCCGGCAGAGCAACCGTTGCCACGCTCCCTTGGCGAGGCTCAGCCGACTTGGCCGCGCTCACACGAGCAAATGCGTTGGTGGTCTTACCTGATGGCGACTATGTGTATGAGCCGGGGCAAGAAGTCGAAGTGATCATCCTGTGATATCCTTCTCTGGAATGCCAAAGAGCTGAACCGCTACTGTTTACCCGCCGTGGTGGGCGGTCCGTCAAAAGCCGGAGGCAGGTGTGCCTCCGGCTAGACAGTGATCGTAACTTACGCCAAGTCAAACCGATCCAGGTTCATCACCTTGTCCCAAGCTGCGACAAAGTCGTCGACGAACTTTTTCTCAGCGTCCGCACTTCCGTAGACTTCCGCAATGGCGCGTAGTTGAGAGTTGGAGCCGAACACCAAGTCGACGCGAGTGCCGGTCCACTTCACCTTGCCCGACTGGCGATCGTGCCCCTCAAAAAGTTCGGCTTCGTCCGACGTGGGCTTCCACTCCGTACTCATATCGAGCAGGTTGAGGAAGAAGTCGTTCGAGAGCGTCTCGGTCTGATCGGTAAATACGCCGTGGTTTTCGTCGCCCGCGTTGGTTCCTAGCATTCGCATGCCACCTACAAGTACCGTCATCTCAGGTGCGGTGAGCGTGAGCAACTGAGACTTGTCGACAAGCAGGGCTTCTGCGGAAACGGAGTACTTGCCTTTCTTGTAGTTGCGGAATCCGTCGGCGATAGGTTCCAGCACGTCAAAAGCTTCCACTTCGGTCTGCTCGAGCGAGGCGTCCGTGCGTCCGGGAGTGAATGGAACAGTAACTTCGTGCCCGGCGTTTTGGGCGGCTTTTTCGACACCCGCGCAACCCGCCAGCACAATTAAATCGGCCAGAGAAACCTTCTTGCCGCCGGAAGCTGAGCTGTTGAAGTCGTTCTGGATGCCTTCCAAGGTCGAAAGAACTTCTGCCAGTTGGCTTGGCTGGTTGACCTCCCAATCTTTCTGTGGGGCCAATCGCACCCGAGCACCATTCGCCCCGCCGCGCTTGTCGGAACCACGATACGTGGAGGCCGAAGCCCAAGCCGCAGAAACCAGTTGCGACACGCTCAAACCAGATTCTAAACTCTTACTCTTCAGCGCTGAGATATCCCCGGCATCAACCAGTGGATGATCGACCTCAGGAATCGGGTCTTGCCAGATCAGGTCTTCTTGCGGAACTTCGGGACCGAGGTAGCGAGACTTGGGGCCCATGTCGCGATGCGTCAACTTGAACCATGCCCGAGAAAAGGCTTCGGCAAGCTGGTCGGGATTCTCGTAGAACCGACGCGAAATCTTTTCGTACTCCGGATCGAATCGCAACGATAAGTCGGTCGTTAGCATGGTGGGAAGCTTTTTCTTCGAGGCATCGAACGCGTCAGGCACAGTTTCCTCGGCATCTATAGCCACCCATTGATGGGCTCCCGCGGGGCTCTTGGAAAGTTCCCATTCGTAGCCGAACAGGTTCTCGAAGTAGTTATTACTCCATTTGGTGGGCGTCGTGGTCCAGGTGACTTCCAGTCCGCTGGTAATAGTGTCGCCACCCTTTCCAGTACCGTAGCTGCTTTTCCAGCCAAAGCCTTGCTGGTCGAGATCAGCCGCTTCCGGATCGTCGCCGACATGCTCTGCCGGGCCAGCCCCGTGCGTTTTCCCAAAGGAATGACCTCCGGCGATCAACGCGACCGTTTCTTCATCGTTCATCGCCATACGAGCGAATGTCTCGCGGATGTCGTAAGCCGCGGCCACAGGGTCAGGATTGCCATCGGGGCCTTCTGGATTTACATAGATTAAACCCATTTGCACAGCAGCAAGTGGTTTTTCCAAGTTGCGACCGTGCATGTCGCCGTCCGCATCGTCGTCCGCTTGAAGCGCTGAATGCTTATCGGCTACGCCTTCGGAGCCATTTTCATAGCGAACATCACCACCTAGCCAAGTGGTTTCCGCTCCCCAATAGACGTCGCGATCTGGTTCCCAGACATCTTCGCGGCCACCACCGAAACCAAAGGTCTCGAAGCCCATCGTTTCCAGGGCAACGTTACCGGCGAGAATCATCAGGTCGGCCCAAGAAAGTTTGCGGCCATACTTCTGCTTGACAGGCCAAAGCAACCGCCGAGCCTTATCGAGACTCACGTTGTCTGGCCAACTGTTGAGTGGAGCAAACCGCTGTTGACCTCTGCCGCCTCCGCCACGGCCATCGCCCGTGCGGTACGTGCCCGCACTGTGCCACGCCATGCGAATGAACAGGGGGCCGTAATGCCCAAAGTCAGCCGGCCACCACTCCTGCGAGTCGGTCATCACCGCCGCCAGATCCTTCTTCACCGCTGCCAAATCTAAGGTTTTGAATTCCTCTGCGTAATTGAAGTCTTCGCCCATCGGATCGGACTTGGAAGAGTGTTGGCTCAAGAGTTCGATCTTCAACCGGTTGGGCCACCAATCAGTGTTCGTTGTGCCCCCACCCGCGGCGTGCTTGAAAGGACATTGCGATGCTTGATCTGACATTGGATTTCTCCGTAATGAATTGGAGGTTGGTAGTCTAGTTTTGAATTAAATCTCTGTAGGTCATTTCTTATCCGGCTGCACTCGTGGTCGCGCGGAGACATTTGGGACAGGTGCCCCAGTAAATCACTTCCGCCTCGTCAATCTGGTAGCCTGAATCGGCGGCGGCTGTTAAACATGGCGTATCGCCAACCGCACAGTCGACGTCGACGGTCTTTCCGCAATTGCGACAAATGAGGTGATGGTGATTGTCACCAACACGATCTTCGTACCGGGCAGGTGATCCCGCGGGTTGGATGCGGCGGATAATGCATTTCTCGGCCAGCATGCCAAGCGCGTCGTACACGGCTTGTCGTGAGATGGTGCCGATCTCACCGCGAACGGATTCGGCAACTTCATCGGCCGTGCAGTGGGGCCGACGCGATACGGCCTGCAACACGGCAATACGCTGAGCAGTCACCTGCAGGCCATGTTTCCGGAGCGCTTCGGCGGGTTCGCTGGACATGCCCGGATCATAGAGCAACTATGGATTTTGTCAAGAATTAGAACCAATCTATTTTGACGGCGTTCGACTAGCGATTGCCTGCCATTGAAAATCAGCGCGCATTGCATTAGCCGGAGGCACACTTGCCTCCGACGAATCAGCGGACCGCCCACCACGGCGGGTAAACAGTGGCGGTCCGGCTATCGAGCGAACACTATCCGACGGCCTACAGGCTGCGCTCGATGAACCCGAAGTCTAGCGAGAGAACGAACAGCATCAGTGACACGATGCAGACGAAGCCAACGGTGTGCAGGGCGACCACGAAACGTTCATTCGCAGGTCGACCACGCAAACCCTCGTAGGCCAGAAACACCATGTGCCCGCCATCCAGCAAAGGAATCGGCAAGAAGTTGATGACTGCCAGGTTTGCACTCAGCATCGTGAGGAACACCAGCAGTTTGCCGACCCCCTCGAAAGCCGAGTAACCGGCCGCTTGGGCAATCGTCACCGGACCACCTAGCGAGGTGGCTGGGACCTGGCCCGTGATAAGTTTGTTCAGGAATCGGTACACCAGAGTCAACGAACGTACCGTTTCGTTCCAGCCCAACTCTACTTGTTCTCGGAACGAATTTGCGATGCGAATCTCTTGCGTCGGTTCCAAGTTGAACCCGCGATCTGCCAGGAATTGTCCAGCGATTGGCTCGGGTTCCAGCGTGACCTCTTCGACCTTGTCACCGCGCTGGTAGGTGAGTTTCACTTTGGCACCCACATAGTTCTGCATGCCGAGGATAAAAGACGGCCAGTTTTGCTTGTCTTTCTCTGTGAAGTCGATTTCCTTCGTGCTCTTGTCATTCGACTCACTCTTGGGCAAGATGAATTCCGCTTTGGTGATGACGTCACTATTCTGCAACCCTGCTTTGGCTGCCGGGCTGTCGGGCACAACTTCGTCCACCCGGTTTAGAACATGCATGGCGATGCCCATTGCGGGTATTGAGAGCGGTTCGCCTTCGACCGGTACTGAAGATTCCACCCAGTCGACTTTACGGAGGGGCAAATCAATTTCCTCGTCGGGACTTTGCTCGTCACTTCCAGATGACGAGTGACGGACTTTCAAACGCACAGCACGGTTTTCTTCCGCAAGTTGAGCGAGTTGATAGGGCAAGGAGATCGGGTCGTCCAAAACCCCATTGGGTGCAATTTCCTCGTCTGCCGATTGATCGGCAAAGGAGATGTCGTCGATGAAATCGCCCGGCGTAATTCCCTTTTCCTCCGCTTCGGATCCACTTTCGACCGCTGCCACCTTTCCCTTTTCCATTATCAGCCCCAGTCGCAGCATCGGGCGGGGTGCGACCTCGATGGTCACTTCCTCACCACCTTCAGTCGGGCCAAAGGGATTGTTCTCGGGCGGAGTGCCCCCACGACGGACCGTGATGTTGACTGGCTGATCGGCCTTGGCGAGCATCAGCGAACTAAACTGGCGGTAGTCGTCGACCTTGGTGCCGTCGACCGCAATGATTTCGTCTTTAGGCTCAAACTTTTTCTCGGCACTAGCGGCTGGGGAATCGGGCAGAACTGGCTCAAACCGGCTCATGCGTAACGACTTGGGCAGGAACATTCCCACCTTGGCCATGCCGGAGCCCTGCTTCGGTTTCATGTTCAGCCGCTCGACCTCGCCCGTATCCGCCCGGCGGACAACAAAGGGAATCCCATTTTCCAAGTCGCCGAGAGTCACGCCCCCCTTGAGCTCGGTGAAGGAGGGATTCTCGATATCACCAATTTGAATGATCTCGTCGCCGGTGCGCAGTCCTGCTTCCCAACTTGCAGAGCCCACGGTAGTGTGCGACACCACGCTCGGGATGTAAGGGACACCTATGCCGAAGGCGATCACCGCAAAGATCACCGCAAAGATGATGTTCATGATGACGCCGGCAGAGATAATGGCCATTCGCTGCGGAACGCTCTTTGCCAGGTAGCTTCGTTTGTCTACCAGATAGGTCTTGCCGTCGGGCCCCGTGATTTCTTTGGATTCGATCTCACCCCCGCCACTGACTTCCGATTCGCGCACCTGTTCGGCGATGTTCGCCGGGTTGTCGTCCTGCCCGAGCATCTTTACGTAGCCACCGAGGGGCAGAATGCCAATGCCGTACTCCGTCTCGCCCCATTTGCGACTGATCTTGTAGCCACCGATGTCGAAGCCAACGAAGAATTTTTCGCATTTCACGCCGCACATCTTAGCGACGGCAAAATGCCCCAGTTCATGGACGAAGATCACCGTCCCCAAACCTAGCGCCACTTGCAAAATGACAAGCAACCAGTCGCCCATTTGTGCGGGATCCAACGATCCGATCATGCATATACCCAACGTGAAACCTCCTCGCGCGCCCAACTGTCGAGTTCGATCAACTGAGCAAGTGTGGGATTCGCCTCAAACGAGTGCGATTCCAGGATGCTCCGGCAAGCCGGAACTATTTCTGTAAAGTGTAGCTCACCATCTAAGAATGCCTCAACGGCAGCTTCGTTGGCAGCGTTCAGCACGGCCCCGGCGCTGCCACCACGGCGGGCACACTCCAGGCCCAATTCCAAGGCAGCAAGCTGACGCTCACTGGGGGGGTACAACTCTAGGGTCAGGCTCCGGCTCCAATCGAGTTGGCGTGCCACACCCGGAACTCGATCAGGATAATCCAATGCGTATTGAATCGGCAGCCGCATATCGGGCGGACTCATTTGAGCCATGATTGAACCATCGACGAATTCCACCATCGAGTGCACCACCGATTGCGGATGAATCATTACGTCGATTGCATCGGCGTCAATGCCGAACAACCAACGGGCTTCGATGATCTCAAGACTCTTGTTCATCATCGTGGCAGAATCGATTGTGATTTTCGGCCCCATGTCCCAAACGGGATGCTCCAAGGCCTCGGCGACGGTTACTCGTTTGAGATCGTCGTCGGACATATGGCGGAAAGGCCCCCCGCTGGCCGTCAAGACCAGGCGTCGTACCTCTTCCGGCTTGCCAGATTGCAGGGCTTGGAAAATCGCGCTGTGTTCACTGTCGACCGGCAGCAACAGGGCCCCCCGCTGTTTGGCCAATTCCGTAACCAGGGGGCCAGCCATCACCAGCGTTTCTTTATTCGCCAGGGCTACGGTTTTCTTGCTCTCCAATGCAGACCAGGTGCTTTCCAGCCCTGCCCTGCCCACGATCCCTGCCAGCACCAAGTCGATTTCGTCATGGGCAACCACATCGGACAGTTCGTCTGACCCAATCAGTAACTCACAGCCAGCGGGTAAATTGCTGAAATCGAACGAAGCGGCTGCCACCGGATCGGTTGCGATTACCCAGCGAGGGCGAAACTCGATGGCCTGATCTATAAGACGTTCCAGCTGAGAGTGGGCTGAGAGGGCAACTGCCTGCAGTCGGCCTTCGCTTGCAGAAATCACATCGAGCGCACTAGTACCGATGCTCCCCGTCGAGCCGAGAACAGCAACCTGTTTAGTGCTTGGAGCCATGAGGATTAAGCCAGCAAACGCTGCACGGATGCAGCCAAATAAGGAATCAGGCCTGCGAAGTAGGCCTGAGCAATTGAGTCACCGAGAAATATACCGCGTGAAAGACCATCGTGCGGCGCACCAATCGGTCGTGAGCAACGTATGAATCGTAGGGATTGTCCCTGGCGGGTCCTGGCGCTACAACAGGAGCACGATTCAAGTCGGTAATTCTAAGGAGGGACTAGAAGAGCCACAACCCGCCCCAAGGGCTGTCAGTTGCCGTCTATTGGCTGATTTGCGAGCTCACAGCCAAGCTGGCAGCGGACCCCGGTCGCTCAGAGCCCAATGTCCACCAATCACTGCAGAAACTGCCAGGCAGGCCGATCGCAAGATCCTGAATGGCATAAGTTGAGTGAGGCTCATAACCAATGTGCCGACAATAGGCCCTGAGCGAATTGCTATCCGCTAGGAGAAGATTCTCGCAACGTTGTTTTTTCGCAAGTGCTATCTTAGTATGGACTAAGAACAAATCCGCTGAGCACAAGCAGGCTTCATCCGCAGCACACCAGGACTCGGAACCGACCATGGAAAACTCCGACGATAAGAACAAAAATTCCGGCGACAAAAAACCGGCCCCCCAAGGCAGCAATTTGGTGTGGTATGTGCTTGGATTCTGCGTCCTGCTGCTTCTGCTCAGTTTGCTGCTGAATGAAAACGATCGCACCAAAATCGCTTGGTCAGATTTGCAGCAGCTAATCGTTGCCAGCAACCCGGACAATCGAGATCTTGATCCGCCCGTGGCAGACTCAATTGTCGTCGATGAACCCAAAGCAAATCCTCCCCGTAAGGTCCGCTACAGCCATCTCGATCAGATCAAGATTGGCAATTACGAAGTGACGGGAAAAGTTGACCAAGAGATCCTGGAAGAGGGCAAAGATAAATGGAGTGAGTCCAAACCCGTTTCGTTTGTCACCGCTAGGCTACCCAACGAAGACCGACTACAAAAGTTGTTGAGCGATAACAAGCTAGAGCACACTTACGCCGACCAACCCAGCGCATTACTCGGGTATCTGCCCGTACTAATGCTCACCGGCATGTTGCTATTGTTGATGATTGTGATGCTGCGTCGCATGGGTGGAGCTGGTTCGCCAATGGCCTTCGGTCGAAGCCGCGGCAAGCTGATTGCTCAGGAAGACATCGAGGTCACCTTCGAAGATGTCGCCGGGATTGACGAAGCAGTCGACGAACTCCGCGAAGTGGTTGACTTCTTGCAGAATCCAGAACGCTACCAACGACTAGGGGGACGTATTCCCAAGGGTGTGTTGCTTATTGGCCCTCCTGGTACGGGAAAGACGTTGCTTGCCAAAGCGATTGCCGGCGAAGCGGGTGTGCCCTTCTTCAGCCTCAGCGGATCCGACTTCGTAGAAATGTTTGTCGGCGTGGGTGCCGCACGAGTCCGCGATATGTTTGGCCAAGCCGAAGGTCGTGCTCCCTGCATCATCTTCATCGACGAACTCGATGCCCTGGGCAAGACCCGCGGCAGCGGGCAAATCGGCGGTCACGACGAACGAGAGCAAACCCTCAATGCATTGCTCGTTGAAATGGATGGTTTCGGCAGCAATAGCGGTGTGATCGTCATGGCTGCCACCAACCGTCCCGAAACGCTCGACCCTGCCCTGCTTCGACCGGGTCGCTTCGATCGCCATGTTTTGGTTGATCGGCCTGACGTAGGGGGTCGTGAAGAAATTCTCCAAGTCCATCTGCAGAACATCCGCGTGGGCGACGACGTCAACGTCAAGCAAGTCGCAGCAATCACCAGTGGTTGCGTCGGTGCTGACTTGGCCAATATCGTCAACGAAGCCGCGCTTCTAGCCGCACGCAATGGCAAGAAAGCTGTCGGCATGGTGGAGTTCAACGAGGCCGTAGAGCGAACCAGCGCCGGACTGGAGAAGAAGAAACGCATTATGCAGGAGGATGAAAAGCTCCGCGTAGCGTTCCACGAAAGCGGGCACGCGCTGGTGGCTTATTCGCTTCCTAATACCGACCCAGTTCATAAAGTGTCGATTATTCCTCGTGGTCTGGCCGCGTTGGGATACACGATGCAGCGTCCCGAGCAAGATCGCTTCCTCATGACCCAAGGCGAGTTGGAAAGCCGCATCCAAGTACTCCTGGCAGGCACCGTGGCGGAAGAGATGGTGTTCGAAGACATTTCTTCGGGGGCTCAAAACGATTTGGAGCGAGCCACAGAAATTGCGCGTAGCATGGTGATGGACTTCGGCATGAGTCGATTGGGCCGAGTGAACTATCGCGAAAGCAATCGAAGCCCATTCCTGGCAGGAGGCGGTGAAGCGCCTAGAATGCAAAACCACAGTGAACGTACTGCACGGGAAATCGACGAAGAAGTGTCCCGTATAATCGAAGACGGACTGGGTAAAGTGCGCAATATTCTTTCCCAACGTCGAGCAGCACTCGATGCCACTTCGCACGAATTGATGGAGCAAGAAGTCATCGACTCTGACGAATTAGCTCGCATCATCGAGGAGAATTCTCCAAGTCCCATGATCGTGCCTGGCACTGATGGCGAGCGTAAACGTTCGACAACAGCCGACGACGACGCATCATCGGAAACCTCGGCGGGTAGCGCGGGTTCGTAATCCTGTACAAGACGACGCGCTCATAGCCCCCGGCTCCGCCGGGGGACGGCCTCTTCTTTTCGTAGTGCATTTCCTGCGATCATCCCCCGGCAGAGCCGGGAGGCTATCTACTATCGATCCGATGCTTGGCGCGAGGCGTCTCTCCAAGCAGAATGGGGGTATGGCTACTTCTCTCTCTTCTCTGCCATCCACTCGACTCGGGGCTGGCCTCATCACCGGGGGGCTGTCCGTTATGATGCTCGCCCAACTCGTCGAGAGTATCCCCATTGCATCGGCAATGGCGATTGTGGCTTGGGGTGCTATCCAGTTAGCAGATTCTCGTGACAACGGTGGACCGTTGATTGCTGTCAACGTGACCATCTATGTTGCCCTAGTGGGGTTCGCCATCGCATCGCAAACTCATTCCGCACAGAGTCAGGACGGTGGGGTTGGTCTGATGTTGCTTGCCGACCATGCGTTGGCGATTGTCCTGCTAGTCGCCTTGGTGTTACATGCCTCGAAGAGCGCTGCTTCGACAATCGAGCAGTAGCGGCCAGCAGAAGAAATCGGCCAATAGGGAGTGTAACCGAGTCTATCGCACGACGTGAGGTAAAGATCGCCAAGCGGTGCGGCCATTCTGTTCGGGTCCCAGCGCCAAACCGATCCAGCCATCGTCGATCACCAACTGTGTGACCATCAAGCCTTTTAGCCTTGGGTCGTTAGCCAGTCCCTCTTTCATGAGAGACATCTCCTGATCTTTGCGAAGGAGTTTGCCAAACACGCTGTGCAGAACGACACGTGGACCAGTCCGCAAGTTTCGTCCCTCGAACTGCAGCGTCCCGGCACGGATAAGCCGCACGTCGAGCCCATCCAGTTTTGGTCGGTAGTAAGCATGAACTGAGAAGTTGCGTATCTTATCCCGCCCATGCGAAACTTCTCGGATATTCAGCACGAGCTCGAGGCAATCGTCCTGACAGTTTACTCGAATCGCATTGTGCGGGGCGAATTCTATCTTCGCACGCACAGGTAGATCATCGGGTGCCAAAGCCCCGGGCTTGCCTAGTCGAGTTGCGATGAAGTGGTGTAGCTCTAGCGCACTCATTCGCTGGCCATTTAGTCCGATGCCATCGATGGCGTTGTTGAGTGCTGACTCGTGCAATTGGAAACTCGCCAAGCTATCGGATGGTGCAAGTGGCCGCAACGAATTTGAAGCAAGCTGAAACGAATTGGCAAGCCGTGCCAGCATGACCGCTCGGTCGCTGGTCGTGTACATGTCGATAGGCTCGGCCACGAGTGCTAACTTTTCCATCGATCCAAGGACGTTGTCGACAAACTTTTGTTGTAGGCGATGTATTTTTGGATCGGCGTCGCGGTCCATTTTAGATTTAGCTTGACGCACGACCTTGGCCTTCACCTGTCGATGAGCGATGCCGCGCGACTTGTGGTGCTTGCGTCGAGCTACGTCACGTACCAGATGGCTCAGGATGGGGATGGGATCGAAGTTAGTGTCTATGCCCACCAACTCATTGCGTCCTCGGGCGGTGGCCCTGGTGCGTGCAATTCGCAGGCCTTGCGAATTGATAAATACAGTTTTCTGGGCTTCATAGAACATACGGGCTGAGTTGTTCACCGAAGCAGGCCAGGTATCGGAACGAGTTTTTGAAAGCACTGCCCCCTTGGCTACCAAAGCGATTTGCCAGGCTTCGTTGTTGGGGATCATCTTTGTATGCAGACTGACGGTCGTGCGCGAGCGCCCCTTAACTTTCGCACCAGCAATCTTGTCATTCACTGCTGACATACTAGAACTCTGCTTCGGTAGCATTCGGCTCAACAGGTTGTTCGAAAGTGCCACACGCATATTTGCCGAGCGATAGTGGTCATCGAGATGTTTGGCCAGATCGCGATACTCCTCGACGGGCGACCATTGCAGCCGTTGTTTGATTTGGGCCAGTGCCGCTGCATAACGAACGTCGTGGTGCGTATCGTAACGCTCTACGATTGCTGTTAGGGTTTCGATATCCACTGGACCCAGGGCCCATGGGAGTACAGTTTCGCGTAGCTGAGCCACAGGTGGACGAGTAATGAACTCCCGTTGAGATTCTGTCAGCCGAGAGTCTGCCATTCGCGACAACACTTCTTGAGCTAATTGGCGGCGGCCTCGAGTATCGGATGCCACTCCTTCGCTCGATGCAGTAGCGATTTGGTCTAGTAGTAAGTAGTCGCGCCAAGCTTCACCGTTTTCGTTACCCTCCAGCGAGGAAACGATTTCATTTAGCACAGGAAGAATCTCTGCATCGCGCGGCATGGGGACCTGCAATTCAGCAGGCAATAGACGTAGTTGGGGATCGAACAAGCTTGCCCAAATGTCGGTGCGGCAATCTAGGGCTTGAACCAAACGCAGCCAATGTTGGCGGAGGGCATGGTCTACCACTTGTTCCGCATTTTCTTGGCCCTGGACCACCAGTTGTTGGAGTTGCTGGACGATTCGCGGGGCTTGTTCCGTTGAGGTGTTGGTTGCTTCGGCCAACTGTTTTACCAGCGACAATGTCTCGTCAGCCCACGATGAAGCCGGCGAGTCGCCGGCAACTGACTGTAGGCGGTCTACCAGTGCCTGGGGATAGAACCGCAAGAGGGGCATCTGTGGCGGAGTTGTCTCCTTCACCGCTGCCAACTCAGGCTCAGGTTTCGCGGTCTCTGGTTCGGGTGCCGTTTCAATTGTTGGCCGAACTTCCGCATG
Source organism: Bythopirellula sp. (assembly GCA_965216565.1). Classification (GTDB taxonomy): domain Bacteria; phylum Planctomycetota; class Planctomycetia; order Pirellulales; family Lacipirellulaceae; genus Bythopirellula. Next base: position 4,336,938 of record OZ244170.1, read on the forward strand.
CGATTCAACTGGTGGGTTGGCGGTTGCAGGTACTAGAGGAAGAGGCTTCTGTTCGACTACTGATTGAATTTGTGATTCCGCAGGCTCTGACTGATCTGTCTCGGCGAGCTCTGGCAACTGCGGTGCAGGCTCCGAAACACGAGAACGGACGGGGTCAGCAGACCGCATAGCGATTTTCACAGGATGTGTGAGCCCCAGCCTTTTCCGTTGCACGGCGTCCATCATTACATCGGCAAAATCCTCAAGCCTCCGCTGATGTATAGCTTGTGGAGGTAGTGCAACCGGTAGGGTACGGTCTGGCCGCCGATGCATCGCCAATCGGTCTTGTGGACTGCTCACTTTCACAGGGGGAGCGCTTGCCGAGCGATCCTCGTTGTCCGAGTTTTCATCTGTTTCATTCTCGGATAACTTGTTGCCGAGAACCTGCAGCGAATCGCGAATCTGCAATAGCGTGCCGAAGTTGAATTCACTGCGAGTGGGCAAACGATCGGAGCTTGGTAATTGTGCAAGCTCCAAGTCTTCAAACGCTGCCGGTATCTGCGGTTCTTCGAGCTTCGGCAGAACCGGCCTGACAACCGGCGAATTGAACGGCGACAGAGATTCATCGGTCGATGGGTAGAGCGTGTCGTACCAACTGCGGGCACTAGCAATCTTGGTTCTGTCTTCAGGAATTGGTTCTGGTAAGGCAGAATTGAACGCAGTTTCTGGCAATTGCCAGTTGCGCGGTGCGTCGACCGCCAGGGCCAATAGCACCGTCAGAAAGGCCACCAGGGGCCAGAGCGGTTTTCGTCGCTGCCACCGCATTATTCTAGGCCTCCTGCCCCAAATCCCAAGCATTTCTAAGAACGCGATTCCTTGCCGCTTGCCATCACAGACACCACCTGTGAGCCACGGATATCCAGACCCCAGGCGTCACGGAGCGAGCAGAGTCCACTCCTATTGATCGGTAATTCGAGCCAGCCGCTTGCGTAGAGATGGTCCAGGAGAGGGATTCCCTGGTAACTTTGCGAACGATTTGCCTTTGAAATCAGCCATTGGTCGACTCGCTATCGCCGAATGAGTAGACTGGCGAAACTTTGCCGACTACGGCAGGTGCTATCACGAATAACCAAGTAGGGAGCAACCTTCCTGTGGCCAACAAGAAATCTGGTCTGTTAACCGATGCCCAAGCGACGCGAAAGTTGTTGCAACTACTAGCCATTCCCGGTGGCAGTGGCCAGGAAGGGATGATCGTTAGTTTTTTAAAGAAAGAACTAACCGCCGCGGGAGCCAAAGCCAGTTACTTCAAAAGCGATAACGCGCACAAGCGAATTCCATTTGGTGGCGAAGTTGGCAACTTTGCGCTCAAGCTTCCAGGCACAAAGCGCGGGCCGCGCCGGCTTCTCTCAGCCCATATGGACACTGTGCCTATCTGCGTGGGAACCAAGCCGATACGAAGCGGCGACCGTATTGATTCGGCAGCAACAGGTTTTGGACTCGGGGGCGACGATCGTGCTGGTGTAGCGGTATTGCTGACCACCGCGCTGGCTATCTTAAAAAACCAATTGCCCCACCCCCCGCTCACCTTCCTGTGGACTGTGCAGGAAGAGGTTGGGCTGCAGGGTGCCAGGAATCTGAAGCTCTCTATATTGGGAAAACCAAAGCTGGCATTCAATTTCGATGGCGGCACGAGTCATCGACTCACCATTGGTGCTACGGGTGGGTATCGAATGAAGATCGAGATCAACGGTATTGCCAGTCATGCCGGTGCGCATCCCGAGGAAGGTGTGAGCGCCATCGCCATTGCCGGGCTTGCGATTGCCGATCTCACAGAGAACGGCTGGCACGGATTGATCGAAAAGCAAGGTAAACTAGGCACCAGCAACATTGGCGTGATCAAAGGCGGAGCGGCTACCAATGTGGTGTGCGATCGCATTCTAGCCCGTGCAGAAGCTCGCAGCCACGACAGAAAGTTTCGTGAGCGTATCGTCCGAGAAATCGAGAAGGCATTTGCGCGAGCTGCCAAGAAGGTTTGCAATAGGAAAGGTGATCGCGGAAAAGTTCATATCGAGGGTAACCTCGACTACGAGGCCTTCTGTTTGTCTAAAGATAACCCCTCGGTGCGTGCCGGTGCTGAGGCAATCGAAGCCGAAGGCTGTGAAGTTGAATATGTGGTTGCCAACGGAGGGCTCGACGCGAACTGGCTCACCGAGCATGGAATTCCAACCGTATCGCTGGGCTGTGGTCAAAACAACATTCATACGGTTGATGAGTGGCTTGATCTGGTAGAATTTCATCAGGCCCGTCGAGTCGCCCTCCGTTTAGCAACTGGAGAAAACTGAATGTCAGGAGTCGCGAGATAAAGGTAAGAAATTGACGCGAGAATAGATCATGGAACCCAACGACGAACTTTGCCTCTGTTTCCACGTCACAAAACGCAAGGTGGCCAACTACATTCGTATTGAGCAACCTCGGCGTGCTGCGCAGCTCTCTGATTGTTATGGGGCAGGTACCGGTTGTGGTTGGTGTCGGCCATTTCTCGAGCGGATGTTTGAAGCTGCGCAGTCGGCTCAGTCAACTGCCGAATTGCCCTCCGCCGAAGATTATGCGAGCCAGCGAGGTGATTATGTCCGCTCGGGAGGGGGGACGCCGCCAGCAGGTGCGACGCCAATCGACCAGGATTCAGGACCGAAGGATATCTAGCCTTTTTGGTCCTCCATCGCAGAAAAAAGGATTGAGGTCTGCCAGTTTCTCGGGAATTTCGCCCTGCACAAGTCCCTGCGGTTCTTCCGCGACTTGCTGCTTGCTGAACCCCATGTTATAAGGAAATTAGAGGGAGAACGCATGAATTCGCGGTTCCCGATATTCTATTGATCGTACGGTCAGGGCAGCCAAGCGGTCATCGGCACAGAGAGGCGATTGGCGGCGATGACTCCCATCACACTTCGAGTATTGGATGGCGCCGATCGCGGCCACGTCTTCGAAGAGTTGCAACCACCGATCACTATCGGTCGTGAAGAAGGCAACTCCGTACAACTCAACGATGAGCGTATCAGCCGTTTTCATATCAAGATTCAAGAAGACCAGGAGAAACTGGTCCTAACCGATCTGGAAAGTACGAACGGTACGCGCGTCAACGGCGAAGACACCCAACTAAGAATTCTACGATTTGGCGATGTCATTTCTTTAGGACGTTCCGTCCTTTTGTTTGGCACGCGGGAACAAATTGCCAATCGACTGGAAGAACTGCGCAGCGATGGCTTGTCCGACACCGGCGATTTGAGCCCCAATGATTTGGTGGGCCGAGATGAATCGGGCAACATCAGCATCGAGCTTCGACTAGGTGCCTCCGAAGAACTGCAAAGCACGTTGCATATCCCATTGCCGCCGGATCTCCCTGAGCAGCTTTCTGCAGGACAAGCCGCCCAAGTATCTGAACTTCTCGAATACCTGCACCTACGTACCCGACAATTGGTGCAATCTGCTTCGGTCAGCGAGGAAGGCAACGTCGTGCAACTCTCGGCTGCGCAATGGCAGGACTTGCTCGATGTGCAATCGCACCTGGCCGAATATCTCCGCCTGATTGGCGATCCGGGGTCTACGAGTTAGTCGCTGGGCGGACTCTAATTTGCCGCTAAGCATCGCAGGTTGCCGGCTAAGACCCAACTACGACTCAATGCGCATCAGCAGATCACCAGTTTCTACTTGAGTGCCGGCTTTCACATTTACCTCGGCGATCTTACCGGCGGTTTCTGCGGTGACGTTGGTTTGCATCTTCATTGCTTCCAGCGTGAGTAGTTTCTGGCCCACAGCCACCGAGTCGCCTACCTTCACGGCAACATTGTAAACCATGCCCGGCATCGTCGCGGCGACGTGCCCTGGCTGGCTTGGATCGGCTTTGGGGTGCTTAGGTGCATCGGGCTCCAGTGCATTGTCGATGACGGTGATTTCACGCGGTTGGCCATTCAGCTCAAAGAAGACCGTCTTACGGCCATCCTCGCGCGGTTCGCTTACCGTCAGGTATCGGATGATGAGAGTCTTTCCAGATTCAATCTCAACGCCAATTTCTTCGTTGGGTTCCAAGCCATAGAGGAATGCTGGAGTAGGGAACACGCTTGTATCTGTGAAATTCTGCTCGTGCTCAGCGTAATCCTTGTAGACTTTTGGGTAGAGCAGGTGCGAAACAACTTCGCGTCGCAGTGGCTCGCGTTCTAGAATCGGGCGGATCTCGCTTGCTGATTCTTCAAAATCCGCAGCCGGCATGCTGGCACCCGGACGTCCGTCTAAGGGCTTTTCTCCTCGGAGAATTTTCTCGCTGGCCTGTTTTGGGAATCCTCCCATTGCCTGCCCCATGTTACCTTTCACCAAGTCGATAACGGACTGGGGGAAAGCCAATTCGCGATCGGAATTGAGCACATCGTCGGCAGTCATGTCGTTGGCAATCAAAAACAGCGCCAAATCGCCGACTGCCTTCGAGGTCGGTGTGACTTTCACAATGTCGCCCAAAAGCTGGTTTACATCAGCATAAACTTCACAAACTTTGCTCCATTGGTCAGCCAAGTTCAGTGCGCGTGCCTGTTGGAACAAGTTCGTGTATTGACCTCCCGGCATTTCGTGCTTGTACAGATCGGAACCTGCAGGCAGGACAGGACTTTCGAATGCCGTGTAAAACTCTCTCACAGCTCGCCAATATTCGGCCAGCGAATCGAGATGTTCGGCCGATAGCCCCGTATTACGATCTCCATAACGGAGCGCTTCCACCACCGTATTCATGTTGGGCTGCGCCGTTCCACCAGAGAGCGGAGCCATTGCAGCGTCTGCAATATCCAGACCCACCTCCGATGCTTGGAGGATCGCCGCCCCTTGAATGCCGGCCGTATCGTGCGTGTGAAAATGGATCGGAAGGTCGACTTCCTCACGCAAGGTTTTCACCAGCAGTTTCGCAGCCGCGGGTTTGCATAGTCCGGCCATGTCTTTGATGGCCAAGATATGGGCACCCATGTTTTCTAATTCTTTGGCCATCTTAACGTAGTACGCCAGATCGTACTTCGTGCGATTCGGATTCGAAATATCACCGCTATAGCAAATGGCTGCTTCGCAAATGGCTCCACTCTTGATTACGGCTTCCATAGCAACACGCATATTGTCAACGCCATTGAGTGCGTCGAATACGCGGAAGACGTCGATCCCGGCGTCTGCCGCTTCTTCTACGAAGGCCTGGACGACATTGTCTGGATAGTTCGTGTAGCCAACAGCGTTAGATGCTCGCAGCAGCATTTGAAAGAGGATATTCGGAATCCGCTCTCGCATATCGGCCAATCGCTGCCAGGGGCTTTCCTTGAGGAACCGCATCGAAACATCGAAAGTAGCTCCCCCCCACATTTCGATGGAAAATAGATCGGGGCACAGGTGCGCGTAAGCTTCTGCGATCTGTAGTAAATCGTAACTGCGTATCCGTGTGGCTAGCAGCGACTGGTGCGCGTCGCGGAAGGTGGTATCGGTAATCAGCAGCGGTTTCTGCTCGCGAATCCACGCGGCAAATTTCTCGGCTCCCAATTCCTTCAACTTTTGACGCATCCCATCGGGGATTTCTTGGGTGGCGTCAAATTTCGGAATTGGTGCAGGAGTTCGCCTGAGAGCTATGGCACGATCCTTTACCAGAGAATTTCCGTTGACAATTGTTTCTGCCAGAAATGTGAGTAGCTTGGTTGCACGGTCCTGCCGCGGCGGAAAATCGAACAACTCTGGAGTCTCGTCAATAAACCGAGTCGTGCAGTTGCCAGCCATGAATGTTGGATGCAACACCAGCTTGATCAGAAACGGAATGTTCGTCTTCACGCCTCGGACACGAAATTCTTGCAGGCAGCGTTCCATGCGTCGTGCTGCGACGTCAAACCTTTCCGCCCACGCAGTGACTTTCACCAGCATAGAGTCGTAAAAGGGCTGGACGACCGCCCCCGAAAACGCGGTGCCTGCATCCAGTCGAATGCCCATGCCGCTGGCCGACCTGTAATGGGTCATCCGGCCGTAGTCCGGCATAAAGCGATTGGTAGGGTCTTCGGTCGTCACGCGGCTTTGAATTGCAAAACCGCGAGTGGAAATGTCGTCTTGAGACGCCAATCCCAGTTCGGGATCGTCTAAACGCATGCCCTGCGAAACAAGGATTTGTGATTTGATTAAATCGACACCCGTCACCTGCTCGGTGACTGTGTGTTCAACTTGAATGCGAGGGTTTACCTCAATGAAGTAGAATTTATTTGTATCGGCATCCACAAGAAATTCTACCGTACCAGCGGCCGAGTAGTTCACCTCTCGTCCGATGGCAACCGCAGCATCGCAAAGTGCCGTCCGCACTTCGGCATCTAGATTAGGTGCCGGGGCAATCTCAACTACTTTCTGGTGCCGTCGTTGCACGGAGCAATCACGTTCGTATAGGTGAACCAATGACCCGTGTCGATCGCCCAATAGCTGCACTTCGATGTGCCGGGCCTGTTCGATGAACTTTTCGACAAAGATATCAGGACTTCCAAAAGCGGTTTCTGACTCACGCCGAGCTTGTTCGTAAGCGGATTCAAATTCCGACTCTTTGTGGACCACCCGCATACCGCGTCCACCGCCGCCATGAGCAGCCTTTAAGATAATTGGGTAGCCAGTTTTCGTGGCAAGTTTCTTGCCTTCCTGAACATCGACAATCGCGTTACTGCTCCCGCCCAACACTGGGATGCCAGCATGTTCGGCGATCTTGCGAGCTGAAATCTTGTCTCCAAGCGACCGGAGTGTTTCTACGCGGGGTCCAATGAACGTGATGCCCGCTTGCTCGCAGGCTGCTGCGAATTCGGGATTCTCCGAAAGAAATCCGTAGCCTGGATGAATAGCATCAATGTTCTGTCGTTTCGCAAGCGCAACGATGCCTTCGACATCCAGGTACGCTTGAATTGGCTCGCCGGCTTTGCCCGTTAAATATGCTTCGTCTGCTTTAATGCGGTGCAGGGCGTATCGGTCCTCGTGGGAATAGATCCCCACGGTGCGAATACCCAATTCGTGGGCCGAGCGGAAGATGCGAATGGCGATTTCACTGCGATTGGCTACTAGAAGCCGTTTTATCTGATCCATAGAACTTCGAATTCTGGACTGAGGGAATCGGGATAATCCAAGACGTGCCAGTGTACCAACTCGCAGCCGGATTGATTACCACCTAGCTTTTCCTCATGGCGTCGGAAGAATGGACGCAGAGACTACCACCTATTTTAGGCTTATTCCTGTGCAGCGGACGATTGCAGCCATGCAGGCGGCCAAGGCGATTGATGCTACCTGGCTTTAGACCGGGAGCGTTAGTAGCCGGTCGGACCCAATCTATAGAGGAATACTACTGGTTTCGAGAGCGACGCTCGTTGTTAGAAGCCTTCGGCTCTAAAGCAGTTTCGTCTGCCTTGGTCGAACGAGCTGCTACGTGTTGCAAGTCCAGCAATTCATGGACGACGCAGTCGAGCGATTTCCAAAGTTGATCGGATTTACACAAATAGTAGGCACACATGTTGTGGCAGCGTCGGATAATTTCCTGATCTTTCCGTCCGGTGATGATGATCACGGGAACTTGCGACGCATCGTCGTCTAGTGCCAGTACCTCGCATACCGCCAAGCCACCGCCTGCTGGCATGTTTGCATCCAGGCAGAACAAATCAGGGAGCGAATTAACAGCAGCTTCAAGGGCCTTCTTCCCAGAGTTGGCCGTAATGACCTCCAAGCCAAGTCGCTCGAGTCGCTTCTTCAGGATGATCAAAAAGTCCTGGTCGTCATCAGCAATTAGGACGGTCTTCTGTGGGTTGCTATTCATACTTTTGCCTTCTGTCTTCAATTCCGATTTATTGATTTAGTGTTGTTGATTTATTGCTAAGCCTAATTGCTCATTTATCGAGATTGCTCATTTGTCGGGCCAATCGCTCTAGCAGGCTGGCTCGGCGAACAGTAGTTCTTTTGCCAAGGGTTCGATGCGCTGCCACACGTTGGCATTCTTTTCTACATAATACGACATCGTTTCGTGACAGCGGCGTATTGTTTGTTCGTCTCGACAACCTGTTAGCATGATCACGGGCACGCCGCTCAGTCGATCGTCGCTGGCGATAAGTTCCCGAACGCTCCAGCCATTGCCGCCTGGCATGTTAACGTCTAGGCAAACGACGGCCGGGACTACCTCGGACATGGCATTCATGGCTTCCAGAGCGCGGTTCGTGCCGATCACATCGCATCCCAATTCGGCAAACCGACGGGTCAAGATCTGGACTACATCCGTGTCATCGTCAACGATTACAACAAGGTTGTTTTGCATAATTGGGCTTTCGTTCATGGTATTTAAACAGCAGCCTTTTCCAAGATGCTGATGTGTTTTGAAAGTTCGCTCTGCAGCTGGTCGAAATCCAATGGCTTGTTCAGATAAGCACTGGCACCCATCTCAAGCATTTTTTGGCGGAAGTTTCGATCCTTCCGGCACGTGAGCAGAATTACCGGTATGTGTCGAGTCATTTCCGACTCTTTCAACATCCGCAGAACTTCATCGCCCGAGCCGTTGGGCATCTCGACGTCGAGAATTATCGCATCGGCGGGATACTCAAACGCATTGTTGATGCCATCAATTCCGTCGAAGGCACGAATCACGGCCACTCCGTGAGACTCGAGGCGGGTTTTAAGTGCTGCTGAGAACAACACATCATCCTCTACGTGCAGTACCCAGGGCGGCGACTCTTGTTCATCACCTGTTGTTAGGGACGGTTGCGCGTCGGCTCCGCTGCCAAAGAGCGCTCGTTGAATAAATTGGAATACATGCTTCGACATTGTGCCGTAAATCCTTGCTACTATTCTTAAGTGCCTGACCTATATGCTGACGTGTTTTTTTAACGCATCCAAAAGTTTGTCGAATGGAACTGGCTTGTTGAAGAACTCTTCAGCGCCCATCGCGAGCATTTTTCTTTCGAGGTAGCCATCCTTGCGTCCCGTCATTACGAATACAGGAATTGATCGAGTGATAGGATTGTCTTTTAGTCGTCCTAGGACGTAATCGCCCTGTCCGTTGGGCATCTCGTAGTCGAGAATAATCGCACTTGCTTGACGCGATAGTGCGGTACGCACGCCATCGGTTCCATCAAAGGCATTGACGACATTTACGCCATGTTTGTGAAAACGAGCGGCAAGGCCGGCTGCCAACTCGCGATCGTCATCTACATGGAGGATCCAGGGAGCGTGCCGCAATTCAGTCGAGGACTCTGCTGTGGGACCGTCCTGTTCATCTAGCAGGGAATCGAATACGCCCAGCGCACCGAATATTGCATCGACAGCATCATTTGCGGGTTGAGTTTCAGTGGTGTGCATGGGAGATCCTGGTTTTAGCTTTGTTTGGAAGGCTATGTTTTGTGTGACTAATTGAGTGACGTTGCTGGGGAGGTTGGGCCGTTCTTGTTTTCGCGGATTGCGGTCTGTACCGCGCCCACTAAATCTCGGCCGTTGTATGGCTTCGAGACAAAGAAGCGAGCCCCAGCGTCCAATGCTTGTTGCTGATCAATCAAACTCGCAGAGAGCATCACGACTGGAATGCCCCTTGTAGCGTCGTTGTCTTGTAGCTCATTTAGCGCGGTTAATCCGTCCATGCGCGGCATGCGTACGTCCATGACAATAGCGTCCGGTCTCGATTTCATTGCAGAGGCAACGCCCTCACCTCCATCGTGTGCTTCGATCGTTTCGAATCCGCAAGCGCGTAGTCTGAGATGAGCGCCTTGAAGGATAGCGCGATCATCATCGACGACTAAAACTGTGGGTTTGCCGTTCATATGTCTCCCTTTTCCTTGGATTAGATTCTCCGAATCGTGACGGGTAAAATAGGATTTCATTGAGAGGCTCCAGATGCCAGTTCTAGGCTGGAGGTTGAGTTGGCTGAATCGAGTATTCGATTGAGGCAGTCCAGGACATCCTGGTGATGAATATCGGCTCGCCAAGAACCACCATGTCGAAACTCAAACTCAGGCAATGGCCCAAAGGGACGGTTGCGGTTGGTGTCCTGCCACTCGCTTCGGATCCGTGACTCATAGCCATCGAGTTCTTGTTCAGTTTCCGGCAAGGCAATCACCCACAGGTTCTCATTCAGGCGAAAGAGTAAATCGTTCTTGCGCAAGCAATAGTTGTAGAACGCATTCATCTCCATGCCCAAGGATTCATCTGTCTGCGGATCAATCGAGGCAATAACAATCGAAACGTGCGGCGTGATCCCCTCAGACTCGTCGTCACTCCCATTGCGGTTGAGATAGCGTTGGAGAACTTCAGCGGGATCGGCAATTGGAACACTAAAGGAGAAGGTGCTGCCCTTTCCCAATTGGCTTTGAACGTTCATCTGTCCAAAATTTAGATCAACAAGGGCCTTGGCAATATTTAAGCCAAGTCCGAAACCTTTGGTGCTGCCACGCACGTTGGTCGCCAGTTGCTTGAATCGCTGGAAAATGCTTGCTAGCAATTCATCGTCGATGCCCGGTCCGTTATCGGTGACGGCGAAAGTTATATTTCCACATGCAAGGTCTTTTTCTACCGTAATCCTTACGACACCAGGGTCACCGCAAAACTTGATTGCGTTAATCGCAAGATTGGTCATCACGCGACCCGCCTTTTCCTCATCGCAGTAGACCTCAGGCAAATCGTCGTCGACCACCCATTCCAACGTGACGTTCTTTACAGACGCCTTTCGTTCGAGGGAGGCTTTCACGTGATCGAGAATCTCAGTGACAGAGCAATTCTTTCTCCAGGCACCCAGCATTCCGGATTCTAGCTTGCTCACGTCCAGCATGTCGTCGACCATAATGTTCAGATCGTCAGCACGATCTTCTGCCACGTGAAGCAATCGCTGCTGTTCGTCGTTCACGTCACCGACAAGACCTTCACGAACGAGAGACACGTATTCTTTCACGACCGTCAGTGGTGTGCGAAATTCATGGGATACGTTATCTACAAACTCATGGGCTTGATCGTAAAGCTTGGCAAGCTTTCTGTTCTTTTTCTCCAGTAGCTCGTGGCTCTGTTCTACTTCCGACAGCAAGTCGCGTATTCTATGTAAATGCTGTTGACGCTGAACCGAGTGATTGATCGCCCGCGACAACGAACGCGGTGTTACTTCGTCCTTCACTAAATAGTCCTGTGCTCCTTCATTCATGAGCGCCAAAGCAGCCTTTTGGCAGTTGAGTCCTGTGAGCACAATGATCGGCAAATCGCTAGGGCACTGCTGGCGAAACTGCGAGAGTGTACTTGTCCCCGTCGACTCGGGGAGTTCCAGATCCAGCAAAACGATATCGAAGTGCGTCTCGGTCAGTTTCTCAGAAGCCTGGGTAAGACTTTTTGAATGATGGAGGTTGTAGGTGGCGTCGAGACATTTCTTCAAGGTGCGACGTACAATCATTGCGTCGACTTGATCGTCTTCGATCAGCAGGATATTGATTGTGATGTCTCTCATAGTCGTTCCTCGCCGCTGAGAGTCTTACTAAGTTTCTAAGAATCTGCGTTTGCTAGTTCGCGTTCGTTTAGCGGAACGTACTTTGCAATTGTGGTCTTTAGTTCGTTGAAATCGACTGGCTTCACTAGGTAATCCTGCACACCCTGGCGACGCAGTTGTCCTTCTAGCGGTCGATCCTTTTGTCCCGTCAGAATAATAATCGGAATGTGACTGGTGTCGGCGTTGTTCCGCACGCAGTTGACAACAACATTGCCTTCGCCTTGGGGCATTTTCATGTCGCTGATAATCAGGTCGGGCTTATGCGTCATTGCTTCGTGAAAGCCGTGCATGCCAAAGTAGCCACAGATGACATTGACTTCGTAGTCCCGCAGACGAATTGTGATCGACTCGCTAATTTGCGGGTCGTCATCGATGCAAAGGATTGTTGGCCAGTTTGAGTTGATGGATGGCTTCTTGTCTTTTTTTCGCATGCTTCATCCCCCCGTCTGAATTGTGTCTTCGAAGATCACATCGGGCCCGAGCAAAGCCTATAAACACCGCTTTGGCTTTCTAGATCGCTTGTTTCCAGCGATTCAGGCCTTTCAAAGGGTAGGTTGCCAGGGGGGGGATAACGCAGAATAGAACAATTTTTCAGAAACGGTCACGGCCACGCGAAACAAAGCGACTAGAACCGTCATAGTCCCTACCTGCCGCCCCGTCCGATCGGTAAAAACCGGGCTTTTGTGGCAGTTTGGGGACTGATTCGCGATGTTGGCGACACGCGGAAATGCCAGCGGAAGCGTGACTTTCAAAGATTTGTCCAAGATCGAAACATCAGCGGCGAAGTGCAAAAAGGCACGCTAAACATCAAGGCCATCTCTCCGCATTCGCGAAAGGAGCAGCGACCTATGACGCTACCGCTCAATCACACCTTGGATCGAAGAAGCTTCGTCGGTCAGACACTCACGACCCTCACTGGTTTGGGGCTCACCGGCATTCCGCTTTCAAGCCTGAACGCGGAACCGGTGGCGGGACGTCCCAGTTATCGTGGCCCCAATATGGTGATCATCCGCTTTGGCGGGGGTGCCCGTCGTCGCGAAGCCATCGATCCACAGGCAACCTGCTATAGCCCGTATTTGCTAAACGAATTGGCTCCCCGCGGTGTGTTGCTCAACAACATGATGATCGACACGGCCGCCACCGAAACCGGCCATGGCCAGGGAACCCTCAACATCCTTACCGGCAAGTACGACAAGTACAAAGACGTGGATGGCGCTTTCCTCGGTGAGCGATTCGAAGCCAAGGTGCCCACCTTATTCGAATACCTCAGGCAGAGTTTCTCGATTGCTGAGCACGAGACACTGATCGTCAATGGGGAAGATCGCACCCAGGAGGAGTTCTACACCTTTAGCAATCATCATCTCTTCGGGGCCGAATATCGCTCGAATGTGTTGAGCTTGTATCGCTACAAAACATTTCTGTTGGAGCAGCAAATTCAGGATCACGCGGCAGAATGGAACGAGGAGGAGTTGAAGGCCAAGCAGCGCGAGCTTGCCGAGATGCGCTCGCTCGACTATCGCCGCGACGACCAGGGCGGACAGTCGCCCGCGATCGATCGGTTCTGGCACAACTGGCGCGAATTCTACGGCGACTCGGGGCTGGTGAATCCCCGCGGCGATCGGCTGCTCACGGAGCTTTCGATCCGTGCACTCAAACAACTCCGACCTAAGTTGATGATGGTCAACTACAACGATTGCGACTATGTCCACTGGGGCAATATGGCCCACTACACCCGCGGCATTGCCATCATGGACGCCGGCATTCGGCGGCTTGTCGAAACCGTCGAAGCGGACGAGCACTACCGAAACAACACGGTCTTTGTCATTGTGCCCGACTGCGGACGCGACGACAGCCCATTCGCCTCGGTGCCCTGTCAGCACCACTTCAACACCCGCTCTTCGCGCGAAATTTTTGCCTTACTAGTGGGGCCAGGCATCGATCGTGGGCGGGTTGTCGACCGACCTGTCGAGCAAATCGAAGTCGCTCCCACCATCGGCCAGCTCATGGGGTTCAAGACGGCTCATGCCGAGGGCCGTGTGCTCGAGGAGGTGTTCGTATGAATCAACAGCAGCCTAGAGAGCGGTCTTGGTACATTCGCTATCCGCTTGCCGTTTGGAAATACTTTGTCGGCGTCGTCTTCTGTCAGTTTATGTTTGGAGCGGTTGTGGTCGTTGGCTGGACGTCGCGGTTCATGCAGCGGCAGATTCTTCTTTCCTGGTGGAATCGAAGCAAGAACCAGGCTGACGGCACATTTGCCAACTTCGCCGAAACGCTAGCCGAGCCCTGTGTGCCGCGAACGCTTCCCAATTGGAGCCTGGCCGATTCGCCCCAGCCATCGGCCAGCCATGGTCGAGTGAGGAGGACGTTGCGGCGCTGCTTTGGTTCGCTTTACGAGAACAGCCGTACGGGATTGGCGAATTCGCTGTGCATTTTTGTAATTCTGCTCCCCGCCACGTCGCTCTGGTATTACGCCTGGGTGCTGGGTTGGAATATCTCCTTCTTCAAGCTCTACGAACAATCGGCACTGGGGGCAACGCTGGGCCTGTTTGGTATGGCGTTGTTCATCGTGACGATGCTCTACGTGCCGCTGGCTCATGCCCGTCAGGCGCTGACAGGTCGCTGGCGATCATTCTTCGATTTCAAAAGAAACTGGAAACTCGCCTGGCGACATCCCGGGGTAATGCTTCCCGTGGCGACAGTGTTTGTTCTGGCCTCGGCCCTGGTTATGTTCTTGCGAATCGTACCGTATTACGCGGGAACCGACCCTGAATTCGCGGCGATGGGTGTCGAACAACTGCGGACGTGGTTGGATGACTATTACTTTGTTGCGGGCGCCTTCGTCCTGCCTGCGTACTTGCTTGTGTGGTGGGGCGTGGCCAAAGCGTATTCCAGCGCCGCGCTAAGCGAGTACATCGCCGACCCAGTCGAATGCCCCTTGGGTGAAACCGAAAAAGGGATCCTCGCCCAGTTGACATTTGCCCCTCAGCCGACGGCTTCGAGATACCTACTGGTCCGTGGCACAACCTGGGCCTTGGGACGCTCAGCCGGAGCGGCCGCGCTGGTGCTCACGTGTCTGGCATGGTTCGGTGTGGGAACGCTCGTTTTCGTGGTGCAGTTCTTCAACTATCTGCCCGGGGCCTGGTTGAATCATCCCTTAGTCATATTGCCCTGGATCAAATACATCCCGCCGGGACTTTAGAAGTAGGATTGGTCGGAAACAGGGACAGGCACGACGACACCGCGTGCGCGGAAGGTTCGAGCCGTATTCGAGCGTCGAGCCAGTCCCTGTTTTCGACCGGAGAGACGAGAGGCTCTGTTCGCTCTGTTTCCTTCTGTTGAAGAAACCGATACCTAATTCAGCTTCTGCACGCTGAACTTGAGAGGGGCAGCTGAATTACCGATCCCGTTGACGGAATAGTTTAGCTCGTCACGAGTTCGCCAGTCGGTGTATCTTGCTTGCTCTCTTTCCCCGCCCAATGCAAGATGGCTTCCTGGTCGTCGGCCGACGGCAAACTCCACTCGGGTTGGTACCCAAACAGGTCGGCTGCCGACTGCGAACGAAGCCCATCGCTCAGAATCTCGAACTTGTCGAGGGTCACTAGCGACGGGTGCACCACGCCACA
The DNA here is from genome assembly GCA_965216565.1 of Bythopirellula sp. GTDB lineage: Bacteria > Planctomycetota > Planctomycetia > Pirellulales > Lacipirellulaceae > Bythopirellula. Next base: position 4,352,061 of record OZ244170.1, read on the forward strand.
CGCACGGGAGAGTCGCAGTAGTTCCTTGCGAAGCGAGACCAGGTAGTTGGCGAGCCGAGCACTCTTGAGCGTGGGGTCGAGTCCCCGCATGAGCCACTTGTTTTGAGTAGCGATTCCCGTAGGGCAAAAACCTGTGTGGCAACGCTGCGCTTGAATGCAACCGATCGCCAGCATCGCCTCGCGGGCCACATTGATGATGTCGCAACCCATGCCAAAGGCCAGCAAGGCCGCTTCGGGGAAGCCTAACTTCCCCGAGCCCACAAACACGACGTCCTTGTGCAGATCGAGCTTCACAAACTCACGATACACGCTGCTCATGCCATTTTTGAACGGCAAGGCGACATGGTCGGTGAACACAAGCGGCGCGGCACCTGTGCCACCCTCGCCACCGTCGATCGTGATGAAATCGACGCCTCGCTGGGTGGTCGACATTTGATGGGCCAGATCTTGCCAAAATTCGAGCTCGCCCACCGCACTCTTGATGCCCACGGGCAAACCCGTTTCGTCGGCGATCATCTCCACAAAGTCGAGCATGCTGTCGACATCGTGGAAGGCACGGTGATGGTTAGGGCTCGCACAATCGACGCCCAGCGGAATTCCCCGCACGGCGGCGATCTCGGGCGTAATTTTTGCCGCGGGCAGCATCCCTCCGACACCTGGCTTGGCGCCTTGGCTGAGTTTGATCTCGATCGCCCGCACCTGGTGCTCAGCCAGAACCTCTTGTAAACGAGGCAGACTAAAGTCGCCCTGCTCATCGCGGCAACCGAAATATGCGGTGCCGATTTGCCAAACCAGATCGCCACCCTGTTTGTGATACGGCGACGCCCCGCCCTCGCCCGTGTTGTGTAACGCCCCGGCAAGTTTCGCACCTCCGTTGAGGGCCGCTATAGCAGGTCCACTCAGCGAACCGAAGCTCATCCCCGAGATATTTACCGCCGACGCCGGTTGAAAGGCCTTCGCCCGACCACGGCTTTTGCCAATAGTCTTCGCGCACGGCAAGGAATAGTCTGAATCGTGCCCCGGCTGACCCGGTTGGGGATCGTCGATGGGAAAGGCGCTATGCTTCACTAACAAATGGTTCGGAGTATGCTCCAAGTCGGCACTCGTGCCGAAGCCAAAGTAGTTGTTTTGCTTTTTCGACGACGCATAAACCCACCGTCGTTGCGCACGGCTAAAGGGTCGCTCTTCGTTGTCGCTCGCCACGATATATTGCCGCAGTTCCGGGCCGATGTGCTCTAGCCAATATCGGAAATGCCCCACGATGGGAAAGATCCGCAAAATGCTGTGCTTGCGCTGTGTGATGTCGTAAACGGCTAATCCAATAACAGCGACGAGCCCCAGAAATAATAACCAACCCATATTCGATGACCTCGCAGATAGAGATTTGTTTGCATCGAAAGATAGCTTTTTCTGGGGGGCGGGGTGGCGATGTTGGCGACGGGTTGTAGCGGTTGTGTGGGGCGGAGGTAGATTCTCGCAGAGCTGCGGAGTCGCGGAGAGGCTGAAGCACCGTGAACAACGAGGAAGTATCGCAGCTACGGCATATTGATGTAGGATAATGCCGCAAGGCCCATCGTCTTACAGAAGAGTCACCGGCGGGGAACTCTCTGGACTGGTTGCTCTCCCTAGGTACAGTTCAATCAACATAGGTCAAGATCTTTCTAGTTATGTCTCTTTCTTTCGAAAGTCATGGTTACCGCTGGCGTGTTAGAGAGGGATTTGCTCCGCAAGGTAGCAAGGAACAGGAATCACCACTACTTGTAGAACAGCTAAGACTATCTGTGCTTTGGATTCGAAAAATGTCAGTGCACGAAATTGGAAGCTGGTTTGTCGCTAGGCTCAATTACCTGACGTCTGGAAGCCTTCATACAGTTGGGCGAAAGCTTTGGCCACGACACCAATGAGTTTGGTTACAAGATTCGCTGCAAGAATATGGAAAACATCCGACTAGCAAGTGGAGCGGTTGTAATACATGACAAACGGGTTTACTTCGAACACACCGCCCCAGTGATGCCCGATTTTCAATCGCTATTTGTTCAGATGGTTGCTGATAACCCTAGAGACTTAGAAGAAATCAGAATCGAAGTCCGCATCCCAAATGAAGATGATAGCGTGATTCGTTCTCGCTTCTATGGATGGGACGGCTGCTCGCTACTTAGCTAACCACGGACTAGAGCGCATTTACTTCGCGCGGGAGGTCTCATTCTTTGATATGGAAATGCCCCCGGTGACCTCGCCACCCAAGCAGATTTCCGAACAGCCGCAAGAAGTACTCTGTCATTATTTTGTGGAAAACTGTCTCGGCTACCCGCTGCAGAATCTCCCGTAGCCTTGCCTTGCGTGGCAAGGCGGCTGATTCTCGCTGCTCATAACTCTTAGCCTGTTACTTCCCCCCTCCCCCCTCGTCCCGCTACAATGGCCGTTCGCACACACACGAGACACCGCACACGTGGAGGGAGCCGCCTTGTCGAGCCCGTTTGTTCATCTGCACTGCCATAGCCATTTCAGTTTGCTCGATGGCGCGAGCCCTATCAAAGCGCTCGTCAGCAGGGCCAAAGAATTGGGCATGAACGCCCTGGCTCTGACCGATCATGGCAACCTTTATGGAGCATTGCAGTTTTACGAAGCGTGCAAGGCCGAGGGCATCAACCCGGTCGTAGGTTACGAAGCGTATGTTGCTCCCAACAGTCGTTTCGATCGAGGTGGTGCGCTCAGCAGTAAAGAGTCGAGCTATCATCTAACGCTGCTGGCGCAGAATCGCACGGGATTTAAGAATCTCGTGAAGATGTCGAGCCATGCGTTTCTCGAAGGATTTTATCACAAGCCGCGCATCGATCGGGAGTTGTTAGCCGATCATAGCGAGGGGATCGTTTGCCTGAGCGGTTGTGTGTCGGGTGAGTTTAGCCGTACCTTGCTCACTGGTAGTGGGGCTGCGACCGAAGAACAGATTGCCTCGGCCCAGGAAATCGCCGGTTGGTTCCATCAGGTGTTTGGCGATCGTTACTTTATCGAAATCCAAGACAACGGCTTGGAGATCCAACGACAAGCCAAAGAGGCAGCCGTCGAAGTCGCCCAGCGAATGGGTTTGCCGTTGGTGGCCACCAGCGATGCCCACTATGTGAATCAGGAAGATGCTGTTGCCCAAGACGTACTGCTGTGCATCAACACAGGCAAGTTCCGCACGGATACGAACCGGATGAAGATGGAGGGCGATCAGTTTTTCTTGCGGAGCCCCGAGCAAATGTATGAGGCCCTGCCCGATCAGGTGGAAGCCTTGGGCCGCTCGCAGGAAATTGCCGACTCGGTGCATATCGACCTCGACCTGGGGAAACGCCATTTCCCTACATTCCATCCACCTGAGAAAAAAGATTCCCAGGACTATTTACGCGAGCTTTGCATTGACGGGCTCAAGGAACGTTACGCCAACGAGCCCGAACGGTGGGAAGGGGAGGACCTTTCTCAAGGGGTCTACGATCGACTCAATCGAGAGCTGGGGGTGATCGGCAAGCTCGGCTTCCCCGATTATTTCCTCATTGTCTGGGACTTTGTCCGGTTCGCAGTGGAGCAAGGTATCCCATGCACGGCCCGTGGTTCGGGAGTCGGTTCGTTAGTTTGCTATGCCCTAAAGATGAGCCACGTATGCCCACTGAAGTACGATCTGCTGTTCGAGCGGTTCCTGGATGAAAATCGTTTGGAAGCGCCTGATATCGACATCGATTTCTGTAAGGACCGTCGGGGCGATGTCATTCAATATGTGAAAGATAAGTATGGCGAAGCAAACGTCGCCCAGATTGGTACGTTCGGAACGCTTGCTGCCCGGGCAGCGATTCGCGATGTGGGCCGCACGCTGGGGATGCCTATCTTTCGCGTCGATCAAGTTGTGGCGATGGTCCCAGACCAGCTTGGGATTTCGATTGGGAAAGCCCTGGAGCAAAGCGACGAACTCAAGAAAACCTATGAAGGCGACTCAGAGGTCCGCGAACTGATTGATCTTGCGCAGAAAATCGAAGGCCTCGCACGTAACGTCGGCACACATGCCGCGGCAGTGGTGATTGCAGAGCATCCTGTCGACGAGTATGTGCCGCTGCAGCAAGTGAAGGGGAAGACGGAAGTCATCACCCAATGGGCAATGGGCGATGTAGAACGTGCTGGGTTGTTGAAAATGGATTTTCTCGGCCTGCGGAATCTAACCATTTTGGCCCGTAGTATCGAACTCATCGAACAGTCGCGGGGCGAAAAAGTCGATCCCTACCAATTCCCGTTGGACGACAAAGAAACCTTCGCCCTGCTCTGCCGTGGCGAAACGAAAGGCATCTTTCAATTGGAAAGTGGCGGTATTCGCGACCTGCTCCAGCGGATGCGGCCCGACCATTTCCGCGATATTATCGCTACCAACGCCTTGTATCGTCCTGGTCCGCTAGAAGGGGGGATGGTCGACGACTACATCGAGGTGAAGCATGGTCGGCAAGAGGCCGAGTATGTCCATCCCGTGATGGAAAAAGTGTTGGAAGAGACACACGGCGTGATGGTCTACCAAGAGCAGGTGATGCGGATCCTAAACCTGCTGGGCGGCATTCAGCTTTCCGATGCGTACAGCTGTATTAAGGCGATCAGCAAGAAAAAGCTGCCGATGATCGCGAAGTTCCGCGAGGAATTTCTCTCCGGCGCGCAGAGTCAGGGACTGGAGAAGAAAAAGGCCGAAGAGCTATTTGGCATGATCGAGAAGTTTGCTGGTTACGGATTCAACAAAAGCCATTCGACCGCCTATGCCTTGATCGCCTATATGACAGCCTATCTCAAGGCACACTACTCGCTGGAGTTTATGGCGGCGTTGCTCTCGTGCGATATTCCCGGGCGAAATTTCAAGAATAAGGACGCTCTGGTCGAGCACATGGAAGACTGCCGGCGCATGGAAGTCGAGGTCATGCCGCCCGACGTGAATTCTTGCGATGCCGATTTCAAAGTGGAAGACGGGAAGATTTTCTTTGGACTCAGCGCCATTAAGGCCTGCGGTAGTGGTGCAGCCGATGCCATTGCCGCGTCGCGCAATAATGATGGGCAATTCAAAAGCATTTTCGATTTTTGCGAACGGGTCGATCCGCAAGATTGCAATCGGGCTACGATCGAAGCACTCATTAAATCAGGGGCGTGTGACAGTCTAGGAGGGCATCGAGCCCAACTGCTTGCAGCCTTGGACCGAGCATTGCAGTCGGGCGCAGCCGCGGCGGCCGATCGTCGTTCGGGCCAAAAAGGTTTGTTTGAAGACGCCGAAGATGATACGGCCGAGCAGGCGAGCACAGATCTCCCCAACATTCCACCCACCGAAGAAAAAGAACAACTGGTTCAAGAGAAAGAAGTGCTGGGCTTTTACCTCACCAGCCATCCATTAGCCGAGCACGAGACCACGCTCCGCACTTACTGCACGCATTCGAGCTCTTCACTCGGCAGTTTGAAGCATCGCGACGAAATTCGCATGGGGGGCATGCTCTCGGCAATTAAGTTCTCGCATACCAAGAATCCACGGCCAGGCGCACCGAGTAAATACGCCATGTGGGATTTAGAAGACCTCGACGGCATCACTCGTTGCATTATGTGGCCAGAGCAGTTCAATGATTTCGGAAACTTCGTCGAACCTGACGCATTAGTTGGTGTGTTGGGAAAGGTAGATCGTCGCCCTGGCGCTGAGGAAGTGAATATGATTGTCGATCGCCTGATGCCGTTGGGCGATATGTCGAGCCAATTCAGCAGTGGCATGTTGATCCGCGTCCGCGAGGAGGAGCACGGCCAGCATAAGCTAGAGCAACTCCGCGAAATCGTCCGCGGCTACCCCGGCAAGAAGCGATTGCGACTACGGCTCGATTTGGCCACCGGCGGTCAGGTATGGATTGACAGCGGTTGGTCTGGCGTTGAACCGAATGCTGAACTGAATAATCGTGTTGACCAATTATTAGGTGAAGGGAACCGACTGCTAGAAAGTGCCTCGGCCCGTTGAATTGTACATGAGTCTCCAGATTGAAAATGCGTTCCTCTTTGCCCAGGTTGTTTGGCTGTGTAAGCTAGTCACCTGGACCTATCACTCCTGAGAAAGCACGACAATCGCAACCATGGCAAGCATTAAGAGAGTATTGGTCACGGGCGGGGCGGGATTCTTGGGTTCCCACCTGTGCGAGCGACTGGTCGACATGGGGCACGACGTGATTTGCCTCGACAATTTCTTCACAAGTCAAAAGGCGAACGTCACGCATTTGCTCGATAAACCAAATTTTGAGCTGATTCGTCACGACATCACATTGCCCGTCTTTTTAGAAGTCGATGAAATCTACAACCTAGCATGTCCGGCCGCGCCGGGGCATTATCAGTACAATCCAATTAAGACAATGAAAACTTCCGTACTGGGTGCGATTCACGTGCTCGGCATGGCCAGACGTTGTCGGGCGAAAGTCTTTCAGGCATCCACGAGCGAAGTCTATGGCGATCCGGAAGTCCATCCCCAGACCGAGTCGTATCGTGGGTCGGTAAACCCGATCGGGCCGCGTGCATGCTACGATGAGGGAAAGCGTGCGGCCGAAACCTTGTTCTTCGATTATCACCGAAACAATGCAATCGATATTCGCGTCGTTCGTATCTTCAATACATACGGACCCGGGATGCATCCTTTCGATGGTCGTGTCGTCTCGAACTTTATTCGACAAGCACTTGCCGGCGACGACATTACAATCTTTGGCGATGGCGAGCAGACCCGGTCGTTCTGCTACTGCGATGATCTAATCGACGGCTTTCTGTTAATGATGGACTCACCGGAAGGATTCATCGGTCCTCTGAATCTAGGGAATCCCAATGAGTTCACAATTCGCGAACTGGCTGAAACTATTCTCGAATTGACTGGTTCTAAGTCGAAGCTGGTAAGGGAGCCCTTACCTGAGGACGACCCGGTGCGAAGGCAACCCGATATTTCTCTGGCCAAGGAAAAGCTGGGTTGGGAACCTAAGGTCGAACTGCGAGAAGGTTTGTCGCGGACAATCGATTGGTTCAAGTCGATTCGCATGGAAGAATTCCGTGCACCGACTCCCAACTACTAGGCTAGCTTTCTATCAGCTAGGCCGAAACGGCTGGGCTTCGCCAGCGGAAGAAAAAACCACGCAGCAATTGGTAAATGACAATCCCGGAGACAATCCCCGCGATATCAGCCAACCAATCGAGCCCGTCGCATGATCGTCCAAAGGGTGTTTGCGTTATCTCGTCGAACGCACCGTATAATGTCCCGACGAGCCAAACGACAAAAAAATGCGAAGGGCGCAAGATGCCCGCCGACAATTCCCAACTAATTAATGCCGAAACGGTAAGTGCTAGGTAGGCACTGTAGTGAATTAGTTTGTCGCCAATAGAAAACCCAGGCACTGAGTGTGATGGAAGATGTGTGCCGATGAACATCGCCAGCAGCAGAATTGCTGTGAAATAGCGAGCCAACTGGGCGGCTAGCCGCAATCGGGAATTCGGTAGTAAAGTGTTTGCCATGGGATTCATATCAAAGATCGACGGTGCTCAACATTGGGCTGGCAGAAAACCAATTATACCTGCCGCTAGTGACTAGAATGAGTAATTATCGAGAAGTTCGTATTTTGCTGTTTCTACGCCATTCCGCCTCAGTTCGTTCGGCTATTTTTTCTGGCGGCGGCCCGTAGGACTATGACGTCCGGGAAACAAACAAAGTTCCTCCAGGCGAGTTAGATGGAACACGAAAAATACATGCTCCAAGCCCTGGCACAGGCCGAGGCTGCCTCGGAATTGGACGAAGTCCCGGTCGGGGCTGTCATCGTCCGTGAGGGCAGAATGCTGGCTGCTGCCCACAACGAACGCGAGCGGTTGCACGATCCCACCGCTCATGCGGAAATGATTGCCATCACCCAGGCATCCGAAGCTTTAGGAAGCTGGCGATTGGAGGGCTGCACGCTGTACGTTACGCTTGAACCGTGTCCAATGTGTGCCGGGGCAATCCAACAAGCGCGACTGGCCCAAGTGGTGTATGGTGCAGAAGATCCTAAAGCAGGTGCCGTGCGGAGTTTGTTTCGTTTGCTCGACGATCCTCGATTGAATCATCAGACTGAGATTGTCGAAGGAGTACTTGCCGACCGTTGCGGAGAACTTCTCACCCAATTCTTTGTCCGTAAGCGTCAACAGGGTAAGAAATGAGTCAAGCGGACGCGACAATCTTGATCACTGGGGGAGCGGGCTTCATTGGTAGCACCTTAGTGCGGCAATGCCTTAAGGAAGACGCTGCCCGAGTTGTAAACTTGGATTGCTTCACCTACGCGGGACATCGAGCTTCGCTTGATGCAGTTGAAAATCACCCATCTTACACCCTGGCCGAAGGGGATATTGGCGATGCTCAGTGGGTTGGTGAAATACTCAGCCAGCATCAGCCGCAGGCGATTATGCATTTGGCTGCGGAAAGCCATGTCGATCGCTCGATTGTTGATCCGCATCGGTTTGTCGCTACCAATGTGCTTGGGACCTGCACCTTGTTGGAGGAAGCGACGCGTTATTGGCTAAGTCTTGAAGAGAATCGGCAGAGCAGGTTTCGATTCCTCTATGTATCGACCGACGAGGTCTTTGGTGCGACAGACGAAGGCGAATTTTTCGACGAGTCGAGCCCCGTGGCACCAAACTCGCCCTATGCTGCTTCCAAATCCGCCGGGGAGCAACTGACGCAGTCGTTTGGTCACACTTATGGTTTGCCTTTCGTAATCGCCAACCCCACCAATCACTATGGGCCTCGACAGCATCCAGAAAAGCTAATCCCTCGCATGATCCTTAACGCCGCTGCCGACGAGATTCTGCCCATTTACGGGGACGGATTGCAACAGCGTGATTGGATCCACGTGGAAGATGGGTGCCGCGCGTTGCGAACTATTTTGGCCAGTGGGAAGATTGGCACCCGTTATCTGGTGGGTTCAGAGACTAGCCAGCCGAATCTGTCTGTGGTGGAGTCCATTTGCGATCTGGTGGACGAGGTAATCGGAGACTCAGGAGCGCGCCGACAACTCATTCAACACGTCGCAGATCGGCTTGGCCACGACCGGCGCTATGCCATAAGTAGCAAGACTTTGAGAACCGAAACTACCTGGCGGCCACGGGTCGATTTCACCGTCGGCTTACGCAATACGGTGACCTGGTATCTAGAGAATCCCGATTGGGTGGCAGCAATCTCCGCCACGTCCTAGCGGTTCTCGAACCCTCAGAGGGGTTCAGTTTGTAACAATCCTAACCAATAGATTGTTTAGATTGGTCCCGCCGCTGCGGAACTCTTGGCTAAGCGACACGTCGAACAATAGGAACAGCCTATGCTTGCTTGAGAAGCGTTCCCCGTGCCAGTCGCGAAATTTGCCCTAAAACAGACAATTGCTTATAATGATGGCACTTGGGGACAAGGAATTCATCTTGCCGCAGAATTTGTACTGAAAGTGTTTTGCCATGCTGGTTTATAAGATAACCGCTCCGTTCGCTGCCCTCGCCTTAGTGTTCGCCGCTGTTCAAGACGTTCGTGGTCAAGGCTACGCCAATGCCCAGGTCAGCCAGTTTCGCAATTCAACCGGTGCCTCTGCCTTCTCCTCTGATCGACTAAAGCGTCAGGTTCAAGGCCGTGATATCGGTCGGTTCGGTGTAGCCGGGGTTAATGCAACAAACTTTTCTACTGACCGCCGCAGTAAGCCATTTCAGTCTCTGAATCGTGGACCAGCGGTGAGCCCCTACTTGGCTCTCTCTAATGCCCGCGGTGGAATCTCTGACTATTACAACGTGATTCAGCCGCAACGCGAGTTCGAACGTGCACGCCGACAGCAGGATATCGAAAACCAGCGCAATCAGCGGGCAATTCTTGCTAACCAGCAACGGTTGAATAAGATCGCAGCGCAGGCTCCCTTCGACGTCACCGGTGATAAGGAACTAGCCCCGACTGGCCATAGTGTGACGTATCAGGCCTTCTCCAACTTCGGCAGTACAGGCAATTATTTCGCGCCGCCCCAAGGCCTCGATAAGCAGTTCAGATAAGCGTCTCTATCGCGAAGCTCGATTAAGTCGACTCTGACGAAAGTACTTCCAGCCCGGCAAGCAAAACGTCGCTGCGCTGACGAGTCCGTAGAGCGAGATGCCATAGGGCCATCCCGCGCGCTGCAGCCAGGCCATGATGGCAGCTGTGATAAAGAGAACGGTCGCGTGAATATAAAAGCTGCCAGCTAAGATTCCGGCTTTCACTACAAACACCATCCCGCTGATTAGACCCAGAACCGGAGAGAGTGTTAAGACCGGCAGGCCGAGCATTGATTCGACAACGAACAGCAGAATCACGGCGACAATACTGCCTCCCCAAGCATGGGCAATCTCGCGCTCGACTGCCGTGACGGGCCCGCCCCTATGTCTAAGTGCCCAGAAGGCGGGTGCCCAAACGGCCAGGCTACCACCCCACAACAGCAAGTAGGGCCACGGCTGCGCCATCACTTGCCAATCTTGGCCCATCAAGTGGAACCAGTTGGTTACTAGGCAAATCCCCAAGAGGACCGCCGCATGCCACATCCAGAGCACGCCCCAATTTTCTAAGACTGTGGCATGATGCGTCTCGCGAAATACGCGGGCGACAACGTCGGAGATATGGCCGCTGCGGGCGGAGATCGCCTCATTCGTAAGAAACGCATCCAAATCATCCGCCAAGGCGGCTGCAGAACTATAGCGAAGGTCGATCGGCTTCTGCAGAGACTTGAGAACGATCAGTTCCAAGTCGCGGCTCATCTTGGTATTCAACAGGCGTGGCGGCAATGGATCTTGCTCCAGAACCATCAGCACCGTATCGACTGGTGAGGAACTCTGAAACGGCGGCCGACCGGTAACAAGCGCATAGAGAATCGCCCCTAGGCTATACACATCCGATACGGGACCCACATTGCCGCGTCCCCCACTTGCTTGCTCAGGAGACATATACGAAGGTGTTCCCAGTATGGCGCCAGTATCAGTGAGCGAATCGCTGGAATCAACTTGCTTGGCCAGGCCGAAGTCAGAGACGTGTGGGACCCCCTGCACGTCGAGGAGTATGTTTGCTGGCTTTAAGTCTCGGTGAATTACCCCTTGCTGATGAGCATAGTGGATCGCACGAGCGATAGTCATCACTAGCTGCGCCGCATCACGTTCCGACATGGGACCCTTCGCGATGTCTTTGGTGAGGTCGTGACCCTCGACCAACTTCATCCCGTAGTACTGCCAATTCGATTCGATGCCAAACTCGTAAATCGGTACGATATTGGGGTGATCGAGCTGTGCTGCCGCTGCCACCTCAGATTGAAATCGCTGTTGGTCGGCGTCTGAAGCCTTTGCGCCATGCAAAATCAATTTCACGGCAACATCGCGTTTTAAACTTCGCTGCCGAGCCCTGTAGATGATACCCATCCCTCCCCGGCCGATTTCTTCTTGAAGCAGATAGTCGCCTAGCTCGTCGGGCGGATTGAGAGATTCGCGCGGTGTCACTTGGCTAGGGATCGTGGTAGTTCCCTGAGAAAATCCTGCAACTGCATCTACTACCATGACGGCACCCCATAGTTCGCGCAGCTCCTGTGCGAGGTGTGGATGCCGTGAGGCGAGTTCATCGAGCGAAGGCCTCTCTTCCACAGAGGAGTCAGTGAGACCTTGGAGAATTTCCGCTAACTCGCGGTCGTGCTCTTCTGGATTCTGCAGATCGGTCATGGAGAGGGTTACTTTTATTCTGCAGAAGATTCTTCACTGTTGCCCAATAACTCACGAAGTCGTCGCATGGCACGTAGGTACCGCATGCTGGCGGCCTGTGGCGAAAGCTCCAACGAAACGGCGGCTTCCTGATTCGTTAGGTGTTCGAAGTGCCGCATAATAACGATTTCTTGGTCGACGGGCTCCAACTGTTCGCAGGCCTGTTCGAAGCGGTGTTGCAATTCACGCCAAGTTGCTTCGGCAGCCGGGGTGAGCCCTCCATCATGCAATTGTCCCAGTAGATCGACGGTCGAACCGCTGCTGGCTGCGCTTACCAAAGGTTGTTCGCGATCTATGCTGCGTCGCGCTGCTCCGCGATGTCGCCGATGAGCATCGATCAGCCGATCCTTAGCCATTTGTCTCAGCCAAAGATGAAAAGGCATGACTGGGTTTTCCAGATAGACCTCAAGGCGACGATGGGCTTCGATCATGACATCTTGCACAATGTCGCTAGCATCGACCCGGCGTTTCAGTACCCGATCCATTCGCAAATCGATGAGTCGTCGAACCGAATCGCGATGGCGTTCTAATAGATCGTTCACTGCGCCTTCGTCACCCGTGCGGGCCTGCTCTAGCAGGATCTCGGTGTCTTGAGTTTCAGGCCACATATTGGGAATGTAAGACTGCAGATCTGAGATTGAGGAAGCGGGTAGATCGGTAGGAAGGTTGAAGCACTCCTCCCATCAGCGATTCACTATCATCCATCTCACACCTTATTGTGCGTCGAGAAAATGCTGTCACACGGACAATGCTCGCAGTCGTGCAATCCAGCTTGATCCTTCCAGTATCCTCTGAGCAGTGCGGGAAGGCAACGCTAGCTCGTTCAATTTTGCCCTTGTGGCATTTCCGAGGGTTTTGCTACAAACCCGCCGCTTCTCGTAAGCCGAGTCTCTTCTACCAACTTTTCTTAGCGACTCCGGTGAGCAAATGTGCTCTTGGAGTGCGCGTGCGAGGACATGCCCCTATGGCTGCGAATCGATTGTGTCGGGTCAGCATTATTGCTGCCCTTGGCGTGTTATGCTGTGTACTGACATCTGGCGTTGCAACTGCTGAACCCCCCAAATTTCGCTCGGGAAAAGCCGGAAAACCGGCCAAAGTAAAACCGGCGAAACGGGTGAATTACACCGACTTGGCTGTTGGCAAAACGATCGACTCGATCACAAAGAGCCATTCGCCAAGTTTGGAGTTGCCCCCGGAGTTGAAAGCGGCAAAGCCATTGCAGAAAGCGCCAAAGTTCAAGGCGGGAGACTACCTGCAGCAGCCTGTGCGGCAAGCCATGCCGCGGGCAAATGTGACTAGTGGCAAGCTGTTGCTCAATTCCGATACCTCAGGTGGCGCTCCCGAGTACGCGATTGTTGATCGCTACGGTGCGATCCTGCGATATGTCGCTGCAGACGAGCAAATCAATCTAGACGGTTATGTTGGCCAGACGGTTGAAGTTTTCGAAGACAACGGCAGCATCCTCTCGGCAGACCAGATTGGCACTACCGTGGGAGTTCCTGGCGATGAGAATCTACAAACGGCCGCTTTTCAAGAAGAACTGACGACACCGACTCTGGCTGACGGTGAGGAGGGCAAGGAAGTCTTGATGCCCGAACCCGATCCGTCTTCCTATGGCGAGGGCGTTTACCATGACGACGGCGGTTTCCATGACGAGTTCGGAGAGTGCAGCGACTGTGGTAGCTACACTTGTATGCAACGCAATGGTTGCTCGCCGGGCGCGCGAGGTATATTGTATGCCCGGGCTGAGTACCTCTCTTGGCGATTCCACGGAATGAACATCCCAGCATTGGTGGTTGACGCCGAAGTTGTTGGCACCGATCCAAATACCGGACGTACACTCATCGATGCGGATTCTGTTCGAACAATCTACGGTGACGAAAATGTGCTGGAAGACGAGCGAGATGGAGTTCGCTTTACCGTTGGCATGTGGCTGGATGATTGTGGAACACTTGGGATCGAAGGCGACTTCATAGGTTTTGATACAGTTCGCGATACGTTTGTGGGGGGCACGCGTGGAGATGGCGAACCGGGCGATTTGTTCATTTTCCGCCCCTTCTTCAATTCCTTCGATGTCTTTGACGACGCCGATCCGAACCAGATTGTTCTGCCGCGGGGCCCGGCAGTAGAGGACGTAGATACCGATCTTTTGGACGGCTCGGTGACAGTACGGGTCCAAAGTACTTTTCGGACAGCCGGAATTCGTCTGCGACATGGCCTATGCTGCGTCCCAGGATGCGGCATGGGCTGTGGTGACTGTGTAGGCTGTGGCTCTGGAACTGGTTGCGGTTCGGGAGTTGGCCGCAGTGGGGGAGGACCTTTGGGTCGACTATGCGATCTCCTCAATTGTGGTACACGTCGCACCGACTTGTTGACCGGTGTACGCTGGGCGCGCTTAAACGAGAGCCTCAGCGTGATGGAAGACTTGGTAGTCATCAACGAAGAGTTTGGAGCCGACGTCGGTACCGAGATCCTAGTCAACGACTACTTCGGGACGAGCAATGACTTTGTCGGCGGCGAAATTGGTTACACGACGGAATGGGAAAAGGAGCGCTGGTCTCTATCGATCCTGTCGAAATTGGCTCTAGGTAACAATCGCCAACGAGTACGCATCAGTGGATTCACACAAACGACACCGCCGGGATTGCCTTCGGACGAACCTGAACAAGGAGGCCTACTGGCACAGGTAACGAACATCGGAGAAGAAGAACGCGATGAGTTTAGCGTGATACCTGAGGTTGGATTTACTTTGGGCTACCAGCTCACGCGAAAGTTGCGATTGACTGGCGGTTATACGCTGCTTTATTGGAGCAACGTTGTTCGTCCGGGCGACCAAATAGATCCGGACATAAATTCCACTCTAATTCCTGGTAACGATGCGGCAGTGGATCTTCGCCCTGGCGATCATCCGCGCCGCGACTTTGTGAGAACCGATTTTTGGGGACAAGGTGTAAACATTGGCGGCGAATACCGCTGGTGAATCAAGTCGACTAGAGCTAAGAGACCAGAGGCTAGAGTAGGGTCCTGGCTTCGCACCTCACAAGCTATTGTCTCTGGACTCTCGTCTCTCAACACTCGACTCTAAGCTGCTCTGCTAGCATTCCTCGCACAGATTACCGTCAATCTCGGGTAATCTGCAGCACCTCTATGCGCCGATACAACCACTACGATCGTCTGCGCTCGTAATGTGTATCCCGCTAGCAAAGTATTCTCTCTCGAGGTGTCGCGATGTCCCGCTCCCAGAATCAACAGCCTATCAGCCAGTTGTCTTTTGAAACTCTCGAGCCTCGCCAGCTCTTGGCAGTCGATATGGCGCAGATCAGTGGCATTGTCACGATCGATCCACAAGGAGACAGCATTGCTAGTAACGATAGCGTGGTACCGGCGGCGACGGCCAGTTTATATCGCGACACAGGCAATGGAAGTCTTGATGGTGGCGATACTTTTATCAACTCCGTCTCCACGAATAGTTTGGGCGAATACAAATTCGATGGCTTGGGCGCTGGCAAGTATTTTGTGAAGATCGCGCTTCCTGCAGATATGCAGTTTGCTGCGGGCCAGGATGTGCAGGAAGTGGTGATTACCGTCGACGAGGCCGACGGCGTTGTGGGCCCCGCGATCGACGGTTTTACCTCTCTGCAAACCGTACAGGCCACGCCTCCGTTGCCGTCGAGTTCCCCTGATTCCCTACTCGACGGCAGTGTGCTGGGTGGTGAACGCGACATGTTTGTCGAACTCGCCAGCGCCGAGAATCCAGTTTCCTCTGTCTCTTTGGCTTCTAGCGGTGGCAAGCTGTACTTTGCCAGTGGCTCCGGGGTGACGGGAGTGGCCAAAGTAGTTTGGGACGGTGCCGACAATAATGGTGCTGCCGTGAATCCTGTCGGCTTAGGCGGCATCGACCTGACGGAATCCAATGGTAACGAAATGACCGGCATCGCCCTCACCTCCGGTGCCGATCACCCCAACGCCGTGATCAAAATGCGGATTTATACGGACGCGAACAACTGGTCAGAATTTACGACAACCGTTCCCGAGTCCGTGGGTGGAACGGCCAGCGGTCAGGCAGTGTTCAACTTCGATGACGTTCCCACCGCCAGTTCCGGCAATGGAGCGAACTTCGAGAGTGTCGGCGCTCTCGAGCTTACCTTCGAGGGAGTTTCGGCAGTTGATGCCCAGGTAACTCTCATTGGCTTGGTCGGAGTAGCGAACAAGCGAGCCGATTTTGTTGCGGCACCAGTGCTAAGCTTGGGGAACCAAGTATGGGCCGATCGCGATGACGATGGAATCTTCGATGCGGGGGAAACAGGAATCTCCGGCGTGCAGCTGAATCTCTACAGGGATACGAACGGTGACAATGCCTACACTCAGGGGGTCGATGAGTTTCTAAACTCGACTACTACGGGTGCTGGGGGCGACTATTTGTTCACAGATCTATTCCCGGGCAAGTACGTAGTGCAGGTTGATCCTGTGAACTTCCAAGTCACGCAACCACTGTTTGGGTTGAAATCTAGCTCTGGAAACGACCCTGCGTCCGACCCGGATGATAACGTCAATAACGACGACAATGGTACTGCTCAGGCGGGAGCGGGCGTTGTAAGCCAGGCTGTGATGCTCAGCGGTGGAGCAGAGCCTGCCGACGATGGCGACTCCAATACCAATTCAAATCTGGCGGTCGACTTCGGCTTCTTTGGGTTCGATCTGGTGCTTGATAAGTCTGTAGAGCAAACAGTCTTGTCGCCGCAAGAAACGGTGGAATACAAAGTCAAAATCAATAACGATGGGCCTTCGGCTGCAGAAAACACGAGCTTCACTGACACGCTGCCCAGCCACGTGACTTTTGTGTCTGGCTCGACAAGTCTGAATGGGGTCGGAGTGCAACACTCGGGTGGCGTGGTCACGGCGAGCTTGGGAACCATGCAGCCGGGCGATGTGATCATCGTCACAATATTGGCAACAGTCAACGACGATGCCACAGGTACGTTGATCAATACAGCCACCGTCTCGGCACCCAAGGAGGTGAACCTTTCCAACAACACCGACTCGGTGCAGAACACCATCGAGCCAAAGATCGATCTGGCCATCACCAAAAAAGATAGCCGCGATCCCGTGGAGCCGGGCAGCACATTCAGCTACACGCTCGACATTATCAACAATGGACCATCTGATGCAACTGGCGTAGTGGTGACCGACAATCTTCCGGATGATGGGGTCACATTTGAAGATGCGTCACGCAACTTCGACAGCTTCGATGGTGATGAACTGACCTTCAACATAGGCGATTTGGCCAAAGGCGAGTCGACATCGATCACAATCACCGTCCGCGTGGACAACGATTTTGTCGGCAAGCTCATCAATCATACAGAGGTTTCGGGGAACGAAACTGAAATCACCTTGGATAACAACCGAGACTCCGAACCCACCGAGGTGAAGCTAGACCCGGCCAGCTTGGGAGGGACGGTGTTTGTCGATCGCAACGACAATGGCAATTTCGACTCAGGCGAGAGGACCCTGTCCAACGTGCTAGTCACGCTCAAGGGCGTTGATATCAATGGCCAGACTGTCGTGAAGACGACCAGGACCAATTTCCAGGGCGATTATCTATTCGACAATCTGACTCCCGGCAGCTATCGTGTCGAGGAAACTCAACCGACTCGCTACCGCGATGGTAAAGACCATGTCGGCTCGCTAGGCGGAGCCACGGGCAATAACCCGGGTGGACTGCTGATTCCCAACGATGTCGATCGAGGGCAGCTCGACGACCTGCTGTTCGGCATCCAGCTAAGTAGTGGCGACGTGGGTGTCGACTACGACTTTGGCGAGCAGGCTGTATCTATCAGCAAGCAGCAGTTCCTCCGCTCGCTCAATTGGATGTAGGCCCCCGCATCACCAGCTACATTCTGCGAGCTAGACGCTGATTGCTGGCTTAGACTACATGTTGCAGAAAGGCCACGTGCGACTCCGTGCGTGGCCTTTCTGCTGCGCTCGTAGTTTCTCTTCAACATCCTAATATCTCGGTAGTTTGCTCAGCGCATCATCCGGTGAATTCAGGGTTTTCTTCAGGCTCGGCCCTGATTTCTGAACTAGGGTTTAGTAGGTCAATCGTGAGGCGCGAAATCGGCGCTAGCGATACCTAAGAAGCCTAAACAAATACTTTTCCCTATTTCCTTAGACTCGTTCGAGTGTTCTTCATTCCAAAGACTCGGACACGTAAACAGCTGATTCACTAAGTGAGTCGAAACGGGCTGGGAGTTTGCAGCACTATGCAGGACCAACGGAAACAAAATAAGCGTCGCGGTACGACAACCGTCGAAGCCGCTCTAGTTTTGCCGGTATTCCTCACGTTCATATTTGCCATCGTGGAATTCGGCCATACTCAGTTGGTCAACAACATGCTCAATACTGCTTGTCGAACAGCCGCACGCGTCGGTGCGGTGGAAGGAACTACCACAGCAGATATCGAAAACGAGGTGCTCCGTATTCTTGGCAGTGCTTTCCCTACGGAAAGTGTTGAAATCTTCGTGAAGGACGCCAGCGTATTCGACGGGGGCGGCGACCCACCTAGTTCTGGCGAGGAAGTAGAGTCGCTTGGTGACTTGAATGTTGCCGATGCCGAGCCACGTCAGCTATTCGTAGTGCGAGCCAAGGTGCCTTACAACGACATCGCTCTACTCCCCAATAGCATCATGGATAGTGTCATCCTGCAAAGTCAATCTTTCATGCGTCACGAGTAATCGTGTTTGTTGATAGGGAGGAAGCCAAATGATTTTTCGAAGAAGTGCCAGAAACCAGCAGACTCGCCGGGCCGCGGTAGCGGTCGAGTTTGCCATTATGGCCCCGATGCTGCTGTCGATTGTGGTTGGTTTGATCGAAGTAAATCGTGCCTACGACGCACAGAATTTGCTGCAAACCGCTGCTCGCGAAGGAGCTCGGTTTGCCTCCATGGATCGCACCGACATGATGCAAGAAGGTGAATCGACTAACGCCAAGTTGGTAAACGACGTCACCAATTTCTTGAATTCTTCGGGTTTGCCTGGCGACTCGATTCAAGTTGAGATTCTTGATGCCACGGACCCTACACAGCCCTTTGATCTCGACAATCCTGACAATGATTTGGGTTTGTTCATAGTCGAAATTAGCATGATGTTTTCAGACGTCAGCTACACACCAGTCAGCGGTGCCTACGACTATCAAATGACCGCCGACATAGTTTTCCGAAACGGACGAGCGACTCTGTCTCAATAGTCTAAGCAAGCAACCTAACTATCAATAAGAATCTTCTGGGAGGCGATACGATGAACTTTCAAATACTTAGAAAAATACCGATGAAGCCAAACCGCCGCCGCGGCATCGTGGCGGTCCTCACTGGCTTTATGCTCGTGGCGATCTTTGCCTTTGTCGCTTTGTCGGTTGATACTGGCCGAATTGTGCTGGAAGAAACCCGCATGCAGAACGCGGTAGATGCCGCCGCACTGGCAGCCGCCCAAGAAATCAACGCCGCAGTGTATGCGGCCGGTCAAGGCCAGGGTTCGGCGAACATTGATGCCAACTCGATTGCCGTAGAGCAAGCTCGCCAGATGGCTGAGCAAGTTGCCCTGGCTAATGGGGTCTACATCGATCCGACCGCAGACGTCCGATTTGGTAAGCGTGGCTACGACGAGGCGAGCGGTAGTTGGCCTATTACTTGGGACGCATCGCCTTACAACGTGGTCCAAGTGATCGCGCGACGCACCAATTCCGATGTCGAGGCAGAAGATGGCCAGTTGGGTCTGGCATTTGGTTGGGCCGTTGGTCGCGACAAGGTGCCTTTACAAGCTTCGGCTACTGCGTTCATCGAAGCTCGCGACTTGGTCGTTGTGCTTGACTTCTCGGCTTCAATGAACGACGACAGTTCGTTGAAATCGGGATTGGGTTTAGCCCAAGCTGAACAACAGCTTGACGCGATGTGGGACGCACTGAAGGCTTCCCAAGTCACCTGGCCAGGCAAGACTAAGAAAAAGTTTAAGAACAAGTTCGGAAACCTTGATTCCTACGAAGGTACCTACATTAGCAGTTGGGACGAAGACTATGTCTTCAACGAGCTGAACCTAGGAGCCAAGAAGCCGAATGGTTCGCTGAAGCATCCGTTCCCTCAGGCAGGCCGTAACAGTGACGGCACACCAAAAAGCATGCCGAACGAAGCCACTAGCGAAGCCCTATGGAAGGACTACATCGACTTCGTAATGGATAAGAGTGGTACCTACAACCGTAAGTATGGCCGCCGAACGCTAATGGACTATCTGCAAGAGCGTCGTTATGCCCGCAATAGTTCGGAAGATCTTTGGCGTTCGCCTCACTATCCGTTCACTGCAATCAAGGATGGGGCCAGTTTGTTCTTCGACTTCCTCACCGAACTCGATTTCGGTGACGAAATTGGCCTCGTCGGCTATGGGCAGTGGGCGGAGCAGGAACTTGAGTTCTACGACGGCGATGTCGATTTCGACATCTCTGCCGATCCAATTACCGATGATTATGCCACGCTCAACACGATGCAACGCCGGCGACAAGCTGGCGAATACAACGGTTGGACAGCCATGGGCGACGGCATTCTCAAAGCACGTGAACTGCTTGTTGGTGCCGCTGATGATCCAGATGACGACGGTTACAGCCGCTATGGATCGCGTCCGACAATGCTCATCATGACCGACGGTCAGACCAACCAAAAACCTGATGGTTGGAGCATGCCGAGTGGTTTTCAATGGTCCGACTGGACCGACTACGATGGCGATGGCAGTGCCGACTACTCCACTAGCAATAGCAAAAAGCAATACGCTTTCTGGGAAGCCACTCAGGCGATCGATCGTGGTGTGACTTTGCACACGATGGCGGTAGGCCAGGGTGCGGATCGCGAGTTGATGGAGGCGATCGCCTTTGCTGGCAACGGTATCTTTATCGACGTCCCTGGTGGTTCGACGGTTGCTGATCTTGAGGAGCAGTTGCTCGAAGCCTTCCGCAATGTGGCATCCCAGGTGCCGCCTGCGAAGTTGGTCTATGAGTTAACTCAAGAGTGATCCACGTAAGTGGGAACCCTGCCCTCTGGCAGCTGGTGGTGTTTGGCGAGTAGCGTTGGTGTCCTGAGCTACTTTCTGACCCACCGGCTGCCACTGTTTTTTGGTGAGTAAGTGAGTAGGTGAGTAAGTTTCGAGATCGATACTTACTCACCTACTCACCTACTCACTTACTCACCTACTAACCTACTCTAGCCTCTATTCGTCGTAGGCGTATGAGTTGTATCTCCGCCGGCGTCTCCGGCCTCCGCCACGACTACGTCGATGCTGACGCGTGACGTATTCCCCTTCTACAAAGTAGTAACCGCCGAGCAGTTTGTAGAAGAAAAGGATCAGCAGCGAGCCCAGCGTGGCCACCAGCATCCCCAGGGGACTGATCGGAATAATTCGCTGGCCCTCATTGAAGTAACTCACGACACCGCAGCCAAGGACCGAGCCGCCGACGCCCATGATGACCGTGGCAATGGCCCCGCCCGGGTCGCGCCCTGGCATGATTCCCTTGGCCAGCAGGCCCACCACCGTGCCAAAACCGATCCACACCAGCACATCGTTGGCGAGTTGCTGAAACGTGTCGTTCATCACGACACCCTGTGCAGGATCGAGGCCTTCCATGGCAGTTTCTCTGATAGAAGTGAGTTGTTCACAGGCGATACATCGCATCGCGGCTAGTCTAGAACTAAACCACGCTGACGCACCTCCTAGCCGCGATCTGATAGATCGCCGGGTGCGGACTGTACCGAATTCTCACCGTCGCGAGCAAGATAGAATCCGCCAGCACTGCTAGCTAGATCCTACAGGGGTGTCAGCAGAAGATCGCTGTCCATGCCATCTTTAGTTTCCACACCGCCATTGTCGACTTCGTTTTCTCCTACACTGTACAGAAGGTAGCCACCCTCCTGTTGGCGATACAATAGTGGATCATCAGAATACAGATCCCTCGGCAATTCGGAGAGATAGTTGGGTACCAATTCCTCCAAATCTTCCGGAAAGCGACCGTGATCGATCTTAAAACACCGCAGTGCGAAATGCGTAATCAGCAGATCCTTGTAAACGGTATATCGCTTTTCGATAGAAGGTAACTCCGTCCGCATGGATTGTTGCTGAGATTTCGCCACCTTACCGATCATGAACCACTCGACCGGTCCATGCATTTGTTCGAAAAAGGCCAGCTCTCGTTTAAGTAAGCTGTTGGGATCTTCGAACTCAAACGGTTCGCCTTCAAAATGGTCGATCAACTCGTTGGATTGACTTTTAGACATCGAGTTGACAATGGTCCTGAGCGCCGCCATGCCTCGATATACATTGGAGTATCCGATCATCCAATCGACTACAAGCCCTCCTTTGGCGACTGCCATCCCACTTTGAATACTATCGAGTCCGCACTGTATTGCAGGGTCGACATTGCCCTGCTGGGATTCATAAAGTGCTTCAGCCGTAAAGGCGCGAGACAGGTTACGGTTCTTCGCGTTACGGGCAGAATGGACAGTGTCGAGCCACGTTCTATCTCCACCCCACACAAGGGTCACCGCACACTCCTCGCGCAGTCCCATACGGGCCAATCGCAAAGCCGGTCTGTTGTGCTCGACGACTTCCGCTAACTCCTCGGCTTCCATTTCGTCGTAGAACCCCGTCCGAGGGTGAAGCATGTCCGTGGCGACTAGCAGTTTTTCGTAGCCATTCGGATCAGGCAACTCAGGCGGGACAAACGTTGATTGCGAACGCCACATCAAGAGCAGGCCTGACGCAACAAACCCTAGCAATAGCACACCAGCAATCGACCACGTCAGGGAACGCTTCCACTTTGTCATTATTCAATCCCAAGAGTTCTCAGTTCGTTAGCAGTACGAGTCATTCGCACACAGAGACACTTTCTTGCCGATTTCTACTGAACTTGCTTCAATAGGACGCCGATCGTTATACTAAACGCCCGTATACTAACGAGGAGCCTCCAATATTTACAGGCAGACGGAGCGAGCATGGATGTATCAAGCTTATTGGAACGAATCAAGTCGCGCGGCGATTACGCCGGTCAACTTGAGCATGTCGAGATCTTGCCGGAACGTCCAGGGCAGTATGCCGAGCCGGAGCAGCCGCTTCCCAAGTTGCTGGAAGGATTGCTCGCGCGGCTTGGTGCAGACAAGCTGTACTCGCATCAAGTAGCTGCCTTAGAAGCGGCCCGGCGACAGCAAGATTGGGTTGCTGTCACCGGTACGGCTAGCGGCAAGACGCTGTGCTACAACTTGCCGATTCTCGAATCGGCATTGGCTGATCGTTCAACGCGTGCGCTTTATCTCTACCCCACCAAGGCCCTCGCCCAAGATCAGCTCAAGGGTTTGCTGGAACTCTTGGAAGGCGATGCCGAGCTCGCGGAGCAAATCACCCCCGGCGTCTACGATGGCGATACGCCCACGGCCCAGCGACGGCGCATCCGCACCGAAGCCAACTTGGTTCTCTCCAATCCCGACATGCTGCACGCGGCCATCCTGCCCTACCATCCTAAGTGGGCCCAGTTTTTTGCGGAGCTTAAGTACGTGGTCATCGACGAAGTCCACACCTACCGAGGCATCCTGGGGGCCCATGTGTCAGCCGTGCTTCGTCGCCTGCTACGCGTTTGCGAGCACTACGGCAGTCGCCCCGTTTTCTTATCCACCAGTGCCACCATTGCGAACCCCGGAGAGCTGGTTAGCAAATTAATTGGTCGCGAGGTGCAGGTGATCGACAACGACGGCTCGCCCCGTGGTCGCAAGTACTTCGCCTTGTGGAATCCTACGCCGCTGGGCGTCGATGCCCTGGCACGCAACAGCCCCAACGACGATGCGGTAACGTGGATGCTGGAAGCGCTGGAGGCAGAGGGCCAAGTATTGGCGTTCACCCGCACCCGTCAGGCAGCCGAGCTTATTCAGCGTTATACCCGTCAGGCGCTAGACGACAAGCATTCGCCCTTGGCTACTAAGGTACGAGCTTATCGAGGAGGTTACCTGCCCAACGAGCGACGCGAGATCGAGCAGGACTTGTTCGCAGGTAAACTTCGCGCCGTGGCCGCCACCAATGCCTTGGAACTAGGCATCGACATTGGTTCACTCGATGTGGCCCTGCTGGTGAATTACCCCGGCACAATCGCCAGTTGTTGGCAACAGGCTGGTCGCAGTGGCCGCCGTAGCGACGAGAGCCTTGCCGTGCTCCTGGCCGGCAACGACCCAGTCGATCAATATCTGCTCCGCCACCCGGACTATTTCTTTGCCCAATCGCCGGAGAACGCGGTAGTCGATCCCAACAATCCCTACGTGTTGGCCAAGCATATAAAGGCCGCTGCCTTCGAACTACCGCTAAACGACTCCGACCTGCAGCAATTCGGCGCAATTGCCGAGCCGATTGCCCAAGCCCTTTGCGATGAGCAGCAGCTCGCCAAAGTCGAGGACCAGTTCTACCATCCCGGCGGTCAAAACCCGACGGTCGGCGTTAGCCTGCGGCACATGAGCGACAATACCTTCAGCATCGTTGAGAAAAAAGGTGGAGGCGGAAAGATCTCTGTAGGCGACTCGCAGTGGCGAGTAGCAGGTGGATTCAGGGAGAATATCGATCTGTTCACCGTGATTGCGAATGTCGATGCCATCAGCGCGCCCGAGTTGGTTTATCCCGAGGCCATTTATTTGCACTATGGCGAAACCTACCTGGTCCGCGAACTCGATCTCAACGGCAAGGTGGCTTACGTCGAGCGTCGCGAGACAGACTACTACACGCAGGCCGTGCTCGAAAGCAACGTCTTAATCACTAAAGAACGAGCCAATAGCGACGCCGTGCCGCAAGCCGCGCTCGGCTACGGCGAAGTTGATGTTTCCTGGCAGACTGTCGCCTTCAAGAAAATCAAGTTTGCCACGCGCGAGAACATCGGCTTGGGACCGGTCGACATTCCCGCTCAGCAATTGCCAACCACCGCCCTGTGGCTCTCGCCGGACGACCACATACGCACGGCGATGAAGACCCAAGGTCTTCGCGCCAGCGAGGGTGTCGTAGGGCTGCGGAATTTGGCGGTGGTTGCGTTGCCGTTGGTTTCGATGTGCGATAGCCGCGATCTGGGCGGTGTGGTCGATAGCAAAAACTTGGGACGCTCGACTATGATTGTTTACGACCGCTACCCTGGGGGCCTTGGGTATAGCGAAAAGGGATTTCACTCGATCGGCCGATTGCTGGAGATTTGCCACGAACTGGTCGAAAGCTGCCCTTGCGAAGAAGGTTGCCCCAGTTGTGTGGGACTGCCGAATTTGCGGCCCGCTATCCATAGCGATCCTGATCTCACCCGCGGCCATCCCATGCCGAATAAGAAAGCGACCTTGCATCTGCTCGCCCTTCTACGGCAAACTGCGGCCTGTGAGGAAACCCTTTCGACAGTATAAAGATCGATTCGCCTCCGACACCGCCGGAGGATTCACCCGACTATGTTCAACCCCGAACAAGAAGAACTCATTTCGCAAACCGTTCGCACTTCGCAAATCATCGCGTTTGCGTTGATCTCCGGTGTGCTCATTTTTGCTTTTGTGATTGTCTTAACGGGTTTGGCAAACGACGAGCCGCCCGAAACCCCCCTGGTGTCGATCGTTGGCTTTGTGTTCGCGGCAGTTTCCGTACTCGTCGCTCCGATCGTTTCCAAGGCGATTGCTGCGATGATGCGAAGAACAGCCCTCTCGGGCAAACAGACCCGTAGCCGACAGTTTCAAGAACAACAAAAAAAGTTTGGCAGCTTTGGCTTAATCGTGGGGAGCTATCTAACGAAACAGATCGTCCGGCGAGCGCTCCTCGAAGGGGCCGCCTTCATGAACCTGATTGCTTATATCATAGACGCTCAGTCCCTGAATTTGGCGTTAGCCATTTTCCTGGCTCTGGCGATGCTTTTCGACTTTCCGTCGCGAGATCGGCTGGAGCGATACGTTCGCGAGCAAATGAATGTGATCGAGCAACTCAAAACGCTCCGAGGATAGCGGCCATGCTCGATGAAGGACTCCGCCGTCGCCTCGAGTCGCTCAATCGCGGCACGCTGCCTCCGTCGAAGACGAAGGCCCCGCCCCAGCCATCCCCACTTCGGCCCAGGTCGGTGAAGCAAATCGCTGGGCTGATCTCCCGTGGCGAGGTAATCGAGACGCGCTCTGGCGAACATCTCCGCATCGTGCTTCCTGTCGAAGAACTATGGCCCGGTGGCGAAGAACTCGTGGCCCGCCGACATGGGCATCTCGCGTCTCTGGAGCACGACGCCGATCAAGAGGTGCCACCCCATCAATTTGAACTACGCGCGTTTGTTTCCGCGTTTCCCGAGGCAACATTGCTTATGGATTTGGAAACCTGTGGGCTTTCTGGGAGTAGCCTGTTTTTGGTGGGGCTGTTGCGTGCAATCGAAGGGCAGCTTTCTGTGGAGTTGCTGCTCGCCCGCACCTATGCCGAAGAGCAAGCAGTGCTAACGAGCTTTTGGCAATTGGCCGAGCAGCATCGTGTGCTGATGACCTTCAACGGCAAGAGCTTCGATTGGCCAATGGTAGTGGACCGTGGGAATCGCTATCGCATGTTTACCAGCAATCAACCACCACAAATGTTACACGTCGATCTACTGCACCACAGTCGGCGACGTTGGAGCAAGCAGCTCCCCGACTGCAAGTTGCAAACCTTGGAACGTCACATCTGTGGCCGCGGTCGAACAGACGACATACCCGGCAGCCAGATCCCAGCGGCCTATCAACGGTTTGTGACCACAAGAGTCCAGCACGAGATGGACGCAATTCTGATGCACAATGCCATCGACCTGGTAACACTTCTGGACTTGGCCATGCGGCTTACCGCATAGAAATATGACAGCCCCTTCGGCTAGCACGGCCATCTAGTAGGGGGGGGCGATTTAAAAAAAGTCACCACGCAATATCCAAAGCTAGACTTGAATTTGGTGGCTGAGTCCGATAAACTTAGCCAAGGCTACATTCTGTTCAGTGGGGATTTTGTATGGCGACTGATTCCGCCAAGTCGGAAAAATTCAATCTACTTTCCAAAGCCGTGGCGCTGCTGGGCGCGGCCTTGTTCGGCCTGGGGATGCTGTGGCCCATGTTCGAGAGCAGCGCGAACCATTGGACCCCGGAGCAAGTGGAAGAGTATTCCTCGGCCTCGCGGGCACTGCATCGTTCGGCCAGTGGCGACCACAACGACCATGCTCACGCCGGGCACGACCGCAAGGGCCATCACCATGCGTCAGGCGCTGCGACCGACCTCGAAGATCTCAAACAAGCCCGAGCGCGTTTTGAAGAGATCAACCAGCAGCTTGATTTGGCGAAAGAAGCCCCTCAGTTGATGGCGGGCAGAATGAAAACTATCGGCGGAGTGCTTCTCGTGGTTGGTGCCGCCGCG
The DNA here is from genome assembly GCA_965216565.1 of Bythopirellula sp. GTDB lineage: Bacteria > Planctomycetota > Planctomycetia > Pirellulales > Lacipirellulaceae > Bythopirellula. Next base: position 4,379,252 of record OZ244170.1, read on the forward strand.
ATCGCGATCTGTCGCAGGAAACCCTAGCCGCCCTAAGGCCCAATCAGAACTCACCCGATAGAGCTCGTAAAAAACGGAGTTCAGGAATCCCGATGACACAATATCAAGTATCCCGCATGAGCAACCACACAAGATATGCCGGCTTCACTTTGGTCGAACTCCTGGTAGTGATCGCCATCCTCGGCGTGCTTATCTCGCTCCTACTTCCCGCCGTTCAATCAGCCCGAGAGTCGTCGCGGCGAACGAGTTGCCTGAACAACCTCAAGCAACTCGGTTTGGCGGTCCAGAATTACGAAGGCGTCCACGGGCGTTTGCCGCGATCGGGCACCGACGAGGAGCCCTATGCCGAATTGCGACATCTGGAAGCGGGCAAGAAATTGAGCTGGGTGGTTCTGCTCCTGCCCTACTTTGAACAGAAGAACCTGTTCGACCAATTTGATTTGGACGACAACATTCTTGTCCAGCCTCCGGAGCCACTACTGCAATCCATCTCGTCAATGTTATGCCCTAGCGACGAAGCAATCGAGAGCACCTATGTTTCCAGCCAATGCCAAACGTGTGCTGGTCGAACTTTTGCCAAGGGCAACTATGCGGCATTTGTGAGTCCTTTTCATTTAGATTCGGAGCGCTATAGCGGCGCGATCTCTGAGGATGGCCGCCGCTTGGCTGAAGCGACCGATGGACAATCGAACTCACTATTGATTGGCGAAGTACGTGCCAGAAATCATGGGCACGACCCGCGCGGTGCCTGGGCCCTGCCCTGGCCCGGTAGCACATTGCTAGCCATTGATTTTCACGATACAGGAGCGGGTGATGCCAGCGATTTTGCTCAAACCCCAAACAGCAATTTCCCCGATGTGCTTTTTGAATGTGTCGATAGCGGAGAGGCACAACTCTCTGGCATGCCTTGTTTGCAATGGGACAGCGGCGACGACTTCATAGCCGGTGCGCCCCGCAGTCAACATCCCTACGGCGTGAATGTGGTGTTCCTCGACGGGCATGTCGACTTCCTGCCAAACGACATCGACCCCCGCAGCATGGCCCTGATGGTGAGTGTTGACGATGGACAGATCAACACCACCACGAACTAATTCCTTATGGCGCCACGGGATCGGGCTGTCTGAGGCAATGGCATAGCTTGGCTCTATTCGCTTCCAGAGTGTCGCCATATAGATTAAGATAAGCGAACTGGCGCGGAGCTATTGCGTCGGTCGCTTCGATATCTTCTCAGAGCATCTTTTTTCTGCGGAACTTTTGCCATGTCACAACGCTTAAATTCTTTCCTGGTGCTGTCTGTGCTTGTGAGTCTGTTTGTCTTGTCGACCCTTGAGGCTCAAAGCTATGCGCTGAATGGCGGCCCCCTACGTGTGAAACCTCGAAACGGCTGGAAGGCCTTCGAAGTGATCTCGACCGGCGACAATCCGGCAGGCGATGGCCAGAACTGGACGATGCCTACGACCTTCGATGGCTTAGGGGCACAGCTTGTAGGTTCTGATACTCTGCGAGTTCAAGTGAACCACGAAATAGGCGATGCCACAATCAGCCAGGTGGATCTCAATCTCGGCAGTTTGTTGGACGCCATCTCAAACACAATTGTCGGCGGCACTCCGGACGTGAACTTTGTCAACTCCGCTCAGCAGGCGTACAGTCGTTGGAGCAACGATGCCGGGCAAACTTGGACCAATACGACCGGAGTATCGAACACCAACTTCAACCGATTCTGTTCAGGCCAGTCGTATCTACCAAACACATTTGGAGCGGATCGTGGATTTGTCGACAACGTTTATGTGACCGGCGAAGAGAGTTTTGGTGCGTCAGGATTTAATCGGCTCTTTGCCCTGGACCTAGACAACAGAGACTTCTACCAACTGAGCGGAGTTTCGGGCAGTGCCGCGGGCGGCTTGGGAGGCATGCCTTTCGATAGCTGGGAAAACGCTGCACTGGTGGATACGGGCGAAACAGATCACGTAGCGCTGCTGCTCTCGCCCGACGGTGGCACTCAATCAATGCAGATTTACATTGGCGAAAAAGGAAAAGATCCCAACGGCAACGCGTCGAGCGATTTTCTGGCTCGCAATGGCCTAGCCTATGGGAGCTACTATTACCTGAACGATTTTCTTCCCGGCAGCGGGACCTCCACCAATGGTACATTCGATACGACGATCTCGGGATCTCTCAATTCTTCGAAGCTTGAAGACGTCGACACGAGTCCCAGCGAACCTACAAGGGTTGTGCTTGGCGACCAAGATTCTGGACTGTTTACCTTCGATTTTGATCTCGATTTCAGTGGTGGAAGCTTCTCGGCTGGGACATCCGGATTTTCCCTTACCAAGACCCAAAATCATGTGAACAATACCGTCGATTCCTTTGGAGATGCCGACAACGTAGAGTGGACCGAACCAACGGAAATTGGTGGAAAGCAGTACCCAGAAGGTGTTATCTTTGTGAATGAAGATACGAATAATGGTGAAATCTGGATGACCACGCCTTTGGGGCTCACCGATCCGAATGGAAATGTCTTGATCAAGATTGGTGATACGGTGGGACTCTCGGCAGCCACAGAAACTTCGGGCATCCTGGATATCTCAGGACTATTGGGCTTTACCCCTGGCAACGTGTTGCTAACCAGTAACCAGTCAACGAGTGGTACCCTTGCTTCCTCGCTCAGTGTGCTGATCAATCCAGATCTCAGTGCAGGCTCGGCCGACTTTGATGGCGATGGGCTGGTGACGGGTCTCGATTTCCTCACGTGGCAAGAGGGTGCGACGGATGCCAGCGCGTCGGGTCAGAGCGAAGGTGATGCCAACATCAACGGAGCCATCGGCTCCACAGACTTGGCTATATGGGCCGCCCAATACGGCGGCGCGCCGGAGACTCCTGTCCTGGCCAGTGTCCCAGAGCCTTCGATTGCTTGGCTGCTCTTAACGAGCAGTCTGGTATGGTTGCGATTCCGCCGAAAAACTTCTTGCCACTAAAGCAACTCGCTAATTCTCAAGGCCATGAATAACTCGAACAGCACGAAAAACGCTAGTTGATCTGTTCGCTTATCCTTAGAGTTTACTTGTGGCTAGCTCAAAAACTGCTCGAAGCCTTTTCTGAGGCAAATTAACGCTTGAATATTATGATATTACGGAGTAACGTATAATCAACTAATGTACGTGCACTTCCATCAGACGATCTACCTATGGCCAAGCCTCACAAAAAGAAGCCCACATCTAAGGTCGAGGCACGCCTAAAGGCGCTCGAGGGCCAGGTCGAGACATTGAGCGGACTGATTTTGGGCAATTCTCAATCCACTGGAAAATCTGGAAGGTCGAAGAAGAAAAGGCAGATGCCCAAGGCAGAGAAGTTTTGGGCCCTCGAGCATATCCAGCAGCATCAGCAGCAAGATGGTGGTGTAATGTTCGCCGGATACGTCACCTTGCCTGCAGAAGAAACTTATGCCTGGCAAATCGAATCGCAAACGAATGAGCTGCTCCAAGCCAACTGGTCTCCCGCCCAACTCCCGCTGGCCGCACTCGCGCATCCAGTTCGTTTATCAATCTTAAAAGCTATTCTCTGCGGGCAGCGCGATACCCAGGCTTTGCAGGCGCTCCCTGAAATGGGAACCACCGGCCAGCTCTACCATCACCTGAAAGAACTTGAATCGGCTGGATGGATCCGACAACCCCGCCGTGGCCAGTACATTCTGTTGGCTGAACGCGTGGTTCCATTGCTGGCAATCATGGCTGCCTGCGAAGTTACGGATAGAAAGTGATGTGCGTTATTAACCAAGATTCACCTCAATTTTACTTCCCACTTTGTCGCAAGGTCTACGAATTATGCAGTCTCTCATTTCATTGAGTCGCTACCGTCACGGAGGCTATCGTCGACTCCTATTGTGCCCACCATTGTTAGCACTTCTTTATGTGGGTGTGACTATCTTGACCTGTGCGCAAAAAACTAATGCCCAGCCATTCGATATTAAGAATCCGCACCCTACTCTCGATGCGATCCGGTTGAAGCACAATCTTCCAGGCCTTGGCGCTGCAGTTGTTACCGAAGAGGGGTTGCAGCTACTGTCGGTGACCGGCGTGCGTAAAAAGGGTGAGCGAATAGAGGTGACCGAGAAGGACCTGTGGCATCTCGGATCATGTGGCAAAGCGTTGACAGCGACGATGATCGCGAGATTGGTTGAAGACGGTAAATTGAGTTACCAGCAAACTATGGGCGACACGTTTCCCGAGCTGGTCTCGAAAATGAGCGAGCGGTTCAAAAAGATTCGGTTGATCGACCTGCTGTCACACACCAGTGGGCTGCCACCCAACTTCAACTTGCAAAACTACGTGAACGAAAAGAGTGTCACTCGTGCGCGGCGTAAGGTGCTCCGCGAAGCGATTGAAACTCCTTTGCTCAGCAATCCAGGTGAGAAATATTCCTATTCCAATTGGGGATACACGCTCGCTGGCCATATGGCAGAGAAAGCAACTCGCAGGAGTTGGGAATCATTGATGAAGGCTGAGGTCTTTAAACCACTGCAGATGACGACCGCTGGTTTTGGCGGAACGGGTACTCCAGGCAAAATCGATCAGCCTTGGCCGCATGCCGCTTCTGGAAGCCCCATGCCGAGCAATGGCAAAGAGATGGACAACTTACCGGTGATGGGCCCTGCTGGAACGATACACATGTCGCTGGAGGATTGGGGGAAGTTTGTCAGCGAGCACCTGAAGGGCCATCTAGGCAAGAGTCGCTATTTGACGCAAGCCAGCTTTGAGAAGCTGCATACTGCGGTCAAGGAGAACTACGCATTGGGCTGGATGTCTCTGCCGCGACCCTGGGCGGGGGGCAATGCTCTGCATCACGGCGGCGATAATACCATGAATAATGCAATCGTGTGGGCAGCACCGAATAAGCGGTTTGCGGTGCTGGTCGTTACCAACCAAAGTACCACCGGACCGGCTGCCGACGAAGTTGCGTCTGGACTTCTTGTCGCGTGGCAAGCAGGTCCTCAGAAAGCTCCGCTACAAACACGTGGGAGAGATTTCCCGAAGCGTGCTCCATTTCGGGCGGTTCGTTGGAGAAAAAATGAACCCGTGGTAAATGTCCATGGGGAGTGGTTCACACTCATTTCCATCGATAAAGTGGCCGCCACCGAAATCGTAGGGTTCAGTCAAGAAAGCTATGGTGATAAGTGGAAGAAACGGTTTGAGGAAGATCTGGTCGAGGTCCTAGCAGGAATGGGCAACGAGCCTGAGGATACCGTCGAACTAGTCGTAAAGCCACTGAAGGAATCGAAAACGCGTACTCTGATCGGCGTCGCCATGACTGAGGCAAATCGCCAGGCCATTCGCGCAGCAGCGGCAGGCCATCCGGATTGACCCTCAAGAAACGAGAAGAGCCGCAGCGTTCTTGACGATCGCTACGGCTCAACCCTTCTGTATCAAACTTCCGGTCTAATTGCGACGGTGTGGAGTCGCTGGAAGAATGGCGCGTGTCGGACAGTGCTGCGCACTGCCATGGTATCGACTCGGGCCAATCCAAAAAATTGGTCCTCCCGACGGAATTGCGACCAGGAAGTTTGGCTTGGTTATCCGCCTGCTTGGCGGAATTGTTCTCGGTTGCTCTTCAGTTATCGGATTTCGTCCCCCATAGGCTCCAGTCCGAAGCCGCCAGGGACGAGACATTACAAAGTAATTCTACCTCGCGGAATAGGGGTATGAGAGCGATTTTTCTGGAGCAAACTTTGTGCCAAAGAATAAATTGTTAATTACACGATTTTTCGAAAATTAGTTTGCGGAAAGCCCCACTAAACAGTTGCATTTTACAAAACATTCAACTCATCCCTACCAAATGCTGGCGGGCCAGTTGACCTTGCCAAGTTGGAGGTCAACTCGTACAAGTCGGACCGCTAATTTTCTAGATGGTGGGGTATTTTCTTGGCGGGGGTGATGGGCTTGCTGATGGCGAGTTCGTCGAAAGGTTGCGAGATGGACAGTTGGTATCTGGGTCGGTGGCAGAGGTCGAATTGGTTAGTTGGTTTTGTGATAGTGGCGACAGGCTGCGCCGTTGCGTTCCTGCAGTGGGCTCCCTCAAGCTTTGCCCAACAATCGATCACTCCTAACTCGAGCCAAGGACGGCGGGTCGATCTGCGCGATCAACTTGTCGCTGGTCTGAGAGCATTTACACCAGCAGATCGCTTGTTCATTGACAAAGTCGTCGCAGCGGTTGGCCAAGGCAAGCTTCCACGTCGCGTGGTAGACGGCACATTCCTCTGGGCTCGCGACCGCGCTGCCCGACGTAGCTCGATGCGTCGCTTGCGGCCGATGGTCTACTTTAGACCCGCGCTAGCTGCACGTGCCAAGCGATTCGGGGTCGTGCTCTAGCCGTCATCTTCGGCAGAAGATACGAGTATCGGCTTGGCAATCTACGTAGGTTATTAGGGAAATTGACTTCTATTCAGTCTCCCACGAATCGGGTATGCTATTGAGCTAATCGGGCTGCTGCCAGCCCATCATTCGCTCGGTCTTCACCCGTAATAATAATTCGATATGGCCAAAAAGAAGGCAAAGAAGAAAGCACCCGCTAAGAAAAAGGCGGCTGCCAAAAAGAAGGCTCCTGCTAAAAAGAAGGCAGCCAAGAAAACGACTAAGAAGAAAGCCGCTGCGACAAAAAAGAAAGCGGCCAAGAAGGCTCCTGCCAAAAAGAAGGCCGCTCCCGCCAAAAAGAAAAAGGCAGCAAAAAAGGCACCCGCAGCCAAGAAGCCGGCCAAAAAGAAGTCGACTCGTCGCAAAGCAAAGGTGATTCGTTTGAAGGCCTATTGGGGAGTCTTTAGTCAATCGCTCCGGAGGGTCGCGCTGTTCGAATTCAACGAACGGAAGCAGGCTGAAAAGAAGGCCGTCGAACTCTCCAAGGGCGGCAAAAGCCCCCACTTCGTCCAACCGGTCAAGGAAGAGATTGCAGAGTAGAGTAAGCGGCGGAGCTGCTTGGGATCATCCCAAGATTTTCCTGAGCCGCTCCTCAGTCTCTGGCTTTTCCAGTTCTAGCTTGCCGAATCCGCGTTGGGCGCCGATCGCCTCGGCTGCATCTTGATGCTCGGGGAAGTTGGTCACCAGCATCACGGGAACATCTTTTAACTCGACATCAGACTTGATCTGTTTGATGACTTCGATGCCATCGGAGTAGTCGCGATCGAGTTTGCGGTTTACCAGCACTAAGTCGAACGCTCCGCTGCGAAGTTTTTCGAGCGCATCGTCCGCTCCGTGAGCCTGAGCCACTTCGCTACCAAAGCGTCCGCTCAGGAAACTCTCAATCGTTGAGAAGTCTGGCCCACAGTTTCCGACATCTAATACGCGTTTAGCCATGGATATTTATTCTTTCTCGCTGGAGTTTTCGTTTGCGATCGCAAACAGATGCGTGCGATTGCTGATGTAGAGCACATTGTCGGCAACAATAGGTGTGCTGTAGACGCTATTGCCCATGTCTCGAGTGCCATAGGCGGGTTCCTCATCTTCCATGGCAACCGTCGGATCGGCGGAGTGTTTGAAGATGGCCACTTCGCCGTCCTCGTCGCCAATGTATACCTTGTCTTCGACTATCAATGGCGAGCCCCAGGCAGCGCTTAACATATCGTAAGTCCAGTGGACTTTGCCCGTTTCCGCGTCGAGACAGTGAAATAGGCCACTGAAATCGGCGATATAGAGGATGTCGTCGCGGATGGCGACTGTCCCGCAACTACGATGCATGGTTTCTTCAAACTCGATTTCGCCGTCGTCGTTCTGATCGAAACCGCTGTAGTGCCAAATCACGGCAGAGTCTGGATTGGCCCGGGCCAAATCGCCTTCTTCCGGAACTACCGCTTGAACGCGTTTGTGAGGAATAACTTTGTCAGGATCAGCGGAGTTGAAAGCCAGTTCGGGGCTCACATCGCCGCTGCCAGAGGGATCGATGCACCACAGGTGGCCGATGCCCTCGCCGTGCTCGGGGTCTTGGCCCACTGCCACATACACGCGATCTTCGTAGATGACCGGTGTGGCAATGATGTTGTTGCGCGTGCCGCGACCACCCAATTCCCACTTAGAGGTTTTGGGATTGGCGTCGAACTTCCACCATAGTTTGGCTTTGCCATCGGAGGTGCCACGGGGATCGAAGCTATAAACCCAACCATCACCCCCGGCGAATATCACCTGTGGTTTTCCAGAAAGCATGCCGTAGGTCGGTGATGACCACTGACCATGCAGAATATTAAGTCCAGGGGAATTATCGGTCCAAAGCACTTGGCCGCTATTCTTGTCCATTGCGAAAAAGCTGGGTGCCTCGGGCGCAGGGATGTAATTGTGCTCGACGTCTACACCGTTAGAAGTGTTCACAAACAGCACGTCTCCTGCGGAGGTGACCGAGCAGCTACACATGTTGTGCTGCGAGATCCCCAATTCTTCCATCATGTCGTAGTTCCACACGACGTCGGCTTCCTGTTTGTCTGCTAGAGATCGTTCCTTGAAAATGGAGAGGACCTTCCCGACCAGCTTTGCGGTGAGCTGGCGATCTGTGCCGTCGAAATTGCCGTCCAGCGTCCAGCCAGTACCAGGATTGATGGCTTTCACAGAAACATCTCCCGCGACGGGTTCGCCGCGTTCTTTGAGAATCTCTTCCAGGGCCCCTACCACTTCGCCCTCGGTCAGTCCCTCCAGAATTTCTGGCAGAACTTCCTCTTTCTCGGCGTTGACGGTGGCGGGAGTGATGTCGACGATTCGCAGGGAGCCGTTCTGATGAGGGCCATCGTCTTGTTCGTCGTAGAACCCTTCGGTGTCGAGGCATCGCACTTCGCCGCGACTCGTGACGAACCACAGCCGATCGTTCTCAACTAAGGGAGCGCAACAAATCCCTTGTAACGGCCAATCATGCACACGGCCTGTCGGCAGCTTTTCGCTGGAATGCTGCCAGAGGAAATCGCCCGTTTCGGCATCGAAAGCGATGAGGCAGCCAAGATCGATTCCCGCGGGGTAACGCGGCAGCCAACCGCCGCTATTGTTCGTGCCAACAAATACCCTGCCGCCGGTCACAACCGCATTGCCATAGGTTTGCGAGCCCAGTCGGGAAACCCACTTGATGTTTTCAGCGGTCGACGAATCCCACTCACCGGTACGGTAGTCGAAGTCCCCCACTTCCCACTCGATGGGAATGCCCTCGCCGACGGGAACGTTATTTCTCTGGGAGTCACCACCCCACTGCGGCCACTCGGTAGTTTGTTGTTCAGTAGAGTCAGCAGTGGTATCAGCCTGGCCCGCGACTTGCTCCAACCCAGCACCAGCTAACCAGCCGAGGAGCAGTGCCGCACCGAGACTCGCAAATCTTGCAATTCTTTTCATTTGTCGCTACCTAGAGTTTTTGTGTGCTAGTTGTTCGCGGTTGTTAAAGCGTTTGTGTGTTCCCGCTCCGCTTGTCCGTTGTGTGTTCGTAGTGCCGTAGCTGACACCGCTAACTTTTGGTTGGCGAGTACCACACTCTTCACGCCTTCTCTCAATTCTCACTAATCATTCGCGTACACGCGGATATTGTCCACATAAATCTCGCCCACTTCCGACTTGCCAAATAGTCCAGGACTGCCGTGCAAGTGGGGCAAGTCATCCACCATTTCGATGGTCCATTCCTCAGGTTCCTCCTGGTTGCGGGGCCAGAGTTTGCCGCGGACAGTAGCCTGCATTTCTTGGGGATCAACACGAAGCTTCATGGTGTACCAGGTTCCAGGCTGAGGTTGAAAATCCACCGAGGCAAACGTGCGATAGTCGTGCGGACTCCAGCTATACAGGCGAAGCTCGCCAGTCGAAGACCGCACCGTCATCGAGTAGCGGCTATTGGTCAGCCCGTAGTCGGGCATTTTGCCGTTATCTTCTTGGGCTGAGAAATCACCCTGAATTGTGTAGTTGGATAAATCAGTGGGTCCCATCGAGAGCTGGCTGCGTGTGCCAAGCTTATTGCTGGGATTCTTGGGCGTAGGGAGCACGTCGCGCTTGACCGCAATCTTGTTGCCATCCTGTTCGCGAACGACATAGCGTACCCGCCCACCAATCCAAGTGAGCGGCACTTTGTCTTTTTGCTCAAAATCAAAACTCCAAGGCAGTGGTGGTACAACTCGGATGCGAGCAGTATTTGTGATGTCGCCCAAGTTGACCCTCACAACTGCAGTATCGTGCGATGAACTCTCTGGTGCTTTATAGATGCCCGACTCTGAAATAGTGCCCACTCCGTCAACGCTGAAGTTGGCCTCAGCCAGCGATACATCTTCCAGCAACTGACCCCTCGCGTTGAAAACACGCACCTTATAATTGACGGACTCGCCAGGCGCAAGCAACACATCGTACGGTACGATTTGCAGTTGGGCTGGGGTTGTATCTTCTGAAACAGCAGATTCATGGGTAGGAGATGGCAGGGACTGGGTTGTCTTCTCCGAATTCTCGTTTCCTAGACAGTACAACGCAGCAGAAGTCGGTAGATAAATACGGCCCTCAGCAGCAATCGGCGAACCGTCGCTGGCTTCGCCCTTCAGTCGCTCTTTGTGCAAAATCTTCACCTTCTTGTCATCCACTTGCAGGATGTACCAGCGACCGTTGTTCGTGCAGGTGTAAATCTTGCCGTCGGCCACCAAAGGTGTGCTTCGCATGGCGGTGCCGAGGCCTTTCTTCACGATCTGCTTGCCAGTCTCTGGATCGAGCAAATACATCTTGGCCCGATCGTCGACTACACAGAGCTTTCCGTCGACCATCACGGGCGAGCTCTTCCCGACCATCAGTTGGTAGCGGATCCACTTTTCTTTCCCGGCCAACTTGCCGGACATAGATCCATCGAGCGCTACCACGGCTCCCATGGTATTGCCGACTACATTCTCCTCACTATGTCCGGCGTACACAGTGTCGCCAACGACTAGGGGAGAGGTGTTGATTCCCCGTCGCGAAAGCGGATAGTGCCAAATGTGCTTGCCCGTGCGAGGTTGCATCGCCCATACTTGCCCGTCACCCGAGCCGAAAACGAGGGCCGCTTGTCCGCCCAAAACACACACAGTTGGCGTACTGTAAGTCGTGTCGTAGGGAGAGATCCTCGTGCCATTGAGCCAGCGGATTTCCCCGGTGCTCTTGTCGAAGGCCATAAAGCGGTGGGCCGGCTTGGCTAGAAAATCGTACTTTGGCGAATCGCCCCAACCAACGACCACGGCACTGGTAATCACCAGGTCCTCGAATATCACCGGCACATTGGTCCGACCGCCATACGTATTGATGAGCCCAAATTCCTCGAGCAGGCTGCGTTCCCATACTAAGTCTCCGGTATCGCCTTCCAAGCAGCAGAAGTAGCCGCACACGCTTTGCACGTAGACCCGGCCCGTATCTGGATCGCCCGCACAGCACGACCAGCCAACGCGCGTGTCGGGAACTTCGCACAGATAGATGTTGATCCGCCGCTCCCATACGAGTTTTCCGGTTGCGGCATTTATACAGACGACTTTTTCAGATTCGGTCGGCGTTCCTGCTCTGTCGCGGACAATCGTATAGAGTCGTCCGTCGAAAACAATGGGAGTAGACCGCCCGCCCAGGTCGTCTCTTTTCCAAATGAGGTTGCTGCCCTCGCCCCCTTCGGGTTCCCATTCTTCGATCAAACCCTGCTCGTTCGACGAGTTGTTCTGTTGCGGACCACGCCAATGAGCCCACGGTGCAGAGTCTTCAGCTTCTAGGAGGTTTGGGGCCAACAGCAAGAAGAAGGCACATGACCCAGCCAGCAGGTTTCTGTTTGCCAGACGCAATTGCATTTAAAGGACCTCAAGCGATAGCAGGATATTGGGCGGGAAGGTAGTTTCTGACCGATTTGAGGACCTGATCAGAAGGTGGGTTGGTCGTAGTTGGTGGGGCTAATGTAGCAAGAGGCAACGCGGAGCTTGGTAAGGTATGCCGCTCAGGTAGCTTTTGCTTGTTTGGCAGACTTGTCTTATAGGCCGCTTCCGTGAACTGCAATAGACAGTTTCGTCCTCGCGACTTGCCGACTGCAAATTGAACGAAACAAGGGCTGGGGACTAGACTTACGGTCTTTCAGCATAGCAAATTTGAAGTCAGATCTCTATGAGCAGATCCGTGTTTTCCCCGCTTACAACCATCACCAGCGAAATTGCTTCTGTGGCCGTTAAAGCTTACCTAACGATTGACCTAAACCACTTGCTGAAAAATACTTCTGTGCACTCAAGGCACATTGTTGATAGGACCGATACGAACTGATGTCGCAAGCAGAGCTTTGCGGCGCACCACTGTTAAGCGCGTCGATAAACCGGCCTGTACTGAATCGAGTCATGGATTGGCTCGACTGGTGTTGACGCCTGACCGTGGGGACACGAAAGCAAACCCCCCTTTGAACATCCGGCCCCCCCGGATCACCTACCTTCCCCCCCGCAATACATGTAGGCCCGCTGCCTACGCTCACGTCATCTCGACCACCCATGGAAGGTGTGGAGATTCTCGCCGGATAGGACTCAGGTGCTTTTTTTGCACGTTGGTCCCCAACGAATAGGAGACGTTATTCGATGAAGTGGAATCTATTGGGAGCGCTCATCTTTAGCGTGTGTCTCACAGGCCAGAGCTTCGGATTTGGTTTGTTAGACACAATGCTTGGGAGCGGATGTGGATGCGACTCTTGTGAGCCGCAATGTTGTTGTGAGAAATCATGTGGATGTGCAGACGACTGCTGCGGAAATGGTTGCTGTGGCGACAATTGCTGTGGTAACGGTTGCTGCGAAGCCAGCTGTGGCTGTTGCGACAACGGATGCTGTGAAGCTTCCTGTGGTTGCTGCGATTCTTGCTGCTGCTGCAAGAAGAAGCGTTCTTGCTTCTTGAGCCGTCTGTTCGAGCGTAAGAGCAAGTGCTGCTGCGAAGCTTCTTGCGGATGCTGTGGCGACGACTGCTGTGGTAACGGTTGCTGTGGCGACGACTGCTGCGGAAATGGTTGCTGTGGCGACAATTGCTGTGGCAACGGTTGCTGCGAAGCCAGCTGTGGCTGCTGTGACAACGGATGCTGTGAAGCTTCCTGTGGTTGCTGCGACTCCGGTTGCTGCTGCTGCAAGAAGAAGCGATCTTGCTTCTTGAGCCGTCTGTTCGAGCGTAAGAACAAGTGCTGCTGCGAAGCTTCTTGCGGATGCTGTGGCGACGACTGCTGTGGTAACGGTTGCTGTGGCGACGATTGCTGCGGAAATGGTTGCTGTGGCGACAATTGCTGTGGTAACGGTTGCTGCGAAGCTAGCTGTGGCTGCTGCGACAACGGATGCTGTGAAGCTTCCTGTGGTTGCTGCGACTCCGGTTGCTGCTGCTGCAAGAAGAAGCGATCTTGCTTCTTGAGCCGTCTGTTCGAGCGTAAGAACAAGTGCTGCTGCGAAGCTTCTTGCGGATGCTGTGGCGACAACTGCTGTGGTAACGGTTGCTGTGGCGAAGCTTGCTGCGGATGTGCCGATGACTGCTGCTGCGGAAATGGTTGCTGTGGCGACAACTGCTGTGGTAACGGTTGCTGCGAAGCTAGCTGTGGCTGCTGCGACAACGGATGCTGTGAAGCTTCCTGTGGTTGCTGCGACTCTGGTTGCTGCTGCTGCAAGAAGAAGCGTTCTTGCTTCTTGAGCAAGCTGTTCCAGCGTAAGAGCAAGTGCTGCTGCTGCGAAGCTTCTTGCGGATGCTGTGGCGACAACTGCTGCGGCAACGGTTGCTGCGAAGCCAGCTGTGGATGCTGCGGCGACGGCTGCTGTGGTGACAACTGCTGTGGCAACGGATGTTGCGACGGTGGTTCGATGGAATCGGCTCCAGTCGAGTCCGCCGAGCCAGAAGAAGCTGCCAGTGCTCAAGCTTCTCCAATCCCACCTGCACCGTCGGCCAGCCCGAATGCTCGGATTGCCCAACCTCGCAAGGTGGTTAGCGCTAGCTTCGTTCGCTAAGACACGAGACTAGACAAAGGGATTCAAACGATTCCCCCTCTGAGGACCTGTCTCGGGCTTTCGGGCTCGGGGCAGGTTCTTTTTTCGTAGAAGTTGGTTGTTAATCGTCGGTTGTAAGTTGTCACTGGACAGAAGCTAGCAATCTGAACTAACAAACTGTTTAAAACGTAATAGCATCGGTGGGGCAACTCTAGCTGACCAATCCTTCTCGGCTCTTTTCTCTTGGAGAATATTCATGCGGAACCCCCATCGCAGTTTGCAGAGTCGAGGGATGATTTCGTGGCCGGCGTTTGCCTTGCTCATGAGCGGGACTGTGTGTCTGGCACAACTCTATTCGCAGAATTTGACCCCACGGCCACGCCCCGCCAGCGAAACACCATTGGCCGATACGGCCCGCAACGCCTTGGCTTGGTCCTTTGCTCGACTTATCCGAGATGCTATCCCGGCAGAGTACGAGAAAAAGAAAGATTGGGGGCGTCGGAAAAACATAACCGTTGGAGTGCGGGCCGATGGGTTAAAACTCGAGCGCCGCAAAAAACCGGTCAAACATGGTGTTTGGAAACATTATGTTGTGAAGTTAGTTGAGCCGGAGGAGAATCTCTCTGTGGCAATCAATGATCTCCGTTCGATCGACCAAGGCCGCATGGCATTCAAGCTTGTGCTTTCTGCCAAGCTCGATCTTTGGGCCCGGGCAAAGACCTATCAGTATGGGGTGCACATCATTGCCCTCGAAGCGACCGGCAGAACCGACCTCGAATTGGAACTAGATTGCGAAGTAGGCGTGGGCGTCGTGCCAGAAAATGGGAAATCCAACGCAGTGCTTGATCCTAGGGTCGTAGATTCAAAACTGAACCTCAAGGGATTCCGTTTGAATCGCATCAGCAACGCCAAAGGGCCCTTGGTGCGAGAGATTGGCGAAGAAATTCACGATCTCATCGAGAAGGAGCTGCGTGGCAAGAAACTAACAGCCAAGCTCAATAAGTCGATCGATAAGAAACGTGACCGACTGCAATTTACCTTGCCGGCATTCTTGAATTCGTCGTGGTGGCCCCTGGCAAGCTTGCCAAAAGTCGAAGATGCTCTGGAACAAGAAAAATCACTCTATCGCTAACCGGAAACGTTAGCGCCTGGATTGGTTCGGAGGCTGACGCCACCCGGCTAGCTGGACTGAAATCAGCTTGCCTTCTTACCACCGATCTTTAAAAAGTGCTCTTCAGGCAGCAGCATCGAGATCACTCGGAAGCCAAATTTGTCACCCACCTTCACCGCTTCCCCTTCAGCGACGGCTTGCTCGGCGACTCGCATTTCCAGTAACTGATCACAAGCCTTTTCGAATTTGATGAGTGTTCCAGGCGACATCTCAACAACATCTTTCAACGTTTCCTTGCGCGAAGCCAGAACAACCCGCACGGGCACCTGCACTTTCAGCAAGCTGCGCGAATAGGGCGGCAATTCCGAAAAGCTCTTGGGGATCTTTCTGGGCTGGCCCACGTTCTCTGAGTCGTCCTGCAGCAGTTTTTCAGGAAAGTTCAGTGGCCAGATCAAGCTAATCTGCCCCGACTTTTCGCCCTGTGTAAGTTCCAGGGGCATCAACGATGCGTCTTTGGCGACCTTCGCCGAATCGAGCGCCTTATCGATGTGTGGGACGTAGCCAGACTGGTAAGATTGGATTTTTAATGCTTCAGGAAGAAATACCTTGCCCAACTCCTGAGCAAGAGTGTCTAGCTTCGCAGTGCCGGTGGCGTCGGGGCTACTTACCCAGTCGGGTAGAAGCCCAGAACTTGCCGGGATTATCGCAACCGCACTTGTTTCTTCTGTATTCATCAGCAACGCCAGGCCACCAGCGACAAAGCCATCTGGCACGGCACTCGCCGAATAGGTGGTTGCCTCGCCTACCGTCACTTTGAAATCGCCCTCAAACGCCCGCCCGCACGCACCGGCAGCTTCGTCGGCACCTGCTTGACAGGTCTCGAGAACGGCTTCCACGATCTCTGGGTTTAAATCACTCATCCGATTTCGGCGCTCTAGCTCTGCGGCTCAAAGGGTGGCCCACACAATACGTGGCAGACTCATCGAGTGATATCGGCAGGAGTTGCCGTCAAACTTTGCCTAGTTCGTCGAGTCGTTTATTGCTGCTAGCAGTGCAACTGCCCTATAATTAGTTCATGAGCACTGCAACCTCCTCCCCTCAGTTCGAATTGAAGCCTTACAAATCGCTGGAGAACGATGCCCTCGAGGCGCGAATCCAGGCGGTAAGAGACGAACTAGGTTCCAAACTTTTGATTCTTGGCCATCACTATCAACAAGACGAAGTGATCGCCATGGCCGACCTGCGGGGCGATAGCTACAAGCTTAGCGAATTCGCCGCTGCTAGCAGCGAGTGCCGCTTCATCGCCTTCTGCGGCGTGCACTTTATGGCCGAGACGGCCGACATCCTGGCCAATCGTCCGGAAAAACTTGCCCAGCGCAGTGGCGAGCGGGTGCAGGTGATTCTGCCCGACATGGCCGCGGGCTGTTCCATGGCCGACATGGCAGCAATCGATCAGATTGAAGATGCGTGGGACCAATTGGGCGAAGTGATCGATACCGAGGACATCACGCCAGTTACCTACATCAACTCGGCTGCCAGCCTGAAGGCATTCGTGGGACGTCACGGGGGTATCGTCTGCACGTCGAGCAACGCCAAAGCCGCTATGGAGTGGGCGTTCGCACGCACAAGCCGGGTGATGTTCTTCCCCGATCAACACCTAGGTCGCAACACAGCGCTGGGCATGGACATCACCACAGACGAGATGCCGGTGTGGGATCCGTTTGCCGACGAACTCGGCGGCAACGACGAAACGGAACTCAAGCGCAGCAAGGTGATTCTCTGGAAAGGCCATTGCAGCGTGCATCAAATGTTCAAGCCCGAGCATGTGGCCATGTTCCGCGAGCAACACCCGGGCATCAAGATTCTGGTGCATCCAGAATGTCCACGCGAGGTGTTTGAGATGGCCGACGAAAGCGGCTCAACGGGCAAAATCATCAAGGAAGTAGAGGCCGCCCCGCCCGGCACCAAGTGGGCCATTGGCACCGAACTTCATCTCGTGAACCGATTGAAGCAGGAACATCCCGAGCAAGAGATTCACTTTCTTTCGCCGGTGGTCTGTATGTGCGCAACGATGTACCGCATCGATCTCGCGCACCTCTGTTGGAGTCTGGAAAATCTAGCTGCAGGAACTCCCGTCAACATCATTGAAGTCGACGAAGAGACGGCGAAGTGGTCGCTGGTTGCACTGGAGCGGATGCTCGAGGTGAAGTAGATTCTCGGCGAGTCTACGACTCGCCGGAGCCCTTAGATTAAGACACGACGCGAGCCTTAGCATAAGGCGCATCCACAACCGTCGCGCTGCTGCGTACCCCCTTCTTGTCTAGGTGCTTTTTCAACAGCGCGATGTTCATGTTATTCGCCTTATACATGGCATCGAACACGTCGCCTGCTAGGGGCACCGAACCGACCAACGAGTCCATTGCCACATTGCCGATCATCCGCGCGAGCACCCAGTTCGACGCACCTAATCTCTTCGCTTGGATGACAATCCAAGTAGAGAGTGCCGCAGAGATGGCGTCACCAATTCCAGGGATGAGACCAACGATGGTATCCCAGCCAATCTTATAATTCGTGCCCGGCAACGTTATCGAACTATCTAGCCAAACGCTCAGCTTCTCGAGCTGTGCGAGCGTCCGACCCACGTCGGCGGGTTCGTTAAACCATTGTTCAAATCGAGTAAACATATCCTCGTATCTGGCGGCAGTTGCAAAACTCATAAATCGGAAATCCTGGGGTCTTTGTTGTTTTTACGCAGTTCGACTGTGAATTGTTCTTCGCTGTTTGTTGGCGGATCTTGGGGAATTTCGCGTTATTTCTCAGAAATTCGCGAAAACTGGGGGCCCCGGCGAGTCGTAGACTCGCGGCTAGTTGTTGAAACAAGCAGCGAACAAATTCAGAAATTGCAATAGCCGCGAGTCTACGACTCGCCGGGAGTTGGTTCGCCCTCGAACCACGTCACGCCACGATGACGAGGCAGGTAGCTAATCACTAAATACTCGAAATGGCGACGATCCTTCACCCGCTTGCGACTTCCTCCCTTGGAGAGCCACTTGCGTTGTTGAACCTTGTTTAGATCCAGAGTCATGCGACGTTTGATCGATTCGCTAACCCGCTGCCACGGTCTGTCATGCCGCCAGCTAATGAGGCAATGGATATGACTCGCGTCGCAAGCAACTCCACGAGTTTGCACGGATAGATATTTACAGCCGTCCAGAATTCCAAATAGAACTAATTTCTGCACTTGCTCGCTAAACTCAACGATTGAGCCGTCAGCCAGATTCCGTCGGTAGCACTGCGCCATGTGAACATCCGCTGCCAGCACGCCTTGCTTTCGTCTAACATACCCTTTCTTGCGATCAGGCATCCATGAGCCGTAGGCGTGGTAGGTGAAGAGATAACACGGCATGGTTTCCCCCCGGCGAGTCGTAGACTCGCGGCTAGGGTAGAGTGGGATAATATACTAATGTACATTAGTATGGCAGATTGGGGAACGTCTTGCAATACTTCATGCATAGCTTCGAAGATAGCCGCGAGTCTACGACTCGCCGGGGCCTACTCTAACGGATCACCCTTCTTCCTCCTCAGCTTCACAATCGGCGCGAGCGAGAGCAACAGAAACACACTCAAACCATAAATACGACCGTAGTCGAGCTCAGAAGTTGTGAGCCGACGCACATCCTCTAGCTCCAGATCCTCACCACCATCAACGGTCAACAGCGCGACAGCGTGCTTGTGGGAAATCGGTAAACCTAAGAACTGCACGTACCCGTCAGCAAAAGCGACGTTAATCCCCCGCGTTGACCTATAGAAAAAGCCTTCGTCCACCTCGTAGCCAAAGTTGTCTGTCATGGGGGGATTGGTCAGGAGTTCGACCGCTTCGTCGGAACTCAGATCTTCCGGCTTCGCCCAGGGCACAGCTTTGTGCGAGGCCTCGATGAGCATGATCGTGTCGGCCGTGCCGTCCGTGATCTCGTTTAACTTCCGGCCTCGCCCCGGTGGCCACATCGTCTGCTCGCCGACGATGGCGAAGTAATGAGTGACATTGCTGGGAGTGATATGCGAGGGGCAATTAAACAGCGGATCGAAGTTATAGTTGAGCAGTGTTTTCTTGTTGGCAGGACTGTCCCAGGATTCATTTCGCTTGAATTGAGCATAGAACTGCGAAGATTCAAGATAGGGTGCGATCCAGATTCTCCAGCTCTGTAGATGGTCGCTGTTCGGATTACTTTGTGCGCTCGCCGGGAGGGTGTTATGAACGCTTACATAATTGTGAAGTCCTAAAGAGAGCTGTTTCATATTGTTAGTGCAGGTAAGACGGGCTATACCATATCTGACATGGGAAGTTGCTGGCAGAAGCAAAGCTGCCAGCACACTCAAGATAATGACCACAGCCAGCCACTCAGAAAAAGATGTCCGAGGTCGTCTTAACCTAAGCCACAGTAGCCAAAAGATAAGACATACGGCAACAATGCCTACGCCGCCGAAAGTCGCCAGCGCGGAGGCCAATAGTGCAAACGCCCAAAGCATTGTCGTGATGCGGAACTCCATGCTGTTAGTTTAGCAGAGCTTTCTGGGATGCGCCGGCGATCTGTCAGATCGCGGCTATTCTTGATAGATCGCGCGTTACCACGGCTGCATGAATAGCCGCGATGCGATGCATCGCCGGAGCCCTAAAGCACGCTCAACCTAGCTCACCAGTTCCGCAATCTTCCGCCCCGTCGAGCTTAACGGCAATTCGCTGAGTTGCGCCTTGCTTGTCCAACACATTTCCGAACCGTTACTACTTAGTCGGCCCGAGTGATAGTTCGCGGCGTAACAGTCGAGTGTAATCCGATAACGCGTGACGCCATGTTTGATTGTCTTCAAGTGAGTTGCGGTTCGGATTGAAATTCCACTTTGCTCACGAACTTTGTCAGCAAGTTCAGCCTGAGCAAACAGAGGCCCCTGCCCTTCCACTTCGAAACGTGGAAAGTCCCATAAGCCAGCCCAGCGCTGGTCTTCGCCGCATTTACGCAACAGAAATTGATTTCGCTTCCGCACTACAACGGCCGCCTCGCGAACGTCGACAAACTTCTTCTTCGCGGCCGCCACAGGGATTTCGTTTTCCAAACCCGCTTCGTATGCTGCACAATGCTGCGAGACGGGGCACGCCGCGCAACTGGGATTTTTCGGCGTGCAAACGAGTGAACCCAACTCCATCAGTGCTTGATTGAAATGGGAGACATCCTGACGAGGCAAAAGCTCCTCGGCCGTTTGCCAAAGTAGCTTCTGTCCGGCGCTTTTGGTCGGATCTTCTTGATAAGCCAACAGCCGCGCGAGCAAGCGAATAGTGTTGGCTTCCAAGATGGGTGCCCGTCGATCGAAAGCTATCGAAACAATAGCCCCCGCGGTGTAACGACCAATGCCCGGCAAGGTTTGCAACGTTTCCACATCATCGGGAAAACGTCCGCCATGTTCGGCAACAATCTGCCGCGCCGCCGCATGCAGTTGTCGAGCACGGCGATAGTATCCTAGCCCTTCCCACAGCCGTAATACTTGTTGCTCGTTTGCTGACGCGAGTTTCTTGACGGTGGGAAACTCTTTGATGAATCGGCGGAAGTAGTCCTTCACTGTCGCCACCTGGGTCTGCTGCAGCATGACCTCGCTGACCCACACGCGATAAGGGTTTTTGCTTTTCCGCCAGGGAAGATCGCGCTGGTGCTGTGTGTACCACTTCAACAACCGGCGACGAAACTGTTGCTTACCGCGAGAATCGAGAAGCTGGGAACTGCAGTCCGTTGCCATTTTTTGTTTCTCGCAGAGACGCGGAGGCGCAAAGTTAGGGAAAAGAAATCAAAGACTCGATAAATGGATGGACAGGATTAACGGAATGAAGTTCTTACGGCAACAAATGGAATCTAGTCAATCCAGCAAATCCCGTCATCCTGTCTAATTGAATATCGCCTCTGGGGAGATTGGCAGAGTCTTTGCGTCTCGGCGCCTTTGCGAGAGAAAAATCAATTCTCCTTGAGCGCCGCTACCAGATCGACCAATGCCTGTTTGCCGTCGCCGAAGAGCATCAGACAATTGTCTGCCGCAAAGAGCGGGTTGGGGATACCGGCGAAACCAGGGCTCAGGCTGCGTTTGATTACCACGACGGTCCTCGCTTCATCGACATTCAAAATCGGCATACCGGCGATGGGACTCGAAGGATCGGTATTGGCCACCGGGTTCACGACGTCATTGGCCCCAATCACAATCGCTACGTCGCATTGCGAGAACGTTGGATTGATTTCGTCCATTTCCTTCAATTGATCGTACGGCACATCGGCCTCGGCCAGCAGCACATTCATGTGTCCCGGCATACGACCGGCCACGGGGTGAATGGCATATTCGACCGTCACGCCCTGGGCTTCGAGTAGGTTGGCCATTTCGCGGACCGCGTGCTGTGCCTGCGCGACAGCCAGGCCATAGCCGGGCACCACGACCACGCGTTGCACGCCGTCCATCAGCATGGCGACTTCCTCGGCCGACGTCTGTTTGATTTTGCCGGCATACACCTCATCAGCATCGGCCCCGGAACTGGATGCTTCGAACTTCGCAAAGAGCACGTTGGTAAGCGAACGATTCATCGCCTTGCACATGATGTTGGTGAGAATGAGCCCCGAGGCCCCCACCAACGAGCCGGCAATGATGAGCACATTGTTGTTGATCACAAACCCAGCAGCGGCAGCGGCCAAGCCGGAGTAGCTATTGAGCAGTGCAATCACCACCGGCATATCAGCACCGCCAATTGGCACGACCAGCAAAACGCCCAGCACGAATGCCACCATCGAGAGCACCACAAATTCCCAACCCGATCCGTCGCGCATCCCCAGCACCAGCAGCATGCAGAACACCAGCATCACGGCGTTGACAATCTGCAGGCCATCAAAGCGGAACGCTTTCTTAAAGATAGGCAGCTCTTGTAGCTTACCTGCCGCGACCAGCGAACCGGTGAACGTCACCGCACCGATGAGACCGGCCAGTCCAGCGGCAATGCCGGCCACAGCGACGTTCTCGGTGGATTCACCAAACCGATAGACTTCCGCCCCAGCCACCAGCACGGAGGCAATTCCGCCAAAGCCGTTAAAGAGCGCCACCAACTGAGGCATCTGTGTCATTTGCACAGTATTAGCCAGCCACACGCCCAAAGCCGAGCCAACGAGCATCCCCGCAAAGCAAATCCAAAGTGAAACTCCCGTGCTGGTGAGCGTCACTAGCACGGCAATTAGCATCCCGATGGCCCCGAGCATATTTCCGCGTACCGCGGTTCGCGGATGCGTCATGCCCTTGATTCCCATGATGAAGAGAATCGCTGCAACCAAATAGCCCAAGTTGGCCGTCGTGGAGCCGGTTGCCGCACTTTGGACAATCTCGGCGACGTCCGCTGGTTTCTCCAGCAGTGGGCCGTCTTGGGCAAGCAATATCATGTTGGCAATCTTGTCGAACACGTGCGAGTTAATCCTTCTTTTTGAACATGGCTAACATGCGATGCGTGACGAGAAACCCACCTACGACGTTAAGTGATGCAAACACAATGGCAAGAAACCCGAGCAACCCTCCGAGAAATCCGCCGCCCGCTAATAGTGCTCCCACCAGCGTAATGCCACTAATCGCATTCGAGCCGCTCATCAATGGCGTATGCAGTGTTGGCGGTACCTTGGTGATGATTTCGAAACCAACGAAAACAGCCAACGCAAAAATCGTAAGAGCAGTGATTAAATCCATGTTTCTCGATAGGGATATGAGTTTAAGGTCAGCCGCCTTGCCACAGTTCACTCGCCAAGGCGAGCAATGCAAGGCCACGGGCTACTTTTTCTCCTCCGCCAAATGATCTGCGGGAGGTTCTGCAGGCGGCTTCACCAGGGGTTCTAGACCCAGCATGTCGCGGAGCCGTTCGTTCTGGACCTGTCCGTCTTTCGCTGCCAAAGTATCGCGAATTACTTCATCTTTGAGATCTATGTCCAGTTCCCCTTCTTTCACCAACTCGGCGAGAAAAGTAACCAGGTTCTTGGCGTACATTTGGCTGGCGTGCTGAGGAACTTCACTGGGCAAATTGGTGGGACCTAAGATGGTAACACCATCTTCCATCACCACCTCGTCGCCCTTAGTGAGTTCACAGTTCCCGCCGCGTTCGGCCGCCAGGTCGACGATCACCGAACCCGGTCGCATCCGCCGCACGCCGTCGGCCGTCACCAACAGTGGCGAGGGCCGGCCGGGGATAGCCGCGGTGGAAATGCACACGTCGCATTCCGCAACAATGTCGGCCAATTGTTGCTGTTGTTTTTCGACTTGCGCTTCTGTGAGCTGCTTGGCGTAGCCTCCTTTGTCTTCCGAGTCGGCTGTGTCGAGATCAAGCTCGACGAATTTACCGCCCAAGCTTTCAATTTGTTCTTTCACCACGGGGCGTACGTCGTAGGCTTGCACTACGGCACCTAATCGACGGGCCGAGGCAATCGCTTGCAGTCCCGCCACGCCCGCACCAATGACCAACACCTTGGCGGGAACCAACGTGCCGGCAGCGGTCATCAGCATCGGAAACAGTTTTGGCAAATGATTGGCCGCCAGCAACACGGCTTTGTAGCCGGCAATTGTGGCCATCGACGAGAGCACATCCATGCTCTGAGCCCGCGTGATGCGAGGAATCATCTCCATGGCAAACAGAATTGCTTTGGTGTCGGCAATTTCTTGAATCGCCTGCGGATTGCCGAGCGGATCGCACATGCCGATGATCACCTGGCCGGAACGCATTAGTTTCAAGTCGTCGCGGCCCGCATCGGCATTGGCCCCCAAGGCTCGCACTTGCAGGACAACATCAGCCTGATCGAATAGGGACTTGCGATCGGAGAGAATCTTCGCACCTGCCTCTTCGTAGGCGCTATCGGGGAAACCGGCTGCCACACCGGCTTGTTCCTGAACTAGAACTTCCCACTCCTTCTTCACCAACTGGCTGACCACCGCAGGAACGAGCGCGACTCTATTCTCTCCGGGGCAAGTTTCTTTGGGGACAGCGACTTTCATATCAACTCATACTAGGGGTAGTTGGAAGTAACGGCTTAGTATGCAATCAAGCAGCGGGGCCTGGAGCGGATCGGCAATTGTGCCACATTTCCCAAGCTTCCCATAGTAGCCAAAAGCTATCGCCATGCTACCTGTGGCAGGAAAGGCTAGAAAAGCCTAATAGAAGGGAAATCAGAGCCCAAAGTAGAACCGGGCGACAACCGCTTGAGGCAAAAACCCCGAGTAACCGGGGACGACGCGATCCGGGTCTTGAACAATCGTTCCTACCACAGCGATTGTCGTTCCACGTTGAATATCACCGTCTTTGGCAAAAAATGGCACCACGATCTCCGCGTCTGAATTCTCTAAGGCAAGTTCGTATAAAGTAACTTCGCCGCCTTTGCCCAAGGTGTTTGCACCAACCACGCGACCCACCAATACGCAGCCTTGATGAGGCCTGCCGTTGTGTTGCCACCAGCGTTGGCCAATGAAAGCTAGTGCATCTCGTCCGGCGGATTGACCGGCAATGTTCTCAAACAAGGTTTTGGCAGCAGCGTCATCGAGATTGGCCGAGTCCACCCCTGCGAAGTCCCAACGCTCCGCCAATCGGCAAAATGCCATGTACGCTTGGCCTTTGGTGCGTTTGGTTTCCGGCGAAGTGACTTCGCCGGCCAGGAAGCCGGGCACTGCTTGCTGGGCTTCATTTAATAACGCACTAAACTCAGCAGCCGTCGTTCCAGTGGCGGGAAGTAATGGAGGGCTTTGTTGCTTTGGCTCGATAGGAAGCTCCGCCGCGGCGGGAATCACCGCATCGTCTTTCAAGAGATCAGCAATCGGACTTTCCGCTTCCGGAGTGCTCTCAGCTAATTGTGTTTGAGCTGTTGGATCATCGGTTTCAATCGCAGGTTCGGTGGCGGCTAGTTGCTCGCCCCCGGAAATCTGCGGCGCAAGCAATTGCGACGTCGGGGGGGGTAGTGCGGAGCTCGGTAGCACCTGCGCTAAACCCAGATAGTCGGCACTAGGGCCACGTAACCAAAGCAATGCGTATTGACCCAGCGTTGTGCCAATCAAAGCAAACAGCAGAAACACACCTGATAGACGAGCGAGTGAATTTGTCTTGCGGCGCAGTTTGGTGTGGACCGGCTTTTCTTCTTCAGATGCTAAATCGTTGCCGGTCTGGGCAACTGCGGCTGGTATAGTTGTTTCGAGAGCAGGAATTGAGGAGGCCGCTGTGGGCGGCACTTCTAGTTCGGCAACGTTTTCGGTCGAGGTCGACTCGAACCACTCGGCGGTCTTCGTCAATTCCTCTGGGGTTGCCGACTCATGCTCAATCGGCGTTTCATCCGGCGGATCCATTTGGAAATCGAATTGCGGCGAGTCCTCGAGCGAAGTTGATCCCAGCCCCGCAACCGCCGCTTCGAAAGGTTCTTCCGGGTTTTCTTCCAGTGATTTCTCAGGCGAAAGCGCGTTTGAATCTATGTCTGCATTCGCCATGGAGTTTTCTTCAGCATTCGAATCTATAGCCGAACGAATACGCTCTTCCCAACCAACGAGTTCTTCCGAATCGGCAACAACCGTCTCCGCACTGCTTGCCGCGGGGGTGAGATCATCTAGCGATACCGGTTGAGGAGTCTCAGGCGTCTCCTTCGAAACGAACTCATGCTCCAGTGGAAGTTCCACGGGATCGGGAAGAATCATCGTTTCGTCGGCAGCACTGGCCTCGGGATAGGTAATTGGCTCTGGATGGATCTCTGGTTCGGCAACCGGTTCTGGTTCCGGCAATTTTACTATCAATTGGGCTGCGGCTAACGTGCGGTGCTCGGCCTCTGCCAAAGAGAATTCCGCCCGACACTCCGGGCACTGCGCATAGTCGCTTTCGCTAGCCGCTTCGGGAAGGGCAAGTTGCGCAGCGCACTGAGGGCAAGTAGCGATCGAAGACATAAGTGAATGATTTAGTTGAGATATGTCATGTTGTCGGCTCTTTGATGAACCACAAAGACACGAAGATCACTAAGTACGGCATCAAAGTTCGAGCGAGCGATGTTCAAACGCGGTGAATGGCTTCTCTAAAAAATCTTCTGCCAAGCCGCAGGTATTTGAGATTCGATCTGTACGAAACAAGTCAAAACTCCGTTCAAGCTCTTTGTGCCCTTCGTGTCTTCGTGGTTCAGTAAAAACATAGCATTCAGCTATCAAAGTCCATTCTATCACAGAGAAATAGGTCCCTCCGACCAGGTTTTTCGAGCTAGCACTGTGATTAAGGAGTTTGACGCTGCTACAGTCCGTATAGTTCGCCGAACTTACCACTTAGATGCCGCATTAGTGCCTCGTGATCCAGTGGTTTGCCAGTCACCCGTTGAACTAATTCCGCAGGTGAATACCGCCTCCCCTGCTGATGAATGTT
This sequence comes from Bythopirellula sp., assembly GCA_965216565.1. Taxonomy (GTDB): domain Bacteria; phylum Planctomycetota; class Planctomycetia; order Pirellulales; family Lacipirellulaceae; genus Bythopirellula. The sequence goes on from OZ244170.1 coordinate 4,405,694, forward strand.
CTCACGCAGCCACTCGCGAAGCGGCTGAAACTCCCCTCGACGGAACTGATCATCCAGGTCTCCCAAGTCTTCTTGGGCCTGTTCAAAGAACTGCGCCGCGTAGAGATTGCCGAGCGAGTAAGTTGGGAAATACCCAAATAGCCCGGCGCTCCAGTGGACATCTTGTAGCACGCCCTCGGTGTCGGTCGGAACGTCGATGCCCAGGTAGTGACGATACTTTTCATTCCAAGCCCCCGGCAAATCGGCGACGGGCAATCGATCCTCGATCAGTGCCAATTCCAATTCAAAGCGAATCAGTATGTGCAAGTTGTAAGTCACCTCGTCGGCATCCACCCGTATGAGCGAGGGCCGCACGTCGTTTACCGCCCAGTGAAACTCAGCAAGCGACACATCTTTCAATGCGGACGGAAACTCGGCTTGTGCCTGCGGGTAAAAATGTTCCCAAAACGGTCGACTCAGCGCCACTTGGTTCTCCCACATCCGCGATTGCGACTCGTGGATGCCCATCGATACATCCTCGCCAATGGGCAGACCATAATGTTCTCGGGGCAAGCCTTGGTCGTAGATGCCATGGCCCGCCTCATGCAAGGTGCTGAAAAACGCGTCGCTGAAACTGTTTTGATCGAATCGCGTAGTGAGCCGCACGTCGCCGGGACCAAGCCCCGTGCAAAACGGATGGACTGACTTATCAATTCGCCCTGCCTGGAGATCAAAGCCAATCTTCTCCGCCACTGTTCTGCCGAACGATTGCTGCACGTCGATTGGGTATTCGCGCTGGACGATATCGACCGGCGCTTCCCGACCGCACTCGGCAATGGACTTCACGAGTGGAACGAGCGCGTCGCGCAAACCTTCCAGCACCACTTTCACATTGGCGGTTTGCTCATCTTGTTCGTAATCATCGAGTAACGGGTCGTAAGGTGTCGTGTCGTAACCGACGGCCGCTGCCTCTTGCCGCCTAAGATCGAGAATTCTCTCGAGCTTGGGTTGGAACTGGGCGAAGTCGTTTGCCTTGCGAGCTTCGATCCATGTTTGTTGACCTAGCGTTGTAGCCCGTGCGAGTTCCTCGACCAAATCCTGTGGCAACTTGGCTTGCTTTTCGTAGTCGCGACGGAGTTGCCGAATGTTCGCGCCGCTATCGCTATGCGGATCGGCAGCGAGGGGGCTATCGACGAGTTCGGCCAGATACTCGCCCACGCGCGGTTCGGTCTGTTTGCGATGCGCCAGCCCCGCCAGGTACGCGATCTGCTCCGCCCGATAGTCGCCGCCGGCCGGGGGCAACTGCGTTTGTTCGTCCCAATCCAGTAAATCGCCAATGGACGAAAGCAGTTTTACTTCGCGAGCATGATCGCACAGCTTGTCGTAAGTGTCTTCGTGAGTGACGGGCATTGTTTAGGGGCTGGGTGCTAGGGACTAGGGGCTAGAATGTGCTAGTCTGTGTTCTATCACATTCCCTAGTCCCTAGCACCTAGCCCCAAACTCCTCCCAATGCTCGACATTCTTGTAATTGCACCTCATCCCGACGACGCCGAACTCGGTATGGGCGGGGCCATTTTAAAATTCAAAGCGGAGGGGCTCCGCGTTGGCGTGCTCGATCTCACCAACGGCGAACCGACGCCGCATGGTTCGCCGGAGATTCGCGCCGCAGAGACCGCCCAGGCGACGGAAATCTTGGACCTCGATTGGCGAGAGAATCTGGGGCTTCCCAATCGCAGTCTCCAGCCAACGCTCGAAGCACGTGCCCAACTCGCAGGGGTGTTCCGTCAACAACGACCGCGGTGGTTGTTCGCGCCGTATTGGGAAGACGCTCATCCCGATCACCTGGCAGCGACGGAACTGGTCGACGCCGCCCGCTTTTGGGCGAAGCTATCGAAGACTGACATGCCGGGCGAGCCCCATCATCCCGAGCGGATATACAATTACTACTGTGTGCATCTCAAGCACGCCGCGCAGCCTGCGTTTGTGCTCGACATCAGCGATCATTGGGAGCAGAAGTTGGCATCGATTCGCGTCTACGAAAGCCAATTCATCACCGGCCGCCCCACCGAGCCGCCCACGTTCCTCGACCAACTCCGCGACGAAGCCGCCTACTGGGGCCGCGTGATCGGCAAGCAATACGGCGAACCATTTAACTGTTGCGAACCGCTTGCGCTGAGCAGCATGTCGACGCTTGTGTGAACGAGAATTCGAGCCTAGTCGCGATCTGACAGATCGCCGGGGGCCATGCGATGTGTGGCATCGCGGCTATTCTTGTGTGTGCTAATTCTACTAACATGGTAGAATAAAGTTATGCACCAAGACCGCAAAGTTATCATTCGAAAGTCAACACTTGCCGAGCAGGGTAATGAGACGGACCTCATGCACCTCTCTCCCGGCGAGAGGATGGGCATGATTGAACAGATTACAATCGATGCTTGGGCCATGAGAGGCGAGAATATTGCTGAACAAAGACTACAAAGACATGTTGTCTGCCTTAAACGAGGCGGGAGTTGAGTACCTCGTTGTTGGCGCATTTGCGATGGCTGCCCATGACACACCTCGGGCAACCGTAGATATCGATATTTGGGTACGCCCCTCCAAAGAGAACTCACAGAAAGTGTGGAAAGCAATAGTCGAATTCGGTGCGCCACATAGCGGAGTGAGCGTCGATGACTTCAGCACACCCGATACGATTTTCCAAATTGGTGTTGCACCTCGGCGAATCGATATTCTGACTTCAATCTCAGGCGTTGAGTTTGAGGAGGCTTGGGTAAATCGGATGCACTCTACAATGGAGGCACTTCAAGTTCCCGTGCTTGGATTCGCCGAATTGATAGCGAACAAGCGCGCTTCAGGCCGTCCGAAAGACCTGGTTGACGCTGACTGGCTGGAAGAAAGACGCGGGAAAAACTAGTGTGCCATGGCTAGCTCACCCGACAAAGCGCCGTTTCGCTTTTCGCTGCGTGCTCTGCTACTAACAACCACAGCGATCGCATTCTTAGCGGCATTGGGTGGTAGGGAATCGGGCAGAGTGTATCTGATGGTAATTCTGCTCGTCCTAGGATGGAGTGCTGTCACTGCGAGTCTTCTATCATCTGTGAGTCACGCGGATGTTCCAGGTTGGTTTACCATTGCCCGATTAACGCTACTCTCGATCCTTGCCGTCATTTTCGGGCTATTGCTTTTGGACGTAGTGGCCCTCTACATCTACGATTCCTGAGCTTACTTTGCGCTCGGGACGATGTAAGTGTGAGTTTAAATTCGACATCGAAAAGCAGCCGCGATGCCACAGTTCACTCGCCGAGGCGAGCATCGCATGGCCCCCCGGCGATCCGTAAGATCGCGGCTATTCTTCTGTGTAGACCGCTAGCCAGTGTTACAATATACGTGCCATGGCTAGCCCACCAGACAACACGGAATTTCGCTTTTCGCTGCGGTATCTGTTTGGAGTGACAACAGCGATTGCAATCGTTGCTGCTCTTTGTGCAGGTGACTCTGATCTCGCAATGACACTTCGGCTCCTAATAGTTAGTTCGTCGGTAATTAGCATAGTTTTTTTAACTCCCGCAGCTTTCTGCAGTTGGCTTGCACAGGTCGACAATAAGTATCTGCGTTTCCCTCTCTTCGTTTGCTCATTCTGCGGTGTCATGTCTCTGCTGGTTGGAACGGTTTACTATTTGGGTCAAGAAACGTTCTACTACGGAGTCTCGTCATCTACTATCTGGGTATTCGTTCTGGCTGGACTTAGCTTGTGCGGACTTGCAGTTTACGTTCGTAGCCGATATGCCCGTCGAAGCTAGCGTATCGAGTGCACGCTTTTTCTCATCTATCTCCATAGCCGCGAGTCTACGACTCGCAGGCCCCCCGGCGACGCGTAGCGTCGCGGCTACTTAATGCGCACGGATAAACTGCCCGCTAGCCCCGCTAGCACTCCTGCCTCCACGATTTTCTCTCCAGTCGCAGCACCTAGGCTGCCGATGTTAGCGACGATGGCACGGAACGCTGAAGCGATCCTCGCTATTGCCAATTGAAAGGGGGGCCACCTTTCATTGGAATCTTATCTGCAACATGCGTGGGACGCTGCTCACTATCGCTGCTTTGGCCTGCTGCGTCGTTCTCTCGACGACCGGATGCCATCTGGTGCTGCCCAAGGTTTCGCATCAACCGGTGATTCGCAATCCGTTTCCGCAGTTGAGCCGTGTCGCGGTTGCACCGTTTTTCAACCATAGCGACGAAGCGACTCTCGACGCCCGTCAGTTCTCGATGGCCTACTTTGCCGAGCTGCAAGAGATTCCCGGCTTCGAGGTTGTGCCGCTCAATACGGTCGAAGAAGCAATCATTCGTCACCAAATCGATCTCAACGGACCGGGCGAAGCGCGCAGGCTTGCCGAAATTTTGGGCGTCGATGCTGTCGTGGTGGGCGGCGTCACGGACTATACGCCCTATTATCCCCCACGCTGCGGACTGCGTGTGGAATGGTACACGGCCAACCCCGGCTTCCACGAAATCCCTGCCGGCTACGGCTTGCCTTGGAATACACCGCAGGAAGAGTTCATTCCCGATTCGCTCGTTTACGAATCGCAGATGGCACTGGCCCGCGCTCAGATGGCCACGCAAACCCCCGACTGCACAGGTGGCACGCACGCACTACCGGCACCTCCCATGGCCACAGAGGAGCCGCAATCCAGCGACCCGTTTGAGGCCGACGACCTACAACTCGCCCAAGCAGAGGAAGAATTATTCGAACCTGAAATGAACGAAGTGCCAGCAGAGGAGTTGTCTGCAGAAGGTATTACGAGCGGTTCAGAACAGACAACCCTAGAAGGCGGAGCAATCGCTACAACCGACATGTTGCCTACGAACTGGCCGGATGAAAGCTGTTTCGCACCAGCAGCACCGCAAGCAAACCGACCTGCTTGCGTGCCCAATCATGGGCCGGTTTTGTCGCACACACGCATCTATCGGGGCACCGACCCAGACGTAACAGACGCTTTAAAAAGCTATGTTTACTACCGCGACGATGCTCGTTTCGGGGGTTGGGAATCGTACCTGCAGCGGAGCGACGACTTTGTTCGCTTCTGCTGTCACAAGCACATCGCCGAGATGCTGTCTGCGCGCGGAGGAAGTCGCAAAACCCGTGTGGTGTGGCGCTGGCCGGACGACCGATAGAGTTTTCTAGGGCCAGATGCACTCTTGCACAAATTCGGTACGTTCGTTTCGACGAGCGAAGCCAGTTCAAGCGGTTTTGTCTTGCCCTACCCGAATCGCCGATTGGCCTGCCCGTGGTCAATTCGATCAAGTCGTTGGCGACAGACCTCGCCGCGGCAGATCACCTCCCGCACGCCCTTGCTGCCACGGAATCGGCAACGTGGATGCATGGCTGCCAACAGACGCCTGCCGCACTGGAGCTGCAAAGTAGTGAACGACGACGACATCAATGTACTTGCGTTAGTCAAGGGAAGCGAACGTTACATCTTTTTGTTCGACGATACCCAGCGCGCCGAGGCCCTGCGCACCCTGGGTCGCTATGCCTCGAACCCAGATCTAAGCTTCACTTGGTACGACGCGGCTGTGCTCAGCCAAAAGGTGCGCCAAACGGGACCGGCCGACAAGTCGCTCAACCGCATCAGCCTGCCACTGCCGTCGGATCTCGAGGAGTGATAGCCCACGGCTCGGCCGTGAGATCGATGCGGGTTGGTCAGTAATCCCCCGCCCAAGGCGAGGGCTAAGACGATGCAACGACAGATATCTCGATTCCTTCAATACCTGCGAGTGGAGCGGGCTTCTTCGCCTCATACGCTGAAGGGCTATCGGGAAGACCTGGAAACGTTCGTCGAATATTTCCAGGATGAGGACGGCGACTGTCCCGATCCGGCTGAGCTGACGGCTGTCGAACTCCGCGGTTTCCTCGCAGCGCTGCACGATGCGGGTTACGCGAAGACGTCGATCGCTCGCAAACTGGCGTCGCTGCGTAGCTTTTATCGCTTTGGTCAGCGTGAGGGCTGGGTCGATCACAATCCGGCCAAGGCATTGCGAAACCCACGCAAAGCCAAAAAGCTGCCGCACTTTCTTTCAACCGCTGAGATCGGCAAGCTGCTTTCCGCCCCGCCAAGCGACGAACCTCTGGGCTTGCGCGATCGGGCGATTCTAGAAACGCTCTACTCCGCTGGTCTACGTGTCAGCGAGTTGGTGGGCCTGTGCGATGGCGATCTCGACTTCGCACAGAGCATTGTCCGCGTCCGCGGCAAAGGCCGCAAAGAACGGCTTTCGCCCCTGGGTTCCTATGCCACGCGAGCATTACGGCGGTGGATGAAAGCAAGAGTCTTGTCGTCCAAAGAACCGCACGACCACAAAGCGCCGGTGTTCGTCAACAAATTTGGCACACGTCTGACGGCTCGCAGCGTGGGACGTATGTTGGAAAAACATCTACAGGAGGCGGGGCTCGACAATCGCACAAGTCCCCACACGCTGAGGCATAGCTTTGCGACGCATCTGCTCGATCGTGGCGCCGACATTCGTAGCGTGCAAGAACTCCTAGGTCACAAGAGCCTGGAAACTACGCAAATCTACACGCACGTCAGCACAAGCAATCTGCGAGCGGCGTACGAGAAGGCTCACCCTCGGGCGAGGTAGCCGTGTGTTGCATGGCAACACGGCTGATCTTGTACCTAATTGACTTATAGCCGCGATGCCACAGTTCACACGCCGAGGCGAGCATCGCAAGGCCCCGGCGATCCGTCGGATCGCGGCTATTCTGCAAAATACCTGTAACACCGTCTTGGGTTTTACGCTTGAACTCTCAGAGTAAGCCGTGTCGTCCCCGACCATAGCTTACCGGAGAAATGCGTCGGCGGTGGTGGTTTTACACGTAAGCAGGCAACTTACCGGCACGAGGGGTGCCGGCCACATACCGCCGGCGTTTTTATCTAAATTTGCCCACGAATTCGATCTCCTCGGCATAACCCGAACCCTCAGGATGTTGTATTTCGAGACTTTGTTGACCACAGGCATCCCGCGACGTAGATATTTAGCGACACCGTTATCTAGCGACACCGCTATTTAGCGACGCCTAGGGCCGACCCTCCCCACCGGTAGCCACCAGTTTTGCGCCACTCCCCAGCGCCTTGCTACCGCTTCTCCTAGGCAAACGAAAACCAATTAATCGCATAGACTTGCGTTGGGGAGATCTGTTTTCAGGTTCCCGAGCGCCAATTGCCAAGAGAAGAGGGCGCGATGCTAGAGGGATCCTTACTAGTTGTAGATGACGATCGTCAATTACTTGAATCGATGAGCGAATGGCTCGGCGGCCAAGGTCTCAAAGTCGATACTGCTGACGGTTATGGCCCTGCACTCGAACAGCTCACTAAGCAAAAGTACGAGATGGTGCTTGCTGACGTCCGTCTTGGCGATGGTGATGGCTTCGATCTTCTAGAGCAAGTCCGCCGCAACTACCCGGAATGTCACGTCGTGCTGATGACTGGCTATGGCGACCCCGATGCCGCCGTGGAAGCTGTGCGTGCGGGGGCAGCCGATTATCTCACCAAGCCACTAATCAGCGACGAGCTGCTCTTGGTAATCGAGCGCGTGTTTAACGAACGCCAGGTAATCGCCGAGAACCACCAACTCAAGAAGCAACTCGATAAGCACTACTCACTCGACAACATTGTCGGCCAAGATTCAGGAATGCTGAAGGTATTCGAAATGGTCGAGAGTGTTGCCGAAACCAAGGCCACAGTGCTCGTCACCGGTGAGAGCGGTACTGGTAAATCGATGATTGCTCGCGCGATTCACCGTCGTAGTGATCGCAGCGGCAAACCGTTTATCGAAGTTGCCTGCGGAGCGCTTCCAGAGAATTTGCTCGAAAGCGAACTGTTTGGTCACGTCGCGGGCTCATTCACGGGGGCTACCAGCGACAAGACGGGTAAGTTTATGCAGGCCAACGGCGGCACGATCTTTCTTGACGAAATCGGCACCGCCAGCCCGGCTTTGCAGGTCAAGCTATTGCGAGTTCTGCAGGAGCTTCAATTCGAGCAGGTCGGCGGCAGCAAAACCTTCAAGGTCGACGTTCGTGTGATTCTAGCCACCAACGAAGACCTGGCCGATGCTGTGGCTGAGGGCCGATTCCGACAAGACTTGTACTATCGTGTGAACGTCATCAATGTGGAATTGCCCGCATTGCGGCAACGTCGCACCGACATTTCGCTATTGGCTCAAACGTTCCTCGATCAGTTGCGGGACGATACCAACCGCAACGTGCACGGTTTTAGCGAAGAGGCGTTGGCGGTGCTTGAGAACTACCCCTGGCCTGGCAATATTCGCGAGCTGCAGAATGTCGTCGAACGTGCTGTGCTGTTGGGTAAGAACGAGGTGATTACTCCGTCCGATTTGCCACACGAACTAGTCGGCGGAAATACAATCAGCGTTTCGCGCGTGGGTTCGATGACGCTGAAAGAAGCTCTTGAAGAACCGGAACGCCAAATCATCCTCGACGTGTTGGAAGCGAACAATTGGAATCGTAACGCAACGGCCGACTCGTTGGGCGTGAATCGAACGACGCTATACAAGAAGATGAAGAAGCTGGGCCTCGAAGACCGTCAGACTATCAACTGAGCGGGAGTTCGTAGAGCTAGCTAAGCCCTAATTCCCCGCGAGAGGTATTTTTGAAGTTTCTCGCGAATTCTTTTACGAATTGCTTGATTCCCCGGTGGGACCAGCTATAGTAACGGGACATTGAGCGAAAGCGCTCTACCAGTTTTAGGCCCGGTTTTTAGGTCGGGCAAAACACGTTTTACCACTATTTTAAAGAATTTGAGTCGACCTACTGTAGTCAATCTCTTGCAGCTTTCTTAACTGCACAACCGGTTGAGACGAATCTCGTCTCCCGTTTTCACCATTATCTCTGCTACTAGGTAGGTTTTATGTATACGTCATATGGGGACAGCTGCGCGCGCCATTTTGGTAGGGCAGCGGTGTTTGCTTGGGCTTGTTGCGTGCTCAGCATGATGAACACTTCCGTCACGCACGCTTCGTTTTTTCATTCTTCGGACGAACCGTCCATTGATATTCGGGTCGTTGATAAAGCGGGACCGATTTGGGTCGGTGACAAGTTTGTTAGCTCAGGTGAATTTGATTTGCCGGCGCTAGAGATCTACGAAACCTTTAAAGACCACGACAGTGGCGGTCCACTTTGGGCCGACGTCGAGATTAAAGTAACGGTCCGACGTCCTAGCGGTCATGGTGGCGGCTGGGGTGATTGGGGTTCTGGCTGGGGTTCAGGTTGGGGCTCAGGTTGGGGCAATAACAACAACGGCAATTCTGGTTGGGGCAGCGGTGGCTCGGGCTGGGGTAGTTGGGGTGGTTCCAATAGCGGTGGCTCGGGCTGGGGCGGCTGGGGCAGTAACGACAACGGCGACTCCGGATGCGGAAGCGGCGGATTTGGCTGGGGTGGTTGGGGCGATTCCGGCTGCGACTCGGGCGGTTCTGGCGATTCAGGCTGGGGCGACTGGGGGAGCGGTGATTGGGGCGGTGGTGACTGGGGTGGCGGCGATTGGGGCTGGGATTGGGGACATGACGATCCACCAGCAGACCCTAACTTTTCGCCCGAAAGTCTCATTATTGGCATCGACAAGTTTGTGAAGAACAAGACCAGCTCGCATTGGTTCGATTTCCGGATCGGTTTAGGAACTGGCTTGGGCGACGACTTTGAACCTTCCGATCCCGAAGACGGACTCTACATTCTCTCCGATCCCGAACCGAAAGAAGTCACTTCGTTCTACGACGATCTTCCTGGATCTAGCGGTCCAGAGTCTTCTGAAGAGTACGAAATCGACAGGCTGCAATGGTATGCCGATGGGCAGTCGCGGCCAGGACAGGGTTACAATGACAAGAGCGTGTTCTGGTTTGGAGTTCACATCCCCGAATACCTATTCGAGCAAGACTCGCATGACTCGGACGTGTGGCACGCAAAGTTCACCATTCGTCAACACACGGGAATTCCCGAACCAGCAACTGGTATCATCCTGTTGATGGGATCTTCCGCATTGCTGCTCAGAAGAAGAGAATAGCCAAGTACGCAACTCAAGTACTCAACTAAGAGGGCTAGCGTAACTGCGTTAGCCCTCTTGTTTCAATTGCGTCGGCTCGACATGCCGCAGGTCTTCAGCGAGAAAGTCGTTGGGAATCGGCTTGTCGTTCTCGGTAATGCGATACTGCAAACATCGCTCTTTGGAGTTCCAAGTCATTTCTCGAATCACGCCGGTGCGCGGCGTGTTGCGTTTACCGCGTGAGAGCACTTCTACCCAGTCTCCAATTTCGTAGCCTTCGCCGGAAACTTCTTGCCAGAGGGTGCGCTTCACTCGTAGTCGTGCGTCACCGTAGTAAAGATTGACGAATTCCCCCTGCTCGCCCTCGCGTCGAAATACTCGCATGCTGGGAATCATGTTCCGAGCTAGCTCAACATCTTCGGGGTGGAGCCACTCGTTGCCATCTTCGGGCCACCAGGGATAGTAGCCGTATCGCGGTTCAATTTTCATGGTGCCATCTGTTCCAGGTCCGCCCGACGTGTCCCCTGTTCCTACGGGCGGGAATTCACTCGTTGCCTCTCCCCTAAGAATACCGCAAAACGCTCACCAAGGCCAGTTTCTAACGGTTCTGCGGTTTGAGCAGGCTCTCAGTTAACACCCTGAAACGAAGGGGCAACCTATACTTGGAAAGCTCAGTCCTTAGTCCCCTGCAACCAAGCCCTCTCCCATGAATCTACACGATTTTCTCGAACATCACGGCATGTCGGCCAATCCGTTTGCCGATGAAGACGCTCAAACCGACCCGGTCTTTCAGGGGCGTTGCCGGACGAGCACGTTTCATCCTAGTTGGGACAAGGTGTATGGCGACCCCTCGTCGCCAGCGACTTCGATTGTGTTCGGTGAAAAGGGTGCTGGCAAAACAGCGATGCGGTTGCAAATCGCCGCCCAGATTGAAGAGCACAATCGTGAGTCCCCCGATAACAAACTATTTGTCATTGACTATGACGACTTCAACCCGTTTCTCGATCGATTCGCTGATCGGCTCAGTTCCCGTAAGCGTCGCAAGCCAACCAAGGTGCTTGCCGAGTGGAAAGTGTGGGATCATCTGGATGCCATACTTTCGCTGGGAGTGACGGACACGGTTAGTAAGTTACTAAAAGTTCGTCAGGCAAGAAACGAATCCGCAAACGATCTGCCCGAAGATGCTGTCAAGCGACTGGACCGCTTCCAGCGTCGCGACTTGCTCTTGTTGGCAGCCTGTTACGACAGCTCGTTGACCGAGTCCTTCGATACGCGGTGGTATCGGTTACGTAAGAAATTGAAGTACCGCCCCTGGCAAAGTTGGGCGATTCGAGGTCTCGGCATCGTGACCAAGGCGGCAGTGCTAGGCTTCATTGCCTACACCAAGAATTACGAGTTGCTTTGGACCAGTGTGTGGCCTTGGCTCATTATCGCTCTGGGCTGGGCGCCGTGGATGGCACAGGTGTGGCGATGGTGGATGCAGGCTTGGGGCGTTTCGCGAAATCTGCGTTGCGTCACCCGAGACGTCGGTCCATTGCGAAAAGTTCTCATGCAGTTTTCTGGCTCAGAGATCAACAATCAACCGCTTCCTAATCGCGCCCGCAGCGACGATCGTTACGAATTGCTGTACAAATTCCAGGGCTTGCTCAAGGCACTCGGATTCAATGGCATCGTGGTGTTAGTTGACCGGGTCGACGAGCCGCACCTGATCGATGGTTCCCTGGAGAATATGCGCGGGCTGGTATGGTCGATGCTCGACAACAAGTTCCTAAAGCAACCTGGCCTGGGCTTGAAGATGTTGTTGCCCATCGAACTCTCTGATTTTGTCGAGCAGGAAGGACACGACTTTTTCCAAAGGGCTCGACTGGACAAGCAAAACATGATTCCTTCGTTAGAGTGGACGGGGCAATCGTTGTATGATTTGGCCAATGCTCGTCTGCAGGCATGTAGCGACAATGGCGAGGGCGTAGGGCTACAAGATTTGTTTGAGGATGAGATAGGGACCGCTCGCCTAGTCGATGCGTTCGCCTCGCTACGAGTTCCCCGGCATCTGTTCAAGTTCCTCTACCAACTCCTGATGACACATTGCCAAGCCCATACCGACAGCGATCCGGCCTGGCAGATCGACTCTGGCACATTCGAAGCACAGCTAGCACTCTATCGGCGCGACCAAGAAGCTACAGATCGTGGCCTGGTACATGGGGCTTAGTGGCTGAACCAGTGGCCCGCTGCCAGACGCACTTGACCTCGCTCGGGGGTTTTGGCAAACTTCCGCCGCGTTGTCTGGGAGCAGATTCTCCCGGGCTAGATTTCACTTTCAAAAGAGCTCCCACGGATGGGAAGTAGTAACCATGAACAAGATGTTCCTGCTTTGTGCTGTTGCCAGTCTGAGTCTATTCACCCTGGGTTGTGGTGATACCGCGAGCGAGCCCGGCAGCTCGACGTTCGGTTTGCAACCGGCGGCCCCTCCCCAAGGAACGCAACCCGGCGATCCAGTTGGCCTAACCGTTCACGAGTTTCTCACTGCCATTCGCACCGGCGACACGCAAGCGTCCAGCTCTCGGCTGACGCCGCTAGCTCTACAGATGATCAATCAAAACGACATGACCTTTGCGCCTCCGGCTAGCGAGAACGCCACGTTTCAGGTTGGCCAAGTGGAAATGTATGGACCCGACAAGGCCTCGGTCGATTCGATTTGGAGCGATCTCGATGCCGATGGTCAGCGCAACGAAGAGAAGATGACTTGGGCTCTGAAGCTCAACCAGGGTCAATGGAGAATCTCCGGCTTAATCGCCTATGTTGGCGAAAACCAATCCCCAGTGAAAATCAACTTCGAGAATCCCAGCGAGTTTATGGGAGGCAATTCGCAGCCTAAAACGGCGCAGCCCCCCCAACAACAGCAGCAACAACCTGGGTATCCGTCACCTCGCCAAGCGAGTCAGCCTACCCAGGACCCATTCCGGAAATAGACCTCGATATGTTCAGCTCCAGAGCAGTGCAAACTGGAATTAGCCCACTCCGGAACCAGCATCGCACTGAATGGTTCGATAATAGCCGCGATCCTACGGATCGCCGGAACCCCGGCGACTCCTAGAGTCGCGGCTATTGGCTCTTTTCGTGCTGCTTACCGAGTCCTAGCCAATCTCAATCTCCCCTACCTGTCTCCTAAGACTGCCTCCGGCCAGGATGTCGCGGAGCTGCATGCATTCTAGGTAATCTACGCAGCTTGGTAAACTGCTGCGTCGCTCCATGGTGGCTGATCTCGATCTTTCTTCGTCGACTCTTTTCAGCCTGTTGACACCCCTCCTGGGAATGTTATGGTATCGCCCTGGGTTCGCTAATTGGCAAAGTTTACCCAGACCTCAAACGCGATGACTCAAGCTAGTTGATGGATGCTTGCACGCTTTTAGAAAGCAAAAACAGGCAATCTACCGACCCAAGCACAATGATATTCGTACATACGGTTTGCTACCTGCCGTCGTAGCATATTCGGTTTTTGAAGACGGCGTGAATTGAACTGTTAACCTTATTTCCCGTGATTTCCCAGAGGAGAACACACATGACGCGTACTATGACATGGATGACTGCCTTCATGGTAGTCGTGGCAGCGTTTGCCACATCGACCGACAGCGCCTCTGCTGGCCTGTTCAACCGCAACAAGTGCAAGCCTGCTAAGTGCAAGAAATCGCGTAAGAGCAACTGCTGCGAGCCTACAAGCTGCTGCCAGACTGCTTCTTACTGTGAGCCAGTTTCCAGCTGTGGCTGCGAAGCTGCACCTGCTTGTGGTGGCTGCGAAACTTCCGCTTGCGGTTGTGCTGCACCTGCCGCTCCTTGCGGTTGCCAAGCCTCTAGCTGTGGCTGCGAAGCTCAGACTTGTGGTTGTGAAGTAGCTAGTTGCGGTTGCGAGTCTTCCTGCAATTCCTGCTGCTTGAGCAAGCGTCAAGCTCGCAAAGCCAAGCGTAAGGGTTGCTGCGTTCAACAGTGCAGCACCAGCTGCAGTGCCTGCAGTTCCTGTGGTAGCCAAGCCGTTAGCAGCCCTTGTGGTTGTGCTGCCGGTAGCGACTGCGGTTGCTCAGGTGCCACCGAGAGTGCTTCGCCTGAGAAGGCTCCGGACCTGCCAGAAGACGCCGAGACTTGAATCGGTCCTCGCTAACGCGAGACACTGACAATCATAAAACCGGACTGTGTCTAAGTGGCACGGTCCGGTTTTTTCTGTTTTAGAGATAAAAGCCAATAACGATGCCACTGCGTTAGCGGTGTCGGGCACGACCTAACACTGTACCCCAGCTACAACCAATCGCCGTGGGCGACCGGCTCTTGCAGTGTCGAGGGACTCTCACACGCTCAATATTGGTTTGAATAATTCGAATCGCTAGGCGATCCTAGAATATTTGCCCACAATAGTGTGATGGACGATAAGTGTAAAATCGCACACGCTAGGCTGCTGGCGGGCATCTGCCCTTGGTGTCGTCAGTATGTGTTGGCTGGCGAGGTCGAGGACGTCCGTGAAAAACGCAAATCTGTTTTTCATCAGAGGAATCTTGGGGGCAAGTCCATTCAACAATTTGTTGAGCAACGAGATCACTTCTCTCTTCACTCCGTACTAACAATCTTAGAACAGATTGCCAGTAGAGTTTCTGACGTTCACAGTGATCGAGGAATGATTGGCTTATTATGTCCCAGCACTATTCTTCTCTTGGGAAACAGCATAATCCTGATTGAAACTAGTGAGGTTGCTTCGTACTTAGACGATCCGTTTCAAGAAGATTCGTTTCAAGGAGATGTCGACCAGAACTCTCCCGTACTCGGAGTAGCTGATTATTTAGCTCCTGAGCAAGCTATAAGTAAGATCCGACCAGATGAGAGGGCCGACATCTATAGCCTGGGATGTATTTTCTTTTTTTTGCTAACTGGGCAGCCTCCCTTTTCTGGAAGCTCGATCTCGGAACGACTGTTGAAACATCAGACTGAAAAGCCTCCAAGTATTCTACAGAGTTGTCCTGACGCCCCAGCTTGGGTTGAGCGAATGTGTGAGAAGATGCTGGAGAAGTTGCCCCAAGACCGATATCAATCGGCTGACGAATTAGTCGCAGAATTAAAGTCAAAACGAGAGGATAGCTAACTGACCAGTACCCTTCAGGTAATAAATTGAAGCCAAGATCCTTGATCACGGCTCGCCGACGGCGGCCTCTTCTTCCTTACTCTCAGGCTTTATCACCGCATCGGTTCCTGCCACCTTTTGCGACTTGATCCCGTTGATCATTTGTTCAAAACTCTCGGCCTGCGAGTCAATCAATTCTCGCGGTCCGTAGAATTTAATAAACCACATGCCATGCTTATTGGTCGGCACTATGGCCGCCAGCATGCGGTAGTTGGGTTTTTCAATCGAGGGCCCGAACGGGCCGCGGGGCTTGTCGAGGAAAGTCCCGGCCAGGTCGACAGTATGCACGGTAAACGGGCCGTGTTCCTGCTTTGTGAGCTTCGTGTCCTTTTCGTCTAAGGCCTTGCCGTCCTCGGTTCGAAACTGGCCGACCCAACGTGCAATGTTCGCCTTCACCCCGCCGCCGGCGTTCATGATTGTCATCCGCCCGAAATCACTAGCTTCTTTCTCCGTCTCTTTTTTCTCACTGCCCTGCTCTGCTGACTCGGTGTTGGTTTGCTTTTCGTCCTCATTCTTGGCAATTGGTACCTGGAACTCGTGCGCAATGATGCGGCTCCGCGGCTTCACCTGTTTCCAGTCACTTGGCACCGGCAGCACAATATTGCCATCCGCCAGTTCAATAGCCTGCGGCTGTTTCGGTTTGCTGCTCTCTTTCTTGCCGCTACCCTCCTTTTCTTCAGCACCGACAATTCCAGGTAGTATGAGGAGTAGCAATAAGAACGCGAGCGGCTTGCGAAGACGCATAACGAGATTCCATATAGAGTAGTTTGTTAGGTACGTACAAGTGCGTATCATGCTAGATCAACTCGAGTTACTTGGTGTTCAATCGTGGTTAACGTCACCCGAAGCTCTTCAATTCCTTATCAACACGACCACGAGAACCACCAGCAGCAAGAAAACCACCGCGGTTAGCAGCATTGTAAAGAGCTTAGCCCGTTCGCGACGTTTTCGTTGTTTAATGCGATAGTTCTCAGCAGGAAGTGGTTCCGCTGTTAGTTCTTCCTCGGCGGGAAGCGCTGTTTCTGGCGCCGGGGCGACATCTACTGTGGGCGCGGCAGGCAGGTTCAATTCAGTCAAGGCCTGCGTGCCGCTCTTCCACTCGGGCCAGCCGGTACGCCAGACCAGGCTGTCAGCGGGAACTCTGCCCGCTGCCGCCCAGCCATTGAAAGTCTCTGTGTTGGCCGGGCCAAATTGTTCACCGTTGGCTGCCCGCACATACCATACGTCGGGCATGCTGCTGACCGTCGGGGGAAGTGGCGGAGGGGCGGGCGTCGCTTGGGTGGCTGGCGGTGCCAGGGGGGGCGGCGATGTGGGTGGCAAAGCAGCAGCCGGGGCAGACTCAGGTGCCTCGGACCGGGGGAGTGGTGAAGTTGACTCAGGTGTCGGCATTGCGGCGGTCGGAGCCGTCGCATTGGAGCGTGACTCGGCGGGAATCACGACAGACTCACCGGTCGACGAATTTTCATTGGTACTGGTGGGAATCGTGAACTTCGCCCGACATTCGGGGCAGATTCCCCGCTTGCCCGCCAAGTGCGATTTCACATTGAGTCGATGTCCATTCGGACACTCAAACCGAATTCCCATGACTTGCCGATTACCTGCTGCAAGAGTTCTCTGTACCTACGCCTAGTTTACAGGTGAAATCCTCATTCGAGAAGCCATCGAACTCTGCCGCAGACGCCGACAGTTTCGCTGAGTATAGTAGGCACTTCACCGGCGATTCGTAGGATCGCGGCTATCCAGACTGCCCACTGTCTTCTGACTACTTGAGTCCATGTCGTTTCTAGAAATTATCCTGCTTGCCATCATTCAAGGGCTGACCGAATTTTTGCCGGTTAGTTCCTCGGGCCACTTGGTCGTGGCTAATGCCATTTTCGAAGCATTGGGTAGCGAGCCGGTCGAAGACTTGGTGGAAGTGGAGATCGTACTGCATCTGGGTACGCTGCTGGCCGTGCTGGTGTATTATCGCAGAGAAATTGCGAGGCTGTTTACCGAAGATCGCCCCGTCATCCCACTGTTGATCGTTGGCACCATCCCCGCGGCGGTTATCGGCATCTTTGTGAAGAAAGTCCTAGACGATTCCACTGCCGAACGCGTGCAGGAACTAGTGTTTGAAAATCCGCTCGTCGCCGGCATCTGTTTTCCGATCACCGCGGCATTACTCTGGTGGGCTACGAAACGGACTGAAGGCGAGCAGGAGTACCAGGAACTCGGCTATGCAGACACCATTAAGATTGGCTTGTTGCAGGCGCTGGCACTGCTCCCCGGCATTTCGCGCAGCGGATCGACGATTGCCGGCGGATTAAGCGTCGGGCTTAAGCGAGAGTCGGCCGCCACATTCGCGTTTCTGCTCGCCATCCCTGCGATTGCTGGCGGTGGATTGCTAGAACTCATCGAAGCCGTGCAAGAAGGCGGTTCCGGCACGCCGTTGCCGACGCTGGCCATTGGCTTTGTCGTAGCATTTGCAGTCGGCCTCGGCGCACTGGCCATTCTCATCCAGTGGATTCGCCGAGGCCGACTGGCAATGTTTGTCTACTATCTGGTGCCGCTGGGTATAGCGGTAATAGCATGGCAGATTGGGTGGAAGCCTTGAACGTAGGCTTTGAGGCTTTGAGACTTCGAGGGGCTTGAGGTTTTCTTGAATACAGACTTCCCTCGAAGCCTCCAGTCTCGAAGTCTAACCTCTACCAATAATATCCGCCGCCGAAACCGACACCCACAGACACGCGCGGGCCATAGACTCGCGGGCCATAGTAGCCTCGATAAACAGGTCTGCGGATGATTGGCGGGCCGAGTACGGCACGGGCAATCGGTCGACGCACCCAGCGGCGATGCGCTTGGGCTTCTGAAGAATCAAACACTACAAAGCTCGCCGCAATGACGAGACACGCAATCAGACTTCTGAACATGGCAGAGGTCCCCCAGGTAGGCTGTAGGTAGGTAGGAATCAAGGCAGGAGGCCCTCAGCCAAGGAGCCGAGCCGGCCAAATCACAGTTACATTCTTACGCCCGTCGACGCATCTAGGAAAGGGTTGAATTCTCCAGCCTCGAAGCCTACAGCTCCCTGCCCCTCCCCCTGCCAAATTGGCAGCTGCTACCCCCTCTGGCTCTAGGATCAAAGCACTCTCGACGAAAATGGCAGGAGGAGCCTCACTCCACTATTCGTACTAACTCGATACGCAGTGGTCACTTAGGGTTTTGATCTTCTTTGGCGCGCTGGTTGCTTTGCAGTAGGCCTTGGCACTGGGCTACCGGTGCATTTTCCAGCTGTCAGCGATCAGCTGTCAGCCAAGAGCTTTTTTTAGTTTTGGCTGACAGCTAATTGCTGACCGCTAACCGCTACATAACGGAGGACCTCCCCCCATGGCCACTGCCACCAAGAAGAAGAGCAAGGTTTCGCTACAACCCCTCGGCGATCGCGTCGTTGTCTCCCGCGACGAATCAGAAGACATCACCGCCGGTGGCATCGTCCTGCCGGATTCCGCCAAGGACAAGCCTTCCCGCGGCACAATCGTCGCCGTTGGCACTGGCAAACTGCTCGACGACGGCAGCCGTGGTGAACTCCAAGTGAAGAAGGGCGACCGCGTCCTGTTCACCAGCTATGCCCCCGAATCGATCAGCATCGACGACGAAGAATTTCTGATGATGAGCGAGTCAGATATTCTGGCCGTGATCGAGTAGGAGGATCTAGGAGCTAGAGACTAGAGACTAGAGAAGCCACGCGCAGCGCCCACTTCCCCTAGCCCCTAACACCTAGAACCTAGCCCCTAACTCAGCAACAACATACAAGCACAAATCAGAACACACTCTCCAAACCAACCAAGTAAGGAGCCACCACAATGGCAAAAATGATCGCCTTCGACCAAGAAGCTCGCGACGCAATGCGTCGGGGCGTTGGCAAACTGGCCCGTGCCGTGAAAGTCACGCTCGGCCCCAAGGGCCGTAACGTCATCCTCCAAAAATCCTTCGGCTCGCCCACCGTCACCAAAGACGGCGTGACCGTTGCCAAGGAAGTCGAACTCGAGGACACCTACGAAAACATGGGTGCCCAGATGGTCAAGGAAGTCGCCAGCAAGACCTCCGACGTCGCCGGCGATGGCACCACCACCGCTACCGTCATGGCCGAAGCGATTTTCAACGAAGGCCTCCGCGCCGTCGTGGCCGGCGTGAATCCTGTGCAGATGAAGCAGGGTATCGAAAAGGCCGTGGAAGATATCACCGAGCAACTGCACAAGATGGCCAAGACCATTAAGACCTCCGAAGAGATGTCGCAGGTCGGCACGGTCGCTTCCAATGGCGATAGCGAAATCGGCGACATGCTCGCCCAGGCCATGGAAAAGGTGGGCAAGGACGGCGTGATCACCGTCGACGAAGGCAAGAGCCTCGCCACCGAAGTCGAGTGGGTCGAAGGTATGCAGTTCGATCGCGGTTATCTCTCCCCTTACTTCGTCAACGACCAGAACAGCATGGAGTGCGATCTCGAGGATTGCTACGTGCTGATTCACGAGAAGAAAATCACCAGCGTCAAAGACCTGGTCCCTTGTCTAGAAGCTGTGGTCAACGCCGGCAAGCCGTTGTTGATCGTTGCCGAAGACATCGAAGGCGAAGCCCTGGCCACCTTGGTCATCAATCGTCTCCGTGGCACATTCAACGTCTGTGCGGTGAAGGCTCCCGGTTTTGGCGATCGTCGCAAGGCGATGCTCGAAGACATTGCCACCCTCACCGGCGGCACCGCCATCTTCGAGGACCTGGGCATCAAGCTCGAAGCAGTTGGCCTCAACGAGCTGGGCCGTGCCAAGAAGGTGATTGTCGACAAGGACAACACCACCATCATCGAAGGTGCCGGCAAGAGCAACGAGATCAAGGGTCGCATCGACCAAATCCGTCGCGAAATCGAAAACTCCTCCAGCGACTACGACAAGGAAAAGCTGGAAGAGCGTCTCGCTAAGCTCGCCGGTGGCGTGGCTAAGGTGAACGTTGGAGCCGCGACCGAGAGCGAGATGAAGGAAAAGAAGGCTCGCGTCGAAGACGCCCTGCACGCCACGCGTGCCGCAGTCGAGGAAGGCATTCTTCCCGGCGGTGGCGTTGCTCTACTGCGTGCCAGTGGCAAGGTCGACCCGGGCGAGATCTCGCACGATCAAGAGATCGGCTACAACATCGTTGTGCGTAGCTGCCGAGCTCCGCTGACCGCAATTGCCCACAACGCTGGCCAAGACGGCGGCATCGTGTGCGAAAAGGTTTCCGGCGATAAAGGCAATAAGGGCTACAACGCTGCGACCGACACCTACGAAGACTTGGTCTCCGCAGGGGTCATCGACCCGACAAAGGTCACCCGCACCGCGCTGCAAAACGCAGCCAGCGTAGCGACATTGCTGCTAACCAGCGACGCCTTGATTGCCGAAGCTCCGAAGAAGGACAAAAAGGGCGCCGCCGCCCCCGGCATGGACGACATGTATTGATGCGGTAGGGGCTAGGAGCTAGAGACTAGAGACTAGGGTTAGCCGCGTTGCCACAGCAACGCAAGGCACCCCCGAAACCCAAACAACTAAGACCCAGCCCCAAATAAGATTTGATAACTTACCAATCCCCGGGCGAAGCGCAAGCTTCGCACCGGGGATTTTTCGTGCGGTCTCAGTGCTAGATGTCAGTAGTCAGTTGTTAGTACTCAGTATTTAGCCGCGATCTGGTAGATCGCCGGTGCCCCACCAACCCCCATCGCCACCACGCACGGAAGAAATAAACCACGGAGCCACGGAGAGCACAGAGAAGATCGAACCCAGGGTAGCCCAGGTTGGCGTCCAGCCTACCTGGGTCGCGCAGCGACGGGAGGTGGTGCATCGTAACGAAATAACCATTTGTAGCAAAGTCACGCCGTTACGTCTTCTGACGAATGCCGGCACGATTGAGATACCATTTAGGACGAAAACGAACGTGGCACTCAGATATACTTCAATAGTAGTGGATATATTCTAGTAGATTGGAAAATGGCTTGGCATGAAAAACAAAAGAGAAATTGAAAGAGAGACAGTGGCACTAAATGAGATGCAGTTAATGGCTTGGTTAAGCACAACTGGAAACGAGATTCTTAAAAAGATTAACGAAACCAAAAAGAACGGAGATACCTCATCAGCTTGTGACGCACTGTACCATCGCATTGTTCTCTCTGGGAATACACTAATGTTGTTACGAGAACAGGGTACTCAATATGATTGGACCTATGATGGCTCCTCGATAATACGTATAGTTTATGAAGCTTCTCTCCAGATTCTCTACATCCTAAATGACGAATCCTCCGGTGAGGAGATTGCGCGTCGATACCTTGACTTTGCGATTATTGAGCGGGTGAAAATGATAAGACTATTTGATAAAAGAGCTACTGATTTTTCTTCAAGATTATCCCAGAGCAGTAAGCGTGCAGAAGTCGAAAATGTCATTTACCAGGAGTTTCGTCGCGTCTGCAAGAAGTATAACTACGACAGTAGAAAGCCGCCGCAGTATTGGCATCAAGGCACAACGAGAAATCTCGCAATTGAGGTAGGTGTGGAAGGTGAGTTTGAGCTATTGCAGAAACAACTCTCTTCAATAATTCACTGCTCGTTCACAGGGATACGAGAAATGCCTCGATATGATGGCAATCATCTGCTAATGCTATACTGGAAATTTGCATTTCGTGCACTTGGGAAAATCGCAGAGCATGTCGACGTGCAGTTGACGAACGAACAGGAAAAGGTCATTCTTGATTCATACAATAGTATTTTCGATGATGCCAACGGTTGACACCGCAAGTAATCTGCAAGAGACAACCGATTGGTAGACGCGAAGGGAATAGCCCGTAGTGTGCGTGAAGCGATATCGAAACGCACCACTCACCCCGCCGCCAAGGTGCGTTCCGTTACCACTCCACGTACCCTACAGAATCTGCCCACTAACGCACTCTTCGTGCCCTTCGTGTCTTTGTGGTTCCTCCCTCACACTGCCGCCTTTTTAGGGCTATAGTGTTTTCAACATCTCTGTCCAGGGGCTGACGCCCCTGGCTATTTTCTGCCGCCCCTGGCGGGGCTTTTGGGCTGCCGGTCACTTCTCCATGCCGTTTGTGTCTTTGTGGTTCTCTCCCTAACCCTGGCCACTGCTTGCATTCCGGGACCCGTCTTGAAAATTGCCTTTGCCGATCGTTGATTAATTGTCGCTTGCGTTGGCATGGCACTGGGCATTCGCAAACGCGTCAGGTGATTCTCGGCAAGCGTGGCATTGCGGCAAACTGTACGTGCCTAGCCATTGATCTTGCCTTGCGAATGTTATAATCGATGCCTTGTTTCGGGAGGGAACCCCGCTTATTTCCCACTCGGTTTTTTGGAAGGAGAATGCGATGAAACGCGTAGCACTGTTGGCAATGGTTGGCGTGGCACTGGCCGCGGGTTCGTTAGTTTGGGCAGAGCATCATGGCGAGGGGCATGACCACGAGGCTGGTTGGTTCGATATGGAACATTGCCAAATTTGTAGCCCCATGGCCAAGCATCCTGAGATGATGCAGGAGATGGAATGGGAAACGCACAAGATCGACAGCGGCATGTTGATGGTGGCACAAATTCCTGAGAAGCACCGTAAGACGTTCGAAGGCATGTGCGAAAAATCGCATGCCTTGGCAGCCGAGCTTGCTGAGAAGAATCAGACTGAAAACTTGTGCGGCTTTTGCCAAGGATTTCAGGAATTGACCAAGGCGGGTGCCAAAGAGCAAATCATCAAGACGGGCTTCGGCAATATTACGCTAGTGACTTCTCCCGACAGCAAAGTCGTAGAAGATATCCACAAGCACGCCGAGCGTTCGCAAGTGGAAGCGAAGAAGATGGAAGAAAAGATGAAAGAGATGATGGCCAAAATGAAAGACGCCGGCTAATCGTTGAATCACGGTTCACCCTCTCCTCGCACGCGGGGAGAGGGTTTCAAGTTTAACAAGATCACCTACTCTGGTCTCTGGACTCTCAACTCTTGCCTCTCTAAGGCAACGACCAAATCACCAAGCCCGTCCGGCGATCCTCTCTCGCCTCCAGCAGCAACGGCCAATAGCGCTCGACCGCGTTGGCGGGACGTTCGAGATTTACAAACGGCTTGGCGACGATTCCGGTCTGACGCGTGGTTACTCCCAGGGCAGGTGCCGTTACCGGGGCAACGGGGGCAATGGTGGCTGCCACGCCGCGACGTCGGGTGATGGCATAGTAAGGCGCGGAGTACAGCGTTCGATTCTGTAAGGCAATGGGGACACCGGTGCCTTGCTGGCGATTGGGGTAGCCCACATTCCGCACGCGATAAAAGGCCAGAGCAGCATTGGAACTCATGCCTTGCGAGGTTTGCCGCCAGGTGTGTAGCGTCGTAGCGGGCGAGGAAATTTGTGCCTCTGCAGTCGACGCACTCGAGAGAATGCCGACGGCAAAACCAAGAGCCAGCAACGTGGTACGCTCGATATTCATGATAGCTCCTCCGCCAGGTAGGCATCGGACAAACCGCAGGCAACGGTTACCAGCATTTAGTATAGCCGAGTTCTCGGTGAAATGTTGCCAACAAATAACAGGGCAATTCTTATTCGCTTCGAGCTGATAGTACTTGGCGAAAAAATTGGCCCCCATCTTCAATTCGCGGCAAGAATGAGGTATTTATAGTGCCTAAGTCGAATGGCCTTCCACCCATAAGAGAGTCGCCATGCAACTCGTCTGCCCCCACTGTAACGCAAAACTAGAAATCGCCTCGGAACATGCCGGCGCGAATATCAACTGCCCCGAGTGTGGCGGCAAATCGCAGGCACCGATTCCCACGGCCATGCCGGAGGGGATGGAATCGGTCGACTCAGTCGAAGTACGGGCATTCGCTTCTAAAAAAATTGCTGCAGGCGTGTGCGGGATTTTGATCGGCGCATTGGGAATTCACAAGTTTGTGCTCGGTCTCAACACAGCGGGTGTGATCATGCTGCTGGGAAGCGTACTGAGCTGCGGAATCCTAGCGGCACCACTGGGCATTGTGGGCTTGGTCGAAGGTATTATCTACATCTCCAAGAGCGACGCAGAATTCTACCGTGACTACGCGGTTGACCAAAAGGGATGGTTCTAGACAAAACCGCAATTGAATGGGCTTTCGACCCTAGCCGCGATCTGACAGATCGCCGGGACTACTCAGCGTCTTTCTCGCGGCAATAGGCGATCATCTCTTCGACGCTCATCGAAGACTTGTCGACTTTCACCACTCCACCGTCCGACTCCGCTGCGGAGGTTTCCTCGGCGGCTTCTTCAGCAGGTGCTGGTTCCTCGGCTACGGGTTCGGGGGTTTCTTCCGGCTCCGGCGGCGCTTTTTCTGCTGCTGGTTTGGCACCGCCGCTAGTTTCAGCACGTGCCGCGGCCATCATCTCGGCAACGGACATCTTTTTCTTCGCCGCGGGCTTGGCTGCCGGTGCGTCTTTCTTGGCCCCAGCATCGTCTTTCTTGCCTAAATCCTGAGCACGAGCCATTTCCAAGGGTGAAAGTTTTTTCTCACCTGTTGGGGCTGCCTTCTTCGCAGCGGGCTTAGCGGCCGGTTTCTTCGCCGCAGGTTTTTTCTCTTGCGGCGCTGGTTTGTCGACTACCTTCAGATAGTCCAGATCAATGTCATGCCAACCGATATTCAGGTGGAACTCCATGAACTCGACTAGGGCCCGACCGCTCATGTTGACGGTTTTCACTTGCCCTACGTGATCGCGAAAACGGGCCAACTCGGGCCGGTTGGCATCCACCACGACATACTTGTCTGTGTATTCTTCTTTAATCTTTTCGATGTTGGCCGAGATCATCGCAGTCAGCAAGCTCCCAATTTGGGGTGAACAGAGCCTCTGTGGCAAACCGAGAATTGTCCCGCAATTTGGGCTGTTTGGCAATGACTCCTCAGCGGTTTCAGCCTTGTTTTTCCTTGCGACTGAAGGCTCGACGCTCCATAATCACTACCTCAGAAGTTTGTTGCTCCACGTCCTCGATTGAAACCCCCATTGGGAGTCACACCGTTGAATAGCCGCATACTCGTGATTTTAATCGCTTCCACGACACTGACGGGATGCCCCGCTGCCAGTTGCTGGGCACAACACACCGAGTATCTGCCTGGAATCCAATGGCCCGAACCGCCGGTTGTCGAACCCGCCAAAGAGCCAGGGGGCCCACCCTCAGACGCCATCATTCTATTCGATGGCACAGACCTCTCGGCATGGAACGGAGCGGACAATTGGAAGGTCGAGGATGGAGTGGCCATCGTCGGCGAGGGGGGAATAACGTCCAAGCAGGCATTCGGCGATTGCCAATTACATGCCGAATGGTCGTCGCCCGTACCCGCCCAAGGCGAGGGGCAGGGCCGCGGCAACAGTGGCATCTATCTGATGGGCAACTACGAAGTGCAGGTGCTCGATTCCTACAAAAGCAAAACCTACTTTGATGGCCAGGCCGGAGCGATCTACAAGCAGTCGCCGCCGATGGTCAATGCTATGCGTCCGCCAGGGGAGTGGAACGTGTACGATATTGTGTTCACCGCCCCCAAGTTTACCGAGGATGGCAAGCTGGAGTCTCCCGCCTATATGACGGTCATCCACAATGGCGTGCTTTTACACAATCACTACGAGTTGAAGGGCCGTACCCTGTGGGAACGTCCCTCTGTGTATGAACCCCATGAGGCCAAGATGCCAATCTTTTTGCAGGATCATGGCAACCCGGTCCGTTACCGCAACATCTGGGTGCGAGAGTTCAAGCAGATCGAGGGCCGGCAAACGGAAAAGCCGCAATATCTAGATCACAGCACGGGTGAGAAAAAGTTGGCGGGATAGGCATTGGAGGCTGACGCTACTCTAGCCGCGGCGACGCTTACCCAAAGCCAAGCAAACGAAAGCCAGGGCCAGCGTGCAACTTGAGGGCTCAGGCACGGCGGCTGACGACGCAGTTTGAGAGGTCGTGCCATAGTTGGCTTCCCAATCGGCTAAGGAACCGCTGCCAGGGTCTGTTTGCCACGCGAGAAAATCTAGGCCGTCTACGTCATTGTCAGAGTCGAAGTCGCCCTCAAGTCCGTTGATGAACAGGCCGGCCGAATCGATCCAGACCGCGCCATTGTCGGTCCCAGGCTGGTTGAACTGAAAAGTTAGCCGGGCTTCCACCGCGTTTGCTGGTGCGGTTGTTTCGAGTTCATGGTTGAGCCAGATATTCTCTGGCGAGGAGCCATCGTGGATCAATTCAACCACTTCCCCTAGAAAGGCACTCGATCCATAAGCTGCACCAAAAGAGCTATAAAATTCGATCTTCATCGAAACATCGTTGCTCTTGCCAAATAGTGTGTCCACCGAAGGAGATTGCGTGCTTGCCACAGCTCGCAGAGATTCACCTCCAGTGATAGCCGTCCCTTGGGAGGCTCCCGAGGAATTGCTGGAGCCATTGAACTGTCCGAAGATTTTCAGGGCGTGCGTACCGTCGTTCGACAAGAAAGAACTTGCAGAGACGTTGGGGATGACGTTTCCGAAGATGTCCCATTCGGCTAGCGAACCACCTGCGATGTCGAATCCCGGATTGAGCAGCAGGTTGGTTCCCGGTTCGGGTCCTGTATTCGGATCAGGCGCGGCTTCCCGCTGCCAATAGCGAACGTAATCTACATACATTGTCTGGGGCCAAACCGTCGATCCATCGGGGTCGCCGCCAAAGTCGCCGCCGACTGCCAGATTGAGAATGATGTTTTTTGCCGTCTCGAATATGGGCCGATTTGGGGTTTCGGTAACGGTGAAATGTAGATTGTCATCGACGTAGTAGCGAATGGTTGTTTCGTCCCATTCCGCGGCGTAAGTGTGGAAGCCATCGTGAAAGTTTACCGGTTGGCCGGGCGCCGTGTACTCATCGTAGACGAACTGATGTTGGTCGCAGCATGGGCCGGGATTTGTCTGCCAATGATAGGCACTAGAAACCAAGTCTGGTTGGCTGCCACGGTTTTCTAGAATATCAATCTCACCACCCTGCGGCCAAGATACTTGATTGGCATTTAGCCAGAAGGCAGGCCACATGCCCTGCGAGGTCGGCAAATCGATACGTGCTTCAAACCGGCCGGGGCCGAACAAATTGTTGGAAGTCACCAAGCCAGACTGATATGCCTTACCACCGAATGGAACATTGATGGCTTCAAGTTCTAAGTTGCCATTTGCGATGGTGACCTGCTGGGGTCGATAGTACTGCTTTTCGTTGTTGAAACTGTCCCTGCGATCGAGTGCGGTCCAGTTCGTAGTATTAAGTGAAGTTCCGTCGAACTCATCGTTCCAGATAAGATCCCAACCAGGTAAGTCAGGGACTTGAGCCGATGCAACACTCCCGTATGACAATGCCAACAGCAATAGGGAGGATGTACAGATAAGTCTGCGGAGCAGGCGCAAGCGGCCGTTTGAAAACGGTGCGGACATGAGGCTCTTTTCCATTCCAGAAATCAGCAAGCAGAGGCGAGAAACTGTTTCATGCACTGTTTCTTATTCTAGGCGATTGCTCCCATTTCGTCCAATGAAATTAGGGGGCAAATTACCCAATTGGGAACCCAGATTCAGCAGCCTGTGGGTAATACTTAGGCTCCGAAGACTCCCTCGAAACCCGCCTCGGTTGTTGCCCTAGATTGGGGAGTAAGGCTTATTCCAGGTGAAGCTGATCAAGCCGCCGAGCGAGAATCTGTCATCATGGGAGCAGTTCGCAAGTAATTGTAGAGCAAAGCCTTGCGCCTGATCACACCTTCCACAGGCCGTATCGCCACTGGATGGTAGCAGGGACCGGTGATTCCCAGGTGATCTCCGTAACCAGGCAAACTTCGGTCGCGGTGAGCTCAATCTGGCACGATGTAGACTCTGAATTCTTACTAAATGCCACGGGGCGAAGTTCGTAGCTTCCTATATGACATTCCAATAGAACTCCCACAGCGGTTTTGGTGCTTTTTACAGCTTCGCCAAGGCGGTACGTGCTTGTGAGCCGTGGCGGCAAACTCTTGACGCGGCAGGCTACGTCGAACACGAGCCCGCATTTGCTCTGGTCCCGATCGCGTTCGACCGTCATCGACCAATGGCCATCGCCAGCCATACCAATCAGCATTGCAGCGGGGGCATCTCCCGGATCGTATCGGCGTAGGTCGTCCATGTTGAGCCCTTGTGTTACGGGACTGCATGGCCAAGCGTGATGCAGTCGGTCTTCGACTGCTGTGAGTAATGGGCAAGAACCACCGGCATTATCTTGCGCTACTAGTTGGTGTGTGTAGCGATCGCCGTGGCGAGCGAATTCAGCCCAAGCACCTGTTCCGTTAGCATCAATGGCGGCAAGTGCCGCAACTTGTTTCACGTCGCTCAATCGGCCGATTCCTCTATAGGTTGACCAGCTCGCCACCGCAGCACAGCATCCAGAAAACCCTGGATATCGCCATCCAGTACCGCGTGAAAATTTCCCATCTGATACTTCGTACGGGCGTCCTTCACCCGCTGGTCGGGGTGCAGAAAGTAGTTGCGAATTTGTGAGCCGAAGCCTGTTTTGGCTTGCTGCTGATATTTGGCTGCTTCCTCGGCTTCCCGTTGCTCTTCTTCTTGCCTTGCCAGCCGTGCCCGCAGCATCTTCCAAGCAGTCGCACGATTCTTATGTTGGCTCCGCTCATTCTGGCACTGCACCACGATGCCGGTGGGCTCATGGGTGAGCCGAATGGCGCTGTCAGTCTTGTTCACGTGCTGGCCACCGGCACCACTTGCTCTATAGGTATCCACCCGAACGTCCGCCTCGTTGATTTCAATGTCGGTCGAGTCAGAAATCTCTGGCGACACATCCACGGCAGCAAAACTAGTTTGCCGCTTGCCTTCCGAGTTGAACGGACTAATTCGCACCAGACGATGCATGCCACTTTCTCCGCGTAGATAGCCGTATGCCATCGGACCGCGAACGGCAATCGTAGCGTTGTTGATGCCAGCTTCTTCGTTGTCCTGCCGATCGATCAACGACGTAGAAAAGTCGTTTTTCTGAGCCCACTGCAAATACATCCTGAGCAGCATCTCCGCCCAATCGTTGGCGTCGGTGCCCCCATCGCGAGCATTGATCGTGAGAATCGCCCCCAGCGAATCGTGTTTACCGCTTAAAAGAGCTTGTAGCTTCAACTGCTCGAGATCACGCTCCAGTCGCTCAACCTCACCAGGTACCTCCGCCGCGAAGGAGTCATCTTCCTCCGCCATTTCGATCATTGCAGAGAGGTCGCCACTGGCGGAAAGTGCATCGGTAATCGGTTTGACGATTGCCAATAGTGACTTCCGCTCGCCGACTTTCTCCTGCGCAGCTTCTTGATCGTTCCAGAAGTCAGGTGCTGCCATTTCCTGATCTATGGCCGCGATTTGCGACTCTTTAGTCGCACAGTCAAAGAGAGTCCCGCAACTGGACCAAAGCAGTGCGAATCGCCTCGGCGCGATCAAGCCATTCCTTTTCCAGTGCCATGTCGGGACTCCGATAGATAGATTCGTTGAATTACTAAAAAGCAATATAAGCAACATCAGACTGAGTTGCGAGGCCCTGGAAAGGTAAATGACCAAGGACCGAATGACCAACGCCCGTTAACTAGACGCTTATGGCATTGGACATACTCGATTGGACATGGGTCATTAGTCGCCTTAGACTTTCCTTATGGCACGTGTAGTTCTAGCAATGTCTGGAGGCGTTGATTCAAGCGTCGCGGCCCATCTCCTGTGCGAGGCGGGCCACGAAGTCGTCGGCGTATTTATGCGCCACGGTCAGCAGTCGCCTGTAGCTTGTGAAAGCGAAGGACAGGCTTCGCAGTTGCCAATTATTAATCGGCTCGACCACAAGCAGGGTTGCTGTACGGCCGCAGATGCTGAGGATGCACGCCGGGTGGCCGACCGGCTGAGTATTCCGTTCTATGCCCTTAATTTGAACGAAGAATTCACTCGTATTATTGATTACTTTGTTGACGAATACACGGCTGGGCGGACTCCGAATCCCTGTGTGCAGTGCAACAACTGGATCAAGTTTGGCAAGCTGTTCGACTATGCCGACAGCATCGAAGCCGAGTTTGTTGCTACTGGTCATTATGCGAGACTCCAAGCCTCTGACGACGGATCCTCGGCCCTGCTCCGCGGCTGCGACGATGGCAAAGATCAGTCGTATGTGTTGTTCGGAATTCGTCGTGAATTGTTGCCAAGGATGCTGTTGCCTGTT
Source organism: Bythopirellula sp. (assembly GCA_965216565.1). Classification (GTDB taxonomy): domain Bacteria; phylum Planctomycetota; class Planctomycetia; order Pirellulales; family Lacipirellulaceae; genus Bythopirellula. The sequence goes on from OZ244170.1 coordinate 4,436,086, forward strand.
GGCAGTTTTCAGAAACCCGAGATTCGCCGCATTGCTGGGACCCTTGGTCTAAACGTCGCTGAAAAAAAGGATAGCCAGGAAATCTGCTTCGTCACCAGCGGTCGTTACGACGAGTTTATTCGCAGCCGCGTCGATGATTTGGATACGGGGGGTGAATTGGTGACGACTGATGGCACCGTCGTCGGACAGCACCAAGGCATCGAAGGTTTTACCGTCGGCCAGCGCAAGGGGTTGGGTGTTGCGCTTGGCGAACCGAAGTTCGTTGTGCGTATCGAACCAGATACGCGTCGTGTTGTATTGGGAGATCGTGAGGAATTGGGCCAAACAGCTTTAACCGCAGCTAATTGCAATTGGCTCGTAAAGATAGAAGATGTTCCCACTCGCTGCCTGGCACAGATTCGATACAACTCGCCTCCGGCATCTGCCACCGTTGAAATCCTGTCTAATGCACGTCTCGCCGTAAACTTCGACGAACCTCAGTTCGGCGTCACTCCAGGTCAAGCGGTGGTTTGCTACGATGGTCCGCGCACCCTGGGCGGTGGTTGGATTGAGTGAGTATTTCTCGGCAGCACCTAAAGAGATTGAAAAAAGAGGGGCCCCTCTTCTACTAGCTCGAAGCTCCGATTTGTCGACGCACGACGTGTTGCGGGTGGGGCACTGCGATCTCGCGAGCGAAGAGACTTACCGCATTTGGGTGCCGGCCGGGCAGTATCCCACACGGAAGTTCCTTGGCCATCGCAGTCTGTTATCAACCGATCCCCGCAAACATTGGCCGACGTGACAGGAGGAATTCTAACTGCCCGCGTGGCCAATTGCTAAAGCACTTTTTGGCCACTAGTACCACACCGCAGTGTTGGTAGTCAAAAAAGGGACTGGCTCGACGCACGAATTCGGTTGGGCCCCTTCGCGCACGTAGTGTCGTCGTGCCTGTCCCTTTTTTGACGGGCCATTGGTAGCCGCCGCTTGAAATGGGGACAGGCACGCGATTGCGGCCAGATGTGATCATCTACAAACATGACTCTGCAATCACGAGCCAGTTCCCGTTTCAGGTTCACCCTGCGCTCTAATGCTTAGTGAGCCGTGGCGTCCCTGCCCGCAGTGCACCGACTTGGGGACAAGTCGGCTCGCTACGCAGGCTTGGGTTTGATGATCGCTGCTGTGGCGAGGCCCATTACGAGGGCTGCTCCCAGCGTGTAGGCGGAGTTACCGAGACTGTACTGCAACGAATGGAACCACCAGACAGCGTCACCCCCATTGGCCCAGACGGCAGAGATTAGTCCCACCAGTAAAACAAATCCCACGCGCCCTGCATAGCTAGGGAAACGATCTACGACAAGCGACACCAAGATTGAAGTGAGCAATGCCACTACGAAATAGTGGCCGAGCCCTTTGCCCATTACGGCCGGCGACATCACGGGCCCGCCTTCGGCTCGATAGGCCATCTGTAGAATCGGGCCTTCCTCGTGCTTGCGTTCCCACTCTGCGTGGGCATCTTCTTGGCTCGGGTCGACGGGCATCGGATAGACGTACATGCCGGTCGGCGTTCGCTTGCTTCTTAAAACTGCGGTGACGTCCTCTTCCGCGGGCAAGGGCTCCATTAGTTTGGAGCCCATATCTGCCAGGCCCCAAAAGAAGAAGCCCCACATGAACATCAGGACGGCAGAGAGTACAGACGCAGTAAGAATCCGGCCAACCATAGCTAAGCCTCCCCTAAAAATACGCGTTTAACCAGCGAATTAGCTAATTGAGTTTGATGAACGGCTAGGACGTGGCAGTTTCGGACTTCACGCTCGAGATTTCCGACAAAAACTGCTTCATCGACTGCAATCGATTTTCTTGCTCAGAAATCAAACACCTGTGGATGGCGGCGCTGATTTTGGGGTTAATATCGGGACAACATTGGTCCAGCGGAGTCGGCTCGCTTTGCCCGTGGCTCATCGCGGCCAATCCATCTCCGCTGCCTTTCTGCCAGGGCAGATTGAACGAGAACATCTCGTACATCGAAACCCCGAAGGAAAAGATGTCGAGCCGTTGATCGGTTGTCTTGCGGCGAACGACTTCCGGAGCCATGTAGTTGGGCGTGCCAGTACGGATTCCCGGCTGCATGAACTCCTTGCGGGAAGGGACCGTGAGGCCAAAATCGATGAGTTTCATCGAGTCGGCTTCCGGGGCACAGACAAAATTGCGGGGGCACACGTCGCGGTGAATGTACCCAGCCTCGTGAACTGCCATCAGAGCCTCGGCACCTTGCCGCATGAGAGTGAGTCGATTTCCATCGAGTTTCTCGCTCCGACCGATAATTAGCGAGTTGAGCCCCGGGCCATCGAGAAACTCCATGACCACGAATTGCTCGCCCTTTGTGGTAATACCATGTCCAAGCGTACGGACGATATAGGGATGATCCATGGACATGGAGATTTGCCCTTCGGTGGGTTTCTCCAGTCCGCGAAATCGCATCTCGAGCTGATCGGTCTTATCCTTGTCGAGAATCTTGAGCCCAACGATTTGCTCGGTTTCCCGATCTCTGGCCATGTAGAACTTGCTCATGGTGCCGGAGACGGCTTCGCGGAGAATTTCGTAGCGTCGGCCGATGTCGACCTTGCCGCCTTCGAGAATCGATTTAAAAAAAGAGGAAATTCCCATGCGCGTGGCCAATTCTTAGAGAGGAAAGCGAGGCGAGCACATCTTGTATGATTGCTATCCCGTTACATCAGATGTTGTGTTTTTCATGCAATGGGAAAACCGAAAACGGAAAATCCCGGTGGCTATTTACCGCAATAGTCAATCGCACGGGCAATTTCGCTCTTCAAATCACTGCGGGGGACGATGCGATCGATGTATCCGTGCTCGAGCAAAAACTCGCTAGTCTGAAAACCTTCGGGCAATTCAATGCGGATGGTGGCTTTGATCGTACGTGGCCCGGCAAATCCGATAAGCGCTTTCGGCTCGGCAAAGGTCAGGTCACCGAGTGAAGCAAAACTGGCGGCGACGCCTCCCATGGTGGGATTGGTAAGGACCGAAATGAATAGCCCGCCAGCTTCTCCGTATTTTGCCAGTGCCGCGGATATCTTTGCCATTTGCATCAGCGAGTAAATGCCTTCGTGCATGCGAGCCCCACCGCCCGAGCCGCTAATGATAATGAGAGCTAAGTTTTCGACGGTCGCTTTTTCGACGAGTCGCGTCAGTCGTTCGCCGACGACCGAGCCCATGCTGCCCATGATGAATGCCGAATCGGTAACGCCAACCGCGACCCGACGTGCTCGAATCATTCCGGAACCGGTCAATACGGCGTCGCGTAGTCCCGTTCGTTTTTGCTCAGCGACGAGTCGGTCTTTGTATTTCTTTTTGTCTTCAAACTCCAAAGGATCGATGGGCGTCAGGTTGCCGTCCCATTCCTCAAACGTGCCTTCGTCGAGTACGCCATTGATGCGGTCCTTGGCGGAGAGATACATGTGGTACCCGCATTCGGGGCACACGTTCATGAGCCGCTCGGCTTCCTTGCGGAAGATCATCGCCCCGCAATCCTTGCATCTCAGCCAGAGGCCGCCAGGCACGCCACGCTTTTCGCGTGCGGGTTTAAGCGTGTCGCCAGATTTTTCCGATTCACCGATAGCCATGGTCTCGTTATGTAAAGCCACCTGCAGGACGCTTTTTTAAGGTTCAGTCGACTGAATTCGCTAGATAGATAGTATATCAGGCGCGACGACCGAATTGTAAGGGGAAAGAGGGGGGTGGAAAGTGAAGGGAGAAAAGGGAATGCGGAGGGGAAATAGCAAGCCCAGAACGCCAGCGACGGGATGGGTACAGGGAGGCAAAGTCCAGGGTATTGTGACTGCCAGTTTTGATTCACAGGAGGACACAGAGGACACGGAAAAGCATGGATCTTGAAGCAGGCATCTAGAAATAGATATCTGTCAGCCCCGATAGGGGCGGCAGAGAATAGCCCGAGGCGTCAGCCCGGGTTCAAAGATTCCAACCATCAACCAATAGCCCTGAAAGGGCGACAGACTCTGTTTGTCTACCGCGGAGGGCGCGGAGAATACAGAGGGAACGAAATGTGGGGTGGGCCATCGATTGGCCCTGCAGAGCGACTATTCCTCTTCTAGGCCTTCTAGCAACGCTTGGATCTGTTCCAGAGATTCTCGGTTTGCAAACGTCAGGGCATTGATCGAAGCTTTTGAGAGAATCTGCCCCTGCACCAGGTTTGATGTCTCCTGGGCAAAGTCGGCATCTTCGATCTGGCTCAATGCTTCCGTGCTGATAGCAATTTGATCCTTGCGCATTTGTTCGAAGAGTGTTTGCGTTTTTTGATAGGCTCCTGCTGCAGCTCGGGAATGGCTTAGCCCGCCAAGCTGACCTTCCACCAATTCGGTTGCCGCCGAGATGTCCCCATTGATAACGTTTGCCGAGCCAGTTTCGCGCAATTCCTTGAGACTTGTGGAATCGGCGACGCCTTCAACTCGATCTGCGATCTGACCAATGGCATCGAGCGAGGCATCAATTTCTTGTTGGAGGGCACGACTTTCGGTTGCCGAATTCAAGGGACTGGCTGCGGAGACGAGATTGCCGCGAATCCCATGGAGCGTCGCTTGAACTTCGGAAAGGGCCGACTCGCGTATGCGAACTTCAAACCGTCCCCCAGCGGCGGCGCGGGATTGCGCGTGCAGGTCGACAATGTCGCCGCGTAACTGCTCTGCCGCTACAAAGCCGGCGGGATCGTCACCGGGGCGATTGATCCTCTTGCCGGTGCTCAGACGTTCGAGCGATTTGGCAACGCGATCGTTGTTGCGATTGAATTGCTTGAGCAACTGTCCGCTACGACCGGCTGTATTGGGAGTGATTGCGTTCAATGAATGCAGTTTCTGTCGCAGGCTAAATAGCGGGTCATGTTGAGGGCAAGAACGTTGCTAGAGTTCCGCTGCACCGCATTGATTTTGCGGTGTCTTGGCAGACACCGCCAACCCAAGCCGGAACGGGTATTGAGTCAATGCTCTAGTTGTAACTCTCGACACTCGATAGTGCGTAGTTCGGCGGAACCGAGCAAATTTTCAGGCCACACGAATCGACTGCCGCGTTGCGTGCCGCATGTGCGTATTAGAGCAACTTTGCGGCCTACGCTTTGGCGCTTTCCGCTAGCCGGAGGCACACTTGCCTCCGGCTAGGAAGCGTGAATGCTCGATCAAACCGAGAGGCAGACACGATGTTATTGCATGCGCTGAAGCAGGCTCGCCTGGGTTACGACGCGGCCACTTCGGCGGGCATTTCTAGGAGTTCCCACTGAGGGCTGTCTTGATTGTCGCTGCCCCATAAGTCGGCAACCGCTTCTTGGGCGAGCATGCTGTGCATGACGGACATCAAGGGCTCGGCTACTAAGATACCGATTGTGGCGTCCTTGTGCTTTTTGGCCAGCTTCGTGAGTGCTGTTTGCACCCGCTCGCGGACTTGCTTCACGGTTTCGCCGTCGGGTGGGCAAACCGATTCGGGTCGCTCCTGCCACTGCTTATAGACCTTGGGCTGCTTGGTCTTCACATCGTCAATCAACATCCCTTGCCATAGGCCATGGTCCAGGTTTTGGAAGGCGTCGAGCTTTTTCGTTTTGAGATCCAATTTTTGATTAACTATTTCGGTGGATTGCTGCACGCACCGGCAGGGGCCGTAGTACAGGATATCGATCTGCTGCTCGCGGAGGGCATCGGCCAGGTCTTCGACTTGTTTGCGACCATCTTCGCTCAGCGGCACATCCAGCGTGCCTTGAATGCGGCCTTGGCATTCGTATTCGGTGTTGCCGGATCGTATGAGTAGAACCTTCAGCATCTTCGCATCTTTCTATAGTGTTCGGGTTTAGGCGGCCGCCTGGGCCAAGTCGGTAAGTTGTTGGAAACTAGCCTTGTAGTCGTCGCCGCCTGTAATGGCCGAACCGGCGACCAGTAAGTCGGTGCCGGCACGGACGCAATTCTGAATGGTTTCGTCGTTCACGCCGCCGTCGACTTCGATGAGTAGGGAGTCGTTGGCCGAGGAGCGGATCGTTTGTATTTTTTCGAGTGCGACAGGGTCGAATTTCTGTCCGCCGAAGCCAGGCATCACGCTCATCACGAGAGCGAAGTCGCAGTGTTCCAACACAGGAAGCACTTGCTCGACGGGTGTGGGTGGGTTGAGGACAATCCCGGCCGCAGCACCGGAAGTGCGGATTTGCTCGAGTAGTTTTGGAGCCTCGTCGGTTACTTCAATATGGAACGACACCATGTTGGCGCCCGCCTCGACGTAGCGAGTGACGTAGTCCGCGGGATTGGCGATCATCAAATGAACGTCCAATGGCAAGTTAGTGATGCTGCGAATGGATTCGACCAGCGGCAATCCGAAGGACAGATTGGGCACGAAGTGGCCATCCATCACATCCAGGTGGAGGGCACTGGCGCCGGCATCTTCCAGGCGACGAATCTCGCGCTCCAAGTGGCCGAAGTCGCACATCAACAGCGATGGCAATACGGCAGGAACTGCCGACCGTAGTGCTGCGAGTTGAGGAGATTCAGATTTCACTGCATCGACCATTTGCCAACCTTGAGAATAAGATGCTACGCACCGTGGTAGTTTGCTCTGAAATTTGCCATGGGGTGAAGCGAGTCAATCGACCAGCGAGGGATGGGCACAGTCATCGGGCGGGAATTCCGCTGACAGGTTTGGGAGAGGTAATACTGTGCGTAGCGATGAAAGCCCTCGGGCAGGTATCTGGCAGCTATTTAATTATCCAATGGGGAAGCGGGAGATTCTAGCAGCCTGCTTGCTTGGAGTCAGGGCGAAAAACGACCCAAAATGCGTAAGTTCAGAGCTAGTAGGCACTTACTCTAGATAGAGGGCGGACGACTCGCTGTCCAGTTTGGCTTGTTGAAGGGGTGAAGATTAGCTGGACCGCCATAGTCTACCCGCCGTGGTGGGCGGTCCGCGGGGCGCCGGAGGCAGGTGTGCCTCCGGCTAGGTAGTAGGCTCTCGCGCTGCGTCGACACTCTGCAACTACTGGTCGTCTAGATCTTCGCTGCTCGGCAGATCCTTGGGGCTGGCGATGCCGAAGAGTTGGTTGAATCTGTCTGTGGTGAGATAGCTTGGCTTTTTCACACTCTCTTCTGCCCTTTCCAGCCGAAGTAGTTGCCGACGGACAAGATGGTTGAGCAAGGTGTTGCTACGCGAACCGCGCAGCTTGTTGACCCGTTCCGCGGTGATCGGCTGGCGATAGGCCACGATGGAAAGCACTTCGATCGATTGCGGAGTGAGTTTAACTTCCCGCACCGGCCTCTGGAATCTTCTCCGGACTGTCTTGAACTCCTCAGCAATCTGCATTTGGTAGCCCGGGCCATTGCTAATGATGCGGTAGGCAGTGCCCGCCTGTTCGTACTCGTCGTTGAGTTCCTCAACGAGTGCGTCAACTTCGGTAGGCGAAACATCGCGGATGTACGTTGCTAGTTGGCGACTGGTGATCGGACGGCTGTCTTCGGAACCGACAAACAGCATGCCTTCGACAATCATTCGCGGAGAAACCACCTCGCCCACTTCATCGTAGTCCGAGAGCGAGTCGACTTTGTCCAGACGATCGGCAACTTCGTCGGTCGAAGCCGGCTGAGGTTCGTTGCTAGTAAGGCGAGCGAAGGCAGCCGAGAGACGATGCAGGGAGAATCGACCGCCCGAATCGTTTTCCGATTCGTCCTTGTCGTGGGCAGCGCCGGTGCTGGTGTCTTTCTTCGCCATGGGGGGATCATAGTTGCAAGCAATTTCCGCGGGCAAGATCAAGCTGCTATGGGAGAAGTTTTGACAACCCCAATGCACAGGCACAGCCAGTACCGCCCCTCCTGCATCAAGAAGAACTTCGATCACTGCTAGCAGGGCAAGCTGATCTCGACAGGGGGTTGGGGTCTCGGTACACAACGCTCGATGTGATCCCCTAGTTTGTCTGTATGTCTATAGAGAACGAGAAATGAACACTGTCTTGCTAGTTCAAGCTGCAGAGAAATCAGCCGCTGCCGGTGCCCAGGTGGCCGGCCAAGTGAATCCCACCAACTCCGATGCCGTACGTGCGGCGGCGTTAGAGAATATTCGTCAATTGCATTTCACCGATCTATCGACGACGGATTGGATTTACGTAGCAGAGTATTACGGCTTGCGAGTAGCGTTCGTATTGGTGCTGATGATTCTGGCTTGGACCATCTCTGGCTGGGCGTCCGCATTGGTGCGTCGGGGCCTGGCGCGGATACGATTTGACGAGACACTGAGCAAATTTCTGGCGAAGCTCGTGCGATGGCTGATTCTGCTGCTCGTGGGGCTAACGTGCGTTAGCTATTTTGGGATCGATACTACCAGTTTCGCCGCCGTGCTGGGTGCCGCAGGTTTGGCGATTGGCTTGGCGTTTCAAGGCACGCTGTCGAATTTTGCGGCCGGCGGTATGTTGCTCATCTTCCGCCCGTTTAAGGTGGGTGACGTAGTAAAGATTGCGGACATCCTAGGCACCGTGAACGAGATCGCGCTGTTCACAACGGAGATCGATACGTTCGATGGACGGCGGATGATTATTCCCAATAGTGAGATCTATGGTTCGGTAATCGAAAACATTACCTACCACCCAAGGCGGCGTGTCGATGTGCCGGTGGGTGCTTCTTACGAAGCGGACATTGATGAAACTCGTCAAGCGCTAGAACGTGCGATTGCGGCTGTGGCCGAAGTGGTCGACGACCCAGAGCCCGCGGCTGTAATCACCGGCCTAGGGGGATCGAGCGTCGATTGGGAGGTTCGGGCTTGGGCCCGGCAGAAGGACTTCGGCATTGCCAAACAGGCACTGATTCGCTCGGTGAAAGTGGAGTTGGATCGGACTGGCATTGGCATCCCGTATCCACAGATGGACGTCCATCTCGATTCGCCTCCAGCGTCGGACGCAGCATAAGTGGTTGGCGAAAATCTTTGGGTTTGATTCTCTTGGAATCGAGTCGGCCATTGTCCTGGATGGCCGCTGGCGGTAGGTTGGGCGCTTATTGGATGCCTCGCCTTCGCTCCCACAAAGTGCCGCCATGGATATCAAGAACTTGGCCGAAGTTCCGGCGTCTACAACCAAAGATGGCTCGGAGATCCGCGAACTGCTGGCCCATCGCAATTCGGTAATTGTTAATCAAAGCCTGGCCGAGGCGCGATTACCGATCGGTGCCAGCACGGCCCCGCACTACCACCCCAAGTGCGAAGAGATCTACTACCTGACCGATGGCCGCGGACGTGTGCAGGTAGAGGATGACACCCAAGAAGTAGGCCCAGGCGATGCGATCGCGATCCCACCCGGGGCACGACATCAAATCACAAATATCGGCGCCGAGACACTGAGGTTCCTTTGTTGCTGCGCACCTACCTACGAAGACGACGACACTGTGATGGTCGATGATTGGCCGAGTTGAGTGGCGAAGCTAGAAGAGTGAAACAAGAGAGTTGAATCAACTTTGGATTTAGAATGCCCCCTCCCCTCGCCCCTCCCCTGCAGACGGGGGAGGGGAAATAGGTGGCAGAATAAGGATGACTGAGCTATGAGTGAATTTCGCACCGAACGCGACACGATGGGCGAGATGCAAGTGCCTGCCGATGCGTTGTATGGAGCTTCGACCGCGCGGGCAGTGGATAATTTTCCTGTTGCCCATGAGCCGGTTCCAGCGGCAGTGATTCATGCCTTCGGGTATCTCAAGGCTGCGTGCGCGGAAGCGAATCGCGATTTGGATAAGCTCGACGCGAAACGGGCCCAGGCAATTGTGGCTGCGGCCGAGGAAGTGGCCGCAGGCAAGCACGATTCGCAATTCCCTGTGGATATCTATCAGACGGGGTCGGGCACGTCGACCAACATGAATGCCAATGAGGTGATTGCCAATCTGGCGAATGAAAAGCTCGGCTTTGGCATTGGTGCGAAGGGTGACGAGGGTGCTGTGCATCCCAACGATCATGTGAACATGGGGCAGAGCAGCAACGACACGTTCCCTACCGCCATGCACATTGCGGCTGTGTTGAGTTTGAAAAACGAGTTGATCCCTGCCATTGAAAAGTTGCATGCGGCGCTCGATGCAAAAGCTGCCGAGTGGGATAGTATCGTCAAAATTGGCCGCACCCATCTGATGGACGCCACACCGATCCGTGTGGGTCAGGTTTTTGGCGGCTACGCGGCGCAAGCAAAATATGCTGTTGCCCGCGCAGAATTGGCATTGGGGCTGCGGGGGAATCTGCCCATCGGTGGAACAGCCGTGGGCACGGGGATTAATACGCATCCGGAGTTCGCACGTCGTGTCTGCGAATCGCTGGCAAATCGAGTTGGCGAGAAGTTTGAGGAAGCAGAAAACCATCCAGAGGCACAAGCAGCGAAAGATGCCTTTGTTGGTGCGCACGGCGAACTGCGGACGATCGCGGTCTCGCTTTCCAAGATCGCCAACGATATCCGCCATCTTGGTAGTGGTCCTCGCTGCAGCATCTTCGAACTCTCCCTCCCTGCCACCCAACCGGGAAGTTCCATCATGCCGGGGAAGGTCAACCCGGTGATCTGCGAGTCGGTGATGCAGGTTTGCTGCCGCGTAATTGGCAACGACACGACGGTCACCACCGCCGGGCTAGGCGGCGTCGGTTCCGTGTTTGAGCTGAACGTGGCGATGCCGGTGATGATCGACGCGTTCTTGGAATCGGTAAAATTGCTGGCGAATGTCTCGAGCATCTTCGTCGACAAGTTGCTGGACGGCTTAGAAGTGAACGAAGAGCGTTGCCGCGAGCTGATCGACCAGTCGCTGATGATGGTGACGTCGCTAGCACCGAAGGTGGGATACGAGAAGTCGGCAGCGCTAGCCAAGGAAGCATTCAAAACAGGCCAAACGATTCGGCAGCTTTGCTTGGATCAAGATATTTTGCCCGAAGACGAACTAGACGGGCTGCTCGATCCCGATTCGATGACGCGACCGAGTGCTTGACGTAGTCTGGCTTATCTAAACTCTGAGTTCACAAAGCAGCCGGAGGCACACTTGCCTCCGGAGAACGACGGACCGCCCACAACGGCGGGTAGACTATGGCGTTCCGTCTGCGGTGCAGTCTGCGAAGGCATAAGAACCAACGGCACCGAGTCATTCACCTCGTCGAGCATCACGAACTGCCCCTGCGGTACTGCTAGCAGTCGAGGGGCGCGGCCCAAGGACCGCGGCTAGGTGGGGGGAATAGATAATTTCTTCTGATTAATCTGAGTTTTTTGATTGCAGAGGCTTTGCGGGCGTGGTCGATACCTATGGCCGAGGCGTCTGGTTTCCGGGCGTTCTCCGCTACAGGTTTTAACCCCCTCAATTCCGCATAGCGAATACCAGAAGCATGTCCGCGATTGAAAACTCCCGATCATTTCGAATTTCGTCCCTCTTCCTGCTGAGCCTGTCGGCATTGGTGTACAGCGCCCATGCTGCTGAGCCTACAACCGTGGTCGTGTCAGACGGGCAGGCAAAAGCTAAGGTGACTGCGTCAAAGGCCTCCGCACCTAAGGCAAAAAAAACAAAGACGGGATCCGCGGCAGGCACGTTGGTATTCGTGGATCAAACGACTTCCAAGAAACAATCCACATCGAGAGCAAAGTCCACACGGCCAGCTCAACGTACCAGGCTAAACAGGACTGCTAGCAGACCTGCAAGCAAGGCGAACTCGCAAAGATCAACTAACCAAACGGTTCAAAGAACTACCAAGCCCGCGGCAACCGAGCAAGCCGCACGCGTCGCGCCCGCCAGAGTTGCGTCCAACAGAATTGATCGGCGTGTGCAACCGGCCTCCAGCGAGCAGCCCGTTGCCAAGGCAACTGAGCAGCCGCGGAAGGTGGCCAAAGTTCGTAAGCAGCAACCCAAGCCGGTTGATTCCGATCCGGTTGCGAAGATGTTAGTGCATGCTCATCAGCTATCGCAGACGGCCGCCACGGAAAAGCAGTTCAACGAAATCGCCGTCATCTGCAACACGGCTGAGGGGTTGGGCGCGAAGGGTGACCAGCTGATGTTTGCTTTGCAGCTACACAGTTGGGCGATCAAAGAACGCGATCAGATCCGAGTCAAGCAGCTCGAGTCTCAGCTAATCGCCGAGAAAAACGAGCAACAGCAGCGTGCTTTGGAAGCAGAGCAACAGTTGCGTGCGGAGATGGCCAAGCAGAAACTTCGCGTACAACAAGCCGAGCAGAAAATCGAAGCCGAAGCACTTGCTAAGAAACTGCGGTCTGAGCGAATTTCCCAACAGCGTCAAACCACCTTGGTGCAACAGCGACTCCGCAACGAGATCGCGGAGCAAAAATTGCGTGCCGAGCGTGCCGAGCAAAAACTTGCCCAGCAACGTCTCGAACCAATCGAGCCCGAGCCAGAAGTGATTGACGTCTTCGAGATGCCGATGAACGACACGTTTGCTGAGGCACCGGTAGCACTGGCCCCTGTGGCCGTGGCCGCCAATTCGCAACGGCAAGTCGTCACTCCTACCGAGCCCCGTGGTGGCAACGATTGGCAAGCTTTGCACGATCGGGCCGTCACTTTTGCCGAGCAAGGCAAATTGGCTGAGGCACTGCGTAGCTTCAATCATGTGATCGAGCTCAATCCGATGTTTGCCAAGGCCTATAGCAATCGGGCTACGTTGCACGTTCAAGCGGGCAATCTCGATTTAGCTATTCACGATTACAAGAAGGCATGCTCCTTAGACAATCAAATGCTGCATGCTCATCTTGGTTTGGGTCGAGCCTATCATCAGCTAGGAAAACGCGAAGCGGCACTTAAGAGTTTGAACCAGGCGATCGAACTCGATCCTGAGAATCCTGAACTGTACTGCAGTCGTGGCGATTTGCTGGCCGACATGGGCAGCTATCGCAGTGCCCTCTCGGACTACGCTCAGACGATCGATCTCGACACGGAATTCGCCCACGCCTATCGCAACGGTGCCTGGCTATTGGCAACATGCCCCGATCCACGTTTTCGCGATCCGACCAATGCCATTCGGGGTGCCCAACAGGCGCTGGAGTTTGGTTACGGCCAGCGACACATTGCTCTCGACACTCTGGCAGCGGCATTGGCTAGCGATGGCCAGTACGAAGAGGCAGCCAAGACCATGCGTGAGGTGATTGAAATTGCACCAAGCGATGCTCGCGCCATGTACGAGTCGCGATTGGCAGGCTACGAGGTCGAAGCTCCGTTCTTCGAGCAAATGCCCGAGGATATCGCCCAAGCGGCATATGAGGTTTCGGATCAGTAGAAGTGATCTCGAATTCGCTTAGGTTCTTCCACAGTTCTCAAGAGTAGACAAAAAAATGTCTACCACAGAGAAAACGGTAGGGTGGCGCTGCTAGGCCCACCGATTGGGCAGGCTCTCAATAGGAGAGGATCGATCAGCCGCCGCTCCGCTTTGGCTCACTATGGCATTCATCTCTCTCTTCGCCTTCCATTCCCGAAGCGACTAACAAGACTTCTTTTCACACTGCAATCCTATCGCTTCCGACTGCCTCTTCGATCGTCGGAGTTGAGAAAACCCGGGGTTTGCAACTCGCCTAGGACCATGAAGCCTGAGGTAGTTAGGTCACTGAGATACGCCGAAGGCGTTACATACAGTAGCCCAGGGTTGATCGCGGAGCGATCTACCCTGGGTCCCAATCGACATCATCTCTACCCTCTACCCTGAAGGGGTTGTACATCTTGTGAAACCCTTTCAGGGTATATTTCTTCGCCTTCACATACCCAGGGTAGCGGCTGCGCCGCAACCCTGGGCTACGGTATGTATCCCCTTCGGGGAATGCCCAAGGCGTGAGACACTCAGCACAGTTCACGTAAATAAAACCAGAAGAGGCACGCAGCGATTCTTCGAGCGAATCGAATCCTGGCCATTGAGGGGTAACCGCTCTATGCAATCGCGCCATAGCGTTCAAACGCATTACATCAACTGCCAGTTGCCTGTCGCTACCACGTAGATGCCTAGTAGCAGATTCGTCACGGCGTGGGCGATGACGCAGTCCCAGATGTTGCGGGTGCGGACCATCAGCCAGGTGACCATGCTGAACCACACAAAGGCGGCTAGCAGCTCGCCGGGATGCATCAGCATAGGGATCGCCGTGCCGAGGATCACCGCCATGCGGTTCACTTCGCCGAAAGGGACCTTCCACCATTGTGGTTCTACAACGTAACGCATAATGAATCCGCGCAGGAAGAACTCTTCGATCACCGGCACGATCAGTGCCAACCCAGTGAAGCGAATAGCTAGAAACAGATAAGCCCAAACGGGCGTGGCTGCTAAGTGCTCGAGCGGATTAAAGGCGGGACGTTCGCCGGCGCCGATGAGGTTCATGAGTCCGATGCCGGGAGTTTCGTCTTCTTCGAACGTCAGCAACAAGTTGCCAAGAAAGCGGTCCACCGGCCCCAGAATTTTTACTTCGAGTTGCAGTTGGCACAGCCAAATCCACAATACGACTCCCACAACGCCCACTACGATACTTAGCCATCTAAACTTCCAGGGAAATGCCAGATAACCGCTGCTAACGGCCAACATCGCGATCAGTGTGAGCGCGATCTTTGCCGTGTAGACCCAGGGGTAATATTCGTAGGGTATCTCCGGCAGGAATCCTGAGGGCTCCGGCGGGAAATAGGGCTGCGTAGTTTCCGAGGTTTCAGATTGGGACGCCGCAACGGGCGGGGCGTCCTCTTCCGGAGGCGTTGGTTCGAAACTGCCGACGACCATATAAACGAGCATCGGCAAAAGAAAAGTTGTCCATGGCCAACGCGAAGGGAGGCTTTTCGACTGAGAGGCGGTGGCAGCCGGTGGTTCCCCTGGCAGATTGGCGATCTCAGGTCTATCTGCTGGGTTGTCTTGAGCGGACTCAGGCATAGAATTGCCTATCTGATTTTCTGGTAAGCAGTTAACGCGATTCTGAATGGCTCTCACAAGGCACGATAGCACCGCGCCGACGACCGCCTTCATCCTATATTAGCTCGTCGTGAGTACAATTCAGTAGTGAAATCGCTCTTTGCACTATTGCGGGCGATCCCTAATCTACTGAAACCCCTAAGACTAGCTACCGTGATATAGGCACTAGATTAGCGTGAAATTGACCATTTGCACTAGAAATCTGATAGTGTACAGGAGACAATACAGGGCTGTCCCACCTATGAGGCAGGGCGTGAGGAACCGCCCTTTTTCTTAGTAAAGCGCTTGGAGCATTTCCGCTTCGAAGTGCCCCCTGAAGAAATTTTTAGCACATCTGCATTGGTGCGATGTGCGATTTATTAATTTTTGAACCACTAGACGTTTATTAGTTGTTCGTTTGAGGTTGAAGAAACGACATGGACCTTCGCAAAGTTCGCAACATTGGTATTTCGGCTCACATCGATTCAGGGAAAACGACCCTCAGTGAGCGCATCCTGTATTACGCTGGCCGCATCCACAAAATTGAGGATGTGCGCGGAGGTGGCGATGGTGCAACGATGGACCACATGGAACTGGAGAAGGAGCGTGGCATTACCATCACCAGTGCCGCCACCAGTTTGGAATGGAACGACCACTCGATCAACTTGATCGATACCCCGGGCCACGTTGACTTTACGGTTGAGGTGGAGCGCAGCCTGCGCGTTCTCGACGGAGCCGTGCTCGTACTATGCTCGGTTGGTGGTGTGCAATCGCAGTCGATGACGGTCGACCGCCAAATGAAGCGATACAACGTTCCGCGATTGGCGTTCATCAATAAGATGGACCGCACAGGTGCCGATCCTGTTTCGGTGACAAATCAAGTCCGCGACAAGCTGCATGCCGATGCCGTGATGATGCAGCTTCCGATTGGTGCCGAAGAAGACTTTGAAGGCGTGATCGACTTGCTAACCATGAAGGCAATTTACTTTGATGGCGCTAAGGGTGAGACCATCCGCGAAGAAGAGATTCCTGCCGATCAACTCGAAGAAGCCAAAGAAGGCCGGCATCACATGCTCGAAGCCTTGTCGATGTACAGCGACGAACTGATGGAGCTACTTCTGAGTGAGGAAGAAGTGCCGCTGGAGTTGGCCCACAAGATTATCCGCGATGCGGTGATTAACCAAGGTTTTACCCCTGTTTATCTGGGCTCTGCCTATAAGAACAAAGGCGTGCAGCCGTTGATGGACGCCATCAATCGCTATCTGCCCTGTCCTCTCGACCGAGTCGTGAAAGCCAGCAAGCATGGCAATCCCGAAGAGAAGATCGAGCTGGAGAATGTCGCAGACAAGCCGTTCGTTGGTATGGCGTTCAAGATCGTCGACGACGAATTTGGCCAGCTGACGTTTACCCGTATCTATCAGGGAACCGTGAAGAAGGGCGAAACGTATTACAATCAACGCACCGGCAAGAAAGATCGCTTTAGCCGCGTGATGAAGATGCACAGTGATAAGCGAGAAGAAATCGACGAAGCCACTGCGGGCGATATTGTGGCGATCATGGGCATCGATTGTGCTAGTGGTGATACTTACAGTTCCGAACACAAATATTGCAACCTAGAGAACATCTTCGTCGCCGAGCCGGTGATTAAGATGTCGATCAACCCGCTGACCCGCGACGGCACCGACCGTCTGGGGAAAGCCTTGCAACGTTTCCGCAAGGAAGATCCTACGTTCCACGTCTTTACCGACGAAGAGACGGGCGAAACCGTGATCGCCGGTATGGGCGAGTTGCATCTGGAAATTTACGTCGAGCGTATTCGTCGCGAGTATCGCGTGGATGTCGAGGTGGGTGCTCCGAAGGTGAGTTACCGCGAGTCGGCAACCGTCACCTGCAATTTCGATCATAAACGAAAAAAGCAGACGGGTGGTTCTGGTCAGTATGGTCACATCGTAGGTTCCATGGGCCCGATGGACGACGAAGATCGCGAAGAGGCCGAGGGCGAATTGCTATTCGTCGATAATGTCACCGGCGGTCGCATTCCTAAGCAGTACATTCCTGCTGTAAAGAAGGGCGTCGAGAAAATGATGGAGAAAGGCCCCGTGGCTGGTTTCCCGGTGGTCGATCTTAAGTTTGTGCTCGACGATGGTACCTATCACGACGTGGATAGTTCCGACATGGCATTCATGTTGACGGCTCAAGAGCTGATTCGCGAGCAGTTCTCCAAGATGAAACCAGCACTGCTGGAACCCATCATGCTGGCGGAGATCGAGTGTCCTGAAGAGTTCCAAGGTAGCGTCGTGGGCAACTTGGCCAGCCGACGTGGCATGGTTACCAGCACGGACGTTTTTGATGGCGTCTGCCGAATCCTTGCTGATCTGCCTCTTGCCGAGACGTTTGGCTACTCGACTGACCTGCGAAGTATGACACAAGGTCAAGGCACATTCACGATGGAGCTTTCCAAATACAAGCCTGTGCCAAGTAACATTCAGGAAGAGATTGTTGCCGAACGAAAAGCAGAGCTTCAACCTGCGTAGGGGATGTGTGAAGTTTGATTGTTGAAGTTTGAAGTTTCAGCTTGAGACTTCTCAACAATTTGTTTTCACATATCTAACTTCTCACACCACTGGCGCAGCCGTGTTGCCATGCAACACAGGGCTCACGCCAGCTACCCGCGCATTCTCGACGACGCATCAGATTTCCCGGTGCGGCCGGAATGACAGACAGGGTGTTCAGCTTCCACACTTCAACAATCAAACATCAAACTTCTACCAGCGTCCTCCCCCACCACCACCGCGAGGTCGTTCGGCTTTGGGGCGGGCTTCGTTGACGGTGATCGTCCGGCCGTCCACCTCTCGACCGTTCAGACTCTCGATAGCAGAGCGGCCATCATCGGGATTCGACATCGTGACGAATGCGAATCCACGTGGTCGGCCCGTTTCGCGGTCGGTGATTACGGCGACTTCATCCACCGGACCATGGGCACCAAACTCGGATTGCAAGGTGTCTTGGGTAGTGGAGTACGACAAATTTCCTACATACAACCTCATCGATCCTAAACTCCAATCATCTGGCACCATCGCTTCCGCGACCGCAAAGCCCACGAGGGCAATGGACGCAACGAAAGCAACGTGTCTAGTCGGCCAACTCAAACCCGTGTGATGAGCCCCAACAACTCATCGGGGAGTTTCTGGTCTGAGTGCCCATTTGGATAATGCTCTCCCCAGCAATGCGACGCGATCCCCACTGCAGCATTCTTATTGATAGAGCGTCACAAACTTATCGTCGGCTAAGTTTAGCAATTCATGTGCATATTCCAACGCGTTTTTTTGCGTGTGCTAGAAATATGTTTTTCACAAGAGAGAGGGCGAAAATTCGATTCCCTTGACTTTATAGGAGAAAAGCTTCCTTGGAGGTGGCAATTAACCTGCGGATTTTATTTCGATGTTTTTTTCCAAGCCTGGGAGCTTCCCTGCAACAAATCGGTATACCGCTAGCACATCACGACTTTGGCCGAGGGCGTAGATTCTCGTCTTTACTCAAATTCCCAAATCGTTTTACACTCTTCGTCCTGCTGAGGAGCCGTTTTAAAAGCGATGCGACCCTCGGCAGTTTGGTAATGGATAGGCCTCTAAGCTTGAAGGAGCTTTCTGATGATGCGGTTTTCGAAACTGTTGTTGTTAAGCGTGATGAGTATTTGCCTGGTTGTGCCGCCTGTTTCAGGAGCTGGGATTGATAAATCGGTTCGGCTCGATCCGAATCTTCCTATCTATCATCCGTTGGCCATCGATCAAGTGGCAGGACAACTGAAGCTGGGTGGTTCAAACACCCTCTCGCACGTCGCGGCGGTTTGGATTGCAAGCTTCCAGAAGATCTATCCTCAAGCAAAGATCAGCGTCGAGGTGAACGGTTCGCGATCCGCCGTGAAGGATGTAAAAAGCGGTGACACTCACATCGGACTACTGAGCCGACGTGTTCGTCCCGAGGAGATTGAAGATTTTCACAAGACCTTAGGTCACCCGCCCACCGTGCTCACGCCTTGCTTAGAACGCACCGCGATCTACGTAAATAAGGACAACCCCATCGAGGGTCTGACGCTGGCACAACTCGACTCGATCTTTTCTAACGAATGCAAACGTGGTTCCGAGAAATCGTGCGGCTACTGGGGTGGGTTAGGCTTGGAAGGTGAATGGCGCGGCCGCAAGATTGTGGCTAATGGACGCACCAAAGACACCGGCTCGCAAGTGTTTATGCAAGAAGCTGTGATGCTGGGAGCCACGATGCGTGAAGACTTGGTAACGCACGAATCGAACATCGAGCTGATTCGAGAGATCGCCAAGAACCCTGGTGCCATTGGTTTCGCTGGGTTGGCGTATGCCACGCCGGAAGTTCGCGCAGTGCCACTTGCAATTCATGACGGCCAGCCCTTTGTAGCGATCGATTCGCCTGAAGCAGATCGAGGCGCCTACCCACTCGTGCGTCGTTTGCAATTGGTGGTGAAGCATGATCCCAAGAAAGAGCTACCGCTGATTGAAAAAGAATTTATCAAATACGTTTTCAGTACTCAGGGTCAGGAAGATGTGGTGAAGGCTGGGTTCCAAGCGATTCCTTCGCGTCCGGCACGCGTCGCTCTCGATGCGGTTGGTTTGGGACTCTCTCGATAGCATTCAGTCATCAATCACCTTCCAGCGACGATGCGTTTCATATTGCGACGTCGGGATCAACTGATTAGGAATCAATCACATGAAAATCTTTTCCTCACGAATTCTACCAGCTCTGTTGGCAGTCGTGCTGCTACCCTTCGACACCTCCGCGGTGGAGCCGAACCGCGCGAATACCCAAGCGAAGCTGTCGCCCAACGGCGGGTTTAGCTCGGGCAATGCACGTAACAATACCGGATTCAACAATGGCACCTCGTTCACGGCACCAGCTGTGCGCGATCGGACTAGCCCCGCGCCGAGCCTGTTTCCTTCCAACGGAAACTCTGGTGCAACAGCAGGACTTGATCCTTCGTTGTCTGAGTATTGGGCTCCAATCCCTGAACAAGTGGCGCAGACCACCGAACGTCAGAAGTGGCGTTTGGGCATCTACCCAGAGAATACTGACACCGGCGTCCGCGTTGGCGAAGTTGTGCGAGGCTCGGCTGCCGAGCGAGGCGGATTGGAAGTGAACGATCGCATCGTCGGCATCGGAGGGTACCAGGTGGGCTACGTCAACGGCACGCTGTACGACATTGGTGCGGAGTTCGAGCGACACGCCGATCAAAACGGCTGGGTCCGCGTGTTGGTCCAGAACAATCGTGATGGCAATTTGATTAACATGCCTTTGCAGCTTGATCCGCGTAACGAAGCGATCACCGGCAGCATTGCCTACCGAGACCGATCGGCACTGCCGCGCGATGCTGTGGCCACGGTGGAATTGCGGGAAGTGCTGCGTTCCGATCTGCGACCTGTGACCATTGCCCGCCAGACCATTTCTCCGGCAAATCGCATCCCCATTACTTTCGCCATGGAATACGACCCCGCCGAGATCGATTCGCGTCGGACCTATGTGATCGACGCCAATATTACCTCCGGCGGTCGGCAAATATATGCCATGCGTCAGTCGGCACCGATTTTCAATGGCCGGCCTAGCAAAGATGTGCAACTCATCGTCGAGTCGACGTCACGCGGCGGAAACCCGGCGTTTGACCGAAATAGTCAGTTGGAACAAATTGCCAGCTGGTTCCGCGAATATCTGCGTCGCGAACCACGCTCGCAGGAGCTCTATGTGTGGGAATCACACTTGGCTCGTGGTGGTTCGCTTGAGGACGTGCAACTACAAATCCTCAGCACGCCGGAATTCTACTATCAGGCGGATGCCAATGATGAAGTGTATATCCGTCGGATGTTCCAGCTAGTGGTGGGCCGTCAGCCCTCGCAACAGGAAGTGTTCGACTGGAACCGCCGCTTGCAGGATTACAATCGTTTGCGGCCGGAGCTAGCGCGGGAATTCCTGGAAATGGCAGGCGCCCAAGCGGCGAACCCGGTGCGGCGATAGCACATTGTCGCTTGAAATCTCGTGCCTTGGACGTACACGATTCGATCGCTAGTTCCTGATATAGCCGAATCTTAATAGCATTTTTCCGTATGTTTTCGGCTATATATAGCAAACGAGAACTATTTCATGAAGACTTTCTGGCAACAGGTGGACCGCGCTCTTATATAGTGTACATTAGTTTACATCCCTTGGTTAGATTACTATCATGGCAACTACTTCATCAATTGAATGGACGGAAGCTACCTGGAACCCTGTTACAGGTTGTTCCAAGATTAGTTCGGGTTGCGTCAATTGCTATGCTGAACGAATGGCTAAGCGGCTGGAAGCTATGGGCCAGGATAGATATGCAAATGGCTTTAAGGTCACATTGCAAAGAGACATAGTCGATCTTCCCTTGCGATGGAAAAAGCCTAGGCTCGTTTTTGTCAATTCTATGAGCGACCTGTTCCATAAGGATGTTCCTGATGACTATATTTTCGACTGTTTTGAGGTAATGAACTCAGCGAGCCAACATACGTTTCAGATTTTGACCAAGCGTCCGGACAGAGTTGTAGAACTAAAAAACCGTTTGTCTTGGGGTCCAAACATATGGATTGGTACGAGCATAGAAAACTCTGAGTTTACATGGCGCTCAAGGCTAATCGCAAGAATACCTGCAGCAATTCGATTTCTTTCTGTGGAACCATTATTGGGGCCGATACCTCGGTTGCCATTGAAAAATATAAACTGGGTAATTGTTGGAGGTGAATCTGGACCTGGTGCCAGGCCACTACAAGCTGAGTGGGTCAGAAGTATACGCGATAGATGTATTTCTTTTTCCGTACCTTTCTTTTTTAAGCAATGGGGAGGTACTAATAAGAAGCGAACTGGCCGAGAATTGGATGGTCGTTTTTGGGATGAAATGCCAGTAGCCAAAGGTTAATTCCCGTGGGCAAGAAAACCGACAAGTGGGATGAGTTATGTAAGCTTGTAGGACGAAAAGATGGTTTGCCTGTCCGCGAGTCTGGTGCTTGGGCGATAGAGAAACTCCACTATTGGAATCGTTACATTGAAATTGTAACTATGGCCATGGTAGGAAATCCAGCCTGGAGAGCGGGTGTATGCTACGTCGATTTGTTTTCAGGCCCTGGCGTCTGCGAAATTCGAGGGACTGAAGAAAGAATCCCCGGTTCACCACTACTTGCAGCGTATGCTTCAAAACCTTTCACAAAAATTCTTCTTTGTGAAAAAGAAGAAAAACTCTTCGATGCATGTGGCCAGCGACTCTCTCTTAGCCCAGCATCAGATTGTTGTGAGCTGTTTCTAGGTGATTGCAACGTGGAAATCAATAACATTGTTAGATCACTCCCGGGTCGTGCACTTACAGTAGCATTTCTTGATCCTACGGGATTGCATTTACATTTTGAGACGGTGAAAAAGCTTTCGGCTGATCGGCCGGTTGATCTACTAATCTTGTTTCCTGATGCAGTTGATATTTTGCGAAATGCAGATCATCTATATTTCGATCAGCCAGAATCGAAGCTAGACCAGGTGTTAGGCCCCAATTCTGATTGGAGAAAACTTAAAGCTGATTCCAACACTACCGATGGCTCAAGCATGCGCCGCTTGTACTCAGATATATACAAAAGCCAACTAAGTAAGCTAGCAGGATATAGTCACTTTAGGGATGAAGTTATATCCGGGCCATCTGGGCCCCTATATCGGCTGGTCTATGCCACAAAGCATGAGCGCGGGGTCGATTTTTGGGACAAGAGCGTGGCCAAAGATTCGGGGGGCCAAAAGCGTATGTTCTGAATTCGAGGAATACGAGCGACATGTTAGCTTGAATCTAGCTTCTTCTATGGGGTTTCTTTGGCTTTCGCCTTCTCCTCCGCGGCTGCTTTCAGCATCTCCGGGGAGATGCCGCCGGCGGCTTGGATGCTTTGTAGGATTCCGCGAATGGCGGGGTCTTGGGGGCGTCGTGCGTACATTTCGTCGAGCGCCTCCAGTGCCCGGGGCCAATCTTCCTGACGTTGGCAGATCAGCGCGAGTGCCACCCAGTTGTCGTAAACATTTGGCTCCACGCGGCAGGCTTCTTCAAAGGCTTCTCGGGCTTGCGAAGTTTGGTCCAACAGAACGTGCAGCATGCCCATTTTGTAGTACGGCACCGAATTGCCAGCGAGGAGTTTAGCGTCGCGCTCGAGCAGCTCGATTTCTTCCTTTCTCAAGGTGCGTACTTCGTTGGGATCGCCGCCGCTGGTCTCCAAAATGCGTGCCAGCTCCAGCCGGACTCCCGAGAGGTACGGTTCGAGGCGAATAGCGGTGCGAAGCGAATCGCTGGCTTTATCGTTATCACCCAAGTCCTCAGCCAGTTTGCCAAGGTTAATGTGAGCCGCTGCCCGGTCGAGCACTAACTCTTGCGCCTGGCGATACTCGACGATGGCGTCCTGCAGCGGTTCTTCGAAGCGTGAGTCCATTAGCTCGGATGCTTCGCGGACGAGACGCTGCGCTGCCGCGAAGCGAACGATGCGAACCGGGTCATGCAACTTTTGGGAAATCTCGGCGACGTAGCGCTTTACGCCACCGCTAGACATCGCTCCCAATGCTGCTGCGCGAACCAGTGGACTATTGTCGTCGAAGTATTGCAGCGTGGTTTTATCCACGTCCACCGCTCCGTAGTTATCCATGAGTTCAACCGCCGTCGCTCGGGCGATTGCCGGCGATTCGCGTCGGCGGAGCACTTTTTCTAATTCCTTGAGTCCCGAGGGAACGGAGCGTTCCGCGGCTGCTAGAGCCGTTGCGTAGTGCGGATCGTTGGGACGTTTGTCGCCATACCAATCGCGAACAATCTGCGCTGCCCAAGCGGCGTCTTCGCCAGGTTTATTGTGGCAATCGTTGCAGACATTGGGGACGCCCAGTTTTTCAGTCAGGTCGGGTCGGGGCACACGCATGCTATGGTCCCGCCGATCGTCAATCACCATGTACAGGGACGACGGCATGTGACACGTCACGCATTGCGTGGCCACCTCGTCCTGGTGACGATGATGGGCAAAGCCATCGTACTTACCCGGCTGATGGCACTGGGTGCAGAGGCGATTGTCCTCGAACTTAAGTTTGAGCGAATGCGGATCGTGGCAGTCGCTGCAGCGGACGCCTTCGCGATACATGCGACTTTGTAGGAACGAGCCGTACACATACACTTCGTCATGAATCTGCCCGTCAGCATGATAGAGCCCAGAGCGTAACAAGGCAGGTTCGTAGTAGTCGAGAAAATTTTCGCCCCCATGAAAATCGGCATGGAGCACCGTCCGACGCGAATGGCACGGGGCACAAGAGTCGATCTGCGGATCGTTCGAAACGCTTTTTAGCTTTGCCAAACCGTAGCCGTGGTTGCGGTCCCAAAACAGCGACTTGCTCTCGGCCATTTCCACGTGCATGCTCGCCGGACCGTGACACGTTTCGCAACTGACGTCGATTTCTGAATAGGTGGTGTGATAGGAGTTTGTCGCCAGGTCGTAGTTTTTCTGCAGGTTGGTGGAATGGCACTCGGCGCACATCGTGTTCCAGTTCTGGCCGATGCCAGTCCAGTGGAGCGGGTCGCCCGGTTCGATGCGTTCGTCAACCACGTCGGTGGGATACACGTAGAACCATTCGCTGTTGCGCGTGTCCCAGGAAATGCGGAGCACCTGCACTCGCCCATCGGGAAACTCCACCATGTACTGTTGCATCGGTTCGATGCCGAAGGTGTACTTGATGTGGAAGTCTTGCATCTCTCCGTCAGGACCTTCGGTATGCACAAAGTATTTGCCGTCGCGAGTGAAAAAACGGCTCTCGACACCGAATCGTTCGAAGGTTGCGTCGTCGAAGTCTCCGACCACGTTCTCCTCGTTTGCCAATTCCATGGCGCGATCGTGGTGCGAGCCTTGCCAACGGGCTAGCTCAGTTTGATGGCAGCTGGCACACGACTTTCGGCCCACATAGGTGGACACCGCGTCCTTGGGATAGGCGACATACCAATCAGCCGCGCACCAGGCGGCGACCACGACGAGAATCGCGAGAGGAACGATCAGACGAGTCCCGGAGAACAGTCCTGGGGATTGCTTCATGCTTGGTTAGGAGGAAAGTGAGTTTCGGTGCCGTGGAACGCGATTAATACCATTGTACTCGCTCCGAAGAGAAACGGCACCTGGGTAGTCGCGACAACACTAAAGGTGGATGAACCACGAAGACACAAAGGGCACGAAGAGCTAACAGGTGTATTACACGAACGAATTAACATTCGTTTACGGTTGTTGCTGTCGAAATCGATTGAGTCGAGCTGAGAAGATAGCCCCGATAGGGCGACAGACGATCTACCCCACCATCACACCTTCTCGCTCATCTTTCGAGCTGAACTCTGTCTTCGTGCTATCGAATATCTGTTGGAAGGCATCTGGGCGGACAGCCTTTTGGGAATGCCGGCGGAAAGGGTGTTCGGTTTCTAGTCCCGATTGCTCGACGATTTCGCATGCCAGGGTTTCGAGCTGGGCGACGTTGGCTGCGAATTGGCGGAAGTATTCGCCGCGGGTTCGTTCCTCTAAGAGCCGCGTGTTCATTTCGCGGATGATCGGCATCTCTGAGATGTTGACCGTGCCTGTGGCGGGGAGATCAGCGGTGTCGGCGTGCCACTCGCGGAAGAATTCTTGCATGAATTCGTTGAGCTTGCCCAGTTTGGAGAGTCGCGACAGGTTCCGCAGGTACATGGTCTGTTCGCACATGCGTCCCTGCATGAAAATGAACGCGGTGATCGACCAGTAGACGAGATAGTCCCAAAGAATTTTCACTGGCATGACGTTGGGATTGCCGAACATGCAGTATTGGTCCTGATAGGCCTTGGCCGTGCCGTAGTAGAAGCGTTTGAAAATTCGATCGTACGAAAAAGCACGAATGCGGAACTCTTTGCCGGTGAGGTCGCGGCGAATGAGATCGGTGAGGAACGTGTTGGAGAAGGCGATGAAATCGCTACCGGGGGAGTAGAAGGGATCGTGAAAAAATCCCGCCTCGCCGGTGATGCCCCAGCGATGCCCGGAGAATACCTGTTTGCATTCGACCGAGTAGTGCTTGATGGCACGGAAGTCTTGGACGTCGTCAATATGGGCTCGGGCGGCGGCGGCGCATTGGGGTTCGTGCTTGTCGAGCCAGGCGAGCGATTTTTCTAGCGAATTGATATCCGAGAGGTCGTGGTACTCTTCGGCAGCGACAATGCCCATGCTGGTGGAACCCGAGGCAAGTGGAATCAACCACACCCAATAGCCCTGGCCCATGAGGTGATTGGTGCTGAAGAAGCGAGCCGTTTTGTCGGCGTGCCCCTCGCTCCACTGGGGATCGTTGCACCAGTCGTCGATCTTGATGTGTTTTTTGAACCGGAACCAGGCGGAGTTGGCAACGTGGGGCGAGTCCTTCGCCAGATCGAGTTCCCTTTTCAAAAAGCAACGTCGGCCACTGGCATCGACTACCCAGCGGGACTCGACCGATTGCGCGCCCGCGTTGGTGTGAAAATCGACGCGATGCGACGAGCCGAGACGGCCCATATCGATATTTTTGATGTCGGCCTCGTCAATAAAGCGAATGCCACGTGCCAGGCACTCGTCGGCCAGGTAGTTTTCGAATCGGCCCCGATCGAGTTGGTAGCTGGGACACGGCGCGTAACGTTTGCCGCCGAGTTCTAAGCGATTCTCGATTTGAGAGTTATCACCCGAGGGGAAGAAGAACCGTAGACCGAGTTTGGGTAGCTGATCTTTCAAGATGTGATCGCGGAGGCCCAAGATGCGGCCAAAGTAGTGCGCTGCGACTTCCACGGTCGACTCGCCAACTTTATGGGCCGCCTCGGGCACGGGATGCTCACGCTTCTCCAATACAGTGATGGACGCTTCCCGCAGCGACTGTCGTACTTGCAGCGCCAGCGACAGCCCCGCGAGTCCGCCGCCAAGGATGGTGAGATCTTGTTTTTGTTGGTCCATCACTGGTTTGTCCTAGTTATGGTTATTCTTGCGCTGTGGAATCGAGAAAAAATAACTTCCGTTTTTTATTAGTTCCCCTCACCCTACCCTCTCCCCAAAGGGGCGAGGGACAGGGGAGAAGTTATTTTTTCTCGATTCCCAGGTTGTTGTTGTAGGGTGCGTGGAGCAAAGCGCAACGCACCTGGGTTAAGTTTCCACTTCGTGCGTTTCGTTATCACTTCACGCACACTACGATTCTCATATATTCAAAACCTCAAACACGCCATCCAAACGGTTCTCGCTTGCGTGCGAGTTGGGGAGTTCGATTTTCAATTCTGGCTGAGTTTTTTGGATTCGTTCGGTGATTTCCACCATCAAATCGCGGATGATCTGTACGTTGGCTTCAAAGCGTTGCTTCAAGGTGGCGTCGTCCACCGCTTCGCGCAGTTCGGCATTGAGCCGGGTCATTAATTCGATTTCGCTTTGGTCGACGAATCCCGCATCGGCACTATCAACGGGGTCGGCCTCGTGCCAATTGCGGAAAAACTCCTGCATGTTTTTGTTCATCTCGCGGATGTCTTCGATGCCTCCCGAGAGCGAGCGAATGAAGCTGATGTCGGTGAGTTTGTCGTTGAAGTACAGCAATGCTGGAAAGCCCCAGTAAACGGCGTAGTCCCACACAAACTTAAGCGCCATGATCCGCGGATTGCCAAACAGTGGGTATTGGTCCCGATAGGTAAGCAGGTTGTTGTGGAACAGTGTGAGGAAAATGCTCTGCAGAGTGGGTGCTGAATGCTCGATGGAATGGCCAGCGAGATCGTCATCGATGAGCTTGGTGATCATCGTGTTGCCGATGGCAATGAAGTCGCTGCCAGGGGAATAGAACGGATCGAGCAATGCAGCAGCTTCGCCGGTGAGGGCCCAGCGGTCGGCCGAGAAGACCTGTCGGGCGCCGCGGGCGATTTTTTTGATTGCAAGAAAGTCTTGCATCTTGTCGCGATGAGCTTCGACTTGCTCAGCACATTCTGGCTCGTGATGGTGCAGCCACTCGATGGCCTTCTCGAAGCTGTTCATTTCGGAAAGTGGATGAATCCGCGGGTCGGCGACGATGCCGATGCTGGTGGAGCCAGTCGCCAGGGGAATAAGCCACACCCAATAGCCGGCGCCCATGAGGTGATTGGTGCTAAGCCAGCGACGAGGCACCTTGCCGGTGAGAGTTTGCCAATCAGGATCGTCACACCACTGATCGATCTGGACTTCCGCGTCGAGCCGAAACCAGACGGCATTGATGTCGTGGCCCAGGTCTTCTTCCAGCTCGAGTTTTCGCTTGAGCAAACTGGCTCGACCGCTGGCGTCGACCAACCAACGAGCGTTGATCCTGTTTTCGTTACCGTCCTGCTCGAACCGCACTTGATGTGCGGAGTGTTCGCCCGGTTCGCTGTCCGAGTGAATCCCAATTTCTTTCACCTGGGAACCAGAGTAAATGGTGGCTCCCTGTTCCTGCACCGCATTGGCAAGGTAATTCTCCAGCCGGCCCCGATCGACCTGATAGCTGGGGGCGGAGAAAAATTCGCTGCCGCCCACTTCGGTGCCTTCAGCGAGCGTTTGGTGCGTGTCTTTAAAAAAGAACCGTAGGCCAAATTTTGGCAGTTGATGGTCGGTTAGGTGTTTCTTGAGTTGTAGTTGTTCCCCAAAGTAGTGTGCGCCGATTTCCACCGTCGACTCGCCAACTTTGTGAGCCGCTTCAGGGACGGGGAACGTTTGTTTTTCGATCACCGCGATCCGCGTTTCGGGACGCTTCATCAGTAGTTGCTTGGTCAGCGTCAAACCGGCCAGGCCTCCACCGAGGATGGCCACGTCGTATTGAGAGTCTTCCGTCATGTTGTTTCTGCTTGTGTTAGACACAGTGAGTTTTTAGCCGCAAAACGCGAGAAACCCCTCCCCTAGCCCCTTCCCCGCAGACGGGGGAGAGGGATTTAGGTGATCACCCTAAAGTTAAGGCTTCGTCAGTCTTTTTGTGCTTTTCGTGGCAATAATAGCCCCGGGTGTTGTGGAATCTTTCTTCACTAACTTGGAACCGACTCGGCAACTTCCTGCACGTGGTCGGCGATTTCGGTGATCCAATATCTTTGTTTTTGGAAGGGATAGTTGGGTAAGGCAATTCGCTGGCGTGCCCAGGGCTTGTCGAGGGCTGGGAAATCGGGGTTGAAGCCTGACTGATACAATTGTCCCAATGCCGCTAGTAAGGAACTGCTAGCGTGTGTGTCGCTCGACAGGCTGGGGATGAACCGCGAGGCACTGGCAGCGGTTAACTGTTTCGAGAATTCGTTCATCGAATCCTCGGGCCCGACTCCCAGTACATATTGGGGATTCGTTGAGTGGAGCACTTCAAGTGCGGCATCACTTGGCGATTCAATGCAGTGGCGACGCCAGTAGCTGCCGCCCAACGACCGATGGACCGGAATCAACTGGGCATCCAAGCTGCACACTAGCGGCAAGTTCGGCGGATAGTAATTGAACGTATCGGCTAATGCCTCGAATCGATCGAGGGCAGCACGCTGGTCGTCATTCAAATCGGATTCGTCACTGGAAGGTGGAATATCGAATTCGCTTTGCAATCGTAAACGTTCTGCGATTAACACCAGCGCGTCGAAGTAGCAAAGCCCCCCGGCAGCACAAGTCGCTGTGTATTGCCCGATTCCCGTGCCGAACACGGCGTCGGGTTCAATTCCCCACGATTGCCAAAGCTTGGCGATGCCTGCTTGTAAGGCGTAGAGATGCAGGTCGTTGGTTTCTGGGGGTTCGTGGTGATCAGCGGAGAACCAATCTTGTAGTTGCGAAGGTAATAGATCGCCCCCAGCGAAGTGGTCTGCCAGCCGCTTATCGAATTCGGTGATGAGACTGCGGAACTCAGGTTCTGCACTGTAGAGCTGGCGGCCGGCGGTGAGGTCGTCCGAAGCAGTGCCCGCGAAGACGCAGGCGACTTTTGCCGTGGAGGAAGCGGTGGGCGTGCCAGATTTCTTGCCATTGCCATTCACACTGTAGGCACCGTTGACTTCGGCTTGATTGGC
This sequence comes from Bythopirellula sp., assembly GCA_965216565.1. Lineage (GTDB taxonomy): Bacteria > Planctomycetota > Planctomycetia > Pirellulales > Lacipirellulaceae > Bythopirellula. Next base: position 4,466,030 of record OZ244170.1, read on the forward strand.
CTTTGCTGCCAGGCGTTCGGACTCCTCGGTGAGCAAACGGTCGAGCCCGTTCAGGAGTTGTTCGCGCGACTCCGCCAGCAGGGCCACGCGGTGCTCGTGATGGCGGCGACCGACCCCGGCGGTATGGCAGATATCGGCGAGATCCGATTCTGGGTTGGTATCAATGAACTGGCGATAACGCTGGGCTAACTCGATGAGCGCTGCCGGACTGCGGGCACTGAGTGGGAGTAGATTGGCTGGCCGCTGCACTTCGGGGGCAGGCTCTTCGGCTGCAGTTTCGTCCGACTGCTCTGCAGAACTCAAGATCACATGAGCGTTGGTGCCGACTAGTCCCAAAGCAGTTACCCCGGCAACCCGTTGTTCTGCCTCGGGCCAAGCGGTTTGGTCGTTAACTACCTGAACGGGCAGACGCGACCACGGAATATGGGTGCTTGGTTTTTCGAAGTGCACCTGCCGTGGGATTACGCCGCTATCGAGTGCGAGCACCGTCTTGATCAAACCAGAGATGCCGCCGGCCGCTTCCAGATGGCTGATATTCGCTTTGACCGAACCGACCAATAGCGGCTGGTCGCGCTTCCGGCCTTTGCCATAGACAGTTGCTGCGGCACCAAGTTCCATGGCATCGCCAAACTCGGTGCCTGTGCCGTGTGCTTCCAAATATTGCACTTCACCTGGTGCGACGCCAGCGTCTTTGATTGCCTCACCAATCATACGGGATTGAGAGCGTCCGCTGGGCGAAGTGATACCGCCACTGAAACCATTGTGTACGATCGCCCCGCCGCGGATCACGGCAAGCACACGATCGCCTTGGCGCTGGGCGTCGCTGAGTCGCTTGAGCACCACTACGCCGCAACCTTCGCCACGACCAAAACCATTGGCCTCGGCTGAGAAAGATTTGCAGCGGCCATCGGGCGCCAGCAGTCCCGCTTTGCTCATCAACAGTGAATTCACCGGAGCGAGAATCGCGTTCACCCCACCAGCCAGTGCCATGTTGCAATTGCCATCTTGCAAGCTGCGGACCGCTTGCAGCACAGCCACCAGGGAACTGCTGCTAGCCGTATCGACGGCGATACTGGGACCTTCGAAACCAAAGATGTAACTAATCCGACCGACACCGGCACTATGCGAGAGCCCCGCCCCTTGGAAGGCCTTGATGATTTCCTCGTCGCCAAGCCGCGGCAGGAACGCATAGTCCTGTCCCATGATGCCCATGAAGACGCCCACATTGGCGTCGGCCAGTGGTTGTGTGGCGATGCCGGCATGTTCCAGGGCGTGGTAGCTGTTTTCCAAGAGCAACCGATGTTGTGGGTCAATCCAGCAGGCTTCTTGTGCAGAGATATTGAAAAACTCAGGATCGAATTGGCCTATATCTTCGAGAAACCCTCCTTCGCGGGTTGGCATTTTGCCCGGGGCGCCCTCAGCATCGTAGAAGTGTTCGATATCCCATCGGTCTGCGGGTATCTCATTTACAGAATCAACGCCCTGCAGCAGGTTGTCCCAAAACTCGTCGAGATTGTGAGCCCCAGGGAAGCGACAACTCATGCCTACGATGGCGATGTCTTCGCGAGCTTGCGGCGCGATGTGCGGAGCGTCTGTTGCGGATGCCGCGATGGCAGATGGTTCGGCAGATTCTTCTTCTCCCTGCCCGACGATCATTTCCAGTAGATAATCGGTGATGGCATCGATGGTTGGATGCTCGAAGAACATGGTCGGACCGATGGCAATGTCATCGCCTAGCAAGCGCGCCAGTTCCGTGCCGAACTCAACGGCCATCAGCGAGTCGAGGCCCATTTCGATGAGTGGACGATCGGTTTCCGGCGCTTCGCTGCTAGAGAGGATCTCTCCGATGGTGCCCTGGATGGTCGCCAGCAGGAGTTCGCGCTGGTCTGGACCGCGTAGTTTCTTGAGCTTTGTGACCAGCTCCGAGTCGCCACTTTGACGGCGACGCGTGGCAGGCATCAGTTCTGCGAGCACGGGCGGTGCTTGTCCTCCCATGCTGCTGCGCATCCGTTGCCAATCGACATCAATGGCCAAAGATTGAGTGATCTTCGCCTGCTGCACTTTGCCCAATGCTTCGTGTGCTTCGCCTGCGGTCATCGGGGTGATTCCCTGCAGGGCCATTCGCTTGAGGATCCGCTCGTCGTCGGCCATGCCTTCGGTCCACGGTCCCCAATTGACGCTCGTTGCCGGTAGGCCTTGGGCTCGACGGTGCCAGGCGAGGCCGTCGAGGTACGCGTTGGCTGTGGCGTAGTTACTCTGTCCCGGCGAACCCAATATCGAAGCGGCCGACGAATAGAGTACGAAGAAATCGAGGTCGAGCGACTTGGTGTGTTCGTGGAGTAGCGTGCTGCCGATGATCTTGGGACCGAGGACTTTTTGAAAACGATCCCAAGTTTGATTGGCGAGCAAGGCATCGTCCAACACACCTGCAGCATGAATCACACCCGCTAGCGGCTGGAGATCTTTGCCGAAGCGAGCGAACAACTTCTCGACGTCCGCCTGATTGCTCAGATTGGCGGAGTGGACAACGACCCGACACCCGGAATGCTCGATTTCATCGAGAATTTGTTGTGTCGATTCGTCGGGAGCACGACGCGACACGAGCACCACTTCCCCCGCACTCTCGTCGGCAAGCCATTTGGCAGCCAGTCGGCCAAGTTTTCCCAGGCCACCGGTGATGAGATAACTGGCGTCTGCTTTGATCTCCAAGTTCCCTGCGGAACGATTGGGTCGCGCTTGCTTCATCCGGGGTACGAGCAACTGCGAATCGCGAATCGCAAACTGGCTGTCGGTGGTCTCAGCCAGCAAGATTTCTACCAGCGAATTCGCCGGGGCCGCTTGCTCGCTCGCCTCGGGTTCAAGATCGACGAGTCGACAACGTAGTTCGGGTTGCTCAGCCCCAATCACTCGACCCAAGCCCCAGAATTGGGTCTGGTGCGGATCGACTGTGAGATTCGCTGCGGTTCCATGAACCGCGGCCTCGACTGCCCCAACGGTAACTAGCTGTAGTCCGCATTCCAAACCGCGGATTTCTTTTTCTTCCAACGTAGCAATTAAGTGCAGTAGGCCGGCGCAGTCTGATTGGGTTCCGTTCGGTATTTCATCCAGGGCGTCTGAAGTTTTGTCCTGACGGTTCACAAACCAGCAGATGCCCGCCGGGGCCGATTGAGCGGCTGACTGTTCGAAGAACTCTTTCCAGTTTTCGTGTTGCATTCCGCAGAATGTATAGTGCGATTCGCCTTGCTCAGAAAAAGCGGTATTTGGCGAAAGGCTGATTCTCGTTACGGAATGCCCTTCTGCTGTTAACTTCTCAATAGTGTTGCGAGCCAGATCCTTAGGATCGTCCTCATGCTCTATTACCCACCATTGTTTGGAATCTGTGGTGGCAGGCGGCAGACGCGACGGCTCCCAGCGGAGCTCGTATAGCAGACGCTCGGCGCCCGAGCCACTGAGTTTGCGGAACGCAGCGCGATCGAACTGTTGGACTTTGAGCCCTTCGATTTCGACCAACACGTTGCCGGAGTTGTCGAATAGGTGCAGGTCGGCGGTGCGAAGGTTGCCTTCGTTTTGCGTCCAATGGGCGTGGCACCAAACCTCGCCTTCAATAGGTTGCAGGCAACGAACACGACCAATTCCAACGGGCAGAAACAGGTTGCCGTCGTCGTTTTGCAGCAGTCCCACGGCTAGGCTGTGCAAAGCCCCGTCGAGCAGCATCGGCGGCAGGGTAAAGCCACGTACATCGCTGTTGGTTGTCAGTTGGGCCAGGACATCGGTCTGGGAATATCGAAGTGACTGAATCGTTTGGAATTCTGGGCCGTACTGCAGTCCCAATTCGAGCATCTTGGCGTAAAAGTCCTCGGGATTGGCGGAATGCTCGCAAGCGGCTTCCACTTGGCTGCGATCAATGACTGCCGGCGCGGGGCGGTCTGTTTTGGCAATTTTCGCGGAGAAGTTGCACTGCCAGTTGGCACTGCCGGTAGGCTGCGAGTGAGTTTCGATCGTACGGGTTTTGTCCTCAGCGGTACGAACAATGGTCTGGAGTGTCGTCCGCGCGCTTGGTCGCAGGGGCTGCTGAAAAGCGATGTCTGTTAACTCACCACCCTCGGCGGCAGCCAAGGCAAGTTCCACGAACGCTGCGCCGGGTACTACAACGTGTTCCATCACCTGATGATCGGGCAGCCAGGAGGGGCTGTCGGGTTCTAGGAAACTCTCGAAACGCGATTCGTTTGCGGTCCCCGCGAGAGAGACTTTGCTTCCCAACAGCGGATGGGCGGTATGGTAGTCGGAGTGAAATGCCCCCGGTTTGTCGGGGCCCCAAAAGCGACGGCGCTGAAAGGGATAAGTCGGGAGCAAAATGCGCTGGCAGGACTTGCCGGCAAACAGTTCGTCGAAGTTGGGCGTGACGCCGTGAACATAAAGCTGGCCGACGGCTTGGAGAATTGACTCGTTGTCGGAGCTCTCTTTTTGGAGGCAGCTAATGAGGCTGCTGGGGTCTTGTTTCCAATTAGCGGCCGCCATCCGGGAAAGAACTGCCTGTGGTCCGAGCTCAAGAATCGCATCGCAGCCCATATCGTTAAGTGTTTCGATTGCCGTCGAGAATCGAACGGGCTGACGAATGTGTTGCGACCAATAACTTGCGTCTAAAACTGTGTCGGCTGCCACGACTTGGCCGGTCACATTGCACACCAACGGAATTTGGGTGGGCTGAAAATCGATCTGTGCGGCGAACTGCTGGAACGGTTCCAGCACAGGATCCATCAATGCCGAGTGGAATGCGTGTGAAGTGGTAAGGGACTTCGTGCGGATGTTGAGCTCTGCAAAACGGTTCTCTGCCTGGGCGACTTTTTCTTCTGCGCCGCTGATAACCAAATGGGTGCCATTGAGGGCCGCGAGCGAGAGCCCGCTGCTTTCGATTTCATCTTGGACCGCGTCAAGCGGAGTAAATACGGCAAGCATGCGTCCGCCGGCGGGCAAGTCGCCGATGAGCCGGCCGCGCTCGCTAATTAAGCGCAAACCTTCGTCCCACGTCATGACCCCAGCGACGCATGCCGCGGCGTATTGGCCAACGCTGTGCCCCAGCACGACGTCGGGCTTGAGGCCCCAACTTTCCAGCAACTTGGCCAAGCCCATTTGGACGGCAAAGATTGCCGGCTGGGTCCAACTGGTATGGTCGATGCGGTCGGGGTGTTCCAGCAGAACTTCTAAGAGCGATCCATCGCGCCACTGGCCGAGCAGTTTCTCGCATGCGTCGATGCTGTCGCGGAACACAGCTTGCGACTCGTACAGTTCCCGAGCCATGCCGACATACTGCGAACCCTGCCCCGTGAATTGCCAGGCCACCTGCGGCGACTTGCGACGTTGGCTTTGGTAAAGGGAGTCTGCGCTGCCAGCCCGAGCCAGGGTGTTGAGTAGTTCGACCGCCTGGTTGCTATCGCGAGCCACCAGTGCCGCTCGATGTTCGAAGTGGCTGCGACCTGTGCAACTGGTGTAAGCAGCATTAGCTAGATCGATCGATTTGTTGCGGGCGATTTCCCGGGCGAATTGCTCCGCCTGTTCGAATAATGCTGTCTCGCTTTTGCCACTGACAACCATCAGCTGAGGTTCTGTCTGATCAGTATCTGGCAAACCGACTGAGCCGAGCGATTTCTGGGAGGTTTTCGATTCCTGTTGAGGGCTGTCGAGGGCTTCGATCACCACATGGGCGTTCGTGCCGCTCATGCCAAAAGCGCTAACGCCCGCGATGCGGCGGTCGCTGCCATTGGGCCAAGCCGTTGCTTCGGTCACCACTTTGACAGGGAGCTGGTCCCAGGGAATATGGGGGTTGGGAGTTTCGAAGTTGAGCTGTGCGGGAATCTTGTTGTGCTCGAGGGCCAGCAACACCTTGATAAGCCCCGCCATGCCGGCGGCCGCTTCGAGGTGACCGATATTGGTTTTCACGGAACCGACCAACAGCGGATTGTCGACAGTCCGTTCGCTGGCCAGCGCTGCCGCAGCTGCTTGAAGTTCAATCGGATCTCCAAGCTCGGTCCCAGTTCCATGGGCTTCGAGGTAGTCGACCTCGTTGGCATCGACCCCTGCCCTTCCTAGTGCCTGGCGAATCACCTTCTGTTGTGCGCGGGGATTGGGGGCGGTTAGCCCGCTGCTGAATCCATTGTGGCCGACGGCCGAACCTCGGATCACTCCCAGGATCGGATCACCGTCGCGCTGCGCATCACTCAATCGGCGAATTGTCACCACACCGCAACCTTCACCCCGCAGATAACCGTCGGCATCAGCATCGAAGGCGCGCGAATGGCCCTGGGGCGACAAGGCCTTAAGTTTGCAGGTGAGGATGTTGGTAGTTGGCGAGACGATAGCATTCACGCCACCCACCAGGGCATGATCGCAATCGCGACGCTGGAGACTTTGAATTGCCAGATGCAAAGCCACGAGCGAAGACGAGCAAGCTGTATCGACCGCGACACTAGGTCCCTCGAGCCCCAGGAAGTAGGCCAACCGCCCGCAGAGAAAGCTGCCCGCGGCACCGGTGGCAATGTAGGGATTGAGATTCAGAAACGAATCGCTGGCTTCGTTCTGGTAATCGTTGTGCATCCAGCCGACGAAGATGCCAGTATTTGCACCAATCTGTTCCGGCTGCCAACCGGCCCGTTCTAAGGCTTCCCACCCGACTTCCATTAGCAGGCGTTGCTGTGGGTCGACCCAGGTCGCTTCGCGTGGCGAGATGCCAAAAAACTCCGGGTCCATTTGATCCAGATCGTCCAGGAACACGCCATGACGGGCGTACATTTTGCCGGGGACTTCGGGATCCTCGTTGTAGAACGCGGGCAAGTCCCAACGGTCGTCCGGAATTTCGCTGACTTCATCCGTCTGGTCAACCAGGCATTGCCAAAACTGCTCGGGCGTGCGCGCCCGGCGAGGAAAGCGACAGGCCATCGAGACGATTGCAATCGGCTCGCCTCCGACCTGCTGGGCATCGGCGAGCTGTTGTTTCAATTCGCGTATGGCAAGCAGTGCCTGCTTGTTAGGCGAAAGTGGGTTGGAGGGTGAGTCGCTCATGTTTCTCGGTGGTATCGTCTGGATCCTTTTGGAATTCACATCTTTTTCTTAACAGGAGGAAACGGAGGAAGCAGAGGAATAGATTGGAACTTTTTCTGTTTTCGCTGTTTCCTGCTGTTTGAATCAATTCACTGTCGAATTGAGTTTCTGTTGTTGAGTCTCGTTCTATTGAAACGTGAATTTATGCGTTTCCCAACTCGCGCATTAATTCTTGATAGGCTTCGTCTTCGGACATGGACTCGACGTCCGCTTGCAGCTGGTTGCCCGGCGGATTGGCATCGCTTGAGGCGGGCACTACGGCTGCGGGGCTGTCGACCTTGGGTGCAGGTTCCTTGGTTTGCTTATCTGCTGACAAGGTTTCCACTAGGAACTCCGCCAGATCGACGATGCGGGGATAATCGAAAACCAGGGTGGCCGGGAGGGGATGGTCGCTCCCCACTTCTGCTTGCAGTTGGTTGCTGACCTCCACGATCATTAGCGAATCGAGCCCAACGTCCAGGAAGCGTGCCTCCGGCGGAGGCAGTTCTTGCTCGGGAGTGAGCGTCTGGACCATGGTTTGAATGAATGTCGTCGCCTCGCGTTTCCAATTGGCTTTGTGGGTGTGGGCGAGCAGTGGAGCCAACTGGGGTGCGGGCAGTTGCGACTTGCTCGGCAAAGCATCGCCAGTCATTGCAGTTTCTGCGGATGGACTCGCACTGTGCTGTTCCCTCAGAACTTTCTTGAGGACTTTGCCGGAGGGGTTCCGGGGCAGCTTCTCGAGCAGGAACACTCGTCGCGGTGCTTTATAATTTGCCAAATGGTCTTGGCCGAATTGCTTGATCTCCGAAATAAATTCTTCCTCGTCATTCGCAGTGCCCTCGGCAGGCGCGACGAAAGCAACAACCTGTTCGCCAAAGACTTCATCGGGAAGCCCCACTACCGCCACTTCTGCGATACTAGGGTGATCGAGTAGCACACGCTCTACTTCCGCGGGGTAAACTTTCAGCCCTCCCACCGCGATCATGTCTTTCAGTCGATCGACGATGTAGAAGAAGCCATCTATGTCTTGTTTGCCGATATCACCCGAGTGGAACCAGCCATCACGAAGCACCTCGGCTGTTTCATCTGGTCGATTCCAATAACCGAGCATCACGTTAGGGCCGCGAATGGCGATCTCGCCAAGTTCGTCAGCAGGGCAAGGTTCGCCCGTTTCGGAATCGACAATTCGCATTTGCACGTTGTCGATCGGCGTTCCAATCGAACCGGCTAAGTACTTGAGGTGATGGTTGTAGCTGGCAAAAGGAGACGTTTCTGTTAAACCATAACCTTCGTTGATCGGCATGCCAAATTTATCCAGCCAGCGCTCACTAATCTGGAGCGGTAGCGGGGCGGCAGCGGAGAAACAGTACCGCACGCTCGCTAGATCGCTGGGCACGCAGCTCTCGTGAAAGAGCTGAAACATAGTGGGCACGCCGTAGAGTTGGGTGACCTGTTCGGTGGCGATCAGTTGCTTGGACTCTAAGAGATCAAAGCTTCGCTGCAGCACCAACTTCGCACCGACGTTTAACGCGGAATTGAGCAATGCGTTTTGGCCAAAACAGTGAAACAATGGCACGGCTAACAGGATACGATCCTCCGCACGCATGTCGCAAAGATGATTGAAGGCATGCACATTGCTGCGGACGTTGCTGTGCGACAGGGTCGCGCCTTTGGGGACCCCGGTTGTGCCGGAGGTGTAGAGTATCAAGGCAGGGTCGTCCGGTTTCGCATCTACCCAAGCTGAGCTGCCAGGTAGATCGGTCGGCAGTGGCTTGCCATCGCATTGGCTGGCATCTTCGGTTACTTCGAGTACAGCGATGTCGGAAGACTCTAAAGCGGTGGAAACCGCAGCGAGTGCCGTGGAATCGGTAACCAAGGCTCGAGCCCCCGAGTCGGAGATCACAAAGCTAACTTCGTCGGCTACCGATCGTGTGCTAATCGATAACGCCACACCACCGATGCGTAATGCCGCGTAGTACCAAACCACAAACGAAGGCACATTCGGCAGCATGATGGCCACGCGATCGCCGGGCGCGACACCTGCACGACGCAGGAGTTCAGCCGCTTGTATCGTGAGCGCGTCGAGCTGAGCGTAGCTGTAGCGACGGCTCTCGAAAACGAGTGCTTCCCGATCGGGAACCAGGCGCGCCGGGACGGTCAAATGTTCGCAAATATTCATGGTGTTCGGAGGCTGCTACGTTTCGCGTAGCCAGAGTAATTGCAGCTAACTGTCGCCAAGAAATTGATGGTAAGATTCCAGCACAGGGGAGATCGAATTGACAATTGCTCCGTCACTGCCAATTTGATCGACCAAGGCTGCAAGATCTTGCTCCAGCCAACGATCCGAGTCATCCATGAGAAAAGGTTGTTTGCCAGTCGGCTCGCAACCCACCGCAAGCGTTGCCGCCGTATAAAGGGGTTCTAGTGTTTCGCCCAACAGGGCCCGCCCATCGTAATGCCCGCAAAGCATCTTGGCACGTAAGTCGAGTGCCTGGATAGAAAACACCAAGGCAACTGCGGAGTAGTGTTGAAATAGTTCGACCGAACGCCAGGCCATGTTTGCCGATCCCCAGCTCAGACCGTTGATATTTTGGTTAAATTGCTCGGCATGGGTGGGGAAGTGCTCGACGATTGGGTTGCCCAGGTAGGTGAGCATCGGCATGATCGAATTGCCGGTAATCTGCAATCCCTTCAAACCCATGTTGTAGGGCAGTCGATCGTTGCCTCGTAGCGAACTTGGCAAGCCGTTGTTAAAAGATGGCGCGACCAGCGACGCGATCTGCACATCGAGATGCTTGGCAAGTAAGCCGAGAAAGCGACGCAAATCGTCCATCGCCATACCAACATACTGACCCAGGAAATTGCCACTTTGGTAGAACTGCTCCGACTTGGAATCGATCAGCGGATTATCGGAGACCGCGTTCATTTCGGTCTCAACCGTCTCAGTGATTCGAGCCATTCCCTCGATGATGGGGCCCATGTATTGAGGCAAGCAGCGGAGTGAGTAGCGGTCTTGGATGCCCCCCGGCTGGATCTCAGAATTCGCGGCACCGTTGAGCGCGGCCCGATCTTCTTTGAAGAGCCGATGCATCATATTAGCCGTCCAGACCTGACCAGGATGGGGCTTGCGGGCGTGGACGAAACCCTCAAAGGGTTCGATTTGCACTTGGAGTGCTTCAAGCATCATGGCTTGCGTGCAGAGCGCAAGTGCCATGAGCCCGGTCGATTCAGCTATGCAGTTCGCGGCAATCGCCGATGAAAACGACGTGCCATTGACGATGGCTAGACCTTCCTTGGGACGAAGTTCTAATGGCTCCAAGTTTAATGCTTCCAGCGCAGCCGGGCCGGGTATCTCTTTGTCGCCGAACTCAACGTTGACAGAGTTGCTGTGCCCGGTGATGGCTCGCGCAATAGCGGAAAGTGGGACGAGATCGCCGCTAGCGCCGATCGACCCCAGTTCACGCACCACGGGAGTAGCACCCGAGTTCAAAAAGTGAACGAGCCGTTGGATAATTTCTAGACGTGTGCCAGAGTAACCACGGAACAGGACATTGGCTCGTAGAGCCATCGCGGCCCGGACGTGGCGTTTGTCGACTGGCTGCCCTGCACCAGTGGCTAGGAACGAGAGCAGATTGTTCTGCGATGCGGCCGCAAGATCGCAGGGCACCGGCACGTCGGCCATTCCACCGAAGCCGGTGGTAACTCCATAGATCGCCCAGCCTTCGTCAACCGCCCGTTCGACCAAGCCAGCAGCAGTGGCGATGCGCTCAATTCTTGTTGGGTCGTCACTGAGAGAAAGTTGGCAGGTCGCTTTGCCGATCTCGCAGACTTGCCCAATCTCTAGAGGGGAACCGTCGATCACAAGTTGTGGCGATGAGGAGACCCGCTGATCTTCGGCTATCAACATATTTTCTTCGCTGCTCGAGAGCATCTTGCCCTTTAATGTGCCTACGCTTTTGCGGTCGGTGCGGTAATCTTTGGGGAACGTCGGGACACGTTTAGGTAATTTGCGTTAACTGTCGAATTGGCCGGTTATTCTAATAGAATTTCTAGGCGTGAAACAGTTGCTGGAAACCGAACGATCGTCTGCTTCCCTGAGAATACGACAGATTGGCTTGATTCGTTCAGGGTGGTCGGCACCGAGGATTGGCGCCGACACGGGCTGCTGGGAGTGGGTTTCAGAGATAAGTCCCGGTTGACTAGGCACTTAAGTCAGATTGCCATTCGCCCCCAGAGCGAGTGGCACCTTGTCTAGGCAGAAGATGCACGATCCGAGGGCCAGCTAGAAGGTCCGTGCAGAATTCGGGATAAGCAGGGCACAAAATAGAGGGCGAGAATCGTAGCCCCGCCAACTCCCCCAGCAACGGTAATGGCCAGCGGAGGCCAAAAACGTCCACCGCCCAGAATCAGTGGCGTGAAGCCAACCATGGTTGTGATCGTCGTGGCAATAATGTGACGGGTGCTGCCAACAACCACTTCGACCAGTTCCGACACATTTCCCCGCCGAGCCTCTGGATTCTCTCGAATCGCCGCGAGGACAACGATCGAATCATTAATGGCAACGCCCACCAAGCCCATCGTGCCGACAATCGCCATGAAGCCGAAGGGGTAATCGAACAGCCACAAAGCTAATGGCCCCAAAGCCGCGGCAAGTGCGCCGACGACAATTACAATCAATGCGTAGCGAAACGATCGGAATGATATCACTAGGGTGAGGATCATCATTGCGAATAGCACCACGGCATTGGCAATGAGACTTTCGACCGCGGCAGTGCGCTCGGCATTCTCCCCTTTGAACGTCATTTCATATCCGGGGGGAAGAGAAAAATCTGATTCTGCCAAGCGACGTTTGAAATCCGCCACCACGGTCGAGGGCAGCACGCCTGCGGTAATGTAAGCCTTCACTTCGTTAGTACGTTGGCCATTGATGCGGACAATCGCGGCGACGTTGGAACCGAGTTCCAAGCTAGCCAAGGCGGCAAGGGGAACGGTTCGCGGCGGAGGGGGGCCTGTGTTGGGAGATGCCGACGTGGGGGGATTGGTCATTGGGGGACCACCTGGCAGGTTTTGCGTGGCAATAGGTAGTTGGAGTGCGGCGAGCCGATCGATTTGGTTGGAACCGGTTTCCGCCATCTTGATCCGCACCGGGAGTTCCTCGTCGCCGTCCAAAATCTTGCCAGCAGGAGCTCCGTCGAGCATCGTGTATAGCTGCTGGGCGACTTCCATTTCACTCAATCCGGCGCGAGCGAGCTTCTCGGAGTCGACCTGCACCACGAGCTTAGGAATCGTCTCTTCGGAGTCGCTGCGGGTGTGAATAACGCTCGAGGTTTGACTTAGCAACACGCGTAGCTCGCCTCCCAACTGCTGCAGTCGCGACAAATCGGGGCCGGCAAGGCGGATTTCAATCGGCGCATCAAAGGGGGGACCCTGCTCTAGTTGCCTGACGATAACACGGCATTGAGCGAACTCTTGGTCGAGCTGCGCCTGCATGCGCAGCACGGTATCGCCAAAATCGGCGTCCGCGGCCAAGTCTAATATGGCTTGGGCATAGAAAGGCGTGCCACGCCGTCGGGGTACCACGTTGTAATAGAACGTTGGTGCGCTGCGGCCGACGAACCAGTGCGACCTCTCCACTTCGCTAAAGGTATCGACAGTCTGCTCAATCGATCGGACCGTTGCTAACGTTTGCTCGATCGGCTCGCGGGCAGGTAGTTCCACTTCGATTTGGATTTGGTTCCGATCCGAAGCGGGGAAAAACTGCTCGGGCAAATCTCGGGCGACGTAGAATCCCAAGGCAGGTAGCGCCATGCCTAAGAGAATTCCCAACACCGGGAAGCGAAACACAATCTGCAACGTCCAGCGGTAGATGCCTGTGAGCAGTCGGCTCGAAAAACCATAATCCACCAAGCTACGACTTCCAGAATCAATACGTAACAAGGCCAGCAGCGCTGGCACTACCGTCATGGCGAGTAGAAAGGACGAAGCGATGGCCAGGATGACACTCATGGCAATCGTGCCCACAAACTCGCCAGGCGGACCGGGCAGTGTGGCGATTGGCATGAAGGCGAGCGCTGTGGTCATCGAAGAACCAAACAACGGCATCGCCAGATGACGAATGCCTAGCGAGATGGCGCGGGCTGGCGACTTACCTGCGATAATGCGGCTGCGAACGTCTTCGACCATGACAATCGCGTTATCAATGAGCAGACCCAGAGCGACGATCAATCCGGTGATCGACATCTGGTGCAAGGGGATCTCGAGAATTCGCATACCAGCCAATACCATCAGCGAAGCTAACGGTAACGTCACCCCCACGACCAACATGCTCCGCCAGCCCATGAGGAGCAGCACCACCGCAGTGACAGCCCCGGCCCCAAGGAGCAGATTTTTTAGCAACAGATGGAGACGCGACTCGATGTAATCGCTTTGAGAAAAAATGATTTCCACGACGAGATCGGCACTGTATTTGTCTTGAAATCTCGAGATCGCCGAGTCTAACGACTTAGCCCAGCGGTCGACCCGCATTTGGTTGTCGACTAGCGCCCCTAGCACGATTGCGGGCTGTCCATCGACAAGAGCCCATTCACCGGGCGGTTGCGTCAACCGCTTCTTGACTGTAGCCAGGTCCGATAGCTTCCGCGGCGCGCTGCCAGCGCCGATTTGGACAAGGGTATCTGCCAATTGCTGGCGGGTGGAAACGTTATTCTCCACGTCGACCGACATTCCGGAACCAACTCCCTGCATTGAGCCAGCAGGCTGAGTCACATTGCTGTCAGCAACCTGACGGGCGATCGCACCGATGGGAACTCCCAAACCGGCAAAAACGGTTGGTTCGATTTCTGCAACGAATTCTTCGCCCGGATCGCCAAAGATTGCTACCGATTCGGTGCCACGAATGTTGCCAATGCTCAAGCGAAGCTGACCGGCAAGCTTTCGGAGAATCGAGTTGATGGGAGCTTGTGGGTTGCGAGGCTTGATCGCAATGATTGCTGCGTAGGCTTTCAACGGGAAGATTTCAAAGGCAGGCTCTCGACATCCTGCCGGCATTCTGGCTTTCGCATCTTCCACGCGGCCACGAACCAACGACCAAACTGCATCGACGTCTTGGGCGTCGTCGGTAAGTTCCAATACGATGTTGGAGATTCCCGCTCGGCTGTTGGAACGCACCTCATCGATTTCGGTGATGCCCTGCAGTTGTTCTTCAAGCGGAATGGTGACCAACGATTCAACCCGTCGCGCGTCGGCACCAGGGAAGACTGTGCTAATCACCGCGACCCGTTTACCGAGAATGGGGTCTTCTAGCCGAGGGATTACGAAGAACGACGACAAGCCCGCTACCACAATCACCAGGATTATCAGCAGCAAGATGCGAGGATTTCTGTAAAGAAATTGGGCAATCATTCACTCAGCCTGGGCCCAGGTTGCTCGAATGAATAGGCCAAGGTGCTGGCAGCCACGCGCTGGCCCGGCACCACGCGATTCGATCCGTTGACGATCACCAAGTCGCCATTCTCGAGTGATCCTTGGACCAGTGCATGATCGTCGGCAAGTTGCAGGAGTTCTAGGACGCGCCGCCTTACTAGCTGACGATCGTCGTCTTGCTCCACAACCAGGGCCGACCAAAGTCCATCGGCTTCCCGCTGAAGTGCCGAGAGTGGCAGCCAAAAACCCGTGGCATTGGAGTTGGTGCGAAACTGAGCCTCGACCGTGCTGCCAAACACCCAGTCTACATTGGGATCGGTATCGGAAATTTCAAGCGTGATTAACTGGGTGTGCGACGAAGGGGATAGCTCTGGCGATTTGCTGCTCACTGTTGCGGCGATCGCCCGATCTTGGTGTTCGACGCTGAGCAATTCGCCTACTTCAATTTGCTCCGCAACGCGCGAGGCGACTTGGAGTTCGACAATGGGAGCATCGCCCGCGACAATTTTCAAGATGGGGTTGCCACGGGGAACCTGATTGCCCACGTTGGCTTTCCGCTCAGCAATTATGCCGTCGTAAGGGGCCAAGATCGTGCGACTGTCGATCTCGCGATCGATTTCTTGCCGCTTCTGGTTGAGGGAATCGACCTCCTGTCGCAAGCGGCTGATCTCGCGCTGCACGTTGGATGATCGGTTGTTGGGATTGAGCCTTTCGAGTCGTTCCTCAGCCGAAGCGATGGCCTCGTCGAGTTCTGTTTGCTGGTCGAGTAGATCTTGCTGTTGAAGAATGGCAAGTTTTTCGTTGGCTTCAACTCGGTTTCCAACGTCCTTGAAGATCTCCGCGATCTGGCCGCCCCGTGCGAAGGCGAGATAGCTCGATCGTTTTGGTTTGACCGTCCCAAAGCAAGTATGAGTATCGAAGACTTCTTCGCTGAGCGCCACTTCAATGACATTCACAGTAAGTGGTGTAGGATTCGAGTCGACTGCCGTCTCGGAAACTCTCGCCGGATCCTGCGGGCCGATACAGCCTAAGGAGGTTGCAAGAGCGCTGGTTAACAACCCAATTGAAAGAAGTGTGCGATCGATAGCCATAACGGTGTAAGCGCGGAGTCACTGAGCGTCTAGGAATTCCACAGCAGTCCGTGCCGTTGAGATTTTGCTTACACTTAATCTACCGCTGAATGCTGCCGGATGACAATGGGCCGGATGGCAATGGTTGCCGGCAAGATCGGGCAGCACCAGAACGATTCTGGACACTGCGGAGGAATCTAACCCAGTAGCAAGAGAGACTACACCGATTGCGTGAACCTTGCGGCTGGGCGAACTGCCACTTGATTCGATCGATCAAGCGATCGTCCTAAGTCGGGTGGCCTTGCGAACTCCGCCCAAGATGCCAAGGAAGGTGAGAATCAAGGTGCTCGGTTCTGGGACACGTGTGAATACGACCTCGAATATGCGGTCTGACGCACCCGATAGGGCAAACGGATCTCTGCGGACGTGCGGTGCATTCGCTACGATTCCTCCGTAGACATAACCGAGCACCGTTTGGTCAGCCAGTTCGTCCATCTTGATGACGCCATTTCCATAAGTTGCAATATTCTCAGCAAGAAAGAACTCCGCATTGGTGCCGAAACGGAGTTCGTTGTCTTCGTCATCATTTAGCTCAGGGAACAATCCCGCGTAGTGTTGTTGATAAGTTCCATTCGGATCGATCGCGATAGCGGCAAGTTGATTGGTGAAAGGAATTCGCGAATCTTCCGATACGGCGTCTGCCGACTCGTCGTAGGACTGAATGGTGAGCCCCCCCAAGAGCAATTGGTGCATCTCCTCAGTGGATTCCGAGAACATGCCAAACTTGGACGAGTGGTATACATTCATTCCTTGCTTGAACGTGGTGACTTCGGTTGTGTTGCCCGACCCATCAATTTCCACAGGATGCGTCCAGATACCGAAGCTCTCAGTAAACACGCCAGAGAGAACTGTGATCCCCTGCTCTGTTCCGCCAAGTCCGTTGGAGGAGACGACTGGGAATACATTCAGATCGCGTCTGCGGTAATTTGGGTTGGTGTTCGGATCGCCCGACGAATCGTAGTTCTGAATTGAGAGCGAGTTTCCGTCATCGACGATTTCGAAGTTGCGGATTTGATGGGTGTATTCCCCGTCGACTCCCGGAGAGTAGTTGACGCCATAGTCTTGTCCGAAAGTGAGGAAGCTTCTTCCGTTCATTTCGACCATGGCTCCACCGGTCACGCGCAGACGTTCGTCTTCGAGTTGGCGAATATGATCGATCGCTTGTCCGGTGTTGTTCTGAGTCCAATCGATGATTCCAGGCAGATCAATTGCAGAGAGCGTGTTAAATGTGCTATTGAGTGGATTGCCGTTGGGATCGTCGGCGGAGTATCCATAGCCACCGTTCATGTAGAGAACTTCGCCCCGCTGGTAGAACTGGTTGTTGGCAGTCGTGAGCGAATTGAGTTGGTGAGAATTCAGGCCTCCCGTGGGCCCGGTGAGATTGCGACTCCAGGACATCTTGCTAACGGGGTCGATGACCCACACTTCTTGATTCTGAAATTCCGGTGGGAAGTTCGCAAAAGGATTGGCATCGAATGCATGCAATCCGTTGGTTCTGCCGGCGAACACTACCCATTTGCCATCGTGCTGACCGGCGGCGAACGAGTGGAGCGTTGGCAGTTCCTCCACGCCGAAGTCGTACTCCTGAAGTGTGATTTTATAGGGGAGGCCGTCAGCAGCGAGTACAGGAGAAAAATCGGGTGTCTGGTTCGCGGCATGCGATTGACTGAGGAGGCTAGCCAATGTGATCCAAGTAAGTGAGTAAACCCAGCGGCTCATAGTTGTCGTTCTCTTTGTATGGTTTCTACGTTATTGGGAAATGCGGTAACGCTCAGCGAGAGCGGGATCGTCAATCTATCTCTGGCTATCTATCTCTGGTTGGAAACTAAAGGTCGCTTCGTCAGACCAATGAGCGATCGCTATAGCTGAAGACAGAAATTCTTTGAGTGGAATTCAAAGATGGCCGTGGAGAAAATGTGTGATAAGAATCACACGGTACACGGCTAGAGAATCTGCATTAGGACAGTATTGCAATGTGGTGAAGCGTAAGTCGCGAGGGGGTGCCACGGAGCTCTTATTGTAAGGACATATAAATCCCGGTGCAAATAGACTGGGCCTAAATCTTGGAAATTGAAACTCTTCGTCGTCGCCTAGGTACGCAGATTTGCCCGAATAGAGCGTTCCAAAGTGCCAATCAAGCTGCGCTGCCGTCAGTCATCATCTATATTCAACGGCCCAAGTTGAGAAACGAGTAAAGCATCGAGCGTAGTCAATCCTCGAATGTAATCTTGACGAACCGAGGATAGTAGATCGTTTCGTTGTTCACAACTTCTGCAAGTGATCGCAGGTTGCAGCAATAAGTGGTGGCAAGGCCGTCGGCTATCAATTCTGGATGAGCTTTACCAGAGTAGAAGAAAATGCCAGGGGGAAGATCACCACGCGTGCGAGGATCGTAAACGTATTGCATTGCTGACCACGGACCCTCCCATCGCGAAGAATATCGTACACCAACCTGTGCCGCTAAATAGGGAGAACACTGTACCTGCAATAGAATGTCTCGCGATTGGCAGCGGTGGACTGTGAACTCGGTTTGAGCCCGTGGCAGTGTCTCCTTCGGCAACGCTTCGAGGGTTTCGTGTGCTACCCATTGTGAGCCGTCATGCCATTCCGGATTAGTTAGGTCTCCTTCCCGTACGTCCGTCAGATTCCATCTCATCAAATAGCCATTGTGGCCTTTAGAGACGACAGGAGAAATGGCATGCAAATAGTCTCCCTCGATGGCCATTCCGCCAGTTCCGTAAAGAACCTTGAAGCGATATTCAGGTAGCCTCACAGGATCCATCTGCCATTTATCTGGCGAATCTTGCGGGTTCCGGACGAGGTATCCACCATTGCCCACTACTCGAAATCCCATGCCTTCGTCAGCACGCTCGATTCGCATAAGGAGAATCAAGAGCTTGTCATTCAGTACCACTCCCGAGGCAGGCCAATACCAGGTGCTATCAGCAGTTTCGAAATAGGCCTCGGGTTGCGCTTGCTTCTCGTTCCAATAGCACTTGAAAGTAGCGGTTGTGGGATTCAAGCCACGCTGGATGCCCAACGAGTTGTTGACCAACCTGGTATCTCTTCTATGACTAGCGGGTTGATTGCTGACGAAGCTATCGCCGAAGAGCCAAAGCACACGCTCGTTTCCTAAGTCGACCGAACTGGCTCCATCTCCACCCCGCCAGCGCGCATCCCGGTGAAACAATTGGTCGGCCTCAGTCCATGGCTTAGCAACAGCCTTGGGCCAGGGTGCAAAAGGCTCGGACGCGAGACAACTCTGGAAGGCTAGAGAAAGAAAAACTATGGCCACGCCAAAACCGATGCATCGACCTCGCGGCTCGCGATTCATTCCGCGCCTCTACTATGCGAAGGATTCTCCGCCGTAGTCGATAACGCTTCTTCCACATAGGAAGCCACTCTTTCTGCCCACATCTGGCCGTGCGCCTTGAGACCTTTGGGACTGAGGTGGATCCCCTGCCCATCTAGGTCGCGGTGGTCGCCGGTGAGAACATCCGTGTCTGGTCCCAGCAGAGCAATGCCTTCGTCGCAGAGTTTCTGCTGGGCTGAGCGTACGCTTTCAAAACGAGGCTGTTCGGCGTTGTGATAAGAGGCAATCGCAACGAACCAGGGAAATTCCCAACCGGCGTTTTGCTTGGAGGCTGTGATCGTATTTTTGAGTTTTTGGAAATACTCTTCCGCTGGCATATTGACATCCGATTCCCCCTGATGCCAGAGCACCGCCCGAAACCCGCGGGGACCCAATTGATGAATGCGGGCCATCATCCAACGTTGAAACAGATCGCCGTCGGGCTGCCATTGATTGACGCTGGTGCCTCCATAGCCGGTTGTGGCTACGCCAATTGGCACTTTGAACTTTGCATACATGGCATCGCCAAACGCAGGCCAAAAACTTCCCCCTTGCGTCCTATCGGCTACCCCAGGCTGAGGATCATCGGCTATCTGCCAGTGGCTGCCACTGAACGAAGATACCATGCCCGAACTCTGTTGGATCTTGAATTGGCCGGAATTGGTCGAGTTCGATTGGCCCGCGCCGACGAACACTTCACCAATGCCGAACTGCTGAACCTTAGCTTCGGCTACGGCCTCCCCTTTGTTTAAAGCCCGGGATTCCAGGCCATGCCAGCCGCCCGCGGGTAGATCGATCCAGGTGTGAAAGCTGCGAGTGCTCGAGATCAGCGGTATCGATTGCCATTGTTGGTGTTCTTCGCCAAGCTGCTCACCCACAAAGCGTATCTCTACCGTGTCGGCGTCCGTACGTGTGCGACCCGATACTAGCACGCGACCCATGTCTCGGTTGCTTCTTTGAATCACCTGGAGTTCGCGTGGAGAATTTATCATCAGGGGCTCTGGATCTGGCAGGACAAAAAGTTGTAAGGCTTTGAGTATTTCTTCCTCGGTTGCTTCGCCTGGTTGGAATGTGAGAGTTCGTTCTTCGCCCGCCTTGAGCGTTGTCTGCACCACTTGGTGCGGTCCTTGCCAGGGGCCCCAGAGTTTGTCGAAACCCTCGATGCTGAGTTTGCTCTTGCCAAGAAAAAACGTGGCCTGGGTATAGTCGCCAACCAAAGCAGTTTTTTCAATGTCCTGATCTCCCACTCTAGCTGCCCCCACATATCCGTTGAACACAATGAAAAAAACAAGTTGCTGCTCTGTCTTGTTAGTGAGATGCCAGGAGCATTCCGCCTCATCAAACTGATAAGTAATAGACGCCTTATCGCCGTGTGCTTCGACGGTGTTTCCATCGTGGCTGCTCACCTCCGGCAAGGCTAACGGCCCCTCCAAATAGAAGTAAGAACCGCGAGAGATGCCGACGCCTGGCGCAAGAAACTGCAGACCGCCTACGGAGAAGTTCGTCAAACAGCCGTCCGGTTCCACACGGGCACTGTAGTGTGGGGTCTCGATCGAAACGGGTTGGGCCTCTGCTTCGACTGTAATTTGTGCGTGAAGAACCTTAGCCGTCGGCAAAAGAACTAGTGCACATAGAAGAGTATGCCAGAAAGTCCGCAAGACTCCGATGGGGAGATGATAGTTACGATAAGATGTCGTTAACAACATGAGCTTCTTCCACACCAGTTAATCGTTGATCGAGGCCTTGATAGGGGAATACGAATCGTTCGTGGTCGATGCCCATGAGATGCAGAATTGTTGCGTTTAAATCGCGAATATGCATCGGATCCTTCACGATGTTGTAGCAATAGTCGTCGGTCTCTCCATATTCGAACCCGCGCTTGATACCGCCCCCCGCCATCCACACGGTGTAACAGCGACCGTGATGATCGCGACCATGGTTGGTTTCGGTGAGGGTCCCTTGGGAGTAGATTGTTCTGCCGAATTCCCCACCCCAGATAATAAGGGTGTCGTCGAACATGCCGCGCTGCTTCAAGTCGGCAATCAGCGCTGCAGAGGCTTGATCGGTGTCGGCTGCTTGCTGGCGTATTTCCTCCGGTAGATTGAAATGCTGGTCCCAACCGCGGTGGAATAACTGGATGAACCGCACCCCCCGTTCCGCCATGCGACGGGCAAGAAGGCAATTTGCTGCAAACGAACCTGGCCGATGCACGTCGTCGCCATACAAGTCGAGCGTGGCTTTGCTCTCGTCGGCAAAATCAACGACCTCCGGTACAGAAGTCTGCATGCGGTAGGCCATTTCGTACTGCGAGATGCGGGTGCCTATTTCTGGATCGCGCATCTCTTTCTCGTGGATCCGATTCAAAGCGGCAATGCCATCGAGAAGACTGCGTCGACGATCCGACGATACGCCGGGGGGATTGTTCAGGAACAGAACCGGATCTTTGCCGGCGCGAAAGCGAACGCCTTGATGAGACGACGGCAAGAATCCACTTCCCCACAGCCGGGCGAAGAGTGGTTGCATGGCTTGCCTCTTGCCGCGGGAGACTAGGACGATGTAGGCAGGCAAGTCCTCCGTCTCGCACCCCAAGCCATAGCTCAGCCAGGCCCCAAGACTTGGCTTGCCCAATTGTTGCGTGCCGGTGTTGATAAAAGTGATTGCCGGGTCGTGATTGATCGCTTCGGTATACAGCGATTTGATGATCGTGATGTCGTCCACAATCTTGGCAGTGTGGGGCAGCAATTCGCTTACCCAAGTGCCGTGTTCTCCGAATCGCTGGAAGTCGAACATTGGTGCCACTACCGGAAACGAGGTTTGGCCACTCGTCATCCCAGTAACACGCTGCCCTTGTCTGACGGAGTCGGGGAGTTCGGTTCCGTGCAACTCGCGAATCTTGGGGTGGTAGTCGAACAGGTCCATATGCGAGGGCCCACCCGATTGGAATAGATAAATGATTCGCTTCGCCTTAGGGGCAAAGTGAGGCAAAGAATTGAGCCCAACGGGGGAATTCGACGCCCCGAACGCTTTGCTATTTCCTAATAGCGTTCCCAACGCTGCCGCCCCCAGGCATCCCGCGGTTCGCCCGAGCAGATGGCGGCGAGTCATCTTGCGAGAGATTTCTTCCAGCAGGTGGCGTTCAGACTGAGACATAGCAGGACTTATTCCTTCGTGATCGTTTCGTCTAGGTTGAGAAGCATCGAAGCAACACAAGTCCACGCGGCGTGCTGCGCCGAATCTATATTCTCTTCAATTGGAGACTCTCCCACATTCAGCAACTTCTCCGCCGCTTCCGGATCGGCCTGGTACTCTGCTAAGCGTTGCTCGTAGTTTTTCAACAGGATGCTGAGCTCCCGGTCTGTCGGTTCTCGCGATATCGTCAGAAAGAATCCGTGCTTTGCTTGTTCTTCGGGAGAATTTGGGGCTTCATGAATCATCCGTTGTGCCAATTGCCGCGAGGCTTCGACAAATGTGGGATCGTTTAACAGCACCAGCGCTTGTAGAGGCGTGTTGGTGGTCTCTCGCCGCACAGTACATGTTTCGCGAGTCGGAGCGTCGAAAGCGACCAGCGTTGGTGGGGGGACAGACCGCTTCCAGAAAGTGTAGAGACTACGACGGTAAAGAGCATCGCCTGTACTCTGCTCGTAAATCTGTGCGGTAAACTTGCTGTTGTCTTTTTGGTGGGCAAGTTCACGCCACATACCTGGTGGCTGATAGGTCTTCACGCTGGGGCCGCCAATCGCGGGATTTAGCAGTCCACTAACTTTCAGTGCCACGTCGCGGACAAATTCGGCTTGGAGCCGGAATCGTGGGCCATGGGAAAGCAGGCGGTTGTACGGATCGCGGTCAAGTTTTTCAGGGGTCGAAGCGGAGGCCTGCTGATAGGTTTTGGACATGACCATGAGCCGCAGCATGTGCTTCACGTCCCAGCCACTTTCAATAAATTCCACACCGAGCCAGTCCAGCAGATCAGGATGTGTCGGCCATTCACCCTGAGTGCCTAAGTCTTCTGTGGTGCTGACGATTCCAGTTCCAAACAGCATTTGCCACAGGCGGTTCACGGCAACACGCGCTGTTAGTGGATGCGACGCATCGGTGAGCCATTCAGCCAGCACCAGCCGATTCCTGGGGCCTTCTGAGGGTAAGGCGGGGAGCATCGAGGGCGTAGTCGCGGTGACTTCTTCTTGCGGGCTGTTATATTGCCCCCGGTCTAGCCGAAAGGTAGATCGAGGTTGACTCATCTCCCGCATAACCATGGTTGTAGGAATCTGCGAGTTCAGCACATCTAGGCGACGTTTGTCATCGGCAAGCTGGTTTCGTAGTTTGTGATACGCCGAGTCCGTGACGATGTTTTCGCGATAGAAGGCTTGCAGTTTGTCCTTTTGATCGACTTCCCGATCCGTACGAGGAATCGCGAGAATCTCAGTGATAGATGCAGGAAGCTGTTTTGCTACGCCTCGCATCGCAAAATAGAATTGACATTCCCAGCTAATGTTCACCACCTTGGCAAAGAAATGGTTCTCGCCCGGTGTTAGTTCCAAAGTAAACTCTTGCTGGCGTGTCGGACGAGGCATAGCCGCATCGCGGTCGACGAGCTTTCTACCATTGAACCACAGTTTCAAGCCATCGGTGCATCCTACAGAGATCGTAACCGTCTGTGGCTCGTCGACGGATATTGTTCGCGTGAGATAATTGGCGGAGCGTTCGAAGATGAAGTTGTGCGGATGACCATCGACCATCGACGTCATGGCGACCCACTCGCGTGGCTTGCCGTTGATTTCGAGCTTCTCATCGATGTCAATCGAGTGGCCACCCGTTACATGATCTGCTGCTAAGACTTCGGCCACGGTTTCTTCGATGATTGGTGGCAGCCCATACCACAACGAGTCTTTGTAACCTGCTGGCTTCTGGGCATGATCCAATTCGCCGGCCTGCAACTCCCATTGTTCTTGTTCAGACTCGAGCCGCTTGTTCCAGTCCGAGAGTTGTTTTTCCAGGCTGTCAATCGAATTTATCAATTGCTTCTGCTCAGATTCCTGCTGCTTATTAGGAAGCTGAAGTTTCGGCTCTGCATTTCCTCGTTCGCCGTCGAGCCCTTTTTCGTCGATTGTGTTGAAGAAGGCGAACATCTCAAAGTATTCTTTTTGGCTGATCGCATCGTACTTGTGATCGTGGCACCTCGCACATCCCAGGGTCATGCCCAACCACACGGTACCGGTTGTGTTGACGCGATCTACGACGTATTCCACAAGATATTCCTCGGGAATCGCTCCCCCCTCGAAATTGATTCCATGGTTGCGATTGAATCCGGAGGCAATGAGTTGCTCGGTCGTGGCATCGGGCAACAGGTCGCCGGCGAGTTGCCAGATGGTGAACTCGTCGAAACTCATGTTTTCGTTGAACGCTTGGATCACCCAATCGCGCCAGGCCCACATGTCTCGGTGGCTATCAATATGATAGCCGTGCGTGTCGGCATACCTGGCAAAGTCGAGCCACGAAACCGCCATGCGTTCTCCGAAATGGGGCGACGCAAGCAACCGATCGACGAGCCGCTGGTAAGCATCGGGGCGCTCGTCACTAACAAATGCCCGAACTTCCGCGGGGCTGGGAGGCAAACCCGTCAAGTCTAGCGACAGCCTGCGAATGAGCGTGTGTCGGTCGGCACGGCGGGCCGGCTTCAAGCCCTCTTGCTCTAGGCGACTGAGAACGAAGGCATCAATGGGGGAAAGATCGCCCTCCGGTGATTCTACCTGTGGAGGAGCCGTTTTTTGCGGAGGAGTAAGCGACCAATGCTGTTCGTACGGTGCACCTTGCTCGATCCAGCGGATAAGTAATTCGATCTCTTCCGGCGCGAGCGACTTGTGACTTTCCGGCGGAGGCATGATCGACTCGTCGTCGCTCGTGATTCTTGCGACGAATTCGCTCTCTTCAGGATTGCCAGGAACGATTGCGATAGTTCCCGAATCTAACTCTGCAACGGCTGCCTCGCGAAGGTCGAGTCGGAGCCCTGCTTCGCGGCTTTCCTCATCGAGTCCATGGCAGACAAAGCAATTCTTGTTCAGTAGCGGGCGCACATCGCGGTTGTACACCACTGTCGATTCGGCAGCTTCGAGGCCAGAAGCTAGGCCAAATACTGACAGACAAACAATGATTGCAATCGTTCGAATCATAAAGCCTAGTATCCCTGCTGCATGTTGACGCTTACCAACCGCGATGTGACCCTGGCGAGTTCGGCATCGTCCTTGTCATAGGCAATGGCGCGTACATGGTATCTGCCGGGAATCGCGTCTTCACAAGGCCAGCTGGCGATGAGTCTCACGAAGTTCCCTTGCTCTTCAATCACTTCGCGTTGATCGGCTTCGTAGCTTCCAGTGACTTGATCGTAGAGATCGACTGTTTGGAAAACTACTTTGCTCACATCATCAGCGTGTGAGGGAGGGAGCGCTACCATGGCACGCACACGTGGTCGAGTTTCTTGCGACCAGGGGACATCGACTCGGACGGGCATCATCACGGGCCCGCACGATTTCCAGTGTTTCTTCTGAAAATCTTCGACTAATTGAACTTGAGCAAGATTAGCCGGCTGCTGCACACTAAGCGGACTTCCAAATACGAAGCTGCGGGCCGACCTGGGACCGCCGTCGCTGTAGGAAAGTTCTGCATCGATGCCGATGATTTCTCCCGCGCTGGCAGCGAAATCAGGGAAGTTTGCCCAAGGCAATTTGAATTCGGCTTCGATCCCGTAGTCGGTCTTTCTTGCTTTCACTTCGATGCCGAGCTCCGGAATGGCGTCCTCGTACCCTGGGCGTAGGCAGAATCGAGGCTCCAGCTTATCAAGATGCATTGGAGTGAAAAAACAATGCACAGATCCCCTGCCCCATTCGCGGTTGAGAAACGTCGCGTCGCGGCGGGTGTCGAAATACCACTCGACAGCATCGCCCTCCCAAAGCGGGTGCTCGGGGGAGAAACGTTTTTCGTCTAAAGTGCGGAGGCCAACATAGAAGGCTTCATCGTCCCAGAGGAAAAAAAATTGGCCGGCACGGTTTTTCAGGTCTGGGTGGAAGTACTCGACTGGCGCACTGAATGCCGAATCGTATTCCCGCAATTCACCGTCGATCTTGATGGGTTGATGGGCACGTGGCACCACCGCTCGAACCGAATCGGAATCGGAGCTCTCTGCGGAGACGCCACCAGCCAACGAGAGCAGGAGCCAAATCGTTGCGGAGAAGACACATCCAAGCTGGCCTGGGCGCGGTAATAAAACGTTGAATTCGTACACGCGGGCCATGCTCCACATAGATATTGCGATCCCAACAGCTTTAACGTGCGGCTTTTGCTTTTTTGCCGTTCGATTCACTAAGCTGCGTCGATTCGCGGATGATTAGATTGCCATCAATAATGATTTGTTGTTGCCGCTGTTCGCGTTTTTTCACGCGTCGCACGATCGCCTCGTAGGCTGCTGACGCAAAAGATTCGATGGGCAGGCAAACTGTTGTCAGAGGAACATCCAAGAGCTCAGAAATCGGATCGTTATCGAAACCAGCGAGCTTAATGTCGGAGCCAACTTTGATGTTCAGTGAGTTAAGGTGCCGTCCCAGAATCGCAGCGAAGCGGTCGCTCTTGGCGATAATGGCATCTGGCTTCGCCTCCTGTACCAATTTCTTGCAGAATTCCTCGTCGAGTTCTTCCTCGTGAACTGAGCAAACCAATTCCGGGGCCATGTTCAGCCCGTGTATTTGATGGGCTTCGAAGTAACCCATCAGTCGATCGGTGACTGCCGTCGATACCTCAGGAATACCAACAAAGGCAATTCTCTTGCATCCGGTTTCGATTAAATGGATCGTTAGCGCCGTACTACTTCTCCGATTGTCGTAGCCGACCCGCATAAACTCGCTACGCTCGGGATAGGGGGCTAAGTCTCGATCGATCAGGACGACTTCGACTTTTGCTTCGGTAAGTCGATCGACAACTTCCCGATTTAAATCGACATCGCCCTCAGGAAGCTCGGCCGGATAATAGAGTACGCCGTCGACTTTGTCGTTGATGACCCTCTGCGCCGCCTGCAGCATGCCCGTCCGCAAGTCGCCAGAGGAAGAATTGAAACCATGTAGTGAAAGCAGGTTTCCACCTTCGCTAGCAAGCCGCGATACTCGCTGGTAAATCAGTCCTTCGACATAGGGGAGCCGTTCGTCGGACTCAACCCAAGGTACAAAAAACGAGAGTCGAATAACTTGATTCTCTTTCGACCTTTCATTGACATAGGTGCCATAACCCCGACAACGACTAACGAATCCCGCTTGCTCCAAGTCGCGCATCGCCCGAGAGACGGTCGTCCTTGAGACACCGTAGTGCCTCATCAACGCGGCTTCGGTGGGGACCATTCGCCCAGGCTCAAAGAACCCTTCGAGAATTTGAAGCCGAAGCGACTCGAAGATTTGACGGTACCTGGGCAACTCAGGGTTTGATTTACCCTGGCCAGATTTGGGGGCATTATGACCATTCGAGGAAGATGGCAATTCCGCCATGGCTAGACACATCGAAAATGGTTGTTTGAAAAGAAAGCAGCAAAATAGCTGGCTCACAGTAGTAGAGATTTGCATCTCGCCCACTGATTGATTATTAATCCATTTGATAAGCATTAGCAATGCATTTCTGATTTTAAATGATATGTCATTTCAAGCTGTTCTCTGCCTAAGTCCCGTGGGAAACTCGCATTATGGCTAGCCGGTCGAACTGGCCCTAGCTGTGACAGGTCCAGTGTTTCTCTTCTGAAATCCGCCCTAGTTCCCAAAACCCTCATCCCTGAGATTCCGCATGCCCGCTCCTCGAACGAAGTTGTTTTGCAGTCTTTGTTGTGCATTTGCCTTTCTCTTTGGAAGCGAATCTCGGGGAGATGACCCCGCCGATGTGGACTCTATCGATCCTATGATTGGGACGATTACGGTACGCAGCCCCGATGACTTTTACGGTCTGGGGAAAACTTACCCTGGAGTAGCGACGCCGTTTGGCATGGTGCAAATTAGCCCAGACACAATCACAGGCGGAGACAATGCCTCGGGCTACAACTACCTCACCGATTCGATTGAAGGATTTAGCCTCTGCCATTTGAGCGGCACGGGCTGGTACGGCGAGATGGGCAATTTTCAAGTGATGCCAACCCTTGGCCCCATCAACACAGACCGAGATGAAAACAGATCGAAATTCGACCACGAGAACGAAGAGGCGGTGGCGGGCTATTACGCAGTGGATCTCGATCGGTCCAAAATTCGAGTCGAACTCACAGCCTCGCGTCATGCTGGTTTATATCGTTTCACGTTTCCAAAGTCGGATGTTGCCCGGATCCAAGTTGACCTGGCCCGACGAATTGGGATGAAGAAGCGTTGGCTGGAACATAGTCGCCAACACATCGAAGTTATCGACGCCCAGACGATTCAAGGTTGGATGGACTGCCCGAACACCGATGGAGGTTGGGGCCAAGGGGCGGGCGGCGTCTCTTATCGGCTTCACTTTCACGCTCAGATTAGCAAGCCATTTGAAAATTGGGGTGCATGGGACAAGCACGCGATATCGAAAGGGGTTCGGGAATTTGAAGGCACCAACTCGGGCTTTTATGGCGAATTTGCTACGGAAAAAGATGAGCAAGTCATGATGAAGGTTGGTATTTCGCTCGTCGACGTCGCCGGAGCGAAAAGGAATCTCGAACAAGAGATGCCTGATTGGAACTTTGAAGGGATACGCGATGCGTGTCGCAAATCGTGGTCAGACGTTTTAGGTCTCGTGCAGTTCAAAGGAGGGACGGAAACGGACCGCACGATTATGGCGACTGCTTTGTACCATAGCTTTCTCGAACCGCGGAGCATTGTTGATGCCGATGGTCGATATCGATCCCCCAGCGGGGAGATTCGAACTCAGAAGGACTTCCAGTTTCGCACAGTTTTCAGTGGTTGGGACGCGTTTCGTAGCCACTTCCCTCTGCTGACGATCATTCGTCCCGATGTGATCCACGACGAAATCAACTCTTGGATTGAATTGGCTGCTGATACCGGGAAAGACTACTTGCCACGTTGGGAGATGCTTCACTCCTACTCAGGCTGCATGCTAGGGAACCCTGCCGTCTCGGTGGTTCTCGATGCTTACCAAAAAGGGATTCGCGGCTACGATGTGGAGCGCGCTTACGAGTTGTGCGTCAACAGCGTCGAGAAATTCGGCAACGAGCCGCATGGGTACACGCCCAACAGTCTCTCGCACACGGTGGAGTATGCCTACACCGACTGGTGCGTGGGCAGACTGGCTGAGATGCTTGGTAAGAGTGAGGATAGTGAGAAGTACTATCGTCGATCCTTGGCTTATAAGAATATTTGGGATCCTGAAGTCCGGTGGATGCGAGCCAAAGATGAAGACGGCAAATGGATGGAGTGGAGCGAAAAAACTACCTACGGCCAGGGATGCATCGAAAGCAATCCGTTTCAACAGGCGTGGTTTGTGCCTCACGATATTCAAGGTCTGATGGAGTTGATGGGGGAAGAGTATTTCGCCACAGAGCTAGAAGTCTTCTTTGACAAAGCGCCCCAGGATTTGCAATGGAATGAATACTACAACCATCCCAACGAACCGTGCCATCATGTTGCATATCTGTTCAACTACATTAAGAAGCCCTGGTTAACGCAGAAGTGGAGCCGCGCTGTTTGCGACATTGCCTACGGTACTGGGCCTTACGGACTAGGCGGGAACGAAGACGTCGGACAGCTTTCGGCTTGGTACATTTTGGCGGCCATGGGATTCCATCCGGTGTGCCCCGGCGACGGTATCTATTTGCTCGGCAGCCCCAAATTCGATGAGGTAACCATTCAGCTGGACCCGAAGTTCTACTCGGGCAAAACATTCAAGATCATTGCGCACAACAATTCAAAGGAAAACGTCTACGTCCAATCTGCACAGCTCAATGGCAAGGCATTGAAGCGATCTTGGATAACTCACACGGAAATTGTTTCCGGCGGCCAACTGGAGTTTGAGTTAGGTCCGGAACCCAATCGTGAATGGGGTGAGCCACCAGCCACGTCGAATTTGCCTGAAGGTATTCGGTAAGTAGCGAATGTGAGCCGGTGTCTACTTTGCAGTCCGGCAGCCAAGTTGGATTAAATCTCGAAATGCTGTATCAACCCAGCCTATATTCGGGATTGGAAACTTGTTGGCGCGCCAAAGTCCTATGTGTCACAATTGAAAGAGTAAGCTCTTTCATGTGCCTTTTCTTGATAACTGCTGGTGTTTTGCGATGAAGACCGCTCTGTTTGTTGCCGCAGCTTCGACGTGGTTGGCTCTCAACGCCAGGGCGGTTGATTATTCGGCATCAGTTCGTCCGATCCTGACGGACCATTGCTTTCAGTGCCATGGACCCGATGAGGGAACTCTGGAAGCCGAGCTGCGACTCGATACGGAAGAAGGCATCGAGTATGCATTTGCCGGAGGCATGCTGGACGAGAGCGAGGCTTGGCGAAGGATTGTATCGGACGATCCAGACGAACAAATGCCTCCGCCAGACTATGATAAGCCCCTTACCCCGGAGCAGATCGATATTCTGAAAGAATGGATGTCGCAGGGAGCCGCATGGTCGGAGCACTGGGCATTCATAAAACCTGGGAAGGAAGTGCCCCCGGAGGCAATCGAAGAGGATCATCCTATTGATAAGTTTGTGCGCGCCAGATTGCGCCGGGCAGGCTTGGAGCACTCCCCGTCGGCATCCCGTGAAACTCTGATTCGCAGATTGAAATTCGACCTACTGGGCCTTCCACCGACTACTGAGGAAATTGATCACTTTCTCAGCGATACATCTCACGATGCCTACGAGCGCCTTGTCGATCGGTTCCTGGAGTCACCCCACTTTGGCGAGCACATGGCTGTGCAGTGGCTCGATGGTGCCCGGTATGCGGATACGAATGGCTATCAAAACGATTTCAAACGATCGATGTGGCCTTGGCGGGACTGGGTGATCGATGCCTTCAACGCAAATATGCCCTACGACCAATTTGTGATTGAGCAAATTGCCGGAGATCTGCTCCCCGATCCTACTTTGCAGCAACGCATCGCGACGGGATTCAATCGAAACAATCGGACGGTTACCGAGTTTGGTTCCATCGAGCAAGAGTGGCTCGTAGAGAATGTTGTCGATCGGGTTGAAACCACTTCGGCAGTGTTTCTAGGCCTGACGCTTGGCTGTGCACGCTGCCACGACCATAAGTACGACCCTGTGAGCCAGCGCGAGTTCTATGAGTTCTTTTCATTTTTCTACAACGTGAAAGAGAAAGGCGTCTTCCAGGAAGCGCGCGGCAATACCGATCCACTGGTACCAGTCTTGCCGGCAGAAGAACTGTCGCGTCTTGACGATCTAAAAGCCACCGAGGCTGAGGCGGAAACTTCGTTCAAGGAGCTTCGTAAACAGTTGAACGAACAAGCTACCCAGTGGCGCCCCCCCATGCCCGAGGCGACCCAAGAAGATGCGCTTCCAGACAGCCCATTCCGTCTCCCGCTCGAGGGGACGACTGATGCCCAGCTTGCCGATGGAAATGTGTTGCTCCCCACCACAGAGACCGGCAACGTAGTGTGGAATGATGAAATCTTCGGCAAAGCGGCAAAGTTTTCCGGACTCCACACCCTGGAGTATGCGGATGCGGTTGCGCCAGATTTCGACAAGCCTTTTACATTCGTGTTTTGGATCAAGCCGGAAAAGATGGGGGCGGTGCTTGATAAGATCGATCTGAAACAACTATCGAGAGGCTTCGATATCTATTGGAAGCAGCCAGGTAAGCTTGAGATGCATATCATTAGTAGCTGGCCTGACGATGCTATGAAGGTTTCGACTGAGAAGGAAGGCGTGGTGCCGGCCAATACATGGTCGCATATCGCAATTAGCTACGACGGAAGTGGCAAGGCCGCGGGCGTGACGCTCTGGGTGAACGGACTTGAGGTGGCTCTCAAGGTGGAGGTCGACCAACTGAAAAGTGCATTTGCTGTCGATCAACCCCTGCGACTGGCGGGCACTTCTAGAGGGTTTACTTTCTTCGGCACTGTCAACGACTTGCGGTACTACGAGGCTGTTCTCGATCGAGCTCAAGTGCAAACGGCAATCGAGCAAGGGCTTGCCAAGATGCCTGACTTAAGCGGCAAGCAGTTGTCGAGCAATCAGCATAAAGAACTGGGAGAACTATTCGGAAACTTCTCACGAAATGAGTTCGCCAAAAAATATCGAGAGGCCCGAGATTTCGTAGCTGCCACACAGGCGAAAATTACTGAGCTGATTGAATCGTATCCAACTGCGATGGTGATGGAGGAACTCGCAGCCCCCCGCCAAGCGTATGTTCTGACGCGTGGTGAGTACGATAAGCCTGATAAGTCGCAGCCTGTATCTGCCGATGTGCCCGACTTCCTGGGCGAGTTGCCATCTGAAATGGAACCGAGTCGACTCGCGCTGGCAAACTGGATGGTTTCTCCCGAGAATCCATTAACCGCGCGGGTGCGAGTCAATCGTATTTGGGAATTGCTCTTTGGGACCGGGATCGTAAAGACCTCAGAAAACTTCGGTGTCCAGGCGGAGCCCCCTTCTCACCCTGAGCTACTGAATTGGTTAACCAATGAGTTCATCGCATCGGGTTGGGATACGAAGGGGCTTATAAGGTTGATTGTGACTAGCAAGACTTATAGGCAAAGCTCTGTGATTTCTGATCAGCATTCGCAGCGTGACCCCGCGAATCGGCTCTTGGCGCGAGGGCCTAGGTTCCGACTTTCGGCAGAGATGGTACGAGACAATGCTTTGGCCGTCAGCGGATTACTCACGACGCACGTCGGCGGTGAATCGATCAAACCGTACCAGCCTGAGGGCCTGTGGGATGAGTTGGCGGGCGGAGCTAGCGAGGGTCCCTATGTGCAGAGCCATGGCGAAGATCTCTATCGACGTAGTCTTTATATCTATCGGAAGCGAACAGTTCCGCACCCGGTGACCAATACTTTCGATGCGCCCAGTTTTGAAATTTGCCAGGTCGCGAGAACTCGAACCAATACCCCGCTGCAGGCCTTGGCGTTGCTCAACGACGTCACTTATCTGGAGGCGGCCCGCAAACTGGGCGAGCGAATGCTCGTCGAAGGGGGGGACAGCGATCGCGAAAAACTAACCTACGGATTCCGGCTTGCCACGGGCAGACGACCCAATAGTCGAGAATTGGAAATACTTGCTCAGGGCTGTGAGCGAAAGCGGGTCATGTTTGCTGGCGATGTGGAACGTGCCAAGACGTACGTCAGCCATGGCGAAGCGGATTCGGATAGCCAAATTCCTGTCACCGAGCTTGCGACATACACTGCGATGGGTAGCGTACTGTTGAATCTTGACGAGACCATCACGAAGGAGTGATTCCCTATGGGCAAGCCAGAGACATTGACCTATGCCCAAGAATTAAACAGGCGGCACTTTCTGTCTCGTGCTGGGACGGCGATTGGGGCCACGGCTCTCAATTCGCTATTCTTTGGAGATCAACTTCACGCTGTTTCGAACGCTCCCCAGCCGAACTCAGTGGCAGGCTTAGCCGCCAAAGCTAAACGCGTTATCTACTTGTTCCAGTCGGGAGCGCCGTCTCAATTCGAGTCATTCGACTATAAGCCGAAGCTCGCGGAGATCAGCGGCCAAGAGCTTCCCGACTCAATCCGTCAAGGACAACGGCTTACGACCATGACATCTGGTCAAGATTCGTTTCCCATCGCTCATTCGATCTTTAAGTTTGCCCAACATGGAAACAGTGGTGCTTGGATTAGCGAATTGTTCCCCCACACCGCCGGTGTGGCCGACGACCTTTGCTTTGTGAAGTCGCTCAAGACAGAAGCCATCAATCACGACCCAGCGATCACCTTCTGCCAAACCGGTTTTCAACTGGCTGGCCGGCCGAGTCTGGGGGCTTGGGTTGCCTATGGCCTGGGGGCTATGAACCAAGAGTTGCCGGCCTACATAGTTATGGTTTCTCGCGGTACAGGTCGTAAGGCGGGGCAGCCTCTCTACGATCGTCTGTGGGGTTCGGGGTTCTTGCCAGGCAAATACCAGGGAGTGAAGCTCCGCGCCGGCGACGATCCTGTGCTCTACCTGGTCGATCCAGCCGGTTGCACGACTCGACTGCGGCGTGACATGCTCGATGACCTAAATGCACTGAACCGCGAAAAATACGAAAGCGCCAAGGATCAAGAGATTCTTACGCGGGTGTCGCAGTACGAAATGGCATTCCGCATGCAGACCTCCGTTCCGGATCTCACCGATATCTCGCAGGAGCCGAAGCATGTGTTGGATATGTACGGACCCGATGTTCACAAGCCAGGTACGTATGCGAGAAACTGTTTGCTAGCGCGGCGACTTGCTGAGCGTGATGTTCGATTTATCCAGCTCTATCACATGGGCTGGGATCAGCACAACGATCTGCCCGACCATATGAGCAAGCAATGCAAAGATACCGATCAACCGTCCGCCGCACTGGTAGCCGACCTGAAACAACGGGGACTGCTGGACGATACTTTGATTATTTGGGGAGGTGAATTCGGCAGGACTGTTTACTGCCAAGGCGAACTGACAGCTACGAATTACGGTCGTGATCATCATCCGCGTTGCTTCACGATGTGGCTCGCAGGGGGTGGAGTCAAAGGGGGAACCACTTACGGTGCCACGGACGACTTCTCGTACAACATCGTCGAGAATCCCGCAGAAATCTACGATCTCAACGCCACGATTCTGCATCTCATGGGAATGAAGCACACCAAGCTAACCTACCGATATCAAGGTCGCGACTATCGGCTCACCGACGTGCATGGCAAAGTTCTGAAAGACATCCTGGCTTAGTTGGCATTGCCCTGCTGAATTTTCTCTAGTCGCATTGCTTCGTAACGATGCTTGTAGGCCTCTTCCAACTGGCCCGACTTTTTCAGGGCGACCGCCAGATTGTTGTGGGCCCGCGAATGCTCGGGCCGGAGGGTGATAACTTTCCGATATTGCACCATGGCGTCTTCGATTCTGTCGTTCGCGAACAGAGCATTCCCCAGATTGAACGAGGCTTCGATGTTCTCGGGATCAAGCGATAGGGCCCGCTGGAAGTGCTCAATGGCTAAATCGAACTTCTTCTGCATGGCAAATGCTGCGGCGAGATTGTTATGGTACCGAGCGTCAGAATCGTTCTCAGCGATGGCGGCCTGATAGGCTGCGATTGCATCGTCCAGACGGCCTCGCGATTGTAGACTGAGCCCCAGGTTGTATTGGGCCTGGTCGTTGTGTGGGTCGCGGGCCACGATATCGCGGAAGGCGTTTTCACTGCTATTGGCCAGACTTGCTGCTTCGTCGAGATCTCCCTCGTCCAGCCAGACTGCCTTGTAAAAAAATGCCGTTCCAGCGAGCAGGAGCAAAGAAAGCAAAGCCCAACCTCGCCATCCTTGGGAAACAGTCCGATTCGCTGGTGCCGTTTTTTGATTGGAACGCTTCCCTCGGCTTGAGGGTTCGTTCGGTTTTTTGGCCTTAGACCGCTTGCGCCGCGACATGGAAGGTCGATATTCGAGATGACATTGGGGCAAAAAAACAGCACGACCAACTCTCGTTGATCGTGCTGTAGAGTCTATCAGAAACAGGATTACCTAGTTAGGTGCACCTCTTCATGCTCATTCTGCGGCGTCGACTGACGAACGCATAAGTACCCATGGCCAACAGAGCGATACTGGTTGGCTCTGGTACTTGGACTCCCCGGAAGCGGACTTCAGACAATCCAGCAGTTCCGTCATCGACCCCGCCTTGTACGGAGTTGATAGTGAGCCTGATTCGTCTCACATCATCAGCACCAGCACCAAGCGCGAAAACCTGTGCCGGTTCATTGAATCCACCAACGTTGGGATCCTGGGCAGGTGCCATGTTGATGGTGCCGATCGATACCAATGGCGATACAAGGTCTGAGGCTACAGAGATCTCGACTTCGTCAAGTTCGCGATCGGGCTCGGCAATGCCAAAGCCATTCAAACCGTTGTACTGCCAGAGAATGGCTTCACTTAGATCGTACCTAGCCTGGAGATCAAATTCGACCCATTCACCGATCGAAGTGCCTGTACCCAGGTTGAAACTTTGCCACATGTTGTTTTCATTGTTGTCGTGCAGTTGGTCTTCAACAAGTCCGACTCCCGAGAGTCCTGACCCATTGACCAAGTTGTCGGCATCTGCGAACTCACTTGAGTTTGCTACCGGCAATGCAGGCGTCACGACATCCGCCTGTGCCTGTACGGTTGCCAGCGCCACGATGAGCGTGCAACCTAAAACTAGTTTAATCCTGTCCATTAGCTACCTCCCGATATCAAGAAGAAAAGTAAATGCGAAATCTCTTCGGTCGCGAATTGCCTTGAAACAACCAGCGACCTGGAAAGCCGACGCGAAGACCCCGACTTGTTAGCCTTCAGAATAGTTGAGGGCCCGGTTTTAGTCAATTTTCTAAGGGTCTTAGGACCCTCCGATTGGATCGGTCATTTGGGCTACTCTTGCCCCTTTTAGTAGGGTTTGGCTGGGCGTAACTCGTTTGGCTGCATGATTCAAAAGCAAATGAGCGGATCTATCTGGACCGGCTTCTGCAGCTTCCAGCCAGCCCAGCCATTGCCAGCATCGACAACGCCAGGGAACTTGGCTCGGGAACTGAAGTGACAGTCGCAACCAATCCGAAGACCGATTGGTCACTGCCAGATTGTTCTTGCCAGATAAGTAGATCAAGTCCATTGGTCAGGCCATCGTTATTGGCATCGCCTTGCTCGTCCGTGCCATAGGCAAGTTCCCAAATGGCGAGGTCAAACCGATCTACCAATCCATCCGCATTGAAATCCGCCGCAAAACCATCAGGCGAAAGTTGAGGCAGAGTTGCCAGGTCCAACCGATACGCAACCTGATTGTATTCGTAGTTGGGCGTCGAGGGTGCCGAGCCGAAAAAGCCCGACGAGTAGGTGCCGTGGAAATGAACAAACTGGCCGTCGCCTTCATCAAAGAAAGGAAGCTGCGTTGGGTTGTAAAAGGAATAGGAGCCCCCCAAATCGCCGGTCGGGTCTCCGTGCGTCGCGATCTTGATCGCATTTTTCCAAGGGCCTTCGGGAGTCGGTGCCTCGGCGTACCATACCTCGCCTAAGAAGCTTCCATTGCCTGCTGATTCGTTGCCAATCATGATCCACTTCTGGCGATACTCATTCCAATTGACCGACGAGCGATGCAGTTTGACATCTTGGCCCGTTTCAAAATCGACTAAGCCGACCGGGGCCTCGGAACGCGTGAGGTGGCCGTTGGTCACCATTTCCTCAAAGATCTCCGTGCCCAGGGGGTCGGTATTCTTTTTCCAGCCGTATATTGGGTTGCCGAAGCCGTCTAAGTCGAGTGGTGGGTTAGATGCGTCATAGCGAAAGTTTTCCTTCAAGGGAGTGAAGGCTTCCCACTGGGTGATGTCGTTGACTGCTGCCCAATCGTCACGAACTCGGATATTTGGGTAGTTCTCGCCAAAGTAGATGTAGTCTTCCCCGCCGGTACTATGGCGGAAGGAATGGCCCGCCGGCACGATAGGTGGACCGGTGCCCCACTCTTGCTGTGGTGCTACCCCGTAGTCGTGGACTTTTGTAAAAGTTCCCGCGGAATGGTCGAACTGAGCCAACCCCTGTTCCAGAAGCACGAACACGGGAAAGAGCGACTGAACATTCACGAAGTGCGCCATGAGTTGCTCGGTGCCGTTGGGGTCTTCGACGGTAAAAACACCATCTACCCAAACGGGCTTACCCGTCGACTGGTACTGAGGAAAAGCGGGCTTCGTTTGTCCCAGTCCATCTTCGTAGTAGGTGTAGTCGATGCCAGTACTTGGATTGAGCCCGCCACTAGTGGGCAATTCTGAGGTAGCTGCCGAAGTGAAGTAATTTCCGCCCAGCCCTCCGCCATTCTCGTACAACGAGTCGCCCCAGAACCAATGGATTTTTCCCCGCGAAACAACTGGCTGTACCGAATCTTGCCCAAGAACGTTGCCATTACTAATCGGTTCGTTGATTGGTACGTCCAGCCCAAGCTCAACGCTATCCTTGTAAATATTGGGACCAGTGGCGCGATACAGTCTCTCGGCTCGATTATGACGGACAACAGAAATCTGACTCAGCGAGCCAGTGGTAGTCGATAACGTGTCGGACTTGCTCGCGTAGCCATAGCTGGCAAAGTCGAACTGCAGGTTCTGGTTGATCACACCTGCGTGATCGATCGCAATCATGCCCTGGCTGTCGGTGAAATAGGTCTGACCGCCGACCTTGGCTTGGACCATCGGTACGCCACGCCCGGAGACCGAGTCCACGATCTCCACGGTAAAATAGTTGGGATGCTGGGCTACTACAGAGTTAGCATTACCAACTAAATAGAGCACCCCAACAATTACGAGAGAGGCAGTCAATTGCTGAGGCAATAGCCGATTGGTGTCCACGACAAGATTGTCCCTCACGAACCAGAAGACTTTCAACACAGTGACGGACGCTGTTGGAGAACCGCCAAAGAAATAACGCGGTACTCGCCTAGCAAACTAAACGAATACCGCGTGCCGCCCCATTGCTTTCTCTAAGCTGTTCTCTAGGCGAATTGAGTTTACTGGTCTCCACGGGGAAAATTCATTTTCTTTTCCAATTGGGCAAACCGCGGATCATTCCGGATACTGTCGAACCAGGGTTCCACTTGCAGGAAGACCAACTCCCAAGAGTGCTGCTCGTAGGCCTTTTCAAGCATTTCGAAGCCTTCGTCGGTTTCGCCCAATCCAAAATGCACATAGGCAATTTGCACTGGCGGAACGTAGTGCTGCGCTTCCCATTGCTTGAGCTGTCTGAGGATCCCCTGCGCTTTGACTTTTTCACCGGCTAGTGCGTAAGCATGCCCCAGCCCAGCCACGATTTCTGCTAGTCCGCCGGATAGTGAGACGGCCTTTTCGTAGGTTTCCAAAGCCTTGGGGAATTTTTTCTGCTGCACATAGGCCATGCCGAGCCAATCGTAGGCCGGGGCGAAATCGGAATCTTGTTTGATGGCTATGGGGAGCTCTTTAACCATCCGCTCCCAATCCCGACCAAAGTACAGCACAGCTCCCATGCCGGTAATCATGCCTGGCGAATCGTCTATCTGGATGGCCCGTTGCGAGTGCTGCAAGGCCTCTTCGTGTCTGCCCCGCGATGCCAAAAAGAGAGCGTACCAATGAAGCGATTCTGCCTTCTTGGGATCAATCTGAACTGCCTCGGCAAAATGCTTTTCTGCGGCTTCCCATTCCCACTGAATAAGCTTAGCAATGCCCATGGATGTTTGGGCCCCGGCATCTTTTGGATCGAGCTCAATCGCCTGATTAGCTTGCGAGGTGAGCTTAGAGAGAATCTCGTCGCGGGGAACGAATCCAAAGCACCACAGCATCGAGTAAGCTTCGACTAGCTTAGCCCGATGTTCTGCCGATCTGGGGACGGAAACGGTCGCATACTCATACCGCTGGACCATTTCCTCGACACCCTCGCGGAAGGATTCCCCGGGATACTCCACGACAGACATCGAAATTTGTGTGCCTGTATCTTCAGCGCACAGCTTCGCGTTGGGGCAGAGCACAAAAGTGCAGCAAGTGAGACAGATTAGACGAATAGGAAGCGAGAATTGAATGTGCCTGACAAGAACAGCGTTGGCTGTAGCGGGTAGCAGCATGTTCAACCTGATTTACACTCCCTTCAAAATCTTGCGATCGCACACGATCGATGCGCATTCATCGTCCAACACATGTCTCGTATTAGTGCGGCAACTGCTATCTGTGCCTATGCTTTCGACGCCTACCTAGCAGCAGGCTACCCGCAAATGCACCGATTCCCAGGGCGATGGTACCCGGTTCGGGCACGCTGGCAATGTTGGCACCGAGCGATGTCTGCCCATATTCGCCTTCCCAGATAGCTAGATCATTGCTTGTGATCACATTGTTGTTGTCGAAGTCACCCTCACTCTTGGTGGCCGTTAGAGTCGAATTGAAGGTAGTATCAACTTCGCCGAGAGCCTGGATGATGCTTGTGGTAGGAACTTGAACTAGTCGGCTCACCTGCCAGGCTAGGAAGTCGAGGCCCGTAGTCATCCCGTCCGCATCCGCATCTGCAGCCAAGTCGAGATCGACAAGCGTGCCTTCAAAGCGGACTTCTGCAAGACCAACATATGGCTCGGGATTGTTCGGATCACTGCCGGGAGCATTCGGATCAAAATGGTTGGAATTGATGATCAGTCGCACGCGACGAATCCCTTTCACACTATTGGGATCAAACGAAACTACCTGAGCATTATTTAAATCTAGGCCAGTGTCGGCGTTCAGATTGAATGTGGTACCAACCGCGGTAAAGGTATTGCCAGTGCGGTCGGGGCTGACCTGAATCTCATATTCATCGAGCCCGCGCGTGTCTGCGGATCCGTCCTCGTTGGCATTCCAGATATGCATGTCGGTGAGATCGTAGGAGCCATCGAATTCGAACTCTACAATTTGACCGTCTGGAGGATTGACGGCAAAGGGGTCGCTACAATTGCCGTTTGGATCTTCCAGCGAACCGCCATCAATCCCGCCGTCGAAGCAACCTGTAATCCACCCAGTGGGAGGTGCTCCACTAAATCCACCGTAGACGTCATGATCGTCGTCCAGGATGCCAGGGCCTCCTGCCGAGATTAGGCCAAAGCTTGTGAGCCCCACAGCGGGCCCTTGGTCGCCGTTCACTAAGTTTTCGAGGTTACTTCCAACGCCAAATTGGCTCGTGCCTCTCACATCAGAGGGCTTGATGACATCGGCGTGTACTGTGCCGACGGCAAGCAGGGCGACTAGCAGGCTGGCTG
Organism: Bythopirellula sp.; assembly: GCA_965216565.1. Taxonomy (GTDB): domain Bacteria; phylum Planctomycetota; class Planctomycetia; order Pirellulales; family Lacipirellulaceae; genus Bythopirellula. The sequence continues at coordinate 4,506,879 of OZ244170.1, forward strand.
TTGTTAGTTTCATGATCATTCCTCAAAAAGAAAGCTGGAGTCGCGAATTGCCGCTGATGTCAATTTTCAATTGGTAAGTGACTCAACGGAAGCTGTTCCAAGCGGCAGTGAATTAAGCAGAGTTTTAGTTAGTGAGCTGCTCAGTCGGAATCAACTCAGTCGGAATCAACGAAATAAGAGAAGAGTAATGCTTATTTGGGGGGCTCTTGGTAGACGCTCGCCTACCCGAATCCCTGGTCTCAGTATCGCACGTCATTGTGGGAGTTTCAACTAATATGAGCATCGATCGCGTGAAAACGGAGCAGAAATCTAGCCAATTTGCTATAGCTTTTCTGGCTTAGGCTGCAAACTCAATTTCGAGAGAACTCTGGATCTCTCCAGGCTTAGTTTGGGCTTCTACGCCTAAATAGTGATGGTGAAAGGACTCAATCGAACATGTTATCATTGAGGGGTCGAAAGGATCACCGAAAGCGAAAGTAACACCGAAAGCAACGACGATTATCATCTACCACGAATCGGCGATCAGCCGAAGTCTAAGACATCGTAGTGCTCTCCAATTTGAACTGAACTGGCAGCCATGGCGCGACGAGGAAAAAAGAAGAAGAAGAGAAAAGCTCCTCGGAACGTGACGCCGGAGGCGGTGACGTCCGAAACCACGCAAGTGCCTTCGGACCCTCCTGCGAATCGCGTCCCCTGGAGTGCGCTAGGATTGATAGCAGTAGCCTTGGGCATTGGGCTCGCGATCTACTACCGGGCAGAGCCCCAGAATTCTCAAGACGAAAACAGAGCCGAGAATACGCAGAAGCCGTTCGTGGTGGAAGCAGATTTGAAGCCAGAGGATCTCGACTCCAAGCTCAATAACGCTACGGAGGTAAGCCTGCAACAGCAAGCAGACAGGCACCTCGACCCCAGCCTCGATGGTTGGGATACCGAAGTGATTGCCGAGCAGGCTAAGGTTCAACTCAAGCACCTCACGAAGAGATTGTCCGGCGCCGATTTGCCACGTTCCACCTGGGACGAAATATCACCGCAGGTAGTCAGCGGGGCCCTTCGTCCCCAGTCGTTGAAAGAAGTGTTCCAAAATGGTGACTCCGGGAGCGCTATCAGGGTTAGGCGTCCGACAGGGAACGAACCGCAGCCAGAGGTTCAAGGGCACTCAGAACTGCTCCGTGTTCTGGATGAATTGGCCGAGCCCTTTGGCTCCCAGGACGATATTCACACCAAGATAAAGGTGATACGGGTAACTGCCACGGCTGACACGGCAGAAACGACAGCGTACTACGAAGCTGATTGCCCTGTGGGGAACGGAAAGCTGCAACAGAGGGCCACTTGGCATTGCCAGTGGAAACAGACGCCGAGCGGATCTCTGCTATTGACCTCTATCAGAGCTGAGGATTTCGAAGAAGTGCTTACTGAAAGTCCCTGGTTCGTGGATTGCACGACCGCTGCACTCGGTAAGAACAAATCATTCCACGAGCAGCTCGTCTACGGGCTCAATCATTGGCTTCCTCGGCTGGGACGGGTGAAAGGTATGTTCGTTTACACTCGCAACGGGTTGAGTGTGGGAGACGTCAATGGCGATGGATTAGACGACTTGTACGTCTGTCAGCCAGGCGGACTTCCCAATCGGCTCTACATCCAGCAGCCCGATGGTACTTTGGTCGATCGCTCCCGTGAGGCGGGAGTCGACTGGCTAGACAAGACGACAAGCAGTTTGCTAATCGACCTGGACAACGATGGCGATCAAGATCTTGCGGCGGCGACTATTTCTGGTTTGCTGATCATGGAGAACGATGGATCTGGCAAATTCAAATTGAAGAACACATTGGCTAGTAACGACATCGATACGCAATCAGTCTCCGCGGCCGATTACGATAACGATGGCGATCTCGACCTGTTTCTTTGCATCGAATTTGCCAGGAAGTCGACTCTAGGCCGTCAGTCGGATGTGAGGTTCGTCTATCACAATGCGAATGACGGAGCGGCGAATATCTTGTATCGCAACGATATTGCGAATAAGTCTTGGAAGTTCACCAACGTGACGAAGCAGACTGGGTTGGACGAGAACAATCGTCGTCATAGTCTGGCTTGTGCCTGGGAGGACTTCGACAACGACGGCGACCAGGACCTCTATGTGGCGAACGACTACGGCCACAATTGCCTTTATCGAAACACCGACGGAAAGTTCGAGGACATTGCCGACGAGGTCAACGCACTCGACACGGCCTCGGGAATGTCTGCCAGTTGGGGAGATTTCGACCACGATGGCTGGATGGACTTATACGTTGCCAACATGTTCTCCTCGGCAGGAAATCGGATCACTCGGCAGGAGCAATTCAACTCGGGCAAGGATTCGCTGCAGGGAGTCTACTCGCGTTTTGCCAAGGGCAACACGCTGCTTCGCAATGTCAATGCCGAGCAGTTCAGCGACGTGGGGGCTGCCGCAAATGTTGAGATGGGACGCTGGGCTTGGAGCAGTGTGTTCTCCGATCTGAACAACGATTCCTGGGACGACTTGCTTGTTGCTAATGGATACATCTCGACCGAAGACTCGGGTGATTTGTGAAGTTTCTTCTGGCGGCAGGTCGTGTCGCAGGGTGGGAGTCCTACTAGCAGTGCTTCTGGCAACAGCGCTTCTGACGATCACGGTGCGCCGATGGGAGCCACGTTGCACACGTTAGTTCGTCAGGGTCGCGCCTTTAGCGGTAATGAGAAGAATTGTAGTTTTCTGAATTTGGGAGACGGAAACTTTGCCGACATCTCGGCTGTCTGCGGCTTTGATTTCCCCGACGACGGACGGGCGATCGCCCAGTGCGACTGGGATGCTGACGGCGATGTCGATCTTTGGGTGGCAAACCGAAATGGACCTCAGGTGCGTTTCTTGAGAAACGACCTACAGTCTGGCAATCACTTCTTGTCCCTGCGTTTGGAAGGCAAAGACTGCAATCGCGATGCGATCGGAGCGCGTGTCGAGGTTGTTCTACAAGACGAATCAAACAGTCGGTTGATTAAGACTCTCAGGGCAGGAGAAGGTTTCTTGGCCCAATCGAGTAAGTGGGTTCATTTTGGGTTGGGATCGTCCGGCACGGAGGTTGATGTCAGTGTGACTTGGCCGGGCGGGGAGAAGGAGTCTTTCGGCTTGGTGGCGGCAGACGGTCGCTACTTGCTCGTCCAACACGCAGGACAAGCTCAGCCTGTATCGTCCCCAGCGCAAGGACAGGATTTAAAACCTGAAACACTAAGAAAGCGCAAGACGGAGTCTGTGGCGCGAATACACTCCGCGGCAAAGATGCCTATGCCCGCTGTCAAATACGAAACGTTTGAGGGGCAGAAACGTCTTCTTGACTTTCACAACAGTGGGAAGCCAATTTTAATCAATCTCTGGGCGAGTTGGTGTCGAGCGTGTTTGGTCGAGTTGAAAGAGTTTGCTGAGCACTCGCAAGAGATAGAGGACTCGGGCCTGGAGATGTGGGCGCTATCGGTCGACAGACTTGATCTTGAAAAAGGCGACGAGTCTAACGTAGCCCCTGGGCAGTTGCAGGGCCTAGGCTTCGCGGGAAAAGCGGGTTGGGCCACTGAGAATACAACCGAAATTCTGCGTCTCATCAGGGAGCATCTGTTTGATACTCACCAGCCGATGCCGCTTCCCACAAGCATGTTGATCGATGCAAAAGGCCGCGTTTCCACAATTTATTATGGGCCCGTGCGTGTCGAGCAACTTTTAGAAGACGTAGCTTTGCTAGAAGAGTCGCTGCGAGCAGAGACGATGCCATTCCCAGGTCGGTGGCGAACTACTCCCCGCGGGATGAGTCCACTCGATCTTGTGTGGCAGATGGTTGAATCCGGCTATCAAGCACAAGCGATCGACTACGTCCAGCACCATCGGCCCTTAATCGAAAACCAGTACAAGGCTCCTAAGCTGTTTGTTCTTATCGGCAACAATGAGTTGAGCCGAGGGAATGCGGAGAATGCAGTCCGCTATTACAAAGACGCACTCGCGCTCGACGTGGATTATGACGAGGCCCTGAATAATCTCGCTTGGGTCTTAGCGACCAATCCAGATGAGAAATTGCGGGACGGCAAAGAAGCCGTGCGACTAGCGAGTGCGGCTGTGAGCCAGAAACGGGGAAATACAATTTCTATGTTAGCCACCCTCTCTGTGGCCTATGCCGAGGATGGACAATTCGAGCAGGCGGTGCAAGTCGCGGAAGAGGCACAGGAACTTGCTCGGGCCCAAGGCCATCAAGCGTTGGTCAAAGAATTGGAAAAACGTATTCGGGGCTTCAAAGAAGGCAGGCCTCATCGTTCCCCCTAATGCACCATGAACTTGATGCACCCTGAACTGTTTTGAAACGAAGAAGCCCGAAGGCAACGCAATGTACAGACGCCGATTTCTTAAAAATCTTGCCACCAGCGGGTGCGGATTGTCACTCATTACATTGTTCGATCAGGATTGTGCCTTAGGAAAAGAGACCGCGGAAGGTTCGCTGTGCCAATCGGTTCGCAACCTGGGACCCCAGTTTCTCGAGAATCCATTGCGGATCACTGGCCAAGACGGGGCGACCTCTTGTCTCTTGCCTAGCGGAGATAGCCTTTGGCTTTTTGGCGATACCATGGAGGGCCCGTTCGAGTCGATCCGACATCACGATTTGACCCATGTCTTATCAAGTACTGCAGCGATTGTGTCCGCCCAGGACTACTCGCAGGGGATCAAGAGCTTCGAGTACCTCAAGGACTCCGATGGAAAGCGTGCACGACAGATTGTGAAGTTCGCCGAGGATGAAGACAAATCGCAACATCGTCTCTGGCCGATCCATAGCACTTGCGTCGCGGACAACGTTTATGCGTTCTATCACAAGATCACCATGGACCCGCAGCGGGATGTGTTCGAAACCTTTGAGCTCAACGGAATGGGTATCGCCCGTGCCAAGATTGGCGAATTTCAGTTCGAGAGACTCGATGCACCAGACGGCTCCAAAGAATTCTGGAAAGGCGACCAGCCAGGATTTGGCGTTTTCACCGAGCAACTTCCCGATGGCTATCTCTACCTTTGGGGGAGTTATTGGACCGGCATGTTCCTGGCCCGTACGCGGGCGGAACAAATTGAAAAGTTGGAGAGTTACGAATACCTGGTCGAAGCCCCAACGCTAGATAGTCCCCAGGCCGAGCCCAAGTGGGATAAGTCCCCGAAGCATGCGTTACCGCTCTTCGATAACGTGCCTAATGAGATGTCTGCCTCCTACAATCCCTATCTGGGCAAACATGTCGCGATTCATGTTTGGGGCCGAGAGAACAAATTGGTGATCCGCACCGCACCGGAAATCTACGGACCCTGGAGCGAGCCAGAGGTGTTCTTCGAGCCACCTCGCCTCGGCGAAGCAGATCTATTTACCGCGGGGAAGGAACATCCCGAGATGCGACAAGCTAACGGCAAAAAGGTCTATGTGACTTATGTGAATTCAGCGCAATATATCCCAGTATTACTAGAAGTAACCCTGCGTTAGATGTCTTGAGTCATAAGCTGCGAGTTTAAATAGATCGATCATTTCAAGGGTGTTTTTAGAGTCTTTCTAATTCCATTAGAACACGTTAGTTGCTAATTTGTATTCTATAGGCCGGGGCTCCCGCTGCATCACTTTTCCGTGCAGAGCGACAAGAGTTGGCTAGCGATTACAATGGCCAATCGGCTGAACCCTATATTTTTTATCTTCTTATTTAGTCCTTTTCCTTATTCGATCGACGTGAGTCCGAGAGGAGATTTGCGATGCGTACACCGCGTTCCGCAACAACTCGTGCGTTCACTCTTGTAGAGTTATTGGTGGTAATTTCCATCATTGGGGTCTTGGTTTCCTTGTTGCTTCCTGCGGTCCAGGCAGCTCGAGAGGCGGCCCGGCGCGCGCAATGTTTGAACCATTTACGGCAAATGGGCCTTGGTGCCCTCAATCACGAGTCGGGGCACAAGATTCTCCCAGGAGCTGGCTGGGCCCCATGGTTGGCGGGCGACCCCGATCGAGGCGTTGGGCGCGACCAACCTGGGAGCTGGATCTACCAATTGCTGCCTTATGTGGAATACCAAAATGTGTACGACCTTCCCTCCGACGGGGATGCGTTGAATTATCGTACGACTACCCAACGAGAAGCCACGAAACAGATGTTGGAGACACCGATCTCTATATTCAATTGCCCCTCGCGCAGACCCGCAGCTTTGTATCCTTGGGATGATACATTGCCCAGCCTTTTCAACGTGATCAATGCTGATCCTTCGGAGGCCACGGCTCATAGTGACTACGCTGGCAATGCAGGAGATGCGTTTCCCGATGAAGGTTTAAATGGTGGGCTGCTCGACTTCTTTTTTAGGAGCCAAGAGTGCGGAAACAAAGGCCCTGATGACTTTGCAGAAGTTTTTCCTCCGCGACCATCGGCCGGCAAGTACACAAGAGTTGATGAACAGTTCTGCTGGCCCTCCGAGGATACACAAACGGGAGTTTGCTTCTTGGGCGCTGAAATGAGGCTTGTGGAAATCACCGATGGCACCTCAAATACTTTCTTGTTTGGCGAAAAAGGCATGAATTCCGCGCTGTACGACACAGGCACAGATGGCGGCGACAACCAGTCTATGTATTGCGGTTGGGATTGGGATGTGAATCGCTGGGGAGGTGGGCCTCGTTTTGATCTTGGTCTCGAATCGGCATTCATTCCCAAGCCAGATCAAGCGAACAACGATCTAGATACTTGGCTTACCTGGGGGAGTTCCCATCCGGGCGGTTATCTGGTTGTATTATGCGATGGTTCCTCAACTTTCATTAGCTATGATCTGGATACTAGGGCACTGGCTAATTTTTGTAACCGTTTTGATGGTGACGTCTCCAACGGAAACTGAATGGGTCTTTCATCGGATAGGAATGCAAATTGATGCTTGCAGATAAGTTCCAAAGGTTCTCAAAGATAGTTGGTCAGTTTCCTGTGATGCGGCGTAAAGCGACCTTGCTGGCAATGCTCTATGCCATCTGCCTGGGCTGCAGTAGTGGCCCTCCTGCTTTGCGGCCCCCTGAGCTTGACGCCCAAGAGGCAGCCGATAAGGCCATTGAGCTCTACGATGGGAACGGTGACGGGATTCTTTCTAAGGATGAGCTGAAGGCAAGCCCGGGGCTTTTAGCGGCAATGGAAACTTATGATACCGATGGTGACAAAAGCATATCGCGTGAGGAAGTGGCCCAGCGTCTGCAGAAATTTGTTGACCGCGAAGCTGCCTTAACGGGATTGATTGCAACCGTGCGAATGGATGGTAAACCAATCGTTGGTGCCAAAGTTTCTCTCATCCCCGAGGAATTTCTTGGCGAAGGTATTAAGCCAGCCTCGGGAACCAGCCAGAAACGAGGGGCTTGTAGAGTTGCCATTGCCAACGAGGATTTGCCGGAGGCACAGAAGGGCATGCGTGGAATTCACTATGGCACGTATCGTGTCGAAATTACTCATCCAGATCACGACATTCCTGCCAAGTTCAATACCGAAACCACTCTCGGCTACGATACCAAGCCAGGGAGCTCTAGTGCCACATTCAATGTGAGTTCTCGCTAGCCATTCTTCACAGTTCAAAGCTGCGACGGATTTGTTCATTGATTGCTGTTCCGCTAGGGCTTAGACTCTCCATTGTCTGGGTCACAGTTCGTCTCTACCAAGCGAGTTTAGAGCGGTAGAGGACTCTGGCATTGAGCAAGCTCTCTAACAATGAGTGACTATGAAGAAGTCTCTGGAACAGAAGTTGAAACTCTTGCAACAGGATTCCTCATGCAACGAGTTTATTCTGGCTGATGCCAAGGATGCCGATATGGCATTTGGTTTGGATGCTCCTGGGTGCTGCTCGCAAACAAAGCGATGGCGCACTCTCGGTGATTATCGCAAGGCAATTCGCGACGTTACTGAGCAAGGATTGATAGACATCTGCTTGATGAGCGCCAGTTCCTGCGAAGCGCTGGCTATCGAAGAAAAACTTTTTGACTCCAGCTCTGTAACTCCTGCCGTCCGAGCGAACGATTCCACCGATATTTGGCTTGCCCACGGCACAGGGAACTATGCAAACGAGCCGTCTTTGCCTTTTCGCAGTGCTGACATCGGCCGTCTGATGCAGTTGTCTGCCGATCAGGGCCAATCGCCGGTGAAACTGGGGCTTTATTCGATCACCTTAAATAACGATGCGACGCTAGATCGGGCCAGCTTGGAACGCTTTGCTGATTTCCGCCTCGAAGCAAGGAAGCTCGGATTCGACTACTTTCTCGAAGTCTTTCCTCCAAATGCTCCAGCTGGGAATATGCCTTCAGACGTAGGGCGATTTATCTGCGACTCGGTCGCACGCACACTCGCTGGGCTGACGCGAGGGGAGCGGCCCTTGTTTTTGAAGTTGCCGTACTTGGGTCCTGAGTTGACTGAGCGGTTGGCAGCCTACGACACGGATCTCATTCTCGGCATCATGGGCGGATCGGCTGGTACTACCTGCGATTCCTTCGAGTTGCTTGCTGAGGCGAAAAAGTACGGGGTTCGCGCAGCACTATTCGGCAGGCGCATCAACCATGCGGAGTGCCAGCTTACATTTGTTGAACACTTGCGCCGGATAGCAGATGGTGAAATCGCACCGCATGAAGCCGTGCGAAGTTATCACGCAGAACTAGATCGAAAGAACATCACACCGCTTCGTTCCCTCGAAGCCGATATGGAGTGTTCATCGACAGGGCTCGCCCACTATTGATTCCTCGGCAGAATTATAAGACTTCACTAGCAAACGATGTGGGGATGAGTCCCATGATCTCGGATCAAGAACTTGTAGAAAGGCAACAGCAGGCTTTGGGTCTATTCGAGCGGGCCGGTATTGTTGTGACCGAGAAGGAAAAAAGCGAGATTGAGATCGCAGAGTTCGGGCTCGGAGATTTTGAGCAGACGGGTCTGGGAATATTGGTTTACGTGAATACGGACCGCTGCTGTGCGAAAGAACTCGCCATGTGGCCAGGCCAAACGTGTCCCGAGCACCGTCACCCTTCAGTTGACGGCGAACCAGGTAAGGAGGAGACATTCCGTTGCCGTTGGGGTGAGGTTTATCTGTATGTGGAGGGACCGAGGCCTCCCGAGCCCCAGTGCACACCTCCCGGCGATAGCGACGCCTACACCGTGTGGCACGAAGTTTATCTGCAACCGGGCGATCAATACACGATCTTACCAAACACGCTGCACTGGTTTCAAGCTGGCAAAGAGGGGGCAGTGATTTCAGAATTCTCGACACGTAGCACAGACGAGAACGATGTATTTACTGACAAGAACATCCAGCGCGTTCCCGGTTACTAAGGGCACGACCGTTCGATAGTAGCCTTCTATTTGCCTAGTCACTGCGACACGGCACCTAGGCGTATTCGCGCTCGATCTCTTCCAGAGAACGTTGTGCAGTTTCTGGCATCAACTTCCAGACGACCAAGAGCTGGGGAACAAGGATCGCTGCGAATAGGAAGAACGTCTTGGACGGGCCCAAGTTGTCCCGCAGGAAGGGAAAGAACTGCCCCACCAAGGTGTCCGCTGCCCACATTGAGAGAATGACGACCGACATGGCATGAGAGCGGATATTTGTCGGGAAAATCTCAGAGGCAAATATAAACTTGATTGGCCCCAGTGAAAAAGCAAAGAAGGCGACAAAGCCACACATCAAAACAATCAGCATGGTACTCGGCGCAGACTCGCCAAACATACTGCCGATGCCAATCAAGCAGGCAATCGCGCCCAGCGTACCAACTTGCAGCAGAATTCGTCGGCCAAGCTTGTCGACAAACCACATGGCAACCAGGGTAAATATGAGGTTGAAAAACCCAATGACCGCGGTGCCGCTCAGGGCGCTCTCTTCTTTGAATCCGGACTCAGCAAGAAGCGTGGTTCCATAGTAGAAAACCACGTTGATACCGCTAAACTGTGCGAATACCGCCAGTGAAATAGCCACGAGCAGACGCGTTCTGTATTTGGGGTCGAGTAAGTCGGCGAAGCTCTTTTCGGTCTCTTTCTCCTCCGCAATTGTCTTGCGAATCTCTTCAAACTCGCTCTCGGCACCAACGGAGAAGATCCGAGAGAGAACTTTTTTTGCATCGTCGAAGCGACCCACTTTTGTCAGCCACCTTGGGCTCTCGGGAAGCGTCGCTGCGAGCACGAGAAATAGAATCCCGGGAATTAGTTCCGCGGAGAACATCCCACGCCAGAGCTCATCGACCAAAATCCAACGAAGAAAACTCTCTTCCGCCAAATCATCCGCCAAGGCTTGCGAAGCACGGTGCATCCCATAGTTGTTGAATAGTGCGGCCATAATTCCGACTGTGATCGCAAATTGAAATACTGTGACTAAGCGTCCGCGCACCTGGGTTGGTGAAATTTCCGAGATGTACAGCGGGCAGACCATCGCGGCGATGCCGACTCCGATTCCCCCTATCCATCTAGCCAGAATGAGCAACTCGATACCTGGCGCAAGTCCGCTGCCCCCTGCCGAGACAAGCATTAATGTGGCGGCGAATACTAAGCTAAGGCTTCGTCCCTTGCGATCGCTCAACCAACCCGCCAGAGCCGAACCAATAACCGCTCCGATGAGGCCAGAACTTACGAAAAGTCCCTCGAGCGTTGAGGACAACTGGAACTGATCTTTTACCGACTGAATGGTCCCAGAGATCACGATCGCATCGAACCCCCAGAGGAAACCACCCAATGCCGAGGCGATACAAATGTAAAGCAGGAATGGTAGATGGGCCTTCTGTTCTACTTGATCGTTCATAGTCGGGTATCTCGGATATTTGTTGGTTGAATCGGAGGATTGATGGCTTGCGTGCGGATGTGCTTATTTTGTCAGTATACCTAGGTCCGTACGAAGGCTTTGATCGTAGCACATTCTTCGCCACTTCGTTGTTCCAAAGGGCGGATTCGGTAGGGGCCGACATGAGCCGGCACAATGAACGTCTCGGCGTAGTTTACAGAAAAAGGCTCGAAAGCGTCGGTAGGGCTTTCGACCACAGCCTGAGATCCCTGCACCAAGTTCAGTACGTTAACTCCCCCAGCCGTGTCGTGAGAAACAGCCTCTGTAAACCAGTGCCGTCGAGTTTCGATGAACTCAGACTCATGCAGTCCTGTTCGTTCCTCTCGCCAGCCTTCGCCTGTTGCCAATGGTTGCACGCAGTTGACCAATTGCTGCTCTGTCCAGGAAGTTGTCCGCTCCCAATCGATGTTTGCGATGCCGTGATCTAAATGGATGGGACGCGGTCTGCCGTCGAGTCCAAGTCGGCCCCAATCCCACAGCTTGAAGGTAAAGATGTAGGGGGTAGCGCTAATCTCCAACACCATCGAGTTAGCGCCAGAACAGTGAACCGTTCCTGCAGGAATGAGGAAATGGTCGTGCTGCTTGGCAGGCCATTGGTTGGAGTAGCGGTCTGCGGGAAACTCGCATTCGCCAAGCTGGGCCCGCTGGAGATCTCGGATCAACGCATCTTGGTCGACCCCCTCTTTCAAGCCAAGGTAGACAGTCGCATCTGGCTTGGCATCGAGTAGGTAGTAGCTCTCGTCCTGTGTGTAGTTCATCCCAAAATGCCGCTGAGCGTACTCCTGAAGCGGATGCACCTGAAACGAGAGATTGCCGCCCCCCATCGTGTCGAGGAAATCGAAGCGGATCGGAAATTCAGCCCCGAACCGGGCAAAGACCGCCTCACCGAGCAGCGCCTGCGGGTGCTGGAAAACCAGATTGATTGCCGGCATTTCTACCGTGATATCGCCAAATTGTAGCAGCAGGCTGTTCTCCTCAGGCACACAATCAAAACACCAGCCATAGTTCTCCACGGATCGATCCAAATCGCACACTTCCTTCATCCACTGTCCACCCCACGGGGCGGGGTCGAAAAAGGGAACAACCCGGAAGGGCCGCGTTGTTGCGTGTTGCAATCCTTCTCGGACCGCGTCGCCTGTTACTAACTTTGGATCAGCTGCTACGTTTGTGTCGAGGTAATAATCCCAACGATCGACTAGAGACTGCTTCCAACGATCGGCCACTCGCCAGTCTACGAAATAGGAACGCTTGTATTGAAGCGAGGGTCGCTCTTCGGCATTGTTGGCTCCCAAGTTGCTCACGACATTACGGCGAGATCGTTGTTGCCACTCCCAACGAGCCAGGTCGGCATAGACGAGAATGTCACCTTGGTGAACTAGTGTTGCACCACTTCCGACTACATAGATGGTCCCAGATGTGATCGAATCGATTTGTGAGCGTAGTTCCTGTAAGCGCTGTTCATTGAAAAACTCCGGCAAGTTGAGTTCGGTGATGAATCCAAAGACCGGATCGTCACCACCTAAGAAGGGCTTAGTCAACTGGTCGATTGCGCTAGAATCGAGCATTGCTTGTTCGGTAGGGAGCAACAGCGCCGGCGTCTCTCGATCTTGAATTGCCCCCAGGATTTCATCGACATCAACACCGGGGTAGCATTCGAGAGCAACAACCGTTCTGGGAGCTGAGCGACGAGAGATCGCCTCATTTACAGTTGCCACAACCGCATCCCAGCCACGAACGCAAGCGCCTTCGGTCCCTGGAATTGAGACCGTTGGCTCTTTGTCGTATTTAGGCGATGCGGGACCAGTCACCATCCAAGGTTTCCTGACAAAGATGCTGACATCCATACAATGCCGCTTTGTCTTCCAAAGTTCCAGCCACAACGGCGAGATCGGCACAAACATTGGCCACTGGTCGTCGTAATCGGGTTGCAATTGCAGGAACAATCGCATCCTGTCTTTGCAGGACTCCGCCACCGAGAATCAGCATGGCTGGATCGTAGGCAAGTACCAAGTTGGTTGCGACAGCCGTCCACACATTCAGGCTCTGCTCGATAAGCCGCTTGCTACAAGCATCGCCTTTGTCGGCAAAATCAAAGAGAGTTTCAAAATCAACATGCTCAATCTCCGACAGTCGACTTTGGGGAAAGTCGGGCTGAGACTTGGCTCGTTCAGTCAGCGTGGCCGTGGAGGCGAGGTCCTCGGCACAACCGATATTGCCACAGCGGGTGTCGGTAGCATTTAGATCGACCGTCATGTGTCCAAAGGCTGAGCCCGCCCGATTCTGCGCCCCATGAAGTAGTTTTCCATCGCAGATGGCGGCACACCCAATGCCTGTGCCCAGGGTGATCATGGCGACATCCGTAAGCTCTTTGCCGACACCATGTTTCCACTCTCCAAGTAGAGCCATGCGGACGTCGTTCTCAATCACGATTGGTAGACCTAAGGATTGGGAAGACCATTCGGCAAAATTAATCTCATCAGCCCCGGGGAACTTCCCAAAATCGCCATGCACTCGGCATTCGCGCCTGTCGATCAAGAAGGGTAAGGAGAGGCCCACGCCATCGGCCTCGGAGATCATTAGGCTGCACGACTCGAGCAGCTCCTGCCATTGTTGGCTGATTGCCTCAAGCCTGGAAAGCATAGGCTGGTCAGACTCTGCAGGAATCGATTTGCTCGCGGCTAGACTCCCTTCAATGAACACTCCCAACTTAATCGTTGTGCCGCCTACGTCCGCCGCGAGATAGATCACTGATTTTACCTCTTGCTCTGGGACGAAGGGATGGAATGAAACAATCGAGGTTTAGCGGGATGAGGCCGCCTACTCAATTCGTTTGTGCACGATATAGAAAGGAGTCTCACAGACAAATCAATCAGGAAGTCAGACAGCCTGTTGTAAGAATCCAGATAGAAAAGCCATATCTATTTTCCATCGAGTCAAATTGACTGTCAAGGTAACAGCTTGGATTCAATTGGCCTGGATGCGAAGTGTCATTCGCCACAAGGGCGCCTCGCAGGGGTCTGATGCATTGCGAGTTAGGCTACGACATTTAGCCGACCAGCGAATTGCTGTATCATTTCCAGCTAGAAATCGCTTGCGAAGTCGCCGCTGGCCATCATAGAAAACTACAATGTGCGGTTGTCCAAAGCTACTCAGTACTAAATCCGATCGCCTTCGATTGAAGTCTTAGCCGGTCACGAGGTGCAGAATGTTATTGAGTTACCGTCGCCTTGCCGTTTAGCCAGCCCGTTAGAAGTGAATTGGAATGTGGATAATGACTCCTCTCAGCAGAACGGTTTCATGGCGATTGATGTTGGCGATTGGGCTCGCATTGTGGATTTCTCGTGACGTTCAGGCAGCGACGAATATTGCTCCATTGGCAACTGTCGATGCGTCCGGGGAGAACCCCGCTGCCGTGGTCGACGGAATCAAACAGAAGTCGGGTGAGGGGGAATGGATCGGAGATAGCCCTAATCTTTGGTTTGGGTGGATAGAATTTCCTGAGCTGAAAATCTCTTGGTACGAACCACAACAGATTAACAAGATTGTTCTATACGATCGTCCCAGCGACGACGAGCATTTGGCAGCGTGCTTGATCAAGTTTGATGATGGTTCAGAGGTGAACGTCTGGGCTATCCCCAACGATGGTTCCCCGCGGACGGTTGTCTTTGAACCTCGAACTGTCAATGGCTTTACCATCATTCCTGTCGACGGCATCGGCTGGAATATTGGTCTATCGGAGGTCGAGGTCTACCACGAACCGTCGGCCCAGCCTGAGTTCGCCGCAAACAAAGAGTTTACGGACTATGTTTCTTATGTCGATCCGACAATCGAAACGGGTCGAGGCCGTTGGTTCTTTTGCACCCCGGGCAGCCGCCCCTTCGGCATGGTTAGCGCCTCGGCTTATACGCGCAACAAGAATCAAGGCGGCGGTGGCTACAACTACAACAGCACCGAGATTCTTGGCTTCGCCCAAATTCATGCCTGGATTATGTCGGGTGTGAACATCATGCCCACCATGGGAGATGTGAATCCTAATCGTGGCGAGCAGGAATGGAAGTCGTCGTTCTCTCACGAAACGGAAGTCATCGAACCGGGCTATCACAAGCTATTTCTCGATCGTTACCAGACTCAGGTGGAGTACACATCGACAGATCGTGTTGCGTTTTACCGATTGAGCCATGAAAAGGGCGGAGCTTCTAAACTCTTGCTTTCGTTGGGGGGATTCCTCGGTTCGATTAGTTGCGTCGATGGCAAAGCGAGGCTAGTCAGCGAGACCCGTATCGAAGGGTCGCATGGAATGACCGACCGACTTTGGGGAGGGCCTCAACTTTCGCACGTCTATTTTGTTCTCGACATCGATCGTCCGATTGCGCGCATGGATGGCTGGAAAGGATCCGCAAAAAGCCTCGAAGATATTACCAGTTTCGAAAATGAAATCCCTGCGGGAAGGCTACAAGATACGGAAGAGGGCAGGCAAAAATACTTGTTCAAGAATTTGCCTGAAGAACAGGCGGGAGTCTCCCTGGCTTACGACGCAAAGGCAGGTGATGTGGTCCAAGTGAAGATTGGCATTTCATTTACTAGTATCGAAAACGCCCGCAAAAATCTCGAGGCAGAGTGCAATCATTGGAATTTCGATCAGGTCCGACATGACGCCCGCCAGCAGTGGAATTCTTGGCTAGGACGGATTGATGTCAAAGGCGGCGAACTGCAGACGCGTGTGAAGTTCTATACCGATCTTTGGCATGTGTTGTTGGGGCGTCACAAGATTGATGACGTCAGCGGTGATTACCCGAGCTACATGGGCAAGGAGAGAATCAGAACTTTGCCAAAGGATGCGGACGGCAAACCGCGGTTTCATATGTACAACTCCGACAGCCTGTGGCTATCGATGTGGAACATCAATATTCTTTGGGGATTGGCCTGGCCAGAAATGCTGGACGATTTCTCGGCTTCGCTCTTGGAATACGCTTCGGTGGGGGGCTATTTACCACGCGGTCCGTGTGCAGGTGGATACACAGGCATCATGACAGGCTGCCCTGCGACAAGCTTGATTGCGGCCACTTGGCAGAAAGGGCTCCTCACGAAGGCGGATGAGATGGACGCTTATGCCGCTATCAAGAAGAGTCATCCCATTCAGATCGAAGGCGATGCAACCGAGCCAGGGATCCTCGTTCAAGGTGCTTTCGAATACTGGGCCCTGGCCCAAATGGCTGAAGAACTTGGCAAACACGAAGATGCCGAATCGTACGAAGACTGGATCAACGGCTGGAAACAGTGTTTTCATCCAGAGCAGAAACTGCTTTTCGCTCGAGACAAGAAAGATCCGAGTCGGTGGGCTACCGACGATCCTTTGAGCGGAAAAGGATGGGTGGAAGCGAACGCTTGGCAGGGAACTTTCGGGTTATCGCACGACATCCGCGGCTTAGCCAAGATGATGGGGGGACCCAAACCACTTGCTGAGAAGTTGAACTATGCCTTCCAGCAGGCCGCCCCCTCGCATTTTGTGTACACCTATGGCGGTGGTTTTGTTAGCTACGCCAATCAACCTGGATGCTCAAACGCCCATGTTTTCAATCATGCAGGTTCACCTTGGCTGAGCCAATACTGGGTTCGCCGTGTTAGTCGGCAAGCTTACGGTGGGACCAATCCCAATGAAGGGTATGGGGGGCACGACGAAGATCAGGGCCAAATGGGTGGGGTAAGTGCATTGATGAAGTTGGGGCTATTCAGCTTGCGTGGAAACTGTTCGCAGGACCCTATCTATGAACTGACAGCTCCAGAATTCGAAGAGATCACGATCCAATTGGACTCCAAATACTACCCGGGCAAATCGTTTCGTATTAAGTCTCATGATGTCACGGAAGAGAACTGCTATATCCAGCACGCTGAACTCAATGGCCAGCCACTAACGAAATGCTGGATCTACCACGACGAGTTCGCCGAAGGGGGGCTTTTAGAATTGTGGTTAGGCGATGAGCCCAATAAATCGTGGGGGATATCCCCAGCACCGAACTGATTCTGGCTACAATGTGTGTGCTGTAACCAGATCCAGCTCGCTCCTACTTGTTGTGATGCCTCACTACGCAAGAGTCACCAGATGTTCAGAGCCCTTTTGTTGTTGCTATTTGCTCTGACTATTTCTTTGTTCTTTACTACCGCAGCGACTCACGCCGAGTGTAGTGTCGAAGGTTTACGCTGCGAATACTTGATCGACCCTATGGGTATCGATGAGAATCAGCCGCGGCTTAGCTGGATAATTCGCTCCGACGATCGGGCCCAAATTCAGACTGCCTATCAAGTCTTGGTAGCCGACTCGGCTCAGGCACTCGCCGAGAATCGGGCAACTTTTTGGGACAGCGGCAAAGTGGCAAGTGGCAATTCCACGGCGGTCGTCTGCGCCGGCAATCCCCTCGACTCGGGTCAGCGGTGTTTTTGGAAGGTGCGGGTATGGGACAATCACGGCAATCCAAGTGGCTGGAGTTCACCGGCCCAGTGGAGCATGGGACTCCTGCACCCTGGCGATTGGCAGGCGGAGTGGATCGGTTACGACGCAGAGCGAGACGTAGTCGCGCGAGAGGCACCATTCGCGGGATCCAGTTGGATCTGTGATGCCGAAAACGATTTAAAAAAAGTTCCGGCGGGCGATCAGTATTTCGTCAAACGATTCGAAATTCCAGAAGGCGTGGAAATTGAAAACGCCGATCTTCTGGCAATCGCGGACGATCAGCTCTGGGTTTCGTGTAACGGCCAGTTCGTCATTTCTGCTGAGACGGGTTGGAAAAAAGTGAAGCCCTTTGATGCGACCGAGGTGTTGCAAACGGGCCAAAACGAAATCCGGGTGAGACTGAACAACGGTTCGGTGGGCCCTGCGGGCATGTTGCTGCGGTTGGAAATCACTCTGGACGATAGGAAGAAACCCGTAGTAGTGAGTGATGGGTCGTGGATGATCGGCGATTTGGACATCGACTATTGGCCCTATCAGAAGCTTGACAATTCGAAGCTAAAGGCATGTCGAGTCATTGGCGACTATGGCTGTCGGCCCTGGGGGAAGTGTGAACTGCAAGAGCTCTTTCTGCCACCCGTTTCTCGTCTGCGAACGGAGTTTCAAGTCGAAAAACCGATCGCGATGGCGACTCTTTATGTATCAGCACTGGGTAACTGCAATGCTTCTTTGAATGGTGCGCTTGTCTCGGAAGAGTTTTTCACCCCCGGTTGGACTGACTACACGAAGCGGGTTTACTATCGAAGCTGCGATGTCACGCCAATGCTACGATCGGGCAAGAACGCTCTGGGAGTTGAACTCGCTGATGGTTGGTTTAGCGGCTATATCGGCTGGGGGCGGAACCGAAATCACTACGGAAAGAATCCCAGAGCCAAAGTTCAGCTCAACATCCAGAACGCCGACGGTACCTCGGCAGTCGTAGGCACCGACCCCAACTGGAAAGCCACCGCCGGACCGACGAGGGAGGCGGATTTCTTGATGGGCGAAGCGTTCGATGCGACTGCCGCCCAGCCAGACTGGTGTACGTCTCAGTATGACGCTCATGCATGGAGTGATGTAGATGTAGGTGCCAAGGTGGAGCCAATTCTGGAGCCGCACCCAGGGCCTCCCGTGGTTGCCATTGAAGAATTCCAACCCGTGGCCATTACGGAACCCCGTCCCGGAACTTACATATTCGATTTGGGGCAGTACATAGCCGGTGTGGCGAGGCTGAAAGTGAAAGGCAAGCAGGGGCAAATAATCAAACTTCGCTTTGGAGAGCGGCTTCAATCGGATGGGACTCTCTACACGGCGAATCTTCGCGGCGCCCGCACGCTAGACACCTACATTTGCCGCGGATCAGGCGTCGAGACTTGGTTGCCTCGGTTTACGTTTCATGGATTCCAGTACGTAGAAGTGACTGGTCTCGATCGTGAACCTGCCGACGACACGATCACTGGCATCGCCTTAAGCAGTAAGACGCCACGTGCCGGATCATTTGAATGCTCAGACGACCAACTAAACCGCCTCTACAAGAACGTGCTGTGGACCCAGTATGCCAACTTTATCGATGTCCCCACCGATTGTCCGCAACGGGACGAGCGCTTGGGTTGGACCGGGGATGCCCAGGTGTATGTGGCCACCGCTTGCTTGAATACGGATGTTCACGCGTTCTTTCGTAAATGGTTAGTAGATTTGGTCGATGCACAGCGCGACGACGGACAGTTCCCAATGGTGGCTCCCTTAAAAGTGGCTGGAGACGACGGTGGACCAGCTTGGGCAGATGCTGGCGTCATTTGTCCTTGGACCATCTACAAGACCTATGGCGACCAACGACTCTTGGAAAAGCACTATCCCTCGATGCGCCGCTATGTAGATTTCTGTCGCAACCGGAGCCAGGAAAACCTTTTGCCGCCGGAGAAGTACCATTGCTTTGGCGATTGGCTTAGCATCGGGGCAGATACGCCGAAGGACATCATCTACACGGCCTACTTTGCTCATTGCACCAGGCTCTTGGCTCAGGCGGCAGAAGTTCTCGGTAAACGGCAAGACGCCAAAGAGTACTATGCACTTTTTCAAGAGATCAAATCTGCATTCAATAATGCCTACGTCGACGAACAAGGCCGCATTCTTGGAGATACCCAGTGCTGCTATGTGTTGGCCTTAGCCTATGACCTGGTCGATGGGGAACGAAAAAAACAGGCAGCAGATTACTTGGTCGAAAAGATTGCGGACCGCGACTATCATTTGTCGACCGGATTTGTGGGTACCAAAGATTTGATGTTAGTGCTTTCTGCAATTGGGCGCAATGATATTGCCTACCGGCTAATTCACAACGACACTTTTCCTTCCTGGGGCTTCTCAATCAAACATGGCGCAACAAGCATCTGGGAACGGTGGGACGGTTGGACGCCGAAGAAGGGTTTCCAAGATCCGGGCATGAATTCGTTTGCTCACTATTCATTCGGAGCTGTTTACCAATGGATGGTGGAAAACATCGGCGGAATTCGCAGCCTGGAGCCAGGTTATAAGAGAATCGAGATTGCCCCGCAGCCAGATGGGAAACTTAAGTGGGCAAAAACCGACTACCACTGCATCTACGGCCGAATCGCGTCACACTGGCGGATCAAAAACGACAAATTTCACTTGGCTGTGACGATTCCACCGAACACTTCCGCCCGAGTCCGGTTGCCACAGTCACTGCCAAGCCATATCAAAGAAGGTGGCTACGCTCTTGCAGAGTCTCCAGGGATCAAGGACGTTCGAAAAGACTCTGCCGATACGGTCATCGAATTGGGATCTGGTTCCTATTCCTTTGTGACGAAGCACGGAGACTGAACCTAATCTCGTGAGCGGTGCCAGTGGTTTGAGAAAACCAAGCAGCGAGCACTTCGATGGTTCTTGCTAAATACCGTCTGTAAGTAACCGATGAGGAATTCGAGATCGCTGCTGAGCTACCAAGTGAATCGCTGCAGCAAGAATCGGAATTAAAAGAAGTGCACCGGGTGGGAAGGAATACTTCGAAAACGGTGCTACGTCGCGAGATTCCTGAATGAAAAAGTGGGCGATAGAAGACTCGAACTTCTGACCCCTAGCTTGTCGAGCTAGTGCTCTAACCAACTGAGCTAATCGCCCTTTTGTCACGGACCCTGGCATGTGGTCTGTGAAGGATTACCGAGTTTACCATTCCCCCTGCCCCCGCGGTAGGGCTACCTGAATCACCTGTGATTATGCCGTGTTTTGCCATTCCCACCGGCTTTTTGAGAGAAAGCCTCTAGTCTGGGGGAAGTGCGGCCATATCCAGGTTGTCAACTAGCCTCGGATGCGTTCTATTCTACGGTGGTTGCACGAAGCCCTACTGACGGTCTTTGCTGCCAGCCGTGGAACAGAACAAAACAGGAATGGCCAAGCGACACGGAAGTGGTCGCATTGCCGAAAAGCAATGAATCTCAATCGCCGAGAATCTTTTGCCATGGGAGAGTTGGCACTCTTTGTGTCAGCTTGGATCCTTGCGCTTCTTGCGACACTCAATGATTATCGTTCGTTCAGTAACGATGTCGCCAGGAATGGTGAGCCAACAGCTACGGAAATTCCTGCAGAGGGTGCCTTAGACTAACCGGCTGGTCTGCGTCTCCAGGTTGCGGCCGTAGGAAACGACTTCTACCTAGCTATCTTCTTGGGCCACTTCAGGCTCGTCGGCGCCAACTTCGTCGCGTTGATCATTGGATTGCCTCTTGCGTAGATACAGCTTGATAGGCACTTCTTCAAAGTGCAGCTGGTCGCGCACGGCGCTCAATAGATACCGTTGGTAAGGACGTCCAAGAGCACGTGGGTCGTTGCAGAACAAGACCAGGGTTGGCGGCTGGATACCCACCTGTGTGCCGTAGAAAATTTTGGGGCGTCGGTTTTGATACACCGAGGGCGGGTTGCGTCGGACTGCTTCGCGAAGTAACCGATTGAGCACGCCGGTAGTGATTCGCTGCCGCGATTGTTTGAACAGCATTTGCCCGTGATTGAGCAACGCTTTCACATTGCGGCCCGTTTCTCCCGTGATGAAGGCAATGGGTGCGAATCGCATGGTCCTGAATGTGTCGTAGAGATAGCGAACCCATTTTTCCGTGGGCATCGATTTGGCCATGATGTCCCACTTGTTGACCACGAGCACACAAGGTTTGTACTGCTGACTAATGTAGTCACAAAGTTGTTTGTCGACTTTGCTGATTCGTTGGCTGGCGTCGAGAAACAAGAAAACCACATCCGCCCGTCGGATGCTTCGTTGGGCGCGATGAGTTCCGTAGAAATCGATCGCAGCCCCCCGACTTTGCGCGCGGCGAATGCCAGGCGTATCGATGGCGACAAACGCTTTGCCGTCCAATTCAAAGCGGACGTCCACGCTGTCGCGAGTTGTGCCAGGCACTTCGCTGACGATCATACGCTTGGTTTGAGATAAAGTGTTGACGAATGTGCTCTTGCCCACATTGCGGCGGCCGACAATGGCGACCTTCATCTCGGGCTCTTCAGAGTCTTCCTCTTCAATCGTTTCCGGGGGCAACCGCTCCAAGAGCATATTTAGGAGCACCGCTCGATTGCGATTCTGTTGTGTGCTTACAGAAATGATCTTGCCGCGACCGAGTCGATAAAAATCGGCGGCCGAATCATCCAGCTTTTGGTCATCTGCCTTATTAGCAACACAGATAACCGGCACATCGACGTGTCGCAACCGATGGGCCACCTCCTCGTCTAGGGGCAGCAACCCAGCGCGAGTATCGACCACAAACAGGATGACCGAAGCAGAGTCGATCGCCATCTGAATCTGATCTTCAATGTGCTGGGTGAGATTGTCTTCGTCTTGAATGCCGATGCCGCCGGTATCGACCAACTCGAAATAGCGATCCTGATGCGACATGAGATAGTCGACCCTATCTCTCGTGACTCCAGGGCGATCTTCGACGATGGCCAGGCGTATGCCAGCCAGCCAATTTAGCAGGCTGCTTTTGCCTACATTGGGCCGACCTACGATTACCACCTTGGGGACTGCCATGACTGGACTCAACTAGGAGAAAGGTTTCTTGGGGAATAAGACTACATGATAGTTGAGGCGAGACACCGTGAACAACTGCTTTCTCAATAACAAAAATCGATTGCGAATGTGGCCCCCTTACCTCCAAGACGACATTTCACGTAGACTGAGCCTGGATCAACTGAATAAGCGATCCACTCTTAGACGGTCTAGGCAGCTAGATTGTTCGTTCCCGACGGGAAAATATTCGACTTACGGTCCGCTAGGATGGGCAGTCCCTTGCAAGATCCACAATCTATCGATGTTACTAGACTCGTTCGACAATCGCTGGAAAGCCAAGCTGCTGCTGGGGTTCAGCAATTACCGAAGGCAGTGAAAGCTCCCCAAGAACCAATTCAAGAATCGTCCACAACCGGCGTGCCGTCCCCGGACTCACCCCTTCCCGGAGCACAAACTGACATGCTCGATTCAAATGCCGGCGAGATATCTGCCGCCCCCAACCTCAAAGTTTTGCAAACTGAAGTTGCGGGCTGTACTCTCTGCGACGAGCTAGCCAGCACTCGAAATCAGACGGTCTTTGGAGTTGGAAGTCCTAAGGCCAAATTGTGCTTTCTGGGTGAGGCACCCGGGGCAGAAGAAGATCGGCTCGGCGAACCGTTTGTCGGCAGGGCGGGAAAGCTCCTCGACAAGATCTTGGAAGCTTGTGGGCTGGCTCGCGAAGAGGTTTACATCCTGAATGTCTTGAAGTGTCGGCCTCCAGGCAATCGAAACCCGACCTCAGACGAATCAGCTAATTGCCGCCGCTATCTGAATCGACAGTTGGAATTGATCGACCCGGAGTATATCTGTTGTTTGGGAGCAGTCGCTGCCCAAAACCTACTGGATACTCAGACCGCGATTGGACGTCTGCGCGGCAAGACACACGAGTATCGAGGGATCAAGGTTGTATGCACTTACCATCCCGCGTATTTGCTTCGCAATCCTTCGGCAAAGCAGCATACCTGGGACGATATGAAGCTCTTAATGCGCGAAATGGGTACACCCGTAGATTAAACTCGCAAGATGTTGGCAGCCCACGCCTACACGCCGGCACCGGCTGCAATTTTTGGGCCCGCACTCTTTACTGCGTCTGATGCGTCGCTTTCGTACTTCTTGAAATTGTCGCTGAATAGCGAAGCCAGCTTGTGAGCTGTTGCGTCAAACGCGGCTTTGTCTTTCCACGTTTGTTTCGGGACGAGAATCTCAGCAGGAACACCTGAGCAACTTTTCGGAATTTCGAGACCAAACACAGAATCGGTTTGCGTTTCTGCTTCCGCCAACGAGCCATCGTGAATGGCGTGGATTATCGCGCGTGTGTGCTTGAGGCTAATGCGAGAACCAACTCCGTATGCACCGCCACTCCAGCCAGTATTGACCAGCCAGGCATTTGCCTTGTGCTGTCGCATTTGCGAAGCCAGAAGCTCTGCGTACTTAGCAGGATGCCAAGCGAGAAATGGTCCGCCAAAGCAGGGGCTGAAGGTTGCCTCTGGCTCGGTCACTCCGACTTCGGTGCCGGCAACTTTTGCGGTGTAGCCGCTAATGAAATGGTACATCGCTTGCTCAGGCGACAACCGTCCCACGGGTGGCAGCACACCGAACGCATCGCAGGTGAGAAACACTATGTTCTGCGGATGTCCTCCTTCGCAGGGAATCTTGGCATGGTCGATGAACTCGATAGGATAGCTCGCTCGCGTGTTCTCGGTGAGTGAGCTATCGGTATAGTCAACTTCGCGAGTTAGCGGGTCCTGGACGGTATTTTCCAGAACGGTTCCAAACCGAATCGCCTGGAAGATCTCTGGTTCCTTTTCCGCAGACAAATTGATGCACTTGGCGTAGCAACCCCCTTCGATGTTGAAGACACCTTGATCGGTCCAGTAGTGCTCGTCGTCGCCGATGAGTTGGCGCTCAGGATCAGCCGATAGAGTCGTCTTGCCGGTACCCGAGAGACCGAAAAACAGTGAAACATCTCCCTGCACGCCTTCGTTAGCAGAGCAATGCATGGACAAGTGGCCCATCTTCGGCATCAGGTAATTCATGATGGTGAAGATGCCTTTCTTCATCTCGCCGGCGTACTGAGTGCCAAGTATGACGAATTCTTTGGTAGCAAAGTTGAGAGCCACACTGGTCTTACTCTCGACACCTTCGATGCTAGGGTCGGCGTCGGCGCTGCCAGCGTTGAACACCACATAGTCGGGCTCGCCAAATTCAGTCAATTCGTCTGCGGTTGGCCGAATAAGCATGTTATGCATGAACAGGGCGTGGTAAGGCCGCGAGCAGATTATGCGGACTTTAATCCGCGTTGCAGGATCCCAACCGGCGAAGCCATCGATTGCATACAGTTCTTGGCAGGTGTTGAGAAAATCGAGAGCCGTCTGCTTCGTTTTTGCAAAGGAGTCTTCGGAGAATGGAATGTTGACATTTCCCCACCAAATATCGTCCTTGCTGCCGGGCTCTTCGACTACGCGCTTGTCCTTCGGGCTACGGCCTTTTTTGGCCCCCGAGTCGGCGAAGATGGCACCGCTGGCAACAATCTGGCTGCCATCCTTCAAGATGCCATCTTCGTAGAGCTTGGCTGGTGAGGGATTGCGATGGATTTGAGTTACGTGAATTCCGGAAGTTGCTAGATCCATAGATTGGCTCATAGTTGCCTATAGCTGGATTCGCAAAAATGCAGCTCATAAGTGCTCTAAGGAATTGCTTAGAAAAGCAAAGCTCCATTGCCTGCTTCAAGTGGTTGTATATTCTAGGACCCGCACTGAAACCTGACCATACAAGAATCGAGAAGTCAGGCCCAAGTTCGATGGGGCCGTAGACAAAGCACTGCACAGATTAATGCGAGAGCTACAGAACTTGGTTCAGGAACCGCTCGCACTTCGCTACCAATACTGGTCGCGTAGCTGGCACTCCAAATAGAGAGATCACTGGAGTCTACGTCTCCATCTCGATCAGCGTCTCCCTGAGAGAAATGGGCTCCGAGGGTCGTACCAAAACCAGTCTGCCAAGCGAGAAAGTCCAGCCCATCCACGCGATTATCTTCATTAAAGTCTGCACTGAGGCTAGCAGACAGTGCAAAGCTAACCACCGTGTTCGAGCTGAATGGATCCCCCCCGTTACTATTGTCGACAACTCCCACCAGTACCCAATCGCCCGAGGCGAGCCGAGGTCCGAGCGTGAGGCCCTCCAGGTTCTGCCCTGCGGACCCGTCAATGGCACCCGACCACAGTAGTTGCTTGGTCACAGGGATATAGCTTTTTCCGACAAGTCCAGAGTCGAAGTTCGGGTCACTAACATCTGTAGCTAATGAGAAGTCAATTTCGTAGATTGAATTCAGGTAGGTGGGACTTCCTAATCCGCTCGCAGAACGCTCCAGCGCTAGCACCGTGCCATCGGGTAGAGCTACCAAATCAGCCAGTCCGCTGCGGTTGGGAATAAGTCCAGGATGAATCGGTTCGGTGACGTAGGCGTATTGCGATCCTGCGGTGTACGACCCACCATCGGCTTCCAGGTGCAACAGTCGCACCACCGACCCTGCCGACGTGGTCGAGAGAGAGCCATCGACGGTAAGGGCCTCCTCGTTGGCCGTCCACATCGTCTGGCCAGATGGAGAGAGAGCCAATGACTCGAAGCCCCGATTGCCCGCACGGTTGGCAAAAACACTGGGGATACTCAGATTTTGTAGCAGACCGCCAGTGGAGAAATCGTATTCTCGCACTCCTGGGTTATTCTCTTCGCTGACGTAAATTGAGTCTTGATCAGCCCCGGTGTACGCAATGCCCTCGAAATCGAGCGTCTGGGGCAGTTGGAGTTGATCGGTGGTGGCAGCGGAAACAAGATTTCCAACCAAGTCCAGCTCCACCTCGAAACGATCTACTTTTCCGCCGTTGTCCTCGACCGCCGCGAACCGATGGGTTCCCAACGTGGAACCGGGGCCCAGATAGGTCACTCCGCTCATTTCAGCGATGACGAAACCATTGGGATCTAGCTGAAGGTTATTTTGGAGGGCAACGTTCCATTTGCTGGCCTGGCAGGTGCAGGAAAGGGAGAAAGTCCCTAACACGAACAAACTAATCAGCAGCGTGCGTAACATTACTTGCGACCTGCCGCTTTGCTTAGCTCGGCCGCTTTTGGTCCATCATCGACTTCTTCCGCGGAGGGGGCGCCTGCGTCGATGAGTAGGTAGCCACCCCAAAAGATCGGATGCGCAGCCGTCAATGCGGGGTCGTTCTTGCCCGCTTTCACGCGAGGCTCGTCTATTGGTTCAATCGGTAGTTCCATGGCCAGTTGGACGGTCCGCTGCCAAGCATCGGCGGCTGTTGTGTGCGGCAACTCCTGTACAAACTCGCGGGTGATTTCCATGGTCGATTTCCCACCAACACGCCAACGGCTTAATAAGATTGTCTGAGCACCGCTCGACATCAAACCGCAACTTGCCAGAAAGAGTTCAGTGCCTGGGGCTACCGACGATTTCCGTCTTGAGTTCTTGCCTCCATTCTCTGCGGCTGTTCTCATCGCGGGATAGATCATTCGTTGGGGGCCTTGGCGAGGTAATCCTAGCCATGCGTCAATGGAACTTCCTGCTGAAGCTCGATTCGTTGGTAATGGCTCCCAGGCTAGCGGCTGCGCCCCTGTTAGTTCCTGTTCCTCAAGCACAATCATTGTGTCTAGCATCGAACCGAAAACGTGTGCGGATACTGGTAGAGGATTGGGCAAATCCACGGGTTGATCGAGGGACGAAATCAGTGGCTGGAGGTTTTCCAGTCGATCGTCCTCTTTGTCGCCGGGGACAATCCCGTTGCCGACAATCGCCGAGTGTTGAATCCGTCGCCAAGGTACAGTTTTGCCCACGGCAAGCCCCATGGTTGGAGCGACTCGCAGTTTCGATAAAGAAACAAGGGGCACCGTCTCGTTGTCTCCTTCGATTGGCAGCGCACCGAAGGGCACGTACCATAACAAACCATCGGGAACGACGATCAGCTCGTCCAACGCCCCAAGATCGAGCGAAGATTTGCCTAGCAGCATGGCATACAGATCTTTGCCACTTTCGAGCCAGTCTTCGTTAGCTAATTCTTCGGCAGTCAAATCGTGAGTAGCGTCGTAGTTGCCCATGTCTCGTAAGAACTTGGTTAATTGACGTCCCACGCGAGATGAGGGGCCACAATTCCAATTCGTCGATGCGGAACTTGTCACGAGAAATCCTAAGAGCCCCTCGGGAGAATCGTGAAATACAAGCAGTGCTTGCCCTGGTTTGAGCTGCGACTTCACAAAATCAACGTTCCGCTGTGGAGGAAAGTGAAATTCAGTTGCCACACGATCCAGTGCTAACGTGGTAAGCATCGCTTCACGCGCAGCGAGGGTCTTTGACCAGTTACGCCAAACACGCACTAAATCGCTTTGGGCATCGGCTTCCATACCCGGCACCCACTGGCCGCGGATCTGTTCTCGCAGGTCTTGTCCAGTTTGCTGAGCCTGCTGGTATCCCGGAAGTCGCAAGAGCAGCGTATTGCGGCGCGTGCGATCCTCCTCGCTCAATTCCAAAGGCGACGTTTCCAACAAATCAGCAAGAGCCGCTTTTCTTCCGCCAAGCGGGAGCATGGCATGATAATGCCGTCGTTTGGCTCGGTCGGCGACCTCCAGAGCTCGCGTTGGATTCTTCTGGGCAAAGTGCGCGGCGATCCACCGATCGAAGCCCGCTCCATGGGGAGTCTTGAGCACAGCCATCGTCTTCATGGGGCGAAAAACCCAGTCTGATGGAGTTGGGTCGCTGAGCAACGAAGCGTACACATTGGTTGCAATTCGAGAGCGAATTTGCCTGGAATCAAACATTTGATTGGCCAATCCAATTTGGAAATTTCTGGTCGACATGATCGCCTCTCGTTCGAGAGAGCCAATCAATTGCTGTCTGCCTTTGTCATTTCCCGCAGCCAATAAAATGCGCGCCGAAAGATACTGGGCCTGATTCCCCAGACGTCCCCGCACAGCATCCTGCAAGCGAGACTGAGCCGTTTTTACAGCACCTGCTGCTGCATCCCAATTCTCCAGGCGAATCAACTCTTCGGCATAAGCAAGATTCAAGCGAGAAAAGATATGATCAAATCGTTTGCGTCGAGCCCAAAGTGCGGCCGGCTCTAGTTTAGGATTGGGCGACTGGATTCCTGCCGCCAGTCGATTGGTGGTCATCAATCGAAACGCTTCGTCGATAATACCGGGATCTTCATAGTAGAACCCAGAGTAACTGGCTTCGCTCAGCAAGCGATCGGCCTCGGCGCTTCTGCCTCCCTCCATTGCCAGACGGCCCTGCTCGAGCAGTGCAACACTTGTGAGAGGATGATCGTATTGCCCAGCAATGCGTTCAGCTCTCGCCAACCGTGGCAGAGCGAGCTTGATTTTGCCTTGACCGACGTAAGCAAGGCCCAGCTGTAGATCGACCCAAGCGCTAGACCAATGGTTTGGCGGAGCCGCTCCGCGAGACAAGGCCGAAACCATCGCTTTGGTGGTGGCGTCATCGGGAGCTAAGGGCCCAAGTAATTCGTTGCGGCGGCGAATCGCCAGTGCGGTGCAGCGCACCACCTCCATGACGTTCAACTGCCAGAATTGAGCTTGCTGAACTCTCCCGCCAGCTTGGAGTGCCCTTTGTGCACTGCGGATATCTCCAACCAGATAACGCATCTGATTGCTGAACTTGCCCAGGGTAAATTGACGATTGCTGCGTCCCCAGGGTATTGCCTTGCGTATTTGGTTTGTGTCGGGTCGGGGAGGCTCAAAGGTGATCTGCAACATCCAGTTGGGATACTGCAGGTACATGGCGCAGGCGAGGTTGTATTGCTCCAGTGCTTCCGCAGGTTGGCCGTAGTGGTAGAACGTTTCGCCCAGCATGGCGTGATAACAAATGGCGTCGATCCAGCGCTGGGTGACACCAATCTTTACAGAACCCTTGACCTCGTAAAGAAAGTCTCGCTGAGCATCGCGATAATCGCCCCGATAGAGTTCTTCAATGGCATTGAAGTAAGTTTGGGTTGGTATGGTGTTGACAAAGGCCTGGCCGCCGCCGACTTGTCCCTGGGTGGATACCGGGATCGACATGCCGATTGCGACAACGAGCGTCGCAACGAACTGCAGAATCAGTTTTCGGGATATGTGCCCTGGAGATGCTAGCACCGAAGGGCCCCCTCTCTATTTATCAATCTATCGACACCAACTGAGCAATCGTGCCGTGCCACTGTTTCCATCTGGTTATTCTATCACTGATTCGCCCGGAATACGATTTCAAAGGGTTTTCTTCGAGAAATGGAATCTCAATCGCTGATGCGGAAAGCGGACACTTCATTCGATCCGCCAGTATTGATAGCAATCAATCCCGCGTTTTTTTCATGAGATGTGAAAGTTTGCCGGTTCGGTAGACGATAACGATTGTGCTCGCCCAAATATCTCAGAACAGCGAGTCATGAAATATCCTCCGTCGGGAGTCAAGGCAGTGAGTACTAGTAAAGTCAACGGTCAGATGCCAGTTTGCCCAACTCGTCGTGCAGGACGTTTTACCCAGGCCTTGGGTGGATCTTTACTGCTTCTGTTGTCAGCCACAACGGGTTGTCAAATGGACATCGCTGGCCAAACTCTACCCAGCGGCTACTACCTTACGGACGACGTGCAGTACTACGCACCGGGACCTGAGTTTAAGTTGGCCCGAGAAGCAGCCGCCTTGGAAGAGAAGAAGGCAGCCCAGATCAGTCAACCACAACGGTAGTACCAAAAAGGTAATACCCAAGGGCAGCGGAGCTACTGCCTCAACTTTGCTGCACCAGCCATCGTACAATTTATGCCGCTCGTCGCCCGTCAAGGTTGCGACGAGGAGAGGGGGGACGGCACCCCATGTGGCAGGCGTCTGAGATGCGTCACGCATCGCGTCGCGTTTCTCAGACGTCGCTGCCCGGGGTTACTCGGGCATCTCTTTCGGCCATCTAGTTCTCAATGCTATGGCCTTGTCTGGCTTTCGACTGCAGGGCAGAACTCTGGCCCTTCAGCGCCTGCGTGAGCCGTACACCTTGGGCACGCCATGCAGACCAAGGGTAATAGGTGAGTCGGTAGCTCGTCTCCAGCGAAGTTCGCACACGCTGTTTGTATCGTGATTCGCCGATGCCCATTTCGATAAGGCGATCGCCCCGCTGAAAACTATCCTGAAGCGATTCATTCAACAGATTGCTGCCGGCCGAGAGATGGGCAAGGTTGTTATCGTAGCCCATGCGTAAACCAAAGATCGTTCCGTCGTACAGATAATTGTATTGGAAAGCGATCGGCGTTCCGTCGAGTCTAAGCAGTGTCATATCGACCATGCCCAGCCGCGCGGCAGTAGCATGGCAATCTCTGAGAAAGGGTTGCACGTGTTCGTGGCAAAGAGTGTTGCCAGTACGAGAAGTGGCTTGCCAGCTTTGTTTCGAGACAGCGAGACACGATTCGTAGAAATCCCAGTTAGGATCGCCCTCCCCTTCCGCGGCACTCAGAGGTCGATAGCGCTCGAAGGTGACCTCTCCTTGATTGGCGAGGGCTCTTTTTTGCCGCCGTGTTTCGTGGCGCCATTTTTTGGAACGCTTCGCGAAATAGCTTTCCCAGTCCTGGCCTTCGAGTTCGATATTTGAGGTTTGCTGATACTCTCGTTCCTGCACGCCCCACCCGA
The DNA here is from genome assembly GCA_965216565.1 of Bythopirellula sp. Lineage (GTDB taxonomy): Bacteria > Planctomycetota > Planctomycetia > Pirellulales > Lacipirellulaceae > Bythopirellula. The sequence goes on from OZ244170.1 coordinate 4,537,918, forward strand.
CCGACTTTAGAGATCTGGAGAGTCCGTTTCGCACGCGTTGTTCGTTGGGGGTCCAGCGTAGATCGAGTAGATCCCAATCCCTGCGTGTATCACGCAGATGCCTGGCAGCCATGAACATGGTCGCCGATTGGTTGGGGCCAATCGGACCATACCACAAGCCCCAGTCGCTGAGGGGATAGGTAAGCACACGGACTTTGCCAACGTGATATCGTTCTTTTTGAACGCAGAGAGGAACTATGCCAATAGGCCTGCCTTCGGCTTGGACGATTAGCACTCGCATCTTTCGAGATGCGCCGTAGTGTTTCCAATAGGTCTCGAACCAATCGAACGTGTGGAAGAACGAAGTCTTTGGAGTTTGGGGCAGCAGACTCTTCCACGCCAGTCGGTATGACTGGAGCTGCTCCATGTTATTGACTTCAATTACACTTGCCATTGTCACGTCCGTTAGAGACTTTTATTCGCTGAGGGCAGGTATTCGATGAGGGGCGGGCCCATACCGCGTACTATTGCGGAGCAAGCCGCATGCCGAGTTTTGCTAAACTGTTTCTGCTGCTACGATGGAGAGGTTGCAGCACAATTAAGCCGATTGTCGGTATGTTTCCTCACACGAATGCGTTGCCCAAAATCAACATGATGCGTTTCGGCAACGCCATCACGATTGAGCCCCACTCATGGAACCGATGGACTGGTCAGAACGAATCACCGCAATTCATGCTAGTGCTATGCAGATAGTCCTTGCGATGACAGGGGGCGGAGCCACTGCGATTGGCCGTCTACTGGAGGTGCCGGGAGGATCGCGTACCGTGCTCGAAGCAGTGGTGCCCTACTCGCTGGCTTCTCTGCAACAATGGGTGGGCGCAGATGTCGAACAAGCCTGCAGCGAAGGGACTGCCCGCGACATGGCCATGGCCGCTTGGATGCGCTCGCGAGAATTGAAGCCCGAGGCAGATCCTGCCAAACTAGTTGGGGTCGGGGTCACGGCAAGCCTGGCAAGCGATCGTCCCAAACGAGGAGATCATCGTGTGCATGTGGCGATTCAGACGGCAAGCTCCACATCCTGCGACTCGCTCGTCTTGCAGAAAGATTCGCGTGTCAGAGGGGCGGAAGAACAGCTGGTAGCAGACTTGGTGCTCTCGCTCTTGGGCCGGACGGTTGCGCACGAGTCGAGTCCAGGCTGGCTAGAAAGCTTGCCACTGCTGGAAGGTGAAGCGATTGAGTCGAAACACCAGAGAGCCGAGCCGATTTGGACAGAGTTATTGCTTGGCCAGCGGGAACACCTTGGCATGACTGAGAAACCGGGCGGCGTGTTTGCCGGTTCGTTCGACCCTCCCCACGCTGGCCACGCTCGGATGATTGAGTTTGCCAGGGATCGTCTTGGCTCGGCGGTTTACTATGAACTCTCGATGACCAATGTCGACAAAGCCCCACTGGACTTCATCGAGATCGATCACCGAATGAGTGCAATTCGTGGCTTGGATAAGGATGCCCAGATTTTGCTGACGAATGCTCCCACATTTCGCAAGAAAGCAGAATTGTTTGCCGGTTCTACCTTCCTAGTGGGAGCCGATACCATGGCCCGTATTGGAGATCCCAAATACTACGAACGATACAATTCTGAGGGGGTGAGCGGCCTTGAGGCAGCCATTAAGCAAATTGCAGACCACGGTTGTCGCTTCCTGGTGTTCGGAAGGGAAATCGAAGGTAAGTTCACTACCTTGAGAGATTTGAAGATTCCGGAGTCGTTACAAGAGATTTCCGATGCAGTCCAAGCCACGGATTTCCGAGAAGATATTTCCTCGACCGAGATTAGGCAACGTCAGACATGAGCCCGCTTAATTGCACCGTTTAGCATTCGATCCTATACTGGTCCTTCTCTCACTTCGCTACTCTTCTGAAATAGAACCGACACATGCCCGATCCTTCCCAGTTCGTTCCATTGTCTGAGGCAAAGCAGCCGCTGTTTGTCGGTATTGACCTGGGTGGGACCAATATCAAGTTGGGGCTGACCGACGATTCTGGCCATACCTTGGCCTATCGCACGTTGCCAACCGAGGCGGACAAGGGCGCGGAGGAAGCGTGCCAAAGAATGGCGAGTGAAATCGACAAGCTTCTGGAAGATGCCGGTGCCACGAAGGATCAAGTCGCGCGAGTCGGCTTGGCCACGCCTGGTCCGATAGATATTGAAGAGGGCGTCCTGCTTACGCCGGGCAATCTGCCGAAGTGGTGGAATTTTCCACTTCGGGATTGCGTGTCGGATTTGTGTGGACTCCCCGTGCGCTACGCCAACGATGCCAATGCCGCTGCGTTCGGAGAGTTTTGGCGAGGCACCGGTAAAGAGGTCCATAGCATGGTGCTGTTTACGCTGGGCACCGGGGTTGGGGGTGGAATCGTCATCGGCGATGTGCTTGTGGAAGGAGTCCACAGTTGCGGCAGTGAATGCGGACATATTCTGATCGATCCCAGTCCAGACGCGCGTGTCGACTCGCTAGGGAACACCGGTTCCCTTGAGGCGTACTGTGGGTCTTACGGAGTGACTGGCCGCGCTCAAGACGCAATCGATGCGGGCCGAACAAGTAGCTTGGCAGAAGTTAGTAAGACTCGTGAACTCACTCCCCTCGATATTGCCGAGGCAGCCGAGGCAGGTGACGAATTGGCTTATGAAGTGGTGATGGATACGGCCTACTATTTGGGGCTTGGCATCGTGACGCTGACTCATGTCGTCGATCCGAATAACATCGTTTTGGGGGGAGCCATGACCTTTGGCGGTTCAGGCCACCCGCTTGGAGAAGCGTTTCTGGAAAAAGTTGTCGAATCGGCTCGGCCCCGGATCCTGCCGCCTTTGCAAGAGAGCCTACGAATCGAATTCGCTCAACTTGGGGGCGACGCTGGCTATATCGGATCGGCAGGATTGGCTCGTTTGGAGCATATTCGTAAAGGCTAGTTCTAGCTAAACAGGGCCGCCCCCATCCCCCGCACTTGCCCTACATCTTTGGCGATCTTTTCCGCTATAATGATTAGTTTGATTCGCGTGCTCCCCCCGCCCTTGTGATTTCCCTCCATGTCCTCAGCTCCCACGCAACCGAAAGCTGGCAAGAAGAACTCTGCTGGTATCGCCCCGAAATATATCCGCAATTTCTCGATTGTGGCGCACATCGACCACGGCAAAAGCACGCTGGCCGACCGGTTGATGGAACGCACTGGTACCGTTACCGAACGCGAGATGAAGCAGCAGTTGTTGGACGATATGGACATCGAACGTCAACGCGGTATCACGATCAAGGCCCGCGCCGTCACCATGCTTTATGAGCACCAGGGAAACACCTATGAACTGAACTTGATCGATACGCCGGGCCATGTCGATTTTCAGTATGAAGTATCACGCTCTCTCGCCTGCTGCGAGGGTGCTGTCTTACTTGTCGATGCTTTTCAAGGAGTCGAAGCACAGACGGTCGCCAATGCATATTCTGCGATGGAGCACGATCTCACGATTGTGCCGGTTCTCAATAAGATCGATCTCAACCACGCTCGCCCTGATGAAGTAAAAGAAGAGATGGAGCACACCTTGGCGCTGGAGCCAGAAGAAGTGCTCGGCTGCAGCGCCAAGACGGGCGTCGGCTGCGAAGACGTGCTTGCTGCAATCATCGATCGCGTCCCGGCTCCGTCGGGAGACCCCAAGGCCACTTTGCAAGCGATGGTCTTCGATGCCCACTACGATGAATTTCGTGGTGCGATCACTTACATCCGTGTAATGAATGGACGCGTGAAAAAGGGACAGAAAATTAAGTTCCTACAGCAGGGGACCACGCACGAAGTAATCGAGCTAGGTCACTTCGTCCCCCAGCGTCAAGCGACGGAGTCGTTGCAAGCCGGACAGGTTGGTTATCTGATTTGCAATATCAAGTCGCTAGGCCACGTCCACATTGGTGATACTGTGAGTATTGTCGGGGACGATCCTGCGGATGTGCTCTCTGGCTATCAAGAGCCAAAGCGGATGGTCTTCTGCGGACTTTATCCGTCTGATGGACAGGACTTTAAACAATTGCGTGACGCGTTGGGCAAGTTATCCATCAACGATCCCAGCTTCGATTTCCAACCAGAAACGAGCGACGCCCTGGGCTTCGGTTTCCGCTGTGGGTTCCTGGGGCTGTTGCACATGGAGATTGTTCAGCAGCGACTAGAGCAAGAGGCCGACATCGATCTGGTGCAAACGGCTCCTAACGTCACTTACGAGATTGTCACTAAGAACGGCGAAAACCTAGAGGTCCATACGCCTCAAGATGTTCCCGACGGAGGCGACATCGAAGAGTTCCGCCAACCGATCGTCCGCGTCAGCTTTGTTTTGCCCACGGAATACATCGGTGGAATCATGAAGTTGTGTGCTGACCGTCGCGGCAAGTATGTTCGTACCGAGTATTTGTCACCGACACGGGCGATGCTGGTTTACGATCTGGCGTTAGCCGACGTAATCTACGATATGCACGACAAGTTGAAGAGTACGACCCGGGGTTACGGCACGATGGACTACGAATTGCTAGGCTATGAGCCGAGTGATCTGGTGCGTCTAGATGTGCTGGTGAAAAACGAACGGATCGATGCGTTGTCGATCGTGTGCGATCGCCGCGATGCGGAAGTTCGCGGGCGGGCGGTCATCAAGAAGCTCAAAAAAGAAATTCCGCGTCACATGTTCGAAGTCGCCCTGCAGGCGGCCATCGGCACTCGAGTAATCGCCCGCGAGACAATCAGCGCCATGCGAAAGAACGTCACCGCCAAGTGCTATGGTGGCGATATCAGCCGCAAGCGCAAACTGTGGGAGAAGCAGAAGGAAGGCAAAAAGCGTATGAAGTCGATCGGTTCGGTCGACATCCCGCAAAAAGCCTTCCTCGCTGTTCTGGAGACGGGGGAAGAAGAAGGTAAGAAAAAATAGCCTGCAGGCCACGTGCAACACGAATGGTGGTTGGTCTTTTCAGTACTGTGAGATTTGCCGACAGAACCACCCTGCCTACCTCGGCCGGTTTTTGGGCGGAAATTCCCTCACCCCAACCCTCTCCCGTATCGGGATCGACTTGAGTTCCCGCAGGGTGGTCCACTTCGGGGAGTTTCGATTTGCTCTTAGCTGCTTAGGTAAGATTCATTATTAGCAGATCGAGGCAATATTACCGCGAATTAATTGCGTTCACCTCGCAGGTCGATTATAAACCAGAGTTGTCCGTTGGAACCGATTGAAAGATCGCAACAGAGACTCCTCCAAAATGCTGCAAGCTTCACTCTTTAACTGTGGTGCGGGCGTCTGTTCGAGGTAACATGGCTACGGTCGCGAAGTTCTGAACCTGGCCAAAGCTATTCTCATCAACACGTCATATCTGTTTAGTCAACCAAGAGATCACAACTGCGGTGAATACTTCAAATCTTCCTCGCAAGTGTCGTACCTTTACGAATTTGACCGCCTGCTTCCTAGTTGTACTCCTTGCAAGAACGCTGTCAGCGCAGGGAATTCCCGGGACGCTGTTAGATGCGGAGGAGATACGTTCTGTTCTGCTGGTTCCGTTTCCATTTTCCTACCCCAACGACTTACCGCGCAATCACGCCCCAACGATCAACGCCAAGGGAGAAACGGCGTTCCCCATCGTTACGCAGTTAGGTGTAGGTGGGCCACCGGTAACTAGCGTGTGGTTTGAAGCCAATAGTGCGACGCAACTTCTTATGGGAGAGGTTTTCGACGCACCAGGCATTCCTGGCGATGTGCAGCCCGTTCTGGGTGCGGCCTTTCCGCCAAGCTATAACGCCAAGAGACGGATCAGTGTCCGGGGTGGGCTAACTGGCGAGGGAGTCACCACAAGCAACGATCTCACACTTTGGTCTGGTCCTGTTTCAGCCTTGCGGGTTATTGCGCGCGAAGGTTTCGCCGCACCCGATGTGGCAGTTGGCATCCATTTCAAAAACTTCGGTTTGCCCTCGTTGAATTCCCATGGAGCAGTTTCATTTAACGGCACGCTCACGGGTCCAGGCGTTGACTCCCAAAACGAAAAAGGTATTTGGGTTGATGACGGGACATCTGGGCGACTGCTTGTAAGGGAAGGTGACGCTGCACCAGGAACGGAAGCGAACACGGTGTTCGACTCGCTTGAACAACCTCAGATCGTCGAATCGGGCGATGTCCTTTTTATTGGAACTCTCCGAGGTCCTTCGGGTAGGTTGAATCAACAAATCGGTAGAGGCTACTGGGCGGAACGCAATGGCCAGATAGAAAAAGTGGCCCGCGGAGGTGATCCTGCGCCTGGATTTAATGGTGACACGGAGTACAGTTTTGTGACGGGCGCTCACATGAACCGGTCGGGGGATATCGCATTCTACGCGTCCCTAACCGGACCAGCCGTGAGGCCCGGTACGGACGCCATTTGGCGAGAAGATCAAGGAGTTGTGAAACTTGTCGCGATGGAGGGCCAGCCAGCGCCTGTTGGTCTTAATGGTGTGACAATCGGTGAAATGGAATTCTTGATTTCACACAACAATAACGGAGACGTAGCTTGGCGTGGTGAGGTGGCTGGTGTTGGGCTCGGAATCAGCGAAGCCAATAACGACACCCTCTTTGTGAGCAAGGATGGTAACCTAGAAGTCGTTGCTCGCGAAGGCGACCCGGTCCCTGGCAGTTCTGGGTCTTCCACAGAGACCTTCCGAAGCTTTTCCTACCCAGTTCTCAACGATCAGGGACAAGTCGCATTCCTGGCCGAAACTTCGAACTCTCGATTGGGAATCTGGGCCCAAGATATCTCCGGAGGACTCCAGATGATCGCGCTGGAGAATGCCGAGTTTGATGTAGACGATACTGCAGGGGTCGACATGCGAACCATTCAGCGTCTTAGATTCTATGACGGCAGGTCCGGCCAAGATGGTAGTCTCACCGGCTTCAACGATCATGGACAAATTGGCTTTGCCGCGCAATTCTCTGACGGAACGCAGGGTATCTTCGTGTCGGACAGAGTTTTGATTCCCGAGCCTGGAGTCCTCTCTCTCGCGTTGTATGCAATCCTCCTGATTTGTACTACGCGAGCAACATCGCCCCAGCGAGTCGCCCGTGGAGAATGGGCTTAGGAATTGAACGCCGTTGAGCGTATTTTTTTGGTTTGGACATCGAGATGAAACACCGCTCTCACCCCGGCCGTTGCTTTACTATAATTCTTTAAGAGCCTCTAAGACTTTTTCTTCGTGGCCGTCGACCTTCACTCGCTTCCAGAGTTTGGCAACCTTACCGGCGGAGTCGATCAGGTAGGTGCTGCGCTGGATGCCCATTGATTTCTTGCCATACATATTCTTCTCTCGCCAGGCCCCATATTTGAGCGCAACCTTGTGATCCTTGTCGGCCAAGAGCGGAAAGTTCAGCTTGAACTTTTTCTTAAACTTCTGGTGACTCTCAACATCGTCGGGGCTCACACCAAGTACCACAGCACCTAGCTTCTTCAGCTTCGATTGTTGGTCGCGGAAGGCACACGCTTGCTTAGTGCAACCCGGCGTATCGTCCTTGGGATAGAAATAGAGAACGACGGGGCTACCGACGAGTTCCGACAGGCGAACCTTGGTGCCATCGTCTGCCTCTAGGGTAAAAGCGGGTGCCTTTTTGGGTGGCTCAATCCAATCGCTCATGGGATAGGTCTCCTTTGATTGATGTTAAGTGAGTTTTGCCAGGAATTCGGAAGGTAGACTCAGCTACGACAGTTGCTGTCATTCCGAGGTCTGCCGAGGAATCTGGCTAGATCCCTCGGCAGACCTCGGGTCTCCTCAGGCGACTCGCCGGCGCGAGATGACATAACGCTTTGCGTTTGGAATGTACTATCCGAATTCCTAGGAGAATTTAAACTAAGTAATAATGTCCATTGCCAACTCTCCTGAGATCGCGGCAACTCAGTGTCGGTTATTCCCTCCTCGGGGTACAAACGCTACAATAAGGGCCTCCTAAAATAACCGATGCGGACCCCAATCGAGAACCCAGCCATTCCAGATTCGACGACCACTGTGGAACGTACCGAAGACCGAGCTTTGCAACTTGCAATGGCCGCTGCGCGGACTGCTGAGGAAAATCAGGCGTCAGACATTGTGGTACTCGACATGCGAGAAATCACCCCGGTGTTCGACTATTTCGTGCTGGCCACGGGTAATAGTCGCCGTCAATTGCACGCCATTTCCGAAGAGATCGACCATTGCTTAGAAGACGAATTGGGCGACAGTCGCATGGGAATCGAAGGCTACAACGAGAGCCGCTGGATTCTGCTGGACTACGGGAATGTGGTGATTCATCTGTTCGATGCGGAAACGCGCGAGTACTATGCGCTGGAGCAATTCTGGAATCAAGCACCTCAGGTGACCCTGCCGTGGGACGAACCGGGCGAGCAGAATGAGGCTTCCGAGTGATTCTCGCCTTGTCGGGCGTGGATCAAGTTCACTCGTAGAAATCTTCGCCCGCTCCTCTATGGCCATCTGAAGCTCTTCGTTTAAACTGTTCCTGACTTGAGCCGTTTTGCAGTCTTGCTCCCCTACCTCCGTCAGATCTCTTCGAGTATGAACGTCCTAGCAGAATTAAGAAAACGTTTCCAAGGGGCACTCTCTGTGCTCGATGAGGATGCCGGACGGTTCGCAGAAATGGTCCTGCCCAGTCAGGACGCCAAGTTCGGCGACTATCAAGCCAACTGCGCGATGCCCTTGGGCAAGAAGTTGGGGCAACCGCCGCGCGAGATTGCCCAACAATTGGTCGATAATCTCGATTTGGGAGCGCTCTGTCAGCCCGCTGAAATTGCTGGCCCCGGCTTTATCAATTTAAAATTGAAGGATGAATGGCTTGTTCAGCAACTTCAGAAAATTGCCACGGATCACGAGCGACTAGGTGTCGACCCGGTAGAGCCCGCTCGCACATTCGTCGTCGATTTCTCCAGCCCGAACGTCGCCAAGCCGATGCATGTCGGCCATATTCGCTCAACAGTCATTGGCGATGCGCTCTGCCGAGTGCTGAGTTTTCTCGGTCATCAAGTGATCAGCGATAATCACATCGGCGACTGGGGCACCCAGTTTGGGATGATTATCTACGGGTACAAGCACTTTGTTGACGAGCAGGCGCTAGCCGCTGGCACGGTGGGGGAACTGAGCCGTCTCTACAAGCTTGTGAATCGGCTCGTCGAATATCACGATACCATCAACAACAAGATTCCTGCCCTCGAAGAGCAAATTGTGCAGAGCGCCAAATCGCTGGAGCAAATGCACGATGCCACGGTGCCCGAAGATCCGAAGCAAGCCAAGAAAATCAACAAGCGTATCCGACAGGCGGAAGGCCAGCTCAGTGATGCTCGCAAGGAACTGGACGCCCTGCGAAACAAGGTCGCGGAAATCGACAACGACCCGCAACTTTCGAAACTTTCGACAGCCCATGCTGAAATTGGCTCAGCCGTGCTGGCCGAGACGGCGGCTCTCCACGCTGGCGACGCCACCAATCGCGAACTGTGGGAGAAGTTTCTGCCGGCCTGCCGTGCTGAGATGGAGGCCACGTACGAGCGACTAGGTGTGACCTTCGACCACACTTTGGGGGAAAGCTACTATCATGACCGATTGGCAGGTGTGGTAGAGGACCTGCAAAAGAAGGGGTTGGTACAGGAGAGCGACGGTGCGATGTGCGTTTTTCTCGAAGGTCACGATGCTCCTTTTATTGTTCGCAAGCAGGATGGGGCGTTTCTCTACTCCACTACCGATCTGGCGACTGTTCAATACAGAATCAATGAATGGGATGCCGACGCGATTATCTACGTCGTCGATCATCGGCAGTCGCTTCATTTCGAACAGCTGTTTTCGACGGTCCGGCTTTGGGGCATCTCCGATATCGAATTGGAGCATGTTAGTTTTGGGACCGTGTTAGGCGAAGATGGTCGACCGTATAAAACTCGCTCCGGTTCGGCCGTTGGCTTAACTGGCTTGCTGGATGAAGCCGTCGAGCGAGCCCACGCAATAGTTACTGAGAATGACAACCGACGACCAGAGCCACTGCTAGCCGAGGACGAGCGTCGCGAAGTTGCCCGACGTATAGGCATCGGGGCAATTAAATACGCAGACCTGGCACACAACCGAACCAGCGACTATGTGTTTAGCTACGACAAGATGCTGGCAATGACCGGCAACACGGCGGCTTATATGCAGTACAGCTATGCCCGCGTGAGGAGCATTTTCGCGCGAGGCGGCATCGACGCAGAATCTGTGCGAGATGGAACGGTTGAGTTGTTGCTGAATGAACCAGCCGAACGAGCACTAGGGCTGGCCATTTTGCAATTCAGCGAAGCACTCCAACGAGTGGCAGAAGATTACCGGCCCAACCATCTCACCTCGTACTTATTCGACTTGGCCAGTCGCTATTCAGAATTTTTCGAGCACTGCCCTGTGCTCAAGGCAGACAATGATGAGCAGCGCAACAGCCGGTTGTTGCTTTGCGATCTTACCGCTCGCACAATCGCCCGCGGCCTCGAACTCTTAGGGATTGAAGTCGTCGAGCGGATGTAGGCAACCCTTGTAGGGTATTGTGCTCTCGGAATGTCTACTTTGCGGTATCACCCTCGTCGCTAGTCTGGGGTTACCCGGACGTCCCGCCCGCAAAGATGGCGAATGTTTCGATTGGCGGCGGGCCATTACCTCGACTTTGAGCCATCGCTGTCGACCGTTTCCATACATTCTTTGTGGGCAAGTGCCGGTTCTTGGATCACGATAGCACCTGCCCCAAACCGACCAAGGCCACGTTGCCCGGTGAATCTTTGAAGGATGTCAGGCACTAGGCGAGCCTATTACGGCATCTGACTGCACTGCCAGCACTTTCTTCGGCTTGAAGCTTGACGGGTTCCGCACAAATTGCCTATAAGCCTCAACGCTCTCCTACGAGCTTCTACCCTTGGTAGCCTTTTCCATTTGTGAGGCGCGTGTTTATGTGTCGTAGATTCCCATACCTATTGCTGCTGATATTGCAGCTGCAACAGGGGACAACACTTGTCGCGCAGCAATTTGTCACACCAGGGATTGCTCCTCAAGCGGCTGCTTCAGGTAACGCACAAACTCTTCCGTATGGCGGCGTGCCGGCATTGCGTGTGGCTCCCGATGGTGCGGTGCATCTTGATGGTCCTGGCGCCCAATGGTCCCAGCCAAGTTTCGCAGCACAACCGGGAATGGGATTCAGACAAGGCACCTCCGGTGGTTTTGGTAGCCGCTTCGCGGAATGGCTTTACAACGATCCCGTGCCTTGGCAATACAACCATCGGACGGGCTTCTTTGGCGACTTTATGTATCTCCGGCCTCGCAACGCAGAAGTGGCTTACGCGCTGCCTATCGAAGGAACCGTTGCCCTGGGTGACGAGGTGCCGATGGGACCCGTGGCCATTGTCGATCAAGAGTACGAACCCGGTTTTCGTGCCGGCGGCGTATTCCGACTTACTGATGGCGCGAGCATCCGTGGTTCGTACTGGTACTTCCGCAGTGAAAACAGCGACTCCGCTGTGGCCATCGATCCGAATACTCCGCTTCGTTCACTTGTCATTCACCCCAACACGGCGAATGCCGCCGTGGATGTCGACTCCGCGACTGCTCGGCAAGACATCGATTTTGATTTGGTCGACATCGACTACCGTGGATTGATCTTGGGTTGTGAGAGTTGTTGCGATAATCGTTGTGCGATTGTCTTGAACGCTGTCGTCGGCGGACGCTACGCCAACATGGAACAAGAATTTCGCTCAAACTTTGCCGATGCGAACGGAAACACCACGGTCGACACGAACATCGATTTCCGAGGTGGCGGTATTCGCCTCGGAATTGAGTCGGAACATCACGCCACCTCGACCGGTTTCTACGTATATGGGTCGGGTGTGTCCAACTTGATGGTCGGCGAGTTCACCGCAAACTATCTGCAAAACAGTTCGATCAATGGCGTGGAGGCACGCAGTAGCTGGCAAGCTGGCAGGATTGTTCCGACTCTCGACCTAGAGTTGGGGCTCGGCTGGGTTGGACCGCGACGGAGATTGAAGTTCTCTGGTGGCTATCTCGTCAGCACTTGGTTTAACGTCGTGAAGACCGAAGATTGGATCAATGCGGTGCAGACCAGTAATTACGACGATCTCAGCGGCATCCTCACCTTCGATGGCCTGGCGGCTCGCGCCACTTGGGAATTCTAAGACTCAAGGTTCTGAGTAAGGACCAATGGGCCAATCGCTGGGCTGGCTAGAGTTCTATCTGCAGGATTGTCCCATTTACAGGGCAGATCGCTTACAGGGCAGATCGCAGTCTGCTACAGAACGGTAGCACAATCAGGCAGAGCACGAGAGTGTTAGGTTCTGGAACCACTGTTGCCACAGGCGCCAGCGGAGCGGTATGGCCAGTGTACTGTTGCTGCCAGATTATGTAATCCAGTCCATCGGTCCGCCCGTCGCCATTGGCATCGCCTTGATTGTCGACGGCGTAGGCTGATTCCCAGATCCCTTTGTCTGCACCATCGACATTTCCATCTGCATTGAAGTCAGCTTCGCGAATCAGCTTCGTGATCACACGGAACTGAAGCAGTTCATCCTCGGGCACCATCAAGCCAAAGCTAAGTGTTTTTTGGTCTGACGAAATACCCAAGAACCCTTCCAGATCTAACGTCAATCCTCGATCGAGGCTATCGCCGTAATCACCGATAGATCCCAGCAGTGCGTCGGTTTCTTCCAAGGACGTCGATTCGAGCAAGATCGCCAAAATATCGCCCTCAAAACTAATTGCCCCAGAGACTGATTGCAGCGTACCGTCCCCAGTTCCAATTGGGTCGAAGTGAACAAGATAGCTAGAAAAAGCAGTTCCCGCGTCCAGGTGACCTGAGGTTGCTGCGTTGGGATCCGTTAGAAGAGTGGTACCGGAGATTAAAGCATCGACAAAAAGGGTGTCGTCTAAGGCGTCGTTTCTTTCCTGCATCACGAATAGTTGATTCGATTCCAACGCGTTCATCGAAACACTCGATGGTCTCTCGGTAGGAATCGTGACGTCTCCAGCAATCGAGTGAATCCCATAATCAGTTGGGTGCAAGACTGAATTGTAGTGAGACAGAATAGTTTGGGAGTTTATCGGATGGTTGTGAAACCGGACCATTGCCATCTCGCCTTGGAAGCCACCCGAGAAGGGTAAGTCGCCGCTTCCGCCATTTCCACCGATGCCGTTGCCGCCCTGATTGCCCAGTCCGGCCATGTCATATCCATCCCACGAGATACTCTGATCGGTTCCCGACAGTCCGTCGACCCTGGCAGCTAAAGCGCCATTAATATAGATTTCTCCATAACGGTCATTCGGATCGTCACTAAACACGGTTGCTACGTGAACATAGTCTCTCTCTGGATCTGCGTACTTATCCAACTTGGCAGTAACAGTTAGGTCGGTTAGTGTTCCGGAGGAGACGCCATCATCTGCTCCCGCTAAACCCAGCACTCTCAGCCGGACATCGTTGGCTAGAGTGTCGGAATCCGCATCTCCCAATGTCACCGATATCCCAGCGGTACCGTCGCCCGATTCAAACAGGATTTGCTCGCTCGACAAGGAATTCAGACGAACCCAGAATTCCATCGAAGCCGATCGATCAAAGTCGGGTGTGCCAACGTTGACTGTGTTCTTGCGAGGGCCATCATCTCCCACTTGGAAGAAGGTCCGTCGCATCGTGTCATTGCCATCAAAGGAGAACGAGTCGGATGGCAAGCCAGGTTGAAACGAGTTTGATTCTTGGCTGGTTGGTTGTTCGGTCCCACCACCTGAACTCCAAGTCTCTCGAAACTTGCTGCGAAGATCGTTCGTTGTCCGCCAGCTATCGTTTTCAGCACCAGGATTCGAAGCGTTCCAATCCATCGTCACATCCACTTTGACATCGAACGCAAACGATGCGTCGACGGCGGAAAGATAATTGTCGAGCTTGGCTTTGAGCTCAGCAGCCTTAGCGGGCATAGAAAAGGCCAAGTTGGAATACTCTGAGATATCAGTCCGCAAATTTACGAGGGATAAGAAATCCGCAACGCCATGCTCGCCGTAAGTCACCAGCAGCTTGTAGTCTCCGTCTCGGACGCTCGAAGCAGGACGAATACGGAAATTCGCACCAATTGAAGTATTGATCGGTGAGTGCCAGTAGAGTTCTCCCCCTTCGTGAAATCTCCTCTCCAAATGGTCCATGCCGTCAGGAAGCGTACCTCCGTTGTGCAGTACTGGCGCAATAGTCGCGCTTTCAACGTTCTCAGGTATCTCACCCGTAAACCCAGCCAGGTCGGCAATGGTCGAATAAAGATCCGTGGTATTTACGAGAACATCACTCACCGAATTGGCCGCAATCCCAGGTCCCTTGGCAATAAATGGAATGCGCAGGCCACCCTCAAGTAGTGTCGTTTTGCCGCCTCTCAGGGGGGTGCTTCTTGAGAAACCAGTAGGTGCACCGTGGTCGGAGACGTAAAAAACGTAGGTGTTGTCTTCAATACCCAGATCGTCGATCTTGTCCATCAAGATCCCCAGTGAACTATCTAAGTCCTCAGTGCCTGCAGCATATTCAGGACTGTGGTGGACGGTTCCAGACGGGAGGTCCTGGTACTTTGCCAAGGTTTCAGGGCGGTATCTTGGTGCGGGATGAATTCCATTATGGGATAGTAATGCGAAAAAAGGCTCCCCAGCATTTACCCGATCTTCCATAAAACTATTGGTGAGTGCTGTCTTCTCGAACATACCCCAGGGATCGCTAGAGGCGGGGTTGGAAGTAAAAGGATTGTCTTCCCAGTAATCGTAACCGGAACTTAGAGGCGTGGAGTTGGCTTGAACACTGGAGTTCAGATGCCATTTTCCGTACATGGCACTCACGTAGGCAGGATTTGCTTGCTCAAGAATTCTAGGAATCGTCAGTAGCGTATCGTCAAACAAAGCTACCGGTGGTGGAGTCAGTGGCAATCCTTCGTAAGCGGTGAGGTATCGACTCGAGCCGGGATAGACATTAGTCAGATCCGTCATCTGAAGCTGGGCGGGACTCATGCCCGTCTGCAAAGCGGCGCGTGTGGGAGCACAAATAGGTGCGGCGGCGTATCCATTAGAGAATCGCATGCCCTCGGCCGCCAATTGTTCTAGGTTTGGCGTCTGATAGTAGTCGCTCTTCGAACCTGCCACGTTGGGATCCATCTGGACCGAAGTTCCATTCCAGCTCTGATCATCCACCAGGACGACGACGATATTTGGTGGGGTCGATGCCTGGCTTATGCCAACGCAGAGCAGCAAGAGCGTCGAGAAGGCGCAAGCGCTTGAGAAGGTTCGTAAGGTGCAACTCAGGGCCTGAGAACTCTTAGACATCATCTTATCGAAAAGCCAGTATTGAAGCCCAGTTGAGTGCGGATGTAGATGCAGCCAAGGTGTCAATTGATATTTGCGTCTCAGGTAATCCGAATGCACTAGATCGAAGAACTAATCTAGTGAGTAATCTACTCGCGGCTAACCTTCAGTGAGTTGCCATACGCGAGAGCGGCCGAGGCTCATATTTTGCACTAGAAATAAGCACTACTTCCGACAGTTCCTAGCCTCAACCTGACTGAATACTTTCTATTGTATCAGACAGCGAAGATCTACCAATGCAACTGGCATGCCCCTTGTGAGGCTAAACGTGCATTTCAGGCCCTGAACCTAGGGCTACCAGCGCAAGCACAATCCATACCGACAAGGTTGTATTTTCTTCATCGAACCTACGGGCTCCTGGCTCATCGTGAGCTTGGTTGCGATTCAGGGAATACTCTTCCACGTTCGTTTGCCAGGTGAAATATCTTTTTTGAGCTTCAAAAATCGGAGTATTCTAGTCCCTTCATTTTTGTTGCCCCGGCTGGAGCGGCGATTTAGGATGGCAAGTTGGCCCCGTTCTGTCGGGACCATTGCCCGGAACAGACGAGAGCAGCGGGCGAATTGCTCGAGATGGCAGGACTTGATTGACCACTTTGAAGAGAGGGGCTCGGCTTACGCTGCGCCAGAAACTGATGGCCGACTGGAAATCACTTCTTACAAATCGATTGCCGAAGGGCAAACGCCGCCAACGCCGCACAGTCACTACCTACGCGCGTCGACTTCAAAGTGAATTGCTCGAAGATCGCCGGATGCTGGCCACTATTACGGTGACCAATGCGCTGAACGTTGCCAATGGAGATACCACTTCAATAGGCACCCTAATCGGGGCAGACGGTGGCGATGGAATATCACTCCGCGAAGCAATCATTGCTGCCAATAATACGGTGAATGCTCCCATCGGGACTCCTGACGTAATCAATTTTGCCATCCCAGGCGCAGGGCCGCATGTTATCGACGTCAGCAGTGGTGCCGGTGCATTGCCATCGATTACCGACGCGGTAACGATTGACGGCTACTCAGAGAACACTGATGGTGCGGCCTCGGCCAATACGAATTCGATCGCGGGAATAATCAATGCAACGATTCTGATTGTGCTTGATGGAAATGGGTTAATCGCCGATGGGCTGCAGATTGCTGCAGGAGGCAGTGGCAGTTCGATTCGAGGCCTGAACATTCGCGAGTTTGATGGCATTGGAATCTCCATTGTCGACTCCAACAACAACGTCCTCGCCGGCAACTTCATTGGCACAAGTTCAGATGGGAATGCGGCTGCTGGGAACAGCGCGGGTGTGTCGATTACTACCGACAGTATGAACAACTCAGTGGGTGGCACTTCCGCAGCCGATCGTAATCTCATTTCCGGGAATAATAGTTCTGGTGTGGCTTTATCTAGTGGTGCCACGGGAAATACAGTCCTTGGTAACTTCATTGGCATGCAGGCCAATGGTATTACGCCACTCGGTAACGGTGGGAGTGGTGTGTTCGTCAATGATACTGCCAATGGAAATACGATTGGCGGAACTACAGGGCAATCGCGGAATGTCATTTCTGGAAACAACATAGGTGTAAGGCTCAACACGGTGAGCAACACCATGGTGCAGGGAAATTACATTGGAGTTGACCGCACTGGCGGAAACGATGACGGCAATACCAACGACGGTGTCCTCATTGAAGATGGTTCGACTAATAACACGATTGGTGGAACGACTTCCGCAGCGCGGAATATCATCTCGGGAAATGATGGGCATGGTGTTTCCATTTTCGGTAATGTCACCGATAGCAATACCGTCTCTGGCAATTATATAGGTACTAATTCAACCGGCACGGTGGATGTTGGCAACTCTCTTGATGGCGTGAATATCGACGAGTCCGACAATAACACTATCGGCGGTAGTGTAGTGGGCGCAGGAAATCTCATCTCCGGTAATGACGAAGACGGCGTGCACATTGGAGACGGAGCCTTCATCAACGGTGACGATGCCACGGGCAACAACGTACAGGGCAACCTCATCGGCAGTGAAGTAACAGGGATGACCGCCTTGCCCAACTCGCGTTTTGGCGTTTATATCCAAGGTGCGTCTGGCAATACCATTGGCGGTACTACGGAGAACGAACGCAACATTATTTCTGGCAACGGAGCTGAGGGTGTGCAGATTACTGGTTCTACGGCAACCGGAAATCGAATTCGCGGTAATTTCATTGGGACTGACGCGACAGGCGCGGCACCACTGGCGAATGCTTTCGACGGAGTGGAGATCATCGATGGATCGAACAATGAAATTGGGGGTACCGTTCCTGGCGCGGGCAATGTCATTGCATTCAACACGAATGAGGGCGTCGAAATTGCAGGCACGCCCGCCACAGGCAATGCAATTAGGCAAAACTCGATATTCAACAACGGCACAGCTGGTGAGCTCGGAATCGATCTCAGTGCCTTGGCGATTGAAGGAGATGGGACGACGGCCAACGATGGGAATGACGTAGATGAAGGTGCCAATCGATTACAGAATTTTCCCGTCTTTGTGGGCGATGCGACCCTGTTGGGGAATTCGATTGCTTTTCGATATCGAGTGCCCACTGCTGCAGCGAACGCTACCTATCCGTTGACGGTGGAATTCTTCGTAGCGGACTCAGCCAATCAAGAAGGTCAATCGTTCTTGGGGAGTGACACCTACACCGCGGCAGAAGCTGGAACATCGAAGATTGTGGTGATTCCCGCCCCGCCAGTATTAACAAACAATTCTTTCGTCGCCACCGCGACCGATTCTGATGGCAATACCTCAGAATTTTCAGCCCCAGTGCAAATCGCCCTACCGAGGATTCTGGGTTCCGAGCCAACCGTTATTCTGCCCGATGAGTTCATCAACATCGATCAGGTGAATCGGTATCAATACATTTCCCACTCGACTGGCAAGACGGTCTTCCGAATTGATTTTCTGCACTTGTTGGGCGATCTCGCTATAGAAGTGAGAGACGAAGATGGCAATCTGTTGGCTATGTCTGATACTTCGTCACCAGATCAGAATTTTGAAGAACTAATAATCCCCACTGTGGGACAAGAACCCTATTTCATCAATGTCGTTGCCGTCGATTTCAATGACGACAATGGTCAAACCTATGCCTTAGAAGTCGAGAACTTCCCCGCCCCAGTACCAACAGGCGTACATCTCGATCCGGCTAGTGATTCGGGCATGATGAACAACGATGGCGTGACTAACATCACGACACCTACGTTTTTCATCCAGACAGATGTTCTGAATTTCGTCGATACCAACTTCGATGGATTCTATTCCGATCCCGATTTTGTCGGTCCCCCTGTCAATCCGTTCGATGCAATCCACGCACTCACTGCTGCCGAAGCGCAGGCGATTGTCGATGGGACACCGGAAGCCGATGATGAGGACGGCGGCATTGCCGTCGAAGTGACGCTGGTAAACACCACAACGGGCGATGTATTCACTTTCTTCGCCGATCCACTAGTACCGGCGATCCCTGAGGTGTATCAGTTAACACTGACAGAAGATTTGGCCGATGGCGTGTACTTGGTTTCTGCTCGCACGAAAGTGTTCGATGGCCAGGGGGATGAAAATGGCGATCCAGATCAGGCGATGGGACGCAGCAACGCTTCGCCGCCACTGTGGTTTACCATCGATACGGATGGACCGGTGGGCGGAATATTCGACATCCTGGCCTCCAGCGATTCGGGGATGTTCGACAATGATAATGTGACAAACAAAATGCAGCCAGCATTCATTGGCATAGATGCTGAACCCAATGCAAAAGTGACTGTGATTGCTCAACGCACTGACCCTGCGACTGGCGAGCCACTTGATGGAGGAGCCATTGTCGGGACTGGGGTTGTCGACAGCTTTGGCCAATGGGAAGTGACCGTCGAGCCGCTAGTGGATGGGAAATACAACTTCTTCTATGCTCTCACTGACCTCGCTGGAAATGCCAGCAATCCGCAGGGTACAACGGCGTCAGTAACAAATAACACCAACATACAGATTCCTGATGGTGGCGCACCTATCGAATCGACGATCGAGATCTCGCAAGATGATTTTCCTGGGTTGGTGGGAAATCAAGCGATGATTAACCCACTGCTTGATGTGAATGTGACAATCAACATCGAACATACGGCCACAGTGGACCTGGAGGTCTTTCTGGTTAGTCCCGGCGGTACAGAAATTGAACTGACAACACGCAACGGAAATTTTGATGATGACTACACAGAGACCACATTCGACGATGTTGCGGCTTTGGGAATTGTCGATGGTACGGCTCCTTTCACAGGACGATTCCGTCCCGAAGAACTGCTGGAAGGACTAAACGGTCCGTCGCCCTTTGGCACTTGGACACTTCGAGTCCAAGACGTTGAGAACATATTTACTGGAAATCTCCTCGATTGGACGCTAGAGATTCACACACCCTTGATGGTTGTGATCGACACCGAAGCACCCAACACGCCGTTTTTGGATTTGGTGTTTGAAGACAAGAACGTCACCAGCAACAACATGCCAACGGTGTCGATGACGACGACCGATCCTAATATCAATTTGGCGGAGTTCTTGTGGAGCGATAACCTGAAGTTCCGCATTTACGATCGCTTCGAGAATACGGCAGAATTCTTGCTCTACGATTCGGCGCTAGACGCGGATGTCGATAATGAGAATTTCGCGGGTGATATGTTCACAGCACTCACGCTGATCGAGGAGATGCTGCCGGAACAGTTTTTTAATCAAGTGGGTACCAACGACGCCGTGATCGAAGTGAACGGCGTTGGAAAACTTGCCGATGGTATGCACAACTTGAAGTTGGAAGTGGAAGATCGTGCCGGCAATATCAGCCACGATTTCCTCTTGAAAATCACGGTCGATACGCGTCCTCAGTTGGGCGTGTGGGCGGCTGGGTCGGTGCAGGTAGGCGGCATCGGCAGGTTGGATGGCCACAAACTTGGCCACGATACGTCCTTCCGCATTGGCACCGACCTGGACTATATCTTCGCCGGCAAATTCCATTTGCAAGACGTGTATCAGATGGAAGGTGAGAATGGAGAGTTCGTCCAGCATCCCAGTGGGTACGACACCCTGGCTGCCTTTGGCCGCATCTATGAGGGCGGATCGTTCCGCTATCGCTGGTTAGTCGACATTAACGGCAACGGCTATATCGACCCGACTACCGAGATCTTCTTCGAGCCCGCCGGTGCCAACATTACTGGCTATCCTGTTGCGGGCAACTTTGATGGTGACCCGACCAATGGCGACGAGGTAGGGCTCTTTGATGGCCGTTTTTGGTACTTTGACACAGATCACGATTTCAACGTTTCAGATGAAACACCGGTCGAAGCGATCAACTACACGGGCTTCCCCATAGCCGGTGACTTTGACGGAGACCAAAACAATGATCAAGAGGCACTGGTCAATACCTTCGTCGATGTCGACAACGATGGCGACGATGACGTGGCCACGTACATCGCCACGACCTCGGGCGGAAATCTGTTCTCGGTCGATATCAATAACGCTGGACCAGGGAACCCGATTGCCATCGATGGAATTGCGGATTACTCATTCCACGTTGGCTCGTCTTTCGCATCGGGAATCGGTTTTGCTGGTACGCGAGAACGCCCGATTGCTGCGGATTTCAATGGCGATGGGATCGACGACTTCGGCCTCTGGGTGCCTGACGGCATCAATCCTGTTCCTGATGAACTGTCCGAGTGGTTTATCCTGGTTTCGGGCGACGATCCTACAACGCCATTTTTTGAAGAAACCAACGTGCTCGAACGTATCCTGAATGGCCCCACAAATGGCTTTGTGCCATTTTCGCCCACGATTGGCGATATCTATGCTCAATTTGGCAATACGTTTTCACTACCAGTGGTCGGGCAATTCCTACCGCCGGGGGTGCTGAATTTCGTGGTCAATGGCATGGTGCCGAACGGACCAGAGATCATCCAAGAAATCGACGAGCCAGCGGGTGGACCTGTCGCGACGGTTCAAGAAGAGCCACAGACTCCCGAGCAGCCGGAGCAAAGAGATGTTGTCGTCAAGGATGTGGAACGGGAGGAAACACCTGTCGCAGCCGCGGTTGAACTACCGAGCATCAGCGAGCCGGAGGAGCCCGCCCAAGAGCCTGCCACGCCGCCGGCCACGACAATTCCCGACCCTCGAGTTGCTGCTGCAACTGAAGAGAATCCAGTTGAGACCAAGACCGAAGCCACTTCTCTTACACCCACCGGGACAGCCGATCCTGCGGTGATCGTCGCGGAAGTGTCGTCAGAATCACCCGATGCTGGTGGGCGTGTCGAAGCCTTAGGTGCGGAGGAAACCTCCCGTCAGGCAAACGAATCGAAATCTGCGGAGGACGCTCCGGTTGCCCCCGTGGAGACCACTGCTCAGTCGCGAAATCGTTCGCGCAGCCGGTCCAGGTCGCTCTCATTTAGCTTCTTCAGCAAACCAAAGAGAGTCTCGCCGCCGGTTGTAGAGAAAGTCATCGAGATTCCAGTGGTGAGGGAAGTCGTCTCGGTCGAAGAGCCAATTGCTGACGTGCCGATTGCAACCGTTGCGGCTGATCCAACTCCAGTTGCCAAAGAGACATCGGCTAAGACTGAACCGGCTAATACTTTGCGAGCCGAGCCAGATGTGGCAGCGGTTACCCCTGTGGTCATCGACACGATTAGCATACCGATCGAACGCGTCGACCCGGTCGAGGCTCCAGCGGTAGTGGATGAGTATCTCGAAAAGCTCAGTGGACTCGAACTTGCCAAGCCCGACCTTCAGCCCGACGAGGAAATAGTACGGGAGCAGGTGGCCACGCAAGAGGTCGAATCCAAGGTGAAGGCAACCACACGATCTCGAGGTCGTGTGCGCTCGCTGGCCTTTTCCAACTGGTTCTAGATAAAGAAACCACTAAGCTGCAGTTCTGCAAGCACGTTTCCTACCAGCCAGTTGCCCAGGTGCGCGGCCGTCTCCGTTTGCCAGAGCAACCCTCCACTGGGCAGAATGACGAGTGCTACTAGCCAGCCACCGGCGACCAAGGCGGCAAATCGTTTTGATTCTGGCGAGTCGATCGTGGGGTGGGAAACTGAGTTCTCTTGAAGCATGGCTTGTACCTCAACTTTAGCTAGTTCATGCCGATAGTTCGTGAATCTTCGCCACTCTTTCGAATTGTTACGGACGTGCCCACCGGAAGGTTCGGGCAAGCCAGTTGAGATTACTGTGCTATCACTGGACCATGCTGCTGGATTCGCAAAACCGTCTAGACCTAGTGAACTCTAAGCGCGAAGTTTAGCCAAACATTTGCGAGAGCTCGCGAAGCGAGTCTATGGCCTCATCAAGTTCCGGGGCTTCAACACCTGCCTTGCGACCAGCCCGATCGCACTGCCCGAGTAGCACTAAATCCTCGAACCATTCCGATTCGCGAAGTCGACGCAAGCGGCGGCGACCAATCGTTTGATCGGCGATGTCGTGGGCCAGCATGTGATGTTCAATGAGCCACCCAATTCTCTCGGTGACGAGACCATCGAGCGCCTCCAATCCTGCTTCAACGTGATTGAGCGAATCGATGCCTTTGCCCACATCGTGCAGCAGTGCGGCAGTCTGGAACTCTTCGTCATAGGGCAATTCGTCGCGGGCTAAGTCGAAGACTTGCAAGCTGTGATACAGCGCATCGCCTTCAGGATGATATTTCAACGACTGCTTGACATTCTCCAGCGGCAAGAGCAAGGCTTCATACACCTGGAAGCGATCGAATTCTTCTTGCGCCGATTCTAAGGCATCCTCAATATCTACATCGGGATACTCTTTGGCTAGAACCTGAAGTAGCTCGGCCGCACTCGCTCGTTCGATAGCTTTGCCTGTGATCGAACTCTTAAAGACATAGTGCGCCTGGTTGCTGGGATAGATCGTTAATTCAAAGGGAAATTCTCCGGCGATATGAATATGATGGTAGACGCGCTGCTCGCCATGTTTACGGACTTCTTTCCGCTGGACATCGTGGTGCCAGCCTTCGTGGTCGAGGACGTGCG
The DNA here is from genome assembly GCA_965216565.1 of Bythopirellula sp. Lineage (GTDB taxonomy): Bacteria > Planctomycetota > Planctomycetia > Pirellulales > Lacipirellulaceae > Bythopirellula. Next base: position 4,561,322 of record OZ244170.1, read on the forward strand.
AGACGGCCTCCACGGTGTCGGAAAACACATGCAGATCGATATCCGATCCATGGCGGATATGGCCGGTGAGTACGCTGCCGATGAGACGCGGACGGAATGGAGACAAAGTACGCATGAGCCCTAAAGCCGCGAGGCGCATACTGAGCAGGTTTTGGCTGCGTTGTTCCCCTTCGTAGAGCCGCGCGAGTAGTTGAACCTGATCGCGGATCTCGGTGTTGCTGGGTAAATCGCGAGGCTTGGCCCAACCTTGGCAGAGTCGGCGGGCGGCTTTCATCTTGGCACGGTAGTACTCCGATTCCTGCCGCTGGTACATCAGGCGGGCAGCTTCCCAGGCAATTTGCCGCCGCAGTTTATTAGATTCCATCAAAGTGCGCTGTAAGCCCATGTGACCAGCGCGCGGGCATTTGGGGTAGGAGTTCGAGTTGCAGAGAAGCAAATCTCGATAAGTCCATTATAGACGTGTGACGGATTGCTTCCAGCCAATTCGCCACTCTATCGCTGAAAGATCGGCAACAATTGGTTCGGTGCTCCTAACGCCAGCAGAACTAGCGACGTCGTGTAGGCGTTGCCGTATCGGGTGTCGTAGAAGTGGCTCTCGGGCGACCAACTCCCGTCGGCTTGCTGATTCTCGAGGAGCACGTCGACGACGGGAGGAAAGTACTCCGCCCAGTACCGTCCCCCCAGTTGGTACATGGCCTGGCTACATTGAAAAACGCTGTAGTGGTAGCGATCATCCACCCAGCCAGCAGTATCGAAGTCTTCGTTGTGGTTGTAAACCTGGAAATCGTATTTCAAAATCCAGTCGCCCGCTTTTCTAACTTCTGGGTCGTCGTGTTCCCCGGCATGGGCTAAGGCCAAGATTCCGGCCCCTCCCATGCCCCGACTAAGGCGTTCGTGGCGCGTGGCCATAATCTGGTAGGTGCCATACTCCTTGTGATAGCAGCGTCGTACGTAAGCCACTGCGTCGTCGATCTTCGATTGCGGAACATCGAATCCGGCATTCTTGGCGGATCGAAGAGACATGAGAAACCATCCAGTCACTGAGAGGTCGGAGTCGTAGCGTTCCATGCTGTCGCTGGTGACATTCAAATATCGCCACCCCCCGAGATCTTCTTTGCGCCGCTTTCGAAACTGTTGGATTTCTAGCGTTGTTTCAATCGCTTGAGTAATGACTTTGTCTAGCTCCTTCGAGTCGATACCACGTCCCGTTGAATAGCACTCGCCGAGAGCAAGCGCAGAGATCGCGTGGTTGTACGAGGCGCTCACTCCAACATCGTGCTGCACACCTCGGCTCAAATCTGGACGATTGGGGGCCGTGAGCGAGATGAGCCCGTTACGCTTCTGGCAGCTAGAAATGTATCCCACCGCTTTGGAGAGTTGGTCGCCATAAGGTCCGTCACCCGGCAAATGGCCGTTCGCCATGAAGGCCATCACGCATAGGCTGGTAACCCCTGGTTGTCCCAATGGCGACGTAGGAAACGATCCGTCCCGTTGCTGCTGGTTAGCGAGCCATTTGAGTGAACGCTCGACCGCATCGTCCACACGTTGCCACTCGCTATCGCTGAGAACATCTGAACTGGGCTCAGCCAATTCGGCTCTCTGCGCGGTTGCTAAACTTGTGAACAGCGTGGCCCAAGCGACACAGAGAACTCCGGTGAAGATGGACTTTGCATCAGGTAAATTCATCGGTTGGACCTATCGTTGAAAAATCGGCAGCAACTGATTGGGAGCCCCCAGCGAGAGCACGACTAGCGAGGTAGTGTACGTGCTGCCAAAGGGTCGATCGTGCCCATGGCTTTCCGGCGCCCAGCTGCCGTCGCGATGTTGATTGGCAACCAGAGTTCTAGCTACGGAAGGAAAGAATTCTTCCCAATAGTGGCCGCCGAGCTGATACATGGCTTGGCAACAATGAAAAGCACCATAGTGGTAACGGTCGTCCCGCCAGCCTTGCTGACGGACATTGTAATTCCGAAAGTCGTACTTCAAGATCCAGTCGCCGGTTTTCAAGACTTCCGGCGCGTCGTGCCGCCCTGCATGAGCCATTGCCAAGATTCCAGCCCCCGCCATCCCTCGACTTAGCCGCATGTCGTCGTTGGCCATGAGTTGATAGGTCCCGTAACGGTCTCGGAAACAGTTTTCGACATATTCTACTGCATCATCGATCGACTGTTTCGGTACATCGAAGCCAGCATTCTTCGCTGAACGAAGCGACATCAAATACCAACCAGTGACCGAGAGATCCGAATCGAGGCCATCATTGAATCGATTCACGTATCGCCACCCGCCTTGGTCTTCTCTGCGAGGTTTTCTCCATTTTTGCATTTCTTGGGTGACTTCCAGAGCTTTGGTAATCACCTTCTCCATACGCTTGACGTCCAATCCACGGCCCGTGGTAAAGCCTTCGCTCAGAGCGAGCGACGAGATGGCATGGTTGTAGCTAGACTTCCAGCCTATATCATGAGGCACGTTTCGCTGCAGGGTCGGGCTGTTCGGCGCTATCAGACAGATGATGCCGTTCCTTTTTTGGCAACTCGCTACATAGTTCAACGCGTTTTCTAGCTGCTTCCCATATTCGCCCTCTCCCGGAAGATGACCGTGAGCCATAAAGGCCATCGCGCACAGTCCTGTTACGGCAGGCTGACCTTGCGGACTGGTAGGAAACGAACCATCGCGTTGCTGGTTTGTGGCCAACCAGCGGAGTGCTCGTTCAACGGAACTATCAACGCGGTCCCACTCGTCTGCGGTCAAGATATTCATGCTTGGCGTCTGGAGTTCTGGCTCAGCTGCGCACGCCACTTGCTGCGGTGTAAGGCAAGCAGCGAACCATACCACCCACGAATAGAAAACGCATTTTGCCAAGCAGTGAGGAATCGAAGGGAACAAGACAAAATCCTAACGCTGAAATACGGGGAGCAATTGGTTGGGGGCACCTAAGGCTAGCACGACTAATGCAGTGGTGTAACAGTTGCCGTACTTAGTTTCGTTGTCGTTTGTTTCTCTGGGCCAGGAACCATCTCGTTGTTGGTTGCTAATTAGAGTTGCGGCGGTACGTGGAAAGAACTCTTCCCAATGGCGGCCCCCGAGTTGGTACATCGCTTGGCAGCAATTGAAAACACCGTAATGGTAACGGTCTTTATAGTGGCCGCTCTGAGTGAACTTCTCGATTTGATTGTAACGGTCGAAGTTGTGCTGCAAAATCCAGTCACCTGCTCTTAAAGCTTCTTCAGAATTGTGATGCCCAGCGTGCGCCAGCGCCAACACTCCTGCCCCAGAAGCACCGCGACTGCGCCGGTCCTCATTGGAAGCGGTGTAATTGAACGATTGGTATTCGGGCTTGAAGCAACGTCGAATGTATCCCACGGCTTCGTCGATCGGCTCCTGAGCAACATCGAAACCGGCATTCTTCGCTGATCGCAGAAACATCAAATACCAACCAGTAAGCGACAAATCGGAATCGAACTGACGGTATTTGTGAATATACCTCCAACCACCGCGATCAATATCTCTCCTTTTCGGCCAGTTTTGTATTGTTAGCGATACATCGAGGGCAGTTTCGATGACTTCTTGCAATTCAGCAGCTCTGCTGGATCCCTGAATGGTATAGACTTCGCTCAGCGACAATGCACCGATGGCATGATTGTACGAAGCTGACACTCCGATATCATGCGGCGAATTCCGTGTAAGGGTAGCGCCGCCAGGCGCTGCCAAAGCCAGTATCCCACTAGGTTTCTGGCAAGAGAGCACATACTCGACCGCTTTCGATAGCTGTTCGCCATACGGCCCACTGCCCGGTAGATGACCATGAGCCGCGAACGCCAGTAGCACAAGGCTGGTCACGCCAGGTTGTCCTGTTGCTAAGGTGGGAAACGAGCCGTCGCGCTGCTGGCGGCTTGCAAGCCACGCTAGGGCCCGATCGACAGTGCTATCCAATCGCTGCCATTCGTCCTCGGAAAGGACGTCCATCCTGGGTTCGGTATCGCCGAGTGGCGGCAAATCTTGTGCACGCGCAGACTGCCAGACTAATAATACGGCAATCAAGGAGAGTAATAGCTTGAATGTTGTTATGCGCATCTAGCTGGCAAAGCATGAAAGTTGGTTGTGGTTTGCGAAGCGGCGAAGAGTAGTCACTTGCCGACCTACTCGTCCGCATTCCTGTCTCGGCTAATCTGGCGGAAATACTGCTCAATTGCACGGCGATATCGTTCCGGAGGTGCTTTGTCGCGGCCTTGGCGGAGGTCGTCGCCCAGTTGCGAGAGGAGCACATTCCAGTCGGAGTGCTCGCCCGCCAATTTGAGTTCCGACTCGTCAACCAAATTTTCACCATTAGACTCGTTCAACGCACGAGACATAGCATTTCGGTAAGCTCGATCCAGCTGACGTCGGCGCAAACGTTGCTGCTGACGCATCTGATTCATCAGCTGATTGCTATATTGTCCTGTGATCACGCCGTTATCGCCGGCAGGTTGCAGAAAGTCGGTAACGATTCGTAAATTGGAACTTCGCGGGGGAATGCCCAGTAGATCTTGAATGGGTAATTCCTGTTCAAGCTGCGCCAGCAGCTCGTCCAGTGTCGGATCATCGAGCAAGCCGGCAATAGGGTCTTGAACGGGAAGCTTGTCTAGTTCCTCGATGGAACGTTTGATCATTGCATCGTATTTCTCAGAAGCCGCTTCCAAAGCAGCAAGAGCAGCATCCTGACGCTCGGCAGCGCGTGTCATCTTGTTTCGCCTCAAGGCATAGATGGCAGCCTGCTGGTTGGGGGTGGCATTTTCGTCAAACTCAGTAAACATCTCACGCGACGCTGCCGCGACTTGCGGTGGCAACTTCCCGTCGACTCGTTGCATGAGACCCACGAGGGTTTGTTCCACATCAGCCAGCTTAGCGACCAAGGTTTCGGTGTCGCGTGCCACACGGTATTGAGCCACCTCCGCTGCCCGATGATAGTTCCCTTGCCGTTGCTGACGCAATTGGCGGACCCAACCGGAAGACTGTTCGACGAGTTTCCGCGTGTCCACGAGTCGATTGGTGGCAAAGCTGGCCATATCGAGTCGATCACTCCGCAGACCAAGTTGTCGAAGTTGCACTTCCATTTCACTTAACTGGTCGTAGAGCGTCTCGGCATCCATGTCGAGTTGGTCCAAAATTAGCTCTTTGAGTTCCGCGGCGTCAGCCTCATTGTCGGGTTCTCCTGCATTGGGGTCTGGTTCAGAATCCTTGGAACTAGGCATCTCCACGGCCACATAGCGATCGGAACTCGCGGTGAGTTCTCCAGCTGTTGTGGCAATCTTTTCTATGAGGTTCGCCACTTCCTCAATTTCTTGATCTTGCGAGGTGCTTTCCAGGGGACTCCAGGTTTGGAATCGATCAAGCAACTCCGCTGCAGACAGCGAAACGTCTTGGGCACTTTCAACGTGACGCCCAAGTAGAATGCTACTGAGTTGTTCGCGTTGCCCCTCTTCTACCTTAGACCAGGCACTCACTTCACGATTCAGCTCGCGTTGCGCTTCAACCAGGTCGTAAAGATCATTGCGAAGGTTATTCCGGCGAGTCTTCTGAGAATCGAGGTAACGCCGCAGCAGGCGAGGATCTTCGCGCAGGATACGTGCCAGCTCTCTCCGCATGCGATTGCGCATCTCCATCACTTCCTTCAGGCGGTCCAAATAATCCTGGTCGAGATCAAACTCGACTGCCTTACGAGAATAGCCGCCGTCTCCCTCACCTTGCGGTTGAAGGAGTCCCATGGATTCCTCAATAAAGATGCGATGCATCTTCTTGATCTCGGCTACCGACTCAGCCATAGCGTATTCGCGTTGCGCACGTTCGAAGCGTTCCGTTAGCATCGTTAGTAGTTCACGAGCGCGGCGAGTGTGTTGCCAACCGTTGCGGACTGGTTCAGGCTGGTTGGAATCGGACTGGAGTGCCTTCCAAAAATCACGGCGCGCCGGTTCGACATGAGCACGGCTGATATCCAGTAATTGCAATCCAATGAACGCATACGGCGTGCCATGAGTTTGGTTTTCCAAGTCTTCAATAGCCTGAATGGCGGTCATCACGCGTTTCTCAGCCTGCGAAACATCGCGATTATGCTTGGCTCGCCAAGATTCGTCTCCATCGAGTTCATCGAGCACGACGCGAGAGAGTTCCTGAGCCTTTCTCAGGTTCTGGTCCAGTTCGTCCATCAGCGGTCCGACAACCAGTTCCAGCTTGCGGCGTTGCTGCCCTTCAAAGCTGCCTGCCCATTGATCAACTTTGATGCGCATCTGCTGACTCGAGGCAGAGCGTGCCGGGGCGATATCGACCGTGCTCTTGGCAAAATTGTCGGGCGGCGGTTGATCGCCAGAATTCTGTGATGACTGTTGTTCCGATTTTGACTGTGAATCTTGCGAACCGGGAGAGTTTGTATTCTGATTACTTGCCGTTTGGTTTGCACGGGGCTGGGCCGAGTTGCTCGGCTCTTGTTCGGACGTGCTGCTGGCCATTGTCTCGGGCTTTACTGCGGAGTCAGGTTGCAGCGCCTGAGTCTCAGGACTCGCATTGGCAACGTCCTCCTGTGTTTGCCTATCCTTGGCAACGTCGTTCGTAGAGTTCTCTTTTAAATCACCTTCCGTGCTAATCCGTTGTTCGCCACTGCGCGCCGTCCGGGCAACTTCTGAATCAGATTTCTCAGACGACTCTTCAGGCTTGTTCGTGCCGGAGGAGTCCGTGGAAGCCAGGGATTCATCAATCGCTCCCGATTGTTGAGTTTCGGCTGGGTCGCTTCGCGGTTCTTCTGGAATGCCTTGTGGCGGATCGGCGCTGGCAATTGCCGACTCATTCCGCGAATCGCTGCTGTCTTGGGTTGTCTGGGAGTTTGCCAAGGTTGACGTATCAGTTCCCTGTGCGTCTACAGTGCTTGGCTCAGCTTCAGAGTCTGTGTTCGTTCTCGAATCATTTGGCTTGCTTGATGGAGTCAGGTTCGAGGCCACTCGGGTCATTGATTCATCGCTAGCAACCACTGTAGCGCTGGGGCTTGCTTGCCCACGGTCTTCGCGGACACGGACTACGTAACTGAGTTGCGCTCCGTCGGGTAGTTCGAACTCTTGGAGGTCGAGCCTTACGGTTGCCTTGATATTCTTCTCTCCCTGCTGTTCGCCCAGATCTACGGCGATTATCTTCAAGGCTTTGGGCTTCGAGCGACCACCTGTGCTTTCATCGAGCACAATGAGTTCCGCTTGGCTGATGCCAACGTCATCTTTGGCAACGAAAGTCACTTCCAGAGCATCGTCGGGACGCACTGCCATTTCGTTTTTTGGAGTAAGAACTTTCACGACCGGCGGTCGATCGGGTTGGCACACAACTCGGCACTTCGGCGGCTTGCGGTTCGTCAAGCCGTGTGCTTCGGTTAGCAAAGGTGAGAATGAAAACGAGGCATTCACTTCTTGGTGCCATCGGTACCAGCCATCTTCATCTAGGCTTAGCTTTATCTTGCCTTCGCTTCCTAGGAGCAACTGGGCCGTTTTCACCTCGAATTCAGGCTTAATTGCTATCTCTACTGTGCTGCCTTCGAGCACTGTTAAGCGACGAGGCAGGCGCACCAGTTGCTTGCGATCCTGACGTGTGTACGCCGGTGGCGTGACAGTTAATTGGGTGGCGGCGATCCTAGGACGATCAGCAACAGCAACTTCATACCATGGGGTCTGTCCGTCACCCGCCCGGAAACGGTACCTTAGCGGCGATTTGACTGTTCGAATGCGGTGCGTAATCCGTGTTTGATCCTCAACTCCGTGAGGGACCAGCGTCAACTGTTTGGCCTCCCCTTCGGTTGGTTCTAACATGAGCAGGGCACTCTTCACTGCTAGGCCGTCTAGCTGAGCAACTAGATCGAGAGATTCTCCGCGACCAATGACAGCACCCTCGGGCTGATGATTGATTTCTGTGGCAGAGATATACGCCTGCGGTGCCCAAAACCGACGCATCAGTACGGTCGTTTGTCTTGGACTAATTAGCACAGCGATGACCAAAATCGCCGTAACTGCCGAAAGGCAAATGAGCGCGCGAACGATGCCGTCGTATCGCACGACTTGTTCGGAATCGACGCGACCACTCCAGCGATTGGCCTCCGATGCTACTTGTCGATACATCGCGGGATGTACGTCGCGAGAGGCAGCGGGAGAAGATGAGACACTAGTGACCGTGGTCCAGCGCTCTTCTAAATCGGGGAAAGACTGTTCCACAACTTGTGCGGACCGCTGCAACCGACGCGTATATCGCCACCCAACAAGAATCCACGCCACCAATGTTGCTCCAGCCGCAACGAGAGCCGACATGGTCAGCACACTTCGCCAGCCGGAATCGTACAGCACAGCTAGATAATCGACCAACATGGCTAACCCCATGGCGGCGAGTAGCACCACCACACTTGCGACAACTGCTGTGATCAATCGAACTTTGAAGGAGCGCTTGCGAACTGACTGCAGTTTTTCGGCAATCGTATTTGGCAATGACAGGCGATGGGAAAGTTGAGTCATGGTTACACGAGTCCTTTTTGCTTGCGAACGATCCATTCGACTGCCAGACAGCCAAAGACAATCCACAAATTGGCCCAGCGGTTCCACAGAGGTTTGCGGCGTACGGTTTCGGTCACTTCGGGGGTGAGCGACGCGAGTTCGATCACCTCCGACATTGCAGTGGGTGGCAGGACTTGCCCCCCCGTGATTTTGGCAACTTGTTCGAGAAGCGTGAGGTTAGCACTTGTGTCGAGCATCTCGATATTATCGTTCCCCTCGACCGTGACTAAGGTGCGAATTTGCCCAGGGATGTCCCCGGCGGACGACAATGAATTAATTACGTCCCCTTCCAGCACGATTTCGTACGTGCCGGGCATCAGATCGGCCAGTTTGGCGAAATACCGTCCGGCGACTTCCTCGTCACCCTGCATTTCGACGGAGTCAACCGGTCCATCTAGGGTTTTGGCAACCGCCTCGATCGATTGATCTGAAAGTGGTCGTCCCGACTGATCTTTGAGCCATACAGTCACTTCTATCGGCTCGTTAACCTGATATCGATTACGGTTCGTGCTGAGGCGAATTGTGTCTGAACCAGCAGCCGACTCGGCCGCGGTAATCCAACGGAGCATTTGCCCCCAGAATCGATGATGGCGACGATCGCCCCGGCGAAATCTCAATAGGTAAGTCTGAGGCGATGACAAGTACACCACTCGGCCAGCCCCAACCTGTTGCCAGCAAAGGAAAGAGGGTCGACCTGCCAGGCTCTCGCGGAAGTTCTTATTGTCGAATTCGTCAATCGGAACCGCATGGAGAAGGGTGCGCGTGGTTTCCTTAGGCTTTGAATAGATGGAGAGTTCGTACAGGGGTTGACGCAAATAGGTGTTCTCCCAAGCAAGCTGGCTAGTTTGCGCATCAGTATCAATTGCCATGGCACTGTGAAGTCTGCCTTCGTCTGTAAACGCGATGCCATGAGGTTCGGCCAATTGGGCGTCTTCCAATCGATCGACTGGCAACACATCCATCAGTGGCCGGTCGACATACTCATGCGGCATGTGATCTCGACCGGCAATCAAGATTAAGTGGCCACTTTGTCGACGAACATATTCGACGAGGGCCTCCTGGCTCTTATTGCTAAAATGTTTGGGGCCGACATCGCCCATAATTACGACGTCATATACGGACCAATCATCGGCCGTTTCTGGCAAACGGAGTCGGCGGGCGATATCGCCGGAGCCTCGTACGCGGGGATAAAACAATAGTTCGTCGAATTCAATGTGGCGATCGCGGCGGAAAAGTTGCTGCAAATAGCGATACTCCCATTGCGAAATCCCATCGACCAGCAAAACGCGGATCCTGTCCCGGACGACTTCAATTGAAATGGGAACTACGTTGTTGGCCGAGTTTGCCTCTTCGTCGACCAGTTCTACGTCGATCTCGTAATCTTGCAAACCGAGTTCGTCGCAGGCTATTTCAAACTGTACTCGACGATCGATGCGAGGCCCGTGAAAAGCCAAGAGCTTTCGTTCCTGCTCGATGCCATCGTGGCGAAGCACAATTTCGGTGGAGAGCCCATCGCAATTTGTGGCGGTCACGATGGTTTCGATCGTGGCCGTATCGCCTTTGATTACTGAGGACGGGGCCTCGACCCGATGTAGCCGCACGTCACGCACCATCTCGGTGCTTCCCACGGGCACAATGAAAACAGGTAGGTTAATTAAGTTAGCGGCAGCTTCTTGAGGAGCCTGCGATTTGAGCGCGTTGTGGTGTCCATCAGAAAGCACGAGTGCCAATCGCGTGTTGGTGCTGCTGGTTTCTGATGCGAGTTGTTCCAGAACTTTCGTGATATCGGTCGAGGGCATGCTGCCGCTATCTGACGGAGCCGAACTGAGTTCTGCGGCAGCATCACTCTCCCAGGAGACACTTTCCAAAGCTGTCTTCCAAGGAATCGATTCCCCCACGGGCGCTAGCTTGTCGTCGAACAAGAAACGCCTGATCCGAACTTCCTCGTCCATTTTGGCGAGAAGAGATTCTTCCAAGGAGTCGAGCGCGGTTGCGGTTTTCTCCCGACGCGAGAGATTAGCCTCTGCCAGTGATACGGCGGTTTGCTCTGCGGCGATGGTCCCGGCGATGTCGCGAGACAGATTGTGAAGACGACGCTCCGCAGCGGAGATTCCCGCAATCAAGTTCTCTAGATGAATCGTGAGTTCGCCCGCCGAAGTCGTGTGGCGATCTTCCAGTAACTGCTGAAGCTTATCCAGTGACTCGGCAACCGGTCCGGCTAGCAAGTCATCGGCACGGCTTGCGCGTTGGCCCAAGCCCTCGTAGTCGTCTAGCGAGGCGGCTAGTCGATCGCAATAGTCGGTGGCGCGACTGACGGCAGTGGCAATATCTTCTACCAAGAGTCGAAGTTGTTCCAAGGGCCGGTGCTCGGCAATCTGCCTCTCTGCAGCAAGGCAGGAAGCGTGGCCGGAATGCAAAGCCACAGCAGCACGATCTGATAAAGAAACCGGAGAATCCGAATTCGCGGAATCAGTCGACAGTGACCAGCGCAGCGTATCAGTCGGCTCTGCTGGGTCGACGGTGATCATGCTATTGCTGCCATCAGCCAAGATGGCAATGGATTGGGGCTTGGTTCTTCTCTCCTTCTGCTCCTGCATCGGACCGACCAACATCCAAAGTGCAATGGCCAATGCAGTGACTCGGAGCATCCAGAACAAAGCTGCCCAGAAAAGTCCAAGCGTTCTCCGTTCTCGCCACATGAGCCAAGCCGCTACCAACGCCATCGCCACGGCCAGCAGAGCAGCAGCTGTGATACCGATCGAGCCATCGAAAACGATACGCTCCAGCACTAGTTTTTCGTCAGTGGGCATGGCAATGGGGTCTAATGACAATTCCTTAGTTGGTAGAGACAGCGACACCGCTGCGCTGCTGAGCCAGTAGGTGCGACAGCACTAACTCGCCACCGAATAGCACAACGAGTGCTCCCAGCAGCATCCCCCAGATGGGTTCTTGCCGGGGTAACGATTGGACGTTGGTTGCCGCCTCGGATTCGGTCCCGTCGAAACTTACACCGGACAGTGTCGCGAGCTTTTCACGTTGCTTGGGATCGATTGGTTTATAGCGAGATTCCTCTGCTTCGCGGGCGACATGAAATGGCATACTGGCCACGATCTTGTCGCCGAAAGTGAACACGGCCTGATACATACCCGGTGTTTGGGTTTGCGAATAGCGAGCCACGGGTCGGCCTTCGACTTCTTGCACAACGAGAGGCACGACTTCGCCATTAGGTCGATGCAAGCTAGCCTCTGCGGCACCACCATCAACCACTGGCGAGGCAACAATTGCTGTGCCGGGCGTTAGATTGTAGCGGGCTGTCGAGGGAGCAGTGAGATAATCGAGCCAATCTTGCACCATCACCGGAAAGGATTTTAATTGCGGAAGATTACTTTGACCTAAGCCAATAGGAAAAGTCTGCAGCAATGCCCTGCCCTGCCCTAAGTATTTTTCGACCACCAAGGGTGTTCCATCGCCTGCTTCTAAGACGATGGAAACGTTTGTCGCGGATTCGCCTGACTGGGCAAACTGCCAATACTCGTAAACCCGAGCTTGATCGATGTCTAGCTGAGTAGTGTTGGCCAGCGTGGTTGTGGCCGGATGGTCTTGCGACGGGGGATGAATCATGCTCGCCGCATCGTCATCCTGCCCGCCGGTCCGCAGATCTTGGAGCATGAGTGGACTTGTGCCCTGTCCGTCGTCGTACCAGTTGCTATTGAATTCTGCGATTTCTATTCGGTCTCCCAAAGCCATCCAAAGCCCGCCACCTTGCTTGACAAAGTCCAGCAACCGCTCGCGCACTTGGCCATTGATGTCGCCCAAATTGGTGATGATCACGGCGCGATAGTCGGCCAAGCTGATCTCAGACAGTTCCTGAGAATTTGCGAGATCGGGTTGATAGACCGAATGCCATTTGAGCGCTTCCTCGCCTCGGTAGCCGAGCGAAGCGGTAAGCAGTCTGTCCGCAGAATTTTTGGAGAAGTCTCGTTCGTCATCGTGAACGATCAAGATTGGAATGCGGTCGGAAATCTCGACGACAACGGTGCCTGTTTGATCGAGAGGAATCTGGTCGTCCGTGTCGATGAGGCAGGAGATCGCGATTTGACCCGCCTCTTTCACTGGTAGAGTAATTGCAACGCTTGTCGACTGGCCGGCATCCAAGGCTTTGAGTGGTGATGTGTCCACCACTTCATTGTCGAACAGCCATTCGATTGTGGACTCGCCGGATTCCGTCTGTCCAACGTTTGCTATCCGGGCAGTGAACGAAATCGACTCGCCAGGTCGGGCATGAAGTCTTGAGGCCTCCAAGCCCATCACTGCGAGGTTGTTCAGCACAGCATCTTTTGGCTCGCAGTCGATGATTTCGATGGTGGTAGGAAGTTCCAGTTCTTCTCGAGTAGTTTCGAGCCGACTCCATGCCTTGGCGGATTCCAGATGCCAGCTCTGTTGTTGGTTGTCAGTGAATAGGACAACCCGTCGAGATGCGGGATTGTCGGTTGGCTGCAGATTGATGGCTGTTTGTAGGCTAGCCAACAAATCGGCACTGCCTTCGGTAGGCTCTACCTGATCAAGCAAAGTGCCCAACTGCTGCTTGCCACTGCCATCCGCGGCGATGGCCTCGAGCGTTAACCATTGAGGTCCACTGGCGAGCATTATCTGCACACGATCGCCACCATCGAGTTCGGCTAGAAGTTCCTCCACTTGCTCTTTCATTTTTTCGCTAGCCGATTGGTCTTCGACTTCGCGGGACATCGAGAGCGAGTTGTCCACAATTAGCACGATCTCGCGGTTCTCAGAACTGCCGAATAGTGAACTGCGGAGCATCGGCTGGGCGAGCGCCAGAACTAGAGCCAGTACAGTAGCAACGCGCAACAGCATAAGTAGTAACTCTTCCAAGCGTTCCATGCGGCGACCTTTGGTAACCGCTTCGGCTAGGAATTGCATGGCACCCCATGAGATCGTGTCGCGTTGGCGACCTCGATACAGGTGAATCGCAATCGGCAGAGCAACCAACGGCAAGGCAAACAGAAATGCGGCACTAAGAAACGACATGGAGGATTACGCCCGCCTTGCTTTACTGGTGCTATTGCTGGCAGCCCGACGGCGAAGGTAGTGAACCAGTGAATCTCCCAGATCGCCGTCGGTGGTGAGCGTTACCAGGTCGGCCCCAATGTCAACCATCGCTTCTTTCAACTTCTCCATAAATGTGGAGAATTCCTTCAGGTATTGTTTGCGAACTGTGTTGGGGTTGATTTGCAAGCGTCGCGGCAGCTCCAGATCTTGAAAGAACGATTCCCTTCGAAATGGAAATGTGAGTTCCTCGGGCGCTAATACTTGAAATACCAACACATCGTGCCCACGGAGCCGGAACTGCAATAATGAATCTTTGATTTTCTCAACGTCGCCAAAGCAATCGGAGAAAAGTATGACCAGACCTCGACGCTTCAGCCGCCCAGCAACTTCTTGCAGCACTTCGTCCAGGGCGGCTTCGCCGGTGGTTTGGGCTCGCCCCAGCACGTCGAGCACTCGTGCCAAATGGCTGGAGCGGGGCAAAGGGCGGAGATAGTCGACGAGGTGTTCGCCCACCACGGCGAGGCCCACCGAATCGCGCTGTCTTAACAGCAGATGCCCCAAAGCGGCGCTCGCCATTCGCGCATATTCCCATTTGCTGACGGTCGACATGCCGAATTGCATCGAACCGCTGGAGTCGACAATCATCAATGCCTGGAGGTTTGTTTCGTCATCGTACCGCTTGACGTAGTAGCGATCGCTCTTGGCAAATTGCCGCCAATCGAGTTGCCGAATGTCGTCCCCTTTGGCGTAGGGGCGAAATTCGGAGAAATCGGTGCAGCCACCCTTGTGCGTCGAGCGATGCTTGCCGGATAGAATGCCGTCGACGACCGTTCGCGCGATTAAGTCGAGGCGACCAAGTTTAGAGAGCGTATCTGGATCAAAGAATGGAGTTACTGGTGTCGCTAGATCAGTTGTGCTATTCGATGACGGCGATTCGTTACTGACAACCGCAGCCGAATGCCCATTAGCATTGGCTTGCCGGTCTCGCAGTGAAGCGACAAATCGATTGACACGGTTCTCGGGCACAATATTCTCTTCCAGCAATCTCAGTAGGTGGCGAAAACGGCTTGACTAGCGGGCAACTGACTGGACGCGATCGATCAGGGTGCGGACGATGTCGTCTGTTTCTAGCCCCGCAGCTTCCGCATTGAATGTAGGGATGATGCGATGACGTAGCACGGGTAACGCCACTTCGTAGACGTCTTCGGTCGTAACGTGGCATCGCTTGTGCAGCAGTGCACGTGCTTTGCCTGCAAGAAGGAGCGCGATACTGGCTCGGGGGCCAGCGCCATACTGCACCTTGTCGGCTAGATCACCCGGGAGTTGGTTTTCTTCCGGCCGAGTCATTCGTGCCAAGTCGATCGCAGCATCGTAGACGTGATCGGCCACGACTACCTGCGGTACGAGTGATTGCATTTGCATGAGGGTTGAAACTTCGATCACCTTGGATACCTGATGTTCGTAGGCAGTCGTTTGGCGACGGCAAATTTCTCGCTCGTCCTCGCGGTCGGGGTATTCGACCTTGATTTTCATCAAAAACCGGTCCAACTGCGCTTCGGGCAGCGGATAGGTGCCTTCTACTTCGATTGGGTTTTGAGTTGCGAGCACAAAGAATGGTTCAGGCAACTTGTAGGTCTTACCGCCCACCGAAAGCTGGCGTTCTTCCATGGCTTCAAGCAGTGAACTTTGCGTTTTGGGGGGTGTCCGATTAATTTCGTCCGCCAAAATCAGATTGGCAAACAAGGGGCCATGAATAAATCGGAAGACGCGTTTGCCGGTGGTGTGGTCTTCTTCCAGCACGTCGCTTCCTGTAATATCTCCAGGCATCAGATCGGGCGTGAACTGGATGCGATTGAATGTTAGGTCCATCAGCGAACCTAGCTGCGAAATCAACAGCGTTTTCGCCAGGCCGGGCATACCCTGTAGCATGCAATGCCCACGGCAAAGAATGCCAATCATTAGTTGCTCGGTCACGTCTTCCATGCCGACAATCGTGCCTGCCAGCTCTTCGCGAAGCTTTTGATAATTGGCGTAAAGTCCATCGACTGCCTCAGTGACTTCCTGAGTGCTGGACGAGGGCGTAAGCACCTGTTGGTGATTATCTGACATGCGAATCTCTCTAGTCTGTTACGATGTTGAAAGTTTGGACGGGCTGCTCAAAGTTGATTCAGTACGGTGCGTAATTTGTTTAATAATCGCAAGTTCACTCTCTATTCGCCGTTCTTATTTTATTCTTATTCGTTGGCTGCCGACGATTCTTGGATCTCTGTTCCACTTATTATGCCGTTTCCATCTAGGTCGTAGGCGGCAAACTGCTGCGGAGATCCAGGGAATTCTCGCCGCGAAAGCTCGCCGTCTCGGTTGCGGTCCATATTCTTAAACCAGTCTGGTACCTCGGCTACCTCCTGAGCGGGTAATTGTGCCGCAGCAGCGCGTTTCTCAAATAGCTCGTGTGCAAAGGGGCCGTTGCTAACGGTGAGCCGAACAGCGGTGGGAAGCTCGCTCTGGCCAATGCTGCCATCGTGGTTGATATCGAGTCGTTCCAGCAAAGCATCAAGTTTTCGTGCTTCCGGAAGGGTGACACGGTCGTCGCCATTCGTATCGAGCAATCGCAAGAGTGGGTAGCCGTCAATCGCAGCACCGATCGCTATTTGCGGGCTGGAGATCTCTTCGGAGTTGGGGGCTTCGTAGGCGGCGGAGAGCTCAAAGTACATGCCGCCCATGTTTACCGTCACGATTTCATTATTTGCTTCGAAGGTCGGGGCGGGTCCGTTTCCAGAGGAACTGTAGGAAAGCACGCCGACCTTGCCTTCTTTTTCTAACGAAACAATGTATCGCAACTCTGGCGCCTGACTGAGTAGCTTGGAGAGTTGGTCAGGGTTTGTGGACAGAGGGTTCTCGCCATACGCGTCCTCCAGATCGTCCGACAAGACATTCCAATCGGTCTCTTCATCGAGCACTACGACGAGTGGATGAGCATGTGTTCGGACGTAAGGGGATCTCATGGAAGAAGAGCGATAAAACTCGACGACATCAACAATGTCGTCTTCGTTGATGTCCGCTTGGGCAAGACGTTGCCGGGCATTGGCGATTTCAGCAGGGCTCAGGCGATGGTCGTAGTCTTCGTCTAACCACGACCACAGCGGAGCAATCTCGGCACGTTCCCAAGCGGCTCCTGGGCCCAGGACCAACAACCCTGGACCGCCTGCCCAATCGGCAATAAGCCAACGAATCTCCTCGGCGTCGACATCATCCCCCATGGCAGCGACGTAGTTCTTCAGCCGCTTGATGACAGACGGCGCGGTTCGCCGCTGAATGTCGACACCCGTGATGGCTTCGGCTGCTTCCATCATTTCCTCTGCCGATTCTGCAACTTGTTCGATTGCGTCGCTCGCCTTGGCAATGGCCTCTCTCACGTTGTCCCCGGCGGGACTCTTCAGAGGTTTGTCAATTGCAGTTGCGTTTGAGCTTTGTTCCTCAGACGATACTGCAGTGCTGGCGGTTCCCTCAGGGGGTTCTTTTTTTTCGGACAGCTTAGATTC
Source organism: Bythopirellula sp. (assembly GCA_965216565.1). Taxonomy (GTDB): domain Bacteria; phylum Planctomycetota; class Planctomycetia; order Pirellulales; family Lacipirellulaceae; genus Bythopirellula. The sequence continues at coordinate 4,578,477 of OZ244170.1, forward strand.
GGCCTTTTCCGTCTGAGCTGCGGGCTCCGAAGATTCCCCTGGGGCGGAATAGTTTCCTTTTGCCTGAGAAAGCAATAGCTCTACCCAGCGCTGGCGGACTTCGCGGAATGATTTGCTATCTACCAACACAGCCAACTCAACGACAACGGGGCGCTCAGGCGTGAGCATTAAGCACCGGACCCAAGGGTCCTTGAGGCTCGAATGTGTATGGATTTGCCATTCTCCGTTGCGACTCCGCGCATAGTTCTCCAATGGATCGTCTGGCAGTTCCGTGCTCATTCGAAATACAACTTGCTCAGGCATTGCCGCGGGGGCCGGCTTGGGCGGTTTTGTTTGCACGCGACACTCAGCCAGTACCGACTGCGCAGCGATCTCGTCGATTGACATCCGCTTCCCGGGGATCGCTTCGGAAGTGATCGTTTCGGCGGGCGAAATCGCGCAGCAATAGCCAAGCATTATCGCGATTAAGACAGGGAGTATTGAGATCGATCGTCTCATCTTGTTAGTTAATCACCTATGCCAGAAGCTTCTTAATGGGCGAGTCGTCCACAACATAAATGGGGCGTCCGGCATCGGACATGTTTTGGGTTTCGGGTGGTACCCCGAGCGCAGAGCACAATGTGGCCAGCACCTGAGTGACCGAAGATTGGTCCTCTTCCACCACCATGCCATCCTCACTGGTGCGGCCGTAAGATTGACCGCCGGCGATACCCCCACCGCCCAGCACACACGACCAGGCTTGAGGGAAATGATCGCGACCTGCAGCACCATTGATTTGAGGTGTGCGTCCAAACTCTCCCATCCAAACGATCGTCGTTGAATCCAAGAGACCACGATCGCGGAGGTCGGTCATCAACGTCGCCCAGCCTGCATCGAGTTCCCCCGACAATGCCTGAACGGATTGAAAGTTATTAGCATGAGTGTCCCAACCTAGCCCGGCTCCATTAGCCGAGTTGAGCGCCACCTCGACGAAGGGTACGCCTCGCTCCACGAGTCTCCGGGCCAGCAAACAACCTTGCCCAAAGGTGCCCTTGCCGTAGGCTTCGCGTAGCTCGTTGGGTTCTTGAGACAGATCAAAGGCTGCCGCCGCATCGCTGTTAGTCATTTGGACCGTGTTGTCGTAGACCATCTCGTGGGCGCGCGTTGCTGCATGAGGATGATGTTCTAGAAATCCACTTTCCAGCGTCTTCCACAACTCCAGGCGTTTACCCATCCGTTTAGTAGAAATTCCTGGAGGCGGCGTCATGGCATCCACATGTAGCTTGGCATAGCTCGCCTCGTCGTTCTCTCCTGCCAGCGCTCCGCCAGCGCCCGCCACTACCAACGGGGCGTACTTGGGGCCGAGGAAGCCCGAACCAAAACCGGCGTTGGCGAATCCTCGGAACGGAGCGACGCTCACGTAAGGTGGCAAAGTGACATCACCCGAGGCCAGATGCTTGGCAAGTGCAGACGCAACGGAAGGATAACGCGTACTACCCATGGGGCGGTAGCCGGTGCGCATTAAGTGCGAACCGCGTTCGTGATCGCCTTCTTTCGTCTTGAGGCCGCGAATTATTGCCAACTGATCGGCGAGCTTGCCCAACTTGGGGAGATGCTCGCTGAATCGGATTCCCGGCACGTTCGTCGCAACTTCCTTAAACTCGCCACCATTCTCGTGATTTGGCTTCATGTCGAACGTATCGGTCTGGCTAGGCCCGCCACCCATCCAAAGCAAAATACAATGTCGGGTCCGACGTGGGTCGGTTGCCACACGCTCCGCGAGGGACGGTAGCCAACCGCTCATGCTCATTCCACAAAGGCCGATACCTGCGGATTGCAGCCAGCGACGTCGATCGAGTGCGTTGAGTGAAGCCATCGGGTTATCTCCAATAGGGAAAGCCGTCGGACACGGCTTGCGCGTACTTAATGAATGAATGTGAATTCGGCACTGTTGAGCAGCGCCCACAATATATCGCCCAGTGCCTCGTTACGTTCTGAGTCGTTTACAGCGGACAGGTAGGCCAGCATATCAGTTCTTTCCTGGTCATTCGGCTGGCGCGACAATGTGGCGAGGAACAAGGTCTCTAGCCGCTGCTCGTCGCTGAAAAACGGAGCCTGCAACGACCCGAGCAAGCCGCTTGTGGAGAGGTCGGTCGCACCATGAATCATCTGGCCATTCATGAGCGTGAGAGCCTGAGGAATGCCCGCCTCGTAATTGGTGCGTTCCCCGGGTGGAGCCCGGAACTGCTCGATAAATTCTTCGCGTGTCGTATTAGAAATACGCGACAAAGTTCCACCGCCTTCGTCCTGCGAAATCATTGCCCGGTGTTGCGTGGCCACGGCTATGCAATCGTAAAGTTGGGCAGCGGTGAAGGTTTTCATGTTCATGCGAGCAAAATTCAAGGACTGAGCTGGGTCGTCAACGTCGGCTCGGCTCGAAAGCTGATAAGCATCCGTGAGAACGAGTGCTCGGAATAGTCGACGCAGATCGAATCCGCTGGCAGCAAAATCGCGGCTGAGCAATTCCAGCAATTCGGGACTAATCGGTGGATTATCGGGCCGCATGTCATCGACTGGATTCACTAGGCCGCGTCCGAACAGATGCTCCCACACACGGTTAACTGTGGCTCGTGCGAACCGTTGATTGCCCGACGCGGTGAGCCAATCGACCAATTGCTGGCGTCGCGACGAGTCCTCTGCGGGTTCGGCCAAGTCTGTCTTTCCGCCCGGCAACCGAGGTTTAATCACTTCGTCGGTATCGGGCAGTGTGACTTCACCGGAGTGAATGTCATGCACTCGCAGCACGGGCGAAGCCATCTCCAACTTGCCCAGGGGGCGGGAGATTTGTGCAAAGAAAGCCGCTAGTCCCCAGAATTCTTCCTGAGTAATGTCGTCGAAGAAATGATCGTGGCACTGGGCGCATTCCATGCGTGTACCTAGGAACACTCGCGCCGTTTTGCCGGCGATTTCTTCGGGATTGAGCTTCAATGCGGCATAGAACAGTATCGGCCCCGACTCGCTCACACGACCCTCAGCCATCAGCAGTTCGCCCACTAACTGATCGTAGGGGATATTGTCGGCGAAGCGCTCAGCAAGCCATTGGTCGAATGTCGCGGTCCCACCTAACGCATTGACGTCCATGCCTTCCGGCAGCAACATATTCCGCCAGACGGCAGCCAAATGCGTGGCATGATCACGCCGATTGAGTAATTCGTCGACCAACTCTTCGCGCCGCGCGGGCGATTTGTTCTCCGAGAACTCGTAGACTTCGCTCACCATCGGAATGCGCCCGGTGAGATCGAGATAAACGCGACGCAGAAATTCATCGTCCGATGCCTGATCAGTGGGATGTACAGATTGGCTCGCCCAAAACTTGGCCATCACGTCATTGACTCGACTTACCAAGTCTTCAATCGGCAAGGCGGGCTGAAGATCGAAAGAATCTATCGCAGGATCTGCCGGCAAAGAGGCGACAAGCGTTTTGCGCTCGCTTTCGATCCCCTGTTGCTCCATAAGTTGTTCTGCTTTGTCAGCAGATTGCTCGGCTTCTTCGGTTGTGTTCTTTTTCGGAACTGGGGCTTTGGCGATATGGTCGATGATCTTTGTGTTCTCGGTAACACCCGGAGGAGCGAGGCGTTTGAGTGATGCAATCGATTCGCTCGCGTCACTATTCTTGGGTCCGCGATCTAATGAGGCCAGCGAAGAGACCACCGCCGTGCCCGCGGGAATGCCCATCGAAAAGATCGATTCCGGACCTTCTTCAGGATACGAGAAATCGTAATGCACAGGCTTGGCTTCATCCGACGCTAGCACACGGCATTGCAGAGGGAGTTTCGTCTTGGGGTCGATCAGAAATTCCAAATCAAGTTGCCGATCGAAGTTAGCCAGCTCCAGCGTAACCTGCAACTCGACCAATTCGCCGTGTTCATTGTCGGCAGGGATTGTTCGCCACGATTCAGAGATCACCTTGGCAGACATTAGGGACTCGAGACCGGCCGGTTCTGGGAGTTCAAACTGTTCTGCCAAAATTCCAATTAATAGCGATTGCCAATCCCAGGGGGCAGTCCCGTCTGTGTCCTGGCGTATGACCACTGAATTGTCGGGCTCGAAATTAGAGAATTGCTGACGTTCCAAGTCGTGAAACGACGTGCGATCTGAGGACTGAACAGCCCAAACGCCCCGGCGAGAAGAGACCCATCCGTTAGAGGACTTCTCGCCACCAGTAATCACGGCCTGTACCCACTCGCAATCCTCCAAGGCTTCGAGCATGGCCGCCCAACCATAGGCGGGTCGATTGTTCAAGAACGTTACAGCCAACAAGAGTGCTGCCGCAGCGGATAAAGTCATGGCCCACTTGATGAACTTCGAACTGCGTGCAGGACTAGTGGGCTGATCTCCGTCCACGCTGTCGCCTGAAACCGTGCTGCCAAAGTTCAGATCGGATGCCAGCTGGACAGAACCGTTGGTATCGCTGGGAGGACTCAGGGCACCGTTCAATGGTAAAGCAGTCTCATGACCAGTGCTGGCCTTGGCAAACTCTTCATCGAGGCGCTGCTCGAGAGATTTAACAAATCCTGGACGAGGCGGAGGGACGGAGAGCGCCGACTCCAAAAACTGCTCTACCTGAGCGTCCTCGCGAGCAAGTTCGTCGCGACCGAAATTTTCGCGCTCTGGCAGCTCTTCGAAATTGTCGTGTTCGGTAACCATCAGGACACCATCAATTCATTTGATAAATGTAGAATCATTCGATACTCGTCTCTTGTCGAGGTTTGCTCAGCGAATCGTCGACGAAGGGAAACTTTTTGCGGAATTCTCGCCGCGCGCGAAACAATGTTGCCTCAACGGCCTTCTCTGTCTCGCCCAATCGTTTGGCAATCTCTCGTACCCGTAGCCCTTCGCCGTACTTCCATTCCAAGGCCAATCGTTGACGCTCGGACATTTCATCTAAGACTTGATGCACTTGCCCGCGAGTTTCTTCGGTTTCCAAATCGTGAGAGGGACACTGGTCGTCTTCTTTGCTCTGGTTGTTGGCAGCGACTTCCTCTAGCCGTTCGCGGAGTCGGTAGCTTTGCCGGTGATGGTCTGCAATCTTGTGTCGTACGACAGATCGTAACCACGCAGAAATTCTTGAGGCATCGCCTTCCAATGAGCCGATGCCTTTGAGGAGAGCGAGCATAGTTTCTGAGACGATGTCTTCGACTAGCTGGACGCCTTCGATCTTGGTGCTCGCATAGCGCCAGACAAGCGGGAAGTAACGCCGGTAGAGCGTCTGCCACGCTTCCGAGTCACCGCATTTTGCGCGTTGCACTAGGTCGCAATCGGAATCCAAAATTGACGTCTCCTGGCAGCAAGATAGAGCTTTGGGTATGCTGCGCCTCAGGTGATCTATATCCGTTATCTCAGGTTAGTCGTTCTAGGTGCAGGAATCACGCCAAAAAACGAGTTGAGATTCCTAGATTGCCGAAATCACACAGCTTTTTCTTTATAAAGGGTCTCTTTGGGCAAGTAGGCAAAGCTTCCCTGACACTTTGCCGAGACTATCCAGAGAACCAGGGTCGAAATAGCGCTGATCATGTGCGACTCCCTTTCTGAACGAGCTGCTTACTTGCACGTGCCGTTTTGCAAACACCATTGCGGCTACTGCAATTTTTCCGTCATCGCTGGGCGGGACGATCTGTTGGGCTCGTTTATGACAGCGCTCGCGACCGAGTTGTCTTGGCTAGGTCAGCCTCGCGAGGTAGACACGCTTTACTTTGGCGGCGGAACCCCCACGCATCTACCCGTGGAAGAACTTCAGGAGCTATGCGAACTAGCAACACATTGGCACCCCTTGGCAGACGGTTATGAATGGACAGTCGAAGCGAATCCGGGTGACCTCGATAGCGAACGCGTCGATGTCTTGGCCCAGCAAGGCGTCAACCGAATTAGCCTCGGCGCGCAGTCCTTTCAAGATGCAAAGCTTCGTTTACTGGAGAGGGACCATGTGGCGGACGACATTGCTCATACCGTTGAGTTAGTCACCCAAGCGGGAATGCAGGTGTCGATCGATCTCATCTTTGCCGTGCCTGGAGAAACCAGCGCCGACTGGCACGAAGACCTTCGGCAAGCCCTGGCGCTATCTCCCGATCATGTCTCCACCTATGGCCTAACGTTCGAAAAAGGAACGCCATTTTATAGTCGGCTCCTCAAGTCAGAGTTAACTTCTGTCCCAGAAGAGCTGGAGCGTGAGATGTATCTTAGCGCGATCGATCAACTGACTGCCTCAGGATTCGAGCACTACGAGGTATCGAACTTTGCGAAGCCTGGCTGCCGAAGCCGGCATAACCAAGTCTATTGGTCCGGTGCAGGATACTATGCGGCCGGTCCAGGGGCGGCCCGGTATGTGGACGGGCGACGGGAAACCAATCACCGCAGCACCACGACCTATCTAAAACGTGTTTTGGCCGGTGAGTCTCCCGTAGCCGAGAGTGAGCGGTTGGAACCTGCTCAAAAGGCGCGCGAGTTCTTGATCTTTTCGTTACGCCGACTAGAGGGAATCGATCGCAAGACGTTCCTGGCAAAAACCGGTTACGAGCTCAATGCCTTGGTTGCCGAGACGCTCAGTCGCTTCGTCGCAGAAGGATTGTTGGCCGATGATGGCGACACCGTGCGTCTAACGCGCCAGGGGCTTTTGGTAAGCGACTGTCTGTGGCCAGAATTGGTTTGAGACGAGAGCCGAGAGTTAAGAGCTTCAGGCATGCGATCGCCTTAGTCCCTCGACTTCTAATCTTACATCGGTGCGCGAGGCAATTTGCGCTCGTAGGGCGGATCATCGATCGGTGGCAAGTAGCCGCCCGTTTCTTCCTGCCAGGCGGTCCGCTCTTCGTTGCTGGCGTAGTACCGCAGCCACATATCGGGATCGCCTTCTACATTGGCACAATCCCAGTGGAGATAGTTATTGCGACGTTGGATCATCTTCTCGTGCGTAGGCAGAATATCGCGATAGATTAAACCATAAAGTTGTCGATCGGAGAGATGATCGGTGAAATCCAGAACGATGTGCTTCTCGTACAATTGCCCAATGGTTTGATGGAGCAGATCGTGGAGTTGCGAGTCATCTAGCGAATCTGGTGCTGGCAGTTCCAGTGAAGGAGAGAACCATTCGCGGATTGGCACGATCGGGGCGCGTTCCCATTCCAGCATCGATTGCAGGAAATCGTTCTCGCAGGATGTCGACATTACTTCGGCATTTACCCGGCCAATAGATTCATCGAACAAAGGCTCCAAGGCGTTGCGTAGCTCAGCATTGAGGAGCAAGCTTTCCACTTCGTCCGATCTAGGAGTGTCTGGTGATTTCATATTCAGTTGCGATTCAAAAGGGGAGTGACTTTCAAGAGTGTATTCGACTATTCCACATTACCTGTGAGCCGAGAAATATCACGCTCGGCACGATGACGTTGAATCACGTTCATACGTTCGACTTTATCAAGGAGGTTCGAGGCAATAAACAGTTTTGAGGCTAGATTAGAGGGAGTTTGGGAAATTACCGATTCACGATCGTTACGACCCGCAAGGTTCACCCAAACTACGTCGATACAGCTAGTATTGCCGCTAGGGTGGACCACACGTGCTATCGGTTTTTGACTTGCCGCTGGGCTGATCTAGGCTTGAGAAGCGAGTCTCTCTGTGTTCGCTTCTTCCCCATTCCCTCTGCTCTGCGAGATTCTCCTATGCAACTGTCTAAGGAAGCGAGCCACCGTCTGACTGCAATCCTGTGTACGCTGGTGGCCGTGGCAATCTTAGCGGCGGGCGTTACCGCTCAGCACGAAACGGGGGCCCCTGTCGATGTTCTCGCGAGATTGGAGTCGGACTTGCGGTTTCAGGTGCGATCTGTCTTCCGACTTCGACCCCGCGACGCGAGCAAGCGGCTCGGGCAAATCGATAAGGTGTTGAATGAATTTCGGGAGAATGGTCGTTCGAAGGATGATCAGCAACTGATGGCAGACTGGTTGCTACGGGCAACTCGTCGTTCCATGCCCGGTTCCCTGGCACCGTTGCCTGAAACTCCAGAGTTTGGCCGGACGAATCTCCCAACCACTTCGCAGCAGGACGCAGCAAGTGCTCCCGTTCCATCTGATACAACACCGGCAGCTCAGATCGAGCCTAGTGTTGAAACCGAAGCATCCAACCTGGAGCGACCGAGGGAGACAACCTCCGCTCCCAAGCCATCACAAACGAATCTGCCTAGTTCGCCCCCCGTAGAGCGTCTGGTGGCTCCCAAAGCTGCCACCACGCAACTTGTCAGTTCCGCCGAAGCAACACTTCTGGTTCAGCCGGAGCAAAGTGAAGTTGTGCTTAACCTCAACGAGTTGTCGGCTCGCATTGCAGGATATCACTTGGCGTTGGACGAATTGGAAGCCGATCTATTCGAGAATCCTCAGCCCAACGAAGCGGAGATTGGCCGATTTCTAAAGCAGCTGGCCAGCGTGCTCGAAGATTACCATTTTGTAAATCTATACTATGAGTCGCTCAACGCCCCAGAACGAAGCCAAGTGACCGCACCTCGCTCTGTGGGAGGCCTCGTGACCGGCATCAAGAGTCGTATCCAGAAACTGCGGCGAGCCATTCAAACTGATTTCCTAGGTGAGTTTGACCGTTCTGATGCTGAGCGTGTCGAACAGCTCAGCTCTCAACTAAGAGTGCTCGCCGATCGTATCACGTGGTGAAATAGCTAAACTGCACTGCCTGCTTGTGACAGCCATTGGCGTGATTTAGACTGCACCTAACTGCTCTCTTTGATGAATGCAGATTGCATGCAAGCGGGTGTAGTTCAATGGTAGAACGAAAGCTTCCCAAGCTAATTACACGCTACATCACCAAGAACTGACAGTCACAGAAATACCTTATTTTTCAGTGTTATATGGCGTTTCTTAGTCTTCTCACCGGGTCGATGAATCGACCTATGTAGTGCAGCATCGACCGGAAATGTAGTGAAGCGATGTTTTGGAGAAGGCGTGTCCCACGAACTGGACACCCTGGAATCCACTCGGCGAACTGCCATCATGCCTAGGCCTCGTGTTCTACCCCGGCCCCATCTGCCGATGGCTCCAATCGCTACTAATGGCCGTCAAATTCGGTTGGTGACAACCGCCATCAAAGCCTGTTAGTGTGACTCTGCTAACTTGTGCGTGCCGATGATTCGCGTCGGCATGCCTTTTTAACGGAGTTAAGTATGTGAATCGACGGTGAAGGCCCTGAATCAGCAGCTTCCGCTTCTGTGCGGACTGACTGGCGTGATGAAATGAGTGTTTTTGTGATTCTTCCAAATCGACTCTAACCCATTTCTTCAAGCATAGTCAACGGTCAATCGACGAACGTCGCACCGGACTGGTACGCCAAGTCGAGCAGGCTCTTTGCCTCTTATCACGGAGGAAAAGAAATGGTGTATTCTTCAAGAAACAGCAAGAGTTCAGTCCGCTATCGCCAATTCCAGCGAGGCTATGCCAAGGTACCAGCTAACGAGCTTCGAGCCGTACTCGAAGGCTATCGGCAGGGAGTCTTTCGACGCAATGAAGTTCGTGTTTTCGCCGCTCGCTGGGAAGCTGAATCCCTTCATGAGGATAGCAAGGTATCAATCTACCGCATCATTAACTGTAAGTCTAAGTGGAAGGGTCACCGTCGCCTATCACACGCTCATATAGATGACGCTGTAACTAAGCTCAATAGGTTGCTCCCTGAAATCAAATTGAAGCTTACAGAACTTCCGGAAGATGACCGGCCAAAAACGTCAGAGAAACCAGTTGCACGTCGAGTGTTACGACATGTTGCTCGCGGCGGAGCAACAACCGTTGAGTCGTTGTTCTATTTTGCATACTTCATGCGTCGCATTCCAAAACGCTGGCAACTGCAACTGCTTAAGCATGGCGAACACTATGCTCGATTTCGCTATGCCGACTTCGAGGCATGGACAGGCGTGCATAGAGCCACTCAGTCGCGATTATTTCAGCGAATCCTAAGCCGGGGTTACCTCGACGCAATCGAGGTTCACAAGGAAAATGAAAACATCAATGGCCAACTCTTCGTCGACGGCCCAATGCTCTCCCTCGTCAGACGGCATCAGAGCCGACTACCTAAACAGCCTAATGCCGATGGAAGCGTCCGTAAGAAAAGGTCAACGCCTGCCACACTTTTGGTCAGCACCTCCCCGCAGAAAAAGTCAACGCTCTTATATAACGGAAATCCTAAAACAGAAATCAAAAGACCGGAAACGGTTTTCAATTTCAATGGGGGGATTTTTGCGGGGCATGCCGACCCCGAAATACGAAGGATTGCATTAAGAGCAGCTCAGATGACCGAACAATGCCAACTGCAAGCAGCGTAGTCGACGATTAATCGTCGAAATCAGGTTTCAATCGCTCATTGCCGTCAAGGTGTTTGTCGAACTGTACCTTTCACCGTGAAGACGGCTATTGTACTTGTCCGTCATGCTGGTTTCTATATGGTGCAGGTTGTCGTTCAGTAGCTATCCAAAACCTGAACCGGCTCTACGCATCTCATATGCTGTCAGTAGCCCACGTGCCCATCTACAGTGCCTTTCTTGCATGGCCGCTTTAACAGGAAGAATGAGTAGCCCTCTTCTAAGGGTCTCAATAGCACATGACTGCTTGAAACTCTGCTTGTGTTAGTTTTTTCTTTTCCAACCGCGTGAGGCTGCCAGAAGTTTTTGGAATCCGACCGATGCAACTCTGTGCCAGGCGTAGCCTGTCACTAAACTTGCGACGGTGGATGTTCTTTTCTCTGGCAGCAACTCCGCTGCTTCCTCCTCTTCAAAAGTGATTGTCCTTCGGCACAGGGTGAAAGAACAAATCACTTTTTTCCAAAGGAGGAAACGATGAAAAACAAACCAACACTAACCAACAGCAAAAGCAATGTTCATCTGGCCATCTTTGAGCAAACCAGAGAGGACGGGGCAACCTGGTTCTCAACAACGCTCAAGCGGCCCTACCGCACCAAGGGCGGTCAATGGGAGCACGGCAGCTACAACCTCAAACAACTTGAGGCTCTTGTCGAGCTGGCTCAGCAAGCAATTCGATTCATCACTGAGTCAGAAAAGCTGAACCAATCGGCAGAGCAATCTGCCGCCGCTTAGAGAACAACGGCTGGCCTAATGGGGTCAGCCTTTTAACAAACACCATGGAGGAACAAACAATGAACCAGAAACTGAATCCAATGATATACGTCGCTTGTCTCGCAGCCTACAACGCCGGACACCTACACGGGGAATGGCTCGAAGCAGCCAGAGAACCCGCCGATATTCAGGAAGACATTCGTGCTATCCTGCTAAGCTCACCCATCAAGTCGAGTGAAGAATATGCAATTCACGACTACGAAGGATTTGGTGACATCCGTATTAGCGAGTACCACGGCGTAACGGAAGTATCACATCTTGCTTTACTCATCGAGGAGCACGGAGAAGCGTTTGCCGCCTATGTCGGCCATGCTGGAGAGGAGTACGCCACTGAGGAATCGTTTCGCGACGCCTACCATGGCCACTGGGACTCAGAACTCGCCTACGCAGAACACATTTTCGATGAGTTGTACCTCACTGAGTTACCAGATAATCTTCGCTACTATATCGACTATCAGGCCTTCAGTCGGGACCTCTTCCTTGAAGGGTATTTCAGTGTAGAAGCGTCTTTCGGGGGAGTTTTTGTCTTCAACAGCTATTGATTATCTACGCGTCGCCGCCTGGCGACGCAATTACCCACCTATCGAGCAGCACAAAATTTTTTGATTACGTAAGATGTTTTGAGGCAACAGGATACGCACATCCAACGATTCGTAATCTGAAAATTTACTTTTTGACGGTTGTTTTGGTCGGTTTTACCTGTAAAATGCATGCAGCCCAGGGCGGTAACCCTGGGCTGACGCGTGCCGGGTGGGCCCGGCCTTCAAATTGAACAGCTGAAGTATACCTGGCCCGTTTCCACTTAGCAAGATTCTGAGAGTGTTTCTCGGGCCCCGGCACGCGTCTTACCTTCCCATATGGAGGAAATGGCTGTGCCCATTTCTACTCAAAACCGCGTGGATGGCTTGCCTGAGGCAGAGACTTCAGCCCCATCCGACCTTCCTGCCGATGCCTTTCAATCCATTGAAGTCGATGGTGATGAAATCCGCATCGACAACTTTTGCTTCCGCAGCCACGAACTAGCCGACTATCTGAGGCCAATTGCTGTCGAGCAGTGGCCGCATGAAGTCACCAAAGCTATCGAGTTGGGCGTCTTCTGTCTGGTTCGAGCTACCGCTTCGCGGGACGCTGAGTTTGTAAAGCACCAAGCCGAACGCGTTATCAACACCGTTGAGTCTCGGGTCGGTGCTCTACCTAAGCAACTTCGCGACGAATTGATGGCGAAAATTGGTACTGGCGATGGCCAGGTCTTGAAGCCAGTCAATGACCTTATTGACCGGGTCACTAAGGCACTCGGTGACCGTGTGACCGAGGTCAAGAACCTGTTCGGCGAGAACTTGGACCCTGAAAAGGAATCGTCATCGCTAGGCCAAACACTCAAAGCCGTTGCTGGCATGGTCGACCCGCAGAGAAAGGACTCTATCCAATCCACTGTCGAATCCGCCATCAAGGGGATTAGCGGTGGGGACGGGGCTTTGGCCAAGACTGTCAAAGATGTAGTGACAGAAGTTCTGAAGCCATTGAAAGAAGAGTTTGACTTGTTGGCGAAAGAGTTTCGCGGTCAAGAAGCTGCTCAAGAAGCACTTCAGCAGACGACCCAGAAGGGCCGCCCCTACGAAGAGCTAGTTGTCGACCTGTTGCGTCCTTGGACTCAGGCCGTCGGAGCTGGTCTCGATGACCTTGGTGCTGATAATAAACCAGGTGACGTTGTCATCAGTGTGCCGGACTCAACGTTCGGTGGCAGCGAATTTCGCATCGTCATTGAAGCTCGAAATCGCGATTCTGCGAAGGGTCGGAAAGCCATTGCCGAAGACCTAGATAAGAAAATGGTGGAGCGTTCGGCGAACGCAGCCATTTACCTAAGTCGCACCGAAGCGGGCTTGGCTCGTGAGATTGGTGACTGGTCAGAGGGCGAGTCCGAACTTGGACCCTGGGTCGCGACAACCCAAGACCACCTACTGACGGCGGTTCGATTCCTAATCGCCATGCAAAGGCTCCGGTCCCTGAAGTCGGAGGCACCTACGTTCGACGCCGCGATGTTGGAAAACCAAATCGAACGTATTCGTACTTCGCTGAAGCGGATTCAGTCAATCAATCGCAAAGTGACGAATGCCCGCGATTGCGTTGACGACATCAGCACGGAAGCCAACACCTTACGCGACGAGATTAAAGACGCCCTTGTGAATATCGAAGACGCTATTCTCAAGGCCGCAAAGGTATCCGATTGACCCTTCACGTGCGGTCTGGGCGACAATGGCACCCAGACCGCACGGTTTAACTGCCTTGGATTGGAGACGTGCTTTGAAAGGCACACAAAAACAACTTGGTGACATCGCAACCATCTTCGTCGGCATGCCAACGAAGCAGTCCCAGCTCAACGATTATGGGCCAGCGGGCAACGTGTTGACGGTGCGTGCCTTAGAGGAGTTTGGGATTGATGTTACGCAACTAGTACGCGTTGACCTCAAGTCCCGCGATGTTGACAAATACAAGGCACGAGCCAATGACCTTGTGCTCACAGCTCGGAGCACTTCTTTACGGATGGCAATCGTACCAGAAAAGATGGATGGAATAGTACTCAACTCGACATTGGTAGCCATACGCTCACTGCCCGTGCTCGAACCACGCTTGTTGGCGGCCTACCTCAAACACCCTGCTGGCCAAGCGGCCCTAGAAGCGGTCGCCCAAAGTGGCTCGCTACAACTCAACTTCACGGTACAGGCAGTCAGTAAACTCACAGTTCCTGTGCCACCAATGGAGACACAACGTCGGATGGTTGAAATTCTCGAAGCCGCAGACGCTGCCTACGAGTCAGCAGGTACCGCAGCAAGACTACGCCATCAACTCGCCAACGAGATTGTCGTCGACCATTTGCAGGAGGTCGCAACACGATGACCACAGCACCCTCAGCAATTATCTACGTTCACGGCATTAGTCAGCACGACATCGGTTACTCCGACGCTTGGCACCAAGCCCTGGAGCCTCACCTATCGCATTCCATAGCAAAGTATGAAGTGCGATGGAGCGACCTCGTCAATGCTATGGCGATGGCCTACGGCGACGATGCCCAGAGTGCGGCGAACGCCGCCGAAGAGGAAGAGCTTCGGCGAGAAATCGAACGCGAGCTAGAAGCTCGCAAGCTACGAAATGGCCAAACGCGAGCCCTGGCAGTATCTCGTGGTGCTGAAGGAGTATACGGAGGTAGCGGCTTCGCCCTCGATGATTTTGTTCGCTACATGACTTGGGAAAGCACTCGCAACAGCATCCTTGCCAGATTCGACGATATTGTCACGCCGCTACTTCGCGATGGACACAAACTCCACATTATCGCTCACAGTTGGGGCACCGTCGTCAGCTATGAAGGACTACGTCGGTTGGACGACGCTGGTCTTCCCGGTCGCGTAGCCAATTTCATTGTGCTTGGCAGTGCCCTCTCAATTGGTCCCGTCCAGCGAAACCTTTTCGGACGTGTCGCAGATGGTCGTCGTCCGCAACTCGTGGAAAACTTCGTTAACATTGATGCAGGCGGCGATGTCGTGGGTGGCCCAATTTCTCCACCGTTTGACGACGTTGTAGAGTTTCTACAGCGTGTTCCAACGGGGTGCTCGATGTTTCGGTTTCGTCGCTTACTAGGTCACCCTACTGCACGCAATCCAGGTTGTGCCCACAGTTCGTACTTTCAGTCCGAGAATAAAGCAGTCCAACGAGACATTGTCGCCCGCTACATCAATCAATCTATTACAAATAGTTAATACTCCGAAAGGATTCCCAATATGTCCAAGGTTTCCACTACCGACCGCATTGTCACGCGGGAAGAACTCAACCGCTCTCTCTGGGGAGCCGCCGACATTCTTCGCGGCACTGTTGACGCGGGTGACTTCAAAAATCACATCCTCGCCTTGATGTTTCTCAAGCGATTGAGCGACGTGTTCAAGGAACGCCGTAAGGAAATCATCGACGAGTGGCTGAAAAGCGGAAAATCTCGTGAGCAAGCCGAGCAAATCGCCGAAGACCCCGACGAGTACACGTCTGGCAGTTACTACATCCCCGAAGGTGCCCGCTGGGACGACTTGATGAAGGTCGGTGAGAACCGGGCAGAAGCAATCGACAAGGCTTTGCACGCCATCGAGGAGCACAACAATCTGTACCTAGAAGGCGTATTGGCAGGCATCCGCTTCAACGACGAGCGTCGGTTCGGCGATGCCGTCGAGATGGACTCGATGATGCAGCGGCTGCTCACTCACTTTGGGAACATCCCGCTGGGCAATCGCAACCTTGCCGAGCCCGACGTGCTAGGCAATGCCTACGAATACCTCATCGAACGTTTTGCCGAAGGCTCAGGAAAGAAGGGTGGCGAGTTCTACACGCCCCGCATGGTGGTCAAGCTCATCGTCCAACTGCTCAAGCCAGAAGAAGGTATGCGGGTCCATGACCCCACTTGCGGTTCAGGCGGCATGCTCATCGAGTGCGGCAACTACGTCATCGACCACGGCGGCGACTATCGCAACATCACGCTCACCGGTCAGGAAAAGAACTACGGCACCTGGAGTATTTGCAAGCTCAACATGCTCTTGCACAACTTCCCGGATACCGACATCCGAGCGGGCGACACTATCAACCGCCCACGCTTCGAGACGGCGGGCGTGCTCGACGTGTTCGACCGGGTGATTGCCAATCCGCCGTTCTCTCTAAAAGAGTGGCATGGCGTTGCTGCCAAGAAGGACAAGAACGAAAAGACCAAGGTCGACAGCAAAGAGGTCCAGGAGAAATTCAAGAACGACACCTTTCATCGCTTTACGCGGGGTGTGCCACCGACCACCAAGGGCGACACCGCGTTTTTGCAGCACATGGTTTCGGTCTGCAATGAAAAGGGCAAAGTCGGAGTCGTCATGCCGCACGGTGTTTTGTTTCGAGGCGGGTCTGAGGCGAAGATTCGCCAGGCCCTACTCGAAGAAGACTTATTCGAGGCAGTAGTTGGGCTCCCCGAAAAGCTGTTCTTTGGCACGGGCATCCCGGCGTCCATCATTATTCTCAACAAAAACAAGCCTGCTCATCGCAAGGGCAAGGTGCTGTTTGTCGATGCTTCGCCCGAAGGACTCTACCACGACGGGAAGAATCGCAATTACTTGCGATTGGAAGACGTCTTGCGTGTGACAGCAGTTTTCGACGCTTGGCACGATGGCGGAATCCATGAAGAAGCTATTCATGAGCATGTCGACCAACTTGCCACGCAGTGGCTCGAAGCGATTGCCATGCACGAGAGTCGGCAACTGCGAGCAGCAGAAGGGCAGCCGGAAGATGTTGTCAAACGTATTCAGGACGAAGCTGAAGAAGACTTGTGTGATATTCGCGAAGCTAAAGAACATGTCGAGTTCTGGCTCAAAAGCAAAGACTCCAGCGGTAAAGAGTTGCCCCCGATGCAACGCACGCCGCTCGAAAAGTTTGCGGCGGTTGCCACGCTCGAAGAGATTGCCGAAGAGAACGACTACAACCTCAATCTTAGCCGCTATGTCGATTCCACCGAACCGCCGCCGCAACTCGATGTGAAGGCTGAGCTACGAAAACTTCGCGACTTAGAGAAGAAACGAGACGAAGCTGAGCAGCGGATGAATCGGCTCCTGGAGGAGGTTGGGTATGCCGTCTAAAGACCATGCACAATCGAATGGAGGCTTTCGCCACGTCAAGAATCTAGGGGATATTCCCTCGGATTGGGACGTAGCATTGCTCAGTTCACTCACTTCTCTCGTGACGAGCGGCTCCCGTGGCTGGAGCAAATACATGACAAGTGAGGGGGCGTTTTTTGTTCGCAGCCAAAATATTGGTCTGGGTACGCTTCGATGGGATGATGTTGCTTTCGTTCACCCACCGAATGACCAAGAAGCGAGCAGGGCACAAATCGAACTCAATGACCTCCTGATTTCCGTGACTGGTGAGCCCGGCAACGTCGCACTCGCTAACGAATCCGTTCGTCATGGATTCGTTAGCCAACATGTAGCCCTTGTTCGTCTCAAAGACGAGTCGCTAGCCTCTTGGGCAGTCACAGCATTGTCTTCAGCGATTGGCCAGTCACAGTTTCAATCTAAGCTTTATGGCCAGACTCGACCGGGGCTCAATCTAGATAATATCGGCGAACTACTTATTCCATTGCCGTCTGAGGCTGAGCGAAGCTTGATTCGCCGAACCCTAGAAGCTGTGCACGACGCTATCGAACAAACACGGGCGGTGATTGACCAGACCCGCAAACTAAAGACGGCCCTGCTGCAGGACCTACTCACCAACGGCCTACCGGGAAGGCATAGCACTTTCTCTACTCACCGATTGGCAGGACGGATTCCCTCAGACTGGACCGTTCAGCCACTCGACGACATTGCCAAAGTCGTCGACTGCAAACACCGAACGCCCAAGTACCAGGAGGCAGGATTTCCTGTAGTACGTCCTGGCGATGTAAAGGAAGGCAAGCTCGACTTATCTGAATCTCCCCGCACATGCGAGGCTGAGTTCGAAGACCTCGTTGAAAATTATCGTCCTGTACGCGGTGATATTGTTTACAGCCGCAATGCTTCGTTCGGAGTCGCAGCCTATGCTGACACCGACGAGCCGTACACTATTGGGCAAGATGTAGTCATCATCACAAGCGATGAGGTATCCAACCAATATCTGTACTTCTTACTCAATTCCCAGAGTTTCAAGCGTCAACTATATCGACTATCGGCTGGCTCGACGTTTCAGCGAATCAATTTGGACGATATCCGACGTTACTCGATAGCCGTTCCTGATAACGACGAGCAAGAACGCATTGCTCATATTCTTTGGCAACTTGACAAGAGAACCGAAGCTGAGAAATCGCGTCTCGAACAACTTCACAGGACAAAGTCGGCATTGAGTCAGGAATTGTTGACTGGCCGCGTCCGCGTGCCGACGAAAGGGGGCGAGTGATGGACGAACTTAGACGGCAACTGGCTGAAGTGCTTGCTCAATTCGACACTGCTAAAGCCCTAGAGCCCTATGAAGTGCGTTCGGCCCTAGAGCCGGTGAAACAAGCTGCCAAAGAAGCAGACGTAACTGTTGATGAGCTTCGTTTTGAGTTCATCGCCATGTATTTGGTTCTCTACGACGAGCCGAACGTATGGGGAACGCACGAGGGTCCGGAGTTGTCCGATAAACCACCGCTAGAGTCTATCACCAGCGAGTGTGTCGACTACTGGACTGGCCGGATGAGGGAGGCTCGACATCCAGCACTTCGAGCCCGCTATGCTGACCTTGTTTGGGAGTATGGTCACAAAGTGGGTCAGCAACGCTCGATTGATGCCGTTCGCATTGCTATCGACGGATACATCGACGTGTGGGCCGCAAATCCCCAGATGTCATTTCACAATTGGGGCTACATACACGAGCGGGCAGTTAACTTGGCTTTGCAGATTGAGGACGAGGAGCGACTACTGAAAACAGTGAAGAGCCTTCGCGAGTACGCGGCTGCTGACGTCGAACAAACTGAAAGTGAACACCGAAGGCGGATGCTTCTTTCAATTCTCTTAGGTATCCCACCCAAGCGACGCCCGCAGGAGGAATTTCAGGCCGTTATTGAAGAGTTTCGAAAGCGACTTGATGAGTTAGACGCTGCCGATGCGGACCAGTTCGCTATTGGAGACTTGGCTTTGCCGTTGGCTCAGCATTACTGGTCGACTCAACAGAAAGACGAAGCAAAGGTGGTTGTTGGCATTTATGGCAAGGCAGTCGAGAGACTGTCTAAGAATGCCATGGCAATCCTTGCAACCAGTTGGCTTAAGGACCTTTTTCAGGTCTACAAACGATTCGAAATGCAAGATGACGCAGACAGATTGCTTGGCACGATTCAGCAGAGGTCTGAAGGCGTAACAGAGGAACTTGCACCGGTATCACATAGCGTCGAAATTCCGGAAGAAGAGTGGAACAAGGTTATCGAAGACCTAACAAGCGGTGCGGTTGACGACGTCCTGCACAAGCTAGCCATCAACTTCTTGCCGAACGTGGAAGGTACGGAGAAGTTGGTGAAAGAGTTGGCTTCTCAAACGCAATTCATGAACATCTTTACACAGCAGGTGACGGCAGAAGATGGGCGAGTCGTCGCCTCGATTGGACCAGTGGCCGAAGATTTGGAAGGTCACGTCGTGTTACAGATGTGTCAGATGATGAAAGCGAAGGGGCAGATTTACCGACCAGCGATGGAACAAGCGATTACGCGACTGGGATTTAATGCAGGTGACGTAATCAAATGGCTCTCAGGTAGCCCCTTGTTTGAAGAAGCACGCTATCCGTTGCTGGAATCGGCAGTTGAGGCGTATCTGCGTGAGGATTGGCCCACGGCGATTCACTTGGCAATCCCTCAAATTGAGCATGCCATACGCCGAGTACTCGAACTGACCGGTCAACCGACAATAAAGCCGCACCGTAATGGAGGCTTTATGCTCAAGAACCTCGACGACTTACTTCGGGACGCTGCAACCAAAAAAGTGATACCTGAAGACATTCGCTTCTATCTTCGGACGTTGCTTTGTGACCTTCGGGGAGTGAATGTCCGCAACAATGTCTGCCATGGCATCTGGGGACCCGGATTTCTCAACTCGTTTATAGCTGACCGAGTGATTCACGCCGTGCTTGTTATTGGCCTGCTGCGGCCATCAACATCCAGTGGCGACGTTCCCAACGACGCAGAAGGAGGCGGGTAATGGAACACGAGCAATTACCCCAATGGGAAGGTGATTTCCGAATACTTGCCCTAGACGGCGGCGGTTTGAGAGGGCTGTTCTCCGCTGCCGTACTTGCACACTTAGAGCAAGATTTGGACATCAAAATCGCTGACCATTTTGACCTAATCACAGGAACGTCTACTGGCGGAATCATCGCCATTGGACTTGGCCTAGGACTGCGTCCAAGCGAACTTGTGGAATTCTACACCGGCAAGGGGCCAGGCATATTCCCTGCGAGCAAGTGGCGACTTGGTCGATGGCGGAGATTCGCTCGCTGGCTACGACGCCACAAGTACGATAGTGGTCCGCTTGAAAGCTCCTTGAAGGAAGCGATTGGCGACGACTTGTTCGGCTCCAGTAACAAGCGGCTAGTCATTCCCTCGTTCGACTTAGGCCTCGACCAAGTTCGTGTCTTTCGCACTCCTCACCATCCACGACTTCGCCGCGATTGGCAATTCCCGGCTTGGAAAGTGGCGATGGCCACAACAGCCGCCCCCACCTACTTTCCTGCATGGAGAGGCATCGACAGCATGCGACTTATCGACGGTGGCGTTTGGGCAAACAATCCAACTCTCGTTGGCTTGGTCGAAGCAACAAGTACGCTCAATGTTCCCTGGGACTCCATCAAGATTCTCAGCATCGGTACGTGCGACGACCTCAATCGTCGTCCAGATGGCTTGGACTTAGGCGGACTGTTGGCTTGGCGTACTGGAGCGGTCAGCGTCATCATGCGAGGCCAAAGCGTCGGAACCAACAACATTGTCAAGCTCATGCTCAGTAACGACCGCGTGCATCGGCTGGACCCACCGGTACCTGAAGGCCTGTTTGCACTCGATAAATGCACTCAAGATGAGCACATGGCCTTGGCTGCTCGTGAGAGCCTTCATTTCAGTCCAGTTTTTGACAAGGAGTTCAAGCCTCACAAGGCATCGAATTACAAGCCGCTCTATCCAGAGCTAGATACCCAAGCCACAACCACCTAACCCAGGAGTACTACCATGGCGACAGCCAACCACATGAATCAATTACTCGAAGAGATTGTAGAGCTGTTAGATATTCCACCGTCGTACTACGAGAAAGCCAGGGACCGTTATCAGTCTTTGGGTAAATGGTTTCATCGACCTGATTCGTCCGTTCGAGACCACAAACCGGACGTCTATATCCAGGGGTCCTTCCGCTATGGGACGGTCATCCGCCCTCTGCTGAAGAACGAGGAGTACGATTTGGACCTTGTTTGTCAACTTGCTCTTTCCAAGGGCCAAATGTCACAGATGGCACTCAAGGAGTTAGTTGGCGGTGAGGTCAAGTCGTACGCGGACGCTAACGGATTCAAGGACCCTGCTGAAGAGAAGCCACGCTGCTGGCGTCTCAATTACCAGGACGACGTGAGCTTTCACATGGACATTTTGCCGTCAATTCCCGACGACGAACAGTTCAAAGCATTTCTGATTTCTCAAGGCATCACAAAAGAATTCGCTGATAAAGCGGTGGCTATCACAGACAACAGACATACTGAGTACGAAAAAGTCTCTGATGACTGGCCGAAGAGCAATCCGCGAGGATTCGCCGGTTGGTTTGAGAGCCGAATGAAGACGGTCGCTCAAACACGCCGTGCGATGCTCGTTGCAAATCGAGCTTACGCATCCATCGACGATGTCCCTCCCTACGAATGGAAGACGCCGCTCCAACGGTCCATTCAAATCTTGAAACGTCACCGTGATGTGATGTTCCGGAACGACCTAGACCAAAGGCCAATTTCGATGATTATCACAACGTTGTCCGCTCATGCTTATGGTGGAGAAATTGAGCTGCACACGGCTCTGTCAAACATCGTCGACCGAATGCCTCAATTTGTGCGTGACAACCTTCCAAGAGTTCCTAACCCAGTCAATCCTGCCGAGGACTTTGCGGACAAATGGGCAAAGGACTCTGGACTAGAGAAGAACTTCTGGGATTGGCATACGCAGGTCAAGACTGACGTGGACAACCTTTGCCAACCACTCAAAGAAGACCAACTGCAACGTGCAATACGCAGCAGATTCGACGTTGACCTGTCCTCCAGCCTAGCGAAGCAAGTCGCAGCACTCTCGGGAGGAGCGGTTGCTGCCATCCCCAAGAAGGCACCGACGGTTATACAGTCGGCACCGAAGCCCTGGAATGGTGATGCTTAGGTCGTTGCAACAACATTATGAGAAGTGGGAGCTATATTCGCTACTTCAGAACCAGATGGGCCTCGCACTACGACCGAGCCATAACGGAGAAACCGTAATTGCTGGCGAGTTGGAGTTCACTGCACGGCAACCCGACTATGAAGACATCACCGATACCTACGAAATTGAAATACGCGTACCCCAAGACTTTCCACGTAGTGTACCCGCGGTACGGGAATTGGGGGGGCGAATTCCTAAGTCGTTCCATACTCATACGGATAGGACTCTTTGTCTTGGTTCGCCTGTTCGGCTTCAACTCGAAATCAGTAAGGCACCCACTCTGCCTGAGTTCGTCAGGAATTGCGTCGTCCCTTATTTGTATGGATACAGCCATAAGGAACTGCACGGTACGTTGCCACAGGGAGAGCTGTCCCATGGAAGAAAGGGTCGCATTGAAGACTATCAGGCAATCTTTCATCAAAAGAATGAGAAACAATGCATGGAAATGATTCGGCTAGCATCTCTCAAGAAACGCGTGGCCAATAAACAGCCCTGTTTTTGCGGCGATAAGAATCGATTAGGTAAATGTCATAACAAGAAGGTCAACCATTTGCGGCGACGGCTGGGAAGAACTTGGTTCGCAACAGAATACGCGAGTTTGAAACGATGAGCAATGGCCCCGAATATACCGAAGTCCAACGCCCAGCATGGGAACTGCTAAAGGACCACTTCGACTACAAATATGCAGACGGCGAGAGCACGGAGTTTGCCTCTGAGCGTGACGGCGACAGCGACCCACTGCTTGTCGTTCGTCTATCGCAGAAGCTTCGCGACATCAACAAGGGCCTTACCGATGAAGGCGTTCGCCAGGCGATTTCTGCCCTGCGGCAACCGCTGGCGAGCACGCTCATTGATGCGAACGAGACTTGTCATCGACTACTGGGACGCTGGGTAACTGTTGAAGAGATGCAGCACGGCAAGCCGGTTGGTCGTAGCGTCCGATACATCGACTTCGATAATCCTGAGAACAACGAGTTCCTGGTCGTTGAGGAGTTCACTATCAAAGGGCCTCGCTACACTCGCCGTCTGGACCTAGTCGTTTTCGTCAATGGTATCCCCATCGTCGCCGTTGAATGCAAACGTCCGGATGACGACCGAGGTATCGAGCACGCGGTCCGCGACTTGCTTGTCTACCAAGAAGCCGACAAGGGCGTCGTGCGATTGTTCCACACCGTGCAGCTCTGCATGGCACTCAAGCGTGCCGATGCCCGCTATGGCACGGTATGTACTCCCCTACGCCGCTACGCCGAATGGAAGACGGCCTATCCGCAGACGAAGTATGACCTGGAACGAAAGATTGGCCGCACGCCAACCAAGCAAGATATTTTGCTTGCTGGCATGCTCACAAAAGAGAATTTGCTCGACCTAATTCGTAACTTTGTCGTGTTTGACCGCGAGGGTGGTAAGCTCGTGAAGAAAGTCGCTCGGTATCAGCAGTTCGAGGCTGTCAACGAAGCCGTGAAGCGAATAGTCGACCCCCAGAGTAATTTGCCACTGAAGGACCGAGGCGGCGTAGTTTGGCACACGCAAGGGAGTGGCAAAAGTTTGTCGATGCTTTGGCTCGGCCTGAAACTGAGACGACAGAAGCAGCTCGACAATCCAACACTGCTTATTGTCTCCGACCGTCGTGACCTCGACCGGCAGATAACACAGACATTCAGCAACTGTGGATTCGAGAATCCGGTACGGGCTTCGAGAGTCTCGCACTTGCGGAGGTTGCTCAACGGCCCGCCGGGGCAAACTGTGATGACTACCGTGCAGAAGTTTCGCGACGAGGTCGACATCCAAAAAGGGAGTCGGCACCCCATTCTTAGCGATGCGGACAATGTCTTTACACTTATCGACGAGGCACATCGGAGCGAGTACGGACAGTTCGCCGCCCACATGATGCGGGCGTTGCCGAACTCGTGTCGCTTGGCATTCACCGGTACGCCTATCGATAAGACCCAAGCAACTTTCGGCAGCTACATCCACAAGTACACGATGCCACAATCGGTCGAAGATGGTGCGACCGTGCCGATTCTCTACGAAAGTCGATTACCCGAGCTGGCCGTATGGGGAAAACGTATCAACCCGCTGTTTGATGCCGAATTTGCTCACCTTACCAAGGAGCAACGCGAAAAAGTCAAACAACAGCAAGTGACCGAACGCAAGGTTGCCGAAGCGACTGACCGTATCGAAATGGTTGCCGCTGATATCGCGGAGCATTACAAGGCGAACTTCGAGCCGGATGGATTCAAGGCTCAAGTTGCTGCATGCTCACAGAAGGCAGCGGGGATGTACTTCCAAGAGTTAAGTAAACACCTGCCCGGTCGGGTGGCACTGTTGATTTCCGACCCCAGTGACAAGGACAGTGAGTTGTGGGAGTTGAAGAAACCGTTCGACGATGAAGAACAGGTAATTGACCAGTACAAGGAGGAGGGAGTCGACAAGCTGGCGATTATTGTTGTGATGAACAAGTACCTGACTGGCTTTGATGCTCCAATTGAAAGAGTTCTATATCTCGACCGCCGACTCACAGACCATAATCTCCTGCAAGCGATTGCTCGCGTGAATCGCCCGCTCCCCGAGAAGGACAAACAATGGGGACTAATCGTCGACTACTGGGGCGTGTCGGGATTTTTAGACAAGGCCTTGGAAGTGTTTTCTCAGGATGTTGCCGTCGAAGACGTGCTTCACAAGCGAGACGACGAATCCGTTTACCAGGCGTTGAAGCAACGACATGCCGACGTTTTTGCCATGTTCTCAAAAGACTTGGACCGTTCCGACATCGAACCGTGGATTCTCGCTTTGGAGAAGGAAGATGTGCGAGCTATCTTCCATGCTCGTCACCGTGCTTTTTACAAAGCCTTGGAGCAGCTCCTGCCGGACCCGCGAGCCTTGACGTTCTTGCCAGACTTTGCCTGGCTCCGCCGAGTGCGTCGCGAAGCGACTACTCACTATCAGACCGAGGACACCGAGCTGCCTGATTGCAGTGCGAAAGTTCGCGAGCTGATTGACCGGCACGTCAAAGGCGAAGCTGTAAAACTGCTCTTAGAGCCCGTTCCGATTATGTCGGACCGCTTTTCAGAGGAGGTCAAGAAGCTCAAAGACCCGCGAGCCAAAGCGAGCAGGATGGAGCACGCCATCCAGCGGACTATCACGGTCAAACTTCATGAGGACCCAGTCTTTTACGAGTCGGTGCGAGAGCGATTGGAACGCATCATTGTCGAACGTCGGGAACAGAGAATCGACGATGCTGAAGAATTCAAGCTCTTGATGGGTGTTCGGGACGATATCAAACAGGGACATTCCGAAGACGCGGATTCCCTGGGGATTAAGAAAGAGGCGTTCCCCTTCTATGGGTTACTCAAGAAGCACGTAGCCGAAGACGCAAACAGTGATGCCGCCGACAAGATGGCCGAGCTTTCCGAAGCTGTCTTCGATGCACTCAAGCACGAGGCGGTCATTGATTGGTCGCAGAAAGAAGATGTTCAGCGAGAAATGCGTCGGAAGATTAAGCGGCAATTGCGTCTTGCAGACTTCCCCGCGAAAGACGTTGAAGCCGTTACATCCGAGTTGATGGACCTAGCACGGGTGCGACTGACATGAGCCAAACGGATAGTATAGGCTTCGGTGGAATGAGGATTGACTACTCGATTCAGAGGACGAGTCGACGCAAGACCTTTGCGATAACCGTCAATCCAGATATGTCAGTTGCGGTTGCGGTCCCCAAGGGTACTCGACGAACTCTTGTCTCGAAAAAGGTCACTCAGAAGGCTGAATGGATTGTTCGCCAACAGGAGAGATTGCGTCGCAATGGGCGGGAGTCAGCAAAGTCTTTCGTCAGCGGTGAATCGTTCCGCTACCTGGGCCGACAATATCAGTTGAAGGTGATTCATCGTTCGACAGCTCCGCCCGTCCCACAAGCGACCATGACTCGTGGACGATTCATAGTGCCGGTCTCAAGTCGTTGGGGAGCTGGGCGTCGCCGCTCCGCTGTTCGTGACGCACTTGCTGTTTGGTATCGAGAGCATGCTTTAGTTCAGATTCAAACCGCTGTAGACAAAATCTCTGCCTGCCTTGGAGTGGCTCCGGCGAGTGTTGAAGTGCGTGAGATGAAGACCCGTTGGGGCAGCGGCGGCACAGACGGTCAATTGCGTTTTAACTGGCGAATAGCAATGGGTCCTAAGCGGCTGTTAGAATACGTTGTCGCTCACGAACTGTGCCACTTGCGGTATCATGACCACTCACGTGAGTTTTGGCGACTCTTGAGTCGCGTGATGCCAGACTACGAGCAACGGCGGCAAGAACTGGAAAGACTGGGACCATCATTAACCATTTGAAACAGTATCCTGGCCGAATAACCCGATGGATAGATTTTGTCATGATAGACAAAGAAATCCACAGTTCGTCCAGTGGTAAAAGTAGCCCCAAATGTATCAGGCCTAGAAACTAAACCTCATAGGCACATATTCCCATAAGGGAATAAGGACATTTATTATCGCATCGCAGCTCGGGACTCCTTTAGGTTCGATTCCAGAACCGAGTTGAGCGAATCAAGAATACGACTGACACTGGCTTTCTTTGCCAGTCGGTAAAAGTTCTTGGCACCTTTCTTCTGAATGGTGACCAAGCCAGCCTCTTTGAGCACGGTGAGGTGTTTGGATACAGTCGATTGATTGACGCCGACAACAGCGGTCAAGTCGTTGACACACATGTCTTCACTCCGAAGCAATTCAAGCATCATCAAACGGCTCGCATGCGACATCGCCTTAGCGACCTTGGCCCTAGCGACATAGTACTTCCACGATTTCTTAGCCATCGTAATACTCCTATATTCCCATAAGGCGATAACAGGAATTGTACACTACGCCGTTCCTGCTGTCGATTGAACAAGGTAGAGCAAACTTCCGGCTATTGCGTGTGTACCTAGTTCGCTGCGTGGAATTCAAGGTGCATGATGGCCATCGAATTGATTGCAGACGACGAGTCGACGTTCTCACTAGAGCCTAGTACTCGCATGCATTCTGTTTAATTGATTCTTTCAACATTGCCAGTGTCTTCTTCCTCTCCTTGAATCACACTGAAACTTCACCCAACTACGCCTACACTTCTAAATAAGATACGACCGGCGAAAAATTTGCTCTTCCTACAACGTCACACTTTAGGCGATTCGCTACTGATTCAATCGTCTCTGGCTTGACTTGGATAAGTAGTTCCGTGTCACAGCCCTGTCTAGCTATTAATAGAGAAGTAGTCCTTGTGCCACCGCCAAGGCGACGGCTATCAGTCTTGCCTTCTTCTAGCTGCGTTCGGGTTGGCACCCACATCTTAGGTAGCTGTTTCTTTTCAGGAGACGTTTTTTATTCACTGATGGACAAAAAAGGTTGACAACATAGGGCAAATGCCCTATACTCTTAATCATAAACAGGGTTCGATAAAACCAACACGGAGGAACATGAAATTCGATTACGACAAACTCAAATACCGTCTCCTAAGAAACCCTTTGCATATCGCCATAATTTGGTGTGGGCTACGCCACAGCGAAAAGTGGAGAGGAATGCGACGGCACATGAAGCGTCGTTGTGATTTAGCCTTTGTACATTCTTCTGGCGAAGCGGCCTATCAATTCTACGGTCAAGCTGTTGGAACTCTCGCGATGTACTTAAAGTTCGTTTCAATCGAGGCTCTTCGTCAATGGCCCTTGCTCGGCGGCACCTGTCACTGGTTGTTGGCTCGCCTTGATTGGCAGGTAATCGCCGCACATGTTATGGCTGATGCTTACTTCGAGGAACTGATGGGCTGAGACGATAGGACTGCAGAGTAGCCGATGTACCGGCAGTCCAGAGCCCTTATCTAAACCTTATGGCGGAGAAGAAACAGGATGAACAACACGACCAAGTTCGAAAGAGGCCGACTGGCCCGAGATAGTCGACCACTGATTGGAGTATCTGGAAGACTGAAGTCATGAAAAATGCAAAAACACGCAGCGGCGAGACAGGATGTCTCGCCGCTGCCATAAGAGATGCAGCCGGTCGAAGTGGACTGAGTGTTTATCGAATCGCCAAGGATTCAGGAGTCGACCAGTCGACTCTCAACAAATTCCTAAATGGTGACCGAGATAATCTACGTTTGGACGTGGCCGACCGGCTATTCCACTTTTTTAGGCTGCAAGTCGTCTCCCAATCTGGCAGCCAGAAAAAACGTTAGACGACTCGCAGCCAAGGCAGGATGCCTCACATCGGTGAGGGCGATTTTCTTGTCTCCACCCATATTCCTGCTTGTTTGTTCACTCTCCATAGTGCGGGGTCAACGATTTGGTCACTTTTCTGAACCGGGTCAACTAAGGGTCAACAGATTCCAGATTTTTGGGCTCTATTCGAGATGCAGCAGATTCCTAATTCCAAAAATTTCAATCGATTTAAAATACCACACCTGATGCACCACGGTGCGGACATTGGATTGTAGACATATTCTTCCTAAGTCCTTATATGACAAAGTATCTACGTGTCCACAGCATGTCTACAAAACCGGAGAATACCTTTCTATTTCAGAAAGAATCCCCTAGAATATGACATGTCTACGTGTCTACACCCAGGGTGCCGCCATGGCCGATAGCTCCTCCGAAAACTTCAAAATCAATTTCCGCTTTAGGGAGGAGCATTGCGAGCTGGGTTACCCCAAAAGAGTTCTCGAACAGGCCAAAGACTTAGGCATGGGGGTCAATGAATTCGCCCGCCAGAAGCTCATCGAATCGCTTGAAGATGACCGGCTCGACCATCTCACCGCTCTCGTTGACCAGCTCCACTCTAAGGTTCGCAGCTTGGAACAAAACGCGGACCGAGTCCGCCTCGACCAGAAAAAGGGGGTGCTGGCCATCTTAATTCATGTTTGCGACATGACTCCGGAGGAAGCCAGCCGAATCCTCGGAGGCGACGCCCCGTTGTAAACCAATGCTCTCCATCCACCTCATCAAGCTCTGCCACGAGGACTACTACCTCGACTTGCTTGATTACTAT
Source organism: Bythopirellula sp. (assembly GCA_965216565.1). Lineage (GTDB taxonomy): Bacteria > Planctomycetota > Planctomycetia > Pirellulales > Lacipirellulaceae > Bythopirellula. The sequence goes on from OZ244170.1 coordinate 4,607,560, forward strand.
CTGAAAATAGGCGGCAACCCGACCTGGATTGGTAGCTTGGCAGACGTTTTTCATCTCAAAGGGCAAACCGTTGAACTGGAGCATTTCAAGCGGCTGCTGCGAGGGCAGCATCCTATTGCGAATAGGTCTGATTCAGATGACGATGACCCAGACCCTGTTCCGCTAGTTCAGAACGCCGGGTTGCCTAACCGGCAAGCAGCATGGGACCACTGCTTCTCTGCCCCCAAGAGCGTCAGCGTTACTTGGTCGTCCGTCGAGCCAGATATGGCCAAAGGTATCGAACGAATCCAGCAGCTTGCTGTCGAGAATACAATGCACTTCGCAGAGGAGCTGCTTAGTTATTCCCGTGTCGGCAAGGGAGGAACACAAATAGTTCCTGCAAAAATCATTGCTGCAAGCATTCTCGACCTCGTCAGTCGGGCAGGCGACCCTCAGATTCACACGCACACACTTCTTCAAAACCTTGGCTATTGCCCAGACGGTCAAGTCCGTTCGATTATAAGTCGACCATTCTATAAGAACAAAATCTTGCTTGGTGCCCTCTACCGAGCCTACGACGCAAACTTGCTATATCAAGAGTACGGTTTGGCATCAGAGCGAAAGGGAAATTCGTATGAGTTACGAGGCGTCCCTCTCGACCTGCTCGATTTCCGTTCGACGCGACGCAAGCAGCTTCTCGCCCAAATGGCGAATCATGGAACATCAGGGGGCAAGGCCGCAGCTGTTGCTGTACTCGTAGACCGTTCTTCTAAGTCTGACTTGCCGCCTTTGAGTCAACTCCGAGAAAAGTGGCCCGAGGAACACGACCGACTTTATGGATTCAACGCGAAGTACATTGAAGCTTTGCGTGTACCCGTCCGCGACACCAAGCAATTTATTCCTGCCTTGTTAGAGCAGGCTGCCAAAAACGTTGTCAAAGTGCAGCATCATTTTTCAGCTCACGACTTTTTGCGAGAAGCTCTCTTTGAAGCCCCAGAATACTCCGTGTCTCCTGACGACCTCATCCCTGCTGTGAAAGAGTATCTTGCCGAGTCGGGAAATATTATCCCAATCCCCAATCTCTACGGTGGCCAACGCTACACGACTGACCAGGTCCTTCAATTGGAGCACGGCTTGCTAACGGTCCTGCAATCCGCTTACGAAGATGAGGGAGCTGTGCTTTCTGATAAGAAAGTCGATTCCGCTATTGCAGCAGCACAGCAGGAAGCGAAGGAGAAGGGCTACTCACTAACTGACGAACAAATTGCAGGCATTCGCCACTTAACTCAGGACAAACATTCCGTGCGTTTGCTGCAAGGCTACGCAGGGGTTGGTAAAACGACTGCAACGCTTCGCCCGACAGTTAAGGCCTTTCAGTCGGCAGGTTTCAAGGTGGTAGGTGCCGCCTACACGGGGGTCGCCGCTCAGCAGCTCGCACGTGAGACGGGTATCGAGTGCGATACAATCCATATGACACTAGCGGACTTTGAGACCGACTGGATGGAGAGTACTAAACGTTATGCCAAGCACACCGCACGACAACTCGCTCGTGCCGCTAGGAATCGCAAGACTTGGAAGTACCAGGGTAAGCCCGAGCCCGTGAAGTTTGACTCTAAGACGGTAATCCTAATTGACGAAGCTGGAATGGTTGGTTGCCGCCAGACACGAATTCTATTAGAGCGGGCTCAGCTTGCCGGAGCCACCGTGCTATTTGTTGGGGACTACGCCCAACTTGGTGCCATCGAAGGTACTTCAGCCTTCTATTCAATGTGCCAGCGTTTCGGGCACGCAAAAATTACAGATATCGTTCGCCAGAAGGAGGCTTGGGCTCGTGAAGCAGCACAACATTTTGCTTCTGGCAATGTCGCAGCTGCATTGAAGCCCTATCAAGAACGTGGACACCTGAAGTCGTATGAAGATGTCGATACGACAATGGCTCGATTGATTGAGGCTTGGGCGAAAGTCGCTGCGTACTCTCCCAAGACTGCACGTATTATCGCTGGAACCAATGACCAGATTCATACGCTCAATCAAATGGCTCAGCAGCGACGACTCGATGAAGCCCCTGCTTCTGGCTTGAAGCACATCAGCAGGTTTCTGGATATCGAACACTTTGACGAAAAAACGAGCCGAAGTTACGAAAACAAGTGCTACGTCGGAGACCGGGTAGTCTTCACAAAGACATCACGGAAATATGGCATTTGGAACGGTGGAGTTGGAACCGTCACGGCTTTCGACGGTGGCAACATAGTCGTCGAACTTGATGACGGTGTGACCACAAAAGTTCCCGTAGTGGGGGAAAATGCGTTTCGCAATGTGAGACTCGGCTATGCTTCTACAACAGAGAAGGGTCAAGGCAGTACCTTTCCGATAGTCTTCACTCTGCTAGCCGGTACCACGATGGATTTGCCGCACAGCTATGTACAGGGAACACGCAGTACTGACTCCACTTGGTTCTATACAACCAAGGACCTGTACGACGAACTCCAGGACCTCGAAGAATCCCCTCTTGTATCACAAATGGAGCGGTCAGTTGACCTGTCCCTTGCCGCCGATTTATTCACTGCACCGACCGGCTCCGCAAATTCTCATCACGAGCTTCATAATGTTATTCTTGAAGACTGGATAAAACTTCAGAAGCATGGCTCAGCCACGCCTCAGATAATTACCCCGACCGTTGGAGAAGCGGCAGAACTGAACGAACGTTGTCATCAGATTAAACTCGCCATGGCTCAGAGTGATTGGGAGCGAAAGAAACGACAGGAGGAAGAACTTCTTGCAGAGGAAACAGCCGATTTGCCTGACAACCAGTTTCCAGGGGGAAATGACGAAATGGGCGAGGAAACTGAAATGGAACAAGAACCTGTCGAGTCCAGCGAAACATCCGACTCCGCAACTGAACTGCAAACAGACAAGCCACTACACGAGGTTGATTGGGCTGCAGGTCTCCAAAAACCCAACGTGCTGGAAGTCAATGGAATCAAGCTTGTCGCAGGGACGCCGATTCAGTTTACATCCCTTACGCAAGGAGCAGCAATTTACAAAGGTGAAACCGGCACCGTCTCTCTAGTAGACCGTGCACGCGGGACTTTCTCCGTAATCATGGACCTTGGCAAAAGACTCAAAACGTTCGCTGCTGAAGCAGAAGATGAGTTTCGACTCAACTACGCAAACGACTATTCTTTCAAGACCTTTCAAACGAGGATGGATTTAGAGGTCACCAGACTCAAGATGATAGAACGAGGACTACCTGCTCCACCTGATTCGCTGCTGGTAAACCCTCACCTTTTCCAAAAGTCCGCGAAACCCGCTTACGAGACCGAACATGATTTTCTTCGCTGGAAACCGAGCGACCCCAGACCGGCTACTATCTTCAGTACCCCAGCAACCGACCTCACTGATATGAACGGCCAGTCGATATTGCCTACTAGTGCTACCTATATCTATCAGCAAAACGAATCTCAGCAACACCAAGACGAGCAGCAACGGGAATACGCCCGTAAGGCGGCTGAATGGGCTCTCAAACTACAGGCCATCAACCAAACAATTAACACACATACTCAGCAGGCGACGTATTTGCAGCAAGTGGGGCATGGAGCTTCGCAAACACAAGTACAAAGCCAAACAATTGGATTCTAACTATGGACTATACGCTACCCAATGAAGATGGAAAACCGTATGACTTCGCCGACCCAGAGTTTTGGGAAAGCTATGGAGCCGAATCGGCAGCCGCCTTGTGTTTTGCACGCGGATTCCCCCGGTATTGGCGAGATGTTGCGGGCTGGTATAGTATGCCAGGACGACACGAGCGGGCTGCTAGCAACTGGCGTCAAGACCACTATTGGAAGCTTGCATCACTGATAGAAATACCATTATTCACGGAAGAAGCATTGGGTATCGAGCAATTGATATTCAACGAGAAGCATCTTCGCAAGTTTGTCTCCGATAAAGGTGCTGAGTCGAATAGAAAGTTAGCAAGACGACGAGGGTACAAGGTCGGTTCATTGGGGAATTCTCACGTTTCTTGCGGACCTCATGCCTACATCCTAGATGACTATTTTGACCGCACTAAAGATTTCTCGCTTGACTTATGGGTTGCAATTGCTCGCACTTATGTCGACGCACTTATCAACGCCAACATCTCCCCTCGTTCCATACGTTCCGGTCTGAAATTACGCGAGCGATTGTTGGATGGAGCCGAGTATCTAGGCCGCACCCGGCTTGGACACCAAGAAATACTTGAGGTAAGTAGTAGCGGGTCCATTCGGTGGGGGCCACTGCTTTATGACTGTAGGGACGCGACAAAGCTTCACTTCCTCGTCGTTGGCATGCCTCGTAGCGGCAAAACAACGTTGCTACGCCTGTTAATCCAAAGCCTCCATCGCGAGCGAAAGACGCGATGCATCGTCTACGATTTCAAGACCGACCTTATCCCTGCCCTCAAACCTCCTGGTATAGATTCGTTCACCAGTTACTACCATCTCTTGAACCCCTACGACTCTCGTAGCTCAGCTTGGGACGTTGCAAAAGATGTCGATGATAGCTCGGCGGAAACTCTGGCCTCAATTCTCATGGGTACTGAGCAACAAGGCGGCGACAAATACTTCAAGAGGATTCCACGCAACATACTCTCGGCTACAGTACGAGCCCTCATCTCGAAAGCAGGTAACAAATGGACGTTGCTAGACCTCATGCTGGCAATCCAATCTGAGAACATTCGCTCTGTCCTTGCCGCAACACCCGAGGGACGGAGGGTCTATAACACCAACATCAAAGGTGGTGGAGAATCAGGGACTCAGCAAAATGTCATCAGCGAACTCCATGACTGTTCCCAACGATACCTCAGAATTGCATCCGCTTGGTCAAGATGTTCCAAGAAGTTAAGCCTTCGGGAATGGGCCTTGAATGACTCGAAAGGAATAGTACTCGGCAATAGCATTCGTAATTCTGCGAGTATCAAACCTGTTATCCGAGCCATCATTCATTTCCTTTTTTATGAACTGCTGGATAATACAGCTAAGAAGCCACACCATACATTCATGGTACTGGACGAATTCTCCAGGCTAGGACTTCTTCCCCAAATCAGCGATGTTATGGAAGCCGCCCCCAGCCAAGGATTGTCGCTCGCATTGGGCATACACGACTTGGAAACGGTAAAAAGCGTCTATGGCCAGTCTGCTACAGCGATTCTGGGGGCTTGTGGGATGCGGGCGTACCTTCGAAATGAAAACCCGGAAACCGTCCGCTGGTTGTCTAGGCAATTCGGAGACCAAGACGTCCTGATTGAGCGTGAGTCAAGTTCTCAATCTGAATCGGAATCTCTAGCAGAAACGGAGGGGGAAGAAGCACGTCGAAGCCAGGGGAGTACATTAGGCAGAAGTAAGCAGCAAATTACTCGTTCAGCGGTCAGCCCCGAGTGCTTCATGCAGCTTCCCCTTGCAGACGCATATGACGGAATCACAGGTTACTTTGCGGGGCCAGACCACCCTCCCTATAGAGGAGTGCTAAACGATGAGGTGTTTTCCACCGGTACTAAGAGCGATGAAGACGGAACAGCAGTACGCAACTACTTCCTGTGGCATTGCGATGAGGACGAACGCGAATGCGAATTCCTGGCAACTCCGCCTGAGATGTTTTCCCCACCGGAAGATACCTTCTCCACATTGGAAGCTCTCGGTTTCGAATATGACCCAGACCCACATTCAAAACCGCTTCCTACTGAACGACCTAAAGCACAATCAAAGACAGACGCAAACAACGGCTCTCCTGCCAGCCCAGAAATTAGGCCGGAGGTCCCTGACTCTAATATTGAACATGCACCACACGCTTCCGTAGACATGACAAAGCAAGAAAGAAAGAATCCGCCACTCAGTGATTGCGTTTGGGATGACGAACTTCAGAATTGGCGACTGAAGACTGATAGCGACTGAGTCATCGCGTACGAAGTCGATGACTCAGCACATATAACTTTGATAAGCACACATCACATCGACGCAAACTCTTCCGCGTATCCAATTACAACATGCGGCTTGCCATTCTCTTCGCTCTCTTTCACGTAAAGCGGCTTGATGCATCCGGTTCCCCAATCATCTTCGGTCGGCAAGAAACATTGGAAGCGGGCCGTCTCGGCTCCAAAGCGTTTTGCTTTCTGCATCGCGTAGGCTGCTAGCCATAGCACGTCGTTTCCCCGACCAGTAACCGTCTGGAAAGATTTGGCCAGGGGAGCAATCGAGACGATGCTCTTCCAGAGTTCAGCGGTGACTGCCACTTGGATACGATAGCGGGCTGGGCCAAAACCCATCTCACGTTGGACCCAACTGGTGACGTTTACCACGAGCCCGTTGTCCAGAGCATGCTGGAATGAGTACTCACTCGGGACACTGCTAAAACTCTCGGCAGAAAGGTCGAAGGCTGCGTTGTCGAATTTCTTGATGGTCATATCGGCTACTCCTTGATGCCCAACCGTGCGAGAGATTGGGTCGTTTTGCCATGGGCAGTCCGACTCTTATCTGTCGTGACCTGACTGGATTGGTATGTGCCGACTGTTGCCACAGAGAAACTCGGCAAACAGTCTGCGGCCAACAGTTGCGTAAAGCAACTTTTCTCGTCGGTTGTGCATAACTCTCCAATTGACGAGTCGATCGAGGTTGGCTTGTCGCTCAAGGAGGTAATATGCGACGCAATAAAGGCGACCAGCTTGCTGAAGCGGCTCGACTCAAGGCTCTGACAAACGGCAGCTTAATCGACGTGAGCGATGTGGCCCATTCGACGGGCATTTCATTGCCAGTGTCCCTGTCACGAGGATTGTGGTCGAGTCTGGTGCGAACGTTTCCCTCTGCACGACCTGGTGATTATTGTTCGCTAGAGCAGATGCTCAGCCAATTGCGAGGCATTGTCGCAGAGGAATGTCTAATCAAAAATGAGTTTCGCTACTTCGTGCCAGATGAACGACCGACTTGGATTGGCAGTGCCTTCCTAGTCCGCGTTCAATTCAACTATGTGAATGACCGAATCGCAGCGGTAATTATCTGCTCTGTCGAGGAGCTGTTTAGTCACAAACTTCCCCCTTCGCCTGCTGTCATACCGAGTGCGTTGATGGTTCGCTTGTTTCGCGTGCTGTTGCAGTTTCCACTCTGTGGAAGAGGTCCAGATATAGTTCTGCTAGAACGAATGCGGGAGACGGCAAACTTGCTCATGAGAGCATGTCCGCTGAAAGGTGAGATGTACGATTACTTCAGTCGCTGGCGACCGCACCGACCATCTGGGTTTTCCAATCTAGAGTTCAGGGCCGTATTGTCGCGGACGCTAGGAGAACTGTTGATTTGTATCGGGGCTTGTGAAACGGAGGCCAATGCTCCGTTAGTAAACGATTTGACGAAATACCATTTGGCACTCGCTTCGCCGCTGTCCGACTTAGCGGAAATTACCGAATCGCTCGTCAAATTGGCGGCAAGATTGCCTTATCAAGAGGGGCCGATTGTGTTTAACTCGTTTCGCCCACTGCTTGAAGCTTGTCTGGAGATGCGATACTCGCTCGACAAAGGTTCGACGACTATTCCTGCCCAGGCTCTCACAACATTGCGAGTACAGTTTCCTCGCCTGGATGAACTGGTTGTTGGAGCAGACAGGGAGGAGTATTTGCGTCTTCGTCAGTGGTTTGAGAACATTGACGATGGTTCGCCGTTGGGGAACTATGTGAATCTGGGACGGTGGAAAGGACCAGAGCCTGTTTGGCAGTAGTGTTGATGGTTTTCTATGGGATTCGTTTCGCTGACGAGGACCTGCGGGACTCCCGAACGACAAAAGCAGGCGGTTGCAGGTGACTTCGCCGCCTCAGTCGCCATTGGTCCCAGCCGTGGGTGAGGACCAACGGCGACCGGGCGGCGGAAGCAGTGAAACTGAATCACTGTAAAACTACCGATTTTCAACTTAGGAACTTGACTCGCAAGTTGGGAATAGCGTGGAATGTAATAAATATGTCAAAATGCCTGAAACGCAATGGCGATTCCAATGATGCTTCCAATCGAGAAACTCCCTGATAACTTTCCGTACAAATATCTTCGCCAGCATGTTGAAGCCCACCCCTTCTCGCTTCTGTTCGTGACGATTTGCGGAGCCCATTCGTACGGTTTCGATTCGCTTGATTCCAGCTACGACCTGCGAGGCGTTCACATACTACCTCTAAAGAAGGTTGGTGTTCCCGACCCTGACCAAGGAGCTGTCGAATCATCTGCCGTACACGATGGTATCAAGATAACCCTTGCCACGGAGAATACTAAACGGTTCTTTGGCCAATTATTGGAAAACAATGGCTCCGTGTTGGAGCATCTTTTCTCGCCACTGGTAGTGCATACGACACCTGGGCATGAGGAACTCAAGGAGCTTGCAATTGACTGCATCACCCGTCAACACGCTCGCTACTACCATCAATTAGCAACGGCACAATGGAATCGGCTTCAGCACGAAGAGAGAGCTACTATTGAGCCGCTGCTGCAAGTCTACCGCTTACTGCTAACCGGAATTCATCTAATGCGTACCGGAGCGGTCGTAACCGACCTGACAACGCTCAATGAAACAGAAACACGGCCAGGAATTGATGAACTGATAGACCTAAGCCTTGCCGGGCCAACAATGTGTTGGCTGGAACCGTCAGACTTAGAGTTCCACGGGCAGGAATACAAGCGATTGGTTGCAGAGCTTGAGTCAGCAGCAGCGAAATCAGCATTGCCGGAGCTACCAAGTGGCAAGGATGCGTTGGACTATCTCATGGTTCGACTTCGCATTGCCTGATGACTGCCTCAGGTAATTAGAATGACCCAAGATAGCATCATTTCTACGTTCTGAAAGCTAATGTCGATTGCTATGCAGCTATTGGCAGCTTGGCAGTCTTGCTCGACTCACTGATGCTTTGTGATATCGTCAACACTTCCTGCACATCACGGTGGACGAGCTTCCAGTTGTAAACAGGCATTTCTTCTCCGCTACTGACAACCGAGAAGATGCCTAGCAAATAGGCCAGTCCACGTTCTAGCTTGAGAGCTTGGCTGGCAAACATGAGTTGCCGAGGCGTCCGTCCGCCAAACTCTTCGTCAATGTCTCGAATGGAGCGTATGTCTTCCACGACCAATTCGAGCAGACCGCTGTACTCAGTCAGTAGAGAAATCGCTTGCTCCCGGTCGACGCGAAGCAATCCGTCGAGGCGGTCGAGCATTTCGGCAACCTCTTTGGCCCGCTCGACCAATCGCTCGCGTTGTGCTTGCGTGCGAAGCTCATTGGCTTGCTCGGTGAACTCCTCAGTGAATAAGTCGGTATTCTCACGTTGCTCTTGTCTATTTGGCATTGCTATCAGTAGTCCCATTGCTTCTTCCTCCATTAAGCAGCTAATTGATAAATCTTCGCTTCAAACGGTTTGACTGAGCAACGTTTCACGCGGACACAGTCGCTTGGAACCACTGGTAGTCCAGCCGTTTTTCTGGCTTTGTTTACGGCTCGCAGAATTGCAAACATTTGCCGCGTGACCCCGCCATAGGCCTCGAACGGCGAGCACTGAAACTCTCGCTCCAGTGCTATGGTCGAATGTTTGGACGTTGCCGCCACCATAAAATGATTCTTGAGATTCTGATACGCTCGTCGACTGATACGGACAGATGTTTTGCCGTTATGGCCGATGGAGTATCCTCCAAACACGACAGGCGTTTCACGCACATCATAATATTGCCGCAGTCGGCTGATACCATCCTCGCCAACTCGTTCGTGTTCTTGAAAGAAGCTGTGAAATCCTGCCGTGGCTAACAGCACCCAAAAATCTCGATAGCGAAGATACTGCACATTGGCCAGGGGACGGCCATTGGGGCCATTGCGTTTAGTGCGTCGGTACCGCGACCACTTGCTTCGAGCGACATCGAATTTTCCGAGGATTCGTTGGTCGTGCTGCTGGGGAGTAAGCCGCTCAGGCACGCGACCGCTTACGTAGAAAAAGTAGCGACGGGCAACATAGCCAACGGCCAGTTGCTGCACAAAGCCTTCCAGCGTGGCGGCTTCCCACTTGTAGTTCACTTGTTGTTTCACGACCCATATCCCACTTGCCGTCACGACGACGACATTTGGCTTGTTATGGGCGAAACGAGCGAGATGTTGCACAAGAAGTGCCAGCCGCTAAGAATCGCTTCGAGTTCGAGCTACGCAAACCTCGCAACGTGTATGTTCTTAGTTGGAAGTAGCGTAGTAAGAAGAAGTAGCGGCTGGAACAGCCGACGCTAATTGTACCTAATTGTTCAAATGAATTGAAAAGAATGGTTTGTTTGAGGCACAAACCATTCGAAAAGCCGTGAACCTTGGTGAGTAAAAACGTTGAGAGCAACCTTCATATTGAAGTCGCCCGAACATTACTTACCAAAGCAACGTCCACAGCACCTGCATCCCAGACTGAGCCGCCAAGCCGAGAAGTAGAATACACGCATTGCAGCTTCCGCCAGGAAGTAGCAACGGGGACCGCCGAAGCGGCCCCGTTACCGCGACCTGTCTTGGATAGGCACAAAGCCCGTCACCACTTTCGTCGTCGCTCGTGCCCTAAAGCACACAGATGGTTACCAGCCACCTTGAGCAAACGAGCCCGCACTGCCTTGCACGGAAAGTTGCCAATGGCAACCTTGAAGAGCCTTCGCCCTTCGCATCGCCGAGACTTTCGTCCCGCTACCTACTTGTGGCACACTCCCACTCTTGCGAATTCAAAACACTTGGCTGACTAAGCCAAGCACCGGGAGCTAATCTCCGGTCTCGCAAGAGCTTCCCTCTTTAGTCACAGACATCGACAATCGATTCACGTCGGTTAGCAGCGTTAGCTGCCGCTTCTCGTAGATACGTGCTCGCCGCCAGGCGAGTCGCAGTTTCTAGGCGTTCCGAAGGAACGACTAATTTCCCCTTGCGAACATACAAGCTCAGGGTATCCCACTACGAAAAGTTGTCCCAGTTCGGCACCGTCTCTCCATTGTCTAACGAGCAAGCCCTTACGGGCCTTTCATGGTTGAGCTATTCCCCGCCTGGTTTCCCAGGACGCCGAAGCTTGTCATCGCTCCGATACCGTGTGTCTCCACACGGCAAGTCCCCACGCTCGCAACGTTGCACCGTCCGCTCAAAGAGCGGATGCAGGCCCCGTCGACAGGATTTGCACCTGCTTTGTCTGCGACGGCCTAATACGACTTGCGTCGCACTAGGTTTTTCAGAGTCGCCCACGATTCAATTAACTATTGGCGAATTTTTTATCGGATAGAACTGTGAGATTACTCTGAATGGAAATTGCTTCGAGACAAAGGAAGCAACAATACTCAGGATTAGTTCACAGAGCCTCCGTCGAACCGGACAAGCCACTCTCATGGCATCCGGCTCTACGGACAGGCAGCGTAAGAAAAAGCTAATTTCTCCCCTTAGCGTGGTTGGTAAGACCACATTTACCGGGAGCTACCTCCTATCCAAGAAGTCGCTCTACAAACGTTTGCAGCAGCGATACTTCTCTTATGGCCGCGACGAAGAATTGTTTGACTTATTCGCCTACGATATGTCACACCTCAAAGTGAGTCACCAATAACAGGCCAAATATCAGTCATGGGTGATGCCGCACTCTGATATGTCGTCCTAGCTCACGGTGACGATGTATTGGTTGCGAGCATTGCCTGTGCGACTAGGAGGGATATCTATGAAAACAGTACCGTGTCAGAGATTTTGGGAAGGGGCCGTCGGAATCACACTCACGCCACGCCAGCAAAAAAGCGGCGAATACTTTTGGACGTTTTCGTTTGTGCGTGCCTACAAACGTAAAGACAGCGAGAAATGGGAGTACGCCCAGCACTATGGGCAGAAACATGCCGAGGCGTTGGGCCAGGTGATGAGTCGAGCATTCCAATTCATGGAGCAGAATGCTCCAAGTCAGTTCGTTGATGAATGGGAGACAGCGAAGGCTGTCGATCCAGCCGTAACGCTGGATGGCATGAGCTTCCCAGCAGCCAACGCGACTGCCTCGAATTGATAACTTGTTCTTTCACAATCGAAACCGAGTAGATGACCACCCTCTACCGGCCATGTGGCAGGCAACACGATTCGCCTGCGACAGGACCGGTGGTGCATGAGCCTCAAGCAAAGGATTTTTTCTGTACGTTTCTATGCTGACTAGCTGTGCCGACGGTTTCGACCGCTGGATACCGCTAACTCAGTGCTGAAGCGTTCACAGTCCACGCACTCTTTTTAGTAGAGAGGAGACTCAAGATGGTGAATTTGACCAAAGCGAGTCGAGAGTTGTTTCGCAGAACTCCCGACGAGCGGTTTCATTCGTTCGACGCCCTGCTTGCTCATTGCCATGAGCGAAAAGAACGTTCGGACGAGCATTGGCAGGTTTCGCAGAACCTTCGCATCGAGCAATCAGCTAACAGCTTGCAGATGCGATTGGAAGACGCGGAAGATGTCACAATGTCGCTTAGCGACTGGAGCTTTAGTCAGCTCTGCAAGTTGTGCGGCGTCCAAAAGGACACCGTCAACAAACTTACTTCCGAGACGGCATCACGCGTGTTTCGTGACACGATGCCCCACTCACGGAAGCCACTTCAGGTGTACTCGGCTGACGGTACCGCTTTGGCGGTACACAGCTCAACGTACTCGCGTCTGTTTGACGCCGAAGTTCTCGAAGCGGTCCGCGAGGCCGCCCCCGATTTTACGCCCCCGCCTACTGGTTTGGGTGGAGCAACGGGACTCTATGCCGGTGAACAAGACATGTTCGCCTTTGGCATCGACCCCACAGCTTGGGTAGAAATCGGCGGTGAGAATTTCGCACCCGGCTTCTTTGTGTGGAATTCGGAAGTGGGTAAGCGTTCGGTCGGCGTTCAGACGTTCTGGTATCAGGAAATCTGCCAGAACCATATCGTCTGGGACGCCATCGAAGTGGTCGAGCTAAAGCGACGCCATATCGGCAACGTCCAAGATGCCTTGGACGATGTCCGCGAGACGATTGCACAGCTAGTGAAGAAACGCGACGAACGTCGCGACTCTTTTGCTACTGGCATTAAGCTCGCAATGGAAACCCCCTTCGGCAACGATGCCGAAGAAGTTTGCAATGTGCTAGGCAAGCACGGCGTTAGCTCCCGACTAGCGGAGCAAGTCGTACAGCTCGCTGGGCAACAAGCATCGTTTTCGGTGTTTGGCATTGTGGACGCTTTGACGCGGATTGCCGGTCGTTATGAAAACGCCGGTGACCGTTTACTTGTGGACCAAAAGGCAGCCTCGCTTTTGAGCCTGGCTGTCTAGGTCCTTTTTCTCTGTCCTCCATTTAGGCAAGAAAGGAGATGATACGATGTCGGAAAACAATCGACCCGTTCATCAAGTCCGTATTGGTAAAATTAAGGCCGCTGTTTTTGAGAACGGCGACAACGCTCCTCGCAAGGTCCAGTTCACCGCCCTCTACAAAGAAGGAGATGAGTGGCGAGGTTCAGCTAGTTTTGCTCGTGAGGATTTGCCGTTGCTTATGAAAGTAGCGGACCAAGTCCACAGTTACCTGTACGAGCAGAACGGTTCTGCTGGCCAGTAAGGTTTCTTGAGGCCAACCATGCACCACCGGCCTCTCAGTAAGGAAAGACCGAGCGTATCCTCAGTTGACACGAAAGAACTGGGATACACTGGAAAAACCATTAAGCGGCTTGTCAGCCGAACTCTCTAACGTCCGTTTCTGGCGTCGGATTTACACTCTCCGCATCTAAGCTAACCAGCTTGGCCGCTTCGGGTTATCCATCTTTAGTAGACTAAAAATTCACATCTGTGCGTGAAGTGAACGACACTTCTGCGAGTTGATCACAAGTCCGTTTCCGAGAGCGTGACATCTCTCGAAGGAATCGATTTGTTTGAGGTCGTGCTAGAATTCGATCGTAGATAAGTTCGACAACGTCGAGTGCCGCTCTTATCGAGTTCATCACCCGCGCTCATTGAACGCAACTTTTCGTGCATCCTTAAAGCCTGCTGGTCGGCTTGACTGTTTTGGACCAGCCTTAGGATCATTCCGAAAAAAAGTGTCCGACACTTATTCTATGCTCGTCGCTTACGTGTCCATCAGCTTGCTCGAACTACGTCTCGAGAATGGACAGCGATTGGCACGCGGGATTTTTCCTCACGCTGTTCTTCGATTTCCTTGGCTTCTTCCTCTACTTCATGAAAGGGCGGACCTGTGCCCTGCTGCTGGTCGGTTCCACCTAGCCACCGCCGTACCGTGCTACCGGCATCGTCCAGCAGGCTGTAAACAACTGGGATGACGACCAGCGTCAGCAACGTTGAAGTGAGCATTCCACCGATCACACAGGCACCCATTGGCTGGCGAGTTTCTGAGCCAGCGCCCAGGCCGATTGCGATAGGGATCATGCCGGCGATCGTCGAAAACGCAGTCATTAAAATGGGACGCAAACGAACCGGACCAGCCTTAAGTAGTGCCGCTTTCGTTTCCATGCCGGATTCGCGACGAAGTTGATTCGTATAATCGACCAACAAAATCGCATTTTTAGTCACCAGCCCCATCAACATCACCATGCCGATCATGCTGTAAATGTTCAATGTCAGTCCAGTGAGCGCTAACGCGCCAAGTGCTCCCCCGATGGACAATGGCACCGAAAGCATGATGGTCACTGGATGAATGAAGCTTTCGAACTGAGAAGCCAGCACCATGTAGATTAATACCACAGCGAGCAACAAAGAGAAGATGATGCTTGCAAACGAGTCGGCCATCATGTCACCGGCACCGGTGAAGGCACTGACCACTCCTGGCGGGAGACCGACATCTTTCTCAATGGCTAATACATCGGTCATCGCCGCTCCCAGTGCCTTAGACTTTTCAAGGTTCGCCATGATGGTGACTTGACGCTGACGATTCTGACGGTCGATTTGAACGGGGCCGGTTCCTTCCACGACTTCGGCGAGACTGCGAAACTCAACTAATTGTCCGTCGCCCGTGCGGACGGGCAATGCGGCAATCGCGTCGGAACGGTTCCGGTCTCCCTCGGCTAGACGCACGCGGACGTCATAACTCTTGCCGCCTTCTTCAAACGTGCTGACTGGGCGCCCACCGACAAGAGTTTGCACAGCTTTTCCCAACAGCTCGATGTTGACTCCCAGGTCTGCTGCCCGTTCGCGGTCCGGCAAAATAGCGACTTCCGGCTTGCTGGAATCATACGTCAGATTGACATCGACGATCCCTGGGATTTCGCGCATGCGTTGCGTGATTTCAATCGCCGTCTCTTCCAGCTTACTAATATCTGGTCCACGAACATTGTATTGCAGAGGGGCAGAACGGAAGCCTCCGCCGGAAACACGCGGGATGTACTCAATGCTGATTTTGGAGTGCGTTAAGTCTTCCACACACTCCCTTGCCAGTCCCATGATTTCGTGTTGACTCATAGGACGCTCCGACTTGTCCGGCAACTGCACCAGGATCATGCCGTAATTCACACGTCCTTCTTGACCGGCTCCTATGGTGGAGTAGAGATTTGTCACGTAAGGCAGGTTCCGCAGTCGTTGCTCAACTTCTTCGAGAATCCGACTGGTTCGGTCGATAGAGGAACCGAGTGGCGTCTCCACCTGAACATTGAACTGGCCTTCATCTTGGGCGGGCGTAAACTCGGTTCCGACCAGAGGCAGCAACATGAGGCTGCCAACAAAAACACCAACTGCGATAATTGAAACCAACCAGCGAAAGCGTAATGAGAACCACAGCGTCCCACCGTAAAGCCACTCGATACCCGTGAAGAATCGCTCGACGAGATTAAACATCAACCCACGCTTCGGAGCGACTTTTAGCACTCGTGAGCAGAGCATCGGGGAGAGCCAGACCGCGACGAATGTCGAGACCACCACCGCAAATGTCACAGTGAGTCCAAATTCATAGAAGAAGCGCCCGACCAGCCCATCCATGAACGCCACCGGGATGAAAACGGCAACAATTGCCAAAGAGGTCGCGATAACCGCAAAGCCAATCTCCGAGATGCCTGCCAATGCGGCTGCCATTCGAGACTTGCCCTCTTCCATATGGCGAAAGGAGTTTTCCAAAACCACAATTGAGTCGTCGACGACCATCCCGACTGATATGCTTAGTGCCAACAGCGACATCATGTTGAGAGAGAATCCGAAGGCGAGCATGAAGGCATACGTCGTGATGATCGTCACGGGAATTGTCACTGCGGCGACAAACGCCGCACGCCAATTCCGCAGAAATATGAGGATCACCAGCACCGCCAGGAAACCACCTCGCAACAACTCTCCCTGAGCTTCATTGACGCTGTCGGCTACGAACAGCGACAAGTCCTGGGTCAGCGTCATGCTGTAATGCGAGGGTAGCTCTGCCTTGATCGAGGCTAATCGCTCGTTGACCCCTGAAGCGACCGCCAACATGTTTTCGCCTGATTGTCGACGGACTTGCAATGAAACTGCCCGCTGGCCGTTGAGCCGCGATAGGCTGCGGAAGTCTTCCATGCCGTCTTCAACGGTGGCGACGTCCTTTAAGCGAATCGGTGTGACACCGCGTGTTGTCACCACAATATCTTCAAAGTCCTTCGAGGTTGTAATTCGTCCTTTTGTCTTGACGACGAGTTCCCGCGTATCCGCCTCCACTCGGCCGCCGGGATACTCCACGTTTTGCTTTTCGATCGCTTCCACGACCTCGGTGGCCGTCACCTGATAACTCCGCAAGTCATCGACTCGCAGCCAGATACGCACCTCCCGTTCGCGACCACCGACAATCTGGACAGCGCCTACGCCGTTGACCCCTTCAATCTGAGGTTTGATGACATCATCCGCATAGCGTGTCAGTTCTCGGATCGATTCTGGTCCCGCCAGTGTAATCGCCATGATCGGGGCTGAATCCGGGTCGAACTTCTCGATGACCGGCTCTTCGATTCCAAGGGGAAGTTCTGCGCGGATGGCTGCAACTTTGTCTCGAACATCTTGTGCCGCTACGTTAATGTCGCGGCCCAGTTCAAACTCGACAAACGTCATTGACAGGCCAGTGACGCTCTCACTGCGCAGCGATTTGATGCCACTGATGGTGTTGACAGCCTCTTCGATCGTGTCAGTGACATCCGTCTCGATGGTTTCCGGATCAGAACCTTCGTAGAACACAGACACCGTAACGATTGGAAAGTCGACACTCGGGAACAGATCGATTCCAATGCGGAAGTAAGCCACCAAGCCAAAGACGACCATGGCCGCGATGACCATGACTGAAAAGACCGGGCGAGTGATAGAAAGTTCGGAGATCTTCATCGGTGACTGTCTCCCGCGCTCGCTGCGGTCAATGCGTGTTTCTGGTACTCAACCTCCACATTCCGCTGCCCTTCTGCGGGTTGAACCTGCATGCCGTCGGCAAGGATTGCAGGATCCTGGAGCACGATCCGCTCCCCTTCAGCCAATCCATCAATCACTTCTGTGACGCCGTTTCCCGCTAGTCCGATACGAACAGGCCGTTGTGTAACACGCTGTGAATCAGAGTTGTAGACAAACACTTGGGGCTGTCCTCCGAAGTACACTAAAGCTGGTGTCGGGACGATCAGAGCCTGAGTTGCGGAATCGACTCCAAACGCCACTTTGGCAAACTGACCAGCCTTGAATGTTCGCTTATGGTTTTCAACCGCAACGCGGACTCGGAATGTTCGTGTTGCGTGGTCTATTTTTTCATTGACGAGGACGACTACTCCGGGCACGGACTCAACGGTTCCAGCAGCTTCGACTTTCACAAACTGACCGATTTCAACGCGTCCCAAGTAACGCTCCGGGATGGCAACCTGCGCGATTACCAGACTCAGGTCCATCAATTCCATCAATTCGACGCGCGGTTGCGACGTCACTCGCTCTCCCATTTCGACGAACCGGTCCACGATGACCGCATCATAAGGTGCCCGAATGACCGTCTTCTGGAGACGGTCTTCCTTGATCTGCACGTCCACTTCAGCCTGCGACACCAGAGCACGCAGCACGGCGATCTCTGCCTCAGTCGGACCAGCCTGTGCCTCTGCCAAGTCGGCGTCAGCACGTTCCACATCCGCCCGCGCTGAGCGAAGTTCGGATTGAATCCGCGAGTATTCTTGTTCGGAAGTGGCTCTTTGACCAATCAGCGTTT
Organism: Bythopirellula sp.; assembly: GCA_965216565.1. Lineage (GTDB taxonomy): Bacteria > Planctomycetota > Planctomycetia > Pirellulales > Lacipirellulaceae > Bythopirellula. Next base: position 4,625,672 of record OZ244170.1, read on the forward strand.
CCACACGTTTGAAATCGCCTTCTGCACGTTCCGCACGGGCGACAGCGTCTTGGCGGGCCGCCTTGAGGCGGCGGATCTCTTCGGGCCTCTTCCAAGCAAGCAGGTTTTCCAGGTCTTTTTGAGTCTTATACAGCTTTGATTTTGCGGAGGCCAATTCCAATTCGTATTCAGTAGGATCGAGTTGAATGAGAATATCTCCCTGAGCCACAGGCTGACCAAGGTCCAAACCAAGATTCTCGGAATACTTACGCCCTTCGATTTCGACATCGATTTTCCGAGGCGATCGAGGAATGGATTGAATGACGCCGTCCACTTCAGCAACCACAATTGTCCGCCGCCGTGGTAGTAAGTTTCCTGTCAATTCAAGTGTCGTGGAGACTTCTCCCCGCTCAACGGTCGTCAGTTCAACCGCCATAGCTGGAAACTCACCACGCTGCGCGTCGCGAGTGGCAGTTTCGGAATCCGGCGAGCCTTCTCCAGCCCAGGGGCGAATCACGAATAGCAGGCCAATCAGCCCGATGGTCATCAACAATCCTATCGCCGTGCCGAGCCACTTCCATTTACTTGCCATGCTTCGCGTCCTCCTGTTGAATCAGAATCCCATGGAAGAAGACATTCAAAATGCTCTCGCACTGGCTGGCCAAGTTCGACTTGCGACCGGCGAAGTAGTTCGTGAACATCGTTCCGTAGAGCAGGTCGGTAATGACCTCGATGATTTGTTCGACGGGCTGGTCGCGCACGACTCCCTCATCAATCAATCCCCGAAACAATTCTCGCCACGGTCCCAGATTGGCCTCGCGATGAACGAAATAGGTCGGTTGCTTCCGGTCGCGGAAGTGGGCGCGTTCGTGGATCAGCAACTCGACGATTTCGGGATTCTTGTCGAAGAAAGTCAGGTAGCCACGAACTCCTTGGGCGATGCGCTCCAGTGGATGCTTAGCTTTCGTGGCCGCCGCGTCGACGGCTTGCTTGAGGTTTCGCATCCCGTGGTCCACCGCCGCGAGGAAGAGTTCTTCCTTGCTGGGGAAGTAGCGATAAACGGTTCCCTTGCCGACACCCGCTTTGTTGGCAATTTCCTGGACATCAGCCGCCGCGAACCCGTGTTCCGCGAAGACGGTCGTGGCAGCGTCGAGGATTTCCGCTCGCCGGCGTCCCTGAAGATCGGTATCGGGAGGGCGACCCACTGGGCGGGAATTTCTAAACACGACTGGCATGGTCAGTAACCTCCTATAACACTGGCTTATTAACGGACCGGTGCGTCCACTAACGGATTATTGTACTGGCTTTCCATCTTGCGTCAATCTCAGCTTCTTTGCGGCGGACCGATTGGGGAATTTTCAGCGGTAGATCGACCTGGACGGAACGCTCGGAAGCCATGAATGCGGTTCACAATCTCACAGGAGTTCGTGGCCACGGACGGGAATCGAGGGCAATGTAAATGCCATTGAGTCAAAACGAGAACTCATTCGTTATTGCCAGCGTATGTCATCGTTCGCAGCCACTCGCAAGGTACCAGCGGCACGCACTTGTACCATGCATTAGAAAAGGGACGACAAAGCGAGGGCAGCGGCTTGGGGCAGTAGTCGTCTCGACAACAAGACTTTGCAGGGCGCGGCAGAACCAAGTATGGTTTCGGACAATACTTGTCGGGACAGCAGCACGTAACCGGAGAGACGCAGGGTGCGGGTTTGCGGATGTAGTCGTTGGGGCAACACAATAGGGCACTCTTTGACATTTTCTGAGGTATGATGCCGGTACCGGCCGTCATCCACTGAGTCTCTCCAACCCCTATCGTCCCGTGGTTGCCGAGACTATCCACATGCTCTATTTCACCGGCAAGGACGGATGGTCGTCTCTATGCCTCGGTGTGGATGCCGCGGAAAGCCTTTGCTGTACTTTCTGGGGTCGTCGTTGTTCTTATCATCGAGCAACAAAAAAGGATCATACGGCGCAGTCTTTCCAAGTCCGAACCCGCGATGAAAATGAACTCCGATGCTCTCCACATGAAGCGCCACCTTGTTGATCGTTGAAACATTTGGCAGCTCTTTGGCTTTGGGCACTTCTGTCGCCTCTGAAGCTAGTTGGCTGGTGCTAAGCTCTGCAGCCAATGGAAATCCAGCGACCAATTGCGAGTGGAGCAAACTCCTTCGGTGTGAGGTGTGAGTTGACGCCGTCTGATTCCCGGAAGTCATCCATCACAGTTCCTTTCCGCCAGTAGTTCAATACTGACCTTGACAAACAATCTGTTGCAACATACTTTATGCCAAGGTGGTTGATTGGTCGGTCCGAGTTTACGGAACATGAAAGGAAGTACTATTAGCAGCAGCATCCGCGAATCACAGATCTAGCCATTGTTGTTTCGGGGAGCCGCGTCCGACCCATTTACCTGTTCTAACATCCACATTCACGTTTCGAGGGATTTGATTGATGATCAACCGATCTATTCTTACAATTTTTCTGGCAATGCTTGCTTTTGGCAGTCAACCGGTGGTTGCACAATCAGCTGATTATGACCTGGATCCGTCACACACTTCACTGGTGTTCTCGACGAGCCATTTTGGCTACAGCTATACTTTTGGCCGTTTCAACAAATTGGCCGGTGCATTCCGCTTCGACAAAAACAACCCCTCTGCAAGCGCGTTTACCGTCGAAATCGACGCAGCTTCGCTTGATACCAATGACAAGAAACGCGATGAGCATTTACAGAGCCCAGATTTCTTCGATGTCCGCCAGTTTCCCAAGATCGCGTTTCAGACGACTAGCGTTACTGCGTCAGGGAAAGACTTAAAACTGACAGGCAATATGACACTACACGGTGTGACTAAGGAGGTCACTATTCCGCTGAAGTATCTTGGAGAAGGCAACGGTCCTTACGGGAAGTATCGATGTGGATTCTATTCAAACTTCAGAATCAAGCGTAGCGAGTTTGGCATGAAGGGGATGCTGGAGGCAATCGGAGATGACATCAATATTATATTTAGCTTTGAAGGTGTTCAACGGTAATGGTATTTCCCGTCGAGTTGATTACCTTTGTTGGCCTGCCACTGATTGTTGGCTTGGCATTGGCGTTCAGCCTTCATAAGTTGCACATCCATATCGCCACTTCTGCAGCATGTTGGGTGGCTGTTGTACTAACTTACTGGCTACGATTCGCACTTGATGAAGCATCAGCGAATGGACAACCCTTGTTCGCGTCAGGCGGCGTAAGCGAGCCCGCGCTAGCAGCCGGGATGACGATACTCATTCCGACAACAGCGATTCAGTGGGTACCGTGGTGTGCAACGGCCCTCTTTATGCTCTATGGTCTCATGATGTTTTTCAGGGAGCGAATCACAGCAGGGTTGCATAGAGAAGAAGGCAATTCTGCAAGGCACGATCTACGGTTCGTTCGTAAACAGGGGAATCTGCTCGGTTTCACCTTGGTGTTTTTAGTATTTGCTTTGGCAATCACCAGGATGCTTTGGACGAGCATCTATTTTACTGACAGTTACTCGCTGCCGCTCAAACTTGGGTTCGTTGCCATTCCGGCTTGTGTATTGGGAACTGGTTCGTATGGTTTCGCCGTGAGTTTGCCAATTCAGATGAGAGTCTCGAAGCAGGTCGTGATTCTTGCACTCGCGGTGTGCTCGTGCGGTATTCTTGCTACTTCTGGGACGCTGAAATATGCCATGCTGGGAGCAAGCGGCATCATCGCCGCATGCATTCCTCTTGCACTTGTTCGTCGAGCCTCAGCAAACTTGCCCGCCGAAGGGATGATTCTGTCGGCGGCAATTGGCTTGCCGCTAGTTCTTGGCTACTTTTTTGCGGAAGTGTCTAATGCAAGTATTGTGCTTTGCGGATTATCTTTTGTATGCACCGCGCTACTCAAGTATTGTCAATATCGAGGTTTGAAATCGGCAGCGTTTGCTCTTCTGTTATCAGTGCCTGCACTCATTGCTCTATCTATTAGTGGGTACGGATTTTACATGGAAGTATTTGCTGAGCCGGTCAATCCTTACCGTAACTGAACGCCAATCTGTCAGCGTAGTCGGTTACTCCTCTATTCCGAATCTGCTATGATCCGATTATGTCCAAAAAGAGTGCAAGAAAGTCAGGGCTCGCAGCCGAAATCGGCAAGAAGGGCTCCTTTGATACCCCAGAACAAGAGGCCTTTTTGAATTTGGCGAAGTCCTACGGCATGTTGGCAACGCAATTCAACCAATTCTTCAGGGAGCAGAATTTAACGGCACCGCAATACAACGTTTTGCGCATCCTTCGAGGCCATGGAAATCCCGTTTCGGTCTACCAAATCGGTGACGAGATGATTACACGTCAATCTGACATGCCACGTTTGATCGAGCGACTGGAGGCTACCGGTCTCGTGACAAAAACACGCTGCGAGAACGATCGTCGAGTTATGTGGGTTAACCTTACCAAGACCGGCAAATCATTACTAAAGAAGATCGATCAACCGCTAGGCGAGCTTCACCGTCAGCAATTGGGGCACCTGAACCCAGAGCAGCTAACTCAGCTAAGCCACTTACTCTCGTTGGCTCGTCATCCGAAGGATCGCGAGTAGGACGGGAAGCACTCTCGACAATCCCAAGTAAGCTTAGGCCCTCGTCGTACCGCCCACGTGTAGCCAAGACTGAGTGATCAGTCGGTCTTGCAGGTGCAATTCCCAGGCCGCAGCCAATGACACGGCACCAGCGGCACGCACTTGTACCATGCGTTAGAAAAGGGACGACAAAGCGAGGGCAGCGGCTTGGGGCAGTAATCGTCCCGACAACAAGACTTTGCAGGACACGGCAGTACCAAGTATCGCTTGGGACAATACTTGTCGGGACAGCAGCATGCAACCGGAGAGACGCAGGGTACGGGTTTGCAGATGTAATCGTTGGGGCAACATAATGGGAAATCGCCTACGCCGCCGTGAGTCTTACGCGGCCAAACCTCGCTTCCGCAAGAAATCTCCTCAGCCAAAACCCCAGCAGTCCCAGCTGCCAGGACAACTATGGCAAACAACCCTCCCAGGTACGCCGAAAGCTGTTGCACGCAAACTCTCATTCGTAAGTCGTATGCTAATCTCACGGTTGCTCCAATTCTGGTTCTGGTAGTGGTGCAATTATCCCTTCGTGGGTGGGTAGTGTTACTGGGTCGTCAGGGAAATGGAACAACGGTTGCGAGGCTACCGAAGGGTCGAGTCGGATTTCCCAACCGCCACCCAGAGCCCGATACAGGTCGACCAGGCTTTGAGCAGCATTGCCCCGAGCGACCGCGAGCAATTCTTGCTGGCCAAGGAGCAACTGCTGAACGGTGAACAGGCGGTTAAAGTCGATCTCGCCCTCCCGGTACTTGATCTGGGCTACCCGCTCAGCTTGACGCGCCTGGCGGGCGCTTTCTTCCCGCACTCTCACCTGGTCCGTGAAGTGCAGATACGCAACGATCGCGTTTTCCGCTTCTTCATTGGCTTGCAGTATCGTCTGTTGGTAGTTCGCGACCAGTTGCTGGAATCTGGCATCCTGGATGCGAATGTTGTTCAACAGCCGACCGTAATTGAGGACGTTCCACCGCAGAGACGGCCCAATAGCCCCTCCAAAGGCACTGCTCTTGAAGACGTCACTGAATTGACCGGCCTCCCAAGCCATTGTTCCATTAATCGAGATATGCGGGTACAGTTCGGATTGAGCGATCCCTATCTCCGCGCTCTTGGCCGCGACCAGTCGTTCGGCGCGACGCACATCGGGCCGTCGCCAAATCAATTCGGCAGGTACGCCCACGGCCACTTGATCCGAAGCGTGGGGAATCGGAGCTGGGCCGTCCAGAATGTACGTCAGATCATGCGGGGGCATGCCCAGCAGCACCGCCAGCCGATTTTGAGTCTGTCGTCGTTGAATCTCAATGGCTTCAACAGCCGCCAAGGTATTTCCCAGATTCGCCTTGGCTTGCGGGGCATCCAGTTCGCTGTCGGCCGCTTTCGCGTCCATCCGAGCCTGAGCTACGCGAACGCTTTCCTCTTGAAGGACGGCATTTTCGCGAGCAACTTCGAGACGCTGCTCCACCGCCCGCAGTTCCACGTATGTCGTAGCCACTTCTCCAATAAGTACGACGATCGCGTCATCGAATTCTTCAACTGAACTGTCCAGCCGAGCGTCGGCGGCCTCAATGGCACGGCGATAACGGCCCCAGAAGTCCAACTCCCAGGCGAGACTACTGCCCACTCTCCAATTGCTAAATTGCGGTGCCGCCAGATTTGCAAACGGTGAACCGGCAGGAATTGATGGGAACAGGGCCGTCTCCTGACTGCGATTCGTGCGCGTGTAATCGGCAATGACCTCCTGGACCTGTGGAAAGAGATTGCCTGCCACGACCCCGCGCTGGGCCTGGGCTTCTGCGACACGGAAACCAGCTTCGCGCAGCGTGATATTTTGCGAGTACGCTGTCTGCACAAGGCGGTTGAGCACCGGATCGTTGAAGACCGTCCACCAATTGCGGTAATCCCCTGGCTCGCTGGAAATCTGCGAATTTTGCGAGTCAATCCAATCGTCGGCCACCGGTGCGGCAGGCCGCTTGTAGTTGGGGCCGACTTTGAATCCGTTGTGAACGTATTCGCGCACGCTGGTGCAGCCCGTCGCAAAGATGAGCGTCAGAAACCACACCGGCGCGAGGGCAGCGACTCGCCATAAACTAAAAGACATCTTCCGGTCCTCCGTGACCAATCATTCTTCCCCCTGTCGCCCGCTTCGAAATGGCTTGTGCGAGACGCGGGTAAATTTTCGGACCAGACAGTCCGCAAAATAGTTATCGACCAAATCCTCGCTCGCCTTGATGCATTCGGTGCGTTCGGCACCACCCCAACGCCGCCAAGAGGGTTACAACGACTGTTTCGGTCTTGACGAGGCGACGATGCCAGGATATTATATGACGGACCAGTCCGTCACTTATTATGATTCTGTAGTGTGATCCGTGTGGAGTAGGGAAAAATGGAATACAGGACGCAAGGGACAAACGTTCAAACCTTGATCAAGTTGTCAATTCTTCTAATGGTACCGGGCATGACGTGGCGGGCAGCCGAGTCGTCCCCGCCGGAAGATGCGCAGCCCACTGATCGGTCCACGGTTACGTTTGCCGCTAGCAGTGCAAGCGTCTTTGCACCGACATCGCGCTATTCGCAGGAATCGCCGCTCAACGCACATACGCCATCCCCAGGGGGCATCGCTCTGGTAGACCCACACGGCACCCCACCCTCGGACGGCACACTTGATTCGCTATCCTGGTGTGCTGCCGACGGGGAGCCTTGGAGCCTTCAATTGCTGCCGGATGGGCTGATGTACCGCTCCTACCTGGCTGGTTCCCGCGAACCACGGTTCGGGTATGAATGGCTCTATGACACCAATCGCGAGAAATGGGTCAACGAGGTTGCCCTCGGCGGCCGGATGGGTGTCCTGCGGTTCGGAAACCGTGACCCGCAATCACTGCAAGGCTGGCAGCTTGACATCGAAGGAGCAGCATTCCCTCGTCTGGCTGCTGGGAGTCTGGACCTTGTTGCAGCCGACTTCCGCTTCGGCATCCCATTGACTTTGCGTCGGGGCCCCTACCAAGCCAAACTCGCCTTCTATCACCTGAGTTCACACGCTGGGGACGAGTTCCTCCTCAACGCTCCCCCCGACTTTAACCGGATCAACTTCAGCCGCAATGCGCTCGTTCTGGGCACTGGCTACTATCCCCATCCTGACTTTCGACTGTATACAGAGGTCGGGTTCGGGCTTCTCAACGATGGGGGCAATCAGCCGTGGGAGTTCCAATTCGGGGCCGAGTATCGTCCGTCCCAGCCCACCGGCCTGTGGGGCGCGCCATTCTGGGCCGTCAATGCCCACCTGCGGGAGGAAGTAGATTTTGGTGGGAGCATCACTGCCGAAGCGGGGTGGGCCTGGCGAGGTCTGAACTCCGGCCACTTGTTTCGGGCCGGCTTCCAATACTTCAACGGCCATACGCGCCAATTTGAGTTTTTGGGGCGCACCGAGGAGTTGGTCGGGATGGGCATCTGGTCCGATTTTTGACGGACCAGTCCGTCTTGAAATACCGCCCTACCCATGCTATTTTGTTGACGGACTAGTCAGTCAGGAGATTTCATGAATGCCAGCCAGAACAGCCGCAGACGCCCCGTTGACAAGGAACTATGGGACCGCCGGAGCGACAAAATCCTCGACGTGGCAGCCACGCTCTTTGCGGAGCGTGGCTACGCCGGAGCCGACACCCAAGAGTTGGCTGATCGCGTCGGCGTCGGAAAAGGGACGCTGTATCGGTACTTTCCCAGCAAGAGGGATCTGTTTCTGGCAGCGGCCGACCGTGCGATGCGGCGACTCCGCGAGTACCTCGACGCGGCAGTAGCCGCTCGCGACGATCCTCTGGGGCAGATTGCCGCAGCGATTGAGGCCTTCCTCGGGTTCTTCGACGAACACCCTGAATTCGCCGAACTCCTGATCCAGGAACGCGCTCTGTTCCGTGATCGCAAAAAACTCACCTATATCGAGCACCGCGAGAAAAACCTTGGGCGATGGCAGCAGCTGTACCAAGCTCTCATTGAAGCGGGGCGGGTGCGCGCCATGCCAGTTCATCGCATCACATCGGTCATCAGCGACCTTGTTTACGGAACCATGTTCACAAACCATGTCGCCGGCCGACAGAAAGCCTTGCGCGAGCAGGCCAACGACATTGTCGATATCGTCTTCTGCGGGATTCTCTCTGATTCCGAGCGAAGACGCCGAGAGGAGAACGAATGAGCCGAAACTTTAGGACACTCTCGCCGATCATTCGCCGAACAGCCAACGACGTTAGGAGCGACCCCATCAATATGGCTGGTCGGAGCTGGCCCGGCCGCCTTTGGTCGGCCGTGTTGTTGGCAGGCGCAGTATTTGGCTTCGCGGGATGCAAGGGCGAAGACCAAGCGGGTCCTGCGGCAATCGCGCCACCGCCGCCAAAGGTGCTCGTGAGCCATCCGGTCGAGCGTCCGTTGGCCGAGACACGCGAATACACAGGGCATCTCGAAGCTGTCGAGACGGTCTCTATTCGGGCGCGGGTGCGCGGTGTACTACAAGAAATCCACTTCGAGGAAGGAGCCGAAGTGAAACAGGGGGCACTGCTCTACGAACTTGATCCCAGGGAGTATCAGGCGGCGGTCGACGAAAAGCTAGCAGAGATTGCACGCTTCGAACAGGAGTTACAACTCGCCCAGTCCGAAGCAAAACGCTCGTCGGAACTGTTTGCTCAGAACGCGACATCGAAAGAGACTTGGGAATCGAAACAGACCAAATTGGCGGTCACTAAGGCGGAGTTGCAAAAAGCCCGCGCCACATTCAAGCAGGCGGAACTCAGTTTGAGTTACACGAAAATCCATGCGCCCATTTCAGGTCGTGTCGGGCGTACGCTCATGACGATGGGCAACCTGGTCGGTTACAACGAACCGACACTGTTGACAACCATCGTTAGGATGGATCCGATTTATGTCCATTTCGAAATTCCGGAGCGCGATCTGCTCCAATTAGAGCAGACGGATCAGGTACAGTCTCCGTCGTGGTCGCTGGTGCAGGCGCAGCTCTCCATCGGTCTGGAAACGGAATCGGGCTATCCTCACGCTGGAGTAATCAACTTCCGGGATAACCACGTCGAATCTGAAACGGGAACCGTTCTCGTTCGCGGGATGTTGCCCAATCCGGACAGAAAGTTGGTTCCAGGGTTATTCACCCGCATCCAGATTCCAGTCGGTCCGCCCAAGCCACGGTTGCTCATCCCCGAAACTTCGCTCGCCGCCGACCAACGTGGTCGCTATGTGCTTGTCGTCAAGACCGACAACACCGTTGAGCAGCGACCAGTCCACATCGAGGTAAATCTGGAACACAGGGGTTTCTTACCGATTCGCGAAGGGTTGACCGCCAAGGATCGGGTCATTGTGAGCGGCCTTCAAAAAGCCCGTCCTGGGGCCAAAGTCGCTCCCCAACTTGTCGAGCCGGATCAAGTCGTATCTGTGGCGGGCACACCGTTGCAGAAGCCATCGGAGCGCAAGTAACACCGTTGCGCATCGGCGCTGCATTGAACCACCCTAGTGCGGGCTAAAGAGGTTTAGCATTCCATGCTTTCCAAATTTTTTATTGACCGTCCCGTTTTTGCCAATGTCATCGCCATCATCATGGTGATTCTCGGCGTGGTAGCTTTGTACAATCTTCCAGTCGAACAGTACCCCAAGATTACTCCGCCCACAGTCCAGGTGACCACTCTCTATCCTGGTGCCAATGCACGCGTCGTGGCGGACACCGTCGCCGCTCCCATCGAGCAGCAAGTGAACGGTGTCGAAGGGATGTTATACATGTCGTCGAATTGTTCGGCAGACGGCTCCTACACGCTGACCATTACATTCGATATTAGCATCGACTTAGACACAGCTCAGGTACTGGTTCAAAACCGCGTCGCGATTGCGGAACCGCTTCTTCCAGAGGAAGTGCGCCGACAGGGAATCTCCGTTAAGAAGCAATCGACCGACATCATCCTGGTCATCTCGCTTGTTTCTCCCGATGAGACATTCGACAGCCTTTTCATGGCGAACTACGCGACCTTGCGGCTCCGTGACGAATTGAGCCGCGTTTCGGGCGTCGGTGATGTGGTTGCCCGCGGGGGAACAGACTATAGCATGCGGGTCTGGCTCGATCCCGAGCGACTGAGCGCTCGCAATCTGACAACACAGGACGTGATTGCCGCCCTCCGGGATCAAAACGTACAGGTAGCGGCCGGTCAAATTGGTCAGGCGCCTGCGCCGGAAAACCAATTGCTGCAACTACCCGTGACCGCACTTGGCCGACTTAGCGAGGCTGAACAATTCGAAGAGATTATCATCAAGAAACAGCGCGGGCGAGTAACGTATCTCCGCGACGTGGCCCGTGTTGAATTGGGGAGCCAATCCTACGACTCGTTTAGTGTCCGATCGGGCACGCCGACCGTGAGCATTCTCATTTATCAATTACCCGGCGCGAACGCACTGGAAGTCGCGGACAATGTCCGCGAGTCGATCGAGCACCTCAAGCAGGATTTCCCAGCTGGTTTGGATTATGCGATTCCCTTTGATACGACGAAGTTTGTCGAGGCTGGCGTCGAAGGCGTGTACCATACCTTGATTGAAGCCGGAGTCCTCGTCCTACTGGTGATTCTCGCCTTCTTGCACGACTGGCGAGCGGTGCTGGTTCCCGCGACAACCGTTCCGGTCACAATCATCGGCGCATTCGCTGTCATGCCGCTTCTGGGATTCACCATTAATTTCCTCACCTTGTTCGGAGTCGTGCTGGCGATCGGAATTGTCGTGGACGACGCCATCGTGATTGTGGAGAACGCGGCGCACCACATCGAGCGAGGACTGACGCCACGCGATGCATCTATCAAGGCGATGGAGGAAATGACAGGACCGGTCATTAGCATCACACTGGTGCTCACGGCCGTGTTTCTTCCCGCTGCCTTTCTCGGTGGCATCACCGGTCAACTCTACCGACAATTCGCGCTAACCATTGCCGTGACCGCTGTCCTCAGCGCCATCAACGCTCTGACCCTGAAGCCCGTGCAGTGCGCGACCTATCTTCGCCCACTACCTGAAAAGCGGAACCTCTTCGTCCGCGGATTCAACCGTGTGTATGGATGGGTCGAAACGGTTTACGTGTGGATCCTTAATCAGTTCCTCCGCGTCGCCGTGGTCGCGATGCTGCTCTTTTTTGGACTGATCGGTGGCACCACCTGGTGGTATTTCTCCCTCCCCACAGGTTTCCTGCCGACAGAGGATCAAGGATATGTGTTGGTGAGCGTTCAATTGCCAGACGGCGCGTCTCAGGGGCGAACGAGGGCGGTCGTTGACAAGCTGGACAAGGTGTTTTCCAGCGAACCGGCCATCGACAACTGGTTGGTCCTCGGTGGGCTCTCGATTCTGGATGGAACGACTGCTCCCAATGCCGCCACGGCCTTCGCGGTCTTTAAGGACTGGGGCGAGCGTTCCGACCCGGAACTCAAACAGGAGGCGATCGTCGCTAGGCTACGGCGTGAGATGGGGCAATTTCACGAAGCCATTATTTTTCCCATTGTTCCTCCTGCAATCCGAGGATTGGGCCAGTCGGGCGGGTTCCAGTTCCAGATTGAAGACCGTTCAGGCGTGGGCAGAGAAGAACTGTTCCAGCGCCTTCAAGACGTTCTCCAGGCCGCAAAAAACCGTCCGGAACTTGGCCCCATGCAGACGACTTTTCGTGCGGGAGTACCCCAATTGTTCGCCGACGTGGATCGAATAAAAGCCCAAAAGCTGGACTTGGATCTTGACGACGTTTACAGCACCTTGCAGGCCAACCTGGGATCATTTTATGCCAACGATTTCAATAAGTTTGGTCGTACCTATCAGGTCCGCCTTCAAGCTGAGCAACAATTTCGCGATTCGGCCGACGACGTGTACCGTCTGCGCGTCCGCAACGCCAACGGGCGAATGATCCCGATCGGATCAGTGCTCACCATTGACGAAGCCTTCGGACCGCAGGTGATCAACCGGTACAATCTTTATCCGACCGCATCAATCATCGGTTCGTCGGCTCCGGGACGAAGTTCCGGCGATGCCCTGGAGGCAATGGAAAAAGTAGCACGCGACGTTCTTCCGTCAACGATGGGCTCCGAATGGACCGGCATGGCCTATCAGGAAAAACTCGTGGGCGGACAAGCGCTCTTCGTGTTCGCCTTGGCGGTTTTGCTCGTGTACCTAGTCCTCGCCGCTCAATATGAGAGCTGGATCCTTCCACTGGCCGTGATTCTGGTGGTGCCCATTGGGATGCTGGGTGTGGTGGCGGGAGTCTGGTTCCGGGGAATGGACAACAATGTGTACACACAAATTGGAACGGTGCTGATTATCGCCCTTGCAAGTAAGAATGCAATTCTCATTGTCGAGTTCGCACGCGAGTTGCGCATGCACGGGCGTAGTATTCACGAAGCGGCGGTCGAGGCGTCACGCCTGCGTTTTCGCCCCATTTTGATGACATCTTTCGCCTTTATTCTGGGCGTGGTCCCGCTGGTCATGGCCAACGGTGCGGGGGCCGCTAGCCAGCAGTCTTTGGGAACGGCCGTCGTCGGTGGAATGATCACTTCGACGGTGCTCGCTGTCTTCTTCGTACCGCTTTTCTATGTCGTCATGCAGCATTTGAGCGAGTGGCGAACGCCGGCAACTACGCATGCCGAATGAATGAACGCGAAACTCATCCGACTGGTGCGTCCCAACAGAGGCCGCCGAACCTGATGTGCGGCTGCGACACAGAGATGAACGGTAGATTGTATTCCGACTCCATCCATTCGAGTTCGACGTAATCGAAGAGGTTGCGGGCAGCGCGGTCCGCTTGTAGAAGAGCAGGCCATCGAGGAACGGAGCGTTCTTCTTGACGTTGGCGATCAACTCGCGGAAGGTCGTGCGTTCCTCACCCTCGCTGGCCATCTCGGCGATCTCGAAGAGCTTGACGATTTCGCTGCTGGTCTGGATTGTGTGGACATTCAGTTCATGGTCGTGAGCACAGCAGCAAGCCAGACCCGGACGACCTTGTGCATTGACTGAGGCATGGATTTTCAACATCATTCCTCCACGAGATCGACTAATGCAACGCCGCTGGTTGGGAGTTTCTTTCCTCAACCAGACGGCGAGTTCCGGCGGAAACCTGATGGTCCTTAACCATGGCAGAGTCCAATTGAGGCTCGTCCAGGCACGGCTTGCCATGGTTTTCCCTTCTTGGGTTCACATCCAGCCTCACAGGTATTCAAATGTTACCAGTTATGGTCTCCATCACAAGAATATCAAGTCTGCCGTTCACCCAGCTCTCAGTTTGACGCAGACTGCCTCTCGACCCTACACTAGAGTGCAGTAGGCTTGCATCCGGGCCTGGTGGTCGCGCTCGGCGTCAGATGCTTTAGCGTTGAAGCCACTCTTTGTTGTGGAGGGCTCATGGCCGCCGCCGGGTGCCAAAAGCACCCGATTCGCTGGCTTACTGCTGAGGATATTCGGAATCTACAACGCATGCGTCGTCAGGTCGTAGTCAATGCTATGCTCTCGGGTGAACTCCCCTACGAGCAGTGTGGCCGTATCCGCTACGCCCGATTATCCGACGTTGAGGCGTGGGAAGAATCACGGCTAAGTCGAGATGCCATTCCCGGAACCACCTTGGGTTCATCCGGACCTCGCCGAGTTCACCTAAGTCGGCCTTGGTGGACTTCAAGCACTTTCGGACCCACTCAATCAGTAGACGGTCTTCTGGAGCAACTGGCTTCATGTAAACGTCGGCAACCTGTGAGCTGGCTGAGTGTCCAAGCCAACGCTTCATTGCGCCAATAGAACAACCTGCACGTGCCCCATACTCAGTCGCCCCAAGATGGCGAAGAGAGTAAAAGCCTCCCATACTTTCACAGTCGTCTCCTAGCTTGACTCGCAATTTCGTCCACCACAGACAAACCGAATCACAATTGCCATGGACAAGAGGCATGCCCTGTTCCGTGAGGAATAACTACTTGCTTTCACTCCGATTTGATTCACGAAGATAATCTTGAATAGCCCGCCAGACCATCGGGCGAGTTTCGCCATATCGCTCAATACCAGTCTTGCCCCGTCTCAGGTCGTAGCTATTCTTATCGAATTGCTTGATACGTACTTGGGCGAGTTCACGTTGGCCAAAACCACTGCCGATTGCCATCCAGACTATTTACAGTACGTTGCGAATCGCAATGCTGAAGGACAATTTTAAGCTGAGTCAGTGTCGGGGAGCTTTCGCCGTTTGGCAGGCTTTCCATGGCTCACATCGCGTGACATCCAGTTCCATGAAAGCAAATGGCTTCCATGTTCCGGACGTCCTGCCCGGTCGATAATTGCTTTCACGAGACGAAGACGCTTGTTGACTTGTGAAGAAGAATAGTCTACTGTCACCAGCAATCGATTGAAGGCCTCAACATCTTGCATGGTAAAGTCTGCCAGCATCATCCTTGCAACAGCACCTTGTCCGTAGCGATAATTCAAGAACTGAAGAAACTCCTGTGCGAACTGCTTTCTGGTTTCAAAGGTCTTGCGAGTAATGGTCCCTTTTCGGCGAACTCCGTCATTGGCCCCAACCCTTGTTTCTTCGTAGTTCAGAAAACCGGTTATGATATGTACAAGATTTCCTTCGATTCCTTCTGCCGTTACGTCGCTTGCTTCGGTTTTGCAAGTCGAGCTTTCTTCGAGATGACTTCGTCTTGCTGGACGGCGTTTCGCCATGCAAGTGAACTGCTATCCATTCGTGGTAGTCTGCATCAGCCGCTTCACGGCTAGTCATCCCAAAACCGATGACGGCGTGGTGTGCCTGTATTTGGGGCACGATTGACACATGCCAGCCGATGTTGCGGGTCTCCGTGTATCTCAGTTGCAGCACTTGGTTCTTGCGGCATTTTGCGGGTATGAGTAAAATTTGTTGTCAGGTAGTTTTTGGAATGACTTGCGGTGGAATTGCTGGCTAGCAATGTAGTGTCCTGCGGGAATTGTGGTGCAGAATTCTCAAGAACTGTAGTGCAAGACATCAGAAAAACCCTTTGTCCACGTAGCTCAACTGGATAGAGTGTCGGCCTCCGAAAGTGCTGTTCCGCTGATGCAGTCAGTGAAACTTCTCAACGCAATCTAACTACAAGGAATATCGAATGCCTAAGTTTCTCTCACAATCGATTGTTACTAATTGTCTTGTCTTTGCCGCCTCATACGCCGTGTGTGCCGAAGAAACTTATACACAGCATAAAAATGTTGTCTATGGCGAAGTCCATGGAATTGGCCTCGTGATGGACATTTTCACGCCTATAGGCAACAAAAACGGGTTGGGAGTTATCGACATAGCCAGCGGAGCTATGCACTCCGATCGAGGAAAGATTAACGACCACAAGAAGGGGGGATTCTTCGACGTTATGTGCGGACAGGGCTATACAGTCTACGCCCTACGTCCCGGATCGGCTACCAAATTCAGTGCTTCCGATATGCTCGACAATATCGGGAAAGGAATCGCTTGGATCATCAATCACTCGAAGGAGTACAATATCGACCCTGACCGATTGGGACTGATGGGAGCCTCGGCGGGTGGTTACTTGGCTTGCATGACGGCAGTCACCGCAAAAGAAGACAGCCCTGCCACTCACATCAAAGCGGTTGGAGTTTTTTTCCCGGCTACCGACCTGATGAGAATCGGGCCGATCAAGATCGACGTCCGATCTGACGGCATGTTTGCAAAGACAGTTCGGCAGCTACTATTTCCAGAAGGTTTAGGTGATTTGGATGACGAAGCTATCGAAAGTAGGATCACACAATACTCACCCACCCAACTCGTCACGTCGAAATCACCACCATTTCTATTCATTCACGGTGATGCCGACATTATGGTGCCACTACAACAGTCGAAGGTTATGGTAGAGGCACTAAAGAATGCTGACGTTCACGCAGAATTGATCGTCAAAAAAGAGGGCGGGCACCCCTGGCCATCTATCTCCGAAGAAGTCCAGGTAATGGCAGATTGGTTCGACAAGACCTTGTCAACAGTGGCAGTTCAGGTCGATTCAGATTCTGCCTTGAAGAGTGGGAAATGAGAAGCAGAGGTATTACATTATTAACTAGAGATGGGGATTTACTACCTAACCGACCAAAGCAATGACAAGCAACGTGATAGTCCCCCTTCAATTGGCAAGGCAATGTCAACTCAAGATCGCAAACAACGTCAGATTAAGAACCGAGAACGACTGATTCTCGATATTGCAAAGCGTCATCTTTTGGAGCATGGATACACTGCACTTAGCATGGACCACATCGCTGAGGAAATGGAGTACTCTAAGGGCACGATTTACACCCATTTCAAGAGCAAAGAAGATATTCTGATGTCGCTTGCTGGAGAACTGGTTCGTAAACGACACCAACTGTTCCTTCGAGCGACAGGTTACAGTGAAAATTCACGCGAACGCATCTTTGCAGTAGGGATCGCATCCGTCCTGTTCGCACAGCTTCACCCATGTTATTTTCGCATAGAAAGTCTACTTCGGGACGCATCACTGATTCGAAAAGTCACTCCCCAGCACCAAGCAGCCTACGAATGTGAAGAATTGCTATGTGTCAAACTTACAGAGACAATCATTCGTAATGCCATCTCAACTGGAGATCTCACTTTACGCAAGAGTCACTCTGTACGTAGCATTGCATTTGGATTCTGGTCATTGACCGTCGGTGGCCTCAGTCATATCGTTACAGATGGACCTCAATTATTTGATGAAGTAGGTGACGCTTACACAGCAGTGATTCAAAACTGCCAGACCTATCTGGACGGCTTATTATGGCATCCCTTGTCAGATGAATGGGATTCCTCAGCTTTTGCTGCCCTCGTGTGTCAGGAAGTATTCCCTGATGAATATCGCTGCTCTAACTGGCAGATCAATACAAGGCATCTGGCGTCACGTACGTCAACTTAGATTACGTCGAACTGTTTCAGTAACTCGAATTAGCAGACTCGACGTTTGAGAGTCGCAGTTTGACCAAATTCGACCTTAGAGCGTACACTAGCGTGTAGTAGGCTTGCATCCGGGCCTGGTGGTCGCCGTTCGGCGTCGGATGTTTAGCGTTGAAGGCACTCTTTGTTGTGGAGGGCTCATGGCCGCCGCCGGGTGCCAAAAGCAACCGGTTCGCTGGCTTACGGTAGAGGACATTCGGAAACAACAACGCATGCGTCGTCAGGTCGTAGTCAAAGCCATGCTCTCGGGAGAACTCCCCTATGAGCAGCGTGGTCGTATCCGCTACGCCCGAGTATCCGACGTTGAGGCGTGGGAGAAATCACGGCTACATAGCCGCGTTCAAACTCCTGGAACCTTCTTGGTTCATCCGGACCTCGCCGAGTTCACCTAAGTCGGCCTCGCCGAGTCGGGCGGCCCAACCAGGCCGCTCGGCCCGGCATTTCATCTCTAATCGGGTGTTCAAATGCATCCGTTGTGATTATGCAGGACGACGATAAAATAGAATCTGTCCAAGCGGGTGTAGCTCAATGGCAGAGCGTTTGGTTCCCAACCAAGATACGAGGGTTCGATTCCCTTCACCCGCTCTCTATGCAATTATGTTTTGTCTTTGTCTGGAAAGTCTGCATTGCCGGAACGGAGGGCATTACCAATCCATTCTATAACTTCGCGATTCTCGGGCGATATGGGTTTCATGTAGACATCCGCCATGTCTGAACTTGCAGAATGCCCTAACCAGCGTTTCACTTCGCTAATGGAGCATCCTGGCCTTGCCCCAAATTCAGTTGCCCCAAGATGACGAAGCGTATAGAAGCCACCCATACCCTTACAGGCCTTACCCTTCCGTTTGAGAAGCTTCGACCACCATTGAGTGACCGAGTCTGCGTGCTCATGCACAATTGCCATTCCTTTCACCGTGCGAAACAGCAATTCGCCTTTAGCTCGCTTCGTCTGCTTTATGTAATCTTGCATTACCTTCCAAACCAAGGGCGGAGTCTCGCCATATCGCTCAACACCCGTCTTACCCCTTCTTAGGTCGTAGCCCTTCTTATCGAACTGGCCAACTCGAATGGCGGCCAGGTCGCGTTGCCCAAATCCGCAGCCAATCGCGGTCCAAACCATCGCTGTCTCGCGTGGACCACATTCTCCTAAAACGAGCTGTAGTTGTTTGAGAGTCGGAAGCTTTCGCTTCTTGGCTGGTTTGCCGTGAAGAACGTCTCGCGAACTCCAATTCCAACCTAGCACCTGCCCACCGTGCTCAGGCCGCCCCGCACGGTCGATAATCGCCTTCATGAATTGCAATCGCTTCGTGACCTGTGACGAGGAATAACCGGCCTCAAATATCGCTCGATTGTACGCCTCCACGTCATCCAATCCGAGATGGTCCAGCATCATCCGACCAATGGCTCCTTGCCCATGTCGAATGTTGAGGAATTCGAGTATTTCTTGAGCATAGACCTTTCGCTGGTCGTACACGGCTCGGGTAATACTTCCCTGACGACGGCCCTCTCCATTGCCCCGAACACGCGACTCCTCATAGCGGAGAAGCCCTGACGTAATGTGCAATAGGCTGCCTTCTAGAATCTCAGCCGTAACCCCTTCGGCACTTGGTTTGGCCGCTATCGAATGAAGGTCAAGCTTCTTTCGCCGCTTTAGCTTGACGCTTGGCGTTTGACCGCAAAGATGGGCCGCGACCCACTCGTGGTACGCCTTTTCCGCTTCTTGAAGACTGACCATTCCGAAGCGGTGTTTTCGCGGCGTACCCGTCACTGGGTCACGAAAGGAGACGTGCCAACCAATGTTGCGACTCTTGGTGTACTTGAGGGTCGGAACGCGTGGTTTACGTTGGTTGCTTGGCATGGCTGGGGCCTTACAATACGTGCATTGAAGTTGCCTTAGATACACGAATTGTAGTGCAAGACACCCCAGAAATGTAGTGCAGAGACCGCTAAACTACGGGAATTAGTGGTGTTCAGCATCGGCTTCCCAAGCTTTAGGCGAGGGTTCGATTCCCTTCACCCGCTCTCACTTTCTCGCCGTAGGCCTAGCCGATTGTCGTGGAGAGTATGCGTTCGGTGTTTCACGCTTTGGGATGCAAGCTAAAAAGCGAAGCGCTATTTGCCCCCTCTCCCCGGTTACAGAGAAGTTGAACTCGACTGACTAAGATTACATCAACCACGCTTCGGGGGAGAGGGGGCATATGACGCTGCGCGTCGGAGAAACCCCCATATGAAGTGAACCGTTCGTAGGGTGTGCCATAGCAACGCGGCGGCACACCGAAGGGGATGATGTCAAATTCTCACTCTAGGTGGGCCTAAAGGCACCACCCTGCGGCAGTCAATTCAAAGTTGCTTCAGATTCATAGTCCTAAGCAACGTTATCGAGCCAGCGCAAAGAATATTTTCATCCGCACTAGTTGCGTCGCGGACGTTCCGTCAGCATCTCGGAATTCGACCGGAAGGTAATTCCCTGCAAGAACTTTGAGGCGATAATGCCGTTGTTGGCAAAGGCTCCATCCACCACCACTTCTACCTGCTGGGTATTCTCATCTAGCACGGCTGGGTTGACGGTCACGTTGAAGGAACGGGCTCCCACAATTTGCATGATGCGAGTCGCTTCGGCTACGGCTTCGTCGGCCGTTGAACCGGGCACGATGGCCACGCGGACCGCTTCGTAGGCAGCATTGTCGGCAGTATGCCGAATGACCACTTGCCAGCCAAACTCGAAGACAGTCAGGAGTACCAGAATGAAGACGGGCGCCGCGAATGCAAATTCTACGGCGGCGACTCCACGACGTTTCTTTGAGAATATCATTGTCTTATTTGATCCAAATGGAATCTAGTTGGTGAGCATCACGGGTAGCGAACGCGCGATTTCTCGAAAGGCTTCGGCCAAGTCGTTTTCGTTGTCGGCATGACGATGGGTACCGCCAGTGATTCGAGCTACATCCTGCATCAACGATTGATTGGCACCGCGGCTAAAGGTAATGGTGTGTACCACAATTCCGTCCGTTGCCGCTTGCTGAGCGATGACGTCAGGGCTGGTGCCTCGGTTGTGGACGCCGTCGGTCATCAGCACAACAGTCGGAAATGCGAAGGGTCGTGCACCGGGACCTTTGACAGCCTGCAAGCCAGCAGCAAGCCCCGAGCCGATGGCCGTACTTCCACCGATGCCTTGTTGCAGCATCGAGTCGATAGGACCGCGTAACGCCGCGGCGTTGGCTGAGAGATTGCTGTGAATCGACGCCTGCGGGAAGGTGATAAAGTGACTTGTCGCTCCGCGACAGCGGGTCGAAGTTTGCGAACAGGGTTGAGGCCCGCCGGGACAACATCGACAGCGAATGTTGACGGGGCTGCTATACGAGGCCAGGCAAATCAGCTCGTCTTGCGGGGTGGCATTCAGCTCGTCGATAAAGGCGTCGACCGCACGCGAAAGAGCGGCAAACCGGGTGTCGTTGGCGAGCGGGCCACAGGGCTCTAGTGTTCCGTTGTTGGTGCTGTTTACTGGTTGGGTCATCGAACCGGAGCGGTCGATCACCACACAAATGTCGCGATCCAGGTTCGTGGCAGTGGCCGGGAGACGATAGTCTTGCACGGGTATGCCTGCTAGTCGCCCGAACAAACCGATCACAGGATCGTTCGCTGTAATATTGCCATCGACCTGCACAGAGTTGATCTGAGTGCCGCCGGGGCTGAATTGAAATCGGCTCAGTGGACCG
Source organism: Bythopirellula sp. (assembly GCA_965216565.1). Classification (GTDB taxonomy): domain Bacteria; phylum Planctomycetota; class Planctomycetia; order Pirellulales; family Lacipirellulaceae; genus Bythopirellula. The sequence goes on from OZ244170.1 coordinate 4,646,913, forward strand.
CCTTGCTGACGCGATTCGCCAAGGGTGATGTTCGCGGCATCTAAGACTAGGCCATTGCCAGCAACATTATTCCGCGACGCGGCATCGATCGCTGCGTTGATCGCAGAGGCTTGCGACTGATCGAGCGACAGCCGCTTGGCTCCTGCCCGAGCAGCAAAGTCTGTCGCGGTTCGTAGCTCGCTGCGGAGCAACTGAGCTTTGGCGATATACAGCCCAAAGCCAGCGATCAGCAGGATAATGGGAAGCAGTACGCAAAACAGCACCAGGATTGCTCCCTGACGATGCGTCGCAAATCTGAAATTCGAAAACAATTGATTTCGTTGTTTATTGGTGTTCATTAGTTTTTGCTCAAGTTACTTTTGCTTGAATTGCGAAAGTGGATCGATGGGCTATCAGGATTAACGGGACTCTGTTTCTTTCATGGCGACAGCTTGTGAATCGAGGGTGATCCCCGCGAATTGCTGAAAGATTCCGATCGTGTTGGGAGCTGCTGGTGCCGTGACCTGGACGGTGAAAAAATCTCCGATGTTGACGGCAGCCAGATTCGCAGGCGTCACGGTAATCTGCGCCCCGGTGATCCGTCGCTGGTCAAGAATTGCTTGGGCCGCAGCGGTTGCATCCGCGGCAGTTGCAGCAGGTTGAACAGCTCGGTGAGCACCTTCGTAGGCCGCAATGGTGAGCGCCTGCTTGGCGAATATCAGTGTGGCCAGTTCGATTACGCTGATGGAGATCAGCAGCAGAACGGGCAGGCAGACGGCCAGTTCCGTGATGGCAATGCCGCGTCGCCGCTGATTTTGTCGGGTTCTTTTAAATCTCATTATCGATATCTCTCAATTCGGTGGGGAGATTCAAGGGGTGAGCCAAGTTTGCTAATCGCAAGGATCTCAGTGGGCTGCTTGGGGTTCTTCCGTCGTTTCTGAAGCGACTTTGGAATCCGTTTCGGCTGCCGGCGATTTCGCTTTCGAGAAGATTTTTTCAGCTTCTCGATACTGATTCACCATGTGCACCAGCGAATTGAGATCTTCGACCAACGCGGCATGGGTATCGTCCTCGCGAACTTGAAGTGGCTCGAGTGGCTGATTCTCCTCTGCGTTCTGGAGCATGTCGCGAATTCGGTAGACGGGGCCGAAAATGCGATGAGACAGCTTGAGATAGTCGTAAACAAACACAGGCAGAAACGCCGCGAGTGTGAGCAGAATTGGCACAAACGAGCGGAATGCACTGCTTACGTTGGCGCTAAACCCTGCGAACGGGTCCATGCATACCTGCACAAGGAAGGAAACGAAGCCTGCTCCGGCAATAAAGATGAACCAGTGAGCGGTGCATCTCCAGATGATGGCCCCTTGGGCCTTCTTGTCGACGAGCAGCGATTTGCGAGCGGACTGAGTATTCGTGTTCATGGCCAATTCCTCTGAACAAACAATAGAGATAGATTTCAGACTTTACTGGAACGTAGCTTACGTGCGTGCCCCGGGCTGGTCCGAATGCTTGAGGGCGGGGAGAGAATGAGCCAATTCCCATTCGTTCACCAAGCTTTCGTGGGATTGTGACGGCTGTAGGAGATGGCAGGGTACCCCGCGTGGCGACTGCGCAAATCGGAGGAACGACTTTGGAATTAGGCGATCTGAGGCTGAGACAGCGTTTTTTGTCGAAAATTCTGGACAAAACGCATCTCACCAATTTGATTCCCGGGCGACTTAAAATAGACTTAAGGACAAGAGGGCGCTGAAGTTGCTCCGTTAGGAGAGGCTTCAGCCATTTCGTTTAACTAGAGGGGAGAACCATATGTCTCGTTTTTCTGGGCTGGCTGCCATCGTGGTAGCCGTTGCCGTATGGACTAGTTCGGTGAGTTCGGCTGAGGCTTGCGGTGGCGCGGCGTGCTGCTGTCCACCTCCGCCAATTCACACCACATTGACCGTCGCACCGCCTTGCAGTTGCTGCTCGCAGGTCGTCTCTGTGTGCGTGCCTGGCTGCTGCACCGAAGCACCTTCGGTTTGCTGGCGAACAGGTTTGTTCGGTCGCCAAATTGGCACCTACACCTGGGCTGGCTGCGGCCATACCGTCAAGGTAGTGGTCACGCGTCGCGGCGATGTCCGCGTTCGTGGCTGAGATAGTTGATGTCGTAAAATAAGAAAAAGGCGGGGTCTACGGGCCTCGCCTTTTTTGCTGCGCTCCCTTTGCATGCTGAAATAGCACGCGCTTCAAAATTAGGGAGCCGAACGCGCTAGCGTCGAGTAGCATCAGGATAACGCCTAATTTTACGCTACCCGCGGCTTGCGCCGTCGGCTCAGTCATAGCTGCTCTTGGCCTTGCAAGCGGATTTTGGTCGATGCAAGCTGATCTGGCCTTAGCCGGTGGGAACCGCCATAATCCGCCGCCCAAGATCTTTCGCTTTGCCTCACCAATCCCCCGACGATCTGCCATGCGCTTCCGAGTTCAACTCGACATGTTCTCAGGTCCACTAAACCTGCTGTGGTATCTGGTGCGCAAACACGAATTGGACGTCTTGAATATTCCAATCGCGCGGGTTGCCGAGCAGTACTTGGAAATGATCACGGTGATCGAAGCGATCGACGTCAACGCAGTCGGTGATTTTCTGGAGATGGCAACCCGATTGATGGAAGCCAAGTCGAAGCTGATGCTCCCCCGACAGGAAGAAGAGGAAGAGGAACTCGAAGATCCCCGGGACGACATTGTGCAGCGACTGCTGGAATACAAGAAGTACAAAGACGCAGCTAGTTTGCTCGAAGAGCGCGGCCACCAATGGCAGCGGAGGTTTACCCGCCGACCGAACGACTTGCCGACCGAGCGGGTCGAGGCAGCCGAGCAGCCGATCCAAGAAGTGGAGATGTGGGACCTTGTAAGTGCGTTTGCGCGAGTCATTCGAGACAATGCGGCCGCGCAGCCCTCGAGTATTCTCTACGACGATACGCCAATCGAAGTCTACATGGAACTGATTCGCAAGCGGCTCAGTTCGGAGCAACGCATTGCATTCACCAGTCTCTTTGAAGCCGACATGCATCGCTCGAAGCTAGTCGGGATATTTCTGGCGATTTTGGAGCTCATTCGTCATCACCACGTGCACGTCGAACAAGAAGATCTGTTCGGCGAAATCTGGGTTCTAGATAGACAAGAGTTGAACATTGAGGGACGAGAGGCGGGTTAGCCACCTGTCCTGTCAGGGTCCGCCGAGGAATCTGTAGCAGCGAGAATCGATCGCCTAGGGACCAGCTTGAATAGTTCACGATCCTAGCCGGATTTCTCTCGACACTGGACTCCCATCTCTTGTCTCTCCGCTAGCCAAGCCTTTCCGAAACGTGTTCTGCGATCTACGATGGGTGATTCGCAACCACGCTCCAGCCACCACTGATAGCCACACCCTTAGGAACCAAGATGGTCGAAAATGCCCCGGTCCAAACGCTTGAGCACAACGGTCTGACGATCGAGGGCTACTCGCGCGCTGCCGTCCAAACGTATTGGCGGATCCCGGAGCTGAAAATCGGCTTCGACCTGGGGGCCCAGCCTTGGTCGTTTATGGGCACCGAATCTTGGTTCGTCTCGCATGGCCATTTGGATCACATCGCCGCACTGCCTATCTATGTTGCCCGTCGTCGGATGATGAAGATGGAACCACCGACCATCTATTTGCCAGAATGCCTGGTGGAACCTTGCCAGCGGATCATGCATTTGTTTAGCCGAATGGATCGAGGGCGGATGCCTTGCGAGTTGGTCCCTCTAGAACCTGATCAGGAGATCGAGCTTTCGCGGGAATTGGTGGTTACCACTTCCGCAACCAAGCATACAGTTCCTTCGCTCGGTTACGTTGTCTGGGAGCGTCGCAACAAACTGAAGCCTGAGTATCGCAACTTGCCGGGAGACAAGATTCGCGATCTTCGATTGAGCGGAGAAGAGGTCACTGACGAGATTCGACAGCCTCTCTTGGCTTACGCAGGCGACACCGCTCCCAAAGGTTTGGACGACTGCCCGGCCATGTACCAAGCCAAAGTGCTCATCTGTGAAATGACATTCGTCGCGCCCGAACATCGCAAAGACAAAATCCACAAATTCGGGCATATGCATCTGGATGACTTTGTCGAGCGGAGCGACCGATTCCAGAACGAGTTGATTGTCGCTTCCCATCTCAGCACGCGTTACCACCCACGAGTGGTAGAGCGAACCGTGCATCGTGCGTTTCCAGATATGCTTGATGGACGACTCAAGCTCTGGCTCTAAGGGGAATACCCGCCTCTGCCTCCCATAAGGCTTCAGCGGAACTTCCAGAGTTTTTCGCGTGATTTCCAGATTACCGGCGACTAAGGTCTTCGGAACGAGGAGTTTGCTTCCTCCTGGGGAACCTTTTGCTGGCATGTTGTATCTCAAAGATCAATCGCATAGTTTGAAATCTTGGAGGTTCTCAGTCCTAGGTCTTAGGGTCGTAACTTACCATTTGCGTCACTCACTCTCGGGAGCAGTGGTCATGCCTATCACTAGCAAGATTAGAGCCACATTCATCGCTTGCGGAACTGCGGCTCTGTGCACACTGGCTATGCTGATTTCGGCAGCTCAAGCCCAACAGGGTGATTCGGGCTTCAAGTACTTAGAGGTCAAGCTTGTGGATTCCGAGGGAAATGCACCCAGCGATGCGGGTGTAGAAGTGACGATGGACGGAATAAGTTTTCCCATGATGGCAAGTGACGAAGGCATTGTTTCCCTAAACGTGCCCTCCAGCGGTGGAAATGGACTGCAACTGAAAGTCGATTGCGAGGGATTCGCTTCGACAGTTGTCTCATGGTCGAGAGACCAGACTATTCCCACCGAGTACACCATCAAAATGCAAAAAGCAGTTGAGATTGGTGGCATTGTTCACGACGAGCAGGGTCAGCCAGTCGAGGGTGCGACCGTCGTGGCCAGTAACCCGCTTGATCGAATGACCCGCGGAGTTTTGGCAGCGACAATCAGTGGTGAGCTTGGTTCGACCGATTCCGAAGGCCGCTGGAACTATGCCAAAGCTCCCGACAAGAAAATAAACGTCTTCCTGAAAGTTTCCCATCCCGATTATCTGGACGACAACATGCGTCATCCAGTGACCTACGATCAGCTGCGAGCGAAAGATCATGTACTCGTCTTGAAGAAAGGCATTGAGCTACGAGGTACAGTGACCGACTCACTCGGGATGCCTGTCGAAGGGGCCAAGATCGCACTGGGGAGCAACCTGGGTTCCAAGGATCACGAACAATTTACCGATGACAAGGGCAATTATGTGTTCGGCAACCTGCTCCCTGGCAGTGTTGTGATGACTGTCTATTCTCCCGACTATGCACCCGAGTTGAAGGTATTGCCAACAGTATCTGGCATGGAACCGGTCGATATCCAACTCGATCGGGGCAAGCCGATGAGAATCCGGGTAACCGATCCCGATGGCCAGCCAATCGCGGGAGTTGGAGTTGTTGCCGATACCTGGCGTGGTCAGCGAACGCTTTATCAACTCGGCATGCCATCTCGTACCGATAGCGAAGGGCTTTGTGTTTGGAAGCATGCTCCCACGGACGAGATGCAATACGACTTTTGGCATGGCGATCACATGTCACTGCGAAATCAGAAGCTGACCGCTGGGAGAGAGGTACACGAAATCGAGCTTCCCTGGCCTCTGGAACTAACTGGCACCGTGGTCGATGCTGATACCGATGCCCCCATTGAGAAGTTCGAGATCGTCCAGGGAATGCGATACAACGGCAGAAACAATCGAATCCATTGGGAGCGTTACAACATCAAGCAAGGTAGGCAAGGCAAGTTCAATGTGAAATATACCGAGCCACGTCCCGAACATTTAGTTCGAATTGAAGCAGTCGGGTATAGGCCTGTGGTCTCTAGAGGGATTAAGAGTGACGAGGGACTCGTCGAATTGGAGTTTAAGCTGGAAAAAGGTACCGGCCCCAGCGGCGTAGTGACCTTGCCAGATGGTTCTCCCGCAGCGGGTGTAGAAGTGGTGATGGCAAGCGGAAACAGTCCGACTTCCATTCAGAACGGTTCCGCTGTGCATAGTGAGGGCGTGAAAGTAGTCACCGACGAAGACGGACAATACCAGCTACCGTATCCAGACGGTGAATATCTTGTCGTCTTCTTACACGAACAAGGGTGGAGGCAACTTAGCGGCGAGCAACTTGACCAATCAACAGACGTCCAATTGCAAGAATGGGCTCGAGTTCAAGGAGTGGCGAAAGCGGGGGCAGAGCCAGTGGCCAACGAGCAAGTCTCCTTGAATTTCGCAGCGACCAGATACGATCCCGATCGACCGCAGGTCTATTGGAATTACTACGCGAATACCGATGCTCATGGAAACTTCGCGATTGAGAAAGTGAAGAGCGGATCGGCCACGGTTGCCCGAATGGTATCTATCGGAGGCAACGCAAATGGCGTTGGACGTATTTCGACCAATTCACATACGACGCCGGTCGATCTCAAGTCTGGCGAAACGGCCCAGGTGCAAATTGGAGGTACGGGTCGGCGAGTGAAAGGCAAATTCACCGTCGACAAAGAACTTGAGTCGGTTGTCTCTTGGTCGATGGCGCAAGTGCAGTTCTACGAGCAGCCTCCACAGATGAATTCTGCGGGAGGGTTCTTCTATCAATGGGGCAAAGCAGTTGCTGAAGGCAGTGGTTGGGCACCGTCCACGACTATTGCCGCGCAGCAGCAACCAGATTTTCGGCGCAGCTATGCGACCGGAGTCAATGAACAGGGCGAGTTCGAGCTATTTGACGTCCACCCGGGAACTTATAACTTTGGCGTGACGATCTACGAGAAGCCAGTTGGCAACAACTTCAATTGGAACTCCATCGGTAGATTTAACAAAAGGGTGGTAATCCCCAAGAGTCAAACCGAGGAGGACAAGGGAACTCCCGGCGACAACGAAAATGACGAACCCATAGAGTTGGGGGAATACAATGTGGAAATCGTCGTCAACAACCCTTCAAACAACGCAGCTTTTATTCAAGTCGCACCTCCGCAAACAAACGCTGTATTTGAGATAGAGGTGAAGGAGGAACCAGTAGAACTCGAAACCGCGACCGATGAGGCAATAGCCGAATAGAGGAGTAATTCCTCTAATGTACTCGCTGCCCTGGCACGGCACCTTCGTCTGGCGAGAGTAGGAACACTTCCTCGCCACCGGGCCCGCTCGCGACGACCATGCCTTCGCTCATGCCAAATTTCATCTTGCGTGGCGCAAGATTAGCAACGCACACCACGAGTCGTCCGACGAGTTTCTCAGGCTCGTAGGCGGCTTTGATACCCGCAAATACCTGCTTGTACTCGCCGCCGCCCAGGCTGAGTTTCAGCTTCAGCAGTTTGCGCGCGTCCGGTACCTGTTCAGCCTCGACCACTCGGGCGACTCGCAGGTCTACCTTGGTGAACTCGTCGTAAGTACACTCCTCAGCCATGGGTTCCGCAGCGAGTGCGTCGCCTGAGTCTTTCCAGGAGTCGCTCGGGGCGAATTCCCGCGATGCTGAAGTATCGCTCGCCGGTGCCTGGTCTGTGGGCTGTTCTGCTTTGCTTTCATCAATCATCGCGTTCAGGTCCTTTTCTTCAACTCGTTGGAGCATGTGTTTAAATTTGGCAACCGGCTTGCCCGTCAGCGGGGTTCTCGCCTGGTCCCAACTGGTAATCGGATCTCCCAGCAAATCGCCGGTTTGCTGGGCAAGGCGCGGTAGTACAGGGGCTAAATAAATCGCCAATTGCCGGAATAAATTGAGAGCAATTGTGCAGACGTCCTGCAATCGCTGGGCCTGATCGGCATCTTTGCGCAACTCCCAGGGTTTGTTCTCCTCGACGAACGGATTGGCTCGATCGGCAAGAGCCATGATCAGTCGCATGGCTTTGTTAAAGTCGCAGGCTTCGTAAGCCGCGGCTATCTCATCCCCCTGTTCGGCGGCGTGCTCAAAGAGCCCGCCATCATCGGGGTAGCTTTCGGAAAGGCCGGTCTTGGCCAGGAACTTTGCCGAACGACTGGCCAAATTGATCACCTTACCGACCAGATCCGTATTTACCTTGGCCGCAAACTCTTCGAGCGAGAGATCGAGATCGTCCACACGCGGCGAAAGTTTAGTGGCGTAGAAATATCGCAAGTAGCTTGGATCGAGATGATTCAAGTACGTCCGCGCCATGACGAAGGTACCCTTGCTCTTCGACATTTTTTCGCCATCAACGGTCAGAAACCCGTGAATGTGAACCTTCGTCGGTAGATTGTAGCCAGCAGTCTTGAGCATGCCTGGCCAGAACAAGGTATGGAAATAGGTAATGTCTTTGCCGATGAAGTGATGAATTTCTGTATCAGAAGATTTCCACCAGGAATCGAAGTCCGCGCCGGTTCGATCGCACCATTGCCGTGTCGAAGCCATGTAGCCAATGGGGGCATCGAACCAGACGTACCAGAAGTTGCCTGGGCTATCGGGAATCTCAAACCCAAAGTAGGGCGCAGGGCGGGAGATATCCCAATCACGGAGTGGATCGCCTAGAAAATGGCCCTTCAGATAGTTGGCAATCTCCGGCTGCAGAGAATCTCCAGACTGGGTCCACTCTTCGAGAAACCCGTGCAGCTGCTCCAGTTCGATGAATAAATGCTTCGCGGAACGCACCTCCGGTGTGGAACCGCTCAGAGTACTCTTGGGATCGATCAAATCGGCCGGACTGTATTGATGCCCGCATACACTGCAGTTGTCGCCCGGCTGCTCGGTCGCATTGCACTTGGGACAGGTGCCCCGAACGAAGCGATCGGCTAGAAATGTTCCAGCCTCGACATCAAACAGTTGCTCGACATCATCTTCCTTAACGAGGCCCGCCTTACGAATCGATTGCCAAATCTCTGTGCACAGCGTGCGATTCTCCTCGCTATGCGTACTACCGTAGTTGTCGAATTCGATGCCAAACTTCGCGAAGTCCTCCTCGTGAGCCGTTTGCATTTCTGCAATCAGATCTTCTTCGCTCCGACCCTCTTGTTGGGCGCGAAGCATAATGGCTGTGCCGTGGGTGTCGTCGGCACACATGTAGCGGCAATCGTGCCCGCGCAGCTTTTGAAACCGTACCCAGAAGTCGGTCATCAGGTATTCGACCAGATGACCAATGTGGATGTGTCCATTGGCATACGGCAAGGCAGAGGTTACTAGGATGCGGCGTGGAGTCATGGATTGCGTTGCGTCGTGAAAAACGTTTGGGGCGAGAATCTATTTCAGGCGAGAAAATAATTCATGCTATCACTGCTGCTATTACGGTATGTGAGTAACTCAGATTCGTCATTGTAGCGGCGCTCTGGCTAGCTCGGGAACCCACGTTTGGCATAGCAAATGCACTAGATAAACCATCGTTTTGATCATCCCGCATGAGGATGCTCGTCACAGCATTTGCAAGGTAATTCAGCATGTTCAACTTGGTGTCTGGCGTTCGCCCGGCGAGTTGATCTTGTAAGTTTTACTAAAGTTAGGGAAAGTGCCGCCTCGCTCCTCTGCCAGATCCCAGAAAAGGGTGGATGGCCAGAGGTAAGTAGGCAGCGAATTGATATCCCGCAGTAGACCGTTGCCAAGCAGTGCCAAAGGCCAAGCAGTGTCAAAGGCCAAGCAGTGTCAAAGGATTGATGCTGTCGTTCGGTGTGTTTCACACGTTGGACGTTCCTCCGAACTTGTTCGGAACAAAATAACGAATACACCAGCTAAGCATCGCTTAGCCCTATTACCTACGACCAGGTATCCATGGAGGGAACCGATGGTCATGTCGAGAAAAGCGTATCTTCTCATTCTGCTCAGTGTATTGGCTTCGTCGCCCTGCGCCGCCAAAACTGTGTTGCTCGATTTCAGCTCAGCTTCGTGCCTGCCTTGCCGTCGGATGCGTCCCACCGTTGATCGAATCAAACGCGCCGGCTACGAAGTGCAGGAAATCAGCATCGATCGCCAACCGCAAGTTGCTGCGCGCTATGGTGTGACCCGCGTGCCGACTTTCATTGTTGTCTCGGATCAAAAAGTTAAATCGCGACTCACGGGAACCACAAGTTTCGAGCAACTGAAGGAAATGCTCGACCGTGCCAATGCTCGAGTGATCCCCGCCCAGGCTCACGGAAATGCACCAGTAGTGCCTTTGAGCCCATCCGCAAGCGCGCTGTCACCCAATCAAGATCTAACTCAGCCTCAACCGGGGCGTGTGCTCGCTATTCAGGACCCGAACCCCCATCCTCAACAGCAGCTACAAGCCACAGGGAACCCGTTTCCTCAACCTGCCCCAAGACAAACGGTGGCTCAGCCAGGTTCGGGGGCGACACCTTCGGGAGTCGACGAGCGACGGTTAATTGAAGCGACGGTTAAGATCTCGGTGAAAGATCCGGACGGGACCTCCGCCGGTACAGGCACTCTCGTAGATGCACGTGAGGGCGAAGCGCTAGTTCTCACCTGTGGTCACCTGTTCCGCACTTCTGAGGGCAAAGGACAAATCACCGTCACCCTCTATCAAATGGGGCAAGCAGGTGCAGAAGTCAGGACCACGCTAACTGGGAGCCTAATTCACTATGATCTCCAACGCGACCTAGCACTAGTCAGCGTTCGCCCCGATGTTTCGATAAGCCCGATTGCCATAGGATCCCCGCAAGTTCAGTTCACTGCCGGCGAATCGGTAGTTTCAATTGGTTGCAACACGGGGCACAACCCTACAGCAGTCAGTTCGCAAATTACAACAGTTGATCGCTACCAAGGGTATTCAAACGTCGAAGTTGCCGGTGCTCCTATTGAAGGACGTAGTGGTGGCGGATTATTCAATGCTCAGGGGCATCTCATTGGCGTCTGCTATGCCGCCGACCCTCAGGGGAACGAAGGGCTGTATGCTTCGTTGCCATCAATTCACGAAAAGCTCAATGAGCTCAAGCTCTCGATGGTGTATCAGCGCCAAGCTCCGGTAGTCCCGACGGCACCTGCCCAAATGGCTTCCCCGGCTCCAACTGCGTCGCTCGCTTCTCACGCAGAACCTCCACAGGATCCATTCCAAGTTCGCGGGCAAAACGTAGTTTCCCAGCCCCAATCTGCCATTCCTCAAGCGGCGGTTTCCGCTGCCCCTCAGCCTGTCCAGCCTGAGGCTACGCTTGCCAGTTCGAATTTGAGCCCCGCCGAGCAGGCAACACTCGAAGAAATCGCTTCACGGGGCGCAAGTTCCGAAGTGATCTGCATCATCAGACCTCATTCACCGAACGGTAAAAGCGAGGTCATAACTCTACGGAGTGCGTCTCCTGAGTTTGTGCAGGCACTGGTCCAACAGAGACAATCCACTACCGCGAGTTCTGCCGAGACGGCTACCGCGTCCGTAGGCGGTACGTACCGCTAGGTGTTACAACTGGCGCAAGCCGCATATCTGGGGTGAGCCACCGAAAATAGGACCGGAGGCTCTGTGTAACGTAAGCTTGAGGGAACCTTAGTTTGGTACACCCCTTGCGCACATTCTCTGGAGCATCCCCGTGACTCTGCTGGTTGTATTCCTTTCCGTCACCAATATTGCAATTGGCTATGGATTGGCAATCTACTTAGGCCAAGCCGCCCTACCGTGGCAAACAGTCTCGATTCCTGCTGGCAAGAAGGCGGCTTTACCTAAGCCTGCCACAGTGAAAGCGCCTGCTCCGCAAGTCGAAACACAACCTTTGCCCCCCTCTCCGCAGGAATCTGAGAAGCCAGAAGCGGAAGCTGCTGAACCAGTTGCCCAACAGAGTGAAGAGACCGTAGCACCGGAATCAGTCGAACCAGCCGCTCAGCAGGAATCTCAAAGTTCTGCAGCAACAAGCGACCCCGAGCCCCCTGCTTCGGAGCCTGCCCCAGCAGCAGAGCCGCCATCCGTTGAAGAACCACCAGCAGAGGACGTAGCACAGCAGCCGGCAGAACCAGCAGGCGATATGAGCGAAACTGTCGAGATGAACGTTGCCGATCGCTTAGACGAAAGAGCTCAGGACGAAGACGAAGCACCAGAAGCAGAAGCTCTGGTTCCTACCCAAGGCACTGAGACCGAAAGCAGCGAACTCGAGCCTAACCAAGAGCCCGAGACGGAGTCGTCCAGCGAACCTGAAACTGGCGAAGTTGCCGATATCGCCGAAGAACCCGAAGCCACCGAAGAGCCTCAAGCTGCTGAAGAAGCTGCCGAGGAAGAGTTCGACGAGGCCGCCCTGCTCCGTGGCATCGGAGATTTCCAAAAACAACTCATGCAGCAGCAAGAGTTATCGAAAATCAAGAACTAGCTCGGTTTGCACCCACTTAATCGGCTAGTTCAAAGATTGCTTCGATCTCCACGGCTACCCCTGCCGGTAGCGAGACAGCGCCAATGGCACTCCGCGCGGCAATGCCCGCCTCTTCGCCGAAGACATCTCGCATCAGTTCACTAAAACCGTTAATGACCGCTGGCTGCGCGATAAAGTCGGGCGTGCAATTGACAAGTCCAACGGTCTTTACCAGCCGCTTCACTCGATCGAGCGAACCACAGTGCGCTTGCAAAGTCGCTAGAACAGCCAAGCCGGTTTGACGAGCGGCCTGGTTGCCGGCATCAGTATCGAGGTCATCGCCCAAACGTCCTTTAATCATGCTGCCATCGGGAAGCAGAGGTAGATGCCCCGAGAGATGAAGCAAATTGCCCACCGTGACAATCGGTCGATAAAGACCAATTGCCTTGGGGGCCGGTGGTAGTTCCAAGTTCAGGATCTTAATCTGGGCATCGGCTGACATAGATATTCCTCAATATGCAATATGGTAGTCCCATGAGTTTGCGACTGGATGGTAGTGCCAGGTTTCTCGCTGAATAGATTGAACAGGCGAGGCAATTTTCGGGAACATTCTCTACATTCGGGAATATTCTCTACGATTTCTTATCTTCGTACACCTGTCCGGGATCAAAAACCTGTGTGTCGACGACCTCAAATTGGTTCGTTCCGCTGAGCTTTCGAAAAAAACAACTCTCATAACCTTGATGGCAGGCCGCCCCCCCTGCTTGCTCCACCTTGAGCAAGATCGTATCCCCGTCGCAATCCACAAAGATCTCTTTGACGGTCTGCACGTGCCCGCTACTCTCGCCTTTTTTCCATAACTTGCCCCGACTACGGCTGAAATAGGTGGCTTCGCCGGTGCTCAGCGTTTGTTCCCAAGCGGCGAGATTCATATAGGCCAACATGAGTACCTTACCGGTGGCGTGATCCTGGGCCACGACGGGCAGTAGCTGTTGGGGGTCGGAAAAGTCGGGTAAGGCGGACAAGGTCGTCGGTTCTCTCTGGGCGGGAGCAGTTGCACTTGATTACTACGCATTAAGGATAACCGCGTCGGGGTTGGCTGGCTACTAATGTAGTTTGGTTGAAGGTCGAGTTCAGCCGTTGGCACTCTCAAGCCGCAGAACCGTTAGTAACAACAGTTCCGCTTTAAGCCGCGAACTTACCCGCGGACTCCAGTTGCCCGGACGAGCATCCCGATGAAACGGATAGGCGAAGAGCAACGGTTGGCGAGCTTTTCGCGGAGCCCCGTTTCTCTGTTCCCGAGGTGTCATCGTGATCAATCAGCCGATAACCATTGTCCTGCCGATGCACAATTCCGAGCAATACCTGCAGCGCTCGGTCAGGGAAGTGCTCGACCTAGCACATTCTTTCGTGGGAGATTTCTCTGTCGTCATCGTCGATAATGGTTCAACCGACGAAACGTATGAAACAGCCTGCGAGCTCGGACGAGTTTATCCGCAAGTAACGGTCCTCAGAGAACCATTCCAACAGGGCTTACGACGCGTGCTTGAGGTGGTAAGCAACAATTGCAAATGCCAGACAGTTATTTGCCACGATGGCGTAACAGCGATCAACGTGGATCAATTGCGTTCTCTTCTCCACTCGGCTGCAAGTGCGCAACAAACTTCTGTGCAAGATACGCGTATTGAATCTGGAAATGGTGCCTCATGCGGTTCGCGAAGGCTGGGATCGATGCGGTCCTTGCAAGAGAGCATGGAACGCGTGCACGGGTCGCTGACAGGTTTCAATTGGATGAAACTTGAAGAGCCCTTGGTCCCGCGAAGATGTTTCGAATCCACGCCAACTACCGTGATGTCTGCCAAGCCAAATCTTCCGATGAGTCACTTGTCTAGCTCAAAGTAAATGTAGTAAGCGAATGAAAAAATGTTACAGCGTGCATAGGCTGGCATTGCGTTGGGTAAAGGGCTTGAATTGTTGTGAGGCATAGTCTCGACTGTTGACGGACAGGTCCGTGAAAGCACTTTCAGCGATAAGATTGCGGAAAACACTTATCTATAATTTCTTAAAGAATCTTTTGTGTACAAACTCACTGCTAGTTAGCGGTGCTCAACTATTTGTTCGCTTCTTATGTTCCAACAATTCGAGGAACTAATTGCATTTCAAACGCGTCAAGGCGCTTGCCAATGTAGAAATGCATGACTATTATTCGTGCGGAAGTCGGGAACACAGATTTGGAAACTTGTAAAGGCTTTTGAATCGGAACCCAACAAGATTTCGCAACGATGAGACAACTGAGGAGTGACTGAGAGAAATTCTGGCCTCTGCCGGGGGATAAACCCTTCTAGGCTGATTGGTTTGGTAGCTGGTCGACACATCGTAACCTTCACGCACGCATGCGACTCGTTACGTACTTTTCTTTAAACGTATAGCTACTATTTGAACTGTTACGGAACCACAGTTCATCGGTGCCTTTAGTTTGGCTGCTTAGCACCGGACCAAGTACCCTTTTCTATTTTTCTCTTCAATTATCATCGTGGGCAGGCACAGAGGCCTACCTCGGCGGAGGAGTTTTAAGGATGAGTACCGTTAATTACGATCACGGTTTTGATACTCCTGGAGTCAATGTTTCTCATGCCATTTCCGGCAGTCGAAGGCAAACTCCCAAGTCTTATCACCGAATATCTGATGTTCGTCAGCAACAAGGAGTCTCCCTACGCTCAGTGTCGCGACGTATGGATCTGACTGTTCAAGAAGTACGTCGACAGGAGGAACCTGGAACCGACTTACGGCTTTCGGAGTTGCTCCGTTGGCAAGAGGTTTTAGAGGTGCCTCTTGCTGATTTACTAGTCGATTCCGATGGTCCCCTGTCCGACCCTGTTTTCCGCAGAGCAGCGATGCTGCGAGTGATGAAAACAGCCAAGGCGATCCAGGAATCGGCGCACGATCGCTCAGTCATTCGTTTAGCTACGATGTTGATCGATCAGTTGGTTAGTTTGATGCCAGAGCTTGGCGAGGTTTCCGCCTGGCATTCTGTTGGCCAAAGACGCACGCAGGAAGAAATGGGTCGCATCGTTGAACGAACGGTGTCGCAGGATTTCTTCAACGATTCATCGCATTAGTCCTTGAGCCTATATATCACATCTGCAAAGCCCATGAGCAATCTGCTTGTGGGCTTTGTGCATTCTTGTGGTTAGGATCGTCTGCTTGATCTCAGGAAAACTAGCTCTGAATTTTCTTGAGGACCTGCTCATGCAGTTCTGCTGTTGAGGCAACCATGTAGTTGCCCTGGCTGAGATCGTACGCTGCGCCCGACGCTGCGCTGATTGCACCGCCAGCTTCTTGCACGAGCAAAACTCCGGCCGCCGAATCCCAGGGAAAAATATGGAAGGCCCAATGCGCATCCAACCGGCCGCACGCGACGTACGCCAAGTTTAACGCCGCTGATCCTGTACGTCTGACCGCACGGCAAATAGGGGCGACTTTGAGAAATGCTTGAATGTCTGGCATGTCGGGCGTCATCCGAGGAGGAAAACTTACCGCAACTAACCCATCTTCCAATTGGTTTGTTTTGCTAGCTCGAAAGGGTTTGCCATTAAGTGTGGCACCCTGGGCTGCACCGGCAAGAAACAGTTCCTCTCTGGTGGGATCAAATACGCCTCCGGCGACCACTTGCCCTGCTTTTGCGACCGCTACGGAAACGCCATAACAGGGAAATCCATGCACATAGTTAGTCGTTCCGTCTAACGGATCCACCACCCAGCAGTAGGGCTTTTCTAGCTGCGCGGGGTCCGGCGATTCCTCGCCCAGGAAGCCGTGCTCAGGAAACTCTTGTTGAATCACAGACCGAACAGCCTCTTGCGAGGCGATGTCGGCGTCTGTGACCAGATCTTGGGCAGATTTTTCCTGGGTGGAGAACTTACCTCGCCATGCAACCAACTGTTTCCCGCCCTCCAGGCAGGCAGATTTGCAGGTGGCCAGGAGGTGTTCGATTTTGCACATGTTTATCATCCTTGCCTGATAGCCCCTAAACTCTCGCCCACCGTCCTAAAGCCATGCCAATTAAGCAATAACGTCGATTAGGTAAGATGCTGTCAGATTTCCTTGGATATTTTTGTTTTTGTGGGGGTCCGAAAAGCTGGACACGGCTCGTGAAATGAGTATCATCATTAGTGAAGGGACAGACGATTGACCCAGGGAGTCTACTTGCATTTCCAACCACTTTCTAGCGTTCGTGGAAGGTAACTGCCTAATTCTCTTTATCCCCCCACAGTAGACACTTTGGCCTCTTCTCTGTTCCGGCCCCGTCGCTGCACCCTTGGGTGTACGGCGGGGTTTTTTTATTGGATAACAGTTTTCTTACTTTACTGTTTCCTCTTAGTCTTTCTGACGCCATTCAATTACAAACCTCATGACAAGACTTGAAAGTAGCGCGCGACTCGGAGAATGGAAGAAGTCGGAAACTTATTCCGAACTGACTCTACCAACTTTGAAAGGCGCCGTGCAGTTCGACGCGCTAAGCGCGGGTGTCGATCAACTCGTTATTGGCGAAGGCAAGGTTCAAGGGCAGACGCTTGGTGTTTCGACGGGCTCAGACGCCAAGGTAATTGAGACCCTAGTACGGGGTGGCGATCTGGTGGTAACGTGCGCTGCCACGACCCCTCAACCGTTTCAGTGGCAAGCCTACTGGCGAGCTTCGTCTCCCGCGGAGGACTGTGCTCAAGTCGATCTAATGGTTTCCCTGCAGACTCCGACTTTGGAGAGCTACCCCAGCTTCCAGACTCAGTCTTCGTTCAAAGCCACAGAAGCGTACGGGTTGTCGCTCCATGACCGTGAGCCTCAGCTTCTCGGCTCACTACCCGACGAACCCGTTTGCAGGGAGCATTCGCACTGTGTAATCTTGCGAGACCCAAATTCCAAGTGGAGCTATTTAGAGATGTCCTTGCCCGAGGATCAGGCAATTACGAATCTTACTTCTACAAACGATGGCTTACGTTCCATTGAGAGAAAGTTGGGCGGCGGATTCTTAGAGAGGGGCGTCATCCGTCGGATGTGTTTACGCAGCATGTTCCTGCCTAGAGAAAACGACTTGGCGAGCGCAGCAGCAAATTTCCAAGAGTTCTGTGCAGAAGAACCGCCGCTAACTACGTAGGCGTAAGCATGAACCTATGTAGGCTGCTTCGCGGCTAGGGAGCCTTGCGTAGTTTTGGCTTGCTGGTTTCCCGGTCGGAGTCTTTGCCGAGCGTTCCAATGATACCGGGCTGAATATCGCGGTCTAAAACCGAGATCATCTCTGCCAAGCCGGCTTGCACCAGATCCGATCCGCTGACGTATTTCCCAGGATTGATCCATTGATCCATCAATTCGTGGGAAACGCCAAAGAGGTCGGCGAGCATGACGTCCATGTCTTTTTCGAGTTGCCCGAAATGGCGAGCCCACTCGGCGGCTTCGGCGAGGCCGACATTCTCTTCACTCTGCCATCGCATCGGATGGAAAAGCAGCACACTATATTTGGTGACATAGCGGCGTTCGCAGGCCGCGAAGGGCCAAAGAGCGGCCGACGAGCATTCGCCGGTTACGATACCGGTGGCACGTAACCCACGTAGGCGGATCAGTGTCATCAGCGACATCGCACAGTACGGGCTTCCGCCTGGCGAATCGAAGTAGAACGTGCATTCTCCCCCAGGGGGAATATCGAGAACGCGATCGGTGAGTTCCGACTCGTGTTCAGTAAGGTCCCCGACGATAGCGATTTCGGGCACTCGTTCCGTTTCTTCTTCGTGTGCGTCCTGGGTCATCTCTTAAGATCTCATGTGGTGTCGCAATGTTACCAACCGATTAATTGCCATCTTCGGCATTTCACTCGACAAATTACCTCTGCCGAAGCCCCCATTCATTGTAAGATCAATCTGCCTAAACTGCCAGATTGCGGCACTTTGGAACGTGGACCAATTTCTGTCCAGTAACACCCGCCTAGAACCACAAACTCTAGCAGTTTGCTGAGATAAGTAGGTCTGACGGAGTGATTAAGCCGTCGAACTCACGGTTCCGATGATAGCGGTTTTGGCAGTTGGAGGGCAGGGGAACAAGGGCTTCGGCATTATTCGGCCATGGAAACAGCAATGATTACATCTCGATGGAGACGTCCGCAGTAGAACGATGGGATATCGAAACCTTACAGAATGCGTCCAAGATTTGGAATCGCGCAACCAGCTGATACGCATCGAGCAACCCGTGTCAGCCAATCTCGAAGTCGCAGCCATTCATCGACGCGTGGTAGCAGCCGAAGGCCCTGCGCTGTTGTTCACCAACGTCGAAGGCTGCCAATTTCCGATGGTCAGTAACTTGTTTGGCACGATGGACCGCATGCGGCTGATGTTCCGCGATGGTTTGGAAGCGGTGAGCAGGCTAATAGAGTTGCGCGAACAACCAGCCGCGGCACTACGCAAGCCGTGGCAGTATCTGGGGGCCGCTCGCAGCGCCTTGCATCTATTGCCTGCGTTCCGAACGAACGGACCAATCTTGACGGGCCAAACCACAATCAGCAATTTGCCGCAACAGATAAGCTGGCCCCACGATGGCGGCGGCTTTGTAACTTTGCCGCAGGTTTACACCGAAGACGTCCGGCAGCCAGGCTGGAAAAAGTCGAATCTGGGGATGTATCGCATCCAGCTTTCAGGAGGCGAATACGAGCCCGACAAAGAGATCGGCTTGCATTACCAAATCCATCGTTCGATTGGCGTTCATCATGCTGCCGCGATTGCTGCGGGAAAACCGTTCCGGGTAAATGTGTTTGTTGGCGGACCCCCGGCGATGTCATTGGCCGCAGTGATGCCTCTTCCCGAAGGAATGAGCGAGCTCACATTTGCGGGCGTCTTGGGTGGGCGCCGGGTGCGGATGATCAAACAATCGGGCGGATTACCAATCCATGCGGATACTGATTTCTGCATCACCGGTACCGTAGAGCCAGATCGGCTATTGCCGGAAGGACCGTTTGGCGATCACTTGGGGTATTACAGTTTGCAGCATCCGTTCCCCGTATTGAAAGTCGAAAAAGTATTTCATCGCAAGGATGCCATTTGGCCCTTCACAGTGGTCGGTCGACCACCTCAAGAAGATACAATGTTGGGCGCGATGATCCACGAGATCACAGGCCCCCTGATTCCTGAAGTGTTGCCAGGGGTCGAGGGGGTGCATGCTGTCGACGCCACGGGTGTTCATCCGCTACTGCTTGCCATTGGCAACGAACGCTACATGCCGTTTATCGATGCCGGCCGACCGCAGGAACTGCTTACCCAAGCCAATGCAATCTTGGGTCAGGGGCAACTCTCGCTAGCGAAATTTCTATTCATCGTAGCTCGCCAAGACGATCCCCAACTCGATCTGCACAATATCGGTGCATTCTTGACACATCTCCTGCAACGGGCCGACTGGTCGCGCGATCTGCATTTTCATACCCAAACCACAATCGATACGCTCGACTATACTGGCGGAGGACTCAATGCCGGGTCGAAGCTAGTCATCGCCGCGGTGGGTGCTCCACGGTTCGAGCTTGAAAACAGCGTTCCCGGCGAGTTGCATCTCCCCGCTGGATTTCGAAATCCACGCATTCCGCTTCCGGGCGTGCTTGCGATCGAAGGTCCGTCGTGCCCCAAGCCCTCGTTCGATTTTGATGTCTCACAGAGCTCACGTGGGCAGTCCCAGGAAAACATTGCTTCGGAGATGCAGGGCTTCTGTAAAGAAGCGTCCCACAACGAGGCGCTAAAACGTTTCCGTTGGGTAGTGATCGTCGACGACAGCCAATTTGTCAGCGAATCACTAAGTAACTTTCTTTGGGTGACATTTACGAGAACGAATCCTGCTAGCGATATCCACGGCATCGGTTCTTCAACCACAACGAAGCACTGGGGCTGTACCGGACCCTTGGTGATCGACGCCCGCATCAAGCCGCACCATGCGCCTGTGTTGGAAGAAGATCCGGAGATTGCCGCCAAGGTGAACGTTCTTGGTGCATCAGGCGGCCCTCTACACGGAATCATTTAGCCCGACGAAAACCCCTGTTTGGTCTGCGGGCGATTCCAGGTATCCTGTAGCACTCACCAATTACCTTCACGACCCAAATACCCGATCGGCAGCTGGGAAAGAGATATATGGCGAAGCTAACTTTTTATGGTGCGGCAAGAACAGTTACCGGCTCGAAGTATCTGCTGGAAGCTGGCGATGCCCGCGTGCTCATCGACTGTGGGATGTTTCAGGGCGTCAAGAAGCTGAGGGAGAAGAACTGGGAGCCCACGCCGTTCGACGCCAAGAACCTCGATGCAGTAGTGCTCACCCACGCCCACCTCGACCATACAGGTTTTCTACCACGGGTGGTGAAGGAAGGTTTCAATCGCAAAGTCTATTGCAGTGAGGCCACCGGCGAACTTGCTGAGATCATCCTGTTCGATTCGGCGAAAATTCAAGAGTACGACGCTTACTACGCCAACAAGAAGGGCTTCAGCAAGCACAAGCCAGCTCTGCCTCTGTACGATGGACGAGATGTGGAGCAGACCATCAAGCTATTCCAAACCACAAAGCGAGGAAAATGGTTTTCTCCCGCTGAGCCAATCTGGATGCGTTTCCACGACGCGGGCCATTTGCTGGGTTCTAACCTGATTGAAGTGGAAATTCGCGACCAGGACCCGCCAATTCGTATTGTGTTTTCTGGAGACGTGGGGCGCTACGACGGACCGCTCTATCACGACCCAGCACCTCCACCGAATTGCGACTACCTAATTTGCGAAAGCACCTACGGTAATCGAGAGCATTCCGACGTGGATCTGATAAAGTCTCTGGCGGAAGTGGTCCAACGTTCTGTGTCCCGCGGTGGTGTGATGCTGATTGCATCCTTTGCGATTGGACGTGCTCAGCAACTCATCTATCTATTGCAGTTGCTCAAGAAGCAGGACAAGATTCCCGACCTGCCGATCTACCTCGATAGCCCCATGTCTTGTAATGCGACCAAGATCTACAAGGAGCATCGCGAGGATCATGATTTGAGCGAGGGCGAGCTGGATGACGACCGACCGGTACTCGCAGGGCCGAGTGTACACTTAGTACGCAAGACGGATGAATCCAAAGCCCTCAATCATTTGAAAGGCCCTGCCATCATTATTTCCAGCAGTGGCATGATGACCGGTGGTAGAATTGTTCATCATCTCAAGCAGAGGCTGCCAGGCAAGGAAAACACAGTTGTGCTTGGCGGTTACATGGCTGTGGGAACAAGAGGTCGTCGCTTGCAGGAAGGGAACGATACGATCCGCATGCACGGCATGGAGATCCCCGTCATCGCAGCAATCGAAAGTATTCCGGGACTGAGTGGTCACGCCGATCGCAGCGGTCTATTGCGCTGGTCTGGCGACTTGGACGCCCCTAAGAAGACGTTCCTGACTCATGGCGAGGTAGATAGCGCTGAAGCTCTTGCTGAAGAGCTGACTTCTGCTCGAGGATGGGAAACGGTCATTCCTGCTATTGGCGATTCGCACGAGCTAGTTTAGCAATATCCATTCGCCCACGAAACGAGAACTAAACGACAATCTGAATTTCAAAAAATCAATTTGCAAGAACTATGACAAAACCAATAAATAAAGAACTAATTATGGATCTCCCCCCGGACGTGGAAAAAAACCGAAAAGCGATCCTCGAATCGGGTAGCTACCTGTTGGCCGAACTCGATATCGAATTTATCGGCCGTGGAGAGCAGCGCCCCGTTCGAATGCAACTCGAGCTCCAAAAAGTGGAAGCTTTGTTACGGGAGAACAATATCAACAGCACTGTGGTGGTGTTCGGCGGTACGCAGGTCGTGCCCGAAGCTGTCGCTGAAGCACGGTTAGCCCAAGCCAATCGGCACTTAGAACAGGACCCCAAAAATCCTCGTTTCGAGCGAAATGTGGAGCGTGCCGCAAGTGTGTTAGCCAAGTCGCACTTCTACGAGGAGGCGCGTGAATTTGGGGCTCTAGTTTCCAAGACCTGCCAGACGGATGGCCAGTGTGATTTTGTAGTTGCCACCGGAGGCGGTCCTGGAATTATGGAAGCTGCCAATCGTGGAGCCTACGAAGCAGGGGCAAAGAGTATCGGCTTCAACATTGAACTCCCGCACGAGCAGGAGCCAAATCCCTACATCACCCCCGAACTTTGCTTCCAGTTCAGCTATTTTGCATTAAGGAAGTTTCATTTCATTCTGCGTGCAGCAGCGCTGGTCGTATTTCCTGGCGGATTCGGGACCTTAGACGAACTGTTTAATACGCTTACACTTCGCCAAACGGGACGCATGCAAGATCTGCCGATCATCCTTTACGGACGTGAATATTGGGAAGGCATAATCAACTTCAAGCAGATTGCCGACGAGGGTGTGATTGCGGACGAGCATCTCGATTTGATCTACTTTGCTGAATCGCCGACCGAGGCGTGGGGGATTATCTCAGAGTTTCACCATCAGGCTAAGTAACCAACCGCATGCGCGGGCTGGCTTCACCCTGCCAGAGGTAAGCAATCCTCGAAATGTCGCCCTGGCAAAAAGTTTTTCGCCTCCTCCAGGCAGTCCTAAGGGGCTGCCTCAGGCGAGCTTTGGCGAACTGTATTGGACAGATTAGCCCTTGCTAGGAAGGGTTTAAGCATTCGCCTATTGTTGAGACTTGGCGCCGTTCGCGGAGCGACATGGGCACACAGTAGATTCCCTCGCTTGCGTACCGCTAGCTAACACCCATAATTTGGGCAGCCCGTAATAAATTGGTATGGGCCGCGTGCAATAGGCACCTTCTTACACCTTCCCTCCCTCGGTTATTCAATTATGTCTTGCTTTCTGCGATTTGTACCTTTCCGTTCGTTAACACTGGCAGTCCTGGCGCTCGCCTGGATCTTGAGTCCAGCTTCCTCTGCAATTGCCCAAGAAGCGGCGGTTGAGTCCGATGTCGCCGAGGAGACCCAGTCGGCAGCCGAGGCTTTCCCCATTCCAGATGATCTGAAGACCGCCGATGAATACTTTGAGTTCATCGAGCAAGTCTCCGCAGACAGCGAAGTGGATGACGATAGCCCGGAGGCTCGCAAAAAGCTGGAAAATAAAATGGCCGAAACCGTGCTCGACGTTGTGGACCGAGTGCTAAAACTAGAGCTCACCGAGGACGAAGCTGCCCAAGCTTTTTACTTCCGACTGCAAGCGGCTCGAGTACTGGAACAGAATAGAGCACCCGGCGGCAGTGATAAGATGCAACAAGCCATCGAAGCAGCCCGCAAATATCCAGATTCCAATGTGCAAGCCGTCGGAATCAAGTTTTTTATCGAAGGCAACTTTCAGCGTTGGCCAACACTTAAGAAGTCTGAAAAAGAAGCGATGTTGGAGGAAGTCAAAGAGTTCTTAGTCGATGGCGATCCCGATCCCTACCGCGTCAACACACTGCTCACCATCTTAAGCGTCTTGCAGCAAGTCCAAGACGAAGCTCTAGCCAAACCCCTGCTTGCCGCACTCGTGCCTCGTTTCGAGGAAAGCGACAACGAGCGTATTCGTCAAATGGCTGAAAAGCTCGGTGGAACACTGCGACGGTTGAAGCTTCCCGGCAGTGAAATGGAACTGTCTGGCAAATTGCTCAATGGCGAAGAACTCGACTGGGAATCGTACCGTGGCAAAGTTGTATTGGTGGACTTTTGGGCCACTTGGTGCGGTCCGTGTCGGCAGGAAGTCCCTAATGTACTGCGTCTGTACCAGCAGTACCACGACCAAGGTTTCGAGGTTGTGGGGGTAAGTCTCGATTCTGAAAAAGAGCAGGCCGAAAGTTACATCGAGCAGTACGACCTGCCTTGGCCTAATATCTTCAGCCCCAATGAAGACGAGCGTGCTTGGGACGCACCCATGGCTGTCCATTATGGCGTTATGGGCATTCCGCTTGCCATTCTGATCGATACCGACGGAAAAGTTGTCAGCCTTGAAGCTCGGGGTGAGAATCTCGCTAAGCTGCTGAAAGAGATGCTCGGCAAGCCTTAGCTTTGTCTTGACAGAGATAAGCGGGTGCCGTCACACTGCATCCGCTATGGCCGACAACGCATCGCCTTCTCCATCCTCTAGTCCCGTCGAACCGGTTGAGCTTGCCGGTACGCTTGCCGAACCGTGGTCGGCGGGCAAGTTGCTGCGGATGCTGACGCTCTTTGGCCCGGCCGCGATTGTGGCTTCGGTAGCGATCGGGGCGGGAGAAACTATTGTCGTCGTGCGGGCTGGCTCCTGGTGCGCCTACGACTTGCTGTGGGTTGTGCTGCTTAGCGCGATCGTCAAAGGCGTATTCGTCACCTATTTGATGGGCCGATACACGGCGATCTGTGGCGAACCTCTCTGCCAACGGCTCTGCCTGGTTCCTGGTCCCCGCGGTTGGTTGCTGCTGACTCTGATTATCTTGGAACTTGCGGCGGCGGGGCCGCTGTGGTCGGCGGTTGCTCGTCCCTGCGGGGATTTACTCACCCACCTCATACAGACTTCTGGCATCGTCACGCCGGGGCCTGGTACGGATAAATGGGTCACGACACTATTCATCGGTCTGGCTTTGTTTGTGAGCCTATTCCTGGACTACGACAAGCTGGAGAAACAGCAAGTTGTCATCTGCGGAGTGCTGATTCTCGGCACGATAATAGGGACGCTGATGGTCAAACCCGACTTGTGGTCGATCGTTGTAGGTAGTCTAAGTTTCGGAAAAGTCCCAGAATTTCCAGCGTGGACACCGCCCCAGTATCGCAGCGATCAAACATTGGCACTGGCCACGCTGTTTGGCTATGTCGGTGGGAGCGTGCTCACTTATGTAGTGTACGCCGATTGGATTTCGCTGCATCGCTGGGGAATGACTGGCCACAAGCGAATTGATGAAATTCGACAACGGGCAGCCGCAGGCAATCCGGCCGACTATCTCCCGCAGGATGCCAATGCTGTTGCCAAGATTCGCAAGTCGATCGCCCCATTGAAGTGGGACGTAGGGTTAGGGGCAGTTGTGCTGTGGTGCGTCAGCGTTTCCTTTCTGGTGGCCGGTGCTGTGGTGCTTTACCCAATGCTTGCTAGTGGCGAAATGGGCGCGGCATTTCAAAACTGGAGCCTACTTACCGATCAAGCACACGTCTGGCGGAACGTCCATGAGTCGCTGATTTGGGTCTACTACGTTAGCGTATTAATTGCCCTCTGGGGCACGTTGCAGGCGTATCCGGAAATCTACTCACGAGTGGTGCTCGACTACTGTCAGACGATGTTTCCCGGCCGACACTGGTCCCGGCGGTGGGTGCAACTGATAATTTCCAGCTATGTCTTCATCGCTGCCATGATGGTGATTTGGAGTGATGTAAATTTCGATACGACTACCCAAATTGTGGCATTTCTGGCAACTAATCTCGGCGTGGCCTTGGCGTTGTGTGCGGCGCTTTATCTGAATCTTCGCCTGCCCGCAGCCTACCGCACGCGTTGGTGGATGTTTGCCGGCGGGCTGGCCTCTGCCATACTCTTGCTGGTCGTCTCCGCCATAAGTGGTCTGGGTGTTTGGGATAAGATTGAGTGGTAGCCTAGACGCTGAACCGCAAGTGACAAGCCCGGGCCAAACCCTGGGACATCCTCTACAACTGGGCTCCCAAGTTGCTAGAATGGCCACGTCACTTTATTCCAGGTAGATTCGCACGGTCAGGTATTTCTCTATGTCGCAGCAAGAACTAGGAGTTGGGCTCATTGGCTACAAATTCATGGGCCGCGCCCATAGCCACGCCTGGCAAACAGCTCCTCGATTTTTCGATCTCGATGCCAAGCCAAGAATGCAGGTTGTGTGCGGTCGAGATGCCGATGCGGTAGCTGAGTTCGCCAAGCGCTGGGGTTGGATCGAGTCTTCAGCGGATTGGAAAAGTGTAGTCCAGAGCGACGCGGTTGATGTGGTGGATATTTGCACGCCTGGGGCCAGCCATGCCGAAATAGCCATTGCCGCGGCGAAGGCGGGCAAGCACGTCTTCTGTGAAAAGCCCTTGGCCAACTCGCTCCAGGACGCTCAGGAAATGCTGGTTGCTGTACGTTCTGCAGGCGTCAAGCATATGGTCAACTTCAGCTACCGTCGTTGCCCCGCCATCGCCCTTGCCAAGCAGATGATCGATGCGGGCGAAATCGGCGAGATCCGTCACTGGCGTGCCACTTATTTGCAAGATTGGTTGGTGGATCCCGAATTCCCGATGAACTGGCGAATGCGCAAGGAATCGGCGGGCTCTGGGGCTCATGGCGATCTGGGAGCCCATTCGATTGATATGGCTCGCTACTTGGTGGGCGAATTGAGCGAAGTCGTCGGCACCAAAAAGACTTTCATTACAGAGCGTCCAGCCGAGGGCACATCCAGCGGACTGACAGCCACCGCCGGCGAAGGCACCGAGGCCGTCACGGTCGACGATACGTCACTCTTTTTAACCAAGTTTGCCAGCGGAGCGCTCGGCAGCTTCGAAGCTACCCGGCTCGCACCGGGCCGCAAGAATTTCAACCGTTTTGAGATCAATGGCAGCAAAGGAACACTGGCTTGGTGTTTTGAACGCCTTAACGAGTTGGAGTTCTTCTCCATCACCGATCCAACACACGCCAGCGGTTTCCGCACAATCATTGCCACCGAGGGCGAGCACGCTTACGCAGGCAGCTGGTGGCCCCCAGGACACATGTTGGGGTACGACCACACCTTCACGAACGCGGCAGGAGATCTGGTGCAAGACATCGCGCTCGATCGACCTTGCCAGCCAGATTTTCGCGATGGTGCCCAGTGCGTCGCGGTGCTCGATGCCGTCGACCAAAGCATGGATTCGGGAAGTTGGACGGATGTGCCGGTGATCGAGTAGTGGGTTTTAGAGTCCACTCTCCTTGGGGTGAGGCCTGAAGGGACGAGGATTATCTGGGAATCACCCTCCCCTAGCCCCTCCCTCTTAGGGGAGGGGGATTCGTTAATGCTCAGTCGGATTTAGTTAATTATCAGTAGAACGTAGATACTGTGTGAAGAAATTAGACATTCTCAGAGACCTGTAAAACTCATGAAAAAAATCAACGCGGGAATTATTGGCACGGGATTTATCGGCCCTGCTCACGTCGAAGCACTCAGGCGGTTGGGCAATATCGAAGTGTTGGCCGTTGCCGAGCAGAATCAAGAACTTGCTGACAGCAAGGCCCAGCAGCTTTCGATTCCCAAGGCCTATGGTGACTATCACGATTTGCTGGCTGACGAGGCGATCGACGTCGTGCATAACTGCACGCCAAATCATCTGCATTTTGAAGTAAATCGCGATATTCTTGCCGCGGGCAAGCACGTGATCTCTGAGAAGCCGTTGGCCATGACCAGCGACGAATCGCACGAGCTAGTGCGGCTGGCTAAAGAGTCGGGCGTGGTACACGCGATCGACTTCAACTATCGCTATATGCCGCTGGTCCAACAAGCGCGGATCATGTGTCAGGAGCGGGACGACTTGGGGCGGGTGCTGGCCGTCCATGGCTCGTACTTGCAAGATTGGTTGCATCAAGAAACCGACTGGAATTGGCGGCTGGTGCCGGAACTTAGTGGCCGTTCGCGGGCGGTGGCTGATATCGGCTCGCACTGGTGCGATCTGATTCAGTTCATCACAGGATTGAAAATCGTGCACGTGATGGCCGATCTGGTAACCATCCACCCAGTTCGCAAACGACCGAAGGTGGAAGTCGAAACCTACGCTGGCAAAGTGCTCAAGCCGGAAGATCTGGAAGATGTACACGTTGGCACGGAAGACTACGCGTCGATTCTGCTGGAAATGGACAACGGTTCGCACGGCGTGCTGACGGTCAACCAGTGTGCTGCCGGTCGTAAGAATCGGCTTTACTTTGAAATCGACGGCAGCAACTCGTCTCTCAGCTGGGATCAGGAGCGGCCTAACGAACTTTGGGTTGGCCGTCGCGATGCTCCCAATCAAACGATCATGAAAGATCCAAGTCTGCTGTACGAGGGGGCGCGCGAATATGCCCACTATCCGGGCGGTCACAACGAAGCTTATCCCGACGGCCCCAAGAATTTGTTCCGCAATGTGTATGGCTTCATTGCGGGGGACCGCGAGGGCGGCGACTTCGCCACGTTCGTTGACGGCCACAACGAGATCGCCATTTGCGACGCGGTGCTGAAAAGCAGCGAGGAAAAGCAGTGGGTTCAAGTCGATTATTGAGCGTCGATCTCCACCGCTCCTAGTTTGGTGCGACGACCAAGAATCGAGACTAAGATTCCACGTGGCCAAGTGTTAGAGTGAGGCAAATGGCAATTGGGCCACGTTGTGCGTCCCAGGGGCTTATTTTTTTTCGATGAAGCACCGCTTTTCACGGGAAACACGCACCCCCCGCCCAAAACCGATGCCATATGTAGTGTTGTGGTGGCAGGCGTCACACAAAACTAGAAACCTCCGTATCGCTTATTTTGTGTAAGCGGTTTTCTCAAACCACGATCGCTTGGTGGTCTGCCATTAAGTGTTGTTGGTTTCGCTTAGTAGTTCGCGGATAGTTCAAACATGATCGGCCAATCCGTGTGCCATCGCGGGCGTTTTCTTTTTCAGCGACTTGTGGGGCTTGCAGTAGTTGTAGGCCACAAAGAACAGGGCCAGCGCTGCCCGATGGTTTTCCCATTTCTTGCTGATTGCGTAGGTGACACGGGCCATACGCTTTGTATAGTTGCGGATCGTGGCGTTCAGCCTCTCGCAATGCGAAGTGCAGATTTCCGATTCGTGGATATGTCCGCTGATTCGCTTCTTTCGCATTCATATTATACCGGGAACTGAGAAATGGAACCGGTCTTCGTCTACTGTCCTGTTTCCGAACGACTCGATTACTTGTCCATAGTCCGTTCGGCGGAATAGATGCCTACCAACGGCAGGTTCGTAAGCGTGGAATCCGTCGGTTGATAGTTTGAATCGTCCAGCCACAGCGTAACCGAGCTTCCGACAGAATTGGTCTGTATGCTCTTGGGTCCACTTGCCGAAGTGAAAGCAGACTAGAAGCTTGCTGGCAGGGTCCATTGCCGTGTAGCAATAGGCATCGCCTACAGGCTTGTCTTGATAGCCCAGGCGGATTGCTGTCTTTTTCTTGCAATGGACATAGCCCCAAATTTCGTCGGCCTGGATTGAATTGACTTCTAGGTTGCGATGATTCTCTTGTAAAAACTTCTCGCAACGCTCGCCAACCAGAACCATTAGGTCGATGATCGTATGGGCTTTGACTTTGGTAAGGCGGGACACGGTTGAGATACTTAGCCCCTCTAGCAGCATTTCGATAATCTGCTCGGCTTTTTCTAGTCCGATACGCATTCCGTCGAATAGGCTGGTCGATTCCGTAAAGCATTTGCCGCAATATTTGCATCGAAAGCGAGGTGTCCCGGCCTTGGTTGTGCCGTGCTTCTTGTAATTTTCGTGCTGACAAATAGCTAGTATACATGCGAAAGCTTCGCCTGGTTGGGGCCTCCGCTAGAATGTCAATTGCAAGGTCGCAATCTGGCTAAAGCCCGGTTGTGATTCGCCCCGTCGATGTTTCACGCATTGGCGGGGTTTTCTCTTGTGTACTTATTGTACGGCATAAAACTACCCTACACAAGGGTTGCGTAGAAACTTTACTTCCGTACACTAATGGGATGGAAAACAAGCGAATGGGCAGGCCGCCCAAACCGGCCTCAGAACGGCAGACAGCACGCTTGGAGATTCGCATGACGGAAGCCGATCTCGAACTGATCGAAGGTGCGGCTAAGGGGAATACGTCGTCATGGGCTCGTGGTGTACTTGTAAGGGCTGCTAAGCGTACTAAGTGAGCGGAAAGCGGGAGAGGTGAACTCAGTCCGTTAGGGACGGCTCCCTCCGGCAGCGTATAAGACTGCTGCGCCATCCAAGACGCGGGCCGCTTTCCTGTTGATATGTAGTTCGACTTGAAACGTACAATCTTGGATAACTTCAGAGAAGATTTACCATGGCGCGATCCAAGAACAAAGGGAAGAAGAAAAAGTCGCGTAAACGCAAACCAACCAAGAAGAAACAGAAGCCCAGCGAAAAGAATCCTGTAGCCGAACGGACGCCCCTCGCAGATTCCCCCAATGCCAATCAGGCAACTCAAGAGTCCAATCCAAGTGATAAGCGGGCCTACCCACAATACTACTTTGTACCAGGGGTAACTAGATTTACTTGGCCTCGCTTTAGTTGGCGAGCATGGCGCAAGTTTTTCGCCGTTGTCGAATTGTTCTTCGCTGGCGCTGTGGCCTACTATGCGATGATTCAAGCGGGAGTCATGGAGGATACTCTTGACCAGAACTCTAGGTTTCTGGATGAAGCTACTAAGACCAGAAAAGCCACTGAGAGCCAAGCCAACGTTGAAATCGCTCGTTCCTTGGGTCGAATTGCAGTCACTGAATGCAGCATTGAGAGGCTTGTGGACGGGCAACCAGTTAAAATTACATTCACGATAAGCAATACGGGAGAACGTGAGGTCTTTGTGGGAAAGATCAATGCGGCCGCCGTGTATTTTAGCGGCAATAGGCCGCAGGTCACCAGTGAATTGAATAAGATTCGTAGAAACAAAAAAACCACCTACGAGCGACACTATGGGCTTCTTGTCTCCGGTAAAAGCATCACTGTTCCAATTGCGCAAGCCAAGAAAATCCATCAGGGAACGATTGATCGAATCACTGACAAAGAGACTAGCCTCTATCTCCTTGGATGCGTCACATTCCGCGACACTAACGGAAGGCATCATACTGACGAAGAATTCGTTATTTTCCGCTATGATCCGGATTCTGGCATGATGGTTGCCGAGGAACTCCCCGCACATATTGATAGTGATAATTCAAAGAGCCGGAGCAAGAAGTAGCTTAATCACAGCTCACCCCCTTTCTGGGATGAGCAACACATAACGGCAGACCACGATCGCTTGTGTGACCCTTGATTCGAAATTGGCCCAAAATCAACTGTTGACTTCGCAGTGTTGAACATTTGGAAAGCGAAGTCGAAAAGACTGCCGCGACGGAATTGAGCCCGCGTAAGTTTTCTTCCTCAGCGGCGCAGGGATTGTACTCTCTCTTCTCACACGCCATCGGCGGATCGTCATCCAACGGCGGCTTACCCCGTGGGGCTTGCACCCAGGATTTGGAGTTTCGACGTTCGACGAAGCTGGCTACTTGGCCCTACCTGCATTCCAAGGGAGGGGAGTTCTACCGCTGGTGGAAGCTGGCTGGATCCAAGCCGCAATAGAGATGAGCGAGATTGCACAGATTCGACTCAGCCAGAAAATGAATCGGCGTTTCACGCTTGGGCTTTTCCCCGAAGGGGATATATTCCGTAGCCCAGGGTTGCGGCGCAGGCGCTACCCTGGGTAAGTGAAGGCTAGTAAATATACCCCAAAAGGGTTTTATAAAGTGTGTAACCCTTTCAGGGTAGGAATGATGCCGATTAAGACCCAGGGTAGATCGCTTTGCGATCAACCCTGGGCTACGGTATGTAACGCCTTCGGCGTATCGCGGTGACTTATCTGCCTCGAATTCATCGGCTGGTTCAATTAATGGACGGGCCGGGTGCCATGCCCACGCTTGTTGGTTTTCTGAGTCGTGACGACACGCCAACACACATAGCCAGGCTGCCTGCTCCGAGGTGTTGCGTGGGCATGTTGGAGAATCAGCAAGTGCGCTAAGACCTTCAGTTGCTTCGGCGTGGCCATGGCACCCGGCTTATTGTCCGGGGGTATTAATAGGCGTTGCCAGGGGCTGTCTGGTGATTTGGGACAGAAGTTAGATCCGCTTTCGCAATCGGCAGCTCATGCCCAATATTCCGAGGGTGACGAGGATAAAGGTATTGGGCTCGGGACTGGCATGCACCGAGATCGTGTCGACGGAGCTTCTGTACGAAAGCGAACAGCTAGGGCATATTGAGGCATGGATTTGCGCGAGCTCATCGAAATCATTTGCGTCATAAGATGTTGGAACATCCGGCGTGTCGTATATGTTGGCAGTCGACCTCAGGGATAAGAACCCAGTTTCACCGGGGGCGAAAAAGAAATCAAACTCTACACCGTCTGCATAGATGCCAGACCAAACATTAAATACGTGAACTTCATACGAACGGCCCTCGATCGTTACATCGAAAAAGCTCCCATCATAATTTGCAGCTGCTGGCGTAGAAGATACGACAGATGCGGTGGGATCGACAGTGAACGACCCACTATAGGTGTCGCCGACAGACTTGCCAGGAAAAAGTGCACCCAAAGCGTTGTCCTGAACTACGCCACTGAAGTTGAATGTCAGCGGCGCAGCATTGACGGAAGCTGCAATGGCGATCACCGACAGAATGCTAAGGCATGCGTGAAAGCTCAGTTGTATGACTGTTGAAATCATGTAGCTTTCCTTCTGGTTATGGATTGTCCAATCACAGGAAGATACTCAATACTCAGACCTCAGAAGTTGCTTGAATTAGCTAAATAGATCGTCGGAAACAATGGCAATATCCACTAGAGATGGATTCATCCATGACTACTTGCGTAAATCGGCTCAATGATGATCCAGATAGTTAAGTCAGGGAACACCACTAGCTGCCAGTGCTGGCAATTTTATGGCCAAGTCTAGCGTCTTGACTCAACGTCAGCCGGGTGCCATGCCCACGCTTGTTGGTTTTCTGAGTCGTGACGACACGCCAACACACATAGCCACGCTGCCTGCTCCGAGGTGTTGCGTGGGCATGTTGGAGAATCAGCAAGTGCGCCAAGACCTTCAGTTGCTTCGGCGTGGCCATGGCACCCGGCGATCAACCCTGGGCTACGGTATGTAACGCCTTCGGCGTATCGCGGTGACTTATCTGCCTCGAATTCATCGGCTGGTTCGATTAAGGGACGGGCCAGGTCGGGGATTGGTGGGTGCGGCACCTGCTCTGCGGACTCGCGCGGCCATTTGGTGCGTGAAATACAGCGTTTCCCCCTTCTAATACTAGTCTTTGAGCCCTTGCCTAAGCAGCAGGGAGGCGGTAAATTGGTTGATTCTCCACTGCCCGAGGCAGAGGCCAGATAGAGCTTGGTTGGCACCACTTGGCTGCGAGCCACGATGATGTGAAGGATTGGAAGAAGGTTCAGAAACTTATGAAAACTTACATGGCCAAAACAGGTAAGGTCGACCAGCAATGGTTGCTGGTGGACGCCACCGACAAAATTGTTGGACGCCTGGCCAGCGAAATCGCCACGATCTTGATGGGCAAGCATCGTCCGACTTACACGCCGCATGTCGATACGGGTGACTTTGTGGTGGTGGTAAACGTCGAGAAGATCCGCTTCACCGGCAAGAAGTGGGAGAATAAGAAGTACGCCTGGTATACGGGTTATCCCCGTCAGCGAACGGTCACGGCTGAAGTGCGTCGGGAACGCAAGCCAGAACTGATCCTAACCGAAGCAGTTCGCCGCATGCTGCCTAAGAGTAAGTTGGGCCGTGCGATGCTATCTAAGCTGAAGGTTTACGCTGGTCCCGAGCACCCCCACACCGCACAAGAGCCCGAGCCAACCGAGTTGGCCATCAAGGCTTAGAGCCGAAGAGTCCTTAACCACGAAATCAAGGAAAAATAACTTTCTCTAAGTCCCTCGCCCCTATGGGGAGAGGCAAGGTGAGGGGAGCAATAAATGCCGAAGTTATTTTTCCTCGATTCCTGACCGTTACCTTATGAATCGCTAAATCCAAATCGCTAAATAGGAAACAGCATACATGTCCACCAGCACCGCCGAAGAAGTCCTGGGCACTGGTCGTCGCAAAACCTCCGTGGCTCGAGTCCGCATCCGCCAAGGATCGGGCAAGATCACTATCAATAAACGCGATCTGGAAGACTTCTTCCGAGTCGAACAAGATCGCAATGCGGTCGTCGCTCCATTGGATCACTGCGAAGTACGTGATTCGGTCGACGTGAATATCCGCGTGCACGGCGGCGGAACAACGGGGCAAGCTGGTGCCTGCATGCAGGGAATCGCTCGGGCATTGATGAAGCACGACAGCGATTTGTCTGAGAAGTTGCGTGAGAAGAGCTTCCTGACTCGCGACGCCCGCATGAAAGAGCGTAAGAAACCGGGTCTGCACGGTGCTCGTCGTGGAACCCAGTTCTCCAAGCGTTAGTATTTTACGGTCTCAGCCCGCGATGGAGTGTTTCGCCCCGTCTGTGCTGGCCGTGAAGTACTGAAATCTAGAACATTGCGTAGAATCTGGCACAGGATATGGCGCAGACCATTCTCGAAGAGATCGTCGCCACCAAGCGCCAAGAAGTAGCCGCTGCTAAGAGTCGCACTCCTCAGCAAGACTTGCAGTCCGCCCTGGCGGGTGCACCGCCGGTGCGAAATTTCTTTGCAGCACTCGACGCTGAGGATTCTATTCAGCTGATTGCTGAAGTGAAGAAGGCCAGTCCTTCGGCAGGGATCATCCGAGCTGATTTTGATCCCGTCTCCATTGCCAAGATCTACGAGTCGCATGGGGCCGCCTGCATCAGTTGCTTAACTGATGAGTCGTACTTTCAAGGCAGCTTGGAGTACCTCAAGCAAATCCGTCAGCAAGTATCGATCCCAGTACTTCGCAAAGACTTTATCATTGATAGCTATCAGTTGCTCGAAGCGCGAGTCGCTGGTGCCGATGCCGTCCTGCTAATTGCCGAGTGTCTGGACGATTGCAATCTGCGAGCGCTGCACAACGAAGCCATCGAACTAGGCATGACGCCACTAGTCGAATTCTACGAGCCGGCAAACCTGGAGCGCGTGTTAGCAGCGGGCGCGAGGCTTATTGGCGTGAACAACCGCAACCTGCACACGTTCGAGGTCGATCTCGATCATACCTTGCGTATGAAAGAGATCATTCCCGACGAGTGCCTGCTGGTGGGCGAGAGCGGAATCAAAACCCATGCGGACGTCACTCGACTGCAGCAAGCAGGGGTCGACGCCATCCTGGTGGGCGAAACGCTCATGCGTCAGTCCGATATCGGACAGGCAGTCGACACACTGCTGGGACGCAGTGCGACTTAGCTGTCCTGCGAATTCCGGAGTCTTCGTCTTGTTACTAGCAAGGAGCCGGCCGACAGCATTGCCAAGCCAACTGTGGATGGCTCAGGTATGAGCATCGTTCCCGAGATGGTCATAGCACCCGAGGCGAGTACTGCTTCCAACGGATTGCCGGCGGTCATTGGCAACGTAGCCGTGTACGATACGACGATCGGCTGATTGGGATCGAACGCAAGCCCACCGGGTAGATTCTGGCTATCCAGCGACGAGGCAGTTCCAGTGATCAGGAAGACATTATCTGTAATGGCCACGTTGAGCTGCTCGAAGTTCAGCTTCAAGAAGCGGCCAGCATCATCGAACCAATGAAATCCGAAGTCGTCGGTATTGGCACCTACCGAAGCGAAGTTCAGGCCCTTGGTCAACTGACCGACGCCATCCAAGGAAAAATCGCCCCACATGTCGTTCATAAATGGCGAGCCTGTGATGGGAGTCATATCGAGTTCGAAGACGGCACCCTGCAGAGGATCTGCTTCGTTTGCATCCATATTGCCACCCGGTTTGCCAGTCATATCGTAAATGGCACCGCCGGCCTGGTTGTTGTAGATCATGTCCATATCGGACAGGATGATGTTGATGGTTCCTGCGGAAGCATGCGAACTGAGCATGGCCCCCAGAACGAAGGCTAGGAGAGTGAGCATCACTCGACCTGCGCCATAGGGGCGTGACATCCAATGAGGCACGTTCGACGTGCAATCTCGTGGGCTACAAACTTGTGTGTGGCTAAACATGGTTGGTTTCGCTCTCGGTATGAATAGTTACTAGTAAAAAGCCCTCGGATTAAGCGACTCATGCCCCTAGGGGCTTTCGTCTTCCTTGCTTGTCTTTCGGCAGTACTTCGAAATTTCGTCTGAGTGCCTGCCATTCTTGGAAAGCTAACTCAAGCGGTTTCACGGTCTCTTATTGTTTGCAGCGTGTTACCAACTCATTCGCTTATTGGCTCGTTGGTGCATGCCGCCTATTTTTTTGGATTTACTTTTGGTCGATTTGACTTTTCTTTTCGTATTGGCTCGCGAGCGAGTTGCACTTGGTCGCGGAGCTCGATTTTGCCGACGCGGCGCTATCGAGTAAGCCATGGAATAATCAGTGTCTCCATCAAGCAATTCAGGTTCTTTTTCTTTTCTGTTGCGCATCGGTAGAAATCCTGCTATGGGTTAAGGGGGTTATCCGGTCGCCGCCTCTGGCCATTGATTCACCGCTTTGGGGAGGTGATTCTTGAGTAGGTGGTGGCATACTTGCCATCAACATTTGGATCGAGTTGGAAGTGGATTGATGTTCCAGTCCTGAGCTAGCGGTACGCGCTACTGCCTTGCGCGCCTCTTCAAACACCCAGTTGATCTTGCGAGGGTTGGTCACCTGGGGCAGGTAGGACCACGCGCCTAGACCTCGAGCCCAGATTTCTTCGCTCGAGTCTTCGCTGTTCCCACAAAGGATGAGAAGCGAATCGGAGATATCGCAGACCTTTGCCGATGCTTCGCGCATCTTCTGATAGTTGACTTGATTTGGCTCCGGCAAATCGACAATCGTTAGTGGCACCTTCATGCGGAAGAGGTGCTTAATGAACTTGCCTGCGTTGTTGCAAACGATTGCATCCCACGCCTCGTTCTCAGCGGCAGACTGCAAACCCTCGGCTCGGGAGTCGTTCCAGGAATAGATCAGGCAGCGCAGTAGGCCTGGTGGAGCTAACATCCGCATCGGTGCACCAGGTTTCCCGACAGGTTCTGTCGGCTGAGGCACCGCTTGCGCGTGTTCTGTAACAGTGGAATTCGGAGAGGCTGACGCCACAGTGTTAGCTCCAAGTAGGTGTGTTATCGATGGTGTGGTCGATCTTCAGACATGTGTTTTCCCCACGGCCTGTTGATACTTATGTAAAACGTGCCCAAGCAGGAACGGGGTTAGGCGCAACATGCGCTCAACCTCACCCAGGCGCAGTACTAGGAGTTCAGCACTCCGAGCGCATGCGACGGGCAATTGTCCTACAGCTTGCTCTAAATTGTTCCCTCGGCGCACTCATGCTTCGCGCCGGTCCGTTGTTCAGTTCAGCAATTGTGCAAAGCACAATCAGCAGCGCAGCTAAAGATTGGTCGGACCTCAGCAGCAACGTATGGCTGCAGACGATCCTGGCAATCGCGGCGCTACCAAGTCATCTTGCGTCGGCGACGCTTGTGGATTCCATTCACAGATTGCGGACCCTTGCCACGCTTCCGGCCGTGCGTAGGACGCCGCGACTTCGAAGCTTTGATAGGAGTGGATCGGCGGAATGTGTCGTTGCTGTAGTCAGCTTCCATAGCTTCATAAGATTGGGAATGACTCATTGACTAGGTCTCCTTAGACGAATCACAGTTGCTCTAGCACGTGGGCGCGGGGCCAACATCACGCAGCTAGTTGTTCATGCCGTCAGCAATAAGCTGACGGGGAGTGAAGCGTTGCCGGTCGTTTTCCAGTTCGCTTCGACAGCAACTGTTAACGCGATTCGCGTGCCAGTTCCGGAAAGTGTTGCTAAGAAACGCTCAAGTCCTTACGGCTAAGACGTTTGCAGCCAGCGCTTGGAGAAACGCAAAGAATGAGTTGCATCACCAAACTAGTGATGCAATTTGCCGTGAAATTCACTTCGCATTAGTCGGCTAGATCAGAATGGCAGATTCACTACCTTGGTGATCCATCACCATTTGGGTGAGGGCTGGGAAACCGCTCTCAAAAGCCCTTATTTGGCCGATTTCGGGAAGGTCGCTAGCATCGTCGTCGGACAGGGAGCAATGGCGGAGACGTCTAGTGGCAAGGTGCTGAGAGGGCCAGGAACGGCTACCGATTGAACCCGTTCAGGCAGCACGAAAGAGGGGCCCTACTATGCCAAGATAGCACCGCGTTGCATTACCCAGAGTGGGTTATTCTTGGTCGTTTTCGATTTGAGCTAGCAGCCTAGTCATCGTGTTGGGGTGAACTCCCAGCAGTTCGGCCGCTTTGCCCTTGTGACCATCAGTTGTTTTCAGCGCTTGCTGCACCGCAGCCTGACGCAGACGGCCGAGGTCGGTGAAGGGCAGCCGCGATTCTCTGCCATCGTTAATATCTAGCCCTGGAAGCATAGGTTCGCATTCCAAGACGTAACTCTGCTCGATGACGTATCCAAGTTGTCGTAGGTTGCCAGGCCAATGATATTCGCAGAACTTGCGCAGTATTTCGGCGTCGGGTTGCCAGACTTCTTGCTCATACTGGGCTGCATACTTGCGTGAGAAAAAGTCTATAAAACTAGGGATATCCTCAGCTCGCTCGCGAAGCGGAGGCATGTGCAATTCAACCAAATTGAGTCGGTAAAACAGGTCCTCGCGGAAGCGCCCTTCTTCCACATCGCGAATTAAATTGCGATTGGTTGCGGCACAAACTTGCACATCGATCTTCACCGGATGGGCAGCGCCTACGGGTGTGACTTCGCCTTCCTGCAGAACTCGCAGCAGTTTTGGTTGCAATTCCAAAGGCATATCGCCGACTTCGTCGAGGAATACTAGGCCCTCGTGAGCCGATCGGAAGACACCTAAACTCTTGCCTGCCGCACCTGTAAACGCTCCGCGTTCGTGGCCGAATAGCTGGCTCTCAGCGAGTGTGGCGGTGAGTGCCGCGCAATTGACCGGGACAAATGGCTTAGAATGCCTAGGTCCCAAACGATGAAGAAGCCGCGCCCATACTTCCTTGCCCGTACCGGTTTCGCCGGTAATTAGCACGGTACATTCCACTTGAGCAGCACGCTCAGCGTGGTGCGCGATCTTGTTAATTGACGGATCGCGTCCTATGAGTAGGCTCGCTGGATCCTCAGGCGGCAGGGAAGCCACCGAGTCTAGCGAAACCGCTATAGTAGATGCCATATCTCAACTCCGAGGAGCAAGGCCTGGTTCCATACCTCGCTCCACTAATTCAATGCCCCTAGTTTCGAGATTCGCGTTCCGATGCTCCTCTGAAACTATCCAACTCAAATCACTGGCGGCCCAGCCTATAGTTGTGAAAAAAATTTCCAGGACGACGTAAATACCTGACCCACAGTTCTTTGCAGGCCACGCAGTCCAACCCTTATTGTAAACCCAAGCCGGAATTCACTCAAACAATCTGTATTGGATAAAACGTCCATTCTAGCTAAAGCGCAACGATTATAACGATTTTTGAAGGAGCATTGTAAGTCCAGTGATTTCAGAGACTTACGGGTCTCCAGAGGGGGGAGATAGCTGCTTTCCGACTGGGGATTGGGGGTGGGAGACTGGCGCAGTGTGAATATCCGGAGTTTTTGGCCTCCAAGGGACCAATTTCCTACCTGGAATCGACGACCGCTCCGTGGCAAAAAATAGGACGTGCTGCCAGGGCAACTCATCGAATTGACGGACCAGTTTGAACTTGTTCGCGGCCAACTCTTTCAACACCTGGGGCTGGCTCATCTTGTGCAGCGGGCGAATCGGGACGTTGGGATCTTCCTCGCGAAACTCTACTAAGACCAGCAGCCCGTCGCGTTTCAGGCTGCGATGCATCGCCTTCAATACGGGTTCGGGCTCGAAGAGTTCATGGTAGACATCGACCATCAGCACCAGATCGACCGAATTCGGTCTAAGCCCTGGATCGGCTTCAGTCGCTAGGACAGGCTCAATGTTGGTAATACCACGGGACTGGGCACGTTCTGTTAACAGGTCGAGCATTTCTTGCTGAATATCAACTGCCAATACACGGCCACGCGGTCCAACTCGGTGTGCCAATTCAATCGAGTAGTAGCCGTTGCCGCATCCAAAATCGCATACCGTCTGCCCCTTCTTTAGCTTGAGGGCACCCAGCAGTAACTTGGGCTGCTCTTCTTTCTCGCGCGATTTGCGAATGAGCCAGTCAGCGCCGCTGGCCGACATGGTGGGAGCGATTTGTCGGCCCATGTACCAACCGGGACGCGACTCGCGTTTGCTGGATTCAAGTTCTGCGGCCCTCGAGTTAGGCGTGAAGCAGATTGCTACAAGTAGCACTACAGAAATGCGTCTGACAACAGTCGACATAGGGAAACCGCATCGGTAGAGGCTGGAGGACCATCGCAATGATAGTCTAGCGCTCGCCCACTTGCCATGTGCAGTGGTTCGTGGGCTCTGGTAGGTGCGGCACCTACCCTACAATTTCGCTATTGGCCGAATTTACCTGGCTAGTTTTGCGAATTACTGTTTGAGAATTACTTCTCGCCAGATACCGCCTCGGCGATATTTTGCGTGTGATCGAGCACCCGTGCGTAAGCGTTCAGCGAGGCCAAATAGGCGACGTTTACCAGCGGGGGGACGCCGCCGTTTGATAGGTCGTCGAGATGTTTGCGACGCAAATGCTTGATATGAGTGCGAATACGTTTGGCGCTCGGCGCGGTTTCGACCAAGATATTTTCGTTGCCCACCTTGAGGGCGTTGTTAATCGATTTCAAATGCTCGAGCAATTCGTGATTTAGCTCACCGAATCCGGCGCGTTGTTCGGAGGAGAAACGGTGGCCATCGCG
This sequence comes from Bythopirellula sp., assembly GCA_965216565.1. Classification (GTDB taxonomy): domain Bacteria; phylum Planctomycetota; class Planctomycetia; order Pirellulales; family Lacipirellulaceae; genus Bythopirellula. The sequence goes on from OZ244170.1 coordinate 4,687,689, forward strand.
TCGTAGCTTGCGGTCGAATTCGTCGAGGTTAGCAATGTAATCGCTCACCGACTCGAATTCATCGGCCATCCGCAACTGGCGCCGCGCTTCGTCGGCCAATGCGTGGGGAACATTCCCAGAGAGCAAGTTGGTGATGAACACCGCCACTTCGTCCTGGATGGAGTCGAGCACCTGTTCGCGGCGTTTAAGGCGATTGGCAAGTTGCTTGTCTGGGTCGTCTTGGTTGCGTAGTTCAACCAGCCATTGCAGCATTTTCTCGCACCCATTGCCCATCCGTTCTAGCTCGGCCTGCGATTGCTCAATAGCCATCGCTGGGGTGTCGAGCATGCGCATATCGAGATCGGTAAGGTGCGGTTTCTCCTTGAATTCTTTGACTGGAACCAGCCTCTCGAGCAGGCCCACAAGTTTGGGCACCAGGGGCAAGAACAGCACGGTATTTGCGATGTTAAAAATACTGTGCGTCGCCGCGATGGCGGGGGTGGTATTTGGGTAGGTCGACTTTTCGCCGTCCATCACCAGTTCGTTCACGTCCAGGTTCAGCAGCCACTGCACTAACTCGATGTACTTGAAAAAAAGGAGCGTAATCCAAAGAACGCCCAGCATATTGAACAAGACGTGAAAATAGGCGGCACGACGGGCGTTTGTCGTGGCTCCAAGCGAGGCCAATAACGCGGTAATTGTCGTGCCGACGTTTTCGCCGAGTATCAGAGCCGCTGCGGTATCGTAAGAGATCACTCCGTTGAAGGCGAGCGAAATGGTGATTCCTAGTGTGGCAGAAGACGACTGCACCAGCGTCGTGAGCAGGCAGCCCACGAGAGCGCACTTGAGAACGCCAAAATAGCTGTCGGCCTTGAACGTTTGGAACCAATCTTCGAAGTCAGGATTCTCTTTGATAATCGCGCAGGCATCTTTCATGAGCTCCAGGCCGAAGAAAACCATGCCGATGCCCATGATCGCCATCGCCCAATAACGCCAGCGATCGCCGCGGGAAAAGAGGTAAACGAACGCAGCTACCCCGAGTAGTGGTAGTCCGTATTTGCCAATTTTCAGCACTAAGATCCAGCCGGTAATCGTCGTGCCAATATTGGCGCCCATAATGACACCAACCGCCTGCATCAGGCTCATCACGCCGCTGTTGACGAAGCCGACAACCATGACTGTGGTGATGGAACTTGATTGCACGACACAGGTAACAATCACGCCGACGATAATGGCGAATAGCCGGTTGCCAGTGACTGTGCTGATGAGCCGTCGCAAGCTGCTGCCGGCCACGGTTTGCAAGCCATCGGACATGTATTTCATACCGAGCAAAAAGATGCCCAGACCACCAGCCAACTCGCAGGCCAACTGTATCAACGAAGCAAGATTCAACGTGCCGTTCCTACCTGTAATGCAGAGTAAAAAACCATATTCAGACGCCAATATGGCTAAGAGTATAGGGTGCGTCCCTATGATTGCAACCGGCAGTTTGCGAGGCCGAAAGTGGGGTATCTGAAACGGGGGAATTGGGTCGTTTTTCGCACGCAGAAGCACAACACTTCACTGGGGCCTAGGGCAGAATGAGTGGCCGTTTCACCCTAATTTTGCTCTGCAGAAAAAGCGAAGAGATCTTGGCCCCCTCTCCCCGGATAGTTGGGCAACTGTAGGTTTATTGCACGGGTAATTCACCGATCGACAGGGGAGAGGGTTGGGGTGAGGGAATCTCGACTAGAATCGCATTTCTTCTTCCACACCAAGAAATCGTGCGATCGCAAGCGCGACTGATTCTACATCACTAAGTTCGTAGGGTGTGCCATAGCGAAGCAGCGGCACACCGAAGGGATCGATGTCAAATTCTCACTCTAAGTGGGCCTGACGGCACCACTCTGCGGCAGTCAATTCAAAGTTGCCTCTGCTTGATCCGCTGAGGTAACTTGCAGCTTTGCTTAGAATCTAGGCTGCTTGATTGGCGATCGCGGTTTCTTCCAGTGCGCAGACCGACAGCTTCATGCTGGTTGCGGCTTCCGAGAATTGTTTGCCATCCAATAGGATGGTGCGAGCCGCTTCGATGGCGAGCGTATTGCCGCCCGCGGTGGCAATTGATTCTAGAGTTTGCGGGCCGACGGTCGGCACGTCGAAACGCATGTCTTGGTTGGGTTTGGCGACTTTCACCACCGTGAAACCGCCTCCCTTGCAGAGTTCGCCGGCGCGACGGATGCACGCATCGGTGCCTTCAATTGCCTCGACGGCGATCACCGCCTGGTTCTTTACACAAACAGTTTGGCCGACGTCCAACCCGCCCATTTGCCGGGCCAAATTCCAGCCGAAGGTGACGTCTCGATGCTCTTTGTCGCTGAGCCGTCTTCCCGCAATATGGCCGGCGGGCACTAGTAATTCGGGAGCAAAGTTTGTGGCTGGCTCGAAGGTGATGCCATCGCGGGCAAAAATGTCGACCACCGTTTGCAGCAGTGTATCGTCTTTGCGATCTTTCGTACCAGCTAGAAAATGGGGCGAGAAGGCACGCAGCGTTTTCCAGTCGGGACGATGTTTGAGCCACCAGCGTGGTTGAAACAACAGGACCTTATGCACTTTGCCCGCCATTGTAGCTTGGGAAACTCCCCACTGACGAAACAGTCGGACCGCCTTGCCAATGCCCCCGATACCGATCCAATCGAACTCGTCGCATAAATCGGCCAGTCGCGGTTCTGCGTGGTCGCGGATGCCGATTCCAACCACGCGCCGGCCTTGTTTGCGCAATGCACAAGCGACGGCGAAGGGGAAGCTGCCCCAACCGGCTAAAAGCCCAATGGGCGGTTCCGGAGAGGAAGGCTGATCGCTGGACGACTGTTTGCGGAATCTTTGGAACATGTTGTTGCTTTGGTGGCTTTAAGCAGCTTGTTCGTTTTCGCCAGGTTTCTCTGCATCCTTCACCAGCTTGGCGACTTGCCTCTGGAGAGCGCGGAACTCGCGACGCATATCGGGGAGCTTGGAAATCGCAGCCATCTGAAGTTTTTGTTGCCGTAGTGGAGCGGCCGGCGAACCTAATACCATCTCGCCTTCTGGAACATCGTTGGGAACACCCGCTTTGGAGCAAAGCACAGCTCCGGTGCCAATGTGGACGTTGTCGCGAACACCCACCTGCCCTGCCATCACCACATAATCCCCGGTGGTAGTGCTGCCGGCGATGCCGACCTGCGAGCAAATGAGGTTGTGCTTGCCAAGTCGGCAGTTGTGTGCGATTTGCACCAAGTTGTCGACCTTCGTGCCCGCACCAATAATCGTCGGTCCGTAAGTTCCTCGATCGATGGTTACGCAGGAGCCGATTTCGACATTCTCGTGGATTTCTACGTATCCCAATTGGGCCGAGAGTTGATGAGCACCCTCGACTTGGTTGTATCCAAAACCGTAGGCACCAATCACGGTACCCGAATGAATGATCGAATTTGCGCCGACTTGTGTGTCTTCGTAGAGTACGACATTGGCAAACAGCGTGACGTTTTCGGCAATGACGCAGCCGGGCATGATTTTCGCGCCGGGATAAATCACCGTACCGCTGCCAATCGAAACATCATCCCCGATGTAAGCTTGCGGATGGATGTCGACGTCTGCCGCGATCTTGGCCGACTCGCTGATTGTGGCCAGGGGGCTCAACCCCGGTCGAACGATCTCGCGACGAGGACGGAAATGTTGGACGATAGTTGAAAAGGCTTTGTGAACGTCCGCGACCACAATGGTGGGAATATCTTTCCATTCCACTTCTTCGGGAACAACAGCCGCTACAGCCGCTGACTCGGTAAGTTGCGACGCGCGTTCGATGCTGTCGGCTAGTGTGATCTCTCCTGCGCGGGCCATTGCCAGCGTGGCGGCCCCTTTGATTTCTATTGATTCGCCGCGCAGCTGGCCACCCACCAATTCGGCAAGTTGGCTCAAGGAAGTCGCCATCCCAGAATCCTTTCTATGTCCAGCACTATCGTGCTTTAACAATCCATTGCCAGCAGGGCTCGACGGAGAGGTCGCAAAATTGAGCCGAACTGGGCCCCGGATAGTACCTTGCCGGGGACATTTGCAACAAGAGCATTACTAGCAGAATCGTGCCGCTAGCAGTGTGCGGAAAACCATCTTAGCTTTGCTTCGAGCAGGAGGGATCTGCCCCAGCACTCGCTTGTCCCCGAACCAGATAGATCGCTTGTTCAAAGTGTTTTTGCAATTTGAGAAATGCTTGCAGATCACCGCCACGGTCGGGGTGCAAGTCTTTCACCCGTTCGCGATAAGCCGCCATCACCTCTTCCTCACTGCAAGGCATTCGCAGATCGAGAGCCGCCAGACAGCCGGGCTGTTCGCGCACCGCCCAATACGGCATGGTCTGAACTGAATGCGAGACGTAGACCATCGCCCGCCGCAACGATCGCAGATAGCGACGAAAATCGAGCACCATCACCAGATAGCCCAACAGCGGCAACCCGATGATCACCCCCAGATAGAGCAGCGTCAGCGTACCATCCACCCCATCCGGCCACGGCGGAGCCTCGAGCGTTTCGGCAAACAGAAGTTGATAGCGTTGGTGCATGGGACGTTTCGCAATTGAAGAAAGCCTTAGCAATCACTGTGTACCATTATTCGAACGCTGTCCAGTCGCCAATGCTATTTGTGAACTATCGCTAAACCAGCGAAAATAGCTCGTCGAAGACAGAATCTTCGATTTGCGAGTGGGGACGATCTTGCTGCATCTGTTCCGTTGGATGCACCTGAGACACGGGATTGTGAACGTCTGCTCGAATTGATGCGTTGCTGATTGGACTCTGATTCGGAGGTATTTCCTCTACTCCTCCCCATTCGGAAAACAAAGCTAGTCGAGGTTCTGCCGGGCTGCGGTCGTTTGCGGGGGCGGAAAGTAGATCAACAGCAAGAGCCAAATCAGGCAGGTAAGGCGTGAATAGTGAAAGGCTGGCTGCGGTGATTGACGGACTTGGAGGATGTTCAGACGGTGATAGAGAATTCGAGATCTGCCAGGCGAGAAAATCGATTCCTGTGGTTAGGCCATCTTCATCGGCATCCGCTTCTTGGTTGGTGTTGTAGGATGCTTCCCAGCGATTCAGGTCGTCGGTGTCTGCAATTGCATTCCTATCGAAGTCTCCGGGCAGCCGTTGGAATTCAACTGCACCGATGTCGATGCGGTTTCTCGAAACTCGCTGGAATGGAAATCCACGTTGGTCGTGGGTGGGCGGAGGCTTAAAGTCTGGGTCGCCCGAATTGATTGCCGGACTGCCGGGTAGCAGGGCATGAGTTTTGGTCGGCCCGCCATTGTACTTTAGGGGACCGAGTAGAGGATCGACTCCCACCAGATTGTTAGACCCCACATCGGGTGAGCCACCGTCGATAAATTGCCGTGCTTTGCCGAATAGGTTGTATTGGCCTAGGAACCTACCCCCCAGGTCTTCATAGACTCCGCTGCCGTCGGAATTACCAAACACAATGGAGTTGTTTATTGTGGCTCCCCCACCGACGCCACCCCCCCAACCAATCCTTGGCCCGCTTAGTGACGCTAAATTATGGGTGATCGTAGAATTTTCTATTCGTAGATTGGTGCTACCGCCATAGATAGCGCCACCGCTGCCACCAGTCCGATTTCCGCTGAAAGTACTTTGCTGAACTAAGACTTCTGCCGACCTTTCTGATGCAATTGCCCCACCGTCCCCGGCTCGATTCCCCTCGAACGTGCTGTTGTAGATGGCCGATTGAAATCCCTTGTCATCCTGAACAAAGATCGCTCCGCCTTGTCCACGTTTCATGGAATTGTTGACGAAATAGCTATCTTCAACGGTCAGATCTCCGTAGCTGACATAGATACCGCCTCCGTGCGAGAACGAGCGGTTGTCTTTAACAACGCTATTTCGAATAACAAGCTCACTACCGGCACCACTAATGATACGTCCCGTACCAAGGCCCGCACCATAGCCGGACCGATTGTTTTCAATGACCGAATTTGCCACGACTGTTTTCCCTCGGCGAACCAGTAGCCCACCACCGAGAAACCGGGACCTGTTATCCACAAGATTGACATCAAGGAGCGTAAGGGTTTCTGTACTAATGATTCCACCTCCGTCACCAAGCGTATCTGCTCCCGTAATAGTAAGGCCTTCGATGTAAAACATTTCCTTGGTAAATGAATAGTCGTCGCCAAGTCTCATTACGCGGACACCTGCTCCGTCGTCGATCTCCGGAGTTGGGTCTAGCCCAGACGCATCAATGGTGAGAAGATCCGATCCCGGGCCAATCACGTTCGCGCTATCCGTAAGCCTAAGTGCAGACTTTCCGAAGTAGACAGGGGCGATTTCGCCAAGGATGGTTAGGACTATCGTTGCGGGTCCGTCCGAGAAGAGAATAGGATCGAAACGGATCGTGTCTTTCCCTAGATTGGCATTAGTCAATTTAATCGCCTCGCGAAGCGAGAGATCGCCACGACGATAGTCGCCATCGGATTCGTCAACGAGCGTGTCGACCAGAAGATTCAAATCGCTAAGTTGCTGCACCTCGTAGGCACCAATGTCTATTCTGTTACTAAAAATACGATCAAACCCAGCGCCGCGCTGATCGAACTCCGGCACCCCGCCGACACCCACCTCGGCATTGAGATCGCCTGCGTTGATGGCGGGACTGCCGGGCAAGAGGGCATGCGTTTTGGTCGGGCCACCGTTGTCTTCTAAGGGACCGAGCAACGGATCGATCGCGCCGTGGTCTGGTCCGCCGATAAGATTGCCGTTGGCATCGGGGGAACCGTCGGGGGCCTCGGCGATATTAAGGTCTCCCCGATCTCCTATGATTGAGCTATTTAGGGTCAGTAGAGACAAGGTCGATAGAAAGTCGGGGTGACCCTGGCTGTCTGAATTCTCAGCTACGATCGAGTGGCTTAATGTTAGGCGGTTGCTCGGTGAGTAAAATCCTCCGCCGAGCGTTGCCTCGTTGTCAGTGATGGTGCTATGCCGGATCTTTTGAGTACCAATCGCCCAAACGCCACCACCAACCTTTGCAGAGTTGTCTGAAATGGTGCTCTGCTTGAGCGTCAGGTTCGCACGCCCATAGACTCCCCCTCCCAGGCCACGCGAATGGTTTCCCGAAATTGTGCTATTTACGATGGCCGTGTTTCCCGTTGTCCATATTCCGCCCCCATCGCCGACCGAAGAATTCCGAGTGAGTGAGGAATCTTCAATGATCGTAGTGCCACTTGCATAAATGCCTCCCCCTTCAGAGACGCGCGTAATGTTGTTGAAGATTTGGCTGTTGAAGATATTGAGTGTTCCCGTGGCAGAGACTCCCCCGCCGCGATAGCCGACAGAGTTGTCGTAGATCGCAACGCTATCGAGCGTAAGTGATTCGCTAACCGAGCGAATAGCACCGCCCTCGTTTTCTGAGAAGTGTCCCCCTACATCCCCGCCGGTAAGGCTCACACCGGAAATGAGCACATCCAGGACGTTACTCACATCGCGATCGTTGACATGAAATACTCTTGTTCCTGAACTGTTGTTGATGTCGGGCGACGGATCATTCCCGCTGGCGTCTATCCTGAGTAGCTCCGCACCCGGGCCAGAGATCGTGAGCGAATCGGTAATCTGCAGCTCGCCTTGAGTAAGCAGAATTGTTTCCGGACCGTCATGCCCAAAGTCGAAAACAATTTCATCAGCTCCTGGCACCGTATTCGTGACAAAGATCGCCTCGCGTAGCGAAGTCACTCCGTCATTGATGTTTACTAGATCTAGATTCGTGGTAACGGTGACCACAGCCAGCATGCGCCGTTCCTCCAACCGTTCGCAGTGCAAAGCTCGTTGCATTAAGGGGCTTTGTTTAGGAGAGGTTCGAGGTGCGCTCATCGGGGCCTTATAGTCGGTGAAGAGTCCCCAGCGAAAAGCTGGGTGAATAGCAGTTCCGGTTGCCTAGATTCGACGTGACTGATCCTATATAAAAGTTGTTGGGTAAGTCAAATTTAATTCGATAGCGGAAGTCATGAGGAGCAAATAATGAAAACGGTTACACGCGTCCTGATACTCTTGCTACTCATTTCGACCTCACCTGGATTCGCAGTTGAAAAAGAGGAAGCCAAGCCGACCAAGAAAAAACCAGTTAATCTAAAAGTTGGTGACAAAGCCCCGTTGTTTTCTGGCATCGACGACAATAATAAGCCCTGGAAAACGGACAAACTGAAGGGCAAGAAAATTCTGGTTGTTTATTTCTATCCTGCTGACATGACGCCCGGTTGCACGAAGCAGGCCTGCACTTACCGCGATGAGCTTCCTAAGCTGAAACGCAAAGATGTGGTAATTGTTGGCGTGAGCGGTGACAAGGTGGAAAATCATAAGCACTTTCGCGATGAGTACAAACTCAATTTTCCGCTCTTGGCCGATCCCAATGGTGTGATTGCCAAGGCGTTTGGGGTGAAGACCTCAGACGGAGGTAAGTTCAAGCGCGAGCTGGACGGCAAAGAGATTCTCTTTGAACGCGGCATCACCGCTAAACGTTGGACCTTTGTCATCGACAAAGACTGGAAGATTGCTTACGTCGATAAGAAAGTGAACCCGATCAAAGACACGGCAAACGTCTTTCAGGTCATCAAGAAATTACCTTAGGTTCGATTGGCCGCGTCGCGGTAGAGATTTCAGGCGTCGGCGTGGCAGTAGGTTTTCTCAGAGGCTTGAAGGCACCAATCGCGCGGGCTAGCGCACGATCGATTAGTCGAGGAAGCACTACCAATTTGGCCAGTTGCATTCCCCAGGCATCGTAACCCACCAGATAGTGAGGGCGTGGCCACTGCGCGCGGAGCGCCTTGAGCACCGTGACAGCCACCATATCTGGAGTGGTCGAAGACTTGGCACCGCGATCATTGAATTCGCCGGCTCGTTGATACATCACTTCGTAGCCGCTGCGCAGTTCCATGGGGATCTGCCGAATTCGTGAGTTTAAGATCTTGCGGGCCTTCGTGAAAATCGAAGTGCGCACCTGGCCGGGGCGGACGATCACCACCGGGATTTGCCAGGGGCGGAGTTCGACTCGTAGAGTATCGGAAAGCGCCTCCAAAGCGAACTTGCTGGCAGAGTAGGCTCCCACCATGGGCAAAGCGAGAGTGCCGTTCATGCTGGACATATTCACAATCCTGCCAGCACCCTTGCGCAAGAGCGGCAAGCAAGATTGGATCATCCGCAGGGGAGCGAGCGTATTCACTTCGAGCAGATTGCGGACTTCGTCGATGCTGGAGAGTTCGACCGCTGCGGGGAGCCCTGCGCCGGCGTTGTTCACCAAGGCGTATAGTCCATCCGGGCACGATTCGTTGAGTTCGTCGACAACTCGAGCCACACTTTGCTCGTCGGTGACATCGAGAAGCACTGTTTGCAATTGCGATAGCCCCAATTCGCGGAGGCTAGTCGCATCGTCCTCCTGGCGAACTGTTGCCAGGACGCGGTAGCCATTCTCTGCCAATTTAACGGCGATCGCCCGGCCGATGCCCGAAGAGCAGCCAGTGACCAGTACGGTACGTAGGTTCTCTGTCATCTGTCCCGCCTTCCCTGCCAGGGCAGGTTGTTGTAACCAGGTGCGAGCTGGTGCTCGTCCCCCACTACTGGCAAATCATACCAGATAGACCGGTGTTCTGGCGACCTGCTGCGCTGCAGACTGCTTTTTGAGCAATCCGAAGTGGCCCGCTGCGGTATGGATTCGCCGGAAAAATAGGGTAGCCGTCACTTTTCATCGTGCTTGTTGAAAGCTAATCTGACTTGCATGAATACCATGTACAAAAAGTTGCTCTGCGTCGGTCTGCTTTCTGCCATCACTTTCTCCGGCACGTGGCTGGACAGGAAATCGCTTGCCAAAGAAGCGGCAACCCTAGCGACGGCGGATGCCGATTTCGACCAGTCCCAGATCGCGCCGCTTCTGGATAAACCACTGTACGAATTCTCTGAGCAGGAAGTAGATCTTTACTTAAAATACCTCCAAGCTACAGAACCAGACCTGCGCAAACGCATCCTGCACTTGGCCCGCAAAAACATTGGCCAGCCCTACGAGCTTTATCTGCTGGGAGAAATGCCGTTTGAACACTACGATCCGCAGCCAATTTATTGCCTGGGAAAAAGTGATTGCCTGGTCTATAGCGAGCATACCTACGCGATGGCCTTGTCCGACGATTGGCCTGGCTTCATGAAACTGCTGCAGCGAATCCGCTATCGCGACGGGCAAATTGGAGTTGCGACCCGCAATCACTATACCGAGCCGGATTGGAATCCTTCGAATCGCTGGTTGGTGCAGGACGTCACCGAGGAACTTGCCGGCGAGAATGTGTTGTATTACGAGCAGAGAATCGATCGCCAAGGGTTTTTGAAAAAGCGTTACGAGTTGGAGACGGAGATTCCCGTCGAGACGCACCGCGATTCTTTCGTGCCGATTGAGCATCTCGATCAAGTAAAACCCCATCTCAAGTCGGGCGATTTTGTGAATATCGTGCGTGGCCGACCTGCCAAAGAATCGGGTTCGGGGCAAGAGTTTCGCGGCAGTGCGTGGGTGGGGCATGTGGGCTTGATTGCTCTTGGGCCCGACGGCAAGGTGAATCTAATTCATTCGGCCCGGCCCAAAGTGCGCGAGCAACCGTTGGACGAATATGTCACGCAGTCGCTCGCAGGAATCGACAAGCCGGAGAAAGCCGGCAAGCCGAGGCTTTTGGGATTTAAGTTCCTGCGGCTGCAAGACGACCCGCTGGCAAATTTGCGAAAGATCGACGGCCCCCAGGCACCGGTGGTGAAGCTGCCGGGTGGAAAATCACAGCTACCCTAGCAATTGAGGAAGAATAACTTCCGTATTTCATACTCCCCTCACCGTGCCCTCTCCCCAAAGGGGCGAGGAGCTGAGGAGAAGTTATTCTTCCTCAATTGCTAACTGCGAGTCCACTCACTTCTGATCCGAGCGCAAATCCTTTGGCACCTTGGCCAGCGCTTCATCACCCAGGACGTAAGAGCGGCCGATCAACTCGATATCGTGATTGATCAAGTCGGGGAATAGACTGCCGATGAGTAGTTCTACCGCGAAGATTTCTTGCACGGCATCCTCGAATCGGCAGAACGCGACGGTCTCTCCTGTCTCAATATTCAGTACCCACACGCCGCAGGTACGTTCTTCGAGCCTTTCCACCAGTGGAATTCCGCTGAATACGGCTGACTCGCGGACTTGCGATAAGCCTACGAAGGCGAGCGGACCGAGGAAACTCATTCCCCGCGTAAATCCGGGTAGCTGGGCGACTTCGTGGTACTTACCCGACTGCAAATCTATCGTGCCGACGCCGCCGTTGCCAGACTCTAGCACCCACAGTTGGTCGCGGTACCAACGGGGCGAATGTGGCATGGAAAGTCCGCGCGTGATGATTTCGTTGGATTGCACATCGATCAGAATTCCGCCATCACGTTTGTTTTCGCGCCAACCGCCCGGGGTGTTTGTTTCGCCCAGGGCCGTCACGTATTTGATCTGGCCATCGCGGACGGCGAGACCATTCAGATGGCAAAGATCGCCTGGCATTAACTCAGTGATGAAACTCGGCTGCCAGCGTGGTTCGAAGCTGTTGATCTCACTGCGGGTTGCCAGACAACTAAACGCTGTGTTCACAAACCAAAGCTCCTCGCCAATCCAAGTCATCTCGTGAATCTGCATGTCACCGGTGGTATGACTTCGCCGTGGCATGAAGCAGGCGTCGTGGTGGACGTCCATTTCTTTGTATTCATCCGATTCATCCAGCTTCGTGCACACCGCCGGAATGTTGTGGAACTCCCAAACATCGATGTGACAGCCCACGGCCAGTTTGCCATTCTGCTCGGCGAGGCCCATCGGCTTTAGAAAGTTGCGGAAATGGGTGTTCAGCACGCCCTTATCATTCCGCAGTACGACGAGTTTCCCCGCCTGATACGTCGTGACCAACAGCGAACAACGACCCTGCTCCAGAATCTGCGGCAAGTTCGAAGTGTGCACGCTCCGCAAGGGAGGATCCACGGGAGGAGCTTCAGCCGTTTCGTTGTCGGGAGGAGTGTCGGACATGGAAGTTTGAAGTTTGAGTGTTGAAGTTTGAAGTCGCAGGTTCGGGCTGCAAACGGGGCACTACGGTCAAAACAAGTTTACATTCTTCGGACCGAGCAAACGCTGAAAATCAATAAACTTCTACATTCAACCTTCATAATTCAATCTTCTAAGCCGCCCCTTCGCGTCTGGGCCCACGAGCCACGCGGCGGTTGCCGGGATCCTCGAGTTCGGTGTCCATGCCTTCGCCGAAGTAGTATTTTCGCGCTTCCGGATTGCGGAGCACGGTGTCGCGCGGGCCGTGGCACAGAACTTGTCCGCTGCGAATGACGTAACTGCGGTCGGTGATTTGCAACGTTTCGCGGACTTGATGGTCGGTGATCAGGATCGATATTCCCCGTTCGCGGAGATCGCGGATGATGCCTTGGATGCTGGCGATGGTCACGGGGTCGATGCCGGTGAACGGTTCGTCGAGCAAAATGATTTCCGGGTCGGAAACCAAACAGCGGGCAATTTCTAGTCGACGGCGTTCACCGCCAGAGAGCGACATCGCTTTGCTACGGCGCAGCCGGGTGATACTGAATTGCTCCATCAGTTCTTCGCAGCGGCGACGGCGCGTCTTGCGATTCATGCCGAGCATTTCCATCACGCCGAGCAAATTGTTCTGTACAGAAAGCTTGCGAAAGACGCTCGATTCCTGGGCCAAATAGCCCATGCCCCCTTCACGGGCTCGTCGATACATGGGCCAATTGGTCACGTCGTTGTCGCCCAGATAAACCGTGCCGGCATCGGGTTCGATCATGCCGCAGGTCATGCTGAAGGTGGTGGTTTTGCCAGCACCATTGGGGCCGAGAAGCCCGACGATTTCGCCACGCTCGACGGTGAAGTCGACACCATCGACCACGCGCCGCCGCCCATAGCTTTTTACCAATCCGGCAACTTGTAATAGGGTCATTTTTACGTCCTCCGTGACGAGTTAGGCTGGAGACTTTGAGGCTTCGAGGGCTTGAGGATAAGGTTTCAGGTTGGACTTGTGTTCGCTCGAAGAACAAGCCCTCCAGCCTCGATGCCTCCAGCCTATCTCACTATCCTCATGTCTCCAAAATTGGGAAAGCCGGGGAGCCATTTTAGGCCGGGGATGCTTCCCCAGGAATGCGGCCAAAAAACGCACACGGCTTTGCCGGTAAGTAGTCGACGATCTAAATACGAACCGCCGGGGTAGGTGCCGTTGCGGGGCTGTTTCCAAAGCCGGCAGTCCAAGCTTTGTGGGCTGTTGTCTCCCATCACAAAAAATTGATCTTTATCTATGTCGAAGTTCCTTTTCTGACGCGTCAAGAATCGGGGCCACGCTTCTGGGTTCGTGAACAGTTCTCGATGACTTCTTAGCGAGGGTATGCGCTCGTCATTCTGAGTTCTGGTCGGATTGAACCAAGGTTCGTAGTCGGCAACTACATTGGACCCATCGTTTTGGTTAACTGCAATGTAATAAATATCTCGCAAAACACGGAGGTGAGAGATTTCTAGCGACGCTCCGTCAGAACCAATTCCTACAGGCCGAAGGTCACCAGGTTCGCTGTCTGTGCTGCGGGGAATAATCCGCTTTCGTTCTCCGAATATGCGAGCGACATCGTAAGTGGTATCGTCGAATTCCACCAAGTCGCCATCGATCCACAACAATAGCTGATCGTCGACGTTGGCAAAACGGACTTCATAGTTGCCCGTGCCAGTCATGGAAGTTTCAGCCTGGGGGCTGTAGTCGGCGAGTCCTTCGATGCTGAGGGTCGCTTGGCCGGTGGCAAGATCAATCGTGCAGCCGAAGTGCTTGCCGCCTTCAACTAGATCAAGCAGAAGCTCGCCGCCATTGTCTTTTACTTCCAAATCACATTCCACAGCCAGGTCACCGACCCAGTTGGCCCCTAGCTGCCGAGCAGCCAGTTGCTCTGGATATCGCCAGCCTAGGTTGAGAACCCCGTGACGGATGCTGCTGGACTCGTGAATCCCGCCGCCTCGATTTAGGGCCGTGTTGTAGGAGTTGAAGTCCAGGACTAGCTGAGGCTTGGCGTCTTCACTCAACTGCGGTTGATCAGTATCGGGGCGATCGCCTTCTGCCAGGATTCTGCGGGCCACTGTCCAATCGGCATCTGTAGGGACATAGTGACGGTAGTAGAGCCACTGAGTCCCCTCCCCTTTCGGAGCGTTAATGGAGAATGATTGATCCACCGTCTCCTTCCGGGGCTCGGCCGTCACCTGCCAACCGTCTTCCTCCTCTGCCGACCACCGCAACGGCCAGCCCGCGCGGTAGAGAGCACTCGATTCGAATTCGGAATTGTGCACAGGTTGCAGCATCGCGGCCACAGTTCCTGCCGGCTTACGCTGGATCTTGAATGCTTCGTTCGATCCCAGCGGACGCGTGAAAATGTCACCTTGGAAAATCTGTAATTCTTCTTCGGGAAGTCCCACGAGGCGTTTGATATAGTTCATCTCGCCATTGCCGGGGAACTTAAAGACCACCACGTCCCAGCGCTCCGGCTCGTTGAACCCATAGCTGTATTTATTGACCAGAATTCGATCGCCCGGGTAGCTGTCGTGTTCGTCCTTGCTCAGCAATGGTTGATCGTCGGGGCCAACTGGGAGGTTGCTTTGCAGCGGCATGATTTGACGACACATCGGGCAGACGCCGCCCACCACATCTAAGGAGCGAAGATCATTCTCGGCATTTCTCTTCTGGCCGATACTTGTCCGGCGACTTCTCAACTCTCTGAGGAATCGGTTGGCTCGTTCATCCTCCTCTTCGCTGGCAGAAACGCGAAAGCGGTATCCGCACTCGCTGCAATCGACGTCCTTGTGACGTCCCTGGAGTGACGGGGACATCGAACCAGTGGGAATCACGAAGGCCTCTGCCTCGAACGTGCGGAAAAGGAACGCCAGAACAAAGGCGATGACAATCGACTCGATCGTTTCGCGTAGCGCATGCGCGGTGCCGTTCGGGGCTTCGTATTCGGGGGCCTTGGCAGATGTGCCTGGACGCTGCCTCGATTTATTTGATTTCGATTTGTTACTCTGTTTTGCCATCAGTGTATTTCGCTTGGAAAGCAGTTTATTGCCAAATTTGCTCTAGATGTCCGTCCCGGTAGCGATCGTACAGATCAACGGAAAGGTACTTCGCCAGAGACCCGGCAATATAGTGAAAATTCGGGATCGAGGGAAACTTGATTTTGACCGTCGGCCGTCAGCTATCAGCCTGTCTGATTCTGAGTTCTAAGAGTCGAAAGCCTTAATTAGCTAGCGGATAACCCAGGAAAAGCTCTTCGGCCACCGGCCCCCAGCTTCGGCTGTCGACCGAGATCGGGCTATTATCGCCGAGTAAATAGTATTGGCCGGGCTGCAATTGGGCAACGATGTTCTCATGCACGCGGGCGAGTCCCACCGCCTGCGGGCCGTAATAAAGATCGCGATATAGGTTCAATTCGCTGACGGTAATCTGCAGGTCGACGGCTCCCAAAGCTACCGGCTGAGAGGTCCGCTGAGGAGTCACTTGAGGAATCCAGGGGACTTGCAGGAACGATATGCCATCCATGGCGAGGAGAATCTGCCCATCGAAGTTGGATAGTTCAACGAGGACACCAACGCCGGCGAGTCGGCCTGCGATACGACTTGGAATCTGCTGCTCGACGACAACCACTCCATCTAGTTCCAATGAGAGTCGCGAGAAACCCAGCGACCAAGCTATGCGACAACTTTGTTGCCCGGCTTCGATTTCCAACTGCAACGTTCCTTCGCCGCTGGCTTTGACTCTTGCGGAGAGCATGATATCGCGGACGAGATTTAGCTGACGGGTCAGGCCGGCATTGTAGGGGTACTCATCCGTGATGGGTTTGTCGGCTGGATGAGAGTAACGGAGCCAGTGTGACTGGATGTGACCCCTGGTGTCGGCATCCCATCGCGAGCCTTCTTTGCGCCACTGCGTTTCAAGATCGGCTTGCCAGCGCTGGTGCTCTGCGGTTTCTTGGTGGATTCGTAGTCGCAACGCTCTTTGAAGAGGAAGAGTTTTTTTCACCGGCTGACCATCAACCCAGACATCGCCCCACTGGAGACGCAACGATTCGCCGGGCAGTCCCCAGACTCGCTTGACGCAAAGTTGAGTCGGGTCCGTAGGGTTGCGAAGCACAACCATCTCACCGCGACGTGGTTGGCGAAGATTTCCCGAGAACCGATTCACCACCAGGTTGTCACCAGCGTGAAGCGGCGATTCGGCAAGTGAAATTGATTGCTTGCCACAATGCGGGCACGGCAACTGAGCGGAATCAGTCGCAAACTCCGCCGCGAAAGTTGCTTGCTCTTCACAGTCAGGGCATTGGATCGAATAATGCTCGCCCATTAGCGCGGGCGCCATGGAATTCCCCGTCACTTGCACAGGCAATACGAGACCTAGGACGACCCAAGTTCGCAGGATCAGCACCAGCACGATACTGCCTGCCAGCACTTGCAGAGCCGATTTGAGGGGGCGTAGTTTTTGCATGGGTCGCGTCAGCATTCGTTGGATTCGGCCTATTCCTGACAACATTCTAGCTTACAACCGTTGCAACCGGTATCGGACGCCCCCCTCGCCCACCAAAATGTTGCCAAAACGCAACGAGTGGTTTGCTTCTCACCACACCGCGGGCAATGGTTGTGAGGACGTAACCTACGATGGCGGCAATGCGCCGCGCGTCTTCCAAATATCCCGCCTCCCTCCCCGCCTGCGAGACTTTCCACAGGAGTGTCCTGTTAACTAGGACAACAGAGTAATGAAGCGATCCCTGGCTTTCTTAGCGTTGACCCTTATGGTGCTTGGCACCAGTGGCTGTGGCTGCTGTCGCAATATGGTGGCCAAAAAGCAAACCTGTGCCCCGCGACCTGTTTATCAGCAGTGTGCCCCGGTGTGCGCCCCACAATGTCAGACCTGTCAGCCAACCTGCGACGCCTGTGGCGACGTAGGTGGTGTGACTTACAACTACGGTGGTGCTCCCGCGATGATGATGCCCCAATCGTTTGAGGGCGTACAAATGATGGCCCCCTCAAGCGGTGGCTGTAGCACATGTGCTCAATAGTCGCTAAGCACACCTAGAAGTCTTTTGACACGAATAAAAAAAGCCGTGGGCACTCTGCCCACGGCTTTTTTCGTTTTCATGGGTTTTCGTCTAGAACTCAGAATCGCTCACAGCCGGCAACTGAGACTCAGGGGTGTCGCCGCTTCCTACGAACAAGTCGGACTTGTTGCGGTTGCTTGTCATCAGTTGGGCGTAGACGATTGGACTGATTTGATCGCTGACAAAGCGAACACTTCCACCGACAAAAGCAAGATTGATACCCGCAGGGTGGAGAGCCGTCGGCATCGCATGCCTGTAATCTCCCGCGAGACAGATATCACTTACCTCGACGTAATCGTCCTCGGTCTTGTCGGCATTGATGCGAGGATTCCCATTTGTAATTGCCGTGTCAGCCGAGTCTGGGTCATCCCAGCATACGCCGAAGTGCCACTTTTCATCGGAGTGATCCTGCACACTGCTGGAGAACGAATACTCACCGGCAGAATTTTTGTGGGCCCAAAACACTTGATGGATGTTTTCGGCGAGCATGATTGTCGACGTACTTCCATCCCCTTTTTGTTGAATGTAGGCCATCGTCATTGAAATCGGCGAGAACGCAGCATACTCATCGACAGGGCCTACTAGAGGCGTGCCAGTACTCGCGCGACTCGCGTCGAAGAACACACCGTTTGCGGGATTCTCGCCATCGGCGTGGTCAAAGTCTTGACTCTTTTGCAGAAAGCCTGCGTTGGCAGCGTAGGAAAGATTCGGCTGCCCCGGGAACACAGGAGGATCGCTAGGGCACAACAGAATTTCGATTTCGGGCAATGCGAAGGTCGCGAAGTCTACAGGCAAGCTGGAGGACCCATCAACTTGCGACCAAATGTCCCACAACGTATTTTGCTCGAGATACGGGAACGTGTAGACAACCCAGCTAGCGCGAATTTGATCGGCGGTGCCCTTCACCCCCAGGTTGTTGATGTAGCCAGGGAAATCGCCGAGAGATGATTCTCTCTGGCTCAGTCCTTTGTGCAACTGGGTGAGATTGTTTCGACAGGTGTTAGAACGGGCCGCCTCGCGAGCGGCTTGTACCGCCGGGAGCAATAGACCGACCAATGTGCCAATGATGGCGATCACCACCAGCAGTTCTACCAGAGTAAAACCTTGTTTAGATGTTTGCCTCATCTCTTGTTTTCTCCAATGGAAGAAATTGAGCTGCTACTAAGGTGAGCCAGCCGAGCAACTGAAGGAATTGTATGAAAGCTCTGATGTAGGGGCCAATTAAATGGCAAGCACCTTAAATTGTCGCAAATATACAGCCGTTTGTCCAGTAAATGCGGTTCTAAGACAAATGGGGTGCTACTTTCGCGGCCCAAGAGCCATTCGGCATTCTCAGCCCAAAATGCCTGACCATGCGCTCGTAGTCGATAGGGCCGGTTGCCCATAGCAATTGGGCAGTGGTATCTTGCTAGTTACCAAATTATTCGTGGAACGCCCCCCGGGGAACGCGGCCTAGACGTTTGATGCCGCGAGACCAGAGCCACCAGCCAACGGGGCGAATTGATCCAGTAGCGGATCTCAATGAGGAGATAGCTTTCCATGTCGATGTTTATTGGCGAAGCACTAACAGGTGATGGCAATGAAATTGCACACATCGATTTACTGATCGGTTCCAAAGATGGCCCCGTCGGCCAAGCCTATGCCAACGCACTGGCACGTCAAAGCGAAGGACACAGCAATCTGCTGGCGGTACTCGCCCCTAATTTGGCTGTGAAGCCTTCGACCGTGATGGTCACCAAGGTCACAATCAAGGGCATGCGCCAGGCTGTGCAAATGTTTGGTCCTGCTCAGGCCGCAGTTGCTAAGGCGATGGCTGACTCGGTTGCTGATGGTGTAATCGACAAAAGTCAGGCTGAAGATTTGGTTTGCGTTTGCGGCGTGTTCATCCATCCGGAAGCTGCCGACGACAAAAAAATCTACGAATACAATTACGAAGCCACGAAGATGGCCGTCAAGAACGCGATGGAAGGCAAGCCATCTGTGGACGAGATGCTAGCCGGCAAAGAAGAAGCGGCTCATCCGTTCCGCGGTTTCTAGTTGCCTGCCGGGCTGCGTCGCAACCTACTTCGATCCAGCAAGTGATCTCCCCGCCCCATTGGCGGGCTGGATCACTGTGCAGTTAGCTCCTGCGCTACGGGAAAAATGTAATGAAAAAGATTCTGCTTTGCCTCGATACCGATGTGCAGCCGAGCGTCTTCGATTCGGTCGTAGCCGTTGATTCGGGCGTTGATCAACTCTTCCGACACGGAGGGGTCAAGCCAGAGGAAGTGCGCGAGTTGGTGCATGGAGCCATGTTTACCCGTGGCGGTGAGGGATTGCGCAGCACGGCAATTTTCATCGGGGGTTCGGACGTTCAAGCTGCCGAGCAGTTGATGCTCGCCGCTCAACAGTCGTTCATTGGTTCGGTACGGGTTTCTTTAATGCTCGACCCCAGTGGATCGTGTACCACGGCTGCCGCCGCCGTTGTGACGGCCTCGCGGCATATCTCGCTCGGTCCAGAAACGATTGCCGTCGTTTTGGGCGGAACGGGGCCGGTGGGGCAACGGACTGTAAAAATGCTGGCCCAGGAGGGGGCGGAAGTGCGGGTGGTTTCGCGGAAGCTCTCGCGAGCCGAGGGTGTGTGCCATCGCGTTTCGCAGGCTATTAGCGGTGCCCGGGTGACTCCGCATGCGGTTGAAGATTCGAACTGTGCGCATGCTATCCAAGGCGCTCAGTTGATTATCTCAGCCGGTGCCGCTGGTATCGAAATGCTTAGCGAAGAGTGCCGAAAGAACGAACCTGCGCTCCAGGTTGTCATTGATCTGAATGCGGTTCCCCCCGTCGGTATCGGAGGCATTGCCCAGCAAGCGAAAGCGACCGAGAGCTCAGGGCAAATCTGCTATGGCGCACTCGGTGTGGGTGGTTTGAAAATGAAACTACATAAGGCTGCCATTCAAAGGCTGTTCGAGTCGAATGACGCGGATCTCGATGCAGACAATATCTACGCATTGGCAAAGTCGATGGAGCAACAGCCAAATTGACGAGGACTACCTCTAGTGGCTAAGCGAAGGAGGCGCCCCAGCGCAAATCCGACGGTCGTGTCGGTGCGACGCGGTAAGAGCGGCAACGACTGGGTGCTGGCACACCCTAAGGCGGTGCGCGAGATGGCTGAAGATTTGGAAGAGGTCCGCCAAATGATTGCCGCGGGCGAATCGGACATTGCCATCGACGAACTGCGCTGGTTGTTGGGTACTTGTAGCGAATCGATCGA
The DNA here is from genome assembly GCA_965216565.1 of Bythopirellula sp. GTDB lineage: Bacteria > Planctomycetota > Planctomycetia > Pirellulales > Lacipirellulaceae > Bythopirellula. The sequence goes on from OZ244170.1 coordinate 4,708,083, forward strand.
GGCCCATTTTCTCCTCGGTAAATTAGCGGTAGAGGAAGATGGCGACATCGGTCTGGGGCGCGGACACTTTGGTTTTGGTTATCAGCTGGGCATCAAAGCTCTCAAACGCGCCGGCAAGCCAAAACCACTGCCCGTATTGCATCCGGCTAACCGATATTTCTACGACGCGGGGCGTGGTTTGGCTTGGTGCTTAAACGAACTCGAAAAGCCGCACATGGCATTGGAAATCGTCGAGCAACTGCTGGAGCTCGACCCCACCGATCCCCTGGGGCTGACAGCCTGGGCAGATGAGCTTCGTTCGGGAGGAAAGCAAGTTGTCGAGCTGGGGCAGTTGTGGAAGGGCTCGTAGGGCAGCGAGTATTTAGACAGGATGACAGGATTTGCTGGATGGACAGGATCAATTTCGGCGTCCATAACGAATAAACTAAGCAGGGTTGAAAACCGTAGGGTGGGTGGAGCACGCGAAGTTGTGGTGGGTTCCGTGAGCTAGTTAATTCATGATCCGAGATTGAACCTAATACTGGTCATTAACTGAGTGCGTAACCCACCAAGACAGTTCGCTCACTCCACCCACCCTACAAATTGCATGTCTACGTAGCCTTATCCTGTCCATCCGGCTAATCCTGTCTTCAACAAGGCTAAGCGGAGCCTCACTCACGGCAGCGGTAGATCTTTCAGTTCGTAGGCGACCGGGACGCGCATGATCGACGCCGGGGTGCGATAGACCCAGGTGTATTCGCTAATATCGTCGTCGGGCAACTCGAAGAAGTAGGCCATGCCAACCTCGCGCTCACTTTCGCGGGTCGTCTCGAACCCGGCATGATCAATCTCCGTTCCGTCTTTGCCCACCATGTACGTGATGTTCTGAAAGACCCAGCCCCGCTGCGAATTCACCCCAGGATCGTTACTAAGTAATTCCAGCCGCATGTAAACTTCCCACAAGCCTTGATTCTTGCGAACACGATCGACTACGACCTTAACGCCACCCTGTTGTTGCTCGGCACCGAGTGCTTCGTCGAGATCGTCGAACTTAAAATCCACCTGCCGCCCCGGTACCAGGGCAGAGATGCTTCCTCGCAAGGAGGCAATCTTGGTTACGTTTCTCGACGGCAAAGCTAAGGGGATGATCAACTCTTCTGAATGGCTGCCAGGCTGTACTTCCCTGGTGAGAACGTTCCGGGAACTAGTTGACGGGATCGGTTGATTGTCGTCGCCTCTCACGCGCAGATCGGAAAGATCTTGCGACAAAGCAATTGGGTGTAAGCGTGGCTCCCAGGCAACCTCCAATTCCACCCGGGCACTATCGTCTGCTGGATTCTGTAGATTGCGTCGGGCAAAAATCTTTAGGGCTTCTACGCGAAACGGTCCGGAATAGCTTCCCCGTTTGTGGCGCGGCAGCATACCAGGATCGCGATTGACGATCGCCAGATTCTCTTCGCCAGAAAGCGAATAAGGTTCGAGCTTTGCCTCGTCCAGTATTTGGTCGAGTCCAGGCCAGAAGTCTTGTTCTTCGAGTTCTAGGGTTACCCGTGTATCGGAAAACTCTTGGCCGAATTGTTCCCGTTGGTCGTTCAGGCGGTTGCCAGTTTGCGATTGGATCTGGTCGAACACCTCGGAGAGTTGCATCGCTTCGGCGGTGAGTGAGAATCTTGTGGCGGTAATAATTTTCTCTGCCAACCGAGTTTCGATCTCCATCCGAATACGTCGGAGTCGTTGCTGAACCTGCTCAGGCATCCCCGGCTTGGGCCTGGGCAGCATGTTCAAGAAGTGGTCCACCTCTGCATGGCCTGCTTCTGGGGCCATCTCCAATAGTGCCTCTTCCGCATCATCGCGCTGGGCCGTCTCTTTGGCGTTGAGCTGACGTATGAGCTGATCGATTTTCGCAGCTTCCGCATCCGAGTGCTCAGCCAGCGCAGGATTTCCCCCGACCATGCTTGAAACTAGGGCGGCTAGTAGCCACGGCAACAGAGAGTTCCGACGGGGCAGCATGCTGAGTCTCATGGTAAGGGGCGGTTCTAGGTGAAACCAGAAGCGGTTCCATTGTAGCGAAGTTGATGCTTGTGACGACTGCCCGTCCAGGCCCATAAGCTAGGCTTCTAATGGGATTCTCGCCTTTACCACTTTGGGAGACAAACGGTGTTTTTGACTATTCTGCGGCGAAAGTGTTTCGCGATGGCACTCATGGTTACGGTATCGCTGTGTGGCGAGCTCCCCGCAGGTGGGCCTGCCAAGTTCATGATGCGTACCACCGTCGACAGCAAGGTGCTGGAAGGCCAGCCGCTTCAATGGTCGGATCGTGAGATGCTGCTCCTGGGTCGTGATGGTCAGCTTCATGAGTTTCATCCTAAAGACGCCAAGAAATCGAAGAAGATTGGCACGGCCTATCGAGGTTACAACAGTGGTGAAATGAAAGCACTGTTGCGTCGCGAGTTCGACGAGCGGTTCGGAATGACCACCACCCAGCACTTTGTGGTAGTTCATCCTCAGGGTCGATGGAGCCACTGGGCCGATCGGCTCGAGTCGTTGTACCGTTCGTTTAGTCACTACATGCAAGTTCGAGGGTTTCGCCTAGAACGACCCAAGGTGCCGTTAGTGGCCGTCGTATTCCGCAACCAAGGCGACTACTACCGTCACGCTGCGGCAGGTGGAACTCCGCTGATGCCCGGCACGTTGGGGCATTACGATCCGCAATCGAATCGGATCTTTCTCTTCGATGCTGGCGGCAAAGATTGGTCAGCCAACGCCGAGACAATCATTCACGAAGCAACGCATCAAACCGCCTTCAATGTTGGCGTGCATCGACGCTTTGCGGAGCAACCGCGCTGGCTGGTTGAGGGGTTGGCCATGATGTTCGAAGCTCGTGGCGTGTGGGATGGTCGTTCCATTTACTCGCAAAGCGATCGGCTCAATCGTGGCCGACTGGATGACTTTCGCCACTATCTCAACTATCGACCGGCTGGTGCTATCGCAGCACTGATCGCCAACGATCAGTTGTTCCGCACCGATCCGGCTTTTGCCTATGCGGAGTCGTGGACGCTGAGCTTTTTTCTTAGCGAAACGCGTCCGCAGGAGTATAGCCGCTATCTGGCAAAGGTTGCCTCGCGGCCTCGCTTCCAACCCTATCCCGCTCGGCAACGATTGCTCGACTTCGGCAGTGTCTTTGGCAAAGACCTGGCGCTGCTCGATGCTCAGCTGCGCCGATTTGTGAAGGGATTGGAATAGACCCGAACGAAGCAGGAGGCTTGTCTAGCCGCGATCTGTCAGATCGTGGTTCCATCTACTTGAGCGTCCGCTTGTTGAGCCCCGTATAAACCTGACGGGGTCGGCAGATACGTTTGGTGGGACTCGCATGCATTTCCCGCCAATGGGCAATCCATCCCGGCAGGCGGCCAATGGCAAACAGTACGGTAAACATCGGTACGGGAATGCCAATCGCGCGGTAGATAATGCCTGAGTAGAAGTCGACGTTCGGATAGAGATGACGTTCCTTGAAGTATTCGTCTTCCAAAGCAACTTCTTCCAACTCTTGGGCGATCTGGAAGATCGGGTCGTCGATGCCACGTTTCTTGAGTAACTTGTCGCACGACTTTTTGATGATGGTGGCCCGCGGATCGAAATTCTTGTAGACGCGGTGCCCAAAACCCATCAAGCGGAAATTGTTGTCTTTGTCCTTGGCCATGTCGACATATTTGCCAACGTTTCCGCCATCCTGGCGAATTCGCTCGAGCATGGCGACACAGGCTTCGTTGGCTCCGCCATGCAAGGGGCCCCAGAGAGCGCTGATGCCTGCGGAGATCGAAGCGAACAGGTTGGCATTCGACGAGCCTACCATGCGGACGGTCGACGTACTGCAATTTTGCTCGTGATCTGCATGCACGATCAGCAGTAAGTTGAGCGCTTCGGTAAAGTCGGGATCGATCTCGTACTCCTCGGTGGGTACAGAGAACATCATCCGCAAAAAGTTTTCACAATAGTTCAGGTCGTTGCGTGGATAGACAAACGGTTGACCAACTGATTTCTTGTAGGCAAACGCCGCGATTGTCGGCAGCTTGGCTAACAGGCGGACGATCGATTCGTCGACTTGGCTGGGATCGTGCGGGTCGAGCGTGTCTTGGTAAAAGGTCGAAAGGGCTCCAACCACCGAGCTCAAAATCGCCATCGGATGAGCATCGCGGGGGAAGCCATCGTAAAACGACCGCATATCCTCGTGCAGCATCGTATGGTGACGAAGTTTGCCACGGAAATTGGCGAGTTCTTCGTCCGAGGGCAACTCACCGTAAATCAGCAGGTAGCCCACTTCAACAAAGTCGCACTTCTCGGCGAGCTGTTCGATGGGGTATCCGCGATAACGAAGGATGCCTTGTTCGCCATTGAGAAACGTGATCGCACTCTTCGTGGAACCTGTATTTACGTAGCCCTCGTCGAGAGTAATCAACCCGGTCTCGGATCGGAGCTTCGAAATATCAAGCGCCCGCTCTTCTTCGGTCCCCTCGATAATCGGAAATTCGATCTCTTGATCGCCAACTGTCAAGCGGGCCATACCGGCATCGGTAGTAGTGTTTTCGACCGTGCTACTCATAAATTCTCTCATTCCAAACGCAAGGAGACGACTTCGATTAGCTCTTTGTACCAATGAGGGCTGGGCGGTATTCAGAGGTAATAAAGTCTACCGTTACCGGCGGTGTGATTCAATCGCCTGCGATTTTAGGGTGGATCGCCGTCCTTGGAATCAAGGAGTTCAGGCGATTCATGCGGATCACGGGGAATAGTTGATTGCGGTTTGCTAGTGCAATTTCCCTAGAGGTTGCCCACGTCGTTCATCCGGAAAGGGCAACCATAAAGAATTTGGCAATCGCACGGTCCCGTCACTGACGTTCTGGGCTCACCTGAGCATTGAGCTAGGCGGCTTTCGATCGCTGGGGTGTGTGTTCTTGGATTGCCGAACTACCTGCAACTAGCTGGCGGTACGTCGCCAGATGACGCTCGGCCATACGGGAGACAGAGAAGTTCTCTTCGGCCCAAGCTTGGGCTAGGGCTGCGCGGCGATCGGCGGCGTCGCGTCGCAAGCCTTCCTTGAGTGCGGTCACAAGCCGCCGGGTCTTTCCAGCCGGGAAGGCCACCGCATGGGGCGATTTGCCCGTTTCATCGATGCAGAGCGCTTCGCGATTGCCACCCACAGGGGTCGCTACCAGCGGACAACCAATTAGCATCCCTTCGATTAAGACCAGCGACAACCCTTCGAAGTGCGATGCCGAAACCAACAGATCGGCTGCGGACAGCAGATCGCCCACGTCCTTGCGAAAGCCTAGGAAGTGAACCCGGTCGGCGACACCTTCTAGCTTGGCTAGCTCTTCCAGTGCTTCTTGTTCGGTCCCGGTTCCAGCGAGCCATAGCCGCCACCGCTGCCCTTGGCGAACGCCTGCCGCGAGTGCGGAGATGAGCGTGTCGAAACCCTTTACAGGCAACAGACTGCCCAGAGCCAGTAAGTGGCTATCCGTCCGATGGCCGGAGGCGTTGTGGAACATGGCCCGTAGTCGAGCGACGTTGGCGGGATTGATGGCGGGCTTTTCCAGTCCCGCATAGATCACACTCGTTTTTTCAAGTGAGATACCCGCCTGGGTGCATTCCTCTTGGGCGGCCTGAGCGACGCAAATCACATGATCGAGCAGGCGGTTGTGTTTCCAGGCGGAGTGGATTGGGAATACGGTGTGTCGAATGCCAACTTTTTTAGCCGGCAAGCCTAAGCTAGCAACGCCTCCGCCGGTGATGGCGTGAGGGTCGTTGAAGACGATCACATCGAATTGGTTTTCTGCAAGCCACTTCCGCAATTGCCACATGCACCAGGGAGAGCGGCCGCGGCCCGACTGTTCGAATATCTGGAGCCCCTGTTGCTTGTGGGCCCATTCAGCAGTGGGCGAATCGCGACAGCAGGCAATCGCCAGGTCTTGCCCTAAATCGGCAAGCCCATCTATGAGGGATGCTAGCAATCTCTCGCCACCACCCCACGACGATGCTGAACTGACAAAGCAAATTCGCATGAAACAGAACCTGGTCTTTCCTGATTGGCAAAGTTGCCGCTATCGTAGTCGCCCGCGCAACTTGCGTCTGTATCGATTTCGCCGGCAATTGGCGCGATTCGGTCTCACGTTGGCGCGATCCCCCGCATCGCAAATCATGGAGTCTGTACCGATGAGCCAACTGGTATCTCCTCGGAATCTTATAGGAAGCTCGCTCGACCGCGTTAGAAGCAGCTTAAGAAATCGGCGTCGGCAGAAGGAATTTAGTCGGTGGGTCCAAGCAGGAAAGCCAGCGCCTCCTCCGCACCTGGCCAAGCAAGCAGTGCTGAGAGAATATGCGAAGCGCTACCAGACGCGCGTCTTCATAGAAACCGGCACGTTCATGGGCGATATGATCGAGGCGATGCGGAACACGTTCGACACGATCTATTCCATTGAGTTGAGCCCCGTCTATTTTGAGAAAGCCCAGCAACGGTTCCAGGAGTTCTCCAACATTCAACTGCTGCAAGGCGATAGCGGCAAAGTGCTGGGGGAGATCTTGCAGCACATCGACGAGCCAGCCCTGCTGTGGCTAGATGGTCATTACTCGGCAGGTAGTACTGCACGGGGTGAGAAAGACACCCCAGTATTCGAAGAGCTCAGTCACGTGATTGATGTTCTAGAGCAACAGCCAGGTCATGTCGTATTGATCGACGATGCCCGATGCTTTGGCACAGATCCGGCATACCCTTTGATTGAAGAACTCAGCGAGTATCTAAAGCGGCACGACACACAGTTCGACTTGGATGTGGAGGAAGACATCATCCGCATTACTTCATTGACGCCCACCAAGGAACTTGAGGTCGCCTAACGGCTGGCCAAAGCACCATGATTGTTAGCAGAATCCAAGGTGGCTTGGGGAACCAAATGTTCCAGTACGCCTACGGGCTGTACTTAGCCGGGCGCTACGATACGCAGTTGTGGTTGGAGTGTTCGCAGATGGCGACCGACCCGCTGCGAGATTTGATGTTGCATCGCTGGAAGATCGATACGCCGCACGTCACCGATCATCTCCGGCAGTTGATTCCCAGTCGGTATGGCGGCAACGGCTGGAAAAACTGGCTGCACGGGAATCGCAGCTTGCGGCGGGTGGTGGAACGGCCTTTCGGATTTCAGGAGAAATACCTAGATACCGGCGACAATGTTTTTCTTGATGGCTACTGGCAGAGTGAACGGTTCTTCCCCCAGTTGCGATCGCAGTTGCAAGAATGCTTTCAGCCGTCCGGCAACACCAGCGCTACCACGGTCGCCATCGCCAAGAAGATGGCCCAGGCCAACTCGGTTTCGCTCCATGTCCGCCGGGGTGACTATGTCTCCAATGCGCACACTAACTCGGTCCACGGCGTATGTTCGCTGGAGTACTACCAAAGTTGCATCGAACAACTGCAAGGCAGTACTGAATCGATGCATGTATTCATATTTTCCGACGACCCCAGTTGGTGCCAACAGAATTTGGCGCTCGGCTGCCCCGTGACCTACGTCCAACACAACGGTGCGGAACAGGCCCATGAAGATCTGTGGTTAATGACCCAATGTAAACATCACGTTGTGGCCAACAGCAGTTTCAGCTGGTGGGGCGCGTGGCTCCGCACAGACGATTCGGGCACAGTCTTCGCTCCGCAGCCCTGGTTCCGCAGCCCGAGTCTCGATACCCGCTCCGTGGTACCCGCCTCCTGGCGAAGGATTGCCAATGAGGGAACCACGCACGCAAAGGCGGCTTAGCAATGTCTGCGCCAGCCGTTAGTGTTGTGATGCCCGTCTACAATGGCGCTCGCTATTTGCGGCAGGCGATTGCCAGTATCCGCTGGCAAACATTCACCGATTGGGAACTCATCTGCGTGGATGACGGTTCGACCGACAACTCAGTCGAGATACTGGCAGAGTTTGCTGAGGCGGATTCGCGTATTCGATATTTGAGCCAGGAGAATCAGGGAGTCGTCGCGGCGCGCAATCATTGTCTGCATCTAGCCCGCGGCCAGTGGATCGCCTGCCTGGACTGCGACGACGTGGCCCTGCCCAATCGGTTGGAAGTTCAGCTCGAATTCATGAAGCTCAATCCCGAGGTGGTCGCCGTGGGCAGTAACATGCTGTGCACCGATCCTGAGGGCTTGCCAATTCAAACCACGAATTACGCCATCGAACATGCGGAGATTGAACAGAGCTTGCTCCACGGTCGCGGCAATACAATTGGCCAGCCAAGCGTGATGATGCGTCGCGATGCGGTCGACAAGGTTGGCAACTATCGGCCGGTATTTGAATGGATCGAAGACACGGATCTCTGGCTCCGCTTGGCAGAAGTGGGATCTCTAGCGAATTTGCACGACGTGCTGACCTACTATCGCCTGCACGAACAGAGCACATGCTGGAAACGTCGCGGACTGCAGCGAACATTGATGCCGCAACTTCTGACTGAGGCGCACCGTAGAAGAAAACTGCCCGTGCCAGAAACTCCGGCAGCGAGTTTGGCTGCACCCCGCAAGCAAACGTCCGCGGCTGGCAAGTGGGCACGTCAAGCAGCACGGGCGGGCCACTACGTGAGCGCCTGGAAGCATTGGCGTCGCCAAGCGAGTGCGGAACCGTTCTCCTGGCTTACCTGTCGAGTGACTTTGGAAACGCTGCTTCGCATGGTGGGTTCGCTACTTGCGGGAAAACGCACTTCCCTCTCACTTCTTCCTGATTGGCGTCGATGGGATGCGACCGAGAGTGAATCTGACTGCGATTCGCACCGCGCTGCGTAAGCATTGAATAGCTTGAATGGCAGTCGCTAGACGCTCTTGAGCACCGTGCTGCATTGTCGGGGAAAAGAAGGGGCTGGGGGGACGTTGGACTCCGGAGGCAGGTGTGCCTCCGGCTATTTGACCGGTGCTGGATTACAGTGTTCTGGAGTGGTTATTTCGCTTCGCCTTCTCTGTTGATCTCCTGCGGGATACAATCTTGCCAGCGAAACGATGGAAATAGTCGTCCCCGCCGAATCGCCAGCCGCGCATCGGCTCAGCGATTTGGTTGCCCAACTCGAAGAGCAAAGCGACTTCGCCAAAGTGCTCGCCAGCTTAAATGCTGGGGACGGAGCCACCTTGGGAGGAGTCTGGGGATCGTCGTGCGCGCTGGTCGCTGCGGCACTCGCCCGTAGCTGTGCGGAAACCTTGGTGGTTGTGCTGCCGCACGCGCGAGATATCGATTCCTTCTGCGACGACTTAACGCTCTTCACCCCAGATAGCGTGGCATCTTTCCCTGCGTGGGAAAGTGATGCAGGCGAGCGCGTGCTGCACGATGAGATTTTCGGGACGCGGTTGCGATTGCTGAAGTCCCTCAAGAATGGCAAGGGTCCGTCCGTAGTAGTTACCGCCATTCAAAGTCTCCTGCAACCGGTGCCCGACGAAAGTGATCTGCAGGCAGCGACGCGAGTCGTGTCCGTCGGCGAATCATTGGATACCGAACAGCTTTGCACTTGGCTTACGGAGCAAGGTTGCCAGAGCACTACTGCGGTGGAACTGCCAGGCGAGTTCTCGCTCCGCGGCGGCATACTCGATGTGTTTCCGCCCGATGCCCTTGATCCCGTGCGTATCGAACTCTTTGGCGATGATATTGAATCGATCCGGTCTTTTGATGTAGCTACCCAACGTAGTCTCGAGACGCATGACTCGGTTGAGTTGACCGTGCTGGAACCTAATCGCAAGAGCCGCATTCACTTTGCTAGTTATCTGAAGCAGCAAAGTTGGTTTCTGCTCGTCGAGCCTAATCAGTTGAAAGAAGAGGGCCGGTACTACCATCAGCGATTGGAACATCCGGAGGATTTCTTCGCCACAAACACCACCCTGGCAGAGATTTTCAAATTCCCGTCCATCACCGCCTCGGGAATTCCAGCCGGCTCGTTCGAGACGACAGCCCACCTGCAGTTTGAGTCGGTAGAACGGTTTAGCGGCGATGTGCATCGCGTGCGCGAAGAGCTTGATGAAGCCACGGCGGGGCAGCAAGTCGTTCTCGTCGTAGAAACCGAAGCCGAGCAGCAGCGACTGGTGGAACTGTTCGGCGAAACCCAAGCAGCAGCCGAGGGGCGGTTGCAATATGTGCGGGGACGACTCGAGAGTGGATTCCGCTTGGTGCATCAGCAAGTGGTGCTGATTAGTGCGCTGGAACTCTTCCAACGCCAAGAAGTAGCGCGCCCCTCGCAACGCCGAACCGGCAGGGCCATCGATAGCTTTCTGCAATTGCGGGAAGGCGATTTGGTGGTCCATGTAGCCCACGGGATTGGGCGGTATCGCGGACTAAAGCTGCTGGAGAAAGAGGGCGGCGCTGAAGAGCATCTCGACGTAGAATTCGACGGCGGGACACACATTTATGTGCCCACCAGCAAAATCGATCTGGTGCAGAAATACGTGGGTGGTCGCAAGGCCGTGCCGCGACTTGCCAAGATCGGTGGGAAGACCTGGATCCGCCAGAAAGAGGCCGCTCAGAAGGCCGTCACCGATCTGGCGGTCGATATGCTGCAGCTACAGGCGGCTCGCGAGGCGCGGCCGGGGATCGCCTTTCCCAGCGATAGTCAGTGGCAGCAAGAATTCGACGCGGCGTTTCCCTATCAGGAAACCCCGGACCAGCTTGAGGCGTTGATCTCGATCAAGCAAGACATGCAACAGCCTAAGCCGATGGATCGACTGCTCTGCGGCGATGTCGGTTTCGGCAAAACTGAAATGGCAATGCGAAGCGCCTTCAAGGCCATCGACGCCGGCTACCAAGTTGCTGTGCTTGTGCCAACGACCGTACTTGCCGAGCAACATCGCCGCACATTTTCGCAACGGATGGCGGAGTTTCCGTTTGAGATTGCGTCGATCTCGCGCTTCAGCACAGCCAAGCAACAGCGCGAGACAATCGCAAAAGCAGCCGAGGGCACGGTCGACCTATTGATCGGTACGCACCGGCTTGTTTCCAAGGACGTACAGTTCCAAAACCTGGGTCTGGTGATAATCGACGAAGAACAGCGATTTGGCGTCGCGATCAAAGAACGCTTGAAAGCCTTGCGGGCGAGTGTCGATGTGCTGACGATGACGGCAACGCCGATTCCGCGAACCTTGCACATGTCTCTGCTAGGGGTGCGGAGCATTTCCAATTTGGAGACGGCTCCTAAGGATCGGATTGCAGTGGAAACACGCGTTTCCCGATTCGACGAAGGCCTGATTCGTCATGCGGTACTGCGAGAATTGAACCGCGAGGGTCAGGTGTTTTTTGTCCACAACCGGGTCCACGACATCCAAGCCGTTGCAGATCGCCTACAACGAATTGTTCCCGAAGCGTCCATTGGAATCGGCCATGGCCAGATGAACGAGTCGGAGCTGGAAGAGGTCATGCTGGGTTTCGTGCGACACGATTTTGATATCTTGCTGGCGACGACCATCGTCGAAAGTGGCTTGGACATTCCCAATGCCAACACCATGTTTATTGACGACGCCGATCGATACGGGTTGGCCGACTTGCATCAATTGCGGGGCAGAGTAGGACGGTACAAACATCGGGCTTATTGCTATTTGTTGGTCGATGAGGATCGTCATCTATCGCCCGAGGCAGCGCGACGTTTGCGGGCAATTGAGGAGTTTAGCCAGATGGGTGCGGGCTTTGCACTCGCGATGCGCGACCTGGAACTACGCGGTGCCGGCAATCTGTTGGGCACGCAACAAAGTGGGCACATCGCGACGGTGGGCTATGAACTTTACTGTGCCCTGTTAGAAAAGTCGGTGCGTCAGCTAAAGAATCTTCCGCTTCCGGATTCGATCGAGGTCTCGCTCGACCTGCCGGTGGCCGCCTACTTCCCACGGCAATATGTGCCCGACATGCGGACGAAAATCGATCTCTACCGACGGCTATCACGCATTGCCGATGAGGCAGAGCTCGAGGATTTCCAAGTCGAGTTGGCAGACCGCTTCGGTCCGCTCCCCGCGGCAGTGGAGCAGCTGATTGAGCTGGGCCGGCTGCGAATTTGGGCGCATGCCTGGAATATCTCCTCAATTCATCAGGAGGATAAGTACCTGGTGTTGGGCTACACGAATCCGAAAAGTATCGAATTATTGCGAGCCAAGTCGGCTGGCCAGCTGCGTGTGGCCGATGCCAGCAGTGCTTATCTGCCTATGCCACAAGCGGTTACGGAGCTGGAAGAGATTTTAACGCAATTGAAATCGCTATTGCGGCCCGAGACGACCGACAGCTAGAATCCCGCCGCTTTTCTTCAGGAATATATGGCTCTTCAGCTGCCAGTGGGTGCAGCGATGCGCAGCAATTCCCCAATAGCGACGAATCAACGTGCGAATTCACGAGCAGCCAAAACCAACTCGGCAGCAACATCTATTGTCGACCGCTGCATCGATTCTCTCGCTAACAATAGGTTTCAGTTCGCTACTTGCTACCTCCAGCGCCCAACCTATGTTTGCTCCCCCGGCGGCGCCCAATCCGTCCGCTGTACGGGGTGTTCAAGATTTGGGGACCGTCACCACGTCGCCAGCCACCATTGCGCCAGCTCCGGTTACTCCGACTATCCCCAAAAGATATACGGGCGTATCGACCACAGGTGGAACAGAAAACGCCAAGCCGCTGAAGAGCGGCGAGATTATCGCTCGCATTGACGGACAGATCGTGCTGGCGAGTGACCTGCTTTGGCAAGTCAATAAAATCCTCGACGCCAATGCCGACCGGATTCCTCCAGGGCAACGCGATACCATTGCCAACCAGATCATGAAGCAGCAGCTGTTGAGTATGATCGATACGAAACTACTGTACGCTGATTTCCGTCGCACAGTGCCTCCCGAGAACATTCCCAGTGTGGAAGAAAACCTACAAAAGCCGTTCGAGGAGCATGAGGTTCCTCGCTTGATGGAATTGTTCGAGGTGGAGAGCCCGAAACAATTAAGCAAAGAGCTAGCCAAGATCGATACGTCTCTGTCGGACATGCAACGACAGTTCAACGAGCGGACCATTGCCAGCGAGTGGCTCCGCCAAAAGACGCCGAAGCCCAAGGAGGTAACGTACGATCAGCTCGTGGAGTACTACCAGAAGCATGTGAAACAGGGAGACTACGACAACGAGGCAAAAGCGAAATGGGAAGAATTGATGGTCCGCTTCGACAAGTTCGGCGGCGACCGCAATGCAGCCTATCGTGCCATGGCCGAAATCGGCAACGAGGTGTGGGGCCATGTGGTGGCCAATCCCGATTTGCGGGGGCCTGCTTTCGCCGAGATCGCTGTGAAAAAGTCGCACGGCTTCACAGCTGCCAAGGGTGGCCAGCACGACTGGACCACCAAAGGCGCACTCCGCAGCAAACAAATTGACGAAGCACTGTTTACGCTCGAAGTGGGCCAGATGAGCAACATTATCGAGTCGGAGCAGGGTTTCCACGTTATCAGAGTGCTGAAACGCAAAGAAGCAGGCCGCACGCCGTTCACCAAGGCCCAAGCCGACATCCGCAAGAAGCTCGAAGCGGAGGAGCAGCAGAAGCTCGTCCGGGCCGAGGTCGAGAACATGCGGAAAGATTGCACCATCTGGACGGTCTACGACGGTGAGCTCTCTGGGCCCGAGGTGGCCGAGATGATGAAGAAGCCCCGACGCAAATAGTGGGAAAAGTTGGAAGTTTGAACGTGGAAGTGTGAAGGAAAAAAAATTGGTCACTTCAACGTTCGAACTTCCAACGTCAGCCTTCCCGCCCGCACAACCGGGGCGACCTGTTCGATCTGAGTCTATTCAGCGGTTTGCTTGCCGCCTGAGGTCGAACGTGCTGATGCTGGGTGCGAAAGTTTGACGATAGGGAGTTATATCCTGTCGCAAAATTTCCCTCGCCCCGCAATCCCGTGGAAGGAACTCCAGCCATGTGGCGTTCGCTATTTTTGGCCCTGGGAGCCTACACCTGTCTATTGGGTGTCGAAGCTCTCGCCGTGGAGAAAGCCGTTCTCAAACAGCCCGAGAATGGGCAACCGCGAAAATTCATCAAAGAGGACATCACACCTCCCGAGTGGGCCCCGTGGAGCCTGATGGCCTCCGGAGCCGTGGTGACGCTCTATTCGTTCACCATTCCCCGCCGGGTTGGGAACTGAGGTCAGGGCTTAGAGCTAGGAGCGGAGAGTCCAGAGCTTAGAGTTCAGAGTCGCCTGTTGAAACTATGATGTCATCGGGGCTGCCTCCAGCTATCGTAGTCTCGATATGGGGGCGGGCTACGTCGTGTTGTTGCCGTGACGAGACAGGCAATCGAACCTGTTCTCTCGCAGCCTTGTCCACTCAGACAAGGACCATTTTGATTCGACGGGCAAAAATAGCACGAGAATCGCAGCCTCTGTTCCGCAAAACGGGCGGGGAATCTTGAGTTTTCTCCCTAAAAGGCTTACTATGGATAGGTTTAGGAGAATGCACGAGCAACGAGGCGTTGCTGGGTGCCCTTCCGCGAAGCAGGGCCGAGATTGACGGCCGAATCATTGAAAAGATCTGACACGAGGAAAAGTTGTGGCGACCATCAATAAGAAGAAGTCTGACAAGAAAACCAAAGGTGAACTAACTACCGGAGCCGACATCCTGGTCCAGTCGTTAGTGAACCTGGGTGTCGACACTATTTTCGCCTACCCTGGCGGGGCCAGCATGCCCCTGCATCAAGCGCTGACCCGATACAGCGACAAGCTGCGCACCATTTTGCCTCGGCATGAGCAGGGTGGCGGTTTCGCGGCTCAGGGAGTTACCCGCACCACCGATAAGGTGGGGGTCTGTATGGCTACCAGTGGCCCGGGGGCTACGAATCTGGTGACCGCCATTGCCGATGCCAAGCTCGACAGCATTGCCATGGTTGCCATTACCGCACAGGTTCCAATCAAGGTGATCGGTAGCGATGCATTTCAGGAAACGCCAATTGTCGAAGTTTGCCGTGGGATCACGAAGCACCACTATCTGGTGACCGACGTCAACGATGTGGCTCGCATTGTGAAAGAAGCGTTTCTCATTGCTTCCTCCGGTCGTCCCGGTCCGGTGCTGATCGATGTTCCGAAGAACGTTCAGCTCGAGCAATGTGTGCCCGATTACGAAACAGATCTCGATTTGCCCGGCTACAGTTTCGACTTGCCCTTGGCAGCTCCCGAACAAATCAACCAAATCGCCGCGGCCATCAAGCTTGCCAAGCGGCCCGTCATTTACGCCGGTGGCGGAATTATTCTCGCCGAGGCCAGCGAACAGTTGCGGGAACTGGTGAAGAAGACTGGCATCCCAATTACCACCACAGTCATGGGTCTGGGTGCTTATCCGGGCGACGATCCTTTGTCGCTCGACATGCTCGGCATGCACGGATCGGTGTACTCGAATCTGGCTGTCGACGAGGCCGACTTGCTAATCGCCTTGGGCGTACGATTCGATGATCGTGTGACCGGCAAAGTCGAGGAATTCTGCAAGCATGGCAAGATTATTCATGTTGATGTCGATGCTTCGGAACTCAACAAGAACAAGCCGGCACACATCCCTGTATGTAGCGACGTGAAGTTTGCCCTGGAAGAACTCAACAAGATTGTTGAGGCTCCCGAAGATATCAGCGACTGGGTTGCCCAGTGCCAAGAGTGGAAAAAGGAAGAGCCTTTTTCGTACGACACCTCCTACCCGGGCATCACCCAGCAGCGTGCCATCCAGGAACTATGGAAGCTGACGCGGGACAAAGATCCGATTATTTCGGTAGGCGTCGGACAGCATCAGATGTGGGCTGCCCAATTCTATAAGTTCGCCGAACCAAAGCGTTGGATGAGTTCTAGCGGCTTGGGCACGATGGGCTTTGGTCTCCCCGCTGCCATGGGAGCTCAGGCGGCGAATCCCGATCGGTTGGTGTTCGACATCGACGGAGATGGTAGCTTCCTAATGAACATTCAGGAAATGGCCACCTGCGTGTGTGAAAAGTTGCCGGTGAAGGTGCTGCTTTTGAACAATCAGCATCTCGGTATGGTGGTTCAATGGGAAGACCGCTTTATGCAAGGCAATCGGGCCCACACGTACCTAGGCCCCGTCGACAACCCTGAAGCCCACGGCAAGGGCGATGGAATTGGCCCCGACGAGCGCTATCCCGACTTTGTCTCCATCGCCAAAGGCTTTGGATGGGGCAGCTCCTATGTCAAAGAGCAATCGGACTTAACTGACGCCCTGCAGACTATGATCGACTACGACGGGCCGTACCTGCTGGACGTGGAAGTGCCCTATCAAGAGCATGTGTTACCGATGATTCCCAGCGGCGGCACGGTGAAGGATCTCATTAAAGAGTAACGAATCGCATCTTTCAAATAGTGAAACAAAAAAAGCCCGCGGCGGATTGCTGCGGGCTTTCTCTTTTTGATTTTACTGTTCTCTTAACACTCGTCCCTAGACTCTCCACTCTAAGATCAGCTCTCAGTCGTGGCTGCTGCCTCGTCACCTTCTTCTTCCTTCTTCTTTTTCTTCTTCTTCATCACGAGCTTGCGAACCCGTACCTTTGGCAGGCCGAGTGGCGAGTCGCCTTCCTGCCAGCGATCGGCTTCCTTAAGCTGCTGTAGACGTTCCATCCGAGTTAGCACGCTACGGTTGGTGGAGCCACCCCGACGGATTTTCAGGCTTTTATCAATGGTCATCTTAAAATCCCGCTGTTTCTCTAACGCGCTATTTCTCTAACGCTAATTCTCAAATCTGCCGGAGCCCTGCAGTGGGGCCGTGGCAATGGATATCGGCGAATCACCCAATATAGCCAATTCTGGCTGGTCCGCAATTGGGGGTGGCACGCGGTACTGGTTCGCTTTCACTATGCGGGTTGGGGGCGGGTAAGGCCCTACTGTGGGTGCCTGGGGTCCGAAGTGAACCTCTACCTGGCATCTCGGGGTTCCTAGGCGATCCCAGGGGATTCCTGCTCGGTTCGACCCTAATGCTTTCCAAATCCCTGACCGTCAGAACCCGAGGCCTCGTCCTTTTGCCTCTGGATAGCTCTCTTGACCTTGCGGGCCCGTACTGCCAGCACGAAGGCCCACAGGCTGAGAAAGGCAGCAACCATGGCTGCCACCACCCACAGTTTTCGAAAGTCGCCCGCCTGAGCCTCATCGCTGGGTGCCATATAGGCCCCCAGGGCTAGCAATATACCCCAGCCCGTCAGGCAGCCGGCAATCACCAGTACCATGATTCGGGATTGCTTTTCGGGTTGCTGGTCGGAGTGGTTCTCGGAGTTCATTGGATATTGGCTCGCATCGGAGGCCATTAGTCTTTATTGAGCGAGGGCATCTCAAGGAGCCCCTGTTACCCAGTTAGCGCAAAAGCGTGAGAGTCGGTCGTGCAATTCGAGATACTTTACTCGAAACTCCGTAGTTGGGGACCCGAAATGCGGAATTACCGCAGCGTTACCCAACAGCCGCTAGACAAACGAATTGCAATGTGCATTGTAACAGTTTCGGACCATTGTGTTTGAATCATAGTACGTTCGTATCAGCAGCCATCAAGATAGGTAGAGCGCGATGATAGTTGGTGTTCCACGCGAGGTGAAGCAAGACGAGTACCGGGTTTCTATGTTGCCGGTGGGTGTCGAGGAACTGGTCCGACGGGGCCACCAAGTACTTGTAGAGAAGGGTGCAGGCACCGGCTCAGGATTGGCCGACGAGGATTACCAGGAGCAAGGGGCCGAACTGATCGAGGGCCCGGCGGATATCTTTGCCCGCGCCGATATGATCGTGAAGGTCAAGGAACCGCAAGAGTCTGAGTGGAAGATGATGCGGGATGGGCAGATTATGTTCACCTACTTTCACTTTGCCGCGGACGAAAAGCTGACCCGCGCGGTGTTAAAATCTGGTAGTACCGCCGTTGCCTACGAAACACTCGAAGATCACCGGGGCCAATTGCCGCTGCTGACGCCGATGAGCGAAGTAGCGGGCCGCATGAGTGTGCAGGAAGGTGCCAAGTATCTGGAGCGCCCCCAAATGGGTCGCGGCATTCTGCTCGGCGGAGTTCCCGGCGTCGCCCCGGCAAACATCACGATCTTGGGCGGTGGCGTGGTGGGAGCCAACGCGGCGAAGATCGCCGCCGGTTTCAACGCCAACATCGGCCTGCTGGATATCAACATGGATCGCCTCCGCTACCTCGACGACATCATGCCAGCCAACGTCGACGTGCTGTTTAGCGACCGTCACACCATTCGCGATCAACTGGAACGGGCTGATCTCGTGGTGGGCGCCGTCCTCATTCCTGGTGCGAAAGCGCCGCGACTCGTGGAAGAGGAAGATCTCAAGCGGATGAAGCCGGGAAGCGTGATTATCGATGTCGCTATCGACCAGGGCGGTTGTATCGCGACGAGTCGACCGACTTCGCATAGCGAACCGACCTACATGGTGCACGATGTGTTGCACTACTGTGTAACGAACATGCCGGGTGCCGTCGGCCGCACAAGCACATATGCCCTGTGCAATGTGACGCTGCCTTGGACGTTGAAGATCGCCGAATTGGGCATAGAGAAAGCTGCTCAAGAATTCCTGCCCGTAGCGAAGGCCGTGAATACTCACGGGGGCAAGGTGACCAACGAACCGGTGGCTGAGACGTTTGGCTTAGAATATTCGCCAATGTCCACGGCAAGTTAAGCCTTTCTCGATCGAACCTCGCTTGGGCGGCGGCTGTCTAAAACAGCAGCCAAAATTGCCCCGATATCCGCTGCCTTCTCCACGCACCCGGCCCAGCGACATTGTTCTCGTTATAACATGTGTTATAATATGGGTGGGAGATCCAAAGCCATGACGACAGTAAAAGTAACGAAAATCGGCAACTCGGTGGGCATTGTCTTGCCCAAGGAGATTTTGGAACGATTGCGCGTTAGCCAAGGCGATCAGCTTCACATCTGTGAGACACCCGACGGCGTTTCGCTCACGCCCTACGACAGCGAGTTCGAGCAGCAGATGGAAGTGGCGGAGCAAGTGATGCGCGAAGATCGTGACGTTCTGCGCAAGCTAGCTGAATAGCAAAAAATGAACGAGCCTCGATGGATTCATGAGGAAGCCGTTCTCGCGATGCATCAGCGTCAATTGGCTGAGCATGGTGGCATGGACGGAGTGCGCGATCCTGGTCTGCTCTCATCGGCATTGGCTCGAGCTAGACATCTGTTTGCATATGCTGGTGATTCTATCGATTTGCCAGCATTAGGTGCTGCGTATGCTTTCGGAATTGCACGAAACCATCCATTCATTGATGGGAACAAAAGAACCGCGTTTGTTGTGTGCCGCACATTCCTAATCATCAATGGAAGTGACTTCGAAGCCACTAAGGAGGAGAAATATAACACCTTCTTGCAGCTTGCCGAGGGTTCGGTCACAGAAGAAGAACTGGCAAACTGGATTCGGGAGCACTTGCAGCAACGCTAAATCTATCCAGCGAAAATAGGAGGCGCGCATGTCTCATCCTTCCATCGGCCAATATCTGATCCAGCGATTGCAGGATTACGGGATCGAAGATCTGTTTGGCATTCCCGGCGACTATGTGCTCTCGTTCTACACCATGCTGGAAGAGAGTCCGATCAATACGGTCGGCTGCACGCGGGAGGACTGTGCGGGGTTTGCCGCGGATGCCTATGCTCGAGTGCGGGGGATGGGCGCAATCTGTGTGACCTACTGTGTGGGTGGATTGAGTGTTTGCAATTCGGTTGCCGGGGCGTATGCGGAGAAGTCGCCGGTGGTGGTCATCAGCGGATCGCCGGGGTTGGGGGAGCGGATTCACAATCCTCTGTTGCACCACATGGTTCGAAATTGGCGAACCCAGTACGACGTGTTTGAGAAGCTCTGCGTCGCCGGCGCGGAACTCAACGACCCCCTCACCGCTTTCCGAGAAATCGACCGCGTCCTGGCAACCTGCCAGCGTTACAAGCGGCCCGTCTATTTGGAGCTGCCGCGTGACATGGTGCACGTGCGGCCGGAAGTAACGCCTCCCTACGAGCAATTGGAACTTGTCAGCGATCCCGCGGCATTGGCGGAGGCGATTGCCGAGGCGACTTCGCGAATTGAATCGGCCCGCCAGCCCGTTCTGTTGTTAGGCGTCGAAGTTCACCGATTCGGTTTGCAGGACTTGGTGCTCAAACTAGCCGAGAGCACAGGCATTCCCATGGCAGCTACGATGCTAGGCAAGGGCGTGGTGGCAGAAACGCATCCGCAATACATGGGGCTGTACGAAGGGGCTTTAGGCCGCGAGGAGGTCACCAAGTTTGTCGAGGAAAGCGACTGCGTCGTCATGCTCGGCACGTTCATGACCGATATCAACCTAGGTATCTACACAGCGAAGCTCGACATTGGCAAATGCATCTACGCCACTAGCGAAAAGCTCCGCGTGCGGCATCATCACTACCACGACGTGCGGCTAGAAGATTTTCTCGAGGGACTCGTCAATCGAGGGCTTACTCCGAAATCGAAGTTGCCTCCGGCGCCAACGGAGTGGAACAAAGAGCCGTTCCAATTAGTTGCCGAGGCACCGATCACCATCACACGACTGATCGATAGGCTGGACGAGCAACTCGACGAAACCATTGTTGTGGCCGACATCGGCGATGCACTATTTGCTTCCACGGAACTTACCACACGAGGCCGGACAGAGTTCTTAAGCCCGGCCTACTATACCTCGATGGGATTTTCAGTGCCCGCTGCTTTAGGGGCTCAAGTGGCTCGGCCCGACGCGCGTGTTGTGGCTATTGCTGGTGACGGCGCGTTTCAAATGACGGGGATGGAACTTTCGAGCATCGTGCGACAGAACATGCCCGTGATTCTCATTGTGCTCAATAATGGTGGCTATGGCACCGAGCGGTTATTGCACCCTGGCGAGTACGACTTCAACGACATCCATTCTTGGGACTACCACAAGCTGCCAGAACTCCTCGGCGGAGGGACTGGCTATGAGGTTCGCACAGAAGGAGACTTCGACAGGGCGATCACCGCAGCCTGGCAAGACACAACTGGCCCCAGCATCTTGCACGTCTATCTGGACCGAAATGACTGCAGTCAGGCGCTCGACCGCCTAGGCACGATGATGAGCCAGACGGTCATTCAGAAATAATGGAATTAGGAGTATTCTCGCAGCATCGCCACAGTCGATCTGCCATCGCTTCTAGTTTTGTCTTCATGCTTGTCGTGGTTGATTTCTCCGCGGCTACGCATCTCTCCGAGAGACATATCTGTTGCTAGAATAGAGCCAGACTAGCCAAGCCAGATACATCCCCCTTCTCCATTCCGCCTTGCACAATGAGCATTTTTTCCCCGATTCTAGTTTTCCTACTCGCACTCACCTTGGCGTTGATAGTCATTCGTGTTGGCACGATGGCACTTATGTTGACGGGGCTCTCGCGCGAGGCAGCCCGATTCCAATCGCACTCGGCTTTTACGGGGGTTGGATTTACGACGGACGAATCGGAATCAATCATGGGCCATCCCGTACGGCGTCATTTGACGATGGCACTAATGATGCTGGGCAATATTGGCATCGCCACGGTGATTGCGACGCTGACGGCGGCCCTAATTAGTCAAACTACCGCCGACGAATGGGTGATGAGCATCGTCCTGTTGGCACTGGGAATTGGTTTGCTCGTCGTGTTAGCCAAGAGCCGGTGGGTGGAACGACAACTAAACAGACCAATCGCTTTTGCGCTAAGTAAGTTCACCCATCTCGACGTGCGAGATTATGTTTCGCTGTTGAATCTCTCTAGCGGTTTTGCCGTGTACGAGATTTTGGTCCACGCCGATGATTGGGTGGCGAACAAATCGTTAATCGAACTGGGACTCGCCCGCGAGGGCATCTTGGTGCTCGGCATTCAAAGACAGAACAAAAACTATATCGGAGCCCCTTCGGGCAACAGCCGCATTCGGTCGGGCGACAATCTGGTAATCTACGGTTCGCTAGAACACGTGCGAGAACTCGATACTCGCCCCGCCGGTGAAGAGGGCGATAATGCCCACGCTAAGGCGACCGAAGAGTACGACAGCTACCTCACCGAAGTGCAGGATGACGATGTGGTGACGAGGTAGAATGCAATAGAATCTTGGTCAACGCCACTTTTTTGGAACTGCTAAATCACCATCGAGATTTTTCATGGAACGAGCCCTTCGTAGTACATTGTTTTCAGTCCTCGCCCTATTAGCGGTTGGCATTGCCGGTTCCTGGAGCGACAACGCTCAGGGAGAGGTGCTGGAAACAACTAACGAACAGCAGTGGTACCGTGGCAATCTGCACACCCACTCGCATTGGAGCGATGGGGACGATTATCTGGAGATGATCGCACTCTGGTATCGTGAGCATGGT
Source organism: Bythopirellula sp. (assembly GCA_965216565.1). Classification (GTDB taxonomy): domain Bacteria; phylum Planctomycetota; class Planctomycetia; order Pirellulales; family Lacipirellulaceae; genus Bythopirellula. The sequence continues at coordinate 4,730,402 of OZ244170.1, forward strand.
TATCAGTTCTTAGTGTTCACTGATCACAATGTCTTGGCCAACACTGAGCGGTGGATCGACGTGAAGAAGAGCAAGGGTGGTTTAGAGGCCTTTGAAAAACTGAAGGCAAAGTTTCCGGCACATGTGCAAGAACGGACAACTGAGGAAGGAAACCTTGAGACTCGCCTCCGCACATTTCAGGAAGTTGCCACCCAATTTAACGATCCCGGCAAATTCACGCTTATTCAAGGCGAGGAAATTAGTGATCGGTTCGAGGAAAAGCCCATTCATCTCTGCGCGGGAAATATCGTGGATGTGATTCCACCGATGCAGGGTGACTCTGTTTTTGACACGATTCAAAACAATGTCCGCGCGGTGATTGTCCAGCGAGAGAAAACGGGCCAGCCGATGATCGTGCATTTGAATCACCCAAATTATGGGTATGCCGTGACAGCCGAGGAGTTGATGCGGGTGCGGGGGGAACGGTTCTTCGAAGTTTACAATGGCCATCCTAGCGTGTTCAACTCGGGCGACGAGCAGCATGCTGGTACAGAGCGGATGTGGGACGTCATGCTCACCCTCCGTCTCACAGAATTGCAGTTGCCGATGTTGTACGGGCTGGCTGTCGATGATGGGCACAATTACCATTCGATGACCGAGCACCACAGCAACCCGGGAAGAGGGTGGGTGATGGTTCTGGCTGAAGAGCTGACTGCTGAGTCGCTGATTGAATCGCTCGAGACCGGCAAGTTTTACGCGTCTTGTGGTGTGGAACTGAGCCGCATATCACAAAACAAATCAGGAATTGCGATCGAGATCGAACCGGTCGAGGGCGAAACCTATGTCACCGAATTCATCGGCACACGGCGTGGATTCGATCGCGGGAGTAAACCCGTGACTGATAACGAGGGCAAGGAGCTTCACGCCACACGGATTTACAGCGATGATATCGGCGAGACCTTCAAAAAAGTCGAAGGCACCCGAGCCGAATACCAATTTACCGGCGACGAAATCTACGTTCGCGCACGGGTCACCTCCTCCGCTCCGCAACCCAATCCGGGAGAAGCTGGCGATCGCAAACGTGCTTGGGTGCAACCGATGCTAGGGCCCGCCGTGGACTAGTGGGCTCGTCTACGCGAGATCCCTAAAAGCCCAAACGTACTAAGTGCGATCCAAACGCAGGACGGCTCGGGTACTTGCGACAGGGGCGAACTCGGGTTGTACTCTGTCTGCCAAATGAGAAAGTCGAGACCGTTGACGCTGCGATCGACATTGGCGTCGCCATCGGAGAACAAGGCACTGATGGTACCGTAGCTATTCTCCCAGGTAGCTAGATCGTTACCGTCAACTGTGCCGCTGCGGTCGAAGTCGCCCGACTCGGTGGCGTCTGTCAAAATGCGATAGATCCCACCGCCGAGGGTCATAAAGTAGACGTTGCCCGCCGAGTCTTCGGCAAACGATACGGGACCGCCAGTGGTATTGCTTCCGCCGGGGAACAATTCGTCTTCGAGCCGTTCCACGGACCCGACAGGGTTGGCTGCATCGAGACTCCAGAAATACTCCTGCTCAGCAAACACATCACCAAATAGATAGCGGCCGTGGACTTCGGGATCGGGTCCCCGATAAACCACGCCACCAATGACCGAGACGCCGCGGAACTCCGGATCGGACGGGCCCGATCCATTGTGCGAGTAGTCGTAGACTGGGTCGACGACGTTGCTTCCGGGGGTGTTTTTTAAATTGGTACATGCCGTGGAGGTCACCAACCCTTCGCACGGGTTCCAGCCAAAGTTCTCGCCGCCCGCGCTATCTGAGCGAATAACGTCGACCTCTTCCCGCTGACCCGCACCCACGTCGCCAATCCACAGATCGCCCGTGTGACGATCGAAACTTGCTTGAAATGGATTCCGCAGTCCATAGGCGTAGATTTCATCCTCGCCGGTGGTGGTGGAAAATGGGTTGGAGGAGGGAATGGCGTAGTTGCGTGATGGGTCTGCAGGAAAGTCGTCGCCATCGACATCGATCCTCAGCACGTTACCTAACAGATCGCCGGTGATGGTTTGGCCAGGGCCGCTGCCGCCGCCATCGCCAATCGTGATGTGCAGATACGACTCTTCCCCCGCGTTAGCTTGCGGATTGAAACCTATCCATCCACCATTGTGGTTAGAGAATGTTTGCGGCACTTCCAGAACAGTCGTTGAGTTGGGGTCGGCAACCAAGGGGTTGGAGCCGCTGACCGTGTACTCGTAAATCGTCGACGTAAACGGATTGTTGTTCCCAGGATTAGCGTCGTTAGGATCGATCGTCGCATGGACATAGAATTTACCGTTGGTCTGATAGTTTGGATGGAACGCCAGTCCGAGTAACCCGCCCTCGCCGGTCTCGTCGACTCCAGGTACTTGAACGAATGGAGTCGGCAGTAGCGTGTCAGTCTGTAGATCGAGAACCCGCACGACTCCGTCGCGTTGCGCTAAAAATAAATGATCGGAATCGCCGGGGGCTGGTGAGGCAGCCAAGATAGAGACACCGGGAAACGCCACCAACTGGACCCCTGTGATCTCTGCGTCTGCCGACGGGGTATTCCACAAGACAAGAATAAGTACGCATGCGCGCAGAAGAGCCTTCTTCATCATCTGTTCCTCTCGTTCTGTTCCGTGCAGTTTTGCCCCTGCAGCTATGCAGTTTAGTCGCACGTCGCGCAGGGTGTCAACAAAACGAGTAGAACCTTTGCAGTTTCGAGCCTACAACTTACAGCCTATATGTCGTAGTACATGCAGAACTCATAAGGATGAGGACGCAACGCGAGAGCGTCGACCTCGTTTTCTTTCTTGTAAGAAATCCAGGTGTTGATCACGTCTTGCGTGAAGACGTCGCCGCGGAGTAGGAATTCGTGATCGGCAGCCAGGGCGTCGAGCGCTGCGTCCAACGAACCGGGCGTGGTTGGCACGTTGGCCATTTCTTCTGGTTCTAGGTCGTAGATATCTTTATCCAGTGGATCGCCAGGGTGGATTTTGTTTTGAATGCCGTCGAGGGCTGCCATCATTAGCGCGGAGAATGCCAGGTAAGGATTCGCACTGGGGTCGGGGCAGCGGAACTCAATCCGCTTGGCTTTGGGGTTGGGGCTGTACATCGGAATGCGACACGCTGCTGAGCGGTTGCGTTGCGAGTACGCCAGGTTGACAGGGGCTTCGTACCCGGGGACTAGGCGTTTGTAACTGTTGGTCGTGGGATTGGTGAAGGCAAGAATCGCCGGAGCGTGCGTTAAGATGCCGCCGATAGCGAAGAGGGCATCGTCACTCAGGCCCGCGTAGCCGCTGCCGGCAAAGATTGGTTGGTCGCCTTTCCAAAACGAAATGTGCGTGTGCATGCCGGAACCGTTGTCGCTGAACAGAGGTTTAGGCATAAATGTGACGGTATGTCCGTGCTGCTTGGCGACATTCTTGATGATGTATTTGTACAGGCACATGTCGTCGGCCATCTGTACCAGGTCGTTGTAACGCAGATCGATTTCCGATTGACCGGCAGTCGCCACCTCGTGATGCTGGGCCTCCACATCTAAGCCGCAATCGATCATCATCTGCATCATCTCGTTCCGGATGTCCATAAACGAGTCGGCCGGTGGGCAGGGGAAATAGCCTTCTTTGTGACGCAGTTTGTAACCCAGGTTCGGACCTTCGCCGAGCATCCGCGTATCGGTGCCCCGATTCCATTCCCCTTCGTTACTATCGATGAAAAAAAAGCTGTGTTCTGGGCGTTGATCGAAACGGACGTCGTCGAAGATGAAGAACTCTGCTTCGGGGCCGATGCGGCAAGAGTCGGCCACGCCGGTGCTCTTGAGATAGTTCACCGCCTTGCGGGCAACATTGCGAGGATCGCGTGTATAGTCTTCGCGTGTGATGGGGTCCTGAATGTTACAAATCATCACTAGCGTGGCCAATTCGGTGAATGGATCGATAAACGCCGTCTCGGCCTGCGGCACAAGCAGCATGTCGCTCTCGTTGATCGCCTGCCACCCGCGAATGCTGGAGCCATCGAACCCCAGTCCGTCTTCGAATACATCTTCATCGAGTTTGCCGACAGGGATAGTGAAGTGCTGCCAGAGCCCGGGAAAATCCATGAAGCGTAGATCAACTGCTTTGACGCTTTTTTCACGGCACAGAGCCAAAACGTCTTGGGGTTTCATTTGAATGTCTGTCATGTTGGACTCGAGAGATTGTTTGAATTACTGATGGACACGAATGAAAACGAATAGGGCATAGAAACTTAGTCTTTCCCATCCGCGTTTGGGATTTTGATGGGTTGAAACTTTCTTGAGCCGATAGCACTAGCCACGGGTGCACTGGGTGGTCTCGTGCTCTATGAGCATCCGAAACTAACGCGTTCGGCTCAATAGATTGGAAACCGGTTTCGAGTCTATTCGTGGTGCAAAACTCAAAGGCTGAGGTGCCATGAAGATACAACAGAAAACCCCTCTCCGCCAGCGGGCGAAGAGGGGCGATAGCTTTCGAATTATCGTTCCAGTTTACCGGGGGTGGGCCCAGGTAACTTAGGTTTGATAGCCTAGGAACGCAGGGTTGTGAGAATCTCTCTGACAACCCGATAGGGGTCGGCGTTGGAAGCCGGTCGGCGATCTTCCAGATAACCCTTCCAGCCGTTTTGCACTGTGCCAATCGGAATGCGAATCGAAGCGCCACGATCACTGACGTCGTAGCTGAACTTCTCGATCGACTGGGTTTCGTGCAAACCGGTGAGGCGTTGTTCGTTATCGGAGCCATAGGCAGCGATGTGATCCTCGTGGCGTCCCCGGAACTTCTCGCAAATGCCTTTGATTAGGTCCTCGCCACCTTCGTCGCGAATCGGCGTGGTGGAGAAGTTGGTGTGCATGCCACTACCATTCCAATCGCCCTGGATGGGCTTGGGATGGAGTTCGATGGAAACGCCATATTTTTCGCCCGTGCGGTGCAACAGGTAACGCGATAGCCAAAGGTCATCGCAGGCGTCTTTGGCACCCTTGCCAAACAACTGATATTCCCACTGGCCCTTCATCACCTCGGCATTGATGCCGGTGACGGATAGGCCTGCTTCCAAGCAAATGTCGAGATGCTCTTCGACAATGTCGCGGCCAACGCAATTGTTGAATCCAACCGAGCAGTAGTAAGGGCCCTGAGGTCCAGGGTAACCATCGGCAGGAAAGCCCAAAGGCTTGAAGCCGTTCATGATGGTGTACTCTTGTTCGAATCCGAGCCACAGATCAGAATCGTCCTCGAAGCTGCCACGACCGTTGGAATTATGGGTCGAGCCATCAGCGTTAAGCACTTCGCATAGTACGAGCGAGGCTTCTTCGCGTGCGGGGTCGACGACCATTTTCACAGGTTTCAGCAAACAGTCGGAGGAACTTCCCTCGGCTTGCTCGGTGCTACTTCCGTCAAACGACCAATCTGGGCAATCCTCTACTTTGGATGGCTGGCTGGACACGACTTTTGTTTTGCTGCGTAGGCTGGGCTCGGGTTGGTAGCCATCTAGCCATATGTACTCTAGCTTGTAACTCATCTTTCATTCGCTCCTTAGCAAATCGACCAAAAAATTGATTCCCTAAATGCCTGCTATCCATGACGGATTAGAACGTCGTCGCACGCTGCGAGTTTTGCCCGCAGACGTCTTAGTGACGACCCAGTGACAACAGTTTCGCCAATTGGGGTACCATCTACCAGCGACGGTCGACTTGAATAGGTGTGAGCCGTCGGGCATTAAGCAAGCCCTCATCGTAAGAAGATTGTCCCCGTTCCGCTAGGTACTGGAGCAGAATTGGGGGCAAAAACGAGGGTCGCAGAAGGTGAATTCTGCATTGGAGGCTGACTGATGCGCCGGCCAAAATCGGTGTTCAGGTCGGAGACTCTACCGAAAACAGTCCGGTTAGGCCGACCTGAGCTTAGTTTTCCGCCAATCGTGTCCAGAGGCCCAGAAGGAAGCAGGACTCTCAACCCTATCAGCGAATTGCAATCCTGGTGCCGTTTTTCCGCACTATCCGACGCGTAGCAACGTAAACTATTAGCGTGCATGAGTTTGTGCTCAGAAAAGTCCCAGCAACGATAGCGCACTGATTAGGGACCACTGCCTGAGTTCCACGCATGGTCTGCTGACGCGACAGGCACGGCGGCTGTACTTCGACGTCGCTGAACATTGGTGTATGGTACAGGCAACAGCAGGAAGAGTTTCCGGAGAAGTTAACGGCTTGGGGAACGAAGTTGGCAGAGAAACATCGCAAATCGGACTTGGAAATGTGCATTCTAGAGAGGCAAATCTCGGTGATCTCCCCGTTTTCTCTACTTACGGTTGGCAAGGTTTGATTCCGGACTGCACACGATGCCCAGCAAGCTGAAATTTATCCCCACGGCAACAACGTTTAAGCTGCTCGATCCGCTCGGCGTGGGAACGGTCGGGACCGTGTATCGCGCCGAAAGTCCGGATCTCTCCGAACAAGTTGCGGTGAAGTTACTTCATCCGACGATCGCGCACGACGAGAACATCGTTGAACGATTTCAGCGCGAAATCGTCATCATGGAACGGCTAAACCATCCGCATATCGTCCGTAACTATGGCGGCGGATTGATGGATGGTCAGTACTTCTATGCCATGGAGTTGCTAGGCCAAGGGTCGCTCAAGGAACGCATCAAACAACATGGGCCGCTACCATGGCCGCAAGCCGCCCTCTACGCAGCCCAAATTGCATCGGCCCTGCAGCACGCACACAATCATGGAATCATTCATCGCGATCTGAAAGCCAGCAATCTGTTCTTTGGAAAAGAAGGTCGTTTGATCTTAGGAGACTTCGGCATCGCGCGTGATACTCACGAAGCGGACGTCACGGGCGACGGCATCACGGTGGGCACCTATGCCTATATGTCACCCGAACAAATCTGTGCCGACAAAGACATTACCGGCCAGGCCGACTTGTATTCGTTAGGCTGTGTGATCTACGAGATGCTCACGGGCAAGCCGCCGTTTATGGGAGCGAATTTCGCTCAGATTTGGGATCAGCATCTTCACAGCCAACCGAAGAGCCTCAAGGAAAAGGCACCCGACTGCCCGCAGTGGCTGGAAGACCTGGTGATGAAGCTATTGGAGAAAAAGCCCGAGCAACGTCCCTTCAACGCGCGGGCAGTTCAAGGCGAGATCAAAGAACATCTGATTGACGAGTTTGGACCCGACTTGGACAAACTCACGCAGGAATTGCCCCCATTGGAAGATGTGGCAGAGAAACCTCAATTCAACGTAAAACGCCTAGCGATCGGGCTCGCAGTGATCGCTGCGATTATCGCGGCGGTGGTGATGATGGATCGGTAAACCATCTTTCGAGGTGTCCAGATTCGAAAAGATGCGCAGTCGCTCGAAGTCGCCGAGGAGTTTCACTTCGTCGCTGTTCTCTGCAGACATCAATCCCAAGAAAGCGAAGCACCTAAGGCCCCCTCTCCCAGGAATTGTCATCCGACTGTACTCTACCAGGAGAATTTGATGCCTCGATAGATTTGGGAGAGGGCTGGGGTGAGGGAGCCATCTCACAGCCTGCAATCGCTATGCAATTCGATCGCGACGAAGCGAGCCTGGCTGGGTGCCGTGGTCACGCCGAACGGTATTGTATTTTTGAAAAGCCCGCGGCATGACGCCTGGCTGACGGATCTCAGTTGACGCTGGCCGCCGTTTCGCCGCCGTTCATGGTGCCTAACGCTTGGTAAATGCGGAGGTCGATGTCTTCGCTCACCGTGTGGACGCTGCCGTCGCAGAGTAAGAATTGTGATAGCCCAGCGTGGGAAGCGGAGACGTCGCGGTCGTCGCTGTCCGAGGCGTTGGGAGTGTGCCCCGTTTGGAACAACACCATGTGGCCATGGTCGTCGGTCGATTCGTCGATGTCGCGGACTGCGCCGATCCAGGTGGTTTCATATTCCGTGTGGCTGCCGTTGACTCCAGCGGTGCGGAAGGGTCCGTTTTGCCGCTCGCCGACCATCAGTGTTTGCGACGTGCCGTCGGTAATCTCCGACAGCTTGGTTTGGCTATTGCGATAGAACGGTCCCCACGGGCCCTCATAGGTACCTAGTCCGGGAGCGACTTCGAGGCTTTCGCCGGCTTGGACTTGATCTAGGTCGAGATCGGGCACGCCGAAGTTGGCGACATAACATGCCATTGCGTAGCTTTCGTCTCCCATCTCGACAAAGCCGGTGGGCGAGACATCGTCGGTGGGACAGAGCAGTGTGCTGATGTGCTCGGCACGTACAATTTCGTTGATCGGGTCGTAAATTGGCTTGTTGAAGTCGATTCGATCGTAGAGATTACCGAGCTCCATGAACGGAAGAATCCGGGCACCCCAGGAATAGCCAAGTTGGTTACCCTCGCTGCCCAATTCGTACTCGTAGCCGGGTGGGAGTGATTTGAACGAAATTTCGTAATTGTGCATCGCCACGCCAACCTGCTTCAGATTGTTCTTGCAGGTATTGCGACGGGCGGCCTCGCGAGCAGATTGCACGGCCGGGAGCAGCAGGGCCACCAACACGCCAATGATGGCGATCACTACCAACAACTCGACCAGCGTAAAGCCACGATTTTTACTGGGGGGGAGATTCTTCATCTTGTTCCTGGGATGCCTCCTCGGGATGGCTATGTTCGTGTCCGTGGCCGGTGAATTCGTCGTCTTGATGCTCGTGTTCGTGCGAAACGTCCACACTGTGCACGTGATAATGCTCGTGCGAGTCTTCAAGCATGACCGAATCGTCGCTGCCACGCTTGTGGTCTTGGGGATCGGTTTTGCTACATCCTATTACGAAGAGAAATGAAGCGGCGATGCAAAATTTCGGCCAATACATACAAGTTACTCCTGCTCAGAAGAGACTTCTGTGCAATGGCTTACAAGCCATAGTTACACCATCAGGCCACAAGACAACCCTGTCATATTATCAATTTGGTGCCAGCACGTCTGCTGTCGACAATCTTCCGAGTCTCAATAGACGTTCTCTGCGGCCCGAAACCCGATATAAATAGTGCATGGGAGAATACGAGTTTCGAGACAATTTGGTCACGCTGGCGACATTCCAATCTGCCACCGAAGCGATGATGCTAAAATCTCGCCTAGAGGTCGATGGAATTGCCGCCCAGGTCGATGGCGACGTAGCAGCCACCGCTCTCAATCACATCGGGGCAGGGTTGGTCAGTACACGCGTGGTCGTGCGGCAGGGAGATTTGACTCGGGCCCGAGAGGTGCTCGAGAATATCCGCCCACTCAGCGAAGACGAAGCGTTACCCGACCACGGCGGAGAGGACTATTCAGAAGATTTAGGGTATGACACCGACGAGGACTACTATGCCGACGACTGGTCGGGAGAAGACTGGGCAGATGACGAGGAGGACGATGATGAATGGGAAGAAGATGGCTGGGAAGAAAACGACGAACCTTACAGCGAAGAACCCCACGTCACACCGCCGGTGAAGCGCGCCTTTCGGGCCGCGGTGATTGGGGCCTTTCTATTGCCACCCCTGCTTACGATCTATTCGCTGGCAATCATCTTTCGGCATCGGCTCTGGGAACCGGCCGAGGGCGAGGACGACGTCGACTGGCGAGTGTATGCCAGCTTTTTGTTTCACATCATTGGTTTGCTCTTTGCTTGGTGGTTGTTTGGCTCGCCCAAATCTTGGCTAGAAAATTAGCCGTGGTGGTATCGGCTGAAATCTAGCCGGCTCGCCAATTCTAGAACCTCTGCTTGCTATCGCGATCGGAGGGCCTTAGGTTTGTGTCATGCCGGGCCGGAGATCTCAACGCCGCAAGCTGATGAATCGCTTCTATCTGAATGGGGCGCTCTGGGGACTCGGCAATGGGTTGGTGAGTTCGGCACTGATCGTTTATCTGGCAACGTCTTATGGTGTGCAGCGAGGATTCTACACCAGTTTGATTATTGCGGCCCCTCGATTCGTGGGCGTACTGCGCCTGGGCACTCCGCTGTGGATTGCGAGGGTTGGCAACACACAAAGATTTTGCGTTGCCAGTTTCCTAGCAGCCAGCGCTATTCTTCTATTGCTCCCTGTCGCTACGGTACCAGGTACGCTACCAAGCGTGCGCATGTCTCTGATAACGCTGGTGACTTTGTGGACGCTGTATCACTTGGCGGAGTATTTTGGCATCGTGTCCCTGTGGGCTTGGATAGGGCAGGCTGTGCCCGGGGCGATTCGAGGTCGGTTTATCGGTCGGCGTTTGGCATTCTTAAACGCTTGCCAAGTGGTGAGCATGGTTCTCAGCGGTTGGGGAAACATCGAGTGGCGAGAGTACTGTAACGAGGCTGGACGTCCCGATGACTATTGGTATGGCTATGTTTTTTGCATCAGCTTAGGCGCATTGCTACTGGCGTGTGCTGTGTGGCCCTTAGCGAAGGCACCCGCTTTCGCGATCAAGCCGGCAACGGCGCGGGTTTCGGTTGCCATTCGTAGTATTTTTGCACCCTACGCGGACCGAGCGTATTGGCGGTTTCTTATCTATGGCGCGTGGTTTTCTTTGTCGAATGGACTCCCGTACACGGCTACCTTGTTGTACCGCATTCAAATATTAAATATCCCTTACGGCGTGCATCTCGCTATGGATGGCACGTCGCAAGGTGTACAGTCTGCAGTGATGCCGTGGGCTGGCAAGTCATTGGACCGTTGGGGTGGCGTGCCGGTGCTGACGATTTCGCAAATTTTGGTGGCGTTGAGCATGGTGTTTTTTCTGCTTGCCACGCCGGAGGCCAGATGGTGGATCGTGGGGGCCTATGTCATGTGGATCGCTTATGCCGGCGTCAACACTGCGATGCCCAAGCTGATGCTGGCGTTCAGTCCCAAAGGCCAGTACGCGGCCTACTCTGCCGCGTGGTTTGCTTGGCTGGAATTGATCTATGGGATGACAACTTTGGTAGGGGGATTGTTGTACGACTCGATGAAGGAAAATTTCGCGCCAATCAGCATTGGATCTTGGGAGATCGACCACTTTGCAGCCCTGTTTCTTTTGGGGCTGTTCTTGCGACTGACTGCTGGCTTGTGGGCAAGCCTGATCCGAGAGCCGCAGCAGGTTGGCTCTGCTTCGTAGGCTCACATCCTGTAAAAAGCGGGTTTCCACTAGCAGTTGGCCCCTTTCATCCTTACCGGGACAAGTATAATGAGGGTTTTCCGTCAACAAAAAATGGCGTTCAGCCAGTTTGCTACCTTTTCCCATGGCTCACTCTGTCACGAATCGAATTCTCGTTCTAATCACCTTGGTGTGTTGTGGGCTTTTGCAACTTGGTTGCGAGCGTTCGATGGCACCCTCGGCAGCTCAAGCAGAAGCTCCTCCGAGTAGAACTGATTCGAGTAAAACTGAAACGAGTAGAACTGAACCGATCGTAACTGCATCAAAGCCTGCGATCGATCATGCCGGCGTTGCCAAATCAAAGATACGCAATGTGATTGTGATCGTCGGCGATGGCATGGGCCCCCAGCAGCTAGGGCTGTTGTTTGCTTACTCGCATCTAGCCCCCAACTCTGTGGTAGCCGACCGTACTCCAGCCGTGGAGTTGCTCAGCCAAGATAGCACGATTGGTTTGGTGCGCACCGAGCCTTATGGAGGCATCGTGGTCGACTCGGCCGCCTCCGCAACTCAATTGGCCACAGGCGAGATGGCGGGATCGGAAATGATCGGTGCCAACTACAACGGCGACGCCGTGCCAACTGTGTTAGAGATTGCCAAAGAGTCTGGCAAAGCGACGGGACTGGTCTCCGATACGCGGATCACCCATGCCACCCCCGCCTCGTTCGCCGCGCATCAGCCACATAGGACGCGGGAAAATGAAATTGCAGTCGACATGCTCGAAAACCGAGTCGATGTGATGCTCAGTGGTGGGCTCAGAAATTGGGTGCCGGAGCTAGTGAACGAAGACAAGTCACCGACGCAAATGTCGATCATTCAAATGATCGGCGGAGCCTTTCGTCCCTCTTCCAAGCGGCAAGACAATCGCAATCTCCTCCTGGAAGCCCGCGAAGATTACCAATTGGCGTTCGACCGCGACCAGCTTGAGAAAGTTAAGGAAGGCCGTCTGCTGGGACTGTTTGCCGACTCGGCCATGGACGATGCAATCTCCGTGCGAGACATTGCTGATGAAGATCGCAAGGAACCCACTCTAGCGGAGATGACTTCCAAGGCATTGGAATTACTTTCTCAGGATCCGGACGGGTTTTTCCTGATGGTTGAGTCGGGGCAAATCGACTGGTGCGGCCACAACAACGACGCTGGTAGTATGCTACAGGAACTCTTGCGGCTTGATGCCGCAGTGCGGGTGATTTACGAGTGGGCCAAAGATCGCGACGACACGGTAGTCGTGTTGACTGCCGACCACGAGACGGGGTCGTTTGGTTTTAGTTACTCAGGTTCCCCACTGCCTGAGCCCGCCGATAAGGAAGGCCAGCTGTTTAGCGATAGCCAATTTCAACCACAGTTTAACTTCGCGGATCCTATTGTCCTCGATCAACTGTACGACCAGCGTCGCAGTTACTTCAAAATCTTCTTAGAGTTTGATTCTCTCAGAGAAGAAGAAAAGACACCCGAGAAGCTGTTGGAAATAGTCAATGCGGGAATTGCACCGTTTACGATCACTCTTGAGGATGCCAAGCTGCTGTTAGAACGAGTGGCCAATAAACAGTATGCGGAGGGTCACAGCTATCTGGGCACAGAAACGTTGCCCTTAATTCCCGGTCAGGAATCATTCTACGTCTACGGCGAAAATATTCGCATGAATCATCTGGGCCACATCATTGGCTCGCAGCAGAATGTCGTTTGGGGAACGGGGACGCATACGAATACACCAGTCGTTTTAATTGCGAATGGGCCTTCCAGGGCAACGAAGCGATTCTCTGGCCTCATGCACATGACCGACGTCGGCAAAGCATTGATATCGCTGGTACGCGGCGAGTAAAAAGCCTTTCCCGCTAGAGTCAGAGCATGCAGGCGTGGCACTCTTTTCCGCATGGCGTATAATTAAAAGTCACCAGCACCCCAACCTTTTCTAGCCCGTCATTGATGCAATGCCAACGTTTGGTCCAGACCCAGTAGTCGAAGTTTATAAACGCGATGTTGACCGATCGTTATTGCGTGAGAACCTACGCATGACGATCGAGGAGAGGATTAGACAACACGACCGCATTGCACGAATGGCTGCTGAATTGCAAAAGGCGAAGTCTAAGTGAGTAACGAGTCTTCTAGCAGAATTGTGGGGCTCTTAGAAACACTGTTGCAGTCTGAAGTAGAGTTCATTCTTGTAGGTGGTGTCGCAGCGATTGTGCATGGTTCAGCGCGTTTGACTTTTGATATCGATCTAGTTTATCGTCGTTCTCACGAAAATAACCAGCGGCTCGTAACTGCTCTGAAAGATCTACAGCCCTATTTGCGTGGCGCACCAGCAGGACTGCCTTTTCGATGGGACCTTGAGACAATCGAACGTGGTTTGAACTTTACTCTTTCAACAAGTTTGGGCCCACTCGATCTATTGGCAGAAATTCCTGGTGGCAACTATAAGGTGCTGTTGCCTCATTCTGAAGAAATCGAAATCTACGGATTAAATTGCTATTGCCTCAGTCTGGAAAAACTAATTGAGGTGAAGCGAGCAGCTGGTCGTCCGAAGGACTTGGAAACAATTGCCGAACTTGAAGCTCTGCTTGAAGAGCGGGACAATTCCTATGAAGAATAGGGATAAATACCGAGGATTGTGAAGCGGTTTTAGGAATCAATGCGCCGAACGCACTAGCGTAGGCTAGTATCGGAGTGATACCTAGACTTACGCTACTCGCGGCTAGCGCCGTCGGCTCACGCAGAACGTTTTTTGATTTTTGAAACAAGTGCTAGTTAGAATGAGATGATACAGTTGGCTTCACTACGAAGTTCGTACGCAAGTCCGGAACTAATGTGCTACGGCGGTGTTCAATAGTTATCCCAGCCCGTATCTGGGAAACATCCGACGTTTTTCAACGAGGGAACTATACCGATGCTTTTTCGCCTACTAATCCTGTTTGTGGTTGTTTCATTATGGTCTGGGCTAGCTGATGCCCAACCCCCAGAATTCGAGCCCGGAGACAGCTTCGACACAGAGAGCGATTTGGGGTTAGAACGCGGACCACGCGAGGGCGAAGAACGCGATAGAAATGGCCGACGGGGTCCGCCGCCCAATCCTATGTTCGAGGCAATTGATGCCGATGGCGATGGTGTTTTAACAAAAAGAGAGCTGCGTAAAGCCGCGGCCGCACTCAAAACCCTTGATGCCGATGGTGATGGAAATGTCACCATGCAAGAGGTGACTCCTCCGCGAGGTCCCAGGCGTGGCGGACCGGGTGGACCGGGTGAAGATCCAGCCGAGGCAATTGAGAGAATTATGCAACACGATGCCGACGGAGACGGCCTGCTGACCGTTAAGGAAGTACCAGAGCATGTGGCGAGAATGCTCTCTGGTGCCGACACCAATGGCGATGGCGCGATTAATCGGCAAGAACTTACTCAAGCCTTGGAGAACAACCGTGAGCAGTTTCGTGGTCGAGGACGGCAAGGTGGCAATGGTGGAGCTGGTGGTCCGTTGGGTCGGGGTGGCTTTGGAAATGACGATCAGGACACCTTGCTCAAGCAATTGATGGCGGGCGATCAAGACAATGATGGCCGTCTCTCTCCCCAAGAAGTTCCAGAGCGAATGATGGGTATGTTGCGCGGAGCAGACAAAAACGGAGACGGCAAGCTCGACGCTGGAGAAGTCCGCAAGGCGATGATCAAAGCCCGAGAACGGCGTCTGAAATTGCGAGATCGTTTCGGCGGTCAGGAGTAGAGAGAGTTGAGCAGTAGGTGACCCAAGTCTCTCACTCTGGATTCTTAACTTTCAGCTCACGCCAATGATTGCGGTGTTGGATTTTCGTCTGGCATTATGTCCGATCTTGGGTTTGATCATTGCCGGTACGAGAAATCGCATCTTCGAGGAAATAGTTGATGTCCGCTGCTTCGTCGGCATGAAGCACGTCGTATGCATGAGCCGCGCTGCGAGCGTGGTATAGCTGCTCCCGCAGGTTCACGTCGCGCGTGATCGCCGTGGCAAATGCGGCCAAGACTTCAAGGTGGCGCTGATGGTCCGACTTGGGCGTGGCCAGCAGCAACACGGCATGAATGGGGCGGCCGTCTGGCGCGCCCAGGTCTAATCCTTTGGAGCTAATGCCCAAGATCCCTGTTACTGCTTCGCCACTTTCCAAAACAGCGTGAGGTACCATTAACCCTTCAGATAAGCAGGTCGTAGCCTCTTTTTCACGTTCCAGTACCTTCAGCACAAACTCTTCCTGCTCGACCGAGGGCGTTACTTTCGTTTTGTATAACTGGGCGGCCAGTGAGCGAACCACCTCTTCTTTGGTCGTCCCAGCGACATTGACAGAAATGTGGTGTTCATCCAGGAAGTCGAGGAGGCGTGGATGAGCTTTGCCAGCTTCGCCGGCTTGAGACAGCGCAAATCGTGCTCCACTTGGCCCCACAAGCTGATTGATCGCTAAGGCAGCCAAGGCAACTGTAGTAATCGTGGGCGAGATATCGCTTAGCCGCGGATTGTTTTGCACTAAGAGAATCAAACCAACGGCAACCCCGCCATGGGGAATTAATGCAAGGCCAAGATAGTTTCTTACGCGGTTGGGCACTCCGGCGATCGCCATCGCTGTGTAGGCGCCTGTGTACTTGCCTACGAACCGAGCAACGAAGTAGAGGAGAACAAGCCCCGTCGCCTGCAGCACTAAAGAGAAGTCTAAGTTCATCCCAGCAAACGTATAGAAGGCCGCGAACAATACGCCCCCAATCGAATGCAAGTACGCCTCGGTAGATCGTACTGTGTCGTGGCGAACATTGGACACGGTGATCCCGGCGATGGTACAAGCCAGAATGCCTGAAGCTTCAAATCCTACGGCTCCGCCCCACGCACCGAGAATAACCGCGACCATCGTAGGTCCCAAGAATGCGGGACTCACCAGCGTGCGTGTTAATCCCAGGGCAATCAATGCACTCACGGTACCCACGGCCAGGGCGACCCCAAATTCGCGGCCGACGGATATAAGGGCCAAAGGCCAAGTTTCCTGCCAAGACAGATCTCCACTGCCTCCCTCCACTACAAATGACGCAGCAAAAACGAATGCTCCGACGGCTATCATGTCGATCAACGCTACGGCGGCTACTAAAGTGCGGGTGAGGATACCCCGAGCTCGCGCTTCCTGAACCACCAAGATGGTTGTTCCCGGCGCACCCGCAATCGCGATGGCGGCCAGCAGCATGCTGGTCCGCAGGGTCATTTGCTCTGGGGCCATCCAGCCGCCGATCACGTACATGGCGGCAATAACAATCGAAGGAGTAATTAATGCTTCGCCTAACAGCAGCAGGCTCAACCTTCCGGTGGAGTTTCGTAAACTGGCAAAGTGCAAAGCAGCCCCGACCGTAAAGGCGATATAGCCCAGCACGAAGCTCATGTACGGGCTGAACATGGAAACTGTTTCCGGCGTGAAACCGGTTGTGGAGTTATGGTACGGCGCAAATGCCCGCAGTAAGATTCCAGTGGAAATCCAGCCCGTGACTTTCGGTAAACGAATCAGTCCAAACAATTCGCCGCCAATGATTCCAGCAACTAGCACAATTGCGAGCTGAAATAGTGGGTCGTGTGGTGAGAATTGGAAATTCATATCGGAGTATCATCAATCCTAATTGCGTTCTGTAACTCTAGCTAACGCCCTACATCTTTAGACTAAAACATAGTGGGCGTTCGCCATGCGAAGTCATTGGTCCGCGAATACCCTCTGACTGGGCACTTCGAACGGAGATGACGAATTTTATCGCCCAATACGGTCAAGCCAATCTCCCCAAGCGTCTCGGCCCTGAGCCGGGAATTCCCTCTCGGATCGGCCGAAAACGCTCCGGTTCAGTTGGGTTCCCATTGTAGTCACTGCGTCTCGTCATGTCTGTTGTGTGGAGATTGTTGGACATATTTCTTGTGTCTGGATGGGCTAACGGGTGAAGTGGTCTCTTGCCGGAATCAAGTTCGAACGCGGCGCAGCCTAGCAAGTTGGAGGAATCGTCCAGGCAGGCCGATCGCAGTTGTTGCTTCGTGTTCTCTTTCGTTCAATCCTTTATTACGTCTGCGGTCTAGTCCTTTATTAGCTTGCCCGGTTGTAGAGGAATGTCTGCTACTGAGCGGACGATACCTTCCGTATTGCGTTCAGCCATGTTGAGCAGGCAGATTCCTTTTGCGATCGCATTTCGGAGAAATCCTAGGAATCGTCTCCCCTTTTCGTTCCCAGTATCAAACATTTTCAATTTTGGTAGCCAACGGCCCGGGAGTCCCTCGGCAGGCAGATATCTTCGACAATTGCATTGGTCAAGGCAATTGCAGTTACCATCTTAGCGAGACAGTCGAATTCTGCTGCTTTCCCTGGCGGGAATTGCCGAATAGAATAGCATATCTGCAAACGCATCTCAGGGGGCGAACAGGGTTCGACCGGATACTTGAAGCGTAGGTGGCGTGTCGTGGTTGATCAGTGGGCCACGTAAAAAGCTGATCACATTTTTAGTTGCCAATGGCAATTATGCTTTGGCTGCCTAAATAAAGGCTGCCCGGACTAGAGGCTGCTGTCGCGGTGGCCTGGACGTCCGTCACCAATCGCGACTCGCTGTCTGTCATTGCTGAGCACGCAGGCAGCTAAATTAGTTCTTGGCTAGCCATCCTCTAACCTGGTCGACTGGGTGATTGGATGTGCGAAATTAAACCAGACGACTACACACGTAGAGGCTTGCGTGGAGATGTCACGGGACGCGGGTTCGATTCCCGCCGCCTCCACTTTTAGTTTATTACAGAATGAGCTGTCTATTCAATTGCTTAAGTAGCTTCTCAAGAGTCTATCTATTAATGTATCTGTAGGCAGAGTATTCACTGGTAATTCCATAAATCTGATATGGTTTGTAGAAAAGGTAGTTCATGACGATTATTAAGCATTGGAGGCGATTGTTTTTTGTCTCTCCGGCACTTCTATTGATTAGCCTTTGCGCAGGCCTGTGGGCAATTTCAAACCTCACTGCGGCCCCCATTAGCGCTTTTAAGAAAAACTTGAGTTCTAAGCCTATTGTTCGATCGGCTGCCTATGTGCCCCAAACAGTGGCGGCTTACGTTGTGCGTCTTGATCCGGATAACAAAGAAAGCACACCGACTGTAATCTTAGTTGGCCAACTTGTAGCAGACGTAGTAATGCCCGGGGAGTCAGAGGCTGCTAAGGTGAAAGCTCTCGGATACATGTACGTTACAGAGAATAATCTCCATGAGTTTCCAACGGCCGAGGAAATTGCAAAAAAGGATCGCATGGAATGCCACGCAATTGACACTCTCGATATGCCAAAGGCTCTTAGGCAACTTAGGAAGGTTTATGCAGATGCACATGGTGTTCCTGTCGCGGAACTAAATCTTGTAAATCGATCAGAGCCTTAGGTAATCCTATAAAATGCAGAGCTCCGTGCGATATCTTGAGAGGTGGGAAAAATTTTAGCCGCACCGCTCTCAACCAATCTCTAACGTGTCTTTTCAAAGTTGAATTGCGGTTATTGCGTTTTCAAAGGCACATCCAGCACACCAACACGCCTCGAAGGCTCCAGGCGAATGTTCGTACCCAGTTGGTCGTGACTAGTTTGCGATGTACTCCGGAGTCGAAGCCGGTGTCCAATGCCCGGTGGGCTGGCATTTGCCAGAAGATTGTTGAGAGCCAGATTGCGAATACTAGCGCGAGTCCTCCGGCATTCAAAGCCCAAGGAATCTCCTTAGGCTGTAGCCAGAACAGCCAACCCGCGACTGCGGCCTCTGTGAGCATCGGCACTGCCACTACGATCGAAGTCAGCGATTGATGGCGTCGCTCGTACTCTGCAAATCTGTCTTCACCCACGTTGGCCATCAAGGGGTAGTGCACCACCTGGACAAACCAGATTAACCCACACATAAATAGAGTTGAGACAAGCTGCAGTAGCAGAAGCGTATCAATCATCGCAGGCTCAACGATCGGTCTTGCGGGCACGAAATGCGGCATACAAGATAGCCGTGAATGGAATCCACCAAATGAGATCATTGGTGAGCAAAGTAACGCCAAACCGCAATGGCAACTCGCCATGGTACAGGGCCGAGGCAAATCCGATGGGGCCGAATATTTTGCCCAGTAACCCAACCAGTGTGATGGGCCAGTGCGTCAGAGGAGCGTTAGCTGCGATGAGGTAGCCTATCCCATAGACTCCCACAATCATCCCCACGCACTGCCAGATTTGAGGATAACGGGGCGGCTCAATTTGAGAAAACTCAAATAGAGCGTTCGGAAACGCAATCACCGCAAGGCCCCAGACCAAGTTGTAGATGCCTGCCCCAATCAGCACATAGCGCATCCATGGGCGTGCAGGTTCTTGGAGGGTATTCATAGCAGAAGCGGCTTACTTTGATCCGTGCGCCGGGTGTTCAAATCGTCCAAAGACCATGCGTCCCGCACTCGTTTGCAGCACGCTAGTAACATTGGCGACGACGAGCTGGTTCACATATTCGCTCCCATCTTCGATCACGACCATCGTTCCATCTTCTAGATAGCCAACGCCTTGGCCTGGCTCTTCGCCGACTTTGATTACTCGTACCTCCAGCATTTCACCTGGCAGGAAGACAGGTTTCAAGGCATTCGAGAGGTCGTTGAGATTGATCACCCCCACCTCGTGCAGCTTGGCAACTTTGTTGAGGTTGTAATCATTGGTGACGACTTTGCCATCGAGGTGCTTGGCCAGCAGGACCAGCTTTTGATCGACGCTCTGGCCACTAAACTGGGGCAATTCGCGATCGTAGACTACCAAATCGGTCTTGGGATCGCTGCGGAGGCGATTCAATATGTCGAGGCCCCGTCGTCCGCGGCCGCGCTTCAGTCGATCGCTCGAATCGGCAATCGCCTGCAGTTCTGCAATGGCAAACTGAGGCATAATCAGCTGATTGTCGATTACGCGTGTCTCAACCACATCGGCAATGCGGCCATCGATGACGACACTCGTATCAAGGACGTATGGCTTGAGTCCTTTGATTTCCTTGGCGAATTCTACGTAGGGAATGATAAACCGAAAATCGTCTTTTGTTTGCAGGAGGACGCTGATGCAGGTGTAGCACACCACTGTGGCTAACGCCAGATTGATCCACTCGACGAGCCAAGCCGGCTCAGTTGGCAATAGTGGGGACAGCGCAATTTGCAACACGTAGGTCAAGAACAGACCGATCACGATACCAAAATAGAATGCAGTGATGGTATCGAGCCGCTTGCGTTTAATTAACCAATCGCCGAGCAGTACGGCAAAGGCAAGTACCAAGACACCAATAAACGCCAGCCAAGGAAGTAGGGCGTTCTCACTGCGCAACGCGTCGGTTTGTAGTAGTTGAAAACCAAGCGTAATTGCGAGCATCAAGAAGACACAACGCAGAATAACTAAGGCCATGATAGGATGTATGGTGAGGGTAGGTAGGGGAAGGGAACTCATCCTCGATAATGATGAATTCCCCGGATGGATTCAGGGATGGATGATGGATAGGGAAAGATAATCGTTGGTGCCCCTCAACAACTCCATCTTATCAAGCGGACTTGGTAAAGTCAGCCCTGGCAACTGCCAGATTTCGGATGATGTGCCTCTCCTGAGATGGGAGAAAGGGCTTATCTGGCTTGAAACACGGCGGGTCCAATCTATCTCACATATTGCGGTGAGTTTCCCAGGCGAAGCGGTCTGTCATGTTGGCCAGATAGTCGCAGGTGCTCCGCACGGCTCCTTCCGCAGTGATCTGCTGAGCGTATTTTTCAGGTAAGCTCTCAGGCTCTTTGATGTGACGATCAAATAGCTCCTGAAGTACAGCGCAGGCTGTGTCTCTCTCTTCTAAGACCGTCTTGTGCCGATAGACATGTCGAAATAGAAACCTCTCCAATTCCGTCTTCTGCTCTGTGTACTCATCAGACGGAGTTGCTAATTTTGCGTCGTGTTCGACGACCTGGGCTGTACTTTTGATCGCCGACTCTTGGAGTCGCATCTGAGTGGCACGAATGATATCGCTGACTAGCGTCTCGATTAACTGGTGGATAACGGCGCGACGAAAATCCTCGGCACCGAGGTTCGTGTATCGCGATTCGACCTGCTGTGCTGCTTCTTTCCAAAGGGGGACGGCCAATAGCTCGTCGAATTCCAGCAGGCCCAACTCCAGTGCGTCATCCGCATCGTGTGTGTCGTAAGCAATGCTGTCAGCCGCATCGACCACTTGTGCTTCAAGCAGCGGTTGATTGTCGGGGTGTGTCTGCCCTTTGACTCGTCGTCGTTGACTGGCGAGCACCTCGGCCGAAAGATTTAGCCCAGGGAATTCCGGATAGCGATTTTCCAGCAAAGTAACAATCCGCAGTGCTTGACCATTGTGATTGAATCCGCCGCAGCCCTGGCAGCACAGATCGAGAACTTCTTCGCCAGCGTGGCCAAAGGGGGGGTGGCCGATATCGTGCATCAGAGCGAGAGCTTCGATCAAATCTTCATTGAGGTTCAAAGCACGTCCGATCGTCCGCGCAATGGATGCAACCTCTAGGGTGTGTGTGAGGCGCGAACGATGGTAATCGCCCATGTGGCCGGTGAATACTTGTGTCTTGTGAGCCAGTCTTCGGAATGCGCTGCTGTGGACAATGCGATCTCTATCGCGACCAAAGGGGCCCCGGTAGGGATGATCGGTCTCTGGGAATTGGCGACCTGCCGTTTCCCGAGGGTCCATAGCATAGGGGGCGAGATTCAATAGTTGTGTTTGGTCCATCAGTTGTCTTCGAAAGGGGCGTCTTCCGCCAATGATTGCCAAATCGCGTCGAGGGATTGAGAGATCATCCGCGTCCCAGCCAGCGTCGGCATGAAATTGTTGTCGCCGTGCCAGCGTGGTACGAGGTGCCAATGCAGGTGACCCGGCACACCGGCGCCCGCTACACGACCCAGGTTCAATCCGATGTTGAAGCCCTGAGCATTGATTTTCTTCGCAAGCACTTGGCTAAAATGCCCCAGCATTTCCATCCCCTCAAGGTGCTCTGCGGAGGAAAGATTGTGCAGCTCTCCCGAATGACGCAGCGGCGATACCAGCAGATGTCCGTTCGTGTAGGGATACTTGTTGAGCACCACCATCATCTGGCTGCCAATAGAGACGACTAGGTTTTGCCGACGTGCTGCGGCATCGTCTTCAAATTCGGCCGCGGCCTGGCACAGAAAGCAGGAAGGCTCTGCGCCCTCTCGCAGGGACGTCGGCTGCTGGTTGGGTTCGGACGCATTATCACCCTTGATATATCCGATGCGCCATGGTGCCCAAAGTCGCTGTTGATCCACTTCGCAATTCCTAGGAAATAAGCACTGAGGTTGTCAAAGGATAGTGAACTGGCCCGCCATAATATTCGGTGGCCAATTATTCTGCTATGCTGGTTTCTGACTGGAATTATAGGAAGCCCCTTCCATCAGGGGCCCCATTCCTACAGAGGCTAAGTTCCGATTAGTGAGCAAGAGACTATGGCTGCCAATAAACCTGTTGAGACGCTGATTCCGCCGCGATATATGTTCCGATTTGCGGTGGACATACACCACTGCAAACCGATTTGGTCCCCGAAAGGTGTGTCGCTCGGTGAACAATATCAATTGCCAAATCTAGGGCAGTTGGATCAAGATCGGGCGTTTGCTGAGGTCCGGATGGCTTGGTCGCCGGAAGGGGTGGCGTGGTGGGTGCGAGTCGAAGACAAACTACAGGTGCCCTGGTGCCGCGAATCGAGACTCGAAGAGAGCGACGGCTTGCACGTTTGGATCGATACTCGCGCCACAACGAATGTCCACCGTGCGACGCGCTTTTGTCACCGGTTTGTGTTCTTGCCCGCCGGCGGAGGGCGCGATGCGCAGCAACCGGTCGCTGATCAGTTGTTGATCAATCGGGCACGAGAGAATGCCAGGCCCGTCCGTGCCAGAGAATTACAAGTTGCAAGTCGCGTGACGAAGTCGAATTACGAACTGTCCGCGTTTGCTCCGGCCGAGGCGCTGGGTGGCTTCGATCCAAGTAGTCAGCCGCGGTTAAGCTTTACTTATGCCATTGTCGACCGCGAGCGGGGACTGCAAACATTTTCTGCTGGACCAGGAATTCCGTACGAAGAAGATCCAAGCTGCTGGGCCGAGGCCCATTTAGTGGAGTGAAAATTCTAGAATAAAAAAACCCGCCAACCGAAGTCAGCGGGTTTTGAATGATCTTACTCGGACTGACGCACTGTTTAGACGAGCAATTCTTCGTCATCTTCGTGGTCGTCATCTTTCTCGCACTCGCCACAGTGGGCTAGCAACTCTTCTTCGTCGCCGTCGTCGTCCTTTTCGCACTCACCACAGTGGGCTAGCAACTCTTCTTCGTCGCCATCGTCGTCCTTCTCGCA
Source organism: Bythopirellula sp. (assembly GCA_965216565.1). Taxonomy (GTDB): domain Bacteria; phylum Planctomycetota; class Planctomycetia; order Pirellulales; family Lacipirellulaceae; genus Bythopirellula. The sequence goes on from OZ244170.1 coordinate 4,753,874, forward strand.
CTCACCACAGTGGGCTAGCAACTCTTCTTCGTCGCCGTCGTCGTCCTTTTCGCACTCACCACAATGGGCCAGAAGCTCTTCTTCGTCGCCATCGTCGTCTTTTTCGCACTCACCACAGTGGGCTAGCAACTCTTCTTCGTCGCCATCGTCGTCCTTCTCGCACTCACCGCAATGGGCTAGCAACTCTTCTTCGTCGCCATCGTCGTCCTTTTCGCACTCACCACAATGAGCATAGGTGTCGAGGGTTTCGTCGCTGACGGACAGGTCGTTATTGCCAAATGCAAAAAGAGCTAGCAAAGACAAGCCAAAGATAGATGTGATCAATTTCTTCATCGAATTGGACTCCCTAATAATTGTTTACGAGAACCCTGTTCTCGAATGGTAGGCGAATGCACCAGTGGCTCTTGAACGTGGTTCTAGGTGACCTCGGTTCGCACGTCTAAGCCTAACGAATAGCTTGTATTATATCGACTCGACTGAGCCGCCAAGGTGAAAAGCAATACAGTTTTCCGAAAGAGTTTTGAGAAATCTCGTTGAAATTCGGTCGGAACTCATCTCCCCTTCTGGCCTTGGGGTTCAAGTTGTAAGGCGAAACGTTCTAGACACTTGCCGAAAACGTCCATAAAAGGACCCTTAGCTCAGCTTTTCTCTCGCTGAACGTGCCAGTAGCAGTGCTTGCTCGGCGTTCTCTGCCAGCACCGTAAGGTGTCCCATTTTCCGGCCCGGTTTTGCTTCGGCTTTGCCGTAGAGATGCAGGTGCAGATTGGGCTGAGACAATATGTCGCCCCAGCGAGGCACCCCATCTTCCCAAAGGTCTCCCATGAGGTTCGCCATGGCAGCGGCGCGATGCAGTTCGGTGCTCCCCAGCGGCAGGCCGCAGATGGCTCGGACTTGCTGTTCAAACTGAGAAGTCACGCCGGCGTCGATTGTCAGGTGGCCTGTGTTGTGGGTGCGGGGCGCGATTTCGTTCACCAACAATTGCCCTTCTTTGGTTAGAAAAAACTCAACCCCCAGCACTCCGATGGCTCCGAGTTCGGTGGCGATCAATCGCGCCATCTGCTCGGCCTCGTGGGCTGCTCTACCCAGTTCGGGGGCCGGGCAGTGGGAGATGTCGAGAACGTGGTTGACGTGATCGTTGGCGATTGCCGGGTAGCAGGCAATCTCACCGACAGCGCTGCGTGCCACCATGACCGAGAGTTCTTGCTGGTATTCGACCCATCCCTCGTAGATGACCGGCTGACGCCCCAAGTCTTCCCAGCTCTTGATTGCATCGCCGTCTACCGTCAATTTGACTTGGCCCTTGCCATCGTATCCCCATGACGTGGTTTTTAAGACGGCTGGCAAGCCAATTTTTTTGATTGCCTCGGCGAGTTGTTCCTCGGAAGTGACTTCGGCGAAGGGTGTGCACGGAACATCAATGGACTGTAGAAATCGCTTCTCGCGAAGTCGATCTTGAGTGATGTGCAGCACCTGGCTGGAGGGATGCATCGCTGTATGCTGCGCTGCGGTATCGGTTGCCGCGGTGGGTACGTTTTCGAACTCCAGCGTCGCGACGTCAACTGATTTGGCGAACTTGGACACGGCGTCTAAGTCGTCGTACTCGCCGACCGTCTGCAGTGTCGCCACTTGCCCAGTGGGACTTTGTTCGTTGGGAGAATAAACATGGACCTTGTAGCCCATCGCAGTCGCCGCCATGGTAAACATGCGGCCAAGTTGTCCGCAACCGAATACGCCGAGCGTGGCTCCCGGCTGGAGCACCTGCGATTTCCCAGATGATGCGGACGTGGCCATCGTGGCGAATCCTTGGGGCTAATCCTTAGGAAGTGTGTCCTGACGCACCTGTTCAGTGAGCCGCAGGTGATACGCGTGGAGTTTCTCGCGGAGTTCGGGCCGATTGTTGGCGAGAATTCTCACGGCCAGCAGCCCCGCGTTCTTGGCCCCGGCAGTCCCAATGGCAAGTGTTCCCACGGGAACTCCCCCCGGCATTTGGGCGATCGACAACAGCGAATCCATGCCCTTGAGCGCCCGGCTCTCCACCGGCACACCCAAAACGGGCAGCACCGTTAGCGATGCTACCATCCCCGGCAAATGGGCGGCCCCGCCGGCACCGGCCACAATGACCTGCAGGCCTCGCGATTCCGCTTCCTGAGCGTACTCGTTCATCCAGAGCGGTGTACGATGGGCGGAAACGATTTCGCACTCATGGGCAACGCCAAACTCCTCCAACACCTCGGCCGCAGCCCGCATGGTTTCCCAATCGCTCTTGCTGCCCATGATGACGCCCACCAGCGGTTCGGTTTTGTCGGGCATGATCGCGTCTGAAAACAGTTGGGCCTGGAGAGGGGAGGAAGACAATCACAATTCGTGCAAATCATCTTGAAACGTTCGCGGCAGATTGTCAACTCGCCGCTACTCCCGCCTGCGGTTTCGCTGGCTTACCTCTCGCCAAGGCGCTAAGCCGCGGCGCACCACTGGGGCTACTAGAACAACCTCATGTAGTCTGCACACGGAAGAGTTCGCAGTCGTCAGCCTCGCTCGCGGATGGTTGTGCCGTCGGCGATGTCGTCGCCGGGGTGGACGATGACTTGATCGCCGGGCTCTAAGCCCCTCAGGACTTCCGCCGCTAAGCCGTTCTGCAGGCCGAGCTCGACTTCCCGCAGGCTGGCCGCCCCGTCTTTGGCAACGAACACGGCCCACTGGTCGCCAATTCGGAACAGAGCGCTGGTCGGTACCTTCAGCACGTCCGCGGCTTCCTCCACTATGATGCGGGCCTCGACGCGGAATCCATCGCCCAAGCTTCGTCGGTCTTGTGGGGGGTCGAGCAGGTCGACGATCACGTTCACGCGCTGCTCTTCCACACCCAGGGTAGAAATCTTAGTGAAGGCAGAGGGCTCGACGAGTCGTACCCTGCCCTCCAGAACTCTTGTGCCACCCCAATGTTCCAGCAGCACACGTGCACCGGCGGGGATCTTCACCGCGTCGCGCGAGAGGACGTCGATCTCCACCTCCAAATCGTGCGGGTCGCCAAGTTCCAGGAGTGCGGTGCCGGCGTTCACCACCGCGCTACTCTCCTGAAACACTCGCAACACGAGTCCATCGATGGGGGAGCGAATCGTGAAATTCCAACCTCCGCCAGGCGAAGGCTGGGCTCGGTCTTGTGGACGCGAACGGATGAGGGCTGCCCGTGCTTGCTCCAGTTCGAAGCGAGCGATCTCTTCGTTGTGCCTGGCGGCGCGCAACATCGCCTTGCGGCTACGCAGCGCGAGAAGTTTGGCCTCCACCTCGCTTTGACTAATCGCTTGAGCCGCGTCTTGGGCTCGTTGCAATTCTGTTTGGGCATACTCCATGTTTGCCTGAGCTTCTTCCAGCATCGGCACCATTTTTTCCAAGGCAGCTTCCGCGGCATTGACTCGCGCCTCGGCTTGAGCGATCGAGCGAGAGTCGAGCAACTCGGGATCGCGCGGCTCTACGGTGGCCAGTAGTGTTTCGCTGCTGGTCACTTCATCGCCAGGGTCGAGATCGATCCGTAAAAGTCGACCTGCTAGGGGTGTGGAGACTATATATCGCTCGCGAATTCGGGTCTTGCCATCCTGATCGACGGTCACTCGAATCGTGCCGTTCTCGATCTGCGCTAAATCGACCTCTTTCGGTTCCGGGACAAAGCCATACCCAACCGCGGCAACAATGGCCACGGCTACGAGCAGGAGCGATAGTTTGCGGAAAGTTGATTTCATAGTGGGATGCTTAGTTATGTTGCTTTCTTACAGCTAATCTCACATGGTAAAGCCCCCTCCCCTAGCCCCTCCCCCGAAAACGGGAGAGGGGGATTGGAATGAGCTCTTGGCTATTCTCTTGCCTTCAATACAGCAATCAAGTCGAGATGGTCGAGTTTGTTGCGCACCAGCAGCCCCGAGACGACCGAGGCCGCCATCACCACAGAGGCAGCTAGTGCATAGGTAGTTCGCTCGATCACCAGCGGAAATCGGAACAATTCCAGGTCCAGCGTGCTCACTACGAGCGAGGCCAGTTGATAACCCATCCACAGACCCAGGGGAATGGCAATCAAGGTGACGATGGCCAGCTCGCCCAGCAAGATGGCGGAAATCTCACCCCGAGTGAACCCTATCACTCGCAACGTCGCCAGCTCGCGGCTGCGCTCCGAAAGCGAGATGCGGGCACTGTTGTAAACCACACCAATCGCAATCACGCAGGCAAATATCAGATTGATCGACCGCATCAACATCATGTTTTCGCCGATGGTTTTTTCAAAGCTATCGATTGCATGCTGTTTGACCGTGACGCCCGCGACGTTGGGAACTTGTTTGAGCTGACGAAACAAGGTGTCTTCCACGCGCGAATCGACAACCATATGTGCGCCGTTTACCAGCGGTCCTTCGCGCATCATGTTGCTAAGGGCATCGATGCTCATGTAGGCGCTGACACCGGCGAAGTCTTGGAGTTGCCCGGCGACCACCACTTCCCGCACGGGTCGTTTTCCCTCCAGCACTTCTACCTGAATATGGTCGCCAATTTTTACCCCTAAGATATCTCCTAACTTCCGAGAGATTAGCAGTCCGTCGGTGGGGAGTGCGATTTCCTTGCCGTCAATATTCACCAGTCCGTAGAGCTTGCTGTCGAGCGGGATTCCCTGGATGCCAACACGACGTTCGCGAGGGCCGACACGGAACCGCGTGGAGACCGACCGCGTCGGTTCCGCATAAATCACCCCCGGCATGCTGCTCACTTCGTGAATAGCGCGACTGGAGACTGGCTCGTTTGTCACGATGGACATGTCGTACCGCTGCACTAACCGAAACTGGGCGTGGATGACGTAGTCGACCGAATCTTCCATGAAGTTGCCCAACACAATGATGGCAACCGCCATGGCAATGGCCGTTACGGAGAGCCCCGTTTTGATCGGGTGACGTTCCAGTTGGCGAATAATCATGCGTCCCACGGGCGGGACAAGATGGCCGAGCCGAATCCGCTCCAAGAGCGTCGGGCCATAGGTGGTGGGAGGCTCGGCCCGCATCGCTTCGGCGGGTGGGAGGCGAACGGCTCGAATAATGGCGCTCGCAGTGCCCAGCGTGGCCGCAACTATGCTAACAAGGGTGGCCGTCAGTGCCACATCGTAAGTCAATTGATAGGTGAATGAAGGGAAGTGAAACAGCTTGGCATACATACCTGTAACGCCCTGCCCTAGCCATGCCCCCAGTGGCAATCCAATTGCCAGGCCGAACCCGACGATCAGCAGCACTAGCTTCAGATAGTGCCAACCGACTTCCCAATTGGAATAGCCAAAAGCCTTTAGCGCAGCAATTTGCTCGCGTTGCAGATTGATGATCCGAGTGAGAACCACATTCAACAGAAACGCAGCGACACCCAGAAACACCGAAGGCATGATCAGCCCTAGTTGCCGATTCTGCTCAATTTCGTTATCCACAAACATGTGCGATGGTTGATCCTTGCGCGTGAACGAACCAAGTCCGCCGTACGGTTCAATCAACTCATCTAGCCGCGCCAGCACTTCATCTGCCAACGCGCCACGCAATAGCGATAAGGTGACATCGTTAAAGGCACCTTCCAGATTGTAGGCCACGGACAATGCCTCGTGGTTCATCCAAAAAACGCCAAAATGCTTGTTGTCGGGGAGTAGGTCGCCGGGTTTGATTTCGTAGATGTACTCTGGAGAGAGGGCGATGCCGACGATGCGCAATCGCTTTTGTCGGCCATTGATCACGGCGAGAATGTCGTCTCCTACGTGAAGATCATTGGCCAGGGTGAACGCCTCGCTGGCCAGCACTTCGTCGTCGCGACGCGGCTTGAGCCAGCGGCCTTTGCGCAAATAGAGTTGGTTGAGTACGGGCTTGCGGGTGTCGGGTAGCGAAACCAGCCGCCCTGTTGCTGGTTCGGAGACTCCGGGAACAGTCAGATTGACGTTGACGACGATGCGGGTTTCCAGCCGGCCCACGCCGGGGATTTCTGCAATCCGATCGGCGAGAACATCGGGAGCACGCTTGAGCGAGGCAAACACGTCGGCAAATAGATAACGCTGGTAGTACGTGTCCTGGGTGAGTTCCAGCGAGAACAGCATACTCCGCGACAGGGTGAACAGCGCGATGCCACAGGCAATCACCATGGCAATCGCCACTGCCTGTCCCTTCATGTTCCAAAGATCGCGAAACGTTTTTCGATTGAGCGCTGTCATGGTTGGCTACCAGGTGAGCTCGTGCGCTTCGCGGCGTGTTGCATTTTGCTCGACTCCGGTTATGAGTCCCCCGGAAAGATGAATCACTCGGTCTGCCATTTCTGCGATTACTGCATTGTGGGTGATCACTGCGGTGGTCGTCCCTAGTTCTTGATTGATTCGCTGGATCGCCTCGAGCACCAACACGCCGGTCTTCACGTCAAGGGCACCGGTCGGTTCGTCGCAGAGCAAGACGTCTGGCTTCTTGGCAACCGCGCGTGCAATGGCCACGCGTTGCTGCTCACCCCCTGACATTTGCGCCGGGAAATGATCTTTTCGGTCTCCCAGGTCCACAAGTTCCAACGCCTCCAAAGGCGTCATCGGATTGGCCGCAATCTCCGTGATTAGTGCGACGTTTTCCAGCGCTGTGAGGCTTGGAATCAAATTGTAGAACTGAAACACGAAGCCGACGTGGTCGCGGCGATAGCTGGTCAGCCCCGCATCGTCGAAGTTGGTGAGCTCCTTATCCCGGTAATGAACAGAGCCCGCCGACGGCACATCGAGCCCGCCCAGGATGTTCAGCAGAGTACTTTTGCCACTCCCCGAAGGGCCCAGCAAGACGACAAACTCACCCGAATGCAGATCGAGGTCTACTCCGCGCAAGGCTTGCACGTCCACCTCGCCCATATGGTAGACCTTGGTGATTTCTCGGGCAGCAAATACTGATTGTGCTTGCGTTGTTTCCACAGGATCTAAACCGCAAGAGGGGAGGTGGGATCACTCTGGAGTCGAGCTATTGGGCTTCGCTCTTTGCTTCGGCCATATCGGCTTCGACCATCATCTTAGCAAGCTCAACAAGCCCCACCCTGGGTTTCCAGCCGAGTTTGGACTGGGCTTTGGAAGAATCGCCCAAGAGCAAATCAACCTCGGCGGGTCGGTAATAGTTAGGATCGACGGCGACGATCGTCCGTCCTTCGGCATCTTTACCAACTTCAGATTCGCCGATGCCTTCCCACTGGAGCGGCAAACCTACTTCTGCAAAGCAGAGCTCGCAAAACTCCCGGACCGAATTGGTTTCGCCGGTGGCAATAACATAGTCTTCAGGTACGTCCTGTTGCAGCATGAGCCACATGGCTTCGACATAGTCGCCAGCGAATCCCCAGTCCCGCTTGGCATCGAGGTTGCCTAAAAAGAGACAGTCCTGATTGCCCAGCTTGATGCGAGCAGCTGCCCGGCTAATTTTACGAGTGACGAATGTTTCGCCACGGCGGGGAGACTCATGGTTGAACAGAATCCCATTCACGGCAAACATGCCGTACGACTCGCGATAGTTTCGAGTGATATGAAACGCGTACGCCTTGGCTGCCGCGTAGGGGCTGCGCGGATAAAAGGGTGTCGTTTCGGTTTGCGGAGTTTCCACCACCTTGCCGTAGAGTTCGGAAGACGAGGCTTGATAGAACTTGGCGTCGAGCCCCGATTCGCGAATCGCTTCTAACATTCGAACCGTCCCCAGGCCGGTGACGTCCCCCGTGTATTCTGGGATTTCGAAGGAGACTTTCACATGCGACTGTGCGCCTAAGTTGTAGATTTCGTCGGGTCGTATCGTGCGGATGATATGGTTGATGCTGGAGGCATCATTGAGATCGCCATAACAGAGTCGCATACGGATATCAGTTTCGTGAGGATCCTGATAGATGTGGTCGATGCGACCGGTATTGAAAGACGAACTGCGGCGAATGATGCCCCAAACCTGATAGCCTTTGCTCAGTAACAGTTCGGCCAGGTATGAGCCGTCTTGTCCCGTAATGCCGGTGATCAGCGCGCGTTTGCCAGCTGGAGTTAGGTTTTTGCTCATCGAATAAATGTTTTCCAAAAAGGCGAGGCGTTGTCTGGGGCGGTCGTTGACTCACTAGAGTAAGAGCGAACCCTTCCGGCATATCCGGCAGGTGGGCTTGCCGTCAAGATTAATCCTTGGGCGGATGTTCAAGAAACCATTCGTAAGTGGTTCGAATCCCCTCGGCCAGTTCAATCTTATGTTTCCAGCCCAGGGCATGAAGTCGGCTTACATCCAACAGTTTTCGAGGTGTGCCGTCTGGCCTGCTGGTATCGTAGACGAGCTTGGCTTCTGGAAATACGGTCTCGCGCACTAGCTCGGCAAGCTCGGAAATAGCGATATCCTCGCCGCTACCCACATTGATGGTTTCAGCGTCGTCGTAGTTCTCAATGAGAAACAGGCAGGCTGCCGCTAGATCGTCGACGTGCAAGAATTCCCGGCGAGGCGATCCGCTACCCCAAATTTCAACTTCGTCCCGGTTGGCTAGTTTGGCTTCGTGGAATTTTCGAATCAACGCGGGTACCACATGCGAGCTAGCAAGACCAAAATTGTCCCTCGGTCCGTAGAGATTCGTGGGCATGGCCGAAATAAAATTACAGTCATATTGGCGACGATAATACTCGCAAGATTTGAGCCCCGTAATCTTCGCTAAGGCGTAGGCTTCGTTAGTTTTTTCCAGAGGACCTGTCAATAAATAGTCTTCCTGGATGGGTTGAGGGCAATCTCTTGGATAAATGCAGGAACTTCCTAGGTAGAGAAGCTTCTTAACTTTATGCTGGCAAGCGCTTCGTAGGACCGTTGCATGGATCAACAAGTTCTCGTACATGAAGTCCGCTGGATAAGTAATGTTGGCATTGATGCCTCCCACCTTGCCTGCGACGTGAATTACGTATTCAGGTTGGTGCTCTGCGAACCATTGATCGACGGCAAGCGGATCGCATAGGTCGAGTTCAGACCGGGTTGCTCGCAAGAGGTTGGTGAAGCCCCGGTTCTCCAGAGAGCGAGTGATGGCCGAGCCAACTAGACCTCGGTGTCCGGTGACAAAGACTTTGGCATCGCGTGAAATGGAATTGGTCATAAGGGTTTTGAGAGTAGTTGACGTTGATGACGCTACGAATAAGTGGTTGGAAGCTTATCTCAAGTTGTTTTTCGACCTGCAACAGGATAAAACTTCTACTAAGTGTCTGCCTAAGTTGGCATCGATAGCAGCGGTTGCTGAGCTAGATTCTCGGCAGTTGCAAGAGTCATGTTTTGCGAAAGAATCTTGTTTATGGTGATACGCCGTTATCGATATATTTTGATTGTTGCCGTCGTACTTGGTTTGGCAGTGCAGGGGGGAAACTCGTCTGTATGTGTTGCGGGAGGCGGGCCAGAGAACGTGTTTCTGCTGGTGAATTCGTCCAGTATAGACTCGATGACGGTAGCCAACCACTATATCGATCTGCGAAAGCTTCCCCCTCAGAATGTCTTCTACTTAGACTGGCGAAGGTCCAAGGGGGATACCCAAGGCAGCGTGTTTCGCGAGGAGATTCTGCAGCCTGCCCTCGAGGAGATCAATAAACGGAAGCTAGGCGGGCAGATTGACTACCTTGTCTATTCTTGCGATTTTCCCTGGCGAATCAATTTTCAAAGAGATTTCCCCAACGAGAAGTTTGGCCGCGGAATGCGGCCACTGGCCTCCACAACCGGTGCGACGTTTCTGTGGCCCTTTACGATGGGCAAGCGAAAGGAAATGTTTGGCCTAAATACCAATTTCTATTTCTCGGCCCGTCGCGCGGGGATGACGTTCACGCGGGGGTTCAAATCTAGCTACTTCTGGAATGCCGAGGGACGCCGCACAACCAAGGATAAGGGAGTGCCCTATCTGTTGTCGACCATGTTGGGAGTGACGTACGGTAGGGGCAACACGGTCGACGAAATTATCAGGTATCTAGAAAGAGCAGCCCAGGCGGATGGCACAAAGCCAAAGGGGACTATTTATTATGTGAAGAACGATTCCCCTCGGTCGACGCCGCGGCACGATGATTTCCCGCAAGCGGTGGCTGACTTGAAAATGTTGGGAGTCCACGCCGAGATTGAGCAGGGAAGATTCCTCAGGAATAAAACGCAAGTCATGGGAGTTACCTGCGGCGGACCTGTTTTGAAGATTGCAGCCTCTGGAACTCGTTTCTTACCTGGTGCCCTGGGCGACAACCTCACTAGTGCCGGCGGCAACTTGGTGATTCGCAAAACCAAAGGTCCCGACCAAACACCCATTAGCGAATTCCTGCGATTCGGTTGCGCGGGTGCCTGTGGCACGGTTGCCGAACCGCTTAACTTCCCACAGAAGTTCCCCTCCGCGTTTTTGCATGTTCACTATGCTCGAGGGAGTTCCCTGGCCGAAGCATTTTATCAATCGATTGCGGGTCCCTTTCAGCAACTCATCATCGGCGATCCGATTTGCCAACCCTGGGCTAATATCTCTGAAGTGTCACTCGAAGATATCACCGAGGGACAACGCGTCTCGGATACTCTCAAGATCAAGCCATCCCTGAGAAAGGGGAAGGCCAAATTCTTCGAGTTCTTCGTCGATGGTCGACGTATTGGGCGTCGCCCACCAGGCGAAGAATTTTCGATTGATACGAAAACATTGCCGGACGGTTACCACGAATTGAGAGTCGTGGCGACGGACAATACACCCTTTGAAACTGTGAGCCGTTGGGTCGGCGAAATCGTTGTGAAGAACGGCATGGATGCACTCCAGTTGTCCACCGATGTGGCATCAGTGGATTCGTCGCTGAAGGCACTCAACCTGACAGTGGCATCATCGGCCGAAGGGAGTGTGGCGATACTGCATAATGGACGCAAGCTAGCCTCGGTGAATCGGGGTAATGGCAGCGCGCTAATTCCAATCGATAAACTCGGCAAGGGGCCGGTATCCCTCATCGCTGTTACAGAAGGTGAGAAGCGACTGCAGTCGCGGCCTCTACGCGTAGATATCCCTTAGCGAATCGAGAATTCCCCCGAGAAATCACTGTCCTACTGCATCCGTATCCAAGTGTCCTCTGTCCTATGAACTTCCCTAGTTACGCAGGTTCAATAATCGTTGTGTTGACTACGTCTGTCATAGGTTTTGGCGAGAGGTTTAGCCATCGTTGACAGGCACCCACAGCGGGATACGATGAAGAGTTGGCCAAATATGGCTTTGGCCCGCAATAGATAGTGCTTTTCGGAATCATGGCCCTGGTCAGGGAACAATTGCCTCCGCGATCGACCTTTCGGTTTCGAGGTAGATAAATCGTGACCCTATATAATTCATTTCGGCTCTGCAGCTAATTCATATTTTAATTTTGGTGAGCTTTCCAGCATGCAACAATATCGGATCAATTACAAACTCTTGCTGGGCCTGTTCGTAGGTAGCATCGTCCTGACGATTTCGTTGTTTCTCATTTGGAAATGGCAAATCAGCCGCAAGGCAACCTGGTATCGAGATACTGCCATGGTGGCCTTGGAGGAAGATGACCTGCTCAAGGCGTTCGAGTACATGCAAAAGTTTGTGCAGCTCAGAAGAGAAGACGAAGAAGCCCGCGTGGAGCTTGCCGCCATTGCCTACGATGTCGTGCAACTCGAAGGTGTGCCTCGCGAAGAACAAGGTATGGCCTTTGGCGTCCTCAGCGATACCGTCCGGCGTACCAGCGACCCCCAGTCTCGTCGCAATCTGGCCGACCTCTATTTTAAGAGCGGGCAAGCTCAACAGGCACTTGTGCATTACGAAGAGTTGGTGAAAACCGACGACGATCCCGAATTGAAAGGGCTGCTCGTCCGATGCTTGTTCTTGGCCAAGGACTATGAGTCGGCAATGACCGAGGCTTATAGTTTGATTGGTTTCGATCCGGAAACTGAGGAGTTCGATGACGAAAAGGCAACCGTCACCGACCAGCCCGAAATCTATTTCACCCTCGCATCCGTTCTGTTGGGGCGAGAAGACGAACCTGAACTTGCCAGGCAAGTCATTGAGAAGATGATTGCCAACAACCCAGACTCAGCTATTGCACATCTTCGGAAGTCGATGTTCCTGTTCGGGGTCGATGAAAAAGAAGAGGCGAAAGAAGAGTTAGAGAAGGCCTATCAGCTAGACCCAGATAATTCAGACATTATTTATCAACGCGCAACTGTTGCCGTTTCGGAAAAAGAATACGAAGAGTCGGTCGCTATTGCAGAAGACGCTATCAAGAGATTTCCCAAGGAGATGCGGTTTTACAAACTTCAGTCTTCGACTTACCGCGTACTCGAAAAATTCGACGAAGCCATCGAAGTTCTCGACAAGGGCCTGAAAGAGTTTGGCAATAATCGCGCAATCGATCTTTTGGTCAGTAAGCATGAGGTACTCCTCACCAGTGGGGACTTCAAAGCCGCGCGAGGCGTGATAGACGAGATTGAAGGGCTCCGAATGCCACAGCTACAGCCCCTCATCGATTTCCAAAAGGCCCAAATTACGTTTGCGAACAGCGATTGGGCGGGAGCCGCTCGTGAGCTGCGCAAAGTTCGTCCCAAGCTGGTTGGTTTTGGCTCCTACCAAGCACGAGCCGGCCTGTTGCTAGGTACAGCCTACGAGAAGTTAGGCAAGCCAGACTTGGCACGTGAAGTCTATGGCATTGTTCTAGAAGACGAAACGATTGCAACGCATCCGTTGAGAAACAACGTGCAGGCACGTCTCGAACGCATTGATAAGAAGCTCGGGATTAGCCGAGGCTCAGATACTGGTGGGTTGGATTCGGTAGTTCAGAAGATGCTGGAACAGCCGGAAACACTCCAAGACTGGGACAGGGTGGAAGAACTCATCGAAGAGGTCGTTGAAAAGAATGAACTTTCCGAGGTGCGAGAGCTGCTGATGCGATCGCGGGTTATGGCGTTGAGGGAAAAATTTGATGAAGCCAAGAAGCTTATTCAGCAAGCTGCCAAGCTCGATCCCGAGGACATGTCAATTCGACTCGAGGCAGCCAGACTGCTGGTGAACGATCCACCAGATGGTCCTCCCAAGGCAGTCAAGTTGCTGCAGAAAATTGAAGACCGATCTGAGATCTCGTACATGTCCCGAGGATTGTTGATCGAGGCGATTTGGGCCTCCAGGCCGGAGGATCTAAAAGAGCAATTGCTCGAACAAACTCAAGGAATCGAGGACTTAGCTAAATTCGAGCAAGTTAAGGTTCTCAAGCTGCTGGGTAGCAAATTCTTGCAGCTCGCAGACTTTGATCAAGCATCGACCTTTTTTCTGCAGGCAGTGGAACTAGAACCGAATGACTTGCCTTTGCGGATGCAGTTGTTTGATATTGCCTACCAGCAGAAGGATGACGATGCGATGCGTCTCGCTCAGAAGGGCATTCTAGACGTGTTAGGTACTAAGGAAGATGGCAACTACATCCTAACCGAAGTCAAAAGACGGCTCATCAATTTTAAGGGCAAAGAATCGCAACGCAAGGAACTTGAGGAAGGCGTGGCGATGCTCGACGAGGCACTGAAGCTACGTCCCCAATGGCACGAGCTTCACATTCTTTACGGGCAATTGTTATTAACCCTCCGCAGGGATGTTGAGCTAGCGCTCGATCATTTCGACGACGCGTTGAAATACGGGCCTCCCAATCCGCGGGCAGTTGCTCTCCAGGTTAAGCTGCTTTTCGAAAGTGGCCTTAGCAAGCAAGCGTATGAGCGAGTCAGGCTAATTCCCGAAAGCATTCGTACTCAGTTGCTAGGCCCCACAGAAGCCGATCTCTTGCTAGCCCGAGGCGAGAATGAAGCCGCGTTTGAAAGCGCTAAGAGCACTGCGGAAGCGAATCAGGGCGACGCAAAAATTCAAGCTTGGTTTGGGACGATCGCTTCCAGTATGGAGGAGCTCGACGCAGCAACCGAAGCGTACGAACGAGCGGTGGAGCTGAATCCCAAGGCGCACGATTACTGGATGAAGCTGATTGCGGTGCACGCTGCCCGCAAGGATGCCGCCAGCTTGGAACAATCATTCCGAGATGCTCAATTGGCACTTGATGCTGAACTCTTGCCACTCGTCCAGGCAAAAGTCTACGAGGTTCAAGGACTGTGGAAGAGTGCGGAAGGCATCTACAAAACGATGTTCGGAGACAGTTTCGAATCGAACTTATTCCGAGCACGACAGATGGCTCAGTTTTACCTCGTCTGGGGACAGTCTGAGAGCCAAATGCTGCCCTACGCCTTCCCGTACTTGAATATGATCTTACGGGCAGGAAACGAGGAAAGGATACCACCGGCTAGTCCCAACCTGATATGGGCCAAGCAGCAAGCCGCCAATTACCTGGTGGGGACGAATGATTTCAAGAATACAGGCAAGGCACTGGAGATTATTCGACAAGGTTCTCCGGATGGAGAAATCGCTGAGCCTCTCCTGCCCTTGTATCTTCGCATACTTCCATCCCGGGGAGACCCCGAGTCGTTGCTGGAATCGATCGACATGCTTGCCAAGCTCTACGAGCAAGGCAGGCTCGACAAATCGCAGCAACTTCTATTGGCTAAGCTCTACGAACGGACCCATCGTTGGGAACAGGGCAAGGACCTGATGCTCAACACGCTGAGCCGATATGGGACGGACGAGGAAGTTTGGTCTACGTACATCAGTTTGTTGATCAAGCAAGGTGAGTATTCGACCGCCAAGGCGCGTATTAATCGATTTTCGGACATCACAAAGAATCGCGGGCTGATTGCCAATTTGAGTGCTTCGCTTGCCTACGAGCAAGGAGATCAATCAGGCGTTCAACGCGCGCTACGTTCGATTCTTCCGTCGAAGTTGTCGGGTGCTTTGAGTGATGCGGAACTCGGAGCGATCCGATCTGTGGCAGGCATGGCCATGAAGTATGGGGAGTACGAGTTTGCAGAAAAATTGCTTCGCCTGTACGTCACGCGCAAAAATCCTGAGGGTATCTTCGAACTCATCTCAGTCCTTGCCTTTCATGGCAACGCAGAAGAGGCATTGCAATACATGGAGAAGGCGGTCTCGGCTGAACCCATGCAGGTGGCAAGAATTGCGATGCAAGCGCTTAGAACTCGCCGCAATGAACTCGATCAAGCAGTGCTCGATCGACTATGGGGCCTAGTCCAAAAAGTTGTTGCTGAGGATCCAGAAGACCCAGTCCGCGTCATGATGAAGGGCGAAGGATTCGAGACTCTTGAGAAGTATGAAGAAGCAATCGCAGCCTACGACTCAGCAATCGAGAACTCAGATATTTCGCCGCAACAGAGAGCGATTGCCAGCAATAATCTTTCCTACTTGCTTGCTCAAAAGGGGCAGAGGCTTGAGGATGCGGAGCGTCTGATTAGCGATGCCGTCGATATATTGGGTCCCTTAGCCGACATCTTGGATACTCGCGCCGTTGTTAGAATAGCCAGGGAAAAATACGACGAGGCCATTGAGGACATGGAGCTAGCATTAGCTATCGACCCCACCGCCTCGAAGTACTACCACATGGCCCGTGCACAGGCCCTTGCCGGCAACGAAGACAAGGCCGTCGAAGCCTGGAACCAAGCCAATGAAATGGATATCTCCAAGGAGGATCTGCCGAAATTGGAGCAACCGGGTTACGACGCAACAGAACGGCTAATCAAGAAGATTCAAGCTCAATAGACTCGTGTTTCTCGCGGCTATTACAGTCTGTTCGCAATTGGGTTCGATTTGAACTAGAATTTCAACTTGCCAGCAATCATGCTCCATTTTGGGGGCGCTACCGGTTGCGGCTCTGGATTCGACGGAATCGGAACCGCGTAGAATTCGTAGTGCCAGGCAAGTCTTAGCAACGTAACGCTCTCGTTAGGGAATCACAGACCCATGAAAAGTTCGATCCTGCCGCTATTTCAGGCAAACCTAAGGTCCCTATTTCTGATTGGTTTTGCAGTAAGTCTTTGCACTGCAGATCTTTTCGCTCAGTTGCCGGCGCAAGATCCCGCTGCACTGAGGGCGACCTATGGCCGAGGAGTGCATGCCTATTTCAGAGGGCAATCTTTGCAAGCCGACAGGTTGCTTTCTGAGGTCGTCCATTCGGGATCCACCGACCCCCGAGTATTTTATTTCCGAGCCATGGCACGCATGCGTTCGGGCCGTACTTATGAAGCAGAGAGCGATATGCAAATCGGTGCCGCTCTGGAAGCCAGAAATCCCGGTCTAGGAAGCACGATCAGTAAGTCGTTGGAAAGAGTTCAAGGCACGCACCGCAGAAAACTGGAGCAATATCGGCGTCAAGCTCGTGTGCAGCGAGTCGACGATCAGCGGCAACAATCGACCACTCGCTACGAACAACTCAGAGACCGTGAACCAACCGTGCTTCGTCGCGAAGTCGATGTCCCCTTAGAGCAACTTACCGGCCCAGGGCTACCGACGCCTGCCGTCACGCCAGGACCGGCGTCTTCTACGCCGCCTGCAGGCCAGAAAGCTCCCGCTGCAGATCAGCAGTTTGACGACGACCCATTCGGCTCGAAAGAGCCTCAAAGTTCGGAGGCCGGTTCGGAGGCCGTCGAAGAGGAAGGCGATCCGTTCGGTACCTTCGAAACTCCCGCCGAAGAAGCCGAAGAAGAATCAGAAGGGAATATCTTTGACGAACCAGAGTCAGCCCCGGCAGAAGATGACGACGATCCCTTTGCCACGAACGAAATCGAATCGGCAGATCCCTTTGGCAATAGTAACGCCGTAAGAACCGAAGAATTCGAAGCTGAAGTCGCGACTTCCGGAAAAGTGAAGCCCAGCAAGTTGATGGGAATCTTAGGCCGCGTGGTCGGCAGCGCCATGCCGTGGCAGGGTGTCGAAATACCACAGATGCCAATTCCGGGCGTCGGGCCTACCCCCGAAATCCGTGTTGCTCAGGTTCCTGAGAGCGACGAGATTGCCCTGGGGCCATTTGAGGACGACACGAACGTAATATCCGCTTCTGCGACTGAGCCCGCCTCTGCAACCGAGCCCGATCCATTTGGAGAGTCGAGCCAGTTAGAACTGGAAGATCAAGACTCCTCCATCCAGGAAGCGAGCTTCGAAGATGTCGAAGAAACCGAAGAGTTTGACGATCCGTTTGGAGATTTTTAATTTTTCCCTAAGCGTTCCGAGAATCTCTATCTATTCTCACTCAACGTTTCTACGAGAATCATGGACAGATTGCTGCTGATAATCTTAATGGGGCTCACCGTTCTCGGCTGCGATTCCCCGCGAGCCTCACTCCCTCCCAGACGCATTGATACGACAACGCCCGAAGGCCAGTTCGATTGGATCATGCAACGTCTCGAGCGGGTCGTGCTCGATTTCAGCTCAGGGGAACGGTCTGGATTGAGGATTGGTAAGCGAACCCTGGATCACGAGCTGTTCCCTCCCAACGACGAGATTTCCTACTACACAGCCAAAGTGACTGTCTCATCCGAGAAGGGCTACGTGCCGGAGAAACCTTTGCCGCTGATCGACAAAGAAGAAATCAAAGAGAAGCGCCGTCGGGCGATGAGAAGATTCAATAAACAAGCAGGTCTGGAAGACGAGGAAGAAGAGTTCTTCGATCCCATCAAGAAAAGATTTGATACAGAAATGGAAGACATCGCGGCACGCCGTGGCGGGCCGATTCAGAGCAGTGTGGATATTGAAACGCCTGTCTTAACGGACGTGGCCGTCTATGAGCTGGCCTACCAAGACGACCGTTGGCAATTGCAGACCGAATTGGAAACCGAGTACGAGCAACTCTGGTTCGAGTACGCCCTGGGCCCCGAGGCGAGTGACTAGCGGCCGTTCGCCTAACGCCCGTTGGTAGACGCAGTTTCTAAGTTACCTTGTCGGAATGCCTCTGCCATGGCCTTTGGCACTTCGGCTCGTGCCAAGAAGACAGCCGCTCGATTTTCGGCAACCTTGGCTTTCATTTCCTGTTCGTGAGCAATGGCATTAGCACGTCGTTGCTCAGCCAAGGCCTGGGCCTTGCGTGTATCTGCCTCCGCTTGATCTGCTTGCAGTCGGGCACCAATGTTTTCTCCGATATCGATGTCGGCAATATCGATCGAAACAATTTCAAATGCCGTGTGTGCGTCTAAGCCACGTTCAAGCACAGCTTTGGAGATGCGGTCAGGATTTTCCATCACCGCAAGATGATCTTCTGCGGATCCGATCGAAGTGATAATGCCTTCGCCAACCCGGGCAATGATCGTCTCTTCGGTGGCCCCGCCGATGAGTTGCGATAAGTTGGTGCGGACAGTCACCCGAGCACGAATTCTAAGCTCTACACCATTTCGGGCGACAGCGCTCAGGGTTGTCTTAGGAGATTTTTCTGGGTCGGGACAATCAATTACTTTTGGATAGACGCTTGTGCGAACGGCATCTAGCACATCGCGGCCAGCCAAATCGATTGCGGCAGCACGGTCGAAGTCGAGGTCGATGTCTGCACGCTGGGCGGCGATGATGGCATTGATAATCCGAGGAACGTCACCACCAGCCAAATAATGCGCTTCAAGACGACGTGTCGTTATACCCGTGTTGGGATCCGTGCCAACGCCGGCCTGCATCGCCATAATTTTCCCCTCGACGATCGTACTCGGCCTGACTTGCCGCAGGCCCATCCAGATGAGTTCGAGCCAGCCGACTCGGGCGTTCGACATGTAGGCTTGTAGCCAAAGGGTGAAATACTTCAGAAGAAATACAGCCATCACAATCAAACACATGATCGCAACAGCACCAAAGAACAATCCGGCAATCCAGCCGTAGTTCAGTTCAGCAAACAGAATCTGGGGAGTCAGATTGGCGAAGTCTGATAGCTGGATGGACGAAATCATTTATGTTTCCTCGTTACCCGATGCATCTGCCGGGAAGGCGGAATTGTGACAGCAGTCGTCTAAGGACACTACTATCATAGTGAAATTCTCAGCGCGGCAACACCTTCAATCGCCTCCGAGCAAATCGACACTTGCCATCGCCGGCGTCAAGGCCAAGGATGGTAGTGAGATTCACAGATAATCGACGGGCAAATGTTGGAGAATAGCCTGAAATCGAGTCGTGTTTTCAAGCTGAAGTATCTCTCAATCTCAGTATCTCTCAATCTCTGTACGATATCACCAAGCAATGAAGGGAATTATTATCATGAGAACCGCCCTAGGATCTTGCACGTTGTTGTCCGCGATCTTGTGCCTACCGCAGGTGTCGGTTGGCGAGATGTTCGTCATCGACAATTCGCATACCTCAGTCATTTTTGGAGTGAGCCATTTCGGCTACAGCTACACATACGGTCGATTCAATAAGGTCAAAGGTGGTTTTAATCTCGATAAGGGAAATCCAGCCGCCAGTCAGTTCCAGATTGTGATCGATGCTACTAGTATTGATAGCAACGATCAAAAGCGAGACGAGCACCTCAAGGGCCCCGACTTTTTTAATGTGAAACAGTTCCCGGTCATCAACTTTCAGAGTACCGGAATCAACATCGAGTCGAGTGAAAAAGGCCAGATGTACAACATAGCGGGCAAACTCACCATGCACGGCGTTACGAGAGACGTGGTGCTACCTGTGGAGAAACTCGGTGAAGGCAAGGGACCCTATGGGAAATACCGTAGTGGTTTTTTGTGTCAAACTAAGCTCAAACGTAGTGATTTTGGAATGACAAACATGGTTCCCAGCATTGGCGACGAGATTGCCGTTACGGTGAGCTTCGAAGGAATTCGCCAAGAGGCTCCTGCTGCCGCTCAGTCAGCCATTCCTCAGTAAACAAGCGAGGAAGCTTTGATTGATATACCGACCGTCTTCTGGGGCGGCGTCGTGCCCGCGATTGTGGCAGGCGGATGCGTTGCGTTGATTTGGAAATACCGATCCCACGCGTCCGCGGCCTGGCTCGTTGGGCTGTCCGCTGGCTACCTCGCGGGGCACCTGGGGCTCGACTTTGCTGCGCAGATTGAACTCGACCGAGGTTTTGGTGGGTTGAAGATCGCGCTGCTGAAAGTGTTTCAACCCGCTGAGGCGCGAGATTGGTTGCCGGCGCTAGTCGTCACAGCAACGGCCATAGAACTTCTTGCTCTGGTAGATATCAAAGCCGCCAAGGTTGCCTGGGTGTTGCGTATTACGTTGTGTCTATTCTTGCCATGGGTATTGCTTCGCGGCAGCGTTTATCTTCCCAACCAACAACTCGATTTTGGGTTCGAGACAGGAGCGTGGAGTGCAGTCGAAGCCACAACCTGGCTGGGTGGCACTGCGATGTTGCTGTTTGCGCTTTGGAGTTCGGCAAAGATGGTCGTGGACGGGTCTCTGTGCCGACTCCGGGGCTCGTTGGCAACTCTAGTGGGATTGGGGGCGACGGGGACGATCGCGCTTTCGGGTTCACTTACGACGGGACAATTGCTGGGAACCCTAACAGCGTCTTTGGTAGGCTGTGGGATAGCCGCAGGCGCGTTGAAAGTGCCCCGTGGCCCGGAGGTCGCAGCAGGGCCGATAGTTGCAATATTTGGAGGAGTCTTGGTAATTGCCAAGTTCTTACTCTCGCCCGAACTTGCTGCTAGTTCTTCGGTACTGCTGGTGTTAGCCATGGCCGCTGCGATCGGCTGGGTTGGCCCTGCGAATGTGGCTGCCAAGCGCACTCAGTTCGCTCTACGCGCATTGATCTGCGTTCTCTGTTTGACGCTAGTCGTTGTGCCAGCAGCAAGAGAATTCGCCGCTTCCCAGGCTGCGGAGGAATCGAACCCCTACCAGAGTTTTGAACCTTAGAGCTTAAACTGCTTGGGGACTTGAGAATGACCTAGAGGTCGAGGGCATCATCGCCAGCGGACTCGTCGGTGTCAGATTCTTCTGCTGCGAAATCCTCTTCCTCGTCTTGTGCCTCTTCGCTGGTAGGATCGTCTTCGACGGGACTGGACTCAGCCATATCTCCAGCAGCTGATTTGAGTTCAGGGAACAGTGCAGCATCGATCTCAGGAAGCATCAGTCTTGCAAAATCAACTGCTACGTTATCATCGACCGTCAATTCTTCCGTCGTGACTTGGCTTGTGAAATAGAGTTTGTAGAGAGCAGGCTCAACCATTGTAAAGTAGAAGCGAGCGTTATCGGGTGCTTCCCACTTTTTAGTGTCTGGGTGATTCCACGCCCAATAGACCCGCAATGTTTGGCGAACTGTGGCGTCTTCTTTTTGGTACTTGCTGGTGAAGAAATCAGCGGTCCGATCGTCTGCGTACGATACCGAATGCTGGAGTTTCTCGCTTTGAGATCGAAAACCGGCGCTCGGATAGCAGATGTCAGGAGTATGTCGAATGATATCGCGAGAGTGGCCAACAATCAGCCATAGGTTCACTGTTTCGTTTGTCACACTGTTCTTGTAGTTCCTGCTCACGAAACTTACTGCACCGGAACGCTCTTGAACTTCCTTTTCAACGGGCATGTCGACGCCGGTCCAGTCGCCAATTTTCTTGGGAACTCCTGCGAATCGTTTGCCTAGTTCTGCAGCTTCAACACCGGGCTCTCCCCAGCGATCTTTTAGGTAGACGCCTTCGACGACCGTCACCACAGAAATTAGTACGGCAGTGATAGCCGCGGCTACATAGAGATTTTTCATAGTCAGGACCAAGTGTCTAGAATCGGCGGAGTATGGGGGCCCGGAGTAGATCGAGTGGGCCCGCGTGGGCGAGATGGAGATCACCGCCCACTAATCTCACGGTAGGCGCGAAGTCCCCGAGTGTCAACACTCAGGGACGTCCGCAGTTGCTGGCTGCAAAGAGAAGCCGAATTCTAGCCCTGGAGGCATATTCAGCGTTTCAGCTAGGAGCACGAGTCAAATGCCTAGTCGGAGGCACACTTGCCTCCGGATACCAGTCGACCGTTCAAAGGTCCGCTGCCCAGCTATCTAGGTGCTTAGTTAGCTAAAGCCACGGTAGTAGCCGATCGATAGCCGGGGCGGCGAATGCCCCTTCGCTGTGAAGGAGTGGGCCGCATCGTCTGCGACAGCTTTTGTAAGCTTGCCGGCAGGGAGGGAGGTCCCGAGGCAGGCAGCTGCGGCGTAGTTGCGGCAGGCTGCTTTACGGTCTTGGGAGCACGCATCCTTTGGTTGATATCGCTGAACGGATCAAAATCATCCAACGGCTCTTCTTCAGGCAGCGGAGCATCTTCTGCCGGTGCTTCTGCTTCTGGCAAATCAAAGCCATCCAGTCCACCGGGCTGCGCCACAGGTTGCTGAGGTTCTGCAGCAGGGATTTCTCCTGGAACGGGACCGCCCAAGTCTTGGCCGGCTCCACCTAGAGGATCAGAGATGATCGCCCCGCCATCGCTCTTGGGCTTCTTCTTTCTAGATTCGGGAGTCTCGGCTCCGCGTAGCGCTTCCTTTTCAGGAATTGGAGTTTCGTAGGGTTCCAGCATCAATTGCTCTTGTTTTTCTTCCTCTTCTTGAGTGGATTGTTTGGAATCGATCACATCTCCCGGCCAGGGACGCCATCGCGTTTGCGAGTGGCCCCAAGGTCCCTGAGGACGGCAAGTACCGTCCGCTGCACAAGGGCAGGGAGTAGCAGGCTGGCAGTCCAGGGCGTTGACCTCAGTTTCACATGCCAGACCCAGCAGTGTTACGAAGAAGCCAATCAAAATAACGTTTTTGAATTTCCCCAATAGGCGAGACATCGCTGCTAGCCCTCCCTTTGAATCAATGTTTATCACGATCTATTTAGTTCCACTCTTCGTGCGACTCCGAAATTAGCAGGCCCCTAAATCGAGACCTCCGCAAGAGTCAGCAACAGGCTTAAAATGTGTTACCCAATCCGAATCGAACGATACGGTTACCCATGGAGGTGCCCAGGGATACGAATCCGAAGATGGACTCGAAGGGTCGAATCAGGTTTGCAACCGCCGCTGTGGCACGGTTGTACTTGTTTTCTGCAATGAAAAGTCGATCGCCGGGCAACATCTGGTAATTGGTTGCGGTGGATGCTCCCCGCGTAATTTCCTGCCAGTCGACGGGTAGTATCTGCTCGCATCCCATTCCGTTCGGTGCAGGTCGGGCAATCCAAAGTCTTGTAGAGGAGACTTGTGAGATTCCTCCGATGGCTGCCACTGCGTCGAGAACAGTTTCGTTACCGGTGATTGGGGCTCGAACAACATTGTCGCCGAAGCCGCCACCCTGTGTCACGATGTAATAGACTTTGCTGTTATAAGCCAACACATCGACAAACACCTCGGGATCTTCGAGTTCGAGGGATAGCTGTTCCTCGATCGCCTCGCGAGCTTCTTCTAAAGTCTTGCCCGCAACATAAACCGAGCCATAAGTGGCCAGGTTGACCCGTCCATCAGGACCGACCAGGTGCTGCCCTGTGACTGCTTGGGCCCCAGAGGATTGAACTAGCGAAACTGAGACATCCACCTCGGATAGAATCTGAGATAAGTAAGAACGGATTTCGTCCTCCGCTTCTTCAATGGTCAAATCAACAATCTCGATGCGGCCGTAACGAGGGCCCAAGTTCACACTGCCATCGGCATCCACCGAGAAGGCATCGTCAATCGGATATTCTGGAAAGGCACCCGAGACACGTACGAGCATCACATCGAAGGTCTCGATCCGATGGGGAGACTTGGGAACCAGCTTGACGCCCTCGATCAACAGAATGTCTGGTGGTTCGACGACGTATCGCGGTAGCGTGACCTTGTCCAATTCACGAGGCACCAAGCTCTCAGCCGGCGGCCCTGGTGGATTGGCGGGATAGGGGGACCTCGGTTCCAGGAAGGACGTGCATCCCGTGGTTGCCACTACGAGGGCAAGTATCGAAAATGCCGTGGCCAGTTTTTTACAAGTTGTGATAAGCGGCTTCATTGTCGCGTCTCGTTTCGTGGAATCGAGGTTTACCTGTGACTCTCCAGCGCAGGAATTGCAAACCGGCAATCTCGCCCTGAGAGTCATAGTCCTTGTAATCGGTAAAGTTTGACATCGACTTTGGGCTGTCTGCCGGGAAAGCGGAATTTCCTGCAATCAGTGCTCTTTGCCCGCTAGCATTGCCTGCTAAGAACCACGCAGATTCGCTTCGCGTATGCATATTGCGATGCGAACATTCGCCGGATTCCCAGCCGCAGCGGACGGGCATTGCTGACGCCGGAGCAGGTTGAATGATCCCGACTACAGAGGAGCGGTTTGAATCGAGCGGAATTAGCCCTGGGCGGCTGGACGCAACCCTATTGATTCAGGGACTTTGCGGCGTTTTGTTTAGCGTCCGACTCATTGACAGATACTTCATCTAAGCATATTCTCAATTAGATCAGATCGCTTCTGCGAGCGGCCCCTAAGAGATTAGCTTGCCTAGGCTACCAATGGCATGGTCCGCTGTGTCGACGCGACGATAACCTGCTGAATTCCAGGCTTCGGCCCTTTTCACAAGATGCGAGCAGGAATAACGGAACATTTTCGCTACCGCTGGCATCTAAGTCCTGCGGAAGCCAAGTATTCAGATAGCAAAGTTGAGATAGACGTCCATCACGGTATTTCGGCTGTTTTCAGCAGAGATTGAATAGAACGAATCATGGATTTATCAGGCTCTCCGCAAGCAGGTGCATTTCAAACGGGTGAAGAGATTCGGGATCTCGACGATACCGAAGCGACCTATGCGTGGGTAGTATTCGGTGCGTTAGTGGCGCTGCTGGTCTACTGCTACCTTAATATGCTCTCGTATACGGCGGTTTCTTGGAAGAATCCGCTTTACTCGCATGGTTATTTGGTACCCGCGTTTGCGGGATTCCTGTTTTATGTTCGCTTTAAACCGTTAAAGAACATCGAGGTTAGCGAACGGTGGATTGGCGTTGCCATTATTGTGGTTAGTCTCGGAGTTCGCCTTTGGGCTTCGAACTACGATTTCAACCCCTTCGACCGCTTGAGCTTTGTGGCCGCATTGATCGGTGTCTGTCAGTTGGTCGGTGGAACCTCAATGGTGAGTTGGGCATGGCCGGCCGTGGCTTTCTTGCTATTTATGTTTCCGATGCCTTCGGTCGTCGAGCACTCGGTCTTGTTGTTCCTGCAAAAGTTGGCTGCGATAACCAGCACTTGGGTTTTGCAATTGCTAGGCGCACCCGCTTTGAGAGATGGGAATCGCATCATGATCGATCGAGTCCCCTTAGAGGTAGCGGATGCTTGTAGTGGTTTACGGATGAGTACCATCTTTGGTGCGATGTCGTTTGCGATGGCGGTTTTGATCAAACGACCCTGGTGGGATCGATTTGTGATCCTGCTCAGTGCTATTCCCATCGCCCTCGCGACTAACGTAATCCGCATCACGATCACAGCCCTGATATTCATGATGTTTCCCGATAGCGATTTGATTCACCAAGCAGTTCACGACTGGGCGGGGCTGGCGATGATGCCGATTGCCCTGGGCTTGTTGTGGATAGAGCTACAAATACTGGAACTGATTACTGTCCCGATTGAAATGGATGACTACGTGGCTTTTGGAACAGCTCAAGCCTAGTGCTTTGGCATCATGGAAGAACCACAAAGCACTCGAATTCGACGGGCGCAGGTAATCTCTCACGGACGACGAGGCGTTGCAAGAATGCAACATCGAGGTTGAGGCTTTTCACCGTAATACGGAAAACCTCGGCCCTTTTATAGGCTGATATACGGCGCAGCAAGGCTGCTCGATCGTTTGGCCCACAACTTGCTTCGAATACGGCGTAGAGTGCCAGACTCATCGGTTCGATGGTGTTGTCTCAACAGTATCGCCGCCTGTGTACTCTAACCGTTGGCATTTGTGCCGAGAGAAGTCAGGCCTAATAGCCCGGGTGGATCCCCGACTAGGGAATTCAAGTTCGAGCTGTTAGTGCCAAGGCGTTATCCGATCGATTTAGACAGAGGTATTCGATGACGAATCAAGATTCTGGTATAGGTCGCAGTGACGTAATGTATCCTGCTGTACTAAGTAATGGCGACGCATCCAATGCGATGGTCCCTGCCCAACCGTATCCAGCGATGCCCATGCCTGGGTTTGGTGGCGCTGGACCCCGTGGGCCTGAGATTGTTACAGGTAGTATCAATCAAACTTGGTTCCTCAATTCACTCCGACGAAAATGGCTGCCTGCGTTGCTGCTAGGTTCACTGGCATCGCTGTGCATGTTCGGCTTTCTTTGGTGGTTGTTCCCCGAGTCTTCCTCAGTGACTGCCTACCTGCGTGTGAAGGCCGTTGAGCCGGAAACACTGTTCGACCAAAAGAAGGTCATCAACCCCAAAGAGTACGAGATCTTCCAGCAAACGCAGTTGGCGTTGTTCAAATCGCACTTTGTGTTGAATGCCGCTTTAAACCGCAGCGAGATCTCTCAGCTCGATGCGGTTGTAAAAGAACAGCCCTACGAGCTGAAATGGCTTTCCGACGAAATTCGCGTCTCCTTCCCCGGTGAAGGTGAAATTATGGAGGTTCGCTTCGATGGCGAAGAGGACCCCGAGGAGATTATGAAGATCGTCGACGCGGTTATCGAATCTTACACTTTCGAAGTGATTCACAAGGAGCGTACACGCTCCAGCGAAACACGCGAGAGCATGGAAAAGCTGCACAAACAGTTGAAGGAAGAGTTGGAAGAGAAGCACGATCGCTACTTGACGTTGTCCAAAGAGTTGGATTCCTCGACAGGTGCCACCGAAAGTGCCGTGCTGAGTATGTTGGCCAGCGATGTGCGTATGATCCAACAGCAGATCATCGAGAAGAAGCAAGAGCTGATTGACTTGGAAGTCACCAAACAGTTGGCCGCTCAAAATGCTAACAGCCCGACGGCTTTGGAAGCTGCCATTCAGGAACAGTTGGATCAAGATCCTATGTTTCAGAATTTCCAGCAGGAAGAATATGCATACACCCAGCAGCTAATGCAGCTTCAGGCGATCACCAAAGGTAATCGCAAGTCGCCCGAGCTCAAGCGTCTGCAATCTCAGTTGAGCTCTCTACGGTCGCAAATTCAGGAGTACCGTATTACGAAAACAGCCGAGCTTCGTGATCGGCTCAAGAATGCTCCGAACGAGATGCTGCAAAGCGTGATGATGGAGTACATGCTACGTCGGCAGTCCGTCGGCAACGATATCGCTGAGCTCGAAGCGAAGTACGAAGACAAGATGGCCGAAGTAGAACGAAAAGGCCAAACCTCCGGTAAGCTCGCGATCTTGAATACGGAAATTGAGCAGCTTTCGGAAGTAGCCCAGACTATGGAATTGAAGATTCGTGGCTGGTCACTCGACGAAAAAGCTGGCCAAGACCGTGTACGGATTCTTCAAAAGGCAACGCCTCAGGAGAAGATCAACACCATCGAGCGATACACCATCGTCACGATCGGTGCTCTGACAGCCTTCTGTGTCACTTGTTTCGGAATCGCTTTGTTAGAATTCCAACGTCGCCGGCTTAATGGCCCGACCGACATCGATGAAGGCTTAGGAATTCGCGTTCTTGGTGTCCTGCCATCGGTTTCATCGCGGAAAGCGATGGTGCCAGGCAGCCCGATTGCAGCTCAGCTCTCTGAGTCGATCGACAGCGTCCGAGCCGCATTGATGCATGATTCCACATTTCAGGCACGGCAAGTGGTACTGATCACTAGCCCGGCTTCGATGGAAGGCTGCACAACAGTCGCTAGCCACTTGGCACTAAGTCTCACTCGGGCTGGCCGTCGGACTTTGCTGATTGATGGTGACTTGCGAGAGCCGGCTCTGCATAAGCTCTTCGGCATGCCATTGGAAGATGGTGTGAGTGAAGTCTTGCGTTCGGATATTGATGTAACGGACGCCATTCGGCCCACGAGCACCGAAGGCCTATGGCTGATGACCGCTGGTCAGTGCGATATGGGTGCTATCCACGCATTGGCGACGGAACAACTGCAGCCGATTTTCGAGAAGCTACGTGCTGAGTTCGATTTTGTGATTATCGATGGTGCCCCGCTACTGGGTATGTCCGATTCGATATCGATCGGCCAGCATGTTGACGGAGCGATCTTGACGCTACTCCGCGATCAGACCGAGATTCGCAAAGTGCTTCAATCCTCCGAGTTACTGAAAGCGATGGGTATCCGACTCTTCGGAGCGGTTGTCAACGGCGTGCGACAAAAGGCGGACCGCCGCGTGGCTCGTCTGCATCGTTCCGCAGCCAGACCCCCTCGTCCGCAGCTTCCAGAAAAGGCCGAGACTCCGGCTAAAGCTCAGCAACCTGTAGCGGCTCGCACTCCAGCAGCCCCTCAGCAACCTGAGGTCAGCGATGAGCTGGAAATTGATGTGTCGGACATCGAAGAAATCGACGTAAAAGATTTCGAACTGTAGTCCGTTTCACGAGCAATACTTCGTAGCAATTCCAAGCACCGAGCCATTTTGGCTCGGTGCTTTTTTTGCTTCTAGCGGAAGCCTGGACTGTTTCTGGTCCTGACAGGGCTCCGCCAAGAAAACTGAACGGCTAGATAGCTTCCAGCCAAGCCACTACGATCAGGAGTGCTGCGACAAGTCCTTCGAAACGACTCGAGTCTCCCCGCCATGCTGTACCAACTAGGGCACAAGATCCACGAATACCGCTGGCTGGTCATCGCAGCGTGGATTGTGGCAGTGGTGTTGCTCAAGCAATCTTCTCCTCCCTGGGGAGAAGTTGCCATGGATGGCGACCTGGAATATTTGCCGTCTCATACGACAACCGTCCAGGCAGCCCAACTCATTACTCAGGCTTTTCCCCGCGACAATAGCAAGAGCCAAATCGTCCTGGTGTTTGCGCGCGATTCGCAACCGTTGACTCCTGAAGATCGTCAGTTCGCACTCGATATCGGTCGGGCAATCGAAGAGATCCCCGATATCGGAGTGGTCGACGTTTGGACGGAAAAAACTCCTGTCGTCGGTAACCAGCTACCTAGCCAAGATGGTCGCGCGGTACGGATTGTCGTTCGGCTATCCAACGAATTTATGGCGACCGACAACATTCGTGTATTGGACAAGGTTGAACAAGTTGTCGAACAGCAGAGGGAACAGGCGCCTGCAGGGGTGCGAGTTGGCATCACCGGCTCCGCCGCCATCGGGGGCGATATGCTTACCGCCGCGGCGCAGAGCGTTTCCAGTACGCATTACACGACGATAGCTTTGGTGACCATCGCTCTGCTGCTCATCTATCGCTCGGCCTGGTTGGCTTTGGTGCCGTTGTTGACGATTGGAATAGCTGCCACGGCATCGTTGAATTTGCTCGCCCTCGTGGCTAGTCTATCGCAAAGTGCGCCCGACTTTCTGCCAATCGTCCGCGTGTTTACGACCACTAAGATTTTTGTCATCGTCTTGCTCTTTGGCGCGGGAACAGACTACTGCTTGTTTCTGACCGCCAGATATCGGGAATTGCGTTCCCAGGGATTGGACCAATCTCAAGCCATTGCGTCGGCAGTATCAGGCGTGGGGATCGCCTTGCTGGCAAGTGCCCTAACAACCATCGTTGGTTTGGCCATGATGGGCTTTGCCGAGTTTGGAAAGTTCACCTACAGTGGCCCGGCGATTGCCATTTGTCTCGCCATTACGCTGTTGGCTTGTTTGACCCTGGTTCCGGCTTTGCTCTCGACTCGCCTCGGCACAGCGGTGGCTGGCCAAGGTATGGGGGAAATGCCGGGTCGCTGGCAAAGTGTGTGGGAACGACTAGCCGATTTCATTATGCGACAGCCGCGGAAGATTCTGTTAATTAGTTTCCTCGTCGCTGCGCCGTTGGCCATCTATGGCAACACGGTAGATGTGACTTACGATTTGCTCGGTGAACTTGACCCCTCCCGAGTCAGTCGCCGAGGAACGGCCCTGCTGCAGCGCCACTTTCCCGAAGGAGAAATTGGTCCTTTGGTGGTCCTGGCTCATAGTGCGCAGGGCGATCTCGATTCCAAGGAGGGGCAATTCCGTATCGCTGAATTGGTGAAGCCTCTGGATGATTTGCCAGAGATCGCGCAAGTTCGCAGCCTCTACCGTCCAACAGGCAAAGCGCCAGGAGCCGTGAGCGTATTTTCTGCCGAGGGAATCCAATTGCTTGCCGCGCAAGGCAGTCCACTCACGAAAGCGGCGTTCGTCTCGCAAGAAGGTCCGTACTCCGGTCGCGTCACTCGGCTGTTCCTGGTCCCCAAAGCCGCTCCTTTTTCGCAGGAAGCGATGCGGGTGTGCGATCGAGTTGAAGAAGTACTCGAAAGTCTCAGCCAGGATCCCGATTCGCCCTGGCATGGAGCCGAATTCGAACTGGCGGGCACCTCGGCCGGTTTGCGTGATTTGCGAAATGTGACTGTCGCCGATCGTAAGCTCATCCAGATATTGGTGGCGGGAGCTGTGTTTCTGGTGATCCTCGTGCTACTTAAACGGCCACTCGTCTGTGTCTATCTGATCTTTACTGTCCTGCTGAGCTACTTTGTCACCATGGGAATTGCGGGGCTTGTGTTCGAATTCTTGCGAGGACCGGCCTATGTGGGACTCGACTGGAAAGTACCCCTGTTCTTGTTTGTCATCCTGGTGGCAGTCGGGCAAGATTACAATATTTATCTGGTAAGCCGAGTTCTGGAAGAACAAGACCGACATGGGCTCCGTGACGGACTGCGCAGAGCGATTGTTCAGACGGGCGGCATTATCACCAGTTGCGGTATCATCATGGCAGGTACTTTTGTTTCCATGACGACTGCCGAATTACACGGGATGGTGGAACTGGGGTTTGCTCTGTCGCTGGGGATTCTGCTCGATACGTTTATCGTGCGCACGATTTTAGTGCCCGCTTTTCTAAGCCTATTGGTGCCAGGCTCAGCGAGCCCTGATGCCGAGAGTTCTACGGCAAATGTTAAGGCGTAACGCGCTTGTCGATTGTCTCGCGCGGTGCTTAGAGAAACTGATGATTCCTCATGGATTTGGCCGTCGTTCTTGCGTGGCATCGGGTATTGTTGTTTTGTTCAGCAAGTGATTCCACCTGTTGAAGACTCATGCAAAAAGCACTTATCACTATTCGGTCCAGCAAGAGTTCCTCAGCAGAATCGAGCTGGGCACTTCGTCTTCGAACAGCATCCGACGCGACTTCTCGACTCAGACGATCACTTTCGCACATGAACCTGCCCCTGCGGCACGTGTCACCTAGTGTAGAAGCAGATGCGCTGCGCCGGCCCTTGGGTCACGCAGCCAGTCATAGACAAGTGATACGAGGAGAATGCGGATGACCACCAATAACGACAACTGGCTGGGGCAGCACGCGATGCCGATGAATAAGCCTAACTCGAATAGACGTGCTCAGCTGTCGAATAAGCTGAATAACTTTATTCAGCAAGGCATAGCCAACGAATCAAACGATCAAGCCCAAACCGTCGCGGCCAATCTCACGCCGCTAGACGACCGAGGACAACTGGGCAAATCGGCACAGATAGAAGTCAGTCACTTCGATGGAAGAGAAATTTCATTTCACCACCCTCTTCCACTCGCTTCCCGGCGGGCCTTTGTTTCCATCGAAGACGAACGGTTTGGCAGCTGGGAAGCGCTAGTGGAGCTTGGCTGGTGTCGCTTCAATCGCATGGGAAATTATACAAGCGGAGGTCGGTTCGTTCGGCCAGCCGCTAAGACAGCCTAGTATGCAATCGGTCCGCGCGAGTGCGTCGCTCACGCGGGTCGGGTTTCTCCTCCCTCCCTAAGCGGCGGCCGCCTTCGGGCGGCCTCGCTGTTTATTCTGCTTCCTCAAATTGCGACCCCATTCTATTGGGACACTACCCTTCGAGGAAAAACTTGACCTCGTTTCTTGAGGTCTGCTAGTCTACAGCTTTCCAGGGTGGCAGTGTTCGGAACCATTGCCGTCCAATTTCTACGTGTCTCTCTAGGCTAGTGAATATGAGGAGAGAAGAATGTCAAAGATTCAGGTAGTTGTCTGTAGTTCGATGGTGGTACTCTGGGGCTTTGGGTTTTCTGGTGAGGTCAGATCACAGGACCGTTTGGGAGAGTTCGTCTCAGAGTCCAGGCCGCCGACGGAACTTACAGTAGAAGATCGCATCGAATCGGTACTCGACGCTCAATTGAAATCGCCACTAGATTTCACAGAGCTGCCACTGAAAGAAATCCTCAGCATTTTGCAAGAGGATTATGACATTCCGATCATCCTGGACCTAGCAGCACTAGATGAATTGGCGATTTCGCCGGATACAGAAACAACGATTAACTTCAGGAATATTTCGCTGAGGAACGCTCTGGATCTGTTGCTGCGACAACCGGGCTTGGAAGACTTAACGTTCTATATTAATCACGAAGTAGTATTGGTAACCACCAAAGATCAAGCCAACAGCTTCCTAACAACAAAAGTGTATCGAGTAGACGATCTGGGCGTTTATTTGCCCGTGCCCAAGGGAGCAAGTGCTTGGACCGCCTATAGCCCACTCATGGACACGGCCACTAGTTGTGTTGAGAAATCGAGTTGGCAGGAGAATGGTAAGGGAGATGGCGAAATCCAGCTAGTGGCACCAGGTATTCTGGTGGTGAGTCAAACCCCGCGTGTTCATTCTGAGATCGAAAAGTTGTTTAAACGAATACGTAAGGTTCGCAACGAAATTTCCGCAAGTGCCGCGGACGAGGCTCAATCGAAGTTGGAAACCCAGGGCTTCCATGTCGACCAAGGTCTTGCCAAATTATCTGAGGAAGCGAAAAAGCTCATCGTGGCTTCTATAACCGAATCGGTCGATTGGAAAGAACAGACCGAAGACAATGTATGGGTTCGTTTCGTAGGGAATCGGATCTTAGTCCGTCACCGGGCTGATGTCTTGCAGCAAGTTCAGGAAGTGATCGGTAAAATGGGTTTAGCTGCTCCCCATGCATGTGTTGGAACTGGTGGCGGTGGATTCGGTGGCGGTGGATTCGGTGGAGGGGGAGGCGGTTTTTTCTAAATCGCCTTGCGGACTCACACCTTGCCCATTTTGACCATCAAAGCGATGATGGCGTGATGAAGCTTGGTTCCACGTTGATTGTCGACACCTTTGCTGAAGCGTTCCGGATGCGCTATGCGCGGCTGATTGTGACAGCGACGGACGATTACTGGCTCGACGCGGCACTGCGCGAGTTCACTGGCTATGGTTCGTCGGTCATAGGCTGCGATTCGGAAGTGGGCATCGAGCATTATCTCGAGAGCGCGGAGAGCCCCGATGGTCGGCCAGGCGCCGCTGTGTTGGCTTTCGGTTTCTCGACGGATGCGTTGGGCAAGGCTGTTCCCAATCGGGTGGGGCAATGTTTGATGACTTGTCCCACCACCGCAGTCTACAACGGCTTGCCTGAATCTGAGGAGGCGCTTCCGCTGGGCAAGCATCTTCGCTACTTCGGCGATGGATTTCAAAAGAGTAAAGTCATCGACGAGCGCCGCTACTGGCGAGTGCCGGTGATGGATGGTGAGTTTGTCGTTGAAGAAACAGTGGGCGTGGCCAAGGGCGTGGCTGGAGGGAATATCATTATTCAAGGAACCTCCGCCGAAGGGGCACTTGCCGCCGCTCGCCGCGCGACCGATGCCATCGCTCCGCTTCAGGGAGTAATCGCACCGTTCCCGGGCGGTGTGGTCCGCAGCGGAAGCAAAGTGGGATCGAAATACAAAGCGCTCGTCGCCTCGACCAACGATGCATTCTGCCCCAGTCTGCGCAGCCAGGTAGAAACAGAATTGGTGGAAGACGCTCAATGTGCCTATGAGATTGTGATTGATGGCACTAGCGAAGAGGCGGTGGCCAGCGCGATGCAGGTTGCGATCGAAGCCGCTGCGGGTGAGGGTGTGCCAGCCATTTCGGCAGGCAACTACGGGGGCAAGCTCGGTAAGTTTCATTTTCATTTGCGGGAGTTGGTTTCTTGAACTCGCGCAACACAATTACCCTCCTCGGTCTTCTAGCTGGGGTGAGCTTTGCATTCCTCCTCCCAACTTCGTTATCGATCGCCGACGAACCCTTGGATGGTCGTGACGGACGGCCCCTCTCTCTGGAGAACTTTCGCCCGAAGTCTTCTCTCGAATTGCCAAGCCATACTCCCACGCAAGCTAAGTTTTCGGCAGTCGATGTGCATGTTCATGCACGCTACAAAATGCGACCCGTACCCGCCTTGCTCGATGCGTATGTGAAATTAATGGACGCGCAAAACATCGCGGTTTCGGTGAGCCTGGATGGGAATCTAGGCGAAGCTCTCGAAGAACATAAAAAATTCTTATGGACCAACCATCGAGATCGGTTCGTCATCTTTGCCAATATCGATTGGTTGGGCGACGGCGATCCGAACAAGCCTGCCACTTGGGACTGTCAACGGCCCGACTTTGGTCGTCGCATGGCGATCGCTCTGGCAGACGCCAGAGAGCGCGGCGCGGTGGGACTCAAAATTTTCAAACGGTTGGGGCTCTATTACCGCAATCCGGATGGATCGTTCTTGAAGATCGACGATCGACGTTGGGATCCGATCTGGGAGGCTTGCGGAAAATTGCAAATGCCAGTGCTGATTCATTCGGCCGACCCAGTTGCTTTTTTCGAGCCGATCAATGCCACCAATGAACGTTGGGAGGAGCTTAGTCGTCATCCGGAATGGAGTTTTGCAGACGACAAGTTTCCTACACACGACGAATTAATTACTGCGCGAAATCAAGTCGTAGAGCGGCATCCCCAAACGAAGTTCATCGGCGCTCATGTCGCGAATTATGCGGAAAATCTGGCGGAAGTAAGTCGCTGGTTAGATAAATATCCGAATCTCACCCTCGATATTTCGGCGCGAATTGCTGAATTGGGGCGACAACCTTTTACAGCTCGTAAATTCTTCATAAAATATCAGGATAGAATCCTTTTCGGGACAGACGGTCCTCGCGAGCCTGGGCGGCTCAATCCGCATTGGCGGATGCTGGAAACTGCGGACGAGTATTTCACGTATGCAGAAAATCAGTATCCTCCTCAAGGTTTGTGGAATATTTATGGCCTCGATCTACCTGACGAGGTGCTCCGCAAAGTTTATGCCGAGAATGCTGCAAACTTGATTCCTGGAGTGCGAGAACGTCTGAATCGCTTTGCCAGTAAGGCTACGGAGCATCCGCCCTCGAATGCCAAGCAATAAATAATATCGCTGATCTATTCTCTCATCCCCTCTCACGTCTGACCAAACTGTTGCACAACAGTGCATGCCGAGGTTAAACTTGCTGCGCTAGGCTTGTTTCGTTGCCTGGCACTTATTGAGCCACCGCAGGATTTTTTCGATGATGCCCCCCGAAGCCGAAGCAGAACCAACAAACCCAATCCCCTCCGACTCTCAGGTTGAAACGACTGCTGCAGAGACATCTGTAGCACCAGAATCATCAACCGAACCCCCGCCAGCCGAGGCCGCGGTTGCGGCAACTCCGTTGCAGGATGTGGCGCAAGAGTCTCCCGAGCTTCGAGCCTCTGCCGAAGCCGAATCGAGTTCGCCCACAGATTCGGGAGCAAGCGATTCTTCAGAGATTGCGGCTGCTACCGGTAGCGAACATCGGCCTAGCGAGCGGTTGCAGATTGGTACCCAACGCGCAGACGATAGCGAACCTGCCGTTGCCAAACCGGTGACTCCTGGGAACGCGTCGAGTACACCTCAAGCCACCGAGCCCAAGACACCTCCCCCCCAAGTACCCAGCGTTCGACAGGAACTTCCTCCCGAACTCTTGCAAGAAGTCGAAGCAGCACTGGGAAGCGAGTCTGTGGACTCGTTGATCGAGCAGTCAGCGGCCGCCGCAGGTGGAGAAAACGAACTGGCCTCTGGGGCACGCCTACAGGCGAGCGTCGTAAAAATACACCGCGAAGATATCTTTGTGGAGTTGGGGGGACGCAACCAGGGTGTCCTACCTGCCAAGCAATTCGAAGGGAAGGACCTTCCCGAAATTGGCAGCCAAATCGAGGTCGCCGTTTCACAATTCAATGCCGAACAGGGTCTCTACGAAGTCTCCTTGCCCACAGCCGCTGTATCGGTAGGCAATTGGGACGAAGTGGAGGAAGGGCAAATCGTAGATGTCAAAGTCACCGGCCACAACAAAGGCGGCTTGGAATGCGAAGTGTCTGGGATTCGCGGCTTCATTCCTCTCGGCCAAGTTTCAATCTACCGTGTTGAGAATGTCGAGGAGTACGTTGGCCAACGCCTGAGTTGTGTGGTGGTCGAGGCCAAGAAGAGCCGCAAGAATTTAGTCTTAAGCCACCGTGCACTCATGGAGCGAGAGCGGAAAGAAAAACGCGAACAGCTACTAAGCGAACTTGCTCCTGGCCAGATTCACGAAGGTGTGGTCAGAAGTCTACAAGACTTTGGCGCCTTTGTAGACTTGGGCGGCGTCGATGGGCTTGTCCATGTGAGTCAGCTAAGTTGGGAACGTGTGGCACATCCTAAAGATGTGCTGTCCGTTGGCCAAACGGTCAAAGTACGAATCGAAAAAGTGAACAAAGAGAGCGGTAAAATATCGCTGGCCTATCGCGATCTGGGAGCCAACCCCTGGGAAGACGTCACCTCGAAGTATCCAACCGGTGCCAAGATAAAGGGGACGGTTTCTAAGCTGATGCAGTTTGGTGCCTTTGTAAAACTTGAACCAGGTGTAGAGGGCTTGATTCATATCTCTGAGCTTGGACATGGCCGCGTTCACCGCACGGGTGATGTACTGAGCGAGGGTCAGGAAGTCGAAGTCAAAGTGCTTTCGGTCGATGCCGAGGCTCAGCGGATCGGTTTGTCGCTCAAAGCCCTGATGCCAGCGCCCGCAAAGCCGGAAGGGAAGTCGAAAGGCAAAGACAAGGACATCCCATCTATCGACGAGATCGAATCGCGCAAACCCCGAGAGAGCGACAAGCATCTCAAAGGCGGTATTAGCACTCCCAGTGGTGGCGAGAAGTTTGGTCTGAAGTGGTAGCCATTCCACTCAGCATTACTAGCCTCGAACTTCCAGAACCCCTCACCCCCTGCCCTCTCCATGTTCCACTGGGATAATGGGATTTTTCTCACGGGAGCCAACCTGGCGCTCGATGTCCGACGTCGACAAGCGCGGGGATTTATTTCGCATGCCCATGCCGATCATATTGGCCCTCACGAATTGGCGCTCTGCACGCCCGCTACTGCTCGGTTGTACCAGCATCGCCGCGGCATGCATCGCAAAACAAAAGAGATGCCATTCTTCGAACCGTTAGAGTTTGGCCCGCTCAGACTAACGACATATCCCGCCGGCCATTGCCTAGGTTCCGCAATGTTGCTGGCCGAGGATGGCGAAAAATCGCTGCTCTACACGGGCGACTATAAATTAGGTCCTTCGGCAACCAGTCGAGAAGCTCAATTGCCACAGGCGGACATTCTGATCATGGAATCGACGTTCGGTCGCCCCAAATACCGCATGCCGCCGCGTGAAGAGGTCATTCAGCAACTGCTAGAACTGGTCCATGAAACCTTGGAACAAGGCCGCACTCCTGTTTTGCATGCCTATGCGTTGGGGAAGGCCCAAGAGGTGACCAAGCTCTTAACCGATCAAGGCATCTCGGTGCTGCAGCATTCGCAGACCTTTGCTGTGAGCGAAGTGTACCAGAAGTGTGGCATGGAGTTAGGGGACGTGGCCGAGTATCGGAGCAAACTTGTGCCGGGACGGGCGGTCGTCACGCTACCCCGTGGCGTGCGGGGCTTTCGCCTGGCGGGCATCAGCGAACCTGTCAGCATTGCCGTCACCGGTTGGGCCATCGACCCGGGAACGTTGTACCGACTTGGCGTCGATCATGCGTTGCCGCTTTCCGACCATGCCGACTTCAACCAACTGCTGCAAACGGCTGAAGAAGTTGGTGCTCGGGAAATCTACTGTACGCACGGGCCCCGCGAATTTGTCGAACATTTACGGGCGGAAGGATTCAACGCCTTCCCAGTAACCGGCAGCTACCAAACACGAATGTTCTAGGGCTTTGCGTCCTCATCAAGTTTCGGTTTGTTGCGGTATCGGGGGATGTTTGAATGAATTCATTCGCGTGAAGAGTTCTGTCATCCCTCGGCAGACCTCGGGATGACAGGTAGGACATGACAGGTGGGTCAGAACTCAGGTCTCCAAAATCGAGTCTGCAGGCGATCTAGTTTGACGGTTACAGCGGGTGCTAGCAGAGCGAGGCGGAGGGCTGTACCGCCTGTAGTGTCCGCCTAGTGCCTTCGCTAGCACAATCGTATGGGTTTTGCTGGTTTCGCATGCTTGCGTTAGACGAATCTGAAATTGCCGAGCGCAAATTCCGTCGGGCCGAGCGCAGGGACTGTGAGCCGAATAGTATCCCAAGGAAGGGAATCGATGACCCAAAAAAGCGGGACAATAGTCTCCATCTTTCGCCGCGCGCATCGATGCCTGCCATTACTCTTCGTGTTGGTAGTACTGTCCTGCTGTGCGCTGTTATTTTTTGGACATGCGTCATCAAGAGCTCCGAGCAGAACTTCCACAGTTGCACTCAAGTCCGACCGGACGGCGACCCCAGCTATTGATAAGGTTCGCCGTCCAGAGATGCAGAAGGACAGCGAGGTCCAACTGGTAGGTCTACTACCTGCGTTACCTGACGTGGATTTCGAGCCCGGCGAAGCGAATTCCAAGCAGCCCGCCAGCCAGACGGAAGAAAACCTCTATTGGGAATTCACCGTTGAGGTTTCGGCTGATGAGGTTGAGGTTTCCGCTGATAAGACCGCAGAGGAAGCTGCCGAACTGCAGAGCGATAGCTCGCCAAGTGAGACGGCCGCGTCGACGGAGCCGTTTGCCTTTCTGCTCGCACCTCAGCCAGTTCCACAAGAAGAGTTGGAAAATCATGAGCCAGAGCAACAACCCACGCTTACTACCGAGGAGCTGGCTCTTGAGTTTCCCCCCGAAGCGAATAGCGGGACAGACCTGCCAAAAGTAGCTTCCTCAAACGAACCCGAATACGTAACAACGCCGACCTTCAGCAATCCAAATGACAGCCTCGAACGAGATGTCGAGAGTGACCTCAGCATAAATCAGAGCACCAAAGAATTCGCAGAAGTAGTTACCGAAGAGCAGCAACTGGTCGCTCTGATACTTCGGGAGTCAACCAACGCCACGACTGGCAATCTCACGAATTCTCGCGTTAATCAGCTGGCTATCGCGAAAATAGCCGAAGCGAATGTGCTGGCAGATCGAGGTGCCACGTTCGCGGCGCGGCAACGATTGATCGAGGTCTTGCGATTGGTTTCACAATCGAAAGATGCAGCCCAAGGCAAGCGCGAGCACTCTCTGGCGCTGAGATCCGGATTGCGGGCGCTGGAGGAAGCGGAAGACTTCTCGCCGCGCGGCTCGCAACTGGAAGCTGAGCTAAACATCGAGCTTGTGGTCGATGCCCATCAGACCCCTGTGGCTGAGCAGCTCGATTTGGATCGAGAGCTTCCACGTCAAATGGTAGAGCGGTATCTGCGGTACGCTCAAATCAAATTGTCGATGTCGGTCGCCGGCGATCCAGCTGGTTCGATGGCACTCTACGCGTTGGGCAAGGTCACCAGTCGCATGGGCAAGAGTGAAAAGTTGGCGAATCCGTTGGCTCATCAGCAGGCGGTTGCTTTTCAGCAGGCGGCCGTACTTTCGCGAAGTGATAACTACTTTGCGACACACGAGCTGGCGGTTTTACTCGCCGAGTCAGGCCATCTGGGGCAATCGCTCGAGCTGCTGGTAGGGTTAGCAAACTCGCATCAAAACCCAACGCTGTTTCGGAATTTAGCCCGGGTACAGGAGCAACTGGGGCTGCCTGAACAGGCCGCAGCAACCCGCTCGATGGCCATCGCCATGACCAGCAACAACCCGCAACAGAGCGGTCGCGTTCACTGGGTTGCCCCGCATCAGTTTGGAAGTTCCTCCGTGCCTTCTCAGTATGCAACACCCAGCAATATGGTGATGAAGCCAACTCACGATCGGCGTACTGCCCAAGTTCCAATCAGCCGAAACGCCGTGAGAACCCCTCACCACTTACCCCCACAACAGTGGCGCTAAGCAACATAGGAAAGCCCACGCATGCGACCCGAATCTAACGAACAACAAAACACTGGACGACGCAAAATCGCACAGAGATGGTTGGGACTCTGTTATGCGCTGACGGTGATTTCAGCTTGTTGCCTGATACTTGCTTGCTCGCCGCGGGCGCACGCGCAAGCGCTTGGTCCTGCTGCCCCCCACAGTATTTGGGGAGTCGATAGTATGAGCGGGTTTAAGTGTGGCTGCCCTCAAGGGGAAGTCGGCTGGGAAACCCGAGGCTGCGTCGATTGGCAAGCCTACGCCCAAGGCGAGTATGTGGGCCGTGCTCGAATTCAGCACGTGCCGGAATATCGTATCCGCGTCGACGACCGTATCGCATTTGTGTTTCGACTAACGCGTGAGGAATCGGTACGTCCGTACGAATTGCAGGTGGGTGACGAGCTACGGATTGAGTCGCTCACCGGCGATAGCCCTGCGCCTGGCGAGCAACGAGACGAAAACGACAATATCCGACGTGAATTAATTATTCAGCCAGACGGTACGATTAGTTTGCCCTTGCTGGGTCAGGTACGGGCAGCACGGATGACCATCGATGGGCTGCGCGAGCACTTGGAAGAGCGTTACAAGAAGTTCTATCGTGTCCCTGCCATCACAGTGACTCCGCTGAAGGTCAATACTCGGCTGCAAGACCTTATCGAGTCGGTCGACGCCAGGCAAGGCACTGGTGGTTTACAGTTAGAGGTGAATGTCACCCCGGCCGGAAAGCTTTATCTGCCTGGACTTGGTGCCGTTTTTGTTCAGGGTCTTACCTTGGAGGAACTCAAGGCAGAGATCGACGCCCGTTACTCGGCAACCATACCCGGCGTGGCGATTACCCCCGTGCTTACACAGCGAGCTCCTCGTTTCGTCTACGTGCTGGGTGAAGTCGCTCAACCAGGACGATTCACGTTGGAAGGTCCTACGACACTGATGGGTGCCATCGCGCTGGCGGGCGGGTGGAACCAAGGTGCAAATCTCCGCCAGGTGGTGGTCTTTCGCCGCGGCGAAGACTGGCGATTGATGGCCACCATGCTCGACGTGCAAGGCGCTTTGTACGGTCGTCGGCCCACGCCTGCAGACGAAATCTGGCTCAGCGATACCGATGTGGTGGTCGTGCCGAAGACGAAAATCCAGGTCGCCGACGAAGTGATCGATCAATTCTTCAGCCGCGGACTTTATAGCCTGTTTCCGCAGTTTTCGTTTGGTCAGTTCAACTTCGACAACTTCCGCTCGATCAGCAACTGACATCCGTCGACATCCGCTCGGCTTGCCAATTAGATTTCGATGTGAGTCACTCCCGCCACTTCATCGAAATGCCCAATCTTGAGCACGGTCCCGCCTGAACCAGGCATTTCAGCCACGAAAGCCGGATCACACACCATCACTGGTGGAGTCAACGCAAGCGTCAGTGCTGAGCTGACTGCCGAGGCATAGGCCGCACCAAGAGATAGCGTCACAAACCACGGCATGGCACCCGCCGCCAACTGGAGCAGATGGTCCCGCTTAATTTGCGAGAGCTGTTCCTCAAGGCGAGCGAACTGTATCAGTCAATGAGAAACGTCCGTACTAAGAGCTTTGTTATTCCGCGCAACTGTAGTCGCCACAGGTTGGTAACCCGTAGCCGTTAACGTTTGCGATTCGGTTTGAAGGAGACGATATTGGGGAGAATCGAAACGAATCCCATAAAGGTGAATGAGCCTAAAAGTCCAACTCCCCGTCGAGCCATCGGAGGTAGCTTTCCGATCCAGCCGTAATCGCTACGGCAAGCACCTCCGGACAGTCGTAGGTGTGAACTTCACAGATCGCTGACTCCACTCGCGCGAATAGAGTCTCACGAGTTTTCGCCGTGCAGAGCCATTCTTGGGAACGTTCCACGTTGCCTTGCCAGCGGTAGACGCTTTCGATCGGGCCGGTGATTTGCACGCAAGCGGCAAGCCGTTGCTCAACAAGTGCGGTGGCAATTTCCTGCGCTCGTTTTGCACTGTCGGTTGTTGTCGAGACTTGGATGAACTCACTCATACATAGGCTCCGTAGAATCGATCGGCCACCTCCAAACAGTGAAACGGTAACCACTCTCGTCGCGTGTACACAGCGTGACCCCAGATGCGCAGCTTGAGGCCTTGCTCGCGGTAGTCGACTAGCAGTGTCGTGCCCTCATTATGCACGCGGGTCCCATGTCGCAGCCGCCGGAGGATATTCTCGCGGGTAAGTTCTGACTGCAGGAGTTGATTAAGCCGCAAGTCGGCAAGCAGGGTCCGTACAAAGATTGGGATGGGAATAAAGTTGGTCCCCGAGATGCCGATCTGCTGTACATAGTCGCCGTACTTGGCAAATAGCAGAGGCAGTATCCTCATCGGTACCGGTGTTTGATATTCGATTCCTTGCGGCGGCATGCGATGGTGAACGAAGTGCAATAGCATGTCGTAGCCGTCGGTGTCCCAGCCATAGCGGATCGGTGTGCCAAAGGTGACGATGTCTATCTTAAGTCGTCGCAGCGGGTGATCGGACGTGGACAATATTTCCTGAACCTCTTTCCAGGCGGGCATATCGACGTGCCGGAGGATCCAAGGTGTGAAAAAAGATCGTGCGGCCGTGAAGAAATCGGCAAGTGATTCTTCATCGGCTCCTAACAGATTCGTTAATAGCGAGAATACGTTGCCCCCATGGCTGTGACCCCAAAGTAGCACACGTGGAGTTTCGCGCGACGATTGATTCTCGCTGAATACTTGCTCTGCATGGCGAGCAAGTACTGCGATGAGCCTAATTGCGCCGTCGGCTCGGCCAATATGATTGTTTTGGCTCGACCAATTGAAGAACCGAACCGGAATAGTTTGCTCTGCGCCGGTAGCAAGTCCTTCTTCGAATTCGCGAGAATATCGGGGCGTGAAGTTGCCTGCTTCGCCGGCAAAAAGATTGACCGTCCCTTTGCCTAATCGGGCAATGGAGCCACTAATGCGTGGAGCGATGCGTTCTAACTCTGTCACGAATCCCAAGGAATCGCTTCCCGAGAACGTGCCATGGACGCAATAGATCGCAGTGACCCCGGCACGACCGAAGACCTCGCCTGCCTGCCGAAGTGCCTCGTCGTACTCAGCCGACGATGGGGTTGTGGGAGATACTTCCGGGAGCAATTGGTACGGCGAAGTGGGGCGCTCGGGCCGGTACACCTGGTGTCGAAATCGGTTGCCCGTGGGCATGGGGCTCGGCTCCTCGTTGGCTGGCGCCGTCGATGCGATAGGTGGCTGTGGTAAGTGGGTGAATCCCCAGGGTGCCGGTCCAAGTTTCGTAGGGGCGTCCGCTGCGTTCGTCGTCCTTGAAGAACGCCAGGTAACTCATGGTATCCGCGGAGATGAACTCATGCTCACGCGGCGCGAAGCGTGTTTGTTCGTAAACTCTCCTCCATGTGCCGGCATTGAAGTAGGCCTGGTGCAACACGAACCCGTCGGCATGGCTGGCATCCAGCGGAACGACTTCCGCACGGTGCGTGTGTCCATAAACGATATGCCGAGCCCGCCGATTGCGGAAGTCCTGTTCGGTTAAGGCATGTTCAAAAAACGAGCCGGTCTTGGCCCCCCGTAGTTCCGCCATCCACATCGCAATCCAGCTGGCCCAACCTACGGAGAGCCGGCGACTGAATTTCAACGCCTTTTGCAGTCCGTCGACAATATCTACCGGGCACCAGGTATCGCGCCGCCGCACAAAGGGGTGGTCGAGAAACTCATCGGCCAGTTCGTCCCAGATGCGTTTCACTTCTTTGCGAAGTGAGGGATGCGGGCAACTTCGTTCCAACAGGCCGTCAATCCAAACGGGAATCAACAGCAGCGGACGGATGTTGTCGATCTCTCGCAGGCCACGTAGGGCAGAGGCCGGTAGCTCGTCGGCGAGTTGTTCGCTCACTTGCCGCCCGAACCGATTCAGCAGTTCCACGACGATCACATCGCCCAAGCTACTGGCGTCTCGATCGCCCTCGTAATTGAAGGGGTCGTAGACATCGCCGTGACGCGCGAACACTTTGTGCTTCCGCATCACCTGCACTAGCTCATTGCTTTCCCAAGCCTCGTGTGGGAAAGGTGCGTCGGCGTACGTCGTGAGACCCATGTGGGCCACAAGTTGCCGGCGCAGGCGGTTGTAATTTTCTCCTGGCAGATGAAAGAACCAGTCGTGATTCCCTACCATATAGTGAATTTTTACCGGCACAGGTTCCAGTTGCCCTGCGGCAGCTTTGCCTTCGCGCGTCGCCGGCGGCAACGCGATTCCTTGGTTCGCCAATTGGCGGAAGTGCGAGAAGGAGGGCTCATTCACGCGGAGAATATCGCCAGTGATCTGCGATACGGTTTCGAAGAGTGCGGCATTCTTGGTGTCGTCCCAGGGGCGTTTCTGACCCCCTAGCCATTGGGTGGAACGAACCACATCAATCACATCACCAAGCAACACCAGGTCGACGCGATCCACAGGTCGGTAGGAACCGTCCCGCCTCTTGGAAGCGCTGCGGGCCAAATCGGCGAGCCGTTCTCGCAATAGTTCGA
Organism: Bythopirellula sp.; assembly: GCA_965216565.1. Classification (GTDB taxonomy): domain Bacteria; phylum Planctomycetota; class Planctomycetia; order Pirellulales; family Lacipirellulaceae; genus Bythopirellula. The sequence continues at coordinate 4,798,305 of OZ244170.1, forward strand.
AGGCACCTGGAGAGATGGTCGAACCACTCGTCCCGTCGGTGAGATGTAAGTCGCTAATGATTACCAGCATGGCTCTGGCTCTTGTGTGAGAATAAAACCTTTCTGCGCACTAGTGCCCCTCCGGGAGCGCGTGGCATCTTCTACGACTGTGATCGGATAGACATCAGGTAAAGGTTGAGGATTATTCGGATTGCAACGGAATCGCCGCTTAGCCGGCGCATGAAAAACCACCTGCTAGCTCTGGGGGAACTAGCAGGTGGCTAGGCTTGTCCGTGTCCCGCACACACTCACACGGACGGCTTATTGGGTAAGGAAATTCAGGTGCTTACCAAACGTAGACACCAGTTCCGTAGTACACAGGGGCCGGAGCGGCGTAGACCACTGGGGTACGATACACAGGGCCTGCTACTACGCGTCGTGCAACGGGGTATGGAGGCAAGACGGTTCGAGCGACAGCCCGACGAACAGGTGCTCGGCGGCGAATCACCCAGGCGTCGGCGTCTTGAGCCGCGGTGAAACTGAACATTCCGATAACTGCCAGCGAGAGTAGTACTTTCTTAAACATGATGGGTCTCCTTTTCTTGTCCCCCAGCGGCGATTGGACGTGTGGTTTGTTGATGGGCCGCTTCTGAGTAAGAACTAATGCATTCACCGTGCCAATTGATCTAGAATGGACTGTAAATTGTTTGATAATAATAAGTTACGGCCATTTTTGCGTCTCTGGCGATTGGGCAATTGGCTCGGAATGACACCATTATGAGCACACTTGATTCCAATAATGAGTCGTCGATTATGCGGCGCTAAGCAAGGGGTGGGGGGCCAAAGAAAAAGGCTCCCTGCTTTGCATTTTGGGGGGGAGGCATGCAAAACAGGAAGCCAGGGGGCAAATCTTGCTTGAGATGGCATTAGAAGCCGAAGGACAGCGAGATCCCACTTCCGCCACGATAATAGCGGGAACCACCATAGTAGCCAGGTCCACCGTGGTAGTAGCTAGGGCCACCGTAGTAGCGAGCACTACGGTAGTAGCTGGGTCCACCGCGATAATAACCGCCACCGCCGTAGTAGGCTCCATAGCCGCCGCCATAGCCACCGCCGCGATAACACCGGCCCGCCTGGGCTTCTGAGCCATTGCTGACGATGAATGACGCACCAACAACTGCCAGAACGAGTAACATCTTTCGCATCATATCTGTCTCCTTGGAGCCAATCGGGCTCCGCTTACTTTGGGGAGGGGAATCTACGGCCAGCTGCTGTCAATTCCCTGCTCGCTAGCCAGGGGACTTAATTGCACGACCCGTGCCAGTCTTGTCAGAAAATCTCGTAAGACACTGATACATAGGTCTTTAGGACGAATCTGATGCCAAGCTAGCCTTGATCGGGAATATGAATAATGCCCTCGCCGTGACGACAAGTGTGGTCAATTGGGCCACGCTTCGAGAGGTGTAAACTATTGCCTGAAAAGGGTTTAAGCTTTTCTGGTTGTCGTCGTGCTATTGGATACTGAAGAGCTAACGGTGGGTGAAAGCGGTTGGAATAGGGCGAGATCAAGGAATACCAATGCCGCCAACTTTCGGCACGGGCTTTGCATTATTTACAAGCAGAGCCGACAGGCAGTGCAGATTCCATTTGAAGAGGCAAACGACGATGGGGTCGGAACACAGAAGAGGTAGCACTGGGGTCGGACACAAAGAGGCAGAAGCAGAGAGGCCCTTAACTCTATAAATGACAACAACATCTGACGACTATTCCCTCCCCATTAGTCGCTTTATGTCGCTGTCAAAAGGGTCTAAGCCACGCAGGCGAGTCAGGGTGCTAGACGGAGAACCTTGGCTCGCCTGTTGCTTTTGAAGTGTATTAGAATCACGCAGGTGTTCGATTCCGATACAGTCAGTTCTGCCCAGGCGTCAATTTGGCACGCTGGATGGGAGGCTCTAAAAAAAATTCTGGCTCCAAAGCTCGCGGCGTTCTGCTGTGAAAATAGGTTGGATTCCCACCTAAAATCGTGCAACTACTCTCGTGATGAGTGGTTTAATAAAATGTGCGAGCATCGCGATCCCTCAGGTCCTTCACCCTCCATTATTTCTAGGGCATCCTAAAAGCATGGCTAGACCGGCATTTGAAACTCGCGGTATTCGGCCCTGGTTGGTGATTCCTTTCAATTGGGCCTTGTTCGCTGTTTTTACGTCCGGCTTCCAATCGTCCATTGCAGCGGAACCACAAACTTCCGGTCAAAGTAACGATCACACATACGAGCAGATCATCGAGCGAATTGATCAGCTCATCGAGCAAGGTTGGCTAGACAACGACCTCAGGCCTTCTAAAGAAGCCAGCGATGCCGAGTGGTGTCGGCGAGTTTATCTTGATGTCATAGGGCGGGTACCAACAGTCAAAGAACTGCGCACCTACGTTTCGCAACGAGGGCTCGATAAACGACGCGCATTGGTCGATCGGTTGCTGGGTAGCCAGTACAGCGAGGAATACGTTCGCCATTGGACTAGCTATTGGACCAATGCATTAATTGGACGGACCGGTGGTCGCGAGCGTCGCTCGATCACCAATCGCCCGTCGATGGAAAGCTATCTCAGTGAATCACTCGCCGAGAACAAGCCTTACGACGTCCTCGTCGAGGAACTGCTGACCGCCACTGGCGGGGCCTACCCCGAAGCAGAGGACTTCAACGGAGCAGTTAACTTCTTGGTCGAAAAGATGGACGAGAACGGCGTCCAAGCCACGGCCAAGACGGCAGAAATTTTTCTCGGCACCGCAGTGCAGTGTACCCAGTGCCACAATCATCCGTTTAACGAGTACCGTCAGAATCAGTTTTGGGAACTCAATGCTTTCTTCCGTCAAACGCGCGTAGCACGCGAGCGGGACGATGACGATAACCGCCGACTTGGCAGCTTGGTGAATGTCAATTTTGCAGGCGAAGGACGAAGTTCCATATCCGACGATCGCCGCGAGATCTTCTTGGAGATGCGAAACGGCAAGCTAGTCGATTCCGAGCAGGCCGCTCAACTCGAAGCCCCCCTTTACTACGAACTCCGTAATGGCCAGGTGCGTGTCGCTTATCCCGTGTTTGTCGACGGCACCACTCTCAAAGAAGTGCTTGAAGAGCGAGATTCCCCCTACGGCAACAGTGGCGTGCTGGATCACGTCGACCGTCGAGCGGAGCTGGCCAGGCTGGTTGTTTCCGATCGGCAATTCGATCGAGCATTGGTCAACCGCTTGTGGGCCTACTTTTTTGGGCATGGGTTTACCAAACCCTTCGACGACATGGGTCCTCACAACCCCGAGTCGCATCCCGAGTTGATCGAGGAATTGGGTTTAGCGTTTCGCAATTCAGCCTTCGACCTGAAATCCGCTATTCGCTGGATCGTACTGAGCCGCCCTTATGCTTTGACGAGCCGCTATTCCCGTGGCAACCAAGCCGACGAACCTACCGAGGGCGTTACGCCACAGTTCAGTCGCTTTTATGTACGACAGATGCAGCCCGAGCAGCTTTATGAATCGTTACTGGTGGCAACAGCTGCGGAAGCCACGGTCGATGCGGAGCGTCGCGAGGGGATGAAGGATCGCTGGTTGCGGCAGTTCTCGACTGCATTCGGAACAGACGACAATTCTGAGTCGTCCAGTTTCAATGGCTCGATTACCCAAGTCCTAACGATGATGAATGGCGACTTGATCGAACGGGCCTGCAGCACCGGAAACGGAAGTTTTTTAGATCGCGTTGCCAATGACAGTAGCCTTTCGAATCGAGAGAAGATTCAACACTTGTACCAGGCCGGACTGTCTCGGTTGCCTTCCAAAGAAGAGACAAATCTTTGCAATCAGCTCTTGGTCTCACGTCGTGGCGACGTGGTAGGCAGTTTGCAAGACATTTGGTGGGCGGTGCTTAATAGTAACGAGTTTATTTTGATCCATTGAGTGGGTGTTCTTTGTCAGTTGTTAGTTGATCGTTGTCAGCCGTGCTGCTACGCAGCACAAGGATCCCGAGCCATGAATAGTCTTATCACCCCCCGCGGCATGAACCGCCGACACTTCATTTCGCACCTGGCAGGATCAGCAGCCTTGGCATTGCCGGCGTTTAGCTTGACGCGTGCCCTCACGGCCAACGCTGCGACTCTCAAGGGCAATCATAAGTCGTGCATCTTGCTGTGGATGGGTGGCGGTCCGCCTTCGATCGACATGTGGGATATGAAACCGGGTGCAGCGACGGGCGGGCCGTTCAAGGCCATTGGCACCACCGGCGAGGGGCAGATCAACGAGCAACTCCCCAAGGTTGCCGAGCAGATGAAGCACCTATCCATCGTCCGATCAATGAGCACCCGCGAGGCAGATCACGAGCGCGGTCGCTATTACATGCACACGGGCTATGTGCCCAATCCCAATGTGGAACACCCCAGCTATGGCTCGGTGGTGTCTCACGAACTGGAACATCAACTCGGCAATTTAGAGATTCCCCCCTTCGTGTCGATTGGCGGACCGAGCGAAGGGCCCGGCTTTCTCGGAATGGCTTACGCGCCATTCCAAGTTGATTCGAACGGTCGCGTTCGAGATGCCAAGGCGACCGTCTCCCAGGGCCGGATGAAGGATCGTATGAAGGTGCTCGAAGTACTCGAAAAGCGTTTCATCCGGGAAGATCGAGGACCCGCGGCTGCGGAGCATGCAAAAGTGCTCGACAACACGCTTGCCATGATGACGAGCCAACAAATGGCGGCCTTCAATGTGCAGCAGGAGGACCAAGGGGCGAAAGAACGATATGGCGAGAATAACTTTGGTCGTAGCTGCTTGATGGCTCGGCGACTCGTGGAAACCGGAGTTCCCTTCGTCGAAGTCAATTTCGGGGGATGGGATCTGCACCAGAATTGTTTCGATCAGCTCGGCACCAAGCTGCCACAGCTAGACACGGCGATGAGCGCATTGGTCGATGATTTGAATCAACGGGGTCTCTTGGACGATACCATCGTGCTGTGGATGGGTGAGTTTGGCCGAACTCCCCGAATCAATGCCAATGCCGGGCGCGATCATTGGGCGCGAAGCTGGAGTGTGGTGGTTGGTGGAGGCGGCATCGCCGGTGGTCGGGTTGTGGGAGCAACCAACGAAGACGGCACCCGAGTAACAACCGAGCCCTACAGCTCGGAGGACCTTATGGCCACGGTTTGCCAGGCAATGGGCATCTCGCTGCAGACGAACTTTACCGCTTCCAATGGCCGTCCCATGAAAATTGCCGGCGGTGGTAAGGTGATTGCTGATTTGCTGTGATAAGCGGATTGGCTCCTATTTCAAAGTGGTTCACATTTACTTCGAAGTAATAGGGGCAGGCACGAGTAAACAGCGGGAGCTGAGGTTCCGTCCGTTGCCGCGCGTCGAGCCAGTGGCTACTTCTTCGACTCGTGAGATAGCGCAGTGGCCTATCTTCGTCTGATCCCTGGGTATTGAATCTCTCGTTTCCCTCATCCCGACTCAATAAGAGAACATCTCTTCCATCGCCTGCGCGATGAGTTGTGGGTTTCCGAGCATGTGCGAGAGTGTGATGCTCATCAAGATGATGGCAATCAGAACAATACCGAGCGCGCGGGGATTGGAATGGACACGGAGTGGCATCAATCCGCGATTGAGTTCGCCGGCCAATTGTCTCCAGCCAGCCAAGTTCTGCTGACTCCCACTGGCTACCAGCGAGACGTTGCGCATGATTTCGAAAGTTTCGACATGGAGTTGCACCCCCAGCGTGGGGAGCGAAAGATTGTCTCCCGCCCAGCGAGCCTGAGGATCCATGGAACGGGCCGTTTCGGACAGGATGGGTCGCAACTCTTCGCCGCTGATATTGTAGATCACTAGTCGTGGGCGGCCCAACATGATCGTCAACCACAAGCTTAGCCAGTAGAGCACCAGCAGCATGAGCAGCACATAGTTGCCAAATTCAGTAGTGGCCCGTTCGGGACGGAACAATTCGATTGGTCCGACGAGCACAAGGCCCGTGAGGGCCACGCCCAAGGCGGCTAGGTCGGCACCTCCGGTTGTGAGAAATGGTCGACGACGTGCATTGAGAATTCCCAACACCAGGCAGTAAGCCACCAGAGGTACTAAAGCAATTGCTAGGCGTAGGGGGTCGGGCACCATATGGCTTTGTCTCTCGATCTCTGCTCACGAAAAGGTCGTGAGCTAAAAATCTCTTTCCTCGGCAGTGAGTTTTTCGGCAATTGGCGATTTCTGCAGTTGCATTGCCAACTGTTCGAGCTGCAATTCTTCGTGAAATTGTCGGGAAGCACGCCAGTCGGCAAAGCCGAGCAGCATAATCCACGCAGTGGTAAAAACCAAGCAAAGCAAATAGGCAGTGATCGCGATTGGCGTGCGAGGCACTGCGTCGAACATCATCAGTGCCACACCCACAAATCCAACGAGCCCGTTGGCCACGAGCCGCCGCCACTTTTTTCGGATCGCGAATTGTCTTTGATACTTCGAGGAGCTAATGCGCAGCGATTGAGACTCGGAAGCAAACCAAGAGGCAAACAAGATTGCCGAAATCGAGACCAAAACGATGCCCATGACTATTGCTTACTCCGCAACCATTCTTGAATCACCCAACCCACCTTGCCGAGTGATTCTGCAGAGCAGCGGTTTACGGTGTCCCCAGTTGTATGCCAAAGCGAATTGGTGTGGTCCGGATAATGAAAATCGATGATATCACAAGTAGGGATCCCGGCAATATTCCGCAGAGCCAGGTGATCGTCCCTAATGGGGCTGCTGTATCGGTCGCGAGCAATGAACTCCTCCACTCCCAAGCGTGCTGCCGTCCCCCAGATTTCTTTGACCAAGGGTCGGGTATCAGTCCAACCGATACTGTACTTTTCTAAATAGATGCTCAAATTGCGGTCACCGACCATGTCGAGCAATACTCCAGCCTGGTATTGGTAGGGGGGCCGATTGTTGATGTAGTCGTGTGCGAAGTATTCGCTGCCGATGAAATACTTGCCGGTTCGCCCAAAGACGAATTCCTCAGCATCGAAGAATACGAAGTCCAGCCCGAAGTCGTCCGGAAGGCCTTCCACGTGGTGGGCCAGTTCCATTAGCACAGCCACGCCACTACCGCCATCGTTGGCACCGATGAAGGTGCCACGACGGAGACGAGGGTTACGTTCCTGATCGGGGTACGGTCGCGTATCGTAATGCGCACATAACAGCAGTCGCTGCTTGGCTTCGGGGCGGCACTGCACAATCAGATTGGCCACCTCAACTAATTCTCCCTTCAGAGGATGTCGCAGTGGCGGTACCGTTTGCAGATCGGCTTTCAGCTTGAGTTTTTTGAAATGCTCAAGGAGCAGTTGTTGCTGGTCGAGCATTCCTTGGGAACCGGTCATGCGGGGGCCGATCGCGCAGATTTGCTTTAGATAGTCGTAGCTGCGCTTGCCATCGAAGCGCTCAGCCTCGGGTAGCGGCTCAAGTTTCTTGGCTGCTAGGAGCGGGCTGCCGTAACCGAGTGCGAATGCTATCACTGCCAGCGTGGACAGATTTCGAGTTAGTTGGCGACAGAAGATTTTCATAAGCAATCTATTCTACGAAAATCATCGCCCCCGGGCGAGTACAGCCCGGAAATGGGCCTCTCTGCTGATTGCGTGTTATATCATGCTAGCGCGGTCGGGCTTGCTATCGCAGTCGGGTTCGGCACTTGCAGTTCAGGCCAAAGATATCTTGTGGACATGACTGATACGACCTAGAATTCGCCGCCCCACCGTTGCCCCCGTATCACAAGACCCCAAATATCCAAGGATGGACCCATGTCTTCTGATAGCTCGCTGCTACCAGTCAGTTTTGTTGCCGACATCAATCAACTGCACCACGACACCGTGGCCCGTTGGCACATGCAAGAACCAGACAATACGTACGAAGGCATCTTCGCCAAGATTTGTCAGCAGCACCAATTCAATTATCTTCTCTGGCACGAAGAGGATATCGCCCGGAGCCCCGATGTTGGCGATACGCGTATCGCCGAAGTGAAACGTGCCATTGATGGCTACAACCAACAGCGCAACGATTGGATTGAGCAAGTCGACGAAGGGTTAATCGAGATGCTCGGTTCCCTGGGAGTCAAACCGGCTGACAATGCCCGGGTGAATACCGAAACTCCCGGTAGTGCCATCGATCGACTTTCGATTATGTCGCTCCGCGTTTATCACTTGACAGAACACTTGGATCGCGTCGACGTTGACCAAGAACATCTCGAAAAAGTGCGGCAGAAACTGGCTCGTTGCCGAGAGCAACAACGTGATTTGTCTCAATCTCTAGTAGAGTTGCTCGACGATTTGCTCTCGGGACGCAATGTTCTGAAAGTTTATCGTCAGATGAAAATGTACAACGATCCTACGATGAATCCCTATCTCTACAAGACACCACAGGCTGCTTAGCCTTGAGCGTGGTTGAGCCGTGTTGTAGCGATTGATGTGAGCTTAGTGTTAGCCGGAGGCACACTTGCCTCCTTCGTCCCGCCGGACCGCGTGGCGGTCCGGCTATTGGCGATTTCCACTGAATAGCACTTAGCGATTCGCTCCATTTGCACTACGCGGAGCGGGCTTGCCTAGGCGTACTGAGCAGATCGTTGCAGGCGTCCACCACATGATCGATCGTGATGGCACGCATCGCCGAGTCGTCGTCCATGCGTCGCTTGCCGGGCGAATTGTCGTAGCGAACTTGGATGCTGCGATTCGTGGGGCCGTACGCACTTGTCTGAGCGGCCAGCGAAGTGCCATGCAGACTAACGCTCGGAGTTCCCACAGCCACTGATAAGTGTAAGGGCCCCGTGTCGGAGCCCACGAATAGCCGGGCTCGTTTGGACAACGCAGCCAGTTGGGTCATCGTGGTCGCGGGAGCTATCCGCACACAATTGCCGCCCTCGGCAGCTATTAGTTCGGCGAGGGGCTGTTCTTCCGGTCCACCCCAGACGGCCAATGTTTGCAGACCTTTGGCGTCCGCCACCTGACGTGCCAGTTGGCCATAGCGCTCGGCTGGCCAGCGCTTGGAAGCCCAGCCAGCACCTGGATTGACGATCATAAAATCGCCCGTTGTCAGACCTAGCTCGTTGATTGTTTGCTTTGCAAATGCGGCGTCGGCGTCCGTTTCTGGGAGGTTCCAACTGGCGACTGGATTTTCAATTCCCAAGGGACGGAGGATTTTCAGATAGCGATCGATCACATGCTCGGCCGTCCCGTCGACTAATTCATTGTGTAACCAACGGCTAATCTCGCGGCCCAGCGCGCCTGCATAGCCGATTCTTCGTCGCGCACCGCTGAGCCAAGCCGCAACGGCACTTTTCGAGAGGCATTGCAGATCGAGAGTAGTATCAAATTTCAAAGCGCGCAGCTCGTGGCGTAGCTCTCGCACCGCTTGAGGAGACTTCCACCAATGGCGAGGAACCCGTACCAGGTGATCCAAATCGGGATGCCCGGTGAGTAGATCGGCATTGCGACCCTCGGCAACCCATCCCAACGTCGCCTGGGGCAACGCCTGGCGCAGCGCGCATAGCACGGGGATGCCATGGATAAGATCGCCCATTGCCGAGAGCCTGACAATTAAGATGCGGGGAGAATCGAGTTCAGCGGGTGCCATCGCACATCCTTGAAAGCAATCTTGTCTTACGGGGGTGTGGTGAAGCCGATAAGCTATCAGCGAAGCAAAAACCGAGCAATGTCACAACTACCGGTAGTGCCTGGACGCTTTCTGTAGAGTGCCTATCAAATTGTCGTTGTGCGGATCTTCGACAATGGCGATGATAGCACTGTCGTCCATCGAACTTTTTTAATCTGGGTCTAGAGAAATGTCGTTTCGCATTGCCATCTTTATGGGCACGCGACCCGAGGCTATCAAAATGGCCCCCGTCGTTGCTGCTTTTCGACAGGCTGAGGGCTTCGAGCCAGTTGTGATCAATTCCGGGCAGCATCGCGAGATGATCCAGCAGGTGATCGATCTGTTTGGGATTTCGGTCGACGCGGAGCTGGATGCAATGCAGCCCAATCAGACATTGGCGGGGCTCACCTCCCGATTGATCGAACGGATCGACAAGGTGCTAGAGGATACTAGTCCCGACCTGGTGTTAACGCAGGGCGATACGACGACCGTCTTATGTGCAACGCTGGCAAGTTTTTATCGCAAGATTCCAATCGGCCATGTTGAGGCAGGATTGCGAACGGGAAACATGCAGTCGCCATTTCCAGAGGAAGCCAATCGGCGACTTGTCAGCCCGCTCGTCTCCTTGCATTTTGCCCCGACAGAGACGGCTCGAGAGGCATTGCTTAAGGAGTGCTACCAGGATGAACAGATCACGGTCACCGGCAACACCGTAATTGATGCCCTATTGATAGAAATCGAACGACAATCGGCCGAAGACGTCAAAGCGGCACTGCACAAAGAACTGGTCGAAGCGATTGGTTCCGATTGGCTCGAGCGAGATTCGATTTTAGTTACTGGACATCGTCGCGAAAACTTTGGTCAAGGATTCGAGCAAATCTGTGAGGCGCTCGACGAGCTAGCCAATCGTTTTGCGGAGATGCTGATTATTTATCCTGTACATCTGAATCCCAAGGTGCAGCAGGTTGTGCAAGAGCGGCTCGGCGATCGAGAGAACATCCGTTTGATCATGCCACAACCTTACTCGCAATTTGTGGCATTAGCGCGGCGCTGCCGATTGATTCTTACCGACTCGGGAGGCGTCCAAGAAGAAGCCCCCACATTGGGCAAGCCTGTGCTCGTGATGCGCGACACAACCGAGCGACCCGAAGGCGTGGAGGCAGGGACCGTGAAACTCGTGGGTGCCAACAAGGATTCTATTGTCGACGAGGCGACGACTCTGCTTACGGACCCTGGGGAGTATGGGCAGATGGCGAGCGTGGCTAACCCTTATGGGGATGGGCAGGCCGCGGAGCGAATTGTCGAGGCGGTTCGGTCTTTCCTGAATAACCGGGAATAACAGTCAAAACATGGCTTTTGTCTGCTATCAGCCAATGAGTGCCGTTTGCAACGGGGGGTGAGGGGCTGTGGAACATTTGCAACATAGCCGGGCAGTCGATCGGTTTTTTTGTTTGACAGTCACCCGAAGATTCGTAAGTATTACGTCTGTGGGGCACCGGTAATTGATCGCGTTTTTCGACGCAATTGGCTGCCATTTCTAGGGATAGGAACAAACCTGCGACAAGTCTGCGTGCAGGAAGCCGTCGCTACGATTCGCGATTACGAATCATTCGGTCCGAAATTTGCATTCTTGGACGGGAGATTCGAGTCGATACGGCTCAAAGCGAAAATGTTGCGTTGATGCGGTTTATAACGGCAATGATGCTTGGGATAGCTCGACTATTGATCGGGTTATTCCGGATTCGTCAAAAACCATTCTCGTGGAACAGTGGTTGCGGGACCTTACTTTAGGCAGGCCCCAAGCGGAGAATGGAAGGATGGCTTGTCGTCCCGATGCAGTGAACGTTTCGGGAAGAATGTAAAGAATTTGATTGTGAAAGATAGCAAGCAGTTTCTTCACGAATTTTTGTTGGATTGATCCCAACACGGAACAGGTCTGGGCAAAGTTGCGTAGGCAGTTTGAGGAGCCTCCACTCGTATGGATTACTTTTATCTCTTAGCAGTGTCTTGCATTGCAGCCGTAGTCAGTTACCCACTCACAAATTTTGTGGGGCTGATGGCGCGTAGCTGGGGGTTTGTGGATAAGCCTGACGGCCACCACAAAAGCCACAAACGAGAAGTCGCCCTGGGTGGCGGCTTGGCTGTGTTCTTAGCGGCAACCGTCACTTTCGGCGTGGAATTTCTCTCGTCTTCCCCCCTGCAATCGGTACTTCAGCAAGAAGCCTCTTACCTGACGGGACTGCTGTTAGCGTGTGCCTGGATTGTGAGTGTCGGTCTGTACGACGACCGTTTCGGGATGCGTGGTATCTGGAAAATGGCAGGGCAGGCGATTGCTGCTCTTATCGTGATCAAATCAGGGTTGGTAATCGAAAAGTTCGCCGTCTTTGGATATATCATTCCGCTGGGCTATTTGGCGATTCCCTTCACAGCATTTTGGCTCATTGGTGCGATGAACTCGCTAAATCTGTTGGATGGAATCGACGGCCTGGCGACGACCATAGGCATTATTCTGTGTGCCACAATCACTGCGATGGCAGTAGTATTCGACCAAGGTGCTGTGGCTGTAGTCGGAGCCGTATTCACGGGTAGTCTGCTCGGGTTTCTTAGATTTAACTTCCCGCCGGCTAGGATCTTCTTAGGCGATGCCGGCAGCATGTTGATTGGCTTGGTGGTAGGTACTTTGGCCATTGGTGGGTCATTCAAAGGTCCAGCGACGGTGGCTTTGGCCGCTCCGCTTGCTATTTGGGCGTTGCCAATTTTCGATTCCGTGGCAGCGATCATGCGACGCAAACTCACCGGACGTAGTATCTACGCCACCGATCGCGGTCATCTCCATCATCGGCTGATGACGCTTTTTGGAAACAACACGCGGGTGCTGGGCGTTGTGGCAATTTGTTGTGCGGTGACCTGTGCTGGTGCTTTGATTAGCACGCTGATGGGCAGCGACGTGGCAGCCCTGATTGCGATTGTCGCCGTGCTGGGCATGTTGGTTGCCACACAAGCATTTGGCCACGTTGAATTCTTGATGTTCCTCACACGCGTGAAAACTTTTGTGATGTCCATGCTATTCCGCAGTAGTCCTCGACAATATCTCTTCCGTCTGCAAGGTTCCCGAGACTGGGATATCATGTGGCAATCGGTGATTGAATTCGCTGAGAAGCTAAACCTTGTCGAAGTGCGGTTGGATATTAACCTAGCCGCTAAGCAGGAAGGCTTTCACGCCAAATGGCATGGCACCAGCTCTTGTGAAAAACGCGAGCGCTGGGGTGCCGACATTCCGCTTTTTGCCGGTGAGCACTTGATCGGTAAACTGCAAGTCACTGGTAACAAGCCGAGCGGGATTACTTCGTGCGAGATGATGAACCAGTTTATGGACATGATTGAACCACTGGAATCTGAGATCGTTGCTCTGGCTATGGAGAGTTCTTTAGAAGAACCCCAGCCCGTCTCAACCGACTCGCCTCCGGTTCCGCCCACCACGACTCACGCTACCCCCGTAAGCTGAGTGAAGCTGAGAGGAACCTTTTGCTTTAGTTTGTTCTCTAAAGCTAAGTGCCTCTAGCTAAACCTTCCCGCAGAAGTATGCTTCTCCTGCCACGGCTGAGAAGCGACTGTCCCTTGTCCATGGCCATTTCGAGAGTATCTTTGCCCGATGGCAAACAAATCGCCGCAAACGGAAGGTTCGGATTCCTCTGACCCAAGCGTGCGCTCCGACTCGGAGCATGCTGCGGATCAGGTGAAATCGCTCGGCAGAGCCACAGGGTCGGGCTTCTCTTGGCTGACATTGAGTTTGCTGATTGGTAAGGCCTGTATTTTTCTAGCCCAAGTTGTGCTGGGTTGGATTCTTACCGCCGAAGATTTCGGTGTGTTTGCCATTGCAGCTTCAGTGATTGGCTTCATTAAAGTCTTTCACGATGGCGGAGTCCCCCAGGTACTTGTTCAACGCGGAGAAGAAGAATTCAAGCGTTTGCAGGGAGCCGCCTTCTGGATTGCAATGACGATCAGCCTGATGGCTGGAATTGTTCTGGCATTTCTCGCACCTTGGATCGCAAGCATCTATGGAGATAGTCGTCTAACTTCGGTCCTTTGGGTGTTGGCTGTCTCATTGCCGCTGGGGGCCCCGGCCAACGTGCTACGTGCGCGTCTTCAGCTCGATTTGCGGTTTCGAATCATCTCGATGATTTCCGCAGGCAGATTTATAATTCGCAGCGTGGCAATGGTGATTCTCGCCTTGCTTGGCTACGGGGTGATGAGTTTTGTCCTACCGCTGCTGATCGTGGCAGTTTTTGAAAACACTACTGCCTATTTGGCGACACGTTCCAAACCTTGGAAGAGTCCGGTGCTGTGGAAAGAATGGCCTGGATTGCTGGGCGATTCTTACTGGGTGGTGTTCGCAACCGTCTGCCGCGGTCTCGCCCGATACGGGGGATACCTTGTGTTGGGCCTGCTAATCGCGCAAGGACTGCTGGGCCAATACTTCTTTGGATTCCAATTAACGATTCAAATCACTTATCTGGTTGCGCTTAACCTAAGGCATGTCTTGTTCCCTGTGATGACGAAGCTGGCAGACCAGCCCGAGCGTCAGTCGCGGGCCATCCTGCGGACTATTAGCGTGCTGATGTTGGTCGCAGCTCCGACCAGCATGATTTTTGCCTCGATCGTTGAGCCACTCGAGCAATTCGTCTGGCATGGCAAATGGGCCTCGGCGGTACCGTTGATGCAGATCTTTGCCATCCTTGCCCCGCTGATGATTATCTCGGACATCTTGCAGGCAGCACTAAACTCTCGGGGTCAGTTTCGATTGGCCGGATATCTAACATTCTTGGAAGGTTGTTGGTTGATGTTGTCCTCTTGGATTGCTGTCTCGCTGGCTGGAGACACCAACATCACAGGAGTTGCCGCTTGGTCAGCAGGGTTGCAGGTTATTTATATCTTGATTGTGAGTTGCTTCATGCTGAAAGGCTTTGGCATTGAACCCGCAGAATTTATAAGGGGATTTCTCAAGCCTTGGAGTGTTGCGGCCGCTAGTGTGGTAATCGCTTTAGTTACTGCCATCTACTTGCCAGCGTCGATGATGGAACTGCTTAAGATACCGCTGTTGGCAATAATTTATTTCATTAGCTTTTCGATACTGGCACAGGTGTTGTTACGCACGGACGTGCAGCACTTAGCCAATGTAGCTCCCCGCAAAATAGCCAGCGTCGTAAGAGTGTTGTTTCTCTTGCCGGCAAAAGAAGGGTCAACTGGTGGGTAAGTCTTCCAGCCAACGGCGATCAGGCTCGTAGCCTGCCGCAATAAGTGCGTCGCCACAGTGTCGGTCGAATACCTCGCCCGCTTCGCGTGTGAAATGGTTTTTCCAATCGCCCGCGATCCCTTTGCGGAGAAATTTGGATTTGTCTTCACTGTTTGGTTTGCGACCGGATCGACGTGAGAAAGAGAAATCGTTTAGTATGAATTCGATCCGTTCGGAACTAGGTTCTTTGCCGTCGAGTTTGGGCATTTCGGATGATAGCGCCTGCAGGCCATCGCTGAGTAATTCTTCGTATTTGAGACAAGGCACTTTCGAGTGATCGCGGTCGAGATAGGAATTAACGTGTTCACCCCAACTACACCTGCAACCCAAGGTTCGATTGATTTGAGTCTCCAAAAACCGAGGGAAATTCTGGCGAACGGT
Source organism: Bythopirellula sp. (assembly GCA_965216565.1). Classification (GTDB taxonomy): domain Bacteria; phylum Planctomycetota; class Planctomycetia; order Pirellulales; family Lacipirellulaceae; genus Bythopirellula. The sequence continues at coordinate 4,813,597 of OZ244170.1, forward strand.
TTGGGGGTCATCCGCGTCCAAATAGATGCTGCGCTGGTCGGCAGGCAACCAACGCTGCTCGCCACCTTTGAGAATGCGTTGGATATGATAGTACATCGAAACCATCACATCGCGGCCATCGCGCATAACGTAAACTGAATGAGGGTACTTGTCATCGAGCAACTCATGGCCGTGGACGACCGCGGGAAATCCGACGGGTAAGATCGAACTTTTCGGAAACGGCAATTGTAGATAGGCCGCTGTGAGCTGGCACGCCCAGGTGGTTCCGCTCTTCGGGTAGCCAACGACATACACCAGTGGAATCGCCTTGGGAAACCACATCCCAAGCCGCCATGTGACAAGATGAGAGACCGCCACGAGTCGACGGCTTAAGCCCTTGCGGTTCACCGAGAGCATGAATGTGCCTTATTTGAGTCGAGGGGCCTGGAAACCAAGATCGGGGCAAACGACAAAAGTGCTAGATTTGGTAGGATAGAATATTATTTCCTCCCCAGACGCCTGGATCCAATAACTTCACCGAGCACCCGTACTCTCAGCAAGCACCATATAGCTGCGAGATCTAACCATGAGCTTAACGAAAGACGAAAATAACGAAAGCTCCGGGCTTGCAGATTCTCCAGGATCAATGGTCGGTACCGAGATGTGTCGTGTTGATGAAATCGAGATTGCAGAACCCGTGACATTTCGGGGCATCCTGCCCGACTTGCTAATCCACTCTCCTCCCCGGCATGGTAGATCCTGGCCATACTACGTTCTCCGGCTGTTCACGACGGCCTTGATATCGTCTGGCTTTCACATGATGCTTGTCTACCGAATTGGTGCTTATCTGCATCGCTTGCGTCTGTTACCACTGAGCCTCCTTGCTGAGAAAATCATCTATCACTGGTATCATTGTGTGATTCCATGTAGCGTACGCATGGGTCCCGGAGTTTGGGTCCCCCATCCCCTGGGGATCGTGCTGAATAGCAGGGCTCGGCTTGGAGCAGGCGTGTGGTTGCGTCAATTCACAGAGATTGTCCATGTCTGGGAAGAAGACAAAGATCGATCTGGAATTGTCGGCGATCGAGCCCAACTTAATAGTGGTGCGATTATCTTGCGCGGCGGGCTAGTGGGCCACGATTCGATTGTCGCAGCCCGGGCTGTTGTGACGAAGCCGGTTCCACCCAAGAATCTCGCGAAGGGAATTCCGGCCAGTTCTAGTCCACTGAGGATCGAACAATTACCAGAGAAAACCCCTCGCTGGATATAGTTTTTTTCAATCAGGCTGCGTCGATTCTATGAATTTCCCGAACCTTCTCATCATTGGTGCCATGAAAGCGGGCACCACGAGCTTATACATGGACCTCACCTCCCATCCCCGGGTCTATCGTGCGGAGGATAAAGAACCACACGCGCTCTGCAGTGATGCAGTGCTCACAGAGAGTGGCCGCGCTGCCTATGGAAATTCCTATGCCAATCTCAGCAGTCAGACGATCGTACCGGACGCCTCGACAGGGTATTCGAAACGACCTGATCAGGAGGGTGTTGTCGATCGAGCGGTGAAGACATTGCCCGATGGATTTCGAGTGATCTACGTTGTCCGGCATCCAATTGACAGGATCATTAGCCAGCATCATCACGAATACACGGCAGGTACCGCGAGTGCAGATTTCAACGCCGAAGTCCGCAACGAATCTAAGTACTTAAACTACAGCCGCTACGCCTATCAACTGACACCGTGGCTAGATGCCCTAGGCAGGGATCGCGTCTTAGTGTTGAAGTTTGAGGACTACATTGAGTCTCGATCAGAAACTATGGAAAAAGTCCGTCAATTTCTAGATCTCGACGACCAAGTCATACCTGAAGATCAGACGCAGGTTTACAATAAAACGGCCGGTAAACCAGTTAGAAATCGATTCTGGGATTTAGTTTTCCATAGTCGTGCTTATCGCCTTATGGTTCGACGAGTCCTTTCACCAAGAGTCCGATTAACTCTGATGCAATGGTTTTTACCGAAAGGATCCTTACAACCGGAAGCCCCTTCGCCTGAAACCATTTCGTGGCTACGCGAACAGCTGCAACCGGACCTTACAGAATTGCAGGAAATGCTGGAATTGGGGGTGCCACTTTGGGAAGACCTCTGCACCGATGTCCAAAATCCAACCAGTTCCGTAGCTACAACCTAGTATTAATTGTCTATCTACCCCGCGAACAATAGGTCTTCCAAACCTAGACGAGCGTGGTATGTACCGAATATAGAGATTGAAGATTCATGCAAAGCATAGTTGTCATGCTGCTGGCCTTATTGGCCTTCCTACTCACTCTGATGATGTTGATGCAGGGGCTGAGTCGCAAGGTCGATCTATTCAGCGTGCGCAACTTGTATTTATTCAGCTTTCTTGTCTATCAAATCATCAGTCCAGCCTATGTGCTTTATGCTGATTACTACCCGATGTTCAAGATTAATACTCCTGAGCATGATGCGCAAACGTTCTTGGTTTATTGCTACGCTTATGTTTTTATCTTGTTGCTTAGTTACCATCGGGTAAAAATCTCTTCCTGGTTCGCCAGTAAATTATCTGGCCCACCTCGTACAATCGACGACTCCTTTTTTCTGGGGTTGGCGGTCATGCTGGTCTTCATCGCGGTTCCATTGCGGTTCTTAGGGCCCAGTGTTCCTCTGCTTTCGAAGGCGTCCGTCCAGATCTCTATTGCCATGGCTGCTGTAGCTAGCGCGATTGCTGGATGGGTTTGGGGTGGCAGAAGGTTTAACCCGATGGTGATCGCGATGATGGTATTCATCGTGGGATCCAGCTTAGGCATCGGCATGTATGGTGCTTTCGGCCGTAGACCCCTGCTCAGTATTCTTTTAGGCATGGCATGGGGCTTCTACCATCGAAGGGCTAGAGATATTAAGCCGATTCGATTGATTTTGGGTCTGTTGCCAATCGTGCTATTTGTCGCTTTGGCTGTGAGTGCTTTCACGGCAATCCGCAACAATCGCGATACGGCTCAGTCTCAGGTCACCGATACAGTCTCGCAGATGTCCCAGGCAAACGTCGGATCCGGAGCACAGAACATTATCACGGGACAAACTTGTGGCGCTGCCAGCTTCTGGTGCATCGAGAATTACCCCACACCGATTGAACCTCGCTATCTCTATAGCATGAAGGTCCTAGTCTGCTGGTACATTCCTTCGATCTATTGGGAAGATAAGCCGGTTCCGCTGGGCAACCATATCGCTAAATTGGCTAGAATTCCTCGTGTTAACCAGGACAAACTGACTCTACCGCCCGGTGTGATTGGGTATGCAGCTGCCGAGGGAGGATGGATTGCGATTATCGTCTATGCTCTCTTCTACGGACAGTTCTTGCGATTCTTCGATGAATTGGTGCGGCTCAATCCAAAGAACGCTTTCATCTTGCTGCCTGTTGGTTGTGCCACGGGCCAAGTATTGGGTCTGGCTCGTGGGTGCATTGCGATTTTTGCCAATCTAATGATTATGGGTTTCATTGCCACTTATGTGTTTCTCTTTGTGGCAAATAAATTCTTTGGTCGCGATTCACAGCCCAACTATTGGTACCCGTGGCCTCAGCCTCGCTAAGTAAACCATTTAGAAACTCGTCCACAACCTATGGCTAACCGTCTTTCAGTGTTGCACTTTATAAGACGGGTCCGCGCGGAGGACGGCGGGGTTGTGCAAACCGTTCTGGATTTGTGCCAAACCATCGCTGCCGCGGGACATAACGTAACCTTAGCCACCACCGACGCCACCGACGTACCGCAGCAGTGGCGTGACCATGGCGCCGAGACCCCCCAGGTACTTGAGCTTGGCCCCACGACATTCGCGAATCGACTTAGCCGACATTCACTCGGCTTGATTGAGTCGAAGTTGGGTGAAATCGAGGTGGCCCACCTGCATACGCCCTGGGAATTGGCCAACGTGCAACTCGCTGACGCGTTTCGCAAGGCTAGTATTCCTTACGTTGTTACTGCCCATGGGATGTTGGACGACTGGTGCATGATCCAGAAGCCGCTCAAAAAGAAGATTTACCTGAGTCTGTTTGCCAAGCGGCTATTTGGGAAAGCATCCGTAGTCCACTTTACCGCAGAGGCAGAGCGTGATCAGGCACTGAAGTACGTGCCTGCCGGAGGCGGCCCCGCGATTCAAGCCTGTGCGATGGATCTTTCACCTTACGAGAATCTTCCGGGCAGGCAGCCCGCCTTGGACGCCTTTCCGCAGATCAATTCGGAGCGGCAGTCTATTCTGTTTCTAAGCCGTATCCATCCCAAGAAGGGAATTGAGATCCTGCTCCGTGCCGGCGCCGAATTGAAAGCCAGAGGCATGCCAACCCAAATACTGATTGCTGGGCCTGGCGAAGAATCCTATATCAATGAGCTCAAGTCGCTGGGCCAAGAACTCGGACTGGAAAGAGATGTGCACTTTCTTGGCATGGTGCGAGGAGAAACCAAACTCTCCTTGTATCAGTTGGCCGACGTGTTTGTGCTGCCGACTTACCAAGAGAATTTCGGCTTAGTCTTACCCGAGGCCATGGCAAGCGGCACGGCTGTGGTGACAACGCGCGGGACCGACATCTGGCGAGAACTAGAACAAGCGGGTGCCAAAATCGTGGGGAACGAACCGAGTGACATTGCTGGTGCGATCCAGGAGTTCCTAACAGATGAAGAGCATCGCAAGGCGTCGGCAGAGCGCGGCCAACAATCTGTTGCCGAATGGCTCGGAGCGGACAACGTAGCCACGGGTTATGAAAACCTCTATCACACTGCCCTTGAGCGAGGTCCAATATCCTAGTGAGCAATCAACCAGCACAAGATGCCACTCCCCTCGAACAACATGTCGATGCCAAGGCGTTTCTCGACCTGAGCTCATTCAGTTCCAAGGGCTACTCCTCGGGACGTAGCAAAGTTGTTGAGTTACTCTGGTACTACTGCAGCCTGTTCGTCATGGAGAGTGGATTTTTTCCCTTCTACAAGATCAAGGTCTGGCTACTGCGACAGTTCGGTGCCCAGATTGGGACCGGGGTCGTCATCAAACCTAACGTTCGGATCAAGTATCCGTGGCGGTTGGTAGTAGGCGATCACTGTTGGATTGGGCAAGGGAGTTGGATTGATAACATCGAAGACGTGACCGTCGGCGACCATGTTTGCATTTCGCAACTTGTCTATTTCTGTACCGGCAGTCATGACCATCGGATTTCCTCCTTCGATCTCACAGCCAAGCCGATCGTAGTGCAGAATGGAGCGTGGGTGGGAGCTGGTGCCTTGGTGTTGGGTGGAATCACGGTCGAAGCGAACGCCATTGTGGCTGCCGGGAGTATCGTCACCAAAGACCCCCAGGCAGGATCGATTGTCGGTGGCAATCCGGCAAAGGTTATCGGTAAAAGGTAGAGATGAGACTAGAATCAACTCGTTCGATGTTATAATAATTGTTCTTATTGGCCATCATTCAACAGCAAGTTAGTAGTTCCTAAAATGCCATTCGACAAGATCATCAAGAGACTGAAATACCCCCACAAGAAGACGGCCCTGAACTATTTCATGGACGATCCTCGACTGGTGTTTGGAATTCCATCGACTCCCAACAAGACGCATGTTGGCAGTTTTATCGAACGGGCCATGGGAAAGAATATTGTGGAATCACTCCACTACTTTCTCCCCCGCGAACTAACTGACTGCCTCGATCAACATGGTGTGTGGGATACACAGGGCTATCGGTTGATGTTGTACCTGCTGGTACGAAAACACCGGCCCGAGATCGTTGTTGAGACGGGTGTCGCACGTGGAACATCGAGCTCCTATATTCTGCAAGCCATGCGCGAAAACGGCACGGGGCATCTGTATTCCATCGACTTGCCCGCCGAAACGGTTGCCGTCGACGACGAACCCGATCGCGAAAGTCATCGCTTTACACTGGCCGATGGCCAAACACACCAGCAATACGAAGTTGGCTACATTGTGCCCGATTTTCTACGCGACCGTTGGACGCTGACCTTAGAAGATTCACGCACTGCATTGCCGGCACTCATGGAGAAGCTGGGCACGATCGACTTTTTCTATCACGATAGTTTGCATAGCTACGACCACATGAAGTTTGAATTCGAAACCTCATGGCCACACATCAAAGACGGCGGGCTCTTGCTATCCGACGATGTGCTGTGGAACAACGCCTTTCATGAAGTCTGCAAAGCACAGAACAGAAAGCCCTCCATCTATCGCAGCTTTGGGATGATTCAAAAATAGGTCCGCGGGAAACAGCGAATGTAGCGGTTATCCGATGCCCGGGCTGTTACGATCGGAACAAAGCTTTTCAGTGTTTTTCCAGGCTATGCCTCTAGCCCCGGTGGTTGTGGCTGGTTGGCTTGGGGGATGGTATTCTGAAGTAGATAATGAGTGAACTCGATTACCCCCAACTCCTGAAACCCATTGTTGTCATCGGCTCTCCCCGATCTGGCACGACCCTGCTTGGGAACTTGCTTGGCGCTCATCCAGCATTGGCTCACCTCGTAGAACCGCGGCTGACATGGAAATTCGGGAACGACTCGAAGTCGGATATGTTGCGGGTCGAGGACGCACGCGAAGATGTGTGCCGACACATTCGACAGACGTTTGCTCAAAGCGTTGTCGAGCAAGGACGCGAGCGTTTGTTGGAAAAAACCCCCAGCAATTCGCTGCGAATGGAGTTTGTCGATCGAGTGTTACCTGGCTGTCAATTCGTACATATCATCCGTGACGGGGTCGAGTCGGTACTTTCAATCCGAAAATTTTGGCAAGGGCATGCCCGCGGTATTCAAAAAGGAAAAATAGGCGAACGGCTTCGCGAGATTAATTTCCGCAGAGCACCCCACTACGCAAAGGAACTCATGCGGCGGGTATTACCGGAGAGTTTCTCCGGGGTGGTTGGCCACGCAGTGTGGGGCCCCCGTTTGCCTGGCATCGATGGTTTGTTGAAGGACCTGAGTGTCTTGGAAGTCTGCTGCTTGCAATGGCGGATGAGTGTGGAAAGTGCCTGCTACTTTGGTCGCAGCCTACCCCGAGAACGCTATATGGAATGCCGACTGGAGGACATGTCGCCTGAGCTTCTAGAGTCGGTTCTCGAGTTTTGTAACTTGCAAGTCACCGACGAAGTCGGGGCCCGATTTCAATCGCACTTTGATTCAAAGCTTACCACCAGACGACAAGTTGAGGCTGATCCCGAGGACTTAGCGGTCATTGAGCGCTGGATTGGCCCGACACGTGCCTGGCTTGTCCAGACATCTCACGCTGAGCACTGCACCACCTAATCATCTATCCCAGACTCCTCATTGGATCTGCCGACAATTTTTTTCCATTAATCTTTCGACATTCACATGCCTTCCAAATCCAAACCAGTTTTTTTGGTCATCTCCCAAGTCTTTCCACCCGACCCGATAGCGGTTGGTCAGCATATGCGCGATGCGGCACGGGGACTTGCTGAGCGGGGGTTTGAGGTTCGGGTGCTTACTTCCGGGCGTGGCTATGACGATCCCACGGCGAAGTATCCACCCCGCGAGACGATGGACGGCGTCGATGTGATCCGACTGCCTTTGTCTTCGCTGGGTAAGAAAACGATGGCCCATCGATTAGTGGGGCAGTCTCTGTTCTTGTTGCAGACAATTTTCCGAGGTCTCTTCACTCCCCGCCTAGCTGGCATTCTAGTGAGCACCTCGCCACCCATGGCCTCAATTGCCGCCTTGATAATTCGTTTGTTCCGTAGTGCGCGTATCAAGTTTTGGGTAATGGATCTTAATCCCGACCAATTGATCGAAACGGGACGCATTAAAGAAACGTCTCTGCCGGCTCGAATTTTTAATGCGCTCAATAGAATGATTCTCCGTGCCTCCGACGACGTGGTGGCACTCGATCGGTTTATGGCGGAACGTCTGCTTAGGAAGGTGAACGTCAAAGACAAGATATCTATCCAGCCCCCCTGGCCGCATTCCGATCACCTGGAAACAGTTGAGCATGCCGAGAATCCGTTCCGCAAAGAACACGATCTCGAAGACAAGTTTGTGGTGATGTATAGTGGCAATCACGGTCAAACGACGCCGGTCACAACCGTGCTCGACGCCGCGGTTCGCATGCAAGATCGCAAGAGGCTTGTGTTCATGTTTATCGGCGGTGGTGTGGGCAAACGTGATGTCGAGGCCACCATTGCCAAGCACAACCCGACGAACATTATCGATCTGCCCTACCAGCCGATCGATCGCATCAAATACAGCCTTTCGGCCGCGGATGTCCATTTGGTTACCATGGAAGAATGCGTGGTGGGCGTGATTCATCCTTGCAAAATCTACGGAGCCATGGAAATCGGCAGGCCCATTCTTTCCGTGGGTCCCGAGGAATATCATGTCTCAGACGTCATGCAGGGAAGAGACATCGGTTGGCACGTTCCTCATGGAGATGTCGACAAACTGATAGAAACGTTGGACATGATTCTTGCCCTGCCGCAGGAGAAACTCCGCGAAATGGGTAATCGGGCGGCTAAAATTGTGCAAGAGAACTACCAACAACAAGCCATGATCGAAGAGTTCACCGACATCATGGTGCGCAACGTGCCTGGTGCTCCTATAGAAAGTAACGAGTGAACATGCCGAAGTTTCGTGTTGATCATATTGGCGTCGCTGTTCGCGATATGGACCAGGCCCTAGCGTTATACACCGATACGTTCGGGTACAAGTTGGTACGTGGCCCCTTCGATGATCCGGAGCAACAAGCTCAAGTCGCATTCATCGAAACTGCCGCACCGGACGATCCTGCGTTGGAATTGGTAGCTCCGCTGGCCGAGGGATCCCAAGTCGAGCGTGTGCTCGCCAAGGGGCTCAGCCTATACCATATTTGCTATGAAGTCCCAGACATTGAGCTAGCCATCGAGCACCTGCGAGCTCAGAAATGCCTCCTGGTTAGCGGTCCTACGCCGGCAGTGGCCTACGACGGCCGACCGATTGCCTGGCTCTATACACCCAACCGACAGCTTACTGAGTTAGTAGAAGCCCCCCCAGAATCGTCATGAGTTTGCCCGCCGAAAAGCGCAAAGAAATCGACCAGGCCATTGCAGATTCGCAAGTGGGCCGAGCACTGGCGTTGCTCAAGGGGCTGTGGCGAACGGAGCCATCGCTGGCCATGGCTCCCTTTATCGTGGATCGTTTTGGCAAGCTTTCCGATGCACCGCCGACCGTCTCCTGTAATTTGTTGGTTCTACGTTCGTTTACCGTCGAGCCAGTCGTACCGCTCGCCCGGGCCGGCGCGCTCTGCTATGGCATGGATCTCTCCGTGCGAGTCGGCCAGTTCAATAGCTACGTGCAGGAAATTCTCGATCCCAACAGTACGCTGTATCAAGATCCCACCGACGTGGTGTTGCTAGCCGTTCAAACTCGTGATCTCGCGCCGGAGCTTTGGTCTAAATGGACCGATTTGGAAACTAAAGAAGCAGGGGCAATCATCGCGCGGATTATCGAGGACTATCGCACGTGGGTTGCAACGATACGCTCTCGTAGTTCCGCCCATATAGTGATTCACAATTTGGAAAAACCTCCGCTTGCTTCTGCCGGCATTCACGATGCCCAGTGTAGCAACGGTCAGCTCGCCGCCATCGAACAGATCAACGCCGGTCTTGCCACACTCTGCGGAGAGTTCACTGGTGTCCATGTGCTAGATTACGAACAACTGGTTGCCCGTCATGGCCGGGAACGATGGCATGACGAACACAAATGGTTGACGGCGCGGCTACCAATTGCTGCCGATGCGTTGATTCACTTGGCTAATGAATGGCTGCGGTACTTGTTGCCAATTCGTGGCAAACAGGCGAAGTGCCTGGTCTGCGATTTAGACAATACTCTCTGGGGTGGGATCATCGGCGAAGATGGCATAAACGGTATCAAGCTGGGCGGCGAGTACCCCGGAGCCGCCTACTTGCAATTACAAAGAGCCGCACGCGACCTGATCAATCGTGGTATCTTGTTGGCTGTCTGCAGCAAGAACAACGAAGCCGACGCACTGGAAGCCATCGACGAGCATCCCGAGATGCTGCTCAGGAGCAAAGACTTTTCGGCACTCAAGATCAACTGGACCGACAAAGCACAGAACTTGCGCGAGATTGCTGAGGAGCTGAATATCGGAATCGATTCCCTAGTGCTGATCGACGACAACCCCGTGGAACGCGAATTTGTTCGCGAAATGCTTCCCGAAGTAACGGTCATTGATATCGATGCCGACGCCCCCCTGGGGCATGCCACGGCTTTGCAGAGTTGCCCCTTGTTCCAGCGATTGGAGGTCTCTGCGGAAGATCGCAAACGGAGCCAGATTTATGCCGAGCAACAGGAGCGGGCCACTCTGAAATCGTCAGTCACCTCCATCGAAGACTACTACCGCTCGCTCGAGATGGTGGCGAGCTTCGGCCTGGCCGACGAGGCGAGTTGCCCTCGCGTAGCACAGTTGACACAGAAGACCAATCAACTCAATATGACAACTCGCCGATACAGCGAGCAGGACATTCAAGCCTTCATAGCCGATCCCCAAGTGCGGGTTTATTGGGCACGTGTGGAAGATCGATTCGGCGACAATGGCATCGTCGGTGTGATGATTGTTCGCGACGAGGGCGAGCAATGGATGATCGATACGTTTCTGATGAGCTGCCGGGTCATTGGTCGCACAGTCGAAACTGCCATGTTAGGAATCCTGGCCGAACACGCCGAGCAAAGTGGTGCACGCAAGCTATTGGGTCCCTTCGTGCCCACTGCCAAGAATGCTCCGGCTCAAGAGATCTACGCCAACAACAAATTTCAGTGTATTGAAGAAAACGATTCAGGATCGCTGTGGGAATTGGATTTTAGCCAAGCTTCGCTAAGACCACCCGAGTGGATCGACTGCAGACAGAATAAGAGTTTAGGAGTTTCGTGATGAGTGCCGAAGTAACCGACGAAGTACGACAAACGATTGCCGAAGTGTTCTTTATCGATGCCTCGGAAGTAACCGCGGAATCGACACCAGAGACGATTGCTGCCTGGGATTCGATGGGTCACTTGAACCTGATTCTGGCACTCGAGCAAAAGTTTGGTCATACCTTCGATCCCGAGCAAATCCCCCAACTCACGTCTGTCGCAGCGATCGCAGAAGCTGTCTCTGCAAAGAACGGCTGATTTACGAATTGGTTCGATTATGGGTGCTGCTTCCGACGCCAAGATCATCGTACGCGAGGCAACGCCTGCCGACCTAAAAGACGTCACTGCTCTCCTTTCGGCCCGCGACGGTATCGATCGCAGTCAGCAAGTGGTCGACGCTTATCTATGGGGACTCGACCCGAGTTGTACGCGGACTTGGCTCGCTTATGTTGGCAATGAACCGGTCGGGATCACCATGCTCTATCTTCGCCACATGCGGTGGCCCCAAGAAGACAACTCAAGCACGATGAAATTGGCGGGCTACTGGTCGCACCTGTATGTGATGCCGGAGTACCGCAAGCTGATGATTTATCCCCAGTTGGTGTTGGGAATGATCCGTGGCATGCGAACCGCAGAGATCGACCTAATCTTTACCGCTACACGTCAGGCCGATGTGGCCGAGGGACACCAAAAGCTGGGCTTCGCACTGGTCAGCAAAATGCCGCTCCGATTGCGACCGTTACGCCCTTTTAGGCTGCTCGCCAAGCACAAAGGAGCAGGGTTGCTGGCGCCATTTTGTGGCCCAAGCGACGCGATTTACCAATTTTTGCTTGGCCGAGAACCAGCGCAGGATGTTCCGATCGAAGAGATTTCACTGGAATCGAGCGACGTCGAAGAAATAGTGGCACTACTGAATTCGCCAGACAATGATTTAGTGCGTCAGGATTGGACTGTGGAACAGTTCCGACGACGATTCCGAACGACACTCGACGGCACCAAGTACCGTCTTACAGCAATTCGCTCTGAGGGCAGGCTCGTTGCCGGATTGATAACGGCCTTAGTCGAACGTGGGAACAACATTCGCGCGGGCATCGTCTTAGATATTGCCGCTTTGCCGAGTGCTTCTTTGGAACAGGTCAACAGCCTTATTGCCGAGGCAGAGCAGCATGCCCACCGACACGAAGCCGAAGTGATGTTGGCATTGGAACGGTCTCTTTTCATTGATCAATGGGGCGATACCTATGGCAAGTACCTAGCGAACGATTCCGAGACTTATCACATGCTGGTGTATCCCAAGCCACTAGCCCAAGAACCGTTCGCGGCAGCCCAGCTTGAGAACTGGTACTTTTCCTATGCCGATCATGATGCGTTTTGAAACCTCCATCCAGAATTGACGAAGAACCTTCCTAAGAGTACCGATGCCTGACAGTCAACTAAAGCATGCCTTGTCGTTCGATATCGAGGACTGGTTCCATCTGGTGGGGATCGAGGCGGTTGCCGATCCGAATGAGTGGGATACGTTTCCGACTTTGGTCGAGGAATATACGCAGTGGATTGTCGATGCGCTGGGAGAGCACGACACGCGGGCGACGTTCTTTATCCTAGGTTGGGTTGCAGACCGATACCCTCAGCTAGCTCCAAAGATTGCTGCGGCCGGGCATGAGATTGCCTGCCATTCTTTTTGGCACACGCGAGTTGATCAACTGACCCCAGAAGAATTTCGCGAGGAGACATCTCGGACCAAGAATCTTCTTGAACAGCAAACAGGAAAACAGGTGGTTGGTTATCGAGCTCCAAGTTTCTCTATCACTCCAGGAGCCGAATGGGCTCTCGACGAACTAATCGATATGGGTTTCACCTACGACGCCAGTTTTTTCCCAGCCCAACGTGCTCACGGGGGATATCCGTGCCCGCAGGAGGCCCACGATTTCTCAGGGACCCCCTCCGGCCGAACGATCCGTGAGCTGCCGATGAGCGTCTTGAATCTGGGGCTGACCCGATTGCCGTTCAGTGGCGGAGGCTATTTGCGGCTCTTGCCCCAGTGGCTGATTCGCCATGGATTCAACAAGTTCGAAGCGAACGGTATCCCGGTGGTCACGTACTTGCATCCCCGCGATTTCGCCGCAGATTGCCCCTCAGTGCCGATGTCTGCGTGGCGACGATTCAAGTCTTATACAGGATTGAAGACCACCAAAGACAAGCTGCAGATGATGCTGGCAAACTTCTCATTCGACACCTGTGCTGCCGTGGCCACTGCCCCGGAGCCTGAGGCGTGAGGACAGCCCGCAGAATGGTTTACAACCCTTTTTACCGAGATATAATACGAGTTTCCCTACAAACACATTACGCCCCTCTGCTGATCGCCCTCGAGAGTGATCCCGTAGTGATCCCAAAGTGATCTCGACCAGGGCGGCATCCATCTTTCGAAGGAATTCCACACATGAGTAGTAGAAACGTATTGGTTGCTGGTGGAGGCGGTTTTATCGGTGGTCACTTGGTTCGTGATCTTCTCAAGGATGGCCATAAGGTACGCTGCGTCGATATTAAGCCCCAGGACCAGTGGTATCAGGTTGCTGATGAGGCGGAGAATGTTGTCGCCGACCTCAAGGACATCGCCAACTGCAAGACGGCCTGCGAAGGTATGGACGATGTGTACAATCTGGCAGCTGACATGGGCGGCATGGGCTTTATTGAAAACAACAAAGCCCTCTGCATGCTCTCGGTTCTGATCAATACCCACTTGCTCCAAGCATCGCAGCAATCGGACGTAGAGCGATTCTTCTACGCCTCGAGCGCTTGTGTTTACAACGCTGACAAGCAAGTCAGCGAAGATGTTGTGCCCTTGAAGGAAGAAGACGCTTATCCCGCGATGCCGGAAGATGGCTACGGTTGGGAGAAGCTGTTCAGTGAACGCATGTGCCGCCACTTTCGCGAAGATTACGGACTCCGCACACGGGTCGCCCGCTTCCACAACGTTTATGGACCCTATGGCACCTGGGAAGGCGGACGAGAAAAAGCCCCTGCTGCGATCTGCCGCAAGGTGATCATCGCCAAGGACAAAGATGCCAAAGAAATCGAGATTTGGGGCGACGGCAAACAGACCCGTAGCTTTATGTACATTGACGACTGCGTCAAAGGCATCCGCATGATTATGGATAGCGATATTCTAGAGCCGATCAACTTGGGTTCAGACGAACTGACCACAATCGTCGGTTTGGCGGAGATGGTCGAAGAGATCGCTGGCGTTGATCTCAAACACGATCACAACCTGTCGGCCCCTAAGGGAGTGAACGGTCGCAATAGCGACAACACGCTCATCCAAAAGCATCTCGGTTGGGCACCTGGCATTAAGCTCCGCGACGGCATGGAGCGGACCTACAATTGGATCAACGAAGAATACCAGAAGAAGTACGCTGGCCAACCAGCTTAGACACTGGTTGCCTCGGACGTAGGGCGCGAGTTGGCAAAGATCCCCAACATCGTCTCCTGGCGGTAAGTGAAAATCTTGATCAGATCTCGCCGGACGAAGAGTCCGTGCAGCAAGGCCCCGCCGGGCACGCCGTAGTGGACGATATCGATCACACGTGTGCCATCCTCGCAGTCCTCGAACAAGTGTTCGTGATGCCAATGCGAGTAGGGCCCTCGCAGTTGTTGATCTACAAACCGTGTGTGGGGCTCCCAGACGCTAATCTCCGATGTCCAGCGAATTGGAATGCCGCGGACTCGGAGGCGGTAATCGATCGTGCGGCCAGCCTCCATTTCGATCGGTTCTGGCGTCAGCACATGAAAGTTTAAAATGGGCGGCGTGATGCGTTCTAACTGCATCGCATCGGAGAAGAAGTCAAAAACCTCTTCCCGAGGTCGGGGAACAGTACATTCTGCCCGCATCAAATAGCCACGGCGGGTGGTCGCCTTCTCGATAGTGGTCGCCATGAGTATCCGGAATTCCTCTGCACTTGTGGGTGTCTGACCACGGTTAAGACAGAACCGGATGCCTCTGAATCAGTTAACTACTACGAAGAACTAGTGTCCGCCAACAAGAACTAGGGTCCAACATATAGCCGGAGGCACACCTGCCTCCGGCTATTTAGCTAACCGAGTCCTTAGCTGCTGGAACGTACTAGGGAATAAGCTTACGAAGAGGCAGGAGCCGAAGATTCTTTCTCTTTGGACTCCTCCGCAGTTTTCTTCTCATCTTTCTTTGGTACTGGCTTTGGAGCCTTCGTTTTTTCGTCTGGCTCAAACTTGCCGGCAGGCCCCTCGAGCATCACGGGTTGGAATCCGGCCTTCTGCGAAGCGGACCAGAGGGACTTAGTCTTCAGCTGCTTCTTCTTCTGCGGAGTTACGATTGCGACGTCGGCTTTGACATCGGTCCGTACTTTGACGACACCCTTCACTGTATAAAGCTTGCTGGCGATCTTCTTGGCACAATGCTTACAGTGCATGTTGCCCACGGTAATGACGGTATCGTCTTTGCCAATCTTCAGCTTGGTTTTCGGTCTCTTCTTATCTTTGGACTTCTTGTCATCTTTCGCATGATCATGGTCGTGATCACTGTGATCATCGTGGTCAGCTGACTCCTTGCTCGACGTGTCCGACTTCTCTTGTTTGTCAGTGGCAACTTGTTCGGCTGTTATAGTACCTGTGTTGGCAAGGGCAAAACAGAATAGGAGCGAGAGTGTGAATAGAAGTTTGCTGTTAGCGATCATCGAATAGGTCCTTTGAAAAAATCTATTAGAAATGATTTAGTTAGTCTTTGAATTATTGGATCAATCAATTCCGCAGATAGATGCCGTCGGCGTCGATCACCATCATACCACCCTCAATGATGCGAGCGGTACCCTTGACGACGACCGTGTCTTGCGGTTCTACGTCCACGAGTTGTTTGACTTCCAGCGGAAGTACCTTGCCGCCGTCGCCCAGGAAGCGGACCATCGCCAGCATCTCTGAGGTCTCGGCAGCATGAGCAGCACAAAAGGCACACTCTTCGCCGGGAGCATGAACGTGGCCACTGGCCTCGCGCATTGCCACGGCACCGGGGTCCGCTAGGAAAAACATTGCCTCGTTTTTCGCAAATGGATAGTCGGGCTGGGTACTCTCCCAGGGATTTGTCAGGCCACCGATTTGCCCAACAACGATCACTTCCATTGCTCCGATCGCCTCGGCACCGTGACCGTGTTCTGCATGGTCGCCGTGGTCGTGCCCGGAGTGATCGTCGTGGTCGTGGCCAGCGTGGTCCTCACCGTTCCCATTGTGGCCGTCGCCGTCGTGCCCCTCGCCTTCCTGGTGTTCACCATGGTGTTCGCCATGGTCCGTTGCTTCGCCCTCAGCGTCTTCATCGCCGTGGTCGTGGACGTGCACAGCCTCTTCGGTGCCCAGCAGAGCGTGACGGACGTCGACGACCGTCTGCAGGCCATCCTCGGGCTCCTCCAGCATGACGAAGCGGGTTTTGTGCTTCTTAATCGTCTCGGGAGAGACGCTAGCCCCCGGTTTAGTGCAACCTGTGGCGAGTAACATCACGCAGGCCGCCGAAATTGCTGTAATTAGTGCTGTGAAACGTAACACGAACCCCTCCTTAGAGGTAAAAAACCTGTAGAACACTGGGACAGTGGACTTCTTATCGCTTAAGCAGAGCTATTTTCCCGAGCTTGGTCAACATCGACCCGTTTCGGCTACGTAGTATCGGGCACTTCGGTTCGCATCTCCTCGCAAAAATCAGGACATCGGACGAAATCCATCAATTTTGGTTTTTTCTCTTCAGATCCCCAAGAAGTTCTAGGCGACCGCGAAGAACTCCTTGTAGGGATCAATTCATCGGCATCCCAGTTTGCAAGAAAGCATTGAAATTTTCTTCCCGGCTCCTGCCCGGGGCCCAAGTTTACTGCCTGAGGAGGGCAAAACCATGATTAAGAAACTAGTTGTTAGCGTCGCCGCCGTAACGATTCTGTCCATGTTGGTCTTCGGATCTAGTGCGACCAGTTACATGAGCACTTCTGCAGAGCGTGTCTCGCAGGCAGTCGAAGATAGTGTCCCCATCGAATTCCAGATCGATCGGGCTCGGAAAATGGTGCGTGATCTGGAACCAGAGATTCGTCGCTCAATGCACGTGATCGCTAAAGAAGAAGTTGAAGTAGCGAATCTTGACGAGCGGATTAAGAAGTCTGAGACGAAAAAGAGCAAAGAGAAGTCGGACATTATCCGTTTGCAATCCGACCTGCAAACTGGCAAGAGTGTCTTCCGCTATGCGGGCCACCAGTATACAGCAGGCGAAGTGAAGCAAGATTTGTCGCGACGCTTTGCTCGTTTCAAGACGTCCGATGCCACTCTGGGTAGCTTGAGCGACATGCGTGATGCGCGTCAACGCAATCTTGATGCGGCCCGCCAGAAGCTGGCGACCATGATGAGCTCGCAACGACAGCTGCTGGTCGAAGTAGAAAACCTGCAGGCCAAGTTAAAGCTTGTTGAAGTGGCTCAGGCTTCCAGTGATCTGCAACTTGACGATAGCCAGTTGGCACGAGCCAAGGGTCTGATCGTCGATATTCGTGCCCGTTTGGATGTGGCCGCGAAGTTGGCGGATGCGGACACCAACTTCCAGGATGAAATCCAGCTGGAAGGCCCTTCTGCTGAGGACATCACGGAGCAGGTAGCCGATTACTTTCAACTCGACGTTGATAGCGACTCGAAGATTGCCGTAGCTAGCTACGTCGACGAGAAGTAGTGAGACGAATGCCCCCCTCATCTGTCCCCTCCCCCGAAGACGGGGGAGGGGGATATTGGGGCTACCGTTTTCTTCAATAACGTTCCCTTCTCGGGCCCTTCTCGGGAAAATTAGAACTCTGGCCACCCTTTGTCTTTCGCAGGTGCACTATGTTCCCATCTTGGAGAATGAAAATCTGGGACGCACGTCGAGCCTTGAAAGCTGGACGTTGGGACGAAGCAACTGCCCTATTGCAACAAGAATCTGTGCGTGATTTTCTTCCCGCCAAGCGACTCTCTCAAGAGGTAGCTACACTTCTTGCGGAGCGTGCCCAGCAGCGGATCGAGGCCAACGAAAGTTCAGCCGGTTGGCAGGACATGCGTCTCGCTGCTCAACTAGGGGGAAGTGAACAGCAGCTAGGCGAGATTCGCCAGGCCTATGCCGAACGTTGCCTCCAGCGTGTGAGACACTACCTTGCCTGTGGAGAAACAACGATGGCCAGCGAGCAAATCAACAAGCTCCAACGACGTCACCTGGGCGGTCAAGAACGACGAGCCTGGAAGCTGATCATCGGGCTAATTTCTCGATCCAAGCAACTCGCCCGCCATGGCAAAGTGCGTGCTGCCGACGAAAACCTGCAGCGAGCCAAGCTACTATTGCCCGACCCAGAAGATTCCCTCGCCGACGAAATCTCGCAACGTCAGGAACGATTGCGAGCCGATGGCGATCGAATCTCCCAAATCAACACCGCCCTGCACGAGGCCCTCGGAGAAGAGAACTGGACTACGGTTCTCACCCTAGCCGAGTCGCTGATAGAATTAGCACCCGAACACGAGGCCGCACGGCAGGCACGTCGCCTGGCTTGGCAGTCTGTGGGGATGGACGCCACGCGTGTGAACCATAAAGCTCCAAATGCAAGGGTGCGACCAGCGAAGTTGCGTCACTTCAAGTCAACTCGCAACGGTGCCGCGGCCAAAGAAGATACCATGACAGCGAACAACGAACCTGGCAAACGGTTAGTCTCGTGGATTGACGGTGTCGGCGGATACCTGATTTGCCTGGGCGACGATGTGATGATTGGCCAACCGGCCTCACCCGCCCAAGTCGATATCCCAATTTTTGCCGATCTTTCGCGACGACACGCTTCGCTGAAACGCGACGGCGAATCTTATGTGCTTACGCCCGTGCATAACGTGAGCGTCAATGGCCAAAAGCTGGCGGGTCCCATGGTGTTGGGTAACGAAGCGCTAATCGAACTTGGCGAATCCGTGAAGATAAGATTCCGCAAGCCCCACGCGCTCAGTGCCACGGCCATCCTCACGCTCGAATCGCCCCACAAACTGGAACCCGCGGTCGACGGCATCATTTTGATGGCCGATAGCTGCATTCTCGGCTCTCAATCGCATAGCCATATTCGGTGCCGCGATTGGGAGAAGGATTTAGTGCTCTTCCGCCGGGGCCAAGAAATTTTTGCTCGCAGTGCCGATCCGCTGGAAATCGACGGCGAACCGGCCGACATAGGGGCCCCACTCCCCGCGAATTGCCGTTTGGAGGCAGAAAACCTGGCTCTCAGCTTCGAAGACATATGAATTGGCCTTTGAAATCAAGGTTTTAGACAAGATACAATTAACATTGGCGAATACCAATCGTGCTTACCCAACCCGTCACAGAACCGATGAACGTTAAGCCTCTGGAATCTGAGCCCGACGAACAGCCCAAAGCGGCTGCTCGCTATACCTATGCCAGCGGTTCAAGTCCGTTGGAAGGGTATACCATCAAGCGTGGTGTAGGGCGCGGTGGTTTTGGAGAAGTCTATTTCGCGCTTTCCGATGCCGGCAAAGAAGTGGCGTTGAAACTTATCCGCCGCAACCTGGACATCGAGCTTCGCGGCGTCACGCACTGTTTGAATCTCAAACATCCAAACCTGATTGCCCTCTATGATATCCGCAGCGACGACTTAGACGATCGCTGGGTTGTGATGGAATATGTCGCAGGCGAATCGTTGGAAGAGGCCATTGAGAGGCACCCCCATGGCATGCCTTTAGATTTGGCAATGCACTGGTTCACTGGCATGGCCGCCGGTGTTGCGCACCTCCACGACCATGGCATTGTGCATCGCGACCTGAAGCCGGCCAACATCTTTATGGATCAAGGCACCGTCAAGATCGGTGACTATGGTCTCTCGAAGTTTATCTCTTGCAGCCGTCGTAGTGGCCAAACCGAGAGTGTCGGCACGGTGCACTACATGGCCCCCGAGATCGCTAACGGTCGCTACGGCAAAGAAATCGATACCTACGCCCTGGGCATCATCCTTTACGAAATGCTTACCGGCCACGTTCCCTTCGAAGGCGAGAGCGTCGGCGAAGTATTGATGAAACATCTGACTGCCGAACCCGATTTGGAATCGCTCGACGAGCCGTTCCGAACATTGGTGCAAAGCGCCATGGCGAAAGATCCCGACGCCCGCTTCAGCAGTATCGCTGCGATGACCAAACAATTGCCGGTTGGCAACTTTGCTGAGGGTTACGTTCCCGTGACCGTGGTAGAAACCAGCCAGGCGGCAAACGGAGCCAGTGAAGAAGAACCCATTCTGGCCGGAATTAAGAAAGGACTTCACGAAGCGGAATCGAGTATTCGCAACAGCGACATGCATCCGCTGCTGAAGAGTGTTATCGGCGTGGTCGTTGTGATTGGTTTAGTTGCAACGAGTGCGGAGTGGCTCGGCCTGTTCATGATCCTGGGGTTCTGCTACTTGATTTATCGAGCGGTACGACTCCTGGTGGACAACCCTCACCATTCCTCTTCGTCGATCTCTCCGTCGATGTCCCCCGATCATCCGATCCAGGGGATGCCGGTCGCGAACCGGAGCCCGGGGGCAGCAGGAAGGCCAACCGAAAAGCAGAACAGAGCTTCAAAAAAAAAGCGCCGTAAGAGCTGGCAGCAACACTTGCAAAACCACCTCGCCCAGCGAACCACGCGGGAGCGAGTGACGGACTTGGTAGGCAGCATGCTCCTCTCAGCCGTGGTGGCTGTGGTGGCCGCGATGCTAATCAGTTCGCTCTTATTAGGATCCCTAGGCCAAGGCATAGAGCAATGGCTGACGCTGACGATCATGCTCTCCAGTTGGGCTGTGATGATCCCCGGCAAGTTGACCGAGGGACGAGTCGAAGACCAGGCACCCCTACGTTTCACCATGCTGGTACTCGGCGCGTTAGTGGGTGTTGTGTCGTGGAGCATTGCCGATCAAATGATGCTGATGCTCCCTGCCTCGCAACAACTTGGAATCGCCCCGGAGGGAACTCTAACGGCAAACATCTTAGAAAACCCTATTGGCCCGACGTTGGCTGAGGGCTACCAGGCTGGACTTGTAACAGTACCGATGCAAGTTTTTGTCGGCTACTTTGCGATCCTGTTTGTCACGCTCGCTTGGTGGCGTCAGAGTGACTATTCTCGCAGCAGTCGTGTAGGTCTTTGGAGAATCGTCTGGTGCGGACTGGTAGCGTGGATGTTGCATTTTGTGTGGTGGTTCCCCCAGCCAGTCGGCATGCTTACCGCTGCCGCCACGGCGCTGGCCGTACAACTATCTAGTCCGTGGATGCCTCCCAGTCGGAGACGCGCACTCTCTGAGATGGAGGTTTAATTATGTCCGTGGCAATCTGTGTCCTGATCTTGATTCCCCTACTGCTATTGCTTCTTGCGGTCATGATCTTTCGCGCATGCAGAGGGCAATGGTGGCCGCTAGGGGTGCTCATCGGCCTGCCGCTATTCTTGTGGTTTTTGACTGCCAAGTATGAACACCAACAAGCAGATCAGATTGGGGCGGAAGCAAGGGCAGAAGCAGTCAAAGTACAAGCAATTGCTAACGAGCGGGTAAAAGCAAAGCTAACCAACGCCGAAAGCCCATCTTCAGCCACTACTCCAGCGCTTACGATCAGTCGCCCTGAGCGTCCCACCGCGGAGCTCTGGGAGGAACTGACCAAGAGCCGCATCGATCTCGATGGCGAAGCAGAAAAATCCCCGGTGGTTCGTCAAGCGGCGAAAGCTGCTGAGCAGGCCGAAGAGGATTCCGAAGAATTGATCGCTCTCGATCCGCCCGATTGGGTGACGAATAAGCCCAAGCCGGTTGGCAATGTCTATCGAGTTGTTGTCCAATCCGATCCGTTCTACAGCGAGGATGAGTGCTTTGATCAGCTCGAAGAGAAATTCGAGGAAGAAGTTCGCGAGCGGCTGACGAAGATCCTACCTGCCACCCAGAAAGCGGATATCCGTGGGGCATCACTGGCGGAGCTTGGCATTCCGCTTAGTTTCGTGATGAAGGAGATTTGTCGCGAGAGCCATACCACCCTGGTCGATTCTTCGGTTGGAACCATGAAGACAGTGCATGTTTTGATGGAGTTTGACGGCAGTGTCGAACAAGAGCTGCGCAGCGACTGGATTGCCTACCAACGTCGGCAGGGACGAGGCATGGTTTCGAGGATCGCTGCGATGGTGCTGAGTGGGCTCGCCATTTGCTATTCTCTGCTGCAGGTGGATACGTGGACCCGCGGCTACTATACGAAGCGGTTGCTAGTTGGCCTGCCAGTGGCGATAATCGCTGTTGCTCTGTTGGTTTTTGCTTGAGCGTGCAGAATACCAGCGAGACGTGCCTTAAGCCGCAATTAAAGAATGGTCCTCTCCCCCCTGGGTAGAGGCTAGGTGAGGGCGAGCTGCCCACAAGCTCAATCCCCCCTACCCCTTCCTGAATGGGAGCAGGACCAATAACTGGCTGGTGCACATTGATTCCACAATCGTCCGTTGCCGGGGAAACCAAGATTTGTCCAATCCCGATGTACTTCTGGTGCAGGAAATCCGTCAGGGGAAGCCTGATGCATGGGATAAACTCATCGCGCAATACGAGGGGCGTTTGCTCTCGTTCGTCGAGAGTCGCCTGCATCGTCGGGCGGCCAGCGAAGATGTGGTGCAGGAAACCTTTATCGGATTCCTCCGCAGCTTGCCCAATTACGACACTTCCAGGCCATTGGAAAGTTGGCTCTTCTCCATTGCCGCCCACAAGCTGACCGATTACTTGCGTCGAGAGGGCCGCCGTCCTGCCGTACCGCTCTCCACCGGAGACGATTCCAGTGGCAATTGGGAACCTGTGGGCAAGGCCCGTGTGGCAAGTAGTATTGCCCGCAGTGGCGAACGTCGCGGCATGGAAGAAGATGCCATTGCCGATGCCATGCGAGAACAACTCGAGCGGTGGCAAGATCAACAAGATTGGAAGAAAATCCAATGCATGGAGCTCCTGTTTGTTGTCGGTTTAGGTAACAAGCAGGTTGCCGAGTCGATTGATCTCTCGGAACAGCAGGTGGCGAATTTTAAGTACGACTTTCTCGAACGACTGCGCAAAGTAGTTCGTGGATCGAGACTCAACGAGGACGTGTTTCCAGAATTACATGAGTAATCAATTCACCAAAGCTCAGCTTGAAGCCTTTCTCGACGAGTCGTTGCCGCCCGAGCAAATGACTGCCGTCGAAAGTCTGCTGCGCGAGGACGATGGTTTGAGCGAGCAATTGGCGCAGCTCGTGGGTGAGCGCGACGCGGGTGTGCATTCGCTCGGTGCCATTTGGCGACGCCATCGACTTAGTTGTCCAGATCGTGCGCTCTTGGGTAGCTACTTGCTGGAAGTGCTCGATCCAGAACACAGCAGCTATGTGAACTTTCATGTAGAAGCTGTTGGCTGTCGGCTATGCAACGCCAGCCTGGCAGACCTGCGCAAACAGCACGAAGAGACCGAGTTGGAGGATAGCTGGCAACGTCGGCAGAAGTATTTCCAATCGAGTGCCGGCTATTTGGCACCGGAAGATTGAGCCCCAAAAAGTTAAGCAGCTGGCGTGTTGCTTCGGCTGCCTGCGTCTACAGCCTTAGTTGTTCCAGCGGCGACTGCCAAAGCAGCTTCGGACTAAACAAAGCTGCCAACGTGCCGAGAGTTTCCGGCTGCTGGACGATCAGCGGCTCCTGGCCGTCGGCCTCAGAAAACCTGCGATTACTCAAGAGCAGATTCTGGAAGGCATGCCAACTGCACCGAACGGTTGGATCAGGAGAAGCAGTCGGCTCAAGTCGGGCACTGCGTCGAGTGAGGACGAATTGCTGAGAGTGTTCTTCCATGCAAAACTCAATCTGCTGCGAAGTGCTGATGCCTGCCTCGCGCGTCCGCTGATGAAAGATTGGATACATGCGTTCCACCCAGCGTTGGGGCGCAAGTAGCTTCATCATGCCGACGCCACCGTTAGCCTCTGAATCCGAATTCCAGCTCCCCCCGGCCGTAACGAGTAATTCGTGCATTGGATCGGCTGCTGGGGTGTGCAGTGATAGAAAACGATGATCGCGATCAATGGCATCCCGGCACGCGCGTGCCACCAATTGCGATGCGGCCGCAGGATATCCGGGCAGCGTGAACATTTCGACGATGGCTGCGTCGCGAGTAATTGCATAACCTACAATGTGCGGAGCTTGGCCTGCATGGGGCGCGGTAGGAGCCTTTCCGCTTCGTTTGACGGCAATCAGGATCTGGTCGTGAGCTTTACGACCGAGTAGCCATTGCCAGGTTTGCTCGCTGCGTTGCAAACTTCCCCACATGTTCGGGCAAAGCTGGTGGTACAGGCTTCGCAGGCTGTCGGCTTCAAAATGGCGCCAGGAGCGCACTTCCAACGACGAGCGCTTGCGACGCGGGATAGCCCATTGGGCATCGAAATGCGAGAGGATGCTATGGGTGCTGGCTTGCGTATGACCTTGCCCTCGACAAACACTCCAGCCCTGCCGCCGGAACCAGTCGGGTTGGTCCGTTCGCACAAAGCCTACTATGGCACCTTCCCGAGCGGCGGTTTCTTCGGAGACCTTAAGCAAGGACCGGTCGTAGTTTGAACCGCGATATTCTGGGAGCGTCACAAAGTCTTGGAACTTAGCAACCGCACAACGTTGCTGTTGGAACCATCCGATGTGTTTCGAGATTTGGACGTGACCAATCAAATCTCCCGATCGCACCAGCAAGACCCGGTCGCTGGGCTCGTATCCAGGGTCGTCCAGCCGACTTTGAAAATCCTCACCGACGTCCGATTGGTAGGCTTGGATCAATAGCTGCAATACTAGCGCATGATCACCTGCATTGCCTGCGACCAGTTGCACACCGTCTCCGAGATCTTGGAGAAGTGTTGAACGTTGCCCCAATAACGCTGACTCTTTGCCAACGCGCAAGGGTAGGGCGGATGGACGATCAGATTTCCTGATATCCTGCATAGCGGCCATCCTTTCCCGCGGCGGGACTTTCAGCAGGGTTGCTCAAAGTTCCGCTGCCTCTGTTGTGCCGAACTTGCAAACTCATGACCTGACGAAACCGTGCTTATCAATTGCGTGCCAAGCAATGTTGAATCGCATTCGTCTGCAGTTGAGGTTAAGGGATGGAGGCCGTGAAATCCAGAAGAAAATCTTGAATGGTCAATTGCGGAAATAGGCAAAAGGGATACTCTCGCGACTCTAACAACCGATCTGCACGTATTCGGTGATCTAATTCTGCCAATTCCTTGACAATTTCTTCACGACGACTGACCGCCAAATCATTCAACTGGCGATTTATTTGCTCAATGGCTTTGTGCCTTTGCTCACAATTCTCAGGCGTCTTATCAAGTGTTATCCATTTGCGTTTTTCTGCGGACAATTTGTCAAATTGTCTTTGCTGGGCTTCGCTGAGTTGGTCGCGGTCAATGGTTACTTCTGGGTGATAGCGTAAGTTGCGCAGTTCCTGTCGCGTCTCGCGGTAGTACCCCGGACTCGCTTTGGAATGGGCAATTGGCAAACGCAACGTGCCCGTAATCGTCGCGTGCGTCGGGGGACGAATGCCAAAAAATTCTGAACAGATTTCGTCCGTTACCTGATCGTACTTTGCGCCGCCAATCCCATGAATGAAGATATCGGACAAGAATAGACGAGCAAACATCGTCGTCGTCAGGGCCCGTGTACGGAGCTTGATTCCTTCGTTTTCTAGAGCCTGGAGTTGATGGAGTCCCTTCTCTGTAGATCCAGTTAGAATATTCTCTAGCCTTGTGTGAAAATCTGCTCGGTCGGTCAGTTTCAATCCGCCGTCACTCTGAGAAACATACAGGGGCCGCCGCGTGGGAGATTCACTCGACCAGACCCACAAAGGCGATTCGATCCACCCCTCTTCTTCACTGAGATCGGGCACCGGCTGTGCCTGATTGCGCAGACGGTGCTCGTTTCGATACTCGGCGAGAGCTCGATTGTAGATCGTGCGAAAGGCTTCCGCATTGCTGAGTAAGTGAAGCACAAATCGATGGAAAGTCTCCGAGCGACAGACGTGGCTGTAGGGGACTTCCCAGGTTTCGTTGCCCCACGAAAGCTCCAGCAAATGACGAGCCTGCGAAAGCGTTTCGCCTAGGTTACGGTTTACACCGAGCCGAAGTACTTCGGGCCACCACTCCTGTAACAGTGGGCTGGAAATTAGCGGAGCGATCGTTCTAGTAGCAGCTTTGCCAAAAGAGTTCCACGTCTCCGGATTGTTGATGAGCCGTTCTTCGTAGGGCACTGTGCGACTAGATTTGTCCCAAGGGACATTGACCAGACGCGGGTCGTCCGCCGTGCCTGTAGGCACAGGCATGGCAGTGGCACGGCACAAATCGCTATCGATAACGATATTGATGGCAGACCCAGCGACTCGCTTGGCAAGCCTTCCAGCGGCAAAATTCTTGAGCCAGACGCCCGGATGATGCAATCCAGGCTGATGCCCGGTAACAACTAGCGGACCTGCAAGAGCTCGCTGCTGCGATGTATCAGAGTAAGTGCCTGTGTAAGTCTTGGCAGCGGAGACCAAGAACTTTCGTGCCTCTTCCCGCATTGCCGCCAAAGACTTACCGCCAATTGATAAATCACAATCAGCCAGCTCAGAACGGTTCTGTTCAATTTGTTGGGGGAGCGAATTCCAAGAAGGGTCGCAGAGCACTTGGCCATCGCCTGCGGGAGCACGATACCGGCGATACCGGATCGATTTGTTCATGAAGTAGATCCCAACTCGCTACCGCACAATGGTTCCGGCAGGTCTTCTACCTCGGCGAGGTCTGCGACAGCAATGGCGCGATCGATGACGTCTCGATAATAATTCAGCCGAATATCAGCAGCATCCAGAGTGCCACCGAAGCTGCGATCTTCATCCAAGTAGATTAGTGGCACAGCCGCTTCTTCGACGCAGAGCCCGTGCTTGGCAGCTTGGACCCACAGCTCAAGCGGCATGGCATAGCCAGTCTCTTGCAATTCCAGCTTGGCCAGTGCGCTGGTGCGATAGGCCTTAAGCCCACAGAAGGCGTCCGTTAAATTCATTCCCAATCGTCGATTGAGCTGCTCGGTAACCATCTGATTGATGCGTCGTCGATCGGCTGGCACTTTTCCTTCGCGATCTTCAAACTTGTTCAAATAGCGGCTGCCAGAGACAATATCCGCCTCGTTGCATCTCATTGCCAGTTTTGAGATCAGCTGAGGTTCGTGCTGGCCATCGCAATCGATCGTGACCAACACATCGTAGCGATGCACAATTGCAAAATCGAAAGCAGTTTGCAGGGCCGCTCCATAGCCTCGGTTTTCTGGGTGGACGACGATGTTCAGATCATCTCGACCCGCCAGATATTCGCGAGTGCAGTCCGTAGACCCATCGTCCACAACCAGCACATCGGTCGCATACTTCACGACTTCGTCGAGAACCTCGGTGACATGGTTACATTCGTTAAAAACGGGGAGAGCCGTTAGATAACGGGGAATCTCCATGTCCAAAGACGGGTCACGATTCGAAGAATTCATCTCGTTCCTACGTTAAACTCATGTAACAATCACAATACGTCATCGTGCAACACCCCATTTTAGATCGCCCCCCCTAAGGGTCAACTCAGCCTAATAAGGCAGCGTGGAACTGCTTAGATGGTTCGCAGAGGGTCTTTTTCTTGCTGACTGGCCCAAGCTTCGATGCCTGGAACTTGCTCGCAGAGGTAGTCGGCCAGAGAGAGAAGTGCGAAACGTTCGCTAGCAAAATGGCCAGGTAAGACTAGCCCTACGCCGCGGGCTTCAGCTTCTAGACACCCATGGAAAGTGATCTCTCCCGTCACCAGACAGTCACAATCACGATCGATGGCTGATTGTAGAAAACTTCCACCGCTACCACAGGCAATGGCCACTGAATCGACGATTTGATCGTCGCTACCAACAACTCGCACTACATCGATGTCTAGGAATGACTTGACTCGCTCGGCCAATTCTAACAACGTCACTCCGCCTGTTGATCCAATGCGTCCCGAGCCAACGTCTAGTTCTTCGCTGGAAGGCAAGGGCACCAACGGTTCGATTTGCTGCAGGCCGAAACCGATGGCCAAGTGTTGATTGATCCCAGCTTGTGCCGAGTCGAATGCCGTGTGCGGACTATACACGGCAATCTTTGCAGAGATCAAATCCAGCAGTAATCCACCAGCGGTAGTTTCGGGGGTGATGGACTTCAGGGGTTGAAAGGGCAGGGGATGATGCGACACGATCATGTCGGCGCGTTTTTCAATCGCTTCGGCCACAGTAGTAGGCGTGATGGTCAAACACGTTAGGACCTTCTCGACACTCCACTTTCCGCTCCCAACGAGCAAGCCAACATTGTCCCATTCCTCAGCAAGCGCCGCAGGGGCGAAGCTTTGCATACTTTCAACGATATTTGAGACGGTTGCCATTGAGGAGTTTTCTACCGCGAGAGTCACTTATGGGAATCGAATCCATCATCCTAACGGCTGACATTTCTTACGACAAGAACCGCTAGAAGTGAGCGGCTGATGGGGGTTCCATTACAAATCGCGTATTCACGGCTAGTCGCGTTTGCCTACATTCGGCCTTAGAACTTCTCACGTGCCCTATTGTTCGACAATTGTCCGATAGTTGAGCACGCGATTGCCGCCCTGTTCTTCGACGCGGAGCCAGAGCTCTTGTCCAACTAAACTCTGAGCATCCGGATACCGGTAGGTCTTGATATCGACACTACTCGTCAGGCGAAAAACGTGCATCCGCTGACGCCGACGGCCCGATGCATACAGCAGGCACTTGAAGTCGACAGGCTCGGCGCCGTGATTGACCATCCGCTGCTCCACGACCAAACCTCCGTTTTCTTCCATTCGCGTATGTAACTCGAGTTCGATGTTCCTATCGCCCACAGTGACTTCGCGATAGACGCTAAACTTGTATTGGCGATCGGCTGCCAATTCGAAATCTGCCCGTAGCGGAGCAATGCCGCTTACCGCATTGAAAGGCAACATGATTTGAAACGGACGCTTGGCTTTTTCCCCAGCACCTAATTTGAAATCAACTTTAGTGGGGAGTATCTGCCAGCCCTCAGGGCCAACAATTCGCACGTTGCCACCCGCACCTTGTGGGTAGGTATTAGTGATTTCAAGATCATTCGGATGACTGGAACCGAAAACGCTAGGAATGTTTGGATTGAGGATGTGGGCTGCCATTCGCCAACGTGCCACGTGGGAATTCAGCCCAACAATAAATTGGGGCAAGTTGGCTACCTGGATGACTTGGCGGTGTCCTTCTTGGCGAAGCTCTCGCTTGCGGCCCCAAACGTCGACAAGTTCCACATCGTCGCCAAGGTAGATCTTTTCGGTGGTCGCCGATCGATTCCATAAAGCCATGATCACTTGACCATCGTCCGATTCAAAGATGCGATTTTCGCTCCCCGCGGGCATTCGAACTTGCCCAAGGTAACGAGCGCCGCTCAAAAGAGCTGAGGTGGTCCGCCAGGGCAGCAGCAATTCACCGGGAGTTCCTTCGTCGGTCATGATCCCGCGAAGGTCATCAAACGGTCTGTCAATGAAGATGCCTTCGGCGCCATGAATCTTGGCAGCAATCATCTGCTCCACTAAATCCCGGGTCCGCGTTTCGAGCGTGTAATGATCTCGATCTAGTGGATCGACCAAGATCCACCGTGCCAGATTCCTGCGACGTGGCATTCGCATGTAGTTCTCGATCTCGGCACCCGTGAAGGAGGGGCTCACCGAGTATTGTTGGAATTCCCAGGAGGGACGTGCCTCCGAGGTAGTGTATTTGGTCCAAGGCCAACCAATACCCAAGCTGATATCCTGCCCAAACCGGAACATATATCCGCGTAGCTTTTCGATTTCTGCCTCAAGCTCGGGAAAATCGGAGAAGCTGGTATCGTCGTCCACGCCCAATTGCCACCAGCGGACGCGTAGGGACAGCCTGGTTAACACCTCGTCGAGCGAAGGCAACCAAGTAGAGGGATCTTCGCCCGTTAGCAAATCTGCGATTGTGATATCCGCGGGAAGCTCCCGCCCAAAATCTATATCTTCCGGAGGTCGGTCCAAAACGCCGACCACATCGATATCCTTAGCAGCCAACTTTTCGGTGAACTCAACCAATTGTTCGCCACGCTCGGGCTCCGACTCGCCATACCACACCGGTAGCTTCACCCAATTAACGGCAACGCGGGGCAGCAGCTTTTCTAGGTTGTTAAACGATATGGGAAGCTCGTCCCCGGCTAGCGACCAACCGAATTCGCCCTGGCTCTTGTGAGCCAGCGGAGGAACGACGGCGATCGAAATCACGTGGGCCTTCAGCGTGCCTCGCGCCGTTTGCATGGAAACACGCACGCGGTAGAACCCAGATCCCTTGATAGGTGGTCGCCAATGAGTACTACCAGCGTATCCCTTAGGGCGTTCTTTCGATTCGTTGATAATGTCGGAAGCTTTACTCAATCGTTCGGTGATTAACCGCCCGTCGAGTTGCACGGTATCGTCGTCGAGTCGTCCGCTACTGGCATCGAGTAGTTCGAAGCGAATATCTGGATCTTGCTCTAGAATGCCTGACAGATCGCAAGTGACCACCACATGTTTGGGGTCGGTATAAACATTGAACGGACTATTGGTTCGAACGGCCATACGTGGCAAGCGGGCAAACCAGATATCGTCCAACGAGACTTTGCCCGTCAAGTCAACTTCTTCGCCCTCTTCCACAACGAGTGCAATCTGCGCCAGACGCACGCCTGGTTTCGTGATGCTGACTGGGCCGATCCGCAGGTTGGTCCATTTGCCTGTATTGCCATACCAATCGCTCTTGTACGACTGCAGGACATTCCGCTCTGGGCTATCGTCGCAAAAGTCTATCCGCAACTGGGCCCGACTGCCGTTGAGATTTTCGGTCTTGAGCCGAGCATCGACCACGTAGCTAAACTTGTCGGTGACCCCCACCGTCGGGCTTGTGAGGAGTGCCCCGCCGCCATTCAGGTCGACTCTTAAGCATCGACCTTCGACGGCTTGGTGATCGTCGACCAGTTGCACTTCCACATAGTGGGGCTTGCCAGGACCAATTTCCCGACGCCATTGGTCGGGCCAGAGATCGTAATTGACGTCCCGCTCCGGACCAAAGCTGTAACTAAAGATCTCGACAGCATCGACATGCCGATTCTCACTGGCGGGAGCCGCCAGAACAGATAGAATCATCAGCAACGAGGGCAGGGAGATCATTGAGCTTTAGGCGAGGGAATGGCTGCAGGGAACGCTATTCCTAGCAGCATTGGGAAGGGGAATTTAGTTCGTGGTAGGATTTCGGATCGCGGCGCAGTTAACAGGCTTTGCGCAACCCTTCAAGAAAGCATTGCACACCGTCGCGCAAGTGGGGTGCGATGGGGTGCAAATTGATGCCCGAACAGACCTGCGTCCGGCGGAGTTATCGGAAACTGGGCTTCGACAACTGCGGAAGATGCTGGATGATCTGAATATGCGGGTTGGATCCGTGGCCTTCCTCACCCGCCGTGGACTCTCTAGCAGCGAGCAACTCCAAGAGCGGGTGGACGCCACCATCGGTGCGATGCGCTTCGCTTCAGACCTGGGAGCCCGCATTCTTGTCTGCACCCTGGGTTCGCTCCCTGAATCTGAAGCCGCCTCAGAACGTATCGTCTTGGACGACGTGCTGCAAACTCTAGCTAGCCATTCGCATCGGCTAGGGGTTCGGTTGGCAGCCCAAGCGGCAAGTGTTTCCCCTAGCGTGTTGCGCGACTTTGTCGATTCGCTTCCGGAAGGAACTCTGGGGCTCGATCTACACCCTGGTCAGCTCCTAGCGCACGGAAACTCGCCGCGTGAGTTTGTCGAAGTGGCGGGCAAATACATTAGTCATCTGCATGCGGTCGATGCGGTGCGTGACTTATCGACTGGCTCCAGCGACGAAGTTCAACTCGGACGAGGAACGGTCGACTTTCCCGAGATACTAGGCATGCTTGAAGAACATGGCTATCGCGAATGGCTCACGCTCGAACGCCGCCACGCCACGCAGCCGGTCGAAGAAATGCAGTGTGCGGTGCAGTATCTACGATCGCTGTAAGAGTTCCGCGGGCGAGGACGCCGCGGCTCTCGCTGAGAAACCCCCTCACCCCAGCCCTCTCCCCTGTCGACGATGGGTTTCGAGTAGATTCGGTGGGGAAAGTTCAATCGAAGTTCGGGGGAGAGGGGGCAACGTGCGCTTCACTTGTAAGCAAGCGAAGCGCCCAAGGCTCCCTCTCCCCGACCCAAGTACAAACAAGTTTTCATTTAAAGCGTTACTAAGTATTCCCTAGGGGAGAGGGCTGGGGTGAGGGGATTTCAAAATTAGCCAGAGTTTCGGCTGCGAACAAATATTGCTTCAGCGTACCTACGCCTATTCTGTCTCCAGACTGCTTTGGAGTTGACGATATTCCCCCGACAGCCAACGCTCCAGGTCGGTGCGATACCAGCGCGAGAAACGGCTTTCGCTGGCTCCGCCGGGCAGGTTGGTCCAGGCTTCGTCCTTCGCCATGTCGGTAACAAAGTGATAACTCGGGGCGAAGCTTGATTCCCGAGTTGCCGTGGTTAATAGATGCCCTTGGAACGGAGTTGCTTGGCAGCCGGGCATGCCTTTCTTTGACGAATGAAATCCTAAGAGTCGTCCTACTCCAGCTTTCTCAAAAAACCGGTTGGCGAAGTGAAAGGAATTTGTCTCGCCCCAAGGTACCGATTCCTCCTCGGCGGCGCGCTCCGCTGCCTTGTGTATCATCTCTCCCTTGTTACGTTCTTGCCACCAACCTGACTCGTCTTTCAGCAACAACCGATCGAGGGCTTCGAGGACCATCGATGAGTATCCCAAGCGGGTACAAAGGTAAAACATTCGCCGCCAGCCAATACCTTCCTTATGCCCAAACACTTCCAGCAGTACGTGTTTATAAAGCTGCTGAAACATTGTGGCGGCGTGGCTATCGACCGTGTAGCGACAATCCCACTCCGAGAGCAAGTCGCGCAACGCTCCCTCAGGCATATGAGGGAGAAAAACGGGTAGCAGCAGTCGCGCCTGGATACTGGTAACGTCGTATTGTAGGCCCTGCATGTCCTCGACAGTGGCCTGGTGCATTTCGTGCAAGCGCTCGGCGATCCGCCATTTGCGATAGCCTGGTAGTCCGTGGCAATGGATAAGCTGCTCGTCGGCTCGATCGAGACTTTCGTTAGCGCTGCATAGATAGCCCTCTGGGGGATCGTAAAGGCTCGGCAAGCTTTCCGAAGGCTGCCTGCCCTGCCAATGATAGTCCATCTCCCAAGCAGGTGTTGGCAATAGGCCCGACTCGTTTTCGGCGCGTCGAGGCAACCACCCACTGGCCTGTCGACCGATGTGTCCTTGGTCGTCGGCAAACACCCACACTAGCGTCGGATGAGGGTTGTCGCGCACTACATCCATCGCTTCCCGCGTGCTTTGGCTCTTGATTACGTCGAGCCAACAGCCCAGTGATCGGCCGGCACCTTCATCGCTGCCAATCCATTTTGCCGAGAGGTACTTGCCCGGTTCGTGACCTGTGAGGTCCGTCCGCATGGTGCCTTGTGGATTCTCGTACACGTGCATTACTTCCGACTTGGCTGATTTGCAGAGAATTTCTTCTTCTCGCACTTCAAAGTCATGCCACTCAGAGCCGCGCCGATATTGCCAGGAACCCTCCTCCGCCCTTCGGCAATCCTCAACAAAGTAATCGCTTGTGTCTGCATGGAGGTAGGTAACACCCCAAGAGAGTTTCGCCGTGCGACCGACTGCCAGCAGCGGGCAACCTGGGAGTGTAGCGCCCATGGCATACTTGCCTTCACCCCAGTTCAGCACCACCTCGTACCAAATCGCAGGAAGTCGGTTGACCTCCAAATGCGGATCGGACGCCAACAGCGGTTGTCCGCTGGCGCTACGACGTGGACCGACTGCCCACGCATTGCTGCCAGCCAAACGTGGTAGGTCCGCCAGCATTTCTAATGCATCGTCGGAGAGTTGCCGTTCGAAGTTAATTTCTCGCAGCGGTGCAAAATCGATATCGTCCAAGTACGGCGTCATCAATTCTCGCAACAACTCGTCGCGGACACTGCTTTGTACCAACTCGAGCATGATGCGTTCGTTTTCTTGGGCCGCCACCGCCAAGCCGGCAAAACTCAGTAGATTTCCGATTGAAAGAACAGCTTCGGGGTTCCAAGGTCGCGGGTGAAATCCGGTGACCCACATCGTGAGCGAACGACCAGCAGCTTGAAGTCCATCGTTAACGCCTTCGCAGTAGTGCTCGAGTTGCTTGCGTGTGCTCTCGCGCAAATTGCCAACTTCGTGTTCTAGATTCTGGTGCAAACCCGCGCGGCGGAAAAATCGGTCAGTCTCGACCAATTCGGGTTTGTTGGCTATCCGCTCCGCAGCCTGTCCCATAGCGACCGTCCTGGCGAAGAAGATCTGGGTCGGTCGATCTAGGGCGTGCAAGTAACCTAGGGCATACAGAGCGTCTTCCCAGCAGTCGGCAGATACATGGGGCGTCCCTCCCGCATCGCGTACCGCCTGAAAATTCACCGGCGCACTGCTCGTATCGATTGATTCCATCTTCCTGAGTGTAGGCAACTGGCCGTCATGTGCAACGTGCAATTCAAGTCTACAGGCGGCGCAAGAAACTGAGCTTGCTACAATAATCTCGCACTTCGCTGTCATTGTCCTCCACACAAAAGCCGAGTTGCCGGTGAGTCGATCCCATATTGCCCTGCGACAAACCCCATTGGGAACCGGGTTGTTGATGATCGCGCC
Source organism: Bythopirellula sp. (assembly GCA_965216565.1). Classification (GTDB taxonomy): domain Bacteria; phylum Planctomycetota; class Planctomycetia; order Pirellulales; family Lacipirellulaceae; genus Bythopirellula. The sequence goes on from OZ244170.1 coordinate 4,848,310, forward strand.
CTGGCTAGTCGGCTTTTCGGTGCTGGTGGTCTATCCCTTTGCTGCCTCGCTGTATTGGAGTTTCTGTCGCTACGATTTGCTCGGCGAGCCACGCTGGGTGGGACTGGCCAACTATCGACGGCTGGCGAGCGAAATCGTCGATGGCGGGCCCTTCGCCTGGGCGTTAGGAAATACACTGTACTATGCACTGCTGAGCGTTGGGCTCTCCGTCGTGCTCGGGATTACTCTAGCCGTGATCCTCTCTTGGGAGGTTCGCGGTCGGAGCGTATTCCGGACGCTTTGCTTTCTACCCTCAATCGTCCCTACCGTGGCCGCGGCTGTATTGTGGATGTGGCTCCTGGATCCGCAGCAGGGTCTTGTGAACGGGGTGTTCGAATCGCTGAACTTACCCGGCCAAGGATGGTTCCAGAGCACCAGCGCTGCGATTTGGCTTCCTGAATGGCCTGCCGACCATGCAGGGCGCATCTTCGGTTCGAAGGATGGTCTGGTGCTGATGAGTCTGTGGGGGATCGGCAACCTGCTTATCATCTATCTCGCCGCGATCGGCGACATCCCTCATCAACTTTATGAGGCTGCCGAAATCGATGGTGCGCGGCGCTTCAGACAATTTTGGCACGTGACGCTGCCAATGTTGACTCCGGTGATCTTCTTCAATGTGGTCATGGGGCTCATTCAGTCGGTGCAGGCCTTCACTCAAATCTATCTAGTCAGCGATGGCCAGGGTGATCCTGCTGGTTCGACGTTGACGTTGTCGTTGCATTTATTCCTCGCCGCGTTCAAAGACTTGGAGATGGGCTACACCTCGGCGATGGCCTGGGTGTTGTTCGTCCTGGTGATGTTGGTAACTATTTGGTTATTCCGCACCTCAAAACACTGGGTGCATCAGTAAATGAAGACTGACAGTGGAAAAACTCCTGAGCCGACGGCGCTAGCCGCGGGTCCTTTAGTGTCAGGATTGTCACCGATACAACCTGCGGCTAGAGCCGTCGGTTCAATACTCAAGGCCAATGTTCTTCCCACGATTGTTCTCATGCTATTCGTTTTCAGTGCAGGTTGCGGACAGCAAGCCGTTAACGAGCGAGAAGAGGTTCTGTTCTGGCACTTCTGGGGTGGCCGCGATCGGCCGATTGTGGAGCGAATCGTCGATGACTTCAATTCGTCGCAAGACAAGTATGTGGTCCGTGCGATTGCCATGCCAGGATCGAATCTTGATTTGAAATTCTTCCTCAGCGTCGCTGGTGGTGATCCACCCGACTTACTGAATCACGATGATCCAGTGGTCGCCGACTGGGCCCATCGCGGTGTACTGACGCCATTGGACGAAATCGCAAACAAAGCTGACATTGCTGAGCTTGAAGAATGGCTTTACCCAGCGGCGCGTGAACTGGGAACCTACGAGGGACGGCTCTACGCACTATGCAACGGGCTCGATATTCGAGCACTTTACTGCAATCAGACATTGCTCGATGAGCACGGCTTGAGTTTGCCGGAGAGTACCGAAGACTTGGATCGCATCGCCGAGACAATTGCGCCGGCCGATGGTACGACAAATCGCAAGCGGATGGGTTATCTGCCCGATCCGAGGCGAATTTGGGCCTGGGCTATTGTCTTCGGCGGAGGCTTTGCCGATCTTGATTCCAAGGATCCTCAGGCGATGGTAACTGCCGAGCATGACAAAAACGTAGCGGCGCTGGAGTGGATGGCGAGCTACAGCGAACGCTACGGGCCGAGCGAACTGGCGGCGTTTCGCTCCGGCGAACAAGCACTCACGGGATCGCGATTTCCGCTTTTAGCGGACCGCCGTTACGCGGTAGTGATGGACGGTCAGTGGCGTGTGCGAGACATAGCGGCAGCGGCCGATGAAGACTCGGACCAGTTTGCGGTCGTTCCGCTGCCACCGCCGCCTGGGGGCCTTGAGAACGCCGGCTGGGTGAATGGCAACTTCTTTGTGGTCCCCCGGCAAGCTCGTCAGAAACAAGGGGCCTGGGAATTTATGAAGTTCTGGACAGGTTTTCAAGCGGGCGAGGCGCGTGCCGCCGAAGCCTGTGCGGAAGGAGGTTGGATCCCGGCTTCCAAGAACGTCGTTGAGCATGATGCTTATCAACAGGCAATTAAGAAATGGCCCCTGCTTGAGACGTTTGTCGAACTTGCTGAGAGCACAAACCAAAAACCGGTGCCATCGCTGCCAGTGGCTTCGCTCTATTATCAAGAGGTGATTGATGCTGCACAGTCAGTCATGTATCGCGGGGCGGATGCCCAGGAATCGCTATCACGAGCGGCAGCTCGCACCCGCGCTCGATTGCGGGAGGTACTAGATGAGCCGTAAGCTGCCTCCGCAAACCGCGTACGTATGGCTGACCCTGACAGCGGGGCTGATGATCGTTCCGCTGCTCTGGATGGTGCTCACATCGCTCAAAAGCAGTCAGCAAATCGCTGCGGAACCGTTCGCTTGGTGGCCCGAGCCTTGGCAGTGGCAAAACTATGTACGGGCCACGACGGAGATTCCGTTTCTGCGCTACTTAGGAAATTCACTTCTACTGTGTGCGGGAAGTGTCGTTGGGACAGTGGTGTCCTGCTCGCTGGTGGCTTACGGTTTCGCCCAACTGAGATGGCCGGGGCGCGATCTGTTGTTTGCTGTGCTAATTGCCACGATGCTATTGCCCTGGCAAGTAACGATGGTGCCGCGGTTTCTAATTATTCGTGAACTTGGTTTGTACGACTCTTTGTGGGCATTGATTTTGCCGAAGTTTCTCGGAGAAGCATTTTACATTTTCCTGCTCCGCCAGTTCTTTTTGACGATTCCAAAAGAGATGATCGATGCCGCACGGGTCGACGGGTGTTCGGAACTGGGGGTCTTAGTCCGAGTGGTGCTGCCACTAGCCCGCCCTGCCCTGGCCACGGTTGCACTCATTGAATTTATCGCAGCCTGGAATGACTACGGCGGGCCCCTGCTTTACCTGAACGATCCCGAGAGATTCCCGCTGGCCTATGGCCTGGAACAGTTTGTGAGTTCTCACTCAAGCGAGATGAATCTCCTGCTGGCGGCGGCGACGTTGTTCACACTACCTGTCGTAGTGCTGTTCTTTTTAGCGCAACGAACGTTTGTGCGCGGAATCGCTACGACGGGGCTCAAGGGATGAATATGAGACCGCACAGCGCACCCAACCTCTGGTTAGAAAGCGCGAGGAGCGAAAGAGAGAGACTAGCGAAAAGACGCTTACTTCTTGCGATGACGAATTTTGGCACGCATGCGGCGCTTTTTGCGTCCCACTTTGCGGCGACCTTTACCTGTTTTCTTAGTACCCAATTGTTACTCCAAATGTGTTATAGAACCAGCGCTGCCCACGTCCACTAGGCCAGGGGCGAGAATCAGATGTAGCCCTATAGTTTACCAGTTAATGGCCATATGTCGCAAGCGGTTATAGGGCCGAACTTTAGGGAGATCCTGGCCTGTGAGCTCATTTTTGGAGTATGGCGACACGATGACAAAGTGACGTCCCCGTCTGGCTATTGCTTGTATCAAACGGCGGGTGTCGCCAGGACGATTGCTTGTGCTTATTATTTGCTTATGGAAAAGCCTGATACCTCAGAGAGCCAACCTCGAACTGTAAACGGGAGTGAGACAAACAACCGATGAGTAGCCGCTGGTCTAGACGCGAATTCTTACAAGGCTCGGTTTCTGTTGCTGCCAGTTTCTGTGCTCTGCAGCAATCCATGAACCGTGGAGCACTGGCACATAGTGCGGCCCCACAGAGTTCAAAATACGGCTCCTTGGTCGCGGACCCCAAAGGTATTCTTGATCTGCCGAAGGGATTCTCTTACCGGATCATTGCCAAAGGCGGAGAGGCGATGGACGACGGTTATCAGATACCCGGGAAACCAGATGGTATGGCCACCTTCGCAGGCCCCGATGGCACAACCTTGATTGTCATGAATCACGAAATGTTGCCTATCCAGGAGCCTGGGCCTTTCGGCGACGATCACTGTCTATTGAAGAACGAAGACAAATCGAAATTGTACGACCAGGGACCCGTCCCTCATCGGGGTGGCACGACGACCCTAGTTTACGACACCAAACAACAGAAAAAACTCCGGCACTACCTCAGCCTGGCAGGTACAACACGCAACTGCGCGGGGGGGCCAACACCCTGGAACTCTTGGATCACTTGCGAAGAGACTGTCATCACCACAGGCAACAAGGTCGACTACAACACAGGCAAGAAGTATTCCTGCCAGCAGGATCATGGTTTCAACTTCGAGGTTCCTGCTCAGGCTGAGCCCGAACTGTTCGAAGCCGTTCCATTGAAGGACATGGGCCGATTCAATCACGAAGCTGTAGCCGTCGACCCGCGGACGGGGATTGTCTATCAAACCGAAGATCGCGACAACGGGCTCATCTATCGGTTCATCCCCAATACGCCCGGCAAATTGGTCGAAGGCGGTCGGTTGCAAGCTCTGTGTGTAGCCGAGATGAAGCCGATCGACACACGCAATTGGAGTAAACAACATTTTGCTGTTGGTGAGTCGCATGGGGTCGAGTGGATGGACATGCAAGATGTCCTTTCGCCGAACGACGACTTGCGACTTCGGGGATTTAAAGCGGGGGCCGCGAAATTTGCCCGTGGTGAGGGTATGTGGTACAGCGAGGGACAAATTTTCTTCGCTTGCACCAACGGAGGGAAAAACAAGACAGGCCAAATCTGGCGTTATGTGCCGGACGAAAAAGATAACAATTCCGGGCAGCTTGAACTTTTTATCGAACCCAACGATTCGGCACTGCTGGAAGCGGCAGATAATCTGACGATGGCCCCTTGGGGTGATTTGATCACATGCGAAGATCGCAGTGGCGAAGTCGTTCGCCTCATTGGCGTCACCATGGACGGCCAGCTTTACACTTTTGCCGCCAACCACGTAGGGGGGGAATTTGCAGGAGTGACCTTTTCGCCGGATGGATCGACCTTGTTCGTAAACTTGCAGCACCGAAACTTGTCGGTCGCCATCACGGGTCCCTGGCTCAAGTCGGCCTAGGCCGAATTCTCGCTGATATTTATCTGGTTCGTATTCCCGCGTACATTCTACAATGACGTGCGCGCGTATCATTCTCGCTTTCAGCATCACAGCCATCATCAGCAAGGGGAATGGGTATGAGTCTCAACGAGCAACAAGAACAGATGTGCAGTGAAAGCAAATGGGATTTTTCTGATCTCAGCGCTTTGTTTCTGAATTGCACGCTTAAGAAGTCGCCAGAAACTTCACATACCCGCGGGCTAATCGATATCGCTCAAGCGATTATGGAAAAGAACTCGGTAGCGGTCGAAGTTATACGACCCGTTGATCACAAGATTGCCTTCGGTGTTTATCCGGACATGACGGAGCAGGGCTGGGACACAGACGAATGGCCCGCGATTTACGAAAAAGTCAAAGCGGCGGATATACTGATCATTACTTCACCGATTTGGCTGGGTGAGAAGTCCTCGGTTTGCACCCAGGTCATCGAGCGGCTCTACTCCAGTTCAGGCGATCTAAATGACCAGGGGCAGTATGCCTATTATGGTCGCGTGGGTGGCTGCTTGATTACGGGCAACGAGGACGGGGCGAAGCATTGCTCGATGAACATCTTGTATTCGCTGCAACATTTGGGCTACGTGATTCCACCCCAGGCCGATGCGGCTTGGCTGGGCGAAGCGGGGCCTGGCCCATCGTATTTGGACCCGGGCTCCGGTGGTCCGGAAAATGAGTTCACCAATCGCAACACGACGTTCATGACTTGGAACTTGATGCACCTGGCACGCATGATCAAAGACGCCGGCGGCATCCCTGCCCACGGCAATCAACGTTCTGCGTGGGAAGCGGGTTGCCGGTTCGATTATCCTAATCCTGAGTATCGCTGAGCTCATTTATCGTTGCCTGTCAAACAGGACTGCCAGCGTTGCTAGCTACAGAAATCGAGCATGAAGCAACGTCGAATCTAAAGTACTAGCCAATCACTGGCCGATTCCGAAAGAGGTACCTTTCTATTTCTCACCCTTATAACCGACCATGTGGCATGAATTGATGGCCGACGCGATTCCTAGAAAGCGCAACGCACGTCGTCATACCATGGACCGCGTCAGCGGTGGGTTGGTGAATGCCATTCTTGGGGCTCTCATTCTGTGGGTCGGCCAAACCACGTTTCGCCACGCCGGGCAGCTTGCTAGTGTCAATCAGCAGTTCGACGGAGTGGGGCATCAGATCGAGGCGGTCGACAAACGCCATGAATCGTTACGATTGCAGGTAGAGGGAATCGTTGGCCATGTCTCCGAAAAGACTCGCTCTCGATTCACTCGCGAAGATGGCGACAAAATCGAGAACGAAGTCAAGGAAATCGGTACGTCACTCACTATCTTCGAGCGTCAAATGCTCGAACGGCTTACCAGCGTGCAATTGAAGATTATTGCGTTGGAAACTCGCGACACGAGTTCCCAGGAAGTAGCCATGTTGCGGTCGGAGGTCGATCGCCTGCGTGCCTATTTGGCCAGTCGGCAAGAGGTCGATACGCGATACGCTCAGCCATTGAACTCAAGTGCGTCGGCAATTCCTGTGCATTTGCCGCCGACGACTTATAAGTGAGATTCTTGGCTATCCCTCTCTGGTCATCTTTATGAGAGTTTTTGCTAGGTTCTCGCCTAGTGCTTCGACCTGCTCTCGCGTTTTCTCATCTTTCAATTGACCTTCATCATCAAACGCTTCGTGTGCTTTCGAGAGTGCGTGTTGTTGGGGAAGCACCATCACGCCGATGTTCTGAAGAATCGCCCGCAGGTGCACCAGCCCGCGAAGTCCGCCCAAACCGCCAGGGGACGCAGCCATGAGCGCGGCGAGCTTGTTTTGATAGGCGGCCAATCTGCCTTCGCCCTCGGCGGGGCGCGAGACCCAGTCGATCGTATTCTTCAACAGCGGTGTGATCGAACTGTTGTACTCTGGCGAGGCGATAAGCAAGCCGTCGTGATCGAGGAATACCTGCTTCAACTCCAACACTTTCTCTGGCAGGCCTTCGTCTTCTTCCAGATCGCCATTGTAGAGCGGTAGGGGATAGTCGGCTAAATCAAGCAGAGTTACCTCGGCACCCGCACGCTCTGCGGCCGACGCTGCAACATGGATCATTTTTTTGTTCACCGAGTCTCTGCGAGTACTTCCCGAGAAGGCGAGAATACGTGGTTTTCCGTCAGACATAACTGATTTACCTCAATTGACCTTTAACGATTGTTTACCGTGAGCCCTGGCCATTCGTCAGTACGGAATGGTGTGAGCGGCAGGCCCACTTGGTCGTACATATTGCAACGCGGGTTGTCGGCCCAAGCGTAACGTATAGCCACAGGCTCGGAAACCTTGTCGCTTGAGACGGCGATGCGGTTGTCCTCTAGGATCTCGGCATCAGCCCAAACGAACTTTTTGTCTTCGCCAGCAATGGCAAAGCCGATTGGCTTCTGAACGTCAAATGGCCGCCAGCCTTGGTGCACGTGCTTGAAACTGAGTATGGCCTTGCCCTCTTCGACTGACATCGATTCAAACCGGGGACTCTGATACGCAATATCGACCCCGTATTCATTAGCCAAGGCCCAGCGTGCGAGCCGTTGGCCAACGATCAATTTGTTCCGCGGATGGATGTCTTTGCCTTCGCCAACGTCGATAATCACCGCCTCGCCCGTATTGGGCAGGCGATCCATCGTCATAGTTTGCGCTTCGCGCAGTTCGGCCCAACCGCTTTCGCTGGGCTGGGGCTTCTCTTGTCCAAAGTCAGCCAACTGCACCCAATAAAAAGGAAATTTGCCTTGCTGCCATTTATCACGCCAATTCTGTATCAACATCGGGAACAAGTCGCGATACTGATAAGCTCGTCCGGCATTGGTTTCGCCCTGATACCAAATGGCTCCTTTAATTCCATAGCCCAGGTGCGAGAGGAGTACTCCATTGTAAATATTGGCAGGCCGATGCTGTCCCTTCATCAGCTTCGTGAGCTCCTTTAGCTCGCCGCGCTCTTGGTCGCTGAGGTCTGTCTTTTCTGATAATTCGGCGAATCGACTTTCCTTGGTCTTCCAACCCGCCAGCGTTTTTTCGTACCTCGAATCATTCGCGAGCAATTCGCGGTCGATCCAAGCATCGGCTGCCGAACCGCCCCAGGCGTTGTTCACTAGCCCAATTGGTACATCTAGAGTCTGGTGGAGTTGACGCCCAAAAAAGTAGCCCACGGCAGAGAACCATTCGACCGAGTTTGGGGAACAAGGCATCCAGTTGGCCTTATCGTGAGTCCAGATTGGCTGCTGGCTTCCGACGTTGGGGAAATTGATCATGCGGATCTGAGGATAGTTGGCTGCCGCGATCACGAGGTCGGCATCGTTGACGTTGCTTACGGACCATTGCATGTTCGATTGGCCGGAGCATATCCAGACCTCCCCGACAAGCACGTCTTGAATACTTATCTCGTTACTGTCTGATTGAATAAGAATTTCGTGAGGGCCACCGGCTGGCAAAGCGGCGAGCATCACGTGCCAGTTACCTGCGTCATCGGCAGTCGCTTTCTGAGACTGGTCTTGGATCTTTACAGTGACTTTTTCACCTGGTTCTGCCCGACCCCAGACTTTGTTTTCCTGGTCTCGTTGCAAGACCATGTGGTCGCTGAAGATATTGGGAACCGAAACCGCTGCCTGGGAGTCCAAACCTAGGCAAAAAAAGAGCATTCCTCCGGAAATTGTCGCGATGAGCAGGTCTCTAAACTTCATCTATTTACTCCTGTATCCCTTAGAGGCTGATGGCAATTATCATTCGTGAGGTACGAGGTTGCGGCCTATCCTACCAATCGCGGCCTAAGACTCCCAGATGCGGTAGAAACAGTTACGGGAGAAAAATCGAAACTTGGCCCTACGCTAAGGGTTAGAATCATAGGATAAGACATTCCGATCGGACTTCGGTTGATGGGTTTAGAAACTGGATAATTGACTTCATGCGATTTGCAATACTGATACTAACGGCATTCATGACTTCAGCAGTTGGTGCCTACGCGCAGACGAGTTCCAGCTATGTCTCCCAACCGCAGGAAGTAGCTCAGCGGCTAGATGCCTCGCTAGCGGGTGAAGTCTTTGAAGAAGAGACCCAACTCGCACCAATCAGCAGCGATGAGGAATTCCTGCGTCGCATCTGGTTAGACATCGCTGGCGATATCCCTGCGCCCGAGGAAGCGATCTCCTTTTTGCTCGATCCTTCCCCCAATAAACGCCACGACTTGATCACGAAACTATTGGCGAGCCGTGCCTACGGTCAGAATTGGGCGCGTTACTGGAAGGACGTCGTTTTCTATCGTGCAGTCGATGATCGTGCACGCATTGCCTCGCTAGCGATGGAAGCCGAACTCACGCGGCGATTCAACGACAACGAGCCCTGGGATAAGATCGCGTCCCGATTTATCAATACTCGGGGGGACGTTCTGGAAAATGGGACTACCGCGATTGTCATGGCCCAGGATGCCAGGACTGAAGAGACGGCGGCCGAGGTATCGCGGATTTTCTTAGGAATCCAAATCCAATGCGCTCAGTGCCACGATCATCCGTACGATCGGTGGCAGCGGGAACAGTTTCACGAGCTGGCGGCCTTCTTTCCGCGAGTTGGTGTGAGGCAAGTTCGCGAAGTCACCCGTCGCAGTTTTCTGGTCTACGCCAACGACAAGCCAAGCCGCAAACGTCCGAAAGACAACAATAACCGACCTCAGTCGGAACATTTTATGCCCGATCTGGAGGATCCCTCCGCAAAAGGCAAGAAGATGCAACCACGCTTCTTTCTTACCGGAGCCAAAGTACCGCTGGGTACGCGCGATTCACGGCGGCGTGGTCAACTCGCCACGTGGCTGACATCGAATGAGTGGTTCAGCATTGCCTTGGTGAATCGGATGTGGGCAGAGTTAGTGGGAGAAGGGTTCTACGAATCGGTCGACGACATTGGCCCCGATCGCATTGCTTCGGCCCCGGGGACGATTGGCATTTTATCGAATGAGTTTCGCCGCAACGGGCACAATTTGAAGTGGCTGATAGAAACCATTTGCCTTACCGATGCTTATCAACGCCAAGCCAGGCCCCGGCGTGGCCCAACAGACACGCCTTTCACGGCGAATGTCCCTCAACGTCTGCGGAGCGATCAGCTGCTCAACTCGATTTATACCGCTTTGGAAGAGACTGAAAACGATGCTGAGGGTACCTCTTCCGCATATGGTCAAAACCGCCTATTCCGCACGCGCCGCGAGTTTGCAGACGTATTTGGTTACGATCCAAGCATCTCGCGGGAAGAAGTCGGTACCTCAATTCCACAAATCTTGGCTCTGATGAATTCCTCGCGATTGGAAAGATTAGTTGGCTCAGGAAAATCGAGTTCATTGAAGAAGTTACTTGGCTCTATTCCAGACGACGAGCAGTTGACAGTGGACATCTACCTCCGGTGGCTAAGTCGGCAACCTAGTAACGAGGAACTACAGAGTGTACTTGCCTATCGTAAAAAGGTTGACAAGCGCGAAGCCGCGTTCGTCGATTTGCAGTGGGCAATTTTGAATTCCGCGGAATTCCAACATCGGCCTTAAAAACAACTGTTCGCATAGAAGAAAATTCTACGGCAATTCGCACCTGCGAGAAGTAGCTATGACAGAGAAACTACGACATCACACCTCACTATCACTGCAGCGTGGCCAGTTGGTAGGCAGACGCGACTTTCTTCGCAGCGTCTCTGCGGCAGGATTGGCCGCGGGGTGTTTGAACTGGACCGATGTAATCAGCGCTTCGGCCGACGAGCTGCGAGATCGCGGCATGGCTTGCATTTTACTTTGGATGCAGGGCGGACCGTCGCAGTTTGAAACGTTCAGCCCCCTGCCCGACCACGCCAATGGTGGAGAGACAAAAGCGATTTCTACGAGCGTGCCTGGCATACAAATTGCCGAACATCTGCCGCATTGTGCCAAGGTAGCGGACGAGATGGCAATCATCCGTTCGATGACAAGTAAGGAAGGCAACCATCAACGCGCCACCTACTTTTTGCATCACGGATATTTGCCGATGGGAGGCGTCCAGTTCCCTACGCTTGGTGCGAATGTAGCACAACAAATTGGTGATGCGACTGCTGAGTTGCCCAGTTACGTGCGGATTGGAGGACGCTTGGCCAACGCGGGTGGTGGTGGGTTCCTGGGTGTGGAATTCGATCCACTGGAGTTGCGAAACGCGAATCGTCCTCCAGAAAACTCCCAACTCCGCACAGGCCGCAGTCGCTACGATCGCCGGCTAAAGCTACTCGGCAAACTCGACAAAGGCTATTCAAAAAGGGCCGGGGCCCAAGTGGTCGAGGACCAACAACAGCTCATGAAGCAGGCTTCGAATATGATTCTGAGCCCTCAGATGGATACATTTGATTTGAAAAAGGAATCACCAGCCGCTAAGGCTGCTTACGGCAAAGGCAATTTCGCGTCAGGATGTTTGCTGGCCCGGCGACTGGTCGAGCAAGGCGTTACTTTTGTCGAAGTCGTGTCGAACGGTTGGGATACGCATCAAGATAATTTCGAGCGCACCGCCAACTTGGGCGGACAGGTCGATCAACCTACAGCGGCACTGATCGAGGATCTCAAGCAGCGAGGGATGCTCGACAAGACGCTTGTGGTGTGGATGGGCGAGTTTGGCCGCACGCCTAGAATCAATCCTCGCGCCGGTCGCGATCATTTCCCGAGAGCTTTTAATGCAATGCTGGCGGGCGGCGGTGTACGGGGTGGACAGGTAATCGGCCAGACAGATCCTACCGGCACCAAGGTCGTCGAGCGTCCGGTGACTGTCCACGACTTGTTCCGCACCATTTACCATACTCTGGGAATTGATGCCGACGTGGAAAACTATAGCCGGATCGGTCGACCTATCAAATTGGTTGATGGCGGCGAAGTTGTGCACGAGATACTAGGATAAATCAGGCACACCGCTTGAGTTTGTCTGCCTCGAGTCGGAAGGAGTTCGCTATGGATCGTGACCTCGCGCGACGTCAGTTTCTTAGAAGCGCAGCCCTTTGTGCAACATCGTGGACTGTGCCCGGTGCGTTTGCTGAGGAGTTGGCACGAACCGTCCAGCAAACGGAAGGTCCTTTCTACCCGGATCACTTGCCGCTAGACACCGATAACGATCTGCTCGTGATTAACGATAAGATCACACCGGCGGTGGGAGAGATTACGCATCTATCCGGGCGGGTACTTAGTCTAAGCGGCGAACCGCTGCGCAATGCAGTGGTGGAGATTTGGCAGGTGGATAACCAAGGTTCTTATTTGCATAGCGAGAGCGCACGTCGCGGCAACTACGACACAAACTTCCAAGGATTTGGGCGATTCCTGACCAACGCCAAAGGCGAGTATTATTTCCGTACGATCAAACCGGTGGCCTATGGCGGACGGACGCCACACATACATTTTGCTGTGAATCGAGGCAGCAAGCGAATTCTCACGACCCAGTGTTACGTGAAGGGCGAAAAGCAAAACGCGCGAGATGGTATCCTGAATCGTATTCGCGACAAACGGTTGCGTGATACAGTGATTGTCGAGTTTGCGCCAGTTCCTAAATCGCGAAACAAGGAACTATCCGCAACCTTCAATCTAGTCGTGGGCCGTACACCAGCGGCTTAGACTTCGGATGAGATCGATTAAGTTTCTATCGCCCCAGCTCAAGCGATGCGGTCTTCACAGGTAATTGCCAGTCGAAGAGCCTGTTACTAGAATAAGCCGTCACACTTTGAATTCATGAGGACCGTCTTTCAGCGACGCGCCTATTCATTTGTCACTCTCTGACGAAGGCTCTCAAAATGACTCGCAGTCTCCAAACCGCAACTCTTCTGCAAGCGGTTGCATTAATCTGGTTGGCACCAAATTCTTCACTCGCCAGCAGAGGCCAACCGAACATTTTGTTTATTTTCACTGACGACCATGCCTATCAAGCCGTGGGCGCATACGACTCGAAACTCAACGAAACTCCTAATATCGATCGTATTGCAAAAAACGGGGTGCGGTTCGATCGATGTTATGTCACTAACTCGATCTGCGGTCCGAGCCGGGCTTGTATTCTGACGGGAAAATATAGTCACAAGAATGGCTTTTACGAAAACAGCCAAACGTTTGATAACACGCAACTCACTTTTCCCCCACTCATGCAACAGGCCGGATATCAAACGGCCCTCATTGGAAAGTGGCATCTGGGACGAACAAGCGACCCGCCCGGTTTTGACCATTGGAACATCTTAATGAGCCAAGGCTACTACTATCAGCCGAAGTTTCGTTCCCCTTTAGGACAGGTACAGTACTTGGGTTACGCCACAGAACTAATCACGCAGCTTACGCTCGATTGGCTGGAAAAGGGACGCGACCAGTCGAAACCCTTCATGTTGATGATGCAACACAAAGCACCTCATCGACCCTGGGACCCGGCGCCGGATCGACTTAACGACTACGTCAACAAGAAGTTCCCCGAGCCCGACACCTTATTTGACGATTACTCCAATCGATCGAAGGCTGCCAAGTTGGCAACCATGCGGATCTCAAATGACATGAATACTACCGGTCCCGACCTGAAGGCCTGGGACAAATCCGTTGGCGACCAGCCCATCGATAACGGTGCCCGCAATTGGTTCTACAGGAAGATGACTCAGGGACAGCTTAAGGCTTGGAAGGCTGCCTATTTGGACAAGAATGCGGAATATTACCAGGGCGACCTCGAAGGCAAGGAGCTAGTGCGTTGGAAGTACCAACGCTACCTTCAAGACTATCTGAGCTGCGTTGCTTCGGTCGACGACAGCGTGGGGCAGGTCCTCGATTATTTGCAAGAAGCTGGCTTGGCTGAAAATACTATCGTGATCTACAGTTCCGACCAGGGGTTCTATCTGGGCGAACACGGCTGGTTTGACAAGCGGTTTATGTATGAAGAATCGCTCCGTACTCCGCTCTTAGTCAGTTGGCCGGGAGTCACGACGGAGAGCACCGTCGACGAGCATATCGTCTCGAATCTCGATTTCGCAGAAACATTCCTGGAAATGGCAGGAGTCGATGTCCCGACTGAGATGCAGGGACAAAGCCTTGTACCTTTACTGCAAGGCAAGGAGCCCGCGGATTGGCGGGACTCGTTCTATTACCATTACTACGAAGGCTACGACCGGGGCCATAGTGTTTGCGAACACTATGGAGTCACCAATGGTAGACATAAGCTGATCCACTACTACAAAATCGATGAGTGGGAGTTGTTCGATCTAGAACGCGATCCGCAGGAAATGACCAGTGTGTACGGGCAGTCGGAGTATGCGGACATTCAGAGCACGATGGAAACGGAATTGAGTCGCTTGCGCGAAGAGCTAGAAGTGACGAGCAACGATCCCGTGGAGTGATTGTGCAGGCTTTTTCTTAACGACTCGAAAGGCGTTCAAACTGGAGTCTTTCGACTGCGACTTTGGCGGCGGGATGCTCCATGAATAGCTTCCAGATGAGGCCACTGCGAGCATTTTCGATCGCCAGCAGCATCGGACCTTCGTCAATACTTATGTAGTCGGGTGTACCTTGGTTCTCGGCACGATCAAGGTTGAAGCTGTCGAGCAGCCCGTAGCCTCCATCGCTAGGATCACGCCACACTACGTAGTTGCCGTTGGCATCCTTTAGATTCCGGAACTCCCGCAGAGCCGCTATCGCCTGTTCTGGTATAAACATGATGGCCGACCCGGCAGCATAGGGCGTGACCGTACCGCCGCAAAAATTATCTGTCCCTTCCAAACTGGGCTTAATGGATTGCACGACGTAGCTCATCTTTCCTTCGGCATTAAGATCCGCAGCGGGACTCATGCCCCAGCGATTTTCTGCGAAGGTTTTGAATTGATCTACGGATTCCAAACAACGTTGCCGATGGGTGACCATCGCCCGTCGGGAGTTTTCCCACCAATCGACGCGTGGCTGATTGACTTCAAAGCGCTGTGGTTCGTCGGCGCCAAAGGCTCCGTAGTCGATCCAACAATGACTAAAGAAGTAAGTGAACGCGGGGCTCGCCCAGGACACAACGAAGGGCTCTAGATTCTTGTGGCGTTTCACCGTCCGCTTAAGCTTGTAGTACATTTCGGGTGGCACCGCATGTTCCGGATTGGGCGAACCCACCGCAAGAAAATAGACAAGGCGTTCTTCATCGCTCGCGTTGTACCAAGTCCACGGCCGGAAAGCTCCTTCTGCATTCACATCTCTGCGCATATTCTCAGGACGCCATCCGAATGAAATGTAGTTATCAGGTTCGGTTTGGAAGACTTTCCAGTTGGCTTCCTCGACCAACTGCTCTGTCAGCTCAGCGGTTTGTCCGCCAAAGTAGCTAGCCACGGTCATTGCACCGGCTTGCAGAAGCGCATGATCGACGGTGCTGGCTTGCACCTGCATGCCCTCGGCATTGTGCATGCCGCCATTATTGAGATCGACGTAGTGCAGGTAGATTCCAAACTTCTTATTGTCCGACCTGGGTACAATGGCTTGCAGAATCTCTTCGGCCCGTTGCCGCCCTAGTTCGCGACTAATCCACCCACGTTCGACGCCTATCGGAATCGCAGAGAGTTGAAAACCAACACCAGCTAGGCTCGAAACACGATCGTCAGTTAGACGATCCATCACAAGTGGAACGGGTGAGCCCACTTCTTCCCAGAGAAACTGGAAGCAACCGCGCTGAATTTCATCAAGTAGTTGCTCATCGTCATCACTGAGATCAAGACTTACCGCAGGGGCGTTTGCGGGGCGAAGAATATCAGGTGCCGGTGACAGTGGTTCCTGAGCAGACAGTCGCATAGCGCTGGCAGCCACGAAAACACCTGCGATTAACACATTCGCCGCAACTTGCATCGGACCAAGATCTCCGCTAGGTTGAGCTGGCAGTCGTTGAAAAGTACTGAAAATACAACGCTTAAAAACTGTTCGAAATTTGACAAACACTGCTCACGCAGTCTATTCTAGACTGAAAGCGCTGTCAAAGGTCAGCTCTTGGAAGACTCTGCTCTGTAGCGCTGGGAGGCCTCGTGACCGTATCTATCGAAGACGTAGCCAAGAAGGCTGAAGTTTCCATTAGCACCGTTTCTCGGGTGATCAATCGACGTAACATCGTCAACGAGAAAACGCGCAAACGCGTTGAGAGTGCAATCCAGGAACTTGGTTATCGGCCCAATGTTTTCGCGCGCGGCTTGATGCTCAAGAAGAGCCATATCTTAGCGCTCGTTTTGCCAGATCTTCACGGTGAATTCTATTCAGAGATTATTCGCGGAGCCAACCAACGTGCTCGCGATTTAGGCTATCAGTTGATGATCTCCTCGGTCCCCACTGGCGACGACGGAAACACGGTACTATCTACAGTGGTTGGCCATAGTTTGGTCGATGGCGTGGCGGTGATGATCTCTGAAGTCGATGCGAAGACACGAGATAAGTTACAGAATATCAAAATCCCGCTCGTCATTATGGACGGCGATGTTGAGGGGGTGCGCCACGATAGCGTGGTAATCGACCAGCGCGATGGTGCCATCAACATGTTCCGCCATCTCATCTACACAAAGAAGGCGGAGCACATCGTTTTTGTAGGTGGTTTGCAAACGAATATTGATACGATCGAGCGACTAGCCGCGTTCCGCGACATGATGCAGGAGGCCGACCTACGGGTAACTTCCAATGACATCTTCCACCTGGACTACAGCTACGAAACTGCCTATGAGCTTGGCAAAGAGAAAGTGAAACAGTGGGTCGCGACGGGGGCTAGTATTTTCTCAGCAAACGACGAAATGGCTGCCGGTATTATCGACGCGGCAATCGAGATGGGAATCTCCGTCCCCGATCAATTACCCGTGGTTGGTTTCGACGATACTCGAATCGCTCAAATGACCAGACCACGTTTGACGACCGTTCGTGTGCCGATGTCGAATATGGGTGCCAGTGCCATAGAACTTCTCTGCCAGCGGCTCGACGATCCGGATCGGCCTTCGACTAAACTTACCCTCCAGTCACAGTTGATGATTCGCGAATCTTGTGGGTATGTTGGCGAAAAACCTCCCATCCTAGATTTATGACTCTCCTCGGCGCTCGGTCAGTAGCTGCTCGATCTCTCGACACCTCTCTTCCGTTAAGGGGTAGCGAAGCGTGAGCAGGATGGAAATGCAACTCAGCACGAGTGGAATTCCGATTTCAACCAATCGCATGCGGAACAGTGTGGTGGGCGCCTGCCGCCGAAGTGGTTGCGAGCGTTCCAAGAGTTCTTCGATTTGTTGAGTCAACAGTGTGGGCTGGCCGATCAATTGATCCGCTTCTTTTTGCAGCTGTTTGATCTCCGCCAAAAGCTGGTCGCTTGTGCTTTGCAATTGCGTGGAGTGAGCCGTTAAGCCCAACTCGGTCGGACTTTGACTGCCAAACAAGGTTCGATACTCTTCCAGCTTCGTAGCGGCAAGTAGCAAATGCTCTTGGAGCGATTCGTTATTCGCAGGGGCAGCATCCCAATCTTCGACTTCCGTAGCCAGCACCTCCAGCTCACCGCGGAACGCATCGATGAGCACATTTTGCTTCTCATCGAAACTTGTGTAGACCAACAGCGCACCGGTTACAAAGCTGGCAAACGCGGTTCCCATCTTGATAAACCACCAGAACACCGAGTAGTAGCTGCCTTCGGATCGAGTGCCTGTGTGTAGTTCGTCTTCGTCGCAAACGTCAGCCACCATCGATGAGCCGAGAGTGAAGAACATCAACATTCCGGAAGAAAGTAGCACCGTAGGAAACAGAATTAAATAGGGGAATTCAGGGCTATAGCAGAAGATTTTGGCAATTTGCGCGCAGCACATCAGGAGAATCGCGAGCAGGAGCGTTTTGTTTTTGCCAATGCGTCGGCTAATCCAATTGAGTGGGAACACGGCTAGCATGCCTGTCACTGCCCACACTGTTCCTTTGATGCCAAGGAGTTTTCCTGCGTCGCCCGTATCGCCTTCAAAGATGTAAAAGATGACAATGTAGTTTTCGAAAATGCTGACAAAGTTGAATCCCATCGCCAAGGTGAAGATGATGATCACTAGGCTAAGGAATGTCTTGTTCGTGAGGGTGTAGGTTAGATTTTCGCGCAGACTCGATTTTGCTTGCTGTTTGGCGATTTCGAATCCTGGCTCGCGCAGCACTAGGAACCACCACCAAACCATGAGTAAGAGCCAGCCGGCAATAAAAAGAGATACGTACCGCATGCCATCGACTAAGTCTCCCCCCGGCCCACGAAACATTTCAAGATCTGAAAGCGCTATCAGCCAGGGCGTTCCCATCGCAAAGAGATTTCCGAGGAGACTCTTGGCGCTGAACAGAAGGGTTCGCTCGTGGTAGTCGCTAGAGAGTTCCATGCCCAGCGCGCCGTGTGGAATCTCGAAAACAGTACACGCCGTGTAGAAGGCCAAGAGTGCTGCCAAAATAAAACTGAGCTGAAACCAGTTGTAGCTCGACTCGGTGGCAAAGAATTCTTGGACGCCGTCTCCCCGAGGGATCCACCACATCAGGACGAAAGTAATTGCTACAGTAATGCCGCCGACAAGAATGTAGGGTCGGCGGCGACCCCATCGCGAACGGGTGTTGTCGGACATCACACCAACAATGGGATCGGAGACCGCATCCCATAGTCTGGGAATTATCATGATCGTCCCCAGCCAGAAAGCGCTCAGACCGAGAGATATGTTCCCCAGTAGCGCCATAAGTTGGCCGGCCACATTGAAGAGCGCCACCGGAACGATTCCGCCCATGCCGTAGGCCAACAGTTGGTCCCAAGAAACGCGGTTTTTCATATTTTATCCGCCAGGCCTAAGATGCTCACCAGTCTCCCCTGCAGGTCGAATTGATTAGTTGGATGCAACGGCCTGTCTTTGTTCGTTTGGCCACCAAATCCGACTTCATCAATTCTTCAGCTGCAAGATACTTGATAAGTTGGGTCCTGCAAAATGGAAGTTTCCTATTCAGAATTCGATCGCTTCAATTGTCTGACCAGCATATCATCGCCCAGTTCGTCCCCTGTTTCACGGGAATTCCTTGTCGGAGTCGCAGGTCCGACCGATTCGGACAAGAATGTGTAAATACTTGCAAATAAGCCTCTTTCTGGCCACACTACTAATAGGAATTTACTTTCAGGAAAGTCTTTTCAACATATGGCATCCCCCCTACTTCGCACAGAATCAGTTCCTGCAGCGACCTATTCGCGCAGTTCTCTCGCAGCTCGCCAACCTCAGATCTGCCTCTTAGGTGATCAGAAGTTGTCGACGATGGTGACGGCTGCCGGTTCGGGGTACGTGCGATGTTGCGCTCACGCTGTTACTCGATGGGCCGCCGATCGCACGCGCGATGCCGATGGTTATTTTTTGTATCTTCGCGATTTAGAAAGCAAAGACTTTTGGTCCGCTGGATTTCAACCCACCTTGGCGGAACCCTCCGAGTACGAGGCAAGTTTTTATCCGGGCGTGGTGGAAATCATCCGGGTCGACCATGGCGTTCGGTCGCAATTGGAGATTTGTTGCGACCCTGAATTCAGTGTCGACATCAGGCGATACACAATCACAAACACAAGCGATCGCACGCGCACGATTGAAATCACTAGCTACGCGGAGGTCGTTCTGCAGCCAGCCGCGATGGACGCCGCGCACCCGGCCTTCTCCAAACTGTTCTTGCAAACGCAATTCGACAAACAATCGCAATCGCTCGTCACGGGAAGGCGAAAAAGAAGTTCAGAGGACGAAACCTTCTTCGCTTGCCACTTCCTCACTAGCAGCGACGGCGCAGGCCCCGATGAATACGAAAGTGATCGCTGTCGATTCATAGGTCGTCGTCAGAGTCTGGTCGCCCCTCAAGCTCTGTCCTCTTCCGAGGCTCTTTCGGGAACAACCGGCAGCGTGCTAGATCCAATTGCCAGCTTGCGGAAAACTTTTATTTTGCCTCCGAATGCAAGCGCTTGCGTAACTTTTTTCTTAGGGGTTTCTGACTCTGCCGAGTTCCAGCCACTCATTGCTAAGTACAGAGACTCCAGCGAGATCGATGCCGCGTTTACCACCTCCCGCCGCATAGCTACCGAACAGCTCGAGCAGCAGGGTTTGCATATTCCCGAGTACCTCGAGGCCTTGCGGCTTGGCTCCACAGTGCTTTATGGCAACTGCGAAGGTACCCCGGAGGCAGGTCGTCCTAAGATCACTACCGATTTGAATGGGAGCTTGCCAGCGAATATTTCCCCAAGTACGCCGCTCGTAGTCCAAAACGTAGAGAGCGGAGGCGATCTTGCCTTGGCTAGCAAACTCCTTGGATCGGCAGCCTACCTCGAGCCATACGGACTCGACATGCGAGTCGTATTGCTCAACCACTCGGCCTTCCGCGATGAGTTAGAAAACCTCATTGCCGAATCCGGGCTCAAAGATAGAGAGACGCAAATCGCAAGCTTGAATTCAATTGACCTGAGCAATGAGCAACTGGCTTGGCTGCAGCGTCGAAATGTGTTTCGCTGCAGCGATGCAGAGGTCGATGTGCCGAGGAATGAACCTGAACAAAACGTTTCGCTCTATCGCGTGACAGACTCTCAGCCAGAAGTGTGCAACGGTCACATTGAGAAGCTGAAGCTGGCGAATGGACAAGGCGGTTTTTCGACTGATGGTACGGAATACGTTATTCACGTTCGACCAGGGGAAGGCAAAGTACCTCCTTTGCCCTGGGCCAATGTGATTGCCAATCCATCCGTGGGGCTCATCGTTACCGAGTCCGGCGCGGGTTACACCTGGGTTGGCAATAGTCGTGAAAACCGACTGACTCCATGGTACAACGATCCAGTTACCGATGTGCACAGCGACGCGGTGCTGATTCGTGACGAAAACTCCGGGGCTTACTGGTCTCCTACCCCAGGTCCATGTGGCGATCATGGGAATTATGAAGTTCGTCACGGCTTTGGTTACACAACGTTTTCACACACCAGCCACGAGTTGCAGCAAGAGACGGTGAAATTTGTTCCGCCGGACGCCCCTCTGGCTATTACGAGAGTCACACTCAGAAACACAAGTGACCATCCGCGCAGGATTAGTCTTTTCAATTACTTGACTTGGGATTTGGGGTCGGGACAGCCGCGGCACTTGCAGAACGTGGAGACGAAGATCGATCGAGAGCGGCGGACAGTATTCGCCACGAGCCAATTACCCGGAAGCTTTTCCGGTCATGTGGCTTTCGCTACGCTCGTCATCAATGCCGTGGGAGATAGAGTCTCGCTGACGGCAGATCGAACGGAATTCATCGGACGAAACGGCCACCTGGCTTCGCCGCAGGCATTGCTGCAAGGCAAGTCACTGAGCTTTCGTGAAGGTAGCGGCCTCGATCCCTGCGCTGCCTCTCAAGCTTATGTGGACTTGGCACCTGGCGAAACTCTGGGATTCGCAGTTCTCGTAGGTCAAACCGAAACCGCTGAAAAGGCAGCGGAACTCATCGACAATTATTCTTGTCTTGAAAAAATCGATCAGAGCCTCGAATCCGCCAAAGACAAGTGGCAACGATTGGTAGCGCGGGTCAAGGTGAGCACCCCGGTGCCTGAATTGGATGTGATGGTCAATGGCTGGCTAGCCTATCAGAATTTATCGTGCCGCATGTGGGGCAGGTCGGCCTACTATCAAGCCGGCGGTGCGTTTGGGTTCCGCGATCAGCTGCAGGACTCCTCGGCACTACTGTATCACGATCCAGAAATCACACGCCGTCAGATCTTGCTGCATGCCTCGCATCAGTTTCAGGAAGGCGACGTTCTGCACTGGTGGCATCCACCAGAAAGCTGTGGCATACGCACAGAATTCTCTGACGATCTAATCTGGCTGCCGCTGATCGCTGCGGAATATGTTGAAGCAACGGGCGACACGGCGCTCTGGAACGAAGAGTGCCGATTTCTTAAATCAGAACCAGTGCCCGACGGTGAGCCGGAACTGTTTGTTCGTCCGGAGGACTCTGGCGAGTTGGGAACTGTTTACGAACATTGTTGCCGCGCACTCGATCGATCGTTAACTACGGGCGAACACGGTCTGCCTTTGATCGGATGCGGCGACTGGAATGATGGCATGAATCGAGTCGGCCAAGCTGGCTTCGGCGAAAGCGTCTGGCTAGGGTTCTTTCTCGACTGCGCAATCACTGGCATTCTGCCAGTCTGTGAGAAATTCGAGGATCAAGAGAGAGTTGCCAAATACACCCAGTACCGAACCGATTTGCGTGTCGCGTTAAACGATACTGGTTGGGATGGCCAATGGTACCGTCGAGCTTATTTTGACGATGGAACTCCTTTGGGAACAGTTGATGCGGGCGAATGCCGGATCGATGCGCTGGTGCAAGCTTGGGCAATTCTGTCGGGCGTTGCTCCCCGAGAGCGGGCAGAAAGTGCGCTAGCCGCTGCCGAGAAGTTTCTGATTGATGAAGAAGTCGGCATGATTCGCCTGCTGACGCCAGCGTTCGACAGAATGGCATGTGATCCTGGTTACATCAAAGGATATCTGCCGGGTGTTCGTGAGAACGGTGGGCAATACACCCACGGTGTTCTGTGGCTTATCAAAGCGATTGCCAAGATGGGTCGTGGCTCCCAAGCCACGCGACTGCTTGCGATGCTGTCTCCCGCAAGCCGAACAAATTCTGCGGAAAAAGTAACTGTCTTCAAGACCGAACCTTACGCAGTCGCGGCAGATGTCTATGGAGTTCCGCCACATCAGGGACGTGGCGGATGGTCGTGGTATACTGGCTCGGCGGGATGGATGTTCCGAATCGCCTGGGAATCGATCTTTGGCATTACGTTAAAGCAAGGAAAATCCCTGGCAATTGATCCGAGAATTGACTCGCAGTGGACTGAATTCTCGATCGAGTATTCGCTGCCGGGCAGCAAGACTCGATATGAGATCCACGTATTAAATCCGCAGGGCAAAGAGAGTGGCGTGACATCTGCAACTCTCGACGGACAGACTTGCCCGATCGAGGACGGCGGGGCACTTATTCCGATCGTGGACGATCAACAATCGCACACGGTTGTGGTGACTCTTTAGCTCCGCTTCCAACTTGTGCTCGGACTATTCACTTTGAGTCGGGAGCAATCGAAATTCCCCCCTTGAATCACTACTTTCCGAATCTAACAAGAACAACGCTCCTCAGTTTGGGAGTGTTGGCTGGCGTATTGCTGTTTGGTTGTTCGGAGGTGAATGGGGGCGATCTATCGCTAGTCTCTGTGCTGGATGGTGAACGGCAAAGCTTGCTCAACAATTGGGGCGGTGAGCTTAACCAAGCGACTGTCGCTGCATTGGAACTCGATACAAATATCGTCCACAGTGGCCAGGCTTCGTACCGAGCCGACTTGGGGACGCTTAATCCGGGTGAGTTTAAGTTTTTCCAAACCTTCTCCAGCAAACGCACTTCCAACGAGAGCATTCGACAAACACGAGATCTGACTCGATACGACGGATTGGAAGCGCAGATTTATAACGACACTGGCTCACCATTCAATCTTAAGCTCGAGATCAAAGACTATCGCAATGACTTGGGTCACCAGGCATTTGTGAACTACGCTATTCCTGCCACGACTGGGTGGACCAAGATCGATGCCTCTTTGGATCTCTTGCAGCCTGAGTGGAATACGATTGGCAGCCCCGACCTCTCCAGAAGCTACGTCACCAGTTTTGTGATTACCCCCAGCGGCGGAACTGTGTCGGGAAATATTTATGTCGATGAGTTTAAGCTCTCCGAACCAGGCGGACCGGTGGACATCGCTTCGGCGCCTCTTGAGCAACTAGTCGAACGACTCGCTCGCCGGCAATTCCAAGGGCTCTTCGACAGCCGGAATCGCAATTCGAGTTTAATCTACAATTCGAAAAACGAAGTCGATCGAGCGGCGATGAATACAACCGGCGGTACGCTGTGGATGCTGCCCAAAGCCGTAGAACGCGGGTGGGTCTCGCAGGCGGAGGCCGATGGTTACGCGACGCAGCTAGTCTCTACGCTGAATGCCAATCTTGATCAAACCAGTTATCTCCCGACACGCTTCCTGGATCCAAGCAATGGAGATTTGCCTGGGGGTGACAACGAAGAATCGAGCATTGATGCTTCGTTTCTGGCTCTAGCGTTGCACCGTTACAAGTCGGCCCCAGGGACGTCGGTAGCCTTAGGCACCGCAATGGACTTGGTTCAGAACCGATTCAATCTCGATGCTTTTACCAATTCAGCCGGGTTCCAACTTGCCTACTTGCCTGCGACTGGTTTTTCCGGCAACACCTATAACGGATATACGAATGAGGGAAAAGTCATTTCGCTAGCCGCGGAACTCTCCACAAGCCATCATGTACCACTCGAACAGCATTGGAATGCAGATACCAATCGCGCACGGGCATTTCTCGTAGATCCCACCAATGCCCATCTTGTCCACTCGAGTTCTAACTTTCGTGCCCCATTTGAACAAGCACTGCTTAACTTGTTTGTCGAAACAGCGAATCTGGGCGTCGATAATTTTCCCAACCGCACGCTTGCCACCAATCCGTGGCATAACTATCTGCGGTACGAGCAAGAAGTCTCCGACAAGCTAGAGCTATTAGGACGCGACCATTTTTTTCAACCCGATGCCGCCAGCGGAGCGCCTTTCTCCTCTTACCAACAATACAGCTTGTACAACGACTTCGGGCAACCTGACTTGTTCATGCCTTGGAGTACCTCGTTGGCTCTTTTGGCCGGTGCCGAGGGTGCAGAGAGTGCACTTCGCGCGCTGCTCGATGTCGATGGCATTGCAGGCCCGCTGGGGCTGGCGGATTCGGTGCGTTGGGATCCGAATGATACGTCGCCCTACTTCATTTCCGACAGCGGAGACAACTGGAATACCGTCCTGTCCACGATGGCACTGTTGGAGCTACTCGACAATCTACACAGCACTCCCTCGGCCAGCGACCAATTTGCCGCTTTGGGTGAGGTGACTGGTGCGCTGGCGAATGTGTTTGTCGATGGCGATCTCTCGGGTGACGGAACAACCAATGGGTTGGATCTGCAGATTTGGGAAGCCGGCTACGGTCAGAGTTCAGGGGCAACCCCTGCAGAGGGGGACGCTGACGGAGATGCGGATGTAGATGGCCTAGACTTCCTCCGCTGGCAAATGGGCTTTCAAAGCGGTAATTCCCCGCTGACCACGGTTCCGGAGTCTAGCTCAGGAGCCTTGTTTCTGCTTGGGATTTTCTACCTGCTAAAATTCCGAATCAAACTGGAAATTTAGATATGAAAGCGCTTGCATAATCTGTGCCCCTGGATAGAATGTGGATAGAGGCACGCGACTACGTGACTATGCGTCTGATTACCGAGGTTCAATGATGGACAAGACGAGTAACCACAGAACTAGCGGTTTCACATTAGTAGAGCTGCTGGTGGTGATTGCGATTATCGGGGTGCTCGTGGCCCTGCTACTTCCAGCCGTTCAAGCGGCGCGAGAGGCAGCGCGCCGCACCCAGTGTAAGAACAATCTGAAGCAGGTTGGTATTGCCACACAAAACTTTGTTGACACGTACAAGCATTTCCCCACGGGGGGAACCAAAAACGATCCTAGTTTCGATGCCTACTTCACGGGCGGTAAGCCCAACGGTCCGTTGAGGCAATGCTTGGGATGGGCGTATCAATTACTTCCGTTCCTAGAGCAGTCGAATGTGAAAGATGCAGCGGCTTCGCTCAATGATGGCACAGCAACCATGAATGCCATGCGCGCTCTCTCCGAGACGCCAATCACCATGTACAACTGCCCTTCCCGTCGAGGGCCAACAAAAGGCGTAGAGATGGGCGGGGCCTTCTCTGGGTTCAGCTTTTACTTAATGGATTATGCAGCAGCCCTGGCAGGTCCTACACGAAATAGCTACGACTCGTCACAATTCTCGGCCAGCTCGTTCGACGCCTTACTTGATGATCCTTCCGGCGACCTGAATGCATTGTGGTGGGGATGCAAATCTGGATGCAATGGCTCTGCGTATCCCTACGGGTTTACGAAGAGTCTGGTTAACAAATACTCAAATGCTGAGTATCGAGGGATCGTCCAGAGAGTTGATTGGTCGCAATATGCTCCAAATGATACCAATGCCTGGTCTGTTGGATTCACGCAGAAAGTCTCTTTCAAGAGTATTACTGATGGCTCGAGCAACACGATGTGGGTGGGCGAAAAGAGGCTTATTCCCAGCCAGTACGATACCGGCAATAGCTGGGACAATCGGGGCTGGTCGGATGGATGGGATTGGGACATCCTGCGATCGACATTCTGGATGATGGGGCCCGATGCAGAGACGCCCGCCTTCAACGATCATAAAAATGGAACGACTGGGCCTATCCGCGGTGGTGGTAGAAGCTTCGGCTCGCCACACTCCGGTGGCATGAATAGCGTATTCGCTGACGGTTCGGTTCAATTCATCAATTTTGAAGTTGACCGTGAACTTTTCAATCTCATTGGCAACAGAGCTGATGGCGAAATAGCAAACATCAATGAACTTTAACAGACTGCTCAAAGGATTTCGTACGTTCTTTCGACCCTAGCAAACTCAACCTCTGATTCATTCCTTGTGGGAACTACGTCATGCGAAACAAATCCTATCTTGCCAACGCAATCGTGGCTTTCGGCCTCATTGTGCTCTCGGCTTCACAGCTACTGGCCCAATCACATATCAACAATCACTTGGGCATCAATGGCCTGCACTACCTGCCAAAATCCATATTTAACAATCTCTTGGGTACGACTATCACCCCGGACCCGAACGCTGCAAACCCGCACGCCATTCCCACTGCGGACTATGTGAATAACAATTCGGTTTCGTTCACCGAAAGCAATGTAGACATTCCTCCTCCCTGCGTATCGAGTCCAGCTACCTGCTCTTCGGGGGGCGGAAGTCTCTTTGAGTCCAATGGCCACCAGTTCATCTTTTCTGCCGATGGTGGTGCGACACCCTACGCTTTTCAAGAGGAAAACGCTTTTGACATCAGCTTCAACATGGTTGTGACGTCAAATGACCCACTCAATCGAAAAGGCATCGGTTTTCAGTTAAACTCCGATCCTAACGGTACAAACAACGTGACTCAGTTTACCGCTCAAACTACGGATAGTTTGTTTGGAGGTTCGCCCCCGGGCAATCTAGGTGTCTCAGGCTCAACACTGTTGCCCAACTTTCCCTTTGGCACCTTGTATACTGATGGCAGTACAATACGTGTGGGGATCATCTATCTCCCCCCCGAGCGAACAGGCGGCGGCGTATTGCTGACACCTGGCACTTTGGAATATCAGGTTGATTTAGATCCCAACAATGCTGGTGGTGAACTCACAACTGGGCCCTTAGATATTGACTCGAAGACCGTCAACGGACTCATGATCGACGGTGGGATCATTGATGGTTCAGCCTTCGGTTTCCGAATTCAGGTTGTAGCAGACAACTCCAGCAACGACTTCTACACGGCTACGTTCTCGGATTTCGAAATTCTCAATCCCCTGGAGAATGCTGACTTCAATGAGGATGGATTTGTCGACGGCCTCGACTTCCTCGTTTGGCAGCAAAACGTTGGGTCGATTGGATCTGGAACACTCGCCACTGGCGATGCCAATGGCGATACAAATGTGAATGGCGCCGATCTCGCGATTTGGGAAAGTCGATATGGTAGTACCTTCTCAGTAGCGTCGGTATCAGTGGTCCCAGAACCGAGGGCCTTTGTCCTGCTGGCTACAGGATTTGTCGTTCTACCAAGGCTCAAGAGACGCAGAGGCGAGTAGTTGAGGGAGAATTGGAGCCTATAGTGGGCACCGCTGAACTTGTTTCAGTTTCTGAAAACGTTTTTCGTTGTATTTTCTTGACTTTTCTAGACCCCGGGATTAACGTAAGTGGAGAAACCTGCAAGCGCTTTCATGGTTGGCGAGGCTAACTTTGATCGTCGTTTGTGTGAATTGACTTTGTTGGACGAGCAGCGTTGTTTGTCCTAGCTACTTGTCTTTGTGTTCATTTTTTCCGTTTTGGGAGGTTGATCTAATGAAGAAACTTCTTGCATGCTTCGCTGTGCTCTTAATGGCAACGTCCGTTGCCTCCGCTCAGCAAAATCTTTTGGACGATGGGTCGTTCGACCTAGCCACACACAATTCAAATGATTCCGTTAGTAATAGCAATTGGGTTCTAGACTTCAACAAGCCTGATGGCAACGACGCTGCATTCAGAACCCAATCGGGTTTTGCCAATTCAGAGAACACCGGCGCTGGGGGATCGCAAGGATTTCCCAATGGTCGAGGCCTTTGGTTCCGTGGATTTGAAGGTGACCAGGAAGATACCGATCCTAATGCGTGTGCTGCTGACCCCAATAGCAGCGGATGCGGTGGAGCCGGCGATGCACTGGGCCGAGGTTCAGCTACACAGATAGTCTCCGCTCCTCAGAGTGGTGACTACACTTTGTTTTTCCAAGCTGCCAAAGAAGAACACTTTACGGCAGGCATCTGGGAAGTCTCGATTACTTCGGATGGAACGGGCGGATCTGCTTCGGTCGACTTGCTGACTGCTGCGATCGATCCCCTTGGGAACTACAATGTCAACAGTGGCCCTCTCTTCGGTGGAGACAGGTTCACTTTGACTTTGACTGGTGTCACAGCTGGCGACAACCTTACAGTGGTTGGTCGCGCGGTCGATATGGTCGATGCCAATATTAATCCTCAATCGGCCTTCTTGGATCGCTTTGTCCTGCAAGTTCCAGAACCAGCCAGCGCTTTGCTGATGGGTCTGGCTACCTTGGGAATGGCTGTTCGCAGACGTCGATAGTTACCCTCCCTTTGCAAGGTTCTAGGTTTCTTGAGCAACCGAACCTTGAGAATTGTCGGACGTCCACTCCTATCGAGTGGGCGTCCTTTTTTCTTATGAAATCAACGAATAGCCCACATCAACCAATCTTTCCGCCTGAGTTTATCTTGGGCGCTGGTACCTCTGCCTATCAGATTGAAGGGGCGGTTTCCACGGCTGGACGTACGGCAAGCATCTGGGATACCTTCTGCCAACAGCCTGGCAAAGTCGCGAATGGAGACACTGGGGACTTCGCGTGCGATCACTACCACCGTTTTCGCGATGACGTTCAATTGATGAAGCAGTTGGGCTTGCGAGCCTATCGGTTGTCTGTCTCTTGGCCCAGGGTGATTCCCACTGACTCAGGCACTGTGAACGGCAATGGCTTGGCATTCTATGACGCACTTATTGACGCCCTGCTAGAAGCCAATATCGAGCCGTGGATCACTCTGTATCATTGGGATCTTCCACAATATCTGCAAGACGCTGATGGCTGGCTGAACCCGCAGATCGTCAGCCGGTTTGCGGAATACACGCTCGCGGTCGTCGAGCGGCTCTCTGATCGGGTGGGGCATTGGATCACAATTAACGAACCGCAATGCTTCCTGAAATTTGGCCTTGGTGATGGCACAAATGCCCCAGGGCTTTGCTTGAGCCTCAAAGATCAATTGCTTGCCGCCCATCATGTGTTGCTTGCCCATGGTCGAGCGGTGCAAGTGATTCGCGAATCGGCCAAATCTTCGCCTCAGGTTGGATTGGCCCCCGTTGGTCTAACTGCAGTCCCTGATCGGTCTAACCGCGAAGCCCCTCAAGAAAAAGATATCGAAGCTGCACGCACAGCTTCGATGGAGATCCGCTCTCCTGATCTGTGGAACAATACTTGGTTTAGTGATCCGGTTTTTCTTGGCAGCTATCCCGAGAGTGGTCTGCAAGTTTACGGAAAGGCCGTGCCAAGCTACGAACAGAGCGACTTGGATCTAGTTTCCCAACCTTTGGATTTTCTCGGGTTAAATGTGTACACGGCGGAGCGAGTCGTCGCCGCGGAAGATGGCAACTGGAAAGAGATCCCTTTAGTGGAAGGGCATGCACGCACAGCCTTTGATTGGCCTGTGATTGAAGACTGTTTGTATTGGTCAGCACGATTTCACTACGAGCGTTACTCCGTTCCGATCATCATCACAGAAAACGGGATGGCCAATGTCGATTGGGTTGGGGTAGACGGTATGGTGAGCGACCCTCAGCGGATCGATTATCTAAGCCGTCATCTAGCTGCCTTAAGCCAATGCGTGTCTGAGGGTCACGATGTGCGTGGCTATTTTCATTGGTCGCTGCTGGACAATTTCGAATGGGCTTATGGCTATGGCCGTCGCTTCGGGCTGATCTATGTTGATTTTCCCTCTGGCCAGCGGCTGCTGAAAGAATCTGCTCATTGGTATCGAGAATTGATTTCAGCCAACAACCGAGTCGCCCTCGAGTGCGATTAGTTCAACTTGAACCCAGCTTTGGGTCGGGTAAGTAAGTTCGACGCTTGACTAGATTTCGAAAATTCTCAAGCAAGAGCAAGGATTCCTGATCGGATGGCATCGAGAGCAGGCTTTCCGATCATCGGTTGCATCGTTTACAATCTTGCTGTCCTGTTTCTCACGTCGATCTAGGGGATCCCCTCGGCAAGACAAGCCGAGGGCGATATCAAGCATTCGAGATCAGCTTTGATGAATTCTTCCGATCCCTTCGAACAGCAGCTTGATGATTTTGACGCGGCCTGGAATAGCGAGAGTGTGCCTTCGATCGACGACTATTTGCTTGCTGCGACTGAAGCTAATCAGCGCGAAATGCTCGTCGAACTTGTCATGATCGATCTGGAGTATCGTTGGCGGCCCACCCAGGATTCGACTAATTTGCAGGACGCGCAAGGTGGCACGTTGCCTTGGTTTCCTTTGTTGAGAGACTACCAGTGTCTCTATCCTCTGCTGGGATCCTACGATGCGTTACCACTTTCGTTGATTGCTGAAGAATATCGAGTCCGCACTCGATGGGGCGATCGCCCCACTCGGGATCAATATTTGATGACCTATGGAGATCGCGACGGCGGTATCAGATCTTGCTTAGATAACGTAGACGCCGAGCTGCAGTTGCCCGATTTCGCAAAAACCGAACTGGCGAGGCAAGATTCAGCGGCAAACACCCCGAGCTTACTGTCAGGAAAAACAAGCCGAGAGCAGCTCCAAGTGGGAGATTTGGTCGACGATTTTCGACTGCTGAACAAACTAGGTTCCGGCGCGTTTGCCGACGTATTTCTGGCGCAGCAACGATCGATGCACCGCTTAGTTGCCCTGAAAGTTTCGGAGACCTTCAGCTCCGAGCCAAAAGTACTTTCAGCATTGAATCATCCGAACATAGTACGCGTCTACGACGAACGCCAGGTCCAGGGGTTAAGCCTGCTGTACATGCAGTATGTGTCGGGAGGGAATCTGAGAGAAATTTTGGACGACATGAAAGTCTCCAAAATGAAAGAATTTTCAGGCCAAGTTTTCTTGGATGCGATTCAAAACGTTTTGGAAACCAAAGGAGAGATACCTTCGATAAGTCGAATTGTTTCGCCGGTCCAAGATATGGATTGGCCGACAACGGTGGGATGGATCGGCGTCGGGCTGGCTAGTGCGTTGCAACATGCCCATGAGCAAGAGGTGCATCATAGAGATATCAAGTTTGAAAATATTCTGGTTACCGCAGGAGGTCGGCCAATGCTGGTCGATTTTAACCTTGGATTCGGAGAATCGCTTGCGTACGACCATGGAGTGTTGTTCGGGGGAAGTCTCGCCTATATGTCTGCCGAACAGTTAGAAGTTTTGCTCCACCGCCGCAATCCAAAAGATGTGAGCCCTGAAAGCGACTTCTATTCTTTGTCAATCGTGTTGTGGGAGTTGCTCACGGGAAGTCGACCCTTCGATGGCGATGCCGATAAGGGGGAGAACACTCTCCAGAAAATGTTGGAACTCCGTCAACAGGGTGCCGACCCATCCGCGTTGCCAACCAAGTGCCCAGGGGGAATGCGAAAAACGGTGCTCGAGAGCCTGAACCCTTCGCAAGCTGACAATCTCTTGGACGGCTTAACCTATCTCAGACGACTCCAATTGTCGTTGCTACCGGAAGTTGACGAGCTACTGTCGCCACCCCCAAACAGCCAGCAGGCGAAGTGGGCCAAACATCCCACTTTTTGGTTACTGTTGTTTGGTATCGTTCCGAACGTCATTGTCTCATTGATCAATATCTGGGCCAATTCTCGTCTGACCACGCATCATTTTGATCGCCAGTTTTTTTGGGGCCAACAGTTGCCAGTTGTAAATACAATCAATTACTCGCTGGGCACCATTTCAATGCTTGGGATCTTGTGGCCTTTGCTTCGAGTTCTCTGGAAGGAAGATGTTGCGAGCTTGCACAAAGAACAGAAGGCCAGTCTCGGGTATCGTTGCCTCGCAGCACCGGGCTGGATAGCAGCTGTCATTGTGATGCTGTGGATCTTCTCGGGAGTGGTGTTTCCCATGTGGAATCGCGTAGCACCGGAAAGTTCGGTTGGATTAACCGATTCGTTGGTCTTCTTGAGTTCTCAGATCCTACACGGGATTATTGCAGCGGCCACGACTTTCGTTTTCATCTCGCTTGTACTTGTGACAGCTCTCTTCCCACTGATGATCGGCGAAAGGGAGGATCCGCAGGGCGTGGTGCGCTTGGCAAGATTCCGTAACCTATTGAATCGTTCGGTGACTTGCCTGGGTCTTTCACCTCTGTTAGCGATCTTGCTATTAGCCCTAACCGATTGGGGGGATGATCAAGCCGAACAGTCGGTGTTTGTGATGCTGGCATTGGTCGGATTTGCGGGCCACTGGATTGCCTCTAGAATCATCCCCTTCATTTCCGCCAAGGTTGAAGCCTTGATGCTGGCGCTCGCTCCGACTACTGAATTGCCCGGCATGACCGTCGTCGATGCGTTCCGCGGTACAGTGAGCGATAGATCAAGGTAGACTTGGTATCCCGATGAGTGGATCTTCTGCCCCAATGATATCTACGCTTTTTACCAGAGAACGCTCTGCATCAAAATTATCGGTTGCTGCGTCGCCCCCTAGGGTCAGTGTGTGAGCGATTTCTCGTCCCGAGACTGCATCTTTTGCTCCCACGCTCACTAATCCCTCCGAATCATATTGCATGGTGACTTCGATCGGATAATTGGCTTTAGGCTCTGCAATCGGTCCAAAGGAGAAGCTGCCCAGGCTAAAGGCGTCAGACGGGTTTCCTTTGGACTGCACTACTTCGATTGTCATCCGTGTTTGGTCATTTCGCGACGTCTTAAAGATCCGCTTCCCCCGCTCTGGCAGCAGCGAATTCCGCTTGACTAGATTGTAGATGGCTTGCTTACCCGTGCGGGGATTGCGAATCCGAACTCCTAAGTCATAGCCTGCTATGGATTGCCGATACGAGGCACCTTCAGGATTGCTGCCCGCTCCGATCTTAGCAGCAAGCATGGCAGCCCCGTAAGCGACCGCGTTTTCTGGGTGGCGCGATATGATTTCTACCGGGGCATTGCCTACCAGTTCTTCTATGAATTTTCTGACTGCATGAATTTGCGTCGACCCGCCTACCAAGTAAATCTTATCTAGATCTCCCAGTTCGAGATTTCCAGACTGCAGACACCTGTGGACGATTTCCCCAGTGCGTTGGAGCATTGGTTGGATCAGCCTCTCAAAGTGAGTTTGTGCAAGCACAAACTTGAAGGGCTCGGTGCCAATTATGGTACTGTGCCGCACTTGTGTGTTTTTATTACTGCTAAGGCTGATCTTTGTATCATCCGCTAAGCGACGAAGCTGGGATTGCACCTCTGGAGATTGAGGGAGACTAGTGTGGCTTCGGCTCTGAAAAGCCTCCTTCATCTGCTGCATAATGAGCTCGTCGATCCAACTACCGCCAATCTCCGTTTCACCTTCGGAAGCGAGTACGTGTAGCGAATCGCGCGAGCCTCGCAGGACTGAGGCATCGAACGATCCTCCTCCAAGGTCGTAGACCAGAATAGTTTGATCTTGAATATAGTCTTTAGTAAGAAAAGTAGCCGCAGCGACCGACTCATCAACCAACGAGGGAACCCCAATGTCCGCTAGCTCTGCTGCGCGACGAACCGCACGGCGCTTCGTGTCGCCAAAATGCGAAGGGACGGCGATGACCGCTCTACTGATTTCTTCAAAGGTAGTTGCCTGCAAATCATAGCGCAACTTCGAAAGAACTAGTGAGTTGATCGCCGCTGCTGACCAGTCTCGGCCCTGGAAGTCCTGAAATACCGGCAATCGATCTCCCAACTGCAGCTTGCTATTCCGCACCGCCTTAATTGCATCTTCGTCAGGCAGAACCTTCACGCTTTCCCCAACGACGCATCCCAGCTCACTTAGATGAACGAGCGAAGGCGTATGGAATTCGCTGGCATCGCGGGAGACGGGGACCAGTGTAGGAATCCCCTCTGCGTTCACGTGGGCAATAGTAGAATAAGATGTGCCAAGATCAATACCGACGGGAATCATAATAGCTACTCCTCCGCAGATTCGAGTTGGGGATTTAACTCCTGTTGAGATTCCTTCTTCCGACGGCGAGCTTCGCGTCGTGCCAGCAGGGCCGAGGACCGCTTCGGTCGAGTCTGCTCCTTGGCGGAAATGGAATCTGATTGCTCACCCGATGCCTGACCCGTCCCTTCCTGACTATTCTGCAGTGCCCTTTCTCCCTGGCTGCCTAACTCATGCGCTTCAGACTGTCCGGTAGATTGTGAAGCCGCTTGAGCCTCCTGTCGGACTGAATCAGAATCGACAGCAACCTCGCTTCGATAGAGTTTTGCTTGGGTGTGAATCGTACCAGTGACTGATTGATGCAGTTTTCTTGAGTCTGCCTGGAGCGAGCTGACTTGTTTACCTACGCTAGCCAAATCACTGATGCGCATTTCCAGCTTGCTTCGAATATCTTCGGCACGCATTGATTCTCGCTTCGCTTGTTCCTTGGATCGGTTCGCATGCTCTTCGACTGCCCGTTTCAGTTCCCTCTCGAATTTCTTGCTGATGTCCCGAAAATAGTCTCTCAAGTATGTCAACTTACCTTTCTCGACTTGTTCGATAACCTTTGTGCCGTCGCTGAATAGAGAATCTTTGATCTTTGACATCTCTTTCTCAGATTGCGACTCTTTCTCGCGTCGCCACACAAAGATTGCATTGACCATGCTACCAATGAGTACCGTTGCCATGAATAATCCGAACCCGGAACGCATCAGCCCACTGGCAAACAGATTGGGTAGACCCATACGTCCCATGAGCGAAACGAACATGATCAATATGAAAACTTTCTGTCGCCCGGCAGTCAGTACGTCGAAAAACCCCTTGCGAGCCAATTCGATATGCGATTCCTTGCCGATGGCCATCAGGTTTTCGACTCTGCGCCAGATCTCCGTCTCTCGGAGAGAAACGTTTTCTAGATGGAATTCTGCGCTGTCGATGCCCGGTAGATTCTCGATAGAAGTCTCAGTTAATTCAGCTAGCTGATGTTGGATCGTCTTCACATCTTCCGATAACTCTTTCCGTAAGGCAAACTCGATGGCTCGGTTGACCGCGCCCAAATGGCTGCCGTTAATCGACAGTTTCGTCAGTGATGGAGACTGATGTTTATCCAGATCTTCAAGCTGTAGTTTCGAAACTTGTTCCCGCATCAGATTGGTGAGATAACCAAGAGGTTGGGTTGCCCGTTCGCTTTTTAGGCTGATTGATTTCTCTAGCGAGGCCAAACCCTCGTTAAACTGATCGCGCACGTCGACAGCAGATTTGTCATTTTGCAGACTTGGTCTAGGTGAATGAGCCGCTGCTTTGCGTGGTTGCCTGCTCTTCCTAGATTCCAGAGTGCCTAGTTCCCGCTGCTGACGTCCAACAAGGAAATCGAAAGCACCCTGCAATAGCCGAATCGAAGGCTCCATGAAAAGGACCTTTCGAAGGAGTCCCTCTGTTTTAGAAGACAGTAGTGCACTGTCGCCGGAAGCCTTCTCATCAAGAAACAGAGTTTCCATTCTGCCTTTGTGTGACTGAGCATGTGGCTGATCCCACCAAAGACTTTCGCTTGTGTGTGCTTGCGATCCTGCAACCCAGGGCCATATTGCAGGGAAGTGGGCGGCCAGCGTATCTAACGAATCTACCTCAGTCTCTCCTGAATGATGTCCCACCTCACCCGCAACGACTAATACATGGCCGGTTGTGCAAAACTCTTGGTTCAACTGCGAGTCGCTAGTGAGTTCTTCAAGATCCGCCAGTATGAATGTGGTGTGATTGTTCTCAACTTTTCTGAGCATGTTTGCTGCGATCCAACGTTCCACAGACGCTCGAGCTTTGTCACTCAGGCAAAGTACCGAAACGACGAACGGTCCCTGACCATTGGAAAGAATCTTTTCAAAGGCACGTTTCGAGGGACTCTCGGCCTGGCCTCGCTCAAGTTTCTCGCTTACTTCTGCGCCCTGGGTGGCCAACAGAGTGAAATCTGCATTTAGCTTCTCAAGAATCTCAGAGTCTTGGTTCATTTGTCTATCTGCCTGGTGTTTTCCGCTATTTCTGTAAGTACTGGCCTTCACGCTATTTAGAGCTGCAATGCGGCTATTTGCTGCTTCACAATTCCCCGCTGTAATGGAATTGCCATCGCGGGTTGATTCCGGACACCTCATGACGAAAATTCCCTGCTCGCAAGCAGTTAGCATTCGGGGTACCATCAACAAAGGGCATGAACTGACCGCAGTTTCAATCTCTGAATCTCTCTCGGACGGTCTTGCAGTGAGCGACACTGAACAATTTGAGCCTGATGCCGAATGGAACAGCTTTGTAAAAGGCTTGGTCTCAGGAGATCAAATCGCCTACAACGAATTCTGGGACAAGTATGGCAACCGTCTTAGTGCTGTGGCGAGGAACAACTTTCCTCGTGGCCTAAACAGACGCCTGGCCCCCGAAGACATCGTTCAATCTACCTGTCGGAGCTTTTTCCATCGGGTCACGACGGGGCGATTAGAGCTTTCCGATAGCGAAGCACTGTGGCGATTGCTGTGTGCCATCACTCTTAACAAAACTCGAATGAAGCATAGGTTTCATCTGGCCCAAAGGCGAGCTGCAAACCGCGAACAATCTGCTGAAGTGGAGAGTCCCGACGGTTCCACGTTCCGTGATGAAGTGGTCGACAAAGAGCAAATGCCAGACGAAGCACTCATGTTCGCAGAACAATTAGAGGGCATTATGGAACTGCTGGACGACACCGAGCGCCGAATCTTGCAGTTGAAGCTCGAAGACCACACGAATGACGAGATTGCTGAGCTAGTTGAGCGTTCCGAGCGAACCGTGCGCCGGGTATTGAAACGGCTCCAAGAGAAACTTGAAGCTACGCTGCCAGAAGGCACAATCACATCCGATGCAAGCGAATAAGCCAGCAGCGCCGATCCCCAACGACGCCGCTGGCCTTGCGAGTGACTATCGCGAAGCTGCCTTGCGTAGCACCTCGGCCACGTCGACTGCTTTTTTGTCGAACTTCTCGTAGACCTTTTCGCTATTTCGCATCTCATCATTCAAGTCGGTGAGTGCCTTTGTATATTTGGCACTAAGGTCGGCGACGGCGGATTCGCCATAAGTTTCGGCCATCGTATCGATGTGTTCTTGCAGCTTTTCCCATCCGTCGTCCTGATATTCGGCAACATTTTCTGGGGTCTGGCGTACCATCGACTGCATCAGGTCGTTGTATTCGTGAACAGCTACCTTCCATACATCGAAGTTGTCCATCAACTTCTCTGAGACGTCGGTCATACTCTGCTTTAGCTGAGCGGATCCGCGTTGTTCGACAAACTGGCCGAAAGTGTCAATCTCTTTCTCTAAAGTTTCCTCGATCTCCTTCAATCCCTTGGCACTATCCTCAATGCGTTGCTCTGTTTTGGTAAAAACACCGGCTAGTGCCTCGTTCGATTCGTCAAGTGCATCTCGTGTTCCATCGATATCGAACACGAGCTGATCAATGACCGTCCTGGTCTCGTCTACCTTCTCTTCGATTTGTGAATCGTAAGATTTGATCTTCGTCTCGCGAAGTTCCATCGTAGATTGTGCAGAGTCACGTAGCTCAGCAACTCGAGTCGTGAGCTCGCCGAGCTTCTCCTTCAGTTCGGCGACCCTTGCCCGGCTTCCCGAAGTGGCGGCAGTTACCTTTTCATTCAGCGTGGACAGTCCTGAGGTCAACGAGGCGGTCAGTTCGCGGTACTCGTTGGCCATGATGTCTAGTTCGGGAGTCTTGTCCACGTAGTCAGTTCCTACGGTTCCGTTCAATGCTCGGATTTCTTCCAACGTGGTAACAGCTGCGTTAGCAGTGGTTTCGAAGTCGGCCATGGTTTGGTTTCCTTAAACTAAAAACTGGGGGGATACTATTAAGGCACGGGTGACTGATGATGAACAACTAGAAAGAACCGCCAAAATCGCGTGCGAGATCTTGCATTGTTCTGGCTCTTTCCTCGATTTCTGCAACAAGCTCTTTGAGTTCTTCCAGACGGGGCTGAGCCCACTGCCTGACTTCGCTCGTTTCGTCGCAGAGAGTGTCAACTGTTGATTTGAGCGTATCGAATCGCTCGTGAGTTGTGCTAAGCACCTCCTTCAACTTGGTCGTCAGCTCTTCTTCGAGCTTGGCACGATTTTGCTCGGCGTACTCGATCATTTTGCCGGCTGATTCTTCATAGGCGGCAGCCACGTCCTCCACGGCACTCTCGTTTGGAGCCTTCAGGAGTAGACCATGATTCACGATATCGATGTCGAGAGTCGGTTTCAGGTCCATGGCGGCATAGCCAAACTCAGACGCCTTTTCGGCTATTTGCTGTTCGAATGCCTCCAGCTTCTGATCGACTTCGCCGTACTCGGCGTACATCCCTTCAAATTCCTGTTCAAGCGACGGCAGTCGCGACGAAATCTGAGCGTCGGTCTCTTCGTGGACTCTGGCCAGGCTTTGGAGCGACGTCGTCACTCTTTCTGCTTCACCACTGATTACGGTCGAAAACTCTTCTACTTCTCGAGTCAGGTTCCCAAGCTCTAGCTGGATGCGTCCTGAACCTTCCGTGACATCCTCAGCCACATCACCCAGCATTTCGACTACTTCTTCCAACTGCTCTTCGAGGTGGTCGTAGTCGCTATCGACTTCTTTGATAAACTCTTCAATCAAGAATTCGACGTTTTCGAACATGCCTTCAAAATCCATGGGAAGGCCCGTCTTGGACACATCGAAGGCTGCCTCGAGTACTTTCTGTGCCGAGGCCAATTTCTCGACCATAGTGTTTGCTTCTTCGGGAACCCAATAAGCGGTTGAGCCCAATGCCTTTAGTTTGTCGTCGTTACTCATCGTATTTGCCTTTCTCTAGGGCGGTAGTTGGTCTAGTTCTGTTCAAGGGAAACTGAGCGATTTAGAGAGCTGTGTTCATCGTGTCGGCTGTCTGATTTGCCGCTTGAACCTTGTCGGGAAGCCCCGCGATTTCTTCGGCAAAAGTAGTGGCCGTTTGCGAGACGGCCCGTGTTTCCAATGCTTCGTTAGTGGCACGCTCGGAAACGTAGCTGCCGAACCCTCGCACTGCTTCGGTGGCTTCGTTGCCAGCTGTTTCCACCTCGCTTGCCAATTGTTCGTATTCCGGTGTGATTTTTTGCAAGTATTCTTGCAGCATGGCATCTGCGTCTTTCTCGGTGTCATTCACTAATGCGATGAACTCGTCGCGGGCTTCGTCCACCGCCTTCGAGGCTCCCTCTTTGAAGGATGTCCCCATGGCTTGCCACAATTCGAGGCCATCGACAAATTCGGAATCGATGATGGGAATATCCGATTCAATGAGTTTGGCGATCTTGGTCTTGAGAGGCGGATGTAGTTCGTTATGCTGATCGATTCGCGTGTTCATCTGTTGGATTAGTTGATCCCGAGTGCCAGTGAAGCCTTCCTTGCTCTTCTGCAAGGTGTCGAGCAATGAGCGAGCCGATTCCTTGATCGTGCCGAATTTCTGATCGGAAGTTTCGATGACTCCCGAGAGTGACGCAGTGCCTTGCTGAACGTCGTTTTCAACCGATTCCCGTGCAGCCTCAAGTTTTGTAGTCACGGTGTCAGCCTGGCCTGTGAAGTCGTCCAGCCGTTTGTCGGCTTGGCTCCACGCCTCCTCGACTTGCTGTTCGAGCTTGCCATAGCTGGTCTCAAACTTTTGCACCAGGTCGCGTTCGCGTTGCACCCAGTCGGCAATGGTTTCCAAGCTGCCTTTCCAGCCGATTGCTTCCGAATTGAGACGCTCCACGAGGTCACTCGACTGCTGGGTACCCTGATAGATGTGGGGCAGGTTTTCGTTAAGCTTCTGTTGGACTTCTTCTACGGTGGAACCAAAGTCAGCGATAGACATAATGTTTCTCCAAATATCATCTAGAGTTTATGGTTGAGGCTAGGGACTTTTACAATTGCTCGTCGACGTCTTGAACGGCGGCGTCCGTTTTTTGGATATCTCCCAGCGTATTCTGGGCGTAGTCAACTGCATTTTCGACTTGCTGCTGCATTTCTTCGAATGCTTCCTTATAAGCGGTGTCGATGGCGACGAGTCTCGTCACTGCTGCTTCCGCACCGCCGTCGACTGTTCGGATGATTTGAGAAGCATGTTGGCCGGTGACGGTTTGATAGGTCAGGCGGGCTTCGCTTTCTAGCTTCTCAATACCCGCATCGATTTCGCTGCGGGTTTCGGTCATGATTCCTTCCACTTCTGCTTTCATCGCATCCAGCTTGCTGCCTTGTTCCTCTTCAATCTTGTCTAGCGCGGTGACGATTTCTTGTCGCATGGCCTCAAGTTCCTGGAATGCACTTCCCACGGGCTGGAGGTAGCCATCGGAACTCTTTACCGCGGCGTCTTTCTTCTCGTCGATTTGCGTTGAGAACTGCTCAGCCAGTTGCTTGATTTGATTCAGTTCGCTGTTGAGCAGTTCGTTGTTCGACTCCACCGAGCGAAAGACGTTGTCGCTTTGGGTATCTAGTTCGTCGAACACTTTCTCCGCGACTTGTTCAGTTTCGCCTACTTTATCCGTTAGGGTTGTTATGTTCTGTGTGAGGGACGAGAGCTTCTGCTCTGCTTCGCCCGCAGCCTTATCGAATAATGCATCAAAGCGAGGAAGCAGATCGTTCAAGCTATTCATATGTTCCAAGGCCGATTCCACGGAAGGGATCGTTGTTTCGGTGATCTCTTCATCCAACGGCACTAGATAATTGGT
The DNA here is from genome assembly GCA_965216565.1 of Bythopirellula sp. Classification (GTDB taxonomy): domain Bacteria; phylum Planctomycetota; class Planctomycetia; order Pirellulales; family Lacipirellulaceae; genus Bythopirellula. The sequence goes on from OZ244170.1 coordinate 4,889,439, forward strand.
GATTGCTGTATGCAGCTTTTCACTCGTTTGTTGTAGTTCTTGGGCAGTGCCTAGGTTTTCTTCGAGTAGATCTTCAATGGTCGATGCCATGGTTCACCTCGGATTGTTTGATTTTGTTCTTAGGGCCTGGTTGCCCGCTGAATGGGAATTGTCATTGCCCGCCTGTAGCGGACACTTTTGGGCGAAAATTCTCGAAATCAGGAGATTTTCTCGAGGATTTCCTTGATGTCGTGCAAAATGCCGATCACGGATTTCAGCCCCACGGCGGTGGTATCCATCGCGGTGGTCATGGCTTCTTTGGCCGTGTCCATTGTCTCGCCGGCAGCCGTAGCATTCTCTGCCATGGCGGTGACATCGCCCGAAAACGATGAAACTCTCTCGGTGACGTTGCTAAGTACCTTCTCCTGCTCCGTTGCAGCCTGTTGCATCGTTTCTTCGGTAGATCGACTCAGCTCTGTGTGAACCTCGGTTAGTTTGGTGTCGAATTCCGTTTGCAGGGCATCTAGATGCTGCCGGACTTCGATTCCTTTTTCTTCAAGCTGCGGAATGATGGAGTCGCTAACATGGGCGATAAACTCGTCATTCTTCGTGCGAATTGCCGTGGCTTGCTCAGTGACGCCCGTGTTGGTCTCGTCTAGCTTGCTTTGCACGGTGGCAAACGTGGTTTCGGTTTGCGCGTTCGTTTGCTCGAGAGCCCCTTTGGCCTGCTCACAGCCTGACGTCAGTTCAACAACTTTTGCTTCTACTTGCTGCTGAGCGGTCTGGACCTGCTGATCCAACTGATTAACCATCTGCGTGACCTCTGCCGATTTATTGATCGAGTCCTCCCGTGAGGAGTTAGCCTGCTCTTTGGTGGCCACCAGGTGCTGCCGAAGCTGTTGGGCCTTAGCACTTTGCTGCTGGCGTGCGGCTTGGATTTGCTGGGAAATGGCTTCTACGACAGCCAGCATCTCCCCAGAAAGAGCAGCGTAGTCTTGTCCCGATTGCTCGAGCTTTTCCTGTGCTGCAGAGTACTTCGGTTGCGCGGCATCGATCATCTGATCGACTTCTTGAAGTTTAGAAACGGCATCGACAGCGGTGGATTCGAAATCGGCCATGATATTTGTCCTTATGGTCTAGGAGTTTGAGTGATTGAGCTAGAAGATGCTTGCCACCGTGCCGAACACGCTGCCTACGGCTTTCGCGGCGTCGACCAGGCTTTCCAGTGGCTTGATTAAGTTGTCGAGTTCGTCAATGAGGGGGGAGATTGCTTCGCGAATTGCTTTGGTTTCGCCGTCGGCATTGGTCAGTTTGTCAGTAAGTTCCTTCAGCATGTCAGAGATCTTGGAGAGCAATTCGCGGATCATCTCCTTGGCTTCGCTCTCCAAAGCATTCACAGCCGCTTCGACCATGCCATCGACACCGCGGGTGAGCACATTCAGATGAATGTCAGTGACGGCATCTTCGAATCGTTCCACAAAGGAACCGACTTCTTTGGCTAGATCTAGGATGCGGTCACCTAATTCTTCCTGCTGGGCAGTGACTTTCTCGCCTAATGCAACAACCGTTTGTTCGCTTGCCGTTTTTACTTCGGCCAATGCTGTCTCGAATGAGCCCATCGACCCGTCGAGCGTTTCAAACCCAGTCGACGCTTGCTCTTTGCTAGAGTTGAGCCTCTGTTCGAGTTGCTGCTCTGCGTTCTGAACTTCGCCGACCATGGCAACGACACGCTCACCCGCCTCAGTAGCTGCGTTATCGAGCTGATCGATCTGGCCGCGGGTTTGTTCGATGTTAGTAACCATCTCATCGGTGTCGTCAGCCCACTGCGTAGCGGCAGCGCTAAGAGATTCTTCGACGCTCTCTGCATCAAGGGCAAGTTCCGACTGCAATTGGCGACTTTCACCCAAATACTCGCGAAGTTCTTGGGCCACCTCCTCCACTCTACTCCGGAGTTGTGAATGGATGCTCTCGAACTCATTCTTTTGCTGTACTGCCAGCGTGTTGAATTCGGCGACTTGCTGATACATCGTTCCGATGCGTTCGGGGACGTCGACGGCGATTTGGCCCAGTATTTTTAGTTTGTCGTTGTTATCCATGATTTGGTACTTTCGTAGGTAGGTCACGCTCTGTGGGTGGGGGAATTTGGTTACAGGACGGCGTTAATGGCTCCAGTGATTTTCTTGGCAATAATCAACTCTGGGATCAACGGCGAGAGCATTCCGGTCGTGGCAACGCCCGCTTGGGTAGTAACGACGCTGGCAATCATCTCAGCGGCCAATGCTTCGACTACTTCCTTGCCAAGAGTTTCCAGTGCGTCTTCGACTAGATTTCCGAATTCGTTCTCGGTGTAATCCTGCAAATCGACAAAAATCTCTTTGCTCTTACTCTTGAATTCCTCGATAAGATTGTCGGCGTCGGTATCGAACGCAGCAAAAAACTCATTGAGACTCGATTCGTGGTCCGTCGCCAGGGTGACAACGTTGGTCACGGCTTCCACGGTGCTATCGTTGAGACCATCAAATTGCTTGGCAACTTCGTCCTTATGTGACTGCGCGACAGTTGCGGTAAGCGTATCCAACGAACCTTTGGAAGTTGCGCTGTCGGCTTCCCATTGTGTTGTGAAGTTCGAAACTTCTTCGCTCAATTCGCCGAACCCAGACTCAGTGTTCTCTCGTAAGGAAACGACCATGGTTATCATCTCGGCCGCTCTCTGCTCCATCCTTTCGAGCTGAGTCGTTGTGTTACTGGAGGAATTGTCTAGTTCACTTGTGGCCTCATTGATACGCAGTTCTGCCTGCTCTCCGGTCTGCACGATTCTTTCCAGGGCTTCTTCCGTTTTGTGCTGTACATCGGCTAGCTCCACGCCCAACTCATTCACCCCGGTCTCCAATTCGGACTGAGCCGCGTCGACTTCGCCGTCCATTGCATCAGCAGTTTCCTGCATCGCGTCAATCGATTGATCGAGTTCCGCGAAAGCACTCTGGTATTGAGTCAGTTCACCCTCCATCTGCTGATGGAGCTCCTTGGCACGCGCTGCGCCCGTGTCCATTAAGGGGAGAATCTCGTTGAGTTTCCGTTGAACTTCTTCTACGGTCGATCCGAATGCGGTAACAGACATAATTAGATTCCGATAGCAAGTATTTCTAGTAGTTAAGGAAGGGGTAGAGTTACATCAGCTCGTCGACGAGTTTCAGCACAGGTTTAATCCGCTGCACGAGCGCGACGATTTCTTCGATGTTGTCGATCACACCGTCCAGAGAATCGCCAAAATCGAGACCTAGTTTTTCGGTGGTGTCGGTGAGGATATCGAGGGCTTTTGCAAAGTCGTCAAAGTCAGAGAGCACGGACTGCAATCCATCGTCGGCCACTTTGCTACGTGCCTTTTGGCTGGAGCTTTCCGCAACCTGCTTGGCTGTAGCGAGCGTCGAATCGGCCCGTTGCTGGGTTTCGTCCACGCCTTTCTCCATGGCTTGTATTAGCGTTTGGAGATTCTGGTCAGCATTGGCCCGCAGGGTGTCGTACTCGCTGTTGATCGATTCCTTTTTTGCCTCAAGCTCGGACAAAGAAGACGTCAGCTTGGCGACAAAATCTTCAGCCGTATGCTGAGTCTGTTGACCGCTCGATTCGACTAGCTCGCTGTAAGCGGTGGAAGCGTCGTACAGCTCTTGAAGTTGGCTCTCGGTTGACCTAAGGCGAGATTCAAGATCTGAATCTGCGGCGGTCACCCGGCTCCTGGCAGTGGCCAAGTGCTGACTGATCTCGTCAGCCACTGTGGCGGACCGTTGTTCGGTTTCTGCTGCTTGCTGAAGTGTGATGTCGAATTTAGCGATTGCCTCTTGTTCGGCTTGATCGAATGTAGTTTGCAGGGAAGTGATCTTGTCTTGCAGGTTCCGCATACTCTGCTCTGCCGCTGCGCTACTGGTCTCGAACTGCTCTTCAATATGGTCGCCGAGTTCGGTAAGGGCCTGCATATCGCGGTGGGCTGACTCGCTGGCTTCAAGTAATTCTTGTGCCTTGCCCAGGTTCTCTTCTAGAAGGGCTTCAATGGTAACTGCCATGAGTTACTCCATCTTGCTTTGTGGGTTAACGGGGACTGCCAGAACGTGAAGCACAGCTCCAATCGCTGGCGGTATTTGGGAATTGCCAATCTGCGAGCGAACCGGACATGAATGGCAAAATTTTATTTTTTGACGTCCGCTGTCCGCTTTTTCCGCTAGCTGGCAACTAACCCTAAGAGCCCGGCACGCGAATGCAGCCGAGAGCCCCCATCCCCCCTCCTAATGTCACAAGTTTTGAAACAGGTGTAAAAATGGCTTCCATCGAATGCGAATGCGGCGAACGAATTGAACTCAATCACGATGCCGGCGAAATTAACTGCCCCAGCTGCGGCAAGCGTTACACCATGAGTGTTAGTGCGGCAGAAGGTTCCGACACTGCGAAGGGCAATTCGTCCAAACCAGAAATTCGGAATACGCCACTCAGCGCAACCATGATGCAGGATTTACCTGCAGTCACGCAATTTGAGCGTCCGCATGGAGAATCAATCGTAGAGATGGCGTCCCGGCTCGCTCCGGCGGTTGCTGCCGCTGGTGCTATGGGGGTTGCTGATCCTAGCCAAGACATGCCAGCGCAGGGCGAGCAGCCACGGCGGAACTTTTTTTCCTCGCAGCCCTATCACCTGACACCCGGCCAGCGGAATGACGACGACACAGTCCCCAATGCAAGTGCCCAGACTGAGTTAAATACTGGATTGCGTCTGTTGGACCGCTACGAAGTACAACGAAAAATCGGCCAAGGTGGCATGAGTACCGTGTACGAAGCTTACGATGAAGTGCGCGGCGAGAATGTTGCGTTAAAGGTATTGCTGCCTACTCTCGCGGCCAATCCTGTTTTGCAGGAGCGTTTCTTGCAAGAAGGTCGGCTGTCGAGCAATTTTTCTCATCCCAACATCGCCCGTGTCTATGATCTGCACCAAACTCCCAATGGTGTTTTCCTGAGCATGGAGTTGCTACAAGGCTCTACGCTCCGGCACGATATGAACCGCCGGCACGATCAACGCCAATCCTTCAAGCCAACGGAAGTGTTGCAATTGATGGAGAAGATCTGCGCCGCGTTGGAAGTTGTTCATGCCGAGGAAGTCATCCACCGCGACTTGAAACCGGAGAACCTCTGGCTGGGTATCGATGGTTCCTTGAAGGTGATGGACTTTGGTATCGCTCGCGAAGCAGCCCGCACCGCCTACACGTCCGGCGGACGAGGATCAGGGACACCGTATTACATCGCTCCCGAGCAACTTGCAGCCAGTCCAACGATCGATGGTCGAGCTGACCAGTATTCTGTCGCCATCATGATGTACGAGCTTCTTACCGGAGAATTACCTCAAGGTGCTTTCGTCGCTCCCCATGAAAAGAACCCTGAGATTCCCAAGAAAATGTCTCAGGCCATTTTCCGTGCTTTGGATGCCGATCCAGCTAACAGGTTCGACAACATGCAGGAGTTTTACGAAGCTGCCCAATTCGATGCGCCTAAGCCCCTTAAGTTCAAAGTGTTAAATATGCTTGCCCAACTGAGTCTGATTGCTTTAGGAGCATTTGTGTTCTTTCGCTGGGGCATTCCTTTACTGGAATCTAAGGACATTCCTGTCTGGGCAACGGTGGGACCAAAGACCGTGGTAGAAAAAAACGAATTGAAATTCAATCTACGGAATCCGCAGACTTCGGAACTCGAAGGAAAGCTAACTTACCGACTACTTTCCGACGCACCGATAGGTGCCGTTATTGATGCGAGCTCGGGTGAGTTTTCCTGGACGCCCACCGAAGCGCAAGGTCCCGGAGAGTATTCCTTTACAGTCATGGCAGTCACCGAGGAAGACGGAGATTCCCCAATGATTGAAGAACGAGAACTTCAGATCTCGGTCACCGAGAACATTGATCTCCCCGTCATTTCGAAGCCCAAAACCATCGATGCGAAAGAGCATGAGCCGCTGGTCGTCTCAATAGAGGCTACGGACGAAAACGTTCCGCAAATCGGACTCCGATATGAATTGCAGAGCCCACCGAGTGGGATGAGCATCGATAGCCGCACAGGCGAGCTAACCTGGACTCCCAGTGAAAAACTTGGTGGCAATACGGTCCAGGTTCCCTTGCGTGTTTATCTCGAAGGCGACGACAACGATTCAAAATACTCAGAGAGTATGGTTCGTTTTCGCGTCGATGAGACCATTGATGCCCCGGTAGTCACTTCGCCTGATCGCATCCATGGAGTCGTCGATCAGCCCTCCAACTTCCGCGTGACAGTGTTGGACTCGAATGTTCCAGAGATAGACGACTATTTCCGTCTAAAAGGCGGCGATAAGATCGGCATGAGCGTGGACCCCAGAACAGGCGAGATCTTTTGGACACCTACCGCCCAACAAATGGAAGAAGACCTTGAGGTCATTCTGCAGGTTGTGTTGGACCAGGGGCAAAAGTCTGAGGTACTCTCAGAGCAATTGATCACCGTCTCCGCAAGTGGATCTATTGATGAAGATCAGCTCGGTTCCACGGAAGACACACCTCCATTGATTTCCGATACCATTGGGGGTGGTGGTTTCGGCGGCGGAAGCGGGGGTGTGATCGTCCAACGCCCTACCGGCAGCAATCATGGCACAGGCCACGGTTCCGCCCCAGTGCACGGTAGTCCATTTCCCAGTAACAACAAACCCAACCGCCCCGGTGGTGGCAACAATCGACCTGGTGGTAGCAATAACCGACCCAACAATGGGCAGGGGGGACGCCAGGACCGCGACGAGAAGATCAAGCAAATTGTTGACTTAGTGAAGAAGTACAAAGAGAAAAAGAAGCAGAAGGACTTGCAAGATCTGATCAACAGCGGCGGACACTTACGAGACAAGCTTAAGCAAACGTCCGGGCAGCAGGCCAAACCCTCGACCAGACCGTTCCCCGTGCAGGGCATTCAACTGCAAGATCTAAAGCGAAAAACCCAGAATAAGAGCGGCTGGAGCACCCTTCAAAAGAAGTCGAGTTCCAGTAGTTCCAATCAGAGCACTACGAATCGATCCAACTCAAGAGGTACTAGCGCTAGCAAGTCCAACAATTCCTGGTCGAGGGTGAACAACAACGTTCAGCAATGGTCTTCTCGGAATCGAAGTTCCAATTCCAGGAGTCAATCCTCCCAGTCCAACTCTCGCAACAAGAGCAGGAATGGGCAGAACAATAACTCGAAGAGCAGTTCAGACAAGTGGAAGGATCTTAAGCAATTACAATCCTCGTTCCGCAATCGATAGTGGCAAAGCTTCCGGCTGCAACCTACAATCCACCCTACCTCATACTAGGGGCTATTGAATGCCCCAGAACGGAGCGTGCCATGGACTTCACCGTCCTCTTTTGCAAAGTCGTCGGCCCCGTGCTGATCTTACGTGCAATTTCCATCTACATCGATCGAACGCACTTTGACGAAATGCTCGATGGTCTACAGCGAGAAGTCAAAACGGTAAGCTTTTCCTTCTTTCCCATTGCACTCCTGATGACCTGCATCGCGATTGCGGTCACGCACTCGGATACCTCCAGCCCGGCGGGTTGGTTGATCTACGTCATCGCGTGGGGAGGGATCGTGAAAGGAACCTTACTGATGCTATTTCCGCATTTGATAGTCACAAAAGCCAAGCAGCTTTATCAGCATGGCTTATTGAATGTGGTGCTTAGCACTTGCCTAGTCCTAGGAGCCTATTTCACCTGGTTTGGCTACTGCTGAGGTGAACCACTCTGTTCCGAGAAACTCAGCAAGACGCTGAACAGGAAATCGAGATCGCACCTTGGAGATTCCGCCTGACTTGGTAATCTATCAAAGTGTGCCTTCACTATCTTTAGTCCCAGGTATTATCCAATGGCGTTAACACCGTTTCACATAGCCGTTCAGGTCAGAGACATCTCTGAGGCCAGAAATTTCTATGGCGAGGTTCTAGGTTGTGGCGAAGGACGCAGCGACTCGAGCTGGGTCGATTTCAATCTCTTCGGACATCAGTACGTTTGCCACTTGAATCCTGATCTAGGGCAGGAAGGCAAGCTGGAATCGCACTATAACCCGGTGGATGGACATGGCGTACCAGTCCCACATTACGGAGTGGTACTCACCATGCCCCAGTGGGAACAGCTTGCCGATCGGCTCCGGGGCCACAAGGTCGACTTTCTCATCGAGCCCTACACTCGATTTGAGGGTGAGCCGGGTGAACAAGCCACAATGTTCCTTTACGATCCGTCAGGCAACGCGCTGGAATTCAAAGCCTTTGCCGACATCGAGCGTCAGCTCTTCGAGCAATAAACTTCCAGCCACGTTGCACCTTGGATCGGGCCATGAGGCCAACCAAACTAGCGTCTGCGCTTGCAGAGAACGCCTACGCAAGCCAATCCCAGTAGACTTAGGGAAGTCGGTTCTGGAACAGCAGAAACGGCAGCCGTTACGGGACTACTTCCATATTGGATCTGCCACTCAGCCAAGTCGGCGGAGCCCACGACTCCATCGCCATTAGCATCGCCATTGCTATTGTCGGTTTGTCCCGCCTGACCGACGTTTTGTTGCCAAATGAGGAAGTCCAAACCGCTGACGAATCCATCTCCATCGAAGTCTGCGTCGGTGGTGACAAACTCAACTTCTCCGGTAACAACGGCCCCCGAAACGGCATCGCGGTATTGGAACACGATAGCATTTGGGTCTGTGGCAGTATTGAAGATGTTTCCCAGAGCTTCTGAGCGACCATTAGTGAAGCTTGAGCTGCCTAGCAGGAACGATTCTGCCAGAACATCGTTGTCAGAGCCCAATGCTTCGTCCCAAGTTTCGCCGACGCCGTCGCCAACCACCGAACCGGGATCGGGTCCATCCGTCGGATCCAAGTTCTGATCACTAAAGCTCAACCAATTACTGGACTGATAGAGCGAAGCGACTGTGCTGCTCGAAAGTCGGTAAGAATTGATATCGAAGGTCGTAGTCGTGTTGTTCACAATCGCCGTACTGCCCGAATTGAGATTCACTTGCAGGGTCAGCAGGTCTGGGTCAACGCTGATAGGATTTTCGTCGGTGACGTAAATTCGATCGATATCGAAGAATTCCGATCCGATGTTGAACCCGTTGTTTGCCACGAAACGCACCGAGTTTCCATCTCGTCCGGCTACGTGTGGGGCCGTTCCCAATAATACGAACGGATCGGTGTCGTCCTTGTAGTAAACAGAATAGTTCTCTGAGTCTTCATCGATTTCGAGAACCACTGTAAACGGATCAGTACGAGAGTGCGTCAAAGCGAACGGGCCAAATTCTGGAGCTCCAGTGGTCAGTCTTCCGACTAGCTCAATGTCGTCGGAAGTGTTTCGTTGAATTTGCCATTGGCCCGTAATGGTACTACCGCTGCTGCCGGTATCGTTATTGAGATACGACATGCGAACCTGTTCAGCTTCTTCCGCACCGCTCAATGTAGTTGTGAAGTTCCAGCCAGCAATTTCTGTAACGATCCATGATTTGCCGGATGTTACGTTAGCAATATCGAGGTAATTCGTACCGAAACCTTCGTTGTCTTTCTGGATACGATAAACTCCGTTGAGAACTTGCGAACCTAACATGTCGGTTGTGTCCTCGTCCCAATCATCCCCGCCCACTACGCTGTTCGTAGTACTTTCCAGGAGTGTTCCATTGGAATCGTTGAATTCAAAATCTTGTGTGATACCAGCAGAAGTCTCCTGAGACACAAGAACGCACAGTGCCAGGGGCAGAAGCAGCAGCAAGTTGAAAGGTTTCATCGCAGTTCTCTTAGAAGGCTTGTTCACGGATGTGTTTGTCATGGAATGAGAAGAGTTGTTAACGGCCTGTCGTTGCCGTCGTCCAACCAGAGTCACTAGACCGAGGCCGAAAAGTGCAATCGCGGAAGGCTCGGGAACGCTGGCTAACATCGCTTGAAACGATCCTAGGCCGTTAGCGGCATCGAAAGCTGTTTCGAAGATGCTAAAGTCAAAGATGTTGTTTTCACCATCATTGTTTAGATCGCCCATCTGGTAAGCTTGAGCCTCAGACAATGCCGACAAGTCTTGCTCAGCACCCGCAATAAAGACGGTCCAGTCGTCGACAGTAATCGAGCCATCGAAGTCTAAATCTCCGGGAGTTATACGCTCGCCTCCATTGCCGACGAAATTAACATTTGCTCTGCGAGTCACTCCGCCCGCAAACGTCAAAACGGCTTCCAGATCCTCGGTAGGATTCTGAATCCAAGGCCCACTATTTGGGTCGCTGCCTAGCAAAACTTCTTGGGCAATACTCAAGTCTCCGCCGTCACCGGAGATCACCGATTCACTTAAGAGACTTGTCGTTGCCGAGAGAATCTGCCAATCGTCGTCCAAGTCAACTGAACCGTCGCCGGGACCGGCTTGATTATCATAGTTGTCGGTAATCGAATTCCACTCCGAGGAGTCCAGTGCTCCTGACGAGGAACTGATGGCTACTGATTCCAGACCGCTCAAGGCGGACCCTGTGGAGTTGACTAGCTTCATGCTGCCAGAGTTTCGGTCAATCTCTAGCGTTACCAGGTCAGTCAGCGGGTTTGTATCGGCCACAGCTACCCGATTGATCCTGATATTCTCGTCGATGTCGAAACCAAAGTTGTTGTCAACCAGGAACCGAATGGAGTTTCCGTCTCTCGATGGTGCTACCTCGCCGATGCCTAGAGACTGAGAGGGGTTAGAGCCGTCTTTATAAAACAATTCATAGGTATTCGAAGTCTTATTTAGCTCTAGCACCATTGTGACAGTCGAAGATTGAACCAGCCCGAAAGTGGCGGTCGTCGAGAGGTCGCTGGAACCAACACCAATCGCATCACCTTCAATCTGCATCTCTGTGGCAGATGTGCGGGCGATTCGCATCTGTGCGGTAATTGTGCTTCCACTGGTGCCGGTGTCGTTGTCCAGGAATGCGAATCGAACGCTCTCTAGATTGGCTGCGTCGAAGTCGCGAATATCCCAACCAGCAACTTCAACGCTGATGAATCGGCTCCCAACCGTATTGGGGTCGATATTGGCGATTTGAAGGTAGCTCGGAGCTGCTTCATCGTTGAACTTATTGATCCGGAAGTTTCCAGCGCCGTCCATTTCCGATTCCGTGAGATTTCCGCTTGTGTCCGACCAGTTGTTTCCCCCATTGGAACTATTAACCGCCGAACCCAAGGGTGTGAACTGAGCTTCGTTAAACTCAAACGTTTCGAATTCCACTGCCGAGGCTTGGGGACCAATCCCGACAACGATGAGACAAGTAATAATGCACAAACCGAAAACTCTAAGCATCAGACTACCCTCCGAATGATCGCAAACAATTAATTGAATAAGCGAAACCTGCCAATGTTTAAAACCAATATACCGAGCCCGCTCAAAAGTAATCCCAGGCCTGCCGGTTCAGGGACTGCAAAAAGTGCTTGAAAGCCACCTAGCCCGTGTTCTGCAATATAGGCCTCCTGGAACAATCCAAAGTCCAGAATGCTATTCTCTCCATCCCCATCCAAATCGCCTCTTTCGTAAGCCTCCACCGGACTCAATCCACTCAGGTCCGTTTCTGCGCCGGCTATAAAAAGTAGCCAATCCTGTTCGTCGAGTGACTGATCGAAGTTGAGGTCGGCAAAAACCCGCAGTGTCTGTTCAAAAGCGAGACCAAAATTCTTGCCTAGATCCTGGAAACGATCGATGTTTTCCCCAGGAATAAACTGGGTTTCGAACGTCATGGTAAATTCGGCGTTGAGTTCGTCACGTCCAAACTTCTGCCCAGTAAAGTTGACGAGCGAAGCGTTGCTGGTGGTGACCGTTGGCTCAAGCTGCTGAACCGTCAACCAAAAAGGGTCTGCTTGGTAGTCGGGATGGACAAACCCAAAGTGGCCATCCTTCCCCGATACCGTTGAGTGGAAATCAATAAAGTAATCCACGTCGCCCGCTGTGTCGGCCAACAATGCATCGCCGACAACTTCGACATCGTCGAGGCCACCGTAATTCGGTGATATCCAGAAACGGTTCGGGTCGAGTGTTGAGTTCTGTACCGTGCTACGGTTGTAGCCGGCAAACCGTCCGTCAGGGTTCACCATGGGATAGATATAGAATTCCGCGTACTGCCGCAGTCGGCCTGCTTCTAAGTCATCGCTCAGCAAGAAGTCGACCAACCCTTCCAGTGTAAAGTTAGCCACAGTCTCGTTGGCATGGATGCCAGCCATGAGTCCTATTTTCTTTTTTGGACTAGTCGAGTTGGGATCGGTGATCTTGTAGCCATAAATATCAGTTGGTGTGATCGTGCGCCCGAGGTCGTCGACGCCGCCCGGGGATTGGCCGATGACCAACGACGAATTGCCGCTGAGCGTAGGAGTTGTCCAGGGGCTCGCCGCAACGGTCGCGGTGTGAGAGACCACCCGGCCGTTTGAATAGGGCAGTCCATAGGCAACGTAAACTTGGTTTTGAGTGAACGTGCTATTGTTGGAGAACGTGTAGGTGTCCTGTGCCGCATTGCGAGCGTTGTTGTCGAAGAACTGCCAGGTTTGTTGGTCGTAGCTGTAAACCATCTCGTGGTCATTGAGATTGCTGTCGCCAGATGCGAAGTTATCGTCGATTTGAAACGTAGGCTGCAGACCATTGACATTGTCCGCAGAGAAATAGAGCCATTTCCAATCACCAGGATTGAAGTTGTCGCGGCCGGCCAGATTCACCATGCTCCCGACGACCGAAGAATTGGCTTCATCCAGACTACCGTGGTCGAAATCGGCGTCGAGCGTGATTTGCCCCCAGGCACTGCTATTGCACAACAAAGCGACGCAAACGCAGGCGCAGAAAAAAGCAGATCCAAATCGGTGAGTGTTTTGTAGGCTTTGCATCTTAAACGGATTATTCTCCTGCGGCAAAGTTGGTGCGACGGGGGTCGGCTACGCCCACGAGCTTTCCATCCTCGCGGATGTGAGCGGCGTTTCCTCCACCAAAATAATGACCATCGCGGGGCTTCTTCTTGAGCTGCCAACCACGAGACTCCAGTTGCTTCACCCAACTAGCATCTGCATCTTCTTCGTAGTCAATCACATTGGCTGCCTCAGCGGCTCGCAAAGGTCGACGCAAATGGAATCGCGATGCTCCAAAGGCATCGGCGAGCGAATCGCCTCGGTCCATCAGCCGCCACAGCAATTGAAGCGTTGTGGTCGGAATTCGCTGACCTCCTGGAATACCCAGCGTAAGCCACGGCTTGCCATCTTTCAAAGCAATAATAGGGGCGATGGTGCTCCGCGCTCGCTTTCCCGAATCGACGTGATTGACCGCTCCGCGATTGTGCGTCGCAAAGTTGCTGAGGCTATCGTTAAGGACGATCCCGGTACCAGGGGGAACAACACTTGCTCCGAAGTGGAGACTCAGCGATTGCGTGAGGCTGACCATGTTTCCTTGGCTATCTGCGACCACCAGATGGGAAGTGCTTGCCGATGGACTTGCTTCCAAAGTTGTTTCCGTCTCTTTCAACTTGCCTCGCTTGTCGTAAGGCTGTTCTGGATTGAGGCCTTTGGCGAGCTCGGAGTATTTGCGGACACTATTGTCGTCCATGAGAAACTCGCAAGCGTTACGCGCGAGAAACACGTCGGCTACGGTATCTCGAATCGCAGGATAGTAGCATTGCAGTGCGCGGCACATTCCATCAGTGAATGCAGCATGATCTTGGATGCTCTCAGAGTGCATTGCTTCCAGGCACTTCAAAACCGAGAGCACTGTCACCCCACCCGTTAGCGGCGGCGGACACGAATAGATCTTGAAACCGCGATAGTCGATCTCCAGAGGCTGGCCGTATTCTGCTCGATAACTTTGGAAATCTTCCCTGCTGAGGTCCGAACCATTCTTGCGAGCAGCAGACACTATTAGCTCGGCAATCTCGCCTTGGTAAAATGCATCGGCACCACCGGCAGCTATTTTGTTTAAGGTGTCTGCAAGATCGGCATTCTTCATGACAGCACCCACCGGCGGCGCCTTGCCATTCGCTAGGTAGAGGCTTGCTGCCTGTTCGTCCCGTTTTAGGTATTTCACTTTCGGGAGAATATTGCCGCGCATGACGGCGTTGATTTCTACGCCTTCCTCAGCTAGTTTTGCTGCCGGCTTCACCAAGTCCGACCAGGGTAAGGACCCCCATCGCCGGAAGGCTTCGTCCAACCCTGCCACCAACCCCGGCACGCCTACAGCTTTGTATCCGTACTTTCGTTCGCTGGACGAAAGCTGAATGAACTCCAAATCGTCTAGCTCGGCAGGCGAAGTACACAGGGCGACAATCGAATGGACTTCACCCGTCGCTCCATCGCGATAGAGCATGATGAGCTTGCCGCCTAGTCCGGAACCGTACGGTTCCGCCACGCCTAGTGCGAAGGAAGTGGCAATGGCCGCGTCGATGACGTTGCCACCGTCACGTAACACCTGCAGGCCAATCTCTGAGGCTTCGCGATGGCCACTGGCAACTACGAACTTCTCTGCCACTACCGATTGCTGACCGATAGCCGGTCGGGCAGAGATACACCCTGCGGCAAAGATTGCAAACAGAAAAAGAAGACGATACATAGCCAATTCTCTAGCGGCCCTGAACAGAGAACCGGGGCTCATGCACTAAATGCACGAGCCCCGGATAGAAAGCAAGTGTGTCTCGGTAATTAGGTCTAACTACCGAGCAATTCTCACGAGCGTCGTCTCGAAGCGATGAAGCCGAGAAAGCCCAGCGTCGACAAAAGCATGGTCGCGGGTTCTGGGACCTTTGCGAGGTACACGCGATCAATTAGTACATTGTCATCAGCAAGGTTGTTATTGAGAACCATGCGAAAACCTCTAATTGTGTCTCGCCCAGGAGCAATCACCCCTCCCCCAAGCGTCGTGAAATTGCTACCACCATCTGTCGAAAAGTGGACTTCGAAACTCTCGTTTGACAAGTCAGCGTCGACGACACCGATGAATGTAGTGCTTTGAGTCAAGCTGAGATTCGCCGACGCCGTGTCACTGGACCCCGAGCCAACTCCATTACCGAAGATCGTGACAGTATTATCGTCTTCGCGCTGGATCTCGAACTCTGCAACAACAAAAGAACTGCGTGGATCATTTTGCATCAGCGAGATGCGTAGTTCTTCGTTCTCGGAAGTATCAAGCGCATTAGGATCAAAATCCCAAGTCACTTCCATCACGCCAAAAACGCGCTGGCCAGGATTGGCAAAAATATCTGCATTGTTGACGTAGTTAGTGCCAAATCCATCATTGTTCTTTAGTGAGGCGTTCAGTTGACCTGAACCATTCGTTGCAACGTCGAGCGTATCAGAATCCTCGTCCCACGGGTTGCTGGTCACGTTGTTGGCGACCGCTGTCAGAACCGTACCATTCGGATCGCCGAATAAGAATTCTTCCAAGATTACCGCGTTTCCTAAATCGGTAATAATATCCGCGTTTGAGGCTTGTACACCTAACACGGTGAGTACAATCGCTGCAGAAAAAATGTAACGGCTCATTAACATCTCCCCTCGATAAAGAGTTTCTAGAAAAGTAGGTGGCAATGCCGCTTGCGGATTGCAGGTAGTGCAGGCCCACTTTACGGATTGTGTTTTCCAATAGATATGGCCCTAGTATAGCGACCTGCTTCGTAATCGTTGAACAGAAACCGACAATTTCGGTTTTGGGCTCATACTGGCATCGCGAAAATATGTTACATCAAATTGACTGTATGAAGTTAGAGAAACCTAGCAGGGAATAGCTAAATGATTATTCTCCAACCACTTGCAGCGATCGGCCCGGCTTCACGCTGAGGCTAGGCTCAGAAGTTGCCCAACTTCAGCCTCTCTACTCTGTACCAAGACAAACGCCCAGCTTCTTGCTACTTTTCGAGCCAGCATCTGTATCCCGGTATCCTCCGGCAATGCTACAATCAGTGCAGGGCACAGAGGAACAGGCAACGCTCTATCCCCCATCAAGCAATTGACGACAACGTTCGTTGTTTGAAGTGGGTCCGTCAATTCTCCTTAGAAGCGAGCACGAATGATGCTATCTCTGTCTACGCCCAGGCGTCGTGGTTTTACGCTTGTCGAGTTATTAGTTGTCATCGCCATCATCGGTGTTCTGGTGGCACTATTACTCCCCGCGGTGCAAGCCGCTCGCGAGGCGGCACGTCGCACGCAGTGCATCAACAACTTGCACAACTTGGGTCTCTCGGTGCAAAACTACGAAAGCACCCACAAGACCATCCCGCCTTCGGAAGTCCGGGAAGGCCTTGATGCAACCAGCTTCGAGGATGGTACCGGTGCCAGCAGCCGACGAGTTAAAACCCTATTCAGCTGGGTGACCTTATTGATGCCTTACATTGAAGAGGCCAATACATTCAACGTCACCGATTGGCGAGTTCGGCTGGAAGAACGAAACCGCAACGACGATACTTCTCATCACATCGTGCTGAGTGTTTTTTCCTGTCCGTCGGAAGCCAACCAAGCATCCGAGATTGGTGTCGTTAACGACTTTTACGGTGCCCGCGGCAACTATGTAGCGAATTCCGGGCGAGGGTACTACTACGCCAAAGACCTCACGCCGCAGCAGGCAATTGGGAATTGGGAAGACTCGGTTAGGTCGAACCCCAACCTCAACCCTTTATCAGTACGTCCGGCGATAGGCAGAGTTCACATGACCGGATTAGGGGCCTTTGTGGTTTCGGGACTAGTTTCCCAACCAAATGCAAATGCCGACGACCCGGTTACGGGCCGCGCAAAAGGCAGAAAGCTAAGCGAATTCACCGACGGCACAAGTAACACGGCAGCAATCAGCGAACTAAGCTTGGTGCCGGACAGAGATACCCGAGGAGCCATGCATTTCGGTCCCGGCGCACTGTACATGCACGATTGGCCGCCTAATGCCGCCATCGGTCAACGCAACCAATATAATGGCTTGCAGATTCAAGACTGGACACGGTACTGTGCCAATGATGTTGCCGAGAGCTTTGCTCCCTGTCGGGCAACTTCGGCAGGCGACTGGAGCGGACTTTGGCATCAGCTTGCCCGTAGTTACCACACCGGCGGCGTCGTCGTAGCCATGGCAGACGCTTCCACTCAATTCGTTTCCGACGATATTGATGTCTTTGCCTGGCACGCACTGGCAAGTCCCAACGGCGAGGAACTCGTCGACGCAAGCCAGTTCTGATCACCTCGGTTTCAATGGGCCACCTTCAAAGCCGAATTGTGTCGGACACCGTCTGATGCGTATCAGGTTTCTCACTTTTGGAAAAAGGCAAATCACAAGTGATACGGATAGTTGCTTGCTTCTTTATTCTCTTCACCTGCGGGTGCGGTCCTAGCGGCCCCGAACAGTTTGCCATTAGCGGCCAGGTAACCTACGACGGCCAACCCGTCGACAATGGCGACATTGGTTTCATACCCGGCGATGGTTCCGCGGCGAAAACGGTTGGTGCAGACTTGGTCGATGGCCGATACGAAGTGCCCGCGTACGAAGGCCCGCAAGCCGGCAAATACAAGGTAGTGATCTTCGCCGAACGGCCCAATGGTCGCAGAGTCCAAGCCGACGAAGGAAGCGACGAAATGATCGACCAAATGGAGCAGTACATACCGGACCAATACAACGCGAAGTCCACACTCTCGGTAGAGATATCCAGCAACCGAGAAGACCTCGACTTCCAACTAGAAAAGCCAAAACGAGGCAAACGAAACCGTCGCTAAAAAGAGCTGCCACAGTAGCATGAGAAGAAGTGCTCCCTCTAGGACTCGAACCTAGAACCTATTGATTAAGAGTCAATTGCTCTGCCAATTGAGCTAAGGGAGCTGCCGATGTCTTGGGCATTGTAACCGACTGCCCCGATCGGCTTCTAGCCCCCGTTTCTACAGGTTCTTTGGTCCCTCGCCGCGAGGCTCGGGACCCTTTGCGGTGCTTCTTTGCTTGCTTCCCGGTGCGCTTCGTCAATTCGCCTTCTGCCTTGATGGCCAGCGCGTGGACTTGTCGGGACTAGCCTCGGTTCTAGAGTACGTGCTGTAGGGAATGCGACTAATGGTGTTTCTAATCAAATTGGCTGTGTAGCCTAGCGACAGTTTTAACGATAAGCGAAACCCAATCTGCGGATTTGGACAATCTATGAGCAAGAAAAAGATGTCAACCATTATCGTCTTCGGCTTTGCCTTCCTCTTGATCTATCTGGCTTGGAAGAACTTTACCAGGCAGGGTTACGAGTCGGCAGAGTACAGTGTCGTCGAATCGGCAGGGGCTTTCGAGATTCGTAAGTACCCGGACTTAGTGCTTGTCAAAACCAAAATGAAACCATCTAGCCAGGGCGATGATGGCGGATTTATGAAGCTATTCGGATATATCAGCGGTGAAAACGAAGCAGAAGAAAAGATCGCAATGACTACCCCGGTTTTTATGGAGCAACCCTCAGAAAACAGTGCGGGGTCGATGGGGTTTGTAATGCCGAGCAGTCAAGCAGATTCTGTACCCAAGCCTACCAATGAGGACGTCCGTGTTGGTCGACGCGAAGGGGGCCTGTTCGCCGTTTATCGGTTTGCAGGGGAAATGGACGACGCGTCGCTGGCCTCTGCTGAGCAAAAATTGAGAGAATGGATCAAGAGTAAAGATCTTCGGCCAGTTGGCAACGCAGAACGGGCGGGTTACGATCCGCCATTCACGCCCGGTTTTCTACGACGTAATGAAATACTGGTCCGCCTGGAACAGAAGTGAGAGCTCGCTTGTAGCAAATGGCTAGAAGCAGTTTCAAAAACCGAATACAGTTCTATGTGAGCCGAACGCGCTAGCGTCGGGTAGCACTAGAACAACACTTAGAATACGCTACCCGCGGCTAGCGCCGCCGGCTCATTGATTTGTAAACTGCTTTTAGTCGATGCGCGACATGCGGCGGACGAAGTCGTCTCGGAGAGCCTCGTAATCGTCGCCGAAGTGTTTCTGAAAATCGGCAAGACGTGTTTGGGGTTTATCCACGGCTAGCTGAGGTTTTTCGCTTATCGTCTTGAGATAGGCCACGTACTTTTCCGGGTGCCATTTGATTAAGAAATAAGTCCACGCCCAGGCCTCGGCATAGGCATCCACCGCGGTGCGCGAGGTTGAGATCCGCTCGTCGTTGGCGATCAGACTACGGAGATCGCCCGCTTTTCCGTTATTCGCGTTCTGGCGGAATCGATCCCACCGGGAATAGTTCACTTTGCCAATGCCCGTCCAACTGCGGTTGCTCTTGAGGTCGGGCGTTTCGAAGAACACGGCCAAACCTTCGCTCAACCAGGCCGGGTTGTCTGCCAGGCGTTTTTGCAATCCGCTGTTGTACGAAATCTGATGGGTGGCTTCGTGGACGATCGTTGCGACCAACGGCTCGGCAGCCCGTTGGGATAAGAGCCGCGAGATATCGTGCATCGATCCACGTCGGCTGTTTTGCTTGCGGAGTTGCTGCATGCCGGTGAGATCGTACATGGCGATGCGATTTGTCAGAATACTGTAATAGCCGATGGCGTTGCCGAGCCCGGTACCGAGCTCCGCTTTCGCATAGCGTTCGTACGATTGGCGATCGCTAAACACGAGTACCACCAAGGGCTCTTCGGGCTCGTGAACGTCGCAACCTTTTTTCTTCCAGTAGGCGATGAATGCTTTCTGCAGACGTTCTAAGAGAGAGCTGCACCACTTGGCATAGGTGCGGGTGGTGTTGTACGCGATCACGTAGTGCTTAGATTCATGGATTTGAAACCCGGTGCCAAATTCATCGAGCAGCCGCTCGGCAAGCTGCTCCTTGTCGAGCCGCTCGAATGGTTCGGAGTCGCTCGTGCGTTTCTTCAGGTCGTGGACGTGGATCGGCCATAGACCTCCTTCGTCGGACTCTAGCAGCACACTGCCGGCCGAATCTTCTACAAGCACTTTGCCCTTGAGTTCGAGCTGATGACCACGAACGTTGGCCAACACATGTTCAACGGCGCGAACCGAGACGCAGGGCCCGAGCACGATGCCGACACTCACTAAGCCGAGAAGGACTAGGTTTCCAAACTTCATGCCACGATCGGGAGGAATCAATAGTCGGAGTCAGATAGTGGAGGCTGGGTGAAGAATTGATTCATAACATCATTCTGCGCAGAAGTTTGTCCATGATACTGCGCTTTACGACCATTCGGCGTCATCAGTTGCTGGTACACGCGGTATTCGATTCCATTAGAAATCGATTTCACATTGCCACCGGCAAACGCGGCATTGAACAAGTCGTTGTGCTCACTAGCCGGCCTCGCGAAGACTTGACCCAACGCTGTGTATCCATTTCGAGGCTCTTCCGTGACTCGACCAATCCGTTCTTGGATACGTGCGCTAGGATCGTTGGGGCTATTGGGTGCGTAAACCCAAACCATTCCGAAGGGCTGCTCTGTCTGTTGTGCAACTTCTCGGGTCACTGAGCCCTGGTAGAACGCAGAGGACCGAAGCCAAGATATGTTGACGATGTCAAAACCTACTTCGTCTTTGTTAGAATTCTCAGAGATCATCAGTGTGTTGGCAGCTCCGTCTTTGACGTCCGCGGTGCGAACTTTTGGGCCCTTCATGTCTTGAGGGTTGCTGTCCTGAGTCAACTGATTGTGGCACAGCCCATTGGTGGAGTAATCGCTAGCGGGAACATTGGAACTGGGCGCCCAATCTGGGATGCCTGAATTCACTACATAGTGCAACGCAGCCGAGTCGGCTTGCGCTGACCGATTACTGGGACAAAGGTAAACGTCTAATTGCGGCAATCCTACGTCAGGCCCGGTGCCGGCATCTGTTTGCAGCTGTAACTCGCCTGCCAGCAAGGAGTCCCAAAGGGTCTGGTTGTCCATTTGAGGAAGCAAGCGTGCAGCCCAGCTAATGTCGACGTCACGAACATTGGATGTCAGCGGATAGAGGTCAGCGGAGTTGGAATCGATTCTACGAGTTTGCAGCATAGCGGGATAAACGCCATCACCACTCGAGGTAAAGCTGACCATCGCCTTGGCCATTTGGCTCAAGTTGTTAGCACATTGATTTTGCCAGGCTCGTTCTCGTGCTGCGTTCACCGCCGGCAACAACAGTCCCATGAGTAGCCCGATGATGGTGATGACCACCAGCAATTCGACGAGCGTGAAACCTGCTCTGCTCTTGGGAATCGAAGTTTGATGATTGAGGGAGTGCGTCATCGAAAAGACCTCCTCGCGAAAAGCGAATGTTCTGTTCCACCACCTAGATCAAGCCTCGTCAGAACCGATAGTGAAAACCGGTAGAGCTAGGTGTCATTTGTTCTACCTCCAATTATCACCGAAAACAGGCAAAAATACCAGCATCGGTCCAGAGAGACTGTAGACTTCGAGGCTTAGGGACTTTGAGGGTGGGTGTTGACAGCGGAATCTAGTGCAAACCGTTTTCTCGAGCTTTTGCGACTCCTCGTCTGAAAAGCGAGGAATCAATGCCTTGTGCCCCTCGTAGCCTCAAAGCCTCCGGTCTCGAACCCCGCTATTAATGTCTGAAATGCCGTTGCCCGGTGAAGATCATGGGCAGGCCATGCTTGTTGCAAGCAGCGATCACTTCGTCGTCGCGACGCGAGCCACCGGGCTGAATCACTGCCACGATACCGGCCTCGGCCGCCAGGTGAATGGAATCGTCAAAGGGGAAGAAGGCATCGGAGGCAAGCACGGCCCCCTGGGTACGCTCGCCCGCTTTCTCGATTGCAATATTCACCGCATCGACTCGGCTCATTTGTCCAGCTCCTACGCCAACCAAGGCACAGTCGCTGGCGAGCACGATGGCATTCGACTTCACATGGCGACATGCAGCCCAGGCAAATTCTAGGTCGGCCGACAGCGTGTCGGAAGGCTTGGCCTCGGTGACTACTTGCCAGTCACCGCGGTCCTCGTCTTTGTCGTCGGCCGATTGGCACAACATGCCCCCGTCGATTTGGCGGTACTGGTTCGTCCCTTGGCCGGGCGAAAGCTGCCCAACCCGCAGCAGCCGGACGTTCGCTTTCCACTTGGGTTTTGTGGTGAGAACTTCCAGGCCCTCGGGCGTGAAGTCGGGGGCCACGATGGCCTCGACAAATCGGCCTGGTTCGGCCAATAGCTCGGCAAGCGGACCATCCACAGGTACGTTGACGCCGAGGACCGAGCCGAACGCACTTACCGGGTCGCCCTCCCAAGCCTTGCGACCTGCTTCGACCAAAGTGTCGGCCGTGGCGGCTCCGCAAGGATTATTGTGTTTCAAGACAGCCACTGCCGGCGAGGGCAACGAACGGGCGATGGCCAAAGCAGCATCGAGATCAAGCAGATTATTGTAAGACAGTTCTTTGCCATTAAGCTGCTCGGCGTGAACCAAACTTTTAGAATCGGCATCGGCAAACGTGTACAGAGCTGCCGCTTGGTGAGGATTCTCTCCATACCTTAGGGTAGACTTCCGCTCCAGTTGGAGAGAAATCGCAGCGGGAAACTCATCACCCTTAGTCGCGGCATCGGCGTTCACATGCTGTGTGAAATAGCGGGCGATGGCGGCATCGTACTCCGCAGTGCGACGAAAGGCGGCTCCTGCCAATTGTTTTCTAGTGGTGAGTGTCGTCGCGCCTTCGGCCTCGATTTCAGCTTGGACTTGTTCGTATTGCGAAGGATCGGTAACGATCGTAACGAATTCGTGATTCTTCGCCGCAGAGCGAACCATCGAGGGGCCGCCAATGTCGATTTGCTCGATCGCCTCGGGAATTGTGACCTCCGGCTGGGCCACTGTCTCTTCGAACGGATAGAGATTTACCACCACGAGGTCGAGCATCTCGATACCATGCTCTTCTGCGGACGCCGTGTGCTGCGGATTGTCGCGTCGGCAGAGTAGCCCGCCATGCACTTTCGGATGCAGCGTCTTCACGCGACCATCCATCATCTCTGGGAAACCGGTGTAGTCGGCAATATCGCAGACCTCGATGCCCGCTTGTTGAAGATGCTTGCTGGTGCCACCGGTGCTGTAGATGGTGATGCCAGCGGTGGCCAGGGCTTTGCCAAATTCAGCCAGCCCCGACTTATCACTGACGCTGATTAAGGCTCGTTTGATTGTGGTAGGCAAGGTACTTTTTCATAGGTGGGTAGCGGAAAGACGAACTCCTTCCAGCAACGATAACAAGTCTGCTAAGTACTGGGAATGAGTGAGTGTCATCGAACGCAATTATCTGAACCGTCGGCGCTAGCCAAGGGTTACTTCTAAGACCGTCCACACGAAAACGCTCCGTTCAAATGTGGCAGTGTCGGCGGGCAGATCGAGGCGGCGTCGGATAACTAAGTTGCAATAATCGAGCCCGAATTACCCGCGGCTAGCGCCGTCGGCTCACAGATTAAGCCTGTTTTTTCGCGCTGAATACGAACTCAAAATTGATTCTTGCGTATAATACTGTTAAGTGCCCGGAACTACGATTTCCTGGGCTTATCAGCAGGATGCTCTCCTCCTCGAATCACTTGGTCTGGCTACCCGCTTCATGTGGCACAGCTACGACCACCGGAACAGTCGATACGAACGATTTTCGCGCTGGATCCGATCGAAAACTTGCGACCGATTCCCGAGGCTAATCATAGCGCCGGATGTGACGATCGCAGGGGCCCCCTCTACAAAACTAGAGGAAAACACCCCAGCAAGTTTTTTGACGGGTCCCAAATGGTGTCCTATATTCAATTTGGGTAGCAAAACAGACCCCGTTTGCTCCCAGTACGCACCAGGCGCGGTGACCCCTCGGCTCCCGGTGCGTATTCTCGCCGCTTTAAGCAGGCGCCACCAGCGCAAGCGACTCGAACCTCCCCACATACGTAGCGAGCATCAGATGCAATCACGGGTCTCCGCGCGTCCTATTAAAACGTCGAGTCAAGCCGGCGCCCTCGTGGCTTGCCTGACGCTAGCGATGTTGTTTGGTCAGCTGACTAAACAGGCACATGCGCAATTCACCTCCGCGCCTTCAACCGAACAGGTTTCGATCTTTCCCGAACCTGCTGCCTTCGATGGCATCGACGACGTCTTGGCGAAGGGGCTGCAGCTTGAAACCAATAAGCGCTGGGGCGAAGCACTCACCCATTACGAAGACGCGCTCCGATTGCACCGTGAAAACGATTCCATCCGCAAGCGTCACGACATGGCTAAGCTGCACTACAGCTTAGAGCGACGCTACCACGACCGCAGTTTCCTGCGTTCGGTCTCTGCCCTGAACAAGCGGCAAGCGATGTCCCTGCTTTCTGAATTGTTACAGAAGACCAATAGCCACTACGTCAATACACCACCTTGGCGGCAGCTTGCAGTGCGGGGTGTTAATGCCATCGACGTGGCACTAAGAGACAGAGAGTTTATCTCCGCCAATCGGATTTCCGCTGCCTCGGGTCAAGTCGAGCAGATGCGGCGTCAAATGTCTCAGCTTTTGAGCCAACGACCCATTAAGAGTTCACGCGAACTTGTGCAGCTTGCCGACGATATTTCGCGGATCGGCGAGCAACGCGTCAACCTGAAACCCGTGGCTACCTTGCTCGAGTTCATCACCGCTGCCGCCAATGGCTTGGACAACTATTCCTCGTATCTAACTTCCGATCAACTGCGAGAAGTTTATTCTCAAATTGAAGGCAACTTTGTTGGCTTGGGAGTGGAACTCAAAGCAGACAACGGAGCTTTGCTGATCGTTCACGTGATCCCGGGTAGCCCTGCCGAACGGGCAGGCATCCTATCCAAAGATCGAATCGTTGCCGTCGACGGCAACAGCACCGCGAAGATGTCGACCGATGAAGCCGCTTCCATGCTGACCGGCGCGGAAGGCACTTGGGTGCGGGTCTCGGTTTACACCCCAGGCGAGCATCCGCGAGTACTCAACGTACGCCGCGAGCATGTAGAAGTACCGAGCTTGGAGAACGTGAAAATCGTTGACGAAGATTTTGGCATCGCCTACGTCCGCGTCCCTACATTCCAGAAAACTACCAGTCGCGATTTGGAAGCGGCCCTGTGGGACCTCCATCGCAAGGGCATGAAATCGCTGATCCTGGATTTACGCGGCAATCCGGGCGGCTTGTTGACTTCGTCTGTCGAAGTTGCAGACAAGTTTCTCACTCAAGGAAATATTGTCTCCACGCGGGGCCGGAGCCCTCAGGAAGACTTTAACTACCAGGCACACTACGGCGGCACCTGGCGTGTTCCCTTGGTGGTACTGATTGACAAAGATAGTGCCAGTGCCAGCGAGATCTTCGCTGCCGCCATCAAAGAGAATCATCGCGGCCAGATTGTTGGCGAAACCTCCTTCGGCAAGGGCTCAGTTCAAGGTATTTTCCCCCTTGGCTTTGCAGGGGCCGGCATCCGTCTGACCACTGCCAAGTTCTATTCACCGCACGGCAATCCGATTAGCAATCACGGTGTTGATCCCGACGAGCAGCGTCACGTGGTTGCCCGACCCGTGGGGGCGAATGTCGCAAATCTCTCCAATGATGCAGACGACGACATCCTGCAACGCGGTATTGAGGCTGCTCGCAGCCGAATTGCAGCCCGCTAATTAGGTGCTTTGGCCTCCCGTTGACGAGCCAGTTGGGAACGTCGATACTAGGGGCCTAGGCTTTTCAGCTTCATCGAAGCCTGAAAGCCTGATTCTCTCCCTGGGGGCGTGGTCTCCCAGATTCCGCTGCTATTGTCTGCCTCAACGAGTGAGGCGCGAACGGGAGGCCCCATGGCCTACGACGAAGAAGAAGATTTATTTGACCAAGAGTTCGACTTTGTGGACGATGACGATTCCGATTTGGAAGACGGCGAGACTGCCGATGCCAACGACGATTCGTCCGACATAGAACCCGAACCTGAAGTCGAGCCCAAGAAGCGTCCCCCCCGTAAGAAACGTGGCGGTTCGAAATCTAAATCGGAAAACCGCAACAGCAAGCGCAAGCCTAAGCCTGCGGCTTCAGAAGACGAGTCTGAGTCTAGCGAGGAATCCTCTGAAGAAGAGGAGAAACCCGCCAAAGATCCCGGTCCGCCTGCCGACCACGTAGTTTTCGTCTATGAGCATGGCGACTACAAGCGTACTATCCAGCGCGAATTTACTGACGAAGACGCAATCAAGTTTTCCGAGGAATACAATCGCACCGCCAAGGCCCACGGCCGGCGTGCCGTTCCCGCTGAGCGCGACGAAGAGCCTGAGCCGCATTTGTAGGGATGACTCTAACAGCGACGCCTACCTTGTGCCTGGGCCTCCTGGTCACAGATGGCGCCCCCTTCTTCTGAACATCCATCGGGTCCTTGCCTGGTTCCTGCTGCATTTTGCAGTGGCCGCGTGGAACCAATTTGCCAATAAAACCGTCTCAACCTGTATAATGCCGTGGTGAGAGAGGGACCTCGAAGATTGAGTTTTTTTTGGCTGGAAGTCGCGACTGGCAAGGCCGTCGCAATCGGCCCGCATGACTAAGAAAACCCGCGGGATAAGGGCCGATGATACTTTTCTGCGCGCTGTACGTGGTACGTTCCTAATGGCCTCTTTGAGGTACACAATTACGGTATCCAACATTCAGCGGCCAGCTCGGCCGACTTCCTGACCGAACAGACTCGTGACGACGAGCCATTTCGAGGTGACATAATGCGTAGCATGAAATTCTTTCCCGCCCTCATTCTCAGCCTGCTCTGTCTGTCTCTTCTTCAGACTACCAGCCAGGGACAGGTGACCCGAGATCCTGCAGTGCAAGCAGCCTACGATGAAGGAATGCAACTGCTGGAGGCTGAGGAATACGAAGCGGCCATTGAGAAATTCAACGAAGCCACGCAGATCGACGATACCTTTGCCGAAGCGTACTTAGGTGCCGGCGATGCACTCCGAGCGTTGGAAGATTACCAAGCGGCGCTCCAATCCTACACCAAGGCCCGTGACCGGAATCAGCAATTGGCTCGCGTCCACTTTGGACTGGGCATGTGTCATAAGGAACTAGGCCAATACGACCTGGCAGTGAACGACTTTTCCAACGCGGTCGACTTGGATCGTCGCGATCCCGAGATTTTGGCTGAATTTGGGAAGATCTACTTGGAAGTCGGAAACCCTAGCAGCGCACTTAAGACGCTGGAGAATGCCGTCGAGCTAGATGACACCAATGCCGAGGCGTTCCGCGACCTTGGCTGGGCTCACACTCAGTTGGGGCAAACTGACGAAGCAATTGTGCAATTCGAGAAGTCGATTGAACTCGATCCGAAGGATCACGAAACACACTATCGCCTGGCCAATTTAAGAATCTATTTGGAAGAGTATCCTGAGGCCATTGAGGCACTTACCGATACGATCGAGAGTTACGAGCCTGAAGAGCCCTCGGATCCCAACGATTTTATTAGTGGCTATCTAATCCGAGCCGATACCCGCCTAAGACTGGCTGGGGAAGAGGACACTTCTGCGGAAGAGCGGGAGCAACTCTTCGAAAAAGTGCTGGAAGATACAGCCTTCATTCTTGATGAATATTCGGATCGAGATGCTGAAGTCGGCAATGCCCTGTACTTTCAAGGGACGGCATTGCGAATGCTGATGCGGTATGGTGAAGCGATCAAAGCACTAACCGAGGCAATTCAAATCGCCCCGGGCGGTTCAGCCGCTTACGTGGGCGAGGCTTTTCTGAAGCGAGGCATCTGCTGGTTGAAGCAGGGAGAACCCGATCTAGCGCGGCGAGATTTTGAACAAGCCGCGGCACTGAACTACGAAGATCCGCTTCCTTACCTCTGGATTGGCTTCACGCACGCCTACGAAGAAGACTATCGAAAAGCGATCGAGAGCTATGGCGAGGCCGTGGCGAAAAACTCGCGGCAGACTTCAGCTTTTGTGAACCGTGGACTGGCCTACATGCAGGAGGAAGGATACAAGAAAGCGGTCGAAAACTTCAACGAAGCGATTCGTTTGGAGCCCAACGAAAGCGAACATTTCTACAAGCGTGGAATCGCCTACATGTGGCTAGAGGATTACGAAAAGGCATTCAGCTCATTCGAACTGGCCGTGCTGTATGACGACAAGAGCGAAAAGGCATTCCGAGCTGGCGCGCGTGCGTTGCGAGCATTAGATCGCGGAAGTCTTGCTGACGAATACGAAAGCCGCGCCAGCAGCCTGGAATCGCAGCCAGAATCCTCTTCCTAGTAGTTCTACTGCGGATCGAATCAATAAGGCTGATGTTTTGCACTGTGCAAACATCAGCCTTTTTACGTTGGCCAGCTGCGGAAAGAGGACGCCACCGCTCGCCCGGTTGATCCGCGCATGGTATCCTAGGGCGATTCTATATTGGAGGATTGAGCCACGAGTAAAAAGAACAAACCTAAGGCCGACGAAGATAAGAACGAACGCGTGATTGCCAACAATCGCAAGGCGCGTCACGATTATCACGTGCTGGAAACGCTCGAGTGTGGGATTGTGCTCACCGGTAGCGAGGTGAAGAGCCTGCGCAATGGATTGCTCTCGATGGAAGAGGCCTATGCACGCGTCCAAGAAGACGAAGTGTGGCTCCTAGGGTGCAATATTCAGGAGTATTCTCACGCTCATCAGTTGAACCACGTCCCCAAAAGGCGACGGAAACTATTGCTGCACCGCCGCGAGATTCGCAAGTTTGCCGCGCAGGCCTACGAGAAGAATTTAACCCTCGTCCCGCTCAAGATGTATTTCAAGCGAGGCAGGGCGAAAGTTCTTTTAGGAGTTTGCAAGGGCAAGAAACAATACGACAAGCGAGAGTCGCTGAAGAAGAAAGATATGCAACGCGACATCGATCGTGCTGTCAGGCGAGGATAGCTGAGTTAAGCGTCCGCACTCACCATGAGGGCTACTGATTGCCCCGTAATCTTTTGGCTCAATCCCAAGATGGCGGGTGAGCGGGCAATTTGGTTGGAGGTAACGACGTTCACGGGGCACTCCGGATCGGGTTCCGAATAGTTTAGCGTTGCGGGTACCAGGTTTTTCTCCATAGCCAGCATGCTGATCGCCAATTCTACGGCACCGCCGGCCGCCCCAATATTGCCTACCAGGCTCTTGGGGGCGGTGACTGGTACATCGCCGAGGATTTGGTTGATTGCCTGGGCCTCGACGGCATCTTCCAGTTTGGTTCCTATGCCGTGTGCATTAACATGGCCCAGTTCCGCGTCCGAGACATGGCTCATTCGCAGTGCCGTTTCAATAGCGTTGCGCGTTGCCTGTCCAGTTGGTTTTCGAGAAACCGCCGCGCTTTCAGCACTTCTGCCGTATCCTAAGACCCGCCCCAGAATCTTAGCACCTCGACTCTCGGCGTGAGATCGACTCTCGAGAACGAATGTCGCCGCCCCCTCGCTGTTTGCCGAACCGTCACGTCGCGCGTCAAATGGTCGACATGCCTCGGCAGGGTTGTCGATGTTCTTCGAAATTCTCGAACCCTGATGCCACATCAGATCGATCCAGGAGAGCATCGTGCTCGAGGCACCGGTGAGCATCACATCGGCGTGCCCGCGATTGATGACATCCGTCGCTTCGATCATCGCCAGCAATCCAGAAACGTCTCCCTCAATGATGGAGTTATTTGGGCCCCGCGCATCTTTGTAGATTCCAACATGGCAGGCGGCCATGTTGGGTAGATACTTGAGCATCCACAGTGGATAGAGCTCCCGCATTCCATCTCCCCAACGGGAGAAATCAAATTTGCCTTTCGGGCTCGCCTTTTGATAGAGGGGGCTCAGTTCATTGAGATCCGAGCGATAGACATTGGCACCTGCCACCACACCCAGCCGCTCGGGGTCGACCGAGTTGTCCTCCAAAACAGCATCCTGCCAAGCCAATTCTGCGCTGGCAAAGGCCAGCTGAATTTCACGGGTCATCACCTTCAGGCTTTTCCGCGGCTTCACAAACTGCTTGGGCTCAAAGTTGGGGATTTCTCCGCCAAACGGGTAGGGGTAGCCCGCCTCTTCTAACCAGGGGATTCTGCGAATTCCGCTGTCCCCTCTGTCGATCGCCGTGCATACAGCCTCGCGGCCCACTCCCAGTGGGCAGACGATTCCAATCCCAGTGATAACCACTTCTTGCACAGCCACTATCCACTCAGATAGGAGGACCCAGGGATTCCGATGAACGATTCGCCCGGGCGGTAGTTTGCGGATGACTTAATGTCGAAGAACCTCAGTTTATCTCGCCAATAGCAGAGCAACAAGCAGCGACCTCGAGACTCGGTGACCTAGCCTCACATACGTGACCGAGATACACTTAAGGTTCCCAGAAACACCAACTCCGAACCCACCGATACAGTTTGCCGAAATCTCAAAGTCGGTCTCTCTCATCGAGCCTCGAGATTCGAATACTGTAGCGAGAAATCCCGTGTCGCAAGTCGCAGAAGATATCACAGAAGCACAGGAAGCAGCCGCCGGGGGCTTTTCTCTTTCAGAAGCCCGGACGATCGTGGGCAACTTTTTCCGTCCCAATCCTTGGATCTACTGGACCGACTTTCTTACCAGTTGGACGGTTGGCGTCGCCACATTCGGCCTGGCCGCTTCGCCCCATGTGCTCACCACAGTCAGCGCCTGGCACTGGCCGATCCGGATTGTCTGCTTCGTTGTCTCATCGCTCCTTTATTATCGATGTTCTTTATTTATCCACGAACTGGTTCATATTCGCGCAGGTGAATTTCGCGCATTCAGATTTGTGTGGAACATGCTCTGCGGGATTCCATTCCTAGTACCCTCCTTTGTGTATTACACGCACCTCGACCATCATCGACGCAAGCACTACGGCACCGAAGGGGATGGCGAATATATCCCGCTGGCCAATCTGCCCGCGTGGCAAATTCTAGTTTACCTCTCTCAAATATTAGTGATCCCAATTGTGGCTGTGGTCCGTTTCGGAGTGCTCACGCCGCTCAGTTGGGTGAGCGGAACGGTCCGCGACTGGGTCCACAAACATGTCTCGTCCATGATTATGGACCCCATGTATGTGCGGCCTTTACCGACCAAACGCACGCGGCAAATTATGCGACTGCAGGAGTTCTTCTGCTTTCTATGGATTTGGTTTATCGCCATCAGGCTGACAACTTCCTTTGGGCTGTTTTTCAAAGAACCCATGCCGCTGACGTTTCTGTTGCATGCTTATCTCACTGGGGTGTTCATTTTGACGATCAATGCGATCCGCACGCTGGGAGCCCATCGCTGGACCAATCCCGATGGCGAGCAAATGACGTTTGTCGAGCAAATGCTCGATTCGGTCAACTATCCAAAGAATCCTTTTATTGGGGGTCTGTGGGCACCAGTGGGATTGCGTTTCCATGCCCTACACCACATCTTCCCGACGATGCCCTACCATGCCCTGGCAACAGCTCATCGGCGGCTGATGCGCGAGTTGCCAGCAGACTCGCCCTATCGTCGCTGCAACGCGGATTCCTTGGCCGATGTGATTGGAACCCTGTGGCGCCGTGCCCGAGCTAGTGGATCCCGATCCGATTAGTTGTACACCAAGAATTTGCCGACCCTTGGCAGCCCGACATGTAGTTCTATACTGAACGCTTTAGATGTTAGGTGACGCGCCTAGCCAATAACTCCCGTGTTTCGAAGGATATTCTCACGTGGATCACGCATCGCAACCGTTCTTGGTTCGCCACGATTTTCTCATACGTCGCCTGCACTCTCTCTCTGGCCTGATCCCTGTGGGGGCTTATATGGTGGTGCATCTGACGGTGAATGCCAGCGTCGTCGAAAGCCCCGCGACGTTTCAGAAGAACGTTTACCAAATCCATAGTCTAGGGGGACTACTGCCACTGGTGGAGTGGGCGTTTATCTTCCTGCCGATATTATTTCACGCCATTGTTGGCATGGTGATTGTTGCCGGCGGAATGCCGAATTCCAATCAATACCGCTACGGCCCCAACTATCGCTACACGCTCCAGCGGGCCACGGGCATGATCGCGTTTGTCTTCATCGTGTTACATGTGTTTCATATGCACGGTTGGTTTCATGCCGACGTGTGGCTGGAGAACGTGGTTCGGCCACTCGGCGGCGGCAAATTCAAGGCATTCAGCGCTGCCTCAACGGCTGGGGAAGCGTTGCAAGACATTACAATTCTGGCCTTCTACATCATCGGCATCTTGTCTTGCGTCTACCATCTCGCCAATGGCATGTGGACGATGGGAATCACCTGGGGTGTTTGGACAAGTCCCAAAGCGCAAGCATGGGCTTCGAAGTTTTGCACCGGCTTTGGCCTATTGTTAGCCGTCGTTAGCATGACCGCCCTGTTTGGCATGCGAGCCGTGGGCCAAGGCGACGCCCTCCAGCAGGCGATCGAAGTAGAAGATCAAATGTACGAACACAAAACCGCTTCCGGAGAACTATCCCCGAACGATCACAAACGGCGTGGGTCAAACCACGGCAATACAGAGGACAAAACGGACGAATAGGACAAGATCGCAGCGTTCCTCTGCGTCTTTGCGCCTCTGCGAGAACCCCCAATCGAAAGCACGAAATAAATGAGCAAGCAACGCGTATTGGTTGTCGGTGGTGGCCTGGCAGGGTTGGCGGCGACTATGAAGTTGGCCGAACAGGGAATTCATGTCGACTGCATGAGTCTCACGCCCGTCAAGCGATCGCATAGCGTCTGCGCCCAGGGTGGCATCAACAGCGTCAATGAACTCACCCGCCAACAGGGCGACAACGAGTGGCTGCACTTCGACGACACGGTGTACGGCGGGGACTTCCTGCAGCATCAGCCGCCGGTGAAAGAGATGGCCGATTGGGCTCCGCGGATTATCGACCTCATGGACCGTCTGGGTGTGCCCTTCAACCGCACGCCTGAGGGCTTCCGAGACCAACGCCGCTTTGGAGGCACACTCTTCAAGCGTACGGCTTTTGCCGGAGCTACTACGGGGCAGCAGCTACTCTATGCACTCGACGAACAAGTCCGCCGCTGGCACAACAGCGACATGGTGGACATGTACGAGGGCTGGGACTTTTTGAGCCCTGTACTGGACGACGATGGGCGTTGCCGTGGAGCGATCGCTCAGAACCTAGTCACCATGGAAATCCGAGCATTCCCCGCCGATGCGGTTATCCTAGCCACCGGTGGCTGCGGGCTGATTTACGGCCGTAGCACGATGTCTATGGCCTGCACGGGGAGTGCCGTCAGTCGAGCGGCCCGAGCCGGTGCCAAATATGGCAATGGCGAGTTCATCCAGGTGCATCCTACGGCGATCCCCGGAGCGGACAAACTACGCCTAATGAGCGAGAGCGCGCGTGGCGAAGGGGGCCGAGTTTGGGTGCCCAGAAAACCACACGACTCGCGTGAGCCGGGTGAAATTCCAGAATCGGAGCGTTACTACTTCTTAGAAGAACGCTACCCCGAGTATGGCAACCTGGTTCCTCGCGATATTGCGACGCGAGAGATATTTAACGTCTGTGTGAATGAAGGCTTGAGTGTCGAGACCGACCGTCAATGCGTGTACCTCGACCTGACTCACATTTCTCGCGCCGAGCTCGATCGCAAGCTCGGTGGCATCCTGCACATTTACGAAAAGTTCCAAGGTGTCGACCCTCGTGATGAACCAATGAAGATTTTTCCCGCGGTTCATTATTCGATGGGCGGTTTGTGGGCCGGCTACGAACGCACCGCGGCTGGTGGATTGCAGGCGGGTTCGGTGGCCAATCATCAAACGAATATCCCCGGCCTGTTTGCCATCGGCGAGTGCGACTACCAGTATCATGGTGCCAATCGTTTGGGGGCCAACTCGCTGCTGTCTTGTATCTTTACAGGATTGTTCGTCGCACCCGGCATCGAGAACATGCTGAAGTCGCTACCCGACTCGGCCCATGACGAGAAGTACGACACCCTGCACCGTGGCCAGCGAGCTGTCAAACAATTGGAGCACGACGATTTGCTCAAACGTACCGGTGGCCGTGAGAATCCCTACCTAATTCATCAAGAGTTGGGCAACGAGATGACCAAAGCGGCAACCGTGGTCCGCGACAACGATCAACTCACTGCCGCTGTGGATAAGGTGAACGAACTGTCCGAACGGGTAACGCAGTGCTCGCTATCCGACACAGGGCAATGGACCAACCAGAATGTGATGTTCACCAAGGCCCTTCGCGATATGTTCCCCATCGCCAAGTCAATCCTCAAAGGAGCATTGGCTCGCGACGAGTGCCGTGGCGCGCACTTCAAACCTGCGTTTGCCATGCCAGGAATCGACGCCGAGGAGCCCGCCGAAAAGCGTCGCCAAGCTGAACAATGGTGCGATGCATTCGAAAAGAAGAACCAGAAATGGCTTAAGTCGACGATTTCAGAAATCGACAAGCAGGGCGAACCCACACTTAGCTACGAGGACGTCGACACATCGCTCATTCCACCCCGGCCTCGATTATACGGGCTAGTGGGAGCCGAAGTGATTGAAGAAGTTTGGAAGGAGAGACAGGCCGCCCAGAGCGGTGCTACCAATGGGGCAGCAGCAAAAGCAACAGGAACTGTCTCGGCAAGCTAAGGCATCAAGGAAGATAATACTTCTCCTTGATCCCTCGCCCCTTTGGAGAGAGGCCAGGCAACGAAGGATGGGCTAGAGCGAAGCGGCAGCCCCTCGATTTAGCTAAACGGACGTCAAATCGATCTGGGCAAGAGCCCACTGTTTCCTATGATACCAATGTTAAACTAACTTTCCGCACACGAGATTCTGCAAGGAATTCCAACCACGATGATTGCACACGCCAAGAAGCCATCTTCCTTTGAAGTTCGCATTCTCCGCCAGGACGGACCGGGCGAGTCCAATTATTGGGAACGGCACCGGATCACCTACGAACCCAATCTGAACGTGATTAGCGTCCTACAGAAAGTCGCTGCCCAGGCGACTACCTCCGAGGGCAAGATGACGGCTCCGGTCGCGTGGGATTGCAATTGCCTAGAGGAAGTTTGCGGTGCCTGCACGATGCTGGTCAATGGCCAAACGCGGCAGGCTTGTTCGGCTTTGGTCGATAAATTGCTTGCCGATCAGCCTGGCAGTATTGAGCTTCAGCCTATGTCTAAGTTCCCCGTACTGCGTGACCTAGTTGTCGATCGTAGCCGGATGTATCGAGCACTGGAACGTGTGAAGGCTTGGATCCCCGTGGATGGCTACGGCGACCGAGGTCCCGGTCCCCGCGAATCTCAAGAATCGCAACACATCCGTTATCCGTTATCGGAGTGTATGACCTGTGGTTGCTGCGTCGAGGCTTGCCCGCAGTATTCCAAGGTGGAACTCACCCAACGGACCGGCGAGACCGACGAAGAGTTCGAAGCACGCCAGAACGCGGCTTACGACGAAGGCTTTGTCGGAGCCGCTGCGATCAGCCAGGCGATTCTCTTCAACGAACATCCCACAGGCCACATGCAAGCCGGCGAGCGTCTCAATGCCTTGATGGGCCCTGGTGGTATCCAAGAATGTGGCAACGCACAGAACTGTGTCGCGGTGTGCCCCAAGGAGATTCCGCTGACCACCTCGATCGCCAAGGCCGGACGTCAGACTACGCTGCACATGATCAAGCGTTGGTTTGATCGGTGAGGCTGGGAGGCTTTGAGGCTGGTGAATTTGAGGCAATCTTTGGGGCGTCCGCTTTAGTTGGGATGTTTCGCCTTCCGCCCTGCTCTCTTGCCCGTTTCTCACCGAGTGCTGGACCGTTTCGTGGGGAATCCCCTACAATAATTTGTGGGGATACATCCGTCAGCGGAGATAAGGAACCAGCGATGAAGAAACTATTTCTCTTGGCCGCCCTGTGTTGTCTGGCTTTTGCTACCGAAGCCCAAGCGCAGTATTACTACTCCAACTCGCCGTACTACTACGCGCCCCGTTACCAATACCGCGGACCGATTTTCTACAACGCGGATATGTATCTCAACGAATCGATGTACAACACGCGTCGTTTCTACAACTTCAACGGAGCCCGTGCGTTTACTAGCGGAGGCAGCTACAACCTGGGCTACTACGGGTACTGATCCAATTGCTGGGTTGCCCCTGTCGATTAACCTAGCCGCCTGCGTTCGCGTACCGCCATGAGGTTAGCGGTGTCTGCCAAGACTCTGTGAAAGTTCTATGATGCTTCGGAACACCAACAAGGGCCGAGACCGACCGTGCATAGCTCGGCGGAGATAATCGTTATTGTCAGTCACGCTTCAGTCAATAAGTACATCAACTGAGAGTTCTGGTGTTTCTTAGCAAGTGTAGCAATTGGGCCGATAAAACTTAATGCTTCGTCAATAGTCAAATCATCCTTAATTCGATCGCCACTGGTTGCATGGGTGAAGTTCGGTGTAGACATTTCCGTCGCCCATATTTTCGCAATTTTGTTGAGGGTCAATTCGTCAGTTGATTTCAAGCGATCAACAAACTCATTGGGCAACTCCTGGATTCCAGCCCCTACAGATGGGTGGGCATAGAGGGCGGTTTCGAGATTCTTTTTTTCGGAACCGGTTGTAGCAGCGACAAGTGGTTCGAGTTCAACCGATGTGATGTTTTTCGCACACCAATGAGGCATCGATCGAACAAACTGGGGAATCCGGTTCTCAAGGTAAGTGTCGTAATCGTCTTCAATAGGGACGACACCGACTTCCGGCTTTGCGAAATCATCGGGGTCTATGTCGTCCCAATCTGGTTCGCGTGTTTCCACAGTCATTTCTTCTTGGGTGAAAGGATTAATATGCGTCTGACTAACGGCTTTGGGTAGGGGGAGCTTCCATCCGGGAAAAGCAATAGGTAGTTGATTAGATTCACAAAGAAAGAGAGTTGTGTAGATGGCCATTGTGACCTTCCCGGAGTCGTCTACTCCGCTTTAGATTTAGATGCTGACTAGTCCGCTATGAACTATGCGGCGTCTCGCACAGAATATAGACGTTCTCATTCACAGTAGCGAGTTATTCTGGTGATTTATCTTGTCCAGAGGCGGGATTTTCAAAGCCGCCCCGCTCAAAATGGCTGATGTAGATCTGGCAAAAGTACATTGGCTGTGCCTGAGCGGATAGACGACGAATTGCGTTCTCGCTTGACGAGATCCGAACCCATGAGCCTAACGGAGGCAGCCTACGAAAATCTCGCCCTGCCCTACCTTTTACTCCTGCGGAGCAAGAATACGCAGCGTCCCCGCGTCGGCGTCGACTTCCACCATGCCACCCATCGGCATCGTGGCGTTCATTTTGTGATGGCCGACGGGGTAGTTCATTAATACGGGAATACCGAGAGGCTCGAAGTACTGCTTGAGCACGCCTTCCACGCTGAAGCGTTTGTCGTCGGTGAGCTGATCTTTTTCCCGGTCGTAGTTTTTAGTGAATTGCCCGAGGACCGCACCGCGCAGTGTTTGCAGTTTCCCTGCAAGTCGAAGCTGACACAACATCCGGTCGAGTCGGTAGGGGGCTTCGCGGGTGTCTTCGATCATCAAGATGGCATCCGTGGTATCAATCTCATAGGGCGTCCCGGTGAGCGCTGCGACGAGGGAGAGGTTTCCGCCGGTGAGCCGACCACGGGCTTTACCCGACCCCCAGGCAATCGGTTGCGGCACATCGTCGCCTGTGGTTTCGATCGTGTAACTAGTGAGATGATCGTCCTGTTTCTCGACCGCTCGGAAGAGATACTTTTCTGTAAAGGGCTGCATGTAATCTTTGCTTCCCAAGCCGTACATCGGAACTGGGGAATGAAGCGTGACGAGCCCTGCATGGCGATTAATAGCTATGTGCAGCGCCGTAATATCACTAAAACCGATCAATAGTTTAGGGTTAGCACGGATGACGTCGTAATCGAGCGCATCGAGAATACGCATTGTCCCGTAGCCCCCTGTGCCGGGGAACACGGCGTCGACATTCGGGTCGGCAAACGCCTGCATCAGTTCCTCGCAACGCCGCTCGTCGGTGCCGGCCAAGTAGCCTTCTTCCGCGAAGAGATCGTCACGCTGCTTGATGTGATAGCCACGCTCTTCCAGCCGCTGTTTGGCACGAGCCATCCGATTGGGGTCGAGATCGCCTGCCGGGGCGACAAACATGATGGTATCGCCCGGTTCGATTTGCTGAGGCCAAATCATGGATAGCTCAGACTCAATATCCGCGGCCTGGGTGGCCCGGAGCGGAGTTGCCAAACAATAAACCGAAAAAACTACGGAAACGAGTGTTCTCATTCGGAAATTACCTTTTGACTTTGTGTTGAGTTGCAAAATTGATTCTTACACTGAAATTCCCCTCCTTGAGTCCCTTCCCGAAAACAGGGGAAGTGAATTTTGGGGTTGGCACTCAGCTCTTCGCTGCCGGGTCGATGCCATCGACCCAATCGCCTTCCAGTTGTTGGAAATCTTTCGGATACAACACGCTCCCCTTGTCGCCTGCCGACCAACCGGCAACGTGCCTCGCCGCAGTTCTGTTCTCTGACATCGATTCCCACTGATCGGCCCAGTCAGGGTTTCCTTCGCTGACGGTCAGGGTAGCCGGATCGAAATGGAAGACCTTGCCCTGGCGATAACTTTGCGAACCTAGCTTGACGATCACCATGGCCGCGGCCCCCAGTTCGGGATCGCACTTCACCTGGTCTGGCTGACCGGCGATTGCTGCCTGACAGAAGTTTTCGAAGTGGGTGAAATGGGTGTCTTCGATTTTGTCGACCTTGATCTCCTCATTCTTAATACTGCTATCGTGCGTCACTTGCGGACGTTCGGCGACAAACTTGTAGCCCTCGAACTGCTCGCCGGTGCCAAACACGAACGAGCCGTGATGTCCACGAATCACCTGGTTGATGGGAGTTTCCTGACAACACATGGTGGCGGTGACAAATCCCTGTACGCCTTCGTGAAAGTCGGCCACGACCGTCGCAACGTCCGGTACGTCGCGACCATCGTACTCCAGGAAGATACCGCCCGACCCGGTCACCCGCCCAGGAAACCGCAACCCCGTAGCCGCCAGCATGGAAGTGGTACGGTGCACAAACAAATCGGTAAAGAGCCCCGAGCCAAATGGCCAGTAGCAACGCCACTGCGCAAACTTGGCCCGATTGAAGGGCATCTCCGGGGCTAAGTCGAACTCAGTTCCCAAAAACATTTTCCAATCGATGTGTTTAGGTGTCATATCTTTGGTCAGTTCGTAGTACCTCCACTGACCCATGTCTGAATTGCGGAAGATCTCGGTTTGGTACTGCACCATTTTGCCGAGTTTTCCCTCAGTAATCTTGCGACGCGCGTCCTCCCAAATCGGCAATTGAGTTGACTGGACGCCTACCTGCATCACCAAGCCCGAGTCTTTCCAAGCCTTGTGCACGGCCAGGGCTTCGTCGACGGTATGCGTCATCGGTTTCTCGCAGTACACATGCTTGCCGGCTGCAAGAGCATCGAGTGTTTGCCGGGCATGCCAGTGATCGGGGGTGCTGATCACCACCGCGTCGATCGACTTGTCGTTGATAATGTCGCGGTAGTCCTCACATACTTTTGGCTCATGTTTTGTCCCCTCCAAAATCTTATCGACAGCCCGGGTCCGATAACGATCGAAGACATCGCAGACCGAGGCAATTTCGATTGTCTTCTGTTCCTGCTGGATTCGCATCGCCGACTTCAAATGCATCTGACAACGGCCACCCAAACCGATGAATCCCAATCGCAACCGATCAGCAGCATCAGGGGACTTCTCCTCTGCGGCTGCCATAACGCTCGCAGAGGCAGCTAACGCGGCCGTCGCAGTCGAAGCCTGGATGAAGTCTCTTCGCGAAACGGAGGGCTGTTTCGTTTTCATATTTCTAAATCTCATAAAGTACCGAACGGTTGCGAGGACAGCCTAATAGTGTAATAGTTTTAGCCAGAGAATCCGATTCGCTATTGCGCACAGCATTACAGCAGATGCGCAATATTAAATGGATGAAGACTTGCAGCAAAACAGCTTAGTTCTCATCGAGACGTAGGCTAGATCATATGACGAAATCTCTGAATCTCAATCAACGCGCCGCTAGTGTGTGCGATGAAATGGCCTCGCGCGCCGGCGAATTGGGAATTGCAGTTGAAGAATCGGCCGCTGGCACGCGCCTGTTCGATTGTGGGATCAAACAGCCAGGAAGTCGCGAGGCTGGATTGCTGCTCGCCAAGGTTTGTCTGGCCGACCTGGGGGACGTCGCCATTTTGCCAGCAGAATCTTGGCCGAGGGTTGTGGTGAAAACTTCTCAGCCCGTGGCGGCTTGCATGGCCTCGCAGTACGCGGGCTGGGAGATTAAAGGCCAAGACTATTTCGCCATGGGCTCAGGTCCCATGCGAGCTGCGTCCGCACGTGAACCACTGTTCAAAGATATCGGCTACAGGGAATCTGCCGATCAATGTGTGGGTGTCCTGGAAGCAGCCCAACTTCCCTCGCAAGATGTGTGCCGGGATATTGCTGAAAAGTGTGGTGTCGCGGCTGATTGTTTAACCCTGCTAGTTGCCCCAACAAGTAGTATCGCCGGCACTCTGCAAGTTGTCGCCCGCAGTGTCGAGACGGCCTTGCACAAACTTCACGAACTGGGGTTTGATCTCTCAAGAATCGAACAAGCGAGTGGCTCCGCGCCCCTTCCGCCGGTGGCGAGCGATGATCTTGCTGCGATTGGATTGACGAATGATGCAATTCTCTACGGTGCCAAAGTGATACTAAGTGTCCGCGGCGACGACCAATCGCTTATTGACATTGGTCCCCAAGTGCCCAGTTCGGCGTCTGCTGACTTCGGCCTGCCCTTCGGCGAAGTGCTGGCCAAGTACAACAATGATTTCTATCAGGTCGACCCATTGCTCTTTAGCGCTGCCGTCGTGCAGTTCGAGAATCTCGACACAGGCGAAACTCACCGTTTTGGGGAACTCCGTAAGGACATCATTCGTCGTAGCTTTGCTAAATCTCCATAGAACTCGAGTTGGTCCGCATGCGCATCGCAATTCTAGGCTCCCCTCAGAGTTGGTATGTTGACGACCTGAAACGGGCCGCCGGTAGTGGAGATGAAATATTTTCAGTTAGTTATGATCAGCTTCACTCGTTAATCGAGCCCAGCGCCATTCAGGTTTCGTCAGGTCCTGAGAACCTGGCCCTCTGCGATGCCGTGCTGGTACGGACGATGCCGCCCGGTAGCTTGGAGCAAGTAGTGTTTCGTATGGATGCACTGGCACAGTTAGAGACGGCCGGCGTGCGCGTGGTCAATGCCCCAAAGGCCATCGAGGTCGCGGTCGACAAATACCTGGCTAGTGCCCGACTCCAGCAGGGAGGGCTGCTCGTTCCCAAAACGATCGCCTGTCAAACTGTCGACCAGGCCAGCGCCGGATTTGAATTGCTAAATGGCGATGTTGTGGTGAAACCGATCTTCGGCGGCGAAGGGAGAGGCATTTCGCGATTTACCGACTTAGCCACCGCCCAATCCGCTTTCGAAGAATTGGAAGCGCAGGGTTCAGTGATCTATCTGCAGGAATTTGTTGACCACGAGGGGCACGATCTGCGCTTGCTGGTCGTAGGCAATAAAGTGTTGGGCATGAAACGATCGAACCCCGACGACTGGCGTACCAACATCAGTCGCGGCGCTCGCGCCGAGCCCTTGGAAGTTACTGCGGAACTGGCAGAGATTGCGTGTTGCGCAGCGGGCGCAGTTGGTGCGGAGATTGCCGGTGTCGATTTGCTACCCGCCCAAGATGGCAGGCTCTACGCCTTAGAGGTCAATGCCGTCCCTGGTTGGCGGGCATTGGCAGGTTGTACGGGCGTTGACGTTGCACGACTGGTGCTGGAGCAATTGGCGATCGACATCCTTGCCGAATAGTTGATTCCCCGAAAAATTTTGTCGAGAATAGCATTTCTAATCTGCATGTCGAATCGTCCTATTGGGGAGTCTGTTTGAATGTCCTGGCTTGCTTGCGAACTCCAGAAGTCTGTCACCTTGTTGTTGCTTTTTGTACTTGGGTTGTGGAGTCTGGAAAGCATTGCCGCTGAGTCGCGGATTTGGTCGGATAAGAGCGGCAAATACCAGATCAAGGCGAAGTTTGTCGACGTGAAAGATGGCAACGTGCGGCTGGAGCGTCCCAATGGCGACATCACCTCGGTCCCCCTCGCAAAACTTAGCAAAGACGACCAACTCTTCATCCGCAAGGCCAACAAGACGCAGAAGGTTGAGAAGAAGCGAGACTCAGGCCTCCAAGTTGGCGACCGGGTCGAGGCGAAGCATTTTCGCAAGTGGGAGATCGGTACGGTCACCTCGATCGATTACGAATGGGAAACGGCAAAGGTAAAACTAGACAACGGGCGCACCAGTATGGAATGGCCCAAAGACATGGATGAACTCCGCTATCCTGGCACAGACAGGCAGCCCGTTCTCCAAAAAACTGCAGATCCCTCGAACTCTGAGCTTGCCGACAAACTAGAGCTCACGATCACTGATACCTCGGACATGGCAAATCTATTGGCCGACGCCCCGGTTGGTGGGAGCCTCACGCCCGATCCAATGCAGCGAGGTTCGGGAGGTTGGAATCCTCGAGCCATCCGTCTCAGTTCGCCGAATGACTTTTTCGAGCAGATATCCGATTTTTCAGTCTCAGGCTCAGACCCTCCGCTGGCGATTGTCGTCTACGAAGGTCATTCCCGGGGTCGACGCAATGAGGATCCTGCGCGGATCGAACTAGTCGATCTGGTAACCAGAAAACAAGTCGTGACTGGTGCTGCTCCCCCAAACACCAAGAAAGCGATCCTGTCCCCCGCGGGGACCAAGATTGCTACTATTCCAGAAGTCCTGGGCGCGAACGAAGGAACGGGCCAAATAGATTTCTGGAAGATCGATGGTAAGAATGTCGACCATTGGATTAGCTTCGCGCCGTACCGGCAGTACGCCTGGCCCAATTTGGATGTGGAATGGATGGATTGGGTCGACGAGGAGCATGTGCTTACCACCAATCAAGAAGGCAAAACTATCCTGTGGCAAGTTGAGAAGGCGAAAGCAGTTTACGAGTTGCTAACTGGGAGAGGTTCGAAACCAATTCTCAGCCATGGCAGGAAGCAGCTTATTGTGCCCGCCAGTGATGGACTGCAAATCTTCGAAGCGAAGACGGGTGAAACGCTCGCTCAAGTGGGCAGCGGCAACTTTCAATACGCCAGCCTGGCCCTCTCCCCAGATGGCAAGCAACTCGCAG
Organism: Bythopirellula sp.; assembly: GCA_965216565.1. Lineage (GTDB taxonomy): Bacteria > Planctomycetota > Planctomycetia > Pirellulales > Lacipirellulaceae > Bythopirellula. The sequence goes on from OZ244170.1 coordinate 4,932,485, forward strand.
CAGCCAAGTCAGACTTTATCGACATTGTTGATCTCATGACAGGCGAGACGGTCAAGTCTTTCCCATGTGAAGGGGCACATCAAAACGCGAATCTATGGTGGATCGATCAAGATCATCTGTTCGTCAACAACAAATATATAGTTGATGTCGCACGGCGCTTTGTTGCCTGGCAGTACGATGTCGACAGTCGCTTTGTCAAACCGTCTCTCGGCACGCAGTGGGCTTTGCTCGAAAATCGGGGGAGTGGACTGCGGGTCTTGCAGCCGTTTGAGCTACCGCCCCCGGAGGCCCAGAGTGCGATGTCGGGAATCAGCGAGGAGCAATTATTAGCCGTCAAACCCGGGGCAGCGATTAGCATCAAAGTCCAAATCAACGACGCGCTACTGAGAGATGATGTCGAGGCTGCCTTGAAAGAATCGCTGATTGCCGCGGGGATGGAGGTTGGCGAGGGTGGTCCACTGCAACTAATCGCCCGCATGGAAAGTGGCGAACGAGTGACCCTCAACTACCGTAGCTTTAGCGCCTTCGATCGCACCAACGAAAAGATCGACGTAACGACGCGCGTTTACAAACTTGAGTTGCTCCAAGATGGTGTGCCCATCTGGAATCGCACGTCCAAACAATCTCCTCCTCATTTTTTACGACTACAGGAGGGTGAGTCGATTCGCGCCGGCATAGCTCGTGTCATGAAACCCAACAGTGGTAGTTTTCGGGGCAGGCTTCCTTCTTACGTCGTAAAGCCCGAATATCGCGAGCCGCAGGGCACGTCGAAGCTTTCGGTGGCAAATTAACCCAACTTGTGGGTGCTTTTCTTGCAAGATTCTCCTATTCGCAGCGAATAGCTGTTGATATCTGACAAAATACGACGGCGAAGTTTGCAAAAATTGGGGACATTCCGCAGGGAATCTGTGCCGCCGACTTCGCGATCTGATGGCAAAGTGGCTACACTTTGGGGGTGCGAACACTTCTGCTGGCCGAGAGGAGGTTGGTGATGCTTTACACAATCTTTCTTTTCACCGCGCTCATTGGCGGCACCGTCATGGTGTGCCAGTTTTTGATGACGATGCTTGGCTTGAGCGATGCCGACGGGGGCTTCGGAGATGTCGACGGCGGTGACTTTGGTGCCGACGTGGGAGACTTTGATGCCGCTGCGGATGTCGACATCGATGCCGACTTCGATGTCGAAGGCGATCATCAGACCTCGATGCACCATGCAGCCGATGCGGATGTCGATCACCCGGCGAGTGCCCGTTTGTTCCAAGTCCTTTCGTTCCGGGCTGTCGTTGCAGCGCTCACGTTTTTTGGACTGGGTGGTTTAGGGGCGCTTTCCAAGGGCTATTCACCCACGATTGCCCTGATGATTGCCGCACTCGCCGGTTGTACTGCGCTTTACGGAATGTACCGACTTATGAAAGCCATCTACTCGTTTCAGAGTTCAGGAAATGTCAACCTGCGAAACGCTGTAGGCCGAGCAGCTAAGATCTACGTACCCGTGCCCGCCTCGGGCGACGGGAAAGGCAAAGTATTGCTCACCGTGCAAGGCCGCACGATGGAATTGGAAGCGGTGACTGACGAACCACAGAATCTCTCCACCGGCGAAGATGTCGTGGTGGAGCACATCATCGGCGACGACGTCGTAAAAGTTGCTCGTCGCACTGCAGCAACTATGGAAGTGTGAAGAGCGTACACATTACCGTTCACTGGGCCTTATAGAAGGGGGAGACGATGAACGTTCATACACAATTGATTTTTGCAGAGATCCCATTCGAAGTTATTCTTGGGGCCGTCATCGTTTTTGTGGTGCTGGCTTTCTTTGGCATGATCATTCTGCTGAAGACGAATTACAAACGTTGTAGCAGCAACCAAATCTTGGTGATTTTCGGTAAAACGCTCAAAGGGCAGGCTGCCAAGACAGTTCACGGTGGCGCGGCGTTTGTCGTTCCGCTCTTGCAGGACTATCGCTATTTAAGCCTGGAGCCGATCCAGATCGAAATCCCGCTCCGCGGTGCGCTCTCCATTGAAAACATCCGCGTCAACGTCCCCAGTGTGTTCACCGTGGCAATCGGTACAACGCCCGACGTGATGAGCAATGCCGCGATTCGCTTACTCGATCTTTCCACCCAAGAAGTGCGCAAACAGGCCGAGGAAATTATCTTTGGCCAATTGCGGCAGGTTGTCGCGTCGATGGGCATCGAAGACATCAATCGCGATCGTGATGCGTTCTTGCAGCACATTCAAAACTCGGTTGAACCGGAGCTGAAGAAAATCGGCTTGGTGCTTATCAATGTAAACATCACCGACATTACCGACGAGAGCGGCTATATCGACGCCATCGGACAGAAGGCAGCGTCGCAAGCTATCCAGCAGGCACGTGGTGATGTGGCCGACGAGGTGAAAGCGGGTGAGATCCGCGTAGCCGATGCCAACCGCGAGAAGGCTGTGGAAGTGGCTAACGCAACCAAGCTGCGTGAGATCGGCACTCGGGAAGCAGAGCGAGAGCAAGCGGTGCGGGTTGCCACGCTTGAAAAAGAACAAACGGTCGGCGAACAAACTGCTGCTTTTGAGCGCGAAGTGCAAGTGAAACAAGCCGAGCAGGAAATGCGTATCTCTGTAGCCGATGCGAATGCGTTGGCCGTCGATGGCGAGAATATTGCTGAGGCCAAGGTGGCCCAGTCGCAGGCAACTCTGCTCACCGAACGGGCTGAGGCTTACGAACGCGGCGAGACCCGCAAACGCGAAGCCGAAGCGGCCGTACTCGAGGTGGAGAACCGCGCCATGGCCAAAGCGGCGTTGGCCGAGGCGGAGAAGATCGAAGCGGAGAAACGTGCTGAGGTCGAGGCACCTGCCAAAGCCGAGAAGGCCCGTATCGTGGTCGAAGCCGAGGCAGAAGCAGAGAAACGACGACTCGAAGCCGAAGGTGCCGCCGCGGCCATCTACTCCAAGCTCGAAGCGGAAGCCCGCGGTCAGTATGAAATTCTGGCCAAAAAGGGCGAAGGCCTCAAGCAGATTGTCGAAGCGTGCGGTGGCGCCAAAGAAGCGTTCCAACTGATGATGCTCGAACATCTCGACAACCTGGCCGACTCGTCTGCCAAGGCGATTTCCAACATCAAGTTCGACAAAGTCGTGGTGTGGGAAAACGGCGGCAGCAATGGCCGCAGCAACACCGCGGACTTTTTGAACAAGATGGCTGGCACCTTGCCCCCGATGATGCAGGTGATGCGCGATATCGGTGGCGTGGAAATTCCCGAGAGCCTGGCCAAACTGTCCGGCGAAGAACCAGTTGCCACGCCTGAAGGTAACGGTCGAGCCAAGGTGCACGAATCGGTTGAGGAGTCGGTCGCCGAACGCCCGATTCCACCAAAGGCGAAGTAACTTGTTCCCCGTGATCTGCTCAGTAGCAGATGGAAAACCCTGACCATGACTGCGACAACTGCCAACCCAACTGCCCTTGAGAAATGTCGGGAGTGTACTCACCAAGTTAGCGATTCCGCGCTAGCTTGCCCCAACTGCGGAGCGGCTTTTCCGGCGCGGAAGAAATGGGATGGCTGGGGATACGAGTACAAGTCGAAGGCCAACATCTTCGGCATCCCACTACTTCATATCTCGTTCAAGTACCGACGCAAGAATGGCATCCCCGTGCCCGTGGTGGCACGGGGAGTCATCTCCATCGGCCAATTCGGAATCGGTGTGATCAACATTTCGCAATTCGGCATCGGCCTGTTCAGCTTAGCGCAGTTTACCATTGCTCGATACGCCATCGCCCAATTCGCCATCGCCCGCTACGCGCTGTGCCAGATGGGACTAGTGCACGAAGGCCTGGGCATGCAACTACTCTTCTTGAAAGATCTTTTTGGGATGTAGAAAGAAGCCGCAGTTTTCAGGCGAAAGACGATACTAAACTTTAGCCGCGAGCCTACGACTCCCCGGTGCCGTACGCCGCGTAGTGTCTTAGGTGGGTTCGGTGTTGGTGTGGTTCACGTGCGCAACGCAGTGTGCCACAATGGTGCGATGCCCAACTCCACCCTCCAGCCTGTCGCCTCCAGCCTCAACGTCGCCGATCGGCTTGCTGCCATTGCTGCGAAGTACCCCGATGCCGTGGCGGTAGCGACCCCGGGTGGCGACGACGTGGCGGGCGATAATTCGTATTCCACTTGTACATTCGCTGAACTGGATCGGGACGCTACCTCGCTGGCCCGTGGATTTGTGGAACTAGGCGTCGAGCCGGGCACACGGTTGGTATTGTTAGTCCGGCCGGGAATCGAGTTCGTCAAACTTGTCTTTGCCCTATTACGCTGCGGGGCGACGACCGTGCTGGTCGATCCCGGTATGGGACGACGGCATTTGCTGCGTTGTTTGGAAGCGACTGAGCCAGAAGGGTTCGTGGCGATTAGCCCCGCGCAGGCCGTGCGAACGGTGTTTCGCAAACGATTCCAACGCGCTTGCATCAACGTGACGGTCGGGCGTCGCTGGTTTTGGGGTGGCAAAACTTACAAGCAACTTTTGGAACAGGGCAGGCGTTCCGTCGTTGAGTTGCCGCAAACTCAGGCCGGGGACGCAGCGGCAATCATCTTCACCAGCGGCAGCACCGGCCCACCGAAGGGCGTGCTGTACACGCATCAGATGTTCGATACGCAAGCTGCGGAGATTCAGCAGCACTACGACATCCAGCCGGGCGGCGTCGACATGGCCTGCTTTGCCCTGTTTGGGTTGTTCAACTCAGCAATGGGTGTGACGACCGTGTTCCCCGACATGGACTTTTCGCGACCCGCCTCGGCCGACCCGCAGAAGTTGCTCACCGCAGCGAGCGACTGGCGCGTGACCCAGGCGTTTGCCTCGCCAGCGGTGTGGCGGAAGTTGGGCGATTATTGTCGAAACAAGGGGGAGCAGATTCCATCGCTCTGCAAAGTTTTCTCTTGCGGTGCTCCCGTGCCGGCAGAAGTGCTGCGCGACACCTTGAAGTGTGTGGGAGCCAATGCCGAAATGCACACGCCCTACGGTGCCACCGAAAGTCTCCCGGTCGCCTCGATCGAAGCGGCGGAAGTGCTCGACGAAACGGCTGAGCAAACAGATGCAGGTGCCGGGATTTGCGTGGGTAAAAAGTTCGACACGATTGATTGGAAAGTCATTCGCATCTCCGACGAGCCCATTGATTCGATCGAACAAGTTGAGGAACTGCCTGGGGGCGAGATTGGCGAACTCATCGTCCGCGGTCCGCAAGTTTCTCCCGCTTACGTGGTAGGGGAGGAGCATAATGCGGCTGCGAAAATCACTGACGGCGACACAGTTTGGCATCGCCTGGGAGACGTCGGCTATTTTGACGACCAGGAGCGGTTCTGGTACTGCGGTCGCAAAGCGCACCGCGTCACCATGGACGGCGAAACGCTCTACACGATACCGTGTGAGGCGATGTTCAATCGACTTGCCTTCGTCAGTCGCACCGCTTTGGTGGGAGTCGAAGAGCAGCAAACTACGATCCCAGTCATTGTCTTCGAACCTCGACGGATCAATTCGATCTATTCCGAGCCTGGCGCACCTTCCACTCCTGAGCAGGTTTATGCAAGAATCCCGAGGGACATGGCAGAACTTGGCAGACAGCATCCTCACCTGAAACGGATTAAGCACTTCTTGCGACACAATTCACTCCCCGTCGACGTGCGGCATAATTCCAAAATCAACCGCGAATTGCTGGCCGAGTGGGCGGCCTCGCAAATTCCCAGCGACTCCCACCAAAGCGGGTAAACTACGAATCGCGCCTACACCCCTGACCCTTGACCCCTGACTCATGCACGCACTAGTTACTGGCGGCGGCGGCTTTCTCGGTCGCTATATTGTCGAACAGCTCATCGCCCGCGGCGATCGCGTGCGCAGCTTTGGCCGTGGGGCTTATCCGGAACTCGAAGCTTTGGGCGTGGAGGTGGTGCGGGGTGACATTTGCGATCTGCCAGCAATCAACTCGGCATGCAAGGGTATCGATTGCGTGTTCCACACGGCAGCGCTACCTGGAGTCGCTATGCGCCCCAAGCCGTATTACGAGGTCAATCTCCAGGGAACACAAGAAGTGCTCACTGCTTGCGAAAAGCAAAACGTGCCGCGACTTGTTTACACGAGTAGCCCGAGCGTCACGTTTGCCGGCAAACCGCAGGAGGGTGTCGACGAGTCAGTCCCGCTGGGGTTCGACTGGCTCGCTTCGCATCGCAGTTTCTACTCGCATAGCAAGGCTCAAGCCGAGCAGCTTGTGCTGGAAAGAAATAGCGGGGAGCTCAAAACCTGTGCTTTGCGTCCGCATCTCATTTGGGGTCCGCGGGATCAACATCTCATTCCGCGACTGATTGCCCGCGCCAAGAGCGGACGTTTGCGGCGGGTGGGTGACGGGACCAATTTAGTTGACATGATTTTTGTGGAGAACGCGGCCACTGCTCATCTGCAGGCTGCCGATGCGCTGGCCGAGGAAGATTCGCCGGTGGCGGGCAAGGCTTACTTTCTCAGCCAGGGCGAGCCGGTGAATTGCTGGGAATGGATCGACGAAATCCTGGCACTGGCCAACTTGCCGTCGGTGGGCAAATCGATTTCCTATCCCGCAGCTTGGAGAGTTGGGGCGGTGCTGGAAAAAGTCTACGCTGGGCTCCGCCTCTCCAGCGAACCGCCGATGACCCGCTTTCTCGCCGCCCAACTTGCCACCTCGCACTGGTTCGATATCACTGCCGCAAAACAGGATTTTGGCTATGAACCGCAAATTTCCAATGCCGAAGGCATGCAGCGGCTAGGTCAATGGCTTTCGAATCAGGAAGGCAATTAGCCCTTACCCAATTGCCGGGGTCCTAGCCGGTGGCTCGATAGCAAATTACAATGTGCGGTTCGGCACGCCGGGATCATCTCGGTAGTGCATTCAGAGAAATCGATCCTGCGAGAGGTCCAACGTGCTGCGTACTCATACTTGTGGTGAACTTACCGAAGACCATGTGAGCCAAACCGTCACACTATGCGGTTGGGTCGATAGCTATCGAGATCATGGCGGCGGGCTGTTTGTCGACCTCCGCGATCGTTACGGCATCACCCAAGTGGTGTTTAATCCTCCCGATACCTCGGAGGAAATCATCGAAGCCAGCAAGGCACTCCGCTCTGAGTACGTCATCAAGGTCACGGGCAATGTTGCCGAGCGTCCCGAGGGAATGCGGAATAAGAAGCTCGCCACCGGTGGCATAGAGCTTCGTACAACCGAATTAGAGCTATTGAATCAAAGCCTCGTGCCGCCAGTCTCCCCTAGCGGTCAAGATTTGCCGAACGAGGATTTGCGGCTGAAGCATCGGTATCTCGATTTGCGACGTCCCTCGATTCAGAAAATTGTAGTGCTTCGTGATCGCATGATCAAAATCATGCGCGACTACTGTGCGGACGAAGGTTTTATCGATGTGGAAACGCCGATCCTAGGACGGAGCACCCCGGAAGGTGCTCGCGATTACCTGGTGCCCAGCCGCGTGCATCCTGGCAGCTTCTACGCGCTGCCCCAATCGCCGCAATTGTATAAGCAGATTTTGATGATTGCCGGCTACGATCGCTATGTGCAGGTCGCCCGTTGTTTTCGCGACGAAGATTTGCGTGCCGATCGTCAGCCGGAATTCACACAGCTCGATATGGAAATGTCCTTCGTTGATGAAGAAGACGTGATGGGCATGATTGACGGCCTCGTTGTGCGGCTGGCCAAAGAAATTTTGGACATCGACGTTCCTACACCTTTGCCGCGGATGAAGTATGCCGAGGCCATGGAACGGTTCGGACACGACGCCCCCGATTTGCGATTTGGTCTGGAGATCGTCGACTGCACCGACCTGGCCGCCGAGAGCGACTTTGGAGTGTTTAAAAACGTGGCCGACAGCGGCGGCAAGGTACGGGCGATCAACGCCAAAGGTGGTACCAAGAAATATAGCCGACGTGGCATCGATGCGTTGACGGAGTTTGTCAAAGAGTACGGTGCCAAGGGCTTGGCTTGGTTCAAGGTTGAAACCGACGGATCGCTGGGTGGCACGATTACCAAGTTCTTCACGCCCGAGCTATTGGAACAGTTTGCCAAGCGAGTGGATGCTGAGCCGGACGATTTGATTCTGTTTTCCGCCGATAAGTTCGGCGAGACCTGTCGTGTGTTGCATGCGTTGAGAACGAAAATCGGCCGCGAGATGGAGCTTTACGATCCCGAAGCGATGAATTTCTCTTGGGTCGTAGAGTTTCCGATGTTTGAATACGACGACGACGAGAAGCGTTGGCAGGCGATGCACCATCCGTTCACCGCGCCCCTCGATAGCGACCTGGCCAATCTCGAAGCGGAGCCCGAGAAGTGTTGCGCGAAAGCATACGATTTGGTGATTAACGGCAGCGAGGCCGGCGGCGGCACGATCCGAATTCACGATGCCGAAGTGCAGCAAAAGGTGTTCGGACTGTTGGGCATCGACGAAGAGACAGCCCAAGAACGATTTGGCTTTCTGTTGGAAGCCCTACAATACGGTGCACCGCCGCACGGCGGGATTGCCCTCGGCATCGATCGGATGGTCATGCTGTTCGGCCGGTTGGAGAGCATTCGCGATTGCATCGCCTTCCCAAAAACACAGCGTGCCGCTGACATGATGACCGAAGCCCCGGGGGAAGTTGATTCGAAGCAATTACGCGAATTGTCGATCAAGATTGACGAATAAGTCGGCAACTTGACGATTGATAGCACTTGAGCGACAATACCCGGCAAGAAATGAACAAAACAAAGGTCCCGTCCCTGCAAGGCTGGAACATACTTCTCCGGGGAGCTCGCCAAAGCGCGTATCAAGGAATGGCACGCACGCGTCTTTCAATTCTATTGCTGCTCGCAACCACAGCGGGCTGTACCCATTTGATCGCTGTGACCGGTGATCCTCAGGTAATCTTACCCGAGAAAGCACCTGGTCAGGTGGAGCCAGAAAGCTTGGCTCCTGCTGATACCAACACGTCGGCGTTCCCGCGTGTGGTTCTCTCGACGGTGCATACAAATTGGTGCCGCAAGTTTGTTGGCGACGCGTTTCCCTCGCTTAATTTGCCTCGAATTGATTCCGGAGAGACCGCAGAAGTTTCATCGAAGTTCGGCAGTCGAGCGACAGTTGTCGTTTTCTGGACCAATGACCGCTGGATGTCGCAAATGGCACTGGAAGATTTGCAGCGTCTGGTTGCAGCAAAGCACGATGCCACCGAAGTGGCGATCGTGGGCATTGCCGTGGACGTTCCCAAGAACGAAGCCCGGCAGATTGCAACGAAGACGCAAGCCGAGTTTCCTCACTTCCTCGACGCAAATGGCGAGGCTCTAGCCGAGGTAGGTAGCGTCGCGCTTCCCCGCCTCTATGTACTCGACCCCAATGGCCAGATTATGTGGTTTGATATTGAGTATAGCGAAAGCACACGCCGGGAACTGCTGAAGACGGTGGCCATGCTGGCGGGCACTCAGGCGAAGTGATACGGCGACGAAGTAAAATGGCATGACTGAGTCTTCTCCTTCAGCCGACCTTGCCCATCTTTTAAAACGGGATGGATTTGCCATCCTCAGCGATGTTTTCACGCTGCCCGATGTGGAAAGTTTAAGGCAAGCTTTCCTGGAGATCCCAGCAGGTGAAGAGATCCGCAAGAAAAGAAACGTCTACGGAATTCGCAATCTGTTGGAAGTGTCGCCACAAATACGCTCCTTGGCTGTAAATCCCACGCTAAGAAGGATTGTCGAACCAGTTTTAGGCGATGGCTGCTTTGCTGTCCGGGCGATTTATTTTGACAAAGTTCCTGGTGCCAATTGGAATCTGCAATTTCATCAAGACTGTACGATATCCGTTCAACGAAGAATCGATACCGTAGAATTCAAAGCCTGGTCTACCAAAGCAGGCGTCACACAAGTGCAGCCACCAGAATCGATCCTCTCGCAGATGCTGGCCATTCGCATCCATCTCGACGATTGCCTAGAGAACAACGGTCCACTCAGAGTTCTAGCTGGTTCGCACAACCGCAAATGGGATGCCGACGAAATTCGCGATTGCCGAACTCGCTTTCCAGAGCAAACGTGCGAGGTTCGACTCGGTGGGGTGCTCGTCATGCGGCCCTTGGTCTTACACGCTTCTTCTGCTTCTAAATCGCCCAGCCACCGACGTGTGATTCACATTGAGTATGCCAGTCAAGAACTTCCTAATGGCCTGGAGTGGAACAGAAAGCTGCGGCCAGTATCTGAAAGTTAAAGATACAGCCCAGAATTTTCTCTAGCGCTGAGGCCCCCTCCCCTAGCCCATCCCCCGAAAACGGTGGAGGGGGATTTTTTAGTGAGGCGCTTGGACTCGAAAGTCACGACGAGTCGCGAGAGTAGCCCGCTCAAGGCTTCTTCGTGCCTTTTCGCGTTCTTTGTGGCTACACGATTTATCGAGGCTTGCTCGAAGATTCGATTTCAGTCTGCGCGCCAGTGAGCTGCTCTTGCCACTGCGAAACGAGTCGCTGGACTTCGAGGGGCGTGAGCGAATTGAGATCTGTACCGCGAATCTCACTTAGCAGGGGGTGATCGATGGTCTCGAATAGGGTCATCTGCATGTGATGGCCATTGAGCGATTGGGAGCGGTTGGGTTTGCGTGTGCCTTCTTCCGGTTTGCTGCTTTGATCGTGCTGCTGCTCTAGCTGTTCTAAGATCTCCACCGCCCGTTCGTTGACCTCGCGAGGCACACCGGCGAGTTCGGCTACGTGAATTCCGTAGCTCTTGTCGGCTGCGCCCGGTACGATGCGATGCAGAAAAACCACTTTGCCTTCCCATTCCTTCACGGCCACATTCAGATTCGCCAGCCCCGGCAGAGTACCTGCCAGATCGGTCAGTTCGTGGTAATGCGTGGCAAACAGCGTCCGGCAGCGGGTCGTGTTGTGAAGGTGCTCGACGACAGCCCAAGCCAGCGATAAACCGTCGTAGGTACTCGTGCCACGACCAATTTCGTCGAGAATCACCAGGCTGCGATCAGTGGCTGTGTTGAGAATGCGGGCGGTCTCGGTCATTTCGACCATAAAGGTACTACGGCCCCGGGCCAGATCGTCGCTCGCGCCAACCCGGGCAAAAATCCGATCGGCGATGCCAATGGTTGCTTTGCTGGCGGGAACAAAACTGCCCATCTGCCCCATCAATGCAATCAGAGCCACCTGGCGAATATAGGTACTCTTGCCCGCCATATTTGGACCGGTAATTAGCAGCAGAGAGGAATTCCCTTCTGTTCTCTCGAGGTCGTTTTCCGCTTTCCGCTTTCCGCCTTCACAAAGCGTGTCATTAGGCACAAAGGTCCCCTCGTCCTCTGTGATATCTAGCACCGGGTGGCGCCCTTCAACAATCTCCAACACAGGTTGTTCGACGATCTCTGGACGCACATAATTGCGAGCCCTTGCCAGTTCGGCGAGGGACCCGAGCACGTCGATTTCCGCCAACGCATCGGCAGTTGATTGCAAACGGCCTGTCGCCTCGGCTACCAACTCACGAAGTTCGACGAACAGTTCGTATTCCAGATCTTGGCAACTCTCTTCAGCGGCAAGGACCTTCTCTTCGTGTTCCTTTAGCTCTGGCGTGATGTAGCGTTCGGCATTTTTGAGCGTCTGCTTGCGCACAAACTCCGCTGGAATCTTATCGCGATGGGCGTGTGTCACTTCTAAGTAGTAACCAAAGACTTTATTGAACCCAACCTTCATACTGGAAATGCCAGTCTTCTCGATCGCCTGAGCCTGATATTCGGCGATCCATTGTTTACCGCCTCGCATCAAGTCCCGCTGTTCATCGAGTTTCTTGTGAAAACCCGAACGGATGAAGCCACCGTCGCGAGTTGTCAGCGGACAATCGTCTTCGAGTGCCTGCTCGAGCTGGCCACGAACATCGGCACACAGATCGATTCGGCTTTCCAGCTGTGTGAGCCGTTCTGAGTCTCGACCGGTTAGCTTAGCCTTTACTTTGGGTAGAGTTCCCAGCGTGCGGCAAATAAAGCTCAAATCCCGCGGCGTGGCGCGGCCCGTGGTTACGCGGGCGAGTAGACGCTGGATGTCGTAGATTGATTTCAGCGTTTCGCGTAGCGCACTGGTCAGCGAAGGCTCGGCGTGCAACTCTGCCACGGCGTTTAGCCGGTTATGAATGCGTTTGACATCGGTAAGTGGATTGGCAAGCCATTCGCCCAGCAATCGCGCACCCATCGAAGTCACGGTGCGGTCGATCACTCCCAGTAGCGAACCTTCGCGCCGATTGTCTCGCATCGATTGGGTGATTTCCAAGCTTCTTCGGGTCGCCTCGTCGATCTCGAGGCACTTGCCGCGCTGGTAAGGCAACAAACGATCGATGTGCGCGAGCGATGATTTTTGCGTCTCCTGCAGGTAATCCAATATCGCCCCAGCGGCCTGTAGCGCTGGTCCGTCCTGCTTGCTGTCCTCGCCGAACCCGAACCCTTCCAGGTTGTGTGTGGAGAATTGCTTCGTGAGCGCTTTAACTGCCGACTCGCGTCCGAATGCCCAAGCAGGACGCTCGGTAACGACAAGCCCCTCGGTCCACTGGGTTGACAACTTCTCCGCGTCGTCGCTAATTAGGATCTCAACCGGAGCGAGCCGAGCCAGTTCGTCGGGAAGCTTATCAGCCGGCACAACGGTGGCCGCGAACCGACCCGTCGACACATCGACCCACGCCAACCCGCAACGTTCGCCAGGGGTGATGGCCAGCAGAAAGTTGCTCGCTTGCGGGTCGAGCAGGGCGTCGTCTGTGATTGTTCCTCGACTAACGATGCGGGTGATGTCGCGTTTCACCAGCCCCTTCGCCTCGCGGGGATCTTCCACTTGGTCGCAAACAGCAGCCCGCATGCCGGCAGCAATGATCTTGGACAAGTAGCCATCAAGTTGATGGTGGGGAAATCCAGCCATCGGAATCGGGTTCTCACCTTTGTCCCGACTCGTGAGCGACAGTCCCAACAGACGCGCGGCCGTCTTGGCGTCCTCGAAAAACAGCTCGTAGAAGTCGCCCATGCGAAATAGCAATAGCGCATCACCAGCCGACTGTTTGGCTTCGTGATACTGCTTCATCATCGGAGTTGCCGACATCGAGAGTTGCTCCGCATGGCTTGTTGACGCGGTCCATGCTACTCCATGCCTCGCAGCACCCTCAAGGGGCAGAAAATCAGCTCGGCTTCGAACTCCTGACTCTTCTCTCTATTCTCTAACAATGCAGCGCAGAGTTGAGAGTCGAAATTAGGGACTGGCTCGATGCTCGAACCCGGTTTGAGCCTTCATCGTACGTAGCGTCGTCGTGCCTGTCCCTTTTTTCGACGGACCAACTGTAACTTCCGCTTAACAGGTCGGCTCCGAACTGCTGACTATTAGCTTTAGACTCTAGACTGACCACATTCGCACTACTGCAGCAGTTCTTCGTCTTCGTCCTTGGCACTCAGGTTGAGTTCGCCAGAGTCTTCTAGCTGTCGGATGATATCGACAATCTCCTGCTGCTTGGCTTCTACGGCAGATACCTTGACGGCGCCGAGGAATTCCATCTCCTCTTTCAACATTTCGCCAGCACGCTTTGACATATTGTTGAAAATCTTCTCCCGTAGTTCGTTGCTGGCTCCCTTGAGTGCCATCGACCACTGAGAGTTCTCCACGTTCTTGAGGACCGTTTGAATCTCTTTGTCGCCAAACTTGCCGATGTCTTCGAAGACGAACATCAACCGGCGGATCTCTTCGACCATGTCGGGGTCTTCTTGAGACAAATTTTCCAACAAGGTGCGCTCGGTAGCTCGATCAGAAACGTTGAGCATCTCGGCCACAGCGCCAACTCCGCCGGCGTTTTCAAAGCTTTGGCTCATGAGGCTCGACATCCGTTTCTCGAGTCCGGCTTCAATCACTTCGATAATTTCAGGGCTGGTTTGTCCCATCGAAGCGATCCGCTGCACTACCGAAAGCTGTTGCTCGGCCGGTAGTCCAGACAGAATCTCCGCACTGGCTGCCGGAGGTAAGTGCGACATAATGAGCGCAATCGTCTGGGGATGCTCGTCGATGACATAGGTCAGAATGTTCTGGCTATCGACCTGTCGCAGGAACGAGAATGGCACTGCCTCGATAGATTGACGAATATTATCCAGCGTTTCATTCGCATTCTTACCCAGCGCTTGTTGCACCAAAGCCTTTGCGCGATCCAAGCCTCCCGAGCCGGACGAGAGCCCCATGGGACTCGACTCGGCAAACTGCATGATCACGTGCTCTTCTTCCTGAGACGTGACCGCCTTGAGCCTGGCAATTTCGATGGAGACTTGTTCGACCATCTTCGGTTCGAGTCGCTCCATGAGGGTCACGGCCTGTTCCTCGGGAAGCGAGGTCAGGAGCACAGCAGCCTTGTGAATGTCGGACATGTTGTGGGACGCCTAAAACTCTTGGGGTTCAAATAGCCATGCGCAGCAATCCACCAGTAGACCGGGAGTTGCCTACTTGGAAGATCGGCGTTTGACACTAGGAAACTTAAAGAGACCTTGCCGGTCGCAAGAGATATGCCGCCTACGCGGGGGCGATGGTGCTAGCAGCTAGCTCGCGCTCGAACCATAGTCCCAGGTGGCTGCCTGGCCGTCGCACTCGTCGACGGTAAGGCTCAGACGAGTGGGCTGAAAGCCGTGGCGCTCTTCTAACTGAGTTAGCAACTCTGTGCCTAAGTATCGGGCCAAGAGCTCGGAAGTTGTGTTGGCCACTGGCAGAATGACGCAATCTTCAGAAGGAAATACCCAGCGTCGTTCGCCGTGGGTAACGACTAGCTCGTTCCGCTCTTGAGCCACCGCAATGGTTGGGTGCTCGCTGGGTAAGAGCATTTGATGATCGAGTCGATCGACTAACTCCTGCACAAGGTCTCGCAAGGCGACAAAGTCGAACACATACTCATTTCTGCCCAAGGGACCATGCACACGAACAGACACGTGGTAGTTGTGTCCGTGGAGATGCTCGCATACGTCGTCCTGATAAGTAATGAAATGCGCGGCAGAAAACACCAGCCGTGGCAGTTCGAGTTGGACGGAAAATTCTTCAGGCATAGGTGGCATGCATTCCTAGTACGGATTGTGGTGCAACTGCAAGTGTGAATATTCTACCACTGATCGCTGCAAAAGTCGCCGGTGCATGTTGCGATGAAGGCTGTACGTATGAGTTTCTAATAAAACTTCATGGGCCATTGAATGCGTTGCTCGCGGAGCAAAACGAATAAACCTGCCGCGACAAAGTCCGCCGAGGTGCCAGGATTTCGCCGATGGCCATCACTTCGGAGATAAAAATCGAACTCGGCTAGCTCCTCCTGGTAGTTGCCACTAGAGAGCACCTGTGCCGCTCGCAGAGACACTTCTTTGGCGAAGGTTTCACCGCACTTTCGTTGAATCAAGCTGTCGGCGTGCTCGGCAAGTAGTTCCAGATAACCTCGCACGATGGAATCCGATAGCGAAACGTTCGAGTCGTAAGCTGCTGCAATTTTATCGGCTGTTTGAAAGACTTGCTCAAAGCCGTTGATATATTGCCTGGCGATTAGGTCTCGCTCAGCAGCCAGTCCCATTGCTTCGTCTAAATTGATTTCCGGTGGTGGTTCGTTGACGTCTGCCTCTTCAACTTTTCCTAAGCCACCTGCCTGTGCCGTGCGAATTGCCGAGTACACCTCCCGCGTATCAATGGAATCGAGCCCCTTGAGCACTAGTTTGATGCCGTCCCGCAGTGAAACATCACGATCGGCCGCAGCCAGTGGGGTGATTAATAACAGAATTCCTAAATTGGTGTTGGTGCCGACCGCCTGTTGGGTTGCTTCAACCGCATCGCGAACTGTTTGCCCCACGCCGGAGAGACTGGCACGTTCGACGATCGGCCCCACCACTGCCGCGCTGGTGGCAAAGTCGGCAAACGTCAGATCTTCGAAATCGGCACCGCGGTGCACATTGCCTGGTTTGGGAGCAAGTGCTTCCCAGAGGCAGGCCAAAGTGGCACAGTTGCCAATGCTGATCATGTTGCGATACCTGCCGTTGGCGAGGGCGACTGGGAGAGAAACTCCCGGACACTCGACACGACCTCGTCCGTAGCGTCTTCAAGCACCCAATGCCCTGCGTCCGCAATACGATGGACCTGTGCCTGGGGCCAGTATTTGCAAAACTTCTCTAGACACTCAGGCGTGAAGCACCAGTCTTTCATTCCCCAAATCAACCGTTTCGGGATATCGGTCAGCGTATCTAGCTTGCCCTCGATCTCCGACAAAGTATTCCAGGTAGGGTGCGTTGCGGAGAGTGGAATATCGCGCACAAACTGATGAACCGCCGCCCTCCGCTGCCAATTGTGGTAGGGTGCGAGATATGCAGCCTCAACACGAGGATCCAATTGTTGTTGTCGCGAGAGTGTCATGCGAAGCGCTGCACGCGAAAAAGCATTCGCCCCCTGCAACGCCAGTTTTCCAAAGATTGGCCACCGACTGACTCGAATCCGCCACGGGATAAACCAAGGTTTGAATGCACCCGTATTGAGCAGCACAATCCGCTCGAATCGCTGCCGCTCTTCGAGCAGGGCCCCCAAGCCGATGGCTCCGCCCCAATCTTGGGCAACCAGGGTCACACGTTGTAAATCTAAAGCCTGAATTAGGCAGCGCAGGTTCTCGATATGGTCGGCCAAACGCAGCGGACGCGGCTGGAGATCGCTGTAGCCGCAGCCCAAATGGTCTGGAGCAATACAGCGGTATCGATCTCGACAATGCTCGATCAATTCCCGCCAGTGGAAAGACCAGGTGGGATTGCCGTGCACAAACAACAGCGTCTGCTGGCTGGAGTTTGGATTTTCGTCGACATAGTGGTAGCTGCAGCCGTCCACCTCCAGGCGGGCGGTTTCAAACGGATAGAGTCCATGCCAGAGCTCTTCATTCGGTAGCGTATCCAATGGTGGCAAGAACCCTTCTGCTTGTCTGGAGGTCGAGTGAGACTCACAGTCTACCAAAGCGACATTTCCCGGGCAGCGGGGTAGAGGAGTTACCGACCTGTTTTCCACGTGCACCTTTGACGATTCGTGTCTCACAGCGTACAAATAGGTGGTAGCGGCTTGCTATAAGAATCGAGGAAAAACAACTTCTCATTCGTCCCTCGCCCCTTTGGGGAGAGGGTAGGGTGAGGGGGGAGAACGACTAAGGAAGTTGTTTTTCCTCGATTCCGTAGTTCGGCTGCTGGCGAGGGGCCCTTGCAATGGGGGCCTTGCGAACCTGGTCAGGGTGGAAACACTGCAGCCATAAGCTTGTGCTTCTTTGTGTGGGGGCCTCTCGCCAGACGTCGGATTCTTTGCAAATTGTGGATTGGCCATTGCAAATTGCAAATCCCCAGTAGCCCTAGCGCATTTGCTATTCTCAGAATCTGCAATGACCGAAACTTCCTCTGCTACCGCCGATAATCCCACAACCGACTACGTCGTGGTCGCACGCCGCTATCGGCCGCAGACCTTTGAAGAACTGATCGGCCAAGGACACGTAGCCCAGGCTCTGTCCAATGCAATCGCTAGCAGCCGCGTTGGCCATGCCTACCTGTTTACCGGGGCTCGCGGGGTGGGGAAAACCTCCGCAGCGCGGATCCTGGCCAAGGCACTCAACTGCGCCGAGGGCACCTCTTCAGTCCCTTGCAACGAATGCGAAATCTGCCAAAGCGTCAGCACGGGCGATGACATCGACGTATTGGAAATCGACGGTGCCAGCAACCGGGGCATCGACGAGATCCGCCAGCTACGGCAGAACGTCGCCGTACGGCCCAGCCGTGCTCGATTCAAGATCTACATCATCGACGAAGTACACATGCTCACGAAGGAAGCGTTCAACGCTCTGTTGAAAACGCTGGAAGAGCCTCCCGAGCATGTCAAATTCATCTTTGCTACGACCGAGCCCAACAAGATCCCCGTCACGATTCTTTCGCGGTGCCAGCGTTATGACTTTGCTGGAATCGAGGCTGCCGCCATTCAGGACCGGCTATCGCAAATTGCCGAAGCCGAGGGCGTTTCCATCGAGACCGACGCTTTGCAGATTTTGGCGATGCGTGCTGCCGGATCGATGCGTGATAGTCAGTCGCTATTAGAGCAATTGCTCTCGACCGGCAATAAAGAGATCAGCTCTGCGGATGTCACAACACTGCTTGGCATTGCCCCTGCCGCACGACTGAGCCAATTGATGCTGCCCTTGATTGGCCGCAATGCGGCTGAGGCCCTATCACAGCTTGATGCGACGATCACCGAGGGCGCGGAAGTTAGCCAGTTAATCGACCAAATTCTCGGTTATCTACGCGACGTAATGACACAGTGCGTCGGCTGCGTCCAATCGCAGATGCTGTATGCATTACCTAGCCAATTGGATGAAATCAAAGAGGCTGCTGATAATCTGGGCATACATACGCTGCTGGCGATGATCCAAATTCTCGACCAAACCGCAGCACGTATGCGTGTGAGTACGCACACCCGCACCCTGGCCGAAATGGCTTTAGTAAGAATCTGCCAACTCGAAAACCTCGACGATCTGGCAAATATCCTCGAACAACTCCAGGGCTCCCCTCAGCAGTCGGTAGCCCGAGCGCCGGCAAAAAAAAACGTCGTACCTAGGCCAAGCTCCCCAGCTGTAAGTGCCGCGGATCGTGCCGCTCCCGCCAGGCCATCGCCAGTCTCGCAAGCGGCGACCGCCACAGCCGTCGAGATAACGACTCCCTCGGTTGCAGAATCAGCCTCATCACCCGACACGGTGCAAGAGCCAGCCACGGAGTCACTGCCCATCGCCACACCATTGACGGCAGAGAATGTCGAAGAAATTTGGAAGCAAGCGCTGGACTCGCTCAGCGGCATGGTTGCCGACCATGCGGCGGCGGCCGATGAAGTATCCGTCGACGATCAAGGGCGACTCGTCGCTAGTTTCTCGGAAGTCTTTCATCGCGATTTTTGTGAAAAAGCTAATAACCGCAGTCGACTCGAGACTGCTCTGCAACAGGTGTGCGGCACGAAAGTCCCGTTGCAGTTTAATTCTCACGCACGAGTTGACGCCGGCAAAAAACAGATTGCTCCGCGCCGCTCTCGTAGGCAGCAGCAACTAGAAATTGCCAGCCAGCCATTCGTACAAAAGGCAATGGAACTGTTCGACGGCGATCCTGCCCGCCTTCGTTATGTCCCCCCCTCAGAAAACTCTTAAGCCGGTCGCGGAGATCCCATGTTCAAAGGCCTCGGAAATATCGCCAGTCTGATGAAGCAAGCTCAGGAAATGGGCGGCAAAATGCAGCAGCTTAACGAACAACTCAAAGCCGAGCGCGTTACCGGCAACGCAGGAGCGGGACTCGTAGAAATTGAATCCAATGGTTTGGGCGAAGTGTTATCCGTCCGCATTGACCCCTCGCTGATGGAAAAACAAGATCAGGAACTTATCGAAGACCTCCTGCCGGCAGCCTTTAATGCTGCAAGAGAAAAAGCCACTCAACTACATGCCGAGAAAATGCAATCTTTGACCGGTGGTATCGACATGGCCGGTCTCGGCGATCTCTTGGGACAATCTGGCGATGCCCCCCCGACAGCTTGACCGATTACCTAAGTTAAGCTCCCCCTGCTATCAAAAAGTACGGTACAATTAACTGGGCACGCCACGCAAATTCGTGCTAGGGCGATGCTCGGATTTTCCCTGCATATTGCTGTTTGCGGCCTAGTGAAGACGTTGTGGTGCGCCGGGAGGCGGCAAGTTTGACCTTCGGCAGCCACTCGCATTATGCTACAGATGCAACCAGCGACGCGTGCTTTTGTTTTCACCTCCTAAATAGCTAAAGATTCAATCTCGATGCGACTTTCCTTTGGTCAACAAATGCAGATGGCTCAGAAGCAGGTGCTTGCACCGCGGATGATCCAGTCGATGGAAATCCTGCAGTTGCCCATCATGGCTTTGCAAGAGCGCATCGAACAGGAGATGGAAGACAACCCGGTGCTCGACCAGATCGAGCCAACCGAAGATACCAGCAGTCTCTCCGACACGGCCGTCAATCCTGACGCTCCTACCGAGAGAGAAAAAGAGCTGGTTGTTGAGGACAACAACAACAACGAGGAAGATTTCGAACGGCTCATGAACATGGCCGAGAATCTTCCCGACGATTACGAAGAGCGAAGTCGACCCTCACGGGGACAAATCGAAGCCGAAGGCGATCGTCGCCACGATGCGATGGCCAATATGGTAGCTCGTCCGGAATCGTTGCTTGAATACTTAGAACACCAATTAAGTTGGTACGACTTGGAAGATGATCTTCGCCGCTACTGCCAGCGAATCATCTACAATCTCGATAGCAACGGCTATCTGAAATCGCCGCTGGAAGATTTGCTGGCCACACCACCGGCTGAGCTCAATGGTGACGCGCAAACGTGGCAGGCGGAACAACTCAAAATTGCCGAGCAGGCCCTCTCCGTGGTTCAGCGACTCGACCCGATTGGCGTCGGCGCTAGAAATCTCAAAGAGTGTTTGTTGCTACAGCTCACACCGGGATTGCTGTTCTTCGAAGAGCTGCAGGTTTTAATCGAAAACCACTTAGAGGATTTGGAGAACAACCGACTGCCACTCATCTCGAAGAAAACCGGATTTTCGATCGAGACGATTCAAGAAGCCTGGGAAGACCTACGCACGCTAAAGCCCAAGCCCGGTGCGGAATTCAATGAAACCTTCGCTCCCTCGGTTACTCCCGATGTCTTCATCGATCGACTCAGCGACGGTGGCTATGAAGTCCGACTGGAAGACACCCAGTTGCCTTCCCTGTACATTAGCCCCACTTATCGCAAACTGCTACAAGATGCAGGCACCAATGCCGAGACGCGGGAATACATCAAACGCAAAGTCAATTCCGCACAGTGGATTATCGAAGCGATTGAACAACGCCGCAGTACATTAACGCGAGTGTCGCAGGCTATTGTCGACCATCAGCAAAAGTTTCTTGATGACGGCCCGGAGCACATCGAGCCGCTAAAGATGCAGCAAATTGCCGATAAGGTGGGCGTTCATGTTACCACCGTGAGCCGCGCTGTCGACGACAAGTGGATGCAAACGCCACGGGGAATTTTCCCACTCAAGCGGTTCTTCGTCGGCGGCACCACAGGAGCGGATGGTGCGGAGGTTGCCTGGGACAAAGTGCGACTCAAGCTACAGGAAATTGTCGACGAAGAAGACAAAACTAAGCCGCTTAGTGATGATGCCCTGGTCGAAGCTTTATCAAAGCACGGTATCAAAGTGGCCCGCCGCACGGTCACGAAGTATCGCAAGGCGATGAACATTCCCAGCAGTCGCCAGCGTCGCGACTGGACCGAGGCCGAAAAATAATCGGCTCCTTCTTGTTTGTGAATCCACGAACTTAGCAATACCTGAGGGTGCGCGTTGGTAACAGACGAGTTTTGCACTATGTCGTGAATGAGCCGATCAGTGTGCCGAACAATGTGCTCAACTCAGACGCTTTCGATGTGCAGGCCACGTTTGCGCCGTTCTTGGCGACGTGTTTCATCAATCAATGAAGCCACTGCCCTCACATTTTCTATGCCTGGCAACTCGATGCTGGGGTGCGTTTGGTCACTAGAATTGATCTTTACCGTGCCAACTCCTAGCAGACGTTCCACCGGTCCCTGGACGTAGCTGACGTCATCGATATCAATTGCTTCCACGCGATCGATTTCTCGCCACAGCAGTCCCTGTTCGTGAACGAACCGTTCGTTGGACAGATAATAGTGCCGACTCAACTGCAGATAGAGAAGGCGAATAATCAGAGCGACCCAGATCAATAAGATCAGTCCCACCGCAATAAACCATCCGAAGCCGGTGAAGCTAGCGATCACTCCGATGATAAACAAAACGAGTGATATCCCCGCCGCGGCGATCCAAGAACTCGTCATCGCGAGCTTGGAGAAGCTTCCCTGCCAAAGTTCTCTCTCCTGTTCATCTTCGCTCGCTTCTGAGGGCAGGGCAGCCTGGAACCGCTCCCTAGGTGTGGGCTCGCTAGCTTCTTCTTCGAGCCTAGAGCCACAGTGGTGGCAAAACATGGCCTCGTCAAGCATTTCTTTCTGGCAACTTGGGCAGTTCATGGAAGCGAAACTCCTGCTAAATCATCGGCGTCAATCTCTGAAACCGTATTATAGGTTGCCAGATCGCCAATGCGAGCCTTTCGCGAGCGGATCCTAACTCTGGTGCGACTGTCTCTAAGTCGTTTTCGGCAAGCCTAGTGGCCATACCGAGTGCTTTACGACTGGTACGTCTTGTGTATAGTGGTGACCATGAAATGCCCCTTTTGCAGAGCGGACAACGACCGGGTGATCGACTCCCGAGCCTGCCAGGACGGATTCTCAATCCGCCGGCGACGAGAATGTCTAAAATGCAAACGCCGCTATACCACCTACGAACGAATCGAAGAATCGGCAATCAAGGTGGTAAAGCGAGACGGCACCCGAGTGCCTTTCTCTCGAGACAAGATTAAGTATGGTTTGGAGCGCGCCTGCTGGAAGCGACCCATCGGCGACCGAGACGTGGAACGCACGGTCGCAGCCATTGAGAACGACGTTTACAGCTCGTTCGAAACTGAGATCGATAGCCGCCAGCTTGGCGAGCTAGTGATGGAACATCTCCGTGAACTCGACGAAGTCGCCTTTGTCCGATTCGCGAGCGTGTACCGCCAATTCGCCGATGCAGGAGACTTCGTCGACGAACTGCGACCGTTCTTGTCCAAGTCAAAACAATCGCCGCGTTAAGCCGTTTCCGGCAGAATTCCTTGATACGGCTTGAAGGCCTATCCTTTGCCGTAACTGGACAGTCCCCCTACAACGCTTTAGAATTTTCTTGCTTGGGGCGGTAGCTCAGTTGGGAGAGCGCTGCGTTCGCAATGCAGAGGTCGGGAGTTCGAATCTCCTTCGCTCCACTATCTACTAAAGAGGGATCTCTTGAGAGGGGACAGGACAGCTTTTTAGGTAGCTGTCGTCGTTGTTCCCGGTGCCGCCGAACCATTGGCGGGCGGCAGCTAATTTGCGGTGACAGGCAATTGTTCTGCGGCCGCCAGAGCAATTTCATTGGCGGGTGGGTCGAGCTCGGCGCACTGCCCGCACCCTTTCCCGCAGGAGGGGCAAGAACATCTCTTACCTCGACAGCATTTGTTTCCTGTCCGGACGCATTTCACGTCCCACTCATAGCCGCACTTCTCGCACTTATACTCGTGTTTCTCAAGAACATTGATGCAACGCACCCGACCGCAAGGTGCCGCAGCGCATTGACTGCATTTCTGACAAGCACATCCACCGCCGCAACAGGCATCGTCTTTTGATTTGTGATCGCAAAACAGGTTGAACTGAAATCGTGGGATGCAAACCAACTTGGATTTCACGAGCCAACAGTGATTCTTCACCTCTTCGGTCACGCACCTCGGACAGCATACCGCTTTGCAGCAGCAACAGTTCTTCCCAGCAGAGCCTCCGCTGCGGCATTGGTCTCCACAGCAGTCCCCAGTACAACCGGCAGGAGTCACTTCAGTATCATGCTCTACCCCAGGTAGGTCCGAAACCTCAGCCCCATCTGGCTCCAATGGCGGAGCATCGGAGCTAGAATCGGCAACTGCTGAAACAGCGGTCAGCATACTCAGGCAACACAGGGCCACGATCCTGGTGATTGCAGACTCGATAGAACTTGTTTTTTGCATCAGAACGAATCCTTATGTATCGATGCTTGAAATGCTGGTGCTGGTCGTAAGTTCTTGTTTCTCAAAGTAAATCGGCGTATTCAACTATGCCGGGCCATCGCCTTAGCCCGCCACTAAAAGTCAACCATCGCCCGCATGCCGAGAATGGTGTAGTGCCCGGATCTTGGCGGAATGACTGCCGCGACATCGTTGTTGTTGTCTCCATCACTGATTGCTGCGTCGTCAATCTCACCGTAGATGGCATTGAACTGCAGGCGAGCGTAAGCGTTCCAATACCAGTTGATTCCTAGTGTGTGGCTCAACCCTCGACCACCGAAAATGTTGTCGTCGATAAAATCTGCATACGATAGGCGATAGGCAAGCTGCCAGGCACCCCAACCACCTCTCACACCGTCGTGGCAGGTGTCGACTAGAAAAAAGTTTTCGATGGGTTTGATACGATCGAGAATACCCAGCGAGCGTTTCCACGGCATGTGTTCGCCTGTTAGAAAGTACGAGGCATACATGTAGGCGCCATCGAATCTCAAGTCGCCGCCAAATCCAGGATCGCGTTCCAGCCAGATGTTTTGATATTCGCCTACAAGTTGTAATGGCCCGAAGTTCCAAACGTTTTCCAAGCCCAGCAGTTGATAGTTGTCTGCCCCGGCGATATCGCCCGTATTGAGCCAGCGATTATCGGAGCGTGCCTCGGGACGGTGGCGGAATTGGGCTTCGTTGTCCGACCGATTGCCGCCGGCGCTGCCATCGGGCTCGGCGTAGGTACCGGAGACCGCCCAGTGACCATAGCCCCGCCCACCAGAAGTCTCGTCGTACCAAAATGTGTTTGCCAAACGACTAGCAAACTCCAGCTGCCAATGATCGCTCCGGTAGAATCCTTCGTCCTGGAGGAGCCTCTGGTTGAAAATGCCGTACCGCCAGTTCCAAGCCTCGTCCTCTGATACACCGTAGGACATCACGCCCAAGCGTCGAGCGTCCTGATTAAAAGACTCGATCACAAAAGGTCGCTCGAGAAACACGTTGTAACGACTACTATTGAGGTGGTCCAAGCCGTAAGGGCGTTTCTGATTGCCGACGAGTAGGGTTTGCAATAGCGGGAGATCTTCCCAACCTAAATAGGCGTCGCGGAATTCAGATTCATTGCCTCCGGCAAACTCCATTTCGATTCTGTAGAGCATCGTCTTCCAGATATCGCCTTTGACGCCAAAGCGCAAACGGCGGAAACCAAAGGCATCTTGCGGAGAAAGCAACGGGTCGCCAGTTTCAAAGACATTCACTCCCGAACTGCTGTCTGGGAAAGACCACATGTCTGCGTGGATCCGACCATTGACCTTCATGGTCGCTTCGCCGTGCCCACTTGAAGCTAGCACTTTCAGACCGTCTTTCAGATCCTGGGAGTCCTCATCGAGCTTCTTGTAGTCGTCGCCAAGGTCAGAATAGTTGCCTTCTAGCCGGGCGACTCGTTCCTCAAGCGTCAGCTCTTCTTCGGCGTCATCACTTTCAAGAAACGAGTAGCTGGCAGCCTGCTGAACTGTTTCCACCGGTGGGAGGGGCTGAATAGCCGCTTCCTCGCTGAAAGCCAACTCTCCCGACGCCAACAACAAACCACAGACTAGGGCAAAGAAGCCACGAAGCCCCGACTTCCCCCTCAATCGCTGGAAGAATTCCACTTGGTTCCCATCCGCCATTAGATTCCCTCGATGCCGAAGTTCACAATCAACCAACAATCTAGCGCGATTCCATTGCCCAGCTATGGATTGCCAACCCTTCAATCCGGGTACGAAGCGGGGTTCCGCTTGTAACGATTGATCGGCTTATGCCACTTGTATCGGAAATTCCCGTGGCTGCATTTGGTTTGAGAGGCTTTTATGAAGACGAATTCATGGAAGAGAACTTGTTCAAACCGGATAATCGGAAAAGTTTGACAAGTGTGTGCTAGCAAGCAGCCGTGAAGAGATGGCTGCGATTCGCAATTTTTCATGTATCTATTGAGAACACACAGCCGTAGTCGCATGCCAGCCTGAGGCCGAAATGCGAGCAAGTTTAGCTTCCTGCTTCAAAGTCGACTTCTTCGTACTTCACCCGCATATTGAGCATTTCCTGCTCGCTCTTCAAGCCGAATCGTACTGCCGCTTCTGGGTCGGGATTGTTCGGATTGAGGTACGAATTGTCGAAGTGGGCCACGCTGAGTAAAGCGTCACCCGCTTTGAGCTCGAGCGGATGGACAAACTCGTAGGTGCGTTGCCAGTTAAAATCGTAAGTGGCCACACGCAGTACGAGCGTCCGCTTTTCTGCATCAGTGCCGGGATTCTCAACTTTGTAGAGTGTAAAATCCTTGCCCCGGTAATGCATATGCGGTCCGAGCGCGTGGATCACTACGTCAGTGGGAAATTGGTAGTACGATAGCTTCTCGTAGTGCTGGTCGTGGGGTCGCAGACGTAAGTCTTTTCGATTGAACACCTTGGTCAGGATTACATGCTCTGGCTTCCCTGGTGCCCAGGTGATACCCATCCGCGAGACGTCAGGCTTTTCCTCACGGCCAGTCGGTGTGTAGTGCATTTCGAAGAAGAGGTCGTGCCCCGCTGGTAATTTCAGCGAATAACCTTCCGGATAAACGCGGGCATTGAACGGGTCGCCGGCGATGTAGTCGCCGATCTTCTTGACCTTATCGCCTGTCAGACCATACAGCTTCAGCATGGCCTTGTTTGCTGAGAGTTTTTCGTCCGAAGCGGGGCCTATAATGGCACCCATGTGATGAACCACAGACTTGTTGCCCGGCTTCATTTCGATGCTCTGGATGTAGCGGTCCTCATCGTAGTTCGCCTTGATTCGGTAAAACTGATATTCATCGAGCCGATATTTGGGGACCACGTAGGGTTCGGGCATTTCGTAAACGAAGTCCGGCGTGCCGATTTTCCAAGTTTCACTGGATGGCCATTGTTGGGGTTCAGGGGCGTCTGCCGCATTCCCCACGGGCATGTCCGCCTCAACCCAGGCGCGGAACATGTTGATTTCATCCTGCGTCAGGCGGATGTCGTTTTTGAAACCGCCCAACCCATTTTCATGCGTTGTCGAGCCATGCCAGGGAGGCATCAGACGGTTTTCCATTCGGCTAAGCATCACGCCACTCATGGCAGCCACATTCTCGTAGTTGTCAAAAGTGGCGAAGAGTTCCGCCCCAGGTTCCCCCTCTCGATGACACTCGATGCAGCTTTTCTGCATGAGTCGGGCAATCTCTTTGTGGTAGGTCACGCCCTCGAACGGACTGGGGTCGAATGGGGCTTTGCTCGCTATGGGGCAGCCGGAAGCAGCAGTCTCGGCGACTGGCGGTTTCTCGCCTTGGAGAAAGCTCTCTAGGGCGTCGGCCAGGTACTCTTGCTTCTCGTTACTCGCCCCGCCGCCAAACCACTGGCCATTGATCTGACCGCGATAGACAATTTGTCGCTGGCTATAGCCTTGGCGCACGTCTAGCATGATTGCATGGGGCGTGGTCTTCAGTCCCAAGTCACGGAACCAGGGTGAATTGGGATCGTCCTTGAAAACAGGGAACGACAGGTTCGTCTCTGTCGCGTACTCAGCGATTTCCCGCAGATCGTCGACACCGTTGGGAAACAGGGCAACGAATTGAATGCCTTGATCGAAGTGCTTGGCTTGCAATTCGTTGAGCAACGGCACCATCCGTCTGGCGAGAGGGCATTTTGTTGAGAAAGTCACAACCACTAAGGCGGACGTTTGCTTACTCGGAGAGGTAGAGACGAGCTGATGGGGTAGCAGCGTATCGCCCCAACGACCGGTCAATTCTGCTTCGGCGGCTCCCAGAGCACATGCCGGCACAATCGTTACCAACACTATCAATACAGTAATTCGAAGGTGGAAATTCACAGCTACTAAACGCTCCAGGCCGCACAACAGTCAGCCTTTTCATCAATTCCTTAAGTATGACAGTCCGTAGAGCCCCGCTGGGTCGGAAAAAATGGCACTCTTACTAAGCGTAGGTCGCAAAAAAGCATCATCGCGGATCTTGCCCCCAGATTTGGTGAACATGCCATTCTCCCAACTCCTATTACGATCTCTTGCGATCGTGCTGATGTTCTCCACCCAATCGGTGGTCGCTGAGGGGGCAAACGCTGCGCTAACTGAGCGGGTTGCGCAGGCACAAACCGTCCTGGTTGGAGCCGAGCATCGTTTTGCCGAACCTGCCGACGCGTGGTTCACCGAGACTCAAGCCGACTTGCGGGAAGAAGTCGCGCGCGTGGAAGCTGCCTTTCTGGCGATGGATCCGCAAGAAGCAGAGGACTGGCGTCAGCATTTACATTGGCACTTGCTCACCGGCAAACTAGATTCGCGACCCGTAAGCTACCAAGGCCAGGCGAGCTACAAAGAGTTAGCCCTCGTTCGTCGCTGGCTTTATTCAAACCGCCCCGGCCTAGAAGGACCGATTTTTGCCGATCTCAGGGTGAAGATGGACGCCCACCTCGACGCTGCGTTCACCTTTAGCCAGGATGAACTGCAGAATCAGTATCTCGCCAAGCTTGAGCTGGCCCGAGAGCAACTTCGGGCAATTGCGAACGATCCGTCCGACAAAAATGCGGTCGCCTTGGGGCGTACATTGGATTGGTTTGCTAAGACCGGCCAACTAGCGGGCGAAGTGGAAGAGATCCGAACACTACTTTCCCAACCCAACGCGCAGATCATAGTTTCAGAAGCATTTGCCGGACAAATATTACAGATTTTCGATACCGAAGTGAGAGACTCGTTTCCGGTGAGGGACCTCAACAGGGCGCCGCCTAGCGGACTGCGTCAAAAACGTCGCACTCTTAAAGTCCGAGGCACGGCAAATACTACGGGCACCACGACACTAGATGTGACGCCGAACGAGGAAGACGCGGAAATCAGCTTGGTTTTCACAGGCGACGTCTTTGCCCGCTGCAAAGCAGATGCAGGCCCCGCTGTGATCCACGTGATTACCTCGGGACCGGTCACCGCCCTAAAACCTGTGCTGTTTAGCACGACGGGATGGGCTCTGGGAGAAACTGAAGTCGACGCGCCGGTGAATACTCGTCTCACCAACATCACAGCCGAGCGCCGCATCATCCGAGGACTGGCTCGCCGGCAGGCAGAAAAGCCCGAGTCGATGGCCCATATGCGTTCCACGGCAAAAGCACATACATCCAAGATGATCGTCGAGAACATGGACAAACGGGTCGACGAAGCTGTGGCCGAGATCCGGGCGGAGTTCCAAAGAATGCGCGGCTCGATGGAAGGATTTTCCGAGGTCGTCGCCCCTCTTCGCCGTGAGGGTGCCACGCCCGAGTTAGTGGGCCTAAGGAGCACGGACGATGCCTTGGTGGTGAATGCTGCGAGTATCCGACGCAGCCAGTTTGGCGCGTTACTCCCTTACGAAAATGACACGGTCGGCGGAGATATCCAGTTCCGGGTGCACTTGTCCTTTCTGAATAATTCGCTGGAAACGATTTTGGGCGGCAAAACGCTCTCGGACGAATTTCTCATGCGGTACGCCAAGATCCTGCAGGCACAACTGCCGATCCCGTTGATGGTGCATTCACGCTCGACCCGTTGGGCGATCACTACCGAAAAGCACCGTCCTCTGGAGCTAGAAATTCCCGAACCCAATCGTCTGCAATTCACAATGCGCATCACTGCGGTCGATATCAACGGCGAGAGGCTCGACACGCCCGCTACGGCAACCATGAAATACGAAGTCGTGAAGAACGATTTCGACGAGTACGAACTTATTCGCGACGGATCGGTGGAACTTGAAACGGTGCTTCCCAGCGATGCCAGAGATTTTCTGCTGGAAAAGCTCGATGCGTTCTTCGCCCCTCGACTCGATGCCGGGGGCGTGGCGGTGCCCGATGGTGGCGTGATGGGGGCGCTCAATGGTATTGAGCTGGCCGGGCTGAGCATCGCGGAAGATTGGTTTGTGTTGGGAATGAACATTCCGCAGGACGTCTTCGATTCGGTCCGAGCTTTTCAAGAGCAGGCCGCAACTGACCAAAACTAGAGGCTCTCTGCGGTCTACCCCAGCCACCCAATTGCATCTAGATTCTGAGTTTGCTAGTCCGGCGGTGCACCACCGTAGGCATCGCAAACGGCGCAGTTATTGAGATTGATAGAACGCTACCCGCGGCTAGCGCCGTCGGCTCACTTACGTAGTGCAAATACTGCGGTGGGCGACGATTTCTCCGCCCAGTGCGATCGCCACTGTGCTTACCGAGAGCAGGGTGATGACGTCGGCCCAAGCGAATTCACCGGTTTGGATTGTGATCGCCGGGCGATAGTATTCCATCACACTCAACCAAGCAACGGCGTCGGCAGGTTCCCAGAATTGGGCCAGGAAATTCAGCAGAAATGAAACCAATACTAAGCCGATCGTGACGCCCACGGCGCGGCCGCGACGATCGCTGTTGGCGGAAACGAAAAACGTGAACGCACCCACCGCCAGATACACGCAGTACTGATTCACAAGGACGTAGGCAGCTTCCCAGGGTTGCGGTCGCATCTCCGCCGGCATCCACGGAGCCGCCAAACGATGCCCCGCATAACCCATCGACAAGACAAACAAACCGGCGATCAGCCACGCCAAGACCTCGGTGTAGTACGCCTTCCGCCGCGAGACGGGGAGGCCCAGCAAGACATCGATCGTACCGCGATCAATTTCCCCAGCCGGGAAACGTGTGCAAAACACAATGGCATGCGTCCACAGTAGGGTGAGGATGGTGGGATGTACCCACAACAATGCCTGCATCGCCTTGGCGTTGATTTCCTCGCCAAATTCGGAGCCCAAGATGGCACTCATGATCTGTTTGGAAAATGGCAACTGCTCGAACATTTCATCCATGCCATCTTGGAACTTGGGCACGACGTAGGTCAGCAGGGCATCGACGCCCAGCAGGGCCAAGCCGAGGATCAGGGTCATCACCCACACTTCGTGCCAGATTTTTAATAGCAGGCCGCGGATCATTTGCTATTGCCGGTCGCCTTAGTTTCGGTTGTGAGGTAGTACTGGTGAAAAACACTCTCCAGGTCGGGCGGACCGATGCTGATGTCCGCCAGTGGCTCGTCGGCTGCCCAGCGGACCAACTCGGGGGTTGTTCCATGCAGTTCACATACGCTGAGGCTTTTCGTACTTCGTACCTCCTGGAGAAATACCGGCAGCTGCGAGGCTTGCCGAGTTGATTCGTTGTGGAACACCAGCTCGACGATTCGTGGGGCCCGATTGCGAAGCGATTCAAGCGGTTCGTCGGCAACTATCGAACCTTTGCGGACGATTGCCACACGATCGCACAGATTCTCGACCTCACTGAGGGTGTGGCTGGAGAAGAATACCGTGTGGCCTTGGGATGCCATTTCCCGCAGTTGATTGGCTAGTTCAATTTGCACTAATGGATCGAGACCCGAAGTCGGCTCGTCAAGCACAACTAATTTTGGCTGATGGGCTAGTGCCAACACGAGGCCCACTTTTTGCCGATTGCCTCGCGACATCCTGCGCACGGGCACATCCATCTCCAGCTCGAACCGCTCGGCCATTGCTTCGCCGTGCGCCATAATATCTGTGCCGCGAATCAGTCCGAAAGTGCGCAGGGCACGCCGGGCTGTTAGCCACGGATAGAGCCGGAGATCGCCGGGAAGATAGCCAACATCCTGTTTGACGTGGGCACTCGCGTTCCAACAATCTCTGCCAAAGATATCTGCCTGGCCTGCGTCGGGCTTCAAGAACCCGAGCAGCAGCCGAATAGTTGTCGATTTGCCCGCCCCGTTGGGACCCAGGAAACCGAAGATCTCGCCCTCTTCAATCCGAAGATTGACATTCTCAATTCCCACTCTTGCACCGTAGGAGCGTGACAATTGTTCTGTATGAATTACACTCATCGTCGACGCCAAAAGGAGCGGGATGGAATGAAGCTCTGGTCTTTGCAAACAAACCGACGCCGAATTAACTGATTAACTTCAGAGCAGGGTAGGTGCGGTTCGAAGCCTACCTAGCGTTCATTCGTTCAATGCGTCTGATTCGTGGTCCCCAATGCGCACCGGTCGAATTTA
Source organism: Bythopirellula sp. (assembly GCA_965216565.1). Lineage (GTDB taxonomy): Bacteria > Planctomycetota > Planctomycetia > Pirellulales > Lacipirellulaceae > Bythopirellula. The sequence goes on from OZ244170.1 coordinate 4,964,227, forward strand.
AACATTGAACAAAAAGTGGCAGACATCGCTGTCCTGCATCACGTAGCCCTTGCCTTCGACGCGAATCTTGCCTGCTTCGCGAAGGGACTTTTCGCTGCCAAACTCGTCGAGGTCGTCCACCGAGTAGGTTTCGCAACGGATAAAGCCGCGCTGAAAATCGGTATGAATTGCTCCGGCTGCCTCCGGGGCGGTCGCTCCCACAGGAATGGTCCAGGCACGGATCTCTTTTTCGCCGGCGGTAAAGAAACTTTGTAAACCCAGCAATTCATAGGCCGCCCGCGCCAAAGCAGCCAAGGCGGGCTCCTTAAGATCCAGGCTCTCGAGCATCTCTTTGCGCTCTGCTTCGTCTAGCTCGACGAGCTCCGATTCCAAGCGGGCACAAACCGGCACCACGGCGCCGTTCTCTGCGGCAGCTTTCTCTCGCAATGCTTGCACATGGGGACCCTGGCCAAGCAAGTCGTCTTCGTCGACGTTGGCCACGTACAGCACGCGTTTGGCAGTGATGAGTTGCAGCTCTGCCAATGTCTTTGCCGAGCCCGCATCTTCGTAGTTCAACCCGCGCACCGGCAAACCCTCGGAAAGCCGCTTGTGGCAAGCCTCCAAAATGGTGAGACGATGTTTTGCTTCCTTGTCGCCTGCCCGTGCGGTGCGTTGAGCCTTGTCGGTCATCGATTCCACCGACTGCAAGTCCGCAAGCATCAACTCGGTATCGATCGTTTCCACATCTCGGATAGGATCAACCGCGCCATCCACGTGGGTGACATCGGCGTCTTCGAAACAACGGACGACGTGCAAAATGGCATCGACCGTGCGAATGTGGGAAAGAAACTGATTTCCCAAACCTTCGCCTTCAGAAGCGCCGCGGACGATACCGGCGATATCGACGAGCTTGAGTACCGCCGGGATGACCTTTTCGGTGGTGATGTGATTTTCGATGCGTTGCAAGCGGACGTCGGGTACGGGCACCGCGCCGACGTTGGGCTCGATGGTGCAAAATGGGTAGTTTTCGCTAGCGATTCCTGCACAGGTCAGCGCGTTGAATAGAGTCGACTTGCCGACATTGGGCAGACCGACGATTCCTGCTTCCATGGTCTGGTGGGCTCCGAGTGAGAGATGGGGCGGGGGGATAGAGGGTAGGAAAACCGTTGATTTTAGCTCAATTGGGCGAGGGCCAACAGGACCATCCTCGCGGCCTTATCACGGGGCCCGGCTGGGGAGAAGTCGGGGCTGGCGGAAATTCTGGCGAACTTCCCTGGGCCGGGGACGTCCAACAGTTTTGCCCAGGGAATGCCAGCAGTGGCTTGCTCTAAGATGGTCAAAATTCGGCGACCCTGTAATAATTAGGCAGCCCGAATCTGATTAGGGCGTGCTGCGACATTTTCTTCCCAGAAAAACTAATCAATCGAATGCCAAGACCTATGATGAATCGAACGTCTCTAATCGCCTGTGCCGTTGTCCTGGCCGCCGTGCTGCACCAAACAAGTCGGGCGGATAGTCCCGGCCTGGAATTTCTGGACGACGCAATGCGGGCCAAGATCAATGCAACTGGCTTGCAGGATCTGAACCAAGTGATCGATCTCTTGCAGAAGTCCCTCGACAAGGGACTGGATGAGGAAGACTCTGCCTTCGCCGAGAGCATGATGTCCGATGCCTTGATGCAACGGGCCAGTTCGTTGGTGCGTGTGATCAATCGGAAGTCGCTCGATGACAAACGCGTGAAACAAATCTACCGGTTAGTAGTTTCCGATCTCAGGCGAGTTTTGGCGTTTTCCGAACCTCCGGCCGATGCGCATTTTATGTTAGGCAAATTGATGGAGCTACCGGGAGGCGATCCCCATGAAGCACGACGCCACCTGACGGAATACTTAGGGGCCGATGACTTGAAGGATACCCAAAAAGCGGAAGCCTTTGTGCTTCGGGCCCGGGTGCAAACCGACGAGGCCAAGGCGCTCGCCGATTTCGATTCCGCACTCGCTCTTGAACCGGAGAATACTAAGTACCAACTAGTCCGAGCCGTTTACCTGCGTAGTCGCAAAAAGCTCGACGAGGCATTGGCAGATGTGGCAACCATATTGGAGAACAATCCCGCCGATGTGAATGCCCTGATCATGCAGGGAGAAGTCCTCCGTGAGTTGGGTAAGGATGAGGCCGCACTGGAGAGTTTCGAGAAGGCAGCGGAACTAGCGCCCAAATCACTGCTGGCGCATCAGCGTCTGGGAGAAATCTATCGCACTAGTGGCGAATACGACAAAGCAATTGAGCAATTCGACAAGATCTTAGAGATCAAGCCGGGCGAGGTCCTGACGAAAGTTCACCGAGCCGAGATCTATCTGCGTAGCAACCGATTGGAAGAGGCGCTGGCAGACGTCGATTCAGTCCTCGAGAAACAGCCCTTGGTACTCGCCCATCGGATTCGTGCCGAGGTGTTGGCAAATATGGATCGACTCGACGAAGCGATTGAGGAGATCGAACGGGTCTCGCTTGCCATGCCGGGCAACAACGAGATAAAGCTTCAATTGGCTCTCTACTACCAGATCGACCGACAGAACGACAAAGCCATTGAGATCTATACAAAAATCTTAGAGCAAGATGGCGACAACATTACTGTACGCCGCACCCGAGGCGATGCGTACTTGACCAAAGGCGATCACGCCGAGGCAATTGCAGATTTTGAAAAAGCCCTCGAAGCATTGCCGGAGGACCCGTCGTTGCTGAACAACCTGGCCTGGGTGCTGGCGACTTCGCCGGACGACCAACTTCGCAATGGCAAGCGGGCCGTCGAACTGGCCACTAAGGCTTGCGAAGTGACCGACTATCAGCAGGCACACATCTTAAGCACTCTGGCCGCGGCCTTTGCCGAGTCGGGGGACTTTGACACGGCGATCGAGTGGTCGGAGAAGGCCGTTGAAATGGGAGAGGACCAAGAGGCTCAGCTATCCAAGGAATTGGCCAGCTATCGAGGTGGCGAGCCTTGGCGCGAGCGTCAATCGCTGGAGGAATTAGAGGATTCCCAGCGAAACGACGCCACAACGCAATCGTCGGAAGCAGAAAAATTGCCAGCCGAAGTTGAATAGCCAAGTTAAAAGAGCGAGAATTGACCCCCTGCATTCTCACTCCTCAAACTTGTGAACCAATCGCATGACGCGACTCGCGCTGCACTGGCAAATTCTGTCGACGATGCTTCTCGGCGCCCTGCTGGGGATCGTGCTCAACGCTTCCACTGGTAGCCTGCGGATGGATGGCGCTCGCCAGCACGGTCCGCTAGTGATCCAGCACATCGGAATGTCGAATCCGATTAGCGTTGCCAAGGGACAATTCTGGGCCAGCGATAGTCCCGAAGTCATTCTGCTCCAGATCGACGAAGCGGTTGCCGAGGGCGGATACCAGTCCCGCCGGATCGCCGTCGGCGAGGCTGGGGTTGTCGAGAGATTCCTCGATAACGATTCCCAACAGAATCCGCTGTGGCCCGACGTGCCGGTACAGCTCGACCCGACCCGCGAGGTACCACTAGAGACATATCCGGCTCTGGAAGTCTTGGCCAAAAAGGATGCCGTGGCCTTTGGGCTGTTCGAACAGTTTGGTAGATCGCGTGCTCGAGTCGTGGGGAATGTCGCCAAGGCCCTGGGCGATCTGTTTCTGCGGATGCTAAAAATGGTTTCGATTCCGTTGATCATCACTTCGCTGATCTCCGGAATCACTGGCCTAGGGCGTGCCGAGCGGCTGGGCAAGATGTTCGGTCGGACGATTCTCTACTATCTCAGTACGAGTTTGTTTGCGATTTTCGTTGGCTTGGCAATGGTGAATCTTATTCGGCCTGGGGTTGGCAATGGCGGCATCGCGGAAGCGCCCATTGCCGAGGTTGAGCATGTTCAGGGACAAAGCCTGACGATGGTGTTGTTCAACCAACTGAAAACGATGATTCCCGACAACCCGTTCGAGGCCTTGGCCGAGGGCACGTTTCTCTCGATTATCGCGTTCAGTCTGATGTTTGGCGTCTGCACGATTTGGGTAGGAGGGAAGAGTGCGGAACGGATCAGCGACTTTTTCGATGCTGCCTTCCATGTGATGATGCGGCTGACGATGGTGATCATCGAGTTAGCTCCGATTGGTGTGTTCTTCCTGATGCTTTCGGCGACGGCAACCCAGGGAGCGGGGGTCTTCCAAACACTGGGCTGGTATATGTTGGCGGTCACCTGCGCTCTGCTGATACACGCCATGGTTGTCTTGCCCTGCATCTTGAAGTTTGTGGCCAAACGCGATCCTTGGACTTACGCCAAAGCGATGAGCCCGGCTTTGCTCACCGCTTTTAGCTCTGCGTCGAGCAATGGCACATTGCCGCTGACTTTGACATGCGTGGAGGAGCGAGCCGGAATCAGCAACCGCGTCGGTTCGTTTGTACTGCCGCTGGGTGCGACGATTAACATGGACGGCACGGCACTGTACGAAGTGGTAGCGGTGCTGTTCATTGCCCAGTTTAGTGGGATCGAACTCTCGATGGTGGATCAACTAGTGGTGGCTTTCACAGCGCTACTGGCAAGCATCGGCGCGGCCGGCATTCCGCATGCGGGTTTGGTAATGATGGTGATCATTCTGCAGGCGGTCGGGCTTCCCACAGAAAGCCAGGGACTCATTATCGCGGTGGACCGTGTGCTCGACATGCTGCGAACAGCCGTCAACGTGTGGAGCGATTCCTGCGGCTGTGCGGTGATCGGACGCTACGAAGCCGAAGGGGTGAAGAAGGGCTAACTCGATGCGTCGGTTTACCCCCTAGCCGGAGGCACACTTGCCTCCGGCGGACCGCCCACCACGGCGGGTAGACAGTGGCGGTCCGGCTATGGAAAAAGTTGAACCTATAGCAGTCACAATGTCTGGCTGATTTGGCCGTGATGTAGAACGCGAAAAATTGTTCTCGACCTCGGCCCCTTGACCAACTGGCGTCGAAGGATAGACTCGATGGACTATCGAGATCACTTCTCGATAGGCCAATATTGTTGGGCCCGTGGCGGAATTGGCAGACGCGCAAGGTTGAGGGCCTTGTGCCCGTTAAGGGCGTGCTGGTTCGACTCCAGTCGGGCCCACTTGAGATTGAGTCGCGAAGTTTCCTCAGACTCAATCGAACATGATACTGAGGCTCGTCGTCGATAGGCTCGATGGCGAGCCTCTTTTCATTTCTGCAATTCGTCCTTTGCACTGCATTCTCCCTTGGATAGCTCAGGGGAGAGTCCTACAATTCCCAATGAAGAGACACGCCAGGTCATTGCTCTGGTGCATACCTCAATGTCTCTGAACAATAGAGTTTCTGATTAGCAAAGCGTTTTAACCTGGAGTTTTTCTGTGATGCTTAGCGAAGTGATGCAAAAAGCGATTAATGCTCAAATAAACCTGGAGCTGTTCTCTTCCTACAGCTACCTTTCGATGGCCTCCTGGTGCGAGCATCAGCAATTCGTCGGCTGTGCCCATTGGTTGCGGTTGCAGAGCGAAGAAGAACGTGAGCATGCCATGCGGCTGCACGACTTTTTGATTGCCCGCAATTGCCGAGTGATTCTCCAGCCGATCGCTCAACCGCAAAGCGACTTTGAGTCGGTGGTGCATGTCTTCGAGAGATCCTTGGAGCAGGAGCAACAAGTTACCAGTCAGATCAACGATCTCTATGAATTGGCGTTCAAAGAGAAAGCCTTTGCCGCGCTCGTCGAACTGGAATGGTTTATCACCGAACAAGTCGAAGAGGAGAAGACCGCGCGCGAGGTGGTTCACAAGTTCCGCATGGTCGCCGACGACCCGGCTTCCCTGTTGGATATGGATCGCGAGCTTAGCTCCCGCAAGTCAGAAGAGTCTGAGGGCTAAACCCAATAGCCTTTAGCGAGTTCCAGGGCTGGGTAGGTTGCCGCAGCAATGCGGCCCTTCACAGCTCCGAATCCGCCATACTCGCGAATCTCCAGATAGAGAAACAAGCAGGCCATCATCAGCGAGATGAGCGCGATGATCAGCATCACCGTGTAGACGGTCATCTGCGGCTGCTTCTTGAGGACGGTGGGAGCACTAACCGATTCTAAGTTTGGTTGCGACATTGTCGCCCTCCTGGATCTGTCCTTGTTGAAAGCGACGGATGACGCGGCCCACAGCACGATCGGGTTCGGTAGTCAAAATCTCGGCACGGCCCAGATAACGATCGCCGCGGAATACTTCGACGGTATGGCCAGGTTTTAGTCCATCGTCGGAGCCAATAGAGACCTCGATCAGCTGGCTGCCCGCGTTACGCCGGGTGGCCTTCACTTGACCGCGAACTTGTGGGACGACCGATTTGGGATCGGTGTCGGGATTAATACCATTTTCATTCAAGAGCACTCGCTTTTGGCCCAGTTCGGCTACGAGTTGCACGTTGCGTTCTTCTAGAGAGTCGAGCCTGCCTTTGGACTGATGCAGCTTGTCGGTCGCCGCAATCATCGCGCGGAATGCCTCGTCGCGTTTCTCTTGATTTTCGAGGTTCGCATCCCGCAGGTTGCCCACCTCTTCGGTGAGTTTCTCGTTGTTCGCCTGGGTCGATTGCACCGCGGCGGTGTTGGCTCGCTCTTTCTGTCGCAGTTGGTCCAGATCGTTTTGGAGTGTGTTATTGAGCGAGAGCAGCGTAGTCCGCTCGGTCTCTAGCTTCACGGCCTGACGACGCAGATCTTCCGCCTCGGCAGTGAGAGTGGTTTGCAGACTTTGCAGTCGGCTTTCAAGTTCCACGTTATCGCGCGTGGCTTGAGAGAGGTTGCTCTGCAGCTTTTCCGCTTCGGCCTTCCAATTCTTGTGCGTGGCGTAGACGTTGATCGACACCCACATCATGAACAATGAGGCAATGCAGATTAGTCCCGTTAATATTTTGCCAAGGAAACTCATCGAATCTCACTTCCTCTGGGACCGCCTCGCAAGACAAGCTGTGCGTGCTTTAGGCGTGTCGAATCATTTGTACGGTTGAGCTTCCAATGCCTGTTCTCACTCGAATTCTAGCCAGCTTCCGGAGCAGGGCAAACGACCGGAGTTCTTAGAAATCGTCTTCCAAGAGCCCCGCTTACCTTGCGCAGACTAGAGATCGTTCCATTAAAAGCAGTATAATCAGGGGGCGAATTGAGTGTCAATTTTTTGGCCTGTGTCCATCAAGAAAGCCCGCAAAGGAGGGCCGATTGTGACACTTGTGAGGCCCAAGGAGCTGAATGGGGCTCCCGGTGGTGGGCTTTGGAGAAAATTCGGGGCGTCAGGGGTCTTATCGAATACGATTTGAGGACTCGCTTAGCGGCCCAGGACGATGCAGCCTGTGCCTCGAGGCAACTTACCCAATCTGGTATATAGATGCTGATTTGGGTCGCTCTTACCTGTGCACGTCAGGCGCGCTAGATACAGCCGGAGGCATTCTCGCAAACCACACCAACAGTACGTGTTAGCAATTATCCGTTTCAGCACAACTAGTCAAACAATAAAGACCCCGCTAGCTATGCCAACCAGCGGGGTCTTGCACAAAACACTTCTTAGAGCCAAGAGTGAACTAGTGCCCACCCCCAGGTGTACTGAGCCTACTTAAGGCATCTGCTGGCCCAAATGAACCGCTCTTTTGGCTAGGTGGATACTTCACGAAGGTCTCGACGAATTGTGCCACCACTGATTGGGCAGGCACAAACGTCCACATCTTATCTGCGTACCAACGGAAGTACATCTTGGATTCACGCATGAACCGCTCGAAAGGGTCTTGCCTAAGACTAATAACATAGGGCATGTTAACAGGTCGCAATATGGAATCAGCCAGATTTCCTTCTTGGACTTGAAAGTGAATCTTCCAATCATTGACTCGAACGGCATTTAGATTCGCATTGTCATCGAAATAGAATATCTCACGTCGAGGGCCTGTTTCCACTTCGCCTTTGAAAAACGGCATAAAGTTGTAGCCATCGAGATGATTCTTGAAGGTTTTGCCGTTCGCTTGATGGCCCGCCAACAACTTCTCCTTGACATCGGGGTCCCCAGCTGCTGCGACGAAAGTTGGCATCCAATCCTCGTGGGACATGATTTCATTGACAATAGTCCCTGGTTTCACGACGCCAGGCCAGCGGACTACACAGGGAACTCGCATGCCGCCTTCCCAAGTGGTTCCCTTTTCTCCGTGAAACGGTGTGCAGCCACCGTCAGGCCAAGTCATCACTTCGGCACCGTTGTCCGTAGAAACGATAACAATCGTGTTATCTGCGATCCCAAGGTCATCTAACTTCTCTAATAATTGGCCTACTACCCAATCAAATTCGGCCATTCCGTCTGCATACAATCCATGCCCTGTCTTATCCTTCCATTCCTCGGAAAGGTGAGTGAAAACGTGCATCCGAGTCAGATTGTGCCACAAGAAAAACGGCTTGTTCGCTTCGTTAGAACGGTCGATGAAATCAAGTGAATGCTTCAAAAGGTCTTTTTCAACGGTCCTCATGCGTTCACGGGTCAATGGGCCAGTATCCTCGATTGTTTGCTTTCCGACTTTCCCAAATCGTGGGTCGACAGTCGGATCATCTTGGTCGCTTGCCTTACAATGAAGTACACCACGCGGCCCAAATTGTTCATAGAAAGTCTTGCCATTGGGAAGAACCTTGTCTCTCGGGTACTGGGGGTCTTCTGGCTCCTCTTCTGCGTTTAAGTGATAGAGATTGCCGTAGAATTCATCGAAGCCATGGACGGTTGGGAGATACTCGTTCCGGTCACCCAAGTGATTCTTTCCAATCTGAGCTGTCGCGTAGCCATGCGGCTTGAGTAGCTCAGCGATAGTTGGATCTTTGTGCTGCATCCCTTGTTTGGCACCTGGCATTCCAACCTTGAGTAAGCCCACCCGATATGGGTGCTGACCAGTGATGAAAGCTGCACGGCCAGCCGTACAGCTTTGCTGTGCGTAGTAGTCGGTGAAACGAGCACCTTCACGAGCGACTCGATCGATATTTGGTGTGCGACCTCCCATCATGCCCTGGTGGTAGCAGCTAAAGTTGTTCCATCCGATGTCATCGCCCCAGATAACGAGAATATTTGGCTTGTCTGCTGCATTCACAAATGAAGTCAGCAAACAAGCAGAAAAACTAAGAACTAAGAAACTGTGTCGCATGGATGTCTCCTCTTTTAACGCACAGAAAAGTAAACGGCAGGAAGTCGTCACAATTGAACTTCTGCTGCGGATGAGTAAGAACTGCCCAAGGAGCATAACATACTGCCACCAGAAACACACTAACTTGGATTGGATAGTCCAAAGCAGAATGAGACATGTGATCTGGAAAAGTCGGGAGTGTATCAGCTTGCCTACGACCAGCAATTGGCAATGTGTAGCGAGGTATCCCTTTGATCGAGTCATGTAGAATACCGAATTAACTGAACGATACCAAAGGACCAAGCCGTTGAGAAAGGAGACAACATTAGCACATTGAAGCTACGTTGCGTCGGAGTGAAACTCAGATGCTAGTTAGCTAACTAGCACAGGACGATGAAGCTGAGGTAGTTAAGTCACCGCAATGAGCCGTAGGCGTTACATACCGTAGCCCAGGGTTGATCGCGATGCGATCTACCCTGGGTCTTAATCGACATCATCTCTACCCTGAAAGGGTTGTACACTTTGTGAAACCCTTTCAGGGTATATTTTGGAGCCTTTACATACCCAGGGTAGCGACTGCGCCGCAACCCTGGGCTACGGTATGTATCCCCTTCGGGGAATGCCCGGGCGTGAAACACCGAGGTTGGTTAGCGTCCACCCAGACGGCACTTTTTCCGGAAGCTATTGCCGTCGCTACCAGCGCTCTTCGGGCCGGCGGAGCACCTCGTTGGCTACGATCAATTGGCGCATGCCCTGCGGTTTGCTGAGGAGTTGGCGGACTTCGTCGGCTACCGAGGCAGCCGATTGGCTGGCCTGATCTTCGCGGTGCTCGAGCTGTCCCACTTGATGCTCGAACGTGTCGTGCAAGCGGGCCTCAACAATGTCGTCGGCCAGCGCCACTTCGTCGCCCAACTGCTCGGCACTCTCGGTGACACTCTTGCGGCTCAGGTGACGGGCGACATGCTCTGCGACGCCTTCAGAACGAAGGGACTTCGCTTCTGGCACCGGTTGGCTGGGACGCTGAGCCGGTTTGGCGGGGCGACGTTTTCTTGGCTTGGGCTGAGGAGGACGCGGGGTCGATCGTTCCGCGACAACTTCCCGCATGGGTGGAGACTCTTCGCGACCACGTGCCCGATCGTCCCGAAATGAACCGCCTTCGTTCCGCTCTCGCAACTCGCGATCCCTGGCCGATTCGGCAGCAGGTTGTTTGCCTTCCGCTCGACGCAGAAATTCTTCCACTTCGGCTCGCAACGGATCTGCCTGGTTGGGGGGCTGCCCTTGAGGTCCGCGTTCGGCGGGGGGCCGCTTGACGCGACGGGCTTTTTGCTTCGCGCGTTTTTGGGCATCTTCACGCCCGGAGATCAGATGGCCAACTCCATAGAACAGAAACACGATAATCGTGCCGACAATCTGCCACCAATCGTCTGCGGCCAACAGCAATATTTGATCGAGCTGAATCATAGAATCGGCCCCTAGCTGCGGCGACTATCGGTACCGGCGATTGCTTCCCGCATGTCGGTGTCGGCTTGGACATTTTTCATTTTATAGTAGTCCAAGATTCCTAGCTTGCCGGAGGAAAACGCATCGGCCATTGCCTTGGGCACCTCGGCTTCGGCTTCTACCAGGTGGCTCCGGTTCTCTTCGATCTTGGCAAAGTTCTCTTGCTCTTGCGAAACCGCCATTGCACGACGACCCTCCGCCTGGGCTCGGGCAACGCGGGTATCGGCTTCGGCCTGATCGGCTTGCAGTCGGGCACCAATATTGTCGCCGACATCGATATCGGCAATGTCGATCGAAACGATCTCAAAGGCTGTTTGCGAATCCAACCGACGCGCTAGCACCGCCTTGGAAATGGTATCGGGATTTTCCAGCACGTGCGCGTGGGTTGGTGCCGAGCCGATGGCGCTGACGATGCCCTCGCCGACACGTGCGACGATGGTCTCTTCGGTGGCACCGCCGATGAGCTGATCCAGGTTGGCACGCACGGTGACACGAGCCTTTACCTTCAGCTGGATACCATCTTTGGCAATCGCGTCGAGCGAAGGCCGTTTGGAGCCACGCATCGGACAGTCGATCACACGTGGATAGACGCTAGTTTGCACGGCTTCCAGAATGTTACGCCCGGCGAGGTCAATCGCCGTAGCGCGTTTGAAATCGATATCGATAATTTTCGCTTTGCGGGCAGCGATCATGGCACGAATCACCAGGGGCACGTTGCCACCGGCCAGATAGTGGGCTTCGAGACCTTTGGTGGTAAGTCCTTCCGACTCATCGAGCCCAGCTTGCACGGCCATGATTTTGCTGCGCACCATGACGTTGGGATTCACGCGACGAAACTTCATGCGAATCAAATCGAAGATGCCGATCCCGGCGCCTGTGGTTTTTGACTGAATCCACAGTCGAAAAAACCTGAAGAAGACAAACAGAACCACCAGCACGACGATCAGAAATAAAACGACCAGAATCAGACTGAGGTTGACTAACGAGCCATCATCCATCGTTTCGATCTCCGGAATCAACTGTAAGAGGTGCTAAGTTTGCGTCTGAGGAAGCAAACCTGTGTCACTGTTTTGTAGTGTTTGAGGGTACCAATTGCAAGGTGAGCCCTGTTTAGGACAGTGGATCGTCCAATCCATCGAGCCCTAAGTCTTCGACAGGGGTTTCCAGCAAATCTTTGGCGTAGCCGGTGTCTTGCTTCGCTTCGCCTTCATCAGCCAGACGTACAACCACGCGGTTGCCCCGAACCTCGACCACAACGACCGGTTGGCCGATGTCGATCGCAGCTCCATTGCTCACGGCGTCGACTAATCGTCCATCGACCGACACGGAGCCCGAGGGCAACATCTTCGACTTGGTAGTTCCGACGCGACCGACCAAGTCGCGCCGCCAATCGCTGGGGCGGATTTCGTCTTCCTCGGGGAGTTCGCCCAAGAAGGCCTTGCCCATGGGTGTGTGGGGCCAGTATTTGAACGCGAGCCCAATCACCGTCGGCACGCCGAATAAGGTAATTGCGACGAAGCCGAACCCGGTTGTCATATCGCGGCGGAAAGCCATGAGCACACTGCCGGCAATTGCCACCACGGATAGAAAGCCCAGGATCCCGCCTGAGGGGATGAAAACTTCCAGCACAATCAATCCGCAGCCTACGATCATCAACAGGATGGCCCAGGATAGGGGATCCAATGCATACATGGGTAAACCTTTTCGGAATTCTTCTCTGGTAACTTTTTTCGCTTCAAGACATGAACCGCAGCGCCCGGCCATTTGTCGAGCTGCAGACACTTCCTCCGCATTTTACCACTTTAGAGGACATTTAGGCAAAGAGATCGGGGACTTGCCAAGTTGATCGTTTCTCTGGTTCGCAACCAGCAATCAGGCATTGCTTTGTGCGGCAGAACGCACGATGACTCGGTTGCCCCGGGCATCGACCACTACGATCGGTTCCCCTGCGTCGAGGGCCTCGCCCTCGGCGATGACATCGAGCAGTTGATGGTCGATTTCTGCTTTCCCCGAGGGACGCAAGTGCGTGGTTGCAACGCCCTCTAGGCCGATCAGATTGGAATAATCGACTATGGATTCGTTCTTTTCCATAAACGCACGCTCTTCGGGGGGCGGGGGCGACAGCACCATCTTTCTGAACACGGGGACCTGCGGCAGAAAATAATTTGACAGCACTACCAGCACCAGGAACCCGGCACCGGCGAATACCACCGATCCCATAGAACCGACCAACTCTCGCATATCACTTTCGCTATGCGGGGCCACAAAGGTGAGGCTCGCCAGGACCAGCGAAGAAACGATCAGTGCCCCGCCTCCCAGTCCAAAAATTCCGAACCCGGGTAGCACAAAAACTTCTAGCAGAATGAATGCCATGCCGGTAACAAAAAGTAGCACTTCGAGCCAACCCGACGTGCCGTCGAGAAATTTACTCCAGAAGAATAGCACCAGTGCCACGGTGGCAATAAATCCGCCCAGGCCCAAACCGGGCGTACGCAGTTCGAGATACAGCCCCGCAAAGCCAGTAAGTAGCAGCAGTACGCTGAATTGGGGCGAGGCGAGCGCCTCGATCAATTCCAATGCCCAATTTGGCTCCAAGACAATCGGCTCTCGGGACAGGGCGAATTGTTCCTTGAGTTCGTCGAAGCTCTCGACATTGCGCCAAGCCAGATCGAGTTCCAACGCGCGCTCGCCAGAAAATTCCAACGGGCCCTTGGCTTCGGCGATTGGTTGGGGTTGCTGCCAGTTTAAGGCGTCGGGCAAGGCTGCCATCTCCTCGCCACTCATGATTTTTTTAGCTCCGGTAATCTTATTTTGATATTCGAGCAGTTCGATTTCCGGATCGACCATCGCGGCCAGCATCGACCAACTATGGTTTGTCTGCGGGGCGAGCGATTCGCTAAGCGAACTCTCCACCGCAAGCCGATCTGCCTCGTCTAGTTTTTCGGTAGAGCCCTGCAACCGCGCCGTGGGGTGCATTACCAGTCGGTCGCAGGACATTGCAACCAAGGCCGCCCCGCCGACCGCCTCGGAAGGAACGTAAGCCACCGTTTGTACGGCATTGGCATCCAGGCTAGCCAGCGTCGTGGCCAGTCGGAGGCACGCCTCCAAGTCGCCCCCTGCACTGTCGATGCGGACTCCTACCCAGTTCACTTGCCCAGGCTCCAAGTTGGAACCGAGAAGTGTTTCAATCTGGCCGGCGACCTTCGAGGTGATTTTACCTTGGATGTCGATGATTACAGGATTCCACTCGGTCATGTGCGCCTGATCTTCTTCCAACACATCGGCAGAAATATCGTAGGCTTGAGCGAGCGCTTCCCGGGTCGATGCCAGATACTTCACAAAACCAAACTGGCGCCCCTCTCGGCCATCAAACTCCGCAGAGGTCCCGACGGGAACTAGAACTTTTTGCGAGACGATCTCTCGACCCTCGGCAAACTCTTCCAAGTCTTCTTTAAGAATGAATTGAATACCTGTCTCGGTTTCTATCTGCAGGACTTCCGTCTGCGGGTCGACGATGCCAATAGCGAGTGCGGTGGGAATGGTGCGACGCACATCCGAAATCTCGCGATATCCGGCGATCGTGGTCTGGCTGGTTTCGCCATCCTGCTGCAAAGCGGCATCGTTGCCTATTAGTGCCTCGGGCGCCATGACAATTTCTTCGCAAGCAAACGCGAGCAGCGCTCCGTGACCGCGTACAGAACGCGGGACAAAAGCCACAGTTTTTACGCTCGCCATTTCTCGACTGCTCAAGAAACGGGCCAGTGCATAGGCTCGCTCAAAGAGGCTGCCAGCGCCGGCGTCTAAGTCGTCGGCGCGAGGGGCGAGTTCGATTACTAAAAGTGGCCGTGAATCGCTCTTCTGGGCGCTGGCGACCGTCTGTAATTGATCGCGAGTGCGTAGCAATCGATTGCGGAGCACCTGGTCGGCATTTCCGGTCAGCGGCAGATGCACTCGCACTAGCGCGGCTGGAATTTGCGTCGCCTCTTCGGCCAACAAGGTCCCTTCGGCACCCATTGCTGATAGGAGCAGCGATAGTAGGCCAAATAGATTTCGTCTCAATCGTAAGGTCATGACATGCCGATCTGGGGGCGAAGTTTTGGAACCGAATTTGATATCAACCACCAGGCTCCGATTGTTCATTCGCATCAAAAGGCCGCAGCTTGCCGTCTAGCCAGTTATATGTAGCTCGGAGAAACTTAAGACCGGCAGAATTATAGCGCGCAGCGAGTGCTCTGAACAGCAAACCCGTGCCTAACGTGTAGTGGGGCTTTAGGTTATGCGCTCGAAAGCGCAGGGGCCACTGGACAGCGGAGCCCCCGAGACGACAGAGCCTATTGAAGATAGTCCGAGCGGACCGCCACCCGGAGCGAACCTTCGGCCTGATGTTGGTAGCTGCCTTGGGGCGTTTGTTCAACGGAATTCATCAGCAGGGGCCCGGTGAAATCGGCCAATACTGTACGGCAGGTATCCAAGCGAATCACGACTGGACCGGTTGCTTGCAACGACAACGAACTACCAGGGCCACTGCCCATGTGAATATTGGCAGTAAACTCAGCACATGGGTGCCCGGAAAACTCTTTGATCTCTGCCAGTGTGAGTTGGAATTTGGTCACCTGTCCAATCTCCTCCCCCAAGCCAAGCATGCCGGCGGCTATCTCTTGGGGAAGCTCTAGGGTCTGTCCCAATTTGAAGTCCCGCTCAAGGAGAAACTTCGCCAACGGGTTCGGTTTGCCGAGAGATTGCATGCTGCCAATTACAATTTCAAATTCTTCTTTCGGCGGAATCGTATTGTCTGGGTAGCGAACATTGAGTTGCCCCTCTTTGCGAGTCAGCAGATACGTCTTGCCTTCGACAGGTTGGACTTGTTCGCCCTGTTCGCTGCTGTGCTCCGGGAGCAAGTGACGAGAATGGGGGAACTTCACCCGCGCTCGCACAACTTGGCCTTGTTGAACCTCTAAGACTTCGACCTCACGCCGCTGGCCACGGCGCATAGTGGTTTCCTGTTGTTGGGCAACCTGGCCTTGCTGCACGATAGACGTTTGCAAGTTGAGTTCCATCGCCACCTGTTGCGTAACATGATCGCCAGCTTTGGCGGGCACCTGAGCAAATCGAACCCCCGTGGTTTGACCGAGAGCAGCCGTCGCTGCGGGGGAATTGTGCGTAGCCTGTTGAATGTCCTGAGCATGAACAGGTTGTTCCGCGCATGCGAGGAGGCACACCAGGACCAACTTAAGACGCATGCAGAACTTGGTTTTGTTACAGACGGTAGGCATCTTGCCGGTCCTTATTAACGACGGAATCCATTCACGGCCGCACCTTCAAGGAACACGTCCTTGAAGAGAGCCTCAAAGAGAAAAAAGAGAGGCGGGGTATCATCGCAGCCAGGCAAACTGGGTCAAGCTCGATCGCAGCGCCAGCACTCAGTACCTCTTTGCGACTACAGTACTGCCTGAACCTGTGGCAGGGACTGGCACGACGATGCTACGGTCGCAGGGAGTTCTAACCGACGTCCTGCGTCGAGCCAGTCCCTATTTTTCGACTCCCGACCTAGCCACGCAGTGCTAGGGCATCGCCTCGCTGAGCATTGCATCGAGTGCTGTCAGCGCCACCGGCCAGCGTGTACTGCCAGCACGGTAGGTTTGCCACCATTTCTGCAGGAGCGGACCAATCGCCACCGGCAGTTCGGCAGGCAAATACCAACGATCAATCGCCAGGGCCAGCGTCTGCTCGTCCGCCTGGGCGAGTTCCAATTGTTCAGCCGCTTCAAGCACTAACGGCAACGTCGCCAATTGTGCAATGAGAGAAAGCCGTTGGCCGGGGAAATTCTCAGAGAAAATCGGCAAGTCGAGATTCAATTGCGAAAGGAGCCAAGCAAGTCGGAGGGATTCGGGAAGTTCAGGATTCGGGTTCACCAAAACGGCTTCGAAGGTAACCAGATTTCCTTGCAAGTGGGCTCTGCCGTGCCCACCCACAATCGGAGCCACGAGTACCACTTCAGCCGACGGTGCTACCACCAGCTCGTCGCTGAGTTGGGCGACTTGCTTCAACAACCCCGGTCCGCGGCTTTCCCACTGTTCCAGAAGCGGTCGGCCCCGTGCAGCAAGCTCCTCGACCAAGTTGGGGTTCGTCCTGAGCAACGCAGATTCTAAATCGCTTACAGCCCCAGCCAACAGGCTCACGTTAAGCTCGCTCAACCCGCTGCTTCCCCAGCGACGTGTCAGCGCCCTCTCAGCCAAATGACGGTTGTTTTCTACCTGTCCGGCAAGACCCACCAACTGCGCGAGCATTTCGTCCGGCGAGAGGCCCGGTATTGCCAATTCGTTTAGAAATTGATCGACGGGGCCGCTCAACTCGGAGGCCAACTGCTGATCGGCCACGGGCAGACCTTCGCGAAAGCATGCTGCTGCGTGCAAACAGGTGGCCGAAACGCTGGCCTTCCAACTGAGCTTCATCGATTGGGACCCTTGGCTTGAAGACCTACGCATGGTGCGCGCAATGCTATCGCTACGTCAATAGAAGTCGGTCTAGTTCCCCCGGCACACGCTTGCTATGCTCCCGCCCGATTTCGGCAAATCTTCCCCCGTTGAATGCCTTGGTGCTCGAATGTGGCACCACCCACGAGAAAGTCTCCAATGCGTACAAGCATTTTTCAATTGTTGCCCAGCGCAGTTCTCGCCCTCGTATTCTTGACCTCCGCGAGCAACGCTCAGCAGCCTTACCCGAACACATCTGATGCCGTCCAACCAGCGGCAACAATCCCCGCAGCGGGGACGTTGGGTCAACCGTTGAGGCAAGTGGCTCAGCCTGCACCCCAGGTAGCTCCTGGTCAACTTGCTCAGGCGCAATTGGCCCCTGGACAATTGGCTCCCAACCAGGTGGCTGGCTCAGGCGGTGCGCCAATGCAGCAAATGCCGATGGGCCCTCCGTTTCAGTTGAGTCCTGTCGAGCAGCAGTTCGTCGATCAAATCTTGCAAGAATGGGAAAACCGCGGAGCGGAAGTGAAGACGTTCGACTGCCAATTTGAACGCTGGGAGTACGATCCCGTGTTCGGCCCCGGCACCGAAGATCCTGCCATCAAGAGTCACGGTCGGCTCACGTATTCGAAACCCGACAAGGGAAGTTTCAAGATCGAAAAGATTTTTCGATACAAGAAAAAGGGTGAAAACCAACCCGCCGACTACGAACTGCAAGAGCACGAAATCGGCGAACACTGGGTCTGCGATGGCAAGGCAGTCTATGAGTACAAGCATGACAAGAAGCAGTTAGTGGTTCAAAAACTACCACCCGACATGCGGGGGACCGATATCGTCAATGGCCCTCTGCCCTTCTTGTTTGGAGCAGAGGCCAAGAAACTCAAGGCACGCTATTGGATGCGCACGAAGCAATCGGACGCGGCCACGATCTTGCTCGAAGCCTTCCCACGCAAACAAGTCGACGCGGCCAATTACCACCACGTCGAGGTCATACTCGATCGCAAGACGATGCTACCCCAAGGTATTCAAGTTCACATGCCCAATGGCAAAAGCCGTGCGGTTTACATTTTCCAAATGCCAACGGTCAACGGCACGCTCGACCAACTGTTCGGCGGACTCTTCAGCTCACCGCGGACACCTTTTGGCTGGAGAAAAGTTGTGGTCGAAGCCCCACAGCCTGGACCGGCAGCGCCCGGACCACAAGCGGCGGCCCCTCAGGGGACCTTGTTACAGTAGTCGGCTAAGATGCTAGCCGAGGATTTCGCGGTAGACGCCTGCCACTTCGGTGGCCATGGCGTGTGCTGAGAAGTGCGATGCGTGACGCTCTTGGGCGTTGCGGCTCATGGCTGCGTAATTGAGCTCGCTCTCGCCCGCCACAAGTTCTTCGATCGCCATCGCTAGCTGGCTGATACTCCCCGGCTCGAACAGCAGTCCATCTTCTCGGTGACGAATTGCTTCGGGGACACCTTCCACGTGGCTGGCTACGACGGGAACCGCGGCAGCCATGCTTTCCAGCACCACCATCGGCAAGCCCTCGCCAAACAAACTTGGCAATACAAATAGGTCAATCTCGGCAAACTCTGCTGCGATGTCGTCAACAAACCCGGTCCAGGTAATCGCGTCGCCAACGCCGCGACTGCTGACGAGCGATTTGATTTCTTGCTCATACTCGAGCGATTCAAAAGGCCCAATGGCACGCAATTGCACGTTGCGACCCTGAGATCGCAACGCCGCTAAGGCTTCGATTAGAACTTCGATGCCTTTGCGGGGGCGAAATAAGGCGGCGATGCCAAGAGTCCAGGCACCCGTCGGGGTGTCACGCGGCGCGGCGCCGATGGGGGGCACACCGTTGGGAACGTAAACCACGCGATGCTCAGCGAACCCCTGCTCGCACATCAGTTTCTTCAAACTAGGCGAAACAGCGATCAACCGTTCGGCACGCCGCAGAGCCCATGTTTCCATTTTGGCGTTGAGGAAATTCTGCAACTTACGGGTTGAGTCCCTCGCCGTTGGGCTATGCACATGATAGACGAGCGGCACATTAGCCCTTCGTGCCGCCTGACTGCCGACGAGGAGCGAACGCGGAGTATGGGCGTGGACCACTTCGTAGTTTTCGTTCTTAATCAAATCGACGAGCTTGGTGACACACTGCGGATCGATCGCCCATCGCATGGGCACTTCGTCGAGTCGAGCAGACTGCGTCTTGCGTGCTTCAGGAAATCGGTCTGGTTTGACACAGGCAAAACCAACATCAAATCCCAAAGCGGGTAATTCCTGGGCCAACAAGTCCTGTACGCGTTCGGCGCCCGAGTAGTGCTCGCCATTGATTACATGTAGCACCCGCGCAGTAGCCTGTGTGGGCTGCGGCCCCAACACAAACGGTACGGTGGCCGGCATCTCGGAAATCTGAGGTTCGAACATCTTGGCTCCCAACACTTCTCATAGCCCCGGGCATGGCCCAGGATTCCAAGCCCCAAAGGGCTTAGTAGAAGTCTAGTTCGCCTGGGGGAGCGTACCGGGGGGCAACAGATTGCCTGGGAACGATCCAAGAGAGAAGTTCCGATCGCACCGGCTGTGACGATCAACGCGAGGCCTTTCCCTCGTTGGGGGTGCCGCAACGGCCTGACTTTCATCGCACCGCGGCAAATCGCCATTGCAGCCCCGAGGTCTCCCGAGTGATACCACTGGTGCATATTTGAATGAAAACGGTGGCTGACTACTCAGGCGCTCTTTGCTTGTTGCTCAAGAACCCTGAACACCACGCGGAAGGCCTTATAGCCGGCGGCAATTTTCTCTGCGTACAGATTCTGCAATTCTGCTCGCAAGGCGTCCGCCGAGGGAAAGCCATCGGGGATTGCATCGCCATCGGTTAGCTTCTCTAGCTCTATCTGCTCGACGTACTCGATATGGATATAGCCAATGCCGGGGATGAAGCTCCGCTGGCCGACGCGCATCATCCGCCAGCGCCATAGTCGAATTGTCTGTGTTTTTTCGCCTGCTCGAATTGCTGGCAGAAACTTCTTTTTGAAGAGCAACATACGCCCAGTTCCTAGGGGTGTCTTGGTGTGGGAATTTGGCGGACTGGGGAGAACCTCATCTGTTCTCCCGGTTGTGGGCTTATTTTAGCGTGTGGAGTAAGTTTCTCGGGCTCAGCCAACAGGCTTGTAGCTGACATCGGTATGTCACCGGGCGGTTTTTTAGGCTCGCGACACGTGGGTCTCGTCTTTGGGATCCAGATCAGCCCCCGCGGGGCTTGTTCTCAGCGACTTTCCTCCCGGTAAGTCCCCTTGCGTACAGTCCTTACGAACCTATAATTTTGGGACGTTCTCGCTTTCCCCAGGGAAACAGGAACACGGTTTGCGGGTGTAGCTCAGTTGGTAGAGCACAACGTTGCCAACGTTGTTGTCGTGGGTTCGAATCCCATCACCCGCTCTTTCGCCTTTCCACACCATTCCCAGTGAAGCGGCCCCTGTGAGGCGGTCCCGTGGATTGGCTTTTACAGACATAGATTCCAGGCCTAGTTGCGTTTTCCGGCAGATTGACTGCCGGTTTTTCGTTTTCAGGAAGAAAAAAGACGCAAAAATCAGAGCAAAGTCGCAGCCGTAATGGCTGTCGACGATTCGGACCAGTCCGAGGGAGACACGATGACAGACGTGGCAGAACAAGATCCAAAAGCCGACGGTCCTTCTGACCAGGAAGACCAACAGCTCGACCTACAAGTCGAAGTGACTAGCCCTAGTCCTTGTGAACGGCACGTTACGGTGACCGTCTCGCGGACTGATATCGATCGCTACTTGGACGACGCCTATAGCGAGTTGATGACGTCGGCCAGTGTGCCGGGGTTTCGCGTGGGACGTGCTCCCCGCAAATTGGTGGAAAATCGTTACAAGAGCGAAATTGGCGAGCAAATCAAGGGTTCGCTACTGATGGATAGCCTTTCGCAGGTTAGCGAAGAGCAAGAATTCACCGCCATCAGCGAGCCAGACCTCAATCTCGATGCGGTCGAGGTTCCCGACGAAGGGCCGATGACTTTTGAGTTCAACATCGAAGTACGTCCCGAATTCGAAATGCCCAAGTGGCGAGGCCTGAAAATTACCCGCCCCGTCCGTGAATTCACCGAGCAGGATGTCGACGAGCAACTAGAAAAAATGCTCACTCGCTTCGGTCAGCTGACACCCCACGATGGTCCCGCAACCGAGGGCGATTACCTCACAGCCAATATCACGTCCCGCCACAACGGCGAGCTTGTGGCAGAGGACGAAGAGCGTGTTCTGCGAATCCGCCCCGATTTGAGCTTCCGCGATGGCCAGCTCGAAGGTTTTGGCAAATTGGCCGAAGGCGCCAAGGCTGGTAGCAAGATTACTGGCAAAGTGAAGCTCACGCAGGATGCTCCCAACGAAGAGCTTCGCGGCGAAGAAGTCGAGGTTGAATTCGAAGTGTTGGACGTCAAACGGCTCAAGCTTCCTGAGTTGAACGAAGAGTTCCTCCAAGAAATGGGCGACTTCCAAACCGAAGAGCAGCTTCGCGAAGCTATCGAGCAAGATCTCAAGCGGCAATTGGAATACGAGCAACGACAGAAGATCCGCAACCAAATCACCGCGACCCTCACCGAGAGTGCCGACTGGGAACTACCCCCCGGCTTGCTCAAGCGGCAAAGTGTCCGTGAGCTGGAGCGTTCGGTAATGGAACTTCGCCGAGCAGGGTTCGGCGAAGCCGAGATTCGTGCCCGCGAGAATCAACTCCGCCAGAACAGTGCGGCTTCCACAGGCAAGAGCCTCAAAGAGCATTTCATTCTGGAGCGCATTGCCGAGGAGGAAGAGATTTCCGCCGAGGAAGGCGATTTCGAGAAGGAAATCTACCTGATTGCCATGCAAAGTGGCGAGTCGCCCCGTCGCGTCCGTGCCCAGATCGAAAAGCGTGGTTTGATGGACGTCTTGCAAAACCAAATTGTCGAACGCAAAGTCTTGGAAGCGGTCGAGGCCGAGGCCAAGTTTAAGGACGAGCCTTACGAGCCCGAACAGCTTGCTGTGGAAGCCGTTCACCTGGCTGTCGGTGGCGAGGGAGCCGAGTCGATTCCAGCCGCCGAAGAGGCTGCTGAAGAGCAGGGTAAAGCCCCCGAAAGCGAGACGAACGAGTAACTCGCCCAGTCGCGTATTCAGTGAGGCACCTCTGCAGAGGGCTGGCCTTTCTTTATCTGCGCTTCTTGTATAGAAAATGGAATATCTTCCGCCACTAACGGCGGAATTCTCGGTGGAAGGGATTTGAGCTATGAATAAGCATGCACGGGATGAGTTCTCTCAACTAATGAATCCGCAGCTTGCCACGGCAATGCGAGATTACCAGCGTCAGCGGCAAATGACCCTCGGGGACTTGCTGCTGGAGAATCGCGTAATCTTTCTGCAGGGCGAGATCTACGACGGCAATGCCAATGAATTGGTCATGAAGCTGTTGTATTTGCAGAGCGAGAACCGCCGCAAAGACATCCATTTCTACATCAATTCGCCCGGTGGCAGCGTCACTTCGACCCTGGCCATCTACGACACGATGCAAATGATTTCCCCACCCGTGGCCACCTACTGCGTAGGCTTGGCTGCCAGCGGGGGTGCCGTCTTGCTGGCGGGTGGCGAACCGAAGAAACGGTTTGCTCTGAAACACTCGAAGGTGATGATTCACCAACCGCACGGCGGTGTCGGCGGCCAGGTGTCGGATATCGAAATTCAGGCCAACGAAATCGTCCGCACACGCCAAACGCTCAACGAAATCCTCGCCAGCCACACCGGCAAGACTGTCGACGAAATTGGCAAGGCGTGCGACCGCGATCACTACATGACCGCTCCCGAAGCGATGGAGTATGGCATCGTCGACGATATTCTGCTGAAACCGCCAGGAGCACCCGGCGAAGAAGACGACGATTAATCGCTATCTGTCTCCGACGCTTGAATTATTCACAATTCCAAATTTGCAATTTGCAATTCACATTTTGAAATTTCCAACGGAATGCCTCCCATGTCGTTGATTCCCTACGTCATTGAAAAGTCTGGCCGCGAAGAGCGGGCCATGGACATCTATAGCCGTTTGCTCAAGGATCGCATCGTCTTGATGGGCTCGGGCGTGAACGACGATGTGGCCAATAGTATCGTCGCGCAGATGTTGTTTCTGCAATCGGACGATCCCAAGGCCGACATCCACTTTTACATCAACTCGCCGGGTGGCAGCGTGACTGCCGGGATGGCCATTTACGACACCATGCAGTTTGTCACCTGCGATGTGGCCACGTATTGCCTGGGGCAAGCCGCTTCGATGGGTGCCTTGCTTCTCTGCGCAGGAGCGGCCGGCAAACGTCATGCACTGCCCAATTCTCGCATCATGATCCACCAGCCGTCGGCCGGCATGGAAGGCACCGCCGAGGACATCATGATTCACGCCTCGGAATACAAAAAAACCAAAGACAAGCTCAACCGAATTCTCAACGAGCACACGGGTCAGACCCTCGAACAAATCGAGCAAGACACCGACCGCGACCGCTTCATGTCCGCCGAAGAGGCCCGTGAGTATCGGATTATCGACAAAGTGGTCTCGCATATGGACGCTTCTTAGTAGTCGAGCACTGGCAGCCAGCCAACTATTCGATTTCTTCAATAGCCGGACCGCCATAGTTTACCCGCCGTGGTGGGCGGTCCGACTCACTCCGGAGGCAAGTGTGCCTCCGGCTATGCCGCGAACTCCAGCGGTTTGCGTTGCCTGCATTCTTTGAGAATCTGAGAAGCCTGCTTACAGGGGCACGATTTCCTCCGCAAATTGACCATTGCCAGCCTGCTAGCAGGGGCGATCGCCGTTGACGTCTGTGGGCGGTTTTTCTATTTCTTCCCACCGAATTCATCGCGCCCGGCCTTTGCGCTCGGCTTATGGCGATAGAATCCTCGTTCGATCGAACCTGCCGGATCAGTACAGCGGATGAGTGCCAACTCAGTTACAAATCGAATCAGGCGGTGGCCGCGCTGGCTGTTTGTCATCGCCGTCTTCCCCTGCCTGCTGCCCGGCTGCCGCACAGCACAGGATAACCAGATCGAACTGCTCGAGCGCGAGCTCCGTACGCAGGAAGATTACATTTACGAACTGGAAGACTACGTCGTCCAGTACTCCG
This sequence comes from Bythopirellula sp., assembly GCA_965216565.1. GTDB lineage: Bacteria > Planctomycetota > Planctomycetia > Pirellulales > Lacipirellulaceae > Bythopirellula. The sequence continues at coordinate 4,988,432 of OZ244170.1, forward strand.
AACGGTTGCGGAACATCCGCTGTGCACAGACTGTCGAAATAGATTCGGAACCCTATCTGCAGAAATCGATCGTCAACAAGTCACACCGTGTCGAGGACTCCAACGCTGCCGATTCAGCGCGGAGCGATTCTGAAAACAGAGGTGAACTATCTGACGAACTGCCTGAGCCCGCAGCCCCTCAGATCGAGCCAGATCCTATCGACGGCTTCGACCTGGACGACTTCGAACCGCCACCACTTCAAATTGAAGAACAGCAGGGTCGGACCACCAGAGGCACAACCGATGGCTTGGCTTTGATGGAGGAAGATCTGCCGGAAGTTTTACAGGCTTCAGAAGAGAGGTTGCAGCACGAGATCCCCCACCCAGCGGATTTCGCTGAGCAATCTGCCGAGGCTGATCAAGATTCAGAATCAGAGGATCCAGAACCAATCCAACTTGCGACCGTCGAAGATCTGTTTGAAGACCAAGATGTCGAGGAGATTAGCCACGAAGAGGTGGCTACTCACGAAGAGGAGATTGCCGACGAAATTGAAGTCGACGGGTCAATTCAGGAATCTTCGCAAAACAGTTTGGTCGCAGAGCAATTTGAACTACCTGTGCGAGTCGCCCTCGCTCAACTCTTCCGCAACGACGAACCTGGCCAGCCGCAGAGTCTGCTCGCGGTGGTCGAAGGTTACGATCGCACGGACGAAGCGGTGCCGTTCACCGGCGAAGTTTCGTTGATGGTGCTGGCCCCGGGCAAGAATAAACCGCGACGCGTCAAACGTTGGGACTTCACCCCCGAAGACGTTGCCGCAGCATGGCAATCGTCCCACCTGGGCGATGGTTTGCATTTGGAATTGCCTCTGGAAGAGACCGCGCTACCGACAAGTTTGCTGCAATTGTGGGTGCGTGTCGTCGACGAGCAAGGCGAGAAGCTCCTGGCTCGGGAGTCGTTCTCAAGCGAGCAGCTCGCTGGCTTGGAAGTCGAAACGGGAGCAAAGGAACTGACGCCAGAGTCACCCACGCTGATTGCTGAGAACACTGAGCCCTCGTCAGAAACCTCACCGGATGCCGATGAGAGCGAATCGTCCCAAGTCGAAAGACTGGCGGTCAAGTCTTCGCAAGGCAGCAAGCTGAACGGCTCCACCGGTTGGCGGACCTCCACGCAGCGCACCGATAGCGACGTGCAGGGGTACGATTCCACAGTCAAGAAAACCAGCGGCTGGACAGCGCAGCCCAATGGCGGACGCTACCCGCATCTGAACAAGGGCCACGTGAAAACAGCGACCAATCAGGGCCCCATCTGGACCTCAGGCCATGTGAAGCAACCTGTGGCCAAGCCTGCCCAAAAGCAGCCCCAGCCGATCGCAAAGCAACCATCCGCTGGATGGTCGCCCTACCGCTAGCCCACGGCTCCGCCGTGGGATGTGTCGGAACGGGGCCCTACTTTGCTGGGCCGTTACATGTTGGCGATCTTGGCAATCAGGTCGGCGGTACGCGAGCTATAGCCCCATTCGTTGTCGTACCAGCTGACAACCTTGAGCAAGTTGCCCTCGATGACCTGCGTGAAGTCCGAGGCAAAGATCGAGCTGTGAGGGTCGCCGATGATATCGGTAGAAACGATCGGGTCCTCGGTGTAATAGAGAACACCCTTCAGCGGCCCTTCGGCAGCTTTTTTCATCGCAGCATTGACTTCTTCTGCGGTGACTTCCTTGCTGAGCGAAGCAGTCAGGTCGACCACGCTGCCCGTTTGCACAGGCACGCGGAGAGCGATACCAGTGAGCTTGCCTTGCAACTCGGGAATTACCAAGCCGACCGCCTTCGCAGCACCGGTGGAGGTAGGAATAATATTCACCGCCGCGGCCCGAGCCCGATAGGGATCGGAATGGGGTTGGTCCTGGGTTGGTTGATCGTTGGTGTAGGCGTGCACCGTGGTCATCAGACCTTTTTCGATACCGAACGATTCTTGCAAGACCTTGGCCACAGGCGCCAGACAGTTGGTGGTGCAACTGGCGTTGCTGATGCACTTGAGGTCTGGGGTTAGCTTGTCGTCGTTGACGCCAAGTACGCACGTCAAGTCGGCTCCATCCTTCGCAGGAGCGCTCAGCACAACTCGCTTGGCACCAGCGTCCAAGTGAGACGCATACCCAGGCTTACCGTTGCCGCCACGGGCGGTGAAGATGCCGGTGCTCTCGACGACCACATCGACGCCCATCTCTCCCCAGGGGAGTTCGGCAGGGTTGCGGACGGCCATGGCCTTAATTGGCTTACCATCGACAATCAAATGCTCGTCATCGTGCTCAACCGAGCCAGGGAATCTGCCGTGGGTACTGTCGTACTTCAGCAGTGTGCGGAGCATGCTGTTGTCGGTCAAATCGTTGATGCCGACGACTTCAAACTCGTCGGAACGAGCATGCAGATTTCGAAACGTAAGACGACCGATACGACCAAAACCGTTAATGGCAACGCGAATCGACATGGGCTAATACTCCTTGAATATACGTGTGGCATGCCGGTGCGGGGACCGGCCGCGTGAAAGTGTCTGGCGGAACCTGTACGGGGGATCTTCGGCGTATGCCGGCGTACTGGGCGGGAACCGAACCCAGGATTATACTGCTCCTCCAGCGACCCAACAACCACCCACTGAATTCGCCGTATGACGCCCGTTTCTCGCCCCGATTGGCAGCTACCTCCCGGCGTGGGACGCGGATTGTGGGACTACAGCCGCTCGCGATCGATTGCTGAGGATTACGACGATTACTTCGCGTTCAACTCCCTCTTCGATTTCGACGAGCAGGTTTTGCTGGATTACCTCCAACCACCGGGCTTGGTCGCCGATCTAGGTTGTGGAACAGGTCGGGCTCTAGAGCCGTTGATCGAAGCTGGCCATCGCGGGCTAGCGATCGATCTCTCACAGCCGATGCTGGAGGTGGTTCATGAAAAGTTCCAGGGCGAGGCAGGGCAGCCGATTCAATGCCTCCGAGCGAATCTAGTTCAGCTCGATGCCCTGCGCGATGCCTCGGTCGATCATGCCATCTGCATGTTCAGCACTTTGGGAATGATCCGAGGCCGCGAGAATCGTCAGCAGGCGCTAAGGCACGTCCGGAGGATATTGAAACCAGGGGGCCGGTTTGTATTCCACGTGCACAACTATTGGTACAACCTCCGCGACCCCGGTGGTCCAGGCTGGGTGGCGAAGAATTTGCTCACCGCCCCATTTTCCAAATCGATCGAGGTTGGCGACAAGTGGTTTCCTTATCGGGGCCTCACGAACATGTATTTACACGTCTTCCGTTGGCGGGAGTTGGCCGTCGACTTGCGGCAAGCCAAGCTGGAGATAGTCAAACAAATTAGGCTCGATACGGCCCGACGCCACCCACTGAAATGGCCCTGGCTGTTCCCAGCGATTCGGACGAACGGTTGGATCGTTGTGTGTGAGTGAACCCTCAGGGGAAATCTGTGACTATCTTTTCAGAAACCCCCTCGGCTCGTTGACGCCACTATATCGTCTCTCGTAAGGTGCAAGGTATGCCCAGCGAACGCCCAGCGTCAGAACAACCAAGCCAGCCGCGGATCACCGTGCCCAAATTCTCCGGCATGAAGCAGTCGGGGCAGAAGATCTCGATGATCACCGCCTACGACTACACGATGGCTCGGCTTGTAGACGCGGCGGGGGTCGAGGGCGTATTGGTTGGCGATAGTATGTCGATGGTTGTCCAAGGGCACGAGAACACGCTGCCGGTGACCTTAGATGAGATGATCTACCATGCAGAAATGGTGGGCCGCGCGGTCAAGCACGCTATGGTTGTGGTGGATATGCCATTCCCTAGTTTTCATCTGGGCCCGCATAAGGCGATTGAAAACGCCGGCCGCATTCTCAAGGAGACGCGCTGTCAGGCGGTGAAACTCGAAGGCGGTGCCGACCAGGCGGAAACTATCAGGGCACTCGTCTCTGCCGGTATCCCGGTGATGGCCCATTGCGGACTCAGACCCCAAAGCGTCCACCAACTCGGCGGCTATCGGGTGCAGCGAGACGAGAACGCGCTGTTGCACGATGCCCGCGCTGCCGCCGAAGCCGGCGCATTTGCCATGGTTCTGGAATGCGTGCCATCCGATATCGCAGCCCGCATCACGGAGAAAGTCTCGATTCCCACCATCGGCATCGGAGCGGGCCCCGATTGCGACGGTCAGGTGCTCGTGCTCAACGACGTCTTGGGACTCACCAGCGACTATCTCCCGCGCTTCGTCAAGAAGTATGCCAATCTGAGTGAGGACATCACCACCGCAATCCGCAGCTACCGCGACGAAGTGCGCGGGGGCCAGTTCCCCGATGCCGACCATGGGTATGAATGAGGCTGTCTCCATCAGTTGCAACTGTGGACAGGTTCACGCGATTCGTGAAATACAAGCGGGTTCTCAGATTCGGTGTTCTTGTGGCCGTAGCGTTGATGTCCCGAGCTTGGGCAATCTGAGACAACTTGCTGGCAAAGAGGCTTACGTCACGAACCCTGCGGAAGCCATCAGAAAGAGTGTCGCGCAGGGAATAGAGCCTGCAGGCAACTCGTGTTTAGTTTGTGGCTCAGATGTCTCCAACACTTATCGATGTGTCGCTGAATGTGAAAGGTCGTTGACCAAAGACGCACAAAATAACGAAAACTCACTAGTCCGTTTTCTGGCTCGGCTGATCTCCGTTATCCTAATTCCAAAACTACTTGTGATTTATCTCTTCAGCCGTCCTGCTGCCAATTCCGAACCTCAAGTGTTTGGACATGACGTGGCCGTCGAATTCCAACTGCCTGTTTGTGAACAGTGTGCCCAAGCAGGTCATGACCCACGAAAACATCGTGTCGCGAGAAAGATGCTGCAAGAAGTTGATCTGCTGAACCAACTGCTCGAATACTATCCCGCGATTGCTCTCAGAATTGAGCGGTTGGAGTAAACTTACCGATGCAGTTGGCAAGCATCACTCTCACAAGCTTCGGTCCCGCTGAGCCGATAGCGATTCTTAGCGATCCATCGATACACGGGCTGCATTACCAACATGCTTCCCGGGAAGTGCAGAAACGGCGCCGCCCACCACAGTCGGCGTAGGCGTCGCGACAAATAACGAATCGCGTGGGCACCCCAGTGACGATTTCCATTGGTATCGACGATGCACATCTCGGTCATCAACCGCTCGTGCGAAAGATCGGGCCAGCGCTCTTGCACAAGCGGATCGTGGAGCGATAGGTACGACAACTTTTGCTGGCAGTCCCACCAAGGCAGCTTGCTCACCTGGCTGGTGCAAATACGGCAATCGCCATCGTAGATCACCACATCGGTGTCCGGACGTTGGTCAGGCGAGGGCAGGGGAGTGTCGGACATCTAGTTTTTTGGTTCTTTTTTCTTGTGCAGCAAGTAGGGCCGGGTCGCTCTTGTCATTTCGAGGTCTGCCGAGAAATCTAGCTTACCTATGAGTTCGCTGATTGGAGCAGGGAAAGTGCGACGTTCGGCACGGGTGCGTTCTAGATCCCTCGGTGGACCTCGGGATGACAATTCTCTTGGAATAAACCGCAAGGAATATCAGTAAATCACTTGCCTATCTTATTGTGTCGCTAATTGAGGTGACCTGCCTGCCTGGAAGCGGTAAAATAAAACAACCTAGGTTCATTCTAGCCGCCGGGGACTAAGCTCCAACAGGAGAAGTTGCAGTGGAACAGATTCTTGTGCAGGTCAAACGGGCCCAAGCTCGGCTTACTCGACAATTGTTCGTCAACCGACTGCTGCTGAGCCTATTCATTGCCATCGCCCTAGCAGTGATTGCCATTGCCGTTCCCAAGGTGGCAGTCGTCGAAGACCTGCCAGCCGATTGGCATTGGTACTGTCTTGGTGGTGGACTTCTCGGAGGGATACTTGCCGCGTCCATCTGGACCGCCATCAGCCATCGCAGCGAACTCGATGCCGCCGTCGAAATCGATTCTCGCTTTGGCCTGCGCGAACGGATCGCCAGCACGCTTTCGCTTCCGCCCGAGGAAGTCGATACCCCAGCGGGCCAGGCCCTGATGACCGACGCCCTACGATCGATACGCAATGTCGAAGTGCACCAACGATTCCCATTGCAGTTAGAGCGTCGGGCCTGGTTGCCTTTGGTTTCCGCAACGATTGCCTTTGTATTGGTATCGCTCGTTGACAATCGCGACGCGCAAAGCGGGCCCGACCCGCAAGCAGATCAACAAGCCAAAGAGCAAGTGGACGCCGCTACCAAGAAACTCCGCGAACGATTGATCGAACGGCGTAAGCAAGCCGCTGAAAAGGGACTCAAAGAAGCCGAAGGATTGTTTCGCGAGTTGGAGAAGGAATCGGAAAAGCTTGCCAAAGCCAGCGACGTCGATCGTAAGAAAGCCATGGTCAAACTCAACGACTTGGCAAAGCAACTCCAGCAGCGTCGCGAAAAATTGGGCGGCGACAAACAGCTGCGCAAACAACTCGAGAACATGAAGAACCTTAGCAAGGGCCCAGCTGACAAGATGTTCGAGGCCATGAAAAAGGGCGATTGGCAGGCCGCCCAGCAGGAGCTCAAAAAACTGCAGCAAAAGTTAGCCAAGGGAGAGTTAGGCGATGCTGATAAGAAAGAACTATCAAAGCAACTGGAACAGCTGCAAAAGAAAATGGCGGAAGCGCAGGAAAAGCGCGAGCAGGCAATGAAGGACCTGCAAAAGCAAATCGAGCAACAAAAGCAGCAGGGCAATATGCAGCGGGCCGGGGAACTGCAGCAGAAGATGGATCAAATGCAGCAGCAACAGCAGCAAATGAAAATGATGCAAAAGATGGCCCAAAAGGCAGGCGAGTGCCAGGAGTGTATGAAGCAGGGCGATCAGGACGGCGCTGCCCAAGCAATGCAAGAGATGATGCAGAGTATGGAACAGATGCAGCAACAAATGTCGGAAACCGAGATGCTAGACGCAGCCATGGATCAACTGCAGATGGCCAAGGATTCGATGAGTTGTTCTGAGTGTCAGGGAGAAGGGTGCCAGAGTTGTATGTCGATGGCGATGAGTGATAAGTTCAGCGATAAGATGGGCGGCAAAGGCATGGGGGCGGGCAGGGGGAGTGGACCGCGTCCCGATGAAAAGAACAGCGTGAACTTCCGCGACTCACGCGTCCGACAAAAGCCTGGCAAAGGTGCCATGGTGCTCGAAGGGGAAGCCGATGGCCCCAACTTCCGCGGTCAGGTAGGCGAATCGATCAAGCAAGAAATGTCTGCGGCAACAGTTGAAGCAGCCGACCCCACCGTGGTTGAGCAACTCCCTAAGTCCCGCCGCGAACACGCTGAGGAATTCTTCAATCTCCTCCGCGATGGGGAGTAGTTTGCTGGGAGCCTAGAGCTAGGAGCTTAGAGCCTAGAGCTTAGAGTTCTAATTAAGCATTTCACGGTTTGGATGTTACGCTGCTCTCTTCACTTGAGTAGCCGCGATCCGACGGATCGCCGGGGAACCTGCGTTCCATAAGATCGCGGCTAATGAACGAACTCTCCGCGGCTCTCATCCTCTCTGCGAACTCTGAGTTGCATCTTTCCCAGCAATACGCGTGAGCCTCCCAAACCTCGCATCCTGCGAAAACCACGGCGCATCCCCCTCTTTGGAGGAGTGCCGATTCTCTCTGAACGCCGGAAATTTCCTATTTAGCGGGAAATTATGGCTAATTGGCGTAGGGCAGAAAAAATAGGAGTTATATACTCTTGGGCGAACTCGTTTCCTTCCCGCCCCAAACCTTCCCAAACGTGGAGATTTCCAGGTGTTCCGACATTGCTCTCATTGGATGAGACCTCTCGCAATAACCCTATTGCTGTGCTCCCCTGCTGCATCGATTGAAGGGCCCACATTGGCCACGGAGGAGGATTTGTCCGCCTCTCTCTGGGCATTGCGCGGTGAACATCAGCCGCTCACCGAAGCACGGTTTGAGCCGGTTCGAGAGGAACTCCGCCAACGGGCCGCGACCCTGGAGAAGGTGCTCGATGCCACGAATACGCCCCAACGCTGGCGTGACTATCTCAAGTGGGATCTAATCGAGCCCCATCTGGGAGAAGACCCGAAGATCAATCGCAGAACGCTTCGAGAAATCGACACCGTCATTCGGCGATTCCGTTCGAACATGCCCGGCTTGGAACTGAAATCGTTCCGCAACATGGCCCAGGCGTTGCAACGCTATCGCGAGCTGGCTTTTTGGTATGCATTGGCAAAACAACGCGATAGCGCACCGATTTACGATTCTTTTGTCAAGAATTTGCAAGAGCAAGTCAAACGGCACACGGAGGATCGCACGATTGAAACCGAGCGTCGCATGGGCAAGACCCTAGCTACGATCGATCAACTAGAAAATGCGCCCGAGTTGGTTCACAAACTACGTTCACGATTCTCCGGCGTCAATTTTCGGGCCGAGGTTTCGGTCGACGCGATGAATCGACTAGTAAAGCCCATTTGCGAACTGGAGCCGGTGCGCGATTGCATCCTTGGCGCCAGCGTCCGGGGCCAAGCACTGGCCAATGGCAATGTCCGCTTTGCTGCTCATGAATCAGACGATCAAATGCGGCTCGACATTCACATGGCGGGCCACATTTCGACCAACACGGTTGGTTACAAGAAACCGGTAAAGGTTTACACCACCGGCTCGACCACTTACTCGGGCATCAAGACGCTGTACATCAGCGACGATCGTTTTTCTGCCACGCCAGCCCATATTTCGACTCGAACAACGAATCGGCCTCGTGCGGTAAAAAAGACCGGCGGCAAGTTTGGTCGGCGATTAATAGAGAAGATCGCCTGGAAAAAGGTATGTGAAAAAAAGGCTCAGACCGAACGCATCGCTTCGGCCAAGGCCAAGAAGAAGCTTACCAAGAAGTTCGACCAGCGTGTGATGAACGCCCTGACCGAGGGAAGATCCAAATATGTGGGCAAACTGCAAGTGCCCATGCAGCGACGCGGATTTGACATCAATCTCGTGCGATTCCAATCCGCGGCCAACAGTGTGCTGGCCAGCATGAAACTGTCGACCGATTATCAATTGTCGACCGACACGCCCCCACCACCTCGGGCTATTTCTAACGACATCACCGTGCAACTGCATCAATCCGCGGTCAACAATTACCTGCCGTTCATCCTGGCCGGCGTACAGCTACAGCAAGATTCGGCAGACGAAGCCATGAGCCTCAAAGGCGATTTGCCTCCGTGGCTCGAGAAGATCTCGAAGGAAAACAAGCTGCGGGATATCACTGCAGGCGACGAAGCCAGTCTTCCTCCAGACGAAGACTTCAAGCCCTATCGATTGACTTTCAATGGCGAACATCCCGCCAGCGTGAGCTTTGAGGACAACCGCGTCACGATTCGGTTGCGTTTCGAAGAACTAAAAACAGGCGAAGACGAAGAAGAGCCGCCCCTAGAAAATTGGGATTTCATCATTCACTATCGACTCACTCAGCGAGACAACCAAGTCGTGCTCATTCGCGATGGCGATATCGAGGTATTCCCCACGGGTTTCGATCCGCGTTGGGACGAAAAAATGAGCAGCGAGCAAGTTGGCTACCGCAATAACATGGCCAAGAATCTTAACAAGAAGGCCGAGGAAGGCCGCGGTTTCCCACCCGAGATTGAAATTCCGGCACTTCAGATCGCCAGCCAAGGCGATGCAGGGCGCGAGTTCGCACTCGAGCAATTGGAATGCGAGGACGGTTGGTTGACGGTCGGCTATCGCGTGCCGTAAGCTGCCCGTTTTGCCCTGCTGCCCTTGCGAAGGATCTCGGCTGTGGAAGGTTCCGTCGACATTTCGTTTGCTTGCTTGCCTCTACGGTCCGTAGGTCGCCTTGATGTCCCCATGGATGCCTCGGGTATTTATCGCATCCGCTACGAACGTTTGCGAAGTACTATCGAAGAGTACGGACTCGACCGGACCTATTATCTGTACGATGCCCACTGCACGTTCCGTCTTGCCAATAGCGAAATCGAAGGCATGCTCCGCTTCAATTTCGAGGGTATCGTTCGCACTGACGCCGGCGATGCCATCACCGAGGAAGTAAAACTCGAAACCGAACTCGTCAGCGAAACCTGTGGTGGCGTGCCCGAAGAAGTTCAGCAGTGGCTCCACACGCGTATCGAACGGGCGGTCGCTCTCGAATTCGACCGCTTCATCTCAGCCGGCCAACTTGGCAACCGCACCGAAGAATTGGGGCAACTAGAACGCCTCAGCGACCTAGAAGACTTTTCGGTCTAGTGGATAGAGTACCAAGCTAGCTATTCCAGATCTTACTAGCCGGACCGCCACGCGGTCCGACAAGGTTGCGAACTCCGAGTCGTTGCTAGCTGCTAGCAAGGCAACGCCCTTCTATTCGTCCATTCCTGGCCAGCGAACGAACTATGTCAAAGTTTGACGGTTAGGTCGACGATAACAATTCTGCTGACTATCCAAAGAGCGCTGCGCGCCCCGTTTTCTTGGGCGAAAAGTGCTAGCGGATTGACCAGACCGGGGGGGACAGAATCGTGGTCAGCGGTGATCTAGTGCGTCGTATCGCGCCGGATGTTGCCACGATTACCCGGGCGATGGCCCCGCGGCCGACCAAGCCGTGGAAAATCGAAGCTAGGAATGCAGCAAAATGATCCGGCAGAATAGAACTCCCTTAGTTCTCATGCTTTGCGTGGTTACGCTGGGCTCGGGTTGCCAACCAACCCAGCCATTCTTCTTTGCCGCGCATAACAAAGGGGCGAACTCGGGTCATCTGTCTCACTACAAAGACCTTGCCACCGACATCAACTACCCCGACGTACATGTCTCGAGCCTCGACGAAGTCTGCGGGGCCCAACAGCCACTCACCCTGGCTAATGCCGAGAACTTCGATATGTGGGACCTCACGCTCGAAGAGGTCACACGCATCGCTTTGCGAAACAGCCAGGTGATCCGCGAATTGGGCGGACGTATTACCGATAACGGCGCGAACATCGCTCAAAGTACGCCCATCACTCTGCAGCAAAACGCTGCGGGAGTTACTACCTCGTACGATCCGGCCCTCGTCGAAAGCGGCAACGGCACAGGGACGGGGAGTCCACTCAGCGGCACAGGTGTTGAAGCTGCGTTGGCAGACTTCGATGCGGTGCTCGACTCCAGCATCACTTGGCAGCTTAACGATCGTCCTCAGAACTTCGGCGTTGCCGGCCTGGGTGACTTTTTTGCCCCACTCTTCCAACAAGACCTCGGCATCGCCACCACGGGCATCACAAAAACCACTGCCGACGGTACAACTTTCGACGTGCGTAACAATATCAACTACGACTGGAACAACAACGGTAGCCGAATTCAGCCGAGCGATTGGTTCACCGAGGTCGAAGCCGGTTTCTCGCGTCCTTTGCTGCAAGGTGCCGGTACGCAGTACACACGCATCGCCGGGCCGCAGTCCTTTGCCCAAGCGGCAGGCGGCTTGCCCAATCAAATCGATGGTGTCGTAATTTCTCGGATTCGACTCGACATCACGCTGGCCGACTTTGAGTCCAGCATCCGTGATTTTATGCGCGACTTGGAAGACGCCTACTGGGAACTGCAATTCGCCTACCGCGATTTGGAAGCAACCAAGATTGGTCGCGACAGTGCCCTGGAAACTTGGAACCGAATCATCGCACTGAAACGCGTCGGCACCACCGGGGGCGAGGCCGACAAAGAGGCTCAAGCCCGGTCGCAATACTTCCTGTTCCGCAGCCAGGTCGAAACGGCCCTCACTTCGTTGTTCCGCGTCGAAAACCGACTGCGCTACCTGATGGGGATCGCAGCCACAGACAATCGACTGATTCGACCTGTCGACGATCCCACCACCGCCATGGTGAAATTCGATTGGTGTACAATTCACTCCGAATCGCTCGCCAGAGTCACGGAACTGCGTCAACAAAAGTGGCAAGTGAAACGCCGCGAACTAGAACTCATCGCCGCCCGCAACCATATGCTACCGCGACTGGATGCCGTGGGCCGCTATCGTTGGGTAGGTGCCGGCGACAAGTTGATTGATAGCAACGGCACAGGAATTCAGCCATTTGCCGAAGGGTCGAATGCCTTTGAAATTCTCACCGAGGGCAACTTCCAAGAGTGGGAATTGGGGCTGCAGTTTTCACTGCCGATTGGTTTCCGCCGGGCACTGTCTGGTGTCAGACATCACCAGTTGCTGCTGGCTAGGGAGCGTGCGGTTCTGCAGGACCTGGAGCTGGAAGTTTCGCACGGGTTGACCGATGCCGTTCGCGATCTGGATCTTAACTATGGATTGATGAAAACTTACTTCAATCGTCGCGTTGCTGCGGAGGACGAAGTTGAGGCCGTCGAAGCGGTTTACGATTCGGGACGCAGCACGCTCGACTTGTTGCTCGACGCCCAGCGACGTCGCGCCGAGGCTGAATCGCTCTACTTCCGGGCTTTACTGGATTACAATCGGGCTATCATGCGAGTACACTACCGTAAGGGTTCGTTGTTGGAATTCAACGGCGTCTATCTCGCAGAAGGACCTTGGCCCAACAAAGCACATTTCGATGCTGTGCGGCGTGCTCGCAAGCGACAAGCCGCGCTGCACATGAACTACAAGTACACGCGGCCCGATGTTATCAGCCGTGGTCCCTACGAGCAGTTCACCGGCCAAGGTGGTATGTTGCCTTCGCCAATAGTCGCCGAGCCTGAGGGTGAATCCATCAACCCGCTCGAACCAATCGGAGACAATGCCGAGCCACAGATTATTCCACTCCCTGAAGAGAACACCAGCGCCGAACCATCCTCCGCCGAGCCATCAACGCGATTGGAGATTACCCCCGATGATCTGGCTGTACTGCCTTCATCGCACACGCCAGTCAACGAGATTGCACCGGTCAGTTTCGAGCAGCCAGTAGCGCATCCGCAGAAGAATTTGTTCCGCGAGGTCGTGCAGAACTGGCAGCTAGAAAACGCCAAACCCTTGTCTGGTGAGGCGGGGCAGCACAACGCGGGGCAGTATAATGCGGGCCAACCTAACGCAGGCCTAGAATCGACGCTAGAAAACGCCACACCGCTTCCGCTACCGAGCGCCGACGCGTGGGAAACGCCACTACCCTATGCAAATGAACCTCAAGCGAATCTCACGCCTGCTCCAGCTCCTGCAGACTCTGCAGTCGGGCGAGGGCCAGGACGCTAGCGGACTGGCGAAAAAATGCGGCGTCACCCGTCGTACCATCTTTCGAGATCTCGCCACCTTGCGAGAAGCGGGCGTCCCGCTGTCGTTCGACGAAGATTCGCAACGCTACACGATAGCCAGTTCGTTTTTTCTGCCACCGACCAACTTCACCGCAGCCGAGGCGCTATCGATTATCGGTTTGGCCAACCAGGTAGGTGGTCGTCAGCAAATTCCCTTCAACGAAGCGGCACGGTCCGCCGCCATCAAGCTCGAAAGCAGCTTGCCACACGCTCTCCGCGAAGAGCTGTCGGCAGTGAATAAGTCGATCCGCATCGATCTCGATCCCGTCAGCGACCTGACCGACAAAGAGCAGTTCTACCAGTCGTTTGTCGACTCAATCACTAGCGGCACTGTGCTCAAAGCTACTTACGAGAGCCTTACGGAATGGGAGACGATCGAGACCAAACTGCGGCCCTACCGGCTGCTGTTTAGCCGACGGAGTTGGTACGTCGTGGGCCGTAGCAGTTTGCACAGGGAAGTCCGCACCTTCAATCTGGCTAGATTCACCTCCCTAGAGACCACCAGACAAAGCTACAAGATTCCCAAGAGCTTCAGCCTCAAAAAATATCTGGGCAATGCTTGGCACCTGGTTCCCGAGCCTGGGCCCGACCATCAGGTGGTGGTTCGTTTCCAGCCGCTGGTGGCTCAGAATGTCGCTGAAGTCGTCTGGCATAAAACTCAGCAGGTGCAGACGCTCGACGACGATTGCCTGGAGTTTCGCGCCACAGTCTCGGGGCTCAACGAAATCGCCTGGTGGATTCTCGGCTACGGCGATCAGGCCGAAGTGCTCAAGCCAGCCAAGCTGCGGAAGCTCGTCGCCCATCGGTCGGCCAACATGCACGCGATGTACAACGGTAAGACCAAGAAAAAGTAAGGGTTTCCGTCGGACGCGTTGGCAGGGTACAAAAGAGGGGCTCAATTCACCGCACTCACCCACATCCAGCGTCCCTATGTTTTTCTCGCTCGACGGCATTGATGGAGTTGGCAAGTCGACGCAGATGCAGCTCTTCTGCGACTGGCTGGCTGATCAGGGCCGAATGGTCGTCACCTGCCGCGATCCGGGCAGCACGCCGTTGGGAGAACGCGTCCGGGAGATCTTGCTGGACAGCGACGACCAGACCCCCATCGCTGCCCGCAGCGAAATGCTGCTCTACATGGCAGCGCGAGCACAGCTTGTCGACCAAGTGATCCGCCCCGCTTTGGAAAAGGGCGCCACGGTCGTTTCTGATCGGTTTCTCCTGGCAAACATCGTCTATCAAGGTTATGCCGGCGGGCTCGATGTCGAGGCCGTCCGCAGTGTCGGTCGCGTTGCAACCGAGGGGCTGATGCCCGACTGTGTCTTTTTACTGGACATGTCTCCCGAAGTCGCCAGGCAACGCATGGGCGACGAACTCGACCGCGTTGAAAGCCGGGGCGACCAGTACCGCGAGAAGCTTCGCCAGGGATTCTTAGACGAGGCCGCGCAGTGGGGAGATACCGTCCACCGCATCGACGCCGATCAAGATATTGAGGACGTCCAAAGCCAAATCCGCAAAATCGCTGCGACCATCTTGGCTAGCCGTTAGTTTTTTTGAATTTTTGGCGAACCATGTTTTCGATCACCACGCACGACGATTGCCCCGCTGACGAATCCGCAATCATCGATCAAGGAATGGACGATTCGAACCATGCGAGCGCGCCACTTCACGAAGTTGTCCCAATCTCGTGTATAGCCAAATCAGATGAAGGCGAAGTTATCGGCGGTATTCTCGGACGTCGGTGGGGACAGTGCTGCGAGGTACAGCAACTGTGGGTCGCCCCTGCGCATCGCCACCAAGGATTGGGCACGGCGTTGCTCAATGCTTTCGAAGCTCACGCCGAACAGTCCGGCTGCATCAGTATTCATTTGGAAACCTTTAGCTTCCAGTTGCCCGCACTCTACAAGAAGCAGGGCTATCAGGTTAAGTTCGAACAGAAAACATTCCCGCACGGGATTGTGAAATTCCACATGGCTAAGCATTTGGCAGCGAGCGACTGAAGGTTGGGCAACGTCCGCGTGCCACGAGTACTCTCTGTGCTTAACTGAAAAAGCTCGCCACGAAGGCGATAGCTACAGCAACCCTCAATTGCTAAATTGGAGTGCATGAGCGCAGATTCTCAACCGCCAGATCCCCTGTCATTAGACGATACCGCCCTACCCTGCTCTGCCACCATCACCAGCCGCGAGCAGGCGATTGATTTTCTCCTGGGACGCATCAATTTCGAAAGAACTCCTTCGGTTCCTTACGGTGAACGTCAACTGAAGCTCGACCGGATGCGGCAGTTGCTTAATCGTTTGGGGAGTCCCGATGCGGGGCTGCCTATTGTTCATGTGGCGGGGACGAAAGGCAAAGGTAGTACGTCGGCACTGGTTGCGGCCATTCTCGCGGAAGCTGGGTACGATGCCGGGCTGTTCAGTTCGCCGCACTTGGAAGCGATTGAAGAACGCTTTGCTATCAATGGTCAGGCGATCGCTGCCTCGGAGTTGGTGACGCTCACCGAACGATTGCGGCCTGTCGTCGAGGCGATGGACCGTGAAGCGGCCGAGCAGGCAGACGATTCGCTGAGTCCCACCTATTTCGAACTCACCACCGCTTTGGCACTCATGCACTTTGCCGAGCGGGGCGTCGACCTGGCTGTGCTAGAAGTGGGGCTGGGAGGCCGGCTCGACTCGACCAACGTTTGCCAGCCAGTGGTGTCGGTGATTACCAGCATCAGCTTCGATCACACGAAACAACTGGGCAACACGCTGGCGGAAATCGCCGGCGAGAAGGCAGGCATCATCAAGCCGGGCGTTCCTGTGCTGTGCGGTCCGATGCTCCCCGAACCCCAAGAGGTAATTGCCGGCGTGGCACGCCAACATGGCTCCCGACTGATTGTGGCAGGAGAGGATTTTGAGTTCGACTACCAGATTGGGCCAGTTGCCGAAGACAACGCACACCGGGGTCAGATCGCATTTCGATCGCGAGATCGTGAGGAGCTATTCGAACTATCTCCCACACCCTTAGGTATGCTGGGCGAACATCAGGGGGCCAACGCCGCACTAGCACTGGCGACGATCATCGAGCTTCGCCACCAGGGCTGGCTAGTTTCAAGCGAAGCCATGCGGCTGGGGCTTGCTCAGCATTCGCTACCAGCACGTGTGGAGGTAATTTGCCGACGTCCCACGGTGATACTCGACGTGGCGCACAATGTGGCAGCCGCCGAAGCATTGGCTGAGGTGCTTCAATCTCACTTCCCTACCACCGAGAGGACTCTCCTCTTGGCGGCGACTCGGGAAAAAGATGTGGCGGGAATCGCTCGGGTGCTGGTTCCGCACTTCCAGCATATCGTCGTCACTGAATATGTTGAAAATCCCCGGGCGGTGCCGACAGCCCGGTTGGCTGAGATTGTTGAGGCAGAAGTGCTGCGGCTCAAGGAGACTGACGCGTTTACATCTGGTTCCAAAACTGTTGAGCCGAACGAGCAAGTTGTAAATCCGCGGAGGCGGGCGTCGAGTATTCTCGAAACTGAGCCAAAACCTGGGCAACCCGCGGCTAGCGCCGTCGGCTCAGAATCTTCAGATCAAAATCTAAATTTCGGTATTCTAAAGGTTCAGCAGGAAGCAGATCCCCGGCTTGCTTGGCAAATGGTGCAAGCCACACTCCATCGAGAGAGTCTGGCTTGCGTGACGGGTTCGTTTTTTATCGCTGCAGAGCTACGTCCGGTCTTACTCGCCACCTGTGGCGAAGACTTCGGCCCGGGGGACGAACCCGTCGAGCCACAACCAGAACCAGGCAACAACTAAGATAGGTAAGCATGTCGACTCCGTTTGACATGGGGGTGATGGTGAAACACTTGAGTAAGCCGACTTGTCCTCGAGTCGGTTTGATGTGGGTTATCGTTTCTCGATTTCGAACTAACTGAATTCTTGCGAATCCAGCTACCTCTTAACTTGTGCGTTCTTCCTGAACCGTAAACCGGGGTTGGTCGGCCCACTCTTCTTCGGTTTCGATGATCGGACTCGGTGGTTCCAAGTCAGCTTTCAAAGTCGACGCCGTGTTCCAGTTGTTCTTGCTGATGCGTTCGCTGCGAACTTCGTTCTGCAAGTTAGAAACCAAACGAGCAATATAAGGATCGGCCCAAGGCAGCAAATCGCTGGGGCGTGCTAAGCGATTGGAAGTCCGCTCGGCAAGCGTAGGTACGCGGACAATCGTGCAATAAACTTTCTTTGCGTCTTCTCGTGGAGCAACCATGATTCGTTTCTCTCCCTGGGCGCTAGCGGCCCTATGTTGATAAGTTCTATGGATAAGATTCTTAGAAAAGAGGCTTCTTGTTGTCCAAGCCGTACATCCCTTGGCCTTGAACCGAACAAGCGAGCCTACGAATAGTTCACTGCGGGAGCGAACTCTTCGCCGTGACTAGCCTCCGCATGTCACATGGTTTTGTGTTAATGCAGGTGGCGTGCCAAACCCTGATTTGGCCGCGGAGAGCACCGCACGAAATAGGCGGAAAGCCATATGAATTAAGGGTTTACGTATTTTTGCGAGGTCCAGCGCAGGCAGAATGCGGCATCCGGTTTTGGCTGCCAGGGAGAGAAGATTTTTCAACCCCGTTGCAAAGGCAAAAATCTTTGAGGATTGGGTAAAGTTACCCGATCGATTTACCTAGTGGAGCTGCTTCACGAGCGCCGCGATTGCCAGGTCTAATGCCTCGTCGGAATACTCTGCCGGTGGCTTGCCATCCTCGGCATCCACCTGATCGACGACCGGGCCGTTCGACTTGTTCCCAAACAAATTGCGCCGGCGCCGGTAACGTTGCCAATCCTGATATTGCTTGTCGTCGAGAACGACTTCAAAACCTTTGTCGGGCTTCACACCCCAGTCATCGCTCTCACTGGCGTTTTTCATGCGATGAATATTCTTGCCACTGGGTCGCCAATAAGTGGCAGTCGTTAATTTGAGCAAACTGCGACCCGCCTCCAACCGCAGCAAACTTTGAACCGTGCCTTTGCCATAGGTGCGCTGCCCGATTATGACCGCGCGGCCATAGTCTTGTAAGCAAGCTGCGAGAATCTCACTGGCACTGGCGCTTTGCTGATTGATTAGCACGGCGAGAGGTATGTCTGTAAATCCACCCCGCCCGGTCGAAACGAATCGCTCGGCGGTGGTGCCATCTCGACCTCGAATGGTGACGATTTGTTTTCCCGCCCTCAGAAATAACTCTGTCATCCCCACCGCGGCATCGAGCGCTCCGCCCGCATTGTCGCGCACGTCGAGAATAAGGGCTTTCATCCCCTGCTGTTTCATCGCCGCCAGGGTGCGGATCATTTCCTCTTCGGTTTTCTCACCGAATTGATTGATTTGCATATAGCCGATGCGAGGATCGCTATCGAGCAAATATTCCCATTCGTTTTTTTCATTGCGGATGTAGCCGAAGATGGAATCGACCATGATCATCGCTCGCGTGAGGCTGACCTTGATCGGCTCGTCGGCATCGAGACGTTTCAGTTCGAGCTCGACAGGTTCTCCCACTGGACCGCGCATTTTGGTGAGAATCCCGAGCATGTCCATACCTTCGGTGGACTCGGAATCGATGGCCACAATGCGATCGCCGGAGCGAACGTCTGCCGCATAGGCAGGTGTGCCTGGTTCCGGAGGCCCAAGCACCGTTGGCAGAGGGGGCTTGCCCAACATGCGAATCCTCACCCCGACTCCGCCGAACTGTTGGGAAAGATCTTCTTGGAATGCGTCGCGTTGCTCTTGGTCAACGAACCAGGAATGCTCGTCGCCCTGCTCGTTGAGCACCGAGACCATCCCGCGCATGGCACCTTCGAAGAGATCTTGATCGGGAATCTCCTCCAGGGCACGGCGATCGATGACCGAATAGCCAGCCGAGACAAATCGAGCGTAAGGATTTTGCTCGGCACGGACATGACAGGCGTAAGCGATGATCCCGCAGGAAAGCAGCAAGAACATGTTGCGTCGCGACATTGGTGCCTTCCCTTCTGAAGCGAGTGAACCGAGGAGAAATGACTGAGGCCGTTCGGGAATTGCGAAAGGAACCCACAACTGCGAAGCGTTCTGTCACGCCGAGGTCTGCCGAGGGGTCTAGCCAGATTCCTCGGCAGACCTCGGAATGACAGCTACTGACGTGGCTGAGTGGGTGAGTATCGATATCACAACCACCCGCGGGCCAAACTTCTCGAATCCCTTGGTGCCTATCAAAGTTCTTAAATTGGTGCCAAGAGATTCTAAGAGGAAATGCGATCCTGGGGAAGATCTCGCCGCAATTTACGCAGCTTCGCGTGCAGAGCCGCATGCGGGCCCTCTAGCACTTCCCGTTCGAGCTGCTCCTTGGACATTCCGCTTTTCTCAATGGCGGCGATGAGCTCGCGCTCTCGTTGCAGGTCCAACGGAGACTCCGCGTCTGTCGCCTGTTCCTCGACAATGTCCTCTTCCGGATCTTCCGGCTGCTGTTCGGGCTGCGACTCTAGCTTGCTCGATTCCTGAGGCTCTACCGTTTCGCCTGGTTCAAGCGATTCAGACTCCTCAGGATCGATGGCTGTCACCTTGGTGCCCAATCCGAAGAAGTAGCCTAGCGGACTCATCAACAACGCTGGCAGCAACAGCAAGTCGCCAATCAACGCCGCAGCGAGCATCGAAATCATCAGGTAGCCGAATTGCTGAGTCGGAGTAAACGTGCTGGTGGCAAACACAGCCAGACCCAGCCCGCCAATTAGGGTGGTTTGGGTCATTGCCGTGGCGCAACGATCGTACGACAGCATGATGGAGTCGCGGCGGTTCATGCCCATGGCAATTCCACGTCGGAACCAGGTGAGGAAGTGGATGGTATCGTCCACCGCCACACCCAGGGCAACACTGGCGGTCATCATGATGCCGATGTCGACTTTGATTCCCAGCCAACCGAGTGCGCCGAAAATAATGACGATTGGGAACATGTTGGGAATCATCGAGATGACTCCCGCGATGGGGCTCCGCAGCACAATCATTAGAACGAAGGAGATCAACACGGTTGCCCACATGATGCTCTCGAACAAACTCTTGAGCAACTCACGTTGCGTCTTATAGACCAACGGCACCATGCCGGTGTAGACGGCGCGGATGGGTCGAGGTCCATCATCCAAGGCCAGTGGTGTTGAGGCTGGTAGGTCGGAGGTGGGAATATCCGTTACATCGATCACCAGCAGCCCGCCGTCGGCCAACTGTTTGGCCATGGGATCGCTGCCCGCTGAGACTAAGATCAGTGCATCGGGCTCACTTAATTTCTCAATAGCTGCGTCTAGAATCTTGGGATTGTCTGCGTGTTCGTCGAGGAGAGCGAGATTGAAGTAGGAAATGTCCGGAATGACTTTGCCGCTGGGCAATGTCTCTGGACGAATGCCGCTGTGTTGCAGCAACTTGGCCAGCAGAGCTTCCTGGGTGTTTGGACCGGGCGCTTGTTTCGTGCCGGTTGATCGATAGAGAATATAGACCTGCCCGCCAGCGATCTGCTTGCCATTTTCGTGGAGCTTCTCGACGATTTTATCGCGTTGGGCGTAAGCCAGGAGAACAGGATCGACGGCGCTCTTCAAGTCGTCCACAAAAATGCCGTAGTCGACCGTCTTACCATTAACGTTGAGCGCAGCCACCCGGGCACTCATCCGCCAAAGTTCGCGCTGGCCCTGATCAGGATCTTCAGAATCCCCATTGCTCTCGACTCGTAAGTAGTCGTGTTCGAGCAGCGTGTCTCGATTCTCTTCCAGACGTTTGTTCTTTTCGTAGTCGACACCGCGGTCAGCACTGCCGAACCCAGAGTCTGTGCTTTCAGGGGTGAATGTAGCCACCGAAAGCACCCGACTTATCTCGGGCATACTCTCAAAGCGATTCTGAATGACCCGCATCATCTCGAGCCGTTCAATCATCGTCATCCGATATTGCTTGCCATCCGCTTCAGCGTGCTCATCGGCGGAGCGGATTTTTTCGGGCGGAACCGAGAGCACCACCTCCATCGGGACGAGATTCCCAAGATTCTCTTCCAGCCAGGCGTAGTCGTGGATCAGATCGGTTTCTTCATCCAGCAGCTTCAGCAACTGGACTTCCGTGCCAATCATCGTGAAGCCGTAGGCGAAAACACTCATCGTGATGAACCAAAACAGACAAACCCAGGCGTAACGGCCGACGATCATGTCGAACAATCGACGGGCCCAGTCAGGCAGGTGCTTTTTGCCCTGTCCGCCGCCAGATTGTCGGGCCACTAGCTTGTCGCTGATCGGAAAGCGATGCAGGAACACCGGCAATACGGTAAACAACACCGCCACGGTGCCCATCACCGCAATAGCGGTGAACATGCCAAACTTCTTGATCGGGAGGATGTCGCTGGTATACAGCGAACCCAGACCCACCGCTGTGGTGAACGCGGCTAGGGTGCAAGGTGCCCAACCGAAACGGACTGCCGACTCGGCCGCGTCGTGCAAGCCACTTTCGCGGCGCGCATCGCGGTAATAATTCACAATGTGGATGGCACCGGAAAGCCCCAGCACATAGACCACCGCCGGCATTGACATCAATATCGCGTCGACCGTCCCCAACCGCGGCGAAGGCATGCCAAGTGCCATGACTTCAACGAGCACGCCGAAGTAGAAGACCACTGCCAAACTCATGCCGGCGCTCAGCACACCCACTGCAAAAACGATGCTGGTGAGCTTCAGGCTACGGAAACACCAATAAGAAAGCCCCACGCCGACAAATCCCGAAAGCAGCGCCAATCGCACCAGGGTTGCTTCGCCCTCTTTGTCGATCGTAATGTTATCGACCGGCGGGCCGCCCATGTGAATGGTGTCGGGATCAATCGCGCAATCGGTTGCCGCTACGGTTTCGATGTTCTCGATAGCAGCCCGCATGGTTTTGTTGTCGCTGGTTGCTTCCTCAGAGAGATAAACAATCAGACAGGTCACCCGCGACTCGTTGCCCATCGATTCGCCGTCTTCGTCCAACTGCGGCGGACCAACGAGCGCACCTTCCAAGCGTTTGACGGCATCGGAGTAATCGAGCGACAAAGGCGGGGCGGTCAAACGCTCCAACTCACCCGGGCCTGTGATGACCTTCTTGTACCAACTAGCACGTTGGTGCAGTGGTGACTCAGGGTCGGCCTTGGCCAGTACCTTTTCGCTAGGCACCAATTGTCGCGCGAGTCGGTTGAGCTTCTCTGTGTCGCCCAGCGTGCAGCCGTCCCAGCTCACGAGGGCAAACTGCTCTCCCACAAAGTGATCGCGAAACCATTGCAAGTCCAGGGATTCGGCATACGTAGGAGGTAGCCAATCCTCGGCCTTGTTCGTATTGGTTTCGATCGCTTTACGCGTACCGCGAGGAATAAAGGCCACCAGGAAGGCGGCCATCATGGCAATCAAGAAATAGTTGGGCTGACCCAGCGTCTTGCGTGCCAAAAATGAAGGTTGCTTCATCGGCTTGTCAGCATCATGTTCTTCGACCTATAGGGTCGATGAGAGTTCCCATACCACAAGATGGGCGGGCAACTCCAAAGGAATTCGGACGACCAGTCAGAGGGCGCCAGCCACGCAAATATCCCAATTCGCTATCGGGGCAAGCACTCGTCTGCTGAAAGATAGGCTAACGAGAAATGCTGCGCAAGTCTACGCCGAGTAGCCGCTATCTAATGGGTAAACCGCCCGGATTTGGCAAGAATTTAGGCTTAGTACGGCTAGTGTATCCCGGTAGCCGATTCTCTGCATTGCGAAAAAGGCGGCCCGTTCTCGTGGTCCGCCGAATCTTAGTTGCCAGCAGGCACAACTTCAGGCCTTCAGGGCAGCTGTGCTAGCAGCAGAGATGTCTGCTGACTCCCTACCAGTAACCTTCAAATCCCAGGCCGCCACCCATCCAGGTCGACTCGCCACTGGAATTGATCATGGTCGGACCACCCGTATTGAAAGGTTGCGGGAATTGACTCGGTGCAATGGCTACAGACGAAACGAACATGAATTCGAAACTAGCCCGCAGCGAGAAGTTTGGTTTGATGTGATATCTACCCACCAAAGCCGCTTCCCCAATAAAGCTAAGTTGATCTGCTTCCAATGCCACATCATTAAGAATGTCATCATCGGCAGCACTTAGATTCTGGGTTCGAGAGAACACGGTATGCATGTCAATCATATTCAGATACAAGCCGCCTTTGCTCTCCAAACCTGCGCTCCACCGTGCCGTCTCGAACATCCCGCTCAAACCGAGCTGTGTACCGATCAAATCGTTATCAGTGCGAACCAAGACAGACCCTAAGTCGTCGTCGACATTTTCTTGTGTGGTGGCGTCTCCATCGGGATCGATGGTAGCGTTCCAATCGAAGTTTTCGGTAAGGTCGAAAAATCGCAGGCCTGCCAGATACGAATAGCTGAAGGTCGGTCCAGCGCGGCGTACCCATTGGCCACTCGGCTCCATCTCCATGCGATCTTTTCGCAGTCGATCCTTCACCAAGTAGTTCAACTCGAAACTATTGAACCGGCTGTCGTAGCGAAAGTTGGTCGAAGTAGCGCCATCAAACGAAGTATTGCCGTTGTCGACAAGGATCGGGACCTGTAGCGACGTACTTCCCACGTCGTTGTTAGGGTTGAAGGCCAACATCCCTTCTTCGGTCCATTCTCCGCCACCATAGATAGTGAATTCCGTAGTATGATCGCGATTGTGATGGTCGCGAAATAAGAAATGGCCAAGCGTAAGTCGAGGTGCTCCTTCCGCACCTGGCTTTCGGCCATTCACGCGTAGTTGATTCTCCGTATTGACGACGCCGCCAAATTGAACTTGTGTGATGCCAACGATTTGATTGGCCAACACAATTGCGTCACGACTCCACTTGCGATTGGAAATCACTGCGTCGACCTCGGCATACCAAAAGCCCCGCCGCAACCAGCTGCCTGTGCTCTCTAGCACCGGCTGGTCGCAGTGGTAGGTATTGCCATAGTCGGTGTAGATGTCTGGACTAAAGCTTTCGCCTTGGATCACGGAATCACCCGAGGCAGAGCTAGGTACAGAATCTGACCTGTACGAGTTGCCATCGGCGCTCGGCACGCCATCCTCGATGATCTCGCCTGAAGCACCTGGCATCGGAGGAAGCGCCAAGTCTGGCGTCATCCCATCCATTTCCATTTGGCCTTCCATCACCATTTGGTCTGGCGATATCAAGAGTTCTTGGGCGATTGCCCCCTGCTGTGCAGTGGCCGTCGACAGTCCCGTAACTAGCAGTGCGATGAGTTTTTTCACCGGTCTCGCTCCCTTAACACATTTTCTATGCCAGGCATCGAACAGAGCCTGGATTACATCCAAGGCTTACATCGTCCCCGGAAACTGCCAGGATGCAGGAATAACCGTTAGAATTAGAAAAAACACTATAATCCCGAGACTCAGGTCTTTTTCCCTACTCCCCTAGAATGGCCCAGTTTGAAAATCTGCCCATTTCGGACTGCTATCAAGGACAAGCTTTGCTAGCTTGTCGACCGGCCCCCAGAACGAAACAATCCGGGGAGAGCGGGGAGCGGAGAGCCTAGAGCCTAGAGCCAGCAGCCAAAACCCAGTACTTATATCAATCAAACTTCAAACTTAAAAAGGATCCCACCATGCCTTCTTCCCTGCGTTCGCTAATCGACGCCGGCACGAAACTTTGGCTCGACTCGGTCGACCCCGACTTGGTTGCCACCAACCGCGACCTGGGGGCGACCGGTGCCACGTCCAATCCCATCATCATTAGCAACCTTATCAAGTCGGGACGCTACGACAGCGATTTGGAAACGCTTCTACAGAACGACGATCTATCAAACGAAGACGCCGCTTGGGCGCTCACCGATCAGGTTGTTTCAGCCGCGCAGGAAGTATTTCAGCCCGTCTGGGAATCCACCTCCGGCAACGATGGCTATGTCAGTTTCGAAGTCGACCCACTCCTTGAAGATCCAGAGCGCAATCTTCCCCATGCGGAGCGCGTCGCTCAATACAAAGAGCTGGGCGTCAAATGGTCTGAGGGTCATAAGAATCGGATGATCAAGGTCCCCGCCACGTCGGCGGGGCTCGAATCGCTCGAGCACTTGGCCGCGCAGGGTGTTCCGCTAAACGTCACGTTGATCTTCACACTCCGCCAGTACAAAGCAGCCCGTGATGCCATTTGGCGAGGCGCACAGCAGCTGGACTCCCTCGACAAGTTCAAGAGTGTTTACAGCATCTTCGTCTCGCGTGTGGATGTGTATACCGAACAGCATGCGGCTGATCTGTCCGACGATGCCCAAGGCTTGGTCGGGATCGTCAACGCCAAACAACTATGGCAAGAGAACCAACAGTTTTGGGCCGACAAGCAAACCCCTCTCGAGCAGGAAATCATCTTCGCCAGCACCGGCACCAAAAAGCCGGAAGACCCACCTTGGAAGTACGTCGAAGCCCTCGCAGGGAGCGACATTCAAACCAACCCACCCGCCACCAACGAAGCCATCGAAGAGAGCGATCTCACCTTCTCACGCACAGTAGGTGAGATGCCCTCTGAGGCGATCGTTGCAGAGATTGCCCAGAAGGTGAACATCGAACACCTAGAAGAAACACTAATGCGCGAGGGCGTCAAAAAATTCGCCGATCCCCAGCAAGCGTTGCTAAAATTGATCGAAGAAAAGAATGCCTCGCTCGCGAATTAGCCCAATTCAGGGGCGCTAAAACAAGATTCCGATCAGCCGGAGGCAGGTGTGGCTCCGGCTAGTTAGCGATGTGCCCCACAACGATTGATATTCACTTCATGCTTCGGTTTTTTATTACGGCCTCTCTGTTAATACTTGGGACCTCACTGTCGGAGGGGCAGCAAGCAAGCGAGGACTTCCCGCACCGAGTTGCGTCTGAGCACTTGCCCAACGTGGTAAGAGTCCATCCCCAGATTCTCTCGGGTGGATTGCCCGCGAGTAACGAGGCCTTCCGCGAACTTCACTCTCGCGGCATCAAGACCATCATCAGTGTCGATGGAATGACACCGGACGTGGAGACGGCCAGAAAGTACGGCCTCCGCTATGTTCACTTGCCACACGGGTACGATGGAATTCCAGCAGAGCGCGTCCAGGAACTTGCCAAGGCTGTTCGGGAACTCCCGGCGCCGATTTACATCCACTGTCACCATGGCCAGCACCGTAGTGCCGCTGCCGCGAGTGTGGCCTGCGTCGCAAGTGGATTGATTCCCAGTTCCCAGAGCCTGAATGTCCTAGAACTCGCCGGTACGAGCCCGCACTACCGAGGATTGTACGAATCGGTTCGGCAGGTCCAACCGTTTGAGGCCACTCAATTGCGAGAGCTTAAGGTCGAGTTCAAAGAAAAAGTTGAGATACCGCCAATGGCCCAGGCAATGGTCGACATCGAGCGCACCCACCATCATCTTCAGCTCATTGCGGCGTCGGACTGGCAATCCCCGCCCGCACACCCCGACCTCGACCCAGCCCACGAAGCCTTGTTGCTCAAGGAGCATTTTGCCGAACTACTGCGCACCGATTCGGTGCAAGAGCAGCCGGAGGAGTTTCGCATGCTGCTCGAAGAATCGGCACGGGCAAGCCAGGCCCTGGAGCACGCGCTCCGCCAACAGATCGACACTGCGTCGGATAGCAACTTATCGGATAGCAAGTCGCTAGAGAGCATCCATCGACTGAGTGACAACATCGCCACCCGCTGCACGGCGTGTCACCAACAGTTCCGCGACCTGCCACGCGAAGTCGATTGAAACTGGTCCTAGCAACAAATAGCCGCGATCTGACAGATCGCCGGAAGCCCCTGCGGCTCATAGAATCGCGGCTATTATTTCTCGCACCTCTATAAGAAGTCCCAGCGGGCCTATCCCTCAGCAGTCTCAGCCGTGGGTCGTCGATCCCCACCGCATTTGCTACCATCAATAGTTTGAAATCACACGCGCCCAGCCGCCGAGCCACGCTCGGCACGGCCCGCCGACCAAGGACAGATATCCCCATGGCAATCAACCCTTACTCACTCTGCCCCTGCGGTAGCGGGAAAAAACTAAAATTCTGCTGTGGGGATCTCGCGGCGGAGATCGAAAAAATCTACCAGATGATTCAGGGCGACCAACCCCGTGGTGCGCTCAAGCATGTCGAGCAGTTGCTGGAGAAAACGCCCGACCAAGGTTCCCTGCTCGACCTCCGTAGTTCCTTGGAGCTTTCCCTCCACGAATTCGAAGCGGCCCGCGACACCGTGGCTACGTTTGTCAAAGCGCATCCCGACTCCGCGTCGGCACACGCCCAGCGGGCGATCTTAGTTGCCGCTACCGAGTCGGGCACTGCTGCCATCGCCCCGTTGCAAGATGCGTTGGAACTCCTAGAGAAAGACATGCCCCTGCGGGTACTCGAAGCCATCGGCGCCGTTGGCCAGGCGCTGTTGGTCGAAGGCCAACTCGTCGCGGCACGAGGACATCTGTTGCTTTACGCGGGGATCGCACCAGAGGAAGACAATCGTGGCCTCGAACTGCTGATGCGGATGAATCTGCAAGCCGGTCTGCCGCTCTTGCTCCGCGACTACTTAGTGTTGAGCGAATGCCCCCACGACGCCGAGTGGCGAGAGCCCTACCTAGAAGCTTTGCGAAACTCAGCACGCGGACTTTGGCGCAAGAGTGCCGACATCTTGATTGCCGCGATCAAAAAGCACGGCATGGCTCCCGAAATGGTCTACAGTCTGGCGCTGCTGCAAGGTTGGTTGGGAAACACAGACGCCTTTGTAGCGGGCCTGCACAAGTACGCCATGTTCGAAGTGCCGACCGACGATGCCGTCGAAGCCGAGGCCTTGGCCCAACTTCTCGATACGAATGTCGACGAGCTCAAGATCGAAACCGCGCGAACAGTCTTCGCTATCGAAGACGAGGCCGCGCTCGAAGAAAAACTTCGTGCAGACTCCCGCATCGAGGACTACCAACTCGAACCGCCCGCGTCGGGAGAAGAAGACGCCCCGCGGCCCCGTAGCAGCTATATCCTCTTGGATCGTGAACCGCCAGAATCGGGCGCCTCCATCGAAAGAGGCGACGTGCCGCAGGTGATGGGCTTCCTTTCCCTGTTTGGCAAACGAACCGATCGCCCGGCGCAGCTAGAAATAACCGCCGATCGCAGCGGGGAGAAATCGGGTGAACAGCAAGACGAATCCGAGAAACTCTTGCGAGAAATTTTGGGCGACGATCTGGGCGAGGTGATCGAGAGCGACGTTGTTAATGAAAAGTCGCTAAGCGAAGAATCGCTCAGTTGGCGTTGGCGTTTGCCGGACGATACACCCATGGAACTCCGCCGACAGTTGCTCGCAGAACAACGGGCCGAAGCTGTGCTGGAACACTGGACCGCCGCACCGCGCGGCGCACTCCTCGGCAAGTCCCCCTTGGAAGCCTCCGACGATGAAAAACTGCGCGTTCCTTTGCTCGCCAGTGTCCTGATTATCGAGCAGGCAGCGGAAGATCCGAAAGAGCTCAAGTTGTTCGAGAAGCTTCGAGACAAACTCAAGCTACCTGCAGCCGAGGAGATCGATCCAACGAATATCGAAGTTCAGAATGTGCCGCTCGTACGAATTCCTCGTTTGCGGTTGGGTGATGTCGCGGCCGAGAATCTTTCGCCACTATTGGAACGAACCGTACTGATGGGAGCCAACTTGGCGACCCTCCTCGTGGCCACTGAAATTGTTGAGCGGGAAGACTTGCCCGAAGACTTCGATTTGGCAGGTGCGTATCGTAGACTTATTCGATTGGAGCCCGACGTGGGACGTCGTCTGCATTGGGTTCAGCAGGCGCGGTCGTGGTCGAAGTCGCAGGATCAATCCGAAGCGGAATGGTCGCTGCTGGAATTGGAAATGTCGATCGAACAGGGCGACCCAACGCGGGTGCAATCGTTGTTGGGCGAACTCCGCGAACGGCACATGGAAGAACCGGGCGTGGCGGAGGCAATCTACAAGATGCTGTATCAGGCAGGACTCATCGATCCCTCCCAAATGGCGGGTCAGCCCATGCCTGCAATGCCGGGCATGGCCGAGCCCGTGGGCGCCGCCAAAGCAACCAGCGAACCCTCTGGAATTTGGACCCCAGGCAGCGATGCACCGCAAAGCTCCGACTCAGCCGGTGGCGATAAACCCGCCATCTGGACGCCTTAGCCGGAGGCACACTTGACTCTGCACAAGAAAAACCGTTTTTCGATTTTTGCGAAAACACAATCTGTTGTGTCGCTCAAATTTTTTCACACAAGATAAGCTCATGGCGGAAAAGAGCACCACCAAAGAATATCCGTGGATGGCTCGCGCGGTGGAACTCGCCCAACGCGGACGAGGCTCGGTCGAGCCCAATCCCATGGTGGGCTGCGTCATTGTTCAAGATGGCGAGGTTGTGGGGGAAGGTTGGCACCAAGAATTCGGCGGCCCCCATGCGGAGATCGAGGCCCTGCAAGCGGCCCAAGCAAAAGCCCGCGGTGCCGATGTCTACGTCACCCTCGAACCCTGCTGCCACACCGGAAAAACCGGCCCCTGCACAACCGCACTCATCGATGCGGGGGTGAAACGCGTTGTCGTAGGTTGCGAAGATCCCAATCCACAAGTCGCCGGCAAGGGAATGGCTGCCTTGCGGGAAGCGGGAATCAAGGTCACAGAACTAGCCGACTTCGACGATGCCCGGCACCTGATTGCCCCTTTCGCAAAACTCACCCGCATGGGCCAACCTTGGATCATTGCCAAATGGGCGATGACACTAGATGGCAAAATCGCGACACGCACAGGCAGTAGTCGCTGGATTAGCGGAGAAGAATCCCGTGCACTCGTGCATCAAATTCGCGGCTGCGTGGACGGCATTCTAATTGGTCGCGGCACTGCCGTGGCCGACGATCCTTTGCTAACGGCCCGCCCCAGTGGCCCTCGCGTCGCCACGCGGATTGTGCTGGATACGACGGCGGCTCTGTCATTGGAGAGCCAGCTCGTAAAAACCGCAGCTGAGATTCCGCTGCTGATCGCTACCAGTGAGAAGGCTCGGGATGAGAATATCGAAAAACTCGAGATTGCTGGAGCAGAGGTTCTAGTATGCCTAGGGGAAAGCTCAGCACAGCGTTTGGCCTTCTTGCTCGATGAACTTGGGCGACGCCAGATGACCAATATTTTGATAGAAGGCGGACCAAGGATCCTTGGCAAAATGTTCGACACCAGTTCAGTGGATGAGGTACTCGTATTTGTGGCGCCGAAGCTGGTTGGCGGACGGGAAGCAGTGGCGGCAGTGGGCGGCAATGGAATTGCGGAGATGTCCGACGCATTGCGGTTGGACGCTCAGTCTATCGAGCCTCTGGGAGACGATGTCCTGCTGCGAGGAAGAGTCCACCGCTGAGGTCACTCCCCCCAGATCGTAGCGACCAGTTTTCGGCGTCCGCCCCGATTTCGATGCTCACACAGGTAGATTCCCTGCCAAGTGCCTAAGCAAAGCCGCCCTTCGCGAATCGGTACAGAGACGCTACTTCCTAGCAGAGAAGACTTCACGTGGGCCGGCATGTCGTCCGGGCCTTCGCATGTATGCCGATGGGGAAAGTCTTCCGGGGCGATCGCCGACAGGGAGCTTTCCAAATCGAGCGGAACGTCTGGATCGGCATTTTCATTGATGGAAAGGCTTGCCGAGGTGTGCTGAATGAACAGATGCAGGATCCCCACGTCGAACTCGGCGAGCTCCGGCAGCGACTGCAGGATTTCGCTGGTGATCAAATGGAAGCCGCGGCTCTGCTCAGAAAGCTGGATAATTTGTTGATTCCAGGGCATGCTCGTCCTCAGTGGGGTCCCCAATCTTGATAGCCCAGTCATGATAGCAGAGTGGCTCGGGGTGCCGGCGGTGTCCGGTCTAGTCACTGGTTGCCAATTCGTTCAACGTTACGAATGTTCTACTGGGGACAGCCTGAAATCCAGGGCTCGGCACCCACCATGGCAACGCTGCAAATACCTCAAAATGTCTATCCTGACTACCTAATTGACAGGGATTACCTGGGCTACACAGCTGTGGGGGTTAATTGTCAATACCTGCCGAGAAAAAACTTGACTTAGCTCCCTGGCTGGTAATAATCACTTCTCAAGAACTAGCATTTTGTTAACAGCACGGCCAATAGCACGTTCTCCAGCCATAGACCCTGTCAGGAGAATGTTGCCGGTCATGCTGATATCCCCCCCGAAGGTTGGTCCATACCAAGTAACCCTGGTCATGGAGGAGTTTTTTCGCTTCAGGAGGAAGCAATCATTGGCTTAGCGTCGATAGTACGCTAGCCGCAGGTGTTTTTTCGCTTGCAATGAGTATCCAGGTAGCCTTGGCCTCGCCGGTCTCCAACCGCAATTGTTGAAGATTCAGGAGAAGTCAGTAAGATGCCAGACCCAAAATTAAAGAACGTATTTGAAGCCATTCTCAAATATGGCCACGACGAAGATTTCGCCCCGAACGCTGACCGCGATTTCAAGAGCACCCAGGCACCTGCTGGCTCTCGAGAGAAGCTGGAAGTGATGGCTGAACGCGTACGATCGGGCCATCCGTTGTGGCACGACTCCGACCGAGCCGACTACAGCGGTCTCACGGGTGCCGTCCGCCCCCGCGACTGAGCTGAATTCCGCACCACTTCATCACTCATTCGATGAGGTTGGGCGTAATCGCTGCTACGAGCTAGAAGTCACCGGCCGTCGAGCATCTCTTTGCTCGACGGCCTTTTTTCGTTTCGTAAGCTTTTTGCCGACTTCTAGGCACTGCGACTTAGCACAACATCCGTCCGCCGAGCGGCAACTGGCTGCTCAAATGGCTCCAACTCGTCACGGAGTACGAGCATGTCGCGAGGGGCGTCGATCCCTAGCCGCACCTTGTCGCCGCCCATTTTCAGAATCGTGATGACGATGTCGTCGCCGAGACGAATTTTCTGGGCTTCTTTTCTTGATAACACCAACATTGAACACCTCCGTGTGTGACCCGTGGCGGGAAATGATACTTATGTACACTATTGTGTATTTGTACACTAATCGCAACCCTTGTTTTCGGATTTCTCGAACCGCGTTATTCGAGGTCCTTTTTAAGGGCTGACTGCAAGCGATCAGGCGGCTTCCGCGTATTGCCCGACTTCCTGCAGGTTAATTTTTGGCGCGGAGTCTAAGCGAGTCCTGTGGAGCCGCTCTCCTCGTGAGCCGTAGAACAAAATCGTATTGGCATCGGTTTCCCAGATCGCGGAAAGTTTGACAGCACGTGGCCCGTGCAGGCAGAAGTGAACCCCGCAGGGTGTTCCACTTCGTTTTAGCAATCTGAGAGTCAATTGTGAGCTATCTGGTCTTAGTAATTCGATGTTGCTTAGGGTTTCGGTGACGAACTTGCGAATATCCTCAAAGTCTTGAATGCGCTTTTTGCACTCCACCATTGAGAAATTCCTCCCAAAAAATGGATTGAGTATGATTTGTAATAGATGACAGCAAGCGGGATGAAAGAAGTGGGGTGGGGTTGAGATGCCATCTGTGAAGGTAGGAAAGATGGCGACAAGATTAGTTATCGGCAACATACACCGATAGCTTAAGGGCTACTGCCAAGACGGATCAGCCAGAAAACTTGAGCTAGCGCTCAAGTGGATAACCAGCGCAATTGGAATGCCGAGGAGAAGTCGTAGCTTGGAATCCCACGGTAAAGTAGCGGCTTGCGTGAGCTATTCCTCACCAAACACACCCGCACCGAACGAATCTTTGTTACCGACGGTAGGTTTACCACTGGGGGAATTGGGCGGCCGCGAAGGTCGAAAGTCGCCGCCCGGTCCTTCCGCATGCTGGCCCTTTTTTTGATGGGGTTGGTCGATCCGCTTGTCCTGCGCTGGCTGACGGATTTCAGGAACCTTGCTTTCTTCCACATCCAGGTCGAAATCATCATAGCGCGAAACGTAGCCAGGCTCTTGCGAACGGTCTAGCTCTTCAAAAAACTCTTTAATCACGCAGCCTTGGATCATTTCTCGACAAGAGGAATTGATAGGGTGCGCAATATCGGCGTACAGCTTCGCGCGACCGTCGTTGTCGACGCTCGATCGATCTTGCGGCAGCGAGACGCCACAATTGTTGCAATGTTGGGCCCGGAGGTGGTTTTTTGTACCGCATTGGGGGCAATGGGCCGTGAGTTTTCGGCTGGGCATGGCAACGAAAGGCCCGCTGGAACCTTCAATAATCTTCAGGTCTCGCACGACGAAACAATTATCGAATGTCACAGAGCAAAACGCTTTTAGTCGTTCGCCAGGGTCTTCCATGAGCTTGATTCGCACTTCGGTGACTTGCACGACTCATCTCCTCAACTGGGCTAGCTATTTCTAGCAACTGGAAACTGCGAATACTTGCCCCTCGACCATTCCAGACAACCGGCGAGCCATTTGGCGGGCTTGCACTGCGCTGCGAGCCACTCCAAAACAAGCCGAACCGCTGCCGGTCATCAAACACGTAACTGGATTCAAACTTTCTATCTCGCGAAGTAGATCGGTTATTGTCGGCATTAACCGGGAGGCGGAGTTCTGGAGCTGATTGAGCATCCCCCTACCGGCATCCCGGAGCTTGCCTTGCCGGAGGTTTGCCAACAAGGAATCTACGCTTGCAGACTGTTCTGCATGTTCTGTCTGGTGCTGCTTCCAATGCCCAAAGACCTCTGCGGTTGGCAAGCCACCTGGGGGTTTGACAACGACAAAATGGAGAGGTGGCAGGCCAGCCGTTGGTTCTACGATTTCCCCACGTCCTCGGCAGCGTGCAGGACCATCGGCAAGGAAAAACGGTACATCGCTACCAACGTCGGCGGCGATTTTTGCAAGACATTCTCTGGAATAGCCAATTTCCCAAGCAGCGTTGGCCAGGACCAAAGTTGCGGCCGCGTCGCTGCTGCCACCGCCCATGCCGGCCTGTTGAGGAATCCGCTTGACGAGCCGGAATGTGCCACGAGGTTCGATCCCCGCGGCATCTGCCAGTCGTCTTGCTGCCACGAGGACGAGATTGTCGTCGGCGGAAGATAGCTTTTCGCCGGTGCGGTCTGCACAGGCTAGTTCCAGTGTACAAGGAGAATCTGGAGTGGAAGCCGCAGACCAGCTGAGGTGATCGTAGAGTTGGACCGGTACCAGGAGGGATTCCAAGTTATGGAATCCATCGGCTCTAGAGCCCAAAACGTTCAAACACACATTCAACTTGGCGGGTGCGAAAACCTCCCAAGTGGAATGGACTTGGTGAGCAAACATGGTGTGCATCCAATACCATCAGCACGAATCTCATGCCCAGACCAACGCCGGACACGTTCGTTGCGGAGAAATCTGAGATTGCTGCCGTTACCCTGCGACCTTGCAGGTAGCTCAAAGGCGACGCTTTGCTGCCGCGTCGCTAAATACGGACATATGATGAGTGAAATCATAGAGAAAGAAGAGGTATTTGCAGCTGTGTTGGCCGGACGCACGGCCTAACCTTAGCAAGTATAATGATTGACGTTACACTAACACGCCGTAACTCCAATCGTCATCGAATTTTAGAGTGGTTGGCTACGTGCGTCAACGTGATCTGGCGACAAGTGCGTTTACCATCCCATTCTAAAATCGTAAGTTGCTCTGTTTGAGACGGCTTGGTAGTCGGGATAGTTTGGATTGAACCTCTTATGCTCCTAGCGATTAGGTGAAATTGCCTAGTCTGTTCCAATTTAGATATCTACAGAGAAGGAATTGCAACTTGCTACCCAAACCAGCCGATTTTGCGCAGATTCTCCGTGGTTTTATGATGGGCGGAGCGGACATCATCCCTGGAGTATCTGGCGGGACGGTCGCTTTAATTCTCGGGATCTACGATCGATTGGTAACCGCGATCAGTCATTTCGACGGACGCCTGTTGAAGCTTTTGTCTCAGCGGCAATGGCGGGAAGCCGCACAGCACGTCGATTTACGGTTCTTGGTGACACTCGGCCTTGGCATCCTGACGGGTATCGCCTGTTTAGCCAATGCGATGCTGTATCTGCTCACTGAGCAGCGTTCGTACACACTGGCTGCGTTTATGGGGCTGATTCTCGCCTCGAGTTTGATCGTTGCCCGCAGTGTGCAGCCAAAGACGATCGGTGACATTTGGAAGTGTTGTTCTCTAGGAATATTGGCAGCGGTCTTCGCTTTCTGGCTTGTTGGGCTGGATAAATTCGACGACGCCCAGAGTCTGCCCTACTTTTTTCTGTGCGGCATGGTCGCCATTTGCGCGATGATCCTGCCCGGTATTAGCGGTGCCTATATTCTTTGGTTGCTGGGAGCCTATGCCACGGTTGCCGATTTAGTGCATCGACTTACGACCTTCGACGTGGAGGTTAGAGATCTATTGATCTTAATTGTCTTTGCGGTGGGATGTGCCGTGGGAATCATCTCGTTCAGCAAATTGCTCGGCTGGCTCCTCAAGAATGCTTGTATGTCGACTATGGCTGTGTTGTGTGGATTTATGCTCGGTTCACTTCGGTTGATGTGGCCCTTTCAAAGGGACCTCACTCCTAAAGTGGAGAAGCTCAAGCTCAAGCAATTCGAGCCAATTCTGCCAGAGGCCTGGGACTACGAGGTCACTGCGTGCCTGGTCATTGCCGTGGTTGCGGTGGCTGCCGTGTTTATGCTGGAGAGATTTTCAGTCTGTGAGGAGCCTAAAAGTCAACCTGAGCAGTAACAAACAGAATGCTGAGAGTTGGACGTCGGGTCACTGAACATAGGGGCTGTGCACTTCCCCCCTGCCCTACTCCGCTCGATAGCCGGCCTGCTCCACGAGTTTTTTCACGTGAGCCGCAGACGTCCTGCCATACACCTTGGCATAACCCGGCTCGAGCGTGATTTCCACGGCGTCGATTGCTTCGTCGGCCATCAGCTTGTCTTCCAAGCCTGCAACGCAATTGCCACATGTCATCCCACGGACGCAAACTTCAACGGACTCGCCCTCACGTGCTGATTTAGTTTGTCGACTCCGCCAATAGCGAGCCAGATCTTGCCACGCGAAAAATCCGATGAGCAGTAGCAATAGAATGGCCGGGCCGATACTCCACCAGTGATTCATGGTGTGAAGTTCGTGCTCCGTGGGTGATTGGGCTTCGATAAGCGACTCAAAGGCCCAGCCGCTGGCGATGCTGCCGAGGATGATTGTCACCAAGTAGATCACGAGTGGACGTCGACCGAGAGTACGGGATACGGCCCCCAACGTCGCTGCATTGGTGGCTGGGCCTGCCATCAGAAAAACCATCGCCGCACCTGTGGGCAATCCACCTGCGACAAGCGCCGCAGCAATGGGCACCGACGCAGTTGCACAGACATAAAGCGGGAGCGAAATGCCGAGGGCCACTCCCATAGCCGCCAGCGTACCGCCGGTTCCGAGGCCGGTGAGGGCCGTTTCGGGCACGAGCGTGGTGATCGCCGCGGAGACTAAGACGCCAACAACTAGCCAGCCCCAGATCGACTGAATGAGCTCCAGCGAGTGGGTGACGATCTCTCGCAGCTTACCCGCAGTGTGATGCGAATTCGCCGGTGGGCTTGATGGCGAAATCTCCTCAGCCTGCGGTAAAGCGATCGATTCGTCGACGTTCTTCAAATCCGCGATCCATCCCCCCAGCAGCCCCGTGACTGCCGCACTAATTACTTTGAAAATGGCGAACGGCCAGCCCAGCATCGAGGCGCTCACCAGTATCGAATCGGCACCCGTTTGCGGCGTACTCGTAAGAAACGCAACGACTGAGCCCGTGCTGGCGCCGCTCTTTTTGAGTTGCAGCCCAACCGGAATAACGCCACAAGAGCAAAGCGGTAACGGCACGCCCAACGCCACGGCTTTTAGCACGCTCCCTCGGCCGGTGAGTTGATTACGCAGGAAGCTATCCGGCACAACCACATGCAGAATGCCGCCAATCAAAGCGCCCAGCAATAGCCAGGGGGCCAGTTCCAGCAGGACACTCCAGATGGCGAGAATGAATTCGACCATACGCTCATCATACGCAGACTAGGTATATAGGGTGAGTCCACCCGGAGCCTTTTCCAGGGTGGAGAGTTTTGCTGAGCGCAATAAAAAGGGCCGGCGAAGTGCGGGATACTTCGTCGGCCCTTAGAGGGGGGGAGACTTACTTTTGGGTGGGACTGTCTCTTGCGAGGGCTCAAGCGTGGTTGGCACTAAATCCTAGGTGTGCCCGCGGGATTGGCCGCTTGAGTCTCGCGACTCTCTTCTACCGACGCGTAAGAGAAGCAAAGGGGATGCCAAAAGTCGGACTGGCCCGATCCGGAAACTGCTAGCAATTGCACAAAGCCTAGCATTACGCCGGTTTGTAAGGATTTAGCTTGGAAAAAGAACATCCGACCACCGCGAGCTAGCATGGTGGGGTAGTCGTGAAGTTGTAATAGTTACCAAAGCCGATTGTAGCTTTTGCCTGCTGGCGGTGAACTTCTTACTCGCTGCTAGCGTACAGAGCCTTCCGAAAGATTGCTTTTTGCCTCGTGAATGCGGTTCGCCTGTTGCAGGGAGGCGAGTCTCGTTATGATGCTAGGCCCTGCTAGCACCCAAGGTATTTCCAGCACATGCTGCTGATAGAGAACGTCAAGAAATCTTACCGCGAGCCGAACGGCGAGCTGCTGCCAATTCTCGACATCCCGCGATTCGTTATCGATGCGGGAGAGCAGGTCGTGCTGCGCGGCCGCAGCGGCTGCGGGAAAACCACGCTGCTGAACTGTATTGCCGGGCTGACGACGACAGATTCTGGCAACATCACCATCAACGGCCAAAACATTGTTGGCTTGCCGGAGGTTTCCCGCGATCGATTTCGTGCTTGCTTTCTGGGGTTCGTCTTTCAAACATTCAATTTGCTCCAAGGCTTTACGGCCTTGGAAAATGTCCTGCTCGGAATGACCTTCACGGGGCAAAAGCCCGACTACGATCGTGCCGAAAAACTGCTGGCCGATGTGGGGCTGGGCCACCGATTGACGCACAAGCCGACGGCCCTTTCAGTGGGCGAGCAACAACGGGTCGCGGTCGCCAGGGCTCTTTCGAATCAGCCGAAGCTGCTACTCGCCGACGAGCCAACTGCCAACGTCGACCCGGCCCACCAACAGCAAGTGATCGACCTGCTCCGCGAAGCCTGCAGCCGCGAGAACATTGCCATGCTACTAGTAACCCATTCGCCAGAGGTCTCGCAACAGTTCGACCGCATAGAAACACTCGAAGAAGTCAACCACGCCGTCCCCAAGTCCCTAGCCTCCAGCCTCTAACTCCTAGCTCCTCTACTTCATGTCCTTCTGGAAAATAGCTTGGCGCAACATGGAACAGCGAGCCCTGGCCTCGTCGCTCACGGGGCTGTCGATGGCGCTGGGCGTCGCGCTCATGATTCTGGTGATTGTGATTCACAGCGTGACGGTGGAGCAGTTCGAGAACGATGCCGAGGGGTATCATCTGATCGTCGGTGGCAGCAAAGGCGGCGACATGCAATTGGTGATGACCACGGTTTTCCATTTGGGAAAGCCGCTCTATCCGATTCCCTGGAGTTACTACAAGAAGTTTGTCGATGGCGAATTCGCCCCCTACACGTCGGTAGCCGTTCCCTATTGCCTCGGCGATAGCTATCACCACGAAGACTTGCAGTTTCGCGTAGTGGCTACTTCTTCCGACCTATTCGGTTCGATCGCATACGGAGCCAATGAGGATGGCACCGACCGCAAGTATGAGTTTCGAGAAGGACGAAACATCAAAGACGAGAATTTCTTCGAAGCGGTGATCGGCTCAAGTGTGGCACGAAAGACGGGGCTCAAAGTGGGCGATTCCATCGAGCCAACCCACGGTATGAGTTCGGGTGGGAACAAGCATATTGAGTTTGAGGTTGTCGGAATCCTAGATACAACGGGCACGGCCAATGATCGGGCCATCTTTGCGAATCTAGAGGGTTTCTTCCTCCTTGATGGGCATCAATTGACGCCCGAGGATGGCGAGGCGCACAAAATGCCTAGCGAAAGAGAGCTAGCCGAAGGTGCGGAGGTGAAACCGTTGCCTGAGGCACAGCGCGAGGTGACATCGATCTTGGTGGTTTGCAAAGATTCCTTCGGTCCGATGATTCTTGACAACAAAATCAACAAAGACAAAGCGCGAATCGCCCAGGCGGTTGCGCCGCGTGAGGTCGTCAGCCGACTTTTAGAGGGCATCGTGGGACCCGTTCGGGTTGTGCTCATGGTGCTCACGATTTTGATCATCGTGGTGGCCGGCATCAGCATTTTGGTGAGTATCTACAACTCGATGAGCGAACGCAGCCACGACATCGCGGTGATGCGGGCCTTGGGTGCAAGCCGCACTGCGGTGATGGGCATTATTCTGGTGGAGTCCATCCTGCTTTCGCTTTTGGGTGGATTGGCGGGTGTGCTGTTGGGCCACTGCGCCCTGGCTATTGCGGCCCCCTATGTCGAGGCCAATGCCGGAGTGGTGCTGCGTTTCTGGCAGTTCAATTGGCTGGAGGCCCTGTTGATTCCCGGATTGGTGCTGTTTGCCTCGCTCGTGGGGTTCCTGCCCGCTCTCACGGCCTACCGCACCGATGTCGGTAAAACACTAGGTGGCGCTCGCTAGGGGCGGTCTGAGCCGCAGTAGGGCGGTTTTCCACGTCGACCCCCTGCCGATACAATAGAAGAACCTTGCCACGATCCCAGCTATATGAGGAATTCGATAATCGTGTATCCCCGTCATTCAGCTTTTTGTGTCTTCGTGCTTTGGTGCGCTGCGGAAGCAACGGCGGTAGCCTGCCCATTCTGCAGTGCGACCTCGCAGACGCTGAGTGAGGAACTCGCCACGGCTGAGGTTGCTGTTCTGGTGCGACTGACCGAACCTGCGGAGCCATTCGATCCTGCCACGTCGCCCGATTCGGTCGATCCCGATGCGGGTACTGCCACGTTCGAGGTTGTCGAATTCATTCGCGGTGAAAAGAAATTTCCCGAGCTGAAGCAACTAAAAGTCGTTTACTTCGGCGAGAACGATCCGAATCAATTGTTTCTAATCAACGGGATCGACGCCGGCATACCGCCTGCGAACAGTACCCAAGTGGCCGATTGGACGACTCCCCTGCCTTTGTCGAAACGCGGGAGGGAATATGTGAAACTGCTCGACACATTGCCCAAGAAGGGCGCCGAGCGGTTGGCATTTTTCCAGAAGTATTTCGAAGACGAAGACCCCCTCTTGGCACAGGACGCCTACGACGAATTCGCTCGAGCCCCCTACAGCGAAGTCATCGCCCTGGGTCCGCAGATGGACCGTGGGCAATTGATGGAGTGGATCAACAACTCGGAAGTGGGCCCGACGCGACGACGGCTTTATCTCACCATGCTCGGCGTTTGTGGCAAACCGGAAGACGCAGACCAACTCGAGACGATGCTGAAATACGATTTCCAACAAATCCAGCCCGCACTAAACACGATGGTGACGGTGATGGGGCTGCAGGGATCGCCCTTAGGCGCACCGATCGCTGCCGAACTAGTCCGGGCCGACGTGCGACGTCAGCAACAATGTCTCGACGCGCTCGTGGCAGCGTATCTCAAGCTGAAAGGGCCCGAGGGATTGCCGCTGATTAACGAGCGGTTCTTGGCGAATCCTGACGCTGAATACACCCATGTCTACGCCACGATTATGGCTTTGCGGTTTCACGGTGAAGAGACAGACGTATTACCCAAGGAACAGCTCTTGGAATCGATGCGGCTGGTACTCGATAACTCTGAGATTTCTGATCAAGTGATACCCGACCTCACCCGTTGGGAAGATTGGAGTATCCTGGACCGCTTGAATTCTATGTTTGAAGAGTCTGAAGAGGATGCCTGGATCCGTCAGCCGGTGATTTCCTACATGTTGACCGCTGCCGAGCAACCGGGCGAAGTGGGAGAGCGTGCCAATGCTGCCTTAGAGGCCATGGAAGATATCGATCCGAAGGCCGTGAAGCGCGCCCGTAACTATCAGAATTTCGGTATGTTTGCCCGTAGCTTCAGCGAGGGTGCCCCAACCGCTGGGAATAATACTGATCAAGCAAACGAAACAACCCCAACAACAAAAGGGAATGACTCCGTTAGTGATCGGAAGCCCCCAAGGCAAAGATCCCCGCTGTCCTCCGCTAGAATTCCCAGCCAATTCACAATCATCACCACGCCGCTGGTGGCCTGCCTATTCTTAATGGGGCTCTATGCCTTGCTCCTGCGAAGTGGCGATGTACGAACTCCCAGCGAATCCCAGACAGAATAAATCAAACTAGATAGCGTAAAGCAGCTAGCCCAGGTACATAAAATCCCTCCTCTAATCCCTCTCCCAACGACGGGTGAAAGGGGTTATAGGATAAGCACGAAGAAGTTTTTTACACGTATGGCAACTACCGAAGCATTTTCCAGTCCGACAGACCCCGAAGCCAACGAGTTCGATTATCGACCTCTGAGCATGGCGGCCATTGCATCGCTTGTGTTCGGGCTCGTGAGTTCGTTGACGATTGTGGCGGCGCAAACCAGCCCTTCGCAATGTCTGATGATGTGTCCTATTCCACTGCTTGGAATTTTTTTGGGGGTGACCGCTTTATCTAGGATTCGGCAGATGCCCGACCAACTCACTGGCAAAGGTTTGGCTGTGGCGGGGCTCACGCTGTCACTCGTCGGGCTGATAGCAGGCGTTGGGTACGCTAGCTTTGTTTATGCGACAGAAGTTCCGGAAGGCTATCATCGCACTTCGTTCGAAGAAATGCGGCCTGACGAGGTCGAACGGCGCGGCAATAACCTCATTCCTCGCGATATTCAGAAATTGGATGGCAAGAAGGTCTTTATCAAAGGCTATATGCGGGCCGATTCTACTCCCAGGCGACACAACGTCGACAAGTTTCTGCTAGTTCGGGATAATGAGCAGTGTTGTTTTGGCGATTTGTCCAGCGTGCAATTCTTTGACCAGGTCTTGGTGGAGACCGTTGACAATCTGACGACCGACTATTCGACGAGAATTTTCCGCACCGGCGGCACGCTTCGGATTCATCCGGAGAACTTGGGACTCGGCGTGGGACACCCTGTTTACGAACTCGAAGCGGATCATCTGGAATGATTGCCCAGCGAATGGCCTTGCTGCTCCTCGGATGCCTGGTGCTTGCGTGCCTGGGGTGCA
Source organism: Bythopirellula sp. (assembly GCA_965216565.1). GTDB lineage: Bacteria > Planctomycetota > Planctomycetia > Pirellulales > Lacipirellulaceae > Bythopirellula. The sequence continues at coordinate 5,030,732 of OZ244170.1, forward strand.
ATCGATCTACCTCGATTGCCTCTGCCACAGGGAATTCCACAAGTAGTTCCAGTCCCAACAGTGCCGAGGGGACCCGCTACCACGAAAAGACCTTCGACGACATCAAGTTCGAGATGGAGAAGACAGAGACTTTTCAACGCTCAATGCTGACGCCGAAAATTGAGGAAACATTCGGCAAGAAAATTCGCATTCGTGGCTATATCTATCCCACGATGAAGAAGCGCGGACTCAAGCAGTTTGTGCTGGTGCGTGACAATCTTGAATGCTGTTTCGGACCCGGGGCGGCGCTCTACGATTGCATTCTGGTGCACATGAAGCCAGGGAAAACGGCCGAATACTCGATCCGCCCGGTGGCGGTGGAGGGGAAATTCAGCTTCGAAGAGTTCAAAGACTTCGATGGCGTGACGCGAGCTATCTACCGCCTCGATGGCGACGCGGTGGATCCTTAAGAAATTGATGGCATGAATGAGCCGACGGCGCTAGCCGCGGGTAGCCTCAGAGTTCGCCAAGCCACTGAAATACCCGCGGCTAGCGCCGTCGGCTCAGTGTTCACAAACAGTTCGGCTTTGAAAGAATCTAGAACTGCTATTGCTACTCGTCTTCTTCGTCCTTGATGCCCAAGGCGGACAGCCAACGTCGACGTGGTTTTTCGGGGGAGTTTTCGTCTTCTTTTTGTTCGTTAAAGAAGTTCTGCTGCTCTTCGAGTTTCGCCTTCTCGCGGGCGATTTCGGCACGCTGCACGGAAATCTCTAGTTCTGCCTGTCGGAGCTTATCCTTCCACTCTTTTTGTAATTCGGCCAGGCGAGCCCGTTCTGTTTGGATTAGTTCATCTTTCTCGAACAACTCTTCTTGGGCTTCGCGACGTGCTTCTGCACGGATTGTCTCGACGTCTGCCTCGCTCGGACCTGCGGTTGGTTGCGAGCGGAGTTGTTGCTTCAGCTCGGCTAGCTCGCGGTCTTTGTCGGCGATGACCTTATCAGTGATCGAAATTGTGCCTTCGATCGTGGCCCGCTCTTCTTGTCGCTGCGGCGAAGCGGACTGACCATCCTCTTCTGAAAGTTCTTGGAGAAGCCTTGCCTTCTGCGCCTGCCAATCGAGGCCACCACCACCTGTTCCACTGGCGTCTGCGGGCGAAGTAGGGATCGCTGACTGCGACTCCATTTGCTCTTTGAGCGATTCGTTTTCCTGTTTTAGGCTGCGGAGGTCTTCCACAGCCATTTCGAAACGCCTCTGTAGGTCATTCAGCTCTTCGATTTCGCCCTGCTCGGTAGGCATTGCAGCAGCATTTTCAAGCTGCTCGACGCGTTCAGCCAGGGCATCGCGTTCCGCACGCAGGCTGACAAGTTCCGGGGTTTCTTGCGTGCCATTCTCGGGACGCTGACTTAGCTCTTCGGTAAGCTCGGCATTGGCTTTCTTTAACTTGTGGACGTCCGAAAGAGCCAATTCACATTTGCGGTTCGACTGCTCAAGTTCTTCGGTAAGTTCGTCGAGTTGCTGTTTGTGGCTGTCTTCGAGTGTCTGCAAAGCTTCGTTGAGCGTGACGATTTCTTGCGTCTTGGCGGTAAGTTCACTGGCCGCCTGTTGTTGCTCTTGCTGAACCGACTCGAGTTGCTCAGTAAGCGTCGAGAGCTGCTGCTCCAACTCGTAGTGGCCAGCTAGGGCGTCGGCGAGTTGCTCGCGGAGCTGAGATTGTGCTTGTGTTTGTTGTTCGGAAGAATCTTCTAGACTCGCCCGGGCGCCCTTGAGTTCGGCGGCGAGGCTATCTCGTTCACTTCCCAGTTCGGTAAGCTGTGTGCGAAGCTGTTCGATCTCGCTGGCCAGCACGTTCTTGTCGTTTTCGACATTTTCGTGCTGGGTCGTGAACTTCTCGATCTGGTCGTTGAGCCTCGCACATTCGCGTTCTGCTTCGTCACGCTGCTCGTTGGTTTCCTCGACTTGATCACTGAGACGTGATGTTTCTGATTTGGAAGTCTCCAGCAGTTCACGGATTTGCTCTAGCTCGGCGGTAAGCTGGTCGCGCAACTGAGCAAGCTCGTCATGGTGCTCTTGTTTTTCAGAGAGTTCACTGGTTAGCGCGCTAATCTGCTGGACGCTTTGGTCCTGCTCTTGCTGCAGCAGTTCCAGAGTCTGGCTCAGCTGATCGCGTTGTTGCTCGCTTGACTCAAAACTCTTATTGAGCTCGGCCAACTCTTCGGCAAGTCGTAGCTGTTCGGTCGATTGTTCGTTCTGTTGGTCTAACTCTTGCTGGGAGATTTGCTCGCGTAGCTCAGCAATCTGGGATTCCGCTGCCTGCAGAGCTTGGTCTCTCTCGTCGAGTTGCTCCTTTAATTCTAAGAGCTGTGCACCAGCTTCCTCATGGGTTTGCGAGTCGTTCCCCAACTCGGCGACAATCTGTTCAATACGTTTGCCTAGCTCCGCCTCAGTCTCTTCAATACGGCGAAGTTGAGCCTGGAGCACCTTATTGGCTTTCACGCGCAGATCGCGCAGAGTCTCCGCAGTTTCTGCGGAACGAGATTCCGCTGATTCAATCGGAGTTTGAGATTCTTCCATGACGATATGGGGTTGCCGAGGGTGCCGAAACGTTTCGTGTCCTAGCCGCGCGACTTAGGGAGTCTCCCTCGTCAGAAAGACCTATCGCGCAGAAGGTTTCGCAAGAATATATAGGTCGCTGGCGGCCTCGGGTCAAAGCGATTTTCGCTATCAGTATGGGTTCTGACGACTGTGACGGTCGGCATGCTCCGAATGTCGAAATTGTGGCTGATGAGATTGTTTCGCGCGTGGGTAAGGGAAACTAAACTGCACTTCGCCAATGGGTAATTCGGAGCATGTTACTGAGCGCTCAGCCCGGCCAATAGATGATCGAGTTGAGCCGCAAAACTGTTCGCAATTTTCTCTCGACAGAGGCTCATTTTCGGAGTCAACTCTCCCGCCTCTTTCGAGAAATTACGGGTGAGTATTGTGAATGGACCAACCTGGTTTTCATGGCCTGTACCTTCCAGCAAGCGATCGATCTCTTCGCGATAGAGCTTGCGAATTACCGGGTGAGTGACTGCTCGACGCTTCGACCAAACCCACAAGCGGCGCTCGCGGATTTCTCTGCGAAGCATCTCTGGGTTGGGAACGACCAGGGCCACCAGGCATTTGTGACCTTCACCGAAGACGCAAACATGTTCGATGAGAGGAGAGCTTGAGAGCCGCTGTTCGATAGAGGTTGGTGCGACGTTCTTGCCTGTGGAGAGAACGATCAACTCCTTCTTGCGGCCTACGATACGCAGATTCCCTGAGGGGGCGAACTCACCCAGGTCCCCGGTATGTAGCCATTCATCCGCCAGGGCTTCCGCGGTCGCCTGTTCGTCCCGCCAATAACCTGTCATCACACTCGGTCCCTGGACAAGAACTTCGCCGTCCCGAGCCAGCTCGACTTGGAGATTCGCGAGCGGCTTTCCGACTGAACCAGGCTGGTAGTTTGTGGGCGAAGTGGCGGTCACCACGGGGGCCGCTTCGGTAAGACCGTAGCCCGAGAGAATGGGGAGACCTTGCGTTTCGAATAGCTTTTCTACGGCGGGTGCGATGGCAGCCCCACCACAGAAGCAGCGTTTTAGATTGCCCCCCAGTAACTTCTGCACGACTCCCGGCTCGGTAGTTTTTCCGGCCGCATGCAACTCATCGGCAACCTTTTGATAGAAGTAAGGTACGCCGTTGATTACGGTGGGCTCCGCGAGCTGACAATCGCGGATGATCGTATCGCGACTCTCGGCTAGCACCAGTCTCGTGCCGCGATGTAGCCAGCTATAGAGGTCGCAAGTACGGGCGTAGATGTGGCTGAGAGGTAAGAAGCAAAGTCGCGTTTCTTCTGACGAGGCCCCGACCGCTTTCCCAGTCGCAATCGCATTGCAAACGAGATTGCGGTGGCTGAGCATCACCCCACGCGGCTTGCCGGTTGTTCCGGAAGTAAAAAGTATCGTAGCGAGGCTGTCGGGCTCAACGGAACGATCCGACAAATCATGTAGGGTACGTGAAGTGGAGCGTAACGCACCGTGCGTGGTGATGCGCCCGGAAAGTCCATTTTCCAACTGTTCCGGCTCATCGACAATCAGGAGCCGAGCATCGGCACGCTCGAAGAGTTCAAGGGCCTGTCGCGGAATTAGCGAAGCGTGCAGGGGCACGTGTACCGCACCGAGCGAAAGAATGGCGAGGTCCGCCAAAATCCATTCATAACTGTTGGGTGCGTACTGAGCAACGCGCTCCCCCTGCCCTACCCCGCTCTTAGCTAGGCCGTCGGCCATGCTTTGTATGTCCGTCGCCAACTCCTGCCAGGTGTGCCAACGCAAGTGGCCTTCGGAGATGGTGGCTATCGCTGGCTGGTCGCCGCAGCGAGAAGCTGAGTGGCGAAGGAGATCGGGGATGGTTACATGAGCGTCGGTCATGCCCGCAATTCGGCGCCGAGTTCTTTGCCGGCCTCGGCAACGATCTTCTCTCGCACTGCATCTGCTTGCTCGTTCGTGAGTGTTCCTCCGTCCGAACGAAGCTGAATTGAAAACAGCAAGCTTTTCTTGCCGGTGCCGATGCGTTTTTCGTCTCGATAGACTTCCTGGAAAGAGATGTGTTCGAGCAACTCGCTGCTGCATTTACGGACAATGCGATCAATGGCGGCCCAACGGACTTTTTCGTCGACGACCAGATTGAGATCGCGCCCCACGGGTGGATAGGGTGAGAGCTGATCGACTTGCCGAATTAATTGGGCGACTTCCACTAGAACTGCGAGATCGATCTCAGCAATGGTCGCAGCACCCCGTAATTCGAAACTGGCAAGTCCCGACTCGCTAACCTCTCCTAGATAGCCCAGCAGTTTTCCGTCTAACTCCAGCTCGCTACCTCTGCCCGCAGAAAAGAAGGCTTCGTCTTTGGACTTAGTCTCTAACGTGCTGCCAGGAGCAATGGATTGAATGATGGTTTCGAGCACGCCTTTGAGTGCCAGGAATCCATCTCCGCAGGTGAGTGCCAACATGCGGCGTTGGTCGGGGATTTCTCCCTTCACCGGCAAATAGACATTGGCAATTTCGAATAACTCGACCTGATGGTTGAATAGTGTTTCGTTGGTCCGCCGAGCGGCAAGCAAACTAGGGACTAGGCTCTGACGCAGGTAGTTAGCTCGTCGCAGGACGGCAGTGCTTGTCTCGAGTGGCTCAGCAGTCGACCACGGGCGATAGGCTTCCAGCCAATCGGACTCCACGGTGCTGAGCGTCATGGCTTCGTCGAAACCTGCTGCAACGAGAGCCTGCCTGACCCGATCGAGCACGAGATCTTCTCGGCTTCGTGTGGAGGCCACCATCTTTACCCCAGCATCTTCAGGGATCTTGTCGTAGCCGTGAATCCGGGCGACTTCCTCGACGAGATCGATTTCACGCGTAAGATCAGCACGCCAACTAGGTGGCACCACTTTTACGCAGTGATCGCAAGTATGTGTTTCCTCACAGCCTAAGTCCGTAAGGATCTTGCTAACGGTCTGTGGTGGGATTTCAATGCCCAGAACGCGGAGAAGTTCTGGAAAGCGCAGTTTGAGGGGCTCCAGGGGTTTCCACTGCATGCCGACATCCAGCATTCCTTCGCACAACTCGCCGCCTGCGATTTCCAAGATCAACTGGCAGCAACGTTGGCTGGCCCAATCGATCCCCAACGGGTCAACGCCCCGTTCAAAACGATAGGACGACGGACTGTGCAGATTGAGTGCTCGTGCTGTGGTGCGGACAGAGAGTGGGTCGAAATCGGCCGCTTCGATCAAAAGCTCGGTCGTCGCATCACTAACCTCGGTATCGGCACCACCCATGACGCCGGCAAGTGCCACGGCCCGTTTGGCATCGGCAATGACACAAGTGCCGGTGGGGAGTTCGTACTCCTGATGATTGATCGCGGTGAATTTTTCTTTGGCCTGCGACTCTCGCACAATAATCTCAGGGCCGGCCAGCTTTGCGAAATCAAAGGCATGCAGTGGTTGGCCGCATTCCATCATCACATAGTTGGAAATGTCCACTACGTTATTGACAACTGCGATGCCAAGCGACTGTAGATGGCTTACCAACCAATCGGGACTGGGTCCAATCTTCACACCGCGGATTACCCGTGCGGTGTAACGCGGGCACAGCGCGGGGCTCTTAACGGAGACTTTTGTCAGACCGGAAACATCCTCACCCCCAGCCGGCAAATCGATTTCAGGAGTCTTCAGTGGCGTCTGATAGAGCACCGAAATCTCGCGGGCCACGCCAATATGCCCCAAGCAATCGGGGCGATTGCTGGTGACTTCTAAATCGATGGCCACATCGTCGCCGATTTTCTCAACGCCCTCGAGGTTCAACCCACTGAGCGTAAGGCGATCGGTAAGCTCATCGACGCTCATATCGAGATCGACGTAGTCTTTCAGCCAATTCCAGGATACCCACATGTTTTTGGTTCGCTCGGCTAGGTCTAATTTCAAACAAACCACGAAGACACGAAGAGCACGAAGAGACTAAACAAATGCAGCGCGTCCAAAGTGGCCCTCATGATTTGAACTTAGTTCTTATGTACTACGTTATCAGTCGTGATATCCCGTTGTGTCCTTCGTGTCTTTGTGGTTCAAATGCTCAACGAACGCACTAGAACTGTTCGAGAAATCTAACGTCGTTCTGATAGAGCGCTCGAATATCGGTAATTCCGTGTTGCCGCATACAGATGCGTTCCACGCCGAGTCCGAAGGCAAAGCCGGTGACTTCTTCGGGATCGTACCCCACGGCACGGAGCACGTTGGGATCGACCATGCCGGCACCGCCCATTTCCATCCAACCACTGTTTCCTTCTGCGTCTTGCCAATTCATGTCGACTTCGACGCTTGGTTCCGTGAACGGAAAGAACGAGGGGCGAAAGCGGACATGCACTTCGTCGCTGCCGCCAAAGTAACTCTGGCAGAACAACCGTAAAACACTCTTGAGGTCGGCCATGGTGACGCCCTTATCAACCAACAACCCTTCAATCTGGTGGAACATCGGGTAATGCGTGGCATCGGCCGTATCGGGGCGATAGACCCGACCCAACGAGATGATCCGCACCGGCGGCGGGGTGGTTTCCATCACGCGAATTTGCACGGTGCTGGTTTGGCTGCGGAGCAATAGCGGCGAGTCGTTCTTGCCGACCGCCATCGTGGCCGCACCGGTACTCAAATAGAAATTGTCGAGCGGGTCGCGTGCCGGATGCGAAAGCGGAATGTTCAGTGCTTCGAAGTTGTGCCAGTCGTCCTCAATCTCCGGGCCCTCGACGGCCGTGAAGCCGAGACGGCCCATGATCTCTTTCATCTCGCGGATGGTTTGCGTGATGGGATGCAATCGGCCTAGTCGCACTGGTTTGCCGGGAAGAGTCACATCGAAGTCGTCAGCCGTAGAGCCGGCCTTCGACTCGAGCCGCGACTGCGCTTCGTTCCAGGCTGCCTCGACGAGTGTTTTCACTTCGTTAAAGCGTTTTCCAGCAGCAGGTTTATCCGTCTTGTCGACCTTGCCTAGCCCTTTTTGCACTTCGCGAAGCTGGCCGCCCTTGGCGCCCAAGTATTCTATGCGGATCTCTTCCAGCGCATCGGCGGACGTGGCCGCTGCGAACCCTTGTTTGGCTTCGCTGGCAAGCGTGTCCAGTTGAGCTAGAAAATCGTCGAGAGCCACGACTATTGCCTTGGGTGCTCGTGGTGCGTCGTGGGAATGCGGCTAGGCAGCAAGTGCTTCGCGTGCCTTTTCGACGACCGCATCGAATGCAGACGGATCGTGAATAGCCATTTCAGAAAGCATCTTACGGTCTAGTTCCACGTTGGCTTTCTTGAGCCCATTCACGAATTCGCTGTAACGCAAACCCCGTTCGCGTGCAGCGGCGTTGATACGAATGATCCAAAGCTTGCGGAATTCGCGTTTGCGAACGCGTCGGTCGCGGAAGGCATAGGCCTCGGCCCGCACGAGCGTTTCCTTGGCAGTCCGGAGCAGCGTGCCCCGACCGCCGACATAGCCTTTAGTTTTCTTGAAAAGTCGATTCTTCGCCCGATTACGGGCACTACCTTTGGTGGTTCTCATTGGAGGAACCCTCGCGTTACGTGTTCAAGCCCAGGCCCCTTTACGGTGAAAGGCGTTTCTACCCGGCGTGATTGGTTTGATTGATCAGACGGTTGCTGATTTAGTAGCTATTTCCGGCCAAAGCTTCTTTGATGATCTTGGAATTCGAGTCCGTGGTGACCGTTGTGCCGCGCAGGTTACGCTTACGCTTCTGGTCCATCCGCGAAGCCAAGTGGCTGGTGCCGGCACTACGATGCTTGGCCTTGCCTTTGGCAGACAGGCGGAAGCGTTTTTTAGTGCCTTTGTGGGTCTTTTGCTTGGGCATGATCTTACCTTTAATTTCTTATGAGCAAGGCTGGCTAGTTGATAGCGCAGCAGGCTGGGATATTCAGTAGCCCCGTATTCTAGCAAAAATAAGGGGAGAGAAAAGGTGGTCTCTCGCCAGATGGGGCTTTCCCTCTGGCTCGGGATCTACCAGGGCAATTACTTCGGCGCCAGGATTACCACGATCCGCCGGCCGTGCATGGCGGCGTTTTGCTCGATCTTGGAAACGTCTTCCAGCTCTTTGACCAAACGTTCGACCAGCTTGAAACCTTCGTCGACATGGGCATTTTCGCGGCCGCGGAAGATGACCGAGCAGATAACCTTATCGCGGTCTTCCAGGAACTTGCGGGCGCGGTTGAGCTTGGTTTCGAAGTCGTGCTCGCCGATTTTCGGGCGGAGCCGGATTTCCTTGTTCTTGCCATGATGAACATGGCCCTTGTGTTGCCGCTTTTTCTGTTGGTATTTGAATTTGCCGAAATCCATGATGCGGCAAACGGGTGGCTTCTCTAGGGGAGCCACCTCGACTAAATCGAGACCAATCTCTCGTGCCTGTTCCAGGGCATCGTCGCGACTGAGGACGCCTAATTGTGAACCGTCGTCACCAATTACTCTGAGAGGAGTCGTGCGGATCTGATCGTTGATCCGTTGCTGCTTGCGTTCGATTTTCTTGTTCTCCGAATGGGTTGTTGAAAGTTTTTTGGTGCTTGGTCGAGTGTTTTCTGGGCTGTCTGCCAGTCCGATGGTGCAGTATAGCTTACCCGTGTGCGGTGCCCGGCGACCCCTAAGTATCTGCGGAAGAGTGCCTGCGAGTCAACACAGCCCAGAGATGGTCAGTGTTTTAGCAGTGTCTTGCCAAGGCGGATCAAGGAGATGGGGGGATGTTGGAGATAGTGGGGATAGTCTCTTCTGGGGCAGGCTCCCAAAAATGGCTTAGAGCGATCGGTCATCTATTTTTCGAGGGTAATCGATCCATTGGTTCAGGGACGAACTGAAAAACGAAGGAATCTTGCACCGATAAACATGTTTTTGCACGAATATCTACATGAGGGTGGCTAGAGTCTCCCCCTGCCATCTGGAGCATGCTGGTGCTGGAACAAGCCACCTCCGTCATCTCCAGCATCCCCCTATCTCTTTTCCTCTTTTTGGGTCCTTAGCAAGACAGTATCAATACACAGCCCTGCCACTCCAAGTTTTGGTGATGTATCCAGAGTGCCGCCCTCAATTGCTAGTACTCGTTCCTCGGCCCTCGGTCAACTAAGGTCGCTCCCTCGCTTTTCGCTACCTGACGCACTGTTTTGTCTGCTACTTCTTGTTTGAGCTTGGCTACAGCCTCGGCGTAGGGCATGGCTCCCAGATCGCCTTCGATGCGGTCTCGCACGGTGACAGTGCCGTTTTGAGCATCCTTTTCGCCCACCACCATCATGTAGGGGATCAAGCCGAGCTGGGCCTCGCGGATTTTCGCCCCCAATTTCTGACCCCGGTAGTCGGCGGTGACGCGGAAACCCTCGGCGGCGAACTTTCGCTCCACCTCCCGGCCATAATCTTCGGATTTTTCGCTGACCGTCAGCACGCGTACCTGTTCAGGGGCCAGCCAGAGCGGAAACGCCCCGGCAAAATGCTCGATTAACACCGCGATAAACCGTTCCATCGATCCCAGCGGGGCACGGTGAATCATCACCGGCTTATGGGCTCCGTTGTCGGCACCTACATACTCGAGGTCAAAGCGATCGGCACTGGGTAAGTTGTAATCGAGTTGGACCGTGCCAAGCTGCCATTCGCGTCCGATGCAGTCGGTCACCACAAAATCGGCCTTGGGACCGTAGAAGGCTGCCTCCCCGGGCTCGACAGACATGTCTGGCAAATCCATCGATTCGCACACTTCTTTTAACGCGGCTTCTGCTCGATCCCAAAGCTGTTCGTCGCCGACGTATTTGTTACTGTCTGGATCGCGAAATCCAAGTCGCACTCGATACTTGTCCATGCCCAACGATTTGAGGACTCCTTGGGTCATCTCCAGACAGCTGGTGAACTCCTCGGCAACCTGGTCTTCGGTGCAGAAAATGTGGGCGTCGTCTTGGGTAAATCCGCGTACCCGCGTCATCCCATTCAGTTCGCCGGACTGTTCATAGCGATAGACGGTACCAAACTCTGCGAGCCGCACTGGCAAGTCGCGATAGCTGCGCGGCTTCGACTTATAGATCATAATGTGGTGCGGGCAATTCATCGGCTTCAGCAGGTAACGCTCGCCGTCCTCCATGTCGATCGGTGCGAATTGGCTATCGCTGTAGTACGGATAATGTCCCGAGATCTCGTAGAGTTCGACGCGGCCGATGTTGGGCGTGTAAACCGCCTCGTACTTTCTTTTGGTGAGTTCATCCTTTAGGTAGTCTTCGAGGGTTTGCCGAATGACGGCTCCCTTCGGCAGCCACAGAATCAATCCGGAACCCACGGTTGGATTGACGGTGAACAGTTCCAATTGCTTACCCAGGACGCGATGGTCCCGTTTTTTCGCTTCTTCTAGCTGGGTGAGATACGCCTGCAACTCTTTCTTGTCGAAAAAAGCAGTGGCGTAGAGCCGTTGCAATTGATCGCGGCTTTGATCGCCTTTCCAGTAGGCGCCTGCGACGCTAAGTAGCTTAAACGCTTTGCCGATGTGACGCGTGCTAGGAATGTGTTTGCCGCGACAAAGGTCGACGAATTCTCCCTGACGGTAGAAAGATAGACTCTCCTCGTCCGCCAGGCCGGTTTGAATATGTTCGACCTTGAAGGCCTGGCCCATTTCTTTGCAAAGGCCGATCGCATCGCTGCGCGGCAGTTCTAGACGTTCGAATTTCTCATCGGCCGAGACGATTTTTTTCATCTCCGCTTCGATTTTGGGAAAGTCCTCTTCGCTAATGGGATGCTTTAGATTGAAGTCGTAGTAAAAACCGTTTCCAGTCACAGGGCCGAATGCCAGGCTCACTCCGTCATAGAGTCGCATCACCGCTTGCGCCATCACGTGGGCGGCGCTGTGCCGCATGACGTCTAGTGATTCGGCATCGCGATTGGTGAATAGCTTGAGTTGGACTTCGCCGTCGGAAGGCAGCGGCGAGTGAAGGTCCACTTGGTGCCCATCGACTTCTGCCAGCACAGCGGCCTTGGCTAGCCCTGCGCCGATCTCGGCGGCAACATCGTAGGAAGTGGTGGGAGTGTTGAATTCGCGCCGACTACCATCCGGCAAAACGACAGTTAACATGAGTGGCTCGTCACCTATTAGATGTCAATTTATTGGATTACTTACGTATTGGACTACTTACTTGAGCAGTGGGAAGTCGCGTCCGGCCTGAGTGTTTAGCAGACGCATTTAGCTCAATGAAAGTTCGACCGAGAAGTATAAGCGTTCGCTAGTAACGCAACTACCGTAATGAGCGTGAGCTGTTGTCACGAGTGAATACAAAGTTGACTTTGCCAGCGAAAAGAAGGGTTCCTTAGTCCCCCCTGGGATTGGCAAACAACGGGCGGGACAGTCTATGACACACCGTTGTCACCTTGGTGGTAAGCAAGATCCAAGTGGCATTAAGCGAGCGAAATCGCATCGAGACGCGGTTTTATCTGATCTTGTGGCCCCGTGTCTCGCCAAAGCGAAAATGGGGTGGTTTTTCACCAAACGAGCACCGAGGAAAGTAAGAAAATTCTCAAAATTCCCGCAACCGGCCATTGGTCGTAAGTTGTTAGGAGTAAAGCAGAAAATGGAATTCTTCGCCCATTCTGGCCCCCTTTCCTAAAAAAACTCTATTTCTTGACATGCAAAACTGTTGCAAGCCGCTTATTCCTTGGTAAAGTGTGAGGAGGAATGGCAGACATTGTGTCAGCCAGACGGGAATCTTATCTTTCTAGCGACTCGAGAGATTAATACCACGGCGACAGCAGGTTATAAATCACTTGTGTCGACCCGAGTCCGTATGAATTAAAGGACGGGGTCGCATCACGCGTGGGGCAGGCTTCTTCGCTATAAGATAAGCATTTTTTTGTTGCGTGAGATTAACCGTATAGTTGACCCTTTAACCATTCATCCCCCAACAAACTAACTAATCAGTATCTCGCTTAGGATTAATTCGACCTCATGAGACGGGGAATTGGAGTAATGAACATGAAACATTGTCTGATATTGTCTATGTGCGCTGTCGCTCTGGCAGCTTTTGGCATCAACGCCGCAAATGCCGGCGTCGATGTAGCTCTTAACCTAAACTACGTTGATCCCGCCGATCCCAACGACGGTGGATCTTGGACTCTGGTAGCCAAGTCTGACAATGCGAATGGCATCGCCGGACTAGTAGTACGAATTGAAGACGGCACAATTCCAGCCGCTGGAACCGTCGATGCTGGCATTGGCCATTCCATCAACAGCGGAGTCCTTCAAATTGGTACCTTCACCGATCCGAATGGCCCGGACTTCGTTGAATTTGTTTACGGTCAAGACCCGAATGCCGGGCTTGTCGGAAACGTCGGTCTTGCTGCTGCTGCATCCAACCAGGGTCCTGATCCTCTGGGCAATTCCGTCTGGGACGATGCAACAGTTATTGCAACTGGATCCTTCCTTGACGTTCGTCCGCTAGCTGTTCTGGCAGCTGCTACTGAAATTGATCCTAATGGAGCCATCATTGGTTCTAGTATCAACACTTTCAACATTCGCGGCGATTCGCTTAACACGCTCGGGTTGGAAGATCCAAATGGTGCTGGTCTGCTCGCAGGTGATACAGACCGCGATAACGACGTCGACATTGCTGACCTTGGTACCTTGGCTGGTTCCTTGGCTGGTGGCGTAGGCGGATGGAACGACGGCGACACCGATGGTGACGGCGACGTTGACATTGCTGACCTTGGTGCTCTGGCTGCTAGCTTGGCTGTCGGTTCCGGCACACCTGCTGCAGTTGGTGCTGTTCCTGAGCCAACCACAGCACTGCTCGCTCTGTTTGGAGTTGCTCCTTGGGCTCTCCGCCGACGACGAGCGTAGGTTTAGTAACTAATCAGTTTGTTTCGGAACGAACTGAGGCACTTATAGTTAATTTGGTTAATGTGATCCTGCGAAGAAAGATAGTATCTGTTTCTGCACGATCGAAACATTTGTAATTCATGAGGATGTGATCTAATGAAAAAACTTGTCGCACTAGCTATTGTAGCTACGCTTGTATTGGGTGTATCCAGCGCAAACGCGTTGATTATCACGGGTAACCTCACACCATCTGGTCAGGTAAACGACGCCTTCGGTGGCGGCTTGGGTGTGCTTGACGTGTACACAATCGTTGCCGATAACACGGTAGCTAACGGTGGTACAGGCACACCTGTAACTGCTATGGACCTCACGTTCGATGGTATTTTCGCCCAGGTGCAGAATGCTACCTTTGGAACGAACACCCCATCCCCGAAGCAATCTGACGTAGCTGCGTTTGGTCCTGATGCTCTTGCTCAAGACACACACTTCCTTCCAACGCTCGTTGAGCCAGGTCCACCGATTCCACCACCAACAGAAGGTATTATCACCAATGGGGCTCCCGGCAGTGGATTGGCCTCTGGACTACTCAGTAGCCAAGTTGCCATTGGTGGTTTAGACCAAGCTGAAGCTGTAGCAATCGCTCAGATTGTTGTTCAGGCTGGTACAGTACCAGCTGGTACCTTCCAAGGTACAATTGCTATCGCTGGAAACTCCACTCCAATTCCAGTCGCTGGAGTCATCGGCGTTCCTGAGCCAGGCACAATCGCTCTGGCTGGCTTGAGCCTTGTTGGGTTCTTGGCCAACCGTCGTCGTCTTGTCTAAGACAAGCAACGATATGAGTTAGATTGATCGGAGTTAGATCAGTCAACATGTAAGTTTCAAAGGTTCCCTCGTCTACGGGCGAGGGAACCTTTTTTTGTTTCTGCCCTAATTTTCTTCGACCCTCTTCTTGCACATTCAAAAGGCTATCTCTGAATCGGATTAGGGCGGTTTTGCAAGGGCATGATTTTCATATCCAAGAGTGTGTTGAAATGGCGTAAGGACGAATTGGTGGGCAGTGTCTAAAATGGAATACGGAGACGCGAAGAACTCGTATGGGTACAGGTACGGAGCAGAAGAAACTATGAGTTCAGAAGATCAGGCATTCCTTCTTTCCCAGCTACGCTCAGTGCTAACAGTGTGCGTTGTATACATGCTGGCGGGTCTAACAGCGTTGTGTATCCAGTTGGAATCACGAGCGCAAACGTTCATTGACGTAACTGCAGGTGCGGGGATAAACCACACTCAAATTCCCGGCCCTCCAGGTCCATTCTCAGACCGAATGAGTGGCGGCGCAACAGCTGCCGACTTCAATGGCGATGGTTGGATCGATCTATTCGCGACGCGGATGAACGGGACCGACATGATGTACATGAACAATGGGAACGGCACTTTCACCGATGTATCGGCCGGAGCTGGCTTTACCATACCGACGAAAACAAATGGGGCGGCAGCTGGCGATATCGACAATGATGGCGATCTGGATTTGTACGTGACCTCCGTTTTTACCGATCAATACTATTTGTATATCAACGATGGCCTGGGAGGTTTCACCGAACAAGCTGTGGCTCGTAATGCAGATGTTGACATCGACCCAGCTTTCTCGGGCAGTCGTCGTGGAAATAGTGTTTCGTTTGGAGATTACGATAGAGACGGCTACTTAGACATCCATACCAACGACTGGGGACACCGTCTCACACCAGGTGGCGAGGTTCCAGACAGCTACACCGGTGCACGCCTGTTGAGGAACCTCGGTGGAGGCTCTGCCGGTTACTTTGAAGACACAACGCTAGCCGCGGGGGTATCTCTAGCAACCGACCAGGCCTATACCGCGGATGGCACGATTTTTAAGGGAGTATGGTCGTTTTCGTCCCGCTTTGTTGATATCGACAAGGATGGTTGGGATGACTTGCTCGTGGCGGGAGACTTTCATTCCAGCCGGCTGTTTTGGAACAATGGAGACGGAACGTTTTCTGACGGTACGGCCACCTCGGGGGTGGCAACGGACGAGAATGGCATGGGATCGGCTGTCGGGGATTACGACGGCGATGGCGACTACGACTGGTTTGTTACCTCGATCCATGACCCAAACGAACCTTGCGACGATGGATCGTGTACTTGGGATGGATCGGGAAATCGACTCTACCGCTACGATGGCAATCGCCAGTTTAGTGACCAAACAGATTCCGCTGGGGTACGCGATGGCGGCTGGGGGTGGGGGGCTGTGTGGCTCGATTACGACAACGACGGCGATCTCGATCTGTCGATGACCAACGGCGTCGATTTCCTTGGCTACAACGATCCAGCCGACGAAGATTACCAATTCAATACCGATCAGATGAGACTTTGGCGGAATGATGGGGCGGGCAGCTTCACAGAAGTCGCTACTGCCGAAGGGCTCACCGATACTGGTTCAGGCAAGGCACTGCTCAGCTTCGACTACGACAACGATGGCGACCTCGACTTGTTCAATGTCAACAACATTGGCGCACCGGTCCTTTATCGGAACGACACAATCAACACGAGCGGAAGCAATGGCAATGCCTGGCTGAAGATCGAAACGGTTGGCAACATTAGCAATAAGGATGGCATCGGAGCACAAATTGTCATCGATCCCAATAGTAACGTCGCGGGTGACGAGATCTATCGCGATGTAAACGGTGGCAGCCATTATCTGGCGCAGAGTGACATGACTGTGCATGTTGGACTTGGCAACCTGGCGGGTACTATCGATTCGATTTCCATCACTTGGCCCAGCGGTTATACGCAAGAGTTTACGAATGTGTCCCCCAACCAATTAGTCACGATTACTGAAGGGCTCTTAGCTGATTTCGACAACGACGACGATGTTGACGGAAGCGACCTGGCCTACTGGTCTTCCAACTACGGCATGTCCACGGGGGCAACGCGTGCCGACGGTGATGCCGATGGCGATGGTGACGTCGACGGCGAAGATTTTCTTCTTTGGCAGATGCAACATGGCATGTCAGTGAGCAGCGGCATGTCCCTGTCCGCGACAATTACGAGCGTTCCCGAACCGACCTCGGCTGTGCTGTTTGTAAGCATTTCGCTACTTCACGCAGGTCGTCGGCGGAAAATTTGACAGGTTCTTAGCTAATGGACTAGACTCTGTTCCTGAGGGCAGTTCCGCAGGCTGACTGATTCACGGGGATGTCATGCTGCGTGGCACAGTGATTCTATGCGTCTATTGTGTGCTCGGATCCGCTTACGGCTTTCAATCGTCGCGGGCGACAGGCCACCGTTTGCCAGCGTTTCAGGTCCCCGACACGCTGGGTGATTTGGGAGGTGGCATGTTGGACGTGTACCAGATTTATGTTCACGCTCCGGATTCGTTTACAAAGATCACGGCCTTGGTCGTCAGCTTTGAAGGCGAATTTGCCCAGGTGCAGCGAGATATCTTCGGCACGCATCTTCCGACGCCGCTGCTCTCCGATCTTGATGGCTTTGATCCGGCGTTCATTGCTCAGGATACGCACTTCGCAGCATCCCTCATCGTCCTCGGGTCTCCTATTCCCCCGCCGACCGAGGGCATGATTACACCCCCTTTGGGTTTTGATGGTAGTGGCTTAGCTCGAGACTTGAACAGCAGTCAAGTTGGCATTGCGGGGCCTGATCAGGCACCGACCGTGCTCGTCGCCCAAATTGTATTTCCCGCCGGCACGGTGAACGGAACTTTTGATGGGCTGTTTGCCGTCGCAGGCAACGCAGGTCAGTCTTTTTCATTTTGTGGTACCTTTGGTGTGCCCGAACCGAATTCGGCGGTGTATGCCCTCTTGTCTACGCTTCTGTATGCTACCCACCGACGTCAGTTCTTTGACTGCCCGGGAGGATTGTGATAATTTGCACAGACGACCCATTTCTAAGAAGCCAGACCGGTTGCCATGAATTCAAGCGGACAAAGACTACTATGTTGGACGGGAGTCGAAGTGAAGAAGTCCATTGCGGCCGTGACACTTTTCCTATTGCTTACTCTGTGTGTCTCCAGCGTTCAAGCGTTGATCATTACTGGCCATTTTGCTCCTTCTGGCTTTACTAGTGATGCGTTTGGTGGTGGCCTGGGTGCTTTGGATGTCTATACCATTGTCGCTGATAATTCGATTACCAACGGCGGCACGGGTACAGCGATCACGGCCTTTGACCTGTCATTCTACGGCACGTTTGCCCAGGTGCAGAATGCTACGTTCGGCACGAATATCCCGTCGCCTAAGCGTGCCGATGTTGCGCCCTTTGGTGCTCAGGCGCTTGCTCAAGATACTCATTTTCTTCCTGCGTTACTTGAGCCAGGCCCACCAATTCCAGGTCCAACCGAAGGTGTGATTACCAACGGAGTTCCTGGCAGTGGCTTAGCTTACGGCCTAACCAGTAATCAAGTTGCGATCGCTGGTCCCGATCAGTCGGACTGGATCGCGATTGCTCAAATTGTTGTTCCAGCTGGTACGATCCCCGTTGGTACTTTTGATGGTTCGATTGCCATTGGTGGCAACTCGACTCCAATTCCAGTCGCCGGAACAATTCCCGCCCCCGAGCCAGCAGCAGCGTTACTCGCGATGTTGTGTAGCGGTTGTTTAATGCTGCGGCGAGAGCGGAGCTTGGACGAGGCGCCAAAATCAATGTAGGATCAGTTCGGTAAACAACTGCAGGTAGAGATAAGAGGATACAATCCAGTAAGTAGACATATCTCTTACGCTCCACTATTAATGACGCTCACGCTGCTGGGTGTGATGCCCCTTTTGCTTGTGCGCGTTGCGATAAAACGAAGAAGTTGGGCATCTTCATGTAGGTGAATAGAATAGCTGGAGTTACTGATCAATTAGGAGGTGAGATATGCGGATCCCTTTGTCTATAGTCATTGTTAGTCTTGCTTTGTCGCTTTTTATGGCCGTTTCCTGTGCATACGCTTGGCGACTCACCGGGGCTCACTCCGGTCGTACTTATGATGCGTTCAATGGTGGCCTTGGGGCACTTGATGTGTGGACGATCGTTGCCGACAACTCCATCGCAAACGGTGGAACGGGGGCTCCCATTATTGGTTTTGACCTGACTTTCTGGGGCGAGTTTGTCCAGTTTCAAGATGGCAGTTTCGGTACAAATATTCCTACTCCCAGAAATTCTGATATCGTCAGATTTGATGCTCAGGCGCTCGCTCAAGACACTCACTTCCTGCCTGATTTAGTTGAATTTGGTCCTCCAATACCACCTCCAACAGAGGGGGTTCTCTCTTTTGGTTATCCCGGTAGCGGTTTGGCCTCTGGTCTAACCAGCAATCAGGTCGCAATCGCTACTCACGATCAAGCGGCTGTTGTCGCGATCGCTCAGCTAGTGGTTCTAAGTGGCACTTATCCTGTAACTACATTCGACAAGGAAGGGACTATCACAGTCGCTGGTGACCTAGGTCCCATTGTACTCACGTTTCCCGAGCCCTCGTCGGCGCTGCTCGCGATGTTGTGCAGTGGTTCTTTGATTCTGCCGCGGGGGCGTAGGTGAATAGTGACGTTCGACCGATGACCAAGTAGAATAGCATACAGCAACCCATCTCTGTGAGGGTAGATCCAATAAAGCTCCGTCTTATGCTCGTGGCACTATTCCTAACGCTCACACTTGGCATTTCTAACACCAAGGCGTTAATCATCACTGGCACTCTTGCTCCTTCCGGCTCTGTTAGTGATGCGTTTGGTGGTGGCCTGGGTGCTTTGGATGTCTATACCATTGTCGCTGATAATTCGATTGCCAACGGCGGCACGGGTACAGCGATCACGGCCTTCGACCTGACATTTAACGGCACGTTTGCCCAGGTGCAGAATGCTGCGTTCGGCACGAATATCCCGTCGCCTAAGCGTGCCGATGTTGCGCCCTTTGGTGCTCAGGCGCTTGCTCAAGATACTCATTTTCTTCCTGCGTTACTTGAGCCAGGCCCACCAATTCCAGGTCCAACCGAAGGTGTGATTACCAACGGAGTTCCTGGCAGTGGCTTAGCTTACGGCCTAACCAGTAATCAAGTTACGATCTCTGGTCTAGATCAGTCGGACGTGGTCGCGATTGCTCAGCTAGTCGTGCCCCCTGGTTCTTGCCAACCATTTAGCGGCGACGCGTTGATTGTCATCGCCGGTAATCCGAATCCAATCCCCGTGTCCCTTTTTCCAGTTTGTCCCGAGCCCTCGTCGGCGCTGCTCGCCCTACTGTGCAGTGGTTGCCTGGCCTTGCGATGCTCGAAGAAAATTTGACAGCCTGAGGCCAATCAGCTAGTCTCCACAGACTGACGGGTCTTTGCCTTCCTTGGCACCCTTATTGCCTAGATTATTTCTGCTTTGCCAGTGAACACCGCCTGAGATCCCTGCCGCGTAGCTAAGCTGCCTTCAGGGATGGCTATTGTCTCGGTTCTTCTAGTTCGCTGTTACTTTCACTGGTTATTTAGAGGAATGATGATTCATGTCGAGAGTATGTTTGTTTGCCGGTTTTGTGCTTTGTATTGTCCATCTAGAGACAACTTCTCAAGCCCAGAGTGTTAGCGTATCCGGCCCGGTGATAGTTCCGGATTCATTGGGCGGCATTGGTTTCGAACTGGAGCAATATCGGGTGACACTGCATAGTGACGATCCGAATGTGAAGGTAACAGGATTTAACACTCAATTCGTTGGTACACTAGCACAAGTGCAGAATTTTGCTTTTAGCAATCCCCCGGCGCAACCGACACCTCAGTTTGAAGATGCCGTGCCATTAGGATTGGATGCGATCGCCCAGGACTCACATTTCGTCGGTGGCTTGATCATTGAAGACCCTCCAAATCTGCCTCCTGTGGAAGGGCCAATATTGAACCTTACGAAGCCTGACAGCGGATTAGCGGAGGGTCTTCTCAGCAATCTCGTCTCCATTGATCCTAACATACAAGCTCCGTCTCTTCAGATTGCCCAAATCGTACTAGCACCTGGTACTGTAGTGACCATGACTGGCGAAGTATTTCTCAACGAAAACGAGGAGCCAATCACCCTCGAGCCTGTCCGGATTGGCGTACCCGAGCCAGGAAGCATCTTTCTTATCCTCCTGGGGAGCATGGTATTCGCGCACCGAATATCGCGTAAATCAGCAACGGTAGCCAGTTTTTTCCTGGTTTGTTTACTTTTGAGTAGTCCGGTCACAGCGCAGAGTGTAAGCGTCTCGGGCCCGGTGATCGTGCCGGATTCACTGGGTGGCATCGGGTTCGATCTTGAGCAATATCGGGTGTCGTTGCACAGCGATGATCCGAACACATATGTGACGGCATTCTCATTGATGTTTCACGGTCAGCTTGCTCAGGCCCAATTGGAATCTTTCGGACAAGCTCAGATGAGTGTGGAGCAACGGCATTTAGAAGGTTTCACATCCGAACAATTGGCCCAAGATTCTCACTTGCTGGTTCAGCAAATCCTGTCAGGCTGTCCTTGTCCCGGGCCAATGGAGGGTACGATTCTGGATACGGATGCTCCTGGCAGTGGGTTTGCTGCCAATCTCATCACATATCCTCAGGCAATTCCTGGGCCGTTGCAGACACCCTCCATCGAACTCGTTCAAGTCGTCCTAGCTCCTGGAACCAAGGTACGACTAACTGGAAGACTTGCAATCTCGGGCCATCCAGAATCGATCGAATTGCCAACGACGTACATCGGTGTCCCTGAGCCTGGAGCGATCGGCTTGGTATTAGCCTTGGTCGTGCTTTTGACCCCTTCTAAGCTAAGATCACGACTCCCGCAGCAGAGGTACCCAACGAAATAGCCTGTAAAACTAGGCAAAAGGTACTTTTTCAAAGAATTTAACAAAAAAAGCTTGCGGAGTCGGAAAGCCCCATTACAATACAACTCAGACGAAGAAGCTGGTGCAGCCAGCAATTAATTCACCACCCAGTAAAGTGTGATCTAGTGACTTCCTAACAAAACGAATTGCTCCCTTCGGGTAGAGCTATCGTTTTGTTTCTATTTGACGGCTTATTCCTCTTAGCTTGCCGTCCCTTCTGGTGCCTTGGTTTGCCCAGTTTTATGTCGTTACTTTCTGCGACTCCAAACAGGCCAAATCACTGACCAGTTTTAACCGCGATTTTGCCGAGACGGCAGAAGAGTCGTTGCAAGCTTTTTCCACTGAGGACCGTAAAGCCTCGGAGCACTTACTAGCTTTTTCAAACAGTCACACAACACATATCAGTCGATTACGACTTTAGACCATTAGAGGTTTGTCTTATGAGAAATTGAGAGGTTCGTGCGAGTCGAGCACAACGGTGTGCGAAGTAGACGAGTCACGAATCGGGGTAGCAAGATCAGGGTCGCCAGGAGGATGACCTGCTATTTTTCGACAAGGAAGAACAACTAATTTTTGAATAGAAAGCAACACCTTCGGGAGTTGCAAACCTCTTACTGGAGAACATCACATGAGAAAATCTATAACACTTACAATCGCAGCTTTTTCTTTCGCAGTACTATTTGCTGCCAACTCGGCCCAAGCCCAAAGCGTCAGCGTGTCTGGTCCTGTATCAGTAGCTGACACGCTCGGCAACATTGGTAACAACCTTGACCAGTATCAAATCTTCTTGAACAGCGACAGTGGAGCAAACGTCACGGCGTTTGAACTTACTGTGACTGGTAGCCTAGCACAGGCACAGAACTTCTCGTTTGGCAATCACGTTCCTTCACCATTACTAGCGGATGTCACTCCGTTTGGTGCTGGTGCAATTGCCCAGGACTCGCACATTGTTCCAGGTCTAGTTATTCCTGGCGCGCCAATCCCACCACCAACTGAAGGTCTAATTACTCCCGATGTTGGAGCTCCCGGTAGCGGTTTTGGTAGCGATCTAATGACGAATCCTGTTGCTGTCGCTGGTCCCGACCAGGCACCTTCTGTTAACGCTTTGCAGATTGTTTTGGATCCAGGTACCTTCGCTATCTTGACTGGTGAATTTGCAATCGCAGGAAATTCTGATCCATTCGTATTCGACGAAGTATGTATCGGTTCCTGTAATACCAGTAACACTCCACCCGTAGTCACCGATCTGTTCGCTGGTGAAGACTGGGATCAAGAAACTCAAGCCTTCAACGGAACTCCTGCTAGCTATCAGTTGCAAGCTACAGACGCCGAGGATGGTGACGACGATAACCTAAGCTGGACCCTGGACGGTTTCACGGGACCTTTCGATGCTGGTGGAAACCCAATCGCTGGTGCTGGAAACGGCAACCAGACTGTCAGTTCGACTGGCTTGTTTGAATGGGACCCAACTGGATCGACCAACGGTTACTACTTCGCAGCTGTAACTGTCGAAGACTCCGGTGCCCTGACCGATAGCGGTATCCTCCGCGTTCAAGTTCCTGAGCCAAGCACCATGTTGCTCGCTGGACTGAGCCTGGTTGGTGTATTCGCTCGCCGACGTAACAGCTAGAGTCTTAGCACTCGGCTGATAAGGAAACTGATGTTTCTCGACGCCCCTTCGCAAGCAATTGCGGAGGGGTGTTTTTTTGTTGGGCAGCTCTTCGTAGGATGGCGATTAAGAATTCAGAATTGAAAATCAAGAACAGATTGGAGTGATTCGCTACGGTTGTTTACTCTGTGAAATCTCTAACAGAACAGTTGATTTCAATTCAACGACGCCTACTATGGAAGTAGAGGCAGATACGAAGAATCATTTGCCTTCCATTCTATGAAAAGAATCCCAGGAACAGCTGGCTGTAAACACGAAATTTAGAGGTTTAGTCCCTCGTATCCACTTCGTTGCAGCTCGCTTTCGGCATTGGCATTCTTTCTTTCAGCACGGCCCGAATAGTGCGGTATTCATTGTTCGTGTGACTCAAGTCGAATGACAGCTCTGAGTTGCAACTAAGTCGAAAGTATTGTCTCAGCACACCTATGCCCCGCTGTGTCCTTGCTTTTCATGCCTAGAGACACTGATAACTGCAATCACATCGTACAGAATAATAGCTAAGAGTCTCAGTAACTATGAATTTACAACTCATTTCTAGAGTAATTCTCACTTCAGTCGCGTTCATTGGTGCCATTCCATCTCATGCTGCCGACACGGTTGCCAGGCAATGGAATGAAGCTTTGCTGAATGCAATTCGACTAGATTTTCCGGCTCCGACCGTCCACTCGCGGAACCTCTATCACAGTTCTGCTGCGATGTACGATGCTTGGACGGTTTTCGACAACACATCCGAGGGTATTTTCTATCAGCAGAAGCATACCGCACTAGATGTTGAAGCAGCAAGAAACGAGGCAGTCAGCTACGCCGCTTATCGAGTGCTGTCGCAGCGGTATACGCTGGCGGTTGATCCCAATGCATCACAAATGTTGTTCGACAACGTCATGTCCAGCTTGGGCTACGATCCGGGGGTTACGACAACTGTTGGTGATACGCCTGCCGCCATTGGCAACAGAATTGCGGAGCAAATCCTAAGTTCGCAGCTTAACGATGGCTCGAATGAGGCCAACGGCTATGCGGACGATACCGGGTATGTACCCACTAACGATCCCATGATTGTAGATCACCCCTCAATTACAGGTCCAGGCGGAAATCCTCTGGCGAACCCCAACCGCTGGCAGCCTCTGTTTATCAATTCGGCTGTCACTCAAAACGGGTTACAGGGACAAGACTTGCAAGAATACATTGGCCCCCACTGGGGAAATGTCGAAACATTCGCATTGGGAAAGGTTGGCAACCCCCCAGGTCCACACAGTTGGTCGGCAATCGATCCCGGTCCACCTCCGGAGCTTAACGGGGTGGGAGACATTGAGTATCGACAACAAACAGTTGAAGTATTGAGGTATAGCAATCTATTGGATCCCAATCAGGGAAACGGAACGCAACTGATTGACATTTCTCCTGCTAGCCAGGGGAACCGCATCGTAGGCACTCAAAAGTTTCCTCTCAACCTTACCGGTAACGAAGGATATTCAGTGAACCCCTTTACCGGTCAGCCATACCAAGAGCAACTTGTGAAGCTTTCCGACTACGGGCGCGTGCTCGCAGAATACTGGGCGGATGGACCTGAATCGGAGACGCCACCCGGTCACTGGAATGTGATCGCCAACGAGGTGTCAGACAATCCATTGCTTGAGAAGAAAATCAAAGGCAATGGCCCAGTGGTTTCAGATTTGGAGTGGGACATCAAGCTCTACGCTGCACTCAATGGTGCGGTACACGATGCTGCTGTAGCAGCTTGGGGAACGAAGCGTGAATACGACTACGTCCGACCGATTACTAAGATTCGCTATCAGGGGGGCCTGGGACAATCTTCCGATCCCAACGACACGGCAACCTATCACCCAGATGGCTTGCCACTGGAAGCCAATCTTATTGAGGTGATTACTGCTAGTTCTATTGCTGAAGGTGGAAAACATCGCAATGCGTATTTGAATGCCAATCGACTCTCCAACGGAGCTTTCGTCCCCAACCTGAATCTTACCGAGGCTCAAATGGTTGGAAAGATCGCAGTGAAAGCGTGGAATCATGAACCAATCGATCCCAACACGGAAGTGAGCGGAATTGAATGGATACTTTCAGAGAATTGGGTTCCTTATCAGCAGGACAACTTTGTTACGCCCGCGTTCGCGGCCTACGTATCTGGGCACAGCACTTTTAGCCGTGCTGCAGCCGAGGTGATGTCTTTATTCACCGGAAGTGAGTACTTTCCTGGTGGGTTGGGAGAATTAACTATTGGCATGAATGATTTCCTCGACTTTGAAATCGGACCCTCCAGTGACATCACTTTGCAGTGGGCAAAATATTCTGATGCTGCCGACGAAGCGGGGATTTCCAGACTCTACGGTGGAATTCATGTTGCTCCCGATGATTTTGCAGGCCGCATTATGGGTTCCACCATCGGTAAAGATGCATTCGCACTGGCGATGCGTTATTTCCAGGGTGTGCCCGAGCCGAGTGCTTTGCTGTTAGCAGGAATGGGGATCTTCGGCATGCTTGCTCGCCGGCAACGCTAAGATTGCAACGCTTGGAACCTGTCACGCAATCGTGTAGATTTGCGTTTATTCAAGGTCCCTGCCCTCTCACCCCTGCTTCCCATCTAGTGAAATCTCTCACCGAAGAACTTTGGATGGACATCCCCGAGCGGCGGGCGATTGTTTCCTTGCACCAGGATGTCGAGCGGCTCGTGACGGAGAGTGGCGTGCAGGAGGGAATTGTCTTGGTAAACGCCATGCACATCACCGCCAGCGTGTTTATCAACGACAACGAGTCGGGACTGCATGCCGACTACGAGCGGTGGCTGGAGGGCCTGGCACCGTTCGACGCGGGCAGCGACCCCGGCTCCGGCGGGTATCTGCACAATCGCACGGGCGAAGACAATGCCGACGCCCACCACAAACGACAAATCATGGGCCGCGAGGTGGTGGTGGCCATCACCGAAGGCAAGCTGCACCTTGGGCCCTGGGAACATATCTTCTATTACGAATTCGACGGCCGCCGCCGCAAACGCGTGCTGGTCAAAATCATCGGGGAGTAGAAACGCAGAGCTCGCTGAGAATCGCGGAGGGCCGCGGAGTGATATGTTTGCCGCGTTCTGTACCTTCTTTAAGTAGTTCAGCTTCGAAAGTTACTGTCATTCCGAGGTCTGCCGAGGAATCTAGCTAGACCCCTCGGCAGACCTCGGGGTGACAGTAGGCTTTGGCCTTTGCAGAACAACGGCTTACTTGAGTAGCCACTCAAAATCCTGTCTTCCTCCGCGGCCCTCTGCGATTCTCAGCGAGCTCTGCGTTTACTCACTTCCGGATCATCTCCGAGAATTCCTCTCGCTCCGCATAGAGAATTGTCTTCGGCGTAATGTAAGCCGCGGCTTTGGTTTCTTCGAACGAACCCTTGCGGACGATCAGTCCTTCGTCGTACGCCATCTTTGCCGAATGGCCGGGGAGCAGCACGCGGTAGTCGTAGCGAATCCGCCGGGGGGAGATGCGGTTGATATGCCGAGCGATGTTGGTGGTGCAGTTGTTGGTCATCGTCTCGTAGAACTCCGGCTTGACGGCGAGTTCATTGACGCGGCCAAGCACGTCGGTCAGTAGCAGCCGCGCTTGATCGGGAGTGGCGGTTGTTTCGTAGAGGTAGACATCCTCGCGGCGATGATTGCCACGCACATTCACTACGTCGCGTTCGTCAGCCAGCACATACATCAGCTCGTATTGCCGAGCACTCCCTTTCCAAGCTGCGTACTCTTCTCCCACTTCCTTGCGAATCTCTACGCTCACGGCCAGGTGTTCCGGTTTGCCTGGTTCGTTTTCGAATTCGAAACTCAGCATCGTGTGCGCGATAGCGGGCATGTTTTCGAATGGGATCACAAAGAAGTCGACACCTCGTAGGGCGTTGAGATCGTATTGCCGATTATTGTGCTCCACAACGTAGGTCTCCTCGTCAAAGTACCGGCAATGGCGAACATTGTGGACGACGACCTGGTTCCCCGTAAACTCGGCGTAGGGAAGCACCGCCTGGTCGGGCGACCAGTTTCGAGTATTCGAAGGGGCTACGATCTTCGCCGCACTTTGGCAACCGAAGAGAGCAACCAGCAGCAGGAGCCACGGTGTCCGCATCAGATTGGATCACAGGGAAAAGGAGCGAAAAGAGAAAAGCAGGGGAGTTTAGCGAGCAGGCAAAAGGCTAGCAAGACCGCCCAGTATGATAGCTTCCGCATGTTAGAATAGAATTATCAGTCTTCTCTATTTACGCTTCGCGGTCCAAGCATCGAGAATTCACGAGCATGATGTCCCATCCCGACCAGCCGAAGGTCCGCCCATTGGAGCTAGTTCCGCTATCTAGCCAGCGGGGGATGTATGCACTGCGCGATCCCCACGGCTTCACTGGTACGGTGGCCTTGCCGTTTGCCGCGGCGAAGTTGGTAACGCTGATGAATGGTGAGCGGACGTTGGGCGATTTACGCCGCGATTTTGAAGAGCACGTCGGCAAGTCGGTCACCCTCGACTACGTGCGGCAAGTCGTCGAGCAATTGGACGACCTCTATTTTTTAGACAACGAGCGATTCGCCGATCACGAGGCTGCCCAGATTGCTGAATACCAACTGCTTGATGTCCGCCCCGCTGCCCATGCGGGGGGGGCTTATCTGGAAGAGGAATCGGCACTGCGCGAACAACTCAGCAACCTCTTCACGTGTGACCAGGGCCCTGGCATTCTCCCCTGGGAGGGAAACGTAAACAGCGACTTTTCAAATGCGAGCCCTGACCGACTCTGTGGGGTGATGAGCCCCCACATTGATTTCCATCGTGGCGGACCTACCTTCGCTTGGGCCTACGATCGGATTGTCACGGAGTCGGATGCAGAACTATTTGTCATCTTGGGAACGGCTCACACTGCCTTGTCGGGGTTATTTAGCGTTTCGCAGAAACACTTTGATACACCATTGGGCCAAGCAGAGACCGATCGCGATTTCGTAGAGAGTCTCTATCGGCGATTTCAGTTGCGAACGGACGAGGCGGCGGCCCTGCAAGTCTTCCGCGATGAATTGCCGCATCGGCACGAACACTCGATAGAGTTTCAGGCTTTGATGTTACAGTTTGCATTGGGAGGCAGACGCGACTATCGGATCGTGCCGATCCTAGTGGGCTCGTTTCACCCTTTCATCACCCAAAGCCGACTGCCTAACGAATCAGCGGCAGTCGATAGCTTTGTATCCGCTTTGCAAGAGACGGTAGCTGGTTGCCGTAAGAAGGTGTGCTTTGTGGCTGGCGTAGACATGGCCCATATTGGCTCGCAATTTGGTGATGAAGGCGAAGTGGACGACGAGCGGCTCAAAGAACAATGGGCCGACGACCAGCAACTATTGTCCCAAGCATGTGCCGCAGACTCAGCAGGGTGGTTCCAGCACGTCGCAGCCTCGAAAGACCGAAACCGAATTTGCGGCCTAGCTCCCGTGTACACAATGCTGGAAGCCACAGGCACGCATCGCGGCGATCTCCTGCGGTACGACCAGGCCGTGGCTGAAGATGGGTCGTCGTGTGTCAGCTTTGCCAGCGTGGCATTCTACGAGTGAAGTTTGAATTGTGAAGTGTGATCTGTGAAGTTACAAGGAGCTAACCGCACAGTTACCTTGGAATGAAGCACACTTCAACAAACACACTTCAAACTTCTAACTTCAAAATTTTCACTTCCTTACAGTCTGCAATTTGCAATCGCTGTTTCGAGAATTGCCGTTGCGCCCAGGGTTTCGAGTTGTTCCATGATCTCGATGACTTCGCCCCGCTTGACCATCGCACGGACGCTAAACCAGTCTTCTTCTTCCAATCGGCTCACGGTGGGCGACTCGAAGCCAGGGGTGATTTTCTCTGCTGCGGCGAGCTTATCGGCAGGGACGTTATATTCCAGAAGTGAGTAAGCTCGAGCGATGACTACCCCTTCAAGCCGACGGACGATGCGGTCGGCCAGATCGGTATGCTTTGTTGCGGGGCTCTGGACAAGCACTGTTTCGTATTTGCCGATCTCTTCGAGTATGCGAAGCCGATTCGCGGCCAGCGTGCTGCCGGTTTCGACCAGATCGACAATCGCATCGGCAATACCCAGGGCGATCATTACTTCGACTGAGCCGGTGAGTTTCACAATATGGGCCTCGGCCCCCTGCCCTGCCAGAAACTGTTCGGTGACGTGTGGAAAGCTGGTTGCGATTCGTTTGCCCGCGAGATCTTTGGCACTCTTGGCAGCACACTCGTCTGGCACGCAAAAGGTAAGCCGGCAATTGCCCATTCCCAACTTTAGGCGTTCGGCGAGTTCCACGCCACTTTCACAAACCAGGTCACCACCGGTGATCCCCATATCGATGGCGCCTTCGGCGCACAGCACCGGGATGTCGTCGGTACGCAGGAACGTGATATCGATGGGCATTCCACGAACTCGGGCGAACAGACTCCGATTCTGGCGACGAAAGCTGAGCCCGGCTTCTTTAAGAAGCTGTGTGGAAAGATCGGCCAGTCGGCCTTTGCTGGGAACACCAATGCGGAGGTTTTCAGACATTTGTTGATTTCAGAAGACAATGGTTATTTGTTGCGATTCGCTTTTTCGTCTAGTCCAGAGACACCCGTACGTCGGTCGAGTTCAGTCTCGACCTCGGCCAATGTAATACCCCGCCAAGCTAGTAACACCATGAGGTGATATAGCACATCGCCGGCTTCCCGGATGGTATGTTGCCGACCTTCTTCATCGAGCTCGCCAGCCGCTTCCACGACTTCAGCCGCTTCTTCGAGGATCTTTGCCCCAATTTTGGCAACGCCGCCTGCCAGCAATTTAGCCGTATAGGACTTATCGCTAGGTGTGGACTGACGCGTCTGGATAGTTGCTTCCAACTCGTCGATTGGGCGGAGGGGGTTGTTGGGCATAGACTGACTGCGGTTAGGAAACTGTGGGTTTTCCAAATGCTGATTGCAGCCCACAATGGGGGGGCAATCCAGTAGTTTAGGCGGTCATCGCACGGCTGGCAATTGCGACACAGCGAACCTTTGGACACGCCGTAATGACAGAAATTAACCCTGCACGAGATTGCTGGTTTTTGACCGGGGCTACAGCCGTTGGGAAGTCGGATGTAGGCGTGGCGTTGGCTCAACAGATTGGGGCGGAAATTATTTCGCTCGATTCCATGGCTATCTACCGCGGGATGGACATCGGCACAGCCAAGCCATCCGCGGAGCAGCAGGCTCAAATCCCGCATCACCTCATCGATATCGTTGATCCTCACGAAGAATACAGTATCGACCTCTATCTCAAGGCAGCCCATGAAAAAATGGAGGAGATCCTGCGGCGAGCGCGGCAAATTTTATTCGTCGGGGGGACTCCATTGTATTTGAAGGCTTTGCTACGGGGCTTGGCTACCGGCCCTCCGGCGAATTGGGAAATGCGGAAAGAGATAGAACAGGAAGTAGCTGAGGTCGGCAACCAGGCCCTCTTCGAACGCTTGGAAAAAGTCGATCCATTGGCCGCTTCGCAAATTCATCCGCACGATACGCGACGGTTGATCCGAGCATTGGAAGTGTTCCGATCCACCGGTGAACCAATTAGCCACAATCAAATGCATTTCGACGAAGGTCTCCCAGCCGAGGAGTGCCGCGTGTTTGTCTTGCGACGACCTCGAGAGGAACAGCACGAGCGGATCAATCTCCGTGTCGATCAAATGATCGAACGTGGATTGATCGAAGAAGTGCAGGCTCTGATTTCGCAGCCAGAAGGTTTGGGGAGAACAGCAAGCCAGGCGGTTGGATATCGGGAAGTTAGGGAATACCTAGAGGGAGAATGCGACCGCGAGCGGATGATTTCGAACATCAAGACTCGGACCCGTCGCTTTGCCAAACGACAGGGGACCTGGTTCCGCGGATTTAGCGAATGCCGGTTTGTGGATGTTGAGGCGGACGATGATGCGGACGGCATTGCCGAGAAGATTCTAACGGAGGGCCCGCAGAGTAGCTAAGGGCTGCTGAGTAGCGCTACGCCACGCCGCCTTGAAATCGGCACATGCTCTAAACTAGCCAAGAGAAGCCGATGAACTAGAACCAGTTGTGAATTCAATGAGCCGAACGCGCTAGCGTCGGGTAGCATCGGAACACACCTAGACTTACGATACCCGCGGCTAGCGCCGTCGGCTCATTTAGAACTGATCTGATTTTTGAAACTGGTTCTAGGAAACTCTCTCTGCGCAACTCGGCGTCCTCAGCGAGCTCTGCGTTGAGTTCTCCGCCGAACTCTACGCTGAGCGCCTGGTAACGAACTGACACATCGTCAACAAAGCCTCTTTCGCCGGGGAGACGGGCAGGGCGGCGAGTTCTTGCTCGGCGAGTTGGCTATGTGCCAGGGCGACGTCGCGAGCGTGATCGAGCGATCCAGATTCTGCGAGCCAAGTGAGCAGTTGTGCATTCGGTTCTGCGACCAACTGGCGAAGTTTCTCCTGCTCCTCGGAACTAATCTCATCGCGGAGGTAGATGAGCGGCAGCGTCATTTTTTGCTTGGCCAAGTCGGTGCCGAGCGACTTGCCCGTTGTCGCTTCGTCCCCTTCCAAATCGAGGAGATCATCGGTGATCTGAAATGCGATTCCTAGGTGACGGCCGAAGCCCTCAAGACTGGTCACAACCTGCTCATCTCCGCCTGCGTAGTGGGCTCCCAGATTGCAGCAGCAGGCGCAGAGCTCAGCAGTTTTAGCGTCGATGATGCGTAAATACTGTTCACGGCTCAAATCGAAATTCCCGCTGGCCGCGTTCTGCAGTAGTTCGCCCTCGCAAACAATGTTCGTCGATCGGCCAATGGTGCGGCAGCCATAGGTCGTGTCCAGGGTACTCGCTAGATAGAAGGAGTGAGTGAATAGATAGTCGCCCAATAAAACGCTAACCTGATTCTCCCAGCGAGCATTAATGGTCTCCTCGTGCCGGCGAAGTGTGGCTTCGTCGAGAACGTCGTCGTGAATCAAAGTTGCCGTGTGAATCATCTCTACCACGGCAGCAAGCGTGTGATGGGCTGGATTCACTTCGCTCACAGCCTGCGCGGAGAGTAACAACAGTGCTGGTCGAAGCCGCTTGCCACCAACGCGATACGAACGCTGAGCCAACTCGTCGATGAAAGGATTGGAATGCTTCAACTCACCTTCGAGCAGCGCATCGGCAATCGCCAGGTCTCTTTTGATAGGCTCGAACAATTCGCGGAGCAAGGCTTGGGTGTCCATCGGAAGAGGTCGTACGGAGCTCATGAGTTTCCTTTCTGCTCGCGATTATATTCACCACTCGCGCCGCCCGACTTCGTTTCGAGCTGAATTTGTTCGATGACCATACCGCGGTCGACTGCTTTGCACATATCGTAAATAGTGAGCGCTGCAACGCTAGTGGCGGTAAGTGCTTCCATTTCCACGCCAGTTTTTGCAGTGACCTCAACGGTGGATTCAACTTGCAGTGCCTCATCGCCTTGGGGAGTGAAGGCTATCTGAACCGACTCTAAGGCCAAAGGATGGCAGAGTGGGATTAACTCTGCGGTTCTCTTGGCGGCCATAATACCTGCGAGACGGGCGACCTCCAGTACGTCGCCTTTCTTGTGTCCTCGCAAAAGGATCAAATTCAGCGTCTCCTGCCGCATCCGCACCACTCCACTGGCCCGTGCAATTCGGTGCGTGACGGCTTTATCAGCCACGTCAACCATACGGCTGGCCCCAGTCTCGTCAAAATGGCTTAGATCGGTCATGGTCAAAGACGGAGGTTGGAAGGCGGAAGGGCTCAAAAACCCCATTGTAGGGGGTCTCGGCCATGCGTCGAGGTGGTTTGGCGATGGCATCAAGTTCCAGAAGGAGAACCGGAGATCGGCCGCAGAGTTAACACAATGTGAGGTGAGAGCCCAAGCCGCGACTCTACGAGTCGCGGCTTGGGGAAACTGAAGGATTTCTGCCGTTTATCAACTATGCCGTAGACTTTGCCAACGTCGAGACCATATCACCAAGGAAGCTAAAAGAATTGTGGATGAGGGCTCTGGAATCAGGTAGGCAGCTTCGATAAACACCAGGTCGCCATTTGGTCGTAGGGGGATATTTGAAAAATGCGGACCGGTGTTGTACCTCGAACGACCGTCCAAGAACTTGTCAGCTGCGAAAATAGCACTTACTGTGTCCATGTCTCGTACCCTGCCGAAAATCGAAAACTCTTCGTCAAGAAAGGAATTCAATCTTCCGTTGATGAAGAAACTACTTTGGCCACTATCTGCGTCTACATTGCCCAACCCACCTATTAGAGCAAATGAGACGGTCCCAGGTTCATGAGTCAATCCAGTGGAGGAAGCAGTCTCGCCATTTACAGGAGGGTCCAAAGGGATTTCTAAGAATCCGTTTATTGTTGGCGGAGGTGATTGGGTTGTCGAATTGTAAAGTCCCATCTGCAAGACATGATTCTCACCAGGATACGTGGTCGTATCCGCTCTATTGATTACCGTGTTATCATATCTTCCGCTGGTGACGTAATTGAGAAAGTTTGCGACGTTCTGCGGTGCCTTATCTGGAAAAAGCTCGATATCAATGACGCCTAGCGAGGTCTCGAGCCTTACCGTTTGAGCTAGGGTAGGTAGGGAGAATATCGCGAGGATTGAATATGTACATACCAGTAGTCGCATAGTATTTGATCTCACAGAGTAATTGCAGAAGAATTCGAAAGCAATGCAATCAGGAATTGCAATGAGCGGCGACTGCGAAAAGAAATTCCTTCTATCTCTTAGAAGGTCGCTCGGTCGAAACCAAGAGGCAGCCAGATTAGATTAGTTCACTAGACCTTGAATCGCATGGATGTATTCCAAAGGCTCTCTTCTGAGTACATATCATAACCGACATTCGCTGCTCGGTCAAAAACGAATTGCCAAGTATCGGCAATTATCCCCACTTCCACAAAAAAAGACCCTGTCGCTTTTCAGCAACAGGGTCTCGTGAACGGGGTAAGGACGACTTATTCGGGAGATTTCAGTCGTCCGGCAGCTGACTCATTCAACAGCCCCAGATCATATGTGATCCGTTGGCGTCTCCCCAACGGTTTAGCCTTTCCAAGCAAGACATCCAGCGTAAGACTGACGCTTAGACCAACTCTTTCTTCGAGCCGATTAGTGTGCGAAGTCGTTCGGCGAGCAAAGCTGCGTCGAAAGGCTTCTTAAACGTCTCGTTGATGCTCGAACGATCGAAGCTGGCGGTCGTTCCATCGTCGGGTAGCAGTGCGATCAGAATGGTTTCAGCAAAGTCGCTGCTGCGACGCAGATTCTGGCAAATCTGTAGTGCTTCGACCTGACCAATCGAGAAATCGACGATGATGCAGTCGGGGTGAAAACTTTCAGCCTGGATACCGGCTTCGAAACCGCTGGCGGCCATCGAAGTGCGGAAAGACTTTTCTGGTGGCAACTCACGTTTCAGGTTTTCAATGAGAACCTGATCTTGGGCCACGATCAAGACTTTGGCCATTGCCTCGTCTTCTAAATCGCCCAAGGGCATGCCATGCTCTTTGAGAAACTTAATTAGGTATTCGCGGGGGATTCTCCGGTCCTGGGAGCCGGGGATTCGATAGCCCTTCAGGCGACCTGAGTCAAACCATTTGCTGACTGTTCGCGGGGCTACTTTGCAGATCTTGGCGACCTGACCAGTTGTAAAGACCTTCATCACGGGTACTCCAATAATGTCTTGCGTTCACGCTGGTCGTGTATCGAGCTTGGCGATCAAACTCGAATTTGGCTTCCCGTTGCTTGATTGCTCTCGATCAATCTGACGACTTACTCCCTTTGCGTCAGTTTCGGGCTGATCGATTACAAACAACCTGGGTCGGGAATACTCAATATCCCATGTTGGTTTGGTTCAGGTCCTTCTGATCCTCGCCGCCATGTAATCCCCATCGGCAATGCAAGCACTGGAAGATTGGCAAAATTCGTTAAAATGGCGATTGTGCGTTCTGGCCGCGACAATCGTCACTGTTTGCCAAACTCCCAGTTGCATCTACCAACGGGCGATGCAACATAGGGGTTGCTTCGGAGAGAGCTTGTCAGCCCAAATGGGCACGGGGCGGGCGCAAAGTGCCTGCTGGCATTTTACGTGTCCCTATAAGGCAGGCTCCCCCCTGCAGTCGGCTCTCTTTCTGCGGTCACTCGATCCGTGTGGATCGTGCGATGCGAAAACAAAGCCTTCCGATACATAGTGTCGATTCAAACGAGGGTTCGACTTTAGAAACTTTCCCTAGTCGGAGCGAAGGAACGGGTAATTCTGGATATTCCTGATGTGCCGGGGGAGGTAGCACCAGTGGGGAAGGGGGTGGACAGAAAGCGGAAGGGGGAAGGCCGGCTTGCCGCGAGCGTTAGCGATCGGACTAAGAAAGCAATGCTAGCCGTGCCATTCAACACACTTTGCGTGCTCAATCCGAAGTATCGCCGCAGAAATGGGTGCTCATATTATTGCAACGCAGCATTAGCCGCGACTCTACGAGTCGCCGGGAGTGCTAGGCACAACGCCACTATTAGAAGTGTGGATGAGTCAGGTTCAGGAATCTTGAACAGATAAGCCTGCCCAATGCTAACGCCATTGACGTCGTGGGAAGGAGCTCCGACAAGGATTCTATTGCCTTCAATAACGACGGATGTGCCAAATTGATCTATGGTCGTTAGCGTAGGATCATCAAGTGTAAGCACAAAAGTCCCAGTATCCGCATCAAACAAATGTGCTTTTCCGACGGAGGTTCCCATTGCACTACTGTGAGGCGAGCCGATCACCACATAACTATCTGTGAGATCTACGGCAGTCCCAAACTTATTCGAATGTTCTCTTACAAGCGCTGGTTCATCAAAGGTTTGTAAAAGAGTGCCTGTTGTCGCGTCAAACAAATGAGCTTGACCAGTGTATAGACCGTTAGTGCTATCTTCTGGCGCTCCGATCAAAACAAAATTGTTGTGAAGAGCAACTGAACTTCCGAACCGGTCACCAAAGAATGTGGGGGTGGGATCATCAAATGTGTGTAACAACTCTCCGGTAATCGCATCGAATAGGTGGGCCTGCCCCACACTGTTAAGGGGAATTATATCTTCGGGCGCACCAATAAGAACGAAATTTCCATCAATTGCGAGGGCCGATCCAAATCCGAATCCAGTAGAAGGCATTGGGTCATCGAATGTCTGCAATAGGTCGCCCGTCGCCGCATCAAAAAGATGTACTTGCCCAATGCTTCTTCCATTCACATCGTGGCTAGAGGCTCCGATTAATACGTTTTCCCCCTGGACAGCGACTGATTTGCCAAATCTATCGTACGCAGCCGGAGTTATATCTTTAAATGTGCGAAGCAACTCACCGGACGTGACTTCAAACAGGTGTGCCTGACCTGAGGCTTCTCCATCAGTATCATCCCCAAAATCTCCCACTAATACGTATTTGTCGGTAACTGCAACTGCGTTTCCAAATTGATCTACCGCTGTAGGTGTTGGGTCGTTGAACTCATGCAGAACATTACCCGAATTGATGTCAAATAGATGTGCCTGTCCTAATCCTTTTCCTGTCGAAGTATCAGACTGTGCTCCTATAAGAACTAAATTGCCATCTATCGCAAGAGAACTCCCAAACGCACCATGAGGCGTAGGTGTAGGGTCATCAAAAGTTTCTAGTAGATTAGCAGTAGAAAACTGAGGGTCTAAACATAAAAAGCTTGCCATAAAAATACTGAAACCGAAAAAGTTGTTCATCAAGCGTGTCCTGTCTCCATGGCTGAATGGCAGGGAGAAGTAGTTTTCAGGGAAAAGCACACGAATTCCGCATACCCAACTCCGAAGTGCGTTGGTGAAAGCCGAATATCGTGGTGCTCTCAATTAGCGTTGTTCATAAGTAGTGCTGGCCTCTGCGACGAATTATAACCTCTGGCATGGTTCAGGACAAACATTGTGAAAGCTACGAACTAGGGGGAAACGAGCCTGAAAGGGAGATCATGCCGGCCAGAGAAATCATCTTCCCAGTTGTGCCTCGCAATATGCGACAATGGCTAGCATCTATCGCTGCTCGTTCTGTGAATTCTTGAAAGTCTAGGTTCGAGTGTCGAGATTTGACAGCTTTCCATCTTTAAGAGGGCCCGGCCAAATGCAAAACGTGATAGAGTTTTGCACGAGGAGAAAAACGAATGCCTGCGAACGACTTGCGAAGTGGGGACAGAGATCTGTAAAAACAATTGAATCGTTGCAGCAGTTTGTGGGACTCTTACGGTCAGTGCAATAATTGGCCTGCGACTCGTAAAGTCGCTGCTAGACTACGCCGCCTTCGACTGCCCGCCCGAATTGCGGATTTTGCCATCGGCCGAGACGTCATCGAACCGTACGGAGACTCGCTTTGAAACCCCAGACTCTTGCATGGTCACGCCGTAGAGGGTGTCTGCACAGGACATCGTTCGTTTAGAGTGCGAAATCACTATGAACTGCGTATTGTCCATGAACTCACGCAGAACGTCGCTAAAGCGTTCGATGTTGGCTTCGTCTAGGGCCGCGTCGACTTCGTCGAGCACGCAGAAGGGGCTGGGACGACTGCGGAAAATGGCAAGTAGCAGTGCCACGCAGGTGAGGGTTCGTTCGCCACCGGACAGCAGCGAAATGCTCCGCGGTTGCTTGCCTGGGGGACGGGCAACAATTTCGATACCGCACTCCAGGACGTCGGCATCCTCGGATTGATCGATGACAATATCCGCCTCGCCGCCGCCGAAGAGGCTGCGGTACATGTTTTGGAAGTGCCCGCGGATGACTTCCAGCGACTGGGAGAATAGTTCGCGGCTTTCGACGTTAATGCGAGATACGAGTTGCTGCAGTCGATCTTTGGCGGCCTGCAAATCTTCGTATTGCTGAGCCAAGCCGGAATGACGTTCTTCGACGGCTTCCAGTTCGTCGAGCGCTTCGATATTTACTGGGCCCAACGACTGGAGTTGTTGCCTGAGTTGTCGGATTTCCTGCTCGACCTCTTCTCGCTCGGCAGATTCCTCAGCAGATTCCTGAGTGGCTAGGACGGCCAGGTCGATGTCGTAGTCTTCTTGAATGCGGCTGGCAAGCTCGCTGCGTTGGAACTGAAGCTGTTCGATGCTCAACTGAATGCGCTGCAACACATTCTGCAATTTGGCAAAATGATTGCGGGCGGTATCCGCCATCTCTGCGAGCGTCGATTTATCCTCGCGGAGTAGATCGTGCATCTCTTGCACAAGCCTAACCAGTCGGCCAGCTTGATCGCGGCTATGATAAAGCTCAGTTAGTTCGCTGGTAAAAGCCAGTACCGATTCTTCAAGCGATTGCCGCTGAGCGTGACACTCAGCCACACGATCTTTGGTTTCGACGAGAGCCCGGTCATGCTCCTGATGATCTTGTTCTAGTTGCGACATTTGCCGCCGCAATCCATCCCGCCGTTGTTCGCTGCGGGCGAGTTCAACTCGACTATCAGTCAATTGGCTCTGTAGTTCAGCCAATTGATCTTCGAGAGCAGTGCTCGTCCTGGAACTTTGTTCAAGCGTTGTTTGCGTCTGCTGGAGTTGTTGTTGGACCTCTACAAGTTGTTGCTTGTCTGCAACTACAGACTGTTCGGCAGCAACAGCGGATGCAAGTGATTCCTTTAAAGTCTGTTCTGCCTGTTCACAATGACTATTGATTTGCTCTAAGCTTTGTTGCAGCGAAACGGTTTGTAGTCGCGCGTCATTGGCTTTGTTGTTTAGCGATTTATGTTGCGCGGCAAGCTCTTTGACCTTTTGCTCTTGACCTGCAATGCTACGCTGGAGCCTTTCGCAAGCGATTTTGTCTTGCTCTTCGCGTTGCTGCATATCGCGAATCTCATCGAGCAGTGCTCGCAACTCGCTTCGCCGCGAAAGTAGCCCAGTGGTCGACTGTTGGGGACCGACGGTCAAGGTTCCATCAGCGGCGACCAACTCTCCCACGACGGTGACGAAGTTCAGGCCACGACCCAAGGAGTGTGAAAGCCGGAGTGCCGTGGCAAGTGAATCAACTAGCCAATGACGACCTAGCAAGCGACGGGGCAGGGCGGACAACTCCGCCGAGGTCTCGACGAATTGATCGGCACGACCAATGACTCCTGCCTCTCCGGCCAAGTTGATTTGATCCACCGCGCTCGCCGGTTGTGGAACATCGAGCCTCAGGAAACTCGTCCGACCCGGAAGCTCGGACTCAATCAATTCCCTGAGTGCCGAGTCGATCTTCTCGATCAGCAGATGATTGGCACGTTCTCCCAATGCAATTTCAACGAGCGAAGCGGTGTCGGCATCTACACGCAGCAAATCTGCCACCACACCCCGCACGCACCCGAATGGTCCCTGGGGATCCTCCTTCGCGCGACGGAGCA
Organism: Bythopirellula sp.; assembly: GCA_965216565.1. Lineage (GTDB taxonomy): Bacteria > Planctomycetota > Planctomycetia > Pirellulales > Lacipirellulaceae > Bythopirellula. The sequence continues at coordinate 5,069,941 of OZ244170.1, forward strand.
CTTCTTTGGTGCCGCTGCTTAAGCCATCCAGTCGCCTCTCCAATTCTTCCAGAACAATAGCTCGTTCGTGGGCCCCTGTGAGCCGTCCACGGAGATCCGCAAGTTGGACCTGAGCACTGGCAATCTGCGAACGATTGCTGCGCAGCGTTTCTTGAGCAACCTCTAGCTCGTGAGCAGAGGACTGAGCCGAGGCTTCCGTGGAGGTGAGCTGCGCTTTGGCGGCTGTGTATTGTTCGCGAAGGGTCGTTAGTTGCTCCTGATGCTGCTCTAGTTGTTGCTTAGCCGTAGTGCTTTGGGCGACTGCGTCAGCGTGCCGGGTCTCCTGGGCTTGGATTTGGTGCTCGAGCCGCGCTGCCGTGCTCCCAGCTTCGGAATGCTGGCGTCGAGCTTCCTCACCAGCCGATCGGAAGTCTGCCAACTTCTGCTGATTCTGGTCGAGTGTGGACTGCTGACTCGCGACTTGCGACTCTAGCTCATCGTAGTGCGATTCGGCACGGGTCAGCTCGGCGGTGGTCTCGGCGACTAATTGCTGGGCGTTTCCCGCTTTGGAAGTCATCGACAGCAACTGATGCTGCATCCGTTCCGATTCTTGCTGGAGCTCGTCACTACGAGCCAACTGGCTTCGCCGGGTCGACTCGCACTGGGCAATCCGCTCGCGGACGTTTGCCGCACGATCGTTAGAGCGGTGCATTTGATTTTGTAGGGCGTCGAGCGTTCCCTCCAGCAAGGATAGTCGTTGCTCAGCAGTGGAAAGCTCTGATTGACGAGTCTCACTCTGTTGGATCACTTTGGCAGATTCGTTTTCCGCGGCCTGCAATTTGTGAGAAAGCGAACGCCAATCGGAAAGTCCTACTTGAGTCCGAAGCTCTTTGAGCCGATCGGAGCATTCTTTATATTTCTTGGCTTTGCCTGCCTGTGAGCGTACACTTCGCAAACGGGAATCTAGCTCGTCAACGATGTCGGAGAGACGCAATAAGTTTTGGTCAATGCGCTCTAGTCGACGAGTTGCCTCTTGTCGTTTTTGCTTGAAGCGACTGATGCCAGCGGCTTCTTCGAAAATTAGGCGTCGTTCTCGTGGTGACGATTGCAGCAGGGCGTCGACTTTGCCTTGTTCGATGATGCTGTACGCACCGGTCGACATGCCGGTGCCGGCAAATACATCCTTAAGATCGCGGAGTCGGCATTGTTGCCGATTGATGAGATACTCTGATTCGCCACTACGATAGACACGGCGCGTGACGTGAATCTCTGACGAATCGAAGTCAAAATTCCCCGCCGAATTGTCCAGGATTAGTGAGACTTCCGCGGAGTTGGTTTGCTTGCGGCCTTGAGCCCCGCTGAAAATGACATCGGTCATCTCCTTGCCACGGAGAGCCTTGACGCTTTGGGCCCCTAGAACCCACTTTATGGCGTCGACCACATTGGACTTGCCGGATCCGTTGGGCCCGACCACAACGGTGATTCCCTCCGGAAACTCGAAGCGAGTGCGATCAGCAAAGCTTTTGAAGCCGTTGAGTTCTAGGGCTTTGAGCATGGCCAATCCGAAGTAAACCGTTCGGACACTTTAGGGTAGGAACACTAAGACTTCGATTCAAAGAGTTCAGAATCGGGAGTTCCTAGTTTGATTGATTTCTCTTCGGCCTCGTCCTTAGCCTCGCTGTCGTTCTTCGAAGAGTAGCCTGTCGACCTACCTCCAACTCGAGGGAGGGCATTCACGCGGAAGCGGCTTTGCAAACTACCCGCCGACTTCGCTTGCTGGAGGAATTGGACCACGTCAGGGTAAGTTCCCCCTAACTCCACGACGGCTCGAACCACGGAGTCGATGTCGTTCGGCACCACACGCTGCTGAGTGGTTTCGGAGAAGTGGCTGACTTTGATCTGCGTTCCGTCGAGCCCATTGATCAGAATCCTTGGACCCGCGTCTAGCACCAGTGGCAGTTCGAGCGGATGATCGTGGCCGAATAATACAATTTCGGGACGATGGCTGCTCGTAGCATGAACCATCGGTTCCCCAGGGACGTCGAGAATGTGATACGTAAACAGTCCGTTGAAATCTTCACCTCGCAGGAAGGCATCGTTGGGGGCCATTGACCGCAGGGCGCGGAATGCTCCGTAGCGAGTCTCTGCACTCTTGACCGACAGAAGTGTTTTGAGCGAATCGTAGGCCGCTCCATCGTCCATAGCACTAAGTGCTGCCAGGCAATGAGCGCGAAAAGCGGGTTCCTCCCTAGCGGAACGAATCAAGGGATCGACGGCGGAAGTTTCATCTAAATAAGCGAGCGCCTCAGCGGCATAAAACCGCACTTCAGGATCGGAGTCCGCAATCCCTTTCTGCAGAATCTCAATGGCTTGATCCGAACCGATTGCTTCCAGCCTAACGGCGGCCGCAGCGGCAGTGACCGGATCGAGCAATTGCTCGCGTAGTAGTTGCAACCGCGATTGACGGTGTGAGGCACTCTCTTTGACTGCCAAATTGCGTACCACACGCATAAATCGGCCCACGTTGTCTTTGTAGCGTGGATGGAGTCTGAGCTCGACAAAGTCTTCTGTCTTGGGTGTGGCAACACCTTGTTGTCCACCCTCGGAGAAGCTGTGGAAGCGCGTGTTGATCGCATTGCCAATTTGTTGACTCATCCTTACCGAGCGTTGTTCGTGATCGATCACCAGTCCCAGATTGCGGCTCTTGGTCGCGATGCCGCCGCTGAGGATGCGTCCTCGAGTAGCTATCTCTGCTTCGTCTGGCCCGGCCGAGGGATCCACTAGCACGGCACCATTGGCCACGGCCATCAGGTGCCCTTGCCTGACTTGGCTATCTAGCACAGCTGTTTCGCTGAGCCGAGTTTCGAGCAGGTTGCCTCCACGGAGGCTTGTCGAATCGCTCCGCGAGGGAGTCCGGACTTCTATATCGAAGCGATCTCCAGCTTGTATGCCGGGTCTGAGGTATCCCTTCACAAGAACTAAGGCCGTATTAGGAGAAGCGAGTACCGCGTTCGGATTTTCAACTTCCCGGCGCTTCATTTCATCCATCAGCCGAGCCCGCTGAGAACTGGGAGCCGGGTCGTCCCCTGTTCCACTAAGACCGGTAGCAAGCGAAACCGATTCCAGCTTGATATAGTTCATGCCATAGGGATGGGCGATGTCGCCAACGAGCTTGGCCTCGCGCGGATTCTCGCTTCCGTGTGCGGGCTCGGGACTCTGCTGGCGCAGGATGGGACTCATGCAGCCTACTACCGCACTACAGAGTGCCGTCAGTGCTAAGACATTCTTCGCCAACCTTTTACAATCCATCGCAAATGGCTCCCACAACAAACTTCAAATACAGACCTTCCCCGCAGGGAAAAGGAGTGGGAGCTTAGGAATCTTGGCGAGAAGGGTCAAGGCGGCAATCGGTATCGCGATATCTGGAGCTACGGAGCGATAGCAGTGCTAGTTGCAATTGCTGGACTAGGCAATCAGGGAGGATCGTGACCACCCGGATGCCAGGGATGACATTTACCGATGCGGCATATTCCTTGCCAGGTTCCCGCCAAAGCACCGTGTTTTCTGACAGCACCGATGAAATACTCGCTGCAACTAGGTGTAAAGCGACAATTCTCTCCCAACCAGGGGCTAATCGCAAACTGATAGCCGCGGACAAATGAGATCAGCAGCCAGCTGAGAAGTCCCGTCAGCGATTGCCAAAAGAATCTCATCGAGCTTTGTCCGATTGCTGCGTCTGTTTCTCCGAAAGCCGCTTTTCCAATCGGTTCGCTAATACAATCAGAGAAGACCTGAGTTTTGTAAAAACTGGCGACGCTCCTCGACGGGGGAGTACCACAAGATCGTAACCCGTGGGCAGTTCTTCATATCCCATTCGAAATGCTTCACGTAGGGTGCGTTTCCAAGAGTTGCGCACCACGGCATTCCCACACTTGCGTGATACAATAAGACCTAGGCGGGTTTTGCCGTGTTCGTTGGGAGCTGCGTACACCACCACGAATCCATCCGAAGCCGATTGGCGTTGTTTCACCACGCGATCGAAGTCAGAAGACTTCAATAGCCTGGCCGATTTGGGAAATCTCATCGGCCTCATCCGTTCTTGGTGTCTTGGGTGAGTGTTGTCTCACCGGTGGGGAGATTGTCATCCGGGGTTGGTGGTTCATCGTCGGTATCAGCAGGTTTAATGACAAAGTCCGGCGGCACGACCGGCCCACGCCTATGCTCGCCAAGTCGGCGTACCCAATGCCCCCCTAGTAAGATGATCACAACAATCAGCATTCCTAACAGAGCAATACCCAACAGGGCCATCATGGCAGCCGCTTTGGTAGTTTCTGGCATCTGAGGTTTGGCGTCGACTTGCGCCAAGAGTAACGTACATTGGATGAACAATCGCTCTACCATCGCAATTCTGCGCGGGGATTATTTGAGTATTTGCCTAGGACCTCTTCGAGAGATTTGCGGTCCTCCTCGTCGATTGATTCAGGCAAAATAATCTGCAATTCGGCCATCAAATCGCCGGGCGTGCCATTCGCAGGTTTGACGCCCTGCCCTTGGATCCGCAATTTTCTGCCGCTCGATGTACCTGGAGGAACCGTCACGGTAACTGTGCCGTGGGGCGTCGGGAGATCGATCTTGGCCCCTGAGATTGCTTCGCTCAAAGTAATTGGCACGCGCACCTCGAGCTTCTTACCTTGGCGGCGGAAGTTGGGATGCTCCGCTGCATGAACCTTAATCAAGATGTCTCCCGCAGGGCCACCATTGGGGCTCGGCTCGCCTTGGCCGCGTAGTCGGATTTTCTTTCCATCTTCGATACCGGCAGGAATCTTGATCTGCAGAGTCTCCACTTGTCCATCACCACGACGAATGGCGATCTGTGCTTCACCACCAAGTACAGCCGTCGTAAATGGTACAGTGAGCTGGTGTTCGATGTTGGATCCTCGTTGCGGCGCGCTGCGTCGAGCCTGCCCTGGTTTGCCACGACCTCCGAACTGTTTAAACAGGTCGGCAAAGCCACCACCACCCGCTCCACCGAATAAGTCTTCTAGATCGATGTTGACGTCGGCTCCCCCGGCCGGCCCCCCGCGCGGCCAACCTTGGGGCCCTGCTGCCCCCGAGCCGACAGATTCGTAGGCGCTGCCATAGCGATCGTACATCTCACGCTTTTGTTTGTCGCTGAGAACGTCGAATGCGTTCTGAACTTCCTGGAATTTCTTCTTGGCCGATTCGTCGTCCGGATTGAGATCGGGATGAAACTTCCGCGCAAGATCACGGTACGCTTTGACAATTTCATCGTCAGAGGCTGTTCTTCCAACGCCCAACGTCTTGTAATAGTCTTCTGACATCGTTCCTCAAAGATATATTAAAAATCCAGGTCAAAACGCTCTGGGAAGGCATCCAGCTACGATGCACTGGAATGGTGGCTTCTTCGCTTCCAAAATGGCTGAAACAGTATTTTACCGCCTCCTCGGCTCAGGGGTAGCGCCTGCGAGCATGCTAGACTGGTGGATAGAAGCGAAATCTACGAATTGCACAAGAAATGACGGCCAAGAAAACCGGATGCAAACCTCTATTCTGAAACAATGCTCCCGGCTAACTGTCTTGATGTGCCTCCACACCGCCTGCCAGGCCACCTTGGTCGCGTACGATGGCCAATTGACCGTGTCTGTCTCCGACGAAGAGTCGGGCGAGCCTATGCCTGTCCGCATGGAATTGCTCAATAGTCGAGGCCGACCTGTGCGAGTCCGACCGCCTGGAGCCATCCTCAGAGACGGCTACATGGTTTTCGATAGCGAGGTGGTCCTTGAATTGAAGAAGGGCTCCTATCGATTTCAGCTGGACGCAGGTCCGGAGTTCCAAACTCGACAAGGCCATTTCACCATCGAGCGCCATGCCGAGGACAATTCGGATGTTTCGCTTCGCCGGCACGTCGACATGGCAGAAGAAGGCTGGTGGGCCGGCGATCTGGATGTACAGCATCGAGCTGTCGACTTGCCGTTGCTCAAGAGGGCAGCCGGGGTGAGCTTTGTGCCGCCGACGGTGAGCCAGAACATCAGAGGGAAGAGTAAGAAGCTAAGAAAAAGAAAAGGCGACGGCTCAGGCCCAGTCGCGGCACTCGACTATAGACGTGGCGGCGGTTTGATGGTCCTGGCTGACTCGCCAGAACTGATTGACGCATTGGAACTGTCAAACCTCAAAGATGAGGATTCTTCTGGGGCCGTTTTCGATAACGGGCAGGATGGAGATGTGGATCTCGTTGCGTTAACCCCCTATGCCTGGGACCTACCGCTTTGGGTAGCGACCGATCGGCTCACGGCTATTCAAACTATGCACCGACAGACGTGGCCTGATGGCAAACATCCGAACGAAGGTTGGGGACGTCCCCGCGACAAAGATGTTTTCCCTGGCCGACAGGGGAATGGTCAATACAGCGAAGTGATTTACCATCACTTGCTCAACTGCGGCTTAAGAATCCCTCCCGCGGCCGGCAGCGGATCGGGAGCCAACGGATCACCCCTCGGTTTAAATCGAGTGTATGTAGACTGTGGTGATGAATACTCTGAGCAGCGCTGGTTTGAAGGGCTGCGCGCTGGCCATGTGTTGGTCACCAATGGTCCGCTGCTCAGGGTTTCCGTGGAGGGAAAGACGCCTGGGCATGTCTTTCACCTCGATCGTGATGATCGACGCGAATTCCAAATTGCACTGAGTTTGTCGTTCTATCAGAAAGCTCCGGTCGAGTACCTGGAGATCGTGAAGAATGGCCAGGTAGAATACGAAATTCGGCTTTCAGATTTGGTCAAGAAAAAGGGCAAGCTGCCACCAGTTGTTTTTGAACAAAGCGGCTGGTTCCTGGTGCGTGCGGTGACCAGCAGCACGGAGACCTACCAATACGCATCGACTGGACCCTACTATGTGGAATCGGAATATCGACCCAGGGTGAGTCGAGCGAGCGTTGCCTATTTTCTCGAATGGCTGGACGAGGCTCAGAAGAAGTTTGCCGGCAACGAACAGGTGGCAAGTGAAATCGAAGCGGCCCGGCCCTTTTGGGAGAATTTGAAAAGCCAAGCGAACGCAGATTGAAATCGCTCAGCCCTTCTTTTGCTTGCGTTGCGATTTCTCTTTCTTGCCTTTCGCTGATTGTCCATTCACACTCGACGCCACCGATGGGAAGCTGGAACGGCCATTACCATTCGTGGCCAGAAGCAGTTCTTGCTGAGAGCGGTGTGAGGCCTCACCCTCCACCTGCGCTCTTTCGTAGTGGCCATCGGAATTAAGTTCGCGGGCACGGCTGTCGTCTCTCAGATAGATCGGAATGATCTCGTTGCAAATGCGACGCACCAGTTCCGGTGCTTCGATAGGAAACATCACCTCGACTCGACGCTGAAAGTTTCTGGGCATCCAGTCAGCACTGGAAAGGTAAACCTGCTTCTTACTACCTTCCCCAAAAACCAAGATGCGACTGTGCTCGAGAAAGCGATCAACAATACTACGCACGCGGATGTTCTCCGAGATTCCTGGTAGCCCAGGCCTTAAGCAGCAGATGCCGCGAATGACCAAATCGACGGGAACGCCGGCCTGACTTGCTCGGTACAACGCTTCGATGGTCTTGCGGTCGACAAGCGAATTGAGCTTAGCAAAGATTCGAGATTTCTTGCCTGCCTTAGCACGCTCCGTTTGTTCGTCGATCTTCTCGATGGTGACTCGCTGTAAATCGTTAGGGGCCACGACTAGTTTTTTCCACTGATGGCCTTGGGAGTATCCGGTCAGGAAATTAAAGAGTGCTGTGGCGTCGTCGGCAAACTGTTTGTTCGCAGTAAACAGGCCCAGGTCCGTGTACAACCGGGCCGTGCTCGGATTGTAGTTACCTGTGCCCAGGTGGACATAGCGGCGAACTTTCTTGCCTTCTTGTCGGACGACCAGCGCTACTTTGCAATGAGTTTTCATGTCCATAAACCCATAAACAACATGCACACCGGCGCGTTCCATTTGTCGAGCCCAGATGATATTGTTGGCTTCATCGAAACGGGCCTTAAGCTCCACTAAAGCGGTGACGTGCTTGCCGTTTTCGGCTGCCTGGATGAGCGCCTGCACGATCGGGCTATCGCCACTCGTACGGTAAAGCGTTTGTTTGATCGCTAGAACCTTAGGGTCTTCAGCAGCTTTCTGGATGAAATGCACCACTGGGTCGAATGAGTCGTAGGGATGGTGCAAGATCGCGTCACGCTCACGGATTTCGGCGAATAAGTCGTCGTTGTGCCGCAAGCCTAAAGGTTTACGGGAAGCAAACGAAGGGTCGCGCAGATCTTCTTTCCCGGGGAAATTGATAAGTTCCCACAGCGATGTCATATCGAGGATGCTATCGATATGGTAGACCTCGCTGTAAGCTTGGTCTTCGACTTCCAACTTCTTGTGCAGACTTTCTTCGCTCAAGAGCATCGTCAGCAAGTCTTGATCCATTCCCGCCTGAACCTCAAGCCTGACAGCCTCTGAGCGTTGACGGTCTCGGAGCCTCGCCTCCAACGCCTGGAGCATGTCATCTGATTCTTGCTCGAGTTGGTCGAGGTCCATGTCTCGCGTTACCCGGAATAGAGCGTGGTGGTCGATGGTGTAGCCACCGAATAGCTCGGGCAGTTTGGTGGCTAGAATGTCTTCTAACATGACAAACTTGTGCTCGCCTTGATTGCCAACATGCACAAAACGAGGCAAAACCTGAGGGAGTTGCACAACAGCAAAAAGATCGGTGGGACCAAATCCGCTGGATCGGTAGAGCATAGCGACCAAGTATATTCCGCGATTATGAAATCGGGGGCTAGGGTGGCTGGGGTCGATCGCCATGGGCGTAAGAATGGGAAAGGCCCGTTGCTCGAAAAACGCGTCGACGATACTCCGCTGAGTTTTGTCTAAATCTCGTACTGAAAGTATGTGTATTCCGTTCTCTCCTAGCGCCGGGACAATCTCGTCATTAAAGCACTGCGATTGCTCTTCCACGAGCTGACGTGTCCGCTGAGAAATCTTCAATAGTTGCTGCATGGGCCGAAGGCCGTCGGCCGAAACATCTTGAGCTGCCACGCCACCGAATGTTTGTTCGCGAATCCCCGCGACACGTACCATGAAAAACTCATCGAGATTTGAGCTAAAGATGGCCAAGAATTTAGCGCGTTCCAACAGCGGATTCGATGAATCTTGTGCTTCTTCGAGTACTCGCGCATTGAATTCTAGCCAACTCAACTCGCGGTTGATGAAGTGCTCGGGCAAGAATTGTTGAATTTCGGACATAGTCGATCGTCGCTACGATTGGAGCGACATGCATCTAGAAGAGAACCTAGGGTGATTCAGAGCTACACAACCCTATTATATACAGTAACCCCGGCCGAGAATCCCCTCCGCCAGGAATGCCGAAACGTGCTGAAACTTTGTTAGGAACTGGTCCTGCAAATCAGCTCAAATCGATTGTGCGGGCCATTGAGAACCGTTAAGAAACGGCTAACCCCAGGAATCGAATACCCGGACCTTGGAACAGTTGTCTAGCTGCTCCGCCAGAAATTGCTGATGGCGGTCAGAAGTCTGATAGGTTTGATGATCTTCATCCGTGGCGAATACCAAGACCAAGGCAACGTCGAACTCATGGTCGTTGACTGGTCTTTGATATTTTTCTGCTCTGGGCCCGACACTAAAGTGAATCGTACCAGGGTGATCGGTCAGGTACTTCTTGCAGGCTGCGACCAAACTGTCGATTGCAGATTGGGAAGATTCCTTCAACGAAAAAAATACCAGGTGCGAAAGCGACAGAGACGATTCGGTAGACATAAGTAAATCCTTACAGGATAGATCGTAGGGGCTCAGAGTCGTTTCAATCCGTGGTTGGTTGGTCGCTCTTGGCAGCTGAGTGAGCCGACCCGGAGGAGCGTTCCGGATAGCGGTTTACCGAGCGGCCAATGAGAGACTCGATTTCTCCCATGTCAAGTTCTTCACGTTCCAGGAGGGCCTTGGTGAGAATTTCTAGTTTGTCGCGATTCTCGTTCAGAATGCTCTCGGCTTGCTCGGCTGCGGTGTGCAGGATGTTAGTCACTTCTTCATCGATGATTTGGGCTGTATGCTCGCTGAAGTTGCGATGCTCGTGGGCCAGTTCGCGGCCGAGGAAAGGTTGTTCCTCGGTGTCGTTGAAAGCTACAGGGCCCAGTCGGTCGCTCATTCCCCAGCGGGTAACCATGCGTCGCGCCATAGCAGTGGCTTGTTTAAGATCGTTTTCTGCTCCCGCGCTATACTGGTTGGACTTCATCTTCTCAGCGGTACGCCCACCAAGCAACATGGCTAACCGTGCGGTTAGCTCGCGCTGCGAAATGTTGTGACGATCTTCCTCGGGTACCAACTGGGTGACCCCCAAGGCTCGGCCTCGCGGAACGATTGTCACCTTGTGAACTAAATCGCTATCCGGGAGCAACCATGCCAAAATCGCATGGCCCGCTTCGTGGTAGGCCGTGAGTTCCTTGTCTTCTTCAGAGAGAATATCTTCTCGTCTAGCGCCCATGAGAACCTTATCGCGGGCATGTTCGAAATCGGCCATATTCACCACCTGCTTGTCGTGGCGAGTTGCCCAGAGGGCGGCCTCATTCACCAAGTTCCGAATGTCTGCCCCGGTCAGACCAACGCTGGCGCGAGCGAGGGCTTTGAAATCTACGTCCTCCGAAATCGGAACTTTATTGCTGTGCAATTCGAATAGTTCTTCACGTGCTTCCACGGAAGGCCGGTCCACGGTCACATGGCGGTCGAATCGACCGGGCCGAAGTAAGGCTGGGTCCAACACATCGGGGCGATTGGTCGCCGCAAGAACGATGACCGTACTGGTAGCGCTAAATCCATCCATTTCACTGAGGATTTGATTGAGGGTCTGTTCCCGTTCGTCGTGGCCACCCCCCAGTCCGGCACCACGTTGCCGCCCAACCGCATCGATTTCGTCAATGAACAGGATCGCAGGAGCGCTTTCCTGAGCCGTCTTAAACATATCGCGAACGCGACCAGCTCCAACCCCAACGAACAGCTGGATGAATTCCGAGCCGTTGATCGAGAAGAACGGTACTTCCGCTTCACCTGCCACGGCGCGGGCCAGAAGAGTTTTTCCCGTTCCGGGAGGCCCCATTAGTAAAACACCTTTAGGAATTCGGGCGCCTAGTCGATGGAACTTTTCCGGTTCTTTAAGGAATAGGACGATTTCTTCCAAGTCTTGTTTAACGCCTTTCAATCCGGCTACGTCGTCGAAGGTAACACGGGTATCATCGACTTCGTAGCGTCGGGCGGGGCTCTTTGTCACGCCCCCCAACATTCCTCCCCCCAGCATCTGTTCTCTGGTGCGGCGGATCATTCCCCAGGCGAAGAAAACTAGGAAGACTATCGCAATCAACGACAAAAGCATCAGCAGATTGTCGAACTTGGCGACGTCTTCCGACGTTATTTCGACGTTCTTCTCTTCTAGATCCTCCAATAGCTTCTCGCCGACCTGAGGCGGAAGCGTGCAGCTGAAGCGAAGACTTTCAGTTTTAGGTTTGTCCTTGTTACTTGTGTCTTTCTGTTCCGCAGTTTTCACAGGTTGTCGAAACTCCCCGACCAATTGCTTGCCGGTGATCGTCACTTTGTGGACATTGTCGGCACGAAGCTGCTCTAGGAACGCACTGTAGGAGATCTCACGATGATCAAACCATGCCGAGCTCAGCAGCATGAGCGTCGCGAAGCCGAGTAGTAAGAGCACCAGCCATTGAAGCGGATTCTTACGTCGAGGTGGGGTAGAGAGTTCTTGGTCGGGTTGCTTGTCGTTGTCGGACATAAAGCAGCGATAAACTTCAATCGATCAGAGCGAACGGAACGGGCCCTGTTTATGGGCATCGTTCCAGATGGTAAGCAGAAGATGCGGTAACGCGGAATTTGGGCGGAAGAGCTTAGTAATAGATCGGATCCCCATCAGGCCTGCCTTCCTTGAACTTTCGTTCGAGTCTTTTCTTGCCAGCTTCATCCCATTCTGTGAATGTGCCATCCATTTTGCCGGCTTTAAGATCGATTTCTTGTTTCTTCTGTCCGTTCTTGTAGTAGCTAATTCGCTTGCCTTCAAGTCTTCCTGCATCGTAGTTCAGCTCGAGCATTACGTCTTCGCCGTTGGGATAGAAAAAAATCCACTGACCATCCCGCTTTCCTTCGTCGTAAGCTTGGATTTCGGATTTTGTTCCGTCTTTGCGGAAGACTTCCCAGGAGCCTTGGGGGAGGCTGGACTTGTAAGTGATCTTTTTGCAGACTTGGCCGTTGGGATGCCAGTAAGTCCATTCTCCTTCGTAACCACCGTCCTTGAACGTGCCCTGTTGAAAAATCTGGCCATCGCGGTAGTATTCGATATACCGACCATCGTTCACAAAAGTGTCGTCAGAGAGTTGCACCACCTCGTATCGCAAGCGAGGGGTTTCATCCGAATACTTTTGTTCGACTTTGCGTCGGCGCACCTCCTTGGCGGGTGGTGGCTCTCGCTGTTCGACCAAGTATGTACCGGAGGAGTCCGCATTGTCCTGAGCTTGCAGTTCGACGTTACTCACCACTTGCATGACGATACAAGCGGCGGCCACTACTAGCGTTGATAAAGCTGATTGTTTCATTCTCGATTTTGAACCTATCCGGACATTGAGGAACTGCGGGCCTGAACATGCATGGCAAGGATTGCTTGCCACCTAAAGTATTGCACACCCGTCGGTTGAGACCAACCTCCGGAAGAGGAGGAAATACGACATCTAGCTGCCCAAAAGGCAGTCCCCAGCTGATCTAGGAATTCCAACCGACTGGAAGTGTGGAGTTTTTCTCCACCACTAAGATGCCATCTTTGGCTGTGCAGCAAGTATCCAAATTTCCAGGATCAATTTGGTCGTGATTGACAATCTGCGACCCAGCCCCAATCCGGCAATTCTTGTCCACGATTGCTCGCTCCACCGTGGAGCCCGCGCCGATGCCCATGGGAAGCATGTTCTTGCCAGAAATTTCCACTTCGCCAGGCGGTTCGTAGAAGTCGGAGCCCATTATGATCGAATCGCGTACCGTGACATTCCGTTCAATTCGACATCGCAGGCCGATGACGCTGTTCTCGATTTTGGCTCCCGGCTCAATAACACAACCATCGGCAATCAGGCTGTTAGAGATGGAAGCTCCATCGATGCGAGTGGGAGGCAAGTATCGTGGGCGTGAATAAAAGGGCGATTCTTCCGTTGCCAAACGGAAAGGCGCATCTGGCCGAGCAAGTTGCAGGTTGGCTTCAAAGTAGGAGCCAATCGTACCGATATCTTCCCAGTAACCATCGAAAAGATGGACCTGCACCCTGCGGCGATCAATCGAGGTCGGAAAGACTTCCTTGCCGAAATCTTGGTGGTCGGTTTCAGAAAGCGCTTGTTTGAGAACACTCTTGTTGAAAATGTAAATTCCCATGCTAGCCAGATGATTACGGCCTTCGCTCTTCACACCTCGTTTATCGATCCAGGAAGGATCCATTCTCACGCTAGCTAGTTGCTCTTCGCTTGTTGGTTTTTCAACAAAACCATCAACGCGCCCTGTTTCGTCCGCGTGCATTACACCCAGTCCGGTTGCTTCGTTGCCATGCACAGGTTTAGCAGCGATAGTGATTTCGGCTTTGTTCTCGCGGTGGGTTCTCAGCATCTCAGCAAAGTCCATGCGGTAGAGCTGATCGCCGGAAAGAATAACGACATAGTCGATGCCGGGTTGAGTGAGGTAGCGGAGATTCTTTCGTACCGCGTCGGCCGTGCCTTGATACCAGTCGGTCCCCTCGGCCATCGTTTGCTGTGCTGCCAGAAGTTCCACGTAACCATTGCTGAAGTTGTCGAAGCGATAGGTGCGACGAATGTGACGATGCAAGCTCACGGAAAGAAACTGCGTAAGCACGAACACCTGGTTTAGGCCGCTGTTAATGCAATTGGACAGCGGGATATCGATGAGCCGATATTTTCCTGCCAAAGGAACGGCTGGTTTCGAACGGTACTTTGTCAGCGGCATCAGCCGCGAACCTTGTCCCCCACCCAACACCACAGACACCACATTGCGCATTTCAAAATCCTCAAGAAGAGTTGATAAGCCTGGATCGGCTATCCTTTAGTCACAAAATTTACGAGTCGTCCTGGCACGACGATTGTTTTCACAATTTCTTTGCCGTCAAGAATCTCTGCGATACGAGTATCCTCGCGGGCCAGTTTTTCGACGGTTGCCTGGTCTGCCTCAGCTGGGACAGTTACCTTGCTTCGCACTTTTCCTTTGATTTGCACAGGAATCTCGATTGAGTCCTCGACGAGTAGAGCCTCATCGTACTGTGGCCACGGCTCGTAAGCTAGCGATTTTTTATGCCCCAGCGCTAGCCAAAGTTCCTCGGCAATGTGGGGTGCAAACGGGGCGAGCAGAAGTAATAGCTGTTCCAGTGCGACTCGTGGTCGACGCTGCTGTTTAGTAAAAAAGTTCGTGAACTCCATCATTCGGGCGATGGCTGTATTGAACGAGAGCTTCGCGACGTCGTTGGTGACAGCCATGATAGTCTTGTGCAAGACACGATTCTGCTCGTCGGTCGGCGCCTCGTCGCTTACTGCCTCTTGGAGAGTCATTGCCTCGGCATTATCGTCGACAATCATTCGCCACACACGACCGAGAAAGTTGTAAACGCCGTTCACCCCTTCCATACTCCAGGGCTTCACTTGCTCGAGCGGTCCCATGAACATCTCGTAAAGCCGAAGCGCGTCGGCCCCATACTCGCTCACGACATCGTCGGGATTAATAACATTGCCGCGGCTCTTGGACATTTTCTCATTGTTCTCGCCAAGAATCATTCCCTGGTTGACGAGTTTCTGGAACGGTTCGGCCGTGCTGACCACTCCGCGGTCGTAGAGCACTTTGTGCCAGAAGCGGGAATAAAGTAGGTGCAGTACTGCATGCTCCGCACCACCGACATATAGGTCGACGGGCATCCACGCTTTTTCAATTTCGGGATCAATAGGTGCATCTGTATTTGTAGGATCGAGAAACCGCAAGTAGTACCAGCAAGATCCTGCCCACTGCGGCATGGTGTTCGTTTCGCGTTTGTAGCGAACGCCGTCCACCACCTGGTAGAGCCACTCCTCGGGAGCTTTGTCGAGCGGTGGCTCGGGACGACCATGGGGTTTGAAGTCGTCTAAATGGGGCAAGTCCACCGGAAGTTGCTCTTCCGGAACTGCTCGTACTCGCCCCGTCTTGTTTCCCTCGTCGTCCAGCTCATGCAGGATGGGAAAGGGCTCGCCCCAGAAACGTTGTCGGCTAAATAGCCAGTCACGGAGCTTGTAGTTGACGGCCTCTTTGCCGAGGCCTTTGCTTTCGAGCCACTCGGTGATCTTCTGTTTGAATTTCGCTGTCGGCAGACCATCGAACTCTCCAGAATTCACGGCTAGACCGAGTTCCGAATAGACCTGCTCGCCCGCAAGCACAGCCTCCCGCTCGCTTGCGGTTTCGCCAGGGTCGACCACGCATTGGATGGGGATGTCGTATTGCTTGGCAAACTCAAAGTCGCGCTCGTCGTGCGCGGGAACAGCCATAATCGCTCCCGTGCCGTAGCTCACCAGCACATAGTCGGCAATCCAGATGGGGACTTTCTCACCATTCACAGGATTAGTGGCAAAGCTGCCAGTGAAGACACCGGTCTTTTCTTTGGCCAATTCCGTTCGATCCAGTTCGCTCTTTTTCGACGCCTGCTCGCAATAGGCTTTCACAGCTTCGGCTTGCTCGGGAGTCGTCAGTCGCTCGACGTAAGGATGCTCCGGAGCGATGACCATATAGGTCGCACCGAAGAGTGTATCTGGCCGAGTTGTGTAGACTCTTAAAACATCGTTGTTAGGCTTTTCTGTGAATCCAGTTCGCTCGCTGATGCTATACCATTCGATTAGATCTTCTAAATCGTCGAACCCTGGCCCTGGGATTCGTACAAGAAAATCTACTTCCGCCCCGGTGCTACGGCCAATCCAGTTGCGCTGAAGCGATTTGATGCCCTCGGACCAATCGAGCCCTTTCAAATCATTTTCCAATCGCTCCGCGTATGCAGTAATGCGGAGCATCCATTGACGGAGTGGACGACGTTCGACCGGGTGACCGCCCCGTTCGCTCTTGCCGTCGATCACTTCTTCGTTGGCCAGCACTGTTCCCAACTTGGGGCACCAGTTCACCGGCGCTTCGCTTTGATAGGCCAGCCGGTGCTCGTCTTGATAGTCGCGGACCGCCTCGGCACCGGCTGCTTCGACATCGGCGGGAATCGGCAATTCGCTAATCGGTCGGCCGCGCTGCTCGTCGTGGTCGAACCAGGTGTCGAAGATTTGCAGAAAGATCCACTGGGTCCAGCGAAAATACTCGACGTCGGTAGTGGCCAACTCGCGCGACCAATCGTAGCTGAAGCCAAGCATCTTGAGCTGCCGACGAAAAGTGTCGATGTTCTGCTCAGTTTGAATCCGCGGATGCTCACCGGTCTTGATGGCGTGCTCTTCGGCGGGGAGACCAAACGAGTCGAATCCCATCGGATGCACCACCGATTTGCCTTGCATCCGTGCGGCGCGGCAGACGATGTCTGTGGCCGTATAGCCCTCGGGGTGGCCCACGTGCAGACCGTTACCGCTGGGGTAAGGGAACATGTCGAGAACGTAGAGCTTCTCACCTTTCGGCAAGCGAGGAGCAGCAAAGGTATCTTGCTCTTCCCAGTGCTTTTGCCATTTCGGTTCGATGACGGCTGGATTGTATCGCGGCATAAGTGAGTTGCGGGTTTTCTGGATTCTAGATTTCGAAATGCCCCGCCAGTCGTTATCGAAAATCGGCTAATGGGCAGCATTGGGGAGTCGGCAAAGACCTGATTCTAATGGTGTTTTAGCCCTGTGCCTACCTTGCCGCCAGTTGACTTGCGATTGTTCAACTAAGTACGATAGCAGGTTTGCCGTGCCTCCGAGATCCGCCCCTGAGAAACTTAATTTGGGGAACGGAGGAATCATACGGCCACTCCGGGTCCAGGGCTGAATTCACATGGAAACGACCAAAGTTGGCATCATCGGTTTGGGAACAGTCGGTTCCGGGGTGGCGAGATTGCTGCTGGACTTTGGCGATCGTACTGGTCGCCATGCCGGACGTACCCTCTGGCTAGAAAAGGCAGTGGTTCGGGATTTGAAGAAGGCCCGAGACTGCGATCTGCCCACCGATGTTCTCACCGACGACATGGACGCGGTGATCGACAATCCTGATATCCAGGTGGTTGCCCAATTGATTGGTGGACTGGAGCCCGCCCGCACGATCATGTTGCGACTCCTGGAAAGTGGCAAGGACGTCATCACAGCGAATAAGGCCTTGCTCGCGGAGCATGGGCCAGAGATCTTCGATCGGGCCCGCGAATTGGGCCGCTGCGTGGCCTTCGAGGCATCGGTTGCCGGGGGCATCCCCATTATCGCCAACATTGGGCAGTGCTTGTCGGCAAACCAAATCGAATCGCTGCAGGGCATACTCAACGGGACCAGCAACTTCATCCTCAGCAAGATGCACGAAGAAGGCCTGGCCTACGATGATGTATTGGCCGAGGCGCAACGATTGGGTTATGCCGAGGCAGATCCGACGATGGATGTCGACGGGACCGACGCCGCCCAGAAGCTGGCAATTCTTGCTCACTTGGCATTTGGGGCACGAGTTCACTGGAGCGACATTCCCCGCATTGGAATCGACAATCTTCAAGTGTGCGATGTGGGCTACGCGCAGGAAATGGGCTATCGCATCAAGTTGTTGGCCGTTGCCCAACTTGTGGACGAAGGATTGGAACTGCATGTGTCGCCAACGCTAGTTCGCAGTGGCCGACCGCTGGCAGAAGTCGGTGGGCCTTACAACGCGATCCGCGTTACTGCAGATGCCGTAGGGCAATTGCTGTTTTATGGTCCCGGTGCTGGGCAAATGCCGACCGCCTCGGCAGTCGTTGCCGACTTAATCGATACGGCAGTGGGCCGCGCACAAATCACTTTTAGCACCCTAGAACTTTGGTCGAATCAAACAGCCCGCGTGAACGCCGCAGATTTCGCCGCGGCTCGCGGACGTTTTTATATCCGAATCAATGTCGACGACCACCCGGGAGTGCTCTCGCAGATCACTTCCGCCCTGGGCGACGAAAAGATCTCCATTGCATCGGTCCTACAGCACGAGATATCGGATAATGGTTCCGATGTGCCGCTGGTGATCATGACCCACGAGACCACCGAAGGCGCCGCTGCGGCTGCTTGCAAGAAGATCAACGCCCTAGATTGCGTCCGCGGCGATGCAGTACGCATGTGGGTGAGGGACTAGGAATAAAGGGAAAAGCGGAGGGGGTTTTATTAAAACCACGAAGGCACGAAGGACACAAAGACTTTAAAAATGAGTCATCCCCCAATTCCTGATGAGACTGAGAGGGTAGCTCATGAAGTGATACAAGCTGCGTTCCGGGTGCATAAAGCCCTTGGGCCTGGCCTGCTTGAGTCTGCGTACGAGAAGTGTTTGTGTCACGAATTGAACAAAGGTGGGTTGTCGTTTCAAAGCCAGTTGGAAGTTCCGTTGATCTACGACGGAATGAAAATTGAATCTGGGTTCAGGATCGATATTCTCGTCGAGGAAATATTGATTGTGGAATTGAAAGCTGTCGAAAAAGTACTCCCGATAGATAAGGCTCAAGTAATTACGTATCTGAAGCTATCCAAGTTGAGGCTAGCACTGTTACTGAATTTTAATGAAGCACTATTAAAGGATGGCCTACAAAGAATCGTAATTTAGCTTCTTTGTGCTCTTAGTGTCTTTGTGGTTAATAAAAGACCTGCAACTCGCAATTTACTATGAAATACGCAATCATCATTCCCGACGGTGCCGCCGACGAGCCGCAAGAGGCTCTCGGGGGTAAGACTCCACTAGAAGCTGCCCACACTCCCGCGATGGATGCCTTGGCAGCAAGTGGCGTTGTCGCCCGGGCCTGCCATACGCCGCAACAACTGCCGGCCGGTTCCGAAGTGGGCAACATGAGCCTATTGGGTTACGACCCGCTGGCCAACTTCACCGGCCGAGCACCCATCGAAGCGGCAGCGCAGGGGATTGAACTAGCCCCTGAAGATTGGGCAATCCGCTGCAATCTGGTCACCATTGAAGATCAGAAGATGCGCGACTTCACGGCAGATCACATATCAACGGAAGATGCCACGGAGCTATTGGCCACGGCCCAGGAGGAACTGGGAGGAGATGGCCTAGAATTTGTTCCCGGCGTGAGCTACCGCAACTTGCTTCTTTGGCGAGGAGCGGAGCGCCCTGCACCGTTCAGTATGGAAATGCGTGCTACCCCGCCCCATGATCTCACCGACAAGTCCGTACTGGACGACTATCCCCGGGGCCCCGGGAGTGATGTGCTCACCGAAATGATGGCCGCCACTGGCCGTCTGTTTGACGATCATCCAGTGAACAAGCGCCGTATCGCCGCTGGTCAGTTACCCGCCACGAACGTTTGGCTATGGGGCATTGGTAAGGCTCCCAAGCTCAAGCCATTCAAGGAGGTTCATGGCGTGCAAGGAGCGATGATCACTGCCGTCGACTTGTTGCGTGGCCTGGCGTCGCTAGTGGGTTGGCAGCGAATCGAAGTTCCCGGTGCCACCGGCTATACCGACACCGACTACGCTGCAAAGGGCCAATACGCCATTGATGCGCTGAAGGAGGTAGATTTGATTTGTGTCCATGTCGAAGCCCCCGACGAAGCTTCGCACGAAGGCGACTGCGCGGCTAAAGTGAAGGCCATCGAAGAAATCGATCGGCACGTTGTCGCACCACTTGTCGCTGAAATTCAGAAACATGATGCGTGGCGGGTCATGATCTCCCCCGACCATCCAACGTTCTTAAGCACAAAGACACACACTCATGGAGATGTGCCAGTGGTAGTCGCGGGCACCGGCATCGAAGCAGACGAATTTACCTCCTACGGCGATGGCAACGCCGCTGAATCGGCTCTGGCTTTTGATAAAGGTCACGAGGCGATGAAGTACTTTATTGGCTGATAACCTTGGGGACATCAATGGTGTCTTTATCCCACGGCTATTGATGGTTTCCTATTTCCGAAATCCGCATTCTTAAATCCGACATGTCACTACTCGTTCAAAAATTTGGCGGCACGAGCGTTGCCGATGCTGACAAAATCAAAGCCGCGGCCCGCAAGGCCATCCGTGCCCAGCAAAACGGCAATCAGGTTGTCATGGTAGTTTCTGCCATGGGCAAGCAGACTGATGCGCTGGTGACGTTGGCCGGTGAGATCTCCGAAGAACCAGCCGCGCGGGAAATGGATATGCTCCTCTCCACGGGGGAGCAGGTGAGCGTTGCCCTCATGGCGATGGCCATTCACGTGCTTGGTGGCGAGGCAGTGAGCCTGACCGGCGGGCAGATTGGCATCAAAACCGACAGCTCCCATGGAAAAGCACGGATTCAGTCAATTACTACCGAACGCATGAAGCGGCACCTTGATGCCGGGAAAATTGTCATTGCGGCGGGCTTTCAGGGTATCGACGACGACTTGAACATCACCACGCTTGGTCGTGGAGGAAGCGATACCACCGCAGTTGCGCTTGCTGCCGTGCTAGGAGCAGACGCGTGCGAAATCTATACCGACGTCGATGGCGTGTTCACCACCGATCCTCGGTTGGTCCCTAGCGCTCGCAAGATGAATCGGGTGAGCCATGACGAAATGCTGGAACTCGCCAGCCTGGGAGCTGGTGTGATGCATAGCCGCTCGATCGAATTCGGGAAAAAATTCAACGTTCCGATTCACGTGTGCAACAGCGCGAGCTTCAGCGATGAACCGGGTACCGTCATTGCTGATAAGCCAGAAGATGCCAATCGCGCTGTCAGCGGCGCGGCTCTCACTAAGAACGAAGCACGCATCTCGATCCTCGATGTCCCCGACGTGCCCGGCACCATGCAAACCCTGTTTGCCAAACTTGCCGAAGCACAAGTGGCGGTGGATATGATCGTCCAGAATATTGGTGCTGGCGGAAAGGCGGAGATCTCATTCACCGTTCTCGAAGCCGACTTGCCCACCGCCTTGGCAGCAGTTTACGACAGCACATCCGACTGGGAGGGTGCTCGCGTAACGCATGACGCCAACGTCTCGAAAGTATCCATCGTCGGTCTAGGAATGGCAACGCAGTCAGGCGTGGCGGACCGGATGTTCCGCGCACTGGCCGACGCGGAAATCAACATCCAAGCCATCACCACTAGCCAAATCAAGGTGTCGGCGCTCGTCGAACGCGATCAGGCATTGGAATCGTTGCGAGAAGTCCACCGCGAGTTTGAGTTAGAAAAACCACCTAGCCAACGTGCTTCGTTCGGCGGTGAAAAACAGTCTGGCGATCATGGAAATCCTGTCGACATCGTCGCCCGCCTCCAAAGGATGGAAGACTTGGCAATCGACTCTGTGGAGATAGACAATTCGCAAGCTCGAATCACGATGACCGAAGTCCCCGATCATCCTGGGATATCAGCCGACGTCTTCGAAGCAGTCGCCGCAAAGGAAATTCTGGTCGACATGATCTTTCAAAGTACCGGGGATAACGGAAAGGCAAATCTTAGTTTTACCGTACCTCAAGAGGATATCGACAAGGCGTTGGAGGTGGCAAAGAAAATCGGCACCGAACTAGGATGCGAGCAGGTTTCGCACGAGCCGAAAATCGCCATCCTCTCCGTACTGGGGATCGGCATCCGCACGCACACCGGCGTGGGGCTAAGGATGTTCCAATCGCTTTCCCAAGCTGGAATTAATGTCGATATGATCAACACCAGCGAGATGCGCGTCAATGTGGTGGTCGACCCCGAGAAGGGCGAAGCAGGGCTCGCTGCACTCAAAGAAGCTTTTGCGGACGTCATCGGATAGGGAATGGTGAAGTGAGATTGTTGAAGTAGCTGAAACTCAGGCTGCGAGCAAGTCAAACTTCAACTTTTATACTTCGCACTTCCTACAGTTCGTCGCCACCCATCACATCGTGCAGCACGTCTTCAGAGACGTAGATCGGCAACTGCGGTTCGCATGATACCGCCACCGCGATGGCATCGCTGGGACGCGAATCGATTTCGAAGAGTTCACCTTCGAATCGTACTCGTAGCAGTGCAAAGTAAGTGTGGTCTTTGAGTTCGCTAATCACCACATCCTGAAACTCGCCACCCAAAGTTTCGACACTGTTCACCAGGAGATCGTGCGTCAGGGGGCGTGGTGGTTCGTGTCCCTTCACACGACGGTCGATGCTTGTGGCTTCAAAGATGCCTATCAGTATCGGAAACGTCCGTTCGCCGTCAATCTCTTTGAGATAAATCACCTGCTCGCTGTTAATCTCGCTGATGATAATCCGCGCTAGTTCCATCGCGACAGGCATGACAGTTTCTCTGGAGTTGCACCTAGTGTTGAATAACCACAAAGATACGAAGAAAACTTAGAAAAGAGCGATAGAAAAATCTGCTCCTTGGACTAATAGCTCAGTTTAATTCAGCTAATCGTAAAATCCTGTCTAGTTGTTCTTCGGGATCTTTGTGTCGTTGTGGTTCATTGTAAACCGCTACCCCAACTTGGCCAGGGCTGCTTCGACGGCGGCTAGCTGGCTTTCGACTTCGGCCAACTTATCCCGCTCTGCTTGTACGACCTCGGCAGGGGCCCGGCCGACGAAATTCTCGTTGCTCAGCTTCCCGGAGATGCTTTTCGTGAACTTCGTCAGTTGCTGATGCTCTTTTTCTAGCCGTGCCCGTTCCGCGTCCACGTCGAAGAACGCACTGATGTCGACGTGGACTTCCATACCCGCGAGAGATTTGCTGGCCGACCGTTCTTGAGGCGTGGCCTCCGGGCCAAACTCCGTGCCGGTGGCGCCGGCCATCGACTCGAAGTAAGCCTTCATCGGTTCGAGCAGTGCGGCAGTCGCCGCTTCGCAGCGTACGGTAAAACTGACGGGCTCCTTAGGCGAGATGCTCTGTGACTGGCGAACCTCACGCACAGCACCGAGAACAGCTTGGAAGTTGGCAAACTGAGCTTCGATAGATTGATCAATCTGCGTCTGATCCGCCTGCGGCCAGGCAGCGACACAAACACTCTCCACCGCCGCTTGTGGCTTCGCGATACCCCTAGTTGGTGCCACCTCACCCAACAACTGCCAAACCTCTTCGGTCACAAAGGGCGTCATGGGATGCAGTAACCTGAGCAAGGAATCCAGGGCATGAGCGATTACGCGCTGAGCCGTAGGTCGTTGCTCGTCGTTGGCAAAGCGTGACTTGGCGATCTCGACATAAAAGCTGCAGAACTCGTCCCAGGCAAAGCCGTAAAGGGCTCGCGCGGCATCTGCATACCGGTATGTTTCCAATGCCGCAGTGACTTCGCCGGTGACGGTGTTGAGCCGGGAGAGCAGCCAGCGGTCTTCCAAAAGGAGGCCAGCGTCGGCAACTTCGCCAGGTTCGTAACCTTCCAAGTTCATCAGCACAAACCGCGACGCATTCCACAGCTTGTTGCAGAAATTGCGGCCTAGCTCAAATTTCTCATTGATCACCGCACCGCGCGGCAAGGCTTTGTCTTCGTCCGTCTCGGCCCACTGCGTACTAAACGGCTCGCCGCACTTTTCGCACTCGATTCGCGGCAAGCGGCGGTTCTTCTTGGTTTGTTTGAACTGTGCCTGACAATGCGGGCATTCAAAGTCCACCGGCAGTTTGACGTCCTGCGTGTCGGTCGTCATGTAAGCAATGCCAAACCGCAGTGCGTCGGCGCCAAACTTTTCGATCACATCCAGCGGATCGACACCATTGCCCTTCGATTTGGACATCGTTTCGCCATAGCCGTCCAGGATTTTAGGCGTAATGTAGACCTCATCAAAAGGAATGTTGTTCATGTTGTACTCGCCCATCAGCACCATCCGTGCGACCCACAGCGTGATGATGTCCCGCGAGGTAATGAGCGTGCTGGTGGGGTAGAACTTTTTCAGCTCCGGCGTCTCCTCTGGCCAGCCCAGTGTCGACATTGGCCACAACGCTGAGGAGAACCAAGTGTCGAGCACATCCTCTTCACGGACGTAACCGGCCTTCTCTAGGGCTTCGATAACTTCGCGGTCATTCTCATCTCGAACACAGTGATAGAAATCGGAGTACGAAACATTACTGACCGAGCCATCGCTAGATTCTGGGTCGGCATGTCCCCCGGGATGCAGCCGACCATCTCTTAGCCATTCCTTCAGTTTCTCTTCTGATATATCTAAATCGCGCTGCTCGTCCCACTTCCCCTCTGCAGGTCCCCACACCGGAATCCGATGCCCCCACCAGAGTTGCCGGCCCACGGGCCAGTCGCGTTTTTCGCCAAGCCAGTCGAGATAGCTCTTGGCGTAACGCTCGGGCACAATTTTCACGTGGCCTTCGGTCACGGCGTCCATGGCGGTTTGGGCGAGTTCGTCCATCTTCACAAACCATTGGTCCGCCAAGTATGGTTCGATCGGCGTCTTGCTACGGTCGCTATGGGCGAGATCGATTTCGCGATCTTCGCGGTCAGATTCAGGATCGTGAAAGTTCAGTTCGGTAAGGTCTTCCACCACAGCCGTGCGGGCCTTTTTCATCGTCAGCCCGCGGTACTTCTCCGGCACGCTGTCGTTAAGTGTGCCGTCGGGATTGAGAATGTTGATTGCACCGATCTCTTTATTTCTCTGCCAGACTTCGTAGTCGTTCTCGTCGTGGGCGGGAGTGATTTTCACGCAACCCGAGCCGAGTTCCGGCTTCGCCCAAACGTCGACGATCAGCGGGATCTTGCGACCGGTGAGGGGTAGCTCCAGCATTCGTCCAGCTAAGGCCATGTCGCGCAGCTTCAGCAACTTGGGGAGATGAGTCTGGCGACGTTCCACCACTGCGTCGATTTGTGCTTGAATGTCGTCTTTCTCTTTCGCAGGTGCCGCGGCGAGTTTCTCCTCAAGTTCCGCCTGCGTCTTCGCCAGCGCCTTCTCCGGATCGGGATGCACTGCCACTGCCGTATCGCCGAGCATTGTCTCGGGTCGCGTGGTCGCAATGGTGACAAACTCCGGCTCGCCTGGAAGCGGCCCATTCTTCGAAGCGAGGACAACCGGATACTTGAAATGCCAAAAGTGGCCTTTCACGGGCTCGTGGAAAACTTCGTCGTCGCTCACCGCGGTCTGCAGATAGGTATCCCAATTCACAAGCCGTTTGCCCCGATAGATCTTGCCATCGGCAAACAACTTGAAGAACGTCTCGCGGACGGCCCGTGCGCACTGCTCATCGAGCGTAAAGCGGGTCCGCTCCCAATCGCAGCTACAGCCGAGCTGTTCGAGTTGACCTAGAATGCGTTTCTCGTATTGGTCTTTCCACTCCCAGATGCGATCGACGAGTCCCTCACGCCCCAGATCGTGCCGCGAAATGCCTTCGTCCTCCAGCAACCGCCGCTCGACAACCGCTTGCGTGGCAATGCCCGCATGGTCCGTCCCCGGCATCCACAGCACGTTGAAGTTTTGCATGCGTTTCATGCGACACAAGATATCTTGCAGCGTGTTATTGAGTGCATGGCCCAGGTGCAAAGCACCGGTAACATTCGGCGGCGGGATGACAATCGTGAACGGCTCACGCGGATCGTCGGCTTCAGCGTGGAAGTAACCTCGGTCTTTCCACACGGAGTACCACTTCGACTGAGCGGCCGCGTGGTCGTATTGCGAAGGTAGATCTTTGAGATTGGACATCGTGTCGGGAGACATTGTTTTATTCTCTCGCAAAGGCGCAGAGACGCTAAGAATTCTTTGAGGTAAGTTCTGAAATGGACGGACTACTGCAATATTTCGTAAAGTACTTCGTTTTTGCTTGATGATATCAAACAGATCGAGTTCATAAGAGGCTGCGGATTCTTTTAACTTTGCGGCTCTGCGCCTTAGCGAGAGACACTTCCTTTCTGAATCCCTATCCCGAATCCTTACACAATTTATACTCGATACTATCGACCAACGCCTGCCAACTAGCTTCGATGACGTTTTCGTGGACGCCAACGGTGCCCCAAGTATCGGTGTCGTCCTTGCTTTCGATGACGACGCGTACGCTGGCTGCGGTGGCGGCATCGGAGTTGATCACTCGCACTTTGTAGTCGACCAGGTGCATCTCGTTCAAGCTGGGGAAGTGCCCGTTGAGGGCTTTTCGCAGCGCGGCATCCAGTGCGTTGACCGGCCCGTCGCCTTCGGCGACTTCGTGCCGAACTTGCTCGTCGATGAGTAATTTGACCGTGGCCTCGGTCACCGGCTCGCCCCCTCGACTCACGACGCTCGTTTGATACTGCACCAATTCGAAGTGCGGAACAAAGGTGCCAGCTGCGCGTTGGATCAGCAAATCGAACGAACCCTCTGCGGCCTCGAACTGATAGCCACGATTTTCCAGATCGACCACCTGTGCCAGGATCTGGTTCATTAGCTTCTTGTCTTCCTGGAGGTTTCGCTTCGTCGCCAGGGCAATGATATTCGAGCGTCCGGAAAGCTCACTCACCAGCACACGGCGTGCATTGCCGACGGCGGCGGGATCGATATGCTCGTAGCTAGAGGCCGCCTTCGCCACAGCGTGCACGTGCATTCCACCCTTGTGAGCAAAAGCACTAGGGCCGACAAAGGGCTGGTTCACTCGGAAATGCATGTTGGCGATTTCATACACATAACGGGAAAGTTCCGTGAGGTGTTCCACGCCTTTGCCGTCGAATAGTTCGAAGCCCTCTCGCTTCAATGTGAGATTTGCCGCGACGGAAACTAAATCCGCGTTGCCGCACCGTTCGCCGATGCCGTTGATGGTCCCCTGCACATGCGTGGCACCCGCGTCGATGGAAGCCAGCGTGTTGGCTACCGCCAAATCGCAATCGTTGTGCGTGTGGATGCCGAGCGGCTTGTCGACCTTGGTGGCGGCATCCTTGGTGATTGCGGCGATCTCTTCGGGAAGCGTGCCGCCATTAGTATCGCACATCACAATGGTCGAGCAGCCCGCCTCGGCCGCGGCCTGAATTGTTTGGGCAGCGTACTCTGGATTGGCTTTCCAGCCGTCGAAGAAGTGCTCTGCATCGTAAATGACTTCACGACCTTCGCCCACAAGGTAAGCGACCGTATCGCGGATCATCGCCAGGTTTTCTTCTAGCGAAACGCCCAGTACTTTCTCAGCATGGAAGTCGGAAGTCTTCCCAACAATCGTGATCACACCGGCTTGGGCTTTGAGGAGTGCTTGCATTCCAGGATCGTCGGCTGGAGCTGTTCCCTTACGACGCGTCATGCCAAACGCACAGACGCGGCTGTTTTTTAGCGGTTTCTCAGCGAGACGTTGAAAGAACTCGGCATCTTTGGGGTTTGAAAGCGGATAGCCCCCCTCCACAAAGTCGAAACCGATTTCGTCCAACCGACGCGCGATTAGCAACTTGTCTTCCAGCGAGAAGTTGACACCTTCGCCCTGGGCTCCGTCGCGGAGCGTCGTGTCGTAGATTTGAATATGCATGGGTGGTGGGTAGGGGTTAGAAATAAGCGGCTTGAGGCTAGCAACCGGAAGGCCTATTAGAAATCTGGATAAGACACCCAAGCCCCTGGATCCTAGTCTCTACAAAAAAACCCTGAAGCCTCAGTTGGCCTCAGGGTTGTGGTGAATTTCGGTTGTCTGCCGAACCAACCCTAAGGCCGTCTTCCAATAACGATCGCAATAATATCGACGCAAATGGCGTCGGGTATCAATGGGCGAATCGTGGAAACCATGGGTGGCTCGGGGTTGTACGGGATCGGATTGTATTGGTTGCAGCAATATTGCTCGAAAAGACCCTAGTTTAGCTTGCCTAACGCAGTCGGGCAACATGCCCTCGTGGACCTGGATTCGGCTCGATTCCCGGCAAGATTTAGCCCATCCTGGCGAATAACCTCTAGGAATCGAGCGAATCATTAGCCCGTAGGTCCCGCCACATCTGCGTGAGCTACGTTGTAGAAGGTTATTCTGCGCCAAAGGTTCGCAACCGTCCCGGCAATTTGCAATCAGCCGCGGACTTCAAACGTATATCTGGGGAGGTAAATCATGTCGATGTTTATGGTACTAGCAGGGGTCGTATTGGCGGTGTTGATAATGGGCGCCGCCATGAAGGTGCGCTCGGGGACCGTGAGGATTGCGGCAGCCGTTGTATCGCTATGTGTCGTCGTGTTTTTCTTTACCCTAGCGTCGTTCCGCTATGTGGGAGAAGACGCCATTGGAGTCGTTTCCAAAAATATTGGCTTCAAATCATTGCCGGCTGGTCAGATTATTGCCACTGACGGTGAGAAGGGCCCCCAGGCCGAGATCCTGCCTCCAGGCTGGCACCCCGGCTACTGGCCATTCATCTACGATATCGACATGGAACCCGTCATCGAAATCGAACAAGGCACCGTCGGCATGCTCACCGCCGCCGATGGTCAGCCGCTGCCACCCAATGCTACCTATGCACCCGTTTGGGAGCCTGGTACCGAGAAACAAATGCAGAGCGCTCAGTATTTTCTGACGGATGGCAACGGATACAAGGGCCCGCAAGCTTCTGTCTTGAAGCCTGGTAAGTATCGTTTCAATCCCAAGCTATTTCGAAAAGAAGATGCTCCATTGCTAACAATTCGCAAAGCAGAAGTGGGCGTTGTGAAGTCCAACGTGGGCGAGACACCCAAGGCCGGTGATGTGAGTATGGAGATGGGAGCAGACAAACTTGTTGATCGCGGAGAGCTGGGAATCTGGCGAACACCATTGATGCCGGGGCAGTACTACGAGTTTAGCCATTCCAAAGCTTACGAAGTGACAACCATTTCCACTAGGAAGCAGGTGGTCCACTATACGGCAGGTCAACTCAAACGCTCAGGTCAGCAAGAAGAGAGCGAGATCATGGTGCGAACGTCTGATGGATATACGTTCCCCGTCGACGTACGAATTGAATATGAAATCCAACCGAAGAACGCACCTCTTTTAGTGGCTAGCGTGGGTGACGACCAAGTAGGACTGCGAAGTGTTCTCGACTCAGCTGTGAGAGAAATCTTCCGCAACAATGCCGAAGGCGTGAAGGCACTCGACTACGTCCAGCAGCGTTCACTCCAGGGCGAGCAGTCCACCAAGTTGCTCCAGTCGGAAATGGAAAAGATTGGCGTGAGTGTGATTGCAGTACGGATTGGAGATATCGGTGACAAAGAGTCGTTAGGTGAATTGCTTAAGACACAAACGGATCGTGAAATCGCTTTGCAGGAGCAGGCTACTTTCCAAGAGCAACAGCGTGCCGCCGAGCAGAAGAAGCAGCTCACGAAGACTGAGCAAGAGGCCGAAGAAGAGAAACGCCTCGCCACAGCAGCTTATGCTGTTCAGATTGCCCAACGCGACAAGGAAAAAGTCGTGATCGCCGCCGAAGCGGAAGCCGAAGCGGTGAAGATCAAGGCCGAAGCCCAGGCTAATGCCTACAAGCTGATTGCAGAACAAATCGGCAGCGGCAACGCGGCCTTGGTTGAACTGCTCAAGATTGTTGGCGAGCGACGTATTGAGATTACGCCCCGCGTAATGGTGACAGGGCAGGGCGGGGCAGGAGCCCAAAACGGCGAGACTACCGCGCTGATCGGCACGATGCTCGACTCGATGGTGCAGCAATCGGCCAAGAACTGACCTGTCTGATCATATTCGACAAAAACCCCGGCCAATTGGTCGGGGTTTTTTTATAAGATAAAGTCTTTCAACAGATGCCGAGCATTTCATGGACCTGAGCCACAAATCGCTGCCCAGCTCAGCCTACTGGCTCATTGGTGCCAATCTATTTCCGTTGCTCGGTGTGCTGTTTCTCGGCTGGAGCACGTTTTCTATCGTCTTCATTTACTGGTGCGAAAACGTCATTCTGGGCGCAATCAATTTGCTCAAGATGCTCAGCTGTGCGCCCGACACGGAGGCATTGGCCAGAGAACAGCTAGGGAGTGAACAGCTAGGGAGTGAACAGCTAGGGCCCGAGGAACTGGGGTCCCAGACTGAGGAGCTACTGGAGAAATTCCAAGGTAATAGTCGGACTCTCTCTGGAGCACACCATCTAGCGAAATTGTTTTTCATGCCGTTTTTTGCAGTTCACTACGGCATGTTTTGCTTTGTGCATGGCGTGTTTGTATTCGTGCTCCTTAGTGGCGATGGGCCGTTTGCGAGCGGAGCAGGGGGCGGAGGAATCACCGAGCCGTTCGACGTGATACGCTCTTCCCTGTCAACACTCACCCAGCAGCACTTGTGGTGGGCCGTGTTGGCACTTGCTGGGAGTCACTTGTATTCGTTCTTCACAAATTACCTCGGCAAGGGAGAATACCGGAAAACTGTCTTGCCAAAACTGATGAGCCAGCCTTATGGACGAGTCGTGATTTTGCACGTCGCGTTGCTGTTCGGTGCGTTCTTGCTGATGATGATCGGCAGTCCAATCCTGTTGTTGTTGATTCTGATTGTCGGAAAGACGGCACTCGACTTGAAACTGCATCTGCGCGAACACCAGCAGGAAGCGCAGCCTCAGCCAACTTCCGGCGGCGTGGCGTGAGGGTTGGGGGCGTCACACGAATAGAGAGACAACGATCAATGCGACAATGATGGTGGCAAGTATCGATTTGATGCCAACACCCAGCAGTCTGCCCCAAAACGCGGCACGGCCTACCTTGAGCGATTGTGAACCGGTTTCACCCAACGTCTGCTCGGCTAGCGCTGCCCCTAGGAGGGCACCGACCGCCCCGCCGAGAATGGCTCCGATGGGAGTCCCGATCAGTGGTATCGGTAACCCCAGCATCCCTCCCACAATCGCACCTACCAGTGAGCCAAGCAATGCGTAGATGGCCGCCTTGCGGCTCCCGCCCGCCCGACGGGCTCCCCACATGCCGGCAACATTCTCGGCAATCTCACCGATGACGCACAAACCGGCGATTGTGCCGATCGTTGCCCATGAGATATTCATCACTCCCACTTCGGGTCCCAGCCAGAGATAGCCTAAGGCAGCCAGCAGCATCAACCAGTTTCCCGGCAGGCCAAATAGCGTCAGCATCCAGCAAACGCACACCGTCAACGCGAGCAGCACGGCAAGCAGATAGGGGGAGACCGAGGCCAGCCAACTCCATAGGGGGTCGAGGTCCAGAGCTAAACCAATTAAGTAGTCCATCAGGTAATAATCGCCGCTGGCCACCTGAAAGGAAAGTGCCGGGCCGCGAGTTTGCTGAAAAAGGGCCCGTTTTGCTTGATACCTCCTTGGGCTACAATCGTGGGTTTGTGCCCCCTGGCTTGTGGGCAAAGGGTTTCAGTCGATCGTTTATTTGGGTGACGGGAGAGCGAAGTGCCGGGAACATGTATCATCGGATTGCAGTGGGGCGACGAAGCCAAAGGCAAGATTGTCGACCTGTTGACTGCCGATCATGACGTGGTCGTCCGCTACCAGGGTGGGGCCAATGCCGGGCACACGGTGGTTGTCGGCGACGAGGTCTACAAGCTTTCGCTGCTCCCCAGCGGCGTGCTCACGGCAGGCGTTACCTGTGTGATTGCCGGCGGGGTGGTCTTCAACCCTGCCAAGGCGATCGAAGAACTCAACGAACTGCAGTCTCGCAATGTCGACGACTGCGACAATCTCAAGATCAGCGATCGGTGCCACGCGATTTTCCCTTGGCACTTTGCCGAGGATAAATCGCTCGACAAGAGCACGTCCGACGGCGAGAACATTGGCACCACCGGTCGGGGCATTGGACCCTGTTATCGAGACAAGGTCGGCAGATCGTTTGCTATTCGCCTCGGCGATATGTATCGATCGGGTTTCCAAGAACAGATCCAACACATTGTTCAAGCAAAGAATACTATTCTGAAAGCGATGTACGGCTCTGCCGACTTTGAACCGCTAGTTGCCGAGGATATCTTCAAAGAGTACTCGGCCTATGCCGAGCGAATCAAACCTTACGTCGCGGATACCACAGAGTACTTGCTCTCAGCGGCCGAATCAGGGAAGCGAATTCTCTTCGAAGGGGCTCAAGGAGCGCTGCTGGATGTCGATCATGGTACCTACCCGTTTGTAACTAGCAGCAATAGCTCGGGCGTTGGCATTTCCAACGGATCGGGAGTACCCGGGTGTTATATCGATCGAGTGATCGGAATCGTCAAAGCCTATTCGACTCGAGTGGGTGGCGGGCCGTTCCCTACTGAACTCGATAACGAAATCGGCCAGAAAATTCGCGACCAAGGCAACGAGTACGGCACGGTCACCAAGCGTCCCCGGCGTTGCGGCTGGCTCGATGCGGTAGCCGTTCGCTACACGACCAGGCTTAGTGGGGTGAACTCGATATGCGTTATGCTGCTGGATGTGCTGAGTGGGCTGGACGAATTGAAGATCTGCACGGCCTACGAGCTTGATGGCGAGAAAACGGACCGCTTCCCTAGCCATGTTGACGATATCCGTCGGGTCCGACCTGTCTATGAAACCCTACCAGGTTGGCAGGAAGATCTTACCAAGATGCGTACGCTCGCCGAGTTGCCTGAAAACGCCAAGGCCTATCTCAACCGTGTTAGCGAATTAGTCGGCGTCCCCGTCGAGATGACATCGGTGGGACCTGCCCGCGATCAAACTATTCCTGTCGCCACTGGGTAATTCATGTCCACAGACGCCATGCCCGCATTGCTTGCCGAGGTGCCGCGTGAGAAGTGGCCGCGCCACATTGCAATCATCATGGATGGCAACGGACGCTGGGCCCAACGACAGAATCTGCCTCGCATCGACGGACATCGGCGGGGGGTTGATTCTGTACGTGCGACGACCGAAGAGTGCGCACGCCTCAAGCTTGAGCAGCTGACTCTCTATTGCTTATCCAGTGAGAACTGGAAACGTCCGCAACAGGAAATCGATTTTCTGATGCACTTGCTCGAACAATACATGATCGAAGAGCGCACTACGACTATGGAAAACAATGTGCGGGTGCGAATGATCGGTCGACGCACGAATATCCCCCAACAGGTGCTGAGCGAACTCGACCAAACGGTCGCTATGAGCCAGGATAACGATGGCATGTGGATGAATCTGGCAATCAATTACGGTGCTCGGTCCGAGATCGTCGATGCCGTGCGCACCATTGGCGACCAGATCGCTCAAAAGAATCTCTCTCCTGCAGAGATTGACGAACAGACCATCTCGCAGCACCTCTATACAGCTGGCCTAGATGATCCTGACTTGCTAATTCGCACCGCAGGTGAGATGCGGATTAGCAATTTCCTCCTCTGGCAGATTAGCTATGCTGAGATTTGGGTGACCGAAAAATGTTGGCCCGAGTTCGACGTGGCTACGCTGCACGAGGCAATCGTCAATTTCGCAGGCCGGAACCGTAAATACGGCGGGCTCAATACCTAGTGCGTCAATCGCTGGTGCTTTCCTTGACTCAACCACGACAATATTCCTCCCGCTAGGAAAGAGAATCTATTGCTGCGACTGCGACTGATATCTGGTGTTGTTGTGGTTTCGTTGCTGGTCGCGCTTTGCTGGCTCGATGCATCCGCCGATCGGCCGGGGATCTATCTGGCACCACTTGCGTTGTTAGCCTGCGGCTTGGCGACAACCGAGTTCATGGCAATGCTCCGTGCGAGTGGGAGCCATCCAATCCGTTGGACGACATTTCTCAGTGCACTTTTGCCAGTTGCCGCGAGTTGCGTGCCGCTAGTGTGGAAAGAGTATCCCGAGGATTGTCCTGTAGGTAGGTTAGGCTGGGTCGCCTGTGGATTGACCGCCGGTTTGGTATTGTCATTGCTAAGCGAGTTTATCCGCCGCCGCGATCCAGGCGCTCCACTTGGTTCGGTGATATTGAATCTTGCCGGCTCCACATTCGCCGTGCTGTATCTGGGGGGGCTCGTCTCTTTTCTTGTGCAGTTACGGATGACGCCCTTCGCGGAAGATCGAACTACCAGCATGTTGCCCTTTGTGTCGACGGTCTTGATCGTCAAGTTCAGCGACACCTGCCAGTATTTCATTGGTCGGCTTTTTGGTCGGCATAAGCTCGCACCGACGGTCAGCCCGGGAAAAACTTGGGAAGGTGCCATTGGTGGAATTGGATTGTGTGTGCTTATAACGGCGAGCGGTTTGGTGGCTTACGCCGACTTTCTTACGGGAACAGAGGGTTGGTTGCGTGTGGCTCTCTACTGCACCCTCTTGTGTGTGGCGGGCATAGTGGGCGACTTGTTGGAATCGATGCTGAAAAGAGATTCAGGAATCAAAGATTCCAGCACCTGGCTGCCAGGTTTGGGCGGTGTGATGGACATGATCGATTCGCTGCTTCTCGCCGCCCCGGTTTCCTATGCATGTTGGCTATCTGGTTTGCTCACGCCCTAGGGCTCACGCTGACTGTCTTTTTAGGTCATAACCCCTAGAAACGGCACAAGCCGTGCCTCTATAACCATTTAGGGCCTATCCGTTGCTCTCCGCTAGTCTCTGACCGGTACGATTAGGTATAGTTGGGGAGAGTTTGACTAGCGATTTGGCTCGATAAAATCGCTACCAAGCGGCTGCTGTTTTCCAGAGAAGAGAGTTCGGAACCACTGCACGTTTGGCATTCCACTGCAACGAAGTAAGCAGGAGTTTTTTGCGAGTGCCAGTGAGTACTCGTCTGACTGCATGATAGAAGCAACCATCTCGGTCGGGGACGCCAATAGCCTAGTCCTCCTGTTGGGCACCAAAGACCAGCATCTTAAGCAGATTCGCGAGACAATTCCCGCGAAAATCTCAGCCCGTGAAGGCAAGATCCTCGTTCAAGGCGAAGAAGATGCCGTGATGCAGGCTACAGCCGTGCTAGAGGAACTCCGCACCCGCGTTGGCAAGGACGATCCTGTCGACTCGGATCAGGTTTCACAAATCATCCGTCGAGTGACGAGTGGCGAGAAATCTCCATCTTCCAATCCAATCGGGGTTCGCGGGGGTCGATCGATTAGCCCACGAACCGAAGGTCAGGCCAAGTACGTCGAGGCGATCCGTAACAATTCGCTGGTGTTCTGCACAGGGCCTGCCGGTACCGGCAAAACCTACCTGGCTGTGGCCACGGCCGTCGAAGCCCTGATGGCTCAGCAGATTCGCAAGATTGTGTTGGTCCGACCTGCTGTCGAGGCGGGCGAGAGCCTCGGCTATTTGCCTGGTGATTTGCAAGCCAAGATTAACCCTTACCTTCGTCCGCTATTAGACGCACTGCGGGAAATGATGGACTACGAAAAAGTCCAGCGTTACATGAACGAGGATGTGATTGAAGTCGTTCCTCTGGCTTATATGCGGGGGCGGACACTCAATCGGGCGTTTATCATTCTGGACGAAGCACAAAACACTACGGTTTCACAAATGAAAATGTTCCTTACTCGTATGGGTGAGGAATCGCAGGTCGTCGTATCCGGCGATACATCACAAATTGATCTGCCTCCTCACACGAAGAGTGGTTTGATCGACGCCATGGCGCGGCTTCGCGATATCGATGGCTTCGCCAAGGTGCAACTCTCTGGTTCCGACATTGTCCGTCACCGTCTGGTGCAGGATATCGTGCGGGCCTACGATGAAGGATCCAAGAAAAAGAGATGACCCTCTCACTAATGCTGATAACCGAGTAAACCAAAAAGTTTCTTAGCGATCCATGTCTAACGGCACTCCACAAAAACGAACGCGACAGCAACGAGTCGCCACCGTCGAGTTACCTCCGGGTACTTGGGGCCGGCTCGTCGCGCAGCTGCGCCGTGGAAGTGTTCTGCTGCGGCTGGCATTGTGTGCTCTGGCAGCCCTGGTGCTTTGGTCGTTCACCAAGAGTTGGGATCCTCCCTTTACCTATTCTCTAGGCGAAATTCCCAAGCGAGACATCATCGCCCGCGTTGATTTTGTACAGCCCGACGAAGCCGCGACCGAAAAGCTCCGTCAAAAAGAACGGGAATTGGCACTTGCCGTTTACGACCAAGATCCTGAACCGTTAATCCAGCTTCGCGCACAGCTACGCAACGAAATCACGAATTTGCTGGCCGCTGAGTCGTTGGAGGAAGTCGACGTTCAACTCTGGAGCGAATTCCAACCTGAGCTTGCCGCAGGCACTCCCGATCCTACCGAGGAGCAGCGGCAGGAACAGTTCCAGCGTTTCCGAGAAGCTTTTGCCGAAGAGAACGCTGTCGAGCAGTTTAGCGAAAGAATGGCTGAAGTCATGGCTCCTCTGGAGCAGTGGGGTTTGTTGGAAACCTTGCCCGAGGAACATGAAGAAGTAAATTCCGAGAGCATTTATGTGCGGCGGTTAGAAGGCGAGAATTTTTCCGCTGAAGCGAAGACAAGTATTACGGAGGTGTTGATCGAAAACGCGTCCGCAAGGCTGCAGCAGAATCTTATCGAAAAACTCTCATCGGCTGAATTGGCGCAACGTGTCTACGCTTGGCTGAAGCCTCGGCTGACGACGTCACTGACTCTCGATTTGACTGCAACACGCGAAGCTCAAGAACTGGCCGCAGAGGCAGTAGAGCAGCAATATAAAGAATTTCGAGCTGGCCAAGATCAACTCGCGAGTTCCGGCGAGCCACTTAATGCCGAGTCACTCGATCTGTTGCTCCGCGAACACCAACAGATTGTTGCCCAGCGCGATCTTGGTAGTCGAATTCGACGGTCCCTCGCCATTTGGGGCATGTTTATCGCACTCTACACTTTGTGTGGGTTCTACATTTATGTACGTGAACCAGCGGTCATCTCCGATTTAGTACGGTTTGTTTGCCTGCTATCGTTGGTTGTGGTTTCCGTGATGTTGGCTCACGTTGCAAATCAATATTTGTGGGACACCGTTACGGTCATCCCGCTTCTACTATTTGCCATGACAGTGGTGATCGCCTATCAGCAAGAAATGGCTTTACTGCTCTCGGCGAGCGTGACTTTAATCATTGTGATGGTCATTGGACTAGAGCTCTCGCAGGCACTTGTGTTTATGGCAACTATTGCCGGTACGATACTTGTGCTGAAGCAGGTCCGCACGCGCGGGAAACTGCTCTCGGTGGGGCTCGTCGCTGCGGCAGTGGCATTGCTGACCACCCTCGGTGTAGGAACTTTGGAAGGCGATAGTTGGGGACCGCTGATCCAGACCGGTCTTATTCTGGCCTTGTGGTCGATTATCGCCGGTTCGTTGATGACGGTACTGCTTCCCGCGGTGGAAAAAGTTTTTGGTGTGCAAACTGATTTGAGTTTGATTGAGCTAGGCGACCCAGCTCATCCGTTATTACAGGAACTCATACGTCGGGCTCCAGGAACCTATAACCATTCCATTACGGTTGCCTCGCTGGCCGAAGCTGCAGCTGAGTCGATCGGAGCGCGTGGGCTTTTGGTAAGAGTCGGTGCCTACTTCCACGACATCGGCAAGATGCTTAAGCCAGGCTATTTCATCGAGAATCAAAGTCGCGGCGACAACCGCCACGACTCTCTCGTACCCGCCATGAGCACGTTAGTGATTATTGCTCACGTCAAAGACGGGGCCGACTTGGCGCGACAGAACAAATTGCCCGAGCCGATCATCGACTTTATACAACAACATCATGGGACCACCTTGGTTGAGTATTTCTACAGACAAGCCAATGAAAAGAAAAAAGGGGAAGACCCCGAAGGTGGTGAGGTCGACGAAAGCTCGTTCCGCTATCCAGGTCCCAAGCCTCAGAGCAAAGAGGCTGGGGTGCTGATGCTTTCCGATGCCGTAGAAAGTGCTACCAGGGCACTCAAGGAACCCACACCGGCACGAATTGAAAACATTGTCGAAGAATTGTCGATGAAGCGATTACTGGACGGACAATTCGACGAGTGCGGTTTGACCCTGCAAGAATTGCAGCGTGTTGGAGAAAGTTTGGTAAAATCGCTCACTGCCGTATATCATGGACGTGTAAAATACCCCGGACAAGAGACCGCCTAGAGATCCTAGCTGGGTGTTTGTCCAACTTCGAACCAAGTAGAAAATGGAACTTAGAGAACAGCGTGAATCCAGTGGCGATGACGGGGAACCTCCCGAATGCCCCTATCAAATTCAGTTAGCCAATGAGCAGTCGTCTCTGCACTTGGACGAGCCAAGGCTTATCGAGGCTATTCGTTCTGTCTTAGAAGATTCCGACTTTCAGTCGGCCTCGGTTAGTCTCGCGATGGTGGACGACCCCACTATGCACGAGCTCAATCGACAGTACCTTGAACACGATTACCCGACAGACGTCCTCAGCTTTGTGCTCGAAGACGACGGCTTGCAACTGCAAGGGCAGCTAATTGTTAGCGTCGACACGGCAATCGAAAACGCCGCACAGTATGGCTGGTCGCCCGCTGAAGAAATGTTGCTCTACGTTGTGCACGGGGCTTTGCATCTGATTGGCTACGATGATCAGCTGCCCGAGCAGCGAGAAGCCATGCGGATTGCTGAGTCAACGCACCTTCAAAAACTTGGCATTCATGTCTCCGATTCGCATCGTACCGCCAGGGAGGATCGGGCATGATCGATGCGACCCAACTGATGTGGGTGTTTCTCGCGGGATTAATCGTCACGGTCGTGGCGAGTCTTGGTATACGTTCGCTGAGATCATTTTCGCGACACGATCTGGAAGAACTCTGCCGCAAGAATGGCAAGCCAGACCGCTTTGGCGAGATGCTGCGTTTGCACGAGACCGTAGCACTGGGAATCGAAATGTTGTTGGTTCTCGTTGGTACAGTCACGCTCGTCACTGGGTTTCTCTGGGTATCAGAGCGGTGGGATCTGGAGGCTTTCGAGTCTTGGCAGCCGATGTTACTCGTGTGTCTAGGCGTAGGCTTGGTGATGACCATTGCCACCAGTTGGTTGGCTTGGGCATTGGCTCGGTTGTTTTCTGAGGAATTCTTGTACGTCTCCTGGCCGCTATGGAAGGCTGTCGCGGTGTTGTCCTCGCCACTCGTCTGGGGCGCCAGGTTGCTGGACATTGTTCTCCACCGTATCTCGGGCAGAACCGAAGAGATCGTCGACGAGGAGACGATCGAAGAAGAAATCCGTACGATCGTCACCGAGGGGCATCGAGAAGGATTGCTGGAAGAAGAAGCCCGGGAAATGATCGAAGGGGTGATCGAACTGGGAGACGCGGACGTCTCGGAGATCATGACCCCGCGAACAGACATGCATATGTTGCAAGTCGAACTACCTTGGCTCCAAATTATTGACGAAGCCATTGCCCTAGGGCACACACGAATTCCAGTCTACGACAAGAACCGCGACGACATTGTCGGCGTGCTCTATACCAAGGACCTGATCCCCGAGCTTGCCACCAGCGATTCAGATTCGCGGACCCCGCTGCGAGAATTGCTCCGCAAACCGGTATTTGTCCCCGAAACGAAGCCGGTCGACAATTTGCTGCAAATGTTTCAGCAGATGCGGACTCATATCGCGATTGTGCTCGACGAGTATGGCGGAGTCTCTGGGCTGGTTACGATTGAAGATGTTCTGGAAGAAATCGTGGGCGAGATAGTCGACGAGTACGACGAAGAGTTGGTCGAGGGAATCGAACGGCTCGACCAAGATACCTGCCTCGCTCTAGGACGCACCCACGTCGATGAAATCAACGAAGCCATGAAACTTGATCTCCCTGACGATGGTGATTTCGATACCATCGGCGGCTTTGTCTTTACCGAGTTGGGGAGAGTTCCTCTTCCAGGTGAATCGCTAGTGTGGCAGGAGCAAGTTCAGATTCAGGTGCTCGAAGTCACCAAGCGCCGAATCGATCGAGTGCGAATCGAGCGACTCTCATCGGATCAACTCGAGAGTGCGTAAGCACTATCGCCGGGCCAATTGATAGGAATCCGGGTAGCTAGCACCACAGGCATCAAATTCTCTCTAGCCAGCGTCAATGCTAGCGGCCTGCATGACTTGATCTTGACCACAAGGGCCTGGCTTTCCTACTGTTCGCCGCCCCGGGCCTCTCCTGCGCGCTCGTTCCGCGCGGTGGCAGTCCCATTCAATCGCTTTTCTAATAGCTATGACAAAACTCTGCGCAAAACACATTTTGGTTGGCCTAGTGGTTAGTACACCTGGCATGGTGGGCTGTGCTTCAATGAACTTAAGCCCGACCAATTGGCAGATGCCTTCGTTTGCCAGCGAACAACACGATCCCGGTACGCCCGAATGGTGGGATGACCACCAGGACGACGCCGAGTTTGTCGTAGGCGAAGGTTGGCGAGTCCCCGGCACGGAGGGATTCTTCGACGACCAAGGACGGCCCATTCGCGCCCGTGTCGCGAAAGTTGTGAAGAGTGGCCCCAAACAGGCGACCCTATTGGACGACATCCAAGTAGCCGATTCAGTGAAAGACTTCAAAGAAAAGCTAGGGATGGGACCCGACCAAAGTGCCGCCGAGCAACTCTATGCAGAGGGCGAGGCATTGTTTCGATCGCAAGACTATAAAAATGCTGTAAAGAAATTCAAATCTGCCGCCGGCCGTTGGCCCGGTTCCAGGGTCGAACAAGATGCGCTGTTCTACAAAGCAGAAAGCGAATTCTTCGGCGAACAATATCCCGAGGCCGTCGATACTTACACGATGCTGCTGGACAAATATCCGAATTCTCAGCACCTTGATAAAGTCGTGCGTCGACAGTTCGATATTGCCCACTATTGGGAGCAACATCACCAGCACGAACCCCATTGGGCGACGACCCCCAATGTGCTCGATGATACCAGGCCCCTGTTCGATACATTGGGGCGAGCCCTCAAAACTTACGAGAACATTCGTCTCAACGATCCCACGGGTCCGTTGGCAGACGATTCGATCATGGCCTCCGGCAATTCGTACTTTCTCCGAGGTCGCTACTCCGACGCCGACTATCATTATCAACTCTTGCGGAGCGAATATCCGCAAAGCGAACATCAGTTTGAAGCACACATCTTAGGCCTGCAGTGCAAGTTGCGGATTTATCAGGGCGAAGACTACGATGCCACGCCACTGACCGAGGCGAAAAAGATTGTCAAACAGCTGAAAATCCAGTTCGCCGGCGAATTGAATGCAGAGGAGCGCGAACGACTGGCGGAGATACAGGCCCAACTCAATGAGAAATTGGCCGAACGTGAACTCAAAATGGCAAAGTACTACGATGACGGTGAGCACTATGGGAGCGCGAAGTTTTATTACGCGCAAATCGTGAAGAACTTTCCCGATACCCCGATCGCGGAACAAGCCCGCTCGCGCTATGTCGAGCTAGGTGGCGAACCAGATCACCCGTCGTCCAATATGGAATGGTTTGTGAATTTGTTCCCTGAGAATGCTGAGCGACAATCAATCAAACAAGTGCCAATGCTCGAATCTACCGATACCACACGCATCGCTACCGAACCCCAAGACAATCTTTCTAATGGCGACTCAATCTATCGATAATTTGTTCGACGGATTAGCTCCATGCCGTGGTTTCGGGGCAATCGTGCTGGGGCCCCTCTTGCTGGGACTTGTGTGCTCGCTCGGTTGTGCTTCTTATCAGGTCGGCGCGCGGACGCTCTACGCCCCAGATGTCGACACGGTTTATGTGCCGATGATTGAGTCGGACAGCTTTCGTCGAGATTTAGGCGAGCGGCTCACCGAAGCGGTAATCAAAGAAATTGAATTGCGCACGCCATTCAAGGTGGTGGGCAATCCCGATGCAGATAGTATTCTGTCGGCCCGACTTGTTTCAGATACAAAGCGAATTACGCTTGAGAACCAAAACGACGATCCTCGCGTTCTTGAAATGGGCATGGTGGTAGAGGTCACTTGGCTTAATCGTCGCCGCCAACCGCTACGATTGCCGGCGTCAATTGCTTTGCCTCCCGAGTTAGTCACGATGTCGCAGGTTTCGAATCTTGTTCCCGAGGCGGGACAGTCGACGGTCACCGCCCAGCAGCAGGCTATTGGGCGGTTGGCCCAGCAGATTGTCTCGGCAATGGAAGAGCCTTGGTAGTCTCAGGGACTTTTGTCAGCCCATGGGCCTTGCTAGGCTCTACTGTATGACTTCCGAATCTCTCGCCGAACGCTTTCAGAATCGTGCTACCTCCTGGCAACTGCGCACGAGAAGGCTGGAATTTGGCACTTGTCCTCTGTTGATGGGGATTGTCAATGTCACGCCCGATAGTTTCTCCGATGGCGGAAGGTTTCTAGGCGCCGAACAAGCGATCGAGCACGCCTTGCAATTGGTCGCTGATGGAGCCGACATCCTCGACGTCGGTGGCGAAAGCACACGCCCCTATTCAGAGGCAGTTTCCGAAGCAGAGGAGCTGCGCCGCGTTCTGCCCGTCATTGAGTCTCTAGCAAAGCAGGTTGACGTACCAATTTCGATCGATACGAGCAAAAGCAAAGTTGCTCAAGCTGCTCTCGAGTTGGGTGCCGAGATCGTCAACGACGTGACGGGGCTTCAGGGCGATCCTCAGATGTGCCAGGTAGTCTCTGAGCTTCAATCTGGCGTTTGTGTGATGCACATGCAGGGTACGCCGCAAACAATGCAAGACAACCCGCAGTATACGAATGTCGTCAACGAAGTGGCCGACTATCTCGCCGAGCGAAGAGACCAGCTCCTTGTCGCAGGAGTCGAGCCTGCACGCATCTGCCTCGATCCAGGAATCGGCTTTGGCAAGTCGCACCAACATAATCTGACGTTGATGGCTAGCTGCGGAAGTTTCCATGAACTCGGCTGCCCCCTACTCGTGGGGCATTCGCGAAAGGGATTCCTTGGGAAGATCCTAGGTAACAAGGAGCTCGATCGAACAGCAGCCACTGTGGGGTCTGCCTTGGCTCTGGCGGCTCAGGGAGTGCAGATCATCCGCGTTCACGATATTCGGCCCCTCCGGGAGGCGTTGCTGGCCTTTGCGGCAGTCGGAGGAGTCGATGGCAGAGCCGACCAGCTAGCAGATTAATATCGTTTCATAGACGCCGTATTCGCTTGTCTTGTAATGATTCTGCCCAGCACAGCGACATTGACCCGAAATCGCCCTTCCACGATACTTACAGGGTTGCGGTGCGCTATGCCTCACCGCCTGGGAGACACTGAGTTTCTCACTGCCGATTCCGACGAGAACGTAGTTAAAAATATGGCCACTGTTACTCAAAAATCAGCTTCGATAGACGATCTTTCTCGATATTGCACGGAAGTCGCCCAGCGTGCCAGCAAAGCCGCTACGCAGTTGGCCTTGGTGAGTGGTGCGACAAAGATTGCCTGGCTGTGCCGCTCGGCGGAGCTTCTCCAAGCGAACGTTGACAGCTTGCAAAGCACCAATGAAAAGGATCTCAAGGCAGCCCCCGACTATGGACTAACCGATGCTCAAATCGATCGATTGCGTCTCACGCCCGATCGTATCGCGGGCATTGCCACTGCCTTGCTCGATATCGCTCAACTCCGTGACCCGTTGGGACAAGTCATCGATTCAACGGTCCGGCCCAACGGGCTTACCATCAACAAGATTCGCGTTCCCTTGGGTGTAGTTTTCTTCATCTACGAATCGCGTCCCAACGTCACGGCAGATGCGGCAGCCATTTGTGTCAAAGCAGGCAATGCCGTCATCCTGCGCGGTGGCAAAGAAGCCATCCATTCCAGTCAAGCGATTGTGGATCTATTGCATCAAGCGGCCGACGAAGTTGGCTTGCCTCGCGATGCGGTACAGCTTGTCGAAACCACTGATCGCGAAGCTGTCGGGCACTTTTTGAAAATGCCTGACCTGATCGACTTGGCGATTCCTCGCGGCGGCGAAGGTCTCATTCGCCGTGTCAGTGACGAGGCACAGATGCCTGTCATCAAACACTTTGACGGAAATTGCCACGTGTACGTCGATTCCGCAGCCGACTTGGAGATGGCCCAATCGATTGTTGTGAATTCTAAGTGCCACCGAATGGGTGTATGCAATGCAGCCGAATCGCTGCTGGTACACGCTGATGTAGCCGGCGAGTATTTGCCCGCCCTAGCCGAGGCATTGCAGGAGTTCGAAGTCGAAATTCGCGGCGACGAACGAACTTGCGAGTTGGTCGAATCCG
This sequence comes from Bythopirellula sp., assembly GCA_965216565.1. Taxonomy (GTDB): domain Bacteria; phylum Planctomycetota; class Planctomycetia; order Pirellulales; family Lacipirellulaceae; genus Bythopirellula. Next base: position 5,113,930 of record OZ244170.1, read on the forward strand.
CCAAACCCGCTACAGACGACGACTACTTGGCAGAATTCTTGGCGCCCATTATCTCGGCGAAGGTTGTCGGTTCGCTGGACGAAGCCATTGATCACATCAACCAATACGGTTCGAAACATACCGACGCGATCGTAACGAACGACCTCGGGGCCTCCCAGAAGTTTTCTCGTTGCGTAGATAGTTCTGCGGTCATGATCAACGCTAGTACTCGCTTCAACGACGGCGGCGAGTTTGGTCTCGGAGCAGAAATCGGCATCAGCACCGACAAATTCCACGCTCGCGGACCGTGTGGCATCGAAGAACTAACAAGTTACAAATACATCGTTCAAGGAACAGGACAGATTCGGTCTTGAATTTAGAACCTGAAAGTCTGAATTTCAGATTCTAAATTCCCCTCGCAATGGAGTGCGAAATGGTCGACAACGTATTAGATCAGTCAGAAGTGGAAAGTCTGCTGGGTTCGATGGATCCTGAGGGGTCTGACGAAGATCAGGCGGGGCCCATCGTCGAGCCTAGCCCGTTTCCGCAAGTGCCACGCGAGAAAGTCTCTGTCTACGATTTCAAACGTCCCGAGCGTGTCGGCAAAGAGCAGATGCGCGCCTTGCAAACCATGTATGAGGGTTTCGGGCGAAACTTCGGAGCGGCCCTCTCGGCCATGCTCCGCACCATTGTCGAGGCGAAGCTCACCAGCGTCGATCAACTCACGTATAGTGAATTTGTCTTTAGCTTAGAGAATCCGACTTGCTTCAACTTGATTAGCGCTCAGCCATTAGATGGCCAGCTCATTTTGGACATCAATCCGTCGATCTTGTTTCCTGTGATCGATCGGCTGCTCGGAGGCTCGGCAAATGGTACTACGTCTCCGAGACGGCCACTCACTGAGATCGAGTTGCGGTTAGTCTCGCGAATCACAGATCTGTTTCTCAAAGAAATGAAAGTCGCTTGGGAGAATGTCGTTGAGTTGGAACTTTCAGTCGATCGAGTTGAAAGCAACCCCCAACTTGTGCAAATTATTCCAGCTAACGAGGTAGTTGTTCTCGTAAGTTTTGAATTGATCGTGGGCGAGACGCGTGGCATGGTCAATCTATGTATCCCCTTCAATTCTTTGGAGCCCATTGGCAATAAACTTACATCCAACTCCTGGGCCAGTTACAGCAAACGTGCGCCAACAAAAGATTCGATAAATACCATCACGGGTCACATCTCGAGCGCGCCGGTCGAAGTGGTTGTTGAGCTTGCACAAACGAGCATCACAACCCGCGATTTAATCGAACTGCGAGTCGGCGATATCATTGCCAGCGAGAAGGACATCAAGCAACCGCTCGATGTGTCGGTTGAGGGTAGGCCTAAGTTTCAAGCTAAGCCGGGCAAGTTTAAGGGACGCAAGGCGATTGAGATTCTTCGTAATGTCGAACCGACAAAACTTCTAGACGAATTACCCAAGGATGACAAGAAAAAACGAAATCAATAGGTTCTAGGAAACGTAGAGAATTGCATTGCGCGGGTAGCTCCTTGGATTGACATTTAGGTGCGATCTGCGAGAATTAGTTTATGTGAAGCTTTCGGTCCATTGCTTGTTCACCCTGATCTTATCTCAGACCGGAAGCGACTGCTGCTTTTCAATAAACCGCCACTCATTTACGGGCTGAGCCGTACGTCTAAGTCTGTTAGGGTCGGGCTACTTGGTCCGGTCATTGTGGCACGATTTCGGTACCGGATACGGAATAAACTCTGCATTCTCGTCAGAGGATGAATTGGGTTGGGGATAGAGGCCTATACTGCTTGGGTTTCGTCTGTCGAGACTCTTGCTCGCGATCATCAGGCACCAGTTTGATGAGGAGTTAGGTCATGGGAATTTCGGTGACGTGTCCTCATGGGCACGAATTCAAGGTCAAGGATAAGTATGCGGGCAAGAAAGGTCTCTGTCCGTTCTGCAAAGACCAAGTAGCTGTCCGCGTCCCAGATGCGGTGTCGTCGGAGAGCCTGCAGAGAGCCGCCCGACGTGTCGCCGCCGAGCAGCACGGAGCGAAACCGTCTGCCTCCGATTCCTCAGCGTCCGTTTTTGACGATCAGGTTGCTCAAGACGCAGGGGCCAGCGGTAGCTTGATTGGCTCTTCTGTTATTCAACATAACGTCAAGTGCAAGTGTGGCGAACGCGTTCCGATGTGGTTTGCCCGGTGTCCGAAGTGCGGCGTTTATATGCCGCAGCGGTAGTAAACTTCTTGTCAGCTAACGCTCGAGTGCCTGCTGCTGCGACTGGGTAGTGGGGGCAACATTTCTTCTAACACCCCTTTGGCCCGGGGCCAAGCGATGATGGCTTCGATTACCATCCACACTTGCAGCAGCATCGTTGCGGCTCCGATCGAAAACAGCAAGTAGTTCTCCGTTTTCCACCAGCCATTGTCAGGGTTAAATAACTGCCAGCCCAAAGCCCAAATTGGCATTACAATCATGGCCAACATGGGGATCAACGCAAACCAAATGGGCTTATTGCGTCGGTACAGATAAAACACAGTAACTAGTAATGCCAGTCCAGCCAGCAACTGGTTCGTAGCACCGAACAACGGCCACAAATAGAGTCCCCCCGTTCCATGCGGAGGGAGCGAACCATCAGGACGTGCCGGGCCCCGCATCATAGCCAGTACCATGGCCAGAGCGACGGCAAACAACGTGGCAACGTATTTGTTTTCAAGCGGCTTTAATCGTAGAGATACCGCAAGCTCCTGCACCACATAACGCTGTAGCCGGGTGGCGGTATCCAAAGTGGTCGCCGCAAAACAGGCCACAAGGACTGCGATAATCCCGATTGAAAGTTTCAATGGCAGCCCCAGCGACGCGACAAAATTCGCCCCGCCATCAATGAAGGCTCCCACCTTTTTTCCCAGACCGAATCCCCCCCAGCCCAATTCCATATCGTATTTGGTTTTCCAGGCATCCAGCCCTGTGATCGAGTCGCCCGTCGCCGAGGTGCGTTCTACATAGTCGTACGGCCGTATCCAACTATCGGCATCCACAACCGCAGACGTCGATCGATCAAACAACCCCATCCCCACTCCCGCGCAGCAGGCTAATATGACTAACACCGCAAGCGCCCCCTCCAGCAACATGGAGCCATAGCCCACATATTGTGCATCGCACTCATTGGCAACTTGTTTGCTTGAAGTGCCACTCGATACCAGACAATGAAATCCACTGACCGCACCACATGCGATTGTGATGAACAAAAATGGCCAAATGGGTGGTGCGTCGCTTGGTCTCTCGGCTGCGGGGACGATTGCAGGGGCACTGGTTCGCAGATCTGCCTGCCCCGAGAGACTGGCTACCGCAATCCCTGCAACCAACAGCAATAGGGCGACAAACAACTGTTGGCTATTGATGTAATCACGAGGCTGCAGCAATACCCACACCGGCAGGACCGACGCGAGAAAACAGTAGGCAAACAGCAGTACCGACCAAATGACTACTGGCGTCCCCCAAGCGGTTCCAAGGCCAATAGTTTCTGCGGCCGATTGGCACCAAGCCGTCGGCAATGACACAGGCATGTATTCAACGCCGACCCATATTGCCACGTAGAGTGCGACAAGCGCAACCAGCGACGGCAACAATAATCCCCCGCCTCGATGCATCCAAAATCCAACGGCCACGGCCAACGGCATTGCCAGCCACACACTCAGGACCGACTCAGGATACAAGCTGAATATCGAAGCAATGACGAGCCCAAAGATGGCCAGCACCACCGTCAACGCAAAGAATAATACGAGCAGAAAGAGCACTCTTGCGCGAGGTGCAATCATTCTTCCTGCAATTTCGCCCACGGTTTGCCCTCGGTTCCGCAGGCTCACGATGAGGGCTCCAAAATCGTGGACCGCACCAATGAAAATGGAACCAAAAATTACCCACAATAATGCCGGCAGCCAGCCCCAGAACACAGCGATTGCCGGGCCAACAATGGGTCCTGTCCCTGCAATACTAGTAAAGTGATGCCCAAAAATGACTTCTTTGCGAGTTGGCACAAAGTCGACATCGTCCCGAAGCTGTTCGCTGGGAACTTCGGCAGCGGAATCGAGCGCAAAGATCTTTTTTGCCAACCAGCGGCCATAAGTATGATAGGCCACAATAAAGCCAGCAAAGGAGCCTAGGGCGACAAGTAACGTGGACATAGTTGTATTGAAGCGGTGGATGAGAGGTGAAAAGCCGGAAGGGTTCCCGGCTCAGATTAATGGGAACCTGCCAGAATCCATGATATCAGGAGCAGTCAGCCTGGGGAATCTGACCAACATCCACCGAGCCATCGGGGAATCTGCGTCTTGGTTTACGCCGGGTCTCGTCAGTCCTATAATTCCACCTTCGCGACCGCAATGCGGTGGCGCAGCTTACAGAGCTTAGAGAATCTCGCTTCGAAAGGACTTGGCGCCGTGGCAGAACATGTTGTGATTATTGGAAGTGGACCCGCCGGTTGGACAGCAGCCATCTATGCCGCTCGTGCTCAGCTAAATCCAATCGTCTTCGAAGGAGCCATCACCGAAGAAAATCGTCAGCAGGGAACCTTACCCTTAGGTCAATTGGCGCTGACAACCGAGGTTGAAAACTACCCCGGCTTTCCCGCTGGTGATTTAACGGCATATCTCAAGTCGTCTCTCGACGAAGAGCATAATTGGCTAGCTGACATGCATCAAAAAGAAGGCTGCTCGGGGCCCGAACTCATGCACCTGATGCGACAGCAGGCAGCCAATTTTGGAACGAAGATCATCACCGATGATATTGTCGAAGTCGATTTCGATAATCGCCCTTTCAAAATTCGCTCGAAGGAGGGGCAAGAGGTTGAAGCCCACAGCGTGATTATCTCAACTGGTGCTCGGGCGAACTATCTGGGCTTGGAGTCGGAAGACAAATACAAGAACAAGGGTGTCAGCGCCTGTGCTGTATGCGATGGTGCCTTGCCCCGATTCCGCGATAAGCCTCTCGTGGTCGTGGGCGGCGGCGATTCTGCAGTGGAAGAGGCCGATTATCTGTCGAAATATGCCGACAAGGTTTATTTGGTCCATCGACGCGATGAGCTACGTGCCTCGCGAATCATGGCGGAACGTGCCAAGAACAATGCGAAGATCGATATCCTTTGGAACACCGTGGTCGATGAGATTCTCGGCAACGACGAAGATGGTGTAACGGGTGTTCGACTCTCCTCGACTGTCGGAGAAGGAACGCGCGAGGTCGAAGCCACCGGCGCCTTTATGGCCATCGGGCATACGCCCAATACGAGATTTCTTGAAGGCAAGCTTGAGATGACTGACAAGAAGTATCTCAAGTGGACCGTGCCGTTCCGCACGAATACCAGCGTTGAAGGAGTGTTTGCCGCTGGCGACGTGGCCGACGACAACTATCGACAAGCGGTAACAGCAGCGGGGACCGGTTGCATGGCTGCCCTGGATGCCGAACGTTGGCTGGCAACTCAGGATATCTAGAATTGCAGGGTCTCTAGAACTTTAGAAGAGCCGCGATTCGACGAATCGCCGGTGGCGAAGGAGTTGCCATGAACAAACTATCGGTCGAACAAGCGCGGAATGCCGAACTTGTGGGAAACCAGGCCACTCTCCAGGGTTGGATCCGCACGCGGCGCGATAGCAAAGGCGGATTTAGTTTTCTTGAGATCAATGACGGATCCTGCCTCGCGAACTTGCAAATAGTTGCCGATGGTGACTTGTCGAATTACGAGTCTGAAATCAAACGCCTCTCTGCCGGTTGTAGCGTGACGGTCCATGGCGAATTGAAATCCTCCGGCGGCAAGGGCCAATCGACCGAATTGCAGGCCTCCGAAATCATCGTGCATGGGTGGGCCGATCCAGAAAAGTACCCCTTGCAAAAAAAGCGGCACTCATTCGAAAAACTTCGCGAATGGGCCCACCTCCGGCCCCGCACCAATACATTCGGCGCGGTCATGCGAGTGCGGAATCAAATCTGTCGCTCGATTCACGACTTCTTCCAAGAACAAGATTTCCTTTACGTCCATACTCCCATTATCACAGCTAGTGACTGCGAGGGTGCCGGGGAGATGTTTCGCGTCACCGCGCTCGATCCAGAAAATCCTCCCCAGACCGATAACGGGACTGTTGACTACAGCAAAGATTTTTTCGAGCGGCCCGCTTATCTCACCGTCTCGGGGCAACTTGAGGGAGAAATCTACGCAACGGCACTGAGGAGGATATATACTTTTGGGCCAACGTTTCGAGCAGAAAACTCCAACACGTCTCGTCATCTGGCAGAGTTTTGGATGGTCGAGCCCGAGGCAGCTTTTTTCGACCTCGACGACAACATGGAATTGGCTGAGCAGTTTCTGAAACGTATTGTTCGCGACGTTATGGCCAATTGCGAAGAGGATGTTGATTTTTTTCAGCAAAGAATTGATAACACCGTGCACGATAGTCTGCAGCGTGTTGCCGATAAGCCTTTTGAAAAGGTTAGCTACACCGAGGCTGTGGAACTGTTGGAGAAAGCGGACGAAAAATTCGAGTACGCGGTCGAATGGGGAACCAATTTACAGGCAGAGCATGAGAGGTATCTCTGCGAGAAACTCTACGAATCTCCGGTAATCGTCTACGACTACCCAGCGTCGATCAAACCTTTCTACATGAAAGTCAGCGACGATCAGCGCACGGTGCGTGCGATGGATGTACTGGTACCACGGGTTGGTGAAATCATCGGCGGCAGCCAACGCGAGGAACGGTTAGATGTACTGCAGGCTCGAATGGTAGAGCAGGGGCTCGACGAAAGCGAGTATTGGTGGTATCTCGATCTCCGCCGATTCGGTACGGTTCCGCATTCTGGTTTCGGGCTAGGGCTGGAACGGATGGTGCAGTTTGTGACCGGCATGACGAACATTCGCGACGTGATTCCCTTTCCCCGCACGCCAGGCAATGCCGAGTTCTAAATCAAATAGCCCTCAACACCATTACCAGTAAGGGCGCGACCGAAAGGCACATGCCAAAGACCACAAGCCCTCTGGGTGGCGGCGTTTGTCGGAATCGATACACGGCTGGTAGGAGCAGAATCGAAAGAGTGCCCACAATTGCTGCGGCAAAAAGCATCATCTCTCTCAGCAGCAGCATTTTCTTGGCATCGGGCACCAGTTTCACGTAGCCATGAGCGCCCAGGGTTGCCAGCAGACAAAAAGTCAGCGTAGTGACGGTAACGGTCCATGCAATCGTAATCGCATCCGCCGCACGAGTCTCTGCCGGGATTCTGGCGTTAGATCTCGAGTGTCGTTTCTTGTGCTTTGCCATTGTGTTGTCGATTGTTCTAAAGAGACGAATTAGATGTTGCCAAAATGCAACATCTAATAGACCTTGTTGCGATTGCGAAAGCTAGGGCCGTAATAATCTAGCTCAAGCCAAAGTTCTTGTTTGCCTCTTGATGTTTGGTGAGCTACCTTTTGGTGGCGGGAGTGCGCGAGCGCTGCTGCCTACCTTTTCCCACCATCGAGCACTGTTCGTCTCACCGAGTTGCTCGACAAATACACTCCGTTAGACACTTTTCTACTTGTAGTATTCTCCTAGTTCCATACCAGGAGAATCCATGACCGTTAGGATACGCCCTATGGCTACAGCAACTTCCGAAACTGTCGACTCCTTGCAGGCAACACTAGAGCCCCTGGGCGAACTCCACGAGGATCATTCGCAATTGGAAGCCTGGGTACATGATTCGTTCGCAGCACTAGAAAAATTGCATAGCGAATTAACTGAATGGCAATCAGAGCTTGCCCGAAAACAAACAGAGCTTGATCTCCGCGAAGATGCCATCCGTAGCAGCGAAGAACAAATCATCGATGGCGATTCTGCTGAGCAAATCGAACATTGGAAGCGCGAGCTGGAAGAGTCTCGCAACGATACAAAGATTCTGGAAGAAGAGAATGCCGAGCAATTGCAAGAGCTAGAGAGCATGGAACTGACACTCGTGCAAATGGAAAAACAACTCCAAACATCGGAGAAGAGATCGGCTGATCTTACCAACCTGTTGGAAGTCGAACGAGCTCGTTCCGATCAGGAGCAACACCAGTGGCAAGGCGAGTTCAAAGAAATGCGGCGGCTCTTGGACAAGCAATGTTCGCTACTGGAAGGCCGGATTCGGGATTCGCGCGATACGGGAGATGACGAAGAATCAGGGAACGCAAGTGGCTCTGGCGATGGCTCATCTTCCGATTCAATTTCCCGTACAGCAGAACTACGCCGTAGAGCTAAGATGCGGAGGGAAGCTCGTCTCCAACGACACCAAGATGGTGGGACTAAGGATGGCGAGGACTCAGACAACTCATGAGCAACCCGAACCATCGTCCCCATGCCGCGCATAAGAAAAAGCAAGGCAGCCCCAGCGCTGGAGATCTGTTCCCAGGACAGCTTCCATCCTACCTGTTGAATCCAGGAACGGACGAGGTCCGCGAGTTGCTGGAAGAGTTGGACGATGCCATCTTCGGCGCAATTGGCGGTAGCGAGAAGTCTCTGAAGCATGCCCAGAAGCTATGGCCCCAAGCCATGGGTGAGATCGATAGCGAACTGCTTGAGGAATCGAGAGAACAGTATCTCCTGTTTGCCTTGGAAGCCGTCGAGCGACTCGAGAGCCCAACGCGAACACCAGAGAATGTGCTGTTTGCCCTCGATATTGTTGTGATGCTTTCCAACGAATAGCGTAATGCAGAGGATGAAACCGATGTGTACACGTCAGTTTTGCGGCTACATCCTATTCTGCGTCCTGCTCATGGGTTGGACGGTGCAGGTTGAGTACCGCAACGACAGTTTCCCGCTCATCAGCGACGTGGTTCACGAAACCGAGGGCAGCCGTAGTCAGGTTCAGTACCGGATCAGCAATCCTCGAAGGGAGAGAACACGCGTTGCCACCCATGTCCGGTTGCAATCACCCCACGCTAGTCCCTCTCATCCAGAACTCTTTTCTAGCCCAGTCACCATCACGAAATTCGATCTGGAGCCACGCTCCACTCTTGATATCGATCTCTCCGTGGAGAACGCCGGAGCATGGTCGGAAGCCGATGTGCAACTCTACGTACTTGACGATTCCCTAGGAGTCGACGATGCACAACTCGATTGGTTGGGGCGACTATCCAGCGACCGTGTTACCTTCGAAGGACTGCAAAAACTGTTCGAATAGGTAGTGGCTGTCGTGCGGCCCTGCGGATGCCTCGGGATGGTACTGCACGCTGAATGCCGCTGCTTCTTTGTGACGAACTCCTTCAATCGTGTCGTCATTCAAGCTGCGATGGGTTACCTCCAAGCAGTCGGGAAGCGAATCTTCTTCGACGGCAAAGCCATGATTCTGCGAGGTAATCTCTACTACACCATCATCAAGCCGCTGCACGGGCTGATTGGCTCCGCGATGTCCAAACTTCATTTTGTAAGTTTTTGCACCGCAGGCCAGCGACAAGAGCTGATGACCAAGGCAAATACCGAAGATTGGTTTCTTGCCTAGAAGCTCGCGGATTGTGCCGATCGCGTAGTCCAGAGGTTCTGGATCGCCGGGGCCATTGGAGAGGAATATTCCGTTGGGTTCCTGTGCCAAGACCTCTTCAGCAGTTGCGGTCCCCGGCAAGACTGTTACCTGGCAACCACGATCGAACAAATGACGAGGAATATTCCACTTCATGCCAAAGTCCAGGGCTACTACGTGGGGCCGTTCCGAAGAGTCTCCAATTCCCCCACTTCCATTCAGATGCGTCCACTCGCTGACGGTTTCTTCCCAATGGCAAGCTTGCTCGGGCATGACTTCCCGCACCAAGTCGCGCCCGACGAGCCCTGGGCTGGCCTTAGCTTTGGCTACGAGACTGGCGTCGTCCAAATCGGTGGTAGATAACACTCCCCGCATGGCCCCCACGGATCGGATTCTTCGCACGAGTGCCCGGGTATCGATCGATTCGATAGCTACGACGCCCCATTCTTCCAGGTATTTGCTCAAGGAATTCTCGGAGCGGAAATTGCTAGGAATGCGGCTATGCTCTCGGACTACAAAACCGGCCAGGTGTGGCCGAGCGCTTTCCAGGTCTTCCTCATTCACCCCGTAATTGCCAATTTGGGGATACGTCATCGTCACAATCTGCCCACAGTAGCTGGGGTCAGTTAAGATTTCTTGATAGCCGGTCATCGAGGTATTGAAACAAACTTCTCCATCGACTTCACCAGCTGCGCCGATCGAAATGCCGGTATATACGGTGCCATCTTCCAGGGCTAACTTTGCGGTTTGTTCCATCTCGGCTGCCTATGTCGTGTGAAACGTTCGTTGATAAAGAAAGTTCTAAGACTCGTTGTGGCAAGCTGGAGCTTACTCGTCGTGGGAGACGATAGCCTGTTGTAGGCTGTGGGTCTCCTACTGCAAGCATGCAGCAGGTCAGCCTAAACTAACGAGAGGGTCCTTGTTCCGGCGAGCAAGGACCCTCTTTTTTTGTCCCCGTCGCACGGTCAAGCTTCGATTATATCGAGGTTGAATGACCAGCTAAAGGGGCCGAACGGAGGCGTTCCGTCGGCTTGTGGATAGCGGCTAAGTTTTGCCTGCCTACTTCTCGGAAATGTGGATTTCCTCCACGGAATCCAGGTGTCCCGAATCGTACGATGCTCCGGCGACAGCCAGCAGATGGCCATTGCGTCCAGGCAGCAATTGGTGGAAGAATCGTGGTGTCGCGAATTTGGCGACTTCTGTCCATTTCGCTAGATCTTGCTCAAGTCGGTACACGACTCCACCCATTCCACCTGCGAAGAGCCTTCCATCGACATTTCTCGCAGCGATGCCGAAACCATGAAACGGTTCGCCCGGCAATGGCGGGCCGGCCTTCCACTGGTTCGATTCGAGGTCGAATAGGGAGACCTCACACGTGGGTTGCGCATCGTTGTTCATCCCACAAATCGCGACAAGCTGCCCATTCGCATGGCCGAGAGCGAGAGCACGGCGGCGAAACGGTGGTTCGGGAAGTGTGCGCCAGCCGGCTTCAATATCTGACAAATCAAGAGCCATAGCCCCCGTCTGCCATTCGCCTTGGTCGTCGCCGTGTAGTTTCCAGCCCCCGACTACGTAGATGATATTGTCCGCTACGACCGCATCATGCGACGACCGCCCGTTTGGCAAGGGTGGCAGGTCCTGCCAGTGGTTCGCCTCAGGGTCGAAGCAGGCGAAACTGCTAACGGAGTGAAGCGATTCCTCCTCGCCCGAGGCATTCCGGGCATCGAGTCCCCCAATTCTGTAGAGCTTTCCTTCGTGTGCCACCAAAGCCAACCCCTGCAATGGAGGTCCCATCGGCAGCTCCTGCCAGTCGCTAGTTCCATCGAGCTTAGTCCGCAAGAACGATTTCGATAGGTTGTCGCGTGAATGCTCGTGGACTCCTCCCTTGTGGCCGCTGTAAACGTAGAGCCAGCCATCAGAGACCGCAGCACCAAAGCTAGCCACCGGTTCGGGTAGAGGCGGGATGGAGTCGGTTTCGATGCTGGGTTCGTTTCGAAATGTCATCGTCAGATAGTGCGAGGCAGACTCATACTGTTTGCCATCGATTTCGCCGGTTTGGTTTTCTTCTAAGTGGCTAATCAGCAATGCGTCGAAGCTAGACTCGATCGCCTCACGAGAAAATGTTGCATAGCCCTTGTCGTCGGTAAACGCTTCCGCCTCTTTTTGATCCTCTTCGCAGTAAAGTTGAACGCTAGCCTTGGCTAGCGGTTGATTGTCCCAAAAAACGCCTACTCGTAGGCCATCTTCGGATGTGCGCCGGACACGAGCATACAGCCTAGGCGGTTGTTTGCCAAACTCGGTCGTGGGTGATTCATCAAGAGACGAGGCGTGTTGGGCGTAGTAAGTAAGATTCGTCCCATGATACACACCGTAGGGAATTGTTGCTTGGAGCATGGCACGTTGATCTACGGGTTTTTTCGATCGCTTGCCAATGAACGCTTCCGACTCGATATCGGCGAGAACGCACTCCCGCGGCATTTCACTCTGGGTGTGCAGCAAGACTGTAGCGCTACCTACTGCCTCTGGGAGATGGTAAGTGCGTTCGTCTGGATCTTCTCCGAAAAACAACAACGCATGGCCATCGGAGTCGCAAGCAAGCCAGGGGAAGTGTGCCGAAACTTTACCTGACGCTAGGAAGAAAGTCAGGAGAGTTAAGTATGTAGTCAAATGTTTCATTTCAAAAGTTCCTTGTGAACAATGTGCGGACCAGTGGAATCGGTCTGATGCTGTGTTATTGAAAAAATCTGTGTGGAGGAAACGTGGCGTGATATTTGTGTCGAAGTTTTTTCTTGAACATCATTTCAGCTCGGGTTGAATCTCTTCGCCGGCGCGCGTGACCAATGCATCGAGAGCTTGGTCTTCGATGTCGTCTCTCACAAAGTGCACTGAGCCATCAAGCATCACGAAGTGGGCTCCAGAGGGGTGATCGCTACGAAAAGCGGTGTTGTATTTGCCCTCGAGGCTAAAATTGTTGGGGGGCGGAGGATTCGATGGGTTGAATGGTCCGTATGTAGAACCAAACGAGAACATCACGTATCCGCCTGCCCATTTGGGCCCTTCGTGTGTCTGTCCTCCAAAATAGTCCTTCTCGCCGAAAGCGAAGGTATTGGAGAGCCCGTCGGTGATGTCCCTAAGTCGCAGGGTGTGTTCGGTGTTCGGCACGATCGCGCCGTCGTATAGTTTGAATAGCCAAGGTGAATGGGTCCCTGTAGAAGAGCTATAGCTACTTGGCCCTAATTGGCCCTCTGCGTGCTCGTAGGCCATTGAGGGACACAAATACGTGGGGATCGTTGTTTCTGCAACGCCCGCGTTATCGGGATGGTCGATGCTCTTTAGCGGATCAAAGACGACGTACTTACCGGCTTCCTCGACATAAGGGAGCAAATAGAGCAAGCATCCGGCTTCGTCGAAAGTATCGCCGACATTCTTCACAATGGCAGCGGGTGGCAGGTGTCCGCGTGCGTTGTGATACATTTGCGTGGCTAGTCCGATTTGCTTGAGATTGTTCTGGCAGGTCATCCGTCGTGCCGCTTCGCGACCAGCCTGTACCGCAGGCAACAGCAGCGCAACAAGTACGCCGATCACAGCAATTACCACGAGCAACTCGACTAAGGTAAATCCACTCCTCGAGCGATGGTCTAACATGGCAAGTCCTCCGGGTGTCTCCGCGCGATAGTCCTACAGCTCGTAGTGATTACTAATCCAGCTACTAACAGCGTTAGTGAATACGGCTCTGGGACCGCATGCAGAGACTGAGTGTGTGGCGGGGTACTTCCATATTGAGCTTCCCAGGCCAATAGCTCAGATCCGTGGGAGTTCGAATCAACCTGCCAGGTAAGAAAATCGAGGCCATCAACGGACATGTCGCCGTTGAAATCGGCGTTAATCCCTGCGCTTACGATTAAGGTGTCGATGCGAAGATGCTGAAAGCTCGAGTGCACGATCGAATCAGTCTGGAATCGAAAGTCACCGGTGAAGCCTGGCAACCAAAATTCAGCAATAAATTCTTGTTGCTGCACCAAGCCAAAGGGGCCGTCCACAAGGAGGTTGGGGTCGGAAACTTCCGAGATATAGAGTGAGTCTGAAATCTCTCCGCCTTCGAGGGGCCTGCCGTCCAGTTGAACTAGTTCCAGGGAATCGGGGAAAACACTTGCTGGTCCGCCATCGTTGGGGTCCTCGTTCAATGTGGCGGCAACTTGGACGATGACGCGGGTACCATCAGTTGGCGCGTAAGACTGTCCCGAACCGGCTGAGCCACCGTGGTTCAAGATGTCAGCATACACACGATAGTTCCCATTGAATGCGTAGTAACCTCCGGAGCTCCCTACGAACCCTGGCGAGTTGACACCCAAGTTGGGATCTGCCGAGAGAGCTGGGTTCATGTTGCTTGAACTGGGTGCTGTGCTTCGTGTGGAGAACATAAACACGTCGGGATCACCGAGAAAGTCGATCGGATCGGAGTTCCATTCTTGAAAAGTGCTATCCGGATCTCCGACGGACCAATCGTTGGGGTCCTGGAAGTTGACGGCAGAGCCTTCAGCGTTGTGCACGCCCGAGTAAAGCAACAATGCTGTGGCCGCTAGGAGCCGTAAAGTCTTGCGAGGCAGGGCATGATGTGCGTCCGAGCGTGTGCCTGACGTTGCGAAAGCTCGGCTGGTCATGACTTCCCGTTCAGCTGCAACTTGAAGTTTCATGATTTGTAGTCCTTTGAAAAAGATCCAGTCGGCCCTGTTCCGGACGGCCGACTGGACCGGACTCTGGTGGTTTACCTACGACGCCTGGTCACGACACCAATAAAAGCTAATCCCGCCAAGCACAGCGCTGCAGGTTCTGGAGTAGCAATCGAGATATTGTCGATATCGAAGGTGAATTGTGCTGGGTTGCCTGCCAATCCTGCGGGAATATCAACACCGAATTGCAAATGGCCAATGTTGGAGAACACGTCGTTCCAACTAGATCCTTCGGTAGAAACAATCTGAGGACCATGGGGATTGAGGTTAAAGCTGACTTCCGTCCACGTGTTGGGAGCTACTGGTGTAAAGTCGACGGCAACGGCGCCTGGAAAGTTGGCTGGGCCGCTTCCTCTCATGAAATAGTTCACCACGCTGGGAGCATTGTGTTTGACTTGAGCGGTTACTATTCGTATGCCATCGGCAACCCAATTGCCTTCAAAGGCGCCGCCACTTGACCCAAATTCATCTTGCCCCCGGTAGAGCACCACAGAGTCTCCACCACTGTTAGGATCAGAGAATGCGAATGTGGTCCTGGCAAAACCGCTTCCGTCTGGACCTCCGGAGGAAACGTAAGTTAAGGGACCACTACTGTTATCTCCCCAGAATGCCGTATCGGAAGCAAACTCTTCGGTAAAGGGGGGCGCTGTTGCGGGTGCTGTACTTGCGACAATCACTAATACAGAAAACCAAGAAGCAATCACTAAGCTGCGATTGAATAAACTCATGGTACGAATCATCTCCAATATGAAATCGTTGATCGCGATATTGCGACACCGATTGAACTGCATGGGCTGAAAACTGAGCTGCTAAGCTCGAGGAAAACTCACTGAGAAAGCTCAGGACTCGAGAGCTTTTCAACAAGCGATGCCTGTGCTTAGCAAACCACGGATGGCGAAAATAAAACTCGCCTCTGAAGAAACTCCTTTCGACTCGATTGCTGGGCAACGGATGACGGCCCTAGGGGCACACTCGTCCACGTTGGCTGGCAATCGGCCGGAGTTGGCCGTGGCTGGCTAGATGTGGGAAACTCGATTCACAACCATGGATCTGTTGCAAATGAGTCTCAGTAGCGATATGATAACGGCTGTTTCACGTCATTCAAAGGGCGAAAAGTCGCCTTTATCAGAAAAGACAGCTTTGAATTATGGCATTCCCAGCGCCGAGCGATTCACCCAAGAATGAGCAAATCCGGCGGTCCATTGGCTCGAAACCATCATGCTCACCCCAGGGGATTACTCCCCCCAAGGTGATCCCATCCGAGGCACTGTTCGAGGGTTCCAGGCTGGTAGTTATCGACCATGCCGGTGATCCCTATCGATTGATGATCACCAAGAACGGCAAGTTGATTTTGCAGAAGTAGATGCCTCAGAACTGAGCCGATGGCGGTCTCTGAGAGTGTGCCAGGACCACGTTATTTCTTGCCGCTCGCCGACTTCACATTGGGGACCAACGGCCCGTCCAGAGGCAAGGTGTAAGTGAGCGCACCAATAGCTTGCCCTTTGGGAACGTCTTCGTAGTGGCCGTGGCACATGACGCACTTTTCCATCACCACGGGTATCGCTGTGGCAACGCGAAGATGCTTTGTTCCCTGCCGTGTTTCGACTTCCTCAACCCAAGATTCGCCGGCCACGAGTTGCTTCATGGCCGATTGTTCGAATTTGTCTTCCGGAGTATTCTCTTCGTTGATCGGTTCCCCTGTTGCGTCGACTAGCCGGACCTTGTGCCAACCGTTCTTCTCTGCCGCGGCAAAGATCATCTTGAAGGCGGTTCCGGCGGGGATCATTTCTTCGTCATTCACATAATGAGTAGTGATGGCGACAATACCGTTTTTGTAGATGTCGTCCAACATCCTCACCTCTCGTTGGGCACGTTTCAGCTCGGGATCGCTATTCGCGGTATCTGTCTTCTTGATATCCTCGGCAGAACTCTCGCCTCCAGACATTCCATAGGCTAAACAGAGCAGGAGAATGCTCGCCAGTGCTAGAGTTACCTTCTTGGAAAGGGTCATTGCAATACTCCTTACACATAGGGTCAATGGGCAATGGTGGGACCAGCGAGAATCGTTACAATAGATAATCGACCTGTTTGTCCGATTTTCAGCAAAATTCAAAGTTAACTGCAGCTATTATCGATGTCAATGTCCGATTTAGACGGTTCGGCAGATTTTATGGATGTCAAACATCTAGATATCTCTTGCTTTGGGGGCTGGGCGTAATGTTTTCGCAAACACAAGAGTACGCATTACGGGCAACTATCTGGCTTGCCAACCATCTGGATGAAGGAGCATTCGGATGCAATCAGATCGCGGAAGACACCGCCGTCCCGCCCAGCTATTTGGCCAAGGTTCTGCAGGAACTCGCGCGGTCGGGCATCCTCACGTCTCGGCGTGGAGTGGGAGGAGGATTTCAGCTTGATCGCGATCCCGATTCGCTCACCGTACTAGAGGTTATCAATGCCGTGGACCCGGTGAAGAGAATCGCCACCTGTCCATTAGGTTTGAAGACGCACGGAAAGCATCTCTGTCCGATGCACTCGCGGCTGGATAGTGCGATGGAAATGGTGGAAGAGGCGTTAGGGAATTCTACTATTCGCGAAGTGATGTCTGAGCCTGGCAGACCATTGCCGATGGTAGAAACGCCTCGAGCGAAAAAGAAGTAGGCGGCCGTGCGACACGTGGTGTCGCGGCTGAGTGATGTGTAGGGAAATGCACTACCGCTCTAAGTCGAGGTGCTCTGTTCCAACCTAGATGGATCCGCGAACTCTGCCTCGGCTTCAGTGAGGCAGCGTTTGATTTGCCGCACCGCCTGCTGCAGACGTTGCTCGTTCTCCACCATCGACATGCGCAGATAACCCTCGCCGGCTGGCCCAAAGCCGCTGCCAGGACTGACGGCCACGTTGCCTTTTTCCAGGAGCATCATGGCAAAGTCCATTGTGCTCATTCGCGATTGCCAAAGTTCAGGGATTTTCTGCCAGACGAACATGCCTGCCTTAGGCGGTTCGACGTCCCACCCGATGCGCGTGAGCGCATCGCAGAGTGTATCGCGACGACTTTGGTAGATGCGAGACTGTTTTTCGACCGCGGCATCGGTATCTCTCAAGGCAACAATCGCCGCGATCTGGATCGCTTGGAACATGCCGTAGTCGTAGTACCCCTTGATTGTTGCTAGCGCCGAGATCATCTCAGGGTTGCCGGAACAGAAGCCGACTCGCCAGCCGGCCATATTGTAGCCTTTGCTCATGGTGGTGAACTCAACGCCCACCTCGGCGGCTCCGCGCGAAGCCAAGAAACTTGGCGGCTGATAACCATCAAAGGCCACGTCGGCATAGGCGAAGTCGCTGATCACCATGAAGCCATACTTTTTGGCGAGCCGCACGACTTCGTCGTAGAAGCTTTGTTCCACCACTACGCTCGAGGGATTGTGAGGGTAGTTGAGAATGAGAAGCTTTGGGCTGGGGTAGAGTTTCTCGCAAGTGTAGGCGATGTCAGCCAGAAACTTTTCGCTATTGGTCACTTCGAGTGTGATCACATTGCCCGAGGCTAAGGCGACCGAATAAACGTGGATTGGAAAATAGGGAGCAGGCACCATTGCCGTATCGCCAGGACCCATCATGGCCAGGCACATGTGGCTAAAGCCCTCCTTCGATCCCAGGCAGACGATCACTTCGCTATCAGGATCTAGGCGTACACCGTACTTCTTATGGTACTTGGCGGCCACTTCGCGACGAAGATTCGCGATGCCATTGGACTTGCTATAACCGTGATTGCGCTCGTCGGCAGCGGCCTCGGCCAGCTTATCGATCACCAGATTTTCGGGGGGATCGCTAGGGTTGCCCATGCCCAAATCGATCACATCGTCGCCCGCCCGCCGTTTGTTGTACAGCATCGTATTGATGCGGCCAAACAAATACGGTGGCAGGCGCGTAACACGCTGGGCGATCTGTACCTGGAAAGGATCGGAAGACGAATCGGATGGGGACGACATAGGTAATCTCAAAGTGGGCAGTATCTTGTTCCTAGGACCAAGTATACCCGCGCCAGGCTAGTCGCCCAATGGAGAGTCGAACCTTCCTTTTATCGAGTTCCAGCAACAGGTCGTACGGCTGTGTCTTGCCGGACCTCTGCTTGCCCCTTGGGAGCTGTACTTGTCCCAGCCAGGTAGTTGTCGATGCGAGATTGGCTGCGAATTCTTTCGAATGTCTCGGTCATCGCCATTCGCAGTTTTTTCTCGTTAATGTCACGATAAAGAATGTCACGGACTTCGGCCAAATTGACATCAATCTGCTCAGTACGGCCCTCACAGCGGAGGATTATGAATTTTTCTCCGACCTGAACGATTCCGGATAGCTGACCCGGTTCGAGGGCAAAAGCAACTTCCTCAAGTTGTGGTTGACCGCCAAACTTTTGCAGCGGTGGAACCTCGCCCCGGAGTGCTTTGCTGGTAGGCTCGACCGAGTACTGCTCGGCCAAATCGCCGAAGTAAACAAGCGTGGGGTTTCGTCGGGCCTTGTCCCATACTTCTTGGGCGCGTCGCATGTTGCCCAGCACAATTGCTCGGCAGCGAACTCGCTCGCCATAGTTGGCTTCAAATCCTTTTTGCAAATCTTCCTCGTCGACAGAGACGTCACTTGCCGCAAGTTTCTTGAGTGCCGCCGAGGGCCACAAAGCATTGCGGTAATAGTCGTCTTCCGAGATGCCTTGTTGCTCGGTCACAATCTGCATCCACTTGCCAAGGTCTGGGTTGCCCTGGTCGTCGACAACGCCGGCAAGCTCGGCCGCGTGGTGCATCTCGGCATTAGTATCTTCTTGAGTGAGGGTCAGGCCAGATTTCTTCATCGCTTGGGATAGTAATAGTTGCGAAATCTGAGTTTCCAGCACTTCTTCACCATGGCGAGTCAGGCATTCCTTTCCAAGCTCATTGAAAGTAATGCGGTCGCCGTTGACGGTAGCAACAACTCCCGGCAAGGTTTCCCGGAGCTGAGGGGTGTTGTACACATTCTGGATGGTGGCAGTTGACTGCAACTTGGCAAAAAGATTTTGCGCGACGCCGCGGAGTTTTTCGTCTTTGATTTTCTCAACGATCTCGGCCTCCACCGCAGCAGCTTGTACCTGACGTGGCGGGATGCGACCCTCGCACTTGAGAATGACAAACTGGCCGGCTACTTCCAGAACGGGAGAAATTTGTCCTGGCTGTAAGCCAAAGGCGGTTTGCTCGATTGCGGAATCGCCCACGTGTCGGCTAATTGGCTGAATCAAACCCCCAATGCTGGCACTGTTGACGTCGACAGAGTGTTCGATAGCCAGTCGGGCAAAGTTCTCGGGGTCGGCAACTAGTTCCGCATGAATCTTGTCTGCCTTTTCACGCGTGCTGATGGCGATGAGTCGGGCTTGGATTTTCTCGCCAAATTGCTTTTCCATCGCGATCTGAACTTCTGCGGCCGTTGGTTCGACTTCGCTGGCTGCGAGTTTACGCAAGGCCAGGGTGGGCCAAACGATGTCGCGAGCATACTCCTCGGGGGTGATATCTCGCTCTTGTTGGAGCAGATCGAACCACTGCTCGCGGCCTAGCTTAAAGCGTGCCGCCATGCGATCGATTTCGGCTTCAATATCTGCCGGGGTTATTTTGATACTTCGCTTTTCGCAATGCGAGAGGATCAATCGTTTGTTGACCAGGCTCTCGAGAACCTCTTTTCCAAACTGCTGCATGCAGGCATCGGTGAGCGCCTGGCGACTGATGTCCTGACCATTGACGATGGCCATGACATCGTGCTGAATGGGGTTGGTCTGCTCCGGGGCAGAAGCATTTTCGCCACCGGAGCGTGGAGCCTGAGCCTGCGCGGTGCGATCGCCTTCGATGCTGCGGAATTGCACGGCGACGGTCACAACAATTACTGCGATGACAATCCAACCAACCTGAGAGGTAAGTAGTCGATTCGAAAAGCGCGCGAGCTGCGCGCCAAAGTCTGCGTCCTTGCGAGACATGGCGGTTTCTCCATAAACCGAGTGTAACTAGATTGGGTCGCACGCTATTCGGGAGCGCGCGAGAGTACGGGGGTAGGCGGAGAGTATACGGGGCGACGATGAAACGCAGCAATAGCGATGAACGCGGGTGCTAGCTTGGGATTGCCTAGAATGCTTTGGCCATGAATAGATCTATCCGAGGGCTGCTAGAATTGTGCTAGCGAGACGATCGTTTGATCGTGAGTACAAGCAATCCTCAGCCAAGCCAGGGGCAGGACAGTAATCCAAAATAGTCCTACTCGTCCATCACCTCAGCTTCTTTGTCCTTAGCCAGTGCCGTGGCTTGGTCTTCGTACTTTTTGGTGAGGTCCTGAATTTCTTTCTTCAAGTCGTCGCGGTCGTCCTCGGTGAGTTCTTTGTCTTTCTCACCCTGATCGGCATGTTTGTTTCCATCGCGGCGGACGTTGCGGATCGAGACCTTGGTTTCCTCGGCCAGTTCCTTGGTCCTAGCGACCATCGAGCGGCGGACCTCGGTAGAAAGGGCAGGGATATTGAGTCGAATGACTTTGCCGTCGTTCTGCGGTGCGAGGCCCAAGTCGCTGGCGATGATGCCTTTTTCGATGTCTTTGATCGTCGAGGGATCGAAGGGGCGGATTACCAACTGAGTGGGTTCGGGAGCACTGACCGAAGCGATTTGCTTGATCGGCGTCGGTGAGCCGTAGGCATCGACGCGCACCGAATCGACGAGGCCCGGATTGGCTCGACCGGTGCGGATACCAGTGAGATCGTCCTTTAACTTGGCGATCGCCTTTTCCATGCGTTCTTCGGTATCGAGAAGTATTTCATCTACGTTCATAGTGTTGCCTAGCGGACTTAAGTGAATGGCTCTATTTCTTTGGACGGGATAACGGGATAAGCAGGATTTACAGGACAAGTAACCAGATAAGCATCCTGTAAATCCTGCTTATCCGGTCATCCTGTCGTTCGTTTAGCTCCTACTAACCTTCACCTTGCTACTAACAGTTGTGCCTAGTTTTTCGCCGCGGACGGCGCGTTCGATGTTGCCATCTACTCCGTAGTTGAACACCAAAATGGGCAGGTCGTGTTCCATGCATTGGGCGATGGCTGTGGGATCCATGACCCGTAGGTTCTGATCGCGAACCTCTTGGAATGAGAGCTCATCGAACAGTACCGCATGAGGGTTCTTTTCTGGGTCGTCACTGTACACGCCCTGCACTCGTGTGGCCTTCATCAAAATATCGGCTTCCAGCTCTAAGGCTTTCTGGGCGGCTGCCGTGTCGGTCGTCACAAAAGGGGCACCTGTGCCGCCGGCTAGAATGACCGTGCGACCCTTTTCCAAGTGACGTTTGGCACGTCGACGAATAAAAGGTTCGGCCACGCCGTCCATCTTGACCGCGCTCATTAGTCGTGTTTCGCAACCGAGCGATTCCAACGCGTCTTGCAGCGCCAGACCGTTAATGACCGTGGCGAGCATGCCCATGTAATGGGCTGTGGCTTCTTGGATGCTAGAGTTGCCGGCGGTGAATTGAGCACCGCGGAGGATATTGCCGCCGCCGATGACGATGGCGATCTCGACACCTTGCTGTTTTGCCTTATAGGTTTGGCTGGCAATATGCACGACCTCTTGCATACTGATGCCACGTTCGCCCGAAGGAGCAAAGCTCTCGCCGGAAAGTTTTAAGACGACACGTCGGTAAGGACCGGGGCTTGGTTCGTTGCTCGCGGTAGACATGGTGGTAGGCGGTCCTCAATTCCCAAATTTCAAGTGATGCGCTTGATATCTCCCGAGATATCAGGAGCCAATTCCTGGACTGCCCGGATGGTATCACAAAAAAGCCCCGAGCAAAATTGCCCGGGGCTGAGATTACTTCAGGTTTGGGGGAGTTGGGAGGCCAGTCAGGCCGCTTCACCCGATCCTTCGTCAGAAGAGGTCTCGCCCAGAGTCCAGCGTAGGAAGCGTTTAATCTTCATGTCGCCGCTCTTAGCAATATCGCCCACAGATTGCTTATCGTCTTTGACGAAAGGCTGCTCGCTGAGGACATGCTCCGAGTAAAAGTTTTTCATCCGTCCTTCGATCATCTTCTCGACGATATTATCTGGCTTGCCTTCTTTTTTAGCTGCTTCGGCCAGTGTGGTACGCTCGGCCTCGACGATCGCCGGGTCAAGGTCTTCCTTGTTCGCTGCCTTGGGATTCATGGCAGCGATATGCAGTGCCACTTCCTTGGCCAGCTCGTCGTTGCCGCCTTCCACTTCCAGAAGCACGCCAATCTTAGCCATGTGAACGAACGCACCGCAGGGGGCATCGATCCGTTCCTGACGAGCGAGGCGAAAAACTTCGCGAATTTTGTTCTGAAGTTCGTCGCGTTGGTCCTCTAGCGTCATGCCATCGCGAGAAGGAGATGGTTGCGACCATAGCTCCTCAGCCGTGGCGGCACCCGGACCAGTGGCGAGTTGTCTCGCCAAATCGCTGGCAAGTTGCACAAATTCGTCGTTCGACGCGACCGGTGCCGACTCGCATTGTAGCTCGATAATGGTACCAACCTTGTCGGCGACGCTGGCATAAACGCCAATCCGACCTTCATCAGTCGATCGATCTTGCCGCTTGCCCATGAATTTTTTGCCACTCTCACGCAACGCTTGCTTGGCCGCTTCCATGTCGCCGCCGGCGTCGTTGAGGGCCTTCTTGCATTCCATCATGGGGAGCTGCGTATCGTCGCGCAGTTGTTTCACCATTGCTGCGGTGATTTCTGCCATGTTAGTGATACTCCTATGTAAACGATTCGTATCGAATTGCGAGCCGAGCAGATTCTCGAGACTCGCTTGAACTAGTTAGCGATATAAAATTAAGAAGCCGTTGCAGCGATCGGGGCGGCGTCGGAGCCTTCTGATTTCTCAGCCTGCTCGGCCGCCTTCTTGGCTTTTCCTTCGGCCACGGCATCGGCCAGAATGTTGACGATCAGGTCGATCGAACGCATGCTGTCGTCGTTGCCGGGGATCGGCAGGTCGACCAAGTCCGGATCGCAATCAGTATCGATCAGCGATACCGTGGCGATGCCCATCTTGCTCGCCTCTTTGACGGCATTCTTCTCTTTTTTGGGATCGACAATCACCATGCACTCGGGCAGGCGATTCATTGTTCGCATGCCATTGAGGTTGCGATACATTTTGCGGTATTCGCGGTTGAGCGAAGATTGCATTTTCTTCGAGTAGCTGTTGATTTCTTCCCCTTCACGGATCGCCTCCAATTCTTCCAATCGAGCCAGCCGGCTACGAATGGTGCGGAAATTGGTGAGCGTGCCACCCAGCCAACGGTCGTTGACATAGGGCATGCCGCAACGGTCGGCTGCCAATTGGATGGTGTCGCCCGCTTGCCGCTTAGTGCCGACAAACAGAATCAGGCTGCCGTGGGAGGCGACGTCGGCCAGATACTTCTTGGCCCGCAGAAGTCCGCGAATCGTTTCGCGAACGTCGATGATGTGGATTTGATTGCGACGGGCGTAAATATACGGCCGCATCTTGGGGTTCCAGCGACTGGAACGATGTCCGAAATGGACGCCTGACTCGACTAACTTCTCAACTAGGGTAGAAGACACAAGAAACTCCTCACAGTGGCACACCGGCTAAGTCCCCTGGGTCGCGACAATTGAGGCGACGGCACCGCATCTGGGTGCCAGGCGTCCGGCGTTGGAAATCTATCGGCCAGGAAGCAACATAGGCTAGGTGCGGGCCGAACACACCAATTTAGCCCTGCAGTTTAGCTGGTAGGGTGAAAATGGTCAATCGGGCCAGCCGGAAGCGTTAGCGCCTGGATTCCTTGGAACGCCCGTCCCGTCGCTGACGCTCCAGGCTGGCGAATGGATCCCGTTGCTGACACTTGGGGTTGGCTTGGCCCGATAACGAAAAAAGCGGGGTTGAGCTCAGCTCAACCCCGCGATCGGTTCTTCTTCCAATTCGTCTTGTTGCACGCGTTCAGTAATTGAATTACTTGCGACGACGGCTTACCAGTGCCAAACCGGCGACGCTAAGCAGTGCGAACGAGGTAGGCTCGGGGATCACGGAGTCTACTGTGATCGAGACGTTGTCATACCACATATTCGTGGGGTTTCCTGGGCCGTTAGTAGCACCAAGTTGCAGAGTGATGCCGCCGCTCGAGTCCGGACCAACAACGGTCGCGAAATTGAAGGTGGTCCAGACATTTGGATCGGGGTTAATCGCCAAAGGTGCGCCGCCCAGGATCTCGGCCGAGGAAGTACCACCGCCTGAGAGTTCAGTGAAGAATTCTGCGAAAGCAACGCCACCTGGGACTGCATACGAACCACGTGCATCAAACTGGATGCTGACGGCTTGGCCTGCTGTGAGTTGACCAGCAGCAAGATTGGCCTGCTTGATAAGTGAATTGCTGAAATTGACATCGTTAGATATCGAGCCAGCAAATGTACCTGAGGAGGGATTCACATTGGTAACCGTTTGCTGTCCAGGGCCGGTTGGGAATTGCTCCCATCCTGTGAAATCACCGGTCTCAAAATCGCCATTGATCGCCAGATCGACGGCCGATGCGTTCAAGCTTAGGCCAACGGCAACCAGCGTACCCAAAACAACACGACTCAAGATTCTTGAAAGCTTCATTAATCTCTCTCCTGGGCGGTAGCACCCAATTCAGTGACCTAGAAAGCCGGCTGCTACGTCACCGCCGATCAGTCTAGATTCGAAAAGAAAACGGTTACAGGAACAGTTTCGCAAGACTGCCTTGCGAAACCACGGCCGCCTAATCCGAGCCTGTATCAGTTACTGTAACAGTTTCGCATTTTGTTTCAACTGTTTATCGAAAGAAACTAACGAATTTTCAGAGTGACTTGCAGAATTGTCGGAAGTCTATGCCCCGACCAGTTTTAGCCCAGTTAGGGCAGCATCGTGAAGGTGCCCGTTAGTGGCAATCACACCACGATTCGTTGCGAGTGTGCGGCCGTGGGAGAAATCCAGCGGTTTGCCGTCAAGGTCGGTGATCCGTCCACCGGCTTCTTCCACCACAATCGATCCGGCTGCCTGGTCCCAAATCTTTTCCCGGTAGTCCGGACGCGAGGGAGAGATCAAACGCAAGTTCACATCCCCATGTCCCGAGGCCAAGACCGCATACTTGGCTTGGCTATCCATTGGCACGGGGTCGGCCGTGATGTTCAGAGTGCTTACCAACTCGCCAATGCTCCCGGTATTGGTATGTGCTTTTTCGACGGAGCGGAGCAGCCGTGCATCGGTAATGTTCGCCGAATCGGAAACCTTGAGTTTCTGCCAGTCGGCCTGTTCATCGTCGAGTGAGCGAACAAAAGTGCCATCCCCTCGTCGTGCGACGAGCAGCGAGCCTGCGCCGCCTTTGTCGGGGCGATATCCTTCAGCCAGTTCGGGACAGCCGAGTGCGCCGACGCGGACTTTTCCGTCTCGTAGAAAGGCCAGGGCTACTGCGTATTGGTCGCCCCGCAGAAAGCCTTTCGTGCCATCCACTGGGTCGAGCGTCCAAAATTCAGTCGTGGGCTCGCCGGCTCCCCGATCGATCCAGCGGCAGACATCGTCGGAATTCGCCCCTGTGATCGCTTGACTCACAAAGTGTGTGATTTGCTTCAGCGTCTCGGCACCCTCCGCAGTCTGCAGCGATTCAGAGCTTTCCTCGCCAACGAATCCCATTTCAGGGAACGTCTCTTCTAGTCGCTTGCCGATGAGTGCTTGTGCGGCAAAGTCGGCCACGGTGACGGGAGATTTGTCGTCTTTGGAAATCGCATCGCCCACCATTTCTTTCTGAACCCGGCGAACGAGCTGGGCCGCCTCGCGGACGGCGTCGATAGCGAAGCGGACTTTGGAACAATCGATCGGAGAAGGCATGAGAGAAGAGAGGGGACAGGGGGTCAGGGATTGATGCGAGGAGCGATGCGCATCATAAGAATTTACGCCCCTCCACTCTAGGCTCTAAGCTCTTGGCTCATAGCTCAACAAAAACTACCCCGCCAGGACTTGAACCTGGAATGAGGGAATCAAAATCCCTAGTGTTACCAATTACACCACGGGGTAAGGCAGTTTCGTTTGCCGACGTGTTACTTTACGTGATTGAGGCCCTGGCGGCTATAGTTATCGCGGGTCTAGTCGGTTTGATCCTTCGCACGATTGGCTACCTCAAAGGTGACCTGCTCCAGCTCACGTGCCAAATCGACTCCCACCTTGCTGACACCGGCCGGCACCGTAAGGGTCACAGGGGCGAAATTCAAGATACCGCTGACGCCTGCAGCCACAAGCTTATCAGCGACAACCTGGGCGTGTGGGGCAGGGACTGCCACGAGACCCAACTCAATTTTCTCCTGCGATACCAGTTCGGCTAACCGGTCTAAATGATGGACATTCACACCATCGATTGAATTTCCCACTTCGCCAGGGTCTACGTCAAACGCTGCGATGATGCGGAAGCCTTGTTTTTCGAATCCTCGATAGCCTAGCAAGGCTCGTCCCAGGTTACCGACACCAACGAGCGCGACCCTCCATTGGCGGTCGGTCCCCAGAATCCGCCGGATTTCCTGCACTAATTCCTGACACCGATAGCCAATTCCGGGGTGACCGAAATGGCCGAAATGGGCCAAATCCTTCCGAACTTGGGCATCGGTAAAGCCCAGCAGTTTGCCCAGTTGGCTGCTGCTGATGGTTTCGTTGCCGTCGCCCAGCAAGTGCTGCAACTCCCTCAAATACAGACTCAACCGGTTCACCACCGCATTGGGGATGGAATCGGGGTCGGGTCGATCTGGGTTGGGCTTAGGGGAAGTCATTCGAGTGGGATCAGGGGAGACACGGAGAGTCATTTCACCCGCGAAAAACCCCAGCAACATTCAGTTCCTGGGGTGGCTGCCACTGTAAAGCAATGAGATTTAGCCAGCAACCCAAAGCTCATAAGTGCCAATGCCTCGCATAACGACCAAATCGCATTCTGCCATGCGTTTCGCGGCACGGGCGTAACCCCACTAATCCTTACCTTCGTCAGTTCAGCTATGGACCCAACCGAGGCTGAGGGTCCGGCAAAACGCAACGTTTGGATCGTAGCGATTGAGAATAGCAGAGAATCAAGCTGGACTCTTATTTTTAGGAGTTCTAGCTAAGGGAGGGAGTTTAGTTAGGCCGAAAAACTGAGTGGATGGACATTTTCCCATCTTGACCAAGTTGTGTATTCCCCCACCCAGAAGTGTTACGAAGGAGATCCTCACCATGAGAACCAAGTCTTGTGTGTTGGCTCTGGCTGTCGTAGCCGTCGCGTTGCTGCAATCCTCAGCATCGGCCGGCTACTGCGGAGCTGCACGCTACAACGGATGTTGTCAGCCAAAGTGCTGCCACGTTGTAATGAAAACCAAACGTTGTGTGACTTACGAGAAGCAGTGCTGCACTCGTTATCGCACAGTTTACGACCGCGTATGTTACGACAAGGTGATCAACTGTACTCGTTACGTACCCGAAACCCGCACCAAGCAGGTCTGCTACACCGTTTGCAAGCCAGTTTGGGAAACAAAAACCCGCAACTACACGGTTTGCAAGCCTTGCTGGGAAACGAAAACTCGTCAGGTCTGCTATACCGTCTGCAAGCCAGTTTGGGAAACCAAAACCCGCAGCTACACGGTCTGCAAGCCCTGCTGGGAAACCAAGACTCGCGACGTTTGCTATACGGTTTGCAAGCCAGTTTGGGAAACCAAGACTCGGTGCTACACCGTCTGCAAGCCAGTTTGGGAAACCAAGACCCGTTGCTACACCGTGAACAAGCCTGTCTGGGAAACCAAGACCCGCCAAGTTTGCTACACAGTCTGCAAGCCAGTCTGGGAGACTCGTACTCGCAACTACACGGTTTGCAAGCCAGTTTGGGAAACTAAGTCCCGCACTGAAACGTACTACGTCCGCAAGGCTGTTCCCTACACGAAGACCATCAACATCAACACAGGTCACTGGGAGCGAGAGAGCTACCAGGTTCCAGGTCGGACTTACACCAAGCGTGTACGTCAGCCCGGTTCGTGGAAGTGGGATGCTTGCCGATGCAAGTGCGTTTACTGCCCAGGTCCTTGCTGCACGGTGAAGTGCCAAGGTCCTCCGCGAACTTGCTGCAAGCGAGTTTGGGTGCCTGAATGCCGCACTAAGGAAATCTGCTGCTGCAAGTACGTGTGCGAGCCACGCACCCGCACCTGCTGCTACAAGGTGTGCCACATGGTTCCTGAAACCAAGACTTGCTGCTACAAGGTTTGCCGCATGGTGCCTGAGCAGCGAACCAAGACTTGCTGCTACAAGGTGTGCCACATGGTCCCTGAGACCAAGACCTGCTGCTACAAGGTTTGCCGCATGGTACCTGAGACCAAGACCTGCTGCTACAAGGTTTGCCGCATGGTACCTCAGCAGTGCAAGAAGACCGTTTGCTACAAGGTCTGCCGGATGATTCCGGAAACGAAGACTTGTTGCTACAAGGTTTGCCGCATGGTGCCTGAGCAGCGAACCAAGACTTGCTGCTACAAGGTCTGCCACATGGTCCCCGAGACCAAGACTTGCTGCTACAAGGTCTGCCGCATGGTTCCAGAACAGCGAACGAAGACCGTTTGCTACACCGTGTGCAAGCCAGTATGCGAGCAGCGGACAATCAAGTGTTACAAGTGTGTGCCACGTAAGGTTCCTTACACCGTCACACGATGCGTACCACGTGTCACTTGCACTAAGGTGCCAGTGTGTGTCTGCTGCCCTTGCTGCAACTAGTTTGTCGCAAGAGCTGAGAGAAGTGATGCTTCCTTCATAAGGGGAAGCGAACTTGGTCAGAAAACGATCGGCGGCCCGATTCACTAAGGTGAGTCGGGTCGTCGTTTTTTTATGCGCTAATTGTTATGCAGCACACACTCGCGATTCTTATGAGTATCGCGGTTCAGTACAATGACGTCTAATGAAACCGAAATTCAACCACCCCTGGGAAGTTTCGACCCGCGAGGCACGCGACATCCAGGAGAGACTGCGTGCAAGTGTCGTCCGGCGTGGCAAACCGCGACGCATTCGCCGGGTGGCTGGCATTGATATCAGCATCCGCCATAACCGCGCCATTGCTGCGATAGTCGTGCTCGACTTTCCCAGCCTGGAAATTGTTGAGCTTGCGCTAGCCGAGCAGCCGGTGCCGTTTCCTTACATACCGGGGCTCCTGTCGTTTCGAGAAATCCCATCGATCCTCGCTGCCGCTGAGAAGCTCCAGAGCTCGGTGGATGTGATGCTGATCGACGGGCAAGGGATCGCACATCCCCGCCGATTTGGTCTCGCTTCGCATTTAGGGGTTTTGTTCGACCTGCCCACGATCGGATGTGCCAAGACTCGCTTCATCGGCACGCACGACGAACCTGCCGAACAAGCGGGTTGCTACACCGACTTGTGGCACAAGGAAGAACTAATCGGGGCGGTTCTTCGGACCCGCGATCACGTGAAGCCCTTATATATTTCCACCGGTCACAAGATCGAACTGCCAATGGCGCTCGATCTTGTTCTCGATTGCTGCGTAGGACTTCGCTTGCCGGAGCCGACGCGATTAGCTCATCAGGCGGCGGGCGGTAACCTTCGTTGGCCTTAGCTGTCGATGAGACTAGCTTCGACGTTACGTCGTATTAAGAGGATCACCACAAAGTCATAAACGGCGTGCGCAACGATCGGACCGACGAGGTCGTCATAAGCCTCTGTCATCCAGCCAAGGAATAGGCCCAGCAACGTCGCCGCCACAAAGTAGGTCGTCGACAGGGCATGTACGGCACCGAACAGTACCGACGCAATCACGATACCGACCAGCGGCCAACTGTACATGGCAATCCACGGTTGAAGGACTCCGCGAAATAGCAATTCTTCACCAATTCCAGCCGCTGCAGAGATCACTGCCAACTCGGGCCAGGAACTCGTGGCAAAGATTTCCTGGATGAGTCGATCCATTTGGCGACCCAAATCGGCCACGGGTTTCCAGGAGATTCTCCGAGAGATCAAGTAGACGACGATCATCAACGAGCAGGCAGCCAGGCCACGTGCAAAACTGGCCCCCTCGATCCGAAGCTGCGAACGAATCGGAATCTCAGCCCCCCACGAAAGCAAAACGGCCAAGATTCCCAGGGCGGATTCCCCGGCGACAAACAGGGCAAAGATGCGTGGATTTCCTGGCATTGATTACCCAATCATTTGGACCCAGCGACGAGACTTTCGTTCAATTGCATATTTAACACTAGCCCGCTAGGCTCATCCGGCCCGCATCTTGACGATCCCAAGTGCCCAATTTACACTGTCTGGCTTTCCTCACCTCTTGATGCGCCAGCGATAGACTCCAAAGGCAAGAGAACCACGGTTCCGTAATCCGCCAGGCGGAGGCATTTCCGGGGACCCTATCGGTGCACCGCCTTGACCCGATTGTGTTTGCAATCAAGGTCTTGCATCGCAGCATCAATATTGAATTACGCATTAAGCGGTAGTGTTTAGGCAATCAACAAACCTGCCACGCTGGATCGATATCGCACCCAACGATATCGGTATAACGTGTGGCAAGTGTGAGTATAACGTAACCCGTAGAATATTTTGCACAGCAAGCGCTTCCTAAAAAAGGATCAACTTACCGATGGCTAAGAAAGCTTCCAAAAGCTCGAAAATGACTTACTACTTCGGCAAAACCAAAACCGAAGGAGACAGCAAAAAGAAAACACTCCTCGGCGGCAAGGGTGCCAATCTCGCGGAGATGACTAGCATCGGATTGCCCGTGCCTCCCGGATTTACGATCACCACCGAAGTGTGCGATCTGTACTACAAGAACAAGCGGAAGCTGCCTTCTGGTTTGCTCGACGCAGTTCGCAAGAACGTCAAGATGTTGGAAAAAGAGCTGGGCAAAAAGTTCGGCGACACCAAAATGCCGCTGCTTGTGTCGGTTCGCTCCGGTGCGGCTGTTTCTATGCCGGGCATGATGAATACTATTCTCAACCTGGGCCTCAATGACGAATCCGTTGTAGGTCTCGCCAATGCCACAGGCAACGAGCGGTTTGCTTATGACGCCTACCGTCGGCTCATCAACATGTACGGCGACGTTGTCTGCGGCGTCGACCACGAGCACTTTGAGCAAGCATTCGACAAGATCAAGAAGCGGTACAAGGTGACCGAGGACAACGACGTCCCGTTGGAAGGCATGATCGAACTTTGTGAATCCTACAAGCGAGTTTTCAAAAAGCACTTTGGCAAGCCGTTCCCACAAGATCCTGTCAAGCAGCTTGAGCTAGCTGTGGAGGCGGTATTCAAGAGTTGGATGCAGTCGCGTGCCGTTCGGTATCGCCAGGTGGAGAACATCACCGGGCTACTTGGAACAGCTGTGAATGTGCAGTCCATGGTATTCGGCAACATGGGCGACGATTCGGGTACGGGCGTGGCATTCACACGTGACCCATCCACCGGCAACAACAAATTCTACGGCGAATTCCTGATCAACGCCCAGGGCGAAGACGTTGTGGCTGGTATTCGTACCCCGCAGCCTGTGGAGAAGATGGCTAAGTGGAACAAGAAGGTTTACGACCAGCTACTCAAGATCAAGACGAAGCTAGAGAAGCACTATCGCGACGTCCAGGATATCGAGTTCACGATTGAAAAAGGCAAGCTCTACATGCTGCAAACGCGGAACGGTAAACGCACCGGTGCCGCGGCCGTGAAAATCGCTTGCGATATGGTCAAAGAAAAGCTCATCACCGAGAAAGAAGCAGTGATGAGAATTCCTGCTGCTGACCTGATCCAACTTTTGCTGCCTAGCTTCACTCCCGCCGCGAAGTCCAAAGCGAAAAAGGAAGGCAAGCTGCTGACAGTCGGACTTCCCGCTTCGCCGGGTGCCGCGTTTGGCAAACTCGCCTTTACCGCCAACGAAGCGGTTGAACGCACTCAAGCCGGCGAGAAAGTTCTACTCGTGCGAAAAGAGACCAATCCGGAAGACATCGACGGCATGCACTCGGCGGCCGGTATTCTAACCAGCACCGGCGGAATGACTAGTCACGCCGCAGTGGTAGCTCGTGGTTGGGGACGATGCTGTGTTGCTGGTGCGGGAGAGATCTCCATCGATGAGAAAGGCCGGAAGATCACGGTCAAAGGCAAGACTTACTCGCACAAAGATACGCTTTCCATCGACGGATCAACGGGTGAGGTGATGGCTGGCGATATCGCCACGCAAACACCAAAGCTTTCTGGCGATTTCAGTAAGGTGATGGGTTGGACGGACAAGTACGGCAAGATGCTGGTTCGCACCAATGCCGATACCCCTGCCGACGCCAAGCGAGCTCGTGAATTCGGTGCCCAAGGCATTGGCCTCTGTCGTACCGAACACATGTTCTTCGAAGGCGAACGTATCATGGCGATGCGGGAAATGATTCTGGCCGAAACCGAAGAGGATCGTAAAGCTGCACTCAAAAAGTTGTTGCCGCTCCAGCGAAAAGACTTCGTCGGAATCTTCACTGCAATGAAGGGATTGCCAGTGACGATTCGGTTGCTCGATCCCCCGCTGCACGAATTCCTACCGCACGACGACAAGAGCCAGGCCGAAATGGCTAGCCGATTGGGCGTCAAGCGCGGGGCCGTCCGCACACGGGTTCAGTCGCTGCACGAAGCCAATCCGATGCTCGGTCACCGTGGCTGCCGACTAGCAGTTACGTATCCCGAAATTCTCGACATGCAGGTCACTGCGATCACTGAAGCTGTGATTGCTTGCAAGAAGAAAAAGGTCGATGCCCAGGCAGAGATCATGATTCCTCTGGTCGGCACAGCTGCAGAGCTACAATTGCTCGGCGATCGTGTTCGCAAAGTGATTGACGAGGTCAAGCAAGCCAAAAAGTATACCGGTAAGCTGAATATCTTGGTCGGAACGATGATCGAGATTCCTCGAGCCGCTTTGACTGCGGATCAGGTAGGTGAATCGGCCGACTTCTTTAGCTTCGGCACAAATGACCTCACACAGATGACGTTTGGCTATAGCCGCGACGACATCAACACGTTCTTGCCAGACTATCTCAACGAAGAGATTCTGCCCCGCGACCCATTCCAGTCGCTAGACACCACGGGTGTTGGACAACTGGTGCGAATGGGTGTGGAGAAAGGCCGCTCGGCAAAGAAGAAGCTGAAGTGCGGCATTTGTGGCGAGCACGGTGGCGATCCCGACTCGATTCAATTCTGCCACGAAGTGGGTCTCGACTACGTGTCGTGTAGCCCCTTCCGCGTGCCGATTGCTCGCTTGGCTTCGGCTCAGGCCGCACTAAGCAACGGTCGCTAAGACATAATCCGACGCGTCAAGACCTAGGGATCGGAACATAGCATCCCCCGGCTCCGCCGGGGGATGCGAATTGCACATGTGGACAGTTTCCCTATCCCCCGGCGGAGCCGGGGGCTAGCCAGTGGCACGCGCTAAGCTGCGCTGGGCGATTGACGCTGCTGGTCCGAATCGGGTACGGCGTCGTCCACGGCATCGTCGACAGCCGGGTGGACTCGCAGTGCCACGCGAGGGGGACTGCGCCGTTCCTGCACAAAGCCGCGTTGGCCAGTTTCGAAAAAGCGGGCGAATTCGGATGCAATGCCCTCGGGAAAACCTGCTTGTAGCCCTTCGACCATGGCGTCGAAAGTAAGCCCCTGGCGATAGATCAAGCGATACGCCGCCTTCAGCTGCATAATCTCGTCTCGGCTCAGCCCAGCACGTTTCAGTCCGACGCGATTGAGGCCCACGATCAGCGAACCGGGGCCATCGGTCAGTACGAAGGGGGGGACGTCTTGCACCACCTTGGTGCAACCGCCAACCATTGCCAGACGTCCGACGCGGCAGAACTGGTGGACCGCGGCGTTTCCGCCCAAGCAAGCTCGATCGCCAACCTCTACGTGGCCGCCGAGCATCACTCCGTTGGTCAGAATCACATCGTTGCCCACTTGGCAATCGTGCGCGATATGCGAGCCAACCATCAGCAGACAGTCGTTGCCAATGACGGTCTCCGAACCAGTGTGCATAGCACGGTGAATCGTAACGTGCTCGCGGAACACATTGCGATCGCCGACTGCTAGTGTTCCCGGTTGAGGAGCGTCGCCCTTATATTGTCCTAGTCCACCCAACACGGTGCCCTCGCCGACTTCATTTTCGGCTCCGAGCTTTGTTCCAGTTTTAATAGATACGTGCGAGTGAAGCTGACAGCGGTCGCCCACGATGGTTCCAGATTCGACAATGCAGAAAGGGCCTATTTCTACACCGGTACCGATCTTGGCTTCGGGACTGATCACGGCCGTAGGATGAATATTCACGTGGGTCTCTTTCAATTCGGCGGGCAATTGCTGGCGTCAACTTTTTATCGCGGAGTACGCCTTTCCGCTAAGTGAGTTATCGGATTTTCGGTTTGTGCAGGCTTAGATATCGAGTCGCCAATCGCGCCAGATACCCAGGCTTGCCAGAACGATCTCCGACAGCAATCACTGCTAGCAAAGCGAACCGTGGTGCGGTTCACTTCTGCCGAGCAATTGGTGCCACTTAGCGGACTTTCTCGCTAATGCAAAATGCCCATCGCAAATGCCAAATACGCTATATAAAAGCGTTCTGCTCGTTCAGCACTATGTTTACGGGTTCATCGTGCGAAGAGCAGCGAGATTTTTAGCAGATTGTTAGCAGCAGGGGGAGAACAATCTGGAGGGATCTTCAGCGACCGTCAGCTGAGGCGGTCCCATTGCAAAATGCCCACCAGCGATTTGGCGTCTTCAATTTCCCCACGCACCGCCATGGCGACCGCTTCGCTCCATGGGACTACGAGATTCTCGATTTCTTCGCCAGCTTCGCGCGCGGTTTTGCCAGCGGTTAGACCTGTGGCTACGAACAGATGCATTCGTTCGTTGAGGATTCCCGGAGACATATAAAAACCAGGAAGTTCCTGCCAGGTCTCCGCGACGTAACCCGTTTCTTCCTGCAACTCGCGTTTGGCTGTTTCCAAGGGAGGTTCCCCCGGCTCCAGCGTCCCGGCAGGGAGTTCGACCAAAGTTTTTCCCACAGCCACACGAAAGTTGCGAATCAAACAGACTCGATCTGCGTCTAACAAGGGAATAATTGCCACGGCTCCCGGGTGCAGCACCACCTGACGGCGGATTTCCGTCGACTCGTCGGTGCTGTGGAGCGTGTGTTCAACCACTTGGAAACGGGACGTCGTCAGTAGAGTTTTCGGGCTATCTGGCATATGGGGTTCTTTCCAGAGGACATTCTAGGTAGATATTTGTTTTGTCTGCTTTTTGTGCCAGCAGGGTTGTAAAAATAGACAATTCCTGGTCGTACCGGGCGTGGAAATCGACCGGAGATGGTTTGCCGTTTTTCAGGCACGTTGGTAGGATAACGATAGTGGAAACTGTATTTCAAGAAGTAGTTCTAGAACGTTGCAATCCGCCAGAAAACTGATTGAAAAAGCGCCGTTTTTCTAGTCTTAGTGTTCGCTGAGGAAAGTTACTTTCACCGGGCAATTTTAGCCTACGGGCAATCTTGGTGCCTTTATCAGGACAGGCGATCTTACAGCATGGCAAGCAACACAACCGACTATTGGAGCTTGTGCATAGGTCGCTGGCGCGGGGTCGAGGTGCGGTTGCACATCTTGCTCCCTCTACTTGCGTTGGTGGGACTGCTATTAGTTGTGCAAGACAAACTCCAATCGCCAAAGGTGCTGGCGAGTGGCTTGTTGGTCTTAATAGCCAGCGTCGCCGCGGCTGAACTTGTGCGATGGCTGACGGCCCTTCGTTTTGGCGGCCAAAGTGAATCGCTAGTCCTCGGACCAGTTGGTGGATTCACCAAGCTTACACTTCCGAGCGATCCTCCGGCGCATATCGCAACTGCCCTCGCGGTACCAACAACTTTTCTCGTGCTAATGGTCGCGGCAGCTTGTTCTTTGGCTGTGGCCGGGGACGACAATGTCCTCCGCCTACTGAATCCAATTAATCCGCAGCTCAGTCAATTCAACCCTGAACTGAATCGACTGCCGGCTCAACCTCTTGATGTTGTGACAGGTTCCAGCACGATCTTGCCAATCGTTGGTGAGCTATTCGTATGGGTGAATTTCTGTTTGTTCTTGGTCAGCCTACTTCCGATCGAACCTTGCGCCGGTGGCGAATTGCTGTGCGGTGTGTTATGGCCAATTGTAGGGCTCACAACTGCCCGCTCGCTAACTTCGCTGGTGGCAATCGGAGCAGGGGTGATGGCTGTTCTGTTGGCCCTGGTGATGGCTAGCGAAACCTCTGGCCCCTTGCTGCCAGCCTGGTTCCCCCTGGCCACTGCAGCACTATTCCTGTTTTACGGCGGAATGCGTCCCAGTCCCCAGCGCCGAGTCGATCTTGGTTTAGCAATCGATGAGTTTGATTCAGACGACGAACTGTGGATCACAAGCCACTGGGAGGACGACGATTACGAAGCCGTGCTCGTCGAACACTTGCAAGACAAGCAGCAAGAAGCGATCGATCGCAAACGCCGCGAGCGTGAGGCCAGCGAAGACGCCCGCGTCGATGCTATCTTGGCTCAGCTAAACAGTTTGCGGTTCGACGAGTTGCCCGAGGAAGATCGGGCCATTTTGAAACGCGCTAGCCGTCGCTATCGCCGTCGCCGACTAGCCGAGGATGAGTCGTAGCAGCAGTGCGATACGCGGTATCACGACGATTCCTGCGGCCCATTCTGTAGGTCCCAGCTAGTCCCACCACCAGACGATTTCTTCGGATTTCGGGGCGGGGGCATCCTTCAGAATCGAATTCTCTGATGTCACATTCTTCGCGGCAACGATTGGCGCTGACTTCGCCGCATCGAGCCACACTCCACCACTGATGCCGGCAATGATATGCCGCCGATTGATCACTCGGTGATTGACCACCGTCTCCACCTCGGTGGGAACCGAAAGCTTGGGTAACCGCAAAGCATCGTCTGAAGAAAACAGCTCCGCGCCCCAGCCGATGCGTTCCATGAGCCCCTCGCGACGCACAATCGAAAGTGCCAGCTCGAGGTCAAACACATTTCTCAACTCGCCATACAGTGGATAAGCCTGCGAGAGTGTACTGAAGTGTTTGGTAAACGAATTGGCGAACTGTAAATTCAGATCATCCGATTTACCGGTATGAACGCGGCGACCTTGGGCGGCCAGCAACTCATTTTCGCTGAGCACCTTCACACCTTGGCCCTGGAGTCGATATGTGGTTCGCTCGACATTCACTTGCACAGGCTCGTAGTTCATGGCAAACCACCACCGTAGAACAGACATTGGGGGGGCGGAACCATCAGGCATGAGTTGGACGGTACTGAGATAGCTTTCCACGCCATCAACACCTTCGGCGATTCCCATCCCGACGAGCTTCATGTGATAGTCGGCCATCAACAGGACGCGAGCAACATGGCTTTCTGCCTCTATTCCGAAGAAAACAACGTCCTGTTGACCGAGAGTTTTTTGCAAACCCTCCAGCCACTTGCCACGGTCGGAGGGTTCGAGGGGCTCTTGGCTGGACCGATCGAGATAGCTCTGAGTGGCTGCCAACGCCTGCTGACGCGGAATAATCGAACAGCCAAAAGACTCGGCTCGTTGTTGTTGAGGACGCCTCCATAGAGTGAGCAAATCATCGAGCCGGACCACGGGCAGCCCCGTTTGGACGCTAACGATGCGACCGTTTTCTTGAATCTGCCAATCACCTGCCGGCCCTGCGAGGATCAGGTCGCCGGAGTCGGGTGCGACGAGCACATGCTCAATCCGCTCGAGACCTGCCAGCGTCAGCATTTCAGAGGATAGCGGTTGATGCTCAAGTTGCCGTTGCCAAATGGCCTGTTCCAGCTTGGGGAGGGAGACAAATCGTAGCTTGGACGATTGACGAGCGTCTCCCGTCTGGCGGTCCGTAGAATTCAAGTCCGTAGGTGAGAACTCCTTCGCACTACTCGGTGCCTCAGAGAATGCGAGCGCCCCGGCAGAACTGATATAAACGCCCGTGGGGAATGGCTGCACCTCGCCATCCCCGGTGCCGTTTTCCATCCAGGTATCTGCTTCGACAGTCGATTGTATGAGATCGATGAGCGAATCGAAGTCTGCATTCTGCGAGCCACCTTGCCCCGTGCCACCTATGCCGCCAAAGATATTCTGGTTGCCTTGGCCGCCTTGATTGCCCTGACCAATTTGGTTGCCTGGGCCGTTACCTTGTTGACCGAATCCTTGCTGGCCGATGCCTTGTTGCCCGCAAGACGTATTCGCGACAAGTGAAGCCAAGAATAAGGAGGCAAAAAGTGAAGCAGGCCTGAGCCTAAAGGGAGTGAACATTACTGGCCTCGTTCTGTTCCAAGTTGCGATGACGTTCTTTGCAGTCGAACGTCGAACAAACAGCGTGGCAAAAATTCCCGTGCGGATGGGAAACCACAACTCTCCCCAGCTGGATTATCTGTCAGATAGCCTGCGCTGTCTAGATTTTTCCCGGGAATCAGATACGCGACACCACTATGCGGAATGCTCAACAAATTGTTGACACCATGGTCGAATAGACTCAGTTCTATTCGGTATCTACTCGATGGAAATACGTCCCGACTTGTTCTCGCCAGCGACAACTTCGACGAAATCACCACAATCGGCAAGCTCGGCGGCGACTTCCACGGGGGCATAACGGCAGGAGGTTCCGACATTGATTGGCTGAGCATCATCGAGCGGTCCCTCGACCAACACCTTAAGGGGCATTCCTTGTAGCGAATCGAAGTAATCGTCGCGCAGCCCCGCTTCAATTCTGGCAAGCTCTTTGCCCCGCTCTTGCTTGGTCTTTTTCGGAAGTTGATCGGGAAGCTCAGCGGCAGGTGTTGTCCGTCGCGCACTGAAAGGAAAGATGTGGATCTTCGAGAAGCCGACGCGACGCGAAACATCGCAAGTCTCTTCAAATTCGGTGTCTGTTTCCCCCGGGAAACCAACAATGATGTCAGTGGTAATAGCGGGCCGATCGAGCGACTCTTTCAACAGCTGGCAACGATCGACAAACCGCTGGCTACCCCAGCGTCTCCGCATGCGACGCAGCACACTGTCGCTTCCACTTTGCATGGAAATGTGCAAGTGGGGACAGACCTTGTCACCGTGATTGGTCATCACGGCAATCAATTCACGGGTCACTTCTGTCGCTTCGATGCTGGAGAGTCGAATACGAAAGTCGCCAGGTAGCTCTGCAATGGCTCGCACGAGATGAGACAATCGGGTCCACTTTTCTTTCGGGAGTTTACGATTCCAATCGACTCCGTAGTGACCCAGATGGATACCAGTAAGCACTACCTCCCTGTAACCGTTGTCTACTAGCCGGCGGACTTCGTCGAGAATATGCAGAAGCGGTCGGCTGGTAAGCTCCGGTCGAACGTGTGGAATAATACAGAAACTGCATCGCAACATGCAGCCGTCTTGCACCTTCACATAAGCGCGGTGCCGACGACCAAATCCGGAAATGCCCGTGGGAACATCGGTGACGCCAAACCGACCGAGCAAATCGGGCAGCTCGCGTTTGTCAGTCAATACCTCGGTAACTTGCGGCAGGCTGGCAACATCTTCGGGCGCCCGGGTCGCATAGCAACCCATCACCACAATCTTGCTCGCCGGATTATCACGAGCCATTCGACGGATGATTTGCCGACTTTTCGAGTCGCCTTCACTAGTCACCGTGCAAGTGTTGACAATGCACAGGTCGGCAGCGTCTTCGCTTGTCGCGTCCTCGTAGCCAATCCCCAAAAGTCCTTCCCGGATGTATTCCGTTTCGTACTGATTGACCTTGCAACCTAGAGTGTAAGTTTTCAGTTTCACTGCGTTGTATCTTTCTTTTTCCTGCCTGCCTGGCGGTGCTTGTCGCCACGATTAGACTGCAGCCTAGTGGGCCATTTCAAATTTCACAATTCCGCTTGCTTTATTCGACCGCTTCGATCGTACTCCACATCGATCCTTTGCTAGATTCCATGTTATCTTTGCCGTAGGCGTGAATCTGGTCTCGCTTTAGTTCGGCGTGCTCTTTTGTCGTTGTGAGCACCACGGCACGGCCCTCTTCGTCGACGCCCTTGGCGATTTTCTCGCACTGTTGTTTTTCGTGGCCAAAGAGTTCGCGGAGCATCTTTTCTACGTAGTCGAAAGTGTGATCGTCACTGTCCCACAAAAGCACGTTGTACCGAGGCTGGCGGCGTTCGACGTGCTGGCCCTCTGCTTGCTTCTCGGGAACGACTGTGGCTACACCCTGGTCGTCTTCTTCAAACTCATCCATCTATTCAAACCTCTGTCTTTAGCGATTCCCTAGCCAGGCACCGGTGGCGTGATCTCTCTGACGGCATTATATTAAACGCCCGACCTAAGGGGATACTTGCAGCACTACTTTCCTTGGTTTTGGCAGAACGATGCAATTGAGCATCGCTAAGAATTCCCGCCTGGCATAGTAGCGTCTGTCAATCATGGTCCAATCGTCAAATTACTCCATCTCACCGCCACCATTTCGTCCCCGAAATTTGATCACGTGATAGACAAAGTACTCCAATATATTGAGGCGAATAGCCAGCGGTTCCAAGACGACTTGATGAAACTGCTACGCATCCCCAGTGTTAGCGCCGACTCGGCTCATAAGGACGACGTGCAGCAGGCCGCCGACTGGCTAACCGCTCATCTGGGAGAAATGGGGCTCGCGGCGGAGCAAATTGACACCGACGGCCATCCACTGGTGTATGCGGAGTCGCCGCCAGTACCAGGGGCACCGGTGGCGCTTGTCTACGGTCACTACGACGTCCAACCTCCCGATCCGCTCGACTTGTGGGAGACGCCCCCATTCGAGCCGACCGTGCGCGATGGCAACGTTTACGCGCGTGGCGCGAGTGACGACAAAG
Source organism: Bythopirellula sp. (assembly GCA_965216565.1). Classification (GTDB taxonomy): domain Bacteria; phylum Planctomycetota; class Planctomycetia; order Pirellulales; family Lacipirellulaceae; genus Bythopirellula. The sequence continues at coordinate 5,155,001 of OZ244170.1, forward strand.
GGCAGATGCTCACGCATGTAAAAAGTCTGGAGGCGTGGTCTAAGGCAGCCGACTCACTCCCCTTACAGGTTAAGGTCCTGATCGAAGGCGAGGAAGAAGTTGGTAGTGCAAATCTGGAGAAATTCCTGGCCGACAACGCTGCTAAGCTTGCTTGCGATTGTGTGGTCATTAGCGACACGGCCCAATTCGCACCAGGGATTCCTGCGATCACCTATGGGTTGAAAGGAATCGCCTATCTTGAACTGCGGCTGACCGGTCCCAATCGCGATCTACATTCGGGCGTGTTTGGCGGTGCGGTTACCAATCCTGCAAACGCACTTGCACAGATTCTCGATAAGTTGATCGACGATCAAGGCCGCATCCAAATTCCAGGTTTCTACGACAACGTGGTGCCGCTGGAAGACCGGGAACGCGAGCAGTGGAAAGACCTGCCATTTGACCAGCAGGAGTTTGAAAACGAACTCGATGTCGATGGCGTAACAGGCGAGGCGGGTTACACAACGCTCGAACGTCGCTGGGCCCGGCCGACTTTTGATATCAATGGGTTAACCAGCGGATACCAAGGCGAAGGTGCCAAGACGGTGCTGCCATCGAAAGCGTCGGCCAAGTTCAGTTTCCGCTTAGTTCCTAATCAGGACCCAAAGCAAGTGGCGGACAGCTTGCGAGCGTTCCTGCCGACATTGTTGCCGCCAGGCATCACGATGGAACTGATCGAATATCACGGCGGAGCGGGAATTGCCTTTCCACTAGATAGCCCGATGATGGACGCGGCCAGCGAAGCCATCGAGGTCGGCTTCGGGAAGCGGCCCGTGTTTATGCGCGAAGGGGGCTCGATTCCCATTGTAAGTAGCTTTTCTCAGCATTTAGGGGCGGAGGTGCTCTTGTTGGGATGGGGTCAAAACGACGACAATCTGCATAGTCCCAACGAGAAGTTCTCGCTGGAAGCTTTCCAGCAGGGCATCCGTACCAGCGCCGCGTTGTGGGACCGTTTGGGCCAGATTAAAAAATAAAACACAGAAAAAAATAAAACACTGCAACAAGTGATGCACATCAAGAACTGCAACAAGCAGGCCAGTAATCTAGGGGTGACGTAGGAAGAATGCTCGATAAACGCTTTATTCTCGACAATATCGAGACCGTTCAGGAAAACTGCAACCATCGCGGCGTGAAGGCTGACGTGGCGCGGTTCGCAAGATTAGAAACCGAATGCCGTCAGTTGCAGCAAGAGGTTGAAGAACTGTCGCGGCAAGCAAATTTGGTTAGCAAGTCTATTGGCAAAGCCAAGGACGACGCCGAGCGAGAACAGCGTAAAGAAGAAGGCCGTGCACTTCGCGAACAGAAGGATGCCAAGCAGACCGAGATGGATCGTATCGCCGCCGAGGCGGGGGCCATCTATCGCAGTATGCCGAATCTCACGCATCCCGAAGCACCCATCGGCGAGGAAGCACATAGTCGCGAGATTCGTAAAGGCGAAGTGGAAGTCAAACGGTTCAGCTTCCCCGTGCACGACCACGTGGAGCTCGCTAACCAACACGATCTGGTCGACTTCGAAGGCGGAGCCCGCATCGCCGGGAATGGCTTCTACTTTCTCAAGAACGAAGCAGTGATGCTGGAACTAGCACTTCAGCAATATGTAATGGAGCTTCTGGTTGGCGAAGGGTTTGTACCCACAATCACTCCCGACTTAGCTCGCGGCGAAATCCTCTCCGGCATCGGCTTTATTCCACGTGGACCTGAAACTCAGATCTACAGCATCGAGAATCACGATTTAAATTTGGTTGCTACCGCCGAGATTACCTTGGGCGGTATGTATTCCGGCCAAGTGATTGACGTCGAGCAATTGCCGCTCAAGCTATGCGGCATTAGCCATTGCTTCCGAACCGAAGCGGGCGCCGCCGGACGGGCCTCGCGGGGGCTGTACCGCGTGCATCAGTTCACCAAGGTCGAGATGTTCGCTTTCACGCTGCCGGAGCAAAGCGAAGACATGCACAACTACTTCTGCGACTTGGAATGCCAAATATTCGATGGCCTGGGGATTCCATATCGGGTGATCGACACCGCCACCGGCGATCTAGGCGGTCCGGCCTACCGCAAGTTTGATCTGGAAGCATGGATGCCGGGGCGGGGCGAGAACGGCGAGTATGGCGAAGTCACCTCGGCAAGCAATTGCACCGACTACCAGGCGCGACGTCTCAACATTCGCTCAAAGGTGAAGGGCGAGAAAGGTACGAACTTTGTCCACACCCTCAACGGCACAGCCGTGGCCATCAGCCGAGCGATCATCGCAATCCTAGAAAACTGCCAACAACCCGACGGCACCATCCTGGTGCCCGAGGTGCTGCGGAAATGGGTCGGCAAAGAGCGCATCGGTGCGACGGGCTAGCGGTGGTGTTCTGGCTGAATCACTAATTCAGTCATCAAGCAAGTTGTCGTTATGACCTCGTGCGGCTGAATGGTGCCGTCGGGTCGGAAATTAGGTGCCCAGGGAACTTGTCGAAATCTTTGGCTTCTCGAAGTCCGTTGGCAACCTGGATCACATCGTCGGACGCAACAACTGTCGGGTAGCCAGCAGTCGTCAGTATTCGTTTGAGACCTTGAGAATCTTGCACCCTACATAGCTCTTGGTACTCATCGAATGAGAAGTACATTCCCTTCTCGCCACGACGCGCAAGCTCACTAACGAGTTTTGGCCCAAGTGAACCGTGATCAACGCAAGAGTCTATCTTCATTCAATCTCAATCCAAAACGGCATGATCGTAGCCACGGGTTCCCGCAGCACGGCTCGCAATTGGGCGGCTTTGCGGACTGGGGCGGTTAGCTCTGGAGCGAGTTGCCTAAGGCCGAGCGAGATGGCGACTTCCTTTTCTGCATCTTGATCGATGCCGAAAATTGCCTCGAAGGGATTCTCTTGCTTAGGCAGCACCTTGAGATCGACCTCGGCGTCGGGCTCCATGCCTGCTAACTGCTTGGCAGTTCGAATGGCATCCTTCAATGTGCCGAGTTCATCCACCAAGCCAATTCGTTTAGCATCGCGGCCAGTGTAGACTTTTCCGCCAGCGAGTTCCTTGAGCTGCTCCAAGGGCATGTCGCGGCCCTCGGCTGCTTTGGAAGTGAACAAATCGTAAATCTTGCTCATCATGTTGAGAACAACTTCGCGTTCGCTCTCGCTAAAGTTGGAATTGGAAGAGAACATGCCACTATTTTTGCCACGGCTAATGACGTCGGTCGTAATGCCAATTTTGCCGTATAGCTCATTCATGTTGAACTTCCCGCCGACAACACCAATCGAGCCAGTAACGGTGCCCGGCTCGGCGAAAATCTTGTCAGCACCCATCGAGATGTAATACCCACCACTGGCAGCAACGTCGCCCATGCTGGCCACAATCGGTTTCTCGATAGTCTGCGTTGCACGCCAAATCAAGTCACTCGCCAGCGCCGATCCGCCCGGGCTATTGACCCGCAACACGATCCCTTTCACGCGCTCGTCCTCAGCGGCTTCGTGAAGTGCTTTGACGATAGTGTCAGACCCCATCAGTTGCCCAGCGAACGGATTGTCTTCGCTTTTGCCACTCATAATGGGGCCGACGGCATAAACAATCGCGATCTTATCCTTCTTCGAACTACGGCCACCATCGCCGCCGAGCATCAGGTTGAACAGCTTCATGAAACCCATCGGTCCAGAAAAGTCGGTGTCGACTTTCTTCTTGGCGTAGTTCATCACATAAACCAGCTTGTCGGCATCATACTCAGTGGAGAGCCGTGCGCGGACGGAATCGGGATAGGCGACCTCGTCAATCAGACCAGCCTCCTTCGCCTCGCGTGCCGTGAGCAAGCCTTGGTCGACTTTGGCGCGGACTTCCTCAACGCGAAGGTTCCGATTCGTAGCGATTCGTGTGATCACTTGATCGTATAGATCATCGACCATTGCCGTGAGGTTTTCTCTAACGGGCTCGCTAAAGCTCTTTCGGGTGAAAGGTTCGGCGGCGCCTTTGGCTTCGCCCATGTGGATCATGTCTGCCTCGATGCCCAGCTTGTCGAGCATCTCTTTGTAGAAACCCGCCTCAGCCCGTACGCCGGGAATTAGAATGATCCCAGCCTCCGGCATCACGATTTCGTCGCAGGCAGTGGCGAGCAGATATTGGGAGCCCTGGGCGGATTCCAGTTGTGCGATCACCTTTTTACCACTGGCACGCACTCGAGCCACGGCGTCGGAGAGTTCATTGAGCTTTCCCCGAGCCATGGGATTGCGGATCTCAAGGATAATGCCGGAGATCGAATCGTCCTCGGCGGCCTTGTCGAGTCGAGCGATCGTCTTGCGTAGATCAATACCAAGGTCGCCAAACAGCGACATCTGGCCGGGCGACTCGGGGAGTTCCCCTTTGATGGCGATATGGGCCATACGAACTTTGTTCGGTTTCTTGGTCTCGGCTGCGTTGTCTGTCGAATCGCTAGCAGATGCAGACGCTTGCTTGGCCTCGACGGCTTTCGATTGTGCTACCAGTTGGTCGCAGAACAGGCAGGCTGAAAACAGGATGATGCCGGCGATGGCAATTTGGAACGAGTCGCGCATGGCTTCCTCTGGGCTGGTGGGGCTCTTGATTTGCTTCTCTATTTTAGCGCAATGAGTGCGTTGCTGGCTATTCGTCGACCGTCCGTGAATATTTGAACTCTTTTGGAGATCCAGGCAGCAGACCCTAGCTGCCCAGCATATTGTCATCCCGAGATCCGCCGAGGGTTCTAGCTAGATTTCTTGACAGACCTCGAAATGAGGGCTTCTGAGGTAGCTCGGAATAGCGATTGAATTGTCGATAGGACAAGAATACCGAGGAATTCAATACTTCTGATAGCGTTTGTTTGCTCTGAGTATCTGGCTCATGAGATCGGTCTGGCTAGAGGACCTGCCTTTTGCTAATTTCCGCCCCTCGGCACCGGAAATTCTTGCCGAGAATCTTTTCTCTCGCTACCAAGATTTCAACCCGGCTACCACTATTTGGGGAGACGCACGTCCTATGTGGCGCTGTCTGTTTGTACTGTTTTTGATGGGACACTTCTGCGCATTAGACGCCGATCTACATGCTGCGCAACCGCTTTGGCAGTCACTTATTCCGCAAAGACAAGTGGAATCCGATCCGAGTGCCGACTATTCACTCGACCAGCAACGAGGCCCGTGGCTGATTTTGGCCGCGACTTTCTCGGGTGCGGAAGGGGAAGCTGATGCCAGGGAGTTGGTGTTGGAGCTTCGCAAAGAGTCCAATTTACCGGCCTTCTATTATGCCATGACCTTCGAACGCGATCAGCTCAACGTGGGTCGGGGCATCGACGTGGATGGAGCACGGATTCGTCGGCGCTACAACCGCGGCAGTGCAGTGCTCGAGCATGCTGTGCTCGTGGGGGAGTTCACCTCTGTAGACGATCCGGATGCGCAGGAATTGCTCGAACGGGTGAAGTATCTCCAACCGGAGTGTTTGAAAACCGCGGGCGAGCAAGAATCGACCCAAAGCCTGGCCTCGGTCCGAAAGTTTCATAACTACGTCCGCAAGAACCTCGGCAAACAGTCGCAGCGAGGGCCGCTAGGATATGCTTTTTTGACCAGGAATCCCTTGCTACCAAAAGAGTACTTCGCCCCTCGGGGGGTCGATGACGAAATTGCCAAATGGAATGAGGGTTTGGAGTACTCACTGATGAAAGCTCCTGGACGTTACTCCATGCGGGTAGCAACCTTCCGAGGCCGCAGCAAGCTACATGCTCGCGATGGTGACGCGGAGGATATCAAGTCGCATAAGGCAACCGAAAAAGATCCATTGGTGGTTGCCGGCCGTAATGCCCACCTGCTAACCGTCGCATTACGCAAAAAGGGTTGGGAAGCTTACGAGTTTCACAATCGTCAAGAGAGTTACGTGGCGGTCGGAAGTTTCGACGATGCCCAGCAGCTTGCCGATGGCCGTATTGTGATCGACAATCGTGACGCTCAGATCATTATCAAGACATTCGGGGCGATGACGCCGAACAATGTTTTCAACCGTCCTGCTGCCGAAGATATCCAGCTGGAACAGCAAAAGAAGCAACAATTTCTCAATAGCTTCGCCAAACAGCAAGGCTCGGTGGCACAAGGGTTCCATCCCAAGCGATTTGTGGGCCTGCCGTTCGACATCCATCCCGAAGCGGTCCAGGTTCCTCGCCGATCGGTGAGTGCGGCTTACGCCAGAAACTAGCGGTATCGGTCTTCCAGAATCGCTTCGCTCTATAGCCGGACCGCCACGCGGTCCAAGGCACCCCGGAGGCAAGTGCGCCTCCGGCTAGACGTACCGAGTCTACGTCGCAATCTTCCACGATTCGCAGTTCTTGCTCTAGTTCGCCACTTCGGTATGCTAGTGACTTGAGTCGCTTGCCTTCTACGACCCCATTCCAATGCCTCCTGCCCGACACATCTATGCCCGACGCTTCTATGACTGTTGCCGAAAAAACACTTTTGCTGGGTACCTCGAACCAGGACAAGGGACGCGAACTGGCTGAATTGCTCGCCCCCTATGGGCTTAAGATCGAAACACTCGCCGACAAGTCAGATCCCTTGGACGTTGTGGAAGACGGCGACTCGTTTGCCGCCAACGCGCAGAAGAAGGCCTCCGAGCAAGCCCAGCATTTGGGTTGTTGGGTCCTGGCCGACGATAGCGGCTTGGAAGTAGATGCCCTCGATGGAGCGCCGGGCATTTTCTCGGCGCGCTACTCGGGCGAAGACGCGACCAACAGTAGCAATAACGCCAAGCTGATTGCCGAACTGGGAGATCTGCCACCTAAGAAACGCGGCGCGCAGTATTATTGCCATGTGTCGCTCTCGGATCCTACAGGGAAAATTCGAGCCGATAGCGCCGGCATTTGTCGGGGAGTGATCCGCAAAGAACCCGTGGGCACCAATGGTTTTGGTTACGATCCTCTGTTCGAAGTTGTCGAGCTACATCGCACATTCGGTGAGCTCGGGCCAAGGGTGAAATCCACTCTCAGCCACCGAGCACGAGCCCTGCGGGCGATTTTGCCGAAACTGGTGGCGCTCGCCAAAAGTGACGAGTGGCAGTGAGAGCGGGGCCCAGACTTTATTAAGCTTCAGCAACGTGTGCCACTAGCTTTGCCAGTGCCAGATAGAACAACTGGTTGCCGAGTCACTACTGGTTGCCGAGTCATAGCGGAGACGGTGAAGATCAGTCAGCGCAAATAAAGAGCTGCCGTGAACAAGATAATGATCGCGGCAGCTCAATAAAAAGGGCAGTTACTATGTATGGCAGAAATATAGCAAGCACGGTTCGGCTAGCCAAGCGTTTTGTTTCAAAAAACTCTCGAAATAACTCTATGGTAGGGGGAACGATGACAATCCGAGTTTGGACATTATTGGCTGCTCTGGTGTTCTCCAATTACGCGCAAGGCGAGGCGCCAGCCGACTGGATAGCCGAAGAAATCCCGCAGCTTACCCAGCTGTACAAGTCATTGCACCAGACTCCGGAACTATCGTTCCAAGAGGAGCAAACCGCTGCCAAGTTGGCAGAACTATTGAGGGCCTCCGGATTCGATGTCACCGAAAAAGTTGGTGGCCATGGGGTGGTGGGGGTGCTGAAAAATGGCGAGGGAAAAACCGTGCTGCTGCGAGCGGATATGGATGCTCTACCTGTGGTGGAAGAGACCGGCGTGCCCTATGCCTCCAAGGTTCGCACCCCCGACGAACGGGGGGCGGTGGTCGGAGTGATGCATGCCTGCGGCCACGATATTCACATGACAAATCTCATCGGGGCTGTTCGTTACTTGGCTTCTCATCACGACCAATGGCAAGGAACATTAGTCGCCATCTTGCAACCTGCCGAAGAACGGGGAGCCGGTGCCAAGGCAATGCTAGTCGATGGTTTACTGTCCCGGTTTCCACGACCCGACTACGCCCTTGCGATGCATGTGGCGGCCGATCAAGCCACGGGGACGGTAGGATATCGGGCCGGCTACGCCCTAGCCAATGTCGACAGCGTCGACATCACAATCCAAGGCAGAGGTGGCCACGGTGCCTGGCCTCACTCCACAATCGACCCCGTGGTGATCGCGGCACGGCTGGTCGTCGATCTCCAGTCAATCGTCAGCCGCGAAGTGAAGCCCATTGAACCGGCAGTCATCACCGTAGGTTCGATCCACGGCGGGACCAAGCACAACATCATCGGCGATTCTTGTGCTCTGCAAATCACCGTCCGCAGCTACACACCGGAGGTCCGTAAGCAACTGATCGACGCCATCCGCCGCAAAGCACTCGCTGCCGCGGCCAGTGCCGATGCTCCTGAGCCTGAGATCGACGTCTCTGAGGGAACGCCGGCACTGTTCAACGACCCGGAACTGACCGAGCGCGTGGTGGCTGCATTGAAGCCTGTGCTGGGCGAGAAAAATCTAGTGGAAGTGGAACCTTCGATGGGCGGCGAAGACTTTGGCCGCATCGGTCGCGCCGGTGTACCGATCGTGATGCTCAGATTGGGGGGCGTCACCAAAGCGCGGTTAGACGAATACCGCGAGCGTGGAGTGCAACCACCATCGCTACACTCAGCCAAGTTCTACCCCGATGCCAAAGAGGCCCTCGAAACCGGCGTCACCGCCCTGGCAACCGCGACGCTTGATCTCTTGGGGAAGGACTAAACGCAGAGTCCGCAGAGCACCAGAGGGCCGCGGAGAATTTTACCCAGCAATAGTAAAAAATTTGCTCTCAATCTATAAGTAGAATCTAGATGTGCCGCCTTGGGTTCATCGGCCGAGCCCGCCCACGATTCCTCCTCCGCGGCCCTCTGCTTCTCCGCGAACTCTGCGTTGAAAAAAAACTACTCATCCCGCAACCGAGGATCGAGTGCATCGCGTAGCCCGTCGCCCAGGAAGTTGAGCGCCATCAACGTCACCCCAAGTGCGACGCTGGGAAATAGAATCAACCACCAATAGATCTTTACCGGCGTAATCACCTTAATGCCTTCATTGGCCAGCAGACCCCAAGAAACATCGGGCGGTTCCACCCCCAGACCGAGGAACGAAAGAAACGCCTCGAACAGCATCACCCGGGGAATCGTTAGCGTGAGGTACACAATCACCACGCTGAACAGATTGGGCAGCAGGTGCAGAAAGATGATTCGCAGCTGCCCGGCGCCCAATGAGCGGGCTGATTCTACGAATAGTTCGTTGCGGAGTGAGATGACTTGCCCGCGCACCACTCGTGACATCGTGAGCCAATAAATTGCTCCCACCACAAAAAAGAAGATCGTGATTCGATCAATTCCCCAATAGGAGAGCTTGTCTGCCACATCTTCCTGTCTCAAGATCGTCAAGATAAACAGCACCACGAAGATAAAAGGGACCGAGTAGAGGACGTCGACCAGTCGCATCATTGCGTCGTCGACCCAACCCCCAAAGTAACCCGCTACGGCGCCGTAAGTGACACCAATCGATAGCGAAACGATCGTCGCCACGAGCCCCACGATCAGCGAAATCCGGGCTCCCCAAAATACCCGGGCCAGAATATCGCGGCCCAGTTTGTCGCGACCGCAAAGCGAGTTGAGGCTTAAGTCGCCGAATAAGGCCAATCGCGTTCGCACCATCCAGCGGCTAACCGGGCCGAGATCGGGGAAGCCCATCGCCCTGTACGGTTGTTGAATCGTGTCCTCGATCTCCGCCTGCTTTTGCCGCAAGGCAAACCAGGCGTCGTCGTAAGCGGATTGCTCCTCGGCGAGCGCGGTTTTGCGTTGCTCGATCGTTAAGCCTTCGTCCAGCTGTGCTTCTGCTTGGTCCAGGGCTACGCCGGTTTCGTCAAGCGTCTGCTCCAAGCGAGGCAGTTCTTTTTCCAAATCAGTTACCGTTTCAGGCACTCGGGCTATCATCTCGGTATTGAGCTGGAATGTGTGTAACCAGAGTGGCGAAGCAGTCGGCTCTTCGTACTGGACGCTAGTTTGTGTGTAGTCGGGCGTTTGCAGAGGCAGCAGAGGAGTGAAAAAGGCAAGCAGGCAAATGATCCCTAACGTCCACAGCGAAATCATCGCCACGCGATTCTTGCGCAGGCGTCGCCACGCATCTTGCGATAACGACATCCCTTCGGGAGTCGCCGCCGTAAAGTCGGCCGGTTCAGTGGGTATAACTTCAGACTCTTCCAATTACGTTTGCCTTTTGCGTATATCATCCCCCTCCTTTGAAAAGGAGGGGCTAGGGGAGGATTGAACCAGTTGACTCAGCCTTGCAGCTTGACTCTTACCTAAGCAGAGGCCACTTTCTATTTCTGAAGATAATGAATCGAGGAAAAACAAATTCAGGTATCCATTATCCCCCTCACCTAACCTCTCCCCAAAGGGGCGAGGGACTAAAGAGAAGTTGTTTTTCCTCGATCCGTTTCTTGCTCCTTAATGCAACTCCACCCGCGGATCGAGCACCGCGTACGAAAGGTCCACAATCCAGTTCATCGAATACAGTAAAACTGTGTAAAGCATCACCAGGCCCATCGCCAAGGTGTAATCGTTCTGCAGCGCCGCATGAACAAAGTGCGATCCCAATCCGGGAATGGCAAACACCTGCTCGACAACTAACGAACCGGTGAGAATGCCTGCAATTGCTGGTCCAAGGAATGAGACGACTGGCAGCATCGCACCCCGTAACCCGTGGACAAAAATCACACGCAGTGGTCCGACACCTTTAGCTCGAGCAGTACGGATGTGATCTTGCGAGAGCACATCCAACATGCTGGTTCGAGAAATCCGTGCGATATACGCCGCATAGGGGGCACCAAGACAGAACGCGGGAAGCACCAACTGCTGGAAACTTCCCCATCCCGCTGCAGGAAACCAGCGCAGCTTGAATACGAAAAAAATGATGCAGATGCTCGCAATCACAAAGTTGGGCAAAGCAATTCCAACCGTGGCCGCCAAACGCAGCCAAACATCAGCCCACCCGCCTCGGAAAACGGCAGCCACGATCCCCGCCACCAACCCTAGACTCGCTCCAAACATCAGTGCCAATAAACCTAGCGAGACAGAAATCGGCAGCCCCTCGGCGATCACTTGATTCACCGTGTAGTCTCCCAATTTGTAGCTGTAACCAAGATCGAGACGCAGATAGTTGGCTAGCTCTCGCTGATACTGTTCGAAAAGCGGCTTGTCGAGATTGTAGCGCCGCTTCATGTTCATTTCGATCTCAGGTTCCAGGGCCCGTTCGCTATCAAAGGGACCTCCCGGAACCGACCGCATTAGAAAAAAAGTGATCGTAAACACGGTCAACAAAGTGACTACCATCCACAGAGCGCGGCGGAAGCAAAACGCAATCATGGCTGCTCCTCCACCGACCTATTACGGGTGAATTCCGTGGGCCCCTGGTGATCGTGATCGATCCACATCGCACTGACCGGATGGAAATCTTGGATGTTGTTGTAGAACCCGCGGACGTAGGGCTTTACCATGTTCTTGGAAACATAGAAGTAGATGGGGATAATCGGCAACTCGTCCATTAGCATCCGCTCAGCTTCTTCGAGAATCGCTAGCCTTTTTTCAGGGTCCGCCTCGCTATTGGAAGCCTCGATCAACTCGTCGTACCGCTCATTGGCAAAGCCGGTGTTGTTCTGCTCGCCATCGGTGACATACATGTCCAGATAGGTGAGCGGGTCGACGTAGTCCCCGATCCAGGCACGGCGGCACAGGTCGTACTTCATTTGACGTTGGCTGGAGTTGTACGATTGCCATTCTTCGTTGCGGGTTTTAATTTGGATGCCTAAGGCACGTTGCCATTGGCTACGGATGAGTTCGGCAATGGTCTGATGCGATTCGTCGGTGTTATACAGGATGTCCATCCGCGGGAAGCCCTTGCCCTCCGGATAACCTGCCTCGGCCAGCAGTCGACGGGCCTCTTCGATGTTGCTCGGGTCGCACGTTTGTCGTTCGTAGCCAGGCATCCCCGGTGGGACCAAGGAGTAGGCCGGTACTTCTCCCGCCGCCAGAATTTTCTCGCAAATCTCTTCACGATTAATCGCCAGCGAAAGGGCCCGACGTACCCGAACATCATTGAGCGGCTTGCGAGTAATGTTCACCATATAGAAGTAGGACGACATATACGGCTTGGGATTCAGATCATTCCGCGGCGGATCTTCTTTCAACAAAATCCGCAAGGCTTCGGGAGGTACCGTGTCCATCCAGGCGATTTGATCGGTCATAAACATATTGAGCGCCGTATTTTTGGAGTCTACGGCTAGCGCGTCGACGAGGTTGATGCGGACGTTCTCGCGATTCCAATAGGTTTCGCTCCGCTGCATGCGGATACGATCTCGAATCCGTCTGAGTAACGGGATATAAGGGCCGTTGCCAACGAATTTATCCGATTTTGTCCATCCCGGATTGCCATAAGTTTCCACGCATTGGCGGTTCACAGGAGAGAAGGGATAGAATCCTACGAGCTGTATGAAAAATGGGGCAGGGTGGTAAAGCGTTACCTCTAAAGTGAGCGGATCGAGCACACGGATCCCGACTTCTCGAAAATCGAACAGCACCTGTCGACACCACCGAGTGTCGTTGGGCGCAGGGTCAACGGCCAGCGAATCGTCGGTCGGATCGAACCGGATTTGTTCCCCGTCGATGTCAACGACAAAGATGCGATGCTCCGCGTCGTCGCTGTTTTCAATTCTTACAAGTTTGCCGTAAAGGATCTCGCCGCGACGCGAGTTCACGGCGTCAATGGGTAGGTTAAGCTCTACCTCCACGGGATCGCCGGGCGAGATGCCACTCCCGCCACGGCTGTAGTTTCTGGCGTTGACGATATGCCAAGCAAGAAAGGCATACTCGGCTGCGGTCCGTGGTCCTAGAAACCTTCGCCATGAATAGTGAAAGTCCTCGGCCGTAATCGGCGTTCCGTCAGACCACTTGGCATCGTCCCGCAAGTGGAACGTGTAGGTTAGCCCGTCGTCAGAAATTCCCCAACTCTTAGCCACTCCGGGAATCGGTTCGATGGTTTCCGGATGCCAATTCACGAGTCGCTCGAATAGGCAATTCATGATTCGCCCCTCCGGCTGGCCCGTGAGAATGGCGGGGTCGAAACTCTTCACTTCGGTGCCGTTGGCGAATGTAAAATCAGCAGGCTGCAGACTGGTGCCCATCGTGGCCCATAGCGTCGCGGCAAAGATGCCGACCACTGCCACGACGATTAGCACTTTACGGACATCAAGCGGCATGGCAAGCTTTGGGGCAGAGTCGTAGATGGGTTCGTGGCTGGAGGTGCTCTAGCTTACCCGGTACCGTTTTTTGCTCAAAGGGGAAATGGTGTGTCGCGAGAGCACCACAGGCATAAACCGCCCAGAAGTTTGGCCCAGCCCAGGGAGTTGGTAATTGTCTGTGCGCCGATGCGCTCGAACGTGAACTTGTCGAGAATCGCAAGGGCTGCTAGCTGCTGCGGATTGAAGAAGATTATCTGCACAGGTCCGGCCAAACTCGATCGTCGAATCGCCCGCGATGGGGCCGACACCATTCAGATCGAATCACACCGCACATTGCCCCCCGTGCTCGCTGAATTGCGTCAGGGTGGCTATCGGCTCGTGGGCTTAGAACAAACGACCGATTCGCAGGACATTCACCAATACTCATTCCCCCGCAAGACGGCATTGGTGATTGGCAACGAGCGATCAGGGCTCACGCAAGAGTTGCTTGACGAACTGGACGAAGCGGTCGAAATCCCCGTTTGGGGGATGCCGCATAGCTACAACGCGGCAACAGCCACCGTCATGGCCCTCTACGAGTATTGCCGCCAGTTTCCCGACGGTTAGGTCCTGGGCGAATAATGCCGTCGCGCGTTAGACTTGAGAACGTTAACACAGCTCGAGATCGTTAACACAGCTTGAGATCGTTAACTCAACAGGTCATTTGTCCCCCTCCTTTGAAAAGGAGGGGTTAGGGGAGGATTGACTCTCGCAATTTCCCCATTCGCATAATCGTAATTAATAATTCAAAACAATCGAAATGAAAGGCTCAGGCCATGGCCGAAGTATCCGAGCTCTACGACGAAGCAGAAAAGCTAAAGCAAGAAGGCGATCTAGAGGGAGCAGCCTCGAAGCTTGAGCAGGCAATTGCCGCAGACGAATCCTACGCCCTGGCGCATTCTGCTCTGGCGGTGGTCCTGCAGCGCATGAGCAAGCACGACGAGGCGATCGACCACGCGAAGAAGGTTTGCGAGCTCGAGCCGAACGATCCGTTTAGTTACACCGCCATGAGCGTGACGTACCAACGCGCCTACGCGGGCACCAACAACATGGAATACATTCGCATGGCCGAAGACGCAATGGAGCAAAGCCGAATACTAAGTCAGCAGGGCTAGAACCTCTTCGTCAATCACGTTCCGCCATTCAGTTGGCGGCGTCTGCCAAAACACTACGAAATGGTCCCAGTGAGAGGGACCCAGTGCAGCGAAAGGCAGCGCCGAAAACGCCTAGCCCAAACTCAGCTCGAGCCGTTAGCCTTGCTGACCCTGGCCTTGTGGCTTGGCGACAACTCGCTTCTGCACGTCAGTTTCCAACACGCCAAAAGCTTGCTCGTGCCGTTGTACCGAAAGATGCAACGCGTGCAGCATACGCTTGGCTGTGTAGTAATTGGTCACAATGCGTTGGGTGATTTCCACTGGCTCCGAAGGCACGCCAAAGGGTTGCGAGTTGAGACCGAAGTCGATAATCAGTTCTTCTGGGGTACCCGTGACGCGGCAGAAATTCGCATAGGAGCATGTCGCTTTGTCGTCGTCCACCTGTACGCGAGCTTGCTGTTCTTGAGCAGCAGCAGGAGAGTCGGAAGGAGTTTCGGCGGAGGGTTTGTCTTCTTTGGCCACTGTAGGTCTCCGTTGTTGTTTGAGCCTAATTACGCGATCCACTCACAAAGAGCGGTAAAATTTGTATGCTGAGAAACCTAGTGTAAAGCATCCCCCCTGTTCCGTCCAAGCCCTGGCAGTCTGGGTAGGAGAAAGCACCCACGTTGGCCTATTTGCTGGATTGCAAACTTAGAATGACACTCTCAACTTCGGTGCCGTGAGCGTGATAGGTGGCTACTTTTCGGAGCTCAAGCGATTTGAGTAACCCCCGGTGCCGCGCTTCACCCCGTTCTTCTAGCCAGCGCTGACCTTTTATGAGCAGAAGTTGATCGAACGCATCCCAGTAAGGGGCCATCCAAGTGAGGATCTTTGCCATCGAGGCCACGCCTCGGGCCGTTAGTGTATCGAAGGTCTCCAACTCCAGCACTTCCTCCGCTCGGCAGGCATTCACCTGAACGGAGAGTTCAAGCTCTTCGACGATGGCTTGTACAACGCGAGCTTTCTTCTGGGTCGACTCGCAAACACTCACGCGCAAATCAGGCCGGCAAATCGCAATGATAAGTCCTGGCACCCCGCCGCCCGTGCCGACGTCGAGCACACGCTCCCCCTTTTCCAGCAGATGAGCTAGCTGCAAGCTATCGGTGACGTCGCGATCGATGAACTTCTCGTACGTCGTATGCCGCGTTAGATTGAGCTGTTCGTTCCAACGCCACAACGCAGCTCGATACCGATCGAGCACTATCAGCTGCTCCTCGGGTAGCTGGATGTCTCGTTCTTGCAGATGCTGCTGTAACAGCTGATGTTGGGAGTCGCTCAAAATAGAATTTCCATAGCCGGGTGATTGCTAGCCGAGGATCAAGTATCTTGCATAGCAGGGCTGGCGCGAAGGGTCAGCCGAGGGTGCCTACCAATTTCTTCGTTCCCGTGGCTTCATGTTTGGCATTTTAAATATCAACAAACCGAGCGGCTGGACGTCGCGAGACGTCGTGAATCGCATTTATGGCTTGCTCAAGCCTATGAAGGTGGGGCATACCGGTACGCTCGACCCGCTGGCGACAGGGGTATTGATCGTAGCGGTAGGCAAGGCGACGCGGCTGATTCAATATTCGCACCGTCTGCCGAAACGCTACCGGGCGACTTTCCATTTGGGCCGAAGTAGCCCCAGCGACGACATCGACACCGACGTGCAGATTCACGAGGGTGCTCCTCAGCCAAGCAAGCTGGAACTCGAGGCGATGTTACCAGAATTTGTGGGGACGATTCAGCAAAGGCCCCCTGCCTACGCCGCGGTAAAGATCGAGGGCAAGCGGGCCTACAAACTGGCCCGTCGTGGCGAGGAGGTTCAGCTTGAGCCTCGACCGGTGAATGTTCATTCGCTGGAGCTCGTCGACTACGAGTATCCGGAACTTGTCTTGGATATCAAATGCGGGAGCGGAACCTATGTGCGAGCCATTGGCCGCGATCTGGCAGAACGACTGGGCACGGTCGCAGTGATGTCTGCCTTGGAGCGAATCGAGATTGGCGGGCTCAATGTCTCGGCTGCAGTGGAAATGAGCGAATTGCGAGAAGAAGTTTCTCAGCATCTATCATCGCCACTGAGTTTGGTGGAGTCGTTGGAGCGAGTCACCCTAACAGAAGAGCAGATACTGCGACTGCTAAATGGCCTGACCATCGAATTGCCAGAGACTCTCGTGCAACGCGCACCTTTGCCAACCGCAGAGTTGCAGCGGGAAATTGTGGGACTCGATTCGATGGATCGCATTGTTACGATCATAGAGAAGACACCGACTGGTGAATTCAAACCACTGTGCAACTTTCCTCGATCGTTGTGATCGTTAGATTTCTGCCAGGAATCTGTATTACTAGCCATTTACTAGCGAACTCTTGGGCAGCTCTGGGCGTTCTAAGTCTTGCGAAGCGTATTTACCAAGAGCATTCGTAGCCTGTCGTGTCGGTTATAGGCCGTGCGCCAAGTCCTGCCTATCGTCCGTTCCAGGCAGTTCTTACCGAGGCTAGCCGCAGATGTGAATCTTGGCCGCTGCAGGTTCCGATAACTAAACGAGCAAGGTAGGGGCTATACGCGCCCAGACTGCGCCACACGCCAGGATAGGCACCAGGGATATACGATAGGGCACGGATGGGCCCAGCGATCAGGCTGCAACTACCAGAAGGTAGGGCAGTCGGAAACCTATGATTGCCCCGTCAATGTTCGAAAACCGAAGTATAAAATTCGATCTGCTGGCCATCTTGATGTTGGCCGCAACCGTGCTCGTTGGCATGTCGCTCCTCACCTATGAGGCGACCGATCCACCCAGCACTCTGGTCTATCCCGCTCAAGATAATTATCAAAACGCTTGCGGGCCAATTGGTGCATACGTCGCGCACTATCTGCTCGAGAGCTTTGGCATTGGCGCCTACTATTTGGTTGGTTCGTTAGGCACTTTGTCGGTAGTCCTGCTTTGGCGGCGTGGTGTCGATCAGCCCGTATTGCGTGGCGTAGGCTGGGCAACATCGCTGGTAGCCATCGCCACACTCGCAGCGATGGCGTTGCCGCATTTTACTCCTGGTCCAGAAATTGGAGCCGGCGGCTATCTAGGAGCCATGGGGCGGGCGCTGCTCGAAACTCATTTTGCCAGTGCGGGCGCATTTATCCTGGCGCTCACCGTCTTGCTAGCCGGCATGCTGCTTTGCACAGATTACCTGTTGCTGAAGTTCGTCGCGGCTACGACGATCATTTCTGGTCGGAGTCTCGTTTCGCTAGGCCATTTGGGCGGCTCCAAGTCGACCCGCGGCAAAGATCGTCCTGAGACCGATCTGGAAGACGAATTCGAAGACGACGAAGAGGCAGAGTACGAAGACGACGAATACGAGTATGAAGATGAAGACGACGGCGAGGAGGATTCAGCCGACGACGAGAATGAATACGAAGAAGAATACGAAGACGAAGACGAAGAGTGGGAAGAAGAAGACGAAGCCGACGAGTCCCCGCTCAAAGTCCGCACTCCCGCCGCTAAGCTAGCTGAAGAGGCGGCAGAAGCCGAGGGAGAAGCGTCTGCCCCTGGCGGTTTGAAGACCAAGCTGGCTAGCGCGCTGCGTATCAAGAAGAAAACTAAGCCGTCCGCCAAAGAGGCGGAAAAAGACGAGGTTCGACACCAACTTGAGGCCGCAGAGCAGGTCTCCGAGATCGACGTCGACTACGAATTGCCGCCGCTCGATCTGCTGCTGGAATCGGACGAAGTCAGCTACGAAGAGCACGAGCGTGAAGTGCGTCGCAAAGCGAAGCTACTCGAAAAGACATTCCGCAACTTTGGCTTCAACGTAAAAGTCGTCGAGATCGAAACTGGCCCCGTAATCGCCCAGTACGAAGTTGAGCTGGAAGCTGGACTGCGACTGGCGAAAATCACCAACTTGGCAGACGACCTGGCCATCGCACTGCGCGTGCCCAGTGTGCGTATCGTTGCGCCAATCCCCGGCAAGAATACAGTTGGCATCGAAGTCCCCAACGAGAACCGCCAACTCGTTCGCCTGCGAGATGTCATTGAGGAGACCAATGGCCGGTCGAAACGGATGAAAATTCCCGTGTACTTGGGCAAAGATGTCTCGGGCAACCCGATGGTGGTCGACCTCACCTCACTGCCGCATCTGTTGATTGCTGGCCGGACGGGAACGGGTAAAAGTGTGTGCCTGAATACCATCATCGTCTCGATGTTAATGAGTCGGGGTCCCGACGAAGTGCGGCTCCTGATGATCGATCCCAAGATGGTCGAACTCAGCGGGTACCGCAAGCTACCGCACTTGATGCATCCGGTGGTGACAGACATGCGTAAAGCCGAGGCAATTCTGTCTTGGGCGGTCGACAAGATGGAGGAGCGTTATCAACTATTGGCACGTGCCGGGGTAAGACACGTTACGGTCTACAATCAATTGAGCGAGGAGGAACTCCGCGACCGAATCCAGCCGAAGAGCGAAGCCGAATGGGAAACGATTCCTAAGCAGTTGCCTTTCGTAGTGATCGTGGCCGACGAAATGGCCGACTTGATGATGACCGCGGGCAAAGATGTCGAGCAGCACATTATTCGTCTGGCTCAAAAAAGTCGTGCCGTTGGCATTCACTTGATCCTTGCCACGCAGAAACCGACCGTCGACGTAATCACGGGCTTAATCAAATCGAACTTGCCCGCCCGGATTGCCTTCCAGGTGGCTAGCCGAACCGATAGCCGTGTGGTGCTCGATGAGATGGGTGCGGACAAACTTCTCGGCAACGGCGACATGTTGTTCCTCTCGCCAGGAACTAGCCAACTGCTGCGTGGCCAAGGGACATTCCTGTCCGATGATGAGATCACCTCTATTGTGGACTTCGTCGGAACCGATCAGCCGCAATTCGCCAAGGAGCTGATCGAGCTCAAAACTAAAGACGAAGAAGAGGCGGCAGCGCCGGGAGCGCTGAAAAATCGCGACGAACTGTACCAAGCTGCCGTCGATGTGGTGGTCCGCGAACGTCGTGGAAGCGTCTCGCTATTGCAGCGGTGCCTGGGCATTGGTTACGGACGAGCGGCGCGGCTCATCGATTTTATGGCCGAAGATGGTATCGTCGGCGAGTACAACGGATCTCAGGCACGCGAGGTGATGGTCTCCGTCGAAGATTGGGAGGCAATGTCAGGCGATGGCGACCAATCAGCTGAGCAAGCCGACGGTCCCACCACGACGGCATCCGTACAGCCCAAGGAGCGCCGTACCAACAAGATAGTCCCCGGTGCCGATGAACCGAGCGACATCGAAGATCAGATCGAGGAAGAAGATCAGATTGAGGAAGTCGAAGAGCAAGACATCGCCGCACCATGGGAGGGCGATGACGACGAGAGCAGCGAATACGAAGACGACGAACTAGAAGACGAAGAGCTCGAAGAAGAGGAACTTAGAGACGAAGGTGAACTCAAAGACGAGGACGAACTCGAAGACGAAGGTGAATGGGAAGAGGAAGACGAGTGGGAAGACGAAGACGGCGAGGAGGCTTCAGCCGACGACGATCCGGAAGAAGATGAACTAGCCGAAGACGAAGAGTGGGAGGAAGACACCGATGAGGAAGAAAACGAACTAGAAGACGACGAAGAATGGGAAGACGAAGACGACGAGGAAGCAGCAGCCGACGATGAACCAGAAGAAGACGAATTAGCCGAAGACGAGGAGTGGGAGGAAGACGAAGACGCTGAATACGAAGAAGATGAGTGGGAAGACGACGAGGAAGACGAGGACCTCGAGGACGAGGGCGACGAGCCCCTAGCCGAAAGTGCATAGCTCGCCGTCCGCTTCTCTCTTGTAATCGTTACAGGCCCACCTCTTGTTGGGCCCAAAATCTACGACGCCCTTGTCCAGGCCCTCCTTGAGGCGCCTGCCGCTAGCCGATTGGCATCAGGCTGTTTATGATGCAGTGAGACGCCTTGTTGAGTGGGATTGTCCAGTTCCCCAGGCCGTTTAGCCGGCGACGCGGCCCTCTCCTCATTCTTTTCTTAGACCGGAAATCAATCAGCCTGTGGAACCGCTTAGCCAAACCATCATCGTTGTGCCATGCTACAACGAGGCGCAGCGGCTTCGCCTAGAGTGCTTTCAGCAATTCTTGGCTGAGCATCCGCAAATCCAATTCCTGTTTGTCGACGATGGCAGCAAAGACGGCACCGCGGACCTGTTGGAGCCGGCATGTGCAGCCCAGCCCGAGTCGCTGCGACTCCTCAAGCTTGCAGCCAACGGTGGCAAAGCCGAAGCGGTACGTGCCGGCTTCCTAAAAGCCTTTGAATCAAAGCCTGCCGCCGTTGGTTTTTGGGATGCCGATCTTTCCACGCCGCTGGACGAATTGCCACGGATGCTCGATATCTTAGAAAAGCGACCAGAGATTGAAATGGTGTTCGGTGCCCGCGTGAATCTACTCGGTCGTTCGATTCGCAGAAAGTTGTCGCGTCACTACATTGGCCGCGTGTTTGCCACGTTCGTGGCCCAGCTTCTGGGGCTCGCAATTTACGATACCCAGTGCGGTGCCAAGGTGTTCCGCACCAGCGACGAGCTACAGAGCCTTTTCCAAGCCCCGTTTCTATCCCGCTGGATATTCGATGTAGAAATCATTGCGCGTTCGATCCAATCGCGGAAACGCGATAGCTTGCCGCCGACCTCTTCGATCATTTGCGAAATGCCTTTGAAAACCTGGGTCGATGTCGAAGGTTCGAAGCTGAAGCTCAAAGACTTTTTCCTCGTCGCCCGCGATCTGGTTCGCATCTACTTCAACACAATGCGATCTGCAAGGTAATCGGCTATGGAGTATTTATTAAGAAAGCTGGCCGCGTGTGTGCGAGGTTGCTTGCGAGCACTCACGACCCAGCGAAGTGAAGTCTCGCCGCTTAGCAAACTGCTTCGCGGTATTGTGCTTGTCCCCCTATTTGGCATGCTCTATGCCTCGTTGCGGGTATGGGTGCTAGTGAAAGGGCCGCTAGAAGTCGAGGCCACTACCTACTACGGCTGCACCTTCCGCTGCCGCATGCCGGATATGATT
Organism: Bythopirellula sp.; assembly: GCA_965216565.1. Classification (GTDB taxonomy): domain Bacteria; phylum Planctomycetota; class Planctomycetia; order Pirellulales; family Lacipirellulaceae; genus Bythopirellula. Next base: position 5,176,350 of record OZ244170.1, read on the forward strand.
CAGACGTATCTCTATCTGTTTGAAATCTGGGAACCCGATCTGTCTGCGTTTATCGATGATCGCATGCAGTCGGGAGGAACGTTTGTCGATGTTGGTGCAAACATTGGCTACCACACCCTATTGGCTGCTAAGCGACTTGCAGGACAGGTCGGTGGGGCAGGGCAGGGCGGCGGGGTGGCCATTGAATCGTCGCCAAAAGTGTTCGCGCTGCTGGAGCATTCGCTCGAGTCAAACAACCTGCAGCAGAACGTCCGCACTGTGAACAAGGCAGCGAGCGAGACCGTCGGCGTCCTGCCGTTGTTCGAAGGCCCCGACCAAAACATCGGCCTCAGCACGACCGTGCAGACGCGCGGGCTGCCCAGCGAGGGAGAAATTCCGGCTGCACCCTTGGGTGATCTGCTAAAAGCCGACGAAATTGCCAGTGCCAGATTGGTGAAGATTGATGTTGAAGGGGCCGAAGGGGCAGTCCTCGCAGGCATGAACTCGTTCTTGGACCAATGTCCCCAGGAAGTCGAGCTACTCGTTGAGCTCTCCCCAGAGTGGTGGGAAGACCAGACTCTCACTCCCCAAGCAGTCTTACAACCCTTTCTGGATCGCGGATTTCACGTCTACGAAATAGAAAACAATCTTTGGCCTTGGCGATATTTGTGGCCGCAGGACGTCAGCCGTCCGCGTCGACTCAAACAGTCGCTTACCGAACGGGTACAACGATTGGATCTGGTGCTTTCGCGTACCGATGCGGAACAACTCTAAACTTTTCCCGAAATCGGCTCCAGCACCTTTCGCAAGAACAGGTGGTATCAGAAGCCCCGCTTCTTGCGTTTCTCGTCTTTCTCGATTTGCTGTTTGATCTGGTCGACTCTGTTTTGAGTTGAAAAGCGGTGCAGGTCCGAGCCGAATGGCCCGCGGAAGTGAGCGTGATCGAAGGCCTCGGCAGCCATTTCTTTCTCACCCAATTTGTAGAGAAGCTGCCCTTTGGCGCCGTAGTAGGTCGCACTTCGCCGAGGGTTCAGGGCAATAGCACGATCCATCGTTTCCACAACTTTTCCCACATCGGCCTGACGGGCATAGATCTCTGCGAGACGGTTGTGGACTCGCGATTCGTAGTAGTATTTGTCAACTGCCTGAGTGAGGATGTCAATTGCCAACTCCGTATCGCCGCGCGTCGCCGCACGCCGGGCTCGTGTGAGGAAAGCTTCGACTCCGTCTGGACTCACCTCTTCCACCGTGGGCAAGTCTTGGTCGTTCAGGGGCGAATCGGGGGGCAACAACAGAACGCCCCTGCCCCGATGAACCAATTCCCAGGGAGGATTGATCTTTGTCAGTTGGTCAGGAAACTGCTTGGGGTTCGACGCCACCAAGGCAACATCGGCGGGATACTTCTTAATAAATTCGCCATTGAAATTCCCAGGCAGCAGGCGACTATGATAATCGTGATAGATTTCATCGCCGTAGAGTGTGTTGGCGCGGCCATCGAAAAACAGCTTATAGCCGGGAGCATTCAAGATGATAAATCCGCCCCAGTTGTAGTAGTTCAGCACACGCTTGTCCGGTTGCACCTCATTGAGCCAGGCGACCTGATCTTCTGGGTAGCGATCGGTCATCGCCCAATCGCGGAGCAGACTTTCGCCAAAGCGAACCTCGCTCCAGGTATAGCCAGCCACGAACAGGGCTAACACGCTCGCTCCAACGCCCACCCAGGGTGCCTTGGCTTGCGGAAGCAGCTCGTAAAGTTTGTCGCGGTAGTAAACCAGGCAAATAGCTGCCAGCGGTGCCGCGGTTACGCAAAACAAGGGGATAAACCGCCGCGAACCACACGCGAGATAGAACGTCACAAAACTGAGCGCAATCAGATAGTTACCGGGCTTGTATTTGGAGTCCTTCTCCGAAATGTTCATCAAGTTGGTGACAAAGGCGCCGGTAAATACGAGGAGAATGAAAAGCATGTAGGGTTTCGTCGTCAGATCGCCACTTCTCAGATCTTGGAGCACATCGGGGTTGTTGTACTTCAACCACATCAACCCATTGATTAAGAGAATCACCCCCGTGATCGAATACACCATCAGCTTAGGACGGCGACAACTAGCTCCAACCGCCGCCAACATGACGATCCACCAAAAGGTGCCCTCGAAATAATAGGGATCCAATCCGAACAACGGCGGGTTCCACTCCACCAATCCTCGGTACGGCGAATCTTTGAAAAAGTAATCGAGCTGAAACTCCGCGATCCACGGGCCGTAGGGATTTACCATCCAAACGAAGAGGCACAACCCCACAGACACCCACTGCCACCAGGGGATCGAAAGTTCTTTTTCTTTGATTGATTGCTCGATGGTCCGCACCAAGACCATCAGCCCCACCATGCCGATGCCAAAGACGAAACCGGCGTGCAAGTTCGTCCACAGCACTATCAACGGCGGCCATAACCATAGAGCCCACTTCTTGTGACGCGTCACCAGTACGATTGCCACCATCAGCAACGTGACGGGATGGGGTCGGACGTCGAGAAACCAGTGCGAAGCAATCGTCGCCAGCCAAACCGTCAATCCCGCGGCAAACATCGACTTGGTCGCTTCATACGCCAGCATGAACACCAGCGTGAAGATCACCACATACAACCCAATCGTAAACCAAGCCACGGCGTCCGGCGTGATCTGATAGATCTTCCAGTACAGGACGTCCCACAACCATTCGTGGTTGGTCCACTCCTTGCCGCCGTAGGTGTGCGAAAACGGATCGGTCCGTGGAACCGCACCCCGCTCCCAAATATCGCGCCCCGCAGCCAGGTGCCAAAATAGGTCGGAGCCCATGATGAACTGCTGGAAAAACCAAGCCGTCACCGCAGCAAAGATGGCAGCCGGGGCCAAGAGACTACGGTTAAACTTCTCCAAACTATCAGACTGTGGTTCTTCCATAAGGCATGTCGAAAGCGCAAAGCGAATAGGTTGGCAAACAATTCCGAAATCCGCAATCCGCATTCCGAAATCGACAAGTAGTCCGGGAGGGACTCGAACCCCCGACCAAGGGATTATGAGTCCCCTGCTCTAACCAACTGAGCTACCGGACCGTTGGTAGCCCCTGAGTATAGCTGCTGCGCTTAGAGGGAGAAACCGGTATTGCTTGCGGCCAGCCTCTTCTCGGTTGGATATTAAAATCAGTGTGATGTCGCCCTAGCGATTCACAATAATATTCGTGTTGATCCGTGCTATTCGTGGTCTAACTTCCTGAGTCACCAACTAGAAATAGATGCGTCTCGCCGCGCACCAGTAGCTTGCCGCGGACGGGGACGGGGGTGGCGATGGTGCTTTCGTCCATGGCATTCTCGGCCACGATTTCCAGGTCGTCCTCGGTAAGTCGGCAAACCATGATCACGCCGTCTTCGCGGGCGCAGTAAAGCAAGTCGCCAGCCAACACGGGCGAGGCGTAGTACTTGGCCCGCGCTTTGGGGAGTGTTTCTTCCCACCGCTTTTCGCCGGAGAGTTTGTCCAGCCCATAGAGAGTCCCTTTGTCGGTGAGTAGAATCACGCGCGATCCGGTGATCAGCGGCGTCGGTACGTCGGAGCCGATTTCGGTGAGCTCCCACAGGCGATGCGTGTCGGTGGTATCCCCCTGGGCGTCTTCGAGTTTTATGGCCGCCAAAAATTCACCGCGGCCGTAAGGAACGATGGCCACTTGGTTGTCGACCGCTGGCGAGGCAATCACCCGCCACTGCCCTTTGTTTTCCGGATTGAAACCGCCGCATTCCCACAAGAGCTCGCCGGTGGCCAAGTCGTGCCCGGTCAGATGATCTGCCCCCCAAGTGACAATCACTTTTTTGCTACCTTGCGAAACGACTGCGGGTGTGGTGTACGACTGGTCGGATTCCTTTTCCGTCTCATACTTGCGAGGCTGTTTCCATGCAACCTTCCCGGTGTCTGCATCGAACGCCACTAGGTAGGAATCCCCATCTTGCATCACTGCGACCACAATTTTCCCCTCGTCCAACAGGGGCGAAGTGCCCAGGTCCCACCAGAGCGTGTCAGGGCCATACAGCTCTTGCAGGTTTTTTTGCCAGAGGAGTTTGCCCTGCAGGTTGAAGGAGGCGAGCGTACCACTCTTGTAGTACACGGCGAGGTGATTTCCATCGGTGGCGGGCGAGGGGTTGCTGCCTGTGCCATTGCGATGCCTGCCAATCCGCTCAGGCCCGAGAGATTGCCGCCATAATTCTTCGCCGGCGAAGTCATAGCAGACGACGCCGTCCTGACCGTCGATGGGGCAGGTGACGAAGATCTGCTCTTCCCACACGGCAGGCGTCGAACTGCCGCGGCCAGGGAGTTCTACTTTCCAATCGACATTGCTCTCAGCAGAGAACTCGACTGGGTAATCGCCGTCGACCGCGATGCCTTGCCCCGCTGGCCCCCGCCATCCGGGCCAGTTGTCGGCGTGGGAATTCGTGGACAGGACCAAGAACGCTAGAAGGAATAGCAATCGCATTGCTGTTGTCTCCAAGAGTTGGAATGACGAATCGCAGTTTAATGAAATTTTGCCACAGAGTTCACAGAGGACACGGAGCATCAGTTGTTGCTTCCAGCATATCCCCCTCCCCCGTATGCGGGGGAGGGGTTAGGGGAGGGGGCTTTTTGGAAACCATATCCTTCGTGTATTGATGGTCCCAGTCTTAAACAGTCCCCCTTTGTCTCTGTGATCTCTGTGGTTAACTGTCTCAAACACCTCCAATAACCTGCTCCGCTTCGTCGCAGGTCGCTTTGGCTTCTTCCTGGGTCGGAGCTTCGGCAAATACGCGGACAATTGGTTCGGTGTTACTCGCTCGTACCAGGAGCCATTTGCTGGACCAATCGAGTCGCAGGCCATCGAGTCGATCGGACGTCGCTTCGGAAAAGTGCTTCTCCAGTGCATCGAGTGCTGTGCCGACTTTGTCGGTGGCCAGGTTGACCTTCGCTTTGTGGAGCGAATATCGAGGCAACTCGTCGACGAGTGAGCTGATGGGCTGCTCGCGCGCTGCCATGGCGTCGAGCACCAATGCCATGCCGACAAAGCTGTCGCGGACATAGCCGATGCGGGGATCGATCACGCCGCCGTTCCCTTCGCCGCCGAGGACGGCGCCGGTATTCATCATCAAATCGGAGACGTTGGCTTCGCCGACTTTGGATCGTTCAAAAGGTACGGAGTACTTCTCGGCCAAGTCCTGGGTCATTCGGCTGGTGGAGCAGTTGGTAACAACGGGCCCAGGCGTTTGACGCAACACATGATCGGCACACAAGGCGAGCGTGTACTCTTCGCCAATGTAGCGGGAGTGTTCGTCGATGATTGCCAAGCGGTCGGCGTCGGGATCTTGGCAGAACCCGATGTCGCAGCCATTAGCTTGGACTAGCTCTAGTACCTGCCGAAGATTCTCGGCGGTGGGCTCGGGGGGATGTTCGAATAAGCCATCGGCGTCGGGTCCAAGCACCGAGACCGCGCAGCCAAGCTCTTGGAGCAGCGGCACTCCGAGTACGGCACCCGATCCATGATTCGAATCGAGCATGACTTTGAATTGTCGCGAACGAATTCGCTCGACATCGCAAATGCCGGTGATCATCGCCAGATGAGCGGAGGTACTGTCTTCGATTTTGTGACACGTGCCCAACTGGTCAAACGACCGCCAGCGTGGCGGTTCGCCCCGATAACGATCGATGACCTTCTGTCCCGCCTTGGCGGGAATCACACGACCCGTTTCGTCGAACAGCTTCATGCCGTTGTACTCGGGCGGATTGTGGCTGGCGGATATTTGAATGCCGCCCACAGCGCGCTGATGCCGGACTAAAATGCCCGTGGTGGGTGTCGCTGCCACGTCCGCATCCAGACAGGTTTTGCCCATCGCCATTAACGTCCCGCGCACGATTTCGGCAATCATCGGCCCCGTATGCCGGCCATCGCGGGTGACGAGCACAGGCCCATCGGGAAGCGATTCCGCAAAAGCGGCGACATACCGCGTGGCAATTTCGGGAGTGAGCGACTCGCCGATAATACCGCGAAGTCCTGAGACGCTGATAATGGGTTCGGGCATGGATTGATGTGAGATAATTGAGACCAGGTTGAATGATTGGGTTGCCAGTTTGAAAGACTGAGCTGCCAGATTGAAAGACTGAGCTGATAGTGCAGCAACATCGTAACAGAAGCACTAGCCTGCGAACAATCACATCATTACAAGAAGCTCCTTGCCGATGTGGTATAATTCTGAGGTGACCGATCAAAGTGGACATTCCCGACGCGATTTTCTCAAGGGGCGTGGAGCTGCGCACGTTCTTGCTGAGAAGCTAGCTCAACTGGCCGATCGCCACCTGGGTGATGGGTCTCCCAAGAAGCCAAACCCGACCGAGGTCACCCGTCAGCATCTGCATGTGCAGGCAACGCGCCGTGCGATGGCTTGCGAATTTCAGGTCACGTACCACAAAGAAGATCTGGATGCCGCTGAGCCAGCCTTGGACGCACTCGACTCGATCGAGGCACTAGAAGCGCAACTCACAATCTATCGCCAGCACAGCGAGATACTGGAGATCAACCGTCAGGCAGCTAGCAAGCCGGTGCTCGTCGAACCTCACCTGTTTGCCCTCCTAGAACAAGCAAAACGTATCTATGAGCAAACGGGTGGGGCGTTTGATATCACCAGCACGCCGCTGAGCCGTGTGTGGGGATTTCTCAAGCGTGAGGGGCGACGGCCTGGGGACGAGGAATTCGCAACCGCACTCGCCCGGGTAGGTTGCGACAAGGTGCTGCTTGACCAAAGTGACGGCAGCGTGAGATTTTCTGAACCTGATGTGGAAATCAATCTGAATTCCATTGGCAAAGGCTACGCACTCGATCGGGTTTCGGCGGGCATGGAGGAGCTTGGTGTCAAAGACTTTCTCTTGCATGGGGGAAGTAGTAGTGTGCTGGCTCGTGGTTGCAATCGGAGTACTCCACAGCAGGGCTGGACGATTGGGCTCCGCGATCCTCTGTCACCAGAGCGGCGAATCGCAGAGCTTTTCCTGCGAGATCGGGCCCTCGCCACAGCCGGGGGTGGCACGCAGTTCTTCGAGCATGAAGGGTCAAAATTCAGTCACATTATTGATCCGCGCACCGGCTGGCCTGCGCGAAACCGTTACACGGCTACCGTGCTGGCACCGACGGCTGCGGAAGCCGATGCGGTGGCTACCGCTTTGTTTGTGATGGACTTGGACGAAGCGGGCGAGTATTGTGCCAGTCACCCTGCCGTGGCCGCGGTGTTGGTGTTCCCTGGCACAGACGGCTCAGGAATCGCTATCAAGGCCTGGGGGCTGGAAGATGACGACTGGCAAGTGCTAGACGATTCGTTGCTGGCATGACGCCGAGAACTTAGCTGCTGTCGGAGACGAATCTCGCAATACTTGAACATAGGAAAAGAGTCGAGGCGTGCTTGAACCGTTGATTGAACATGTGGGTTATCTGGGCATCATCATCATCTTGTTGCTCACGGGGTGCGGCCTGCCTGTTCCGGAAGAAATTCCCATCGTGATCGCCGGTGTGGTTAGTTCGCAGGGCGAGCTCGTCCCTCATTGGGCATTTCTAGCTTGCCTGGTCGGTGCGTTATTGGGCGATTCTGCCATGTATGCCATTGGTTACCACTTTGGGCATAGCTTGGTTCTCAAGCATCCACGCTTCGGAAAGTTTGTCGGCGCCCAGCGAGAAGAGTATTTCGAAAAAGCGATCCAGAAGCACAGCTTCAAGGTGCTACTATTGGCCCGATTCATGGTAGGTGTGCGAGGACCGGTCTACTTGGCGGCGGGCGTGGTGCGGATGCCCTTTCGCCGTTTCATACTTTGTGATTTGGTGGCTGCCACGTTAGTGGTAGGAACTTTTTTTGGGCTCTCGTTCTACTACGGAGCCGCGATCACTGAGTTTGTTACCGACGCAGAACAAAAGTTGACGCTCGTGTTTCTGCTCGTGCTCGGCTGTGTCTTTCTCTGGTGGCGACGTCGCCGACGACAGCATTTGTTGGATGAAGCAGTCGAACGACACGAAGAGCCAGAAGATTGGCCTGCTCGTGCAGGCAAATCGGAGCAATCGGAACCGCAAGAATCTGATCCACACTCCGTCCAGGACAAGAGTGCTTGAACCGAGATTGAATCAGAAGTCTCTAATTCTGCCGGTGTCGGCGGGGGCAAACCAAGCTGCTTCCCATCAGCAGCAAGAATGTGCTGGGCTCTGGAACCGCAGTCGCTGCACTGAGGGGCGCTCCGGTCGATGCAACTTGCCAGATCAAAAAGTCCTGGCCATCGGAGAGCCCATCCCCATTGGCATCCGCACCGTCGTCGACGTTGTAGGAGAGTTCCCACTGGTCCAAATCGGCACCGTTTACACTGCCATCGCCTGTGAAATCAGCAGGGCTCGGATTGATGACGTTATAGTCGCCTGGGCCGTGGAGCAAGCCTCCGTTGGGATCGGTGAGTTCGATGCGGAGGGTGTTTGCTACGGTCGAGATCCACGCATCTTGATCTGTCCATAGTCCTGCCATTTCTGCAACTCCGCCACGGACATCGGCCTGGGTGTTGTCTACGCCATCGATATTCCATTGGATGTGGTCAACCATGTCGGCGGATTGGCCAAAGGAAAGCGATCCGCCATTGGGCCAGTAAAGATTAATGGAGTAAGCATCTTGGTCCATGGTCGATGCGAAATTGCCACCCATCTGGTTGATGTCCAGATTGTCGCTGTCTTGGGGGCCATTGTTATCCAGGTGAAGAAACAGCGATGTACCTGCTTCGATGGTCACTCCATCTAGGCCCGCCGGAGCGGTGTACCTTCGCTCGCCGTCGTCGTCGCTATGCGAACAAAATCGCCAACCATCGAGAACTTGGTTCGTTGAGCCGAAATTGTGCAACTCGATGATTTGGGTCGTAAAATCAATGGACGTAAATTGCACATCGCGTTCAGCTGCTAAGCCTGTGTTCAAGGAGCAAGTCGCGATGGTGATGAGTAGCAGGGAAAACAGAGAGCGCCCCAGCGATACTGGTCGGGACTGGCAAACTCGGGACTGGCAGAAGAGGCTCATGAATTCGCTCCAGGGCTGTTTCTAAGACACCAAGTCTTGAATAACTAGTCCGTTGGTGGGGGTTAACTGTAGAGGTTTTGTCATTACGTGCAATACGGAGAGTGCCGATGACTGGATGCAGATTAATTGAAGAGCACCGAAACTTCTGTTAATCAACTTACACACTGCCGATGCTACGAAGATCTTCAGGAGGGCATTCACACCTTTATAGATACTGCCGTAACAAAACGTCGCATTTCTGGCAGCAAATAATTTGCTTCCCGGCAAATTGTGACCTAGGTTTTCAATGGAGACAAATATTCTCTTCACCAGAGTTCATCAGGCACCTTTGTTTCCCGAAACCACTACCTCAATTGGTACGGTGCCAATTGGATTGTTGAGCGACTCTTCTCTGAAATGTGTCTACGATGCCCGTATGCTCACCACCACGGGTGGCAGGAGGCCTACCTAGAAAACGCGGCGTGGCCGCTGCCGAAATGGCACTCTGTCTGCCGCTGATTGTGCTCTTGGTTTTAGCTTCGCTGGAAGCTTGCAGCATGATCTTCCTGAATCACGGACTGGCCATCGCCAGTTACGAGAGCGTCCGGATAGCGATCAACTACGACGGCACCAATGCGGATGTCACCAGTCGCTACCAAGAGATCATCGATTCGCGCAATATCGAAGACGCGACGATCCAACTGAATCCTGTGGATTGCTCCCAGGTGCCACGCGGCGAAACGATTGCCGTCACGGTGTCGGCACCCTGCGATAGCAACGCCCTAATCCCCCCCTGGTTTTTCGGAGGACAAACCCTGTTTTCGACGACCACGATGGTCAAAGAGTAGCGCAAGGAATAGAGGATGATTATTTCTCCACTGTCCCTCGCCCCTTTGGGGAGAGGGTAGGTCTCCTTAGGCGACTCGCCAAGGCGAGGTGAGGGGACAAAATTATCCAGAAATTACTTCCTTCGATTCCTCAGTCGCGACTCGCACTTACCAAGAGAGGTTCAATCATGAACTGCCCCGACCCTGCATCCAACCGTCGTCGTTCTCAACGTGTCCAATCTAAGCACCGACGTGGTGCAATCGCGGTCCTAGTGGGACTGCTCAGTGTGGTCTTTCTTTCCAGCGTGGTATTGTCGGTTGACGTTGCCTACATGCAGTTGTGTCGGACCAGACTCCGATCTGCGACCGATGCTGCGGCTCGCGCGGCCGGAGAGGCGCTCTCCCGAGCTCAAGACATCGAGGCTTCGCGTCAGGCCGCCAAGGACATTGCCCAAGCGAACCTCGTAGCCGGCACGCCGCTGCTATTGGACGACTCCGACATCATTTTCGGAAACTCCGCACAACAGAATGGTGGTTCTTGGACGTTTACCGCGGGTGCCGAACCGATCAACGCGGTACGCGTCAACGGACGACGCACTCGCAATGCTCCTGCCGGTAGTATTCCAACATTGTTTGGGAAGGTATTTAACGTGCTCGACTTCGAGCCGACTCAACTCGCAACGGTAGTAAGACTCGACCGAGATATTTGCATTGTGGTCGATCGCTCCAGTTCGATGAAGCTTTACTTGACCGACACAGCCCCGACGATGTCCACCGGCGACTCGCGGTTTTGCCAACCTCCCGACATGGCCCAGAGCCGCTGGGGGGCATTGTCGTTGGCCTTCGATCGCTTTATTGATGCACTCGAAACGACTCCACAGTCGGAGTATATGTCGCTCGTGTCCTACGGCAGCTCGGGCACTTGGTGTGGTCATACCAACTACGCTGCGACCACGAATCAAGGTCTCAGCGAGTACTACACCGACGCCACTTCGGCGATGTCGAGTCTATCCGGTTCCAAATTCAACGGGGCGACCAACATTGCTGCCGGGATCAATGAGGGAATCGCAGTTCTCACCGATCCCGATTTGGCACGTCCGTATGCTGCCAAGACCATGGTCCTAATGACCGATGGGCACTACACGCAAGGAGCAGATCCCAGTAGTGTGGCTCCCAACGCCTTGGACGATGACATCGTAATCCATACCGTGACGTTCGGCGATGGTGCCGATCAAAACGAAATGCGTGCCGTCGCCGAAGCGACCGGAGGTAACTTCTACCATGCCCCCGATGCCCAAACATTGCAGGATGTGTTTGAAGAAATCGCGCTAACCCTGCCGGTGATGTTCACAGACTAAGGCCCATGCCCAATCCTCTTTCTCGTTCTCGGGGAAGAGGCTGGGGAGGGCTAATTGATCGCGAGATAGGTTGACTCATGGAAACTTTATACAAACGCAAGACTGACCTTCGCCGCGGTGCAACCACCATCGAATTTGCACTGTGTGCCCCGGTTCTGTTCCTGTTCACCTTTGCCTCAATGGAATTCTCGCGCGTGAACATGATCCGTCAGACGGTCGAAAATGCCATGTACGAGGGTTGCCGACGAGGAATTGTACCGGGGGCCACGGCTCAAGAAGTGGAAGGTGCCGCCCAACAAGTGATGGATGCAATACTCACGAACAATGCCCAAATCACAGTTTCCCCCACTGTCATTGACGAAGATACTCCCGACATCACAGTTTCGATCGTCGTGCCAATCAACGACAACAGTTGGGTAACGCCGTTCTTCTTCGAGGGGCAAAACGTAACAAACTCGATGACGTTAAGAAGAGAGCGCGGGCTGAATGTTAACCCCTTCTAGGGTTACCGCTGGCGAAGAATAGTTTTCGACGCGCGGCCAAGCAGCGGTAGCCCTATTAACACAAATAGCAAGGCAGTCTCAGGTTCTGGAACGGATTGCACCGCAGCCAGATTGCCAAAATTTTCGGTGTGCTGCGTCTGCCAGGCGAGCAAGTCGAGCCCGTCAGTCACCCCGTCGCCATTGGAATCTCCCGCGGCATTGATCGAGTACGCGCCTTCCCAGGTAACCAGATCGGTGCTGTCTACGTCGGCATCGCGATCAAAATCGGCCGATTGAGTGATCGTCACAAACTGATCACCGGCGATACTGGCGAGGTTCACTGCCGAGGAGTTTCCTAGATTGCCCTGCACAATCCCAGTGCCGGCAAACTGGTTGGAAACAAAAGTGTGGCCGCCATTATTGATAAACGCAGCCAGTTTGATCGCTCCAGTTGGATTGCCAAGCTGAGATAGGGGTAGTGAGAACTCGATGCCGGTCACAACATCCTGAGGGTTTCCTGTCGCTGCACCGAAACCAAAATTCACACCCTGAGTGTTGCTATTGTTGATTGCCATCAGGAAGCCAACGTCGTTGAGCAGGTCGCGATGGCCCTTATTGTTCGCAGGATCGTTGATCGTATCAACCGGTTCGGCGAACTCATGTTCCGGCGGATTGCAGTTTGTATCCTGCGGACTGCTGCAACCATTGTTGTTCTGATCGATCGGCTCACCCTGCGCCAGACCGGGCTCGATGCCAAGGGGATTGTACTGAAAGCCAACCTCGCTCTTCTGCCCACCCGTACCTGCGGTGAGATCGGCATAAAAGGCTGAAAGCGTCCACGTTGTCACCTGGCTACCTCCAGGACCAAATGTATGGTCGCCGTTGGAAAAGGTCACATAGTGGTCTGCCGAAAACCCAGTATCGAAACGCAGGCCGTTCATTTGCTGCAAGGCACCCACACTAGCGGGTTCGCCGGGACAACAAAAAGGATCGACCGACGGCGGAAGATTCGATCCATCCAGTTGATTCATCCCACCAGCTTCGGAATCGATGAAGATCTCTAGCTTGTTGAAGTTGTTTTCCAGGTTTCCAGTCACCAGCACATAGAGCCGATCGCCGGCAATCGCACCGAACACCTGGTCTATCTCCGAGCCGCTAAATGCCTCGCGCAAATCGCCATTGGTCGCGTTGCCGAACCCACTGTTTGTGTTCTGCACCGAACGAGCTGCGCCATAGAACGCAAGATCGCCGGCCGCCGTACCGTCGACAACTGGCTGACCTAGAGAAAGATTCGCAGCAGCCAGTATCAAAGCCATACCCGCGAGTGAACTCAGACAATTCTTCATGAAGAAAATCTCGATACGGAAGTAATCTAGCGGCGACGGCGCGATGCGGTCCACGTAAGTCCCCACAAAACGAGCAACCCGCTTGTGGGCTCCGGCACCGTGCTTGCGGCAGTAGCAAACGATGAGTTGCCGTACTCATTCTCCCAGAGCCCCAAGTCCGCGGCGTTCACCAGGCCATCGCCGTTGAAGTCGCCGTCGCTCCAATCGCCGCTGCCTCCCGCGTTCTGTTGCCAAGTGAGAAAATCCAGTCCGTCCACCACCCCATTGCGGTTGGCATCGCCATCGAGAAGCCCACTGACGCTCACAATCTTCCGGACGACTCCATCCCTTTTGTTCAGGACGTAGATCTCTTCATCGGGCCCGACTCCGAAACGCAGATCACTGCGGTTCGTATTAAAACCGAGTTCGTCGGAAATAATTTCTACGAAGGTTTTATTCGCTCCGCCAAACGTGAGTTGCACTTCCTCGAACGGTGCCAACAGGCCATCGTTGAAGTCGGTGAGGTTCGTAAAGTCATCGCGCTCCACTAGATCGTCGATATCTACGGCAAAAATTGGTCCGCTATTCGTCGCGAAATCACCGAAGAAATACAATCCTGTGAGTTGTGGCACGCTGCTGCCTCGGTAGACAGATCCACCTACAATCGCCACGCTTCCGTTAACCAAGTTGTTGGTGTGGTCGTACTGTGCTACCGGATAAATGAAATTGTCCGTAGCGTGATTCGCAGGCAGCGTGCTGACCACATCGTTATTGGAGGTTGTTGCGAAGGTCCCTTCGCGTCCGCTCCAGCCATAGTTGCCCCCGGGCACACCAACGTTAATTTCTTCGATGCTGCCCTGACCAATGTCAGAGATCAGCATCGTCCCCTCTCCCCCCGTGTCGAAGCTAAACCGGTGAGGATTACGCAGGCCATAAGCCCAAATAAGATTTTCCGCGACGCTTGGATTGTTACTAACCTTCAGAGGGTTGTTGCTGGGCACAGAAAAAGGGTTGCCTCCCGAAACAATCGGATCGATCCTTAAAAACGAGCCCAGCGGCTCGGAAGTGTCTTGTGCCAGCGAATACGGATCTCCCGCTCCACCCCCATCTCCGAGGGCGATGTATAAGTTGCCGTAGTCGCTATCACTGGAAGTGGCATTCGGATTGAAACCGATCTGGCCGATATTGTGGTCGTCTTCAGTCTGACCGACATACAGAACCTCGCGGTACGAACTAGCAATGACATTCCCACTGGAATTGACCATCCACTCGCCGACGACTGAGTCGTGATCCACACCTGGAGGCGATGGAGCGCCGAAAATAATCGGATTAGGTGTTCCCACCAAAGGGCCTCCGAATGCCGTCCGACTGTGCGACGTGTAGAACTTTCGGTAGCCGTCCGTCCCCGTGTTATTGAAGTCAGGATGAAATGCCAATCCGCGGATCCCCTGCTGAGAACCATCGCGGAACGCAGGGACGATACTCGTAAGATCCAAGAATAGCGACGCACTGGGACTCGTCGCCCCGGTATCGAACGAGTAAATTTTGCCCCGTTGGTCGATGACGTACGCCTGATCCGGAGCCCCTCCGCCCGTCAGAAATTCTAGTCGCGGCTTGTTGCTGCCGCTGCTGTTGGGAATTGTCACCAGATCCTCTAGCTCCATCGACCAGGAGGTTTTGGGAATCGACGCATTGAGCGGGTTTCGTGACGGCAAGTTTTGCGCGTTCACAGTGCTTGCCAGTCCAAGGCAAGTCAGACAAGTAACAAGAAGCGAACCTCTGCGATTCATGATGCTCTCCGCGTGGCGTGGTCGAATTCTCTACCTACATTAGGCGCGCAAGCGCCGAATTTGGTACCGAAAAGCTGGAAATCGCACAGATTTGCGCCTTTCCGCACACTTTGCTACGCGGGCTCGGGATTCGAGCCCAGCAGCACGGCCAGCCACCGGGTCTGCTCGAAGTTTTCCAGCGCGATCTTCACGATCATCGTCAGCGGCACGGAGAGCAGCATTCCCACGGGCCCTAGCACCCACCCCCAAAAGACCAACGAGAGAAAGACCACCAACGTCGACAGGCCAAGTCCCTTGCCCATCACTCGCGGTTCGATCACGTTGCCAATCGTGATATTGATGGCCCCATAGCCTAGGGCCATCAGCAGCGCGCATTTCAAATCGACTTGGATCAGCGCTAGCAGCACCGGTGGCAAGGCGGCGATCACCGACCCGATGTTGGGCACGAAATTGAAAAAGAATGCGATCAACCCCCAAAGCACTGGGTAATCGACATCTAATGCCCATACGAGCAGACTAGCCAAGATACCGGTGAGAAGGCTAACAACGGTCTTCAGCGACATGTATTGAATAATGGCGTCGCGAACTCGGTTCGACTCGTTAAACAGTTGTCGTCGTCCATCGGTGATGGCTACAAGTTTGCGTGGCAGACCCGAAGCCTCGGCTAACATGAAGATTAGAGTCAGCAGAACAAGCAACGCGTTGTTGAAGAGGCCTCCGACGCTGGAAAGCAATCCTGTGAACCAATTAAAAACGGAACCGAGACTCAACATCTCTTTAATTTGGCTCACTACGTCCGCTTCCTCACCAGGCTCGATGTAACCGATTTCAACAAGTAGCGGTTGGATTCTATCGAATTGAGCTTCCAACTTGGACTGGTAAGAAGGGCTCTTGGCGATAAAGTCGGAGATCGACGAACTGGCGACGCCAATCACGAACAGTAACACCAGCGACACACCCGCAATTACTAACATCAGTGCCAACGGTCCCGGCACGCCCTTTTGTTTCAGCCAGTAAAGGGCCGGCGTACAGATCACCGCCAGAAACGCTGCCACCAGGAAGGGAATCACCAGCGACTGAGCCGCCTTCACCCCGGCAATAATAATCACAACCGCAGCCGCGGCCACGAGCCAGTTCAGCACATTTGCCTTTGCTACGCTTTCACTCATTCCATTGCAAGCCAGGTAGGAAAGTTTCAGAATTGGATGTCATAACGCTTTGTCATCTCCGCGCGCGTTTCGTCCGAGAGGGCGTGTAACTCATTAACAATAGCCTGGCTATCACGTACTCCCCGGATGTTCTCATCAGCTCGTGCTAGTTGCCGGTCGCGGGTGACGTAACCCTTCTCAAAATAACCGTAGGTCCCGTATCTTCCATAGCGGCTGCGCCCAGAGTTCCATAACGTCGCTTCGCGGATGTCTCCACGTCGTTCGGCACGAGCCAGTGTCGAGCTAATTTCATCGAGTCGAATCACAACGTTCTCGGCAAATCTCAAAACATCAGGATCGACTCCATAAGTATCCAAATCCTCGATCTTACGAGCGTAGCGTTCCACCCAGACCTCCACCTGATGCAAACTTTGCGGCTGGGTCACATTATCGACGAACAGATCGTTCAGATACCCGGTGACCGCCTGGAAGTATTGTCGGGAAACTTCTGCCATCGCATTCTCGGCAGAGTAAGAGTCACCGGTCGACTTTTCCCAGGGGCCAACTGGTCCTGAGAGTATAGTCAGAACCCTCCGGAGACCACTGTCAGAAAGCTGTCCGGTGAAAACGAGATCCCTATCCTCGACGGCGATCTCCCATTTGGACAATTCATCGAGATGAACACCTTGCTTGGCCAGCAACTCTCCCAGCAAGGGCGAAGCAACATTCTTGATAGGTGTTGGATCTTGGTCGAATGTTAGCCGCAAATGGGCGTGAGGATTTTGCTTGAACACCAGTTCGATCCGTGCTCCTTCGAGACTTGCCAAGATTGAACCCGCCTCAGCCGGGGTTAAGCTATTTCCAGCTAGGGTTTGCGAATCGGTCAGTTTCTCAGTGATCTCCTCTGGAGCCAGTAGGTCGTTTAAATCGAACGCAAGTACCATCTGCGCCGAGCCGTCTTCGACTACTTCGGAGGCTCCTGCCAGGTACTGACTTAGGTCGGGCGTTTTTTTTACCTTCGATTCGCGAACCCAGCGAATCACCTGTTGACGATTTGCTGGCGAAGCCGCTCCGATCATCCTTGGACCGAAGGCTACCACATAACTATCGTTGGGACGTTCCACTGCCTCGGAACCTGCAAGACGATCGAGCCGCCCCTCGCTTCTCTCGGCAACGGCGGACATTTGTGGTCGTTGCGGCATGTAGGCGGCTGCAACTTCCCAAATCGGTTGCATGTATTCGAAGTCAAGTTCCGCGGCCATCACAAACCATTCGACATTTTCCGGCAAAGAAATCATGCCACTCCGACCAGCTTGGAGATGGCCGTCTGCCCAACCGGCGCTTCGAGCCATGGGGCTAGATAGCACGTTTTTGGCATGCACAACTACGAGGGCATTCGATTGGCGAGGCACCTTCGTCAATAGTTGGGACAACTGTGCATAAGCAACCGTACAGGTGGCCCAGTGGATGAGTGCAACGAACAACAATTGTCTCCAACAAGACATAGCCCATTTCCTTCGTAACTAGACAGACTCTCCAATCAGACTCGTTGATACTTTTGCGATTGCTCAGAACTCAACGCCGTACTTCTTGGTCATTTGGCGTCGGATCTCGGCAGTCGCATCCGCAATCTGTTTGGATCCTTCAACACGCACATTCTTCGACTCCGCCATGGCCTGCGCTTTGATGCTCGCTCGATCAGCAGCGCTAGCGCGGGCGCCCGAGTAGCGATCTCCCGAAACATCAAAGTATCCATAATCGTACGAGTAGTTGCTGTAACCCCCTCCTCCCATCCCGGCAGTACGACTCCCAGATTGAATGCCACCTTGTCGGCGCGAAAGTGCCA
Organism: Bythopirellula sp.; assembly: GCA_965216565.1. Classification (GTDB taxonomy): domain Bacteria; phylum Planctomycetota; class Planctomycetia; order Pirellulales; family Lacipirellulaceae; genus Bythopirellula. Next base: position 5,194,154 of record OZ244170.1, read on the forward strand.
TCGCCCGCAGGGTTTGAGCGACACCCGATCCGTAGTCCAACAAGTCGTCGTCCACGTTGAGAATCGGCATGCGGTCGATCCTGCCCGCATAGCGCTCCATAATGGCCGAAGTGGCTTTATTGCCACGCAATTCGCGCTTTAGGTCCTTCAACAGAACGTCGATGGAAGAAAAGTAAGTTTGTGATGCCTCGCGAATCAGACTCTCTGGAGCGCCCTCCTCCATGGGCTCTTTGCCTTCTTTCAACATACTGAATTTGCCCGAGGGGAGTTCCACCACGCTGAACACTCGTCGCAAGCCATCTTGCGAGAGCGGACCGTTCATCAGGATCGACTTCCCTTTGACATTGATCTTCCACGACTCGAAGTCAGGAATTGTCGCACCGAGATCCTCCAGCGCCTTCAAGATTAGTTCTTTGGCAATCGGCTTAATTGCAGAAACATCTTTACCAAAGTCGATGCGAAGTTGGCCTTGGGCATCGTCTCCGACCATAATTCTCAACGCCGCCCCGCGTAGGCTCGCTAGCATGGGGACCGCCGTTTCGCTGTCTAGTTTGGCTTTCTTAAATAACGGAGAGTTTTGGATTCTTTCATCCAACTCATGAGGTTGAATCACGTCGGTCAAATCCATGGCCTGCAAAATCTGGACTTGGTCGCTGGTGTTTTTGGTGGCCTCGCTCAGATAGTCGGAAAGCATCGGTCGGCTATTCTTTTCAGCAAAACCGATCCAACGCGATGCAAACTGGCGGTCGGCAGGAAAAACAACTCCCAGTTCACGGTCATTCAGGCCGATGAAGTATGCATTGCTCGGAGTCCAAGCAATGTCTTTATTGCGGAGTGTATCGACATAGCCACCTTCACTGCGGGCGATCGATCGCATTCCCATTGGGTCGGAGAGTTGCATCACGGCCAACTCCCATTGCCGGCGGAAATCTTCACCGGCCTGTAGATTCGCTGCCATCACCAGCTTGGTAGCCTCGGGTGGCAGAAAGATAGGCCGGCTGACGTAAGCCAACTCTAATTCTTTGCCCCACCCCTCTTTCTCAGCCAAGGGCGTCTCCAATGTTTTCTGAACATCAATAATCACCACCGCATTCGCGGCAGGTGGCACTTTGGCCAAGAGATTCTCAAAGGCGAAGACATGCGTCTCAAATTGCAAGGCAACAAGGGCTACACATAGTGGCAATAGGATTCTTTTTATCATTTAAGTGACTCCCGATTATTTCGTTGCAACTTTCCTATAGAGCAGAAAGCGTTTACCCACCGAGGTAATCATAGCAGGAGCACAGCCACCAATAGAAGCCGCAAGCCGACGAGAAAAACGAACCTCTTCCGACTCAGCTTAAGCCGATCGGCGAGGATTGCGATAAAGCACTTCGGCCAATAGCTCTGGAGATCCTTTGAGGTCTTCACGCTCGTAGTGCCAATCCGGATGCGTAGGAACCAAGGCCTCGTCCAACGGCCAGGGGTCGAACGGACTGTCGCCGAGCGCCGTGGCCAGTGCGGAGGAATCCATCGTTACGTTGCCCGCCCGCGGCGGCATGGGGCCCGCCTCGATTCGCGGGCAGCCCATCAAGAGTTTCGGATCGTAGCCGCCGACGCGATTGACGACCTGCGCGATCTCATAGAGCGACAACTGCCGTGAACCGCCGGAGTGAAACAGTCCCGCCAAATTACTCGCCAACACGCGATGGTAAACACGATTCAAACAATCCGTGTAGGTAGGCGTGCGCACTTCGTCGAAGTACAGCGTCGCGGGCCGATCGTTTTGAAAACGCGACTGAATCCAATCGATGGCTCCTGCGTGCCCATTAAAACTAATTCCCATCGGCAAAGAAATTCGAAGCACACAGGCACTCGGCATCCAGTCTGCCAGCAGCCACTCTGCAGCGACCATCGTTTTGCCGTAGACGGTTACCGGATTCGTACGATCTTGCTCCGTGTAGTTGCCGTCTTCGCGTCCGGCGTAAACCAAATCGATCGACGAGTGCACCAGCCGAACATCGCGCTCAGCAATGATGGAGAGCAGATTGATCAACCCTTCCACATTCGTCCGCCATGCCAGGCGCGGATCAAGTTCGCAGGCTCGCAAGGCGCAGTTTCCCGCGCAGTTAAGCACACTGCGGAACTGATGGCGATCGAACAACCGCAGCAATGTGTCGCGGTCTTCGGCGTTACACGCTACGACACCGGGTGTGTCGAGCCGCCAGTTATCCTGCTGACGAATGCCAAAGACTTGCCCCGGGTAGAGCGACTGGAAATAGTCCAACGCATTGTAGCCAGCCACACCAGCAACCCCGGTAACAAGTAGCGGCAGGGGAATGTCGGGCAGGGTTTTCATGGAGGGATTATAGCGGCAAGTCGCCACGAGGTGTCAAACCGAGTCTGCCTCGGCTCGTGTAATCGTCATGACTGATGCGATCGAAACCGCTTGTTGGCTAGCAAAAGAAGCGGTTCTTGGCCCCCCAGGTTGGTTGAGGGTTGCAAGCTATGTTTGAAACAGAAGAGTCTACTCGGCTCGCACAAGAATCCACCTCGTTTGGCAAGGAAAACTAGCCTGTGTCTGAGAATATGCAATCGAACGAAACCGCGTCGAACACCTGCCCTTCCGGAGGTGGTTTGTTTGGCCGTCTCGTGCCGCTGCTGGGCGTCATTACCCTGGCCTTTCTGTTTGGCATGGTGATCGCCATCAAACAATCGCCCCCGTTTCACACGGTCCGCGACGCCTGGCTGGCCTATTGCTCGCTCAACGCTCAGCAAGGCATCATCGGCGACGAGTATCCCAATCACATGTGGTACCCCAGTGAGTCCTCTGAGGGAGGACTCATTCGCAGTACGCCCGCGCACTCCCAGGGTGACTACACGGTGTTCACTTCGGGCGATTCGTGCCGTGCAACCTTGGTCAATCAGCAAGGCGAGCAGGTGCATGAGTGGTACGCTCCCTACTGGGACGTGTTTCCCAACTCGCAGCATGTGCCAGGTTGGTTGCCGGAACGGTTTATTTTGATGCGTCGTGCCCTGGTCTTTCCCAATGGCGATTTGCTTGCGCTATACGAAACCATTGCCAATACCCCCTCAGGCTGCGGCCTCGCCAAGCTCGATTCCGAGGGCAATGTCCTGTGGGCCTTCGACGACTACGCTCACCACGATGTGAGCATCGGCCCGGACGGAAAAATTTATGTGCTCGTGCACGAGCTACGCCGTTTGACTAAAGAAGACAAAGAGCTGAATCCGTTAACCGATCTGCCACTCATCGAAGATTGCGTGGTGGTGCTTTCGCCTGCAGGGGAAGAACTGCAGCGCATCTCGCTCCTCGATGCCTTGGTCGATTCGCCGTTTTACCGACCGATGTTGATCCACGTCGACCGCTACGGGGACATTACCCACAACAATACGGTCGCCTTCGTCGGTGCGGAGTTTGCTTCGCACTACCCAGAGATTGAAGCCGGCGACCTGATGGTCTGCTTGAGGAACTTAAATCTGGTAGCGGTCGTGCGTCCCCAATCGCAAGAAATTGTCTGGGCGACGACCGGCCCCTGGGAGCATCCCCACGATCCCGACCCGCTGCCTAGTGGCAATCTGATGATCTTCGACAACTTTGTAGCCGACGGCGCTGGCCGTAGTTCGGCTGTCGTCGAATTCGATCCCCGGACCCGCCAAAAGGTGTGGGACTATCGCGGCACGCCACAGCGACGACTTTCCAGTCAGACCCGTAGCTGTCAGCAATTGCTGGCCGGTGGCAATGTGCTTGTGACCGAAGCCGACCATGGCCGAATTATCGAAGTCGACCGAAAAGGGACCATCGTCTGGGAATACGTCCATCCGCTACGGGCGGGTGAATACCAGGAACTGATACCCGCAGTCTGCGGCGCACGACGTTACAGCCTGGAAGAAATTCCATTTGTTCAATCACTACCCAACAAACCCGCCGAGCGCGAACCAACCGACCATGTCGCGACCGTGCAGCACTAAACCTGCAACAGGAGACCTCCCATGATATCTCTCACCTCAAATCTCATTGCCGCCAGCCTCCTGGGCTACATTGGCCCCGGTGGTGGCATTGCCTTGCTGGGTCCACTAGTGGGCGTACTGCTCGCCGTGCTGGGTGCCGTGGGTATGATCGCATTCTGGCCCTTGCGTGCTTTGTGGAAGCGAATGCGTAGCGGTAAGAATGCCACGCAACAAACTGCAGCCAAGTAGTGCGTGCGATGTACAAATGAGCCGTAGGCGCTAGCCTCGGGTAGCCAACCTATAAGTTTCAATTAACTCGACCCGACGCTAGCGCGTTCGGCTCACAAACTGTCAAACTCATATTGTTGTCTAAATCATGTCTGAATTAGTTGAATTCGCCGACATCCAAATGATAACCATCCCCATACTGTTGGGGTTGGTGGCGGGGGCGATCTCGATGTTGGTCTACGCCCGACTCTCGCCGCAAGAAAAATTGCAGGACTTGAAATCGCAAGCTTCCGACTTGCAACAGCAATTGTCCAGCTACGACGGCGACTTCTCCGGTGCCATGACACTCGCGCAGCAGAATCTGCGACTGTCCTTCAAACGCCTCGGCGTCGCCTTCGGCCCCTCGTTGCTTTCCGGCATACCCGTGTTGGCTGCAGTGCCACTGATAGGCGAGGCTTACATCGCCTACTTCGTTGCCGTTGCCATTTCGGCCCTTGCCGTCAAACAGTGGCGGCACATCACATGAGCACCGCCGAGAAACTGGCCGCGTTCCAGGTGCCACTGAGGGTTCATCTGCTTTCGAGTTGTGTCAGCCGCTATTCACGCATGTGGAGGTGGCTGGGAAATCTCGAATCACTTGCGCTACGCGACGAACTGGACGCCATCGAAATCGATCGGCCCGTGTACGTCACCGGGATTGCCCGCGCCGGGACGACGATCGTTCTGGAACTGTTGTCTCGCCATCCGGAACTTGCCTCCCACAAGTACCGCGACTTTCCGGGACAGTTTGTGCCTACCTGGTGGAATCGGGGGCAGTCGGACGAACCCCTGGCCCTCCAGGAACGAGCCCATGGCGATCGGCTCCAGGTCACGCAAGACAGCCCCGAGGCGATGGAAGAACCCCTCTGGATGGCATTCTTCCCAGAAGCCCACAATGCAGAAGGTTCCCATGTGCTTGATCGGGACACGAACCATCCCGCGTTCGAAAAGTTCTATCTCGACCATCTCCGCAAGATGCTGATGGTTCGCGATCGACACCGCTATCTGGCAAAGGGAAACTACAACTTCACTCGGCTCGCCTATCTGCAGAAGCTGGTGCCTAATAGTCGATTTGTGGTGGTTGTTCGCCAACCCCGCGATCACATTGCTTCGCTCATCAAACAGCATCGACTATTCTGTGCGGGACAGAAGCATTATCCCCGCGCCTTAGCCCACTTGCAGCATGTGGGTCACTTCGAGTTTGGACTCGATCGCCGCGCTATCTGCGTAGGAGACGATGTCGCCCACGAGGTGATGAAACTCTGGCAACAGGGCGAAGAGGTCCGCGGCACGGCTCGCTATTGGGCTAGTCTGTACGGCTGGTTCCTCGATCAATTGGAAGAAGACCCGCAGTTGAGTTCGGCGACCAGTCTGATTCGCTACGAAGATTTGTGTGCCGATACAGAACAGACGGTCGACGACCTGCTCGCGCACTGCGAGCTCGACGTTGCCCTGGAAATCAAAGAATTCGCCGAACAGATTTCACCACCCTCCTACTACTCACCCGAGTTCAGTGAGCAGGAGGAAGAAATCATCGCCGAGGAAACAGCTAACGCTGCCAGCAGGTTGGGCTACCCCTGCGAATTTCACTTGACTGCGACCTTCTAGTTACAGACAAGTGCGCATTCGGTAACAACTATGCTAAGATCTGGATGGCGTTGCTCTGCTATAGAGCCAAATCTATAGTTTAAGTTTATTGGTGCAATCGGCACGACAAAGTAAGCAGCTTTTTGACTTTTTCAGTATCCTTCGTCTGGGTATTTTCTTGTCCAAAAGTGCATAGGCTGCTACTGTCTATACTGCGACTGTACTCGTTGAACTTGAGTTTTATTTTCTTCTTCGTCCAAAGTCGTCTTAAAAATGACCAATAGGATGCGCATGACTGATGTTTGGTCTGAATAATTTCCTGATCGTGCGGCAATGTCAACGAACAGGTCTTCCCTTTCTGGGAGCCTCGTTTTATTTCTTGATGTCTGTTCTGTCTACCTCAGCAGAGATAGTTCATACGAATTCGGCATTAACAGTCAATTTGCCACTATTTGAATCCCCGGACGTTGTGGTGCCTATCGACCTTAACGCGGATTCAATCGCGGATTTTGAAATCAGGCTGTCAACTGGCTCCGTATGTGTATGCTTACCAGGCGACGCACAGCCGCCCTTCTGGCACGGAGATCTTCTACCGGGGCCTGGCGCATCAGATCAGCAAGTTATTGGAAGCTCTTCTATTCTTGCTTTAGCTAAGAATCAAATCATTGACGTAGGACAAGACTTCAATAGCAGCCCAGACGGACTACTTTTCTCTGCGGAAACTGTTGGAGGGATTTCTGGATTCCTTCAAATTTATAGCGGTGAGTTTGACCAAACGCTCGATTACGTTGGTGTCCGCTTCAACATCGGTCCCGAAACATACTTCGGATGGCTATCGTTTCAGGTGACGTTATTAACACCGATCAATCCTGGTTTCGTGACGATTGGTGATTTTGCTTTTGAGGACACGGGCAATCTTATCCTGGCGGGACAGACTAGCGAACAAGTGGGTACAGACTTGAATGGTGATGGCACTACGAATCATGAAGACCTTCTTATTTGGACCGACGCTTATAACTCAAGTACTGCTGGCGATGCCGATGAGAATGGTGTAAGCAATGGTCTGGATTTCCTGCAGCTACAAATAGCGTTAGGAGATTCGACGTCCCCACCTATTGCCCAGACAGTCCCAGAACCTAGATCTTATCTTCTACTGGCGATTGCAATAGCGATCGTCGTGCCAGTTGTACGTAAACGCTGACAATTGCAGTCATTCGTAGCTCAAGCCGCCCTGCGCTGACGCCGGACGAATGCCGCATAGTCGGCAGGCGTATCGATGCCGCGTGTCGGTTCGTCGATCTCGGAGACCAAGATGGTTTCGCCGTGTTCCAACACGCGCAACTGTTCCAAGTTTTCTAGCTGTTCGTGCTTCCCCTGCGGCATGTTGGCCAAATCGAGCAACAAGTTTCGCCGGTATCCATAAATGCCAATGTGCTGATGGAACCGAGCTGGCTCGGCGGTAAGCAGGCTTTCGTCCCAATCGCGGACAAATGGGATCGGGCTGCGACTGAAATACAGCGCCCGACCCGCGGCATCGAACACCACCTTCACGCAGGCGGGATCTTCCAGAGAAATACGATCATGAATCGGCGTGGCCAGCGTCGCCATGTTCGCCGTAGGGTTGTCATTCAGCGACGCCACCAACTCGTCAATTGCGGTAGGGTCAATCTCTGGCTCGTCCCCTTGCAGGTTCACAATAATGTCGTAGTCGGCAAACTGTCGGGCCACTTCTGCGACACGATCGGTGCCACTGGGGCAATCGGGGCTGGTCATCACTGCCTCGGCACCAAACTGACGGCACTCGGCAGCGATCTCTCGATCATCCGTGGCGATCAAAATCTTATCGGCAGTCTGCGATTGACTGGCGGCCTCGAACGTGTGCTGGAGCACCGACTTGCCCGTGTCGCGCAGCAACAGCTTGTCGGGCAGGCGGGTGGAATGTCGGCGAGCGGGAATAACCAGTAAACAACCGGGAGAGGCAGGCATGGCGGGAACCTTCTGTGGATACGAATGTGGGCAGGCATAAATAGCGAATTCGTCCCGTCCGTTCCACGCCAATCTGAGTCGCCCGCTAGCAAAGGAATTCTATACCAGCCGCGTTGCCACTGTTTACTCGCCGTGGCGAGCAACGCAAGGCCCCCCTCGATACGCGCTGTATTCCAGATGGTAGCGATCTCCTATAATGCAAGCGTCCATCAGGAAGGGCATCATTCGTCACCGACCCAACACTCACCAATTCCCCAGAGTCTCAAAGAAAATATGTGTGGCATCGTAGGATATGTGGGCCCCGCTGAAGCGTCCGATTTTTTGCTCGAAGGGCTTCGTCGACTGGAGTATCGTGGCTACGACAGCGCGGGCATCGTAACGGTCGAAGGCGGACAACTGACTGTTTCCAAGACGGCTGGTAGGGTCGAGGACCTCGCCCAGGTGCTGAAGTCGCAACCTCATGCCGGTACCATCGGCGTGGGACACACACGCTGGGCGACGCACGGGCCCGCCACCGATGTGAACGCGCATCCACACCTAGATGGCAGCCAGGTGTTGGCACTCGTCCATAACGGTGTGATCGAAAACTTTGGCTCGATCAAGCAGCGACTCATCGATTCCGGTTACGAGTTTGTTTCCAATACCGATAGCGAAGTGATCGCGCAGCTCATCTCCTATGAGCTCAACAATCTCTCCGACGACGACTCGAGCGATGCCGACCCTTTTACGCCCTTGATTACTGCTGTGCAGAATTCTCTCGCCCAGTTGCAGGGTACTTACGGATTAGTTGTAGTCTTCAAGGAATGGCCCGACACGTTGATCGCTGCCCGACTGGGTAGTCCGCTAGTAATCGGTGTCGGCAAAGGTGAAAACTTCGTCGCGAGCGATGGCTTTCCTCTCTCTGGCCATACGGACAAGATTGTCTACTTGGCGGATAACGAAATGGCAGTGGTCACCGCCGATTCCATCCGTGTGATTCACCGCGACCAAGGCGACGTGGGGCACGACGTCAAGCTCTTGGAAATCGAAGAGGGCGCGGCCGACCTGCAGCACTATCCTCATTATATGCTCAAAGAGATCTTCGAGCAGCCCGAGACGATCCGCAATGCGATGCGCGGTCGGCTCGACAAGGACGAAGCCACCGCCAAGTTTGGCGGGCTGAATCTGACGCCGCAACAGTTGCAATCGGTACGGCGGTTCGTCCTTACCGCCTGTGGCACGAGTTGGCATGCTTGTCTGTTGGGCGAATACCTCATCGAATCGTATGCCCGCGTGCCGGTGGAGGTGGAGTACGCTAGCGAACTCCGTTATCGCAATCCGCCCATTTCGCCGGGGACGCTGCTGTTTGCCCTCACACAGAGCGGCGAAACGCTCGATACACTGGCCGCCCTTCGCGAACTTAAGCGCAAGGGCTACCCGACCATGGCGATTTGCAACGTCGTAGGAAGCACGATTGCCCGCGAGGCCGACGGGGGAATCTACCTGCACGCCGGGCCGGAAATTGGCGTCGCCAGCACCAAGGCGTACACCGCCCAGTGCGTGGTGATGTCGCTGTTGGCTCTGTACTTTGGCCGCATCCACGATCTCAGCTACGAGGCGGGTTTGCGCATCATCGAAGAGCTCGAGCAGCTTCCCGACAAAGTCGAGAAAGCCTTGGGGACGAATGACGCTGCCAAGGAAATTGCCGCCAAGTACGCTCATTGCAACAATTTTCTCTACCTCGGCCGTCAATACAATTTTCCTACGGCTTTGGAGGGCGCGCTGAAGCTCAAGGAAATCAGCTACGTGCATGCCGAGGGCTATCCCGCCGCCGAGATGAAACATGGTCCGATCGCGTTAGTCGATGAGAATACGCCCAGCGTCTTCATCATCCCCCGCAGCACGGTCTACGACAAAGTGCTGGCCAACATCCAGGAGATCAAAGCTCGGGGCGGGCCGGTGATTGCCGTTGTCGACGATGGCGACAGCCAGGTGGCCGACATCGTGGACGATGTGATTGTCGTGCCACAGGTGGCCGACTTCCTGCAACCGATCGTCACCATCGTGCCGCTGCAATTTCTTGCCTACCATATCGCACTCCTCCGCGGCTGCGACGTCGACAAACCCCGCAATTTGGCGAAGAGCGTTACTGTTGAGTAGTTCTTGAACCACAAAGCCTCTAAGGACGCAAAGGAAATCTAGACAGGATGACTGGATTAAGAGGATTTGCAGAATGGAATAGACCTGTAGTAAGAAGATCCAGTTTGTCCTGATCATCCTTTAATCCTGTCTCTTCTTTGTGTCCTTAGTGGCTTCGTGGTTCATTCAGAAAAGCATATTTCAATGGCCCGGGAAATTCACGAGCGCGAAGATCTTTTCCGCGATGCCAGTGCACTCGTGCCGCGAATTCAATTGCGGATGATGGGCGCGGGCAAGCCGTGCGAAGTCTTTGCCGGCTTCCGCAAGAATGGCGCGCTGAGCCTCTACTTCGACGACGACCCGGTCTATCACTTCAATTCGACCGGTGAACTGCGCCGCGCGTTTGTCGACAATCATCTGCTAAAGGCGGAAGAGGGCAAGCTAATCGCCATGCAGCCGCGTCGCGGCGAGACGAGCACCGATCTGGTAAGCAGGGAGATGACTCCTGAACAGCAGCAGCAATTCTGCAACTCGGCTCTAAAACGCATCGCGTGGCTACACGCAGAAATAGAAGCGGAACGCTACGAACTAGTTGGCCAAATGCCAGAAACAGGCGAGGCACTACCGCAACTTGCCAACTGGCTTGCAAACTGTGAGGGCATCCCAATCGCCCAGTCGCCGCGGGTGGGGTGACTCTTTTTTTAACGCAGAGATCGCGGAGAAGCAGAGGGCCGCGGAGGACGTTTATTGAGCTATTCAAAAGCTACCACTGAGTTTGTAGACAACGTCACAAAATGGATCCTCCGTTGTTTGTTTTTGTGTACTTACGTTGCGCTATTAGTGGCGGGGATTGTTTCCTTGAACCAAACAGCACCTCAGTGGTTTAGCGAATCGGTTCTTCAAGCTTGTTTTAATCTCGCGATAACGACTAGCATCGCATTCGGAATCTCAGAACTTATGGTGAGAAGTATGACTAGCGTCTGTTGGCATATCTGGACACTCGTCACTGCGGTAGGTTGCGTACTTAGCGTATGGTTGTATGTCTTGCCCGCTGCCATCTTAGGACTCTCAGTCGCCAAGTTTGAGACGTGGCATTTGCTTCCACTTTTTGCCCTCGCCAATCAAGTCGTAGCAACTGTTTTCTTTGGGTTAACTGGGGCACTAGTCGTCCCAACCACAGCATCGATTTGGAATTGGTGCCGGCGAAAAGAATGAAGCTCCGCGGCCCTCTGCTTCTCCGCGAACTCTGCGTTTAACCATCCACCGGCGTCGCCACCACTTCCACTGGCCCGACCTCGGTATCGAGCGTGGTACCCACGCTATTGGCAATGCGACGCACCATCGCGATGCCGATCGGCGCTTCCAGGATTGGCGACCAGGCAACCGAGGTCGCCGCGCCGACGGGTTTGCTGTCGTTGAGCAGCATGATGCCCGGTGCCGGCTGGGAGTCGGCCGGAAATTTGACCGTTACCAATTGTTTGTTCACGTGCCCCAGCGCGTCGAGCCGCGCAACCGTCTCCTGGCCCAGGTAACAGCCTTTGTTAAAGTTGATTGCCTGCTCGTTGCGAGCGACCTCCTGGGGCAGGTGGTCGGCGTTGAAATCGACGCCGTACAGCGGCAGGCCGGCTTCGAGGCGAAAGCTGTCCCATGCTTCGTCCGGGCACTCTGTAGCACCGTTCGCGACTAGCTTTTCATGCAGCTTTGCGGTTGTCGTGTTTTCTGTGATTGCCAACTGGGCGGTGCCCCTTGGCAATGCCACAAACGCGGCCAGAAATCCGACGCCCGCACCCTCCGTCACCGCTTCCGCTTTTTCGCCTGCGATGAAAGTAACGTCTCTTGCGTCCGTGCAATCGGCTAGTTGCACATCTTCGCGGATGATATAGCGATCGAGATGCCCGATCAGGTTGTCCGCCTGGTCGGGGACGGTGATCAAATAGATCGTATCGTCGGTGAGCAGCACGAACACATGGGCAATAATCTTGCCCTTCACATCGGTGCAGAATGCTTCGCAACCTTGGCCCGGCTCGAGTGTTTTGATTTCGTTGGTGCACATGTTGTGCAGGAAGATGTGGCGATCGTCCCCGGTAAGCGTGACCACCGTCCAGCCCTCTAAGTGAACAAGGCCGCACCCGGAGTGCAGAGCTTCGTAGGCGGCAGTGATCGGTTCGCTATGGGGCATGGCTAATCGCCCGTCACTTCCAGCACCAGCTTGTGGGCATCTTCGAGCACCACGATATTCTCGAACGACTCGGTCAATCGCTGCAATTCTGTCGCCGATTCGATGGGCGTAAAGCCCAGGTCTTCAACCAAATCAGACGGCAAATGGCTATTGAGATAGACGGCCCCGCGATCAAGCGCACTGCACAGCTGTAAAGCAATGTTTTTGTCAGGTGCCCGGACACGGCCCAGGCTCTTGGTGAGCTGGGCGTAGTCACGATTGCCGCCCAAGGTGCGCACTGCGGGCCCCGGCAATTCTGCAAGCTGCGAACAGACAACGATCGCGCCGCCGGGGCGAAGGGCTGTTTCAGCACAATCTAATGCTTGGGCCAACTGCTGCCACGTTTGCCCTTCTTCTTGGCTCATCGTGGCAATCACCAGTTCACCGGTTTCGCCCAACGATTGATTCCAAACCTCGCCATATTGTTCCGCAGCCATGTTGGCAACCGCGCTTGGCTCTCCCGCTACAATCGCCGCCACGGTTCCCGAGGGGCCAGGGACGATGCGCACGGTGATGGCAACGCCCAGGAGCCAACCAGCTTCGTCCGACTCGGTCTGGCATTTCTTTCTGTCGCGAGGAGATTGCTTGCTCAGGCTTTTTTGGAATCGACTGATCGTGTCGCCATCAGCAAACTCAGGATACAGCCCCGCAAACTTAGTCTGGTTCTCTTCACCCATCGAGCCCTTGGCCAACGTTACCGGCAGAACCAAATCGGCCTCGCCGATTTCCCGATTCATCCGCAGGGGTTCGCCTGACTTGGTGATGCTCACGAGCGAACATTCTTCCTCGTTGCTTGGATCGTGGATGCGTAGGTCGATCCCGGCAGTATCCGCTAACTCTTGTAGTTGAGCTCCAGTATCGGAATGCGACTGGGCTGCAACATAGGTCGTTTGCGAGGGTTCGATGCCCGCGTCGGCTAGCGCCGCCACGAGACCCTCAATCACCTCGGCCAGCATTGGCACGCCCTGCTCGAGGGCCACCACGACATGGTCGCCCGGCACCGTGGCGGCAGCGAGAGGAGGAAAGTCGATTGGTTTAGCCAATGCTGCGCGAAGAATCTCTGCCACAGCAGCACGATCCAAAGCCGCCCCCTCAGGAGGACCAATTCGCTGGCAACCTGCGAGTTCGAGCTGATGCTCCTCACCGTCGCCATATTGAAGTGTAGTGCTCATTACATTCACAAAGAATCCTACCGCTTAGAATCGAGAAAAAATTCCTATTTGTTTTCCCCCTCCACCTCGCCTTGGCGAGTCGCCTAAGGAGACCTAACCTCTCCCCAAAGGGCGAGGGACCAAGGAGAATTTTTTTGCCTCGATTCATTACTCTACAAATACGACCTTGGCCGGTTGTCCTCAACCGGGGATAATGACTCGATAGTTTGACGGTGTTCGACAATTCCTAGTGGTACTGAAGGACGTGAAGCGTACTGTCACCTTGCCCCGGCGAGTCGCCTGAGGTGCCCCGAGACGTCTAGCCAGATTCCTCGGCAGACCTCGGAATGACAGCTCCTGACGTAGCTGGCTAATTGGGCCACGTTTCCGGACACCGTCAGACACTTTATTGACGCAGCCTGATGCCGATCGGTCAAGTGCTGCTATTTTCAGAATCCCAGATCGCCCGCGAACAGCCCCTCGGATAACTACTATGATTCTCTCGGAATCCCTCCCCAGCCTGCGTCCTCGATTGTCCGCATTATCCCTCTGCTGGGTTGTCACGCTCGCAATCCTCGGCTGTTCGGGTGCAAGCGTCGAGACCGAAACGATTTCCCCGGAGGCACCCACCGATTCGCTCACCGCCGAACAGGTGCTTTCGAAGATGCTGCAAACCTACCGGGGAGTAAAAACCTATGCCGACCAGGCGACATATTCGCGCCGCCGCGTCAAGAAAAGCGAAGGCGTGCCCCGCGAGCAGGTGATTCACGAGATGTCCTTGGCCCTGGAGAAGCCAAATAAAATCCGTTTCAAGATGAATCAGATGTATCCCAAGTCGAGACAGAACGTCAGCTACGACGTGGCATCCAATGGAGAGATCATGCACTCGGTGGCGGGAATTCTGAAAGAGCAAATCCACGAAACGGAGGCCCCGGCACAACTGACGCTGGAAAACTTCATTCCCGAGCCCAATATCCGCAAAGCGGCACTAGAAGTGTCGCTAGAAAACATCTACCCGCAATTGGCCATGATGCTCACCGAGGGGAATGGCGAAAAAGTATTTCCCAAAGACAATCGTCCTCGATTAATCTCGGAAGAGAAGCTTGGCGATCGCATGTGCCATCGTGTCGTCATGGAAAGTTTGGCAGGGAAGCGAACTTTGTGGATCGACGCGGAAACGCATCTCTTGTTGCGGATGGAACTTCCCATTGAAGGGGAAATGAAGTCGCTCGACCCGCAGAAGCGATTTAGCGAGTACTCAATCTGGATCGACTACAAAGACGTTTGGATCGATTCCGAGATCGAAGACGAACGTTTTGTGATGGAGATTCCTGAAGGCGCGAGGCGCGTGAGCAAACTCGTGTTGCCACCCACCGGGGGCCCGCCACCTGCCCTCGGCAAGCCCGTAGGCAACTATTCCTTTACCACGCTCGACACCGAAGAGGAAATCACCCCCGATTCGCACCCCGATAAAGTCGTGGTGCTCGACTTTTGGTCCGTCACCTGCCCGCCTTGCCGCGAGCACACGCCTGTGTTGGAGGAGGTCTATCAGAAACTGAAAGACGAAGAGCGCTTTGTGTTCTATGCCGTGAATGCAAACCTCCGCAAAGCCAAGCTTAGCAACGACGATGTGCAAGAAGTCTTCGACAGTTGGGGCGGCACATTCCCTGTGCTCCGCGATCTGGAGGAAACCAGCGACTTCGAACTGGGCATCCGCGCTTATCCTCACACGGTGATTGTGGGGCCAGACGGTCGATTGCAGTTCGACGAAGCCGGCATGCATACTAAGCCCGAACCACTGCTGGAGATTGTGCAGAAACTGCTCGATGGCGGCGACCCTGCCGCCGAGGCGATCGCCCAGCACCAGGAAAAAATCGATCAGTTCGAAAGAGACCTGGAAGCTGCCACCATTGGCGAGGTAGAATCTGGCCCGTGAAACGTAAGAACCAACGGCCAGCCCAGAGCGTCAGCGAAGGGATCACCACACCGAGAACGAATATGCCAATCACGACCGACAAGATGACAGACTGGTGCGAGACTTTACTGGCGGGTCGCGCTGCGGCCCCCGACATGGAGTTGGTCGATTATCTTGAGTCGATTCCCCGACTGGATTCGCTAAGCGACCTGCCTTCGGGAACGCCGGTAGCCATCCGGGGCGATGTCGATGCCAAACCGGGAGACAAAATTGGTGAGGGAGACATTCGGCTCCGTTCGATGGTCGACACACTCAAGTTTGGTCTAGAACGCGGGTGGAAGCTGATCGTCTTCGGCCACATCGGCCGCAAGCCAGAAGGCAGTCTCGACAAAGTGGCCAAACGTTTGGGCGAATTGCTCGAGTGCGAAGTCCCCTTGGTAACTGACTGGCTCGATGAAAAAACCGATACCGTCGCCGACTCGGTTCAAGCCAGAATCGACGCTGCCGAGCCCGGGACTATTCTTGTTCTCGAAAATACGCGTCGCTACGACATCGAACGAGTGCTGTGGAAAGCAAAAAAATCAGACCTGCCGGAGTTCGTGGAAAGGCTGACCAACTTTGCCAATTCATTTGCCGAGAAGGTTGCTAAGGTCTATATCCACGAGGCATTCTCCGCCGGCAGTCTCGATGCTTCGAGCACGGTGGTCCCCGCCGCCATGGATCGCGTGGCGATGGGACATTACGAGGCGGGTGAGTTTGACGGGCCGATGCGGAAGTGCCTGGCGACGGATCTCGTTGTATTCAGCGGGCTCAAGATCGACAAACTCGACGATCTGGAAGCCATGATCGGCCGAGGAAAAATCCGCCACGTGTTTGCCGCGGGCTCCCTGGCGATGGCCCTGAAAAAGGCGATCGCTCAGGTGGATGGCCACGAGTGCTGCTTGGGACTGGCCGAGGACCCTTCTCACTCCGACAAGCCTTACTTCATTCCCGACGAGCGGATCGCCCAGGCCAAAGCCATGATCATCGATGGGCGAGAAAAAGGCATCGAGTTTGTCGTGCCCGTTGATTCGGTGATCGAGGACGGATCGGTGGTCGATAGTCTTGAGCCTGACCAGCAGCAATTCGACATCGGGCCCAAGTCGAGTGAGTTGTTCGAGCAGAAAATTGGCGCGTTTCTCGAACAGGCCGAGCCGGGAACGGTCGCTTTCCACAATGGCGTGTTCGGAATGTTCGAGGATCCCCGCTTCGAGGCGGGTACCAAACGGTTCACCACACAACTGAAGCGAATGACCGACGCCGGTGTGGAAGTGTTTATTGGCGGGGGCGAGGGCGGCAAGTCGCTGGAACGTTACGGCGAGCCGAATTGGGTCACGCACGTATTCACCGCGGGTGGGACGGTTCTCAACGCCCTGGGTAGCGAACCGGTGCCCTATTTAGTGGCATTGCGTCTGGCAGCTCAATAACCGCCTCGAATAAGCTGCCGGCTAATCTCAGCCCACCGCGAATCGATTCCGAACTCATTCCCCGCGCCCAGTTATACGGCTTCTAACGTCACTGCGGGATCTATTCCCTCTCCGTATAACCGTCATATGTTGGTTCGATTGATACGAGCCAGACAGCCCCAATCGGGAATTCGACAGGAGTCGGCAAATTGCTGAATCTCGTCAAGCTACGGTGAGAATGCCGACGATAGCTCTTGATAACCAATTGAGCGTTAGTCGCTTTCGTTTGGTCCGTTCGCTTTATTATCGCACCGGCACAAAACCACTAACTACGAAGTGCGGGCGAGGCGAGTTTACGACGAACAGCGGCACAAGTGTTTCCCCCCTTTATTAGGAGCCTCCCGATGAAAAATAACCTTCTTCTGTCGACGCTGGGTTTGAGCGTCGCAATCGCATTGAGCAGTGCGTCGAGCGCTAACGCGTTCTTCGGCATGCTTGGCGGTTGTGGTAGCGAACCTAGCTGTGGTTGTTCGGACAACTGTTGCGAGCCAGCATGCGGTTGTGCGGATTCTTGCTGTGAGCCATCCTGTGGATGTGCCGACAGCTGCTGTGACCCTTGTGGCTGCTGCTGCAAGAAAAAGCGTTGTGGTTTGCTCGAGCGATGCCGTGCTCGTCGCGCTGCTAAGAAGTGCTGCTGCGAGCCATGCTGTGGTTGCGCCGGCGGTTGCTGCGAAGCTTCCTGCGGTTGTGCCGATAGCTGCTGCAATGGTGGCGGATGCTGCGAAGCTAGCTGTGGCTGTGCCGACAGCTGCTGTGAGCCTTCCTGCGGATGTGCCGACTCCTGCTGCGATCCTTGTGGCTGCTGCTGCAAGAAGCGTTGCGGTCTGCTCGAGCGATGCCGTGCTCGTCGCGCTGCTAAGAAGTGCTGCTGCGAGCCATGCTGTGGTTGCGCCGGCGG